>NZ_MWMO01000009.1 GCF_002556635.1 Novosphingobium sp. PC22D | reverse complement strand
GTAGAATCTGTCCCATAGGGTCCTCCGCTGCGACGATGACAAATTTACACCATCACATGCTGGGACCAAACACCTAGGCTGTTACCTAGCGGGGTAAGGAGCCTACTTGGAACTTCCTCGATCCACGTTTTATATCGTTATTTCAACGTCTTGTTGGTGAGCCCTGCTGGGTTCGAACCAGCGACCTACTGATTAAAAGTCAGTTGCTCTACCGACTGAGCTAAGGGCCCTTGCCGCGCGCGGCTTCGGCTGGTCACCTAGGGGCGGGGCGGGGCTTGGTCAAGCGGGCGCGCAAGTGGCGCGTGGTGAGGCCGCTCAGCGGATCGCGCCACTCGGGGGCGACCTCGCAGGCGGGGTCGAGCACGAAACGGCGCTGGCGATAGGCCCGGTGCGGGATCGTAAGCGCGGGCGAGGCCCACGTGCCGCCGGTCCACAGCACGATGTCGAGGTCGAGAACCCGCGCGCGCCAGCTCTGGCCGCGCGCCTTGCGGCCGAAGTCACGCTCGATCCGCTTGAGCCTGCGCAAGAGCGCTTCGGGGTCGAGTGCGGTGCGCACCACGGCGGCGGCATTGGCGAAGCGGCGGCGCGACGGACCAAGCGGCGCCGTCGTGTGAATGCGCGAACGAGCGAGCCGTTCGAGCGGACCGCGATCGAGTTCGCGCAGCGCCGCTTCGAGCACGGCGCGCGGACTTCCAAGTTCCTGGTGCCGCATGTTCGAACCCAGCGCGACGAGATAGCCGTGACGCGCCAAACCTCAGACGTCCTGCGCTATCCGTCCGTAAAGTTGCGGACGCCGGTCGCGGAAGAAGCCCATGCCCGCCCGGTGTTTCGCCGCGCGGGCCAGGTCGATCGTTGCGACCAGCGCGCCGGTTTCCACCTTGCCATAGTCGGCGAGGAAATCGCCCCACTCGTCGGTGATGAAACTGTGCCCGTAGAAGGCCTGTCCGCCCTCGACGCCGATGCGGTTGGCGGCGATCACCGGCATGCAGTTCGAGACGGCGTGGCCGAGCATCGCGCGCCGCCACATCCGGCTGGTATCGAGATCGGCGTCGTAGGGCTCGGACCCGATCGCGGTGGGATAGAACAGCAGCTCCGCTCCCATCAGCGCCATCACTCGCGCGCATTCGGGATACCACTGGTCCCAGCAGACGCCGACGCCGATGCGCGTGCCGAACAGGTCCCAGACCTTGAAGCCGTCGTTGCCCGGGCGGAAGTAGTACTTCTCCTCGTAGCCCGGGCCGTCGGGAATATGGCTCTTGCGGTAGGTGCCCATGATCGCGCCGTCCGGGCCGATCATCGCGAGCGTGTTGTAATAATGGTGCCCGTCGCGCTCGAAGAAGCTGGTCGGGATGGCAACGCCCAGCTTGCCGGCAAGCGCCTGCATCGCCACGACCGACGGATGATCGGCGGTCGGCCTGGCGAGCGCGAAGAGCTCTTCTTCCTCGACCTTGCAGAAATAGGGGCCGGAAAAGAGCTCGGGCGGCAGCACGATCTGTGCGCCCTCGCCCGCCGCCTGCTCGACGAGCGCGGAAACGGCGGCGATGTTCTCCGCCTCGTCGGCGGAATTGAGTGCGAGCTGGAGGGCAGCGACGGTTATTTCGGCCATGGCCGCGCCCTATTTCGCGCGGGACGCGAAGTCCACCTCGATCCGAGCCGCGGTCAGGATGCCTTGCGGAACAGCAGCGTCATCCGGTCGCTCTCGCCGATCGCTTCGTACCTGGCCTTGTCCTCATCCTTCTTCGCGAGCGAGGGCGGCAGGGTCCACACGCCGCTCTCGTAATCGGCGGTGTCCTTGGGATTGGCATTGACTTCGGACTTGCCGACGAAATCGAAGCCCTGCGCCTCGACGAAGTCGATCACGTCGGCCTCGCGCAAATAGCCCTTGCTGCCGTCGACGTAGTCGTCGGGCGCGTCGGCCTTGGCGCGGTGCTGGACGATGCCCAGCATGCCGTCGTCCTTGAGCAGTGTGGCCATCGTCTTGAGTTCGCTCGCGGCGATGCCCCAGCGCATCATGTTGTGCATCATGCGCATCACGAGGATGCGGTCGAACGTCCCGGCTTGCCCGTCGGGCACGGCGTCGAGCGAGAATGCCGCGACCTTTGCCCCCGGCTTGGCAAGCGAGCCTGCGGCATTCTCGGGAAACTTCGTCACCTGGTCGGGCACGCCCTTGCGGTAGCGTTCGGGAATACCGGTGGCGCCGCTATCGTAGAACAGGCCGACCAGTTCGCCCTCGCCCGCGAGATAGGGGGCGAGCATGCGCGTGTACCAGCCGCCGCCGGGGGCGTATTCACCGACCTTCATGTCGGGCCGCACGCCGAAGAACGAGAGCGTCTCGATCGGATGGCGAAACTTGTCGCGCCCCGAGTCGTCCTTGCGGGCGGGGCTGGCGGCCGCCAGTTCGAGCAACGCGCCGCAGCCTTCACAGGCCTCGGTGCTCGCCGCTTCGTCGACCGTCTCGGCGGTCACGGGAGAGGCAATCAGGCCCAGCGAGGTGGAAATGGCGATCAGAAAACGGCGCATCGGTTTCTCCCGGGATGTTCTCTGGAAGCGAATCTAACCTAAGCCGCGACCATGACAAGCGCGGCATGCGCCTCTATCTAGTTTTGCGACGAAACGACACCAAGCTTTTGGAGCAGATATGGAAACGGCAATTCTTGCAGGCGGGTGCTTCTGGTGCACCGAGGCTGTGTTCCGCGACGTGATCGGCGTGACCGAGGTCGAAAGCGGCTACATCGGCGGCTCGGTCGAAAACCCCACCTACAAGCAGATCTGCACCGGCGCCACCGGCCATGCCGAGGCGATCAGGGTGACGTTCGATCCCGAGACGATTTCCTATGCCGAGATCCTCGATGTCTTCATGGGAACGCACGATCCCACGCAGCTCAACCGCCAGGGCAACGACATCGGCACGCAATACCGCTCGGCGATCTTCCCGCTCGACGCCGCCCAGCGTGCCGAGGCCGAAGCGGCGATCGCCCGCAGTAATGAAGAGAACGACGGCCGCGTGGTCACGACCATCGAGGGACCGGCCACCTGGTATCCGGCCGAGGACTATCATCAGGAATACTGGGAAGGCGAAGGACAGCGCAATCCCTACTGCCTGGCAGTGATCCCGCCCAAGCTGATGAAGCTGCGCAAGAGCTTTCAGGCGAGAGTGAAAACCTGAAAAAATCCCTAACGTTCAGCGGCTGCGCGGGAAATGTCTCGCTGGGAGACAGCGCCATGTTAACGTTTCCGAACAGGGTGAAGCCTCATTAAGGACCCGCCGACCAATCGATATCACTATGCGGGGCACCCTGATCGTGAAACTGTTTCGTTCCTCAGCTCTCTCCCTTACGGCCGTCGCTGCCGTCCTCTCGACCGCACCGGCGTTGGCCGATTCCAGCATGATCGCGGGCACCGACGTGCTGCGCACCTGGAACCTGGTGGTGCTGGGCGACCTGACCTCGAGCTCCGAGGTCGAGGGCCGCACGTTCGTGGGCGGCGATCTCAACGGCACCTCGTCGAACTATCAGATCAGCGGCACGGTCGACTCGGGCACGGGCGTTCCGGGCCTGACGGTCGTGGGCGACGTCAACGGCAACACCAAGAACCTGAACAACGGCTCGGGCGCGGTGGTCGGCGGCAACGTCAACAGCGGGTTCAACCTCAACGGCAGCCCGCAGACGGTTCAGGTCGGCGGGACGATCAGCAACACCAACGTCAACAGCAACACGGTCAATTCGGGCCTCGCCGCGTCGGACCCGGGCTTCATCCAGGATCTCAACCAGCAGGCGAGCCTGATCGAAACCTCGATGACGGGTCTCAGCCACTCGCTGAGCACGCTCGATGCGAACAGCACGCTCGCCATCAACGGCAACCGCGGCACCTTCAACGCCCAGCCCGATGCCGACGGCGTCGCGGTGTTCAACATCGCGGCATCCGACCTCGACTCCATCGGCGAGATCCAGTTCAACCTCAACGGCGCGGACACTGCGATCGTCAATGTCACCGGCGGCTCGATCACCCTGAACGACAACTTCCTCGGCGGCACGAACAACCTTGGCGAACACGTCATCTGGAACTTCCCCGATGCGACCGACATGTCGGTGACGACGGCCTGGGGCGGCTCGGTTCTCGCCCCGAAAGCCAACGCGACGACGGGCAACTACATCCAGGGTTCGGCGGTGTTCGGCTCGCTGGTGCAGAACGGCGAGATGCACGTGGGCACCTATAACGGCGGCTACTACCCCTCGCCCACCGACCCGACGCCGGGCGGATCGAGCAGCTCATCGGGCGGAACCGACGTGCCCGAGCCCGGGACGGTTGGCCTGTTCGGCCTGGCACTGGCGGCCCTGTTCTTCTGGCAACGCCGGCGCATGCGTCCGGCCTGAGGCCTTGCCCGGCGGCGCGCCACGCGAAAGCGACGCGCCGCCCCGCGCAGCGGCTCCCGTTCAGCGGTTGCGGTAACGCGTCACGAGGTCCATCAGGCCCTGCGTGCGTTCGCGGCCCATTCGCGCCTTCATCGTCTTCGTCATGCACAGCTCTCCGACATGGGCGCCGATCCGCTCGCAAGTGCTGGCCAGGATCGCGAGCGTGTCCGCGCGCAGCAAGGTTGCAAGTTCCAGTTCCTTGACCGCATAGGTGTAAGCCTGACGGAACGCGGGATCGGCGCAGAGCGCATCCCTGTCGTAGGTGGCGACGGGCTCTTCAGGTCCCGCTTGCCAGGTCGTCCTGTATCGATCGACGGGCCGGTCCGTCATCGGAAAGCTGACTCGCGGATCGCGGGGAGAAAGCAAGGGTCCGCTCTGTTCGCGCAGCTCCGCGAAGGCGGCGTTCAGAAAGTTGACCTGATAGGCGTAACTGACGACGGCCTGCTTCGTCGCCTCGTCGGGAAGCGCAGAAAGCCCGATCGTGTTCACGAGTTCGGTATAGGCGGACATTGGCGGGTTCATTCCGCTCAGTCGTGTCGCGAGCGCGCCCGGGTCACCGATGTCTTCAGGACATCTGCCGGCGGAAAACTCGGTCGCGATAGGCCGCGCCCGCGCCAGCATGGTCACGCTGAAATCGTGATGTCCCTCGATCTCGTTCACGGCGCTGCGGGCATCGTTCAGCAGCCGTTCGAGCAGGCGCTCCACCTGCGCCTTGTCCTTGCGGTCTTCGGCCCACTGCCCCAGTTCGAAGGCGATGAAGACGCCGACGACAACGAAGAACGTCTCGACGGCGACGAGCAGCCACTCGGACGCGGTCACCCCTCCGGCCGCCGTTCTGAGCCTTCGCAGTGCCGCAATCATCCACGTGCCCCGTTTTGTAGCCGCGAAGCTTGCACCACGCGTCAGCTCGCGGTCAACGCCGGATCATGTCCGCCAGCGGGCGATGAAAAAGCCGTCGAGGCCGCCCGCCTCCGCGAGCATGCCCGGATCGGTTCGCAGCCAGCCCTCCGCGCTCGGCGCCAGACCTTCGGGCAGTTCGGCCTGCGTGATCGGACTGCGCGGCAGGGCCACGTGTTCGGCCTGCGCTTCGCCCTCCTCGCGCTCCAGCGAGCACACGGCGTAGACCAGCGTGCCGCCGGGCGCGAGCCAAGATGCGGCGCGCTCAAGAAGGCGGGCCTGCAACTCGGCCATTTCGGAGATCTGGCGGGACGAGATTCGGTGCAGAACGTCGGGGTGGCGGCGGCACGTCCCCGTCGCGGTGCACGGCGCATCGAGCAGGATGGCATCGAAGCGTGCGTCCGAATCCCATGCGAGTGCATCGGCGACGACCACATCCGCGCCGAGCCGGGTCCGCGACAGGTTCTCGCGAAGCCGCTCGAGCCTGCGCTTGCTGGCATCGAGCGCCGTGACCTGCCAGCCCGCGGCCGCCAGTTGCAGCGTCTTGCCGCCCGGCGCGGCGCACAAGTCCAGCACGCGACGCCCCTGCCCCGGACCGAGCAGGCGCGCAGGCAGGCTCGCCGCGAGATCCTGCACCCACCATGCCCCGTCCACGAAGCCCGGAAGATCCTCAACCGCGGTACCGCGTGGCAGGCGCACGTGGCCGGGCGCGAGCGACGTGCCGCCGAGCTTTTCGGCCCAGGTCTGGGTTTCGGCGGTATCGCGAAGCGAAAGATCCAGCGGCGGCGGCGCGGCGAGCCCAGCCGCGATCGCCTGCGCGCGCGCGCCCCAGCGCCGCGCGGTGTCCTCAGGCAGACTCGGCACGGCGGGAAGCTTGACGCCGCGCTTCGTCAGCGTCGAGAAGACGCCGTGCGCCAGCCGTCGCGGGCCGCCCGCGAGCAACGGCAACCCGGTGGCGATCACGGCATGGGCCGGCGTTTCGAGCCGCAGCACTTGCGCCAGCATCAGTTCGAGCACCGCGCGCGGCTTGGCGTCGTCGGGCAGGAGCTGCCGCGTGGCGCCGTCGATCAGAGCGTCGAGATCGACCTTCCAGCGCAGCGTTTCGGAAACGATCGCGCGGGCCAGTGCGCGGTCCGCGTCCGCGCGCACGCGGCGCAGCGCCATGTGCGCGGCCTGATCGAGCGTCTCGCCCCGTCGCAGCACGGCATCGAGCATCGTAAGCGCCGCGCGCCGCGCGGGCAGTCCGAGTATGTCCATCGCCTCGCCCTAGTGCGGATTGCATTGCACCGCCACCCGCTCCACATTGCAGGCATGACCCAGCGTACAACCCAGCGCCCGAAGACATTCGAGAAGCCCGCCCACTGGAGCAACACGCCTCCGCCCGAGCCCAGGGCCGCGCCGGACGGCGAGGAAGACCCAGACGGTCTCTCTCCCACGCGCTACGGCGACTGGGTGAAAAAGGGCATCGCCATCGACTTCTGAGCGCGCATCCGGCGGTCAGGACGTGATGTCTATCACCGCGCCGTCGGGCACCGTTTGCCACAGCCAGGCGATCTCCTCGTTCGAGACCGCGATGCAGCCGTCGGTCCAGTCGCCCGCCATCCGTCCCGCCATGCCCGTGGGCTGGCCGTGGATCATGATCATCCCGCCCGGATCGCGCCCGAGCGAGGCGGCATAGGCGCGGTCCGCCGCATTGGGGTAGGAGATGTGCAGCGAGAGCGTATAGGCGCTGCGCGGATTGCCCCAATCGATCACGTAGCGGCCTTCGGGCGTGCGCTCGTCGCCCTGGAAGCGCTTGTGCCCCACGGGCGCGTCGCCGAGCTGGATGCCTTCGATGGTGCGCAGCGGCTTGCCTTGCGCATAGGCGGTGAGCGTCCGCTCGCTCTTGTCGACCACGACATGGTCGACCAGCGGCAGCGCCTCGCCGCCGTCCTGCGCCGTCGCCGCGCCCGCCAGCGCCGCGAGCGCCAGCGCAGCGAGGGCGGACCGGCGCATCGGCTCAGTCCTGGAAGGGGTCGCGCACGAGGATCGTGTCCTCGCGCTCCGGACTGGTGGACACGAGCGCGACGGGCGTTTCGATGAGTTCCTGCACGCGCTGGATGTACTTGATCGCCTGCGCCGGCAGGTCCGCCCACGAGCGTGCACCCGCGGTGGTTTCGCGCCAGCCTTCCATTTCCTCGTAGATCGCCTCGACCTCGGCCTGATCGGCGGCGTGGCTCGGGAAATAGTCGAGGATCTTGCCGCGCAGGCGATAGCCGGTGCAGACCTTCACCACATCGAACCCGTCGAGCACATCGAGCTTGGTCAGCGCGATGCCGGTCACGCCCGAGATCGCGCAGGACTGGCGCACCAGCACCGCGTCGAACCAGCCGCAGCGGCGTTTGCGGCCGGTGACGGTGCCGAACTCGTGGCCGCGCTCGCCCAGCTTCTGGCCGTCGTCATCGTCGAGTTCGGTCGGAAACGGTCCCGAGCCCACGCGCGTGGTATAGGCCTTGACGATGCCGAGCACGAAGCCGGTCGCCGAGGGCCCCAGCCCCGATCCGCTCGCGGCGGTGCCGCTGACCGTGTTCGAGCTGGTGACGAAGGGATAAGTGCCGTGGTCGACATCGAGCAGCACGCCCTGCGCGCCCTCGAACAGGATGCGCGCGCCGGCCTTGCGCACCTTCTTGAGACGCTTCCATACCGGCTGGGCGAACTGCAGCACGTAGGGCGCGATCTCCTTGAGCGCCTCGATCAGCGCGGCGCGGTCGACCGGCGGTTCGCCGAAGCCGGCGCGCAGCGCGTCGTGGTGCGCGCAGAGCCGATCGAGCTGCGGTTCGAGCGCGTCGAGGTGCGCGAGGTCGCACACGCGGATCGCGCGGCGGCCGACCTTGTCCTCGTAGGCCGGGCCGATCCCGCGCCCGGTGGTGCCGATCTTGCCCGCACCGGCGGCGGCCTCGCGCAGCCCATCAAGCTCGCGGTGGATCGGCAGGATCAGCGGGCAATTGTCGGCGATCGCGAAGTTGTCGTCGTTGATCTCGACGCCCTGCGCGCTCAGCTTCTCGACCTCGGCCTTGAGCGCCCAGGGATCGAGCACCACGCCGTTGCCGATGATCGAGAGCGTGCCGGTGACGATGCCCGAGGGCAGCAGGCTCAGCTTGTAGACCTCGTCGCCCACGACGAGCGTATGGCCGGCATTGTGGCCGCCCTGGAAACGAACGACGGCATCGGCGCGGCTGGCGAGCCAGTCGACGATCTTGCCCTTGCCCTCATCGCCCCACTGGGCGCCGATCACGGTTACGTTGGCCAAGCCTTCAAGTCCCTATGGAATCCAAACCTGCGCGCCCTAGGGGAAGGCGGAGACGGGGGCAACTGCCTATGGCGGGAAGTCGATCCCGGCCGCGGTCTTCCGCGCAGAAGATCCCGACAAGGACGCCTGCGGAACACGAGCCCTCACCCGCCCGGCTCAGCTCTCCGCCCACGCGCGCCGGGTCAGATCGGGCGGCACTTCGTCGAGCGGGGGCATGCCCGGCGGGGCGCCGAAGTCTGGCTGGTCGAAGAAGGTGCCCGAAAGGTTGGGCGGGCCGGTGTAGAGCAACTGGAACATCCGCCATGAAAAGCGCCAGCGATCCCCGCTCGGCACGTACCGGTCGAAGTAGCGGCCGATGTTGATGTTGGGTCCGCGCGAATGCCAGGCGCAATGCTCGGTCACGTAGACGCGGCCTTCGGCCTCTTGTTCGCCGGAGACAGTGAGCAGCGGTGTGCCGAACGTCATCAGCACGCGTTTCATATCGGTGAAGATGGCACCGATCCCGGCGGTGATCTGTGCGCGCCCGGCCAGGACACGGCCCGAGATGCGCCACTCGGCATCATCCGTGAAGCAGGCGCCGAAGGCCTCGGTATCCTGGCGCCACACGGCGTCGGCATAATCCGCATAGAGCTGCCTGATCTGCGCTTCGACCGTTGCGAAATCGCTCATGTCATCGGTTCCCCTCCCGGCCGAACACGAGCCTAGCGCATCGATCCGCCGGTGTCAGGTGCCGAGCGGAACCGCCTCGCCGCCTTCGAGCCGGTGCGAGCAGCCCAGCGCGATCGGATCGTCGCCTTCCGAGAGGGCCGCGCGCGTGCGCCAGCCGATGGCGCGAAGGCGAACCGCGACCTCGGCGTCGTGGCCGAGCGGAAGGAACAGCATCTTGCCGTCGTCGAGCTTGTCGGCGAAGCCGTCGATCAACGGGTCGGGATAGAGCGAGAAGCCGATCGCCGGCTCGTCGATGCCGAGTATGCGATAGCTGCCGCCGCGCCCCAGCACACCCGGCAGGCCTTCGGCGTAGACGGTGAAACCGAACCACGACTGATACTCAAAGCCGTGCCGTTCGGACGGATCGAGAGTCAGCCGCGCCCGGTCGCCGACGCGCGCGGCGATCTCGCGCAATCCCGCGATGCGACTCGCAAGCGCACCGCCGACGTCGAATTCGGCGAGCCGTTCGATCGCGCTCGCGAACGGCCCGACCGAATAGAGCAGCGGCAGGTACGCCTTGCCGCCCGCATCGACGAGCCCGCCCGCGTCCTTCGCGTCGAGCTCGCGGCGAACCGCCTCGATCTGCGAGGGCGCCAGCGGCATGGCCTCGGCCGCGAGCGTATCGACGAGATCGGGAAGCGTGAAATCGATCGAAATCCCGCGCGCGCCCGCGGCCTGAAGCGCCTCGATCGCCACCGCCACGATCTCGGCGGCGCCGGCAACGGTATCGCTGCCGATCAGTTCGGCGCCAAGCTGCAGGCGCTCACGAACCGGATCGAGACCGTCGCCTTTGATCGTGACGACCTGCCCCGCGTAGCACAGCCGCAGCGGGCGTGCCCTGGCGGCGAGCCCGGTCGCCGCGATCCGCGCGACTTGCGCGGTAATGTCCGAACGCAGCGCCAGCGTGCGCAGGCTCAGCGGGTCGACGAAGCGGAACATCCGGCGCGGCTGCACGCCCGCCATGCGGCTGGCCATCGATCTCTCGAATTCGATCGTCGGCGTCTCGACCCGGTCGTAGCCGTGGCTATCGAGCACATCGAGCGCCGCGCGCCGCACGCGCGTGGCGGCGGCGGCGGATTTCGGGAGACGGTCGCCAAGCCCCTCGGGCAGAAGATCGCGGTCGGTGTCCTGCATCGCGGATGCGCCCTTAGCCGGAAGGCGGGCCGGAGTCGAACCCCATGCCCGCGCTCCGATTCGTCGAGCCTGGCTCAGAAGGCCAGCGACTTGACCAGCTTCACGCCGGGCAGTTCGTTGGCCTGCTTCATCACGCTTTCGGGAATCGCGTTGTCGAGCGAGAGCAGCAGGATCGCCTCGCCGCCTGCGACCCGGCGGCCGAGGTGGAAGGTGCCGATGTTGATCCCGTTCTGGCCGAGTAGCGAGCCGATCGAGCCGATGAAGCCCGGCGCGTCCTCGTTGACGATGTAGAGCATGTCGCCGGTCAGTTCGGCCTCGATGCCGATCCCGAAGATCTCGACCAGTCGCGGGTTGTCGGCGCCGAACAGCGTGCCCGCGACCGAGCGGTCGCCCTGGCTGGTGGCGACGGTGACGCGCACCAGCGTCTGGTAGACGCCCTCACGGTCATGCCGGATCTCGCGCACGTCGATCCCGCGCTCCTTGGCGAGGTAGGGCGCGTTGACCATGTTCACCGACTGCGAATAGTGCTTCATCATGCCGGCGAGCACCGCTGCGGTGATCGGCTTCTGGTTCAGTTGGGCGGCATCGCCCTCGACCTCGATCGAGATCTTGTCGAGATTGCCGTGGGCAAGCTGGCCGACGAGGCTGCCGAGCTTCTCGGCGAGCGCCATGTAGGGCCGCAGCTTGGGCGCTTCCTCGGCGCTGAGCGAGGGCACGTTGAGCGCGTTGGTGATGCCGCCGTTGACGAGGTAGTCGGCGATCTGCTCGGCCACCTGCAATGCGACGTTCACCTGCGCCTCGCTGGTCGAGGCGCCCAGGTGCGGCGTGCAGATGAAGTTCTTGGTTCCGAACAGCGGCGATTCCTTGGCAGGCTCGGTCTGGAACACGTCGAGCGCAGCGCCGGCGATGTGGCCCGATTCAAGCCCTTCCTTGAGCGCCGCCTCGTCGACCAGGCCGCCACGCGCGCAATTGACGATACGCACGCCCTTCTTGGTCTTGGCGAGATTCTCGGCCGAGAGGATGTTGCGGGTCTGGTCGGTCAGCGGCGTGTGCAGCGTGATGAAGTCCGCCTTGGCGAGCAGCGTGTCGAGATCGGCTTTCTCGACGCCCAGCTCGATCGCGCGCTCGGGCGTCAGGAAGGGATCGTAGGCCACGACCTTCATGCGCACGCCGAGCGCGCGGCTGGCGACGATCGAGCCGATGTTGCCCGCGCCGATCAGGCCGAGCGTCTTGCCGGTCACCTCGACGCCCATGAACCCGCTCTTGGGCCAGAGCCCCTGCTGGGTCTGCGCGTTGGCCTCCGGAATCTGGCGCGCGAGTGCGAAGATCATCGCGATCGCGTGTTCGGCGGTGGTGATCGAGTTGCCGAACGGGGTGTTCATCACCACCACGCCCTGCGCCGAGGCAGCGGGGATGTCGACGTTGTCGACGCCGATCCCGGCGCGGCCGATCACCTTGAGATTCTTCGCCGCGGCGAGCACTTCCTTGGTGACCTTTGTCGAGGAGCGGATGGCGAGACCATCGTAGTCGCCGATGCGGGCGATGAGCTGTTCGGGAGTCTCGCCGGTGATGACATCGACGTCGCAGCCGCCTTCCTTGAGCAGGCGTTCGGCGTTGGGGTCCATCTTGTCGGAGATGAGTACGCGGGGCTTGGTCATGGTAATTCCTTTGGATGCGTCATCCCGGACTCGATCCGGGATCGCTGTCGATGGTGCGCGGAGCCGGCGAAAAACCGAGAGCGATCCCGGCTTTCGCCGGGATGACGAATGAATTCGGGTTCAGGCGCTCTTGGCGCTTGCGTAGGCCCAGTCGAGCCAGGGGCCGAGATCGACGATATCCTGGGTCTCGACCGTGGCGCCGCACCAGATGCGCAGACCCGCAGGCGCGTCGCGATAGCCGGCGACGTCGTAGGCCGCGCCTTCGTCCTCGAGCAGCTTGGCCATCTTCTTGATGAAGTCGGCATCGGCGCCTTCGACGGTGAGGCACACCGAGGTGCGCGAGCGCGTGCCGCTGTCGGTCGCGAGATGGCCCAGCCAGTCCCGTTCGGCGACGATCTTGTCGAGCGCGTGGGCATTGGCGGCCGAGCGCGCCTTGAGCGCGTCGAGCCCGCCGAGCCCCCTGGCCCATTCGAGCGCGAAGATCGCGTCCTCGACCGCGAGCATCGAGGGGGTGTTGATCGTCTCGCCCTTGAACACGCCTTCCGAAAGCTTGCCGCCCTTGGTGAGACGGAAGACCTTGGGCAGCGGCCAGGACGGCGTGTAACTCTCAAGCCGCTCGACCGCGCGGGGGCCGAGGATCAGCACGCCGTGGCCGCCCTCGCCGCCCAGCACCTTCTGCCAGGAGAAGGTGGCGACATCGATCTTGGTCCAGTCGATGTCGTAGGCGAAGACCGCGCTGGTGGCGTCGGCGAAGGACAGGCCCTCGCGAGTCTCGGGAATCCACTCCGCGTCGGGTACGCGCACGCCCGAGGTGGTGCCGTTCCAAGTGAACAGCACGTCGTCCGACCAGTCGACCTTGTCGAGATCGGGGAGCTGGCCGTAATCGGCGCGCATCACCGTCGGTTCGAGCTTGAGCTGCTTGACCGCGTCGGTCACCCAGCCCTCGCCGAAGCTTTCCCAGGCAAGCGTCGTCACGCCGCGCGCGCCGAGCATGCTCCACATCGCCATCTCGAAGGCGCCGGTGTCCGAGCCGGGCACGATACCGATGCGGTGCGTATCGGGCAGGCCCAGCACTTCGCGCATCAGCTCGATGCAATAGGCCAGCCGCGCCTTGCCGATCTTCGCGCGATGCGAGCGGCCGAGCGACTGCGTGGCGAGTTTTTCGGGAGAGTATCCCGGCGGCTTGGCGCAGGGACCGGAAGAAAAATACGGACGCGCAGGCTTGCGCGCCGGCTTGGTAATGTCAGTCATTTAAGACTCTCCTTGCAGAGAGCTCGCGCGGCGTTGGGACCGCGTGGCCCGAGGGCGCACTTAAGGTCGCACCGCAGAATGTCAATCGCGCTTTGGGACGAACGGGCCGAGCCGATGGCTCCGGAAAGCTGCGTAGAGCAGAAGGGCCGGGCCGTTCTCGGCGCGCCGCTTATCCACAATTCGAATGCCCCCGGCCGCGTGCGCTATGGGCGCCAACGACGCGATGCGGCACAATGGCAGGGCCTGAAAACCGTCAGGCGGCAAGGTTATGTTAACCACGGCATGGGACGATCGAGCCATGCGCAAGTTCCTGATCGTGCTGCCGCTTCTGGCGAGTCTCGGCGGCTGTATCGACATCCCCAAGGTCTCGGGCGGCGGAAGCGGCAAGCGCGAGACCGTACGGCAATCGACGCGAGTCGCGACACCCCGGCCCGCGACGCGCCAGTGCCTGGCCGACCTCGACCAGTCGCGCGCCGAGTTCACGCCCCTGCCCGACCGCTATTACGGCGGCGGCTGCTCGACGCTCGGCTCGGTCCGGCTGGCGAGCCTCCAGGGCGACATGGGCGAATTCACCCTGACCAATCTCGGTCCTGTCACTTGCGAGGTGGCGAGCGCCTTCGCCGGGTGGGCGCGCTTCGGCGTCGATCGGGCGGCGCGCCAGATCCTGGGCAGCCCGCTCGCGCGGATCGAGACCATGGGCAGCTACAACTGCCGCACGGTCGCGGGCACCAGCAGGCTGTCGGGCCATGCCAAGGGCAACGCGATCGACGTCGGCGCCTTCGTCCTCGAGGACGGGCGGCGCGTAAGCGTGCTCAACGACTGGACGAACGGCACATCCGCGGAGCGCCGCTTCCTGCGCGTCGTCCACGATAGCGCCTGCAAGCGCTTCGGCACCACGCTCGGCCCCAACTACAACGCAGCGCACAAAAACCACTTCCACCTCGAGGCGGACGCCGCAGACTTCTGCCGCTAGGGCGGGAGCGAGCCTGGGGCAATGACGCGAATTTCGCCGAAGGCCGCGGCCATCGCTCACGCCCGCGCCCGGTCTGAGCGGATGCGAGCGCGAATCTCGCCAACGTCCGCTGCTGATGGGCACGTAGCGCAAGTCTGCCGCCGCAAAAGTCGTGCGAAGCGATCAGGCCGAGCGAGGTCGGGGATGGGCTCCGACTGCTTTGTCGTCGTATCCAGAAAGGCCACTTCCAGCGAAAAATCGTGCATGGCGGACTCATGCAACGCGAAAAAAGGGCGAGGCGCGCGCATGCCGCCCCGCCCTCTTGGCCCCCGCTGGCCGAACCCGGTCAGAACGGCAGGTTGTAGAGCCGCACCGCGTTATCCTGCAGCACCTTCTTGCGCACCTCGTAGCTGTGCCCGCCGAGCACGTCCTTGAGGTGCTCCTGCACGCCCGGATAGAGCGAGGTCGGATGCGGGAAGTCGGTCTCGAACATGACGTTGTCGACGCCGATGATCTCGAGCAGGTGCTTGGGCGCGATCTTCTCGAACCAGAAGGTGCAGAAGAAGTGATCGTGGAAGTAGTCCCAGGGCTGCTTCTTGAGCACGTCGCGCATGATCGGCAGCATCTCGCGAAACTGGTGCTCCAGCGCCTCGACCGCGAAGGGCACCCAGCCCGCGCCGCTTTCGATAAGGCCGATCTTGAGGCCGGGATGGCGGTCGAGTCGGCCCGAGACCATCCAGTTGCCCAGCGTCGCGGCATTGCCGATCGAGAACATCGTCGCGACCACCGAAAGCGTCTGCTCGAACTTGAAGCCTTCCCAGGTCAGCGTGTTGGGATCAATCGCCGCGTTGAGATGGAAGTTGAGCGGCATGCCGGTCGCCTCGCACATCTCGAGGAACGGGGTCCAGTAATCGTGGTTGAAGCTGGGCACGCCGACCCGCTCGGGCGTGTCGGGCAGGACGAAGCCCTTGAGGCCGATCTCGTGGCAGCGCTTCGCTTCTGCCTCGAGCGCCTTCTGGTCCCAGAACGGCAGGTGCGCCATGTTGAAGATGCGCTGCCCGCTCGCTTCCTGGTATTCGGCGGAGGCATCGTTGTAGATCTGCACGATCTTGAGCGCGAGGTCTGGATCGCCCAGACTCATCAGCGAACCGGCCTGGGTGACGCCCGAATTCTGGTAGCAGATCTGCGCATGGACGCCCATGTCGTCCATCGCCTGGAGCCGCTCCTTGATCTGGTGCCCGCCCGGGTGCGCCTGCTCGAGCTTGGGAAAGGCGAGCCGGCCGAGCAGCTTGTTGTTGTCGGCGCGGATCACGTTGCCGCCCAGCGTTCCGAAGTCGCGGTCGCCGATGAACCAGCGGTCGGTTCCGTTGACCCGCTCTATGCGCGGCATCTTGTCCTTGAGCGCGGCGGGCGCGCGGCTGGTGAACAGGTCGGGCGCCTCGGTGATGTGGGTGTCGGTGTCGACGATCTTGATGCCCTCGAACATCGGATCGAGCCCGCCCGACTGGCTTGCGTAATCCACTTCGCGGATCACGCCGCCCTCGGTGTACCCCTCGGCGGACCAGTACTTCTTGGCGTTCTGCGCCATCTCCTTGGTGTCGGCTTCAGCCATCGGACTTCTCCCGGTAGAACAAAGTTCTCACTTCGGCGCGCCATGGGTTCATTTCAATCGGTTTGCCAACGCCGACACGATGAATCCGGGCCCTGGCGAGACAGACCGCAGGCACGCTTGCGGGGCGCTTTGCAGGGAGGCATAGCCACGCATGGGAGAGCCATGACCAATGACGCAAGCACTGACACTCGATGCCGTCCGCGCCGAATTCGACGCGCCGGAAAACGTCCCTGAAGATCGCAAGGTCGATCTGAATTTCGCGATGGGATCGGTCCCAAACGACCTCGTCGATCCTTACGAGCCGTGCGAGTTCCTCAACCACCCGGACATTCCCCGCCTGCTCTACAACAAGCCCTCGATGATGGGGCTCGGCGCCATCTCGGGCGCGCGGCAGGGCAACTGGGTGGTCACGCACTACGAGGACATCGACCGGGTCTATACCGACAACGAGCATTTCTCGAACGCAGGCACGGCCGAATTCCAGCGCCTCATCGGCGAGACCTTCAAGTCGATCCCGCTCGCGATCGACCCGCCCGACCACGCCAAGTACCGCATGTTCCTGTGGCCCTATTTCTCGCCCGCGCGGATCACCCGCGATCTCGAGCCCGAGATCCGCAAGGTCTGCGTCGAGATGATCGAGGAAATCGCCGACAAGGGCGAAGTCGACATGGCCTGGGATTTCGCGCGAGTCTTCCCGGTGCGGATCTTCATGGGCCTGATGGGTTTCCCCAAGGAGATGTTCGACGACTTCCTCGAGTGGGAGTGGAACATCCTGCACTCGGGCAGCCTCGAAAAGATGCAGTGGGCGCTGTCCAACGTGCTCAAGTTCCTGCGCGGCTTCATCGCCGAGAAGGAAGCCAATCCGGACCCGTTCCTCACCTCCTCGATCGTCCACGGCGAGATCGAGGGGCGCCCGCTGACCGAGGACGAGAAGATCGGCATCGTCTGGTTCCTCTGGCTCGGCGGGCTCGACACGGTCGCGGCGACGATCGCGCAGATGTATCGCCGCATGGCGCTCCAGCCCGAACTGCAGCAGCGCATCCGCGAGAATCCCGAGATCATCAACTCGGCGGTCGAGGAATTCCTGCGCACCCAGCCGATCCTGTCCTCGGCGCGCACCGCGACCAAGGATTTCGAATGGCACGGGATTCAGGTTAAGAAGGGCGACAGCTTCTCCTGCCTCAATCCCTCGGGCAACTTCGATCCGGCGCGTTTCGAGGACCCGCGCACCTTCAATCCGGAGCGCAAGGGCAATCGCCACTTCACCTTCGTCGGCGGCATCCACACCTGCCTCGGCGCGCACCTCGCGCGGCGCGAGCTGCGCGTGCTGCTGGAGGAATGGTTCAAGCGGATTCCCGAATTCCGGGTCAAACCCGGCGCGGACACGACGGTCTTCCCCGGCCTGCTCTCGATCCGCAACCTGCCGCTGGTCTGGGACCCTGCAAAGGCGTAAACCATAGCGGTTCAGCGCCGGTGTATCGGGCGCGCGGCAAATCCGCCACCGCGCCGCGCCGCGTGCGCCAGTGGAGAACAGCTATGCGGAAGGTCCTGCTCGCATTGGCAGCGACGCTCTGCGCCGTGCCACAGCCGGGCGCGGCGCAGATCTACAACGAGCAGCGCGCGATCAACAACTACATCATGATCGCCAACGGCCGCCGCAAGCTGGAAGACCTGAGCAGGATCGAGCAGCGCGAAGTGCGCGAAGTCGATCGCCTCGTCCGTGGCGAGCCGCGCCGCAAGCCTGAATCGCGCGAGGCCTGCATCGAGGACGAGATCGCGCGCGAAGGCGGCTCGGTGAGCTACCTGCACTCGCGGATCATCGACCTCAGGTGCAGCCAGCGCTAGCCTGACGGCCCGCTCGGGCGTGTCGATATCGCGAACAGCGTCAACCACAAGGCAAGCGAGGCTTCTCCGAGCAAGGGAACGAGCCTGAGGAATCCGGGGACGAGCGCGGATGTTTCCGGCCCCACGAACCAGACCAGGACGAGCGCCATACGCACGAGTCCGCCGGCTCCCATCAGGACCGAGACCGCCAACGGAACGGCCCGGCTGCGGTACAGCAGGATGGCAATGAGCACGCAGTACACGGCGAAGAAGGCGAGACTCACGTTGTAGCCCGCGCCGTGGAGCCGCAAGGCGAGCAGCGCAAGATCGGCCCTGCCGGGCAGACCCGCGTCGAGGAGAGCCAGCGGCGTCAGATGAAGCAGCAGGTTGGCCGCCAGAACCGCGATTCCCACGAGGCTGAATGCCGCCGCGCTCAAGGCCAGCGATCGACCGGAGCGGCGCAGGAGCTCGAACAGAAGGACGGTGACGACGATATAGGCCGAAAGCATCGCGATGTCGGCAATCGCCCCGAGCCGATAGAGGGTCTGCCCCTCGGCAACGGCGCGCAAGGCGGCAGGCGGATCACCACGCGTCGGGATCGATCCCCGCACGATCGCCTCTGCGAAGATACCGGCCGCGATCGTGACCAGATAGGCGAAACCCGCGATGCGGGCCTTCATGCGATCGTCGATCATCGGTCGTGAAAGCCCCGTGATGCGGTCCGCGCAGCATCACAGCTTCCCGCATCGGGGTCAATCCGAGCGCGGCGGCTCAGAAGACCAGCATCGCTCCTTCGGCCTCCGCGACCACTGCCCCGGCGTCGATCAGCGATTGTTCGGCGGTGAGGAAATGCGCGTTGCCCGCGCAGATGTCGCGAAACGCGCGCTGGATCGGGCTGCCGTTGCGTAGGGCGGTGGTGGTGCAGGCGGCATAGGCGGCCTGGGCGACGCGCATCGCGACGACGAACGCGTGGCTCGTCGACAAGCGGCCGTCGACGCGCATGTCCTCGGTGATCGTGCCCTGCCCGGCCGCCTCGAACAGGCTGTCGAACGTGTCGCGGAAATAAGCCTCGGCGGCGCGCGCATCGGCAAGATGGACGGCGATGTCGCGGTGGAACGTCGCCATCTCGCTAGCGGGCTTGCCGTCGGCGCGGACTTTCGTCCTCGCAAAACGGCGCCACTCGTCGAGAATGCGGCGGGTCGCGCCCACCGCGAAGGCGCCGTGCGAGATGCATGGCAGCGCCATGAAGCCCATTCGGTAGAGCGTGCCGCCCCGTCGCTGTACCGGCGCGGACGGGTTGTGAAAAAAGTCCTCGTGCAGCACCTGCTCGTTGACGGTGAAATCATAAGACCCGGTGCCGCGCAGCCCCATGACGTCCCAGTTGCCCCGGAAGGTGACGGTCTCGCGCGGGGCGAGCCCGATCAGCATGACCGGCTGCCCGCCCGGCCCGCGCACCGGCTCGCCGCCCTCGTGGAGCACGAAGCCGCCGACGATGTACTGCGCGTGCGGCGTGCCCGAGCCGAACGAATAGCGCCCCGAGATGCGATAGCCCTCGCCTTCGCGCACCGCCCGGCCCGTCGGCGCCGCCTGCCCCGCCGCATGGACGAAGCGCCCGCCCGGGAAGATCGCTTCGACCGCGCGATCCCCAAGGAACGCGCCCGCCACCGAGCCGCCCGTCATCACCGCATGCGCATACCATCCGGCCGAGCCGTCCCAGTAGGAAAGCTCGGAGATCACATCGATCAGGTCGCGCGGATGCGCTTCGGCGCCGCGCAGCTCGCTTGGCACCATCATCGCGAAGATGCCCGCACGGTCCATCGCCGCGACGACCTCGGGCGCGAGTTCGCAGTCGATCTCATGGACCTTGGCCGCGCCGTCGATCAGCGGACCGAGCTCGCGAGTCCTTTGGAGCCAGCCTTGCGCATTCGCGGCTGGGGCGACGCCGGCCTTTGCCTGCGCGCTCATGCCGGGGTGAACTCGATCGGCAGGCCCTTGATGCCCCACACGCCGGGAAACGGCCGCCATCCCGGCTCCCCATCGGGACGCGGGGCCTGCATGTGCCGGGCGATGAGGTGGATACCCTCCTGAAGCTGTGCGCGGGCGATGTACTGGCCAAGGCACATGTGCTTGCCCATGCCGAAAGCAACGTGACGGTTGCCGGGCACGATCGGACGGTCGGGATCGAAGCGGTCGGGATTCTCGAACAGCTCCGGGTCGCGGCCCGAGACATTGAGATTGAAGAACAGCATCGTCCCCGCGGGGATCAGCGCCCCGTCGTATTCGAGATCCGCCGTCGTCACGCGGAAGGCCGAACTCGGATTGAATATCCGCAGGGTCTCCTCGACGACCTTGCGGCAATAGTCGAGGTCCTGTGCGCAACGCTCGTAGATTTCGGGATTTTTGAGCATGAGGTGCATCATGTAGGTGAGCACGTTCTTCGAGGTGTCGTAGCCTGCGACGAACAGGAAGATCACGAGATCGGCAAGCTGCCGGTCGCTGACCTCGCTCTCGACCCCGGCGTCGACGAGCATGTCCAGCAGGTCGGGCTCGGCGTCATCGCGCGGGTTGGCCCGGCGCTCGGCGAGCAGCTCGTGCGCGAAGGCATCGAGGTGCTCGAACGCGGCGTCGAGCGCGGGAACCTTGGTCTTGTCCATCGAGAAGGCGAGGCCCATCACTTCCATCGACTTGCGCAACCCCGGGATCGCCTCGACCGGCGCGCCCAGCATCTGCGCGGTGACGGCGACCGGATAGTACGAGGCGAACTCCTCGAAATCGATGTGCTCGCGCGGCGTCCATTCGCTCAGCAGCCGCTCCATCGTGGCGCGCATCACCGGGCGAAGCTGGTTGGCGTAACGCGGGGTGAACTTGCGTGCGAAGGCGTCGCGCAAGAGCCGGTGCTCGCGGTCGGGCAGCGCGATCATCTGTTCCTGGCAGAACCGGCCCCAGGGCGAGTCCTTGCAGTCCATGATCTCGGCGATGCCGTCGAACGAGGGGCGCATGACGTCGTCGCGCCCCATCAGATCGCGGATCGCGTGCAGCCCGAAGACGGCATAGCCCTGGTCGGTCCTTGCCAGCCACGGATGCTTCGCCCGCGCCTTCTCGAACTCGGGCCAGGGATTGGCGGAAAAACCGGGGGCGTTCCAGGGCAGCGTGTAGAGGTCCAGGTCCTCGATGCTCCGGGTCGTCATACTCGCCTCTCTCCATCCGCACCGGTCAGGGCCGGCGCGTTCTACGATACGCGGTGTATCACAGAAGCGGGTGGGCTAGAGCAAGCGGAGTTGCGACGGGAACGGCGGTCTCATACCTCAGGCTGCAAGACCGGGCGCAGCAAGGGTCAAGCCGGGAGGACGGGTTGCGGTTTGCGCGCCACGGGCTCGGCATCGTTGATGACGTAATCGGGCAAGGCATGGAATGCCTGCTTGAGTGCTTCGCCCCAGCCGGTCGAGATCGCCTGAAAATAGGGATCGGTCGCTTCGATCCGGCGTTCGTGCAGCGGCTCGAAGCGGTCGCGTTCGACGACCAGCAGATCGAGCGGCAGGCCGACCGAGAGGTTCGCCTTGATCGTCGAATCGAACGAGACCATGAGCAGCTTCACCGCTTCCTCGAAGCTCATGTCTGCCTCGTAGCCGCGGATCAGGATCGGGCGGCCGTATTTGGTCTCGCCGATCTGGAAGAACGGCGTATCGAAGCTCGCCTCGATGAAGTTGCCCTCGGGATAGACGAGAAACAGCCGCGGCTCCATGCCCTTGATCTGACCGCACACGATGATCGAGGCGCCGAACGGACCCGAGCCGCTATGCCCGTTGTCGCTCGCCCGCAACGAGATCACGTCGCGCAGGAGGTCGCCGACGATGGTCGCGACCTGGAACATCGTCTCGGCCTCGAGCAGCGAGTTCTGCCGTTCGGAAGGCGCCTTGTTGCGTTCTTCGAGCTGGCTGACGACGGCCTGGGTGGTGGCGAGGTTGCCCGCGGTCATCAGCGTGATGATGCGCTCGCCGGGAACCGACCAGCGGAACATCTTGCGGAAAGTGGAAATGTTGTCGACGCCCGAATTCGTGCGGGTGTCGCTCATCATCACGAAGCCGCGATCGAGAATCATGCCGACGCAATAGGTCATGCCAGAATGCCTTTACCCCCCCTGGCTGCTGCCCCCTCCCTGATGGCAGAACGACCAGTCGAATACCCTTTTCAGCTTTTTTCAGCCGCCCTGCGATTGCTGCTGCCCGCCCGAGCTCTGTTGCTGCTGCTGACCTACCATCTTCTGCTCGACAGACAAATGGACTTCGAGCGAGCTTTCCCCAGTACCGACGTCGATGCCCTTCACCGGCGCGGCCTCGGAATAGTCGCAACCGGTCGCGACGCGGACGTAGCGCTCGTCCGGGCACATGCCGTTCGAAACGTCGAAGCCAGCCCAGCCGAGCCCCTGCACATAGGCCTCTGCCCAACCGTGCCCGGCATCCTGATCGACGCGATCCTCCATCTTGAGGTAACCACCGACATAACGCATCGGAATGTCGAGCAGCCGTCCCGCGCTGATGAAGATGTGGGCGTGATCCTGGCAGACCCCGTGTCCCGCCGTGAGCGCCTGCTCCGCGCTGGTGTCGGTCGAGGTCTTGCCGGGCTCGTATTCGACCGCCTCGGCGACCGCCGTCGAAAGCGCATGAAGAAACTCGATTGGCTTCGATTTGTCGGCTTCGACCCCGGCAACCAGCGCACGAACCTTGAGCCCGGCCCGGGTCAGCGGCGTGGGGCGCAGGAAACACCAAAGCGGCATATGGCCGCAGTGCTCGCCGATCACGCCCGATTTGTCGACCGTGGCGACGAGCCCCTTGCAGGTGACCGCCACGTTCTGAACGCCCGGCTCGATCGAGACGAGAACGACGTGATTATTGTTCTGGTCGTCGTACTCGGCCTCGATCTTCGCGCCCTCGAAATGCATGTCCCAATCGAGCACTTCCTGCCCGTGCGTCGATTTCGGACGCAGACGCAGACGCTGCAAACCGTAGGACACGGGCTGCGAGAAGCGGTAGCGGGTGGTGTGCGAGATCGCGAGTTCCACGGGTCTTCTGCCTATTCGATGAAGCGGTATTCGGCCGCGATGCACGCGCCGATGCGGTTGGTCTTGGCGATGACGTCCTGAAGGAACTCGTGCAGGCCCCGGTCGAAGATCTGCTCGATGTCGAGCTGGTGGAGCTGCGCCCCGGCGTCGCGCAGCAGTTCGTGCGCCTCGGTCTCGCCGCCATACTGCATGGCGATGCCCGCCATGTTGCTGCGCACCTTGTCGTAGCAGAACGCCAGGCTGCGCGGGAACCGACCGTCGAGGATCAGGAAGCGCGCGATCTCGCGCGGGTCCATGGTTCCGGCATTGAGCCACGAATAGGCGCGGTCGCCCGCGACCGAACGCAGCAGCGTGTCCCACTGGACGTTGTCGAGGCTCGAGCCCACCCAGGCGACCGACGGCAGCAGCACGTAGTACTTTACATCGAGGATGCGCGCGGTGCTGTCGGCCCGCTCGATGAAGGTGCCAATCCGGGCGAAGTTGAACACGTCGTTGCGCAGCATCGAGCCTTCCATCGCCCCGCGCACGAGCGTCGCCTGGCTGCGGATGGTCGAGAGCACGTCGCCGAGGTTGGTCTCGCGCACGGGTCGCGAAAGCACGTCGCGCAGCGTCATCCAGGTTTCGTTGATCGCTTCCCAGACCTCGTCGGTGATGCTGGTGCGGACCATCCGCGCGTTGGTCCGCGCGAACTCGATCATCTGCAGCACGCTGGCGGGATTGTCACGATCGCGCAGCAGGTAGTTGAACACCTGCGGTCCGAAGAACTCGGTGTGCTTTTCCGAATAGTCCTCGAGTTGGCCGGTGGTGGTGAGCACCGACTTCCACTCTTCCTCCTGCGACGAACGGTCGCCGCGGGTGAGCGCGAGATGGAAGCCGACGTCGATCAGCCGCGCGGTGTTTTCCGCCCTCTCGAGGTAGCGCGCCATCCAGAACACGCCGTTTGCCGAACGCCCCAGCATCAGCGACCTCCAAGCGGCACGCGAAGCGCGGCGATGGTGCGGTGCGCGCTCATTCGTCCAGCACCCAGCTGTCCTTGGTGCCGCCGCCCTGCGACGAGTTCACCACGAGCGAGCCCTTCTTGAGCGCGACGCGCGTCAGCCCGCCCGGCGTGATGTCGATCCCGTCGGGCGAGACGAGCACGAAGGGCCGCAAGTCGACGTGGCGCGGCGCGAGGCCCTTGCTCGTAAAGATCGGCACGGTCGAAAGCGAGAGCGTGGGCTGGGCGATGTAGTTTTCCGGCTTGGCCCGCAGCTTCGCCTCGAACTCGTTGAGCTCCTTCTTGGACGCGGCGGGCCCGATCAGCATGCCGTAGCCGCCCGAGCCGTGAACTTCCTTCACAACCAGGTCGGACAAGTTGTCGAGCACGTACTTGAGCGAATCCTCCTCGATACAGCGCCAGGTCTCCACGTTCTTGAGGATCGGTTTCTCGCCGGTGTAGAACTCGACGATCTCGGGCATGAAGGTGTAGATCGCCTTGTCGTCGGCAATACCCGTACCCGGCGCATTGGCGATCGTGACCCCGCCAGAGCGGTACACGTCCATGATCCCGGGGATGCCGAGCGCGCTCTCGGGATTGAACGTCAGCGGATCGAGAAAATCGTCGTCGACGCGGCGGTAGATCACGTCGACCGGGGTGTAGCCGGTCGTCGTGCGCATCTGCACACGACCGTCCATCACCCGCAGGTCGCTGCCCTCGATCAGTTCGGCGCCCATCTCGTCGGCGAGGAAAGCGTGCTCGAAATAGGCCGAGTTGTAGATGCCTGGCGTGAGCACCGCGACCACCGGCCGCGCCGCCGCGCAGGTCGGAGCGCAGGCGCGCAGCGAGCGGGCGAGCCGGCGCGGATAGTCCGAGACCGGCCGCACGGGGATCTTGGTGAACAGCTCGGGGAACATCTGCATCATCGTCTCGCGGTTCTCGAGCATGTACGAGACGCCCGAGGGCGTGCGCGCATTGTCTTCGAGCACCACGAATTCGTCGGGCCCGGTGCGAACGAGATCGATGCCGACGATGTGCGTGTAGACCCCGCCGGGCGGGGTGAAGCCGATCATCTGCGAAAGGAACGCGTCGTTGTCGCGCAGGTAGTGGATCGGCAGCCTGCCCGAGCGGATGATTTCCTGCCGGTGATAGAGGTCTTGCAGGAATGCGTTGAGCGCCCGCACGCGCTGCTCGATGCCGCGCGTGAGCTTGCGCCATTCGCGCGCGGTGATGATGCGCGGGATCATGTCGAACGGGATCAGCCGTTCCTCGCCGTCATCATCGCCATAGACATTGAAGGTGATGCCCACGCGGCGGAAGAACCGTTCCGCTTCGGCATCCTGGCGCTTCAGCCAGGCCGGGTCCTGGGTATCGTACCAGTCCCGGAAATCGGCGTAGGCCGGCCGGACGGTACCGTCCGGATTGAACATCTCATCGTACTTCGAAGCTGACGTCGATGATGTCATTGCAACTCCCGTCTGACCGCATGTGAAGCACAAAGTGCACGCGGTTGCCAAGCGGGTTGCGCTGCATCTGCGAAAAAAGACGCACCGTCGCCGCGCATGCCGCCCGGCGCGACCCCCCTTGGGGAATCCAACGGTGATTTCAGACGGATGTTCCCCGCGAAATCGGCCTCGGGCCGGTTTGGCTCAGGCCGGCTCGGCCTCGCGCACGTGCGCCTCGCCCGGCGTGAAGGCGATCGGCAGGCCCCTGATGCCCCAGGTTCCCGGAAACGGACGCCAATGCACTTCGCCGGCGAGGCGCGGATGGCGAATGCGCTGGGCGACCTGGTGGATCGCCTCCTGCAACTGTGCGCGAGCGATGTACTGGCCAAGGCACATGTGCTTGCCGAGCGCGAAGGCGATCTGGCGCTTGTTGGGATCGATCACGCGATCGGGGTCGAAGGTGCCTGCGCGCTCGAAAGCGCCCGGATCGCGCCCCGAGATGCTGAGCGGGAAGAACAGCATGGTATCCTTCGGGAAGCGCACGCCGCGAAATTCGAACTCGGTATCCACGTAGCGCGCGACAGTGCCCGGGTTGAACCAGCGCAGCGCCTCCTCGATCACCCTGCGGCAGTAGTCGTGGTCCTCGGCGCAACGCTCGTAGATCTCCGGGTGATCGAGCAGCGTGTACATCGTGTAGGTCAGCACGTTCTTCGAGGTATCGTAACCGGCGATGAAGAAAAACATGATGAGGTCGGTGAGCTGGCGGTGACTGATGTCGCCTTCGTCTCCGGTGCGGATCAGCAGTTCGAGCAGGTCTTCGCTGCCGTCGGTGCGCGGCTCGGCGCGGCGGCGGGCGATCGTCTCCTCGACGAACCTTTCCAGCCGCACCATGCCCTCCTGAATACGCGGAAACCGGTCGAGCTGATAGCTGTGCGCAAGGCCGATCGCCTCGAGATCGTCGCGCAGCAGCGTGACGCCCTCGTGCGGCGCACCGACCAGGCTGAACATGACCGAAATCGGAAAGTGCGAGGAAAATTCCTCGAAGTCGATCTGCCCGCGCGGCGCCCATTCGTCGAGCAGCCGCGAGATCGTCTCGCGCATCATCGGGCGCAGCGCGTTGGCGTTGCGCGGCGTGAACTTGGCCGCGAACGTATTGCGCAGCAGCCGGTGCTGATCGCTCGGCAGCGCAATCATCTGCTCGCCGGTGAACCGGCCCCAGGGCGTTCCCTCCTGGCCGAGCTGGCCGACGAGATCGGCATAGGGCGGACGCAGCTTGTCGTCCTGCCCCAGCAGCTCGCGCATCGCGGCGTATTCGGTGAAAACGTAGCCGAACTCGTCCCAACACGCGAGCCATGGGTGGCGCGCCCGCGCCGCGTCGAAATGGGGCCAGGGATCATCGCCCATGGCCTGATCGCCCATCGGCAGGTGATAGAGGTCGAGGTCGTCGAGGTCCCGCACGGCGGCTCTCCCGTTGCCATGGCGTTTGACGCTTGCTTAGTCCTCCCGGATAGCGCGAGTCAATTCTAACGACACACAGTGGATCATAACAGCGCGCGTTCGCGCAGGTCGGCTTCGAGGGTCGCGGCATCGTGGAATTGATGGACATGCCAGCCCAGCGCGCGCGCAGCGGCGACATTCGCCGGATTGTCGTCGATGAACAGCATGTCCGCCGGGGCGAAGCCGAAGCGCGAAGCGGCGATCTCGTAGATCCGCGCGGCCGGCTTCGCGACTTTCTCGTCACCCGAGACGACGATGTCGCGGAACCGCTCGAACAGCGGATCGGTCGGGCGGAACTCGGCCCAGAACGGGGTGGCGAAATTTGTGATCGCGAAAAGCGGCACGCCGCGCGCGTCGAGCCGGCGGACGATCTCGTGCGTCCCCTCGACCGGTCCGGGAATGCTCTCGAGGAAGCGCGTCGCGTAGGCGTCGATCAGGTCGGCGAAAGCCGGAAACTGCAGCTTGCGCTCGGCCACCATCTCGTCGAGGTCGCGCCCGGCGTCGTGCTCGAAGTGCCAGTCCTCGGTGACGACATGTGTGACGAACCACTCAAGCTGGGCGGGATCGTCGATGAGCTTGGCGTAGAGGGCGCGCAAGTCCCAGCGGATCAGAACCCTGCCGACGTCGAACACGACCGCCTTGATGCTATCGGACACCGCGAACCCTCCGGACACGACAAAAGCCCCCGCGATCCGCGAGGGCTTTCAAGGTCGATCGGACCTCGTCCCCGGCGGACCGGGAACGGCCAGCGAATCAGCCCTGGCGCGCCTTGAAGCGGCGGTTGGTCTTGTTGATGACGTAGGTGCGGCCGCGGCGGCGGATCACGCGGTTATCGCGGTGACGGCCCTTGAGCGACTTGAGGCTGTTGCGAATCTTCATGTCTCGTCTCGTTTCGGTTGGCGGTACCGACCGCCGGAATTTGAAGGCGCGCGACTAGTCGCAGCCACGCGAGAAGTCAAGGCCCCTGCCCCCGCCAAGACCCGTCTCCAAGCCTTGGCCACGAGCAGGCATCGGCACCGACTATCCGGCCAAGCACCCGGCTGCAACGCCGAACCGTAGCCCGACCCCGCAGGAACGGAGCGGGGGCGTCGACAATATCCCGCGCCGCCGGAAACCCGGTTGGGCTGTTCCCCGACCCGCATTCCCCGCCGGGCGACTTGCAACGCCGCCTGGCAAGCCCCAGACAGGAGTCTCGCGGCGCCAGGCGTCCAAAGGGAAGTGATGCGATGAAAGCGATCGGCTGGCTGGCATTGGCGGGACTGATGGTCCTGCCCGGATGTGTCGCCCCCGTGGGGCCCGTCGAGGTCACGCGCTTTCACCGCCCCGAGCTTCAGGCCGCGCCGCGCGACGCGATCGCGGTCGTTCCGGCGCCCGGCGCGGATGGCGAGAGCATCGAGTTCAACACTTATGCCGCAGCCGTCCGGCGCGAGTTGCAGCGGATCGGCTATGCGCAAGTCCAGGCACCGCCGGACACCAGCGCGCAGGTCGCCGAACTGTCGATCTCGCGGGCCATGCTGCGCGCCGACGGCCGCCGCTCGCCGGTCTCGGTGGGTGTGGGCGGAAGCACCGGCAGCTATGGCTCGGGCCTTGGCGTGGGGATCGGGATCGATCTTTCGGGACCGCCGCCCGAGCAGGTCGAGACGCAGATGCGGGTGACGATCCGCGACCGCGCGACCGGCCAGGCGGTCTGGGAAGGCCGCGCGAGCTTCACGGTCCGCGCCGATTCGCCGATGGCCGATCCCCCGCTTGGCGCCAGCCGTCTGGCCGAGGCATTGTTCAAGGACTTTCCGGGGCGCTCCGGCGAGACTATCTACGTGCGATGACGGCCATCCAGATCTGCTCCGCATTCGATTCCGGCAACATCGAAGTCCTTTCCATCGACGGCAGCGAGGCCCGCCTCGCGATCCGCAAGGACCACGACTCCGACTTCTTCCAGTGGTTCCATTTCCGCGTCTCGGGCGGCAAGGGCCGCGAACTCGTGCTGCGCATCACCGGCCTCGACGGCTCCGCCTATCCGATGGGCTGGCCCAACTACCGCGCCTGCGTCTCGGAGGACCGCGCGTTCTGGGGCCGCGCCGAAACGCGCTGGAACGAAGGCGTCGACGGCGGCACGCTCACGATCCGCTACACCCCTTCCAGCGACATCGCCTGGTTCGCCTATTTCGCGCCCTATTCGATGGAGCGCCACCACGACCTCGTCGCGCGCGCGGCGCGCGCCCCGGGAGTCGATTACCGCTGTCTTGGCATGTCGCTCGACGGTCAGCCGATCGACTGCCTCGAAATGGGCGCGGGGCCGAAACACGTCTGGCTCTACGCGCGTCAGCATCCGGGCGAATCGATGGCCGAATGGTGGATGGAAGGCACGCTCGACCTCTTGTGCGACCCCGCTTCGAGCGTTGGACGCGAATTGCGGCGGCGCTGCCGCCTGCATGTCGTGCCCAACTGCAATCCCGACGGATCGCGGCGCGGCCATCTGCGCACCAATGCAGCGGGCACGAATCTCAACCGCGAATGGTCCACCCCGAGCGCCGAGAAGTCCCCCGAAGTGCTCGCGATCCGCGGCGCGATGGATGCCAGCGGCGTCGACTTCGCGATGGACGTGCATGGCGACGAGGCAATTCCAGGCAATTTCCTCGCCGGCTTCGAGGGCATTCCTTCGCTCAAGCCCGAGCAGTCCGAAGGCTATGCCCGCTACCGCGCGATCCTCGACCGGCGCACGCCCGATTTCCAGACACGGCTCGGCTATCCCAGCGCCGCGCCGGGCAAGGGCAACCTCGCGATGTCGACCAACCAGCTCGCAGAGCGCTTCGGCTGCGTCTCGATGACGCTGGAAATGCCGTTCAAGGATCATGACGCCGCGCCCGATCCGCGCCAGGGGTGGAGCCCTGAGCGTTCGAAGCAGCTTGGCCGCGATTGCATGGCCGCGCTGCTCGAATGGCTCGAATCCGACGCGTAACATCGTTGCCCAAATGCCGGCTGCGAACCGATTGTGGCGACGCATTCTCCGCAGGTGGCGAAACCGCGTTTCGTATCTCCGTGGCAGCCTTGCAATTGCCATGCTTTGGCTCTTGAACAGCGGATGACGACCCATTTCCGCCGGGTGCGCCGTTGCGATCGGCCCCGGCGCAAGCTCTTGGAGAGACCCGCTTGATGACCATTAGGCCAAAGGCCGCCGCACGCCCCGTCCTGCTCGCCGCCCTGCTCACTTCGGGATTGACCGCCATGGACCAGACCGCCTTCGCCAAATCGCCCGCCGCGTCCACCGCCCTGCCCGAGGCGAGCGGCATCTTCGCCGAGCCGAGCGCCCTGCCCTATCACGCGCCCGACTTCAGCCGCATCCGCGACGAGGATTTCGCTCCCGCCTTCGAACAGGCGATCGCGATCAAGCGCGCCGAGATCGCGGCAATCTCGGCCAATCGCGAAGCACCGACCTTCGCGAACACCATCGTCGCGATCGAGAAGGCCGGTCGGATGCTGAGCCGCGTCAACGCGGTATTCAGCCAGCTTACCAGCGCCAACACCAACGACACGCTCGACGCCGTCGACAAGGCGACCGCGCCCAAGCTCTCGGCGCTGACCGACGACATCTACCTCGACGATCGTCTCTTCGCGCGGGTCAAGAGCGTCTACGACCGCCGCGCGGCGATGACGATGACGCCCGAGGACGCGATGCTGCTAGAGACCACCTACGACGACTTCGTGCATCGCGGCGCGTTGCTCTCGGCCGAAAAGAAGGCGCAGCTCAAGACGATGAACGGCCGGATCGCCGAACTGCAGACCACATTCTCCCAAATGCTGACGGCGGCGAGCAATGCCGCCGCGCCGGTGTTCGACAGCGCCGAGGAACTCGACGGGCTTTCGCCGGGCGCGATCGCGGCGGCGAAGAAGCGGGCCGAGGAGCGCGGGCTATCCGGCAAGTACGTGCTGGCGATCACCAACACCACGCAGCAGCCCGAGTTCGCCTCGCTCACCAACCGCGAAACGCGCCGCAAGCTGTTCGAGGCCAGCGTCAACCGCGCCTCGAACGGCGGCGAGAACGACACGCTCGCAATCGTCACCGAACTGGCGCAGCTTCGCGCGCGCAAGGCGGACCTGCTCGGCCTGCCCGACTATGCGACCTACGCGATGTACGACCGCATGGTGAAGGACCCTGCCGCCGCCGCCAGGTTCCTCGACGACTTCGTGCCCGCCCTTCGCGCCACGCAGGATCGCGAGGCCAGGGTGCTCGAGGACTTCGCCCACTCGCAGGGAGACGCGATCAAGATCGAGCCGTGGGACTGGGGCTATTACGCCGAACAGGTGCGCAAGGCGAGGTACGACCTCGACGAAGAGCAGATCAAGCCGTACTTCGGCGTCTACGACACGCTCGAGAACGGCGTGTTCTACGCCGCCACCCAGTTCTACGGCATCACCTTCAAGCGCCGCGAGGATATTCCGGTCTACCACCCGACGATCCGCGTCTACGAAGTGTTCGACGCGGATGGTACGCCGCTGGCGCTGTTCTACTTCGATCCCTTCGCGCGGCCCAACAAGCGCGGCGGCGCGTGGAAGACCAACTTCGTTCCGCAGTCCGAACTGTTCGACGAACGTCCGGTGATCGTCAACACGCTCAACATCCCCCCGCCGGCCGAAGGCGAGCCACCGCTGGCGACCTGGGACAACGTGGAGACCATGTTCCACGAGTTCGGCCACGCGCTCCACACGCTGTTCGCGCACCAGCGGTACCCCTCGCTTTCGGGCAGTGCGACGGCGCGCGATTTCGTGGAGTTCCCCAGCCAGTTCAACGAGAATTTCGCGACCGTGCCCGCCGTGCTGAGCCACTACGCCAAGCATCACGAGACCGGCGAGACAATCCCGTCAGAGCTGGTCGAGAAGATCGAGCGCGCCTCGAAATTCAACCAGGGTCTCGGCTTCGGCGAGACGCTAGAAGCCGCGATGCTCGACATGAAGTGGCACCGGTTGACCCCCGAGCAAGCCAAGGCCGATCCGATGGCCTTCGAGCGCCAGGCGCTCGCCACGACCGGGCTCGCCACCGACGTCATTCCTCCGCGCTACAAGACGCCTTACTTCCGGCACGTGTGGGGCGGCGGTTACGCAGCGGGCTACTACAGCTATATCTGGACCGAGATGCTGGCGCACGACGCCTGGTCCTGGGTGGTCGAGAACGGCGGGCCAAGCCGCGCCAACGGCGAACACATTCGCAAGACCTTCCTCGGCGAGGGACACACCAAGGATTACGCGATGATGTATCGCGACTTCGCGGGGCGCGATCCGCGGATCGGGCCAATGCTCGAAGCCAAGGGTCTGACAGGCGACGATCGCAAGCCGACCGCCGGCGGCGACGAGACGCCCTGACCCGGAGAGCCGGGCCGCCGCCTCACTCGAGCGAGAGCGCGCGGCGGCCCGGCTCACCCAGCCAGCGGCATTCGACGCCCCATACCTTCCAGATCGTGTCTTCCGACAAGGCCGTCCGCGCCGGACCGTCGGCGGCGAGCGCGCCGCGATCGAGCACGATCACGCGGTCGGCGTGATTCATCGCCGTCGCCAGATCGTGCAGCACCAGTACGACGCCGCGTCCGCGCGCGGCCTGCGCACGCAGGCGCGCCGCGAGCGCGGCGGCATGGGCGAGATCGAGATTGGCGAGCGGTTCGTCGGCCAGCAGCCAGTTCGGTCGCGTCGCCAGCACGCGCGCCATCAGCGCCCGCGCGCGCTCGCCGCCTGAAAGCTGCAAGACGCGGCGATGGCGCAGCCTTTCGAGATCCATCTCGGAAATGGCCTGCTCGATCGCCTGCAGGTCGTCGCCGCGCGGCGCGCCCTTCCACGGAATGCGTCCGAGCGAAACCAGCACTTCGACCGCGACATCCCATGCGATCTCGGGCGACTGCGGCAGATAGCCGATGCGACGCGCCCGCCGGGACAGAGGCACCTCGTCCAGCCTTTGGCCGCCGACGCGCACCATACCGGCGTCTGGCGAAACAAGTCCCGCGAGACAGCCCAGCAGCGTCGATTTGCCCGCGCCGTTGGGACCGCAGATCGCGGTCACGCTGCCGCTCTCGAGCGTCAGCGATACGTCGCGCAACCGGCCCTCGACGCCGAGCGATTCGCAGGAGAGCTCGCCCCCGCTCATGCCAGCCCCCGGCGCATCTTGAGCAGGAGGTGGAGGAAGAACGGTGCGCCGATCAGGCTCAACGCGATGCCAAGGCGCAATTCCCCTCCCGCCAGCGGCAGCACGCGGCACAGGCAGTCGGCCACCAGCAGCAACAGCGCGCCCGCGAGCGCGCTCGGCAGGATCAGGCTCGAGGGTCTGCGGTCGGTCAGCGGCCGCACCAGATGCGGCACGATCAGCCCGACGAAGCCGATTATCCCCGCCACGGCCACACCCGCGCCAACGGTCAGTCCGACGCCTGCGATGAGCAGGATCTGGAGGCGCCGGGGCTCGACGCCGAGAGAGCGCGCTGCCTGTTCGCCCAGCGTCAGCGCGTCGAGGCTGCGGCCCGCCGCGATCAGGAGCGCGATCCCCGCGAGCGTGAGCGGCGCCGCGATCGTCACTTCGCGCCAGCTCCGGTCCGAAAGCGCGCCCATCAGCCAGATCACGATCTCGCTCATCGCGAAGGGCGTCGGCGAAAGCGAGATGGCAAGGCTCATCAGCGCACCCGCGAGGCTGGCGATCATCAGCCCTACGAGCGTGAACAGCGCGATGCCGCCATCGCGTCCGGCGATCACGGCCAGCAGCGCCATCGCGCCCGCCGCGCCGACAAGCGCAAAGATCGGCAGCAGCCACGCCGAGGCCGCGTAGCCGGTCCAGAAGCTCAGCACCGCACCCAGCGCCGCGCCCGGGGCGATGCCGAACAGGCCCGGATCGGCGAGCGGATTGCGCAAGTAGCCCTGCATCGCCGCTCCCGCCGCGCCGAGGCCCGCGCCCACACACAGCGCCAGCGCGGCGCGCGGCAGGCGCAGTTCGAACAGGATCACCGCCGCATTGCGTGTCTGCGGATCGAACGGATCGATCCAGACGCGCCCGGCGAGAAGCGAGATCGGCACGAGAAGAGCGAGCGCGAGCAAGAGCGCGCCAGACAGGCGGTAGCTCATGTCCCCGGCTTCGCTTCGAGCCCTCGGCGCACTTGCGCGAGACGCTCGGCGGCGCGGATCACGGTGGGACCGCCGCACCACAGCAGCGACGATTCGAAGCTTGCCCGCTCGGTGCCGGACAAACCGGCGAGCGCGGGGTGGCGCAGCATGCGGCTTTCCTGCGATGCGCCGTCGCCCGCCGCGAGGATGACGCGCGGCGGCTCGGCGACGATCGATTCAAGCGGCAAGTAGTCGGCCTGCCCCAGCCCGCGCGCGGCAGCGGCGTTGGCGAAGCCGGTGCGGCGCAGCAGGTCGGCGACAAGCGAGTCGTCTCCCGCGACAATGCCGCCCGATTGCCATACGATTGCCGGGACCGCCGGCGCGCCTTTGGCCGGCGCGGCCCTGTTCAGTGCTGCTTCCATCGATGCGACCAGTTCCCTGCCCTTTTCGGGCGCGCCCACGAGCTTTGCCAACTCGCGCACCTGCCCCTCGCTTTCCATGACGTTGCGGGCAATCGAAACCTTCATTACGCGAATCCCGAGCTTCTCAAGCGCGGCGGTGCTGGAGGGCGGAAGAAAGGTCCCGGCGACGACGACGTCGGGCGACAGCGCGGCGATTTCCTCGACCGAGCCGGAAACCGAGGGAAACCGCCGCGCGAGATCGATATCCATCGAGCTCGAAGCCGGGTCATGGCTGTAGTGCGAGATCGCCAGCAACTGCCCGGGCGCCGCCACCTCGGCAAGCACCGCGTCGCTGCACGGGTTGAGCGAAACGATCGTCGGATGGCGCGCGCCACCCTCGGGCGCCGCCGCGTTGGAACAGGCCGCGAGCAGCAGCAGCAGCGCCGGAAAGGCCGCTGCCCAGCGCATCAGAAACGCGCTCGCGCCCCGATGAAGGCGGAGCGGCCCGGCGTGCCGTAGCCTGCGGTCGTTGCGTAGTCGGCGTCGGTCACGTTCTCGATGCGGCCATAGAGCTCGATCGCCTCGGTGACGGGAAGCGCCGCGCGCAGCGTGCCGAGCGCGTAGCCGTCGATACGCGTCGAGTTCGCTGCGTTGTCGAAACTGTCGCCCACCATGCGGATATCGCCGCCGAGTTTGAGCCCGAAGACCGGCGCGGTCCAGTCCATCGAGACGGTCACCGCATGACGCGGCCGGCGCGCGAGGTCGTTGCCGCGATTGACGCCGCCTTCGGTGCGGTCGGTCGCTTCGAGATAGGTGTAGGCGGCCTGTGCACGCAGCCGCTCGGAGACTTGCGCGCCCATCTCCAGCTCGACGCCGCTCGCGCGCGCCTTGCCGACATTGGCGTAGAAACCGTAGCGCCCGTCCTCGCACAGCGCATCGCTCGCCGAGAAGCACGAGACGTAGTCGATCAGGTTGCGCGTATCGCGGCGGAAGACGGTTGCAGCGAGGTGCAGCGGTCCATTGCGGTCGCCGTATTCGATCCCCGCGTCGTAGCTGCGGCTGCGCTCGGGCGAGAGCGCCGGGTTCCCGTATTCGGAGAAGAGCTGGTAGAGCGTGGGCGTCTTGAAGCCCTCGCCGAAGGAGGCGCGCAGCCGCCAGCCCGGCGCGAACGTCACGCTGCCGTTGGCGCCGAAGGTCCAGGCGCCGCCGAAGCGCGAGTGATCGTCGTAGCGCAGCCCGGCCGCGACATTGACGACATCGCCGTACCAGCCGAGCAGGCCGTGACCGCTGGCGAGCCGGGCCTTCGCGATCTGGTTGCCGTCACCAAAGCGCGACCATTCGTGATCGCCGCCGAAGTCGAGCCGCAGCGGCCCGGAAAGTGCCAGCTTGCCGCGCATCTCGGCGCGCTCGGCGCGGCCGTGCGTCTGCGACGTCGGCGTGTTCGAGACCGTGGGATCGTAGTAGCGGCGGCGCGTGTCCGAAAGCTGGTAGTCCGCCTGGATGCTCAGCGCGTCGGTGTCATAGGAAAGCCCTGCGCGCCCGCCCCATTCCCGCGACTTCTGGTACTCGGGGGTATCGGCGAAGGTGTATGCGGGCGCCGGATAGCCGTCGATGTCGAGCTTGCTGTCGATATAGCGGCCGACGAGCCTGGCGCTGAGCCCGGGCGCGAGATCGACCCGCGCGCGGCCGTGCCCGCGCCATTGGCGATAGGCGTCCGCCTCGCTGCCGGTGGCCGCCTGCGAAATGCCGTCGGTGCGGGTATAGCCGCCTCCCAGCGAGACGGCGTAGCGCTCGCCGACGAGGCCGCCGTTGACCTGCCCGTCGACGCTGTCGCGCGCGCCGTACTCGGCGCTGGCCTCGACACCCTCCAACTCGCGAGTCGTCACGGCGACCACGCCGCCGATCGCCTCGGAGCCCCAGGCGACGCTGTTCGAGCCGCGCAGCAGCTCGATCTTGCCGATCGGCCCGCTGGCGAGATTGCCGAAGTCGAAGCCGCCGCCCGGCGCCGCGACGTCCGCCACGCGCACGCCGTCAACCAGCACGAGCACCTGCTGTGAATTGGCGCCGCGCACGAAGAGCCCGGTAAAGCCGCCGAGGCCGCCGTTGCGCGCGAGGGTCACGCCGGGAAGCCGTTCGAGCACGCGAGCGATGTCGGGGCCCTGAATCGAATTGATCTCGTCGCCGCCGATCACGCTGATTGCCTGTCCCGTCTCGGTCAGCACCAGTCCCGTCCCAGTCGCGGTCACTGTGATGAGGTCATCACGAACGCGGTCGGCAAGCACGATGTCGCTTTCCTGGGCCATCGCGGGACTTGCGACGACCAGAGCAGAACTCAGCAGAAACAGATATTTCACGGGCGAACCTCCAACCTTGAACGAAATGCCGTTCATGGCTGAGGCCGCGCCTTGCGGACGCGACTCGCTGCTAACCGGCTCACCCCGCCCGGCGCGGAACGACTGTCGACGGGCAGGTCTCCTGGCTCCCGGATCTATGCTCGCCCCCGCCTTCCCGGCCGCGAAAGGCCAGTGGCTGTGTGGGAACGCGCTCCCCGGTCACAGTTGCGGGGGCAGCGCCGGCATTCCACCGGCTTCCCTCTTCGTGGCGCGCGAAGGCGCCAAACCCGTGACGTGGCGCGCCCGATACATCCGCCGGACGAGACTGGCAAGCGCGCCGGGCTTGTTAACCCATTCACGCTATCGCGGTGCGGTGTACCGCTTCGGCACGATCGGGAATGCGCTGCTGCGCCGAAGTCCACGACACGATATCGGCAGTCCCTGCCGCCACGACGAACAGGACCGAATGACCGCCCAGAGCATCCCCGACGCCGAACCGAGACCGCGCGACTTCGTCGCGCGGTTCGCACGCGGCGGGCGCTCGCGGCGCCGCAAGGGACGCCGGCGCGCCTCGGCGGCGGTCGGCCTGCTGGCCGCGGTGACCTTGCCCGCTTTCGCAGAGCCGCAGGACTGGGATCGCTTCAACATCGGCGACGCGGTGGCCAGCGACAGCGAATTACAGCCGATGCCCTTCGAGCAGGCGGGCCTGAGCTTTCCCGGCTCGGCGTTCTATTACCTCGAGCTCGAGACCACTGCGCCGCGTCTGGGCGAAGACATCCATTCGGACGCCGAGCCCGCCCCCACGAGCGAAGACGGTGTCGCCGAGCCGATCGCGCGCGCGTTGCGCGTCGACAATTCGGGGGTAGACCGCCGCCGCGCCGAGCAGTGCCTGACCGCAGCGATCTATTACGAAGCCGCGAGCGAGGCCGATGCCGGCCAGCGCGCGGTGGCGCAAGTGGTGCTGAACCGCGTCGCGCATCCTTCTTATCCGGGAACGGTGTGCGGCGTCGTCTATCAGGGGTCGGAGCGGGCCAGCGGCTGCCAGTTCTCGTTCACCTGCGACGGCTCGCTCGCGCGGCGGCCGAACCGGATGTTCTGGTATCGCGCCGAAGCGGTCGCGCGCGCCGCGCTGGCGGGATCGGTTTACGCGCCCGTCGGCCTGGCGACGCACTACCACACGGTCCAGGTCAACCCGTACTGGGCGCCGAGCCTGCACTACCTGACGACGATCGGCGCGCATCGCTTCTACAGCTTCCGCGGCGCGGCAGGCCGGTCCTCGACCTTCCGCTTTGCTTATGCCGGCGGTGAACCCGTGGCCGCGCCGCACCGCTTCGCCGGCGATGCCGCCGCGACTGCCGCAAGCGATGCCCTCGATCCGGTCGCGCTGCAAAAAGCCTACGAAGAAGAGCAGGCGCAGGCCCGCGCGCAAGCCGCCAGCGTCTCGCTGCGCTCCGACGCCGCGCTGGCACCGGCGCAGAGCGCGCCGCCGCGCTACACCGCCGAGCAGCGCGAGCGCGGCGGCGACAGCCGGTACGTCGGCGAGAAGCTTCCCGATGCGACGGGGATCAAGGAGGAGTACCGCAACAGCGGGCGCTGGATCGCCAGCCCGACATCGTGATCGACGATGCCGATTCCCGGCGCGAAATCAACACTTAGGCAACCAAAAGCTCTCATGAAGGCTTAGCCCCGGAGCGATAGATTGCACGCTCTTCGAGACGGAATGGAAGTGCCCCGCAAATGACGATCCGCTTTGCCACCGCGCGCACCTGGGGCTGGTCGAGCCGGCCCGGCCGACGCTACGTTTCGGTCTCGCTCTGCGCCGCGAACGACAACCGTGCGGAGCCGCCCGAGACCAACGCCGGGCAACTCGTCGCAGCGCTGCGGCACTTCGCCGTCCACGGGCTGTCCGCCGCCGAGCAGGCGCGGCGCGAAGCCATCGAAGCCGACCGCACGGGAGACGCCTCGTCCTACGCCTGGTGGCTGGGCGTGTGCCGCACTCTGGACCGGCGAATGGCCGAGCGACTGGCCCGCAAGGTCTCGAACCGGGCCGCACACTAGCCGGTGATCGGTGGATCGCGCTTCAACGAACGATATCGCGACAACCGCGCGCTTGCCTTTTTGCTATTGCAAACTATTATCATTTTAACTCGATCCCGATTGCCGCTTGCATCCGTTTCGCGGTTGCAAAGCGCTACGTTCGCGCCTAGGTGACCGCCAAGAACTGACGGCGACTGCCCGCCGCGGGACAGGGCTGTGGCCGTAGAGTTGAGGCGGTCCCGCCCCAGCGTGAAGGATCGAAACGGACCATGGCTCGCAAGAAGATCGCTCTAATCGGCGCAGGCAACATCGGCGGCACGCTCGCCCACCTCGCCGCGCAAAAGGAAATGGGCGACATCGTCCTGTTCGACATCGCCGAGGGCATTCCGCAGGGCAAGGCGCTCGACTTGTCGCAGTGCGGCCCCGTCGAGGGCTTCGATGCCTTCATCACCGGCACCAACGACTACAAGGATCTCGCGGGTGCCGACGTCGTCATCGTCACCGCCGGTGTGCCGCGCAAGCCCGGCATGAGCCGCGACGACCTGCTGGGCATCAACCTCAAGGTGATGAAGTCGGTCGGCGAAGGCATCAAGGACAACTGCCCCGATGCCTTCGTGATCTGCATCACCAACCCGCTCGACGCGATGGTCTGGGCGCTGCGCGAATTTTCCGGCCTGCCGCACAACAAGGTGGTCGGCATGGCGGGCGTGCTCGATTCGGCGCGCTTCTCCACCTTCCTCGCCTGGGAATTCGGCGTTTCGGTTCGCGACGTGACCTCGTTCGTGCTCGGCGGCCACGGCGACACCATGGTGCCGATCGTCGAGTACTCGACGGTCAAGGGCATCCCCGTCCCCGACCTCATCAAGATGGGCAAGTCCACGCAGGAAAAGATCGACGCGATCGTCAAGCGCACCGCCGGCGGCGGTGGCGAGATCGTCGGCCTGCTCAAGACCGGCTCGGCCTTCTATGCTCCGGCCGCCTCGGCGATCTCGATGGCCGAGAGCTACCTGCTCGACCAGAAGCGCATCCTGCCTTGCGCCGCGCACCTCACCGGCCAGTACGGGGTCGATGACCTTTACGTCGGCGTGCCCGTGAAGATCGGCGCCGGCGGCGTCGAGGAAGTGATCGAGATCGAGCTGAACGAGACCGCCAAGGCCGGCCTTCAGGTCTCCATCGATTCGGTGAAGGAACTGGTCGCGGCCTGCAAGGGCATCGACGAGAGCCTCGCGTAATTCCGTCAGGCGTGGATCAGCGGACTAGTCATCCCGCCAGTTTCGCAATCCACGCAAATTCCCTTGGACGCAGCGAGCCCGCGAAGGGCGGCAGGCAAGGACAGGAAACAGGAAAGCACCCATGTCGATCCTCGTAGACAAGAACACCAAGGTCATCACCCAGGGCATGACGGGCTCGACGGGTTCGTTCCACACCCAGGCCGCGCTCGACTACGGCACCAAGATGGTCGCCGGGGTGACTCCCGGCAAAGGCGGCACCGAGCACCTCGGACTGCCGCAGTTCAACTCGGTTCACGAGGCCAAGGCCGCGACCGGCGCCACCGCTTCGTGCGTCTACGTTCCGCCCGCGGGCGCGGCCGACGCGATCCTCGAGGCGATCGACGCCGAGATCGAGCTGATCATCTGCATCACCGAAGGCATCCCGGTGCTCGACATGATCCCGGTCAAGCGCGCGCTGACCGGCTCGAAGTCGCGTCTGATCGGCCCGAACTGCCCCGGCGTGCTCACGCCGAACGAGTGCAAGATCGGCATCATGCCCGGCAACATCTTCTCTAAGGGCTCGGTTGGTGTCGTCTCGCGTTCGGGCACCCTCACGTATGAAGCGGTGTTCCAGACCACCAACGCGGGTCTCGGCCAGACCACCGCTGTCGGCATCGGCGGCGACCCGGTCAACGGCACCAACTTCATCGACGTGCTCGAGCTGTTCCTGGCCGACGACGCGACCGAATCGATCATCATGATCGGCGAGATCGGCGGCTCGGCCGAAGAGGAAGCGGCGCAGTTCCTCAAGGACGAGGCCAAGCGCGGCCGCAAGAAGCCGATGGTCGGCTTCATCGCGGGCCGCACCGCCCCTCCGGGACGCCGCATGGGCCACGCCGGCGCGATCGTCTCGGGCGGTCAGGGCGGCGCCGAGGACAAGATCGCGGCGATGGAAGATGCGGGCATCCGCGTCTCGCCCTCGCCGTCGGAACTGGGCGTGACCCTCGAGGGTTTGCTCAAGGAAGTTGCCTGATCCCGTCATTCGCGGGGGCGAAACGACAAGGCGGGCACAAGACGTCACACCGGCATCCTGAAGCCCGCCGGTAACCTGTTCGAACTTGCGCCGATTTTTGGGCGCTGAAAGGTCATGTCATGGGCGACGAGAGTTTCGATTTCCTTCCCGATGACCCCCAGCCGGGTCCGAGCTGGCAGCGCGCCAACTGGCCCCAGGTGGGCGGCGGATTCGAGGATGATCTCACCCAGGCTCTCGACCCCACCACCCTGCAATCGGCGCTGAAGACCTCGGCCAAGAAGTCGGGCGTCGCGATCGACGAGAGCCGGATCGAGGAAGCCGCGGCCGATTCGATCCGCGCCATGATGCTGATCCGCACGTATCGCGTGCGCGGCCACCTCGGCGCCAATCTCGATCCGCTGGGCCTGACCAGCCGCGAACTGCCCAAGGACCTGACACCGGAATATCACGGCTTCACCGGCACCGCGCTCGACCGCCCGGTCTACGTCGGCGGCAACCTCGGCCTCGAATGGACGACGGTGCGCGAGCTCGTCGAGATCCTGCGCCACAACTACTGCGGCACCGTTGGCCTCGAATACATGCATATCGCCGATGTGGAGGAGCGCCGCTTCCTCCAGGAACGCATGGAAGGCGCCGACAAGGAGATCGAGTTCACCGTCAACGGCAAGAAGGCGATGCTCTCGGCCGTGATCCGTGGCGAGCAGTACGAGAAGTTCCTCGGCAAGAAGTACGTCGGCACCAAGCGTTTCGGTCTCGACGGCGGCGAGGCGATGATCCCCGCGCTCGAATCGGTGATCAAGTACGGCGGCCAGCTCGGCGTGCGCGAGATCGTTTACGGCATGGCCCACCGCGGCCGCCTCAACGTTCTCGCGAACGTGATGGCCAAGCCCTACAAGGTGATCTTCCACGAATTCTCGGGCGGCACCGCCAACCCCGAGGATGTCGGCGGCTCGGGCGACGTGAAGTACCACCTCGGCACCTCCACCGACCGCGAGTTCGACGGGATCAAGGTGCACATGAGCCTTATGCCCAACCCGTCGCACCTCGAGACGGTCGATCCCGTCGTGCTCGGCAAGGTTCGCGCCTACCAGACCCTGCGCGACGATATCGGAGACGACATCGGCCCCAACGCCGGACACAAGGAAGTGCTCCCCGTACTGATCCACGGCGACGCGGCCTTCGCCGGACAGGGCATCGTGTGGGAGTGCTTCGGCCTTTCGGGCGTGCGCGGCTACAACACCGGCGGCTGTATCCACTTCGTCATCAACAACCAGATCGGCTTCACCACGACGCCGAATTTCGCGCGCAATTCGCCCTATCCGTCGGACGTGGCCAAGGGCGTGCAGGCGCCGATCCTGCACGTCAACGGCGACGATCCGGCAGCGGTCACCTTCTGCTGCAAGCTCGCGATCGACTATCGCCAGACCTTCGGCCGCGACGTCGTCATCGACATGTGGTGCTATCGCCGCTTCGGCCACAATGAGGGCGACGAGCCCAGCTTCACCCAGCCGCTGATGTACGCGAAGATCCGCAAGCATCCGCCGGTCAGCGCGATCTACGGCAAGCGGCTCGAGGAAGAAGGCGTCATCGAACCCGGCTTCGTCGAGGAGACCGAGGCCAAGTTCATCGAGCATCTCGACCAGGAGTTCGAGGCCGCCAAGAGCTACAAGGCCAACGAGGCGGACTGGTTCGCCGGCCACTGGAGCGGCTTCAACAAGCCGATCGATCCCGAATCCGCGCGGCGCAACATCCCGACCGGGATCGAGCAGAAGCTGTTCGACAGTCTCGGCCGCACGCTGACCACCGTGCCCGAGGATGTCACCATTCACCGCACGCTGGGCCGCGTGCTCGACGCCAAGCGCGAGATGTTCAAGTCGGGCGAGGGAATCGACTGGGCCACCGCCGAAGCGCTCGCCTTCGGCAGCCTCATCTCCGAAGGCTACAACGTACGCCTCTCGGGCCAGGATTCGGGGCGGGGCACCTTCAGCCAGCGCCACGCGGTCTGGGTCGACCAGAACGACGAGCGCAAGTACGTGCCGCTCGCCGGCCTGCCGCACGGCACCTTCGAAGTGCTCGATTCGACGCTGTCGGAATACGGCGTGCTTGGTTTCGAATACGGCTATGCCAGCGCCGACCCGAAGACGCTCGTGCTCTGGGAAGCGCAGTTCGGTGACTTCGCCAACGGCGCGCAGATCATCATCGACCAGTACGTCGCCGCCGCCGAGGCCAAGTGGCTGCGCGCCAACGGCCTGGTGATGCTGCTGCCGCACGGCTACGAGGGCCAGGGTCCCGAGCACTCGTCCGCTCGTCTCGAGCGCTTCCTGCAGCTCTGCGCGCAGGACAACATCCAGGTCTGCAACATCACCAGCCCGGCGAACTACTTCCACGTCCTGCGCCGCCAGATGCACCGGCCGTTCCGCAAGCCGCTGGTGATCATGACGCCCAAGTCGCTGCTGCGTCACCCGATGGCGAAGTCCTCTGCCGACGCCTTCGTCGGCGAGGGGCACTTCTTCCGCATCCTGTCGGACCCCAGTCCCGCCGCCGACGAGGAGACCCGCCGGGTCATCCTGTGCTCGGGCAAGGTGGCCTACGATCTCATCGAGGCGCGCGATTCCGCGGGCATCGAAGACGTCCAGATCATCCGACTCGAGCAGCTCTACCCCTTCCCCGGCGAGCCGCTGGCGCTTCGCCTCTCGCGCATGAAGAAGCTCGAGGAAGTGGTCTGGTGCCAGGAGGAACCGCGCAACAACGGCGCATGGTTCTTCGTCAACTCGCAGATCGAGGACGCCGCCGAGCAGGCGGGCGTCGAGGTCGGACGCGTGCGCTATGCCGGGCGGCATGTCGCCGCGTCGCCCGCGACCGGCCTCGCCAAACGCCATGCGGCCGAGCAGGCGGCGCTCGTCGCCGACGCGCTGGGCCTCTCGGTCCGCTCCGAAATCCGACGCAAGCAGAAGGCTTGAGGTAGTTCATGTCGATCGAAGTCAAGGTCCCGACGCTCGGGGAATCCGTTTCCGAGGCCACCATCGGCCAATGGTTGAAGCAGCCCGGAGAAGCCGTCGCCGCTGACGAGGCGATCGCCAGCCTCGAGACCGACAAGGTCGCGGTCGACGTCCTCGCGCCGCAAGCGGGCGTCATGGGCGAGCAGAAGTTCGGCGAAGGCGATACCGTCACCGTCGATGCGATCATTGCCACGATCGAGGAAGGCGAAGGCAAGCCCGCCGCAAAACCCACCGCGAAGAAGGACGAGCCCGCCCCGGCGCCCTCGCCCGCTCCGGCCTCCGCACCCGCCGAGGAAGCCTCGGGCAGTGCGACAGTGCTCTCGCCCGCGGTGCGCCGCGCGGTGCTCGAATACGGCATCGACCCGGCCAAGGTGAAAGGCACCGGCAAGGACGGTCGGATCACCAAGGAAGACGTGATCGCCGCCGCGCAGGCGAAGACCGCCGAGCCCTCACCCGCCGCGACCGCGTCGGCCCCGGCGCCCTCCGCCGCGGGCGAGCGCCGCGAGGAGCGCGTCAAGATGACGCGCCTGCGCCAGACGATCGCCAAGCGGCTCAAGAGCGCGCAGGATACCGCCGCGCTGCTGACGACGTTCAACGACGTCGACATGTCCGCCGTGATCGAGGCGCGCAACAAGTACAAGGACGTATTCGAGAAGAAGCACGGCATTCGCCTCGGCTTCATGAGCTTTTTCGCCAAGGCCTCGGTCCTGGCGCTCAAGGACGTTCCCTCGGCCAACGCCTATATCGAGGGCGACGAGATCGTCTATCACGACTACGTCGATATCTCGGTCGCCGTCTCGGCCCCGAACGGACTAGTCGTTCCGGTCGTGCGCGACTGCGACCAGCTCTCGTTCGCCGGGATCGAAAGGGCGATCGCCGATTACGGCAAGAAGGCCAAGGACGGCACGCTCACCATGGACGACATGAAGGGCGGCACCTTCACTATCTCCAACGGCGGCGTGTTCGGCTCGCTGATGTCGACGCCGATCATCAACCCGCCGCAGTCGGCGGTGCTCGGCCTTCACCGTATCGAGGACCGTCCGGTCGCGGTGAACGGCGAGGTCGTGATCAAGCCGATGATGTATGTCGCGCTGTCCTACGACCACCGCCTGATCGACGGCCGCGAGGCGGTCACCGCGCTCAAGATCATCAAGGAAGCGATCGAGGACCCGACGCGGCTCCTCATCGACCTCTGAGGGAAGACTAATGGCTGAATACGACTACGACGTCCTCGTCATCGGCGCCGGCCCCGGCGGCTACGTCGCCGCGATCCGCGCGGCGCAGCTCGGCCTCAAGACGGCCTGTGCGGAAGGCCGCGAGACGCTGGGCGGCACCTGCCTCAACGTCGGCTGCATTCCCTCCAAGGCGATGCTGCACGCTTCGGAGTATTTCGAGGTGGCGGCGAACGGCGCGATGGCCAAGATGGGCATCAAGGTCACGCCCGAGCTCGATCTCGACACGATGCACGGCCAGCGCCGCGATGCGGTGAAGGGTCTCACCGGCGGCATCGAGTTCCTGTTCAAGAAGAACAAGATCGACTGGCTCAAGGACTATGCCGTCTTCGAGGACGCGCACACCGTCAAGGTCGGCGACAAGACTCACACCGCCAAGAACATCGTCATCGCGACCGGCTCGTCGGTAACCCCGCTGCCCAATGTCGAGATCGACAACAAGAAGGGCGTGGTGGTCGACAGCACCGGCGCGCTCGAACTTCCGGCCGTACCCAAGAAGATGGTCGTCATCGGCGGCGGCGTGATCGGCCTCGAACTGGGTTCGGTCTGGCGCCGCCTCGGCGCCGAGGTCACCGTGGTCGAGTTCCTCGACCAGCTCCTGCCCGGGATGGACGGCGAAGTCCGCAAGGAAGCCGCGAAGATCTTCAAGAAGCAGGGCATGGAACTCAAGCTCTCGACCAAGGTCACCGGCGTGAGCGTGAAGGGCAAGAAAGCAACGCTGACGCTCGAACCCGCAGCGGGCGGCGACAGCGAGACGCTCAGCGCCGACTGCGTGCTCGTTTCGATCGGCCGCCGACCCAACACCGAGGGCCTGGGCCTCGACAAGATCGGCCTCGAGACCAACCAGCGCGGCCAGATCGAAACCGACCACGATTTCGCCACCAAGGTCGACGGCGTCTGGGCGATCGGCGACGTCATCCCCGGCCCGATGCTGGCGCACAAGGCCGAGGACGAGGGCATCGCGGTCGCCGAGAACATCGCCGGGCTGACCGGCATCGTGAACCACGACGTCATCCCCAGCGTCGTCTACACCTACCCCGAGATCGCGGGCGTCGGCCTGACCCAGGAAGCCGCGATCGAGAAGGCGGGCGGCGACAAGAGCGCGGTCAAGGTCGGCAAGTTCCCGATGCTTGCCAACTCGCGCGCCAAGACCAATCACGAGCCGGACGGCTTCGTGAAGGTCATCGCCGATGCCGAGACCGACCGCGTGCTGGGCGTCTGGTGCATCGCCAGCGTCGCCGGCACGATGATCGCGCAAGCGGCCCAGGCCATGGAATTCGGCGCCACCAGCGAGGACATCGCCTATACCTGCCACGCCCATCCGACGCACTCGGAAGCGGTCAAGGAAGCGGCGATGGCGGTGCAGGGCAAGCCGATCCACACCTGATCGCGCGGCGCTCGGCAAAGCGTTGCGTCGGCGGGGTTCGCCGCTAGATTGGCGGCCCCGTCGGATGGAGATTGCCATGCCGTTCTTCTCTCTGCTTGCCGCCGCGTCGCTCGCCGCGCCCGGTTACAGCATCAAGCTCAACGACTACCCCGACAAGGCGCTCGAAATGGGCAAGTCGGCCGCGATCCTCGCCGATGTCGTCGTCGATCCCAAGGGCAAGCTGGTACGCTGCGAGAAACTCGACACCTTCGGCGATGCCGAACTCGCCGACGAGATCTGCAAGATCTACGAGACCAAGCGCCACGAGCCGGCGCACTTCGCCAATGGCGAGCCGGCCTGGTTCATGGAGCGCGACGTCTACCGCATGTTCATCCCGGGCACGCCGACCAGGACCGCGATCGACACGCTGCGCAAACCCGACGCCATCCTCGAGGTCAACGCCCTGCCGCCGGGCATGGAGACGCTCGATGCCCTGGTCGTGATCGCCATCGACGAGGCGGGCGAGGTGACCGATTGCGGCCCCGATGTCGGCGACGAGCCGTCTCCCGTGATTCAAGCCGTCTGCGCGAATGCCGACGTCGTGCCCCACGACGTGTTCACGACACCCGACGGCAACGCGGCGCCCTATGTCTCGCGCATGCGCTTCCGCCTTCAGGTTGCCGCCGCGCCGAGCGACGTCGCCTCCTGATCCGTGCCGGAACTGCGCCCTTTCCACCTGGCCTTTCCGGTCCGCGATCTCGCCGAGGCGCGGGACTTCTGGAGCGGGGTGATCGGATGCCGTGAGGGGCGCAGCTCGGATCACTGGATCGATTTCGATTTCTTCGGCCATCAGATCGTCGCCCACCTCGCTCCCGGTTCGGGCGACGCGGCTCGCAACGCGGTCGGCGGCCACGACGTGCCGGTGCCGCATTTCGGCATCGTCCTCGACATGGCCGAGTGGGAGGCGCTCGCAACACGGCTCGAGCATCGCGGAGTCGACTTCGTTATCGCACCGCACCTCCGCTTTCGCGGCGAGCCGGGGGAGCAGGCGACGATGTTCTTCCGCGACCCCAGCGGCAACGCGATCGAGATGAAGGCCTTCCACGACATCGGCCAGCTCTTCGCCGTCGACTGAACCCACTCACGCGCCTCATCGACGGACTCGCCTTGCTCTCCACGTTCCTTCTGGTCCTGCCGGTTTTCGGCATCATCCTGGCTGGCTGGCTCGCGCGCACGATCGGCGTGCTCGGCCCGGCCGCGACGAGCGAGATCAACCGCTTCGTCGTCTATCTGGCGCTGCCCGCGCTGCTCTTCGACGTCGTCGCCTCCGCCGATATCGAGGCGATCTGGCAGCCCGGTTTCATCGGCGCCTTCGGTCTCGCTTCGTTCGCCGTCTATGCCGGAACCGTCTTCCTGCGTCGCCGCGTGAGCGTGCCACTCGCCGATGCGGCCGTGGACGGACTTGCCGCCGGCTACGCAAATACCGCCTACATCGGCTTGCCGCTGCTGCTCGCGGTGTTCGGCGACGCAGGGCTGGCGCCGACGCTGATCGCCTCGATCCTCACCATCTGCCTGATCTTCGCGGTGGCGATCATCGTGATCGAAGTCGGGCTTCAGCACGGCGACCATCCCGGCGCGATCGCGCGGACGGTGATCATGCGGGTCATGCGCAATCCGATCGTGCTCGCGCCGCTGTTCGGGGCCTTCTTCCCGCTATCGGGATTTTCGATGCCCACGCCGCTTGCCCGATCCGTGGAACTGCTCGCCAACGCCGCCGCGCCGAGCGCGCTGGTGGCGCTGGGCCTGTTCCTCGCTTCAAGCCGGATCGATGCGAGAGGCATGGTTGCCGACAATGCCCGGCACACCCGGCCGGGCGTGGTCGCACAACTCGTCGCGCTCAAACTGATCGTGCAGCCCGCACTGACATGGCTGCTGGCGACGCAGGTCTTCAGACTCTCGCCGTTTCTCACGAACACCGCCGTGCTCATCGCCGCCCTGCCGACCGGGACGGGACCGTTCATGCTGGCCGAATTCTATCGCCGCGAGGCAAAGCTGACCGCGCAGGTGATCCTCGTCTCGACGCTGCTGTCGGTGGCCACGGTGACCGCCTTCATCACCGTGGCGCTATAGATTAGCGCCCCCCCTTTCCCTTCGCTCGAACCGGAAGACGCGGGCCATCCGAACTCACTCGATGGCAATATTCGAGAAGCACCTCCCGCATAGGTCCTCGTCCATATTTTGAGCACATGTGCTTAAAATATAAGACAAAGGGAGAGAAGTTATGAGCGTATCGGCAGGATGGCTCCTCGCCGTCGCGGTGGCACCGGCGGCATCGCATTCGGACAGCGTCGAACGCGGCGGCACCACTTACGACGTGCACTATCGCGCCGCGATCGAGATCGACTCCAAGACCATCGGCACGTCTCCGCCCACCCGCCGCAGCACCAAGCGCTGCGTGGTGCACGCGCAGATGATGGTCGAGCGGACCATTGCGGCGAACGGCGCGGCGGGAGGCCTGACCACCGTGTTGCCCGCCAGGAAAAAGATCTCGAACGTGTCCCATGGGCAATGCCGCGATCAGGACGCGCAGGCCCGCGACCTGGTTGAAAGCCGCGCCGACACGATTGACGCCTTCCTTGCCTCTGCGGCAAGGGATGACCGCGGCGCAGCCCTTGCGGCAATCGACGCCGCCCGCAAATTCGCCACGAACTGATACCGGCATAGCTTGATGCGATACCCGACCACAGCCGCCACGATCCTCCTGTGCGCGATCCTCGCGACACCGGCATCGGGTCAGGCGGTCCGCCAGTCGGGCGCTTCGGTGCAGTTTCGGACCGACGATCGCGAGCGCGGGCTGAGCTGGAGCGACGGCGAGGCCGCGCTCTCGCTCGAAGGCACGCTCGCAGTCTCTCCCGCGTTGTCGATCGACGCGGGCGTCACCAGCCTGCGCGGCAGCAGCCGCCATGGCGGGAGCGATTTCGGGCTGACGATCTCGCCGCGCTACACCGTGCAATCAGCCGGATGGGAGCTTTCCGGCGGCGTGAACGGCTACCTCTTCGACGGCGACGGGGAGCTGAACTTCATCGAGGTGGAGGCCTCGGCGGGCTATCTCATCGGGCCGGTCTCGCTCGTCGGAAGGGCCCGTTTCGCTCCTTCGCAGGACGCGATCGGCGGCAGCAACGTCCACCTGGGCGCCAACGCGGGCCTGGGCATACCGGGCTCGCCTTTCAGTCTCTACGGCGGTGTCGGATACAGCTTCGGGAGCACGAGCGATCCCGTCCGCGCGGCGCGGCTAAGACCCGGCGGCGACTATGCCGACTACTATCTCGCGGTCGAGCGGATGCAGCGCAATCTCGCGCTCGGCATCGAGTGGACGGACACCTCGATCAAGCGCGCCGATGCCGCATCGCCTTTCAGCGACGACAACACCGGCCAGCGCCTGACCGCCTACGTGCGCATCCGCCTTTGAAACCGGAACCGAGACGGCCCGGGCACCGGTCTCAGATCTCCTCGGGATAGATCGGTCGGATGTCGATCGGTATGTCGTCCATCGAGCCGATCACCGCCAGCGCCTCGGCATCGAGCTGCGACCACTTGTCCATGAAGGCCCTGGTTCCGGCATAGTCACCCGTGGCTTCGAGCATGAGTTCGTCATGCAGCAGGTCGCGCAAGCCATCGACCATCCTCGCCTCGTCGACGACATAGCGCTTCGCCACCGGGTCCCAGGTGAACGCGCCCTTGTCGCGCAGATAGCCGTATTGCACCGCCGCGCCCTTGCCGTGCGCCTCGACCGCACCGAAGCGCACCGCGCGGAAAATCCCGGTGAAGTAAGTGGCGAGCAATTGCGGCCGCTCGGAAGCGGGCAGTTCGCCCTTCTCCATCATGAACAGGATGTTCCAGACGCCGGCAACGTCGGCCTTGGATTCCTCGAGCGCCGAGTACTGGTCCTTCAGCTCCTCGTTTACCGTGGTCTGGCGTCCGTCGACCGTGATCGTGCCGGGCCCGAGGCTGTGCGACAGCTCGTGGAACAGCGTTTCGAGCTGCATGTATTTCTTGGCGACCAGCTTCGCCTGGTCGGGCTTGAGCGCATGGCTCGCCATCGGCTCGAGAATCCGCTCGTACTTGGCGCCGAGCACGTTCGAGAGGATCACCTTCTTCGCACCCTTGGCTTCGCGCACGCGCTCGTCGTTGGGCAGGTTGAAGGCGATCGTCTGGCTGCCGGGAATGTTGTCCCCGCCGCCGTGGACCTGCTCGGCCACCGCGATCGGGCTTTCGAAGCCGCGCGCGAAGTTCTTGTACTTGTCCTCGATCGGCAGGTTGCCTTCCATCTCGCGCAAGTAGTTCTTGTACTTCGCCAGCGCGGCGGACTCTTCGGGGTCCTTGAGCGTGACGAAGCTCTCGAACGCGGTCTTGGTGCCCATCAGCCGGTCGGTGTAGACCTCGTAGGGCCCGATCGCGGGTTCGATCGGCGTGCCCGTCAGATCCATCCAGGCAAGCTCACTCTCGTAGTAGTCGTCGGTGCGGAACGCCTTGGCGCGCAGCGAGAGGAACTTCCCGAGGCTGGGATTGCCGGTGGTCGCCGCTGCCTCGTCGAGCAGCCTGGCGGCGGGCTCGAGCCACTCGCGGTATTCGACCGAATAGGGCACGGCCTTGAGCTTGTCGCCATCGCGGCGCACCACCGTGTACCAGCTCGTGAGCGCCTCCTTCTGCTCGGGATGCGCGGCGAGATAGGCTTCGAACTCCTGGCGCGTCAGGTCGGGGGGATAGAAGCCCGCGCCTTCGGGCATCGGCTCCGTGCCCCAGAACGGATGGAGATCGGCCATCTCGTCCCAGGGGCCGAGGTTGCGGGCGAACATCTCGACCAGCTTGTCGCGGTCGGCACGCCGGTTCATCGCCACGGCCTTTTCGACTTGCGGATTATCGACGCTGCGCTGCCGCAGGTAAATCTGGGTGATGAGGTCCGAAGCTTCGATCAGCAGGTTTACGACCTTGCGTTCCTCGGCCGAGAGAAACCCGGTTTCGGGCCGCATCTCGATCACCGCCAGCTTGGCAAGCTGGGCATCGAGGTCGTAGGCCGGCTCACTCGCTTGCGCGGCGCGCTCCGAGGGTGGCGGTTCCGGCGCGCTCGCCACGGTTCCTGGCGCCTGCGCGCAGCCGCCGGCCGCAAGCAGAAGCGCGGCAATGGTTTTTCTCATGCTTGGGTGCTCCCCGGATTGTCCTTTTCTGTGAGAAACCCTAGCGGGGCCAGCCAGACAAGTCACCGATTCGCCCGCAAGGCCCCCGCAGTCCAGGCTGCAGCCGCATATCTAACCAAGGTGAGCTGAGATGCCCGAACCAGCCTTTCCTGCCTTGCCCCCGATCCTCGACCTCGCCGGCATCGCCATCTTCGCCCTATCAGGCGCGATCGTCGCCGCGCGAGAGCAGCAAACTTTCGTGACGATGTGCTTCTTCGCGCTGATCACCGGCGTCGGCGGCGGCACCGTGCGCGACATGCTGATCGGCGCACCGGTTTTCTGGATGATGGACCCCTTCGCCGCGCCCGCGTGCCTGCTGATGGCGCTCGTGGTCTGGTTCGCGCCCGACAAGTGGTGGAGCCCGCGGCTGCTCGCCTGGGCTGACGCGGCGGGCCTTGCCGCCTATGCCGTGCTCGGCACGGTCAAGGCGCTACGCTTCGAACTGCCTTTCGTCACCGCCATCCTGATGGGCATCGTCACCGGCTGCGTCGGCGGGATCATCCGCGACGTCGTCGCGGGTCGCCCCTCGATCCTCATGCGGCACGAAATCTACGTGACCGCCGCTGCGCTTTCGGCGAGCCTGGCGGCGATCGGCTGGTTCCTCGGCTTTCCGATCTGGCTCACCTGGGCGGTGGCGACGGGCGCGGGCTTCGCGCTGCGCGGCGCGGCGATCCAGTGGTCGATCGGCCTGCCCGCCTACGGCCAGCGGGATAGCTGAAGGTCCACCTCAGAGCGGATCGAACTCGAGATGCAGGCTCTTGAGCGCGCGTAGCACGTAAGTCGGCTCGTATTCGAAACGGCGCGCGCCTTCGGGCCCGTGGTGCGCTTCGGACAAGCGGATGTTGTCCATCCGCGCCAACAGGCGCTCGATGCTGGTCGCGACCTCGCGGCGAGCAAGCGGCGCGCCGATGCAGGTATGACGTCCGCGTCCGAAGGCGAGATGCTCCTTGATCCGGGGCCGGTCCATGTCGAACGTGCCGGGATCGGCGAAGCGGGCGGGATCGCGGTTGGCGGCCATGTGCGACATGAGAATCGCCGTGCCCGCCTTGATCTCGACGCCGCCCAGCGTCGTGGTCTTCTGGCAGAGCCGCCCGCCGCTCTTCACCGACCCATCGAAGCGCAGCAGTTCCTCGATGAAGGCCTCGATCCGCTTGGGATCCTCGCGCAGTTCCTGCTGGATGTCGGGCCGCGTGGCGATGACCTTGAAACCGTTCGCGAGCAGGCGATTGGTCGTGTCCTGCCCCGCCCCGAACAGGAACGCGGCCAGTCCGGTCAGGTCGACGAGCGTGGGCTTGGAACCGTCGGGGTAGGTTGCTTCGGCGAGATCGTTGAGAATGTCCTCGTGCGCCAGCAGCGCGCGCAACGGACGCATCAGTGCGTGATTGGCCAGCCGCCGCTTCGAGATGAGCTTGAAGAGATCCTTGCCGACACCCACGAGGGGATTCTTCATCATCTCTTCCTTGGAGGCGTTCATCGGCACCGGAATCGCGTCCCCGAGAAGATCGCGGAACTTGTTGCGCGTCTTGTCGGACAGCCCGAGCAGGTCGGAGATCACCAGCGCTCCGTATGGCCCGCCGTACTGGCGTACGATATCGACTTTGCCGTCGGCAGCGAATTCGTCGATCAGCGCCTCGGCGGTCTGCGCCAGTTGCGGCTGCAAAGCCTTGAGCCGGCTCGGCGTGAACAGCCGCGAGAGGATCGAGCGCAAGTCCGCGTGGCGGTCTCCCGCCTCGGCGACGATCTGGTCGGCGAAGTCGATCTGCTTGCGATGGGCCTCGAGCTGCGCGGTGATGTCGTCGCCGTGCGGCTCGAACGGCAGCTCGACGAGCCCGCCGGTGACCGCGTTGATCTCGGAGAAGTGCTCGGCATCGAGCATGACCGCGATGGTCTCGTCATAGCCTGTCACCGCGACGGCGTTGCGCCCCGGCAAGCGCACCACCGGACCCTTTTCGCGCAGGAAATCGAAATAGGCATGCGGATCATCGACCAGGGCGACATCCGAATACCAGTCCGCCGTCTCGTAGTTCACGATGCTCTCCCGGCCTCTATGATCCTTCGTGTATCACAGAAGCCGGGGGCGTCAATGGTTGCCTGGAAGGCGCGTCAGATGATCGCCCGACCGTCGATGGCGACCTTGCGGATACGGCCATCCCCATCGACGCCGCAGGCGAAATCGCGCCCGTCGCGCATGCGGCCCTCCACGCGATAGCCCTCGCCTTCGCGCGCGACGGTATCGACGCTGTCGATCCGCCGGTCGCCGCGCTCGATCTCGTCGGCGCAGATGTCCACCGCCTCGTCACGCCCGCCGAGATCGCGCCAGGGGGTGCCGCGCGCCGCAGCCCTGTCGTCTCTGGGATATTCCGAGCCGGGATATTCGGGACGTTCGTCGGCATAGCCGCCGTCGCGATCGTCGGTATCGGGCCCCCCGGGATAGCGGTAGCGCGGCTCGTCCTCGTCGGCCTGCCGCTTCGAGGCGTTGCTCGCCGCGGTGGCGATCGCGGCAATGCCGCCGATGATCAGCAGGCCAGCGAGCACGTCGCCACCGTCGATCCGGTCGTGACGATACGGTCCGCGATAGCCGTGCGCCAGGGCCGGCGTGGCGGCCAGGGCAAGCGCGGCGGTGCAAGCCAGAGCGAGAGCGGGACGCGATGCGAAGATTGTCATGACCAGGCCCTCACGCAAGCGCGCGATTCCCGACGCGCCGCTGTATGGATTGCATACGACTAGGCGGCCCATGCTGTCGAAAGCATGAACCGCCCGTCGCCATCAGAACTCGGCTCAGCGCAGACCGCGAATGCCGCTGAAATCGACATCGACCACCCGTCCGTAGTTGTAATTGCACTTGAAGGTGCCCGTGTCGTAGCCTCCACGGTAGCGCGAATTGCGATAACCGTAGCGCCCCGCGTCATTCACCGCGAGACGGCCCTTCACGTCGTAGCCCTTCCCTGTCCGCTTGACCTTGCGGATCTGGGTGACGTTGGCGCGACCATGGCCATAGCGGCTGGCGGCGCTCTCGACCGCCCTCACGCACTGGGCCACGGCGTCGCGCGGGCTGGCGTAGCGGCCACCGCGATAGCCGCGGCGATCATAGCGCCGGTCGTCATAACGATAACGCGAGCCGTAGCGGTAACGGTCGTTGTCCTTGCTGGCCGATGAGGCGATCGCGGCGATGCCGCCGATCACGAGCGCGCCGGCGATGATCTCGCCCGCGCCAATCCCGTCATTGTCACGTGCCTGCGCGGGGGCGGCCGCCGAAACCGCCATGGCACCGGCGGCCACGGTTCCGACCAATGCTTTGGTAAGTCTTTCCATGGCTGTTGTCCTCTTGTTCGCCGGACCCCTTGCCCGACCTTTCGAGAACCCTTTTACCAGCCTGGCCGTGAGGTAGCCCTGAACTGCGCCGTCAGTCGCCGTTAATATTATTTGCCATTTTTGTGAACGATGCTGTCGCGGACCAATCCAGCCCGGTCCAGTGGGCGAGAAAGGCCAGGACATCGGCGCCCTCGTCGATCGTCTTGTCGACCGGCTTGCCCGTTCCGTGCCCGGCGCGCGCCTCGATCCGCAGCAAGTGCGGCCGCTCCCCGATATCGGCCGCCTGCAGCGCGGCGGCATACTTGAAGCTGTGCGCGGGCACCACGCGGTCGTCGGCCTCCGCCGTCGTCACGAGGATCGCCGGGTAGTCCTTGCCCGGGCGGATGTTGTGATAGGGCGAATAGGCGCGCAGGACGCGGAAATCGGCCTCGCTTGAGGGATCGCCGTAGTCTCCGATCCAATAGCGGCCCGCGGTGAAGCGATCGAAGCGCAGCATGTCGGTGACACCGACATTGACGTTGGCCGCGGCGAAAAGGTCGGGCCGCTGGTTGACCACCGCCGCGACCAGCAGGCCGCCGTTCGAGCTGCCCTGGATCGCGAGCCCACCCGACGCAGTGATGCCCTCTGCAAGCAGGTATTCGGCTGCAGCGATGAAGTCGTCGAAGGTGTTCTGCTTGTTCGCCCGGCGCCCCGCGTCATGCCACGCCTCGCCATACTCGCCGCCGCCGCGCACGTTGGCGAGCGCGAAGGCTCCGCCCGCCTCGAGCCAGGCCGCCCGCACCGACGAGAACTCCGGTCGCAGCGCCACGTCGAATCCGCCGTAGCCGTAAAGCAGCGTCGGCACCGGCCGCCCGCGATCGGCCACCGCGCGCGAGCGTACGACATAAAGCGGAACCTTCGTCCCGTCCTTCGAGGCATAGAAGCGCTGCTCGACGACATAGGCGCGCGGGTCGAAGGCAAGCTGCGGCTCGGCGAAGGGACGCGCCTCGCCGCTGGCTATGTCCATGCGATAGATCGATGGCGGCAGGTTGAAGCTGGCGAAACGGAAGAAGGTTTCGGGATCGCCGAGCCGCCCGCGAAATCCCGAAGCGGTGCCGATATCGCCGAGCGCGAGCTGGCGCGCGCCGTTTCCGCCAAGATCGACGATCTCGGCGCGCACGACATTGTCGCGAAGATAGCTCAGTACAAGTTGATCGCCGACGAATTCCGCCTTGTCGAGCACGTCCGGACGCTGTCCGATGACCTCGCGCCAGCCTTCGCCGGGATTGGCGAGATCGCCCGTTACGAGGCGATAGCGCGATGCCTGCCAATTCGTGACGAACCAGAGGCGCGTGCCGACGCCCGCAACCAGCTTCCAGTCGTGGCCGGCCCCATCGGCAAGCCGGATCGCCGGCCAGGTGCCGCGCTTGCGGGACTTGAGATCGATGACGTGCACTTCGCGGCGCGCATCCGTCCCGAGCGTCGACGTGATGACCGCCAGCCGCCCGTCCTGCGTAACCGTTGCGGTATGGCCGTATCCTGGGTGGTCGGGCGTTGCGAAGACCAGTTCGTCCTCGCTCTGCGATGTACCGATCCGGTGGAAGTAGACCGCCTGATCGTAGGTCGGATCGAGCCGCGCCTCGTCCGATCCCGGCGCGGGAAAGCGCGAATAGAGGAAGCCTTTCTCGCCGATCCAGGCGAGCGATGAGAACTTCACCCAACGCACGTCGTCGGGCAGGTCCTCGCCGCGATCGACATCGCGCACGTGCAGGCTGCGCCAGTCGCTGCCATCGTCCTGCACGCTATAGAGAAGATAGCGGCCGCCGGCCGAAGGCACCCAGGCATCGAGCGCGCGCGTGCCCCCGCCGGGCCACAGATTCGGATCGAGCAGCAGCCGCGGCTTGCCGCCGAGGCCCTTGCGCATGAAGAGCTGCGGCTGGTTCATCAATCCGGAACTGCGCGTGTAGAAATAGCGCCTGCCGGCCTTTTCGGGCAGCCCGAAGCGCTCGTAGTCGAACAGTTCGCGGATGCGCCGCTCGAACCAGTCGCGCATCGGCAAGGATTTGAGATAGCCCCGGCTAACAGCATCCTGCCCCTGCGCCCATGCCGCGACTTCGGCATCGACGCGCATGTCGGCCTCGAGCCAGCGATAGGGATCGGCAACCGCATCGCCGAAGATATTCTCTACGACGTCGCTCTGCCGGGTCGGCGGATAGTGAAATTCCCGCGCTTCGGACGAGCCCGAGCCGGCTCCGGCGGGCGATCCCGTCCAGAGCGCCAGGACCGCCGCCAGCGCCATTGCTATGCGCCGCACCCTCTCCTCCACGAAAAAGCGGCCGCGACTCTCCTAGTCGCGACCGCCCTCTTACGCGTTTCGCGGTGAAACGGAAATTACGCCTCGGCGTATTCTTCATCGTCCTGCATGACCGGACCCGAGTCCTGGCCCTTGGCGTCGGTGTCACGCTCGACCAGTTCGATGATCGCGATCGGCGCCGCGTCCGAAGCGCGAATGCCAGCTTTGATGATGCGGGTGTAGCCGCCGTTGCGACCGGCATAGCGCTCGGCGAGAACCTCGAAGAGCTTCTTTTCCTGCGCCTCGTCCAAGAGGCGGCTGTGCGCCAGACGACGGTTCGAAAGGCCGCCGCGCTTCGCCAGCGTGATCAGCTTCTCGACGTAAGGACGCAGTTCCTTCGCCTTGGGGGTCGTGGTCTTGATCTGCTCGTGCTTGATCAGCGCGGCGGCCATGTTGCGCAGCAGGGCGGCGCGGTGGCCGGACTTGCGCTGCAGCTTGCGGCCGGAAATCTTGTGACGCATTCTCTAGTCCTTCGTTCGTAAGGGGCCCGTATAGCGGGTCCCATCAAAATGACATCTTGATGGGGCCCTCTGGTAGCCCGTTCCCGGCGGCAGTTCGGGTCGCCGCCAGCACCCTCGAGGCCTGATTAGCCGAGCAGTTCCTGCTCGAGCTTCTTGGCCATTTCCTCGATGTTCTCAGGCGGCCATCCGGGGATGTCCATGCCGAGACGCAGGCCCATGCTCGAAAGCACTTCCTTGATCTCGTTGAGCGACTTGCGGCCGAAGTTCGGCGTGCGCAGCATCTCGGCCTCGGTCTTCTGGACCAGATCGCCGATGTAGATGATGTTGTCGTTCTTGAGGCAATTGGCCGAGCGCACCGACAGCTCGAGCTCGTCGACCTTCTTGAGAAGGTAACGGTTGAGCTGGTTGGTGTCGCTTTCCTCCGGCGCGGCGGCGGCCATGCCGATCATCGGCGACTGGCCGACCGGGGCGACGTCCTCGAAGTGGACGAACAACGCGAGCTGGTCTTGCAGGATGCGCGCGGCATAGGCCACCGCGTCCTCGGGCGCCACCGTGCCGTCGGTCTCGACCGTGAGGCTGAGCTTGTCGTAGTCGAGTTCCTGGCCGATACGCGCGTTCTCGACCTTGTAGCTCACCTGGCGAACCGGCGAGTAGAGCGAATCGACGGGGATCAGGCCGATCGGGGCATCGACCGGACGGTTCTGGACCGCGGGGATGTAACCTTTGCCGACATCGGCGGTGAGTTCCATGTTGAACGTCGCGCCTTCATCGAGGTGGCAGATCACGAGGTTCTTGTTCATCACTTCGATGTCGCCCGAGACGGCGATGTCGCCCGCCTTGACCTCGGCCGGACCGATCGCCGACAGCTGAAGGCGCTTCGGCCCTTCGCCCTGCATCTTCAGCGCGATCTGCTTGACGTTGAGGACGATGTCCGTCACGTCTTCACGCACGCCGGCGAGCGAGGAGAACTCGTGAAGCACGTTGTCGATCTTGATCGACGTGATCGCGGCGCCCTGGAGCGAGGAAAGAAGCACGCGGCGCAGGGCGTTGCCGAGCGTCAGGCCGAAGCCGCGCTCAAGGGGTTCCGCGACGAACGTCGCGCGGAGCTTGGGGTCGGCTCCGGGCTTGATCTCAAGGCTGTTCGGCTTCTTGAGTTCCTGCCAGTTTTTCGTGTTGACGGTCATGGACTTCCCCTGGGATGGTCATTTGACGGCAGCAGCCGCGGACCCGAGACGGGGCCGCGGCCGATCCTTGCATCGAGCTGCGACCGGTTCGCAGCCCGCTTGGTCTCGATCAGACGCGGCGGCGCTTGGACGGACGCACGCCGTTGTGCGGGATCGGCGTAACGTCGCGGATCGAGGTGATGGTGAAACCGACCGCCTGGAGGGCGCGAAGCGCGCTTTCGCGGCCCGAACCCGGTCCCTTGACCTCGACTTCGAGAGTACGGACACCATGTTCGGCAGCCTTCTTGCCCGCGTCGTCGGCGGCGACCTGCGCCGCGTAAGGCGTCGACTTGCGGCTGCCCTTGAAGCCCATCATGCCGGCGGACGACCACGAGATCGCGTTGCCCTGGGCATCGGTGATGGTCACCATGGTGTTGTTGAAGCTGGCATTCACATGCGCGATGCCGCTGGTGATGTTTTTGCGCTCGCGGCGCTTAATGCGCTGGGGTTCGCGTGCCATGATCGTCTGTCCTGTCGAAAAAAGCTGGGAAACACCGAAGGCCCCTCGTGCGGGGCCAGCGGCTTACTTCTTCTTGCCGGCGATCGGCTTCGCCTTGCCCTTGCGGGTGCGCGCGTTGGTGTGCGTGCGCTGACCGCGGACCGGAAGGCCCTTGCGGTGGCGAAGACCACGATAGCAGGCGAGGTCCATGAGACGCTTGATGTTCATCGCGGTCTCGCGGCGAAGGTCGCCCTCGACAAGGTGATCGGCGTCGATCGTCTCGCGGATCTGCAGCACTTCAGCGTCCGAGAGATCCTGGACGCGGCGGGCATGGTCGATCCCCAGCTTGTCGGCGATCTCGACCGCCTTTTTGCGGCCGATACCATGAATGTAGGTGAGCGCGATGATCACGCGCTTGTTGGTGGGGATGTTCACCCCGGCAATACGAGCCACTTAAATCTCCTGCTCCACAGGGCCACCGCACGGGCCCTATCTCATAGCGCAACACCCGGATCGCAGTCTCGACGCCCCAAACGGGAAAAGTCCGGGACATGCCAATGCCTGCCGGACCGAGCCGTAACTGTTGAGTGAAGGGGGCGCCTATACCGATTCCATAGGAGTGTCAACGGTTGCGCAGCAAAAAACGGAGGCAAATCCGAACTGTGTTCGGATGCCTCTTCCCCGCTGCAGGGCAATCTAACGCGATTCGCGTTAACAGTCAAAATCCCTAACGAAAGAGATCAGCGCCCCTGGATCGGTTCGGGGACGAAGGCCTTCTCGTCGGGATCGATCGGCATGATCTTGGGCGCCGCGTCCCCGGAGGGCAATTCCTCCTCAGGCATGTCCAGCGTCTCCGCCTCCGCGTCCGGTTCGGACGCCCCGACGGCCTCCTTGGCGGGTATCGGAATCACCCTGCCGCCCAGCTTGTCCGCGAAGCGCGAGAGCTGTGCGGCCAGAACGGCATCGACCGCAGGCGCGACGACGCCCGGCTCCCTGCGCATGTAACCGCCGACGACGTATTCCATCAGGACCTGCGTGCCTGCCTCGCCGGGCTTGAACTGGATGGTCAGCGTGGCGACCACCGCGTCGGCCTGGAGCGGACCGAGCCCGCCGCTCAGGCGCAGGGCGCGCCCGCGCTCAATATAGATGACCCGCATGTGCTCGACGCTGCCGCGCGGCGCGGCGTTGGGCGAATCCGGGTTGCGCAGCACTTCGCACCAGCAACCGCCCGCACGCTCGTCGAGCGTGAGGTTGGCGGCATCGGCGGAGAAGGTATGCGCCGAATCCCACCACTGCGAGGGCCGCACCAGCAGGTCCCACGCCTCGTCCGGCGAGACCGGAACTTCGGCCACATTGCGGATGACGAACCCGCGATCGGAAACCTGATGAACGCTGGCGAGAGCCGGCGACGCCATCGACAGCGCGAGAAATCCGAGACTTGCCCACTTCATCGTGACACTCCCCCTCTCGCGCCGCCGTGCGCCTGTATCTTCGCGCTCAGCCGATGACCTTTTCGATCTCGGCGGTCACCTCGTCCATCTCGGCCATGCCGTTGATCCGCGTCACGATTCCCTTCGCCTCGTAGTAAGGGAGGATCGGCGCGGTCTTGGCGCGATATTCCGCCATGCGGGTCCGCACCGTCTCGGCGTTGTCGTCGGGCCGGCGCTTGAACTCTGTGCCGCCGCACTTGTCGCAGGTGCCGGGCAGCTTGGGCTGCTCGAACTTGTCGTGATAGCCCTTCCCGCAGGTCGCGCAGGTGAAGCGGCCGGTGATGCGTTCGACCAGCGCGTCCTCGTCGACCTCGAGCTCGATCACGTGGTCGAGCGTGCGGCCGCGATCGGCCAGCAGCTTTTCGAGCGACATCGCCTGGGCCTCGGTGCGCGGATAGCCGTCGAAGATCGCGCCCGCGTCCGGCCCCATCGCGTCGAGTTCCTCGCCGATGATGCCCGAGACGATCTCGTCCGAGACGAGTTCGCCGCGCTCCATCACCGCCTTCGCCTGGAGACCGATCGGGGTTCCGGCCTTCACGGCCGCGCGGAGCATGTCGCCGGTCGAAAGCTGGCGCATGCCGTGCCGCTCGACGAGACGCTGTGCCTGGGTGCCCTTGCCGGCTCCCGGCGGTCCCAGCAGAATGATGTTCACTTTAGCTTGTCCCCCATAACTCGGCTTGTCGTTTACCGCAGCCTGCCTTTGAGCTTCGCTTTCTTGATCAGGTCGCCGTACTGGTGGGCCAGCAGGTGCGACTGGATCTGCGTGATGGTATCGACGGTGACGTTCACCACGATCAGCAGGCTGGTACCGCCGAGGAAAAGCAGCGGCAGGCCGGTCTGCGAGATGAAGTATTCGGGCACCACGCAGACCACCGTCAGATAGATCGCGCCGACGACGGTGATGCGGGTCAGAACGTAGTCGAGATAGGTCGCGGTGTTCTTGCCCGGCCGGATGCCCGGAATGAAGCCGCCGTTCTTCTTCAGATTGTCCGCGGTCTCTTCCGGATTGAACACCACGGCGGTGTAGAAGAAGCAGAAGAAGATGATGCCCGCGGCATAGAGCGCCATGTAGAGCGGCTTGCCGTGGCCCAGGTACTGGTTGAGCGTGACCACGAAGCTGCCCATCGCCGAGTCGGTCGACAGCGCGTTACCCGCGAACTGGGTGATCGTGAGCGGCAGCAACAGCAGCGAGCTGGCGAAGATCGGCGGGATCACGCCTGCGGTGTTGATCTTGAGCGGCAAGTGGCTGCGATCCGCCTGCATCATGCCACGCTGCGTGGCGCGCTTGGGATACTGGATCAGCAGGCGCCGCTGCGCGCGTTCCATGAAGCAGATGAACAGGATCAGCACCACGATCAGCACGATCAGCGAGATGATCAGCAGGCTACCGGTGTCGCCGGCGCTGTATTGCGCCATGAGCTGGGTGACGAAGGTCGGCATCTGGGCGACGATGCCCGCCATGATGATCAGCGAGACGCCGTTGCCGATACCGCGCGAGGTGATCTGCTCGCCCAGCCACAGCAGGAACATCGTGCCGCCCACGAGACTGATCACCGCGCCGATGCGGAACATGTAGCCGGGGTCGACGACAGCCTGCAGGCCGCTCTGCGCGGCGTAGGCTTCAAGCCCCGTCGCGACGAAATAGCCCTGGATCGCGCAGAGGAACACCGTGCCGTAGCGGGTATACTGGTTGAGCTTCTTGCGCCCCGCCTCGCCTTCCTTCTTGAGCGCCATCAGCGCCGGATGGAGCGAGGCGGCGAGCTGCACCACGATCGAGGCGGTGATGTAGGGCATCACGCCGAGCGCGATCAGGCTCATGCGCGAGAGGCTGCCGCCCGAGAAGGTGTTGAACAGGTCGAGAATGCCGCCCTGCGTCTGGCTGTAGAGCGATTGCAGCACCAGCGGATTGACGCCGGGCAGCGGCACGAAGCTCAGGAAACGGAACACGATCAGCGCCCCGATGGTGAACCAGATGCGCTTCTTGAGCTCGGTCGCCTTCGAGAAGTTGGCCAGGCTTAGACTGCTGGCGATGTTGTCGGCGCGTGAAGCCATTGCGGAGATGGAGCCTCGATTGAGCGATTCGCCAAGCCATTACCGGTTGCGGCGGGGCTTGTCGAACCCGTGAACAGGGTCATTGATATAGTGATTTAGTCGAAGGCCGAAAGCCGGGAACCGGAAACAACGAGAGGGCGAAGCGCCATGCGCCCGCCCTCCCGGTATTCACAACTCAGGATCGGACGGCCGCCGTTCAGGCTTCCGCCGTTTCCTTGGCGGCGGGCAGTTCGACCGAGCCGCCGGCCTTCTCGACCGCAGCAACCGCGCCCTTCGAGGCGCCGGCGACCTTGAACGCGACCTTGGCGGTCAGTTCGCCCTTGCCGAGCAGACGCACGCCGTCCTTGCCGCCCCGCGCCAGGCCAGCAGCCTTGAGCGCGGCGTGATCCACCGTGCCCGAAGTTTCGAGCTTGCCCGCGTCGATCGCCTTCTGGATCATCCCGAGGTTCACTTCGGCATAGTCCTTGGCGAACTTGGCGTTGGTGAAACCGCGCTTCGGCAGGCGCATGTGGAGCGGCATCTGGCCGCCCTCGAAGCCCTTGATGGCAACGCCCGAACGGCTCTTCTGGCCCTTCTGGCCGCGACCGCCGGTCTTGCCCTTGCCCGAGCCGATGCCGCGTCCGACGCGGATGCGGCGGTGACGGGCACCTTCGTTGTCACGGATGTCATTCAGTTTCATAGTCTGCACTCGCTTTCGCTTTTGTCGCGCTGGATGGAAAGGCGGCCCCATAGGCGATGGGCGGGGCGATGTCACCCCCTTTATGGGCGGAGCACTGATCGGCTACGCCCGCCGCGCGAGCTACGGCGCGGCGATCGACGCCGTCGAATAGGGCGACAGGACCCGCCATCCCAATGCCGCATAGAGCGCCCTTCCGTCCTCGGTCGCGACAAGCAGTTCGGGCACCGCCATATCGCGGCGCGCCAAGCGAAGCGTCGCCATCACGAAGCGGCCGAGCCCTCGCCGGCGATGCCCGGCATCCGTGACGATGCGATCGTAGATGAACACCTCGGATGTCTGCGCCGCGTATCCGCTGGCGGCCAGTTCGCCTGTGCTGGCGAACACGAGGACTTTCGTCACGCCCCCGGCGGTCGCCACTTCAAACCTGTAGCCCCCGGCCAGCGCAGGTCGGCCATGGGTACCACCGGCCTGCATCAGGTAGCCCGGCGGATGTATCCGCCAACCAGGCGGAAGAGCCGAGAGGAGTTCGTCGGCATCGCCGCATAGCTTGAGAAAATAACCGGGCCGAGCGATGGCGCGCGCGAGGTCCTTAAGGCCTGTTCCCATTGACGGGAACACCCAGCGCTTGACCTCGTCCGCCGAGTTCGTGTCGACCCGGAAGCCGCCCCGATCCTCGACAGGCAAGGGGAGACCGCGCGCGACCGACCGTGCGGCAAGCCAGGCCCGAACCCGTTCGGGATCGACGCGCGGATGATCGGTCACGGCTGTTCCATCAACTCTGCACGGTGCACGACCTAATACCCGACCGTCCGCACCGCGATGGTCGTCTCGCCGGGAACCTCGACACCAAACGGATTGCGTGCCGGCTTCCAGTGGAGCAGTTCGACCCCCTTCTCGCAGATCTCGGCATCGAAGGCTGCGATCTTGGTGCCGGGATCGAGCACGCAGCTTCGCGGATTGCCCCGCGCGTCGATCTGGAATGTGACGCGCTGAATGCTCTCCTTCTGGCGCCTCAGCTCGCGTTCGTAGCGTCGGCCGAGATCGATCAGCGCGCGGCGATAGGCCAGTTCGCTATCCTCGATCATCGCCGGCTCCTCGCGCAGTTCCTCGAAGACGCCGGGATCGAGCCGCGGGCGCATTCGAAGCACCGCCGACTGCCACTTCATCGCACGCGCGACCTGGATCGGCGCGCGCGCGTCGGGCAGCACCGCGCAACCGACGCCCGAAGCCTTCGCCCCGGCATCGAGCAGCGCGTCGATCGCAAGGGGCTTGCGATAGGAAACCGCCCAGGCGAGCGGAGTCATGCCGAACAGATCGGGACGGTCGAGCGCACCCTCGTCGTTGCGCAGGACCTGACGAATCCGCCAAGCGTCGCCGCGCCGCGCCGCCTCGGCGAGATCGTAGGTTCCGGTCGGCCGCTTCAGATCGAGGTAGCCCGAACCCGAAGGAGTCTTCTGCTCGTCCTCGACTTCCTCGCTCGCCGGACGGCAGATGTCGGCGTAGGGGTAGCCGGGCGCGGTCACGATCTCGCGGTTGTAGCGCCGGCCGAAATCGAACAGCACGTCCTTGGTCACGCCCGCGCCGCTCCGCGCCAGCGACACTCCCCGCACCGTCCAGGGATCGAGCCCGTTTTCCAGCACACAGCGCGCGCCGAAGGTCGCCTTGTCGAGATCGTAAACGGTTGTCAGCGCGATCAGCCGGAAGTCTCCCTCCGCGATCGCCCGCGCCGCTTCGGCCACCGGATCGGCCTTGCCGATCGCGCGCCTCAGCGCCGCGTCGGCATCCTGACGCGCGTCTATCACTTCGGGATCAGTCGCCGCCTCGCCGCAAGCGACGACCGGGCCCGTCTGGTCGATGCCGCCCGCGGTGACGTTCTCCTCGGTCTTCTCGCAACCGGCCAGCGCGGCAAGTGCGAGCAAACCCGCCACGCGCATCGCCCGGTTCAGACTAGCCGTCATGCCCTCACCGTAAATGCACGAAGGGGCCCCGGCCGACGAGCCAGGACCCCTTCCTGATTCTTCGCAAAAGTGCGCCTGCCTCAGTCGACCACGGCGACCAGGTGCGGCAGCTTCGCCACCGCGCCGCGCACTTCGGGCGTGTCCTCGATCTCGACGACCCGGTGCATCTTGCCCAGGCCGAGACCGACGAGAACCTTCTTCTGGCTCTCCGGACGACGGATCGGCGAACCGATCTGCTTGATCTTGATCTTGGCCATCAGAACTTACTCCGCAATCGCTTCGGCGGCGGCTTCGGCCTCCACCTCGCTCGCACCACCACGGCCGAGCAGGTCGGCGACCTTCTTGCCGCGACGCTGCGCCACCGACTTCGGCGACGTCTGGCTGGTCAGCGCATCGAAAGTGGCACGGATCATGTTGTACGGGTTCGAGGTGCCGACCGACTTGGTCACGACGTCCTGAACGCCCAGGCTCTCGAACACGGCGCGCATCGGACCGCCGGCGATGATGCCGGTGCCCGGAGGCGCGGTCCGCACGTTGACCTTGCCGGCACCGAAGTGGCCACGGCCATCATGGTGCAGCGTGCGGCCTTCCTTCAGCGGAACGCGAACCATCTTCTTCTTGGCCGACGCGGTCGCCTTGGTGATCGCCTCGGGAACCTCACGGGCCTTGGCGTGGCCAAAGCCGACGCGGCCCTTGCCGTCACCCACCACGACCAGAGCGGCGAAACCGAAGCGCTTGCCGCCCTTCACCGTCTTCGACACGCGGTTGATGTGGACCAGCTTCTCGATCAGCTCCTCGCCGTCGTCGTCGCCGCGACGATCATCGCGACGGCCACGGCCACGGCCACGGCCACCACGGTCGCCGCGATCACCACGCTCGCCGCGACGACCGCCGCCGCGACCCTCGCGGGTTTCCTGCGGCTCGCCGCCCTGCGGATGCTCCTGCGAGATTTTCTTCTCGGTCAGGTTCTCGGCTGCTTCGGCCGTCTGGTTGTTTTCTTCTGCCATCATCAGAACTCCAGCCCGCCTTCGCGGGCGGCATCGGCCAGCGCCTTGACGCGGCCATGGTACAGGAAGCCGCCGCGATCGAACACGACGGACGTCACGCCGGCCTTCTTCGCGGCTTCGGCAAGCTCCTTGCCGACGCGCGAGGCGGCGTCGATGTCGGCGCCCTTGCCGCCGAGCGTATTGGCGGCGGCGAGCGTACGGCCCTGCGCGTCATCGATGATCTGCGCGTAGATGTGCTTGCCGGTGCGATGCACCGAAAGGCGCGGACGGCTGGTGCCACGGGCGCGCAGCGAGGTACGGACACGCTGGCGGCGCCGTTCGAAGAGCGAAAGCTTGGCCATTACTTCTTCTTCCCTTCCTTGCGGAAGATGTACTCGCCGCGGTACTTGATGCCCTTGCCCTTGTAGGGCTCGGGCTTGCGCCAGCGGCGAATTTCGGCCGCGAGCTGGCCGACCTTCTGCTTGTCGATACCGGAGATCTCGACGGTCGTGTTGTCGGGCGTCTTCACCTCGATGCCCTCGGGCACGTCGATGTCGACGTCGTGCGAGTAGCCGAGCTGAAGCTTGAGCTTCCGGCCCTGCGCCGAGGCACGATAACCAACGCCGGTGATCTCGAGGACCTTGGTGAAGCCCTCGGTCACGCCGTCGACGAGGTTCGACACGAGCGTGCGCTGCATGCCCCAGTGGCTGCGCGCTTCCTTGCTGTCGTTCGCCGGCTGGACCGAGATCGACCCGTCCTCGACCTTGTACGAGACGAGCTCCGACAGGCCCATCGACAAGGTTCCCTTGGGCCCCTTCACCGACAGCGAGCCGTCCTTCATCTCGGCCGTTACCCCGTTGGGGATCGCGACCGGCTTCTTGCCGATGCGGCTCATCAGAACACCTCCGCGAGCACTTCGCCGCCCACGTTCTGGGTGCGCGCCTCGGCGTCCGAGAGCACGCCCTTGGGCGTCGAAACGATGGTGATGCCAAGGCCGTTGCGCACGATCGGCAGTTCCTTCGAACCCGAATAGACGCGGCGGCCCGGCTTGGAGACGCGGGCGACGTGCTTGATCGCAGGCTCGCCCTCGAAATACTTCAGTTCGATCCGCAGTTGCGGATGCTTGCCCGAAGCGTCCTCGGTGTAGCCACGGATGTAGCCTTCACGCTGAAGCACCTCGAGCACGCGCGCGCGCAGCTTCGACGCCGGCGACAGGACCGAGTCCTTCTTCGCCTGCTGGCCGTTGCGGATGCGGGTGAGCATGTCACCCAGGGGATCGGTCATAGCCATCTTGTTCTATTCCCTCACCAGCTCGACTTGGTCACGCCGGGGATCATGCCCTTGTTGGCAAGATCACGCAGCTCAACGCGGCACAGGCCGAACTTGCGGTAGTAACCGCGGGGGCGGCCGGTCGTTGCGCAGCGGTTGCGCACGCGCGTCGGGTTCCCGTTGCGCGGGATCTCGGCCAGCTTGAGGCGGGCGATCAGGCGCTCGGTCTCGTCGAGCGACGTGTCGTCAGCGATCGCCTTGAGGCGCTCGTACTTGCCCGCGTACTTCTTCACGAGCTTCTTGCGACGCTCGTTCTTGTTGATGGAACTCAGTTTCGCCATGGACTTAAGCTCTCTCTGCTAGGCGGCTCACGCCGCCTCCTTCTGTTCCGCCTCTTCGGCGGGGAACGGGAAACCGAACAGGCGCAGCAGTTCGCGCGCTTCCTCGTCGGTCTTGGCGGTGGTGGTCACGATGATGTCCATCCCGCGCACCTTCTCGATCTTGTCGTAGCTGATCTCCGGGAAGATGATCTGCTCCTTGAGACCCATCGCGTAGTTTCCGCGACCGTCGAACGACTTCGGATTGAGGCCGCGGAAGTCGCGGATGCGGGGCATCGCGATCGTGATCAGGCGGTCGAGAAACTCGTACATGCGCTCGCGACGCAGCGTGACCTTGCAGCCGATCGGCATGCCTTCACGCAGCTTGAACTGCGCGATCGACTTGCGGGCGCGAGTGATCACGGGCTTCTGCCCGGCGATCATCTCCATCTCCTCGGCGGCGGTCTGGACCTTCTTCTTGTCCTGGCTCGCCTCGCCCACGCCCATGTTGAGCGTGATCTTCTCGATCCGCGGCACCTGCATCGGGTTGGCGTAACCGAACTTCTCGGTCATCGCCTTGACGATCTGATCGTCGTACTTGGTGCGCAGGCGCGGAATGTACTTCTCAGCCATCGATGGTCTCCCCGGACTTGGCGGCCACACGGACCTTCTTGCCGTCCTTGGTTTCGAAGCGGACGCGGGTCGGCTTGCCGTCCTTCGGATCGGCCACGGCGACCTTGCTGATCGCCATCGGCGCCGGCGCGCGGTCGATGCCGCCCTGCGGGTTCACCTGGGTCGGCTTGCGGTGACGGGTCGCGACGTTGATGCCATCGACCACGACCTTGCCCTCCTTGGGCATGACCTGGAGGACGGTGCCGGTGCGGCCCTTGTCCTTGCCCGAACGGACAACGACGCTGTCACCCTTCTTGATCTTCGCAGTCGCCATCACAGCACCTCCGGAGCAAGCGAGATGATCTTCATGAAGCCCTTGCCGCGAAGCTCGCGAACCACCGGGCCGAAGATACGGGTGCCGATCGGCTCCTCGCTCTTGTTGATGAGGACCGCCGCGTTGGTGTCGAAGCGGATCACGCTGCCGTCCGGACGACGCACGTCCTTCTTGGTGCGCACGATCACCGCGCGGTGAACGTCACCCTTCTTCACGCGCGCCCGCGGCTGCGCTTCCTTGACCGACACCACGATGATGTCGCCGACGCCCGCGGTGCGGCGCTTCGAGCCGCCCAGCACCTTGATGCACTGGACGCGCTTCGCGCCGCTGTTGTCCGCGACGTCGAGATTGGATTGCATCTGGATCATCGATCCGGTTCCTTCTCACTGGCTTGCCGGAACCAGTCCGGCAGTTCCAAAAAACTCGTCAGTTCGCCGAGTCAGCAATTGTTATCAGTTGCTGACAGCGGCCTCGACGTCGAGGTTGGCCTCGACTGCGGTGCCCTTGCTCGCCTGCAGGCGGTCGAGCACCTTCCACGACTTGGTCTTGGAGATCGGCTTGGTCTCCTCGATCCGCACGCGGTCGCCCGAACGGAAGGCGTTGTCCTCGTCGTGCGCGTGGTAGCGCTTCGAACGACGGATGATCTTGCCGTAGAGCGGGTGCTTGACCTTGCGCTCGACGAGCACGGTCACGGTCTTGTCGGTCTTGTCGGAAACCACGGTCCCGATCAGGATACGTTTGGGCATCGTGTTCTCCTTACTTCGAACCGGCCGCACGCTCGGTCTGGAGCGTCTTGATGCGGGCGATGTCGCGGCGCACTTCCTTGATGCGCGCCGGACGCTCGAGCTGGCTCGTCGCGGCCTGGAAGCGCAGGTTGAACTGCTCGCGCTTGAGATCGGCGAGGTCAGCGGTGAGCTGGTCGTCGGTCTTCGCGCGCAGGTCTTCGGTCTTGCTGGCCATCGTCAGCCCTCCAGGTGCGAGGTGTCGCCGAGGCGAGCGACGACCTTGGTCTTGATCGGCAACTTCATCGCCGCGCGGCTGAACGCCTCCGCCGCGAGCGGACCGGCAACGCCGTCGAGCTCGAACAGGATGCGGCCCGGCTTGACGCGGGCGGCCCAGTATTCGACCGAACCCTTGCCCTTACCCTGACGGACCTCGGCAGGCTTCTTCGAAACCGGCACGTCGGGGAAGACGCGGATCCACAGGCGCCCCTGGCGCTTGATATGACGCGTGATCGCGCGGCGCGCCGCCTCGATCTGGCGCGCGGTGATCCGCTCGGGCTCCATCGCCTTGAGGCCATAGGATCCGAAATTGAGTTCGGTGCCGCCCTTGGCATTGCCATGGATCCGGCCCTTGAAGGCCTTGCGGAACTTGGTTTTCTTCGGTTGCAGCATCTTGCTTACTCTTACCTATGCCTCAGCGCGCCGGGCGCACGCCGGAGGTCTGAGCCTCCATCATCAAGCGGTCCTGCGCCGTCGGATCATGGCCGAGAATCTCGCCCTTGAAGACCCAGACCTTGATGCCGATGATGCCGTAGGCGGTGAGCGCCTCGGCTTCGGCATAGTCGACGTTCGCACGCAGCGTGTGCAGCGGAACGCGGCCTTCGCGATACTGCTCGACACGTGCGATCTCCGCGCCGCCGAGACGGCCGCCGCACATCACCTTGATGCCTTCCGCACCGAGCCGCATGGCCGACTGCATCGCGCGCTTCATCGCGCGGCGGAACGCCACGCGGCGGATGAGCTGGTCGGCGATGCCCTGGGCGATCAGCTTCGCGTCGATCTCCGGCTTGCGGATCTCGACGATGTTGAGCTTCACTTCGCTCTCGGTCATCTTCGCGAGCTTCTGGCGAAGCTTCTCGATGTCCGCGCCCTTCTTGCCGATGATGACGCCCGGACGCGCCGCATAGATCGACACGCGGCACAGCTTGGCCGGACGCTCGATCACCACCTTCGAGATCGCCGCCTGCGGCAGCGTCTCGACGATGTACTTGCGGATCTTGAGGTCTTCCTCGAGCAGCTTGCCGTAGTCGCGGCCTTCCGCGAACCAGCGGCTGTCCCAGGTGCGGTTGATCTGCAGACGCAGGCCGATCGGATTGGATTTATGACCCATGATCAGGCCTCCTCGACTTCACGAACGACGATCCGCAGGCGCGAGAACGGCTTGAGGATGCGGGTGGACTTGCCGCGACCGCGCGTGTGGAAGCGCTTCATCGTGATCGACTTGCCAACCGAAGCCTCGGCCACGACGAGCGCGTCGACGTCCAGGTTGTGGTTGTTTTCCGCGTTGGCGATCGCCGAGGCGAGCACCTTGCGCGCGTCTTCGGCCATGCCCTTCTTCGAGAACGCGAGGATGTTCATCGCATCCTCGGCCTTCTTGCCGCGGATCAGGCCGGCGACGAGGTTGAGCTTCTGGGCCGAACCACGAATGGTGGTGCCGACCGCGAGCGCCTCGTTCTCGCCGACGCGACGGGGAGCTTTCTGCTTGCTCATCAGCGCTTACCCTTCTTGTCGGCGGCGTGGCCGGGGAAGCTGCGCGTGGGCGCGAACTCGCCGAGCTTGTGGCCGACCATGTCTTCGTTGACCGAGACGGGAATGAACTTCTGGCCGTTGTAGACGCTGAACGTCAGGCCGACGAACTGCGGCAAAATCGTCGAACGACGCGACCAGGTCTTGATCGGACCGGTGCGGCCAGCTGCTTCCTGAGCGGTTTCCGCCTTCTTCAGGAGATACAGATCGACGAAGGGGCCTTTCCAGACGGAGCGTGCCATCGTGTCTTACCTCTTCTTCTTCGCGTGGCGCGAACGGATGATCATCTTGTCCGTCTGCTTGTTGTTGCGAGTGCGGGCGCCCTTGGTCGGCTTGCCCCACGGCGTAACCGGGTGACGGCCACCCGAGGTCCGGCCTTCACCACCACCGTGCGGGTGGTCGACCGGGTTCTTGGCGACACCGCGAGTGAGCGGACGACGGCCCTTCCAGCGGGTGCGACCGGCCTTGGCGAAGTTCTGGTTCGCGTTGTCCGGGTTCGACACGGCGCCGACGGTGCCCATGCAATCGCCGCGCAGGTAGCGCTGCTCGCCCGAGTTGAGGCGAACGATAACGAGACCACGGTCGCGACCGACGATCTGGACATAGTTGCCGGCCGAGCGGGCGATCTGGCCGCCCTTGCCCGGCTTCATCTCGACGTTGTGACAGATCGTGCCCACCGGCATCTGCGACAGCAGCATCGCGTTGCCGGGCTTCACGTCGGTCTTCTCGCCGGCGATCACGCTGTCGCCCACGGCGAGGCGCTGCGGCGCCAGGATGTAGGCGAGTTCGCCGTCCTCATACTTGACGAGGGCGATGAACGCGGTGCGGTTGGGATCGTACTCGATCCGCTCGACGGTGGCGGCCATGTCCCACTTGCGACGCTTGAAGTCGATATAGCGGTACTTCTGCTTGTGGCCGCCGGCGATGCCGCGCGAGGTCACATGGCCCTTGTTGTTGCGGCCGCCGGTCTTGCGCTTGCCTTCGCTCAGCGTCTTGACGGGCTTGCCCTTCCACAGCGAGGTCTTGTCGACGAGGATCAGGCCGCGGCGCGCCGGGCTGGTCGGATTGTAGTTCTTCAATGCCATCGGATCAGCCCCGTACGCCTTCGGTGATGTCAATCGACTGGCCCTCGGCCAGCGTGACGATCGCCTTCTTCACGTCGCTGCGGCGGTACGGACGACCGCGCCAGCGCTTGACCTTGCCCTTCTGGACGATGGTGTTCACGCCGGTCACCTTGACGTCGAACAGCGCTTCGACGGCAGCCTTGATTTCCGGCTTCGTCGCATCGTCGGCCACCTTGAAGACGATCGCGTTGTTCTCGGACAACAGCGTCGACTTCTCGGTGATGTGGGGCGAGAGGATCACGTCGTAATGACGGATGTTCACGTCCTTGTCCTTAGCCATTGAAACGCGCCTCCAGTTTCTCGACCGCGGCGCGCGTCAGCACCAGCGTATCATGCTTGAGAATGTCGTAGACATTGGCGCCGACGGCAGGGAGCACGTTCACGCCGACGAGGTTGCCCGCCGCACGCGCGAAAGTTTCGTTCACCGCTTCGCCGTCGATCACGAGGACCTTGTTCCAGCCAGCCTTGGCGAACTCACCGGCGAGCGCCTTGGTCTTGGCGTCGGCGACGTCGAGGCTGTCGATCACGACCAAGCCGTCCTTGGCCTTGGCCGAGAGCGCCATCTTGAGACCGAGCGCACGGACCTTCTTGTTGAGCGACTGCTCGAACTCGCGGCGACGCGCGCCGTGAGCCTTGCCGCCACCGATGAAGACCGGCGCCGCGCGGTCGCCGTGACGAGCCGTGCCGCCGCCCTTCTGGCGACCCCACTTCTTGCCGGTGCGCGCGACGTCGGAGCGCTCGCGCGTGGCGCGGGCGATGCCGCGGCGGTTCTCGAGCTGCCAGGTGACGACGCGATGCAGGATGTCGGCGCGCGGCTCGAGGCCGAACACGTCATCCGAAAGCTCGATGTCGCCCTTGGCGGCCGAACCGTCGAGGTTGAGGACCTTGACCTTCACGTTATCAGCCCTCCTGGCCTTCGGTCGCTTCCGGCGCCGCGGTCTCTTCCGCAGGCGTATCGGCAGCGGCCGTATCATTGCTGTTGGCGGCCTGCTTCAGGCCGGCGGGATAAGGCGCCTCCGCATGGCGGGCGACCTTCACCGCGTCCGAGACGGTCAGCCAAGAATTCTTCGCGCCGGGAACCGAGCCCTTGACGAAGATCAGGCCGCGCTCGTCGTCGACGCGCACGATCTCGAGGTTTTGCTGGGTGCGCTGGCGATCGCCCATGTGGCCGGCCATCTTCTTGTTCTTGAAGACCTTGCCCGGATCCTGGCGGTTGCCGGTCGAACCGTGCGAGCGGTGCGAGAGCGAGACGCCGTGCGTGGCGCGCAGACCGCCGAAGCCCCAGCGCTTCATCGCGCCAGCGAAGCCCTTGCCCTGGGTGTGGCCGGCGACGTCGACGAGCTGGCCCGGCACGAAGTGCGAGGCGGCGATCGCGGCACCGACGTCGAGCAGCGCGTCGTCGGCGACGCGGAACTCGGCAACGCGCATCTTGAAGGGCACTTCCGCCTTGGCGAAGTGCTCACGCTGCGGCTTGTTGACATTCTTGGCCTTCGCTTCGCCCGCACCGAGCTGAACGGCAACATAGCCGTCCGTCTCCGCAGTGCGGACCGAAACAACCTGGCAATCTTCCAGCGCCAGAACGGTCACGGGTACGTGCCGGCCGTCCTCCTGGAACAGGCGGGTCATCCCGACCTTCTTGGCGATCACGCCAGTGCGCATGATCAAAACTCCTCAACAGAGGCACCCCGGCCCATCCGAGGTGCTTGCTCAGCCCTTTTGATGATGCGTCGCCCCGTCCGGGCTGAAGCGCCCCTCCCGAAGGAGGGACTGGACGGGGGACGCAGCCCGGAGATGAACTCCCCGGCGGTATCCCTTGTGTCCCGGCGCTGACTTGCCGGGCTCTGTCCTCACGGTTCCGATGGAACCGGCAAACGGCCCCACGGATCAACCGAAGGGCCTTCTCGCTTACGCGAGCTTGATTTCCACGTTCACGCCCGCCGCGAGGTCGAGCTTCATCAGCGCATCGACGGTCGTGGCGTTGGGCTGCACGATGTCCAGCAGCCGCTTGTAGGTGCGAACCTCGAACTGCTCACGCGACTTCTTGTCGATGTGAGGACCGCGGTTCACGGTGAACTTCTCGATCTTGGTCGGCAGCGGAATGGGGCCCCGAATGAGCGCACCGGTGCGGCGCGCGGTATCCGCAATTTCACCCGTTGCCTGGTCGAGCACGCGGTGGTCGAACGCCTTGAGGCGGATGCGGATGTTCTGAGCTTCCATATGTCCTGCTACCGATGAGAAAGAGCCGAGAGGCCGGAGCCCCATTGAATTGCGAAGCGCGCCCCTACAGCGCCAGCGGGATTCGTGCAAGCCCCTGCGAGCGGAAAAATTCGGATTTCTGCGGAGGTTCGGCACACAGCAGCTCTCGCGCAATGAAATGCGTGCCCAAAGTCCGATCGGCGCAATCCGATCACATGCACTTATCGAAGCGACGGCACTGCTTACCGCTGCTTCTTCTTGCCCAGCGCCGCTTTGAAATCGGGGTCCTTGTTCGAAACCCAGGCGACGAACTTCTCGATCCGTGGATCGAGCCTGAGCAGAGCGGCATCGAGGCCGTAGCGCTGCAATTCGGAATTGGTGAAGGTAGTGATCAGCATGTTCTGGCAGATCGGGTGCATCGGCACCGTATCTCGCCCGCCCCGGCTCTTGGGAACCGGATGATGCCAGATCACGGTTTCACCGCATGGCCGCTCACAGAGCCAGCAATCGGGCGGCGGCAGGCTTTCTGCCCCCTCCCCGTCTTCGACCGCGTCGAACGTGTCCTCGCGCGGTCCGTGCTTGCCGTATTTGCGTGCCATGGCCTTCCCTTCGACGAAAAAGCCCGGCCTCCGCAAGGAGGCCGGGCCAATTCGTTCAGAAGTAGAGCTTTGAAGCTTACTTCGTGATCTTCGAGACGACGCCCGAACCCACGGTGCGGCCACCTTCGCGGATAGCGAAGCGCAGGCCGTCGTCCATGGCGATCGGCGCAATCAGCTTGACCGAGATCGTCACGTTGTCGCCCGGCATGACCATTTCGGTGCCCTCGGGGAGGATGACCTCGCCGGTGACGTCGGTCGTGCGGAAGTAGAACTGCGGACGATAGTTCGCGAAGAACGGCGTGTGACGGCCACCCTCGTCCTTCGACAGGACGTAGACCTCGGCGTCGAACTCGGTGTGCGGGGTCACGGTGCCCGGCTTGGCGAGAACCTGGCCGCGCTCGACCTCCTCGCGCTTCAGGCCACGGACCAGCGCGCCGATGTTATCGCCGGCTTCGCCCTGGTCGAGCAGCTTGCGGAACATCTCGACGCCGGTGACGGTCGTCTTCTGGGTGTCCCTGAGACCGACGACTTCGACTTCCTCGCCGACCTTGATGATGCCGGTTTCGACGCGGCCGGTGACAACCGTACCACGACCCGAGATCGAGAACACGTCCTCGACCGGCATCAGGAAGGGCTTGTCGGTCGGACGCGGCGGCTGCGGGATGAACTCGTCGACGGCCTTCATCAGCTCGACGATCTTGTCCTTGCCGATCTCGTCGTCACGGCCTTCGAGAGCGGCCAGCGCCGAACCCTTGATGATGGGAATGTCGTCGCCGGGGAAGTCGTACGAGGACAGAAGCTCGCGAACTTCGAGCTCGACCAGCTCGAGGAGCTCTTCGTCGTCGACCTGGTCGACCTTGTTCATGAACACGACGAGCGCCGGAACGCCGACCTGACGAGCGAGCAGGATGTGCTCGCGGGTCTGCGGCATCGGGCCGTCGGCGGCGTTCACGACCAGGATCGCGCCGTCCATCTGAGCGGCACCGGTGATCATGTTCTTGACGTAGTCGGCGTGGCCCGGGCAGTCGACGTGCGCGTAGTGGCGGGCGTCGGTCTCGTACTCGACGTGCGCGGTCGAGATGGTGATGCCGCGCTCGCGCTCTTCGGGAGCCTTGTCGATGTTGGCGAAGTCGACGGCTTCACCGCCATAAGTTTCCGCCATGATCTTGGTGATGGCAGCCGTAAGCGTGGTCTTGCCGTGATCGACGTGACCGATGGTGCCGATGTTGCAGTGCGGCTTGTTCCGCTCGAATTTTGCCTTCGCCATTCTACAAACCTTCTTTTCTTCTAAGATTGATAATACGGGAATTCGAAGCGGCACCCGCAGAATCGAGCGCCGCCCCTAGACCTATTGCGCCGATCAGGCAAGCTTCTCCTTGACCTCGGCCGCGACATTTGCCGGAACCTCGTCGTAGTGGGAGAACTGCATCGAGTACTGCGCGCGTCCCTGTGTGAACGAGCGAAGCTGGTTGACGTAGCCGAACATGTTGGCGAGCGGCACGTTGGCCTCGACAACCTGCGCGTTGCCGCGGCTGTCGGTGCCCTGGATCTGGCCGCGGCGGCTGTTCAGGTCGCCGATGACGTCGCCCATGAACTCTTCGGGCGTCACCACCTCGACCTTCATGATCGGCTCGAGAATCTTGATCCCGGCCTTCTGCGCGACTTCGCGCATCGCGCCGCGACCGGTGATCTCGAAGGCCAGGGCCGAGGAGTCGACGTCGTGGTACTTACCGTCGATCAGCTTGATCTCGAAGTCGACGATCGGGAAGCCGATCAGCGCGCCGGTCTCGGCGGTCTCGCGCATGCCCTTCTCGACCGAGGGAATGTATTCGCGCGGGATGTTGCCGCCCTTCACCTCGTCGATGAACTGGATGCCCGAACCGCGCTCGCCCGGCGTGACCTGGACCTTGACTTCACCGAACTGGCCCGAGCCGCCCGACTGCTTCTTGTGGGTGTAGGTCAGTTCGACCGGCTTGCCGAGATATTCGCGATAAGCGACCTGCGGCGCGCCGACGTTGGCCTCGACCTTGAACTCGCGCTTCATGCGATCAACGATGATGTCGAGGTGAAGCTCGCCCATGCCCTTGATGATCGTCTGGCCCGATTCGTGGTCGGTCGAAACGCGGAACGAGGGGTCCTCGGCCGCGAGACGCGAGAGCGCCACGCCCATCTTCTCCTGGTCGGCCTTGGTCTTGGGTTCGACCGAAAGCTCGATGACCGGATCGGGGAACTCCATCCGTTCGAGGATGATCGGAGCCTTCTCGGCGCACAGCGTGTCGCCGGTGGTGGTCTCCTTGAGGCCCGCGACCGCGACGATGTCGCCGGCATAGGCGGTATCGATGTCCTCGCGGTTGTTGGAGTGCATCAGCAGCATGCGGCCGACCTTCTCCTTCTTGTCCTTCACCGAGTTCAGGTACGAACCCTTTGAAAGCTGCCCCGAGTAGATGCGGCAGAAAGTGAGCGAACCGACGAACGGGTCGTTCATGATCTTGAACGCCAGCGCCGCGAAGGGCGCGGTGTCGTCCGAGGGACGCGTGGCGGTTTCTTCGGTGTCGGGAATGATACCTTCGATCGGCGGGACGTCGATCGGGCTCGGCATGTAGTCGACGACGGCGTCGAGCAGGGGCTGCACGCCCTTGTTCTTGAACGCGGAGCCGCAGGTCACCGGCACGAAGGCGCGCGCGAGCGTGCCCTTGCGGATCAGCCGCTTGATTGTCGCGGCATCAGGCTCGTTGCCTTCGAGATAGGCTTCGAGAACATCGTCGTCCTGTTCGACGACGGTCTCGAGCAGCTTCTCGCGGTACTCGGCCGCCTTGTCGGCCATGTCGGCCGGGATCTCGGTGTAGTCGAACTTCGCGCCGAGGCTTTCGTCCTGCCAGACGATGCCGCGCATGTTGACGAGGTCGACGACGCCCTTGAGGTCGGCTTCGGCGCCGATCGGAAGGTACATCACCAGCGGCACCGCGCCGAGGCGGTCGACGATCGACTGCACGCAGTAATAGAAGTCCGCGCCCGTACGGTCGAGCTTGTTGATGAAGCACATCCGGGGGACTTTGTACTTGTCGGCCTGGCGCCACACGGTCTCGGACTGCGGCTCCACGCCCGCGACGCCGTCGAAGACCGCGACCGCGCCGTCGAGCACGCGCAGCGAACGCTCGACCTCGATGGTGAAATCGACGTGTCCGGGAGTGTCGATGATGTTGATGCGGTGTTCTTCGCCCTTGCCGTCATCGGCCTGCCAGAACGTGGTGGTCGCGGCCGACGTGATGGTGATGCCGCGTTCCTGCTCCTGCTCCATCCAGTCCATGGTCGCGGCGCCGTCGTGGACTTCGCCGATCTTGTAGGACTTGCCGGTGTAGTAAAGGATCCGCTCGGTCGTCGTGGTCTTGCCGGCGTCGATGTGCGCCATGATGCCGATGTTGCGATAGCGTTCGATCGGATGGCTGCGTGCCATGATAGCTTCCTTGGATTTTCGGGAGTGGGAACCGCTCGTTAAATAGGTTCCCGCCCCCTCGATTAAAAGTGTGACTCCGGTGTGACGACCCGGGCGCTGTTTACCAGCGGTAGTGGCTGAACGCGCGGTTGGCGTCGGCCATGCGGTGCGTGTCCTCGCGCTTCTTCACCGCGTTGCCACGGTTGTTCGCGGCGTCGAGCAGTTCGCCCGACAGACGCGCCGACATGGTCGTCTCGGGACGGTTGCGCGCGGCGGTGATGAGCCAGCGGATCGCGAGCGCCTGGGCGCGCTCGGGGCGGACCTCGACGGGGACCTGGTAGGTCGCGCCGCCGACACGGCGGCTGCGGACCTCGATCTGCGGCTTCACGTTGTTCAGCGCATCGTGGAAGAGCTGGACCGGATCGGCCTTGGCGCGGGCCTCCATGGTGTCGAGCGCACCGTAGACGATGCTCTCTGCGGCGGACTTCTTGCCGTCGTACATGAGGTTGTTCATGAACTTCGACAGGACCTGATCACCGAACTTCGGGTCGGGCAGGATTTCCCGCTTCTCGGGACGACGACGACGTGACATTTCAAAAACTCCAAATGTCCGGAGCGTTGCGGAGGTTTCTCAAGTCATCCCTGCGATGGCGGGGATCGGTGGCCTCCAGGCCGCTCGGCTTGTTTCAACAGACCTTGTGCAAGAGGGAGAGCGGCCCGCGGCTCGCGCCGGACGCCCGGTCCCTCGACCGGGTCACTTCGGACGCTTGGCGCCGTACTTCGAGCGCGACTGCTTGCGGTCCTTGACGCCCTGCGTGTCGAGCACGCCGCGCAGGATGTGATAGCGCACGCCGGGAAGGTCGCGGACGCGGCCGCCGCGGATCAGGACCACCGAGTGCTCCTGCAGGTTGTGGCCTTCGCCCGGGATGTAGGAGATGACCTCGCGGCTGTTGGTCAGACGCACCTTGGCAACCTTGCGAAGCGCCGAGTTCGGCTTCTTCGGGGTCGTGGTGTAGACGCGGGTGCAGACGCCGCGCTTCTGCGGGTTCTGCTCCATCGCCGGGACCTTGCTCTTGGCCTTCTGCGGCTCGCGGCCCTTGCGGACCAGCTGGTTGATAGTGGGCATCTATACTCTTCTTTCGATGTGGAGTGCGATGGAACCGCTCCGCCCCCAGTATTACTCGGTGACCCGAGGCGGAACGGACCCGTCGCACCCCGGTCCAACAGGCCGGCGCGCGAGGATGGGCGGATTGTCGAAGGTTCACGAATGCGATCTGCCGCGCGCCTTGCGCCGACCCTGCCCCGGAACGCGCCCGGAAAGGCCGGCCTGCGGGCGACACGCCACCGCAACCGTGAGCCGAAAACACTCCACCCGGCCAAAACGCCGGATTACTTTGCCGCTGGACGCCGGAGGAACCCTCCCGTCACCGGACTTCGCCATGACCTGGCCAGAAGCCCGCTCGCACAGCGGCAATGTTCAGCTCTATGTCTTCCAGGCGGGGCATTCCCGCCAAGGATGCGCGCCGTTAGCGGGATTCGCCGCGGCGGTCAAGCACGGTACGGATCAGAGCAGCCCCGGGCCCGCCAGCCAACGGATGGTCCATTCGGACGAGAGCCGGTTCAGCCCGCGACTTCGTAGATGTCGGCGTCGAGGCCGTCGACCTTGCGGACGCGGAAGCGCTGCTTGTGCCGGGCGAGTTCCTCGTTGAGAAACTCGGGCGGGGCCAGTTCCTTGCCCTCGGCCATCGCGGCGGGCGCATCCTGGTGCTGCTCGACGTAGAGCTTGGTCGCCGCGATGAGCCGGGCGCGGCGCTCGGTGCCGAGCGAGCCGGCCGCGAAGTCATCATGCTGGTTGCGCGAGGCCTGCGGGGCATTCTGGTCGATCGTGATCCCGCCCGAGATGAAGAGCCCGACGAACGCGAAAACGAGGAAGCAGATCCAGACGACCCCGAGCACTCCGATCTTGAGCGAGGTGAACGAGCGGCCCGGCTTGTTGCTGCGTGGCGAGTTGTGTGACATGCCGCGCCATTAGAACGGTCCGTCGCACAGGGCCAGTGCTTTTTATGCAAAATTTGCATGAATAATTTGCAATGCCCCGCGCGCCGGTTCGTCTGACGCGCTACGGCGCAGGCCGGAGGGGTTCCCCTCTCCGGATCGAAGTTTGAGGCCTGAACCATGGACGACATCGAACGGCTCGCCGCGATCGAGGCGATCAAGCAAGTCAAGGCCCGCTATTTCTACGGCCTCGACAACAAGGACTGGGATTATTGGGCCCGCGAGGTCTGGGCGCCCGAGGGACGGCTCGAAGTCGCCGGGCTCGAGGCCGCGGTCGCCCCGCGCGACGTGATGATCCCATGGGTGGCGAGGCAGATGGCCGATTGCGTTTCGATCCACCACGGACACACGCCGATCATCGACTTCGTCTCCGACGTCGAGGCGCGGGTGATCTGGGCGATGGAGGATCGGCTATACAAGGGCGCGGACGACCTGCTCCAGCCGGGCTGCAGCCAGATCCACGGTTGGGGGCACTATCACGAAACCTACGTGCGGCTCGATTGCGGATGGCGGTTGCGCTCGTCGAAGCTGACCCGCCTGCGGACCGAACGCGTCTTCGTGAGCTGACGAGCCGTCCCGCAGTTGGCGGGTTAAACCATCTTACGCAGATGTCATGTCACGCATCATGCCAATTCACGCATCATGATCGCCAGTTCGGTGCGGTTCTTGATGCCGAGCCGGGTGTACAGCCGGTGCAGATAGAGCTTCACCAGCGCTTCGCTCACGCCGAGCTTCTCGGCGATCTCGCGATTGCGGAACCCTTGCGCGACGTTGTCGGCAATGAAGCGTTCGCGTTCGCTCATCTTCGGGCCGCCCGCCGGCATCGACTCGTTCTTCGAAATCTCGATGAAGCGCTCGAGATAGTCGGAATCGATGAAGCGCCCGCCCTTGCGCACCGCGGTGAGCGCGTCGAACAGGCGGTTTTCCGCGCCGTTCTTGTTGACGATGGCATTCGCGCCGGCACGGATCGCGCCCATCAGCGCATGATCCTCGAACTCGGCGGCGAGCATGATCACTTCGCCCTTGCAGCCTTGTCTGCGCAGCTTTTCGAGCGTGCTGATGCCGTCCATGCCCGGCATGCGCACGTCGAGGATCACGACATCGGGCGAGGTCCGTGCGACGGCATCGAGCGCGCCCTCGCCATCCGAGACGGAGGCGACGACATCGTAACCCGCCGAGCACAAAGCCGATTCAAGGCCGCTGCGGAAAAAGGCATGGTCGTCTGCTATAACTACGCTGGTCACTGCTTCATCCCCCTTGGTTCATTATTCTCATTATTCCGGGACTTCATTATAGGCCAACGGCGCTTGAAGAGACTCTAAACAACGATAGGTTGTCCCATAATATTCCATTCGAGGCGCCGCCGCCACGTTTCTGATATCGCGTGAGATCGCGCGAAGGCAGCGCCCTTTCAACTCCCGGGCATTCGGGTAGGTTGCACACAAAAGCACTTCCGGCGGGAGACGGACCTATGGGCAATATCAGATCGTTCGCGACGGGATGGCGGCAAGTGCTCGCCTGCGCGCTGCTGCTCGCGGCCTCGGGCATGATCGCATCAACCTACTCGGTGGTCGCCGTGCCGCTCGCCCGCGAATTCCAGCCAAGCCGCACCGTGCTCATGCTGACGATGACGGTGCTGTCGGGCACTTGCGCCATCCTCGCCCCGCTGCTCGGCACGCTTATGGACCGCGTCTCGGTCCGGCGGCTGATGGTTGTCGGCGGCGTCCTGCTGGCTTTCGGCTACGCGGCGATATCGATGGCGACCTCCTTCACGCAGATCCTGATCATCTTCGGAGTGTTCATCGCGCCCGCCAACGTCCTGATCGGACCGGTCGCGATCACGGTGCTCCTGTCACGCTGGTTCGTGGCCCAGCGCGGCCGCGCGATCGGGCTCGCGATTGCCGGTATCGCGGCGGGCGGCCTGCTGTTTCCCAATGTCATTCAGGCGCTGCTCGACACGCACGAGTGGCGCGAGGCGCTGCGGCTGCTGGCGGTGGTGCTCGCGGTCTGGACGATTCCCGCCGCGCTCCTGGTCATCGACACTCCCGAGCAACGCGGCCTCTTCCCCGACGGTGCGGACACCGCGCCCGCGGATACGACGTCGAGCACGGGCGCGGCAGGACTTTCGGCGCGCGCGATCCTCACCGATCCGACCTTCTGGCTGATCGCCGCAACCGTCGCCATCGTCACCTCGGGGCTCAAGGGCATGATCACCAATCTTGCGCCGCTCGCCATCGACAACGGCATCGACGAGAGCCGCGCCGCGACGCTCGTCTCGGTCTTCGCCGGCTGCGGCTTCATCGCCAAGTTCGTCTTCGCCGCGATTTGCGACAAACTGGGACCGCGGCTGATCATGCTGGTCTCGCTGACCGGCTTCGCCGCGGGCATGGCCTGTCTCACCCAGGCCTCGGGCGGCTACCCCGTGATCGCGCTGGGCGTCGGCTTGATGGGCCTGTTCGGCGGGCTCATGGTTCCCATCGAGAGCTACATAGCGCCGCGCGTGTTCGGTGCGCGCGGGGTCGGACGGGCGATGGGCCTGCTCTCCGGCACGATCTTGATCGCCTTGCTGGCGACGCCGCCGCTGTTCGGCCTGATCTTCGACCTGACCGGCAGCTATCGCGGCATCTTCTGGACCTTCGCCGGTCTCGGGATGCTCGCGCTCGCCTGGGTTCCGGCGATCCGGCTCGGACCGAGGGACGCCTCGCCCGAGCCAAGTGCCGTTCCCGCCGAGTGAGATTCGCCAAAGACCGCGCGCTGCGAAATGACGGCGCAATCGGGCAGTTCGCGGCATGTCCGGGACGCGCCAAGTGCTCCCGAAGCACGCGTCGGGACTTGGACCGACTTTCCACAGCTTAGGGCACGAAGATCGATACTGACGCCAAAAAAAATCATTGCAAGACTTGTTGTGCGGCGCGGAATACCGCAGAAATTACGCAAGGCAGACGGTCCTATCCGGAACGCCCCGGATAGGCGCCCGCCCGCCCCGGCCGCAATGCGGTCAACCTTGGCTCAACAGCGCGAAAGGAGGTGATCCGATGTCTCATGGTTCAGCAGAGAGGTCGGCAAAATCCGTCGCGAGGCATTATCGCTGAAGAACAGTACGCGATAAAGGTTTCGCTGGCGGCACTTCCGGCCGCTGACCATGCGAAGGGCCGTACCGGACTGACCGGTGCGGCCCTTCTCATTTATCACGCGACGCGCGCCGCTCCGCCGCCAAGACACGTTTGCCTCGATGACGCGGGCTTGCTACACAAATCGCTTCGCACAAATATGTCATTACGCTTGCGTTTTGTGTAATTTTTGTTCACCGCGAGCGCGGTATCAGCATCAAGGACTTCCCGATGGCGACGATCGCCGATTCCGACCTTGCCTTTTCCCGTATCGCCCATCCCGCTCCGACCGACGAGGCGGCGCGCGCCGCCGTGCTTGCCAACCCCGGCTTCGGCACGAATTTCTCCGACCACATGGTCTCGATCGACTGGACCGAGGGGCGCGGCTGGCACGACGCGACATTGGGCCCGCGCCAGCCGATTGCGCTCGATCCGGCGGCCGCGGTGCTGCACTACGCGCAGGAAATCTTCGAGGGGCTGAAGGCCTATCGCCAGGTCGACGGCAGCATCGCGCTGTTCCGTCCCGAGGCCAACGCCGCGCGCTTCAATGCCTCGGCCGAGCGGCTGGCGATGCCGGCGCTGCCCGAGGCGGTATTCGTCGAGTCGGTCCGTCAGTTGGTCAATGCCGACCGCGGCTGGTTCCCCACGCTCGACGGCGGCTCGCTCTACCTGCGGCCTTTCATGATCGCCACCGAGGCGTTCCTCGGCGTGCGACCGGCCAAGCAGTACAAGTTTCTCGTCATCGCCAGCCCGGCGGGCAACTACTTCAAGTCCGGCGCCCCGGCCGTTTCGATCTGGGTGAGCGACTACAGCCGCGCCGCGCCCGGCGGCACCGGCGCCGCCAAGTGCGGCGGCAACTATGCCGCCAGCCTCGTGCCCCAGGGCGAGGCGATCGCGCGCGGGCACGACCAGGTCGTCTTCCTCGACGCGGTCGAGCGCAAGTGGATCGAGGAACTGGGCGGCATGAACCTCTACTTCGTGTTCGATGACGGCACGCTGCTGACCCCCGCGCTCACCGGCACGATCCTGCCCGGCATCACGCGCGACAGCCTGCTCACGCTGGCCCGCGAAGAGGGCCTGACGGTGCAGGAAGGCCGCTATTCGATCGACCAGTGGCGCGAGGACGCCGCGAGCGGCCGCCTCGTCGAGACGTTTGCCTGCGGCACTGCCGCGGTGGTCACGCCGGTCGGCAAGGTCGCGAGCCGCGAGGGCGATTTCACGATCGGCTCCGGCGGCCCCGGCCAGCTTACGCAAAAGCTCAAGAACCGGCTCGTCGCGATCCAGCGCGGCGAGGAGGAAGACCGGCACGGATGGGTGACGAAGCTCGCCTAGGCTCGGAGCGGTGAAGGCCTGGCTTTTCACCGGCGCGCACGAGCCGCTCGTGCGCATCGAGCGCGAGACCCCCGCGCCCGGCGAAGGCGAAGTTTTACTCACCGTGCGCGGTTCGGGCCTGTGCCATTCGGACGTCGGCCGGATGGACGGCACCTTGACGCCCTACATGCCCAAGAAACCGCCGATCGTGCTCGGACACGAGATCGCCGGCGTGGTCGAGACGGCGGGGCCGGGCGTGACCCGCTTCGCACCGGGCGACCGCGTGGTCGCCTCCGGAACGATCGCCTACTGCCCTGGCCGCGACGCGGATGGCGGCTACGCCAGCCATGTGCTCCTGCCCGCCGCATGCCTCCTGCCCCTGCCCGACACGGTCAGCTTCGCCCAAGGCGCCGCAGCGACCGATGCCGGGCAGACCTCGCACAGCGCGCTGGTCAATGCCGGCGGGCTCGAGGCGGGGATGAAGGTCGGGATCATCGGCCTGGGCGGTCTCGGCATGACCGCCGCGCGCATCGCCGCGCTGCTCGGCGCCGAGGTTCACGCCGCCGAACCGCGCCGCGAGGCCTGGGATACGGCGAGCGCACTCGGCGTGCGCGGCGTCGTCGCCGATGCCGACGGGCTGGCGCCGCTCGCTCCCGATCTCATTGTCGACTTCGCCGGCTTCGGCACGACCACCGCCGCCGCCATCCGCGCGGTTCGCCCCTTCGGCCGCGTGGTGCAGGTGGGGCTAGGCGTCGCGCGCGCCGAGATCGATATGCAGGTGCTGATCGGCCGCAACGTCACGCTGCGCGGGTCGGGGGGCGGCACGCCCGCCGACACCGCCGCCGTGTTCGCGATGATGGCACGCGGCGACCTCGAGATCGCGGCAAGCACGATCGGCTTCGAGGATATACCGGAAGGACTCGACCGGCTGGCGCGTGGCGGCGTGATCGGCCGTATCGTCGCCGAGATGACCTAGACGGGGCACCACGGCGCGCAACCAAGCGATATTGCCGCCACCGCGCGCTCTGATAACACTTGCCGCCATGGAGCATGGCCCCCTCGCCCAGTCCGGCCCCCTCGATCCGTCCGCGTCGATCCGCGAGCCGGTGAAGCTGGTCGTCTGGGATCTTGACGAGACGTTCTGGCAAGGCACGCTCGGTGAAGGCGCGATCACGCCGCTGCCGCGCAACATCGCGCTGGTAAAGACGCTGGCCGCGCGCGGAATCGTCTCCTCGATCGCCTCGAAGAACGATCGCGCGGCGGTCTCCGCCGAGCTCGAACGACTGGGCATCGCCGACCACTTCGTGGCGCCCGCGATCGCTTTCCAGCCCAAGGGGACGAGCATCGCCGCGCTGATCGAAGCACTGCGCCTGCGCCCCGCCAACGTGGTGTTCATCGACGACAACCCCTCGGTGCTCGCCGAAGCCGGCTTCGCCTGCCCGGGCCTGGTCTGCCTCGATCATCCTGACCGTCTCGCCGAGGCCATGGACGGCGAAGCCCTGCGTGGCCAGCCCGATCCCGATCTTTCGCGGCTGCAGCAGTACCGCGAACTCGCGGCGCGTCACGACGTGCAGACGGAAAGCGGCGGGGATGCCGTCGCATTCCTGCGCCAGAGCGCGATCCGCGTCGAGATCGACTACGACGTCGAACCGCATCTCGATCGCGTGATCGAGCTGATCAACCGCGCCAACCAGCTCAACTACACCAAACGCCGGATCGAAACGCCCGAAGCGCGCGCGCAGTTCATCGAGACGCTGCGCAAGTACGGCTTCAAGGCTGGCATCGTGCGCGTCTCCGACCGCTATGCCGACTACGGCATCGTCGGATTCTTCCTCACGCTAGCGACCTTGCGCGGATACGAACTCAGGCACTTCGTGTTCTCGTGCCGGATCATGAACATGGGGATCGAGCAATACGTCTACGACCTGCTCAACCGCCCCGCGATCGATGTGACCGAGCCGGTCGCCAACCCGATCACGAGCTTCGCTGCGGTCGACTGGATCACCGAGGGCGGACCGCAAGGCACCGTCTCGGCGCTGCGCGACAAGAAGCTCGCCCTGATCGGCGGCTGCGACATGCTGCAGCTATCGACCTATTGCTCGATGGATTCGATCGAGTTCACCAACCGCGACGCGAACGGGCTGATGAAGCGGCTCGACGATCCGTTCTTCATCCTCGAGGATGATCCAAAGCGCATCCAGGCCAGCGCGATCCGGCCACGCCTGCCGGCCTTCGATGCCGAGGATATCGAGCTCCGCAATGCCGCGCTGGAGAGCGCGGATGCCTTCATCGTCTCGTTCTACCGGATGATGGATATCAACTATTTTCGCGATCGGGACGCCCTGACCGTGCGGCTCGACGAGGAAGCGGTGAAATCCCTGCTCGGCTCGAACGAGGCCTTGTGGTTCGTGCGCAACCTGCAGTTCGTACGGTTCAGCCACGAGGAGCGGTGCGATCTCGTGCGGCGCTCGCTCTGGCGGCTTGCCGAGCGCTCGCGCCCCCAATGCCGGATCATCGTCCTGACCGAGAACACGCGAAAGCACGAGGACAAGCAGAACGCCTTGCGGCTGCGCACGCTCTACAACGAAATGGTCGCGCGCATCTGCCGGGCCAGCGACAAGTTCGTCCTGCTCGACGTGAACACCGTCACCGACGAGAAATGGGTCTGGGATGACGGCTTCCACATGCACCGGCAGGGGTATTTCGAGCTGGCGCAGGCGGTGAAGGCGATCCTCGCGCCGGACGGGCGCGGCGACACCATCCGCAATACCTCGCGGCCCTCGGCGGCACCGTTTCCCGATGCCTCTCTCTTCGTTACGAGCCGCATCCGTTTCGATCGCCAACCGCCTCAGTAGGCGCCCTCGCCGACCGTATTGAATTGCGGGTGGACCGCCTTCCACCGCATCATCCAGTCCATCCCCTCCTTCGCGCGGGCGAGATCGTCGTCGCGCGGCGCAAGCGCGGCATTGGCGGCGCGCTCGACGTCGGGGAGGACCGATGTGTCCCAGCCCTGCTCCTCGACTTCGGCCGCGAGCGCTTCGGCGCCGGCGCGGCGCAGCATGGCCGGCAACCGGTCGCGCAACGCCGCCACGACCCAGGGAATCATCGGCCCGTTGGTGTCGGGATCGTAGCCCCACAAGGTGTTGTGGTCGGTCTCGGGGTGAATGTAGTGGTAATGCAGCACCCTGCCGAAGACGTCGAAGCGCAGGAATTCCTGGCGGCGCCCCGCGTCAAAGACGTGGATCGACGGACCGCGCACCATTCGCTCGGCGCTGTCTCCCAGCGCCCTCGCCTCGACCGCGAGGCATACCAGTCCGGCATCGAACCAGCGGGTATGCGCCGCGATCACCGGGATCAGCGCGAACGCGTGATACTGCCCGCGGATCGTATCCACCTGGCGGTTGCTCAGCGGCTCTTTTGCAGGGGGCGGATTCTCCATGGTCGCGGCCAACGTCTTCTCCCGATTGCCTTGCTCTGCGCCGCGATTGCACGCCCGCCGCTCCGTGCTGTCAATGGCGGCGCACCTGCTCACGCGTCCGCCGCGCTTGCTCGCAACGACGCGTGGCGCGGCATGGTGCCCTTGCCGCCCTGCGCGAAACGCCTAACTGGGGAGCCTCAACCTATCCCGGAGAAATGCTGATGGCCGAAGCCGACTACACGCCCCCGAAAGTCTGGACTTGGGACAAGGAAAACGGCGGCCAGTTCGCCAAGACCAATCGCCCGATCGCCGGCCCCATGCACGAGCGCGAACTGCCGCGCGGCAAGCACCCCTTCCAGCTCCATTCGCTCGGCACGCCCAACGGCCAGAAGGTGACGATGCTTTTCGAGGAGCTGCTCGCGGCCGGCTACGACGCCGAATACGATGCCTGGATGATCTCGATCACCGATGCCGACCAGTTTTCCAGCGGGTTCGTCGCGATCAATCCCAACTCGAAGATCCCCGCCCTGCTCGACTGTTCGGGGCCCGAGCCGTTTCGGGTCTTCGAATCGGGCGCGATCCTGCTGCACCTCGCCGAGAAGTTCGGCGCCTTCATCCCGACCGATCCCGCCGCGCGCGCGGAATGCTATTCCTGGCTCATGTGGCAGATGTCGACCGCGCCGGTCATCGGCGGCGGCTTCGGGCATTTCTACCACTACGCGCCGCAACGCTTCGAATATCCGATCAACCGCTACGCGATGGAGACCAAGCGCATCTTCGATGTCGCCGACCGTCGCCTCGCCGAAGCGCGCTACTTCGCCGGCGACATGCTGACGATTGCCGATATCGCGGTCTATGGCTGGTTCGGGCCAATGATGCGCGGAGAGGCCTATGCCGACGCAGCGACGTTCCTGGACCTTGCGAGCTACACGCATGTGGCGCGCTGGGTGGCCGAACTCGACGCGCGTCCTGCCCTCCAGCGCGGCCGCAAGGTCAACCGCAGCGACGAGGGCTGCGTGGCCGAGCGTCACAGCGCCGCCGACATCGACGCGGTGATGTAGGACGACAAGCAGACGCGGTACGGCCGGGCGCTTTCACGCCCGGCCGCCTTGCGCGGGTATCGTGCGTCCCCGGTCCGAGGGACGCGCCGGGCCTACCCGCCGAAGTTCCAGCGCAGACGCGCGCCGTACATCCGCGACTGGCCGAGGATCAGGCTCTCCGATCCGGTCGAGTTCCACGATCCGCCGATGAACACCGGATACTTCTCGTTGGTGAGATTGGTCGCGAAGACCGAGAAGTCGATGGGCGAACCCGCGACCGAGTTCCAGTTGAGGTTGGCGTTGAGCACTTCCGACGAAGGCAGGATACCGAAGGGCGAATCCGCCTGCGCCGTCTGCTTGCTGGTGTAGGTCCAGGTCGCCGAGACGCTGAGGCTACCCATGCTCTCGTCGAGCGGCAGAGTGTACGAGGGCGTGACCGAAAGCTTGTGCTTGGGCGAGAGCGGCAGCGCACCTCCCACCTCCGAACCGGTCGTCGGCGGCAGGTAGAACTGGAACGCCGGCGGCGCGTACGACTTCAGCTTGGTGTCGAGGTAGGTGTAGCCCACCGCGAGGCCCAGGCCCTGCCAGTTGGCCGAGGTATCGACCTCGAAGCCCATGATCCGCGACTTGCCCGCGTTGACGATGGCCTGCGCCGGCGAAGCGGTGTTGTTCGGGATCGTGGGATCGGGGATCAGGTTCGCTGAAAGCTGCTGATCCGAGAAGTCGTTGTAGAAGCCCGCCACGTTGAAGTAGCCGTTGAACATTCCGCGGAAGGTCACCTTGGCACCGATTTCGTAAGTGTCGACCTTTTCCGGTCCCCATGCGACGGGAACGGTGTTCGACGCGTTGACGTTGCCCTGGCGATAGCCGCGCGCGTACTTTGCGTAGATCAGCGTATCGAGCGTCGGCTTGAAGTCGATGCCGAGCAGCCAGGTCGGCTTTTCGGACTTCTGCTTGATCCGCGTGACGCAGTCCTCGCCGCTCGCGGCCGGACGGCCGGGATAGGCGGCGCACTGGAACGTCGGCGTGTTCGGCGCGAAGAAGAAGATCTGCCGCGTGCCGCCCTCGCCGACCACCTTGTCGATCGTATAGCGGATGCCGCCGGTCAACGAGAGCTGATCGGTAAGGTCATAGGTGCCTTGGGCGAAGAAGCCGATGTTCTCGTAGTCGTAACGCGTCAGCGAGTTCTGGATGAGGCCGGGAATGCCCGGCGCGCCCAGGGTGTTGATCGGCGTGCACTGGTACGTCGAAACATCGGTGCAGGAAACCGACGAGAGCACGGGAACCGTTACGCCGGGTGCGATCGGGATCTGCGCCACGTAGGAGATCGGGGAAAGCGATCCCTGGAACGGGTCGAGCCCAGAGCTCTTTTCATAGTAGGCGCCAAGCACGTAATCGAGGCGGTTCTCGAGGGCCCGGCCCTGGATCTGGAACTCTTCGGTGAAGGTCCACTGGCCGATGTTGTCGACGTTGGGGTCGGGATTCAGGCCAACCCAGGTGAACGGCAGGCCGGCGAAGGGGCTCGGCTGGCCGAACTGGGTGGTCGCCGGAAAGGCATAGTTGTCCGAACCGATGTTGAACGACTGCGCCTGCGTGAATTCCTGATAGCTCGCGATGTTCTTCAGCGTGATGCTGTCGCTCACGTCCCAGGACGTCGTGTTGATCACGCCCCACTGGTCGATGTTGAGGAATGGATCGCGCGCGCCGCTCTCGACGTCCCAGTAACCATAATCATTGGCCTCGGCCCGCGCCAGGAACTGGCTGCAAGCCAGCGGCGCGAGGAAGGCCGCGGTGGTGTTCGGATTGGGCGCGGGGAATCGCGTCGGGTCCGCGCCGTTGCGGCAACCGTCGGCATTGGCGGCGATGATCCTGCCGTAGGTGCCATTGGTGCGCGAGCGGCTGTAGCGCGCGATCGTGTAGTTCTCGAGATCCGGAGTGAGTTCGGCCACCATGCTGAGGCGGAACGCCCAGTAGTCCACATCGCCGAAATCGTCTGCACCGATGCCCGACTTGTTGTGGATGAAGCCGTCGCGCTTCTGGCGATCGACGCCCATGCGGACCTTGAAGGTTTCCGCCAGCGGGATGTTGAGCACGCCCTGGAAGCGATACATGTCGAGGTTGCCGTAAGACGCCTCGACGTAACCTTCGAGGAAGTCGGTCGGCTTCTGCGGCACGATCAAGATCGCGCCGCCGGTCGTGTTGCGACCGAACAGCGTACCTTGCGGGCCCTTCAGCACCTGCACGTTTTGAAGGTCGAAGAACTGGCCGACGCCGGCACCGTTACCGCCGGAGGTGCCGCCCTGCGCGCGCGGGCCGATCACGTCGGCGAAATAGGTGGCGACCGAAGGCGACGTGAAGTTTTCCTGGACGAAACCGCGGATGGCGAAGGTCGCGGTCTCCGAGCCGAACCGCGAGTTCGCCGAAAGCGACGGCGTGTAGGTCGCCAGATCGGCGCCCGACACGATATTCCGGTTGGATATCTGCTCGTCGTCGTAGACCGTGATCGAAATCGGCACGTCCTGCAGACGCTCCTCGGTGCGCCGGGCCGTGACGACGATGTCCGTCGCTTCCCGCGCCGACTGGGCATGGGCCGGCATGGCAACGCCGACCGCAGTGCCGAACGCCGTCGTCGCGCAAAGCGCGACGCGAATACTCGCGAATCGCATGGATTTCCTCTCCCTTTTTCCCAATCGAACGAACCTCTACTGGGAACGCTGTTCCCGTCATAGGCTTGGTATGAACCGGGCGACAAGTCGCAGAAGCAAATACTTGGCGCATAAGCGCGGGCACGCGCCGCCGCAGAGACGCGAAACCTGCGGAATTCCGGGAGATTTCAGCTTACCGTGTGGTAACATAGCAACACCGGTGAATGCGATATCGCCACGGTGATGGCCCGGCCCGGCGAATTTACGCCCTTGCGGAAGAATGAAGGCGTTGCCGGCCGTGCGGCCTCTCCCCTCTTTTCAGGCCGCGCCGAAGCCGCTAAGCGCCCCCTTCTGCTGGGGCGTCGCCAAGTGGTAAGGCACCGGTTTTTGGTACCGGCATTCGCAGGTTCGAATCCTGCCGCCCCAGCCAGACTTTGTCTCGTCCGAGACCATCCAAATACGTCTTGCTTCCGTAACCTCCGGAAAAGCTGGAGAGTTTGTCTCATGGGAGGACGAAGCGAGTTATCGAGGCGCTGCGTTGCTGGGGGTTCGATTGGGGGCGTGCCCGGGTAAGCCACTTGCCGACCGACAAGGCCTGCCGAAAGCCGATCAAACTGGCCGATGCGAACGGCCTCTATCTCCGGCCCCCCGCTCCCCCTCCGGACCATCAAGCGCCGGAGTGCCGTCCATTGGCGGCGACGCATGACTTCCCACCGGGCTTCGGCTTTCGGGAATGTACTCCACGAGCCGTAAGTCGGCCTCATACCCGTCCCAATGAGCAGTGGCACCTCAGCTACAGCCGCTGTGCCGCATGCTCGAACAGGCGGGGCTGATCGCGGCTGAATAGAGGGAAACAGCGGGCGCTCCGCAGCGGCAGCGCCGTCACGAAACGGGAAGCGGTGCCGCCGTCGCTGTCCCGGCGGCACCGTCCGGAAAGACCGGGCCTAGAAGCGTTTTCTCACGCTGGCACGGATCGTTCTTGCCGGATTGACTTGTATCCCGAAGGTGAAGCTGTTGAATACCGGCGTGTAGTACTTCTCGTTGAACAGGTTCGTCGCGGAGAGCTGGAAGCGCCAATCGTCGGTATCGTAAAAGATTCGGGTATCGACCTCCGTGAACGCGCCGAAATCGTACTCCGGATAATCGCCGTTCGTGTAGGTCAGATCGCTGCCGAACGTCTTGCGTCCCGACTTGTGGACAACCCCGCCGCCGACACCCAGGCCCTGAAGCGGGCCTGAGAGCAACTGGTAGGTCGAGAAGATCGACAGACCGAACTTCGGCGCGTTGTTGGGCCGGTATCCCTCGAAGCTTCCGTCCTCGAACTCGGCGTCGAGATAGGCGGTCGAAAGCAGCAGATCCCACCCTTCGGCGACTTCGCCTTGCAGCCCCAGTTCGATGCCCTGCGCGTGCTGCGTGCCGAGCGGAACGTAGAAGTTCGTCGTCCGGTCGTCCTGGGCGATGTTGGTTCGCTTCATGTCGAACAAGGCCAGCGTCGCAAGCAGGCGCTTGTCCAGCAGTTCGGCTTTCACCCCGATTTCGTATGCGGTGCCCTCTTCGGGATCGATCGGCTTGCCCGCCGGATTGTCCGGATCGGCCATATTGGCGCCCAGCGTCGGCTCGAACGTCTCGCCGTAGCTGGCATAGACGTTGATCTCCGGCGTCACGGCATACGTCGCGCCCAGTTGGAAGGTCAGCGCATCGTCGCCGGGGTGCTGAACGGTGAAGGGCAGCGCGAGATAGTCCTCGAAGGTTTCCAGACCACCCGACCCCAGCGATCCGCGATTGGACTTGTAGGTAATCTTGGTGTCGCTGTAGCGCGCGCCCAGCAGGAAGGTCAGCTTCTCGACCGGGCGAAGCAGCAGCTGCGCGGTGATGCCGAACTCTTTTTCGCGCAGGCGGTAGCCGCGAAAGTTGGTGAAGTCGCTGACGGCATAGCGCGGCGCGATCAGCGAGTAATCGGGCGAAAAGACATTGAAGCCCGCGGCTTCGGTGTCCTGCCCCTTGATCCGGCTGAAATCGTGATCGGAATAATCCGCGCTCACATAAAGTGTCTGCGCCTGCCCGAACGCCTCGATATCGCCATAGAGCTGGATCTCGCCCGCGAAGACCTCGTCTTCCTTGTCGTTCGCGTAGATCGAACTGTAGAACGTCGTTCCGTCCTTCAACGACAAGGGCTCTTCATCCGCGACGGAAACCTCGGTCACGTGATTGTACTGGCCGTTCATCCGCAAATGGAAATCGGGGCCGAAATCGTGCTCGGCGAGAACCTGAAGGAACAGCGCCTCCTTTTCCGCGTCATTCCATTCCTGGCCGAAGAAGGTCGAACGCGGCACGTCCGGGATCACGAGGTCCCCGGGTTCGATCGCGCCGAGGCTGTCGCCCAGCAATTGCAGGCCCATCCCGAAATGATAGCGATAGTCGTGCCGCTGCCAGTTCAGCCGCGCGGTAATCGTGGTGTCGGGGCCGATGTCGGCCTGAATGGTCGGCGTGAACAGCGAGACTTTCTTCTCGGCGACGTCGAGGAACGAGCCTTCGTCCATCAGCGCGCCGACGAAACGGAAGCGGAGCGATCCATCGTCGTTGAGCGGACCGTAAAAGTCCACTTCGCCGCGATAGTGATCGAAAGCGCCCGCTTCCAGCTTCAGTTCGCCGCCGAAATTTTTCTTCGGCATCTTGGAGATGGCGTTGAGCGTACCGGCAATGGAGTTCTGCCCGTACAGCGTCGAGGTCGCCCCCTTGACCACTTCGAAACGCTCGTACGGCGCCAGATCGAGGTTGATGTCCGCCGGCATGCGGAAGCCGTCGACCTTGATGGCGTTGACGCCCTGCTGGCGGAACCCGCGGTAGTAATTGCGCGGGAAGCTGTCGAGCGCGTGCGAACTCGCCCCTGATGCGTCGATCTTGTAGATGTCCTCGAAAGTTTCCATGCCCGCGAAATCGATCATGTCCCGGGTCACGGCCAGCACGGTTTGCGGCGTATCCTTGATATCGAGCGGAATCTTGGTCGCCGAAGAGGCGATATCGTATTGGAACTGAATGCCGGTCACGACAATCGCTTCCGAGCCCTGCCCCGGCGTGCCGGTGCTTTCCTCGCCCGCGTGCGCTTTCGCGGCAAAAAGCATCATCGAACTGATGGACGCGCCCAGCAGAAGCCGACTGCGACTGCCATTGTTACAAATCTTCCTCATTGCTGCCCCTATTGAATAAAGAGAGTTCTACTATTCCACCTGCCAGCTTTGTTCTTATTGTTGATTCGATTGAGATTTCTGGATCGAAATGGCCGCATCGACCCCCAGCCTCGTCCCCGTCAGGAGACCGCCGGGAACGTCGAGCGGAATGAACACGTCGGGCGGGATGCCGCTTCCCTCGTAGGAATGGCCGTCCGCGGCAAAATACCGCTCGCTGGTCAGCCCCACGTCCCAGCCATTGGGCAGGCGACCGCCGTTCCAGGCCAGGACGCCCGCGGTCCGCTCGCCGATCTGCAGCACTTGCGGGTTCGCCTTCATCGCCATCACCAGGCTTTCGCCCGAGCTGATGGTGGTCCCGCTGGTGAGCAGGTAGACCGGCTTGAGATAGGGGGCGCCGGTTTGCGGGCGGATCATCACGTCCTGCCGGGGAGCGAAAGAGCCGTCCTCCAGCATCGGTTCGATCGAAAAGGCAAGGCGGGGCACATCGGTGAAATAGCCGGCAACCGTCAGCGCCATGTTTTCCCAGCCGCCCGTATTGAACCGCAGATCGAAAACCAGCGCGTCGGTGTCGCCGAGATCGGCGAGGATCTCGTCCATCCTGAGGCGCGTCGCGGCGACGACTTGCGAGCCGCTGACCGCCTCTCGCGCGTGATCCGGCGGCGCCATTTGCAGGAAGTTGACGTAACCGATCCGGGGCGCGACCTTGCCCCAATAGACGATGCGGTCCGCATCGTGTTTCAGCGGGGCGATGCCGACCGAGGGCGCGACCCGTGTTTCGACAAAGCGGGCGATGAAGCCGCGAAAGTAATCCGACGAGGACCCGCCCGTCGCCAGCAATCCTTCGCGCGCCGCTATCGCCCCAACTTCGCGCGGGCCGCCGCCAAGATAGGTTCGTCCGCCTCCGGACAGACCGACGTGCCCGTCATTGAGCGGTGCGACCATTTCTGTCAGCAGCGCGAACAGTTCGGACGCGCTGGTCCCGGCGGAAACGCGCGGACGCAAGGCGCGATAGCGCGCATTCCAGTCCACGCCGCGCAGATCGAAACTGGCGTAGGCTTCCTGAAACAGGCGAAAGAATGCCTCGAAGTTCGCCACCGGATCGTCCGTGCGCCCCGCGGAGCACCGCTCGGGAAGCGCGGCGAGACGATCGAACGTGTAACGGGTCTCCTCGCCTTCGCGGTGAAGCCGCAGTACGTCGCCCGCGCGCTCGATGCGATCGTAGGCCTGCGGCCAGCGCTCCGCCGGCGCGGAATCCATTTTCACGCAGGCCACCCTGGTGAAACTGTAGGTCGTGTACCGATCCGGTCCGACCGCGAGGAGCCACGCATAGCCTCTCGCCCGCCATATGCCCTCCGGCGGGGACGCTGCGCCAGCGGATGCGGACGCCGCCGTCACCAGCAAGACGAGCATTCCCGCACAGGTTCTGGGATCGAGACTGAACCGCATTTGCTCAGAGTGTGGTATGCGGGCGAGAAATTTCCTGCGAACATCACGATCCGAAGGGCAGTAATCTCCCGAAGACCCGAGCGCCGGCGCAGCAATCCCAAGAACGCCGCCGGCTAGGCCGCACGAGCCAGGCGATCACCCCCACAGCCCGGAAGGCACCGGCATCAACAGGCCGCGCGCATAGTCCACGCACGGCGTCCGGTCCGCGCCGATCAGGAGCGGGCCGTCGAGATCTACCCATTCGCACCCCTGCGCCACGAGCATGGCGGGCGCCATCGCGAGCGACGTACCAAGCATGCAGCCGACCATGACCGACATGCCCGCCTCCCGCGCGGCGGCTTTCAGCCGCAATGCCTCGGTAACGCCCCCGGTCTTGTCGAGCTTGATATTGACGCCGTCATAGCGTCCGCCAAGCGCGCGGACATCCGCCGCGACATGGCAGGATTCGTCCGCGACGACCGGCACGGGCCGGTCGATGCCGGCCAGAACAGCGTCGTTCGCCGCCGGTAGCGGCTGCTCGACCATCTCCACCCCTTCGGCCGCGAACGCCGCCAGGAACCCGGTGACCTGATCGGGGCTCCACGCCTCGTTGGCGTCGACGATCAGCCGGGCGTCGGGGCGCGCGGACCGAACCGCGCGCACCCGCTCGACGTCGCAAGTCCCGTCGAGCTTGAGTTTGAGCAAGGCGAAGTCGCGCGCTTCGGCCACGGCGCGCCGCGCCATCTCCGCAGGCGAGGACAGATCGAGCGTAAAGGCACACTGCAGCGGCTCGGGCCGCGAAAGCTTCAGCATCCGCCAGGCTTCGGTACCCGACATGCGGGCCTGCAGATCGCGGAACGCACAGTCGAGCGCATTACGCGCCGCGCCCGGAGGCATCATCGGTTCCATCGTGGCCCACTGGTCCGCCGTCACCACCCGCGACAGCCATGTCCGGGCGTCGCGAACCACTTGTTCCGGGCTCTCGCCGTAGTGCGGCACGGGGCAGCTTTCGCCCACCCCTTCGCAATCGCCCGACCGCAAGCGGACGACGACGAGATCGACCGCCGTCTCGCTGCCTCTGGCGATGACGAACGGACGAGCGAGATGCCATCGTTCGATGGCGACTTGCGAGATGATCGGGTGAGATTCGGACATGGCACGAGGCTCCGCGAATGCATGGCGGTGGATGGGAAAGGCGCTTTTGACCGGGAAAGCGCGGCTGCGTTCACCGGCTTGCTTCCGGCCCGCTTCGGGGCGATGGTTTCTCTGCCGACCGGGCAAATCCGCGCAACTGCCACAAGAGGAGGGCTGCCACCGCACAGATCGAAGCGATGAGCGCGAAGAACTGCGGCGTGCTCAGCGATTGCCACAAGGTGCCGACCGCCCCCGCCGCGAGATTGCCCGCAAAGCCCGCGCCGAACCAGGCCGCGATGCTGGTGGCGGCGAAGCCCGCCGGCGCGAGGCGCCCGAACAGGCCGAGGCCGACCGGCAGAATGAACAGCTCGCCCAGCGTCAGCAAGGCAAGCGCAAAAACCAGCCACGACCAGTGCGTACCGTGCTCGCCGCCGCTCATCGCCGCGGGGATCAACACCAGATAACCCGCGCCGACGGTCATCGCACCCAGCGCCATTGTCGGCGTCGAAGGGGATGCGTCGGGACCGTGCCCTTTCGTGAGCCTGAAGCGCAGCAGCAGCGGGGTGAACAGAAACACGAAAAGCGGGTTCAGCGATTGAAACCAGGTCATCGGAATGACGAACCCGCCGATATGCCGGTCCACACCCTGCTCCGCCCACAACGCGAACGTATTGCCGAGCTGCTCATAGGCGCTCCGAAACACCACCACCGCGGCGGCAACCCCGGCAAAGAGGCGCAGCGTCCGCCGCAATGCCACCGGATCGAGCGGAATGCCGCCCCGCGCCTTGGGTTGCAGCAGCGGGTCCGGCGGCAGCGTGGCGCGCCCGAGCACGAACGTCGCAAGCCCCAGCAGCATCCCCACCCCCGCGGCGGCGAAGCCCCAATGCCAGCCCAGCGTTTCGCCGAGCGTTCCGCAGATCAGCGGCGCGAGAAACCCGCCGAGGTTTATCCCGACGTAGTAAACATAGTAGGCATTGCCCTGACGGGGATCGTCAGGGGCGTAAAGATCACGGATCTGGCTCGGCAGACTCGGCTGGAACAGTCCGTTGCCCAGCGCGATCATCCCCAGCGCCGGATAGAACAGCGCCTCCGAAGCGAGCATGAAGTGGCCGAGCGACATCATGAGCCCGCCCGTCACCACCGATTTGCGCCTGCCGAGATACCGGTCGCAGGCAATGCCGCCGAAGATCGGCGTCAGGAAGATGAAGGCCGTGTAGACCCCGTAGACAAGCGAAGCATGGTGCTGCTCGAACCGTAGCTGGTGGATCATGTAATAGACCAGCAGCGCCCGCATTCCGTAATAGGAGAACTGCTCCCACATCTCGGTCAGGAACAGGACGGAAAGACCGCGCGGATGGCCGAACCATTCGCGCGGCCGCGGGCGCTGGTCGGAACAGGCGGCAAGCGCGGATGCACCTTCTGGAGGAACAGCCGGGTCGTGCGGTGACGTCGATCTCATCGCTTCATGGTATGTGCGGCGCGCCACGTTTACGGCCGCATTGCCACCCGCGATCGGGATATTGCAGCCTTTAGTGCGCCCGGTTCGGTGGCAATGCCCGCAAGCGGGGTTCCCGTTTTGCCGCCCCCCCTCATGCCGTCATTAGGACGAATGGCGCGACACTGTCTGCGGCCCGCCCTATCGCTGCGGCACGGCTCGACCGGCGGCGCCGCGCCGCTAGCGATGGGCCCGTTCCTGGCCACTTTTCGGCACAAGTCACTTGATGGAAACCGCAGATGGAAGCGCCAGCGCTCGACCCGGAAATCGCCCGTTTCGTTGACCTGTTGCGCGATCGCTGGGCGCAATATCCCCCGCTGTCCGGCGTCTCCCCATCCAAGGCCCGCAGGATTGCCGACCTCGTGCGCGCGCCTTTCGCCAGCGGCGGCCCCGCGATGGCCAGCATCACGGAAAGGCGGCTTTGCCTCGCCGACGGGGCGCTGAAGATCCGGGTTTACGATCCCGGCCTCGCGCACCCCGCGCCGCTGATGCTCTATTTCCATGGCGGCGGCTTCATGATGTGCAGCCTCGACACGCATGACCGGCTGATGCGCGAATATGCGGCCGCTGGCCGGTTTCTGGTCGTCGGCGTCGATTATCCGCTGGCGCCCGAAGCGCGGTACCCGGTCGCGCTCGACCGCTCGGTCGGACTGGTCGACTGGCTGCTGGCGGGAGGGGCCGAGTCGATCGGTGGCGATCCCGCGCGCATGGCGGCCGGGGGAGATTCTGCGGGCGGCAATCTCTCGCTCGCGCTCGCGCTGCGGCTGCGCGACCGGGGCCAGCCGGACGTGCTGTCCTGCCTGCTGCTCAATTACGGCGGGTTTACCGGGCGATGTTCCGACGCCGCCGAAGCGCGTTTCGGCGGCCCGGGCTCGGTCATGGACCGCGCCGAAGTCGAATTCTTCCTGTCGAATTACCTGGGCGACGGGCGCGTGCATATCGACGACCCTTATGCCTGCCCGATTGCAGCCGACTTCGCCGGCCTGCCGCCTGCCTTCCTGGTCATTCCCGAATGCGACATTCTTTCCGAGCAGAGCCACGCGGTCGCGGCCGGGATACGAGCCGCGGGCGGGCAGGCTGACGACAAGGTCTATCCCGGCGCCGCGCACAGCTTTCTCGAAGCCATGTCGATGGCCGGCATCGCCCGCGAGGCCGTGGCCGACGGCGCGAACTGGGTCGCGCAATGGCTGGCCCCCAACAAGCAAGGAACGAACGACAGATGATAGAGCTGATCGACGGCGAAACCGCCCGCGAGCTGGTAAGCCATGCCGATGCGATCGCGGCGATGCGGGCCGCGCTCGCCGCATTCCATCGCGGCGATGCGCTGCTCTTTCCCTCCATGCGCGGACAAGGCTCCGACCCGTCCACGCGGTTCGGCGTGAAGGCCGCCTATGACAGCGCGAGCGGCTATCCGGGGCTCAAGATCGGCAGCTTCTGGCCCGACAATCGCCAGGCCGGCCTGCCCAGCCACGGCTCAACGACGATCCTGCTCGACGACAAGACCGGCTTTCCCTGCGCCATCGTCGAGGCGACCTGGCTCAACGCATTGCGAACGGCGGCGTCGGACGCCGTCGGCGTGGACCTGCTGGCGCGGCCCGATGCATCGCGTCTAGCCGTCGTCGGCACGGGCAATCAGGCCTATCACGACGTGCTCGCCATCACGCTGGTGCGGCCGCTTGCCGAAATCGCGGTCTGCGGCCGGAGCGACGAACAGACGCTGCGACTGGTCCGGCGTCTTGCCGAAGCCGGGATCGCGGCACGTGCGGCCACACCGGAAACCGCGCTTCCCACCGCCGACATCGTCGTGACCGCCACCGCATCGCGCGCGCCGTTGTTCGCGGCGGGGCTGATCGGCCCCGGCACGCATATTTCAACGATGGGCGCGGACGGCCCCGGAAAACAGGAATTGCCGCCCGAACTGTCACGTAGAGCCGCGCTGTTCGCCGACGCACCGGCTCAGTCGCTGGAAATCGGAGAATTCCAGTATCTTGCGGCCACCCCTTGCGCAGATCGGATCGTGCCGATCGGTGCGGTCATCAATGGCGATTCCCCCGGTCGCACCGCCGCCGACATGATCACGATCTACGACAGTTCGGGCATCGGCATTCAGGACATCGCGATTGCAGCGCTGGTGCTCGATCGCGCCCGCGAGGCCGGAAGGGTTCGGCAGGTTCCGTTCTGAGACGCGCTCTCCCGGCGGAGGAGACGCGGCAGCGCTATCGAGACTCGGGCGCGCGCTGCCACGGCAGCAGACCGAGATCGACATTGCCCCCCGTGAGGATGACGCCCACTTTCGCGTCGCGCAGATCGAACTTGCGTTCGAGCAGGGCGGCGACGGGCACGGCGCTGCTCGGCTCGATGACGATCTTCATGATTTCCCAGACAAGCCGCATCGCTTCGACGATCGCCTGCTCGCTCACGGTGGCGAAATCATCGAGCAACGCGCGCAGGATCGGCAGGTTGAGATCGCCCAGCGTGGTGCGCAAGCCGTCCGCGATGGTATCGGGCGGATCGCCCGGATCGAGCGTTCCGCCCGACCATGAGCGCCAGGCGTCGTCGGCCTGCGCGGGCTCGGTGGCGAGGATGCGGATCGACGGCGCCATCGCCCGCGCCGCCGTGGCGGTTCCGGCCATCAGTCCGCCACCGCCCACCGGTGCCATCACGGCATCGAGCGCCGGATAGTCCTCGATCAGTTCCATCGCCGCCGTCCCCTGCCCCGCAATGACCAGCGGATCGTTGTAGGGATGAACGAGCGTGGCGCCGCGTTCCTCGACCAGCCCGGCCGCCGCCGCTTCGCGCGCGGCGATGGTCGGGGCACAGAAATGGACTTCTCCGCCCAGCCGGCGGACCGACATCACTTTCGCCGCCGGAGCGTTCTCCGGCATGACGATTGCCGCGGTGCTCCCCCGGCTGGACGCCGCAAGCGCAAGCGCCGCGGCATGATTTCCGGACGAATGTGTCACCACGCCCGCCGCGGCGCGTTCATCGTCCAGCGACAGGACGGCGTTATGCGCGCCGCGCGCCTTGAAAGCGCCGATCCGTTGCAGGTTCTCGCATTTGAAGAAGACTTGCGCGTCGAGGATGGCATTCAATCTGCGCGAGGTCAGAACCGGCGTGCGATGGACGTATCCGGCGATCCGACGGGAAGCGGCGACAACGTCGTCGAAAGAGATGGCCAGCGATTCGCGATTTTGGTCGATCATGCCGCCCCATGACAATTCGTGCGGCACGGCGGAACCGGCGAAACGCTATTGGGGTGATTAGCCGATCGTGCAGGCGCTGCCGTTTTTGGCCGAAACGCATGCCATGGCCCGGGTCTGGCTTTGCTCCATCTTGTCGACGAGCCAGCTCGCGAACTTGCGCACGGGCGATTGCGCGTTGCCGGGACGATTGGCCATTATACGATATTGCGCGCCCGCAACGGGCGGCAGATCGCTTGCGGGAACCAGTTCGCCCGATTCCATCAGGCCGGCAACGATCACCGTGCGCCCGATCGCGACGCCCTGCCCGCAACGGGCCGCGTGGTATGCGAGGTGGGCCAGGTTGAATTGCCGTTCGGCAATCGCATGGTCACGCCATAGCGGGCTGGCCTTGCTCCATTCCTGCCATTCGAAATCCCTCGGGCCGCCCACCCACGGGACGTTGTCGTGCAGCCGGGTGATCGCGGCAGCTCCCCCCACCGCCTCGCCCGCCGTTTCCATTGTCTCGCGATAGTCGCGCGAACAGACCGGCAGGATCAGTTCCTGAAAGCTCGCCAGTTGCTGCAGGTCTCCGGGCTGGTCGAGGCGGTAATCGACGATGATGTCGATCCCCTCCTCCTCCATGCGCTCCACGCTGGGCATGGCGATGTCCGCGCGGATGAACAGTTCGACATCGGGATGTCGGTCATAGAACTCGTCGAGCAGCGGAACGAGCCACTGGGTGGCGAGCGACGGAACGCAGCTCACCACCAGCGAACGACGCTGCACGCGATCGAACCGGCTGAGCACGTTGGTCAGCGTCAGCGCGGTTTCGTTCATCGCCTGCAGCATCGCTTCCCCCGCGTCGGTCAGCACCAGACCGCCGTTCTGGCGGGAGAACAGCAAGGTTCCGAGCCGGCCTTCGAGGCGGAGCACGCGCTGGCTCACCGCCCCTTGCGTAACCCCCAGCTTGCGGGCCGCCGACGTGAAAGACCGCGACCGGGCGGCCGCGCGAAAAATCCACAAATCGGAGAGCATCTGGGGATCGAGACGATTGCTGTCCTGCTCGTCTCGCGGGGCGGGATCGGTCATCATTCCATGGTATGGCGCCGCCATGAAGCTGGCAACCGCCGCCTTCGCCATTGCTAATCGCTATGGCTCCATTAGCCTTTAACCCTTGCCGCAGCGCGATCCCGCGCGGCAATGATGCACTCTCTTCAATTCGCCATTTCGAGCCGGTTATGCAGTCCGCCAGCCTAGACAGCCTTTTCACGCCCGCCTTGCTTCTCGATCGCGCGCGCATGCTCGCCAATATCGAACGCATGCGTGCGCAGGCCGCCCGGTTTCCGCATGTCAGGCTTCGCCCGCACTTGAAGACCAACAAGTGCATCCCGGTCGCGCGAATGGTCGCCGGGGAAGACGATCCGATAACCGTTTCCACGCTTCAGGAAGCGGAGCGTTTTCATCAGGCCGGCTATCGCGACATTCTCTATGCCGTCGGCATCGCGCCGGCCAAGCTCCCCCGGGTGGCGGCGCTGATCCGCGCGGGCGCGCAGATGACGATCATTCTCGACAGTCTCGCCACCGCCGAAGCCGTGGCGGAATTTGCCGGCCGCGAGGAACTGGCGGTGCCGACTCTGATAGAGATCGACACCGACGGACATCGCGGCGGTCTCAGCCCGGACGATCCTCTGATCGTGGAGATCGGGCGCAGGCTCGGCCCGAATCTCGTCGGCGTGCTAACTCACGCCGGAGGTTCCTACGATGCCCGCACGCACGAGGAGATCCGTCGCTACGCGCGCATGGAGCGGGACGGCATCGTGGCCGCTGCAACGATGCTGCGCGACGCGGGCCTGACATGCAAGATCGTCAGCATGGGTTCGACGCCGACAGCCCTTTTCGCGGAAAGCCTGGACGGCGTGACCGAGCTTCGCGCCGGTGTCTACGTCTTTCAGGATCTGGTGATGGCCGGAGTAAGTGCTTGCACCGTCGACGAAATCGCGATCAGCGTGCTCACCAGCGTCATCGGCCACAAGCCCGAGCGAGGCTGGCTGCTGGTGGACGCCGGATGGATGGCAATGTCACGCGACCGGGGCACTCAGAACCAAGCGATGGACATGGGCTTCGGCCTCGTGTGTGACCGTTACGGCACGCCGATCGGGGATCTGGTGATCTCTTCGGCCAATCAGGAGCATGGCATCATCACCAGCCGCTCGGGGCAGCCGATCGACCCGGACCGGTTCCCGATCGGAACCCGGCTGCGCATCCTGCCCAATCACGCTTGCGCCACCGCCGCTCAGTTCCCCGCGTACAATGTGATTGCCGACGGGCTGGTGGTCGCTCGCTGGGAGCGCTTTTCACACTGGTAAGCCGCCCGGCAAATCAGGAAGAACCTATGCGATCCCTTGTCCCGAAGCCCCGGCTTCGAGCGATGAACCCTGCGCGCGCCAAATCGCGCGTCCGAATCGGCGCGATGCTGCTGCTCGGCGCTTCGGTGCTCACGCCGGTTCGCGCGGCGGCGCAAGACGCGGCGGGGGACGTCGAAGCTTTGCAGCGCAAGGTTGCCGAGCAGGACGCGCGCATCGCGGAACTCGAACGGACCGTACGCGGTCTGGCCGCCGCGAACCAGGCCCCGGCGACACGGGGCGAGGCCTTCGCGGCCACGTATCGGGCTCCAGTCGTTGCGAGCCCGGCATCGCCCGCCGCCGCCCCGCCGTTTCCGGCGCAAGGCGTCCGTCCGGCAACCGAACCGTCTCGGCTTTCCGTCTCCGGCGACTTGCGGCTGCGGCAGGAATTCAACTGGTCGGACAAGGACGCACGCGATCGTTCGCGAACCGTGATGCGCGCGCGGCTTGGCGCCCGCTATGCGCTCGACCGTAACGTTACCGTCGGCGCGCGCCTCGTGACCGGCGATCCCGACGACCCCAATACAGCCGACGTGACCGTGGGCGATTTCGTCGACGACCTGACCGTCAGTCTCGACCGGGCCTATGTCGAAGCGCGCTTCGGCGACCTGTTGCTGACCGGCGGCAAGTTCGCCCTTCCCCTTCGCGGCACCGAGCTTGTCTGGGACGGGGACTTCAACCCCGAAGGTCTCGGCGCCAGCGTCTCCGCTCCGCTCGGCAGCAGGGGTCTGAAAGCGGAAGCGACCGCGCTCTATTCGATCGTTTCTGAGGCGGCGGGCGGCCACGGCAGCGATATGCTCGGTGGGCAGGTAACCCTCGGCGGCCGGCTTTCGCCGTTTTGGTCCGCCAGTCTTACGGCAGGCTACTACGATTATCACCTCTCAGCGCTCGCCGGGGCGGATGCCGGCGACTTCCGCTCCAACCTGCGCGCGCGCGATGGCAGCTATCTCTCGGACTTCGACCTGCTCGACGTGATCGCCATCGCGCGGTTCGACGGGTTCGGCGTCGACTGGCCGGTCTCGGCAACCGCCGAGACAGTTCACAACTTCGGCGCCGCGACCGGCGCGGACACCGGCTATTTCGCGCAGCTCAGCGCGGGAAGCACCGCGCAAGCTGGCGGGCTGCGGATGAGCTATGGCTATATGCAGGCCGAAGCGGACGCGGTCTTCGCAGCGTTCAGCCACGACAACATCGGCCTCGCCACAAGTTACCGGCTGCACCAGATCGCACTCGATTACGCGTTGCGCGCAAACACACAGCTAAACCTGATCCTTTATCACTATCGCCCGCTTGCCTCGGACCCGGCCAGTCCGGGCGCTGCGAGGGACTGGCTCGACAGGCTGCGGCTCAATGCCGTCTTCGCGTTCTGAGCGCGACATGCCGCCAACGCACGAGCACGCAAAAGTGACGCCGCGATGCTGACGGCAGGAACGCGGCGGCGAATGGCAACGCTGCATCGCCAACTCGGACTGGCGGCAGGCGTGCTCTGGCTGTTTCAGGCGACTACCGGGACGCTGATCGTGTTCCACTGGGAACTGAGCGATCTTTCGGCATCCGCGGCGCACCGACCCACCGACCTTGGGGCGATCGGGCAGCGGATCGCTGCCGTCAATTCAGACGGCTCGGGCCGCCGGGTAACCGCCCTGTGGACCAGCGACGGGCTCGCCGACCGGTTCGACATGTTCATTTCGGGCTCCGCGACGCGAGCCGGAGAAACGATCCGGATCGCCGGGGACGGCGCGCCCTTGCGCGTGCGACCCGAAGGCGCGCGCGGCGTGACCGGAACACTGGTGAGCCTGCACCACGATCTGCTTGTCCCGCCGTTCGGACGGTGGCTTCTCGGCGTCAGCGGCTTGCTGCTGCTGAGCAATCTGGCGGTGGGCCTGGCCATGGCGCTGCCGCGGACGGGAACCTGGCGCAAGGCCCTCGTGCCGCGCAAAGCCGGCCCCCTGCCCACTCGGCTCTACGGCTGGCATCGCGCCATCGGCCTGATTGCCGCCTTGCCTGCCCTGCTGACGGTGGGCTCCGGCGTGCTCCTCGCCTTCAACAAGCCGATTGAAAGCCTCGCCGGGATCGACGACCCGGCGCTCGCTAGTCCGACCGTGCCCCACGGCGGCGACATCGGCCTTGCCGAGGCGGTGCACCGCGCCCTGGCCGAAATCCCCGGAAGCACTCTGACGGCGGTAAAGCTGCCAACCGAGACCGACCGGACCTACGCGGTGCGACTGAAGGAGCCCGGCGAACTGGCGCGCGCCTACGGCGCCAGCATGGTGTTCGTCGACGCGGGGACCGGAACGGTGCGAGGCCGCTTCCCCGCCAGCGAAATGTCGGGACCGCAAGCCCTCATGGCAGCGCTGTTTCCGCTGCACAGCGGCGGAGCGGGAGGCACGGCGGGACGCGTGCTGGTGCTGGCGGTCGGGCTGTGGCTGGCGACGATGACGGTGACCGGGTGGCTGCTGTGGCGGGCCCGGAAAGTCCGCAGACCATGAACGCAAACGATCTGCGCGCGATCAGCGTACTGGACGCGCACGGTCAGGCCGAACTCGTCCGCAAACGCGAAGTGCCGCCAACCGCGCCGGTCGACGCCGCGATTGCGCGGATCGAGGAAATGGACCCCGGCGTGAACGCAGTGAGCCATCGTGCGTTCGGCCATGCGCGCGAAGCGGCCGCGACGGTCGATCGCAATGCCCCGATGGCCGGCGTGCCCTATCTGCTGAAGGCCTCGATGGAGTATCCCGGGTTCCCGCTTGTCTCGGGATCGCGATCGCGCCTGACCGCCGTCGGCCGACGCAAGTTTCCCTTTGTCCGCCGGATGGATGAGGCCGGGCTCGTTCCCTGCGGCATGTCCTGCATGCCCGAATTCGGCCTGATGGGAACCAGCGAGGCGCTGCTTTACGGCCCGACGCGAAATCCCTGCCAGCCGGACCGGGGCAGCGGCGGCTCCAGCGGCGGCGCCGCCGTGGCGGTAGCCACCGCGATGGTGCCGTTCGCAACGGCGAGCGATGGCGGCGGCTCCATCCGGATTCCGGCGGCGCACTGCGGGATAATCGGCTTCAAACCCGGCCGGGGGTGGAACCTGCGCGCGCGTGGGCCGTCGCTTGTCGACGATCTGCTGACGAGTGACGCGCTCTATGGCCGCTCGATGCGCGATACCATCTGGGCCGCGCAATTCCTGCGCGCACAGCCGCCCGGCGCAACGCGTCCGGAACGAGAATTGCGCATCGCGCTGTACCCGATCGGCCTTGACGGCCTGCCGCCCGCACCGGACGTGGCCGCCGCGCTGACCAAGGCCGGCGCATTGTGCGAAGCGCTCGGTCACCATGTGGAACCTTCGCAACCGCCGCTCGACGGGGCGGCCATCCGCCGGGCATTCGAAACGCTGTGGGTTCACGCTGCCGGAGAGGTCTTCGATCGCACGCCGGAACCCGCGAAAGCCCTGCTGGAACCGTGGACGCTGGGGTTGGCCGCCCTGCGTGAAACGGTGAACCCGGAAACGCTTGCCGAAGCCCTGTCCTGTTCGGACGCCATGCACCGCGATCTGGAACGCTTCTGGCGGCGCTTCGACATGGTGCTGAGCCCGGTAGCCAGCGACACGGCTCCTCCGCTCGGCCAGTTGGCCCCGGACCGGCCATTCGAAGCGCTGTGGGCCGATCACTTTCGACATGTGAACTACACCCAGTTGCAGAATATCGGCGGCTTTCCCGCGATCTCCTTACCCCTGTTCCGCTGCGACCAAGGCCTGCCCGTCGGCGCGATGTTCTGGACAGCGCGCGGCGGGGACGACGCGCTACTCGGGCTGGGACTGATGCTGGAAGAAGCCGTGGGCTGGACGGATCGTAAGGTTCAAATACCACGGCCCGAGGCGTGATCGACCGCTTTGGAACCGGTCATGCGTCCCTCGTCGTTGACCGCCGCGACCGACGATCCGACCACTAGCCACCCGCCAGCCGGTCTCGATTGAAGCGGTGCATCCACGCTTTCAGATCGCCATCGGGCAGATTCGCGAGAATGCTCCGCAACGTATCGGGCCGCTCATCCTGTCCGAGCTTGAAGCGTCCCTCCAAGCGGCACACAGACGCCCGGAAGCCGACGATCCGGGAGCGCAGGGAGTCGTAGCGCCCGCCCAGCTCGGCCGGGCTCCACGGCATTTCCGCCCCCGCCTCCATTTTGTCTGCGAGCAGATCGAGAGCCTGCTCCGTCAGAGCCGGTTCCACTGCGATTTCGGCCTCGATCCGCAGGTTGGCATAGTTCCATGTCGCCGCCCAATCGCGACGACCGGCATATGCTGGCGAGATATATCCGCTCGGACCGGAAAAAAGGATCGTCGCGCGCGGACTCGCGGCAAAAGCGGCGCCAAGCGGGTTGCTGACCGCGAAATGGCCGATCAGCTCCGTAAGACGATCAGCCGCATCGAAGACACCCACCAGCGGCAAGTGCGCAGCTTCGTCTCCGTCCACCGAGCAGACCCAAGCCAGCGGATAGTCCTCGATCAGGATTCGCACATCGACGTCACCATAAACCGCGAACGGCGATGCGGCCGGTCTCGCGGCGCTGCCTACGCGCCCACGTTTCTCGCCGCTTTCAGAATGGGATACATCGCTCATCGTCGGCTTATTCCCACTATCTCAACGGCGAACACGCGCCGAAATGGTGCTGTCATCCCAAAGCAAACTCGTGTCCAACTGCCATGCCTCGGCTTTCGCGAGCGCGCGCTCAGTTCTCCAGGATTTGCCACTCGGCCAAGGCGGCTGAGCGACGCTACTCGTAAGTCTGTCGATCGACGAGCTGGCGTCCTGGCTGAAATGGTTGTGCAGAGATGCATGGACTGAGGCGGACTTTTATAGCGACTTCACCTGTCGAAATCGCGGCATCGCACGTTTTCGTCGTCGGAATGGAAGAGAGCAGGTCTTCGACATTCCGTCATGACCACGGAAAGCGAACACGCATCCGCACGACCAGCCGGACCACTTCGGGCGGCGATTCGCGGCATCGCAAAGGCGTCACGGCGGGAGGAATCCACCGCGTCCCAGGCGGCGCGGGCCGTGCGGTTTGCGTTTCTGACGCCATCGGTGGTGGAGGCGATCCTCACCGGGCGCCATGCGCTCTCGTCGACTGGCGAGCAGGACACAGCCATCAATTGCGATTGACTCGCAATATCATATTTCATAGGCGGCGCTCGATCAAATGGGGGAATCATGAAAATCCGACTGCTGCCTTCGCTCTCTCCTCTAGCCCTTTTGGCGACTCCATCTGCTGCGTTAGCCGAGGAAGCCGTGCCGCAGGGCGAGCAGAACGAGATTATCGTTACCGGCGAGAAGACGACCCGGAGCCTGCAGGAGACCACCGCTTCGGTGGGCGTGACCACGAAAGAGCGGCTGGACGAGGAGAACATCCTGACGATCCAGGACATCTACAATCGAACCGCGAATGTCTCGGAAACCTATGGCGCTTCCGGCTTCTCCATTCGCGGCATTGACCAGCGCGGCGTGTCGGGCGGTGGCGACGGGGCGACGGCGACTGTCTTCGTCGACGGCGCGCCCCTGCCTCAGGACATTCTGTCGAACGGTCCGACTGATATGTGGGATGTCGCGCAGGTGGAGATATTCCGCGGGCCTCAATCGACGATCCAGGGACTCAACGCGCTGGCAGGAGCGGTCCATATCCGCACGCAGGACCCGACTTTCGACTGGAGCCTGAAGGGCCGCGCGCTCCTATCCTCCTTCGACACGACGCAGTTTGCGGTTGCGGGCGGCGGACCGCTGGTGCCTGACGAACTGGCCTTCCGCCTCTCGGCCGAGAAGCGGGACTCGGACGGCTATATCCGAAACATAACTCGCGACGAGCCGGAAAGCGGCGTGGATTCGACGTCCATTCGCGGCAAGCTGCTGTGGACACCGGCCGCGCTGCCGGGCTTCGAAGCGCACCTCGGCTACCATCATTTCGAGACAAAGGGCGGCTATCTCTTCACGTATGTCGACCGGTCGGTCGGGGATTATTTCGACAACCGCACCAACCCGTCCGACTACCCCAACAGCAGCGATGTCGATAACGATCAGGCGATGTTCGAGCTGCGTTATGATCTGGGCGGCGGCCTGTCCTTCAACGCGCTCACCACGTGGACGGATACGGATTTCACGCGCAAGTATGACGGCGATTCATCGGCAGCCAGCACCGCCTACAGCGACATAGCCGGCGGCGCCGAGACCTTCACGCAGGAGTTACGTCTCAATTACGAGGGGGATCGCCTGAGCGGGCTTGCCGGCTTGTTTTACTACAACCGCGATCAATATCGGCGCTCGCATCAGGTTACGCTGGTCCCCACACCGGGGCCCACCATTGCGGGCCTTCTCACCGACGTGCTGGGGGCAGAGACCGCGGAACAGGTCGCCACGCTTTATACGGGCGCGCTGCCGTTCATCCCGGTCGACTACACGTCGGATTTTCCGACCAAGGTGGAAACGATGGCGCTCTTCGCGGACGCCCGCTACCGCCTCACCGACCGCCTCTCCCTGCTGGGCGGCTTCCGCTACGATCGCGAGCGCAACAAGATCGGGGGCGAAGCGGTCGCGACCTTTGTCGGCACCCTGCCTGATCCGGCCGCCTTCGGCGACATGCTGGTGCCTGTGATCCAGGGCGTGAACGCCGCAGTGCTCGGCTTCGTATCGGATGCCAACGGCTTCACTCCGGTCGGCACCCGCACCTTCAATGCCTTCCTGCCCAAGGGCGGCGTTGAAATGGCGTGGACGCCCGACATTTCCACCGCCTTCGTCGCGCAACGCGGCTATCGCTCCGGCGGCAGCGGCTTCAACACGGCGCGCTCGCAGTTGTTTCCCTATGATCCGGAATTCACCTGGAACTACGAGCTATCGCTGCGCTCGGCTTGGCTCGATGACCGCCTGACAGTCAACGCCAACGCTTTCTACATCGACTGGACCGACCAGCAGACCACCGCCAATTTCGGCAACGGGCTCTATGACACCCATACGGTGAACGCCGGCAAGTCCCATATCTACGGGTTCGAGCTGGAGCTTGCGCATCGCGTCTCCCGGGCTTTCGACTGGTATGCCAGCCTTGGCCACACGCGCACGGAATTCGACGAGTTCGTCACCGATGTCGGTTCGATCACCGATCTGTCGGGCCTGGAATTTCCCTACGCACCTCGCTGGACGCTCGCGGGCGGCGCGAATGTCCGGTTCGGCGGCGGTTTCAACGCCAACGTCAACGCAAGCTATCGCAGCGGCGTCTATACCGACGTTTCGCTTCCCCAGTCGGAGAGCCACGTCGGGGGCCGCACGATCGTCAATGCGCGTGTCGGCTATGAGACGGATCACTGGAGTGTGTCGTTGTTCGCCAACAATCTGTTCGATGAGAAGTACGACCAGTACGTGAACAACGTCACGAACTTCGCGATCATCGGCACGCCGCGCAGCGTCGGCGTAATCCTCGAGGCAGGCTTTTGACCCTCGTGCAGCCTCTCCTCGCGGCGACGATTATTTTTGCAGGGGGCCTCGCGGGGGCCTGGCTGTTGCGTCGCGCCTGGCGCGAACGATCGGACAAGATGCGCTGGCGGGCTTCGGGATGGGCGGTTATCGCCGGCAGTGTGATCTGGCCGGCATGGCTGGTGGACGGCGCGCGCGGACTCTTCTTCGCGGCCACGCTGATTCCCCTGGCGGCTCTCGTCTTGATTGCCTCGGGCTACACGCTGCGGCCGGCGAGGGCGGCACGAAAGGCGCGCGAAGGCCTGGCGCCGGAGCCGGCCGAGCGTTCGCCCAGCTCTTGGCGAACGATCTTGCGCTGGTCGCTTGCGGGTCCTGTCGGCATGATCGCCGCGATGGCGGTGGGCATCAGCTACGTCGTATGGGCGCCGGGCGAAGCGCAGACCCGTCTGCTGATCGGTGGGCTGATCGTGCCGGTCGCCTGGGGCGGCGCCATGGCCTGGACCCTGGCCGACAGCCGCATCCTGCGCGCGACCGCGGTCCTCGTCGGAACTGCGCTGCTAGGCTTTGGCGCGGCGGTGCTGCGGGGTTTCGCATGACCAGGAAAGACAAATCCACTCGCTTCCCCTCGCCCGATCTCGTGCGGGCGGTTTTGAAAGGCCATAGTGGGCTTGGCATCGCCTTTGCCGCCATTCTCTATCTGGTGTGCCTGACCGGCACTGTCGCCGTGTTCCTCAATGAATTCCAGCGTTGGGAAAACCCGGATCTGCCCCGGATGGAAAGCTTCTCCGGTGAAGCGGCGCAGGCCGCCTATCTGGCCGCCATGGCGCGGTCCCGGGCACCGGTCGAGCATGTGTTCGTCAGGATGCCGCAGGACGATCGTCCCTGGCCGATGGTGCGGATCGACGCCGAAGACGGGCAGCGCACGACCTGGGCCGCCGATGCGGATGGGCGCCTGGTTCCCATGCGACAGGGATGGACCGAATTCCTGGCGCGTCTGCACATCAACCTGCATCTGCCGCAAAGCTGGGGCATTTTCATCGTCGGACTGACGGGGGTGGCACTGCTCTCCTCCCTCATCTCCGGCCTGCTTGCCCATCCGCGTATCTTTCGCGACGCCTTCCATCTTCGTCTGGGCGGCGCGCGGCGCCTGCAGGAAGCCGATCTGCACAATCGCATCGGGGTATGGGCGCTGCCTTTCCACGTCACGGTCTCGTTGACGGGCGCCTTGCTCGGACTCAGCGCGATCATCATCGGCGCGCTTGGCCTTGCGGTGTTTCAGGGCGACACTGCGAAGGTCTACGCCCTGTTCACGCCACCGCATCCGGTGGAAGACGTCCGGCCGGCCGCACCTATCGACCTGCGCCCGGCATTCGCCAAGATCGCCAGACAGGTGCCCGATGGCCGGATACGCTATCTTGCCATCGAACATCCCGAAGAACAGGGCGCCGCGGTCATGTTCGAAATGGAGGACGGATCGTCGCGCCTCACCAATGCGGATACCTACGCCTTCGATCGCGCAGGTACGCTCTATTACGTGCAGAAGGCCGCGAACAACAACGTCGGCCAGCAGATTCTGGGTTCGCTGGGTTTGCTGCACTTCGGCTGGTTCGGCGGCGGGACTATCAAGATCGCCTATGCGCTGCTGGGCCTGGGCCTCACCTATCTGGCCGCGGGCGGCGTCAATATCTGGCTGGCCCGGCGACGCGACAAGGGTCGCGCCGCGCCGGGATGGGAGCGCGTATGGGCTGCGACAGTCTGGGGCCAGCCTCTTGCGCTTTGCGGTGCTGCCTTCGCCGCGTTGTTCACGCGATCAATCACGATACCGATCTGGGCCTGGGGCGCGATAAGCCTGGCGACGCTCGGCATGGCCGGCATCCTTGCGGTCACCACCATTTCCCGGTCGCTGCGTCTGGCAACGGGAATGGCGTTGGTCGCACTGGCGGCTGCGCATTTCATGATCTTCGGCGCCGGCGACGGCATGGCCCTCGTCGTTGATGGCGGCCTTGTCCTGACCGGCCTCTTTCTGCTCGCGACCTTGGCTGGCAGCCTTTCGCTGTCCGGGAGAAAGGCGCTATTGGGCTGATTGGAAGGAAGTTGCCCCTCGCAGGGGTCTGTCATGGTTCCAACGCCGCGAACATTGCCGACATTCGGCACCGCATTTCATATTCTCGAACGCGATCGTTCGGTCAACAACGGTTCTTCGAGGTGCGATCTAGACGCGGAAAGGATAGAAACCCGCTCCAAAGCGGGAAGAATATCCTTTTTTATATTAATAACTTAATGAATTATGGCGGAGCGGGAGGGATTCGAACCCTCGATACGGGGTTACCGTATACACACTTTCCAGGCGTGCGCCTTCGACCACTCGGCCACCGCTCCGCATGCCTTTCGGCAAGGCAACGGCCCCTAGCCGCACATGCGGGCTTTCGCAAGACGCTGGTCGCTGGCATCGTAACGCGATGAAGAGGCTCGTCTTGCTTGCCGTCGCGCTCGCGGCTCCCGTCCGGCTCGCGGCGCAGTCAGCGCCGCTTAACGTCGCGGACATCGTTGCGGCAGCCCCGCCCGCCGAGTGGCGCACGATCGCGCCCGAGGATCTGCTGGTGATGGACCTGGCGCCCGATGTCGCGGGCAAGCCGCGACGCGTGGTGATCCAGCTTTTGCCGGCCCCTTTTTCGCAAGGCTGGGTGGAGAACATCCGAACGCTGGCAAAGGCGCACTGGTACGACGGCAATGCGATCGTTCGGGCGCAGGACAACTACGTCGTGCAATGGGGCGATCCGGCAAGCGAGGACGAGACGCCAGACGGCAAGGCGCGCGGCGAGGCCAAGCCGCTGCCGGAGGGTTTGCGCAAGGTGCCGGAAAGCAACTACGTCGTTGATCGGGACACACTCACCGCTATTTCGGCAGGCACCACTGCCAATGAGATGGTCGAGAATATGGCAAGCGACGCGCAAGCTTACCTGGCAGGCCACGACAGCGAGAGGATCGCGCTCATCTCGATCGACGCCACGCAGACCGAAAGGACGCGCCAGGGGTGGCACGAGCGCGACAGCTACGCGACCTGGGTCGAGTTCTGGCAGGGCTGGCCGATCGCCAATGCCGAGACCGGGCGCTGGGTGAACGAGGACGGAGAACCCGTCGCGCGGCCTGAGAACACGCAAAGGCATGGGCGCCAGCAACAGGGAATCACGTTCGACCCGGACACGTCGGTCTTCTGGCCGGTGCACTGCTATGGCTACGTCGGCGTCGGCCGCAACGTTTCGCCCGATACCGGCTCGGGTGCCGAGCTCTATGCCGTGATCGGCCATGCCCCGCGCCATCTCGACCGCAACATCGCGGTGGTCGGGCGGGTGATCGAGGGGATCGAACACCTCTCGACGCTGCCGCGCGGAACGGGACCACTGGGCTTCTACGAAACGCCGCGGGAACAGGTCGCGATTCCTTCGATGCGGCTCGGCAACGAAGTGCCCGGCCTGCCCGCCTATCAGTACCTCGACACGGCGAGCGCAAGTTTCGCCGCCTATCTCGCGCGGCGCGCGAACCGGAAGGACGAATTCTTCATCCAGCCCGCCGGAGGCGTCGATATCTGCAACGTGCCGGTGCCGATCCGTCGCGTGCCGGGCGAGGGCTAGATTCTCTCGGCCTCCGCGACCGCGTCGCTCCCGCGCAGCGAGCTGATCAGACGCACCAGGTGGGCAACATCGCTCACTTCAAGGTCGATCTCGTAGGTTCCGAAGTGCTCGTCGCGGTTGGTCATTTGCAGGTTGACCACGTTGGCGCGGGCGCGGGCGAAATGATCGGTCACTTCGGCGAGCGTGCCCGGACGGTTGTAGAGCACCAGACGGATGCGGCCCGTCGCGCCGGTGGTGCGTTCGCCCCATGACAAGTCGAGCCAGTCGGCATCGACGCCGTCGGCCAGTTTGAGGCAGTCGATCGTGTGGACCTCGACCTTGCGATCGGGCCGGCGCAGGCCGACGATGCGGTCGCCGGGCACCGGGTGGCAGCATTCGGCGAGCTTGAAGCCGACGCCCGCGGTCAGCCCGCGGATCGAGATCGCGCGTTCGCGGCTTGGCCAGTCATCGTCGTCGGCGAGTTTGGCGGTGCTCCCGGGCACCAGCGCTTCCATCACCTCGCGGTCGCTCAGCCGCGCCGAGCCGATGGCCAGCATGAGTTCCTCCTCGTCGCGCAGGCCAAGCCGGCCGATCGCGGCGTCGATCGCCTTGCGCCCGATCCGGCCGGGCACACGCCCGGCGATCTCGTCGAACAGCTTTGCGCCGATCTCGGCGACTTCCTGGCGCTCCTTGGCCCGCACCGCGCGGCGGATCGCGGCCTTGGCCTTGCCTGTGACGACGAAGCCGAGCCACGAGAGCTGCGGTTCGGAATGGGTGCTCTTGATGATCTCCACCACATCGCCGTTCGCCAGCCGCGTACGCAGCGGCATGTGCCGCCCGTTGACCTTGGCGCCGACTGCGGCATTGCCGAGGTCGGTGTGCACGGCATAGGCAAAATCGAGCGAGGTGGAGCCCTTGGGAAGCTGGTGCAACGCGCCCTTGGGGGTGAAGACGAAGATGCGGTCCTGATAGAAGGCCAGCCGCGTGTGCTCGAGCAGGTCCTCGGCGTCGTGGCTGGAATCGACGATCTCGATGAGGTCGCGCAGCCAGCCGACTTCGCCGTCCGGGCTGTCGTCCTGCTTGTAGGCCCAGTGCGCGGCAAGACCGAACTCGTTGGTCCGGTGCATCTCGCGAGTGCGGATCTGCACCTCCATGCGCATCGAATTCTCGTAGATCAGCGCGGTGTGGAGCGAGCGATAGCCGTTGGTCTTGGGCGTAGAGACGTAGTCCTTGAACCGCCCGGGGATCATCTGCCAGGTGCGATGAAGCACCCCCAGCGCGCGGTAGCAGTCGTCCGGGCTGTCGGTCAGGACCCGGAATGCCATGATGTCTGTGATCTGCTCGAAGGTGACGTGGCGTTCGCTCATCTTGCGCCAGATCGAGTAGGGATGCTTCTCGCGCCCGGCGACCTCGACATTGAGCCCGGCTTCGGCGAGCGCCTGCTTGATGGCGAAGGCAATCGCGTCGACTTGTCCGCCTTCCTGGTTGCGTATCTGGCTGAGCCGCCCGGTGATCGTGGCATAAGCCTCGGGCTCGAGCTGCTCGAAGGCGAGGAGCTGCATTTCGCGCATGTACTCGTACATGCCCACGCGCTCGGCGAGGGGCGCGTAGATATCCATGGTCTCGCGCGCGATGCGCCGACGCTTGTCCTCGCTCTTGATGAAGTGGAGCGTGCGCATGTTGTGCAGCCGGTCGGCCAGCTTCACCAGCAGGACACGCAGGTCCTCGCTCATCGCGAGGAGGAACTTGCGCAGGTTTTCCGCCGCGCGTTCGTTCTCGGTCAGTGTCTCGATCTTGCTGAGCTTGGTGACGCCGTCGACGAGCCGGGCGATCTCCTTGCCGAACATCTGTTCGATGTCCGCGATCGTGACCAGCGTATCCTCGACGGTGTCGTGAAGCAGCGCGGTGACGATCGTCTGCTGATCGAGCTTGAGCTCGGTCATCAGGCCCGCCACCTCGATCGGGTGGCTGAAATAAGGATCGCCGCTGGCCCGCTTCTGGGTTCCGTGCTTCTGGACGGTGTAGACGTAGGCGCGGTTGAGCAGGGCCTCGTCGGCCTCTGGTGCGTATTCCTTGACGCGTTCGACGAGTTCGTACTGGCGGAGCATGTTCAAGGCAGCATGTGCGGATTTTCCGCGCAGGAGCAAGAGCCAAGCGCAAGAACCGTCCACCAGGAATGCTCATCGCCTCTTGATATACGATGCTCATAGTGCTGGGACGCGGGAAAATGGCGGTCCGCTCCGTCATGGTCATGACGGTACATCGCGCGTTCATCCGCGCGGGCCGAGCCGACAGCAAACTCTTGAGGAATACAGGCACGTGGCAATCATCGTTCGGATCACCTCCGCAGACGGCAAGAAGGTCATCACCAAGGAACTGCCCGCGCTCCCGGCGAACCTGAAGGTTCCGGCCGGCGCGCGCGTGGACGTGAAGGACTCGGACACCGGCGAGCGCATGTCGCTCGGCCAGTACATCAACGAACACGCCGATGACGAGCGCCGGGCCGAGGACGGCCAGATCGTCAACGACAAGGTCACCATCGAGACCGTTCAGGACTGGGCCGCGGCCGAACAGTGGCTGAATTCCTATGCCGACGGCACCCCGCCGGTCACGCAGACCGGTGCGGGCGATTCGATGGGCACGACCGGCACCGTTGGCGGTGCCGACCCGTGGTACTCGACCGACAGCAACCGCAACGACGATTCGGTCCTGGGCTACGACAAGAACACGCTGACGCTCGGCGCCATCGTCGGTGGCGGCCTTGCCGTCGGCGCCTTCGCGGTCGCGAGCGCGGGCGGCGGAGACGACAACAAGGATACCGTGGCGCCAGTCGCGCCGAGTGCGCTCAACCTCGCCACAGAAGACGATACCGGCGATTCGACCACCGACAACGTCACCAGCAAATCCGAAGGCCTCACGATCACCGGCACCGCCGAAGCGGGCGCGACGGTCGAACTGTTCGAGGGCTCCACTAGCCTGGGCGAGACCACGGCGAGCTCCAGCGGCACGTTCACCTTCGAAATCGACCTGGCGGAAGGAGCGCACGACCTCATCGCGGTCGCCACCGACAACGCGGGGAACGTCAGTCAGGCCTCCACCAAGCTGACGGTCACCATCGACACGACCGGGCCCGCTCCGATCGACGCGCTGAACTTCGCATCGGGCGACGACACCGGCGAATCGGGATCGGACCGGATTACCTTCAAGACCGAGGATCTGACCATCACCGGGATCGGCCCCGCCAACACGATCGTGAAGCTCTACGAGGGCACCCTGCTGCTGGGCACCGACAAGACGGACGCGAACGGCCTGTTCAACATCGACCTCGATCTCGACGAAGGCGTGCACAATATCTACGCGATCGCGACCGATGTCGCGGGCAATGACGCCGATCCGTCCCCGTCGATCACGATCACCGTCGACACCACCGTGCCGCTGCCCGTGACCCAGCTCGACCTCGCCCCCGAAGACGACACGGGCTCTTCGAATTCCGACAACATCACCGCGAAGACGAACAACCTGACGATCACCGGCGTCGCCGAAGCCGGCGCCACGATCGAGCTGTTCGACATTTCCAGCAAGATCGGCACGGTCGTCGCGGGCGAGGACGGCACCTTCTCGCTGGACGTCAACCTCGGGCTCGGCGATCACCAGATCACCGCCAACGTGACCGACATCGCCGGCAACACCACCAACGGCACGAGCGCGCTCGAGATCTCGGTGGTCGAACCCGGCGCCGACGTTCTGAGTTCGCTGCTGGGGTCGACGACCACCTTCGGCTAAATCCGCCGCGACACGCCCCCTTCCCTTGTGTCCGCCGGTTTGCGCCGCGGACGCAGGGTTAACGCTTAGGCAAGGACGATCCGGTATCCTCCGTAGGAAGGATGGCGGAAAAGCAGCCTTTCGGGCGGATGCTTTGCTGAGAAGGCGGGCAGGTACATGGCGTTCATGGAAGGGTTTTCATCGACCGGCGCGAACGAGCGGGTTCGCGAGCCCCGTCAGCGGACGCTGATCCGCGCCAAGATGTCGGGCGAGCGGTTGCACGAGACCGAGATCCTCGTGCGCAACGTCTCGCACTTCGGCATTTGCGCGACCAGCCGCGGCAGCGCTCCCGAGCGCGGCGAGACGGTGACCATCGACCTGCCGAGCGGCGAGACCTACGTCGGCGATGTGCGCTGGGTCGACGGCCTGAACTTCGGCGTCATGCTCAAGCAGGAACTCAATGTCCGGCAGCTTGGCGTCACCACCCAACGGCGCAACGAGAAACTGAGCCAGTCGATCGACTGGCTCGTCGATCAGCGCTTCGAGATCAAGCCGGTGGTGGACAAGTCCAAACTGCGCCCGGTCTGAGCCGCCTCGCGCCGCCGGGGCCGCCTTTGCCTCAGGCCCAGGTCGCTTCGGGCGGCAAGCTCATCAGGATCGCGTCGATGTTGCCGCCGGTCTTGAGGCCAAAGGCGGTGCCGCGGTCGTAGACGAGGTTGAATTCGGCGTAGCGGCCGCGCCATTCGAGCTGTCGCGCCTTGTCATCGGCATCGAACGGCATGGCCATCCGTCGCCGGACCAGCTTCGGGAAGACCGCAAGGAAAGCCTCGCCCACGGCACGGGTGAAGGCGAAGTTCGCTTCCCACGCCGCGGCGTCGGCGCATTCGAGGTGGTCGTAGAAGATGCCGCCGACGCCGCGGTGCGTCTTGCGGTGCGGGATGTAGAAGTAGGTGTCGGCCCACTCCTTGAAGCGCGCGTAGAACTGCGGATCGTGCGCGTCGCAGGCGGCTTGCATCGCCGCATGGAACTCGGCGGTATCCTCATCGTAGGGGAGCGGCGGGTTGAGATCCGCGCCGCCGCCGAACCACGATTTGGTCGTCGTCAGGAACCGGGTGTTCATGTGGACCGCCGGGACGTGCGGGTTCGCCATGTGCGCGACGAGGCTGATGCCGGTCGCCGAGAAGCCCGGCTGCTCGGCCGACGCGCCGTTGACCGAGGCGGCGAAGTCGCTCGAAAGAGCGCCGCCAACTGTCGAGACGTTGACGCCGACTTTCTCGAACACGCGCCCCTTCATCAGGCCGCGTTCGCCGCCTCCGCCTTCGCCGCCGTCGGCGTCGCGTCGCCAGCGCGTATATTCGAAGCGCGCCTCGCTGCCCGCTTCGCGCTCGATCGCCTCGAATTCGCCGCAGATCGCATCGCGCAGCGATTCGAACCACGCGCGAGCCTTGGCGGTATACGGCGTCCAGTCGGTCATTCGATGCGTCCCTTGTTGCATGGCGGCGCTTGCCAAATCGGGGGACCTGCGGCAAGTGGCAGCCATGGTACTCTTTATGTTCTCGGGACGGGAGATGCGCCTGGTCGATGGCAAGGCCGTGCACTGGCCCGAACAGGAGGCCTTGCTACTGGCCGATCTCCACCTTGAAAAGGCAAGCTTTTTCGCGCGGTTCGGACAGATGCTGCCGCCCTATGACAGCCGCGAGACGCTCGAACGGATCGCGCTCGCGATCCGCACCACCGGCGCGCGGCGGGTATTCGCGCTGGGCGACAATTTCCACGATCCGCGCGGCCCTGCCCGGCTCGAGCCGCATGCCGCCGGAATGCTGGCGGCGCTGACCCGCGCGGTCGAATGGGTCTGGATCGTCGGCAATCACGATCAGGATGGAACGGGCGACACGGGTGGCGAGGCGCTCGAGGACGTCGAACTGGGCGGCATCGTCCTGCGCCACAAGGCCCTGGCGGGCGAGACCCGTCCCGAACTGTCCGGCCATTTCCATCCCCGCATCACGCTCAGCGCGCGGGGCCGGAAGATCGCGCGGGCCTGCGCCGTGCGCAGCGAGACGCGGATGATCCTGCCCGCCTTCGGCGCGCTGACCGGGGGCATGGATGCCGCCGATCCCGTCATCCTCGAAGCGATGCAGCCGGCGAGCGCGATCGACGCCATTCTTCCCGCGACCGGCCGGCTCGTTGAATTTCCGCTCTGGCGATCTGCGGCCTGAGTCCCCATATCGACGCGTGGAACCTGGCTCACCGCCGGGTCGTTGCGTCGCACGTGGCGAAATTCGCGCATTCCATTGGAAGGCGATTCGCCCTAAGGGACGCCGTTAATCGCTTGAACCGGTAACTGTACAGGAGAACGCTTATAGCACCCCCACCCCGGCGCATGTTGACGCCGCCGACAAAAAGCGGACCGCGCTACAACAACTTTATCCAGGTCGATAAGGTGCGTGTGATTGACGAGAACGGCGAGAATATCGGCGTCATGTTCACGCGCGAGGCGATCGAGCAGGCAGCCGACGTCGGGCTCGACTTGGTCGAAGTGTCGCCCAACGCCGACCCGCCGGTCTGCAAGTTCCTCGATGTCGGAAAGTATCGCTACGAAGCGCAGAAGAAGGCCAACGCCGCGCGCAAGTCGCAGAAGACGCAGGACATCAAGGAAATCAAGATGCGTCCGAACATCGACGATCACGATTACGATGTGAAGATGCGCAACGTCCATCGCTTCATCGAAGACGGTGACAAGGTCAAGGTCACGCTGCGCTTCCGCGGTCGCGAACTGTCGCACCAGCAGCTTGGCATGGACTTGCTAAGACGCGTGCAGACGGACGTCGAAGAGATCGCGAAGGTGGAAGCCTATCCGCGCATGGAGGGCCGCCAGATGCTCATGGTCCTGGCTCCCAAGTAATCCTTCCTCGAAGGGGCTCAAAGGCGCGTCCGTCCGGGCGCGCCTTTCCCTTGCATGGCGAGCGTGACGCGGAGCAACGCCGCCGCCCTCACCCGCTCGAGCGTCCGCGTATGACGGGCGCCGACCAGACTCGCCGAACGCGTCGCCAGGCTATGCCGCCGGCGGTTCCCACAATTCGATCGGATTGCCTTCGGGGTCCTGGACGCGGCCGAAGCGTCCCACCTCCGGGTGATCCCACTCCGCGCGCCGCTCGACCGGGGAGCCCGCAGCCTCGAGCCGCGCGACCAGGTCGTCGAGCCCGGTCACCCGCAAGTTGAGCATGACCTGCCGCTCGGTCTGCCAGTAGTCGGTGTCGGCCGGAAAGGTCGAAAACACCGTTCCGCCCGCCTCCTGCTCCCACATCCAGCGCCCTTCCGGATCGGGCTCGCCCGCCTTGCTCGCCACCATGCCCAGGTTGTCGCGGTACCATGCGGCAAGCGCCCAAGGGTCCCGCGAACGCAGGAAAAACCCGCCAATTCCGAGCACGCGCCCCTCCGAACCGCTCATATCTCCATCTCCTGCTTGCTCAAGACCACGCGCAGACTAGGGTCGCGCGGGGAAGAGGCAAAGGGGCAAGGGGGCGAATGTCGGCACGCGGGATAGGATTGGTGGTGGGCGTCGCCGCGTTTGTGTCGAGCCTGGTGCTGCCCACGCCGCCCGGAATGCCGCGCGAGGCGATGCTGGTCGCCGGCCTCGTCGTGTGGATGGCGTCCTGGTGGATGACCGAGGCGATCCCCCTCACCGCCACCGCGCTGCTGCCGTTTATCGTCCTGCCCTTCGCCGGGGTGATGACCTCGGGCGAAACCGCGTCGAGCTATTATTCGCCGACGCTCTTCCTGATCCTGGGCGGCGCGTTCATCGCACTCGCCATCGAGCGGACCGGACTGCATCGCCGGCTGGCGCTCGCCCTGCTCGACCGGCTCGGCTCGGGCGGCGGCGGGATGCGGCTGCTGTTCGCCTTTATGCTCGCGGCCGCGATCCTTTCGATGATGATCTCCAACACCTCGACCGCGCTGATCATGATGCCGATGGCGGTGGCGGTGCTCGAAGCGGGCGGGCTCGAGGACGACGACACCGGCGGGCTCTCCGGCGCCCTGCCGATGGGAATCGCCTTTGCCGCCTCTATCGGCGGGCTCGGCACGATCGTCGGCTCGCCGACCAACGCGATCGCGGTCGCGCTGCTCGATTCGATGATCGGACTAAGGATCAGCTTCGCGCAGTGGAGCGCCGTCGGCGTTCCCGTCGTGCTTCTCGGCGTCCCGCTGGCGGCCTGGCTGATCGGGCGGGAGCAGAAGGTGAGCGGCTCGGCGTTCGATACCGCCAGGGCGCGCGCGGCGATTTCGACGAGCCCGCGGTGGTCCGCGCCGGAACGCCGGCTCGTGCCGCTCGTCGCGCTGGCCTTCGTGCTGTGGATGACGACGCCGCTGCTCGCACCGCTGCTTCCGGCCGGCTCGCTCACCGACGGCACGATCGCGATCGCGGTCGGCCTGCTGCTGTTTCTCCTGCCTGACGGAACCGGGCGTCCGCTGCTCATCTGGCCCGAAGCCAATCGCGCGCCGTGGGACGTGATCATGATGTTCGGGGGCGGTCTCGCGCTCGCGGAAGGCATGGGCGCATCGGGCCTCGCCGACTGGCTGGGCAAGGCGCTGCTGCCGCTTTCGGCGGCACCGCTCTGGCTGGTGGCGCTGGCGATCGTGGCCATGGTGATCCTGATCACCGAGTTCGCGAGCAACGTCGCGACCGCGAGCGGAATCATGCCGGTCGTCGCCAGCCTCGCCGTCGCGCTCGGCGCCGATCCGCTGCTGCTGGCGATGCCCGCCGCGCTCGCCGCGAGCTGGGGCTTCATGCTTCCCGCCGGAACGGGCCCCAACGCGATCGCCTGGGCGACCGGGCGCATCGCGCTGCCGCGCATGGTGCGCTCTGGCCTGCTGCTCGACATCACCGGCGCGCCGCTGCTGGTCGGCGTCGCCTGGGCGGTGACGGCGATAATGAGTTAAGGCCGGGCGATGCCGCGCTGGCGCCGGCGCCGGCGCCGCGCCTGGGCGCCGAGGGCGATGCTCAGCCCTTCCACTCGCGCCGGTCCTCGGCGGCGCGCAGCACTTCGTAGGCGAGCTGGTAGGCCTGGAACGCCTTGGCGGCCTCCGCGTCTCCGGGGCGGACGTCGGGATGGACTTCCTTGGCTTTCGCGCGCCAGGCCTTCTTGATCTCGTCGAAATCGGCATCGGCGGCGAGTTCGAGCACTTCGAGCGCGCGCATCTCGTCGCGGCTGCGCGAACCGTCGCCCGAGCCCGCCCAGCTATAGTGCGCCGATTCCTTGAAGCCCGCGTTGTCCGAGCGTTCGCGCGACTCGCGCTGCTCGGCTTCCTCGGCCGACAGCCCCGCGAAGTAGTCCCACCCGGCGTTGTATTCGGCGGCGTGCTTCTGGCAGAAGTACCAGCGATCCGGGTTGTTCGGGGATTTCGGCGCGGGACAATCGCCCGGCTCGTTGCAGCCCTGCCTGTCGCAAAGGCGCACGTTCGCCGCCTCGCGCGCACTCTCGTAGCCGCGCCAGCGGGGAAAGCCCCAGTCGAGAGATCGCCGCGCTCGGCTCATCGCGCGTGACTAGTCCACGACTCGAAAGCGATGCAAGCTCTTGCAATCGGTTCAGTCGGAATTAACTGAACCGGCCTATTGTGCATTGCAGTATCTTTCGTTGCAGACAACGCTGATCTAGCTCAGCGTATTATAGACCGATCGAGGGTGTTATGAGCGAGAGGCTGGCGGTTTCCGCCGCGTTCTCAGTCCTGCTAATGGCGATTTACGTGCTTTTCGGCGCGGAGGCGCAACGCGTGCCGTTCGGGCCGGAGGCCATTCGCACGGAACTGGCCTCGCCGGCGTTTCCCGACGAGGCCGTGTCACCGATCAAGCTATTCGGCGCGCTTCGCTGATCAATCGATCGTGACCGTCACCGCGCGGCGGTTCTGCGCCCAGGCCTGCTCGTTCGAACCGAGCGCGACGGGCCTTTCCTTGCCATAGCTGATGGTCGAGAGGCGCGAGGCAGCGATGCCGAGACTGACCAGATAGTTCTTCGCCGCGTTCGCCCGGCGTTCGCCCAGCGCGAGGTTGTATTCGCGCGTGCCGCGCTCGTCGGCGTGTCCTTCGATCGTGGCACGCTTGTTCGGGTAGCGTCCGAGCCACTGCGCCTGCTTGGCGAGCGCGACCTGATCCGACGAATCGATGTCGTACCGGTCGGTGTCGAAGTAGATCGTGTCCGAGCCCTGCATGAGCTGCACGAAGTCGGCCTGGCTGCCCGGCGCCGGACCCAGCGAGCCGCTGTTGGTGTCGGTATTGGTGGCCGGACCGGGCTCGGGCGGAAGTTCCTTGGGCGCCTTCGAGGCGCAGGCAGAAAGCGCGATCGCACCAGCGAGCAGCGTTGCGGTAGGACCGAATTTGAGCAGTGCGGGCATTGAGGTCTCCTCTGTCTGCATGAGGCTAATGATCGGAACCCGGGGATGTTCCAAACGTGTGTTAATACGATGAACCTCGAGTCAAGCAAATCAAGGGCGGATTGGGCCCCAGGCCGGATCGGAGGCGCCGACCGGCGTGGGCAGCTTGCGCTCGTTGCGCCCGGTCAGGTCGACTTGCCAGATCGTCGTCTGACCCGAATTTCGCGCGGTTCGGAAGAACTGGATGATGCGTCCGTTCGGTGACCATGTCGGGGCTTCGTCCTGCCAGGAATCGGTGAGGTAACGCATGCCGCCGCCATCGGGACGCATCACCGCGATGCGCAGATCGCCCGCGATATGGGTGAAGGCGATCTGGTCGCCGCGCGGACTCCACTCGGGAGTCGCCGCGCGGCCGCCGAAGAAGCTAATCCGGCGCTGGTTCGTGCCGTCCGAGTTCATCACATAGATCTGCTGGCTGCCCGAGCGGTCGCTTTCGAAGACGATGCGGCTGCCGTCGGGCGAGAAGCTGCCGCCGATGTCGATCCCCGGGGTATCGGTGAGCCGCTGGGCCGAGCCGCCACTGGCGGAAATCTTGTAGATGTCCGTGTTGCCGCCGGTCGCCATCGAATAGAGAATCCAGCGCCCGTCGGGCGACCAGCGGGGCGCGAAGGTGGGATTGGAGTTGCGCACGATCAGCTTCTGGCTGTCGGTCGCGAGATCGTAGACGTAGATGCTGGGCTGGCCGTTCAGGTAGGAAAGATAGAGGATCTGCTGGTAGTCGGGCGAATAGCGCGGGGTCAGCGCGGTCGCCTGCCCGCTGGTGAGGTAGCGATGGTTGGCGCCGTCCGAATCCATCACCGCCAGCCGCTTCATCCGCCGGTCCTTGGGGCCGGTCTCGGCGATATAGGCGATGCGGCTGTCGAAGAACGGGCTCTCGCCCGAGAGCCGTGAATAGACGAGGTCGGAGCACTTGTGCGCCGCGCGGCGCCAGTCCGAGGCGCCGAACTGCCAGCCGCCCTTCACGAGCTGCTGCTTGAGCGCGACGTCGTAGAGATAGCAGCCGACCGTCAGCGTGCCGCCCGCGCTGGCGCGCACATAGCCCTGCACCAGCATGTCGGCGCTGCGCATCGACCAGACCGGATAGTCGGGCATCTGCACTTGCGCGTAGCTCACCTCCGGAAGACCCTGCGGTCCCGAGGGCTTGAACAGGCCGTTGTTCCTAAGATCGGCGGCGATCACACCCGAGATCGCGCGGCCGAGCTGCGCCGTCGTGCCCGCGTTGGTCTGCGTCGGCACGTCCTGGTCGGTGGCGAAACTGGTGATGGCGATGCCGAGGTCCTGCCACTCGCTCTCGTCGGAGACGGTAACGGTGAGCCCCCCTTCCCCTTCCGGCTCGCCAGCGACCGGTTGCGCGGCGACGGTCGGGGACGGGGCGGCCTCCTGCGCCAGGGCGGGGAACGCGAGGAAGCTGGCGCTTGCCAGAGCGAGGGCGAGAGCAGCGGTTTTCATTGGGACAACCTTCTGTCGAACTGGGATGTAACGGTCTTCCAGCCTTCGTAGAATTCTTCGGGCAGATTGAAAGGCGCGGCGAGCCGCACGGCCCGGATCGCCTGCTCGGCGTGCCGCTCCTTCTGGGCCTCGTTGGTCGGCGTCACGCCCGTCTGGCGCACGATCGTCGGATTGCCCGATAGCGAACCGTCGCGATTGAGCCGGAAGCGCACGATCGTCACGAGCTGGTCGGCGTCGGCACCCTGCGGCGCCTGCCAGTGCGGCTTGAGCTGGCGCGTGATGGCGCTTGCCAGCGAGGCCTGGACGCGCGGCCCGATCTCGGCCGCCGGGCTGCTGCGCGAGCTGCCTTCGGAGCCCGCGATGCCTTCGAGGAAGTCGCTCCCCACGCGGCTGCCGCCGCTTTTGGCCGCTGGCTTGGGATCGGCCTTGAGCGCGGACTTGGCCGGCGCCGACCGCTTCGGCGGCGCGGGGCGTGGCTCGGGGCGGCTGGGGGCGCTACGCGAGGCTTCGGGGCGGCGGCGCGGACGCTCGTCGGGCACCGGCGCGGGGGCGGGGCGCTCGGGCTGTGCCACCGGCTCGGGCGGGAGCGGCAGCGGCTCGGTCATGTCGGGCACCGCCAGCGGCGCGGCCTCGCCCAGCACGGGGGCGATGTCGGGCGCGGCCTGTGCGTAAGGATCGGGCGAGGTCGAGGTCAGCCCGATATCGTCGCTGATCGTCACCTCGATCCGCTCGGGCGGGGTGACCACATGCCCGCCGTCAGGCCGCAGCAGCAGCATGCCGAGCACACCGACATGCGCCGCGATGGCGATGCCGAGCCCCAGTCGTTCCTCTTTCCTGAGCGCGAGTGCTGCCATTGCCGGATGGGCTAACCTTACGAGCCTGAACCGCTGCTGACATCGCTGACCAGCGAGATCGAGCGGATTCCGGCGCGGTTGAGCTCGCCCATCACGCCCATGACGGTGCCGTAGTCGAGCGCGCGGTCGGCGCGCAGCGTCACCAGCGGCGGCCTGCCGTCGGCCCCGGCGGGCAGGCTCGCCAGTCGATCGGCGAGTTCGCCGGGCGCCAGCGGCGCGTCCTCGAAATAGATCACCCCGTCGCGGCGGATGGTGATGGCGATCTGCTGGGCTTCTTCCGACATGGCCTTGGCGCGGCTTTCGGGGAGCTCGATCGGCACCGCCGCCTTGAGCAGCGGGGCGGTGACCATGAAGATGATCAGCAGCACGAGCATGACGTCGACCAGCGGGGTGACGTTGATCTCGGCCATCGGCGCCCGGGCGCCACGACCGCCGCGTCGACGCGAGCGGCCCGATCCGGCGAGGCCCATCGCCATCAGCGGTTCTCCAACTGACGGCACAGCGCCGCGTTGAACTGATCGGCGAAGCGCTGCATGCGCGCCTCGAAGCCGTTCACGCGGTGCGAGAAGCGGTTGTAGGCGATGACCGCCGGGATCGCCGCGAAGAGGCCGATCGCGGTCGCGAACAATGCCTCGGAAATGCCCGGCGCGACGACCGCGAGCGAGGAATTCTGCTGCTGGCCGATCTGGAAGAAGCTGTTCATGATCCCCCAGACCGTGCCGAACAGCCCAACGAAGGGCGCGACCGAGCCAACCGTGGCGAGAAAGTTCAGCCGGTCGGACAGCTTTTCGGCTTCCTCGGCGACGGTCGAATCCATGGCCCCGGCGATCCGCTGGCGCGCGCCTTCGGGATCGAACTGCTTCATCGCCGCATTGCGCTTGTATTCGGCGAGCCCCGCGCCCGCGACCTTGCCCAGCGGCACGTCGCCGCGGCGGCGTTCCTTCTGGTATGCATCGAAGTTCGGCGCGTCCCAGAAGCCGCCCTCATAGGCATCGGAGCGGCGGCGCACGCTCGCCATCCGCAGCGAGAACGAGACGATGATCATCCAGGTCCAGACGCTGGCAAGCAGCAGGCCGATCATCACGATCTGCACCACGATATCGGCGTCGAGAAACAGCTTGACCGGGTTGAGCCGGTCGGAGCCGCCGATTGCGGTCGCGGCGGCCATGAGCGAAGCAAGTGTCATTCGTGTCCTTTCGGGACGGCCTGGAACGCCGCAAAGGCGCGGAGCCAGGCTTCGGGTTGCGGGCGCGGCCTTCCATCGGGACCGATGAAGCCCACTCGGAAACTGGCCTCGCTGAGTTTGGTTGCTTCGCGCCAGGCGCTCTGGCGCAGGACGCAGTAAACGCGGCGGACCGTCTCGGCGACGGTTTCGAGCCGCACGATGTCTCCCAGCCGCGCCGGCGCGAGATAACGGATCGAGGCTTCGGAGACGGCGTAGCCGCCCTCCCCGGCCTCGAGCGCGCGGCGCTGGTCCACGCCCAGCAGGATCAGCAGATCGGTGCGCGCGCGCTCGAACCAGCGCAGGTAGTTGGCGTGATAGACCACGCCGCCCGCGTCGGTGTCCTCATAGTACACGCGCACGGCATAGCGGTGCACGTCACCGTCGATCGCTCCGGTCGCGGGTTGGGGGAATGTCGTCATGACTGGGCGTTGTTTAACCGGGTCGGTCGAGGCTGCCTAGCTGCGGTGAACGGCTCGCGGCGCGACGGCCACGCAGCGTCGGCAGGAGGATCAGTCCGCGATCATCTGGAAGAACTGCCGTCCGCCGAAGACGTGGACGTGCAGGTGCGGGACTTCCTGGTGCCCGTGCCCGCCCATGTTGATCATGAGCCGGTAGCCCGGCTGGTCGAGCTCGAGCTGGCGGGTAACGTTGCCGACCGCGCGCATGAAGCCGGCGATCTCGGCATCGGATGCCTTGGCGGTGAAATCGTCCCAGCTCACATAAGGGCTCTTGGGAATCACCAGCACATGGACCGGCGCCTGCGGCCGGATGTCGTTGAAGGCGAGCGCGTGCTCGTCTTCATAGACCTTGGAACACGGCAGTTCGCCGCGCAGGATCTTGGCGAAGATGTTGTCGTCGTCGTAGGGCTGGCGCGGGTCGATCGGCATCTTGTCAGGGCTCCTCAATACTTGCGTGAGGCCTTTTCGGCGATTCCCGAGACACCCTCGCGACGATCGAGTTCGGCCATCACCTCGGCGAGCGGCACGTCCTTGGTGCCCAGCAGGACCATCAGGTGAAACAGCAGGTCGGCCGCCTCGCCGACCAGGGCCTCGCGGTCCTCGACCAGCGCGGCGATCACGGTCTCGACCGCTTCCTCGCCGAGCTTCTGGGTGATCTTGCCCAGGCCCTTGGCGTTAAGCTTCGCGACGTAGCTCGAATCGGGATCGGCGCCGCGGCGTGCGGCGATCGTCTGCTCGAGCCGGACGAGAGTGTCGGGGGCGCTCATCCGCGCGGCCATGCGGCGAGCCGAAGCGGCGGTCAAGCGAAACCGGGGCGAGAACGGCTCGCGCGCGGCCGTTCCGGATCAGTCCTTGTCGGAGGTCTTCTTCGTCGCGAGGCGGCGGCCCAAGGCAAGGCCGGCGGCACCAAGGCCGAAAAGAACGAGGCTGCTAGGCTCCGGAAGCGGAAAGCTGCCGCCGGCAAAGGCGGGCGTGGAGATGGCCGAGGTTGCAACCAGAGCAATCCAGATCGGGGCGCGGCGCAAGGAACGTTCCTTCATTGAACGCCCGCGAAGGACTCGGGCGATTGTCGATGCCATGGCGACGATGACGCAGTGCAGCAAGCCGTGCCAGCGAACCGTCCCTATACAGGACAATATCTAGGGGCCGCTTAAGATACCGTTAGGCACGCGCGGGAAGCCCCGCCGCGCGCAGCGCCGCGTGCGCCTCGGCGATGGAGTGTGTGCCGAAGTGAAAAATCGAGGCCGCGAGCACCGCGCTCGCATGGCCCTCGGTCACCCCGGCGACGAGGTGATCGAGCGTGCCGACACCGCCGCTGGCGACGACCGGCACCGAGACCGAATCGGCGATCGCGCGAGTCAGTTCGAGATCGTAGCCCGCCTTGGTGCCATCGCCGTCCATCGAGGTGACGAGCAGTTCGCCCGCGCCCAGTTCGGCCAGCCTGGCGGCATGCTCGAGCGCGTCTATCCCGGTCGCGCGGCGCCCGCCGTGAGTGAAGATTTCCCACCCCGTCCCGGTCCGGCGCGCATCGACCGAAGCGACGACGCACTGGCTGCCGAAGCGCTCGGCGATCTCGCTCACCACTTCGGGGCGGGACACGGCGGCCGAATTGACCGCTACCTTGTCCGCGCCCGCCAGCAGCAGCGCGCGCGCATCCTCGGCGGTGCGCACGCCGCCGCCGACGGTGAAGGGCATGAAGCAGACCTCGGCGGTGCGCCGCACGATGTCGAGCAGCGTACCGCGATTCTGGTGGCTCGCCGAGATGTCGAGAAAGCACAGCTCGTCCGCGCCCGCCGCATCATAGGCGCGCGCCTGCTCGACCGGATCGCCCGCATCGATGAGATCGACGAAGTTCACGCCCTTGACCACGCGCCCGTCGGCAACGTCGAGACAGGGAATCACGCGCACGCACACGGTCATGCCGGCACCTCGACGATGCCCCTGCACATCCCGCTGGCGTCGCACTCAAGGTCTGCCGTGTCGAATGCCGCCGCAAGGACCATGCCGACCGCGCCGAGCGCGTAAAACACCATGACCGCCCAGAACAGTGGCGCGGAGGCCCGGCGCGAGACCAGCAGGCCGCCAATCCCCGTGCGCCCGCGGAATACATCGTGGCCGATGAAACCGAGCAGTGCCAACGCGGCCGCCAGGGCAACGAGCAGGAGCATTGCGGTCAGACCCTTTCCGCCATCGCGATCGCGGTCGCGAGGTCGAGCCGGCCGTCGTAGAGCGCGCGCCCGGTGATCACGCCCTCGATGCCGTCACTGGCGTGGAGCGCGAGCATGCGGATGTCGTCGATGCCCTTCACCCCGCCGCTGGCGATCACCGGCAGGTCCGTTTCGCGGGCGAGATCGACGGTGGCCTGGACGTTGCAGCCCTTGAGCATGCCGTCGCGGCCGATGTCGGTGAACAGCAGCGAGGCGACGCCCGCGTCCTCGAAGCGGCGCGCCATGTCCGCGACCGGCACGTCGGAGACCGAGGCCCAACCCTCGGTCGCGACCATGCCGTCGCGCGCATCGACCGCGACGACGATGCCGCCGGGAAACTCGCGCGCCATGTCCTTGACGAATTGCGGGTCCTTGAGCGCGGCGGTGCCCATGACGAGGCGGCTGACGCCAAGCTCGAACCAGCCCTCGACCGCCTCTGGCGTGCGGATGCCGCCGCCGAGTTGAACGTGGCCGGGGAACACCTCGAGGATCGATTCAACCGCCGCGCGGTTCTCCGCCCGGCCCGCGAACGAGCCGTCGAGATCGACGACGTGGAGGAACTGCGAGCCCGCGTCGGCGAAAAGCATGGCCTGCGCGGCGGGATCGTCGCCGTAGATCGTGGCACGGCCCATATCGCCCTCGGCCAGCCGCACGACCTGCCCCTGCTTGAGGTCGATGGCGGGAAAAACGATCATGTCAGGGCTTCCATTCGAGGAAACGGGCAAGCAACGAAAGGCCATAGGCCTGGCTCTTTTCGGGGTGGAACTGCACGCCCACCACATTGTCCTTCGCCACGGCGGCGACAAGCCCGCCACCGTGATCGGTCATCGCCGCCACCGCTTCGGCTTCCTCGGCCGCGAAATGATAGGAGTGGAGAAAATACGCCTCGCCTTTCTCGATCAGCCCGGCGGTACGGTCATGGTGCCCCGGCGAGACCGCGTTCCAGCCCATGTGCGGCACCTTGATCGCCGGGTCGGTCCGCTCGATCAGGCGCACTTCGCCAGCAATCCAGTCAAGTCCCGGCGTCTCGCCATGCTCGAGCCCGCGCGTCGCGAGAAGCTGCATGCCCACGCAGATACCCAGGAACGGCGCACCACCGACGTGGACGCGCTCCGTCATCGCCTCGACCATGTGCGGGATCGCGCGCAGCCCCTCGGCGCAGGCGCGGAACGAACCGACACCCGGCAGGACGACCCGGTCCGCGGCGCGCACGACATCGGCATTGTCGGTTACGCGCACGTTTTCGGCGCCGGCCGCCCTCAGCGCATTGGCGACCGATTGCAGATTGCCCGCGCCGTAATCGATCAGGGCGAGAACCTCAGCCACGATCGCAATCAGCCACCGAGTTGCCCCTTGGTGGACGGGATCGCCCCGCCCTTGCGCGGATCGCTTTCGACCGCGGTGCGCATCGCCCGCGCGAACCCCTTGTAGATCGCCTCGCAGATATGGTGATTGTTCTGCCCATAGAGCAGCTCGATATGCAGCGTGATCCCGGCCGCCTGTGCGATCGAGTGGAACCAGTGTTCGAACAGCTCGGTATCCATCTCGCCGAGACGTTCCTGGCTGAACTTCGCCTTCCACACGAGGTAGGGCCGCCCCGAGATATCGAGCGCGACGCGCGCCAGCGTCTCGTCCATCGGCGAATAGGCAGAGCCGTAGCGGCCGATTCCCGACTTGTCGCCAAGCGCCTTGTCGATCGCTTGTCCGATCGCGATCGCGCTGTCTTCGGTGGTGTGGTGCTGATCGACGTGGAGGTCGCCCGCGATCTTGCAGGTGATGTCGATCAGCGAGTGGCGCGAGAACTGCTCGATCATGTGATCGAGGAAGCCGATCCCGGTCGAGACCTCGTATTTGCCAATCCCGTCAAGATCGACATCGACGAGGATGTCGGTCTCGTTTGTCTTCCGCTGGATCCGTGCAGTACGCATGCAAGCGCCTATAGTCGGCTGTCGCGGGGAATCAATCGGCGCTTGCCGAGTCGGTGTCCGCCAGGCGATCCGAGGCAAAGGCAAGCGCGAATCGGGGGCAAAACCTGAGGATTGTCCCGTATGCAGATGCGAAGCGCCTTGACCGCGCACCTCGCCATGCGCACTTAGCACCCATGAACGATACGCCGCCCGACAGCCTCATTCCCTACGACGAGATCGTGCAGGAAGCCCTGCGCGCCGTTGTCGGGCGCGTTCTCGGCCAAGTCGAAGCGTCCGCCGGAGAGCTACCCGGTGCGCATCATTTCTACATCACCTTCAAGACTTCGGCTCCCGGCGTGAGCGTTCCGCAAGAACTGCGTCAGCGTTTTCCCGACGAAATGACCATTGTCCTCCAGAACAAGTTCTGGGATCTCGACGTGGACGAGCACGGATTTTCGGTAGGGCTGAGCTTCAACCAGATCCCGGCCAAGCTGGTGGTTCCCTTCGCAGCGATTACCGCCTTCGTTGACCCGGCCGTCGATTTCGGGCTCCAGTTCCAGGCGACCACGGACGAAGACGAATTCGACGCACAGTCGCCGGCCGAAAACGACGGCGAGGAACGCGACGCCGCTTCGCGCATTACTTCCAGCGAGGATGGATCGAACGTCGTTTCGGTCGATTTCGGCAAGAAGAAGTAGCCGGGCCGCGCCCGGGAGGCAGGGGATCGATGGCCAAACGCAAGCTGGGCGACAAACTGGGCAGGAAGGCGGAGCCGCTCGTCGACAAGGTGGCCGGTTCTCCGGAAGACTTCGCGGGCCCAAGCCCCAACCCCCACACCAATCTGGTCATCGCCGACGTCGCGCTGCGCAGCGGCTCGATGCTGGCCCGCCGCGCAGTCGAACGCGCGCTGCTCGGATCGCGTTACACCCCGCGCAAGGCCCGCGCGATCCTCAAAGGGCGCACGCTGGGCGAAACGCTGCTGCACACCGCCGTCGCCAAGGTCGCGACGCGCTCGGTGCCGGGAATGATCCTCGTCGGCGGCGGGCTGCTGGCCAAGACGCTCTACGACCGTTCGCGCGGATCGGCAGCCAAGGTCGAAGGCGAGATCGCGCTCCACGAGCAGGCCGAGGACGGCGAGGAAGACGAGAACAAGGCCGGATAAGCCCGGTTTCCCTCTTGATCTGACCGTCACGGCCCGCCATCGGCAGCCGATGACTTCGCAGACGCCCAAGGGAAGCGACGCGCTCCAGCGCCGTGGCCTGATGTTCATCCTGTCCTCGCCCTCGGGAGCGGGAAAGACCACGATCTCGCGCATGCTGCTTGAACATGACCCGCAGATCCGCATGTCGGTTTCGGTAACGACCCGCCAGCCGCGCCCCGGCGAGACCGACGGGCGCGACTACATCTTCGTGGACCGAAATCAATTCGACCGCATGGTCGAGGCCGAGGAGTTTCTCGAGTGGGCGCACGTCTTCGGCAATTGCTACGGCACGCCCAAGGCGCAAGTGAAGGCCGGCCTCAAGGACGGACAGGACTTCCTGTTCGACATCGACTGGCAAGGCACCCAGCAGCTCTACCAGAAGCTCGAAACCGATGTCGTGCGCGTGTTCCTGCTGCCGCCCAGCCTCGATGAACTGCGCCGCCGGCTCACCTCGCGCGGCACCGACAGCGCCGAGATCATCGAGGCGCGCATGGCCCGAGCGCAGGCGGAGATCAGCCACTGGGACGGCTACGATTACGTTGTCGTCAACGATGCGATCGATACCTGCTTCGAGAAGGTCACGCAGATCCTTGCCGCCGAGCGCATGCGCCGTGCGCGCCAGACGGGTCTTATCGGATTCGTTCGCGAGTTGACGCGGCCCGATCCGGCTTCGGGCGAGCCCGCCTGAGCCGACGGACTTGTCCTTGCCGGTTGCAGGCGATAGGCGCGCTCGACGCCGAAGCATCTGGAGCCAGTTCATGTCCGATATCCAATCCGCGATCGAAGCCGCCTGGGAAGGCCGCGATGCCGTTTCCCCCGCCAGCACGGACGTGCGTACGATCGTGGATGAGGCCCTGGCCATGCTCGAAAGCGGCGATGCCCGCGTCGCCGAGCCTGACGGCAAGGGCGGCTGGACCGTCAACCAGTGGCTCAAGAAAGCGGTGCTGCTCTCGTTCCGCCTGAACGACAACGTCACGCTCGCCGCCGCCGCGGGCGGCGCCCCCGCCTTCGACAAGGTTCCGGTCAAGTTCGACGGGTGGGACGAGGCCAGGTTCCGCGAAGGCGGATTTCGCGTCGTGCCGGGCGCGGTCGCGCGCCGTGGCACCTTCATCGGCAAGGGCGTGGTGCTGATGCCCAGCTTCGTCAACATCGGCGCCTATGTCGGCGAAGGCACCATGGTCGACACCTGGGCGACCATCGGCTCGTGCGCGCAGATCGGCAGGAACTGCCACATCTCGGGCGGCGCCGGGATCGGCGGGGTGCTCGAACCGCTCCAGGCCGGGCCGGTCGTGATCGAGGACAACTGCTTCATCGGCGCGCGCTCCGAAGTCGCCGAGGGCGTGGTCGTCGGCGAGGGTTCGGTGCTCTCGATGGGCGTCTTCCTCGGTGCCTCGACCAAGATCGTCGACCGTGCGTCGGGCGAGGTTCATTTCGGCCGGGTTCCCCCCTATTCGGTCGTGGTCCCCGGCGCCCTGCCGGGCAAGCCGCTCGCCGACGGAACCGCCGGCCCCTCGCTCTACTGCGCGGTAATCGTCAAGACGGTCGACGCGCAGACGCGCTCCAAGACCGGGATCAACGAACTCCTGCGCGACTGACGGGCAGGGATACGCGGGAGACACATGGCGGGCCGCAGGAACGGCCCCGCTTCTGATGCGTTTCGTCAGTGAGCCGGCAATCAGCCGGCGAAACGCATTTCGAAGGAGTTGCACATGGAAAACCGTGGCACCGAGATACATGTCGAAGACGATCGCGCCCGTGCCGGTTCGACTCCGCACATCGTTCGCTATGTCCTGATCGCGAGCCTGGTGCTGGCGATCGTCGCGCTGTCGGCGATCTGGATCACCGGCGCGATCGGATCGGCGGACGACACCGGCGGCATCGCCGATTCCGAGCAGGTCGCGCAGGAACAGGTGGCGCAGGAATAGGCGGCATGGCCAATTCGTACCGTCAGGGGACCACGGTGCGCTGGAACTGGGGCACCGGAACCGCCACCGGACAGATCGCCGAGCGCTTCGAACGCAAGGTCAGCCGGACGATCAAGGGCAAGCGCATCCGCCGCAACGGCACCGCGGACAACCCCGCCTACGTGATCTGCCAGGACGACGGCACGAAGCTGCTCAAGCGCGGATCGGAACTCGAGAAGGCCTGAGCATGCCCGATCTCGATCGCTTCGTTTCGGCGCAGGAGGATGTCTACGAGCAGGCGCTCGCCGAGATTCGCGACGGCGCCAAGCGATCGCACTGGATCTGGTTCATCTTCCCGCAGATCGCCGGTCTCGGGCGATCGCAGACCGCGCGATTCTATGCCCTCGCGGATCGTGACGAGGCGCGGTCCTATGCCCTGCATCCCCTGCTCGGCCGGCGTCTGCTCGAATGCACCAACGCCGCGCTCGCGTGGCGCGGCAAGCGCGGCGCGGAGCAGATCTTCGGTGAAGTCGACGCAATGAAGCTGCGCAGCTCGATGACGCTGTTCGAGACTGTCAGCGCGGCGCCCGAATTCGGCGAGGTGCTCGACGGCCTTTTCGCCGGAGCGCGCGACGAACACACGCTGCGCCTGCTGGGCCCGGCGGCGGCGCTCTAAGACTCTGCTCTAGAACTCTGCGGCCGGATTTTCGATCGGCGGCGCCTCGGCCTGCGTCGCCGCAAAGGCTTCGGCGGCCTTGAGCACGCGCATCATGTTGCGGCTCGCGATCTTCTCCAGATCGTCGCGCGAATAGCCGCGCCGCGCCAGCTCGACGAACAGCGCGGGATAGCCGCCGACGTCGTCGAGACATTGTGTCGTCGTGCTCATCCCGTCGAAGTCGGCGCCGACGCCGACGTGGTCGATCCCGGCGACCTTGACGATGTGATCGACGTGGTCGGCGACCTGACTGACCGTCGATCGCGGCGCCGGATTGGCATTTTCCCATGCCGCGAGTGCCGCTTTGGCACCCTCCGGATCGCCGATATGAAGCGCATCGGCGCGCGCCTTCTCGGCATCGTGCGCCGCCGACCAGCGGCGCGTCTCATCGCTGACATAGGCTGGCAGCGTCACCACCATGACGATGCCACCATTAGCCTTGAGCTTCGACAGGACGGTGTCGGGCACGTTGCGCGGATGCCCGTCGATCGCGCGCGCGCCCGAATGGCTGAACATCACCGGCGCCTTCGCCACGTCGAGCGTGTCGAGCATGGTCGCCTCGCTGACGTGGCTGAGGTCAACGAGCATGCCAATGCGCTGCATCTCGCGCACCACGTCGCGGCCGAAATCGGTCAGGCCGTCATGCTCGGGCTTGTCGGTCGCGCTGTCCGCCCAAGGCGTGTTCTTGAAGTGCGCCAGCGTCATGTACCGCGCGCCGAGCGCATACATCTGGCGCAGCACCGCTAGCGAGGAACCGATCGAATGGCCGCCTTCCATGCCGATCAGCGAGGCGATGCGGCCCTCGGCCATCGCGTTTTCGACATCCGCCGCGCTCGTGGCGTACTCCAGATTGCCGGGATAGCGCGCCACCAGCCGCTTGAGCACGTCGATCTGCTCGAGAACGGCCTGCACCGCCTGCTGCTCGGAAAGGTTCGGCGAGACCCAGACCGACCAGAACTGTGCCCCGACCTTGCCCTTGCGCAGCCGGGCGAGATCGGTGTGCATCGCAATCCTGTCGTTTTCCGGATCGGCGGTGCCGGTCGTATCGGTGAAATCGAAGTCGGCGATCACGTCCTTGTAGCGTTCGCGCAACTGTTCGGGCACGTCATTGTGACCGTCCCACACCGGAGCCGCGGTCAGCGCCGCGGCCGCGGTTTGCTCGGGCGACGCCGCAGCGGCGATTTGCGGCAGACCCGCGAGGGCGGCCACGGCAAGGACGAGTTGACGGCGCATCGTTGTTCCCTTCCTGCAACGGCGGGCAACAAAGGCGATCGGCCGCGCCCCGGCAAGGTCTAATCGCCTGGCTTCTCATCGAACATCCTCAGGGCGTCGGCGCGCTCGCTCGGATAGCGTTCGGCGACGATCGACAGCAGCAGCTTGCGCGTGGCCCCGGAGGACCGCTTCGCCAGCCGTTCGACATAGGCCGACCGCAGCGCGTAGATCGCTTCGACCAGCGCCTCGTCGAAGAGCCGATCCGCACGGCCGAACAAGGCGTCGGCCCGCGCCACCGCGTCCGACAGGATGCCCGCCGCGCCGCCGTGCTGCACCGCGCTCGACCATGTCGCGTCGCGCACCGCATTGTGGCGCATGTCGAGGTCGAGCCCGGTTTTCCGGAGGACCGCAGTGATCGCCGGCTGGTAGTGGGTGCGTTCGATATAGGCATGCTGCGCCGCTCCGAAGCGCGCGGGCTCACGATCGGCGATCGCTTTCCACGCAGCCGAAAACGCCGGCGTGCCCGGCGCCGCGCGGCCCAGCTCGGCCGACCAGGGCCGGCCCTCGGACGCGACGAACGCGGCGGCGGTGCCGGCGCGCGAGGAAAGCTGGTAGGTTCCGTAGGATACTCCGCCGGGATCGGCCCGCCCCGACGATATCGTGCCCGGCCCGCGCCCTCCGCTCTCGAACCGCGCCGACAAGGCTCCGAGTCGCCGCGCCGGCGGCGCTTCGCGCTCCGGCTCGCTCTCGCGCTTCGGTTCCGCCAGGGCGAAATCGATCGCGGCATCGAGCGCATCGACCTCGGCCTGGGTGAAGCCGCGCCCGAGCAAATCGCGAACGGCGTCGAATACAGGCTTTCTGTTCATGTATTGTCCTCACGCGGCAAAACGCCGGTTCTGACCCGGACACAACATGTAGGACAGCAAAAAGGGCGGGATCGTCGGGCAACCGGAATCGTCGACGCGCGACGCGAACCGCCAAGATGATCTGGCACGGCGTTCCGCGTGGCACCGCTTGCGCTCCCCCCGAAACGCGGGCGCCGGCGCCGACGATTCCTGTCAAAAAAGGCGACACCGCCGCCTGCCCCGACGAGCGAAAAATAGACCTCGAAGCGTTGACGATCGGTTAAAAGACGGGACTGAACGCACCGAAACGGGCAATTTCCGATCGATTCTCGACCTTGTCAGTTTTTCCGACAGTGGGCCAAGGCAACGCCCCAGAGTGTCAGACCGGCCGACCGCGCCATTTGCGCTCGGCCACCGATTTCAGCGCCAGGTTCATGGCTTCCAGCCCGTTGCGGACCTTGTGTCCCATCGAGCGCGCGACGAGGCGGCCCACCGGTCCCGCCATGATCTCGCCATTGTCGACCCGGCAGCGGGTCGGCGAAATCTCCTCGACCGACACATAACGGAACGCCTTGAGCATCCCCGCAAGCGCGGTCAGGCCATATTCGAGCAGTTCGTCCCGCACCACCGTATAGACCTGGGCCCTGGCCTTGCGGGGCCTGAGGCCCGGCACGACAACGGTGAATCGGAGCGTCCGACCGACTTCGGCCGGACCCGAGGTTTCGATGTAGAGCGGATTCCACGTGCCCCATCCCTCGAAGTCGGCAATGAAGTCCCAGACCATCTCAGGGGGCGCATCGATTTCGATCGCGTGGCTCACGCAGGGCCCATCGGGCCGCACGGCGCCCGTCGCACGGACAAACGCGGGCGTTTCGATCGGGCCGACCCCCATCAAAAGAGCACTTTTGCCAATTGGCGGCACTTTTCGACGAGTGCGTCGAACGAGCCGTTGCAGCCGATCACCTGCATGCAGACATGATCCGCCCCCGCCGCGTGATGCTCGCGCACCCGCTCGCGTGCCCGCGAGGCATCGCCCATGGCGAAAAGCGCGTGGAGCAGGCGATCGTCGAGATCGTTGATCTCGGTTTCGGTGAAGCCAAGCCTGTGCCAGTTGTTCCGATAGTTGGGCAACTCGCGATAGTGGGCCAGAGCCTCGACCGCGAGTTCGCGCGCCTTGCCGGGATCGGTTTCGAGGATGACGCCCTGCTCGGGCGCGAGCAGCTTGTCGGGTCCGAGAATCGCGCGCGCCTCGGCGCTGTGCGACGGACTGACCAGATAGGGATGCGCCCCCGCCGTCCGCTCGCCCGAAAGCGCCAGCATCTTTGGCCCGAGCGCTGCCAGGCAGACATTGTCGGCGGGCATCCCGGCACCGAGAAATCCGTCGAGAAACGCGCTGGTCTTGGCGAGCGGCTTGGCCCATGCCTCGCCGATCAGCGGCCCATGGCTCACGCCGATGCCCAGCAGCGTGCGGGCCTGCTGGTCCGCCGCGAGCCCCGCGAACCAGGCGGCAAGCTCGGCCGGATCGTGCTTCCAGATATTGAGGATGCCCGTGGCGATCGTGATCGTGGAGGTGGCCCGCAGCAGCCGCTCGACATCCCCGGGCGCGCCGTCGTCGATGCCGCCCGGAATCCAGATCGTGCCGAAGCCCATCTTTTCGATCTCCGCGGCGGCACGGCTGCTTTCGTCAGGGTCGCCGAAACGCAGTTCGAGCGACCAGATGCCGACCTTGCCGATCTTCGGCACGGTCACGCGCGCGATCGGCGAGGCGAGGACGACGTGGGCATGGTGGCAGTCATGAAGCTCTCCCTCGGAACCGTGTTTGGCCTCAGTCTAGCCTGCGGCGGGCCTGCTTCAACCTCCACCACCGCCCCGCGACGCCTCATCGCCCACGCGCACTTGATCGCGGCGGAATGCAGGCCTAGCCCCCGCGGAGATGGACGAATTCGACTACATCGTCGTGGGCGGCGGCAGCGCCGGTTGCGTGCTTGCCAATCGCCTGAGCGCCGATTCCCGCAACCGCGTTCTGTTGCTCGAAGCAGGCGGGCGCGACAACTACATCTGGATTCGGGTTCCGGTCGGTTACCTCTATTGCATCGGCAATCCGCGCACCGACTGGTGCATGTCGACCCAGGCCGAGGCGGGGCTGAACGGCCGCGCGCTCAAGTATCCGCGCGGCAAGGTGCTCGGCGGCTGCTCTTCGATCAACGGCATGATCTACATGCGCGGCCAGGCAGCGGACTACGACGGCTGGCGCCAGGCCGGGAACACCGGCTGGGGCTGGGACGAGGTGCTGCCCTATTTCCGGCGCTCGGAAGACCACTTCGACGGCCCGAGCGAATTTCACGGCGGCGGCGGCGAGATCCGGGTCGAGCGCCAGCGGCTGCGCTGGGACATCCTCGAAGCCTTCCGCGCCGCGGCGGTCGAGGCCGGCATTCCGGCGATCGACGACTTCAACACCGGCGACAACGAGGGCGTCAGCTATTTCCAGGTGACCCAGCGCAAGGGCTGGCGCTGGAGTGCGTCGGACGCCTTTCTCAAGCCCGTGAAGACCCGCGCCAACCTGCGCGTGGTCACCGGCGCGCATGTCGATCGCGTGATCGCGCGCGAGGGCCGCGCCGCCGGGATCGCCTACCGCCTCGGCGAGACGGCTCACGAGGCCACGGCGCGGGGCGAAGTCGTGCTCGCGGCGGGCGCGATCGGCTCGCCCGCGATCCTCGAACGCTCGGGCATCGGCGACGGCGCGCTGCTGTCGCGGCTCGGTATCGCGCCGCTGGTCGACAATCCCGCTGTCGGCGCGAACCTCCAGGACCACTTGCAATTGCGCTGCGCCTTCAAGGTCAGCGATGTGCCGACGCTCAACCAGCGCGCCGGGTCGCTGCTCGGCAAGGCCCTGATCGGCCTCGAATACGTCCTGCGCCGCAGCGGCCCGATGGCGATGGCGCCGAGCCAGCTCGGCATCTTCACCAAGAGCGATCCGCGCTTCGAGACCGCGAACCTCGAATATCACGTCCAGCCGCTCAGCCTCGAAGCCTTCGGCGGCAATCTCGATGCCTTCCCCGCATTCACCGCGAGCGTGTGCAACTTGCGGCCCGAAAGCCGGGGCGCGAGCCACATCGTCGCCGCCGACGGTGACATCGCGCCGCAGATCCGCCCCAACTACCTCGCCGCCGAGGAAGACCGCCGCGTCGCCGCCGAGGCGATCCGCATGACGCGGCGCATAGCAGCGCAGCCCGCGCTCTCCGGCTTTCGACCCGAGGAGATCCGCCCGGGCCCGCAGGCGCAGTCGGACGAGGACCTGCAACGCGCCGCGGGTGACATCGGAACGACCATCTTCCACCCGGTCGGCACAGCAGCGATGGGCGCGGTGGTCGATTCCCGGCTGCGGGTCAACGGGATCGAGCGACTGCGCGTCATCGACGCCTCGGTGATGCCAACGATCACCTCGGGCAACACCAATGCGCCGGTGATGATGATCGCAGAGAAAGGCGCCGAAATGATCCTGGAGGACCGCTGATGCCGACCACCGCCTCGACCGATCCGCAGCAGATCATCGCCCGGCTCGGGCTCGAACCGCATCCCGAGGGCGGCTGGTTCCGCGAGACCTGGCGCGCGGCCGCGCCCGTGGGCGAGCGCGCCACAGCGACCGCGATCCACTTCCTGCTCGAGGCGCACCAGCGCTCGCACTGGCACCGCGTCGATGCCGCCGAGCTATGGTTCTGGCATGCCGGGGCCCCGCTTCGGCTCTCAGTCGCGACCGGCGAAAACGCGCCGATCGGCCACGTCCGGCTTGGCCCCGACCCGATCGCTGGCGATTCCCCGCAAGGCCTCGTGCCAGCGGGTCACTGGCAAGCCGCCGAGCCGCTGGGCGGCTGGTGCCTGGTGAGTTGCGTCGTCTCGCCGGGTTTCGATTTCGCGGGCTTCGAACTCGCGCCGGAAGGCTGGTCGCCCTAACGTCCCCGCGGCTCTCGAGGCCGGGCGGGTTCCGCACTGGGAATCTGCCCCGCACGGGCGCGGGTTTCACACCTCTTCGTCTTCCCGCGCGGCCTGCGCCGTGAGTCGCAGCGAGGCGCCGATCACCTCGGCCGCATCTGCGGGCTTGGCGATCAGCATGGCGTCGAGTTCGCGCACGTTTTCGTCCTTGCGGTCAAGATCGCCCGAATGGAGCAGGAAGGGGATTCCGCGCTCCTGCAGCGCGCGGGCGACAGGTATGCATGTCTCGCGGTCCTTGAGCGAGACGTCGAGCACGGCAGCGTCGACTTCGGGATGGCCCTCGATAAGCGAAAGAGCGCGTTCCACGTCCGAAGCGCAAAGCGGCAGACAGCCAAGTTCCTCGGCGGCGAACTCCAGATCCATGAGGATCAGCGGCTCGTCCTCGAGCAACAGAATGGTCTGTCCGGATCGTTCCATGAATTGCAACTCCTAGGCTGGAATGGAAATGACGGCCTCGAAGCCCTCTGGCCTCCAGCGCCGCTCAATAGCGCCGCCGGCGTGGCGCAGCATGCGGTCGACGATCGCGGTGCCGGTCCCCGGCTCCTGCGCTCGCTGCGGGACTCGCGGCCCGCCCGTCTCGCGCCAGATCACCTCGAGCCAGCTATCGTCGGTGGATGCCGCCCGCCAATCGACTTCGACGAGACCGCTATCGTTGGACCACGGCCCGAATTTCGTCGCATTGGCGGCCAGCTCGTGCAGGACCAGCCCGACGACCGATACCGCCGCGAAATGAACCCGCAGCCCATTGCCGAGGAAGCGCAGGCGGCCCGCGTCGGCATCGTAAGGCGCCAGGATCGCCCGGATCGCGGGGCCGATCTCGATCGACCCGCTGGAAGCCTCGTCGAGCGTCGTCTCGTAGGCGCGGCCGAGCGCCTGGATGCGGCCGTTGATCTCACCGGCTTCCTCGGGGATGCCGCGCACCCGCCCGGTGATATTCACGATGCCCGAGATCACAGAGAACATGTTCTTCATGCGGTGCGAAAGTTCGCGCGCGAGCAACCGCTGGTTGCGCTCCTCGGCTCGCGCGGCGCGCACGTCCGAGACGTCCCACTGGCTACCGAAGAAGTAGAGCAGTTCGCCGTCCTCGCGATAGATCGGTCCCAGGTGAAGCGCGTTCCAGAACGGAGTGCCGTCCTTGCGGTAATTGAGGATCTCGACGACGACGACGTCTTCGTTGCGGATCGCTTCGCGGATTCGCCGCACCGCCTCTGGATCGGTGTCGGGCCCCTGCAGGAACCGGCAGTTGCGGCCGATGACATCCCGCTCGTCATAGCCGGTCAGGGCACGAAAGGCGCGATTGGCGAAGAGGATCGGGGTATCGGGCTGGCGCGGATCGGCGAGGCACACCGCCATGCGGGTTTGCGCCATCGCCTGCTCGAACAGCAAGCCGGATGCGCCGGAGAAGTGATCCCCGGGCTGGTCCGGCCTGAAGCGTGACGGAGCCTCGTCAACATCACCGGCTTTCAGCGCCTGCTCGACGTGCTCAAGGCCGTCCTGGTCCTGAGACATGCGCGTTCCTCGTTCGATACCTTAAGCTGAGCAACGTGGCTGAGACGTCTCGGTTCCAGGCTATCGACGAGCGGCGGGCACAGATCGGAAGGATCAAACTCCGACCAGTATCGCTCCTTCCTCGACCTTTACCGGATAGGTCGTAAGGTCCGTCTTCGCCTTCATGCCGATGAACAACAGTCTGGGGTCGCGTTCGATGCGTCCGGTCTCGAGGTCGAACTTGGCCTTGTGCAACGGACACACGACCGCGCCGTCCTCGATCTTGCCGCGACACAAATTGAAGCCGAGATGCGGGCACTTGCGCTGCGAGGCATAGTAACGGTCTCCCACGCGGGCGAGCAGGAGTTTGAGCCCCTTCGCCTCGATCGGCATCAGTTGCCCCGATGCGATCTCGCCTTCGGCCGCGACCTTCTCGAATTCCATCGCCTCGCTCCACTCTCGATCCCCGGTGCGGGAAGCATGCCGTAGCCACGCCATGTGACGCAAGCACGAAGCACGCGTCCCGGCGGCGCGTTCGGAACGCGATCGCCGAATACGCGTTGCAATCTCTAACGGGCATACAGGAGGCACAGCCGATGAGAGTTTGGAAACCCATGGCGGTCGCGACAGGATGCACGGCGCTTCTGGGCATGGTCGCCGGCATGAAGGTTCCCAACGAGATGGTCATGGCGCCCGAGCCCGAGTGGCACGGCATGCTCGAAAAGACCTACGTCGCCGCCGACGAACGACCGCTGCACGAAGCCGGGCCGGAAGATCTCTACGTTCCGCGCGCCCCCCTGCGCGATCCGATGGCGGACCGGCTCGATCACGATGCCATGGAATACATGGCCGAGCGCGCGGTTGGCCCCGATCCGCTGCCCGTCGCGGAGACCGGACCCGGCATATCGGCACCGGGCGTGATCGAAGCCGGGCACATCGCGCCTGACGAGATCCCACCCGTGGCCGCCGAACCCGTCGGTGCTGCCCGGATCGTCGCCGAGGCGGCCGACGACCAGGCGCCTGTCGTGCGCGTGCGTTCCGGCGCGTCGGGCTTCCCCGCGGCAGCGCAACCCGTTTCCGCCGAGCCGCTGCCTCCGCTCGAGGATGTCGCCCGGATCCCGGCGGTGCCGCAAACCTGACTCCCCCCTCGTCGCCGGCGGGACCACTCACCCTGCGGGCGTGACATTCACCACACGTGGCAATTGCCACAGACCGCCTCGGCCCGCCCTGGCAAGGCTGCCTTCATCGCAACCACGAATGAAGACACCGCCGCCATGAAACACACCATCACCGCTCCCGGACTGGCGCTGACCGGTGTATTCATGGCCTCCGCGGCGGCGTTTCTCGCGGCGCCCGGCAGTCTCATCACCGCCGGCTGGTTCGGCGCCGTCGCGCTGATTCTGCCCGCTGTCCAGAAGGCGGGTGGCTCGGCCTGATCCCGATAACCCGACGCGGTTCGCGCCCGCCCGATCCGCCTTTTGCTTGACTTGCGCCCGCCGATGCCACCTCCTCGACGAACAGAGCTTAAGCCGAGCGGGAGCATGAGATGATCGAAACGGCGGCACGGGCCTTCACCAGATTGGCCTCGGGCGTCTATCTCGAAGGACTAGCCGTCGATCACGCGCGCGACCTGATCTGGTACAGCGACGTCATCGCCGGCGGCGTCCACGGCGTCCGTCCCGACGGAACGCCTGTCGCTTCGCTCGATCCCGATCGTCGCTGGACCGGCGGCCTGCTGGTGAACGGCGACGGCGCGGTGCTCGCGACCGGAGAAGGCGGGATCAAGTGGCTCGATCCCGATAGCGGCCAGTCCGGCTGGCTGCTCGATGCGATCGACGGCAAGCCGATCGCCGGGATCAACGAAATGGTCCCCGACGGGCGCGGCGGGATCTTCTTCGGCACGATCGACATGGAGCGGGTCATCGCCGGCGAAGAGCCCCGCCCCGTCGCGATCTATCGGCTGACGGCGGAACGCGAGGTCGTCCTGCTGGCCGACGGCATCGGCTTCACCAACGGGCTGATGTACGATGCGCAGCGTGCGCGTTTCTACTGCAACGACACTTTCCGCCGGGCATGGGCTTTCGATGTCGGGCCGGACCTTATGCTCTCCAACCAGCGCAGCGTGTGCGAGAAGGAGGATGTCGACGGCATGACCCTCGATGCCGAGGGCAATCTGTGGATCACCGGTTTCCGCTCCGGCCACGTCGAGCGGATCGCGCCCGACGGTACGGTGCTGCCGCGTTTCGCGACGCCGGCGGGCGCGATCACGCAGTTGCGCTTCGGCGGCGCGGACATGCGCGACATCTACTTCACCGCAGTCCCCTCGGACGGTGGCGACACGCTCAAGGAAGGGGGCGAGATTACCGAGGCCAACTCGCATCTCTACCACTGCCGGTCCGATATCGCCGGGACGAAGTTCGCGCCGCCCACGTTCCGGCTCGTCTAGGTAAGGCTACGCTGGGCGGACACGCGCGCGACCTTGCGCGTGCCGATCGAAGCGGCCTAGGCATGGCCGAAAGCGGCCCGGATCAACGCGCCGCAGGGAGAGAGACTGGTGCAACGCTCGACCTACTGGAGCATCGTCGGCGCCTTGTTCCTGGCGGAAATCGCGGCGACCTTCGAATCCGCGATGCTCTACGCCGCGCTGCCGCGCCTGATCAACGAGTTCGGCGACCCGATCACCGCCGGCTGGCTGGTCACCACACACATGCTGATCGGCGCGGCGTCGGGCGTTCTGGTCGGCCGCCTGGGCGATATTCGCGGACGCAAGTCACTGATCCTGCTGATGCTGGCGGTGGCGACGGTCGGCTCGATCCTGAGCGCGGCCACGAGCAATTTCGGCGTCGTCCTTGCCGGACGCGCGCTTCAGGGCCTGTCGGTCGCGGTCATTCCGCTCTCGATCGGCATCATTCGCGAGGCACTGCCGCGGGACAAGGTTCCGGTCGCGGTGGGCCTGATGACCACCGGCTCTGGCGTCGGCGTCGCGATCGGTCTGGTGCTCGGCGGAGTGATCGTCGACAACCTCGACTGGCACTACCTGTTCGTGGCGAGCGCGATCCTGCTCGCGCTGTCGTGGATCGCAATCCGGATCTGGATTCCCAACCGCGCGGGCAGCGCGCCCAACGCGCCGATCGACTGGATCGAGGGCCTGCTTCCCGCCCCCGGCATCATGGCGATCCTCTATGGCATCAGCGAATCGAAAGCCTCGGGCTGGGCCGATGCCAAGGTGTGGGGCGCGATCGTGTTTGGCCTGGCGGTGATGGCCTACTGGGCCCGCCGCAGTCTCAACTCGCGCGAACCCTTCGTCGATCTGCGCCTGCTCGCAACGCGCAATGTCGCGATCGCCAACGTGCTGACGGTGCTGCTCGGCCTGGGGACGATGCAGGTGGTGATGATCTTCTCGACCTATACCCAGTCGCCGACGTGGACGATGGCAGGCCTTGGTTTGAGCGCCACGGTCGCCGGCATCGCCAAGCTGCCTTCGAACTTCCTGTCGTTCTTCGCGGGGCCGATCTCGGGCCTGCTCACCGGCAAGTACGGCGACCGTATCACCGTGCTGATCGGCGGCGGACTCGCCGCGGCCGGCTGGATCCTCGGCCTCGCCATGCCGAACTCGCTGGTCGAGGTGATCTCGATCCTGTGCGTGATCTCGTTCGGCACCACGATCCTCAACGCCGCGGTCTACAACATCCTCGTCGGCACCGTGCCCGAGGCGCGGACCGGCGAGGCGATCGGCACGATCGCGGTCACGCGCGGCATGGCCTCGGCGATTGGTGCGCAGGTCATCGCGGTGCTGCTCGCCACGGCGACGCTGACCGCGCCGAACGGAGCGCACATCCCCTCGCCCGAAGGCTTCCGGCTGACGATGCTCTGGGTCGCCGGGCTGACCGTCGCGGGAACGCTGGTCGCGCTGCTCCTTCGCGCGCACAAGACTGAAGGCGGGCCCGAAGCGCTGACCGCGAACGTGTGAAGCACCACCGCAAGTGGTAGTGGGTCAGTTTGAAATTCTCAGTCAGGCGCGATAGAAGATCGGCAGCCGCACATGCGGTCGGCGGCGCTCACTCCGGGCGACACCAATATGAAGGGGTGAGGAAACAAAGCTGAGGGCGTCCCGGCGTTTCAAAAACATGTTGGCAGCGCCCCGCATCGTGCGCCCGCGAGAGCAATCCTGCTTTCAAAGGCATAGCGATGCGCAAGGAGTTGATTCTAATCATCAACACTGTGCTGACCGGGATTTCAATCTTGGTCACTGTGGTGCAAGTAGTATTAGAAATTACGCAGTAGCGTGAGGGCGGGGGAGTTCTCTTCCCCCAAGGATAGGCTTCCCCGCTTTACGCTGTCCGCTTCTTGTAAGGCCCGCGCTTTCCCGGTTTGGCTTCGGCTTGTTCGACCATCATGGACCCCGCGTCCGATTGACCTCAATGCCAGTCTGGTAAAAGACCTTGCCGACTCTCTCCGTGAGCAAAAGCGGGTGGACAAAGCGTGGCGCGAGTATCGCGCCAACATCTCCGTGCGCGAACGCGGCGATAAGGGAGTTCCTCTGTTCAAGTGGGCTGATATCGACGATGCGCCGCGCACTCATGTGGAGAAGAGCATCCAGCAAGAACGACGCTCGATCCAGTCTGACTGCTATGCGTTGGCGATGAAGGCCGAGCACTATAACGAGGCCCATCCCGACGAAGAGCCTATTCAGATCATCTTGAACTTTGAGGATGACGTTGAGGAAATGAAGATCGCCAACGGTCTCTATGGCGACGAGGATAAGGACGCGGCCTAGCCTTTCTTCTTCCAGCGAGCTTGCGCTGCGGCGCGAGCGATTTCAGAACGCTGTTTAGGAGTCAGAGCGCGCGCGCGGGCTTTCCCACCGACCTTGCCGCCCTTTGCCGCGCGTTTTTTTTCGCCGATAGTTTCTCGTCTTCTTCTTCGCCCGCCGCAATATCGACCATCAGCTTCGCAAGCTGATTAGGATCGCGTGGGCGCTTCGGGGGCTTACCCATCTGTCAGGTGTTCCTTGACCTGCGAAGTAGCGTCGAGCCAACGCCCATCTGGCGACACCAGCTCCAGTTTGCTTTCTGGATCGATGTCCTGCTTGGCGCATTTAGCCCTGACGAGTTGGCCAAGCGCATGAAGCGCTCCCGCGTCGTGGCTCGCTTCTACCGGCCCGAATGGTGTCGCATTCCTCCCCGGCGGGGTGATATATACCGAATAAAGACCCTTGCTCATGCAAACCCTATAGCAAGACTACCGCGAGATTGCAGGTCAGATTTCAAACTGACCCACTACCCCGCAAGTGAAGGAGTTGGCATGCCCGATCAGGCCGCCGTCGCGATCGTTACCGGAGCCAGCAGGGGGGCCGGACGCGGGATCGCCATAGCTCTCGGCAGCCACGGCTGCACGGTCTATGTCACCGCGCGCACGGTCAATCCGGGCGACCATCCCTTGCCGGGCACGGTCATGGAGACCGCGCAAGCGGTCAGCGAGGCGGGGGGCAGCGGCATTGCCGTGCCCTGCGATCACGCCGACGACAGCGCCGTCGCCGCGCTGTTCGAGCGCGTGCTGGACGAACGCGGCCGCATCGACATCCTCGTCAACAACGCCGCGCTGATCCACGATGAGAACAACATGCCCGGCAACTTCTGGGAAAAGCCGCTGAAGCTCGCCGACCTGCTCGATGTCGGCATCCGCAGCGGCTACGTGGCAAGCTGGCACGCGGCGCGAGCGATGGTGAGGCAGGATCACGGAATGATCGTGTTCACCTCGGCATCGGGCGCGGCGCACTATTCGATGGGGCCGACTTACGGCGCGCACAAGGCGGCGATGGACAAGATGGCGCACGACTTCGCGGTCGACTTCCGCGACGGCGGCGCGAACGTGTGCGCCTTCTCGATCTGGATGGGCGCGCTCGCGACCGAACGGCTGCTGGCGATGATCGAGGCCGATCCCGACAAGTTCGGTCATCTGCGCGATCATCTCGAGACGCCCGAGTTCACCGGCCACCTGATCTGGGCGCTCCACGCGGACCCGCAAATGCTCGAACTGAGCGGCAGGACCTTCATCGGCGCCGAACTGGGCGCCCGCTACGGCATTCTGGATCAGGGGCGCTGCCCCGCATCCTGCCGCGACACGCAAGGCGTAGCGCCCTTCGACTACTACCCTTTGATCATCCGCTGACCCGACAGGTCAAAGCAGCTTGTCCAGCGTGATCGGCAAGTCGCGCACGCGCCGTCCGGTCGCGTTGTAGACCGCGTTGGCAATCGCGGCGCCCGTGCCGGTGATGCCGATCTCGCCGATTCCGCGCGCGCCCATCGGGGCATGAGGGTCAGGGATGTCGGTCCACATCACCTCGATCTCGGGCACGTCCATGTGCACCGGAACGTGGTACTCCGAGAGGCTGGGGTTGAGCACCCTGCCCTTGCGTTCGTCGAACTGGGTTTCCTCCATCAGCGCCAGGCCGAGCCCCATGATGATGCCGCCGCGAAACTGGCTGGCGGCCGTCTTGGAATTGAGGATTCGCCCGCAGTCGAACGAGCCGAGGAAGCGGCTGACGCGCGGCTCGCCGGTCACGGCATTGACTCGCACTTCGGCGAACATCGCGCCATAGCTGTGCATCGACCAGTGCATCGTTTCGAGCGGCATCGGCGGCTCGGCCTCGACCGAGATCGTGTCGCGCTGCGCCCGCGCGAGGATCGAGGCGTAGGTTTCGAATCGGTCGGGCTCGTCGAGCGCGCACAGACCGCCGTCGCGGCTGCCGACCTCTTCGGTCTTGAGCCCGGCAAGCGGGGAATCGTTGCCGGCCAGCTTGAGCAGCTCTCCCACCAGCTTGTTGTACGCCGCGATCACCGAGGCCCCGATCGACGCCGTCTGCTGCGATCCGCCAGCCATGATCAGGCCGGGCAGCGTCGAATCGCCATAATTGAACGTGATCGCCTCCATCGGCAGGCCGAGGCGGTCGGCGGCGACCTGGGTCTGCGCGGTCGAGGTGCCCATCCCCATCTCGTGCGCCGCGAGATCGAGCGTGGCCCGCCCGTCCGCCGACAGGGTGATCCGCGCCGCGCCGCCCGGCATGCGGTGATAGGGATAAGTCGCGGTGGCGCAGCCCATGCCGACCAGCCACCCGCCGTCGCGCACGGTTCCCGGCACCGGATTGCGCCGCTCCCAGCCAAAGCGCTCCGCCCCGCTGCGCCAGGCCTCGACGACATTGCGCGAGGAATAGGGCAGCCCCGAAATCGGGTCCTTCTCGGGCTCGTTGCGGATGCGCAGTTCGATCGGATCGATGCCGAGTTCGTGCGCCAGCTCGTCCATCGCGCTTTCGAGCGCGAACGTGCCGACCGCTTCGCCCGGCGCGCGCATGAAGGTGTTGCCGAGCATGTCGAAGTCGACATGGTGAACGTCGAGCAGGAAGGTCTCGGCGCCATAAAGGCTGCGCGTGGCCAGGATGAACGGTTCGGCGATCACGTTGTGCGCGGTCCGCACGGTAAGGCCGCGATGGAGGATCGCGGTAAGCCTGCCTTCGTCCGTCGCCGCGAGCTGCACGCGCTGCTCGGTCGGCGACCGACCGCCGACCACGCGGTACACCCCCTCGCGCGAGAGCACCATGCGCACCGGTCGCTTCGCCAGCCGCGCCGCAGCGGCGGCCAGGATCTGGTGCTGCCACAAGGTCTTGCTGCCGAAACCGCCGCCCACGTAAGGCGAAGTGACCACGACCTGCTTCTCGTCGATGCCGAAGGTCCGCGCCAGCGTATAGGCCGTATGCGCGACGACCTGCTGCGCATCGTGCACCCGCAGCGAGCCGTCCCCACGCCAGTAGAGCGTCACCCCATGCAGTTCGATCGGATTGTGGTTGTGCCGCGGCGTCGTATAGGTCGCGTCGATTTTGTGCGGGGCCTTTGCGAAGGCATCCTGCGCATCGCCCACCTCGTCGTGCAACGGCTGGCCCATGAACCGCGACTGCTGCGTGCCCTGTTCGCGCGCGGCCTCGAACGTGGTCTGCGCTTCCTCGGCCTCGTAGCCGACGCGGATCAGCGAGGCCGCGTGGTCGGCTTGCTCCTGCGTCTCGGCGAGCACCACCGCGACCGGCTGGCCGTTCCAGTAGATGCGCTCGTCCTGCATCACCGGAAGGCTGTCTCCGGCCGCTGCCTTGGACTCGCTGAGGAACGCGGGCGGCGGGTTGAGGCGCGGCGCGTTGCGGTGAGTCATCACTACCACCACACCGGGTGCCGTCTCGGCTTCGGAGACCGTGATCTGCGTGATCCGGCCCTTGGCGATCGTGCTATAGACCATCGCCGCGTAGGTCATCGCCTCGACGGGAAACTCCGCGGCGAAGGTCGCCTTGCCGGACACCTTGAGCGCACCGTCGAGCCGCGAAACCGGCTTTCCGATCGCGCCGTGCCGCTGGCGGATCAGCGGATCGGGCTTGCCCCCCGGCACCCAGCTATCGGGTGCGAGCGCGACGGCCTTCGCCATCCCGGCCTGAACGAGTCCCTGCGCGGCCTGCTTGGCGTCGTCGAAGATGCTCATGCCGTCACTCCCGCCAATTCGCAAAGGACCGAAACGATCGTTCGTTCGGCCAGCCTGACCTTGAACGCGTTGTCGGCGAGCGGCCGCGCCCCGGCGAGTTCGGTGGCCGCCGCGCCCGCGAACGCGGTCTCACCCGCCGGCGCGCCGCGCAGCGCGGCTTCGGCCCGCGTCGCGCGCCAGGGCTTGTGCGCGACGCCGCCCAGCGCGATGCGCACGTCGCGCACCTGACCGTCCTCGATCTCGATCGCCGCCGCGACCGAGACAAGCGCGAAGGCATAGCTCGCACGGTCGCGCACCTTGCGATAGGTCGATGCGGCAGCAAACGGCATGGGCGGCAGTTCGACCGCGGTGATCAGGTCTCCCGGCTCGAGCACGGTCTCGATGTCGGGCCGGTCGCCGGGCAGGCAATGGAAGTCGACAAGCGGCACGGTGCGCGCACCCTTGGCGCCTTCGATGTGCACCACGGCATCGAGCGCGGCGAGCGCCACGCACATGTCGGAAGGATGCACCGCGATGCAGGCGTCCGAAGCGCCGAGGATCGCATGGCCGCGATGGAAGCCCTCGATCGCGTCACACCCCTCGCCCGGCACGCGCTTGTTGCAGCGCGATCCATCCTCGTCGTAAAAGTAGCTGCAGCGCGTGCGCTGGAGCAGATTGCCGCCGACGGTCGCCATGTTACGGATCTGGGCCGAGGCGCCGGAAACCATTGCGCGAGTCAGCATCGGATAGGCGGTCCGCACGCGCCGGTGCTCGGCAAGCGCGGTGTTGCGCACGCCCGCCCCGATCCGCAAGCCGCCCTCGTCAGTCTCGACGATCTCGGTCGAAAGACCGCTGACATCGACCAGTTCGCCGGGCCGCTCGATCGTTTCGCGCATCAGGTCGACGAGATTGGTCCCGCCCCCGAGAAATTTCACGCCCGTAGCCGCGCCCTTGCGAACCGCATCGGCGGCATCGCTCGCGCGGGTATATTTGAACGGGGTCATTCGGCCGTCTCCCGGCACGTCGCGGTAATCGCGTCGATGATGCCGTTGTAGGCGCCGCAGCGGCACAGATTGCCGCTCATGCGCTCGCGCAGTTCCTCGCTGCTGAAGGCGATGGCCTCGCTCGACACGTCGCCGGTGACGTGGCTCGGCACGCCACGGCGCAGTTCCTCGACCATGGCCAGCGCGGAACAGATCTGCCCGGGCGTGCAGTAACCGCACTGGAAGCCGTCGTGCTCGACGAAAGCCTGCTGCAGCGGCGCGAGGACATCAGGACTGCCGATCCCCTCGATGGTCGTGACCGAGCGCCCCTCCATCTGCGCCGCCAGCGTCAGGCACGAGAGCACCCGCTCGCCATCCACCAGCACGGTGCAGGCTCCGCACGCACCCTGGTTGCAGCCCATCTTCGCCCCCGGCAGCGCCAGGTGGTCGCGCAGCAGATCGAGCAGCGAGACTCGCGGATCTTCCGGCGGGTCGACCGCCTTGCCGTTGATGGTGATGCTCATCGCTGCCTCCGGGTTTCGGTCCGCGCCGACGTACGCGGTTTCGTGAGTAACGCATTGGCCACCGAGAGGTGCCGACACGCTCTGCTCGAATTGCTGCACCGCCAGATGGCCGGGAGGATAGTTCGCGCGGCGAATCTCCGCTGGGCGAACAGCCATTGCGCCGATGCGCGGCCGTCCGACGCGACATGCATCCGGGTTATGACCCTGACATCGTGAACCATGCCGACATCGCGGGCAATCGCGCGTAAGCTCGCACAAAGCTCATGCCGCCCGCTCGGCTGTTTCCTTCGGGCAAGGTCACCGGCCACGACGTGGATCGCGAATTGAAGTCTTGTCTTTGCGCCTTCTCGACCGTCCTGCTGGCACTGACCCTGCCCGCCCCGGCCCTGGCGCAACCCGGAGGTTCCGTGATCGCAGAGATCTCCGCCGCTGACCGAGTGACCATTCGCGACGTCGCCGACGGCGCAGGGCCCAGCCACGTCATCCCGATGGGACCGTACATCCTCGTCGTCGATCCGTGGAACATGGAGATCCGCCGCTATCAGGCCGACGACATCCACGGACAGCCTGCCATCTGCCTGTTTCCGCGCACCTTCGCGCCCGGCCGCGTCAGCCATGCGCCGGACGGCGTTCGCCTGATCGCCGAGCCTTACGGTCCCGACGGCGCGGGAGGCTACGACTTGCGCGCTCGCGAGGCGATGACGATCACGCCGGCGCTCGTGGCCAGGATGCCGATCGTCGGACCCTGCCGCTTTCCCATCGCCCCGCTTGACCGTCACGACGACACCCCGCCGCCGATCCGCTCGGGCCATGCCGCGGAGGATGCCTCCTATCCGCTACCGGGCGGCGCGCTGGCCCGGATCGCACCGCAAGCCGGCCCCGGCTGGCAGGTCTTCGCGGTCCGGCGCGCGGGCGAACTGTCGGACGGTCGCGTCCTGCTCTGGTGGAGCGAAGTCGGCAACGAGCGCGCCGAGGCCGATGACGCCGGTCCGGGACAGGCCGAAGGCAGCGCCGGAGGGCGGCTGATGGCATCGCAGTTCGTCGGCGTTTTCGATGCCGCCGGCGGCACGCCGCGCACGGTGGTGCGGATCATTACCGCGCTCGTCCCGCCACTGCGCCCCGACCACTCGATCCCGATCGCGACGCTGCTCGAGAAGCCGGGGCTGGAATATGTCGCCGGAGCGCCCGGCCCGAACGGCGACGCCATATGGATCGCCGCCGCCAACACCGACGGGCCCGGTCGTGGGCGGTTCGAGTTGCAGCGCTATGACCTCGCTGCTCTGGGCGACGCCGCGCGCGGCCGGATCGCACTGGTCGATCGAACGATCGCGACCGAGCCCGTCGGCGATGGCGACGGGCCCACCTCGACGCCCGAGGCCGATGGGCTACTCGCCGCAGCGTCACCTCGCGTTCCGGCGATGCCCTATGCGAAAGCGCGCGAAACGCTGGAAGCGCAGATCGCCTTTCGCTGGCAATATCCCAGGACCGCCTGGGACCGGCCCTGCGACGGCAGGACGCTGTGCGATATCGGCGCCGACCACACCGGCGCGCTGGGCACGGGACCGGCCTTTCCCGTTCCCGTCCGCGACCGGGTCAATCCCGAAGGTGGCGCGCGCTGGGTGCAGCCGCGCCAGTTGGTCGGGCTCCTGCCGGGCGCGTGGGTGAGTTCGGTGCCTTACTCGATCGGCGGCGCGGATCTCGCCGAGGGCTTCGCGGCGCGCCTCGCCGCGGGCTACGGAGGCGACGCCGCCAATCCTCCGCCCATCGGCCACATCGGCGAGGGGCTGGAATGGCAACGCCATGGGGAGGGCGAGCCGGAGTGGCACGAGGACCAGGCCAACTATCCGCTCGGCATCGACTGTTCGGCGCTGATCGCCCGGGTCTTCGACCTGCGCATCCGTTCGACCGGAACGATGGTCTCGCCCCGGCTCGTGCGAGGCGCCGATGGTCGGGGCTATCAGGTTCCGGCCGGGCCCGACCGGGCATGTCCCCAGCCCGTGCGCAGCATCCACGAGTTGCGCGAGGGGGACATTATCCTGCGCAACGGCCACGTCGTGATCTTCAACGGCTTCGCCGCCGTTGGTGATTCCCCGGGCGTCGACGCCCCCGCCCGTTCGCGAGTCATGCGCGTGTTCGAGGCCACCTCACGCTGCGGCGCGGTCTGCGAGAGCCTCTACGACCCCAGCTATTTCGCGGGGTGGTGGATGCTGCGCCTCGACCTGGCCGACGAGGGGGCGAACTGTCCGTTCTGGCTCGGCGAGCGACCATAGGAGACCTGCCGGCCGGCGCCGGCCCAGTCCGCGCTCGTCGCCCCCGCGAGACCCGCCCGGGCGCTCAGAACCGGAAGCGCATTTGCACGCCCGCGCTGCGGGGCCGTCCATAGGCGGCGGCGATGAACCCGGTCGCGCCGGTGTAGAGCTGGATGCCGCCGACCTTGTATTCCTCGTCGAACAGGTTGCGCACGTAGGCCGACAGGTCGATGCCGGTGTCCATGACGTTGTCCCACCCCGCGCTGAGGTCGACGACCCAGTAGGCCTTCTGCTTGAGCAAGGGCACGATTTCCGGCGGGTGCTCGCGGATAGTCTCGATCGTGTGCAGCGAGTTGATCCAGATTTCGTCCTGCCAGGATGCATTGGCGACGAAGCGCAAGGTGCCCGCATCGTTGCCGAGCGGCGCCTCGATCGTGCCGCGCACGCTGCCCGAATGGCGCGGCGTGAACTGGAACGGAGTATCCGAAAGATCGGTGCCCGTCGCCGGGTCGATGTACGACTTGTAGCGCGGCTTGATGTAGGCGTAGCTGAGATCGAAGGTCAGCCAGTCGGTCGGCCGCAGCATCTGGTTCAGTTCGATGCCGAAGACGCGCGCCTTGGCCGCGTTCTCGACCGCCGAGCCGGGGCTGCCGCCGGCGTTGGCGACCGCGACGGTGCGCTGGATGTCGCTGTACCACTGGTGATAGACCGCGACGTTGGTTCGCATCGCCATCATGCCCAGCGAATAGTCCGACTTGATCCCGCCCTCGAGGTCGACCACCGTCTCCGAGCCGAACGGCGCGTATTCGACGGGGATGTCGCCGCGAAGGTTGAAGCCGCCCGAACGGTAGCCGAGGCGCGAGGTCGCGTAGACGAGGACATCGGGTGTGACCTTGTAGTCGAGCGACACGCTGCCGGTGGGTTTCGAGAAGGTTTCCGAAAGCGGCAGGAAGCAGTCGTCGTTCGGCAAGCGGACCAGGTCGTTGGGATCGGCGGTCGCATCGTTGTAGACCTGAAGCGAGCAGGTCGAACCGCTGAACGAATTGAGCGTGAGGCCCTTCTTGTCCCAGTTCATGCGCGCGCCGACCGTTGCGGTGAGCTTGTCGGTCAGCTTGTAGGAGCCCTGTCCGAACACGGCATAGCTGGTGTTGTCGACGATGCCGCGCTGGATGATCGGGTTGATCGCGCCGAGCAGCGCCGGGAAGAATACCCCGGGAGAATACTCCTCGCCTTTCTCGTGGTAGTAGAAGCCGCCGAGCGTCCAGTCGAAACGGTCGCCGTCGCTCTGCAATTGCAGTTCGACGCTGTGGTGGTCCAGATTGGCGTATTGCGGGGTCGAGTGCAGGATGGTTGCCTCGCTCGAATCGAGATCGATCGAGGTCCGCGAATCCACCTCGCGGTAGTTCAGGATCGACTTGAAGGTCAGCGCGCCGCTGAGTTCCGCGACGGTGGTGTTGGTAACGCTCCACGCCTCGACATCATCATAGTTGTCGAGGTTCGATTCGACGTCGTTGATGTCCCGGTTCCGCGCGCGTTCCAGAGTGTCCTGGAAGGCAGTGCCGAACACGCTGGCATAGGCGGCGATGAGGGCATTGTCGGGATTGATCGCCTGGAGCACCTGGATGCGGCCGTTCGTGTTCTTGTCGTCGTAGGTGACCATCGTCGTGTTGCGAATGCGGTCGGTCAGGTCGGCGACCATGGTCGCGCGGATCGAGCGGGTCTTCTCGCCGCCGTACTTCGTGCCGTTGAAGGCGCCGGTGCCGACGTTGGTCTGATAGCCGTCGCTGTCGATGGTGCGGCCGGCCAGACGCAGGCGGAAAGTCGGCGCTACCGGAATGTCCACACCTACCTCGGTCTCGAAAAGGCCGAACGAGCCCGCGCCGACCATCGCATCGACGGCGAAATCGTAGCCCGGCTTGCGCGGCGTGAGCAGGATCGCGCCGCCGATGGTATTGCGCCCGAACAGCGTGCCTTGCGGCCCCTTCAGGATCTGAATGTTCTCAAGGTCGTAAAAGCCCAGATTCGATCCCTGCGAGGGCGATTGGACGACATCGGCGAGATAGACCTGGACGGTCGGGTCCTGGCCATAGATCGATTCGGTGGGGCGGATGCCGCGCAGGGCGTAAACGTTCTTGTTCACGTAGCCCGACGATGAACTCACCGAGAAGGTCGGCTCGAGTATCTCGAGATCTTCCGCCTGGACGACGCGCAGTTCCTCGATCGTCTTCGAGCTTACCGCGGTGATCGCGATGGGCACGTCCTGCGCGTTTTCGTCGCGACGCCGCGCCGTCACGACGATGGCGCTCTCGTCGACCGAGGCTGCCTGGGCATCTTGCGCGAGCGCGATGCCCGGCGCGGTGCTGGTCGCTGCAATGCTGGCGGCCACGGCCAGACGACAGGCACGCGAACGCAGGCGATACTTTTTCATGAATTCCCTCTCCAATGGCCGGTCTTGAGCCGTTTCGCTCTCAGTACATGATCGTATCATTTTATTGTCAAGCACGCGCGTCTGTACGTGCGCACAAAATTGTTCCAGTGTCGCCAAAATGAGACTGGGACAGACGCGATCGACCGGTCGTCCGACAGCGAGCGAAGCCGAAATGCTCGACGAACTCCTGCTGTCGGTCGCCTTCGACGAATTCGTCGAGTACGGCTACGCCGGCGCATCGCTGACGCGGATTGTCGAGCGCGCGCGCATGTCGAAGACGACCCTGTACTCGCGCTATGCGTCCAAGGAAGCCTTGTTCCGCGCGGTCGTGTTCAGCCAGATCGACCATGAAAAGCCGTATCGGGCGCTCCATTCCGATACGAACCCGAGGGATCTCGCGGAAGGTCTCGAACGGTTCGCGATCGACATGCTGGACGCGAGTTTCGAGCACCGCACGCAAGCGCTCAACCGCGTCATCCTGGGCGAAGTCCACAGGTTCCCCGAACTCGCCGAAGCGGCCGAGGCGAGGATGCAGCGCGGCGTCGAACGCATCAGGCAGTTCCTCGAAGACAGCTCGCGCCTTGAGGGCCGCAGGATGGAAAACCCCGGCTACGTCGCCGAAGCGTTCATCCACATGATCCGCGGCTGGTATCTCAATCAGTTGATCGCGGCGAAACCGACGAGCAAGGCCGAGATCCGGGCCTGGGCGCGAAGGGCGGTACGCGCGCTCGTGCGCGCGGCTCCGGGGTGGTGAGCCTGCGGAGGCATCCCGATGGAGCGCGTGTCTTCTCGGTTGCGTCCGGATGCCCCGCGTTCGCGATCTAGCTTGCGGTCTAGCCGGACGGGTTCAACGCTCCTCGCGCGATTGCCTTTTCGAGCAGGTCGCTCGGCTTCCCGGCGGCGTGCCGCGCCGCGAGCCAGCCGTGTGTCATGCCGCGCGCGTTGGACATTCCGCTCTGCATCACCGCCCCGTTGTCGAGCCGGGCAACCGAATTGCCGGCAAGATAGAGGCCCTCGATCACCTCGCCGTCCCAGCCCATCGCGCGGCAATGCTCGTCGACGACGATCCCGCCCGAGGCAATTCCCGAACTCGCGAGCCGGCTGAGCGGCACTCCGTAGAACGGCGGCTTGAGCAAGGGGCCGAGATTGGGGTTCGGCTCGTGGAAGCGGTCACCGCTCATATAGGCGCCCCAGACCACGCTGCCGCGTCCGAAATCGGGGTCCTCGGCGTTCTCGCAATGCATATTGAACCGGGCGACGGTCGCGGCGAGCCCTTCGGCATCGATGCCGAGACGGCTTGCCAGTTCGCCGAGCGAACCAGCGGTGACACCGACGTCTTCCGGCAGCTCATCCCCCGGCATGATCGAAGCGAGCGGGTATTTCTCGCGCGCCTGGCTATCGAGCACCAGCCAGCAGGGAAAGTTCGGGTGCGTCTGCGTCGCGCCGTCGATCGCATCGACGGCATAGTAGAGCGAGCGGTAGAACGCCTCGTTGGCGAAGCGCTCGCCACGGCTGTTGACGATGATCGAATGCGGCAGCCCTGCGTAGGCCATCGCGTTGCGCCAGAGCGGCACGCCTTCCTGCAGCTCCTCGCCGGGGATCTTGAACCCGAGCATGGTCACGTCGGGCACGCGCGCCACGCGGGCGCCGAACTTGCCCGCGAGCCGCAGGTGCGCGCCGTCGACCTCGGGCATGATCACCGACTGGACGTCGAGCTGCTGGCCCAGCGTCTTGGTGAACACCGGGCTGCGCTCGTAGCTGCTGACCGCGAGGACCACGCCCCGGTTCGCCTTCACGAAAATCTCCGCGCCGTCCCTGATCGCGCTGACCCCGACGATCCGCTCGCCGTCGCCGATCAGGCCCGTCACCTCGACACCGGTGTGCATCGGCACGGCGCGGTCGATCGCCGCTTTCACGAAGTAGCAGACGAGCCCCGAACCCAGGCAGCGCTCGTCCTTTGCAAGACGCTCGCTCATCTTGGTGAAGTCCCAGTTGCGGATGTTCGCCGAACCGCCGTTCGCGAAGATGTCCTCATGCGTAAGGCTGTACATGACGTGCGGCGAGACGCGGGTCTTCTCCTGCCATTCGCCAAGCGCCTCGGCAGCGAAGGGCTCCACCTCGAGCAGGCGCCCTTCGGAGAGGCTGTCGTTGGACAGGCCGTAATAGTAATCCGGGCAGTCGCGGATGACCGTCATCTTCAGCCCGATCGTCTCCTCGAAATAGCGCAGCATCTCTGGCGCGTGCAGCGACTGGTTGAGGATCGCCACGTCGTTGGCGTACCCCATGCCGAGGCGCTTGACGTAGCGAAAGCCGCTCTCGACCGAATCCTCGATCCCGAGTTCCTGTTCGAGATGATTGCCCGGTATCCACACCTCGCCCAGCGAATAGGCGGTGACGCCGCCGACGTGGTCGGTGCGTTCGAGCACCATGGCGCTGGCGCCCTGTTCCGCCGCCGTGACCGCCGCCGCCAGCCCGCCGGCGCCCGAACCGACGGCCACGAGGTCGGTTTCGAGATCCCAGGTGTCGGGACGATTGTCGATGATCCTGCCTTGGGGCACTGCGCATTCCTCTCCTGTTTCGTTCTCGATGTCGGCCGAAGATCAGTTCGGCGGGCCGGGCCCTCGTCAGCCCCGCTCGCAAACGGCCTCGCCACTTTTTGACGCCGAAGCCGTTCCAGGTGCCGGACGGCTGCCGACGATACGAAAAGCAATCCTCCCGCTCCCGTAACGGACCGCCCTGTCAGTCCCTCTGCAGCGACAGCATCAGCTTCATGAAATCGTCTTCGCCCACCAGCGCCGCCTTGGGCGCAAACTCGGAAAAGAGCCAGGTTCCGTCGGGTTGCCTGCGGCATGTCATCCGGCAATCGGCAATCATCGAGGGACCTTGCAGTCCGGCCACCGGAGCCGCGCCTTCTCCGGCGTAGTTCACGTTGGTGAAGTGGAGATAGGCGTTGTCGTCATCGAGCAGTTCGACGCGCACATTGAGGAAGGTGTGGCGGCCGGTGCGCGCGCCGTCCTTCTGGTACTTGGCGACGTTCTCCAGCCGATCCTGATAGAATTTGACGATGGCCGAACGCGGCGTGATCCGGTTGGGACCCGCCACGAAGACAGCATCTTCGGTGTAGAAACGGCCGATATCGCGCGAATCGTTGAGATCGAGTTCGGCCGCGAAATCGTAGAGACGCTGCTCCAGTTCATAGGCAGTGACGAGTTGCTCGGGCGTGAAGCGTCGCATCTGTTCGGTTCCTCTCCTTTGTCGGCAATCCCGGCCTCAACGCGAGGCGCCGTGGCCGGGCTTGCCGAAGATCGCGCGCAGCCATGCCACAAACCTAGCGGCGAGCGAACCGTGCGCGGGCGCGGCGACCGGCTTCGCCTGCGCGGTCTGCCCTTCGGCCGAAGTGCCCGCCGCGCGCGGGCTCTCCGCCTCGATGCGCGCCTTGAGCTGTTCGGCGAAAGCCTTGGCGAATTTGGGCAGCACCGGCCCGCCCATCGCTTCCCACATCGGCGCCATCGGCCCGGTCCCGCGAACCTGGACGGCGAGCGTCATCATCGTGCCCGCACCGTTCTCGGCCGGCGCCGCGAGATAGGAGCCCGAGCCGGTGACCGGGTCCTTTTCGAGCTCGAACGAGAAATCGACGCGCCCGGGCCCCGCCCATTCGTCGACGTGAACCTTTACCGTCACCGTCCGGATCATCGCGCCCACGCCGACCTTGAGAATCCAGCGCGAGGTGTCCTGGTCCTCCATCTCGCACGACTGGTAGCCGGGCATGATGCTGGCCCAGCGCTCGAAATCCTTCGCGTAGTTCCAGGTGTCGCCGATATCGCACGCGACCAGCACGGTCTGTTCGGTTTCTATCACGCTTCAGAACCCCATCCGTTCGATCTCGCACGCAAGCGCCGCGCTGGCGGCGGACACCCCGCCGATGCGGGAACCGTTCGCAGCGACGTCCGCCTCCAAGTCCCCTGTTTCCGGTAGATTGCTCGGCACGCCTGAAGTCCTCTTTGCCTTGTCGCGACCCGGATCTTTGCCGGTGATTCGTAGCTAGTCGCCGGTGAAGAACGCTGAAGCCCGCAGGAAAGCGTGGGTTTTATCGAAGTCCAAGTAATCGAAATCACAAGGTT
>NZ_MWMO01000008.1 GCF_002556635.1 Novosphingobium sp. PC22D | reverse complement strand
CCGGCAGGCGCTACGCGCCCTTGTCTTCATCAAGGCGATGCGGCCCTTCGAGGGACCGCTTCCCAATGTGCTATGGGGCTGAGTTTACCGCACACGCCGTGCGCGACTGGCTTGGTCGGATCGGCGTGAAGACGCTCTACATCGAGCCAGGATCACCATGGGAGAACGGTTACAATGAAAGCTTCAACGGCAAGCTCAGGGATGAACTGCTCAACGGCGAGATCTTCTACACCCTCAAGGAAGCGGTCATCCTGATCGAGCGCTGGCGCATCCACTACAACACCATCCGGCCGCACTCATCGCTCGGATACAAGCCGCCCGCACCACAAACGATCTTGCATCGCCCTGCTAGACTACCTTACGCTACGCTTCAGGCCGCCCAGCAGGGCGACCATAACCGCCGGAACTCTAACTTAACCGTTGGACCACCCTGATGGGGCAGGTCACAAAGGCGTTAACTTCGGTGATTGGCAGACCGGAGATGTCCCATGTTTCCATACAAGGTTTGACGCTCGGATCATCCCTTGTGCGCTATGCTGCACAGGTGAGGGATGCTGCGATCCAAACCGGAGGAAAGTTTTAGAGCCACGTTCTTGCTCAGGCGGCTCAGTTCGAAGCGCGCTGCCTTTTGACCAGGTCATGCAAACTGGAGGTAATGACGCGCGTTGCCTTGCCGATCTTCACGGTTTCGAGTTCGCCCGTCGCAATCAGCTCATAGAGCTTCGTGCGCCCTACGCCGATCATAAGGGCAGCGTCATTGATCCGGACGCAGATCGGCTCGACGGTTTGATGGCCGCTCATTCTGCTGGTTCCTCTTCACGATAGTGAGCGGGATCGGCAATCCAGCGATTGATGGCAGACTCGTGCCAGCCCGCGCCGTGGATGCTGATCTTGACCTGCGACGGAAACGTGCCCTCTGCGATCTTACGATAAATGGTGGAGCGGGAAAGGCCGGTGCGGTCGAGCACGGTCTTGAGGCGGATGATGCGTTCGGTATTCGACATGGGGCATTCTCTCTTTGGTATCGGCAGCCCCTCTCCGGAACATAATGAGAACTTTTTCTGAAAGGCGCAAGCGCCCGGTTCAGTTGGAATTCGGGCAATTCTTCAACGATTTGCACGATTTGAACCGACTATGGACGGTTCGAGACCTTTACGGACAAACCGCTCCGTTGCCCTTGGTTTTGAGATTTTTTTCGTTCGACGCGAATTTACGGCTGGCACGCGCGAATTTGCGACGGCAGCGACGGATTTCCGCGCCAGCGTTGCCGGATTTCGCGCACGAATCATGTCTTCTTTCGCGCAGTCGGCTTGGTTAGGCGGTTTGATTCTTTGCCAGAACGCTAAGTTAAGCTTAGTCTTTTGAGGTTATTTCAAACTGGACACGAGTTTACACAAGTGGCAAAACACTAAGCATGGCTACGCGTTTGGACAGCAAGCTAAACCAACTCCAGCAGGAGCTCCCGGAAGGACTTCTGGTCGATGCCGCCTGGCTGGAGGCCAATGGCTATTCGTCCGCGCTGCGTAGCCAGTATGTAAGTTCCGGCTGGCTGGATAGCCCAGCGCGACGGGTCTATCGCCGTTCACGCGGGCCTATGACCTGGCAGCAGGTCGTAATCTCGCTCCAGACCATGCTTGACCTTCCACTGACCGTTGGCGGTCGCACCGCGCTCGAACAGCAAGGCTATGCCCACTACCTTTCAGCAAACGTCCAGACAGTTCACCTATACGGACCGACACGACCGCCAACCTGGCTGGGTGATTTGCCGCTCGAAGTGACATTCGCATGGCACAACAGCTTGCGCCTGTTTCCGACAGATGCCGACACGCCGCCATTGCCAAGCCCTACCATGTATAGTGCCGCTGGCGTGCAATTGCCTGTTCGCTATTCGAGCAAGGAGCGCGCCGTTCTCGAATTGCTCGACGAACTGCCCAGGCATGAGAGCTTTCATCAGGTCGATGCCTTAATGGAAGGCTTGAGCGATCTCAGCCCTCGTCGCCTGCAAACTCTTCTCGAAGCCTGCTCCAGCGTCAAGGTGAAGCGGCTGTTCCTGTTCTTTGCCGACCGGCACCGCCATGCTTGGCGATCGAAACTCGACTTGGCCAAGATCGATTTAGGTTCCGGAAAACGGGTTCTGGTGAAGGGGGGTAAGCTCGATCCGCAATACGACATCACGGTGCCCGCCGATCTTGGAGGGCAATAGGAAATGGCCTTCCAGGACGCTTATCGGCAGCAGGTTGCCCTCCTGATCCGCACCATACCGTTCGTGGCGCAAGAGCAGTGTTTCGCGCTCAAGGGCGGCACGGCGATCAACCTCTTCGTGCGCGACTTGCCGCGCCTCTCGGTTGACATCGACCTGACCTACTTGCCGGTCGAGGATCGCGCTTCATCACTCGCCGCTATCGACGCGGCGATGGTGCGGATCAAGGAGCGGATCGAAGGCGGGATACCGGGCGCGGCGGTCGCTCCATCACGTTCAGCAGGCGATAACATCATCACCAAGCTCATCGTCCGCTCTGAAGGTGTGCAGATCAAGATCGAAGTCACGCCTGTCTTGCGTGGCACCGTCTACGACCCCGTGGTCATGAGCGTCGTTCCCGCAGTCGAAGACACGTTCGGTTTCGCCGAAATGCAGGTTGTTTCCTTCCCCGACCTTTATGCGGGAAAGATCGTGGCGGCGCTGGACCGCCAGCACCCGCGTGACCTGTTCGACGTGCGAGACCTGCTGGCGAACGAAGAAATAAGTGACGAACTGCGGCGCGCATTCCTCGTCTACCTCATCAGCCACCATCGCCCGATGGCCGAGGTGCTCGCTCCGACCCACAAACCGCTGGCGGAGGAATTTGAGCGCGGATTTGTCGGCATGACGCAAGAGAATGTCGAGCTTGCCGATCTAGAGGCTACCCGCGAGGCACTCGTCGCCACAATGGTTGGCGAGATGCCAGACGCGCACCACCAGTTCCTGATCGGCTTCAAGCGCGGTGACCCGAATTGGGAACTTCTCGGCATACCGGAAGCAAGGCACTTGCCAGCAGTCTTGTGGAAGCAGCGGAATCTGGAAAAGATGCTGTCTGAGAAGCGGAAAGAGCTGATCGAGGTTCTGGAGAAAGTACTTCTCGGCTGACCGAATATGCGCTTGGCGAAAATCAGCGTGACCTCTCATCCGCAAAATGGCAGGCAGTGCGCATGTCGATTGTCTGGAAAATCATCCGCATTATCGGGCTTTACGTCGCCTCTTTCTTTGTTTGCGTAATAATCGCGGCAATTGCATTGGACAGTCTACCCGATGCGCTTGAAGCATTGTTCGCACTCCTCGCGCCGATTGCTTTTGTCTGGTGGTACGAAAAGCGTCGAAGCGCGCGAGTTGCTGAGACGACCGCCCCTGAAAAGCTGCAATCTCCCCCATTTTCGCGCGAAGTTAGAGCGTCTACGAATTCGAGACCGGATCAGCTAGCTCAGTTTGATCCCCACCTCGGAAACGTGGCACAAATTGCAGCGGAAGCAGTGCCCCGATCTGCAGAACTACAGCGTCGGTCGGACCAAGAAGAGAAGCTTTCGCCTGAAGCAAAGAGGCCAAAGCAAGGTTCATCGGAGAGATCGCAAGGCCATCACCAAGGTTGGGTGCGCAAAGGGCAATCCGTCACCATTGCAGGTCGCACGATCGATGGGATGGTCTATGTCGGCAAACCGCCTCGCATCGGCTCAACCCATTATGGCGAGAGCTGTCGAGCCTACATCGATCCATCGTTGTCCGTCGCGCAGGTTGGATCGGACAGGAATGGCGTTAACATGTCATATTGGCCGGGCTATTCGAACATCCCGGCTGTTTGCCGAGCCACCTATCTAAATTGGCTTGCGGATGGGCGACAAGACGGGACGATCGACCCCGGCTACATGTTCCTGTTCTTTTATGGCTTGGAGCGGCGGTATCTGGTCGAACAGCCATCTGAGGATGAGAAGCAGGAAATCGTAGCGGAGGTTGAGCGCCTCAAGATCCTCTTTTCTCACAACCATTCCGCACAAAGGTATCTCGGTGAATTCCTCAATATCGCCCGCGCGGCGGCACTGGGTGGCTTTTCAACAGACGACCCCACCCTAAAGCAGGCGATTTTGGAGAATCGCAGCTGGGATTTGCCCCTATTGTTGAAGCTCGCCCTCGGAGGCATGATTTCCGAAGGCGAAGCCTTGGACTCAGATTGGGTCCTCCTGTGGTTGCTGTGTTATCCAGAACGCCGCCTCCGCACGCCTGCCGAGCGTTGTGACGAAGAGTTCCGAGCACTCTTCAAGCTTAAGTTCGGAGCGCTGCATCCCGATGGCTTGAAAGTGCGAGCGCCTCGGAAAATGCTGGCTATGACGTATCGCGCCGCCTCCAGCGAATTCAACTGCTCGGTTAATCTTAGCGCGAAAGGCGGCCGAGAAGCTCAAATCCCCAACGTGTCTGATTTGCGGTCGCCAATGCAGAAGGCGCAGAAGATCGCAGATGAGGCTATGGATGAACTCGACAAGTTCAGCCGATATCTTGGACGAAATCCAGATGGTCGGGGGACCATTGAAGCACAGGCGCTGCTACCCGCTGAGCTTTGGAGTCTGTTCCCATCAGACGAGTTGGAAAAACTCAAAGACTGGGCGCGCGAACAAGTAGCCGCAGGCGGGTTGGTCCCAGCACTTGATGTGATCTCGCGCCTAGAAGGAGAAACGCCGGAGAAGCTTGGCAAGCGGAACCTCACCGGCGCAGCAGATGCACTCGCCCGTATCGGATTCGGTATGGCTCCAGACCCAAGATTCTCGCTGCGCGGACCGAAGATCGACGAACCCGTTGTGATCTTCGAACTCGGCGAGCCGGTCGAACAGCTTGAAGACGTATCCCCGGCCTATCGAACCGAATTGTTCGAACTAGCGCTGGCGACCTTCGTCGCACATGCCGATAGCAAAATTGTGGAAGCCGAACGCAGGGCACTCCGTGAAAAGATCGATGCTGTTAGCGGCCTGACTGAGCTTGAAAGAAAGCGGCTTCACGCCAACCTCGAATGGTATCTCGATGTTCCGCCAGACATGTCATGGCTGCGCAGCAAGCTGAAAGATGCGGACGCTGAGCATCATCTAGCCCTGCGCGCGGCAGTTGTCGCGATTGCCCACGCTGACAGCGTGATTCAGTCTGAAGAAGTGGCTTGCATCGAGAAGATCTACAAGGCTTTGGGGATCGATGCTGGCCTCGTTTACGCCGACCTCCATGCTGGCGACGTGCCAGACGGCCCTGTTCGCGTCAAAGCCGCCGAAGCTGAAGCACCAGGCGAACAAATACCGGACGAGCCGAAAGCCAAAGCCGGTTCGCTCGATGCAGCGCGTATTGCCGCTATTCGAAATGACACCGAGCGCGTTTCAAGCGTACTGGGCGAGATTTTCTCGGCCGACGAAGACGTGAGCGACGAGGCCGCCGCAACACATGCTCTTCCATCGTTAATGGCTGGCCTCGATCCCAAGCACGCGATGCTTGTAGAGCAGATAATCCAGCGCGATCACTGGACTGACGAAGAGTTTGACGAGATCGCCAGTAAGCAAGGGCTCATGCCCTCTGGCGCGCTTGAGGTAGTCAACGAGTGGGCTTTCGAGAAATTCGATGAGGCCTTGCTCGATGAATATGACGGATATGACGTATCGCCGGACATAGCCGATACGTTGCGAGCCGAGATGGCGAAGGGGGATTAATTCATGTCGAGACTGAAACCGCGCGAACGCGACGCCATCGCTCAGGCGCTACGCGCCGGTGTTGTTCCCAAATTGGGGCTTCGGCACATCCAGGTTGGACGAGCTCGTGAGATCGAGGAACTCGTCAAGGACATGGACCGGATCGCCGATGGCGGTTCAGCCATTCGTTTCATCATCGGCGAGTATGGCTCCGGCAAGACCTTCTTCATGAACCTGATCCGGCTTGTCGCGCTCGAAAAGGGGCTGGTCGTCATGTTTGCCGACCTTGCCCCGGATCGCCGCATCCACGCGACCGGCGGGCAAGCACGGGGCCTCTACGCGGAGATGGCGCGAAATCTTGCAACCCGTACCAAGCCAGATGGAGGTGCATTGTCGAATGTTGTCGAGCGGTTTATCAGCCAGGCCCAGCACGATGCCGAGGCGCAAGAACAATCGACAGATGACATCATTCGCCAGCGCCTTGCCCATTTTGAAGAACTGACTGGAGGCTTCGACTTCGCGCAGGTGATCCGCCGGTATTGGGAGGGGCACGAAACCGGCGATGAAGAGCTGAAATCGGCGGCGATCAGATGGCTGCGCGGCGAATTTGCAACCAAAACGGATGCTCGCAAGGCTCTTGGTGTTCGCACTATCGTCCATGACGCCAGCGTCTACGACCACCTCAAACTGATGTCGGCCTTTGTCTGTGAAGCTGGCTACAAGGGCCTGCTCGTTGGCCTTGACGAGATGGTCAACCTCTACAAGCTGACTTCATCGCAAGCACGCAACGCCAACTATGAGCAAATCCTGCGCATTCTGAACGACGTGCTCCAAGGCAGCGCGGAGAACCTTGGGTTCCTCATGGGAGGAACGCCGGAATTCCTCATGAATACGCGGCGCGGCCTCTACAGCTATGAAGCCCTCCAGTCTCGCCTCGCAGAGAACACCTTTGCGCGTGACGGACTGGTCGATCTCTCCGGGCCGGTCATTCGACTAGCCAGCCTCACGCCCGAAGATTTGTTCGTGCTTCTGGCCAACATTCGCGCCGTTATGCAGGGCGATGAAGCAATCCTGCCAGACAACGCCTTGGAAGCGTTTATGGCGCACTGTTCGGACAGGATCGGGGAGGCCTATTTCAGAACCCCTCGGAACACGGTCACGGCATTCGTGAATCTTCTGGCGGTGCTCGAACAAAACCCCGGCGTCGAATGGTCGGACCTCATCGAAGAGCTCGACGTGGCGGAGGATTCTGGTGACGACATGAGCGACGTGGATGAGAGCGTTGGCGCTGTCCCTGAGAATGACGAGCTAGCCAGCTTCCGACTGTGAGCACGGCGTTCGACAAGCTGGCTCGACCAATCCAGAAATGGATTCGTCAGCAAGGCTGGAAGGAATTGCGCGATATTCAGGCGCGCGCAACGCACGTGCTTATGGACGGCAATCGCGACCTGATTGTCGCCGCCAGCACCGCCGGAGGCAAGACTGAAGCCGCATTTCTCCCGCTACTGTCGCAGGTGCTCGACGAACCCAGTGAGGACTCCGGATTTGATGTTCTCTATGTCGCGCCGCTGAAAGCGCTCATCACCGATCAGGCGCGGCGACTTGAAGACATTTGTCGCAATACAGACATGCCTATCACCCCGTGGCATGGCGACGTTTCGTCATCGGTAAAGGCTAAGGCTACCAAGCGACCGAGGGGCGTGCTGCTTATCACCCCGGAGTCCCTTGAAGCGCTATTCATTCGACGCGGATTGGAGATTCCGAGGCTGTTTGGCGCAACGCGCGCAGTCATTCTCGATGAATTGCATTCGGTCCTCGACAGTGAGCGTGGCATCCAGATGCGTTCGCTTCTCACGCGTCTCGAAATTGCTCTCAAGAGACCTATTCGCCGGGTCGGTTTGTCGGCCACACTCGGAGATATGGAACTGGCGAAGGTTTATCTTCGTCCTGACAGCCCTGGCGAAGTCGAACAAATCATTGCCGAAGGTGGGGCAGCCGAATTGCAGCTTCAGCTCCGGGGCTACGTTGCTGGTGACAAGGACGATGAAGGCCCTTCAGCGACGGATGCCATTGCGCAGCACCTATTCGAGCACCTGAGAGGCAGCGACAATCTTGTCTTTGGCGGTGCGCGTCAGGCAGTTGAAATCTACTCAGATCGGTTGCGCGCACTTTGCGAAAAGGAACATCTGCCGCAGGAGTTTTACCCTCACCACGCCAGCCTATCGCGCGAGCATCGAGACTTCGTCGAACGCCGCCTGAAAGATGGTACTGCGCCGACGACTGCCATCTGCACTTCCACTCTGGAATTGGGAATCGACATTGGCGATGTGACCTGTGTCGGCCAGATTGGCGCACCATTCAGCGTCGCGTCGCTCAGGCAAAGGCTTGGCCGATCAGGGCGGCGACCGGGCAAGCCAGCCATCCTTCGGCAATACACAGTCGAGGCGAAGCTCACGCCTACCAGCAATTTTTCGGATCGTCTTCGCCTTGGGATGGTGCGGGCCATTGCGATGATCGAATTGCTTTTGGAAGGCTGGTGCGAACCGCCGCAACGCGAGGCCCTGCACCTTTCGACCCTAGTTCACCAAATCCTCTCGGTGATCGCCGAGAGGGGCGGAATACGTGCGCAACAACTATACGGGATTCTCTGCCAAAGCGGACCATTCCGCCAGATCGATACCCAGTTGTTTCTGGATGTCTTGCGAGCACTCGGGCAACCCGAGGTCGCGCTCATTGAGCAAGCCAGCGATGGCCTTCTCTTGCTCGGTGCCAATGGCGAGAAGCTGGTTGAGCACTATAGCTTCTACGCCGTATTTCAGACACCCGAGGAATACCGGCTGATTTCCGGCGGTAAGGAGCTTGGGACACTTCCGATCGACAACATGATCGCGCCGGGAATGCTTCTCATTTTTTCGGGTAGGCGCTGGCTGGTGCAGGAAGTTCTCGACCGGGATCGTGTCATTTTGGTTGCACCGGCCAAAGCCGGAGTGCCGCCCATTTTTGGGGCGACCCTTGGCAACATCCACGACCGCGTGATCGAGCGAATGTTCGATGTTTTGGAGGGACAGAAGCGCCCGATCTATCTTGATGCAACAGCGCTGGAGCTACTCGACGAGGCGCGCAGCCATCACGGCCAGCTGCAATTTAACCCCGGAAGGATTGCGCAACTCAGCGACAAAGCTGCTGTCATAGCGACGAAAACGGGTTCCGTTCGGACAACGACCCTAGCACTCGCCCTTCGCGCGAGCGGCTTTACCGTGCAGACACACGACGGGTTTCTCGAAGTGTTCGGAAAGGACGAAAGCCCGGATTTGATTAACGCACTTTCGGGCCTGGCAGATGGCAAAGAGGTGGACCTATTTGCGCATTCGCCGAACTTGTTGTTCGAGAAATTCCATCCTCACTTGACGGAGGAATTGCTGCAAAGAGATGCCTTGTCCGCTCACCTAGACGCTAGCGGATTGGCTGAGTTGACCCGCTCAATTTTAGGACGGGATTAGCATACCAATTGCCGTTCGGACTGCTCCCCTATCCATCATTCGATTGCTCAGCCTCAAACGCCCGCTTGCCCTTGCGCCGGAACAGCACCAGCGCCTGCGCACCATCCGGACCGCGCAGCTTGGCGGCGACGGTGAGGAACGCACCGTAGAGCGCGGCGCGATCATCGTCAGTCAACTCGACCAGATCGGCCTTGGCGACCAGGCCGCCCAGTTCGATCAGTTGCCGGGTCCGCTCGCGGCGCTTGACCTGCCATTCGCGCATGTCGGTCCGTGCCTTTGCCGCCTCAAGCCGATGCCGCGCCGCCATCGAACGGGAGAGTGCCTTCCGGCTGCTGGCCAGGTCCGTTCGCAGTGTCTCGTGGCTTGCGCTGAAAGAAGGCCGCGCCGCGTTTGCGCCAGCCCTCCCCGGTTGCCTTGTCGGTATTGGCGGCAGCATCGAGCAGCGCTCCCGCCAGCACATCGGCATCGAGCGCATCGGCTCCGGTCGCCGTGACCAGCGCGCCGAGGTCGCGCACACGTCGTTCCCTCAACTGCTTTGCCTTATCGGCGAGGGCCTTCAGCTCCGAATCAAAATCGCGGGGTTTGCGCATGTGTTGTCTCCATAGTTGGTGTCATGCAGTCATGATAATCGTGCTTGTAATCCAATGCAGTAAGGTCGCCGGGACAGTATGATACAGCCTAGTCCCGATCAGGATTTTATCATGAGAGGGCGCGCTTATACGTCGTGCCGACGTGGCGTTTGCAGTGTAACTGGATTGCCGACATGGCAATCTTTCACTTCAGCGCAAAGGTCATCGGAAGGTCGAGCGGACGCAGTGCCGTTGCGGCTGCGGCCTATCGTGCGGGCGAGCGGTTGCACGATCAACGCATCGACCGTGACCACGATTTCACCAACAAAGCAGGCGTCCTTCATTCGGAAGTGATGTTGCCAAAAGGCGCGCCCGAGGCCTTCGCTGACAGGGCCACCTTGTGGAACGCAGTCGAGGCCGCCGAAAAGCGCAAGGATGCCCAGCTATCCCGCGAGGTCGAATTCGCCCTGCCCCGCGAGCTGCCCAAGAAGGACAACATCAAGCTGGCGCGCGAGTTCGTCAAAGCCGAGTTCGTCGAGAAGGGCATGATCGCCGACCTCAATGTCCATTGGGATATCGGCGAAGATGGCAAGGCCAAGCCGCACGCGCATGTCATGCTGACGATGCGGGAAATTGGGCGCGAGGTCACAAAGGACGGCTTTGGCGCAAAGGTCCGCGACTGGAACAAGACCGCGCTGATCGAGCAATGGCGTGAGCGCTGGGCCGATCATGTGAACCGCGCGTTGGCGGAACGCGACATCGATGCGCGGATCGATCATCGCAGCCTGGAAGCGCAGGGCATTGCGCTGGAGCCGCAGGACAAGATCGGCCCTGCCGCCTCACGCATTGGCGGGCGTGGACTGGAAGCCGAGCGTATCGAGGAACACCGCGCGATTGCCCAGCGCAATGGTGAGCGGATCATCGCCAACCCGGCGCTGGCGCTGGATGCGATCACCCACCAGCAGGCGACCTTCACCAGGCGCGATCTTGCCGCCTTCGTTCACCGGCATAGCGACGGCAAAGATCAGTTCGATGCCGCCTACAATGCGGTGCGCGCATCGCCCGACCTGATTGCGCTGGGCAAGGACGGACGCGGGCAGGATCGCTTCACGTCTCGGGCAATGATCGAGACCGAACAGCGCCTGTATCGCGCCGCAGACGCATTGGCGCAGCGCACCGGTCACGCCGTCAATGATGTGCAACGAAACGCCGCGCTTGTCAGCGCGGCCAAGCGCGGCCTGGTCCTCTCTGGCGAGCAGAAATCTGCATTCGAACATGCAACCAACAGCAAGGGCCTCGCGGTCGTGGTCGGCTATGCGGGAACCGGCAAGAGCGCGATGCTGGGAGTGGCGCGCGAAGCGTGGGAAAGCGCAGGCTACGCTGTGCGCGGCGCAGCCCTGTCCGGCATCGCCGCCGAGGGGCTGGAGAACGGTTCCGGCATCGCATCGCGCACCATCGCCAGCCTTGAACACCAATGGAGCAAAGGACGCGAGCAACTCACCGCCAGGGATGTGCTCGTCATCGACGAAGCGGGCATGGTCGGCACACGCCAAATGGAGCGCGTACTGTCCCATGCCGCGAAAGCTGGATCGAAGGTTATCCTGGTAGGCGACCAGCAGCAGCTTCAGGCCATCGAAGCAGGTGCGGCGTTCCGGGCAATCCACGAACGCCAAGGAGGGGTCGAGATCAGCGAGGTTCGCCGCCAGCTTTCCGCATGGCAGCAGGATGCGACCAGGCAGCTTGCAATAGGCCGAACCGGCAAAGCGATCCGCACCTACGAGGAACGCGGCATGGTCCATGCCGCCCACACGCGCGCGGATGCACGGACGGCGCTGATCGAGCGCTGGAATCAGGAACGGAGGACCGCCCCAGACGACAGCCGCATCATCCTCACCCACACCAATGACGAAGCGCGCGAGCTAAACGACATGGCGCGCGGAAAGATGCGTGAGGCTGGCGCATTGGGTGCAGATGCCGCGATCAAGGCGGCACGCGGCGAGCGCCAGTTCGCATCGGGTGACCGCATCATCTTTCTGCGCAACGAGCGCGGGCTTGGGGTGAAGAACGGGACGCTCGGCACGGTGGAGAAGGCTAGCGCACAAGGAATAGCCGTGCGCACCGATGATGGCCGCGAAGTTACCTTCGACACCAAGGACTACGCGCACATCGATCATGGCTACGCGGCCACGATCCACAAAGCGCAGGGCATCACGGTGGATCGTGCCCATCTACTCGCCACGCCGGGTATGGATAGTCATTCCGCCTATGTCGCCATGTCGCGCCATCGCGAGGGGCTCGCGCTCCATTATGGCCACGATGACTTTGCCGATCAGTCGAAACTTGTCCGCACGCTGAGCCGCGAGCGCGGGAAGGACATGGCGGGCGATTACAAGCCCGAGCAGGCTTTCGCCGAACTACGCGGCATCACCTTCCGCGAGCGAATCTTGGAGATAGTTTGGCAAGTGCCGGAGAAGGCCAAATCCATCTTCGGGAATTTCCGTCCGCAGGCCCGACAGCTTGAGCCGCTGCCGGTGCAGGGAAACACGCAAAACGAACAGCGCCGCGCGGTCGAACGCTACGCCCGCGCGCTTGGTGATCTCGGCTCGATGCAGGCGCAAGGTTTGCCCGTTCTCCCGCACCAGAAGGATGCGCTGGAGAAGGCAGAAAAGGCCCTCGACGCGATCCGGCCCCATGCCGCCACCGATCTCGCTAATGCACTTGAGCGGCGTCCTGCGCTGATCGCAGAGGCCGCAGGCGGACGCAGCCAGGAGGCCATGCGCGCCATGCAGCACGAAGCCGCCGTTCGCACCGATCCGGCGCTGCGAACCGCGCGCTTTGTCAGCGACTGGCAGGGTCTGAGCACGGCGCGCAAGCAGCTTGAACAACAGGGCGACCGCGCAGGCGCTGCCCAAGTATCGGCCAAGCAGAACGAATTGTTGAAGGGGCTTGAACGCGATCCGCAGGTCGAAGGTCTGCTGCGCGGCAAGGCCCGCGAACTCGGCATCGATCCGAAGCCCGAACGCAGCATCGCCAAAGAACTGACCGCAACCCTCACCCGCGAGCGCACCCGCGCTTTCGACATGGGCATTTAGGAGAAACGACATGGACGACGACCATATCGAAGAAGTGCAGCTGGACCTCGAAGTCGAGGAACCGCTAGCCCCGGAACCAGAACCGGAGGCGGTGACGGAAACCGATCCGGCCACGGAAGCCTTCGCCCGTCTCGAAGGCGAAATGGCAATGGTACGCCATACCGTCCAGAACATGGCCAGGGAGCGAGCCGACATCGTGATCCCGGACTACACGGCAACGTTTAGCAAGATGGCCAATCAGCTAGAGCGGGTCTCCGACAGTTTGACAGCCATCGGCAACAAACCCGCCATCGAGCTGACGCCGGAAGACATTGCCGTTCAGATCAAGCGTGCCTCGCACGACATGCTGCGCGATACCAGCGACCTGCTCCGGCAGGGACGTAGGGACTTCGACAGCGCAACCGGGCAGCTCAGTGCGATGGTGGGGCGTGTCCGCGCCGAGGCCGAGCAGAAACGGCAGGCCTCGCACTTTGCAAGTATGGGGTTGGTTGTCGGCATCCTGCTGTGGTCGATTCTTCCCGGCACCATCGCCCGCGCCATGCCCGAAAGCTGGCAATGGCCCGAAAGGATCGCTCGCAAGGCGGTTGGCGAACCGACCATTTTGGAAGCGGGTATACGGTTGATCCGGTCACAGAACCCGGAAGCGTGGGAAGAATTGGCGGCAGCGCAGCGCATCTTCAGCGCAAACCGTGAAGCCTTCGAACGCTGCATTGAAAAAGCGGGAAAGGTTGAGCGTTCGGTCGGTTGTAAGTTTCAGATCGAGCCGCAAGGACGCCCATGAAATTCCTATCCATTGGTTTCTATCCGGTCTCGAATCTTGCTCGATCCCTTCTCCAGATAGGCTATAGCGCTTCCATTCGCAGGTAAGGCAGGCAAATCGCCTCTATGGTCGCAATTGACGTGTCAATCGCATCCGACACCTCGTTTTCCTCGCCCGCGGTGCGCTTGTTGGCGGCAAACAATGCCCGGCGAATCTTGACCGTGAAATCGCGGTCGGTGCCGTTGTAATCGTCAACGTAGGCGTCGGCGTATGTCCGCACGATATGGAATTGATGGTGCAGCGTCTCGATCGCGTTTTCCAAGTCCTCGCCGAAGAGCGCGCGCGCCATCGGCAGGCAATCCTCTAGCTTCGTCCGATCGTCGAGCAATTGATTGGCCCGCATGTAATAGGCTTGAGCGGTGATGAGACGCTTTTGCTTTTCCTCGACGATGCTGTTTCGCCATTTCGGCTCACTGCTGTTCAATTTTTCTTCTGCTGCCGCTAGCTCCCCTCCAGACATCCATGGCGATCGAAGGTATCCCAGCGCACGCCTCGCGTTGTAGGCCGCGTGCAGGATGACCTCGGCTTGATCCCGATTCCGCTCTGCCAGCTTTTGATGCTTCCAAGCTGACAAGCCCATCCTTGCGGCAGCATAGACGGCGACCGCCCCGCCAAGCGTTCCCACACCTTGCATCATCGTCCCGGTGGCGGCCCAATCAATATTCGTCCAAGATTCCACAAGGCACATCGTCACTCGCCCCTGATTTGATCGCCTGATTGCAGCTCTAGCCTCAATTCAACGATTGAAGAAAGTTTAGCACTTGATCGACATCGTTCGTCACCACGCATCTATAGAGCTGATCGAGCCTGAGCCCCTGATGTCTAATAGACCGGGTAACTCCGGCCTCGGTGAAAAACGCATCGCAATAGCCCAGCGCCGCAGCCGCATGGCCAAAATCGAATAGATCATTTCCGGTCATCGCCTTGCTGCGATAATCCCAACGAAAGAGGGCATTCAGGCAGGCGTGCACATGGATTGTCGGCAGTCGGCTCCGATGCTCCCCGCCTAGCATGGCGTGCACGAGATTCACGGCCATTTGGCTGTTCTGTTCGGAGCGCTCCACATCAGGTCCGAAATTGCCTAGCCGAGCGATAATCTGCCCAAGAATGGGCTCAGCCACCTCAGCGACGCCTCGCAACTCATCCGACAGCACGGATTCGAACGATGTCATTTCCGCCTGATGGACACGATTGCCCTCATTGAGCTTGTCGGCCAGCGCGGCCATGTCGCGGGTCATATCGAATTCGGTGCGATCAAGGCCTCCAGCGACGGCGGCGAGCGGCTGCTGCCAGACATGATCGAAGAACGCCTTTTGGATGGCCAACTGCGTTTCAGGCGGGAATCGATCGTCGCTCACATGGAAATTGCCCATGGTGTAGGCGAGGCGCGTCCACACGCGCGGCAGGGCTGTCGCGTTCGGTGCAAGCGACCAGTGAATGACAGCCTCAAGCTCATCCTCGGTTCGCTCCGGCTCGGGCATCAATGACACGCCCAAGCTCAATTCCTCGATGACCTCCAAAGTCGCCTGGCGACGGGCATCATCACCGATTTTCATCAGCTCCAAGAATGACGTCGCTGAGATCGGGCAAAAGATGCGACCTTGGTGTGCCAGTCGCTCTAGATGATGGACTAGCTTTCTCTCGCGCGGGTCGGTGCGGATGCCGCTGCGGACCTCGCGGGCAATTACCCAAAATCGAAGGTCGAGATAGACCGGCGTGCGCTCGGCAAGGTCATCGCTCAGCGCTTGGCAGCATTTCCCAATGTGCGCCTCGATCGAGACATCGGGATGCGCCATGTGATGCTCTATGGAGGCCATCAAGAGCGAATATCACGAACGGCAACGTGCAACTAACCTTCTCAGGTGGAAGGTAGAGGCGAATCCTACTCGATCTCCCGCTATGACCGAACATTGTCTCTCAATTTGAATCCCGGGTTCGGGCCAAGATGTCTCGAACGGCCCCAGAATGTGCCGGAAAAGCCCGCACATTGTGTGGGGTCAATCGTAGGAACGCTTTTTACAAGTCAGCCAAATTCTGTTTGAAAACAACGCACTGAGGCAGTTGACTGGCGCACCCGACAGGATTCGAACCTGTGGCCTTCGCCTTCGGAGGGCGACGCTCTATCCAGCTGAGCTACGGGTGCATACCGTTCGCGAGGTGCTTACGCCATGCTTACGCGAGATTTTCGTCGGCCTGAAGAGCGAACCCGACATCCGCTCAAACCGTTGTTGAGTCACTTCTTTCTTCCAACACCAGCAACCATCGCCAGACTTGACATCCGCCTTCGGAGGGCAGCGCTCTATCCAGCTGAGCTACGGGTGCTCCGGTCGCCATTGGCGCGGAATAGCGGGCGGTTAGCAGAGGTGCGGGCACGAGGCCAGCGGCAATTGCGCGAGATCAAGCGGGGCCGACTTCGCGTGGGTTCGCCGGTTTCACGGGACAAGGCGGCGGCGGCCGCCGGGGAGAACGACGCAACTGGCGGCCACGAAAACGCGATGCCGGCCGGCACCGGGGGCCTGGCCGAAGGCCCCTCCCGGCGCCCCAACGGACGCGTCGGCGGGAGCGCCTTGCACCTGACCAGCACGCCGCGCACCGGACCGAAACGGGCATCATTAGCCAATTCGAAAGGCGAGCCGGCCTAATCGGGCGCGATGGAGCCTCGTCTCGTCACCCGCGCCGATTCGCACTCGCCGGCTTCGCGATCGGCGGCGGTCGGACGCGTTCCCTTCGGCCAGGGTTCGGCAAGCGCGCTCTCGATGAAGTGGTCGGGGCTGCACGATGCTGCCGCCACCGTCGCCGCGATCGCCGGAATCGACGTACCGCCGATGGCGCCGCGCGTGCGCAACCTGCCGGCGGTCATGCGCGACGCGGATGAGTGGCGGCGACGCTGCGCCGAGCAGGGAATCGAGGATCTCGCCGCCATCATGGAGCCTGGGCTTAGTGCGCTGCTCGCCGCCTTCGCGCGCGGTTCGGACCCGAGGCCCGCGGCAGGCGCGCTGTGGCGTGAATTCGTGGCCGCGCGCGATGCGCTCGTTGCCCTCAGCCCGCTGAGCGGCACGCATCGGCGCATGGCCTGACGGCGTTCGCGCTGACGGGCGGGAGGCCGTCCGGCCTCTTGCGCGTTCCTTTTCTGTTCCTATGATGGGGCATGACCGTTTCCGATTCCCTGGCTGCCGGCGGCAGTTCCGCGCCCGCGGCGGGCGCGGCGCCGACCGCGCGTGACGTCGCCCGCGGCATCGGCCGGCTCTTCGCGCGCAACGATGTGTGGTGCCTGCCCGAGATGCCGCTGCGCTGCGGTCGGCGGGCGGATCTCATGGGGGTCGACGCCAAGGGCCAGGTGGTGATCGTTGAGATCAAGGTGGCGCGCGCGGACTTGCTCGGCGACGCGAAGTGGACCGACTATCTCGATTATTGCGACCGGTTCTACTGGGGCCTCGCGCCCGGGCTCGATCGTGCCTGTCTCGAGAGCGAGGCTTTTCTGCCCGCCTCGTGCGGAGTCATCGTCGCGGACGGCTACGACGCGGAGATCCTGCGCCCGGCGCCGAGCCTGCGCATGGCCGCCGCGCGCCGCAAGGTCGAAGTCGAGCGGCTCGCGCGCGCCTCGCTGCGCCGGATCGTCACCGGCGCCGACCCCCATACGGCGCGGTGGGGAAGCGAAGGCTGACCGAGCGCGCGATCGGGGGCTGACGACGCGGTCGCCCGCGATCCGATGTCAATCGAGGCAACCTCGGGAACATTGCCGGGGCGGCGCGCGTCTCTTTCAGGAGATGCGCGGCCGCGCATGACCATCGAGAGGAACGAAGGGGCAGCCGATGCAAGACCCGCAGACGTGGTTCAACAGCTGGGAGCGGCTCGGGCTGGTCGCTCTGGCCGCGATCGCCACGTATCTCACGATCATCGTCGTCGTGCGGATTTCCGGCAAACGCACGACCGCCAACCTCAACAGTTTTGACTGGTTGATCACCGTCACCATCGGTTCGCTGGCGAGTTCGGGCATTCTCCTGAGCGACGTCGCGGTGACCGACGCGCTGGCGGCAATCATCGTGCTCGCGCTGTGCCAGTTCGTCCTCACCTGGACGGTGCGCAAGTCCGACCGGTTCGCGGCGATGGTGAAGGCCGAGCCGCTGCTGCTGCTCCACCGCGGCCACATCATCGAGCGTAACCTGTCACGCGCGCGGATCTCCGTCGCCGAGCTGCGCGCGTGCCTGCGCCGCGAGGGCATCGCCGACCCCGCGCAGGCCGCCTGGGTGGTGCTCGAGACCAATGGTCAGATGACCGTGATCGAGGCCCCGATGGACGGGCGGCCCGCCGACCATTGGGCGACCTCGGACGTCAAGTCGCGCGACGCCGTGCTCGAGGGCCCGACATGAGCGAAGACGGCACCGCGCTCGCGCAGGACCGGACCGACTGGGCCGAGGACCGCACGCTGATGGCGAACGAGCGCACCTACGCGGGCTGGATGCGCACCGGCCTCGCCACGGTGGGCATCGGCATCGGCTTCAACGCGCTCTTCGCCCGCATGGAGCCGGACTGGCTGCCGCGCGCGCTCGCAAGCTGCTTCATCCTCGTGGGCGTGCTGATCTTCCATCTCGCCCGGCGCAAGGCCGTTGCGGTGCTCAAGCAGCTTTCGGCGCACAGTTGCCGCCCGGTCGGTTCGGTCCAGATCAGCCTGATCGCGGTGCTGCTGTCGCTGGCGAGCCTCGCGCTGCTCGTCGGCATCTGGCTGATGTAGCCGCGCCTCAGGCCCTGCGCCGTTCAAGGCGCGCAAGCAAGGCGCGCTTTTCGGGCGCGCGGAGCATCGGCCAGTCGGCGATTTCCTCGAGCGTGCGCAGGCATCCCCGGCACCATCCGGTTTCGGTCGCGATGCGGCACACGCCGGTGCAGGGAGATGGCGGGTCGGTCATGCGTGTCCGCTTCGAGCAAGCCGCGAGCATAGGGGCAAGGGTAATTTTCTTGCCAAGCCGGGCAACTTGATTTAGGGGCCGTCGCGCTAACCGGCGGCGGACGATCCGCTGCAGTCCGCGAGCGGCGTGAGGTCTCCCTCGGGAGACCGGCCCGGACGAACAGTTGGCGCACACCACCGGCTTCCTTCTTCACGCAGGGTCGCATTGTACGAACCCTTGCCACGCGCGCCGAGCCGATGGGCTTCGCGCGCCTTGCATCTCGATTGAGAGACTGATTTGACCCAATTTTCCGACTTCGGCCTGGCCGAGCCCATTCTTCGCGCGCTCGGCTCGAAGGGCTATGCCGATCCCACGCCGATCCAGACCAAGGCGATTCCCGCCCTGCTCGAGGGCCGTGACCTGCTCGGCATCGCGCAGACCGGGACCGGCAAGACCGCCGCGTTCTCGCTGCCCTCGCTGCATCGACTCGCGAGCGATCCGCAACCGCGCCGCAACGCGGGCTGCCGCATGCTCGTGCTCAGCCCGACTCGCGAGCTTGCGGCGCAGATCGCCGACAACATGCGCGGCTACGGCAAGTTCCTGGGCCTTTCGGTCCAGTGCGTGTTCGGCGGCGTGCCCGTCGGCAAGCAGGCCCGCGCGCTCGAGCGCGGCTGCGACGTGCTGGTCGCGACTCCGGGCCGCCTGCTCGACCTGATCGACAGCCGCGCGCTGACCTTGCGCCACGTCGAGATCTTCGTGCTCGACGAAGCCGACCAAATGATGGATCTGGGCTTCATCCATCCGCTCAAGCGCATCGCCGCGCTGCTGCCCAAGCAGCGCCAGAGCCTGTTCTTTTCTGCGACGATGCCTCGTGCGATCGCCGAACTCGGCAAGCAGTTCATCCACGATCCGGTCCGCGTCGAGGTCGCGCCGCAGTCGACCACCGCCGAGCGCGTCGACCAGTTCGCGACCTTCGTCAACCAGGCCGAAAAGCAGGCGCTGCTCACGCTGCGGCTGCGCGCGGGCCTGGCGGACGGCGCGATCGACCGGGCGCTCGTCTTCACCCGCACCAAGCACGGCGCCGACCGCGTGGTCCGCTTCCTGGCCGGCGCAAACGTCCCGGCGGCGGCGATCCACGGCAACAAGACGCAGGGCCAGCGCACCACGGCACTGCGCGGTTTCCGTGACGGCTCGGTCCGCGTGCTCGTCGCCACCGACATCGCCGCGCGCGGCATCGACGTTTCGGGCGTGAGCCACGTGTTCAACTTCGAGCTGCCCAACGTGCCCGAACAGTACGTCCACCGCATCGGGCGCACCGCGCGCGCCGGGGCCGACGGTATCGCCATCAGCTTCGTCGCGCCCGACGAGCGCGCCTACCTCAAGGACATCGAGCGGCTGACGCGCGTGCGTCTCACGCCGATGCCGCTGCCCGAGGACTTCCTCGCCGAGGCGGCGCGGCTGCCGAAGCCGGCGCAGCGCAAGCCCGCCGCCGACAACGGCGGCCAGAGGCGGTCCGGCGGCGGCAAGCCGCGCGGCGAGCGCCGCCGTGATGACCGCCCGCACAGCGAGCGCCGCGAGGATCGTCCGCGCCGTGATCGGCCGCGCGATGACCGGCCGCGTAGCGATCGGCCGCGCGGCGATCGTCCCAGCGACCAGCAGCGCCGTGACGATCACCGCCGCGACGACCGGGCCGCGAGCGGCGGCAAGCGCGAGAGCCAGCATGGCCACAAGCGCGACGGGCAGCATCGCCACGACGACAAGGGCGAGCAGGGCAAGCGCCGCTTCGGCGGGTCCGGCGGCACGGGTGTCGGCGCGCACAAGGGCGCGGTCCGCCGTACCGGCTGAACCGGCCCGCCACCCTCTCGTTTCCGGCCGGCGCCGAGCCGGTGCGATAAGGCAACGCTTCGGGCGAAAGGCGGGGCCCGGCGCACTATCGACTGGTCAGCCCCGGGATAGCGCGGCATAAGGCCGCGCCATGTCGGGGCCCCTTGCCGCAATCGTCGCGTCCGCGCTTGCGATGTCGCTCATCGTGGGCGCGCGCTATCTCGTGACCAGCGGCTTTTTCGCCTGGCTGACCGGCCGCGTCCGGCCCGGGCACTACGCCGGGCTCGAGCGCCAGATCGGCAGCGAGCTGCGCTGGTCGCTGCTCTCGGCGCTGATCTACGGCGTGCCCGCAGGCATCGTCGCCTGGGGCTGGCGCGAGCACGGCTGGACGCGGATCTACGATCGCTGGGACGCCTGGCCGCTGTGGTGGCTGCCGCTCTCGGTCCTCGCCTATCTCTTCGTCCACGACACCTGGTTCTACTGGACGCACCGCTGGATGCACCGGCCGCGGATCTTCCGCCTGGCGCACGCGGTGCATCACGCCAGCCGCCCGCCGACCGCCTGGGCCGCGATGAGCTTCCATCCGATCGAGGCGCTGACCGGCGCGGTGGTCGTTCCCGTGCTGGTGTTCCTCATACCGATCCACGTCGCGATGCTCGGCGTGGTCCTGCTCGTCATGACCGTGATGGGCATTACCAATCACATGGGCTGGGAAATGTTCCCCCGCGCCTTCGTTCACTCGCGGCTGGGCGACTGGCTCATCACCGCAAGCCACCACCACCGACATCACGAGCAGTACAAATGCAACTACGGACTCTACTTCCGCGTCTGGGATCGACTTTGCCGCACCGACGCGGGGCTGTCCGCGCCCTGATCGCCGCGGCGGCCGTTCCCGGCCTGACCGGCGCGGCCCCGGCAAGCGAGGACGTCGTGGCGACGGTGACCGGCCTGCGGTCCGACAAGGGGCAGGTGCTGGCCTGCATGACCGCTAGGCCGAAATCGTTTCCCGACTGCGACGACGATCCCGACGCGCACCGGCTGGCGATCCCCGCCGGCGAAACCGTCCGGCTCGATTTCGGCCCGGTCGCCATGGGGCGCTACGCGATCGCGATCATCCACGACGAAAACGGCAATGGGAAGCTGGACAAGCGCCTGACGATGCCGCGCGAAGGCTACGGATTTTCGAACGACGCGCCGGTGCGGATGGGACCGCCCAGTTTCGAGGCGGCCGCGTTCGAGGTCTCCGGCACGCGAGCACGGCTTTCGATCAAGATGCGCTATATGTTCTGACGGCTTGCAGGACAGGCGAGCGCATCCTAACCGGCATAGGTGGCCGACGCCTCTGACCATAGCCCCGATCCGGTTTCCGACCTGACCCATCACGGCGCGTTCTCGCCGTTCCGCTATCCCGTATTCCGCGCGATCTGGATCGCGAACCTGTTTTCCAACCTGGGCGCGACGATCCAGGCGGTCGCCGCCGCCTGGCTGATGACCGAGCTGACCACCTCGCACCAGCTCGTCGCGCTGGTGCAGGCATCGGCGACCGTTCCGATCATGCTGTTCGGCGTTTTCGCCGGAGCCATCGCCGATAACTTCGACCGCCGCCTCGTGATGCTCGCGGCGCAGTGGGGCATGCTGCTCGTCTCGGCGGTGCTCGCGGCGCTGACCTACGCGGGCTGGATCAGCCCGGCGATGCTGCTGTGCTTCACCCTCGCGGTCGGCATCGGCACCGCGCTCAATTCGCCCGCCTGGCAGGCCTCGGTCCGCCAGCAGGTCGATCCGCGCCAGTTGCCCCAGGCCATCGCGCTCAATTCGATCTCGTTCAACATCGCCCGTTCGATCGGCCCGGCGCTCGGCGGACTGCTGATTTCGGTGTGGGACACCTCCTTCGCCTTCGCGATCAACGCCTTGAGCTACATCGGCCTGATCGTCGTGCTGATCTGGTGGCGGCCCGAAGCGCGCGCGATCGAACGTCGCCCGATCCTTCCCGCCGTCGCCGTCGGCATCCGGTTCTGCGCGACGTCGAAGCCGCTGCGCCCGATCCTGGTGCGCGGCGCCTTCCTCGGCTTCAGCCTCGCCGCCTATCAGGCGCTCCTGCCCGCGATCGTATCCGAACAACTGCGGGGCGATGAGCTCGATTTCGGCATGCTGCTGGGCATGTTCGGCATCGGCTCGATCGTGGCGGCGCCCTTCGTCGGCGTGATCCGGCGCAAGCTCGGGCTCGAGGGGATCGTCGCGCTCGGGGCGGCGATGTTCGTGCTCGTGATGACCGTCCTGGCCGAGGTCGACAGCGTCCGCCTGGCCCTGCCCGCCTCGTTTCTGGCCGGCATGGGCTGGGTCGCGATCCTCACCAGCATCAACACCGCGGTGCAGCTTCGCTCGCCCGACGAGATCCTCGGCCGCTGCCTCTCGATCTACCAGGCGGTCACCTTCGGCGGCATGGCGCTGGGCTCGTGGGCCTGGGGCGCGTTGGCGGACTGGAACGGACTGCCCTTCACGCTTCACACCGCCTCGATCTTCCTGATCGCGTCGTCGCTGATCCTGCGCCTCGGGCTGCCGCTGCCGCGCCGGGGGGAAGGCGTGATCGGGTTCTGACCGGGCCGGTTTCGCGGCCCGGGCGGCCCTCCGCGAAGAAACGCGGCGCGACTTAGCGTTTAATTTACCATGTTGCGCCAGAAAGATCCGCGACTGGGCCAGAACGAGTCACGACTGGGAAGGCGGGAAAGCCACATGGATACTTTGCGCGGGCCATTTGCGGACCACGACGGGCCGTCGAACGAGGCCTCCGGGCTCGAGGACGACAGCATCGCCGGTTCGCCGCCGGCGCCGATCGCGCAGGACGAGCGGCGCATGCAGGTGCGCGCGTACAACTTCTGGGCGAGCCTGCTCGACGATTGCCATTTCCCGCGAATCGAGACCCTCCAGCCCGAGACGCTCGACGAGTTCGGTCCCTACAGCGTGCTGCTCGATTTCACCCGGGGCATCGACAATCCCGAGGTGTCGTTCCTCGGTGACCGCCTCGCCAGCGAATGCGGGGCGCAAGGCGTGATCCGGGCGCTGTCGGACGTGCCGAGCCGCTCGCTGCTTTCGCGAATCACCGATCACTACATGCAGATCCTGGCGAACCAGGCGCCGATCGGTTTCGAGGCCGAGTTCGTCAACCAGCGCGGGATCACGATCCTGTACCGCGGCATCCTGCTGCCCTTTTCCAGCGACGACGCGACGATCGACTACATCTACGGCGTCATCAACTGGAAGGAACTCGCCGACCAGCAGGCGACCGACGAACTCATGCTGGAAATGGACCAGACGCTCGAGCCCATGCCGCTGCGCCGCCACGACCCCTTGCAACTGACCGACTGGGCCGATGGCCCGGCGGAATTCGCTGCCGGCCCCGACCAGGATGAGATGGCGTGCGGACTCAGCTTCGGCGGCCCCGAGCTGCCCGCCGGGGCGTCCGAGAACATTCCCGACGCTTCGGCGATGGTGCTTGCCGACTGGCTCCATGCCGCCCGTGCGCTCGCCGCCGAGGCGCAGAGCAGCGAGGACCGCTCGCGCCATGCGCTTTACGCCGCGCTCGGCCGCGCGCACGACTTCGCGCTGGCCGCCGCCGAGGCGCCGGCCGAATTCGCGGCGATGGTCGAGGACGCGGGACTTACCGTTCAGGAGCGCGCGCCGCTCACGCCGCTGGTCAAGCTCGTGTTCGGCGCGCACTACGACAAGACCCGCCTGACCGAATACGCGACCGCGATCGGCCACGCGCAGCGCCTCGGCCTCGAACGGGGCAGCTTCGGAGACTATCTCGGCCAGGCGCCGGGCGGGCTCAAGGCGATCGTCGCCGAGGAGCGCCGCCTGCGGCGCGCCGAGGCGGGCCGCGACGCCACGCCGAACCGCGAACCGCGCGAGGCGCTGCTGCGCAGGCTGCGCGATACGGCGCCGATGGCGATCGACGCGCTGTCGGGCGAGGGCGAGGAGTTCACGCTGCTCGTCGCGCGGCGGCTCGACAGCGGCGAAGTCGTCCTCGTGGGCGAAGTGGCGGACGATCCCGCGCTGTTCGAGCGCGCGGCGCGCAAGCTGCTCGGCTGAGCCCCCGGGGCGCCGGTCTTGCGCGCGGCGGCGCTTCCGCTTGGAATACCGCGCGGCCACCGTTAATCAGGGGCCATGTCTGCCGACGCCGGACCGCCGCGGCTCCTTGCCTATTTCGGCTATCGCAACGCCGACCGGCTGAGCCTGACGGTGCGCGCGCTCGCCGGCGGCGAGTCGCGCTGGGACCACACCTCGACATTCGCCCGGCTGCGCGCGTTGCTGCGCCACTATGCCTCGCGCGAAGTGCCCGGCGTGCCGATCACGCTCACCGCCGGATCGGGCGAGCACACCGCCAGTGCGACCTGCGTGACCGACGGCGAGGGCTACTGCCGGTTCGACGTCGCGCTTGAAGACGCATGGCCGCTGCCCGCCCGGACCGCGTGGGAAACGGTGACCCTGCGCTGGAACGCGGGGAGCGAGGGCCACGAGATCTCCGGCTACGTGCTCGCGCCCGGCATCGACAACCGGCTCGCGGTGATCTCCGACATCGACGACACCATCGTCGAGACCGGCGCGCACGAGCTGTGGCGCAACTGGCGCCGCTTCCTCACCCGCATGCCCGCCGAGCGCGAGCCGGTTCCGGGCGCGGCGGCGCTGTTCTCGCGGCTCGGCGGCGAGCGTGCCGGGGCGCGCTATCCGGCGAGCCGCCGCCCGTTCTTTTACGTCTCGTCGAGCCCGTGGAACCTGTTCGACTACCTGCTGGCGTTCAAATCCGCGCATGGCTTGCCGCACGGGCCGATGCTGCTGCGCGACTGGGGCTTCAACCGCCAGACCTTGCTGCCCTCTAGCCATGGCGCGCACAAGAGCGCGTCGGTCGCGGGCCTGCTCGGTTTCTACGCCGAGACCCGCTTCGCGCTGATCGGCGACAGCACCCAGTCCGACGCGCTCGCCTATGCCGAGGCGGTGCGGCGCTTTCCCGGACGGATCGCGGGCGTGCTGATCCGCAAGGCGCCGGGCCCGGGCCTTTCGAGGGAGGAGCACGCCGCGCTGACCGCCATCGAACGGGCGGGCGTGCCGCTCTGGGTCGGCGCCGACTTCGCGATCGGGGACGATTTTCTCGAATCGCTGGGGTTTGCCGCGCGCGACGAGACAAAGTCGATCGTCGAGACCATAAGCACGCAGCAGGCCGCCGCTTCAGGCGCGGTTCAGGCCGGAGAGACAAATTGACGCCGCCCATGTTCCCGAGACGCATGCCCGTCGTCATCCTGGCGTTCCTCGCCCTCTTCGCGCTCGCGGCTCGCCCGGCCGCGGCGCAATCGATCCTGCGCGACGCCGAGACCGAAGCGCTGCTGCGCGACATGTCCGAGCCGCTGATCACCGCGGCGGGGCTGCGGCCCAAGGACGTCGACATCGTCCTCGTCAACGATTCCTCGGTCAACGCGTTCGTCGCGGGCGGGCAGGCGGTCTACATCAATTCGGGCCTGATCAACGAGGCCGACACCGCCAACGAGGTGCAGGGCGTCATCGCTCACGAGCTCGGCCACGTCACCGGCGGCCACGCGGTGCTCAATCCGGGCGGACAAGCGGCGACGCGGATCAGCCTGCTTTCACTGCTGCTCGGCGCCGCCGCCGCCGTGGCGGGCGGCGGCGAGGCGGCAATGGGCGTGATGATGGCGGGGCAGCAGGCGGCGATGGGCAAGTTCCTCGCCTACAACCGCTCGCAGGAAGCCTCGGCCGATGCCGCCGGGGCGAGCTATCTCTCGGCGGCCGGGATCTCGGGCAAGGGCTCGATCGAGTTCTTCAAGAAGCTGCAGAACCTCGAATACCGGTATGGCTACAGGCCGCGCGACGGGGACGAATTCTACAGCACGCACCCGATGACCGGCGACCGCATCGCCACGCTTCAGGATACCTACGAAGCCGATCCCGCGTGGAACAATCCCAGCGACAAGGGGATCGAGGAGCGCTTCCGACGGGTCAAGGCCAAGCTCTTCGGCTATCAGGCCGAGCCGCGCGACGTGTACCTGACCTACCCGGTCACCGACAACTCGATCCCCGCGCACTATGCGCGCGCCTATGCCTATCACCGCGAGGCGCACTTCGACAAAGCGCAGGCGGAGACCGCCGCGCTACTCCAGGCCGAGCCCGACAATCCCTATTTCCTCGAGCTGCAGGGCCAGATCCTGCTCGAAGCGGGCCGTCCCGCAGAGGCGATCGACGCGCTGCGCCGCGCCACCAGCATGACCGGCAACCAGCCGCTGATCGCCACCCTGTTCGGCCACGCGCTCATCGCCACCGAAGACCCGGCGAACTTCGCCGAGGCACAGCGCGTGCTCAAGGCGGCGGTGGCGCGCGACCGCGAGAATCCCTTCGCCTGGTACCAGCTCGGCGTCGTCTATGCGGCCAACGGCGACATGGCGCGGGCGCGGCTCGCCAGCGCCGAGCAGCAGGTGATGAGCGGCCAGCTCGCCCTCGCCCTCTCGAGCGCGCGCACCGCGCAGCTCGGATTGCCGCAGGGCTCGCCCGACTGGCTGCGCGCCCAGGACATCGAGTTCGAGGCCAAGGCCGCGATTGAACGCGAAAAGAATAGGCGATAGGCGAAGGCGATGAACGGCGTCGAAGGCACGGGCGGCAAAAGCGCCCTGGGAATCGGACTGGTGATCGCGCTGGTGCTGCTGGCCGCGATCGCGGGCTGGTTCGCCGAGCGGGTTCTGGCCGGCCCCGGCGCGCGCGACCGCGCGGCGATCGAGGACGTGGTGCGCGAATATATCCTCGCCAATCCCGAGATCATTCCCGAAGCGATGGACAACCTGCGCCGCAAGGAAAGCCGGGCCAGCCTGGGCGCCATCCGCGACGAGGTGGAGCGGCCCTTCCCCGGCGCGATCCTCGGCAATCCGCAGGGCAAGGTCACGCTGGTCGAATTCACCGACTTCGCCTGCGGCTTCTGCCGCCGGTCGATGGAGGACGTCGAAGCGCTGATCGCCGAAAATCCCGACCTGAAGGTCGTGATCCGCGAGCTGCCGATCCTCAGCCCGCAAAGCGCGGAGGCCGCGCGCATGGGACTCGCCGCCGCCGAGCAGGGCAAGTACGCCGCTTTCCATCGCGCCATGTTCGAAGCCGGCCAGCCCGATCCCGCGGCGATCGAGGCGGCGGCGAGGACCGCGGGGCTCGACATCGATCGCGCCCGCAAGACCGCCAAGACGCCGCGCGTCGAACAGGAGCTTGCGAGCAACGTCGATCTCGCCGGCAAGCTCGGCTTCTCGGGGACGCCGAGCTGGGTCGTGGGCGACGAGGTGATCACCGGCGCAGTCGGGCGAGAGGCGCTGGCCGAGGCGATCGAGACGGCGCGCGGCGGCTGAGAGACCCGGACGCGCGATTTCCGCTTTTACCCGGCTTGAGCTAGAAGATAGGCCGATGGCAGTCCTCCCGATCCAGCCCAACCCGTTCTTCGCGAACAAGAACCAGGCCTTCTGGCGCCTCCAGCTTGCCGGCTGGGCCGGCGCGATGCTGCTGCGCGCGATGTCGGCGATCGCCAACGACCAGCCCGCCGCCTTCCTCGTGCTCGTGCTGATCGCGACGGTGACGGGCTTTTCGATCTCGCTGGTGCTCGCGGTGATCTATCGCCAGCTCATCGGCCAGCGCCCGCTCGTCACCTGGGGGGTGACGATGCTGGTGCTGCCCTTCGCGGTCGGGCTCCACGCCTTCATCGACGCCTGGGTGATCTCGCTATACCGCACCGAGAGCGAGGCGAACTTCGCGCAGCTCTTCATCGGCGTGTTCTATCTCGATGCGACGCTGCTCGGCGCGTGGTCGGCGCTCTACTACGCGATCAATTTCTATCTTCAGGTCGAGGACCAGAACGACCAGCTCATCCAGCTCGAATCGCAGGCGACGCAGGCGCAGCTCGCGATGCTGCGCTATCAGCTCAATCCGCACTTTCTGTTCAACACGCTCAACTCGATCTCGACGCTGGTGCTGCTCAAGCAGACCGAGCCCGCCAACGCGATGCTCAGCCGGCTCTCCTCGTTCCTGCGCTATACCCTCGTCAACAAGCCTTCCGGGCGCGTAACCGTCGCGCAGGAAGTGGAGACGCTGAAGCTCTACCTCGATATCGAGCGCATGCGCTTCGAGGAACGGCTGCGCACCCATTTCGACATCGATCCCGCCACCGAGAACGCGATGCTGCCCTCGCTGCTGCTCCAGCCGCTGGTCGAGAACGCGATCAAGTACGCGGTCAGTCCGCAGGAAAGCGGCGCGGAGATCGACATCTCCACGCAGCTTGTCGGGCAGATGCTTCGCATCACCGTCTCGGACACCGGGCCCGGCTTGCAAAGCAGCGCGACCAGCAACAGGCTCTCGGGCGTAACCTACGATGGAGGTGAACCCGTATCGACGGGCGTGGGCCTGTCGAATATCCGCGACCGCCTGGCCCAGGCCTACGGCGACAAGCACCGTTTCGAAACGATAGAACCGCCCGATGGCGGCTTTGCCGTCATTATCGAAATCCCGGTCGAGTTGCGCGAGCAGCACGAGGAGGAAAGCGTTCCTGTCCGTGCCGTTTCCGTCGCGGCTCGCTGAAACAATTCCTTTCAACCTGCGTTTCACGCGCTGGAGAAGCACATCGAATGACCATCCGCACCATCCTCGTCGATGATGAGAACCTGGCGATCCAGGGCCTCAAGCTTCGGCTCGAGAAGTTCCCCGAAGTCGAAGTGATCGACACGTGCTCGAACGGGCGCGAGGCGATCCGCAAGATCAAGACCGAAAAGCCCGACCTGGTCTTCCTCGACATCCAGATGCCCGGATTCGATGGCTTTTCCGTCGTCACCGGCGTCATGGAGATCGAACCGCCGCTGTTCGTCTTCGTCACCGCCTATCAGGAACACGCGATCCGCGCCTTCGAGGCGAACGCGGTCAACTACCTGATGAAGCCGGTGGAGGAAGACAAGCTCGCCGACACGCTCGCGCGCGTGCGCACCCGGCTTGCCGAAAAGCGTTCGGCCGAAGAGGCCGAGAAGCTGAAGAACGTCCTTGCCGAAGTCGCGCCCGACGCGATGGAGCAGCTCCCCGACGAGCCCGATACCAGCGCCGACCGCTACGAGAAGCTCATCAACATCAAGGATCGGGGCCAGATCTTCCGCATCGACGTCGATTCGATCGAGCATATCGAAGCCGCCGGCGACTATATGTGCATCCGCACCGCCGACAATTCGCTGATCCTGCGCGAGACGATGAAGGATCTCGAGCGTCGCCTCGATCCGCGCATCTTCCAGCGGGTGCACCGCTCGACGATCGTCAATCTGAACCAGGTCCGCCAAGTCAAACCGCATACCAACGGCGAATGCTTCCTCGTGCTCGATTCGGGAGCACAAGTGAAAGTGAGCCGCTCGTATCGCGACGTCATCGCGCGCTTCGTGCATTGAACAGGCTCGCCGCGTCTCTGCGCCGGCAAGGCGAGACGGTGCCACGCGGCGAGAACTTCCGTCGATCTTCGGGCGCGGTGCCGTCGCCCGAACCGGTCGGCGCTCGTCCCGGGATCGATGGCGCGGGGCATCGACCGGCGAACATGCACCGAAACAGGCATCGACAAAGAGAAAATCAGGAGCAATAGTTGGCCTTAAAAAGGCCGATGACTGGGATGAGGATACCGTCTTTTAGGCGTCTGTTCTGGCGTTTCGCACAACGCCAGTACAGCGGACGAACCGTTGGTTCGGGATTCGAATGGGTGATGTACGCCTCGAGCGCACTCTTCCTGGTGACCTTTGCGATCGGGCATTATCGCGATACCGAGCGGACCTCGCAGTTCACCCACCTCGCGGTGATCTCGATCGGCGTCCCCCTGGTCCTGGCGCTGCTGCATCTGCGGATTCGCATGGAGCGCGCCAAGGGACGCAATGCCTTGCGCGAAAAGTGCGAGTCGTTCGACAGCAAGACGCGCAGACCCCGCTCGCCGCGCAAGTGAGGTCCGCGCGCGACGCGAGCGCGAGCAGGCCGGACGGAGCGGCGGAGCCCTTGCGGGGCGTTCGCGAAGCGGCAATAGAGCGCGCATGAGCGCCTTCACTCTCCCCGGCTTCGACCTCGACGCCTTCGTTTCGGCGACCCTCGCGGAAGACCTTGGCGAGGGATTGCCCGGCGGCGGCCACGACGTCACCGCCGAAAGCGTGATCGCGCCCGACACGCGCTTCAGCGGCGTGATGGATTCGCGCGACGCGGTCGTCGTCGCCGGCCTGCCGATCGCCGAGGCCTTCTTCCGCAGGCTCGACCCCGACATGACGATCGAGATCCTCGCCGAGGAAGGCGCCATGGCCGCTGCGGGCACTGCTCTCATGCGGCTTGCCGGCAATGCCCGCGCCATGCTGACCGCCGAGCGCTGCGCGCTCAACACCGTGCAGCATCTCTCGGGCATCGCGACGATGACCCGCCAGTATGTCGAGGCGACGGGGGGCAAGGCGGTCCTGCTCGACACGCGCAAGACGATCCCCGGACTGCGCCACCTCGAAAAGTACGCCACGCGCATGGGCGGCGCGCAGAACCACCGCATGGGCCTGTGGGACGCGGCGATGATCAAGGACAACCACGTCCTCGTCGCGGGCGGCGTCGGCGAGGCGGTACGCCGCGCGCGCGAGGCCGGGGTGGAGCGGATCATCTGCGAGGTCGATCGGCTCGACCAGATCGAGCCGGCGCTGGCGGCGGGCGCGAACCATCTGCTGCTCGACAACATGGCCCCGGCCATGCTGCGCGAGGCGGTGGCCCTGATCGCGGGCCGCGTGCCGATCGAGGCCTCGGGCGGCGTCACTCTGCAGACGATCGGCGCCATCGCGGCCACCGGGGTCGACTACGTCTCGGTCGGCCGGTTGACCCAGAGCGCGCCGGCGGCCGACATCGGCCTCGATTTCACCCCGCTGTGAGCCGCACGGGCGTTATCGCCGCGAGCCTGCTGCTGCTCGTCCCGGCGACACCCGCGCTCGCCCAGGCCTATCAGTGCCGCCTGCCCCGCACGCTCGAGCCTTCGCGGCCGGTCACGCCCGACGGGCCCGCCCGCAAGACCGCGATCGGCGGCTATTCGCTGTCCGCGAGCTGGTCGCCCGAATATTGCCGCCTCGCGCGCAACAAGGGCACGATGCAGTGCTCGAAGCGCTATGGCCGCTTCGGCTTCGTGCTGCACGGGCTCTGGCCCGAGGCGGCGCGAGGCCCCTATCCGCAGTGGTGCGCGACCGGGCCCAGGCCCTCCCCAGAGCTGATCCGCAAGCACTTGTGCATGACCCCGGTGCCCTGGATGCTCGAACACGAATGGCTCAAGCACGGCACTTGCATGACGAGGACGCCGGAGAAGTACTACAAGGTGAGCGCGATCCTCTGGCGATCGCTGCGCTGGCCCGACGCCGACCGGCTCTCGCGCAAGGAAGGCCTGACCGCGGGCGATCTTCGCAAGGCCTTCGTCCTGGCCAATCCCGGCTTCCGCGCCGAGCAGGTCGGCATCGAGGCGAGCGGCTCGGGCTGGCTGCGCGGCATGCGGGTCTGCTACGATCGGCGCTTTCGGCCGACCCGGTGCCCTCGCGCCCATTTCGGCCTCGCCGACGAAACGCCGCTCAAGATCTGGCGCGGGCTCTAGGCGCCTTCCCGGGGGGCGGCCCGGTTCACGAGCCCACCGCCCACTTGCGCAGGAGGCCCATCTGCACGCGCTGCAACCGCACGTAGTTCTCCCAGTCCATATTGAGTCCCTCGAGCGCGGCGACCTCGTTGAGTTCGTAGAGCAACTCGCGATTGTCGGGATCGACGATCCGGCTCTCGATGAAGGTCAGGCCGACGCGCCGTTCGCCGCGCGTCACTTCGCGAACCTGGTGCAGCGTGTTCGAGGGATAGAGCACGACCGAGCCGGCGGGCATCTTGATCAGCACGTCCTGCTCGCCAAGCGAGATGTGCAGCTCTCCGCCGTCGTAACTCGCGGGGTCGGACAGGAAGACGGTGCACGAGATGTCCGAGCGCATCAGGCTCTTGCCGAGCTGCATGAAGGCGGCGTCGGGATGAAGGCCGTACTTCATGCCGGGTCGGTAGGCGGTGATGATCGGCGGCGCGATCACGCGCGGGAAGGCGAAGTTGCGAAAGTCCTCGCAGCGCATCAGCGCATCGATCAGCTTGCGCGCGGTGGCGTCGATCACCTTGGGATCGTGGAGCTGGAGATTCTGCTTCGCCTGGTTGTGCGGGTTCGAAACGCGCCCGTCGACGAACTCCGAACTGTCGGCGATGCGGTTGAGCTCGGCCACTTCCTCGCTCGTGAGAAGGCCTTCAATCTGCTTGAACATGGCTTGCGTTCCGTCTTGTCGCCTGCGCGATCGATGCATCGCGCGCGGCGCATGCCTCGATCCACGCCAGTCCTTGGGCAATGGCCGCCCGGTGTTCCTCGCCCGCCTGCCGTTGCAGGTTGCGGCGAAGCTGCGCGCTGTATTCGTGTTCGGGCGCCTTCGAATAGCGCGTCATCAAGGGGCTCGCCGCAAGCCGCGCGGCCTCACCCTCCGCCAGCGGCAGCCGCAAGTGCCCGGCCATGCGCATGATCCCCGCCGCAGGATCATCGAGAAAGCGGTCGAAATCGACGCGCAGCACCGCGTCTCCGGCCATCCGCGCTGCGGCCCGCTCGAGGCTCAGCGTCTCGACCAGCCAGCCGAGCGCGACCTTCTCGCCCTCGCTCATCGTCCAGACGCGCCAGGGCATCTCGGGCACGAGCTTCGCCAGCCGCGCCAGCCTTTGCGGCGCGAGCAGCATCGCCTCGGCCCGCGAGTTCTCTCCGGCGAGGATCGTGCGCATGTAGCTTTCGAGCGAGACCTCGAGAAAAAGCGTGCGCGCACCGGGTGCGAGCAGACGGTCGGCGATCTGGCTGACGAAACTCGTCGCCTTGACGAGCGTGCGCTGCTCGGGCCGGAAGCGGCGCGCGAGCAGACGGCGCAGCGCCGCGATCCGCACTTCGACGATGGCGGGGTCCCACAGCGCGTCGGGCGGATCGCCCTTGGCCGCGATTTCGCTGAGCCGGCGCAGGATCTGCGGCTCGCGTAGCGCGAGCACGCCGCCAAGTTCACCGAGCAGGCGGGCGACGAGCGTCGAGCCGACATGGCCTAGGTGGAAGATATAGTCGGCATCGTCAGGCATGGCCGGATCGATCGCCGCGATCACATCGTCGAGTGCCTGCCACGAGCCGCGCGGCTGCGCGCCGACCACGCGCTGGTCGAGAAAGCTCGCCTCGCGGATCGTCGCTTCGTCGAGTTGCAGCAGCAGCAGCCGCGTGCCCGTCTCGTCGATCGCGTGGGGCAGCAGTTCGGGCGCGGCAAGCATCTCGGCGAGGGGCGGGCTCATGCCTCGGGCATAGCCACGCAGCGCCCGTGCGTCGAGCCGTTCGCTAGACCGTCCGCCAGGCCGATCAGTCGCGCCGTTCGCGGAAGAACCCGCGCAGCAGATCGGCCGATTCGGCTTCACCGATGCCGGGATAGACCTCGGGGCGATGCAGGCACTGGGGATGATCGAAAACACGCGCGCCGTGCTCCACGCCGCCGCCCTTGGGGTCGGGCGCGGCGTAATAGAGGCGGGCGATCCGTGCATGGCAAATGACGCCGGCACACATCGCACAGGGCTCGAGCGTGACCCACAGCTCGCAGCCGTCGAGCCGCTCGTTGCCGAGCGCTGTGGCGGCGCGGCGAATTGCCAGCATTTCGGCATGCGCCGAGGGATCGGCCAGCCCGCGCGTTTCGTTGCCCGCCGCGCCGAGCACTCGCCCGTCCTTGACGACCAGCGCGCCGATCGGCACTTCGCCCCGCCCGGCGGCTAGGCGCGCCTGCGCGAGCGCCAGCGCCATCGATTCGGGAAGCGGCCAGCGAGTCATCCGGGCGCGCTAGCGCTTCGCTCGCCTGTGTACAACTTGACCTTGCCCCCGGGAATCGGTAAGGGCGCGCCTTCCCGTATCAACGGCAACGACTTTTCTAAGCGAGAAAGAGCATGTCCCGCATCTGCGAACTGACTGGCAAGGGCCGCCAGGTCGGCTGCAACGTCAGCCACGCGAACAACAAGACCAAGCGTGTGTTCCTGCCCAACCTGCAGAACGTCACCCTGTTGTCGGACGGTCTCGAGCGGAGCTTCAAGTTCCGCGTCTCGACGCACGGCCTGCGCTCGGTCGAGCACAACGGCGGCCTCGACAACTGGCTGCTCAAGACTTCGGACAGCAAGCTCAGCCCGCGCGCGCTCAAGGTGAAGCGCGAGCTCAAGAAGAAGCAGGCGGCCTGATCGCCTCGCCCGCAAGGGCGGTTTCCAGGCATTACCGGCGCGTGCGGCTTTCCGCGCGCGCCTTTTTGCGTCCGGCCCGAACGGCAGGCCGCTAGAGCTTGCGCGGATCGACGCTGAGTTTCCAGAGCAGGGTCCGCTGGAAAGCGCCGAAGTTGTCGTCCGAAATGATCCAGACGGAGAGCCGCCCGCCGTCGGGAACGATCGCCATGCCCTCGAAGTTGTCGACCGGCAGCGACGAGTTGAGATAAGCGACAGTACGCGTGCGCCAGGGCTTGCCGGGGCGGATCTCGCGCGGATCGGCGATCGCGATGCGGCCCGCGAAGCGCTGCGGCATCGGCCAGACCAACCGGCGCATGAGGATCAGGACCCGCCCGTCCGGCATCTGCGCCATGTCGGTCGGCGCGAAGCGGTCGGGGCCGTCGAACACGAAGGCTTGCGCCTTGGCCCCTTCGACCGGATCGCCCGCGAACAACACCGCCGCGTGCCGGCGCGGCTCCAGCCAGCCGGTGAAGGCCTCACGCAGCAGCACGAAGCGCCCGTCGCGCAGGCGGACCATGGCTTCCGGCCCCGAATTGGTCCCCCACCCGGCGATCGCCTCGGGTTCGACCTTGCTGGCCCGCGACCAGCCGTAGTCGGTGCGTAGGATCGCGTTGTCGCCTTCGATGCCGTGCCACATCGTGCGACGGACCGGGTCGATCGTGGTCGATTCGACATCGCGGATGTACTGTTCATCCGGGAAGATATGATCGGAATCGGCGATCAGCGGCCGCGGTCGGCCGCGATCCGGTGTGACGAAGCTCACGCGGTAGCCACTGTCGGACACCGCCAGCAGCCGGTGCCCGGGCAGCGGCACGATCGATGAGAAGCCGCCGAAGTAGAACCAGGTGCTGGTCAGGTGCCAGATACCGTCGAGGCGGAACGCGCCCAGGCTGCCGCCGACCGTCTCCCGCGAGGGGCGTGCCAGGCGCTCGACCTTCAGGAGGCGCGACTTGGACGGTCGCGGCGGCTCGCTGCGCAGCCAGGTGAACACGAGGAACGCGGCAAGCACGGCGGCGGCCAGTAGCCTCGGCCAGCGTCTCGGAGAGCGGGGGTGTTTCAAACGCGTCGGTCAGACCATCGAAGGGAAACGTGGCGTGTTTCATCACCATCGGCCCGGAACCGCAACTCTGCATCTCGCCTGAGTCGCGGCGAGCCGAGCGACGCGGACAGCGCCGGGCTTGCGTTCACTCGACCCGCTTGCCCTTCACCGAGCGCTGCCCTTCGAACCGCACCCAGTACGAGCCGAGCGCGGCGCGCTCGATCTCGACGCCGTCGCCGACCTTGGGCTTGCGCAGCGCGAGCGGGGCGTCGGTGGTCTGCCACTTGGCGTCGCCTTCGGCGATCGTGAACAGGTACTTGCCGTGAGGCAGCGACTGGACCCGGGTGACCGTCGTCTGGAGGAGCTTGACCTCCTCCTCCTCGCCCTTCTCCTTGCCGCCGCCGAACAGGCCGATCCGCGGTACCGAGAAGCCGAACAACGAACGGCGGATCGACTTCACTTCCTCGCTGTCGACGATCCGCACAGAGCCTTCCTCGGTCGCGGCGATAAGCGCCGTCGCCTCGCGATCGTAACAGGCGAGCCGCTGCGCATCGTCGGCAATCCCGCGGCATTCCGCCAGTTTTTCGACCGCGGCAGGGACCGGATCGTCATCCTTGTCCTTCGCGCCGGCAGGAACCGCGGCGAGCGCCGCGAGCGTCGATAACAAGAGCGCCATTGCGGCGCAGTGCCGAATCATCATGTCCTCGCAGAAACCTCAAGCTTCAAGGCATCGGCGGGGACCTTGCGCCACGGCGGGGCCAGACGTCAATTGCCGGCGGGACGCCCCCGCGTGTAGTCGACCAGATCGCGGGCATATTCGCTGTTGCGTTCGCGCATGCCGCGCCATTCGGCGATCGTCTTGCAGACCTTTTCCTTTTTGGTGAGGCTACCGGTGACCGAGAGGCGCTTGCACTTGATGCGATCGTCCCCGGTCGGCTTGGCCGGCTCTTCGGTCGCGGGCGCTGCCGTATCGGTCGCTTCCGCGGCGCCCGAGGAAAGCAGAAAAAGTCCGGCTGCAAGTATTTCGAGCATGTTTGATCTCGCGCTCCAAAAGGTTTGATGCACTGCACTATATCCTTCGGAAGCAGAGAGTGTAACCCGCAAATTCCGGAAGCGCGGATGTTTTGCGGGTGCGGCGCGCTTGCAGGGGACGGTCGGGGCGCTACACATCGGCAGCCATGATGACCCAGACCGATCAGCGCCTTCGCGATCCGGAGTGGATGGCGCATCGCTATGCCCCGGGCTCCGACAGCTTTCATTTCCGGCTCGTCCCCCGCGCCAGGCGCAGCGAGGTCCCGTTCCTCACCGACGAGTATCTCGGCAGCGACACGAACGTCATCGATGTGCCGCGCGCGCGCCTCGGCGCGCTGTTCGAGGGCGCGCCGCCGGGCCGGCTGAACTTCGTGTTCCACTCCGCCTTCTGCGGTTCGACGATGCTCGCGCACGCGTTCGACCGCGAGGGCGTTTCGAGCAGCCTGTCCGAGCCGGTCGCGCTGAACGACCTCGTCGGCTTCCGGCGGCGGGGGGGCGATCCCAAGGCGGTGGAAGCTCTGGCGTCGGCGACGCTGCGGCTGCTTGGCCGGACCTACCCCGGCGAGCAGGCCGTCGTCGTCAAGCCATCGAACATCGTCAATCCGCTGATCCCCGCGCTTCTCGGCCTCGCGCCCGACGCGCGCGGCGTGCTGCTCCATGCCGATCTCGACGATTTCCTCGCCTCCGTCGCCAAGAAAGGTTTGTGGTGCCGCCTCTGGGGACGCGAGCTATTGCGCGGCTATCTGACCGACGGGTTCGTCGATCTCGGCTTCAGCCCTGAGGACCTGTTCCTGCAATCCGACCTGCAAGTCGCGGCCGTCGGCTGGCTCGCGCAGCAGCAATTCTTCGCGCGCTTGCTGGGGTCCCCGGACACACGCCTTCGCGCGCTGCGCGCGGGCGACCTGGTGATGCGGCCCGAGGCGGCGATCGCGGCCTGCTCGGCGCACTTCGGGCTTGCCACGGACGAGGACGCGCTGCCGCAAACGCGCGCGATCGGCCGCGACAGCAAGACCGGCGGCGCCTTCGATCGCGCGCGGTTCGAGGCCGAGCGCCAGAAAGTACGCGCGGCGCACGGCGATGAGCTTGAGAAAGTCGCGGCCTGGGCGCGTGCGGTCGCCGCGACGTTCGGCATACCGCTCGACCTTCCCCGCCAGCTCCTGAGCGGCTGAGCGACTTCCGCGCGCCTCCCCGGTCAAGCCGAACTCCGGCACAAATGAAAAGGGCGGCCCCGAGGAGCCGCCCTTCGTCATTTCGGGTTTCGCAAGCGCTTAGAAGCGGAGCTTCGCGGCGATCGCGTAACGGCGACCCAGCGCATCGTAGGTCGACGGATAAGTGTTGCCGCTGTTGTAGGCCGTCGGACCGATGTCCGAACCCAGGATCGGCGGCTTCTTGTTGAACAGGTTCTGGATCGAGAACGTGAACGTGAAGTTCTCGGTCGCGTTCCAGCGCGTGGTCAGGTCGAAGTAGTCGTAGGAGTCGATGGTGTTGAAATCGACTTCCTTGCCCGCGACCGGACCGGCGCTTTCGTCGAGCACGCCCGAGAAGGCCGGCGGATTGTCGTCGTCGGGCGAGTTGTTGCGGTACTGATAGCCGAAGCCGTCGATGTGGCGCCACAGCAGCGAGACGTCGATCGCCTCGAATGCCAGCGTGGTGCGCGCCGACCACTGCCATTGGGGCTGCAGCGAGGTGCAGTTTTCCGAATAGATGCCAACGCAATCGAGCGAATCGGCGGCCGGGCCCGACTGGAAGGTCGAGTTGTCGGTCCAGTTGCCGCTCACGTTCAGGATCAGGTTCGCGAAGCCGATGTCGCGCTGATAGCTGAGGTTGAAGTCGACGCCCGAAGTCTTGATCTTGCCCTGGTTGGTGAGCGAGAGCGCGAGGCCCGGGGTGGTCGCCGGATCACCGCTCAGGCCACCGTCGATCGGGTTACGCCGAATGGCAAGACAGGCATCGCTCGTCGGATCGGGATTGTCGAAGCAGGCGGCGATCGCGTCGCCCGGGGTCGGGAACGAGATGTAGTCCTTCACCCGGATGTCGTAGTAGTCGACCGTGAGCGACAGGCCCGGAACGGCCTGCGGCTGGATGACCACGCCGACGGTCCACGAGTCGGCGGTTTCCGGCCCGAGGTTCAGGTTGCCGCCGCCGGTGTAGTTCACCTGGCCGGCGATCGGCTGCGAGATGCCGCCGACGTTGGCCGCCGTCGCGCCCTGCGCAAGGCAGACATCGCGCAGCACGCCCGTCGGAGCTTCGCGGATGCGATCGCCCTCGTCGTTGATCGAGGCGCACGGATCGTTCGACAGGTTGGTGAGCAGCGTGTTGACCGGCGAGAACAGCTCCGAGATGTTCGGCGCGCGAACCGCACGGCTGTAGTTGCCGCGAACCTTGAAGTCGGGGACCGGGGCCCACGCACCGCCAACCGTCCAGGTCGTGGTGTTGTAGGTCGGCGTGCCCGGCGCGTCGACTTCGTAGTGCGACTGGCGGATGCCGGCGTTCAGGCTGAGCTCGTCGAAGAACGGCTTGCCCTGGACCAGCGGGATCGCGAGTTCGCCGAAGGCTTCGTAGACCTTGTAGCCGCCGTTGATGTCCGGAGCCGCGCCGCCGGCGCCGCCGAGGTCGCCGCTCTTGGCGAGCGAGTCCGAAACCTGGCTGCCGGTGTATTCGCGGAACTCGGTGCCGACCGCGAAGTTGATCGCGTCGATCGCCCAGGGAAGGGCGTAGCCGAAGTCACCGCTGATGCTGGCGCGGGCCTGGGCCAGCGTCGACTTATTGGTGACCGACGAGCTGTCCGACAGGAAGTCGAGCTGCTGGTCGCTGAAGACGGTCGCGGTCGGGGTGAAGAAGTTGACCGGAACGCAGCCGTTCGATTCGTCGAAGCAGCCGTTGCCGTCGGCCAGAAGCGACTGACGGACGCGGCTGTAGAGCGCGTAGCCGCCGATCGCCTGGACGTTCTCGGATTCGCCGTAGCTGCCCGAGATGTCGAAGCTGATCGTGTCGGTGATGTCACCGCGCACGCCCGCGCGATAGTCGAACAGGGTGGTGGTGTAGTCCGAAAGACGGGGCCCGAGCTCGACGAGACGACGTGCCACGTTGACGGTGACCGAGCGATAGGCCGGATCGTCCTGACCCTGCGCCGCGGCGGCCGCGTCGCACTCGGCGCCGGTGAGGCCGATGCCGTTACAGAACTGGTTGCGGATGCCGGCCGGGAGGAACGGGTTCGAAAGCGGGATTTCCGCCGCGATGCCGAACGAACCCGACGGCGCGATGATCGTCGAAACGGTCTGCTTCGAGAACATGCCGCGCGTGTAGACTTCGATGCCGTCGGCGACTTCGTACTTGGCGCTGCCGAAGATGTTGAAGCGCTCGAACGGCGTCTGGAAGATGTTGTACGGGTTGAAGTTGAACGGCTCGTAGAAGGGAACCAGCGTTTCGCCGTTGGGCGAGATCTGCTGGTTGCCGGTCAGGCCCGGAACGCCGCTGAAGCGGGTCGGGACCGCGGTGCTCGAACCCGAGCCCGAGCCGGTGAACGAACCGATGTTGAACAGCGAGAAGTCACGGTCGCCCTGATAGACCGGGTCCGATTCCTGGTAGCCGATGCCCAGGATCGCGCTGCCGCGGCCGTCGTCGAAGCTGGCGCCCGTGGTCAGGTCGACGCGGAAGGTCGAACCGTCGCCCTGCTCGGTGATCTGGTAGCCGCTGTTGAGCTCGAGGCCCTCGAAGTCGTCGTTGATGATGAAGTTGACGACGCCGGTGATGGCGTCGGCGCCGTAGGTCGCCGAGGCGCCGCCGGTCAGAACGTCGACGCGCTCGACCAGCGCGACCGGGATGTTGTTGAGGTCGACGCGGCCGACGATGTCGGCCGGAACGATGCGCTCACCGTCAAGCAGGACGATGTTGCGGGTCGAGCCGAGGCCACGCAGGTTGACGTAGCTGGCGCCGCCGTTGCCGTTGTTGACCGCGGAACCGATCGACGGGACGATGCCCGGAATCTCGCGGAGGACTTCCTCGGCGACGTTGTTCTGCTGCAGGTCGATGGTGTCGGCGGTGGTGACGTTGACGGGCGCAGCAAGCTCGAGGTTCGGGTTCGAGATGCGCGAACCGGTAACGACGATGACGTCTGCGGGCATTTCCGCTTCGCCTGCGGCGTCCTGCGCGAAGGCCGGGCTCGCCATCATGGCGATGCCAAGCACCATCGGCGCCGAACCGACTCTCAGTGCGGTCAGTGTGGTCTTTTTCACGTTTAAGTCCCTTTATAGAAGGGCAGCGGCTGACGCCGCCTTATTGCCCCCGTGCCAGATCCCCGGTTCGGCTTGCGCCGGTTACGCCCCTGTCCCTGTTGAGGCTGTAACAATACCGGAACGGATACGCCTTATTGGCTGAACGCTTTTGCGGCAGCAAAGCAAATGAACGGGGTGATGTTACGTTTTGCGACCACTGTGACCTTCACGCAACATCTGCACCGGCGGCGCATATCCCGCCATCCTGCGGGTTACTCGCGAGTGGTGTTATTTTTGTGCATCACACCCGGCGCGGGGACATGAAAGTTGCGCTTCTAGGCTGAAAACTCTGGCTTTTGTTGCAACCGCGAAGCGGGGGCCGGCATGCCCGCGAGGCAAGCAGTGCGCGATCGCGTCTTGCACGGTCCGCGCGGCGAAAACGCGGACAGCGCGCCTTAATCCATAGGACCTGTCAGCAAAATCGGATCAATCCGCGCGTCGTTCCACTTCAGCGCCCAGTGCAGGTGAGGCCCGGTGGCGCGGCCGGTGCTGCCGATCCGTCCGATCACCTGCCCCTGCGTCACCCGCTCGCCTTCGCGCACGAGGATATCGGAGCAGTGCAGGAACGCGCTGTTGAGGCCCATGCCGTGATCGATCATCAACAGGTTGCCCTCGAGCGTGAAGGGATGATCGGCGGCGAGGATGACGACTCCGTCCGCCGGCGCCACGAAGGGCGTGCCGCTGGCTCCCGTCGTGATGTCGGTGCCGCCGTGATAGCTGCCCGGCTCGCCCCGGTAGATGCGCTGCGATCCGAACCGGCCCGAAATGCGACCCTTGACCGGCCAGATGAAGTCCTGCCGCCAGCCTTCGGCGCCTGTCCGCTTCGCCCGCGCGGCGACGATCCGCGCGAGTTCGGGACGGCGAATGCGCATGAAGGCCTCGGTCGGCCCGCCCTTGCGCCGGGCGACATTGACGCGCTCGATCTGCCAAGCGCGCGGCGCGACCGTCAGCGTGCGCGTCACGGTGCGCCCGTCCGCCAGCTTCGCGGCGAGCACCGCGCTGGGGCCGGCGTCGCGGTCGAAGGCGGCGAAGAACGCGCCGTGCTCTCCGAATGCGATCTCGTTGCCGTCGAACAGCAGCGTGCGGGTCCCGGCGGGGACCACGCCCTTGATCCAGCCGCCCTGCTCTATCTCCCCCGAGAAGGCGAAGACCGCGGGTTCGACGGGCTTTGCCGGCGGAGCCGCGGTCGGCGCGAGGGCAGGTGCCGGTGCGGGCGCGCGTGACGCGGCCGCGCTCGCCGACGAAGGCTCGGACGGTGCCACGCAGCCTGCGAGAAGCGCCGCGATACCGCCGGCTGCCAGTGCGCCGAGGGCCCGGCTGCCGCGCATCACGCTTCGCCGAGCAGGCGCTTCGTGGCGATCTCGGCGCTGGCGTAGGGCTCCTGCCGTTCGACGCTCCAGTAGCGCAGTGCTTCCAGCGGAATCGGCTCCCCGGTCACCGCGCAAGCGACGTGGTTGCCGGTCGCGAGGATGCGAAAACCGTTGGGTCCGTAGCTGAGCTTGGCGGCGCGATCTGGGGACGTCATGAGCATGCCCCGACACCTAGCAGAGCCGCCGGTTCAAAACAAATCGCCCTGGCCCGGCGGCGCGCTCTTCGACCGCGCGGGCTTGCGCGGAGCGGGGCCGACGACCACCGGCAGATCGCCGTCGCGAAACTTGAGCACCAGCGCCGTTTCCTTTTCGGCACGCGCCCTGGCGGTGAGTGTCGTGCCGTCGCTCGCGGTGACGCGCACGAAGCCGCGATCGAGCGGCTTGTCGGGGTCGAGCTGGGGCAGAACCCGTCCGATCGGCGCCAGCGCGTGGCGCGCGGCGGCGAGGCGTCGTTCGAGCAGCACCGGGCCGAGCCCCGCCCGCCCGAGCCGCTCGCGCGCCATCTCGGCGCGCTGGCGCAGCAGCGGCAGCGACAGCTTGGCGGCCGTCGAGCTGAGGCGCTCGCGTTGCCCGGCGGCCCGGTCGCGCAAGGCACGGCGCAAGCGCTCGGTGGCATCGTCGAGCCGCTGCGTCGCCTGCTGGAGCAGCGCCTCGGGACGCGGCAGCCGCTGCGCGCGCGCTTCGAGCCGTTCGCGCCCGAGCGTGACCGGACGCAGCGCGCAGCGTCGCTTGCGCAGTGCGAGTTCGTCGAGTTGGGCGAGCAGTTCGGCGCGCACCGGCACCGCGATCTCGGCTGCCGCGGTCGGCGTCGGCGCGCGGCGGTCGGCGGCGTGGTCGGCCAGCGTGGTGTCGGTTTCGTGACCGACGGCCGAAATCACGGGAATCGTGCACTCGGCGATCGCGCGCACCACCGCTTCCTCGTTGAACGACCACAAGTCCTCGATCGAGCCGCCACCGCGCGCGACGATCACGAGATCGGGGCGCGGCACCGGGCCATCGGGCGCGAGCGCGGAAAAGCCGCGCACGGCCTGCGCGACTTGCGCCGCCGCGCCCTCGCCCTGGACCAGCACCGGCCAGACCAGCACGCGGCTCGGGAAACGGTCGGCGAGGCGGTGGAGAATGTCGCGGATCACCGCGCCCGTGGGCGAGGTCACGACGCCGATCACGCGCGGCAGGAACGGCAGCGGCCGCTTGCGTCCGGCGTCGAACAGCCCTTCGGCGGCGAGCCGCGCGCGCAGCTTCTCGAGCAGCGCCAGCAGCGCGCCCTCGCCCGCGATTTCCATCGATTCGATGACGATCTGGTACTTCGAGCGGCCCGGATAGGTCGTCAGCTTGCCGCTCGCGACCACCTCGATGCCGTCCTCCGGGCGGAAGGCGAGGCGCTGCGCGCCGCCGCGCCACATGACGCCGTCGAGCACCGCCTTGTCGTCCTTGAGGCAGCAGTAGAGATGCCCGGAGGCGGCGCGCTTCACCCCCGAAAGCTCGCCGCGCAGGCGCACGAAGCCGAAGCGATCCTCGACCGTGCGCTTGAGCAGCGCGGATATCTCGCTGACCGAAAGCGGGGCGGCGTTGTCCCCGGCGGTTCCCTTCGCTACCAGCCCCCCCGAACGACCGTATTCGTCATCGTCGTCTTCGAAAGGCACGGGCAATGAACATCCTTCTGCTGGGCTCGGGCGGCCGCGAACATGCGCTGGCCTGGAAGCTCGCGCAATCCCCGCTCTGCGAGACGCTGTGGGCGAGCCCGGGCAATCCCGGCATCCGCGAGGTCATCGCCGAGGTCAACGCCCGGCGCGACACCTCCGACGAGGCCGGGCTCCTGGGCACCTGCTTCGAGACCGACCTCACCGATCACGCCGGCATCGTAGACTTCTGCGAGACCCATCGCATCGGCCTCGTGGTGATCGGCCCCGAAGCGCCGCTGGTCGACGGGCTCGCGGACACGCTACGCGGCGCGGGTATCCCCGTGTTCGGACCGAGCGGCCGAGCGGCGCGGCTCGAGGGCTCGAAGGGCTTCACCAAGGACTTGTGCGAGAAGGCGGGGATTCCCACCGCCGGGTACGTCCGCGCCGCAAGCGAGGCGGAGGCCATGGCCGCGCTCGATCGCTTCGGCGCGCCGGTGGTGGTCAAGGCGGACGGGCTCGCCGCCGGCAAGGGCGTGACCGTCGCCATGACCATGAGCGAAGCGCAGGACGCGGTGCGCGAGATCTTCGCGGGCCGGTTCGGCGAAGCCGGCGCCGAGGCGGTGATCGAGGAATTTCTCGAAGGCGAGGAAGCCAGCTACTTCGCGCTGACCGACGGCGGCACGATCGTCTCCTTCGGCTCGGCGCAGGACCACAAGCGCGTGGGCGACGGCGACACCGGCCCCAACACCGGCGGCATGGGTGCCTACAGCCCCGCCCCGGTCGTCACGCCCGATATCGAGCGGCAGGTGATGACCCGGATCATCGCCCCCACCGTCAAGGCGATGGAGGACGAGGGCTGTCCCTACTCGGGCGTTCTCTACGCCGGACTGATGCTGACGGCCGCGGGCCCCAAGCTGATCGAATACAATTGCCGCTTCGGCGATCCCGAATGCCAGGTGCTGATGATGCGGCTCGAATCGGATCTCGTCGAGGTCCTCTCGGCCTGCGCGACCAACCGGCTGGGGGCAATCGAACCGCCGCGCTTTTCGCCGCGCAGCGCGCTGACCGTGGTGATGGCCGCGAGGGGCTATCCCGGCACGCCCGACAAGGGCGGCGCGATCGCGGGCATCGCCGAGGCCGAACAGGACGGCGGCGCCAAGGTCTTCCATGCCGGCACCGCGCGCACCGGGAACGGAGAGCTGGTCGCAAGCGGTGGGCGCGTGCTCAACGTCACCGCCACCGGAGCCTCGGTCGGCGAAGCCAAGGACGCCGCTTATGCGGCGGTCGATCGGATCGATTTCCCTTCCGGCTTCTGCCGCGGCGACATCGGCTGGCGCGAAGTCGAGCGCGAGCGTCAGGGCTGACGCGGCCAGGCCAGCGCCTGCCACACGATGGCGGCCGACAGCGCGATCTCGATCGTCCCGAGCAGGAGGTAGAAGCCGGGCGCGCCGCCCATCATCGTGAGCGCCATGATCCCCCCGTAGACGAGGCCGAGGCCGACACAGCTCCACCGCGCCAGCCATGCGGGCAACAGCAGGGTGAGGGCGACCATCAGGCCTGGCAGCGCCATCATCAGCGCGACCGCCATGTGCGAGGCGGGCGTGAGCTGGCCGAAGGCCATCCGGCCCTCGGCGACGGCGGCCAGCTTGCCGGGAACGTACAGTCCCAGATAGTCGCCGTAGACGTAGCAGAACATCAGCGAGACCCACAGCGCCGACAAGCGCAGGCGGGGGGACGGGCGGCAATCTTCCAGCGGCGTGGTCATAGGCGCGGGCTCCTCGGGACCGGTCCCCCGAACCTCGCGTTGTCCGACCGCGAAGCAAGCCCGCATCTGCGAACGCATTGCCGCGATCTGCAGGCGGCGTTCGCGGGAGACCGCCTTCAGGTCGCGCGCGAAGCCGCCTCGTCGCGCAGCAGCTTGACCGTCAGCGCCAGCCGGCTCGCGTCGTCGCGGGCGACGTGCTCGTTGGGCAGATGCAGCTTCGCTTCTTCCAGCGCGGCGACGACCTGGGGCCGCGTCCAGCCCTGCTGAAGCATGTATTCGCCGAGGTAGTGCACCGCGAAGGGCGCCGGATGCCCCGCCGCGTCGGCGAGGACCTCGAGCCAGTAGGCATCGAGATCGGCATCCGCATAGACCGTGCAGCAGCCCGCCGTCTCGGCCATTTCACGCAGGACCTGCTCGGGCGGGGAGCCCTCGCGCTCGAGCATCTCGCGGCTGATCCCGTGGAGCCGTTCGGCCTCCTCGGACCAGGTCCAGAACCGCCATTTCTCCGAAGGGCGGATCAGCCATGTCCGGCTGGTGCCGTCGACCAGCGCGAGCGCCACCTCGATGGGATAGGACGCGCCGTCCTCGGGAAGGCAGCTCGCCTCGAAGTCGATCAGGGCCGGACAGGCTTCCCCCATCGCGGACTCAGGCCACGCGCTCGGCGATCAACGCCTTGAGATCGGCTTCGGGGCGGGCTCCGAAGTGCGAGATGATCTCGCTGGCGCAGATCGCGCCGAGCTTGAGGCACTGCTCGAGCGACTGGCCGCGCACGTGGCCGAACAGGAAACCGGCGGCGAACAGGTCGCCCGCCCCGGTGGTGTCGACGACCTTGGCGATCGGCTCCGCGGGAACTTCGGCGCGGGCCCCGCCGGCCACGGCCACCGCGCCCTTCTCGCTGCGGGTGACGACCAGCACCGGCAGCTTGTCCTCGAGCGCGGCGATGCCGTCTTCGAAGGCGTTCTTGCCGGTCAGCGCGGCCAGCTCGTTCTCGTTGGCGAAGAGGATGTCGATGTCGCCCGCGTCGATCATGGCGCGGAAATCGTCGCCGTGGCGGTCGATCACGAAGGCGTCCGACAAGGTGAAGGCGACCTTGCGCCCCGCCCCGCGCGCCGCGGCGATCGCCTTGCGCATCGCCGCGCGCGGCTCTTCGGGGTCCCACAGATAGCCTTCGAGATAGAGCACCGCGGCCTTCGCGATGGTGCCCTCGTCGAGTGCCTCGGGCGGCAGGAACTGCGAGGCGCCGAGGTAGGTGTTCATCGTGCGCTGGCCGTCGGGCGTGACGAAGATCAGGCAGCGCGCGGTCGAGGGATCACCCGGGCGCGAGGGGGTTTCGAAGGCAATGCCGCCGGCGCGGATATCGTGGGTGAAGACCTCGCCGAGCTGGTCCTGCGCGACCTGCCCGATGAAGCCGCATTTGGCGCCGAGCGCGGCCAGGCCCGCCAGCGTGTTCGCCGCCGAACCGCCCGAGATCTCGCGCGCGGGGCCCATGGCGGCATAGAAGCTTTCCGCCTGATCGTCGTCGATCAGCATCATTCCGCCGCGAGTCATGCCGAGTTTCGATATCAGTTCATCCGAGGCGGGCGCCATAACGTCGACGATGGCGTTACCAATGGCGAGGACATCGAATTCGGGATCATGCATGCGGATCGGTCTCCGTTTCTTTCAATTCATGTTGCAGTGCCGCGCCTACAGTGCGCCCGGACGCAACGCAAGGCGAGCAGCCCCCCGCGGAGATTGACAGAACCGCGCGGGCGCGCAATGCGCTCGGTCCATGGCGCTCCCGATCGTCTCCCAGTTGCGCGCGTTCGCCGCCGTCGGCGCGCTCGTCCCCTTGCTTGCCGCGTGCGTCTCGGCGCCCTCCGGGCCGCCCCGTTCGCCGCGCGAAGCGGCCGTCGGCCCCGCGCGCCAGCCGGTCCGTCCGCCGGTGCAATCGGGCGCGCGCGAGCCGGTGTTCCGCATGGAGCCGGGGCTCGAAGGCGTGATCGGCGCAAGCGTGGGCGATCTGACCCGGCTGTTCGGCACACCGCGGCTCGACGTGCACGAGGGTGATGCGCGCAAGCTGCAGTTCACCGGCACCGCCTGCCTGCTCGACATCTATCTCTACCCGTCCTCGCGTTCGCGCGAGCCGCTCGCCACGTACGTGGATGCGCGCCGCGCATCGGACGGGCAGGACGTCGACAAGGGCGCCTGCGTCGCCGCGCTGCGGCGGCGGTAATCCGGATTTAAGCTTGTTGCCCGGCGGTGCGGCGCGCCGTGGCGGCCAGAGCGCCGGCGCGGGAAAGCTCCGACAAGCGCCGGGCGCCCTCGTCAGACGGTGAAGCTCTCACCGCAGCCGCAACTCCCGGTCGCGTTGGGATTCTCGAACACGAAGCCGGCGGTGAAATCGTCCTCGCGCCAGTCCATGATGCTGCCGACAAGATAGAGCACGCTCGCGCCGTCGATGTAGAACAGGCCGCCCGGCGTCTCGATCTTCTCGTCTAGGGCGTTTTCCTCGCTGACGTAATCGACCGAATAGGCGAGCCCCGAGCAGCCGCGCCGAGGCGTCGACAGCTTGACGCCGATCGCGTCTTCGGGGGCCTGGGCCATCAGCGCGGCGATCCGCGCTTCGGCGGACGGGGTGAGCGCGACGGCGGCGGGGCGCTGGCGGGTTTGGGTTTCGGTCATGACAATCTCTTCTCCCAGAACTGGGCAGTCCCGGTCTCCGGATCAAGCGAATAGGCGGAAAAACCGCATGTTTCGTAAAGCGACTTTGCGGGCGCATTGCCCGCGAGCACCTCGAGCGTGACCTTGCACGCACCGCGCGCCCGCGCCTCGTCCTCCACCGCGCGCATCAGCAGGCGGCCGATGCCCTTGCCGCGATGGCCCGGCAGGACCGCGAGATCGTGAATGTTGACCAGCGGCCGCGCGGCGAAGGTCGAAAAGCCGGTGAAGCAGTTGGCGAGGCCGACCGGGTCGCGCCCCTCGCGCACCAGGATCGAGAACGCGCCGGGAAAATCGGCGAGCCGCGCCGCCAGCGTCTCGCGAACCCCGGCGGCGAGCGGCTTGCCCGCGCCCATCGGGTCGCACGAATAGGCCTCCAGCAGCAGCAGGAGGTCCGCGACGTCGACCGGATCGCGATAGTCGGCCAGCGTCACCGCGAGATCGGGGGCGGTCGCCATGGTCACAGCATCCCCAGCTCGAGCTTGGCCTCGTCGGACATCTTGGCCATGTCCCACGGCGGGTCCCACACGAGATTGACTTCGGCCTCGCGCACGCCCGGCACCGCCGCGACGCGCAGTTCGACCTCGCCGGGCATCGATTCGGCGACCGGGCAGTGCGGCGTGGTCAGCGTCATCGTCACCGTGACCGCGGAGTCCTCGGTGACGTCGACGCCGTAGATCAGGCCGAGATCATAGATATTGACCGGAATCTCCGGATCGAAAATCTCCTTGAGCGCGAGGATGACGCCCTCGTAGAGCGCGCCACCCGGCCCGTTCGGGTCCTCGGCGGCGGGTTGCTCGCTGAGGAAGCCATCGAGGTAGTCGCGTTTGCGCGCGAGCTTGTCGCCCGCCGATTCGCCGGCATCGGCTTCCTCGGGCAGCGGCGCGTCGGAAACGCGCGCGCGCGGCGGTTTGCTCGTCATCTGCTCCTGCTCGAACGGCGAGGGAGCCACGACGCGGTCGGGACGTTCGTCGTCGGTCATCCAAAAATTCTCCTGGTGCGCTCGATCCCCGCGAGGAGCGCATCGATATCGCTTTCGTCGTTGTAGAGCCCGAAGCTGACCCGTGCGGTCGCGGGAACGCCGAGCAAGTCCATCAGCGGCTGCGCGCAGTGGTGGCCCGCGCGGATCGCCACGCCCTCCTCGTCGAGAATCGTGCCAAGGTCATGCGGGTGCACGCCGTCGAGCGCGAAGCTGACGATGCCGGCCGGATCGGCGGGGCCGAACAGCGTGACGTCGTTGCGCCGCCCCAGCTCCTCGCGCAACCGGGCGGCGAGCACGCGTTCGTGCTCGGCGGCGACGTCGAGCCCGACGCCCGCGAGCCAGTCGATCGCGGCGGCGAGCCCGATCGCTTCGACGATCATCGGCGTGCCCGCCTCGAAGCGCTGGGGCGCTGGCGCGTAGGTGGTCTTCTCGAAGGTCACGCGCTCGATCATCGCGCCGCCGCCGTGCCAGGGCGGCATGCTCTCGAGCAGTTCGCCGCGCGCCCACAAGGCGCCGACGCCGGTCGGGCCATAGAGCTTGTGCGCGGAGAAGACATAGAAGTCGCAGCCCAGCTTGCCCATGTCGAGCCCGATGCGCGGCGCGGACTGACAGCCGTCGATCAGCAGCTTCGCGCCCACCGCATGCGCCAGTTCGGCGGCATGTTCCACGTGAAGCACCGAGCCGAGCACGTTCGAGACGTGCGCGAAGCCGACGAGCTTGTGCGCGGGCGTCAGCATGCGTTCGGCGGCGTCGAGGTCGATCCGGTGATCGGCGGTCAGCGGGCAGACGTCGATCTCGGCGCCGGTACGCTCGGCCAGCATCTGCCAGGGCACGATATTCGAATGGTGCTCGAGCGCGGAAAGCAGGATGCGGTCGCCCGGCCCGAGGTTGGCGAGACCCCAGGTCTGCGCAACGAGGTTGATCGCCTCGGTCGCGCCGCGCGTGAAGACGATTTCCTCCTCGCGCCCGCCCAGGAACTGCGCCACGCGCCGCCGCGCCGCCTCGAAGGCCAGCGTCATTTCGGCCGAGCGCGCATAGACGCCGCGATGCACGGTCGCGTAATCGGCGCCCATCGCGCGCACCGTCGCGTCGATCACCGCCTGCGGCTTCTGCGCCGTCGCGGCGGTGTCGAGATAGTGCCAGGGCGAGCCGTCGGCATTGACCATGCCGGGGAATTGCGCGCGAAGGCCGGCGGCATCGTGAACCAGGGCGGGTGCCTCAGTCATGGCCGGCCTCGAACGCCGCGAGCGCGCGTCCGATCATCGCGTCGCGGGCCTCCTCGTCGTCGATCGCGCCGAAGGCATCGGCGATGAAGGCGCGGATCAGCAGCGCGCGGGCGACTTCGGGCGGCAGACCGCGCGCCGCCATGTAGAAGGCGGCGGCCTCGTCCATCGCGCCGATCGCGGCGCCGTGGGCGCACTTCACGTCGTCGGCGAAGATCTCGAGTTCGGGCTTGGCATTGGCGCTGGCGCCCTCGTTCAGCAGGATCGCGCGGAAATTCTGTCCGGCGTCGGTCTTCTGCGCGTCGCGCGCGACCTCGACGCGGCCGAGGAAATTCGCGGTCGCCCGGTCGCGCGAGACCGCCCGCACGAGTTGGTTCGAGGTCGCATCGGGCTGGGCATGGACAACGCGGGTGACGAATTCGCGCGTCGCCTCGCCGTCGCCGAGCACGACCCCGCCGAACTCGAAGTGCGCGCCTTCATCCAGCGTGACCTCGATCTCGCGGCGCGTGTAGTGACCCTCGCACAGCAGGGCGAAATGCTCGTAGCGGCCGCCCGCGCCGACATGGACGCGCAGCCGGTCGATATCGCCCGCATCGGCATCGCCGATGTGGCGCGCGGTCTCGCCCGGCGCCACGTCGAGCCGGTGCCAGCCGGTCAGCGCCTCGGGGCTCGCCGCGGCAAGCGCGGCGCCGTCGGCATAGCGCCAGGCCTCGTCGCGCGTGGTGGGAAGGGTTCGGGTCTCGCTCATGCGACCACCGCTTCGTAGCCCTCATCCTCGAGCTGGCGCGCAAGCTCGGGGCCACCCGACTTGACGATGCGTCCGCCCGCCAGGACGTGGACGAAATCGGGCTGCACCACGTCGAGCAGGCGCTGGTAGTGGGTGATCAGCAGCACGGCCTTGTCGGGCTTGCGCATGATCGCGTTGATCCCCTCGCCCACCACGCGCAGCGCATCGATGTCGAGCCCCGAATCGGTCTCGTCGAGAATCGCCAGCCTGGGATCGAGAATGCCCATCTGCACCATTTCGGCGCGCTTCTTCTCGCCGCCCGAGAAGCCCACGTTCACCGGGCGCTTGAGCATGTCCATGTCCATCTTGAGCAGCCCGGCCTTGTCCTTGGCGAGCCGCAGGAACTCGCCGCCCGACAGTGGCTCCTCGCCGCGCCCCTTGCGCTGCGAATTGACCGCCTCGCGCAGGAACTGGACAAAGGAGACGCCCGGAATCTCGACGGGGTACTGGAAGCCGAGGAACAGACCGGCCGCCGCGCGCTCGTGCGGTTCGAGTTCGAGCAGGTCCTGCCCCTCGAAGGTGGCCGAGCCTTCGGTCACCTCGTAACCGGGCCGCCCGCCGAGCGTGTAGCCCAGCGTCGACTTGCCCGCGCCGTTGGGGCCCATGATCGCATGGACCTCGCCCGCGTTGATGGTGAGCGACAGCCCCTTGAGGATCGGCTTGTCGGCAACGGTGGCGTGGAGATTGGCGATTTCGAGCATGGTCATCCTTCGGCGCTCGTGAAAGTGGGGTCGGGCTGGCGGACGGTTTCGCCACGCCGCGCGGCGCGCTTGTCGAACGGCTTGGTCACTTCGGCGGCGATCGCCTCGATAACCTGGGCCATCTCGCCGAGCACGGCATCCTCGCTGAAGCGCAGGACGCGCACGCCGACGTCGGTCAGCTTCTTGTCCTGAAGCGAGAGCACTTCGGCGTTCGCGCCCGGCGGACTGATCAAGACCACGATCCAGCGCGAGGGGCAGGCGAAGTCGACCACGGTCGAGCCCACCACCGCCTGGCGCGTGAACTTGACTCCACCGACCTTCGAATCGGAAAGTTGCTCCCAAAGCGCCTTCTGCGCCTCGGTGGGATTGCGGCGCTGCTCGCGCGCCCACTCCTTGAGCTTGTCGAGCCGCGCGCCGGTGACGGCGAAGCCCGTGCGCGCGTCCACCTTGGGCGCGGCGGCGCGGCTGACGCCGAGTTTCTTGCGTTCGCTCATTACCCCACGCTCCCTTCAAGCGAGATGCCGAGCAGCTTCTGTGCCTCGACCGCGAATTCCATCGGCAGTTGCTGCAGCACGTCCTTGGCGAAACCGTTGACGATCAGCGAGACCGCCTGCTCGGTATCGAGCCCGCGCTGCATCGCGTAGAAGAGCTGGTCGTCGCTGATCTTGCTGGTGGTCGCCTCGTGCTCGATCTGCGCCGAGGGGTTCTTCACCTCGATGTAGGGCACGGTGTGCGCGCCGCATTGCGAGCCGAGCAGCAGCGAATCGCACTGGGTGAAGTTGCGCACCCCGCCCGCGTTGCCGGCGACGCGCACCAGCCCGCGATAAGTGTTGTTCGACTTGCCCGCGCTGATCCCCTTCGAGATGATCGTCGAGCGCGATCCCTTGCCGTTGTGGATCATCTTGGTGCCGGTATCGGCCTGCTGGAAGTTGTTGGTGACCGCGACCGAATAGAACTCGCCGACCGAATCCTCGCCGTTGAGCACGCAGGAGGGATACTTCCAGGTGATCGCGCTGCCGGTCTCGACCTGGGTCCACGAGATTTTCGAGCGCGCGCCCTGGCACAGGCCGCGCTTGGTGACGAAATTGTAGATTCCGCCCTTGCCTTCCTCGTTGCCCGGATACCAGTTCTGCACGGTCGAGTACTTGATCTCGGCGTCTTCCAGCGCGACCAGCTCGACCACGGCGGCATGGAGCTGGTTCTCGTCGCGCTGCGGCGCGGTGCAGCCCTCGAGGTAGGACACGTAGCTGCCCTTGTCGGCGACGATCAGGGTGCGCTCGAACTGCCCGGTATTCTCGGCATTGATGCGGAAATAGGTCGACAGTTCCATCGGGCAGCGCACCCCCTCGGGGATGTAGACGAAGGTGCCATCGGAAAAGACCGCGCAGTTGAGCGCCGCGAAATAGTTGTCGTGCTGCGGCACGACCTTGCCGAGCCAGCGCTTCACCAGATCGGGATATTCACGGATCGCCTCGCTGATCGAGCGGAAGATCACCCCGGCCTGCTCAAGCTCCTTGCGGAAGGTGGTCGCCACCGAAACCGAATCGAACACGGCATCGACCGCGACCTTGCGCGCGCCCTCGACGCCCGCGAGCACCTTCTGCTCCTCGAGCGGGATGCCCAGCTTCTCGTAGACGCGCAGGATCTCGGGATCGACCTCGTCGAGCGATTGAATCGTCTCCTTCTTCTTGGGCGCGGCGTAGTAATAAGCCTCCTGATAGTCGATCGGCGGCACATTCAGCTTGGCCCAGTTCGGCATCGGCATCTCGAGCCAGCGGCGATAGGCCTTGAGGCGCCATTCGAGCATCCACGCAGGCTCGCCCTTCTTGGCCGAGATGAAGCGGACGGTCTCTTCGGACAGCCCTTTCGGCGCGAATTCCTGCTCGATCTCGGACGACCAGCCGTGCTCGTAGTCGGCGACGCGCGCCGCGGCATCGCGCGCGGCCTGATCGCGCAGGCCCTGGTCGCTAACGGGAGTGGTTTCGTCGGTCATTGCGGCTCCTCGGCAAGCTGCGTCAGCGCGACATTGGCCAGCGCGCCGCGCAGGGCGGCATTCACTTGCGGCCAGTGCGGACGCACCGCGCAGCCCTGTTCCAGCGTGCAGTCATGGCGGCCCTGCTCGATGCAGGACGTCAGCGCGATCGGTCCCTCCACCGCCTCGACGATATCGGCGAGCGACACCGCGGCGGCGGGGCGCGCCAGTTTGAGCCCGCCGCCCGCACCGCGCGCCGAACGCAGCAGGCCCGCGGCGGTGAGCCGCGAAACCAGCTTCTGGACGGTCGGCGCGGGCAGTCCGGTCTCTTCGGCGAGCTGCGTGGCGGAGACGCGCGCACGACCGCAATGCCGCGAAGCCGCGGCCATCACGAGAACGGCGTAGTCTGCCATGCTGGACAAGCGCATCTGGGATCGAATCTCCGCCGCGGGGTTAATCGGACCAATTTCTTCCGATTTCACCTAGTGCGCCGTCGCCCGGGTTGCAAGGCCGCGCCACGGCGATGGGCGCGCAATCGCGCCGAAAGCAGAAGGAAAGGACGCGACGACGTGCAAAATGCCGCCTCGCGAGACGAAAAAAGGCGGCTCCCCCGCAGGAGCAGGGGAACCGCCAAGGTAAAAGGAACTCGTGAAAAGTCGCCACGAGCCCTTCGGGTCGCATGGGTCTAATATGCGCTGGGGCACAAATTATCTTGTAAAAAACCGACACTCGGCATTGGCGAAATTACAGAGATATCAGGCAATTTTACACGAAATGTTCGCGCTGACAGGCTTGAGCCCGCCGCCCGGCACTCCTATTGCAGGATGGCACATGATCTACTCGTTTCTTCGCCCGCTCGTCTTCCGTCTCGACGCGGAAGTCGCGCATCGATTCGCGTTGCGCGCGCTCAAGGCCGTTCCGGCCGGGCGCCGGCCCGCGCCGGGCGCGATCGCCACGCGCGTCGCAGGGATCGACTTTCCCAATCCGGTGGGCATGGCGGCGGGCTTCGACAAGGACGGCGAAGTGCCCGACGCGCTGCTCGCCTGCGGGTTCGGCTTCGCCGAGGTCGGCTCGATCACACCGCTGCCCCAGGCGGGCAATCCGCGGCCCCGGCTGTTCCGGCTGAGCGAGGACCGCGCGGTCATCAACCGCATGGGCTTCAACAACGGCGGCGCGCAGGCCGCGGTCGACAGGCTCGAAGCGCGCGCCGGCAAGCCCGGCGTGGTGGGCATCAACATCGGCGCCAACAAGGATTCGGCGGACCGGATCGCCGACTACGCGACGATGGCGCGGCTGATGGCGCCGCTCGGCCGCTATCTGGCGGTGAACGTCAGCAGCCCCAATACGCCGGGGCTGCGGGCCTTGCAGGACGAAGGCGCGCTCACCGCGCTGCTCGACGCGGTGATGGACGCGCGCGGCGAGGACGGCCCGCCGGTCTTTCTCAAGGTCGCGCCCGATCTCGAGCCGGCGGACATCGACGCCATCGCCCGGATCGCGGTCGACAAGGCGTTGGGCGCGCTGATCGTCTCGAACACCACGATTTCGCGGCCGCCGCTCACCTCGCCGCACCGCGACGAAGCCGGCGGACTTTCGGGCGCGCCGCTGCGCGACCTCGCGCAGCAGCGGCTCGTCGATTTCCGCAAGGCGACCGGCGGCGCCGTGCCGCTGGTCGGCGTGGGCGGCATCGCCAGCGCCGAGGACGCCTGGGCGCGAATCCGCGCGGGCGCGAGCCTGGTGCAGCTCTACAGCGCCATGGTCTACCAGGGGCCGGGCATCGCGCGGCGGATCTGCAAGGGGCTGGAGGCCCTGATGCGGCGCGACGGCTTCGGCTCGATTGCGGAGGCGGTCGGAACCGCCTAGCGTCGCCCGCAATGATGCGACGCCTGATCCCGGCCCTTCTCGGCCCCCTCGCCCTTTCCGCCTGCGCCACCGTCCCCGCTCCGGACACGGCTCCGCCTGCCTCGGCGACGGCGCCGGCCTCTGCGGCGCGGGAAGGCATGGTCAGCGCCGCCGACCCGCGCGCCGTCGCGGCGGGCGTCGAGATGCTGCGCAAGGGCGGCAGCGCCACCGACGCCGCGATCGCGACGATGCTCGTGCTCAACGTCGTCGAGCCGCAGAACTCGGGGATCGGCGGCGGACTGTTCTCGGTGCGCCATGACGGCGCCACCGGCAAGATCGAGACGCTCGACGGACGCGAGGCCGCGCCCGGGGCGGCCGGGCCGGACTGGTTCTACGGGACAGACGGCAAGCCGCTGTCCGGCCGCGACATCTACCACGGCGGGCGCGCCGCGGGCGTTCCCGGCGCGCTGGCCGCCATGGCCGAGGCGCACCGGCGCTGGGGCAAGCTGGCCTGGGCCGAGCTGTTCGCGCCCGCGATCGGCCTGGCGCGCGAGGGCTTCGTGGTCTCGGCACGGATGCACAACGGGCTAGACCTCTATGGCCGCCATGTGACGGGCTGGGCCCGCGAAGCCTACTTCCCCGGCGGCGAAGCGGTCGCCGAAGGCGCCACGCTCAAGCTGCCCGTCATGGCCGCGACGCTCGAACGGCTGGCCGAGGAAGGACCCGAGCCGTTCTATCGCGGCGACATCGCGGAAAAGATCGCCGCCGCGCTCAACGGCGCCGAGAAAGTGCCCTCGGCGATGACCGCGGCCGACCTTGCGGGCTACACCGTGATCGAGCACGATCCCGTCTGCGGCACCTATCGGGTCTACCGGATCTGCGGCATGGGCCCGCCCGCCTCGGGCGGCGTGATCGTGCTGGCGATCCTCAAGCAGCTCGAACGCTTCGACATGGCCGGGCTGGGCCGCGAATCGCCCGTCGCCTGGCACTTGCTCGCCGAATCCGAACGGCTCGCCTATGCCGACCGCAACATGTACGTCGCCGATCCGGGTTTCACCCAGGTTCCGGTCGCGGGGCTCACCGACCCGAAATACCTCGCGTCGCGCTCGGCGCTGCTTTCGCCCGAGCGCAGCCTCGCGACGATCGCGGCGGGCAAGCCCGAGGGCGCGCCTGAACGCCTCGCGGCGCCCGAATGGGCCGACCAGGGCACGTCCAGCCTCACGGTCGCCGACGGCGCGGGCAACATCCAGCAGATCACCACCACCATCAACGGTTACTTCGGCAACGGCATCGCGGTTGGCGGGCTCATGCTCAACAACGAGCTGGCCGACTTCGACGCGGTTCCGGCGAAGGACGGCTACCTCGCCGCCAACCGTGTCGAGGGCGGCAAGCGGCCGCGCAGCTCGCTCTCGCCGACGATCGTCTACGCGCCCGACGGCTCGGTGCGCATGGCGATCGGCGCGGCGGGCGGATCGACGATCATCGCCCAGGTCGCCAAGGCGCTGGTCGGCGTGCTCGACTGGAACATGAGCGCGCAGGACGCGATCGCGATGGGCCTGATCTACGCGCCGGGCACGAAGAAGGCGACGGTCGAGGAAGGCACAGAGCTGGTGGCCATGGTCCCGGCGCTCAGAGCGCTCGGCGAGGAGATCGAAGTCGCGCCGCTCGGTCTCAAGGCCAACGCGATCGAGCGCGTCGAGGGCCGGTGGGTGGGCGCCGCCGATCCGCGCAGCGAGGGCGTGGCCATGGACATTTCGGGCAATGTCACCCAGATCAGGCGGCGGTCCAACTCCCTCAACGGCGCGCACGAATGACGCACCGGGGGATCGCAACGGAGAGGCGGGAGCCCGGATGGATATTGGCGACTTCAAGGCGAGCCCCAACCTCGTAGCGCTGTTCCTGCAGCGCGCCGCCGAGCGCGGGGCGCCGCCGATGCTGTGGGTCAAGCGCGAGGGCGCATGGCAGGCGACGAGCTGGCAGGAAGCCGCGCGGCGCGTGTGCGTCATGGCCGAATCGCTGCGCGCGATGGGCCTCGAACCCGGCGACCGGGTCATGCTGGTCTCGGAAAACCGGCCCGAGTGGTGCCTGTCCGATCTCGCGATCATGGCCGCGGGCTGCGTGACGGTGCCGACCTACACCACCAACACCACGCGCGATCACGTCCACATCCTCGAGAACTCGGGCGCGCGGGCGGTGATCGTCTCGAGCGCCAAGCTGGCCAAGGCGCTGCTGCCCGCGGTGATGCAGACCGACTTGTGCCAGTTCGTCATCGCGATGGAGCCGGTCCGGCAGATGCAGGGCGGCGGTTTCACCGTGCACGACTGGCACGCGCTGGGCCTCGGCGACGCGCTCGCGGCCGAAGCGGCGGTCGGGGAACGGATCGCCCGGATCGGGCGCGGCGACCTCGCCTGCCTGATCTACACCAGCGGTACCGGCGGCGCGCCGCGCGGGGTGCGCCAGCACCACGGCATGATCCTGCACAATGTCGACGGCTGCGCGCGGATCATCGCCGAGGACTTCGCGTGGGAGGACGAGGTGTTCCTCTCGTTCCTGCCGCTCAGCCACGCCTACGAGCACACTGGCGGACAATACCTGCCGATCGGGCTCGGCGCGCAGATCTACTACGCCGAGGCGCTCGACAAGCTCGCCGGCAATATCGAGGAGGTGAAGCCGACCATCATGGTCGTGGTGCCGCGCCTGTTCGAAGTGCTGCGCACGCGCATCGCCAAGCAGATCGAGAAGCAGGGCAAGGTGCCCAAGCTGCTGATGGACTGCGCGATCGGCATCGGCTCGCGCAAGGCTCGGCGCAAGTGGCGCCCGGGCGACAGCGTGCTTTCGTTGATGCTCGACCGGACGCTGCGGCCCAAGATACGGGCCAAGTTCGGTGGGCGGCTCAAGGCGCTCGTCTCGGGCGGCGCGCCGCTCAATCCGGGTCTCGGCGGCTTTTTCCAGTCGATGGGGCTGACACTGCTGCAAGGGTACGGCCAGACCGAGGCCGGCCCGGTGATTAGCTGCAACCGGCCCGGCGCGGGGATCAAGATGGACACCGTGGGCCCGCCGCTCCACGGAACCGAAGTGAAGATCGCCGAGGACGGCGAGATCCTCGTGCGCGGCGAGCTGGTGATGCACGGCTACTGGGCCAACGAGGCGGCCTCGCGCGCGGTGCTCAAGGACGGCTGGCTGCACAGCGGCGACATCGGCCATATCGACGAGAAGGGCCGCATCCGCATCACCGACCGCAAGAAGGACATGATCGTCAACGACAAGGGCGACAACGTCTCGCCGCAGAAGGTCGAGACGATGCTCACGCTGCAACCCGAGATCGCCCAGGCGATGGTGAGCGGCGACCGGCGCCCCTATCTCGTCGGCCTGATCGTGCCCGATCCCGAATGGGCCGATGTCTGGGCCCAGGCCAACGGCCAGCCGCAGGACATGGCGGTGCTGAGCGCGACCGCCGAATTCCGCGCCGCGGTGCGCGCGGCGATCGACCGGGTGAACCTCGACCTTTCAGTCGTCGAGAAGGTGCGTCAGTTCATCTTCGCCGACGAGGCCTTCGCGATCGAGAACGAGGAAATGACGCCGAGCCTCAAGATCCGCCGCCACAAGCTCAAGGAACGCTACGGCCCCCGGCTCGACGCGCTGTACAAGAGCTAGGCGCGGCAGGCGCTGCGCCGAAACGGGAACGGAACGCCGCGCATGACGTTCCCATGGCCGATATCGCCCGCGACCGGGCGCCGTTTCGGATCAAAGTCAAATGCGCCCCTACGCCTGCCCCAATTGTCATCGCCTCAATCATTTCGAAGTCCGGGTCTGTCCCGGATGCCGGGCGACGCTGGGCTACGATCCCGCGCTCGACGGGTTCCGCTTCCTCGCCGACAACGCGACCGTCTGGCGCGACATCGACGGCGAGAAGGCGGATGTGGTCGTATGCGCCAACAACAACGACTACGGCATCTGCAACTGGCTCGTCGCCACCGACGACCACACCCCGATGTGCCGCGCCTGCCGGCACAACCGCACGATTCCCGACATCACCGAACCCTCGGTGCCGCCGCGCTGGGCCAAGATCGAGGAAGCCAAGCGCCGGCTGTTCCACACCTTGCTCAAGCTCGGCCTGCCGCTGGAGACCAAGGCTCAGGAACGGCCGGGCGTGCAGGGCCTCGCCTTCGACTTCCTCTACGATCCGGCGGCCGAGCAGGCGGGCAATCCGCAGATCGCGACCGGGCACGACAGCGGCCTCGTCACGCTCAACCTGATCGAGGCGGACGATGCCGAGCGCGAGCGCATCCGCCACAAGATGGGCGAGCCCTATCGCACGCTGCTCGGCCATTTCCGCCACGAGGTCGGCCATCATTTCTGGTCGCGGCTCGTCGAAACCGACGAGGACGCGCTGGCCGCATGCCGCGAATTGTTCGGCGACGAGCGCGTCGATTACCAGCAATCAATGCAAGAGCACTACGGCGAGCGCGGCAAGGTCTGGACCGACGACTACGTCAGCCAGTACGCGACGATGCATCCCTGGGAGGATTTCGCCGAAACCTTCGCGCACTACCTGCACATGGTCGACGTGCTGGCGACCGCGGACGGCTTCGATCTCGCACCGTCATCGCCATACGGGCGGCGCAAGGAATTCGACGTGTCGCTGGGCTTCGATCCCTACAGCGCGGACGCGAAGACGCTCGCCGAGGCGATGGGGCCGCTTTCGTTCGCGATGAATGCGATGAACCGCAGCATGGGCCTGCCCGACCTCTACCCGTTCCATTTGTCCGATATGATCGTCGCCAAGCTCGACTTCGTGCAGCGCGTTCTCGCCGGCGCCCGCGAAGAACCGCATGAGGCGCAGGCGGCCTAGCGCCCGGCGGCGGGGCGCGGAGCGGCAGGGACGCCCTCCCGTCGGCTGCCGCCTCAGGCGGCTTCCTTCTCGATCCATTCGGGAAAGAAGCTCGGCTCGCGGTCCGACCAGCCGGGCGCGGTCGCGGCGGCCTCGCTGATCGAGTGCAGCAGCAGCTTGCGCCGGTCGGGGCGGATCAGCGGCAGCGCGGCAGCGCCGCAGAACGCGCCGGGAAGCCACTGACGCACGCTCGCACCGAGCAGCCGCTCGTACAAGAAGCGATAGGCCGAGAAGCTCGCCAGCTTGTTCTGCGAAAGGTCGAAGGCGGAAACGCGCACGAGCTTGCCCATGAAGGTCTCGACGCCGTCGTAATCGTCGCTGTCGGGGATCATCGAACGCAGCGCGCGCAGGTCTTCATAGGCCGCGTATTGCGCGCGAATCGCGGCGACTTCGTCGCCATCGCGCGCCCAGAGCTTGACGGCGTCCTGACGGCCGAGGCCGACATCGAGACTGCACTTGATGTAGCGTTGCTCGCTCGCGTTGAAGCTCGCGAATTCGCGCAGCTCGCTGATCGTGAGGCTCGCGGTACCCGTGTGACCCATGTTCGTGACCTTATGCGACACAAGGACCTGCCCGTCCCTGCGACGCCAATTGAACACAGCTGCGTTGCCAAGCCGTTAACCATGCCAGCGGGGCACTGCGTGGGGGCCCTGTAAGCCTCAGATAAGACCCGCCAGCGGGCTCGACGGATCGGCGTACTTGCGCGTCGCCATGCGTCCGGCGAGGTAGGCGTCGCGTCCCGCCTCGACGGCCAGCCGCATCGCGCGCGCCATCCGGATCGGGTCCTTCGCTTCGGCGATCGCGGTGTTCATCAGCACGCCTTCGCAACCCAGCTCCATCGCCACGGCCGCATCCGACGCGGTCCCCACTCCCGCGTCGACGAGCACCGGAACGCTGGCCCCCTCGACGATGAGGCGGATCGTCACGCGGTTCTGGATGCCGAGGCCCGAGCCGATCGGCGCGCCCAGCGGCATGATCGCGACCGCGCCGGCTTCCTCGAGCTGCTTGGCCGCGATCGGATCGTCGACGCAGTAGACCATCGGCGAAAAGCCTTCCTTGGCAAGCACTTCCGTCGCCTTCAGCGTCTCGCGCATGTCGGGATAGAGCGTACGCGCCTCGCCCAGCACCTCGAGCTTGACCAGGTCCCAGCCGCCCGCCTCGCGCGCGAGGCGCAGCGTGCGGATCGCCTCCTCGGCGGTGAAGCAGCCCGCGGTGTTGGGTAGGTAGGTTACCTTCTTGGGATCGATGTAATCGGTAAGCATCGGCGCCTTTGGGTCCGACACGTTGACGCGGCGCACCGCGACGGTGACGAGCTCAGCCCCGCTCGCCTCGAGCGCGGCGGCGTTCTGCGCGAAGTCCTTGTACTTGCCGGTGCCGACGATCAGGCGCGAACGGAACGTGCGCCCGGCCACGCTCCAGGTGTCCGGCGCCGGACCGGCATGATCGCCGCCGCCGACGAAGTGGACGATTTCGAGCACGTCGCCGTTGCCGAGTCCGGCCGAGGCGAGCGTCGATCGCGGCACGACGGTGCCGTTGCGCTCGACCGCCACCTTGGCGGGATCGAGGTCGAGACGCATGACGAGATCGGCGATGCTGGCACCCGATGCGATCCGGTGCGATTCGCCGTTGACGGTAAGCTGGAGATCCTGCGGCATAGTCTCGCAGATAGCGTTCACGTCTGCGGGCGCAAGTTCCTGATGTGCGCCAGGGCCACCAGCGCCACGCCAATGACGGTCAGCGCGGCCTCCCCGGTGCCGTGCGGAACCGAGATGGCCGCCGCCATGAGCGCCAGACCCGCCGCCCCGATGAGCAAAGGTCCCAGCCGCCCGTGGCGCAGGACGCCAAAGCCGAGCGAGATACCACCGATCGCGAGCGCCAGCGCGAGACCGACCTCATGGATATGCGGGTCGAGCAGGAATTGCCCGCCGAGGCCCAGCGCGGAGACGATCACGACGCTGAGCACGCAATGGACGGCGCACAGCCCCGACAGCAGCAGGCCGGTGTGATCGAGCCGATCACGGAGATGGGACAGGGCATCGCGCATGGTCTTGGCTGTGTAATAGTATATCATCAAATTGCAAGCCCGACCGCACCCTCTTGAACTCGCTGGCATGAGGGCGCAGGACGTCGCCGCATGAGTTTATCCGACAGTCGCCCGATCATCGGGACCAGCGATGACATTCGGCCGATGCGGCTCTGGCTGATCTGCGTCGCCTGCATGGTCATCGCCATCGTCGTCGTCGGCGGCATCACGAGGCTGACCGAATCGGGCCTTTCAATCACCGAATGGAAGCCGGTGACCGGCGCGATCCCGCCCTTGAGCGACGCGCAGTGGCAGGCCGAGTTCGACGCCTACAAGCGCATCCCGCAATATGTCGAGGTGAACGGTCCGGCGGGCATGACGCTCGCGCAGTACAAGTTCATCTATTTCTGGGAATGGGTTCACCGCCTGCTGGCAAGGCTGATCGGCCTTGCCTTCGCGCTGCCGCTCGCGTTCTTCTGGATGCGCGGGACGATACCGCTCGGCTACAAGCCGCGCCTTCTGGCCCTGCTCGCGCTCGGCGGGCTGCAAGGCGCGGTTGGCTGGTGGATGGTTTCCTCGGGCCTTTCGGCCGACGTCAAGGTCAGCCATTTCCGGCTCGCCGCGCACCTGCTCGTCGCGCTGACGACGCTGGGCGGGCTGGTATGGACCGCGCTCGACCTCGGCCGGCTCGAACACGGCCAGGCGCCGTCGCGGCTCAATCGCGCCGGGATCGTCCCGCTCGTGGTGCTCGCGATCCAGCTCTTCTACGGCGCGCTTCTCGCCGGGCTGCGCGCGGGCGTCGTCGCCGGCGCGGGCTGGTTCAGCCTCGACGCCTGGCCGCTGATGCAGGGCAGCCTCTTTCCCGAGGGCGTGGAATGGTCGGCGGGCGCGCTCGTTTCCGATCCCTACCTCGTCCATTTCATCCACCGCTGGTGGGCCTGGGTCACCGTGTTCGTGCTGGTGGTGATGGCCCGGCGCCTGCGTGGCGTGCACCGCCGCGACGTCTCGGTCGCGATCCATTGCGCCTTCGGGCCGCAGATCCTGCTGGGCATCGCCACGGTCTGGTCGGGCGTCTCGCTCTGGCTGGCCGCGGCGCACCAGTTGACCGGCGCGCTGCTGGTCGCCGCGACGGTCTGGGGCGCCCATGCCCTCGGCAGGCGCCTGTGACCGAGCCCGTATCCGATGCCGTCGCGGCGATGATCTGGGCGCCGTTCCCCGATATTGATTCGGCGAGCCGGGCCGTGACCTGGATGCTCGAACACGAGCTTGCGGCTTGCGGCAACATCGTTTCGGGCGTTCGCTCGCTTTTCGTCTGGAAGGGGCAGACCCAAAGCGCCGACGAAGTCGTGGCCGTGCTCAAGACCAATGGCGATCTCTTGGCGGCGGCCGTGGACCGCCTCGCCGAACTCCATCCCTACGAGGACCCGGCTGTGGTCGGCTGGCGCTGCGACGCGGCGGCGCCGGCGACGCGCGCCTGGCTCGCGGCGCTGGGGACCTGATGGGTGCCATGATGCGTCTCGCGAGCGAACTGCTCCTCGTTGCGGCGCTGGCCTGCGCCACGCCGCTCTCGGCGCAGTCCGGCCCTCCGGCGACGACCTTCGCGCCGCCCGAAAGCCCGATGCTGCTGACCCGGACCGTCGAGCGGACACTGTTCGACGGCAAGCTGGTCCGCGCCCGGCGCACCTACGAGATCCGGTTCCTTCCCGATTCCGGCGGCTACCGGATCGAGGGCAAGCTGCTGTCGGTCAAGGTCGAGGTGCCCGCGAAGCTGGAAGCACTCGCCGCGCTGGAGCGCGCCCGGCCCGATACCGGGCTGTTCCCGATGCGGCTCGATGCCGAGGGCCGGCTGCTCGCCGGAAAGACCGAACGTGCCGCCACGCTCGATCCGCGCGCGCAGGCGGCGGCGCGCGCGATGATCCGCTCGGCCGATCTGTCCCGAAGCGAAGCGCGCACCGCCTCCGCCTTCGTCGACGGGATCGCGCGCAGTCCGACTCGCACCGAATGGCCCGTCGATCTCTTCCGGCCGGCGACGGGCGCGCGCCGCGCCTCCTCTCAGGGCAACGCTGGCGCGGCGTTCATCGTCGATATCGAGGCCGATGCCGACGATCGCACGGGATTGCTTTCGGATTTCGTGCGTCGAGTGACCACGCGGCTGGGCGGCCGCGACATGGTGGCAACCGAGCGCTGGACCCTCGCGCCGATCGGGTGAGATTCCGTGAGGTATTATTTTACCTCCGCGCAAAACCCCTGTTTCGCTTGACTTGCGAGCCGGTTTCGACGATTGGCGCGCCTTCCCGACCGTGGGCCGATCATCCGGCACGCTCGGTCGACGCGAACATACATAGGGATAGACCAGCCATGAAGGCGCTTACCAAGGTCACCCGGTCGATCAAGCCGGCCGAGGTGGAAAAGAATTGGCATCTGATCGATGCCGAAGGTCTCGTGGTCGGCCGCCTCGCGGTCGTCATCGCCGACCTGCTGCGCGGCAAGCACAAGCCGAGCTTCACCCCGCACGTCGATTGCGGTGATCACGTCGTCGTGATCAACGCCGACAAGGTGCGCTTTACCGGCAACAAGCGCGCGACCAAGACCTATTACAAGCACACCGGCTATGCCGGCGGCATCAAGGGCGTGACCGCCGAGAAGGTGCTCGACGGCCGTTTCCCCGAGCGCGTGCTCGAAAAGGCGGTTGAGCGCATGATCCCGCGCGGCCCGCTCGGCCGCGACCAGATGCGCGCGCTGCACCTCTATGCCGGCGCCGAGCATCCGCACGCGGGCACCCAGCCCCAGCCGCTCGACGTTGCTTCCATGAACCGCAAGAACAAGGTGGGCGCGTAATGTCCGACACCGATACCGTCCAGAGCCTGTCCGAACTCAAGGATCTCACCGGCGACGCGCCCGAGGGCGCCGAGACCATCGAGGCCGTTCCCGCCGCCCCGACCACGCCGCTGCGCGAGCAGGAACTCGACGCGCAGGGCCGCGCCTATGCCACCGGCCGCCGCAAGGACGCGGTCGCCCGCGTCTGGCTGAAGCCCGGCAGCGGCAAGATCACCGTCAATGGCCGTGACCAGGAAGTCTACTTCGCGCGTCCGACGCTGCGCCTCGTCATCAACCAGCCTTTCGCGATCACCGACCGCGCCGAGCAGTACGACGTCGTCGCCACCGTCAAGGGCGGCGGGCTCTCGGGACAGGCCGGCGCCGTCAAGCACGGCATCAGCCAGGCCCTGTCGAAGTACGAGCCCGCGCTGCGCAGCACGGTCAAGACCGCCGGCTTCCTCACCCGCGACAGCCGCGTGGTCGAGCGCAAGAAGTACGGTCGCGCCAAGGCCCGCCGCAGCTTCCAGTTCTCGAAGCGCTAAGACTTCGAAACATCCGACTGCACCCAGGGGTCGCGGGCAACCGCGGCCCCTTCTCTTTTGCGCGCTTCGCTCCGGGCGACGTTCTTTGCGCGCGATTTCAGATGAGGCGCAGACCGAGAAACTGCGCACCGGCCACGGGGTTGTAGGTAACAGGGGCGGCCGGGCCGAAGCCGAAATCGCGATAGAGCCGACGCGCGGCCTGCGAGTGGGGCATTACGTCGAGCCGCATCTCTTCATAGCCCGCGTTTCGCGCTTCGGCGATGACGGCGCCGACCAGAGCGCGACCGAGGCCCGTGCCCCGCCAGGCAGGCCTGACGTAGAGCCGCTTCATCTCGCAGATCGTCGCTTCGACCTTGCGTAGCGCGACGCAGCCCGCGACGTCGACGCCCGCCTTGCCGAGAAGCACGCCGCCGTCGGGCCGCGCATACTTGCCGGGAAGATCGGCGAACTCTGCATCGTTGCCCTGGAAATCGAGGCTGACGCTCGAACTCGCGACGAACTCCCACCAGATCGCGAGAACGACCTCGGCATCGTCCGGAAATGCGGCTGCGGCAATGGATAGCATGGCTCCGAGGTGCCGCTAGACCGTGGCCAAATTTCGGCAAACCGCGCAAGACACCGCACGATACCTCGTAATTGCAAGATACCTTGCATTGGCACTGAATCTTTTTTCACATGGTACCTTGCGTTACACCCTACCTTGCGATAGACACCTCTCATCCACAGGAGGTGATTCGTGTCCGAAGTCATCGAGACCCAGTTGAAGAAAGGCGTTCTCGGCCTCTGCGTGCTCGCGCTTCTCTCGCGTGGCGACAGCTATGCCTACGAGATCGCGAGCAAGCTCGCCGACGCGGTCGATATGGGCGAAGGGACGATCTACCCGCTGATGCGGCGGATGCAGTCCGAGGGCCTCGTCGCGACCTATCTCGAGGAATCGCCCTCGGGCCCGCCGCGCAAGTATTACAAGATCACCGAGACCGGCCACGCCAGGCTCGCGGCGCAAGTCGCCGAATGGCGGGCGTTCACCCGCGCCGTCGACGGGCTGATCGGCCCGCAGGCGGCCGCTCCAGGAGAATCGGAGGAAGCCCATGACGCGTAACGAGTTCATCCGGCGCCTCAAGGCGGGGCTCAAAGGCATGACGTCCCAGGACGTTGCCGAGATCGTCGCCGACTACGAAGCGCACTTCGATTCCGGCGCGGCCGAAGGCCGTTCGGAGCAGGAGGTAGCACAAGCGCTCGGCGATCCGAGCCGCCTCGCCCGCGAGCTTCGCTTCGAGGCGGGCCTGCGCAACTGGCAGACCGACCGCTCGCCGTCCTCGGCCTTTGCCGCGATCATCGGCTTCATGGGCCTGGCAACGATCGACATCCTGATCCTGCTGCCCATCGTGCTCAGCGTGATCGGGGTGATCTTCGCCTTCTACGTCGCGATTTTCGCCATTTTCGTGAGCGGCGGCTTCGTGCTCATCGTCGGCCCGTTCCAGGGCTTTCCCGGAGGCGCGCTCGCGGCGATCTTCGCCGGCCTGGGCCTCATGGGCGGATCGATCGCGGCGGGCGCGCTGCTCACGATCGTGTCGATCTGGGTGATCAACGCGCTGCTCTGGTTCGGCCGCCTGCACTATCGGGTGATCGAGCCCGCCATCAAGTCCGACGACGCCTGAAAAGGGAGGCATGTCATGATTAGAAAGCTACTCATCGTCTTCGCCAGCGGCGTGGCTCTGTGCGTCGTCGCCTTCGCTCTCGCCTACGTCACGGGCGGTAACGACCTGCGCAGCGCGCTGCGCGGCGAGACCGAGTTCGCCTGGACGCTGGGCGAGGAATACAAGGGCCCGAAGAAGTCGCGCGACTTCACGGTCGACGGCGGCCAGACGCTGACCATGGAAGTTCCGGTCGAACTGCACTTCAGCCGCGGCCCCGAATCGAAGATGGTCGTCTCGGGTCCCGCCGAGGCCGTCGACCGGCTGGTCTTCGAGAACGGCCGCCTCTCGCTCAAGGGCGACGGCCGGCTGCGCCACGGGCTCGACGTCACCATCGTCGCGCCGCAGATCGCCGCGCTCGACATGGAAGCGCCCGGTGACGTCACGCTGTCGGGCATGCAACAGGACCAGTTCCGGCTGAAATCGGAAGGCGCGATCGATCTCGATGCCGACGGCAAGGTCCGCCAGGTCTGGGTCAAGGCCGAGGGCGCGAGCGATCTCGATCTCGACAAGCTCGAAGTCGAGGACGCCACCGTGCGCGTCGACGGCGCGGGATCGGTCAGCATCGCCGCCACCGGGTTCGTCGACGTCGAAGTCAACGGCGTCGGCAACGTCACGCTGCACAAGAAGCCCGCGAAGCTGCGCAGCTCGATCAACGGCGTCGGATCGATCGACCACGACTACAACTAGAGGAGGCTCGCTCCGTCCCCCCGCGGGGCGAGATCATGAGGGAGAAACCGCGCCGGCCTTCGGCGCGGTTTTTTCGTTCGCGCTCAGTAGACCGGCGGATCGACCGGCGGCACCGCGCCCACCGGCGAGACCGGCTCGCCGGGCTTGCGCGGCGGCATCGCGTCCTCGGGCACGTCGTCGATCTGCATGTCGGGGGTCGCGACATGCTCGAGATTGCGCGCCTCGACCAGCACCGCCTGATCGGTCACCAGGATCTGGTTGAAGCTCGGCGGCGTCGAGCGGATGCGCTTCGACAAGGTGCCCGCGCCGATCATCCGCACCGGTCCGCTCGGCGTCTGCTCGACGAGATCGAACGGATCGTGGACGTGGCCGGTCATCACGCCGAGGACCTTGCGCCTCGCCAGCTCCTCGAGCGCGTGGCCGCCGCGCTTGGTGAGCACGTTGCCGTGGTGATTGACCTCGACCAGCGGATGGTGCGCCGAGACCAGCACGCGCGTGCCCTCGGGCAAGGCGTCGATGTGGGCGAGCGTCTTCGCGAGCGCGGGCCGCGTGATCCAGCCTTTCGACCAGTTGGTCCGCCACTGCGCGCGCGCGGTCGTCTTGAGCGGGACGATCGCGATATCGCCCAGGTCCAGCTCGGCCTCGACCACCGAGCGGATGCCGCGAAACCGCTTGTAAGGATCGAAGAAGCGCTCGATGGGATTGAAATAGGGCATGTCGTGATTGCCGATCTCGACCGTGACCGGCACGTCGAGCGCGCTGATCCATTCGCAGGCCGCCCTGAACTCGCGATGGCGCGCGCGCATCGTCAGGTCGCCGGTGATGACCACCGCGTCGGGTCGCTCCGACGCGATGCAGTCCTCGACCCATTCGAGCGCCCTGGGGTCCTCGAGGCCGAAATGGATGTCGCTGAGGTGAAATAGCTTCACCGGCTCTTGCCGCATATCCTGTACCCTACCGTGCATCGCTCGTCGTCACTATGTCGATTTCGCTGGGGACCAGCCGAAACACCTCCTCGGCCGCGCCGTCGAAGGGTTCGCCATCGATCAGCAGTCCCATGGGCTCGCCCGCGGGACACACCAGCCGGATCGTCTCGTGACGGCCCAGATCGTCATGGGGACCGTTACGGAAGTCGTGTTGCAGCAACGCGACGCCGTGGCGCGCGTAGTCGCCGATGGTCTCGGCGAAATAGCCCTTGACGTGAAGCCCCTCGTCCTCGGGATTGATGGTGATCGCCGCATAGCCCTCGGGCCGGCCGCAATCGACGTCGCGACAGGCCACCTTGGGCCCGTTCGCCGACCAGGCGATGGCCTCGGTGGTCGAGGTCAGCATTTCGAGCAGGTTGGCCTCGCGCATCGCCTCGCGCACTTCGTTCCACTCGGTGCCCGGCCCCGCCAGCACGCCGGTCAGCCCGTCGCCATGGCGCGAGCGGATCAGCGAGGGGCGCGTCTTGCGCGCCTTGCCGCGGCCGATGCGCGCGAGGATCTCGCTTGGCATGGCATCGTCGCCATGCATCCGTCGCGAGAGCAGGTTCATCGTCCCGCCCGGCAGCGGCAGCACCGCGCCGCCCCAGCCGTAGACGCCCCGGATGACCGAACTGATGGTTCCGTCGCCGCCGAAGATCGCGAGCACACCCGCGCCGGCGGCATCGAGATCGGACGGCCCGGGCGCCGGATCGTCGGGAAAACAGGTGCGGCCCACGATCTCGCAGCCCGCGGCCGCGATCGCCTCTTCCAGTTCGGCGAGCGAGCGTTCGTCGTTGCTGCCGCTGGCCTCGTTGTAGACGAGCCAGATCGTGTCCGAGATTTCCGTCATGCCGCTCGAAATGAGCAAGTGGCGGGCATGGTTCCCATTACACCCGCCGGGTCAGGATAAGCCAGGCGGAAAGACCGCTGAGCGCCGAATAGGCGGCATAGCCCCAGGCCCAGCCGACCGAGCCGGCATCGGTCATCAGCATCGCGCCCGCGAGCATGACGTACTCGACGAGCAGGCTGATGCGCCCGCCGAGCAGGCCGAGATACCAGTCCATGTCGCCGAGCAGGCGATGCCCGCTTTCGAGCACCGCCTTGTGCGCGGCGAAATGGAGAACTCCAAGACAGAACAGCAGGGCGATGGCCATTGCCGCTCGTTGTATTGAGCCGGGCCCGCCAAGGCCAGCGGCTTCGCGCGATCAATCCCCGAAGCAACGATGCGCGATTCGCCGTCCGCCGTCACGCAACTTTCACCAAGTCGTTCGTCGTCCCGACAAGTCGTTCGTCGCCCCGCGCCGCCTCTTGTCGAGCCGCGACGGACTTGGTCGAGGGCCGCGTGAATCGCCCGCCGCGATCGGTCAGAACACAATCATCGAGACGGTCGGTACCCCCCACCGGACCGGCTCATTCAGAGGAGGAAAGTTACCATGATGAAGCAGACCCTGACCGCCCTTGCCGCCGCCGCCGTCACCCTTTCGGCCGCGCCCGCCTTCGCCAAGGACATCGCCGTTTCCTACGCCGACCTGAACCTGGCGAGCGTCGAGGGCCAGAAGACGCTCGAGCGCCGTATCGACCGCGCCGCCAAGAAGGCCTGCGGCTACGACGTCTCGATCACCAGCACCCGCATGAATTCGCCGCAGACCATGGCTTGCTACAACAAGGCCAAGGCCGGCGCCCAAACGACGATGGCGATGCTGGTCGAGGACGCCCGCCTTGGCGGCTGACGCCGCCGGCGGGGTCTCGCCCGCCCCACGACCGAGGTCCCATAAGAAGAAGTGCCAGAAAAACTGGCGGGTCTAGCGGCCCGCCATTTTTTTTACGTTGGGCAGATAGGTCCGGCCGATGCGCAGGGCCTCGCCGTCCTCGGTCTCCGCCGACCACACGCCCAGCCCTTCGTGGCGCAGGCCCTTGACGTAATCGCGCCGCAGGATCGTCGAGCGGTGGATGCGGATGAACTGGTCGGGATCGAGCTTTTCTTCGAGGCTCGTGATCGTCTGCAACAGCAGATAGCTCTGGCCGCCGACGTGAAGCCGGACATAGTCGCGCTCGGCGTCGATCCGCTGCACTTGCGCGGCCGCGATGCGCACCAGTTCCGAGCGGTGCGGCACCCAGAATTCCTCGAGCCACCGGCTTTCCGGCGCCGCACTTTCCTCGCCCTCGCTTGCGCCGCGCCGCAGGATCACGCGCGCGATCGCGCGTTCGAGGCGGTCGGGCGAGACCGGCTTGAGAACATAATCCACCGCATCGAGATCGAAGGCCTCGACCGCGAATTCGTCGTGCGCGGTGACGAAGATGATCGCCGGAGGATTGTCGGTGGTCCCGAGCTGTCTCGCCACCCCGAGCCCGTCGGTCTCGGGCATGGTCATGTCGAGCAGGACGATGTCGGGCCCGAGCGCCTCGATCAGCCGCAGCGCCGCCTGCCCGTCGCTCGCGGTGCCAATCACCGAGACGTTGTCGAGCCGCGCGCAGATCACCTGCAGGCGCTCGACCGCGAGCGGTTCGTCGTCGACGATCAGGGCGCGCAGCGGCTCAGTCATGCCCGCGCACCAGGGGAACGCGCAGCGTGGTCGCGAAGCCGCCGCCCGCGCGCCGCCCAAAGGTGAGCGAGGCCGCGTCGCCGAAGCGGGTCGCGAGGCGGTCGCGCACGTTCTGCAAGCCGATGCCGCAGCCCTTGGCCTGGCTGTTCGGACGGCCCGGACCATCGTCGGCCACGGTGATCGCCAGCACATCGTCCTCGCAGATCGCGGCGATCGAGATCGTCACCGGCTCGCGGGTGGTCGCGACGGCGTACTTGACCGAATTTTCGACGATGGGCTGCAGGATCATGCCGGGCACCATTGCATCGGCTGCGGCTTCGTCAATATCGATTCGCGTCAGCAGCCGGTCGGGAAAGCGCACCGCCTCGATCTGCAGGTAGAGTTCCTGAAGCTCGATCTCGTCCCCGAGCGGCAGGTCGTTGGTGGGATCGCCCGACAGCGTATGGCGATAGAACGTCGAGAGCGTCTGGATCATCTGCTCGGCATCGTCCTGCCGCCCGGTCATCACCAGCGCCGAGAGTGAGTTGAGCGTGTTGAACAGGAAGTGCGGATTGACCTGATAGCGCAGCGAGCGCAGTTCGGCGGCCTCGGCGGCGCGGCGGAACTCGCTCTCGCGGCGCTCGGCGGCGCGCGCCTCCTCGGCCTTGACCAGCGCGAAATAGAGCGCCGCCCAGGCCAGCACGAGGAAGTAGCGGCCGAAGGCGGTGTCGGCGATCATCGCCCAGCGCTTGCCGTCCTCGTCGTATTCCGATCTCGAGGGCTTGATCGTGATCTGCGGCGCCCCGGCCCTTTCGCCGGGCGCCCGAGGCGCGACCGAAACCGTGTCGCCGGGAGGCGGCGCCTCGGGCGGCGGCGGCGCCTCGGGCGGCGGCGGGGGCGCGGGCGGCAGGTCGACCAGCAGGTTGCCCTCGCCGTCGCGCCGGATACGCACGTTGCCCTCGCTCTGCGTGCTTTCGGCCGCCAGCTTCTCGCTGATGTCCGAAAAGACCGCCTCGTTGATCGCCCCCAGCGCGAGGCTGACCGGCAGCGCACCGATGACCACGACGATGATGCGCGTGGCGGTCGAGCGGTTGTCGAGGAGTTGCAACAGCGGCCAGAGTGCGGCCATGAGCAGCATCGAGATGATGCAGATCGTCAGCCGCCGCGAGACCACCGGCCAGTCGAGGCCGTAGCCGAAATAGTACCAGCGCAGCGTAGCAACGATGAAGTAACAGGCCCAAAGCGCGATCAGCGACGCCAGTACCAGCCGGGTGGGCACCTGCGGCCGTTCGTTGGTTTGGTTCATGACCTGCCGGAATAGGCTCGCGCGCGCGCCGCCGCCAGCGCGCTGGTCGGGGCGAATCGGCGATTGGTCGATTGCCCCGCCGCGCCGGCCCGGGCCACTGCTTCCGGCAGGCGACATGCCCCCTCCGTCAGGCCAGAAGGCTTTCCCTGGCGATCTTGTCCTTCCAGTGCAGCGGCGCGAGACGATGGACGTTGTTGCCCTCGCAATCGACCGCGACGGTCACCGGCATGTCCTGCACGGTGAACTCGTAGATCGCCTCCATCCCGAGATCCTCGAAGGCGAGCACCCGGGCCTCGCGAATGGCGCGCGCGACGAGATAGGCGGCGCCGCCCACGGCCATGAGATAGGCGACCTTGTGCTTGGCGATGACGTCGGTCGCGCCCTGCCCGCGCTCGGCTTTGCCGATCATCGCCAGCAGCCCGAGGTCGAGCATCATGTCGGTGAACTTGTCCATCCGCGTCGCGGTGGTCGGCCCGGCGGGTCCGACCACTTCGCCGACGACCGGATCGACCGGGCCGACGTAGTAGATCGCGCGCCCCTTGAAATCGACGGGCAGTTCCTCGCCCTTTTCCAGCATGTCCTGGATGCGCTTGTGCGCCGCGTCGCGACCGGTGAGCATCTTGCCGTTGAGCAACAGGCGGTCGCCGTGCTTCCAGCTCATCACCTGCTCATGCGTCAGCGTATCGAGATCGACGCGCTTGGCTTCCTTGTCGGGAGACCAGGTGACATCGGGCCATTCGTCGAGCTTGGGCACCTCGAGGAAGCTCGGCCCCGATCCGTCGAGCGTGAAGTGCGCGTGGCGCGTCGCCGAGCAGTTCGGGATCATCGCCACCGGCTTGCCCGCGGCATGGCAGGGCCATTCGTGGATCTTGACGTCGAGCACCGTGGTCAGCCCGCCCAGCCCCTGCGCGCCGATGCCGAGCGCGTTGACCTTGTCGTAGAGTTCGACGCGCAGCTTCTCGATGTCGGTCCTGGGCCCGCGTTCCTTGAGTTCGTGCATGTCGATCTCGTCCATCAGCGACTGCTTGGCCAGCGCCACGGCCTTCTCCGCGGTGCCGCCGATGCCGATGCCGATCTGTCCGGGCGGGCACCAGCCCGCGCCCATCTGCGGGATCATCTCGAGCACCCAGTCGACGATCGAATCGCTGGGATTCATCATCTTGAACTTGGACTTGTTCTCGCTGCCGCCGCCCTTGGCCGCGACGTCGACCGATACCGTGTCGCCCGGCACCATCTCGACCGAGAGCACGCAAGGCGTATTGTCCTTGGTGTTGCGGCGGGTAAAGGCGGGGTCGGCGACGATCGAGGCGCGCAGCTTGTTCTCGGGGTGGAGATAGGCGCGGCGCACGCCCTCGTCGACGACCTCCTGCAGCGACTTGTCCGATTCGAGGCGGCAGTTCTGGCCCCACTTGAGGAAGACGTTGACGATGCCGGTGTCCTGACAGATCGGCCGATGGCCCTGCGCGCACATCTTCGAGTTGGCGAGCACTTGCGCCATGGCGTCCTTGGCCGCCGGATTTGCCTCGCGCTCCCAGGCCTTGGCCAGCGCGCGGATGTAGTCTATCGGATGGAAATAGCTGATGTACTGGAGCGCATCGGCGATGCTTTCGACCAGATCCTGCTCGCGGATCGTCACCATTTCAGCCATTTTTGCTTCGCTCCTCGCGCCTTCGCAGTCCATGAGATCGCGGATCGGCCCCGGTCGAAGCGGGTCCGTCGTCCGTCGATCCGTCTCTAGGCACACCCGGGCCGTTCCGTCAAAGCGCTTGGCGTCGCCGGTCGCATGTCATAGAAGGCCGGACTATCGAAAAGATCGGCTCGTTATCGCGAAGCGGGCGCATGAGGGAACTGCGCAAGATGACCTTGACCGAAGCACGGCCGTCCGTTTCATCGGAAGCGGCGCGTCGCGCCATGATCGACAGCCAGCTGCGGACCAGCGGCGTCAACGAACCCTGGGTGCTGGCGGCGATGGCCGCGGTGCCGCGCGAGGACTTCGTGCCTGAGGCCATGCGCGGCGCGGCCTACATCGATCGCGCCATTCCGCTCGGCGACGGACGCTGGCTCGCCGCGCCGCTCGTTCACGGCCGGATGCTGGCCGAAGCGGACCCGAAGGCGAGCGACAAGGCGCTGCTCGTTGGCGACGGCGAAGGCTACCTCGCCACCCTGCTGCGCCCGCTCGTGGGCTCGCTCGACGCCGTGCCTCCCGCCGAGGCCGCGCACCCCGGCGAAGGCGGCTACACCCTGATCGTGATCGACGGCGCCATCGAGGTCCTGCCCGATGCGCTCGCCGAGCGGCTCGCCGATCACGGCCGGATCGTGACGGGCGAGGTCGTCAACGGCATCACCCGCCTCGCCGTCGGCCGCAGGGCCGCGGGCATGGTGTCGCTGCTTCCGCTCGCCGACATCGGCATTCCCGTCCTTCCCGAACTCGCCGCGCCAAGGCGCTGGAGCTTCTGACCATGCCCTGGGGGCAGCTTCGCGCCGGCCTTCTGGCCGGGGCGGGTCTCGTCGCCTTCGCCGGATCGGCCCACGCCGATACGCTCCGCGAAGCGCTCGTGCTCGCCTACGAAACCAATCCGACGCTGGAAAGCGCGCGCGCGCAGCAACGCGCGACCGACGAAGGCGTGCCGATCGCCAGGGCGCGCGGCCTGCCCAACGCCAGCGCCGATGCGACCTACTCCGAGTTCGTCAGGCGCAGCCCCAACAGCTTCACCGCGCCCGAACGCGCGCTGCAGGTCGGCGTCGATCTCGGCGTGCCGATCTATTCGGGCGGCGCGGTCAAGAACCAGGTCAAGGCGGCCAAGAACCGCGTGGAGGCGGGGCAGGCCGACGTGCGCGGGACGGAAAGCGCGATCTTCTCGCAAGTCGTCGCCGCCTACATGGACGTGATCCAGAACGCGGCGATCGTCGGGCTCAACCGCAAGAACGTCGAGGTGCTCGAGGTCAACCTGCAAGCGACCAGCGACCGCTTCGAGATCGGCGACCTCACCCGCACCGACGTCGCCCAGTCGCAGTCGCGGCGCGCGATCGCGCAGAGCGACCTGCAGACCGCCGAAGCCAACCTCGCCGCCGCGCGCGAGACCTACATCCAACTCGTCGGCAAGGCGCCCGAGGCGCTCGAACCGCCGCCGCCGCTGCCGGGCCTGCCCGAGACGCCGCAGGAAGCGGTCGCCATCGCGCTGGAGAACAACCCGGATATCCTCGCCGCCAAAGCGCGCGTCGATGCCGCCGAGAACGACATCGACGTCGCCGGATCAGGCCGGCTGCCGACGGTGAGCCTCTATTCCTCGGGCGGCTACAACAACTATTTCGACACGCTCGGCGGGCCGACCTCGGCGCAGTTCAACCAGACCGAAAAGACCGCGCAGGCCGGCGCCAGGGTCACGATCCCGATCTTCCAGGGCGGCCTGCCGGCCGCGCAGCGCCGCCAGGCGCAGGCGCAGGCCTCCGCCGCGCTGGAGACCGAGATCGCCACCGAACGCGACGTGATCGCGCAGACCCGTTCCGCCTATACCTCCTGGATGGCGGCGAACGAACTGATCCGCTCGCAGCAGGTCGCGGTCGACGCCGCCGACCTCAGCCTGGAGGGCGTGCGGGCCGAAAACTCGGTGGGCAACCGCACGATCCTCGACATTCTCAATGCCGAACAGGAATTGCTCGACGCCAATGTCCGCCTCGTCCAGGCGCGGCGCAACGCCTATGTCGCCGGGTTCACCTTGCTGGCGGCGATGGGTCGCGCCGAGGCGCGCGACCTCGACCTTTCGCTCGAGCGCCTTTATGATCCCGATGTTAACTATCGGCGCGTACGCGGGAAATGGTTCGACTGGGACGATGATCGCGCCACGGTCGCCCGGTCCACTCGGACCGTTGACACGCCGGTTCAGGACGGGAACATACCGGAACAGTGAACGAGCGCGCGCAAGGGGGTAAGCGAATGCGTCAGGCCGGAGAACCGACCGTCGAGGAGATTCTCGACTCGATCAAGAAGGTCATCGCCCGCGACAACCGCGACAGCGCGGCGCAGGAACGGCACCGCCGCGAGACCGAAGGCGTAAGCGATCCCAAGACCGCCGAAGAGACGGAGACCTTCCCCGAAGAGGACGTGCTCGATCTCGGCGCGATGGCCGAATACAGCGACTTCGAGGATCAATTCGACGAAGACGAGGACCAGGACGGCGAGACCGGTCCGCTGCTCACGTCGGAGGCCCAGGCCAACATGCGCGAATCGCTCGCCGCGCTGGCAATGCTCGCCAAGCCGGGCGCGCCGCCGCAGATCGTCCGTTCGGGCGAGACCTCGCTCGAAGGCCTCGTGCGCGAACTGCTGCGCCCCGCGCTCGCCGAATGGCTCGACAAGAACCTGCCGCCGATGGTCGAGCAGCTCGTCGCCGCGGAGATCGCAAGGATCGTGGGCAAGAAGGACTGAGGCTGGACCTCCGCGCCGGCGCACCCTACGTCCAGGCGCATGGCCAGACCCGATCCCGCGCTGCTCGATCCCGCGCGCTATCCCTATCACACCACGATCGAGCCGCGGTTCGGCGACCTCGACGTCAATCTGCACATCAACAACGCGGCGATGGCGCAGATCATCGAGCACGGCCGGGTCAAGTTCCATCACGCGACCGAGACGACGCTGCGCGACGGCACGCGCACCTCGATGGTCGCCAGCCTGCACATCGAATATCTGGGAGAAGCCGGGCTCGACGAGCTCGACATGCACATCGGCGTCGCGGCGGTGGGGCGCACCAGCCGGACCCTGGCGCAGCTCGTTACCCAGAACGGCAAGCCGATGGCCTTCGCGCGCGCCACGCTGGTCAATATCGTGGGCGGCCGGCCCGCGCCGCTCTCGCCCGAATTGACCACGAGCTGCGATACGTGGAAGCTGGAGCCATGAGCAACTCGCGACGCGAAATCGCCCTGGCGAGCGAGGCGCTGGCCAAGGCGGGCGGCAGCGGCATCAGCCGCCACATCTTCCTTTGCGCCGAACCGCAGAAGGCCAAGTGCTGCAAGCCCGAAGTCGGCGCCGCCTCGTGGAAATACCTGAAGAAGCGGCTGAAGGAACTCGGCCTCGACGGACGCGGCGGCGGCGTCGCGCGGACCAAGGCCGATTGCCTGCGGATCTGCCTTGCCGGGCCGACCGCGGTCGTCTGGCCCGATGGCGTCTGGTACCACTCGTGCACGCCCGAGGTGCTCGAGCGCATCATCCAGGAACACCTGATCGGCGGCCAGCCCGTCGAGGAATTTCGACTGCGACCCGCGCAGGACTGAGCAGGCAGGCTTCGAGAACGGGCCCGGGCCGGAACCGCTGACGAGTCGGACCGCCGCCCGAACCGCGCCACCGCTAGTTCCAGCCGTGATCATCCTCCAGCGGATCGATGATCGATTCGTCGTGGCCGGTTCCGCTCGACAGGAACACCAGCCCCATCAGCGCGGAGGCGAGCAGCATGGTGAAGCCGAGGCCGAGCGCGGTGGCGATGTAGAGATGGATCGAGACGGGCCCGTTGCTGCGATAGAGCAGCCAGATCGAGCCGCCCACCAGCGTCAGCGTGGCAAGCATCATCCAGCGCATGATCCGGCGATAGCGCGCCCAGGCGAAGGCGGCGTTGTTCGGATCGTCGAGAGGGGAGCGTGGAACCATCGTGTTCCGTCATTGGCGATTGTGCGGACCTATCGCAAGCCCCCCGGACGGACGGCCCGTTCGCGCCCCGGGTCTGATTGGCGCGCCCGCCGGCTCGTGTTACATTCGCGAAACACGACAAACATGGGAGCGATGGAATGACTGTAGGTCGTATTATCGAGGGCCGCGACTACCCCGTCCTCACCTGCCAGGTCTCGACGAAAGTGAGCGAGGCGGTGGCGACGCTGTCCGAACGCCGCATCGGCGCGCTGCCCGTGCTCGACGGTGACAAGCTTGCCGGCATCTTCTCCGAACGCGACGTGATCTACCGGCTGCATGAACATGGGCCGGGCGTGCTCGACAAGGCCGTGGCCGAAGTGATGACCGCGCCCGCGGTGACGGTGGAGCCCGGCACCTCGGTGCTCGCCGCGCTGTCGCTGATGACCCGCCGCCGCTTCCGGCACCTGCCGGTGATGGAAAACGGGACGATGATCGCGCTCGTTTCGATCGGGGACCTGGTGAAGCACCGGATCGATGCCATCGAGAGCGAAGCCGAGGCGATGCGCAGCTACATCCAGACCGCCTGACGAGCGGGCGGCACGCGAATTCCAACGTGCAGGGCGCTTGCCGCAAGGCCCCGTGGCGCCTACATTTCGGCTATGGACCAGCAAACCGTAACCCTCAGCCCCGCCGCCGCCAAGCGAGTGGCCGCGATCGCCGAAAAGCAGGGCAAGCCAGCGATCCTGCGGCTTTCGGTCGAGGGCGGCGGCTGCTCGGGCTTTCAGTACAAGTTCGGCCTCGCCGAGACGGTCGACGACGACGACAACGTGACGCAGACCGACGCGGTGCGGCTCGTGGTCGATGCGGTGAGCCTCGATCTCGTCTCGGGCAGCGTGGTCGATTTCGTTGAATCGCTCGGCGGATCGGCATTCCGTGTGGAGAACCCGCAGGCCGCCTCGGGCTGCGGCTGCGGCACCAGTTTCGCCGTCTGAGCGCGGCGACGTGACCGGTATCGCGATCAAGGTCGCCTCATTCAACATCAACGGCGTCAAGGCGCGGCTGCCGCGCTTGCTCGAGTGGCTCGAGGAGACGCGGCCCCAGGTCGCCTGTCTGCAGGAGATCAAGAGCCAGGACGAGGGCTTTCCTGCCGATGCCTTCGAGAAGATCGGCTACAAGGCGATCTGGCACGGACAGAAGAGCTTCAACGGCGTCGCCATTCTCGCTGACGGCGAGACCCCGGTCGAGGTGCGGCGCGGGCTCGAGGGCGAGCCCGAGGATGATCATTCGCGCTATATCGAGGCCGATGTCTTCGGCATTCGCGTCGCGTGCATCTACCTGCCCAACGGCAATCCCCAGCCGGGGCCCAAGTTCGATTACAAGCTGCGCTGGATGCGGCGGCTGCGCGAGCGCATGGAGGCCATCGCGAGGGAGGAAGTCCCCGCGATCGTCACTGGCGACTACAACGTCATCCCGACCGATAGCGACGTCTGGTCACCGCCGGCGATGGCCGCCGATGCCCTGATGCAGCCCGAGTCGCGCGACGCCTATGCCCGCCTGCTCGGCGACGGCTGGACCGACGCCTTGCGCACGCACAACCCGCGCGGCGGCGTGTGGACCTACTGGGACTACCAGGCGGGCGCCTGGCAGCGCGACCACGGCTTTCGTATCGACCATGCGCTGCTCTCGCCCGAACTGGCCGACCGCCTCGTGGATTGCGGCGTCGACAAGGCCCACCGCGGCCGCGAGAAGGCCAGCGATCACGCGCCTGTGTGGGTGAGACTCGCGGCCTAGCCCCGCGTGGGCACGGGCCGGGTGCCGCCAAGCAGCACCCGGCAAGACCTCAGCGATAGAAGATGTGGTTGTCCACGCGGGCGAGGCGGGTGAGGCGCCAGCCGGGAGACACGCGTGCGGCGTGGAAGAACAGCGCGCCCTTGGCCGGGCTGTCCCAGGCGGCCTGGTCCGCGATCTTGGCGACGGCGACGGCGCTGCGCCACGCGGCCGAGTTCTTGCGGATGGCGGGCATCGCGTTGCCGCGCACGAACGAGAACTGCGAGCGCTGGAAGACGACGCCGCAGTAGGTGTCCGGGAAACGGTGCGAGGCGGCACGGTTCACGATCACCCGGCCGACGGCGAGCTGGCCGCCGAGCGATTCGCCGCGCGATTCGAAATAGATCGCACCCGCGAGGCAATTCATCTGCCGGTCGAGTTCCTGGGGGACCGATTGCGCGGCAACCAGTTCGCGCAGCGATTCGGCCGTCATCGGCGCGGTCGTGGGCGCGGAGGTTTCGCTCTCGGCGGTCCCGGCCGATTCGGGAACGGCCTGCACGACCGGCTCGGAAACGAACCGCGTGCTGGGTTCCTGTTCGACCGCGACGGGAGTCCTCTCCTCGGCGGCCGCGCCCGAACCCGTGGCGCTGATCAGTGCGGTGCACAAAGTAGCAGCCAGCGCGCTTGCGCTGGCAAGTCTGAGCTTTATTCGCATTTCCAAATGATCAAGTGCGGTGAGTCCGTCCGTCACAGGCGGGAACGAACTGCCTCCCAGAGGCGTTGATTGTTCGAACGTGCCTGCCGACGGCTCCCCGTCTGCGTGCTAGCCGGTCAGCCGATATGCTGCCCCGGCCGCTTTCGCGTGAGCGAGGGCGCCTCTACAGCCAGTTGCGTGACAGTCAACTGATCATAGCTTAGGGTGCGATGAACCGTTCTCCATCTGCGATATCCAGCTCGACGACCCATAAGTCGGGGTCCTGATTGCCCCGCCGAGCCAGATATTCCGCGAACTCGGCGGGATTTTCCGGGTCCTCGCGCTTCGAGACGGTCCATGTCCGGCTGCCGTCGAGTTGCGGCATGCGTTCGTAGGCGCGGCCGTTGCGGCCGCTGTCGGTGACGACGATCATGATCGTCCCGGCGTCATGCTCGCCCTTGCTGAGGACCGTCGCGAAACCGCCTTCCGCCTGGACGCGGCGGATGAGGCCCGAAACCTCCAGGTGCGCGGGAAGGCGGGCATCCTCCATGTCAGGCGTCGCCGGTCGTGGGCTGGGCATAGCCCGCCAGGCTCGACAGAGCGATCCGCGAGCGCATGAAGGTGCCGGTGCCGCGTCCCACTTCCTCGCCGTCCCGATCGAGCAGGAACGCCTCGGCGACGAGCACGCGCCGTCTGCCGCTGATCCAGCGGCCCTCGGCGGTGACCGGCCCGGCATGTAGCGGCGCGGAGAAGTGCAGGTTGAAAGACGTCGTGAGCAAAAAGCGGTCGGTCACGAGCGTGTTCGCGGCATAGAAGGCCGCGTCGTCGAGCATCTTGAAATAGATCGTCCCGTGCGCGGCGCCGGCGGCATGGAAGCACTGCGGCTCGACCTCGAAGCGGATGCGGGAGAGGCCTTCGCCGGGAATCTCGAGCGAGGAGCGGAACAGCGCGTTTACCGGGGCCGAGGCATAGAGACCTTCGAGCGCCCGCCAATGCGGCGCAGCTCCGCTGCCGTCAGGCGGCGTCGCGATCGATGACATTGCTGAGGAGACTGTAGATCGCTTCCGGTCCCGGAGCCGCCACCAGCGCCTCGTGCATCCGCTCGTCGCGCATGGTCCGCGAGATCGCGGCGAGCGCGTGCAGATGGCTCGCGCCCGCACCCTCGGGCGAGAGCAGCCCGAACACGATGTCGACCGGCTGGCCGTCGGCCGAATCGAAGTCGACCGGTGAGGACAGGCGCATGATCGCCGCGACCGGCCAGTTGAGCTTGCCGATGCGGGCATGGGGAATCGCGAACCGTCGCCCGAAGCCGGTGCTGCCGAGCTGCTCACGTTCGAGCAGCGCGGCACGGACCGTCGGCATGTCGAGATCGTAAACCTCGGCAAACAGCCGCGAGAGGCGGTCAAGGATCGCGTCCTTGCTGTTTTCCGAAGTCGCCAACACGGCTTCGGGAACGAGTGAGAAAAGAGCGTTCATCGGTTTCAAGACAGTATCAACGGCCGGTTGCCAATTTGCATATACCCCCGGATGCCCGGGAATCCCGCGGCATCCGTCCTCTCCTCCGACCTGGAAATGAAGCGCCGTTCGCGCTTCAGGACGGTTCGACCCAGCCGATCGTTCCGTCGCCGCGGCGGTAAACCATATTATGGCGCCCGGTGCCAGCGTTTTTGAAAAGAAGCGCGGCCGTATTGCGCAAGTCAAGCATCATGACCGCGTCCGAAACGGTCGCTTCGGGAACGTCGACGCGTGTCTCGGCGATGACGACCGGCGCATCGGTTTCATCCTCGGCACTCTCTTCGGCCTCGATCCGTTCCTCGAAGATCGTGTAGGCCGCGTCCTCGATCGCCATCGCGTGCGCGGTCTGCTCGTGACGATCCTTGAGCCGGCGCTTGTAGCGGCGAAGCTGCTTGTCGATCTTCTCGGCCGCCTGGTCGAGCGCGTGGTGCGCGTCCTGCGCGACGCCGGTGGCCTTGAGCACGAGATTTTGCATGACGTGCATGATGATGTCGCATCGAAAGCCATTCGCCGGTCCGCGCCCGAACGTCACGTGCGAGGACAGCGCCTGGTTGAAATACTTCTCGACGATGGCGGCGAGGCGTTCGTTCGCGTGAACCTGCAGCGCTTCACCGGTATCGACCTGGTGACCCGAGACGCGAATATCCATAAGCGGTCTTCTCCTGACTTTAAAACTCAGGCGCTCCACAGCGGCGCATCGAGCGTCGCGACGAAGGCGGCGTGGCGCGCCAGCTCCTGCTCGCTCGCCGCATGCGGCCGTGGCGCGCGGAAAGGACGGTTGCGCGGCGCGACCGCCGCGACTTCGACGAGGGCCGGCCCGGCCTCGGCGACGAGTTCGAGGCCGATCTGCCGGCCACCACGCAGCTCGACATAGACTTGCGCGAGCAGCTCGGCATCGAGCAGCGCGCCGTGCTTGGTGCGGTGGCTCCGGTCGATGCCGTAGCGGCTGCACAGCGCGTCGAGCGAAAGCTTGGCGCCGGGATGGCGCACCTTGGCGAGCGCGATCGTATCGACCATCCGCGTGCGGCACACGGGCGGATAGCCGCAAAGCGCGAATTCGGCGTCGAGAAATCCGAAGTCGAAGCCGGCGTTGTGCGCAACCAGCGGACTGTCGCCGATGAACTCGAGCAGTTCGTCGATCCGTTCGGCGAAGCGCGGCTTGTCGGCGAGGAAGGCCTCGGACAATCCGTGCACCGCCTCGGCTTCGGCGGGCATCGAGCGCTCGGGATTGAAATAGGCATGGAACGTCTGCCCGGTCGGGACGCGATTGATCATTTCGATGCAACCGATCTCGACCATGCGATCCCCGTTTCTGGGATCAATGCCGGTCGTTTCGGTGTCGAAGATTATCTCGCGCATTTTGACTCATATCTGCCTGAAAGGCTCGCGGTTCAAGGCCCCGAAGAGGATGAATCGCGCGCCGTCAGCCGTTCCACCAGGGCGTGTACCGCCTCGCGCGTCGCCGGCATCGTGGTTCCCGTATCGATCACGTAGTCGGCGCGGGCGCGCTTCTCCTCATCAGGGACCTGCAGCGCAAGGATCTGCGCGAACTTGTCCACGGTCATGCCCGGCCGGGCGAGCACGCGGTCGCGCTGCACGCCGGCCGGCGCGCTGACCACGGCGACGGCATCGAGACCGCGGTCGCCGGTCTTCTCGTAAAGCAGCGGTATGTCGAAGACCACCAACGGTCGATCCGCGTTTTCCCGCATGAAGTCGGCGCGCATCTCCGCGACCGCCGGATGCACGATTGCCTCGAGCCGTGCGAGCGCCTCGCGATTTCCGAAGACGGCATTGCCGAGCTTCGGGCGATCGACCCCTTGCGGACCCGTGGTGCCGGGAAAGGCGGCTTCGATCGCGGGAAGCAGGGCGCCGTCCGGTCCCTGCAAGGCGTGTACCGCGGCGTCGGCATCGAACACCGGCACCCCGAGTTCACGAAACATCGCGGCGACGGTGGACTTGCCCATGCCGATCGAGCCGGTGAGCCCGAGAATGAAGGGCGATGGCGCGCTCATGTCGTCAGGATCGCGCGCAATTCGGCATCGTGCTCGCGGGGCGGCGGCTGGCCAAAGAACTTCTCGAAGGCCGCGGCGGCCTGACCGATCAGCATCGCGAGCCCGTCGATCGTGCGCAGACCTTGCGCGCGCGCGGCGCTGAGCAGGGGCGTGTCGACCGGATGCGTGACGATGTCGTAGACGACGAGGTCTCCAGCCAGATCGTCCGCCGCGATATCGAGCGGAGCAAAGCCCGCCATGCCGAGCGGGCTGGCATTGACGAGCACGTTGATCCGGTCGGCCCCGCCGGAAATCCGCGCGAGGGGGCCGCCATGAAGCGCCTCCATGCCGAACAGCAGACCCTTGTCCGGAATGTATCGGCCGATTTCGCGATCGGCCTTCGCCGGGTCGCGGCTGAAGGAGGACAGCGTGAATCCGTGCTCGGTAAGCGCATCGGCAATCGCGCGCGCCGCGCCGCCCGAACCGACGAGATAGGCGAAGCGGCGAGTCTTGTCCGCAATCAGCGGCAGCAGCGGTTCGATGAAGCCCACGCCATCGGTGTTATGGCCCTCAAGAGCCGAATCGCGCGCGACCACGGTATTGACCGCACCGATCCGCTCCGCCTCGGGGGAAATCCGGTCGAGCAGCGGCATGACCGCCTGCTTGTGCGGCATGGTCACGTTGCAGCCGCGCCAGGCATGGTCGGCCCTGCGATCGGCGAAGTAGCTATCGAGAGCCTCCGTGAGGACGTGGCAGCGCTCGTAGCCGCCGATGATGCCGAGCCGGTCGAGCCAGAAGCCGTGGATCAGCGGCGATTTCGATTGCGCGATCGGATCGCCGATCACGTCCGCATAGGGCCGGGTCATGCGGCGATCTCCCCGTGTTCGCGCAAGGCGCCGAGCACGGCGAGCAGCGGCATGCCGAGGACGGTGAAATAGTCGCCCTCGATCGCGCGGAACAGCCGCACGCCGCGCCCCTCGATACGGAAGACGCCGACGCATCCGCCGACCTCGGGCCATTCGGCATCGAGATAGGCGTCGATGAAAGTGTCGCTCATCTCGATCACGTGGAGCTTCGCCAGGCTGGTCGCGGCCCAGACGGTCTCGCCGCCGCGCGCGAGCGCCGCCGCGCTGTGGAGGTGCATCGTCCGGCCGGAGAACCAACGCAAGTGCTCGGCCGCCGCCGCGCGGTTCGCGGGCTTGTCGAAACGCCGCCCGCCGCATTCGACGAGACTGTCGCTGCCGAGCACGAGCGGTCCGGGCTCGCCGCGCGAAACCGCGAGCGCCTTGGCCCGCGCCAGCGCCGCCGCGACATCGGCGGGCCCCGCATCGGCCAGCCCGGCTTCGAGCGCGCGCTCGTCGAGATCGGCCGGAACGATGCGGAACGCCACGTCGGCCGCCTCGAGCATCGCGCGGCGCGACGCGCTCTTCGACGCGAGCACGATCATATCGGTTTCGATCCCGTCTGGCCGAGTTCACCGGCGGCCTTGCGTTCGTTGAGCAGGTTGATCACGGCGGCGGCGGTCTCCTCGATCGAGCGGCGCGTGACGTCGATCACAGGCCAGGAATTGTCGGCGAACATGCGCCGGGCATATTTGAGTTCATCGGAAACCTTGTCGTTGTCGACATAGTCGGTGTCGGGCGACTGGCTCAGCGACAGCAGGCGGTTGCGCCGGACCTGGATGAGCCGCTCGGGCGCCGTCGTCAGGCCCACCACCAGCGGGCGGCGCAAGTCGAACAGAGCAGGGGGCGGCGGGCTGACCACGACGATCGGGATATTGGCGACCTTGTAGCCGCGATTGGCGAGATAGATGCTCGTCGGCGTCTTTGAAGTGCGCGACACCCCCGCGAGCACGATATCGGCATTCTCCCAGTCCTCCCAGCCCACGCCGTCGTCATGGCTGATGGTGTACTGGATCGCGTCGACGCGCGCGAAATAGGCTTCGTCGAGCCGGTGCTGGCGGCCTGGCCGCCCCGCCGCTTCCTGTCCGAGCAGATCCTCCAGCGCATCGGTGACACCGTCGAGCACCGCGATCGCGGGCAGGCCGAGCGACTGGCAGCGCTCCTCCAGCTTGCCGCGCGTCTCGTTGTTCACAAGCGTGTAGAAGACGAGCCCCGGATTGCCCGCGATCTCGCCCATGATCCGCTCGAGATGCTGCTGCGAGCGTACCATCGGCCAGAAATGGCGGATCACGTCGCTGTCGTCGAACTGCGCGAGCGCTGCCTTCGCGATCATCTCGAGCGTCTCTCCCGTCGAGTCCGACAGGAGATGCAGGTGGTAGCGGGCCATGACGTGCCTTCGTTGCGGTCGCGCGGCGCGGATCGGCAAGCCGACCGATCATGCCCCGGCAAGTCTGTGGATAGCGCGAGCATAAAACACGGGATGAACCCGGTGACAACTCGCCCCGGGTATTCGGTGCCCACTGCCCCGATTTGCCCGGGCACTTTCTGGACAGGCGCAAGCCGTCATGCACAGCCTGGGGATAGCGCGCATAAGCCTTGATTGACTCAACGGCTTCACGGAGTCGCATCCGGCAAACCGTCTGTTCAACCCGGCACAATTCGGGCATGGCGCCGCTGTTCCCGCTTTCCACAGGGCCAACAGACTCCCACTACCTTATTATAAATATCTATTTTTATTGATTGGATCCGCGATGCCCGGCCTTCTCCTCGACACCCTGCACGGCAAGCAGAGCGATCGGCGACCGGTCTGGCTCATGCGTCAGGCAGGGCGCTACCTTCCCGAATACCGCGCCTTGCGCGCCGAGAAGGGGGGGTTCCTCGCGCTGGTCTACGACAGCGAAGCCGCGGCCGAGATCACCCTGCAGCCGCTGCGCCGCTTCGGCTTCGACGGGGCGATCCTGTTCTCCGACATCCTCATCGTGCCCTATGCCATGGGCCAGGACCTCGCTTTCCTCGCGGGCGAGGGACCGCGCCTGAGCCCGCGCCTGATCGACGCCGCGCTTTCGAGCCTCACCGCGGTGCCCGAGCGGCTCACGCCGATCTACGAGACCGTGCGGCGAGTTCGCGCCGCGCTCACGCCCGAGCAGACCATGCTCGGTTTCGCCGGCAGCCCGTGGACCGTCGCGACCTACATGACGGCGGGCGAGGGAAGCCGCGACCAGCACGAGACGCGCGCCATGGCCTATCGCGACCGTGAGGGCTTCGCCGCGATCATCGAGGCGATCACGGCGGTCACGATCGCATACCTGCGCGGCCAGATCGATGCCGGCGCCGAGGCGGTGCAGCTTTTCGATAGCTGGGCGGGAAGCCTCGCGCCTGCCGAGTTCGAGCGCTGGGTCATCGCGCCCAACGCGGCGATCGTTTCGGCGCTCGCCGAAAGCCATCCGCAAACGCCGGTGATCGGTTTCCCAAAGGGCGCGGGCGAGAAGCTCGTCGCCTATGCGCGCGAGACCGGCGTCGGCGCGCTCGGCATCGACGAGACGATCGATCCGCTTTGGGCCCATGCCAATCTGCCCGAAGCCATGCCGGTGCAGGGCAATCTCGATCCGCTGCTGCTGCTGGCGGGCGGCGAGACGCTCGACACGCAGGCGCAGCGCATCCTCGACGCCTTCGCGGGCCGTCCCCATATCTTCAATCTCGGACACGGAATCGGCAAGGAGACGCCGATTGCCCATGTCGAGCGGCTCTTGTCCACCGTGCGCGGCGCGAGGGGCTGACTTTCGGGATCGGGACGCGCTAGACGAGGCGATATGGAACAGACTCTCATGACGATGTACCCGTGGATCAAGGCGGGCCACATCATCTTCGTGATATTCTGGATGGCGGGGCTGTTCATGCTCCCGCGCTATTTCATCTATCATCAGGAAGCGGCGACGGATTCGCCCGAGAACGGGTTGTGGGTCGAGCGCGAGGCCAAGCTGCGCAAGATCATCCTGACGCCCTCGCTGATCATCGTGTGGATCCTGGGCCTGACGCTCGCCTGGTCGACCGGGGCCTTCGCGCAAGGCTGGTTCCATGCCAAGCTGCTGCTGGTGATCGCGCTGAGCGGCTATCACGGCTGGCTGGTGAGCTATGCGAAGAAGCTCGCGCGCGGCGAGCGCAAGCTGTCAGGCCGGCAATTGCGCATGCTCAACGAGGTGCCGGGCGTCGCCATCGCGGTGATCGTCGTGCTCGCGGTGGTGAAGCCCTTCTAGGAGTTCGCGTCGATGCTGTTTTCGCTGCTTGCCGCCTCCGCTCTCGCCAAGCTCGATCCGCAGGCGGAGGCGGACCTGCGCTGCATGGCGGTGTTCGCCGTCGCCGCCTCGCAGAACGAGGAACCCGATGCGGGATCGATCGGCGCGATCATGTATTATCTCGGGCGGCTCGAGGGGCGCACGGTCGATTTCAATTTCCAGACCTATCTGTTGCAGCTCCTCAATTCGTCGAAATACACGGTCGAGGTCGCGCAGGCCGATGCCGAGCGGTGCGGCAAGGAAATGTCGGACAAGGCCTCGCAGCTCGAGGTCGTCGGCCGGATGATGCAGGGTGGCAGCGAGTCCGGCGGTCACTAGGCAGCGCAAGCCCTGCATGACGTGGGCGGCTCCCCGTCGCCGCTGCGGAGCGTTTCGCAGATGATGCGTTGACCAATTCGCGGGGAGCGCTTATCTCGCGACCGTTTCCGGCACGGGCTGCCGACTTCGTTGGCCCGATGTGCTTTCCCCAAGCCCAGATTTGTCTTGCCGGTCGTACCTGAATTCATTCCCTTTATATTCCATCCGGAATCGAGCGTAATGCACCTCAAAGAACTCAAGAAGAAGACTCCGGCCGAACTGGTCGAAATGGCAGAGGAACTGGGCGTCGAAGGCGCCTCGACGATGCGCCGCCAGGACATCATGTTCGGCATCCTCAAGGAAGTCGCCGACGACGGCGAGGAGATCATGGGCCTGGGCACCATCGAAGTGCTGCCCGATGGTTTCGGATTCCTGCGCAGCCCCGAGGCGAACTATCTCGCCGGGCCCGACGACATCTACGTTTCGCCCAACCAGGTCCGCAAATGGGGCTTGCGCACCGGCGACACGGTTGAAGGCGAGATCCGCGCCCCGCGCGACGGCGAGCGCTATTTCGCCATCACGCGCCTCACCAAGGTCAATTTCGACGATCCCGACGTGGTCCGCCACCGCGTCAACTTCGACAACCTCACGCCGCTCTATCCCGACGAGCGCCTGCGGCTCGACACGCTCGATCCCACCGTGAAGGACAAGTCGGCGCGGGTGATCGACCTCATCAGCCCGCAAGGCAAGGGCCAGCGCGCGCTGATCGTCGCGCCGCCGCGCACCGGCAAGACCGTGCTGTTGCAGAACATCGCCAAGGCGATCACCGACAACCATCCCGAAGTGTTCCTGCTGGTGCTGCTCGTCGACGAGCGGCCCGAGGAAGTCACCGACATGCAGCGCTCGGTCAACGGCGAGGTCATCTCCTCGACCTTCGACGAGCCCGCGCAGCGCCACGTCCAGGTCGCCGAAATGGTGATCGAGAAGGCCAAGCGCCTCGTAGAGCACAAGCGCGACGTGGTGATCCTGCTCGACTCGATCACGCGTCTCGGCCGCGCCTACAACACCGTGGTGCCGAGTTCGGGCAAGGTCCTCACCGGCGGCGTCGACGCGAACGCGCTGCAGCGGCCCAAGCGCTTCTTCGGTGCCGCGCGCAACATCGAGGAGGGCGGCTCGCTTTCGATCATCGCCACCGCGCTGATCGACACCGGCAGCCGCATGGACGAGGTCATCTTCGAAGAGTTCAAGGGCACCGGCAACTCGGAAATCGTGCTCGATCGCAAGGTGTCCGACAAGCGCATCTTCCCCGCGCTCGATGTCGGCAAGTCCGGCACGCGCAAGGAAGAGCTGCTCGTCCCCAAGGATCAGCTTTCCAAGATGTGGGTGCTTCGCCGCATCCTCATGCAGATGGGCACGATCGACGCGATGGAATTCCTGCTCGACAAGATGAAGGACTCGAAGACCAACGAGGACTTCTTCGACGCAATGAACCAGTAGGCGAGGTCCGCACTCTTGCTTTTGTTACCGATGCTGTCAGCCGCCGCCGGGGCCGCTTCTCTGGGAGGCCCCGCCGAGATCTGGCACCATATCGTCTCGGATTTCTCGAACATCACCGAACCCGCCGCGCTGGCCGCCTTCGGCCAGGTGCTGATGATCGACCTGCTGCTCGCGGGGGACAATGCGATCGTGGTCGGCGCGCTGGCGGCGGGGCTTCCCGCCGAACAGCGGCGCAAGGTGATCATGATCGGTATCGGTGCCGCGCTGGTGCTGCGCATCGTCTTCGCCCTGATCGTGACCTGGCTGCTCGGGATCGTCGGCCTCATCTTCGCCGGCGGCATCCTGCTGCTGTGGGTTGCCTGGAAGTTCTGGCGCGAACTGCGCGACGACAGCGGCGAGAGCAAAGGATCGCCCGAGATCGAGGGCGACGAGGATTCGGGTCTGCGCTCGGCGCGATCGTTTGTCGGCGCGGCCTGGGCGGTGGCGCTGGCCGATGTCTCGATGAGCCTCGACAACGTGCTCGCGGTGGCGGGCGCGGCGCGCGAGCACCCCGGAATCCTGATTGTGGGCCTGCTGCTCTCGGTCGTGCTGATGGGTCTGGCGGCCAACATTATCGCCAAGTACATCGAGCGCCACCGCTGGCTTGCCTATTTCGGCCTGGCCGTGATCCTCTACGTCGCGTTCAAGATGATCTACGACGGCTGGGTCGATCCGCAGCTCGGCGTCGGGACGCTTTTCTAGGGAAGCAGCACGGTGGAGCCGGTCGTCTCGCGCGCCTCGATCGCGCGATGCGCGGCCGGCGCGTCGGTGAGCGCGAAGCGCTGGCCGATCCGCGCCGAGACGACGCCGCGTTCGAGCCGGTCGAACAGGCGCCCAGCGGTGGTCGCGAGCATCTCCGGCGTCTCGACAAAGTCGAACATCGTCGGCCGGATCACCGAGATCGAACCGGCCTTCATCAGATCGATCAGATTGATCGGCGCAACCGGGCCCGAGGCGTTGCCGTAGGACACCATCAGCCCGCGCTTGCGCAGGCAGGCGAGCGAGGTGTTCCATGAAGCCGCGCCCACGCCGTCGTAAACGACGTCCGCGCCGCGGCCTCCGGTCGCCTCGCGCAAGGCCTGGGGCAGCTCCTCGAGCGGCACGCAGAGCGAATGCGTGGCGGCGACCCGGGACGCCTTTTCCGCCGACCCGGAGTGCGCGACGACCACGACGCCCTTGTCCATCAGCCAGGGCACGAGCAGCGATCCCACGCCGCCCGCCGCCGAATGGACGAGCGCGATGTCGCCGGCCTTGAGATCGGGAATGTCCTCGACCAGATAGCTCGCGGTGAAGCCCTTGAGCATCGTCGCGGCGGCCACCTCGCTCGATATGCCGTCGGGCAGGCGCACGGCTTGTGCGGCCTTGACGATCCGGTGCGTGGCGTAGGCGCTGCCGCCCTGCACACAGCCGATGCGGTCGCCCGGCGCGAATCCGGTCACGCCGTGCCCCACCGCGAGGATCGTGCCCGCGCTTTCCGAACCGATGGTGAAGGGCAGGGGGAGCGGATAGAGTCCGGAGCGGTGGTAGGTATCGATGAAATTGAGCCCGATCGCCTCGGATTCCATCAGCAGCTCGCCCGGTCCCGGGCCCGCGAATTCGGTGTCTTCGCGCTCCATCGCCTCCGGTCCGCCGGGCTGGCGGACGACGATACGGTAGCCTTTGAACATGGTCGGTCTCCATCAGATCGGCCTTGCCGCTAGCGTGCCGCCTTGCGGAAGCTGTCGGCGCGTGCGTTCGACCAGGCGCGGGCGTATTTGGTGCTCGCGGGATCGTCGAGCAACTGGCCGGGCTGAAGAAACTGGTACACTTCGTCGAGCGGGCCGGCCTTGGCGCTGTCGATGCGCTGGAACATCTCGTGCTCTGTCAGTTCCCAGGGCGAATGGAGCCCCATGGCGACGACGATCTCGTTGAGCGCCTTGAGCGTCGACTTGTGGAAACGGGCGACCCGCTCGGCCTTGTCCGCGACGACCAGGCCCTTCTGCCGCCAGGCCACTTGCGTCGCCACCCCGGTGGGGCATTCGCCGGTGTGGCACTTCATCGACTGGACGCAGCCCAGCGAGAACATGAAGGCGCGCGCGGCGTTGCACCAGTCCGCGCCCATCGCATAGGCGCGCGCCATTCCCGCGCCCGAATGGATCTTGCCCGAGACGCCGAGGCGGAGCCGGTCGCGCAAGTTTGTGCCGACAAGCGCGTTGCGCATGAGGATGAGGCCTTCGCGCAAGGGCATCCCGACATTGTCGGTCAGTTCCTGCGGCGCGGCTCCGGTGCCGCCCTCGGCGCCGTCGACGACGATGAAATCGGGAAGGATATCGCTCTCGAGCATGGCCTTGCACAGCGCCATGACCTCGTGCGGAGCGCCGACGCAGAGCTTGAAGCCGACCGGCTTGCCACCCGATAGCCGGCGCAGCTCGGCGACCCATTCGAGCAGGCCGAGCGGAGTCGAGAAGGTGGAGTGCGCGGCGGGCGAATTGCACGATTGCCAGGGCGTGATCTTGCGCGCCTCGGCAACCTCGGGAGTTACCTTGGGTCCGGGAAGTACACCGCCATGGCCGGGCTTGGCGCCCTGGCTCAGCTTGATCTCGACCATCTTGACTTGATCGTCCGCCGCTTGCTGCGCGAACAGGTCACGGTCGAAACCGCCGTCTGGCAGGCGACAGCCGAAATAGCCGCTGCCGATTTCCCAGATGAGATCGCCGCCGTGCTTGCGGTGATGGGCCGAGATGCCGCCTTCGCCGGTGTCGTGCGCGAATCCGCCCATCGCGGCGCCCTTGTTGAGCGCGGCGATGGCGTTGGCGGAGAGCGAGCCGAAGCTCATCGCGGAAATATTGAGCAGTGATGAATTATAGGGCGTCTTGCAGTCGCGCCCGCCGATCTCGACGCGCCAGGATTCGGGCACATCGGCATTGGGCGCGATCGAATGGCTGAGCCATTCGTACTCGTCCGAATAGACGTCGAGTTCGGTTCCCATCGGATGCGTGGCGATGTCGCCCTTGGCTCGCGCGTAGACCAGCGAACGCTCGTCGATGGTGAACGGGCGTCCTTCGCGGTCGCTTTCGACGATGTAGCTGCGCAGGAAGGGGCGCAGGTCCTCGAAGAGCCAGCGCATCCGCGCGATCAGGGGGTAGTTGCGCCGCAGCGTGTGGCGATCCTGGAAGAAGTCCCAGATCGCGATGGCAAGCGCGGGTCCGACGAGGATCAATCCCCACCGCAGCACCGGCACCGCCGCGCAGAGCGTTGCGAGGGCCGCGATGAGGAGGGGTACGAAGTATCTTGGTGCGAGCAGCGCCAAGGATCAGCCGAGATGCGTGGCGAAGAACTCTTCGGTTCGCGAATCCGCGAGCGTGGCGCCGGCCTCGTCGCGGCGATCGCCGATTTCCTCGGCGAAACCGTGGTCGAGTCCTTCGTAGTCGTGGAGTGTCACCTTCGGGTGATCGTCGAGCCCTTCGTGCATCGCCTTCTGCGCTTCGGGCGTCACGAAGCCGTCGGCGGTGGGGATGTGGAGCATGAGCGGATTGGCGATCGCGTGCTTTTCGCCGAGCATCTCATCGATCATCACACCGTAGTAGCCGACCGCGGCGTCGATGTCGGTGCGCGCGGCTGCCATGTAGGCGATCCGGCCGCCCATGCAGAAACCGACGAGTCCGACCTTGGCGACGCCCTTTTCGCGGCGGATCCAGTGGATCACCGCCTCGATGTCACGGATGCCGAGATCGAAGTCGTGCTTCATCATCAGGCCCACGCCTTCCTGGAACTGCTCGGGAACGGCGGGATCGAGTTCGACGCCCGGCTGCTGGCGCCAGAACGAATCGGGCGCGACCGCGAGGTAGCCCTTGGCGGCCCACTTGTCCGCCTTCTGACGGATGCCGGCGTTCACGCCGAAAATTTCCTGCTGGACGATGATTGCCGCCCTGGGCGTGCCCTCGGGCATCGCGACATAGGCCGGAATCGCGCCGTCACCGTCGAGCGTGGGAATTTGCGTGTTGCAGGTCATCGCGAGTCTTTCTCCTCAGCTTGCGGGATATCTCATGCAACTAGGCGTGGGAGATGGACTTTGCCAAGCGCATGTGTCAGCAATGATGCAGATTTCCTGGTTGGAGGCCGCGCGCGATGAAAGTCAACGTCGAAGTGGAGTGCTCCCCGGAGGAAGCGCGCCGCTTTCTCGGCCTGCCGGACGTGACCAAGGCGAACGAGGTCTACGTCGATGCCATCGCCAATGCCATGCAGGGTGTCGGCAATTTCGACCAGCTCAACGAGATCGCCAAGCAGGCGGCGCCGATGGGGCAATTCGGGCTCAAGCTGTTCCAGCAGCTCCTCGAGAGCGGCGCGGCGATGGCGATGACCGGCGCCGGCACCACCACCTCGAAGAAAGACAACGACTGAGCTTCGTGCGCGCGCCGCGGCGCCGGGTTTTGCGATGACCGATACGATCTACGCGCTTTCGAGCGGCGCGCCGCCCGCGGCGATCGCGGTGGTGCGCATCAGCGGTCCGCGTGCCGCCGGGGCTTTGCGCAAACTTGCGGGCGAGACTTTGCCGGAGCCGCGACGGGCCGGCCTGCGCGCCTTGGTTGCACATGATGGGCGTGCGCTCGACCGGGCGCTGGTACTCTGGTTTCCCGCGCCGGCGAGCGCGACCGGCGAAGATCTTGCCGAACTGCATCTCCACGGCGGCAGGGCGGTCGTCGCCGCCGTGGAAAAGGAACTCGCCGCGCTCCCCGGCTTGCGTCGGGCGAATCCCGGAGAGTTCACGCGCCGTGCCTTCGTCAAAGGCCGGATCGATCTGGCCGAAGCCGAAGGGCTGGCCGACCTGCTCGAAGCCGAGACCGAATTGCAGCGTGCCAGCGCGCTGGCTCTGTCGCAGGGCGCGTTTTCCCGGAAGGTCGAAGACTGGCGAAGGCGCTTGCTGGCGCTTGCCGGCGCGGTGGAAGCCCTGCTCGATTTCGGCGACGAGGACGACGTGGGTGAGGGCGGCGAGCCTGACTGGCGCGGGCTCGAAGCCCTGGCGCTCGATCTGCGCGACTGGCTTGATGGGCCGCGCGCCGAGACCTTGCGCGAAGGATTTCGCGTGGCGCTCGCGGGCCCGCCCAACGCGGGCAAGAGCACCTTGTTCAACGCGCTGGTCGAAGACGAGGCGGCCATCACCAGCGCCCGCGCCGGGACGACGCGCGACGTGATCGTGCGTAGCGTCGCGATTTCGGGCGTGCCGTTCCAGTTTCTCGATACTGCGGGTCTGCGCGAAGCGGGTGGCGACGAGATCGAGGTAATCGGCATGGACCGCGCGCGCGCGGAGCTGGCGCGGGCCGATCTGGTGCTCTGGCTCGGTGAGGAAGGAGAGGGGCCCGAAGGAGCCTGGGAGATCGAGCCGCAGGTCGATCTGGCGAGCACGGTGACGAAGCAGGTGGCACGGCATCGGGTCTCGGCGGTTACAGGGGAGGGCGTTGACGCTCTGCGGCAGGATCTCGTCGCGACCGCGTCGGCGGCAATGCCCAGGCCGGGGCGTGTGGCCTTGAACACACGGCAGCGGCGTTTGATCGGTGAGGCGCTGGCCGCGCTGGAATCGGCCCGAGGCTGCCCAGATATGCTCGTTCTGGCCGAGCACTTGCGGCTTGCCCGCGTGGCCTTCGATGCGCTTACAGGCCGCGCGTCGACCGAGGATATGCTCGACACGCTGTTCGCGCGGTTCTGCATCGGAAAATAGTGTTCCACGTGGAACAGGCGAGCTTTGACCGGGGCCGAAGCCTCGCGTATTGGCCACCCCATCATGCCCGATTTCGACATCACGGTGGTCGGCGGCGGACACGCCGGATGCGAGGCGGCGGCCGTCGCTGCGCGCATGGGCCTGCGCGTCGCGCTCGTCACGTTCGACGCCGCGACCGTGGGCGCGATGAGCTGCAACCCCGCGATCGGCGGACTCGGCAAAGGGCACCTCGTCCGCGAGGTCGATGCTTTCGACGGGCTGATCGCCCGGGCCGCCGATGCCGCCGCGATCCACTATCGCATGCTCAATCGCTCGAAGGGCAGCGCGGTGCAGGGTCCGCGCGTCCAGGCCGATCGCACCCTCTTCAAGCGCGCGGTCCAGACCATGCTGAGGCAACAGGGCGACCTGACGATAGTGGCGGGCGAGGCAGCGGCGCTTCGGATCGAAGGCGGGCGTGTCGCCGGGATCGTCCTCGCGGACGGCAGTGAAATCGCATCGCATGCAGTGGTGCTGTGCACCGGGACTTTCCTCGGAGGGACACTGTTTCGGGGCGAGGAGCGGATCGTCGGCGGACGCATCGGCGAGGCATCGGCGCAGCGGCTCGCGACCCAGTTGCGCGAGACCGACTTGCCGATGGCTCGTCTCAAGACAGGTACGCCGCCCCGGCTCGATGGCCGCACGATCGACTGGGCGCGGCTCGACGAGCAGCCCTCCGATCGCCAGGTCTGGACCATGTCGCCAATGAGCACGCGGCGCGCCTGTCCGCAGGTCTTCTGTGCGATCACCCGGACCAATGCGCGCAGCCATGACGTCATTCGCGCCAATCTTCACCGCTCGCCATTGTTCTCGGGCGCCATCGGCGCGCAGGGCCCGCGCTATTGCCCCTCGATCGAGGACAAGATTCACCGCTTCGCCGATCGGGACGGCCACCAGATTTTTCTCGAACCCGAGGGACTCGATACGCCGCTGGTCTACCCCAACGGAATCAGCACCTCGCTGCCGGCCGACGTGCAGCTCGAGATGCTCCGCACGATGAAAGGGCTGGAACACGTCGAAATGGCCGTGCCCGGCTACGCCGTCGAATACGACCACATCGATCCGCGCGCTTTGCGTCCCAGTCTCGAGCTGCGCCATCTTCCCGGCCTCTATTGCGCGGGCCAGATAAACGGAACGACAGGATATGAAGAGGCGGCTGCGCAAGGCCTCGTGGCGGGCATGCACGCGGCGGCCGGTGTGCTCGGTCGTGACGGCCCCGCGCTCGACCGGGCGAACAGCTACATGGCAGTGATGATCGACGATCTCACGCTCCATGGCGTTAGCGAGCCCTACCGGATGCTAACCGCGCGCGCCGAATACCGCTTGCGGCTCCGGGCGAACAATGCCGTGACGCGGTTGACGCAGATCGCGCTGGCGGCGGGAGCGGTCGGAGCGGAGCGTCGCGAATGGTACGACCGGCGTTGCGCCCGGCGAGCGGCGATCGAGGCGCGGCTGGCTGCGCCCGTCGGCGCCGGTGACCTGGCCGCCGCCGGCTTGCCGGTCCGGGGCGATTCGGGCTCGCGGCCCATCCGCGAATGGCTGCGCTTTGGCGGAGTGGATCTCGCGGGGCTTGGCCCATGGCTTGGCGACATGGCGGAGACCGACCAGCCCATTCTCGAAGAATTGGCGGAGGATGCGGCCTATGCGCCGTACCTCGAACGGCAGGAGAAGGAGTTGCGCGACCTCCAGGCAAACGAGGCGCTCCTGCTGGGGGATGACTTCCCGTTCCACGCCGTTCCCGGCTTGTCGCGCGAGATGGTCGAGCGGCTCGAGTGCTCGCGGCCGGGGACATTGGCGGCGGCGGGGCGAGTCCCCGGGATAACGCCGGCGGCCATGGCGGCCCTTCTCGTGCATGCTCGGCGCAAGGCCGCATGATCGATTCCGAGGAGGCGGCCCGCGCGTGGTTCGAGACGGCTCCGGGTTTCGATGGACAGGCGCGCGAGCGGCTCGAACTATTGGCAGTCCGGCTCCGTGAAGAGAATGCGCGGCAGAACCTCGTTGCCGCTCCAACCCTGGAGAGCGTCTGGCAAAGGCACTTCGCGGACAGCGCGCAGCTCCTGACGCATGTTCCACGTGAAACGCGGTCGTGGCTCGATCTGGGGTCGGGAGCGGGGTTTCCGGGACTGGTGATCGGCATCTTGCGCCCGAATCTCCGCGTCCATCTGGTCGAGTCGCGTAACCGGCGAATCGATTGGCTCGAACGGATGCGGTCAGAGCTTGGTCTGGACCGCGTCCAAGTGGCCGGATCGCGGCTCGAACTGGTGGAAACCTTTCCGTCGCATGTCATTTCCGCTCGGGCCTTTGCGCCGATGCCAAAACTGCTAGACTTATCCGCGCGCTTTTCCACAATCGACACGACTTGGGTGTTGCCCAAAGGGCGCTCCGCAGCCCAAGAATTGCAAGAGCTTCGTGGATGGCGGCATAAGTTCCACGTGGAACAGTCCCTGACAGACCCGAGCGCCGGCCTCATCGTTGGTACGCTGATCGGCAGAAAAAAGGTGAAACGGACGTGATAACCGTTGCAATCGCCAACCAGAAAGGCGGCGTCGGCAAGACGACGACCGCGATCAATGTTTCCACCGCGCTCGCCGCCGCCGGATGGCGCACGCTGATGATCGACCTCGATCCCCAAGGCAATGCCTCGACCGGGATCGGCATCAACGCGGCAGACCGCGAAAGCTCGTCGTACGATGTGCTGGTCGATCGCATGCGCGTGGCGCAGTGCACGATGCCGACGAGCATTCCCAACCTTGATATCCTTCCCGCGACGGTCGACTTGTCCGGCGCCGAGGTCGAGCTTGTCGGGGTCGAGGATCGCGCCGATCGGCTCAAGCAGGCGCTCGCGACGGCGCCGGATTACGACGTCTGCCTGATCGACTGCCCGCCGTCGCTTGGGCTGCTGACGCTCAATGCGCTGACTGCGGCCGATACGCTGCTCGTGCCGCTGCAATGCGAATTCTTCGCGCTCGAGGGGCTCAGCCAATTGCTTCAGACGGTCGAGCGCGTGCAGCAGCGCTTCAATCCCGATCTTGGCATCATCGGCATCGCTCTGACCATGTTCGACCGTCGGAACCGGCTGACCGACCAGGTTTCCGAAGACGTGCGCTCGTGTCTCGGCAAGCTCGTCTTCGAAACGACGATTCCGCGCAACGTCCGCTTGTCGGAAGCGCCGAGCCACGGGGTGCCGGCGCTGATCTACGATCATGCCTGCGCCGGAAGCCGGGCCTATATGGCGTTGGCGCGCGAGCTGATCGGCCGGTTGCCCGAACGAAGGAAGGCCGCATGACCGACGAACCGGCTCGTGCCGCGCCGAACCGGTCGGCCGATGCCAAGCCCGCGAAGGCGCGCGGCCTGGGACGCGGGCTTGGCGCGCTGCTTGGCGAAACGCGGCGCGAGGAGCCGGTGGGATCGCCGTCCGGCGGCACGGCGGCGCGTAACGGCGCGTTGTACGATGGCCTCGCGCTACTGGCGATTGCCGAGATCTCGCCGCATCCCGATCAGCCGCGACGCCACTTCGACGAAGAGTCTCTCGACGAGCTCGCCGGCTCGATCGCCCAGCGGGGGGTAATCCAGCCGATCGTCGTGCGGCCGATGAACAACGGCCGCTATCAGCTCGTCGCCGGTGAGCGCCGCTGGCGGGCGGCGCAGCGCGCGCAGCTCCACGAGATTCCCGCGATCGTGCGCCGTCTCGACGAGCGCGAGGTCATGGCGCTGGCGCTGATCGAGAACCTCCAGCGCGAGGACCTCAATCCCATCGAGGAAGCGCGCGCCTATCAGCGTCTGGCCGAGAGCGAGGGGCTGACCCAGGCCGAGATCGCCAAGATGGTGGACAAGAGCCGCAGCCATGTCGCCAACTTCCAGCGATTGCTCGCGTTGCCCGAAAGCGTGATCGACCATGTCGAGAAGGGCGCCTTGTCGATGGGGCACGCGCGCGCGTTGATCGGTTGCGCGGACGCCGAAGAGATCGCCGAGGCCGCGATCGGCAAGCAGATGTCGGTGCGCGACGTCGAAAAGCTGGTGCGCAAGAAGGCGAGGGGTGACGCGCCGGTGCGCCGCGCGGCCCGAACCGCGCGCGATCCCGAGAACGATGCCGACATCGCGGCCGTACAGGGCCACCTCGAGGAGTTTCTCGGATTGCCGGTGCGGATAGATGCCGACGCCGACCCGAAGTCGGGCTCGGTGACGATCCGCTATGCCTCGCTCGACCAGCTCGACCTGATTTGCCAGCGCCTTACCGGCGGATCGATCTGACCCGCCGGTAAAGGCTTCGGGTCACTTGACCGGTGTAATCTTGACCCGCTTGTCCGGCACGATTTTCGTCCGCTTTTCAGGGACATAGCGAACCTTCGGACGCGGCGCGGGAACGTCTTCATAGACATATTCGACCGTCTCGACGCATTCGGGCTCGCTGCGCTGGACCGGGACCATCATCATCGGCACGCCGCCGCAGCAGCCCGCGCCGTAGCCGTAGGACGCATAGCCATAACCGGGGCCATAACCGGGATATCCGCCTCCGGGATAACCGTAGGCGCCGTAGCTGCCATAGCCGTATCCATAGCCCGGATAGCCGGGATCGCGACCATAGCGTTCGTAGCTTGCATAGTAGTTGTCGAGGTAGACCTCGCACTCGTCGCGGCGCCCGGCGTCCTCGGCGCGGTCGATCGCCGCGCCCGCCACAGCGCCGACCGCGGCGCCGGCGATCGTGCCTGCCGTGCGGTTGCCCCTGCCGGCGACGCGGTTTCCGGCAATACCGCCGACCACGCCGCCGATCACCGCGCCGCCCACGCCATCGTCGCGCCGCGCGACGCGCGCGCGGCAATCGGCGAGCCATTCGTCGCGCCCGGGGTAGTCATCATGGCGCCAGCTGGGCCGGTCCGCGTCGTAACGGTCGTATTCCTGGGCCAGGCTCGGACTGGCGCCGATCACGGTGGCGACAAGCGCAGCCGCGAGCGCAGTGCGGTTGGAGGGGCGAAGACGCATCGAGCATAGTCCTTTCGCGAAAGTTCATCCGGAACGGAGCCGGACGTTAACGCGAAATTTAGCATTACAACTCGCCGGAAACCAAGCTCGCGCGGTGTACCTGTCCCGTTTCGGAGCAGCCGCGCGAGGCGGTTCGCGCTCAGATCGCGGTCGCCGCGACCAGCGCGAGCCGCTCGATGCCGTACGCGTCCTCCTCGTCGAACCGTGCGGGTTCGGGGCTGTCGAGATCGATCACCGCGAGCACCTTGCCGTCGCGGACCACAGGGACGACAAGCTCGGAGCGGCTCTCGGCATCGCAGGCGATGTGTCCCGGAAAGGCGTGGACATCGGCGACGCGCTGGCTCGTGCCCAGCGCCGCCGCCGTGCCGCAAACGCCGCTGCCGAACGGAATGCGGATGCACGCGGGCTTGCCGATGAAGGGCCCGAGCACGAGTTCATCGTCGATCGCGCGATAGAAGCCGGCCCAGTTCAGGCGAGGCACGAATTGCCAGACGAGCGCGGCCATGTTCGCCATGTTGGCGACGGGATCGGGCTCGCCATCGACGATCGCGGCCGCTGCGCGGGCGAGCGATTCGTAAAGCTGGGGCTTGGGCTGGTCGGGATCGGGCGCGAATTGGTACATGGTTTGCGACTAGCCTACCCGCGCGCTTGCCGCAAAGCGCCGCCCGGCCTATTTCGAAGCCATGCGACCGATCCTGCGCAAGCTCCTCATCGCCCTGGCCATTCTCGTCGTGATCCTCGGCGGTTTCGCGTTCTATATTTTCCGCGGAAACCCGTCGGACCGGCCGATCGACGCCACCGTCGGCAGCGATCCGGTGCTCGTCGAGCCCGAACCGCGCCGCGTGCCGAGCTTCAGCCTCGCCGAGACGGTTGGCTGGGAGGAGGTGGAAACGCCCAAGGCGGCGCCCGGATTGCGGGTGACGCGCTTCGCGCAAGGGCTTGCCCATCCGCGCACGATGCTGACTCTCCCCAACGGCGACGTGCTCGTGGCCGAGACCAATTCGCCGCCGCGCGATGTCTCGGGCTTCAAGGGCCTCTTCATGAAGCTCTTCATGAGCAAGGTCGATGCCTCGGGCGGATCGGCCAACACCATCGTGCTGTTGCGCGACGCCGACGGCGACGGCAGCGCCGAGCAGCGTTTCGATTTCCGCAAGGCCGACATGGACTCGCCTTCGGGCATGGCCTGGGGCGACGGCAAGCTCTACATCGCCAACCACAACGCCGTGCTCGAATTCGCGTTCGAGCCCGGCCCGACCACGCTGACCGGTTCGCCGAAGAAGCTGATGGATCTTCCAGCGGGCGGTGATCACTGGATGCGCAACCTGCTGCTCAGCGAGGATGGCAAGCAGCTTTACGTCGCGGTCGGCTCGGCCACCAATATCGCCGATGACGGCATGGAGGCCGAGCAGGGCCGGGCGGCGATCTGGGAGATCGACACCGACACCGGCCGTCGTCGCCAATATGCGGCGGGCATGCGCAATCCGAACGGACTGGGCTGGAATCCCTCGACCGGTGAGATGTGGGCGGCGGTGCAGGAGCGCGACATGCTCGGGCCCGACCTCGTGCCCGACTATCTCACCAACGTGCCGGTCGGGGCGCAGTACGGCTGGCCCTGGGTTTACTGGAAGGACCAGTTCGACGAGCGGGTCGAGTGGCCGATGGAAACCTACATGCTCGAATATACGCGCAAGCCCGAATACGCGATGGGCGCGCATACCGCGGTGCTCGGCATGGTCTTCGCGGGCGCGGGCAACCGCATGGGCGAGGGCTTCGCCAACGGTGCCTTCATCGCACGGCACGGCTCGTGGAACCGCAAGCCGCCGGTCGGCTACGATGTCGTCTTCGTGCCCTTCGACGCCAACGGCAACCCCGCGGGCAAGGCCAGGACGGTGCTCGGCGGCTTCCTCATCGAGCCGGGCAAGACTCACGGCCGGCCCACCTGGCTCGCCTGGGACAAGACCGGCGCGCTGCTCGTCAGCGACGATACGGCCGGCGTGATCTGGCGGGTCGAGGCTCCGGGGGCCGCGCCTTCCGAAGGTCCCGCGGCGGTCGAGACCGGGCACATGGAGCCGCTCGAGGAAATCCGCGATCCAACCCAGCAGCGCGAACTCGAAGCCGGATTTTCCGGCGGCGCCGACCGCGTGCTCAACCGCGACCGCTAGCCAGCGCCCGGTCTCAAAGCGCCTTGCCCGCGCGTCCGGCGAGTTCGACGACATATTGCCAGGCGACGCGGCCCGAGCGCGCGCCGCGCCGCTTGGACCATTCGAGGGCGTCGGTCTCTTCCCAGACGAGGCCAAAGTCGGCGGCGTAACCCTCTATGATGGCGAGATAATCGTCCTGACTGCAATTGTGGAAGCCGATCGAGAGGCCGAATCGGTCGGCCAGCGCGAGGCGGTCATCGACGGCATCGCGCGGATTGATCGGGTTGTCCTGCTCGGACATGTTGCGCGCGACGATGGCGCGGCGGTTCGAGGTTACCGCGAGCCGCACGTTGGCGGGACGCGCCTCGACCCCGCCCTCGAGCCACGAGCGCAGCAGGCGGGGCCCGGCGCCGTCGTTGTCCTCGAAGCCGAGGTCGTCGACGAACACGAGGAAGCGGCGGTCGATCCGGCCGAGCAGCACGAACAGGCCGCTCACTTGCGAAAGCGCCTCCTGTCCGACCTGGACGAGGGCGATGGCCTCGGGATGCTCGGCCTGCGCGGTGCGGATCGCCGCGCGCAGCAGCGCCGACTTGCCCATGCCGCGCGAACCCCACAGTAGCATGTCGTGCGCGGCATGGCCCGCCGCGAAACGCGTGACGTTGGTCACGACGCGCGCCTTTTGCGTGTCGATCCCCCGCAGCAACCCGAGATCGGGCGCCTCGAGCCGCGCAACTCCCCGCGCGGCGCCATCGGTCCAGACGTAGGCCGGGCTCGCCAGCCAGTCGACCGCCGGAGCCGGGGGTGGAGCAAGGCGCTCCAGCGCGTCGGCAATGCGGGCGAGCGGATCGCCCTGATCTCTTGAACTGTCGGCTGCTGGACCCATCGCGCTTTTCCTTGGCATTTGCAGCGGCGGGCTATAGCGGCGGGTCATGCCGGACGCCAGCCGACCCACCGTTCTCGATGCCGGTCCGGATGCGATCGCGGTCGCGGCGGCGCGGTTGCGCGCCGGCGGCCTCGTCGCGGTGCCGACCGAGACCGTCTACGGCCTCGCCGCGCGCGCCGACGACGATGCGGCGGTCGCGGGGATCTATCGCGCCAAGGGACGGCCTTCGTTCAATCCGCTGATCGTCCACGTTCCCGACCTTGCTGCGGCGCGCGCGCTGGCGGTGTTCGACGAGCGGGCCTTGCGCCTCGCCGAACGCTTCTGGCCGGGCGCCCTGACGCTGGTGCTGCCGCTGCGGCCCGACGCGGGGCTTGCCGGGGCGGTCACCGCCGGGCTCGCGACCGTCGCCTTGCGTTGCCCGGCGCATCCGGTGATGCGCGCGGTTCTGATGGACGCCGGACTGGCGCTGGCGGCGCCTTCGGCCAATGCCAGCGGCGCGATCAGCCCGACGAGCGCGCGGCACGTCGTGGCATCGCTCGGCGGGCGAATCGACCTGATCCTCGATGCGGGCGAATGCGCGGCGGGGATCGAATCGACGATCGTCGCGCTACGCCCCGAAGGCGGCTGGCAGATCCTGAGGCCAGGCCCGGTGACCGGCGCGCAGATCGCCGGGGTGCTGGGCGAGGAAGAGACGCGCGGTGGCAGCGGCGCGATCGAGGCGCCGGGGCAGCTCGCCAGCCACTATGCGCCGGGCAAGCCTGTGCGGCTCGATGCGCGGCGGGCCGAGCCCGGGGAATTCCTGATCGGCTTCGGCGATATCGGCGGCGACACAAACCTGTCGGCATCGGGCGATCTCGCCGAGGCGGCGGCGCGGCTCTACGCCGCGCTCCACGAGGGCGACGCATCGGACCGCGACAGCATCGCCGTCGCCGCGATTCCGGGCGACGGAATCGGCGCGGCGATCAACGATCGCCTGCGGCGCGCCGCGACCTGACGCGCTCTCAGCGCGGTTCGCGCGGGACGGTGGGCAGGATGTCCTGCATCTCGGCGTAGTCGTTGCGCGCCTTGAAGCAGGCGTTGCGATAGCCCTCGTCGCAACGGCGCATGTTCTTGTCGTAGCTGCGCTGCAATTCGCCGAGCCGTTCCTCGCGCCGGCGGATCTCGCGGCCGCGCTTTTCGTCGGCTTCCGACTGGCTGGTGGTGGCGAGATCGACCGTCTTGCCGGCGACGCGCACCGGCGCGGTCGCGACGTCGAGCGCGGTTTTCGCAAGGCAGCCGCCGAGCGCGGGCAGGGTGCAGAGCAGGGCGAGCGACAGGATCGGGCGGGACGGCATGGCGGTTCTTGTGCCACCGCTGTACCCGCGCGACAATCGCCCGCAGGGACGAGATCCGCCGGAACGAGAAAGGCCGCTCCCCGAAGGAAGCGGCCCGTCGCGCGTCAGGAGTGCCTGTCGATCAGGCGGTCTCGGCGCTTTCGTAATATTTGGGTGCGTGCTCGTTGAGGATCGCGAGGATCTTCTTGAGCGCGGCCGGCTCGTCGGTCTTTTCCATCGCCGCGAGTTCACGGGCGAGGCGCGACGAGGCGGCTTCGAAGATCTGACGCTCCGAATAGCTCTGTTCGGGCTGGTCGTCGGCGCGGAACAGGTCGCGCGTGACCTCGGCGATCGAGACGAGATCGCCCGAGTTGATCTTGGCTTCGTATTCCTGGGCGCGGCGCGACCACATCGTGCGCTTCACCTTGGGCTTGCCCTTGAGCGTATCGAGCGCCTCGCGCAGCGTCTTGTCCGAAGACAGCTTGCGCATGCCGATCGATTCGACCTTATTGACGGGCACCCGAAGCGTCATGCGCTCCTTCTCGAACCGCAGCACATAGAGTTCGAGCTGCATGCCAGCGATTTCCTGGCTTTGAAGCTCGATGACCCGACCGACACCGTGCTTCGGGTAAACAACGTAGTCTCCAACATCGAAGGCGTTGGCTTTGGCTGCCATGTATCGTCCTTTCACCTGCAGGAGAGATCAAAAGCGTGGCTGGGTGCGACCCGGGGCGTATCAAGACGCCGCAGCCAGCGGTCAGAGTGCTATTCCAACCGATTGATCCGAACCCTGCCTCTCATGAAACGTCTGCCAGACAGGTAGAACACCTGAGCAGTGGAAGGCGTATATAACACCTTCGTAACAATATTTCCAGAGGCAAGCGTGCTCGCGGCCGCAGCGGGCCGTTTCCGTTACGATCAGGGGTGTCCGGCGTCGCGTTTGCTGCGCGCGCGGCGTCTCAATCGCCTTCGCCGGGCTCGGCCGAGAAGTACTTGTCGAACTTGCCGTCTTCACCCTTGAAGTCGTCGGCGTCGGGCGGCGAGTCCTTCTTGGTCGTGATGTTGGGCCATTCGGCGGAATACTTCGTGTTCAGCTCGAGCCACTGTTCGAGCCCGCCTTCGGTGTCGGGCAGGATCGCTTCGGCGGGACACTCGGGCTCGCAGACGCCGCAGTCGATGCATTCGCTCGGATTGATGACGAGCATGTTCTCGCCCTCGTAGAAGCAGTCGACCGGACAAACCTCGACGCAATCCATGTACTTGCAGCGGATACATGCGTCGGTGACGACATAGGTCATTGCTGCTTCTTCCCTTCAGGCCTGATTGTCGAACGCCGCAGCTATGGGATTCGGGCGTGTGCCGTCAAGCTCTGTGTAACAGGCGCGTGCTTCGGGCGCCGGACCGCGCCGGTGAGGTAGCGCTACCAGCTCGATCACGCGGACTCCCGCCGGGCTCGGCAGGGTCATGACGTCACCGGCGGCCACTTTCGCATGCGCGCGCTCGACCCGGCGGCCATTGAGGCGGATGTGGCCCTGCTCGGCCATCGCTTGCGCCGTTGAGCGGGACTTGGCGAGGCGCAGGTACCACAGAACCTTGTCGATTCGCATCGCGCCTGCCGCCTCGCCGCAAGTCACCGGACCAGATCCGCGAGCACCGCGAAGGCGTTGTCGGGCCTGACGACTGGCGCAGTCTCCTGCGCGGCGGGGCGGCGCGGCGGCCGCCAGCGCCACAGCTCGGGAGCGGGCGGACCGTGCATTCCCTCGCGGAGCGGCTTCGAAGGCTTGGGCTGGAAGCCGCCGAGGCGCAGCAGCCGGGCGTAGCTGGCGTCGGTCATGCCCGTCGAGACGGCGCGCGCGGGATCGAGCACGAACGGCTTGCGGTTGGCCCTCGTGCGGCAGTCATGCGCCTCGCGCAGCAGCTTTTCGGCCATGTCCAGCCGTACGAGCTGCTTGCCGATATTGCGGTAGCCGGGAATGCGCTGATTGCGCGTGAGCGGCAGGACTGGGGGCATCGTCTCGTCGGGCGGGCCCTCGCGAACCGGGCACCCTGCGACCTCGCAGAGCAAATGCCAGGCGGCGATCGGGGCCGGGCGCAGCATCGCCGGGATGAAGAGATCGAGCGCGCCCACCCGCACGCCGAGCCTGGTGAGCGCCTTGCGCTGCTCCTTGTCGAGCTTTTCGAGTCCCGACCGCTCGCGCGCCAAGGCGCCGCCCGCCTCGACGAGTGCGATCAGCAGCGCGCGCAGCTCGGGCCCGCCCTCGGCGCTGCGCGCGGCGGCATCGAGCTTGCGCAACGGGTCGAGCGGGGTGAGGCGCGCCGCGAGCCATTCCCCGAGCGCCGCCATGAGGCGTTCGTGCGAAGCGGCCGAAAGCGCATCGAGCGACCGTTCGGCGACGAGTTGCGGGCTCAGCAGCGTGCGCCCCGCGGCGAGCCGCGCGACGGGCTGGTCGTCCCAGCGAATCTCCGCGTCTTCGATCGTCAGCACGGCCTCGCCGCGCGCGATCTCGTCGACGAGCGCGGCGGCGCGTTTCTCCAGCAGCGCGGGCAAGTGACGCTCGGCCGCCGCGAGCAGCAGCTTGCGGTCGGAATGGCGCGCGCCGGGATCGACGCGGAAGGCGAAGCCGCGCAGCGATCCGATGTGCTCGCCTTCGACGAGCACTTCCTCGTCCTCGAGCCGCACCGAGAGCAGCGCCGCGTCGGCGCCGACCTTTTTCATCAGCACCGCGGTGCGGCGGTTGATGAAGCGCTCGGTCAGCTTGGCGTGGAGCGCGTCGGAAAGCCGCGCCTCGACCGCTCGGGCGCGCGCCGCCATCTCGTCGCGCGCGAGGACCCAGTCGGGGCGCTGGGCGATATAGGCCCACGAGCGGATCGCCGCGATCCGGCCTTGCAGCGTGTGGATGTCGCCCGAAAGATTGTCGAGCTGCGCGATCGCCTGGGCGACGTAGTCGGCGCCGAGTTCGCCGTGTCGCAGATCCTGCCACAGCCGGGCGACGAAGCGCGCGTGCGTATCGGGGCCCTGCTGACGGAAATCGGGCAGCGAGCAGGCTTCCCAGAACCGGCGGACGAGGCCGGGGCCCCGCACATCGCCGGCAATCGCGGCGTCCTCGGCGAGACGCTTGAGCACGGCAAGGTCGATCGCCTCGGGTGCGAGCGTGAGTTGCGGCTCTTCGGGCGGGGTCTCGAGGTCGGCGATGAGTGTCGCGAGATCGTCGAAGCGCGGTTCGGGCTCGCGCCAGAACAGCCTGGTCAGCGGCGGGAAGCGATGCTCCTCGATCGCGTAGACTTCCTCGTCGGCAAATTCGGAATCGTGGCCGCTGCCGGTAAGCGTGCCGAAAGTGCCGTCCTTCTGGTGCCGCCCGGCGCGTCCGGCGATCTGTGCCATTTCCGCGGTGGTCAGCCGCCGCTGGCGCACTCCGTCGAACTTGGAAAGACCCGCGAAGGCGACATGCTCGACATCGAGGTTGAGCCCCATGCCGATCGCGTCGGTGGCGACGAGATAGTCGACTTCGCCCGACTGATAGAGTTCGACCTGCGCGTTGCGCGTCTGCGGGCTGAGCGCACCCATGACAACCGCGGCCCCGCCGCGAAAGCGCCGCAGCATCTCGGCGATCGTGTAGACCTGCTCGGCCGAGAAGGCGACGATCGCGCTGCGCGGCGGGATCCGGCTCAGCTTCTTCGCGCCGGCATGGCTCAGGGTGGAAAAGCGCGGGCGGCTGACGATTTCGGCCTCGGGGATGAGCGAGCGCACCATCGGTTCGAGCGTCGCCGAGCCCAGGATCATCGTTTCCTCGCGCCCGCGTGCGTTCAGCAGGCGGTCGGTGAAGATGTGGCCGCGTTCGCGGTCGGCGGAAAGCTGCGCCTCGTCGATCGCGACGAAGGCGAGATTGTCCTGCACGACCGGCATGGCTTCGGCGGTGCACAGCAGCCAGCGCGCGTCCTTGGGCTCGATCCGCTCTTCGCCGGTGATCAGCGCGACGCTGCCCGGCCCCTTGATCGCGCAGACCCGATCGTAGACCTCGCGCGCCAGCAGGCGCAGCGGAAAGCCGATGGCTCCGCTCGAATGGGCGCATAGCCTTTCGATAGCGAGATGGGTCTTGCCGGTATTGGTCGGACCAAGCACGGCCTTGACCCCGCCCGGGGGGCCGCTGCGCGAACGGGCTGGCGGCATTTCGACCATCTCGCCGGGGAATGTGGCATTGCCTTTCGCCGCTAGCAAGAGGCGGTTCGCCGCGCCGACACAGAATACTCCACAGCGTTATAACTCGGTTAACCTTGATAAGGCAGGGGAAATTGTCGAAGCGTCCGGGGTGGGCGTCCAAAAGGACCAAGAGGGTCGGACTTTTGCACAGGTCACCGCAAAGTCATGCGCAGCGCGATTACACCATCGCCGACGAGCCGTGCGCCGCCTCCGGGGGTGGTCCTGGCCAAGACCACGTAGATCTACCTAAAGGTGAAACGTCGAAGAGGCGCGATGCGGTCACGCGGTTCCGGGACCGGCTTGAAGGCTGGTGCCATCGCATCGACCTCGCGCCCGATCTCGCGCAGGACATAGGCAGCGCGCGCTGGTTCCGGGGTCTCGGCACGCTGGTCGGCCTCGGCGCGGTCGCGCTGGCCTTCTGGCCCGACGTCTCGGCGGTGGAAGCCGCCACGTCGATGCCGGTCGACGACCGCGTACGCGACGAATTCCGCAGCCAGATGATCATGCCGCTCGCGCTCGGCGCCGACAGCGGCCGCCGGATGGGCGCGACCAGTCTCGTCACGCCGCTCAGGAGCGCGCCCGAGCGGCCCTCTATCGAGCTCGTCTCGACCCTGGGCCGTGGCGACAGTCTCGGCGGCATGCTCGAACGCGCCGGTCTGAGCGGGGGCGACAGCAGCCGGGTGCTCCAGCTCGTGAGCGCGACGATGGAGACCGGCGACATCACGCCGGGAACGCGCTTCGACATCACGCTTGGCCGGCGCCCAGGACCGGGTCTGCCCCGCGCGCTCGAATCGATGGCTTTCCGCGCCCGCTTCGATCTCGACCTTTCGATCGAACGCGGCGAGAGCGGCCTCGCGCTCGTACGCCATCCGATCGCTGTCGACGCGACGCCCTTGCGGATTCGCGGGAAGGTCGGCTCGAGCCTCTATCGCGCGGCCCGCAACGGCGGTGCGCCGATCGCCGGCATCCAGGACTACCTGCGCGCGATCGACCGGCACCTGAGCCTCGAAAGCGACATCCGCGCGGATGACGATTTCGACCTGATCGTCGCCTACAGGCGCTCGGCCAAGGGCGAACGGCAGGTGGGCGAGCTGCTCTACGCCGGGATCGAGCGCGACGGCAAACCCAAGCTGCAGCTCGTGCGCTGGGGCAAGGACGGCGAGATGTTCGAGGCCTCGGGCGTCGGCCGTACCTACAGCCGGGCCCCGGGGCAGCCGGTTTCCGGCCGCGTCACCTCGCGCTTCGGCATGCGGCGTCATCCCATCCTGGGCTATCGCCGGATGCATTCGGGCGTGGACTACGGCGCGCGCTACGGCACGCCGATCTATGCCGTTGCCGACGGCCGCGTGTCCTATTCGGGGCGGCACGGCGGACACGGCAACTACGTCAAGATCGAGCACGGCGGGCACCTCGCCACCGGCTATGCGCACATGAGCCGCATCGCGGTGAAGTCCGGGAGCACGGTGCGCGCCGGACAAGTGATCGGCTATGTCGGCTCGACCGGGCTTTCGACCGGTCCGCACCTCCACTTCGAGGCCTACAAGGGCAATCGCAAGGTCGATCCCTTGACGATCCGCTTCGTCTCGCAGCCGCGAATCGACGGCAACGAACTGGCCGCGTTCAAGCGGCGCCTCGCCGCGCTGATGGCGGTCGAACCCGGCGCCGCGCTCGCGGACATGGCGCCCGCCGCCGAGCAACCGCACGCGCCGGCCCGCGAGATCGACCGGCTGTCGCCGCAGCGCGCGGTGGTTGCCGCGGCCGCGTCCACAACTTCGGTGGCGATGAAGGACTGAACCGGCGGTGCCGCGCGGGTAGCGATTGAAGCCCGATGCGATTTGCGGCAAGCACCCGCGCATGACAACAGGCATGTATCCCCAGGTCCGGATGCGCCGTGTCCGGGCCACGGCCTGGAGTCGCGCGCTCCATCGTGAAGTCCGGCTCGATCCGTCCGACCTCATCTGGCCGCTGTTCGTGACCGACGGCACCGCCGTCGAGGAGCCGATCGCCTCGCTGCCCGGCGTCTCGCGTTGGTCGGTCGATCAGATCGCGATCCGCGCGCGCGAGGCGGTGGGGCTCGGCATCCCGTGCCTGGCGCTGTTTCCCAATACCCAGCCCGAGCGCCGCAGCGAGGACGGGCGCGAGGCGAGCAATCCCGACAACCTGATGTGCCGCGCGCTGCGCGCGATCCGCGACGCGGTGGGCGACGAGATCGGCCTGCTGACCGACGTCGCGCTCGATCCCTACACCATCCACGGCCAGGACGGATTGATCGACGAGCAAGGCTACGTGCGCAACGACGATACCGTCGACGTGCTTGTCGGCCAGGCGCTCAACCAGGCCGAAGCAGGGGCCGACATCATCGCGCCGTCCGACATGATGGACGGGCGCATCGGCGCGATTCGCTCCGCGCTCGAGGCCGGCGCGCACACCAACGTCCAGATCATGAGCTACGCGGCGAAATATGCCTCGGCCTTCTACGGCCCGTTCCGCGACGCGGTGGGCTCGCGCGGGCTGCTCAAGGGCGACAAGAAGACCTATCAGATGGACCCGGGCAACAGCGAGGAGGCGCTGCGCGAAGTCGCGCTCGACCTCGCCGAGGGCGCGGACAGCGTCATGGTCAAGCCGGGGCTGCCCTATCTCGATATCGTCCGACGGGTGAAGGAGCGCTTCGAGGTTCCCGTCTTCGCCTATCAGGTCTCGGGCGAGTACGCGATGATCGAGGCCACGGTCGCCGCCGGCGCGGGCGAGCGCGACGCGCTCGTGCTCGAGACGCTGCTGGCCTTCAAGCGGGCCGGATGCTCGGGCGTGCTCACCTACCACGCGGCGCACGCGGCGAGACTGCTCGGCGCATGATCGAGACCGAGCGCCTGAGGTTGCGGTCCTGGAGGGCCGATGACATCGCCGCGTTCCACGCCATATGCAGCGATCCGCTCGTCATGGCGACGCTCGGTCCGCCGCTGAGCCATGTCGAGACGCAGGCGCTGGTCGAGCGGATGCAGCGACTCCAGGCCGAACTCGGGCACTGTTTCTGGGCGCTCGAGCGCCGCGACGATGCGCGGCTGATCGGCTGGTGCGGCGCGATCCGCGGCAGCGTCGGCCCGGTCGTCGACAAGGTCGAGATCGGCTGGCGGCTGGCGAGCGACTGCTGGGGCAGGGGCTATGCCATCGAAGCCGCGAAAGCGACGCGCAACTGGTGCTTCACTCATCTCGGCGACGATGCGATCTGGGCGATCACGGCCGCGACCAACAGCCGCAGCCGCGCGGTGATGGAGCGGCTTGCCATGACGTATCAGGCCGGCCGCGACTTCGACCATCCGCGAGTGGCGGCCGATTCGCCGCTGTTGCGGCACGTCGTCTACGCGCTCGAGCGCGCCGCATGGATCCCGGAGGGCTGATCATCCCGATCTCGCAGCGCCGCGCCCTGTTCGTCGCGACGATCCTCGTCGGCAGCTTCCTCCTGTTCCTCGTCCAGCCGATGGTCGCGCGCATGGCGTTGCCCCGGCTGGGCGGCGCGCCGAACGTCTGGAACAGCGCGATGGTGGTCTATCAGGCGCTGCTGCTCGCCGGATACGCCTATGCGCACTGGCTCTCGCGCATGGCGGTGCGCCGACAGGCCGCGCTGCACCTGCTCGTCCTGCTGATCTCGGCGACGGTCCTGCCGATCGCGCTCTATCCGCTCGCTTCGCCCGAGGCGGGATGGGAAGTGCTGTGGGTGCCGCTGCTGCTGGTGCTCACCGTCGGCCCGGTGTTCTTCGCCGTCTCGGCGCAGGCGCCGCTGATGCAGCGCTGGTTCGCGGCCAATCCCCATGCGGGCGAGCCCTGGTCGCTCTATGCCGCTTCGAACATCGGCAGCTTCATCGGCCTCATCGCCTATCCGCTCGTCGCCGAGCCGCTGCTCTCGCTGCATGCGCAGAGCTTCGCCTGGAGCCTGGGCTATGCCCTCCTGATCGTGCTCGTGGCGCTGGCCGGCTGGTCGTCGCGGCGCTGGCGAGGCCGGCCCGACGTCCCCTTCGTCGCCGAGGCCGACTCCTCGGGCGAGCCGGTCGGCTGGCGGCGTGTCGCGCTCTGGCTGGCGCTTTCGGCGGTGCCTTCGGGGCTGATGCTGTCGACGACGACGCACCTGACCACCGATATCTTCGCGATGCCGCTGCTCTGGGTGATCCCGCTCGGCCTCTACCTGCTGAGCTTCGTCGTCGCCTTCGCCCAGCGGCGCGGTCTCGCCCACGCGCTGACCTTCGCCGCGCCGGCGATCGTCCTGTTCGCCGGAAGTTTCGCGATGCTTTCGAGCAACACGGGCACGCTCACGATCGCGGCGGAAAGCTGCCTGCTGCTCTTCGCGATCGCGGTCGCGCTGCACACGCGGCTCTACGATTGCCGCCCCGACCCCGCGCATCTGACCTTGTTCTACTTCGTGATGTCGGTGGGGGGCGCACTCGGCGGGGCTTTCACCGCCCTGGTCGCGCCGGTGGTGTTCGACTGGGTCTGGGAGCATCCGCTGCTCGTGGTGATGGCCGCGCTGCTGCTGCCGCAGCCGGCCAGGCTCGACTGGCGCGGCCTCGACGACATGGAACCGGCCATGGCGCGCATCGCGCTCGGCTCGCTCCTGCTGCTCGCCGCGTTCCTGACCTGGCTGCTGCTCGACGCCGCGGTCGAGGACGGGCAGGTGATCTACCGGGTGTTCTTGACGGTGGTGCTCACCGGCGTGGGACTGATGCTGGTGCCCTGGCGCTGGGCCTTCGTCGCGGTGCTGGTGGCGATGATGGTCGCGCAAGGCGGCGTGCGCACGATCGAGACGAGCCTCGCGGGCCAGCGCACGCGCAGCTATTTTGGCGTCTATACCGTGCGTGAATACCCCGAGCACCGGCTGCGGCTGCTCGTCCACGGCACCACGCTTCACGGCCAGCAGTCGACCGACCCGGCGCACTCGCGCGACGTCGGCAGTTATTACGGCCCCGGCTCGGGGGCGGAAATCGTGCTCGATGCGGTGCCGCGATTCTACGGGCCGAGAGCGCGCGTCGGTGTCGTCGGGCTCGGCACCGGCACGCTCGCCTGCCTTGCCGGACCCGAAGCGCGCTGGACCTTCTTCGAGATCGACCGCACTGTGCTCGAATTCTCGCGCAACGGCACCTTCACCTACCTCTCGCAATGCACCCCGCGTGCGAACGTGGTGATCGGCGACGCGCGGCTCGAGCTTGAGGGCGTGAAGCCCGGCAGCTTCGACGTGCTCGTCATCGACGCGTTCAGCTCGGACGCCATTCCGCTCCATCTGGTGACGCAGGACGCGATCGAAGTCTATTTGCGCGCGCTCGCGCCCGACGGCATCCTGTTGCTGCACATTTCGAACCGCTACATCGACCTCGAACCCGTGGTATCGGCCATCGCCAGGGCCGAGGGCGTCGAGGCGCGCATCCGCAACAACAATCCTTACGACCGGCTGTTGCAAACGCCGTCTTCCTGGATCGCCGTCTCGCGCGACGCTTCGCGCCTCGCCGCGCTTGCCGCGATGCGCGAAGACGCGCGATGGGACCGGCTCGCACCGCCGGCGGACCGCGTCTGGACCGATGATCACGCATCGATCCTGCCTTATATCCGCTGGGACAAGCTATTGGGGAAACCATGACCGACCGCACCGACATCACCATCGCAGCGATCAACGGCAAGACGCCGAGGATCGATCCCACCGCCTTCATCGCCCCCGGCTGCCGGATCGTCGGCGACGTCGAGATCGGGCCCGACGTCAGCATCTGGTACAACTGCGTGATCCGCGCGGACGTGAACCGGATCGTGATCGGCGCGCGCACCAACATCCAGGACGGCAGCGTCGTCCATTGCGACAGCCCGAAGCCGGGACGGCCCGACGGCTATCCCACCCTGATCGGCGAGGACGTGCTGATCGGACACATGGCGATGGTCCACGGCTGCACCCTCGCGAACCGCGCCTTCGTCGGGCTCGGCACGGTGGTGATGGACGGCTGCACGATCGAATCGGACGGCATGCTCGCGGCCGGGGCGATGCTCACGCCCGGCAAGACGATCGGCGCCGGCCAGATGTGGATGGGCCGCCCGGCGAAGTTCGCGCGCGACTTGTCCGAAGACGAGAAGGCGGCGCATCGGGCCGGCGTGGCGGGCTACGTCGAAAACGGGAAGCGCCACGCCGGCGCGCTCGGCGCCGGAGCCTGATGGCGCGGCCGCGCATCCCGCTTCCCGATGCCGAGGCGCTTGCCGCTCATGTCGACGAAGCGGGCGTGATCAGCGTGCGCGTCACCCCCGGTGCGCGCAGCGAAGCGCTCGAGATCGCCGGGGACAAGGTGCTCGCCAAGGTCCGCGCCAAGCCCGAAGGCGGCAAGGCCAACGAGGCGGTGCGCGGTCTGCTCGCAACCGGCCTTGGCGTCGCCCCGTCAAGGCTCGAATTGTTGCGCGGCGCAACTTCGCGCGACAAGCAGTTCCGGCTCAGCCGAGCGTAGATCCCGGCTTCAGGTACTGCATCATATAGGGCACGTAGTCGCGCTTGCCGAGATCGACGCCCTGGCTGCGCAGGATCGCGTAGATGGTCATCACGTGGAAGTAGAACTGCGGGATCGCCCAGTCGCGCACGTACTGCCCGGCGGTGAGTTCGAAGCCGATGCCCATTGGCAGGTCGAAACCGATCGTCTGGTCTTCCGCGGCACAGGCGCCGGCGTCGATGCCCTCCAGCCGCGCGCCCACCGACGCGAGATAGTCGCGGCCCTCGGCCAGGGTCCGCGGATCGTCCTCCGCCTGGGCGAATTGCGTGCCCGCGCAGCGGTTGAGCATGTCGTTGACCTGCCAGCCGACGATGGTGATCTGGCGCGCGAGTGGAAACATGTCCTCGGCGAGCCGGGCGTCGAGCAGGTCGGCGCCCTTGCCCGCTTCCTCGGCCTTGGCGATGAGATGGATCGTCATGGCCAGCATGTTGCGGAATGTCGTGAACGCGAAGTCGGCGTATTGCACAGGGGGTGTCCTTTGCTCGGGCAGTCGGGTGGTCCCTAGCGAGGAAGGCGCGGCGGCGCCAGACGGCATGCCGCGTCTGCCGCCGCCTCAGGCGCGTCGGACGAACCGCGAGGCGAAAAGGGCCGCGAGGATTGCCCAGATGCTTCCCGCGATCAGACACAGGCTGCCGGCGCGCAGGTAGGTGAAAGCCCCCAGAGCGGCGCCTGCCGCGAGCGTCAGCCACAAGCGCAGGAAGGGAAGCCAGTCGACCCGGTCCTGTCCGCTCAGCCTTGCGGCAAGCCCCTGTCCGATACGGACCAGCGCGCCGGTCATGTAGGTGAGGCCTATCGGGTCCTGTTCGCGGCGCAGGGTGGTGTTGAGCATGCCCATTGCGACGACCAGCGCGAGCAGCGCCAGACCATGCGGCCCCGCCAAGGCGATCAGCGTGCCCAGCGCGAGCAGCACCGATACCGACAGCAGGATCACCGGTTTGCGCCAACGCCCGGTCCTGGCCGCGAGCACGCTGCCCGTCGTCACGCCGCCGACGAAACCGGCGATCAGCATCGCCGGGATAAGCGCGCGCGCTCCGCTGGAGACGAAATCCACGCCCATGCGCGTGGTGTTGCCCGACATGAAGGAAACGAAATAGCCGTCTGCCGAGAGATAGCCGACGGCGTCGACGTAGCCGGCGAGTGCGGCGATCGCCATGCCCAGAAGCTGGCGTTGCGGATCGAGCCTGTTCATGCCCGCAGCCTAGCGGCTGGCGCGGCATCGCGCGACTGTTCAGTCGCGTCAGTCGCGGCCCATGCCGCGCGCGAGATCGGCCAGCACGTCGCCCATCGCCCTGGCCATGTCGGCGGGCTGCGGATCGACGTCGGCGATCGCGCGCTGCATCGCTTCGGCCCATTGCGCCGCCACCGCGCGGTTGATCGTGAAGGGCTTGTGCACGCTCATCATGCAGCGGCCCGGATTGGCTTCGAACCAGTCACGCGGGCCGCCGGCCCAGCCGGCGAGGAACAGCGGCAGCGACTTGCGCATCGGCGCCAGATCGGCGGCGTGCATCGCGCGCAGTTCGGCATAGGCGGGGTCGCTGTCCATCAGGTCGTAGAAGCGTTCGCAGATGGCGCGGAACGTCGCGTGCCCGCCCAGGCGATCGAAGGGGGTCTGGGGCGTCTCGGTCTTGGGCTGCGTGGCCACGAATCTCTCTCTCCGGTGAATTTCCCGCGAGGCTGATCACTAGGACGGCATTAGCCCAGCCGATTTGATTGCGGTCAAGAACTAGTCGCGGATCATCGCCTTGAGCGCTTCGATGCGGTCGGCCTCGTGCGCCGGCTTGTCGGTGCGGATGCGGCTGATCCTCGGGAAGCGCATCGCGAGGCCCGACTTGTGGCGCTTGCTGGCATGGACCGAATCGAAGGCGACCTCGAAGACGAGGCTCTTGTCGGTCTCGCGCACCGGCCCGAAGCGGTTCACCGTGTGATTGCGCACGTGCCGGTCGAGGAATTTCAGCTCCTCGTCGGTGAAGCCGAAGTAGGCCTTGCCCACCGGCAGCAGTTCGGCTCCGGCGGCGGGGTCGCCGTCCCAGCAGCCGAAGGTGTAGTCCGAGTAGAACGAACTGCGCTTGCCCGAGCCGCGCTGCGCATACATCAGCACGCAGTCGATCAGAAGCGGATCACGCTTCCACTTGTACCAGTGCCCAACGCGGCGCCCGGCGACGTAAGGCGAGCCGCGCCGCTTGAGCATGACCCCCTCGATCGCATCGTCACGCGCGCGGCCGCGGATCGCGCGCAAGTCTTCAAACGTTTCCGCAGCGATCACTTCGCTCAAGTCGAAGCGCTCGGGATCGAGCCGGGGGACCAGCGCCTCGAGCCGCCAGCGCCGCTCGGTCCAGGGCTGCTCGCGCAAGTCCTCGCCCTCGACGATCAGCGCGTCGTAGAGCCGCACGAAGGCGGGGAACTGTTCGCGCAGCTTCGTCGAGACGGTCTTGCGCCCGAGCCGCTGCTGGAGCGCGTTGAAGCTCGCCGCGCCGCCTGCCGCGCCCCCCTGATGGCTCCCGCGCACCAGCAGTTCGCCGTCGAGCACCGCGTCGATATCGAGCGCCTCGGCCATTTCGGGAAAGGTCGCCGAGATATCGTCGCCCGAGCGCGAGTAGACTCGCGTTTCCCCTCCGGCCCGCACGAGCTGCACCCGGATACCGTCCCATTTCCACTCGGCCGCGTAGTCCGCCATGTCGAGCACGGTGTCCTCTAGCGGGTGCGCGAGCATGAAGGGCCGGAACAGCGGCATGTCGTCCGCCGAGGGCGGCGCGGCGCCGTTCGCGGCCCAGTCGAACAGGGGCGTGTAGGGCGGCTGCTGGCCGTGCCAGTACTCCTCGACGTCCTCGACCGGCACGTCGAAGGCCCGCGCGAACGCGGTCTTGGCGAGCCGCGCCGAAATCCCGATGCGCATCGCCCCCGTCGCCATCTTGAGCAGCGCGTAGCGGCCCTCGGCATCGAGCCGGTCGAGCAGCCCGGGCAACTCGCTCATGACGGTGGCGCGCGTCATCTTCGCCAGCGCGTCGACCGCTTCGGAGACCGTCGGCGGGGAGGGGGCTTCGGCGGGCTCGGGCCAGAGCAGGCTCGCGGTCTCTGCGCTGTCGCCCACGTAGTCGCGGCTCAGCGACCAGAGCACCGGGTCGACGCGTTCGGTGAGCAGGTTGCGGATCGTCGCGCTCTTCACCGCCGGAAAGTCGAGCCCGTCGGTGAGCGCCGCGAGCGCCCAGCCGCGGTCGGGATCGGGCGTGCGCACGAGGTAGTCGGCGAGCAGCTTCAGCTTGGCGTTGCGGCTGCGCGTATAGACCAGCGCATCGAGCAGGGCGGCGAAGGCCTCCATCAGGCGCGCCCCTCAGTCATCCTCGTCCTCGTAGCCGACGAGCGCGAGCGCGCGGGCGCGGCGCTGGTTGAGCTGGCACCAGCGCAGCATCGCCTCCTCGCGGCCATGGGTGATCCAGGTCTCGACCGGATCGACCTCGCTCACGGTCCGCGTCAATTCGTCCCAGTCGGCGTGATCGGAGATCACCAGCGGCAGCTCGACCATGCGCTGGCGCGCGCGCTGGCGCACCCGCATCCAGCCCGAGGCCATCGCCGTGATCGGCTCGGGCAGGCGGCGGCTCCAGCGGTCGTTTAGCGCCGAGGGCGGACATACGACGATCGTGCCCGCAAGGTTCGGCTTCTTGACGTCACTCACCAGCGCGAGATCGCCGAGATCGACGCCGTGTTCTTCGTATAGCCGGCACATCTTCTCCATCGCGCCGTGGAGATAGATCGTGTCCGAGTGGCCCGCGCGGCGCAGTTCGGCGATCAGCCGCTGCGCCTTGCCCAGCGCATAGGCGCCGACCAGCACGCAACGTTCGGGGTTGTCGGCCAGCGCACCAGTCAGCTTGGCGATCTCGTGCTCGACCGGCGGATGGCGGAACACCGGCAGCCCGAATGTCGCCTCGGTGACGAGCACGTCGCACGGTGTTATTTCGAAGGGCGCGCAGGTCGGGTCGGGTCGGCGCTTGAAGTCGCCCGTCACGAGAATACGCTCGCCCGCGTGCTCGAGCAGGATCTGCGCCGAGCCGAGCACGTGGCCGGCGGGAACCCAGGTCGCGGCGACGCCGCCGGGTAGGGCGATCGTCTCGCCGTAGGCCACCGGCACCGCGCCGTCGTCGGTGGCGTAGCGCAGTTTCATGATCGCGAGCGTCTCCGCCGTCGCCATGGTCTCGCCGTGCCCGCCGCGCGCATGGTCGGCGTGGCCGTGGGTCACCAGCGCCCGCTCGACGGGACGCGCCGGATCGATCCAGCAATCGGCAGGGACGACGTGGATTCCCCAAGGCTCGGGCCGAATCCAGCCAAATTCGCGAGACATGAAAGCAAAATGGGGCGGAACCGCGCTGGTTCCACCCCATCGTGCCTGTCCCGGAGGGAGAAGCTTACTCGTCCGGGCTGGTCTCGGTAGGCGGCGGCGATTTCTTGGTCACCTTCTTGGCCGCCGGCTTCTTCTTCTTGCGCGTGAGCTTCGGCGGGGCCGGAGTTAGTTCGAAGGAGAGCGCGTCCTCGTCCTTCTTCTTCGAAACGTGGACCTCGCCGCCGTGCGCCAGCTTGCCGAACAGCAGCTCCTCGGCGAGCGGCTGCTTGACCTTTTCCTGGATCAGGCGGGCCATCGGCCGCGCGCCGTAGAGCTTGTCGTAGCCCTTGTCGCCCAGCCATTCGCGCGCATCCGAATCGAACTGGATATGCACGTTCTGGTCGGCGAGCTGCAGCTCGAGCTGGAGGATGAACTTGTCGACCACGCGGCTGACCGTCTCCTTGCCGAGATAGGCGAAGGGCACGATCGCATCGAGGCGGTTGCGGAACTCCGGAGTGAACATCTGCTTCACCGCTTCGTCGCCCGCGTCGGCCTTGGAGACGTCACCGAAGCCGATGCCCTGGCGCGCCATGTCCGAAGCGCCCGCGTTCGTCGTCATGATCAGCACGACGTTGCGGAAGTCGACGGTCTTGCCGTGGTGGTCGGTGAGCCGGCCGTTGTCCATCACCTGCAGCAGGATGTTGAACAGGTCCGAGTGCGCCTTCTCGATCTCGTCGAGCAGCAGCACGCAGTGCGGGTTCTGGTCGACCGCGTCGGTGAGCAGGCCGCCCTGGTCGAAGCCGACGTAGCCGGGAGGCGCGCCGATCAGGCGGCTGACCGAGTGGCGCTCCATGTATTCGGACATGTCGAAGCGCTTGAGCTCGATGCCCATGATCGAGGCGAGCCGGCGCGCGACTTCGGTCTTGCCGACGCCGGTGGGCCCGCTGAACAGGAACGAGCCGATCGGCTTGTCCGGATCGCGCAGGCCCGCGCGCGAGAGCTTCATCGCGGTCGAGAGCACCTCGATCGCCTTGTCCTGGCCGTAGACGACGCGCTTCAGGTCCTTCTCGAGGCTTTCGAGCGCCTTCTTGTCGTCCGAACTGACCGTCTTGGGCGGAATGCGCGCCATCGTCGCGATCACTGCCTCGATCTCACGCGCGGTGATCGTCTTCTTGCGGCGGCTGGGCGCGACCAGCATCTGCATCGCGCCGACTTCGTCGATCACGTCGATCGCCTTGTCGGGCAGCTTGCGGTCGTTGATGTAGCGCGCCGAAAGCTCGACCGCGGTCTTGATCGCGTCGGGCGTGTAGCGGACCTTGTGGTGCTCCTCGAAGGCCGAGCGCAGGCCGCGCAGGATCTTGATCGTATCCTCGATGGTCGGCTCGTTCACGTCGATCTTCTGGAACCGGCGCAGCAGCGCGCGGTCCTTCTCGAAGTGGTTGCGGAACTCCTTGTAGGTGGTCGAGCCGATGCAGCGGATGGTGCCGCCCGAAAGCGCCGGCTTGAGCAGGTTCGAGGCGTCCATCGCCCCGCCGCTGGTCGCGCCCGCGCCGATCACGGTGTGGATCTCGTCGATGAACAGGATCGCGTGCGGCATCTTCTCGAGTTCGGCGACGACCTGCTTCAAGCGTTCCTCGAAGTCGCCGCGATAGCGCGTGCCGGCGAGCAGCGAGCCCATGTCGAGCGAGTAGATCACCGCTTCCTCGAGCACCTCGGGCACGTCGCCCTCGACGATCTTGCGCGCGAGCCCTTCGGCGATGGCGGTCTTGCCGACGCCGGGATCGCCCACGTAGAGCGGGTTGTTCTTCGAGCGGCGGCACAGGATCTGCACCGTGCGGTCGACCTCCGGGCCGCGGCCGATCAGCGGATCGACCTTGCCCGCCAGCGCCTTTTCATTGAGGTTGACGCAGAACTGGTCGAGCGCGGAGTCCTTCTTGCTGCCGCTCTTGGTCTCGGACTTCTCCTCGGCCTGCGGCTGCTGCTCCTCGCTGCCCTTGGGCGTGCGGTCCTCGATGCGGCGGCCGCCCTTGCCGATGCCGTGGCTGATGTAGCTCACCGCGTCGAGCCGGCTCATGTCCTGCTGCTGGAGGAAGTAGACCGCGTAGCTGTCCCGCTCGGAGAACAGCGCGACCAGCACGTTGGCGCCGGTGACGGTGTCCTTGCCCGAGGACTGGACGTGGAGGATGGCGCGCTGGATCACGCGCTGGAAGCCGGCGGTGGGGGCGGGGTCGCCCTTTTCCTCGGTCTTGAGCGACTGGTATTCCTGATCGAGGTACTGGCGCACGACGTCGCCGAGATCGCCGAGGTCGACGCCGCAGGCCTGCATGACCTGCGCGGCGTCGGGATCGTCAATCAGTGCCAGCAGCAGGTGTTCGAGAGTCGCATATTCATGGCTGCGGTCCGACGCGTGCGAGAGCGCCGAATGAAGCGTCTTTTCAAGGCTTTGCGCGAAACTGGGCATTGAGCGGTCTTTCGTTGGGAGAAAACGGCACCTCGTCTTTCGTGAGAGTGTGGTGCGTAGCGGTTAACGCTTCCGATATAGGAAGCTGAGGGAACTTTTGGAGGTGGGCCCCCGGGCCGGTCACGTGGACCTTGGCCCGAAGAGTTCCGCGGCCGCCTTCATATGCGCCGCCGCCTTCTCACGGTGAGCTCGGATACGGGCGATCTCTGTCTCGAGAAGCAGGACACGTGCGTCGAGCTCGTCCAGCGAATAGCTATCGAGGCTTTCGCCAGCGAGGAGACTGGCGGCTCCGAGGCTCTGCTCGGGCAACCGCCGCCGCGGTCGATCGTCGTCGTCCATTGCATCGCAGCATCGGACTCGGATCGGCAACTGTCAACGGCCTTGAATAGATGTTCGCCAAACCCGTACCCTTGTGGCAACTAGTCCGCATGTCTGTCGTGATTCCCGCTGAAATCGCCGCCATCGGATTCGACGCACCCGGAGAGTCCGACGTTCTCAAGCCGATCCGCGTCGACACGCCCCGGCCCGGTCCGGGGCAGGTGCTGATCGAGGTCGCCTATGCCGGCGTGAACCGGCCAGACGTACTGCAACGCCAGGGCGCCTATCCGCCGCCGCCCGGAGCCTCGCCGCTGCTTGGCCTGGAAGTCGCCGGCAAGGTGGTGGCGCTCGGCGAGGGCGTCGATGCGGACATGCGCAATACCAACGTCTGCGCGCTGGTGGCGGGCGGGGGCTATGCCGAATACTGTCTCGCGCAGGCCGGACAGTGCCTGCCGGTGCCCGACTCGCTCTCGCTCGCCGAGGCCGCGGCCTTGCCCGAGACGTTGCTGACCGTGTGGCACAACGTCTTCGAGCGCGGCTGGGCGACCTCGGGCGAAACGATCCTCGTCCATGGTGGGACCAGCGGCATCGGCACGATGGCGACGATGCTGGGCAAGCTGTTCGGCATCACGGTGATCGTGACCTGCGGCGGACCGGACAAGTGCGCCAGGGCGCTCGAGATCGGCGCGGCCCACGCGATCGACTACAAGGCGAGCGACTTCGTCGAGGAAGTCGCGCGGATCACGCAGGGCAAGGGCGTCGACCTCGTGCTCGACATGGTTTCGGGCGACTACGTCCCGCGCAACCTCAAGTGCCTCGCGCCCGACGGCCGCCATGTCACGATCGCGGTGCTGGGCGGGGCGAAGGCGCAGCTCAACATGGCCGTGGTGATGTCGCGCCGGCTCACGCTGACCGGCTCGACGCTGCGCCCGCGCTCGGATGCGTTCAAGACGCTGCTGACGCAGGAAGTGCTGGCGAACGTGTGGCCGATGGTCGCCTCGGGCGAGCTGAGGCCGGTGATGGACCGCTGCTTTCCGCTCGCCGAGGCCGCCGCCGCTCACGCGCGGATGGAGGCGGGCGCGCACATCGGCAAGATCGTTCTGGAGGTTTGATCGCGCCGCCGTTACGCCTGTTCCGCAAGGAGGGCGCGATGGATCGACTGATACTCCACGAGGACCCGCGCAGTGGGAACTGCTACAAGATCAAGCTGACCGCGGCGATGCTCGGCTTGCCGCTCGAACTGCGCCAGTACGATATCATGAAGGGTGACACGCGCCGCCCGGAGTTCCTTCAGTCGGTCAATGCCAACGGGCGCATCCCGGTGCTCCAGGTCGGCCATCGCTTCCTGCCCGAAAGCAACGCCGCCTGCTGGTTTCTCGCCGAGGGTTCGTTCCTTATCCCCGAAGACCCCTTCGACCGCGCCGACATGCTGCGCTGGATGTTCTTCGAGCAATACAACCGCGAACCCAACGTCGCGACGCTGCGCTTCTGGCTGCACTTCGTCGGCGAGGCCAATCTCACCGAGCACCAGCGCGGGCAGATCATGGCCAAGCGCGCCGGCGGCGAGGCGGCGTTGGGGCTCATGGAGGAAAAGCTCGCGGGCGAAGCCTGGTTCGTCGGCGAGACGGTGACGCTCGCCGACATCGCGCTCTACGCCTATACCCATGTCTGCGAGGCGGGCGGGTTCCGGCTCAAGGACTATCCGGCGATCTGCGGCTGGCTCAAGCGGGTCGAGGCGCTGCCCCGCTACGTGCCGATGACCTGACCGACGCGATCGCGGCCAAGGCTCACTCGCCCCAGCCGCCCGCTTCACCGTCGTCGAACGGATCGTCCTGGCCCCGATAGGTCGGGTCTTCGGGCACGATTTCCCTGGCGGTGAGGTCGGGCCGGCTTTCGCTGCCGAAACCGTCGATCGAGCCGCCCATCCCGCCAAAATCGGCGAGCTGGCCGTCCAGCGCCGCGAGCGAGCGCGCCTTGTCGTGGCGGCTCGGCGAGACGACCAGCGCCATGGCGCCGACGAACAGGTCGAGCTTGCCGAGCTCGCCCGTCGCGGATTCGCCGCTCGAACGCGCCCGGGCCCAGTTCTCGAGCTGCTGGCGGAGCATGGCTTCGCTCTTCGGCTCGCTGAGGATCTTGTTCTGCCCATGATCGGTCATGGTGATGTCCGGCAGATCGAGCGTGACGTGAATCCGCGACTTGCCCGCATCGACCGGCTCGACGAGGAACGCCATGCGGCCGGGCTCGTCGCTGTCGAGCGAGGCAATGGTATAGACCACTTCGCCTTCTTCGGGCGTCTCGCGGCTCACTGCGGGCAGGCCGAGCAGGTTGGTGAGCTGCGACCCCGAAAAACGCGACAGATCGGCATAAGCGGTCGTCGCCGGCATGGCGACGTCGAGCGCGAAATCCTCGCCGCCGCCGCAGGCGGCAAGCGCGAGGCAGGACCCCAGAATCAACTTGCGCATGGTTCACCCCCCGGCCGCGCCTTCGTCGGATTGGATAGCAGCGAGGGATTAAGGCGAGATTAGTGCTGCAAGGCTTGTCGAAACCGGCCGGATCGCCTAAGTGATCGGGTGCAGTGGCCGCTCCGCGAAGGGGCGGCCCTTATTGTTTCCGCTGGAGAGAAGAACCATGAGCCAGCCGACACCGCTGATGCCGCACGCCACGGCCTCCTGGCTTGTCGACACCACCGCGCTGACCTTCGAGCAGATCGCCGAATTCTGCGGTCTACATATTCTCGAGGTTCAGGCCATGGCCGACGACCTTGCGTCGAGCAAGTATACTGGCCGCGATCCCGTTCGCGCCGGTGAGCTGACGATGGAAGAGATCGAGAAGGGCCAGGCCGATCCGAACTATGCGCTCAAGATGCACAAGGCGCCGGTCACCGTCAGCCGCACCAAGGGGCCGCGCTACACGCCGGTCTCGAAGCGGCAGGACAAGCCGGACGGCATCGCCTGGATCCTGCGCCACCACCCCGAGGTTTCGGACGTCCAGATCGGCAAGCTGATCGGCACGACCCGCAACACCATCGCCGCGATCCGCGACCGGACGCACTGGAACATCCAGAACATCCAGCCAAAGGACCCGGTCACGCTCGGTCTGTGCTCGCAGCGCGAGCTTGACGCGGTCGTCGCCAAGGCGGCCAAGAAGGCGGGGATCGCCGACGAGGTGGTCGATGATTCGCGGCTCGGCGACGACAAGCAGGCGCTCATCGACGAACTGCGCAAGGAGCGTGAGGACGCCGCGCGCGCCGCCAGCGAGGCCGCGCAGGAAGCCGAGGCCGCGGCCTGGCTCGAGGCCAAGCGCGCCGCCGAGGCGGCCGAGAACGGCGGCAACTGATTCGCGCCGTCCGCTTCGGCGGACGCCGCGTTGTCGTCTGAAGCGGCTATCTGAAAAATGCGAAAGCGCCCGGCGGAATGTCGGGCGCTTTTCGTATCGGCCGGGTCTATTCGGCGGGAGCGGCGAGGATCAGGCGCGCTTCGCCCTGGTCACCGCGCTGGGCGATGCCCGGCGCCGCGCCCCTGGGGCTGAGCCGTCCGTCGATCTGCGCGCCTTGCTCGATCGTCAGCACGTCGTAGCTCACGTCGCCCTCGATCCGCGCCGATTTGAGGATCACGACTTCGCGTGCGGCGATCGTGCCGGTGACGCGGCCCGAGATGCGCACGCTTTCCGCCGCGATCGCGCCGGAAATCTCGCTGGCCTCGCCCTGCACGATCGACTTGCAGGTGATGTCGCCCTCGATGCGGCCATCGACGTGGAGGTCGGCCTCCGCGGTCACGTCGCCGCGGATCACCGTGTCCCCGCCGAAGATCGAGAATGTCGCCGAATCGCCCGAGCGACCGGACATGGGGACGGATCTAGCCATTGCTTTCGTCTGCTTTCCGAACATGCCCTGCTGCCTCCAGGAAGGGTCGCGGATTGACCGGACGACCGTTGACCCGGACTTCGAAGTGAAGATGTGATCCGGTCGAGCGGCCCGAGCTGCCCATGGCGCCGATCGAATCGCCGATGCCGACCTTCTGGCCGACGCGTGCGCCGAAGCGCGACAAGTGGGCATAGCGGGTCATCAGCCCGTTGCCGTGATTGATCTCGATGCAGTTGCCGTAGCCCTGCTTTCTGCCCACGAAGCTGACGGTCCCCTTGGCTGCGGCATAGATCTGCGAGCCGAGCGGGCCGGGAAAATCGAGGCCGGCATGAAACGCCGCGACGCCGGTGAACGGGTCGCTGCGATAGCCGTAGCTCGAGGAAACGTAGGGGACCTTGGTCGGCTTGACCTGCGGAATGCCCGCAAGGCTGCGTTCGAGCGCGTCCATCCGGGCCAGGCTCATGCCGAGGCGCTGGAAACGCGGATCGAGCGAGCCGTCGCGCGAGGTCGCCAGCCGCATCAGCGGACCACCCTCGGCGCTCGAGACTGTGGCCACCATTGCATTGGGATTGAGCCCCAGCCGCGAAATCGCGTCGGAGGCGGATTCGGCGCGGCGATCGGCATAACGCGTGAGCCGCTCGACGAACGCGAGCTGATCGGCCTCGATCCGCGCGAGCGCGCCGGCTTCGGGCAGCGCGGCGCTGATCTTCTCGACCGTCCTGGCGGTTTCGTCGCGGCTGTCGGTCACCGTTTCGCCGGTTTCGGCTTCGCTCGGCAGATCGCCGAGGTGGGCCTCGACCATCTTCTCGATGAAGTCCTGCCGCCGCGCGAGATCGCTCGCGACCGTGTCGATGCCGTCGCGGTATTCCTCGACCCGGCTCTCGGCGCTGGCGACCTTGGCCTCGCGGTCGAGCAGCGCCACGCGGTCGCGGTTGGCCGCGTATTGCATGAAGGACAACGTCGCCATCACGACGATCCAGGCGGTCACCAGCAGGGCGACGATCGAAGCTGCCAGGATCTGCAGACGAGACGAAATCTTGATAAAACGGACCTGACCCCGCGATCGCATGAAAAACTCGCGATCGGGAAACGTGGCCCGCAGGCGCGACCCGAACGCGCCGGCGGTATGACTACTCAATTCGACAACCCCGCTTGCCTCATTGCTTGTCCGAGCGGCTAGCAGCGGCATTGCGATATGGCGAATCAGGTCAGCTTACGCGTGTGCGGAATCAAGATGAACCGAGCCCTCCACGCGATGAACCGCCTGATTCGCGGGAACCCGATATCAAGGGCTATCCTGATATCCTCGTTCGATATCGGTTTGCGCGCAGCGGTCTTGTCCCGCCCGCGCGGTGACAATCTCGCCGTCCGGTGCTAGGCGCCCGGGCATGAACATGCAGGAAACGATCGTGGAATCGCCCGAAGCGATGGTCGCGCGGCTGGCGCGGGCCGGTCGCCAGGCTCAGCGCCGTCTCGCCACGCTCTCCGGAGAAACGCGCGCCGCCGCGCTACGCTCCGCCGCGGCGGCCTTGCGCGAGGACAGCGCCGCGATCGTCGCGGCCAATGGCGAGGACCTCGCCGCCGCCGAGGCGAACGGTCTGTCCGGCGCCATGCTCGACCGCCTCCGGCTCGATTCCGCGCGCCTCGACGCCGTCGCCGACGCGGTCGAGCAGGTCGCGGCGCTGCCCGATCCGCTCGGCCAGGTGATCGACGCGAGCGAGCGGCCCAACGGCCTCGTCCTGTCGCGGGTGCGCATTCCGATCGGCCTGATCGGAATCATCTACGAAAGCCGCCCCAACGTCACCGCCGATGCGGCCGCGCTCTGCCTGCGCTCGGGCAACGCGGCGCTGCTGCGCGGCGGCAGCGAGGCGGTCCACTCGAACCGCGCGATCCTCGCCGCCTTCGCGCGCGGGCTCGAGGCGGCGGGCGTGCCGGGCGATGTGGTGCAGCTCATGCCGACGCAGGACCGCGCGGCGGTGGGCGCCATGCTGACCGCGGCGGGCCTGATCGACATGATCGTGCCGCGCGGCGGCAAGAGCCTCGTGGCGCGCGTCCAGGCCGATGCGCGGGTGCCGGTGCTCGCCCACCTCGACGGCCTCTGCCACACCTTCGTCCACGCCGCCGCCGAGCCCGAAATGGCTCGTGCCATCGTGCTCAATGCCAAGATGCGCCGCACCGGCATCTGTGGGGCAATGGAGACGCTGCTGCTCGACGCCACCTTTCCCGCGTCCGAGAGCGTGGTCGCGGCATTGCTCGACGCGGGCTGCGAATTGCGCGGCGACGCGCGGGCAAGGGCGCTCGACCCGCGGATCGGAGCCGCCAGCGACGAGGACTGGGACACCGAATATCTCGATGCGATCGTCTCGGTCGCCGTGGTCGACGGGCTCGACGCCGCGCTCGCGCATATCGACGCGCATTCCTCGCGCCACACCGACGCGATCGTCACCGCCGACGAGGCGGCGGCGCAGCGGTTCCTCGCCGAAGTCGACAGCGCGATCGTCATGGTCAACGCCTCGAGCCAGTTCGCCGACGGCGGCGAATTCGGGCTCGGCGCCGAGATCGGCATCGCCACCGGGCGGCTCCATGCGCGCGGCCCCGTCGCGCTCGAGGGGCTGACGACCTACAAGTGGGTCGTGCGCGGCAGCGGCCAGACGCGCCCCTGAGAGTTCGCGCCGCGCCGGAGCGGCGGTCCGCGCGGCGCTTGCGATCGCGGCTCCGCGATCCCATCTGCGGGCCAGCGTGAGGAGATTGTCAGCGATGAAATACAAGCCGTTGGGACGGACCGGCCTTTTCGTGTCCGAGCTATGCCTCGGCACGATTACCTTCGCCGGGGGCGGCCAATGGTCGGCGATGGGATCGCTCGATCAGCAGGCGGCCAACGCGATCGTGAAGACCGCGCTCGAAGGCGGGATCAACTTCATCGACACCGCCAATGTCTATTCGGGCGGGCTTGCCGAGACCGTGACCGGGCAGGCGCTGCGCGATCTCGGGGTGGCGCGCAGTGATGTCGTGATCGCGACCAAGGCGCTCGGGCCGATGGGCGGTGGCGTCAACGACCGCGGCGCCTCGCGCTACCACTTGCTGACGCAGATCGACGCCAGCCTCGAACGGCTCGGGCTCGATCACGTCGATCTCTACCAGATCCACGGCTGGGACCCGGCGACGCCGCTCGAGGAAACGTTGCGCGCGCTCGACGACATCGTCCGCTCGGGCCGGGCGCGCTATATCGGCGTGTCGAACTGGGCGGCCTGGCAGATCGTCAAGGCGCTGGGAATTTCCGAGCGGCGCGGCTGGGAATCGTTCGCCTCGCTTCAGGCCTATTACTCGGTGGCCGGGCGCGATCTCGAGACCGAGCTGGTGCCGATGCTCGAAAGCGAAGGACTGGGCCTGATGGTCTGGAGTCCGCTCGCGGGCGGATTCCTCTCGGGCAAGTACACCCGCGAGAGCGAGGGCGAGGGCCGCCGCGCCAATTTTGATTTCCCGCCGATCGATAAGGAGCGGGCCTACGATCTCGTCGCGCTCATGCGCGAGATCGCCGGGCGCCACGACGCCAGCGTGCCGCAGGTTGCGTTGAGCTGGCTACTGTCGAAGCCGGTCGTGACCAGCCTCATCGTCGGCGCGCGCAAGGCCGAGCAACTCACCGACAATCTCGGTGCGACGCGCTTCGCGCTGTTTCCCGACGATATCGCCCGCCTCGATGGGGCGATGCCGGCCGGCTCGACCTATCCCGGCTGGATGATCGAGCGACAAGCGGCCTATCGCTCGGGCGCGCAGGCCGGGGCCATGCCCGCGCGGTGAGCCGAATCGGTCTATTGGGGGGCAGCTTCAATCCCGCGCACGGCGGGCACCGGCGGATATCGCTTTTCGCCGCCAAGGCGCTGCATCTCGACGAGATCTGGTGGCTGGTCTCGCCCGGCAATCCGCTCAAACGCGATGCGGGCATGGCCCCGCTGGCCATGCGCTTCGCGTCGGCGCGCCAGCAGGCGCGCCGCGCGCCGATCCGCGTCACCGCGATCGAGCGCGAGTTCGGCACGCGTTACACGTGGAACACCCTCAGGCGGATGGTCGCGCGCTGGCCGCGCAACCGGTTCGTCTGGCTCATGGGCAGCGACAATCTGGCGCAATTCCATCGCTGGAAGAACTGGCGGGCGATCGCGCGCACGATGCCGATTGCGGTTATCGCCCGGCCGGGCTATGATGGCGATGCTTTCGCGAGCCCCGCGATGGCCTGGCTCGGGCGTTACCGGGTGCCCGCGTCCAGACTCTTCACCCGGGACGGATGGAGCGCCCCGGCGCTTGTGATACTGCGTTTCGATCCTGATCCACGATCGGCCACCGCGCTTCGCGAGGCCGATCCTGACTGGGCCGCCAGGCCTCTTCCGGGCTCCTTGCGCGACGACATCACGCATCGTCCCATTTCCGGTACCACCGCGTGAGCAGGACTGTCGCCGCCTTGCGGTCTGGCGCACATTCGGGGCTTGGCTTTCACGCTCCGATCAGCGCTCGTTCCGAAATGGCGGTTGCAGCAAGCGGGATGGAACCCATCTTGCGAATACTTGCACGAGAGGAGTCTACACAAACTCGATGACACAGGCGCATATCCAGCCGGTCAAGGCCGGCGCCGCCGCCATCGCCATGGCTGACGAGGCCGAGCCTCGCTTGTCGCTGGTCCTGGAATCGCTCGACGACGATCAGGCCCAGGAAGTGGTGACCATCGCGCTCGAAGGAAAATCGAGCATTGCCGACTATATGGTTGTGGCCAGCGGCCGATCGACCCGGCAAGTCGCCGCCATGGCGCAGAAACTGGCCGAACGGCTCAAGAACGCCGGTTTCGGCAATCCGAGGATCGAGGGTCTTCCCGCCGCCGACTGGGTTCTGGTCGATGCCGGAGAAGTGATCGTCCATCTCTTCCGTCCCGAAGTGCGCAGCTTCTACAATCTCGAGCGCATGTGGGGCTTCGGAGAGGGTGCCGCCGGGGTAGCCTGAGCGGCGCGCACGAGTAGCTTCGTGACGGCCCCGCGCCGGGGTCCGGTGCCGTTTTGACCAAGTCGCGCGAACCGCGGGAGGGCGCGCAGGGATGCTTTTGCACATTGTCGCCCGGGGCAAGCTGGGCCGCAGCCCCGAGGCCGACCTCCTCGACCGCTACGCCCGGCGGCTGTCCTGGCCGTTCAAGCACACCGAATTGCCCGAGACCGGGGGACGCATTCCCGAAATGGCGGCGCCGGGGCGCCTCGTCCTGCTCGACGAGCGCGGCAAGGCCATGACCTCCGAAGATTTCGCCGCGATCCTCGGGCGCTGGCGCGACGACGGCGTGCGCGAGGCGCGTTTCCAGATCGGCGCCGCCGATGGTCATGACGACGAGACACGCGCGCGCGCCGACCTGCTGGTCGCCTTTGGTGCGATGACCTGGCCGCACCTGCTCGCCCGCGCCATGCTCGCCGAGCAGCTCTGGCGCGCGACCAGCATCCTCGCGGGCCATCCCTATCACCGCTCGGGTTGAGGCTTGCGGGCCAGGGCTTGCCGGGCGCGCGAGGCGGGCGCTAGGACTTCTGGCATGATCCCCGCGCGCATCACCCTCATTTCAGCGACGGCCCTGGCGGGCTGTGCCGCAGCGGTGCTGGCGCAAGGCGCGTCGGCCGTCGACGGCGCCCGGTTCGGGACCGGGACGGGGGTCGAGGAGATCCAGGCGCAACTGGCGGCCGCGCGCCGTCAGGGCGGGCAGGCCCGCGCGCGCGCCGAGCAGCTCGAGGCGCAGGCGCGCAAGGCGTCCGAACAGGCCGAGCGCACCGCGCGCGAGGCGGCGGCGCTCGCCGCGCGCATCCAGGAAACCGAGGCGGCCGCCTCCGCGCAGGAGGCGCAGGCCCGGCTCGTCGCCAAGGCGCGCGCGGGCCTCAGCGCCCGGCTGGCCGAGCGCCAGCGGCCGCTCGTGCGTCTCACCGCCGCGCTGCAACGGCTGTCACGCCGCCCGCCGGCGCTCGCGCTGCTGCGTCCGGGTTCGGTGCGCGACACCATGCACATGCGCGCGCTGCTCGAAACCATGCTGCCCGAGGTCGAGACGCGGACCGCCGCGCTGCGCGACGAGATCGCGCGCGGCCGCGCACTGGAACGCCGCGCGCTGGCCGCGGCCGAGGCGCTCAAGCGCACCGAGGCCGAGCTGGCCGACCGGCGCAAGCAGCTCGCGACGCTCGAAAGCCGCCAGCGGCTCGCCAGCCGCGCGGCCTCGGGCACCGCCGCGCGCGAGGCCGAGCGTGCGCTGGCGCTGGCGGAAAAGGCCGGCGACCTGGGTACGCTGGTCGAGGAAGTGGGTCGCCAGGGCGAATTGCGCGAGGAACTGGCGCGGCTGCCCGGGCCGATCATGCGCCCGCCGCGTCCGCAGCAATCGCGCGTGATCGAGGCGGCGGATTTCGCCCCTGCGCCGCGCGGGCTCGGGGCCTACGTCCTGCCCGTCGGCGGCCATGTCGTCTCGGGCTTCGCCGAGGCGCTTCCCAACCAGCGCCGTTCGCGCGGGCTCGAACTCGAATCGCGCGCCAACGCGCAAGTCATCGCGCCCGCCGCGGGACGAGTCGCCTTCGCCGGGCCCTATCGCGGCTATGGCCGCATCGCCATCATCGAGCACGAGGGCGGCTGGACCTCGCTCGTCACCGGTCTCGCCCGGCTCGACGTGCGCGTCGGCGACGAGCTGGTCGCGGGCGCGCCGCTCGGCATGGCGGGGCCGGGATCGCCGCTGGTGGGGGTCGAGCTGCGCAAGGACGGAGAGCCGGTCAATCCGCTGCGCTACCTTCGCTAGCCGTTCGTCCTGGCGGATCGGGCGTTCGTCGGAACGGTCTGGCGATCCGGCCATCTGGCGTTAACCGCCAAAGGCGCATAGAATGGCCGAAATTGCTAGAGGCCCGACCGCGATGAAATTTGCTCCCCTGTTTCGCGCCACCGCGCTGGTCAGCGCGGTCGCGCTGATTCCCGCGACCACTGCGGGGCTGGCGGCGGTCGACGGCCGCTCGGGCCCGGAGTTCGGGAAGCTGTTCGCCATCTACCAGCTCGTGAAGGAAAACTACGTCGACGACGTCGATGACGACAAGCTGCTGCGCGGCGCGATCGACGGCATGCTCGCCAGCCTCGATCCGCATTCGAGCTATCTCGATGGGGCCTCGCTCGAACGGCTCGAAACGATGATCGACGGGAACTACACCGGCCTCGGCCTGTCGGTGATCATGGAAGACGGGGCGGTCAAGATCATCTCGCCGTTCAAGGGCAGCCCGGCCGACAAGGCGGGGCTCAAGGCGGGCGACTTCATCACCCACCTCGACGGCGTGCTCTACTTCGACCGCGATCTCGACGAGGCGGTCTCGAAGATGCGCGGGCCGGCGGGGACCACGATCCGGCTGACCGTGTTCCGCCCCGGCCGCGACGAGCCTTTCGACGTCACCGTGACGCGCGGCGTCATCGAGCTGGAGCCGGTCACGCACGAGGTGAAGGACAATGTCGGCATCATCTCGGTGAACGAGTTCTCGCGCGACGTAGGCCGCGACGTCAACGAAGCGATTTCCTCGATCAAGACGCAGGTCGGCGACGGCCTTGCCGGCATCGTGCTCGACTTGCGGTCGAATCCGGGCGGATCGCTCGACGAGGCGGTGGCTCTGTCCGATCTGTTCCTCGAGAAGGGCGATATCGTCTCGCAGCGCGGGCGTCTTTCCAGCGAGAACCTCGTCTATCGCGCGCACAAGGGCGATGTCGCGGGCGGGCTGCCGATCGTCGTGCTGATCGACGCGGGCAGCGCCTCGGCCTCCGAGATCGTCGCCGGCGCGCTGCAGGACCAGAAGCGCGCGGTCGTCATGGGCGAGCGCAGCTTCGGCAAGGGTAGTGTCCAGTCGCTGATCGGGCTCGACCGTTCGAGCGCGGTCAAGCTGACGACGGCGCGCTACTACACGCCCTCGGGTCATTCGGTTCAGGAAGGCGGGATCGAGCCGGACATCAAGGTGCCCCAGCTCTCCGATCCGAACGCACAGGCCCGGGCCGAACGGGCCGTGCGCGAATCGGACTTGCGGGGGCATCTGATCAACGAGATCTCGCTCGACGACAAGAAGCTCGAAGAGGACAAGAAGGAAGACCCGCGCTTCGCGATGACCGCGGACGAGCTCAAGAAGCAGGGAATCGAGGACTTCCAGCTTCACTACGCGGTGCAGACGCTCAAGCGCACCGCGAGCGGTCCGGCGCTCGCCGCGCGCAAGCGCTGAGGCGCCCGGCATGAGCGAGGCGAGCAGAGCGGCGCGTTTCCTTGCGCTTGCCGCGCCGCTGTTCCTGCTCGGCGGCGCCTATGTCAGCCAGTATGTCTTCGGGCTCTATCCCTGCGAGATGTGCTGGTGGCAGCGCTATCCGCACTTCGCCGCGCTGGCGCTGGCCGGACTCGCCTTCGTCATTCCGCCTGCGCGGCTGTTCGTGGCGCTCGCCGCGCTCGCCATCGCGGTGTCCGGCCTGATCGGCGGCTTTCACGCCGGAGTGGAGTACGGCTGGTGGGAAGGCCTGACCGCCTGCACCGGCAATGCGCTGGGGCATGGCGCCGATCCGCTCGAGGCGATCATGGGCGCGCCGGTGATTCGCTGCGACGTCGCGCCCTGGAGCCTGTTCGGGATTTCGCTCGCGGGCTGGAACTTCCTCTTTTCGGGCGCGGCGGCGCTGGCTATCGCGTTTCTGCTGACGAGAAAAGGGAGCGCGTCATGAGCGACAAGACCGCCCGCATGCTGCGGGTCGATCAGGCCGGGGAATTCGGGGCCACCCGAATCTACGGAGGTCAGATCGCGGTCATGGGCAACCGTGCTCCGAACGCTTCGCTGGTGGCCGGCATGGCCGCGCAGGAAGTGGGCCATCGCGAGCGGTTCGACGCGATGATGACCGAGCGCGGCGTGCGGCCGACGGTGCTGCAGCCGGTCTGGTCGGCCGCCGGCTATGCGCTGGGCGCGGCGACCGCGTTGCTCGGCCCGGAGGCCGCGATGGCCTGCACCGCGGCGATCGAGACCGAGATCGACAGGCACTACACGCAGCAACTCGACGAACTGGGCGACGAGGACCCGGAACTTGCCGGCGCGATACGCGAGTTCCGCGACGACGAGCGCGAGCATCGGGACATCGCCTTCGAGGCGGGCGCACGCGACGCGCCCGCCTATCCGCTGCTCTCGGGCGCGATCCGGCTGGGGTGCCGCGTCGCGATTCGTCTCTCCGAGCGCCTCTGACCATCGGGGGGCTCGGGACAATTCGTCCCGCTTCAGCTATCATTCAATAGGCACGAGCCTATATGTCTTTCATGCCCTTACGCCTGCAGGAGCCCATGCGATGCGCCGCCTCGATCGAATTGCCGTCCTAGTCGCCACTCTTGGCGCGAGCCTCGCGATGGCAGGCTCGGCGCAGGCCCAGAGCGAAGGCGAGCGGATCAACCAGGTCATCGTCTACGGCGACGATCCCTGTCCGAAATCGGAAGGCGGCGACATCGTCATCTGCGCGCGCAAGGACGAATCGGAGCGCTATCGGATTCCCGAGCCGCTGCGCGGCATCGATTCGCCACAGAGCGAGGCGTGGAACGAGAAGGTCCTCGCTTACGAGACGATCGGTCAGACCGGCACGCTGAGCTGTTCGCCGGTCGGCGCGGGCGGCAGCACCGGCTGCACGCAGAAGCTGATCAACGCGGCCTATGCCGAGCGGGCCAACGGATCCGACGTCCGGTTCAGCGAGCTGATCGACGCGGAGCGCCAGCGCCGGCTCTCGCAGATTGACGAAGAGGCGGCCGACGAGCAGGCCCGCGTCGAAGCGGCCGAGCGCGAATACTTCCAGAAGAAGGCGCAGGAAGACGTCGCCAAGAAGATGGCCGAGGAGGCCGGCGAAACGCCGAACGACTGAGGGTGGCGGGGCCCGGACGCGGCAACACGTTCCCGCGTCCGGCCCGCCACGGCCTTACAGCTTCGTGAGCATCCCGTTCACCGCGGTGAGATAGTCGCGCATGTGCGCGGCGGTGGTGTCGGTCAGCGTGATCAGGTCGCGGCGCCGGTCCTTCGGATCGGTCCAGCGCCGCAGCAGGCCCGCATCGGTCATCTGGCGAACCCAGCGCAAGGCCGTGCTCATCGGCACCGAGGCGGCGATGCACACGCTCGAGACCGAGACCTGCTGCCCGTCGAACTTGGCGCGGGTCAGATCGAGCAGGATGTCCCAGGCCGGATCGGCGAACATCTGGCTCGGGAAGAAGCGGTTGCGCAGTGAGCGCGAGGCGATGATCGCGCGCAACGTCGCTCCGATCTCCTTGTCGGTCATCCGCGTTTCCTGGCGCGGCTCGAGCGTCTTGCCCTCGAGCACCGAGACCAGCCGCGAGAGCTGCTGGCTGAAGTTCGACATGCTCGCGCCGTCGGCGATCTCGCGCCGCGCGCTGAGGTAGCGCATCGCCCGGCGCAGCGCGCTCGAATAGGCGTCGAACTGAAGCGGGCGGCACAGTACGTCGACCGCCTCGACATGGAGGCCCTTTACCGCGATCTCGGTGGTGAGCTTGTTGGTGATCATCGCCGCCGCCAGCGGTCGCGATCCGCCGAGCCGGGCCCGCGCTTCCTCGATCAGGACGAAACCGTCCATCGCCGGCATGTGCAGGTCGACCAGGATGATCTGGATCGACGGTTCGCGCGCCAGCCGCTCCAGCGCCTCGCGGGCCGATCCGGCGCAGAAATAGATGTAATTGAGGTCTTCGAGCATCCGCGCGCAGTTGGCGGTGCATTCGCGGTCGTCGTTCACGACCAGCACGGCGGGCGCCTTGGTTTCGGCGACCGGTTGCACGCCGTGCAGAGGGACTGCCAGGGCCTGACTGGCCATCTATGCTACTCCTTCCGGGGCGATCGCCCCGCTGCCCCCGATCGCGCGGCGCGGCCTCGTCCCGGCCGCTTCCCGCGCGATGCGGAGTGATGGGTCTCATCGAATTGCTGCCAGATCGGCAGCAGTTCCCTCGGCGCAGCCCATCGGGCCGGGAACCGCGCAAGCTATAACCCGAAAAATTCATATTGCCACCGCCTTGGCACGAATTGTCCATTTTGTGATCGCATGCGCGCCGGCCTCTCCACCGATAGCGGCCACCCGACCGTCGCATCATCGTCAAGCAAATGCGGGACGCTGGCGCGGGTTCGCCCGGCGTGGTTGCTCCTCGCCAGAGGTGCTTCCGGAAAGTCTTGGATTTCCGGGCGTAACCGGCGCCCATTGCGCTTCGGCGCGCCCGATGCGGCCTTTCAGGGCGACCGCGCCGGCGCCGCACCGGCCGGCTTCGCGACGCCTCCGAGCACGCGATATCGGTCGGTCATGCGGCCACGGTGCGCGGCGACCCGGCGGCGTTTCGCCTCACGGGCGGGGACCAGTTTTCCACAGCTTTGGTGACAATCTGGAACTTTTGCTGGATATCGCGCCAAAATGACACTAGTTGGCCGCGCATCGAAAAATCAATGTGATAATTGCATGCGGAATTTGCAGCTAAATAGTGCAGGGGTTAAGTGACCAATTCGCGTGGTGGGCGCGACCGGGACAATACCGGTAGCAACGATGGCGGCAAGAGCCAGGAACCCGCGCGGCCCGATCCGCGACGGGGCGAGCGCAGTTGGCGCAACCTCCTCGAGCTCGATGCGCAGATATTCGAGAAGAACGGCATCCGCATCCTGACCCCGGAAGCGCGCGTGCTCATTCACCTCAAGCTGCAGGGGACGTTGTCGGTGACGACGGCAATGCAACTCGCGGGAGTATCCTATCGTGGTTTCTATGCCGTGCTCGAGCGGCTCAAGCAGGCTGGCCTCGTATCGCAGGCCAAGGACGAGGGAGACCAGCGGGTCCGCAATCTCAGCCTCGATCCGTCGGTACCGCTTTCGTCCGACCAACTCTGACCAGGATTACGTGAACCGGGAATGCCAGCCTTGACCGATTCGAAAGCCTTTGCCGCGTCTCGCCGCGCTCGCCGCCCATCCGCCTGGTTCGCCCTTGCGGGCGTGGCGGCCGCGAGCGCCGTCGCCCCCGCCTTGTGCCAGACCGCGTTCGCGCAGGCGGCCGCGGGCAGCGACGCCGCCGGCGATTCGCTCCGGGTTCCCGCTACCCCCCCTGACGGCATTCCGGATGCGCCCCCCGCGTCCGGAATGCCGTCGAACACCGCATCCGACGCCGCGACCTTCGACGACGCCTTCGCCGATACCGAAACCGCCCGGACGGACGAAGCCGGGGCGATGGCCGCGGCGCAGCCCCAGGCTACGGCGATCGAGGCCGATCCGTCGGCGCCGGTCGCCGCCGGTGACGACTCGCTCGCCGAACCGATCCCGATGGCAAGCGGACCGGCGCGCCCCGCGGTCGGCCCCAATGAACTCTACGGGCCCCCGACCCCGAAAGTGGACCGGGGCCAACTGCCGATCATTGGCTGGAGCGAACCGCCCGCGCTGGTGCCGCCCGCGCTCGACGAGGCGGTGCATATCGTGACGCGCAACTACCCCTCCGCCCAGGCCGCGCGATCGGCCCTGCGCGCCGCCCATTCCGACGTCCGCTCCGCGAAGTGGCAGCGTTTCCCGTCGATCGACGGGAACGTTTCGTACCTCGACGACACCAATTCGCCGCAGCCGCAGATCTCGGTCGAGCAGCCGATCTGGGCCGGCGGGCGAATCACCGCCAACATCCGCCGCGCGAAGGCGGAGGAAGACGTCACTTCGGCGCAATATGTCGAGACCGTGCAGAGCCTCGCGCTCACCGTCACCCAGGTCTACTACGAGATCGCGCGGCTTACCCTGCGCCAGCAGCTCCTGGCCGAGAGCCTCGCCGAGCATCGACGACTGGTCGAGACGATGGAGCGGCGCGTCGCGCAGGAAGTGAGCCCGCAGGCCGACCTCGAACTGGCCCGCTCGCGCGCGGCGCAGATCGAGCAGGAATATACCGTCAGCCGCGCCTCGCGGGAGACCAACTTGCGGATCCTCGCCCAGCTCGTCGCCGACCCCAGCTACGACCTCGGGCCGATTCCCCATTTCGATCCGAGCATTGACCTCCCCGCCAAGGAGAGCCTCGAGGAACAGGCGGTCGCCTTCGATCCGCAGATCAACCGCCGCAAGGCCGAGGCCGACGTCAACCGGGCCCAGCTCGACCTCACCCAGGCGCAGATTCTGCCGCAGGTGAGCGCGCAATACTCCTATTCCGAGATCTACGGCAGCCGGGTGGGCGTGGTCCTGCGTTCGCAGACGAGCGGGGGGCTCAGCAATTTCTCGGACGTGAGCAGCGCGCGACAGCGAATCCAGACCGCGATCGAGAACGTGCGCGTCGCCGAACAGGAGTTGCGCCGGAACGTCGCAGCCGACATCATCAACTTCGAAGCGGCGAAGGCGCGCGCGGCCATTTCGAGCGATGCCGCGTTAACTTCGGCGCGGGTCAGCGAGAGCTATACCCGGCAGTTCATCGCGGGGCGCCGTTCGTGGCTCGACGTGATGAACGCGCTGCGCGAGGCCGTGAACAACGCGATCGGCCAGACCGACGCCGAAATGACCGCCTTGGCGACCGCCGCCAAGCTCTTGCTCGAAAGCGGCCGTTGGCGCCCGATCTTCGCCGACCAGGCCGAAGTCGGGAGCAATGCCGAGGCTCGCACGCCGATCATCCAGGAAACGGGGCAGTAACAGTGGCCAATCCTATCCATATATCGATATCGGACCTCGCGCGGCTGCGCAGGATCGAACTGCAGCCGCACTGGGCCGATGCCGCGCGCGACGTCGAGCGCGAGGACGAGGACGGTCTCGCCGCCTTCTGCGCCGCGATCGGGTGGGCGCCGCCGTCGCTGCTGCGGACCGCGCCGCGCGCCAACGAGTTCCCGCTGCTGATCTTCCATCCCGATCACGGCTGGGCGGTCGCCGAGCGGCTCGAATCGGACAACCGCGTGCAGGTCGTCGCCAACGGCATTCCCGCCGTCTGGCACGACGTCAGCAAGGCGCGGCTCTACGATCTCGTCATTCCGCTGCCTGCGGGCCAGCAGCAGTTCACCAAGTCGATCGATGTCTTCAAGGCTGCGGTCATGCGCCGCAAGAACGTGATTGTCGTGGCGATCATCGCCACGGTCGTGGTCAACTTCATCGCGCTGGTGACGAGCCTTTACACGATGCAGGTCTATGACCGCGTCGTTCCGCGCGGCGCGTTCTCGACGCTGTTCGTGCTGACGGTGGGCGTCTTCGCGGCCTTCGCCTTCGACTTCACCTTGCGCGTCGTGCGCGCCAACCTGATGGAGCGCGAGGCGGCGCACATCGACACCGAAGTGTCCGAGTTCTTCTTCTCGCGCGCCGCCGAAGCTCGGCTCGACACGCGCCCGACCTCGGTCGGCACGATGGCCGCGCAGCTTCGCGGACAGGAGCAGGTGCGCCAGATGATTTCCTCGGGGATCATCTTTGCCTTCGCCGACCTGCCCTTCGCCCTGCTCTTCATCGCGGTCGTCGCGATGCTCGGCGGCGTCATCGCGATCGTGCTCGCGGTCGCGTTCCCGCTGGCGATCTGCATCGCGCTCCTCTTCGCGCGGCTGATCCGCAAGGACACCGAGCGGACCCAGATCAGCAACAACCGCAAGAACGGCCTGCTCGTCGAGGCGCTCGACGCGGCGGAGACGGTGAAGGCGAATCGCGGGCAGTGGTACATGCTCTCGCGCTGGAGCGCGCTGCTCGATGAGCTCCACGAATCGGAAGTTCCGACCAAGAAGCTGCAGGCCAAGGCCGGCTCGATCTTCGGCGTGCTCCAGCAGGTGACCTACATCAGCCTGATCGCCTGGGGTTCGGTGGAGGTGTTCAACAACAACATCTCGCTAGGCGCCCTGATCGCCTGTTCGATCCTCGCGAGCCGCGTCAACGGACCGCTCGTGGCGCAATTGCCCTCGCTGCTGGTGCAGTGGAGCTATTCGCGCTCCGCGCTCGGCATGCTCGACGCGATTCTCGCGCTGCCGACCGATCGCGCGCCCGACGTTGAGGTCTTGCGCCCCGCGCGCCTCTCGCCCCATCTCCAGTTCAAGAACGTCGAGTTCGCCTACCCGGGCGGCCGGTCGGGCGTGGTCGTGCCCAAGCTCGAGATCGCCGAAGGCGAGCGCATCGCCATCATCGGCGGCGTCGGTTCGGGCAAGTCGACGCTGCTCAAGCTGATGAGCGGGCTCTATCCGCCGCAATCCGGCCAGATCCTGATCGACAAGCTCGACATGACCCAGGTGGCCGACGAGGTCCTGCGCAACGCGATCGGCTACCTGCCGCAGGACTATCGCCTGGTGAACGGCAGCCTGCGCGAGAACCTGACGCTCGGGATTCCCGATCCGGGCGACGACAAGATCATGGAAGTCGCGCAGCAGACCGGGCTCGCGCAGCTCATCACCGCGCACCCGCGCGGCCTCGAGCTGCCGATCAGCGAGGGCGGGCGCGGTCTTTCGGGCGGTCAGCGCACGCTCACCGGCCTGACCCGCCTGCTGCTCGCCGAGCCCAAGCTGCTGCTGCTCGACGAGCCGACCTCCAATCTCGACGTCGATACCGAGGCGCTGGTCCTGCGCACGATCACGCAGCGGCTCTCGCCCGAGACGACCTTGATTCTCGTCACGCACAAGCTGCAGCTCGTGAACCTCGTCAACCGCGTCATGCTGGTCGCGAACGGCCAGGTCGCGGTCGATGGCCCGACCGCCGAAGTGATGAAGCGCGTGCGCCCGCAGAAGCAGCCCGAAACCAAGTCGCAAGGGCGCCAGATCACGGTCACGCCCAAGAAAAGCCAGGAAGGAGCTAAGGCATAATGGTCTCCGCCAGTTTCCGAAACCGGTGGCTCAACCACTCGACGGTCGTCGTCTTCGCCGTCGTTGCCTTCATCGTCGGCGCGGTGGCCTGGTCGTTCTGGGCCGAGCTCGACCAGGTGAGTCGCGCGCCGGGCCAGGTGATTCCCACTGGCCGAATCCAGGTCATCCAGAGCACCGACGGCGGCCAGATCGAGAAGATCTTCGTGCGCGAGGGCGACAAGGTCGAGAAGGGCCAGCAACTCGTCCAGCTCGAGGACGTGAAGCTGCGCGCCTCGGTCGCCGAAGCGCAGGGCAAGGTCGCCTCGCTGATGTCGACCATGGCCCGGATCAACGCCGAGCTGTTCGACCGGCCGCTCGCCTTCCCGCCCGAGGTCAAGGCCTGGCCCGAGTTCGTCAACAACCAGACGCTGCTCTACACCAAGCGGCGGCAGGCGCTCGACGATCAGGTCAGCGCTCTGCGCCAGATGCTCGGACTGATGAAGCAGGAGCTCAACATGAACATGCCCCTGCTCGAGCAGGGCGACGTCAGCCGCGCCGACGTGCTGCGGCTGCAGCGCAGCGTGTCCGACATCGAATCCCAGATCGTCAACGTGCGCAACAAGTACCTTTCCGATCTGCAGACCGAGTACACCAAGACCGAAGAGGACCTCGTGACGGCCCGCGAGGTGCTCGCGCAGCGCACCGACGCGCTCTCCGACACGAAGATCTACGCACCGGTCGACGGGATCGTTAAGAACATCAAGCTCACCACCCTGGGCGGCGTGTTGCGGCCGAGCGACGAGGTGATGAGCATCGTGCCGACGGGCGACGAACTGATCGTCGAAGCCAAGATGTCGCCCAAGGATGTGGCCTTCGTCCGCGTCGGCCAGAAGGCCAGCGTCAAGTTCGACGCTTACGATGCGGGAATCTACGGGTCGGCCAACGGCGAAGTCATCTACATCAGCCCGGACACCCTCACCGAGCAGACCCAGGCCGGCGAGCAGGTCTACTACCGGGTCCACGTTCAGGTCGACACGAGTCCGATGAAGCCTCACCTCAAGGGCGAGCAGATCGAGATTCAGCCCGGCATGACCGCCACCGCGGAGATCCTCACCGGGAAGAACACGGTCTGGCACTATCTGACCAAGCCGATCAACAAGACCATGGGCGAGGCGATGACCGAGCGATAAGCTCCCAAATCCGCACCGCTGCGGTGACGTCGCAGCGGCCGCGGATCGGGTCCCGCAAAAACCCGGATATGTTGCAGAGAATCAACAAGCCTTGGAAAAGGGCGAAATTCCGCATGGTTGCGGCAGAGTCCAAGCATTTTACATCGACTTACGATCCCTTCGCGATCGCGGGGGTTGCGAGGACTCGACGAAACCGCCAGCACACCACCAAAATGGCATTTTTGTGGTTTTAATAGCTTTGGCAAAGTGCCGATGGGCTTGTTAACGCACGAATTGCAGGGAGTAGATTTATCCCGAGCCTCGGTTCCATGTTGGGGGAATAGATGAGCACTAAAATCGTAACGGCGCCGGCAAAGGTTGCTAAGCCGCTGGTCCAAAAGGGAAAGCCGGTCGATGCGGCCGAGCAGGCGCAGCCTGTCCAGGACGACGACGCTAAGGTCGTCGGCAAGGAAGCCCGCGTCACGGAAGAATCTGCCAAGGTCATTCTCGCTCAGGCGGATGACGCGAAGGAGGGCGAAGAAGCCCGCACGGAGACTTCCGAAAACGCACTTGCCGCCAATTTCTCGTTTGCCGGTGAAATGGCCCAGGCCGCTGAGGCGTCGGGTTCGCTGGTGACCGAGGAAAGCCTTGTTGATTCGATGGGCTACGCCCAGGCGGACGACAACGGCGGCCCGAGCGGTACCGTCCTGCTGATCGGCGCGGTCGCGCTCGTCGGCCTCGGCATCGCCGTCCTCGCGGACGGTGGCGATGACGAGGATCAGGATCTTCCCCCGCTGAACAGCGCCCCCGTCTTCGGCGCCGCGCCGACCGTCGACGCGATCGACGAAGACTCGGATGGCACGACCTTCACCGTGACCGCCACCGATGCGGACAGCGATCCGATCACCTACTCGATCAGCTCGGCGACCGGCGGCACCGCCACTGTCACCGACGGCGGCGTCGTGACCTTCATCCCCGCGGCTGACTTCAGCGGCGACGCCAGCGTCACGGTCTCGGCCAGCGACGGCACGGCTTCGGCCACGCAGACCGTCACCATCGAGGTTACCGGAATCAACGACGCGCCGGTCGCGGCCGACGACGTCGTCACGATCACCGGCACCGAAGACACCGACATCACGGTCACGCCGACCATCACCGATCCCGATGGCGACGACCTGACCTATACCTTCACCGATCCTTCGCACGGCACCGTCGCGGTCGCCGACGATGGCACGATCGTCTACACGCCCGACGCCAACTACTTCGGCACGGACACCTTCGAGCTGACCGCCACCGATCCGGACGGCGAATCGGCCACGCAGACGATCAACATCGTCGTCGAGGACGACATGGACCCGAACGATCCGACCGGCCCGGCCAACGTGTCGATCGACGTCGGCACCACCAGCACGGCGGTGACGCTCGACGACGCGGCGGACGCCTCGGTCAACTTCGTCGATGATGCGACGGTTATCACCAACGTGATCCTGACCGGCGTCGGCGAAGACGACACGATCACGATCCTCGGCGACCCCGCCGACTACTCCTATGCCAGCTCGGGCAACGACCTGCGCATCACGTTCAGTGACGGCACGAACTTCAATGACATCATCATTCAAGACATCCTGCCGGACGGCGCTGTCGTCTACAACGAAGCGACTGCCGAAACGGCCGTTGGCTTCGGTTCCGAGTTCATCTCATTTGGTTAAGCATGTGCCCCTAAGGGGGGGTTGCATCTAGGTTCTATCAGGGAGCACATTTATGGCCCGCATTATTCTCAATCCCGGTCAAACCGGCGGCGTTTACGGCGCCTTTGACCCCGACACGATCTTCGGCACCGCGGACGGTGCCGAGACCGTGTTCATTGCCGGCGACGCTCAGGTTATCTTTGACCCGTCGTTCAACCGCGGCGGCGACACCATCTACATCGACGGTCTCGCCTCGGACTACACCGCCACGCTCGAGGGCGCGAACCTGATCCTCACCAACGCCAGCGGCGCGGATATCCTCATCCCCGCCGGTGCCGATGGTTCGACGATCATCTTCAACGGCTCCGACGGTGGTGACGATGACCGCGTTCTCATCATCGGCGACGACGGCTTCACGCTCGGCGACCAGGTGATCGCCACCGACGGTGAAACCGTTCTCGACGGCGACGGCGTCGTCGTCGTTCCCACCCCGACCCCGACCCCGACCGGCGACACCATCCGTCTCACCGTCGGCAACGACATCATCGAGCCGGGCGAAGACTACGGCGATCTCGCCGGCAACGACATCTTCCGCGCTCGCGTGGTTCAGAACGCCGCCGGTGAGCAGGCCAACCAGCTCGGCAGCGGCGACGAGATCGACGGCGGCGCCGGCACCGATCTTCTCTGGGCGACCATCCAGGAAGCGGCCGCGCTGAACACCGGTTCGTTCTCGCCGATCGCGCCGATCACGACCGACGTCGAGAACTTCTGGTTCGAGGCGCAGGGTTACGACAACGTCGCGAACTTCCCGAACTTCGAAGACCTCGTCGAGGTCGATGCTCAGGACATCTACGGCGCCGAGTCGTTCACGTCGTACTTCTCGGATGCCAGCCTGCGCATCTACAACATCAACACGCTCAACGATCTCGACAGCCTTCTGTCGACCCCCGACCTCGAAGACTACCGTGTGACCTCGGACATCGAGTTCCACATGGACCACACCGCCGGCGCCAGCTCGGTGGAAGAGGCCGCGGACTTCATCGCGCTGTTCGATGAGGACTACCTCACCGCCAACGCGCCGACGGTTGCCGACTCGTCGCTGACCATCCAGCTGCTCGACATCGACAACGAGATCGACAACACGCAGCCGCTGCTCACCAACCCGTTCGATCAGCTCGTCATCACCGTCGATGGCGTCGAATACACGATCGCGTACGACGGCTCGAACGGTCTGTCGGGCCTCGCCGCCTATCAGGCGCTCGCGGCTTCGGTTCAGACCGCGCTCGACGACATGGGCCTCGACAGCATCGAGGTCTCGGTCGGTGACCTCTTCACCGTTACCGACCCGGACGGCGTGACGCCTGGCCCGGACGGCGTTGTCGGCACTGCTGACGATGGCATCGACCAGGACGCGAGCGGCTACGAGATCGTTCTGACCGACACCGAAGGTCGTGAACTCGAGGCCGTCGGCTTCATCGCCACCAGCCCGGTCCCGCCGCAGACCGACTACCAGAAGGAAGTCTTCGCGACTCCGCCGGAAGAGACCTTCAACCTGATCACCGCGAACCTCTCGGTGCAGAAGGTCGGTCGCGCCGGTGAAGGCGGTGACTTCCAGGTCGGCGGCATGAACGACGGCGGCGTCGAGCGCTTCAACCTCGAAGTTCTCGGCAACGACGAGATGGACAGCAACCTGTCCTCGCTCTCCTCGACCAACAACACCCTGCGTGAAGTCTATGTCACGTCGGGTGCGGGCGCCACGGCGAGCCTCACGATCGGCAACAGCTTCACGTCGTCGGACGTGCTGGACCCCGAGACGGGCAACTCGTCGGCGCTGATCGACCTTGCCGCGCCGAACGACGTCCTGCCGACGTTCCTCGACGTGGTGTCGAACCGCAACTACGGTCTCGTCGACGTCCAGACCATGGACGCCACCGGGTTCGACAACGATTTCACCCTCTTTGCCGCGCTGACCTCGGCCTTCACGCCGAAGTACCTCGATCTGCTCGACATCGACCCCGAAATCGACCCGAACGATCCGGTCTTCAATCCGGAAGACGGCAAGACCCCGGGCGACAACGTTGCCGCCACCTACCTGTTCGGTGATGGCGACGACCTGTTCAGCATGAGCCTGTCGCAGGACAACGCGGCGTTCATCGGCAACTCGGCGCGTGAGGACTTCTCGTTCTACACCTCGACGGGTGCCGGCGACGACGCGGTGCTCTTCCAGATCGGTGACGGCCAGTTCGTCGCCAACGAACTGGACGGTGGCCTGCTGGCCTTCGCGTTCGGCGGCACCCCGTTCTGGTACGTGAACCACGTCCTGAACTCGAACGTCGTCATCGAGACCGGCTCGGGTGAGGACTTCGTCAACACCTGGGGTTCGACGGCCGCGATCATCAACACCGGTTCGGAACACGACGTTGTCTACACCGACAACTCGGGCTTCGATCAGGAGTTCGTGTCTGAGGGTGGGTTCACCTTCCAGACCTTCAACGGCGATCGTGCGACCTGGGTGTTCAACGCGGTCAACACCGACGTGAACGACCTGCTCTCGCAGGGCGTTGCCCAGATCTCGGGCATCGCCAAGGTCGGCCTCACGGTGACCTTCCAGGACATCGAAGTGAGCGTCTCGGTCGGTGCCACGGGCGGCAACGCCTCGACCGGCTACACGATCAACGATCTCTCGATCAATCAGGCGATCAAGGACGCGATCAACTCGCCGCTCCTGCCGAACGGTGAGCCGAACCCGCTCTACGACGTTCTCGTCGCGGAAGACGGTCCGGGCCGCACGCTGATCGTCAGCTCGCTGATCGACGGCGAGATGGTCGAGACCGACCTCGACGTGTCGCTCTTCAGCAACGGCACGCTGACCAGCACGCAGGTTGCGAACGGTGTCGGCACGATCGGCGCGCTTTCGGCGACGCAGATCGCGACGCTCGCGTCGCTCGGTTTCGAAGCCGACGGCACGGCGATCGAGGACGACCTCGGCGATCCGACCTTCGGTCGTTTCGACAGTGAGTTCGGCCGCGACATCGCCAGCTCGGGTGTCTTCTTCGACCTCGACGGCGTTGACTCGGACAACATCAACAACAACCGCGTCTATCTTTCGACCGGCGACGACACGCTCGTCCTCTCGTCGAACGAAAACTCGATTGAGCATGTTGTCTACACCGACTCCGAACTCTTCGGCGACGACTACATCTACAACTTCACGGCGGCTTCGACCGACGTGGGTGCGGATCCGGAGCCGGAAGTCCAGACCATCACCGTCACCGGCGGTGTGGACGACGGTACGGGCGGCCAGTTCCTCATCAGCGTTCTCGGTGAAGAGATCGTTGTGACCGTGGATGGTGCCGACGATACGCCGGAAGAGGTTGCCATCGCGATCCGCGACGCCATCGATGCACAGAGCACGCTTGGCGACGCGTTCATCGACGCTGGTGATCCGACGACGGTGATCATCGAGAGCGACGAAGACGGTGACTTCGCGGATGCGATCGTTCCGGTCTTCGGTCCGGAAACGCAGGACATCACCTTCGACTTCGCGGGTACGTCCACCTCGCTGACGCCGGGTGAGACTGTCGATGTGACCTTCGACACCTTCACGGCCAGCTACGAGATCGAGCCGGGTGATACCCCGGCGGATGTGGCTGCCGGTCTCGCGGCCGACTTCATCGCGACCTACGATATCGGCACGGATCCGGGCGACGATATCGCCGCAGTTTCGGTCTCGGGCGCTGTCCTGACGCTGGTTGCTGCCGACGACGGCAACATCCCGCCGGCGATCGTCGACGCGACGGACCCGAACCTCGACTACGCGGTGGACTCCACCGACGGCGCGGGCTTCGGCTTCACGCTGGAGGCGGCTTCGGATGACGGTTCGTCGTTCGAGCTCGGCTACGACATCTTCGACGTGAGCGACATCCTCGGCCAGCAGGGCCCGGATGAGTTCATCAACGCTGTCGATGGCGTGGGTACGGACACCGGTGTGCTGGGTTCGATCGACTGGACCGACGCTTCCGTCGTTCTGATCGACCGCAGCGCGGCGACCGATACCGCCGGTGAGCTCGAGGATCTGGTTCAGGCCGCCGACACCGACATCGACGATCCGTTCCAGTCGAGCGTGATCATCACCGTCGACAGCGACAACGTCGGTCACTGGTACCAGGTCGACAACGCCCCGGGCGTCGAGAATGCCACGGTGACCTTCCTCGGCACGACCGAGCTCGCCACCTACGACGATCTCGACAAGTTCGCGATCGGCAACTGGAGCGAGATGACCAACGCCAACTTCACGCAGCTCACCCCGACGCAGCTGCTTGAGGTCTACACGTCGGCGATCATCTAAGATCGTTCTTAAGCTACCCTGATAGTGAGGGGCCGTCGAAAGACGGCCCCTCTTTTTTGTGTGCGCGGCGCATCCGGCCGGCGACACCGACGGTCCCTGACGCAGCAGCCCCCGGCCGCGACAGCCCGCCGGCCTCTGCGGACGCGATGAGCAGGCGGGTACGTCCTTGCATCAAGGGGCCATCGCGATCCTCGCGCCGAAGCGGCGCGACGAATGCGACGCCGCCCCGTCAGCCGCAGACACGAAAAAGGCCACGCCCGCGGCTCGCGGGCGTGGCCTTCATCTCGCTCGGTAAGTGGTGCCCGGTCAGCTCAGCGCGATGTCGGGCGCATCCTCCTGCTTCATACCGATCACGTTGTAGCCACCGTCGATATGGTGAATCTCGCCGGTCACGCCCGAAGCCAAGTCCGAGAGCAGATAGAGCGCCCCGCCCCCGACATCGTCGATCGTCACGTTACGGCGCATCGGCGAGTTCAGCTCATTCCACTTGAGGATGTAGTTGAAGTCGCCGATGCCCCGCGCCGCGAGCGTCTGGATCGGCCCCGCCGAAATCGCGTTGACGCGGATGCCGCGCGGACCGAGGTCGTTGGCGAGGTATTTGACGCTCGTCTCGAGCGCCGCCTTGGCCACGCCCATCACATTGTAGTGCGGAACGACTTTCTCGGCGCCGTAATAGGTCAAGGTGAGGATCGACCCGCCACTCTCGGGCATCATCTGCATTGCCCGCTTGGTCACGGCAACAAGGCTGTAGGCCGAGACATTGAGCGTCATCAGGAAGTTGTCGAGCGTCGTGTCGTAGTAGCGGCCGCGAAGCTGCGACTTGTCGGAAAAGCCGATCGCATGGACGACGAAGTCGATCGTCTCCCACCGGGAAGCGAGCGCCGCGAAACCCTGATCAAGATTGTCCATGTCGGCCACGTCGCAATCGATCAGCAGATCGGACCCAAGGCTCTCCGCCAAAGGCCGGACCCGCTTTTCCAGTGCGGCGCCCTGATAGGAGAAGGCCAGCTCGGCCCCTTGCTCACGCAGCTTGCGCGCAATGCCCCAGGCCAACGACTTGTCGTTCGCCAGGCCCATGATCAAGCCGCGCTTGCCCTGCATCAATCCATCCATGCCATTCATTCCTGTGTCGTTACGTCGACAGACTTCGTGCCTCCGGTGGCCCGCGCCAGCATTTCCTGCTCTTCGGGCGAGACGGCCAGCGCGGCATTGAGCTCTGCGCCTACGACCATTCCTAGTCCGACCAGCCAGAAAAAGAAAAGCGCGATCATGACCCCGGCGAGGCTTCCGTAGGTCAAATCGTAAGTGAAGAAGGTGCGCAGCACGCGCGGCATCGCGAAGGTCACGACCAGCCACCAGACCGTGACGAGCGCCGCGCCCGGCCATTTGGGATAGCGCCGGGCCTGATAACGCGAAGGCGTGAGCGAAACGAACAGGAAGTAGATCGAGAAAAACAGCGCCCCTGCGCTCACCAGCCGGGTGAAGACGAACTCGTCGAACAGCGGATTGAGGCCGGGAAAGAGGGCGCGCACGACTTCCTGGACGGCCGACAGCAGGACTTGCCCGGAGAGCGAGACGAGCAGCAGGAGCACTGCGGCGAAGATCACTCCGGTGGAAACCAGGCGATAATGCCAGAACGCGTGTGTCTCGGGCGTGCCGTAAGCCCGGTGGAGGATATCGCGTATCGTCTCGATCAGGCTCGTCGCGGTCCACACGCCGAACAGCCCGCCGACCCATAGCAGCCAGCCCTGCCGAGCCGCGGCGATGTCTCGCGCAACGGGCCCGACGACCTCGGCCACTCTCGGCGGGAAGGACGTGAGGACCGCTCCGATCGAGGCATCGAGCTGCCCCTGCTCGCCGATCACGGAAAAGATCGCCGCGACCGCGATGAAAAAGGGAAACAGGGCAAGCAGCGTCATGTAGGCGAGGTTGCCCGCGTGAATGAAACCGTCGTTCCAGGCCCCGGTCCAGATCCGCCGAACGACGGTGAAAGCGCGCGTGCCCGGACCGGCGGTCGCGAGAAGCCGGGCCTGCAGACCCTCGTGTCCGCGCAGTGCCTCGCGCCGGCGCCCCTCGGGCGTCAGATCGGCTTGCGCCCCCGAACCTGTCCGCAGCTGCTCCTCCACTTGCGTCACATAGGACGCGGCGGATCAGACGCCAAGCTTGTCGCGCACGTTGCCCGGTTGCTTCCACCCCTCGAGCCGGGCGGAAAGCTCGGAGATGTCGTCCGGAAGAACGATTTCGAGCGTGACGAGCTGATCGCCGCGCGAGCCGTCTTTGCGGGTGAAGCCCTTGCCCTTGAGGCGCAGGATCTTGCCCGAACTGCTGCCGGCGGGAATCGAGAGCATGACCGCGCCATCCACCGTCGGTGCCCGGACCTTGGCGCCGAACAGCGCCTCGTCGAGCGAGACCGGCAAGTCGAGCCGGACATCCGAGCCCTCCTGCCGGAAAAAGGGATGGGGCTCGATCTGGATCGTCACCAGCGCATCGCCGGCGCCGCCCATCCCGGGCTCGCCCTTGCCGGCGAGGCGCATCTGGGTGCCGTCCTCGAGACCGGGCGGCAGCTTGAGGTCTATGGTCTTGCCGTCGGACAAGGTGATCCGCTGCGGTGCGAGGCGCGCCGCGTCTGGCAGCGAGACCGAGAGACGATAGGCGACGTTCGCACCGCGCGGCGCCGCGCGCGTGCGCCCGCGTGCGCCGCCGAAACCGGAGAAGCCGCCGCCCGGCTGCGCGCCACCCGCGGCTCCACCCGGACCGGCGCGGCTGCCGAAGATCTCGCTGAAGATGTCGCCGATATCGACGCCCTCGCTGCTGAACCCCTCGAAGCCGCTGCCACCGAAGCCGCGATGACCGCCCGCGCCCCCGCCGCCGGCGCCGAACGGCATCGTCGGATTGCCGTCGATGTCGATCTCGCCGCGGTCGAAGCGCGCGCGCTTGTCCTTGTCGGACAGGAGGTCGTAGGCGCGCGTCGCGTCGCTGAACTTCTCGGCGGCCTTGGGATTGTCCTTGTTGGTATCGGGGTGGAACTCTTTCGCGAGCTTGCGGTAAGCGGACTTGATCTCCTTCTCGCTCGCTCCGCGCGCAACACCAAGAGTGGAATAGGGATCGGCAACCATGCAGCATAGCTAGGGTCGCCTTGCGGTCTCGGCAAGCCACGCTTTTCAGCCGACCGGCGCGGCGCTATCGCGGACGGGAACGAAGGACGCCGCGCCTGCTTGCGAAGCCGCAGGACGGCCGCGGCCTCGACCGGACCAGATAGGGGTACGCCATGCCGACAGAATTGACCGAGGACCTGATCCCCCACACCGACCCCTTCGGCCTGTTCGATGCATGGATGGCCGAGGCGCGGGCGAGCGAACCCAACGACTCCAATGCCATGGCGCTCGCCACCGCGACGCCCGACGGCAAGCCCTCGGTGCGCATGGTGCTGTTGAAGGGCCACGGGCCCGACGGTTTCGTGTTCTACACAAACGAGCAGAGCCGCAAGGGCACGCAGATCCTCGCCAATCCGAACGTCGCGCTGCTGTTCCACTGGAAGAGCCTGCGCCGCCAGATTCGCATCGAGGGGCCGTTAAGCCGCGTCGACGATGCGACCGCCGACGCCTACTTCCACAGCCGTGCCCGCGATTCGCAGCTCGGCGCGGTCGCCTCCGACCAGTCGCGTCCGCTCGACAACCGCGAGACCTTCCTCGCGCGTTACGCGGAGGCGCGCGACCGCTTCGCCGGGGGCGATGTCGATCGGCCGCCGCACTGGACCGGCTTTCGCGTCGAGCCGCAGCTCATCGAATTCTGGCACGACCGCGAATTCCGTCTCCACGAGCGGCGGGAATTTCGCCGCGAAGGGGCCGGCTGGGCCAGCACGCTGCTCTATCCTTGAGCGACACGGGCCATGAAGGTCATGAATAGCGAGACACGAACGATCATGCGCGAGGCCGGCACATGAGTGGCGAACGGTTGCGCCGCTCGGCCGCCGGCGCAAGCATCGCGGTGGCCGCGCTGCTGCTCGGGCTGAAAGGTTGGGCCGCCTGGACCACCGGTTCGATCGCCATGCTCGGCAGCCTTGCCGACACCACGCTCGATCTCATCGCCAGCCTCGCGACGCTGGCGGCGGTGTGGATCGCTTCGCGCCCCGCCGATGACAAGCACCGCTTCGGCCACGGCAAGGCCGAGGCGATCGCGGCGCTGTTCCAGATCGTGCTGATCTCGATCTCGGCGATCGGCATCGCGGCGCGCGCGATCGAACAGATGCTCGCGGGCGCCCGGCCCGAATCCGCCGAGACGGGCATCGCGGTCTCGCTCGTGGCCATCGTCGCCACGCTCGCGCTGGTAAGCTGGCAGCGCTTCGTCATCCGGCGGACCGGCAGCATCGCGATCACCACGGACAACATCCACTACCAGTCCGATCTCCTGCTCAACCTCGCGGTGATCGCGGCTCTTGCGCTCGACCGCTATCTCGGGGTGGCGGGTGCGGACTGGGGCTTCGGACTGCTGATCTCGGCCTGGCTCGGATGGGGCGCCTGGCACGCCTCGCAGGCGGCGCTCGACCAGCTCATGGACCACGAGTGGCCGCCGGAGCGAAAGGCGCGCTTTCTCGAAGTGCTCGCGCGCAATCCCGACATCACCGGGGTGCACGACTTGCGCACGCGCACCTCGGGCAACCGCGACTTCGTGCAGTTTCACGTCTGGGTCGATCCCGATATGACCGTTCGCGAGGCGCACCGGGTCATGGACGCCATCGAGGAGCGGCTGCAAAGCGAATTTCCCGACGTCGAGATCCTGATCCACACCGATCCGAACGGGTACGTCGACGAAACCGGACGGGCGGCCGTCGATGTCCTGCCGCACGACCGCCCGGCGATGTCCGGCCCCGCCCCGCGGACCACAACCGAAAGAAGGTCACGATGACAGAAGTTCCCTATTGGCATGTCGATGCCTTCGCCGATCGCCCCTTCGCCGGAAACCAGGCGGCGGTGATGATCCTCGATGCCTGGCCCGAGGACGCGGAGCTCGCCGCGATCGGGGCCGAGAACAATTTCGCCGAGACCGCCTTCCTGGTGCGCGACGCGTCCGGCCAGGCGGACTGGGAACTGCGCTGGTTCACCCCGACCGAGGAAATCCGGCTCTGCGGCCACGCGACGCTCGCTTCTGGCCACGTTCTCCTCGGCCTCGAGCCGGACCGCGCGGCGGTGCGCTTCGCGACGCGCAAGGCGGGCGTGCTCGAGGTGCGGCGCGCGGGCGAAATGCTCGAGGTCGCGCTGCCGGCGATCGCCACCGAACCCGCCGACTTGCCCGAGGCCGCCGCCGCGCTGGGCATCGTTCCGGTCGAGACTCGCCGCAATCCCGACCACTACAACCTCTTCGTCCTGGAGAGCGAGGAACAGGTCCGGATGGTGCGGCCCGACGTCAAGGCGCTGGCGGCACTGGGCAACGATTCCTTCACGGTGACCGCGCCGGGCCGCGACACTGACATCGTGAGCCGCGTCTTCGTGCCCGGCGCGGGTGTCGACGAGGACAGCGTCACCGGGTCGGCGCACGCGGTGCTCACCCCTTACTGGACGCGGCGCCTCGGCCGCGACCGCTTCACCGCCTATCAGGCCTCGGCGCGCGGCGGACGGCTCGCCTGCCGCCTCGAGGGTGAGCGGGTCTGGCTCGCGGGGCCGAGCGTGACCGTGGTCGAGGGCCGCTTCCGCTGGTGAGCCCGCGCGTCAGTTGCTCGGAAACAGCGCCAGCATCTCACCGAGGTGCCGATGCAGCGCCTGCTCCTGCTCGCCCTCGCTGTGGCCGAGCCTGACGAGCGTCAGCAACTGGTCGGGCGAGCCGACGAGATACTGCCCGTATTCGCCGAGACAGCCGAATGCCTGGTCCGAGATCCATCCCGGCCACAGCCGGTCGGACCCGTCGGGTTGCGGCGCGTTGAGCCATAGCTGCGCGCCGTAGCCCGGGTTGCGCGGCGAGGGCCGGCGCATGAACTCGATCCAGCGACGGGGCAAGAGCTGCGCGCCCCCGACCGAGCCCTTGTGCCGGATGAAGTCGCCGAGCCGGGCCCAGTCGGGCGCGCTGGCGTGGATCATGCTCGATCCGATGAGCGTGCCGGCGCGGTCGTACTCGGCGACCACGCGCGTCATGCCGATCGGTCCGAGCACGCGATTGCGCAAGTAATCCGACACGGCCTTGCGCCGCGTCTCGGGGTTCGGGCTCGGCGTGAGCGCCCTCGCGGCGAGATCGGCGAGGATCACCGGCGTCGCGCTCGAATAGCCGAAGGTGCTGCCCGCCACCGCGCGCATCGGCTGCGCCTCGGCATAGCCGGCCATGTCGTCGCGTCCGTCGAGGAACAGCATGCGCATGCGGTCCGAGGCGGCATCGCCCGCGGCGGTTTCGGAATGGCGCAGGCCCGAGCGCATCTGCAGGAGCTGGCGCAAGGTGATCGCCCCGCGCGGGTCGCCCGAGCGCTGCCAGGCAGGGACCGGCGCGGTCTCGTCGAGCCGCAGGCGTCCGTCGCTCACGAGCTGGCCGATCATCAGCCCGGTCACGCACTGGCTCATCGACCATCCGGGAAGGCGCGTCTTCGCGTCGATGCCCTGGCGATAGCGCGCCACGATCGGCTTGCCGCGCTTGTAGATCAGCAGCGCGTCGGTGCGGCCCACGCCCGCATCGTCGAACAGCGCGTCGATCGCGTGGCCCAGAGCCTCACGCGGGGCTCCGCCGGCATCGCTGATGGCCGCCTGCGATTCGGCGCTCGGCGGTGGCGGCGGCGCGTTCGAAGATCCCCCGCCGCATCCGGCAAGGGCTGGAAGCGCGAGGGCCGCGAGGATAGGGAGCAGGAAGGGCCGGGCCATGCTGCGCGGCGTGATGGGACAGGCAGGAGAGGATGGCAACAGGCAAGACGGTCCACCATCGCGAGCGGCAGCCCTCGCGCTGGAAACGCAATCTCGCGCTGCTGGCGCTGCTCGCGCTCGTCCTGGCGCTGGCGGTATGCTGGCGCTCGCTCGCGGCGCGGGCGACGATCGACGCTTCGGTCGCGGCGCGCGTCGGCTGCGCGTGCCGCTATGTCGCGCAGCGCGATCTCGACGTCTGCGAGGGTGATCTGGGCGAGGGCAGCGGCTTCGTCTTCCTGTCCGAGGACGCAGCGGCCAAGCAGGTCATCGCCAGGGTTCCGCTGCTGGCGCACCAGACCGCGAGCTACAGCGCCGAGGCGGGTTGCCGGCTCGAGCCCTGGGAGCGCTGATCAGCCCGCCGCTTCGGTCGCCTCGATCCAGCCGCCGCCGACGACGCGCTCGCCGGCGTAGATCACCGCCGCCTGCCCGGGGGCGACGCCGTACTCGGGTTCGAGAAAGCGGATCGCCGAGTCCGCGCCTTCGCCGAGCGGGCCTTCGAGCACCACCGGAACCGGCTTCGCCAGCGAGCGGACCTTGGCAGTGAGCGGGCCTTCGGGCAGCGCGCCGATCCGGCTCGTCGCCGATACGTGCGCGCGAGACACCGCGAGCATCCGTCGCGGGCCGACCAGCACGCTGCGCGTCTCGGCCTCGATGCCGACGACGTAGAGCGGCTCGGGCTGCCCGCCGATCTCCAGCCCGCGGCGCTGGCCGACGGTGTAATGGATGATGCCGCGGTGGTGGCCGAGCACGTCGCCGGTGGCGGCGTGGACGATGTCGCCCGCCGCCTCGCCCTCGGGCCGCAACTGGCCGACGATGCGCGCGTAGTCGCCGTCGGGCACGAAGCAGATGTCCTGGCTGTCGGGCTTGGCCGCGTTGCGCAGGCCCGCCGCCTCGGCGATGCGGCGCGTCTCGGTCTTGGGCAGGCCGCCGAGCGGGAAGCGCAGGAAATCGAGCTGCGCCTCGCTCGTCGCATAGAGGAAATAGCTCTGGTCGCGCGCGGGGTCGGCGGCGCGGTGCAGCTCGGCCCCGCCCGGCCCGGAGACGCGGCGGACGTAGTGCCCGGTCGCGAGGCAGTCCGCGCCGAGATCGCGGGCCATTTGCAGCAGATCGGTGAACTTGGGCCCCATGTTGCAGCGGATGCACGGGATCGGCGTGCGCCCGGCGAGGTAATCGTCGGCGAACTGCTCGACCACGTCCTCGCGGAAGCGGGACTCGTGGTCGAACACGTAGTGCGCGATCCCGAGCCGGTCGGCGACCGCGCGCGCGTCGCGAATGTCGTCGCCCGCGCAGCACGCGCCCTTGCGGCCCGTCGCCGCGCCGTAGTCGTAAAGCTGCAGGGTGATGCCGATCGTCTCGGCGCCGCTCGCCGCCGCCATCGCGGCCACGACCGAGCTGTCGACGCCGCCCGACATGGCCACGACGATCCGCCGCGCGCGGACTGGACCCTCGAGCTGGAAGGCGTCGGCGGCATCGAGGCCGGGCAGGGTGAGATCGGCGGGCATGTCCGCCGCGCCATACAGCCCCGGCCCCCGCGCGCCAACACCTTGAGCGAACTCCGCAAACTTCCGCAGAGCGACACCGGGCCGGGGTTAACAATGGTCACCAGCAGGTAAAGCGCGGATTTACCTGCTGGTGACCTACGCCGCGCTATGACGGCAGCCATGGAGTTTGCATTCGATCTGATCGACGGCGTCAGGCGGCGACCGGCACGGCAGGGGCACGGCGATGCCGCGCCTCCCGACTGGCATGCCCTGAAAGCTCGCCTGCTCGCGGCGCGCGATGCCTCGCGCGTGCTCGTGCAGGTGTCGCGCCGTCACGCACGGGGCAGCTTCGCGCGCGAAGTGGCTGATCGGCTTCATACATACGCGGCTATCAACTGCGGCGTTAACCTTACCGATTCAGGCAATCGCAAGCGCCTGACAGGCAGAACCGGTCTTGTCGGCGGTACAACCGGAACCGGCGGCCGAGGATAGGAATGATCGAGAACCAGAAAATTCGTCCAGCCCAGGTTATCGGTCCGCTCGGCGAGCCGCTTACCCTGGATTCGCTGCCCCCACCCGACACGACCCGCTGGGTCGTGCGCCGCAAGGCCGAGGTCGTGGCGGCGGTCAACGGCGGCTTGCTCACGATCGACGAAGTCTGCGAGCGGTATCAGCTCACGCTCGAAGAATTCGCGTCCTGGCAGCGCGCAGTCGATCGTTCGGGCATGCCCGGCCTAAGAGTGACCCGTTTGCAACACTATCGCGAGAAATACGAGCGCCAGCAGAAGTACTGAAGCGCCTCGCGGCCGGATCACCATTATTTCACTGTCTTTTTCGGGCGGCGGGAGTATTCTCGCCGCCCTAGGCGTTCTTGCCTTACTAGACGGCGCCGCAGAGCGTCCGCCGGGATGGGCGGTGGAGTGACTGGCAAATGATCGATTTTATCGTTGCGCTGCTCACGGGCGGTGTTCTGGGCTGGCTGGCGAGGCTTGTAAGGAGCCGCGGCGCCGCGATGAACATCGGCGCGAGCGTGGCCTTTGTCGGTGTCCGGACCTTGCGCGCGCACCCGTGCGACCGTGCCTCGGGCGGGCGCCCGCGGTTCCCGGGTGCTCTCAGCGAGCTTGCGTGGGTCAATCTGGCGCAGCGCGGGCGGCTGCTCTGATCGGCGAAGGCCCCGGCGAAGTCGTTCGTCGATCCGTGTTGCAGTGCGGCAGCCTTCGCATTGCCACTATTCGGGTAGGGGGCTAGTGCCGGTCGCTATCGCAACGGGAGGCCTGCCGTTCGTCTCGAGGGACGCCGGCCGGGTCGGAAAATCAATCGTGTATCCTGGGGCAAGCATGCGAAGCGGATACATCGAGCAATGGTGGCCATGAACTACGAAGCCAAACTGGACACGGGCGCGCAGGACGAACAGGCCTCGCACTACGACCCGCTCGGGGAAGAAGGCACACAGGCGCGCGCCGCGCGCCGGAGGCTGTGGCTGATCGCGGCCGTCATCGCCGTGGTGGTGATCGGGATCTGGTTCCTCTCGCATCGCAATGCCGAGCCCGAGTTCGCCGCATCGAGCGAAGAGCAGGTCCCGGCGGTAACCGTTGTCGAGCCCGGCCGCTCGACCGTCACCGGACGGATCACCGCGACCGGCTCGCTCGCCGCGCGCCGCGAAATGCCGGTCGGCGCCTCGGGCGAGAGCGGCGCGGTCGACCGCGTGCTCGTCGACGCCGGCGACTGGGTCGATGCGGGGCAGGTTCTCGCGGTGATCGACCGTTCGGTCCAGACCCAGCAAATCGCGAGCCTCGCCGCGCAGGTCGACGTGGCCGAGGCCGACGCGCGGCTCGCCCAGTCCAACCTCGATCGCGCGCTCAAGCTCGTCGATCGCGGCTTCATCTCCACCGCCGACGTCGATCGTCTGACCGCGACCCGCGATTCCGCGGTGGCGCGGGTCAAGGTCGCGAAGGCGCAGCTCGGCGAACTCCAGGCACGCACCCGCAGGCTCAACATCCTCGCGCCGGCCGCCGGACTGGTGCTGGAACGCAATGTCGAGCCCGGGCAGGTGGTCGGGCCGGGGACCGGCGTGCTGTTCCGGCTGGCCAAGGGCGGCGAGATGGAACTGCGCGCACGGCTCAGCGAAGACGATCTCGCCAAGCTGTCGGTCGGCGTTACCGCGCAAGTCACGCCCGTGGGATCGGGCAAGACCTTCACCGGGCAGATCTGGCAGCTTTCGCCCACGATCGAGGAAGCGAACCGTCAGGGCATCGCCCGGATCGCGCTGTCCTATTCGCCCGAACTGCGGCCGGGCGGATTCGCCACGGCCCGGATCACCTCGGGCTCGGTGGTCGCGCCGATGCTTCCCGAATCCGCGATCCTCAACGACGATCAGGGCAGCTTCGTCTACGTCGTGGGCAAGGACAACAAGGTGCATCGCCGCGCGGTCCAGACCGGGATCGTCACCGCGGACGGGATTTCGGTGACCAAGGGTCTCGACGGCACGGAGAAGATCGTGCTGCGCGCCGGCGGGTTCCTCAACGACGGGGACCTCGTCGATCCGAAACTGGTGACGCAGGGCGGATGACCGGGTAGCCATCATGGATCTTCGCAATATCTCGGCATGGTCGATCCGCAATCCGATCATCCCGATCGTCTTCTTCATCGGCCTGATGATCGCGGGCATTGTCGCGTTCAGCCGCATGGACGTGAACAACATGCCGGACATCGAGTTTCCCGGCGTGCTCGTTCAGGTAACGCAGCCGGGCGCCGCACCGACCGAGATCGAGAACCAGATCACCCAGAAGGTCGAAGCCGCGGCGCGCTCGATCAGCGGGGTCGAGGAAATCGAATCGACCGCGTCGGAAGGCAACTCGACCACCTTCGTGCGGTTTTCGATCGGCACCGACGCCGATGTCGCGACCAACCAGGTCAAGAACGCGGTCGACCAGATCCGCTCCGACCTGCCCGAGGGCATTCTCGAGCCGCAGGTGACCAAGGTCGAGGCCGGCGGCGGCGGACCGATCGCGTTCTTCGCGGTCAAGGCGGACGACATGACCATGGAGCAGCTCAGCTGGTTCATCGACGATACCGTCGCCAAGCGTCTGCTCGCGATCGAGGGGCTCGCCTCGGTCGAGCGCCAGGGCGGCGTCGACCGCGAAATCCGCGTGGTTGTCGATCCCGCGCGGATGCAGTCGCTCGGCGTCACCGCGCGTGACATCAACAACGTGCTGCGCACGGTCAATACCGATGCCGCCGGCGGCCAGGCCGAGATCGCGGGCTCGCGCCAGTCGGTGCGCGTGCTCGGCAATGCCGATACCGCCTATGAGCTTTCGAAGACGCGGATCAATCTCGGCGGCGGCCGCACAGTCCGGCTCGACGACGTGGCGCAGGTCTACGACGGGTATTCCGAACAGAGCCGGATCGCCAAGCTGAACGACCGCGAGGTCGTCACCTTCGGCTTCGAGCGCGCGCTCGGGGCCTCGGAAGTGACCGTCTACGACGCCGCGATGAAGGAACTGGAGGCGATCCAGAAGGACAATCCCAACGTCCATTTCACCCGTCTCTTCTCGCAGGTGGAGTACACCAAGGACCAGTATTCGAGTTCGATGGAGATGCTGGTCGAGGGCGCGGTGCTGGCGATCGTGATCGTCTACCTGTTCCTGCGCGACTGGCGCGCGACCTTCATCGCCGCGATCGCGATTCCGCTCTCGGCAATCCCGACCTTCTGGTTCATGGACATGCTGGGCTTCACGCTCAACTTCCTCTCGCTGCTCGCGCTGAGCCTGGTGGCGGGCGTGCTGGTCGACGACGCCATCGTCGAGATCGAGAACATCGTCAGACACATGCGCATGGGCAAGACCGCGTATCAGGCCGCGATCGACGCGGCCGACGAGATCGGTCTCGCGGTGGTCGCGACGACTTTCTCGATCGTCGCCGTGTTTCTGCCGGTCGGCCTGATGGGCGGCATTCCCGGCCAGTTCTTCAAGGCCTTCGGCCTGACCGTGGTGGCCGCGGTGCTGATGAGCCTGGCCGTCGCGCGCCTGATCACGCCGATGGTCGCGGCCTATTTCCTCAAGGCCCACGGTGTCGCCGAGCACGGTGAGGGCCGCGCCATGGACATCTACATGCGCGTGCTGACCTGGACGCTCGACAGCGGCGAGGCCAAGCGCCTCAAGGCGCAGCTCGAGAAGGTTCGCGCGCACGTCTGGTACTATCCGCTGGGCATTCTCGCGATTCTCGCGATCCTCGCGGTGGGCGTCGCCGGCTCCTTCTTCCTGTTCCAGGGAATCAACGCCGGTCTTCAGGCCATCGGCCTCGGGGAGCGCTGGGCCTTCGTCGTCGCGGCCGTCGCCGCGCCGGTCGTGATCCCGGTCGCGGCGATCTTCATCGGCAAGCTGTTCCGTCGGGTGCTCGGTTCGCTCGGCCAGTTCGGCGACTGGTACCGCTACATCAGCGACCGCATCGCCGCGCGGGCGCACGACCACCGTTTCTACGCGTTCTGCGGCGGCGTCTATGCGCTGGTGCTGACCTTCGCGCTGCTCGCGGGCGCGCCGCAGCAGTTCCAGCCGAACGAGAACAACGACTTCAGCCGGATCAACATCGAGATGGTGCCCGGCACCACGATCGAGCAGACCGCGGCGCTGACCGGTCGCGTCACCGACCTGGTCGAGGAGCAGCCCGAAGTGCTGCGCGTCATGGAGGCCTCGCGCGAAGCGCGCGCCACGCTCTACATCACGCTCAAGCCCGCGGCCGAACGCGCGACGACGAGCATCGAGTTCGAACGCCGGCTCGCGCCACAGCTCCAGAAGTTCGCCGACGCGCGCGTCAGCTTCGCCTCGCAGTCGGGCGGCTTCGGCACCGGGCGCGACATTTCGGTCATGCTTTCGGGAAGCGATCCGGACCTGCTGAACGCGACCGCGCAGACGTTGGTCGAGCAGATGCGCGGCATCGACGGCGTCATCGCGCCGCGTATCGCCGCCGACCTCAAGCGGCCCGAACTGGTGGTCGTGCCGCGCCTCGACCTTGCCGCCCAGCTCGGCGTGACGACCGCCGCGCTGAGCCAGACGATCCGCATCGCGACGCTTGGCGAGATCGACCAGAACGCGGCCAAGTTCTCGCTCAACGATCGCCAGGTGCCGATCCGCGTGATCCTGCCGCGCTCCTCGCGGCGCGACCTTTCGACCATCGAGAACCTGCCGGTGCCCACCACCAGCGGCGGCTCGGTGCCCTTGCAGCGCGTCGCGGAAGTGCGTTTCGGCGCCGGGCCGACGCAGATCCAGCGCTACAACCAGTCGCGCCGCGTCTTCGTCGGCGCCGATCTCGGCGAGGGCAAGGTCAAGGGCCCGATCATGGAGCAGATCCAGCAACTGCCGATCATGCAGAACTTGCCCACCGGCGTTTCCAACGACGCGGTCGGCGAGGACAAGTGGCAGGCCGAGATGGTCAACAGCTTCCTGATCGCCGTGATCAGCGGGATCTTCCTCGTCTTCGCGGTGCTCGTGCTGCTCTACAAGCGCTTCGTTTCGCCGCTGGTCAACATGGCCTCGCTGCTGCTCGCGCCGCTGGGCGGCCTGATCGCGCTGACCATCGTCGGAGAGCCCGTGTCGATGCCGGTCTACATCGGTATCCTCATGCTGCTCGGCATCGTCGCCAAGAACTCGATCCTGCTGATCGATTTCGCGATCGAGGAAATGGCCAAGGGCGTGGAAAAGGTGCACGCCATCATCGATGCGGGCCACAAGCGCGCGCAGCCGATCGTGATGACCACGGTGGCGATGACCGCGGGCATGGTGCCGACCGCCGTCTCGCTCTCGGGCGACGCGGCGTGGCGCGCGCCGATGGGGATCGTGGTGATCGGCGGCCTGCTGCTCTCCACCGCGCTGACGCTGGTCATCGTGCCCGCCGCCTTCAGCCTCGCCGACGGTTTCGAGAAGCGGATCGGCCCGAGGTTGCGCAAGTCGATGCTGACATACGATCCCGAGCATGCCGAGGAAGAGCGTCGCCGTCGCAGCGGTGGGGATGCGCTTCCGGCCGAATAAGCGGGTGATGCGCGCGTCCAGCAGGCAGGCGGGGCCGGGATCGAGTCAAGTCGACAAGGCCCGGCGCATGCGCCTGATCGCCACCGGCCTGCTGGTGACGATGGCCCTCGCCTTCGTGCTGCTGCGCCGCTTCGAGGGACCGCATCCCGGCTGGGGCTTCGCCATCGCCTTCACCGAGGCGGCGATGGTCGGCGGGCTGGCCGACTGGTTCGCGGTCACCGCGCTGTTCCGCCGCCCGCTCGGCCTGCCGATCCCGCACACCGCGATCATTCCCGAGAACAAGGACCGGATCGCCGATACCATGGCCGCGTTCCTGCGCGACAACTTCCTTACGCCGCAGGTCGTCGCGCGCAGGCTGATCGGCTTCAACCTCGCCGGAAGCCTGGCGGGATTCCTCGCCGAGCCCAACCGCGAGGGCGAAGCGCGGCTGCGCGAGGGGGCCGGCAGCCTGTTCGCCGACGTACTCGAATCGCTCGATCCCGAACGGATCGGCAATCAGGTCCGCGCCGGGCTCGCCCAGCAGCTCGAAAAGCTGGAGATCGCGCCGCTGCTCGGCCAGATGCTCAGCGCGGCGATCGCCGACCGCCGCCATCTGCCGCTGATCGAAGGCGCCGTCCGCTGGGCCGGCAATGCCCTCGAAGCCAACGAAGAACTCGTGCGCACGATGATTCGCGAGCGCGCCAACGCGCTGCTGCGCTGGACCGGTATTGACGAACGCATCGCCAATTCGGTGCTCGACGGGCTCTACAAGCTGCTCGCCGAGATGATCGTGATGCCCGATCATCCCTTGCGGCTGAAGGTCGAGACGATGCTGGAGGAACTGGCCTGGAACCTCGTCCACGATCCCGAGACGCGCGAAAGGATCGAGAAGGCGAAGCGCGAGATGCTCGCCAATCCCGCGATCGGGCAATGGTGGGACGGCGTGTGGCAGCGCATCCGCCTCGCGCTGATCGAGGCGGCACGCAATCCCGATGCCGAGCTCGGCGGCCGCTTCACCGCGATGATGATGGAGCTGGGCGCGGCGGTTCGCGGCGACGCGCGGCTCCAGGTTCAGATCAACCGCTTCGCGCGGCGAACGCTTGTCGGCGCGGTCTCGCGCTATGGCGACGAGATCGTGCGGCTGGTGTCCGAGACGGTCAAGCGCTGGGACGCGCGCACCGTCACCGATCGCATCGAGGGCGCGGTGGGCCGCGACCTCCAGTTCATCAGGATCAACGGAACGCTCGTCGGCGGGCTCGTCGGCCTTGCGATCCATGCCGTGGAGCGCTTGCTGTGACGACTGGCCCCGTGCTTCAGACCGAGCGTTTCGAACTCTGGCTTCCGCACCGCGACGATCTTGCATCGCTGTGCCGGCTGGTCGCGGACGATGAAACGCGCCGCTTCCTCGGCCAGACCGCGCGCGACGAGAAATCGCAGTGGGAGCGGCTGATGCGCAATGCCGGAAGCTGGGCGCTTTACGGCTACGGCACGTTCTACGTCCGGCCGCGAGGCTCGAACGAGCTGATCGCCAACTGCGGCGTGTTCCATAGCTGGCGCGGCTTCGGTGCGGACATCGGGATCGACGACGTGCCCGAAGGCGGCTGGATCGTGCGCCACGACTGGTGGGGGCGCGGGGTCGCGGGCGAAGTGATGAGCGCCGCGCTCGCCTGGTTCGACGCAACCATCGGCGCGACGCGGATTGCCTGCATGATCGAGCAAGGCAACACTGCCTCCGAACGGCTCGCCGCGCGGCTGGGCTTTTGCTTCTACCGCCAGCACGAAGCCGACGACACCGCAGAGCCGGTGACGCTCAACCTCTACGAACGCATCCGCGCCTGAGGGGCTTCAGGCGGCCTCCGGCGTGAGGCCGAGCCGCGACCAGGAAACGTCCGCAGCGTCGCGCCGGCCCTCGATGAAGCCCGAATTCTCGAGATAGCCGGGATCGATCAGCCCCGTCGTCGACCAGTCGCGCACGCAGAGCCGCTCCTTGATCCGCCACGCACCGTCCTCGCGCACCAGGCTGTCGACGTAGCGGCCGCCGAGCTGGGTCAGCTTCTCTCCCGTTTCGGCCGGACTGCCGAGCGTGGCGACGAAATAGGTTTCGGCCGCCGCGCTCTCGCCGGCAACGCGGACCAGCGACTGGCCGAGCTGATGGCTGACGACGCGCATCGTCTGACGCGCCTCGTCGAGCACGATCCGCGCGAACTGCTTGCCGTCGCACTTGTTGCGGCCATGGTCGTCCCAGCTTTCTTCGGTGTAGACGCTCGCCATCTCGGCAAGGTCGTCGCGGTCGCAGCCGTGGCAATAAGTGGCGAGGAGCTGGCGGATCTCGTGGTGATCCCATAGCTCCTGCAATCGGTCTTGCGCTGCCTGGTCCATCGTTCTCTCCCTCTTTGCGGGCGGCCCGGCTGTCCCATCGGTCAAGGAATGGCGAAGCGAACGGTGTTGACGTAGTAGGAGGGGACCGCCTGTCCGTTGGCGTCGAGCGCCGGTTCGAAGCGTGCCCGCGTCCTGATGTGGGCACAAGTGCTCTTCGAAAATTCGTCGAACCCGGCATAGGCTCGCAATATCTCGCAGCCGGTCGGCTCGCCTTCGGCATCGATCAGGAGACGGAAGATCAGGATCGCCTGCTCTCCCTTGCGCAGTGCTTTCAAGGGATAGTCTTGCGGTCCGATCCAGCGGCTGGGTGATACTTTCGGGATGGGACGGCGCTGCAGCTTGGCCTGGACCGCAGGATCGAGGCCCCATTGCGAAACGAGATCGTCGGTACACTTGCGAAGCGCGGCGAAGGCCTTGTCCAGCGGCCCCGTTTCCAGGAGCAGGGCGTGATCGGGCGTTGCCAGGGTGACCGAATCGGCTGCGGCCTCCATCTCCGGCGTGACGCGAGGGCCTGGGTTGACGCGCCAGGCCTCGTCCTCCTCTTCTTCCAGCGCTGGCTCGACGATTCCCGGGCTGCTGACGAAGACCACGGGGACGTCATCTGTCGCCTTGCCTAGTCCGGAGCTGTATCGCACATCTTCGGCGGGATAGGTCCCAAAGCGAAGTTCCAGCGGGGTGCCCGCCTTCACACGCTGAAGCCATTGTCCGACGAAGACCATCTGGAAACCGTCGCGCGGCTCGGCGCGCTCGAACCTCAGCGCCACAGGCTCCTGCTCGCTACCGAAGGATCGACCGAGCGTGCACGTCGTCGGGTTCCAGTCGACGAACCAGGGCGATTGCGGTTTGAGCGCGGTCGTTTCCGGTTCTGTCGCGAAGGCCGCCGGGGGCGGGACAAGAAGCGCTGCAACCACCAACGTCGCCAGAGCATCGCGAGCCGTCATTATCCGCCTTTCAAATGGTTCGGGACAAATATCCAGAGTTTCGGCAAACAAAAACCCCGGCCGTTCCCGACCGGGGTTTCTGGTGATCGCCAGAGCGCTGTGCGTCAGAGCTTGCCGGTCAGTTCCGGTACGGCGCTGAACAGGTCGGCAACGAGGCCGATATCGGCGACCTGGAAGATCGGCGCGTCCTCGTCCTTGTTGATGGCGATGATCGTCTTGGAATCCTTCATCCCGGCCAAGTGCTGGATCGCGCCCGAGATGCCGATGGCGATGTAGACTTCCGGCGCGACGATCTTGCCGGTCTGGCCGACCTGGTAGTCGTTGGGTACATAGCCCGCATCGACCGCGGCGCGGCTGGCGCCGACGGCGGCGCCGAGCTTGTCGGCGAGCGGGAGGATGTATTCCTCGAAGGTCGGCCCGTCCTTGAGCGCGCGGCCGCCCGAGACGATGATCTTGGCGCTGGTCAGCTCGGGGCGCTCGCTCTCGGCGATCTCGGCGCCCACGAAGCTCGACAGGCCGGCATCGCCCGCGCCCGAGACGTCCTCGATGGCGGCCGAACCGCCGGTGGCGGCGGCCTTCTCGAAGGCGGTGCCGCGCACGGTGACGACCAGCTTGGCATCGCCCGATTCGACCGTGGCGATCGCGTTGCCCGCGTAGATCGGGCGGGTGAAGGTCTTCTCGCCCTCGACCGAGAGGATGTCGGAAACCTGCATTACGTCGAGCAGCGCGGCGACGCGCGGCGCGATGTTCTTGCCGGTGGTGGTGGCGGGCGCGACGAAGGCGTCGTGGTGGCCCATCAGATCGACGATCAGCGGCGCCACGTTCTCGGCGAGGCCGTGCTCGTAGGCGGCGTCGTCGGCGAGATGGACCTTGCCCACGCCCGCGATCTGCGCGGCGGCCTCGGCCACGGCCTTGCAGCCCGAACCCGCGACGAGCAGGTGGACTTCACCGAGCTTCGAAGCGGCGGTGACGGCGGAAAGCGTCGCGTCCTTGACCGACGTGTTGTCGTGTTCGACCCAAACGAGAGTCTTCATCGTACTTGGTCCTTTCCGGGCTGTGCCCTCAGGCTACTCCCATGTCCTTGAGCTTGGCGACGAGCGTGTCGACGTCGGGCACCTTGATGCCCGCCTGGCGCACCGGCGGCTCGGAGACCTTGAGCGTCTTGAGGCGCGGCGCGATCTCGACGCCGTAGTCGCCGGGCGCCTTGGTATCGAGCGGCTTCTTCTTCGCCTTCATGATGTTGGGCAGCGAGGCATAGCGCGGCTCGTTGAGCCGCAGGTCGGTGGTGACGACCGCCGGCATCGCCAGCTTGACCGTCTCGAGACCGCCGTCGACCTCGCGCGTGACCGAGACGCTGTCGCCCTCGATCACGACCTTGCTGGCGAACGTGCCCTGCGGACGGCCGAGCAGCGCGGCGAGCATCTGGCCGGTCTGGTTCGAATCGTCGTCGATCGCCTGCTTGCCGAGGATGACGAGGCCGGGCGCCTCCTCATCGACGATCGCCTTGAGGATCTTGGCGACGGCCAGCGGCTCGACCTCTTCATCGGTCTCGACCAGGATCGCACGGTCGGCACCCATCGCAAGCGCGGTGCGCAGCGTTTCCTGCGCCTTGGCCGGGCCGATCGAGACCGCGACGATCTCTTCGGCGGACCCGGCTTCCTTGAGGCGGATCGCTTCCTCGACGGCGATTTCGTCGAAGGGATTCATGCTCATCTTGACGTTGGCCAGATCGACGCCGGTCCCGTCGGACTTCACGCGCGGCTTCACGTTGTAGTCAATCACCCGCTTCACGGGTACGAGGATCTTCATGGATATCCGTCCTCTCGCTGGTGGCGCGCGACCCGTTGGTTTAGTCGCGCGATTAAACTGAAATGCGGGCAACGCCATTGCGTCCCGCGCGGCTGCCGTCAACCCCTGCTATGGTGTCCCGGAAAAGTTGTCGCCCTCTCGGCGGCCCGTGATTCGGAAGGCGACGACCCTGCAGGAGGCGGTTCGATGAAGCCAGTCTGTCTCGTCATGTTCCTTGCCGCGCTGTCGAGCCCGCCCGCCATGGCGGACGAGACGCGCGTGGCGCCGCCCGGGCATGTGCCGCCGCCCGCCGCAATCGAATCGCTCGCATGGCTGGCGGGCCACTGGGAGGGAACCGGTATCGACGGCCATGCGGCGATCGAGACCTATTCCCCGCCGCTGGCGGGGGCGATCGTCGGCCACTTCGTGCAGACCGATGCGCAAGGCGCGATCGCCTTTTCCGAATTCGTCCACATCGTCGAGGCGGACGGTTCGCTGGTGCTCAGGCTCAAGCACTTCGACGCCGGGCTCAAGGGCTGGGAAGAAAAGGCCGAGGTGCAAAGCTTTCCGCTCGTCGCCATCGCCGACGGAGCCGTCTATTTCGACGGGCTGACGATGCGCCGCGACGGCGAGAACGGCCTCGTCAGCGCGGTCGTGTTCAGGCGTGGCGACGGTTCGACCGGCGAACTCGTCTTCCGATACACGAAGGCCGGCCCCACCAGGTAGGGCCGGCCTTTCGCGGTATTCGCGCAAGAGCAGGGTCAGGCGGCCGCCTTGACCTCCGCCACGATCTTGCGGGCGGCGTCGCCCAGGTCGTTGGCCGGAACGATGGCGAGGCCCGAATTGGCGAGGATTTCCTTGCCCTTCTCGACATTGGTGCCTTCGAGACGGACCACCAGCGGAACCGAGAGGTTCACGTCCTTGGCCGCCGCGACGATGCCTTCGGCGATGACGTCGCACTTCATGATGCCGCCGAAGATGTTGACGAGGATGCCCTTCACGTTGGGATCGCCCAGAATGATCTTGAACGCGGCGGTGACTTTCTCGGTCGTGGCGCCGCCGCCGACGTCGAGGAAGTTCGCGGGGAACATGCCGTTGAGCTTGATGATGTCCATCGTCGCCATGGCGAGGCCGGCGCCGTTGACCATGCAGCCGATGTCGCCGTCGAGCTTGATGTAGGCGAGGTCGTACTTGCTGGCTTCGATCTCGGCCGGGTCTTCCTCGGTCTCGTCGCGCAGCGCCATCACGTCGGGGTGGCGGAACAGCGCGTTCGAATCGAAGCTCATCTTGGTGTCGAGCACGAGCAGGTTGCCGTCCTGGGTCTCGACCAGCGGGTTGATCTCGAGCATCGCGCAGTCGAGATCGACGAAGGCGGTGTAGAGCTGCTTGGCGAGCTTCTGCGCCTGCTTGTTGAGATCGCCGGTCAGCTTGAGGCCGAACGCCACCGCGCGGCCGTGGTGCGGCTGGAAGCCCTCGGCCGGGTCAATCGTGATCGTGACGATCTTTTCGGGCGTCGAGTGGGCGACTTCCTCGATGTCCATGCCGCCCTCGGTCGAGGCGATCATCGCGATACGGCCGGTGGCGCGATCAACGAGCATCGAGAGGTAGTATTCCTTGGCGATGTCGACGCCGTCTGTCACGTAGAGGCGGTTAACCTGCTTGCCGGCTTCGCCGGTCTGGATGGTGACGAGGGTGTTGCCGAGCATTTCCCTGGCGTTCGCCTCGACTTCCTCGATCGACTTCGAAAGCCGTACGCCGCCCTTGGCATCGGGGCCGAGTTCCTTGAACTTGCCCTTGCCGCGCCCGCCGGCGTGGATCTGCGCCTTCACCACGTAGAGCGGCCCGGGGAGCTTCTTGGCGCCCTCGACCGCCTCTTCGACGGTGAGTGCTGCGTGGCCGGCGGGAATGCCGATGCCGTACTTCGCGAGCAGGTCCTTGGCTTGGTATTCGTGAATGTTCATCGCGAGATCGCTTTCTGCTGGAATGACCGGTGCAGGCGCGCATGAGCCTTGTGCGATGCCGCATAAGCACATCGCTCGCTGCTTGAAAAGTCCCGCTAGCCACCCAATTTTCCGGACCTGACAGGAAGGTTAGTCCCACCGAATGCCCCGCGCCGCCGCGAATCGATGTTAGACCGCGCCCGACTGGAAGCCGTCGTGCGCGAGGCCGGTGCGATCGCGCTCGCCGCCTGGCCCGGCGACGGACACGTCTGCGAGGTCTGGGACAAGGGCGACGACAGCCCCGTCTCCGCCAGCGATCTCGCGGTCGACGCCTTCCTGCGGCGGGAACTCGGTGCGCTGCTGCCGGCGGCGGCCTGGCTTTCGGAGGAGACCGCCGATCGCCCGGCGCGACTCGCCGAGCAGCTCGTCTGGCTGGTCGATCCGATCGACGGCACGCGCGACTATATCCGTGGCCGCGCCGGCTGGGCCATCTCGGTCGCGCTGGTCAGCGCCAATCGTCCACTCATGGCCTGCCTTTTCGCGCCCGCGCGGGCGCGCGAGGAGGGCGGCGAGTTCTGGTGGGGCGAGGCGGGCCGGGGCAGCCGCCGCAACGGGGCGCGCTTAGCCGCCAGCACGCGCGCCGGGCTGCCGGGCGCAAGAGTACCCGCGTGGCGGCTGGGTGACGAGGACGCCGATCTGGTCGCGGTCGAGCAGCCCAATTCGATCGCCTTGCGCATGGCGATGGTCGCCGCCGACGAAGCCGACCTCGTGGCGACGCTGCGCTGGGGCTACGAATGGGACATTGCCGCGGCGGGCCTGATCGCGCGCGAAGCGGGCGCGGCGGTCACCGATGCGTTCGGCGAGCCGCTCAATTTCAACAAGCGCGATCCGCGCGCTTTCGGCGTGCTCTGCACGGCCCCGGCGATCCACGCCGCGGCGGTCGACCGCCTCGGGGACCGCGCGCGCGGTATAACCGGTTGATACCTGACAGTAAGAGCAGTTGAGGCGTTGTGACCGATCGGTAAATTCAGGCCATCGGAAGGGGATCAGGTTAAAGAACAAGGAAAAATCCATGCCGCTTCGCAACATGATGCTGATTGAACTGCGTAACTCTTACGAACTGCTCTCCACCGCCCGCGCCGACGTGGCGCGCGCCGGCGGCGATGACACCACCGACAGGCTGAGGCAGGCCGAGAGCAACTTCAATATGATCGCCGAGGGTCTGGCCCGGATCGTGCCCAGGCTCGTCGACGATACGCGCTTCGAGGATCACCGCAAGCGGGCCTGATTCCGCCTGGCTCTTCGACGAGCCATCCGCCCATAGCCCTGGGTCGCAAAAGGGGGCCGGTCAGCCGACCGGCCCCCTTTTCTTGATGCCGTTACTGCGCGCCGCCGGCTTCGGCGGTCGAGACCGGGGTGATCTTGATCTCGACGCGGCGGTTGAGTGCGCGGCCCTGTTCGGTGGAATTGTCGGCCACCGGATAGCTCTCGCCCATGCCCTGCGTCTGGATGCGCGCCGAGTTCACGCCCTGCGAGATCAAATAGCGCGCCACCGCGTCGGCGCGGCGCTTGGACAAGTCGAGGTTGTAGGCGTCCGAGCCGGTCGAATCGGTGTGGCCGTAAACGTCGATCAGGCTGTTGGGGTACTCGTTCATGCTCTGCGCGACGCTGCTCAGCGTCGACTGGAACGACGGTGTGATCGCGGTCGAATCGACGGCGAAGGTTACGTCGGGCAGGTTGAGCAGGATGCCGTCGCCGGTGTCCGAGACGTCGACGCCCGAGCCCGCCGTCTGCTCCTTGAGCTCGCGGATCTGCTTGTCCTTCTGGTAGCCGATCGCGCCGCCCGCGACGCCGCCGATGCCCGCGCCGACGATCCGCGCGGTCTTGCCGCCGATGACGGAGCCGAGCAGATAGCCGAGCGCCGCGCCGCCGCCCGCGCCGATCGCGGTGCGCGAGACCTTCTGCTCGCCGGTGTTTGGATCGGTGACGCAGGCCGAAACGGTGACGAGCGCGAACGCGGCGGCGGCGGAGGTGAGAAGTCGGGTTCTTTGCATGGCTGGTGCCTCTCTGTCTTATTTACGCGTGACGGCGCTTGCGTGTACTAGTGAACATGAATGCCAAGCGAATGACGCGCATTCAACGCTTCCGGCTCGGGCCTGTTCCATCGCCGCTTTGCTGCCCGAAGCGATAGATCCGCCAGAGCCCTTCGCGTTTGGTGCAATCTCTGCTAGCGCAAACGCATTGTGACGCCCTTTCCCTGGACTGACCTCCTCATCATCATCGGACTGATCCTGCTCAATGGCCTCTTCGCCATGTCCGAGCTCGCGATCGTTTCCGCCCGTACCGCCAAGCTGCGCATGAGCGCCGGAAAAGGCAGCGGCGCCGCCAAGGCCGCGCTGGCGCTCGCCGCCGATCCGGGCAAGTTCCTCTCGACGGTGCAGATCGGTATTACCCTGGTCGGGATCATCGCCGGCGCCTATTCGGGCGCGAGCCTGGGCGGCCCCGTCGGTGACCGGCTGGCGCGCGTCGGCATGCCCGCGGACATCGCGGACGAGGTGGGTTTCGTGCTCGTCATCGTCGCGACGACCTATGGCAACCTCGTGATCGGCGAACTCGTGCCCAAACAGGTCGCCCTGCGCGCGGCGGAGCCGATCGCGATCCTGATGGCCCGGCCGATGGTGTGGCTTTCCAAGGTGATGGCGCCGTTCGTCTGGCTGCTCGACCGCTCCTCCAACCTCCTGCTCACCCTGCTGCGCGTGCGTCGCGGCGGCGAGGAACGGCTCACGGCCGAGGAACTGCAGATGATCTTCGCCGAGGCGATGCGTTCGGGCGTGATCGAGGAGGAAGAGCGGGCGATGATGTCGGGCGTCCTCAAGCTCGCCGAACGGCCTGTGCGCGAGCTGATGACGCCGCGCACCGAGATCGACTGGATCGACATCTCGGCGAGCGACGAGGACTTGCGCGAGATGGTCCTGTCGACGCCGCATTCGCTGCTGCCGGTGGCGGATGGCTCGGTCGACAAGATCGTCGGCGTGCTCAAGGTGCGCGACGTGCTCTCGGCGCTGATCGACGGCCGCTCGGTCGCGATTCCCGCGCTGGTGAAGAAGGCCGAAGTGATCCCCGACCAGCTCGACGCGATCGATGCGCTGCGCAAGCTGCAGGTCGCCGAAGTGACGATGGCGATGGTCCACGACGAATACGGCCACCTCGACGGCGTGGTGACCCCGACCGACGTGCTGACCGCGATCGCGGGCACCTTCGTCAGCCATCAGGACGAGGGCGACGATCCGCTGGTGATCGAGCGCGAGGACGGCACGCTGCTGGTCTCGGGCGCGATGCCGGTCGATTCGCTGGGCGAACGGCTGGGGCTCGAGCTACCCGAGGACCGCGAATTCGCGACCGCCGCCGGTTATGTCCTGGCGGTGATGAAGAAGGTCCCGCGCGAGGGCGAGCATTTCACCGACCAGCGCTGGCGCTTCGAGGTGATCGACATGGACGGGCTGCGCATCGACAAGCTGCTCGTCACGCACCTGCCCGAAGAGGAAGACGGGGAAGACGCCGCCTCGGGCGACTGACCGCGCGTGCCGCGCCGGCGGACGCAACCGGAGGCGCAGGCCGCCGGGCGGAAAGACTCAGGCGCCGATCTTGGTCTGCGCGTCGCGGCCGTCGCCTTCGGGCGCGGCGAGGATCTGCTGCGTGACCTGGCCCTTCGACACCGTGTTGGTGCTGAAATCGCCGACATTCGAGCGGATTCCCGGAGCGGAGCTGCCGGCCTTGGCGATCGCGTCCTTTTCCACGTCGCTGCGCGCCGAGGGGCCGCCGAACAGCGCGTCGAGCGTCTGCTCCTGCAAGGCGCGGTCGGTCGGGCGCGGTTCGCCCGGCTTGGGCGGCGTAAGCGAGAAGTCGGGAGGCACGATCAGCGGCGTCTGGCGCTGCACCGCGAACTCGTCGGGACGGTCGCGGTTGAACAGGCCCGTGCTGCCGCAGCCGGACAGGAGCAGGCCACCCGCGCAAACGAGGGCAAGGCTGCCGGTCTTGGAAATCATACGCATTGAATCAGCTCTCCGGGGCGATTTCGGGCTCGTTCGCAGGATCGGGCTTGTCGCGCGAAAGCAGGGAACGGGCAAGGATTATCACCACGCCGACGGTGATCGCGGCATCGGCGATGTTGAAGATGAGGAAGGGGCGGAACTCGCCGAAATGCAGGTCGGCATAGTCGATCACGTAGCCGAACTGGAAGCGGTCGCGGATGTTGCCGAGCGCGCCGCCGAGCACGAGCGCCAGCGCGGCGATGTCGACCAGCTTGCGCTCGCGCATCATCCACACGAACACGAACAGCGCGATCGCGCTGGTGAGCGCGACGAGAATCCACCGCATCTCGACCGAGGTTGCTGTCAGCATGCCGAGCGAAACGCCGTAGTTCTGGGTCCAGCGCAAGTCGAAGAAGGGCAGGATCTCGACAAGGCCGACCTCGCGCAGGTCGAGCCCGTTCCGCACCCAGTCCTTGAAGGCCTGGTCGATGACGAAAATCGCCAGCGCGAAGACGAGGCCGGCAATCCGGTTGCGGACCGCGCGGCTCATGCCTCGGCCTCGATCGCGTCGACCACGCTCTCGCAGCGGCCGCACAGCGCGCCGTCCTGCGGTACGTCGGGCAAATGCCGCCAGCAGCGGCCGCACTTGTGCTCATCGGTGGGCGTGACGGTCACCGCCTCGTCCTGGCCGCGATGCACTGTCCCGGTGATGAACAGTTCGGCGAGGTCGGCGTCGGACCAGCCGGCGGGCACGGCGGCGGCGGGAACGGTCACTTCGGCCTCGAGGCTCGAGCGCACGGTCTTCTCGCGGCGCAGCGGCTCGATCGCCTCGGTCACGCGCTCGCGCAGCGCGCGCAGGCCCTCCCAGTAGGACCGGTCGGCCTCGGCCTGCGGCACCTCGGGCCATTCGAGCAGGTGCACGCTGCCCTGCTCGGGACAGCGCGTGGTCCACACTTCCTCGCTGGTGAAGACCAGCACCGGCGCGGCATAGCGCACCAGCGCGTGGAACAGCGTGTCGAGCACCGTGCGATAGGCGCGGCGCCTGGGGTCCGAAGGCGCGTCGCAGTAGAGGCAGTCCTTGCGGATGTCGAAGAAGAAGGCCGAGAGGTCTTCGTTGCAGAAGTCGACGAGCGCGCGCACGTAGTCGCTGAAGTCGAAGTCGTCGACGGCCTTGCGCAGCGTGGCGTCGAGATCGCCGAGCAGCGCCAGCACGTAGCGCTCGAGTTCGGGCATCTGCGCGACGGGGAGGCGTTCGGCCTCCTCGAACCCGGCCAGCGCGCCGAGCATGTAGCGGAAGGTGTTGCGCAGCTTGCGGTACTGGTCGGCCACGCCCTTGAGGATCTCGTCGCCGATGCGGTGATCCTCGGTGTAGTCGACCGACAGCGCCCACAGGCGGATGATGTCGGCGCCGTACTGCTCCATGACCTTCAGCGGGCTGACGGTGTTGCCCTTGGACTTGGACATCTTCTCGCCCTTGGCGTCCATGGTGAAGCCATGGGTGAGCACCGCCTTGTAGGGCGCGCGGCCGCGCGTGCCGCAGCTTTCGAGCAGCGAGGACTGGAACCAGCCGCGATGCTGGTCGGAGCCTTCGAGGTAGAGGTCGGCGGGCGGACCCTGATAGCCCTCAGGCCGCTTGAGGTCGGGCCACTTGCCGCTTTCGAGCACGAAGGCGTGGGTCGAGCCCGAATCGAACCAGACGTCGAGAATGTCGGTGACGCGCTCGTAGTCCTCCGCCTTGTAGGCATTGCCGAGGTATTCCTGCGCGCGCGCGTCGGACCAGGCATCGACGCCCTGCTCGCGCACCGCCGCGACGATGCGGGCATTGACTTCGGGATCGGCGAGGTACTGGCCGGTCTTGCGCTCCACGAACAGCGTGATCGGCACGCCCCACGCGCGCTGGCGCGAGAGCACCCAGTCGGGCCGCCCCTCGACCATCGCGCCGATGCGGTTGCGGCCCTTCTCGGGCACGAAACGCGTCTTGCCGAGCGCTTCCATCGCGAGCTGGCGCAGCGAGGGGCTGGGCTCCTGCGATCCGCCCTCGTTCTCCCAACGCGCCTCGGCGGGCGTATCCTCGTGTTCGAGCACGCCGTGCTTGTCCATCGGCACGAACCACTGCGGCGTGCAGCGGAAGATCACCTTGGCCTTCGAGCGCCAGCTATGCGGATAGCTGTGGCGGTAGTCGGCGGACGCGGCGAGCAGACCTCCAGCGGACTTGAGGTCGGAGCAGATCGGCCCGTCGGGCGCGTTGAACTTGGGATTGATCACCGAGCCCTCGCCGCCGAGCCAGGCCCAGTCGGCGCGGTACTTGCCGTCGCCCTCGACCGCGAAGACCGGCTCGATGCCGTGCGCCTTGCACAAGTCGAAGTCGTCCTCGCCGTGGTCGGGCGCCATGTGGACGAGCCCGGTGCCGCTCTCGGTGGTGACGAAGTCACCGGGCAGGAACGGACGCGGGCGGGCGAAGAATTCACCCTTGTCGTGCATCGGGTGGCGCGCCACGGTGCCGGCGAGGTCGGCGCCTTTGACAACGATGGGTTGCCCGGCGTCGTCGGTCACCTGGCTCCATTCACCAGACACCCTTTGCGTGAACGAAGGATAGAGGTCGCCCGCGACCAGTACACGCCGCTCACCGGATTGCGCGAGCAGGTAGAAGACCTCCGGCCCATAGGCCAAGGCCTGGTTCACCGGGATCGTCCAAGGCGTGGTCGTCCAGATCACCGCATAGGCGCCGACCAGCTCCGGGATCGGCGATTCGGTGATCTCGAAGGCGACGTCGATCTGGGTCGAGGTGATGTCCTCGTACTCGACCTCGGCTTCGGCCAGCGCCGTCTTTTCGACCGGGCTCCACATCACCGGCTTGGCGCCGCGGTAGAGCTGGCCGGAGCGCGCGAACTTCATCAGTTCGGCGACGATCGTCGCCTCGGCGGCGAAGTCCATCGTCAGGTAGGGGTTGTCCCAGTCGCCGCCGATGCCGAGGCGCTTCAACTGCTCGCGCTGGGTGTCGACCCACTTCTGCGCGTAGGCGCGACACTCGGCGCGGAATTCCTCCGGCGGAACCTCGTCCTTGTTCTTCTTTTTCTTGCGGTATTCCTCTTCGACCTTCCACTCGATCGGCAAGCCGTGGCAGTCCCAGCCGGGGACGTAGGGCGCGTCCTTGCCGAGCAGGCTCTGCGTGCGCACCACCATGTCCTTGAGCACGTGGTTGAGCGCGTGGCCGACGTGGATGTCGCCGTTGGCGTAGGGCGGGCCGTCGTGGAGGATGAACTTCTCGCGGCCCTCGCGCGCCTCGCGAATCCGGCGGTAGAGATCGATCTCCTGCCAGCGCGCGAGCAGGCCCGGCTCCTTCTGCGGGAGGCCGGCCTTCATCGGGAAATCGGTCTTCGGCAGGAAGACGGTGTTTCTGTAGTCGCGCTCTTCGCTCATGTCGCCTGCTATGCTCATCCGAAAGCCGCCGGCGGGCGACTTTTGACGGACACTAAAGCAGCGCACCTAGAAGCTTGCGCGCGGTCTCGCAATCCCGCTGCATCTGCTCGGTCAGCGCTTCGAGCGAATCGAACTTCGCCTCGGGCCGCAGGAAATGGTGGAAGGCGACCTCGATCTCGGCGCCGTAAAGGTCACCCGAGAAATCGAAGAAATAGGGCTCGAGCAGTTCCCTGGGCGGATCGAAGGTGGGGCGCACGCCGAGATTGGCCGCGCCGATGACCGTGCGATCGCCGGGCAGGCGTCCCGTGACCGCATAGATCCCGTAGCGCGGCCGCAGGTAGGTGCCGAGATCGAGATTCGCGGTCGGAAAGCCGATGGTGCGGCCGCGCTTGTCGCCGTGCTGCACGGTGCCGCGGATCGCGAAGGGGCGCGTCAGCAGGCGGCGCGCGGTGGTGCAGTCGCCCGCCTTGAGCGCGTCGCGGATGCGGCTGGAGGAGATCGTCCCTTCCGAATCGTGCACCGGCGCGACCGCGCGCGTCTCGATCTCGAACGGCTCGCACAGCGCGCGCAGCGCCTGCGCCGAGCCGCTGCGGCCCTTGCCGAAGACGAAGTCCTGCCCGGTGACAACGCCCGCCACCTTGAGCCGCGCATGGATCATTTCCTCGGTCCACTGGCTCGCGGTCATGCCCGCGATCGCGCCGTCGAAGTGGAACACCAGCATGGCGTCGGCCCCGGCCTCGCCGAACAGCTCCTCCCGCTGGTCGAGCGAGGTCAGCCGGAACGGCGCCGCGTCGGGCTGGAAATAGCGCACCGGATGCGGATCGAAGGTGGCGACGATCGCCGGGCGGCCTTCCTCGCGCGCCCAGCGCACCGCCTCGCCGATCACGGCCTGGTGGCCCTGGTGGAAGCCGTCGAAGTTGCCCAGCGCCAGGATGGCGCCGCGCATGGCGTCGGGCAGGGGGTCGCGGTGGTCGAGACGAATCATGGCGTGAAGCGCCTATAGGTCGCGCACGAGGGTGACGAAAGCAAAGCCGGGCCTCGTCTCGCTGGCGGGATGGTCTTCGCGCGCCACTTCGCGCCATTCGGGGCCGAGCGGCGGGACATGCGTGTCGCCCGCGTAATCGGCGTGGACTTCGGTCAGCTCGACGCGTCCGGCGAGCGGCAGGAACACCTCGAACACCTCGGCCCCGCCGATCACCGCGACCTCGCCCTGACCCGCGAGCGTCAGCGCGGCCTCGGGCGTATGCGCGATCTCCGCGGCCGGATCGCGCCAGCCGGTGTCGCGCGTGAGGACGATGTGGCGCCGCCCGGGCAGGGGCGCGGCGAAACCTTCGAAGGTCTTGCGGCCCATGATCATCGGCCGGCCCATGGTAATCGCCTTGAATCGCTTGAGATCCGCCGGAATCCGCCAGGGCAGCGCGCCGTCCTTGCCGATCGTGCCGTTCTCCGCGCGGGCGTAGATCAGGAAAAGGTCGCTGCTCACGGCGCTCAGAGCGTCAGCCGGGTGACGTGACCCATCTTGCGTCCGGCGCGGATCTCGCTCTTGCCGTAGAGATGCAGATGGTTGCCGGGGTCGGCGAGGATCGCGGCCCAGTCGCCGGCCTGCTCGCCGATGAGGTTGCGCATCTCGACCGCCCGGGCCGCGAGCGCGGTGTCGCCCAGCGGCAGCCCGCAGATCGCGCGGATGTGGTTCTCGAACTGCGAGGTGACCGCGCCCTCGATCGTCCAGTGGCCCGAATTGTGCACGCGCGGCGCCATCTCGTTGAACACCGGGCCGCCCTCGGTGGCGAAGAATTCGAGCGTGAGCACGCCGACATAGCCCAGCCCCTGCGCGATCTCGGCGGCCAGCTCGCGCGCGGCGCCGACCTGTTCGAGCACGGCCGCGGGCGCGGGCGCGGCCGAAAGCGCGAGGATGCCGTTCTCGTGGCGGTTGGCGGGCGAATCGTAGAAGCGGATCGTGCCGTCGGCGGCGCGGCACGCGATCACCGAGAACTCGGCGGAGAAATCGACGAAGCCTTCGTAGACCAGCGGCGATCCCGGCCAGTCGAGCGCCTCGGCATCGGCGGCGGTCCTGATCCGCCACTGGCCTTTGCCGTCGTAGCCGTCGCGGCGGGTCTTGAGGATGCCCGGCGTGCCGATCTCGCGGATCGCGGCGGCGAGGTCGTCGCGGTCGTCGACCGGCGCGAACGGCGCGGGCTTGCCGCCGAGCCCGGCAACGAAGCGCTTTTCGGCGAGCCGGTCCTGCGCCGTCTCCAGCGCGCGCGGGTGCGGGCGCAGCGGCACCTCGCCGATCGCCGCGAGCGGGGCCACGGGCACGTTCTCGAACTCGTAGGTGACGACCGCGCAGGACCTGGCGAAGCGCGCCATGGCTTCGGCGTCGTCCCACTCGGCGCAAGTGAATTCGGCGCTGACTTCGGCGGCGACCGAATCGGCTTCCGGCGCGAAGATATGGCAGCGATAGCCAAGCTGGGCGGCGGCCACGGCGAGCATGCGGCCAAGCTGGCCGCCGCCGAGGATGCCGATGGTCGAGCCTGGGGCGATCATCACTCGTTTCGGGTCCGGGCGTGTCGCGGCATCAGGCCGGACGCTCGGCGACGCTCGCGGTCTGCGTGGCGCGGTAGGCCTTGAGCCGATCGGCGAGGTCGGCATCGCTCGTGGCGAGGATCGCGGCGGCGAGCAGGCCGGCGTTGGCCGCGCCCGCCTCGCCGATCGCCAGCGTGCCGACGGGAATGCCCGCGGGCATCTGCACGATCGAAAGCAGGCTGTCCTGCCCCGAGAGCGCCTTCGACTGCACCGGGACGCCGAGCACCGGCAGGTGCGTCATCGCGGCGACCATGCCCGGCAGGTGCGCGGCGCCGCCCGCGCCCGCGATCACCACCTTGAAGCCCTCGGCCTCCGCGCCTTTCGCGAAGGCCACCAGACGGTCGGGCGTGCGGTGGGCCGAGACGATCCGCGCGTCGTAGGCGACGCCCAGCTTGTCGAGCACTTGCGCGGCGCGCTCCATGGTCGGCCAGTCGGACTGGCTGCCCATGATGATGGCGACGGGGGCGCAGGAGGACGAGGCGACGGGCGTGCTCGGCAACTCAGCGCTCCGAGAGGTAGTAACGGTCGAGCACCTTGAGATCCTCGTCCATGTCGTAGACGATCGGCTGGCCGGTTGGGATCTCGAGCCCGGTGATCTCGTCGTCGGAAATGCCCGACAAGTGCTTGACCAGCGCGCGCAGCGAGTTGCCGTGCGCCGAGACCAGCACCGTCGACCGCGCGCTCGCCTTGAGGTGCGGGACGATCGAACTCTGGTAATAGGGCAGCACGCGGGCGATCGTGTCCTTGAGGCTCTCGGTCATCGGCACGTCGATTCCGGCGTAGCGCGGGTCGGCCGAGAGATCGAATTCGCTGCCGCGCTCCTGATCGGGGGGCGGCGTGTCGAAGCTGCGGCGCCAGATCTTGACCTGGTCCGCGCCGTGCCGGGCCGCCGTCTCGGCCTTGTCGAGCCCGGTGAGGCCGCCGTAGTGCCGCTCGTTGAGCCGCCAGTCCTTGGTCTCGGGAATCCACAGGAGCCCGGCCGCTTCGAGCGCGATGTGCAGCGTCTTGATCGCGCGGGTCTGGAACGAGGTGAAGGCGACGTTGGGAAGCATGCCCTTGGCCTTCATCAGCTCGCCCGCCGCGCGCGCTTCGGCCTCGCCCCTTTCGGTGAGATCGACGTCCCACCAGCCGGTGAAGCGATTTTCGAGATTCCACTGGCTCTGGCCGTGGCGGACGAGAATGAGTCGAGGCAAGGTCTGAGCTCCCTTGTTCAGGAGCGGCACCCCCTAGCTTTTCGGCGGCGTCTTGAAAAGTACGCCCGATTCGTTTTCGCCATCGCGTGCGTCGGGCGACGGGCCGGGGATCGCCGATCCGGCGGCGCGCGCCTGCGCCTTGCGCTTGCGCAGGTTCTCTCGCAGCTTCGCCGCGAGGCGTTCCTCGCGCGTCGGCTGATGTTCGGGCTTCTCGGGCGTTCCGGCCATGGCCACGCCATGCCTCGCGGGCCGTTCCGGCGCAAGCCGCGCTTGACATTCGCCCCTCCCGCGCACAATAGCGCCCGCCTGCCGGGCCGCCTTCGTGCGCCGCCCGCATGGAGCGCTGCTGTAGCTCAGTGGTAGAGCGCACCCTTGGTAAGGGTGAGGTCGGGAGTTCAATCCTCCCCAGCAGCACCATCGTTTCAATTACTTAGCGAATTCCCGCTGGCTCCGTATGGAATGGGTACGGAAAATGAGGGGGTACTTGCCGTCCGCTGGGGCGGTGCAGAGTCTCGATTGTGGCAGCGCCGATCCTTGGTGGAATGCAGCGCAGAGCAAGCTTGCGATTCGCAGGCGACGGGTCCGGCTTCGCTTGGCTGGTATGTGGGCCGGCGGGTGCAAAGTTTGTGGGTCCTACCGGGCAACTTCGCCACAGTTAAGCGCATTGTGACCACTTTTTCTCCGGCTGCGCTGCTTCTAGCTATTCGTTTCAGTTAGAAGTTACAGTTTGAGCCAAGGTGGCTTGGCCGCTTTAGAGCCTGATCTGAAATTAAGTTGAGTGGTATCAGCGGGTTAGCTTGACGGCTGCCCAAGTCGTTGATTCAGCGGTT
>NZ_MWMO01000007.1 GCF_002556635.1 Novosphingobium sp. PC22D | reverse complement strand
TCTCTCCCTTCGGTCTGACGCCATCATAGCGCCAGCTGATAAGGGGCGGGCCATTCCATAAAAGCCACCGCGTATTTCGCTCGAGATGCAAAGTGAGATACGCGTTCATTGCCGAGCATCGCGATCGCTTTGGCGTGCGGGCAATGTGCCGCTGCCTCGCCGTGCAACCTAGCGGTTTCTATGCTTGGCAAAAGAGCCCGCTTAGCCAGCGGGCTCGGGAAGATGCCCGGCAGACTGATCTGATCCGCAAGGCTTGGAACGACAGCGGCAAAGTCTATGGCTACCGCAAGCTGCACGACGACCTGCTGGATCACGGCGAGACCTGCTGCCCCAACCGCGTTGCGCGGTTGACCAGGCTGGCGGGCATCAGGGCACAGATCGGCTACAAACGCCGGCCTGGCAGCTACGGTGGTAAGCCGTCCCTGGTGGTCGACAACACGCTGGATCGCCAGTTCGATGTTGCTGCTCCCGATCGCGCCTGGGTGACCGACATCACTTACATTCGCACCCTCGAAGGCTTTGCCTATCTGGCTGTCGTGATCGACCTCTATTCCCGCCGCGTGGTGGGTTGGTCGATGCAGAGCCGACAGACCACCGATGTGGTGCTGCAGGCGCTGCACATGGCGGTATGGCGGCGCAAACCAAAGCAACGGGTGCTGATCCACTCGGATCAGGGCTCGCAGTTCACCAGCATGGACTGGGCTGCCTTTATTCGGGCTCACAATCTTGAGCACTCGATGAGCCGACGCGGCAACTGCCATGACAATGCCGTCGCCGAAAGCTTCTTCTCCTCGCTTAAGCGTGAGCGCATCCGGCGCCGCACCTACAAAACCCGCGAGGAAGCCCGGCAGGACGTGTTTGATTACATCGAGATGTTCTACAACCCGGTACGCAAGCACGTCAGGAACGGGATGCTGTCGCCCGTGGAGTTCGAACGGCAGCAGATTTTGAAAGCAGAAGGCGTCTAGAAAACTAGGGGCTACTCAGGGCCTCGAAAATGCGATGCCAAACGTGTGTCAGGTACTCGACGGCAAAATTTTCGCGAAAGAGGCTCACGTCAAGCTGGTAAGCCGCAAAGGACCGGATCGAAGCTCGACTGTTCGATACCGCTTCACTTTCGATCATTCTCACAACCCGGTCTGGCTGGTCACGGCTCTTGATGGACAGGTCGATGGCTTGGGAGGTTTCCTAGAGCGTGGCGATTGGCATCTGCTTTATGACAGCGGCCACAAATACAATCGCATGCTGCGCGAAATGCGACCAGGCGACCGGATCGTGATGCGCGACTTTCTAGCGAACCAAAGGACACCTCCATTTGAGAATAATGGTGTTCCCGTCACTGCCATGAAGATCCGGGCAACCGGCATCGTTAAAACAGCGAGCACGGACGGGATTTCAATCGACGTCGATTGGACACGCCTTCCGGAGGAACGGCTTTGGTGGCTCTATACGAGCAATGCGACGATCTGGTCACTGCCTCTCACCGAGAGCGAGATGGCCCGCCGTTTGGAAGCTTTCATTTTCGAAGGCGCCCAACAGGACATTGACTGGTTTGTTGGTGAATGGGCCGACAAGTTCAATGCGGTCAAAAAGGATGGCTCGATGCCACAGCCAAACAATCTTATCCTCTATGGTCCTCCTGGTACGGGTAAAACGTATTCGACTGCACTCGAGGCAGTAAGACGGTCGTGTCCCGGGGGGTGGTGTAGGAACCGTCGATCTGCGGCAGGATCGGGTTCAGGTCAGGCTGCCAGTGCTGGCAAGCTGACAATAGGGTTATGGCTCACCGAGCCGAGGGTTTCCAGTGTCATGTAGCGGCGCGATACCGCCCACTCATCGTTTTGCTCCAGCATGAGCGCTCCGACGAGACGAACGACGGCAGCGTCATTCGGGAATATGCCGATCACGTCTGCCCTTCGCTTGATCTCTTTGTTGACCCTTTCCAACGGGTTGGTGGACGCAATCTGCGCCCAATGATCCTTGGGGAATGCCATGTAGGCGAGCACGTCCTCGCGTGATGCGTCCATCATGTCGGCCAGCTTTGGAAACTTCTCGCGCAGGGCATCGGCAACCTGGTTCCACTGCTGTTGCGCCGCCTCGGCCGTTTCCTGCGCGAAGATGGTCTTGATCATGGCAATGACGGCAGGCCGTTGTTTCGGCGCGGCATGGGCGAACGCGTTGCGCATCCAGTGCACCCGGCAGCGCTGCTGGGTCGCGGAAAATACCTTGCTCGCGGCAGCGCGCAGCCCTTTGTGATCGTCGGCGATGACCAACTTCACACCGCGCAAGCCTCGGTCAGCCAGAGAGCGCAGGAAGGCTTTCCAGAAAGGTTCGGCTTCCGACGGGCCGGTGGCCACGCCTAGAACCTCGCGTCGGCCATCGGTGTTGACGCCCACCGCGATTATCACCGCCGTCGAGACAATCCGTCCGCCCTCGCGCACTTTGAGGTAGGTGGCGTCGATCCATAGATAGGGCCACTCGCCTTCAATGGGTCGCGTGAGGAAAGCGTTCACCCGCTCGTCGATCTCGGCAACCAAACGGCTGACCTGGCTCTTTGAAACACCGCTGGCGCCCATCGCCTTGACCAGATCGTCGACCGAACGGGTCGAAACGCCGTGGACGCAGGCTTCCTGGATCACCGCCGCCAAAGCCTTCTCGGCGGTGCGGCGTGGCTCCAGGAAGCTCGGGAAGTAACTGCCTTTGCGAAGCTTCGGGATTGCCAGATCAATCCGGCCAGCTCGCGTATCCCAACCCCGCTCGCGGTAGCCGTTGCGGTGGTTCAGCCGTTCCGGGCTGCGTGATCCGCAAGGCACGCCTGTCTTCGCCTCAATCTCCAGGTCCATCATACGCTCTGCGGCGAAAGCCAGCATCTCACGCACCAAATCGCTATCAGCCCCTTGCTCGATCAGCTCAACAAGGGCCATTCTGTCCTCGGTCATCGTCTTCTTCTCCAGGTTCGAGTTCGCATCCGAACCCTACCAGAAGATCGACGGTGGCCACCCTCTCAGGGAAACCTTCCTACACCACCCCGCGGGACACGACCCAGTAAGACTATGCGGTGAAGCGGTGCCGGGCGATCGGAATGAGCTCATGGCTCTATATCGCGCCCTGCAGGATGATGGCCGGATCAGCTTTGTAACCTTCCATCAGAACTTCAGCTACGAAGACTTCGTCGAAGGTCTGAGGCCTGTCACCAGCGACGAGATTGACGGCGGCAGCGGCGGTTTCACGCTCGAAGCCCACGATGGCATCTTCAAACAGATTGCCGAACGCTGCGCCTTACCGCTGTCTTCTGGCGGTGATCCGGAGAGGTTCTCGTTGGATGGACGTCGAATATACAAGATGTCGATTGGCGAGCACGGCAATCCTGAGAGTGACTGGGTATTCAACGAGTCCATTCAGAATGGATATGCCCTTTTCAGCTTTGGCTGCATAGATTGGCGGGATCCAAAGTATTCCGATATCGAGGAAATCATCCGAACCGCTCAGGAAACGCGGCCCGACGAAGTCGTTGGTCGGCGCAACGGGATCGTCAAATGCACTCAGATCTTCCGGAATGAAGTCGACGTCGGCGATGTCCTCATTGTCTCCAAAGGTCTTCGCGCCTTCCGAGCCATCGGCGTTGTTGAAGGTGGCTACGAATATCATCCGCGCCCGGAACGAAACTACTGCCACCTACGAAAAGTACGGTGGTTATGGCATGACACGGCAGGCCTGCCCCTCGACACCATCACTCCCAAAATGTTCGCAAGGGATACAATCTACCAGATTGGTCGCGTCGATCCCCTTGACCGAAGGCGAATTGAAGATATCGCAAATGGCATGCCCGGTCAGCTTGAAGTCGAGCAACAATCAAGACCTCACGTCCTCATCATTGACGAGATAAACCGGGCGAACATCTCCAAGGTGTTTGGAGAGCTCATCACCTTGATCGAACCCGACAAGCGACTCGGAATGGAGAACGCACTCACGCTCACGCTGCCCTATTCGAAGCGATCGTTCGGGGTGCCGGCGAACCTGCATATCCTGGGGACCATGAATACCGCAGACCGGTCCATCGCGCTGCTGGATACGGCATTGCGGCGGCGGTTCACATTTCGCGAGCTGGCGCCCGATCCGAAGCTCCTCGATGTGGTCGACGGCATCGACCTGCCCAAGGTGCTCACCACCATCAACAAGCGGATCGAGTACCTCCTCGACCGCGAGCACCGCATCGGGCACGCCTATTTCATGGGACCAGGCACCAGAGCCGAAGTCGACGCGGTGATGCGAGACAAGGTGATCCCGCTGCTGCAGGAATACTTCTTCGAGAACTGGGGCCAGATCCGCGCCGTCGTTGGCCCTGGCTTCATCGGCGTCGACAAGCTGCAGCCACCGCCCGGGATGAAGGATCAGCGCGAACGCAAAACCTGGTTCGTCCGGGAGACCTTCCTCGACGATGCCTACAGCAAACTCGTTTCCGATGCCGAGCCCAACGCCGATCCCGACGAAGAGGAAGAAGCGACCGGCGACAGCGTATGACCCACCGCTCGGTTCGGGAATGGGGCGAATTGCCGGTGAGTGCCGGAGGCTGCGCGCGCGGTTTCTCCGTGCGTGAGGCCGAAGCCCTAGTCGCCGCCGCACGGGAGCACCCGCTGGGTGGCGACAAGGGAAGCGGCATCCTCTCCGACCACCGGCACTATCTCAAGGCCCGGCAGATGGTGGGCGTGATTGCCGCGCCGGGATGCAGCCTGGAGATCCTGCCCAAGGTCGATCCTGACGGACCGGACGAGGATGCGCCAAGCGTAAGGCGGCGGCTTGTCTCCCTGCTCGACCTGGCGCTCGATCTCGGCATCGGAGAGGGTGCCGCGGCATCGATGGCTCATGGGGTCGAGAGCCTTCTGGAAATCCTCATTCGCACCTTCGCCGAACGCCTTCTCGCCGAGACGCGCCGGGGCCTGCCCCGGCTCTACATGGCCTGCGAGGACGACCTCCCTGCGTTGCGCGGCCGGCTGGACGTGGCGCGGCAGTTCACGCTCAACGCGGTACGCCCCGACCGGCTCGCCTGCCGATACGACGTGCTCAGCCATGACATTGCGCTGATGCAGGTGATGGCCTGCGCCGTCGTCAACCTGCGCAGGCACGCCCGCACCCCGGCGACGCAGCGGCTGCTGGACGAACTGCGCTTCGTATTCGCCGATGTCACCCTGCTGCCGCTCTCGGCGCTGCCCTGGGACAGGGTGCGGATCGACCGTACCAACCGGCGCTGGGAGTGCCTGTTCCGGCTCGCCGGGCTCCTCCTGAAACGTGAATGGCAGACCACGCGCCACGGAGCCGGCGCGCAGGAGGGCCTGACCCTGCTGTTTGCCATGAATGACCTGTTCGAAGCCGCCGTCGTCACCTTGCTACGCCGCGCCCTTGCTCGAAGAAAGGTCGAAATCGTTGCCCAGGGAGGCCTTCGCTACTGCCTGGGCAACGTAACCAAAGACGGACCCTGCGAGGGCCGCCATTTCCAGACCCGGCCCGATATCCTGCTGAAACGCGGTGGCGAGGTTCTGGCGGTGATCGACACCAAGTGGAAGACCCTCGCCGCCAACCCGCTCGATCAAAGGAAGGGCGTGAACCAGGCAGACGTCTACCAGATGATGGCCTATGCCCGCCTTTACCGCTGCGAACGCCTGATGCTGATTTATCCAGCGGCGCCCGGCACCTTGCCCGTACCTGCCCGAAGGTTCGGCATCGATGGCGGTCACGAAGCGCTGACCCTGGGAAGGATTGACCTCGCACAAGCCTCGACGGTCGCCGTCACCGCGCTGCGCGAGCTCGTTGAGCCAATGCTCTTACCCAAGCCGGTAGCGATGTCCTGACAGGAAAGTCAGCGGCTCGCGTCTGCAGTTCTAATCGACCACCGGATAATGCGGCATCATCCAGTCATGCTCCGGATTGTCCATCATCAGGTCGATGAAGATCGGTAGCAGGCAGCCGAGCAGCGCAGCGCCGTCGCGGACCTGGTCGCGGTTGGTGCTGCTGTTCCAGGTGGCGCCTCCGTGCACGAGCTGGTTCCTGAGGACATAGAGGCGGTCGAACAGCAGCGAGAGCAGGCTCGCGGTATCGTGGGCCTTCAGCGCCTTGTTGATCGCCTCCCGCGCGCCGGCAAGGCGGCCCTCCCAGTTCGAATAGCCCGGCACGCCGTTCTGATGCAGCCAGAAGGGCGCGAAGACATAGCGGTTGTCGAGCAGCAGACGGATCTCCTGCGGAAAGCGGTCCCAGACCATGTCGTAAAGCCGATGCCGCGCATCGAAGCTGACCAGTGTTCGAAAGAACGCGAGGAAGCGGTCCCGCTCCTTGCGGTCGTCAGGCCCGGACGCGTGGGCGACATCCCCCGCATAGGCCGCGTTGAATCCGATCCAGAGCAGGATGAAGCGCACATCGCCATCGCTCTCTTCGTCTTCCGCCCGCCTCAGCCACGAAAGCGCGCGGTGGACCCGCAGGGTCAGCGGGGTGGAGAAGCCATCGCGAAGTGCGCGCTGCTTGGCCTTGAGCGCCTCGGGATGGAGCGGATCGTCTGGGAGGTAGCGGTGCGGCATCGGGCGATTTTAGCCGACGCGTCGGAAAGGAACAGTGAAGGACCTGACCTCCGTGTCCGGCAAGGTCATCAATCGCCCTGCCCAGCCAGCCTCCGCGCGACGACCACCATGGCCCAGGTGTCGCGCGCGCAATAAGCCTTGAGCGCCTCTTCCAGCGCCCAACGCCGTTCCGGCGTGGTGGCCGGGTCCGAGGCCTCGAGGAAGCTCTCCTGGGCCATGCCGCCGTCCTTCACTTCGAGTGCGGCATAATCGAGCTCGGCGGCGATGGTGGGCAGTACCGCCTTAATTGACCACGAACCGCGCTGGTCGCGGTGGTACCAGTGCTCGCGCGTGATCGGCAGCAGATCGACCGTACGCTCGGCCATCGCTGAAAGCGCTGCCGCATGCTCCGGCACATGATCGGCCAACGCGCGCAGAACTGAGCGCTCGAACCCGGCATTGTAGGCGATCACGGTCGCCTCTGGAGGAATCGCCTCGACCAGAGCAGCCGCGCAGCCCGGGCGGGGGTCGGAGCCGTCACAGCACAGGTATTCGTGGTGCATGATGGACCCGTCCTCCTGCTCGAGATGAAGCGAGAATTGAAAGGGGACCTGGCCGTAGGGGCGCGTGCCGAGCCACAGCGGCACCGCCGGCGCAATGGTCTCGAAATCGAGCCAGGCGCGTGGCCAGCTCCATTGAGCCATGGCCGCCCTCGCGCCTTCGCGGTCGTGATAGGGAACACCGGTGCGCGTCGCCGCGACGATCAGCGCCTCGCGCGGCTTGGGCATGGTCGTCTCGTCAAGCGCGAGCAGGTCAACGACGCCCTTCTTGGCCCACTTCTTCCATGCCCCATTGGGCAGAACCTCGACCGGCCACTCCGGACCCGGCGGCAGCGCGCGCGAGCAGTGGCCGGAAAATTCGCAGGGGAATGGCGCGTTGCAGTGATCGCCAAGGTCGCGCTCGGGTTCAGCGCCAGCAAGCACCTCGCGCGCCTCAGCCACCAGCGCCGGGCGTTCAAGGGCGAGAAGGGCCGCCTCATCGAGCAGATCGGCATCCTCGAACAGGCCACGGTAGTCGCCCTCGGTCTCCAGAACGAACTCGCGGTTCACGTGGCGGATGGCCGCTGCCGAAACCGACACTCCGGCCTCGCCCATGACCCACAACTGGGTCGCGAGGTCGCCGAGATGGTAGTCCTTCGCGCCGGTAGAGCTCTTCACCTCGGCGAGGCGCCAGCCCCCTGCCCCGTCACCCTCCAAGATGTCGGCGCGGATCAGCACCCCCTCGTGCGAGAATGTCGCCTCGAAGATCGGCCCCGGATGGCCCTCGGCGAGCAGACGTTCGGTCTCCTCAAGGGCAGCGACAAGGTCAGGTTCGGCCTCAACCATCACGCCCTCCGGATGGAGTGCGCACGCTACCTCGCCGACCTTGTGCCCAGTGTCGAACCGGCCCTGCGCGCCCTCATCGAATTGCGCGAGCTCGGGCCGGTGGATAGCGAGCCAGAGCCGCTTGGGACACTGCTCGAACATGGTGATGCGCGATTTGGAGAAACCGTGCCGCCTTGGACCACTCACGGATCGAAGGCCTCGATCAAAGCCGATGCGTGGGCCACTGCCTCACCGTTCCAGAGCAGCAGCCATTCCCTCCAGCTGCAGGGAGCAAACCGAACCCGCGAGCCCTGTACCTTTTCGGCCAGCACTTCGATTTCGGCGCGATGCCGCTCCCTTTTTTCAGGCTTCACGCTGGCAGGATCAGCAAAAAGGTAGAGCAGGAAGGGCTCCTTCCCGATCCGGCTGGACTCCGATACCAACCCGAATGCGTGCTTGACGAGCTGCGCCGCATCGAGGTGCGCAAAGCGCCTTGGCTCGGCACGCAGGATGTCGCGCAGGCCGCACCACGGTTCCATGCCGTCGCCCCAGACATCGCGATCATAGGCTTCGGAGAGTTTCGCCTCCTTGCCGGAACGGAACGGCTCGAACCGCTTGGACTCGACACCGATCAGGCATGTGCCCGTCTCGACCGCAGCATCGAGCCAGGGGTGGCGCCCGCCCGGCCAGGGGAACCACATCTGGCGTTCGACGTCGACGCTCCTTGCCGGCCAGTCGATATCTCCGAGACAAGGGAAGGCGGGCAGGAGGTCCGGCCATTCGAGGAACCAGCCGAACCCGTTGGCGGCAAGGGCTGCGCTGCTTTGCGGATTGGCGAACTTGCCAGACCGGAGTTCATCGCCCCCGGCCTTGGCCAGGGAAGCGCGGACCAGGTCTTCGGGCACGCCGGGAAGAAAGAGATTCGTCATGCGATGGATCTCCGGCGTCGATGCGACAGAAATGGTCGCATGCCTCTTACCTCAGCTGCGCAAGGAACGTGGTGGGCGTGAGGGCAAGGTGAGCGTCCAGCGGCGGTCTCAGGACGAAGGCCTGCGGTTTGCGGGCAAAGTCCCAAAGGCGGAACAGGTGCCATACCTCGCGGCGCTCCTCGGCCACGTTGCACTCGTTCCGGGTGATCCAGAACGGCGTGCGGTTCCAGCCATTGGTGGTCTTGACCTCGATGAGGCGGTCGCAGCCGTCGGGCTCGAAGCTCCGGATGTCATAGCCGTATCCGTCGCCATCCTCCTTCGCCGTCCAGCGGACCTTCCTGGCGAGGTCGGCCCTGCCTGCATCCTGCAGCGAGGACCGCTCATGCAGCAAGACACGTTCCTCGCCCGCATCGCCCAACGCCTTGTTGCGTGCATCACGGCCAGCGACATCATAGCGGTTGCCGAAAGCCGTGATTTCGGCCGCGCCGAGCGGTGGCGGCTCATTCTGCTGCGCCGGTGCTGGCCCGAACCAGAGCGGCGGCGGATCGGCAGCCAGCACGTTCCCACCGGGGGCTCCGCCCCCTTCCGCCACGGAGCTCGCCCAGTCGGGCAGCGACAGCCAGCCCGGATGAGTGTCGAGCCAGCGGCTCACCGTATCGGAAAGCGCCTGCTGGAAATTCCAGGCCGGCAGGTAGCCGGTGATGACGGGTTGGCCGAGCAGGCGCAGCACCGCGCTTATGTTTCGGTGCTTGAACTCGATGGAGCCCTTGCTGCGGCCGCTCGCCTCCTGAAGGGCGCGATTGTGCTCTGCCTTGTTGTAAGGGCGGCACGCGATGTCGAGCACCAGCATGGCGAAATAATCCGCCACGATGAGATCAAGCTCGGGCTGCGTCCACTCACCGGGCATCGGAGCATATCAGCGGCAGGACACGGGCTTTGCAAGGCCTGTCCATGATGCGACCGGAATTGTCGCTTGCCCGGCTTACCACCTGCGCCGATGAAACAGACCATGCCCCATGCCGCACCCACCGCGCGACCGTTCACCCTGATCCACACCTCCGACTGGCATCTCGGACACGAACTTCACGGCCATGTCCGCGAGAGCGAGCACGACGCGTTTCTCGACTGGCTTCTGGACCGCATCAGCGCAGTCGAGGCTGACGCGCTTCTGGTCACGGGCGATATCTATGATGTTGCCAACCCACCGATCAGCGCAATGCGACGACTGTTCGGCTTCCTGCAACGGGCCGTCACTCGCTTTCCTGAGCTTGAGATCCTGATTCTGGGCGGCAACCATGACAGCGCGGCGCGGATCGACCTGCCCGCCGCACTTCTCGGAGAGGGGCGCGTGCACTTCATCGGCGCCCTGCCTCGCCGCGAAGGCCAGCCGGATTTCGCGCGCATGATACTGCCGCTGCATGATCGCAGCGGCGTTCCTGCCGCCTGCCTCGCCGCTGTCCCCTTCTGCCGGCCCGGAGACCTTGGCGGGCTTGACCTGGCCAGCCTTTATCGCGCGGTTTTGGAAGAGGCTTCCGAGCGGGCGGAAGGCCTGCCGGTCGTGCTGACAGGGCACCTCCATGTGGCAGGTGGCGCGGTCTCCGATCTTTCCGAAAGGCGGATCGTGGTGGGCGGCGAGGAGGCGCAGGCCGCCAGCCTGTTCGATGCCCGTGCCACCTATGTCGCGCTCGGCCACCTGCACCGGGCGCAGGACATCAAAGCCGACACGCGTGTCCGTTACGCTGGCTCGCCCTTTCCGCTTTCCGCGACCGAAAGGGCATATCGCCACTCGATCAGCGTCGTGACACTCGGCCCGGATGGCTGCGCGGTGGAGGAGGTCGCCATCCCTCGCCCCGTCGAATTCCTCTCGGTCGGCCCAGCCCCGCTGCCCGAGGTGGTCCGCGCGCTCGAGGCCCTTTCGTTCGATCCGGAGATTCCTTCCGAATTCTACCCATTCCTCAATATCGAAGTATCAGTCGAAGGCCCCGAACCACACCTTACTTCCCGTGTTTTGATGACCTTAGAGGGTCAGCCAGTTCGACTCCTTGGGATCAGACCCGTTCGACCGCAGTCGGAACGCCCTGGCGAAGCCGGTGATCGCAGCACACTCGATCTCGCGGACTTGCGCCCTGACACCGTGTTCGCCGCACTTCATGCACGCGACTATGGCGGCGCAGCCCCGCCCAACGAACTAGCGAGCGCCTTCGCCGCGCTCGTGGTCGATGCCGGCCTTTGCGAGGGGGACGACTGATGCGCATCCTGGCCATCAGGGGCAGCAACCTTGCCAGTCTCGCCGGCGACTTCGCCGTCGATTTCGAGGCCGAGCCTCTCGCCTCCTCGGGCATATTCGCGATCACCGGGCCCACTGGTGCCGGGAAGTCGACCCTGCTCGATGCCCTGTGCCTCGCGCTGTTTGCCGAGATCCCGCGCCTGCGCTCCGCACCGACGGGTAGCCAGGTCGGCAGCGACGGCGGGGACGGGGACGGCACCAGCGCGCGCGACCCCCGGCTGATCCTCCGCCATGGCGCCGGCGAGGGCCATGCCGAGGTCGATTTCCGAATGCCGGATGGCGCATCCTACCGTGCCCGGTGGGAGGTGCGGCGCGCACGCGGGCGCGCCGACGGCAGGCTCCAGAACAGTTCTCACGCTTTCGAGCGGCTCGACACGCAAGAGCGGATGGGCGGCACCCGCACGGAAACGAAACAGGCCATCGTCGAGGTGATCGGGCTGTCGAGCGACCAGTTCACCCGCGCCGTGTTGCTGGCGCAGGGTGAATTCGAAGCCTTCATCCGCGCCGACGCGAACGAGCGGGCCTTGCTGCTCGAAAAGCTTACCGGCTCGGAGATCTACGCTCGTATCGGGAAGCAGGCATTCGACAAGGCGAAGGCCCTGCAGGACGACCTCGATATTCTCCGGGCACGAATTTCCGCGATGCACGGGCTCGACGACATGGCCCGGGCCGATGCCGAGGCGGCGCTGGAAAGGACCAGCGAGAACCTGCGCGAAGCCCAGGCGCAAAAGGACGCGCTTGAAGGCCAGCAGCGTCGTCAGGAACGGGGCCTCGAATTGGAACAGGCAGTCGAAATAGCGAGGAACCGGCATGTCACTGCGGAAGAGGAAGCCAAGGCGGCCGCTCCGCGCCGAGCGGCGCTGGAGCGCAACCGCACGCTCTTCACCCTCGTCGCGCTGCTGGAAGATCGGTTGCACGCAGAGAAGGCGCTCAAGGCTGCGGACGAGGAGGCCGCGAAGGCTGACGCGGCGCTCGAGCTTGCAAGCGCGTCCCTGGCTGAACGGGCGCAGGAACGCGATGCGGCGCAGACCGAACTGGCCGAATTGGACAAAATGGCAATGGACCTCGCGCCGCAGATCGAGGCGGCGCGCACGCTGGATCGAAAGCTTGCAGAGGCCAGCGATGAGCTGTCCGAAGAAGAAGGCAGGTGCGCTGACGCCGAGACCCACTTAAAGGATGTAGAGGCGAAGGCCGCGCTCGCCCGCGAGGCCCACGAGGCAGCGAAACGCGAGCATCTCGCAGCAGAGGCGTGGTGCGCCGACAATCTCGCCTGGCGTTCCCTTTCGGAGCGCGAAGCGGAGCTTTGTGGCCTGCTCGCCCGCCACGGCAGTGCGACCAGAGATCTTGCCGATCAGGAAGCGCTGGGTGACGACCTGATCAAATCCCAGGTCGCGCGGCGTGAGCGATCCTTGGAGGCCGCAGAAAAACTCGAGGAGTCGAGCAAGGCCCTGTCCGAGGCCGAAGAGCGCCTCGCCGATGCACGCGCCGCCCTGCTCCCGGATGGCGAAATCGACAGGCTGGCGGGCCTTGCGGAGCATTTAAGCAAAGCCGAAACTCTTTGCCTGCGGACCGAGGCGGCGCGCAAGGCGCTCGACACCAGCGTCAGAGCCAAAGGCAAAACCCAGGAAAGACTTCAGCAGCTGGAGGATGAACTCGGTACTTTGGAAAAGGCGATCACCGGGCTTGAGGCCGAAATTCCCGAAACCGAAGCCCGTCATGCATCCGCCGCCCAGGAGCGCTCGCGCTGGCTCGCAGCTTCCGACCAGGCCGCGCAGGCGATGCGTGCGGGACTGGTCGAGGGTGAACCATGCCCGGTGTGCGGTGCCCGCGAACACGCGCTTTCCGCGCTCGATGCGCTTCTCGACGAGAGCCTGGTCCGCAGTGAGGAGGAGGTCTCTTCGCTCAACGGGACGCTGATCGCGAAGCGCGGCGACCTCGCAGCTTCGCAGATACAGCGGGAAAGGGTCCTTCAGGACAAGGAACATGCGACCGCCACCATCGCCGAACAGCAGGCACAAGGTGCACAGGCGCAGTCGGACTGCGACGATCTGGAAGTGCAGCTCCGCGAGACACTTTCAGCGCTCAAACTTCCGGACGACACCGACATGGCCGAGCTGGGCGCAATGCGGGCAAAAGCCGCCAACGATGCCCGCGACGCCCGGGCGCTCGTCGATGCCGTGGAGGAGGCGAGGCGCGCTTCCGATGTGGCACGCGATGCGCTCGAAAGAGCCCGGGACGCCAAGGAGGGGGCCCGTCTCGAACTTGAGGCCGCGAGCGGGGCCTTCCGTAATTGGGACAACGAGATCTCGAAGCTGCGGGTGGATTGCGAAGGCCTTGAAGGCGCGCTCGACTCGGCTTTCGCAACCTCCAGCGGCTGGCGGGCCGAGACCGACCCGGCCGCGTGGCTGCGCCAGTGTGCCTTGCAGTGGCGAGAACGGGACGCTGCACGCCACCGCGCGGCTTCGGCACTGCCCGCCCTTGAGGACGGTCTCCAGCAGGCCCTGCGAGACCGCGAGGTCGCAATCTCCCGGTCAAGCGACGTCACAACGCGTCGGGACGAGCGGGCAGCGCGCATCGCGATGCTCACCCAGGAGCGCGCTGCACTCCTCGGCGGCGATAGTGTAGCCGAGGTGGAAACGCGCCAGGCGAAGGCCCAAGCTGAGGCCTTCTCCTGCCTCGAGACCGCACGCCAATGCTACGAGGAGGCCGCACAGGTTCTCGCCTCTGCCAAGTCCGACAGCAAGCACACAGGAGACGCTCGGGACGCCGCGGGGCAGGCTCTTGCAGCGACAGCAGACACATTCTCCAGGGCTCTGCAGCAGCACTCCGCCGAGGAATATGAGATTGGTCGTCTCGCATCAGGAGGTCAGGCCGCGCTGGATGCCGAAGCCGGGGCACTGGGCCAGATCGACGCGGCGCTGCGCGAGGCACTGGCGATTCTGGAGCAGCGCGAAGCCGATCTTGCCGGTCACCGCAGGGATAGTTCGGATGCGGATGTCCTCGCACCAGAGGCACTGGCCACTGCCCTTGCCGAAGCGGCAGGGCAGCTTGCAGAGGCGAGCGAGCGGAACGATGAGGCCCGCCTCGCGATCCGGCGCGACGACGAGGTCCGCTCTGAGACGGCGGCGCTGCGCAAGCAACTCGCACAGGACGAGCAGGCCGCAGAAATCTGGCTCAAGCTGCGGGAAATGATCGGCGATGCCCAGGGAAGCAGGTTCCGCCGCTTCGCACAGGGCCTGACTCTGGACCGGCTGCTGGAAGCGGCGAACCTTCGGCTTGCCGACCTCAAGCCGCGCTATGAACTGCAGCGCGGACAGGGCGGTGAAATGATGATCGAGGTGATCGACAACGACATGGGCGGGCAGGTCCGCGGGCTCCACAACCTCTCGGGCGGCGAACGCTTCCTCGTCAGCCTTGCCCTCGCGCTGGGGCTTGCCGAGATGTCGACCGGGCGCGGCGTGCGGATCGAAAGCCTGTTCATCGACGAGGGCTTCGGCGCGCTCGACCCGGCCAGTCTCGGCCAAGCCCTCGCCCTCCTCGAGCATCTCCATGCAAGTGGGCGTCGCGTCGGCGTGATCAGCCATGTCGAGGACCTCAAGGAACGCATCCCGGTCAAGATCGAGGTCACTCCGACAGGTCGCGGGACCAGCGTGATCGAGGTCGTGGAGGGCTGATGCAGGCCAGCGCGGCCTGACAACCTGGTTGTCAGGCTGAGGTTGTCGACAACCTCGGCGCAACACCCTTGAAAACCCGGAAAACTGGTGATTTCGTGATAGGTAGCAAGCCCGTGGCCGTGAAAATTTGTCGCTTCAGTCGACAACCATCATCCCTCCGGATCCAGGATTTCGACGTCGAACGGAAAATCCCGACAGATGGACAGGCTGCTATCGAGCCCGACTAATTGAATGGCTCCACGTTCCTTGGAGCCAAGATCATGACTGAAAATACTTATGCCGGCTGGCAACCGAAATTCGCCCACTGGGGCATCGCCCTTATCCCCGTCGTCGATAAGCGCCCCGTCATTCGCAACTGGTCCCGGCTAGGCCCGAACGGCGTAACCGGATTAGTAGACAGTTTTGGGGGTGTTCGCTCATTCGGGTTGCATGCGGGACCATCCAGCAAGATCACCGTACTCGACATCGACAGCCCGGACGAAAGTCTGCTCCGACATGGCGAGTGCCTCATACGGATTTTCAGCGCGGACCGCCGAAGGTTTGGCTTGGCATTATTTGGCCGCGTTCCTGATTGTCCGCTCCTGCCACCATCCGGCCCGCCGACCGTAGACGGTGCTTCTCCTGCCCCAGGTAGTGCCGGGGAATGCGAACCGGTGGAGTCCCAGAGCAACTTCGGTGATGGGGCTGCCGTGCTTGAGCATGTAGTGAACACGGCCATAAAGATCGGAGCGGTAAAGATCATTCGACACCTCGTCGGGGGTCATCGCACCACGCAAGACCTGCACTTTCAGAGTTCCTTTCACATTTCGGCCGCCGGGCAGGATGGACCTGATCCATCTTCGTGCTGCTTTTCTGAAATAGGTTGCCAGATCGGGCCTCAGGTGGAGGAGCATGTGAACATGAGCACCGTGGGTCTCGCCGCGCTCATGCACGTAGATCCAGTACAGTTTCCCATCGTACGGTCCCATCCAGTCAGCCGCCCGCTTGAGGAAGGCCCGAGTCGCCGCCGTAACATCCTTCTCGGCCACACCCGCGTGCTCCCAGCTGATGTCATAGCGGTGGGTCATCGGCTTGCCCTCACGGGCCGCCTGCTCAACCGCATGCACCAATCTGCGACAGGCGCAGTCGGTCAGCACCTCGCTTGGCGCCCTGGGGAGTCGACGTGCGCCTCCCCAGGGCATCAAGCGAAGCGCTTCGCCCCCATCCGGCTCCTCAATCGGACGAGAAAAACATGGGTCTATAGAGTCGGGATCCGCCAATTTCGCACAAGCCGCTGTTTGAACTCACTTTTAATACAGCGCCGCGCGTACGCACACGGATTTGCGCGAACAAGGGCCCGCAAGTTTCAAGTGAACCTTTGCGATCACGCGCGAACAAGGCGGGAGGATTTATCCACATTTTGCAACCGCGACTACGCGAGCTCGGGCCGGATCGCTTTGTTCGTACAAGGTCGTGACGGAATTTGTGGGTGCGCCGAAATGCACGAAAGGAAGGCGCAATGCTGAAGACCATTCCCGAGACCTGCAGGATCCTGAAATGCGGTCGCACCTCGGTCCACAAGCTCATCAACGAGGGCAAGCTCGACCGGGTCAAGCCGCTGCCCGGAAAGTCGCTCATCACGCAGGAGTCGATTGAGGCGCTCATTGAGCAGTCCATGACATGACCCTGGAGTCGAGGTTCCGGCTTGCAGGCGGGGCATGGCATGAACCATGCCCCGCTTTTGTTTCGCCGGTGCATGTCAGCCTGAGCGGAGCCCCGCTATATGCCCGCCTCGGGGCCAGCATTCAGAATCATTCAGAGCCGGACCGCGCTCTACCGCAAGCAAGAAACAGCCCGCGTGGTAGACCGGTGGTAGACCGACACATATGGACCATCTCGGAGTGCCAGCAGCACACCGGCAACCGCTTGAATTTTCCGGATTTCTTGGAGCGGGCGAAGGGATTCGAACCCTCGACCCCAACCTTGGCAAGGTTGTGCTCTACCCCTGAGCTACGCCCGCTCTAGACGACTGCGGCCCGCTGCCTTGGCTGGCGGGCTGGGGTGAGGCGCGCGGTTAGCATCGGTCTTCGGGGGCTGCAAGGGAAAAAACACTTCGGGCGTTCGATCACGGGCGGCCGGGGGGAAACACGACGCATGCCCTTCACAAATCGGCCCCAAGCCCCAAATTGAGGCCACTTTTCGTCTGTCGCCAAGGGGAGCTAGCAACGTGGCCAGCATGGGTCTGAATCTGGACGAGCAAAAGGCGGTCGATCGCTTCCGCAGCCAGGTCGCCGAGCCGTCGATGACCAAGCTCGTCGTCCTCGACTTCTGGGCGGAATGGTGCGGACCGTGCAAGGCGCTGACGCCGGTGCTCGAGAAGGTCGTCGCCGAATATGCCGACAAGGGCGTGATCCTTGCCAAGATCAACGTCGACGAGGAACAGTTCATCGCCTCGCAATTCCAGGTGCGCTCGATCCCCACGGTCTACGCGGTGTTCCAGGGGCAGCCCGTGGCCGATCTCACCAGTGCGCGCAGCGAATCGCAGCTCAAGGGCGCACTCGACCAGTTGCTCGAAAAACTCCCGGTCCAGGCCGGCGCGCCCGGCGAGGAGCCCAAGCAGGACATCGCCCCGCTGCTCGCCATGGGCGAGGACGTGCTCGAAAGCGGCGACGGCGAGCGGGCCGCGGCCGTCTTCGCGCAGATCGTCGAGATGGCGCCCGACAGCCCCGAGGCGATCTCGGGCCTGGTGCGCGCGCTCATCGCCGCCGGCCGGATGGAAGGCGCCGAGGACATGCTCGCGGGCCTGCCGCAGGAGCTTGCCGATCACCCGCAGGTCGAACGCGCCAGGGCTGCCCTAACGCTCGCCAAGGACCGGCCGGACGATTCCGAGCTGGCCGCGCTGCGCGCCGCCGCCGCCGAGCGCCCGGCCGACATGCAGGCGCAGTTCGCCTTCGCCAACGCCGCCTTCGCCGCGGGCGACCGCGATGCCGCCGCCGACACGCTTCTGACCATGGTCGCGAAAGACAAGGACTGGAACGAGGGCGCCGCGCGCGCGCAACTGCTCAAGATGTTCGAGGCGGTCGGCCTCGAAGACCCCTGGGCTGCGGCTGCGAGACGCAAGCTCTCCACGATCCTGTTCGGCTGACGTGACGCGGATCACGATCTTTCCGCTGCCCGGCGCGGTCCTCTATCCGGGCCTGCAACTGCCGCTGCATATCTTCGAGCCGCGCTACCGCGCGATGGTCGGCGATGCCCTGGTGCGCGATCGGCTGATCGGCATGATCCAGCCGCAACGCGCGCAGGAGGGCGCGCCGCTGTTCGCCATGGGTTGCCTCGGCCGCATCGGTGAAGTCGAGGCGATGGAAGACGGCCGCTACAACATCATCCTCGAGGGCCAGGCGCGCTTTCGCGTGCTCCGAGAACTCGACGTGACGACGCCCTTTCGCCAGGTCGAGGCGGAAATCCTGGCCGAACCAGAGGACGAGGCGCTCTCGCCGGTCGAGCGCGCCGGGTTCGAGCGCGAGGCGCGCCGCTTCGCCGATGCGCAGGGCTACAGCGTCGACTGGGACGAGGTGAACCGGCTCGACGATGTCTCGCTGATCAACGGCGTCGCCCAGATCGCGCCGTTCGATCCGGCGGCCAAGCAAGCACTGCTGGAGACCCCGGACCTCGCTTCGCGCTGCGAATTGCTGATCCAGCTCATGCAGTTCTTCGGGCGCCATCTCGACGGCGACGACGAGGACGGCGTCACGCTTCAATAGCACGCAGGGGCGCCGCGTAACGCGCGCGGCCTCAGCCGCATTCAGGCCGCGAAGGCCTCCCGCAGGCCGCCGATCACGTATTGCGCCGCGAGCGCGGCGAGCAGGACGCCGAGCAGCCGGGTGATCACCACCTCGAAGCTGTGGCCCAGCGTCTTCATCAGCGGGATCGCCGCGACCAGCGCCACCAGCGAGAGCACCAGCACCGCCGCCAGCGCGGCGAGGATCACCAGCGTCGCCTCGGTGCCCTGCGCCTTCGACATCAGCAGCATGATCGTCGCGATCGAGCCGGGCCCGGCAAGCATGGGCATCGCCATCGGAAATACCGAAACGTCCTCGACCGGTTCGGCCATGAGCTTCTCGGCCCGCTCCTCGCGGCGCTGCGTGCGTTTCTCGAAGACCATGTCGAGCGCGATCAGGAACAGCATGATGCCTCCCGCTATGCGGAAGGAATTGAGCTCGATGTGCAGCGCGTGGAGCAGCGCCTCGCCGAACAGCGCGAAGACGAGCAGGATCGCTGCGGCTATCAGGCAGGCCTTGAGCGCCATGGCGCGCGCGTGCCTTGGCGGCGCGGCGGAGGTCAGCCCCGCGAAGATCGGCGCGCAGCCCGGCGGATCGATCACCACGAAGAGCGTGACGAAGGCCGAGACAAACAGGTCGAGCAAGGCTCAGTCCCCCTTCGGCGGGGCGACGACGCTGGAGATGACCTCGCGCATCTCGCCGTCCTTGCGGATGCTAACCGAAATCGTGCGGCCCAGATCCGGCGTGACGCGATAGCTGTATTCGAGCGTACCGTCGGCCGAGCGGCCCGTCCCCGCCGTCCCGACGGGCGGGATCGTGGCTTCGCGTTCGCGCTCGTCGCGCCAATCGGCGGCGCGCCGGGAATCGCGCCCCAGGCCGCAGTCGGCGATCTGGCCGGCGAGCATCTCGGGCGCTTCGAGCGGCGCGGCGAGTTCGTCTCCCTGATCGAGCACCCAGCGGTAGTCGCCCTGCTTGCGGCGGTGCCAGATCGTGGTGAAGTAGCCAACCGAACCGTTCGGCCGCTGCCACGCGCCGCGTGTCGCCGCGAGCGAGCCGTCGCAGCTCACCCATACCTCGTGCGGCTGCCAGGTCACGGGCGCGGGGGGATCGTCACGTCCCTTGAGCCAGTCGCGCGCGTCGACCGGCTGGGGCACGAACATCACCGCGTCGTCGTCGGCGAAGTCGCGAAAGGCGCTCCACTGTCCGTCCTCGCTGGCGGCACGGTTGAACGCGAGCTCGACCGCGACGATCGTGCCGGGCGAGCCGAAGGCCAGGTCGCGCATTTGTCCGCGCGCGCTGGCCGGACCGCCGCCGGGGCCGCCGGCGCAAGCCACCGCCAGCAGGCACAACGGCAAGGCAAGGCGTCTCACAGCGCGTCTTTTGCGAAGGGAATACCGGCGTTGCGGTGTGCGGCGACGAGCGTGTTGCGCAGCAGCACCGCGATCGTCATCGGGCCGACGCCGCCCGGCACCGGCGTGATCGCGCCCGCGACCGCGCTGGCGCCCGCGAAGTCGACGTCGCCCACGAGGCGCGTCTTGCCCTCTTCGGCCGCAGGCACGCGGTTGATGCCGACATCGATCACGGTCGCGCCCGGCTTGATCCATTCGCCCTTGACCATCTCGGGCCGGCCGACCGCGGCGACGACGATGTCCGCGCGGCGCACGACCTCGGGGAGATCCTTGGTGCGGCTGTGCGCGACGGTGACGGTGCAGCTTTCCTGGATCAGGAGCTGCGCCATCGGCTTGCCGACGATGTTCGAGCGGCCGATCACCACGGCATCGAGCCCGGAGAGCGAGCCGAGCCGGTCCTTGAGCAGCATCACGCAGCCCAGCGGCGTGCATGGCACGAAACCGGGCTGGCCGACCGCGAGGCGGCCCGCGTTGATCACGTGGAAGCCGTCGACATCCTTGTCGGGGTCGATCGCGGCGATGACCTTCTGCTCGTCCATGTGCGCGGGCAGCGGCAACTGCACGAGGATACCGTCGACCAGCGGGTCGGCGTTGAGCTTTTCGACCAGCGCAAGGAGATCGGCTTCGGGCGTTTCGGCGGGCAGCTTGTGCTCGAAGCCAGCCATGCCGCATGCAAGCGTCTGCTTGCCCTTGTTGCGCACGTAGACCTGGCTCGCGGGGTCCTCGCCGACGAGGACGACGGCGAGCCCCGCCTTGCGCCCCGCCGCACGCTCGAACGCGGCCGCGTGTTCGCCGACACGTGCGCGCAGCCCTGCGGCGAAAGCCTTTCCGTCGATGATGTCCGCGCTCATCGCCGCTCTCCTACATCGATGCGAGGACGAGGTTGCGCAGCACGATGCGCAGGATCTGCAAGCCCACGATCAGCACCAGCGGCGAGAAGTCGATCGAGCCCGTATTCGGCATGATGCGCCGGATCGGCCGCAGGATCGGATCGAGCAGCGCATTGACCGCGCGCCAGATCGCATCGACGAACTGGTTGCTCATGTTCACGACGTTGAACGAGATCAGCAGGCTCAGCACGAACTGCACGATCACCAGCATGACGATGATCGAGATGAGATAGCCGACGATCTCGTACAGGGTATATAGAAGCAAGGACAGACCTTTCACGGAGGCGGTTCGCGCCCGCTGATACCGGTCCGTGCGTCAGCGGGCAAGGCGCGGCGCGCGCCGATGCGCGCGGCCATCTCCGGGCAAGCCCGCGATCGGTGCTATTGCGGCAGGGTCGAACTGCGCTCGATGCGCCAGTTGAGCTGTTCCTCGGTCGCGCCGGGGACGTCGTTGACCCGCCGCAGCACGATCGTGCCACGTCGCGAGGGACGCCCGTCGGCGAAATCGATCACCACCGGCGCCTCGTAGAACAGCGAACCCGCCGCACCTTCGACATCGCCCTTGCCGACCGCGACCTTCGGGCCGGCCTGACCGCCGAATTCGCTTTCGAGCTTCTCGGGCGTCATCTGCGCATCGAGGCTCCAGGCCCGCGCCGCCGCCTGCCAGTCGCCGAGCCGCAACGCATTGGTATAGAAACGCAGCAGGCGCTCGGGATCGCGCCGTTCCTTGAGCGCGGCGACGTCGAGACCATCGGCGACCGCCGAGACGCTGCCGGTGCCGGTCGCGGTCGGCTCGGGCAGCGGGACCGCGGTCTCGGTCGGCATCGGCTCGACCATCGGATCATCCGGCTCGCCCTTGCATCCGGCAAGCGCCAGCAGGCACGCGGGGAGCGCTGCCAGCGCCATCGGACCGAAGACTGAGCGATACTTCATGTGCAATCCTGCGCCCCTCACGGCCATTTCTCGCGAGAGCTAGCGACTAGCCTGCCCGAATGAGCGTGCCCGCACCCTCTTGTGTGAATATTTCCAGCAACATGGCATGCGAAACCCGTCCGTCAAGCACGACCGCCGCCTCGCAGCCCGCTTCGACCGCGTGAATGCAGGTTTCGAGCTTGGGGATCATGCCGCCCGAGATCGTGCCGTCGGCGCGCAGCTTGCCGATGTCGGCCGGAGTCAGGTCGGTAAGCAGCGCCCCCTGCTTGTCGAGCACGCCGGTCACGTCGGTCAGCAGGAACAGCCGCGCGGCGCCGAGCGCGGAGGCGATCGCGCCCGCCATCGTGTCGGCATTGATGTTGTAGGTCGCGCCGTCCTCGCCCGGGGCGATCGGCGCGATCACCGGGATCATGCCCGCGCGCGAGACGGTTTCGATCACGCTCGTGTCGATGGTCGCCGGCTCGCCGACGAAGCCGAGGTCGACCACGCGCTCGATGGCGCTGTCCGGGTCCTTGGCCGTGCGCGAGACCTTGCGCGCCCTGACCATGGCGCCGTCCTTTCCCGACAGGCCCATCGCCTTGCCGCCAGCCTTGGCGATCCAGCCGACGATCTCCTTGTTGATCGCCCCGGACAAGACCATTTCGGCCACTTGCGCGGTCTGCTGGTCGGTGACGCGCAGCCCGTCGACGAACTTCGATTCGACGCCCATCGTCTTGAGCATCGCCCCGATCTGCGGGCCGCCGCCGTGGACCACCACCGGGTTGATCCCCACCGCCTTGAGCAGAACCACGTCCTCGGCGAAGTCGTGCGCGAGTTCGGGATCGCCCATCGCGTGGCCGCCGTACTTCACCACGAAGGTTCGCCCGGCATAGCGCTGCATGTAGGGCAGCGCGTCGACGAGGGTCGAGGCCTTGAGGAGCATGGCGGGATCGTGCGACTGTGACATGCCGAGGCGTTTAGCGCGCCTGCGCGCGATTTGAAGCCCTTTCGCTCGCTTTCGGGTCAGGTCCCGGGCGTGCCGTCGAGCCGGTCGCCGACCTTGACCACCAGCCAGATGATCGCCGGGACGAGCACTGCCGAAAGCACCACCTTGGCCAGCGCCTGACCGACGAGGATACCCGCGATCGGCCGCACGCCCCAGAACGAGATGGTGATGAACACCAGCGTATCGACGATCTGCGACAGCGCGGCGGCGACGAAGCCACGCAGCCCGGCAAGGCGCCCGTCGGCCGCTCCGGCGAGGCGCGCGAAGATCCACAGGTTGAGCGACAGCGAGACGACATAGGCGCAGATTCCCGCGATCATCATCCGGCCCGACTGGCCCAGGATGATCGGAAAGGCGTCCTTGGCGGGCTCGTACATCCCCGGATCGGTCGGCAGCGAAAGCACGAAGAAGGTCAGCGCGATCGCGGTCACCAGCGGAATCAGCCCGAAGCGCGCGAGCGCCTGCGCGGTGGCGTTGCCGTGAAGCTGCGAGATTCCGCTCGAGATCGCGACGAGCGTGAGGAACGGAAAGATGCCCGCCTCGACCGCCAGCGGCCCGATCGCGACCTGCTTCGCGCCGAGCACGCCCGCGAGCGTGACCATCCCCCCGTAGAGCAGCGAAAAGATGAGAAGCGACCTGGGGTAGGCGCGAGGCAGTGTTTCCATGGAGGAGCCCTAGCGAAACGGGAACAATTGCACTAGCCGTTGGTGCCGGCCGTCTCTACGCTCGCGGCTCGATCGCCCGTCTCCCGAAAGGTTCCCGCGGCACATGCACGTTGCCTACAGCCTCATCGGCATCGTCCTGATCCTGCTCGCCGCCTTCCTCCTTTCGTCCGACCGCAAGGCGATCCGGCTGCGCGTGGTCGGCGCCGCGTTCGCGCTGCAGGCGGGCTTCGCGGCGCTGGTGCTCTACATCCCGATCGGCCGCGCGGTGCTGCGCGGCGCGGCCCTGGGCGTCGAAAGCCTGCTCGGCTACGCCAAGGCGGGCGTCGATTTCCTGTTCGGCCCGCTCGCGAGCCCCGAGATGGGCGGCACCAGCTTCGCCATCGCCGCGCTGCCGGTGATCATCTTCTTCGCCTCGCTCATCTCGATCCTCTACTACCTCGGGATCATGCAACTCGTGATCCGCTGGATCGGCGGCGGGCTGGAGAAGCTGACCGGCATCACCCGGGTCGAGAGCCTGGCGGCGGCCTCGAACATCTTCGTCGGCCAGAGCGAATCTCCCTTGGTCATCCGCCCCTACCTCGCGAGCCTGGCGCCCTCGCAGCTCTTCTGCCTGATGACCGTCGGCATGGCGGGCGTCGCCGGCACGATCCTCGCCGCCTACGCGAGCATGGGCGTGCGTATCGACTATCTCGTCGCCGCCGCGTTCATGTCGGCGCCGGGCGGCATCCTGATGGCCAAGCTGATCATGCCCGATCCGCGCGCCGTCGCCGAGGGCCCCGAACCCGACGAGATCGCCGGGGAGACGCCGCCGCCCGCCGGCATGGCCGCCGCCGCGTTGCGCCGGGAGACCATGACCGACCAGCCGGGCCTCCATATCGACGAGCCCGTGCCGTCCGAACACGACGAGGACCCGCCCGCCAACGTCATCATGGCCGCCGCGCAAGGCGCGCAGACCGGCGTCAAGCTCGCGGTCGCGGTCGGCGCGATGGTGCTCGCCTTCGTCGCGCTGATCGCGCTCGCCAACGGCATCGTCGGCGCCGTCGCCGGCCTGTTCGGGCTCGAGGGTATCACCTTCCAGCAGCTCATCGGCTACGTTTTCGCCCCCGTCTTCTATCTCCTCGCCACGCCCGACTGGGGTGAGGCGCTCAAGGCCGGGGGCCTGTTCGGCACCAAGATCGTGCTCAACGAGTTCGTCGCCTTCATCGAACTCGGCGGCGATACCGGCTTGTCCGAGCGCACCGTGGCGGTGGTGACCTTCGCGCTGTGCGGCTTCGCCAACTTCTCCTCGATCGCGATCCAGATGGCGGTGACCGGTGGCCTCGCGCCCAACCAGCGCCCGGTGATCGCCCGGCTCGGCCTCCGCGCGCTCATCGCGGGCAGCCTCTCGAACCTGATGAGCGCGGCGCTCGCCGGGCTGTTCCTGGGACTCGGATAGGGCGCGGGCGCGCGCTTCGTGACTCGCCGGCGCGGACGCGCTAGCATGCCCGGCGCAGGAGGGAGCCAGCGATGGACTACAACGAACGCGCCGACCTCGAAGGACCACCCAAGTCAACCGGACCGCAGGCCAGGTCGCGCGACAGCGACGCGCCGCCCCCGCCCAGCGAGACCCGGCCCGCCGCGATCGAGGGGTTCGAATTCAACATGCCGACGATCGTCGCGCTGCTCTACCTGTGCTCGCTGGTCTTCGGCGTGACCGCGATCGCGGGCGTCGTGCTCGCCTATATCCAGCGCTCGGACGCGAAGGACTGGGAGGTTTCGCACTACCAGTACCTCATCACCACGTTCTGGATCGGCTTCCTCGGCATCATCGTGGGCATCATCACGCTGATGATCGTGGTCGGCATCGTAATCATTCCCGCGGCAGTGGTGCTTGTCGTCGTGCGCTCGATCATGAGCATCATCGCCGCGCAGAAACGCGAGCCGATGCCCAATCCGGGCACGCTGTTCGTCTGATCGCGTTGTCGGCAGCGCGGCGAGGAGAGCGCGTCAGTCCCGCGCGACCTTGAAGCCGGCGAACGACTGGTTCACCGGCATGACTTCCATCGCGTTGATGTTGACGTGCGGCGGCAGGTTCGCGACCCACAGCACCATCTCGGCAATGTCGTGTCCCGTCAGCGGGTTTACCCCGGCATAGAGCTCGTCCGAGGCCGCCTGGTCGCCGCCGTTGCGCACCGTGGTGAACTCGGTTTCGACCATGCCCGGCTCGATCGAGGTGACGCGCACCCCGGTGCCCGACAAGTCCGAGCGCAGGCCCAGCGCGAACTGGCGCACGAAGGCCTTGGTGCCGCCATAGACGTTGCCGCCGGTATAAGGATAGGTCGCCGCGACCGAGGACAGCATCACGATCGCGCCCTTGCGCGCGATCAGCCCCGGCAGCAACTTGTGCGTGAGCGAGACCAGCGCGGTTACGTTGGTGTCGATCATCGTGCGCCAGTCTTCGAGGTCGGCATCCTGCGCCAGGTCCATGCCCAGCGCCAGGCCGGCATTGTTCACCAGGCAGTCGATGTTCGCGAAGGCTTCGGGCAACCCGTCGAGCGCGACGTCGCGCGCCACCTCGTCCCGCACGTCGAACACGCAGGGGAAGAAGGCGTCCTTGCCCAGGTCCTCCTGCAGCGCCTTGAGCCGCTCTGCGCGGCGCCCGGTTCCGATGACGCGCCAGCCCGCGCCCGCGAACGCGCGCACGCACCCTACTCCGATTCCCGATGTGGCGCCGGTGACGAGGACGGTCTTCATGAGCAGTCTCCGCTAGTCTGGTAAAACGAGAGTCACGTCCATGCGCAGGCTATGAACCGCTCCCGGGGCAAGCAAGACGACCCCGCGTTTGTCGCAAAAGTCGCCGTCGAAACCGTCGGCATCCGCAAGACCCTGCCACGGCTCGACACAGATGTAGTGGGCTCCCGGCTTCTGCCATATGCCGAGGTAGGGCGTATCGGGAAAGGCGATCTCGAGCCGCGGCGCATCGCCCGCACCACGATAGACGAGGCTGCGGCTCTCGAGCGCGTCGAGGATCATCGCATCGTCCTCGAACAGCGCGGGCGCAAGGCGCAGGGTGCGGCCCTCGATCGGCGTCGCCTCCTCGCGCGCGACGAGGCCATTGTCGCCAAGACGCTTGATCGGGTGCGGCTCGGCCTCGGCGAATTCGAGCACGTGCGCCAGCTTCTCGCCGCCGCCGGGCAGCGGCCAGGCGAAGGCGGGGTGATACCCGAAGCTGAACGGCAGCGGCACGTCGCCCGGATTGCGCACGCTCGCTTCCATCTCCAGCCGCCGTCCGGTGATGCGGAAGGCGAGTTCGAGCACGAAGGCGAAGGGATAGACCGCGCGCGTCTCGGCACCGTCGGTCAGGCGGAAGCGCGCGACGTTCCCGCGATGCTCGATAAGATCGAACATCGAGCGGCGCGCGAAGCCGTGGCGCGCCAGCGCATGGTCGCGACCGTCGAGGCGATAGGTGCCGTCTTTCAACTCGCCGACGATCGGAAACAGCACCGGCGCATGCCCCGTCCAGAAGGCGGGATCGGCATCGGTCATGTATTCGCGGCCCTCGCCGTCCGTCAGCGACCAGAGTTCCGCCCCCATCGGATTGATCCGCGCGGTAAGCTCGCGGGTCCCGATGGCGACGAGATCGCTCATCCGCGCAGCACCGCCCCCAGCTTCGCGGCGGCGGCGGTCACCTTGTCGGTGATCGCCTTCAGGTCCTCGTCCTTGTAGCTCTTGTCGAGCGGCTGGAGCGTGACCTCGACCGCGAGCGACTTGTGGCCTTCGGGAATGCCGGTCCCCCGGAAATCGTCGAACAGGCGGGCGGCGACGATATTCGCCTTGTCCGCCGCCTGGACCACGCGCACCAGATCGCCCGCGGGCAGTTCGACGGGAACGAGAAAGGCATAGTCGCGCGTCACCGCCTGAAGCGGCGGCGGCGCATAGGCGACGCGCGTGAAGCTCGCCGCGCCCTTCTTCGCGGGAATCGCGTCGAGATGGATCTCGGCGATGGCGAGAGCGCCTTCGATATCGAACTGCTTCGCGATCGAAGGATGCAGCATGCCGAAGCGCGCCAGCACGTTCTTGGGCCCCAGCCGCAAGGTCGCCGACTGACCGGGATGGAACTGCGGACCGGCCTCGCCCATGACCTGGAGCTTGTCGACCGGCGCGCCCGCCTCGGCGAGCAGGGCGAGCACTTCGGCCTTGGCGTCGTAGGCGTCGAAAGGCACGGCCTTGCCCGTGGCCCAGCCGCGCGGGGTCTTCTCGCCCGCCAGCACGAAGCCCAGCGCCAGGCGTTCGTCGCTCGCGCCCTCCTTGCCGCGCAGGTAGCGGCGGCCGATCTCGAACAGGCGCAGCCCTGTCGCGCCGCGATCGAGGTTGCGCTTTCCGGCCGAGAGCAGCCCCGGCAGCAGCGAGGGGCGCATCGTCTTCATGTCCTCGCTGATCGGGTTGGCGAGCGTCCAGGCCTCGCCATCGGCAAAGGCGGCGGCCTCGGCCTCGGGCAGGAACGACCAGGTCACGGCCTCGTGCAGCCCGCGCGCCGCGGCGGCCCGGCGCATGCGGCGCTCGAGCTTCTGCGCCGGGGTCGCGGTGGGACGCGCGACACCGTCGGCGCGCGGCAAGGCGACGCTCGTCACATTGTCGAGCCCGTGGATGCGCACGACTTCCTCGACCAGATCGGGTGCGCCGTCGATGTCGGGACGCCAGCCCGGCACGGTCACCGCCCAGGATTCCTCCCAGTTCGCCTCTTCGCCGACGACGGTGAAGCCGAGGCTTTCGAGAATGCGCTTCTGCTCGCCCGCCTCGATCCGCACGCCGCCGAGCTTCTCGGTGAGCGCGGGGGCGAAGTGGACGATCTTGGGCGTATCGGGCGCGGCGCCGGCGATCACGACCTCGGACGCCTCGCCGCCGCATAGCGTGATCACGAGCTTGGTGAGGTGCTCCATCGCCAGACCGAGAAAGCCCGGATCGACCCCGCGCTCGAAGCGCTGGCGCGCGTCCGAGGTGAGGTTGAGCTTGCGTCCGGTGCGGGCGATGCGCTCGGGATCGAAATAGGCGATCTCGAGCAGGATGTCGGTGGTCTCCTCGGTGCAGCCCGAGTGCTCGCCGCCCATGATGCCGGCGATATCGTGCACGCCGGCATCGTCGGCGATCACCGTCATATCGCCGTCGAGCGTGTAGGCCTTTTCGTTCAGCGCCTGCACCGTCTCGCCATCATGCGCGCGGCGGGCGACGACCGCGCCGGTCAGCTTCGCGAGGTCATAGGCATGCGCCGGGCGGCCATAGCCGAGCATGAGGTAGTTGGTCGCGTCGACCAGCGCCGAGATCGGACGCTGTCCCGCCGACTTCAGGCGATCCTGCAGCCACTGTGGCGAGGGTCCGTTTCTCACGCCCCTGACGACGCGGCCGTAGAAGGCCGGACAACCCTCGGGATCATCGGTGCGGATCTCGACCGGGCACGGGAAGCTGGAAAGCTCCTCGACCTCGGACATCGGTTCGAGCGTGCCGAGCCCCGCCGCCGCGAGATCACGGGCAATGCCGTAGACGCCCATGCAATCGGGCCGATTCGGCGTTATCGCCACCTCGATCACCGGATCGGCGCCGTGGTAGTCGGCGAACGCCGTGCCGACGGGCGCATCTTTCGGCAGTTCGATGATGCCGTCGTGCTCCTCGCCCATTTCGAGTTCGCGCACCGAGCACATCATGCCGTTCGATTCGACGCCGCGGATCGCCGACTTCTTCAGTTGCATGCCGTTGGCCGGGACCACCGCGCCGGGCAGGCCAAGCACACCCACCAGACCCGCGCGCGCATTGGGCGCGCCGCACACGACCTGCAGCGGCGGGCCATCGCCGGTGTCGACGCTGAGCACCTGCAGCTTGTCGGCATCGGGATGGCGCTCGGCGGTGAGCACCCTGGCGACACGGAAGCCCGCGAGCTTTTCGGACGGGTCCTCGATGCCCTCGACCTCGAGGCCGATGGCGTTCAGCTTTTCGGCGATCCGTTCGAGCGAGGCGTCGGTCGCAAGGTAGGCCTTGAGCCAGGAAAGCGAGAATTTCATGTCGTTCCTTCCTCGCTCAGGCGGCCGTGCCGACGCCGCCCGACAGGGTCGGCACGTCGTGCGCGGAAAAGCCGTAGTGCGAGAGCCAGCGGACGTCGCCGTCGAAGAAGGCGCGCAGGTCGTCCATTCCGTACTTGAGCATGGCGAGCCGGTCGACGCCGGTGCCGAAGGCGAAGCCCTGCCACTCGTCGGGATCGAGCCCGCCGAATTCGATCACGCGGCGATTGACCATCCCCGAGCCGAGCACTTCCATCCAGGCGTGCCCCGGCGCGTCGCCCGAACCGCCGACGACGCGCCGGCCGCCTTCGTAGGCATAGCCGACGTCGACCTCGACCGAGGGCTCGGTGAAGGGGAAATAGCTCGGGCGCAGCCGCAGGACGATGTCCTCGCGCTCGAAGAAGGCCTTGAGGAAGGTTTCCAGCGTCCACTTGAGGTGGCCGAGGTGGATGCCCTTGTCGATGACGAGGCCCTCGATCTGATGGAACATCGGCGTGTGCGTCGCGTCGCTGTCCGAACGGTAGACGCGACCCGGCGCGATCACGCGCAGCGGCGCGCCCTCGCTGATCATGGAGCGGATCTGCACTGGCGAGGTGTGCGTGCGCAGCAGCATCTCGCGGCCCTTGGCGTCGCGATCGGGAAAGTAGAAGGTGTCGTGCATTGCGCGCGCCGGATGGCTTTCGGGCATGTTGAGCGCGGTGAAGTTGTGCCAGTCGTCCTCGATCTCGGGGCCGGTGGCGACCGCGAAGCCCATGTCGGCGAAGATTTCGGCAAGTTCGTCCATGACCTGCGACACGGGATGCACCGAGCCGCGCGGCGTCTCGGGCGCGGGCAGCGAGAGGTCGATCGTCTCGGACGCGAGCCGGGCTTCGAGCGCGGCACTTTCGAACGCCGCCTTGCGCGCGGCAAGCGCCTCGGTCACACTCTCGCGCAGGGCGTGGATTTTGGGGCCTTCGACCTGGCGCTCGTCCGGCGTCATCTTGCCGAGCGTCTTGAGCAGGCCCGAGACCGAGCCCTGCTTGCCGAGAAACTCCACCCGCAGCGCCTCGAGCGTGTCGAGATCCTGCGCCTGCGCGATTCGCGCCAGCGCGTCCTGCCCGGTTGCTGCGTAGTCCACCTTGTTTTCGCCTTGCCTCGGTATGCTGGTCTTGGAGCCGCGGTCCTTAGGCACGATGCGGGCGAATCGCAACGCACAAGCGGAAAGGGCGCGGAGAGCAAAAGCTCTCCGCGCCCTTCGAAAACCGTGCGGTATGCGATTGCGGCCGGATCAGCCCGGCAGCGCCGCCTTCGCCTGCGCGATCACGCTGGAGAAGATCGCGCTCTCGTTCATCGCGAGATCGGCCATCGTCTTGCGGTCGAGCTCGATCCCGGCAAGCTTGGTGCCGTGGATGAACTGCGAGTAGGTCAGCCCTTCGGCGCGAACCGCGGCGTTGATGCGCTGGATCCAAAGAGCGCGGAAGTTGCGCTTCTTGATCTTGCGGTCGCGATAGGCGTACTGGCCGGCCTTCTCGACGGCCTGGCGCGCGACGCGGATCGTGTTCTTGCGACGGCCGCGATAACCCTTGGCCTGATCCAGAATGCGCTTGTGCTTGGCACGTGTGGTCGTGCCACGTTTGATGCGGGGCATTGGCTAGTACTCCTGTCTCAGTTGAGCCCGTAGGGCGCCCACTTCTTGATGACCTTGGCATCGGGGTCGGAAATGACCTCGGTGCCGCGGTTCTGGCGGATGTACTTGCCGTTGTGGCTGATCAGGCGGTGGCGCTTGCCGGCGACGCCGTGCTTGACCTTGCCCGTCGCGGTGAGCTTGAAGCGCTTCTTCACACCGCTCTTGGTCTTGAGCTTGGGCATTTTCGTCTCCTGGTTCGGGACACGCGGGACCGGCCGAGGCAGCCCTGTTCGCCAGACAGGTCCTTGAGAATCGTCGGATGGACGACTCTCGCGTGTCGATTGAAGGGCGCGCCTTTAGTGGCCCACCTGCCAAAAGGCAAGTCTCTTGAGGCGTGCGCCGCCTCAGGCGCCGTTGCGCGGAGTGGTGAAGGCACGGCGTCCGCTCCGCTCGAGCCAGCGCAGGAAATCGCCGCCCGCGACCGGCAGCGCACCTTCGGGCAACGGCGCGGTCCAGACATAGACTTGCGCCGTGCATGCCGCGCCGTCGCCGCGGCGCACCCGCAGCGCCCGGCGGCGATACTCGCCGCCCTCGTAGCGATCGAGCTTCGCCAGCGCGCCGGGCGGCAGGTCGAGTTCGGCAAGCGTGCCGCACACCATCCCTGAAGATCCCGGTTGGAGCGCCGGGAACCAGCCGTTGCCGCCCCTGAGCGCGACGATTCGCCCCGGCACGCGCGCGGGCCGGAGATCGCGCGCCATGGTTTCCAGCCAGCGCGCCATGCGCGTCCCGGCGGCGGGTTGCAGCGTTCCGTAGAGAAAGAGGTCGATCCGGCGCACGCGCGACGCCGCCTCAGTGATGGCAGGCGAGCGCTTCGATCACGTCCTCGAGCCGGGCGGGATCGCCGATCGCGAGCACGTGGCCGTCGGATTCGGCGTGGAGCGGCTCGCCGTTCCAGTCGCACATCGTTCCCCCCGCGCCCTCGACGACGGGAACCAGCGCTGCCCAGTCGTGCAGCTTGAGCCCGGCCTCGCAAACCAGGTCGATATGTCCGGACGCGAGCAATCCGTAGTTGTAGCAGTCGCCGCCCATCACCATGCGCTTGTGATCGGTCTTCGCCGCCAGCGCCATGAAATGCGCGCCCTGGTGCTCGTCGAAATAGTGCGGCCCGGTCGTGGCGATCGAGGCGTCGGACAAGGCCCGGCACGCGCGGGTGCGCGCCGGACCGGCGTTGAAGGTGGTGGGCCGGCCGCTCGCGCCGATCCAGCGCTCGCCGAGGATCGGCTGGTCGATCACGCCGAGCACCGGCCAGCCCTCGACGAGAAGCGCGATCAGCGTGCCGAAGATCGGCCGCCCGGCGAGAAACGAAACGGTGCCGTCGATCGGATCAAGCACCCACTGGCGCCCGCTGGCACCCTCGCTGCGGCCGAACTCCTCGCCGATGACGCCGTCCCTCGGTACTTCGGCGGTGAGGATGCGGCGCATCGCTTCCTCGCCAGCCTTGTCCGCGACCGTGACCGGCGAGGCGTCGGTCTTGCGTTCCGCCTCCAACCCGGACCGAAAATGCGGGCGGATCGCGTCTCCCGCGGCATCGGCGAGGCGAACGGCGAGCTTGAGGTCTTCATCGAGATGCATGGTGTTTTTCTTGGCCCGACCGCCGAACCCGGGTCAAGCAATTGGTCTTCGCCGGACCAACCTGTAAAAAAATTCAGGTGCAATGCCTCGCTTATGGTTTTGAACCCTCTTGGCGTTCGCGCCGAAAGCACCGTACCGGAATAACGAAGGGGCATCTCAGGGGCAAAATGCAGAGGCAACGGAATGGGGTTCCGGCGGTCGATCCGGCGGTTACGCGATCCGTCGTGCAAACACGCGATGGACAGCCGCTGTCGTACAACCGCGCCCCGGCGGCAGACCTCGCTCCCTGGATCGCGCGGATCTACGTCATCAAGTTCGACGTCAAACCCGGCCATGTGCTGCGCTGCGGCCTGCTCAACGACACCGCGTTCGTGCGGATCATGTTCAGCGGCCAGGCACAGGCCGAAACCATCGACGGAGAAATAGCGTTCGGCCGCAGCGCCCTGTTCTTCGGCCCGCAGAGCCGGCGCATGAAATACAGCATGCGAGGAAACGTCGCCGGCGTCGGCATCGCGATCAGGCCCGGAGCCTGCACCTCGCTCAAGGGGCCGCGCCTGGGCGACTATCTGGACCGGATCGCGCCGGTCGAGATAGTCTCGCCGGACGATAAGGCCGTCATCGACACCTTCGCCCCCGATGCCGCCCCCGAGGATTGGTGCCGGCGCATCGAATCGCTCTTCCGTATCCGCACCGAGAAGATGGGGTGGCCGGTCCCCGATCCGGTCACCGCGAGCTTCGAGGGGCTGACGCTTTCGAACCCCGCGATCTCGGTCAAACAGGCGGCGGCCGAATGCGGCGTCGACCTGCGCAAGCTGGAGCGGATCATCAAGCGCGACTTCGGCTTGCCGCCCAAGCAAGTGCTGCGCCGAGCACGCGCGCTCGACATGGCGAGCTATCTGCGCGGCGTCGCCGACGGCGCCGAGAGCGAGGAGCTTTCGCTGCGCTACTACGACGACAGCCATTTCCTGCGCGAGTTCGCCGAACTGTTCGGAATGTCCCCCCGCCAGTTCACCGAGACGCCGCAACCGCTGATGACGCTCGCGCTGGAGTTGCGACAGGCACGGCGGCTCGAGTTCCTCAAGCGGCTGGAACCGGGCAAGCCGCGCCCCTGGCAGTAGGTTCGGCAAAAAGGCCCGGATCGCTCGCGCCGGACGGCGGGAGGTCAGTCGAACAGGCTCGAGACCGAACTTTCGTCCGCGATCCGGCGAATCGCCTCGCCGAGCAGCGGCGCGATGGTGAGGATGCGGATCTTGTCGCAATCGCGCGCGGCATCGCTCGGCAGGATCGAATCGGTGATCACCAGTTCCTTGAGCGCCGACTTGGCCACCCGCGCCACCGCACCGCCCGAAAGCACGCCGTGGCTGATATAGGCGGTCACGCTGGTCGCGCCCTCGTCGAGCAATGCCTGCGCCGCGTTGCACAGCGTCCCGCCCGAATCGATGATGTCGTCGATCAGGATGCAGGCGCGGCCCTCGACCTCGCCGATGATGTTCATCACCTCGGACTGGCCGGGCCGGTCGCGCCGCTTGTCGACGATCGCGAGCGGCGCGTTGTCGAGCCGCTTGGCCAGCGCGCGCGCGCGCACCACGCCCCCGACGTCGGGCGAGACCACGGTCAGGTTCTGCCCGCCGAGCCGCGCCTGGATATCGGCGGCCATGACCGGCGCGGCGAACAGGTTGTCGGTGGGAATGTCGAAGAAACCCTGGATCTGCCCGGCGTGAAGATCGACCGACAGCACGCGGTCGGCCCCCGCCTCGGTGATCAGGTTCGCCACCAGCTTGGCCGAGATCGGCGTGCGCGGGCCGGGTTTGCGGTCCTGCCGGGCATAGCCGAAATAGGGAACCACGGCGGTGATCCGTTTGGCCGAGGCGCGCCGCAGCGCGTCGATGCAGATCAGCAGTTCCATGAGATTGTCGTTCGCGGGGAAACTCGTGGGCTGAACCACGAAGACATCCTCGCCACGCACGTTCTCGTGAATCTCGACGAAGACTTCCTCATCGGCGAAACGCCGCACGCTCACGTCGGTGAGCGGCAGTTCAAGGTATCCCGCGACAGCCCTGGCAAGAGGCAGGTTGCTGTTCCCGGACAAGATTTTCATGGCGAATCCCCGCGCGTCGTCTGTCGCGACCCGCGTCTAGCCAACGATCATCCAATTGCAATACAAGCCGCGCGGCTTATCAACGGCGTCAGTCGCCGCCGGTCTCGCCGCGCAGATGCTCGCCCCTGATCCAGCGCACGGTGCCCGAGCTGGCGCGCATGACAACGCTCTGGGTGGTCATCTTGCCGCCCTTGAAGTGCTTGACGCCGTCGAGCAGCGAGCCGTTGGTGACGCCGGTCGCCGCGAAGATGCAGTCGCCCTTGGCCAGTTCGCCCAGGGTATAGATCTTGTCGAGATCCTCGATGCCCCACTTGCGCGCGCGGGCGCGCTCGTCATCGTTGCGGAACAGCAGGCGGCCCTGGATCTGGCCGCCCACGCAGCGCAGCGCCGCCGCGGCGAGCACGCCCTCGGGCGCGCCGCCCGATCCCATGTAGATGTCGATCGTGGTGTTCTCGTCGGTCACCGCGATCACGCCGGCGACGTCGCCGTCGGGAATGAGCTGGATGCCGCAACCGATGCCGCGCAGTTCCTCGATGAGATCGGCGTGACGCGGGCGATCGAGCACGCAGACGATGATCTCGCTGGGCTCGACGCCCTTGGCCTTGGCCACCGCCTGGACGTTCTCGGTGGGCGACTTCGACAAGTCGATCACGCCTTCGGGATAGCCGGGGCCGACCGCGAGCTTCTCCATATAGACGTCGGGCGCGTTGAGCAGGCAGCCTTCCTCGGCCGCGGCAAGCACCGCGAGCGCGTTCGGGCCGGCCTTGGCGGTGATCGTCGTGCCTTCGAGCGGATCGAGCGCGATGTCGATCTTGGGCCCGCTGCCGATCGCGCCGCCGACCTTCTCGCCGATGAACAGCATCGGCGCCTCGTCGCGCTCGCCTTCGCCGATCACGACGGTGCCGTCGATCTCGAGTTCGTCAAAGGCCTTGCGCATCGCTTCGACCGCTGCATGATCGGCCGCCTTCTCGTCGCCGCGTCCGATGAGGTGTGATGCGGCGATCGCGGCGGCTTCCGTGACCCGAACCATTTCGAGGACGAGAACGCGATCGAGTACCTTGCTTGCTGGAGTCGAGCTATTGGTCATGTTCAGTCCGGATTAAGCGGCGGAAGGAAGGTTCGACGCCAGCGCTTAGACAGGGGAAATGAAATTGTCGAGAAGCTGCGCGGTTTTCATTGCCGCCTCTGCCGCCGCCCTGGCCGTTTCGGGCACCGCCCACGCTCAGGAAGCCGCCAGGAGCGACAGCGAAATCGCCGAAATGATGTTGCGCTCGCAGAGCGCCTATTCGACCCAGCGCTCGCGCGCGCAGTGCTACGAGCGCGCCGCGAGCGGCGAGATCGTGGTCTGCGCGCAGGACGACAGCAAGTTCCGCGCGAAGTCGACGAGCGAGGTCGATCCGCTCTCCTCGCAGGCGCTCGATGACGGATCGATCCGCCCGCCCGACCTCGAGCCGAAGTATCCCGGGGTGACCGCCGCGCGCGGCTGCTTCGTGCCGCCTTGTCCGAAGGGCCCGGCCTACTTCGTCGATCTCGAATCGATTCCCGAGGCGCCCGCCGGCTCCGACGCCGACCTCATCGCCCGGGGCGTGAAACGCGGGGACTGAGCACTGCGAGTCCTCGTCGATCGCCAAACCGGCAAAGCGGCCCCCGCCTCAGGTGCCGATGATCGTGAGCACCAGCGGCGGGGCGGTCAGGCTGTCGGAGCCTTCGAGCACGCGCAGTGCCTCGTCGACCGCCGATTCGGGGCCTTCGTGAGTCACGAGCGCGAGCATGACTTCGCCGGTCTGGTCGTCGCGCGCCTTCTGGATCATGCTCTCGATCGAGACCGAGGCGTCGCGCATGGCCGCGGTGATGTCGGCAAGCACGCCAGGGCGGTCGGGCACGATGAAGCGGATATAGGCCCGCCCGCGCCGCATGCCGCTGTCCGCCGGCGCCATCTCGCGCAGCTCGGCCGCCGGCATCGAGAAGCCCACGCCCCATTCGCCGCGCGCGATGTCGATCAGGTCGGCGACGACCGCGCTCGCGGTCGGACCGTCGCCCGCGCCGGGACCCTGGAACAGCAGCCGGCCCATGAAGTTACCCTCGGCGACGACCGCGTTGGTCGCGCCGTCGACGTGCGCCAGCGGGTGGTCGACCGGCACGAGATGCGGGCGCACGCGCTGGAACAGACCAGGCACGCCCACGCGCGAGCCCGCTTCGGCGAGCCCGATCAGGCGAATGACGTAGCCGAGCGCGCGCGCCTGCTCGATGTCGACCGACATGATTCGCGAAATGCCGCTGGTCTCGACAGCATCGAAGCGCAACTGCGTGCCGAACGCGATCGACGCGAGAATCGACAGCTTGTGCGCGGCATCGATCCCCTCGACGTCGAAGGTGGGATCGGCCTCGGCGTAGCCGAGCCGCTGCGCCTCGGCGAGCACGTCGCCGAAAGCGGCCCCGGTATCTTCCATCTGCGAGAGGATGTAATTGCAGGTGCCGTTGAGGATTCCATAGACGCGGTCGATCTGGTTGGCCGCCGCGCCCTCGCTCAGCCCCTTGATCACCGGAATGCCGCCCGCGACCGCCGCCTCGAACTTGAGCGCGACGTCGGCGTCCTCGGCCGCGGCGGCGAGTTCGAGCCCGTGGTGCGCGATCATCGCCTTGTTCGCCGTGACCAGCGACTTGCCCGCCGCGATCGTGTTGCGCGCCAGCGTGAGCGCCGGACCGTCCGACCCGCCCACGAGTTCGACAACGACGTCGACGTCCTCGCGCTGGCCGAGCTTGGTGGGATCGTCGTCCCACACGTAGGACGACAGGTCGACGCCGCGATCCTTGCTGCGGTCGCGTGCGCTCACCGCGGTGATGCGAATCGGCCTGCGCGCCCGCCTGGCGATCAATTCCGAATTGGTCTCGATCAGCCGGATCACTCCGGAGCCGACGGTCCCGAGCCCTGCGAGCGCGATTCTGAGCGGTTCAGCCATGTCATTCCTTTCCGGCAGCGCGCCCTAGGCGAGCGGTCGGCGAAAGGCCAGAGGCTTCGCACGGGCCCGCGAGAACTGCGGCGGCCCCCCGGCCGCGGGCCGGCGGCCGTCAGTTCATCGTGCGCTGGCAGGGCCCGAGCGCGCGCATCACCGTGCGATAGTCCTCTTCGGCCTGGCGTCGCGCCGTCACGCCTTGCGAAAGATTGGCCCCCGGCGGCGGCGTGGCGGGCAGGAAGCACGCGAGGCGATACCATTCGAGCGTCCCTGGCTTCGGCGGATTGGCGACGTCGGCGACGAGCTCGGAAAAGGACACGCCCCAGCGCGGCGCCTGCCCCGGCTCGTGGCGGACCGTGATCGAGGCCGCCGAACGGTCCTCGGTCGAAAGGAACATCTGCGTTTCGCCCTCGCCCGCGAGCGTGCCCGGCACGTAGAGCATCTCGCGCAGGCCCGTGATCTTCGCCGGGGCGTCGAGGGACAGCAGCGCCGTGAGCAGAGCGCGCACGCGCTGTTCGTTGGCGGGAGTCGCGGGAAGCTGTGCGCCCGGCTTGATCAACTGCACCTCACCGTGCCGTCCCGGAACGGGACGCGCGAAGAGCAGGACGCTGGTCTTCTTGATCGACGGGCCCTTGCCGCGCTCGTCGAGGGGAAGGTCGACGAGATAGGCAAGGGATTCGCCGATCGGAGCATTGCCCGCGAGCAGCGCCTCGGTCCGCGCCTCGACGTAGAATCGCCCCGTTCCGGGCGCGAGCCCAGGCGCGCGCTCATTCCTCACCCTGATTGCCTTGCGGACGTTCGCCTTGATTACCAGCGGCGCCGAATCGGCCAGATCCACGAGGTCCGCATAAGTGGGCCCGGACGCCGCCGGAGCCACCGGTTGCGCCGCCACGACCGGCGCGACGAGCGCGCCGCAAGCTATCAAGATCAGGGCCCGCTTGCGCCTTGCTGATGGCATTCCCAAATTCTCCTAAGCATCGCTATGACCGCGTATTACCGCGTCGGGCAATCAGCTCAAAATCACGCCTCGCTCATTCCACTGCGGCGCGTCTGAATCATTGGTTAACCCCCGAAAGGGCGATAAGGCGTTGCACGGTTGCGATGCCCTCGCTAAGGATTGCGCCAAATCGGGGTGACACAACGATAAGCGCCCCACGTTTTGCCGAGTGGCGCCAGCTATCTCCAAGGCAATTCGTCAGCCGTCAGGGTGGACAAAAATGGGTTTCGTCATGGTCCTGACGCACCACGTCCGGATCGTGCGGTTCCGGGGCTTGCCCCGTGGCAGTTTAGTGATGGAGTGACGCGACTGAATGGCCTACGCTGACCAGAAGATGAGCGGCAACAAGCTTACCGCTTTCATAGTCGTTCTTCTGCTCCACGTCTTCCTGCTCTACGCGCTCGTCACCGGCCTCGCCTACGAAGCGGCGAAGAAGGTGATCAACAAGGTGACGACCGTCGACATCAAGGAAGAAGTGAAGAAGGAAGAACCGCCGCCCCCGCCGCCGGAGCAACCGAAGGTTGAGGCGCCGCCGCCGCCGGTCGCACCGCCCGTGAAGATCAACGTGGCAACCAAGCCGCCGCCAATCAACACGGTCTCCGTTGCACCGCCGCCGGCGCCCGTGATCGCGTTGCCGGCCGCGCCGGTTGCGCCGCCTCCGGCTCCGCCGCCCCCGAAGGGGCCGACGCGTGCGCCCGAGCCGCGCAACAACCCCGGCGACTGGGCGACCACCAACGACTATCCTTCGCGCGCCCTGCGCGAGGAGCGTGCCGGAACCACCGGGTTCCGCGTCACGGTCGGGACGAACGGGCGCGTCGTCGATTGCGTCATCACGAGTTCGAGCGGCCACGCCGACCTTGATGAAGCGACGTGCAAGAACGTGTCTCGCCGCGCGCGTTTCAAGCCTGCGCTTGAGAACGGCCAGGAAGTCCAAAGCACATACTCGAACCGGATCCGATGGGTGATTCCGGATTGATCTCTCTGGAGGCTGTCCGGTCCGGGGCAGCCTCCCGTTCTGCTACCTTTTCTTGAGAGGACCTATCGCATGCTTATCGTAGAAATCCTTGCCGCCGCCGCCGAAGGCGCGCCGCAGAACAAATTCGGTTTCGCCGAAGCACTCGAACAGGGCGGCTTCATCGCCTATGCCACGGTCATCATCCTGGGCATCATGTCCTTCGGATCGTTCTACATCCTGTTCACCAAGTGGTTCGAACAGTCGAAGATCCTGCGCCAGTACGGCGCCACCCGCACGAGCCTGTGGAAGGCCCCGACGCTGCGCGAAGGCGCCACCAAGCTCGACAAGAACAGCGCCTGGCGCCAGATCGTCGACGACGGTCTCGCCGCCGAGGAGCAGCACGCCAAGATGACCGACGCGCTCGAGGCCCACGACTGGATGCACAGCTCGCTGGCCCGCTCGGAAGCGACCATCAACGCGCGTCTCGCTTCGGGTCTGCCGTTTCTCGCCACCGTCGGCGCGACCGCGCCGTTCATCGGCCTGTTCGGTACCGTCGTCGGCATCTACCGCGCGCTGATCGCGATCGGTCTCGCCGGTTCGGCCTCGATCGACAAGGTCGCGGGTCCGGTCGGTGAGGCGCTCATCATGACCGCGCTCGGCCTGCTCGTCGCGGTTCCCGCGGTGCTCGCCTACAACTACCTGCAGAGCCGCAACAAGCGCATCGCCGAGCTGCTCACCGGTTTCTCGAGCGAAGTGCTGGCCAACATCACCTCGCGCGGCGCCGTCAAGCCCGCCGTCGCGACGGCGCCGGCTCCGGCCGCCAAGAAGCCTGCTGCTGCTCCGGCCAAGCCGGCCGCTCCCGCGAAGCCGTAAGGTAGCACGAGCGCCGGCCGGGATTCCGCCCGGACGGCGCTGGGGTTCAAAGCGGCGGGCCGAGCATGCGTGCCCGTCGCCCTCTCCCCGGACTGGTTTCCAAGAATTAGGATACTACGACTATGGCGATATCCACGGGCGGGGGCGGTGACGAAACACCGATGTCCGACATCAACACGACGCCGCTCGTCGACGTCATGCTGGTGCTCCTCATCATCTTCCTCATCGCGGTCCCCGTCGCGATTCAGACGATCGAGAAGCTGCGCATCCCGATCATCGAATCCGTCGAATCGAAGGACAAGGTGGAAAACCTGCTGCTGACGGTCACCACGACCGACGACGCAGGCCGCAGCGCCGGCGAGCCTGGTTATGCAGGTGCCTCGCGCAACGGCGAATGCCGCGTCTATTTCAACAACGTCACCCCGGTCGATGCCGAGGAACTGCGCGATCAGGCGTTCAAGCGGCTCGATGCCATCGTCAAGCGCGAAGGCGGCCCCGAGGCCCTCAAGGCCAATCCGGACGCCATTCCGCAGGTGCACATTCGCGGTGACGTCGACGCGCCGTGGCGCTGCGTCGCGGGCGCCATCTACAACGTGCAGATCTCGGGCTACCCGACCGTCGGCTTCATCTCGAATCCGGTCGATCCGAACGGCTGACACGGACTAGGTTACAGGAGTACTCCCCATGGCAATGTCAGGCGGCAAGGATGATGGCGCCCCGATGATGGAGATGAACACGACGCCGTTGATCGACGTCATGCTCGTTCTTCTCATCATGTTCATCATCACCATCCCGGTCGCGACCCACTCGATCGACATCGACCTTCCGGTGGCCAATCCCCCGGATACGCCGCCTCCGCCGGTGGATCCGATCAAGAACAAGGTCGTCCTCACTCCGGACAACCAGATTCTGTGGAACGGCAACCCGATCGACGGACCGACGCTTCTGTCGCTCCTCCAGGAATCGCTGACCTATCCGGTCGAGCCCGAACTTCAGTTCCAGCCCGATCCGCAGGCGAGCTACGATCTCTCGGCGAAGACCCTGAACGTGATCAAGAAGTCGAACGTCACCAAGTTCGGCTTCGTCGGCAACGAACAGTTCGCGCAGTTCGACAAGTAGTCGCAGGCGAGCGAACGAGACGCGAAAGGGGCGGAGCGATCCGCCCCTTTTTTGTTGCCCGGCGTCCGCGCCGAGCACGGTATCAGGCGTCCGCCTCGTCATCGCGCGAATCGGTGCGCATCGCCATCGAGGCGAGGCTCTCCGCCTCGATCAGCAATTCGTCGTCCGCCGCGCCCGAGGGCAGCGTCTCGCGACCGATGATCGAGAGCACCGGGACCGAAAGCGGACTGATCCGCTCGAGCCTGACATGGTCGACCTCGCGCGCCGCCCGGTCGAGCACGTCGCCCACGCGCGCGACGTCGGTCATCCGCGCGCGCGCGTCGGCCCAGGCCGCTTGGATCAGCACATGGTCGGGTTCGTACTTGCGCAGGACGTCGTAGATCAGGTCGGTCGAGAAGGTCACTTGCCGCCCGGTCTTGCGCTTGCCCGGATGCTGCCGTTCGACCAGCCCGGAGATCACCGCCACCTCGCGGAACGCGCGGCGCAGCAGATACGATTGCTCCACCCAGTCGACGAACTCGTGCGTGAGGATGTCGGGCGAAAGCAGCGCCGCGGGCTCATCGACCGGCTTGAGCCCCCACACCGCGAGCGCGTAGTCGGTGGCGACGAAGCCCAGCGGCCCCAGCCCGCGATCCTCCATCCGCCGCGTGATCAGCATCCCGAGCGACTGGTTCGCGTTCCACCCCTCGAACGTGTAGTAGGTCGTATAGGCCAGGTCGCGGTGCGGGAAGCTTTCGACCAGCAGCCGCCCCGGCGCGGGCAGGTGCGAGCGCCAGGCCTGCACTTCGAGCCACTCACGCACGTCGTCCGGAAACCGGCCCCACCCGGCGCGATCCGCCAGCATCGCGCGCACCCGGTCCGCAAGGCGGGTCGAGATCGGCAACCGCTGGCCCGAATAGCTCGGGATCGAGGCCGAGCGCTTGGCCGCGCGCACGACCAGTTCGAGATCGCGCAGCGCCTCGACCTCCAGGTCCATCCCGGCGAAGCGGAACGTGTCGCCCGGCTTGAGGCTGGCGCCGAACATCTCCTCGACCTTGCCCAGCGAGCGGCCGTTGCGGAAGCGCACGTCGAGCATCTCGTTGTCGACGATGATCCCGGCGTTGAGCCGGTGCCGCGCGGCATGTTCGGGATGCGCCAGCCGCCACGAGCCGTCGCGGTCGCGCACGATTCGCCGGAACTTGTCGTAGGAGCGCAGCGCATAGCCCCCCGTGGCGACGAAATCGAGCACGCGCGCGAAGACCGTCTCGTCGACCCAGGCATAGGCAAGCGAGGAGCGGATTTCGCGAAGCAGCGCGTCCTCGCGGAACGGCCCGGAGCAGGCGCAGCCCATGACGTGCTGGGCGAGCACGTCGAGCCCGCCGGGACGGAAATCCTCGCCGTCGCGCTGCCCCTCCTCGACCGCCTCGACGGCGGCGACGGCCTCGAGAAACTCGAAGCGGTTGCCCGGAACCAGCAGCGCCTTGCTCGGCTGGTCGAGCCGGTGATTGGCGCGCCCGATCCGCTGGAGCAGCCGCGACGAACCCTTCGGCGCCCCCATCTGCACGACCAGGTCGATGTCGCCCCAGTCCACGCCGAGGTCGAGGCTCGCGGTGCAGACCAGCGCGCGCAGCTCGCCGCGCGCCATCGCCCCTTCGACCTTGCGCCGCGCCTCGCGCGACAAGGAGCCGTGGTGGATTCCGATCGGCAGGTTGTCTTCGTTCGCGTCCCACAGCCACTGGAAGATGTACTCCGCCAGAAAGCGGGTGTTGGTGAAGATCAGCGTCGTGCGATGCGCCTGGATCCGCGCGTAGAGCGCGGGGATCGCCCAGGTCGCGGCATGACCGCTCCAGGGGATGCGTTCCTCGTCCGGCAGCAGGATCGAGACCTCGGGGGGGGCACCCTCCTCGCCCTTTACCAGCGCCACCGCATCGAGATCGCCCCAGGGCGCGAGCCAGGCCCGATAGCTTTCGGGCGAAGCGACCGTCGCCGAGAGACCCGCGCGCCGCACGCCCGGCGCGATCGTCTCGAGCCGCGCCATCGCCAGCGCCAGCAGGTCACCCCGCTTGCCCGTGGCAAAGGCGTGGATCTCATCGATGACGATCCGCCTGAGCCCCGCGAAGAGCTGCGCGGCCTCGGGATAGCTGAGCAGGAGCGAGAGCGATTCGGGCGTCGTCAGCAGGATGTGCGGCGGCCGCGCGCGCTGGCGCGCCTTACGGTCGGACGGCGTGTCGCCACTGCGCGTCTCGATCCGGCAGGCGAGCCGCATCTCCGCGACCGGCGCCAGCAGATTGCGCTGCACGTCGGTCGCCAGCGCCTTGAGCGGCGAGACGTAGAGCGTGTGCAGACCCTCGGGCGGGGCCGCGCCGTCCAGCCGCGAAGGGCAGAAGTCCGCGAGCGTGGGCAAGAAGCCGGCAAGCGTCTTGCCCGCCCCGGTATCGGCGACGAGCAGCGCATGGAGCCCCTTGTCCGAGGCCGCGAGCATCTCCGCCTGATGGCGGCGCACCCGCCAGCCGCGCGAAGCGAACCAGTCAGCGATCTCGGGCGGCGTGGCGGTCATGATATGGCCGCTTGGCTACGCGCCGCGGACGCGCGGCGCAAGCCGCTCCGCAAGTGCCGAGAATGCCGCGAAAATCAACAAATGTTAGGTTGCGCCGACTCGTCGTCTGGTTGCGTTCAACCGGGGATCGACCAAGGCGCGCCATTCGTTTTACGAGTATCGGAAGGGCCAAGACGGGACAGGTCCCGGCCTCGGGACAAGCCCGCCCGTCCGCTTCCGGCAAGCGAATGGAGTACACCATGAACGATCGCGATCGTCAAAACCGCTATGACCGCAACCCGCGCGAAGGCGCCTACGACAGAGATTACCGCGGCGCTGCGCCGCGCCAGCAGAACCAGTTCGCCGAAGGAGTCCGGCAGCAGGGTTCCGGCGGACTGGACAATCGCGGCCAGATGGGCGGCACTTACGAAGACTATCGCGGACGAACGGGCGGTGCCTACGAGGGCGCCTACCTGCCGCCGCACCAATTGCAGGAGGATCGTCTGCGCGAGGACCAGCGCCGCGCCGCCGACTCCTATCGTGCCGAGCGAGACCGCCGCTACGACCGGGAGGCTGGACGCGGCTACGAGATCCCGACCTACAACGCCGACTACGGCAACCGCTATGCAAGCTTCACCAGCGAGGACCAGGGCGGGCGCGACTTCTACGCCCGGCAGGGCGGCGGCTACGGCGGCGCGTCCTCCGGCCTCGGCTATCGGCCCAGCTACGATACGTTCGGACGACGGCGATACGCCGAGGAAGACCGCGGCGCGCATGGCCGCCGCGACTATGATGACTGGCGCAGCTACGGCGAACGGCGCGGGTTCATCGACCGGGCGAGCGACGAAGTGGCAAGCTGGTTCGGTGACGAGGACGCCGCCCGGCGCCGGGAAATGGATCACAGCGGACGCGGTCCGGCAAACTACACGCGCTCCGACGAGCGCATCCGCGAGGACGTCAACGACCATCTGACGCGCGACTGGGCAATCGATGCCCGTCCCATTTCCGTAAGCGTCTCGGAAGGTGAAGTGACCCTCGACGGCACCGTCGACAGCCGCCGCGCCAAGCGCCGCGCCGAAGACATCACCGATGACGTTGCCGGCGTGCGGCACGTGCAGAACAACCTGCGCGTCAAGAACGTACGCGAAGGCACGCCCAGCATGCCCGAAAGCGGCCTCGGCGCCTCGGCCGCGATCAGCGACAGGAAGAACGCGAACACAGATCGCTGACCGACCGCTCGGTCGTCCTAAGCGGAGCGGGGCCACGCCCCGGGGTCTGCAACAGAAAAGGGAGCCGCGACGGGTGGCTCCCTTTTGTCGTCAGGCGCCGTCGTTCCGGGTCAGTGCGCGGCCTGCGGCCCGCGCGCCAGCCCCGACAGCGCGAGTTGCTCGTCGATCTGGCCCATCAGCCGCTCTAGCCCCGCCTCGGTATCGCTTTCGGCGCGCGCGACGAGCACGTCCTGCGTGTTCGAGGCACGCAAAAGCCACCAGCCGTCGTCGGTCGTGACACGCACGCCATCGATCGCATTGACTTGCGCGTCGGTGCCCGAGAGCCGCTCCTTCACTTCGTCAATCGCGGCGAACTTGCGGCTTTCGTCGACCTGGAAGCGCATTTCCGGAGTGTTGAGCATCGCCGGCATCGCTCCGCGCATTTCGGTGACCGACTTGCCCAGCCGCGCCGAGGCCGCGATCAGCCGCACCGCGGCGTAGAGCGCGTCGTCATAGCCGTAGTACTCGTGCGCGAAGAACACGTGCCCGCTCATCTCGCCAGCGAGCGGCGAACCGGTTTCCTTCATTTTGGACTTAATCAGCGAGTGACCGGTCTTCCACATCAGCGGCTCGCCGCCGTTCTGCGAAACCGTGTCGAACAGCGCGCGCGAGGCCTTCACGTCAGCAATGATCGTCGATCCCGGCAGGATTTTCAGCAAGTCCTCGGCGTAGATCATGAGGAGCTGATCGCCCCAGATCACCCGGCCCTCGCCGTCGATCGCCCCGATCCGATCCCCGTCGCCATCAAAGGCAACTCCGAAATCGAGATTCTTCGACGCGACCAGCGCCTTCAGGTCTGCGAGGTTCTTTTCCTCGGTAGGATCAGGATGATGATTGGGAAAAGTTCCGTCGACATCGGTGAACAGAAGGTGGTGTTCCCCCGGCAGTTTCGCCGCGAGCATCTCGAGCGCCGGCCCGGCGGCACCGTTGCCAGCGTCCCAGCCGATCTTGAGGCTGGAGAGCGCCTCGGAAGGGATTCCGCTGAGTCCTTGGACGAGACGGTCGACATAAGCGCCGAGCAGGTCGCGGGTCTCGAACGTACCGGCACCGTCATCCCAATCGCCTTCGGCCGCCATGGCGCCGAGCTTCTGGATATCCGCACCAAAGAACGGGCGGCCCCGAAATACCATCTTGAAGCCATTGTAATTGGGGGGATTGTGGCTGCCTGTTATCTGAATGCCGCCATCTACATCTTCGGCTGAGGCTTCCGCGTAATAGAGCATCGGCGTCGCCCCAAGGCCGATCCGCACCGCATCGACACCGCTGGCATTGAGCCCTTCGACCAGTGCTTCCTCGAGCACGGGCGAGCTTGTCCGCCCATCGTAGCCGACCGCGACCTTGCGCCCGCCGTCCCGGCGAATCAGCGTGCCGAACCCCCGCCCGATCGCACGGGCATCGTCGGGCCCGAGCGTTTCGCCGATAATGCCGCGGATGTCGTATTCCCGAAGGACAGTGGGGTGGAACGTGTAGCTCATTTTCACTCCTGCGATTCGACCGGAAGATTCGCGAGCAGCATATCGCGGGCTGCGTTGGCTTCATGCACCTTTTCGTTCGTTCCGCCCCGATCCGGATGCACCGAGGCGATGAGCCGCCGGTGCCCCTCGATGATCTCCTTGCGGCTCGCGCCGGGGCCCACGCCGAGCAACGCGCGGGCCTGCGCGAGCGCGAAGCTCTGCGGCGTCCGAGGCTTGGGCTGGAACGGCCAGCGGCCCACGACCAGCCGGTAGGCGCAGGCCGCCAGGACCAGCAGCCAGATGAGCTTTGCCATGGGTTGCGATCACGCTTCGGCGGCGAAAGCCAGATCCGGTTGCCGCGCCGAGGGCATCGGCAGGTTCAGCCCGGCGACGAGCTGGCGCAGTTCCTGGCGCGCGACGAGGTGGCTTGTGCCGAGATCGCCGAGATGGCCCTTGTCGAGCAGGGTCAGTCCGGACGGAAACAGCTCACGGAAGATCACGCGCTCGGACAATCCGCTGGCCACACGGAAGCCGACCCGGCGCGAAAGCTCGCGCAGCGCGCCGTCGAGACGGCGCATGTTGCGCGCCTCGATGTGCTGGACGCGGTTGCGCACCACGACCCAGTCCATCTCGCGCTTGCCGTCCTCGATCGTGCGCATGCCGCGCTTCTTGCGCGCTTCCCAGATGAGCTCCGCATAGAAAGACAGCCGCTTGACCCGGAAGGTCTCGCTTTCGACCTGGCCGATGAGGTCGAAGTCGATGAAGCTGTCGTTGAGCGGCGTGACCAGCGTATCGGCCGTGGCCGCGACATGGCGGGCGAGCGGATCGTCGCGTCCCGGCGTGTCGAAGATCAGGAAGTCGAAGCCGTCGGCGATCTCGTCCGAAAGCGCGTCGAGTTCCTCGGTGCTGTCGCCGTCATAGACCGCGAAGCGCGCGCCGGGCAGCGCGATCTCGCGCTTGCGCTCGGTCTCGACGCGGTTCTCGAGATAGCGGAACAGCGTGCGCTGCCGGTGGTCGAGGTCCACCGCGGCGACCGAAGCTCCCTGATAGGCGAGCGCGACCGCGACGTGGACCGCGGTGGTCGACTTGCCGGTGCCGCCCTTCTCGTTGGCGAATACGATTCGATGCGCTGTCACGACAGGCTAGTTCCTCGCGAATGGTTGTCCGCAGGCGTGGTCCGCGTCTAAGGGGGCCCCGCGCCGGTCACAGGCGTTTTATCGGAGCGGCTGGCGCCATGCAAACGATCGGGGAGCTTGATCCACTGCGCAGTGTCGTGGCGCGGATGCGCGAAAGCGGCCGCGTCGCGCTCGTCCCGACGATGGGGGCGCTGCACGAAGGCCATCTCACGCTGGTCCGCACCGCGCGCGCGGCGGCGGAACACGTAGTGGTCTCGATCTTCGTCAATCCGCTCCAGTTCGGCGCCGGCGAGGATCTCGATGCCTATCCGCGCCAGATCGAACGCGACTGCGCGCTGCTCGAAGCCGAAGGGGTCGACCTGCTCTGGATGCCCGACGTCGAGACCGTGTACCCGGCGGGCTTCGCGACCAGGATCTCGGTCTCGGGCGTGAGCGAGGGCCTTTGTGGCAAGTCGCGCCCCGGCCACTTCGACGGCGTCGCGACGGTCGTGTGCAAGCTGTTCAACCAGGTCGGGCCGGATCTCGCCTTCTTCGGCGAGAAGGACTGGCAACAGCTCGCGGTGATTCGCACGATGGCGCGCGATCTCGATCTCCGTCAGCCCCGCTTCGACCGGATCTTCGGCGTGCCCACCGTGCGCGAGGCGGACGGTCTCGCGATGAGCTCGCGCAACGCCTACCTTACCGCCGGGCAGCGGGCGCAGGCCGCCAGCCTGCCGCGCGAGATGCGCGCCGCCGCCGCCGCGATCGAGGCGGGCAAGGCGGTGCCCGGGGCGCTCGACGACCTGCACGGCGCGCTGGTTGCGGGCGGCTTCGCCTCGGTCGACTATGCCGAGCTGCGCGACGCCGAAACGCTCGCGCCGCTCGACGCGCTCGCCGGGCGGCCCGCCCGCCTGCTCGTCGCCGCGCGGATCGGCCGCGCCCGGCTCATCGACAACATCGCTGTCGGCCCGAACTGACCGCGCGCCGAAACGGCACAATACGCTGGTGGCAAATATCACAGATCAGGACGCTTCCGCCCAAGTCACGGCGCCTGTATGACTGCGCTCGTGGGAACCGCAGGAGCACCTGCGGAAAGTACAGAGGGAGCCACCACCATGAAGAAGTTCGTCTGCGCGCTCGCCGCGCTCGGAATTGCCTTATCGGGTGCCAGTGCGACCGCGGCCGACCGTTCGTCGGGCCGCAAGGCGCAGGACCGCGGCACGCAGAACATTCCGATCTGCGGCCGCAATCTCGGCACCGTCGCCATCGTCGAGCCCGACAACCAGTGGTGGCGCGAATACAATCTCGGCAGCCCCGAGGCGATCCTGCGCGTCTTCGTGCAGCGCTCGCGCTGCTTCACGCTGGTGAATCGCGGCCGCTCGCTCGAGAACAGGGCGATGGAACGCGCGCTCGCCGACAACGGTGAACTGCAGCGCGGCTCGAACATCGGGCGCGGGCAGGTGAAGGCGGCGGACTACTTCCTCCAGCCCGACATCGTCAGCGCCAACCGCAATTCGGGCGGCGGCGGCATCGGCGGCGTGCTCGGCGGTGTCGGCGGCTTCTTCGGCCGGGGCGTCGGCGCGATCGCGGGCGGCCTCAACATCAAGAAGGGCGAGGCGAACGTCACCCTGTCGGTGGTCAATGCCCGCACCACCGTCGAGGAAGCGCTGACCGAGGGCTATGCGCGCAAGTCGGACGTCAGCTTCGGCGCCGGCGGCGGCGGCTGGTTCGGCGGCACCTTCGGCGGCGTCGCCGGCGGCGGCTACCAGAACACCGAGATCGGCCAGGTCATCGTGCTGGCCTATCTCGACGCCTACACGCAGCTCGTCTCGCAGCTCGGCGGCCTGCCGAGCGACGCGTCGGCGGCAGCACCCGAGGCCGAGTAACCGGCCGACCCATCGCGAAAGACCGGCGGGCGGGAGCATGGCTTCCGCCCGTTCCGCGTCGGGGCAAGCGAGCCCCAGGCGCTTCTGGGGCTCGCCGGTCGATCCGCGCGGATCTTCAACGGCGGAAAGTCACAGACGCAGCACCAGGACGGCGCGCGTGCCGTCGCGACCGAGCAGCGGGAGCACCAGCAGGCACGCGAAGGGGCTCTGGGCCTCGGCATCGGGCGCGGGCGGCGTCACCAGCACCGGCACCGCCGACAGCCGGGCCTCGCCCATCGGGCCGACGTCGAGCGGCGGGGCGTTCGCTCCAAGCAGCGCATGCAGGCCCGCGCCGTTCTCGCAATAGCCCTGTTCGAAGCGGAAAGTGCCTTCGACCTGATCAGGCACCCAGACTTCGACGCGGTTAGCGATCGGCGAGTTCACGGCGGACAGGAACGTGAGTGCCCAGGCGCCGCGCCCACGCGAGGGCACGGGAATGCCGACGCCGCGATTGATCCCGACCTTGAGCGCGCCGTCGCGCCGCACGAACTGCTCGGCGCGGCCCAGGTCCTCCATCACCAGCGGCATTCCGCTGTCCCAGACGATGCCCGGCAGCCCGACCTTGGGCGAGAATTCGGTGTGCCTGGCGGCGAACTCGAACTTCTCGGCGCGGCCGAAGTAGCCGTCGTCCAGCGTCATCTGCGGCTCGCCCGGCGCGGCGTGCCAGACCTCGATCGCGCCGACGTGGTGTGCGTCGTTGCCGCAGAAGAACACGGTAACGGCGGTGAGATCGGCTCCGGCGAAGCTCGGCACCGCGACCGCGCAGGAGAGCCCGACCGAAAGCGCCGCGTCGCCGCGCTTGAAGTAGGAGTTGCCCAAATCCTTGAGCACGACCGGATGCCCCCTGGCCCAGGTCTTGCCCGGCAGGCCTTCGTCGTAAGCGAACTGCATGCCCCGGCTCACGCGCTCGAAGTAGTCCAGTTCGCCGTAGAAGCCCGATTTGAGCGAAAGGCGCGTGCGATCCGGTGTCGGAACCCAGATCTCGATCGCGCGAATGAACGTGTCGCGTGCCATGGTATCCTCTCGTCTTGCTGTTTTCAGGTGTCGATCGTGATCGTCTGGAGCCGCGCGGCGGCGGCCGCATCGGCCCCGCGCCGGCGCAGGGCCTCGCCGATGAGCAGCAGCGCCGGACCGTCGCCGAGCGCGGTGCGCGCCGCGAGCGGCAACAGGTCGAGCCGGGTGAGGAACTGCGCGCGCTCGGGCAGGCTGGCGTTCTCGACCAGCGCCACCGGCGTATCGGGCGCGAGCCCCGCGCCGATCAGGCCCGCCGACACCTCGCTCGCGGCCGCCTTGCCCATGTAGACGGCCAGCGTCGCCTGCGGATCGGCGAGCGCCTGCCAGTCGAGATCGACGCTGCGGCCTTTCACCGTATGCGCGGTGACGAACGTGAGCCGGCGCGCGAGGCCGCGCAGGGTGAGCGAAAGGCCGAGGTCGGCGGCGGCGGCGCTCGCGGCGGTCACGCCGGGGCACACGCGCACCGCGATCCCGGCGGCGCGGCAGGCGTCGAGTTCCTCGGTGGCGCGAGCGAAGATCGCGACGTCGCCGCCCTTGAGGCGCACCACGCGCTCGCCCGTCAGCGCCGCCTCGACGATCAGCGCATCGATCGTCTTCTGGTCCTTCGAATGGCGTCCCGAGCGCTTGCCGACGGGGACCAGCCGCGCGGATCGCGGCGCGAAATCGAGAATGCCGGGACCGACCAGCGCGTCGTAGAAGATCACGTCCGCCATTCCGATCAGCCGTTCGGCCTTGCGCGTGAGCAGTTCGGGATCGCCGGGGCCGGCGCCGACCAGCCAGACGCTGCCATGGGGAAAATCGGTCACGAGACGGTCTCCTTGCTGGGGGCCGAGAAGGTTTCGAGAAGCCTGGCAATGGCGGGCCGGCACGATCCGCAATTGGTGCCCGCGCACGTCGCCTCGCCGATGGCGGCCACGCCGCGCGCGCCGGCTTGCACGGCTTCGGCGATGTCGTTCTCGCCCACGCCGTGGCACACGCACACGATCGGACCGCGATCGGGCAGCGGGATCGACGGGCGTCCGGCGAGCAGCTCGGCGCCGCTCGCCGCGTCGAGACCGAGCTGGTCGGCGACCCAGTCGCGGCGCGGCAGCGTTCCCGAGCGCGTCAGGTAGGCGGCGGCGGCGAGCCTGCCTTCGGCGTCGCGCACCGCGACCCGGCGCATGCCCCGCGCGGTGTCGGCCACTTCGAGGCGCTCGCCCGCCGGAAGCAGCGCGTCGAGGTCGATCGCGCCGGCGCCCGCAAGCTCGTAGAGCCAGCCCTGCGCGATCCGCGCGCGCGTCCAGTACAGCAGGCCGTCGGGCGCGATCGCTTCGCGCAGCACCAGGAAGGCGCGCCAGTCGGGCGTAACCGGCTCGACGCGCGCGGCCGAATTCTTGAAGCCGGGCTGGCCGGAGACCGGATCGACCGACTGATCGGGCAGGCGATTGCTCCGCGCCTCGCCCGACATCGCGTCGGTCCAGTGCATCGGCACGCAAATCTCGCCCGGGCGCTGCGTGTCGGTCGCGCTGACACGGAAGACCGCCTCTCCCGAGGCCGTCACCACCCGGGCGAGTCCACCGTCCGCGAGCTGGCACGCCTTCGCGTCGGCGGAATGTATCTCGAGCAGCGGCTCGGGGCGATGCCGCGAGAGCGTCGGGGAAAGCCCTGTGCGCGTCATCGTGTGCCACTGGTCGCGATAGCGCGCGGTGTTGAGCCGCAGCGGGAAAGCCGCATCGTCGGCGGGCGCGGCGGGCGTGACCGCGACCAGCCGCGCCTTGCCCGTCGCACTCGGATAGCCCTGCGCCAGCGGATGCGCGCCGCCCCACTGGAACGGCTCGAGCGCATCGTAGGCGTCGGGCGTGATCCGCGCATGCGTCGTGAGGTCGAGCGCCTTGCCGCGCCGCGCGGCGAGCGTGGTCATCGCGGCATATTCGGCGAACAAGCCCGCCGGCCCGTCCCAGGCGAAATGCGCGCCCCAGCCGAGCCGCGCGGCGACATCGGCGACGGTGCGCCAGTCGGCGCGCGCCTCGCCCGGCGGCGCGAAGAGAGTGCGCTGGCGGCTCACCCGGCGCTCGGAATTGGTGACGGTGCCGTCCTTCTCGCCCCAGCCGTGCGCGGGCAGGCGGATATGCGCGTAGCGGCCGGTATCGGTGTCGGCGATGACTTCCGAGACGATCACCGTGGGGCAGCGTGCGAGCGCCTCGCGCACGAAGCCGCTGTCGGGCAGCGAGACCGCCGGGTTGGTCGCCATGATCCACAGGACCTTGATCTCGCCGCGATGAACCGCCCGGAACATGTCCACCGCCTTGAGGCCCGGACCGGTGCAGAGGCGATCGGTCCGCCAGAACTCGGCGACGTCGGCGCGCTCGTCCGCGTCGAAGCCGAGGTGGACCGCGAGCATGCTGGAAAGTCCGCCGACTTCGCGCCCGCCCATCGCGTTGGGCTGGCCGGTGATGCTGAACGGACCCGCGCCGCTCCGGTTGATCCGTCCCGTCGCGAGGTGGAGGTTGATGATCGCATTGCCCTTGTCGGTGCCGCCGCGCGACTGGTTGGCGCCCTGGCTGAACAGCGTGACCATCCGCGGATGCGCCTCGACGAGGTCGGCGAGCCGCGCGAAGGTGGCGGCCTCGATGCCGGGATCGCGCGAGAGCCGGTCCCAGAACCGCGCATCGACGTCGACATGGTCGGCGAGGTGGGTCTCGTCGACCAGCCCGCGCGCCTTCATCGCCGCGAGCAGCGCGTTGAACAGCGCGACGTCGCCATCGGGCGCGACCGGCACATGGAGATCGGCCTGCTCGGCGGTTTCGGTGCGGCGCGGGTCGATGACGACGATCTTGGTCCCGCGCCGCTCGCGCACGGCCTCGATGCGCTGCCAGACCACCGGGTGGCACCAGGCGGTGTTCGATCCGACCAGCAGAACGAGATCGGCCGCGTCGAGGTCTTCGTACGAGCACGGCACCACGTCCTCGCCGAAGGCGCGGGCGTGCGCGGCCACCGCGCTCGCCATGCACAGCCGCGAATTGGTGTCGATGTTGCCGGTGCCGACGAAGCCCTTGGCGAGCTTGTTGACCGCGTAGTAGTCCTCGGTGAGGAGCTGGCCGGAGACGTAGAAGGCGACGCTATCCGGCCCGTGCGCGTCGATCGCGGCGCGCATTCGGCCCGCCACCTCGTCGAGCGCCCGGTCCCAGCCCACCCGCTCGCCGCCGACCTCGGGATGCAGCAGGCGGCCTTCGAGCCCGACGGTCTCGCCCAGATGCGTCCCCTTGGAGCACAGGCGGCCGGCGTTCGCCGGGTGCGCCGTGTCGCCCGTGATCGCCACCGCGCGCGCGCCGGTGACGCGCGCGGCGATGCCGCAGCCGACCCCGCAATAGGCGCAGGTGGTGCGGATCGCCTCCATCGCGCTCAGGCCGCCCGGGCTTCGCGCGGGGCGATGACCGCCGCGCGCAGCAGGTAGATCCGGCCCGCGTCGACGCGCAGCGGGATCGTCGGCACGCAGCCCTCGTCGCCGCCGAGCGCCTGGCCCGAGCGGAGCGAGATGTTCCAGTTGTGCAGCGGGCAGGTGACCACGTCGCCATGGACGATGCCCTGCGAGAGCGGACCCCGGCGGTGCGGACACAGGTTGACGATGGCGAAGAACTCGTTGCGCATCGTGTGGAACACCGCGATCTCCTCGCCGCCCTCGACCGGAAGCGTGCGCGCGGTGCCCGGCTCGATCTGCGTGACCGGGCCGATATCGAGCCAATCGCCAATCATCGTGCCATCTCCATTTCCAGCGGCCTGACGGTCGCGATGTGGTTGTGCAGGTCGGCGCGGTCGCCCGAGGCGCGCTGCGCCCAGGGATCGTCCTGCATGAACTGCTGCGAATGGCGGAAGCGGGCAGCGAGCTGCGCCACCGTGTCGGGATCGTCGAACAGCGCGGCCTTGACGGTGTCGAGGCCGACGCGCTCGATCCACGGCGCGGTGCGTTCGAGGTACCAGGCCTCCTCGCGATAGAGCTGGATGAAGGCGGCGCAGTGCTCGAGCGCCTCTTCCTCGGTGGCGACCTTGCACAGCAGGTCGGTGGCGCGCACCTTGATGCCGCCGTTGCCGCCGACGTGCAGCTCGTAGCCCGAATCGACGCAGACCACGCCGAAGTCCTTGATCGTCGCCTCGGCGCAGTTGCGCGGGCAGCCGCTGACCGCGATCTTGAACTTGTGCGGCATCCACGAGCCCCAGGTCATGCGCTCGATCTTGACGCCCAGCCCGGTGGAATCCTGGGTGCCGAAGCGGCACCACTCCGAGCCGACGCAGGTCTTCACCGTGCGCAGCGACTTGCCGTAGGCGTGGCCCGAGACCATTCCGGCGGCGTTGAGATCGGCCCAGACGGCGGGCAGGTCTTCCTTCCTGATCCCGAAGATGTCGAGCCGCTGGCCGCCGGTCACCTTGACCATCGGCGCGTTGAACTTCTCGACGACGTCGGCGATCGCGCGCAGCTCGCGCGGATTGGTGAGACCGCCCCACATGCGCGGGACGACCGAATACGTGCCGTCCTTCTGGATGTTGGCGTGAAGGCGCTCGTTGACGAAGCGGCTCTTCTGGTCGTCCTCGTATTCGCCCGGCCAGGCGCACAGCAGGTAGTAGTTGAGCGCCGGGCGGCACGACGCGCAGCCGTCGGGCGTGGTCCAGTGCAGCTCCTGCATGACCTCCGGCATCTCCCTGAGGCCTTTCTCGACGATCAGGCGGCGCACTTCGGCGTGGCTGAAGGTGGTGCACTTGCACATCGTCTTGGGTCCGCTCTCGACCTCGCCGCCGAGCGTGATCGACAGCAGGCTCTCGACGAGACCGGTGCACTGGCCGCACGAGGCCGAGGCCTTGCAGGTCGCGCGCACCGCGTCGACCGAGTGCGCGCCGCCCTCGATGCACGAGACGATCTTGCCCTTGGACACGCCGTTGCAACCGCAGATCTCGGCCTCGGCCGAGAGCGCCGCAACGGCGGCGTTAGGGTCCGCGAGCGCACCTCCGGACGCGAAGGCCTGACCGAAGATCAGCGCCTCGCGGATGTCGGAGACGTCGCTTTCCTGGCGCATGAGGTCGAAGTACCAGTTGCCGTCGGCGGTATCGCCGTAGAGCACCGCGCCGATCAGCTTGCCGTCGCGCACGACGACGCGCTTGTAGACCCCGCGCGAGGCGTCGCGCATGACGATGTCCTCGCACAGCTCGCCGTCGGGCCCGGGGCTGCCCGAGAAGTCGCCCGCGCTGAACAGGTCGATGCCGCTCACCTTGAGCTTGGTCGAGGTGACGGTGCCCTCGAACCCGGTCGGCGCTTCGGTGACGTAGTCGGCCAGCGAGCGGCACATGTCCCACAGCGGCGCGACGAGGCCGTAGCACAGGCCCCGGTGCTGGACGCATTCGCCGACCGCGAGGATCGCCGGATCGGACGTGACCATGTGATCGTCGACGAGGACGCCGCGCTCGACATCGAGCCCGGCGGCCTTGGCGAGCCCGGTGGCGGGGCGGATGCCCGCAGCCATGACCACGATATCGGCCTTCACCCGGGTGCCGTCGGCGAGCTCGATGCCGACGACTTTCCCGTCGATCCCGTGGATCTGCTTGGTGTTGGCGCCGGTGAGAATGGTCTGGCCGCGCCGTTCGAGCTCGGTCTTGAGCAGCCAGCCCGCCGCCTCGTCGAGCTGGCGCTCCATCAGCGTGGGCATGAGGTGGACGACGGTGACCTTCATTCCGCGCAGGCTGAGGCCGTGCGCCGCCTCGAGGCCGAGCAGGCCGCCGCCGATCACCACCGCGTCGCCGCCCCTGTCCGCCGCCGCGAGCATCCTGTCGACGTCGTCGAGGTCACGGAAGGTCACCACGCCTTCGAGATCGCTGCCCGGAACCGGGATGATGAAGGGATCGGAGCCGGTGGCGATCAGCAAGGTGTCGTAAGGCTCGGTCCGGCCAGACGCGGCGACGACGCACTTGTTGTCGCGGTCGATGTGGTCGACCCGGTCGCCCGAGACGAGCGTGATCCGGTTGTCGTCGTACCAGTCCTGGCCGTTGATCACGATCTCGTCGAACGTCTTTTCTCCGGCGAGCACGGGCGAGAGCATGATGCGGTTGTAGTTCACGCGCGGCTCGGCCCCGAAGATGGTGACGTCGAAGCGTTGCGGATCGCGCGCGAGGATCTCCTCGACGGCGCGGCAGCCGGCCATGCCGTTACCGATCACGACGAGCCGCTGGCGCATGGCCGCCTCGCTCCCGCCGGCTTCGATGGTCATCGTTGCATTCACGTCCCGTCTCCAGATGCGACGCGCACAACGCAAAAAACCGCCTCGATCCGGCTCCATGCGCAGGAGCTGGTTCGGGCGGCTTCGTTGCCACGCGTCTGTCGATGTGGATGGCGATGCGCGGGTTCGTCCATCGTCGGACGGCGCTTTCGCTGTATCTCTAATAACCGATTCGCACGCTGCGGGACAAGCCGTTTCTTGCACCGCAGCAAAAAGTCGCCCGACGGCCCCGGGAAAGAGGGAAAGCCGCGCGCCGCGAGCCCTCCCTCCCCCGCAAGAAGCCCTCGTGGCTCAGGCGGCGAGCTTGATCTTCACCGGCTCGCCGCGGGGCGCCAGCGTGCGCGCGTGCGTGGCGTAGAGCATCAACCCGGTGAAGGTCAGGCCGCCGACGAGGTTGCCCAGCACCACCGGGATCTCGTTCCAGACCAGATAGTCGCCAATGGTGAAGTTGCCGCCGAGCATCAGGCCGGTCGGGAACAGGAACATGTTCACGATCGAATGCTCGAAGACCATGTAGAAGAACAGCATGATCGGCATCCACATGGCGACGACCTTGCCCGTCACCGAAGTGGAGATCTGCGCGCCGACGACCCCGGTCGAGACCATCCAGTTGCACAGCATCGCGCGCACGAAGATCGTGAGCCAGCCCGCCGCGCCGAACGCGGCGTAGCCCACGGTGCGCTTCTCGCCCATCGTCGCGAATTTCTGTCCGACCTCGTTGACCTCGTCCGCGAAGCCGTAGGTCCAGTAGATCGCCATCAGCACCGCTGTGGTGAGCGCGCCGGCGAAGTTGCCGGTGAACACCAGGCCCCAGTTGCGCAGCACGCCGCCCCAGCCACAGCCGGGCCGCTTGTCCCAGACCGCGAGCGGGCACAGCACGAAGACCCCGGTCAGAAGGTCGTAGCCCAGCAGGTAGAGCATGCAGAAGCCGACCGGGAAGAGGATCGCGCCCGCGAGCGGCTGGCCGGTCTGGACGTTGATCGTCACCGCGAAGGCGGCGGCGAGCGCGAGCGTCGCGCCGGCCATGTAGGCGCGGATCAGCGTGTCGCGGGTGCTCATCTTGATCTTGGATTCGCCGGCGTCGATCAGTTTCACGACGAAATCGGCAGGTGCTACGTATGACATTGCGTGTACTCCTTCCTTGCCCTTCCGGGTAACTCAGTATGAAAAGCCGAACTGCAGCCAGAATTTCTCGGTATCGACGGCGAAGTCCTTGGCATCATAGTTCGCGTACTTGAGCAGCACGGCGTAGTTGCCGACCTTGAACGAGAGCACCGCGTCCCATTCGCTGCCGTAGTCGATGCCGCCGAAGTCGCTGTCGAACTCGTGGTAGGTGACGCCGGCCTTGAGGCCCTTGAGCGGCCCCACGTCGCCGAGGCCCTTGCCGATCCCGCCGTAGTAGTCGCGCAGGCCCGTCGCCGGGGTGGTGAGGAACAGGTCGGCGAAGCCGTTGAACTTGTGCAGCGTGGCGAGCGGCGTCTGGAACGCGGCCACGCCGCCGTCGCTGCCGAGTTCCTCGTAGCCCGCGGTCAGGCCGAAGCCCGCGACAGAGGCGCCGAATTCGCCATGCAGGTAGTCCGCAGAATAGTCGACGGGGTTCGCCTGATAGTCGCTCTGGTGCGCGTAGCTGGCGAGGAAGCTGACCTTGAAGGCGTCGCCCAGCGGCAGGCTGCCGCTGGCGAGCAGGCCGTAAGTCTGGCTCGAGAAGGCGGCGCGATCATCGTAGTCGAGCAGGTAGGCGAAGGCCTTCACCTTGGCGATCTTCACGTCGAGGCCGCCGTCGAGGAAGACGAAGTCGCCCTTGAAGCGCTTGTTCGGGCTCTCGAAGCCGAATACCGTGTTCTGCGCGAGCGCATAGGTCGCATCGAGCGCGACCGGGCCCACCTTGAACTCGCCGCGCACGGCATCGAAAGTCTGCTCGTTCTGGCGCCAGCCGACCGCGCCGACGAAGCGCTGGTCGTCGAGGTTGATCCGCTGGCGGCCGAGCGTGACCGTCGCGGGCTTGCTCGTGTACTGGACCTGCAGCCGGTTGAGGTCGACGTCATCGGGATCGGCGACCACCGAATAGGGCTCCACGCCGTTGCCGGGGACCGTGTCGTTGTAGTTGTCGACCAGCGCGAGGTTGCCGTTGGCTTCGGCGAGCAGCGCGAAGGCGCCCGCCTTGAGCTCGACTCCGGCGCGGATGCGCAAGGTCAGCGCGTCGGCATCCTTGAGCGCGTTGTCCTGCGCGACGTGCTCGTAGCGCAGCAGGCCGTCGATGATCGGATCAAGCGTGACGCCGTCGCCGATGGCGACCGGATCGCCGGCCTTGGCGGCGGCGGCGGGCGCGGCGAGCGCGGCCGCCGTGGCGATGGTCGATGCGGCGAGCGCGCGGATCAGGTTCGAATTCATGTGCATATGCCTCCCTCTCGGCCCCGCCCGTCCGGCAGGTGGCCGCATGTCCCGCGAGGGGACGGAAGACAGACGCCATTGCCTGTCGCGGTGATGCCGGACGCTCCCGCCGTCCGGCCGGTTCATTGCGCGGTCGGTCCCGGTTCCCCTTTGCGCCGGGACTGCCCTCTTCGAGGGCCCGCCAGGTGGGACGATCAGGCCGCCTTCGCGGCTGGTCCGTGATCGTATTCGGCGAGGAAGTGGAGCACTTCCTGCCGGTATTGGTAGAACTGCGGGTCCTCGAGCAGCGCCTTGCGGTCGCGCGGGCGCGGCAGGTCGACCTTCAGCACCTTGCCGATCGTGGCGTTGGGCCCGTTGGTCATCATCACCACCCGGTCGGCGAGCAGGATCGCCTCGTCGACGTCATGCGTGACCATGATCGCCGTGACCTTGGTGCGGTTCCAGGTCTCGACCAGCACGTCCTGGAGGTCCCAGCGGGTCAGGCTGTCGAGCATGCCGAAAGGCTCGTCGAGCAGCAGCAGCCGGGGCGAAAGCGCGAAGGCGCGCGCGATGCCCACGCGCTGGCGCATGCCGTTCGACATCTCGGCCGCGAGCTTGTCCTTGGCATCGCCCAGGCCGACCCGGTCGAGATAGTAGTCTACGATGTCGCGCCGCTCGGCCTTGCCCGCGTGGGGATAGACGCGTTCAACGCCGAGCGACACGTTCTGGCGCGCGGTAAGCCAGGGCATGAGGCTGGGGGCCTGGAACACCACCGCCTTGTCCGGCCCGGCCGCGCTGATCTCGCGGTTGTCGAGGACGATGCCGCCCCGGCTGATCTCGTTCAACCCCGCCGCCATGGTCAGCACGGTCGACTTGCCGCAGCCCGAGTGGCCGATCAGCGAGACGAATTCGCCCTTGTCCATCAAGAGGTTGAAGTCCTCGACCACGGTCAGCGGCCCCTTGGGCGTGGGGTAGACCTTGTCGAGCTTGAAGAACTCCAGATAGCGCCGCTCGACCGCCGACTGCCCGGCCTTGACGTAGGCCTCGGGCAGCCGCGCCTGCGAAGCGCCGGCCTGCAGGTCGAGCGGCACGACGTTGGGCAGGTCCACCGCGCTTTCGCCCACCGTGCCCGCCGCGTTGAGTTGCCCGAGGTAGTCGACGATGCGCTTGCGCAGCGCCTGGAAGCGCACGTCGTCGTTCATCGCCTCGCGCTCGCGCGGGCGCGGTACGTCGACTTCGTAGATCTGGCCGATCCGCGCGGAAGGCGCCGGGGTCAGCACCGCGACGCGATCGGCGAGCAACAGCGCCTCGTCGACGTCGTTGGTGACGAGCAGGATCGTGCGTCCCTCCTCCTTGCGAATGCGCTCGATCTCGTCCTGCAGCTTGGCGCGGGTGAGCGCGTCGAGCGCGGAGAGCGGCTCGTCGAGCAGAAGGATCTCGGGCTCCATCGCCAGCGCCCGGGCGACCGAGACGCGCTGGCGCATGCCGCCCGAAAGCTGCGCGGGCTTGCGGTCCATCGCATGGCCGAGGCCCACGAGCCTGACCTTCTGCTCGATCAGCGCCGCGCGCTCGCTCGCGCTGCGATCCTTGTGCACCGCCTCCACCGCGAGCGCGACGTTCTGCTTCACCGTGAGCCACGGGAACAGCGAGTACGACTGGAACACGAGGCCGCGGTCCTTGCCGGGGCCGTCGATCGGCTGGCCCTTGAGCAGGATCTCGCCGGCATCGGGTTCGACCAGCCCCGCGATCGTCGAGATCAGGGTGGTCTTGCCCGCGCCCGAGAAGCCGAGGATCGCGATGAACTCGCCCTCTTCCACGTCCAGGTCGATGCCGCCGAGAACCTCGGTGACGCCGCCGGTCTTGCCTCCCAGCTTCGAGGTATAGGCCTTGGTCACGCCCTTGAGCGAAAGGATGCTGGCCATGTCCGGTCTCCTGTATGTCGCTGGGTCAGATGGTGCGGTTGCGGCTGACGAGGCCCTGCAGCGCCATCATGATGCGGTCGAGCGCGAAGCCGATCAGGCCGATCACGATCACCGCGAACATGATCCGGGCGAGCGACTGGCTCGAGCCGTTCTGGAACTCGTCCCACACGAATTTTCCGAGGCCCGGGTTCTGCGCGAGCATCTCGGCCGCGATCAGCACCATCCAGCCCACGCCCAGCGAGAGGCGCATCCCGGTGAAGATGTAGGGCAGCGACGAAGGCAGGACGAGCTTGGTCAGCTTCTGGAACGTATTGAGCTTGAGCACGCGGCCGACGTTGAGCAGGTCCTTGTCGATCGAGGCGGTGCCGACGGCGGTGTTGATCAGCGTCGGCCAGAGCGAGCAGAGCATCACCACCAGCGCCGAGATCACGAAGGCCTTGGGCAAGAGCGGGTCGGCGCTGTCGATCATCGCCGAGATGACCATGGTCACGATCGGCAGCCACGCGAGCGGGCTGACCGGCTTCATGATCTGGACGATTGGATTGATCGCGGCGTTGAACAGCGGCGAAAGACCGGCGGCGAGCCCCAGCGGCACCGCCACCACCGTCGCCAGGACAAAGCCGAGCGCCACGGTCTCGAGCGAGGTGATCACCTGGTCGAGGAAGGTCGGCGGCCCCGCATAATCGAACGCCATCGTCTGCGTACCCGCCGCGATGCGCGCGTCCTGTTCGGCATAGAACTGGGCCTTGGCCTCGTTCGACGCCTGCCATTCCTCGAACAGCGAGACACCCTGCTCGGCCACTTCGACCGGCCCCGGCAGCGCGCCGAGCGAGGTGTCGACGCTGGGCGCGAGCGCGGCCCAGGCCCCGAGGAAGACGAGGACGCCGATCACCGGCGCCAGCAGGCTGATCCCGAACCGGCCGACGAAGGCTTGCATGTTCCAGGCCGGCGCCGCCGGCGAGGCGCGCGTGGCGCCGGCCGGTTCGGGCGACGCGGCATGGGTTTCGGCTTCGTCGCGCGGGTCCTTGGCGCGTGCGTCTTCGGCGATGTCTGCGTAGGCGGTGGCCATCGAGGGTCTCCCTTGGGAACTGGTGGTCATTCGCTGCGAATGGTCAGCCGCCGGTCACGCCCGAAGCGGTGACCTTCTGGCCCTGCTTGAGGCCGATCTTGAGCGACTGGATATAGGCGTTGGGCTTGCGGCCGTCGAAGGGCACGCCGTCCATGAAGCCGTTGTCGACCGGCTTGAAGCCGTCGGTCTCGGGAATCGCGGCCGCGGGGATCACCTTCCTGTCGACGAGGCCCTTGGCCGCGGCGAGGTAGAGGTCGGGGCGATAGACCGCCTTGGCCTGCGCGATGTACCAGGCATCGTCGTGGTCCTCGGGGATCTGGCCCCAGCGGCGCATCTGGGTCATGTACCAGATCGCGTCCGAGTAGAACGGATAGCCCGCGTGCTTGTCGAAGAAGATGTTGAAGCCCGGCGCGGGGCGGGTGTCGCCCGGCTCGAAGGTGAACTTGCCGGTCATCGAGGCGGCGATCACCGCCTCGTCGGCGCCGACGTAGTTGGGCTGCGACAGGATCTTGACCGCTTCCGCCCGGTTCGCGCCGTTGTCGGCATCGAGCCATTGCTGCGCCTTGATGATCGCGCGCAGCATGGCCGCGGTCGTGCCCGGATATTTCTCGGCGAAGTCCTTGCGGATCGAGAAGACCTTCTCGGGATTGTCGCGCCAGATCTCGTTGTCGGTGATCACCGGCACGCCGATCTTCTTCTGCACCGCGGCCTGGTTCCACGGCTCGCCGACGCAATAGCCCTCGATCGTGCCGGCCTCCAGCGTGGCGGGCATCTGCGGCGGCGGCGTGACCGAGAGCTGGACGTCGGCATCGACGGTGCCGGCGACGTCTCCCGGCGTGTAGTAGCCCGGGTTCAGTCCGCCCGCCGCAAGCCAGTAGCGCAGCTCGTAATTGTGCGTCGAGACGGGAAAGACCATGCCCATCTTGAAGGGCTTGCCCTGCTGCTTGAAGCTGGCGACCACCGGCTTGAGCGCGGCGGCGCTGATCGGGTGCTTCGGCTTGCCGCCTTCCATGGGCAGGTCGCCCTTGATCTGGTTCCAGACCTTGTTCGAGACGGTGATCGCGTTGCCGTTGAGATCGAGGCTGAGCGGCGCGATCAGCTCGGCCTTGGTGCCGTAGCCCAGCGTCGCCGCGATCGGCTGGCCGGCGAGCATGTGCGCGCCGTCGAGCTGGCCGCCGATCACCCCGTCGAGCAGAACTTTCCAGTTCGCCTGCGGCTCGAGCGTGACGTTGAGGCCCTCTTGCTGGAAGAACCCCTTCTCCTTGGCGATCGCGAGCGGCGCCATGTCGGTGAGCTTGATGAAGCCGAGCTTGAGCACGGGCTTTTCGATACCGCCCGGCGCGGCCGAGGCCTTGGCCGCCTCGCCGTCCGCGCCGCCGCCCTTGCTGCCGCACCCGGCGAGCGCCACGCTCACCAGCAGCGCCGCGACGACACCGCGCCGCTTGAAACCGTTGCCCCGATCCGTACCCATGTCGTCCGATCCCATCTGCTGGTGGCGAACGCAAAAAAGCCGCCTCGACGCTGACCCTGTGGAGGTCAGTTCGGGCGGCGACGTTGCCACATGATTTCACGAAGATCGCTTCCGCTCTCGAGGCGACCCTTCCTTGGGCACCGAGCGGTTGGCGATGGCTCCTTCTAAGTGATTCGGGGTCGGCGCGTAAAGCTCTTTTTGCGATGCAGCAGCCGATTGCGCTCAGCCGAGCGCTTTGACGTAGCTTTCGATCTGCTCCGGATCGAACACCATTCCATCGAAAAACCGGTTCGGTTCCAATATGATGGAGCCTTGCTGGGCCCCGACGACGGTGCGCTCGGCAAGGCTGCCCTCGACTTTCGAACTCGCGCCCGGGAGCGGCTCTCCGGTCCCGGCGAGCGCACTGCGGTAGACGTCGGGACGGAACACGCGGGCGGCGCGCGCGGCTTCCTGGGCATCGAACGGCGTGCCGTCCCAGCGCACCATCTGGGTATAGAGCCATTCGGCCTGGCTCACCCAGGGAAAGGTCGCCGCCTCGCGGTACTGGAACATGAAATCGGGATAGTGGACGAGCTCGCCGCCCTTGGCCACGAGCATGCGGTCCGAAATCGCCCGGCGGATGAGCACGGGATCGCCGTCGATATATTCCGCCCGGGCGAGGATCGCGGCGTTCCGTTCGAAGTTCTCGGGATCGACGAAGTGCGCCGCGGCGCGGCACAAGGCGCGCAGCAAGCGCTCGATCGCCTCGCGCTTGGCATCGAGCACCGGCTCGCGCAGCGCCAGCACCTTTTCGACGCCGCGCCGCCAGATCTGGGCGGTGGCGAGCACGATCTCGCCCGCGCCCTGTTCGACCGCGACCGAGTTCCACGGCTCGCCCACGCAGATGCCGTCGACCTCACCCTGCGCCAGCGCATCGGCGCAGAACGGCGGCGGCACGGTGCTGATCTCGACGTCCGCGTCGGGCCGGATGCCGCAGGCCGCGAGCCAGTAGCGCAGCATGTAGTTGTGGCTCGAATAGCGGTGGACGACGCCGAAGCGCAGCGGTTCCGCCTCGGCCTTGCGCCGGTCCGCGATGCGCTTGAGCGCCGCGCCCACCGCCGCCGGCTCGCCGATCCCGCCTCCGGGCCGCACCGCCTTCGCCAGTTCGGGCCGCAGCGTGACCGCGTTGCCGTTGAGGCCGAGCACGAAGGGCACCGCCAGCGGCTGCGCGGGCCGTCCGCGCCCCAGCGTCGTCGCGATGGCGAGCGGCGCGACCATATGCGCCGCGTCGGAATGGCCGTAGAGCAGGCGGTCGAGCACCGTCGCCCAGCTCATGTCCTTCACCAGCCTGAGCGCGATGCCCTCGTCCTCGGCGAAGCCGTGCTCGGCCGCGAGGATCGGCAGGCACGCATCGACGAGCGGCAGGAAGCCGACGGTCAGCTCTGTGGTCATGTCCCTCCCATCAGGCGGTGTGCGGTAACGATGGCCTCGGCGATCTCGGCAATCCGCTTGCCCTGGTTCATCGCGGTGCTGCGCAGTTCTGCATAGGCCTTGGGCTCGGGCAAGCCCCGCGAATCCATCAGGATGCGCTTGGCCTTGTCGACGATCTCGCGCTCGGCGAGCTTGCCCTTGGCGTCGGCGAGGTCGCGCTGCAACCGCGAAAAGGCGTTGAAGCGCGTCACCGCGAGATCGAGAATCGGCCGTATCCGCTGCGGCGCCAGTCCGTTGACGACGTAGGATGATACGCCCGCCTCCACCGAGGCGACGATCGATTCGTCGTCGGATTCGTCGACGAACATGGCGATCGGCCGGTCGAGCGCGCGGCTGACGGCAAAGTACTCCTCGAGCACGTCGCGCGAGGGATTGCCCAGGTCCATCAATACGATATCGGGTTCGATCTGGGCGATCCGCGCGATCAGCCCGCGCCTTTCGGTGAGCACGAAGACTTCGCAGTCGTCCACCGTGCTCAGCCCTTCGCGAATCACCGCGGCGCGGGAGGCGCTTTCATCGATGACAGCGACGCGCATGGCACTCTTGTGCGTTGCAGCACGATCCGATGCAACGAAAAGCTCGGAAGCCGTGGTCGAAACCGCCGCGGCGGCAAGCGGAAGTTCGCGCACACCGGCTTGCCATCGCTTTTCCGGCAATCACGGTGAGGATTTCGCGACGGCGGCACGGGTCCATAACGCCAAATCGAGCCCGGCGGACAGTCGCGCCCCGGTACCAAGGGCGTTCGATAGATCGATCGACTTGCCAAATATACCTATTGATAGGCTCTCTTTGGTTATCGTAGCGCGGTCTTCCGAGCCCAAACCCACAGGTACACATGACCATATCTTCGCCGCGGCGCTCCGTTTCGATCCTGGTCGCATCGTGCTTGTTTGCCTGGTCCGTAGTGACGGGCGGGGCGGCGCAGGCGGCCCAGCCGGACCGCTCGCTGGCCGAGCGCTTCGGCGCGCTCGAGAACGTGATGCAGATGAGTCTTTCGCCTTCGGGCAGGAAGGCCGCCTACATCGGGCCCTCGGCGGACGGGACCTTGCTGTTCGTGGTCGATCTCGTCGCCGGTGGCAGACCCACGACGGTCACCGGCATCCCGCGCAAGGACGGGCGTCTCTGGCGATGCTCGTGGCTGACCGACGAGCGCCTCTTGTGCACGGTGATTTTCCACCGCACCAACGTGCGCCCCTATCTCACGCTGAACCGGACCTTCGCGATCGACGCGGACGGCAGCAACCTGAAGCTGCTATCGGCACGGTCGTCGTTCCGCTCGCTGGGCATCGCCCAGAGCGGCGGGACGGTGATCGATCGTGACATCGCGGGTGACCGGAACGCGGTGCTGATGACCCGCGTCTTCGTCCCCGAAAGCACGATCGGGACGCTGACCGCCAAGACCGACGAGGGCTATGGCGTCGAACTGGTCGACACCGCCACCGGGCGCCGCCGGACCGTCGAGAAAGGGCGGCGCGACGCCTCCTCCTACATCTCCGACGGGCGCGGCAAGGTGCGCGTGATGGGCGCCGCGAAGTACGACGCGCTCGGCTTTCTCAACGGGAAGGAGCAGTTCTACTACCGCCTGCCCGGCTCGGACCGCTGGGACCCGCTGGCCCGGAGCGCGTACGACGGAAGCCTGACCACCGGCTTCGAGCCGCTCGCGGTCGATGCCGACAAGAACCTCGTTTACGGGTTCGATTCCGACAATGGACACCGCGCGCTCTATGCTATCTCGCTTGACGAGAAGCTGACCAAGACCAAGATCGCCGGCCGTGACGACATTGACATCGACGGGCTGCTGACGATCGGACGGAACGATCGCGTCGTCGGCGTCACGTACGCGACCGACAGGCGCTTCATCGAATTCTTCGACCCCGAGCTGAAAACGCTGGCCGCAGCGCTCGGCAAGGCCTTGCCGGGCGATCCGCTGATCGAGTTCATCGACGCGAGCGCCGACGAGCAGCGGCTGCTCCTGGCAACGCAGAGCGACGTCGATCCGGGCATGACCTATGTCTACGACAAGGCCACGCACAAGCTGGAGGCGGTGCTGCCGCTGCGCGTCGAACTCGACGGGCTGAAGCTCGCGCCGATGCGCTCGGTGCAATACCGCGCCGCCGACGGGACGATGATCCCGGCCTACCTCACGCTCCCGGCGGGCTCCCCGGGCAAGGGCCTGCCCGCCATCGTCATGCCGCACGGCGGCCCCTCGGCGCGCGACGAGTGGGGCTTCGACTGGCTCGTGCAATTCTACGCCGCGCGCGGCTACGCGGTGCTGCAGCCGCAGTATCGGGGCTCGGCCGGATTCGGCACCGACTGGTTCCAGAAGAACGGCTTCCAGTCCTGGCGCACCGCCATCGGCGACGTCACCGACGCCGGACGCTGGCTCGTCTCCGAGGGCATCGCCGCGCCGGGCAAGCTGGCGGTGGTCGGCTGGTCCTATGGCGGCTACGCGGCGCTGCAGAGCGCGGTGCTCGATCCCGAGCTGTTCAAGGCGGTCGTCGCCATCGCGCCGGTGACCGACCTCGCGATGCTGCGCGACGAGGCGAACGCCTACACCAACAATCGCCTGGCCGAGATGATGATCGGCGAGGGGCCGCACGTCCGCCAGGGCTCGCCCGCGCGCAACGCCGATCGAATCAAGGCGCCGGTGCTGCTGTTCCACGGCGAATACGACCAGAACGTCGACGTCGAGGAGAGCCGGTTCATGGACAGGCAGCTCAGGCAGGCGGGCAAGCCGGTGACCTACGTCGAATTCCCCGATCTCGACCATTACCTGCTCGATGCCGGCGCGCGCACGCGCATGCTCGGCGAAAGCGACGCCTTCCTGCGCTCGGCGCTGGCGCTGCCCTAGGCGGCGACCCACCCCGTCCGTAGCGGGGCGACGATCTCCTCGCCGAACCAGGCGACGATGTCGGCGTACTGCTCCACCGAAGTCGCCGGGAGCGAGGTCCAGATCCAGGTCACGCCATGCGCGCGCAGTTGCTCCACTTCCTCGCGAAACTGTTCGGCGCTCGGCCGGTCGGCGACCTTGGGGCGGAAGGGCGGCGCGACCGAAAGGTCGAAACCGCCGCCGCGGCCCAGATCGGCGCGCATGGCATGGAGCTGCTCCACCTTCTGGGCGAAATGCTCCATCGAGACGACCGCCGAGCGGCGCACCACCGGGTCGTTGGTCGGCACGGTGAAATAGGGCGCCCAGCCGTCACCCAGTTTCGCCGCGCGTTCGAGCGCCTTGTCGCTGCCGCCGCCGACCCAGATCGGCGGCGGCGTGGCCGGAACCGGGCGCATGTCGTTGCCCACGGCGTTGAAATGCCGCCCCTTGCGCACGACGGGCTCGCCCGACCAGGCTTCGCGCAGCGTCTCGATCGCCTCGTCGGTCAGCGCGCCGCGCTCGCGCGGGTCGACGCCGAGCGCTTCGAACTCTTCCTTCATGTACCCGGTCCCGACGCCGAGCATGAGGCGGCCGTCCGAAAGGATCTGCAAGGTCCCCGCCATCTTCGCGAGCAGCAGCGGATTGCGGTAGGGCAGGACGAGAATATTGGTGAACACGCGAAGCCGTTTGGACCGCGCGGCGACCATCCCGAGGGCCATGAGCGGATCGAGGCTGTGGTGGGCGGCGGGATCGGTGCGAATCCACTCGGCCGAGGGCGCCGGATGCTCGGACATCAGCGCCGCATCGATCCCCGCCTGCTCGAACGCCGTGGCAAGCCGGTCGATCACCGCGCCCGGGTCGGGGGCAGGAAGGAACCGTGCGAGCGGAAGGTTCAGGGCAAATTGCATCAGGCAGGATCCAGTCTTGATCGGAGTGGGGCGCGCCGGTGGTACAGAAACCGGCGGCATCGCGAAAGACCAAGCGCATCGCTCGGTCCGAAGAGCTTCAAAGGCGCAGCGGGCGCTCGCGCAAGGGGCGTTCAGAAGCTCTTCTGGAGGGTCAGTCGTGCAGTGAGCGGTGTCTGCGGCGTGAACTGCTCGGTCGAGGAGAAGCGCAACTGATTGCCGTAGGCGAAGGTGTCCGACCGGCGGTCGAACAGGTTCTCGATTTCCAGCTCGACGTCCATTCCCAGCAACCGGGCGCGGCCGCTCAGGCTGCTTTCGAGAACCTTGCCCATCGGACGGTCCACGCCCGGATCGAAGCTCAACCGCGCCGGCCCCAGATAGCGCAGGCGCAAGGCGATGTTCGCCGGCTCCCCGCCGAGCGTGAACCCGCGCACCAGGCCCGCACGCAAGGTATATTCGGGGACGACCGGCAAATGGCGGTGCTCCGGGCCGAGCCCGGTCGGTCGGTTCACCAGCACGGCATGCGTGAAACCAGCCCCGGCATCGATCCGCCATCCCTCCCCCAGCGGGAGACGGCCGGTCGCCTCGATCCCGACGATCTCGCCATCGCCGACATTCGCGCTTTCCAGCAGTCCGTCGGGTTGCAGGACATCGGACTGGATATTCTCCCACCGCGAATAGTAGGCGCCCAACTCGATGGTTCCGCCGCCCGCGAAACGTTCGCGCCAGCCCGCCTCGATCGTCGCCAGTTCGTCGCTGCGGAGCGGCTCCACGGTGCCGTCGCCGGCAATGTCCGCCCCGCCCGGGCGGAAGGCGGAGCCATAGCGGACGAACAGCAGGCGGCCGTCTTGCGGTTTCCACGCGAGCGAGACCGCCGGGGTCACGCCGCGCTTGGTCAGTTCGCGCGATACCAGCCCGAGGTCGGTGATGCGGCTCTCGACGATGCTGCTGTCGAACAGCCGCGCTCCGGCCTCGATCCGAAGACCCGGGCCGAGCGGCAGCGAAATGTCCCCGAACAGCGCGCTGTCGGTGCTCTTGCGGCGATCCTCGTCGAGCGTCAGCGGCGCGCGCGTTGCGGCGCCTTCGAGCGTAACCAGAAAGGTCTGGCGCGCCTTGAGATGCGACAGGCCGAGCAACCACTCGAAGCCGCCCCAGTGCCCGTTGGCGCGCAATTCGCTGTCCCATACGCGGAAGGCGTGATCGTCGATGAAGCGGCGCGGATCGGGCAGGCCGAATTGCGCCGCGCCGATCGTGGCGTCGAGCACGTCGGCGACTTCGTGCGACGTGTAGCCGCTGGAGGCCATGATGCGCGTGCTGCCCAGGCTGCCGGAAAGCCGCAACGCGGCGTGCCGCAGATCGTTGTCGTGCGGTTCGGGTAGCTGCGCGGGCCGTTCGCGCTCGAAGGGTTCATAGACGTATTGCGTGTCCCGCGAATCGAGCAACTGCACCAGCCCGCCAAGCTGCGCCTCCCAGCCGCCGCCAAGCGCGACCCCCACCGTCGCGCGCGCGCCGATCACGTTCGTCGCATTGCTGTCCGCCCGCTCGCCGGTCTCGATCCATCCGGCGTCGCGCGCCGAGTATCCGACCAGCCGCAAGGCCGCGGTCTGCGGCACCAGCGGCACATTGGCGACGAGCGTCAGCGAATGGCCGAGGCCGCCGGTCGCCACCGCCTCGCCGCCAGCCGAGACGGTGAGGCTGGCGCCGTCGAACTGCGGCTTTCGCGTGACCACGCGGTAGATTCCGCCCAGCGCGCCGGTGCCGTAGAGCGAACCCTGCGGCCCCTTGAGCACTTCGACCCGCTCGACATCGACCAGCCGCAGGTCGGGGTCGGGGGCCGCATAAGTCACGCGGCTCTCGTCGAGCACCACGGCCACGGTCGACTGGCTTTCGCCGTTGAACGGGCTGTCGGCCACGCCGCGCAGAAACATGCGGTTACGCCCCGGCCCCAGACCGCTGAGCGCGAGTCCCTCGGTGATTTCGGCGACCGAGGCGCTGCCGTCTGCCGCGCTGGCGATCCGATGCGCGCCGAAGTCGGCCACCGAGACGGCCATGGGCAATTCGTCGAGCCGCAGCTCGCGCTTGCTTGCGGTCACGACGATCGGAATGGTCGGGGCCGCCTCGGCGGGGTGCGGGCCCGACAGGCGAGGGGCGGGGGATGCCGCGCCTCGGGAGCGCCGTTCGATCCGCCAGGCCCGCGCGCCGACGCGGCGCGCGACATAGCCCGAATCGCGCAGCAGGCGTTTCAGCGCCTCGGCCACGCTCATCCGGCCGCGCACCTCGGGCGTGCGAATGCTCGGCAGGCTGCCTTCGGCCCCGATCGAAACCCCCGCCTCGCGCGAGAGTTCGGCAATCGCGGCCGGCAAGGTCGCGGCGGGAATATCGATACGGCGGGTGTCGCGCGCCTCAGCCGGGAGGGGGGCCAAGGCGATAGCCATCGCCGTCACGCACCAGGGCCAGCCCCATGACCTGCGCGAGATCGCGCACCGCGGCTTCTCCGTCATCAAGCGCCAAAGTGCCCGAGAACGTGCGATTTTCCATCCCTTTCGCGAGATCCACCCTCACGTTCGCATAGCGTGACAGATCGGCCGCCACCATAGGCAGGGGCGCCATGTCGAATGTCAGGCGGCCTTCGCGCCATTCGCCGAGGTCGCGCTCTGCGACCGGCGCGACCACCGCGCTCCCGGCCTTGCCGTCATACCGCAGGCCGCGCCCGGCCGTCAGCCGCACCGGCCGGTCCAGCCGCTCGGCTCCGACCGAGACTTCGCCCTGCGCCACTTCCACCCGGACCCGGCCCGCCGCCACCTGGATATCGAAGCTGGTGCCGATGTCGGTGACGGTGACGTCGCCCGCCCGGATCGTCATCGGGCGCGAGGGATCGTGGCGGATCTCGAACCAGGCCCCGCCTTCCAGCGCCAGTTGCGCCCGCTCCTCCCCCTCGACCGCCAGGCGGCTGTGCGGCGCGAGCTCGATCTTCGAGCCATCGGCCATGACGACCTCGCGCGCCGCCGCGCCAGTGGCGTAGATCTGCGGCTCGGGCCCGCGCAAGCGGGGCACGATCGCCAGCGCCGCCAGCGAGGCGGCGATCACCGCCCCTCCCCAAGACCACCAGCGGCGCGCGCGCATCGCCGGCACGGCATCGCCCGTGTCGTTCGCCGCTTCGTCGGCGAGATGGCTTTCGGCGACCGGCGGCGCGGGCGCGGACACATACTCGGCCAGCGCCGCGTCGGTCAGCGCGATCTCGTCGTAGGCGCGGCGATGGCGCGGGTCGGCCGCCAGCCATGCGGTGAAGCCGGCCCAGTCCATGTCGTCGCGCTCGCTGGCGATGTGCCAGGCGGCCGCGCGTTCGAGGATTGTGTCATCGTCCCTGTTCATGTCCGCTTGTCCCGTCGCGAGCCCCCGCCGCGCGATTGTTGCTGCCGGTGAGATGCCGCCGCGCCGAAGAATCCGCAGTCGGACAGGGCATCGCGCAAGTGTCTCATGGCCAGCGCGAGGTGCTTTTCCACGCCGCTGCGGCTGATGCCCATGATCTCGGCGATTTCCGACTGCCTGCGGTCTTCGAAGCGGTAAAGCCGCAACGCGCGGCGCGCGCCCGCGGGCAAGTCCTCTATGGCCTTGGCCAGCACCGCGGACTCTTCCTTTTCGACCAGCGCTTCGTCCGCCGGCGGAGCCGGGTCGGGCCGGTCGACCGGTGCGACGCCCGCCCCGCCGTCGGCATCGATCCATCTGCGATCGCGCGCCATCGCCCGGCGGCGCCCCCGCACCCGGTCGAGCACCAGATTGCCGGCCATGCGGTATAGATAAGCGCGGCCATTGGCGATGGGACCGGTCTCGATCTCTTCGAGTTTCAGCCACAAGTCCTGCAACAGATCCTGCGCTTCGTCGGGATCGCCGCAGCGCGCGGTCAGGAAGCGCAGCAATTCGGGCTGTAGTTGCACCAGCAGCGCGGCGAGGCCCGCCGCGCCGCCACTCTCGCGCCCAAGCGTCATGCCGGCAACCATACCTCCGGCTCAGCGCGTCGCATAGGCGAAAAGGCCGATGGCCCCGGCGCCGACATTTTCCCGGCGAATGGTCACCCGCCCGGCCGCGAAGCCGCCCTCGCACAGCAGCCGCGCGAGTTCGCCCTCGTCGTAGAGCCTGTGGTATCCGGCGCGGGCAAAGCGCCAGCGTTCCATCGTCTCGCGGGCGGTGACATAGGCCACCAGCCGGCCGCCCGGCCGCAGCATGCGATAGAGTGCGCACGGCATGACCGCCTCCTCGCCGGCGAAATACAGCACATTGAGCGCCAGGATCGCGTCGAAACTTTCCGGCGGGAATGCCTCGTCCTCGATCCGGCGGTTGCGCAGGTCGACCGACCCGCCCAGCCGCCGCCGCGCCATCCGCACCATCGCGCGCGACGGATCGAGACCGGCGATCCGGCATTGCGCGGCCTTGCGGACCCGCGCCAGGGCGATGCCCGTGCCGCATCCGGCATCGAGGACCGCCTCGCCCCCCTGGGGAGCGAGCATCTCCACCGCCCGGCGGGTCAGCCCGCGATTGGCGAGGTCCATCGCCTTGCCGAGCCATTGTCCGCCGATCCCGCCCGGATGGGCAAGCTGTCCGGCAAGCACTCCCGAAAAGCCCACGATCGCCGATCAGCCGATCTTGGCGAGGAGGGCACGGACTTCGCGGCGGCGGCCCACGTCCCAGGCCGGGCGCGAGGGATCGTGCGCGGCGTGCAACGCCTTCTGCGCATAGCTTCTCGCCCCGGCCTTGTTGCCCTGGTCGTAGAGGTAATCGGCATAGAAGTAATTGGCATCCAAGCCGTTGGGATCGAGCGCCAGCGCTTCCTTGAGCAACTGACCGGCCTTCTCGCTGTCACCGAACCCGATCGGCGATCCGGGAACCTTGTAGTAGAGCACGCCCAGGCTCATCGCCGCGCCGCCCCTGGCCACCTTGGGATCGATGGCATAGGCCTTGGCAAGCAGGGCGCGGGCCTTTTTCGCCAGACCAAGCTGGTGGAAGAAGTTGGCGCGATTGGCCTGCTCACTGGTGACGATGCCCTGCCACAGCAGCGGTTCGGCCTTGCCCGGATAGCGCGCGACGAGCGCCGCGGCATCCCTGGCAAGCTTGTCGAGCGCCTTGGTCTGCGTGCTCGATCCCTTCACTTCATAGGCGATGTGCGCCCAGCCGTCGTTGATTGCCTGGACCTCGTCGCTCATGGCGGCGAAGGCCGTGCCAGGCGTCGCCGCGAAAAGCGCCGCGATGATGACGAGCTTGCGCGGATTGAGAATTTTCATGGCTTCAGGCTCCTTCCATTTGTCCGGAAAATTCGGCTCGGGCGCGGCGCACCTGCGCGGCGAGACCCGTGTCGATCAGGCGCGGCGAGACCGCGTTGAGCGCGGCGTAGATGCGCTCCATGAAACCGATCGACACGGTTTCGCGGCGCCCCAGGATGGCCGATGCGATCCGCCGGGCGACCCAGTCCGGCTCATCGGCTTTCATGCCGGTGATCTCGAGGAAGCGGTTGACCTGCGCGTTGTTGAACGGGGTCTTGGCCGCGCGAGGATTGACGTGGGTCACGGTGACGCCCGTGCCCGCCAGCTCGCGGCGCAGCGCCTGGCTGAGCGCGGCGAGCCCGGCCTTGCTGCTCGAATAGGCGGCGAACCACGGATAGGGAATTGATCCGAGCACCGAACCGATGTTGACGATCTGCCCGCTGCCGCGGGCCTGCATCGGTGCCGCGACCGCCCGGGCGAGGATCGCCGGAACGACAAGGTTCACGCGATAGCACAGCGCCAGCGCCTCGTCGGGCTGGCTCTCATGCAGTCCGAACCGCATGATCCCGGCGACATTGACGAGGACGTCGGGAGTCCGCGCCGCGAGGCGCTCCGCCAGTTCGTGCAGGCATGTGTCATCGGCGAGATCGGTGACGATGCTGGCGTCGCAGTCCATGCACTCCGCGCGGTCGATTCCCGTTACATGCGCTCCGGCCGCGCGCAGCATCCGCGCGACCGGCGCGCCGAGCCCGCCCGCCGCGCCGGTGATGGCGACGCTTTTCCCGTCAAGCGGCGACATCGAGCGCCTCCAGCTCGAGACCCGCGAATACGCCGCCGAACAGTCCGAACATGTCGCGCGCCATCGCCACGATGGCGTCGCGGTCTTCGCGGCGCTCGAGCGCGTCGACGAGGCAGGCGAAGAAGCCGAGATGTTCCTGGTCGAGCCCGCCGTGAGAAGTCAGGTAAGTGAAGGCCTCGGGCGGCAGCCCCAGGCTTTCGGCGACCGCGCTCGCCCCGCGCTGCGCCAGCGCGACGCTGACGCTTTCGAGCACATAGACCATGCCGAAGAAGGAGACGGGATTGCCGTTCCTGATCCGGTCATAGGCATGCCCGATCATGGCCGCCGTCGCCGGAGCCGGCTCGCTGGCCCGAACCGCTTCGGCATCACCGCCGGCCGCCCTTATGTCGGACAGGATCCACTCGTCGTGACCGATTTCCTCGGCAATGTATTCGTCGAGCGCGGCGACCAGCTCGGGCCGGTCGGTCAGCCGGGCCCGCGCCTCGCGCATCAGGGGAACGGTGTGCCGCACATGGTGCCAGGCCTGCGCCAGATAGGCGCGATAAGTGCCGACGGTGATGGCGCCGGCAAGCCCGGCCCGGACTTGCGGCACCGAAAGGAAACGCAGCCGCTCGCGCACCGTCCCGGCCTCGAGCTGCCTGAAGAAGCCAAGCGGCTCGTCCAGCCAGCATTCGGCGATGACCCGGCGCCGCAACCGGCCGTTCGCGGTGAGCTGGCCGTTCATCGGCGTGAAGTGGGCGACTTCCCGCCACGCGCCGACCTGGGCATAGGCCGGCAGACGCGCGTTGGCGCGCCGGACCGCCGCTTCGAGATCGGCGTTCGGATCGGCCGGGACCAACAGCGCGGCTGGGCGCGGCAGGCCGTCGCCGTGGACCATCGCCTGCGCGACCTCTGGCTGGAACAGCAGCGCTTCCTCGACCCACTCTGGCGAGACGTTGCGGCCATGGCTGGTGACGATCAGGTTCGATTTGCGTCCTTCGATCCAGAGGCGGCCTTGCGCATCGAGCCGTCCCAGATCGCCGGTCGCGAACTCCCCGGCAGGCGAGGCCGGCTCGCCGATCGCCCCGAGGTAGCGCTGCCCGGTAAGCAGGATCTCGCCATCGGCGGCGATCCGGGCGGTCACATGCGGCAACGGCCGGCCGGCCGATCCGGCCTCGCCCGGCAGTTCCTCTTCGAGCGCCACGACCGAGCCGAACTCGGTCATGCCGTAGCCTTGGCGCACCGGCAGCCCGAGCGCGCGGGCGCGCCGCACCAGCGCTGGCGGCACGCGGGCGCCGCCGACCGCGACGATCGTCAGGGCGGGCAGGCGGCGGCCACTCGCCTCGATCGCCTGCACCAGCCCCGCGAGATATTCCGGCACGAGGATCAGCGAGGTGATCTTCCAGCGCTCGATCCCGTCGAGCATCGCTCCGAAGTCGGGCCGGAACGGATCGGCAAGACCGGCGAGACCCTGCGAGGGGCATACATAAGTCCCGCCTGCCAGGAGCGTTGCGAACAGACCCGCAACGGTTTCCAGCAAGACGCCCGGGGGCAGCAGGGCGAGGTGGCGCCCGGCATGGCGCGCGCCGACGGCTTCAACCACGCTGGCGGCAACCTGGAGCATGTGATCCGCCGAGAGGCACAGGCCCTTGGGATCGCCGGTCGAGCCCGAGGTGAAGGTGATCCGCGCGGTGTCCTCGGGCAGCATCGCTGACGGGAGCTGCCGCCGCGCGAAGTCACAGGGGTCGGGTCCCTCGAAGATCGCCTGGACGCCGCTCACCGCCATCGCCCGCGATGCCTGCTCCGGCGTGAAGAACGAGGGCAGTGAAAGCACCGGAATGCCGGCGTCGAGCAAGGCCAGCTCGAGCAGCACTTCGCTGGTCCCATGGTCCAGCCGAACCGCGACGGGCGAGCCGGGATCGAGCGCGTCCCTGAGCCGGTCCGCCAGTGCGCCGGCATCGGCAAGCAGGCGCGCGTAGGTCACCGGCGGCCCGCCCACGGGATCGAGGCAGATGCGCTCGGGACCGGCGGCGGCATGGCGGCGCAGCGCCGCGGCCAGCGCCGTCACGCGGCGGCTCGCGCGCGGCGGCCAGCGAGGAAGCGCAGGATCGCTGCCTGCCCTTCGGCGATGCGCCCCGCGCAGACCAGCGGGTCGGTCTGGTAATAGTCCCCCCACCCGGCGCTGCCGGCGCGATCCGCGGTGGCCCGGGCCAGCGGCATGACGGGAATGCCCATGCGCCGGAACATATCCCTGAGCGGCGCGGTCAACGTGGCCACGGCGAATTCCATGGCGCCGCCCAGATCGTTGGCCGCCTCGCCCCAAAGCCGCACCAGCGCCCAGCCGTTGCAGGCCGCAAGGTTGCCCAGTTCGACGATCTGGTCGCGTGCGATCGGCCGTCCGAAAGCAGCCCCGACCAGCCGCTCGACCGGCTCGTCCAGATAGCGCTCGAGGAACAGCGGCTCCGCGCCGGCGCGGGCATAGCCGAGCACGGCGGTCGGGCCCTCGCTGCCGCTCCGGCTGAGAAATTCGCGGAAATGAGGTTCGACCGCGGCGCCGAAGATCCCGGCGTATCGGTCGCGAACCAGCTTTCGATCGAGGTCCATTTGGTGCGCGGCTCCTTGCTGTGGACGCAAGACTCCGCGGCCCCGACAAATCCTCAGCCGGGAATGACTTTTGCGATCAGCCGCCGCCCAACCGGCGTTCGTTCTGACGGAACCGAGGCAGACCTGCTCTTGTTCGATCACGGCCATCGAGGTTCATTTTTCCCTTTCCCCTTCGCACGATTGATCGGAACAACGTCCGCGCCCTTGCGCAGTGTATCGAGATGGTCGCTCCACCATTGGGCTATTTCCACCCGTTCCTGCCAGTAAGCACCTCGCGTGTAGGCGGCCCGCACCTTGTCAGCATCGCCATGGGCAAGTGCCCGCTCGATGGCATCCGGGTGCCACTTGCCGCTTTCGTTCAGCAGCGTTGCGGCCATGGCCCGGAACCCGTGGGCGGTCATCTCGTCGCTGGCGTAGCCCAGCCGCCGCAGCCCGGCATTCAACGTGTTCTCGCTCATGGGGCGGGCACGGGTGCGGACAGAGGGAAAGACATAGCCAGCCGGGCCGGTGAGGGCGTGAATCTCTCGCAGGATCGCCACGGCCTGCCGGGACAATGGAACGCGGTGATCCTTCCGCATCTTGGTTTTCTCGGCTGGGATGGTCCAGAGCGCCCCGTCCAGGTCGATTTCATCCCATCGGGCATGGCGCAGCTCACCGGGCCGCACAAAGACATGGGGGAGCCAGTTGCAGTGCCAGCCGGGTAAGCCCGAGGCTTTCATAGCCGTCTGTGGCGCGCAGCAGCTCCCCCCCCTTCACCGGCTCAAGGATGGCCGCGTAGTGCGTCACCTTGGGCGTTGCCGTGCCCCGCGCAGATCGCGGGTAGGATCGGAGGCCAGCCGCGCCGTCGCCACCGCATAGCGGAACACCATGCCCGCAAGCTGCAATGTCCGGCGGGCGCTCTCCAGCGTCCCCTTGGCTTCGATCTTGCGGACGGCGGCCAGAATGTCGGCAGGTTCGATCTCGCCTATCGGCAGGCTGCCCAGGGCGGCATTCAAGCGGGACAGCAGGTATTCGCTCCGCTTGGCCGTGGCAGGTGCCCAGCCGTCCTGCCCGTCCTTTTCCGCTTGGCGCAATACTCGGCAGAGATGACGGCAAAGGTGTTCATCGCCTCTGCCCGCTGGCGGACCTTCGCCCGCCGTTTCTCCCGCGACGGCTCTTTGTTTGCGGCGATTTGCTCTCGCGCCTCGTCCCGGCGCTTGCGGGCGTCGGCAAGGCTCACTTCGGGATAGGCACCGAAGGCCGCCAGCTTTTCTTGCCAGCCAAGCGGTATTTCAGCCGCCAGAGCTCTCCGCCCGCTGGCGTCACAAGCAGATAGAGGCCCGCCCCATCGGCGAGCTTGTATTGCTTCGCCGCCGGTTTCGCCTGTCGAATTGCAACGTCTTTCAGCGCCATGGCTTGCCCTCGCATACCCCCAGCGCCGCACATCATACCCCCATCGGTGGGCGGCTAGATATGGACGCGGGTGAACGAGTGCGGCCTGATATGCCTCTGAATACCGTGGATTTTAGAGGGATGTCCAGCCAGATACGGACGCGGCTGGACGGGAAGATGGAGCGGGTAGCGGGAATCGAACCCGCATAACTAGCTTGGAAGGCTAGGGCTTTACCACTAAGCTATACCCGCTTGCCGTGAGCCGGTAGCGCTTGCCACGAGCGCCGGTCGCTCGTCAATCGCTCAATTGCATCGCGCACCGGCGATCCGTGCCCGTGGCCCGGTAGACGGCAAGGCGCAATCGTTCGGATCATGCTAGGATGCGATTCGTGGCATCGGCCCGAGAGGCCGCAGATCGAGGAACCCAGCAAGCATGAACGCCAGCACAAAAGGCAAGGTGCGCAATTCGAGCCAGCCGGTCGCCCGCAGGAGAAGCGCGCTCGACCTGCTCATGACATCCGGGCTCGGCAAGCTGCTGCGCGGCATCGGCGTCGCGCCGCGGCCGGCGAGCGGCGAGAGCCTGCTCGATCTCGCCGATGCGCTGCTGTCGCTGCGCGGCCGCGCTTCGGGCCCGGCGCTCGCCTCGGCCTTCTTCGACCTCTACGAGGCCAGCGACACCGCCGCCCGGCACGAATTTCTCGCCAAGATCCACGATCTGCACCCGGCCGACGCCGAGGCGATCGACAAGGCTATCGCCCAGTGGCAGGCCAAGCGCGACGAAGATGGCGCGCGCGCGCTCAACGAAGCGACCGAATCGCCCAGCCAGAAGCTGATCCGCCTGCTCAATCTCGCGCCGCAGGGCACCCAGCGGCTGATCGACATGCGCGAAGACTTGCTCTCCGCGCCGAAGGGCTCGCCCGGCATCAGCGCCTTCGATCGCGAGATGGAAAGCGCGTTCACGACCTGGTTCAACGCCGGCTTCCTCGAACTTCGCCGAATCGGCTGGGACTCGCCCGCCTCACTGCTCGAGCGCATCATCCGCTACGAAGCCGTGCACGAGATCCACGGCTGGGGGGACTTGCGCCGCCGGGTGGAGCCGGTCGACCGGCGCTGCTACGGCTTCTTTCATCCGCAGATGATGGACGATCCGCTGATCTTCGTCGAAGTCGCGCTGACCGAGTCGCTGCCCAGCGGCATCCACCAGATCATCGCCGAGGAACGCACCGTGACCGAGCCGCGCGACGCCTCGTGCGCGATCTTCTATTCGATCAACAACTGCCGCACGGGCCTGCGCGGAATTCCCTTCGGCAACTATCTGATCAAGCGCGTGGTCGGCCTGCTGCGCGAGGAGTTGCCGCACCTCAAGACTTTCGCGACGCTTTCGCCGGTGCCCGGTTTCGCCAAGTGGCTCGCCAAGGAGCAGGGCGACGCCGCTCGGGTTCCCGGGGCCAAGGATCTGCGCGCGCTTGCCGCGCAGTACCTCGTCACCGCCAAGGGCCGAGGCGGCCAGCCGAAGGACCCCGTCGCGCGCTTCCACCTCGGCAACGGCGCGCGGCTCGAGGCGATCCACGCCAACGCCGACTTGTCCGAGAACGGCCAGCGTCAGGCGCACGGGGTCATGGTCAACTACGTCTACGACCTGGGCGAGATCGAGGCGAACCACTTCGCGCTGAACGAAATCGGCACCGTGGCGACCTCGAAGGCGGTGCAAACGCTGGTCGACGAGGCCGAGGCGAAGAAAGGCGACGCGCCGGACAAGGGCAAGGGTAAGGGCAAGGGCAAGGACAGCCCGGCGAAGGACCCTGTCGCGGCTTGAGCGCCCGCCCGAAGGCCACGGTCGGCATGAGCGGCGGTTTGCGATGAGCGAGGTTCGCGGTGGCGGCTCGATCGTCGGTGACCGCCGACAGCCGCGCGATCGCAGGCGGGTTTGGTCATCATGACCAGCAGCCAAAAGGCCCGGATTGACGCAATGGCGATCGACATGATCGGACCGAACTTCGGCTCGACGAGCCCATCCCGGCCGCCTCGCGGCGCTTCGCGCGCCGTCAGTCTCCCGCGAAGCGCATGAGCGCATCGACCGCAACGCCATCGGCGCGCAGCTTGTCGGCACCGCCAAGGTCGGGCAGGTCGATGGCGAAGAGCGCGGTCTCGACCACTCCGCCGGCGCGGCGCAAAAGCTGCGCGGCGGCGTGGGCGGTGCCGCCGGTGGCGATGAGATCATCGATGAGGACGACCTTGCGGCCATCGCCGACCGCGTCGGGATCGACCTCGAGCGTGTCGGTGCCGTATTCGAGCGCGTAATCGATCGCGAGCACCGGGACGGGCAGCTTGCCCGGCTTGCGCACCGGCACGCAGCCGAGCCCCAGCCGGCTCGCGACCGCGGCGCCGAAGATGAAGCCGCGCGCCTCGATCCCCGCGATGAGATCGGCCCCGGCCGCCTCGGCGCGATCGGCGAGCAGACGCACGGCGGCTGCGAGGCCAGGGCCGTTGCCGATCAGCGTAGTGATGTCGCGGAACATGATCCCGGGCTTGGGAAAATCGGGAACGGCCCGAACGAGGGCCTTCAGTTCGTCCTCGGTCACCCCCGGCTCCAAATGCAAGGCGCCCCTGCCATCGCGGGGATGGAGGGGCGCCGATTGTCGCTCGTGCGAAGGATCGTTCAGGCCTTCTTCTTTTTCTTGCCGGCCCAGATCGTGCGGTAGGACATGTAGCCCAGCACCGTCGCGAAGAGCAGGAAGCCGAGCACCGGCCAGCCGGTCTGCTTGCGCTTCTCGAGCTTGGGCTCGGCGGTCCAGATCAGGAAGGCCGACACGTCCTTGGCCATCTGGTCGACCGTCGCCTTGGTGCCGTCACTGTAAGAGACCTGGCCTTCGGCGGTCAGCGGCGGGGCCATCGCGAGGTTCAGGTTCGCGAAGTAGGGATTGTAGTGAAGCCCGGCCGGCGTCTTGGCCTCGGGGAACTCCTTCAGGAGCTCGACGGGCTGGTCCTGGAAGCCGGTCAGCAGCGAGTAGACGTAGGGGCCGCCGTTGTGCCGCGCCTTGGTCATCAGCGAGAGATCGGGCGGGACCGCGTTGTTGTTCGCGGCGCGCGCGGCGACGTCGTTGGCGAAAGGCTTGGGGAAGTAGTCGGTCGGCATGCCGGGGCGCAGCGCGTCCTCGCCGGTGACCGGATCGATCCCCGGAACCTGGAAGCCCGCCGCGATGGCCTTCACCTCGGCGTCCGAGTAGCCGATCTGGGTGAGGTCACGGAACGCGACGTGGCTCAGCCCGTGGCACGCGGAGCAAACTTCCTTGTAGACCTGGAAGCCGCGCTGGAGCTGCTGGCGGTCGAACTTGCCGAAAGCGCCGTCGCTGGCGAAATGCACGGCCTTGGGATGGCGGTGGAACTCGTGCTCCGCGGTCGCCGGGGCGGGCTCGGTGATCGCGATATAGGCGCCGTTGCCGAACGACCACAGCAGCGCGATCGTGAAGAACAGCCCGACGAGGATGGAGATGATGCGTGCCATGGCTACGTCTTTCCGTCTTGCTGTGTCTTACTCGGCCGGAGCCAGGGTGGCGCTGTCATCGTGACCGAGAACGGCCTCGGTGATCGAATAGGGCAGCGGGCTCGGTCGCTCGATCGCCGAGAGAACCGGCAGGACGATGAGGAAGTGCGCGAAGTAGTAGAGCGCCGCGATCTGGCTCAGCATCACGTAGGGTTCCTCGGCCGGGGCGCCGCCGCAATAAAACAGCACCGCCATCGCCGGGATGAGACCGAACCAGAAGAACTTCCTGAACATCGGGCGATACGAACCCGAGCGCACCGGCGACTTGTCGAGCCAGGGCAGGACGAACCACACGAGGATCGCGCCGAACATGGCGAGCACGCCCATCAGCTTGGCCGGAATGAAGAAGAAGTCCGAGGTGAAGGCGCGCAGGATCGCGTAGAACGGCCAGAAGTACCATTCGGGAACGATGTGCGCCGGCGTGCTCATCGGGTTGGCCGGAATGTAGTTGTCCGGGTGGCCGAGCGCGTTCGGGAAGAAGAACAGCATCACGCAGTAGAGCAGCGCGGCGAGGCCGATGAACCAGCCGTCCTTGGCGATGTAGTAGGGATAGAACGGAACGGTGTCGCTCTCGGTCTTGACCTCGACGCCGGTCGGATTGCTCGACCCGGGGATGTGCAGCGCCCAGATGTGCAGCACGACCACGCCGACGATCACGAAAGGCAGCAGGTAGTGCAGCGAGAAGAAGCGGTTGAGCGCGGCATTATCGGGCGCGAAGCCGCCGAGCAGCCACTGCTGCAGCGGCTCGCCGACCAGCGGGATCGCGGAGAACAGGCCGGTGATGACCTTGGCGCCCCAGAAGCTCATCTGGCCCCAGGGGAGCACGTAGCCCATGAACGCGGTGGCCATCATCAGCAGGAAGATGACGACGCCCAGCAGCCACACCATCTCGCGCGGCGCCTTGTAGGAACCGTAGAAAAAGCCGCGGAAGATGTGGATGTAGATCACCACGAAGAAGGCCGAGGCGCCATTGGCGTGTGCGTAGCGCAGCATCCAGCCCCAGTTCACGTCGCGCATGATGTGCTCGACCGAATCGAACGCCACCGTCTGGTTCGCGGCGTAGTGCATGGCGAGCACGATGCCGGTCACGATCTGCAGCGCGAGGCACACGATCGCGAGGAACCCGAAGTTCCAGAAATAGTTGAGGTTACGCGGAACCGGGTAGCCCGTGCCCACCGAGTTGTAGACGAGGCGCGGCAGCGGCAGCTTCTCGTCCACCCACTTCATGAAGGGATGGGACGGCGTGTATTCCTTGGCCCAGGGAAAGCTCATCGTGTGTGATCCTCTCTCTTGGCTCAGCCGATCTTGACGACGGTATCGGATGTGAATTCGTATTCCGGAACCTCGAGGTTCTTCGGGGCCGGACCTTTGCGGATGCGCGCGGCGGTATCGTAGGACGAGCCGTGGCAGGGGCAGAAGTAGCCGCCGAATTCGCCGCGGTTCTCGCCCTCGCCGGCGCCGAGCGGCACGCAGCCCAGGTGTGTGCACACGCCCATGGTGATCAGCCAGTTCTCCTTGCCTTCCTTGGTCCGCTCGGCGAGCGTCTGCGGATCACGCAGGCTGGAAATGTTGACCGCGTTGGCCGCGGCGATTTCCTTGGGAGTGAGATTGCGGATGAAGACCGGCTGCTTGCGGAACACCGCCTTGATCGCCTGGCCGGGCTGGATCGCGGAGATATCGACTTCGGTCGAGCTGGCGGCGAGCACGTCGGCCGACGGCGCCATCTGACTGATCAACGGAACCAGGAGCGAAACGCCCGCAACACCCGCCGCGCTGACAGCGGCGATGTTGATAAAGTCGCGACGCCGCACTCCTTCTCCGGTGACGTCATCCGGAGTGTCAGTGACCGCTTCTTGTGCCATGTTCGACCTTGCCTTGCCTCAACGCCCGCTGCCGATCCCCGCATGCAGGCTGGAAACGTGAAACGTGGTACGCTTGGTAACCCCCCGAAACCGACTTGCGCATGGGCACGGGCCCGGTCGCATGCCGACTTGGGGGGCTGATAGACGCGAAAAACGCACCTGCCAACCGCCTTTTTGGCTCTGTCCTCAGGAGGCTGCGGCGAGACCGATGAGAGAGATCTGGCGACCGTACGACGGTTCGCCCCGATGCGTGGCGCGGCGGTACGAATAGAAGCGCGCCGGATCGGCATAAGTGTCGCGCGCGAGGCGCTCGACACGGGCGATCCCGGCGGCCGCCAGGCGGTCGGCCACGAAACCCTCGAGATCGAACTGCCAGTGGCCTGCAGCCCCGGCGGCGAAGTGGGCGCCGCAAGCGGCATCGCGTTCGAGAAACCGGGCACGGAAGCCGTCGTCGACTTCGTAGCTCGGCTGGGCGATGCAGGGGCCAACGGCGGCCGCGATCCGCTCGGGCCGCGCGCCGAGTTCGCACATCCGCGCGATCGTGGCATCGGTCACGCCGCCGAGCGCGCCTTTCCAGCCGGCATGAGCCGCGCCGACGACGCCCGCCTCGCGGTCTGCGAGCAGCACCGGCGCGCAGTCGGCGGTGAGAATGCCGAGCAGGAGCCCGGGCCGGTCGGTCACGAGCGCATCGGCCCGCGGACGCGCCTCATCGTGCCAGGGCGCCGCGACGACGACGCAGTCGGGCGAATGGACCTGATAGACCGTCAGCAGCGGGGCGCCGGGCATGACCGCCTCGCGCGCGCGGCGCCGGTTCTCGGCAATGAGCGCCGGATCGTCGCCCGAACCGTGGCCGACATTGAGGCCGGCCATGGCGCCCGTCGACACGCCGCCGCCCCGCCCGAGAAAGCCGTGGGCGACACCCTCCAGTGCCCGCGCCCGCAAAACGTCGACCGCGGCGGCAACCGTATCGGTCATTCCGGAGACGAGGCCAGGCTCTTGCTCACCTGCTCGACGACATCACGCGAGAGCGAGGGCGAGGCCGCGATTCGCTCCAGCTCGGCGCGCATCAGCGCCGAACGGCGCGGCTCGATGCGGCGCCAGCGGCCGAGCGAGGGCACGAAGCGCGCCGCGGTCTGCGGGTTGATCGGATCGAGCCGGCGAATGAGATCGCCGATGATGCGGTAGCCCTCGCCGCTCGCCGCGTGGAAGCCATGCGGATTGACCGCGAAGGCCATGTACAGCGCGCGCACCCGGTTGGGGTTGCTCATGGTGAAATCGGGGTGCCCGGCCAGCGCCTGGACGTGCTCGATCACCTGGGGATGGAACGAGCCCGCCTGCAGCGAGAACCACTTGTCGATGACGAGCGCATTGCCCTGATAGCGCTTGTAGAAGTCGGCCAGGGCCTCGTCGCGCTCGGGCGCGTCGAGGCTGGCGAGCACCAGCAATGCGCCCTGCCGGTCGGTCATGTTGTCGGCGCCGCGATATTGCGCAAGGGCGCGCGCCGCGCCTTCCTCGGGGTCGCCGGCGGCGATGTATTGCAGCGAGACCGACTTGACCTTGCGCGCGCCCCGCGCGGTCGCGTCGCGGCTGTAGGGCACGGCCGAGACGCGGTCGTGCAGGTCGCAAAAGTCGTCCTGCAGTTCCTCGCCGAGCCAAGCCTTGAGCGCCTCGCGCTCGGCATGGATGGCGCTGGGATCGGCGACGGGAAGCTGTTCGGCGAGATAGCCCTCGGCGGGCAGGATCATCAGCTCGCCGCGCATGAGATCCTCGAGCGAATCGTCGTCGAGCACCGATTCGAACGCCTGGCTCACCGCGTCGCGCTCGACGTCGCGCGCGCGCTCCTCGAGTTCACCGCCGACCGCCTTGATCAGGTGCTGGACGACGAGGCTCTGCATCGCCTCGTAGCGCGCGAAGGGATCATCGTCGCGCGCGGCGAGGAACACCAGATCCTCGGCGGGCCGATCGTCCTCGATCGAGACCGGCGCGGAAAAGCCGCGGTTGATGGAGAGCACCGGCGGGCGCAGGTAGCCCTTGAAGGCAAAGTCCTGGCTCTCCTTCTCGAGCACGACCAGTTCCTCGCCGTGGTGCTTGCCGGTCTCGCGGTCGAACAACGCGATCTTGAGCGGAATCGGCATCGGCTGCTTGTTCGGCTGGCCCGGCGTCGCGGGAACGGTCTGGGTGAGCTTGAGCGTGGCGAAGCCGTTTTCGTGGATCAGCTTGGCGTGGACCTGCGGCGTGCCCGCCTGCGCGTACCACAGGCGGAACTGCTCGAGATCCAGTTCGGCGCCGTCCTCGATCGCCTTGACGAAGTCCTCGCAGGTCGCGGCCTCGCCGTCGTGACGCTCGAAATAGAGGTCGGTGCCCGCGCGGAACCGCTCAGGGCCTGCCATGGTGCGCATCATGCGGATCACCTCGGCGCCCTTGTTGTAGACCGTCGCGGTGTAGAAGTTCGAGATCTCCTGGTACGAGTCGGGCCGGATCGAATGCGCCAGCGGGCCCGAATCCTCCGGGAACTGCGCCGCGCGGAGCACGCGTACGTCCTCGATGCGCTTGACCGCCTCCGATCCCATGGCGGCGCTGAACATCTGGTCGCGCAGCACGGTGAAGCCTTCCTTGAGGCTGAGTTGGAACCAGTCGCGGCAAGTGACGCGGTTGCCCGACCAGTTGTGGAAGTATTCGTGGCCGATCACGCCCTCGATGCCGTCGTAGTCGGCGTCGGTCGCGGTCTCGGGGTCGGCGAGGACGTAGCGCGTGTTGAAGACGTTGAGCCCCTTGTTCTCCATCGCCCCCATGTTGAAGTCGGAGACCGCGACGATGTTGAAGAGGTCGAGGTCGTATTCGCGGCCGAAAGCCTCCTCGTCCCACTTCATCGCCGCCTTGAGCGAGGCCATCGCGTGATCGGTGCGCGCCTCGTCGCCGGGGCGGACCCAGATGTTGAGCGCGACCTCGCGGCCCGAGCGAGTGGTGAAGCTGTCCGAATTGGCGACGAGCGCGCCTGCGACCAGCGCGAAGAGGTAGCTCGGCTTGGGCCAGGGATCGTGCCACTCGGCCCAGTGGCGGCCCTCGGCGGTCTCGCCCCGGCCCTCGCAATTGCCGTTCGAAAGCAGAATCGGGAAGGCGGCCTTGTCGCCCTCCATGCGCACCCGGTAGACCGACAGGACGTCGGGCCGGTCGGGAAAGAAGGTGATGCGGCGGAAGCCCTCGGCCTCGCATTGCGTGCACAGCATGCCGCTCGAGGCATAAAGGCCCATGAGCTGGCTGTTCGCCGCCGGATTCACCACGGTCTCGATCTCGACCGTGTGCGCGTCGCCGGCAAGGTCGAGAAGCAGGTCGGGGCCGTCGAGGCGCCAGTCGTCGATCGCTTCGCCGTCGACCTTGACCGAGGCCGGAGCGAGGCCGTCGCCGTTGAGCCGCAGCGTCGCCTCGCCGTTGCCCTCGGGATTGCGGCGAACCGAAAGCTTGGAGGCGATTCGCGTCGAATCGAGGCCGAGCGCGAAGTCGAGCGCGATGTCCGGGACCAGCCAGGGCGGCGCGAGATAGTCTTCGCGGCGAATCACCGGCGGCGCGGTCGGCGGCGGCGCGGCGTCGGCGATTTCGGGATTGGCTGCGGGCTCTGAAGGTCTGCTGGCGATATCCATCCGCGCTACGTAGGCCTTCGCGCGCGGAATGTAAGGCGTCTTTCGTCCGCGCGGCGATTGACGCTAGGAATGGGACGATGCCGCGCATGTTCATTTTCGGCCTCGGCTACGCCGCCGGCCATGTCGCCCGCCTTCTTCCCACGCAAGGCTGGGAAGTCGTCGCGACCGGACGCGAGGGAGACATCGGGTTCGACGACGAAGGCACGGTGCGCATGGCGCTCGCCGATGCCGATCACGTGCTGTCCTCCGTGCCGCCGGGCGGCCAGGGGCTCGACCCCGTGCTCGACCGCTATGGCGCGGCGCTGGCCGGCAAGCCGTTGTCCTACCTCTCCTCGACGGGCGTCTACGGCGATGCCGGCGGCGCCTGGGTCGACGAAAGTTCGCCGACCGGAACCGGCCGGCGCGTGGCGCGCGCCGAGGCCGATGCCGCCTGGTGCGATCTCGGCGCGCGGGTCTATCGCCTTCCCGGCATCTACGGGCCGGGGCGCAGCGTGTTCGATCGCATCCGCGAGGGCCGCGCGCATCGCATCGACCTGCCTGGACAAGTCTTCAGCCGCATCCATGTCGCCGATATCGCCGCAGCGGTCCTGCGCGGGCTCGAAGCGCCGGGCGGCGCCTACAACCTCGCCGACGACCTGCCGTGCAGCCAGAACCGGCTGGTGGAAGCGGCCTGCGCGCTGCTCGGCGTGGCGCCGCCGCCGCTGCAGTCGATCGACGAGGCAGGGCTTTCACCGATGGCGCGCGGCTTCTATGCCGAGAACCGCCGCGTCGCCAACGGCAAGGCCAAGCGCGTGCTCGGCTGGCGTCCGGCCTATCCCGACTTCGCCGCCGGGTTGCGCGCCCTCAAGGCCACGACCAGCCCCGCCATCGCCAGCACCGCGCCCGACGTTGCCAGCGCCGTCCAGCGATAGCCCTCGAACGCCGTCGAGAGCAGCATCGCGATCACCACCACGACCACGCCGTTGTAGGCCGCGCGGCCCGCGCCGAGCTGGCGAATCAGCGTGTAGTAGAGGGGGAAAGTGACCACCGAGCCGAACAGCGCGAGGTAGGCCGTCCCCGCCCAGTAGCGCGGCCGGTCGGGCAAGACCGGCGGTCCGGCGCTCGCCCAGGCGACGGCGATGTCGATCGCGGTGCCGTAGAGCATCGCCCAGGCGAGCAGGCTGACCATCGGCAGCGCGCGCCCGGTCTCGTTGGCCTGCACCACGTTGGAGACCGATGCGCAGAGCATCGCGATCACCGCGAAGAGGATACCAAGGGCAACGTTGCCCGCGACCGGCGCGGCGCGCGCCTCGTGCACGAGCATCAACGCGAGCCCCGCGATCGCGATCGCGCTGCCCAGAACGAAGCCGCGCGTGATGGGCTGGCGCAGCAGGATACGGCCCAGGATCGCGTTGGGCACGAGCATCAGGCCGATCATCAGCGCCACGATCCCCGAGGTGAGGTAGAGTTCGGCGCGATAGACGAAGGTGTAGTTGCCGAAGAACTGCGTCGCTCCGACCACCGCGGCGAGCCCGTGCCCGGCCCGGCCGACCCGCAGGCTGCGCTTCATCGCCAGCGCGACCGCGAACATCGCCGGCGTCGCCAGGGCGAAGCGGTAGGCGACCGACCAGCTCGCCGGGACGTCGCCGATCTGATCGGTGATGACCAGCCAGGTCGAACCCCAGATCAGGCAGACCAGCAGGAACGGAAGGGCGATCTTCGGCTGGAGCAAGGTGTGCGGCGCGTCCGCCGTCATAGCGCCTCGATCGCCCCGGCCAGCGCGGCGACATGGTCGCCGTCGGCGTCCCAGGCGGTGACGAGGCGCGCAGCATCCGCGCCCCAGTCGTAGAATTCGAAGCCTTGCGCGCGCAGCGCCGCGCGCTCGGCCGCCGTCACGCTGAGAAAGACCTCGTTGGCCTCGACCGGGTGAAGCAGGCGCGCGCCGGCGGCGGCCGCGATCTCGCTCGCGGCGGCGTTCGCCGCGCGGGCGTTCGTGAGCCAGAGCCCGTCGTCGAGCATCGCCAGGATCTGCGCGGCCATGAACCGGCCCTTCGACTGGAGGTGTCCCGCGCGCTTGCGGCGATAGCGCACGACATGCGCCATCTCGGGGTCGAAGAAGACGATCGCCTCGGCGCCGAGGCCGCCGTTCTTGACGAACCCGAAGCTGAGCGCATCGGCCCCGGCGCAGGCTTCGGCGGGCGCGCAGCCGAGGTGGGCGACGGCATTGGCGAAGCGCGCGCCGTCAACGTGGAGGCCGAGCCCGCGTTCCTTTACATAGCCCGAGAGCGCGGCGAGTTCGCCGGGCCGGTAGACGCAGCCGTACTCGCTCGCCTGGGTGATCGAGACCGCGTAGGGCTGCACCTGGTGGACGTCGTCGCGGATCGGTTCGACCACCGCGGCCACCGCTTCGGGGGTCAGCTTGGCATGCGCGCCCTCGGCAAGGATCAGCTTGGCGCCGTGCATGAAGAACCCCGGCGCGCCGGCTTCGTCGACCTCGATATGCGCCTCGCGATGGCACACGACCGCTCCGTGCGGCGCGCACATCGCGGCGAGCGCGAGGCAGTTCGCCGCGGTTCCGGTCGCGACCCAGAGCGCGGCGCACTCGCGCCCGAAAAGCTGCGTGAACGCGGCATCCAGCTCGCGGCTGAGCGCGTCGTTGTCGTAGGGCGAATCGGCGGAGTCCGCGGCGAGCATCGCGCTCCAGACATCGGGATGAACGGCGGCGGCATTGTCGGACATGAACTTCATGGCCATATCGCCTGCGAGCGGATCGCGCTGTCGTCAAGCGCGCCGACCGGTAACAGGAGCATTGTCATGACCGGCCTGACCATCACCAAGCAAGACCGCGGCGACGCGGGCGAATACCAGGCGCACCTTGCCGACAGCGAACACATCGGCCGCCTGACCTGGGTCGAGCGCGACGGCGTGCATGTCGCCGACCATACGCTCGTCCCGCCGGAGATCGGCGGACGCGGCGTCGCTGCGCGTCTGGTCGAGGCGCTCATCGCCGACGCGCGGGAGAACGACTTCAAGGTAAAGCCCTTGTGCAGCTACGTTGTCGCCGCCTTCAAGAAGCACCCCGAGTGGGACGACGTGAAGGCCTGAACGGGCGCGGGTCGCACGCGCCGCCGAGGCTGGCGCGGGCGGCTTCGGCGCGCGAGGCGGGCCAGATCCCGCCATGCCCGCGCCGGCGCTGCTCTTGTCCAAGGCCGCAATAGCGCGAGATCACGCTGGAAAACGGCGCCGCGTCGCGCCTCAAATCGACGCTTTTCGCATCATCTGCCGCTGCCCGCCCCATGATTCGGTGCATGAACCGCCACGCCGGACGGGAACACGACACCGATTACCGCCGGCGCGACACGGGATGAGCGTTTCTTGCGCCGTCGGCGCAGGCCCGTCCCGTTCGAAGGTTCGAGGGGAGGGCAAATGGGTAAGGCATTTTTGCTTGCCGCCGCTGCCGGCGGCGTCATCGCATGGACCGCGCCGGCCGCGGCGCAGGACGCACCGCAAAGCGCGCGGGTCGAAAAGGGCGACATCATCGTCACGGCGCGCAAGCGGCAGGAATCGGTGCTGCAGGTGCCTGTCATCGAGACCGTGATCTCGGGCGAGGAACTGCAGCAATCGCAGGTCAACGACATCAACGCGCTGACCGAGAAGGTCGCGGGCCTTCAGGTGGGCGGCAACGTGCTCACCGTCGGCACGCAGATCTCGCTGCGCGGCGTCGGCACCTCGACGCTCGACGCGGGCGTCGACCAGTCGGTCTCGCTCAACATCGACGGCCTCCAGCTCACGCAAGGCGCTTCCTATTCGGTCGGCGTGTTCGACATGGCCCAGATCGAAGTGCTCAAGGGACCGCAGGCGCTGTTCTTCGGCAAGAACAGCCCCGGCGGCGTGATCGCGATCCGCACCGCCGACCCGGGTCTCGAACCCGAGCTGATCGCCCGCGCCATCTACGGCTTCGAGGCACGCGAGAAGCGCGGCGAGCTGATCATGTCGGGTCCGCTCGGCGACACGCTGGGCGTGCGTGTCGCGGCGATGTACGCGAAGGACGACGGCTACTTCTTCAACAAGGCGACGGCACTGCCGGGCACCGGCGCGGTGACGCCCTCGAGCGACCGCTACAACGGCGGCGACGAATACATCGTGCGCGGCACGGTGGTGTGGGAGCCCGCCCCGGGCTTCAGCGCCCGGCTCAAGATCAACCGCACCGAGAAGGAAGTGGTCGGCGGCGGCGCGCCCTACGGCTCTTGCCCCGACGGGATCGTCCCGCCGCCGTTCGTCTTCCCGATCCCGCAGTTCGTCAACCCGAACGAGGACTGCAAGATCGATCGCACGGTCTACATCGTCGATCTCGATCCCGCGGCCTTCCCGAACGTGCGACGCGCCGGTGTGCCCGGCCTCAGCTACGCCACGACCTTCGGCACGCTCGAACTGAACGCCGACGTGGCGAGCCAGCTCACGCTGACCTCGACCTCGGGCTATTACCGCAACGCGGTCGACGGCCTGCTCAACGGCGTGAACTCGGGCTATTCGGGCCCCACGCTAATCGCGGACAACGACTTCGACCGCCGCGACTTCACCCAGGAACTGCGGCTCCAGTCCGACTGGTCGAGCCCGCTCAATTTCCTGGTCGGCGGATTCTATCAGGACGCCTATGTGCGCAACCGCGTCTACGTGGGCGGCAACCGCTTCCTCGGCCTGCCGACCGTGCTGACCGCCGGCATCAACGACGTCTCGATCGAGGTCTGGTCGGCCTTCGGGCAGGCCCGCTGGCAAGCGCTCGATTCGCTCGAGATCGCGGCCGGTGTGCGCTACACCGACGAAAAGCGCTCGGATGACGCGGCGCGTCTTACCGGCCTTTACGACGAACCCACGCCGATCACCGTCGGCAAGCCGAGCATCCGCTCGAAGAACTGGTCGCCCGAACTGACCATCACGTACACGCCGACCGACGACTTCACCGTCTTCGGCGCGCTCAAGCAGGGCTACAAGTCGGGTTCCTACATCCTCACCGCGCCCCCCGCCCCCGGCGTCGACAATTCGTTCGGCGACGAAAAGGTGCAGGGCGGCGAAGTGGGCGTGAAGGCGCGCGTGGCCGACCGGGCGCTCACGCTCAACGGCGCATTTTACTACTACAAGTATTCCGACCTTCAGGTCGGCGCGAACGAAGTGGCGCAGGGCGGCATCCCGGTGATCCGCACGATCAACGCGGGCAAGTCGAAGGTCTACGGCCTCGACTTCGACGTGACCTACCGGCCCGCCGCGATCGACGGGCTGACCGCCTTCCTCGCGGTCAACTGGAACCACGCGCGCTTTACCGAGTTCGACGGCGCTCCATGCTATGGCGGTCAGACGATCGCGCTGGGCTGCGACCAGTTCCCCACGCCCGTCACCGACCCGGGCCAGCTCGCCGCCGGCTTCTTCGTGCTCGACGAGAGCGGCAACCCGGTGAAGTACAACGGGCAGAACCTCGCGGGCGCCCCGCTGCCCAAGGCCGCCGACTGGACCGGCACGGCCTCGATCGATTACGAGACGCCGTTCGGAAGCAACCTCATGCTGGGCCTGGGCGTGAGCGGACAGTACTCATCCAGCTTCCTGCGCGGCCTCGGGCGCAAGTCGCGCGAAGACCTCGTCCAGCCGGCCTATGCCAAGCTCAACGCCAACGTGCGCATCGGCGCCGAGGACGGGGGCTGGGAAGTCTCGCTGGTGGGCAACAACCTCACCAACAAGTACACGGCGGGCAATTGCACCACCTACAGCGGCGCGACCGGGCAGGTCTTCGCATCGCCCGTGTTCGGCACGCCGATCCAGAACGCCTCGGGGGTGGACGAACTCGCCTGCATTCCCGATCGCGGCCGCCAGGTGTTCCTGCGCCTGACGCTCAAGCCCACCGCCTGGTAGGCGCGCGCCGCGGCGGGCCGGCGCTAGTCCGGCTCGCCGTAGCCGCCGCCGCCCGGAGTCTCGATCACGAAGACATCGCCCGGCGCCATCGCCACCGACGCGGTCGCGGGCAGGGTCTCGACGCGGCCGTCGGCGCGTTCGACGCGGTTCGCGCCGGGGGCGCCGTCGCCCCCGCCCGCCAGCCCGAAAGGCGCGGTCTCGCGGCGGTTGGCGAGGATTCCCGCCGTCATCGGCTCGAGAAAGCGCATCCGCCGCAAGGCCCCATCGCCGCCCTTGTGCGCGCCCGCGCCGCCCGAGCCGCGCCGGATCGAGAATTCCTCGAGCACGACCGGGAACTTGCTCTCGAGCACTTCGGGATCGGTCAGGCGGCTGTTGGTCATGTGCGTCTGCACCACGTCGGCACCGTCGAACCCGGGCCCCGCGCCCGCGCCGCCCGCGATCGTCTCGTAGTACTGGCGCGTGGCATCGCCGAAGGTGAAATTGTTCATCGTGCCCTGCGCCGCCGCCATCGCGCCGAGCGCGCCGAACAGCGCGTCGGTGATCGCCTGGCTGGTCTCGACATTGCCGGCGACCACCGCGGCGGGGGGACGCGGGTGCAGCATCGAGCCTTCGGGCACGCGGATCGTGAGCGGCGCGAGGCAGCCTTCGTTCATCGGCACCGAGTCGTCGAGCAGCGTGCGCACGACATAGAGCACCGCCGCGCGCACCACCGGCAGCGGCGCGTTGAAGTTGTCGCCGAGCTGCGCGCTGGTGCCGGCGAAGTCGATCGTCGCGCCGCGCGCATCGCGGTCGATCGTGACCGAGACCGCGATCGTCGCGCCGTTGTCCATCGGCACGCGGAAGCGGCCGTCGGCAAGCCGGTCGATCAGCGCGCGCACCGCGCTTTCGGCATGGTCCTGCGCGTAGGCCATGTAGGCATCGACGACGTCGCGGCCCTGCTCGCCGGCGATGCGGCGCAGCTCGGCCGCGCCGCGCGCGCAGGCCGCGACTTGCGCGCGCAGGTCGGCGATGTTCTGGTCCACGTTGCGCGCCGGCCACTCGCCCGAGGCGAGAAGCGCGCGCATCGCGTCCTCGCGCATCTCGCCGCGATCGACGAGCAGTTCGTTGTCGAGCAGCACGCCTTCCTCGGCGATGGTCCGGCTGCCCGGCGGCATCGAGCCGGGGCTGATTCCGCCGACATCGGCATGGTGACCGCGCGCCGCGACGAACCAGGCGGGCACCGCGTCGCCCTCTTCGGCGAAGACGGGCATGATCACGGTTATGTCGGGCAGATGGGTGCCGCCGTCATAGGGCGCGTTGAGCACGTAGACGTCGCCCGGCAGCATGCCGCGCCCGTCGGCGGCTCCGTCGCCCGCGTCGCCGCGCCTCGCCAGGATCGTGCGCACGCTCTCGCCCATCGAGCCGAGGTGCACCGGCATGTGCGGCGCGTTGGCGACAAGCCGCCCCTCGCGATCGAACACCGCGCAGGAGAAGTCGAGCCGCTCGCGGATGTTGACCGAGCTGGCGCTGAACTGGAGCGCCGCGCCCATTTCCTCGGCCACGGCCATGAACAGCGCGCTCATGATCTCGAGCCGCACCGGATCGCATTCGGTGCCGCCGCCCAGCGCGCGCGAGACCGGCGCGATGCGCGTGAGCACGATGTTGCCGAAAGCGTCGACCCGCATGCTCCAGCCCGGCTCGACGACGATCGTCGAAACATCGTCGACCACCAGCAACGGTCCCGCCGCTTCGAAGCCCGCCGCAAGGTCCTCGCGCCGGCGGAGGGGAACCTCGCGCGTGCGCCCTCCCAGAAATACCGCGACCTGCTCGAGCGGCGGCGCCGAGCGCTCGGGCAGGACGAGCGTGCGCCCGCCCGCGTGTTCGCTCGCCGACACCGCTTCGGCGCGCACCGCTTCGGCGACGATCGCGCCACTCGCGCCGAAGCCGAAGCGCGCGCGCCAGGCCGCGTCGAACGCCTCGCGCATCGCCTCGAACGCGCCGTGCGGCACTTCGACGGTGTTCTCGCTGCCCGCCGGGCGCAGCGCCAGCAGAGGGCGGGTGCGGATCGTCGCGCGCGCGAGGCCCTGCGCGGCGAGTTCGTCGGCCGCCTTTTCGGCGATGTCGGCGACGGCGTCGTCGATCGCCGCGCAAGCGTCCGCGTCGAGCGGCAGGCCAAGGCTCGCCTCGCGCAGCACCGAGCGGTCGGCGAGCCCCATGCCGTAGGCCGAAAGCACGCTCGCGAGCGGGTGACACAGGACCTGCGTCACCCCCAGCGCATCGGCGACGGCGCAGGCGTGCTGGCCCGCCGCGCCGCCGAAGCAGACCATCGCCGCGCGCGTGACGTCATGGCCGCGCCGCAGCGAGACCGTCTTGATCGCATTGGCCATGTTGGCGACGGCGATGGAAAGGAACCCTTCCGCCGCCTCCTCGCGCGTCGGGCGCTTGCCGGTCGCGGCCTCGACCTCGCCGAGCAGCTCGTCCATCCGCGCGCGCGCCGCCGCGAGCGAGAGCGGCTCGTCGCCCTGGGGCCCGAAGACGTGCGGAAAGTGCCCGGGCCGCAGCTTGCCGAGCAGGAGGTTGCAGTCGGTCACCGCGAGCGGGCCGCCGCGCCGGTAGCAGGCCGGACCCGGCACCGCGCCCGCCGAGCCGGGGCCGACGAGAAAGCGCGCGCCGTCGAAGGCGCAGATCGAGCCGCCGCCCGCGGCGACGGTCTCGATCCGCATCATCGGCGCACGCACGCGCACGCCGGCAAGCCGCGCCTCGCTGTCACGCTCGTATTCGCCCGCGTAGTGCGAGACGTCGGTCGAGGTGCCGCCCATGTCGAAGCCGACGACGTGGTCGAAGCCCGCCTCTCGCGCCACTGCGGCCATGCCGACGATGCCGCCCGCCGGGCCCGAGAGGATCGCGTCCTTGCCGTGGAACGCCGCGCCGGCGGCAAGGCCCCCGCCAGACTGCATGAACAGCGCTTCCACCGCCTCGCCGAGCCCCGCTTCCAGACCCGCGACATAGCGCCGCAGCACCGGCGAGAGATAGGCGTCGATCACGCTGGTGTCGCCACGCGCGATCAGCTTGATCAGCGGCGCGACCTCGTGGCTCACCGAAACCTGCTCGAAGCCTTCCTCGCGCGCGATCCGCGCCAGCGCCGCCTCGTGCGCGGGATAGCGGTAGCCGTGCATCAGCACGATCGCGACGGCGCGCAGCCCCGCCGCGTGGTGCTTGCGCAGTGCGGTGCGCGCGGCCTCTTCGTCGAGCGGACGATAGACCGTGCCGTCGGCGCCGACTCGCTCATTGATCTCGGCGACCGCGCGCGCCAGCGGTTCGGGCAGGACGATTTCGCGCGCGAAGATGTCGGGCCGCTCCTGCGTGCCGATGCGCAGCGCGTCGCCGAACCCGCGGGTGATCGCCAGCAGCACCGGCTCGCCCTTGCGTTCGAGCAGGGCGTTGGTGGCGACGGTGGTGCCGAGCCGCAGCTCGGACGGCGGCAGCGCGCCCTCGTCCGCCCCCGTCAGCCGGCGCATCGCCTCGACCGCCGCGTCCCGATAGCGTTCGGGGTCTTCGGAGAGCAGTTTGAGCCGTTCGATCGATCCATCGGGTCGGCGCGCGACGACATCGGTGAAGGTGCCGCCGCGATCGACCCAGAACTGCCAGCGCGATTGTGCATCCATGCCTTGCCTATGACGGTTCTTGCCCGCCAGTCCAAGGCTCAGTGCGTTGCGCCCGGTGCGGCGATCAAGGGCGCGGGTGCATCGCCCGCAGCTCTTCGAAAGCGGTCCCCGGCCCTTGCGCGAGCCGCGCCTCGATCATCGCGCAGACCGCTTCGGGATCATGCTCGGCCGTGTCGATGGTGAGGTCGGCCACCGGATTGCGGTAGATCTCGTCGTAGAAGAACGGCCGCAGCCGGGTCAGCCGGTCGACGATCTTGCGCGCCGCGTCCTCGCCGAGCAGGTCGACCGGGATCTTCTTGTCCATCCGCCGTTCCGCCACGCGCTGTTCGAGCACGTCGAACGGCGGTTTGAGCGTGACCATCAGCACCGGAAGCCCCTCGGTCCGCCAGATTAGGTCCTGCAGTACCGGCGGGTCCATCATCAGCAAGTGGTCGAACACGACATTGAGCCCCTGCCGCGAGACCGAGGCCATCCATTCGTGCATCGCGGCGAAGGCGCGCCTCGCATTCTCGGCGAAGACCCACTTGAGCGGCCCGTCGGGATCGGCGGGATCGCGCGGCACCGCCATGATGCCCCGGCTGGCGAGCGGGCCGTGGTGCCCGTACTTGGCGGGCAGCGTGTTCGCGGTGAAATGGTCGATGCCGTAAAGCAGCCAGTAGTCCTCCTGGCGCTTCTGGAAGAGTTCGCAGGCGGTCGACTTGCCCGATCCCGAGGTGCCGTTGACGACGACGATCCGCCCCAGCACCCCGGCCGGTCCCGCCGCCATCAGCCGACGTCCTCCAGCGAGCGCTCGCCGCGCGCGATCAGGCGAAACCGCTCGGCGGGCGAGAACTCCTGGTTGTCGCCCCACAGCTCGACCCCGTCCCAGTCCCACTGCGCGAGCGACCAGTGGACGGTGTGGTCGGTATAGCCTGTGAAGACGAGGCCGGGATCGATCTTGCCCATCACGCTGATCGCGCGCCCCAGTTCGTCGGTGCCCTCGAAGCGGAAGCGCGCGGGGCCGAACGCGCTCCACTCGAACACGTCACGACGCCCGGAAACGAGGCTCGCCATCTTGCCGTCCCGCATCACGTAGCCGCCGATACAGGTCGCCTCGCGGCCCTCGCCCATGCACAGCGCGTGAAAGCTGCGGCCCTCGGCAATGCCCCAGAAGTAGCCGCCGCAGGCGAGCGATTCGTACTCGCGCGCGCCATACGAGGTATCGCGCATCGAATAGCAGTCGACCGCGAAGACCTCGCCGTGGCGCGCGATCGTGCCGGTCATCCGGCCGGGCTGCTCGATATGGAACTTGGCCGTGGCCTGCTGGCCGCCGTCGCCCGTCTTCAGTTCGTGCGGCGGACCGATCGCCTCCCATTCGAGGTCGAGCACGAGGCCGTCCTTGTCGTAATCGATCTTGTAGCGCGTCATCGGCTCGATCATCCGGCACGAGAGCGAATTGCGCGCCTTCATGTCGAACTTGCCCTCTACCGGGGGCATCGCCTGGAGATGGCTCCAGTTGTAATGGAGGCAATCCCACTGGAAGCGCCGGTCGCGGTCCCACAGGCACGGCCCGCCGTTGAGCATCCCCATGTTCGGGCGGAAATAGTACTGGATCATCCCGTGGATGTGCCGCTCGGGAATCGAGACCGAGAACCACACGCTCTCGTTCCAGTACGGATTGTCGTCGCGGCCCGCGCCGAAGTGGTCGGCGAATGCGAGGTCGGTCATGCCGGCTTCCTTCCGTCGGGCCATGTCACGTCGAGCCGCAGCCGCGTGAGCGTCAGCGTCGCGATGCGCCAGGCGCCGTTTTCGATGCGATAGGTCTCGTGGTAGTGGCCGCGGCCGAGGATCGACTTCCAGCCCATCCGCGGATGGGCCTCGGCCCATTCGATGACGTCCTGCATCGCCCAGATGCCGCGTGCCGTGGCGTCGCCGGTAATCTCGACCTCGCCGGTCAGGCCCTGGTGGCACGAGACCGCGCGCTCGAGCGACTGCCGCAGGCTCTCGGCGTAGGCCTGGCCGCCCGATACGTAGACCGCGCCCTCGGGCGTGCGCACTTCGAGGTCACGCGCGAACAGGCCGGCAAGCTCGACCCAGCACTTGGTGTCGATCAGGCGGAAATAGCGCGCCTTGAGGTTGCGGATCGCCTCGATCGCCTCGAGCCGCTTGAGCCCGTCCATGCCTGCTCCCGGTCTGTTTCGGGAGACGGCAGCACGCACCGCGCGGCGATGCAAGCGCGGCTGCACGACATGTCGGCAACCTCGCGCGAATTACCGCTCAGGCGAAGCCGCCGGCGAGGAACCGCTCGGCGAGGCCGGCGAGATAGGCCGCGCCTTGCGGCATCACCGTCTCGTCGACCATCATCCGGGTCGAGTGAATACCGCAGCAGTGCCGCCAATCCTCGCCTTCGTGGCTGACGCCGAGGAAGAACATCGCGCCCGGCACCTTTTCGAGCACATAGGCGAAATCCTCGGCGCCCATGATCGGATCGGCGAGCCGCCGGAAGGCATCCGCGCCGAACATCGCGCGCGCCACACTCTCGCCGAAATCGACCGCGCGCGCGTCGCACAAGGTGACCGGGAAGCCCTCGATGATGGTGACCTCGGCGGTCAGCCCGTGCGCGCCGGCGATCCCGGCCGCGAGCAGCGGCAGTTCCTCGCGCAGCCGCGCGCGGTTGGCGGCCGAGAGCGTGCGCATCGTGCCGAGCATCCGCGCGTCGTCGGCGATGACGTTGTGCGCGGTGCCCCCGTCGATTTTCGAAATCGTGACCACGACCGGATCGAACACCGAGAAGCGGCGCGCGACCATGGTCTGGATCGCGCTTACGATCTCGCAGGCGATCGGCACCGGATCGCGCGTGTCGTGCGGCATCGAGGCATGGCCGCCGCGACCGGTGACGGTGATCTCGATCTGGTCGGCCGCGGCCAGCAGCGGCCCGGCCCGGCCGCCGATCAGGCCATGCGGCGCATTTGGCATGACATGCAGCGCGAAGGCCGCGTCGGGCAGCGCGAGCCCGGTCCCCTCGCCGCCGAGCAGACCGTCCTCGAGCATGAAGCGCGCGCCATGGTGGCCCTCCTCGCCCGGCTGGAACATGAAGCGGACCTCGCCCTCGAGCGAGGCGCGCCGCCGGCACAGGATCTCGGCCGCGCCTGCGAGCATGGCGGTATGCGCGTCGTGGCCGCACGCGTGCATCACCCCGGGATTGGCCGAGGCGAAGGCGAGCCCGGTCTCCTCGGGCATCGGCAGCGCGTCCATGTCGCCGCGCAGCAGCACCGAGCCGCCCGCGCCCGCCTCGCCCTCGAGCGTCGCGACGAGGCCGGTGGTGGACGGGCCCTCGCGCCATTCGAGCGGCAGGTGCGCCAGCGCTTCGCGAACCTTGTCGCGCGTGCGCGGGGTCATCAGGCCCAGTTCGGGATCGGCGTGGATGGCGCGTCGCAGCGCCGAGATCTTCGGCGCGAGGCTCTCGGCCTCGGCGTGGAGAATATCACTCGTCATCGCGGCATCTTGGCCGCGCTTCAGGCGGGTGTCGAGCCGGCCTCGTCGCCGATCGTCGTGAAGGTGCCCCGATCGAGGCCGCGCAAGGTGATCCATGCGAGCGCGCCCATCACGACGTAAGCGGTGGCTGCCCCCAGCGCGACGCCCCAGGCGACGCCGCTCGGCCCGAGCGGAACGAACAGGTAGAGCCCGAAGGCCAGGGCGCAGACCGCGGCAAGCCGCGCGAACAGCGAGAGATGCGCGCGCCCGGTCGCATGCAGCACCGGCTCGAACGCGACGCTCGCAAGCTCGAAGCTTGCGGCAATGGCGAGCGGCACGAGGATGCTCGCGCCGCCCTCGAAAGCCTCGCCGCCGATCAGGCCGAGGAGCTGCTCGCCGATCAGCAGCGCGATCGCGATCACCACCACCCCGGTCGCGCCGGAAAGCAGGCTGGTCTGCAGCGCCAGCTTGCGGAACTCGTCGGAGCGCGAGGCGACGCGGGCGCGCGCCACTTCGGCATAGACCGCCCGCGTCAGCAGCGTCGACAGCTTGCCGAGCGCCTGGGTGACTTGCGCCGCGAGCCGGTAGAGACCCGCCGCGCGCGTCGAGATGAAGGCGCCGACCGCGAGCAGCGGGCCGTTGCGCATCGTCGCATCGAGCGATTCGCTGGCATAAGTGACGAGGAAGAATCGCCCGATTCCCTCGTTCTCGCGAAGCGCCATGCGCCAGTCGCGCAGGTTGCGCAGACGGATCGCCTGAGGGCACAGCCGCCGCGCCATGGCCCAGTAGAGCACTGCTTCCAGCAGGTCGATCGCCGCCCATGCGAACAGGAAGCGGCCGACCGTCGGGCCCGAAAACCAGATCCACAGCGCCGCGAGCAGCCGTCCCGCCGGTACGATCGCCTCGACGTAGACCGCGCTGTCGAAGCGATGCAGCGCCCGCACGATCCCGGTGGGGGCCGAGACCAGCGCCCACAGCGAGGCGCAGGCGAAGTAGAAGGCGATATCGATATACCGGGGATTGAGTTCGAAAGTGCTCGAAAAGCCGTAGATGAGGATCGCCGCGAGCCCGCAGCCCATCACCGCGCCCGCCGCGTCGAGCAGGCCGCACAGCATGCCGAGCCGCCCGAACCGGTCCCAGTCCTTCGCATGGACATGTTCGCTGCCGTAGCGCACGACCACGCGCCAGGTCTGAAACCCGGCGAGCGCGATGAGCGTCTGCGCGGTGCCGAAGATCAGCGAGAAGTGGCCGAAGTCCTTGAGCCCCAGCGTGCGGGTGAGGATCGCGAGATAGACGATCGAGCACAGCGCGCCGAAACCCTTGCCGCCCAGCAGCCACGCGGTGTTCTGGAGAATCCGCCGGATCGCGCTTGTGTTGTTGTCGTGGTTTTCGCTCGCCGCGGCCATATCCGGCCGCATTTGAACCAGCGCGGGGCGGGTTGCAAGCCGATCGCGCGGGCCGTCCCCTTCCCCTTTGCGGCGGCAAAGGCTAGATGCCCCGGCTCTTCTGCAATTACGTGACACTCGCGATGATCGAACACGCCATTCTTCTCAGCGCCGGGCAGGGCTCGCGCATGCTGCCGCTCACCGCCGAGCGGCCCAAGTGCCTGATCGACTTCTCGGGCCGGTCGCTGCTCGAATGGCAGGTCGAGATGCTGGCACGCGGCGGGGTGAAGCGGATCGACGTCGTCACCGGCTTCATGACCGACATGGTCGACGAGGTGATCGCCGGCATCGACGATCCGCGCGTCACGATCACCACCCGGTTCAATCCGTTCTACAAGGTCGCCGACAACCTGGGCTCGTGCTGGATCGCGCGCGAGGCGATGGAAGGCGACTTCCTCATCCTCAACGGCGACACGCTCGTCTCCGAACAGATCGTCGCCAAGGTGCAGGCGGGCTCCGACTGGCCGATCGCGGTGACGGTCGACGTCAAGGACGCCTACGACAGCGACGACATGAAAGTCACCCGCGGTCCCGATGGCCGCCTCGCGCACATCGGCAAGACGCTCACCGCCGAGGAAACCAACGCCGAATCGATCGGCTTCCTCGCCTTTCGCGGCGAGGGCGCGGCGCTGTTCCGCGAAGCCGTGCGCAAGGCGATGCGCACGCCCGAGGGCGTGCAGCACTGGTACCTGAAGGTGATCGACAGCCTCGCGCCCACCGGCAAGGTCGGCACCGTCTCGATCGAAGGGCTGGACTGGGCCGAAGTCGACTTCCTCAACGACATCGAAATCGCGACCGCGCTGACGGATGGCTGGGGGTAACAAGCCGCTCCCGGTCCCGTCATCCCGGCCCCGAGCCAGGACCCGCTTGCTTGCGCACGTGTCCGGAAGTGAGCGCCTTTCCACCGAAACAGGTCGGGAGTGACGGGAAGAAAGAACGTGGATGTCGGCTTTCGGCTTCATGCGCCGCCTTGTCCGATGAAGCGTCTGTCATGAAGGGCGGGCACGCAGCAAGCGCCTCCATCCGCTCAGCCTGAGCGGAGGTTGGGACTAGGCTCCGACCGCAATATCGGCGTGTCCGGTAAGTCCGCTTCTGCCGGCGGGTTAACCAAGTGCGGACACGGCCGAATGCCTCAAGCCCGCGCCTCGCTCACGCCCGCGCTGTTGTGGCGCAGCGCCTTTAACACGGTATCGACGATCTGCGGCGCGTTGAGACCGGCGGCGTCGTATTGCGCCTCCGGCTTATCCTGGTCCTGGAACAGGTCGGGCAGGCGCATGGTGCGGATGCGCAGGCCGTTGTCGGTCAGGCCCTCGTCGCTAGCCATCGTCAGCACGTGGGCGCCGAGGCCGCCGATCGAGCCTTCCTCGACCGTGACGACGACTTCGTGTTCGAGCATCAGCTTGCGGATCAGCTCGGTGTCCAGCGGCTTGGCGAAGCGCAGGTCGGCCACCGTCGTCGACAGGCCCTTGGCCTCGAGCGTGTCGGCCGCCTTGAGCGCCTCGGCGAGACGCGTGCCGAGCGAGAGCAGCGCCACCTTGCCGCCCTCCCTGACGATCCGGCCCTTGCCGATTTCGAGCTTCTCTGGCGTCTCGGGCAGTTCCACGCCGACGCCGCTGCCGCGCGGATAGCGGAACGCGATCGGGCCCGCGTCGTATTCGACCGCGGTGTGGACCATGTGGACCAGTTCGGCCTCGTCGGCGGCGGCCATCACCACGAAGTTGGGCAGCGTGGCCAGATAGGTCACGTCGAACGAACCGGCGTGCGTCGCCCCGTCGGCGCCGACCAGCCCGGCGCGGTCGATGGCGAAGCGCACCGGCAGGTTCTGGATCGCAACGTCGTGCACCACCTGGTCGAAAGCGCGCTGCAAGAAGGTGGAATAGATCGCGCAGAACGGTCGCATGCCCTGCGCGGCGAGCCCGGCGGCGAACGTCACCGCGTGCTGTTCGGCGATGCCGACGTCGAAGGCGCGATCGGGGAACCGTTGCGCGAACTTGTCGAGCCCCGTGCCCGAGGGCATCGCCGCGGTGATCGCGCAGACGCGCTTGTCGCGCTCGGCCTCGGCGATCAGCGCCTTGGCGAAAACGCCGGTGTAGCTGGGCGGACCGCCCGCGCTCTTGACCTGCTTGCCGGTGATGACGTCGAACTTCTGGACGCCATGGTACTTGTCCGCGCTTTCCTCGGCGGGCGCGTAGCCCTTGCCCTTCTGCGTCACGACGTGGATCAGGCAGGGTCCACTCGCCGCGTCGCGCACGTTCTCGAACACCGGCACGAGCTGGTCGAGGTTGTGGCCGTCGATCGGGCCGACGTAGTAGAAACCCAGTTCCTCGAACAGCGTGCCGCCCATCGCCATGCCGCGCGCGTATTCGTCGGTGAGCTTGGCCGCGCGATGCAGCGGCTCGGGCAGCCGGCGCGAGATCTTGCGGGCGAGCTCGCGCATCGAGAGGAACTGCTGCGAGGAAACGAGCTTGGCGAGATAGGCCGAGAGCCCGCCGACCGGCGGCGCGATCGACATGTCGTTGTCGTTGAGGATCACGACCAGCCGATTGCCCGCTTCGCGCGCGTTGTTCATCGCCTCGTAGGCCATGCCCGCGCTCATCGCGCCGTCGCCGATCACGGCGATGCCGCGGCCCGGCGTGCCGCTGAGCTTGTTGGCGATGGCGAAGCCGAGCGCGGCCGAGATCGAGGTCGAACTGTGCGCCGCGCCGAACGGGTCGTATTCGCTCTCGGTGCGCTTGGTGAAGCCCGAAAGCCCGCCGCCCTGGCGCAGTGTGCGGATGCGGTCGCGGCGCCCGGTGAGGATCTTGTGCGGATAGGCCTGGTGGCCGACGTCCCACACCAGCCGGTCGTTGGGCGTATCGAACACATAGTGCAGCGCCACCGTCAGCTCGACCACGCCGAGGCCCGATCCGAGGTGCCCGCCGGTCTGGCCGACCGCCGAGATCGTCTCCTGACGCAACTCGTCGGCAAGCTGACGCAATTGCGCCGGCTTGAGCTTGCGCAGCTCGTCCGGAGTGGGAGTCGTGTCGAGGAGCGGGGTGGCGGGTTCGCCTGTCATGTTCCGGTTTTACACAAGCCTGTTTCTGGTGTCGAATTGTCACCCATATGACGAGCGGGGCGAGATGCACAGCCCCGATTCAGGGAGATTGGTCTATGAACGCGCTTGCCGGGGCCCATCCGGTCACTTTCATCCTCACCGCCGACCGCACGCGCTCGAAGCCGTTCTATGCGGGCGCGCTCGGGCTGGCGATCCTCGGCGAGGACGATTTCGCCGTAACGCTCGCGCTTGCCGGCGGCGCGACGGTCCGCCTCACCGACCTGCCCGGCCACGTCGCCGCCGATCACACCGTGCTCGGCTGGTCGGTGCCCGACATCACCGCGACGGTGCGCGACTTGCGCGCCAAGGGGGTGACCTTCCGGATATTCGAAGGCTTCGGTCAGGACGCCAACGGCATCTGGATCACGCCGGGCGGCGGCGCGAAAGTGGCTTGGTTCGTCGATCCCGACGGCAATGTCCTGAGCCTGACGCAGTTCGCCTAGCGGCGCCGGCGCGTTCGCGCCGCGCGGCCTAGCTGCACTGCGCGCACAGCCCGCGCACTTCGACGACCGGGCGGACATCGGCGAAACCGGCGGAACGGGCGGCGTCGACGATGGCGCCGGTCAGCCGGTCGTCGTCGAGGTGGACGGCCCGGCCGCACTGGTCGCAGATCAGGAAGATGCAGTCATGGCGGCAGCCGGGGTGGCTGTTGGCGATGTAGGCATTGGCGCTTTCCACCCGCCGGGCGAGGTTGGTGCGCACGAACAGGTCGAGAATCCGGTAGACGCTGTTGGGGGCGACCCGCTTGCCGCGCTGCGCGGAGACGCTTTCGGCGAGATCGTAGGCCGAGGCGGGGCGCTTCTGCTCGACCAGCGCGGTGAAGACGTCGGCGCGCATATCGGTCCACTGCTCACCCGCGCCGGTCAGCGCGGAGCGCGCGGCCTGCATGAGCTTTTCGCCCGAGTGTTCCTGATGACTGTGCGATGCCATGAACCGTATATGACCTCGCCCGCCGCGCTCCGCAATCGTTCGGGGAGCGCGACAGGCGATTCAGTCCCTGGTGAACTCGGCCTTGTAGACCACCGGGTAGAGCGCCTTGAGCCCGGCCACCTTCGGCGCGTCCCAGCGCTCGATATAGGCGTTGCGCGGATTGTTGAGCATGAAGTCCTGATGATACGTCTCGGCCGGGAAGAAGCCGCGATAGCTCTCGATCCGGGTGACGATCGGCGCTTTCCAGAGGCCGGACTTGCCGATCTGATCGAGATAGGCCTTGGCGACTTTCGCCTGCTCCGCCGTGGTCGGCACCAGCGCGGAGCGGTATTGCGAGCCGTGGTCAGGCCCCTGCCGGTCGAGCTGCGTCGGATCGGCGCCCACCGAGAAGAAGATGCGCAGAAGCTGGTCGTAGCGGATGACCGAGGGATCGTACCGGACACGCACCGCCTCGGCGTGGCGGGTCTTGCCGCTGCTCACGCTCTGATAGTCGGCGACGCGGCTGGTATCGCCGTGATAGCCCGAGACCGCGCTGGAGACGCCCTTCACGTGGCTGAACACGCCTTCGATGCCCCAGAAGCAGCCGCCCGCGAAGATCGCGGTCTGCTTGCCCGTTTCGGACGCCTTCACCTCGGCGATCGGCGCGCGCACGATGCTCTCGGCTGCGACCGGAGCCTGGCAGGCGGAAAGGAGGGCGGCGCCGGCAAGCAGGATGGCGCCGGGCCGGTTCATCGCGTGGCGGCGGCCTCGGCGACCGGGACGATGCCGCCGGCCATGGTGTCGATCGGCTCGCTCGACATGACGGTGAAGACGAGCACCGCGCCGCCGGCGAAGCCAAGCGCGAAAAGGCGGGTGATGTCGGACTTGAGAAGCTTGATCATGGTCGTATCACTGGTTGGGTTCGATCTGTCTGCGTCGGTAATGCCGCACGCGCGCTTTAGGTGATGTGAACATCGCCACATCGCGCGAATTTCGGCGACGAACCGCGCCGGATTGTCGACGAACCGACGCGATCAGTGGCGGAAGTGGCGCATTCCGGTGAAGACCATGGCCAGCCCCGCCTCGTCGGCCGCGGCGATCACTTCCTCGTCGCGAATCGATCCGCCCGGCTGGATCACCGCGGTGGCGCCCGCCTCGGCGGCGGCGAGCAGGCCGTCGGCGAAGGGGAAGAAGGCGTCCGAGGCGACCGCGCTGCCGACGGTGCGCGGCTCGGCCCAGCCGAACTTCTCGGCGGCTTCCCTGGCCTTCATCGCCGCGATACGCGAGGAATCGCGCCGGTTCATCTGGCCCGCGCCGATCCCCGCGGTCACGCCGTCCTTCGCATAGACGATCGCGTTCGACTTGACGTGGCGCGCGACGGTCCAGGCGAAGAGGCAGTCGGCAAGCTCCTGCTCGCTCGGCGCGCGCTTGGTCACGACCTTGAGATCCTCGCGCGTGATCGCGGCGCTGTCGCGGTCCTGCACGAGGATGCCGCCGGCGATGATCGCGAGCGTCTGGCCGGGGCGGCGCGGATCGGGCAGCCCGTCGGTCAGGAGCAGGCGCAGGTTCTTCTTCCTGGCGAAGAACGCCCTGGCTTCCTCGTCGGCACCCGGCGCGACCACCACCTCGGTGAAGATCTTGCAGATCGCTTCGGCGGTCTGACCGTCGAGCGGCACGTTGGTCGCGACGATCCCGCCGAACGCCGAAACGTCGTCGCAGGCGAGCGCGCCTTCCCAGGCCGTCAGCAGGCTCTCGCCCTGGGCGACGCCGCAGGGGTTGGCGTGCTTGACGATCACCACGGCCGGATCCTGTCCGCGAAACTCCGCGGCCAGTTCGAAGGCCGCGTTCGCATCGTTGTAATTGTTGTACGACAGCTCCTTGCCCTGCACCTGCTCGGCCTGCGGCAGCCCCCGCGCGTGCGGACCGGCGGGCAGGTAGAGCGCTGCGTCCTGGTGCGGGTTCTCGCCATAGCGCAAGGTGCCCGACAGGACCCGCGTCATGCTCACCTTCGGCGGGAACTTCTCCTGCTGGTCGGCATGGGCGAACCACTGCGAGATCGCCGAATCGTAGGCCGCGGTCGCGGCGAAGGCCCTCGCGGCGAGGCGCTTGCGGAAATCGAGCCCGGTGCCGCCGCCGGTCTCGTCCATCTGCGAGAGCAGCTCGGGATAGTCCGCCGGATCGGTTACGATCGCGACATAGGCGTGGTTCTTCGCCGCCGAGCGCACCATCGAGGGGCCGCCGATGTCGATGTTCTCGATCACCGTCTCGCGGTCCGCGCCCTTGGCGACGGTCGCCTCGAAGGGATAGAGGTTAACCACGACCAGGTCGATCGCGCCGATGCCGTGCTCGGCCATGGCCGAGGCGTGCTCGGGATTGTCGCGCACCGCCAGCAGGCCGCCGTGCACCATCGGGTGCAGCGTCTTGACGCGGCCGTCCATCATCTCGGGAAAGCCGGTGATCTGCGAGATGTCCTTGACCGCAAGCCCGGCCTCGCGCAGCGCCTTGGCCGTCCCGCCGGTCGAGACCAGCTCGACGCCGCGTTGCGCCAACGCCTGTCCCAGTTCGACGATGCCCGTCTTGTCGGAAACGGAAAGCAGCGCGCGCTTGATCGGGATCGATTCGGCCATCGGAAAAAACCTCTGAATTCGCGGGGGGCAATCGGCGCGCCTGTTAGGAGCCTGCGACGGCTTTGTAAAATCCCGGGTCTCGCCTGATCCGCAGCCGCGTTCGTCCGGCGCGCGGCGGAACCGCGCGCGTTCAGGCCATCTTCTTGAAGAGCCAGCCGAAGTTGCCGCCGCCGCGCGACACCAGTCCTTGCACGACCAGTTGCTGCGTCGCCACCGGCCGGCCGCTCGCGTCGACCCAGAGGCTGTCCTCGATCTCGACTTCGCCCGAGGTCGAGCGGAACTGCCAGTAGCTGCCGTCTGGCAGGGCGAGCCCCGCGCCCATCCGGTCATCGGTCAGGCCGACTTCGACGCCGGGGCCGAGATGGAACCGGATCGCGAAGCCGACCTTGCCGCGCTTGCCCTTGCGCCCGGTCGGCACCAGCAGGTCCTCGCCGCGCAGCTCGCCGCCGTCGTCGCGCATGATCAGGATGCGGCGGTGATCGAGGTTGTAGCGCGTGGCATAGCCGTTGTGGCTCGCCTCGATGCGGGTCGCCGTCCCGCCGCCGTCGAGCGTCAGTGTCCGGCGGTCGACATCGACTTGCGAAACGCCCGAACCGATCGCGCCGTTGATCAGGATCGCGGTCGAATTGGCGTCGTCGAGCGTCAGCGTCGAGTGGGCGGCGGTGGCGCGCAGCGCCTGCTCCAGCCGTACCGGGAGCAGCCCCCCCGCGCTCGCGGCGCCGCCGCAGTTGACGACGATGCGCTGGCCCGCGTGCGACAGCTCGAACGCCAGTGTCGAGGCGCAGCCGTAGCGCGCGTGGCGCGGCAGCGGCGGCGGCGCCACGTCGAACACGAGGATCGACTTGCGCGCGGCGACGCGCTGGTAGCCCCATTGCCGCACGTCGCGCAGCGGCCGCGTGCGCACGCCGCTGGCGGCGATCAGCGTCGCGATCTCGTCCGCGCTCACGCCCCAGGCGCCCTGCCAGCTTCCCAGCGCGCCGTCGCCATTGGTCAGCGCGAGCAGGGGCGGCACGAGGAAGGCGAGCATCTGCTCGAAGGCCTCGGGCATGTCGCGATAAGTGCAGAAATAGCAGGCGCGCAACCGCGACAGGAAGGCGATCGCCTCCATCTGCATCAGCGGGTTGCGCGCGAGAACGCCGCCGTCCTCGCCGACCAGCTCGCCCAGCGCCTTGGCGAGGCCCGCCTCGCCGTAGAGCAGCCGGGGCTTGCCGCTCGGCAGCAGCAAGCCCGCCGCGACGATCGCGCACCATCCGGCGACTTCGGCGAGCCCGTCCTCGGCCTTGGAGACGTTATGGTCGAGCCAGCGCGCGGTGTCGTCCATCGCGCGCAGCAAATCCTTGCGCAGCGCCGCGTCACCGCCGAGCACCAGCGGCGCGTGGACGAACCAGTTGAACAGCCGCGTCCCGGTGTTGCCCACCGTCCAGGCCGGCCCCTTGCCGGGCTTCGAGGGCGGCTTGCGATTGGCATCGAGCCATTCGCGCGCGATCCGCTCGGCAACCGAGGCGGTCTGTTCGCGCGGCGCGCTCGCCTCGAGATCGGCGAGCCAGGTAAACCCGTGGACCACGCGCTCGAGCGGCGGCGTGACGCGCGCCGCGCCCTGGAAATCGACTTGCGCGATCGGCGTCTTGGCGCCGTGGACGAGGAAATGCCCGGCGCGCAGGGCCGTGCCCGCGACCCGATTGCCCGGCACCGGGTTCTCGACCGTCGAGAGCAGCCGCAGCTTGACCTTGCGGCCGAGCCGGGTGGTCAGCATCGAGGCGGGCACGCCCATCCGATAGGCCATGCGGATCAGCCGCTCGCCGCCGCTGATCGAGGGCGGCGCGAAATCGGCGAGCGCCAGCGCGCGGCCGGGACGGATCACTTCGGACGGAGCCGGGTTCTCGGTGAGAGCGCCCGGCTCGTCCGGACCCTCGGCCACGCCTTCCTCGAACTTGTCCCCCAGCGGCACGGCGCGCAGATCATCGCTCATCAGGACCTCGCTTTCGGGCCGCGGCATGCGCACCGCCTCACCCATGCGGAACCAGTCCCTTGAGCGCGGCGATATTGTCGCGGTAGTGCGCGGCCCCGCCCTTGAAGGTGGCGGTTCCGGCGACCAGCACGTCGGCCCCGGCATCGACGCAGCGCGGCGCGGTGCGCGCGTCGACGCCGCCGTCGACCTCGAGCCTGATGTCCTTGCCGGTCTTGTCGATCATCTTGCGCACCGCCTCGATCTTGCGAAGCTGGCTCTCGATGAAGCTCTGGCCGCCGAACCCGGGATTGACGCTCATCACCAGCACCAGGTCGATTTCCTCGATCAGATAGTCGAGCATCTTGGCGGGCGTCGCCGGATTGAGCGAGATGCCCGCCTTCTTGCCGAGCCCGCGGATCGCCTGCACGGTGCGATGCACATGCGGCCCCGCCTCGGGATGGACGGTGATGATGTCCGCGCCCGCCTCGGCGAAAGCCTCGAGGTAGGAATCGACCGGCGAGATCATCAGATGGACGTCGAAGGGCTTGGCGGTGTGCGGGCGCAACGCCTTCACCACGCCGGGGCCGATCGTAATATTGGGGACAAAATGTCCGTCCATTACGTCGACGTGAATCCAGTCGGCGCCGGCCGCGTCGATGGCGCGCACTTCCTCGCCGAGCCGGGCGAAGTCGGCGGACAGGATGGACGGTGATATGAGCGGGGATGCCATGGGCGGATCGGTGCTCCTTTCCAAGGCGAATAAAACACCACATCTTGCGCTCACAATAAGTGCGGATGCGTTTTCCACACGCTATCTTGCCCTGCGCGCAGTTGTCCGCCGTTTTTCACGCGATCTGCGACGAATCGCGCCTGAACCGGCGCCGGCGGGCCAATTCACTCGCTATTCAGCGCCGTACCGCTATTTCGAGCATGCAACCTGCGGCGGGCGCAAGCGTTTCGCCCTGCCCAACCCGGCCCGTAATCCATCCGAGAGACCGGCCTACAAGCAACTTCGACCTTCAAGGAGGGTTTCGAAAGCGATGAACAAGTACCTTGCGGCCCCGGCCGCGGCCATCGTGGCGCTGGGCCTCGCGACAAGCGCGCCGGCCGCCGCGCAATACCGGCAGGAAATCCGCAACGACATGAGCAAGTGCACGCGCGGGTCGTCCTCGGCGGTGATGGTCACCGTCGACGGTATCAAGAACTCGATCGGTCCGGTGCGCGTCCAGGCCTATAACGCCACGTCCGGCGAGTGGCTCAAGAAGGGCAAGTGGCTCAAGCGCATCGAGGTTCCGGCGAAGGCCGGGACGATGACGTTCTGCCTGCCCGTTCCGGGTCCGGGCAACTATGCCATCGCGGTGCGTCACGACGCCAACGACAACGGCGACACCGACATCACCATCGACGGCGGCGGCATGTCCAACAATCCGAGCATCACCATCTTCAACCTCGGCAAGCCAAGTTACACCAAGACCGCCTTCCCCGTGGGCGACGGGGTCAAGTCGATCCGGATCCAGATGAAGTACATGTAGCGGCCGCGCCGCCGTCCGCCTCGCGCGCCGCGACGATGCGGCGCACGTCGGCGAGATCGCGCGGCTTGTCGACATCGACCGCGGCGAGACCGTCGCGCGCGGCGACCGGCACCGCGACCACGCCGATGCGCGCGCCGAGCCGCGCAAGCGCGGCGGCGAGCGTCAGCCGCCCGCGCCAGTAGCGCCACAGCGTGCCGATGCCGAGCCGCGCGGCGATGCGCCAGGGCCGCTTGCGGTCGGCCTCGACCATCGACCAGGTCTCGATCGCGGCGCGCGCGCGCGGCGTCGCCAGCAGGAACAGGTTGCAGCCCGACCAGGCCCCGTCGGCGAAGGTCAGGAATGTGCGCGAAGAGCCCGGCAGCGCCGCGCGCACCGCTTCGCCGCGCGCCAGCAGCACCGCGACGTCGGCGTCCCCGGGCGCCGCCGCGACGAATTCGCGCACCCACTCGGCCTCGAGCAGCGCGTGATCGGAAGTCGTGACCAGCATCGGCGCGCCGAAATGCGCGAAGCCCGCCGCGACGCTCGCGCTCGGCCCCGTGCCCGAGGCGATCACCTCGCATTCGCGCGCGCGCGCCAGGGCAGCGACCTCCTCGTCGTTGGTGGCGACGGCAAGCCGCTCGATCCCCGCCCCGCGCAGCGCGGCGATCACCCGCGCCAGCATCGTTTCGCCGCCGATCCGCGCCAGTGCCTTGTGCGACAATCCCTCGGCCAGCGCGACACCGTCGGGCGCGCCGGGCCGCGATCCCGCCAGGACCAGCGCCGCCGGCATCATGCCCGCGACCGCTTCGCCCGCCACACCTTCCACAGCACGCCCGGCGCGGCGAGCACGGGATGCCGCTCGCGCCAGGGCGTGAGCGGCACCGCCACGCCGGTATGGCGCTCGATTTTCCACGCCGCGTAGCGCGCCGCGCCGTCGAACGTCGTCGAGGCGCGCACCAGCCGCACGAGGTTGTAGGGCCTGCCGAAGCGGCGGCGACGGCGCCACCAGCGCAGGACCTGCGCCTTGCGGGCGGGCGCGAGCCGCGGGGCGATGGTACCTTGCGGGCCGCGCCCGTAGTCGATCCCCTGCGCGATCAGCGCGAGCGGCAGCAGGCCGTCGAAGTGCTCGCGATTGGCGGCGAGGATAGATTCCTCGCGACCGACCTTCTCGAACCGGAACTCGGCGGCGTACGTCGCGCGGAACAGCGCCCGCCAGAAGGCGTCGGGCGCGGCGTTGGCGGGACCGAGCGCGACCGCGAGCCGGGCGGCGGTGCAGGCGGCGGCGCTGACCGCCTCGGCGACTCCGGCCGCGGCCGCCGCGTCGCGGCTCCAGGCGAGCGCGCTGGGCTGCACGAAGCGGGCCCAGATGGTGGTGTCGAGCGTCTCGCCCGCCGCCGCCGCGCGGAAAGTCGCCAGCGTCATCGTCGCGACTTTCGCGCGCAGGACCGTGCCACCGATCTCTCGTTCGTGATAGCTGACGCGCGGCCAGATGCCGCTTTCGACCGGCCCCGACAGCAAGACGTAGAAGTCGAGAACGCCCTCGAGCGAGCCGGTCCGCAAATTCGACCCGTAGAACAGCACGGCGAGCGCCTGCCCCCCGTCCGCCAGTTCAGCGGCAAAGGCGCGGACCGCCGGATCGACGGGCCGCGCAAGCGCGGTGGCGACGCGCGCCTCGAGACCATCGGTCATGGAACGACGAAAGAGAGCTGCGGGCCTTCGTCGACGAGATAGCGCCCCGCGGGAAACGCCTCGCCGTCCAGGATGAAGGCGCCGCCGAGATCGAACTCGAAGGGACCGCCGGTGACGCGGCGCCCGGCACTCTGGCCGGTCCTGCCCATGCCGCCGCCGAACAGGATCGCAGGAAGCCGCGCGAGCAGGCGCCGGACGGGATAGTCCATCACCGCGAGCTTGATGCCCGCGCCCGGATGGCGGCCGAAGGGCCTTGCGCCGAGCGGAAAGCGCTCGAAGGTGGTGGCCACGGCAAGGAACCGCTCGCCCGGATCGCCGCGCCCGCCGTGCGGAATCTCGCTGCCGGCGGATCGATCGAAGATCCGCATCGGCGTGCACGAACGCCAGACGTTGCCCGCGCGCCCCGCGAAGGACTGGACGATCGCCCAGAGCACGGTGAGCGCCACCGCGAAGCTGTTGAACGCACCGCGCCGGTGTGCTTCCTGACCGGCCTCGGTGGCGAGCGTGAACACGCCCGCGCCCATCACGAAGCCCTGCGCGCAGCCGCCGCCGCCCTGGGCGGAGGTGATCCGCAGCGGGCTGCGCCGCACGACCTTGCCGCGCTGCGCGGCGGCAAGCGCGTCGGCCAGCGACCAGCGGTTGGGCAACCCGAGATCGACGGTGAGCGCGTTGGTCTTGCCCTTGGGCAGCACGATCAGGCGCGGCCAGACCGCGCCGAAGATCTCGGCCCCGCAGCTCAGCACGTCGCGCACGGTGCCGTCGCCGCCATCCACCACGAGATAATCGATGCCGCGCTCGGCGAATTCTGCGAGGCACGCATGCAGCGCCTCGCGCGTGCGCGGCGTTTCGGTGAGGATGTTCGAACAATCGGCCAGCTCGGGCTCGTGGCCCTTGTTGCGGTGGCTGCGCGGATTGCGCACGATGCCCACGAGCGGCACCGCACGGCCGCGCGGCACATAGCGCGAGGGGCGCGCGAGCGTTCGCGACGAGGGCTGCTCGAACAGACGCAGCGTGTCGAGTTCGTAGATCGTTCCGTGCACTTCGGGGCTCATTTAGTCGCGGGGTCGGCGAAAATCATCAAGAAAACGGCTACAGCCCCAACTTTGTTACAAAATTATTGCTCGCCTTCCCTGTTATCCGGCTACGAACTTACCTTGCCTGAACGGGCCTGAACGGGCCTGAACGGGGATGCCCATGCGTCACGCGATTGCCAGAAACCCCGCGCTCGCCTAAGGGCGGCGCGCCATGGGAGAGCCTATCAGCATGCCGGACGTCGAGACGGTCGGGGACAATCCGACGCGGCTTTGGGGCCTGACGATGCACGAGCGCACGCGACGGCTCGCGAAAGCCTCCGGCCTCGCCATGGCCGAGGGCGCCGCGAGCGGACCGCGCCTGCTCGCCAATGCCGCCTTCGCGTTCGACCCCGCCTGGTTCCGCCATGTCGCCGCGCATCCCGGCACCGTGCTCGCCGCGCACGGTGTTCCGGCGCTCGCCCATGCGCGCGACGGCGCGCAGGCGGCGCGGATCGCAGCGGCCATGCGCGAAGGATGCCCGCTCGCGGCGGACGGCTTCGACGTGCTCGCCTACGAGCAGGGTCCGACGATCGAGAACAAGCAGCTCAGGAAGCGCGAGACCCCGTTCCTTACCGAGCTGCGCCCGGACACGGTGCGCCGGATCGAGCGGGCCAGCTATTTCGGCGCCTACAAGGGCGTCACCGACGTGCTCACCAAGTACCTGTGGCCCGAATGGGCGCTGGTGCTCACCCGCCTGGCGGCGCGGATCGGGATGACGCCGAACATGGTGACCGCGATCGGGGCGTTCCTGTGCGTCGCCGCGACCGTGTGCTTCGCCTATGGGCATTACTGGCCGGGCATGGCGCTGGGGCTGGTGTTCATGGTGCTCGACACCGTCGACGGCAAGCTGGCGCGGTGCACGATCACCTCATCGAGCTGGGGCAACGTGTTTGACCACGGCATCGACCTCGTTCACCCGCCGTTCTGGTGGTGGTTCTGGGCGACGGGGCTCGCGGCCTGGGGCCTCGCGTACGACCCTGTGACCTTCTGGTGGGTGCAGGGCGCGATCCAGGGCGGCTATCTCGTCCAGCGCGCGATCGAAGGCGTGTTCATCCGCCAGAACGGGGGAATGCACATCCACGTGTGGCGGCGCTTCGACAGCCGCTTCCGGCTGATCACCGCGCGGCGCAACCCGAACATGGTGATACTGTTCGTCGCGATGCTGTTCGCCCGGCCCGACCTCGGCCTGATCGCGGTGGCATGGTGGACGGCGATCTCGTGCCTCGTCCATGCCGTGCGGCTGGTCCAGGCATGGATCGTTCGCGCGCGAGGCGGTACGATCACCTCATGGCTGTCCGACGCTTGAGGGAGACACGGCGATGAACCCGACGATCGAGAAATTCGGCTATCCGGCCACGCTGGTCGCCGAGTTCGACCACTGGGTGGTGCTGGCGCGACCCGCTCAGCCGACGCTGGGGTCGCTGGTGCTCGCCGCGAAGTCCGACGCGACGGCCTTCTCGGACTTGCCGATCGAGGCGCATGCCGGGCTCAAGCAGGCCACCACCGCGATCGAGGCCGCGCTCGGCAAGGCGGTCGGCTATGCCAAGCTCAACTACCTGATGCTGATGATGGTCGACCGCGAGGTCCACTTCCACGTCATCCCGCGCTACGAGGGCGCGCGCGAATGGCAGGGCCGCGAGTTCGTCGACGTGGGCTGGCCCAAGGTCCCCGATCTCGGCCACGCGGTCGCGCTGGAGGGAGACGGCCTCGCCGCGCTGGTCGCGTGGCTGAAGGGGAATTTCGACACGCCAGTATAAGCCATACCGACTCGAGGTATGGCCCCTATGGGGATATGGCGGGATCAGAGCCGATGGCCGGAAAGTCGTGGGGAGCGAACGCCCGGCCCGCACCTCGTCCGACTGCTATGTAGCCGTATCCGGACGGTCCGCTGTCTCTGAATTGATGCGCGTTGCCGGCATTGCGCTCGGCAATTCAAGCCTCGCCGTTCCGACCTGTCGGGGAACGACGGGGTCTCGAATGCGCGCGGCCGGCGCCTACCAGTCGTAGGCCTTGGGCTGGTCGCTCTCGTCGAGATCGCGGTAGCGTTGCCTGAGGCGGCTCTGGTGGTTCGCGAGCGGCTGCTCCACGCCGTCGATGAAGACCTTCACGGGCGCCGAGGAAACTTCGAGCGGATCGCCGTCCCAGATCACCACATCGCCCGCCGCGCCGGCCTTGAGCACGCCGTTGCGGCCGCCCATGCCGCTGATCTCGGCCGGAATCGAGGTGATCGCCGCGAGCGCCTCGCCCCAGGTGAGCCCCGCCGCGCCCGGCAGCTTCGAGAGCGCCACCAGGTTGCCCGCGTATTGCGGTGCGTAGCGTGGGTGGTTGTCGCCGTCGAACGGCCCGATCGCGACCTTGACGCCCGCCTGCTTCATCCGGCCCACGTTCGACTGGGTCGAGGCGAGCTGCTCGAACTTGGCGGGAAGGTCGTTGAGCGCGGCGGCGATCACGGGAATCCCCGAGGCGGCGATCTGCGGCGCGACTTCCCAGCCCTCGCTCGCGCCCACGATCACGAGGTCGAGCTTGGGAAACTCGCGCTTGAGATCGATCACCGAGAGGATGTCAGAGGCCCGCTCGACATGGACGTAGAGCGGTTGGCGGCCTTCGATCACCGGCACCAGCGCGGCGGCGTCGAAGCGGGTGAGCAGCACGTCGGCGCTGCGCTCGGCGCTGTCGGAGCCGGCCAGGCGCGGATCGACCGGAAGGTCGTCGCCGGTGCGCAGCGGATCGGGGCGCGAGGCCCGGCCCGGAATTGCAGCGCGCGCACCGTAGGCGCGGGCTTCGCGCAGCGCGTTGCGGAACAGCGCGTGCGCCGCGGTGCGGCTGCCGCCGGCGCGCCGCGCGCCGTATTCGCCCAGTTCGACGAACTGGAAGGCGCGGGGGCGCACAACCGCTTCGCGGTCGGCGCCAAGATCGATCACCGCGCCCTGCCCCGCGAAGATCGAGGAGCCCGCATCGGGCGCGACCGTCGCGCGCGTCACGCCGCCCTCGCGGCTGACCGCGATGTCCTGCGAGGCCGAGTTGATCGCCGGAGCCGCGTCGAGCGCGGCGTTGAAGGGCGAATCGCCCGCCTCGGTGTCGTTGCTGTCGGACACGGCCATGACGTCGTAGAGACCGAGGTCGGTGACGGCGGCGAAGAGGCCGGGCGTCACCCAGGTTCCCGTGCCGTCGATCACCTGCACACCTGCGGGGACGGCCACGCCGGTGCCGACCGCGACGATGCGGCCGCCGCGCACCACGACCGTGGCGTTCTCGATCGGCTCGCCGCCGTCGCCGGTGCCGACGGTCGCGCCGGTCACGGCGAAGTCCTGCGCCTGCGCGGCGGCGGGAAGGATCAACGCGAGCGCGGCGATCGCCGCGAGAGTGAAGCGCTTCATTTCACGTCTCCCTCACCGGGCTGGCCAAGCTCGAAATCGCTCACCGGCCGCCGCTTGCGGTCGAGCGCGTCGTACATCAGCGCGCCGTCGATCCAGACCTTCTCGGGCCGCGAATAGACCGAGAGCGGATCGCCGTTCCACAGCACCACGTCGGCCATCTTGCCCGATTCGAGACTTCCGGTCCGGTCGCCGATGCCCATCGCCTTCGCCGCGTTGAGCGTGAACCAGCCGACGACGACTTCGTCGGGGATGTCGATCCCCATGCGCCGGCCGTCGGCCTGCGCCTTGGCCGCTTCCTGGTTGAGCCGCTGGATACCGTTCTCGTCGTCCGAGTGGATCACGACGCAGGCCCCTTCCTTGGCGATCAGCGCGGCGTTTTCGGGGATGGCGTCGTAGGCTTCCATCTTGAAGCCGTACCAGTCGGCCCATACCGCCGAGCAGACCCCCGCCTCGCGCAGCAGGTCGGCGATCTTGTAGCTTTCGACCGCGTGGTGGAAGGCGGCGACCTTGTAGCCGAACTCCTTCGCCATATCGAGTACGAGCGCCATCTCGTCGGCGCGGTAGCAGTGGTTCTGGACGAGGATCTCGCCCTTGAGCACGCCTTCGAGCGTCTCGTTACCGAGATCGCGCTTGGCATGGTCGCCGTCCATGTAGGCCTGCGCGTCGATCCAGGTCTGGCGGTTGACCGCGAAATTGCCCATCCGCGTCGAGGGTTTGCGGCCCTTGGAGCCGTAGACCCGCTTGGGATTCTCGCCGCAGGCCATCTTGAGCGAATAGGGCGCGCCGGGAAACTTCATCCCCTGCACCGTGCGGCTGGGCACGTTCTTGAGCGTGACCGAGCGGCCGCCCATGAGGTTCGCCGAGCCGGGCAGGATCTGCAGGCTGGTGATCCCGCCGTTGGCGAGCGCGCGGGTGAAGCCGGGGTCCTGCGGCCAGACCGAATGCTCGGCCCAGACGTCGGGCGTGGCCGGGTCGGTCGCCTCGTTGCCGTCGGAATGCGCGGCGACCGACGGAGTGGGATAGTCGCCGAGGTGCGAATGGATGTCGATCACCCCGGGCGTGACAAACTTGCCGCTGCCGTCGATCCGAGTGAAGCCCGCGGGAACCGCCAGATCGGGACCGCCGACGGCGGCGATCCTGCCGTTCTCGAACAGGACCGTGCCGTTGTCGATCCGGCCGCCCGCGCCGTCGAAGACGGTCGCGCCGACCAGCGCGGTGGGCGTGCCCGGATAGGGCTGATAGGTCGAGGGGTAGGGCGCCTCGGCGGGCGCGCCCGAGGCCGACTTGGCCTTGCCGCTCCCCCCGTCGCTCGCGCAGGCGCTGAGCGCCAGACCCGCCAGCAAGGCGCAGCCCCATTTCGCGACGCGTATCCTTCCACTCATACTCTTACCCCCGTATCTGCCGCGAAGAGGCGCCGCGAAGGCCGCTCCGCACGTCTCGACGACCGCTCTTACTGCGGCCGAACGGCCGGACGCATTCCGGCTTCCTGATTCTCGATCCCCATTTCCGACTGCCCCAGAAGGTCGTCGCCGACATCGTCGTCGCGCAGCGTGTCGAGATGCATCAGCCGCTTCACCAGCGGCGATACCACGACCACGGCGGCACCGATGCCCATCGCGACGAGGCCGATCGTCCAGTAGACGTGCAACGCGGCCTCGCGGGTGATCTCGCCGCCCTCGCCCTCGCCCATGATCGAGCCGATCAGACCGGCGACGAAGTTGCCGCCCGCCGTACCGAAGAACCAGGCGGCCATGATCAGGCTCGCCATGTGCAGCGGCGAAAGGCGGTTCATCGCGGACAGCCCCACCGGGGACAGGCAAAGCTCGCCGGTGGTCTGGAACAGGTAGAGTAGGAAGATGAACACGACCGGGACGAGCGCGTCCGGCCCGGCGGCGTTCGCGCCCCAGACCAGGACCACGAAGGCGAAGCCGAGCTGAACGATGCCAAGCCCCATCTTCGCGGGCGTGGAAGGCTCCAGCCCCCGGCTCGCCAGCAGCGGCCAGAGCAGGCCGAAGATTGGGCCCAGCAGGATGATGTAGATGGGATTGATCGACTGGAACAGCGAGGCCGGCACGCCCTGCCGATCGACGAAGCGGTCGGTGAAGAGGTTGATCGACCCGCCCGCCTGTTCGAACAGGCCCCAGAAAACGGGCTGCAGCAGGATCAGGAAGACAGCGGCGAAGATCCGGTCGCGCGCGTCCGGCTCGAGCTTCAGCGCTTCCTTGACGACATAGACGATGAGCGCAGCCCCCGCGAGGAGCATCAGCCAGCCCACGATGCTCTGGAGCTGGATCAGGACCCAGATCACCGCGACGCCGCCGACGCCCAGCAGATAGAGCAGCCATTCCAGCTTGATTCCGGCGACCGGTGCCGCGAGACGCGCGGGGTCCGGCGCCTCGCCGCGCCCCAGCAGGAGGGGCTTGCCCACGACGAACACGATCAGGCCCAGCAGCATGCCGATGCCGGCCGCGCCGAAGCCATAGGCCCAGCCCAGCGTCTCGCCGAGGTAGCCGGCGATGATGGTGCCGATCGCCGCGCCGACGTTGATGCCGATGTAGAAGATCGTATAGGCGCTGTCGCGGCGCGTGTCGGTCCGCCGGTAGAGTTGCCCGACGATCACCGAAATGTTGGCTTTCAGAAAGCCGGCGCCGACGATGATGAAGCTGAGCGCCAGCCAGAACACGTTGAGCGTCGGATCGTTCTGGTAGCCCGAACCGTCGCCCTCGAAGGCCATGCACAAGTGGCCGATGGTCAGCAGCACCGCGCCGAACATCACCGCCTTGCGCTGGCCGAGAAAGCGGTCCGCAAGCCAGCCGCCGAGCACCGGAGTGATATAGACGAGCGCGGTATAGGACCCGTAGATCAGATTGGCGCTGCCGTCGCTGTAGAGCCAGTGCTTGACCAGGTAGAGCGTCAGCAGGGCGCGCATCCCGTAATAGGAGAAGCGCTCCCACATCTCGGCGAAGAACAGGATGTACAGGCCCTTGGGGTGGCCCGCGAATTCCGGCTTGCTGCGGGTGACGGCGTAGCCGCCGATCGCCAGAAAGACCAGCAAGGCGGCGACCCCGACCGCCGCGATCCAGTCACCCTCGTTCCAACTGGCAATGTCTTTCATGCGACCTCGAGTGTCCCGACCTTGTCCGCAAGGCCTGAAAGCGGCTAACGGTAGCGCGCAAATCTTGGTTGTAAAAGGGTTTCGCCCGAGCGCCGAAGGGATTGCGCCGATTGCTTGGAGATGGCAACTTCGCAACGTTTGCGAAGGGCAAAGGTGCTGATAGTTGCGGCACCGGGCAGGGGGTAACATCGCATGATCCGCTCAGAACTCATTCAGGCGCTCGCCAGGGAAAACCCGGAATTGCGCGGCGAGGACGTCGAACGCGCGGTCGATGCGTTCTTCGAGGAAATCGCCCAGCGCCTCACCGACGGCGGACGTGTCGAGCTGCGCGGCTTCGGCGCCTTCTCGACCCGCCATCGCGACAGCCGCAAGGGCCGCAATCCGCGCACCGGCGAGACCGTGGACGTCCCCGAGAAGCGCGTGCCCTATTTCAAGCCCGGCAAGGAAATGCGCCAGCGGCTCAACGTCGACTGACGCCGGCCGGGGATGCCGCGAAGCGTCTCGACCTGTCGGCTTTCGCGGCATCGCGTGCGCGTTGCACTGCGGAAGATCGCGGGCTAGACGCCAGAACCTTTAGAAATTCCGGGCCTCGCGGACGTGGCGGAATGGTAGACGCAGCGGACTTAAAATCCGCTTGGGGTTCCCAGTGCGGGTTCGAGTCCCGCCGTCCGCACCATCGTACAAGACAGGACCGGCATCGCCGACAAGGCCCGGCAAGGGCTGGTCTTGCCCTGGCCCGATGCTGTCGGGATTTCTGACAAATCGGCGCGTCGATCTCATCGAAAATATACGCATTAACACTTAAGTTTTGCGATTTTAGCCGCCTGATACCCGCGAAATCGACAGGTTCAGCAAAAAGGCCGTCGGGCCGGTTTACGATTCGGCAAGACTCGTCGGATAGCGTGCCGATTGAATTCCTAGGGTCGCGCCTGTGAATTCGGATACTCTCGCCAACAAGGGGGGTCACGAGACAGTGAAGGAATTTTCCGAAAATACGAATGCCGCGGATGAGACGCACGAGACGGTATCCGGCGAGGAGCAGCGCGGGGCACCGCGCTTCGCTCTCTTGCTGCGCACCGCCAAGCTGGTTTCGCCGCACGGCGAATTCCTGTGCATCGTGCGCGACGTCTCCGAAGGCGGCGTGAAGCTGCGGCTGTTCCACGGTCTGCCCGCCGGCAGCGAACGCTATCACCTCGAACTCGCCAGCGGCGACCAGTTCGCGGTGGACCTCGTCTGGATCGAAGGCGACGAAGCGGGCTTCCAGTTCGCCGATACGGTCGATGTGGACACGTTCGTCGCCGAGGCGAGTCCGTTTCCCAAGCGTCCGATCCGGCTGCGTGTCGAGGCCGAAGCGTTCATCTCGATCGGGGGCCGCCAGATCACCGCCAGGCTGCGCGATCTTTCGCGCCAGGGCGCGCGGATCGAATCGAGCGAGAAGCTGGCGCTGGGCCAGACGATCCACGTCGTGGGGCCGCACCTGCCGCAACTCCAGGCGACGGTGTGCTGGCGCCGCAGTCCGGAGTACGGACTGGTCTTCACCAACATCCTGCAGATGGGCGAACTCGCCCAGCGCGTCGCGGCGATCCAGACCGGCAGCCATCCCGACGACCGCGCGGTCGCCTGACGGGACTGGCCGCCCGGCGGATCAGGCCGGGCGGAAGGTCATCGCATCGCCGTTCATGCAATAGCGCTTGCCCGTGGGGCGCGGGCCGTCGTCGAAGACGTGGCCCAGGTGCCCGCCGCACTTGGCGCAATGCACTTCGGTGCGCGGATAGCCGAGCTTGAAGTCGCGCGAGGTGCCGATCGCGCCCGGCAGCGGCTTCCAGAAGCTCGGCCAGCCGGTGCCGCTGTCGTACTTCGTCGCCGAGGAGAACAGCGGATGGCCGTCGGCGGCGCAATGGAACGTCCCCTTGCGCTTTTCGGCGTTGAGCGGCGAGCTGTAGGGCCGCTCGGTCCCTTCTTCGCGCAGGATGCGGTATTGCGCCGGCGTGAGCCGTTTGCGCCACTCGGCATCGCTGTAGCTGACCGGATAGGCCTTCGCCTCGGCATCCCCCGAGCCGCAGGCGGCTATCGCCGGCAGCGCGGCGCCAAGGCCCATCCAGGCGATGAAGCGGCGTCTGTCGATCGTTCCGGATTGCGCCATGACCAAGCTCCTCTGCTTCGACGCAAGCTAGCAGGCCATGCCTGAACGCGCGATTGCGGCGCTCAGGCGCGCGCGGCGCTGCTGCCGCCGAACAGCCGGCGGCGCTTCTTCACCGGCGCCGGGCCCGACTTCATCACCCGCTTGCGGAAGAGCCGCGCGCCCATGCGCACGAAGATCACCACGCACAGGACCTGCCAGCCGAGCGCCAGCAGGTGCGGCAGCAGCGCCGGGTCCTGCGCCGCGCGGGCCAGCATCGCGAAGGGCGAGCTGAAGGGTATGAGGATCGCGATCCATTCGATCGCGCTGCCCGGCTGGGTCATAGCGAAGCTGGCGAGGAAGAAGTTGATGAGCTGGAGCATCGTCACAGGCATCGAGAGCGTCTGCACCTCGCGCACGGTCGAGGCCATCGAGCCGATCGCGAGGAACAGCGAGCCGAGCAGCAGATAGGCCATCGCGAAATAGATCACGCCGAGCACGAACAGCATCGGCCAGCCGACCGCCGGCGCGGGAAGCGACGGCAGCGCCGATCCGGCCGACGCCACGATCGCGCCGACGACCGAGCCCCAGACCGCGATGCCGACAAACGAGACGCCGAGCATGGCGAACAGCTTGCCGAAGAACACCGCGTCCATCGGGATCGCGGCGGCGAGGATCTCGATGATCTTGTTGCCCTTTTCCTCGACGAGGTTCGACAGGACCATGCCCGCGAGCAGCATCGTCAGCAGGAACAGCAGCGTTTGTGCACCCTGCGCGGTCTTGAGCCGGGCCGAACGGTTCGCGCCCTGATCGGTGGCGAGGCGAGTCATCGCGACGGGGGGATAGGCGCTCGGCCCGCTTCCCTGCGCCTGTGCGGCAATCAGCGAGACCGGCCCGCGCCAGGCGTCTAGCCAGCGCTGCGGCCCGGTCAGCCTTGGATGTTCCGGCGTACCCGAGAGGATCGCGCTGACGCCCGCCTCGGCGAAGCGCGCTTTCGGATCGTAAGGCTCATCCGGCGCGAGTCGGGCGACCACGCGCAGCTCGGGCAGCCGCACGCCCGCCACATCGCTCAGCGTCGCGCGGGCCTCGGCGATCCGCTCGACGTCCGCGACGCGCATCGCCACGCCGAGGCGCGGGCTGTCGGCGCTTGCCTGAACGCGCTGGCCGACGCCGCCGGCAAAGCCCGCGACGACGATCGGGAACAGCGGGCCGAGCAGGAAGAACAGGAAGCTGCGGCTGAACAGGATCGCCACGAAATCGCGCCGCGCGACGACCAGCGCGGCGGCGAAGGTGGAGAGCCGGCCGGGGTCGGTGCGCGGCTTCATTGCTTCTGCTCCACCGGACTGTCCTGCGCGAGCGCGCGCGCCGCCGCCTCGCCCGCGATCGCCACGAAGGCGTCGTGCAGCCCGGCGCGCTCGATCGAGAGCGAGAGGATGCCCGCCTCGCCTTCGATCAGCGCGCGCAGCAGCGGCTCGATGCCGCCTTCGGGCAGCGAGAAATACCAGATGTCGCCCTCGCGCCGCGCGTCGCAGGGCAATGCCGCGCGCCAGGCGCCTTCGTGGCGGCGCGTCTCGAGCCGGACTTGCGCGGGAATGCGGTCGCGCGCGACGTCGACCGGCCCCGCGAAGGGCACCTTGCCGCCGGCGATGATCGCCACTTCGTCGCACAGGCGCTCGGCATGAGCGATGACGTGGGTCGAAAAGATCACGGTGGTCCCGTCCTCGGCGAGGCCGCGCATCATCCGCTCGAGCCGGCCCTGGTTGAGCGCGTCGAGCCCCGAGAAGGGTTCGTCGAAGATGACCAGGCGCGGGCGGTGGACGAGCGTGCCCAGGATCTGGACCTGCTGCGCCATGCCCTTGGAAAGCTGGCGGATCTGCCGGTCGGCGGCATAGCCGAGGCCATGCTCCTCGAGCAGTTCGTAGGCGCGGCGGCGGCCTTCCTTGCGCGGCAGCCCGCGCAGCGCGCCGACGAAGGCGATGGCATCGACCGCCTTCATCGAGGGATAGAGCCCGCGCTCCTCGGGCAGGTAGCCGATGCGCGTGGCGACGTCGTGCGGGCGGTCGGCGCCGAGAATCCGGCGCAGGCCTTCGTCGGGATCGATGATGCCCAGCAGCATGCGCAACGTGGTGGTCTTGCCCGCGCCGTTGGGGCCGAGAATTCCGTAGACAGCGCCTTCGGGCACGAGCAGGTCGATGCCGTCGACCGCGGCGAAGCCGTCGAAGCGCTTGACCAGGCCGCGCGCCTCGATCGCGAGCGGCGGGCCGGAGCGTTCGCCGGACGGCGGCGCGCCTTCATTGCTCGCCACTGTCCATTCTCCTACATCGATCTTCATCAGCCGCCCCTGGGACCTGCCATAGCAAGCCGAGCATCCGCAAGTTTGGTTAAATCAGCGCTAAGCCACGAATTTTTCGACGAGATCGAACGCGAGGCGAGGAGGCTGGGCTTCTGCGCCTTCGGCGTCGCGCCCGCCGCGCCCGAGCCGCGCCGGGGCGAGCGGCTCGACCAGTGGCTCGCGGCGGGCATGCACGGCTCGATGGAATGGATGGCCGCGCGCGCGCACCAGCGCCGCTCGCCGCAGGACCTGTGGAGCGAAGCGCGCTCGGTCATCGTGCTCGGCATGAGCTATGCGCCCGCCGCCGATCCGCTGGCGCTCGCGGCGCACGGCGAGATCGCGCGCATCTCGGCCTATGCGCAAGGCGCGGACTATCACGACACCGTGAAGAAGGCGCTCAAGGCGCTCGCCCGCTGGCTGATCGCCGAGGCCGAGCGGCGCCATGGCGAGCGCGTGGAGATCAAGGTCTTCACCGATACCGCTCCGGTCATGGAAAAGCCCCTGGCGCAGGCGGCCGGGCTGGGCTGGCAGGGCAAGCACACCAATCTCGTCAGCCGCGAGCACGGCTCGTGGCTGTTCCTCGGCGAGATCTACACGACGCTCGATCCGCCGCCCGCGCGCGAGGGGCGCGACCGCTGCGGATCGTGCCGCGCCTGCCAGGACGCCTGCCCGACCGATGCGTTTCCCGCGCCCTACCGGCTCGATGCGCGGCGCTGCATCAGCTATCTCACGATCGAGCACAAGGCCGCGGTTCCCGAGGATCTGCGCCCGGCGCTCGGCAACCGCATCTACGGCTGCGACGATTGCCTCGCTGTGTGTCCCTGGAACAAGTTCGCCGAAACCGCGCACACCATGCGCGCGTTCCTGCCGCGCGCGGAACTGACGGCGCCGCCGCTCGACGCGCTGCTCGCGCTCGACGACGCGGGCTTTCGCAAGCTCTTCGCGGGCTCGCCGATCAAGCGGATCGGGCGCAACCGCTTCGTGCGCAATTGCCTCTACGCCGCCGGCAACAGCGGCAATGCGGCGCTGCTTGGCGCGATCGAGCCGCTGCGCGCCGACCCGGACCCGGTCGTCGCCGAAGCGGCCGACTGGGCCTCGGCTCGGCTCAGAGCAGTTCCTTGAGCGGCTTGTCCTTGTCGGCGAGCTGCTTGAGATCGGGCGTGCTGCGCGCCTCGACCAGCTTGCGGCCCTGGACGTAATCCTTGACCATGTTGACGCAGTCGAGCGCGACAACCCGGCCCTCGCGCAGGTACACGACGCTGAAGGCGCGGTCTTCCGGGCTGCCGCGAATGACGGTCTTGTCGTAGCCGGCGTTGATCCCGGCGGTCTGGAGCCTGAGGTCGAACTGGTTCGACCAGAACCACGGAAAAGCGTGGTACCTGGCTTCCTCTCCGCAGATCTGCTTGGCGACGCAGGTGGCCATGTCGTTGGCGTTCTGCACCGATTCGACGCGCATCACCGTACCGCCCGCATAGTCGCAGGCGAACGCGGCGCAGTCGCCGATCGCGAAGACATCGGGCAGCGAGGTCATGCAGAACTCGTCGACGTCGACGCCGTTGGCGCCCGCCGCGCCCGCGAGGATCAGCGGGCCCACCGCGGGAACGATGCCGATCCCGACGATCACCGCCTCGCAGGGCAGCTCCTCGCCGTCGGCCAGCTTGACCGCCGAGACCTTGCCGTCCTTGCCGACGATGCAATCGACCGCGACGCCGGTGCGCAAGTCGACGCCGTGATCGCGGTGCTCCTTCTCGTAGAAGGCCGAAAGCTCCTCGCCCGCGACCCGCGCGAGCACGCGCTCGAGCGCTTCGAGCAGGATCACGTTGCAGCCGAGCTTGGTCAGCACCGCGGCCGCCTCGAGCCCGATGTAGCCGCCGCCGATCACGACGACGTTGCGCGTGCCTTCGTCGATCTCGGACATCAGCGTGTCGCAGTCCTGCCGGGTGCGCACGGTGTGCACGCCCGCGAGATCGGCGCCCGTGCACGAAAGCCGGCGCGGATCGCCGCCCGCCGCCCAGACGAGCTTGCCGTAGCCGAGCGTGCGGTCGTCGGAGAGCGTGACCTCGCGCGCGGCGGGATCGACCTTGCTCACCTCGACGCCGAGTTCGAAATGGACGTCCTTTTCGGCCCAGAAGGTCGGCGGACGGATATAGAGCCGGTCGAAGGTCTTCTCGCGCGCGAAATATTCCTTCGACAGCGGCGGGCGCTCATAGGGATATTCCGGTTCGCGGCCAATGACCGTGATCGTACCTTCGAACCCGTTCTGCCGCAGGGCAATGGCGCATTGCGCGCCCGCGTGCCCTGCCCCGACAATGACGACGTCTGCCTTATCCATATCCCGTCCGTTGTTGTTGCCGTTCCCCAAGTCGCGACAGGCCACCCTTGCAGGCTAGGTCGGCCACATGCCGCACGATCTGATCTGGATCAACTCGCCCCTTAGTGGCGTTGACCCTCAGCGCAAAGCCTCCATCGTCAGCACGAGCGAGCGCCGCCAGGCCTCGGGATCGAAGGTCGAGCCCGAAACGATGAGTTCGTCCGCTCCGGTGCGCTGCGCGAATTCCTCGATACCGGCGCGCACCGTCGCCGGGGCGCCGATCGCGCTGACCGCGCGCATCTGCTCGAGCAGCGCCAGCGAGGCGCGGTCGAGCGTATCGCGGTAACCCCGGATCGGCGGCTGGAGCTTGCCCGGGCTGCCGCCGCGCAGCGCGACGAAGCCCTGCTCGTTGCTCGAGGCGAGATAGCGCGCCTCCTCGTCGGTCTCGGCGCACAGCACGTTGATCCCCGCCATGAAGCGCGGCTTGTCGAGCGCGGCCGAGGGCTCGAACCGCTCGCGATAGACCTGCGCCGCCTGATCGAGCTGCGCGGGCGCGAAATGCGAGGCGAAGGCATAGGGCAGGCCGAGCATCGCCGCGAGCTGCGCGCCGAACAGGCTCGATCCCAGAATCCACATCTCGACGTTCGCGCCGCTCGCCTGCGGCGAATCGAACGTGACGCGCTGGTCGCCCTCGAACCGCGCTCGCAATTCGACGACGTCCTGCGGAAAGTGGTCGGCCGCATTGCGGATGTCCTTGCGCAGCGCCTGGGCGAGCCGCCCGTCCGCGCCCGGCGCGCGGCCCAGCCCGAGATCGACCCGGTCGGGGAACAGCGCCGCGAGCGTGCCGAACTGCTCGGCGATCACGTAGGGCGTGTGATTGGGCAGCATGATCCCGCCCGCGCCGATGCGGATGGTCGAGGTCGCGTGGCCGAGATGCGCGAGCACCACCGAGGTCGCGCCGCCGGCGATGCCGGCCATGCCGTGGTGCTCGGCCACCCAGTATCGCCCGTAGCCCGCCTCCTCCGCCGCCCTGGCGGTGCGCGCCGCTTCGGCGAGCCCTTCGGCAACGGTGCCGCCTTCGCGCACGGGGATGAGATCGAGAACGTTCAGGGGGATCATGGCTGGGGTCCTTGTACCGGATCGAGCTGCGCGAGATAGCCTCTCGCGGTCTCGGCCGCAGGGCTCTGCGGCGCGGTCGCGACGACCGAACGCCAGCTCTTGCGCGCCGCATCGTCATGGCCGGAGAGCACCGCGATGACCCCCGCCTCAAGGCCGATCTGCGGGTCTTCGGGCGCGAGCCGCGCGGCCTGCTCGATTTGCCGCTGCGCCTCGTCGAGCCGGTTCTCGCGGCGCGCGAGCGTGGCCGAGAGCAGCCAGGCTTCGGCATCGCCGGGCGCCGACATGCGCGCCTGTTCGAGCGCCTTGCCCGCATCCTCCGTGCGGCCGAGCGCGACGAGCGCGCGGGCGCGGCTCACCGCGATCGTTCCCGCCAGCGCCTTGTCGCCGCCCGCCACGGCATCGCCTTGCGCGGCATCGAGCATCGCCAGCGCGCTGTCTGGCTTGCCCGCCGCGAGCGCGGCGTTGCCCGCCATCGCGCCGAGCCGCGCGCGACTGCCGTACTGGCCGGTTGTGGTCGCGTTGCGCGCGTCGAGGAAGGCCTTCTGCGCCTCGTCGAAGCGTTCCAGATCGAGCAGCGCCATGCCCAGGCACAGGCCGGCGCGAGCGCGTTCGTCGCCGATCGCCTCGGCAAGCGCATCGCGCGCCACTTCGGCGCCGCGCTTCGGATCGGCCTCGACCTCGGCGATGCAACCGCCGCGATTGGGCCCGGGCACGGTGCCGGGCATGGCGGCGGACGGCGCCTGCTGCTGCTGGCGGGCGCGGCGCTCGCGCACTTCGGGCGGCGTTTCGAGCGGGCTGGTCCCCACCGCCGGCGCGGCGCCGACTTGCGCGAGAAGGACGAGGAACAGCGGGGACATGGGCAACTCCGAAAGACGGTCAGCCGAGGCCGGGAAAGCGCTCGAGCGTATTGAGCAGCAGCGCGATGTCGCCCTCGCGCGAAAGGCGATGGTCGCCGTCCTTGATCAGCGTCACCTGCACGTCGGGTGAACCGAGCGCCTCGGCGAGTTGCAGCGATACCGTCCAGGGCACGTCGGGGTCGCGCTGTCCGTGGAGCAGCCGCACCGGGCAGGCGAGCGCGATCCCGCCGCCGAGCAGGCGGTGAGCCTCGCCGTCCGCCCAGAAGCCGGGATGCGTCGGCGTCGGCTCGGGGCCGTAGGGGTTGTCCTTCAGCACGGTCTCGCCCGCGGCGAGCCTGGCCTTGTCCTCGTCCGGCGTCCCCCAGTCGGTGAAGTCGGGCGCGGGGGCGATGCCGATCAGGCCCGCGCGGCGATCGGCGGGCAGGGCCAGCGCGGCCAGCAGCATCAGCCAGCCGCCCATCGACGAGCCGATCAGCAGCACCGGCCCCGGGCACCGCGCCTCGATCAGCGCGAGCACCTCGTCGCGCCAGCGCGAGAGCGTGCCGTCGGCGAAGTCGCCCGAACTCTCGCCGCAGCCCGAATAGTCGAGCAACAGGCAGGCCCGCCCCGCTTCGCGGGCCCAGTCGAGAACGGCGGTCGCCTTGCCGCCCGCCATGTCCGACATGTAGCCGGGCAGGAAGACGATCGCGGGACCGTTGCCGGAGTGGAAGCGATGGGCGATGCGGCGCCCGTCGGGCATTTCGTGGAAGCGGGTGTCGCTCATGCCCCCTTAGTGGCGACGGCCCGCCGCGTCGGCAAGGGCGCGAACCGGGAACGATCGTCGCCGGTTTTCGGTTGGACCAGCATGACCTCGAAACGCAAGAAAGCCGACGCGCTCATCGAAAAGCATGGCGAAACCTACGCCGCGGAGATCGGAATCCGGCTGGAGCGCGACGAGCCGATGCCGCTGTTCCAGTGGCTCGTCGCCTGCCTGCTGTTCAGTGCGCGCATCGGCGCCGCGCAGGCGGTGGAGGCGGCAAAAGCGCTCAACGAGGCGGGCCTCACCACGGTCGATCATATGTGCGACGCCGCGTGGCAGGAGCGCGTCGATGTGCTCAACGCGAACGGCTACGCGCGTTTCGACGAGAGCACCTCGACCAAGCTCGCGAAGACGGCCGCCTTGCTGAAAGAGCGCTACGGCGGCGACTTGCGCGAGCTGCGCAAGGCCGCGAACGGTGATCGCGACCGTATCCTCGACCTGCTGGAGGAGTTCAACGGCATCGGTCCGCTCGGCGCGCAGATCTTCGCGCGCGAGGCACAGACCGTGTGGGACGAACTGGCGCCCTTCGCCGACCAAAAGGCGCTCGCCGTCGCAAAGCGGATGGAGCTTGGCGGCGATGCCGCCGAACTCGCCGATCTCGTCGGGCAGGACCGATTGCCCGCACTGCTCTCCGCGCTCGTCCGCTCCGAGCTCTCGTAGGCTCGCCGCCGGGGCTTCGTCAGTCGCGCAGGAAGATCGCCTCGATCGGCATTTCGAACACGTCGGCGATGCGGAAGGCGAGCGGCAGCGAGGGGTCGTACTTGCCGGTCTCGATCGCGTTGACGCTCTGCCGGCTGACTCCGATGCGGCCCGCCAGGTCCTGCTGGCTCCAGCCGCGCTCGGCGCGCAGCACCTTGAGCCGGTTGTTCATCGGCCCCTTGCCGCGATCCCGCACTGACCCAGGCCCATGCCGACGCCGAAGACCGGCACGACCCACCAGGCCCAGACGTGCGGAACGACGCCGAAGGTCTCGAGAAAGCCCCAGAACGAACCGAGCGTCAGCACGAATCCCAGCCCGATGACCGAGGACAGCAGCGTGCGGTAGCGCAGGTATTCGTCGGTTTCGTCGAGCAGGTAGCGGGCCATGGCGCGGATCATCGCCAGCGTCGGCGCCGCCGGCAGCAGCGCGAGCAACGCCAGCCCCGGCGTGTCCAGCCGGACCCGTTCGTAGACCAGCGTCGCCATACCGAGGCCGACGACATAGCCGAGCGAGGCGGCGAGCATGCGCTTGTTGTAAGCCTGCAGCGCGTCGCTCGAATCGCCCGCGCGGCGGGCGGCGGACGTGGCCGCGCGGTAGGCTTGCGGCATGCAGACCCCCGCGACCACCGCCATCGCCACGAAGCCGGTGGTCGCATCGATCGCGTCGAAGATCCGCGCCGCGCCGATCAGCACCATCGAGACGCAGAACAGCCCGCCCCAGAACGCGGGTCCGCGCGCGCTCCGGCCCGATGCCGTCACCGCGAACCGTCCCGGCCCGCACCCTCGCGACGCGCCGCTGCCGTGGTCGTGACGGCCAGCACGGGCAAAGCCAGCAACAGCACCCGCCCCGCCTCCGCCGCGATCAGCCCGAACCGCACGCCGGCGGCGAAAAGCACGAGAACGAACGCCCAGATCAGCGCCCCTCGCAAGGTCGTCATGGTCAAGCTCCCTTGATTCAATGTCAAGTATAGTTGACATAGACGGATCGTTTGTCAAGCGCCATTGACACACCTTCCCCACCCGAACCCTCTGCTCAATTGCGGCGTGACAGCGCGGACGGGAGGCCCTACATGAGCCGGCATGGCGACGCTTCGCATCACGACGACCTCGACGACTACCACCGGGCTCGCCCGGGGACGGTCGGTCGCGCGCTGAGCGGGCCTGCCGTCGCCCGGGGTTCCGGGCAGGACGGCGCCTCCTTCCCGGAACCGAGCAGACCCCACGGCGCCGAGCCTTCCGGTGCGCGCGCTCCTGTGCCATGGCGCGCTTGCCGGTATCGGGCCCGTGCCGGGCCGCAACGAGAAGAGACGAGCGAACGACGATGTCCGAGATGTTCAAGATCAGCCTGCCCGACGGTTCCGTGCGCGAGATGCCGGAAGGCTCGACCCCGGCCGACGTCGCCGCCGCGATCGGGCCGGGTCTCGCCAAGGCCGCGCTCGCGGCGAAAGTCGACTATGGCGAGGGGGGCGAGCTGGTCGACCTGACGCGGCCCTTCGCGGGCGACGCCGCGCTCGCGCTCGTCACCGGGCGCGACGAGGCCGAGGCGCTGGAACTGGCGCGCCACGACTATGCCCACGTGCTCGCCGAGGCGGTGCAGGCGCTGTGGCCGGGCACGCAGATCACCTTCGGTCCGGCGACCGAGGACGGCTTCTACTACGACGTCATGGCCCCCGCCTCGCGCGAGCCGTTCGGCATGGACGACCTGCCCGCGATCGAGGAAAAGATGCGCGAGATCATCAAGGCCGACAAGCCGCTGGTTCGCGAGGTCTGGTCGCGCCAGCAGCTCATCGACCGCTGGAAGGCGCAGGGCGAGACCTTCAAGGCCGAATGGGCCGCAGAACTGCCCGAAGGCGAGGACCTCACCGTCTACTGGTCGGGCGAGCCCGATCCCGAGAACGGCTGGCTCGACATGTGCCGGGGGCCGCACCTGCCTTCGACCGGCAAGCTCGATCCGCAGGCGTTCAAGCTGATGCGCGTCGCGGGCGCCTACTGGCGCGGCGACCAGAACAACGCGCAGCTCACGCGCATCTACGGCACCGGCTGGCTCAACAAGAAGCAATTGAACGAGCACCTCACCCGGCTCGAGGAAGCCGCCAAGCGCGATCATCGCAAGCTGGGGCAGGAGATGGACTTGTTCCACCTCCAGGCCGAGGCGCACGGCTCGGTGTTCTGGCATCCCAAGGGCTATATCATCTGGCGCGAGCTGGAAGCCTACATGCGCCGCGCGATCGACGGCGCGGGCTACCGCGAGGTCAAGACCCCGCAAGTGATGGACGCGCGCCAGTGGGAGCAGTCGGGCCACTGGGGCAAGTATCGCGAGAACATGTTCGTCATCCCCGACGAGGTCCCCAACACCGAGGACGAAGGGCCGATCATCTCGGGCGAGGCCGACTGGATGGCCCTGAAGCCGATGAACTGCCCCGCGCACGTGCTCATTTTCCGCCAGGGCATCAAGTCGTACCGCGACTTGCCGCTGCGGATCTACGAGAACGGCTGCTGCCACCGCAACGAGCCGCACGGCGCGCTGCACGGACTGATGCGCGTGCGCCAGTTCACGCAGGACGACGCGCATATCTTCTGCCGCGAGGACCAGATCGTCGACGAAGTGCAGGCGTTCTGCGAGCTGGCCGACCGCGTCTACAAGGATTTCGGCTTCCGGTACGCGATCAAGCTGGCGCTTCGCCCGGAAAACCGCTTCGGCACCGACGCGCAGTGGGACCAGGCCGAGCAGGAACTGCGTGACGCGGTGGAACGCGCGGGCCTCGCGACCGAGGAGTACGGCTGGGAGGAACTGCCCGGCGAAGGCGCGTTCTACGCCCCCAAGCTCGAATGGCACCTGACCGACGCGATCGGGCGGACCTGGCAGGTCGGCACGATCCAGTCGGACCGGGTGCTGCCCGACCGGCTCGACGCCAGCTACATCGGCGAGGACGGCGAGAAGCACCGCCCGGTCATGCTGCACCGCGCGATCTTCGGCTCGTACGAGCGCTTCGTCGGCATCCTGATCGAGCACTTCGCGGGCCGGCTGCCGGTCTGGCTCGCGCCGGTGCAGGCGGTGGTGGCGACGATCGTCTCGGACGCCGACGGCTATGCCGGAGAGGCGCTGGCGCGGCTCAAGGCGGCGGGCATCCGCGCCGAGACCGACCTGCGCAACGAGAAGATCAACTACAAGGTACGCGAACACTCGCTCAAGAAGGTCCCGCACCTGCTGGTGGTCGGCAAGCGCGAGGCGGAGGAAGGCACCGTCGCTGTCCGTACGCTTGGCGAGCAGCAGCAGAAGGTGGTCGGGCTCGACGAGGCGATCGCGATGCTCAGGGCCGAGGCGACGCCGCCGGACCTGCGCGCGTGATACAGCGCGAGCGCCTCGACACGGCGCAGGTGCCCGGGGGCGCGACGCTCGAGCTCTATCGCCACGATCGCGACCACATGATCGTGATCGGCAACAACGAGCTGATGTCGACGCGCAAGTGGGGCTCGGAAGAGGCGCTCGCGGCGATGAGCCTCGAGCGCATCAAGGGGGTGAAGCGGCCGCACCTGCTGATCGGCGGCTACGGCATGGGCTTCACCCTGCGCGCGGCGCTCAGGGTCCTGCCCGAGGACGCGTGCGTCACCGTGGTCGAACTCGTCCCCAAGATCATCGAATGGGCGCGCGGACCGATGGCCGATCTCGCCGGCGGTTGCCTCGAAGATCCGCGAGTCGAGCTGGTGATGGCCGATGTCGCGGTGTTCATCGCGGGCGCGGAGCGGGAATACGACGCGATCCTGCTCGACGTCGACAACGGTCCGGACGGGCTCGTCCGCGCCGACAACGACGGACTCTATACGCCCTCGGGGCTGCGCGAGGCGAAACGCGCGCTGACCCCCGGCGGCGTGCTGGCGATCTGGTCGGCGGCTCCCGATCCGGCTTTCAGTCGCCGCCTGACGAAATGCGGCTTCGCCGTCGACGAGGTGCGCGTCGCCTCGCGCTCGAACGGCAAGGGCCCGAAGCACGTGATCTGGTTCGCGGCCAAGCGCTGAGCGCCGGGCGCACCGGGCTTACAGAAGGGGGCTTACAGAAGGAGGGCGAGGTCCGCCAGGATCAGCGCTAAGGCGCAAGTGCACACGATCGCCCGCCGCAGGAAATCCTCCTGCGCGCGAAGATCGCGCGGCCGGGTGTGAGCAAGGGCGACGACTCGAGCCATGCCGCGCAGCATGCGCCGCCACCGTTGCGATTCGGTTAATCACCGCTCCGGCCGGGCCGCGAGGGCATCTGCTGGCTGGCGCAATGGAACGAGCCGCCGCCCGCGAGCACGGCATCGGCGCGCAGTCCGATGGTCTCGCGATCGGGAAACAGCCCGGCGATCGCGGCGACGCCATCCGCGTCATGCGGCGTGCCGTAGGTCGGAACGACCACCAGATGCGTGGTCACAGCGAAATTCATGTAGCTCGCAGGCTCGATCCGCCCCCCTGTCTCGACGCGCCCCGGTGAGGGCACCTCGCGCACCGTGATCCCGGCCGCGCGCGCGCGCGCCGAAGCATCGGCGTAGATCGCCGCGTTGGGATCGTCGGCCCCGGTCGCCCTCGGCAGCGCGAGCGTGCCGGGCGCGACGAAGCGCGCAAGGTTGTCGACGTGCCCGTCGGTGTGGTCGTTGATCAGGCCGTCGCCCAGCCAGAGCACGCGCGCGAAGCCGAGGTCGCGCATCAGCCGCGCCTCGATCTCGCCGCGCGACAGTTCGGGATTGCGGTTCGGGTTGAGCAGGCACTGCTCGGTCGTCACGACGAGACCGGCGCCGTCGTTGTCGATCGCCCCGCCCTCGAGAATCCAGTCGCTCGTCGCGCAGGAAAGCCCCGCGCTCGCCGCGAGTTCGGCGCCGATCTCCTGGTCGCCGTCCATCAGGTACTTGCCGCCCCAGCCGTTGAAGCCGAAGCGCTGCGCATGGCGCGCGCCATCGTCGTCCAAGAGCACGAGCGGCCCGGTATCGCGCAGCCAGACGTCGCCGTAGCGACGCTCCTCGATCACGACCTTGGCGCTCGCCAGCGACCGGGCGCGCGCGGCATTGGCCGCATCGCGCACGATCAGCCGGGCTTCCTGCCCGCTCTCGGCGACGGCGCTGGCGAACGCCGCGATCTGGACCTGCGCGGCTTCGAGAAAGCCCGGCCATTCGACCGGATCGTGCGGAAAGCCGATCCAGATCCAGTCCTGCGGCGCCCATTCGGGCGGGAAGTGCGGCACGCTTGGGCCGTTCTCAGCAGCCTTCGGGCGAGGCGGCGCAAGCCTTGTCGCGGATCGCGCGGAACTCGTCGCCCTCGCGCCAGTTCGGCCAGACATCGCTGTCGGCAAGACCGCGACCCAGCTTGTAGAACAGCGTCACGTCCTGAACGATCCCAGACCAGTCCCAGGCGTCCGAATATTCGTCGCTCGGCGCGTGGTAGTGGTTGTCGGTGTATTCCTTGCCAGCGGCTTCGCCCGCCGCGGTGCCGCCCTCGACCCAGTCGCTGCCGCGCCCGACATCGAACATCGGCACGCCGCGCTTGGCGAAGCTGAAGTGATCCGAGCGGTAGTAGTAGCCCCGCTCGGGATGCTCCTCGGGCGTGAGCGCGAAGCCGCCCTCGTCGAGCGCGGCCTTGAGAATGTCGGTAAGGTCGGACTTGTCACCGCCGGTCGAGGCATAGTTGCGCGTGCGTCCGCCCGGCGGCAGCGCGTCGAGATTGACCCCGCCGACTGTGTGATCGAGCGGGAAGACCGGGTTCTGCGCGTAGAACTCCGAGCCGAGCAGCCCCGATTCCTCGAGCGTGACCGCCAGGAACACCTGGCTGCGCGCGACCGGCCCGGCGGTGCTGTTGGCCTTGGCGATCGCGGCGAGCGCGGCGATGCCGGTGGCATTATCGACCGCGCCGTTGCAGATGTCGTCGCCGGTCGCGTCGGCGGTGCAGCGGCCGAGGTGGTCCCAGTGCCCCGAATAGAGCACGTATTCGTCGGGCCGCGAGGCGCCGGGCAGGACGCCGACGACATTGTTCGAGACCGACTTGCGGATCGCGTTGTCGAAGCCGAAGCTCGCTTTGAGCCCCTTGAGCGGCACCGGCTTGAAGCCCTTGCGCTTGGCGGCGGCGGTCAGCGCCTCGAGATCCTGCCCGGCGGCGGCGAGGATTTTCGCGGCGACGTCCTTCTGTATCCAGCCGTTGGCGGCGGTCTGGTCCGCGCCGTCGTTGGGCGTCTGGACGTAGTACTGCGCGCCGGTCCAGCTCGAGTTAACGACGTTCCAGCCGTAGGCGGCGGGGAAGGTGTCATGCACGATCAGCGCCGCCGTCGCGCCTTGCCGGGCGGCTTCCTCGAACTTGTAGGTCCAGCGGCCGTAGTAGGTCATGCGCCGGCCCTTGAAGAGGCCGTCCTCGGTCTCGTCGGCGTAGTCGGGGTCGTTGACGAGGATGACCGCGGTCTTCCCCTTCATGTCGAGCCCGGCATAGTCGTTCCAGCCCAGCTCGGGCGCGTTGATCCCGTAGCCGACGAAGACCAGCGGGCTGTCCTTGACCGTCGCCCTGGGGGTTACGCGATAGCTCGCCGCGACATACTCGTCGCCGAACGAGAACGATAGCGGTTGGCTCCCGCCGGTGACCGAGAGCGGCGTCTGGTTGCTGCCCGCGATTTCGACCGTCGGCACTTCCTGCAGCCACGAGCCCTTGTTGCCCGGCTCGAGCCCGGCTTCCTTGAACTTGGCGATGATGTAGTCGAGCACTCTGGGCTCGGTCGCGGTGCTGGGCGCGCGGCCTTCGAAGTCGTCGGCGGAAAGACGCTCGACCATCTGCTTCATCATTGCCACATCGATCTGGGGTGCCGTTGCGGCGGGCGCGGACGCCATGTCGGACGACGGCGTCGCCGCACATCCTGCGAGCGCCATTGCGGCGAGGGCTGCTGCGGTGAATCTCATGGGGTTGCGACCTCGTGCTAGGTAACTGGTGCCAGGCGGCGCAGCCTAGGCGGCGGCACCGAAGCGCACAAGGGCACGGCCGCGAACGGCTGGCGAGGCGGCCCCACTTGCCTCGCGGGACCGACGGCGGCAGGGGAGGACCATGACGGAGAGGCACCAAGCCGACTGGACCGGGGCGATCGCCCGCGCCCGCGCCCACGCGCCCTATCTCGCCGGGCTGCTCGACCGGCATCCCGCGCTGGTCGAACGGCTCGAAGCGGGCGAGGGGGACGCCGCGCTGGCGCTCGCCCATGCCGCCGGCGCGCAGGCACCCGATGTCGCCTCGGCGCTGCGCCGGAGAAAGCAGGCCCTGGCCCTCGCTCTGGCGATCGGCGACCTCGCCGGGGCCTTTCCGCTGCTGCGCGTCACCGGCGAATTGTCCGACTTCGCCGACGAGGCGCTCGATGCGGCGATCGGCGAGGCGATCCGCCGCCGCGTACCCGCCCACGACGCCGAGCGCGAGCCCGCCGGATTCTTCGCGCTGGCGCTCGGCAAGCACGGCGCGCGCGAGCTGAACTACAGCTCGGACATCGACCCGATCCTGCTTTACGATCCCGCCACGCTGCCGCGCCGCGAGCGCGACGATCCGGGCGAGGCCGCGCAGCGGGTCGCGCGCTCGCTGGTCGAGATCCTCGGCACGGTGAACAGCGAGGGCTACGTCTTTCGCGTCGACCTCAGGCTGCGCCCGGCCTCCGAAGTGAGCCCGCTGGCCATTTCGGTCGACGCGGCGCTGACCCATTACGAATCCTCGGCGCTCGCCTGGGAGCGCGCCGCCTTCATCCGTGCGCGCGCGGCGGCCGGAGACATCGCCGGAGGCGAGGCCTTCCTCGCCGCGATCCGGCCCTTCGTGTGGCGCAAGAGCCTCGATTTCGGCGCGATCGCCGAAGTCGGGCGGCTGACCGCGCAGATCCGCGCCAACGCCAAGGGCGGGCCACTCGTCGGCCCCGGATTCGATCTCAAGAAGGGCCGGGGCGGCATTCGCGAGATCGAGTTCTACGCGCAGACCCACCAGCTCATCCACGGCGGCCGCGATCCCTCGCTGCGGCTGCGCGGCACCCGCGCGACGCTCGACGCGCTGGCGGCGGCGGACCTCATCGGCGCCGACGAGGCGCGGCTGCTGGGCGAGAGCTACGACCGCCTGCGCCAAGTCGAACACCGCCTGCAGATGGTCCTCGATCAGCAGACCCACGCCCTGCCCCAGACCGCCGAAGCGCTCGATGGCGTCGCCCGGCTCGACGGTTTGTCCGATGGCGCCGCGCTGATCGCCGAACTGCGCGAGATCACCGAAGCAGTGGGCGAGCGCTACGATGCGCTGCTCGCGGCGAGCGCGCCCGCGAACAAGCCCGCCGCGCCCTCCCCGGCGCGCTTGTCCGAACAGCTCGAGGCATTGGGCTTCGCCGATCCCGAAGCGCTGGGCGAGCGCATCGCCTCGTGGGAGAGCGGCCGCATGCGCGCGCTGCGCTCGGACGCGGCACGCGCCGCGTTCGACGCGATTCGCGGTGACCTGCTCGCCGCGATCGCCGCCGCGCCCGAACCCGAGCGGGCCCTGGCGCGCTGGGAGCAGTTGCTCAACAACCTGCCGAGCGCGATCAACCTGTTCCGCCTGCTCGAGGCGCGCCCGGGCCTGCTCGATCAGCTCGCGCGGATTCTTTCGCTGGCGCCGCCGCTCGCCGACGCCCTCGCGCGCCGCGCGGACCTGCTCGATCCGCTGATCGACGCGACCGCCTTCGAACTGCCGGGCGATGTCGACGCGCTCGCCGCCGGTTTCGCGCGGTTCGAGGCGGGCGACGACTACGAGATCAAGCTCGACCGGGTGCGCCGCGAAGTGGGCGAGGAACGCTTCGCACTCGGTGTGCAACTGATCGACGGCGCCAACGATCCGATCGCGGTGGGCGAAGGCCTGGCGCGCATCGCCGAAGCCGCGACGCGGGTGCTCACCGACGCGGCGGTGGCCGAATTTCGCGAGACCCACGGCGCGATCACGGACAGCGAGCTGGTGGTGCTCGGACTGGGCCGGATGGGCGGGGGCGTGCTCACCCATGCCTCCGACCTCGATCTGGTGTTCCTCTTCACCGGCGGGACAGACCGCGAATCAGACGGCGCGCGCCCGCTCGGGGCGACGATGTACTACAACCGGCTCAGCCAGCGGGTGATCGCCGCGCTGTCGGTGCCGACCGCCGAGGGCGCGCTCTACGAGATCGACACGCGGCTGCGGCCCTCGGGCAACCAGGGCCCGCCCGCCGCCAGCTTCGACAGCTTCGCGCGCTACCAGTGCGAGCAGGCCTGGACCTGGGAACACATGGCGCTGTGCCGGGCGCGGCCGATCTACGGCTCTCCCGCCGCGCGCGCGGCGCTGGACGCGATCGTGCGCGAAGTGCTCACCATGCCGCGGGATCCGGCGCGCTTGCGCAAGGACGTGCTCGAGATGCGCGCGACCATGGCCGAGCACAAGCCGGGCAAGGGGCCGCTCGACGTCAAGCTGTCGCGCGGCGGGCTGGTCGACCTCGAATTCCTCGTCCACTTCGTCCAGCTTCGCGACCGGGCCGGACTTCGCCCTGACTTGCGCGGCGCGATCGGTGACCTCGCCGCGCGCGGTACGCTGCCTGCCTCGCTCCTCGCCGCGCACGACGAGCTGACGCGGTTCCTCGTCGCGGCGCGGCTGCTCGCGCCCGACGCGCTCGAACCGCTGCCCGGTCCCCGCGCGGCGCTTGCCAAGGCCTGCGGATGCGGCGATTGGGACGAGCTTCTGGCGAGGCTGGCCGAGGCGCGCGCGACGATCGCGGGCGTATGGGCCGGCCTGTTCGATCAGCAACTGGAGGTCTGACCATGAGCACTCGTCCCGGCGTCGGCGACGCCTTCCCCGACATCGCGCTGGAAACGCCCGAGGGCGGCAGCGTGAAGGCCTCGGATTTCAGGGGCCGCAAGCTCGTGGTGTTCTTCTATCCCAAGGACAGCACACCCGGCTGCACCACCGAGAACCAGGATTTCACCGCGCTCAAGCCCGCGTTCGACGAAGCCGGCGTCGCTCTGCTCGGCGTCAGCAAGGATTCGGCGAAGAAGCACCAGAACTTCATCGCGAAGTACGACCTCAAGGCCCCGCTCGCGAGCGATGCCGAGGAAAACGGCCTGTCCGACGCGCTCGGCATCTGGACCGAGAAGAAGAACTACGGCCGCACCTACATGGGCATGGTGCGCACGACCTATCTCATCGATGCCGCGGGCACGATCGCGCGGGTGTGGGACAAGGTGAAGGTCAAGGGCCACGCCGAGGCCGTGCTCGAGGCGGCCAGGGCACTTTGAGCGGAGCTGGCCCCTCCAGGCCCTCGGTCACGGCGGCGATTCGCGCGGCGCTGCTCGAGAGCGACGCGCGTGCCAAGGTGATGGCGACGCGGCGGGTCGCGCGCGACTGGCGGCTCGGACGCCTCGGCTTCGCGTTCGACACCGAGATGCCGGACACTCCCGGCCGGCCGGCGCGGCCCGAACTGCTCGCGCCGGGCAAGATGCCCAAGCGCGGCAAGGCCGGATCGGAGCGCGGGCGGATCGCGCTGTTCCATTCGCTCGCGCATATCGAGTTCGTCGCGATCGACCTCGCGCTCGACATGGCCGGGCGGTTCGGCGCGGCGATGGGCGAACGATTCGTCGGCGATTTCCTTTCGGTCGCTGCCGACGAGGCACTGCACTTCGCGCTGCTAGACCGCCATCTCGCGACGATGGGCGCACGCTACGGCGACCTGCCCGCCCACGGCGGGCTGTGGCAGGCGGCGCACGACACCCGCCACGACGTCGCGGCGCGACTCGCGGTGGTGCCGATGGTGCTCGAAGCGCGCGGGCTCGACGTCACGCCGGCGACCCGCGATCGCGTCGCGGCGAACGGCGACGAACGGGGCGCGCGCATTCTCGAGCGAATCCTTGACGACGAAATCCGCCACGTGCGTTTCGGGACAAGCCATTTCGCCGCGGTCGCGCAAACCCGCGGAACTGCGCCGGTTTCCTTATGGCGCGAGTTGGTTTCGCTTAACTTTCGCGGGCGGCTCAAACCGCCATTCAACGACTCAGCGCGTCGACGGGCCGGTTTATCGCTTGATTACTATGCCGCCCTTGCTTGTTAACCGGGGTGCGGGATAGGTCCAACTCGCGAGACGGCGGGGGGTTCCGACCATCTCCATGAAAATTAGGCAGGTTCCGACGAACGGAGCCGCAAGACACTTGAACTCAAGCGGCGCGTGAAATTTACGTGCTGCCGAAAAACAAGGTATTGCGAGTGGTCGTAGAAAAGTTTCTTACCCAGGTGCGCATCGTTACGGGCACCTTTGCTGCCGCGGCAGTCTTCATCGCCGCCTCACCGGCCCAGGCCAACAGCAGCGCCAATGCCGACATCGCCGCTCCGCTTCGCGCCGCCCAGGCCGCGAACCAGTCGGCCACCGGCGCCGAGGACGAGCAGTTCCGCAAGATCTTCAACTCCTGGCAGACCTTCGAGAAGACCGGCGTGCCCGCGCTCGCCGCTGTCGCCGAAGCCGCCGGGCAGGCAGGCGCGCTTGGCCGCTCGGCGATCACGCCCGCGGTTTCGATCCCCTCGCGCACCCCGCTCGAAGGCTACCACCTGACCAGCTCGTTCGGCATGCGCGTCCACCCGGTCACGGGCGGTCTTCGCGGCCACAAGGGCATCGATCTCGGCGCGCCGATCGGCACGCCGATCTACGCGACCGCCGACGGCGTCATCAGCAAGGCGTCCTGGTTCGGCGGCTATGGCCTGTTCATTTCGATCGAGCACGGCGGCGAACTGCAGACCCGCTACGGCCACATGTCGCGGCTCAACGTCGCCGAGGGCCAGCGCGTGCGCAAGGGCGAGATCATCGGCTTCGTCGGCTCGACCGGTCGCTCGACCGGCCCGCACCTCCACTACGAGGTCCGCGTGAAGGGCGAGGCGGTCAATCCCATTCCCTACATGCAGGCGACCGAGCTTGCCGCGTCCGAAGGCGACGCGAAGGGCGGCTGAACCACCGGAGATAGACGAGTTAGGGACCGGGCCGCACGCCCGGTCCTTGCGATTTGGAGAGGAGGAAAGGCGGTCGTGAGGCCGCCTTTTCTTTTCGCTCCCCTCCTGTGAGGTCCGCGCGCGCAGCGGGTGGCCGGTCCGGCGGCGCCGCCGGACCGAGGTTGCAGCGCGCGGCATGGCACGTGCGCGAATAGCCCTTGGCCGGACTCGACTCTCCCGGTATTCGTCGCGGCCATGTTTGACGGTGCCGACGCCCTGCTTCTGGCTCGCATCCAGTTCGCCTTCACGGTGAGCTTCCACTTCATCTTTCCCGCCTTCTCGATCGGCCTCGCGAGCTATCTCGCGGTGCTCGAGGGGCTGTGGCTGCGCACGGGCAGAGACCTCTACCTCGACCTGTTCCGCTACTGGCTGAAGATCTTCGCGGTCGCCTTCGCGATGGGTGTCGTCTCGGGCCTCGTCATGAGCTACCAGTTCGGGACCAACTGGGCAGTCTTCTCGGACAAGGCGGGCCCGGTGATCGGGCCGCTGATGGCCTACGAGGTGCTGACCGCCTTCTTCCTCGAGGCGGGCTTCCTCGGCGTGATGCTGTTCGGCATGGAGCGCGTGGGGCGCAAGCTGCACTTCACCGCGACTCTCATGGTCGCCGCCGGCACCTTCGTTTCGGCCTTCTGGATTCTGTCGGTCAACTCGTGGATGCAGACTCCGCAAGGCTTCGAGACCGGCGCCAACGGCCAGTTCCTGCCGGGCGATTCGTGGATCGAGATCATCTTCAACCCGAGCTTTCCCTACCGGCTCGTCCATACCGTGATCGCCGCCTACCTGACGACGGCCTTCGCGGTGGGCGGCGTCGGCGCGTGGCACCTGCTGCGCGACCGCGGCAACCTTCACGCGCGCAAGATGTTCTCGATGGCGATGTGGATGGCCGCGCTCGTCGCGCCGGTGCAGATCTTCATGGGCGACGCGCACGGGCTCAACACGCTCGAGCACCAGCCCGCAAAGGTCATGGCGATGGAGGGCCATTTCCAGAGCCACCCCGACGGCGCACCGCTGATCCTGTTCGGCATTCCCGATCAGGAGGCGCAGAAGGTCCATCTCGCGATCGAGGTTCCCAAGCTGTCCTCGCTGATCCTCAAGCACGCGCTCGATGCGCCGCTCGCCGGGCTCGACACCATCGCGCCCGCCGACCAGCCGCCGGTCGGGATCGTGTTCTGGGCCTTCCGCATCATGGTCGCGCTCGGCTTCGGGATGCTGGGAATCGGGCTGTGGAGCCTGCTCGCGCGGGCGCGCGGCAAGCTCTACGCCTGGCCCTGGCTGCATCGCGCCGCGCTGGTCATGGCGCCCTCGGGCTTCGTCGCGGTGATCGCCGGATGGGTGACGACCGAGGTCGGCCGCCAGCCATGGGCGGTCTACGGCCTGCTGCGCACCGCCGATGCCGCGAGCCCGCTCGCCGCGCCGGCGGTCGGCGCCTCGCTGCTCGGCTTCGTGATCGTCTACTTCGTCTGTTTCTCGATCGGCACCTGGTACATCCTGCGCCTGATGAAGAAGGCGCCGCAACCGCATGAAGGCGGCGTCGAGCAGTCCGAGAGCGGCCCGGTGCGCACGGCCGGCGTGACGCCCGGCCCTGCGCGGCACGAGGCCCGGCGCGGCGAAGGGACCGACCGGCCATGACCGTCAATTTCGACCTCACGACGATCTGGGCCTTCATCATCGCCTTCGGCGTCTTCGCCTACGTCGTGATGGACGGCTTCGATCTCGGCATCGGCATCCTGTTTCCCACCTTCCGCGTCGGCGAAGGGCGCAACCGCGCGATGAACGCGATCGCGCCGGTGTGGGACGGCAACGAGACCTGGCTGGTGCTCGGCGGCGGCGGCCTCTTCGCCGCCTTCCCGCTCGCTTACGCGGTGATCCTGCCCGCGACCTATCCGCTGATCATCGCGATGCTGCTCGGCCTCGTGTTTCGCGGCGTCGCCTTCGAGTTCCGCTGGCGCGATCCGGCGCACCGCAAGTACTGGGACTTCGCCTTCTTCGCCGGCTCGCTGGTCGCGGCGCTGGCGCAGGGCATGACGCTCGGCGCGATTCTTCAGGGGATCGAGGTCGCCGACCGCGCCTATGCCGGCTCGTGGTGGGACTGGCTCACGCCCTATACCCTGCTGACCGGCCTCGGCGTGGTCGCCGGCTACGCCCTGCTCGGCGCCTGCTGGCTGGTGTGGAAGCTCGACGGCAGCGCGCAGGACCATGCCTTCAAGGTGGCGAAACGCGCCGCCGTGGCGACGCTGGCGATGCTCGGCGCGGTGAGCCTCTACACCCCGCTGCTCGACGAGACGTACTGGCGGCGCTGGTTCGAGGCCCCCGGGATCTACTTCGCAAGCCAGGTGCCGCTCCTGACGCTGATCATCGCCGTGCTGCTGTTCCGCAGCCTAGCGAAGCGCAGGGACGTCGCGCCCTTCTGGCTCGCGCTCGGGCTGTTCCTGCTTGGCATGGCCGGGCTCGGCGTGAGCATGTGGCCCTACGTCGTTCCCGACGCGCTCACGATCTGGGACGCCGCCGCGCCCGAGCGCAGCCAGGTGTTCATGCTGGTGGGCGTCGCGATCACGATGCCGCTGATCATCGCCTATACCGGCTGGGCCTACTGGGTGTTTCGCGGCAAGGTCGGCGCCGAAGGCTACCACTGATGCGCGGCAAGCCGGTCGAGGCCGATGCGGCGCCCTTGTGGAAGCGGCTGGGCTGGATGGCCGCGATCTGGGCGGCGAGCGTCCTCGCGCTCGGCGCCGTTGCCTGGGTCCTGAGAACCTGGCTCGGCGCCTGAGCGCGAGGCGCGCCTAGAACTCGCTCCAGTCCTCGGCCTTGGTCGACACGGCCGCCTGCGCACCGCCGCCCGCGGCCGCGATCCGGCGCGGCGCAGGGGCCGGGGCCGCTGCCGCAGGCGGACGCGAGATCTTCTTGGGCCGGAACGAGGGAAGCTGCACCACGCCCTCGTCGTTCGACAGCCGGAAGCGCGAGACCATCGCGTCGAGATCCTGCGCCTCGCCCGCGAGACTGCGCGAGGCGGCGGTCGTCTGCTCGACCATGGCCGCGTTCTGCTGCGTCATCTGGTCCATCTCGCGCACCGCCACGTTGACGTGCTGCAGGCTGGTCGACTGCTCCCGCGAGTTTTCGCTCATGTGGCTCACCCGCTCGGCGATCTCGCCGACGCGCCCGGTAATGCGGGTGAAGGCGTCGCCCGAATGACGCACGAGTTCGACACCCTTCTCGACCTGGTTGACGCTGCCGGTGACGAGTTCCTTGATCTCGCGCGCCGCCTCGGCCGAGCGCTGCGCCAGCGCGCGCACTTCGTTGGCGACGACCGCGAAGCCCTTGCCCGCCTCGCCCGCCCGAACCGCCTCGACGCCCGCGTTGAGCGCGACGAGGTTGGTCTGGAAGGCGATGCCGTCGATCATTTCGATGATCTTTCTGATCTCGTGCGCCGAGCGCTGGATCGTCTCCATCGCCGATACCGCCTGGCGCGCGACTTCCTCGCCGGTCCGGGCTTCCTCGTTGGCCTCGACGACCTTGACGTTGACTTCCTCGGCGCCGGTCGCCGCCGCCGCGATACCGGCGGTGAGCTGTTCCATCGTCGCCGCGGTCTCCTCGAGCGAGGCGGCCTGCTGCTGGGTGCGCATCGCCAGGTCGTCCGCCGCCGCGCGGATCTCGGACGAGCCGGTATTGATGCCGCTCACCGACTGGGCAACGGCGGTCAGCGCCTTGCTGACGTTGGCGCGCATTTCCTCGAAGTCGGTGCCAAGCTTCGCGAAGTCGCCGGGCAGCTCTTCGAGTCGGGCGGTGAAGTCGTTGGCGGCGAGCGAGGCGAGCGCCTCGCCTATGCGGTGCACCGCGTCTTCGCGCGCAACGCGATCGGCCTCGACTTGCGCAAGCGTGTCGTTGAGGCGATCGATGATCTCGGCCCGCTTTTCCTCTTCGGCCGCGAAATAGGCGAGGACAGCCAGGTCCATGTCGAGCAACGCCATCTTGACGAGAGTAGCCACCGACTTCGCGGTGCGACCGCCGTCGAGCCGGCTCGGCGGAGCGTTGCGCAGCATCCGCACGATCATCTCGTCGAGCACGGTGGCATAGCCGCCGATGTACCAGGTGGTATCGAGCCCGACTCGGGCGTGGGTGCGCCCGATCTTCTCGGCATTGCCGAGGTAGGCTTCGCCCGGCTCGCCCGCGAACATCGACTGCCAGTGCGCGATCTGCGCCTCGCGGGCATGGGTCATCTGCGACCGGTTGTTGCCGAACAGCTTGAACAGCCGCGGGTTGCGCTCGACCTTGGCGTAGAGGCGGTCGAGCGCGGCGGGCGCGAAACGCCGCATCGCCGCAGCAATGCGCGGCAGCCGGGCGATGTCGCTGTCCTCAAGGCCGAAATGGCGAAGGCGTTCGACGCGGTCGATCTGGGTTTGGCTCTGGTTTGCAGACATGCTGGTCGGTTGTCCCTTGGAAGAACTCTAGGGGCGCAGCGATACACCCGGCATGACTAGCGCCGGCTTTAGGATCGAATACGCATAGACACGGCCCGCAATTCCCCGCGATTTCGGGTTCAGGCGCTCCTCCCCCGACGCAAAACGAGGCCATCACGTCGCTGGCCGCTTTAATTTCGCTTGGGGCGGGCCTGCCTGCTGCGAGCGAAGCCGCCGGTGGCCATGCGCACGAACTGGCTCGCGGCGCGGGACATGTCCTCGCCGCGGCCGCCGGTGATGCCGCCCTCGAAATGGCGGTCGAGCCCGATGGCGATCTGCATACCGAAGATCGCCAGCCCGACGAATTCGGGATCGAGCCCGTCGCGTTCGAGACCTTCCAGAATCTCGCCGCGCGCGCGGATCAGCGGATCGAGGTGCTCGCGGTAGAAGGCGCGGCCCATGTCCGGGTCGCTGAACAGCGCGGCGACCAGCAGCGGGAACACCTCGACCGTGTCCTCGACATGGCGCCGTGCCGATTCGGCCGCGAGTTCGGCGAGTTCCTCGGGCCCGGACGCATCCTCATAGCGTCGACGCCGCGCGTGCATGCCCTGCATCGCCTCGACCAGCGGTTCGATCACCGCGGCCTCGAACAAGGCCTCCTTGCTCGCGAAGTGCTCGAAGATCGTGGCCTGGTTGACGGCGGCGGCCGCCGCGATGTCGCGCGTGCGCGCGCCCTTGAGATTGCTGCGGGCGAAGACCTGCTGGGCGGCGGCGATGATCTGCCGGCGCCGCTCTGCCGCGGGCAGATAGGCGCGTTTGCGCCGCTGCGGTGCGCCCGGTTCGGCGCCCCGCGCCGCCTTGTCGTCCGATCTGCTCGCCAATCGCCGCTCCTTCGCATCGGTTGCCTGAAAGCGTCTAGCTCTTGCCCGGCAAGGAAACAACCAACCACTTGGTTGATTTTGCGCGATCGGAGGCGCAGGCTGCGAATCGATGACCGGCGAATCAAGGCCGGTGCGGCATGGGAGAGAGCCGATGGCGACCGCAGCAGCGCCCAAGGACCTGACGATCGAGCGCGAGGCGCAAGCCTGGGCCAACGATCCCTACGAGCACTTCGGGTATCACAACACCAGGATCCACTCGCTCGAGCGCGAGCATGTCGAGGCGGTGCAGCTCGCCGCGATGAACATGCGGCTGGCCGAGCGGCGCGAGCAGGTGGCGATGCTGGGCAAGCTCGCCGACGCGCAGGGGATCGAGCAGGTCGACAGCCTCGTGGCGCTCGCCCCGCTGCTGCTGCCGCACGATATCTACAAGTCCTATCCGGTCTCGCTGCTGGCGAAGCAGCAGTACGGCAAGCTCAACACCTGGCTTTCCAAGCTGACGCGCCATCACCCCGAGGAGGTCGACGTTTCGGACTGCGATTCGATCGATTCCTGGCTGACCAGGCTGCGTGAGGAGACCCCGCTCGACGTCGGCGCCTCGTCGGGTTCGTCGGGAACGGCATCGTTCTATCCCAAGTCCAAGCGCGACTACCGCATCTCGATGACCGGAATGCGCGTCCAGCTTGCGCAGACCTTCGGCGAGGACCCCAGGCCCGGCGACATCGAGGACAAGATCCACGCGATCATCCCACTCTACAAGGACGGGCACGCCTCGATGGGCGCCTTCGGGAAGTATTCGTGCGAGGTCTTCGCCAAGGGCGACCCCGACTACTGGCACTACTGCTTCGACTTCAAGCTTTCGAGCGACCTCATGTGGCTCGCCGCCCGGCTGCGCGCCGCGCAGGCCAAGGGCGACGTCGGCAAGGTCGACGTGCCGCCCGCGCTGCTCGCGCGCAAGGCGGAGTGGGAGCAGCAGCAGAAGGACATGCCCGCCCAGCAGCTCGCTTTCGTCAACCGCATGGTCAAGGAACTGGCGGGCGAACGCGTCTTCGTGATGAGCACGTCGAACCTGCTCTACCAGGTCGCCAAGCGCGGGCTCGAGGAAGGCGTCTCGGGCGTCTTCGCGCCCGATTCGGTGTTCATGGGCGGGGGCGGCGCCAAGGGGGTGCCGCTGCCCGACGATCTCGAGGACGTGATCCAGACCTTCTTCAACACGCCGCGCATGATCAGCGCCTACGGCATGACCGAAATGAACAGCTTCTCGGTGCTGTGCGAGCACGACCGCTATCACATGCTGCCCTGGGTCACCCCCTACCTGCTCGATCTCGACAGCGGCCAGCCGCTGCCGCGCGCCGGCAAGCAGACCGGGCGCGCCGCCTTCTTCGACATGACCGCCGAATCGTGCTGGGGCGGGCTTGTCACCGGCGACGTTGTCACCATCGACTGGGACACGCCGTGCGAATGCGGGCGCACCTCTTACGCGATGGAAAAGCAGATCAACCGCGTCAGCGAGATCCAGGGCGGCGACGACAAGATCTCGTGCGCCGCCACGCCGCAGGCCCAGGCCGACGCAATGGATTTCCTCACCAACTTCGGAGGCTGATGCGATGATGGCCAAGCGACCCATTTCCTACGCCGTGCTGCGCGGCAAGGTGATCGAGACCGACCTCGTCGAATTCGGCGGGCGCGGCGGGGACATCACGTTCCTCGCACCCGATCCGCACGCGATCGCCGACCAGATCCCCATCGCCAGCCCGAGGCTGATGGAGGACCTCTACGAGATCAGCCTCGAGGACATTCTCGACTATCTGGCGGAACTGGGCGAGCGCCTCCACCTGAAGGACAATCCCTATCTGCAGGAAGCGCTCGAATACTCCTACGCCACCGCGCCCACGACCAAGCCGATCATGGACGGCTTCTTCCACGACATGCCGTTCATGTTCGACAAGGACCGCATTCGCGGCATGGTCGATTTCAACATCGGCATCGACTACCTCGAAGGCTGGAAGACCACCGACATCAACGGGTCGCGCGTGGGAATCCGCGCCTACGGCGCGCGCACGCTGCACATCGTCGCGGGCAACGGGCCGGTGCTCGGCGCACTCACGGTGATCCGCGGCGCGGTCACGCGCGGCGACACGATCATCAAGGTGCCTTCGAACGATCCCTTCACCACGGGTGCGATCGCGCGCACCATGGTCGACATGGCGCCCGATCATCCGGTCACCAAACACCTTGCGGTCGCCTACTGGCGCGGCGGCGACGAAGCGCTCGAAAGCCGCCTCTACCAGCCGCACAACATCGAGAAGATCTGCGCCTGGGGCGGCTTCGCCTCGGTCAAGCATGTCACCAAGTACATCCAGCCCGGCATCGAGCTGATCAGCCTCGATCCCAAGCGCTCTGCCTCGATCGTGGGCGGCGAGGCGCTCGACGACGACGCGATGATGAACGAAGCTGCGAACCGCATCGCGACCGACGTCGCCACCGGCAACCAGACCGCCTGCGCGGCCTGCCGCATGGTCTACGTCACCTGCGGGACCGACGACGAGGGCGTCGCGAAACTCAGGCAGCTCGGCCAGAAGACCTACGACGCGATGATGCGGCTGCCCGAGGCGCTGACCACCAAGCCCAAGCGCTACGATCCCGAGCTCAAGTCGCAAGTCGACATGCTGCGGCTATCGGACGATTTCTACACCGTGATCGGCGGCGAGGACGGCGAGGGAGCGGTGCTGGTCTCGCACACGCCCGACCGGGTCGAGTTCTGGGAGTACCTGGCCGACCGCACCGTCAATCTCATCCCTGTCGACACGATCGACGAGGTTCTCGACGTCGTCGACGCCTATACGCAGACGGTCGGCGTCTACCCCGAAAGCCTGCGCGAGATCGTGCGCCACAAGGGCGCGCTGCACGGCGGACAGCGCTTCGTCTCGCTGGGCTACGCCTTCAACGGCCCCGGCCTCGTCGGTCCGCAGGACGGGATCGAGCCGATGCGCCGCATCGTGAAATGGATCATTTCCGAAGAGCCCCTGCCGGGTCGCAAACCGTTCTGGGAGTGTTCGAACGAGGAGATCAAAGTCGTCGCCTGAGCCCGCGCCGCCCGACAGCGGAAGGATGTGGGGCCCGGAACCAGGGTTCGGGCCGGGCACGTCCGCGGGCGCCGGGACCGGCCCAGGAACCGGAATTCACAAGAGATGCTGTTCCATCACTCGGGCCACAGCGGCCTGGCGGCTCGAGACGCCCAGCTTGGCGTAGATCTTCTTCAGATGGAACTTCACCGTATTGTCGCTGATGCCCAGGCGGCGCGCCACCAGCTTGTTGGAGGCGCCTTCCGCGATGTGCGCGACGATTTCCGCCTCGCGCTCGCTGAGCGCATTGGGATCGGCGGATTTCTGCTCCTCCTGCAAGGCACCGACGATCCGCTCGACGAGCACCTGCTCGGCGCCGCCGAGGCCGGTTGACGGCACGCGCAACAGGAGCGGCTTGAGCGCCTCGCCGTATTGGGCGAAGGGCATCAGCCACTGCTCGGGCAAGGCCAGCCGCAGCGCGGAACGCAGGCTGACCGACGCGCTTGGCCCGTCACCTTGCCGGTCATGGCCCAGCGCCAGCAGCAGATGACCGTGAATCTCGCCGGCCACGCGCCCAAGGTTCGCGCCGGTCGCGACCATCGTCTCGCCGATCTCGCGGAGCCGGGGCCAGTTCTCCTCGATCAGCGCGACCCGCCCAAGCGCCAGTCGCGACTGCTCGCACGCGTGCCATCCCGCCGCCGGCACCTCGCCCTTGGCGATCTGCTCGAGCCCCGCTTCGACGATCCGCGCCTTCGCGCGATCCAGTTTCCCCGAACGCGCCAGGTATCCGACCTCCAGGGCATCGAGCAGCGCGGTGGAGGCCGTAACGTCGCGCTGGCGCATCTGGGCGCGATGACTTTCGATCTGGTCGATCACTTCGTCCAGGCCATGACGCCGCCAGGCGCCGTCGAGCATGACGGGCCAGGCAAAGGCACGGTGATCGGACCATGCCTCGCCAACGCCGAACTGCTTGATCGCGAAAGCCACCATGTCGGCCGCGCCGAGACGGTGGTTCTGGTAATAGTCGACAATCGCCAGGGTCAGGCGCCCCATGGTCTGAAGCCCCGGGTCCTTGACCCCGGCGGGGATCTGGTGCGGATGCCGGACGAGCCCGCCGGCGATCCTTGCCGCCTGATGCAGGACGCCTTTCGCCAGCGCGATCAGGATGCGGTGCATTTCCAGATGCTGGCTGGCGAAGCTCGTCATGCTGATCGATTCGTAGACGGCGGCAGCGGCGTTCAGTTCCTGCTCGGCGGCATCCATCTCTCCCCTGAACTGAAAGACCACGAGCATCACGTTGTGGCACCATGCCCAGACCAGGGGAACGTCTCGCGCCAGCTCCATGGTCCGCTCGCAGGTCGCCTCCGGCTGCTCGGGCATGCCTCGCATATAGGTGTCGAACAGCAGTTCGAGCGCGTTTCCCTCGATCTCAAGACTTCGCGCATCGCCGTCCGGATCGCGGCGGTAATCCTCCGTTTCGGCCCTCAGCGCCGCAAGCAGGCGGCGCGATTCGGCGAAAAGGCCTTCCTTGAAATGGATGAGGCAGAGCATCATCCGCAGGCGGGGCGAGCGGTCGATCACCGCCTGCGGAACCTCGCGAACGATGAGCCGGAGTTCGGCATTGCCGTAGTTGAGGAAGAGCTTGATCAATTGGAGACCGGTGAGGCGCGCCAGGAAACGGTCCTGCGCGCCCGCCTGCACATAGAGCCGCACGGATTCGGGATAGTGCTGGTTTTCCCAGAGCCACTCGGCCGCGGCCAGGCGTACGGCCGAGAACAGGGTCGGCTGCTTCTCCAGCTCCGCATGGGCATAGGATCGCAGCAGCGGATGCAGCCTGTAGGCGACCACGTCGGCCGCGTCCGTGCGCGACAGCAGGGGCCCGAGATGTCTTTCGATCTCGGCCAGCAGCGGGGCGCTGTCGGTCTTCGCGCGGACCTGGTCCGCCGCGGCCACTTCGATCTCTTCGAGAATCGCGAGTTCGATCAGCAGGCCGCGGCATTCCTCGGAGAGCGTATCGAACACGCGCTGCGCGAAGTAGTTCGCGACCTCTTCCACCTTGCCGGTGAAGTTGCGCGTATTCGCCTCCAGGCCGACCTGCGCGCGCCACAGCTTGTAGAGCTGGACGGCGACCGGCCAGCCTCGGGTCAGCGTGTAGAGCCGCTCCACCTCGGCCGGATCGGCCTCGATGCTCAGCGCGCGCGCGACATCCTCCTGCGACAGGGCGAGATCGGCGGCCTCGATGATGCGCGTCAATCCCTGCAGTCGCCAGGTCGCGAACGGCAGTCTCGGCTTGGTGCGTCCCGAAATGAGGATGTGCAGATCGGGCGGGAGGTTCTCGACGATCGTCTCGACGAGTTCGGCGACCGGCGCGCAATCGACGCGCTCGTACTCGTCGATGATGAGCACGAGCGGCTTGCGCCAGCGATCGAGCGCGAGAATGACCGCGTCCAGCAGGGCCGGTGCCGACATGCCGCCCAATACGTCGGTCTCGGCCGGGCAATCGAGCCCGGCCCTGGCGAGCGAACGCGACACCATGGCCAGAAAGGCGACGGGGTCCTGCTCGGGCGTCGCCACGCTGTACCAGGCGGTGGCGACATTCTGCCCGGCGAGCGCCTCGCACCAATGCGCCAGCGCCGTGGTCTTGCCGAACCCGGCCGGAGCGATGACGAGCGTCAGCGGGGTATGCCGGGCGGCGTTCAGCGAGCGCAGGACGGAAGCCTGGTTTTCGGTGTCCGCCGGCGGTCGGGGCGGCTGAAGGCGGCGCCGGGCCGCCCGCATGCGCGACGATGTGCTTTCGGAAGGCCCCATCATCTTCGCATGGCTCACGCTCTCGCGGCTCTCCTCGCGCGCAAGGGGCGTTGCCGGGCAAGGAGCGGACGACGGCTCACGGCGTCGCGGCAGCCATCAGCCCTTCGAGCGGCACGAAATCCTCGTCCAGGCCGAAAAGACGCGGAGCCAGGACTTCCATGCTTTCCGGCTTGCGCAACGCCGGGTCCGCGCTCAGCCCGAGGACCTTCACGCGCTGGCCGTAACTGAGCATTTCGCCCGTCAGCGGCTCGCCCGTCTCGCGGTCCATGATCGTGATGAGGTCGGGAACGATCGCCAGGGTCCTGCCGTTCCGCCGCGCGACCAGGAACTCGTTGCGGATCTCGACCGTGCACTGGTCCTCCGGATCGTCTAGCGCCGCGATCACCGCCTCTCCCCAGTGCCAGCCGTCGCGCGTCTCGTGGCGCACATCCACGATCTTGCCATCGAACAGGACGCGCGCGGCACGCCCCTCCCAACCGGCGAAATAGGCGAGCAGGTCCGCGAAAATATCGGTTCCGCTCAACCGCGCCTGCCGGATCGTCCTGCCGATCTCGAGTGTCTGGGTGAGCGTGTTCTGGATCGCCGTCTCGCGCGCCTGCTTGCCGGTCATGGGATAGAAGGCGCCGAACGCCATGGCGCCCATCGCGCCTGTGACGACCCGGATCAGGTCTTCGGCCATGCGATCGCTCACCGCGTCGAAGGTCACGATGTTGCCGCTGTCGTCCATCACCAGCGCCGGGGTAGCACGAACCCCGAAGATGCTGAAAGCCGTCATCTCGATCTGCGGCACGGCGCGGCCGATGCCGTCGGCGTCGAGCACCGGCAACCCGCTTATCGACGAGAGCGCGAGAGGAAACATCGAATTCGCGCCGCCGATCTCGGCCGAGATGAGCGCGTCGATCCGCCTGCCGTAAAAGCTCTCGGCGCGGGCGAGCAGCCGATGCAGCGTGTTTTCGGACACGAGATGCTCGACGATGACGCTCGGCGCGCCGACGCCGGCGATCGATACCACGAATGCGTCGTCCGCAATCTCGTCGCAGCCGATGATGGTGGGGTAGCGGCCCTTGCGGATCTGCGCGCGCACGAACAGTTCGCCGATGTAGGGATCGCCCCCGCCTCCGGTGCCCAGGAGCACCGCTCCGCGCGACATGTCGCGGATATCTTCCATGGTTTCGACACGATACACGGAAAATCTCTCCTCTATGCGAGCTCTGCAATCGGCCCCACGGCTCTGACCTTTATCTGGGTCGCGCCGGTCTTCATGTGCGTCATCGGCAATTCGACGATCTCGACGATTTCCACCTCGGCGGCGTGCGCCCCCTGCGCGACGGCGGCATCGATCGCCTGCTGCTTGGCCTGCGCTAGGGCGCTCTCGCGCCCGTGCTCGGTGGTGTCGAACATCGCGTCGACCCGCCCGCTGACGAGCGCGATCGCCGCGCCCACGGCATTGGCGACATCGGCATGTTCGGGCCGCAGGATCTCGCGAACGCCGGGAAGCGAGCCGCCGACCAGGACATGGCCGCCGCCGACCAGGATGAGCGGCATCGGCGCGGCGCTGGTCTTCATCTGGTCGATGGCATCCGCGATCTGCCCGTGAATGGAATCAAGCGCCGAAGACACGGTGGCTTCGGCCAGATCGGCAAGCCGCGAGGCATCGCCGATATCGGCGTGACCGGCAGCGACGGCGATGTCCGTCGCCGTCAGGATCGTTCCGCCGAAGACCATGCCCTCCTCGCGCAGGCGAAAGCCCACCGACCGGGGGCCGACGGTCCAGCGGCCGTCCTGCGCTTGCCGCACGAGGCTGCCCCCGCCGACGCCGATGGACAAGGTGTCGGGAATGCGGAAGTTCGTGCGCACCCCGCCGATCATGTTGGCCGTGGCGGTTTCACGCGGGAAGCCCTTCGCAAGGAAGCCGACATCGGTCGTGGTGCCGCCGATATCGGCGACGATCGCGTCCCGCACGCCGGTCAGGAACGCGGCGCCACGCAGGCTGTTGGTGGGGCCGGCCGCGCAGGTGAAGATCGGATAGGCCGCGGCGACCTCGGTCGTGATGAGCGTGCCGTCGTTCTGGCTGATGTAGAGCGGCGCCTCGATCCCCAGGTGCGCGATGGCCGCTGCCATCGAGCGTACGACGTCGATCGCAAAGCCCGAGAGCATGGCGTTGATGATGGCGGCGTTCTCGCGGTCGATCAGGCCCAGCCCTCCGACCTCGCCGGACAGGGTGATCCGCGCACCCGGCACGATGGCCTTGACGATCTCTTCGGCGCGCTGCTCGAGATCGGGGCGGATCGGCGCGAAATTGGCGGAGATGACAAACGCCTCGATTCCCGCCGCCTTGGCGTCGCGCGCCGCCTCGGCGATCGCCTCCTCGTCGAGCGGCGCATAGTCGCGGCCGTCATAGAATGCGCCGCCGCCGACCATGTAGATGCGCGAGCCGTAGCCATCGGCGATGTCGTCCGGCCAGCCGGCCAGCGGCGGAACGCCGTCGCCCTTGGGCAGGGCGACGCGGATGATCGCCACGCGCTCCAGATTGCGGCGCTGGACGAAGGCGTTCACGAACTGCGTCGTGCCGATCATTACCGCGCGCACCGGGGCATCGAGATCACCGGCCTCGTCAAGCAGCCCCGTGACCGCATCGACCACGCCCGAGCCGACGTCCTGGGTCGTGAAGCGCTTGACCGCAGCCACGACATCGTTGCCCCGCATCAGCACTGCGTCGGTATTGGTGCCGCCGACATCGATGCCGATCCTGTATCCCGTCATAATTCAAACCACCCTTGCGGCGATGGGGGCGGCCGGAACGGCGCACGCCCCCGGCCCGCCTTCATTTCTAGAACTTGATGCGTGCTTCGATGCCATAGGATGAAGGCTGCGAGGGGTAGCCGATGGCCACGTCGAGGCCGGAATAGGCCGGTTGGAAGAATTCCGAGTAATACTCGTCGCCGAAGATGTTCCGCCCGAAGAAATAGACGCCCATGTCGTCGTATTCCACGCCGAGGCGCACGTTGACGAGGTTGTAGGGGTCCTGCACCGCGACATTGTCGGTGTTCCAGTACTTCTTGCCGAAGTGCTGCCATTCGGCGCGCATGAACAGGCCGATCCCGTCCATCAGCGGCTTGCGATACTGCGCGGAGACGGTCGACGAGAACGGGACGGTGCGCGGCGCCTTGTTGCCCTCGTCGGACGGGAACTGCAGGCTGTTGCGGATATTGCTGTCGATCAGACCGATCGCGGCCGAAACGTCGAGCCCCTCGGCGGGCCGCGCCTGAAGTTCCAGTTCGGCGCCGCGAATGCGGACCTTGTCGATATTGTCGATGATCTGCGAGGCCGTCGCCGCCTCGACATAGAAGAACTGGTAGTTCTTCACGTTCATCTGGAAAATCGCGCCGTTGAGCGTGATCCGGTCGTCGGCCCAGGCCGACTTGAACCCGATCTCGTAGTTTTCAAGCGTCTCGGCCTTGAACACCGGCACGCCGACTTGCGGCGCGTTGTATCCGCCCGAACGGAAGCCGGTGCTGAACGTCGCGTAGACGAGGGCATCGTCCGTGGGCTTCCAGGTCAGCGTCGCCTTGGGCTGCACGCGGTCGAACGAGGTCTTGCGCACCGCGCCCGAGTTGACGTCTTCCTGCTTGCGCTTGTCCTTGTCGTAGCGGATGCCGCCGGTCAGCGTCAGGCTCGGACCCAGATCGTAGTCGACCTGGGCGAAGACGCCGTAGGCGTCGTTGTTGTTGTCTTCCCAGTTGTCGGCGAAGATCAACGCGGGGTTGTCGATCTGGTCGGGGGTGCTGGTGACGTCGACGAAGGCCCGCGTCCGCAGATTGCGGTTCGTGGACAGGTAGTTGACACCCACGAGCCAGCGCAGCGGCTGGTTGCCGTCGGAAACGAGGCGCACTTCCTGGCTGAACGTCTCGATGGTCTGGTTCTGACCCTGCCCGGCCTGGAACCCCTGTCCGAAGATGCCCGAGGGCGAGTCCACCGGGTTGCGGAAGTCGAGATCGGCGCGGTTAGTCTGCCGGTAGTCGGCCACGTCGGTGATCGAGGTCAGCGTCGCGCCGCCGAAGTCGTAGTCGATCTTCAGCGTGCCGCCGTAGTTGCGCCCCTCGGCGAAGGCCGGGAAGTTGAACTGCGGGTTCACGAAGTCGTTCGGATCGCCCGAGAACACGGCCGCATAGCTGTTCGAGCCGCCCTTGAAGTCGGCATATTCGCCGCGCAGGTCGACGGTCAGGGCCTCGTTCGGCGTGAACAGCAGGCGTCCGCGCACGGCGTCGTCATGGTCCACGAAGTCGACCTTGTCGCCGCGGAAGTCGTTCTTGATGAGCCCGTCGGACTCCTTGTGCGTGGCCGAGAGGCGGACCATCAGAACATCCCGGACGATCGGCCCGGAAACGCCCCCGGCGAGGTCGAGCGTATCGCCGCGGCCGTAGCTCACCGACGCCACGCCCTGGAAGTCGTTGGTCGGCGGCGTGGTGATGACGTTGATCGCGCCGCCCACGGCGTTGCGCCCGTAGAGCGCGCCCTGCGGCCCCTTGACCACTTCGACACGCTCGAGATCGAACAGAGTCGCGCTGAGCTGCTGCTGGTTGGTCTGCGGAACGCCGTCGAGCACGAAGGCGATCGGCGGATCGGCATTGTTGATCTGCGTGAGGCCGCGCATGGTGATGAAGTTGGAACGGTAGGTATCGCCCCGGTCGAAGGTCATGTTGGGGATCTGCGCGACGACGTCGGCGGTCGACTTGATGCCTGCATCCTCGATCGCTTCGGTGCCGAAGGCGTCGATCTGGATCGGGATGTCCTGCAGGCGCTCTTCGCGCCGCTGCGCGGTGACGATGATCTCGCCCGGTCCGACGTCGCTGGCGGTCGCGGGCGCCGCCCCGACTTGCGCCTGCGCCGATCCCGCCATGGACGATAAGGCGGCGATCGCCGTGCCGATCGATAGCGTCACCTTGAAGCTGTTCATCGCATTCCCCTGTCTTGGCTGCGCACCCTTAACCGGACCGGTTGTGACGACATGCTTGCGCGCCCTCCATCGCGGCGAAGGGTGGCGAGACCGACTTATTTGGGTGGCGGGATGCGCGCATCAGCAAAATGCGATGCACGCCGGGAGCAGCAAGCCGTTGTTATTAATCAAAATGTCGAAGCCTGCTACGCCACGGGGACCGCGCGACGCGACCCGCAGGCGGCGTGCGCGCGTTGATGACTTCCGGGGATCGCCCTAGGCCTATGCCCGGAAAACGCGGTTCGCAGGAGCGCCTGGCGATCTTCGCCGGCTTGCCGGACGCCGGAGCCGAGGGCCGTGGGCGCGCCAGAGTGGAGATCCGATATGACGAAGGAAATTACCTTCCTGACCAATGATGATCTGGACCGGATGTACAGCCCGCCGGGAAGCCAGGTCATGCGTGCGATCAAGACGCATCTGACCGAGTATCATCTCGCCTATCTCGAGCAGGCCTCGTTCTTCGTACTGGCGAGCGGCAGCGAGACGGGCCTCGACGCCTCTCCCCGCGGCGGCTCGCCGGGGGTCGTGCAGGTCATCGACGACAAGACGGTGTGCTTCGCCGATTGGCCGGGAAACAACAAGATCGAATCCTTGCGCAATATCGTGCAACATCCCGATGTCGGTATGCTGTTCCTGTTTCCCGGGCTCGACGTGTTCATGCGGATAAACGGACGCGCGGGACTGACGGCCGACAGCGAAGTGCTCGAACTTCTGAAAGAAGGCGCCCGCATTCCCAAGCTCGCCGTCGTCGTTTCGATCAGTGAGATCTTGTTTCATTGCGGCCGCGCGATCAACCGCGCCGCACTTTGGAAGCCCGAATCGCACATAGACCGGCAATCGGTGCCATCTGTCGGTCAGGTCATGAAAGCCCTGGCCGAGCTCGACGAGGTGCCGGCGCAGGAGCTGGATCAGGCTTACGCCAAAGGCATGATCGAGGATCTCTATTGATTCTCCGCCTCTATCGTGCCGATGCTCATACGCCGGCGAGATAGGCGGCGCAGGCAAGGTCCTGCACGATCGAGCCGAGCGATTTATAGATCGTGACATCGGTTCGGCTGAGGCGGCCGGGCGTGCCGCCGTTGAGAACATGCCCGAGTTCCGGCAGGACGTGATCGTCCGTCACCAGGCCGGCTTCGCGGGCTTTCAGGAATTCGGCGCCCTGCGCCAGCACGCCTTCGCGGTGATCGGGGAAGAACCGCGCGCGGGCGACCAGCGCGGTATCGATCTCGGCCGGGCCGGGGCGGCTGGAGCCCACCACGTTGACATGCGCGCCATCAGGAACGTCGCGCGAGAACAGGACGGGCTTGTCGGCCGCCGTGACCGTGCAGATGATGTCGGCCTCGGCGACCGCGCCCGGTACGTCCGGCGAAGTTCTCGCCGCCAGTTGCAGTTCGCGTTCCACACGGCCGGCGAGCGCCGCCGCCTTGGCCGTGTCGCGCCCCCAGACCGTCACTTGCGAAAGCGCGCGAACATGGCGGATCGCGGCGATATGCTGCCATGCCTGCTCGCCGGTTCCGAGCACGGCCAGCCGGTGCGCGTCCTCGTTCGCCAGGACGCCGGTCGCGACGGCCGATGCGCAGCCGGTGCGGATGGCGGTCACTTCACCGCCTTCGATCACGGCCGCCGGAGCGCCGGTTTCGCGATTGAACACCACGATCACACCCTGATGCGAGCGGCCGCCGGGGGCGCCGGGAAACACGCTCACGACCTTCACGCCGAAGCCTGCGCCGTCGATCGCGCCGGGCATTACGCCGAAAAGGTCGCCGCCGCCCAGGTCGATGATTCCGCGCAGGAGCTGCTGCGTTCGCCCTTCGGCGAGCGCGATCATCGCCTCGCGGACAAGCCCGATGCACGTGGCATGGTCGAGCCGCCGCACGACTTCTTCCCGGTCGATCACGATCATCGGGTCATGCGCCCCATACGGCTTCGGCATAGCGCAGGAAATTCAGCCCCATGACCTTTGCGATCCGCGCTTCGCTCCAGCCCCTGCCCTTGAGCAGCGCGGCAAGCTTGTGGAACTGGTCGGGCCCGCGCAGGTCGGCGACGAACGGAAAGGTGTCGGGCCGCTCTCCGGCGGCGCTGATGCCGGCGGCGCGCCGGTCCGCGATCTCCTTGGCGAGCACGGCCCGATAGGCGTCCAGATCGTCGATCTGCGTCACCGATCCGTCCGTGCCGATACCCACGTGGTCTTCGCCGCAGACATTGACCGCGTGTTCGAGGTGGGCGACGACATCGGCCGCGCGGGCGTGTCCCGTGGGATTGAGGAACGGCATGAAGTATATGCCGACGAAACCGCCGCGCTCGGCCACGAGGCGAAGCTCTTCGTCGGTCTTGTTGCGCGGCAGGTCGGTCAGCGCGCGGCAGCCGGTGTGATTGACGGAGATCGGCTGCGCGGAGGCGCGGGCCGCCTCGAGGCAGGTCTGTTCGCCGCTGTGCGACAGGTCGACCATGACCCGGTTCGCGTTGCAGCGCGCGATGACGTCGCGGCCGAGTGGCGTAATCCCGCGGTTGCCGGGCGCCATGGAGCCGTCACCCAGCAGGTTGGCCGGATTGTAGGTGAGTTGGAACACACGCACGCCGAGCCCCGCGAAAATGTCCACGCGCGACGGGTCTTCGCCCATCATCGCGCCGTTCTGGAAGCCGTAGATCAGCCCGATGCGGCCTTCCTGGCGGGCGCGGCGGATATCGGCGGCAGCAAAGACCTTCAGCACGTCGCGCGCGTGCTCGCGCACCAGCGCATCGCTGGCCGCGATGTCGCGCACGGAAGATTCGAAGGGATCGGCCTCGCCTGAAACGTAGCCGAGCGTGACGTTGATCGCGGTCACGCCCGATGCGTGCGCTTCTGCCAGCACGCGCGGAGAGAGGTTGGGGACGAGGCCGTCGCGCGGATCGTTCGGATCTCCCAGCCCGCCCAGCGCGTTGACGACGATCATCCCGCGTCCGTCGCTCGCTTCGACCTCGGCGGAAAACCCGAGCGCGGCCGCCGCCGTGGCGCCCGTGGCGGCACCGAGAAAGGCTCGCCGGTCAGTCTTCATCGTCGCCACCCATTTCTTCTGCGGTGACCGGGCGATAGTCGGCGCGGCGATATTCGTGTCCGCGCTTCACCGTCAGCTCCACGCTGCGGATATGGCCGATATCCGCGACGGGATCGGCCGAGAGCACGACGAAGTTCGCGAGCTTGGCGGGCTCGAGAGTGCCCATGTCGCTTTCCCGCCCCATCGCACGCGCGCCGACCTCGGTGGCGGAATGGATCGCGGCAAGCGGCGGCATGCCGACCTCGCGCACGAGGAACTCGATCTCGGCGAAGACATCGGGCCACTGGCTCTCCGCCCCGGCGACGGAATCGGTGCCGGTGGAAATCGGCACCCCGGCGCGCCACGCCTGCCGCGTCAGGCGGGTCGTCGCCGGCCCGGTGCACCGCAGCGGTTTGCGTTCGGGATGGGCGGCACGCTCGGCATCCCGGCGCACGAACAGGCTGCCGGTCGCATCGAGGATGGTTCCTCGGCGCACCATATCGGCGAACAGCCCCGCCATGACCGGGTCTTCGGGTTGCTCGAGCAGGTCTTCATGGACGGGCGTGTGATCCTCGTACGAGGACAGCATGACCGGCTCGACCTGGTAGGCGAGATAGCAGACATGGCTCACGGTATCGACGCCTGCGTCGATCACGTCGGCCGGACGGGTGGGGAACACCGCGCTGTGGGCCCATACCAGCATGTGCTGGCGGTGCGCTTCGCGCGTGATCGCCGCGATGAGATCGCGGGGCAGGTCGGCATAGATCTTTATCGCCGTGGCTCCCGTGCCGCGCGCGAGCGTGACGGCCTCGGACAGATCGGTCTGCGCGTCGATGGCCTGCATCCATGGCGCCGTTCCGGGCGCATATCCCTTGCTTGCCGCCCCGACGCGGGGATCGGCGAAGAAGGGCCGTCCCGCGAACAGCGCGACAAGGGCGATATCGGGCGCGGGGATTTCCGCGTAGCGGGCTTCGCGCGCCAGTTCTGCGACAAAGCGCGTGTCGTCGGCCATGTCGCGCACCGCGGTCACGCCGCCGTAGAGGTCGCGCCGAAGCTGCGCGCGCGCCTTCGCCGGGTCGGGCGGCGTGGCCATGTGGACGTGGCTGTCGATCAGTCCGGGAATGACGAAGCGGCCCGAAAGATCGATGTGCCGCGTGCGAACGTCGTCTTGCGCAGCCGACGAGCCGTGCGGAACGATCGCGACGATGCGCTCGTCCGCGACGACGATATCCTGGTGATGCCGCGCCGCCGCGCCCGTTCCGTCGATGACCGTGGCGTTGGAATAGATGGCTTGTTGGACAGGAGGCTCGGCCCGGCCGGCTGCCGCATGGAGAAGGGAGACGCCGAGAAGAGCCGTGGCGATCGCCCGAAATGATGGCAGGTTCATTTCCAAACCATTCCAGTCTTGGCGACCCGGGTCAATGGCGATGCAGGCACGGTCAGCATGCGCCTGCTGCAACGGACGAAATGCGGCTCCGCGCTCACACCAGCCCGCCGCGTCATCGGCAATGATAGGAGAACGCCTTCCCCTAAACCGCTCTCATCGCCGAAAAACTGCGGCATTAGGTAGCAGGCGCAGAAAGCCTGCGCGGCTGCGCTGCGGGTGGCTCGCGGTGGATGTGATCAATGCTGGTCCGCACCCGCGCCAGTTCGCCGGTGAGCGCGGAATATTTCTTGCCGAGAGCGTGGCGAAGGTTGGTTGATCCCATCCCGGCAGACTACCGGAACTCCCCGGAATCCGCGCCCGACTTTCCTTCTGCCGTTGCTACCTAATGCCGGAAAATTGGCGCACCCGACATTGCTAAAACTTCTGTCGCAGACAGTGTCGGGACGTCCATAACTACTCTGTAAAATCAGGGATTTGTCTTCTACCGTGTTCACGGTTGATCGCCCCCGATTGCCTGCATTTCGATCATCATGTGGGGTCGAAAGTTGGAACAATTTTTATGGTGTGTATAACCTATGGCACTGACAGCATTGAAGGTGAAGAACGCCAAGCCCGGTCGCTACGTTGATGGCCGTGGCTTGTGTCTTTTCGTGAAGGAAAGCGGCTCCCGCAGTTGGGTCTTGCGGATGCAGCATAACGGCAGGCGGCGCGATTACGGATTGGGATCGGCGCTCGATGTGACGCTGACCGAGGCGCGGGACGCCGCAGCCGCATTGCGCCGCCAGGTTCGCTCTGGGATCGATCCGGTTGCCGAGCGACGCAAGTCGCGCAAAGTGGTGCCGAGCTTCGAAACCGCAGCGCGCGAATGCTACGAGGCGTTGAAGGACGGCTGGAAGAACCAGAACTACCGCAACTGGATTTCCAGCATGGAAAACCACGTCTTCCCGCTGATCGGCAGGAAGCCCGTCGATCAGGTGGACAGCACCCACGTCGTCGAGGTGCTCACGCCGATCTGGCTCGAAATCCCCGATACTGCTCGCAAGATCTTGCAGCGCATCGGTGCCGTGCTCGACTTCGCGCATATCAAGGGATGGCGTGAAGAAGAGGCTGCGCTGCGCTCAGTCCGCAAAGGATTACCGCGCCAGACCGACAAGGTCGAGCACTTCAAGGCCATGCCCTATGCCGACATTCCAGCGTTCATGAAGGAGTTGGCGGCCGCATCACCCACCACGGGCCGCGATGCCCTGCGTTTCACGATCTACAACGCCGTGCGGTCGAGCGAGACGCGCAAGGCCGTCTGGACCGAGATCGATTTCGACAAGGCAACCTGGACTATCCCCGGCGAGCGCATGAAGGCAAAGGAAACGCATGTCGTGCCGCTCTCTAAGGCAGCGGTTTCGATTCTGCGTCGGCGCTGGAAACTGCGGACGAGCGACGCTGGCCTCGTGTTCTCGAATAATGGCGAGAAACCCATCAGCGACATGACAATGACCAAGCTACTGCGCGATGCCGGGATCAAGGGTGCAACCGTCCACGGCTTCCGTTCCGCGTTCACCGATTGGGCAGCAGAGAAGACCGACTTCCCGAAGGAGGTCGCGGACAAGGCACTGGCGCACAAGCTTAGCAACCAGGTTGAAGCCGCCTATCGCCGCACCGACTTCTTCGACAAGCGGCGCGACTTGATGGTTGTGTGGGCAGAGTTCCTAGGTCAAATGTAAGTGGATGAGACTTCCACTTGTAGAACGTGGCCGAACTGATCCCATGGCGGCGGCATACCTCCGCCGTCGGCATCCCCGCCTCCTGCTCCTTCAAAACCGCGATGATCTGCTCTCCGCTAAACCTGCTTCGCTTCATTTGCGTCCGACTCCTTCGCGTCGGACTCTACCAATTTGCGGTCACATTTCAGGGGAGCACGTCACGACTGACATGGCATTGATGAACGAATAGCTTGCGAGGTTCGTTTCGGAATTGACAGAGTAGCGCTGTAAATCTCCACAATGCTGCTGCCGACAGCCGATCATTAAGCATGATCAGATTGAGCACTCTACCAGTGCCCAGCTCGGCATATCTAAATCATGTGACAGCGAGCAAGGAATTTTGCTCAGGAGCCTGGTTTCTCCCGTACCTTGCCCGAGGAAATATCGACCGATACCACGCCGTCTCTGACCCTAGTGTCGAACACTTTCACCGGCTTTGTCGCCGGTAGCTTATCCGGCCAACCAGTTTTGAGATCGAATGCTGAACCATGCAGCACACATTCAATATGACAGTTCTCCAGAAAACCTTCCGACAAACTCCAGTTTCCGTGAGAGCATTTATCTGAAACCGCGAAAAATTCACCATCGGACTTACAGACTGCCAGGGCTTCGTCTAAACCGTCAGGCTCGAAGCGCAGAACCTCGCCATCCGCTAAGTCGTCACTTCTGCATACGTCAACGTACACGTTTTTTCCTTATCTTAACTCGGTGAGCGCATTGCTAGTGGAAGCCGCATGGTCTCATTTCAACACGAAGCTGAACAAACTATGGGATCCGACCTCGATCTAAAGGCCGGGGGGGACAAGGTGCCCCCCCTATCGGCGAAACCTGTTCTTCAAGTCTCCAGTCAATCCTAATTCTCAACTTAGTAGTCGAATTGAACCGTCAAACCATAAGTCCGTGGCGGCGCGAAAGTGCCGAAGGCTATCCGATTACCACGTTGCGTGAAAACATGCGTGCGATAGACCTCGTCAGTGAGATTCTTGACCCATGCCTGAACCATCCACCTATCGTCTGAGGAATGCCAGGCGAGCCAGGCATCTGCTACAGTGTGCTCGGGAATCACGTCCAGCGGGTTATTGTCGACGTTCGTATAAGAAATGCTCTGGTATCGCGCACTCGCGTTTGCGAGGAGATAACCGCTGTTGCCTCCCAGATCGAATTCATACTGAATGTGCCCGCCCGCACTATGTTCAGGAGCCTGACGCAGGACATTCCCTGAGAAATCGCCTCCTCCGGAAATATCGGGGGTTCCGAAGAAGTCCTGGAATGTAGCATCAAGGTAAGAATAGAATCCGCCGATCTGCAAGCCATCAGCTGGCAATGCGGTGAACTCCGCCTCCAGGCCAAGGATTTCAGCATTAGCTGCGTTTTCCGTAATGAATTCGCCTGCGCCCGATGTGGGAGGCTGAAAGAAGCGCGTAACCTGCAAGTCCTTGTAATCGACATAAAAGCCGGAGAGATTGATGCGCAGATGCCTATCGAAGAAATCACCCTTGAGACCAATCTCATAATTTGTGGCCTCTTCGGGCTCAAACGGCGTAGTCGCCCCGGCGGCAGTAGTGGCAGAGCCAGTATATCCACCGCTCTTGAAACCGGTCGACACCGTACCATACAGCATCACGTCGTCTGCAACGTCGTAATCGACAGCGAGCTTCCAAGAGAAGTTATCCCAATTGTCGCTGGCACTCGCCGGATCGAACTGGGAGAGGACAAGTTGCAGTGATGGGGACTGCGGCATGTCATTAAACGCTACAATCTCCTTTTCTTCGTAGGAGAACCGCCCCCCGGCCGTTAGAGTTAAACGAGGCGTAATCTCGTAACTACCCTGCGCAAAGCCCGCGACTGCCCAACCATCGAAAAGCATGTTTGCAATTGCATAATTCGGTTCAAGCGATGCATCCGCAAGCGCTGTAAACAGAATTCCTTCTGCACGGTTTATTTCTTCGGACGTAGCAAAGACACCGACTACCCAGTTGAAGGGCCCGTCGTTCGACGCAAGGCGCAGTTCACCGGTAAACTGTTGGGAATCTTCCCAAATGATATCCGTATTGTCGAATGTGAATCCAATCGAAGGATCGCCAAGCAGGAGATCGTTCGGATTTCCATTGGAGCCGGTGAGGTCTACGACCGGAGAAGGAGGCAGACCAGTATCGTCGTGCTCGAAGAAATAATCGGATTCCCGGTAGGCTCCATTGAAGGTCAAGGTGCCGATGGAAAGCTGCTTGTTGACCTCAATCATCGCACCGAAAGCCTCGCGGCTCCCGCCATTGTCATCCTCACCGAGATATGTGCGAACGGAGTCCGCTCCTCCCAGCGCAATATCCACGGCAACAGGATCTGACGCGCACCCACAGTCATGGAGCGGTCCTGCAGAACCGACCGGCTGTCGGTTGATGTTGCCAAGCTCTTCGTCCACGCCGTCCAGCGATAGCAGGACATCCAGTGTATCAGACGACTCCCAGCGGGTCTGCCAGCGCCAAGAAAACTGGTTGTTCCCACCTATTCTCTCAACCGTCCCCGGCACCCTTGACTGCTCCACCACCTGTTCGGGAATGATCCAATCGTCATATCCATCGAACGTTCGGCGACTGAAGGAAAATTTGGTGAATAGATTATCCGCCAGCGGAACATTGATAAGTCCGGCAGTGTCAAACTGGCCGTAATTGCCGATGGTCTGCCGCAGGCGCGCCCGGAAAGTGCTATCAGGCTTGCGCGTGACGTAATTGATAACGCCGCCAATCGAATTCTTGCCGAAGAGAGTACCCTGCGGACCACGTAGAATCTCTACCCGCTCCAGATCGAATATATCGACATTCGATGCGCTACGTGCAGCGAAATAAACACCATCAACCATCACCAGAGTGGAATCCGATGCGCCTGCACCATCTTCCTTCGTTCCGATTCCACGGATTGAAATCTCCGGCTGGCCAGGCTGGAAAGTGTTGAATGCTAGACCGGGTGTTATCTGAGCGAGATCGGTCACGCTGGTAATGCTCCCGGCTTCCAGCGCTTCGCCCGCGACAGCGGATATGGCCACTGGGATGCTCTGGAGCGACTCCTCCCTTTTCTGGGCAGTCACGACGATTACACCGAGACCTGTCGAATCCTCGGCCTCCAGGGCGTCCGTCTCGGTTGTCCCATCATCTTGGGCAAAGACAGTTGCCGGAAACATTGCGAGTGGCGCGCAGGCCGCCAGCAACCAGTAGCGTCCAATTACCTTTTTCGCAGGCTGTTTCTTTATCATATTTTCCCTCCCGGTGCTCCGTGTGACTGACCAAAACAATCAGGCGCATTTCTGCTAAGCAAGCGCTTAATTAGCCGGGCTTCGCGATATGTCAAGATTCCCGTTCGTCGCATACACGCGATGCATCATGAGATGTCGCACCGAGGTCCTAGGGTGGATCGCAGGTGGAGTTTCTTGGCAGCAAGACGTTGGTCATGATGCAATCAGACCGCCTTGAATTCGATCCATATTTCTTTGGGGAGGGGTGTGATTCGATTGCGGACGAGGCCATTCACGATCAAGCAAGACCGTCATTTCGCTCACCTCTTAGCTCGATCGAACATCTTCATCGGAGCAATGGCCTGTATTGACGGCCTGGATATTGAGTAATCCGTGAGAGCCGAAGGTTCCTACCTTTTAGCTGGTCCGCGCCACCATATCCCGGTCTTGGGTGTCAGTCGTCAGAACATTTGGCACCACTCGCGGCGTAAATTAGCGAAGCAGCGTCGGCCTTATCTTGGGGTTGATGTTGGGCGGCAAGCTTGCGGTGCTGCAAGCGCCGATGTGCGATGGTCTTGCGTTTGATCCTTTCTCGTTGTTGGATGATGGCTGGAGCTCTGCCGAAGTACGCGTCTGCGGGCGTCACGTTGCTCAGGCTCTCATGGTAGCGCTGGTGATTGTAATGCTCAACGAAGGCCTCGATCTGCGCCTCCAGATCGCCAGGTAGGAAGTAGTTCTCCAGCAGCACGCGGTTTTTCAGGGTCTGGTGCCAGCGCTCGATCTTGCCCTGAGTCTGGGGATGGAACGGAGCGCCGCGCACGTGGCTCATGGCTTGCGCTTCGATGTATTCTGCCAGTTCGCACGCGATGTAGCTCGGACTATTGTCCGAGAGCAGCCTCGGCCTGTACTGAACATGCGCGTTATCGCAGCCGAGGCGGCCAGAGCCATATCCAGCGTGTCGGTGACGTCCTCGGCCCGCATCGTGCTGCACAGTCGCCAGGCGATGATGTAGCGCGAGTAATCGTCGAGCACCGTCGACAGATACATTCAGCCCCAGCCGATGATCTTGAAGTAGTCGAAGTCGGTCTGCCACATCTCATTGGGCCGGGTGGTCTGGAAGCGATCGGCCGCCTTGATCACCACATAGGCCGGGCTGGTTATCAGGTCGTGGGCCTTCAATAGCCGGTAAACCGTGGCCTCCGACACGAAGTAGCGCTGCTCGTCGGTGAAGCGCACCGCCAGTTCGCGGGGGCTCAGCTCCGACTGCTCCAGCGTCAGTTCGACGATCTGGCCCTGGATCCCGGACGGGATACGGTTACACACCCGGCTCGGCGCCGATGGCCGATCGGCAAGCCCTTCCGGCCCGCTTGTCCGTTATCGGTCATTCCAGCGGTAGAAGGTCCGCCGCGGGATGCCGAGCTGATCCAGCGTGCGCTTTGCTGGCAGGTGCGATTGCTCGACCAGCTTGGTGATCTCGAGCTTTTCGGTTGCGGGATACCTCATTCTTGGCCTCCCCCATCCGCCAGCATGCTTTTTTTGAGCAGACGGTTCTCGAGCGTCAGGTCGGCGACGCATTCCTTCAGATCGCGGGACTCACGGCGCAAATCCTTCATCTCGTCTGTCGTCGCCGCACGGGAAGTGTCGCCAGCCAGGCGGCGCTTGCCAGCTTCCATGAACTTCTTCGACCAGATGTAATATAGGCTCTCGGCAATGCCTTCCTCGCGGCACAACTCGGCGATGCTGTCTTCACCGCGCAGCCCATCCAGCACGATCCGGATCTTGTCCTCGGCCGAGAAATGGCGCCGAGTGGCACGGCGGATGTCCTTCACCACCGCTTCCGCAGGAGCCTTGGCGCGCGATTTTGTATTGGAGGGTTTGGGTCTCATCTTATGGGATGGACGCCTCCCGCAATCGGGCCAAGAAGATTGCAGCAACAATTGGGCAGAGGAGTTCGTCACATGCACATGCTGGCGATCGATTTGGGCAAGCAGTCCTTCCACATCTATGGGCTAACTGACGATGGCGAAGTGGTTTCGCGCAAGGTTGGGCGGGCCAAGCTTGTCGACGCGGTGACCAGATTACGACCACAATTGGTCGCGATGGAAGCTTGCGCTAGCTCGCACCATTGGGGTCGCACCTTCGAGTCTTTGGGGCACGGTGTGCGTCTCATCCATCCGCGTTTTGCAAAGCCGTTCGTGAAGGGATCGAAGAACGACGCAGTCGATGCCGAAGCCATTTTCGAAGCAGCTGCCAGACCAACCATGCGGTTCGTGCCACTGAAGAGTGTCGAGCAGCAGGATCTTCAGTCACTGCATCGAACGCGCGACAGGCTGGTCGTCCAGCGGACCGCTTTGATCAACCACACGCGTGGGCTTTTGGCTGAGTATGGCATAGTCATGCCCGCTGGTGCGTCCCGGTTCCGCTTGCAGATCGAGAGAATCATTGAGACCGCCGAACTCTCGGACTTGGCCGAGCCCCTGTTTCGACAACTCGTTGAGGAGTATCGCGACCTTGATGCCAGAGTGTCGGCTCTTGATGACATGCTGGTCAAGATCTGCCGCACCGACGAACGTTGCAAACGTCTGACCACGCTACCTGGCGTAGGACCGATCGTCGCGACCTCCTTGGTGGCCGCGATTGACGATGGCCGACACTTCAAATCAAGCCGGAGCCCTCTCTGCCTGGATAGGTCTGGTACCGCGACATTACACGACCGGCGACAAACCAAGGCTGGGCGGCATCGGAAGCAGGGCCAACCATTATCTCAGACGGCAACTTATTCACGGGGCTCGATCAGCATTGCTAAGGATCAGCAAGCACGAAGACCCGCGATCAAAATGGGCGCAGGACCTGCTAACCCGAGCTGGGCACAACAAGACGCTCGTCGCCATGGCGAATAAGACGGCTCGCATGGCATGGGCGATATTGCGCAGCGGAGAGAGCTACAAGGTCGCGTGACCATGGCTCAGCGCTGAGCGGGATCACGAATGGCTTTAAATGCGAGGTGAAGACTTGATGGTGTAACGGCACGGACCGCCGCTTCACAGCCTGTGAGGAACGATGGCCTTCGAGGCCGCTCATCTTAGAAGGCACTGAACCGCGCGGATTCGCATCATGGCCAGAAGCAAGTTTGCTTCGATCGATAGGCCGGATAGATTCACGCATCCAATGCCGCAGCACGATCAAAAATCCACCTTGCGCGGGAGGCGTCCATAGATTCGTTCCTTCGTCACTACGACGAGACCCAAACCCCCCTTAAATCACAACCTCAAACCTGTGCCATGGGTGCTGACGGGGGACAGATCTAGGGCACCTTCTCTGGCCGGGCACAGCCATTTGCGTTCATCGAGCCGGTTTGAGCAGCTCGCGAAGAGAAAAATCTGGATCACCAAGTTGATCTGCCGAGGCGTGGTGTCGGCGTTCGACCAGGCGTTTACCGATGCTCATCTCGGCCGGACGGTTGACCGTCAACGCTCCTACGATGACGTCATCGAAGCGGAAGAAAGCGGCGAAGGCGTTGCTTTCGATTTGACCTCGCACGGTTACTTCCGCATCGACCGGAATGTGACCGCAAAACTGGATGTTGAGATCGAACTGGTCGCTCCAGAACCATGCGGGGCGGCAATAATCACTTTCGTGACCAAGCATCGCCAAGGCGGCCGCATCCGCCTGTTCTGCCGCGTTCTGGTAGGTTTCGTGACGAATTCGGCCGCCAAAGAAACTTTCTTGCTGAGCCACATCACCCGCCGCGAAGACGTTCGGGTGACTGGTACGGCACTCACGGTTAACGACGATACCATTATCGGTTGCAATCCCCGCCCCTTTTGCCAAGCCAACTTCCGGAGCGATGCCCACGCCGACCACCACAGCATCGCAAGCCACAAGCGATCCATCGTCTAGCTCGACCTCACTCACCCGGCCGTCAACCACCCTCATTCCACTCACACCTCGGCCGAATCGGGTGTCGACACCGCGATTGCGATGTTCCTCGCCCAACCATTGGCTGAATTGCGGCCCAAGGGATCGAATCATCGGTCCCGCCAAGGGCTCGATGGCAGTCACCTTGCAACCGAGCTTTGTTGCGCTCGCCGCCACCTCCGCCCCGATTACACCCATTCCGACGACCACTATTCGCGCTCCGTCCACCAAATCAGCCGCCATGCGGACTGCGTCATCGCGCGTGCGGAGATAATGTACATTTGCAGCATCAGCTCCCCGGATGTTCAGCTTGCGAGCTGAACCACCTGTGGCCAGCAAGATCCGATCAGCCGGGATCAGCCTGCCATCCGACAAGCTGACCTCGCCGGAAGCCAGGTCAAGCGCTTCGGCGCGCATTCCCAGATGCAGATCAATCTTGTTGTCAGCGTACCATGAGTCATCTTGCAGAAAAAAATTGTCTGCTGTGTTCGAAGGATCCCAAAGCATCTCCTTTGATAATGGCGGCCTTTCGTAGGGCCTCCACGGTTCTTCACCAATCAATACGATCTGGCCATCGAACCCAGACTGCCGTAACGCCTCCACGGCACGGCCTCCGGCGAGATTTGCTCCGATGACAGCAATCGAGCGGATACCCATTTTCTATCCTTCCTTGGGGCAAATTGATTGCTCTTGCCTCTTAAGTGTTTGTGCGACGACCACTTTGCTCGGTCGCCATCAGTATTTATGAGCGCTGTGCAAGAGCTGAAAAAGGCTAATGAGGATCCAAGCATGTTTCCTGAAAAACATCTCCGGATCCACTTGCCGCCTGCGATCCCGTATCCGAACTGATTTCGTAAAGCCCGGTCAGTGAGCATTTATCCGCAGTCTTGCAGCATCGGTTGATCCATCAGTTGCCGACGCTCTCCGAATACACATCCGAAACAACACGTTTTCAATTCTGCTCGACTTCGAGCTTCAGGTCTTCCAACGGATAGAGCCTGCAAGCTAGCACAAAACCTTTGGCCTGGTCCTCGGGAGATATTTTCGAGACACTCATCTTGCCCGTCTTGTATTCGCCTTCGACCACCCGAACGCGACAGAACCCACATCCTCCTCCGCGGCAACCCACGCCGATATCGGATAACCCTCTGCGTTCCATTGCGAACAGTACGCGTTCCTCTTCGGAGCACGCGAACTGGCTGCCGCCGACGATCTCTATTTGATAAAGCTTAGCGCTCATTTCTTCATATTTTCGGCCGCTTTGGCCGCCACGCTCTGCCCACCGACTGCGAAATGCGCGGGCGGCATCTCCCGCAGAATGATGCGAACTGATTCGCGCGGAGCGCCGAGCGACTGGATGGCCGCTTCGGTCAGGGCCTTTATCAAGCGTTCCTTGGCTTCAGGCGGACGTCCTTCGAGCAGATTGACTTCAATTATCGGCATATCACGCTTCCACTTGGAACATGACCGCGCCAAGATTTTGCACTGTGCTTCGCACAGTCTGGCCTGGTGCCAGGTTAGGCGCAGCGGTAATTCCTCCGGCCATCACCAGATCGCCGGCTTCAATTCGTTCGCCTGCTTCAGCGACCAGCCGCGCCGCCGCGACTAACGAACGTACTGGATTCCCCAGGATCGCTGCGCTTGAACCCACTTCGACCACTTTGCCATCAATCTCGAGAATGACGCCGAGGTTCGAAAAATCGATTCGAGGATCGCCCCATGAGCCGATGACCAGGCCCGACGAAGAGGTATTATCGGCGATCACATCCTCCAACGTAAATTTGAAGTTCTCGTACCGGCTGTCGATAATCTCCATTGCCGGAGCAATCGCTTCAACCGCTGCCATTGCTGCTGCTGGCGTCACATCACCGGCTAGAGGTGCCTTCATCAGAAAGGCAATCTCCGGTTCGACGCGGGGATGGACAAAGCGTTTGCGCGACAGTGCTGAGCCTTCCTCTACAAGCATGGCATCGGTCAAGCGCCCCCAGGCGACCTCTTCAACCCCGACTTGCTGCATCTTGGCCCGACTGGTCAGCCCCATTTTTACACCAATGCGTTTCTCTCCGCGCGACAAACGGCGATCTACAGATAATTTCTGGACCTGATATGCTTCGGCTACGGTGAAAGCGTGGTCTTGAGGCTTTACCTGTGCAGTCGCCTTCGCCTCTCGTGCAGCTGTGTCGAGCGTTTCGGCGTAGCGTAAGAGCCTATCCATTTCAGCTAGCCTTCGCCTTGATCAAATCAAGCGCAACATCGGTGATCATATCCTCCTGGCCACCAACCATGCGACGGTTGCCAAGTTCGACGAGGATCTCACGAGTATCGATTCCATATTGCTCTGAGGCCTTCTCCGCGTGGCGCAGAAAACTGGAATAGACACCAGCATAGCCAAGGCTAAGCGTTTCCCGATCAACTCGAACCGGTCGATCCTGCAGGGGTCGGATCAGGTCGTCCGCAGCGTCCATCAATGCCATTACATCGCATCCATGCTTCCAACCCTTGCGGTTCGCGGCCGCGATGAAAACTTCGAGTGGCGCATTCCCTGCTCCCGCCCCCATTCCGGCAAGACTCGCATCGATCCGCACCGCCCCCGCCTGAGCCGCGACGATCGAATTCGCCACGCCGAGCGACAGGTTATGATGCGCGTGAATACCGCGTTCGGTTTCGGGCTTGAGTACCCGCTCATAAGCCTGAAGCCGCTCCGAAACGCCATCCATATCAAGCGCGCCACCACTATCCGTGACATAGACACATTGCGCGCCATAACTTTCCATCAGTTGCGCTTGTTGGGCCAATGCCTCTGCATCGATCATATGGCTCATCATCAGGAAGCCAGAGACATCCATGCCCAAATCGCGGGCAATACCAATGTGCTGTTTGGAAACGTCAGCCTCGGTACAATGCGTCGCAACACGCACCGAGCGAACCCCCATCGAATAGGCCTGTTTGAGTTCCTCGACCGTGCCGATACCAGGAACAAGAAGCGTTGTCAGGACAGCGTTTTGGATAACCTCGGCTGCCGCCTCTATCCAGTCCCAGTCGGTATGTGCACCGAAGCCATAATTGAAGGTCGATCCGTTCAGGCCATCGCCGTGCGATACCTCGATCGCATCGACTCCCGCATCATCCAGCGCTTTGGCAATCGTCCGAACGCTGTCCGTTCCATACATGTGAAGGATGGCGTGCATCCCGTCGCGCAAGGTCACATCTTGAATGTAAAGGCGGTCGGATTCGGGGTTGAACGTCATGCTGCACTCTTTTCCATGTGTGCTTTGGCCAGACTTTCTCCCGCGGCCTTTGCAGCCGCTGTCATGATGTCGAGGTTGCCCGAATAGTTAGGGAGGTAGTCCCCTGCTCCCTCGACTTCGAGAAACACGCTGGTCTTGAGACCTTCGAATTCACCGTAGCCCGGAATCTTGAGCGGTCGGTTCGAGCCGAAACGTTCAAACTGGACGTCCTGTTTGAGTCGGTACCCCGGCACATATGACTGAACCCTGGCAATCATCGCATGAACAGAATCGCGGACCTTGCCCTCATCGACCATCTCGGACAGCGTGAATATGGTATCGCGCATAATCATCGGCGGTTCGGCGGGATTGAGTATGATCACCGCTCTGCCTTTGCCCGCGCCACCTACCGTTTCGATCGCTCTGGCGGTTGTGCGAGTGAATTCGTCAATATTTGCGCGAGTTCCTGGCCCAGCAGAACGCGAAGAAACCGACGCCACAATTTCGGCATAGTGCACCGTCGCGACCTGGGATACCGCCGCCACGATCGGGATCGTTGCTTGGCCGCCGCAGGTCACCATGTTGATGTTTCGCACTGAAGGGTCGATTGCCGGGTTGACCGGAGGGATGGTGGCTGGTCCAATTGCCGCCGGCGTAAGATCAACCATTAGCTTTCCTTCGCGAGCGAAAGCTTCATCGTGCGCCTTGTGCGCATAGGCTGAAGTAGCATCGAAGGCGATGCCGATTTCCGCATATTCCGGCATACGCATCAGGCCCTCGATCCCCTCATGCGTGGTCTTAACGCCTCGCTCTTGTGCCATAGCCAGACCTTCAGATGCCGCATCGATGCCTACCACCGCAGACAATTCCAGTGTGTCTGAACCCTTGAGCAGCTTGATCATAAGATCAGTTCCGATATTTCCAGACCCGATAATCGCGCATTTCATTTTGGTCATGTGACCAGTCTCCACTTCATGTTTTAGTTTGCGTCTGCAGCAAATACTGCCCGGACTATTCCAAGGCCGTTGATCCGCGCTTCTACGATATCGCCTGGCGAAACCCCGGCCATCGGCCCAAGCGCTCCTGACAGAATGATGTCACCTTCCATCAAAGGGCGCCCGGCCTTGGCCATCACTTGGGCCAGCCACAAGGAAGCGGTAATCGGGCTATGCAGGCACGCAATTCCGGCACCCACCGAAATCGGTTCGCCTTTTGATTCCATAACCATGCCGCAGCTGCGCAGGTCGATCCCTTCGAGCTTGCGCGGTACCGCGCCCAGGACGAACAGGCCGCTTGAAGCATTGTCGGCAATCGTATCCCAAATCTTGATGTCCCAGTTCGCAATCCGGCTATCGACGATTTCGATCGCAGGCACGACGTATTCGATTGCCCGGATCAGCTCAGCAGTCGTCAGGTCAGGGTGCGGAAGATCGCGGCCAACGACTATTGCGATTTCTGCCTCGACCTTGGGCTGGATAACCCGATCGAGTGAAACAGGCATGCCTTCTGCCACGTCCATATCTGCGAACAGCATGCCGTAATCGGGCTGGTCTACCCCGAGCTGATTCTGGACAGCCAGCGACGTCAGGCCGATCTTGCGCCCAACCAGACGCCGCCCCTTGGCCAAATAATGTCTGGTATTGCTCTCTTGCACAGCATAGGCCGCGTCCAAACCGCCTGCGCTGATCATATCCCTGACAGGGTCGATTTCCTTGCCGCTCTTAGCCGCCTCGCGCAAAGCACAAGCGGCCCGATCAATGATGGCTGGGTCAATAGTCGTGTTGGTAGTCATGATCTTACAGCTTCACGCAAATGTTGTTAAGTTCGGTATAGAATTCGAGGCTGTGCACCCCACCTTCGCGACCAATTCCCGAATGGCCAGAGCCACCAAAGGCCGTGCGAAGATCCCGCAAGAACCAGGAATTCACCCAGCAGACACCGACATCCATCGCTGCCGCGACGCGGTGTCCGCGAGACATGTTCTCAGTCCAGATTGAGGCACATAGGCCGTAGGGCGAATCATTCGCCAGCGCGATGACTTCGTCCTCCTCGTCGAAGGGAATTACCCCGCAGCAAGGACCAAAGATCTCCTCGCGCATCACTGTGCTGTCGTGTGAAAGTCCGGTCCAAACGGTGGGCTGAACAAAAAAGCCTGCCCATTCTGGCCCGGAAAGCTCAGGAGTGCCACCGCCGGTCACCACGGTCGCGCCTTCTTCAACGGCGCGGCGATAGTAACCCAGAACTTTATCGCGGTGCTCAGCGCTTATCAGCGGACCAAGGTAAGCGGGATCGTCGATCGCACCTGGCTTGAATCCTTCCGCGGCCTCCTTCATTCGCGCGACGAACTCCTCGTAGACAGGACGTTCAACATAGACACGCTCCGTCCCCAGACACACTTGTCCTGTATTCATGAAAATCGCGCGCGACAGCCCTTCTACGGCCTTATTCAAATCAGCGTCCGCGAAAACAATTCCTGGGTTTTTTCCTCCCAGTTCGAACGATACGTCCCGCACGCCGACTGCTGCCTTTTGCATAATAGCTTCGCCGGTGCCGGTCTCTCCGGTGAAAGTGATCGCGTCGACGTCGCTATTTGACGTAAGAAACTCACCCGCCGAACCAGGCCCGAAGCCATGAACGACATTATAGACGCCATCTGGCATTCCGACTGCGTTCATCACCTCACCAAGCAAAGCGGCCGTCCGGGGTGTTTCTTCCGAAGGTTTGACGACTACGGTATTACCACAAGCCAGTGCCGGGCCGACCTTCCAAGTCATCAGCAATAGCGGGAAGTTCCAGGGGCAGATTACCGCAATTACCCCTTTTGGCTTGCGAACCGTGTAATTGTTGGCCTGCCCTCCATCGGGCGTGTCTGTGATGAAGCTCTCGCCGGGCATGGTCGAAATTACATCGGCGAACATCCTGAAATTCGCTGCGCCGCGAGGTATGTCGATATGGGCGGCGACAGCGCGAGGTTTGCCAGTATCGGCCACTTCCGCCGCCAGAAAATCGTCGGATCGGCGCTCAATCTCTGCCGCCACGGCGGTGATCAGCTTGACACGCTCAGAAGTAGTCATGCTGCCCCAGCGCCCATTGAGCGCATTCCTCGCAGCGGCAACCGCGTCCGCGACATCGTCGGCGCTTGCCTCCTGAACGAGACCTATCTGCTCCCCAGTGGCTGGATTAAAATTGGGGAACGACTTGCCCTCGCTTCCCTCGCGATAGGTACCGTCGATAAAGTTGAGAACAGTGTCTGTCACTGCAGGGGAAGCATAGGATGTCATTGCTACGGAATATCCTAGAATTGCAATTCGGACTGATTGTTAAAACTGTCGGGCGTCAACCGCGGCGAGGCCAGCATTGGCGCATTCTACATCCTGTTCTTCTGATCCGCCCGAGACCCCGATTGCGCCGACACACTCTCCGTTGATTTCGATCGGCAATCCACCGGCAAACATAGCAATCCCGGGCTGCCTTCCAATCCCGTCTCGCAGCGCTGGATTGCCCGAGACCATCACGTAAAAGTCCGGCGTAGGAACCCGAAAGCTGGCTGCGGTGCAGGCCTTGTCCTGGGCGATCTTGTTTGAGGGTGCAGGCGAACCGTTGGCACGCAGAAAAGCGAGCAGATCTCCTCCCGCACCGACGACGGCTGCAGCCACCGGACAGTCCATGTCTGCCCCCCTGGCAACAGCCGCTGCTACGGCCGTGAGTGCCAGTTCATGACTGACCGTCTGGATCGAAATAACACCCTCCATGATCAGGTATTGACCGTCATGAAGCGATCATTGAGTGCCTTTTCGTAGTAAAAGACCGCTTTACCGGCATTTTCGGCCTTCCACGTGCGTCGAGGGTTGTCGGGATAATAGAAGTACCCGCCACTGAAGGTTTCGTTGCGATTGCCTGACGGGTCGAAGAAGTAAATTGTCTGACCGCGGGTGATGCCGTGGCGCGTCGGGCCGATATCTAGCGAAATATCGTAGCGGCTGATGATGTCCGCAGCGTGGCCCACATCGTGCCACGATTCCAGGTTAAAAGACGTATGATGTATCTTGCCGTCTTCCGGAGCGCCGAGGAACGCGACATCGTGCGCCTTGTTGCTACAGCTGAGGAAGATTGCCATGCGTCCCCCGCTCGCCTCATCGACCAGTTCCTCAGTGATCGAGAAATCGAGAGCATCGACCAGGATCTTGGCTGAAGCAGCGATATCTACCCCGTTGAGTGCGCAGTGATCGAACCGGGTCACACGCATGCCTCGCGGTTCAACCACCCAGACATCCGGGTCGCTGATTGCTGGGCCGGTCTGCGACAGTTCCATCTCGGAATAGAGTTCGAAAACATGTTGCGTTGGAAGTTTGAACCGGATCTTGCGGCCAACACCAGGATCTTCACCTTCCGGAAGCACATCCACATGAACGCCCATATCGAGCAAACGCTCGGCAAAATGATCGAGATCTGTATCCTTAGCGACCTTGAAACCCATCACGTCCATGCCCGGATGGTCGGCTTCGCGCAGGATGATGCTGTGCCTGTCGAATTCATCAAAAGCCTGGAAGAACGCACGGTCGCCCTCGCGTGAGACGAGATTAAGGCCGATACGATCGCGATAATGCTCAATCGCCTCCTCAAGATCCAGAACCCTCAACTGTACGTATCCGGGACGAATAACTCCGGTAACTGCCATGATCGATCTCCTCTCTAATTAAGCCTTGAGGCCGTGTTTGAAGAATTCCGTCACCATCCGATTGAAGCTCGCCAGGCGTTCAATCTGGACCCAGTGACCACATTCGGAGAACAGATGAAGATCTGCTCGCTTCATCAGGCCGGCCAGACGCACGGTTGAGTCCAGCGGTATTACCTGATCGGCAATTCCATGAAGAATTAGCGTCTCGTGCTCGATATTGCCGATGTCCTCTTCGCGACTGGCAAGCATGGCGACATTGCTCTGGCGATCTTCGCCACCAAAGGTTTCGCGATAGGGTTCCAGCATTCCGGGACGGATGCTGGCCTCGTAACGTGATTGAATGAGATCGTCCGTCAGGCGAGAATGGTCCCAGGCGAGATATTTGAGAGACTCTCTCATCGCTTCAATCGATGGCTCGTATCCCCAGACCTTGTCCAGCGCCGGGGTGATGGGGAAATTCAGACCTGCTGGCCCCATGAGAACTGCACGATCGACCCGATCAGGATGCGCAATCATGAAAGCGAGTGTGACCCCCCCACCGAACGAATTTCCAACCATCGAAATCTTGTCGATACCCAACGCATCGAGAAGGGAGGCCAATTGATCGACCCAGACCTGCTTGTCCTGAATTCGGCCTTTGCTGTCAGAATAGCCAAAACCAAACATGTCGGGCGCGATGACGCGAAAACTCTCGGCAAGGACCGGAATATTCAGACGCCAGTTTGCCCAGGCGGTGACCCCTGGGCCAGAACCGTGAACAAGGAGAACCGGCGGGCCTTCACCGACATCGTGATAATTCGTCGAGGATCCTCCAACGTCTAATGATTGGCCAACTTCTGCGCGCGCGGCTTCTTGGTTCGCATCTACCATGATTTTAAGCCAATCCTTTTCTATTACTGACAGTGCAAGCCGTTCAGGAAGGCAACAACACCAACCTTCGGATTGCCGATCTATTTCACCCTTCGAGATCCCAAGGTATGTCCTGCGGCCTCGACATCAGCAGATTGCGAACATCATTTTTTCGCACTTTGAAGTTTGTCGTCAGCGGAAAGTCTTCTTGTGTGAAGACAATGTGCTTTGGAACCGAGGGACGGTTGAGCTTGTCCCTGCAGAACTCGATCAATTCAGTGTGGCTCAGCTCGGGATGGGAATCAGCGCGATGAACAACCGCTACAACAGCTTCACCCCATTCCGGGTGAGGCAGTCCCACAACGCAAATATCCGCGACACCCGGATGCTTAACGATCACTTCCTCGACGGAAGCGGGATAAACATTAACTCCCCCGGAAATTATGAGAAACTTCTGTCGATCCAGAAGATATAGGTAGCCTTCCTCATCTAGCGAGCCGATATCATTCGTGCGGAGCCAACCCTCACTCTGCACTTCTTGCGTTTGCTCCGGCAGATTCAGGTATTCGGCCATAACCGTGGGCCCGCGAAGCCAGACTTCACCGGGCTCCCCAACGGCCACTGGTTGCCCGTCTTCGCTTCGGATTGAAATTTCAAAATGAGACGCAACTCGCCCGACTGAAGAAAGCAGCTTCGGTTTTGTGCTCAGACCACGCCGATGGTCTTCCGGCGAGAGGAAGGAGACCCCGCCCCAAGTCGTCTCGGTGAGCGCATAGACATTGATCATGTCTTTACCGAAAGTCTCATGCACGCTCCTGATGAGGTGCGGAGAAGCGGGGGAGGAGCCATAGACAATCAAGCGGACGGAGGAGAGATCGAACGGCGTCGCCTTGTTGTCCTCAAGTGCCCATTTGAGCATTGTCGGAGCGAGAAGAAATGCCGTGACCGATTTCTCTTTCACGGTATCGAAGAAGGTGCCCCGATCATAGTCGCCATCAGCAATAATGTGCGTCATTCCATTGCCAAGACCGAGAAACGCGAGAACCACAGCAACCCAGGCATTTCCGGTTGGAAGGAAGAATCGATCATCGCGAACGAAGCCGAATTCCGCCAGCGCATGAAGTATTGTGACAGTCACCGCACCGTGGGTTAAAACAGCGCCCTTTGGCACACCGGTAGTTCCCGAAGTATAGCTGTAGAACAACGGATCTTCGGATGAGAGCGAGGGCATATCCGGCACTGAGGCTACGGCATCCGTCAATGCATCAAGGTCGCTCGCGAAATTATGAGCACCGCCGAAACCGATGACCCCAATATCGAGCTCATCGAGAACGTCTCTGATAATTTCAATTTGATCAGTACAAGACGCGTGAACAAAGAGATACCTTGCGTTGGAATCTCTAAGCACATGAATCATTTCAGCAGGAGTAAATCTGCGATTTATTCCCACCCGGATTGCGCCCGCCTTCATGCAGGCGAAGAAATGTTCATAAACCTCAATGCATTCAGGAGCGATGATGGCAGCCGCGTCTCCGACACGGCATCCCATCGAAAGCAGGACGGCCGCAATGCGATCCGAGCGAGCATCCATTTGACCCCATGTCACTTCATGGTCCCCGCAGACATAGGCGACCTTTTTCGGATTATTGCTTCCGGTTCGACGTATCAATTCACGCGGCAACATCTGGACATTCACGTCTTCGGTGGCATTTTGCTCCGCCCGATCGCATCCAACGTCCATGGGGAACTGATCTCTTGCCTCTGAAACTCTTCCCATGACAACCTCGTGTTTTAATTTTGGTGAACAACCTACTTGCTCTATTAGTTATTTGATCGGCGTGATTGGAACCAAACCCTGCCGTTCTGAATCTCTTTGAAACTTACTGGATCCCCAATCGTAGGCGCACCCGAACCGTCATCTTCGAGTAACGCGGTGAGCCTGCACCCCTCATCAAGCTCGACGAGAATGGTAGTATAGGGAGGATCGAGTTCCGGATCGTATTTTGTGTGATATATGACGAAAGAATATATCTCCCCGAAGCCCTTTGTTTCCGAGACCTCAAGTGGACCGGCACATTTCGGGCATATCCGCGCGGCATAATCGACCACGCCGCAACCGTCCGCGCATTGCAGGCAACATAATCGCCCCGCCTCCGCAAGCTGGCGGATCTTGCCCGAGAACGGATCGTCGACTGCATTCGGGATACTGCTACCGCCGCCCGACATCTTTATAGCTCCCTGTGCGGACTGATGGTCATCGCCGAATGATATTCCATCCTTCCGCCAAAGCCGGTCACAAGTCCGATATCGTTCTTGGGCACCTGACGCTCCCCGCCATCGCCACGGGCTTGAACCACGGCCTCATGAACCGGAGTCATGCCTTGCAGATAGTAGGAGGAAAGATGGCCTCCTCCGGTATTTACTGGAAGCTTCCCGCCCGGTTTTGTCGTGCCGCTGGCAATAAGGTCTGGTGCTTCGCCAGGCTGGCACAGGCCATACCCTTCGAGTGCAAGTATCGAGGTGATTGTAAATGGGCTATACAGTTCACAATAATCGTAGAGTGCCGGTGTCGCACCAAGTGTCTCAAGCAATTTAGCTGAAGCAATTTCGGCACCGGTCTGCGTCTCAGGACTATTGCCGGCAAGGTTGCGCGCTCCAGAATGACCTTGTCCGAACGCATGGAGGTAGGCTGGCTGCTTAGGGCAATTGTCCGCTTCGTCCAGCGAACTGACGATTACGGCAACCGCGCCGTTGACCGGAAAGGCACAGTCGAAGAGCCTTAGCGGCTCCACAATCCAGCGAGAGTTGAAGTAATCATCCTCCCCCAATGGCCCTCTAATAAACGCCTGCGGGTTAAGCGATGCCCACGCCCTGTCGGCGGAGGCCGCAGCATAAAGAGCCCGGACATCAGCTCCATAAACATGAAAATACCGCTGCGCAGAAATCGCGAATGCGCCGACCGCGCCATGCAAACCGCTGCTCGCATCCCAACCAGGAAGGCCAGTCAGATCCATCGAGCCAGAATAGGTTTTGGCCGCCCCGGCGCTTCGGACAGGAGCATCTGCGAAAACGCACAAGACGTTGCTTGCGCCACCAGCTTCGATAGCGAGCGCCGCATACTGGATCATCTGTATTGCCGAACTGCCTTCTGCCTCAATGCTCGCCAGCAATGACAGATCGCCAAGACCCAGATCGCGCTTAAGATGCAGTGGTAGAACCTCACTTGGCTCGATCGGGCTTCTGTTCAACAGCAGCCCATCAATTATGTCCACTCCCGCTGACCTGTCAGCAAGCGCTGCGAGACAGGCTTGCGCAGCAAGCGCCCTAGGCGAAGAGCCCGGTTCGCGGGAAAAAGTGCTTTGCCCCAGCCCGGTAATCGCGGCCTTCGCTACGAATTTTCTGACTGCCTTCACTTTTCCCAAACCAAGCTCCATAAAAACTAGTCGACGGACCCTAGATGATGAATGAAAGACCCCGCACCGGTCCTTCAGAATTGAGCAGGTGGATGTGCTTGCTGAACATTTTCATCTCGCCATCTCGCATTCGAAGTTTATGCTCGACACGCGCAGGCCAAACTTCCATCTTTTTGTCTGCCTGAATGCGATATTCGTAGAGAACCACATTCGAACGAACGAAATACTCACCATCAGCAATTGTTTCGATTTCGACGTTCGATATGATCCTGCACATACGAGAAGGTGGAACCTGCGCATGCCGCACACCGGTGTTCAACTGGCGGATACGCGTGGCCAGCCTGGTGCGGTTGTCGTTGAGGATAGAAATCCGACCATCATCCGGATCCTGTCCCGCCTCGGCAGGAACCCAGTAATGCATGTCATCCTCTGCCAGAGCCTCCCATTCCGAATAGCGCGATTCGTCTGCGAGACGCGCCTCCTTGAACAAGAATTCTTCAACCCGCAGGCGCTCTTCTATTGTAACCATTTTTCGCAATCTTTTTACTTTGGGAATCAAGGTCGACCTGAATAGTCGCTAGAGAATCCTGAGGCTTCGATATCAAGCGGCGGCAGCAGCAGCGGTCGGAGAACTTTGATCTGGACCCTGCATCACTTGCTTGTAGTGTCGCCAAAACCCTCGATTGGATGTCTCATCGGTCAAATGGCCCACTACGACACCATTATCGTCAGTTACCTCTCTTTCGGCGCCACGGCTGAGATCAAGCCAGCCACCCTTTCCGGCCAAGGCGAGCTGCGTCCGCTCCGCGATCACGCTGTCATCAGCGAGCAAAAATGCCGTCGGACCCAACGCCCCTTCTGATTGACGCAAGATCCGCTGATTTACATCGTCATCCACGCCTTCGAGATACATCGGCGTGTGGATGTGGAGGCATACGCCCGGCGCGACGGGCTCAAACCGAACGATGTTCATTTCCCCGAGGAACAGGTTGGGGAAAATTACCGCATGCGGCGGCCCATCGAGCAATATCTTATCACCCTTTTCCTGACCGTACGCTTCCCTGAGGGCTTTTGAATAAGAAGGATACCTATCCTCTGCACAGCCAAACCATTCGAGCGGGCGGGAATATGACGGCGAAAAGTTCAGCTCAGTGTGACCATTTCCCCAGTCCTTTGCCTCGGATTTCAGACTTTCCTCATCCTGCAGCACCGCTTCGTCATAATTGGATCTGATAGCCTGCGCGAAGGAAGGGTGGACGAAGTTCACATGGTAGCCATCGGTGTCATTCTCTGGAAGCATCTTCCAATTGCAGTTCAATTGATGGCGAACCCAACCGCCTGATAAATTGATCCTCCCTACCGGCGACATCTCGACCGCACGATCGATCAATTCTGTCGCGCGACCCAGATGGTCGCCCAACGATGGCACAGTGGGGTTAAAGCTTGCGAACACGAAACCCTGATAGCTGTCCACTTTCGCGAGACGCTCCAGACCGTGACAAGAAAAATCGCCCTTGAAACCGGCTGGATACGGCACATCAACAAGTCCACCCTTCGTGTCGTAAGCCCAACCATGATACTGGCAGACAAACGCCTTGGCATTGCCACGTTCCTCTTGGCAGATGATATTGCCGCGATGCGCACAGCGATTGACGATGACGGAGATCTCGCCATCACGACCGCGGACGGCAAAAACCGGGTCGCGCCCCACATTACGCCTTACGAAATCGCCCGCCTTGGGAATTTCCGAATCGTGACAAATGAAGACCCATCCATTGCGAAAAATGGAGTCCATCTCGGCCTCGAATACCTCGCTGTCGGTGTAGAGAGTAGAATGTACGCGGTCGTCGAGAATCAGTTCTTCGAAGCGAATTCCTTCGGATGGCCTGGAATTATCTAGCACTTTGAGCCTCCTGTCCTTTGTTGCACGCCGCCTGATGGATGTCGAATCGCTAATCGAGCGCTTGATTAGAAGCTAGGTCGCACCTAACAGCTCGTCAAGGGGCCTCCGCCCGTCACTTGTCGGAGATAAGCGAGGGAAAGAGAGCAACCGTGGCTGAAGCCATTAGTGAATATATCTGTATATTCAGATCGGCAATTTTTGCGAAAAATATCACTATATTCGATTTTTAGGGAGATCGGAATGACGAAGGGTAGCGGGAATCCAGAGAATATCGGTCACCAGGCCAATTATTCACCGTTGACGCCGTTGAGCTTTCTACAGCGCACCGCACAAGTCTTTGGTCATCATGTGGCTGTGATCTTTGAGGAGCGTAGCTGGACCTGGGCGCAATTCGCAAACCGCTGCTACAATCTGGCTGGAGCTCTGGCCGGAAGAGGCGTTAAAAGCGGCGAGAAAGTTTCGATTTTGGCAGATAATATTCCCGCTGCGCTGGAGGCCAGTTTCGGAATTCCTATGGCGGGGGGTGTCATCAATGCGATCAACACGCGTCTTGACCCCGATGCAATTGCTTTCATTCTTGAGCATGCAGAAACGCGAGTCTTCCTCGTCGACCGGCACTATGCAAAGGTTGCCGGTGAAGCGATTTCCAATTGCACACGCAACCTTCTGGTGATCGACATTGAGGACGCGGCGAGCGGCAGCAAACCTACTTTTGCGCAATTATCCTACGAGGAATTCCTGAGCGAGGCGATCACCGATCTTCCAGCGCCCAATCTGAACGAACTTGATCCGATCGCTCTTAACTATACCTCTGGCACAACCGGTGATCCCAAAGGCGTTTTACTTCATCATCGCGGGGCTTATCTGAACGCAATAGGCAACTCGCTTTCGTGGGGGTTGCCACGGTTCTGCGTTTACCTCTGGTCCCTTCCCCTGTTTCATTGCAATGGCTGGTGCTTTCCCTGGACAATCGCATTGCAGGCGGGAGTGAATGTTTGCGTTCGCGGGGTCGATCCCAACGCGCTTCTCGATTTGATTGAGAAGCACAAGGTTACACATTTGTGCGGGGCGCCGATCGTAGTGAGAATGCTGGTCGATGCCGCCAACGCAATCACCACTGAGCGGGCACCCCTCTCCATTATGACGGCGGGTGCTGCGCCCCCCTCGTCCTTGTTGGCCAAGGCCAGTGCGACCGGCTTCGATATCACACATACATACGGGTTGACTGAAGTCTACGGACCCTGTGCTGTCTGTGAATGGCACCCGGAGTGGGATGCGTTATCTCAAGACGAGCAGGCCACGCTGATGGCGCGTCAAGGCGTCGGCTACCCAGTTGTGGAAGAGATAGCTGTAATAAATCCCGAGACAATGCTGCCGGTTCCACAAGATGGCGTGACGATCGGGGAAGTCATGTTCCGAGGTAACGTGGTAATGACTGGTTACTATAAAAACCCCGAAGCAACACGGGAAGCGCTCTCTGGCGGCTATTTCCACAGCGGCGATCTGGCCGTCTGGTACCCCGGCGGCTACGTAGAGATCAAAGATCGTTCCAAAGATATCATTATATCCGGCGGAGAGAATATCTCCAGCATTGAGATAGAAGAAGTTCTATATAAACATCCCGCTGTTTCCGCAGCAGCGGTAGTGGCCGCCCCCCATGAAAAGTGGGGGGAAACGCCACACGCTTTCATCGAAACTGTCGCAAACAAAAGCGCTGACCCCGACGAGATTATTGCCTTTTGTCGAGACCATCTCGCTCATTTCAAATGCCCGACCCGCGTCACTCTTCAAGAGCTTCCCAAGACAGCCACAGGAAAGATCCAGAAATACGAACTTCGCGAGAAGGCGAAGGCCTTGTCACCCTTTTCTTGAATTTCTTGCGTGAGAAATTGGCGAGCGTCTTGTTGAGCGCGGATCGGGATAGAAAGCGATGGCTTCAATCGTCGACGGTCAAGATGGAATGAATGCGCCAGCCCGGTCCTGGACCCTCTACCAGCGCTTGAGCGTGGGGCCCGGTTCCAGGCAGGGTCATTCTCTTGTGCAAGGATGCAGATTGGAAAAATTGCGGATCATGTCAGCCTCGCTGAAGGATGCATGGGTCCGCGCTAGATCTGTAGCGCAAAAACAGTAAGACCCTCTTATTTCTACATCAATCTACGTCTTTCGGCTTGTCGCCGCTCTTCTCCGCAGCACAAAGTTTATGAAACTCTTCTTCATCTAGATTGAGCGCAATTGAACAGAAGAGGTTGGCGGCACTTGCAAGTTGAGAAGATTCTGTGAGGTTTTTTCGGGCGGGGCCCCAATTCAGTGCAGCAAGCATGTAAAGCCGACAACGCTCTGGATCGCTGAGCAGGTACTGATTTGATTTGAGTTCGTTCAGAACCTGCATCCACACCTCGCGATACTGTTGGTTGACTGTGCGCAATCGGTCCCTTGCATCGGGAGAAAGCAATTTCCAATCTCGAAAGGAGACCTCATGAGCTGAACCCAACGGTCCCATTATAGCCGTAAGGTGCGCAAGGGCGAGAGCCTGGAATCTAGACAAGGGGCCCGTTGCGGTTGAAAGATGTTCGTGAACAATTTGCAGTCCAGACTTCATCGCCTGCGAAATTATTTCTTCGAGCAAGTCTTCTTTACTTTTAAAGTAGTAAAAGATGCTGCCGGAGGTCAGGCCCGTAGCATCTGCAATCTGTCTCACTGTAGCGCCCTGATATCCATTTTTCTGGAAGAGCAGCGCCGCCGCCTGTAAGAGCTGTTCACGGCGGAGGTTGGGCTCACTATCACAGGCGAGATTTTGACGTGCCATTATCGGCCTTTCGTATCGCTTTTTGGTCTAGGTGATGCATCATTTAGTGGTCTTTTCAGTCTTGACACGGAAACGGACGAACAGAGCGGAGCAGGAAACCGCCATTGCTCGCGAGATAGAGGCGGGATATTGCAAGGATGTCATACCGGCAATGCACTCATGATACCATCAGGCAAGCTCAATCAGCCATAAATCTACGGCTGCGCCCAGAGGTTCGCGTGAACAAAACACCCCAACCAAGTCAGTCGTCAGAACATCTGGCACAATTCGCGGCGTAAATTAGCGAAGCGTCGGCCTTGTCTGGGGTTGATGTTAGGCGGCAAGCTTGCGGTGCTGCAAGCGCCGATGTGCGATGGTCTTGCGTTTGATCCTTTCTCGTTGTTGGATGATGGCTGGAGCTCTGCCGAAGTAGGCGCCTGCGGGCGTCACGTTGCTCAGGCTCTCATGGTAGCGCTGGTGATTGTAATGCTCAACGAAGGCCTCGATCTGCGCCTGTTGATTTTCGCTGAGATGTGACCCGGGTTGCGGGAGGGTTATTTTCTCCCGGCTTCGGATTTGGTCTAGTGTTGTGTGGTCTCCTTTTTCTGTTTGCTCTTGACAGCGGATGCCTTGAAGCGGAAGCTGTTATTGCCGGTTTCGAAGATGTGGCAGTGATGGGGTCAGTCGGTCGAGCAATGCAGTGGTCATCTTGGCATCGCCGAACACGCTGGCCCATTCCGAGAAGCTCAGGTTGGTCGTGATGACGACGCTGGTGCGCTCGTAGAGTTTGCTGAGCAGGTGGAACAGCAATGCCCGCCTGACGGGCTGAACGGCAGATATCCAAGCTCGTCGAGGATCACGAGGTCGAGCCGCAGAAGCCGCTCGGCAAGCTGGCCAGCCTTGTTCATCACTTTTTCCTGCTCCAGCGCGTTTACCAGATCGACCGTGGAAGAGAAGCGCACCTTTTTGCGGTGGTGCTCGACTGCCTAATCTCCCAGCGCAGTGGCGATATGGGTCTTGCCGGTGCTCGGGCCACCGATCAGAACGACGTTGTGGGCGCCATCGATAAACTCGCCGCGATGGAGCTGGCGGATCATGGCCTCGTTCGCTTCGCTGGACGCAAAATCGAAGGTGGCCAGATCCACGTAGGCCGGGAAGCGGGCGGCCTTCATCTGGTAGGCGATCGAGCGAACCTCGCGTTCGGCTACCTCGGCCTTGAGCAGCTGGGAAAGGATCGGAACCGCCGTACCGAAGGCTGGGGCTCCCTGCTCGATCAGGTCGTCGGCAGCCTGCGCCATGCCGTACATCTTCAGGCCACGCAGCATGACCACCACAGCCGCGCTGGCAGGATCATGACGCAAGGCGAAGATCCTTTCCGCGCAGGGTATCGTATCGTGCCACATTGGCCTTTGGCTCGCGGTTCAGGCTGAGCGCCTGCGGGGCATCGATCACCTCGACACTGCTCGGCTTATCATCGATCAGCCGATGCAGCAGGTTGACGATATGGTCTTGGTGGGAACGTCGGCTTCCAGCGCCAGCTCGACCGCACATAGCACCGCCTGCTCATCGGGATGCAGAAACAGCGAGAGGATATCGACCATCTCCCTGTCGCCGCCGGGGTGCTGAGAAGGTGTGACTGCAACTGGCGGAAGGCATCGGGCATCCCGGTAAAGGGGGCGCCGTCGCGCAGGGCTCCGGGCTTGCGCTGGATTACTGCGAGATAATGCCGCCAGTATAGACTGTCTGGCCCCGCAGATGATGCGCCCGCGTGATAAGCCGCCGATGTTCGCATAGCACCTGCCCTTCGGCGGCGATGACAATACGGTCGGGATAGATCCGCAGACTTACGGGCCGGCTCGCGAAGGATCCTGGTCACGTCTGGAGCTATGACTTCGTCATGGATCGCACGCGTGACGGAAAGGTGTTCCGCATGCTGACGGTGATCGATGAGCACACGAGGCAGTGCCTGGCGATCCATGTCCAACGCAAGTTGAAGAGCGATGACGTGCTGGCGGTGCTCACTGAGCTGTTCCAGCGGCACGGTCCGCCCGATCACATCCGCTCGGACAACGTCCTAGGTCGGGAAGCAGCGGCGGAAAACGGCCAGAAGGTCTCGTTGCGCCGATCACGATCAGCGCTGAT
>NZ_MWMO01000006.1 GCF_002556635.1 Novosphingobium sp. PC22D | reverse complement strand
TTCCGCGCCGCCGGGAGAAGTCGACGAACCACACCGCAATCGGCACGGCGACGAAAAGTGAGATAAACAGCGAGCCCCATATCGCGCGCATCATCCTCTCCCAGGCGACGACGACATCGGGGTGCGAGGCGACCATACCGATGGGTGCGGGAATGACCTCTCCCGAGGGCAGGGTGAGGTTGATCACCTTGGCATTGGAGAACTCCATGAACTGCCATCCGGCAGCATAGATCCGCATGCCAATCATCTGAATTTCGTGTTCGTGAAGCCGCAGCGCCAGGACCACCGAAAGCACTGCGAGGAAGGTGAAGAACCAGACGAGAAACGGCAGCCGCGCGGAGGCGAACCACATCAGGAATTCGTGGGTGATGAGCTGCGATCCGCGCGTGAAATCACCGGCATTGCGCGGCATGTTGCCGCGCGCCGAATGGTGCTGAAGCTTGCCCGGGCGGCGGCGGTCGGACCAGGTGTCAGGCCGCGCCACAAAGCGCCTCCATCCGGGCCTCGGCTTCGGCGAGTAGTTCGCCATGTACATCGGCGTATTGGCGCTGGATGATGAGGTCGAGCGCGAGGAAGAGATACTCGAGCGAGAACTGCCGCCGCCGGTCGAGTTCGGAAGCTCCCGCGACGCCTTCGAGAAAATGCTCAAGAGCGATTCGCACGAGATTGGATCGGGAAGTCTTTTGCGCTTCGGCGACGGCCTTTGCCGCCTCGGCAATCGGCTGCGGCAGCCGCACCGAAATCAGAACCGTATCTGTCATCGCCAACCCCTTCGAAAAGGGCCTGGCGGGAATTGCGCGAGGAGGAATCTAGGCTATCGCCGGGAGGGTGGCAAGCGAAAGGTCAGGGGCCTTTCACGTATCACACCGTATGACGTCCGAAATGACGCAGATCTGCCGATCCGGATGCTTAGGGCCAAAATGTAATACGGACGAATACAAGATGCACCTGGCGTAAACATACCGGTTTCTGCCAATCATCAGACTGCACCGCAGTGTACGGTCTGCTACTTTCCCAATCAATCCCACCCATGCCGTCGCTCGCGGAGTTGTCTGGATTTACGAGGGTATGGGGAAGGGCCTTCATGGCACGATATGGCGCTGACGCCGGTGTATTTTACTTCGCCAATTGGTTACGAATTTGCACCTGGCGATGCGAGAAGGCTTGCCAGGGGCGCATGCCCGGGCAAGGTTCGCGCGCGGGAGGTTTCAGCACCACCCAGGAGTATGATCATGGCCAGAAAAGGAAGCCTTGAAGCCGAACGTCGAGCCATCGCAAAGGATCGCGACGCGCTGGCGGCGCGCGAAGCGAAACTGCGCGATAACGAGCAAAAGGCGAGCATCGAGCTGATGCGCAAGAGCCCGCTTGGCAAGGCGCCGTTCGAGCGGGTCGAAGCGTTCTTTGCAGCGCTCGGCAAGCTCGGGCTCGACGAGGCGGAAAAGCGCTTGTCGGCAAGCTGAAACCGGTCTCGGCAAGAGACCAGCGTCGCCGGGTACTCCCAAATTTCGCTGCCTGCCACTGCAGGCAGAAGGGGGTGCCCGGCGGCGCTTAGCATCCTGCAAAAGAAGAGGCCGGAGAGACCCACATCGGATCCCTCCGGCCCGTTGGAATAATGGCCCGTCAGAACGGACAGTCATCGTCCCAGTCGGCGTCCATCAGAACGCTCATGAAGCTGGCGGCGCGAGCAATGTTCTCCTCGTCGAAGTCGTCGGCCATCTGGCCCTGGACCGTATGGACGATCCGGTCGATGAGGTGCATCGGCAGCGCGTTGTAGTCGCCTTCCTCGATGACGCGGAACGACCCGTCTTCGTCCTCGATCACGTGGCAGTCGAAGAAGCTGTGCGCGGCGCGCATGGTTGCGGTGCGAATGGCAGCGTCGTAACCAAAGTGATCGAATTCCGGAATTTCGAAACGGGAAACGAGAGCGTTCATGAAAACCTCCTCTTGAGAGACGTTGAAAAGAGGTCTCGAGGCAGGATGATCGCGCTTGGCGCGGGTCACGGAACGGGCCGCAGGACCGCCGCGCCAGCGGGGGTGGGGGAGCCGATTTTTTCGGGTTCAAGGCGTAGCCGCAGGGGCCCGTGAAAATTGGGGGAACCGCCCTTCTTGACGCGTGCCAATGGCGGTCATCATGCTTGGAAGTCTGCGAGAAGGAATACCCCCTATCCATCCAGCCCGGCCGATGCGAGCCATGCCGTCCCGCCAGCAGGCCATGGGCCGTCACTGGCGGGGCCAGCATGCGAGCGAGCCGGGCAGGGGAGAGCTTCCAGCGGGCAGAAAAAAAGGGCATCCGGCGGTGAAGCCGGACACCCTTTTGCGAGAACCGTTGGTGCAATTCCGGGCCGCTCAGAACGGCGGGAGATCGTCTCCATTGGCGACCCGCTTTGCGGCTTGCTGGCCGCCGTGCGCTGCAGCCTTTGCCTGGCGCTGAACGGGTTCATTATCGGCACCCGCCTCGCGCACGATGTGCAAGGGAATACGTGCCTCGCGCAGCCGGTCGGCAAGGTTCGCCTGGATGCCGCCGCCGCTGCAGACGATCGCCTCGACCGGCTTGAACGCGAGCATCCGTGCATTACGCTGATAGGGTGCGGAAGCGCCGCGCGATGCATCGGGCTTGCACAGGATCACAGGCACGCCCTGACGCGATGCCCAGGAGGCGGCGATGACATCGGCGCCCTTGTTCTGCGCGGTGGTCGCCAGCACCATCGAGGGTATGCGTTCGTGCACCGCATCGAGATAATCGTGCACCTGGCCGATGTCGGCAAATTGCTGTCCGCCCGAGAACACCACGACCGGCCCCGAAGGCGCGAACTGCTCGCGGCGTTGTGCGCGCTGCGAGGCAAGGTAATCGCGCGCTTCGATCATCGAGGCATTGCTCTTGCATGAGACCCGCGAACCGCGCACCGGCGAGAAGGGACGGCCGGTTTCGACAAGATAGATCGAGGCGGCATGGTCGCGCATGCACTCCATCGCGTCGCGGCATTCGGCAAGGCTCCTGGCCTGCATGGTGAGGTCCTCGACGTCGGTGGCGTAGACCTCGGACGGATCGTATTCGCGAAGCTTCTCCTGGAGCTTTTTCGCCATGGCATCCTCGCGATCATCGAGGCGCTTGGCCACCACATGAAAGCTGTTGGCCACGCCCCAGGCGACTTCGCTGGCGAAGTCCTCCATGCGGGTGTCGCGAAACAGGTCGAAGACCGTTGCCAGCATCATCTCGATTGCGGCCTGTGCGGCATCCGGATCGGGCATTTCAGCCGAGCTGGGTTCGTCTGCGACCGAGAGCCGGGAGAGCTCGGTCTGTTCCATGAAGGCGCGGGCATAGTCGGGCGTTGCGATCTCTCGCGCATAGTGTTCGGCAAGGTCTGAAAAGTTCGAGAAACGTGTCGTCATGATGTCCTCCGAAGGATCTGTCTCTCTCATCACCGCGATGAAAGATGAGCCTTGAAGGACGCCGGAGTCAGGCAGTCACAGGACGGCGGGGCTTGGGCCACGCCGCCGCGAGCAGCGGGCGTGGGGGGAGCCGGTTTTGTGGCGCACAAGGCGCATGCCGCAGGGCACGCAAAATCGGGGGGCACCCGCGATCCTTGACGGCCGCCAGCTCCCAGGCGTCATGCTTTGGCGATGCCGATTTCGCTCGGCCACCGAGATGAGAGAGTGGGAAGGTTTTGCCCCCGAACCGCGCGCGCGTTCGGGGTGAACGGCAAAACACCGCATCGACTGCGACCCGCATTTCAGGCCTCCCCGCAGGGCACCTATGTGCCCGCTCGGGGAAGGCAGGCGGGATCGCCCTGGCCAGCGCCGACGACGGCGCGGCCAGCAACAAGGGACGGACCCCTTGCCGGAGCAAGTCAGTCGTCGCGCGGGCCCCGTGCTTGTCACGGGTGCGGGACGGCGACGGTGCCGGAGGCAAGAGTGCCGGCGGCCCAATGCGGGAAGCACCGCACCCGCAGGAGCGCGGCGACAGGCGCGCGGGACCGAGTGCGTCCGTATTGACAGGGCCGCTCCACTTTGACGAAGCAGACGCATGGAATTTGACGATCAGATGCGGCGGTTCTTCGGGACAGACGACCTCGGGAATGTTTCCCCCGAAGCGATGGCAAGCGGCATCGAGCGCATGCAGGTCGAGTTCGGGCTGGAGACCGACAAGGGCCGCAGGTTCGCAATGTGGTCGCTGCTCTACATGCTGGGTGCTGCACCGGACCTCGATACGGCCTTCGAGGACGCTGGCGACCGCGATGCGGCACGCCGGTTCATGGATCTGCTCGATGAGGTAAATGCCGGCGAGGACAATTGATTGCATACGGTGCAGATCGCGTTTGACGCGGATTTACCCTGCATTCGAAGGATTGTCGGGTTTAGCAGGGTAAACGCCGTATTCCAGGTGGGTCACCAATGCGACGTGGTCAGCATAACGGCATAATTGCGATATCTAGGCAGCTACACCAAGGATGAAGCGGGCATGCTCGCGGCGCAGCATCTCATATGGTGAAACGCAGGTTATCCCGAGCCCAATACACGCATTCGGGATCTTTATCTTGCGTACCGACTCCGAAGGCACCTCGTGGGTCACCACGATAAATTCGTGAGCCTTTGCGTGGGCGATAAGCCAGTAGTCTGCAACCTGGAGGAAGGTGGCGATTGCAGCTGGTTCGTAATTCTGTCCCGTCGCCCAGGCTGACACTTCGCCCAGGGCAGGCAAGACCGCATCATCCGGGGCGAGAAAGAACGGCCGGCCTCGCGCGGTTGCCCAGTCGGCAAGTTCGTCGCCCGCGCCTACCAATTCGTCACTGACTTTCTCGATGCTTGCGACAACGCCCGCTTGATTTTGCTCGACGAGCCAGTCCCAGAAGGCCGGGCAGAAGTCGAAACCGTAGTGAAGGTTCTTGCCCTGGATGAAGACATTGGCGTCCAGGAGGTAGCGGCTCAAGGCAACACCCCCACTTCTTGGCCGATATTGTTGAATGTCTCAGTCTTGGCGACACCCAGCATACGAAAGGCATCGCGATAGAGGGTTTGTCCTTCAAGTGTGCTTTCAACGAGCGCGCGCGCAAAGCGCCGACTGACGCGCGAAAGGGTTGTGCGATAGAAATTGCCGCCGCCGCCCCGCTCCGCAATAGCGCGCAACCGCGCTCGCTCTGCCGCCCAGGCAGCATCGAACGCGTCCCGCGTCAACCAATTCGCATCAAGCAGACGTCGCAGGATGACGAGACTGCTAACCTTGTATCGGCGTGTAAGACGGGAGATTGCATTCTCGAGCGGTTCGTCTGCAACCAGATCGGCGCGCAGCACAGCCAGCGGAACGAGAAGTTCTGCGGCAACGGCATTACACCAGACTTCCTCGCGTCGAAATCCAGCGACCGGTGCGGCACTGGCATTGGAGATGGCAGAAGCGCCGAGCCAGAGGTGCGCCAACTCGTGGGCAAGCGTGAACATCTGCGCAGACTTGCTGTCAGAGCCGTTGATGAAAACAAGCGGTGCCTGGGGATCGGCGAGGGCAAAGCCTCGGAATTCCTCAGGGTCGAGTCGCCGGTTGTTGTTGCTCAGAACAACTCCGCTAACCATGACCAACGCCCCGATGCTATCAGCGTGCCCGATGAACAGGCGCAAGGCGTCTTCCCAGGTTCGGCAAGCCGCTCGCGCTTCAAGATCGAATGCCAGTGCCTCGGCCATGCGAGCGGCGACTGCAGCGGGTCGCTCGTTCAGCTTGGCGCTGCCGACGAACGCCAGTTCAGGCAGACGCACCGTCCGGGCATAGTCCTTGAACCAACCCTGCCGTTCCTGGCACACGTAGACCATGTCGATGAGGTTTGGGCTCGGGCGGTGCACACCGCGACCGTCAATGGTCCGAAAATCCGGAATAGGCAGTTGTTCCTGTGGGGGAGCAGGCAAAAAGAGGTAACCTACCGGGACATGTACTGCAGCAGCGAAGGATTGCAGCTGCTTGATCGTGGGTTGAGCCTCACCAGATTCCCACAATGCCAGTTTTGGGAAGCGGTGATCCAGATCCTCAACGCTCAAGCCGGCACGCTCTCGCGCCCATGTGAAAAGCACTGGATGAACTGGCGCCCGCGTCATAGTGACTTAGTAGTCCTGCATCGGAGGCCACCGCAAGGCGGCATCGGATTGCATCGGATCACCTGATGACCGCGACGGTTACGCCGGCAGCGTCGGCGACCGTGCGCCACTGCTTGTCGGCAGTGAGGGCGGGAAGTGCGTCACGATGCGCGAGCGCCAGGCAAAAGCGATCGCCAAGCGACAGGCCTGCCTCAGCCGTCGCCGCGCGTAGCCGTCCGGCAATCGTGGCAAGCGCCTGATCGGCTTCGACGATCGCCATCGGCAAAGGCCTCAGCATGTCGTCGACCTGATCGGCTGGCATGCCTACGTGAATGAAGTGGCTGACGACCTCGGCGTAATTGACGCTCGACATCCGCGCGTCTGCGATGGTTTCAGCAACCTTGCCCGCGCCCGGCTCGTCACGGAGCAGGGCGAGCAAAGCCGATGCGTCGAGCACGACATCGCTCATTCGCCCGATTCCTCACGCCGACGGGCGAGAAAAGCGTCGACCGAAGCTTCGGCATTTTCTCCGGCATATTTCTTCGCCAGAGCCTGTGCGTGCGCGATCGACTGCGCGACAGTTCTCAAGATCACACCGTCTTCGGTTTCCTCGACGAGCAACGCGCCGCCGCCAGCAAGGCCGAGGCGCTTGCGGATATCGGCCGGAAGGCTCATCCGGCCATTGGGAGTGATCGTCACTTGCACCGTCATGGCGCTGCTCCTTATCAGCCCGCAAACGGTGCCAGATTGCACTCATAGGGCATTTTGCGAGATCTATGCCATAAAATCACCCCTGTGTCACGATCTTGCCGGCGCGCCACAACAGTCCGAATTGATAACATATCTTATGTTAAATAATACCAATGGGTTAGGTGATCGCCTGCGATGTTTCGCTGCGAGCACGGATGCGTTCTTTGAGCCCATCGAGTGGCTGAACCCGTCCTGCGGACATATCGTTGCGCGCCATTGCGAGAAGCTTGAGGAGCGCAGATGTTTCGATCGGGCGTGAGTTCCGCGGCGCCTTTGTCATCGATTTCCTGGCCTTCCTGTTCGCCATTTCAACACGTGGCCGCACCGCCTTGCTCGGCTCGGCACAAATTGCGCTTAAGCGCTTATCCTGTTATACGCCTATCTCTTCAAGAGGACCAAACCATGGGCGAAGAAGTCACACGATGGACCGTCAATGTCGATAGCCGCACGGATATCGACCTGCGCACATACCTTGCCCAGCGCGGCATGAAGAAGGGCGACTTGTCGAAGTTCATCGAAGATGCCGTGAAATGGCGTCTGTTCGATCTCACGGTCAACGAGGCCCGCGCAGCCTTTGCGGACACCGACCCCGCAGAACTCGACGTTTTGATCGACGAGGCCGTGGCGGCCGCGCGCTCCAACTGATCCTCAGCAACCTGATCGCCTGGGATCACCAGATTGCGCGTCATCATCGATACCAACGTTCTAGTGAGCGCACTGCTTTCCGAAAGCGCGCCGCCTGGCCGGTTGCTGGGGCATTGGCGGCAAGCACGCTTCCGGCTGCTGTCCAGCGCCGATCAGCTCGAAGAATTGCGGCGGGTCACTCGCTATCCGAAGATTCGCGCACGCCTTTCCCCTGCCCTGGCCGGGCGGCTCGTCAATGAGCTGAGCGGGCTTGCGGAAATGATCGAGAACCTGCCGAGCGTTGATGTCTCACGCGATCCCTGGGACAACTACTTGCTGGCAATGGCGCAAGTCGGCGAAGCAGATTACCTCGTGACGGGCGACAAGGCGGACCTGTTGAGCCTGCAACGCCATGGGCGAACGCACATCGTCACGGTGCGAAACCTTCTTGGTCTTTTGGGTCAGGCAATTGGTTGAACGGCTCAGGCGTTAAGCCGCAAACAGCTCACCCTGGCGCGGCATCCGCGACGCCGAAACCGCCGGCGCCGCTGCGGGCCTGCGCAGCAGGCGCAGCACTGCGGGCTTGACCACATAGACCGCATGGCGCCCGCCGCCGCGGTTCTTGTGATTGGTGGCGTAGCCCGCGTAGTGGCGCGTGACGAGCCCGGCGCGCACGAGATCGGACGTCGCCCGGCTGACATTGGCGCGGCCGACCGAGAGCACCTGTTCCTCGACCGCGGCCTCGATATGCGGATCGTCGATCTCCGGCCTGCCGGTCAACTCATCCTTGAGGCCCGCCTCGACGCGCTCGCGCAGCGCGGCGCGTCGCGCGGGTTGCTCGCTCATCGGCAGGAGCTGGGTGCACAGCCAGTCGCGTAGCAGGACCGGCTCCCCTTCCCCGGCGCTCGGCGGGCCGGCCACGAACGGACCCGCCTGCCCTCGCCCGTCGGCAATTTCAGCGATGAGTTGAAGAACCAGGAAGGCATAGCGCGGCCGGTTCGATGCCTCGGCCAGGACCGCGTAGATGCCTCCGACGCCTGAGATCTGTGCCAGTCGTTCCATGGATCAGTATTGAGCACAAAAGGTGAATCCTGTGAATCCCCCTTGAACCGGAATATGTCGTTTGTCGCTTGTGACACTTTGCCCGGGGCTGCGCATGGCGGCTGGATGAGCCATCCCCGCCCTCGCCCAGTCTATCCCGAATAACCGACAGAATTGGCCAAAAAGGGGTTCATCCGTCAGGAATGCCCGCCAGCCCCTCGCGAACCTGACACTCTATCCGCGGGCAAAGTGTCACGAATGACAGCGCTGGTCTCGCCGGGCCCGCTGGCCAAGAAAAAAGGGGCCAGCTTGCGCCAGCCCCCGTGGAAAGTTTGGGAGAGGATGCCTGAAAGGCACCGCCAATATGGGTTGCACCCTGCAATGCTGCAAGTGCGAAAACGTCGCGCGGCGTTGACTATTGCGCACAGAGGTGAAGCGGCGCTGCCCGATGGACAGCGCCGCCTCGCGGCCCGGCGTCAGAGGAACAGGACTTCCTCGGCGACGATCTCGACCGCGTAGCGCTCGATGCCTTCCTTGTCGGTCCACTTCGAGTAGTGGAGGCGGCCCTGGACTTCGACCAGATCGCCTTTCTTCTTGTGCCTGGCGACCGAGGCCCCGAGCCCGTTGAAGGCGGTGATGCGGTGAAATTCTGCGAGGGTTTCGGTGTAGCCCGCTTCGTTCTTGACCGTCTTGCCATCGACCAGCTTCGGGCGATCGGTGACCAGCGTGAAGCCGGTGATTTCGGTCTCGCCGGCACGGCGGGTTTCGGGCTGGCTGGCGATGCGGCCGATCAGGATGACGAGGTTCTTCATGGGTTTTCTCCTGCTTGAATTCGGCGGAACCGCCCGCCGATGAACACGATCGGCGGCGCGCAAAGGCCCGGGCTGCACCGAGCGCCAAGAATCACGCGGGCGTGAGGGAAACCGGCAAAAGCGAGGAGTGGTGCGGCAAGCCCGCCAGGGCTTCACGGTCCGCTGCTTTTCCGGTTGCCGGCCGGGACGGGCGCCGCAGGGTTCATCGGCATGCAAAGGGCGGGTTGCGCCAGTTCAGGCAGGTTGGATGACAGACATGCAGTTTCGTTTCTGATCGGGCACGCTCTTGCCTGCCCCTGCCCCCATGTGGACAGGATGATTCATGGCAGCGTGGTCGCTTGTATCGGCCTGGCGAGGCGCACGGGAGTAATGATCGGTGCGGCCAAAGCCCTCACCACTTCCCGTCGACTTTGCACGGGCGGCAGGCCGATGTCGCATCGAAGGACTGACTGGGCGGTCCGACCAGAAGCCTGCATGCCGACAAATCGACAGCGGAACAGTTCGAAGAAGCATCACGCCGTAGGGGTACTCGTCAGAGGCACTCCCATGAAGCCAGTAACGGCGGCATAGCTCCCGGCAGCACCGCTGCTGAAAGCAGGCCCCCTCCCCGGCATCAAACCAGCGAGACAAAGGGTCACGACTGCCCCACGCCCCCCTGGCCCCGATCGTAACCCGCAGGGCCGGCATCCATGCCGGCGAGCTTGGGCGGGCGGCGGCGCGCCAGCGTCGACGCGCGCCCTAGCGAGTAGAGCGGGTCGCCCCAAGCCCGCGCGGGGCGCGGGCTTGGGGTGCCCCTCCCCCTGCCCTGTCTTGATCCACATCCACGACATCAGCAGCCAGACCACAATATCTCCCGCTTCGCATTCCGCTCCTGCGGAGCCGCTGCACCGCAGGAGCCCCAGGAAGTGCCCCCGCGTCAGGCTCGACGCCCTGGCGGGCAAGGGATAGATTGCTGCAGACTGGGAAGTACCCCGGTGGCGATTCCCCGCATTGGGGCCCGACTGGAGTGAAACTGATGGCAAGCGATCCTTCCATGCCCAGCGCTCTTCAGGTCGCCGAGGCCGTAGCCAGGGTGCTCGGCGCAAAGCTCGTCGATCTATCGGCGGAGCGCATTGAACTGGACCGCGACGAAGCTGCGCTGTGTTTGGGGCTCGCCGAAGGCGTGATCGACAGCCTCAAGGCCGAAGGCGGTGACGCGGACAACGCGTGAACCGGCAGTCACCGAATCCCTCAATGGCACTGCCGCAGGCGCGGTTCACCGGGCTTGCCGGCAGGCCAGGGCGGGCATAGACTGAACCCTGCGGGTCCATGCGGGGCCTCGCATAACCGACAAAGGAGATGCGCGAGAGGTCGAACGGGCAGCGTCGATCGCGAGGAATTGGAGACACCACCCATGATCCAGCGATACCGTGTGCTCGGGCAAGTCATTCCCGAGGGAGAACGCCTGCAGCCCCTTCTGGCCGAAGCCTACGCACGCAAGATGCCGGTCCTGTGCGAATGCCGGCCGGGATGCGAACTGCCGCTCTACATAGCCCATCGCAATGACCGCTACGTGCTCGCGCGCTGGCCGGGCTCGGGCGCGCGCCATGCAACGGCCTGCGATCACTACGAGGCCCCCGATCACCTCACCGGCATGGGCCAGGTGCGCGGAAGCGCCGTGATCGACGACGAGAAGAGCGGCGAGACCAGCCTCAAGCTTGGGTTCCCGCTCTCGCGCGGTGCGGCACGGCTTGCGCCCGCTGCGCTCACCAACGACAAGCCGACGGTCAAATCGACCGGGCAGAAGCTCACCATGCGCGGGCTGCTGCATGTGCTGTGGGACCGCGCTGAGCTCACCCACTGGCATCCGAAGATGGCGGGCAAGCGTAGCTGGTTCGTCGTGCGCCGCGCGCTTGTCGAAGCCGCCACCGGCTGCAAGACGAAGCAGGAGGCGCTGCCCCATATGCTGTTCGTCCCTGAGACCTTCCGGCTCGAGGACAAGGAGGACATCCGCGCCCGCCGCCGCGCGGCGCTCGAGCGGGTCTACCGCTCACCCGACGAAATGATGGTGGTGATCGGCGAGATCAAGGAGATCGTGCCCGCCCATGGCGCCGAGCGCATCGTGCTGCGCCACGTGGGCGACATGCCCTTCGTAATGAACCCGGACATGGCCCGGCGGTTCCACAAGCGGTTCGCGGGCGAACTGGCGCTGTGGCAGGCACAGGACCGCGCCAGAGGCAGCGATGGCCATCTCGTCATTGCAGGCTCGTTCGCGCGCCGCCGACAGGGCACTTTCGATCTGGTCGAGGTCGCACTGATGCCGGTGACCGGCGAATGGATGCCCTACGAGACCAGCGACGAGCGCTACCTCATTGCCCGCGCGGTCACCGACAAGCGCCGGTTCGTGAAGGGCCTGCGCGTCAATCTCGATGCCGAGGCGCCAATCGCGAGCCTGGTGCTCAAGGACACCGGCGAGCAGGCCACCGCGATCCATATCCATGACCGCGACACCGAGGCCGGCGAACCGCTCGAGGCGCTGCTCGCGAGTGAGGGTGTGGCCCATGTGTTCTGGAAGGAAGGCGAAGCCCTGCCCCAACGCGTCGCCCGGCCACGCCGGGAGCCAGCGCCAAGGCGGGAGCAGGCGCTCGCCTGAGGCGCAATCAGTCGGGCTTGCCGCCCGGTCCGCGGCGCGGATGGAGGTCGAAACGGCGTCCGCCTGGCGGAGCGGCCCGAAGGGCGGCGAGCCGCGCTTCGACCCGGGCGGGATCGACGAGAACCTCGATGCGGTCGAGACTGACGATGGTCCAGACCGCCTCGTCGGGATGTCCATCCATATGGACCGACCATGCCAGCGGCAGCTTGTCGGGATAGAGCCAGAGCAGCAGCACCGGCAATGCCGCAAGGTTTGGCGCACCCTCCTCGTCGGCGATGACAAGCTGGCCTGCGGCATGATCGTAGCGGGCATTGAGCCCGAGCGGCAGCGGGTGGCCGACGATCCCGAGGATCGTGTCGCGCGCCTGAGGGCCGAACAGACCGTCGAGCTCGGGATCCGGCTGCGCTGCGGGGTCGGTGGCAAGGTCATGGAGGAAGACGAGCACGGCGACGAAGCGTGCGGCTTCCTCGCGGGTGCAGGCAAGCTCGAGCGTGAGCCGGACAGGAGGCATGGCAATGTCCTCGTGGCAAAGCCGGACGGCCCCCTGCTCCGCAGCAGGAAGTGCGAGGATCAAGGGAGCCAGCGGTCCGGATGGGAGGAAATGCGGCGGCGTGGCGGTGCCAGCCGCGAGCGGTCAGCAGCGCGTGCCGGTCAGGCGATGACCAGCGGCGGGACCGTGATCTCGGCGCGCGCCATCGCGCGCTTCAGCTCGCGCAGCCGCGTAAAGCTCCTGATCCAGGACGGCGGGAAGAGGAGGTATTCATCCTCGCTTGCCGTGTAATCGCGCATGGGTCCCGATCCGTCGAAGACGACAATCTCGGGCAGGAATGCGCCCAAACATCCTCCTGACCAGCGACGGAACACGAGGCCGTGCCGAATGCAGAAATCGTCAATGTCAGGAATCAGCCCGCCGTTGAGCTCGGTGCCATAAAGCTCGAGCGGTTCACCCGCGCCGATCGCCGCCGGATCGAACGGCTCGCCGTCCCATTCGACCCGCAGGTCGTAGCTGTCGGCAATGCCTGCGAATTCGGCAAGGGCCTCGCGCGGCATCGTGCCACCGATGGTGATGTGAACTGGGGCTCTGTCGCCCATGGCCGGGTCCTTTCACGTTCGGTTGATCCGACCGAGAAGACCCCCCTCCCCCTCCTTGTCCGGTTCAGGGAGGGGATGGCCGATGGCTAGCCTCTCCGGCATGCGGCGCCAGCCGCAGGACACGGCGCCCCGAAAGGTCAGTGCTGCGTGATGGGGTTCAGATGCACATCGGTGTCGAGCTTCAAGGCGTCGGGCCAGACTGCGGTCTTGAAGAAGTGCTCCTCGCGCTCAAACCCCTCGCCTGAGCGAACCTCTTCGAGCAGGCCCATCCAGCACAACGGGCGCAGCACGTGGATGAACAAGGCGGCCCTTGTGCGGACCGCGTCATGCAGGCCATCGGACTTGTCGGGCCCATAGAGCACCTCGCACAACCGATCCTTGTTCAATCCGCCCTGCGCCTCGACGTTGATGACATTGAGGAAGATGTCCCAGTTACCAAAGGGCCGGTCGCCGAAACGGGTGTAGCCGGTGTGATCGGTGGCGAAGAGCAATTGCGGGGCGGGCAGTGTCCACAATGCGGAAGTGTCTAAGCGCAATTGTCGCGCAAGCCGGGTCATGTGCAAAGCGCCCTGTCTGTGCCGCGCGAGCCTGGTGCTCAGCAACAGCTCGTGCATGATCGCCAGCGGCGGGAAGTCGTCTTCGTTGAGGACCTTGTTGACGGCGTAGAGGTCTTCGGTCGTGTACCCCGGCCATGCGAACGTCTCCGCCGCCCATTCGACGAAATAGCGCTTGAAGGCGCGCGATGGCGTCAAGCCGATCGGGCCGCTTGCTTCGATGTAGTCGAGGGTCAGGCACACCGCCCTCAACATCGGCGACAGGCGCTTCAAGGCCGCGGGATCAGATGGCTTGTGAAGGGGAGTCATCCGGGGAGTTATCAGGTAATTCAGCGGAATTTGGAATGGAAGGTTACGCCAACATTGTAGCCATTGACTGCCCGGGATCAATCTGTCGGAAGCGGTCGTAGGTTCAGCCTTTGCGAATGGCCGAGATCGGGTCGAATGCGAGTCATCAATCTGATTCGACTCCGAACCTGGAGAAATTGCTAGAGCCCTCTATAAGAACAGTTGGGGTACGGTCATCCCACAACTCTTCAGCCAAGATGGCTGCTCTTTATAGCGTTGCGCGCAACGGTCCGCTAGAAAGCCGCTCCACGGCGGCGCTAACGATCCGCGCGGCCTGCACCGCTTCATCGGCAGTGGTCGAGCGACCGAGGCTGAATCGGATCGAGCAGTCGGCTTCCTCGCTCGTGAGGCCGATTGCCCGGAGCACATGTGACGGCTCAGGGATTCCCGAGGCACAGGCCGATCCGGAAGAGGCGGCGAGCGTCGGCTGCAACGCCGCCAGAAGGTCGGCCGCTGTAACGGAGCGCAACAGCAGGTTGGCATTGCCGGGATGGCGAAGGCGAGTGTCGGGGCCGTTCGACACGGCCTCGCACCCCTCGGCGAGCAGCGTCTCGACGAACAAGTCGCGACAGGCGCGAACCCGATCCCTTTCCTCGCGCGCAGAAGTGCCGGACAGGAGTTCGGCGGCAGCGCCGAACCCCACGCACAGCGGAAGCGGGAGCGTGCCCGATCTCAGGCCATTTTGCTGACCGCCGCCATGAATGAGCGGAGTGAGACAAGGTTGAACGCCTCTGTGGACGACGAGCGCGCCGATACCACCCGGGCCATATATCTTGTGCGAGGAGAGCGAAATCAGATCTGCGTGATGCGCCAGGTCGCCGATGTCGATCGCGCACGGCGCTTGTGCGGCATCGCAATGAACCAAGGCGCCGGCCGCGCGTGCCAACGCCCCGATCCGATCCACGGCTTGGATCGTGCCGATCTCGTTGTTCACAGCCATGATCGAGACAAGCAGGACGTCCCCGTCCAGTTGCGCCGCAAGCGCGGCCTCATCGACACGGCCTTGCCGATCGACCTCGATGACGGCGACCTCCAAGCCGTGCCGCTGCGCCAGAACTCGTCCCGCCGCGAGGACGCTCTTATGCTCGATGGCGCTCAGTAGGACCCGGTGGCGGCCGCTGCGTTCGGCGTAGTCGGCGAGGCCGAGGAGCGCGAGATTGTTGGCTTCCGTCGCGCCGGAGGTGAAGATCACTTCGTCCGGATCGGCGCCGACGAGCGAGGCCACTTGCCGCGCCGCCGCTGCGATCGCCTCGGTGGCGCGCCAACCGATGACATGCTCGGATGCGTGCGGATTGCCGAAAGCATTGGTGAACGCAGCCGCCATTTTGACGAAAACCCGCGGATCGACCGGGGTCGTCGCCTGATGATCCAGATAGATAGTTTCGCCAACTTTCATAATATTTCAATACCTTAGCGTTTACACCCGATGCCGAAGGGCCGCGTCGCGCACAAGCCATCGTCTGGATGATGGCTCCAGCAGCAATTGACGCTACCACAAATATTGCGCTATCGTCACCTGGATGATCAATCCAGGCGGGGGCAATGGCAAGAGGGCCGCTATATCAGGACAGCTATACGCCGCAACTTTCGGGGCATGAGACCTTTCCGCTCCGGTACGGTTGGCTGAAGAAGGCCTATGACGCCGTCGCCGCCGCGGGCGGCGAGGCTGAGATTCGCAATGTCTTCGGGGACGATGCCATCGCCCGCTTCGGCGTCGGCAAGAACATGGTCGCTTCGATCCGGCATTGGGCGCAAGTCGCGGGAATATTGGTAGAATCGGCGGCCGCGAAAGCGGTGCGCGCCACGGCCCTCGGAGACCGCCTGTTCGGAATGCAAGGGCTTGATCCCTATATGGAAGACCCCGCGACGCTGTGGTTGATCCATTGGCAGCTCGCGGCGCAACCGACCAAGACGACCTGGTTCTGGGCGTTTAATCACTATCCGGGCGTCACGTTCGAGCGCGAGCAGCTCGTCAAAGGTGTCGAGCGGCTTGCGAAGGACCGGCAATGGGCGCGCGTCGCTGTCGCCACGGTCAAGAACGACGTGGCCTGTTTCATCCGGACCTACGTGGCGCAGCAACCGAGCACGCGCTCGGGCAATGACGATGCGCTGGAATGTCCGCTTTCCGAGCTCGGGCTGATACGCGCGCTCGGCAAACGGGACGGCTTTCGCTTTGTGCGTGGTGCCAAATCGTCGCTCGGCGACGGCGTGTTCGCTTATGCCCTTCTGGATTTCTGGTCGCGCCATACGACGGCTGCGACCCTTTCGCTCGAGGCAATCACGCACGAGCCCGGCAGTCCTGGGCGCGTCTTCCTGCTCGACGAGAACGACGTGGCCGACCGCCTGGCCGAACTCGCCGAGGTCACTGGCGGCAATTTCCGGTGGTCGGAGACCGCCGGACTGAAGCAGGTGGTCCGCGATCGGGAAATCGCACCGGAACTTGCACTCGCCTTCGCCGAGGCCGACTTCAGCGCGTCCCGCCGGAAGGAGGCGGCGTGATGTCGCTGCTCGAGCGCGTCAGGATCGGCCGGCGCTATCTGCGCTCGATCCGGATCGACACCGATCTTACCGATCCAAAGGCGCTGGAAGGTTTCATTTGCCCCCAAACATCGGCCGATGTGCTGATGACGATGGCCCGGCATGTCGCCGAGACTGGCCAGGGCGCGTTCACCTGGACAGGGCCCTACGGCAGCGGAAAATCCAGTCTCGTTGTGGCGTTGAGCGCCCTGCTCAATGGCAACGCGGCGCGGCGGCGCCAAGCCTCCTCGATTTTCAGCGGCGATGTCGCCGACAAGGTTCGTGCCGCGCTGCCGCCGGGGGCCAACGGGTGGCGCATTGTGCCTGTCGTTGGTCGGCGCGACGATCCCGTCGTCGTGATCGGTGAGGCGCTTCATGCCGCGGGTCTGGTCGCGCGTCAGCCAAGAGGAGGGTGGCGCGAGGGCGACGTCGTGCGTGCGCTGAAGGAGGCGGCCGCCGATCGCCGTGAGAAGCATGGCGGCGTGATCCTGTTCATCGACGAGATGGGCAAATTTCTCGAAGCAGCCGCCCAAGACGGCGCCGACCTCTATGTCTTCCAGCAACTCGCCGAGCTGGCGTCGCGCAGCGAGCGCCGCCTGCTCGTCGTCGGTATCCTGCACCAGGCCTTCGAGGAATATGCCAACCGGCTCTCGCAAGAGGGACGCGACGAATGGGCGAAGATCCAGGGCCGTTTCGTCGATCTCGCGATCAACACCGCCGGCGAGGAGCAGATTGATCTGATCTCGCGCGCGGTCGAGACCGATCGGGAGGCCTCGGAACCGGGCGCGTTTGCCACGACGGTCGCGGCCATGCTGCATCGGTCCCGCGCCGCTGATGCCGCGTCCCTGGCGCAGATGCTAGAAGGATGCTGGCCGCTCCATCCGGTCGTGGCCTGCTTGCTCGGTCCGATTTCACGCCGCCGCTTCGGCCAGAATCAGCGGAGCATCTTCGGTTTCCTCAATTCCGCCGAGCCGCACGGCTTTCAGGATTTCCTGAAAGGCGCAGAGGTAGGCGATCTCTACGAGCCGGCGCGGCTATGGGACTATCTCAGGGCCAATCTCGAACCCTCGATCCTGGCATCGCCCGATGGCCATCGCTGGGCGCTCGCCGCCGAGGCGCTCGAACGCTGCGAAGCGATCGGCGGCAGCGAACTGCATATCCGGCTGCTGAAAACGATCGCCGTCGTCGATCTGTTCAAAGAGCGGTCGGCCCTCGTGCCGAGCTTCGAGCTGCTTCGTACCTGCTTTGCTGACCTCGCCGAGCCGGTGCTGCGCACGGCGCTTGGTGAGCTCGAGCGCTGGTCGTTCACGATCTTCCGGAAATTCGTCGACGCGCACGCGATATTCGCCGGAAGCGATTTCGACGTCGACCAGGCCGTGCGCGCGGCGATGGAGGAAGAGCCCGAACTCGATTTTGCCGTTCTACGCGCGCTGGCCGGTCTGCAACCAGTGCTCGCCAAGAAGCACTATCACGAGACCGGCACGATGCGCTGGTTCGATCTGACGATCGCGCCCGTCAGCCAGCTCGTCGATCTCGCCTCCGCCTATCAGCCGGGTCCGGGAACGATCGGCAAGTTCGTTCTCGCCATCCCGACCGAGGGCGAGAACGAGGACTATGTCGCTGAGGGGTGCCGCGAAGCCGCGCGCCAGCGCGACGATTGCGACATCATCGCCGGGCTTTCGAAGCGGGCGTGGGCGGTTGTCACCTTGGCGCGCGAGCTGCTCGCTCTGGAGACGGTCCGCAGCACGCGGGCAGAGCTCGCCGGCGACTCCGTGGCCCGGCGCGAAGTGAATGCCCGCCTCACCGTGTTGCAAGGCCAGCTTGAGAATGAGCTGCACAATGCGTTCGACAGCGCGCTTTGGTATCGCAAGCATCACCAGCCCAAGTCGCTGCGTCAGCCGGATCTCAACGGGCTCGCCTCCGAGCTTGCCGATCGCCGCTTTTCGGAATGTCCGATCCTGCACAGCGAGCTGCTTAACCGGCACAAGCCTTCGGGAAGCGCGATTGCGGCCCAGAACATCCTCTTGCGTCGGATGGTCCTGAACGAAGGCGAGCCGCGTCTCGGCATCGTCGACTTCCCGGCCGAAGGCGGACTGTTGGCCTCACTGCTCGAAGGCACTGGTCTGTACCGGAGGGAATCCGACGTTTGGGCCTTCCACGCACCAGACGACGACCCGAGCCGGCTTGCGCCGATGTGGAAGGCGGCGATGCAGCGGATCAAGCGGCAGCGCAAGCGCCCGATCTCGATGGTCGAGGTCTATGACGTCTGGCGCGCGCCGCCCTATGGGGTGAAGGACGGGCTCATGCCCATCCTGGGCGTCGCTTTCGTCCTTTCTCAGCGCGAGAGCCTCGCCATCTACCGCGAGGGCGTGTTCTGCGCGCGCTTCGACGATGTCGATGTCGAGTATCTGGCCAAGGATGCCGCGACGATCCAGCTACGCTGGATGGATCTATCAGCCGTGTCGCGGCGGCTGCTGTCGGGCATGGCCGACGTGGTCCGCGCGCTCGACGAGGGCAATACGCTCGCCCATCTGCAACCGATCGACGTTGGACGCGGCCTCATCGGGATCTACGAAAAGCTGCCAGCCTGGACCAAGCGGACCGGGCGCTTGTCGGCCAATGCGATCAGGGTGCGCGATCTGTTCAAGCGCGCGCACGATCCCAACCAGTTCCTGTTCGACGATATTCCGGCGCTGGTCTCGGCGGACGGCAATGAATTGGTCGAAAAAGAGCTCGGCCCGATCGTCAACGGCTTGCGCGAGGGGCTGGAGGAGCTCGTCGGCGCCTATCCGTCCTTGATGCGCCGGTTGGCCGACATGATGCTCGCCGAACTTCAGGTTCCCAACACCTCGCCCCAAGCGCTCGCCGAGCTTCGGGACCGGGCGGAGAACATCCGGCAGGTCGCGGGGGACTTTCATGTCGAGGCGTTCGTCGGCCGGCTGTCGCAGTTCGACGGCCGTGACGAAGCGTTCGAGGCGATCGCCAGCCTCGCGGCAAGCAAGCCGCCACGCGACTGGGTCGATCCAGATCTGGATCGGGCCGCGGTCGAATTGGCCGACCTGGCGCAGCGCTTCCTGCGGTGCGAGACCTTCGCGCGCGTCAAGGGACGGCCCGAGAAACGGCACGCGATGGCGATCGTCATCGGCGTGAATGGGCGACCTGCCCCGCTCCTGGAGGAATTTCAGATTGCGGACGGCGACCGGGCGCAGGTGGATGCCATTATCCATCAAGTCGAAGTGGCGCTCGACGACGCTGACGAGAAGCGGCGCAATGTCATTCTGGCCGCGCTCGCGGAGCTCTCGGCGCGATACATGAGCGGCGAGACCGAGCAGCGACAGCCCGCCCGGGCTCTGGGAGGCGGCTGATGTGCGATACGGACGCCAAGAAGGCGGCGATCTGCTATTCGGAAAACTTCCAGCAGTTTCGCGCGCTCAACACGCAGATGAACCAGATCCCGGCGCTCGCCATGACGCTGACCGGCGGCCTCTGGTTCGGCGCTGGCGTTAGCGAGAATCTCGATACCGAGATTCGCTTCGCGCTGCTGATGCTCGCCGGGCTGAGCAATATGGCCCTGACCCTGGTCGTTGTGCGCATCCGCGACGTGCTCCAGAGCTATCTCGACCAGATCGAGGCGTTTCATCCGCCGAGCTTTGCCGGCGGCACGCCCAAGACGCCCCGCGCGCCGTGGCTCGGCAGCTACAGCATGATCACGATCTTCTGCGCGCTGATGCTGCTGGCCGCGGCATTCTCGTTCTTCGGGGCATTCTGGAAATATTGGCCGCTCGCTCTGTCGAGATGGTGGGGCGTGGCGGGTTTCGCCGCGTTGCTGCTCGGTCTCTATGTGATCATTTTCAGCCGGGCGCGCCGAAACGCAGGAGGATCGAGTGCCTAGTCGCGCGGCAGCGTTCCGGCACGAGGGCGACGGCACGATCGCCTACTATGATCGCACGGCCGAAGCCTACGCAAAGGCAACGCTCGATGTCGACATGGCGCCGATCTACCGGCGCTTCCTCGCCCATGTTCCGCCTGCCGGCGAGATATTGGACGCCGGCTCGGGCTCAGGACGCGATACGCTGGCCTTCCTCGATCTCGGCTATCGGGTGCAGGCGTTCGATGCCTCTGCCGAGCTTTGCGCGCTTTCGAGCGCGCTGACCGGCGTAGCGACCCGCCATCTTCGTTTCCAGGATCTGGACGACGAGAATGCGTTCGATGGCGTTTGGGCATGCGCATCGCTGCTCCATGTCGCCGAGGTAGAGCTCGACGATGCGATCGACCGCTTGATCAGGGCGCTACGCCCGGGCGGCGCGCTCTATATGTCGTTCAAGCTCGGGCGGGGCGAGCGCGTCACCGATGATGGCCGGATGTTCACCGATATGGACGAGCCGCGGCTGCGGGCGATTTTCCGCGAGTTGCCACAGGCCCGTCTCGACGATGTCTGGATCTCGGGCGGCGAGGGAACCTTGAAAGGACGCGCGGACTGGCTGAACGCCATCGCGATCAAGTGGGAAGGCGACGGCGGGTTGTGAGCGGGGAGGTAAAGCACGTTCTGGGGCTTTCCGGCGGCAGGGACAGCGCTGCCCTTGCTGTCTATATGCGCCAGCACCATCCCGAGCTCGAAATCGAGTATTTCTTTACCGATACGGGCAAGGAGCTCCCTGAGGTCTATGAATATCTCGGCCGGCTCGAAGGCTTTCTCGGCAAGGCCATCCTGCGGCTCAACCCCGACCGCGACTTCGACTTCTGGCTCAAGCAGTACAATGATTTCCTGCCGTCGCCGCAGACCCGCTGGTGTACCCGGCAGCTCAAGCTTCGCCCCTTCGAGCGCTGGCTGAAGCCCATGCTCGAGGAGGGGCAAACGATCTACAGCTATGTCGCGATCCGCTCGGACGAGGAATATCGCGAGGGCTATAGCTCGAAACATGAGCGCCTGCTGGTCCGGCTCCCGTTCCGGGAGGCCGGTATCGACAAGGCCGGCGTGCTGGAGCTGCTCGAGGCCGCGGGACTGGGACTGCCCAAATATTACGAATGGCGCACGCGCAGCGGGTGCTCCTTCTGCTTCTATCAGCAGAAGATCGAATGGGTGCGGCTGATGGAACAGCACCCCGACCGCTTCGAGGAAGCCAAAGCTTATGAGAAGAACGCCATCGAGCATGGATCGCCTTTCACCTGGAGTCATGGCGAATCGCTCGATGAGTTGCAGCGACCCGAGCGTATCGAGGAGATCAGGCGAGACCATGCGGCGCGCATTGCCCGGCAGCGCGCGAAGCTGAGGCCGAACCCCTTGCGGCCCGACTATGAGCCGATCGACATCGACGATCTCTACGGGCAGGCGAAAGTCTGTGTGGCCTGCCACAAATGAGCGGGGCCGCGGCCATGAGCGGCATGGCGGCAACGCGATTGCGCGACGCTCTTGAGCCGGCACGGCCGCTCTATGTCCAGCCTGCCGACCCGATGGCGAGCGAAGTCCTGATGCCCGCCCTTCGGGCGACGCGGTCGCTGGATATGATGATGGGCTATTTCGCCAGCGCGTCCTTCGCCGAGATTGCGCCTGGGCTTGCCGTGTTCCTACGCAACGAGACCGCGCCCTTGCGCCTCATCGTCAGTCCGTTCCTGACAGCTGGCGACTTCGATACGCTGACGCAGGACCAGGAAGCGCTGGCGGCATTTGCGCAACGGATCCTGGTCGACGAGGTGCCCGACGAGAATCTGTTGGTCCGGCACACGCTCGAATGCCTCGCTTGGTTGATCTCGCAGGAGCGCCTAGTGCTGCAGATCGCAGTGATGCGCGATGCGCTGTTTCATCCGAAGGTCTGGCTGTTCCAGGATGGCGACGATCGCGCTGCGCTGCACGGTTCGACCAATCTCACGGGACGTGCGCTCACCAAGAATAAGGAGCAATTGACGCTCAGCCGTGACTGGAAGGGTGAGGAACCGCGATTTCATGTCGACCGCTTGCGGCAGGAATTCGATGAGATGTGGGCCGGCGGCGACGCCGATTGTCTGGTGCTCTCGCTGCCCGACGCCGTGCAGCGCAAGATCGTCAAGAACTACAAGACCGAGACGATGCCCGACGAGCTGGAACTCTCGCATCTCTGGCGCAAGGCGCAGGGCATCGAAAAGCCTGTGGACCTCGACCAGCCCGTCAAGGGCAACGCGCTCTCGATCCCGTCCTATCTCAACTATGAGACGGGCGATTTCGCGCACCAAGGCGCGGCCGTCAAAGCCTGGGAGGGCGCCGGTCGCCGCGGCATCCTCGAAATGGCAACGGGCGCAGGCAAGACCATCACATCGATGATTTGCGCCTCGCGGCTTCAGGACGAGGTCGGGAAGCTGCTCGTCGTCGTTTCCGCCCCTTATCGGCCGCTCATCGAACAATGGTGCGGCGAGATTCGGGAATTCGGGGTTGAACCGATCAACCTCCCGGCGGCGGGTGGACCGCTCGCGCGCGATCGCGAGATCAAGCAGGCCGGTCGGCGGCTGCGCCGTGGCGGCTCATGCGCGGAAATCCTGGTGGTCAGCAACGATACGCTTTGCACCGAGGAGTTCATCGCGGCGATCTCGGGGCTGTCCGTGCCCAAGCTGTTCATCGCCGACGAGTGCCACAATCTCGGGGCCGAATCCTTCACCCAAAACCCGCCGGAATGCTTCGACTATCGCCTCGGCCTCTCGGCGACGCCGGTGCGGCAGTATGACGACGAAGGCACGGCCGCGCTCATCGCGTATTTTGGGGAGATTTGCTACGCATTCACGCTGGAGCAGGCGATCGGCAAATGCCTGACCGAATATGACTACCATGTCCATTTCGTCGAGCTGACCGACGCCGAGATGGCGGAATGGTACGATCTGACGGCGAAGATTTCCGCGCAGGCCTGGAAGATCAAGAGAGGGGAGAGCGACCCCTATTTGGATAATCTGCTCCGGCAGCGGCGCCTGATCCTCGAGACCGCGGATGACAAGATCGACCTTCTCGCCCGTCTGCTCGACGCCGAGGTGCCTCGTTCGTTGCAGTACACGCTGATCTACGCGACGGATAAGCAGCCGGCGCAGCTCGGGGCCGTGAATGCGCTGCTCGAGAAGCGCGGCGTGCTGTTCCACCAATTGACGCAGGAGGAGACGCAGAGTCGTGAGAAGACGGCGCGAATCCTTGCCGATTTTCAGGAAGGAACGACACAAGTCCTGACTGCCAAGCGCGTTCTCGACGAAGGCGTTAATATACCTCAAATCAAATTGGCCTATATCTTGGCCAGTACTACAGTGAAACGGCAATGGGTGCAGAGACGGGGGCGCTTGCTCAGGACCTGTAAGGCGATCGGCAAGACTCACGCCGTCATCCACGATTTTGTTGTCCTTCCCCCGGGAATGGCGACGACATCGGACGGAGAGTCGCTTGATCAGGACGCGAGGAAGCTAGTACGCTCCGAGCTCGAGCGGGTTTGGGAGTTTGCGCGCCTTAGCCGAAACGGGCCGGCCACCGACGGTCCTTATGAGGCGGTAGAGCATCTCCAGGCCATCGCTAACGTATGGGGGGTCGAAGATGGCCTATAATGACAAGAAGATCTTGGAGGTCTTGCTCGGCGAGCTGAAAGCCGTGCCTGATCGCTGCGACGGCTACCAGGACGAGTTGGCCGAACTGCTCGGAGACGTTCTCCAAGCCGAACGGGACCATGCCATCGCGCGCACGAACGTCGTCAAGAAAATTGGCGACCAGGTCAACACCGTGGCCATGTTTCTGCATCGCACACGGGCGAAAGAGGGCGGAGATCAGGCAGAATGAAGCTACTCCGCGTTCGGGTCGAGAATTTCCGGCTCCTCAAGGACATCCAGATCGAATTCGCGGTCGAAACGGAGTCCAATCTCACCGTCATCCGGGCCGCGAACGAAAGCGGCAAGACCACCTTGCTCATGGCGTTGCAATGGGGGCTATTCGGCGATGAAGCGCTCCCAGATCGGGGACGGAACTTCCGGCTCAGCCCGATGGACGCGGCGACGGGCACGCGAACCAGCGTGAATGTGTCGGTCGAAGTCGATTACGAGGTTCCTACGAAGACCGGACCGCGCCGCTACCGCCTGCTGCGCTATGTCACCGAGACAGTGAAAGGCGGCGAATTCGAGCGAGGATCAGCGAACGTCAAGTTGTTCCAGTTGAACGCAACCGGAACGCCGCCGGTCGACAATCCCGAGGCCCATATCCGGCCCCATCTGCCGCGCGAGCTACGCGAGGTCTTCTTCACCGACGGCGATCGCGCGCTCAGCTTCATCGAGGGAAACCGCGGCGATCAGATGAAGCGGGTCGAGGGCGCGATCCGGTCGCTGCTCGGCCTCGGGGTCGTCGAGGAAGCGCTAGCGCATACGCGCAAGGTCAGCGCCGAGCTCAATCAGAAGGTCCGCGCCGACGCCGGCGCGCAACGCGAGCTGAAGACCGTCTCGGAGAAACTCACGGCCTTGCAGGAGCAAACGCCCGAACTCGAACGCCAGCATAAGGAGGCGAAAGAGGCACGCCTCAAATTGGAGGATCTTGCCGAGGCGGGCGGATCGCCGGCTGTCGGACGCGCTGCGCAAGGGCAATCGCGAAGAACTCGAAGCCGAACGGAAAAAGGCTGCGGCGGGCAAGATCGCGGCCGAGAAAGATGCGGGCCAAGCGGCGCGTGATCATGCCAATTTGTTCAAGAGCATTCTGCTAGGAAAGGCGCTCCTCGCCGAGCCGTTCGAGAAGGCGAAGGCGGTGCTCGACAAGCTGCATGAGCAGGGTAAGATTCCCGGTGAGACGATCCCTGTCCTCGATGATCGGCTGAATCAACCCCGCTGTATCTGCGGCGAGAGCCTCGATCCGAACGATCCCGAGGGCCAGCAGCGACGCGCAAACATTCAGAAGCTGATCGACGACAGCCGGGCCTCGGACGCCATCCAGGAAAAGGTGACGGCGCTCTATTATGGCGCACAAGATCTGCTGCGGCCGATCGAGGGCGATGGCTGGTCGGGCGAGTTCAGCGCTGTGTTCGAGCGGCGGCAGCGCGCCAACAAGCGCCACCGTGATCTGGGCGAGCAGGAGGCGGCTATCGATGCCAAGATCGCCGCGCTTCCAGACGTCGATATCCAGCAGCTTAAGGCGACCCGTGATCGTTATCGGGAGCAGGCGAAGGACGCTCACGGCAAGGAAGTCAAATATGACGGCTTCCTCGATACCAATCGCAAGGACATCGAGGCGGCCGAGGAGCTGCGGAAGAAGCTGCTCCAGCATGACGAACGCGGCGCGAAGATCAGCGCCGAACTGGAGGTCGCGCACGACCTGCAACAGATATTGACCAACGCGCTCGAGACGATGAAGACGACCGAGCTGCACAAGGTCGGTGAGCGAATGAACACGCTGTTCCTCGACATGATCGGCGCCGATCCCTCGCAGCGCTCGATCATCGCCCGGGCGGAGATCACGCCGGATTTCCGGATCGTCGTATTCGGTCGCTTCGATAATCCGTTGGACCCGTCCCAGGATCTCAACGGAGCGTCACGGCGTGCCTTGACCATCGCCTTCATTCTGGCGCTGACCAAGGTCAGCGAAGTGGAGGCGCCCAACGTCATCGACACGCCGCTCGGCATGATGAGCGGCTATGTGAAACGCGAGGTGCTGCGCTTAGCGGCTGAGCAGAGCTCGCAGCTCATCCTCTTCCTCACCCATTCGGAGATCACCGGCTGCGAGGACATTCTCGATGAACGCGCCGGACGCATCTACACGCTGACCAATCCGGCGCACTATCCCAAGATCCTCGTCAACGACCCGGGCGTGAACGACATCGGCGTGCTGCTGTGCGACTGCGACCACCGCGATCATTGTGAGCAGTGCGAGCGCCGCGAGGAGCGGCGCGAGTCCGAAGCCGTAGCGGTGGAGGCCTGAAATGAACGCTTTTGCGCCTGTAGACGTCTATCTGCCCGAGAAGTACCAGGACTATTTCCACACTTATTGCCTGACCCGGACGGAAGGTTCCAGGAACAATCCTGAGGACAGCCCCTTCCCGCGCATGGTCGATATGTGGTTCATGGCCCTCTGCCTGGCCGTGAAAGAGAAGATCAAGCCGGACTTTGATCACAAGGGGCCGACTTACAAGGCCATCAATGGTGACGTCTTCGGGAGCGATCTCTGGCGCTCCAACGCACTCATGCTGCTTGCCATCGCCCATACCGATGATGTCCAGGTGACAGATAAGCCGCACGAGATGATGCGCGTGGCCAACGCCTATGCGATCGCCGGCCTGCCGCGCCTGATCACGATCCTGGAAGAACGTGGCGGCGACACCGCCCTCGATTTTCTCTCGGACGTCATAGAGGATATGCTCGATGATTGAGCGCCCTGATTGCCCCTATGCGTTAGCGGGGCTTCCCGGATCGACTGTCCTGCTCGACGAGCGGCAGCGCGACGTCCCATGAAGGTCCAGCAACGGCTCTGGACGATCGAGAAACTCATCGGCCTGAAAGATCGAATAAACCTCAACCCGATTTGGCAGCGCGGTCCTGCGTGGAAGACCTCGCGCCGTGTTCTGCTCATCGATTCCATTCTCCGTGAGATGGATGTTCCCAAGATTTATCTTCGCAAGCTGCCTGCCGGTAGCCTCTACGGTCATGAGGCCGTGGATGGGCAACAGCGGCTGCGCGCAATCTGGGACTTCGCGGCCCCTGCCGACGGTGAAGCCGGATTCGCACTGAGCGGCGCCGGCGCGCTGGAGCCGATCAACGGGCATGTCATCAACGGCAAGACTTTCGCGGAGCTCGATGCCTTCCTCCAGCAGCAGTTTCGCGGCTTCAAAATCGGCGTGGGGGAAATTGTCAGCGCAACCAATGACGAAATTACTACCCTGTTCGCGCGACTGCAGATGGGCATGCCGCTCAATCCTGCGGAGCTGCGCAACGCCGCTCTGGGGCCGATGCGCAACATCATCCAGCTTACCGCGACGTCGCATGAGTTCTTTGGCAACGCTAAAATCAACAACGATCGTTCCAAGTATTTCGACTACGCCGGCCATGCGTTCGCGGTGGCGGCCTGGAACGGATCGCGCGACATCAAGTCGACCGATTTGCGAGCATTGCAGACCGAATATGCTGTAGCGGATATGGAGGACATCCTCGCCTTGTCCTCGAAGGTCGGCGACGCCCTGAATGTCCTGGCTGAGATCGATCAACACACGCGATTCCGCATCACGCGCAAATGGATCTACGTCGACCTGCTTTGGGTAATCATGCAACTCCACGAGCAGGGGAAGTCAATCGACGTGGAGAAGATCACCGCCAAATATAACTATTTCGAAGAGCGGCGCAGAAAATATACCTCCGAACCCGACTTGCTGCTCAACTCGCGGCGGCGGGATGCCGCGCCGAATGACCGCGCGCTCTACGAATATATCTATGCCTTCCGCGCCGACGGCGCGTCCAAGACCAACTTGCAGAAGCGCAACAAGGCGTTGAGAAAGTTCCTCCGGAACGTGGAGGTTGATTGATGTCGTTCGATCCCAGAGATCTGCCGCCAGCGCTGGTCGACGAATATCGGAAGAACCGGTGCGGGCTCCTCGTGGGCGCTGGGGCGTCAGTGGGAGCAAACCTGCCGCAATGGGCGGACCTCTTGCGTGAGATGATCGCCACCGCAAAGTCCAATGTGCCGATCTCCGATGCGAAGGCCGCGGAATATGAAACCCTGATTGACACGGGAAAATATTTGATGGCGGCCTCGGGCCTGAAGGCGGATCTCGGAAGCTTTTTTGGAGACTTCATCCGACGCGTATTCGTGGAGTCGAAACCCGTCCCCACCAAGTTACACGACGCATTTCTCAGGCTCAATCGTCTTCAGTTCGTCCTGACGACCAACTATGATACGCTGTTGGAGCGGGCTTGGCGGACCATTGATGCCGACGTCACGGTCTGCACCTTTCGCGATATTGGCGAGGTTCGGCGAAGCCTGTCCCGACGCGAGTTCTTCATTCTCAAGGCGCATGGCGATGCCACGCGCGCTGGCGATGGCATCATCCTGACAGAACAGGATTACCGGCAGATCCTGTTTAAGGAGCCCGCTTATCAGAACATGCTCGCGACGATGTTCTCCATGTACACGGTGATCTTCGTTGGCGCATCCATGAGCGACCCTGAAATCAATCTAATGCTCAACTATATCGCCGGTACCTTTGCGCCAGACGCGGGGCCGACACACTATGCCCTCCTGACCAAGGAGAAGATCACCGAGGTCGAGAAGGAACGGTGGTTCAAGGATTTCAAGATCCGGGTGATCCCAGTCAGTTCCGCCAGCGAATATGCCGAGATCGAGGAATTTGTGGAACTGCTCGCCGTAGAAGGTGCCGCAGGCGCCGCCTAGAATAGGGTTGATCCACTCGACTAGACGCATTTGGGAAGAGGCCGATCGCAGTAGCAACCAAGTCAAGCTTCATACTTCGCGGTGCGCCTGACCGGCGTCGATGAACCTACGTCAGCTTAGGCCTGCATAGATTCGATAGGAGCCATTCCGGATCGTCTGAAATGCAAACCCCTCGCCCCATCGGAATTCTCCAAAGCCTTCTCTGCAAATGAAGAGGCGGAACGCCGGGCGGGGGGTGCGCCGACGTTCCGCCTCGGGCCGCGTGGGGCGGGTGCGGCCTTTGCATGGGGACGGGGACCCGCAGTTGGGTCCCCGTCCTTTCGGAGGAGCGGTTAACGCTTAAGCGTCGACCATCGGCGGCAGGGTGCCTTCGTCTTCGCTGGTGCCGCTGTCCTTGGCGCTGCCACGACCGCGCTTCGCCGGGGGCGTCGCGGTGCTGTCGCCGAGACCGTCGCCGGAGCTGTCGGCATCGGAACCGGCATCATCGCCAGCGAACATGTCGCCTTCGCCGTATTCGGCGGTGCCGAGCTGGTTATTGCGGCGACGCGGGCGCTGCCAGGCGACCGCCATGGTGCCGTCCTCGCGAGGGAACACGGCGATGTAGAGCGGCTGCGTCATCGACGGATCGTCGATCTTGCCCTGGTAGAAGATCTCGCCGGTCGCGTTCGAGGCAAGTTCGAACAGGGCGCCGACGATGACCCAGCGACGCTGGTCGTTGAGCGCGACGATTTCGTACTTGGGCGCGCGCGGGTTGGTGGAGCTCACCGGCCGCAGGCCGATGGTGCGGGTGATGGTGAGCGTTTCGACGGAGCCGATCAGCTGGCCATTCGCGTTCTTGCGGATTTCACCGATATTCATGGGGACGTTCTCCTTGAAGGATTGATTGCGACCGGACCCCTTGTCCGATCACCCTTCTTCCATCCCCCTTCCCTCCCGGCCGTCAGGCCGAGACCTGCGGGCCTTGCCCGCAGCACTTCCTGGGAGAGGCACGGAGAGATCACCGGGAACCGCCCCGCCCTGCCCCCAGCAATCCGGCAATCAGCGTGCTGATTGGCCGGGTCTGATCGTGAGGGTTGCGGAGCCGGTCGATCTCGAGGCGCGAAGCAAGCCCCTCGGGCACCTCGGCATAGTCCCGGACGATCGACAGCAACGCGGAAGCGCTCGGGATTTCCCGGAAGGTGGTGCCGCGCCACAGGCGCACGTCGGGATCGGGCTCGCCGTCACTTGCGGCGAACATGGTGACGAAGAAGGTATCGAGCCCGGGGTCCCAGCCCAGGGCAACCTCGAAGAGGTCGGCGTGGTGGGAAAGCGGCTTGAGCGAATAGCGCGACATCCGGATCAGTAATCGGTTGCGAGCATCACTGTGACCACACGGTAGCTGGTCTGCGCATCCCACGGTGTTTCGGCACCCCACTGGAACGTGCCGTCGTTCTCATAGACATCGACTTTCCAGAAGATCTTGCGATCGAGGAAGGTCACGACGCCGAAGTCCCTCTCGCCGTTGGGGTCGTTGCCAGGGTCGATCGGGGTTTCACGAACGAGGCGAAGCAGGGCGGCCTGGTTCTGGAACTGGCGCACCTGTGCGACGGCGGGATCGTCCGCGTCGCCGGCAAGCAGGTCGACGAGATTGCGGGTGAACACCATGCGGGAGTTCGCAAGCGTTCCGGCGCGCGCGGCATCGTTGAGTCGGGCGATCTCTTCGGCGCGGGACTGTTCGGCGGAAAGGCAGGATGCCTGGGCAGGCTGGGCCATTGAAAAATGCTCCTCTTGCGATTGATCGCACAGCCCGATCCCCCTCCCCTCCTTGCCGGCGCTTGCCGGGTCAGGCGGGAACGGGCTCGTCATCGTTGCTGGAGATGACGACGCGGGTGACAATGCGCGCAGGCGAAGCGCGGCTTGCGAGGACAACGCGGAACGGCTGCAGGGGATTGCCGGTCTTCACCACGGCTGTGTCGGCAGCCATGCGTTCGGCGACCTGGCTCGCGACACGGTTGGCGTTCTCGATACTGCACAGCCGCGCGCGCTTGGGCGAGCGGGTGGTCACGGCGGGTTCGCTCATGACACGTAAGGATCTGCTGGAGGCGGGACGATAGTCCAGGCACGGCTCATCAGGTTCGTGATCCGCACGCCCACGCCATCACTCATGCGGCACAGCCGCGTCTTCTTGCCTGAAGCAACCACGCGGAATGTTCGTTCGCTGTGTCCATCGGTGAACGTCAGTGCTTCTGCGAGTACCAGCGTGTCGCCAGGCCGGGGCTTGCGGCGCGAGGTCAGCGCCAGACGCTGGCGGCAATGCTCGCGCCACTGCGCGGCGTGTTCGTTCCGTGGCGGATCGAGCAGATCGAGGATCGAGGCCGGACAGTCGTACCGATAAGGGCCCATGGATTCTTCCATGTCCTTGTAGGCGAAGACGTAACCGTCACGCGCCTTCGGGTTCCAGCGGATGAGGCAGATCGCCGCGAAGACGAGTGAGGTGCCATCGGCCTCATAGCTCTGGCAGGCAGCATACCATGCGCCCGAACGGACCGAGGACTTGAGGACCCGCAGACCCGTGGTCCGCCCCTTGTCCAGGTCAGGCGGGAATGTGAACTGGGCATCGAGATATGCCTTGGGCGTGGCATGGGGCGCCATGCCCGATGCGGTCATCGAGAGCCAACCCATCGGGGCCTCCTATACGAGTTCGGTTTGTCGGGGTTCGAGTTCGAGGCGGGTCTCGCGAACCACGGTCGCGCGGAAGCGGACCGGATCGGCCAGCACCGCGACGTCGCAATAATGGTTGCGCTCGCCGATATAGTCCTGCCGTCCCTTGCAGCGGCGGAACATCACCTCACGGCCTGCGCCCATGCAGTAGAGCGCGACCTGGACATAGATTGTGTCGGCGTGAAGCGTGATCTCGCCCGAGACGGCGATGCCGCCCGGATTGGCGCGCAGATCATAATCGTCGGGACCAAGCCCCAGCTGCCGTGCGGCAATCCTGAGCGCCGAACGGGCTTCGCGCTGGAACACGCGTTTGGCTTCCGGGTCGTAGCCCACGCCCCGCCGGGCGAGCGCCACCAGCGCGGGCTTCGACTTCAGCTCGTCGATCCGCTCGATGCACTGGCGGCGCAGCGGCGCATCTTCGGCGAAGGTCGCATCGGGCGCGTGCCCAAGCGCAATGCGACCGACATGGCGGGCAAGCAGAATGGTCGCCGGATCACGCGCCGGGTCAATCCCGGCATTGCGCGCGTCCTGCATTGCATCGATCACTGCCTGGGTCGCGGTCGGTATCGTTGCCAGCCCATCGGGCTGGAGCGCCCGGCGGTAGCGGAAATCGAGATCGTAGTTCATCGCATGGCTCCCTTGCGCCGGAAAGGCGCATGGGTTGCCCACCCCCTCTCCTTCCCGCTCGCCGTGCGAGCGAAGCTGGTGAGAGGAGCGATGTGCTCGCTGCGCTCAGGCCGCCTTGCGCTCGGGTTCGGCAAGCGCGGGATCGAACTGGCGCAGCCACTGGACCGCCTGCTCGGCCTTGGCCGCGGCGTGGAGGATCGCGGTCTTGTCGCCGCGCATGATCCTGACCCAGTGATCGATGTATGAAGCGTGGCTGTCGTGCAGCTCGTTCGGCAGGCCGTATTCGGCGCAAAGGATCGCCTGCGCCAGGCTCGCCACAACTTCCTCGAAAGCATACGCCTGATCGCCGAAGCGCTTGCCGAACTGGCGATTGAGCCGCTTGGCGTGGCCTGAGGCGTGAGATAGCTCATGGCATCGGGTCGAGAAATACGCCTCGATCGAATGGAACGCCTGTGGCTGCGGCAGCGTCACCGTGTCGGTCGCAGGCGTGTAATGCGCGCTGCCGCCTCCATGGACGACCCGGATCGGAATTGCATCGAGGAAGTCACGCACGCCGGCAGACAGTTCGCCGATGGCTTTGGGGTCCGGTGGCTCCGGGTAGTAATGCGCGGGCAAACTATCGATCTGGCTCGCATTGAACACGTGGTTCCACTTCATGAACCTGATGGTCTTTTCGGTGGTCTCGCCGGTCTGCCGGTCGGTGTCCGTCTTGTGAGCGGTGCTGTAGAAGACGCTGTAGGAACCGCTCTCGCCCTTCCGAACCTGCCCGCCAAGTTCGGCGGCTTGTCTATATGTCATCCAGTAGGGACTGGCGTAACCGCAAGCCTCGGCCACCGCCCATAGGAAAAACGTGTTGATCCCCGTGTAGGGAACCCCGTTGTGGCGCAGTGGGCGGGTACTGGTCGCCGACCAGGGCTTGAGCCAAGGCGCGGTGCCCGCGGCGATCTTCTCGAGGATTAGGTCGGTGATGACCTGCGCGACATCGGGCCGGGGTTTGCGGGTCATGGCCGTGCCTCCCCGGCAGTGGCAAGCAGTTTGAGGTCGGTCCCTTCGCCTGACCATGTAAGCTGCAGCGTGCGCCCTTTGGGTATCCGCCAGGCCACGCGGTCGGCAAAGGCCATGCGGATTCCGGCGAGGGTTGCGGCGTCCTCGCCTTCAAGAATGCCATGCGCGCGCACGGCAGCATCGTGACGGAAGCGTGTTTCCTGAGTGTCGTAGCTGTCCGCATCGGAGTCGTCCGAAGGGCTGAATGCCGCATCGATGATGAGTTCGGTAAGATCGCCCGGGTCGAGCGAGGATGTGCAGGTGAGCGCGATCCGCGTATAGTCGGGATCGCTCCAGGCATCGTCGTTTTCGAGGATGGCAAAGTCGCTCGGCACCGCAAGACGGCGGTCATGCTGATCGGCAAGCTCGAGCGTGATCCTGTCGGGACGGAAGGTCAGCCCGTCATCGTCCGAGCGGGTCTGGAAGCCATCGTCCTGGCTGAAGGACTCCCCGGTGCGGATGTAGCACGAAAGCGCATCGTACCAGTGATAGCCGGCGAACTGGCGCAGGGGCGTGTAGAAGGTCAGCGGCTGGGCGCCCGCCAGACAATGCGGCTCGCCGTCGACACCGCCGCGCGAGAAGGCGAGCGCGCGTTCAAAGGTGACCGAATCGTAGGAGTCCGCTTCGTCGTAGATCGCCGCATTGGCCGCGAGCGGCTCGAACTTCGGAATATCGCGATAGGTGTCACGCGCATGGACCGTGTGCAGCGGCGGCAACTCGCGGGAGGCTTCGGGATAGTCTTCGTCGTTGACCTTCGCTTCCAGCCAGTCCTCGAAACTGAGACGATGGAAGGGCTCGGCGCGGATGGTTGCGAAGATCGCCTCGCGGCACTGGGTCACAAGGCGTTCGAGCGCGGCGTTGCGGTAGATTTCCTTGCGCGCGGGCAGCACCAGCACGAGGTCGGGTGCATCGAGAATATCGACCCGGGCGCTCCACTGCGCGTGATGGACCTCCTTAATCTGTGGCAGTACGTGGATCAGCGTCACACCGTGGAAATTGACCGTCGGCATTTGGCCTACATGGCGTTGCCGGAACACACCGATCCGCACACGGTCGCGCTCGATGACCGAATGCGCGCCTTCAAGGAAGTCCGCGCTTGGCAGGCCCTCGCCGTTGTAGCTGACAGGCAGCGGATAGAATCGTGCAGCTGCGGCTACTGCGCGTTCGAGCTTGCCATCGGGGAACGCTGCGAAGTGGAACGCGATCTGCGTTCCGGGCGGGCCATCCCAGGGCAGGACATCTATGTCTGCCTCGCCGGTCCAGGCGTCGCCTGATATGGCCAGCGAGAAGGCGCCCGCTGCGCTGGTAGAACTGACCACCGTGTCCAGCCCTGCCAGGCTGAAGAAGCCCATGCCGGCCGGATCCTCACGGGTCTGGCATTCATCCGACCAGTCTGACTGGCCGAGTGAGACGAGATCGGCAGGATTGGCGATGCCGGCCCCGTCATCGGTGACGGTGATAATGCAGGCGTCGCCGATATGCTCGGTGGTGACGGCAACAAAAGTGGCACCGGCGCGGCGGGCATTCTGGAACAGCTCGTTGAAGATGTCGTCGAGGGTTCCGTTGAATATGCGAGTAACCTTGGAAATCACTTGCGGCGAAACGCGTGCCCGCAGCTTTGTCTGAATGGTCATGGGAAGAAGTCCTGTTGTGGCGCGACAGGCATGACGCCGCAGGCCCCGAAAGGCCTGCGGCGGCGTTGCGTGAAGGGATGGGATCAGGCGTCGACGGTCTCGCGCGGCGCGGCTGCGTCGGGTTCGCCGTGGTCTTCCGAAGCGGCGTCTGGTGCCGCTTCCGGCTCAGTGGGATCGGACACATCGTCCTGCGGTTTGGCTTCGCCATCTTCGGGCTCCGCCTCCCCTTCCTCGGATTCTCCGAGCACCCGGAAGCGCATCGCTTCGGGCACCCAGGCCAGCGCCGCCTGCTTGACCTCGGGCGCGACGATGGTCTCACCGGCGAACAGCTTCTCGCAGGATGCCGATAGGTCGCCCTTCTTCGCGCCCATGAAGCTTGCGGCCATGGTCGGCCCGCCCACTTCGGTGACGTGCGCGAGCAGTGTCTGCTTGCTCACCCGGTCAAAGTAGTTGGCCGAGGTGGGCCGCCAGTGATTGGCAACGTTGATCTCCATCAGCGATGCCAGGTGATCATGGAGTTCGATCGGTTCGGGGCCGGACTGACCGGGTTTGCGCGCCACGCCCATGCTCGCTTCGAGCGTGCGGGCAACGCACCAGGCCAGCCATGCGGCCTTGGCTTCGTCATCGAGCGCGCTGAATGCGGTGAACCTCTCGACGGTACGCTCGTGTTCGGTCCAGGCGGTATCGAGCGTCTCACGCATGTCAGCCATCAGCGTGTGCGCGGGGGACTCCGGATAGCTGGCAAGGTAGAGCGAGGGCGAAGGCGCGCGGATCGTGGTGCCGAGCGCCTGTGCGCCGTAGGTCAGCCCGGCATCGGCAATCGCGAAGATCATGTAGTCGAGCGCGATCGCCGGGTTGGCGGCGAGGTTGACCGAGAGGATATCGCGGCGCTGCACGGCTAGCTCCTCGACCAGCTTCTGCGACAGCGGCTTGGGGGCCGATCCGGCATCGCCGCTCTCGCCGGGCGAACCGCCGTCGCCAGTGGCATCGCTGCCGCGCGCCTTGCGCTTTTCGAGCGGCTTGTCGCTGTAGAGGCCGTGGGCGATGGCGGGGTCGCCATTCTCGCGCACGATGACGAAGCAGCCGAGATTGGCCTTCATCTCCTCGGGGATCACCGGGGGTTTGTCGTGAAGAGCATCGTATGCTTCGGTCGCTGCTTCCCAGCGTGACTGGAAGTCTGCAGCCGCGGTCTCGTCGTCTTCGTCGAGTCCCTCGCTTTCGGCTTCGAGGGCGGAGATCGTCTCGAGCAGGCGGTCGGCTTCGGCCTGTTCTTCTTCGGTCAGCGGTGCGGGTTCGAGATGGACCTGGTGGAGATCTTCGGTCGCCGCGTAAGGGACCCGGCTTTCAAGTACTGGCCGCACCCAGGCATAGCCCGAGGTCTCGGCGACCTCAGTGGCAAAGGCCTGGAGTTTCTCGCCGGCGATGCGTTGGGCAATCTCGGCATCGATCCAGGTCTCGTTCGAATCCTCGGTGAAGAGGTCGCGTTCGATCCGGCCACCGGCAGCGAGGTATTCGGTTTCGCCAGCCAGCCTTGCCATTGGCGAGGACGAGCGCACCGCGCTGTGGGTGATCATGCGCCGGATCGAATCGGGCTGGTTGCCCTGCCAGGAATCGGCCAGTTCGTTCCACACCATCATCTGGCGCTCGTGATTGGGCGTAGTCGCGTAGGCCTTGGCGACATCGAGCGTGATCTGGCCTTCCTCGAGCGCAGCGAAGATCGGATCGGCAAGGTCAGCCAGGCGCAGACGGCCTTCGATGAACCGGCGGGTCCGGCCGAACCGCTTGGCGATCGCGTCGAGGTCGCTGCCCTCGTTGACGAAGTGTTTGTAGGCGCGGATCTCGTCGGTCGGGGTCATATCGAGGCGGATGACGTTCTCGATCAGCGAGAGTTCGGATTGCTCGGCGCTGTCGGTGTCGATGACCTTGCACGGAACTTCGTGGGTCTTGGCCACTTTGCCCGCTTCGAGGAGCGCGTTCAGCGCGCGGAGCCGCCGACCGCCGGCGGTGACGTCGAAGAACCCGCGCCTTTTGGCGGGCACCACGATCAGGTTCTGCAGCAGGCCCTTGGCCTCGATGTTGGCGGCAAGCTCCTCGATGAAGAGGTTGCTGTCGTTCTTGCGGACATTTGCCTCGGACAAGCGCAGCTTGCCGAGCGGGATCATCTGGATATCGTTCACGGGAGGGCTCCTCATGGCCGGAATGGATCGAGCCGAACGGCTCAACCCCTTCAATCCCCCTCCCCTTTCGACACTTCAGGAACGAAATGGACGCCCGGGTGGAAGCAACGCGGGCGGTGCAGGTGATTTTCAGGTTGTGCGGTGGATAGCCCCCGATAGCGCAGTCGTCACATCGTCAGGGAAGTTCGAAAAGCCGGAAGGTCCCGTCCGGGAAGACCTCAAGGACATGATTGACCATCACATCTGCAGGGACCCCGCATTTTGTGAGGTATCCAAGGGCTTCCTGCAAAAGGCGAAGGGCCTCATCTCGGCGAACGCTAGGCAGGATGATAAGACCGGGGTGTATCTCCTCGCGTGACACCAGCTTGCGGAAATCGATGGCGTTCTCGGTGACGATGACCCGCTCTTCGGCAAGGCAGCGGGAAAGGACAACGTGATCAGGCTCGCCGAGGCGGCCCATGTCTCTTGGATGCATTGCACTATGCTCGCCCGTTTCGTTGAGAACGCGGGCGAGCAGTGGAGACAGGCACTCGTCGATAAAAAGGTTCAAGCCGCTTTCGCCCAGGGCCGCCCGCCGGGCCGCCCCACCAGCGGATGGGTCCGGGCATAGAGCGCGGCAGTCTCAATTGCCTCGCGGCTCAGGTGTTGATTGTCATCGAGAATATCCTCGACGCTATCACCCCCTTCGAGCCTGCCAAGAACCGAATAGACTGTCATGCGCGTGCCGCGCAGCACCGGAGTGCCGCCCATGATTTCTGGGTCGGTGACAATGTGGTCTTCGCGCGCCTTGCTGTAGCGCTCGGCACGTTCGGCGAGATCGGAACCGACGAGCGCGGGAATATCGACGACGACTGCGGGCGCGATTTCGAGCGGCTCGCTCGTCATGCTCGCCACCGGACGTTCGGAGAGCCTGCGAACAAGATCGCGCTTGGTGGCAAGCGAAAGCGTGACCGGCAGGCGCGTGACAATCGCCGCGTAGGGCACCGCGTGGAGCGGCAGCATACGCCGCCGCCCGCGTGCCTTAGCGCGAACCCCGGCAAGGACCCGCTCTTCGATCGCCTTGTCAACAGACCGCACGGATACATCGGCAAGAGCCGCCACTTCCCGGGAAGAAAACTGGCCAGTCATTTAATTACTCCCTAGCTAGGGGATAGATATATGCATTAGGCGAAGTTTGCAAGGGGCAAGGACGCAGGGCTTTGCTTTGGTCGTGGCCATTTCAGCAAGGAGGTTCCCCACCCAATCGGCCAACGACAGCCGCCAGCACCGCCTCCGCCTTCTCTAACGGCACGAACACGCGCGTCTTGTAGGCGATGATCTCGGTGAAGCAGCCGATGGCCTTGAGCCCGGCGATCCGGCCGGGTTCGACATCGGCGATCTCGATCCGCCGCGCGCCGTTTACGCGTGAGGTGCGAATCGTGAAATTCTTCGGATGCGGCGCTTTCCAGCTGCAACCACCAAGGATAGCCTGAACGATCTTGCCGGGATCGACCTGGGCCTTGCGAGAAACTCCAAGCCGCTCGAGCGTGGCATCGACGAACAGGTCGTGGACGTGGCGGCCGAGCCAGGAGGCGCCGGTCTGATCGACGATGCGGTTGACCGTGAGGTCTTCCTTGGGAAGCGCCCCCCAGATCGGCAGCAGCAGGCCGGTTGCGAGAAAGACCGTCTCGGTAACCAGCTGGTTCTCGTCGGCGGCGTATTGGTCCTGCCAGCGCGCTTCGAAGTCGTCCCGGGCAATGTCTTCCCACGCGGATTCGGCGAGCCGCTCGGCGAGGATATATTCGCTGCGCAAGGGGCGGACGAGCTCGAAGCGGCGGATGTAATTGCCCTCCTCGTCCATGTGCGAGGGCGCGGAAACGCACAGCGCGACCTTGTCCGAACGCGCGTTGTGCAGGAACCGCGGTTTGTCGTGGTGCGCCGCGATCGCCATGACGCGTTCGAGCGAGGTGAGCTTGCGGCGCTGGGTGAGCGAGAGTTCAAGCAGGTGCGAAGTCGCCCCGGTGACCGGATCGGTACGGATCACCGTGTCGGACAGGACCCCGCAGCCTTCGACCGCGATGGACTCGACGCCGATGTCGAAGGTACCCGCCTCGCGGGCCGCAGCGACCCGGGTTTCGACAAGGGTGAGAAACTCGTCGAAGATCGCATTCTGCACTGCGATCTTCATCGCGAGGATGCGGTTAAGCCAGCGCTGGATCGGCGGCAGGTCTTCGCGCAGCACGCCGTCGCGGTCGGTCAATTCGAGCCCGCTGATTGTCTCGAACTCCTGCAGGCTGGTGCTCTTGAGCTTGCCCGTGGCGAGGAGGCCATACCAGTCGTGCAAGGCGTGCTTGGCGTAGATGCTTTCGAGGTTGTCGGAAGCATCGAACATGCCCTGCCCTCCGGTCTGTCGCTGACCGCGCGTCAGCGCGCCAAGCGCGTCGAGGCGCCTGGCGATGGTGCTGGTAAACCGCGCCTCGCCCTTGCAGTCGGTGGTGACCGGGCGGAACAGCGGCGGACAGGCCTGATGAGTACGATGCGTGCGCCCGAGACCCTGGATCGCCCGGTCTGCGCGCCATCCCGGTTCAAGCAGGAAGTGGACACGGCGCTGCTGATTCTTGACGTCAAGACTGGCGTGATAGCTGCGCCCGGTGCCGCCAGCGTCGGAGAACACGAGGATGCGCTTGGCTCCGGTCATGAATGCACTGGTCTCGGCAAGGTTGGTGCGCGGCGAGCGGCTTTCGAGGCGCTGCTGACCGGAGCCGTCGCGAACCAGACGTTTGCTGCGCCCGGTTACTTCGGCGACCGCCGTGACGCCGTAGTGCTCAAGCAAGGCATCAAGCGCGGTCGGGATCGGCGGCATGGCGCAGATATATTCGAGCAGTTCGTCGCGTTTCGCCTCGGCCTCAGGATTGATGACGAGGTTGCCAGCGTCGTCATACATCGGGCGTGAGCGAACATCGCCGAGTTCGTCCACATATTCCTCCATCTGCCGGGTCGGAAAGGCGCGGTTCAAATAATCGCAAATCGCCTCCCTCGGAGACAAATCGAGGTCGAGGGCTTCGCGGTCGTCAGGATCGAGTTCGTTCAGCCGCCGGTTGAGGATCGATTCCGCCGTGCTGACCAGCTGCACGACCACGCTCTCATCCTGTGCCAGATGCTCGTCGATCGCAGGATAGATCGAAGGCAGCTTCATCGAGAGCAGCACCTGGCTGAAGAAGCGCTGCTTGGTGCCTTCGAACCGGCTGCGCGCCGCCGCCTTGGCGCCGCTGTTCAAGGTGCGGTCTTCGAGCCCATCGACAATTCCGGTGAGTTCGAGCGCGACTTCGAGATTCTGGTGAATGATCGTCCAGGCTTGCGAATAGGTATCGTATATCGCGATCTGCTCGGGGGTGAGTTCGTGGCGCAGGATGTCGTATTCGATGCCAGCAAAGCTCAGTGCCCGGGCCAAATAAAGCCCCGAAGCCTTGAGGTCGCGCGCCACCAGCTCCATTGCAGCAATGCCGCCGTCGCGAATCTCGCTGATGAATTGCTCGCGGGTGGCAAAGGCCGTCCCCGGCCCCCACAGGCCGAGCCGCACGGCATAGGCAAGGTTGTTGACGTCCGAAGCGCCGGTCGCCGAAGCGTAGAGCACGCGGGCGCGCGGCAGGATGTTTTGCAGCAGCACTCCGGCGATCCCCTGGAGCGAGCCCTCCTTCTGGCCAAGCGCCCCTTCCCCACCGGCAACGCCGCCCATTTCATGGGCCTCGTCGAAGACGATCACGCCTTCGAAGTCCGCCCCTGCCCAGTGCACGATCTGGTCAAGACGCGTGTCCTCGACGCGCGATGAGCGCAGCGTACCATAAGGCACGAACAGGATACCTTCGGGCGCGGTGATTTCTTTGCCGATCTTCCAGCGCGAGATGTCGAGGATGTCGGCAGGCAGCCCGCCGATCGCCGACCAGTCGCGCTGCGCGTCCTCGAGCAAGGGTGCATTCTTCGAAATCCAGATATGACGGCGATTGCCCTTGAGCCACTGATCGAGAATGCAGGCTGCCGCTTGCCTGCCCTTCCCCGCCCCGGTGCCATCGCCGAGGAAGAAACCAGTGCGATAGAGCTGGCCGTCGGGATCTTCCTTGAGCGCCACCTCGCCGGCGGGATGGCTGAACCGGCCCTGCAGGTCGCGCGACCAGGCCTCGCCTGCATAGATCACGGTTTCGAGTTGGGCTGCCGAAAGCAAGCGCGCTGTGACCGTTCGTTCGGGCAACTGCGGCACATATCGGGGCTTTGGCGCGGCGATCGAGGCCATGGCAGCAGATTCGACGAGATGGGTGGGGTGTTCGCCCGCTTCGGGAAGCACGATGCGAGAGGGCCGGTAATCGGCATAGACCCCGCGCTGCTCGCCCATCGGCGCTGGGTCGCCCAGCACCTCGTAGGCGACTGGCCTCACTTCGTTGGTCTGGGCAGCACGAATAACGACGGGGCGCGCCGGTCCGGACTTCACCGAACGGAAGAATCCGAGTTTGTTCGCACGGGGCACAGTGGATTGCTGAGCTTCGCGCAGCGGCATGCGCGGGGGAACCGTAGCGATCGCCGCAAGCAGCTCGCCCGCTGACTGGCGGTTGATCGTCGAGACCGCGCCATCGCCCACTACCTTGTCGATCACTAGCATACGCACCGCGATACCGGTGCCGTGTTTGGCATAGCCACCCTTGTCGAGGCGAAGCGAAAGCGCGACGCGCGCGCCTTGCAGCGTATGACGGAATGCCTCGCACCCTCGCGCGGTTGGCGCGAACCAGTCGGGCATGATCGCGACGATCCGGCCGCCGGGGCGCAGGAAGTCGAGCGCCGAGCGCAGGTGCCGGGCTGCCGTGTTCGGATCTTCGCCTCGCGACTGCGAGACTGAGAACGGTGGGTTCATGAGTATGACGCTGGGACGTTGCGCTCCGACGAGCAACGCCGTCAGCTTCGCGCAATCGTGGCGGGTAACCGGAACGCCCGGGAACAGGCCTTCGAGCAGGTCGGCTCGGGTCGGTTCGAGCTCGTTGAGCAGAAGCCTATCGACATGAGAATTGGCCAGCATCGCCAGGATGCCGGTCCCCGCGCTCGGTTCGAGCAGGACATCGTCCGGTGAAAGCTGCGCGAGGTGAACCGCGAGCATGGCCAGCGCCGGCGGGGTCGAGAACTGCTGGAAGGCGATCTGGTTCTCGCTGCGAACGGTATGGGTCGGAAGCTCGCGTGACAGGGCTTCGAGCGCGCGGATGGCAGCGAGAGCGTCACAGCCGCGGATCAGCTCCGGCACGGCGAGCACCACAGCCGCTTCAAGCGCCTCGAAACTGTCGCGTTGCTGCCAGAATCCGTCTGCGTCGGAGCCACCGCTGGCCTCGCTCATCGCTTCGCTGAGCGCAGCGCGGTCGATGGGAATGGCCAACAACAGTTTGGCGGCAAGCGTGCGGGCGGCGGAAAGGATGGCATCGGCGCGCGAGATCGTGATGGTCATGGAGCGGGTCCCCTCAAGGCAATGGGCCGGACTGGCCCATTCCTTCCGCCCCCCTCCCCTCACCGCTTCAGCAGATCGGCCCAGTCGTTCGCGGCGTGCGGAGGCCAGCGGGTCTCGATGGCAAGACCGGGGCGAGAATAGGCCACAAGGGCGCGGATCGCTGCGCGATGCCCTTCCGCATCGTTGTCGGCGAGCAGGATCAGGCGTTCGACTTGTCGCGGAATGGTGAGTTGATGAAACCGCTTGGCGCCCATGCTTGCCCAGGCCTTGATGCCGACAAGAGCGGTGAAGGCCGCCGCGGTCTCGAAGCCCTCGCATAGCCCGAGAACATTTCCATGTATGCCGTTGGTCCATGCGGATCCGATGGCTCGGCCAAGGCAGAGTTTGGCAGTACTGCTGCGAGTTCTTGGATCGAGGAATATCCGCTGGATCGCAGCAAGGTCACCGTCGCGGCGCATCCCGACCAGCAACGCCGGTTCGAATCGAGCCAAGGCCCCCTGCCCTCTCGGACACCGTGGATGGAAACGCAGGTCCTGGAGTACGCCGCCGATGCCACGAACTTGGCGGACATAGCATTCGGCCAGCGAGCCCTCGATGGGACGACCCTCGCGCCAGATTTTGAGGAAGGCGTTTCCCGACCTTGCAGGAGCTCGCTCGATCTTGGCCGGATTAAAATGCGGTATGCGTGTGATTCGGCCAATGGCCCGCAACACGTCCGAGCGGTCGCAACCTGCATGGCAAGTGACGAGAATTGCGCGATCACCCTGCCGAATCGACAGCGAAGGCGTTCGGTCGGCATGGGCCGGACAAAGACACATGGCGGTGTTCCCGGACCAGGTGCCGCCAAGTCGGCTAACCAGCGCTTTCAGCTCGGATGTGGGTCTGTTGCAAACGAGGGTCATGCAATCGAAGCACGATCCCCCTCCCCTCACCCCGCTTCAGGATCGAATCCCGGCTGGACTGAATGAGATTATGGCTATAGGAGAAAGAAAACGTTCAAGTCTATTTGCTGGGACCAAAATGCATTCAGAAGTCGAGCGCATAGCAGAAATGGCGCAAACTGGCGAACGCATGATCGAAAGACTGCGACGCCAAGCATTCCTGCCCGAATCGCGCAAGGAGCTTACCGTTCGATTCGGGATCGCAGAAGCCGCGAGCCTGCTTGGCTGTTCAACGAATCGTATCCGCATGGCCGAAGACGATGGGCGACTGCCTCCTCCCCCGCCAACAGAGAATGGGCGGCGCCCCGGATACGGGATCAATGATCTGCTTAACATGCGCGAAGTCCTTGGCGCATCTCCGGCGCGCGCTCCGCTCGATAACCCGGCGATTATTGCTGTCCAGAATTTCAAGGGCGGTGTCGGCAAATCCACGGTAACGACCCACCTTGCGCATTATTTCGCGGTCCAGGGATATCGCGTCCTCGTGGTTGATTGTGACAGCCAGGCGACGACAACGACGTTGTTCGGCTTCAATCCGCATTTCAATATCACGCGAGAGCAGACGCTCTATCCATACCTCTCAATCGATCCTACCCAGACCGACCTTCTCTATGCCGTGCAGAAGACGCCCTGGCCCAACGTTGATCTGATCCCGTCCAATCTCGAACTCTTCGACGTCGAGTATGAACTGGCCGCATCGGGTGCCGATGGTGGCAGTGTGCTAGCCTCTCGCTTCCGCAAGTTGAAACAGGGCTTGCAGGACCTCGCTAGGGATTACGATGTCGTGATCCTCGACCCGCCTCCGGCACTTGGGACCATTTCGCTCGCGGTAATGCAGGCGGCCAATTCACTGATCGTGCCGCTGGCAGCCACGACGCCAGATTTCTGCTCTACCGTGCAGTTCCTTTCGATGATGGATCAGGTGACCGGGCAACTGGCGGAAGCGGGAATCGTCGTCGATTACGATTTCGTCCGGCTCCTGTGCTCAAAGTTCGACAGCAACGATCCGAGCCACGCGATGGTAAGGCAGATCATGGAGCAGACCTTCGGCCCTGCCCTGCTCCCCGTTCCAATACTCGAAAGCGCGGAAATCAGCCATGCCGCATTGCGCATGATGACGGTTTACGAACTTGAGCGCCCAATCGGCACGGCACGAACGCACAAGCGCTGCAAAGGCAATCTCGATGAAGCCCTCGCCCAGGTCGAAGTTCTCGTGCGTAAAGGCTGGGGTGTTGCCTCACCTGCCAGCGAGCAGGAGGTGATCAATGCATAAGCCGATATCTGTTCCATGCTGCAATGTTCATGATTTGTTCGCTGCAGTGGCACTCGGCGAAGGAGCGATCTGATGGCGAAAAAGCAAAGCGACTACCTCGCCAGTCTTCTGGCTGAGGATGAGGCGGAAGCGGAAGCGCCAAAGAGCGACACGCAGGATGCAGCGATCCCCCTTCCCTCTCGCGGTGAGCCGACGCGCGCCAGTGCGCGTGCAGGCCTTTCGCTCCTCGGACGCGAGAATGCGCTGTCGCGGGTTGCAACGGGCGAAGTCCGGCAAGTCACACAACTGCTTTTGGATCCGGCGCGTGTGCGGGTCTGGGTTGGAAATGCGCGAATTCAAGCGAAGCTCACTGAGGAGAATTGCCGCGATCTCATCGATTCGATCGTAGCAGAAGGTGGGCAGAAGGTTCCCGCCGTTGTTCGCCACATCAAGGATGATCCGGCCCACGACTATGAGCTGATCGCAGGAACCCGGCGCCACTTCGCCATCTCCTGGCTTCGGGCACATTCGTACCCGGACATGAGGTTGCTCGCGCAGGTTGCCGAACTCGACGATGAGGCAGCTTTCCGCCTCGCCGATATCGAGAACAGGGCCCGCAAGGACATCTCGGACATCGAGAGGGCGCGGAACTACGCTGCAGCACTCGAATTGCACTATGGCGGCAAGGCCGTCCGCATGGCTGAGCGGCTCAATCTCTCAAAGGGCTGGCTTTCGAAGATGTTGAAAGCAGCCACGATCTCTGACGATGTGCTTGTTGCATTTGCCAACCTGCACGAGCTGACGCTCAATCCTGCTTACAAGCTGGCCGCCGCTCTTGACGACAGTGCGCGCGCGACCGCCATTCGAAAGGAGGCCAAGGCAATCGCTAGCGAGAACCAGGCGGCAGTAGACATTGGCACCCCTCCCCTCCCCGGCGCAGCAACCTTGCGTCGGCTCATGGCTGCAAATGCCGTGAAGGCTCCAGCACCGGTCGATTTGCGTATGGAGATTGCCGGACCGCACGGTAGGCCTGTGGTGGCCGTGAAGGCGGTCAACCGGCAGGGGATCACCCTGCACCTGCCGATGGCAAGCGGTGCAAGCGACGATGCTGTCGCCGAGGCAGTTCTGAAGGTTCTGGAAAGCCTTCGAGAGAACGGGATTTCGGTGAAATAGTGGACGGCGCGTCTGCTTTGGTCGGCGCAAGTGCCCGGAAGTTTCCTCGAGGAAACTTCTCGTGAGTCGCGCCCGCAAGCAAGCCGTGGGCGAGCAGTTCGATTTGTTTCTGCCGTATATCGCCGATCTCAACTTCCGCGATCAGCGGGAGATGATGGAGCGTCCGTTCTTCAGCCTGGCAAAGTCGAAGCGCATCAAGCCAATTGACTATAACAGCCCGGATGGGAAGCTGTGGGTCCATGTCAGCGCCAATCCTGATTATGGCATGGCCACGATCTGGGATGCGGACATCCTGATCTATTGCGCAAGCATGCTGGCCGACATGGCAAGGCGAGGGCAGAACGATATACCTCGTAAGCTCCATATCATGCCTTATGATTTGCTCCGGGCTATCGGGCGGCCAACGACTGGGCGAGCATATGAGCTGCTTGGCCAGGCTCTCGACAGGCTCGTATCCACAACGATCAAGACCAACATCCGCGCTGAGAATCGTCGCGAGGCAACGTTCAGCTGGCTCGATGGCTGGACGCAGCTAGTCGACGAACGCACCGAACGTTCCAAAGGCATGACGCTTGAGCTCTCGAACTGGTTCTATGAAGGCGTGCTCATGAAAGGCGGCGTGCTTGCCATCGACCGTGCCTATTTCAGCATCAGTGGCGGGCGTGAGCGCTGGCTTTACAAGGTAGCGCGCAAACATGCCGGCGGGGCAGGGGGGGGAGGCTTTGCCATCTCCATGCCGGTACTGTTCGAAAAGAGCGGCGCGGAAGGGGCCTACCGTCGGTTCAAGTTTGAGCTGCTGAAGCTTGCCGAGAAGAACGCCTTGCCAGGCTACGAATTGGTCGTCGAACAGTCCGCAAGAGGAGAACCACTCCTCCGGATGCTCCGTAACGACGCGAAAGGTGAAGGGTTGACGGTATCTGCCGAAGACATCGCCGAGGGTCGATCCGCGTTCGAACAGCTCGCAGGCAATGCAATGGCAGGGGAGGGCGCGACAACCGAACAGGCCGAGAAAGTTTCCTCAAGGAAACCTCCCGAGCCGGTGAAGCCTCCGAGAGATGAAGAAGAGGTTCTGGTCGACGCTCGCTCGTTGATCAAAAGCACCGTCGCCGGGCTCTCCGACGCCGCCACACGCGGCTTCATGACGGATGATACGATTGAGCTCCTCCGCCGCGAATGCCCGGGCTGGGACCTCTATAATCTGCATGCCGAGTTCGAAGCCTGGGTGAACGCTTCAGCCGAGCGAAGCCCGGTCAATTGGCAAAAAGCCTTCATAGGTTGGGTGAAGCGACATCACGAAAAGCACCGGCACGAATTGCGCGGCTGAGGCACTCGGGCCGCCGAGCGGAGCCAACGCAGCAGTGTCGATTGCCCCAGCAAACCGGTCAAATTTCAGGTCATCGCCAGTCTGCGTTCCCGAAGTGTCGTGTCGAGAGAACCTGGCGCTAAACCCGGAGTAGACCATTCAGCTCCCAAGCACCCAATTGAATCACTTTGTGACGACCTCCGGCAAAACTGATTCAAAAATTCGTGCAAGCCTGCGGCATTGCGTAGCCTTTCGACACTTCAGGAACACAAAGCAGTCTATCAACGACACTCCGGGAACCAACAACCGACACATCGGGAACAGCACTCCCGACACAACGGGAACGGATTGTCGATACAACAGGAACGGTTCGATGCGACCGACTCGCGGATTTCTGGGGCAAACGCGCCAATTCCGCGCCATCTAACCTTCTAACAGTAAGATTTAACCCCTCTAACCCATCAGAGAAGTTCAATTTCATTGATTTGATCAGTGGAAAGGCGGGAGCGGCCAGGACATACTAACAAACCACGCAAACTGCCTACCGCGTGCGATCGAGCAAACGGTCGATCTCATCCATTGCCGCATCGAACTCGGAAAGCAGAGGGGAGGGCAGGGCACTCGACTTCTCACCGCTCACTTGGCTCGCTCTTTCATGCTCGCCAGTGGCTTCCAGCAAGACCTTACCCTTGACCGTCTCGACCCGGGCCATCCCCGCATCGACCAAGGCGTCACGGACCGCATACGTGCCTCGCCGCGTAATCCCGAATGCCACACCCATCTGCTCGAGCCCCAGCGGAGCAAACCCCGCAAGCAACATCCAGACCTGCGGAGCGCGCGCCGACGAACGCAGATGGCCAAGACTGTCGTGCATGCGCATCGCCTGCCTGCGGGCGGTCTCGGCAACCTCAATCAGCCCCTGAACACTTGCTGCCAGCCTCTCGGCCATCGCGATCCGCCGCGAGCAGGAGCCAAGCTGCGGCCCAAGCGCTTCCGCGGTCACCGCACCGGGGCAGGGGAGGGGGACCCGCCAGGTGCAACAGGACGCCAACAGACGGCCCAGAAGCGCATCCAATGCCCAGAGCGGAGTGCGGATACCCGCACGCTCGATCGCGACGTCACGGCCCAGCAGCGGGAGCACAGCGGCACCGCGTTCAACCGGCGCGAACAGCGCCGATTTCCGTAGACGCCGGTTAAGCTGCTCGAGCGAGGCGAACGGCAAGGACGAGGCAGAGGGGAGGGGGCACTCGCCGATCAACGTGCGCGCGGCCTCAAGCGCCTTGGTGGGAAGCCCTGCAGCGTCATTGTCGCTGCCGTCGGCCGTAAACTTCGCGGCGGCAGATACCGTCCGGGCTGCATTGCTCAACGGCTTCCAGGGATGATGGCCCAATTCGGCGAGCAGGGTGCGGACGATGGCATGCGCGGGGCAGGCGGTGAGGGGGGTCTCCTGCGGGGCGCGACTGAGCCCTGCGAACCAGTGATCGAAGCGCATTTCGGCATCGGTGAACCCCGATTGCAGCAGCGCGGTGATCAGTGTCTTGCGGAGCAAGTGCATGCAAAACAACGTCTTTTCGTCATCTGAGAGGCCCGCGACCAGTCCGTCGAGCCGTCCCAGAACAAGCGCGCAGGACGCCTCGGCCAGCGCGGCCTCTTCGCCGGAAGCGTCGTCATCAAGAGCAAATTCTGCGAGCGGATCCATGCCTGATGTGTAGTGAAGTGCCAAACGCTGCACAAGTGCTGGGACGTCCTGCAAATGCACATGTGATAATTGCACTTATCGCATGTTGCTTATCTATAAGAAAGACGGCAGAATCACTTGGCGATGGCCCCCGAAACCGCCCTTGATGACGATGACCAGCAAACGGGCGAAGCGCTGGCGCTCTCGCGCGAACTGGCGCTTGTGGCGCGCCAGCCGGGCACTGGCCCCAGCCCGGACCTGCTTGCCGCCTATGCCCGTGCTGCCGCGCCCAACACCTTGCGCGCGTTTCGGTCCGACGTGATGGCGTTCGACGCATGGTGTCGGGGCAGGGGAGAGAAGACCGTTCCCGCCACGCCCCAAGCAATCGCCGATTGGCTTACGGTGCGGGCAGGCGAGGGGGCGGCGCCTGCCTCGCTGTCGCGTTACAAGGCCTCGGTCGCAAGGCTGCATCGCCTCTGCGGCCTTGCCGATCCCACTGCTGACGAACTGGTGCGGCTCACGCTTGCTGCGCACCGGCGCGAGAATGGGATAACCCAGAAGCAGGCACGCCCACTGCGGTTTCGGGGGGCGGTCAAGGATCCGCTCGCGGACAGCCCACGCGGGCTCAACGTCAAGGCAGTACTGGCATCGCTCGGCGAGAGTCTCACCGACCTGCGCGACAAAGCGTTGCTCAGCCTCGCCTATGACACGGGCCTTCGCGCCAGTGAGCTGGTCGCGGTGCGAGTAGATGACATAGGCGAGGCAATCGATGTTGATGCACGGCTGCTCAGGGTTCTCCGCTCGAAGGGCGACCAGGAAGGCGAGGGGGCCACTGCCTATCTGTCTCCACGGACCGTACGTGCTCTTGCAGACTGGCTCCAGGCTGCCGGGATAGGCGAGGGGCCGGTGTTCCGGCGGGTGATCGTGCGGCGCTATGCGGCCAAGCCGGCGCGCAAGGCCGGCAATTGTGCGAACCGGGGATGGAACGCACGCTGGGAGCCCGAACGGTTTGCAGCGAAAGCCGCAATGGGCGCGCGAGTCGAATACAATGTGGGGGAGGGCGCGCTCCATCCGGGATCGGTCACGCCGCTGCTGCGCGCCATGTTGCGCCGGGCATTCGAGGCTGGCGCGTTCGCCGATTTGGATGCGACGACGTTCGAAAAGCAGGTACACGAGGTCAGCGCGCACTCGACGCGTGTGGGGGTCAACCAAGACTACTTTGCGGCCGGCGAAGACCTCGCTGGGATCATGGACGCGATGCGCTGGAAAAGCCCGAGGATGCCATTGCTCTACAACCGCAACCTCGCCGCCGAACAGGGTGCGGCGGGGCGATTGCTGAAGCGCATGAACTGAGGATGGGGTTGTAAGCCGAGCCTCGATACGTGAATGTTCTGACGAGACTGGGCCGTGCCCCGGGCGATGCGATTTCGGCGGCGTTTTGGAGTCGCCGACGGTCGGCCTCTGCAGTGCGGAGCAGGGGTTAATTTTCTTCGATCCTATGCCGACAGATATCGTCTGTGCTGCCGGAGGTTCAATCTCGCAAGAGCATTGGCCGTGGAATTGCTAGCAAGTGCACATCTCGCAATCGTTTACGGAATCGTCCGGCTGGCACCTTGGTGCAAAAAAGTTCTATGCACGGATGCGAGCGATTGTGGATATTCGCGCGGCAGTGACCGGCAGTAGCAAGGCTGATAGCATGGTGAAACTCCGTGTCGCATTCCGTGAGAAATCCCATGCGCCTTCATTTCGTGGCTGCAATCTTCACCTTAGTGTTTCTGATCTCATGTAGCCAGCATGAGCGGCGAGGCAGTGCGACCTCAACCGGTACCGACGAAGCGGAGACCATCTCTCACGACCTTGGCCCGTTCTTTTATGCTGAGACCGAAATGTATGACAATATGAGAGCGGCTATCGGGACCAGTTCAGGGGACAATTGGGTAAGGATGATGATCGCGCATCATGAGGGAGGTGCGGCGCTGTCGCGCATTGTTCTTAGGGAGAATCCTTCTTCATGCATTGCTGATCTGGCTAGAGAGACCATGAGAGTTCAAGTGGATGCTGTCGGCGTCCTCCGGGCGTTGGAGCGCGAAGGCCCGCTTGACATGGAAAGTGCCTTCATCTTTCTAAAGCCAATTCAAGCAATGCACGACGCGACAATGAGCGTGAATGGTGCCAATGCTTCGGAAATCTGGTTGCGAAAGATGATCGCACATCATCGTGGAGCGATTGCAATGTCCGAGGTTCTTTTGAAGCAGCCCGCTGTTCCCCGGGAGACGGTCAATGCTGTCCGAAGGGTCCGCAGCGCGCAACTGAATGACCTGGTGGTTCTTGAGCGGGCACTTGCCGAGCCGGAACTAATTGACAAATCAGATGGCAGGGACGCTACCACGACTGTTCATGTGCGGACTTGCCCCAGCAAGGCGCGCGGATGACGCGAATAGGCATGACCCCGACCGAAACTCGTACCGGGCTGGCGCCCTCGGTGGGGGCGCAAGCGGAGTTCTCGCGCGATCGGGGAAGCGATTGATGCGTCCGGCGAGCGCCTTGGTAGCCTACCTGGTCCACGAGACCCGTTGATCGACAATGGGCTGTCATGTGCAGTCCGGTCGCCAACTGAAGATCGCAGGCAATGGGAAGTCACCACGGCGATGCCCATTCTGCCCGAGCGGGAGGCAGCGTAACTTGTTTGCATACCGCCATGATCGTGCCCGATCTCGGAATTAAGGGTGTCCTGATCGAGGGGAGTGCGAGACTCGGATCTTATTCAAGGGCGGTGTGATCCGAAACGGCAACCGCAACGACGAGCGCCAGCGCGGCGTCTTCGATGCGCCTTTGCGCTTTGATTACGCGTTCGCCCGTATGGTGCGGCCAAAGCGCAGCTTCATGCTCGAGGCTGCAGAGAGGCACCGCCGGGGGCTTCGACTAATGGGCATCACCTGATGCCGCCCGTTTCACCGCTGGAGAGTTTCAATGTACCAGAAAATTCTGGTGGCTTATGATGGATTGAAGTTCAGTCAGACTGCCTTAAGACACGGGTCCGACCTCGCAAGTCTCTGTAAGTCGGAATTGCATCTGCTGGGAATAATCGCGACAACGGGCAGTAGCGGGCTTGCCGAGGCATATGGAGAAATCGATGTCTGGGGGATGGAGCGTGAAGAGCTCGAACAAGCCCTCGACATGGCCGCCTTGGAATCTGACAGGCAGGGGGTGAACGCCATCATCCGCATACGGCAAGGCGATCCCGGGCGTGAGATTATTGCCTATGCCCATGAAATACATGCTGACCTTGTCGTTCTGGGCCATTCAGAGAAGGGCATGATCGAGCGTTGGTTTGACGGATCGGTTGGCGGCGACTTACTCAGACACCTTCCAGGCAACCTGCTCATCGCGAAGACATAGCATTGGCGCCGGTTGCGAGGGTCACTGTGCGCGGCCAACGTTACAGTATCATCACCATCCGGCCATCGACTTTCCCCGCCTTGAGGTCACCGAACACCTGGTTGATGTCATCGAGTTGCGTCTTGTGTATGTGGGCGCGGACCTTTCCCTCCACCGCAAACTCAATGGCTTCGGCGAGATCCTTGCGCGTGCCAACGATCGAGCCGCGGATCGTGATGCGCTTCAACACCACATCGAAGATCGGCGTCGGGAATGTCCCTGGCGGGAGGCCGGTCAGGCTCACGGTTCCCTTGCGGCGCACCATCTGCAGTGCCTGCGCGAAGGCGGGAACCGAGACGGCCGTCACCAGGACGCCATGCGCGCCGCCGCCGGTCTCCTTGACGATCCTGGCAGGCGTATCGGGCGCTTGCGCGTTCACGGCCAACTCGGCGCCGAGCGAACGGGCGAGGGCGAGCTTCTCTTCGGTCACGTCGAGGGCGACGACATGCAGACCCATTGCCTTGGCATACTGGATCGCAATATGACCAAGCCCGCCGACGCCGGAAATGGCGATCCACTCGCCCGGCTTCGCTTCGGTCTCCTTGATGCCCTTATACGTTGTCACGCCTGCGCAGAGAATGGGTGCCAGCTCTGCAAAGTCGGCATTATCTGGCAGCCGTCCCACAAACGGTGCCGCGCCGATGACATATTCGGCAAAACTGCCATTCACCGTGTAGCCGCTCATATGCTGCGATTCGCAGAGCGTCTCCCAGCCGATCTCGCAGTACTCGCACTGACGGCAGGCATCGTGGAGCCAAGCCACACCGACCGCATCGCCTTCCTTCAACCCAACGACGCCAGGTCCGAGCGCTGCCACGATCCCGGCACCCTCGTGTCCTGGGATGAAAGGCGGAGTCGGCTTCACCGGCCAGTCGCCGTTTGCTGCATGAAGGTCGGTATGACACACGCCCGTGGCGATTACCTTCACCAGCACTTCGCCGGGTCCGGGCGTCGGAATGGGGATTTCCTCGATCTTCAGAGGCTCACCGAAGGCGTGTACCACAGCCGCTCTCATTGTCTTCACCATGGTCGTGTCTCCATATCTGGTACTGATCGGAGCCGCAGGTCGAGACGTCCCTTGCCTTTGGCATTCTTACCCTTTGCGATTCGGTTGAAGTCGGCGAACCTCATTGAGCCACTCCCACACTTGCCGCGAGTGCCGCGACACCCGGCAATTTCCGTCCCTCAAGCCATTCCAGAAAGGCGCCGCCGGCGGTTGAAACGTAGCTGAAGTCGCCTGCGACGCCGGCATGTGTCAGCGCCGAAACCGTATCGCCGCCGCCGGCGACGGAAAGCAGGTCACCTGCTTTGGTGCGCGCCGCGACAAGCCTCGCGATGGTCGTCGTGCCATGGTCGAAGGGGGGCGTCTCGAATGCGCCGACCGGGCCGTTCCAAACCAGCGTGTTCACCGTGTGCAGATGCTGTTCGAAATCGGCGATCGTGTCAGGACCGACGTCGAGGATCATGTCGTCGGCTGCCACCTCACGCGCCGGAACCGTGCGATGCGGCGCCCCCGCTTCGAATACCTTCGCCACCACGACATCAGTTGGCAGAATCAGAAACGAGCCGGTTTTGGTCACGAGACTAACGATGCGCTTGGCCGTTTCGAGCTGATCAGCTTCATAAAGCGATTTGCCGACATCGATACCTTCTGCCGCCAGGAAAGTATTGGCCATCGCCCCGCCTATGACCAGGATGTCGACCTTTTTTAGCAGGTTTTCGATCAGGGCGATCTTGGTCGACACCTTAGCGCCACCGATGATGGCCAAGACTGGCCGGTTGGGCTGGTCCAGCGCCCTATGCAGATGGAGGAGTTCGTCCTGCATCGCTCGTCCGGCCGCCGAAGGCAGAATGTGTGCCACACCTTCGGTCGAACCATGTGCACGGTGCGCAGCCGAAAAGGCATCGTTCACATAGAGATCGCCGAGTTCGGCCAGCGCTCGCGCAAAATCCGGATCATTCGCTTCCTCGCCAGCATGGAAGCGGGTATTTTCGAGCAGGACGACATCGCCATCTTTCAGCTTCGATACGGCGGCCTTCGCCACATCGCCGATGCAATCATTACCGAATGCCACGGTGCGGCCGATGGCTCGGGAGAGCGCGGGGGCAATGGGCTTCAGCGACAGCTCCGGCACGGGTCTGCCCCTGGGGCGGCCGAAATGGGACAGTACGATGACGCGTGCACCCCTTTCGGCAAGCTCCCGGATTGTGGGCACCTGCCGGTCGATCCGGGCCGTGTCGGTGATCCTGCCGTCGTGGACCGGTACATTCAGATCGGCGCGCACAAGTACACGCTTGCCCTTCACATCAAGGTCGTCGAGAGTGGGGTACTGATCGGCCATGTTCGGTGATCGCTCTGGTTATCTTGGCGGTGACGGGAGTCGTCCGTGAATAGGCATCCAATAATGGACAGTGGTCCTCTCGCGTCTTTGACGAAGGTTAAAGAAGAGCGGGCGCTGTCCCATCCCGGCAGGTCGCGCCGAATAGATCCAGGGGCGGTACCTGTTTTTGCGGCAAGCAGCCCTTGTTGTGTCTCACAGGCCAGTGACGCCGTGTCCGGTATGCCGACAAGGGTTTGCCGACAAGGGTTTCAAAGAAGCAAAGCCGTGGTTTGGTGGGCACGCACGAGTACTCCGGAATCTTCCAGCCGATCGGCGGACATGCGCCCGCGAACTTCCGCGACCGAAGTGGCCCCATGCCCCTGCGTCCACTCGGTGAGCCCCTTGACCAGCCGGGCCAGATGTTCCGGTCCGTGGCGCAGCAGCGCCGAGGTTGTCTGAACCGCATCCGCGCCCGCGAGCAGGTATTTTAGAATCTCTTGAACTCCCTCGACGCCTCCGCTCGCAACGAGACTGAGCGGCGTCTTGCCGGCCAGCAAGGCAATCCACCTGAGTCGAAGACGAATCTCCCTTTTTTGCGACAGCTCCAGATTCGGCTGGAACGTCATTGTCTCGAGATCGATGTCGGGCTCATAGAGCCGGTTGAACAGGACGATGCCGTTTGCTCCGGCCTCGGCCAGGCTGGCGGCCAGGTGAGGCAATGCGGTGAAGTAGGGACTGAGCTTCACGGCGATGGGAATGTGGACTGCAGCACGGACGTCGCGCACGGTCTCGATCAATCGCCCCTCGACATCGGCCGAGGTTTCAGTGGGATCGGTCGGAACATGGTGGAAATTGAACTCGAGCGCCGCAGCCCCCGCCGCCTGCAGATCCGCTGCGATGCCGACCCAGCCCTCCCGCGTCGTGGCGCTCAGGCTGGCGACCAGCGGCACTGCCACGGCCTCTGCACCGCGCCGGATTGTCTCTACATGTGCCGCCAACGGATTGCGGCATCCGCACCGGGGCGGGAGATAGCTTGTGACCTCCGGATGGCTTTCCGCGCCGACCACGGCGATGGCCTCCAGCGCCTCTTCCTCGCCGACGAGTTCTTCCTCGTACAGCGAGGCGGTCACGATCGCTGCCGCCCCGGCATCCTCGAGGCGCTTGATGCCGTCGAGCGTCGCTGACAAGGGCGACGCGCCGGCGATCACAGGGTGCGCGAGGTCGAGGCTGAGATAGGTCGTCCCGAGCGTCATTGCGCCGCCTCCCCGGTCTTGTTTCCATTGTGGGGAGCGACGCTTTCCTCCTGCCAGAAGGGATGGAACCGCGTCCCATCTCGCGCGGCGATGTCCTCGTAGAGCCGGTAGCGCTCGTCGACCGCCGCCTGGGCCTGGCGCAGCAACAGCCGGGCCTCTTCGGGCCGGGTCTGCGTCAGGATCCGGTAGCGGAGCTCCTGGTAAGCGAAGTCCTCGAGCGGCAACCGGGGCCGGGTACTGTCGAGGCGGAAGGGGTTCATGCCCGCCTGGCGCATGCGCGGGTCATAGCGGAACAGCGGCCAGTATCCGCTGGCGACCGCCCGCCGCTGCTGCTTCATGCCGTCGCGCAAATTGAGCTTCAGCCCATGCGCGATGCATTGGCTGTAGGCGAGGATGAGCGACGGCCCTTCGTATTCCTCCGCGTCACGCAGGGCCTGGATGGTCTGCTCCGGGCTGCCGGCAAGCGCGATCTGGGCGACGTAGACGTAGCCGGACGCGATCGCCTGCAACGCCAGGTCCTTGCGCGGCGTGCGCTTGCCGGCCGCGGCGAACTTGGCGGCGGCCCCGACCGGGGTCGCCTTTGAGGCCTGGCCGCCGGTGTTGGAATAGACCTCTGTGTCCAGCACCAGGACATTGACGTCGCGCGGCTGGGCGAGGACGTGGTCGAGGCCGCCCGCGCCGATGTCGTAGGCCCAGCCGTCGCCGCCGACGATCCACAGGCTGCGGCGCACGAGGTACTCGGACAGGGCAAGGAGGTTGCGCGCCAGGCCATCGGTCGCGTCGGCCAGCGCACGGCGAAGCTTCTCGACCCGCGTCCGCTGCGCCACGATCTCGCTGTCTGTGCGCTGAGGAGCGTTAAGGATCTCTTCCGCGAGGCGGGTACCAATGCGGTCGGCGAGCGTGCGGACCAAGGAGCGCGCCATCTCCACCTGCTGATCGACAGCGAGCCGCATGCCATATCCGAACTCGGCATTGTCCTCGAACAGGCTGTTGTTCCACGCCGGGCCGCGCCCGTCGGGGGCGGACCGCCAGGGCAGCGCCGGCAGGTTGCCGCCATAGATCGACGTGCAGCCCGTCGCGTTGGCGATCTGCAGGCGGTCGCCGAACAGCTGCGACAAGAGCTTGAGATAGGGCGTCTCGCCGCAGCCGGCGCAGGCGCCGGAGAACTCGAACAGCGGCCGCACGAACTGCAGCCCCCGTGAGAGATGCAGGTCCACGTCCTGGCGGGCGTGCTCCGGCAGGGTATCGAAGAAGGCGAGGTTGCGCCGGCCCGGCTCGATCTGCGGCTGCCGCTCACTGAGATTGATGGCCTTGACGCTCGCGTCGAGCGGGTCGTGGGCCGGGCAGTGGTCGACACAGAGGCCGCAGCCAGTGCAGTCCTCAACCGCGATCTGCAGGGTGAAATTCTTGTCCGGGTAGCCGCGCGCATTGACGGGCGCGGAGAGAAAGCCCTCCGGGGCGCCCTCCAGCAGGGCGCCGTCATAGGACTTGGCGCGAATGACGCTGTGCGGGCAGACGATGCTGCACTGCCCGCACTGGATGCAGAGGTCCGGATTCCAAACCGGCACCTCGAAGGCGATGTTCCGCTTCTCGTACTGCGTCGTACCGCCTTCGTAGCTGCCGTCCACCGGGATGGCGCTGACCGGTATTTCGTCGCCGCGGCCAGCGAACTGCAGCGCTGCGATGCGTCTCATCTGGTCCGGCGCATCGGGTGGCACGAAGACATGCAGTTCTTCGGTCGAGGTCACTGAGCTGGGGACAGTCACTTCGTGAAGGTGATCGAGCCCCGAGTCGACGGCAGCGAAGTTCTTCTCCAGGATCGCGCGGCCCTTGTCGCCATACGTCTTTTCGATCGCAGCGCGGATGCGGCGGACGCCTTCCTCACGCGGCAGCACGCCGCTGATCGCGAAGAAGCATGTCTGCAGGATGGTGTTGACCCGCGGGCCCAGCCCCAGGCGCTGCGCGACCCCGCTCGCATCGATGACGAAGAGCCTCAGGTGTTTATCGAGGATGTGCTGCTGCACCGGCCGGCGCAAATGGTCCCAGAGCTCGGCCGGATCGTAAGGTGCGTTGATGAGGAGTGTCGCTCCCTCGCGGGCATGGCGCAGGACATTGAGCTTGTCGAGGAACTCGAACTTGTGCACGCCGATGAAGTCGGCCGATGAGAGCAGATAGGGCGCCGCGATCGGCGTGTTGCCGAAGCGCAGGTGGCTAACGGTCTCGGCGCCGGATTTGTGGCTGTCATAGACAAAATACCCTTGCGCGTAGCGCTCCGGGTCCTCCGCGAGGATCTTCACGCTGTTCTTGTTGGCTCCGACCGTTCCGTCCGCGCCGAGACCGAAGAACAGCGCTCGGGTCGTGCCCGGGGGCTCGATCTCGAAGCCTGTCTCAACCGGGAGGCTGGTGCCGCAGACGTCGTCGTTGATGCCGATGGTGAAGCCGGTGCGAGGGTCATTGCTCTCGAGGTGGTCGAACACGGCCTTGGCCATCGCCGGGGTGAAATCTTTGGAGGAGAGGCCGTAGCGCCCGCCGACCACCAGCGGCAGGTCCTTGCGGGCGCCGCGGGCGAAAGCGTCGGCCAGGGTTTGCGCCACATCGAGGCAGAGCGGCTCCGCCGGCGCGCCCGGCTCCTTGGTGCGGTCGAGCACGGCGACCTTGCGCACGCTCGCCGGTAGCGCGTCCAGAAAGTCCCCGGCAGCCCATGGCCGGTAGAGCAGAACCTGCAGTACGCCGACCCGCTCGCCCTGGGCGGTCAGGTGGGCGACGGTTGCGCGCAGGGTCTCGGCCGCCGAACCCATCACCACGACCGCACGCTCGGCCTCGGGATGGCCGTCATAGCGGAAAATGCGATAGTGCCGGCCGGTGAGGTTGGCGAAACGGTCCATGGCGCGCTGAACGATGGCAGGCGTTGCCAGGTAGAACGGGTTCACCGTCTCGCGGGCCTGGAAGAAGGTGTCCGGGTTGTGGGCGGTGCCGCGCGTTACCGGCCGCTCCGGGCTCAGCGCCCGCTGGCGGTGCGCGCGCACCAGTTCGTCGTCGATCATTGCCCGGATATCATCGTCCGACAGCATCGTGACCGTGTTGACCTCGTGCGAGGTGCGGAACCCGTCCATGAAATGAAGGAAGGGAACGCGGGATTCGAGCGTGGCCGCCTGCGCCACCAGCGCCAGGTCATGCGCCTCCTGCACCGATGCGGCGCCGAGCACGGCAAAGCCGGTGCCACGCACGGCCATGACGTCGGAATGGTCGCCGAAAATCGAGAGCGCCTGGGTGGCGACCGACCGCGCCGCCACATGGAAGACGGTGGGCGTGAGCTCGCCCGCGATCTTGAACATGTTCGGCATCATCAGGAGCAGGCCCTGTGAAGCGGTGAACGTCGTGGTCAGTGCGCCCGCCTGGAGCGAACCATGCACGGCGCCGGCAGCGCCACCTTCTGCCTGCATCTCCTGCACGATCGGCACCGCGCTCCAGAGGTTTTTCCGCCCTTCCGCCGACCATTCGTCGGCGAGTTCGGCCATCGGCGAGGCTGGTGTGATCGGGAAGATCGCGCAGACGTCATTGACGCGATAGGCGACATGCGCGACCGCCGCATTGCCGTCCAAAGTCATCCGTTCCATGGGCGCTTCCTCTTTCCAGGGCCCTATACACGTAGGCGGAAGCGATGCGGTGCGAGCGGCTCGTCGGTCGGCCCAAGTGGCGCATCCGCCGGCACGGGTTCGGGCTGCATCTCGATGGCGTGGCAGGGGCACTGCTCGAAGCAGATCCCGCAGCCGGTGCAGAGATCGGGCTCGACACGGTAGCCGTGCCCGCGGCCGAGACGCAGGATCGCCTGCTCCGGACAAGCCGCGAAGCAGTTGTCGCATTCGAAGCAATTGCCGCAGGAGAGGCACCGACCCGCTTCGAACCGCGCCTCCGGTTCGCTCAACCCCTGTACGACCTCGTCGAAGGTTGTCCGTGCCGCCAAGGGTCGTTGCGCCTCGCTGCTCCGGGCCGCCTCCAGAAACACGGGCAAGTCGAGCATATCGAAGGTCACGGTCGGATGTTTTGCCGGCCGCTCATGGCGGACGCCTTGCAGCCAGGCGTCGATGTGGCGTGCCGCGCGCTTGCCATGGCCAACCGAAATGGTGACCGATTGCTCGCCTGGCACCATGTCGCCACCGGCGAAGATGCCCGGGTGGCCGGTCATCATGTCGGGACCGACCTTGACCGCACCATTCGCCGTGAACTCGATGCCAGGCACCCGGCCAAGAAAGCCGCTGTCAGTTTCCTGGCCAAGCGCCAGCACGATGGCGTCGGCGGTGAGCGTCTCGAACCGCCCCGTCGGCTGTGGCCGACCGTTCTCGTCGAGCTCCATCGTCTCGACGGTCAGGTCGGGGCCGACGATCTCCTTGATCGTTGTCAGCCACTTGATCTTGACGCCTTCCTCGACAGCTTCGTCGGCCTCGAAGGCGTGTGCCGGCATGTGGGCGCGGTCGCGCCGGTAGACGATCAGCGCCTCCTCGGCGCCGAGGCGCTTCACCGTGCGCGCCGCATCCATGGCTGTGTTGCCACCGCCATAGACGACGACGCGGCGTCCGAGACGCGGCGCCTCGCCGGCGGCAACGTTGTGCAGGAGCGAGACGGCGTCGAGCACCCGAACCGCGTCACGAGCAGGAATATCGACATGCTTGCCGATGCCGGCGCCAATCGCGATGAAGACCGCATCGAAGCCGCCGGCCGTCTTCTCGGCCAGCACGTCCTCGACCCTGTGATTGAGTACGATCTTGACGCCCATGGCCTCGATCCGCCCGATCTCGCGCAGAAGGTCGGCGCGCGGCAGCCGATAGGCCGGGATGCCGAAATGCATCATGCCGCCGGGAAGGGGCCCTGCTTCGTAGATCTCTACTGTGTGGCCGAGGCGGGCGAGGTGATAGGCAGCCGAAAGCCCGCTGGGGCCCGCGCCGATGACGAGCACCCGCTTGCCGCTCGATTCCGCATCGACGGGATAAGGCCAGCCCTCGGCGGTCGCCCGATCGCCGAGAAAGCGCTCAACCGCGTGAATGCCGACGGCCCCATCGAGCTCGACGCGGTTGCAGCTCGTCTCACACGGGTGGTAGCAGACCCGTCCGTGGACTGCCGGCAGCGGGTTGTCCCGCACCAGCGCCTCCCACGCCGCACGGTATTTGCCCGCTTGCGCCAGATCGAGCCAGGCTTGGATGTTCTCGCCGGCGGGGCAAGCCGCGTTGCAGGGCGGCAGATGGTCGATCCATTGCGGGAGCTGTTGTCGCGTCGCTCCTGTCCCGACGGCCACGGCGTGCGTGCGGGTTGCGTCGGGTTGCCTCAACATTGATGCATCCTCCACTCTCTATGACGCGCCATTTTCCATTCGCTCCTCATCGATCCGCTTGGCAGCCGATGCCGAAGCATATGGGGATGAGGATGAACCCGTATCTTCGAGCCCACACTAAATTTCCGCGGCGGACGCCTTCAAATGCACTCCGACAGAATCAAGCCAAGCGCGGCGGTGTTGTCTTTGATCCGCGTTAAAGACCCACGTCGCAAACAGTGGAAATCTTAATTCGGTAACTGGAGAAACATTCGAGAGGTTAAAATGGATCTTTTTCGCGTCGAGGCCGAAGAGGAAAAACAAGGCGAGCAAAAAAGCACGGGCACGTGGCTTATCGCGGCGGGCAGCTTGTTTGGGGCTATGTCTCTCGTACCGGAGAGCTGTGCCGTCAAATCGGTCAATGTGCAGCTCGACACGGCTTGGGGGCCTGAACGGGTTATCGGGTGGATGCCGAGCCGGCCCGTCTTGAACAGAAGCGGCGGGCTGCCCTGTTAGGTGACAGTCCATGGGCAGGGCGTGGTCTAATTACCAGTCCGGATGAAACAAGCGCTCACGTCCGACCGCCCTGCCAATACAGGAAGCGCGTGCCAACGCTGCAAGTCCGGCATGTTGTGACGATTGACGGGAACACGCGAGGTGCACGAGTGGTCAATCCGGCTATCTCTGACCCGAGATCGATCGGATCGGAAAATCTAGAGCGGCGTTTCGCGGAGAAGTGCGCTTGTTCCCGGACGACTCGGGGCGTCACTGCCAAGCGTCTTCCAAGAGATCTTGTGGAGCACAGATGCAGCTCTTCCCATGTGCAGCGGCTACCGCCGCCCACAGTCGAAATTGGCATCGCTTGGCGCAAAGTGTCCTTGACTGAGGTTAAACATCGACACTTCGGCATCCGGGTCGCGGCGTCCGAGACTAGGTAGCGCAGTTGACTCCGCAGCCCATCTTCTTTTGCGAAGGGGATCGGCCTCTGTGAGCGGAGGTCCATCTCTGAGACAGAGCGCGCCAGCACGCCTTGGCGCTTCAGTTCCCCGCGAGACGCCAGCCCCTTAACATTCATCAAAGACCGCCCCATCTGGCGACTGCTAAATTCGCTTCAGGTTATGCATGGCAGCGACTCTACGCGTCGGAGAACTTTGGTGGGCAAGCAGCATTGGCAGGACTGGATCAATGGGCTGCTCGGCTTGTGGATCTTCGGCTCGCCCTGGCTCCTGTCGCACTCGATGGTCACCGAGGTACCGGTGGCAGGCGGGATTCTCGGCATGTGGAATCTTTCGGTTGTCGGTCTCGCGGTTGTCGTGATCTGCGCGATCGCGCTTTACCGGTTCAACACTTTGGCTGAATGGATAAACCTTCTCTCGGGCGCGTGGCTGGTGGTGTCACCATTGGCTTTAGGCTTTAGCGCGTCGGCCGCTCTCACCTGGAATTCGGTGGTCTCCGGCTCGCTGATCGTAATCTTCGCTGGGTGGTGCCTTTACGATGCGCGAAATTCCAGACTGTAGATGTACCCCATGGTTCAATCAGGAAGCTATCCGAGTAGCGGATTGTCCGGATTTTGGTGGGGTGCCCAAGGTTTTGGGGCTGATGATGGGCGCTATCTTCACGCATCATAGCGAGCCTCGCGCGACCGACCAGAGCGATATTCGGCTTCCACTGGGAGCGCTTCGGGCCACGCCGTCAGGCCGCTTGTCGACATCCCCCGGCCAGGTCGCCTTGGGCGCGCGCTTCGCTTCGTCCGGATCCCGTCCACGATTGCAGCAATTCCTGATCGATTCCCGCTAGGTCCATCAGCTTGTCGGGTTCCAGGATGCTGAGGCGCCGGTAACTGAATTTGAGGATTCCCTCCTTCCCGAGATCCCGCAGCACCCGGTTGACGTGAACGCCGGTCAAGCCTGTCGCATCCCCGATATGCTCCTGCGTCACTGGCAAATGCATTTCCTCGATCTGGTACCCAGGCCATCCTGCCCGGGAACGGACAAACAACTCAAGCAGTAGGCGGGCAATCCGTTCGTGTGCCGAACGCCGGCCGACACTGGTGAGGTGATCGAATGACAGGCTGCGTTCCCGCGCCATCAGCAAGGCGAGCCGCAGACCTAGGTCTGGTTGGCGCTGCGACAAATGGCCCAGAGCATTGTGCGGAATGACGCAGACCACCGCATCCGTCAGCGCTTGCGCACCGAAGGATATTGTCGCGCCGAGCGGTGAATGAAAACCGAGTACGGCACCGGGTAATGCGAAATCGAGAATCTGCCGCCGTCCATCGGCCAGGATTGTGTAGCGGAACATCCACCCATCGACGAGATTGAAGATCGCGTCACAAGGTTCGCCGAGGTTGAGGAGATCCTGACCCGCCTTGAGGTGTCGGTCATTGGTCCGGTACCCGGAAATAAACTCCACCGTGCTATCGCTGTAGCCGGAGCAAAGACCGTCAACGCGGGCCTGGCACGTTTCGCAATCGACGCGAGCGCTTCTGGGCGCCTTCATGATATTCGCCATTGCTGCGTCTCCCCGCATTGAATCCAACCCGAATATTGGCATAGCCGATGCGTCTCATTGAGAGGGCCGGTCACCCCTCGAGGTAGAGAGGGGCTCGCGCCCAATGTTGACCACCTTCAGGCAACCCAACATCCAAAGACGCAGTGACGGCAGAACGATTACAGTGATTCTTTAGCGAGTTCGCCAAGGGGGGGGTACGCAAAGAGCGGTCAATAGATTGCATCCATGGCCGCATCTGACACCGCCACAGTCACGAGAATGAGTCTGCCATCCCGGTCCGAACCGAGGGTCCTCATCGTCATCCCCGGTCTCGCCGAGGGCATCGCGCGGTTACCCTGTTGACGCATCAAAAGCGAAGTAGCCGAGCCCTTGAGCCCGTCCGCACCCGCTTCCAAGATCTTGATCGACACACGGAAGTTTAACCCAAGGCAAAGATTTGGTCCGACGTCGCGGGCATATTTTAGTTAATCAATTGGGGACAGCGCGTGCTGGCGAAGGCATCCGTGGGTCGGGCAGAAACACAGGTCCGAAGCATGATCGTGGACCGATCGAAACGGACGTGGCGTTTTCACACGAAGAAGACTGAGATGCGGCAGATGGAGCATCAGTCCGGACCTTTGGGTGCCGCTTGCATGACCGATGAAGGGCAGTGGCAATGGAATGGCTTTTACAGAACTGGTTTTGGGTACTAGTCGGTGTCGCCTTTGTTGCCTTGCATATGTTCGGGCATGGTGGTCACGGCGGTCACGGCGGTCACGGAGGGCATCGCGGCGACCGCTCTGACGGTCGGAGTACCGATCACGGATCAGCGGAACGGCGCGACGCGGATGGATCTTCGGCGCATCGGCATTAGGAGACGCGCGCCGGACGCAGGTCTTCGCCCCCCGAGGAACTAATTGGAGCGCGCGATGTTGAACACGAAACTGGTCGCTTGGTCATTGGGCATCTGGACAACCATCACGTTTTTGGTTTGCGTGATTTACGGACTGGTCACGCCGCAAAGCCTGCGCATGAGCGGATTTCTGGAAATGATGCTGCCCGCCTTCAAATGGCTCACCTGGTGGGGTTTTCTGCTCGGCCTGGTCGAGGCCTTCCTCTATGGTGTCTACGCCGGTCTCGTCTTTTGTCCGATTTACAATTTTCTGCACAGAAGATGGGGCCCGCGGCCAACAATGATGCCGCTTGGTGCATCGTCCAAAAATTGAGCCTGTTGGGACGCCCTGTTCTTCCCGGTCGCGATTGCGTCATATGGTAATTCCACCAGCAAATTTCCGACCTGCGAGGCCGATGACGTTGGCGCTGTTCAATTGGGGCTGGTTCAAACGGCTCCGAATACAGCGGGGGACGGGGGCTCTGTTGCGGCGAGGACTAAGTATAGTTCACATGAACCAAGCTCGATTTCGAGCATATGTCGATGAACTCCGGGATCGCACTGACCAGAGTTCGGAGAGCATCACCGAGATTGAACAAGTAAAGCTGGTCGAGACGATCCGCGCAAGCAGCCAAAAATCAATCTGTTCGACGTCGGGATTGCAGCGCGTTGCGTGTATGGTCTGGCGCGACCGCCTTGAATCCGCATCAATACGAAGAGTTCTGCGATAGGAGAATGAATTATGGCATCACAGCAAGGAAAGATCCGGGTCGCGCTGAACGGTTACGGTGTAATCGGCAAGCGAGTCGCTGACGCCGTTGCGAGCCAGCACGACATGGAACTTGTCGGCATCGCCGACATCGAGACAGACTGGCGGATGAGGACGGCTCTTAGGAAGGGATTCAGGCTCTTTGCGTCGCTCGAGGATCGCGGCGAAGCCATGAAGAGGGCGGGCTTGGACGTGTCCGGCACGCTCGACGACCTCCTGAACGAGACCGACGTGGTGGTCGACTGCACTCCGAAGCCGATCGGAGCGCAGAATGCCGAGCATTACCGTACGCGGGGAGTGAAGTTCATCGTACAGGGCGGCGAGAAGCACGAGGTGACCGGGCATTCGTTCGTAGCGGAGGCGAGCTATGAAAGCGCACTGGGGCAGAGAGCCACCCGGGTTGTCTCCTGCAATACCACCTCTATCGTGCGCACCTTGACGGCTCTCAAGCACGCCGGCCTCCTGAAAAGGGCAAGGGGTACCGTCATGCGGCGCGCGACAGACCCATGGGAAAGCCACAAAGGCGGGATAATGAACACTCTCGTTCCAGAAAATGAAATACCGAGCCATCAAGGCCCGGATGCCCGGACGGTCGACCCCGAGCTTGATGTCGTGACGATCGCCGTGAAGGTGCCCGAAACCATCGCGCATCTGCACAGCTGGTCCGTGCAGTTGACGCGCAACGCGTCAAAGGAAGAGATTATCGACGCATTCCGCCAGTCTTCGCGCATTGCGCTCATTCGGATGAGCGATGGTTTGACGGCGCTTAACACAGTCAAGGAATTGATGGCCGACGTCGGACGGCCGCGCGAAAACCTCTACGAAGTTGCGCTATGGGAAGACCTGGTGACGGTGCAGGGCGATGAGGTCTTCTATGCCTACATGGTCGATAATCAGGCGATCGTAATTCCCGAGACCATCGACGCGATCCGTGCACTTACCGGTCGTGAACGCGACGCAAGCGCTTCAATCGCCTTGACCAACGCCGCGCTGGGTATCGGCGCACTGTTGTCCTGAGACCTCACGCTTCGCACATTGCAAGGCTGCACTTCCCATGGGCCTTGCAGGCGTTGCGCCAGAAACTTTCTGGTGCGCTTCTGGCACCCTTCGATAGGGCAACTGCCAGGTGGCCAGTTCAGCGCCCGGCCTGGTGTCTATCTCAATGTGGCGCAGCCTTGTCAATTCCTTCGCGGAGACGGCGATAAGGACCAAGATGCAGATCTACGCCATTTGGGGATGAAAGGTAATTCGATTCAAGCCGGCTGAACCAGCATCTGCCCGGCGGTCGTCGAAGACGGTGGCAAACCGCAAATTTTTGACCAACATGCCTCGGCCCTCAGTCCAGACACCAAAGTGCGGGCATCAAGGATCAAACTGAGCGTTTCACGCTACTGGTCAGCGCAGGTGCCATCCGGCTGCGCCTATGCCGCAGGAAGATCATCAAAGCCGATCACAAGCTCGTCGACCGCGAGCGCGCCGGAGCCCAACCTGATGTCGATCCCCGCCGCCCGGAGTTTCTGGGCTGCGGGACCGCCGATGAAACCCAGGATGAGCCGATGAACACCGGTTTTCAGGATCTGATCACACATTGCGTCGGGCGTGTCATCCTCCCTTGCGCGGAACTCGCGAGAGCCGTTATCGGGATCGATGATGAGGAGGCCGTCGCATTTGCTAAAGAACGGGCACAGCACGGTTCCTTCATGCGAATGCGTGACCAACAATGCCGTCCGGGCCGACGGTTCTGGACGAGTCAAAGCCGAGCGTGACATCCCTTCCTCGCTTGCCAAATATTCCCGGTTTGGAAGAACAGAGATGAGACGAGTCTCAAGCTGCAATCCTTAATCCCGATCAAATTGGATCATGGGTGCCGTGGCAGCGACGTACAGGCCTCCAGGATCGGCCATTGCCGGCATGGTGGCTGGCACCTTCTCTCGAGCGAATGTGCCGGCGGGTCGTACCGGCAGGCCTCAACTTGGTCGTTCGCGCCGTTCGGGCAGCCGCTATTCCTGCGCCTTGCCGACCCTGAGCAAATCCTTGAACTCCATCGGGAATGGAAAGACGATCGTGGAACTGCGCTCACCTGCGATGACGTTGAGCGTGGAGAGATAGCGTAGTTGCATTGCTTCGGGCTGGCGTCCAAGGATCTCTGCCGCCTCAAGCAGTTTCTGCGCGGCTTGATGCTCGCCTTCGGCATTAATGACCTTGGCGCGCCGCTCGCGCTCCGCTTCGGCCTGGCGCGCGATCGCACGAACCATCGATTCGTCGATGTCGACGTGCTTGATCTCGACATTCGAGACCTTGATGCCCCAGGCATCGGTCTGGCCATCGAGTATTGCCCGGATGTCCGTGTTCAGTTTGTCGCGCTCAGCGAGCATCTCATCAAGATCGTGCTTGCCGAGGACAGAGCGCAGCGTGGTCTGAGCGAGTTGGCTCATGGCGTAGATATACTGCTCCACCTGGATGATGGCGCGCTCCGCGTCGACCACATGGAAATAGATGACGGCATTGACGTGAATTGAGACATTGTCACGCGAAATAAGGTCCTGGGTTGGCACGTCGAGGACAATTGTCCGCAAGTCAACGCGGGCCAACGTCTGTATGAACGGAAAGACGAGGATCAGCCCCGGGCCTTTGACGCCGGTGAAGCGGCCGAGGGTAAAGACCACAGCTCGTTCATATTCGCGCAGGATACGGATCGCGCTCGCCAAATACACTGCGACGATGGCGATTCCCACGATCCAGACGATAGAGTTGCCTGTCAGGGCGATCGAATCGGCTGTCATCATTTGCTCCTTCTGCAAATTGCCCAGGGGGCGGTCAGTGCCGTATGGGGCCATGTGAGCTAATGCCGGTACGGGGAGGAATCTTTGATGGAGGTTGAACTCCGGAACTTTGCGCGATCACTTTCTGAGCCTGTCTCCCCTTTGGTTTTGGTGGCGAATTTGGCCGAGCAGCAAGGGAGGCCTTCCCTTTCGTCCCGCATTTTCACATAGATCACATCAGTGGATTGGAGGCGCCGAGACCCGGTCGGGAGATGTGCCATCCGATGGGCAAGGCCACTGCTTTGATCTGCTGCGGGAAAATCTTCGATTGGTGCGCCGTGAGGTTCCCGCAAGGTTCGCTGCGCGGCAGCTTGGGGCAGCTCGGAGTGCAAGTTGTGGTCAGCGCTGCCGATCCATACGAGTTGGCGGCGATACAATAACCTCTGTCCGGTTCGCGCACATTTGGCATGCTGCTGAAAGACCCGCTGTCGTTGTCAGCAAGACAGGCGCAAAGCCGCCCCCGATCGTCCGCATATTCGTCGTCTGTCCTTGGTACAGCCTCGCTGCAACCAGGAGAATACGCCCTTCGTAAGTGTAGAGGCGCACATCGATCTTGCGCCGCTGCTTCTCGCCGTCGAATTCGATAAGGCGCTCGCTTGGAGCGACATAGGCCTGCGCCACATAGTCGCCCTGGCAAATCTCCTGCCAGACCGTTCTCGTCAGTTTGTCTCCGCGATAGGCGGCCCGGCTGCCGAAACCCGACGAGGGCTTGAAAAAGAATTGCTTTCGATTGCTCCAGAAGCGATCGGTGCGATCGGGCGTGACACGTTCGGTGGCTGGAACGCCTGCGGATAGAATCCGGATCAGGGCCGGATCTACCCCCCATTCAGCAAGCAAGGTTGAATCGGAAAGGAGCGTCAAATTGCGTTTGTCGGCAAACAAAGCGTGGTTGTGGGGATTGGGCGTCACGACAACCGAAGCATCATCATAAGCTGCGCGCAGCGCCGCATGTTCGGGTTGTTCGAGCGAAAAATCCGTCAATCGGTTGTAAACGAGATCGATACGCGTACCGCTTCGCCGAAGGCAGCCGTCGCGATATTCCAGTTCTGACGGGTCGGCGATCCAAACCTCGTGGCCATGACGCTGCAGTAACCGCTGCATCAGGAGAAATTCCGGGTAGAGATATTGTTCTCCCGGACGATCATCGACGATCGCGATCGTCGCGGGAGATCCGGTCTCGTGCTGGTGACGCCATTCTTTTGCGAACATCTCGGCAATATCCGTGTCGAAAGCCGTCATATCCATAAATTCCGGGGTGATAGCATCACTACAGCAAGAACGTTGGGCGCGCGCGAGCGCGGCATTCAGGATGGCCCCGCCGGCATTGGTGTTGATTTCAATGAGCGCCGGCCCGTTGCGTCCGAGGTGAAAATCATATCCCATGAAAACCCCTCTCGGTCCGAAGTCGCGCACAGCGCCCGCCGGCGTCCAGGCAAGTACCGCCGCGCCATAGGCGGGATGACGAATAACGGCCTCGATCGCCTCGACAATGCGCTGCATTTGGACGAGTTCGGCCGCGTCAAGAAATACTGCGACATCGGCGAAAAGATGGGGGCGCGACTCGATCAACCTGCTGTAAAACGCGGCATCGCCCGTCTCCTGTATCAGAGCCGCGGCTAAGGCTGCTCGATCCAGCGTCATGCAAACGCAGCCGACGTTCAGCGGCGCGGATGGCACAAGCGAGGGTTCCGAGTTCCTTGTCATTCTTATAAGATCCTCTGTCCGGGATGAACTGATGCCAGATCAGTCCCTTCGGGTTAAGTTGCCATGGCGGCTTCTCCCCGGCCAGCGGAGGCGGCCTGTTTGTCCTGGTGGGACTCCTGCCCGAAACGTGGTAGTTTGTTGATCAGTCCGCCATCTCCGCTTCGTGTGCGACTGACGTTTTTTTGCAGTATGTGCATCGGTGCCGTTCCTCAGCTGTCGCCGTCCGCCGGGGATACCCGGTCAGGCCAGTCCCGATGCCGACGAGATGTTCGCGGGCATGGCGGGTATCTGCCGGCTAACGCCACCGGGAAGACTGCAGCAGCCGAACTGTAATTTTAATGTGAGCTGCGCGTCTATTCATAGGCTTCTGGTCATGCCCTTCGTCTCGTGCTTTGGATTGGAGCATCATCGGAGGACATGTCAGGTACCGAGGAGGTTAGGTGATCTCGCGTATATCATTGCCGCCCAGGCGATGGTTGCTGCTTGGACGTCTGAAATCGACATTTTCCTGCCCGGAAGGAGGTTCCGATGCCACATTTCCAAACCAATGGCAGCTCAGGCCGCGCACCGATCCGAGCCTTCTTTCCCGATAGTTTGCCACCCATGAGAAGGGCTGAAAAGCAGCGCTCCGAGATTCTGGCCTGCCTCGACGATGATCCAAACTGCCACGTCGTTGCCCGACATGCGCTGGCGCTGGCGGCCATCTTCGGTTTGCCGGTAACATTTGCGCACGTTTCAGAATCGAAGCGCAACGCCGAATTGCCTGCCGATCCTCTTGATTGGCGCCTTCACCTGAACGAATGCGGCGAGCGGCTTGACCGGATCATCACTGAGGTACGCGGCCCGGAGATGGACATCGGCCGGTTGCTGCTAACCGGGTCCCCCGCACAGCAGCTCAACGGCTGGGCGCAGGACCATGCCGGGGCACTGCTCGCATTGGCGACGCGCAGCTATGAGACAGAGGGCTCCACGGGACTGGGTAGCACCGTGCAGAAAATTCTCGATCGGGCCTTGGCTTCGCTGCTGCTGATTCCCGGCGAGGCTGATGGCGCCGAGACGGTAGCCTATCGAAGGCTGGTCCTTCCGCTCGATGGTTCTCCGCAAGCGGAAAGCGTGCTGCCGGTCGCCGTAAGCATAGCGCGCGCGCAAGGAGCCGAACTGATCCTGACCCATGTCGTTGCCAAAGCCGAAACCATCGACCATGGTCTGCCTCATGCGGGTTCTGGCGAGCTATGCAGCAGGCTCAAGGATCATAATGAGGCGCGTGCGCGCAGCTATCTGGAAAGACTGCGGACACGGCTCTTGAACGAAGGCCTTGCCGTCCGGGCCGTCGTGGAATCAGATGGTGATCCCCGTAATCGGCTGCGTCGTCTTGCCATTCAGCACGATGCGGACCTGCTCGTCGTCTCATCGCATGGCCACAGCAACCTCAGCGATGTCGCATGCGGCAGTGTCACTGAATATCTCGCGAAACACGCTCCGTGCCCGGTGCTGATCATTCGCCCAAATTTCCATATAAACGCGGCAGAACGTATTCTTGAGGGCCCGAGTCTCGTGTCTTCGGGACGCAGTCAACTCGCGCAATAGTGGCAGACGTTTCACCGGAATCCGTGGCGCTCCTTCACGCGGCTGAGGAACTTAGCCAGACACACCGCATCTCGACTGCCAGCCCGCGACCGATTCCGGCCTGGTCCCAGGTTGGCGCGGTCGCTCAATGGCTGCATGATGCGCGTCTGGCATGCACGACCGCTGCTCCCGAAGCGAGCAAGGCTGCCGAATGGCTGTTGGACAACGACTATCAGGTGCACCGTGCGCTGCGGCAGATAGAACAGGATCTCCCCGCAAGCTTCTACGAGCGGTTGCCTGCTTTGGCTGACGATGGGGGCGCAGCCTCGCCACGTGTGTTTGTCCTCGCGCATCACCTGCTGCGTCTCACACGAATGCAGATCTCCTCGGGGACTCTGGTCCGATTTCTGCAGAGCTATCAGCGAAAGTCACCGCTATCGATTGCCGAACTGTGGGCCTTTCCCACGATGCTTCGTATCGCCTGCGTCGAGATTCTCGTTTCCACGCTCACGCAAATATTTTGCGATTGCCTGACCGTGCCGTTTCGCCCGTCACACTGGGCGACCGAACCGCATGCGCTCGAGGCGACGGAGCAGGTCGGGCGCGCGATCGCCAATCTTGGGCTCATCGAAGCGATTTCCTGGGAGGATTTCTTCGATCAGGTCAGCTGCGTCGAAGACATTCTCCGAACCGATCCGTCAGGCTTCTATGAGCGAATGGATTTCGAGAGCCGCGACCGGTATCGGCGCGTCGTCGAGGAACTTGCGCGCTATGCTGCGAAGGGTGAAGCCGAGGTTGCGCGGGGCGCAGTCGATGCGGCGAAGTCGGCGCAAGCCGAGCTGCCGCAACGTCACGTCGGCTATTGGCTTGTCGGGGACGGGCGCGCTGTGTTCCGGCGCCAACTTGGCGCGCGTCTCCCCTTGGCTAAGCGCTGGCGAAATGCAGCGCTTCAAAATCCCGGCCTGTTTTACTTCTCGGCGCTCGTCGTTTTCTGGGCTGGCGCCCTGTTTCTGCCCGCGTCTTACCTGTGGTGGATCGATTCCAGACTTCCTGGCTGGCTCGGCGGTCTCTCCCTGACGCTCATTCCGGCGTCGGTGCTGGCAATCACTCTGCTTCACTGGGCGATCACGCGGATTTTCCCGCCGCGCGTGCTCAACAAGCTCGATTGCAGCGAGGGGTTGCCGGGAGATTGTCCGACCTTGATCGTCATTCCGACGATTGTTGCGCGTGCGTCCGAGGTGCCAGTCTTCATTGAACAGATGGAGACTCATTGGCTCTCTAATCTTGATCCGATGCTGCAAATTGTTCTGCTGGCCGATCTCGCTGACGCTGATACGGAGCACACCCCCCTCGATGACGACATCGAACAGGCGCTCAGCGAGGGGGTCCGCGCGCTCAACGCGCGATACGCGGGCACTGGCGGCGGTCCGTTCCACCTGCTGCTGCGACCCAGGCGCTATAATCCGGCCGAGGGCTGCTGGCTCGCCTGGGAGCGGAAGCGCGGGAAGCTCGAACAGTTCAACCGCATGCTGGTGGACGGCGACTCTTCGGCTTTTTCCCTTCATGTTGGCGATCGTCCCGTTCCCACGGGCGTGCGGTTCGTCGTTACCGTCGATGGTGACACGATCCTGCCGGCCGGATCGGTGTCCAAGCTGGTCGGCGCGCTTGCGCACCCGCTCAACCGGGCGCAGATAGACCCCGCAACCGGTGCGATCACCAGCGGCTATTCGATCATCCAGCCGCGGGTGGAAATATCGCCGCAGAGTGGCTCGCGAACGCTGTTTGCGCGTCTGTTCACGGGTGATACGTCGATCGATATCTACAGCCGCGCGGTCTCGGACGTCTATCAGGATCTGTTCGGGGCCGGAATCTTTGTCGGGAAAGGTATATACGATGTAGAGGCCTTTCACCGTAGCGTTGACGCTCGCGTTCCCGAGAATGCCATTCTCAGCCATGATCTGTTTGAGGGTGCGCACGGCCGGGTTGCGCTTGCGACCGATATCGTTCTCTACGAAGGGTTCCCGCGCAGCTATCTTGAATATGCGCGCCGGCTGCACCGTTGGATTCGCGGAGACTGGCAGCTCTTGCCATGGCTTGCTCCCAAGGTTCCAACGGCTGAGGGGACAAAGGTCGCAAACCGCCTCTCGGGCATTGATCGCTGGAAGATCGCCGACAATCTTCGCCGTAGCCTTGTGGCACCAGCCACATTTCTTCTTGCCCTGGCGGGGTGGCTGGTGCTTCCGGGGCAAGCCTGGTTCTGGACATTGCTTGTCTTCTTCACACCGGCCGGACAGCTATTCGCCGATCTGGTCAGCGGGCTCGCGCGCGGACAGCGGCGCGGGTCGGCGCACGGGCTGCTTCCGCAACTTCGTGACCAGGCGGGGCGCTGGCTTCTGGCCATCGTCTATCTGCCTCACGAAGCTCTCTTGTCGCTACGGGCGATCGGGCTCACGCTCTGGCGGCTGCTTGTCACCCGTCGCAAACTGCTCGAATGGACGACTGCAGCCCATGAGGCGGCGCGTCTGCGCGCGCACCGCACCCGGGCGCGAATTTGGCGCCAGATGTGGCTCGGCCCGACGGTCAGCGTTGGACTTGCCATGGGATTGGTGGTGATGCGGCCGGACACACTCCTGTCGGCACTCCCGCTCCTCATCATCTGGATAGTTGCGCCCGAAATCACCTGGTTCATTGGACAGCAGCGCCAGGAGGAGCGCGAGCCGATTTCACCTGGCGACACAATCTTTCTTCGGATGCTCGCGCGCAGGACCTGGTTTTATTTCGAGACTTTTGCCGGTCCCGAGGACAATTGGCTGCCGCCTGACAATTATCAAGGCGCTCCTCACGAGGAGCTAGCCCATCGCACATCTCCGACCAATATCGGGATGCTGCTTCTTTCGACTGCAACGGCCTGGGATCTCGGTTACCTGGGACGAACAGAACTGGCTGCCAGGACCGCGAACCTGTTTGGATCGCTCGCCCGCATGGAGCGCTATCGCGGTCATTTCTATAACTGGTATGATACCAGAACGTTGGCGCCGCTGGAGCCACGCTACGTCTCGACCGTCGACAGCGGAAATCTCGCAGTTTGCCTAGTTGCCTATGCGGAGGCGCTGCATAATGCGTGCGAGGGAAACCGCCTCGAAGCCCAACGCTGGGACGGCCTCGTCGATGTGCTCGACCTGCTCGACGAAACGGCCGCGGGATGGAACGGCGAGGCTTTGCGGCAATGGACAAGTGACATCCGCGCCCGCATCATGTCACTGAAACAGGCGCCGGAAAGCTGGACCAACGGGCTTCGCGAACTTTGCGAGACTCGCATTCCGCAACTCGAGCACGCCCTGGCCAAAGTGATCGAGGCTGCGTCTTCACCGCCAATGGATGTGTTGCGCGACATGCACGGATTTCTCGACAGGCTTCGCTATCAGTCACGCTCTATGTGGAACGATGCTGAAACAAGCGCGCCCCCTGCCAATGACCTGATTCATCTCGCAGACCAGGCGCGCGAATTGGCCTATGCCATGGAATTCAAGCCTCTTTTTGACGAAGATCGGCGCCTCTTCCGGATCGGATATAATGCGAGTTCCGGCCGAGCCGATCTACATTATTACGATCTCCTTGCATCGGAAGCCCGTCTTGCCAGCTTTTTCGCGATCGCCAAGGGTGATGTGCCCGTTGAACACTGGTTTCATCTTGGTCGTGCCCTGACGCGGGCAGACGGCGGACTTCTGCTGATCTCCTGGAACGGCTCGATGTTCGAATATCTGATGCCGCGCATGTTGCTCAGTTCGAGAACACACACGCTGCTCGGCGAGAGTGAACGGCGCGCCGTTGAAATCCAGCGACGCTATGGGGAGAGCCACCGACTTCCTTGGGGCATTTCCGAGTCCGCATATTCCGCGCGAGATCCCGAGCATCACTATCGGTACCAGGCCTTCGGAGTGCCCGCGCTTGGTCTGAAGCGGGGACTTGGTCGCGATATGGTAATTGCTCCTTATGCGTCGGCTCTTGGGTTGCCCGTCGCGCCAACTCAAGCTGTGGCCAATCTGAAAGAGCTCGTCCGGCTTGGCGCCAGCGGCCGCTACGGTCTTTTCGAAGCGCTCGATTTCACGTCTGATCGAGTGTCGCAGGGCAAATTCACCGCTGTCCATGCCTACATGGCACACCACCAGGGAATGATTCTGAGTTCCATTGGCAATGTGTTGCTCGACGATATTCTTGTGCACCGCTTCACTGCGGATCCGAGAATGCGGACGGTCTCGCTGCTGCTCAGCGAGCGCGTTCCGCACGAAATTTCTGCGGAGATGGAGCGGCTCGAGGAACGCGACCGTCCCCTTGGACGAGGGGCGCCGCTGCGGATTCCCGCAGCCTGGACGTCACCGCCGGCCAGTGCCTTTCCGCAGGTCCACCTGCTGGGGAATGGTCCCCTGTCGAGCTGGATCTCGGAAGCCGGCGGCGGGGGCCTGCGCTGGCACCACAACGCGCTCACGCGTTTCGTCGCCGATGGCACGCGGGATGCCAACGGCTATTGGATCTATCTGGCCGACGATGAGAGCGGGGCCTTGTGGTCGGCGGCGCGACAGCCCACGGGCGCGCTGCCCGAGGAGTACCGCGTCACCTTTCATCCCCATATGGCGGAATTTCACCGACGCGATCACGGGATTGCGCTAAACCTCGAGGTGGCGGTCATCGCGGGCGACGACATCGAGGTTCGGCGCCTCACGCTTGTCAATGAAAGTCCCCAAGCGCGAGGATTGCGTGTGACGAGCTACGGCGAAGTCGTCCTCGGTGCGCCAATGGATGACGAGCGGCACCCCGCCTTCAGCAAGCTATTCGTTGGCAGCGAATATCTCGCCCACTTGGGCGGTTTGTTGTTCCGCCGGCGCGCCCGTGCGCCACATGAGACACCGCCCCTGCTTCTGCACTTCGCGGTCGATGCTCAAGGTCCGGTCCAGCCGTTGGGCTATGAATCGGACCGCAATCGGTTTATTGGCCGAAACGGAGATATGCGCTTCCCGCCGGGCGCGCGGATGGCTCTTTCGAACAGTTCGGGTTGGACTTTGGACCCGATCATGGCGCTGCAACTCGGGGTTAAACTACAGCCCTATGAGACGCGCGAACTCTGCTTCCTGACTGTGGCAGCCGCAACCAGAGAGGGCGCGGTTGACCTGGCGGAACGCTATTCGACCCTGGCAGCGGTCAACTGGGCATTGCACGACGCCCTTGGAGCGAACGCGCGCGCCCTTGAGCGTGTCCAGATTGAGTCCGCCAGCCTGCCGGCGCTACAGGCGCTCGCGTCGCTCCTTGTCTATCCGCATGGAGCGCTGCGCGGTGATGCCGCCACGCTCAACGCCAACCGCTTTGGGCAATCACACCTGTGGGGAATGGCTCTGTCCGGCGACCTCCCGATCTTGTTGTTGCGAACCACAGGGACCGGCGGCTTGCTGGCGCAACAACTGATCGGCGGCCATCAGCTATGGCGACGCCATGGGCTTCAGGTCGATCTTGTGATCCTTCAGACTGGTGGGTCGGCTTATGTCGAGCCGATCCGGGACGACGTTGTTGCTCTGCTCCGGCAGATCGGTGCAACGGAAATGCTTGGCCGCAAAGGCGGCATTCACCTTCTCTTTCGTGACCAGATCGGACCGGACCAAGTGAAACTGCTGGAGAGCGCTGCCTGCGTTATCCTTGATGAGGAGAGGGGGGCACTGGAGGACCAGCTGTTTCCGGCGTTTGAGGCGCCCCCATCGCTGCCGCGCTTTTCGGCAGCGCTTCCGTTCGATCGGACTGCCGTTGATGTGCTGGAACGCCCTAAGGATCTTCGCTTCGACAATGGGTTCGGCGGTTTCACGCCGGATGGACGAGAATATGTCATCCACCTCGATCCTGGTGAAGCCACGCCCGCACCTTGGTGCAATGTCCTCGCCAACGATGAGTTCGGCACACTGGTCAGCGAAGCCGGTGGGGGCTTCAGTTGGGCGATCAACAGCGGTGAGAACCGCCTGACGCCCTGGACAAACGATCCCGTGTCGGACCCGCCTGTCGAGACCCTCTATCTGCGTGATGAAGAAACCGCCTCGGTCTGGACCGTGACGCCTGCGCCCGCAGGGCATTCGTCGGCTTGTCAGGTGCGGCATGGAGCCGGCTACACGCGATGGACGCAGAAGTCGCACGGGCTGGACCAGGAAATGCTGGTGTTCGTTCCCTTGGAGGCTCCGGTGAAAATCGTCCGGTTGCGGCTCTGCAACCTTGAGAACCGGCACCGGCGTCTGACCTCGACCTACTATGCCGAATGGCTGCTGGGAGCGCTCCCAAGCATCGCACGGCCCCATATCGTGTGTGATTATGATCCAGCCGCGCAGGCGCTTCTGGCCATGAATCGCTGGAATGAGGATTTCGCGGAACGGGTTGCGTTTCTCACCTCAAGCCGGCCTCCCCATGGGTACACATGCGATCGTCGCGAATTTCTCGGGCCGGAGGGCGACCCATCTGACCCGGACGCACTGCGACGCTGGGGCTTGAGCGGCAAGCTCGTGGCGGGAGGCGATCCGTGTGGCGCCTATCAGGTTCATCTGGAGCTCGCTCCTGGCGCGAGCGAGGAAGTCATCTTCGTCCTGGGGCAAGGAGCAGATCACGCCTCGGCAAGACAACTGGCACGGCGCTGGAGCTCGTCTCATGCGGCCGAGCAGGCCCTGCAAACGCTTGAGCGTCACTGGAACGGCATCCTGGGTGCTGTCGAAGTGTCCACGCCCGACCCAGCCTTCGATCTCATGGTCAATCGCTGGCTTATTTATCAGAGCCTGTCGTCGCGTGTGCTCGCCCGAACCGGTTTCTATCAGTCCAGCGGTGCAATCGGCTTTCGCGATCAGCTGCAGGACGTGCTGGCGCTGCTCCACATCGAGCCAGAACGAACCCGCGCGCATATCCTCCAATGCGCCGGGCATCAGTTCACGCAGGGCGACGTCCTCCATTGGTGGCACCCGCCCTCGGATCGAGGGGTGCGGACACGTTGTTCTGACGACCTCATTTGGCTGCCCTATGCGGTCGGCACCTATGTGCAGGCCACGGGCGATCTCACCATCCTCGATGAAGAGATTCCCTTCCTGGATGCGCCGCCGCTCAAACCTGAGGAGGAAAACCGCTACGCTCGCTTTGATGCAGCGGGCACCCTGCGGCCGCTGATTGATCATTGCGAACGGGCCCTGGAGCATGGGTTGACTGCAGGTTCCAACGGGTTGCCGCTCATGGGCGCCGGTGATTGGAATGACGGAATGGACAGATTGGGTCGCGAGGGCCGTGGCGAGAGCATCTGGCTCGCTTGGTTCGGCTCGGTCACTGCGGACCTGTTTGCCGATGTCAGCAGGCGCGCCGGACGAGGAATGAGCGCATTGCGTTGGGCCGAGCGGGCGCGGGAACTGCGAGAACGTGCCGAAGAAGCTGGATGGGACGGCGCATGGTATCGGCGCGCCTATGATGACGAAGGACATCCGCTCGGTTCGGCGACCAATGACGAGTGCCGGATTGATTCCATTTCTCAGTCCTGGGCGGCCTTTGCGGGTGCTGAACCAGAGCGCGTGCGGCAGGCATTGGACGCTGCGTGGCGGGAACTGGTGAGTTCGGAACACAAGCTGGCGCGCCTCCTCTGGCCGGCTTTCGACAAGGGCGCGCGCGATCCGGGTTATATCAAGGCCTATCCGCCGGGCATTCGCGAAAACGGGGGGCAATATTCGCATGCCGCCGCCTGGCTTGGCATGGCGTTTGCCGAACAAGGGGAGTCCGACAAGGCGTTCGCCATCTTCGATATGATCAATCCCGTTCGACGCTCCGACGAGAAGGCAAAGGCGGAACGCTATGCGCTCGAGCCCTATGTCGTCGCGGGCGATATCTCTGCCGCCGATCCCCATAGCGGGCGCGGCGGCTGGAGCTGGTATACCGGGGCGGCAGGATGGGCGTGGCGTCTAGCTGTCGAGGGCATTCTGGGCTTGAGACTTGTCGATGGCCACCTGACGATTGCACCGTCCATTCCTCCCTCGTGGGGCGGCTTCCGAGCCGTTTTGCGCGGTCCCGCCGGCACGATTTCGGTGCACGTCGACGATCCCGATCATCTGGGGCGTGGAAACGTGGAACTCACCGTCAATGGCGTGCGCCGGGGGACAGACGGTATCCCATTCCCGACAGATGGCGCTGAGATCGAAGTCAGGGCGCGACTGGCGACTTGAGAATACCGCGCCGGCCGATCCTGTGACCGCGCCTTTGTCGTGCAGCGCGGAGCAGGTGCAATCTGTTGGAGTCAGCAACGGGAAGTCCTGGCGACAAGGAAGGCAAGAGGCTTCACCGGATCGCAGGAGACAAATGGAGACAACAAATGAAAGCAGCCAGTGAACAGCGCCCGCCACTCACGATCTCGGCCTCGCCGAGGTGCTATTGCGGCGTTGTTTCGATCGAAGTCAAAGCGGGGCAAACATGAGTATTGCCGCGCAACTGCTGCTCGGCGCACTGGTGGTGGCGGTGACGATGATCGCGCAGGCGGGCTTTGTTGCCGCGGCCTTCGCCGCATCAGACCACCTCGTGCCCCCGCGCCTTCGGAGTAGCCGGCTGGCAAGCATGCTGATGCTCGCGGCCGCAACGATCTGGATGCTGGCCGCACTGACCTTCGCGGCATGGTTGTGGGCCGGTCTGTTCCTGTGGCTCGGCGCTTTCGGCTCGCTTGAGCCGGCGCTCTATTTCGCCACCGTGTCACTCACGACATTGGGTTTTGGAGACGTCGTTCTTGCTGAGGATGTCCGGCTCCTGTCTGCGGTTGTCGCCGCCAACGGCCTGATCATGTTCGGCCTCAGTACGGCGTTCCTGATCGAATTTGTCAGCGATGTGCGCGAGGAGGAGGAAGAGCGGATCATTGAAAAGGGTCCGTAGAGGGAGGAGGGTCCGAATTTCGGAACGCCCTCACAGAACAGAATAATTTTCGCGTCACCAACACCTTTCCTCACACTGGAGAGCCGACAGCCGCCACGGGACAAAATGCGGAGGCTCTCGAGGCGAAGCCGTCACAGGCGCCCGGATCGGGCAATCGCGCGCGAGAGGCGCAGCGTATACCATAGCGCGAGGAAATAGCCGACCAGAGCGAGCAGGGGCATGCCCAGGATGCGCGGGCCGATGCTATGCTGCATGAGCAGCGACGAGGCAATGTATAGTCCGAGGGTTACGAGAGCCAGCGCAAGCCGGTTGCCCGTGCGTTCCAGACCGGCTTCGGTTCGCTCGATCTGCGGCAGATGAATCTGAAGCGCGGGATGAAACCCCTCCCGCCGGACCTCGGAAAGCCACGCCGCAGCGGCGCCTGGCAGGTCATAAACCGCAAGGCCAGCCTCAAATCTCAGTCGCGAAAGCGCTGCATGTGACGGACCCTCGGCCAGGGCCATGATTGCAGCGTTGCCCCTTTCAATGAGGGTATCGAGAACATTCATCGCCGGGTCGAGCGTATGCAATGCATGCTCGACAAGAAACAGGGCTCGCATGAGGACAATCAGATAATGGGGCAACAGTACAGACTCCCTGTTACCCAGCCGCGAAATACGAAGGAACAGGTCCGCCATCGACCATTGCCGCATCGGAAGCGACGCGTATTCGGTCAGGAGCTCCTCTAAGCCGTGGACGATTGCCTGCCGTTCACCGGAGATCCGTAGCAGTCCGAGTTCGACTGCCGCATCTAGCATCCAGTCGGCATCCTGATGAATAAAGGCTTGAACGAACAGCGCCAGCCGCCGCCGCGTCGCATGGTCGAGCTGGCCGGTCAGTCCGAAATCATGAAAGCAGATTGTTCCAGCGTCCATGAAGAAGAGGTTCCCGGGATGGGGATCGCCATGGAAGAAACCCAATACGAAGATCTGGTGCAGATAGATTTCTACGAGGTTGGCGGCGTAGCGAGGCCCAGAGCCGGCCAGGGCCGCATCGGAGAGCAGGCGGCCTGAGGAGAATTCCTGGACAAGCACGGTTTCGGAGATGAGGTCATCGATAACTTCGGGGACGTGGACCGTTTCCCAATCCGCAAATGCATCGGCGAAACGGCGAACGGCTCGTGCTTCGAGCCGGAAGTCGGTCTCGCGGCGCAGATTTGTCCAGATCTCATGCGCCAGGCGCACTGGCTCGAAGCGCGCGATTCTGGAGGACAGGGCGCACAGCAGGCGCAGCAGCCCTATCAGCGCGCGCATGTCACGATCGATCTGCGACCTTATCCGCGGGCGTCGCACCTTGATGATCGCTTCGCGGCCGTCCGGCATTTGGGCACGGTGCACCTGCGCGATCGATGCGGCGGCGAGCGGGGTCTCGTCAAATGAACTGAACAGGTCGTGGATTGGCTTGCCGAGGCCAGTCTCGATCTCATGCCTGGCGGCGGCCTGCGGGAATGGCCTGGCGTCCGCCTGAAGCTTGCTCAGCGCCGCAATGTACCGGTCGGGCAAAAGGTCGCGGCGCAGGCTGAGCCCCTGGCCGACCTTGATAAAGGTCGGGCCCAGGCGCTCAAGGGTCGCGCGCAGCCGATCAGGCAGCGTCGAACGGTTGTCCGTGCCGCTTCGGAGTCGTTCGTAAACAGCAACGATCAGGAGACCGAACACCGCTCCGCCGATGCGCAAGAACCTTGCAGCTAGCATTATCGATGCCCGCCTCTTCGTTCGCCACCATGGCCGCCTAAACGCGCCCCTTCAAATCGGTGCGCGCAAATCCATGCTTTGCTCGGGGCAAAGGTCGCGTCCAGGTCAAGTGCTCATAGACACTCGCCCAGTAGAGGCCGAATGCGCCGCCGAACAACAATTCCTCGAGCGGTATTCCGACAGGCAGCAGCCCCGAAAGTGCCGGCAAGTTCCAGACATGTTCGATGTAGCCCTGTGCGCTGAACCGAAGGCCAATCATGAAGATTGCGTAGAAGGCGAGGAAAAGCAGACCGCCATAGAGCGTCTTGGCACCAAGATCCGGGCGGCACAGAACTGCGGCTCCAGCCCCGGCCGCCATGGCGATCACAGCCGGGTAGATTGGATTCCACCCCAGCGTGAGCAGCGGCAGGAAGACCACAACCGGCACTGCCAGCGCGAAGCGATGGAACCGGTGCGGGCCATGCGGCGAAACCGGGCGTGTGACCCGCCGTGCCGCCAGATTATAGAGCACCGCGCCGATCCCGCCGATGCTGAATGAAAAGATGATGCTCTCCAGATCAAAGCCGGTCCTTTGTGCGAGATCGAAGAGGCTCGGTGGAGACCAATAGGCCGGCACGAACAGCGGCTCGCTCAAACCGAAGGGCGCGGTACCGAGCGCAGCCCGCAGCATCAGCGTCCTGTGCTCACGAAATGAGCCGTAGATGACGATAAATGCCAGGAGAAAGGCCAGTGCCCAAAATAGCCAGATGTAGTGATAGCCGGTCACGCGCGTTGCCGGAATTGCAACGGTGCGTCTACCGGTTCGCTGCGATCGTAATCGGTGATGTAGTCGCGGGTCAGGGGGACCGCGTCCCGGCGATGGGCCAGTTGCAGCTGGAACACCATCAGCGGCCCGTGGCGGAACAGCATTTCGCAGGCCGCAAGGTAAAATTCCCACATACGGCAGAAACGTTCGTCATAGAGTTCAGCCGCTTCGGCGCGCCGTGCCTGGAACCGTTCGTGCCAGTGCCTCAGCGTATCGGCATAATGCACCCGCAGGATCTCGATGTCGGTGATCCACAAGCCCGACTTTTCGACGGCTGCCACCACCTCCGACAATGCCGGGATATACCCGCCGGGGAAGATATATTTGCTTATCCAGGGATCGGCGCCTCCGGGCGGCTCCATGCGCCCGATCGAGTGGATGAGCGCAACGCCATCGGGTTTGAGTGTGCGTGCCACCGATTTGAAGAAGGTGGAATAATCCGGCGGTCCGACATGTTCGAACATTCCGACCGAGACGACCCGGTCGTAAAGACCCATCTCCTCACGATAATCCCGGAGTTCGAACCGGACCTGGCGGGAGAGGCCCGCCGCCTCGGCGCGCGCGCGTGCAGCCGCGAGCTGTTCGGTCGAGAGCGTGACGCCCGTTACATTCGCCTTCGCCGCCTGCGCAAGCTCAAGCGCGAGCCCGCCCCAGCCCGAACCGATATCGAGCACCTCGCATCCGGGCTCGAGCAGCAGCTTTGCGGCCAGATGCCGTTTCTTGGCCGCCTGTGCTTCCTCGAGCGTCTCGTCCCCGGAGGGGAAATAGGCGCAGGAATATTGGCGATCGGAATCGAGAAACAGATCATAGAGCGCGCCCGAGAGATCATAGTGATGCGCGACGTTGGCGCGCGCGCGGCGGTGATGGTTGCGCGGGCCTCGGTTGCGGCCGGTCCTCGCCCGCAGGCGCTGGATCGGATGGCGATCGAACGCCTCCAGCCCGTCGATCGCCAGATGGAGAAGGTCGTGAAGCGAGCCACGCTCCAGCGTCAGCGCGCCCTCCATATAGGCCTCTCCGAACGCGAGCGAGGGATTGAGCGCGAGGCGCAGAGGCAGCTTCGGGTCGCGCAGGCGCACGGCCACTTGGGGGCCGGGACGATGGCCGAGGAATTCATGCGATCGTCCACGATGATCGATGACGGTCAACTGCCCCGTTCGGATCATGGAGTGAAGCAACCGCGAAAGTAACGGAAAGGAACGCGCTGTTCCCGGTGACGAAACGAAGTTCTGCATCAGTGATCATCCTTCCCAGCCAAGACGAGGCCTAGTCACAGACGGCGGACGAGAGGATTCCTTACACATTCGCCGCGGCAGATCGTCAGGGGGCTTCGCGCAGCTGGCGCAATCGCTGGGCATCGCTGCACTGGCAATCCAGGAACCCGTGGATGACACAGATGTGGCACATCTGTTCGAGCCGCTGTTTGAGCGCCTGGCGCGCGCGATGCAGCCGGACCGTGACATTGTTGAGCGTGATCCCGAGACTAACGGCAACCCTGTCCCGGGGCTCGCCGAGCAAATCGACACGCCAGATGACCGCGGCATATTCCGCCTTGAGTGTCGGCAGCAGCTTGTAGAGGCATTGACAGACCGCGTCGTCGATCTCCTCGTCGGGTTCGATCAGCGTTTCGGCCATATTGGCGAGCACAACGGGATCCACGCCATGCTCGCGCCGCCGCCGTGTTGCCGCCGCGCGCTGATGGTCGACGATCGTTGTCGCAAGCACCCGTCCGAGCCAGCCGCGAACCGTGCGGACATCGCGCAGATCGCCCGAGCGTTCGAGCGCTTTCAGGATGAAACGCTGCAACACTTCCTCAGCCTCGTCATGACTGTGGAGACGACGGCGCAGGAACTTGAGGAGATCGCGGCGGCTTTCCACCAGTGCCCTTCTGACCGCCGCGACCATTTCGGACGGCTCTGCTGCTTTGTGTCGTGCGTCTTTTGCGGGGTCATCAACCATCAAGAACCTCCATTTGTTAGACGGCGGAGCGCGCCAAACATTACGCACAAATGCGAGAAGCTGTTCGCTGTAATGTTAGGCGCGAGCCATCGTCCTAACCAACGCAGGCCGGTATTTTACCGGCGGCGGGCGAGCGGCCTCGGGATCCGCTCGCCACACGGCAAGATCCCCGATGCAAAGAGGCCTTCGATGAAGTTTCTACCCGCCATCCTCACGGCCATGGCCGTTACCCTCGTCCCGGTGGGCGCCTACGCCCAATCCACACAGAGCCATACGCCAGGTATCGGCCACAGCGTCTTCATGCGCGGGACCGTTGTGCGCGCGGCGGGCAACGACCTTGTCGTCTGCATCGGTAGCGCCGATGGTGCCGAGCCCGGTCAGGAGCTGACAGTCTATCGCGTATCCGAGCATCCGCATGGGCCCAAAGGGCCACCGAGCTATCGGCGGACCGAGGTCGGTACTGTGCGGATACAGCAGATCATCGACGAGCATTTTGCAAATGCCACTGTGACGTCGGGAACGGTCGAGCGCCACGATATCGTCGAATTGCGGCGGCCCTGACACCGCCTCGGACGGTTGCGAAGCCGGCTTGGAGAGCAGGGTCGCGATCGCGCTAAATTGACAAAGGTTGATACTGGCAAGGAGACAATCATGAACGCGGAGCCCGTCTATATTCTCGGTTTTGACGACCCGGCGGCCGGCGATGTCGCCACGGTCGGGGGCAAGAATGCGTCTCTTTCGAATATGGTGCGGACCATGCGCAGCGCCGGCCTTGCTGTCCCCGACGGGTTCGCCACGACAGCGCACGCCTTTCGCGACTATATTGATGCCAACGGCATCGAATCGTCTTTGCGAGCGCAGATTGCCGCCTTCAAGTCGGGAAGGTCGCCACTGCATGAAACAGGCGAGGCGATTCGTCGCCTGTTCCTGGAAGGCGAGTTTCCGACAGCGATGGCCGAGGCGATTCGCGAGGCCTATCAGGGTCTCTCACGCGCCGCAGGCGTCCATGAGCTGGGCGTGGCTGTGCGCAGCAGCGCGACGGCCGAAGACCTGCCGGATGCCAGCTTCGCCGGCCAGCAGGAGACATTCCTCAATGTTCGCGGCGAACGCGAACTCCTCGATGCCTGCCGCCGCTGCTTTGCATCGCTGTTTACCGATCGCGCGATCAGCTACCGTGAGGCGAAGAACTTCGATCATTTGAAGGTCGCTTTGTCGATCGGCGTGCAGCGCATGGTCCGTTCCGACCTCGCCGGATCCGGTGTCATGTTCTCGATCGACACGGAGACGGGCTTTCCGAGAACGGTCGTGGTCAGCGCCGCCTGGGGGCTGGGCGAGACCGTCGTTCAGGGAAGCGTGAATCCCGACAAATATCTGGTCTTCAAACCGCTGCTCGATGAGCTGCGGGTGCGCCCGATCATCGAGCGCACATTGGGCGAGAAAGAACGCAAGCTTGTCTATGCACGGGGCGGCAGCGCGCGCACCGTGCTTCGCGATACGACGAGGCGGGAGCGCGAGTCCTTTGTACTCGACGATGAAGAAGTGCTCCAGCTGGCGCGTTGGGCCATGCTCATCGAAGATCATTACGGCCGGCCAATGGACATGGAATGGGCCAAGGACGGCGAGACGGACGAATTGTTCATTGTCCAGGCGCGTCCCGAGACGGTGCAGTCCAGCCGCCAGACCGCCAGGTTGAGAACCTATCGCCTGAAGGAGAAGGGCAAGACGTTGCTCACCGGCTCGGCGATCGGTGAGGCGATCGCGACCGGTGCGGTATGCATCATTCGCAGCCCTGCCGATATCGACCGTTTCAGGGACGGTGCGATCCTCGTGACCGAGATGACCGATCCCGACTGGGTGCCGGTCATGAAGCGCGCTGCGGGCATTGTCACCGATCATGGCGGTACGACGAGCCACGCGGCGATCGTCAGCCGCGAACTCGGTGTGCCGGCGATCGTTGGCACCGGTAACGGCACCGATGTGCTGAGCGAAGGCCAGGCGATAACCTTGTCCTGCGCAGAAGGCGATCGTGGCCACGTTTACGAGGGCGCGCTCGCCTTCGATGCCGAAGATATTGATCTTGCCGCGATACCCGATACCCGCACCGCGATCATGGTGAACCTTGCAAGTCCGGCGGCCGCATTGCGCTGGTGGCGTCTGCCGGCAAAGGGCGTCGGGCTAGCCCGTATGGAGTTCATCGTCAGCAATGCGATCAAGGCGCATCCGATGGCCTTGCTGCACCCCGAGCGCGTCACCGACGCTTCCGAGCTGCGCCAGATTCGCGCGCTGACCTCGGGGTTTGCCAATCCGGCCGAATTCTTCATCGAGACGCTCGCACTTGGCATCGCCAAGATCGCCGCGGTTTACCACCCATATCCCGTGATCGTGCGGTTGAGCGACTTCAAGACGAATGAGTATGCCCATCTCCTGGGCGGAGCCGCCTTCGAGCCGAGCGAAGAAAATCCGATGCTTGGGTTCCGGGGCGCCTCGCGCTATTATGATGAACGCTATCGCGAAGGCTTTGCGCTTGAATGTCGCGCGCTGAAACGTGTTCGCGAGGACATCGGCTTTCGCAATGTCATCGTCATGGTGCCTTTCTGCCGGACACCCGCAGAGGCGGATCGTGTGCTGGAAGTGATGGCGGAAAATGGGCTCGCTCGGGGCGCCGCAGACCTCGAAGTCTACATGATGTGCGAGATCCCGTCGAACGTCATCCTTGCCGAGCAGTTCGCGACGCGTTTCGACGGGTTTTCGATCGGCAGCAACGATCTGACCCAGTTGACGCTTGGCGTCGACCGCGACTCGGGCGATCTTGCACCGTTGTTCGATGAACGAAGTGAAGCAGTCACCCGCTTGATCGACGAGGCCATCGTCAAGGCCCATGATGCCGGAATCAAGGTCGGCATCTGCGGACAGGCTCCCAGCAACTATCCCGAGTTCGCGGCTTTTCTCGTGCAGGAGGGTATCGATTCAATCTCGCTCAATCCGGACAGCTTCGTGGCGACGATCCGCCATGTCGCCGAGGTCGAGCGAGCACTCGCGTCCGGAAGCCGAACCGACACTGCGACCCGCAGCACTGAAACCGCGCAATAGAATGAGGCCATGACCCTCTGCGGGCGAACTCACCCTGCGCTGCCCAACGACAGCGTGGCGATCTGGATCGTGCAGCAGTTTGCGGATCGAATCCCACAGACGCGGGTGTCTGGGGAGCAAGCGTCCGCCATGCCGACGATGAAGGTATATTGACGTGAATCGCACACGAGCTCGACCGCGCAGGATTCCCGGCAAGCAATACAGCCGGTGGAGCGACGGTGCGAACCATGCTGTGGAGGCGTTGCGGTCCCGGATTTTCGATTTCGCGTGGGCGCTATGGACAGCGCTGTTCGCGCCAGTGATTCCGCTCTTGTGGTTTGCTGGCTCGCCGCCACGGCTTGTCCGCAAGTTCACGCGGATCTGGGCGCGGGGCGTGCTTGTCGAACTCGCCTGGATCGTCGGGCTCAACTGTGTCGAACAAGGGCGCGGCCACATTCCGCATGAACCCTGCCTCATCATCTGCAACCATCAGTCGACCTGGGAGACGCTGGCGGCGCTCGTGCTGTTTCCCGATGTCGCGATTATCGCAAAACGAGAGCTGTTGCGAATCCCGGTGCTGGGTTGGTTCCTGCGCCGGTCGCCGATGATCATCATAGATCGGTCCGATGGCGCGGCGGCGCTTCGGACAATGATAGAGGAGGGCGCTGCCGCGCTCGCCGCCGGGCGATCGGTGCTGATCTTTCCGGAAGGAACGCGCAGATGTCCGAGCGAACCGATCCAATTCAAGCGCGGCGTCGATCTGCTCTACAAGAGGTTGGGCGCGCCGGCTTTGCCTGTCGTAGTCGATTCGGGGAAGTTCTGGGGTGTCGCTTCTCGTCGCAAACGGCGGGGCACGATTACGGTGACCTATCTTTCCGTCATCCCGGCCGGGTTGAGCCTGGCCGATTTCGCTCGCTACGGCGAGCAGCAGATGCAGGCGGTGCATGCGGCTGCAACGCCGGTCGAATAGGGTCGATGCATGTTACTCTTTCTTCGCTGGGAGCGGTCCGCCGATTTAGAGAAGCGGACTGAGCAAACGGGCGACATTCTCGACAGTCTTCGCGAGCAACGGACGCTGACTCCATTGCTCCGGTGCCAGGCGCTCGCCTCTCGCGATATTGAGCGCCTGTTCCGCCTGAAGGCCCGCAGTCGCGGTCCTATCGTAGATGATCAAGCTGGCTTCACCGTTCAACAGGAAGGAACGTATATCGATATTGCTTGAACCGATAACGGCGATTTCGTCGTCGATCGTGAGGTGCTTGGCATGGAGAAAGCCATCATCGAATAGGTGAATGGCGACTCCGGCCCGCAGCAGTTCATCATAATAGGAACGCTGCGCAAGACCGACCAAGGGGTGATCGGCAATACGCGATAATATAAGTCTAACCTCGACGCCGCGCAGGACTGCTGTTTGCAGCGCCTTCAACAAGGCCTCGTCGGGAATGAAATAGGGTGTGGTGATCGCGATGCGGTGACGAGCGCCATGGACGAGCGCGACGATCAGCCGTTCTGCACCGGATATGGGGTAATCGGGACCGCTGGGTAACAGTTGGGCAACGGCTCCGGCGCGTGGATGGTGATGGGGGAAGAGCGCTGGACTGTCCAGTACGCGCCCTGTCTCGAGAAACCAGTCGGCGACAAACACGGCCTGGAATTCGAGTACGACCGGCCCGCTGGTTCGCGCTACAAGTTCGCTGTTGACGAGACCCGGAGAGAACTCCGCCGCTATCAGATTCTGAGAGCCGATGTAGCCGTAGCGCCCGTCGATGATGACGATCTTGCGGTGATTGCGCAGGTCGACCCGCGTTGAGCGCCGCTGGAAGAAGGTGACGGGAAGTGCACGTTCAATCTCGACGCCGCCCGATGCGAGGCGCCGTCTCAGGCGGCGCGCCCAGGGACGCGAGCCCAGAGCGTCGATCAATACCCGGCATGCGACGCCGCGTTCAGCCGCCCGCAGCAGCGCATCGACTACTCGCCCGCCGGTGAGATCGTCGGCAAACATATACATCAGGATGTGAATATGGTCGGCGGCGTTCTCGATGTCGGCGACCAGTCGGTCTACCATGCCGTCATAGTCCGATAGAAATTCAACACTATTGCTACCGAGCGTCGGGAACTGGCCAAGCTGTTCGATCAGAAGCGCGGCCGGCAAGAATCGTTCCGGCAAGTCCGGCCGACAGCAATGCTGTGAATGTTTGATTTCGCGCGAGGCTCTGGCGAGGAGATCTTGGGCAGCGTCGAAGCGCCGCCTCCGCCACCGTGGATAGGTGGGGCGTCCGATTATCAGATAGAGAACGAGCGCCGGGATCGGCAGGAAGAAGACGAGAAGCAGCCAGCCGCGCGCGGCTTCGGGCGAGCGCCGGAACGGCACGACCACCAGCATTATAATCCGAATTGCCCATTCGACCGCGAAGTAGCCAAGGCCGAGAGGGTCGATAGCACCGAGATTTGTCACGGTCAGTTCCCTTTCATCGGGGCCCATGCCAAACGGCTCTGGTCAAATCTCCCTCGGGCGATGTTACGCAATTCGTCAATCTGGAGCGAGATTCTCGCCGGCAGCGGCGCCCTGCGGGAAAGCTCGACGGATACGCGACATCGTCAGAGCGCGGAAGTTGGTTGCTCGGCGACGGAACGCCAGCTGCGTTGACGATAACGCCATAGGTAAGGAGAGCGTCGAGCGCCCTCCCTTGGTTCAGCGTTATCGCTGGCGCGGCCACGGACCTCTCCTGTGTTCCGACGGCGGCGGCCAGTCGAACCGCGAGAGGCCGGTCTCCCTCTTTGACCGCGATAATGGCGCCTTCCCGGCCAAGCATGACGGCCACGCCACAAGCCGCGTCGCCGGCACTCGGGCTGGGAGGCATAGTCACAATCGAATTCACAAGCGCGGTCTCAGTTGTCTTTGCCACGTTATCCGGCAGACTTCTCCGCTACGGGCCCATCGGTTACGTTGGTGGCCGTATCGGTGCCTGGCTCGCGAGCTTTCCACCAGATCATCGCCAAAAGATAGAGGGACATCAGCGCGCCGCCAAAGCAAAAGACCGAAATATAAGCAAAACGGAAAAAGAGATTGGTCACCAAAAATACGAATGCGACCAGAAGTCCAAATATCCGAACCTCGGGGCGCGAAGCGAGAAGCAGAGGCAAAATGACCGCGGTGAAATAGATGACGACGGTAAGCTCGCGGGCGACAAGAAAATCGAACAGCATGATTCCGCCATAGGAAATCGCATGCGGAAGAAATGTCACGGACATCCAGTCTTCATGCACAAAATAGGGCAGGTATTGTCCACCGCCGAGGACCGCGCCCAAGACGGTAAAGCCGAGATAAAGCGGTTTGCGGTGGCCCGGTTCGAGAAAGAAGATTGCCGAGGGCACCCAGACCGGCCAGGCCAGCCAGGAGAAGAACATGTACGCAAGCGTGAAACGTTGGACCGCCGCGAGATCGCTTGCAGAGCCGGACGTCCAGACCAGGCCTTCGAACAACTGCTGGATGCCGAACAGGAAGGGCAGGGCGCAGATTCCGAGATAACGGCGATCTGTCCGGAATGCGATATAGCTGCTCGCGAGCCCGGCTGGCAGGAGCACGGCAGCGGCTGCAAAGCTGGCTTCGGCTGAGAAGCACATGTCAGCCCTGCTTCGCTGTCGGCGGGAAGGCCAAACTGGAGCAAGCCCTTGCGGCGGGGATCGCCATTGCCGGGAGAAGATGGTCGACCGCGTTCGTGGCGAGACCATTGTGAGGTGGCCACGACGCATGGCTTCGGTCTTGCCGGGCTACAACGCTCCCGCTGGTCGGAACCAGCCGGCGAACGTGCGCGCTGCCCCGACAGAGCCAGGTCAATCGGATCGCCCTCATCACGGCGCGATAAGACCCTGTCCCAGCGCAGCATTGTCATAGAGGAAGACGGCGTTCGGATCCGGCAGGCCATGATCGGCGTGTGACGCTTCGCCGAGACGGCTCAGCAAATCGCTGATCAGCGAAAGTCGCGTGTGATGTTTGTCGTCGGCTCGAACCACGGTCCACGGTGCGGCGATGCTGTGCGTGCGCGCAAGCATTTCGTTGCGAGCCGTGCTGTAAGCGTCCCAGCGCTTTGTGGCTTCATCGTCAACCGGGCTGATCTTCCACTGCTTGAGGGGATCCTTCCGTCTTGCCGCAAGGCGCTTTTTCTGCTCCGACTTCGAGATATCGAGATAATATTTGACCAATGTGATGCCGCAATGAGCTAGAAGCTGCTCGAACATCGGCACGGTCGCCATGAATTCCTCATACTCGGCGTCTGTACAATATCCCATTACCCGCTCGACGCCAGCGCGGTTATACCAGCTGCGGTTGAACAGAACGATCTCTCCTGCAGCCGGGAGATGACTCGTCCAGCGCTGGAAATACCAGGATCTGCGATCATGGTCCGAAGGTGGACCCAGCGCGACCACGCGCGTTTCGCGTGGGCTGAGATGCTTGACGATTCGTTTGATCGTCCCGTCTTTGCCTGCCGCATCCCTTCCTTCGAAAATGATCAGCAATTTGCGGCCATCGGCGATGATCTGCCGCTGCAGGGCGCTGAGCCCGACCTGGAGCGCACGAAGCTGCTCGGCATAGGAGTGCTTCTCCTTTTCATTCGTGCTCATCTGCACCTCTTCACTTTCAGGCTCTGCGCGGACTTCTTCGGTCCGTCCTTCGCGATAACAAGTCGACCCATAACAATCGTCCCCGCCAAGGGCATTCGTGCTCTCAGGATGGCGGGTTGGAATGATGGGTGGACGAGAACTTCGACCATCGCGGGATAAAGCCGGGAACCCGTTTCATGTACGCGCGGTATTCTTCGCCGAAAGTCGCGAGCGCTTCGCGCTCTTCGTTTCGCGCCAAGCGGACATACATGAAGGTGAGGACCGGGAACATCGCGAGGGTCAGCACGGTCGGCCATTGGAACAGGAACCCGAGCATGATGAGAATGAACCCGTCATATTGCGGATGCCGCACATAGGAATAAATGCCTTCTGTCGCGAGGAGATTGTTCTTTTGCGCGCGGTAGAGGCGGGCCCACCCGCTCGAAATAAGCCAGAAGCCGCCTCCGATCAGAACGAAGCTCGCAATATGAAATGGCCCGAAATGGGGGTTGGCCTGCCACCCGAACAGTTCTTCGAGGAGGTGTCCGGCGTCATGCGAGAACCAGTTCACCTCCGGATAGCGGCTCTGGAGCCACCCCGAGAGCAGATAGATGGTCAGCGGGAAGCCATACATTTCCGCGAACAGAGCAACGAGAAAGGCGCTGAAGGCGCTGAACGAGCGCCAGTCACGCTTTGTTTGCGGCTTGAAGAAGCTGAATGCGAAAAAGATGAAGATCGCGGCATTCACGAATGCCAGACCCCAGAGCCCATATGCGGGTGCTTCGCTGTGCATGGTCTGGTCTCCGGATCAGTGGCGGTGGGAGCCGGAACCGGCTGGCGGGTCATTTGCCGTGTCGGTGCCGGGCCGGCTCCTTCCATGATCGAGGTGGTCGTGTCCGCCATGCCCGCCATGCATGAACATATGCAACAGCGGACAGGCCAGCAGTAGTAGCGCCCACGGAAGAATTCCGAGCATATGCGCCCGGTGTTCGGCCAGAAGGAAGAATGCCGCGATTCCGGCAAAGGCGACAAAGGCGAGCGCGATGCGCCAGGTCGAACCGTTGGTCCTCGCGCCCATTGACCGATCATGTCTCTCGTAGTCCATATCTTGCACCCCATTCAGGCCATCAGTTGATGATCCGCTTCAACCAAAAAGACGCATGATTCACGTCCCCATTACAGTAGTCGTCGGTATGCGGTTCAGATTTCGAGCGCACTAGCAATTGTGGGGCCACCGCCATCGATCGGACCGGCTTCATTCCTGGCCCGGGTTGTCGGGAACGCCTGTCAAACATTAGGATTATCATTCGAATTCCAAGATTCGCACCATCTCGCCCCTTTCCTATTGTAGTCTCTCCTCGTTCGGCCGGCCACAGGGGTCACTTGGCTTGGGCCTGTGACTGGCACGCTGCACGAGAAGGATGCCGCCGAGGATCAGAATGGCGCCTCCGGCCTGTGTCCATGTCAGCCGTTCGCCGAACAGAGCCGTGCCGATCGCCAGGCCGATGATCGGCACCAGGAAGGTGAAGGCATTTGCCTGGGTGAGGCCAACCTGTTCCAGGGCTGTGAACCACAGCCAAAATGCGGCGGACGTGCCCAAAATGGCCAGGGTGAATAATATGGCGGCAAACTGTGCTGTCCAGGAAATCGAAGTCCAATCTTCGCTCGCTGATGATAGGAGCGCCAGAGGAATTGCCCCGATCGCCAGTTGGAAGCCCATTGCCATGACCGCGTCGGTTTGACCCGTGAGACGCTTGATGCCGATATTGCCTAGCGCAACCCCTGTCGCCGCGAGGCCGACATAGGCGATGCCAAAACGGTAATTGGGCATATTGTTTGAAGCGACTGCAGGCCAGGCGATAGCGACAACGCCAAGCAGGCCCAGGACAAGTCCCGCCTTGCCCCAAGAGCTAAGCCGTTCCTGCAAGATGCTGTGGGCGAGAAGCGCGGTCAAAAGCGGCTGCGTATTCGCGATGACAGTAGCAATACCGGGTGAAACATATTCGGCGGCATGGAACATTCCCAGGAACCCAAGGGAAGTTGCACCTAGACCCGAAGCAACGATCAAGATCCAGATACGAATATCGTGGGGGAGGGGCCGGCCCAGGAAAATGCCCAGCAGAATGAGGCTCAGTCCCGCGATTGCAGCGCGCATGGCCGCAAAGGCAACATGAGGCGCCAGGTCAAGACCAATGGTGATGAGCGGGAAGCACCCCGCCCAGAGCAGCATCACGGCAAGGAGTCTGGTGATCGAACCGGCAGTCAAATTTCGTCTGCCCAGGGCGCTTCACGCTCCGGCGAACTCCAGCGTAAAATCATGCGATTGGCAAGTTGCCGCGAGCATGTGGGATGGCGAATGGTCCCAAGCCTCACACCGATGGACTCTTTTCCCGGTCCGGTTCGCGCTCGCGGTTCCCATCGGACAGGCTTTGAATCTGACCTTCGCCTCCATCCATCCGCCGTGGCCTCGATGTGGTCAACGCCTCGAAGCCGGAAATTACATCGAAAAGTTCCTCGTCGATGCCCGTCTGGCGCAACTGCTGGAACGCGCTATTCAACTGCGCCAGCATCTCACTGATGTTCTTGTCGGCTCGCTCCATGGCCGCCAGTCTGCTCGCATTCTCGCTAGCGAGGGATTCGGCACAGGCCCGAAAGAGCGAGATGAACAAATATTCGCGGATGAGTGCGCCGGTAGTCTCAGGTCCGGTGCCCACGATCTGGGGCAAGTTTCCTGTTGGCCAGCGCATACTTGCGACATCGTCTTGCCACTGGGCGTCGAGTGGCAGCAAACGCTGACCAACCGGTTCGAATAGGGCTCCGGCCATGGGCCGGTTATGGAACACCCAAAGGCTGGTTTGCGCAGAGTCAGCCTGAAGCCCTTCGCTTTCAAACAGAAGCTGTGCGACAAAGGCAGTGATACCCTGGACAGAATTGGGAACAGCAAGAAGGCCAACCGGCGGTAGGCCCGCATCCGCGAGACGAGCATGAACACGCTCGCCTATAGCCCAGACCTGAGCTTTGCCAGTCAGAGCATCAAGTGTCTTGATCGCATGATCGGCGACAATATCGTTAAACCTCCCGACCAGTCCTTGGTCAGATCCGAATACGACAGCGCCAACCGCATCGGCCTGATCGGTTTCATTTCTCTCCGCTATCGGGGACGCTACCCGGTTTTCCCGAAACCAGGCGCCCAATCCCAATTCCACGGTTCGATTATAGTCGGCCAGCGCATGGACCGATCTTTCATATTGGCCAATGTTCGACGCGGCCAAGGCTTTCATTGTCCGGACGACGGATTGGAGATCGCTGGCATTGTTGATTTTTCGCCGCAGGCTCTCGATGGTATCGCTCATGATCGTTCTCGTCCGCCTGCCACAGGCCGCGATGAAGTGTTCTGCAGTTCTAGGGTGCCGGGCGATCCTGCGGTAATCTGGGCCTTCGGCGCGGCTTGGAAAGGCGCGACGGCCGCTCTGGCAATTTCAACGATAGTCGAGCGATCCTCGTCGCTGAGCTTGCCGGCGCTTTCAAATCGTTCGCGCACTTGAGCGGGTATGTGCACGGCCGCCTTCTGGACGGCGAGCTCGGCATCGGGCATCTGCTCGAGCGCGACGGTATCGAAGAGCTTGGCGGTTGCCGCAAGCAAGACAGCGATTTGCGCCGGCACCGGCACTGGCGCGCCTTCCCCCTGCTGCAGGCACGCGCGGATACGCTGTCCATGTTCGATCGTCTTGCGGGTGGCTTCATCCAATCGGGCACCAAAGCGGGCAAAGGTCTCGAGTTCCTCGAACTGCGCATAGGCAAGCTTGAGATCGCCTGCGACGGCGCGGTAGGCGGAACGCTGTGCCTTGCCGCCGACGCGCGAAACCGATTTGCCGACGTCGACAGCGGGCAGGATGCCCAATTCGAACAGCGACGGCGAGAGATATATCTGCCCATCGGTGATCGAAATGAGATTGGTCGGAATGTAGGCGGAGATGTTCTGTGCTTCGGTTTCAATGATGGGCAGGGCGGTGATCGACCCGCCTCCGAGTTCTTCGCGCAAATGGGTTGCTCGTTCGAGCAATCGTGCGTGAATGTAGAAGATGTCGCCGGGAAAGGCCTCGCGGCCGGGCGGGCGCCGCAACAGAAGGGACAATTCGCGATAGGCGCGCGCATGTTGCGTGAGATCGTCATAAACGATGAGAACATCGCGGCCCTGCTCCATGAAATGCTCTGCGATACTGGTCGCGGCATATGGGGCGATAAAGGCGAGACCGGGCGGGTCATTGCCTTCGGTGACGACAACGACAGTGTAGTCGAGCGCGCCCGCTTCACGCAGGGTCGCTACCGCTTTGGCGACGGCGGACGCGCGCTGGCCAATCGCACAATAGACGCACAGCACGTTCTGGTCGCGCTGGTTGAGGATAGTGTCGATAGCGATGGCGGTCTTGCCGGTCTGGCGGTCGCCGAGAATCAACTCGCGCTGGCCGCGCCCTATCGGAATGAGCGCATCGATGACCTTGATCCCGGTTTGCAGAGGGATCGTCACAGCTGCGCGATCCATGATGTGCGGTGCCGTGCGCTCAATAGGCAAACGGTCGCTGGCGACGACCGGTCCGTTGCCATCGAGTGGCCGGCCAAGGGGGTCGATAACGCGGCCCAGCAGGCCTTCGCCCACGGCAACATCCATGACTCGGCTTGTTCGCTCGACCTCATCGCCCGCGTTCAAATGAGAATACGCGCCGAGCAGAACGACGCCGGTTTCACTGTCATCAACATTGAATGCCATGCCGAGCACGTCGCCGGGAAAGCGTATCAGCTCCTCGAAGCCGACTTCGGGGAGCCCGGAGACCTTGGCGACCCCGGTCGCAATACTGGTGATGGTTCCCACCTCTCTTGGTGCCAGCTGCGGTGCGAATACCTTCCGCGTCTGACCGATTCCTGCAAATGCAGAGTCGAATGCACTTTGTAGGGTTTCGGACCTGGCTGTCATTGGCGTTGCGTTTCGGGTTTTGGTTTATCGGCCTTTGATCCGGCTTTGGGCGTTGTCGGCGGTCCGGTTGCGGTATCAACCAGATCCTTGTCTTGATGAAGGCTGGCAACCACCTTTTCCATCGCAGTGAGGTAGTCCGCGATGGACCAGGCTATCTTTTGTCCATTCGTGATTAATTCGATTCCGCTCACCAGGCTTGGCGCGGTCTCGAACCGCAAGGGAATATCGGCCGAGAACGTCTCCGTGAGCGCTTGCTCAATCGTAGCACGTTGCTCGCCCGACAAGCCGTAGGCGCTGCGGACGAGCACGGGCTCGGACGCAGCTTCGAGCGTCTGAGCGAGGGTCTCTTTTGTTCCGCCTTTCATCGTGCGCACCTGTTGGACGAACATTTCGGTCATACGCTCTTCAAGGCTGACCGCGGCGAGATCTTTCAGCGTCTTCCGCGCGATGGCGAACACTTCCTGTTGGGTTTTACGGCGTATGGCGTCATTGAGATTGTCGGCTTCGGCGCGCAACGCTTCCTGGCGTTTGGCACTCAGCGCATCGGCCGCCGTTCTCGCCTCATCGAGAAGCCGCCGACGCTCCGCCTTCACCTCTTCCATCGCTTCGTTCATGAGCGCCGCACGCTGCTCGTCGAACTGTTCGTTCTTGTGAAGGAACAGGTCGCGTTCCTCTTGCGCCTCGGACTTCTTCGCGTCAGCGTCAGCGAGCTCTGCGGCAATTCGCCTTTCCCGGGCATCGAGTGCGTCGAGGATCGGCTTGTAGAGGTAGCGCTTCAGCAACCACACCAGAATGAGAAAGTTGAGCGCTTGCGCGCCGACAGTGAACCAATCGATGAGCATCGATCACTTTCCCGCGGCTTGTGCGATGACGTGGTTCCAGAATGGGTTTGCGAAAACGAGGATCATCGAGAGCACGAAGCAATAGATCGCGACCGACTCGATCATCGCCAAGCCGACAAACAAGGTGCGCGTGATGGTGCTTGCGGCATCGGGCTGTTGTGCCAGCGAACTCAATGCTGTCGAGACCGCACGGCCCTCACCGAGCGCGGGTCCGATGCTCCCGAGCGCAATCGTCAGCCCGGCGGTGACTATTGAAGCGATGCCAATGAGCGTCATACTGTCCATAATGCCTCCTCTTGTTGCCGCGTTTCATGTTCTGGGTTCTGGGGTTGATACGGACCTGGCCGTGCGGCCGCGTGTGGCGGCCGCGATATAGACCGTAGCCAAAATGCTGAAGATATAGGCCTGCACCATGCCGGTGAGCAGACCAAGCGCGCTCATGACGACCGGGAAGATAAACGGCGTGACGGTCAGCAGGATCGCGAGTATCATCGTTCCACTCATCATGTTGCCGAACAGACGAACGGCCAGCGCCAATGTGCGCGACAGTTCGCTGATGATGTTGAACGGCAGCATGATGGCTGTCGGCTCGAGATATGACTTGAGGTAGCTACCCGGCCCCTGCTCCTTGATTCCGGAAAACGGCACCACCACCAGAACGCAGAGCGCGAGAGCGGCCGTGGTCGATAGCGATCCCGTGGGCGGTTCATAGCCGGGGAGGATGGTGAAAAGGCTGGCCAAAGCCAGGAACAGAAAGAGCGTGCCCAGAAAACCGATGTATTTTCTTGGGTGTCGGAGACCGACATCTTCGATTTGCTTTTCGATGCCCGTGACAATGATTTCCAGCAGATTCTGCCATCGGGATCGGTGCAGACCGGTCGAGAGCTTCCGAGTGATGAGCCTGGAGCCGACGGCAAGCACGAACATGAGGCCCCATGTGAACGCAATTGTGGCGTTGAACTTGATGAACCCGTATTGCCAGAAGATCATATCGTCGGGGCTAAGGCGCATAGCGGATCTCCGCTGGCAAATCGGGTGGGTTGGGTCTTGACGAACGGGTCAGCGAGTTCACGAAAAACCGTGCCAGGATGAAGCCCAGGAGGCACAGCAGCCACCGCGCCCAGGCATTGCCGCCGACAAGATAGAAGCCCGCCATGGCGATGCTCGTTCGCACCAGCAAACTGGCCGAAAACCAAAGTGCCGGGCGTTGCGACGGGATTGCCCTCTTCACCGTCCACCAAAGGCCGCCAAAGAAGAATACGCCGAGCAGAAAGCCGAGGAACACAGGCGCTGCCAGTATCATTGTTTCATTCATGATCGTCCTCCCGTTCGCTCTGCATCTCCTTTTGTTCCCTGGCCATCCAATGCCAGGCGTTGAGACAGCCGATGGCGAGGCCAGCCACCAGCAGCGCCAGGGTCCAGGGATGCCTACCCGGATAGCGTTGATCCAGCCAGAACCCGAGGGCAGCGCCCAGCAGCGTCGGAATCGCCACCGACCAGCCGATAAGGCCCATCATTCCCAAACCGAACCAGACGCCTTGTCCTGGATTGCGCCGTGCCTTGAGCTTTCGCGCCGCCTTCAAGCCGACCTGTCGGCTGAGCGACTGGCGCGGCTTCACGCGCCTCTTGCGGGACGGGTCAGTCATTGCGAATACTCGCCATGCGGTGGATGAGGTCACTTTCCATTTTCGCCAATATCGAGCGCAGGCTCTGTTCCTGGCGGTCAAGTGTCAGAAATTCCTGCTCGACTGCTTCACGCAACTGACCAAGGTCTGTTCCGCCCAGCGCGCGACGCACCGATACAAGAACGTCAGCACCAGCCTTGACGAGCACCCCTTCGTCCACAGCGAGAAATACTTCCCCCTCTGACGGAGTCTCGTAAGTCAGTATTCCGGCCGTCAGTGCCGCCACGCAATCAAGACGGCGAGGGAGAATACCAAACGAACCATGATGCGTCTCGGCGACAATCCGCGACACGCCGGTTTTCTCGGTGAAGATATCGAAGGGCAAGAGGATTTTGAGGTTCATGATCAGATGGCATGCTCAGATTGCGAACTTGTCTTTGCCTCGTCGATCGCCCCGATCATGTAGAGTGCGCTTTCGGGATAATCCTTGAATTCGTCGCGCAATATCCGCTCGCAGCCGTTCAGCGCGTCCTCGAGGCTGACCAGTTTACCCGTAAGTCCGGTGAACTGCTCTGTCGTGAAAAAGGGTTGCGTGAGAAACCGCTCCAGCCGGCGGGCGCGTGCGACGACGTTGCGGTCTTCCGGCGAAAGCTGCTCCAGCCCAAGCATGGCGATAATGTCCTTGAGCTCATCATATTGTGCGAGCGTGCGCCGGATTTCCCGCGCCAGGCGGTAATGCCGCTCGCCGACCACGCCTGGTGTGGCCATCTTGGAACTGGATTGCAGGGGGTCGACAGCCGGGAACAGGCCTTCGCTGGCCCGTTTGCGTGAGAGCACGATCGACGCGGAAAGGTGCGAGAAGGTGTGCACAGCCGCCGGATCGGTAAAATCGTCGGCCGGCACGTAGACCGCCTGGATCGAGGTGATGGCGCCAGTATCGGTATTGGCGATCCGCTCTTGCAGCCCCGACAGCTCGGTGCCCATGGTGGGTTGATAGCCGAGCCGCGACGGCATCTGGCCCATCAGGCCCGACACTTCCATTCCTGCCTGGATGAAGCGAAAGATGTTATCGACTAGCAGCAACACGTCGCGGTGCTCTTCATCTCGGAAATATTCGGCCATCGTCAGCGCGGCGTGCCCGACGCGAAATCGGGCGCCAGGCGGCTCGTTCATCTGGCCGAAGAGCATCACCATATTCGGCAACACCCCCGCTTGCTTCATGGCATCGTAAAGCTCTTCACCCTCCCGACAACGCTCACCAATGCCGCAGAAAATGCTTACGCCGGCATTTTGACCGACCATGTTGTTGATCATTTCGGTCAGCAGCACCGTCTTGCCGACGCCGGCTCCGCCAAAAAGGCCCGCCTTGCCGCCGCGCTCCAGCGGTGCGAGGATATCGATGACCTTGATGCCTGTCTCAAAGACTTCGGATCTTGTGGAACGTCGCATAAGCGGCGGCGGTGCATTATGCACCGAACGCCATTTGACGCCCGACACTGCAGGTTCGCGATCTATGGCATTGCCAAACACATCAAACATTCGCGAGAGCACTGCCTTGCCCACCGGTGCTTTCAAGGGTCCGCCCGTGTCCTCGACGATCATTCCGCGAGCGAGGCCCTGTGTGGGCGTCAAGGCAATTCCTCGCACATGATGTGCATCTTGCTGAGCCAGAACTTCAATCACGATCTGTTTGTCCGGACCAGCTCGCAGCACCGAATATATCTGCGGCAAACGGCTGGCGAAACGAACGTCAACGACACTGCCGCGCACTGAAACGACCACGCCACAATTTGAAGAACTGGCTTCAGTGTTCATAAATGCTCACCTCGATCCGCTCGAGTGGAACCAGTCGGCGTACTTCCGCCCCTGCTGTTCCGGTCAGCGATAGGAGGTTTGTGTTCGGCCTGGTGCTGGCACCACACGCAATCGCAATCGATGTGATCGCAACTCGGATCGCGAGAGGTTCCGAGATGGTGTAGCTGCGCTATCGGAAAAAGGATTCGGCTCGCTATCGAGGGCCTGTACATTCGCTGGAGCGCAATGCGCGCGTCGCCGTGCGTGAGCAGCTTCTCCACGGCTGGCCAGCCCCGCTCACCGATGAGATTGACGATGAAGCGGTTGACCATACCGGCACGAAGCAGCGGCCGTAGTTCTTCGCGCCATAGGCTGGAATAGTCTCTGGCTTCAAGGATGCTGCGTGCCGCGAGCAGGCCCGATCGAATGGCGTAGCGCATGCCGAATCCCGCCAGCGCATCCTGGAACCCGGCCTGTTCGCCAATCACGGGGTGACCGCCTTGGATGGCCGAGCGTGGAATCCGGAAATTGCCGAAGCCGCCAAACGGCTTTGCGGCGCGCATTGTCAGCCCCAGTTGACTGCGGAAGAAGGCAACGGTTCGCTCCAGATAGACCGCCTGCTGCTTGAAGCCCTTCAACATACAGCTGGCGAGCGTGCCGCGGCCAGCGTGGATCAGCAGATAAGCGTAACCGCGCGGGGCGAGGCGCTCATCCAGGACGAGCCAGCTCCCGTCTGCCATGTGGGTCTCAAACACATACCCGACGGCGATGATGTCTGCCCGTCTCGGGCCGATCGCGAGGACAGCATTTCCTTCGGCGTCACTCGCCCGGTCTTCGAACCTGACCTCTACCCCAGCCGCAATCGCGTGGCGCAACAACGCATGATCGAGGCAACCTTCGTCGCTTCCCCGTCGAACAAGATAGAATAGGGCGCGCGCACTCTGTACCTGATAATGACTGCCACGGGAATCATAGACCGTGCCCCGGGTCACACCATGATGGTCAAAGGTCGGCTCGATGCCGGCAGCGCGCAGGTCATCCAACACATCCGTTTCGCCGCTCCAGTTCTCGAGGCCCTGGAAGTCCCCGTGAAACCGCATGCCGACATTGCGATGCCACTCGCGCACGAGAACGCGACGCCCAGCACGCGCGAGAGCAATCGCGCAAACGAGGCCCGCCGGACCCGCGCCGATAACCGTCACCTGGTTGCTTACATCTTCACGGGCGAAAGCCGGGTGCGTGTGTGGTGCGCGGATAGGGGACTGGGGGGCTGGCCGATCGTTTCCGGTCCCGGTCCGCGTGAGGGATGGCTGAGCGTGGGACATGATCATTTCGCAAGCGGACAGCAGGCACGCTCGGGCTGCGGCGCGCAGTGAAGACTTGCCTCGAACGGGTGCAGCGCCGTCGGAGTTATTGGTCTGCGGTGGTGCATCAGCGCTGCCACAGCGAGCGAGGCCAGCCGTGCCGGCACCGGATCCGCGCGCGACGTCAGCGCCACCGGCACCGCCAAACCGACCGCGATCCCGGCCGCAGTGGCTCCCGCCAGATATTCAAGGTTTTTCGCGAGGATGTTTCCCGAGACTAGATCCGGCACGAGCAGAATGTCTGCGTCACCGGCCACGGCTGAAACAATCCCTTTGTCCGCGGCTGCCTGGCTCGAGATGGCATTGTCGAAGGCGAGCGGGCCGTCGACCAGCGCGCCGGTGATTTGTCCGCGCTGCGCCATGAGCGTCAGACATGCCGCATCGAGTGTCGAGACGATTTCGGGATTGACCGTCTCTATCGCCGAGAGGACGGCGGCCTTTGGCGTCTCGACCCCGAGGAGTTGGAACAGGTTGATCGCATTTTGCAGGATCTGGGCCTTGGCGCTGAGGTCGGGCGCGATGTTGATCGCCGCGTCGGTAATCCCCAGGAGTCTTGACCGGGTTGCGACGTCGACCAGGAAGACATGACTGACCCGCTCGCTTGGCACACGCAGCCCAAGTTCCTTGTCGAGCAAAGCGTGCATCAGGCTGTCGGTGTGGATATGTCCTTTCATCACTGCATCGGCCTTGCCCTCGCGGGCGAGTTCCACAGCTTTTGCTGCTGCGGCAATTCCCGAACCGGCGGGGACCATCCAATCAGGCGCCGGCGTCCATTCGATATCGCTGCAGATCGCGGCGATCGCCTCCGGATCGCCAACGAGACGCGGCTCGACCAAGCCGAGTCCCTGCGCTTCGCGCATAGTTTCCAGAACTTCCGATTGCGCGGCATCAGCTACAGCAACGCGTATGGGTCCAAGGCCGGTTGCCTGTTCGACGAGGCGCTGCAGATGTGGGGCAGGGGGGGTCAAGTTCACGCCACCTGCCTTGCGGGCTGCGCGGCCAGCAGCCGGCGCATGTGCTGCGCTATCATTTGTTCTTCGTCGGTTGCGAATGCTTCAACAACGACACGGCCCGCAGCCGACGAGATGACGCGTGCACCAGCTGTGTTGCGCGTGGGATCCAGGGCGACGCCCAGATAGCCGAGATCCGCGCAAATGTCGGCGCGAACCATGGGGGCATTGGCGCCGATTCCGCCGGTGAATACGAGGCGATCGAGGCCGCCCAAGACGGCGGTCAGTGCTGCCAGGTGTGAGCGCGCCTGGTAGCAGAAGTACGCTACGGCCTCGAGAGCGGAATGGTCTGTGGGCCGCGCCAGCAATTCCTGCATGTTGCGGCTGAAACCGGACAGTCCCAGCAGTCCCGATTCCTCGTAAAGGAGATGCCGGAGCCGATCTGCGGACAAGTCCATCTCTGTCAGCAAGTAAAGGATGATGCCCGGGTCGAGGTCGCCGCAGCGCGTCCCCATGGGCAGACCGCTCAATGTGCTGAAACCCATCGTCGTCTCGACGCTTCTGCCGCCCTTCAGCGCGCACATCGAAGCCCCGTTCCCGAGATGGGCAACGATGACGCGCTCGCCATCGACGTCGACCTCCTCGCTGCGCAGCCGTTCAATGACATATTCGTAGGAGAGGCCATGAAAGCCGTAACGGCGGATGCCTTGGTCACGCAACTCGCGCGGCAAACCCGTCAGGGTTGCGAGGTGCGGCATGCCATGATGAAAGGCGGTATCGAAGCAGGCGATTTGGGACAGGTCTGGGCGAGCGTTGCGGACTGCGGTGATTCCGGCCAGATTGTGCGGTTGATGCAGCGGAGCAAGCGGCACGAACTCGCGCAACCGCGCCTCCAGCGTCTCGGTTACGAATGTGGCGCAATCACATTCCGCGCCGCCATGGACAATGCGGTGCCCGACTGCCGCCAAACCGTCTCCGGCGGTGTGCCGGTCGATCGCATCCAAAAGCAGATGCAGAGCCATGTCGTGGTCAGCGACTTCTGCCGTTTCATCGAACGCCGTCGTCCCTGCTGCGTCAACGGCGTGAAAACGGCCATGTGCAAGGCCGATGCGGTCGATGGCCCCTGACCAGAGGCGCGCTGGGGGATCCTTGGTCGAAAAGAGCGCGAACTTCACGCTCGACGAGCCGCTGTTGATAACCAGAATGGCATCGCCTGCAGCTGCTCGCAGTTGGGGCTGCGGGGGGCGACCATTGCTAGGCATGGCTGCTGCCCGCAAAGCCGTACAGCCAGCCAAAGATCTGCTCGCCGGTTTTGTCCCTGGCTCGCCGCGCGTCCTCGAGCGCTTGGGTGATCGCGCCGATTACGTCTCTTTCCCGCTGAACCAACGACTGGTCAGGTGACAGCGGCTTGCGCCTTGGCGAGATCGCACCCGCCAACATTGCGGCACCGCGCATCCAGGGATTGAGTACCTCGGAAAGGAGATAGCGGCTCGTCCGCATCGGGTGGAGCCATTTGAGAATATCCGGAATGGGCCCGAAGCCGGATAGAATTCGTTTTCGCGCTTCGCCCAGTGATTGGGGAGGACGGTTTCCTGATTGCCGCGACGGCGCCGCCGAAGTTGGTAATGTTCCGCTGGTTTGAGTGGATGAAGAAGCCATTGTTTCGCCGTTTCGCAAGAGATCGAAGAGGTAGCCGAAAATCGGATCACATCGCGGTCGCCGGAACTGGCGAGTCCTGTGCTGCGCTCCCGGCCGGCATCCTGCCGCGGCCAACACCCGTCAGCCTGGTCCGCTTGAGCATCAGCGCGTTGATGGCAACAAGCGCGGAACTGCCCGACATGGCGAGCGCAGCAATCTCCGGGCTCAGCAGCACGGGATAGAGCACGCCGGCGGCGAGCGGGAAGGCGATGATGTTGTAACCCACCGCCCACCAGAGATTCTGGTGCATCTTGCGCAATGTCGCACGCGACAGGGTGATCGCACCGACAATGTCGAAGGGATCGCTCTTCATCAGGACGACGTCCGCGCTTTCCATGGCGACGTCGGTTCCCGCGCCGATGGCGAATCCGACATCGGCCTGCGTCAGGGCGGGCGCATCGTTGACGCCATCTCCGACCATGCCGACCCGCTGGCCTTGCGCCTGCAGTTCCTTGACCTTATCGGCCTTCTGCCCCGGCAGGACATCGGCGAGCACGATGTCGATGCCGAGTTCCGCGGCGATCCGTTTGGCCGTGCCCGCATTGTCGCCGGTGAGCATCGCGACCTTGACCTTGCGTTCGCGCAGTGCGGCGACGGTCGCCTTGGCGGTGGGGCGAGGTGCATCGGCAATCGCGATCAGGCCCAGTATCTCGCCGCCGCGGGCGACATGGACAACCGTGCGGCCGGCGCCCTTCAACCGCTCGGCGGGTTCCGCAAGCGCGCCCAATGGAACGTTTTCATCCTCCATTACCTGACGGTTCCCGACCACCACGGATGCACCTTCGACTTCGGCACCTGCGCCCTTGCCCTCGCGGTTGGCGAAATTGCGGGCTTCCGGCAAAGTGATGCCCGATGCGCGCTCCAGGATCGCGATGGCAAGCGGATGCTCCGAATTGCGTTCAACCGCTCCGGCCATGCGGAGCACCTCGTCCTGCGTATATTCCGCAGCCGCGACCACATCGACGACCTTGGGCTGCCCCATGGTGAGCGTTCCGGTCTTGTCGAAGATGATCACATCAAGCTTGGTCGCGTCCTCGAGCGCGCCGGCATTCTTGAACAAGATGCCGTTCATCGCACCAAGACCGGTTCCGACCATCACCGCCATCGGGGTGGCAAGACCGAGTGCATCGGGACAGGCGATCACGAACACGGTGATCGTCAGTGTCAATGCGAACAGCAAGGTCGAACCCAGCGCCCAGTACCAGCCGGCAAATGTGGCAAGGCCGATAACGATCGCGGCGAGCACCAGCCATTGCGATGCGCGATCCGCGAGCAATTGCGCCGGTGCCTTGGAGTTTTGCGCTTCCTGGACGAGCTTGACGATCTGGGCGAGGGCGGTATCCGCTCCCACTTTGGTCGCGCGGTAGCGGAAACTGCCGCTGCGGTTGATCGTGGCGCCAATGACCGCATCGCCAGGGGCTTTGGAGACCGGCATGGATTCTCCTGTCAGCATCGATTCATCGACGTCCGACTTGCCATCGAGAATCTCGCCGTCGACGGGGATCTTGTTGCCGGGGCGGATCAGAACGACATCGCCGACCAGCACCTCGGCGGTCGGCACTTCGATCTCCTTCCCGTCGCGCAGGACTGTCGCCATCGGCGGCGCCAGGTCCATCAATGCGCGGATAGCCTGCGAAGCGCCGGCCCTTGCCCGCATTTCGAGCCAGTGGCCAAGAAGAATGAAAACGAGCAGAACCGCCGAGGCTTCGTAGAATTGCTGGCCCTCGAAAAAGAAGGTGGTGCCGACGCTGAACAGATAGCCGGTGCCGACGCTCAGCAACACGAGCACGGCCATGTTGAGAATACCATTGCGCAGCGCTCGGATCGCGGCGACCACGAAGGGCCAGACGGGATAAAGGATCGCCGCGCTTGCAAGCAGGAACAAGGCGATGTTGAGCTCCAGGCCGAAAGGTGGGGTAAGCAAGGGGCGGTCCATCCCCATCGGAGACAGGCCGAAGATCGGAAGACTAAAGATCAGGCTGATGAAGAACCGGTTGCGCATGTCGCGCGCCATCGCGGCCATGTCCATCCCCGCGCCGTGCCCCATTTCATGAGCCATGGCGTCGTGCGCCGGCCCCCCTTTGGCGGCAGCAGCGACGGGTCCCGGCCGGTGATGATGGACGTGACCGGACGCGGGGCCCGCGCGGTTCTGGCTGTCGCCGTCTGGGGTCACCACGGCATCGCGGGCGCAGACATGCCGGGGGACGAGACGGCCGCCGCAGTGAAAGCCGCAGTCATTGATGATGCCGCGCAACTCGGCGACATTTATCAGCGTCTCGTCAAAGACGACCGTTACGCTCTCGGAAGCGGGATTGGCTTCGGCGCTGAGCACTCCAGCGCATTTTGAAAGCTGCTTTTCGACGCCGAGATGATCAAGGCATTGGAACAGCCCGCGGGCTTCAAGTGTCACGGTTGGCAAGGCAAGGCTCCGTTGTTGGTCTGGCTCGCCGATGGTGTTCAGCATGGCCACAGGTGTTCGAGGGGCCAAAGGAGGGGGGGCGTGCGGCCCCTCGAACAGAGTGGTGCGGCGCCCAAAGGGCTGTGCCGCACGTGTTCAGCCTACAGCATCAGCCGGTCGATTTGCACCCTTGGGAGTGCTTCGTCGCCGCGTCTTTGGTGGCGCTCGGGTCTTGTCCGCCGGTCTCCGCGGGACTTGCGGCCCGCTTGTTGCCGCAACAGCATCCCGACGACTCCGTCTTCTTGTCAGGCGCCTCGTTCTGTTTGGCTCGGATCGTCATGAATACCTCCATTGGTGGCTCCCCCCTGAGGGGATATGGTTCAAGACGCACTGGCGGCATGAAACTTACAGTCCGGAACCGGAACCTGGGAAACCTGTCGAACCAGCCCTGACCGGCGGGGCCAGACTGGAGGATGCCGAAGAATTCCATCTTGATGGCATCGTATAGCGCCTGCGGCAGGGAATCCTCTCGGCGCGCTGATAATCGTTGCTCGGGATGGCCTCGACCAGCTTTCATTGTTGGCGCTGGCGAACGCGGCGCCGGCATTCACACGATTCTTCTCTTCCTTCGACTTCGTCAGTGGCGCACGGCCGCTTCTGCAAGCGCGGCACCGATCATCGCCTTTGCTTCGCTCTCGATCTGATCGAGATGGTCGAGGCTCCGGAAGCTTTCCGCGTAGATCTTGTAGATATCCTCCGTTCCCGAAGGCCGCGCCGCGAACCAGCCGTTCGCGCTTCGTACGCGCACGCCGCCCAAGGGAGCGCCGCTCGATGGCGCGGCGCTTTCGATGGCGATCACGGCTTCGCCAGCCAATTGTCCAGCCTCGAAACTGTGCGGCGTCAGCTGCCTGAGCTGCTCTTTCTCGCGTCTCGTCGCCGGAGCGTCGGTACGCCGGTAGAACGGCTTTCCAATCGTGGCGGTCACCTCGGCGTAGAGCGCAGTGGGATCGCGGCCCGTCTTCGCCATGATCTCCGCAGCAAGCAGGCCGAGCGCGATTCCATCCTTGTCGGTAGTCCATACCGAGCCGTTCTTGCGCAGCAGGGTCGCTCCGGCGCTTTCCTCACCCGCAAAGCCGAGCTTGCCTTCGAGCATGGCGTCGACGAACCATCTGAACCCGACCGGCGTTTCGACCAGGGGGCGATCGAGATGCGCGGCAAGCCGATCGATAAGCGCGCTCGTTACCATCGTTTTTCCGATCCCGGCGTCGCGCGGCCACTGAGGCCGGTTCATGAACAGATAGGCAACGCAAGCGGCGAGATAGTCGTTCGGAGGCATCAACCCTTGCGAGGCTGTAACAATACCGTGCCGATCGGCATCCGGATCGTTGCCCACGGATATGTCGAATCGGTCCTTGAGATCGAGTAGCTGCGCCATCGCATAGGGCGAAGAGCAATCCATTCTGATGCGGCCATCGCGATCGGCGGGCATGAACCCGAAGCTCGGATCGACGGTGTCGCTGACCAGGCAAGCGTCGAGCCGATAAAGCTCGATGATGGCAGGCCAGTAGTCGACCGAACTGCCGCCGAGGGGGTCGATGCCAATTCGCAGGCTCGAGGCGCTGATCGCCTCGAAGTCGAGGACGTTGGCAAGATCGTCGACATAGGCCGAACGGAAATCCTGCCGTGACAATGCGGATGAACGATAGGCCCGGTCGTAGGGCATGCGGCGCACGCCGCCTAGCTTGGCGTCGAGTAGCGCGTTAGCGAGGCGCTCGATACTGCCGGCCACTTCCGGCTCCGAGGGTCCGCCATGCGGCGGATTGTACTTGAAGCCGCCATCCTCCGGCGGATTGTGTGAAGGAGTGATCACGACGCCATCGGCAAGGCCGCTCGTGCGCCCGCGATTGTAAGAGAGAATCGCGTGAGAGATGACTGGCGTCGGCGTAAAGCCGTCGCGCGCGTCGGTCACGACGGCCACCTCATTCGCTGCGAATACCTCGATTGCTGTCCTTGCCGCCGGTCCCGACAAGGCGTGCGTGTCGACCCCCAGGAACAAAGGACCGTCTATGCCGGTCCTTGCACGGTGAAGGCAGACCGCTTGGGCAATCGCCAGAATATGCGCCTCGTTGAACCTGCATTCGAGCGCCGAGCCGCGGTGGCCGGAAGTGCCGAACGTGACACGCTGGCCGGCGTTGCCAGGATCAGGGGCTAAGTCATGATAAGCACGGATCAGTCCCTCGACATCGACGAGCTGCGATGGATCGAGCCGTTTGCCCGCGTCGGGATGCGCGTCAGTCATGCTCCATCATCCTCCGGAATCGATGCTTCGCCCGGATTTTGGTTCAACCGGCCGGATTTGGCTATCCAGTTGGCGAGGCCTGGCCTTGTCTGCATGCGCGCGTCGTTTCGGGATCAAGGGAATTGACATCCGCAAGGACGTGGTGTTGCACGAGTTCTTACTGCGAAGCCTCACGTTCTTTCGGCAAAAACCATGATGCGCCACCCTGCGGCTATATATTCGGCCATTAGCACTCATGGCGGACGTCAGCCAATCGTCAGAAAAAGGGCCCCCCCGGCTGTGATGAGCGCCACCGCGCTTCCTGCGCCCACGATGAGTCCATGCTTCGGCGAACCCGTCAGTGCGCCCAATAGGGATTTGGTCAATGTATTCGCCGTGACCGCCAAGCCGATGCCGATCGCGGCAATCTGCGGATCGAGCGCTCCTTTGGACAATTGGGACAAGGACAGACTGATCGCATCGACATCGGCCAATCCGGAAATCGCCGACAGCCCGAATACGCCGGCGGGACCGGAGAACTGCGCCGCAAGTTTCGAGACCAGCATGACCCCGGCAATGAGTCCGGCAAGCTTCAAGGCCGTGCCCAGTTCCAGCGGGCTGGTCATGGCGATTTGCGGTCGCTCCATGTTGCGCTTGCCGGCGCGCAAAATAAAGATGGCGCCCATGATTAGGATGACAGAGCCCGAAATCGCCAGCGGCAGCATGATGAGGCCGAGCAGCGACGGATTGGCGATTCCGACGACGACGATCACACGCGCCATCATGACGGCACAGCTCATCAGCGTAGCGCCCGAAAGGAGCCAGCAGGCGTCCGGATGGGCCCTTGCCATCTTCGCGAAAGTCAAAGCGGCAGCGGTCGATGACGCCAGGCCGCCGGCGAGCGCGGATACGATCAGGCCGGCTCGCTCGCCGAAGATGCGGATCGCGAAATAGCCAAGAAAGGAAACGGCGGCGAGGAGGATCGTGAAACGCCAAATCTCGGTCGGATTGATCGCGTTCCATGGATCGATCGCCTTGTCGGGCAAAATGGGCGCAATGAGAGCGGTCATCACGACGAGAATGACGAATGCACGAATCTCCGGCCAGGTGAGCATTTTCAGCCACGCATGAAGGGGCTGCTTGAATGCGAGCATGGCCGTCGCCGCCGCTGCCGATGCAATTGCCACCGACATCTCGCCCAGAACTGCATAGGCTCCGAGCAGGAACGCCAGGAGTCCGGCAACAGTGCCGGTAACACTGAAGCCTTGTTCGGTTCGCGCTTCTAGATATTGGAAAGCGGCCGTGATCAGTCCGAACGTCAGGAATGCAAAGCTGAGAAAAATCGCTCCTGCGGTAGACGCGACAAGAGCACTGATACCTCCGAGCAAGCCGGAAAGACCATAGGTTCTGAGACCGGCCGCGCGCTTTCCTTCAGGTACTTCGCGAAGGCTCCAGCCGCGTTCGAGACCAAAGAGCAGGCCGATTGCCAGCGCGATGGCAAGGCGTTCAAACTGGCTATCGATGGGCATACCGCGAACCCTTGTCTCAACAACATTGCCGTCAACCGATCAGCCTCCGCTGGTCAGACAAAGAGCAATCTCAAGTTGCAGGACGTAGGCGAAGCGGCGGCCTTACAGAAGGTTCGGCCACGTTCCGCACATCAGCGGTATCGGCGGAGCTGCGGGATCGAGGGCTCGCAGCGGGCGAAGACTTGTTTCTCGGAATGTCGGCGTGTTTGTGCTCCGGATCACCAACAGGCAAATCGATGTACGAAGTCGGTTGAACGAGCTTTTGATCGTTCGTGACTTTGTCGACTCGCTGGAGGTTAATTCGTTGGGGGACTGGGCACCGCACTGTTCAGCTGCTCCCGCCTGGTAGATGCCGCAGCGAACATTGCAGCGTCGAATCGCAAGGCTCCCATGCCGATTTCATCGATCCACGTGATCTGACGCCCCCTCGCGAACTGTAAGCCGCGTGCGACCCGCGCGTCATGATTATGTTCGCGAGGCGTGCTCGCTCAGCCTGGATGGGAGCAGACATTATGCCGAGACTGACTGATTCCGGAGTTTGCGTTGGGATTGCCCTGCTCATGGCAAGCCTTGCTCATGTCCCCGAGGCGCGGTCACATGCCATCGCAGATGCCGGTTGGAGCACGGCCATGGTAAGTAGTAATCTTGCTGATAGCTCCGCCGCACAGGCCCAGCCCGATCTCGAGATCGCCTATTCGGACTTCATCGATCGCATCGACAGGAACGATGTTCGCGAGGTCGTGATCTCCGACAGCATGGTCAAGGGTGTGCTGGCTGACGGAAAGCGTTTCCAAACGACCGCCCCGCAGGACGCCGGCCTCATACCGCGGCTGCTCGATCACCGCGTAAGAATAACTGCCGCGCAGAGCAAGACCGGACCGACCTCAGCGGGCTGGTTGTGGTTGTTCATTCTGCTTCTTCTTCCGCTCGTGGCGATTGCGGGTTTCGTGATCTGGTCCCAGAAGCGTCAGGCCAAGAGCGGAGGCGGGGCGTTCGGCATCCGACAATCCCAAGCGAAGCAGGTCGAAACCGATGCGCCGCCCGTAACTTTCAAGGACGTTGCCGGCATCGATGAGGCGGAGTTCGAGTTGAGCGAAGTCGTCGAGTTTCTGAAGCGACCGGAGAGATTCCAGCGGCTTGGTGGAAAGATACCCAAAGGTTGCTTGCTTAGCGGGCCACCTGGGACTGGAAAGACCCTGCTCGCACGGGCTATGGCCGGAGAGGCGGGCGTGCCCTTCTTCTCGATGTCCGGCTCTGCGTTCGTTGAAATGTTCGTGGGCGTTGGGGCGCGCCGCGTGCGGGATTTGTTCGCCCAGGCGAAAAAGAACGCACCTTGCGTCGTCTTTATCGACGAGATCGATGCTGTCGGACGACACCGAAGCGCAGGCGTGGGGGGCGGTAACGACGAGCGCGATCAGACGCTCAATCAGCTGCTTGTCGAAATGGACGGATTTGCCGGCGACCAGGGCGTCATTGTCGTCGCCGCCACAAACCGCCCGGACGTCCTGGATCCGGCATTGCTGCGGCCCGGGCGCTTCGATCGCCAGGTGGTGGTGCCCGCTCCTGACGTTGGGGGCCGCGAAAAAATTCTGCGTGTGCACTTGCGGCACGTTCCTCTGGCGCCGGATGTGGACGCGCGAGTCATGGCGCGGGCGACCCCGGGCTTTTCCGGAGCGGACCTTGCAAACCTGGTCAACGAAGCCGCGCTGCTCGCGGCCCGATCCGGCGCTGAACGCGTCTCTACAGCCGAACTGGAGGCGGCGCGGGACAAGGTCCTGCTTGGCGCCGAGCGACGCTCCCTGGCGATGACCGCCGATGAAATACTCACGACAGCCTATCACGAGGCAGGACACGCCTTGGTCGCTCTGCTTGTCCCCGGCCATGATCCGCTGTACAAGGTGACGATCATTCCGCGCGGTCGTGCCCTTGGCGTCACGATGTCGTTGCCGGAGCGCGACCGTTACGGCCTTGCTCGCGTGGAACTGGAGGCGAAGATTGCCATGATGTTCGGCGGGCGCGTCGCGGAAGAACTCACCTTTGGGAAGGACAGGATTACCACGGGCGCCAGTGACGACATCCGCCAGGCCACCGTCCTTGCGCGGCGCATGGTCACCGAGTTCGGTTTCAGCGACCGGCTCGGCCCGCTGCGCTACGGCGACGGCGACCAGGACACCTTCCTCGGCCACGGCGGCAGTGCTCGGCTCAATGTTTCGGAAACCACCGCCAATATCATCGATGAGGAAATTCGGCGCATCATCGAAGAGGGCGAATCGAGGGCGCGCAAACTGCTCACCGAACGCCAGGACGAGCTTCAATGCCTGGCAGAAGCTCTCATGGAGCATGAAACTCTGTCGGGCGAGGAAATCCGCGCGCTTCTGGCAATTCCGGTAGCCGGCGGCAGATCCGAAAACGTCGGAATTCTTGAAGCGCGCGAAAGCGCCGTTCCCGAGATGTCATCGGTGCACTAGCGTCAGGTCTGCGATTTCGATACCGCTCAAGTGGCCCGCCCAGGATTGCTTCAACCCGCCGTTCGATCTCGCACAGTCCTCGTTTCGAAATCCTTCGGTACTGGCTCGAGTTCACGCTGGCCAATGCGTCGAATATTGCACGCGTGAGCGTGAAATTGTGTGCTGATTTCAGCTCGAGGTCCGGGTGGAGGATGTGGCCTGGGGCCAGCTCGCGCGTATGTCCTCGGGCAGGCAGCTTCGTATGTCCTCGATCTCGCCACTTGAAACATGGCGCCCGACGACTGCGAGTGCAGCCTCGACGGCACGTCTCGGATGACGCAGCTTCGTCGGTGCGATGGCGGCCATTACCGCCTCCACAAACTCGATCATCGAGTGGAGACGCGTTGGATGAGACTGAAAGCTCCACCCTTCATAATAGATCCCGCGGATCAGGTTTGGCAGCTGCCCGCCGAATTGGATGGCCTCGGCAGGAGGCAGGCGGTCGCGTAAGACGTGAAGGACGGCGCGCAGCAACGCATAAGTATGTGCCTGATCCACGTCGCCAAGCTCCGCGTCCAGATCCCCTAGCCAGAGGCGAGCCTGGTGAACCGCATGATCAATATGCCGTGATCCTGTGGTCATTCCTCAAATCCTTCAAATGAGTAGTTCGCGGCAATCGAGCGGAAACTCGCGTGATTGCCGGATCAATTTTATCCATGACAACCCTTATGCCGTACAGCCGACGTGGCTCTATTCGATGGAGGCCGCCACCCAGCGCTTCGCCCTGAGCATCGGACACAGATCAACTCGCCGACACGGCATTGAGCGCGGGCTCAGTTTGCTGGCCTGCCATCGGGGTCACCATCAGCTCCTTCTTGAGATGTTCGAGTTCTGCGGACCCGAGCGTCTCATGGGCGAGCAGATCTTTCGCGCTCCTTTCCAGCAAGGCCTGGTTGTGCGCGAGGACGCCGCGGGCGGTTGTGAAGGCATCGTCGATCAGCTTTCTGACGGCCTCGTCGATGGCCTCCGCGGTGCCGTCGCCATAGGTTTTCGGCCGCCAGAGCGGCGTCTGGCCGACAAGGAAGCTTCCGGTCTCCGGCTCATAGGCGACCTGGCCCAGTTCAGGCGTCATACCGAAACGCACCACCATGCTGCGGGCGATGTCGGTCGCACGTTGCAAGTCATCGGCGGCCCCTGTGGACACGTCCTGATAGATGAGATCCTCTGCCGCTCTTCCGCCAAGTAAAGCCGCCATGCGGTTCATGAGTTCACTGCGGCTGGCGAGGAACCGATCCTCCATGGGCCGCTGCAGCGTATAGCCGAGCGCGGCGATACCGCGTGGAATGATCGAGACCTTCTGGACGGGGTCGGTGCCCGGCAGGCTCATTGCGACAAGCGCGTGCCCCATCTCATGATGTGCGACAGTCTCACGCTCGCGTGGACTGAGCACCCGGCTCTTCTTTTCAATGCCGGCGACCAAACGTTCAAAGGCTTGCGTGAAATCCTCAAGGGTCGTCGCTTCCGCGCCGCGTCTGGTGGCGATGACCGCCGCCTCGTTGACGAGATTGGCAAGATCGGCGCCAGTAAAGCCCGGTGTGAGGCCCGCAACGGTGTCGATGTCGAGATCGGATTCAACGCGAATCCGCATCATGTGCACGCGAAGAATTTCAACGCGTCCCTTGCGGTCCGGACGATCGACCAGCACCTGACGGTCGAACCGGCCCGCACGAAGCAGTGCCGGATCGAGAACTTCAGGGCGGTTGGTTGCCGCAAGAACAATGATTCCGGCGCTCGGGTCGAAGCCGTCCATCTCGGCGAGAAGCTGATTGAGTGTCTGTTCCTTCTCTTCATGCCCCCCACCAGGCAGGTCGATCCCCCGTGCCCGGCCAAGCGCGTCGAGCTCGTCGATGAACAGGATCGCCGGGGCCTGCTTGCGTGCTTGCTCGAAAAGGTCGCGCACGCGCGCCGCGCCCACGCCCACGAACATTTCAACGAATTCCGAGCCTGTGATCGAGAAGAAGGGGACATGCGCTTCGCCGGCGACGGCACGCGCGAGCAGGGTCTTGCCGGTGCCCGGCGGTCCGACGAGCAGAACGCCCTTGGGAATGCGGGCACCGAGGCGGCCATACTTCTCGGGATCGCGCAGGAATCCGATGATTTCGGACAACTCCTGCTTGGCTTCGTCGACGCCGGCCACATCGGCGAACGTGGCTTTGACATTCTCTTCCGAATAAACCTTGGCACGGCTGCGGCCAATTCCCATCAAGCCGCCATGGCCTCCCGACGCCATTGGACGCAGCAGGAACATCCACGCCAGGATCAACAGCGCCGTGGGCAGAATCCACGAAAGCAGGTTCGACAGAAATCCAGGCGGCTCTTCGCCTCGATAGGTGATACCGCGCTTCTGGAGCTCGTCGGCGATCGCAGGATCGACTCGGATCGTGGAGAAATGCTGTGTCTCGGCTGCGCCCTTGCCTTTGCCGTTGGCCTCTTGACCAGCGGCCTTGTACGCGCCGGTTATCGTCGTCGGGCCCACAACGACGTCGGTGATCGCGTTTTTCTCGACGAGCGCTTGGAATTCGCTGAACGGGATTGTCTTCAGGTGGCCAGAACTCGTCCAGTAATTCTGCAGGATCACGAGCAGCAAAAATGCTACGATGATGTACACGATATCGAGCTGCGACAAGCCTTTCCGTTTTCTGTCCCCCTGTTCCATGTTCCGGTCCTTTTCCAAGAGAAGTTACCTGCGCCAGGAGGCCAGAAAGTTGTACAGTGGTCCGAAAACAAGAGCGACATACCAGTCCCAGGCGAAGCTTTCGCCGAAACCCAGGAAGAAGGTGCGCCAGCTCAGGAGCTCGAATCCGGGCAAAAAGATCGCGAGCGCCGAATGATTGATCAAGCATCCGGGGAATAACAGATGGCCGATTACGCACAGGACGTAGGAGAAGACGAGGAACAGGCTGAGGGCGAAGCCGAAGGCGAAAACCGGGATCAAGGCCGGACCGGGCCGTCGAGCATCATGCGCCATGGTGATGCGCTCCTTGAACTGTCCTTGCGGGCGCTTCGCCAGCAAATTCCTGCGGTGCGGCTTCGAACTTGTCCCGGCAGTCCGCCGAGCAGAAATAATAGGCCTTGCCCCGATAAATGCTGCTCTTTGCTCCAGGCGTAGCGACCGTCATCCCGCACACCGGATCAATCGCCGTTCCCGGCTCCTGCAGTCTGTCGCCCGATCCTTCATGAGAGCCATGATGGCCATGACCTCCGTGCCCCATGATATGGGCGCCACACCCGAACCGCATCATCACGAAGAACAGGGCTGCCCAGAAGAGCAGATAGAGGGTTGTGGTCATCGCTATCTCCGCATTTTTTCGCTCATTGGCATCTGCTGCATGGACTCACCCATGGGCATCTGCTGCATCATGCCTTGCGGGCTAAGCAGGGTGTCGGCCTTTTGTTTCTGCTCAGTGGACAACCCCGCATAGAGTCTTTCGAGCGCGGGACGCAGCGTGCGAATGTTGTCGCGCATGGCTTCGAGCATATGCTCGTGACGGTCTAGCCGCGCGATCGGCGACATGGTTGCGTTCCCTTGATGTCCCGCCATCATTGAGGCGCGCATATTCTCCATATTGGCGGCGACACCGCGCAGCGCGCTGGCATAGGCGTCCCACGCTTGCGACTGGGCGGACGTGATGTTGAGCTCGCTCCGGATCGCACCCAGACGCTGCTCGAAATGGGCAGTCATGTTCATGCCTTCACCCATCATCCTGCACATTGGCATGCCATCCATCATTTCGCCCTTCATCGGCATTTCCTTGCCGCCCATGCCAGCCATGCCCTTCATGGTGTCTGGCTGGGCGGGCGGTTGAGTGGAAGGCTGTGGCGTGGCCGCCGGCGCGTCGGTCGGATGGTGCCCGGAATGTGTATCCTGCGCTTGCACCACGGCAGGCGACGCGGCCAACATAGCCAACGCCATGGCACCAATGCTCACTCGTCCGAATCCGTTCATAGATGATCTCCTTGCAATCGACTTGCGTCATTCATCCGACGTTTCATGGGGTCGGAGATTACAGTCGAACTTTCGATCGAACGCAAAATCAGGGCGCGTCCCTGAATCAGTTGTCCCGGCGCAGGGGCCAGTCGCCTATGCGCAGCCTTCCTGAGACAAGATCGGCACTTGCCGTCGAGAGACCGAACAGTTCATTCTCGACGATCGCCGCGATAGCGTCCCGATAGTCCTCGCAGTTGGCGCCATGCGTCGGTCGGAGGCGTACGGTTGCCATTTGAGGGTCGCTCAGGGCCCCTCCAATGCTGCTGACAAGCAGGCAATGCGCTTCGCCAACTCCGTCCAGTCTCGCGACCCGCTCGGCAATGATGCCGGCGGCGATATTGTACAGCTTGCCGACATGCGAGATGGCGTTCTTGCCGGGAACCGATTCCATTGTCATCGGCCGGAAGGGCGTGATCAGTCCATTCACGCGATTGCCGCGCCCGGCCTGTCCGTCGTCACCGCTTTCCGCCGATGTGCCGAGAACCGTGAGGTAAAGGCTCATGGCGTCCGGGTCGTCGGCGGTGTTGACCGCGACAACGGCGGGCAGCTGATGATCTTCGGCGATCTGGCCGACGGTGGCGGCGACCAACTTCTTTGCGCGCAAATAGGTGGGCAGGCCGTCAATGTAGCGATCGACGAAGGCGCAGGCGACGGTGAGGCGGACCTGTTCCCCGTGCCGCAATGCCATAATCTTGATGTCCCGGCCGATTTCCAGATGGCCTTGTGTGGCCATACGCCCGAGTTCATGCTCGGCGGCGAGCACGACCTTCTCGAGCCTGCTGAGTGGCGCATAGCCGACGCCGATCGATGTGTCGTTGGCAAGAGGCGAGGCATTGGTTGCACTGCGGTCGAAGAGCGCGCTCAAATCGCTCGAACCCAGACGGACGAGGCAGTGCGTCCGCAAGTGCGAAGCCGGTTCAAACAGTGGAATATGGTCACTAAACCATGCCTCCGCGACCTCACGAACGATATCCTCAAGCGGGAGACCTTTCTCACCGCACTGGCTGATCGCACGTCCCGCCAGAAATATTTCCATCGGCTGCGTGATCCGCCCGCCGCCGAATGCGGGTTCGGAGCAGCCGCCCCAGAGCAGTGCCTTGTCGACGTTGTAGTGCAGAATGCGACCGAATGTGTCGAGGTAGCGGTGCGTGAGCTCCCGGCTCAGCGCTTCGGTCAGATGGTCGCAGATCGAATCGGGATGACCGGCGCCTTTGCGTTCGACGATCTCGACGGGGAGCAAGTCACCGCTGGGTTCGGTCAATGGCGTGAGATCGATCCGCATGATGTCACCTCGATGCGAGCTTTGTGGCCTCGAAAAACGCGCTCCGGATCCTGGTTGATCTGCCCCAGCCACAGATCCTTACGGGCTTGAGCGAGCCTGGCGCAACATGTCCTGTGCATGTCCATGCCCAATTGCGTACCGCGCCAGCGGGATCGTGTACCAGCGACCTGTAATCGTTCGACGCCCCATGCGTCCATCTCAACAGCGAATGCCGCGACTGGGTCGCCTCCTTCCAGCAATGGCGATCACGATTGGGGGACACAATGACGCGCACCGGATGTTTCGGACGAGGCGACATTCTTTTCAGTGAAGGTGACGCCGTTGAAGGCGTTCTGCACGTCCGCAGCGGAAGCGTCGAAATTCTGCGTCGGCGGGACGGTGTGGAAATCGTTCTTGGAACTATCCATAGCGGCCAGGTCCTCGGCGAGATGAGCGTTGTTGAAAAACGAGCTCGGCGCAGCGCGACAGCGCGTGCCGTCACGGACGGCGAAGTCGAGTTCATCGGCTCGGTCGAATTCCTCGATCGTATCAGCCGCTCCCCCGAAAACGCGCGAACCTTGATTGAACGACTTTGCCATCGACTTCACGATCTGGAAGATTGCTTCGTCGAAGATGAGCAGAGGCTGCAGCTGCCAGCAGGCAGGAATAGGCTTGGCGAATCCCTTGTGGTGCAGAACGTCATGCTGGCGGCCGACTCCCGGGGTTTACGCCGGCAGTTGCCCGATCCGCTGCGTGTTGACGCGGTTCCTTTCCTGGTCGGGAGGGCGGCTTTGCCGGGAGAACAGGCGCCGCCACGGGCATTGAACCTCGAGCTTGAGGACGAGGTTCCGTTGAGATTGTCTCGCAACCATTTCGCGATCATCCACCATGACGGGCGCTACCACGTCCGCGACCTTCGCAGCACGTTGGGAACGCTGGTCAATGGCCGGCCTATCGGCGAGCATTTCGGCTCGGATTTGGCGCCGCTCGTCGCAGGCGAAAATGAGGTGGTCGCGGGCGGAAAGGGTTCGCCCTTTGTGTTTTTCATCACCATTGTCGATGAGGGAAACGCGCGCCGATAAAGATCAGCGTCCGCCGACCGCTTTTGAAGAATTAGAAAGTGGTTTGGACTTCGAACCGGGGATCGCCAGATATAGGAACCAAATATTGAAATGGCCTCCTGCGATCAGGCAGACGCCGCTCAAGTACTGCGGAGACGCCACCGCATTCGCGGGAACGAAGGCCCGGCGTTCAGCGGCTCTGGAGTTTTGCACCGCTGGACATGACGCCGAAGGAACGGAGTAGACGACCATGCCTGTATCAAGGCCGCTCGCCACGCCTGATGTGCATGAGGTGTTCAATCAGACACCTGCTCTGGATGTCGGCAACTGGTTTACCAGTGATCGGGCTTTGACTGAAGCGGTGAGAAGGGCGGGCGGAGCACAGCACGAAAGGCGGCTGTCGCGCCTGGGCCGCCGGGCGGCTTCGGCCGAGGTGGTTGAGTGGGGCATATTAGCCAATCGCCATGTCCCGACCCTCGAAAATTACGATTCCCAGGGCCGCCGCATCGACGAAGTCGCATTCCATCCGGCCTATCACCAGCTCATGGGCTTGGGACTTGGCAATGGCATCGCCGCGGCAGCTTGGGATGGCACGCCGCACGGCCATGTGCTTCACGCCGCCATGAGCTATCTTCTTGGTCAGGTGGATGCCGGCACGATCTGCCCGATGACGATGACCTACGCCGCAGTGCCGGTTCTGAGGAGGGAATCTGCAGTCTCCGAGGAATGGTTGCCGCGTATCTTCGCCGCCCGTTACGATCCGGCTTCACGGCCCGCCTCCGACAAGGCGAGCGTGACGATCGGCATGACGATGACCGAAAAACAGGGCGGTTCCGACCTGCGCGCCAATACCACTCGCGCCGAGCCGGTTGATCGCGCACGCCGGACGTTCTCGCTTACGGGACACAAATGGTTCTGCTCGGCACCGATGAGCGATGCCTTCCTGACCCTTGCCCAGACAGAACGGGGATTGAGCTGTTTCCTCGTCCCGCAGTGGCTACCCGATGGCCGGCGCAACGCAGGTTTCCGGATCGTGCGGCTGAAGGACAAGCTGGGCGACAGGTCCAATGCGACAGCGGAGATCGAATATGATAGGGCTTTCTCCTGGCGCATCGGAGAGGAAGGTCGCGGCATTCCCACGATACTCGAGGCGGTGCAGCACACGCGCCTCGACTGTGTCGTCGGATCGGCCTCTGGCATGCGAGGTGCGCTTGTGCAGGCACTCTGGCACACGCAGCATCGCCAATGTTTTGGGCGCCGTCTTGCCGATCATCCGGCCATGGCGGCGGTGCTCGCTGATCTCGCGGTAGAAAGCGAGGCCGCGACCGCGCTCGCCGTTCGGATCGCCGCGGCGCTCGACGCCGGTGATCCGCTGACACGGCTGCTCACGCCCGTCGCCAAATACTGGATCTGCAAGCGTCTGCCAGGCTTTGCCGCGGAGGCGATGGAGTGCCTGGGGGGCAATGGCTATGTCGAATCCAGCCCCATGCCTCGCCATTTTCGCCAATCCCCCGTCAATGCGATCTGGGAAGGCTCGGGCAACATTGTCGCGCTCGATGTGCTCCGAGTTCTGCAGCGTGAACCCGAGGCGGTAGAAGCGCTTCGAGCCTTTCTTGCAGAGCCCATCGGGCAAGAGGCGAATTATGACCAATGGCTGAGCTACATCGATCTCGACTGTTGCGAGGAAGCCCGCGCGAGAGAACTTGTGGAACGGCTTGCGCTCGCCGCGCAGGCGGCGATCCTTCTCCTGGCGCAAAGCCCCCTGGCACCGGTCTTCTGCAGGTCGAGGCTTGGTGCCATGGGATTCACCTACGGTGCTGCCCCTGGTTTGACCGACGCGCGGGCTGTCATAGAGCGTGCGATGCCCAAGGGCTCCGCACCGGGGCAGGGAGATGCATGAACGCCGCTCTCCACATCAGCGCCGGTCCCCCATGAAGCGAAGCAGGAACAGGAACAGGTTGATGAAATCGAGATAGAGCGTCAGCGCGCCCATGACGACAGCCTTGCCGCGAAATTCGCTGCCACCCACTTCGAAATAGAGGCTCTTGAGCTTCTGGGTGTCGTAAGCCGTGAGACCCGCGAACAGCAGGACGCCGATGGCGCTCACGATCAGGTCCATCATGGATGAACGCAGGAACATGTTGACGAGCATGGCTATCAACAGGCCTACCAACCCCATGATCAGGAAAGTGCCGAAGCCCGACAAATCCTTCTTCGTGGTATAGCCCCATAGGCTGAGACCAGCGAAAGCTGCCGCGGACACAAAGAACGTGCGCGCGACACTTACGCCCGTATAAGCGAAAAGCACCGTCGACAGAGATACACCCATAAGGGCGGCGTAGACCCAGAACAGCGACTTTGCGGTCGACTCCGAAAGCCGGTTGATGCCAAATCCGAGCACGAAGACGAGAATCAACGGAGCGAAAACCGCGATCCAACCAAGCAATGTGGGTGCTCCGCTGGCGGCGAAGAACACCGACCTCACGGCGACGTTGCTCGCGACCAGCAGCGCAACCACGCCGGAGAGCAGCACGCCACTGGTCATGTAATTGTAGATCGCCAGCATATAAGACCGCAGGCCGGCGTCGAAGACGGCTGTTGGCGCTCCCATTCCAGCACGAGCGGTCGGAGGTGGGGCTGGTCTGAACCGATCTGCCATTTCTCAATCTCCTTTATTCCTTGAGGACCCGCCGCCGGCATTGGCGAAACTAACCGAAAAGACGTTCGGATATGCCCCAAATTACAGTTCGGCGGCGTTTGGCCTGCCCGATGCGACGTCGCGTTGACAGCGTGTTCCCAAATCGATCAGCGTGGCTTCGAACAGGCGGCGAAGCCAGGCTTGGACCGCCTTGGCATCGCGCAATTGCTCGAAGTGCTCCAAGGCCTTGAGCGCGAATGCCTGCATTACGTCGTCGGCCACAATCTCGTCGCGCAATCGTTGCGTCGCCACTGTCCGGTAGCGTTGGTAGCAATAGGCCAGTTCGGTGCGCACGAGGCGGCGCTTCGTTTCACCTGCATCGTCCCCGCAGGAGGAGGGCCTATTCTCGGCGTCAATTGCGCTATCAGAACATGTGTCAGACATGGTTATCGCTTCCATCACGCATTTTGGGACAAGAGACGCGCTCCAGTAAGGGAAATGGTCAACCGGTAGCGTGGCTCAGGGCCACGGCCGCTTCGATCTCGTTGAGAAGGAATGGTCCGTCGAACGGCGTGTCCTTGGGGATGCGCTGGAGCAAGCGGCCCGGATCCGCGGTGATCATCAGGATGGGTATGCTGCGTTGCTTCGCAATGTGCCGGGCAGCGCTCAAGGCTGAACCCGTCTCAACCGAATCACCGACGACCACGAGGTCGGGCTCGCGTCGCGCCGCTGCCGCAACTGCCAGCTCTTCGGTCCATGTCTGATCGAATGAATGGAAGCCGAGAGACGAGAGTCGATCCTGGATCGCGCGGCTGACGATCATGTTGTCATCGATGATGAGCGCATGAGACATGAGTCTTTCTCTCGATTGCCAGAATGTTCTTTTGGCTGTGACCGGAGCGGCGGGCATTAGGGGCGGTTACGTAATTGTGTCCTTCACCAAGCCGTGGGCAATGCCCGGGTTCGCTGCCCATGCAGTGTGCCGGCGCTTCGAAGACCTTGGGCGGGCGCAACCTCCCAGCCCATGCGCAAAGTCGCGAGCCAAATAAACTTAGCCAAAGAGCTTCACCCCGATGTGGATTGCATAGCCAAGAGCGGCTATAAATAATATCGTTATCAGTATAGTCTTGATGTTATCTTTGAATCTCCCACTCATAATTTTTACCCTTTCCTATTGTCATGAATATTTTCAGAGCAAGAATTGCTTCGTGGGCTCCAGGTCCGTAAATCTTCTGCACGATCAGGGCGATGGAGCCCAAGGACGGCCACGCATTGGACATCTTCCTATGGCCCTCATCACTTCTGGGGTCGTTGAGAGTAGCCGTGTCGCAACTGTCTTCTCCTCCAGACTCAAGCCTCAACGGATGAAACTCATTAAAGCATCGCAGGACCATCCGCACGGTAAGCTCGAACTTCGATGGAACGCGCCTGCGTGCTTCAACTTCTTCAGAATGCGCGATACTCGCTCTTGCAACTTGGGAGCATGTTACGCACTCAGATTTTCGCGCTTCTCAGGCGCAGCGCGTTCGTGACGACCGAGATCGATGAAGCGCTCATGGCAAAGGCGGCGAATATCGGGCTGATCAGGATGCCGAAGAAGGGGTACAGCAAGCCCGCCGCCACCGGCACGCCGGCGGCGTTGTAGATCAGGGCGAAGAACAGGTTCTGGCGGATATTGCGCATGGTGGCGCGGGCCAGCCTACGCGCGCGGACAATCCCGTCGAGATTGCCCTTCACCAGCGTGATGCCTGCACTTTCGATGGCGACGTCCGCTCCCGTTCCCATGGCGATGCCGACATCGGCCTGGGCAAGGGCTGGTGCATCGTTCACGCCATCGCCGGCCATCGCGACCTTGCGCCCTTCGGCTTGAAGCTCCTGGATGATGCGCGCCTTGTCCTCGGGCAGCACGTCGGCGCGGATTTCGTCGATGCCGAGCCGAGCGGCCACCGCCCTGGCGGTGCGTTCGTTGTCGCCCGTCGCCATGATGATGCGAAAGCCCAGTTCATGGAGCGCCTTCAAGGCATCCGGCGTGGTTTCCTTTACCGGGTCGGCGACGCTGACGAGGCCGGCAACGGTGCCGTCCAGCATCACGAACATCACAGTTTCGCCCTGGTCGCGGTGGGCATTGGCCTTCTCTGTCAGTTCAGCCGCTTCGAGACCCAGATCGGTGACGAGCTTGAGGTTGCCGAGCGCGACATGCTTGCCGTCGACCACGCCTTTCACGCCCTTGCCTGTGACCGCCTCGAAGTCGCTTGCTTCGCCCAGTGCCACTCCGCGCTCCTCCGCGCCCGCGACGATCGCTTCGGCCAGAGGATGTTCGGAGCCCCTTTCAAGCGTTGCCGCCAGGCGCAGGACTTCGGCTTCGTCGTGACCCGGCTCGGGCAGGACGGAAACCAGCTTCGGCTTACCCAAGGTCAAGGTTCCGGTCTTGTCGACCATCAGCGTATCGATCTTCTCGAACCGTTCGAGTGCCTCGGCGTTCTTGATCAGAACGCCTGCCTGCGCGCCGCGTCCCGTCGCCGTCATGATCGACATCGGCGTGGCAAGCCCGAGCGCACAGGGGCAGGCGATGATGAGGACGGCAACGGCGGCGATTAGCGCGTAGGAGAGCGCCGGAGCAGGACCCCAAAAGGCCCAGCCGATGAAGGAGAGGATAGCGATGCCGATGACCACCGGCACGAACCATCCCGAAACCTTGTCGGCATATTTCTGGATCGGCGCACGCGAGCGCTGCGCGTTGGCGACCATCTCGACGATCTGGGAAAGCATCGTATCGGCACCCACACGGGTTGCTTCGATGACCAGACTGCCGGTGCCATTGATGGTGGCGCCGGTCACAGGGTCGCCCGCGACCTTCTCCACCGGAACGGGTTCGCCCGTGATCATGCTCTCATCGACCGACGAGCGCCCGTCCGTCACGACGCCATCGACTGGCACCTTGTCGCCCGGCCGCACGCGCACCCGGTCCCCGACCAACACGTCTTCAAGCGGGATTTCCTCTTCGCTGCCATCCTCGCGGATCACTCGGGCGGTCTTGGCCGCAAGATCGAGCAGGGCACGGATCGCCTTGCCGGTTCCCTCGCGTGCGCGAAGCTCCATAACCTGGCCCAGCAGCACCAGCGTGACGATGACCGCCGCCGCCTCGAAATAGACCCCGACATGGCCTTCGGCATCGCGGAAGCCGTCGGGGAATATGCCCGGCGCCAGGACCGCGACGACGCTGAAGGCCCAGGCGGCGAAGACGCCCATGCCGATCAGCGAGAACATGTTGAGGTTCATCGTGCGGAAGGAATTCCAGCCGCGCACGAGGAATGGCCAGCCGCACCACAGGACGACGGGTGTGCCGAGCACCAGTTCGATCCAGAGTGTGTTGCGTTCCCCGAAGATATCCCTGACGCCGCCAAGGCCGAGGTACGGCCCCATGGTGAAGACCAGCAGCGGAAGCGTCAGCGCCGTGCCGATCCAGAATCGGCGCGTGAAGTCGACCAGTTCGGGATTGGGTCCCTCTTCGGCCATCGTAGCAGATTGGAGCTCCAGCCCCATGCCGCAGATCGGGCAGGAACCGGGCTTCGTTTGCCGAACCTGCGGATGCATCGGGCAGGTGTAGACCGTTCCGGAATATCCGGCCGGCACCTTGTCGTACCGCTTGTCGTCGGCTCCATCCCCGGCATCTGCGGAATGGGCATGGTGGCCATGACAGCATGCGTGGCCGTCCTTCGCCTGCTCGCTGCCTTCAGGCACGAGATGCATCCCGCACTTTGGGCAATCTCCCGGCCCCTCCTGCCGCACTTCGGGGTGCATTGGGCAAGTGTAGATCGTGTGATCGCTTGCCTCGTGGTGCTCGTGATGGGTGTGGTCGTTCATGGCGTCACCGTGTCGTTCTTGCTGTGGCTCGACTGATCGATTGATTCCTGGGCTTGCAGGTCGCGGCATGCGTCGGCCAGCGCCTGCGCGAGCGAGATTGCATTGCTGACATGCGGTATGGAGTCCGTCGTCACGACCCGTGATGCGCCCGCCGCAAGAATATCGTCATGGGCATCGCCGGCAAACACCGCATGGATCACGACGCAGATCGGTGGCCTAGTTCCTGCTACGAGCAGTCGCTCGATTGCCTGGATCAGCGTCCGTCCCGATGAGGCAATGTCATCGACGATCACGGGCGTTCCGTCGAGAAGCGCTTCGCTATGCGGCACGCTGACTTCGACACTGCGATCGCCGCTACGGTGCTTTTCGAGCACTTCATAGGGCCGGTCCGCCAGTCGGGCGACTTCAGCGACCCATTGCCGGCTCTCGCTGTCGGGACCGAGTAGCACCGCATCGGGTGCGTTTGCGGCGATCCATTCGCCCAGCAGGGGTGCGGTTTCGATCCGGCGGACCGGAATGTCGAACAGGTCTTCGAGTGCATGGATCCGGTGCAGATGCGGATCTGCGGTCACCAACCAGTCGAAGCTCTCCTCCAGGAAGCGGGCAAACAAGGGAGCGCTGACCGCCTGGCCTTCGGCAAATCGCCTGTCCTGCCGCATGTAGGCGAGATAGGGCGCGATCAGTCCGACGCGGCGAGCACCCATTTCTCTGGCTGTCTCTGCTGCAAAGCGCAGGGACAACGCAAGCGGATCGGGCTCCCGCAGTGTAGCGAGAACGGCGACATCCTTACCTGCAAGGTCGGCAGGCAAGGTCACGAGGCTCTCGCCATCCGGGAAGCGGTGGACATCGACCTCGCTCGTCTGTGCCCCGGATTGTTTGGCGATGGCTTCGCCGAGGGGCATCATGCCGGGGAAGGCCAGGATATGGGTCATGGCGCCTCTCCGATCCGGAAGGGAGAGGCCCCCGACCGGGCAAAGTCATGCGCCCAGCCAAGCTCACCCGGCGTTTCCGCGTGAATCTCGTAGAGCGGCTGGCCTGCATCGATCACATCGCCCGGCCTTGCGAGTAAACGTACACCGGCGTGCTTGCGGCCCGGAGCCCCGGCCAGTTTCGCGATCTTGGCGATGCGGCGGTTGTCGATCTCCCGGACCGCGCCGCCAACATCAGCTGTTTCGATGGAGTGGTAAGGCGCGCTGCCCGGTTGGCGAAACCCGCCCTGCGCTTCGCAGATGGACAGGAATTTTGCTTCGGCAGCGCCGCTGTCGAGCAAGTTCCTCGCCGTCTCGCGGCCCTGTCCGCCGTTCGCTTCCGCCAGGTCAAGCAGGGCGCCCGCCAGGTCCAGCGCTCTTTCGCGAAGGTCCATCGGGGCATTGGGGGCACGCCTCAGAACCGCAAGCAGGTCGTGTGCCTCGAGCGCCGGGCCGATACCGCGTCCCACCGGGGCCGATCCGTCACTGACATGGATCCGCAGCGTTAGGCCGATCGCCTGGCCAACGGTATGCAGACGCTCGGACAGGGTTCGCGCAGCCGCCTCCGTTCGGACCTTGGCCGTGGGTCCGACCGGCATGTCGATAAGCACATGGGTTGAACCCGCTGCCGCTTTCTTGGAGAGCACGCTGGCGACGAGCTGGCCGTCGCTGTCGAAATCGAGCGGCCGCTCGATCCGGATCAGCAAATCGTCGGCGGGGCTGAGATCGAGGCCACCGCCCCAGACGACGCAACCACCCTCACTTTCGACCACGCGGCGCATGGCGGCGATGTCGAGCGCGACCGGCGCCAGAACTTCCATCGTGTCGGCGGTGCCCGCTGGCGAGGTAATCGCGCGGCTCGAGGTTTTGGGTATGCGAAATCCCGCGGCAGCAAGGATGGCCACGACAATGGGAGTGGTCCGGTTGCCCGGCAGTCCGCCTACGCAATGCTTGTCGAGGACCAGCCCCGCACCCCAGTCAAGCGTCTTGCCCGCGCCGTGCATCGCCCGCGTAAGGGCGATCGTTTCGGCAATATCGAGCCGATCACCGGCGCATGCCGTGATGAAGGCGGCAAGATCGAGATCGGACAGGCGGTGCGCCACCGTATCGTTGATGATGGCCTGACAACCAGCCGCATCGAGGCGCTGGCCGTAGACCTTGGAACGGATCGCGGAAGCCGAGGCCGGCGGCTCCGGATGCGAGAAGGTGACGAACTCGCCGTCGTCGGCCTTGAGCGCGGTCCAGGCGGCTTCACTGAGGGCAGCTGTATCGGGCGGCAGCCAGTCAGCATCAGTAACCACATTGAGCGCGGCAACGATTGACCGCTGATCGAGCGTTATCTCGACCTGCGTCAGAACCGAGAAGCCCTCCGCCCGGCACAGGTGGCAATCCTCGCGCATGTAGACGACCGGCTGACGATAGGTGTCGATACCGGCCCGGATCAGGGGAATCGTGTGCACATCCAGGGTCATCTCGGCTTCCGGATGCTGACCCGCTCGAGATGTTCAGGTACACGCACATTCCATCCGAGCTCGTGGTCAATGCGGAAGCGTAGGGCATCGGCGCTGTCGGGTTCGCCATGGGTGACATAGGTCATTTCCGGCGGCTTGGCCTGTCCCATCCAGCCCAGCAACTCGTTGGCGTCGGCATGACCCGAGATGCCTTCAAGTTGAATCACTTCGGCGCGGATTTCGATCTCGCGCCCGAAGAGCCGCAAATGCCGCTCGCCTCTGGCGAGCACAGCGCCCCTCGTACCACCAGCCTGGAACCCGCTCAGTACGATCGCGTTCTTCGGATCGGACCCGAAACTGACCAGATGGTGGAGGACCCGGCCGCCCGCGAGCATGCCGCTTGCGGAAATGATGATCATCGGCCCGTTGCGGCGGTTGAGTTCCTTCGATTCCTCGACCGTGCGCACGCGTTCGGCGAGATCGAACATGGCCTTGCAGTCGTCCCAGCTGACGTGATGCTCATCGTGGTGGTTGTGGTAGATTGCGGTCGCGTCCACGCCCATCGGGCTGTTGAGATAGACCGGCACGTAGGGAATGGCGCCCCGCTCCCGCAGTTGCGCGATCTGCAGCATTACGCCCTGGATACGGCCCACGGCGAAAGCGGGGATCACGATCGCCCCGCCGCGCCGTGCGACCCGATTGATAACCTCCGCCAGTTCGGCTTCGGGATCATTCTGCGGGTGAACGCGGTTGCCGTATGTGGATTCGGTCACGAGAATGTCGGCGCCTGGATATGGCCGCGGCCCGTGCATCAACGGGTCGGTTTCGCGTCCGACATCGCCGCTGAAGTGCACCGTGCGCCCGTCGACGGTCACCTGGATCTGCGCCGCGCCGAGCAGGTGCCCGGCGGGGATGAAGCGGGCCGAGATGCCGTCTCCGAGGTCAAGAACCTTGTCGAACGCGGTTTCCCGGAAATGGTCCAGCGCCGCGCGGGCATCCTCGAGTGTATAGAGTGGCTTCGGGTTCGCGTGCCTGGAATAGCCCTTGCGCTTTGCATAGCGGGCCTCTTCCTCCTGTAGGTGCCCGCTGTCGGGAAGCAGGAGGCCGCAGAGTTCGGCGGTGGCCGGCGTGCAATGGATATGGCCCTGGAAGCCGTTTCGGACCAGCGCGGGCAGATAGCCGGAATGGTCGAGATGGGCGTGTGTGAGAAGGACACTGTCTATTGACTTTGGCGGAACGGGGAACGGATTCCAGTTGCGCAGCCTTAATTGCTTGTATCCTTGGAAGAGCCCGCAATCTACAAGAACGCGCCGACCGTTGGCCTCGATCAGATAGCGTGAGCCGGTGACCGTGCCTGTCGCGCCAAGGAAACTGAGCGAGGGTTCTTGAGCGGTATTCATATCAATCCTCTAGGTCAATAATCGTTCAGTGCGCTCGGCCTGGTCTGAACTCCGGGGCAAAACCAGGTTAGACCAAGGAAGCCGACAGCAGTCCAGTGAGCCGCTGTCGACGGATCCAGTAGCGAAGCCTGGCAAGGTCATCCGGCCCAAGCTTGTCTGTCAGAGGCTCTTGGCAGCCCGCACGCGAAATCTCACCCGCGCAAAACGAGCAGATCCCCGTAAAGATCAATGAGGCGATAAATCGCAACACGCTGTGCGCTCAGCCTCAAGACCGAAGGCTACTGCCGTGAGCCGGCTTGATCATCCCACTCTCCACTTGTCATATACACATAGGGGGTATAGTATCAAGGCAGATGGTTTTCAACAACCAGCTTTTGCCGGAATCCTTGGCTCCTCACAAAAAAGTTGGCGCGAGAGCAACAATGACCAACAAGTTCGCCCGAGAAATTGCCCGGATGCGCCGGATCGAAGGTCAGGCGCGCGGTATCATCCGGATGATGCAAGATGAGAGGTACTGTATCGACATCCTCCAGCAGCTTGCAGCAATGGAAGCAGCCTTGCGAGCGGCCAGGATGAAAGTTCTCAACATCCATGCGAAGACCTGCGTGGAAGAGGTCATAACCTCGCAAGACAAGGCGGAACAGTCCGAGAAACTGTCTGAGTTAATCGCCTTGTTCGAGAAGATGGGGCGCTGAGGCCGGCAACCCCAATTTGGCGGAGCTGCCGGCACATAGTTCGTTCACTTGGGTTGATGGCCTTGATGTTGCTGCTGCCCGCCCTCTCCTTGGTTCATCATCGAATGATTCATCTGGGAGTGGTCCATTGGTCCGGCGCCCTGCTGTTGCCCATTCATCATTTGGCAAGTCATCTTACCGTCCTTGCCCTTCATCATCATCCCCTGCATCTTCTGACCGTTGTGCATCATTTCGCACATTTTCGGCGTCTCGGGCGCCTTGTCATGAGCAAGAGCCGGCGTGACCGCGAGGCCGAACAGACCGATTGCAGCAACTATTGTCTTCATCGTCATTCTCCTTGGTATTGGGACAATTGCGGGTCCCCTCAGGGATAGCTGGCAAAGACCCGCTTTCCGGAAGGGCCGAAGGCGATGACCTGGTAAGGCTGGGTGCGCCCGCCCATTTCCATGCCCGGCGATCCGAGCGGCATTCCGGCGACCGCCAGCCCCTCGACGCCTGCGGGGCGTTCACGTAGAAGGCGTGCAATATCGGCGGCTGGCACATGGCCTTCGATGACATAGCCATCGACGATCATCGTGTGGCACGAACGAAGCTCGTCGGGGACGCCTTCGCGGTCCTTGATCGCGCCCATGTCGGCGCTGTCCTGCACCGCCACGCCAGCATGCAATCCCTCGCGGATATGTGCGGCCCAGGCCTCGCAGCAACCGCAGCTCGGATCGCGGAACATGGTATAGCTCGCAGCCTGCGCCGCACCGCTGCATGCGGCAAGGAACATGGTTCCAAGCAACGCAATCAGATCCTTACGGGACGTTCCCGGACCAAATCCCTTCATTTGTGTTCCCTTCCTTCCATCGCGTGATTGGACATGGTCGACATATCGTGGCCTGCGTGCGGATCGACTGGCTGTGGCTCGTGCGGCGCAGGTGGCTGGGTTGCTTTTGGTACTGAGCCTGCATCGTCTTCCGGCGCACCGCTGTTTCGGCCAGGTCTGGCCTCGACCTGCGTTCGCAAAGGGACGTCAGTCGCCGCCTTCTCGGACAGTTCAGGTCCGCTGGGCTGCGCACTCTGTGCGACCGCCTCATTCTCGGGCGATGCAGATTCCGAGAGCGCTGGAGCGGGCATGTCCTGCGATGCTTCCTCCGGCTTCTTATCACATCCCGCGAGCGAAAGGGCCGCTGCCGGCATCAGCCCGAAGAAAGCCGCGCGGGTCACAGTGAATTTTCGCATCGAGTTTACTCCAGACCAAGATGGTTGGGGCCGAAGACCATCTCACCGCCGAGATAACCCTGGATGACGAGGGCGACTGCAAGGATCGCAAGCGTGACGCGAAGGCCCGATCGCCGGTCCGTGCGGAATGCGAACCAGGCAGCAAGGATTGCCACCCCCACGATCGCCGAGCCGTTCCAGCGATGTAGCTCAAGCGTTTGCGACTTGTCCGAAAGCCGCCAGCCCGCAGCAAACCAGCCAAGCAATGCGGCGACCAAGGCACCTATCGCGCCACCGGCAACAAGGAACCGCACGGTCGTCTCGAGACCAAGCGCAGGCCGCAGCGCCAGAAGGATCTCGGCAAGGGTGGCCATGAGCAGCAGAGCGACAGGGAAGTGCGCCGCGATTGGATGAAGCCGTCCAAGAAAGTCCCCTGCCGACGTCAGCCGGTTCTCCGCAATCGCCGCCTCCAGCGCCTGTTCTGGCGTCTGGCGTTCGACAACACCGCTTGCGGTTGGGTGCGCCTGCGCCATGCTCTCGGGATCGTGCATCGTGTCTGCCGCCTCTTCATGCATCGCATCTGCCTCGTGCATCTCCATCTGCACCATCTCGGCATCGCTCATATCGTCCTTGTGCCCTTCGTGCGCCTGAGCGGTCGTAACCGTCGCTAATGCGAGAAAGGTGGCCAACATCGTCAATATTGCTTTCATGCACGGTCTCGTTGACTGGCTTTGTTCATTGCCATTACGCCTGCCAGAGCATCATCCCTCAAAAATATTTCGAGGGCTGCAAGGCCGCGCTGCGTATAGGAAGCGAAAGCAAAGACAACGGAGAGCCAAAGATGGATGACAATGCACTTGACAGGCTGCTGCGAAGGCTTGCGACCGAAGCGCCCATGATGGATGCGGGGCCGGAATTCCATGACAGTCTCTGGCAACGCATCGGGCAAATGACCGAGGCGCGTGAGCATCGCCGCAGGACCATCTTGGGCCTTGCGATATTTGCGATCGGCCTTGGTGCCGGCATGGGAACGCAATATCCTGTTCCCGCGCAACCTGTCAGCTACACGCTGGCGGACGGGGCTGACCTCGCGCCCTCCACACTTCTTCACGTCGCGCCATGAAGATCACGCCCTTCTACGCGGTCCTGCTGCTGCTTCTGGCGGTTGCCGCCGGTAGCCTTGGCGCTATCGCAACCAACCGTTGGCTCGCCCAAGAGGATGCGTCCCGCGGCATGCACGACTTCGTGCACAAGGAGTTGCGCCTTACATCCGCGCAGGAAGTCCGCCTCGACGCGTTGGAACGGGATTTTGCCGTCGAGCGACGTAAACTCGATCTGGCACTGCGGTCCGCTAATGCGGGACTTGCCCAGGCGATGAGCGAAGAGCATCGTTACGGTCCCAAGGTGGGTGCGGCGATTGATCAGGTCCACACAAGGATGGGAGATCTCCAGAAGGCGACCATCCGCCACGTCTTCGATATGCGAGGACTGCTCGAAGCGAACCAGCAGGCAGCATTCGACCGCGAGGTAAACAAGGCGCTAACCAGCGATCCGAAGAGTTAGACGGTCGTGTCTCCGGACGGCGACAACGAGGCTGGGCAGCTGATCGTTGCGGCGCGGGCTGGCGATCGCGGCGCCTTCGACAAGCTTGTGGCGAACCACCTTCCAAGACTGCTCGGTGTCGCCCTGCAAATCCTTGGCGAAAAATCCGATGCCGAGGACGCCGTGCAGAACGCATTAGCGTCCGCATGGCTCGCGTTGTATCGCTTCGACCTCGACAAGCCTGCCGGTCCATGGCTTGCAACGATCACGATCAACAAATGTCGCGATGCGATGCGCCGTCGGCGTTTTTCCCGCTTGCTGAGGCTGGACACGGAGGATGGTGTCGATTCCATCGCCCATCCCGAGCCCGACCAGGAACACCAGCTTGCCGTCCGGCAAGAGCTTGAAATCTTACAGCAGGAAATTGCGCGTCTGCCACTGAAGCTCAAGGAGCCATTCATCCTGGCCGTGTTCGATGGCCGCAGTCAGGACGAAGTCGCGCAGATTCTCGGCATCAGCAGAAAGGCGGTGGAAACGCGCATCTACCGCGCCCGAAACTTTCTGCGCGAAAAAATCTGAAATTTGTTGAGGGATAGCGCGTCCTGTCTCGTAACAGCCAATGACATCCAACAGCAGGTCTCGATCATGCCAACACTCAATCGACGTAAGTTTCTGTCCCATGGCACCGCTGCCGCCGGTGCTCTGGGTCTTGCTCATACGATGCCCGCCTGGGCGCGCGGCGCCACTGGTGGTACGCTGGCCCGCCGCGGAAGCGATGTGCTTTCCGGCGAACACCTTACGATGACAGTGGCGGATGCCGCATTTCAGACCGGCAGGCGGCACGGGGCGGCGGTCACCGTCAACGGGACGCTTCCGGGGCCTCTGGTGCGGCTCAAGGAAGGCCAGGACCTCGTCGTTGATCTCGTCAACAACAGCTCCGAAGGCACCTCGATCCACTGGCACGGCATGCTGGTGCCCTTCCTGATGGACGGGGTGCCGGGCGTGACCATGGCGGCGGTAAAGCCCGGCGAGACCTTCCGCTATAAATTCCCGATTCGCCAGGCTGGCACCTATTGGTGGCATGCCCATACGCTCCAGGAACCGATGGGGCATTATGGCCCGATCGTGATCGATCCGCTCGAGCCCGATCCTTTTACCTGGGACCGGGAATATGTGCTGATGCTGTCCGACTGGTCGCCGATGCGGCCCATGACGATCATGAAGAAGCTGCGGACGCAGGCGGACTATTTCAACTATCATCAGACCACCGCCACCGACGACTATCCGCTGAGCGGGGCTGAGCGGCGGATGTGGGCGAAGATGCGCATGAGCCCGACTGACATCGCCGATGTCACCGGCTCGACCTATACCTACCTGATCAACGGCCATGGGCCACAGGACGGGCTGGAACTGCCGTTCACGCCGGGTGAGCGTATTCGCCTGCGCATCATCAACGGCAGCGCGATGACGTTCTTCAACATCCGAATGCCGGGACTGCCGATGACCGTTGTCCAGGCAGACGGGCAGAATGTGCAGCCGGTCGAGACCGACGAATTCCAGATCGGCGTTGCCGAGACCTATGATGTCCTGATCACGCCGCAGGATGCACAGGCCTTCGCCTTCGTCGCCGAGTCGATCGATCGTTCCGGGATGGGCGTGGCGATGCTGACCTCGCGCCCCGGTGCCCGCGCACCCGTGCCGGCGCTGCGCAAGCCGCCGGTCCTGACCATGGCCGACATGGGCATGACGATGGGAAGCGGCGCCATGGCCGGCATGGACCACGGCGCGATGGAAGGCATGGACATGGGGAGCGACGAGTCCGGCATGAAAATGTCAGGCATGAAGATGCGCGATACTTCTCTCCTGCCTCCCGATGTGAAGGCCGGCCCTGGCCTCGACATGGTGGCGATGAACCCGGTTGACCGGATGGATTTCCCCGGACTCGGCCTCGACAATGTCGATCACCGGGTCCTGACTTATAAGCAGCTTGTCGCCGCGAAGCCCAATCCCGATCCGCGCAAGCCCACCCGGCTCAAGGAAATCCACCTGACCGCGAACATGGAACGCTACATGTGGTCGTTCGACGGCCAGAAGTTCGATGCGGTAACCGACAAGCCGATCCGCTTCGCCTTCAACGAACGGGTGCGGGTGAGGTTGGTCAACGACACCATGATGGTCCATCCCATCCATCTGCATGGCCACTTCTTCGAGCTTGTGAACGGCCATGATGGCTTTCAGCCGCTAAAGCATACGGTCAATGTGCAGCCGGGAGGCAGTGCGACCTTCGACCTTACGGCAAACGAGCCGGGAGACTGGGCATTCCATTGCCATCTCTTCTACCACATGCACCAGGGCATGTTCCAGATCGTGACGGTGCGCCCGCTTCAGGAAGGAGCCGAGCTGTGAGATATCTCCTCGCTCTCCCGCTGCTCGTCGCCAGTCCGGCCTTCGCGCAGGATCAGACGGATCACGCCGGCCATCACCCGGAAGCATCGACTCAAAAGCCCACCGATCAATCAGGCGGTGCGGCGAGCACTCCGGATGGCGCCACGTCAGACGAGACGATGAAAGGCATGGGGTCCATGGATCATTCGATGATGGATGGCTCGATGGATCACGGGACGATGGACCACATGCAGATGGGGCACGACATGGGCATGAGCCATGGCGATTCCGCCCAGACGTCCTCCGATGACATCCCCCAGTCACCACCGCCGCCCGAGGCATTTTCCGGTCCGGCCTTCGCGGCGGACCAATATGTCGGCGCGGATATCATGGCGGAGTCGCGCGCACATGTCGTGCGCGAGGTCAGCGGGCTGCCGGTCTTCTGGTCCATGGCGGACCGCGCCGAATATCGAGCGCGCCAGGGCAGGGACGGCTATCTCTGGGATGTCCAGGGCGCCTATGGCGGTCATACCGACAAATTCTGGTTCAAGAGCGAGGGCGAAGGCAATTTCGGCGAGAAGCCGGAGTCGGCTGAAATTCAAGCGCTGTGGAGCCACGCTATCGGACCGTGGTTCGATGTGCAGGCCGGTGTCCGCCAGGATCTCGTGGGGCCATCGCGAACGCATGCAGTGTTGGGGATACAGGGGCTGGTACCCTACAAATTCGAAGTGGACGCTGCGGCATTCATTTCAAACAAGGGCGATGTCACCGCGCGCATCGAAGGGGAACTGGATCAGCGGATCACCCAGCGGTTGATTCTTCAACCCAGGGCGGAAATCAGTCTGGCAGCCCAGGATATTCCTGAATTGGGCGTCGGTAGCGGCATCGATCGGGTTGAGGCCGGCCTGCGCCTGCGCTATGAATTCGCCCGCGAATTCGCACCATACATCGGCGTCGCGCAGGAATGGAAAGTCGGCCGCAGCGCCGACTATGCCCGCGCTGCCGGAGAGGACCCGAGCGTCACCAACTTCGTCGTTGGCGTGCGGTTCTGGTTCTGACCCGCACGTCGGGGACTGAACTGGTCCTGAAGCATGATGTGCTCCGGGACTGCCACAGTCTATCTTGCGCGGCCTGGTCCGGATCGTATTCCAGATCACGCGCCAGGCCGCGTCATCAGGCGAGATGTTTGTCTCGACAGACACCCTGAGAAGGAGCGAACAATTGCAGGATGCCCATTCCCAGACGCGCGAAAGGGATGGCACATACACTGACAAGAACAGGATCACCCTGAGCGGCGCGGTCGCGATGGGCACCGGCGTCATGATCGGCGCGGGCATTTTCGCATTGACCGGGCAGATCGCACAACTTGCCGGGCCGCTCTTCCCGCTCTCGTTTATCGTGGGTGCCGCCGCAACGGCGCTCGCTGCCTACAGCTACGTCAAGATGTCTAATGCCTGGCCCTCGTCGGGCGGGATCGCCATGATTCTGAACAAGGCATATGGTCCCGGGACTATCGCCGCTTCCGCCTCTCTGCTGATGGCCCTGTCGATGGTGATCAACGAAAGCCTGGTAGCCCGGACCTTCGCGACATATGCGCTGCGCCCATTCGGCCTGGAAGGTAGTGGGCCGCTGCTTTCCCTTCTGGCGCTCGGCCTGATCGTCCTGGCCTACGCCATCAACGCATCGGGCAATCGCTCCGTCAGTGCGTTCTCCCTGGTCATGTCGATCATTAAAATTGGCGGGATCGTCATTTTTGCCGTGGCAGCGATCTGGGCCAGCGGTCTCGATGCCGGCGCCTTTTCAGGTGCGGCGATTTCCGGCAGTCCCATGGATTTCGTGGCATCGGTTGCGTTTTCGATCCTTGCTTTCAAGGGTTTCACCACGATTACCAACAGCGGTGGAGAAATCGTCGATCCCCATCGCAACGTCGGTCGTACGATCATGATCGCGATCGGTATTTGCGTGGTAACCTACCTGCTTGTCGCAATCGCCGTCGGATCGAGCCTGAGCATCGATGCCATCATCGATGCCCGTGACTACTCGCTTGCTGCGGCTGCGGAGCCCGCGCTAGGCCGTATCGGTTTTTATTTTACCATTGCCATCGCCCTGGCCGCGACAACCTCCGGTGTCATCGCCAGCGTCTTTGCCGTGTCGCGGATGCTGACGATGCTGACTGAAATGAAAATGATCCCGCACAGCCACTTCGGTATGAGTGGGGGCCTGCGCAGCCACCTCCTGATCTACACAGTCGTGGTGGCCGGTGCGCTTGCGGTGCTGTTTGATCTCTCACGTATCGCCGCGCTCGGCGCATTCTTTTACCTGGTGATGGACATGTTGGTTCATTGGGGCGTTTTCCGCCACCTGCGGCGAGAGGTCGGTGCAAGGGCGACGATCCTGCTTGCCGCCCTGGTCGCCGATTTCGTCGTGCTGATCGCGTTCACGATTGCCAAGCTGCAGACCGATCCAGCCATCGTTGGATATGCGGTCGCGGGCATTGGGGCGGCATTCGCGGGAGAATTCATGTTTCTTGCACGCCGCAAGCATTCCTCGACCCATGACCATGATTCGGGTTCGGATCGCACATCGCAAAAAGGAATCTGACATATTTTAACGGCGATCATCATAGGCGTGTTCCTGTTCCTTGGGGCTCTCTGGCTGCACATTGGAATGCTGGCTCTTGCGCGCAAAACTTACACCGGCAACTCCATGCGGATGCTTAGGTCCAGTGCCGCCTACCTCATCGTCTTGATGAGTCACTTGCTTATTGCTCTCGAATTCGCGGCTGGCTTCAAGTGGAGCCATAGCCTCGGGCTCGGTGGATTTGTCCACGTACCGGGAGAGGACTGGATGGATCTCTTCTATTTTTCGCTGGTGAACATCACCACGCTTGGGCTTGGCGATATCTATCCGACCGGGCATCTGCGAGCCCTTGCAGGCATTGAATCTCTTACCGGTTTTCTGTTGATCAGTTGCACTGCACAATTCATTTTTGAAACACTTCACAATCCTTTACGTTTACGCACTGATGGCGCGCCACTGTGAAACTGGGCATGCTGATGGTCAACGTAGCCAATGTCGTGCCGTCCCCGTGAATCATTGCATCTCACAATAGGCGGCAATGTGGAATTTCCCGGCCGTGGATGCCAGCGGCGAATCGTCACCCTCATTCTTTCAGTTGTCATCTGCGGCGGACATGATGATGGGTGGGCCGTCAACACCCGGCCTTTGCCGATCTTGATACTCTCGCTCGAGGGCTAACGCCGCCTCCGACATCGAAACCACCGATGAACTTGTGCGCGGATCGTCGTGGCTTTGAACGAAGCTGCTTCGCGATGGTCCGGAAATTCCCGGCGCGATGTAACCTTGCCACGGGTTTGGCGTCCTATCGACAAGGGCAAACATCATAGGAGGACGCCATGGATTCGAGAACACGCGGCCGCACGCGCAGGGTGATTGCATTGGCAGGTCTTGCCGCACTTCTGTTTGCTCCGGCCACCAGCAACGCCGGTGTGGTCAATGGTGTCCAGAAGGCAGACGGGCTCACGATCAATCTCGGCGTGGTCCCCGCGTCTGCGGTGAAGCGGGCACATCCCCAGATGCATGGCGGCACTGCGGACAGGAGCATACACAACATGCATCTGGTCGCTGCGATTTTCGACGCCAGTGGCACGCGTGTGACCAACGCCACTGTCGTCGCTCACATTTACGAACAGGGCGGAAGGGAATGGAATGTGCCGCTTCGACCGATGACAGTGAACGGCGCTCTGACTTACGGCGGTTACACGACGTTCCCGCGCGACAGCGATTACCGTATTGGCATAATTGTACAGCGCGCTGTGCCGAAACGGCGGCATCCGGTGACGGTGCATTTCACATGGGCGCACGACTGAATCCAACTGCACGCTAGCAAAAAGCTGCGTCGTTGCGGCCAACGTCAACGATCGCCATCGCGTAACGCGAACGACATCGCCGGCAAGCTCCATGCGCCGGTCGTCTGGCAGTTAGTACCAGTGGCGCTCGAGGAATCGAAACCTGCAGCCTTAAATGTAACATCGAGCCAGACAGGGCGTCCAATCGATCGGGCCATGAATTGGAGGATGCCATGCGTTCGAAAACATGCCAATTCTCGCGGAAGTTGCTGGCAATGGCTGGCCTTGCCGGAATTCTATTTGTTCCGGGCATGAGCAATGCCGGCGTGGTCGATGGCGTCCAGACGGCAGATGGTCTCACGATCTATCTCGGCGTGGTGCCCGCAGCTGTTGTGCGCGGACATCCCGCAGATCATCCCGAGGCGCAGATGCATGGCGGCACAAGGCGCGGCCAACACATCATGCACGTTGTTGCGGCGGTGTTCGACAAGTCATCCGGAGCACGGATAACAAAGGCCAATGTCGTGGCGCACATAACCGAACCCGGCGGGATACAGCGATCAGTTCGTCTTCAGCCGATGACAGTCGACGGCGCGCTCACATTCGGCGGATACGTTACCTTCGCCCGCGGCATCGATTACCGGATTGGTATCCGCGTAGAGCGTCCTTCTCACATGCAACCATCGCAGCCGATGCAAAAACCGCATCAGATGCATCGAATTGCGCCAGTGACCGTACATTTTACGTACACGCATGACTGATCCCAACCGCCTGGAAACTCGGTAGAGGCGACAATACCGACAGCGAATGGGATCAAAATGGGATGCCTCGAGTACCGCGGCATCGGTTTTGTTCCATCCCGACAAGCCTCTGGCAAGTGTCGCCGACATTCCGGCAGACTGGCGCGTGGAGCAGGTTGCGCGCCGCGGGACGCCGCTGTTCGCGGCAAACGGTAAGGGTAGGGAAGCAATGGAGACAGCCGGTCTTGCCGTTGCAGGTTCACTTGCCGATCTCTTCAGGACGGCTGATGCAATTGTGGATTGCATATCAGGGCGGCGATGAGCCGCGAATGCCGAATTTGATCGACGCTTGGGCGAGCTTTTCGCCGTCCAGGATGCTGAGAGGCATGAGGTTGCCGGCCACGCCCGTGTCGCCGATGCTATCAATGCAGGGGAGCTCGGCCAAGGACGCTTGCGAAAGCGAGTGTGAGCTAAGTTCATTGACTCCTTCCAGGCAAATGACACAATTATGCTTAGCTTCATCCCCCCGAACCTCTCGCGGGGCGGAGGAGGAGATCGGCGCGATCATTTGGGGAACAGCGGCACAGCGCATCTTCGGACGTTCGACGTTCTCAAACGATCGGGCCAAGGCGGCATCGGTTGAACTTGTGATCATGGTTTTACTGCGCGCAGTTCCTCAAACCATCCCAACCGGTGCATGAAACGCTTCTCGCCTTCCAACAACAGCAGCATCATCGCGGCAGAAAAAAGGATCAGCGCAAATTCCGATATCGAAAGCGGCCGGCTGGCAAAGATACGGTTCATCAACGGCAGGTAGGTGAAGATCAACTGTGCCGAAACCACCGCGCCCACCGCCAACAACACCGGCTTCGTGCCGAGCGCTCCTTCCAAGGTGGCCGGACCGGCACGGAGATGGCGGACGCTAAAGAGGTAGAAGATCCCGGCCCCCACGAGCATATTGACCACTATCGTGCGCGCGGTCTCAACGCTGCGCCCTGTATCCAGCGCCGCGAAAAAGATGCCAAGCGACATAGCCGCAAAGAGAATCGAAACCAGAAGCACTCGCCACAGCATGAAGGCGGACAGAAGAGCCGCTTTCGCGTTTCGCGGCGGTCGCTCCATCACCCCGCGTTCAGACGGCTCGAAGGCCAGCGCGAGGCCTAGCGCGCTGTCGGTGACGAGATTGATCCACAAAATCTGCGTCGCTGTCATCGGCAGGGTGAAGCCCATCAGAATCGCAAGGAGCACTATAACGGCCTCACCGCCGTTGGTCGGCAAAGTCCAGGCGATCACCTTGCGGATGTTATCATATACCGTGCGCCCCTCGTGAACCGCAGAGACGATGGAGGCAAAATTGTCATCTAGCAGCACCATTTTCGCGGCTTCCCTGGAAGCTTCGCTGCCCTTTTGGCCCATGGCTGTGCCAACATCAGCCTGCTTGAGCGAAGGGGCATCGTTGACCCCGTCGCCGGTCATGGCGACGATGTGGCCTCGCGCCTGCAATGCCTTGACGATGCGCAGCTTGTGCTCAGGGCTGGCCCTGGCGAATACCGATGTCTCCTCGACAGCGTTGAGCAAATCCTCCTCGTCGAGCTGATCGATTTCGGTGCCGGTCATCGCTCTGGGTTGATCGGCGAGCCGAATCAGTCTGGCGATCGCCAACGCCGTCGCGGCATGGTCGCCGGTGATCATCTTGATCCCTATCCCCGCCCGCCTGCACTGGGCTACCGCGTCGTAGGCTTCCGGGCGAGGCGGGTCGATGAAGCCAGCCAGGCCAAGCGGTTCGATGCCGGTCTTCAGTAAATCGGGGTCGAGCGCCTTCACCGAATAGTCCACTCGCTTCGTCGCGAAACCGAGAAGCCGCTCGCCAGCCGCCGCCGCAGCAGAAATAAGCTCTGCCCATTGTTTGCTCACTGCCGGATTGCCGATCATGTGCAGCACGACTTCGGGAGCGCCCTTGATAAACACGACATGCCCTCCCTCTGGTGACCGGTGTAAGGTCGCCATGTATCGGTGCGTCGCATCGAAAGGGATCTCGTCGAGGCGCGGCCATTCGCGGCGCTCGTGCGATGGGTCGAGGCCGGCTTTCATTGCGAAGGCGATAAGCGCACCCTCCATCGGGTCCCCCTCGACTGACCAGCCATTTTCACCTTGTTCGAGCCGTGCATCGCCGCACAACAGACCACACAAGGCAAGCTCGCGGATCGCAATACGGGTTCCATCGGGACCGCCCTGCGCGCCGGTGAGATCTCCTTCTGGCGCATAGCCGGAGCCACCGACCAGCACTTGTGCGTTCCCGGCAAAGACGTGGCGGACCATCATCTCGTTGCGGGTGAGTGTGCCTGTTTTGTCGGTGCAAATGACTGATACGGCGCCAAGCGTCTCCACTGCCGGTAGCTTGCGAATGAGCGCGTGACGCACTGCCATCCGGCGCACGCCGATAGCAAGGGTGATTGTGATCACCGCCGGCAAGCCTTCCGGAATCAGGCCAACGGCAAGTGCCACTACCATTATGAGTGCCTCGCTCCATTCGAACTGCCGCCCCCATACGAGGAATGCGAATAGCAGGATCGAGCCAACCAGCATCACTCGGGTGAAACGGTTGGCGAAGCGGTTGATCTGCCGAAGCAAGGGAGTGGAAAGTTCAGTCACCTCCTGGAGCATCCCGCCGATCTTTCCGATCTCAGTCGCCTGACCCGTGGCGGTTACAACCACTGTCGCTTGGCCGGTCTTGACGAGAGTTCCTGAAAAAACCATGCTGGTGCGGTCGCCTAGCGCGGACTTCGCCGCCACCGCTGTCGAACTCTTGTCCGCAGTCAGTGATTCCCCGGTCAGCAGCGCTTCGTCCACGGACATGGCGCGGGAACGCACGATCCGCGCGTCAGCCGGCACCTTCTGCCCTGCCTCCAACAGTACGATATCGCCGGGCACAAGCTCAGCCACTGGTACACTGGTCCGTTGTCCATCCCGTTTCACTATTGCCTGGTGCGAGATGAGATGTCCGATGGCGCGCAGGGCCTGCTCGGCCTTGCCTTCCTGGACAAAGCCCACGATCGCATTGACCATGACGACCGATGCGATCACTGCCCCATCGATGACGTGCCCGAGCATGAAAGAGGCCAGGGCCGCAGCTCCAAGGAAATAAATGAGGCCGCTATTGAATTGCGCCAGGAAGCGGCGCATTGGGCCGGTCCGCGCGGGCTCGGGAAGGCTGTTGGGTCCCCAATCCTCAAGGCGGCGCTGGGCTTCAGCGCTACTGATCCCGTCGATGCGGCTCTCGGCGCGGGCCAGGCTTTGATCTGGGGAAAGTGCGTGCCAGTCAGTCGCTTCGAGATCCGTTTGTGAATTACCGGCGATGTCCACTTTTGCTCCCATCAATGCCCGTACAGGTAGATCACGTAGGAACTCAGCAGATAGACGGCGAGGAGCAACAGGCTTATCCAACCGAAGAGACCGAAAAACCGGTTACCGGGCCTGTAAAGCAGACCAACGATGCACAATCCCGCCATGATCGATGCAGCAAAGGCCGTCACCGCATGGGTCGGTGAGACGACGGCGAAGAATGAACCCTGCGTGTAGGCGATGTCGTCAAGGGCGATGACCAGTATCGCAAAGAGATTGCTACCGAGCAGATTGCCTATCGCCATATCGGCCGAGCCCATCCGCAACGCGCTGAGGGTAACGATCAGCTCAGGTAGCGATGTGGCCCCCGCCACGAGCAGAGTGCCGACAAAACTGGTTTTCCAGCCCATCACTTGTGCAATCTCGAGCCCGACGAAGGGAAGCCATGCTCCCGCTCCGCCGATGACCGCGGCAGACAAGATGTAACGAACGAGTGCGCGCTTCAGCGAGCTGCCCTCTTTTTCATCATCGTCCAGCACGGATGTGACCCGCTCGGGGCGACGCTCATAAAAAAAGGCTGCACGCATCGCCACGACGTAGAGCACCACAAGAAGCGGTGAATATACGCTGACGTGGGCAATTCGGAAATTGAGGTCGCTACGGGCTATCAACACCAGCACGCCAACAAAACTGATCAGAATGATCCCGAAGCTGGCGGTTAGGATATGGCCCTGGTCGATACGCCGCCAGACTGGCGTATCGCGTGACAGGGTGTCGAGCACCGCCACCATGACCAGATTGAATATGCAGCTTCCCAAGGCGTCGCCCATGGCAATGTTCGGCGCATCGGCTACAGTGACCGCGCTGATACCGGTGAACAATTCCGGTAGCGACGTTGCTGTCGCCAGCATGATCAGCCCGACCCAGGAGGCCGACATCCCGGTAAGTCGCGCGATTGCCTGACCGCTGCGTGTCAGCACCGGTCCGGCCAATCCGATCGCGACGACGCAGAGACCGAACTGAAGCCATGGGAAAACGAGTTGCATCGGCAAGTTACGATCGCAAAGATGGCGTCTCGTCATGCTTCGCTACGAGCGCGAACAAACGATCGATATCTTCGGGAAAGGCAAGATCTGTGCCCGGGGTCAGCACGGCTGCAGAGCCGGCGGCCATGCCGTAGCGGAAAGCTTGGATTGGCTCGGAGCCGACAGTTAGCGCGTAAACCATGGCGGCAAGGAAACTGTCGCCAGCGCCAACCGCGCTTTTCGCCTCGATCGGCAACGCGGGCAAGTGCAAGACTCCCTTCTGCCACGCCAGCAAGGCGCCCCTGTGACCCATGGTAACCGCAACAAACTCGGCCTGCCCCTTGTCGACGATGGCCTTGGCCGCCTCACCGATTTCCTCGACGGATTCAAGGTCACGACCGACGAACTGGCGCAATTCACCCAGACTCGGCTTGACGAGTAAAAAACCGCCCCCTGCCAGCCCGTCTTTCAATGCATCGCCAGAGGTGTCGAGTATTGTCCGAATTCCCCGCTTTTGCATGATCCTGACCACACGGGCATAGAAATCGGAAGGTACGCCGGGCGGCAGCGACCCGCTTGCCACAAGATGACTGCAATCCGCTTCGGCAAGCCGGTTGAGGCAGTCCTGCCATTCTTCCGCTGCCACCGGTGGTCCCGGCGGCGTGAAACGGTATTCCTTGCCGCTTTCGCGTTCCAGCACTGCAGCGGCGATTCGCGTGTCATGTTCGATCGGAATGCGCGTGCGCACCAGCTGGTGCATATCGACGAGACCGTCGAGTGCCGCGCTGGTCGCGCCGCCTGACAGATAGTAGCAACGTGCGGTGCCGCCCAGACGGCAGAAGACCCGCGCCACGTTGATGCCGCCGCCGCCCGGAGCATAGCGTTCGTTGCGGGTGCGCATCTTGCGCGTGTGAAAAACGCTATCAACCTCGTAGGAGACATCGATGGTCGGGTTCATTGTCAGGGTGGCTATCGTTTTCATGGAAATGTCCGTTCCGTCGTATGTGTGCAAGGTTGAAGGCACGCGGTGATCCTTCGCCAAATCATGCGCAATCGACGTTCCGGAACAGCTTGGCCGAACCTGGCGTCGCTACCCACCCATCGCCCGGCAAATCGCCAAGCGTCCGAACAGTCCGCTGCCTCGCCCGCCAATTGGTAATCAACACCCGCGATGCCGGCGGCGAGCTCGCCCGGCACCATCTTCACCTCCAATCGGAATTCCCTGTACCTTGTTGGCGTAATTTTGCGGCGCGGCCTCGAAACGGTCGCGGTTCTCCTTCGACGCGAAATAATAGGCTCTTCCCTGATAGACCGATGTGATCGCGTCAGCTGTGCGGATCGCAGCTCCGCTCACCGGGTCCACCACGGTCTCGGGGGGCTGTTGCGGCCAGGGTACGTCCCTGCGATCCGCATCATTGGAGTGGCGATGGTGATGGTGCCCATGATTGCCTCCGAGATCGAAGCCGCCATGTCCATGTCCGCTCTGCCCAAAGCCGCCGTGCCGGTTAACTCGCCGCAAGAGGAAGAAAGCTGCAACTGCAATGGCGATGAGGATCCAGGTCCAATTCTGCGTCAGCTCTTGCATCTCGAATCCTCCACACTCGCTTTTGGACCGGACGCTCGTGGAACGCCTATCCCGTACCTGTGAGGCGCACCCCACCAGTCACGCGATCCGCTTCCAGCGTCGCAATGGCTCGATGGCCTCCAGCGAAGAGACGCTGGCGGGCTTGTCTCGTTACAGTCGTGAGGCCGGTCTGGGCGAATTTTGCTCCGCCTGCCAAACAGGCGCGTTACTGGGATGCTGGCTTCAGATCCCGAAGCCTTCCTGCGGCGCTGGAACTCATGACTGCAGAGAGGACGAGCAGAGTTGCGGCAAGCACGAACGGTGCGCCTGTCACCAAGTCGGTGTTGTACGTCAGCCCGACGATGGCTGACCCGATCCCTTGGCCGAGGCTGGCTGCCGCGACCTGTGACCCAAGATTCGTACCCTGCTGCGGTCCAGCGGCCAAGGACACCCAATAGGTGAAGACGGGAACCAGAACGCCGCCGCTCGCCGCCACCAAGCCGACCACCACCGAGAGCGCAAGTAACCCGTTCGACCAGGGCAAGATGAGCACGCCCACGCCCATGATGGCAAGGCCGGGCGCAATCGTTCGCCAGGTCGCGGTCGCCTTGAACCAAGGCGAGAATACGACTGCCTGCGCAATGAACATGACGAGGCTGCATTCTGCAAACAGCACCGCCAGTTGCGTTGCGCCCATCCCCAACACACCATCGCTGCGCAGCGCCAAGCCGACCTCGAAGACACCGACAGCGACACCCAAGACGAGTGAAAGGGCGAGAAGGAAGAGAACCGCTCTTCGCCTGGCAGCATCCTGAGCAGCGGGGCGCAGTTTCGCGGAAGGCAGGTGGAGGGGAAGCAGCAGGAGGGAGCCAATCGCGGTGATGATTGCAAGTGCCGCCGTTGCGGCAAAGGCCAATTGCGCTCCAGAGCGCGCTGCTGCAGCGGCCCCTGCGGCCGGCCCCAGAAATAAACCGGCCGTCGCTGCCATGCCGAGCCAGGCAAGCCGTCGCGCCCGCCACTCTTCGTTCGGGGCGCTGTCGCCAACCACGGCCGATGCTACAGGACTGATCGCAGCAGCGAACAGTCCTGACAGCAGCCGCTCGCCATAAAGGCCGGCAATACCTCCGAGCGAGGCGACGCCAAGCAGGCTGACACCATAGCCAAACAGTCCAGCGGCGATCACCGTCCGTCGGCCGTGCCGATCCGAAAGCCAGCCCCACATCGGTGCAAACAGGAAGAGCGCCAGAGTGTAAAGCGAGGATGCCAAACCTGTGTGTCGGGCTATAGCCTCCGCACTCAGGCTGGCATCTGCCGCCAGGATAAATGAAGGCAGAACGGGAAGCACGACACTGTAGCCGAACCAGACGACAAAGACCGCAAGCAGCAGCGAGGCGAGCGCCAGCGGGCTGAGTGCTCGCGCGGGCATCATCTGGCGGTAAACGGCTCAGGCGTCATTCCGAATCCTCCGGCGATGAACAGCGACTCTGGCGCCGGCATGCCGGTCAGCCGGTCCTCGTAGCGCTTCAAAGCTCGACGACCTTGTCAGGCAGCTCGTTGGGGTTCTCCGCACTAGGCGGAAAATGTGTTGCAAGCAGCGTCCCAACGCGTTCAACGGCTTCGACCAGGCCTGTTGCGATCTCGTTGCGCTTGATGCCGGCGACTATGGCGGCAACTGCATCGGCCCAGGCCTCTGGCGGAACTCTCGTGTAGATTCCCTCATCGGCTATCACCTCGGCCTGCCGGTCGCTGAGCGAGACGAATATGAGCACGCCGGTACGCCTGGCGGTCCGGCGCAAGCCCCTGGCTCGGAATTGCTCGAGCGCCGAGCGATGGACATGCTGGCGCCGGATGCGCCGAGGCGTGAGAAACCGAGAAACCGGCGGGACAAGCGTGAGAGCATAAGTCAGAATGAATAACGCGATAGGCAGAACGGTGTATCCAAGCCCGAAACGGTGATAGGCGATCGTTGTTGCATCCTCCCAATGACCTGGCTGCCAACCAGGGGGCATCATCATCCCGATATCGATGCCTGTTAGCCACAGAAGATAGGGTGCAAGCAGGGCAATAGCGGCAGCCCAGGCGAGCGCTACCTGCGGATAGTAGCTGTCGGCCTCGCTTAAGACGCACAGGATTTCACCGGAGGTGCTGGTTTCCGCGCGGCGAATAGCGTCCGCGACCTTCTGGTGCTCGGCATCGCTTAATATCATCTCACCAGCCTCCAGACGCGCCGCCGCCGCCAAATGAGCCGCCGCGACCGCGGAAACCTCCGCGAGAGCCGCCACGGCCGCGCCCTCCCAGACCTGGTCCCCAAAGAATCGTTGGCAGGCCCGATCCATGCCGGTGCCGGCGGCCATGGCCATGGCCGCCGAACGCCATCAGCGCCCAGATGCCGAAAATCAGCAGCGGGAAGAGGGATGCGGGTCCGACCTCAGTGTCGCTCTGCGACCGCTCCGTCGCTTGGTCAGCGGCCTTGGCCTGGGCTCGTGCGTCGCTGTCTGACAGGGTCAGCTGACGGATCAGCGCATCGGTTCCAGCCTCTATGCCCCCGCCGATATCACCTCGCTTGAATCTGGGCACGATCGTCTGGGTGATGATCAGCGAGGACATCCCGTCGGTCAGAATTCCTTCAAGACCGTAGCCGACCTCGATTCGAACCTTGCGCTGGCCCGGGGCGACGATGAGCAGCGCCCCATCGTTGCGCTGTTTGTCACCCAGACCCCAGGCGCGACCGAGTTGATAGCCGTAGTCCGATATCTCATATCCCTGGAGGTCCGGGATGGTGGCCACGACCAGCTGGCGGCCGGACTTCTTTTCGAGCGCTTCGAGCTTTTGCGTCAGCCGCGTCTCGATATCGGGCGGGACGATGTTGGCCGCATCGACTACCCGGCCGGTCAGTGGCGGAAAGTTCGGCGCGGCCAGCGCGGGCATGACGAGGACCGCCAGCACGAGGAGGAGCCCGGCAACAAAGGCTAGGACGGGGTAAACAAGCCTCATTGGACTGCGCCGCACTCAGAGCTTGCCTTCGAGGCTTGGCGCGACCTCGGAGCCGGGCGTCACCGCCTGATAAGGCACCATCGGCTTGGCACCCCGAATCGCGCCGCCAATCATCTCGGGGAAGGTGCGCACGCGCGTGTTGTAGTCCTGGACCGCGCCATTGTAGTCTCGGATAGCCACACGGATACGGTTTTCCTGGCCTTCCAACTGGCTCTGCAACATCTGGTAGTTGGCAATGCTCTTGAGTTCGGGGTAGCGCTCGACATTGACGAGCAGCCGACCGAAGCCCGCAAGCGAATTCGACAATTGGTTCTGTGCCGCCTGGAATTGTGCCATCTTGGCGGGGTCAGAGAGCTCATTGGCATTGAGCTGGATGCTGGTCGCCTTGGCGCGAGCTTCGATCACGCCGGTGAGGATGCCTTTCTCCTGCTCGGCCGCGCCCTTGGCGACGACGGCGAGATTCGGAACCAGGTTGGTTCGCTCCTGGAACGCAGCCTGGACGTCGGCCCACTTCGCCTTTGCGTTCTCTTGCGCCGTCGGTACAGAATTGATACCGCAGCCGGCAAGCGCGAACGCAGCAATGGTAGCAATTGCCCAGTTACGGGCGGATTTGGGCCAACTGATCATCTCTGCCTCTCTTTCGAGCTGGTTTGAGTTCCCATTCGCACGGTGGTCAGCATTCGACGCAGTCGAGAACGCTTTATTACAGCTCCGGCTGGTCGAGCGGTGGAACGAGACGCGGGAAGGCATCCGGTCAGTCGCCAGTCGCCACAGCGTCGAGGTCAGATTGAGCGAGTCAGAGCCGATTTCAGCCCCGGGAAAGGTCTGGCCGCAACGCATTCAGTCGGCGATGGATCGGCAGTGCCAAGCCACTTCGATGCTTGCACATATCGAAGGCCACGACCGCAAATTCACCACTGCCGCTTGAACAGGAACCAACCTCCGGCGAACATTGCCGCACTGATTGCGATAAGGGCCGCGGCGTGTGACCAGAGTTCGCCGATTCCGGCGCCTTTCAGGAACAGCCCCGACACGATGTCCACATAATGTAGCAGTGGACTGGCCTGGGAGGCTGCCTGCAGCCACCCAGGCATGGACTCGATCGGCGCGATCGTCCCCGAGAGGAACAGCAGCGGGAACAAACCGAAGAAACTGACCAGCATGGCCTGCTGCAAAGTGTTGGTGATTGTCGCCACAAACACGCCGATCGAGACCGCGCTCATCAGGAAAACGACTGTTAATGCAAGCAAGGTTCCGATGCCCCCTTGCACCGGAATGCCCAGCAACGTCAGGATGAAAAGAACCGGAAAAACCGCGCCCGAGCAGATCACGATGGTCGGCGTGATCTTGGCCAGGAACAATTCGTGAGCGCGAACAGGGGTTACCCGCAGTTGTTCTATGGTGCCGCCCTGCTTTTCGCGCACGATCGCAGCCGCCGGCAGCACCACCCCGAGCATCAGCCCTGCCTCGGCCAACATCGTCAACGCCATGAATCGGGTGTTCGTCAGGTCGGGATTATACCAGACTCGCAGAACCGGCTGCACGCCATGTGTGTGTATCTGCACGGCGGTTCGCTCTTGCGCGAAACGCGCAAGGATCTCGATGACATAGGCGCGGGCGCGGGCGGCGATGTTGCCATTCGACCCATCGACGACGACGCCAAGATCGACTCTGCGACCGGCTGCGATCCGTCGGGCGAAACCGGGAGGGATTTCCACGACCGCGTCGAGGGCTCCCCGTTGCAGGTGGTCTTCGACCTGACGCATGTCGGCAAGCTGGGCAGCCAGCACGAAATTGTCGCCTCCTGTCAGCGCCTGGATCACCGAGCGGCTGGCTTCGGTCCGGTCATGGTCGATCACACCGAGTTTCAGGTTCTGGACGTCAAATCCGAGCGCCAGCGTGCAAATCACCAGTTCGGCGCTATAGAGATATACGATGAGAAAAAGTATGATCGGGTCGCGCAGGACCTGCCTGAATTCCTTGACAGTCAACCCGGCTATACGTCCCCACATCAGGCAATCCTCTTTCGAAAGCGCCAGGCGGCAAGGAGGAACACGACTGTCGTGTAAGCGGCAATGATTGCGACATAGACCCAGATTTCCTTCAGACCCGCCCCTCGCAGGACGATGCCTCGCGAAGCCTCCAGGAAGTAGCGCGTCGGGAACGCCGATGCGTAAGTCTGGAACGCGGCAGGCATGGTGAAGATGGGATAGACGAAGCCCGAGAACAGGAATGCCGGCATCAAAGTAACGATCAGCGCAACCAGCATGGCGGCCAATTGCGTTCTGACAAGCGTGGACACCAGCAGGCCAATCGACACCGTGCACACGACGTAGAGGAGGCCAACCACGATCAGCAGCAGGAGACTGCCGCGAATTGGCACGGAGAACCATAAAAGGCCTCCGCCAACCACGATCAGGAGTTCCAGAAACGCGAGGACGGCATAGGGCAGTAGCTTGCCTGCGATGAACTCTCCTTTGGTCATGGGTGACGCGTAGATCTGCGCGATGGTGCCCAATTCCTTTTCCCGCGCTACGGCAAGCGCGGTGAGAAGCGGCGGAAATGCCATCAGGATGACCGCGAACAGGCCCGGCACGATGAAGTCGCGGCTTCTTAACTGTGGATTATACCAGACCCGGACTTCCGGCTGGATCGGCAATCGCAGCTCTCCAGGAAAGGCATAGAGTATCGCCCGTCCGTAGGCTGAAAGAATGGAAGCCGTGGTCGCATAGGTGCCATCGACGATGAGCTGAACCGGCGCCGGCTCGCCACGGCTCAAGCGTCGCGCAAAGCCGTTGGGAATGAATAGCGCGGCGCGCGTTTCTCCCCGCATCAGGGCGTGCTCGGCCACGCGTGCATCCTGGGGCGCGTCCGTGAGCATGAAATAACCCGAGTTCAGAAACCGCGCCTGCAACTCCCGGCTTGCCGCGCTCTTGTCCTGATCGACTACGACCAGCGGCGCGTTCTCGACGTCGAGCGAGATTGCGTAAGCGAACAGAAACAGCATGACGAGCGGCATGAAGATCGCCACCCATAAGGTGAAGGGATCACGCGAAATCTCCAGCACCTCCTTGCGAGAGAACGCGAACATGCGCCGCAGCTTCATGTTACCCTCTCGTTCTCGCGTTCACGAGCAATGAACCCTAGGAACACCTCCTCGACGCTGCCTTGGGATAAGCCAAGGTCCGCCTTGAGGGTCGCGAGCGCACCGATGGCGATCAGCCTCCCATCCATCATCAGACCGAGTCGGTCGCAGAAGGTGGCCTCTTCCAGATAATGGGTCGTGACAACGATGCTCACGCCGTCGGCGGCGAGGGCGGCGATCAACCGCCAGAACCGGAAGCGCGAGAGCGGGTCCACACCGGAGGTGGGCTCGTCGAGAAACAGCACCTGAGGACGGTGCACAATTGCGCAGGCGAGCGCCAGTCGCTGGCGGATCGCGCCCGACAGACCTCCGACCGGCTTTTCGTCTATCTGCTCAAGCCCCGCACGCGCCACCGCCCACCCGATCCGGCTTGCGAACTCGGCGCGCGGTACGCCGTAGGCTCGAGCAAAGAAGCCGAGGTTTTCGCGCGCCGTGAGGTCCGGGTAGAGTGAGAATTTCTGCGACATATACCCGATACGCACCCGCACCGCTTCGCTCTGACGCGCTACATCGAATCCGGCGATCTCGGCTCGACCTTCTGTAGGCGCAAGGAGCCCGCACAGGATGCGAATCAATGTGGTCTTGCCTGCGCCGTTCGGGCCCAGAAGTCCCAGCACTTCGCCCGCCCGAATAGACAGGCTCACTCTGTCGACGGCGGTAAACGCCCCGAAACGGCGCGTAACACACTCGGCAACAACGACCGACGCTCCCATTTGCTGCGCGGGCGGCGCAGCATGAGCTTCGCTAATCGGCGGCGCTGCATCCGCCGAACCGACGGTAAAGACATCCTCCATTGTCGGCTCGGTCGGTTCAATCAAAGTCACGGCGTTGCCGCTGATCCTGGGCGGCCGCGCCATTCGCAACTGCGTCCGAATCTCGTTGCCCGAAAGGCGCTGAAAGCTGATGACTGCCGCATCGGCCGCAAGCTCGCGCTCGATAGAGGCCGGTTCGGCGGTTGCGATCCGGTAAACCCGGCCCTGCGCCCCGGCCCGAAGTTCAGCAGGCGTTCCCATCGCCAGCGGACGGCCGTCCCGGAGCAGCAGCACCCGGTCGCTGGCGTCCGCCTCTTCCATATAGGAGGTCGCAAAGACGATGGATCGCCCGGCAGCCCTGGCCGTATCCAGTATCTTCCACAATTCGCGGCGCGAGAGTGGATCCACGCCAAGGCTAGGTTCATCGAGAATGAGTAGCGGCGGCTCGTGAATCAGATTTGTGCAGAGGGCCAGCTTCTTGCGCATCCCACCCGAGAGCGCACCCTCGCGCCTGTCCTGGAATCGCTCCAGTCCGGCCATTGCCAGCAACTGGGCTCGCCGTTCACCCAGTTCTGTCCTGGGGACGTCACGGATATCAGCGGCAAACGCGATGTTTTCCGCGACCGTCAACCGGTCGTAGAGCGAGAAGCCTTGCGACATATAGCCAACACGCGCCTGAACAAGGCTCGCTCTGCGGCGGACATCTTCCCCCAGCACGCGGCATCTGCCCTCGCTTGGGGTCAGAATGGCTGCCAGCATCTGCAACAGCGTCGTCTTTCCCGCGCCGTCGGGACCGACGACACCGAACACTTCTCCGGGTCCGACTTGAAAGCTCACATCCTGCAGCACTGCACGTCCGCCATATCGGCGACCGAGCCCTTCGGCCTCGACGATGGAATCCGGCACCATGGCCTATTCCGGCACCGTCAGGCGCGCGGGCCAGCCGGCTCGCTTGTCCCAGAGTATCCAGGCATCGGCAGGCATCCCGGGCTTGAGCAGACCATCGGGATTGTTGGCTTCCAGTGTCACACCGTAAACGGTCCGGCTGCGTTCATCTTCCATGTGAATATCGCGAGGAGTGAACTGGGCTTGCGCATCAATGCGCGCCACCTTCGCCGTGAAGAACCGTTCGGGAAAAGCGTCGACGCGCAAGCGCGCCACGGCACCCAAGCGCACCTTGCCGAGATCACGCTCGCTCACAAACAGCTTGAGCCTCACCCGGGACAGATTCGCCACGACCGCCACCGCCTGGCCGGCGGCCAGCACTTCGCCCGGCTCGACGAGCCGCTCGAGCACGGATCCTGAAATGGGCGCGAAAATTCGCGTCTTGTTGAGCTGCGACCGAGCCAGAGCCAGGTTTTCTGCAGCTACGTCGGCCTCGGCTCTGGCTTTGGCTTGCTGCTCCTGCAAGATTCGCACTTCGTCGATAGCGGCGCGATTGGCATTCCGCTGAAAGTCCACCTCGCGCGCCGAGACCGCGCCTTCGCCGGACAAGGCCTCGAACCGCCGAAGGTCGGTTTCGGCGGTTCGTGCGTGATGCCGGGCGAGACTGATCTGCGGAACGAGCTGTGCCGCCGCGCGCTGCGCCGCCGCCCGGTGTGCTTCGGCACGATTGGCTTCAAGCACATAATCATTGGGATCGAGCCGGGCCACAAGCTGGCCTGTCGCAATATTTTGGCCCTCGACTGCCGCATTTTCCAGCAACCTTCCCGGAAGCTCGACGGCTATCCGGACCTCGTCGGCCTCGATACGGCCGCTGCCATAGATCACCTGAGCGGGTTGAGGCTGCGGTTTCAACATCCAGTAAAGGCCTGCCGACACGACAACTATGGCGAGCAACCCGAAGGCCACCAGTCGGGTCAGATGTTTGGCTTGCAATGCCAAGGCAATCTCCGATCTGTCTTTCAGTTTGCGATCAATCCGCCGTCAGGCATTGCGCGGCGATACCTTAGACGCGGCGGCGCCATCGACATTACGGCGATGGGGCGACAAAAGTCACATGTAATAATCTTGGACGCCGTCGCGTCATGATACTGTGAAGACTGTGATTTCGGTACACGCTGGAGAATTGCCATCCTTTCGGCGCTTGTTCGGATAGAGCCGCGGGGGCCACAGTCCATTACACATGGAAGCGGATGGAGATGTCGGACGTGAGAGGTGGCAGCCAGACCAACGCGGGAAACCGCCGAGACAGGCTATGCCGGCGCATTGCTCGCATGGCTTGGCTTTCACCGGCGCTATTTGCCACAACTGCCTTGAGCGGCTGTGTTGTCGGACCCGACTTCCAGCGTCCGAAACCCGATGTGCCTGCGGCATGGTCCTCACCCGGGGCCGGGCCGCAAAGCCGCGCAACCACCCAAGGCTTTCAGCAGCCGAAGTGGTGGACGACCTTCAACGATCCGATGCTCACCTCACTGATAGAGAGAGCCGCATCCGCAAATGCCGACTTGCGGCTCGCTGCTTTGCGCATCCAGGAAGCGCGGGCCCAACGCGCCGTCGTCGGCGCGGCAGCAGGGCCATCGCTCGACACCGCCGGATCCTGGCAAGGGCAACGCATCAGCGAGAACACGCCCAGCGGCAAGCTTTTTGGACTGGCGGGCGATATTCCTGGATTGGCGAACTCGCCCGGCGCCTCGATCGCGAACCCCTACGGACAATTTCAACTCGGCTTTGATGCGGTCTGGGAACTGGATCTCTTCGGCGGAATCCGGCGAAGCATAGAAGCAGCCGACGCGGATGCAGCAACGGCCCTGGAGGACTGGCGCGGCGTCGAGGTGGCGCTGTTCGGTGAAGTAGCGCGTGCCTACATCGACCTGCGCGGCGCCCAGCTCAAGCGCGCGGTTGCCCTGGACAACCTGGTCACCGCGCGCGATCTGCTGCGCATCGCAAGGCGTAGGCGCATTCTGGGACTGTCGAGCGAGATCGACGTTTCGCGCGCGGCAGCACAGGCCAGCCTGATCGAGGCGCAGCTCCCGTTGCTCGAGCGGCAGATTGTTGCCGACATCAACGAGCTCAGCCGGCTCATCGATCGCGAGCCTGGCGCGCTCAGGAGCGAGCTCGAATCCGCCAAACCGGTCCCAGTGATTCCGCCGCAGGTTGCGGTCGGTCTTCCCGCTGAACTCCTGTGCAGGCGTCCCGACATTCGAGGCGCTGAAAAGCGCCTCCATGCGGCGACCGCGCGCCAGGGCGTTGCCATTGCCGATCGCTTTCCGCGCCTGACCCTAACCGTCGGCGGAGGATATCAGGCGCAAGACCTCGCCAACCTGTTTGATTGGGCGAGCCGGTTTGGCTTGGTTGGTCCCCAGCTCGCGGCGCCACTATTTGATGGCGGACGCCGCCGCGCCAAGGTCGCGGCGGCAGGCTATCGCACCGAAGCGGCAGCGGTCGACTATGGGCGCACCGTGCTCAATGCACTGCATGAGGTGGATAGTGCTCTTACCGCCTACGCCGAGGAGCAGAAGCGGCGCGCTCTTGTCGTCGAGGCGGTGAGCCAGAACAGGGCCGCGGTCCGCCTGGCCCGGTTGCGCTATGAGAATGGCCTCGACAGCATTCTCGAAGTGCTCGATGCGGAAAGGACGTTGCACGAAAGCGAAGCGCTGCAAGCGGACAGCACGACGGCCATCTCAATACGCCTTGTCGCGCTTTATAAGGCCCTTGGCGGCGGATGGGAGGGATCGGCGGACGCAGTCAATTCCTGCGCGGACCAAGCTGACCAATGGGATCGGTGACCGATGTTACGGCAATCGAGATGGAAGCATCTCGTCTGGTTTCACCAGTCCGTCCGTTGTGGCGAACCGCGGATCATTAAATCGGCCGCAGCAGCGAGCTAGTTCTCGAACCGAAGCTGGAACCCCACACCCTCAGCCGATGGCTGAGGCATGGTGACCGCGGCGGCCAATGTTGGGAGCGCTATGCGCTCGCCAGCGCAAATGCCGGTGAGCAAACCGCGCCTCCCGAAGTGGGCAGCGAAGCGCCGAACGAAACCGGCACTGTATCGATCGCGTCGCGAAGTGCACGGCGCGCCCTGTGGGCCCGGACCGTCAGATTGTTCACGCTTATGCCCAGCTCTCGCGCCGCGTCGTCCTTGGGCTGGTTTTGCAGGTCAAGCCGGTAGATGACATCCGCATATTCCTGCCTGATGTTCGACATCAGGCCCAAGATCGTGCCCTCCGGATCTGGCAAGCTGTCCGTCAGGGCCTCGTGCGGACGATCGTGATGCTCGATCTCGAATGTCACCTCGCGTTGGCGGCGGGTTCCCCGGCGTCGGCAGAAATCGATCAACGTGGTTTCGAACAAGCGGCGAAGCCAGCCATGGACAGCTCGCGCGTCACGTAATTGTTCGAAACGCTCCAGCGCCTTGAGCGCGAACGCCTGCACCACGTCATCGGCCGCAACCTCGTCGCGCAACCGGCGAGCGGCCATGGCCCGGTAGCGCTGGTAACAACACGCAAGTTCCTTGCGCACGAGGCGGCGCTTCGTTTCATCTGCCGCGTCCCCACCGAAGGAGTCGCTTTCCTCGGCGTGTGTTTCGTTGTCAGGGCATATGTCGAACATGGCTGTACTCCCTATTTCGACGGCAGTCTCATCCCGGCGCGGCAAGAATGGTGCCGGATCGCAATGGACAGCGCATTAGGCTTCACCGCATGTCTCTTGTGACGAGTGCATCGACGGCTGGATCCCGAGGGAGGGCTTAAACCAAACCGGCGAACAGCATTTTGGCAGGTTCCCGACCGGGGGGCTCCAGGCATCCGCACGCCGCCATTCAGCGCCGTCAATGAATTGCGAAAATCATGAAAAACGTTCGGAACGATGCTGTACGTGGCACTGGGAGAATGTTGCATCCTATTGAAAATAGACGCGCTATTCTTGTAAGATATTACGGTGCTTTCTATTCCACATCCAACAGAACCAGACTGCGCCAGCATGGTGCCCTCCACTCATCTGATGGGAACGGGCTATCACGCGTTTCTGCCAGAAGGACTACGGGCGGTTACCTAATGCGACGCGACATCATATCGTTTGCGCTGTAATCGAAGCGCCATGACCGCCGGGAAGTTGCACGAAGTGCGAGCCCGGATGGCCGCGATCATGGCGCTCGGCTGGCAGATATGACAGAAGATGGAAGTCCGGCATCAAGGTTTCCGGCGCGGCAATTCGACGGACGCTTCTGCTCTGATTAGGACGCAGGTCGGGATCTGTCCGGCAGTGGCGGCCTATCGAGGCACTGCGCGATCAAGCCGACCAATTTCTTGTCAGTCAAAGGCTTTTCAACCAATGCGGAGAACCCTGCTTCCAGCGCGCGTTTCTCCAGATCGTGCTGGTAGCGACCGGTAATAAGAATGGCGGTCCCCGGCCATCCGCTCTGGCGAAGCCGTGCAAGCAGCGTGATCCCGTCCATCGATGGCATCGAATAATCCGTGATCAGGCACTGACAACCACCGCAGGTGTCACTTTCCAGCAATTCGGTGGCCGAACCGAAATCGCAGACGCAGAAGCCGTGCGCGCGAAGTAGCAGACTGATCGAGCGACGCACCGCCTCGTCGTCGTCGACGAGCTGCACGCAATGGCTGGCATCGTCCTTCCCGTCAGTCCTGATCACACGGAACGTCCCACACTATTTGTCGCGACACCTCAAGGGTTGCCGCTTCTGCCCTACGCTGGCCTCCGGCCGCGCAGTATAGGTGCGTTCCCTTAATAAGTAGGCAGGCTAGAGGTCGGCGCCGAGGCCCGCGATCAGCGCGATGCGCAAAGCCTCGGGCAATGTATGCACACCGAGTTTTTCCATCATGTTGGCCCGGTGGATCTCCACGGTCCGCGGGCTGATGCCGTGGGCGCGTGCGATCATCTTGTTGGTCTGCCCGGCGGCCAGGCCCTCGAGCACATCCCGTTCACGAGGCGTCAGCGTTTCGATGCGCGACATTGCCGCAGCCGCGGTCAACCGTTGTGCATCCGCCTGCTCGGCGATAGCAAAGACTTCCTCCAGAGCTTGAAGTATCGTGTCCTGCTCGAAGGGCTTTTCGATGAAATTGTGAGCACCCTTGCGCATCGCTGTGACCGCAGTGCCGATGTCGCCATGCGCGGTCATCACGACCACCGGCAAATCCGATCCCCCGGCGCGCAACCGTTCAAGCACTGTGACCCCGTCAATTTCGGGCATTCGTACATCAAGCAATACGCAGCCAGGCCGCAACGTTTGAGCTGCCTCGAGAAACAACACGCCTGAATTGTAACTTTCGACCGCATAGCCCTGGGTGCGGAGGAAAAGGCTGGTCGAACGGCGAATGGCGCCGTCGTCGTCGACGATATAGACGAGCTTCTCAACGGACATCCTGCTGCTCCGCTCGATCCATTCGCGTCAACGTGAAACGAAACACCGTACCTCCTTCTGGTCCTGGCTCGGCCCAGAGGCGCCCCCCGTGAGCCTCGACAATGGTGCGGCATATGGAAAGGCCCACCCCAAGGCCTAGCTCCTTGGTGCTGTTGAAGGGTTCGAACAACCGTTCGGCAATCTCGTCCGAAAGCCCGACGCCGCTATCGGTGACCGCCAGTTCGACCTCCTCGTCGCTGACGGCCGCTGTCGAAATCAAGAGATCCCGGCGTTCGCAGCCTTCCATCGCCTCGACCGCGTTGCGGATCAGGTTAAGCAGGACCTGTTGGATCTGGACGCGATCGACGAGGACACGCGTCACGGCCGGGTCGAGGTTCGTCTCCACACTGACCCCACGCAGACTCGCGCCGGCAAGCGCAAGCGCCGCGGCCTCTTCGATCAATTTCGTCAAACCAACAATTTCCCGCTCGGTTTCACCCCGCGAAACGAAATCCCGAAGGCGACGCACGATCTGACCGGCGCGGACCGCTTCGGCGATGCCATCAGCAAGCGCCTGACGGGCTTCCGCTGCGGCACCTGGTCGATCGGCGTCCAAAAGCGCTTGTGCCGCCATTGCGTAACTGGCTACTGCCGTCAGCGGCTGATTCAGCTCATGGGCAAGCGTCGATGCCATGCTTCCCACGGCAGACACGCGAGAAATATGGATCAGCTCGTCCTGGAGATCCTGCAAGCGCCGCTCGACATCCTGCTTGGTCGTCAGATCCCGGATGAACCCGGTGAACAGCCGGTGGCCATCTGCTTTCATGGCCTCACCTATTGCAAGCTCCATCGGGAAAATGCTGCCATCGCGTTTGCGGCCAGACACCACGCGACCGATGCCGATTATGCGCCGTTCCCCTGTCGCGAGATATCGCGCGAGATAGCCATCGTGTGCTTCGTGATGGGGGGAGGGGGCCAGCAGGCTGACGTTGCGCCCCACAACGTCATCCTCCCGGTACCCGAAGAGCCTTTCCGCCGTCGCGCTGAATGATTGAATAATTCCTCTTTCGTCGATCACCACCATTGCATCCGGCACGGTATTAAGGATGGATCGCAGATGGTCTTCCTGGGTCTGCAAGGCGGATTGCGCACGCTGCCATTCAGTGATGTCGCGAACAACCTTGCCATAGCCGACGATATTTCCGTCCAAGTCGCGCAGGGTATGAATGGCTACTTGTGCGAGAAACTCGGCCCCATCCTTGCGGACACGAAGCTCCTCTCCGAAATAGTGCCCTTCTGTTCGGGCAATCTCCAAGACATGATCCGGCCTGCCTTGGGCAATCGCCTCCGCCGGATACAGGATCGACCAGTGCCGGCCCAGCACTTCGTCCGCGCTCCATCCTTTGATTTGCTGAGCACCCTTGCTCCAGAGCGTGATGCATCCTGCCTCATCGAGCATGAGAATGGCTTCATTTTCAAGGCAGTCGATAAAGCGCAGTAGCTGGTCGACGCTTGGCTCGCCAACCCTTCCTGCCATGGGTCTGTGATTTTCGGGTCCTTCCATCGCCTCATCTTCTGCCTTGAAAACCATCGGTTGACGGCAAGGCAAAATCCCCATTGCGCTGCTCGCCAAACCTCGCTGTCCGGCTCTGCCGTTGTTTGTCATACGCACCCGCCGCCCGTATCCCTCATGCTAATGAGAAAAATTTTTAGGGTGACCGTAATTACCGGTATCTGGGAACGTCTAAATGTCGGCGTCAGACCTGTTGTGGCGATCGCTCAAAGAGAAGGTGCGCGTGAAGAACATCCTACTGCATGTCCAGGACGATCCTGGGATGGAAGCCCGTTTCCAGACGGCCTTGTCGCTGGCCCGCGATCAAGGTGGCCATCTTACCTGCCTCCAGGTGACGCCAACCCCCTATTTTCCGGCCGACGGTCCGGTATCACCCGAAACTTTCAATCTCTTCGTTGACAGCGTCGAGGTGCCCGCGCGCGAGCTGCGCGCTGCTCTGGAAGCGCGGCTGAACAGCGATATGGTGTCCTGGGACTGGCGCACCAGAAACGGGAACAGCGCCATCGAGATACTCAGAGAGGCGCTGCTGGCCGATGTGATCGTGGCCGCTACAGGAGATGAGGCACCGGACATTTCCGCGGTTGGAGCGCTTGTCGTACATGGCCATGTGCCGATTCTAGCCGTGCCGGTCACTGCATCGCAATTCGACCCCGGCGATCCAATCATGATCGCCTGGAACGGAACGGCGGAATCCGCCAATTCGGTCCGCCACAGCCTCGCAATGATGAGAGCGGCCGCAAGCGTGCATATTGTGACGATCGCGGAAGAGCGCCTGGACTTTCCACCGACCGATGTCGCGGCCTACCTCTCACGGCACGGGATTCATGCGGAAATACACGAGCGGCCAGCCGAGCCATCGGTGGCAGAAGCGCTTACTGCCTCGGCGCGCGAATTGGGGGTCTCGTGCATTGTCATGGGCGGCTACGGCCATTCGCGCTATCGTGAAAGGATGTTCGGGGGCGTCACGCGCACGTTGCTTCTTGATTGTCCAATCCCGTTGCTTCTCTCACATTGACGGTCCCAGAGCTTCAAACGCTCACCGCGCGAGCCTGCGCCGAGTCCATCGCCACAAGGTTGATCGGATTGCCTGCGGCAAAGGCACGAATGTTCTCGATCGTCATGTCGATGAGCCGGCGAAGAGCATCCTCAGTGTTATAGGCAACATGCGGCGTGATGAGGACATTGGAAGCGCTCGCCAAGACATGATGGGCAAGCAGTTCCTTGAGTGCGTCCGCCCCAATCTCGCGTCCACGAAAGACTTCGGCTTCGTCCCGGATAAGCGGCTCCTGCGGAAGAACATCAAGACCCGCTGCCCGTATCCTCCCGCTGGTGATCGCCCGAACGAGAGCCTCGGTCTCAATGATGTTGCCGCGGGCCGTGTTGATCAGGACGGCTCCCTCCTTCATCAGTTCGAATTCGGCATCCCCGATCATCCCCTCCGTGCCCGAGGTCGCGGGCAGGTGCAGCGAAACGATATCGGCTTCGCCAAGCAAGGCAGGGAGATCGACATATCGAAAATCAAGAGCCTGGGCGATCTCATTGCGAGGCGAGATGTCATGGGCGACCACGCTCATTCCGAAACCGCGGGCGATCCGGATGACACATTGGCCGATCCGGCCGGTGCCGATCACTCCGATGGTCTTGCCGAACAGATCGAACCCTCGCAGATCGGCCGGGTCGAATTCGCCATGCCGAGCCCTTTCGCTATAGGCAGGCAGATGGCGCGCCAAGCCCAGCAGGAGTGCAAACACATGCTCGGCGACAGTCACATCGCCATAACCGGGCACATTCGCGACAGCGATGCCCGCCTTTGCGCAAAAGTTCAGGTCGATATGATCATAACCAGTCGACCGCGTCGCGATAAGCCTGAGATGTGGCATCTGGGCCAGAACCGGTATCGTCAATCTCGAATGGACGAAAACGGTTATGATTTCCGCGTCGTGGTAGGCGGCGACATTGGTTTCGTCGAGCGCGCCCTCGGTGCAGGTGAACTCGATCTCCGGCGGAAGGGTGTGGCACGCCTCGGCCTCCCAAGCTTCGGTTTCGAATGCGATCAGCTTCATATGGCCCTCTTGCCCGTTTAGGGAGCGAAAGACAGCCAAAAGCGATGCTCGGCCGTCTCCATCTATTGGGACGCGCGACAAACCCCGTGGTTACAGGCCGGTCGGAATTCGCCGAATCCCGGCTTCGACAGTCGCGCTCAAGCTGGCGTGAGAACATCGGCAACCTCCAGCGCAGCAATCTATCAGCTTCATTCGAGGGATAGGGCTTCATACTGCGTATTGTGTTCAGGGCGCGCGAAAAACAGCGCCTCGCACATGGACGCCCGACCTGTGGGCGCTGTTACGGGAGACAACCAATGGCTGGATTGCGAAATTTCGATTTCCGGCGCCATTTGCCAAGCACGACCTTCGTCGGGCTCACGCTTCTGATATTCGCCGGGCTGGCCGCGATCGCGATCTACCTCGGCGTATATAACATCGCGGCCGATGCCCCCCACTACAGACCTACCTATTGGCTCATCGAAAACCTCCGTGACCAGTCAATCGCAGTCCGCGCGAAATCGATCGCCGTGCCCAAAGATCTGGCCGATCCAAAGCGCGCCTCCGCAGGCGCGGGCCTCTACACCGAGATGTGCAGCGGTTGCCATCTGGCGCCGGGGATGGAGAAGACCGAAATCAGTCAGGGCCTCTACCCACAGGCGCCGGAGCTCGCCCGAGTATCGGACCATACGCCGGCGCAGCAATTCTGGATTATCAAGCATGGTGTCAAGCTGACCGCCATGCCGGCATGGGGTAAAACCCATGACGACAAGCTGATCTGGGACATGGTCGCCTTCATCCAGCAATTGCCCAAACTATCGCCGGCGCAGTATCAGGAAATGACAAGTGACGCCCCGATGGATCACGACGCAATAATGAAGGAAACGGGGGACATGCAGAATACGCCGCACGAAGAGGCCCAGCCCCACTCACATCGCGAGGGAGCGCATTGACCCCGCAAGTCGTTTGGCCCGATGAAGCGCCCGATTTGAACTCGCTATTTGCCGTTCCAATTTCTGATCGCGATCCGTTTGCCTTGAAATATGATGGTTTGCGAACATCGAGTCGATGGGAGGGATGGTCTGTATGAACACCGGGCGCGACCTGGTCCGCGAACTGATCGGTCGCTGGCGCGAGGATCCGGGAGCAACCTACCGGAGCTGGTTCCTCTGGGACGAGCGCTTGAAGAACTTTCGCTCGATCCGGCGGGGAATCACGCAAGTCGTTGCAGAGATCGAAGCGGGCCGCTTTGGTGTCGCCTATCGCGGTTCTTCGCTCGAGACGGTCGTGCACTCAGTGGCCGAGCAGCGCCAGATCTTCAAGGGCGCTGATCACGCTTTCCTCTGGAAGCCCAAGCTCCGTATTCCCGACATTTACGAAAATCCAGATAACCAGCGCGCCTTCGGGCGGCTGCTTCATCATTGCTCGTGCTGCGACAGCGCGGAGGAGATCATCTCAGGCATCCACGCGATCGACCGGTTGAAGATCAAGGGGTTGGGGCCGGCGGTGGCCAATCTGCTCTATTTTCTGCACCCGACGCTGGTTCCCCCGTTCAACACGGCCATTGTCAAAGGGTACAATGCGCTCACCGGTGCCACTGTGAAGCTTGGAAGCTGGGAGCATTTTCTTGCCATGCGCTCCGGTATCCTCGATCTCAACGACCGCTACCGCGATCTGCTTTCGAACGATCTGGGCGCGATCGGCGGGCTGTTGTTTGATGTGGGTTCCGGCCGCTATCCGCCGCCGCCTCTCGACAATGCCCAGAGCGTGGCGGGGGACTGGCTGGCCCGGCTCGACGAGGCGCGAGCGCAGGCGGAAAAGCTCGACAAGGTGACGATCGCCCAGAACGAAAGCGATCGCAGCCATACCGAGATCCAGGCCTGGCTGCGCGATCTTGGACACGCATTGGGTTATGATGTCTGGATCGCCGCAAACGACCGGGGGCGGCTTCACGACGGCGTGCCGCTGGGCACGCGCTGTCTCGATCATTTGCCCAATGCAGTCGCAACCGCCGCCGGCGGGGATTCCATCCGCCTGATCGATGTCCTCTGGCTGGAGCGGAGCAACGCCAATGTCGCCGCCGCCTTCGAGGTGGAGCACTCGACGTCGATCTATTCAGGAATTGTCCGCATGCTCGATCTCGCACTGAGCGGCGATGATCTTCATGCCTCCGCCGGGCTGTTTCTTGTCGCGCCAGACGCGCGCGAGGCCGATGTCCGCGCCCAGCTGCGCCGTCCGGCGTTTAGCCGGGTCGCCGATCTCGATATTTCCTATCTTCCCTATGGCGAGCTCGAACGGCACCGCGAGGCGATCGCGCGCTTCGGTTCCGGCCTCAAGGCAATCAAGGCGATCGCCCATCGGTTGCCCTGAGGCGAGCGGCTACATCCCCGATATCGGAGGCTCGAGCGCGGGAGTCATGTAGAAGCGGTTGGCGGTTGCCAGTCCAAGCATGACGGATAGGCAGTTTCACCCGTATCGAAAGGAGACGGCGGGAGGATTGCCGTTCGAGAACACGTTCAGCGCAATCTCAGGCTATCTCCTTCCGATAGAGCCAGGGCTGAGACCAATGGGATCGGTAGCAACCGTCATCGCTGCTGCGGGTCGGGGGAGGGCGGAGGCGGAGGCGGAGGCAGTTCGGGTTTACCTTGGTTCCACATCGGCCTGCGCCCATGATGGCCGTAACCATAGTCGCCCACGTCGAGTTGCAGAAGACAGTTGGAATATTGCTCGGTGCCCGGAGTGTAGCCATAGGTAATGCACGCTGCCCGATGACGGGCGAGCATCTCCTGGCGGCCAATGCAGGCCGAAAGCAGGAGACTGCCCAGGGAAACTGCCAAGAAAACTGCGATAGATTGCCGGCGCATCGCAAAATCCTCTCTATATGCACAATAGGAACGTTTAACGCTGATCGGAGACTGCGGAATCACGGATCGAGGCAGCGGGCGTCCAACTCGAACAGCGAAGCGGACCTCGCTCCGTGAAACATCAGTCTTCTTGAATACGCACTGGACTGACCTTTCCCTCACCGGTGAGCGTTAGAGGTGAATTTTTCCGACGTTACGGGGTGTCGAAGGACGGTGTTTCGTGTCCGTCTGGTAAATTGAATGTCCACGACCACGACGCGCTCAGCGAATTGGAGCCAACGGGGCACGCATCCATTTGAACGGTCGTGCAACGTGGTGTCTTGAACGCCAGCGCACTCCGAGCAAACTTTGACCAGCCGCGTTAAGGTGGAACGGCGGCAAGAAGCGATACCTTTCGAACTTGGTTGCAATCGAAATTTCGAAGGATCGATCCTCTTCCTGCGTAAAACGTGAGCGGGACTCTTGAATGTTGGGAATTGCCAGAAAACTCTTGGCGGCCCCGGCCTGAAACTGGAGTGACAAAATGCCATCCGCCTCGTTGCTTGCTGCTTTGTTTGCCCTCGCGACGCTGTCGCTCGCCCAGGCGGCATCAGCAGTCATTGTGCGCCGGTATCCGGGTTGCGGATACTGCAAGCACTGGGTGCCACAGGTGCTCGCGCAGTTCGCGAGGCGCGTCCCGGCGATCGATGCTCAACGCCACACTGCTTTCCAGCGCGCTCACGGTGTGCCGGTACATCTGGCATCATGCCATACAGCGATCATGGATGGGATGGTATCCGGGGATAATGTACCCATAGCGGAATGAAACGCGCCTTTGAGTTCCGCGAGCATGACATTAGAGGTCTTGCTGAGGCTGGAATGTCGATCGGGCCACTCGGCGTGGAAATGCACCAACACCCGACTTCACCGCCTTCGGCTTTTCTGGCGAGCGAATTTTTGCATATCATCGCCGACGGCAAACCGTTGGCGAAGTGGCTAATGTCATTGTCACGGCAACAGGAAACGGCTAGCTAAGATCATAGTGAGACGCGCACTCCGCCTTCTGCTTCTCTTCGGAGCGCTTCTTGGCATCTTCGGCCAGCAAGCCGCTTTTGCGGCGAGCGAGCGCGTGGTCACGGTCCCAGCGGCTGTTTTTCAGATGAGCCCTGATTGCATGGAAATGATGCAGGATGAGCAGCCGCAGCCGGCGCAGAAGCCCTGCAAGGGCCTGACATTCGACTGCATCGCCGCGATGGGCTGCGTCGTTCCGATCATCCTGAAGGAACCAGCGGTGCCGATGACTGCGCCGCTCTTTGTTTCGTCCCTGGCATTCTGGCCCACGACGTCGATCTTTGCCGGAAACGAGATTCCACCAGAGCAACATCCTCCCCAAATCCTTGGCTGATCCCTGTCAGCCGTAGCGGCGGTCGGTTCGGTGCACTTGATGCCCGTCCGGATGTCCTGCTTGCCGCGCGGTTATCGCCATGATCTAGCCAAAGGATATTCGTGATGAAGGTTCGAGTTCTTTTCGTCGCCGCCGGCATGGCGCTTGCCCTGCCCCTTCCCGCCCTTGCAGGCGATCGCCAGCAACAGAATGGCCTGGGCCATTACGAGTGGCGGTCGGCTCCTCAATTCGGTCCACGCGCGACCGGTCCCGCGCGCAAGCGGGTCTGGGTGGCACATAATCCGAAGATGCCGAATTGCGACTGCGACATGATGAAGATGAGCGCCAATGAGTGCATGAAGAGCATGCATGATCACAAAGCCGCTCCATCGGCGGGCTAAGATTATTGCCTGGTCGATAGCAATAAACATGTGAGCCAGGCGCGTGGCGCCGGCGGAGATCCCTCATCTTCGCCGGCGTCCGTTTGCCGAGCCACCTTTGTTTACGCATCGGTCTGATTGCTGCGAATCAGGAGACTTCCATGCGCCTATTGTATTGCGCGCCATTGCTCGTGGTGTTCTCGAGCCCGGCACTGGCCGGTCCGCTCGGTTTCGAGGAAGCGTTGAACCGCGCGGCAAACGACGCCCCGTTGCTTGAAGCGCGGGCGCAACAGGTTCGCGCACGTCAGTCGGCCGCGATTGCCGCGGGGCAACTGCCCGACCCGAAGCTCGGGATCGGCGTCGACAATTTTCCCGTATCCGGCCCGCCAGCTTTTAGCTTCACCCGAGAGAACATGACGATGGAACGGCTCGGCATCGAGCAGGAAGTGCCGAATCTCGCCAAGCGGCACGCCCGACAGGACAGGGCGGAGGCTGATATCGTAGCGGCGCAGGCCAAAAGCAGTTCGGATCTTCGCAGGATCAGAGTTGCCACCGCGATTGCTTGGATCGACGCTTTCTATGCGCAAAAACGCCTTGAGGCGATGGACATCATATTGGAACGGCTGCGGCGTCTGCCCGGTGCCGCCGTTTCGGCCGTGACGGCAGGAACGGGACGGCCGGCGCAAAGTCTCAACATCCGCCAGTCGATTGCCGAACTGTTCGAAGACCGCCGCAGCGTGCTTGTCGCGGAGGCGGGCAAGGCTCGCGCGGAACTGGCGCGCTGGACCGGCGAGCCCGATCCGGTCCCCACCGGGACGATCCCGCAGTTCGACGTTTCGCGATCCGGGCTCAGCGCGGCTATCGCTCGCCATCCGGATCTCGAGATGGCCTCTGCAAATGTCGGCCAGGCGCTCGCCGATATCGACGCCGCACGGGCGGAAAAGCGGCCCGACTGGGGGTTCAATGTCGCTTTCCAGCGACGCGATCCACAATTCGGCAATATGGTGTCGGTCGGGGTGACCATGTCGCTGCCGATCTTTCCCGGTCGCCGGCAGAACCCACGGATCGCGGCGGCGGCCTCGGACGCGGCGGCCGCGCGCGCCGAGCAGGAAGACGTGCGCCGGACTTTGCAGGCGCAGCTCGATGCCGGACTCGCGGAGCACGCCATGCATCACGAACAATGGATTCGGGCGAAGGATACGCTCCTGCCGCTTGCGCGGCGGGAAGCAGAGCTTGAGACCGCCAGCTACGCCGCTGGACGCGCCGGGCTGCTCGACGTGATCGAGGCGGAGGCCAGTCTTGCCCGGACCGAGCTCGACACACTGGACCGGGAAGCCGCGGTTGCCCGCCATGAGGCGTGGTTGGCTCTGAACTTCGGAGACGATCGATGAATCTGGAACTATCTTCGAAAGCGCGGCTTGGCCTTGCGGCCGCCGCTATTGCGCTTGCTGGCGTCGCCGCCGGCTATGGCGTCGCGTCCCTGGGGGGCAGTGATACGGCAAAGGAAGCGACCTCCGGAGATCGCAAGGTGCTCTACTGGTACGATCCGATGGTCCCCAATCAGCATTTCGACAAGCCAGGCAAGTCGCCGTTCATGGATATGGAGCTTGTTCCCAAATATGCCGACGCGGCCGGGGAGGAAGGCGGGGTACGCATCGATCCCACGCTGGTTCAGAGCCTGGGCCTGCGCACTGCCGAAGCGCGGCGCGGAACGCTGGACGGTGGGCTCACCGCAATCGGTACGATCGGCTATAACGAGCGTGAGGTCGCAATCATCCAGCCGCGGGCGAGCGGCTTTGTCCAGCGCACCTATAACCGCGCGCCCGATGATGTGGTCGGCGCGGGCGCACCGCTCGTCGATTTGCTGATCCCGGACTGGGGCGGCGCGCAGGAAGAATATCTTGCCGTCCTGCGCACCGGCGACAGAGCGTTGGCAGGCGCCGCGCGGCAAAGGCTGATTCTGCTGGGAATGCCGCAATCCACCATCGCCGCAGCCGAGCGGAGCGGCAGACCGCACACCGTCATCACCATCACTTCGCCAATCGGGGGCACGATCAAGTCTCTCGGGGTGCGATCCGGTATGAGCGTGATGGCGGGCCAGACCCTCGCCGAGGTCAACGGCCTCGGCACCGTCTGGCTCGATGCCGCGGTGCCCGAGGCGATGGCCGGGCAAGCGCAGCCGGGAAGACCCGTTACAGCAACCCTGACCGCCTTTCCGGGCGAGACCTTCCAGGGGCGCGTGCGCGCGATCCTCCCGCAGGCGGAGACCGAGAGCCGGACAGTGACCGCGCGCGTCGAACTGGCCAATCGCGGCGGGCGCCTGCGCCCCGGCATGTTCGCAACGGTGACCTTTGCAGGCGTGCCGCGCAGCGCACTGCTCGTCCCGTCCGAGGCCGTCATCCGCACTGGCAAACGCACGCTTGTCATGCTGGCGCTGGACAAGGGCCGCTATCAGCCGGCCGAGGTAAAGACCGGCATGGAAACGGGCGGCCGGACCGAAATCCTCGCCGGGCTCTCCGAGGGCGAGAAGGTCATCACTTCAGGTCAGTTCCTGATCGATTCCGAGGCAAGTCTGTCGGGTTTGGAGGTGCGGCCGCTAGATGGCGGCACCGCGCCGGCTCCCGCCAAGGCCACAAGCCATCAAGCGACCGGCCGGATTGAGAAGATCGCACCCGACAGCGTGACGCTCAGCCACGGCCCCGTGCCGACGATGAACTGGCCCGCGATGACGATGACCTTCCGGCTTGGCAGCCAGTCGCTTGGGAAGGGATTCAAGCCCGGTGACCGCGTGCGCTTCACTTTCGAACAGGCGGCACGAGGGCCAACGGTTCGATCGATGGTTCGGGAGACGGGCCAATGATCGCTCGGCTCATCCACTGGTCGGTCCAGAACCGCTTCTTTGTCGTATTGGGCGCGCTGGCGCTGCTCTTCGCCGGGCTCTGGGCTGTGCGGACGACTCCGATCGATGCGCTGCCCGATCTTTCCGACACGCAGGTGATCATCCGCACCAGCTATCCCGGACAAGCGCCGCAGATTGTGGAGGATCAGGTCACCTATCCGCTCGCCACCACCATGCTTTCGGTGCCCGGCGCAAGAACGGTGAGAGGATACAGCTTCTTTGGCGACAGCTACGTCTATGTGATCTTCGAGGACGGCACCGACCTTTATTGGGCACGCTCGCGCGTGCTCGAATATCTGAACCAGGTACAGGGCGACCTGCCCGAGACAGCGAAGAGCGCCATCGGACCCGATGCAACCGGCGTCGGCTGGATCTACGAATATGCGCTCGTCGATCGCACGGGACGCAATGACCTCTCGCAGCTCCGATCCCTGCAGGACTGGTTCCTGCGCTATGAACTCAAGACCATTCCGGGGATCGCCGAGGTTGCAAGCCTTGGCGGGATGGTGAAGCAGTATCAGGTCGTGCTCGATCCGGTGAAGCTCGCCGGTTACGGCGTAACCCACAGCCAGGCAGTTGAAGCGATCCGGCGTGCGAACCAGGAAACCGGCGGCTCGGTGCTCGAATTGGCCGAGGCCGAGTACATGGTCCGCGCTTCCGGCTATCTTCAGTCGCTCGACGATTTCCGGGCGATCCCGCTGCGCACCGCGGCCGGCGGTGTACCTGTGACGCTGGGCGATGTTGCGACAATTCAGCTTGGCCCCGAAATCCGGCGCGGCATTGCCGAACTCGATGGCGAGGGCGAAGTGGCGGGCGGCGTCATCGTCTTGCGCCAAGGCGCCGACGCGCGGAGCGCGATTTCGGCGGTAGAGGCAAAACTTGACGATTTGAAGAAGAGCCTGCCGCTGGGTGTCGAGATCCTCACCACTTATAACCGCGCGCAGCTCATCGATGCCGCCATCGAGAATCTGACGCACAAGCTGGGCGAGGAATTCGTCGTCGTCGCCATCGTCTGCGCGCTGTTCCTCTGGCACGTCCGCTCGGCGCTGGTCGCGATCGTCACGCTGCCGCTGGGCGTGCTCGCCGCGTTCATCGTGATGCGCCTCCAAGGGGTCAACGCGAATATCATGTCGCTGGGCGGCATCGCGATCGCGATCGGCGCGATGGTCGATGCCGCAATCGTCATGATCGAGAATGCCCACAAGAAGATCGAGCGCTGGGAAGCTGACCATCCGGGCGAGCACCTTCACGGACCAAAGCGATGGATCGCCGTCACTGAAGCCGCGATGGAAGTCGGGCCGGCACTGTTTTTCTCCCTTCTCATCATCACCCTGTCCTTTGTGCCGGTATTCACGCTGGAGGCGCAGGAGGGGCGGTTGTTCGCACCGCTGGCCTTCACCAAAACCTATGCGATGGCGGCAGCCGCAATCCTGTCGGTAACGCTGGTGCCGGTGCTGATGGGCTGGCTGATCAGGGGGCGCATCCCATCCGAACAGGCCAATCCGGTCAACCGGGCACTTACCAGAGCCTATAAGCCCGCAATCGACTGGGCACTGAGGCGGCCCAAGACAACGCTGGTCATCGCCGCGCTTGTCTTCGCAACCACCGCCTGGCCCTTGTCGCGGCTCGGCGGCGAGTTCCTGCCGGCTATGAACGAGGGTGATCTGCTTTATATGCCTTCGGCTCTGCCCGGCCTATCCGCCGCGAAGGCCTCCGCGTTGCTCCAGCAGACCGACCGGATGATCAAGCAGGTACCCGAGGTCGAAAGCGTGTTCGGCAAGGCCGGGCGCGCCGAAACCGCGACCGACCCTGCACCGCTCGAAATGTTCGAAACGACGATTCGCTTCAAGCCGCGCGACCAGTGGCGGCCCGGCATGACGCCCGATAAGCTGGTGGAGGAGCTGGACCGCGTCGTGAAAGTGCCGGGCCTCGCCAATATCTGGGTGCCGCCGATCCGCAACCGCATCGACATGCTCGCGACGGGCATCAAGAGCCCGATCGGCGTCAAGGTTTCAGGATCCGATCTGGCCGAGCTCGATCGCATAGCCCACGACGTCGAGACGACGGCGAAGGGGGTGGACGGCGTCAGTTCGGCACTGGCCGAGAGATTGACCGGCGGGCGCTACGTCGATGTCGCGATCGACCGTGTGGCTGCGTCCCGCTTCGGGCTCAACATCGCCGACGTGCAGGAAATCATCGCCGGTGCCGTCGGCGGCGAGAATGTGGGCCAGACGGTCGAGGGGCTGGCGCGCTATCCGATCAATGTTCGCTATCCACGCGAGATCAGGGACAGCCTGGAGGAACTGCGGACGCTGCCCATCCTCACACCGCAAGGTGAGCAGATCACGCTTGGCACCGTGGCGCGCCTGGCCGTGATCGACGGACCGCCGATGCTCAAAACCGAGAATGGCAGGCTTTCGACCTGGGTCTATGTCGATGTGCGCGGGCGCGACCTGGCCTCGGTCGTCGATGACTTGCAACGGGCGGCGGCGAAAGGTGTCAGGCTGTCCCCCGGCGTCTCGATCGCCTATTCGGGGCAGTTCGAATATCTCGAGCGCGCAATCGATCGGTTGACGATCGTGGTGCCGGCGACGCTCGCGATCATCTTCGTGCTGCTGTTCCTGATCTTCGGCCGGCTCGACGAGGCGTTGCTGATCATGGGTACGCTACCCTTCGCGCTCACCGGCGGGTTCTGGCTGCTCTACCTCCTCGGCTACAATCAGTCGGTCGCGACCGGCGTCGGGTTCATCGCGCTGGCTGGTGTCGCCGCGGAATTCGGTGTCGTCATGCTCATCTATCTCAAGGACGCGCTCGAGGAGCGCGGGGAAACCCCGTCTGAGACAGAGGTCGGCGAAGCTGTCCGGGAAGGCGCGCTGCTCCGAGTGCGGCCGAAGGCAATGACCGTGGCAGTGATCATCGCCGGCCTGCTGCCGATCTTCATCGGCTCCGGCGCAGGATCCGAAGTCATGAGCCGCATCGCAGCCCCCATGGTTGGCGGCATGGTGACCGCGCCACTGCTATCCATGTTCGTGATCCCCGCCGCCTATCTGCTGATGCGGCGAAGGCATACGAAACCTGATACTCGACTTGTTCAACAGTGAAGGAGACGTTGGAATGAGACTACATGAGCTTGCGGGACCTGGCCTGGCCATATTGCTGGCCGCTTGTGGCCAGAGCGGCGAAACCACAGGCGAGGCGGCCAATAGCCAGATGGCGCCGGGCATGTCCGATAGCATGGACAAAATGGAGATGTCTGGAGACACAGCTGCCATGATGGCGAAAGGCACCGGCACCGTGACCGCGATCGACATGACCGAAGGGAAGATCACCCTCGACCATGCGCCCATCCCGGAAGCCAACTGGCCGGCCATGACCATGGCGTTCAAGGCCAAACCCGAACTGATCGAGAACCTGCAGGCAGGCGACAAGGTCGCCTTCGATCTTGCGCTCGAAGGCGGTGCGGGCGAGGTGACGGCGATTCAGAAACAGTAAACTTCATCCGCTTGAGGGACGATGGAGCGGCAGGGCTGTTTCGCCCTGCCGCTTGTGCTCGATTGGCAGCACTTGACCCAGAGGCGGGCCGCTACCGCCCCTAGCGCGCAGTGGCGGGCGCGGGGAGGGTTGTGACTGGACTTGCCACTCGCTTCGGTTCGCGGATGGCCTCGGACCGGCGGTTGCAGTTCTCGAAGCGTTCGGACGGGTCGTTGTCTTCAATGCGCTTCTCCACCTTGAGCTGGCGCAGCCGCTAAGATCTTCGACGGCATCAGCCCCGCAAACTTCTTCTGCCAATTGCAGTCGGCTGCCAGCGAACCTGTAAGATTTCATCCGCTGGCGCGTCTTAGTCCGCTGAATGGACAACGATCAGTATTTCTGCAGGGCACAACGCTAGACGCATGCCATTGCACCAACATTAGGGGGATATCATGGGAACATTCGGGTGGGGCCTCGCGGCGATAATGATCGTAGTGGTATCCTGGATATTCTACCGATATTTTGCACCGCAGGCTTGGCGGGAATGGGCGGGTGCGGGTCTGGTCCAGGCCTTTATCATCGCACTTTATGCAGAAATGTATGGTTTCCCGTTGACAATCTACTTGCTGGTGCGTTCGTTTGGCCTCGACAGGGAATATGTCAGCGCAAGCCTTTGGTCGACACTTGCCGGTGTCGGCGAAACGGGCATGTTGATTTCGATGATTCTGGGCTACGGCCTCGCATTTATCGGCATAGGTATCTTCATCCAGGGCTGGCGAGAGGTCCATCGCGCTCGTCAAGAGGACCAGCTCGTGACGGACGGGCTGTACAGGTTCGTTAGGCATCCGCAGTATTTGGGCTTGTTCCTGGCGCTCTTTGGCGAAGGGGTCGTTCACTGGCCGACGCTCTTCTCGGTTGGCCTGTTCCCTTTGATTGTGATCGCCTATTTCCTTCTTGCGCGCAGCGAGGAACGTCGCATGGTAACCCTGTTCGGAAACACCTACCGAACCTACCAGTCCCGGGTACCGATGTTCATTCCCCGTTGGGGAAAGTGGAGAAACCTGGTGGATGAGGCGCAGGGATCAGAGAAAACACAATAGATGTCTGATCCCAAGACTCATACAATTGGTGTTTCTCCGCCCCAAGTTTGGATAACTGGCCTGCTACCGGACATCTTGCCCCTTCGGCAACCAGAATATCGCGGTTCCCCGACCCATGGCCATTGGGGTCGCAGATCGGTGTCCCTCCTTTGGATGTTCCGACCGGTCTCGCCCTAGCTTACCGGAACATGTTCTGAAGGAAAGGTCGCCTTGAAAGTGAACGTAGGGCACTGGAGAACTTACGGATATCCATGCCTTAATCCAACTGTGTTGCGTCGGGAATGAAGCGGTTGACGTGCCAGAGATTGCATATCGCGAACGATTCGCAAAAATGCTTGCTTTTAGAGTGGCTGGAGCTTGTAGATTGTTGCCATGGTGGATTCGAATCAATCAGGCGACTGCGGCTGCACCGGAGAGAGCAAGCGCGCTGAACGAAACCCAGCATATCGGCGGGCGTTATGGATCGTCGTGCTGCTCAATCTGGGCTTTGGCGCATGCGAGATCGTCGGCGGGTTCGTCGCCGACAGCCAGGCGCTCAAGGCCGATGCGCTCGACTTCGTCGGAGATGGGACGATCACGCTGGTCGGATTGATCGCACTCGGCCGGGCTGTGGTGGCGCGGGCACGCATAGCGCTCGTGCAGGGTATATTCCTTAGGACCCTCGGTCTTGGCGTGATCGGGGTCGCAATCTGGCGCGCACTGACCGCCGTCGCTCCCGATGCCGAGCTGCATGAACTGGGACTGGCGTCCTGATTTTCGGAGCTTCTTGCGTGTCTATCCCATTCCGCCTTCGCTTTTTTGTCAGCCTTCTGGCCGTATTTGCGGGTCTCATGCTCAACCACACCGCCGCGCGGGCGGAAGCCGTTGAGGCTCAGACCGTTTGGAGGCTGCTCGATTATGTGGCCGTTGACTATGCCGGCGCAGTGTCGAACGGTCGCGTCACCAGCTCGGCTGAATATGCCGAGATGACCGAGTTCTCCGCGACGATCCGCAGCGGTATCGCGGCGCTTCCCGCGAAGGCCGAGCGCGGGCGGCTCATTGTCGAAGCGGAAGGGCTCCAGACCGCAATAGCGTCCAAGGCAGCCCCTGATATTGTCGCGCAAAAGGCACGTTCTCTGGCGAGCGACCTGCTCGCCGCCTATCCGGTGCCACTCGCGCCAGCAAAGGCTCCTGATCTGGCTCGTGGCGCGGCGCTCTACGCAGAGAATTGTGCAAGTTGCCACGGCGCAAACGGCGATGGCCACGGTCCGCAGGCCGCAGGGCTCGACCCGCCGCCGATCGCCTTCACTGATACTGAGCGCGCGCGCAAGCGCAGCCTGTTCGCGCTTTACCAGGTGATCGATCAGGGACTCGACGGCACTGCCATGCAGAGCTTCGCGGACATGCCCTCCCAAGATAGGTGGGCGCTGGCAACCTATGTAGGAAGCCTGGCTTTCAAGGATGCGGCTGCCGGTGAGCGCTTCTGGAAAAGCGACCTGGCCCTGCGCCAGCGCATCCCCGACCTCCAGACCTTGGCCACCATGACGCCCGAGACCCTTGGCCGCACCATCGACCAGGACAAGGCCGACGCCGCCATGGGCTATCTGCGTGCGAACCCGCAGGCACTCAACATGGCGACGCCAGCTTCGCTCACTGTCGCGCGCGAAAAGCTCAGGCAGAGCCTCGCTGCCTATCGCGGGGGCGACAGGCAAGCAGCCAAGCGGTTGGCTCTCTCCGCCTATCTCGACGGGTTCGAGCCGGTGGAGCCAATCCTGGCGGCGCGAGACGCGACGCTCATGGCGCGCATCGAGGGTGCGATGGGCGAATACCGGGCCGCAATTAGACGCGGTGTCACCGCTGAGGAGCTTGCCGGAAAAGAAGCCGTGCTTGAAAGCCTTTTTGCGGATGTTGAGGCTGTTCTTTCACCCGATGCGGCGAGCGACGCTTCGACCTTTATCGGTGCGCTCACCATCCTCTTGCGTGAAGGACTAGAGGCGCTGCTGATCGTCGTTGCGATGATCGCCTTTCTTCGCAAGGCCGACCGACCCGAAGTGCTGCCCTATGTTCATGGCGGTTGGATTGCGGCGCTCGTTGCGGGCGGAGCGACCTGGGCGGTCGCCACTTATGCGATCGGGATCAGCGGCGCGAGCCGGGAACTCACGGAAGGCTTCGGCTCGCTCTTTGCGGCGGTAGTGCTCGTCTCTGTCGGAATCTGGATGCATGGCAAGTCGCAAGCCGAGAGCTGGCAGCGCTACATAGATAAGGTGCTGGGCAAGGCTCTGTCACGCAGTTCGGCGTGGTTCCTATTCGGTCTCGCTTTCCTTGTCGTCTATCGCGAAGCCTTCGAGACGATCCTCTTCTTCGCGGCGTTGGCGGCACAGGGACGCGGCAGCGTCATCGCGGCAGGTACTGCCGCTGCGATTGCGTTCCTCGCGGCAATCGCCTGGGCCATGCTGCGCTACAGCCGTTCGCTGCCCATCGGGAAATTCTTCACTTACAGTTCGGCACTCATCGCCGTCCTCGCGGTGGTTCTCGCTGGCAAGGGGACGGCTGCACTTCAAGAAGCAGGCCTGATCGACATCACGCCGGTCGCATATGTGCCCAGACTATCGATGCTCGGCATTTTTCCAGCATTGCAGCCGCTGCTTCTCCAGCTTCTGACGGTTGTGAGCCTTTGGATCGGGTTCTGGTACAACGGACGCAAAAATGTCGTTCGTAGCGCTGTTGAATAGAGATGCTGCGGCGCGCCGCTCCCCGCGCAACGTCGTGCAAGCAGACGCAACGCCGGGAGAATTCGCCATGATGGTGTTTGCCATTTTGTTGGGCAACCCTTCCGCACTTGAAAGCGCCCATGCTGAAGGCCTTCCACGTCGACGCCGGCGGTCAGAATGATCGGAAATTTCAGCCAGTCCTGACAGGTCATCCCCAAGAAATCACCGACTCTTCAAAGGTTGTTCAACGCCTGTCAGCTGAAATATCTTCTATCTCCGATCAGACATCGTAGTCACCAAGGTATTCTCATGCATCACAACGACGTGAGCGACTTTGCTCATAGCCACAATTTCCTGAGCGCCTATCACGACGCCAACGAGCGCCGAACGCGGTATGTCGTAATGCTGACCGCAGCGATGATGGTCGTCGAGATCGTCGCTGGCCTGTTGACCGGATCTATGGCTCTCCTTGCCGATGGCATTCACATGGCGACGCATGCCGGCGCGCTTGGAGTTGCAGCTTTCGCGTACTGGTTTGCCCGGCGACACGCTGACAATCCCAGGTTCACCCTTGGAACCGGTAAAATTGGCGACCTCGCAGGATTTGCCAGTGCGGTGGTATTGGCGATCTTCGCCATCGGGATCGCTGTAGAGTCATTCCAACGCCTCATTAGCCCTCAGGCAATTGCTTACAGCGAGGCCATCTGGATTGCGGTCCTCGGGCTTCTCGTCAATCTACTGAGCGCTTGGCTATTAGGTGCCGCTCATCACCATGTGCACGGACACGAGCACGGTCACGACCACACGCATACCGACAACAACCTGCGATCCGCTTATTTTCATGTTCTGGCCGATGCACTGACCTCCGTATTGGCGATCATTGCACTATTTGCCGGTCGATATCTCGACTGGGCTTGGATGGATGCTGCGATGGGTCTTGTCGGAGCGCTGGTTATCGGGCGATGGTCATGGTCCTTGCTGCGGGATACCGCGGCTGTGCTGGTCGATGCCGATGCCGATAGCGCCCAATTCGCCGAGGTCCGTGAGACGATCGAAGATGGAGACGCGTCGGTCACCGACCTGCACATCTGGCGAGTAGGACCAGGGAAATATGCTGCGGTTGTTTCGCTCGTTGCCGCTGAACCCTTGGAACCGACGGAGTATGCCGCCCGGCTCTTGATTCACGAGGAATATGTCCACGTCACCGTCGAAATTCATAAATGCCGGGGCGAACACCCTGAACTCAGGGCGGCTTAATCAGTTCGGTTCCCCGCGAGTGTAGAGCCACCAGCCAGCACTCTCGGGGCCTTTTTTACCTACGCGACTTGCTGGCGAACGAAGGCGTTGAAGATGAGCCACGCCGCGCATTCCTCGTCTATCGCTTCGGCCACAATCGCCCGATGTACCAAATTCTTGCTGCGACTTGAAAGCCGCTTGCCGAGGAATTCGTGCGTGGGTTAGTCGGGATAACGCAGGAGCCAGTCTCATTTGCCGATCTGCACCGGCAATTCCTGATTGCTTCAAGCAAGGCAACCCGGGTCGGGACTGCGGCACAGCTCCTGTTGTCCGCAACTGCAGGAAATCCTCATAACATTATTGCAACCCATTCTCATTAGCACTAATCGGCTGCGGATCAATCACGCACCAACAGGGGGATTCCTTGAGAAACTTGCTAATGATTTCGGCCGCGACGCTGGCCTTGCCCGGGACCGCACTCGCTAGTGAGGCGGGCGACGAAAGCGGCAATACAATCCTCGTCATTGGCAAGTCCGATGGCTATCTCACCATTGACTCGGCTACGGCAACCAAGACCGATACGCCGCTTATCGACGTACCCCAAACGATCAGCGCCGTAACTCGCGAACAGATCGAGGACCAGGCACATCGAAGTCTTGCGGATGTCCTTCGCTACGTCCCGGGCGTCACCATCGGCCAGGGCGAAGGCAATCGTGATCAGATCACGTTGCGCGGGCAGAACACCACCGCCGACTTCTTCCTCGATGGTGTGCGCGACGACATCCAGTATTTTCGGAACCTCTATAACATCGAACGCGTCGAGGTCCTGAAAGGCCCTTATGCCCTCATCTTCGGTCGGGGCGGCGGCGGCGGCATTGTCAATCGTGTCCAGAAGACACCCTCCACCGACCGCTTCTTCATGGGCGGCGAGGTCAGCATCAACACGTTTGGCGCATGGGAAGTCGCTGCCGACGTGAACGCGCCCATTGCCGAAGGCGCGGCATTCCGCCTGAACGCCTTCTACGAGAAACTGAACAACCACCGCGATTTCTTCGACGGCGAGCGCTACGCGGTGAACCCCTACATCGCGTTCGAATTGGCCCCGGGCTGGAAGGCGGGGATTTCCTATGAGTACGTTCACGATGATCGCGTTACCGATCGCGGCATCCCGTCTTTGAACGGCGAGCCTCTGCCCGGTCATCGCGACACTTTCTTTGGTGTGCCCGACGTGAACCGCACGGGTCTCGAGGCCCACATCGTTAAGGCCCGTCTGGACGGTGAACTGGCCGAAGGCCTCAACTGGTCAACAACGCTGCTCTACGGCGACTACGACAAGTACTATACCAACGTTTACGCCAATGGCGCGGCGACCGGAATAAACGGCACCGTAGCACTCTCAGGGTATACCGATCCGACCACACGGCAGAATTTTCTTGCGCAAAGCAATCTGGTCGCGGCCGTTGACTTCGGCGGGCTTGCCAACAAGATATTGCTTGGCGTTGAATACGGCGACCAGGGTTCGACCAACCAGCGTCGCGATGCGGCACTCTCCAACGGCACGCTCGACCTTTCCAACATCGTCTACCCGACGGTGACGTTCCCGGCCATCAGCCGCAACCGCACTTCGGACGTCGAGTTCTTCTCCGCCTACGCACAGGACCAGATCAGCTTTGGGGCGCACGTCGATCTTGTAGTTGGACTTCGTTACGACCGGTTTCAGATCAAGGGTATCGACATTCAGGACGGCAACCGTCCTTTCGGCCGAAAAGACGAGAAATGGTCGCCGCGCATCGGCCTGATCCTGAAGCCGCAGGAGAATGTCTCGATCTACGGCAGCTACAGCCAGTCGTTCCTTCCACGCTCGGGCGACCAGTTCCTGACGCTCTCGACGAGCGACGAGGATCTCGCCCCCGAGAAGTTTACCAATTACGAGGTCGGCGCCAAGTGGGACATTCGGCCCGATCTCAACGTCACTCTCGCTCTGTTCCAACTCGACCGGACCAATGCCACGACGCCGAATCCGGCCAACCCTGCAACCAGCATCGTTGCTGGCAAGACCCGGACGCACGGTGCGGAACTCGCCGTCACCGGGCAGGTGTTTCCCGGTTGGCAAATAAGCGGCGGCTATACCTATCAGGACGCCAAGCTACGCGGCAACGAGTTCGTGCGCCTTGGTCAAGTGCCAAAGCACCAGTTTGCCTTGTGGAATCGGTATGACTTTAATCCATCAGTCGGATTCGGGCTCGGCGTCATTCACCAGTCCAGCCAGTTCGCGGCCAACCGCACTTCCGCGACAACCACACGGCTGCCTGGGTTCACGCGGGTCGACGCGGCATTCTTCTACACGATGAACGATACGGTGGAGTTCCAGGTCAATGTCGAGAACGTATTCGACGAAACCTATTACGCGGACGCGCACAACAACAATAACATCACGCCTGGCGCGCCGATCAATGGGCGCTTCACCGCCCGCATGCGTTTCTAGGCTGCGCGCTCGCCCTCGACGGGGGATGGCGTCCAACGTCGTCCCCTATGGGGGGCCTTCGCTTTGTTATCGGCTTGTACCAGTGACACCGGCTTCATGCCTACAATGGAGCGGTATCTTCTCTGCTGCCAATCCCGATGAGCCGAAGACAATTCGAGTCGTTGCTCAGCCATGCGAATGTCCGGACAACCAGAGCCAGATACGCAGCCTTGAATGTTCGGTTGCTTTTGCGCCGAAGCAATAACATCAGGGTTTGCTCGCCATCTGGCCCGCGCGGCATAGCTGCAACGGCGAGGAGCGCATGAAAGTGACTTTCCCGCGCCGTTGACACGAACGACTCGATTTGGTTGATGGCGTACGCGCAATCCCTCGGGAAAGCACGCGCCACATGGTGCGTGAAATGAAATTCTTGAAGCTGGTGACAATCGCAATCCTGCTTGCTGGCGGGGCGATGCCATCCGCAGCGCGTGAAGTCGATCTGCTGCAATTTGGCCATAATCTCTCGATCGAAGAGACATCCGCATCACCAACCAGTGATACCAAAGCCCTTGAAGCCATTTCTGGCAGGTTGCGGGAATACTTCGAAGGCCGCCCGGAAGGACATGCCAATGCCCCTCCCGCGCCATTGCGGTCAGCCTACGACATTTCGGCATCGCAGATCGCTGGATCAGGCCGGGCCCGCTGGGGTCTTCAAACAATCGGTCCTGCCTGCAAAGACGCGTCATATTCCCCAACCTGGTGGCTCCCACGCTCAGTCGAGGCCCGCCGCGCCGCGTACTTCAGCGCGATTGTCAATATCGCCTGCGAGAATGGCGTCCCGGCACGGTTGCTCGATGCGGTGATCGCCCGGGAATCCGGCTACAATTCACTAGCGATCAGCAGTGCTGGCGCTATGGGTATCATGCAGATCATGCCGGGGACTGCGCGAGCACTCGGCCTGTCACGCCCTTACGACCCTATCGCCAACATGCGGGCCGGGGCGCGATATCTGCGCCAGCAACTTGAACGCTTTGGCCGGGTTGATCTGGCGCTCGCTGCCTACAACGCCGGACCAGAACGGCGAACGCTTCAACAGGGTACTGTTCCCCGCATTCCGGAAACCCTTAACTACGTGCGCGCGATCATGACGGACTTGGCCCGTCTTGCAGAGCTTGACCGTCCAGGCTCAATTTCAGTTGATCGCGCACAGGCGGCAATGTCTGCCGTCAACGCTTCCACCTATCGTACCGTAGAGTTTATGGGCTACACCGGATCAAGGTAAAGCCCACCGATGAGGCTGCGAACTCGTTTTTCCTTCAGTCCTGCAGCGAGCGATCGGCCTCGAGTACGCGTTCCTGATGCGCAAGCAGCATCTCGTATGCGCGGCCGAGAGCCTCGTGTATGAGCTGCGGGCGGATCGCAACATGGAGTTCGCCGCGCCGGCAAGAGACGACCTCGCAATAGAACCCCTTCATGGCTTCGCAAACAAGAAGGATGGCCGGATCGTCATAGGCCGTAAAATCATGGAGAAGCGCGACACAAAACTTGGCCCGGACGTAATCGATGCCAAGCGCCTCAAACAGACGGTCTCGCAGGTCGTCGACTAGGGCTGCACCCTGGCGCAAGACTTTGTGAAGCCGTGAGCGGCCAACACCGAGTCGATCGGCAAGATGGGCGAGCGGCAGCGCCTGTTTCGCGGCTTGATCCGTGATCAGCAGCCTGTATTGATCCTGCTCGGTCAACCGCGGCACTGGTGGCGCAAACGAGAAGGCGGAATCGTCAGCCGTCTGGGCCTTCGGCTTGAAGGCCGTTTCCGGCGTCAAGGTTCGGTGCGGCATTGAGAGACCCTCCCGCACCAATCGCTCTATGGGATACCATAAGATGTCAAGAGCGTGAAACGCTGAATTTTGCGAACTATTGGGTCCAATTCAGAATTGATTATTGGTGCGTGCAAGCCAGACTACGAATGCAATCACGACCCTGTCGTGCATGACCTTGCCACAGGTATCCGCGATTTTATGGCGGATCCAATCATAATCTTCGATCCAGTCGGGTTTGACTTCGAGCCAGATCGAGATCTGTCCATCGAGTGGATAACGAGAGAGGAACCTCTCGACATCCTCGCGCGCAAACGTAAGGCTTTTCGCGCGTTCACAGGCGTGCTGGACTGTCGAACGCAAGCTCCGGAACCGGCTTGTGGTCTTGGAAAATTCGCACATGGCTTCGGCCAGGAGCGCGAAGCACTCCCGGCTCACGGTTATGCGTATGTTGCGCGTCCCGCCGGCCACCGACTGCATTCGCGTGCGCCTCCATGCAGACGCAATTATGAGCCAGAATCGTTAATTTCCCGAGTCGCAGCACTCTGATGGCGAATCGCGGGCCGCAATTTCCAACCTGGAAACCGCTATTTCCTTGACGGGAATACCTATTTCCCATTTCTGGAGACGGCGACCCCCGACCCGGCACAGGTAATTCCGATCCCGGAAATCCCAACCTTTCAACCTTTCCCGATTCGGCAATTCTATCGCGGTGCACACGCGATGCGCTGCAACTGCCGATTGCCGCGCGAGTTCCAGCGCTGTCCTTTTGACCCGGCCGGCAACAACGCGGCTGACGCAGCAGGAAGGACGAGACGATGCAATTGATGATCAAGGGGAAGGGAAGGGCGCTCGCGCAAGGCGCAGCAGCTGTCGCGATCGCGGCGCTGTTGGGAAGCAGCGCGGCCTTTGCCGGCGCGGACGCCACGTTCAACACGGCGCTCACCGCGTTCACCGGTTTCCTCGAAGGCTCGGGCGGCAAGATCATCACCGTGCTCAGCCTCGCCGGCGGCATCGTCGGGCTCGCCTCGGGCCGCTTCAGCCTCGGCCAGGTCGCGATCCCCGTCGGCGTAGGCGTCGGCGCGGGCACGGGCGTGCCGATCGTCACCGCCGCGGTCACCGCGACGATCTGAACCATTCACCGTTTCCGGCCAGGGGTTCTCGCATGGTCCCGCGCCGGAACAGCCAAGAGGGTGGCGGCGGCAATGAACCGGTACACGGTCCCAGCACATCTCGATGACCCGGAGCTGATCGGCTTCTGGACGCTCGACGAGTTCATCGCGATGATCGTGCCCTTCGCCTGGGGCGTCCTGTCTCAACATATTCTGATTGGGCTCTTTGCAAGCGTGCTGGCCTGGTGGGGATTGCGCAAGTTGAAGGCAGGCCGCGCGGTCTCGTGGATCATCCATACCGCCTACTGGTACCTGCCGGGCTCCTTCATGGGCCTCAAGGCGACGCCACCCTCGCACCTTCGCGTGATGGCAGGCTGATATGGACCTCTCGATCTCGCACAACCAGGCACAGCGCCTGCTCCGTCAGCGCAATCACCTCGCGATCGGCTGCGCGCTGCTGTTCGGCATCTGCGTACTGCTGACGCTGACCGCGGCAAGCCGCGATAAGGAAGTGGTGCTGCAGCCGGTGCTCGCCAAACCGCTAACCCTGTCCTCGAGCCATGTCGACAAGGATTATCTCGAGCTCGTCACCCGCGATGCGGCGCTGTTGACGCTCAACCGCTCGCCGTCGAACCTGCAATACTGGATGGATTCGATCCTCGAGATCACCGATCCCAGAACTCACGGCCGCATGAAGGCCGAGCTGATGAAGATCATGAGCGAGCAGAACGGCTCGAACGTCTCGCAGTATTTCACGATCGAAAAGCTGAGCGTCGACCCCCAGGAACTGACCAGCGAAGTCAACGGCATCCTGCACACCGTCGTCGGCTCGAAGGAAGTGACAGCCGAGGCGCGCACCTTTCGCTTCGTCTGGTCCTACTCGGGGGTGAGCCTGAAACTCGCCGGGTTCGGACAAGTAACGGATAAGGACAAGAACGGAGGCGAGGCATGATCGCCCCGATCTCGTGGAACCTCGCCTGGGGCCTGGTGGGTGCCGGAACGGCCCTTGCCAGCAGGCCGCTCGCCTTCGTTGGACGACCTCTGGGCAGCGTGCTCATCGCGATTGGCCTGGCCGGGCTCGCGAGCCCCGCGCTTGCCGACCAGAACGTGTTCACCGCTGACAACGGCACGGTGCAGTGCGTGGCCTCGGCGAAGGACCTTACCCGCATCAGTCTGGCCGGCGACCAGTTCGCCTCGGTCTCGAAGATCTCGACCGGTAATCCGGCCGAAGACTTCAAGATCGTCAACGAGCCGGTGCGCGGCGACATCTACATCTCGGTGCCCGACGGTTTCCCTCGCGCCGCCATCTCGTTCTTCGGCACGACCCGCAAGGGCTATGTCTACAAATTCGTCTGCCAGGTGCGTGGGCAGGAAGCCGAGCAGGTGTTCGTCGCCAACGAGGCGATCGCCAGCGATCGCGCCCGCGACTGGGAACTGAGCACCTCGCCCGAGGATGCAGCGGTACGGCTTGCGCAGGCGATGTACCGGGGCGAGCCTATCGAAGGCTATGACATGCGCGCCTCGGTGCTCGAGCCGGTGCGGATTGGCCCGCTCGAAGTGCAGCAGGTCGGCGAATGGCGCGGTGCGGAATTGAAGGGCCTCGTCCTCAAGGTGCGCAACACCGGGCGCGCGACCCAGAACCTCGATGAGACCGTGCTCGCCGCGCGCGGCAGCCTCGCCTTCATGACCCCGGTGAGCGCCATCGGCCCCGGCGAGGAAGCCGCCGTCTACCTCATCCAGTCGAGCGGAGGACGCTGATGGACCTGCGAAGCCTCTTCCAGAAAAAGCCCAAGGCGCTCGACGTCCCCGATGACGACGATACCGCCCCGCCGGGCGATGCCATGGCGGCAAATGATGCCGCGCGGCGCAAGCAAATGCTGCTGCTCGGCGGGGCGGGGGCAGCGGCGCTCATCGTCGGCTCGCTCTACATCTTCGATGACGGTCCGGGCAAGGGCGAGGCCGAACTTACCGAAGCGGTCGCAGGCATCTCGGTCGACGAGATGGTCAACAAGAATATGGCCGAGAAGGAATGGCGCGCGCAGTCCGAAGCGCAGATGATGTCGATGGATACCAACATGCGCGCGCTGGCAGCGCGCGCCGAACGCGCCGACCAACTCGAAGCCCAACTGGCGCGCGAGCAGGGCGCAAGCGTTTCGCCCGAGACCGAACGCGTCCTCTCAGCCTACCAGGCGGAGAACGAGCAGCTGCGCGCAGCGCTCGCCGCCGCGCGCCAGTCGCCGGTCATGCCTGCTGGCGGACCCAACGCGCTCTACGGGCGCACCAGTCCACCGGGATATCAGGTGGCGGGCTCGCCCCGCAGCGGTGCCAATGGCACGACACCTGCGGGAGAAGCGGCCGCAGCAGCGGCGGGCCTGCCGGGACGCGGCAGCGAAGTGAGCATGATCTCGTTCGGCGAGGGAAGCCCGAGCGGCAACGGATCGCCGGTACCCAAGGGCAACACGATCTATACCGACAGCGCCAATTACCTGCCGCCCAATTCGATCGCTCTGGCGCGGGTGATCGTCGGCGTCGACGCCAATGCCGGCGTCCAGAGCCAGACCGATCCGTTGCCGGTGGTGCTGCGCATCACGGGGCCTGCGCGCTCGGTCTATGACAACGGGCGCCTGCTCACGACCAATATCTCGGGCTGTCTCGTCAACGGGGCTGCGCGCGGCGACCTTTCTTCCGAGAAAGTCTACGTCAAGCTCCAGCGCATGACCTGCCCGCAGCCGAACGGACGCTACGCGGTATCCGAGGTCAAGGGGTTCATCGCTTTTGGCGGCAAGACCGGAGTCCGTGGCCGGGTGGTAAGCCGCGAAGGCGCGCTGGTCGGCCAGGCGTTCCTCGCAGGGCTGGCCGGGGGGTTCGGGCGCGGATTTTCGGCGAACACAAGTTCGATCCTCACCGGCACCAATGTGACGGTCGACGGCAAGCGCCAGCGGCTCGGCACTGGCGAGATACTCGAAGGGGGCTTGGGAGAAGGCGTCGCCACTTCCGCCGATATGGTCTCCAAATATTTGATCGAGCGAGCCGAACAATACCAGCCCGTAATCGAAATGCCGACCGGAATCGATGTCGAGATCGTCTTCCTCGAAGGCGTGTTCATCAACGGATGAGGAGGGATACGATGCAATGGAAACGCCTTGGCTGGGCCCTGTCGGCAATCGCGCTCGGGAGCGGCGCCTCGCTGGTCTGGGCCAATGCCGGCGAGGGCAGGGGAGCGCAGTCTTCCGATCCCGATGCGACGGTTGCCGACTTGCTCAAGGCGCGTTTGCCGCGAACGCAGGTCTCGAAGATTGATTGCCAGGTGGTCGATGGAATTTGCGAAGTGACCGCTGGCTCGCAGCTCTTCTACGTCGACAGGAGCGCACGCTACCTCCTGATCGGGCGGGTCTACGACATGGAGACGCGCCAGGACCTGACTGCGGTGCGCCTGCTCGAAGTCAATCCTGACCTCCTGGTCGGCGGCGCGGCAGGAAGCCGGCGCGAAGCCGAGGAAGTCGAAGCGCCAAGGCGTGGGGTCAGCACGGCTGCCGCAGCCAGATCGGCTGCGACCGGCAGCCCCCGGACGATGTCGCTTGCCGCACTGCCCGAGGCCGGCGGCATCGTCTGGGGCAATCCTTCGGGCAAGACAGTCACGGTCTTCAGCGATTTTCGCTGTGGCTACTGCCGCGCGCTGGCGAGCGAACTCGAGGCGATGAATGTGCGCGTCATCGAGCGGCCGATCTCGCTGCTTGGCAGCCGCGATCTTGCCAACCAGGTGTTCTGCGCGCGCGACCGGCGCAAGGCGATCAAAGCCGCCTATGCCGGTGCACCGATTACCGACACCCGCGCTTGTGACACCTCGCCGCTCGATGCCAACGAGCGCTTCGCGCGCGAGCAGGGGATTGCCGGGACGCCAGTCATCGTGCGCTCGGACGGCGCGGTCATCGAAGGCTACCGCCCGCGCGCCTTCCTCGAGACCTGGCTCAAGGGAGCGGTCTCGTGAACTTGCTGACGAATAGGGAGCTAGCGAGCCTGCGCCAGGCGGTTTGGCGGCGCTCAAACGGGCAGGTGCGGATACTCGCGCGCAATCCCGGGCGCGAGGAGGCCATCGCCTTGTGGCGCGATGTGGCGGCCGCATTTTCGAAGGGCAAGGGCAGGGTACTCACCGCGCGGGAATGCGCGCATCTGCGCCGACGCGCGTGGCGGCGCTCGCATGGACATATTATCCTGTCCGAATTGCAGTTCACGCTCGACCAGGGGCTCGCCTTGTGGAGTCTCGCTTGCCGCCTCGGCGAACTTGCCACTTGCGAACCACGCTCGAGGCTTGCCCGCGCGGCGCGCATCGCTGCTGTCGGACTGGCCGCGACGCAGCTGGCCGCCTGTACGGCCTTTCTCGGTAGCAATGTGAAGGGCAGCTTCTCGTGCAGCGCGCCGGGCGGTACTTGCGCGCCATCGACGGTGATCGACGACCAGGCGCTCAGCCTCATTCAGAACGCGCGGCCGCTTTCACCCGAAACACGGTTTCCGGCAGGGCCGACTTTCGAGCGGCGACCCCGACATTCCAGCGTCAGGTCCTCTGCCGCCACGCACGAGGGCCGGGGAAGGCTGGCGGCGGTGCGGCCTGACCTGGTCCATCGCGAGCGGCGCGTCCTGAAGGTCGTGTTTCCCTCTTATGTCGATGGCGCGGGCAATTTCCACGAGCCGCGCGTCGTGCACACGGTCGCCGACGAAGGCGGGTGGATGCAGCTTTCAGGGGCTGCACCAACATCGGCGCTCGCGGCACCGGGTTCCGGCCCGTCCATTCCCGAAATGCCGGCGGCAATGTCAGCCGGGCCTCACGACCCGGCGCCAGCAGTGAGCGCGCTTGCTCCTGCCGGTCCGCCCGATGCGCGCGTGGTTGCTGCTGCCCGGGCAAGAAGCAATGCCGGGCGTACAGCCAACCCGATCGATGCGATCAAGACCGAAGTCGACGCGCGCCTTGGCCAGACCGCCAAAGCGCCCGGCGGACTTCCGGTGGCGCGCGAACCCGCCGTATCGCCTATGGGCGCGCAGCCGACTAGCAGCAGCGCACCCCAGACGGAATCGGGCCCTGCAAGTCCTGCGCAGCCTTCGGTGCCTGGCGAGCAGACGGCGACCAACCCGCCCGCATCATTTCCCGCCGTCGAGGAGGATTAAGAGCCATGGCGCGGCGCGGATTCTGGGAAAGCTTTCTCGACCTCGTCTTCGGCGAAAGCGCCCGGCCCGAGGCCGAGCGCCCGCTGCTCGGCGCGCCAATGCTGTCGAACTGGCTTCCCTACCGCAGCTACGATGCCAAGGCGCGGATGTTCATCAACACGGAATCGATCGGGTTCATCCTCGAACTCGCGCCGATGATGGGCGCCGACGAGCGCAGCGGCGAGATCCTGACGCAATTCCTGTCCGACGCCGTACCCTCAGGCTGCGAAATCCAACTGATCCACTGGCAAAGCCCCTCGGTAGGCGAGCGTATCGCCGACTGGGTCATGCCGCGTATTGTCGCCAAGGGCGTCTATGGCCGCGCCGCCGAGCACCGCGCGCGCTGGCTGCGGCGCGGCGCCTGGATGTCGATCTCGCGTGACGCGCCTTTCTACCTGCGTTCGCACCGCGTGATCCTTTCGGTCGGTGCCTCGCTCAGATCGTCGACCGGCGCCGACGTACTTTCGACCGTGCGCGAAAGCCTCATGGGTACCTTGCAGGCGCTCTCGATACCCGCGCGCGAAATGGGTCCGGTCGAGCTTATCGCCTTTCTTGACGATTTCCTCTGCCCATCGGTCGATAATGCCGACCGGCCCGAACACTATTCCGAGCTCGATCCGATTAACGTCCAGTGCATCCGCCGCGACATGGAGACCCAGGTCAGCCCTGAGCGGATCGTGCTGCGCACCGAACGCTTCCGTCCGACCGGCGAAAAGCTCGATGGCGTGCCCGTCATCGGCGAGGTCGTGCCCGACGCCTTCGACTGGCGCTTCTTTGGGGTGCGACACCTGCCAAAACAATGGGCGCCCTGGGACGTGCAGAAGATCATCGGCGACATGGTCAACGACAAGCTGCGCTTTGGCTGCAACGTCATGACCGTGCTCGCGCTGGCCTTCCAGGACGAGGAAGCCGTCGCCTCGCGCACAGGCCTCAAGGTCATGCGCACGACCAGCCTTGCCGACAGTCGTTCAGCGCGCTTCCTGCCCCAGCTTTCCGACCAGCGCGACGAATGGCAATATGTGCAATCCGAGATCCGCCAGGGGCGCAAGCTGGCGCAGGTCTACTACGGCGTCGGCGCGCTGTCGCCACTCGGCAAAGGCGACGTCAACGAGCGGCTTGTGAAGTCGGTCTACAAGGCTGCCGGTTGGGACCTCATCGACGAGCGCTACCTCCAGGTCATGGGGCTGCTCGCCGCCATGCCGCTGTCGCTGCCCAACGGGCTTTCCGCCGATCTCAAACGCATGAAGCGCTTTCGCACGATGCTGACGACAACGGCTGCGGCCATCGCACCGGTCCAGGGCGAGCCGCTCGGCGGGACGATCCCGCATGTCCTCTTGGTCGGACGGCGCGGGCAACCCTTCTTCTGGTCGCCGTTCCAGAACCAGGCGGGCAATCACAATGTCGCGGTCTTCGGCAAGTCGGGTTCGGGCAAATCGGTGTTCCTCCAGGATGTCTGCGCCGCGATGTCGGGAGCCGGCGCGAAGGTCATCGTCATCGATGACGGCCGCTCGTTCGAACACATGGCCAAGGCCTTCGACGGCGCTTTCGTCGAGTTCCGTTTGTCTGCCGGCTTCTCGCTCAATCCCTTCGACATGATCGACGCCGCGGCGCTCACCGACGATGCGGACGGCGAGGATTACGAGGTCGAATGCCTTGCCATGCTCAAGGCCATCGTCGGGCAGATGGCGCGCCAGCAGGACAGGCTCTCGGACACCGAACGCGGGCTCATCGATTCGGCGGTCAGCGCAGTCTGGCGCGAACACCAGCGCGATGGGACCATCGACCACGTCGCTGCCGCGCTGCGCGCCTTGCCATCGCCATTTGCCGGTGATCTCGCCGATGCCATGGCGCCGTTCCTTACAGGGGGCACTTACGGGGGCTTCTTTGCCGGCGCCTGTTCGATCGATCTTTCCGCCGGGCTCACCGTGTTCGAGCTCTCGGACCTTTCCTCCAAGCCCGAACTGCGTTCGGTGGCGCTCACCGCGCTCATGTTCCTGACGCTCCGGGTCATGCGCGATCTCGACCGCTCGGTGCCCAAGCTCACCATGATCGACGAGGCCTGGCAGCTGCTGGGCGGCGGCCAGATGGGCCAGGCAATCGAGACCTATGCGCGCACCTGCCGCAAATATGGCGGCGCGCTTGTCACTGCGACGCAATCGCTCAATGATTTCTACAAGTCCGAAGGCTCGCTTGCAGCGCTCGAAAATTCCGACTGGTCGGTGGTGCTCCAGCAGAAGGAAGAGACGATCAACGATCTCGCGCGCCACCAGCGCTTCGAGATGGACCGCTATACCGAAACGCTGCTGCGGTCCCTGAAGCGCAACGGCACCGAATATTCCGACGTGCTCATCAAGGGACCCGAGACGCTGTGCGTCGGCCGCCTCGTGCTCGATCCCTATTCGGCCACGCTCTATTCCTCGAGCCCGCGCGTGTTCTCCGCAATCGAAGAACTGGTCAATGGCGGCATGGCGCTGCCCGACGCGATCGAGCGCATTGCCTTTCCCGATTTTGTGCCGCTCGAACCCGGCGCGCCTGATCTTCATGAAAGCGAAGTTGCAGGCGGCTTCCAGCAGGAGGCTGCAGAGTGAGCGTGCCTGCAACCTCCGCGCGGAACAGTGCGTCAGATCGCTGGTGGGCGAGGGCCTGCTATGTGACGCTCAGGCTTTGCGGGTGGCTGGCGGTGTGCATGGCATTCGTCGCCGCATGCTGGGCGCTGCTCTTTGCCGCGCTTGGCGATTTCACCTTCGCGGGGCTGGTGCTCCATCTCCACAACTTCGCGAGCCGTTACCTGGCTGCCGATCCGCTGCGCCAGGCCGCGTTCCGCGCGCAGTTCTGGCTCGCTTCGGGCGCGGTGTTCCTCGTTGTCGCCGTGCTGCGCCTGCCCGTGCTCATCTCGTTCATTGCACCCAGCAAGGAGAGGCCCGATGGCCAGGAACATGCCGCCGGCCGGTAACGGGCCGCTGTTCGATGATAGGTCCGAAGAGGAGACCGATCCATTGGCGCGCAAGCCCAGGCGCCATACGCCCCGCAAGCTTGACCTTGTCCCGGTCGCGCTTGTGAGCGCGCTGGTCGCGGCGGGCCTGTGGGGCGCGTGGGTAACCAGGGAACTTCTCGCCGATGCCGGTCTGCCGCCGATCGCCAAGGTGCAGCTCTCCAGTATCGTCGGCGAATATGTCCAGGCCCAGGCGCGCTCGGCAACCCTGCCCGACCAGGTAACCGCGGAGACTCGCGCGTTCATGGCCGAGATCGAGCGCAGCCTGAAGGCGCGGGACCGCTCAGGCCAGATCGTGCTGGTGGGCGAAGCCGTGCTCGCCGGCGAAGTTCCCGACATCACTGCCGATCTGCGCCGCGAGATCTATACCAAGGTCCGCATGCCGCAGCCTGCTGCGGCCGATGGAAGCGATGTCATGGGCGCCATGCGCGCCGCCATGGCCGGACCCGCCGGGGAGGCAGACAGTGGCCCCGCCCAGTGAACCCTCGCGCCAGGCCCGGCGCTGGCTGGCGGTCGGCGGGTTGGGCCTGTGCCTTGCGGGCAGTTCAGCGCTCGCCGCCTGGCGCGACGATCATGCGCTGCTCATCAATACGACCCAGTCGCTCCCCAACTGGGCGTTCTGGATCGACCGGCAGCGTGATCCCCGGCGCGGCGACTTCGTGGTGTTCAATCCGCCGCGCACGCCGCTGATCGTTGCGCATTTCGGGAAGGTGCCAACACCCTTCGCCAAGCGCGTGCTTGGCATGCCGGGCGATGTGGTGACACGCGACGGACCCGTCGTGCTGATCGATGGGCGCGAGGTCGCAAGGATCAAGGCCTTCAGCAAACGCGGCGAAAAGCTGGAGCCCGGACCGGTGGGCCGCATCCCCGAGCATTGCTATTACCTGGGCACCGCGCATGCCGACGGCTTCGACAGCCGCTATGCCGATGTGGGATTTGTCTGCCGGGACAGGATCGTCGGCACCGGGGAATCGGTGCTATGAACCCGCGCCATCGCATTGTGTTGGGGCTTGGACTCGCCCTTTCGGCAGGCTGGCCCGTGATCTCGATGGTGCAGGCCGCCGACCATGGCCAGATGGGCCAGACCTTCCCGATCATCGAGGAGGACCTGCTCACCACCATCGAAGCAAGGCTGAGGACACTCGAAGCCTCGGGCCAGATCGCCGATCTGCAACGCCGGATGCAGGAACAGGCGACGATGAGCGTGCGGCGTCCCAAACCGGTCGCCGGGCTTTCGGCCGCGAGCGAGCGGCGGCAATGGCTGTTCGACCCCTCGATCGTGCTCGAAGCCGACATTCGCGACGACAAGGGCAATTTGATCGCTGCTCGCGGCACGCGGGTTAATCCGCTCGACCATGTCGCGCTCGGACAGGACCTGATCTTCGTTGACGGAACGGACCAGACGCAGGTCGACTGGGCCGTGCGCAGCCACAGCGCCGAAGGGGCCAAAATCATCTTCGTCGCTGGCTCGCCCTTTGATGCGATGAAGCCGCACCAGCGCCGGTTCTGGTTCGACCAAGGTGGCCGGCTGACCGCGCGCTTCGGCATTCGCCACACGCCTGCCGTCGTCACATCGGCAGGCAAGGCGCTCCGGGTCACCGAGGTCCAGCTTGGCACAAAAGGCGGGACCTCATGACCCATCCGCTGCTCGCTTTCCTGGCCACGCCGATGGCCGCCCCGGAGACCTCGAGGTTGAGGCGCCTGCGTCATGCATGGGTCTTGCTGTGCGTTGCTCTCCTGCTCGCAGTTGTCCTCAACCCAGCAATCGTCGGCTTCGTCGGCCCGTTAGGCGCATTGCCGGCGCTTCTGCTCCTTATCGCCATGCCCGTCATGGGATTCATCTACTGGCGCGCCAAAACGAATGCCGATGCCGCCTGGAACCGGGCCAAGAACCAGGAATGTGAGGCGTGATGCGGCTGCCGCGCCTGATATTGGCGGCGCTTGCCACGCTCGCGCTGATGGGTCTCGACGCCGCACCAGCCCGCGCCTCAGTCACCTGCCATGGCAAGTTCGTCAATCCGATCACCGACGTGTGCTGGTCGTGCCTTTTTCCGCTCTCGATCGGCGGGCTTGCCATCTGGAAAGGTTCGCGGCCCGATCCCAAGAATCCCTCGTTCCCCTTGTGCGCCTGCGGTTCGCCGATCCCGCGCATCGGCATCTCGGTGGGATTCTGGGAGCCGGTGCGGCTTGTCGATGTCACCAACAAGTCCTGGTGCTTTCCCAACCTTGGCGGGATCCGGCTCAACCCCGGCTTCGATATCGGCAACGGCCATGTCCAGGGTCGCAGCCAGGTCGGCGGCAAGACGCAGAACTCCTCGCAGTGGCAGGCCCACTACTACGTCTATCCGCTGCTTTACTGGATGGAGATCCTGACGGACTTCCTCTGCTTCGAGCAGACGACGTTCGATGTGGCCTATGTGACCGAGCTCGATCCGCTCTGGCAGGATTCCGCGCTTACCTCGATCATCAATCCCGAAGTCGCGCTGTTCGCCAATCCCATCGCCACCGCTGCTTGCGCCGCGGACTGTGTCGCCGCGACCGCCAAGCTCCCGATTGACCAGATGTTCTGGTGCGCGGGTTGCAACGGGGGAATGTACCCCTTGAACGGCCATGTCGCGGCCCATGTCACGCCGGTCCAGGCCTCGCGGCTCGTGGCGGAACGCATGCTCTACAAGATGCACCGCGAAGCGCTTGCCTGGGGGACGATGGGCTCGAAGGCCCTGTGTCATAAGTACCTGATGCCGGTGATGAGGAAGCAGCAGTACCGGCTGCAAATGACCAACCCGATCCCGACCGTCAAAGGCCGCTACGCCTGCGCGCCGATCGGGGCGACCACGATCATTCCCCACACGGGCAAGTCCTTCCCGGTCAAGGGCGAGGATTTTGGCTACCTCGTGTGGAGGAAGCGAAATTGCTGCGCTTTATGAACAGGTTACGTCTCTCTATCGGCCTATTCCGATCGCCGCGGATTATCGCTGCCGCCACATTTCTGGCGCTCGCCGGGATCTCGGCGGGGCTGACCCAGACCGCCGCACAAAGCGTCACCCAGACTGTCGATGGCCTCGATCTCGACGCGATCAAGGCACGCGCCGGGGGGCAGGCCAGCGAGGCGCAGGACTTCGTCGATGCCCTTGCAGGACGCGAATTGCCACATGCGCGCGAAGCCGAAGAGTTGCGCGATGAGGCCATGGCCGCGATGCGGGGCATCGATCCGGCCAGCCTGCCCAGGGGACCCGACGGTCCGGTCGATTTCGACGCGATCCTCGAGGGCGCTGCCGCCAATGCTTCAGCACCGATGGGGGAGGGACCGCTGTTCGTGGCCTTTGCCAGCCTCTCGATGCCCGAAGCCTCGCTCTCGCGCCTGATTGCGGACACCAGCGCGGCCGGCGGCGTGGTGGTCTTTCGCGGATTTCCGAAAGGCAGCACGCGGGCGTTCGCCGAGGGGCTTAAGCGCGTCGTCACCGACGAGCGCCAGGAAGCCCATATCGCCATCGACCCGCGCCTGTTTCGGGCATTTTCCGTCCACGCCGCACCGACCTTCGTCGTGGCAAGCCGCGCCTATGAGCTGTGCGACGGGTTCGATTGCGCCTCTGCCGTTCCCGATCACGATCGCATGAGCGGCAATGTCAGCGTCGAATACGCGCTCGAGCGTTTTGCCGAAGCGCGAGGCCCCGGCGCCGGAGTAGCGCATGTCGCGCTCGCCAACCTGCGCAAGGCCAGGTGACATGGCGCGCCTCGCACGAGCATCTGGTCGATCAAGGCCGCTGATCGCGAGCCTGATGCTGTCCTGCCTGCTCTTCGCCGCCACAGCCGCGCAAGCCCAGGTCTATATCCCGCCACCCGACGATCTGATCGAGGAGCTGCCGGTGCTTCCCGCCGCCGGCGAGACGCCGCTACCGCAATCCTTGTCACCACCTCCTCCCGCACCGGATTCGATGACGCCGGAACAAGCGAAAGCCGAAGCCCGCGCTGCGGGGAGCGCGCTGCGCGAGACCTATCAGAACCTGACGCAGGCAGCAGATGCGGCAGCGCAAGTGCCGGGCTACGAGGCCACCTATCCCGGGCTCACCCAGTACTACGACAATCCCGGCGAGATGTATGCCGCAGGCGCCGCGGAAGGCTATAGCAGCGAGGCCTACCGCACGGCAAATTCGACATCGCGCCCAACGGTCAATGTCACCCGCGACGACATGGCGCGTGCGACTGCGATCGAAGCAAGTCCCGACGCCTATCTCGATGGAGTGGGCGCCGATGGCTCGACCGGTGATTGCACGCCGCTGCCGCCCGGGCCGGGCACGCCCAACAGCGCCGAATGGACCTGCCATGTCGGCTCGCAGGTCATCAAGGAGACCAAAAGCTGCACCAGCAATCTTGTCGTTACCGAGTGGAGCGCGCTCACCTACCAGTATCTTTGCGCGATTTCGGCAGGCTTCGATGGCTGCTCCGCGCTTGCCGGCAATGGCCAGTGCCGGCGCACCGCAAGCTATCCCATCCCCGATTACGGCATCACCATTGACTATTACGATTGCAGCAGCGCGGTTGCCGATCCCAATACCTACGTGCTGGGCACTGTTCCGGCGCCGCCGCCGCCCGGCGCCTTCGAAGTCGTGAGCAATATCTACCGCTGCAACAGTGACGGGCTGAGCGCCGCACTCACCTATGATCCGGTCACCGGCTTTCCGCTCGACTATGTAACCGGGCTCCAGCAATGCGGGTCGATTGGCTCGGAGCCTGCCTGCACCCGCACCACGCCAAGCAGTGCAGGGCTTACCGAGCGGAGTCTCTGCAAGACCTGGGATTTTGTCGGCGATCCGCTGAGCGGCGGATATCTGACCTGCATCGAGCCCGCCGCGCCCGAGGAAGTCTGGTCGTGCAGCACAACGCTCGCTGGGTTTACGCCGGAAGTCTCGGTCTCGAAGTGGTTCACCGAAAGCTGGAGCACTTCGGGCTGTCCCGACGATCCGGTCGCCTGCACGCTCCAGAACGAAATCTGCACCGCGCCCAACGAGACCCGCACGGTAGCAGGCGTGCCCGTCACGCGCCCCTGCTGGCAGAAGAGCCGCCCATATCTGTGCCAACGAATTGTCGGGGGCGGCAACGACTGCGCCAGTCTCGAGGCCAATGCCTCGTGCTCGCTCACGCGCGAAACCTGCCTCGACGATTCGCCCGCTGCGAACGGATCGTGCGGCGTGACCGAGCGGATCTATTCCTGCCCGATTCCCGGAAGCACTCCCGAGCCCGCGCAGTACATCTGCGGCGGCGATGTCTATTGCATCAATGGCGAGTGCGAGACGATCGAGCGCGAGGCCTCTGACGAGTTCAAGGACGCGGTTGTGGCCTTGAATGCGCTCGGCCAGGCCAATGCCGAATTCGACGAGGCGACGCTGACGCTGTTTCGCGGCACGCGCGAGACCTGTTCGCACAAGCTCTTCGGGCTTTCGAACTGCTGCTCGGGACGCGGCGTACCGCTCCTCACGCCGCTCCTGTGCAGCCCGTCCGAAGTCCTGCTTGACCAGAAGGACGATGCAGGCCTGTGCCACAAGGTCGGGACCTATTGCTCCTCGAGTTTCCTCGGCATCTGCAAGACCAGGAAAGAGGTCTACTGCTGCTTTGAATCGAAGATCAGCCGCATCCTCCAGGAACAGGGCCGCCCCCAGCTTGGTAAGTCCTGGGGCAAACCCAAGACCGAGACTTGCGAAGGCTTTACTGTGTTCGAGTTCCAGCGGCTCGACCTCTCGGTCATGGATTTTTCCGAAGTCTATGCCGAATTCGTCGAGGCCGCGAAGCTTCCCGATGAGGCCGCCACGCTCGTCGAAATCCAGCGCCGGATCGAAGCCTATTACGAAAGCCACCAGCCATGAGCCCCCAGAAGGTCAGGAACCGATCGTGATCCACGCCAAGGCCATCCCCATCGCCGCCGGCTTTGCCGCGAGCCTCGCTCTCAATCTCCTCGCACCAGGTGGCGCACGCGCGGCCAGCGGCGACGGCATCGAGGTCGAGCAGGCCGAGGACAGCTTCTACTGCAAGGAGCGCAAGCTTGGCACATGGTTCTATTGCGAAGACCCACGGCCCGAGCCCGGTAGCCCCGAGGCTGCCGCGCAGGTCCCGGCACGCGAGCGCCTGGCGGCAATCTCCACTGCGCTTGAGGAACTGAAGGCGCGCGCGATTCTCGAGCCCACCCCGGAAAATGTGACCGCTTACGTGCGCTTCCAGCGCGAACAACTCGACCGATCCTCGCTATTCGCCGATGTCTGGCAGCGCGCGCTCTGGCAGGATCCGGGCCTCGACTACACGCTCCAGCGCCCGGTCTCGACCCTGGGTAAGCGGGCATGGATCGATCAGCGCAAGACCGACCGCGATCTTGCCATGTCCCGGCTCTCGCAGCGCTACGGCGTGTTCTATTTCTATGCCTCGAGCTGCGGGGCCTGCGAGATCTTCGGACCGATCCTCAAATCGGTGAGCGACAAGTTCGGGCTGGCCGTGCTCGCGGTCTCGATGGACGGCGGACCCTCGGCGAGCTTTCCAGAATATGTCGTCGATGCGGGGCAATACGAGCGGCTCGGTCTCGGCGCCGACCGCCAGGTGCCGGCGCTGGTGCTCTTCGACAGCGTGACAAAGCAGCCCATGCCGATCGGCTACGGCATCCTCAGCCAAGACGAGATCATGGACCGGGTGTTCCAGCTCACCCAGGTCCAGCCCGGGAGCGACTACTGATGCGCGCGCGGCTGTTTCATGCCTCGCGCCGCGCCATAGCGGTCGTGCTCTCCGCATCAATCGTGCTGACAGCCCCCGTTCCCGCATCCGCCGGGGTCGAAAGCGAGATGCAAAGCTTCATGACCGAAATGGGCGCGCAGGCCAATGTGACCGGCCCTTCGGCCTACCAGGGCCAGTCGGCGGGTTATTATTCGGGAGGCGCGATGTGGGCGCGCTTTCCGCAGAAGACCATCCAGCCCTTCAATATCCAGCTGCCCCATGCACGCGCCGGGTGCGGGGGCATCGATCTCTTCGCCGGCTCGTTTTCGTTCATCAACACCGCCGAACTCGTCGCGATGCTCAAGGCCACCGCCAACAATGCGCTGGGCTTCGCCTTCAAGCTCGCGATCGACACGATCTCGCCCGAGATTGGCAAGGTCATGGATGAGCTCGCGCAGAAAGTGCAGCAGATGAACCAGATGAACATTTCGTCCTGCGAAACCGCGCAGGCGCTGGTCGGCGGGCTCTGGCCCAAGACCGACACCGCATCCTCGGTGATCTGCGAGGCAATCGCGAACAGCCAGGGCGCGGTCGCCGACTGGGCGAGAGCGCGCCAACAGTGCAACAATGGCGGCCAGCGCGAGGCCTTGAAGGCCGGCAATTCCGATCCCGACATGCAGGAACAGGCCGGCATGCCCAACAACTACACCTGGGAGGCCCTGGGCAAGAAATACGGCGGATTCGACACCCAGTTCCGCGAATTCCTGATGACGCTGGTCGGCACCGTGATCTACGATCCGGCAGGCAGCGGCGGCAAGCCGCGCGTCCAGTTTATCGGCCCGGCGGATTCGGCGCTCATCAGCGCCATGCTCGATGGCACCTCGGCCGCGCCGCACAAGGTCTGGTCGTGCGGGTCGGACACCACCAAATGCATGAATCCGGCCGAGACCGCGTTGGTGATCGGACCCAATGCGGCGCTGAAAGCCAGGGTCCGTACGCTGATCGAATCGATGGCCTTGAAGGTGCGCGATCCGGGCGCATCGCTGACCCCTGCCGAAGTCCAGCTGCTCGGCATGGCAAGCGTGCCAGTCTACAAGATCGTCACCGTCAGCGCGGCAGCCGAGTTCGGCATCTCCGCGCAGGAGATCAACGATCTCTCCGAAATCGTCGCGATCGACCTCGTCACGACCATGACCATGCGCTTCATCGACATGGCGGTGAACGCGCGCTCGGACTTCAACGGGGCGGATGCCGACAGCTTGCGCGAGTGGCGCGAGGGGCTTTACGAGACCCGCCGGAATTTCCTCGGACTCTCGGCGCGCACATCGCAACGGTTCGACCAGACCTTCGCCCTCATCCAGCGCACGCAGATGATGGAAAAGACCCTGCGCTCGCAGCTCTCACCGCAGATGTCAGCGGCGCTCAGATTCTCGCGCACGCTCAACCAGCAGGTCCAGTAGGGGCGGGCGAGGGCGATGCTCGAGGTCTTCACCGTCGGGGGCGGCGAGTATCTCGTCAACACCTTCAACGCGATCGCTGCCTGGACCGGCTCGGGCGGATTCAAGGCGCTGATCCGCGTCTGCATGGTCATGGGGCTGATCTACGCCCTGCTGATCACCGCGATGGATCTCGACTGGCGCGCGTGGTTTCGCTGGTTCGTCCAGTCGACGCTGATCTACCTCGTGCTCATGGTGCCGACCGTCACGGTCAAGGTCACCGACCGCATCAATCCCGGCCTTGCGCCCGCGACGGTCGCCAACGTGCCGATTGGCCTGGGGGTCATGGCCTCGTTCACCAGCCAGGTAAGCGATTACCTCACGCGCACCGCCGAGACGGTCTTTGTCATGCCCGCCGCGCTCAACTATTCGACAGGCGGGTTCGTCTATGGCGCGCGGCTGTGGGACAAGGTGCGCGGCTTCGAGATCCGCGATCCCATCTTCAAGGCGAACCTTGACGGCTATCTCAAGCAATGCGCCTACTACGACATCCTTCTCGGCACCAAGAGCCTTCGGCTCCTTTCCGAATCCACTGACCTGTGGGCCGACCTCGGGGTCAATGCCGCCACCAACCGCGGTATGAAATTCCTCACCGATACCGGGGGCGGGGCGGTCGATATCGAGGGGAGGACCTGCGCCGAGGCCTGGGTGCTGCTCGACGCGCAGTGGGATGGGGCGATCAACGCCTATGCGCTGCCGTTCGCCCATTCGATGTATCCCAAGCTCACCCAGGCGGCAGCCGGCGCACGGCTTGCCGCCGACGTGCCCGTGGTCGCACAATTGCTCACGGGTACCGCCATGACCCGGAACCAGTTCTTCAAGCAAAAGAGCATGGTCGATGCCTTCGAGGCGGCCCAGCTTGATTTCGGCAATGCCGATGCCGACGCCTTCGCCCTGCAGCGCGCCGATGCGCAGACCCGCAATGCGATGACGACAGCCGCCGAGCAGGGGCTGATCTGGATACCGGTGCTCGGCGTGGTGCTGACGCTCGTCTTCTACGCGCTGTTCCCGGTGGTGTTTCCGCTGTTGCTGTTCCCGCGCACCGGCATCGCGACGCTCAAGGGCTATTTCGCGGGGTTCTTCTACCTCGCCGCCTGGGGCCCGCTCTACGTCCTCATTCACATGTTCATCATGGACCGGCTCGCCAGCCAGACCGTTGCCAGCACCGCTGGCGGGGTGAGCCTTGTCACCTGGGCCGGGATCGACGCTGTCAACCAGGACGTGGCGACGATGGCGGGGTTCCTGATGATGTCGGTGCCGGTCCTTGCGCTGATGGTCATGCGCGGCACGCTCTCGGTCGCGCACAATATGGGGGCACTTCTGTCTCCAGCCCAGGGCGCGGCCGATGCCGCCGCGCTCGAACGAACCACCGGCAATTATGCGTTCGGCGATGTCAGCTACGGCAACCTCAACGCCGAGAACCGGCAGATGGCGCAGTGGAACCTTGCTCCCAATCTCATGGCGGGGGCGCCGCAGGCGAGCCTGCGCGGCGAGGACGGACGCATGTACCGCACCTATGGCGATGCCCATTCGGTGATCGATGCGAGCGGCGCGATCTCGCAGCTGCCGTTCAAGGCGACGATGACGCGCGGCTATGCCAGTGATCTCAGGAACCAGGGCCAGTGGTATCTCAACGAGGCCGACCGGATCGAGAACGGCACGTCGACTACCTGGTCCAGTTCGCGCGGGCGGTTCGGCAGCGAAGTCGCCGCATCGAGCCAGGTCACCGGCTCGCGCAGCGAAAGTGGTTCACGCGCATCCGACACGCACAATGTCGGCGGCAATGTCCTCATCGAAGGCTCGTCGGGCAAGTCAACCCGCGAGGTCACGAACGATGACCTGATCCTGCGGCAGGGGAATAGTCGTACCTACTCCGACTTCGAAAATCGGACGTTTGGCTATTCACTCGGGTTAGGGGGGCGCTTGTCTGGCGGTTCTCCGGGTGGTGCAGGGAAGGGAAAGCCCGACGCAAATTCGGGCAGCAGCGGAGGCAATGTAGAAGCGGGCAAGGGAGCCGGACTGTCTGGCTCGTTGAGCGTCAATGGTTATGGCAGAAAGGAATGGGGCGAAGATTCCCGAGCAAGCAGCGAGCGGTCGTCAACAAACCAGGTCACCCGTGGCACTGACAAGTCGGAGGACGTTGGCAGCCGCGTCGTGATCAGCGGCAATGCGGGCGATGTGCAATCGAGCGGGACCTACAGCCAGGACTCCGATTATTCCGATTCGAGCCAGTCGCGCACCAGCAATGGCGGAACCGACTGGCGCGTCGCCGCAGCCGAGGAACGCCGGGCCGCCGCTGCACGCTACCGCGAGATCGGCGGTCGCATGATGTCGGAAGCCAGCTATGCGGAGAGCCATGGCTTCCAGGTCTCGAGCGACATGTCGAACCTTATCCAGGAGCGCTACGAGACGCTGCAACGCGAACATCCCGAATGGCACCTGCCCGATATCTCCAACCCGCGGCTCGACTACCGCGATATCGCCCGGCGCGACCAGGCGATCAGCTTCATCATGGACGACTTGATGAGTGACTTGCGCAGCCGCCGGATCGACGAACTGGCCGATGTCGCGAAGATTGCGGGGCAGGGCACTCTGGGTTCGGCCGCCGATCTCGATATCCCCGCAGGCGTGCCGCTACCAACCGGAAGTCTGAGCGAGAGCAGGTTGATCACGCAGGACTTTGCTGGGCCGGTCGATGGGGCCGCCATGGCACGCGAGCTCGGACTTGGCATCAAGCGTGGTGTGCGACCCGACCGGATGGATGGATCGCTGGTCCCGGCGATGGGCGCGGTCGCGGAAGAGGCGAGGGCGCTTGGCCTGCCAAAGCCGGTGGTCACCTCTGGAAATGACAGCAGCCAGCATGTCTCCGGGTCTGCGCATTATGCCAATCGCGCGCTCGACTTCAGGGGAAACAATATCTCCGACCAGCAGGGTGAGCAATGGGCTGCCCGTGTGCGCGAACGCCTCGGGCCATCCTATTCTGTCGACTTCGAGCGGTTCCCCGACAACCCGGCGCGCGACCACCTGCATGTGGCCAAGCGCAAGAATTGAATAATCTAATTGATCAGGCCTGCCTCGAACGCCATCAGGATGAGGAAGCCTATCGAGAGAATGACGAGAGCAATTGTGTATGGCTCGAATGCAAAGCTGCCAGTCGGCTCATTCGACAGGATTTCACCAGTCACAGGGTCGCAGTCAACGCCTTTGGCATTGATTGGCAAGCCATCGAGTCCGTAGCGATCATGGTCCATGGCAGGCTCTTCCTTATCCCTGCATGGATAGCCTGATCGGGCTCGATTTTCAATCGCATAGCAGGGCAAATCAGCGCCCCACGCCCTTAGAGCTCCATCCTCCTCCCGCAGCGCGCATGCGCTGGATTGCAGCGTTTGGACGCCAACGGGAAAATTCGACATTCCGCTTGCTGTTGCTTGCGCAGACACTCTCCATGTCAATTTAACCTTGCAATCGTGGAGTTAAACTCCATAAATGCAAGGATGATTGACCGGCGAATTCAGGAAGAACTGCTCGAACGCCTTGGCGAAAGCCCGGTAGTAGCATTACTTGGACCGCGCCAGGTCGGCAAGACAACGCTCGCACATGAAATTGGCGAGCGCATGCCCTCAATCTACCTTGACCTGGAATCCGATGCTGATCGTGCACGTCTTGCGGAGCCTGAACTCTACCTTGAAGGACACGCAGACAAACTCGTTATCCTCGACGAAGTTCACCGGCTACCAGGCCTGTTCCAGAACCTGCGCGGTCTCGTCGATCGAGGCCGCAAGCGAGGACAACGCGCCGGCAGATTCCTGCTGCTGGGCTCAGCCTCACTCGATCTGATGCGTCAGTCAGGAGAAAGTCTGGCTGGCCGGATTTCCTATCTGGAGATGACACCGCTCGATATCCTCGAAAGCGGTGCTGACATGCTAGACGAACTCTGGGTGAAGGGCGGCTTTCCGGACAGCTTTCTGGCATCAAGCGACAGGGCCAGCGGACGCTGGCGCAAGGATTTCATCAAGACCTATCTGGAGCGCGACATTCCGCAATTGGGGCCACGCATCGCCGCTGAAACGCTGCGCCGGTTCTGGACCATGCTCGCACATCATCAGTCAGGCCTGCTGAATGCAGCAGATTTTGCACGATCGCTGGGCGTCGATGGCAAGACGGTCGCGACATATCTGGACCTGATGGTCGACCTGCTGCTGGTGCGCCGACTGCCCCCCTGGCACGCCAATGTCGGAAAACGCCTCGTCAAATCGCCTCGGATCTACGTGCGCGACAGCGGTCTCGTGCACAGTCTGCTGGATATCGCCAACCTCGAAGCCTTGCTTGCTCACCCCGTGGCAGGGGCAAGTTGGGAAGGATTCGTGATTGAAAACCTCATTGGCGCTGCACCGGAAGGGACACTTGCAAACTTCTATCGAACATCGGCCGGCGCTGAAGTCGATTTGCTGCTCACTTTGCCGTCAGGCAAGGTCTGGGCCGTTGAAATCAAGCGCAGCCTGACACCGAAAGTGTGCAGAGGCTTTCACAACGCCTGCGAGGACATCGGGCCGGCACGGAAACTCATCGTCTATCCCGGAACGGAAAAGTTCCCATATGCGGACGATATCGACATAATCCCGCTTCACGACCTCGCAAGCGAACTGATCTCATCCTGAGACGCAGATTGTATACTCTGCTCGGCGAATGAGTTGAGTTGGCCTTGTCGTTTCTTGATGCAGGTGGCTCTGAAATCGCCATCAACCACCGCCATCCAATCGCTCCCAGTACTCGACCTCGATCCGGTCGAGATCGACGACCTTCCCGCGAATACTTACCCTGCCTTCGAGATCCTCGGGCACCTGATCATCGACGAACCCGAGGCGCCAGACGACACCTTCGTCATCGCGCAAGAGCGGCCCGCGCGGTGAAGCTTCGATTGTTCCGACATGGACATTGGCGGCGCGCGAGTTCGGTTGGTGCATGGTCTTGTTCATAACGATTGGAGAATGACACGCGCCCGGAAACGGCGAGTCACGGCTCTTCTAGGGCTGAAGCACCATCGACGCCACCCTTTGAATGAGAAGGGCGAAGCACACCCTACGCGATCCGAAGCGATCATTACGCGATTCTCTCCACCGCCCGGTCGGCGCGGCCCGGTGGGAGGCGACCCGGACCGCGCCGTTCCGGTCAGGCGCGGCGCAAGGCCTGCCCGGCGGAAAGGGAAGGGGAGAAATGCGCGCATCAGAAGAACCCGGTGCGCCGCCCATAGGAGAGGTCGCTCGGCGCCGTATCGCCAAGCGCTGAACGGCGCACACTGAGCGTCACGCTGCGCTCACCGCGGGTGCGCAAATGCAGGTCGCGTAGTTCGAGTCCGTTTCGTTCGGCCCAGTCGCGCGCATCGGCTTCGCTGGCAAAATCGCCGATTTCCTGATGGTCGTAGGACATGGCTTGAGGTCTCCTTGGTAGGTAGGGGGATTTGGGGGCAGGGGCGAATTTCACAGGTCGAGCCCCAGCGATTTTTCGGGAACGGGAAGCTGGCGCACTTGCGGTTCGGGCCGGGGACCGAGCACCGCATCGAGCTTGGCTTTGAGCTCCGGGCTCATCTTCAGGTCTGGCAGCTGCCGGGCATCGGTCGGGTTCGCGGGCGGCTTGTCGACGTCGATCAGGCCAGTTGCCTCGAGCGCCGAAGTCTTGTTGCCCGGCGTGCGGTCGAGCTGGAATTTGAGCGCAGCCAGGTCATTGGTGACGACATGCATATCGTCGGTGGCGCGCGTGTTGAGGACGTTCTGCGTGCGCTGGGTGGCGAGGTTGCGCTGGCTTGAGGATATGACTTCGATCGCCCGCGCCATGGTCACGCCCTGCGCCATATGGGCATTCAGGGCATAGCCAAGGTCAAGGCGGCGCAGCATCGGATCGCCGGCGGGCAGGGTGACCTGCCGTCTGTCGCCAAGCTCCAGCGTGACCGCATCCTTCGTTGCTGCCAGCACCGTGGCATAAGTCGACTTGGCAATGTCACGGCTCGCATCCTTGTCGCGCCAGAACACGGTATCGCCGTCGTGCAGCCTCAGGTCTTTCTGCTCGTAGAGCCCGAGCCGGTCGAAGCGGTGCTGCGGATCGAGCCGATCGGGATCGATGAGCTTTCTTGCGTTTCCGCGCTCGAGCAGGACCTTGCCGTCGCGGCGCACTTCGCGGACGGTGTATTCGCCTTTGCCCAGCCCGAGCTCGCGCACCTCCATGCGCGCTTCGAGCACCTGCCCCGCGCGGTAGGTCGAGGCAAAGCGCATTTCTTCGCGGGTGGTGTTGGCGCTTTGCAGCACCTTGAGCGCCACGCCTTCGCCCTTGAGCGCGCCTTCGCGCAGCAGGCCCGCCTGGACCAGCGCATTGATCTGCGCCCGATCGTCGCGCCCGGCTGTAAAGATCGCGGTCTGCCCGCGCTGATCGGGCGGCAAGGAGAGCCAGAGATCGGCCGCCGCCGCGATATGGTCCTTGCCCGCTTCGGTGACCTTGCCATGCGATGCCAACAGATCGAGCGCGAGGCTGGCATGACCCTCGTTCGAAAGCCCGGCGACCGCGAGCAACAAGGGAGAGTTCTTCTGGCGGATGTTCTCGTCCATGCGCACCGTCGCCTGGCCCGCGCTTTGCGAGACCGCGAACATCTTGCCCTGCTCGATCGCCGACAATTGCTGGCGATCGCCCATGAACGGGGCCTTGGCGAGATCGAGCCGCTCGGCGATCGCGATCACCGAAAGCATATCGCGCGAGGAGACCATCGAGCTCTCGTCGGTAACAACGACGGTGTCTTTCAGCGCAACCTTCGCCGCCTCGAAACGCTCGCCTTCCCCGCGCGCGGCGGCCGAACCATAAGTGCTGACGAAACGCGCGATCGTATAGGCCTCGATGCCGGCCGCCTGCATCTCGTCGACCGACATGGCCTGCGAGCCACCCCCGCGCAGGTCGGCAACCATCTTGTTCTGGAAGGCCAGGCCGACAAACCGCACCCCGTCTTCAGTCAATACCTTCGCCACTGCGCCAAGCAGGGTCGACTTGCCCGCGCCGGCCACGCCCTGCATGTTGAGAAAACGGTCTTCGCCGGACAGGACCGCGACGCCCGCCGCCAACTGCCCGGCATTGAGTTGCCAGTCCTCGGAACCCGCGCGTTCGCGTCCCAGTTCGCGCGCGGCCTGCTGCAACCGCTCGACCGCCACGTCGGGCGCCATGAACGCGCGGCCCTGTCCGGCACCGGCATCGATGCGGTCGAGGATCTGCTGCTCGCGCGCCAGCGCCTCGGGCGTCGTCACCAGGTCGAAATGCCCGTCGAGCCGGCCGGACTTGCCGGAAATGAGATGCCCACTATCGATCAGCTGCCCGATACGCTCGATCACTGCCTCGCCTTCAAGCCCCTTGATCTGGAAGCCCAGCGCTGCGGAGAGAATCGCATGCGGACTGAATGCCGCCTCGCGTTCGGAGAGGTGCCGGATCGCCGAGGCGGTCGCATGCTGGGCCTTGATCGTACCTGCCGAAAGGAACAGCGCGGCGGGGCCGGATACGGCGAGATCGCTCGGCGCTCGCAGCGCCGCATTGATACGGGTGGCGACTTCGGCAAAGGCAGCACTGGCGGTCTCGCGCATCGTGGGGCGAGCCAGCGCGGCAGCGCGTTCCTGCGCCTCGGCAACCAGCGGCTTGCCATCAAACCCAAGTTCCGCCGCGCGCGCCTGCCAGCCCTCGACCAGAGCTTGCCGGTCGGCGACATCGAGCTTGGGATCGCGGGTGTAGAGCGTGATCTGCTTCTTGGTGGCCAGCCTCGTGGCACCGGTCTCCGCGATCTTTGCCTCGATCTCAGCGGTGCGGGTCGAGAAAGCCTTGATGACGGCAGCAGGCACGCCCTTGATCTCGAAGGCCCCATGCTTGCCTGTGCTCTCCGTCTCGTAACCGATCGCCTGCAGCCGGGCGCGAAAGGCGGCATGGTAGAACTGGCCGATGGTGGTGTTGTTCTTCCAGATCTCGCCGTTCCACAGCGCCTTCCAGTTGCCCTTGAGGTCGCGTGTCAGGTTGGCGACCACGGCATGGACATGGCCCTGTGGGTCGAGCGCGCGGCTCGTGTCGTGAGCGAACAAGGCATAGACGAGGTTGCCGGTCTTTTCCGGCTCACCATTGCGATTGCGCTCGTAATTGCGCGCTTCGGCAAGGCGCTTCTCGACAAGCTCGCTCATCGTCGATTTAACGGCTGAAAGATGTGCATCGAGGATACGCTTGTCGCCGGTTACGAGCGCCAGGATCGAGGCGGACTTGGGCATCGAGAAGGTGAGATCAAGTCCCAGCCTGCGCCCCTCGACCTGCCCCACCATTTGGCCGCTGGGCAGCCGGCCACCGAGGATTGCCTCGAACGCATCTCGCCCGACTTCGCCCACAAGCCCGAGCAGGCGCGCGCCTTCGCCGCCCCAGACCCCGCTTTCCGCGTTCTCTTCAGCCGTGTAGTAATTGTCGTTCGCGAAATAGTCGGCAGCGCCGCCCGCCGAGCGAACCGGTGCGATCGAATGCATGGCCCTTAGAACCCAAGGTCGTCAGCGGCGTCGAGGCCGGGCAATTGGGCTTCGCCCGGACCGCCTGCGGAACGTTCAACGCCGTGCTCGGGTTCGAGTGCCTCGGTGAGTTCGCGCGCAGTCTGCGAGACCTGCTTGGCGTTTCCGGCCAGCTTCACATTCGTGGACGAGCGGGGGGCGCCTTCAACACCGCGCTGCGCTGCGGACATTTCGGTATCCGGCGCGCCCGGACGATAGCTCATCGCCCGCGACAGGCTGCTGGCAACGGGAACATTTTCACCGATGTCCTGGCTCCCGAATTGGGCCGGTTCGTCCTCGTCCGCGGGGGCCTCAAGAGCAGACTCCCGGTCGTCGTCCCGCTCCATCTCCGGCTCGGGTTCGGGCGCATCGCGGGTCTCGCGCCCGCCCGCTTCCGGATCGCCCTGATCCTCTTCGTCGGTCTCTTCGGCAAATTCGATCGGCTCGACATTTTCGCGCAGCACATAGCCTTCGGCGACGGTCGGGTAATCCTTCCAGGCAAGCCTGATCCGTGCCGCATCGAAGCCTTCGGGGAAGACCAGGAAACCGCGCAACGACGGCAGCTTCATGATGTCGTCAGGTAGCACCAGAGGCTGGACTTCGCTGCGCGGGGTGATCGTCGCGGCATCGCGAATGTTCGAATATCCGTAGCTGTATGCCTCATCCATCATGCGCACTTCGCGGTGGCCGATGAAATCCGAACAATGCTCGGCTGTGTCGCGATCGGCGGCGGCAAGGATGAGCTTGGTGCGCGCGAGCGATGCAAGGTTCTGTGCGCCTTCCTTGCCATAGGTTTCGGCAAGCTTGGCGAAGCTGTGGATGCCAAGCACGAAGGCCCCGCCGAACCCGCGCGCTGTCTGCAGGCCGTCCTCGATCGCAGGCAGGCGGTGGAGCGCATGGACCTCGTCGAAGAAGAACCAGGTGCGCAAATCGCGCGTGCGCGGCAAGCGCATCAGCGTGTGCACGGCAAGGTTCATCCAGAGCGAGAGGAGCGCGCGATTGAGGACCAGTTCGTTGTGCGAGGAAGTGATGAACAGGATCGATCCGGGCTGGTCGCAATCGCGGATCCAGTCGCAAATCGAGAAAGGTTCCTTGCCTTCAGGAAGGAACCGCAAAGCCTGCGCATTGGTGTTGAACACCGCGCGGATCGATTCCGCCATCTTCGCCGCTTCGGGCGCGGTCAGCGGATCGGCGACGGTATTCTCGAGCAGCTTGTGGACCGCCTTGAGGTCGGCCATCATCAGTCGGCTCGCGAGCGCCTGGTTGGTCGCCTTACCCAGCTTGATAAGGCGCATGCAGGTCTCGACGAAAAGCGTTCGGGCCGCCAGCATCCAGAAGGGTTCCGCGCCGCCGCCATCGGCAGGCAGGAGGGCGGCGGCTATGCCGGTAAAGTCGGCATGGTTTTTCGCCTCAGCAAAGACCGACCAGGACGGGCAGCGCTCGTCCATGGGGTTCAAGATCGTGTCGGTCTCGGGATTGTAGAAGGCCTCGACATAGGCGCCGGTGAGATCGAAGACGACGGCCCGGTCGCGGCGCTTGCGCATCTGCGCGATCAGCGCGCGCATCTGCGTTGTCTTGCCGGTTCCGGTCGAGCCGATCATCATCGTGTGCGCCTGTTCGGTGCGCCAGGGGAAGGGCACACCGGCAAGCGAATAGGCATGGTGGATGCCTGCTGCCTTGCGCTCGACAAGCGGCATAGCGAGCACCTCGTCCATGGTCCTTCCCGGCAAGCGTTCGGCGACTTCCTGGGCGAGCGCGGCGCGGTTGTGATCGTTGATGACGGATGCGAGATCGGCGGCATCGACGAGCATCGCGCCGCGCTGATGGCGCTCCTCGAGGATCGACTTTCCGCGCCGCCGGGAGAAGTCGACGAACCACACCGCAATCGGCACGGCGACGAAAAGTGAGATAAACAGCGAGCCC
>NZ_MWMO01000057.1 GCF_002556635.1 Novosphingobium sp. PC22D | reverse complement strand
ATCTGGCGGTTCTGCATCGACCAGCCCACCACTCGGCGGGAGTAAAGGTCGATCACCACCGCCAGATAGGCAAAGCCCTCCTGCGTCCTGATGTAGGTGATGTCGGTCACCCATGTCTTGTCGGGTGCCGCGACATCGAACTGGCGGGCCAGCGTATTGTCGACCACCCTGGATGGCTTGCCACCATAGCTGCCCGGCCTGCGCTTGTAGCCGATCCTCGCTTTAATACCCGCCAGACTGGCGAGACGCGCCACGCGGTTCGGGCAGCAAGTCTCGCCCTGATCGAGCAGGTCGTCATGCAGCTTGCGATAGCCATAGACCTTGCCGCTGTCTTCCCATGCCTGCCGGAGCAGCTCGGTCTGCCGAGCATCTTCCTTCGCCCGTCTGCTCAACGGGTTCTTCAACCAGGCGTAGAAGCCGCTGGGCTGGATGCGCAGACACCGGCACATCGCGCGCACCGGGAACAGCGTGCGATGCTCGGCAACGAACGCGTATCTCACTTTGCATCCCTGGCGGAACGAAGTGGCCAAAGGTCAAATACGCGGTGGCTTTT
>NZ_MWMO01000056.1 GCF_002556635.1 Novosphingobium sp. PC22D | reverse complement strand
GACTCGTTGATCACAGCCAGAAGAGCACGGTCGCGGCCAGAGCGAGTGTCGAAAAGAAGACTGTCGGGCAGCGATCGTATCGCGTCGCCACACGGCGCCAGTCCTTAAGTCGGCCGAACATGATCTCGATGCGGTTGCGGCGTTTGTACCGGCGCTTGTCGTATTTGACGGGAAAAGAGCGGGATTTCCGGCCTGGGATGCAGGGCTTGATGCCCTTTTGCTCGAGCGCGTCCCGGAACCATTCGGCATCATAGCCCCGGTCTGCCAGCATCCACTTGGCTTTGGGTAAGTCGTCGAGCAGGGCCGCAGCGCCCGTGTAATCGCTGATTTGACCTGCGGTAATGAAGAAGCTCAAGGGACGGCCGTTGGCATCGGTGACGGCGTGTAGCTTGGTGTTCATGCCGCCCTTGGTCCGCCCGATCAGGCGCCCAAGGGCCCCTTTTTTACCCCAAGGCTGGAAGCCGTGCGGTGAGCCTTGAGATAGGTCGCATCAATCATAATAGTCTGGGGCTCAGCCCTCTGGGCGGAGAGGCCTTCCATCATTCGGGTGAACACTCCCATCTCGCCCCACCGCTTCCAGCGATTATACAAGGTCTTGTGAGGCCCATATTCCCTGGGTGCGTCGCGCCAGCGCAGGCCGTTGCGGTTGACGAAGATGATCCCGCTCAGCACCCGCCGGTCATCAACACGGGGCTTCCCATGGCTCTTGGGAAAGTAAGGCGAAAGCCGCGCCATCTGCTCATCCGTCAGCCAATACAGGTTGCTCATGCTCAGTCTCCTTGCGGAGCCTGAATCATATCGCCGCCTGGCAATCAATGGGTCCTGAGCCTAGC
>NZ_MWMO01000055.1 GCF_002556635.1 Novosphingobium sp. PC22D | reverse complement strand
CTAGGTTTCGTGGACAAAGGTTGACAGCAGGATCGGGCGTTGATTCAAGGCTGCCTTTTGGAGGTGGCGTTGGGCGAGCGTATTGGGCTGACGGAGGACGAGTGGGGGATCATCGGCACATTACTGCCATCTGAGCGTGGTCGTGGCTGTCGTCCAGCACAGGACAACCGGCTGTATTTCGAAGGCATGATGTGGATCGCCCGCACAGGTTCGCAATGGCGCCACTTGCCGGATGAATATGGCAAGTGGAACAGCGTTTTCCGCCGCTACCGGCGCTGGGTTACGACCGGGGTGTTCGAGGCGATGCTCGAGACACTGGGCGAAATGGTGGCTCGTGATGCCACTGCGGACATGATCGACAGCACCGTGGTCCGAGCACATCATTGTGCCGTCGGCATAAAAAAGGGACTCAGGAAACCGAGGCGCTTGGCCGATCGCGAGGCGGATTCAGCACAAAGCTCCACGCCCGCTGCGATGCCAAAGGCCGACCGCTCGGCTTTGTCCTGACCCCGGGCCAGAGCCACGATATCCAAGGCTTTGGCCCGCTGTTCCGTTTGATTGCTCATAAGATCGAGGCATTGTTGGCGGACAAGGGCTACGATGCAGATGCCATCCGCGAGGAATTGGCCAATGCTGACGTTGAGGCTGTCATTCCCGCCAAAAGCAATCGGCGCGATCCAATCCCACACGATCGCGAAAAATACCGTTGGCGCAATCTTGTCGAACGCCTCTTCAACAAACTCAAGAACTGGCGGCGTATCGCAACTCGATACGACAAAACCAAAGAGTCCTACCTCGGCTTCGTCAATCTCGTCTCAGCCCTGCAATGGATACCCTTTGTCCACGAAACCTA
>NZ_MWMO01000054.1 GCF_002556635.1 Novosphingobium sp. PC22D | reverse complement strand
TGATTCAAAATTATCTGGCGTAATTTCATGGCCTTGCGGTGCGGCGAACGAAGAGCTGGATCGAGGCGATGAAGAGCCAGGCGGTGGCGGAGGCGACGGTCTGCTCGAAGTCCTTGGCGAGGCGTCGGTTTCGATTGAGCCAGGCCAGTGTTCGCTCGACGACCCAGCGTCGGGGCAGCACCTCGAAGCCCTTCGCCACATCGGAGCGTTTGACGATCTCGACTGTCCACTTACCGATCCGGCGCAACGCCTGCCTGAGCTTGTCTCCAGCATAGCCGCCATCGGCGAAGACATGCCGCAGCCAAGGGAAGCGATGGATGATTTCGGCCAGAACCAGCGGTGCACCATCACGGTCCTGGATGTCGGCGGTGTGGATCACGGCGTGGACCAGATTGCCCTCGGTGTCGGTGAGGATATGACGCTTTCGCCCCTTGATCTTCTTGCCCGCGTCATAGCCGCAAGGCCCGCCCGATTCCGTGGTTTTGACACTCTGGCTGTCGATCACCCCGGCGGATGGCGAGGCTTCCCGCCCCACCGCCTCGCGCCCGATCAAGAGCAGGGCATGGTTCAATGAGAGCCACAGCCGGTTGTCGCGCCACAAGTAGAACCAGCGCCGCACTGTCGAGACCGGCGGGAAGCACGGCGGCAACATCCGCCACGGCAGGCCCCCGCGCAGCAGATACAAGATCGCCTCGACAATCCGCCGCAGTGGCCACTTGCGCGGGCGACCGACATGCGATGGCGGCGGCAGGAACGGCTCGAGCAATGCCCATTCGGCATCGGTCAAATCACTTGGCAATGTCAGTTCTGCGCGGGCATACTGCGCCCGAGTGGTGTCGGTCCACATCGTTGAAATCCTTCGGCTTGTAGCAAAACCGCTGAATCAACGACTTGGGCAGCCGTCAAGCTAACCCGCTGATACCACTCAACTTAATTTCAGATCAGGCTCT
>NZ_MWMO01000053.1 GCF_002556635.1 Novosphingobium sp. PC22D | reverse complement strand
CCACAACAGCTCGCCACAGCCCGCCGCGAATGGCCCTGCGCCGTCCCAGAGCCAAAATCGCATTGTTCACGGACGACGAGAGGGTAGGCGCCAAATGCCATTGTCTTGTTTTTGCCATCGTACTCGTAGTTCCAACGCCAGAGCTTGCCACCACTGGGGGTGACCATCAGGAAGAGGCGATTGGCGTCAGCGATTTTATAGGCTTTGGGGCGCGGCTTGGCGTTGCGCACCCTAGCATCGGTAAGCATGGTTCGGTCTCCAGAAAATACCTCGCTTTTCGACCGCGCGTACCTCGTTTTCGCCCCTCGGATTCGTTGGATGGGCATGGACGGGCACGGACGGCCGAGGCCGAACCGGTCTGCTAAGTGTCGGTAATCAGGAGGAAAAAGTCGAGGCCAGTGGTCTTTTGCGGACCGCTATGGAATGGCCCGTGGCGGAGAGGGTGGGATTCGAACCCACGGTACGGTTGCCCGTACACCGCATTTCGAGTGCGGCGCATTCGACCTCTCTGCCACCTCTCCGCGAAGTGCCTCAGGGGCGGCCACGGCCGCCCGGTCGAGGGGAATGGGGCCGTTAGCCGAAGTCACTCCGGTTGCCAAGCCCCTCGATGGTGCAGACGCGTCTTTTATTCATGCGAGCGTCGTGACAGGGCTCGATTTCTGAGGTCGGGTTGGCCGGGCAGGACTTGATTCTCGGGCTCATGAGCAATAGCCTTCCAATGCAAACGACCGCAGCGGCTCACTCTTTCTCCACCACTGCTACGGGCTTTCCATGATTGTCGGACGGTACCTCTTATTCCCAGGGCTGGCGTCAGCGCTGGTATTATGGAAGTCCGAAATGAGCGAATTTTCTGTTCCCATCCCTTTACGGCGTGGGCGATAGGATGGGGCCGATGAGCCAGATGACACCTGTGATTCTGTGTGGCGGCAGCGGCACGCGGCTGTGGCCGCG
>NZ_MWMO01000052.1 GCF_002556635.1 Novosphingobium sp. PC22D | reverse complement strand
CTAGGTGTTTGGTCCCAGCATGTGATGGGTTGGTTGAACGATAAAGACATCGGGCTTTGATTTCCAGAGTTCATCGATGGCTTCGTAGGGCGTTCGGAACTTCAGCGCCTTGAGCTGCTTGGCGAAGTTGTAGGCGATCAGCCAGTCGCTGACGTGTCGCCGCAGTTCCTGGATCGAAGCGTAATGGAAGGACTTGACCGTCGCCTCCTTAATTGTCCTGACCATCCGTTCGGCTTGGCCGTTGGTCCAGGGATGATAGGGTTTGGTCAGGCGATGCTCGATACCGTTCTCCAAGCAGACGCGCCCGAAGATGTGGATCAGGTAGCTTCGGCTTTGGCCGCGCTGGAGCTGCACGAACTGGACGCCGTTATCGGTCAGGACGGTGTGGATCCGGTAGGGGACGGTTCTGACCAGCGATTTGAGGAAGCCGGCGGCAGCCAGCTTGGTGGCACTGCGGTAGATGCGAGCAAAGACGAGCTTCGAGGTGCGGTCCACGGCGACATAGAGGAACGCCTTGCCGCCTTCGTAGCGCAGCTCGGCAATGTCGATGTGGAAGTAGCCGATCTCGTAATCCTTAAACTTTTTGGGCTTCTCCCGGTCGGCTTTGGGCAGGCGGCTGATCCCGTGGCGCTGCAGGCAGCGATGCAGCGACGAGCGCGTCAGGTGCGGGATCGCATCCTTGAGCGCGATGTAGACGTCATCCAGCGGCAGCCGTGCCTGCACCCGCAGCGCCACGATGGCCGCCTCCTCCATGGGGGACAGCACCGTGCTACGGCGCTCCTTCGGCCCCATCGGCATGTCTTCGACCGACTGCCGCTTGCGCCACTTCAGGACGGTCTTCTCGTTGATCCCATACCGCTTCGCGAGGCTCGCGACCGAAGCTTGCGATCGCTGTAGCTCGCTTCGAATGGCGTGCGTGGTCTTGGCGCTGCCATGTAGAATCTGTCCCATAGGGTCCTCCGCTGCGACGATGACAAATTTACACCATCACATGCTGGGACCAAACACCTAG
>NZ_MWMO01000051.1 GCF_002556635.1 Novosphingobium sp. PC22D | reverse complement strand
ATCAGCGCTGATCGTGATCGGCGCAACGAGACCTTCTGGCCGTTTTCCGCCGCTGCTTCCCGACCTAGGACGTTGTCGCTGACGATCGTGTGGGGACGTGCTATCCGCTCGAACACGGCTGCATCGAGCTCACGCCCGACCCGCGCGCCGGAGATCGACGTATCGGCGATAAGGCGCACGCACTCCCGGCTGTAGTCGTCGACCACGGCGAAGATGCGGAACCTGCGTCCGCAGGCGAAGGCATCGGATACGAAGTCCAGGCTCCAGCGCTGGTTCGGGCCCTGCGGGATCACCATCGGTGCTCGCGTGCCCAAGGCCCGCTTGCGACCGCCACGGCGGCGCACCTGCAACCTCTCTTCGCGATAGAGCCGCCGGAACTTCTTGTGGTTCATGGCCCATCCTTCCCGGCACAACAGCCAGTGCAGCCTCCGGTAGCCGAACCGACGGCGCTGACTGGCCAACTCGCCGATACGCTCGCGCGCCTCCGCGTCGTCAGGCCGACGACTGACGTAGCGCACCATTGTCCGGTCCACGCCCAGCACCGCGCAGGCACGACGCTGGCTCACCTCGAAGACCTCCTGGAGATGAGCCAACGCCTGCCGTCTGGCACCGGGCGCTAGAATTTTTTTGCGCTGATCTCCTTGAGCATCGCGTTGTCGAGCATCGAGTCCGCCAGCAGCTTCTTCAGCCGCTCATTCTCCTGCTCCAGCTGACGCAGGCGCCTCGCCTCGGACACCTCCAGCCCGCCATACTTCGACTTCCATTTGTAGAAGGTCGCCGAACTGATCCCGTGGCGGCGGCACACATCCGCCGTCGGCATCCCAGCCTCCTGCTCCTTCAAAACAGCGAAGATCTGCTCCTCGCTGAACCTGCTCCGCTTCATCTCGTCCGTCTCCTCGCCAGGGCCGGACTCTACTCAACGCTGGAGGAAATCTAGGGGCTCAGACCAGGCTAGGTGTTTGGTCCCAGCATGTGATGGGTTGGTTGAACGATAAAGACATCGGGCTTTGATTTCCAGAGTTCATCGA
>NZ_MWMO01000050.1 GCF_002556635.1 Novosphingobium sp. PC22D | reverse complement strand
ATGCGCGCGACCCCAGACTTTGACTTTGCGCTTGGCGAGAGCGCGCGGATGATCCGCGAGACGACGGCGCGTTTCGCCGACGAGCGGATCGCGCCGCTTGCGGCGCGGATCGACGCCGAGGACTGGTTCGCGCGCGAGCTGTGGCCCGAGATGGGGGCGCTCGGCCTGCACGGCATCACCGTCGAGGAGGAATGGGGCGGGGTCGGCCTCGGCTATCTCGAACATGTCCTCGCGGTCGAGGAAGTCAGCCGCGCCAGCGCCTCGATCGGGCTGAGCTATGGCGCGCACTCGAACCTGTGCGTCAACCAGATCCGCCGCTGGGGGACCGACGCGCAGAAGGCGAAGTACCTGCCCGGGCTGATCTCGGGCGAGCACGTCGGCAGCCTGGCGATGTCGGAGACCGGCGCCGGCTCGGACGTCGTCGGCATGAAGCTGCGCGCCGAGGCGGTCTCCGGCGGGTTCCGGCTCAACGGCACCAAGTTCTGGATCACCAACGGCACCTATGCCGATACGCTGGTGGTCTATGCCCGGACGGGCGAGGGCTCGAAGGGGATCACCGCGTTCCTGATCGAGAAGGGCATGGCCGGCTTTTCGGTCGGCCAGACGATCGACAAGATGGGCATGCGCGGCTCGCCGACCTGCGAGCTGGTGTTCGAGGACTGCCTCGTTCCCGAAGAGAACGTGATGGGCCCGCTGCACGGCGGCGTCGGGGTGCTGATGAGCGGGCTCGACTACGAGCGCGTCGTGCTCGCCGGATTGCAGCTCGGGATCATGCAGGCCTGCCTCGACACCGTGATCCCCTATGTCCGCGAGCGCCGGCAGTTCGGCAAGGCCATCGGCGCGTTCCAGCTGATGCAGGCCAAGGTGGCGGACATGTATGTCGCGCTGCAATCGGCGCGGGCCTATGTCTATGCGGTGGCCAGGGCGTGCGACGCGGGGCAGACGACGCGCTTCGACGCGGCAGGGGCGATCCTGCTGGCGAGCGAGAATGCGTTCCGGGTGGCGGGCGAGGCGGTGCAGGCGCTGGGCGGGGCGGGCTATACCAAGGACTGGCCGGTCGAACGCTACCTGCGCGACGCCAAGCTGCTCGACATCGGCGCGGGCACCAACGA
>NZ_MWMO01000005.1 GCF_002556635.1 Novosphingobium sp. PC22D | reverse complement strand
GCGGGCGTGAGCCTGATCGAGGTGCAGCAGAACTCGGACATCACCTACCGGCTCTACGACTACGGCCGCCCGCGCGAACTGCACCTCGATGCCGCGGTGGCGGTGGCGCACGGCACGCCCTATCCGGCGCAGTGCCGCAAGCATGTCGCGCCTTCGGGCAACGCCGCGCTGGTCGAGGGGCCGCTGTTCCGGCTCGACCAGGTCGCCGGCGCGCCCACACAGGCGGTCGCGGCGCGCTACGCCGGCCCGCTGCTGGCGATCCCGCGCGAGGGCCCGGTCCACGTCGCCGGCAGCGAGATCGCGCCCGGCGGCTGCGCCTTCGCCCGCTCGCTCGACGAGATCGACTTCGCCCACTACGGTCTGTGCCTCATCGCCCAGCCCCTAAGCTGAGCGCGACAAAGGGAGGCTCCATGATCGCACAGACCATCCAGCTTGCCCTCACACCCGTCTTCATGCTCGTGGCGATCGGCAATATCCTCAACCTGCTCTCCACGCGCCTGGCGCGGATCGTCGACCGCGCGCGGGCGCTTCAGGAAAAGCACCAGACGACCACCGGGCCCGAGCATGATGTGGTGGTGCAGGAAATCCGCCTCGTCGACCGCCGCATCCGCCTCGGCACCAGCGCGATCCGGTTGCTGGTGATCAGCGGCGTGTTCGTTGGCGCGACGGTAGTGTTGCTGTTCCTGGAGGAAACGGCCCAGCTCTCGCTGCAGCTCGCCGCGGCGGGCACCTTCACGCTCGCGCTCGGGATGCTGATGACCGGGCTGGTGCTGTTCCTGCTCGAAACCCAGATCTCGGCGGCCGCCCTGCGCATCCCGCGCGACCTGCTCGAGCTTGAACGCGAGATCTGACGCGGTGGGTCTGCGGGGAGGCGGGACAGCGCCTGATCGCGGCTTCAACCTTTCTTAGTTCGCGGCCGTTATCTACCCATCCTGGAGGCCGCGATGGTTGGTAAGTGTCAGGGCTGCAAGCAGGGGGAGGGGCTTCCTTTCGGAATCAGAACCGCGTTTCAGCCGATCGTGGATCTCGAAAGCGGCCGTCCCTATGCCTACGAAGCGCTCGTAAGGGGGCAGTCCGCGGAATCGGCAGGCGAAATACTGTCGCTCGTAACCGATGAAAACCGTTACGCGTTCGATCAGGCCTGCCGTGTCAACGCGATCAACGAAGCGGTAGATGCGGGACTGCTGGAAACCGACGCGAAGTTGTCGATCAATTTCCTTCCCAATGCCGTCTACTCTCCTCTCGCTTGTATCAAGCTGACTTTGGCAACGGCTCTGGCGAGAGGGTTGCCGTCTTCGAGGCTGATCTTCGAGTTCACGGAGAACGAGCAGCTCGATCCGGTGCACGTGCGTGAGATCGTGAAAACGTACCGCGCGCTAGGTTTTTCGACTTCGATCGACGATTTCGGCTCGGGCCACGCGGGGCTGGCACTCCTCGCCAATCTGGCGACGGACGCCCTCAAGCTGGACAGGGATCTGGTCAGGGGCATCGACGTCTGCCCAAGACGAAAATCGATCGTGAAAAGCATCGTAGGCCTCTCTTGCGATCTTGGCCTGCTGCTTGTCGCCGAAGGTGTCGAGACCGAACCCGAATTGAGAACCTTGCAGGATCTGGGGATTCGCTACGTGCAGGGCTTCCTCATAGCGAGACCTCGGATCGGCGTTCTTCCCCCGATCGATACGGGACTTTCGCTAAGCCGCGATGCTGCCTGAGGGGCGCGGCCGAGACCGCGAGGGGTCAGTTCCCTTCCGCTGCTCGCGCGGTCATGGCGCGTCCAGATCCTCCTGAACGCAATTCGGCCCGATGCGTTGGGATCGCACCGGGCCGAAAGGCTTGCCTCGATATCGCCCTCAGGCGGCGAGCTTGATCGGTTCGATTTCGCCCGAAAGATAGAGCGTCTTCGCCTTGGCGCGGCTGAGCTTGCCCGAACTGGTGCGCGGCAGGCTCTTGGGCGGGACGAGTTCGACGACGCAGTTCATGCCCGTGATCGAGCGCACCTTGTCGCGGATCTGATCGCGCAGTTCGAGCCGCTTGTCGGGATCGGAGACGCGGCAGTGCACCAGCACCGCGGGCGCTTCCTCGCCGTTCTCCATCTCGATCGAGAAGGCGGCGATGTCGCCGTGGTTGAAGCCGGGAAGCTGTTCCACCGCCCACTCGATGTCTTGCGGCCAGTGGTTCTTGCCGTTGATGATGATCATGTCCTTCGCCCGGCCGACGATGAACAGGTAGCCCTGGTACATGTAGCCCATGTCGCCGGTGTCGAGCCAGCCGTCGACCATGCAGGCGGCGGTCGCCTCGGGATCGCGGAAGTAGGAATGCATCACGCTGGTGCCGCGGCACCAGACCTTGCCGATCTGGTGGTCGCCGAGCGCTTCGCCGTTCTCGCCGCGTATCTCGACGGTCATGTCGCGCACCGGCTTGCCGCAGTTGACGATGGCGCGGTAGCGCGCGGGGCGCTTGAGGTCGCGCGGGCTGCCCGAAAGGCGCTCTTCCTCGACCAGCTCGACGCGGATGCCTTCGCCGGGGGGCATGATCGTGACCGCGAGCGTCGCTTCGGCGAGTCCGTAGCTTGGCAGGAACGCGCTAGCCTTGAAGCCGGCGTCGGCGAAGGCGTTGACGAAGTTCTGCATCACGTCGGGGCGGATCATGTCGGCGCCGTTGCCCGCGAGCCGCCAGCGCGACAGGTCGAAGCGGTCGCTGACCGGGCTCTGGCTCGAGATGCGGCGCGCGCAGATGTCGTAGCCGAAGGTCGGCGAATAGGAAATCGAGGTCCCCGGGTTGCGCGTGATCAGGTCGAGCCAGGCGAGCGGACGCCGCGCGAAGTCCTCGGTGCGCAAGTAGTCGCCCGAGACCTGGTTGGCGATCAGCGAGAGGAAGCAGCCGACGAGGCCCATGTCGTGGTACCACGGCAGCCACGAGATGCAGCGGTCGGTCGGCTCCAGCTTCATGCCGTGGCTGTGGCTCGCGAGGTTCGAGAGCAGCGAGCGGTGGGTTACCGCCACACCGTGCGGAAAACGGGTCGAGCCGCTCGAATACTGCAGGTAGCAGATGTCGTCGGGATCGGCCTGCGGCAGATCGCAGGGCTTGGCGTCCTTCGCCACGAAGTCGGCCCAGGTCGCATGGCCACAGCCCTGGCGCTCGGCGGCGGCGGCGGTCATGGCCGCGATCTCGTCGGGCCCGACGAGCATGACCGGGTCCGAGCTTTCGAGCTGGACCGAGAGCTGCTCGATGTAGTTGTCCTTGCCCCCGAAGCTGGTCGGCAAGGGCAGCGGCACCGGCCATGCGCCCGCGTAGATCGCGCCGCAGAACAACGCCGCGAAATCGGCCCCGGTCTCGGCGATCAACGCGATGCGATCGCCCTTGCGGATGCCGCGCGCGACGAGCGCGTAGGCGACCGCGAGCGAATCCCTTCGCAATTCCGCGTAGGGATAGACTCGCGTCAGCGTCCCGCGCGGGTCGTGAAAATTGAAGCCGCGTTTGCCGCGGGCCGCGTAGTCGAGCGCCTCGCCGAAGGTGGAAAATTCGGCGAAGCGACGCGGAAGACTGTCCTCATTGGGAGTGGCAACCAGGGTTGCGGCAGCCTTCGGCACCTGGCTCAAGGTGTCGGTCATACGCAATATTCCATTATTTATCAATTAGTTCCCCGCGAAATCCGTCAGTTTTTATGCTTGACTTCCTGAACCGGACTTTGACATTGCGTTCACCCTCTTAATCCTGGCCCTCCCCAATCTGAGCCGAGTGTGGCACGAATAGGGCAAATGCCTCGACCCCGGACCCCGCTCGACGAGACCAAGCTTGAGGAAATGGCGCTGGCCTACGTGTCGCGCTTTGCCACCACGCGCGCCAAGCTGGAAGCCTACCTGCGCCGCAAACTGCGCGAACGCGGCTGGCAGGGCGAGCGCGAGCCGAGCCCGCAAGCCCTGTGCGAACGCTTCGTCGCGCGCGGCTATGTCGATGACGCCGCCTGGGCGCGGATGAAGGCGGGCAGCCTGCTGCGGCGCGGCTATGGCGGCCGGCGGCTGGGCGAGGCGCTGCAGGCGGCGGGGATTTCCGCCGAGCTGCGCGCCGATGTGCAGCCCAAGCCGCCGGAGGCCCGCCGCGCCGCGCTGGCGCTTGCGCGGCGACGTCGCTTCGGCCCGTTCGGCGCTCCGCCCGCGGATCCCAAGGCGCGCGAAAAGCAGATCGCGGCGATCCTGCGCGCGGGCCACACGCTCGACAATGCGCGCGAAATCGTCGATGCGGCCGACCGGGCCTGGCTCGAACGCTGGGCCGACGAAACCGAGGACTTCGCATGATTCCAATTCGCCGCGCGATCGCCGCGATCGCCTTCGCGCTCTGCGCCTGCTCGTCGAACGGGCCTTCGGAGGCGGCCAGCCCGGCGGCGAGCCTTGGCCAGAGCGCGGTCCATCCGGTCTCTGGCCTGCCGGTGATCGACCTCGCGGTGAAGGGCAAGGGCGGCCCGCACGCCTTCCGGGTCGAACTCGCGCGCACAGCGCAGGAACAGGCCAAGGGCCTGATGTTCCGCACCGAGATGGGGCCGGACGAAGGCATGCTCTTTCCGATGGAACCGCCGCGCCAGGCGAGCTTCTGGATGCGCAACACGGTGATCCCGCTCGATCTCGTGTTCGTCGGCGAGGATCACCACGTGCTCAACATCGCCGCGAACGCGGTTCCCTACGACGAATCGCAGCTCAAGTCCGACGGCAAGGTGATCGCCGTGCTGGAGCTCAACGGGGGCAGGGCGGCCGAACTGGGCATCGCGCCGGGCGACGAAGTCACCTGGACATTGCCCGCCGCGGGGTCATCCCCGCTTGGCACGGCGGCGGAACAAGGCTAACGCGCGAGCCATGGGAATCCTCGGCAAGATCTTCACCTGGTGGGATGGCGCGACCATCGGCACCCTGCTCTGGAGCTCGCGCAACGGCGAGCACGTCGGAACCGACGCGCAGGGCAACAAGTATTACCGCTCGAAGAGCGACAAGATCACAACGACCGAAGGCTACGAGCGCCGCTGGGTGATCTATGCGGGCAACAACGATGCCAGCAACGTCCCGGGCGAATGGCACGGCTGGCTGCACCACAGCTATGACGGCGTGCCCGAAAGCCACCTCCCGCCGCCGCGCATCTGGGAAGTCGATTACACGCCGAATGCGACCGGCACGAACGGGGCCTACCTGCCGCAAGGCGCGCTCGATCGCGGCGGCAAGCGCGCGCGCGCGACCGGCGACTACGAAGCCTGGTCGCCGGACGCCTGAGGGGCTGACTGTTGAGACGGGCCGCAGCCCTGGCGCTGATCGCGTCGCTCGCTGGCTGCGGCGGCGAGCCGCCTCCGCCCACGCCCGAGGAAACCGGCGTGCCCGATGCGCTGGTTCCCGCGCCCAAGGCGCCGGGCGCGCAGGGCTCGGCGGGGATCGGCACGCCGATGAAGGAGCGCGTCGCCACGCTCGGCGTGCTCAACAAGCGCAACAATCTCGAGCAGGACTTCACGATGAAGCCCGGCGAATCGCGCCGGCTCGGCAACCTCGTGGTGCGGCTCTCCGCCTGCGAGAAGACCGCGCCCTGGGAAAAGCCCGAGGAAGAAGGCGCCTTCGTCCAGGTCTTCGTGCAGGAGCGCGCCCGCTCGGGCGATGACGCCGTCTGGCACAAGGTCTTCTCCGGCTGGCTGTTCAAGAATTCGCCGGCGCTCAACGTGGTCGAGCACCCGATCTACGACGTCTGGGTCAAGAGCTGCGCGATGAGCTTCCCCGGCGAGGAAGACAGCCCCTCCGATTCGGCCAGCGACAACAGCGAGGCATAGGCCTCGGGCAGGGGCAGCGCGCTTGCGCGGGTCTCGCCCGTCGCCGTGTCGTCGCGATCGTCCTGCGCGGCGCGCAGCATCGCCAGGTAGCGTTTCTGAGTGATTTCGGCCGCGCCGAGCGAGGCGAGGTGTTCGGTCATGAACTGGCAGTCGAGCAGCGTCGCTCCGGCGTGGCGTAGCGCGGCCACCAGCCAGGCGAGCGCGACCTTCGAGGCATCGGTCTGGTGCGAGAACATGCTCTCGCCGCAGAACACGCGGTCGAAACCCACGCCATAGAGCCCGCCGACGAGCAGGCCCGGCGCGCCCGATTCGCCCGAATCGTCCCAGCACTCGATCGAATGGGCGTAGCCGAGCGCGTGGAGTTCCTCGTAACTCGCCTGGATGCGGTGGCTGATCCAGCTGTCGCTCTCGCTGTCACGCGGCGCCGCGCAGGCCTCGATCACCGCGGAGAAGGCCTGGTTGCACGTCACCCGGAAGCGGCCGCGGCGAATCGTCTTGGCCAGCGAGCGCGACATGTGAAAACCCTCGAGCGGGAGAATCGCGCGCATGCGCGGTTCGATCCAGAACACCTCGGTATCGTCGCGATGGTCCGCCATCGGGAAAATCCCGCTGCGATAGGCCAGCATCAGGAGCTGCGGTTCGATCTGGGGGGGCGAGGCGGGGGCGTGCACGGTTGACCTGTAGCAAATCGCGGGCGCTTCGAATATGTAACGTGGCTTCACTTGTAATCCGTCGTAAGTGCCTCTAGAGGCACCGGCGCCTGCAGGAGTGTAGCTCAGTTGGTAGAGCATCGGTCTCCAAAACCGAGGGCCGCGGGTTCGAATCCTGCCACTCCTGCCACTTCCTCCCGAAAGCCCTGAGCGTCCATGCACGGTTCGGCCAAGCCCGAGTTCAGCGATAAGGCTCGTTTCCTGACCGCCCGGCAAGATCATGGACTGTGGTTCGGCCTGTTCCTGTGCTTCGCCGCCTGCATGCCGGTGCTGGTGAGCTGGGCGCCGCAGATGACCGACTATCCCTCGCATCTGGCCGGCTTCAAGATCATGCTCGACCACGGACACGATCCGTGGCTGGCGCGCTATTACAACTTCGCCTGGCACTGGACCGGCAATCTCGGCGCCGAGCTGCTGATGGTGCCGCTGACCGGTTTGTTCGGGCTCGAACTGGCCGGGCGGCTGATCGCCGGGCTGATTCCCTTCCTCACCGGGCTTTCGATTCTCACCGTCGCCAAGGTGCTGCGCGGACGAATCGGCGTGGGCGCGCTGCTCGCCTTCGCGATGATCTGGTCGCCCTCGCTGCTGCTCGGCTTCCTCAATTTCTCGCTCTCGCTGGCGATGGCGCTGTTCGCCTTCGCCGGCTGGGTCGCGCTCGAGGGGCGGCGCTGGCGCCCGGCGGTGTTCATCCCCGTCGGCTTCGCGGTCTGGCTGTGCCACGTTTCGGGCTGGGGCGTGCTGGGCATCATGGTGTTCGGCTACGAATGGCACCGCCGCCGGAACTGGACCGCCTTCCTCGCCCCCTGGCCGCTGTTCTTTCCGATGCTGCCGATGCTCGCCGGGATGGGCAGCAACACGAAGATGGGCTACGGCAAATACGTCTTCGAATACAAGTGGATGATCCTCTACAAGGCGATGCGCAGCCACTTCCAGGCGGTCGACATCGCCAGCCTGATCGCGGTCGTCGGCGTGCTCGGCTGGGCCTTGTGGAAACGCCGGATCGACGGTCGCCTCGGCTGGGCGGCGCTGATCGTGCTGCTGCTCTCGATGGCGATGCCGCGCAACATCTTCGGCGGCGACTATGCCGACTATCGCCTGGTGACGACCGCGCTGCTGCTGTTCTGCCTCGCGATCGACTGGCCGGTGCCGCGCTGGGGCCTCGCGCTCGCCGCCGCGCTGTTCCTGGGCCGGATCGCGGTGACGACGACCGTGTGGTACCAGGACGGCCAGACCTCGCAGCGCATGCTCGGCGCGCTCGCCTATGTGCCCGAGGGCGCGCGCGTCGCCACCGCCGTCGCGATCCCGCGCCGCCAATGGCGCTTCGGGCCGTTCGAGCACCTCGGCAGCTATGCGGTGGTGCGCCGCAGCGCCAAGGAGAACTCGAACTTCGCGCTGCCCGACGTGCATATGCTTTCGATGCGCGACACGCGGTTCTGGTTCGCCGATCCGATGCAGCGGGTGATGTACTCGCCGGGCCAGAAGATCGACCTGCGCAAGTTCCGCCCCGCGCGCCATGCCGACTATCTGTGGTTCATGGGCACGGTGCGGCCCGTCGCCCTGCCGGACGGGGCGCGCATTCTCTATTCCACTCCGAACTCGTTCCTTGCCCGGCTTGCAAATCGGGGCGAGGAGCGCTAATTCGCGCATTCTTCCGACAGAAGGAACATCATCAGCCCATTCCGGCCCCGGCCGGGACGGCGATGTCCCCTAGGCGGAAGCCGAGTGAAACGGTTGCGAAGGCGAAACGAACCATGGCGAAGACGACCCCGGGCGAATTCATTCGTCAGGTGCGCAGCGAGGCTTCGAAGATCCACTGGCCCTCGCGCCAGGAGACGGTGACCACGGCGATCTTCGTCGGGATCATGATGCTGATCCTCGCGATCTTCTTCCTCGGGATCGATTCGCTCTTCGGCATGATCGTGCAGTGGCTGCTCACGCTGATCTGATCCGAACACACGCACGGCAAGACAGGCAAGGTAAGACGATCATGGCCCGCTGGTACATCATTCACGCCTATTCCGGCTTCGAGAACAAGGTGAAGGAAGCGATCCTCGCCGAAGCCGAGCGCATCGGTCTCTCGCAGCTCGTCGAGGAAGTGGAAGTCCCCTCCGAGACCGTGACCGAGGTCAAGCGCGGCAAGAAGGTCCAGGTCGAGCGCAAGACGATGCCGGGCTACGTGCTCGCCAAGCTCGCGCTGAACGACGACGTCTACCACCTCGTCAAGAACACGCCCAAGGTCACCGGCTTCCTCGGCGTCAACGGCAAGCCGCAGCCGATCAGCGAGGCCGAGGCCGCGCGCTACTTCGGCGCCGCCGAAGCCGCCGCCGCCGCGCCGCGCAAGCAGGTCAACATCGACTACGAGATCGGCGATTCGGTCAAGGTGCTCGACGGCCCGTTCGCGAGCTTCAACGGCATCGTCGAGGAGCTGGATTTCGACAAGAGCAAGGTCAAGGTCTCGGTCTCGATTTTCGGCCGCGCCACCCCCGTCGAGCTGGACTTCGAGCAGGTCGAACTTTCGAAGTAGGTTTTGGCGGCAGGCTCCGGCGTTTTGCCATCAAGACACCGTCAACTGCGTCACCTACAGGCGCCGTCTGCGGCGAATCGGTTGCTTTCACGGGCGTGTACGGCTATGCGCGCGCCTTCCCGGGGCGAGAGCGCCGGGAAATCCGCGCGGGAGGTGCTGCTTCGGCACGCCGTTCGTACCGCTTACCATGAGCCCGTCCGCGCCTCGGCGCTTCGGGCGACAGTGAGAACAGGAGGCCTCTCATGGCCAAGAAGATCGAGGGCTACATCAAGCTCCAGGTGCCCGCGGGCGCCGCCAATCCCTCGCCGCCGATCGGTCCCGCGCTGGGCCAGCGCGGCGTGAACATCATGGAATTCTGCAAGGCGTTCAACGCCGCGACGCAGGACCTTGAAAAGTCGATGCCGATCCCGACCATCATCACGGTCTACGCGGATCGCAGCTTCACTTTCGTGACGAAGAGCCCGCCGGCCAGCTTCCTCATCAAGAAGGCCGCGAACCTCAAGTCGGGCTCGAAGGAGCCGGGCAAGGTTTCCGCCGGAAAGATCGCGCGCTCGAAGCTTTCCGAGATCGCCGAGATGAAGATGAAGGACCTGAACGCCAACGACATCGAGGCGGCGACCAAGATCATCGAAGGCTCCGCCCGCGCGATGGGCCTCGAAGTGGTGGAGGGCTGAAACGATGGCAAAGCTGAACAAGAAGCAGCAGGCGCTCGCGACCAAGCTGGGCGACAACCAGAAGCTCTACGGCGTCAACGAGGCGATCGCGCTGCTGCGTGACCTCAAGACCACCAAGTTCGACGAGACGATCGAAGTCGCGATGAATCTGGGCGTCGATCCGCGCCACGCCGACCAGATGGTCCGCGGCATGGTCTCGCTGCCCTCGGGCACCGGCAAGACCGTGCGCGTCGCCGTCTTCGCCAAGGGTGACAAGGCCGAGGCCGCGCTCGCCGCCGGTGCCGACAAGGTCGGCGCCGAAGACCTCATGGAAGACATGCAGAACGGCAACCTCGACTATGACCGCGTGATCGCCACGCCCGACATGATGGGCGTCGTCGGCCGCCTCGGCAAGCTGCTGGGCCCCAAGGGCCTGATGCCGAACCCGAAGCTGGGCACTGTCACGCCGAACGTCGAGCAGGCTGTCAAGGACGCCAAGGGCGGCCAGATCGAGTTCCGCGTCGAGAAGCAGGGCATCATCCACGCCGGCATCGGCAAGATGTCGTTCTCGGACGATGACCTCAAGACCAACTTCGACGCCTTCGTCGACGCGATCGTCAAGGCCAAGCCCTCGGGCGCCAAGGGCAAGTACGTGCGCAAGGTCACGCTGTCCTCGTCGATGGGTCCGGGCCTCAAGGTCGACACGACCGAGATCGCCGGCGCCTGACGGCAGCCGCGACGACGCGAACAAGAAAAGGGCCGGCGGAGCGATCCGCCGGCCCTTTTCGTGGTGCCGTGCAAGCGCCGGCCATGGATTGCGCGTGTCGCTGGACGGATCGCCGGCGTCAGTCGGACGCCGGATCCGCCGGCTTGAGCCGGAATGCGGGATCGGTGGCGAAGACGCTGCGGTTGCGCCCGCCGCGCTTGGCAGCGTAAAGCGCCTCGTCGACCGCGACCATCACGCTGGTGGGGATCTCTCCCGGCGTGTCGACCAGCTTGGTGCCGGCGCTGATCGTCACGCGGCCGTGCGGACTGTCACGATGCTCGATGCCCAGCCCGGCGATGCGGTGCACGGTGGCGCGAACGGCGGCGTTGGCATCGTCGATGGTCGTGCATGGCAGGATCGCGGCGATTTCTTCCCCGCCGTACCGGTAGACTTTCGCTCGCGGCAAGGCGGCCTCGATTTCCGAGACGATCGTGCGCAGCGCGATGTCGCCCGCGGCATGGCCATAGCGATCGTTGTAGAGCTTGAAGCAGTCGACATCGAACAGCGAGAGCGCGAACGGTACGCCGCGCGTGTTAAGTTCGGCGAAGGCGTTGGCGAGGTCCTCGTCGAAGGCACGGCGATTGAGAGCGCCGGTCAGCCCGTCCTTGCGGCTGAGTTCCTGGAGCTGCTCGTTGGCCAGCTCCAGCTCGATCGTGCGCTGCCGAACGGAATTCTCGAGGCGCCGGTTGGTGAAGCCGAGCTGGCGCGCCATCTGCTGGAACGACCGCGCGAGGGCGCCGATCTCGTCCTTGCGGTCGACGGGCAGGTCCACGGCACCCGAATAGACGGCCTCGTAGTCGCCACGCGCCAACCGCCGCGAGGCGCGCGTCATCTTGTGGATCGGCCCCGAGACGCTGGTGCGCAGCACGACGACCACGGTAACGATGAACGCCGCGAACAGAACGGCGATCAGTAGCATGATGGACCCGGCCGCGTGCACAGCCTTCTCGTTGACCAGAGCCTTGGGATAGACCGTGACCATCCACCAGCCCGGTCCCGCGAGTTCCACGCTGCCGATATAGGCGTGTATCTCGGCGTTGTAGACGATGCTTGCCTCGCCCGCGGGGCGCGGGGCGGCCGCCGCGAGCGTGCGATAGATTTCCAGAATCCGCGCGTCGCCGAATTTGTCGACGCTGATCTGCCCGGCATTTCGCATGAGTTCGTCGATCGCCGCGGGATAGGCGACGAGCATGCCGTCCTTCGACAGGATCAGGTCTTCGGCACCGTCGGGACCGTTTTCCATGATCGTTTGGAGCAGGTCCGTCATGCTCACGTCGATGCTTGAATTGATGAGGTGCCGGCCCTTCAGATCGACCGGCTTCTGGTAGGTCACGGTCCATTTCGAGACGGTGGAATCGTAGTAAAGCCCGGTCCAGCGCGGCTTGCGGGCGGGGTTGTTCGATTGCAGCGTCGATGCGAGCACCGATAAAGACGTCATGTCGAGATCGCTGGCAGCCTCGAGCCCCCATGGTTCACCGGGCGAATAGATGATGAGCGCGTTTTCGGGCAGGCTTGCATGGATGTTGCTGAAGTCCCCGGCGATGCCCGGCCCGAACTCGGCGACGGTTTCATAGGTCAGGACAAGGCGTCGGCGCAGTTCCTCGTCCAGGGAAGGGCGGTTGCGGGCGACGAAGCCCGTCACACCGCTGCGGACGACGCCCGTCTCGTCGCGGATGCCCGAGTAGAAGGCCCGGCGAAGCCGCACGGTGCCGTCTTTACGATGCGCGAAGTAGCGATCGAAATCGACCGACGGCAGCACGGCGGGGTCCGCGTACGACTGCACGAACCGCGCGGCCAATTTGTCCACGGCGGTCTCGGCGCGCGTAAAGCGATCGCTTTCGTATCGCGCCCGCCGCTCGATATCCCTGTTCCAGTCGCTGAGAAGGGTGTCCTCCGCTTGCCTTGCCGCGAAGTCGAACGCGAAGGCGGCGACGAGTGCGGTGGCGATGCAGGCGAAGACAAACATGCGCAACGCGATCGCGCGGGAGAAGGACCGGCACTTCCCGGCCGCTTCGTCGGCATCGCGCAGCGGGTCCGCTCCGGGTGGTACGATACTGAAATGCTGCACCAGCCCCCTCTCGATCCGCCCTTTGTCGCTACGGAGAAACCGCTAGTCTCTCGTAGTTAACAACCTGTTTATTTTGCGACGGATTGCGGACAGGCGGCTCTGCGGCGCCGGCGGGCAAATTGCCGTTTACGACCCGCCCGGCCGCGTGTAACAGTGTGCTGAACACCTGTTCAAAAAAATAGCATCGGGAGAAGCGCCGCCATGGCGATCCGTTTCGAAGATATCAAAGAGCATATCGGCAGCCGCGTCTCCTGGGACGACCGGGCCGATCTGTTCACGCCCGAAGCCGCGCGCGCGATTCGCGAGAAGGTGGAGGAACGCACCGTGCTCGTCTTTCCGCGGCTGGGGCTGACTGACGAGGAGCAGCTACGCATCACGCAACTGCTCGGGCCGAAAGTTCGGCTGACGAACAAGACGAACGTCCAGGCCAACGACGAAGACGTCTATCAGGTCACGCTGGACGAAAGGATCAACCCGCAGCCCGAATACGTGCTCGGGACGTTCTTCTGGCACATGGACGGCATCACGGTGGACATGCCGCCGCCTTTCGCCACGCTGCTCTCCTGCCGGATCGCGCCCGCGATCGGAGGCGAAACCGAGTTCGCGAGCACCTACGCCGCTTACGAAGGCCTGCCGGACGAGGAAAAGGCCGCGCTCGAAGGGCTCAAGGCGGTCCACTCGGTCAGGGCGAGCCTTTCCCCGATCGCCGACGCCATCCCCGAAAAGCACCGCGAGCGCGTACTCGGGATCGGCCTGATCAAGGAGCATCCGATCGTCTGGACCCACGGTTCGGGCCGCAAGTCGATGGTCATCGGCACGACTGCCGATCATGTCGTCGGCATGGACGTTCCCGCCGGGCGCGCGCTGCTGATCCGGCTCGCGGAATGGGCGGCGCAGCCCGCGTTTTCGCTGCGGCACAAATGGTCCGAAGGCGATTTCGTGATCTGGGACAACACCGGCGCGATGCACCGGGCGATCCCCTACGACAAGTCGACCGGCCGGATGATGCATCGCACCTCGATCGCGGGGACCGAAACGGTCGCGGCGTGACGGCTCAGCCTGCCGGGTCGGGGCGCAGGTTCGCCTCGGTGTAGCACTCGACCAGCAGCGCGAGCGGGCGCGAGTCGGGCAGCCGCAACAGCGCGCGATGGGTGAGCACGGTGCCCGCCGGGCAGCCGGGGCCGGCACCCTCGATCGAATCGAGCCGTTCGCGCCGGTAGGCGAGCGGCGCCGCGACCTTGCCGAACGAGGCTTCGCTTTCGGCGAGCGCGGCGTTCATCGGCCCGGTCAGCCTTGCCGGAACGTACCAGTTGTGCGCCACCGAGAGCACGGTCTCGCCGCAAGTCAGCTCGACGTGGCGATAGGCGAGCGCCTCGTGCGCATCGGCTTCCAGCAGCGCGCGGGCATCGCCAGGCGGGGCGGGCGGCGCGGCGTCCGGAGCGGCGGGCACCGCGCGGATCGTCGGCGGATCGGCGAGGCCGCGCCGCGCGCACCACTGCTCGAGCGCGGCGGTGGCGCTGTCCTGCGCGGCGAGCAGCGTTTCGAGCTCGCTCAGTCGCGCGCTGGCGGCGCAGCCGGTCAGAATCAGGGCCGGAGCGACGATCGCGAGGCTCCTAGATACCACCGGGAAACGCCGGCCGGTCGATCGCCTCGAGCCCGGCCATCAGCGCCCGGCTGCATGCGGCAAGATCCTCGGCGTCGACCGAGCGGATCACGAAGTTCGCGCCGGTCTTGCCTTCGCGCCAGAACGGATAACTGCCGATCTGGCAGTTGGGGTGCGTCTTTTCGGTCTCACGCAGCAGTTCGGCGATCTCGCTTTCGTGCACCCAGCAGCCGATCGTCTCGGACAGCAGCGGCGCGCCACCTTCGAGCGTGCCGGAAAGCGCATCGAGCATGCCCGCGGTGATCTGCGGCACGCCGGCCATCAGGAACACGTTATCGAAGCGGATACCCGGGGCGCCGGTATAGCGGTTCGGGATCAGCTCGGCGCCCTCGGGCACGCGGGCCATGCGCAGCCGTGCGTCGGTCAGCCCGCCGCGGGTCTCGTAGTAGCCTTCGAGGATCGCGCGCGCTTCGGGGTGGACGATCACATCGACGCCGAAGGCCTCGGACACGGCATCGACGGTGATGTCGTCGTGCGTCGGGCCGATGCCGCCGGTGGTGAACAGGTAGTCGTTGCGCGCGCGCAGCGTGTTGACCGCTTCGACGATCGCCGCCGTGACATCGGCGACGACGCGCACTTCGGCGAGGCGGATGCCCTGGACGCCGAGCCAGGTCGCGACCTGGGCGATGTTCTTGTCGTGCGTGCGGCCGGACAGGATCTCGTCGCCGATCACGATCAGCGCGGCGGTGTAGATGCGGGAAGAATCGGCCATGGCTGCGAACTAGGCCAATTGCTCGCGCACCGCCAGACTCGAGGCGCGCCTTCGCCGGACGGCGAGCACGACCCGATCGCCCCGCCCGGAGACCGGGCAAAAAAAGGGCCGGTCAATCGACCGGCCCTTGGAAGTCTTTGGGAGAGGATGCCTGAAAGGCAGTCTCTTTATGATCCAGGGCCGGTTTTGCTGCAAGTGCGAAAAGATTTTCAAGGATTGCGCTTTTTGCAATCAAATCATCGTGTGTGCGAAGCCATCAGGCGGCGCAAGGCGCTCCGTAGAGGTCGTGTTCGTCCGCATCCTCGATGATAACATCAAGGATTTCACCGACTTGAACGGAGTCATTGACGTTTCGCAAATAGACGGCCCCGTCGATCTCCGGAGCGTCTGCCTGCGATCGTCCGGTGGCACCGATGTCGCCATCCTCGTCCGGCTCGCCGATCTCGTCGATGATCACCGGAAGCGTGCGGCCCACCTTGGCCGGGAGCTTGGCCGCGCTGATCGCCGCGGTCTTCCCCATGATCCGGGCGAAGCGCTCTTCCTTGACCGCCTCGGGCACCGCGCCGGGCAAGTCGTTGGCGCTGGCGCCGGCAACGGGTTCGAAGCGGAATGCGCCGACCCGGTCGAGCTGGGCTTCCTCGAGCCACTCGAGCAGGTACTCGAAATCGGCGTCGCTCTCGCCGGGAAAGCCGACGACGAAGCTGGAACGCACCGCGATGTCGGGGCAGATCTCGCGCCAGGCGCGCAGCCGGTCGAGCACCTTGGCCTCGTTGGCGGGGCGCTTCATCGCCTTGAGCACCGAGGGGCTCGCATGCTGGAAGGGAATGTCGAGATAGGGCGTCACCAGTCCCTCGGCCATCAGCGGGATCACCGCATCGACGTGCGGGTAGGGATAGACGTAGTGCAACCGCACCCAGGGCCGCGTCCCGTCGGGCGCGGCGAGGCCGCCCAACTCGCGCGCGAGGTCGGTCATGTGGGCGCGCACCTCGCGGCCATGGAAGGCGCGTGCCTCATGCCAGATGTCGACGCCGTAGGCCGAGGTGTCCTGGCTGATCACGAGCAGTTCGCGCGTGCCCGCAGCGACCAGCTTTTCCGCTTCGCGCAGCACCGCGTCGATCCGCCGGCTGGTGAGCTTGCCGCGAAGCTGGGGGATGATGCAGAAGCTGCACGCGTGATTGCAGCCCTCTGAAATCTTCAGGTAGCTGTAATGGCGCGGGGTCAGCTTGATCCCCGCCTCGTCGGGCGCGGATTGCGGAATGAGGTCGAGATAGGGGCCGAGTTCGGGTGGCGCCGCCTCGTGGACCGCTTCGACCACCGCCTCGTATTGATGCGCTCCGGTCACCGCGAGCACCTGGGGAAACTTCGCGCGGATCGTCTCGGCTTCCTCGCCCATGCAGCCGGTCACGATCACGCGGCCGTTTTCGGCGATCGCCTCGCCGATCGCGGCGAGGCTCTCCTCCTTGGCCGAATCGAGGAAACCGCACGTGTTCACCAGCACCACGTCGGCGCCCTGGTAGTCCGCGCTCATGGCATAACCGTCGGCGCGCAGCCGCGTGAGGATGCGTTCGGAATCGACGAGCGCCTTGGGGCAGCCGAGGCTGACCATGCCGACCTTGCGCAGAGAGGGAAGTTCCACAGTCATTGGCGGCGCGCCCTACACCCGTTCGCGGCTTTGGGCTAGCGTGCGCGCGAACAAGGGAAGGATGCGCAGATGGGCCCGGTAAACTGGATAGCGGTCTTGCTGGCGGCGGCGCTGGCGGTTGCGGTGGGGATCGTGTGGCACGGGCCGCTGTTCCGCACGGGTCGGCAGATGCTGCCGGGCAATTCCAAGAAGACCGGAAACTATACCGTCGTCGCACTCGTCATGCTGCTGGCCGCGATCATGCTCGGCCACAACTTCGCGCGGATCGGAAGCGCGACGCTGGACGTCAAGCCGTGGCTCTACTTCATGATGTCGGGCGGGCTGGCGCTGTTCTTCACCATCCCCGCGGTCTGGCTCACGCACATGCGCAACCGCACCGAGCCGATGCGCCGCGTGATAGACTGCGGCTTCTGGCTTGTCGCCTACCTCGCGATGGGCCTGGTGTTCTGGGCCCTGGGCTGACGGGTAGAGGGGCGGCGCGCCTTTACTCCGCCGCCATCTTGCCCATCGTCACATAGTCGAGCTTGCCGGTGCCCAGCACGGGAAGGGCATCGAGCACGCGGATCTCACGCGGGAGCATGAGTTCGGTGACGCCGTTCTCGCGGCCCCACCGCTGGAGCGTCTTGGCATCGGCGTCCGTCGCGGTGGTGAACATCACCAGTTGCTCGCCCTTCTTGGGATCGGGCCGGGTGACGACCGCGTGCTCGGCGTCCGGCCAGACCTTTGCGGCATAGCCCTCGACCGCGGGCAGCGATACCATCTCGCCGCCGATCTTGGCGAAGCGCTTGGCCCGGCCGCGAATGGTGACGAAGCCGGTCTCGTCGATGGTGACGATGTCGCCGGTGTCGTGCCAGCCGTCTTCGGGCGGCTGCAGCACGCCGGGCGCGCTCGCGAGCAGGTAGCCGGCCATGACGTTGGGCCCGCGGATGTAGAGCCGCCCGCCCTCCTCGATGCCCGGCACATCCTCGAGCCGCGCCTCGATCGCGGGAAGCAGCCGCCCCACCGAGCCCGCCTTGAAGTGCATCGGCGTGTTCACCGCGATCACCGGCGCCGCCTCGGTCGCCCCGTAGCCTTCGAGGATTCGGAGGCCGAACTTTTCGGCATAGGTCCGCCGGGTCTCGTCGCGCACCTTCTCGGCGCCGGCGAAGATGTAGCGCAGCGAATAGAAGTCGTAGCTGTGCGCCATGCGTGCGTAGCCCGCGAGGAAGGTGTCGGTGCCGAACATGATCGTCGCATTGGCATCGTAGGCGAGGGCGGGGACGATCCGGTAGTGCAACGGGCTGGGGTAGAACACGGTGCGGATGCCGTTGAGCAGCGGCAGCAGCGTGCCGCCGGTCAGTCCGAACGAGTGGAACACCGGCAACGCATTGAGCACCACGTCGGACGAGTTGAAGTCGATGCGCCCGGCAAGCTGCGCGCAGTTCGCCAGCAGGTTGCGGTGGGAGAGCACGACGCCCTTGGGTGTACCCTCGGAGCCGCTGGTGAACAGGATCACCGCGGGCGCGTCGGGCGAGATCTTGAGGTGCTTGTGCGCGCGCATCGGCCCGCGCTTCGAGAGCATGCCCCATACTTTCGCCGGGGTGGAGATCCGCGCGGCGAGGTCTTCGAGATAGAGCACGCGCAGCCCCTCGGCCTCGAGACCGGCGATCAGCGCGCCGAGCTTGGCCTGCTCGACGAAGGCGCGCGCGGTGACCACGGTGCTGATCTCGGCGGTCGCGCAGGCAGAGACCATGTTCGCCTGGCCGACCGTGAAGTTGAGCATCGCCGGAACCCTGCCTTGCGCCTGCAGCCCGAAGAAAGCGACGACGACACCGCTGACGTTGGGCAGCAGCAGTCCTACGGTTTCGCCCGGCTTGCTCTCTCTGGCGAGTTCCTTGCCGAGCAGCCCGGAGGCGAGGATCAGGCGGTCGTAGCTCAGCGGTTCGCGCTTGATGTCTTCCACCACGAGCGCCTTGCCGCCGTGGACGCGCCGCGCTTCGCCGAGCGCCTCGTAGAGCGTCCGGTTCGTCGGCGAGGTATCGAAGATCATCCGGCTCATCTCGTCGTAGAGCTTGCGTCCGGCGATGGCGCGGCGCTGGCGCGCGCTCATCTCGCCTTCGATGGCGAAGCGGCGCTGCGGCAGCACGGTGATGCGCACCTTTGGGAACCAGCGGCGGCGCACCTTGCCTTTCATCCGCGAGAACAGCGTGTACTGGGGGCCGTCGAGGCGGACGGGGACGATCGGCGCGTCGGCCTTGTCGGCGACCATGCCGGGTCCGTCGAACACCTTCATCAGCGCGCCGGTCACGGTGATGCGTCCCTCGGGGAAGATCACCAGCGTGCGTCCCTCGCGCACCGCCTTGACCATCGCCTTGGCCGCCATCGGGTTGGTCGGATCGACCGGGAAGGCTTCGAACAGCTTGAGGAAGGGCTGGATCCACCAGGCCTTCGCGATGTAGGTCGCCACCGCGAAGGTCGGCTTGCCGGGCAGGAAGGCACCGAGCAGCAGGCCGTCGAGGAAGCTGAGATGGTTGACCACCACCACGGCGCGCTCGCCCGCCTTGGGCATGTTCTCCATGCCGTTCACCTCGACTCGGTAGATCAGCCTCAGCGTTGCGCGCACCACCGACTTGAACAGCGTTTCGGGCAGGAGCCAGACCGAGATCAGCGCCACGGTCAGCGTCGCGAATCCGAGCGCACCGATCACGCCGGGCACGCTCGTGCCCGCGCCGAGCATGGCGCCTACCACCAGCACCACGCCGACCGTGACGCCCGCGTTGACGATGTTGTTGGCGGCAATGACCTGCGAGCGCTCTTCGGGCGCGGCATGAGTCTGGAGGATCGCGTAGAGCGGCACGATGAACATCCCGCCCGAGACAGCGATCACGACGACGTCGAACATGACCCGCCAGGCGCCGGGGTTCGTGATGAACTGGCCGATGGTGGCATCGGGCGTGACGATCTGGAACATGCTGGCAGACAGCCACAAATCGATCATCCCCGCCGCGAGCCCCAGCGCGCTCGCGGGCACGTAGCGCGCCGAGACCTCGCCCTTGAGCAGGCGGTTTACCGCGAGGCTGCCGAGTGCGATCGAGACCGAGAAGAGCACGAGGAACAGCGAGACCACTTCCTGCCGCGCGCCGAGCGATCCCGAAACGAGCGGGGCGAACTCGCTCATCAGCACGGCGCCGGCGGTGAAGAACCAGCTCACCCCGAGGATCGCCAGCCATACGCCGCGGCCCTTGTGGGCGACCTTGAGGATGTGCCAGGTGCCGCGAAACACGTTCCAGTCGACCGGATGGCCACCGCGCGTGGGCGGGGCTGGAGGCACGAGCATCGCGAAGCCCAGGCCGATCACGGCGATGCCCATCGCGGCGAGGCCCGCTTCCCACGCGGGGATCAGCCCGGCGAGAAGCTGCCCGCCCAGGATCGCGAGGAACGTGCCCGCCTCGATCAGGCCGGTGCCGCCCATGATCTCGTCGCGGTGCAGATGCTGCGGCAGGATCGAGTATTTGACCGGGCCGAATACGGTCGAATGCATGCCCATCAGGAACAACGCGGTGAGCAGGACGGCGACCGATTCGAACCAGAATCCGGCAAGGCCGATCGTCATGATGCCCACTTCGGCGAGCTTGACCAGGCGCACGAGCCGCGCCTTGTCGATGCGGTCGGCGACTTGTCCGGCGAGCGCGGAGAACAGGAAATAGGGCAGGATGAACAGCCCGGTCGAGACCACCGCGAGCAGTTCGGCCTTGTCCGGTTCCGCCACGTAGAGGCCGAAATTGGCGAGGAACAGCAGCGCGAACTTGAGCAGGTTGTCGTTGAACGCGCCCATGAACTGGACGACGAACATCGGGCCGAAGCGCCGCTTGGCGAGCAGGGATACGTCAGGTGCGGACAAGGATTCTCTCCGGCGGTTCGGCTTCGGGGGTGTAGTCGCATGACCATGCCAAGCCGTTAAGTGCCTGTGGGGGCGAAATGTTCAGGACCGCGCCCCGACATCAGTGGCAAGGCAAATGTGCAGCGCGCGCGGTCATGCGGCGAAAAAGTAGTTCACGAGGTGGAAGAACACCGGCGCGGCGAAGCTGACCGAATCCATGCGGTCGAGCACACCGCCGTGGCCTTCGATCATCGCGCCCCAGTCCTTGGCGCCGAGCGAGCGCTTCACAGCCGAAAGCACGAGCCCGCCGGCAAAGCCCGACGCGACGATCGCGAAAGCAAGCGCGCCCGCCTCGGCCGGCGTGAAGGGCGTGATCCACCAGAGCGCGGCGCCGACGGCCGTCGCCGCGAGGCCGCCGCCGACGAGGCCCTCCCAGGTCTTGGCCGGGCTGACGCGCGGCGCGACCTGGTGGCGTCCGAGCAGCTTGCCGAAGACGTACTGGAGCACGTCGGAAAGCTGGACGACGGCGATCAGGAAGAACAGCAGCAGGAAATTGCGCCCCTCGAAGCCGGGGATGTGGAGCAGCAGCAGCGCCGGGGCGTGGCTGATGCAGAACACCGCCAGCATGAGCGCCCACTGGATGCGCGCGGTGCGGGCAAGGAAGTCGTCGGTCTCGCCCTTGATCGCTGCGAGCACGGGCAGCAGCAGGAAGGCCCACACCGGGATGAGGATCTGGAACAGCGTCTGCCAGCCGTCCGCGATCAGCCAGTATTGCAGCGGCACGAAAAGGTAGAACGACACGGCGACCGCGCGGTGGTCCTCGGCCCGCGTCGGGGTGATCGAGAGGAACTCTCGCAGCGCATAGAACGAGGTCAGCGCGAAGAGCGCGATCGTCAGCGTCTTGCCGACGAGGAAGGCCACCGCGAAGATCGCCACCATCGCCCACCAGGCGCGGATGCGGGCGTTGAGATTGGCGACGAGCGCGCGGGCCTCCTCGCTCGAGGCGCGGCGCGCGAGCAGCCAGCCCGCCAGCGAGGCGAGCGCGAGGAGGCCGGCAACGCCGCCGAGCAGGATGGTCAGGGTCTCGATCATGTCGCGATCCTCCGTCCGAGCGCGCAGACGGCGCTCCGCGCGCGTTCGAGGAAGGCGTGCTTGGGCTCGGCCGGATCGAAGCCGAGCGGCGCGCCGAAGGTGGCCGAGCACACGATCGGCGCGGGCAGGATGGCGCCCTTGGGAAAGGCGCGCGAGAGGTTGTCGAGGTGCACGGGGACGAGCTCGACTACGGGAAACTCGCGGGCGAGATGGTGCAGTCCGCCCTTGAACGCGCCCGGTTCCGCGCCGCCGCAGCGAGTACCTTCGGGAAACAGGATCAGCGACCCGCCTGCGGCCAGCGCCGCGCGGCAGGGGCCGAGCGGGTCGCGACGGGCGCGGCGTTCGACCAGCACCGCCCCCAGCACGTCGCGCGCGACATGGCGGCGTAGCGGATCGCGGTCCCAGTAGTCGCGCGCGGCGACCGGGTGGGTCGTGCGGCGCAGCGACGGGGGCAGGGCCGACCAGAGGATCACGGTATCGAGGTGGCTCGCGTGGTTGGCGAAGTAGATCCGCTGGCGCGGTTCGGGCGCGCAGCCCTGCCAGCGGGCATGGCCACCGACGAGCAGGCGCGTCGCGCCGACCAGCACGGCGCCGGTCAGGCGCGCGATCGGGCCGCCGCTCATCGGGCCTGCCCGCGCATGCGGCGGGCCAGTCGCGCGAGGCGGCGCAAGGCGGTGAGTGCGCTGCCCGCGGCGACGACGATCAGTGTCGCGGCCAGCGTTTCTCGCATGGGCATGACGAGCGCGAGCACAGCGCCGAGCGTCAGCGCCGCCATGCGGTGCTGCTTGGCCATCGGCCCGGCGAAGTCCTGCGCGAAACCCAGCGAGCCGCCGAGCGCGCGCAGATAGGCGGTGGTCATGGCGAGCAGCGCGGCCACCCAGCCAAGCCCGGGCCAGCCGCAGGCATAGCCTGCCGCGACGAGCAGCAGGCTGTCTTCGATCCGGTCGGGAAACTCGTTGTAGAGCCCGCCCGTCGCGCTCCCCTTGCCGCCTTCGACCGCGACCAGCCCGTCGAACAGGTTGGCGAGCAGGCGAAGCTGGATGGCGATCGCCGCGCCCGCAAGCGCCCAGCGTTCCTGCGCCGAAAGCGCAAAGGCGGCCGCGCCGATCGCGGCGAAGCCGATGCCCGCTAGCGAGATCGCGTTGGGACTGACGCCCAGGCGCGTCAGCAACCGGGCAGCCGCGGCGGCCCAGCGCGTTTCGCGGGTGGTGAGCGGCCTGCGGTTGGCAATCGTTTCCATATCCCGTCCTCCGAGGCGCGAATCGCCTCCGGAGGCTGGGATGCCTCATAATTATACGATGTTCAATTAAAATAATGATCATCGTTCAATTTCTGGCGCTTGCGTGGCGGAGCGAAGCGCGACATGTCTTGGCCGGGTCGGGGAGGGCCCATTGCAATGGTCGGTTTCCTCACGCGTCTTCGCGAGGATCTGGAAGCGCCGCTCTCGGCGCGCGGCTTCGGCACCGGATGGTTCGCGGGCTTCTTCGCGCTGTTGCTCGCCTGCGTGGGGCTCAGCTTCGTGGCCGCGCTGCGCTGGCCCTGGCTGCTCGGCATGCCCGAGCTCATCGCGCTGCGAGACTGGAGCGGTTTCCGGCTCCTCGTCCATGCGATCCTGATCTCGGCCTATGCGCTGGCGCTGCTCAGCCTGCTGCTGCGGCCGAAGAAGGCGATCGGGCTCGCCGCGCTGATCGTTTCGCTCACCGCGACGATCCTGGGCGGCTCGGCGGTCCAGGCCGGGGACACGGCGGGCTGGGGTATCTTCTTCGGGGTGGACTTCTTCGCGGTGAACCTCGTCGCCACCGGGCTGATGTTCGCGCCGATCGAGCGCTTCGTGCCCCACCGGCCCGAACAGCGGCTGTTCCGTACCGAGTGGCGCGAGGACCTGTTCTACTACCTCGTCAGCTCGATGATGGTGCAGCTCATCACCTTCCTCGCGCTGGCGCCGTCAGGCTACGTCAACGCGCACTGGGGCTGGCTCGACGGCACGCGCGCGATGGTGCGGTCGCTGCCGTGGATCGTGCAGTTCGCCCTGGCCATGCTGCTGACCGACTTCGTCCAGTACTGGTTCCACCGCAGCTTCCACCGAGTGCCGTTCCTCTGGGGCTTCCATGCCGTTCACCACAGCGCGAAGTCGATGGACTGGCTCGCGGGGTCGCGGATGCACTTCGCCGAGATCATCCTTCTGCGCGGCGTCACCTCGCTGCCGCTGCTGACGCTCGGCTTCCTGCCGTCGGTGATGCAGGCCTATGTCGGCATGGTCTATGTCTACGCCTCGCTGGTCCATGCCAACGTCAGGGGCGACTTCGACCGCTTCGGTCACGTCATGGTCACGCCGCGCTTCCACCACTGGCATCACGCCATCGAGGCCGAGGGCGTGGACAAGAACTTCGCGATCCATTTCCCCTTCCTCGACCGGATCTTCGGCACGTTCTACCTCCCTCCGGGCAGGTGGCCGCAAGGCTATGGCGTGCCCGAGCGCGTGCCCACCGGCTATTGGGCGCAGTTTCTCTACCCTTTCACACGCAGGCGCGGTTGAGCTAGAGGCTCGGTCATGGGCAGGCGATCGGACCACACGCGCCCCGAACTGCGCGAGATGATCGTCAGCGAGGGACACCGGCAGATTTCCGAAGTGGGCTTCGCGCGCTTCTCGGCGCGCGAGGTCGCCAAGCGGATCGGCTATACGATCGGCACGCTCTACAACGTCTTCGGCTCGTACGACCAGATGCTGCTGGCGATCAACGGGCGTACGCTCGACTTGTGGATCGCCGCGCTGGAGGGCCGGCTGGAGGGGCTTGAGACCGGGCGGCTCGAAGCCGCGATCCGCGCCTACTTCACCTTCGCGGTCGAGCATCGCCACGCCTGGACCGCGCTCTACGACTTCCGTCTGCCCGAAGGCGAGCCGATGCCCGACTACTATCGCGAAAAGGTCGAGGCGATTACCGGGGTCATCGTGCGCGAGATCGCCGCCGCGCTCCCCGAGGCGCATGGGGAGAAGGCGCGATCGCTGGCGCGTTCGCTGCTGGCCACGGTGCACGGGCACTGCTTCTTCGCGCTCAACGGCACTTTCGCGCTGCTCGGCGAGGAGGACCCGATCGCACGCGCGCTCGACCGCGTCGAGGATGCCCTTGCCCGCTACGAGGACGGCTGATCGGCGGTTGGAGCGACTGCATCGGAGGGCGGCTCGGGAAAGCGCAGATAGGTCATGAAGGTCTCGACGAACGGTGTGATACCCTGCTCGAGCTCGCCGGGCGGCGCGATCAGCATCTGCGAGCGGAAGCCGGTGATCGCCGCCATCGTCAGTCGCGTCAGCCGCCGCGACTCCGCAGGCTCGAACTCCGTCGCGTAAAAAGCGGTGATGTGCTGGTACATCATCGCCGGGCCGCGCTCCCAGAACGTCGTCGTGATCTCCGGAAACCGCTCGCCCTCGCCGATGACGAGCCGGTAGAGGCGGGTCGAATCTGGCTTGGACATGCGATCCAGCACGCGCTCGATGAGGCGCCGCAGCGCGGGAACCGAAAACCGCCGCGCCGACATGACGTCCTCGATATCCTCGCCGAAGCGGCGGACCTGCTCGTCCACGACCGCGGCGAAGAGTTCCTCCTTCGAGGAGAAGTGCGACCACATCGTCGCCTTGGAGCCGCCGAGCTGTTCCGCGATCGCCGACATCGAGGTGGCCGCGTAGCCCTGCTCGAGAAACGCATCCTTTGCGACCTCGACGATCGAGGCCCTGCGTTTCGCGCGGTTCAGCTCCCGTTTTCCAAGTTTTTGCGTCATAGCTGTACTGTGCGGTACACTTTTTTGTTGACAAGCGCAAGCCTGATACCAATACGGTCCGTACCGATGAGTACACAATTCTCCTTCCGACTCGCCGCCGGTGCCGCGCTTGCCTGCGCGCTGACGCTCTCCGCCTGTGCCGCGCCCGATCTCGGGCCGCGGCCGCAACTGCGCACTCCAGGCGATCTGGCGGCGAGCCGCGCGCTGGCCGACGATGCCGTCGCGCGCGAATGGCCAGATGAGCGCTGGTGGACCGTCTACGGCGATCCGCAACTCGATTCGCTGGTCGCCGAGGCGCTGGCCAACTCGCCCGATGTCGCCGCCGCCGCCGCCCGCATCCGCCAGGCGCGCGGTGCCGCCGAGGTAACCGGCGCGGCGGGCCTTCCGCAAATCTCGGGCGAGGCCTCCGGCGGCTTCACCAAGCAGAGCTACAACAACGGCGTGCCGTCCGATTTCGTCCCCAGAGGCTGGAAAAGCACCGGCACGCTTGCACTTTCGGGCGACTTCGATCTCGACTTGTGGGGACGGACCCGTTCGGCGCTGGCCGCGGCGCGCTCGGAAACCGAGGCGCGCGAGGTCGATGCCCGGCAGGCCGTGCTGCTGCTCTCCTCGAACGTGGTCTCGTCCTATTTCGATCTCGCGCGCCTGCTCGAGCGGGACAAGTCGCTGACCGAGGCGGTCAAGGCCCGTCAGGACGTCTACGACCTGACCGACGGGCGAGTGCGCGAAGGGCTGGAGAATCAAGGCCCGCTCAGGCAGGCGCGCGCCGCCGTCGCCTCGGCGCGGATCGAGCTCGCCGCCAACCGCGAGCAGATCGCGCTGCGGCGCCATGCGATCGCCGCGCTGCTCGGCGCCGGCCCCGATCGCGCGCTCGATCTCGTGCCCACGCCGATCGCGGCCGTGCCGGCGCAGGCGGTTCCCGAGGATGCGGGCATCGCGCTCGCCGGGCGCCGGCCCGATATCGTCGCCGCGCGCCTGCGGGTCGAGGCGGCGGGCTCGCGCATCGATTCGGCGAAGGCGGCGTTCCTGCCCGACATCTCGCTGCGCGGGCTGATCGGCCTGACCTCGCTCGGAATCTCGAACCTGATCGACGACGGCTCGACCTACGGCAACGCCGGCGGCGCACTGAGCCTGCCGATCTTCCAGGGCGGGCGTCTCTCGGGACAATACCGCCAGACGCGCGGGCAGTACGACGAGGCGGTGGCCGCCTATAACGGCACCGTCGTCTCCGCCTTGCAGGAGGTCGCCGATTCGCTTGCCGGCCGCGAGGTGGCGCAGGCGCAGGAGCGCGACGCGATCGCCGCGCGCTCCGATGCCGACGCGGCTTATACCATCGCGATGAAGCGCTATCGCGGCGGTCTTTCCAGCTACATCGAGGCGCTCAGCGCCCTGCAGTCCGCGCTCGATGCGCGCGAGACGGCGATCGATGCCCATTTCCGCCTGCTCGCCCGCGAAGTCGCGCTCAAGCGCGCGCTCGGCGGCGGCTTCGCGGACCGGAACGATGAGAAGGTACAGGGTTGATGAGTGACACCGAAAACGCCGAAGCGTCGCACGAGGACCCGGCGGCCGGGAACGGCACCGGGCGCGTGCTCGATGCCGACAAGCGCAAGCCGCTGCTGATCGGGCTCGCGGTCGCGGTGGTCGCGGTCGCGCTGATCTGGTTTCTTTACGAGACGCTGATCGGCAGCCGCACCGTCTCGACCGACAACGCCTACGTCGCGGCGGACAGCGCGGAAGTCACGCCGCTGACGTCCGGGCGCGTGGTCGAACTTTCCGTCATCGATACGCAGCACGTGCGCAAGGGCCAGATCCTCATCCGTCTCGAGGATTCGGACCAGAAGATCGCCGTCGCGCGCGCCGAGGCGATGATGGCGATGGCCAAGCGGCGCTACCGGCAGTCCGAGGCGAGTATCTCGGCGCAAGGCGCCTCGGCCGCGGCAAGCGAATCGGCGATCCCGGCAATGGAAGCCAAGCTCGCTTCGGCGCAGGCCGATCTCGAGCGCGCGCAAGTCGACTACAAACGCCGTGCCGCGCTGGTCGACGACGGTGCGGTTTCCGCCGATGAAGTGACCAGCGTGCGCAACCGGCTGAAGGCCGCGCAGGCATCGGTGCGCGAGATGCGCGCGTCGATCACGCAGGCGCGCGCCGAAGCCGTCAGCGCGCGGCGCAACGAGGACGCGAGCAAGGCGCTGATCTCCGGCTCGACGATCGAGACCGGGCCTGAAGTGCTCGCCGCCAAGTCGGAACTCGCCGCCGCCCGGCTCGACCTCGAACGCACCGTGATCCGCTCGCCGATCGACGGAGTGGTCGCCCAGAACTCGGTGCAGGTGGGCCAGAAGCTCGATAACGGCCAGGTCGCCATGATCGTCGTGCCGGTGGACCGGCTCTACGTCGACGCGAACTTCAAGGAAGACCAGCTCCGCAGGGTCCGGCCCGGCATGTCGGCGACGCTGACCTCCGACCTCTATGGCGGCGATATCGTCTATCACGGCAAGGTCGTCGGCTTCGCGGGCGGCACCGGCTCGGCCTTCGCGCTGATCCCGGCGCAAAACGCCACGGGCAACTGGATCAAGGTGGTGCAGCGCTTGCCGGTTCGCATCGAACTCGATCCGGCCGAACTCAAGCGCCATCCGTTGCGCGTCGGCCTGTCGATGGAGGCCGAGATCGACCTCACAGACGCGGGCGACTGATGGCCAGCGTCGCTGCCGATACCGGTCAGGGCGAAGCGGAGGCCGAGGACGGCACGCTTACGGGCCTGAAGCTCTACCTGGCCGGCTTCGTGCTCGCGCTGGCGAACTTCATCGTCGTGCTCGACCTGACGATCGCCAACGTCTCGGTGCCGCATATCTCGGGGGGACTGGGGGTTTCGGTCACGAGCGGGACCTGGGTCATCACCTCCTATGCCGTGGCCGAGGCGATCTGCGTTCCGCTGACCGGCTGGCTCGCCAACCGCTTCGGCACCTTGCGCACCTTCATCGTCTCGCTGGTCGGCTTCGGCACGTTTTCCGCGCTCTGCGGCTTGTCGGGGACGCTGGGCCTGCTGGTCGTCTTCCGTCTGGGGCAGGGGCTGTTCGGCGGTCCGCTGATGCCCTTGACGCAAACGCTGCTGCTGAAGATCTTTCCCAAGTCGGCGCATCCCAAGGCGATGGCGATGTGGGCGATGACGCTCGTCGTCGCGCCGATCGCCGGCCCGATCCTGGGCGGCTACATCTCCGACAACTGGTCGTGGGAATGGATCTTCTATATCAACGTGCCGATCGTCGCGCTGATCTTCTTCTCCACGCTCGCCTTGTTGCGCGGCGCCGAAACGCCGACCGAAAAGCTGCCGATCGACAAGATCGGCCTGGTGCTGCTGGTGATCTGGGTCGGCGCCTTGCAACTGATGCTCGACCTCGGCCGCGACGAAGACTGGTTTTCCTCGCCCTTCATCGTCGGCTGTGCGGTGGTCGCGGCGGTGTTCTTCGCGATCTTCCTGATCTGGGAGCTGACCGAGGAACACCCGGTCATCGACCTCAAGGTTTTCCGGCACCGCGGCTTCACGGCATCGACGCTCTCGTTGACCTTCGCCTTCGGCACCTATTTCTCGAGCATCGTGATCATCCCGCAGTGGCTGCAGACCTCGCTCGGCTATACCGCGACTTGGGCGGGCTTCGTCATGGCCTTCTCCGGCGTGCTGGCCTTGTTCATGTCGCCGTTCGTGCCGAAGCTCATGCAGAAGTTCGACCCGCGCCTGCTGGTGTTCGTCGGGGTTTCCTGGCTCGGCCTGTGGGCCTGGATCCGCACGATCTGGTGGTCGAGCGAATCGGGGTTCTGGACTCTCGCGCTGCCGCAACTGCTGCAGGGCGCCGGCGTCGCCCTGTTCATCGTCCCGCTGACGACGATCAGCCTCGGCGCGGTCGAGCCGGAGGAAACCGCTTCGGCGGCGGGCATCGCGAACTTCGGGCGGACCATCGCCGGCGCCATCGCCACCGCCGTGGTGACAACGATCTGGGCCGATCAGACGCGCGAGGATTCCGCCGATCTGGTCGCCAAACTGAACGGTTCGCAGGACTTCATCGAGCAAATGCAGGCGCGGGGTTTCAGCGTTGAGCAGGCGCGCGCCGCGCTCGCGCGGCTTGTCGAAGGACAAGGCACCGCGCTCGCGACGACGCATATCTTCGCGCTCGCCGCGGTCGTTCTGGTCCTGGCCGCCGCGACGATCTGGTTCGCGCCGCGCCCGCCCAAGGACATGGGGCCCGTTGCCGGGCACTGACGGCGCCGCCCGCTGACGGCGGCGCCGCCAGGGTTGGTCAGCCTTCGCCGCAGGCCGCGAGCACGGCGGCGGCGAGATCCTCGAGGCCCAGTTCACTGTCGACCGCGCCCGCGGCGACGGCGGCGGCCGGGGCCTGCGGCACGGTCGCGGTGTTGCGGTCCTGCGCCAGGGTCTTGCAGCCTGCGTCACGCAGCAGCTTGAGGCCCTTGGCGCCGTCCTCGCCCATTCCGGTCAGCACCGCGCCGAGCGCGGGCTTGCCGCCGCGCGCGATCGAGCCGAACAGCAGCGTCGCCGAGGGGCGGAAGCCTTCGACCGGGTCTCGGTCGATCAGTCGCAGCACGCCCGGATCGCCGGGTTCGACGACGATGTGACGGCTCGGATCAAAGGCGATGTGCACCGTTCCCGGCGTAAGCTGCGCACCGTTCTCGGCGGCGACCACGTTGCAGGCGAAATCCTTGTTGGCCCGCGCGATGAAGGCCTGCGCGACGGCGGGCTCGATCTGCAGGACGATGATCGTGGGCGGACACTGCGTCGGATAGCTGGAGAGGATCTCCGACAAGGCGTCGACCCCGCCCATCGAGGCGCTGAATGCCACGACCTTGCCGTTGGGAACGTAGGTGTCGCCTTCGCCGGTCTTCTCGACCTTGACCTTGGGCTTGGATCGCAGGTTCGAGTTCGCCGCGGCAACCACGATCTTTCCGAGCTTGCTGACGATCTTGGCGAATTCCTCGGGACTCGATTTGAGCGGCTTGGGGAAGCACTCGACCGCGCCCAGCTCGTAGGCCTTGAGGCTCGTCTCGGTGCCCGACTGGGTCAGCGAGGAGAGCATGACCACCGGCAGCGGGCTCGCGCTGCCCATCACTTCCTCGAGAAACTCGATCCCGCTCATGCCCGGCATCTCGACGTCGAGCGTGACGACGTTGGGCATCAGTTCGGGGATCAGGTCGCGCGCCTCGGCGGCGTTGGCCGCCGTGCCCACCACTCTCACGTTCTTCGATTGTTCGAGGACGTCGCAGAACAGCGCGCGCATGGCCGCGGAGTCGTCAACGACGAGGACGCGAGCGTCGTGCATGGGAAAGGCCTTTCATGTCTCACTTTGGGGGGAGGGCCGATCTAGCGCATCGCTTCATAGTAAATCTTGCGAGCAGCCTACGGAGTTCAACAGAGCGCCCGTGTAATCGCCCCTTTCCAGCCGATGGTTAATTGGGACGCCGAGCGAGGTCCCGTTCCGGCGACCCGCGCTTTCTGATTGGTCAGTTGGAGATCGTGATGTTGGAATGGTTCGAGAAAACGGCGCCGATTCGGGTGAAGTTCAGGGTGCTTTTCGTCGTCCACACGGCCCTGGCCGCCGTGGGCGTCGTCACGACCTGGCTTGCGGGCGCGGGTCTCGAACTGCTCGCGGTGAGCGGGGCCGCTGTGCTGTTCACGATTCTGACGGTCGCCGTCTCCGCGCAGCGCATCTGCACGCCCTACGTGAACACGGTGGTTCGGATGGAGGCTCTCGCCGCGGGTGATACGCGCAGCGACATCCCTTATTCCGAGTATCAGGACTGCATCGGCCGGATGGCCAAGGCGATGGTGACGTTCCGTGATTCGGCGGTGGAGGTGCAGGAGAGCCGCGCCTCGCAGGAGAAGCTCGTCACTTCGCTCGGCCATGCGCTGCGCCAGCTCGCCGAAAACAAGCTCAACTGCGCGATCACCCAGCCCTTCCCCGGCAAGTACGACGAACTGCGGGTGAACTTCAATGCCGCGCTCGACGCCCTGTCCTCGACCATCGGCGCGGTTCGCGACGCAGCGGCGGGCGTATCGACCGGCGCGTCGGAAATTCGCGCCGCGTCCGATGATCTCGCCATGCGCAACGAACAGCAGGCCGCTTCGCTCGAGGAAACCTCGGCGGCGATGAACCAGGTCACCGACAGCATCAAGGAGACCGCCAAGGGCGCTTCCGAGGTGCAGCGCACCATTGCCGACGCGCACCGCGAGGCGGCCGAGGGCGGCGAAGTCGTGGGCCGCGCCACCGAAGCGATGGCCGCGATCGAGAAGTCGTCGCAGGAAATCACTCAGATCATCAACGTGATCGACGGGATCGCCTTCCAGACCAATCTGCTGGCGCTCAATGCGGGCGTCGAGGCGGCGCGCGCGGGCGATGCCGGCAAGGGCTTCGCCGTCGTCGCCAACGAAGTGCGCGCGCTGGCGCAGCGTTCGGCCGAGGCGGCGAAGGACATCAAGGAACTCATTACCGCCTCGAGCGAGCAGGTTTCCGGCGGCGTCGAACTCGTCTCCGCGACCGGCAACCTGCTCCAGAAGATCGTCGAGCGGGTCGGCGAGATCAGCGGGCTCGTCACCCAGATCAGCGAATCGGCTTCGAGCCAGTCGGTGAGCCTCGAGCAGGTGAACAGCGCCGTCGGCGAGATGGACCGCATGACCCAGCAGAACGCGGCGATGGTCGAGCAGTCGACCGCCGCGGCGCGCAGTCTCGCGGGCGAGGCGCAGGAGCTCACCACGCTCGTCTCGCGCTTCCAGACCAGCGGCGGCGGGGACAACGTGCGCGATCTGCCGAGCCCGGTGCGTGCGGCGCCGGTGATGGCGGTCGCCGCGCCGCGCGTGACCGGAAATCTCGCGCTCAAGTCCACCGACACCAGCGGTGAGGACTGGAGCGAGTTCTGACCGAGAGCGGAGGGAGCGATTTTTCATGACCACAATCAAACTGCCCGCGCGTTGCGACCGGGCCGCCGCAGAGGCGCTGTTTCCCGAGTTCGTGGCGGCGATGGGCTCCGGCGCGACCGAAGTCGACGGGAGCGCCGTGACGCAGATCGGCCAGTCGGTTCTGCAATTGCTCGTGAGCGCACGGCGCAGCGGTAACGGCGCGACGATCACGCGCTCCGATGCGCTGACCAAGGCCGCCGAAATGACCGGCCTGACCGGCGAACTCTTCGATGGGGACAAGGCATGACACCCGAGGAAATCCAGCAGATCTTCTTCGTCGAGTGCGAGGAATCGCTCGCGGCTGCGGAGGCCGGTCTTGCCGCCTGCCAGACAGGCACGCAGGATGGCGACACGATCAACGGCGTGTTCCGCGCAGTCCATTCGATCAAGGGCGGCGCGGGCGCCTTCGGCTACACCGCGCTCCAGGCCTATACCCACACGTTCGAGACCTTGCTGTCCGACGTGCGTGAAGGCACGGTGGACCTCGGCGATGCCCTCATCGGCCTGCTGCTGCGCGCGCTCGATACGCTCAGCGATCATGTCGAGGCCGCGCGCGAGGGCGGCGATGCGCCCGCCGATGCGGCGCTGATCGCGGAAATGGAAGCGGCCCAGGCCGGCGGAAGCGGCGCCGTGCCCGCCACCGCAGAGCCCGAGCCGGCCGTGACCGCGGCGCCGTCCGAACCGGCCGGTCAGAGCGACGGCGAAGGCGGGGACGATCTCGACCTCGACCTCGATTCTCTGCTCGACGACATCAGCGGCGGATTCTCTGCTCCCCAAGCCGAGGCCGAGGCGGAAGCCGAAAAGCCGTGGCAAGTCCACGTGCGCCCGCACGCCGGCGCCATGCGCAACGGCAGCGAGCCGCTGCTGATGCTGCGCGATCTCGCCGACCTCGGCGGGACTTGCGTGCGCTGCGACGTCGGCGCCGTGCCCGCGCTCGACGGTTTCGATCCCGGCCAGGGCTATCTCGGCTGGACCTTCGCCATGCCCGCGAGCGTCGAGGCCGACACGGTGCGCGACATCTTCGATTTCGTCGGCAAGGACTGCACGATCGCGATCGGCGAGGACGAGGGCATTCCGCCGGTCGAGATCGAACCGGCCGCCGCTCCCGCACCCGCGCCGGCGCCGGTCGCCAAGCCCGGCGTCGAAGCCGCGCAGAAGCCGGCCGAACCCGCCGCGCAGAAGCCCGCTGAACCCGCGGCCCCGGCCGCGGCCGCCGCGCCCAATGCCCCGCCGGCGGCGGTCGCCGCTGGCCAGTCGATCCGCATCGACCTGTTCAAGCTCGATCGGCTGATCGATCTCGTCGGCGAGCTGGTGATCGCGCAGGCCATGCTCGTCCAGCGGCTCGACGGTGCCGGGATCACCGCCACAGAGGAACTCGGCCTGCTCGAGAACCTGACCCGCGACATCCAGGAAAGCGCGATGTCGATCCGCGCGCAGCCGATCAGCAGCGTGTTCAGCCGCGTGCCGCGGATTCTGCGCGATCTCGCCTCGACCACGGGCAAGCACGTCAAGCTCGAGGTCATCGGCGAATCGACCGAACTCGACAAGACCGTGATCGAGCGCCTCGGCGAACCGCTCACCCACCTCATCCGCAACGCGGTCGACCACGGCATCGAAAGCGCCGAGGATCGCATCGCGGCGGGCAAGAACCCCGAAGGGACGCTGACGCTCTCGGCCGAGCACCGCTCGGGCCGCATTCTGATCTCGATCGCCGACGACGGCGCGGGCATCAATCGCGAACGCGTGCTCGCCAAGGCAATTGAGAAGGGCATCGTATCCGCCGAGAACCAGCTCACCGCCGAGGAGATCGACAACCTCATCTTCGCGCCGGGATTCTCGACCGCGCAGACCATCTCGAGCGTTTCGGGCCGGGGTGTCGGCATGGACGTGGTCCGCCAGAACGTGAAGGACCTGGGCGGTCGCATCACCATCGACAGCACGCCGGGCGAGGGCACGACCTTCATTCTGACCCTGCCGCTGACGCTGGCCATTTCCGACGGCATGATCGTCAACGTCGGCGAACAGACGCTCGTCGTTCCGCTCGCGCACGTGCTTGAAAGCCTGCGGCCCGCCGAGGGCGACGTGAAGGGGCTGGGGTCCAGCCGCCACATGCTCAACGTACGCGGCAAGTTCATTCCGGTGCTCTCGCTGCGCGAGGCGCTCGGGTCGCCGAGCGGCGCCACGTCGCCCGAGGAGGGCGTGCTCATCGTCGTCGACACCGAGGCGGCGGGCCAGGCCGCGCTGCTCGTCGACGACATTCAGGATCAGCGCCAGTTCGTCATCAAGAGCCTCTCGACCAACTACCGTTCGGTCGATGGCGTCGCCGGCGCGACGATCCTGGGCGACGGCCGCGTCGCCCTGATCGTCGATGTCGACGGGCTCGTCGCCTGCGCGCTGCCCGCGCACGAGAGGCAAGCCGCGTGACCCAGGGTGTCGCCTTGAAGGACGCGGTCCCCGGCGTGAGCCCGGAGATCTACAGTCCGGCCGACTTCTCCGCCGTGGCCGAGATCGTCTATTCGCGCGTCGGCATCGTCCTGCCCGAGGGCAAGGCGTTGCTGGTCTACTCGCGCCTCGCGCCGCTGGTCCGCCAGACCGGTGCGGTGACGTTCGCCAACTATGTCGAGCGCATGCGCAGCGACGACGAGGAGCTCAACCGGGCGCTGGCCGCTCTCACCACCAATCACACCTTCTTCTACCGCGAAGCGCACCATTTCGAGCACTTCGAAAGCCAGGTGCGGCCGTCGCTCGTGGGCCAGCTCAACCGGCGCCAGCCGGTGCGGATCTGGTCGGCGGGCTGCTCGAGCGGCGAGGAAGTCTATTCGCTGATCATGACCATGCTCGGGCCCGACCGCATGGCCGGGCAATCGCTGGCGCGCGCCGACCTGCGGTTTCTCGCCAGCGACATCGCGCCCCACGCGATCGCAAAGGCGGAAGGCGCGATCTACGCGACGAAGGACCTCAAGCCGGTGCCCGGCGACTTGCGGCAGGCCTGGACCGCGGAGACCGGCGATCAGACCACGATCAGCCAGACCGCGCGCTCGGTGGTCCGCTTTCGCAGCCTCAACCTCCTGGGCGACTGGCCGATGGCGGGCAAGTTCGACGTGATCTTCTGCCGCAACGTGATGATCTACTTCGACGTGCCCACCAAGGAACGGCTCGTCGCCCGCTTCTGCGAGGCGCTCAAGCCCGAGGGACATCTCTACATCGGTCATTCGGAACGCGTCACGGGGCCGGCGTCCGAACACTTCCAGCTTGTCGGCCCCACTACTTATCGCCGGAGACTGCCATGACCATTCGCGTTCTCATCGTCGACGATTCGCCGACCATGCGCGCCATCCTGATGTCGCGTTTCTGCGACGAGCCCGACATTTCGGTGATCGGCACCGCGTCCAATGCGCAGGAAGCGCGCGAGCTGATCAAGCGCTTCGATCCCGACGTCGTCACGCTCGACATCGAAATGCCGGGAATGAACGGGCTCGATTTCCTCGAGAAGATCATGACCCTGCGGCCGACGCCGGTGATCATCGTGTCCGGCCACACCCAGGAAGGCAACGAGATGACGGCCCGCGCGCTCGCGCTGGGCGCGGTCGACTGCTATTCGAAATACGACCGGTCGGGCAAGATCAACATGTACGACAACGGCCGCCTCGCGGAGCTCATCCGCCAGGCCGCGCAGGTCAAGTTCAACAACCACTGGACGACGACTCCCAACCTCGTCGAGCAGAGCCGCCGCAAGATCAACGCGGATACGCAGCTTATCGCGATCGGCTCGTCGACCGGCGGGGTCGAGGCGCTGCAGATCCTGCTCAAGGAATTCCCCGCCGACTGCCCGCCGACGGTGATCGTCCAGCACGTCAATCCGCGTTTCGCGCCCGCGATCGCCAAAACGCTCGACCTGGTCAGCCCGGCGACCGTGCAGCTCGCGACGGCGGATCTGCCGCTCAGGTCGGGCAATGTCTACCTCGCGCCCGGCGGCGATCAGCACCTGATGGTCGGCGGAGCCGGCGCGCCTTACGCGAAGCTGCGCAAGGGCGATCCGGTCTCGGGCCACATTCCCAGCGTCGACGTGCTGTTCCGTTCGGTCGCAGACGTGGTCGGCTCCCATGCGGTGGGCATTCTGCTCACCGGCATGGGCGCCGACGGCGCGGAGGGCCTGCTGACGATGTCGAAGGCCGGCGCGCACACGATCGCCCAGGACGAGAGCACCAGCACCGTGTTCGGGATGCCGCGCGCGGCGATCTCGCTCGGCGCGGCGCAAGTCGTCGCTCCCATCAACCGCATTGCCCGCCATGCCCTTACGAAAGCCGCCTGAGCCATGCCGCCATCCAATCCCATGGGCGTGAACATGACTCGACTGACGGTGCTGCAAGGCCAGTTCCGGGTCAGCGCCGGGCCGCGTGTCGAGCTCAGCACCGTGCTCGGCAGTTGCGTCGCCACCTGCCTGTTCGATCCCGACGCCGAGGTCGGCGGGATGAATCACTTCCTGCTGCCCGAGCCGCCCGCCAGCCATGCCCGCGATGAAGTGGACGTCCACTACGGAGTCTATCTCATGGAAATGCTGATCAACGAGATGCTCGCCAACGGCGCACGCAAGGAGCGCCTGCGCGCACATCTCTACGGCGGCGCCAACATCCGTTCGGGGATGGCCCAGATCGGCACCTCGAACGCCAATTTCGCGCGCGGCTTCCTTGACCGCGAGCGTATCGAACTGGTCCGCGAGGACCTGGGCGGCGTCAGTGCGCGCCGCGTGGATTTCCGTCCGGCATCGGGCATGGTGCGCTGCCGCACAGTGGCAAGCACCGAAGCTCCCGACATTAAACCCCAGCCCCAGACCCGGACCGCGCAGCATCGCGGCGAAGTCGAACTGTTCTGACGAAAAGCGAGGCTTTCATGACCACGACTACGCGTATTCTCACGGTGGACGACAGCGCCAGCATGCGCGCCCTGCTCAACCACGCCCTGACCACCAACGGCTTCGAAGTGGCCCAGGCCGACGACGGCGTCGCCGCGCTCGAATGGCTTGCCGTCAACGAGGTGGATGTTGTCATCACCGACATCAACATGCCGCGTCTCGACGGCTTCGGCCTGATCGAGCAGGTCCGGGGCGGCACACGCCATCGCGACCGCCCGATCCTCGTGCTGACGACCGAAAGCTCGGACGAGAAGAAGGACCGCGCGCGCCGGGCGGGCGCCACGGGCTGGATTGTCAAGCCGTTCGATACCGAAAAGCTGGTCGCGGCCGTCCGCCGCGTCTCGCACTGATTTTTTTAGGAAAGGTCGTGGACATGCATCGCGAACTCATCACCTTCGAAGTTTCGGGCCAGATCTTCGCGCTCGACATCATGGCCATCCGCGAGATTCGCGCCTGGTCGCCGGTCACGCCGATGCCGCGCGTGCCCCACTACGTCGCGGGCGTGGTCAACCTGCGCGGCACCGTGCTGCCGGTGATCGACCTCGCCGCGCGGCTGGGCTGGACGCCGACCGAGGCGACGCCGCGGCACGCGATCATCGTGTGCCAGGTCGACGGACAGGCCCATGGCCTGATCGTCGATTCGGTCAGCGACATCGTCACCATGGCGCGCGAAGCTATGCAGACCCCGCCGACCGCCGGCCAGGACGAGGTCATCCCGTTCCTCGAAGGCCTCGCGGCGATCGACGAGACCATGGTCATGATCCTCGACCTGGCGGCGCTCAGCGCCTCGGGGGAAGGCGCGATGGCCGCCTGACGTTATGAGGACCCAAGCCAAATACGATGCCATGGCGGGCGTCCTTTCCGAGATCGGGCTCGAGGTGGAAGCGCTTGGCGAAGTGCTCTGCCGCGATCCCGCCTTCGCCGCCCGCCACGTGCGCGAGCTTCAGGCGATCGATCTGATTGCCCAGAAGCAGCGGGCGCTCGCGGCGATCCTCGTTTCGGGTATGTGCGAGCAGGAGATGGGCAAGATCACCATCGATTCGCTGCGCAGCCGTTTCTGCGGCTTCCTCGATGAGGGCACCGATGCCTGCCCGGTGGAAGACGTCGATCCCGGTGACGCGGGCTATCTGAGCTTCTGGGGCGACTGAAGCCTTTGCCACCCGGCGGCGCGCGCGCTAGGCCCGCGTCATGACCGACAAGCCCGAGGATGCCCGCCGCCACGCGCCGGCTACCGAGCGCAACCGCGAGCCGATCGCGGCGGTGCTGCGCGAGGTGCTGCCCGCGAGCGGACTGGTGCTCGAGATCGCGAGCGGCACCGGCGAGCACGCGCTGCATTTCGCGCGCGCATTTCCCGGGCTCGAATGGCAGCCGAGCGATCCTTCGCCCGACGCGCTCGCCTCGATCGCGGCCTGGCGGGAGGATGCCGCGCTGGGCAACCTGCTCGGCCCGCTCGAACTCGATGCCGCCGCGCCGCCATGGCCGGTGCCGCGCGCCGACGCCGTGGTCTGCATCAACATGATCCACATCAGCCCCTGGGAGGCGACGCTCGGCCTGATGCGCGGCGCTGGAGCGGTTCTGCCGCAGGGCGGGCCGCTGGCGCTCTATGGCCCCTATCGCCGCGGCGATCGCCTGCTCGAACCGAGCAACGCGGCTTTCGACGAGGACCTCAGGCGCCGCGATCCGCGCTGGGGCCTGCGCGAGGTCGATGCCGTCGTCGAGTCCGCGCGGACGCAGGGCCTCGCCTTCGATCGACTGGTCGACATGCCCGCGAACAACTGCATGCTGCTGTTCACGAAGCGCTGAAAGCGCGGCGCACGAGCCGGGGCATGACCAGCGCCTGACCCCCCGCGCGGGCGAGGAAGAACGCGGTGAAGGCGAGCCACAGCCCGTCGTTGCCGAGCCCGGTGTCGAGGAACAGCAGCGCGAGATAGACCGCGATCGCGGCGGCCATCGTCGCGAGCATCGCGCGGGTCCATCCCGCGCCCACGAAGACGCCGTCGAGCACGAACGAGGCAAAGCCCGCCAGCGGCAGCATCGCGACCCAGGGCATGTAGCGCGCGGCGGCGCGCTGGACGTCGGCATCGGTGCTGAAGCTCGCCGCGAACCGCGCGCCGACCATCCAATAGCTCAGCGCCAGCGCCGCGCCGAGCACCGCGCCCCAGGTCAGTGTCGTGCGCACCATCGCGAGGAAGCGGCGGCGGTCGCGCGCGCCGATCGCTTCGCCGCACAGCACCTGGCTGGCGTTCTCGAACCCGTCGAGGATCAGGGTCGAGAGCATGAAGATCTGGAACAGGATGCCGTTCGCGGCGAGGATCACCGGGCCTTGCTGCGCGCCGCTGCGCGCGAAGATCATCATCGCGCCGGTCAGCAGCAGCGTGCGCGCGAACAGGTCGCGGTTCATGGCGAACAGCGCCTTGAGCGGCGTGGCGTGCCAGGTCGCGCGCTGCATGAAGGCCGCGCCCGCCTCGCGCGCTTCGGGCCGGCGCAGGACGATCGCGGCGAGCAGCGCGAGCTTGAGGCCTTCGGACATCACCGTCGCTCCGGCGACGCCCTTCACCCCCCAGTCGAGCGCGAGCACGAGGAGCAGGTCGAGCGCGATGTGAACCGCGTTCGCCGCGATTTCGACCACGAGCACCGCGCGCACTTGTCGCCGACCGATCAGCCAGCCGACGAGGACGCAGTTCGCCAGCCACAAGGGCGCGCCCCAGTAGCGGATCGCGACATAGTCCCAAGCCTGCGTGCGCACCGCGCCTTCGGCCCGGAGCACGTCGAGCCCGAAGGGCAGGGCGAGCGGCATCGCGATCAGCAAGAGGGTGGCGATGGCGAGGCTCGCGCCGAAGGCGCGCGCCAGGGTCTCGGCCTGCTCGCCGGGCTCGGCGCGCCCCGCCGCCTGCGCGGTCAGCGCGACGGTGCCGGTGCGCAGGAAGTTGAAGACGTTGAGCAGGCCGAGCATGAATTTCGCGCCGAGTTCGACCGCGCCCTGTGCGCTGGGATCGCCGATGCGCCCGATCGCCCACATGTCGGCGAGTCCGAACAGTGCGGTCGCGACATTGGTGAGAATGGCGGGCAGCGCGATCGACCAGACCAGCCGGGTCGCGCGCTCCTGCCTTGCGTCATGTGCAAGTCCGGTCACGATTTTCGCGGTTGCAGCGCAATGCCGCACAGTCAATCCAGTTCGCGTAATGAGAAAACTGGCGCAGCGAGTCGAGGAGCTTCTCGGCCAACCTGTTCGCTCGGTAGAGGGCCTTGGCGGCGGAGACATCTCCGAAGTTTTCGCGATTCTGCTGGAGCGGGGCGATCGTGTGGTCGCCAAACTCGGCCCCCTGGTCGATGTCGAAGCCGAAATGCTGCGGGCGATCGCCGCGGCAGGCACACCGGCGCCCCCGGTTGTCGCCTGCGCCGACGGGCTGATGGTCATGGGCCATTGCCGCGGCCGCAGCGGAATCGGCGTGGCCTGGGATTCGCTGGCGGAGATCCTCACGCGGCAGTGGTCGCACCAGACCTCCGGCGACTATGGCTGGGATGCCGATTATGCGTTCGGCTCGGTCACGCTGCCCAATTCCCCGAGCGAAAGCTGGACGCGCTTCTGGGGCGGGAACCGGCTGGGCTGTCATCTGCCGCATCTGCCGGATAATCTCGCGGGCCGCATCGAGGCGCTGATCGCGCGGCTCGGCGATCACCTGCCCGACCGGCCCGGCCCCGATTTCCTCCATGGCGACTTGTGGGGCGGCAACGTGCTGAGCGAGGGCAGCGAGATCACCGCGCTGATCGATCCGGCCTGCTGCCGGGGCCACCGCGAGGTCGATGTCGCCATGCTCACGCTGTTCGATCGCCCGCCCGAGCGTTTCTTCCACGCGCTCGAGCTCGAGCAAGGCTGGGAAGGGCGCTTGCCGATCTATCGCCTCTTCCCGCTGCTGGTGCATTACCGCCTGTTCGGAGAAGGCTATCGCCCGGGCATCGAGGCGGAACTGGCACAAGTGGGCTGCTAGCGCCCGGCGGCCAGGCGCGCGCCCCGCGGTTATGGCTCCGAAAGGCGAGCCCCGTGGCGAGCCGATATGCTGCAGGGCGGCGGGGGCGGGGCGATGGTCGCCTTCTGCGCCTTGCTCCATTGCGCCCCGCGTCAAGTTTGCGTGGCCCCCTGGCGGATTTGCGCTGCCTGGGGCCGATGCTAGTCTTGCTCCATTGGGAGAAGGCTATTGAGCCAGCAAGAATACCAGATCGTCCAGAGCCCTGCCGGCTTCGCGCCGCGCGGGCCATCGGTGCTGTACGATCCCGCCCTGCCGATCCTGCATTTCCCCGGCGGCGTGGCGGCAGTCACGCGGCGCAACCAGCGTTTGCGGCGCGCGCAGATTCTCGCGACGATCCGCCGCCTGCTGGTCGAGAACGGGTTCGAGGCCGTGACCGTGCGCCGCATCGCCGAGGCTTCGGGCCATGCGGTGCAGACGATCTACAACCTGGTCGGCCCGCGTGACGAGGCGATCGTGCAGGCCATCAGCGAGTACACGCGCTACGTAGGCCGCACCGCCAGTCCGCGCGCGGACGACAGCCACGCGGTGATCGAGATCATCGACCGCTGGCTGCAGTCGGTCGAGGCCTCGCCGGAGTTCTGCAGGCAGGTCAGCCAGATCTTCTTCTCGCGCTCGCGCGCGATCTTCTACGACTTCCGCGACCGCGAGCTGAAGGGCATGCACAAGCTGCTCCAGCAGCAGCAGCGCTCGGGCGCGATCCGCCCGGAGATCAACGTGCGCGACCTTGCCGAGCAACTCGTCCTGCTCGCCAGCGGGCTGTGCGTCGAGTGGTCGGACCGGCCGTTCCCGCTTGAGCAGCTCCGTCGCCGGCTCTACTCGGGCTATTCGCATTTGCTCGCATCGGCGCTGACGCCCAATTCGCAGATCCGCGAGGTTCTGCACCGCCACGAAGCCAACGTCTGAGCGTCAGCCGAGCTTGGCCGCGATCATCTCGCCGAGTTCGTGGAGCCGCAGCTTGCCGGTCGCGGTGCGCGGGATCGCCGCTTCCTCCACAAAGACGATCCGGCGCGGGATCTTGTAGCTCGAAATCTCGTCCTTGAGCGCCGCGCGCAGCCCGGCCTCGTCAGGCTCGGCGCCCGCGGCCGGCACGACCGCCGCCGCGACCATCTCGCCGTATTCCGCGTGGGGCAATCCGGTCACCACCGCCATGGCCACGCCGGGCAGCCGCGCCAGCGCCGCCTCGACTTCCAGCCGCGAGACGTTGGCGGCGCGGGTCTTGATCATGTCGTTGCGGCGCGCGACGAAGGTGAGGTAGTCGTCCTCGTCGATCCTGCACAAGTCGCCGGTCGGGTAGAAACCGTCCGGGGTGAAGACGTCGCAGGGGCGCTTCTTGTAGAAGCCGCTCATCAGCCCGCCGCCGCGCAGGTGCAGCTCGCCGACCTCGTTCGCGCCGAGCACCGTGCCGGTGTCGGGATCGACGATCCGCCGCTCGAACCGGTTGACCGGCGGACCCGAGGCGCCGGGTTTGTCCTCGGGCAGGCGCACGTTGATCGGCACGCCGCTGTGCGGAGCGAAGGTCTCGCTCATGCCGAGCAGGTTCGAGGACAACTGCGGCGGGATCAGGTCGCCGGCCTCGTCGCGGAACGGGCCAAGCCCCATGATCGCATCGACGTCGATGCCCTTGGCCGCGGCCGCTTCACGAAGGCGGGCGAGCCCGTCGCCCCAGCCGTTGACACGGTTGACGTCCAGCGTCTCGATTGCCGCGAGCAGGTCGGCGTGATCGGGCGAGGCGGGATAGACCAGCGTCGCGCCCTTGCTCATTACCTGCATCAGCATCGCCATGCCGCCCAGCCAGAAGGCAGGCAGCATCGGCATCATCCGGTCGTCCGGTTTCAGCACGAACAGCTTCGCCAGTTCGCGCGGATGCCGCGCGAGCGTCCATTGCGAGTGGACCACCGCCTTGGGCATCGAGGTGCTGCCCGAGGTGTAGACGATCACCGCGTCGTCGGCAGGAGTGACCTCGGCCTCGATCGCGGCGAGGATAGCCGGGCCGGGCGCGCCCGGTGCCTCGCCGAGCGCAAGCAGGTCTTCGCGCGGCGCTGCCCAGCTCAGGCCCTCGACATCGTCCATCCAGACATCGCGCAGGAACGGCGCTCCTTCGAGCCGGATCGCGCCGGGGGCCTGCCCGGCAAGCTCGGGAAAGGCGGTCTGGAGCTTTTCGCCGTAGTCGTGACTGAGAAAGCGGCGTGCGGCGAGCAGGTACTGCACGTCGCTGTTGCGCAGGATGTGCGCCAGCTCGCGCGGCGTGCACAAGGTGCTGACCACGGTGATCAGCGCGCCCATCCGTAGCGCCGCGAGGAAGGCCGTCACCCAGAAGATTCCGTCGGGCGCGAGCAGCGCGATCCGCGCGCCCTTGCCCGCGCCCGCCGCCAGCAGCGCGCGCGCCATTTCGGACGTGCGCGCGTCGAGTTCGGCGTAGGTGATCGTCTCGCCCACCATCGCCACGGCATCGCGTTCGGCGCGCGCGGCGAAGTGGCCGGCGAGCAGCGCCGGGACGGTGGAGGGCGGTTCGGTCTCGCTCATGCCTCGCTTGATGGCCCGGATGGGCGGGCATGGCCACCGCGATTGGCTGGAACGATGCAGGCCATCGTTCCAGCCAAATCCGGCCGCGGGGCCGATGCGCGGGAGTCGGTGTCTGGATGCCGCCCCGGGTTCGTGCCACCTCACCGGCGAGAGTCAAACGGGAGAGAACGGAAATGAGCGGACAGGGCAGCGGCAAGGTCGCACTGGTGACGGGCGCGGGCTCGGGCATCGGCAGGGCGACCTCGCGGCTCTTCGCGCAGGCGGGCTATGCGGTCGTGCTGGTGGACTTCAACGCCGAGAGCGCGCGCGAGACCGAGGCCATGATCCGCGAGGCGGGCGGCGAGGCGACGCCTGCGGCCTGCGACGTCGCCGATGCCGCGCAAGTCGAGGCCGCCGTGGCAAGCGCGGTCTCGACCTACGGCCGGCTCGACGCTGCCTTCAACGCGGCGGGAACCGATGGCGAGCCGGGTAAGCTCACCGCCGAATGCTCGGTTGACAACTGGAACCGGATCATGGCGATCAACCTCACCGGCCTGTGGCACTGCATGCGCTTCGAGATCGCGGCGATGCTGAAGGGCGGCGGCGGCGCGATCGTCAATTGCAGCTCGACCGCCGGTCTGCGCGGCGCCGCCTATTGCGCGGCCTACACCGCCTCGAAGCATGGCGTCACGGGTCTGACCAAGGCCTCGGCGCTCGAATACGGCAAGCAGGGCATTCGCATCAACGCGGTGTGCCCGGGAATGATCGACACGCCGATGACCCAGGCCGAGGGGATGAAGGCGGCGATCGAGCAACTGGTCGCGGGCAGCCCGCTCGGCCGCATCGGCCAGCCCGAGGAAATCGGCCAGGCGGTGCTGTGGCTGTGCGGCGAAGGCGCCAGCTACGTTCACGGACAGGCGATCGGCGTCGACGGCGCCTGGACCGCGCAATAGGCACGGGAGAGACCAGATGAGCGATACCCTGATCGGCAGTCCCTCGGCGTCGGACGCGGGCATGATCGTCGATCGCCAGGCGCAGCCGACCGACGCGGTGCTGCCGGTTGGCTGCGAACTGGTCTCGGCCGACAACCACATCGAGCTGACCGAGGACATCTTCTACGAGGCTTTCCCCGAGCCGATGAAGGCGCAGGCGCCGCGCGTCTGGTTCGACAAGTACTGGCGCGTGGGCTTTCCCGACGCGATGCAGGCCTATCCCACCGGGGTCGACGTCGACCGGGCGCTGGAGCGCTCGAACCTCAACGAGGGCTTTCGGCTCGAGGTGCGCAACACCCACCTCGATGCCGAGGGGATCGCGCAGGAGATCGTCTATCCCAACTCGCTGATGGGCTTCATCCGCTATCCCGACCAGGACCTGCAGGAGCTGATGTACCGCACCTACAACGCGCACATGGCGGAGCTGGGACGGCGCAGTCCGGGCCGCTTCCATGGCGTGGGCATCTGCTCGAACTGGTGGGACCCGGCGCGCGCCGAAACCGCGGTGCGCCAGATCGTCGACCTCGGGCTGAAGAGCTTCATGCTGCCCTACAGCCCCGGCAAGGACCGCGATGGCAATCCGATCGACTGGTCCGACCCGCAGATGGACGCGCTGTGGGGCGCGGCCGAGGAGGCCGGATTGCCGGTCAACTTTCACATCGGCGAGGTGCCCGCCTCGGGCGGGCGCGGCGGGTTCGGCACCTTCTTCATCGTCCAGGCCGATCCGTTTCGCCGCACCTTCGGCCAGCTCATCTTCGGCGGTGTGCTCGACCGCTTTCCCGGCTTGCGCTTCGCCTTCGCCGAGGGCGGGATCAACTGGGTGGCGGGCGCCTTGCAGGATTGCGAGGTGACCTACGGCGCGCACCGCGAGCTGTTCTCGTGGGAGATGAAGCACCGCCCCACCTGGTACTGGCGGCAGCACATGTACGCCACCTTCCAGACCGATGCGGTCGGGCTCAAGCTGATCGACGAGATCGGCGCCGACCGGGTGATGTGGGCGCAGGATTATCCGCATTCCGAAGGCACCTTCGGCTACACTGCCCATGCCGTGAGCGAAGTGCTCGACGCGGTGGGCGAGGCCGACGCGAAGCTGATCCTCGGGGAGACCGCGCGCAGCCTCTACCGGCTCGACTGAGCGCGCCGCCCCAGATCCGAAATGGAGATTCACGCCATGACCGACACGCTCGAACTCGCAGGCGGCGAAACGCGGCTCGATCCGCTGATCCGCAACGATCCCTTTCCCTTCTACCGCGCGCTTCGCGAGCGCGATCCGGTCTACTACGACCCCGGCCTCGATCTCTATCTGATCACGCGCTACGCCGATTGCGTGCGGGTGCTGACGGACGACGAGACCTTCTCGCTCGAGCACGGCTATCAGGACCGCTACGCCAACGGCCATCTCGAGGAATTCGCCGCCATCATGGAGCGAGAGGGCGGCGGCTTCATCCGCGATCTCGCGCTCGATCCGCCCGCGCACACGCGGTTGCGCCGCCTCACCGAGAAGGCCTTCACCGCGCATCGGGTGAAGGACCTCGAACCGCGCATCCGCCAGATCGTCGTCGATCTGATCGAAGGTGTCGCCGACCGGGGCCGGGCCGACGGGATGAAGGACATCGCCGGGCCCATGACCGCGCACATCATCTGCGAGCAGCTCGGCTTCGACTATTCGCAGATCGGGGCCGAAAGGATCGCGATCTGGACCAAGGCGGTGCTCGACCAGATCGGCCGGATGCAGACGCGCGAGGACATGCTCGAGAACGCCAGATGGATGTGCGACCTGCAGAACACGATCATCGGCGAGATCGAGGCGCGCGAAAAGGAACCGCGCGAGGACATGACCACCGACATCGTCGAGGCGAGTCTCGCCGATGCCGAAAATCCGCGCCTCTCGCGCACCGAGCAGATCGCGACGATCCGCGCCTTCCTGATCGCGGGGAACGACACGACCGCCGCGGCGATCACCAACGTCCTGCTCGTGCTCGCGACGCAGGAGGGTCTCGCCGAACGGCTGCTGCCCGATGTCGACAACGACCGCCTCATGGCGCGCTTCGTCGAGGAGGTGCTGCGGCTCGAGCCGCCCGTCCACGGCCTGTTCCGCACCGCGATGAAGGACGTCGAGATCGGCGGCACGCTGATCCCGGCGATGTCGCAGGTCTGCGTGATGTACGCCTCGGCCAACGACGACGAGGCCAAGTTCCCCAATCCGCGCGGCCTCGATTTCGAGCGCGGCAACCTCGGGGCGAACCTCACGTTCGGCTCGGGCATCCACAAGTGCGTCGGGATCGCGCTCGCGCGCATGGAGATCAAGGTCGCCGCGCAGGAGTTCGTCCGGCGGCTGGCGGATATCCGGCTTGCGGTGGACCCTTCCGAACTCACCTATCTGCCGACGCTGGCGACGCACACGATCGAGAGCCTGCCGCTAACGTTCCGCCGGCGGGGATAGCGCGCGGGGCGAGGGACCGGGTGCCGCGCGGGGCGGTCTGACGTGCTTCCGCGTTGCTTCAGTCTCACCCCGCAATTCCCCATTCCCGCCAAAGCCGGGATGAGGAGAGAAGGGGGCCGAGCCGCGCTCGCTTACCGTGCCCCGAGATCGCCCTTGCCGATGGTGCCGCTCGCCATTTCGAGCATCTTGTCGAGGCTCTTCTTCGCCGCGAGGCGCAGCGGCTCTTCGATCTCGATCCGGGGCTCGAGGTCGCGCAATGCGAGGTAGAGCTTTTCCATCGTGTTGAGCGCCATGTAGGGGCAGATGTTGCAGTTGCAGTTGCCGTCCGCGCCGGGCGCGCCGATGAAGGTCTTGCTCGGCAGCGCGGTTTCCATCTGGTGGATGATGTGCGGCTCGGTGGCGACGATCAGCGTGTCGCCTTCCATGGTCTTGGCGTATTGCAGGATGCCGCTGGTCGAGCCGACGTAATCGGCGTGGTCCACAATGTGCGGCGGGCATTCGGGGTGCGCCGCGATAGGCGCGCCGGGATGCTGCGCCTTGAGCTTGAGCAGCTCGGTCTCGCTGAAGGCCTCGTGGACGATGCACACCCCCGGCCAGAGCAGCATGTCGCGTCCGAACTTGCGGTTGAGATAGCCGCCCAAGTGCCGGTCGGGCCCGAAGATGATCGGCTGGCTGTCCGGGATCTGCTGGAGGATCGTTTCGGCGCTCGAACTGGTGACGATCACGTCGGAGAGCGCCTTAACCTCGGTCGAGCAGTTGATGTAGGTCAGCGCAATGTGGTCGGGATGCGCCTCGCGGAAGGCCTTAAACTTCTCGGGCGGGCACGAATCCTCGAGGCTGCAGCCCGCTTCCATGTCCGGCAGCACGACGATCTTGTCGGGGCTGAGGATCTTGGCGGTATCGGCCATGAACTTCACGCCGCAAAACGCGATGACCTCGGCGTCGGTCTCCGCCGCCTTGCGGCTGAGCTCGAGGCTGTCGCCGACGAAATCGGCGAGATCCTGCAACTCGGGCTTCTGGTAGTAGTGCGCGAGGATCACCGCCTTGCGCTCCTTGCGCAGGCGCTCGATTTCGGCGCGCAAGTCGAGTCCGGACAGGTTTTCAATCGGTTGGGCGGTCATGGATGCTCCGGGCGCGATCGGCCGTCGTTGTGGTTGTCGTCGCGGCCTATCTAGGGACGAGGGGGCGCGAGCCCAAGCGTTTTCGCGCCCCGGTCCCTCCGCCTCAACCTGCCGCGATCGCGGTGGCGAGCGCCTGCCAGGCGGGGATGCGCGCCAGGCTCTCGTAGACGATGTGGCAGGAGGCGACTCCCATGGCCACGGCCAGCGTCGCGGGATGCACCGCGCCAAGGCTGCGTCGGTCCTCGCGCACGATCAGCCAGACCACGCCGAGCTGGATCGCCAGCGACAGCCACTCGCCCCACGGCATGATCAGCGGCATCGGCAGCACGCGGCCGAGCGCGGGTTCGAGCAGCAGCACGCTCGAGCCCACCATCAGCCGCTTGTGCCACGCCGTCTGCTCGCGCAGCACGACCGCGGCCATCACCATGACCGCGAAGGCGATCGCCGAGACATGGACCAGCGCCAGGAAGTAGGCCGGGGTGAAGAACGGCGGGGTGAGTCCGCTGGCGAGCGCGGAAAGGCTGGTGAGGCTCGCGACGATCACGATCGCGGGGACCATGATCACGCTCGCCCAGCCCATCGCCATGTGCAGCGCCAGCGCGCCGCGCCCGGCGAGCAGTGACTGGCTGACGACGAGGCCGAGCCATCCGACCATCAGCATGCCGTGCAGGTGGAAGATCAGCGGCGCGTGGTCATAGTCGACGAAACCGCGCGCGGCGAACTGTGCGAAGCCGAACAGGATGAACAGCGCCATCCCGATATTCATCTTTTGCCAGAACGTCAGCGCGGTCCGGCGTACAGGGGCGATAGACGCCATGGTGAATTCCCTCCTCCAAGGTGATGGGCGCGTCTAGCGCGGGGCCTGGAAGAGGGAGGTGGCAAAACGCACGCGGGCGCTGTGAATTTCGACCGGCGGCCTGAAGCGCCGACCGGGATCGACGAACGATGGTCGCGCGGCGCGCCGTCAGTGCTGGACGCTCACCATCGGCTGGATGACGCCGGGCGTGAGGCAGGCCAGCGCGCGAGCCTCGGAGAGGTCGTGTGAAGCCAAGCGTCGCGCCGTATCGGAGAGACGACGCGCGCTCAGGCGCCCTTTTCGGCTGCGGGGCTCGGCTCGCCCTCGAAGCGCGGAAGCACCGTCACGTCGCCGAAGCCGGCGACTTGCAGCGGGATCGCGAGATTCTGGCGCACCGCGTCCTTGGCGGCGGAGCGGGCGACGGCGACGAGCGCGGGCGCGCTCGCCTGCTTGACCGCCTCGCCCTGGGCCTTGCGCGTGGTCTCGCGGTTCATCTTGTCCTGCGCCTCCCGGCTGATCCACAGGCCTTCGCGCAGGTACTTCGCCTGGGCTTCGTCGAGATTGGGCTTGCCGACCTTGAGCGGGGGCAGCAGCACTTCGAGCGTCTTGTCCTCGGGATTCCAGTTCATTCGGCTGCGATCCATCGCCGACAAGTCCAGCGTGTAGTCGACCCGCGCCGGGATCACTGCGGCCTGCCGCGATTCGACCAGCCCCATGAACCGGCTGTCCTCGGCGGTGACCAGCGGCGCGAGCTGCGCGCTGAATACGGTGAGCTTGTTCTGCTTCTCGAAGGCCAGCAGCCCGGTCGCGCTGGGATCGCCGCGCTCCTGCGGCCAATAGGCGGCGTAGGCGAGCCAGCCCGCCACCGCGAGGACGAGCACGAACAGCAGCCAGGGCACGCCCTGCGTGCGCGCCAGCGCGTGCTGCTTCGGGGCCTTTTGCGGCGGGGTCTCGTCCGTCATCTCGCTATCCTCCACTCATGGTCCGAACGCGCAACTTCGCCGCGCTGTTCCAGATCGATGAGGTGCGCGAGCACCGAACGGCCCGCGGCGGGCCAGAGCCGCTCGTCGACGCCCTTGTACATATGCGGGACCATCTCGGTGATCAGCCGGCGTCCCTCGCCGATCTGCCGCAGGATCTGGCGTTCGCGCTGCTTCCTGTGGCCGATCATTCCGCGCACGAGCTGGCGCGGCTTTTCGACCGCCGGGCCGTGGGCCGGGAAATAGATGCGATCCTCTTCGCGCTCGTAGAGCTTGGTGAGGCTCGCCATATAGGCGGCCATGTCGCCGTCGGGCGGGGAGACGACGCTGGTCGACCAGCCCATGACGTGATCGCCGGTGAACAGCGCCCCGCTTTCCGGAAGCGCGAAGCAGACGTGGTTCGAGGTGTGCCCCGGCGTCTCCACGCCGACGAGCGTCCAGCCGTCGCCCGTGATCGCCTCGCCGTCGCCCAGCACGCGGTCGGGGCGGTAGCCCGGATCGAACGCCGCGTCGGCGCGCGGACCGTCGTCCTCGAGCGTGAGCGGGGCGCAGCCGATCACCGGCGCGCCGGTGATCCCGGCGAGCGGCGCGGCGGCGGGCGAATGGTCGCGGTGGGTGTGGGTGCAGCAGATCGCCGCGACCCTGGCATCGCCGATCGCGCCCACGAGCGCGTTGAGATGCTCGGCATCGTCGGGGCCGGGATCGATCACCGCGACGCTCTCGCCGTCACCGACGATGTAGCTTTGCGTGCCGGTATAAGTGAAGGGCGAGGGATTGCGGGCGAGCACGCGGCGCACGAGCGGGGCTACCGGATCGGCGAGGGTATAAGGGCGGTCTTCGGATTGGGCGGCCATGTCGGCGATATGGGGGCTGGAGGAAGGCAAGGCCACCCCTGCCGCTTGCGGCGAGCCTCGCGGCCCGGCACAAGCGGCGGACCAGGGCAAAGGATGTGGAGAGGAATGCCGATGAACGCGGTCGGATCGCTCATCCTCGTGATCGATGCGGGGACGACCTCGACGCGGGCGATGCTCTTCGACCGCGAAGGGGCGCTGCGCGCACTCTCGCAGCGGCCGCTGCAGCAGCACTACCCCGCGCCGGGACTCGTCGAGCACGACGCGCGGGAGATCTGGACGGCGGCGCTCGCCTGTGCGCGGCAGGTCGTGACTCAGGCGGGCGGCGCCGACCGGATCGCCGCGATCGGCATCACCAACCAGCGCGAGACGGTCGTCGCTTGGGACAAGGCGAGCGGCGATCCGCTGGCGCGCGCGATCGTCTGGCAGGACCGGCGCACCGCGCGCGACTGCGAGGCGCTGCGCGCGGCGGGCCACGAACCGGCGATCCAGGCCGCGACCGGGCTGGTGATCGACCCCTATTTCTCGGCCACCAAGATGCATTGGCTGATCGAGAACAATGCCGAGGTGCGCGCGGCGGCAGGGGCTGGACGGCTCGCGCTCGGTACCGTGGAATCCTGGCTGGTTCACCGCCTCACCGGCGGTTCGTACGTGTCCGACGCCGCGAACGCCAGCCGCACCAGTCTGCTGCCGCTCGCGGGGTCTGACTGGGACGAGGGGCTTTGCGACCTGTTCGGCGTGCCGCGCGCGGCCTTGCCGCAAGTCTGCGATTGTTTCGGCGCGATCGGCGTCGCGCGCGCCGATCTGCTCGGGGCACCGCTTCCGATCACCGGGCTGGCCGGCGACCAGCAGGCGGCGACGATCGGGCAGGGCTGCCTCGCGCCCGGCGAAACCAAGGCGACTTACGGCACCGGCGCCTTCGTGCTTGCCAACATGGGCGGCGAACCGCCACGCTCGGCGCATCGCCTGCTCGCCACGGTGCTCTGCCAGGCGGGCGGGAAGCGCACCTACGCGCTCGAGGGCGCGGTCTTCGTCGCCGGCAGCCTGCTGCAGTGGCTGCGCGACGGCCTCGGCGTGATCGACGCCGCGCCCGAGAGCGAGGCCTTGGCGCGTTCGGTGGAGAGCAACGGCGGCGTGGTCATCGTCCCGGCGCTGTCCGGGCTGGGCGCGCCCCACTGGCGCGCGGAGGCCCGCGCGAGCATCACCGGCCTCTCGTTCGCGACCAGCCGTGCGCATGTCGCGCGCGCCGCGCTCGAGGCGATGGCGATGCAGACGCGCGACCTCGCCGTGGCCTTCGCCCGCGACGGCGCGGACTGGACCACGCTGCGGATCGACGGCGGGATGAGCGCGAACGACTGGATGGCGCAGGATCTCGCCGACGTGCTCGACCTCACCGTGGAGCGGCCGCGCTTCGTCGAGACGACCGCACTCGGCGCGGCGATGCTCGCGGCGACCGGCGCGGGTCTCCACGCTTCGCTCGATGACGCGGTGCGCGAAATGCGCGGAGCGGTCGAGACCTTCACTCCCGCGATGACGTTCGAGGATCGCGAAGCGCGGATCGCGCAATGGGCGAGCGCGCTGGAGACGGTCTAGCTTCGCCAGACGAAAGGCATGTCAGCCGTGATTTTCGAGAACGACACGGTCCTCGATTCGCTCGCGTAGCCGGGCGATTGCGCTCGAGGCGCCGGTCTCGATACGGCGCCAGTTGCTGTCGAGGCGCCTCAGCCGTTCGCAAAACCGCTCGGTCGCGACCACGAGCGCGCGAATTTCGGGATCGAGCAGCGCGAGCTGGGCCGGATCGGAGCGACGCATGTCCGCCGAGAGCTTGCCGTGGCGGCGCAACTGGAACTCGGACAGCTCGCCCATGAAATGCGCGCGATGATTGAGCAGCCAGGCGACGGCATGCATCATCCGCGTCGTGGTTCGCAGCCCTTCGCTCGACAGCGCGAGTCTCACCAGGTCCTCGTCGTCGCTGTCCGTCTCGTGCCGGCCCGGCTGGGCGAAGGCCGCGCGAACTTCGTCGGCAAGGACCAGCGCCTCGCTGTACAGCATCTCGACAATGCGGGGATTGATGGTGACGGGCTCCGGCATGGATCATGGACTTATTGCGCCGGACGCGCGTCAAGCAACCGCGCGGCTTGCCTTTTCCGCGACCGAAACGAGACTGTCCGAAAGGGGGACAGGCACGAGTTAATTTGGCGTTCAGGTCAGAAAAAAGACCTAAGTGCTTGATCAGGCGATGATATCCGGGATCAAATGATCCTCGATCATCATGATCTGGTCCTTTAGCCGAAGCTTGCGCTTCTTGAGCCGCGCGATCTGGAGCTGGTCGTTCGCCCCCGCCGCATTGAGCGCGGCGATCGCCGCGTCGAGGTCACGATGCTCGATCCGCAGGATCTCGAGACGTTTGCGCATTTCCTCTTCGGTCACGCGGGGGGTCGTCCTCGTTTCCTGTTGGCGGATCAGGGGGCCGGTTCGGCGCGGTCAGGCCGCGATTCACCGATATGGGGTGATTATGCCCTTCGCAAGATAGGCCGATTGTGGTTCCATGACAATCGGCCGGACACGCCTGGAAGCGAGTCGGCAACCGGGGGCCCGGCCCGAAGAAAAAAGGAGGACCATTGATGGACACTTCGCACGTCAGCGCTCTACAGCTCAAGCACGCCGGCCTCGAACGGCAGCTTCACGAAGAGTTGGGGCGCCCAATGCCTGACGCAGCGACGATCCAGAGCCTCAAGAAGCGAAAGCTAAGGCTCAAGGAAGAGCTTTCCCGATACTAACTTCGCACCTTTTCGCGATATGAGTGCATTCGACGGCGCCATCGCGTTCCCAAACGCCTAGGATTGCGTTACTTGCAAAGGCATGAGCGCCGGAGCCGTCGAAGCAGCACGAAACATTCTCACCCGCCTCCACGAGGTTATGGCCTCGCGCAGCCATGCGCAGGCGAAGCTGAACAACGTGGTGGAGGTGATCGGCGAATGCCTCGATAGCGAGGTCTGCTCGATCTATCTCCTGCGTGAGGGAATGCTCGAACTCTTCGCGACCCGCGGTCTTGCGCAGGAGGCGGTTCACGTCACCCGCATGGCCGTGGGGGAGGGGCTCGTCGGCACGATCGCCGACAACATAGAGACGCTCAATCTCGCCGAGGCGACCGCGCATCCGGACTTCATGTACCGGCCGGAAACGGGCGAGGAAAAGTTTCACTCGTTCGCCGGGGTCCCGATCGTGCGGCGCGAGCGTGCCGTGGGCGTGCTCTCGGTGCAGCACGTCGATCCCCGGCGCTACGAGGAAATCGAGATCGAGGCGCTTCAGACCGTCGCGATGGTGCTGTCCGAGCTGATCGTCAATGCCGACCTGATCGACGAGGACGTCTCGCATGGCCCGTCGGCGGGCCAGACCGGCCCCGAACAGCTTCACGGGCTGACGCTGGTCAAGGGGCTGGCCGCGGGTGTCGCCGTGTTCCACCAGCCGCGCGTCACCATCGAGCACGTCGTGGCCGAGAACACCGAGGCCGAGCGCCAGCGCGTGATCATGGCGTTCGAGCGCATGCGCGAGCAGATCGACCGCATGGCCAGCCAGGCAGAGTTCGGCGTCGGCGGCGAGCACGAGGAAGTGCTCGAGACCTACAAGATGTTCGCCTACGACGAGGGCTGGACGCGCCGGATCAACGAGGCGATCGATTCGGGCCTTACCGCCGAGGCGGCGATCGAGCGCGTGCAGCAGCGCACCCGCATGCGCATGCGCCAGATCGACGACCCCCTGCTCGCCGACCGGATGCACGATCTGGAAGACTTGTCGAACCGCCTGCTGCGGATCGTCTCCGGCCAGATCGGCACCGCGGCGCAACTCGGGCTCAAGCGAGACGCGATCCTGATCGCGCGCAACCTCGGCCCGGCCGAACTGCTCGAATACGATCGGCGGCGGCTGAAGGGCGTGATTCTCGAGGAAGGCTCGCTCACCAGCCACGTCGTCATCGTCGCTCGCGCGATGGGCATTCCGGTGCTGGGGCGCGTGCGCGGGCTGCGCGGCTTCGTGCGCGAGGGCGATCCGCTGCTGCTCGATGCCGAGCAGGCGACGGTCGCAGCGCGGCCCTCGCCGGGGCTGGTCGAGGCTTTCGAAGCGCGATTCGCGCGCAATCGTGAGCGCCAGGCGGCCTATGCGGCGCTGCGCGATCTCGAACCGGTAAGCCGCGATGGCCAGCGGATCGCGGTGATGATCAACGCCGGGCTGCGCGACGATGTCGCCAACATTGCCATGACCGGGGCCGACGGTATCGGCCTGTTCCGCACCGAGTTCCAGTTTCTCGTCTCGGCGACGCTCCCCGCGCGCGAGCGTCAGACGCGGCTCTACCGTGATGTCATGGAGGCGGCGGGCGACAAGCCGGTGCTGTTCCGCACGGTCGACATCGGCGGCGACAAGACGCTGCCCTATCTGCGTCATGACGACGGCGAGGCGGAAGAGAACCCGTCGATGGGCTGGCGCGCGCTGCGCGTCGCGCTGGAACGTGACGGCCTGCTCAAGGCGCAGGCGCGCGCGTTGCTCGAAGCGGCGGCGGGCCGGACGCTCAATGTCATGTTTCCGATGGTCTGCGAGCCCTGGGAGTTCGACGCGGCGAAGGCGGTGTTCGACGGTCAGCTCGCATTTCTGCGTCAGAAGAAGAAGATGGTGCCCGAGACCATCCGCTACGGCGCCATGCTCGAGGTGCCCGCGCTCGCCGAACAGCTCGATGCCATGGCCTCGCGGATCTCGTTTCTCTCGATCGGGACCAACGATCTCACGCAGTTCCTGTTCGCCGCGGACCGGTCGAACCCCAAACTCGCCGCGCGGTACGACTGGCTGAGCACGTCGATCATGCGCTTCCTGCGCCGGATCGTCACATCGCTCGAGGGCAAGTCCGTCGATCTCACCGTCTGCGGCGAGATGGGCGGGCGGCAGCTCGAGGCGCTCGCGCTGCTCGGCGTGGGTTTCGGCCGCTTGTCGATCACGCCGGCCTCGGTCGGGCCGATCAAGGAACTCGTGCGCAAGATCGACGTGTCCGAGATCCGCTCGGCGATGCAGGGTTGGCTGGCCGAACCTCCGCCCGACTTGCGGGTCGCGTTGATCGACTGGGCGGCAAAGCGCGGGCTTCAGCTCGACTGAGCCGGCAGCGGAAAGGGGCCTTACGCCTCGCGGGGCCGTTTCACCGAAAATTTATCGCGCGAGGCAATGTGCCTGTCGCGCGAACCTGCGACCTTTGTTAGTGCGCGATTGACATTGCCGGACGGAACGCCTTGTCTTTGCGGGACACGGCAACGTTCGGGGCGTAATCTCGCCGAGCGGAGTAAGATGGAAGATCAGGTCGATACGGAAACCGGGGCCCAACCAGCGGGCGCGGGTGTCGGTGCGATTCTAGCCGAGGCCCGCCGCGCGGCGGGCCTGTCGCGCGAGGATGTCGCCTCGAGCACGCGCATCGCCGAACGTCATTTGCTGGCGATCGAGGAAGAGCGGTTCGGCGATCTCGCCGGCAAGACCTACGCGGTGGGATTCTCGCGCGCCTATGCCAAGGTCGTCGGCCTCGACGAGAACGACATCGCCCAGCGCGTGCGCAACCAGCTCGCGCCGGACGATTACGAGCCGCGCCCGGTCAACAGCTTCGAGCCGGGCGATCCCGCGCGGGTGCCCCCGTCCGGGCTCGCCTGGATCGCCGGCATTGCCGCGATCGCGGTGTTCGTCGGGCTGTACTTCGCCTGGGACAGCCTGTTCAGTCCCGAGGCGGAAATGCCGAGCCTGATCGCCGACGAGGAGGCGCAGCCCGCGGTTCCCGCCGCGACCGGGATCGCGGCGCCGGTGGCGACACCTGCGGTCGCGAGCGGCGGCACCGTCACGCTGACGGCGGCCGCGCCCAACGTCTGGCTGAAGGTGACAGACGCCGAGGGCGCGCAGCTCTTCCAGAAGGAGCTGTCCGAAGGCGAATCCTACGTCGTCCCGCCGGACGCGAACGGGCCGTTGCTACGTACCGGAAGGCCCGACGCGCTGGCGATCAGCATCGACGGGCGCCCGCTCTCGCGCCTGTCCGAGCGCCCGATCACGGTGTCGGACATCCCGCTCGACGCCGCCTCGCTGCGCCGGCGGCTGTCGGCTTCCGCCCCCGGGGCCGCCTCGCCCGCCGCGCCGCCGCCGTCGAGCCCGACCACGGCACCGCGACCGACACCCTCGGCGCGGCCCACCGCCGCGAGCCCGCCGGCGCCGCGTTCCACGCCAGGGCCAACCGGCACCGCGGCGAGCCCGAGCGCTGCCCCGACGCGTCCGCTGGAGGTCGCTCCGGCCGCCGCCGAAGCTTCGTCGCCGCCGGTATCCACCGATTCCGAGTGAAGCGGGTCGACAGTCCGGCGCGCGTCGGTCTAGGTCCAGCAGTGGGGAAGCAGTTCATTTGACGTTCCGGTTCACCTCGGCATCGAAGGGACTTTGGAGCGCAACCGAGGGATTACCTGTCATGAAGCAAGTCGGATCGCGCGCCGCAGCGTTGCGTTCGATCGTTCTGTCGGTCTCCGCGCTGGGGCTGGCTGGCATTTCGCTGCCCGCGCAGGCCCAGTCGACCGAAAGCCGGCTCAACAAGGTCGAGGCCGAGGTGCGGGCGCTGCAGCGCAAGGTCTTCCCCGGCGGGGACGGCAAGTTCTTCGCTCCCGAGATCACGCCCGGCTCACCGAGCACAGCCGCGGGCCCGCCGCCTTCGACCACTGCCGTCACCGACATGCTGACGCGGATGGATGCGATCGAGGCGCAGATGGCGCGGCTCACCGGCCAGGTCGAGCAGAACGCCAACAAGATCGCGCAGCTCGAAGCGCGGTTCGGCGCTGCCGGTGCGAGCACGCCAGCGGCGCCAACGAGTCCCGCGCCCGCCGCGCCGGCTTCGCAGACCAATCTCGATGCCATGACCGGCGGCGCATCGGCCGCGCCGGTAACAGAGGCGCCTCCCGCGGCCGCGCCCGCTTCGCGCGTCGCCGCGGTGAGCGCGATCGTCAAACCGCAGACCGACGACGCGGGAGACGACGAGTACAGCTACGGCTTCCGGCTCTGGGACGCGGGCTTCTATCCCGAGGCGCAGCAGCAGCTCAAGATGTTCCTCGACAAGTACCCCAAGCATTCGCGCGCGAGCTGGGGCCGCAACCTGCTGGGACGCGCCTACCTCGATGACGGCAACCCGCGCGAGGCGGCCAAGTGGTTCCTCCAGAACTACCAGACCGACAAGCGCGGCGACCGCGCGCCCGATAGCCTGCTCTACCTCGCCATTGCGATGAAGCAGCTCAAGGACACCAGCCGCGCCTGCATCGCCCTCGCCGAATTCAGCGAAACCTATGCGGCCGAGGCATCGGGCCGCCTGGCCAGCCTTTATGGCGCGACGCGCAATGGGCTCGACTGCAGCGGCTGATCGCGCCGCCTGCGATCCGCTGGCGGTCACGCGCTTCGCCGGTCGGCTCGCCGCGCTCTGGCCCGAAGGCGCGGACGAGGCGGCGAAGCTGGGCCTGGCGGTGTCCGGTGGACCGGACAGCACCGCGATGCTCCTGCTCGCGGCGGCGGCACTGCCGGGACGCGTCGAAGCGGTCACCGTAGATCACGGTCTGCGCGCCGAAGCCGCCACCGAAGCCGCCATGGTCGCGTCGCTGTGCGCGGAGATCGCTGTGCCGCACCGCACGATCGCGGTGGAGGTCGCGAGCGGCAATCTTCAGGCCGAAGCGCGGCGCGCGCGCTACGCGGCGATGCTCGAGTGGATCGAGGCGCGCGGGCTGGGCGCGCTAGCGACCGCGCATCATGCCGACGACCAGGCCGAGACGCTGCTGATGCGGCTCAACCGGGCGAGCGGTGTCGCCGGGCTCGCGGGCGCGCGGGCGCGGGGGATCGTGCCGGGATCGCGCCTGCCGCTGCTGCGCCCGGTGCTCGATTGGCGACGCTCCGAGCTCGAGGGCGTCGTGGCGCGGGCGGGCGCGCCTTTCGTCCAGGACCCGAGCAATCTCGACGACCGCTTCGACCGCGTGCGGATGCGCAAGGCGCTCGCGGCGGCGGACTGGCTCGACGTTCCCGCGATCGCGGCGAGCGCCGGGTTCCTGTCGGAAGCCGACGAAGTCATCGAATGGGCCGCGCAGCTCGAATACCGGCAGAGCGTGCGCACCGAGGCGCTGGGCGTCAGCTACCGGCCGCGCGCGCCCAAGGCGGTCGTGTTGCGCGTGGTTGCAAGAATCGTACGCGATCTGGATGGGAATGCGCCGAGAGGAAGCGCGGTGGCTCGACTCGTCGAATCGCTCGTCGAGGGCAGGCCCGCCTCGATCGGCGGACTGATCGTGCGTTCGGATGCGTCCGGCTGGAGCTTCATGCCGGCGCCCAAACGCCGCGCCGCGAAGTCAGTCGCTTCCAAAAAGCTCTGAAAAGTCGAGGAAATACCCGGGTGAAGCAATCGAGGGTGGCCCGTCTCATTTACCCTCGATTGCTTCCCCGGCCTTCCGGCCAAAAGACCGAAAGCAAATCCCGAGCGATCAGGGGGGCCGGGATTACCGTTACGGCCCAGCCACTCTGCCGCATTTGGGCTCAGGAATCGACAAGTGAATCGCCCAGGCCGACCATCTTGCCGCGCGTTATGAACACCCGGTCGCCCAGCTTGGTCTGGGCAAAGACCTTCGCCGCGAAGGGTTCGGGCATTCCGATGCAGCCGTGACTCGCATAGCCCCACTCCACTTTCGAGCCGTGGAGAGTGATGCCGTCGTTGGTCAGCCGCTGCATGTAGGGCATTTCCGCATCGTAGAGATTGGAGACGTGATGCCGCGCTTTCTGCGTGATCGGGAACACGCCGAGCGGGGTCGGCTTGTCTTCGGTGCCGAGCAGGACGGCGGCCGCGCCGATCTCGTAGCCGTTGCGGAAGATCGAGAGCACGCGCGCGTCGAGATCGACCGTGATCACGATCGGGCCCTCGGCGGGGGCCTCGCTCTCGTCCCAGTGCCACTCGCCGTACTTGATCGGGCCTTCGATCGGCAGGATGTGCTTGATCGTGAATTCGTTGCTGACCGCGGGCGCTTCCTCCGGCTCGACCGCCGGCGCCTGGGCGACGCCGTTTTCCGCGATCGGATCGGGCGCGGCCACCTTCGCCTCTGCCACTTCGGCGGCGGCGAGCGAGGCGGGCTCGGGCTTGGCGGGCGGATTGGCGACGAGCAGACCCCCGGCGATCGCGGCGAGACCGACGACGGCGGTAGCGAGCAGGATGCGGCCCTTCATTTTGAAACGTTCCCCGAAATTCTGGCACGGCGTTGACGCACAATATCGCGCATATCCTAATGAATCGCCAGTGGGGCGGCCAAAGGTGTACCGCGCGGGGACTCGCGGCCTTCGAAAGTTAACGCGGGCGATTGCTACGGACGGTCAGGCGATCCGCAGCCAGAGTGCGGTGGCGTCGTCCGAAACCTTGAAGCGCGGCCAGCGCTCGCAGCGCGCGTCCCGCGCCTCGGCGGCGCGCATCTCGCGCACCAGGCCGTCGAGCCCGTCGGCGGCGAGCCGCCGGCCGAGTTCGTCCGGCGTGACGAGGTCGTACCGGTCGAGCAGCGCCGAGAAGCCGTCGGTCATCAATACCAGGCTGGCCCCGGCGGCGCATGCCACCGAGCCCGTCTGGAGCTTCGCGAGCCCTGCGTTCTCGACCCCGAAGCCATCCGGTCCCGCCTGCGAGCGGGCCTCGCGCAGAAACTCGAGGATCGGTCCGGGCCGTTTCGCCGCGCCCAGGCCGTGTTCGGCCAATGCGGCCGCGGTGCGTTCCTCGCCGTCGCCGATGTCGGCTGGAGGGCCGAGCCGGACCGCGCCGCGCGCGTCGACGAGATAGGCGCAGCAGTCGGCGATCCAGGCGAACTCGAGCCGCTCGGCGTGCAGCCGTGCCGCGAACAGCGCCGCGCGCGGCAGTTCCCAGCGCGCCACCGGCTCGCGCGTGCGATCGCGTTCGTAGGCCGCGACCGCCTCGGCGGCGGCGGCACGGCACATCGCGTCGACAGGCAGGTCGTCACAGGTGGCGAAGGCGCGATCGGCCACGCAGGACAGCCACTCCGCACCGCCGCTCGCGCCGACGAGTCCCGGCTCGCCGAGATCGGTCGCGCCGTCGATGATCCACGCGGCGCGCGCGGTCATCCCGGCGCGATCGTCGTTCGCGACCTCGAACGAGCCGGCGAGCGATATCGACTGGACCAGTTCGAAATGCATGGCCGGGGCGGTGGCACCTTCGCGTGACGAGACCATGGCGGACGGGACCGTTTTATCCGTGTGCGCCGAATTCGTTGGCGATAGCGGTGGTGATGCGCAACGCCAGCTTGTAGCTGCGCTCGATCGGGTCGATGAAGTCCTGGTGGATCTGGCCGTAGCCGCTCGCGCCGGAATCGGGATAGTCGCTCGGGCACTCGACCGAGAAGTCCTCGATGCGCGGGAAATGGATCGGGAAGGCGCGGCGAAGCTGCGCGAGGCCGTCTTCTACACGCAGGGTGAAGAACATCTCGAGCACGTCGTCGCGGCTGATGTCGTTGGCGCGGCTGAAGGCGGGCATCGTTACCGCGCGCAGGAACATGTACTTGAACAGCGCCAGCCGGATCGATTGCAGCGCGCCGAGGCTGCGGCGGGTCTGCTCGCGGTCGGGCATCGGCGATTCGTCGGGAATCAGCTCGAGCAGGCGGTGCAGCTTGAGCGCGTCGACCCTGAGGCGCGAAGCGAGGCGGCGAAACACGCCGGTGCGGTCGTCCTTGGTGAGATATTCGCCCAGCTTCAGGCAGGCATCGGAGATGTGCGCCTCGTCGCCGCGATAGGGCCGGCTTGCCCAGTAGGCCGAGTTGAACAGCTCGCCGAAGGCGGCCACGGTCTTGATCGAGGCCAGCGCGTTCGCCGCGCGCACCAGCCGGATCAGTTCGCGTCCGCGCGGGCTGTCGCGCAGCAGCGCCGCGATTTCCTCGCGGTTGCCTTCCGCCGCGGTGCCGATGCCCGCGATCAGGTTCACCGGATAGCCGAGTTGCTGCAGGATGGCGTTGTGCGGGATGGCGCGGATCTGCCTCAGGCTCATCGTGCGGTCGGAGGCGAGATCGGACTGGCGCCGCGACTTGCGGCTGCCGGTGTCGTTGAGCAGGCCTAGCCCGAACGCGGTGATCGCGCGGCTGTAAGTGTGGCTTTCCAGATGTTCGTGCTGCGCGCTGCGGATCGCGCGGTAGAAGTCGAGGCTGATGTCGGTGCGGCGATAGAACGGGTCGGCCGGCGCGTCGGGATCGGCGCCCCACAGCGGCTTTTCGCAAAAGCGGGTGATCGTCGCCAGCGCGAGTTCGGGCGAGCCGTACCACAAGTAGCCGTCGCCGCCCTGGAAGCTGACCTCGGGTTCGAGCCGGATGCCCGCGCGCAGGAAGCGCCGCCGCGCCCAGGGCGACATCTGCCAGTCGAAGCGGTCGGCAAGGTTGTTGGGATGCGCGCCGCGGCCCATCGATTCGCCGCCGGTGTTGAAGATCAGCGCGGAAACGTCGGTAAGCCCGTTCGCCACCATCGCCTCGGCAAGCCGGCCCTGGAGCCGCTCGATCGCGAGGCTTGCCGGGATCTGGCCGACGAAGCGCCCCGCGTCGGAAAAGCCGGTCTGGATCGCGATCCGACCGCGCTTCCTCGCATAGTCGCGGTAGGCGGGCTCGGCGAGGACGGCATCGAGGAAGCGGCCGCCGTGTTCGAGCGCGCTCTCGGTTTCGAACAAGGGCGAGACGTCGACCTTGTCCTCGATCCCGAACAGCCGCGCGAAGTAGAGCGCGGCGAGCACCGTGGTCGGCTGCTCGCATTCGGCGACGAGCATGCGGATCGGGGAGTCTGCATCGATGTGGTGGAGGATTTGCGCCATCGCGAGGAACTGGCGCACCGCTGTAGAATTCTCGATCGCCAGCGCGGCGAAGTTCGACCGGAGCGGTTTCGCCTCGGCGAGGATTTCGCGCATCTTCACCAGCGCGGCCTGGCTCGCGAGGTTGAGCGTGCCGCGCTTGTCGATGCGGCGGCGGATCGCGTTCTGGAGCTGCGAGGAGTTCACCCGGAAGTGGATCCAGCCCATTCCGAGCCCGTCGGCCTTCATCGCCGAGACGACGACGAGGATGTCGCGGGCCTTGGCCTGGTCGGCGTGGCGCGCCTCTTCCTCAAGCTCGGTCATGATCGGGCCGAGACTGACGATCTTGTCGGGGTGGTCTTCGGTGAGCGCATTGGCGGCCGCCGACAGCGCCTCGGGCTCGGACAGGTCCTCGCCGAAGCGCGCGGCCATCTCGGCGGTGTGCGCGTGCGCACGTTCGAGCTTTTCGGCGATTTCGGGCACGGCCCCGGCGAGCATCTCGGCGTAGCTCTTGAGCCGCAGCGCCTTCTCCTGAAGGCGGTAGCGGATCGAGGTGTTCCACGAGATGTCGGTGCGCCCGTCCATGTCGTAGCCGACCCAGGTGGCGAAGCGCACGGGGATCGGGCGCAGGCTCTTCCACTGCTTGGGCCAGCGCGAGGCGGCGAGATCGAGCAGCCGCGCGGTGATGCGCGCGCGCGCCGCCTGCCCGCGCGTGATCGCCTGCATCGCCGCGTCATGCTCGTATTCGAGGGTGATAGTGTCTCGCGTCGGATCGGCGACACATACCGTCGCGGTGCTGAAATCGCCCGAGGAAGCGGACGTCGCCACCGCCTCGGTCTGCGCCTTGGTAAGCAGGAAGGTCGGGTGCGCGGTGAACACCACGTGCGCCGAGGGGCGCTGCCAGCGCACCGCGAATGCGGTGAAGTCGTCTTCGCTCGCCGCCTCGCACAGCCGCTCGTCGTTGGCTTCGAGGCCCATCGGCGCCAGCATCCGGTCGAGCCGGGCGGCCCGGGCGCGCAGGCCCTCGCACTCCATCTCGGCGACCAGCCCCTCGAAATCGTCGAGGCCCAGTTCGCCCGCCTCGAGCTTCTTGGACAATTCGATCGCGAGCTGGAACACGGGGTTGAACAGCGGCGTCTCGTGGGTGCGCTGGTGAAGTTCCTTGAGGCGGGCGTCGAGGTCGGCGATACCGGTCATCGGGCAAGCTCCCTGGCGGCGCGGGCGGCGGCTTCGATGCCGGCGGTATCCGGCGGCCCCTTGGGCACGATCCAGCTTCCGCCGACACAGATCACAGCGTCGAGCGCGAGCCAGTCGGGCGCGGTTTCGAGACTGATGCCCCCGGTCGGACAGAATTTCACGCCTCCGAACGGTCCGCCGATGGCTTTCAGGGCGGCGATCCCGCCCGATGCCACCGCGGGAAAGAACTTGAAGCGGGTGAAGCCCAGGTCGAGCCCGGTCATGATGTCGCTGGCATTGGCGGTGCCGGGCAGGAGCGGAACCTTCGCCTCGATCGCCGCCTTGCCAAGCTTCTTGGTAAGTCCCGGCGAGACGATGAACTCGCTGCCCACCTTGAGCGCCGCCTCGAGGTCCTTCGGGTTGAGCACGGTGCCGGCACCGACGACCGCCCCCTCCACCTGCTTCATCTCCCTGATGGCTTCGAGTGCGCAGGGGGTGCGCAGCGTTACTTCGAGCACCGGCAACCCGCCCGCGACGAGCGCCTGGGCGATGGGGACGGCATGCGCGACGTCGTCGATCACCAGCACCGGAATGACCGGGGCCATGCGCATGATGTTTTCGGTCGGGGCGGAAAGATCGCTCATGCAAGGTGCTCCCTGGCGAAGGCCGCGGCCGCGCCGAACAGCCCGGGTTGCGGATGGGTGATCAGTTTGACGGGCAGGCCCGCCATCATCTGCTCGTAACGGCCCTTGAAGCGGAACCGGTCGGCGAAGGCGGAGCGCACCAGTGTCTCGCGGATGCGGTAGCCGAGGCCGCCCGCGATGACGACCGCGCTCGCGCCGTGTGCCAGCGCGAAGTCGCCCGCGACGCTGCCGAGCGCCATGCAGAAACGGTCGATCGCGGCGACCGCGATCGGATCGCTCTCGTCCATGCCCGCCTGCCAGATCGCCTTGTCGCCGAGTTCGGGCACGGGGCGGCTCTCCATCGCCGCGAGCGCCGCGTAGATCTCGACGATGCCGGGTCCCGCGACGATCCGTTCGACCGAGACGCGGCGATGGCGAGCGCGCAGTCGTGCGAGGATGGCGTCGTCGATGTGGTCGACCGGCGCGAAGTCGACATGGCCGCCCTCGGTCGCCTGGACGTGGTAGCCGCCCGGATAGCGATGGAAATGCGCGACGCCGAGCCCCGTGCCGGGGCCGATCACGCTGATCGTGCCGGTTTGGGGCAGGGGGGCGTCGGGGCCGGCGAGATGGACGAAATCGCTGGCGGGTGCGTTGGCGGCGGCATGGGCGACCGCGCCGAAATCGTTGATCAGGGTGACCTTGTCGAGCCCGAGCTGCTGGTCGAGCCGGCTGGTGTGCAGAACCCAGGAGTTGTTGGTCATGCGCACCGTCTCGCCGGTCACCGGTCCGGCGATCGCGATCGCGGCGTTGCGCGGCACGGGCCGGTTCGACTTGCGGGCGAAATCCTCCCAGGCGGTGTTGAGGCTGACGTAGTCGGAGGTCTTGAGCGTCACCGGCTCGTCGAGCGCGACCGCGCCGTCCGCGCCGATCTCCGCGTGGGCGAAGCGGGCGTGGGTTCCTCCGATGTCGAGGGCGACGAGGCTGGTCACGCGATCACAGTCCCGCCACTTCGAGCATGGCCGAGCCGCCCTGTTCCGCGCCGCCCGCGTTCAGGCGGAACATCGCGAATAGCTCGCGGCCCATGCCCATCTCCTCCGGCGGCGGCGTGGCGGGCTCGCGTCCCGAAAGGTCCGCGCTCGTCGACAGCGTGCCGTCCTCGGCGGACAGGCGCACCACGTCACCGTCGCGCAGGTAGGCGAGCGGCCCCCACTCGCCCGCCACGGTGGCCAGCGCCTCCGGCGTCACGTGGATCGCGGCGGGGACCTTGCCCGAGGCGCCCGACATGCGCCCGTCGGTGACGAGCGCCACGCGGTGGCCACGATCCTGGAGCACGCCCAGCGGCGGGGTCAGCTTGTGCAGTTCGGGCATGCCGTTGGCGCGCGGGCCCTGAAAGCGCACGACGACCACGACGTCGCGGTCGAGTTCGCCCGCGGCGAAGGCCTTCGCCACTTGCTCTTGCGTGTCGAAGACGCGGCAGGGCGCCTCGATCGTCCAGCGCTCGGCTTCGACCGCGCTGGTCTTGAAGGTGGCGCGGCCGAGATTGCCTTCGACGAGGCGCATCCCGCCTTCGGGCTGGAAGGGCCTGGCGACCGGGCGGAGCATCGTGTCATCGCCGCTCTGTTCGGGCAGGTCGTGCCAGGCGAGCGCGTCGCCCTCGAGCCTGGGTTCCTTCGCGTAGTCGGCCATGCCGCCTTCGGAGACGGTCATGATGTCGGCATGCGCGAGGCCGGCGCCGAGCAGTTCGCGGATCACGTAGCCCATGCCGCCCGCCGCGTGGAAGTGGTTCACGTCGCCCGAGCCGTTGGGATAGACCCGCGCGATCAGCGGCACGGCCGCCGAAAGATCGGCCAGATCCTGCCAGTCGAGCAGGATACCCGCCGCGCGCGCCATGGCCGGCAGGTGGATCGCGTGGTTGGTCGAGCCCCCCGTCGCAAGCAGGCCGACGCAGGCGTTGACGATCGCCTTCTCGTCGACGACTTCGGCCATCGGCCGGAAATCGTTGCCCTTGCGGCCGATCCGCGCGAGCCGATGCACGGCGGAGCGGGTGAGCGCCTGGCGCAAGGGCGTGTTCGGCGGCACGAAGGCGGCGCCGGGCATATGCAGGCCCATCATCTCCATCATCATCTGGTTGGAGTTGGCGGTGCCGTAGAAGGTGCAGGTGCCGGGCGAGTGGTAACTCGCGCTCTCGCTCGCGAGCAGTTCGTCCCGGCCGACCTTGCCTTCGGCATAGAGCTGGCGGGTCTTCTGCTTTTCCTTGTTGGCGATGCCGCTCGGCATCGGGCCGGAGGGGATGAACACCGCGGGCAGATGGCCGAAGCGCAAGGCGCCGATCACGAGCCCGGGCACGATCTTGTCGCAGATGCCGAGCAGGGCCATGCCGTCGAACATCGCGTGGCTCAAGGCGATGCCGGTCGACAGCGCGATGGTGTCGCGGCTGAACAGCGACAGCTCCATGCCGTCGAAGCCCTGGGTCACTCCGTCGCACATCGCCGGAACCCCGCCCGCGACTTGGGCCGTCGCGCCGGCCTCGCGCGCGAAGAGCTTCATCTGCTCGGGGTAGCGGCCATAAGGCTGATGCGCCGAGAGCATGTCGTTGTAAGCGGTGACGATCGCCAGGTTCGGCCCGCGCTGCGTCGCGATCGAATCCTTGTCCTCGCCCGCCGCGGCGAAGCCGTGCGCGAGGTTGGAGCACGAGAGGAATCCCCGGTCGGCGAACTTGCTTTCCTCGCGCGCGACAAGCTCGAGATAGCGCGATCGGCTCGGGCGCGAACGCTCGACGATGCGTGCGGTCACTTGCGCCACGGCAGGATGAAGTTCGGTCATCGGTCTTGCTCCCGTACCGCTCGCCGGACTGGATCGAGCAAGGCGGCGGTCGTCATTCGGTCTCGTCTACTCGTGCCACGTGACACCGTCACGCTCGGCCAGCGCGATCGCCGCCGAGGGCCCCCAGCTTCCAGCCGTATAAGTCTTGGGCTCCTGCCCCTGTTCCTCCCAGCCGGCGCGGATGGCGTCGATCCATTCCCATTGCGCCTCCACTTCGTCGCGCCGGACGAACAGCGTCTGGTTACCCTCGATCAGATCGAGCAGGAGGCGTTCGTAGGCGATGCGCCGCTGCGGCCCGGAAAAGGCTTCGGGCATGGCGATGTCGAGCGGGACGGGGCGCAGGCCGATGCCGTCGCGGTCGAGCCCCGGTACCTTGGCCATCACCGACATGCTGATGTTCTCGGACGGCTGGATGCCGATCACCAGCCGGTTAGGCTGGAGCCGCGCGCTGCGGCCCGAGAAGATCGAGTGCGGCACGTCGCGGAACTGGACGATGATCTCCGTCGTGCGGCGCGGCAGGCGCTTGCCTGTGCGCAGGTAGAACGGCACGCCCTTCCAGCGCCAGTTGTCGATATGCGCCTTGATCGCGACGAAGGTTTCGGTCGTCGAATCCTTGCCCAGCTCGTCGTCGTAGCCGGGCACCGCCGCGCCGCCGATGGCGCCGGCGCGGTACTGGCCGGTGACGGTGTCGCTCGTGGGCACGGGGCGCAGCGAGCGCAGGACCTTCACCTTCTCGTCGCGCACCGTGGTGGAATCGTATTGCACCGGCACTTCCATCGCGGTGAGTGCGAGGAGCTGGAGCATGTGGTTCTGCACCATGTCGCGCAGCGCGCCCGAATCGTCGTAATAGGCGACGCGCGATTCGAGGCCGACCGTCTCGGCCACGGTGATCTGCACGTGATGGATGTGCGAGGCGTTCCACAAGGGCTCGAACATGATGTTGGCGAACCGCAGCGCGAGCAGGTTCTGGACCGTCTCCTTGCCGAGGTAGTGGTCGATCCGGAAGATCCGGTCCTCGGGAAAGGCCGTGGCGACGGCATCGTTGATCACACAGCTCGAACCCAGATCGATGCCGAGCGGCTTTTCGAGGCCGATGCGCACGTTTTCGCCGGCAAGGCCGCTGGCCGCGAGGCCGCGGATCGTGGGCTCGAACAGGCTCGGCGCGGTGGAAAGGAATATCGCGATGCCCCGTTCGGGCGTTCCCACCTTCCTGGCGAGCGCCTCAAACCCCTCGGTGCTCGAAGCGTCGAGGCTCTGGTAGCTCAGCCGGTTGAGGAAGGTCGCCATGCCGCCGCGCCGGTCGGCGGGCAGGAACTGCTCGAGCGATTCGCGCGCGAAGTTGCGGAAGCCGCGATCGTCGAGGTCTGTGCGGGCGGTACAGATGATCTCGATCGCGGGGTCGAGCAGGCCGTCGGCGTCGAGCGCGGCGAGCGAGGGCAGCAACATCCGCTTCGACAAGTCGCCCGTGGCGCCGAACAGGAGCAGGCGGTCTGCGGTGAAACCACTCATGCGTGGTCGTGCTCAATGGAGCGCAAAGCGCCTGACTCCCCGATCGTCTCTGTCTCTCGCAAGTGCAGCATAACACTCGGGTCAAGGCAAGCGCCAGTAGGTGATTGCGCGAAGGTTCGGCGGCGCGGGGCGCTTGGCCGGAGTCGGGGCGGGGGCGTTCGCCAATCCGCACGCGCGCCGCGCGGATGGACCTTTCCACAAGGCCCGGGCGCGGATAAAGGAGCGCGCATGGCCGTCGATGGTGTCAACCTGCTGGAGCAACTGCAAACCCCGGCGCTCGTGATCTCGCGAGGCCAGGTCAGCTTTGCCAATGCCGCCGCCAAGGGCCTGCTCGGATCGCACATCGTCGGCCAGGACGTGCGCATCGCGATCCGCGATCCCGAGGCCGTGCGGATCATTCTGAGCGAGGCCGGCGGAACCGCGAAGATCACCGGCCTGTCGGTCGGCGGCAGCGTCTGGGAAATCGACTGCAAGCCGGTCGGCAAGGGCGAACGGCTGGTGAGCCTCTACGACCTCTCGGTCCAGGTGAGCAACGCGCGCGCCCACGCGGACTTCGTCGCCAACGCCAGCCACGAACTGCGCACCCCACTGGCGACCGTGCTGGGTTATGTCGAGACGCTGATGAACCCCAAGGCGGGCGGCGACGAAGCGACGCGCGAGAAATTCCTCAACACGATCCGTCACGAGGCGCTGCGCATGCAGGCGCTCGTGGCCGACCTGATGAGCCTCTCGCGGATCGAGGCGAGCAAGTACGAGGTGCCGTCCGACACGATCGAGATGGTCCAGCTCGCGCGCGAGACGGCGGGCGAATTTCGTGGCGATGCCAAAGTTAGCGTCGTCGCCAATTGCGAGAGCGCGAAGATGGCGGGCGATCGCGGCCAGCTCGCGCAAGTGCTGCGCAACCTGATCGACAACGCGCTCAAGTACGGGAGGCCCGGCGGCCCGGTGACGGTCTCGCTCGAGGCGACCGAGACCGGCTGGCTGCTGATCGCGGTGCGTGACGAGGGTGACGGCATCGCGCCCGAGCACCTGCCGCGCCTGACCGAGCGCTTCTACCGCGCCGACACCAGCCGCAGCCGTGCCGCCGGCGGCACCGGGCTCGGCCTCTCGATCGTCAAGCACATCGTCGAGCGCCATCGCGGCCGGTTCGACATCACCAGCCGCCCCGGGGCGGGCACGACGGCGTCGATGATGCTGCCGCTGCGGCGCGACTGACGGCGCCGGTTGTTCCCGCGCTGTCCGCCGTTCGCTCGGCCTTCGGCGTTTGGGCGCTTGATAAGTTCGTCACAATTTAGTCATAGGGGCGCCGCGAAACGGCAACGGAACAGCAATCCCGGGAGGGGCCACGATCATGAACAGATACGCGATCACGGCGTTGGCCCTGTCGGTTTCGAGCGGCTGCGCGGTTCCGGCGCTCGCGCAGGGGGCCACCGAGCCCGACGCCGCCGCCGTCGCGCGTGAACTCGCCGACTTGCGGGCGCAGATGAAGGCGATGGCGAGCCGTATCGATTCGCTCGAAAGCAGGCTTGCCGAAGCCAATGCGCGCGCCGAGGCCGCGAGCGTGGCGGCCGACAGGGCAAGAGATAGCGCCGCCGGGATGGCGGACTCGGTCGCCAGCCAGGCTGCCGACCTCGCCGAGGCGCGGGCAAAGGCGATGGCGCCGTCGGTCGACATCGCCTGGAAAGGGGCACCCGTGATCACGGGCGAGGGCGGCTGGAGCTTCAAGGTGCGCGGGCGGGTCAACCTCGATGCCGGATTCTTCGATGCGCCCGATTCCGCCGGCCGTGACGACGGCTTCTCCAGCGAGGTGCGCCGCGCCCGTCTCGGGGTTGAAGGCACGATCCCCGGCGGCTTCGGCTACAAGTTCGAGGCGGGCTTCGGGTCCGACCTCGCGATTACCGACGCATTCCTCACGTACGAGGACAAGGGCCTGACTGTCACCGTCGGCCACCAGAATCCGTTCCAGTCGCTCGAGGAACTCACCAGCAGTCTCTACCTCCCGTTCACCGAGCGTGCCGCCTTTACCGACGCCTTCGGCTTCGAGCGGCGGGTCGGCGCCTCGCTCAGCTATGAGGCGGGGGACCTGCTGTTGCAGGGCGGCGTCTTCACCGACAACTATGCCGCGCTGCCCAACAGCAATCTCAGCTTCGACGGGCGCGTGGTCTATGCGCCGAAGCTGGGCGGGGCGCAGCTTCATCTCGGTGCCTCGCTCCATCGCACCGACCTCAATGGGGACGGCGCTTCCGTCCGCTACCGCCAGCGCCCATTCCTGCACGGCACGGACGAGCGGTTCATCGATACCGGTCTCATCGCCGCCAGCGGCGAGACTGGGCTCGGGCTCGAATCCGCGGTGATCGCCGGGCGCCTCGATGTCTCGGGCGAGGCGTTCTGGCAGTCGGTCTCGCGACCGGGCCTCGCCGACCCGACGTTCTTCGGCGGTTATGTCCAGGTCGGCTATTTCCTGACGGAAGGCGACAGCCGCGCGTACAAGCACGGCATGTTCGGTCGGGTGAAGCCCGCGCGGCCCTTTGGCGAAGGCGGGATCGGCGCCGTCCAGGTGAGCGCGCGCTACGATTATCTCGACCTCAGCGACGAAGGCATCATCGGCGGCCGTCAGAAGAGCTACCAACTGGCGCTCGCGTGGTCGCAGACGGACTATACCAAGCTGTTCCTCAGCTATGCCCACCTCGAGTACGACGCCGCCGTCCATCCGGCGGCGGGCGACGACCGGTCCTACGGCGTCGATACCATGGCCGTGCGCGCGCAAGTCGACTTCTAGAAACGGGATTCCCGAGCGTGACGAGACGCGCGGGGGTCGCGACACGCCTTTCAAACCGGCAAGACCAGTGCTACGGCCCCCTCGCGACGGCGCGCCGGAATTGCGCGACCGTGACGAAGGGCCGGCGGCACTCGCGGTCCCGGCGTATCGATAGCGAGGACGTGCCAGTTCGGACGCGAAACAGGCGTAATAGGACGGTGCCGGCGAATTAGTCATCAAACTGTCACTGAACTGTCATCACGGGCCCATAGGAGCGCCGCAGATTATGAGGCCAAGGGGTTTTCCATGCGCATCATCCGTAATTTCACTTTCGCCGCCACCTCGGCGCTAGCCCTTGCCGCTTGCGGCGGCTCCGGGGGCGGCGCCTCCGGAGCGCGCGATTATATCCGCGCCGTGGGCTCGTCGACGGTCTACCCCTTCGCCACGGCGGTCGCCGAAAAGTTCGCGCAGGGCGGCCAGAAGAGCCCGGTGATCGAATCGACCGGTACGGGCGCGGGCATGAAGCTGTTCTGCGCCGGCGTCGGCGCGCAGCATCCCGATGTCGAGGACGCCTCGCGCCGGATGAAGAAATCCGAGTACGAGGACTGCCAGAAGAACGGCGTGACCGAGATCGTCGAGGTTCAGGTCGGCATCGACGGCATTGCCTTCGCAGAAGCGAAGTCGGGTCCGGGCATGGAACTCACGCCTGCCGACATCTACAAGGCGCTCGCGGCCAATCCCTTCGGTGAGCCCAATACGGCCAAGACGTGGAAGGACGTGAATCCGGCGCTGCCCGACATGCCGATCCTCGTTTACGGCCCGCCGTCGACCTCGGGCACGCGCGACGCGCTCAAGGAACTCATCCTCGAGGCCGGCTGCAAGACCGACGCCGCGACCGCCGCGCTCAAGGACAGCGATGCCGACAAGTACGAGGCCGTCTGCCACCAGATCCGCGAGGACGGCGCCTATGTCGATGCCGGCGAGAACGACAACCTGATCGTCCAGAAGATCTCGCAGAATCCGAAGGCGATCGGCGTGTTCGGCTTCTCGTTCCTCGAGGAGAATCCGGATTCGCTCAAGGGCATCCCGATGTCAGGGGTCGAGCCCACGTACGCCTCTATCTCCGATTTCAGCTATCCCGGTGCGCGGCCGCTCTACATCTACGTCAAGAAGCAGCACCTCGCGCCGATCAAGGGGCTTGGCGACTACGTCAAGGAATGGGTCAGCGCCTGGGGGCCGGACGGCTATCTCAAGGCCAAGGGCATGGTGATCGCGCCCGAGGACGTCCGCAAGAAGAACGCCGAGGTCGTCGCCAACATGACGTTGCTCGATCCCGCCGAGCTGAAGTGAGGCCGCGACGCCACCGATGATGCTTGCCGTCGTTCTTGCGGCCATCGCGGCCCTGGGCGTGACCGGATGGTTCACCGCCAGGGCCAAGGCGCGCCTGCTTTACAGCGGCCGTGGCTCGATGCGGGCCACGGCGAACTATCACGGGCTGCACCTTGCGTTGTGGATCGTGATTCCGGCGCTGCTCGGCTTCGCGATCTGGTCCTCGGTCTCGCCGGGGCTGGTGAACGAGGCGGTCATGGCCGATCCCGCCGCCGCGCAACTGCCCGCCTCCGACATGGAGCGCGCCGCGATCCTTGCCGAGACGCGCTCGATCGCGAATGACCCGACGATGGTGGCTTTCAACCCGCTGGCGCAGGAACTCGCCGAGCCTATGCGCGCGGCGCAGACCCGCTATGCGCTGCTCGGCCTGCTCGTGGTCGCGGTTTTCGCCTTCGCCGGGGGGGCTTACGGCTATACGCGGATCAAGCCGGAATTTCCCGCGCGGACCCGGGTGGAGCGCGCGGTGATGCTGCTTCTGCTCGCGGCCTCGCTGATCGCGATCATCACCACCTTCGGTATCATCGCCTCGCTGGTCTTCGAGACGAGCCTGTTCTTCCGCGACGTCTCCCCATGGGCCTTCCTCACCGGCACGCACTGGTCGCCCGGCAATGCGATGGGCGCGGACATTGACGAGAACTTCGGCGCCGTCCCGCTGTTCTGGGGCACGATCTACATCGGCGCGATCATCGCGATGATCGTCGCCATTCCGCTCGGCCTGATGAGCGCGATCTACCTCACCCAATACGCCGACGCGCGCGTGCGTCGCTGGACCAAGCCCGCGCTCGAAATCCTCGCGGGCGTTCCGACGGTGGTCTACGGTTACTTCGCGGCGCTCTCGATCGCGCCCGCGATCCGCGATCTCGCCGCCTCGCTCGGCTACTCCAATCCCTCGACCGAGAGCGCGCTGGCCGCCGGGCTCGTGATGGGGGTGATGATCATCCCGTTCGTTTCTTCGATGGCCGACGATTCGATCGCGGCGGTGCCGCGCGCGATGAGCGACGGCTCGCTGGCGATGGGCGCGACGCGCTCGGAGACGATCAAGAAGGTCGTTCTGCCCGCGGCGCTGCCCGGCATCGTCGCGGGGGTCATGCTCGCGGTCAGCCGCGCGATCGGCGAGACGATGATCGTGGTCATGGCCGCCGGCGCGACCGCGCGGCTCACCGCCGATCCGCTCGCCTCGATGACGACGGTGACCTATCAGATCGTGCAGATGCTCACCGGCGACCAGGAATTCGACAGTCCCAAGACGCTGTCGGCTTTCGCGCTCGGCCTCGTGCTCTTCATCGTCACCCTGATCCTCAACATCATCGCGCTGCGCGTGGTGAAGCGGTTCCGCGAAGCTTATGAGTAGTACTTTCCAGTCCGAAGCGTTCGGTAAACGCCTCGCCAGGCGCCACGCGGCGGAGCGCCGGTTCCGCCTGCTTGGCCTCGGCGCGATTGTGCTCAGCCTCGCGTTCCTTGCGCTGCTCTTGTTCATCATGCTCCGCAATGGGCTTTCCGGCATAAGCTGGCAGTTCCTGACCGGATCGGATTCGACCGATCCCGCGCTCGCGGGCGTGTGGGGTGCGACCAAGGGTTCGCTGCTGACCATGCTGGTGACGCTGGCGATTTCGTTCCCGCTCGGCGTGCTCGCGGCGATCTACCTCGAGGAGTTCGCGCCGCGCACGCGCTGGATCGAGTGGGTCGAGGTCTCGATCAACAATCTCGCGGCGGTGCCTTCGATCATCTTCGGCCTGCTTGGCCTCGCGGTCTTCATCAACACCTTCCAGCTTCCGCGCTCGGCGCCGCTTGTCGGCGGCCTGACGCTGGCGCTGATGACGATGCCGGTGATCGTCATCTCGGGCCGCAACGCGATCAAGGCGGTGCCGCCCTCGATCCGCGACGCCGCGCTCGCCGTGGGGGCGAGTGAGGTGCAGACCGTGTTCCACCATGTCCTGCCGCTGGCGCTGCCCGGCATCCTCACCGGCACGATCATCGGCATGGCCCGCGCGCTGGGCGAGACCGCGCCGCTCCTCATGATCGGCATGCGCGCCTTCGTCGCCAGCCCGCCCGATGGCCTCACCGACCCGTCGAGCGTGCTGCCGATGCAGATCTTCCTGTGGTCGGACGAAATCGACAAGGGCTTCGTGGTCAACACCTCGGCGGCGATCATCGTCCTGCTGGTGTTCCTGCTGGCGATGAACGCGCTCGCCATATATCTGCGCAACAAGTTCGAAGTCCGCTGGTAGGATTGATGACCCAGACCACCAAAATGACCGCTCGCCATGTCGATGTCTGGTACGGCGACAAGAAGGCGATCGACGACGTCTCGATCGATATCGACAACGGCATCGTCACAGCCTTCATCGGCCCCTCGGGCTGCGGCAAGTCGACCTTCCTGCGCTCGCTCAACCGGATGAACGACACCATCGCCGCGGCGCGCGTGACGGGCGAGATCAAGCTCGACGGAGAGGACATCTACGCCGGCGGCATGGACCCTGTCGCGCTGCGCGCACGCGTCGGCATGGTCTTCCAGAAGCCCAATCCCTTCCCCAAGTCGATCTACGAGAACATCGCCTACGGACCGCGCATTCACGGCCTTGCGCAGGGCAAGGGCGAGATGGACGAGATCATCGAGAAGGCGCTGACCCGCGCCGGGCTGTGGGAAGAGGTCAAGGACCGCCTGACCGATGCGGGCACCGCGCTGTCCGGCGGCCAGCAGCAGCGGCTGTGCATCGCCCGCGCCATCGCGGTGAGCCCCGAAGTGATCCTCATGGACGAGCCGTGCTCGGCGCTCGATCCGATCGCGACGGCGCGCATCGAGGAACTGATCGAGGAACTCAAGGACCGATACGCGATCGTCATCGTTACCCACTCGATGCAGCAGGCCGCGCGCGTCTCGCAGCGGACCGCCTTCTTCCACCTGGGAAACCTGATAGAATACGGCGAGACCGAACAGGTCTTCCAGAATCCTCGTGAGACCCGCACGAAGGATTACATCACCGGCCGGTATGGCTGAGGAAGGAATGCGGATGGTCGAGCACACGGTAAAATCCTTCGACAGCGAAATCAGCCAGCTACGCGGGCTGATCGCCGAGATGGGCGGGCTCGCCGAAGTCGCGATCCGCGACTGCATCGAGGCGCTCTCGCGTCACGACGACGAACTGGCGCGCAAGGTCGTGGCCAACGACGCCAAGCTCGACGTGCTCGAGGCCGAAGTCGATCGCCTCGCGGTGCGCACGATCGCGCTCAGGGCTCCCATGGCCGACGACCTGCGCGACGTGATCGCCGCGCTCAAGATCTCGGGCGTGATCGAGCGTATCGGCGACTATGCCAAGAACATCGCCAAGCGCGTGATCGAGGTCGAGGGCAAGTCCAAGATCGAGCCGATCACGCTGATTCCGGCCATGGCCGAGATCGCGCAGGGCATGGTTCACGACGTGCTCAACGCCTATGGCTCGCGCGACGCGATGCTCGCGGTCGAGGTGATCCGCCGCGACGAGAAGCTCGACCAGTTCTACAACACCCTGTTCCGCTCGCTGCTCACGCACATGATGGAAAGCCCCGCCACGATCAGCAGCGCGGCGCAGCTCCTGTTCATCGCCCGCAATCTCGAGCGGATCGGCGATCACGCCACCAATGTCGCTGAAATGGTCTATTACGCCGCGACCGGGGAGTATTGCTCCGAGCGCGACGCTAAGGACGAGAAGGAATCATAGGCTTATGAATCCCAGTGTTCTGGTCGTCGAGGACGACACCGCGCTTTGTGATCTGCTTTCGTGGAACCTCTCGGCCGAGGGCTATGAAGTGCGCAGCACCGGCGACGGCGAGGAAGCCCTCGTCATGGTCCGCGAACAGGCGCCCGACGCGATCATCCTCGACTGGATGATCGAGCAGGTTCCCGGCATCGAAGTGTGCCGCCAGATCCGCAAGGACAAGGAAACCGCGCGCATCCCGATCGTGATGCTCACCGCGCGCGGCGAGGAGGAGGATCGCATCCGCGGCCTCAAGACCGGCGCGGACGACTACGTCACCAAGCCGTTCAGCCCGCGCGAGCTGATGGCGCGGATCGAGGCGCTGCTGCGCCGCAGCCGTCCGGCGCTGACGGGCGACAACCTCCAGTTCGCCGACATCGAGCTCGATCCCACCTCGCACCGCGTCCGCCGCAGCGGCGAGGCGCTCCATCTCGGCCCGACCGAATTCAAGATGCTGCGCTATTTCATGGAGCGGCCGAACCGCGTGCTCTCGCGCCAGCAGATCCTCGATGGCGTCTGGGGCATGGATTCGGACATCGACGAACGCACCGTCGATGTGCACATCCGCCGTCTGCGCAAGGCGATCAATCGTACCGGCGATGCCGATCCGATCCGTACCGTCCGCGCCGCGGGCTATTCGATGGACGCGAACTGATCCGCTCGGCTTTCGCGGCCGGGAATTAGCGCCTAGGTAGGGTCGAAACAGACCCTGCTGCGGAGAGGCGCGTGCCCGGCCCACTGACGTTCGGCTACCTTTACGATTTTCGCAATCCGCCCGCGTGGCACCGTCCGCCGGCCGAGCTCTACGCGGGCATCCTCGATGCGATCGTCGAGACCGAGCGGCTCGGGTTCGGCGGCGCGTGGATTCCCGAGCACCATCTTGCCGACGACGGCTACCAGACCTCGCCGATGGTCGTGCTCGGCGCGGTCGCGGCGCGCACCAGCCGGATCAGGCTGGGGTCGGCGATCGCGCTCGCGCCGCTCTACGATCCCTTGCGCTTCGCAGAGGACTGCGCCGTGCTCGACAGCTTGTCGGACGGTCGCGCCGAAATGGCGATCGCGATCGGCTATCGCCGCCGCGAGTACGAGGCGATGGGGCTCGAATTCAAGAAGCGCGGCGCGCGGCTCGACGAGTGGCTCGGCATCGTGCGGCGTCTTTGGAACGGTGAGAGCGTCGACCACGCTGGCGAACACTTCACGCTCAAGGGCGCGCGCCTCGGCCAGCTCGGGCCGAGCGGGCAGGTGCCGTTGTTCATCGGTGGTTTCGCGCCGCGCGCGCTCGACCGGGTGGCGCGCTTCGGCGATGGCTATTTCGGCAATGCGGAAGTCTGCGACGCCTATCTCGCGGCGCTGGCCAAGGCGGGCAAGGACCCATCGCGCGCCCGGATCTGGCTGCAGGGCCTGATGCTCGTCGTCGCGCGCGACAAGCAGGCGGCGATCGATGAACTCGCGCTCCACTTCCTCCACGCCAACAACAGCTACGGCGTCTGGCTGGCCGAGGACGGTGCGATCGGGCTCGACGATCCGGCGATGAAGCCGATGGACCTCGACAGCTTCCTCGCGAGTGGGATCATGCAGGTGCTCACGCCCGGCGAAGCGATCGACCATTTCCGCAAGCTGCGCGAGACGGTGCCGGTGGAACACTTCATCATGGGCTATCCGCCCGGCCTCGCGCCCGAACGCTTCCTCGACTACGCCCGCACGTTCGCAAGCGAAGTCATGCCCGCGTTCGCCGAGCCCGGAAGCGGGGCATGACCGGCGAGGACCGGCGCGCGCCTTCGCCGCAATCGGTGGCGCGCGTGGTCCGCATCCTCGAGGCGCTGTGCGCGAGCGCCGAGCCGCTCAGCCTGGCCGATCTCAGCCGCATTCTCGATACGCCGAAGTCGAGCCTTGCCGCACTTCTGCGCGGGCTTGCCGAAGAGCAGTTCGTCGTCGCAGCGGACGGGGTCTGGCGGCTCGGCGCGGGGGCCTTCGGCCTCGGCAGCGCGCTCACCGAGGCGCGGCGCCGGTTCCAGTCCTCCGATCTCATTCGCGAAGGCATGCGCCGGCTCGTCGAGGTGGTGGGTGAAACCGTGCTTTTCGCGGTGCTCGACGAGCACGACATGCGGCTTACCTACGTCGACGTGGTCGAGAGCCGCAACGCGGTGCGTTTCGCGGTATCGGTGGGCGACCGCCGCCCGCTCTATGCCACCGCCGGCGGCCGCGCCTTGCTCGCCGCGCGGCCCGACGCCGTCGTCGAGGCCTATCTCGCGCGGCTCGAGCCCGAACGCCTCGCCCCTTCGACCCAGACCGACCGCGAGGACCTTGCGCGCGCGATTGCCGAGATCCGGCGGACGGGCGTCGCGCAGACGGTCGACCAGGCGAGCGAGGGCGTGACCGGCACGGCGGCGGTGGTGCGCGACGCGGCGGGCATGGTCGCCGGCGCGCTCGTGGTCGCGGCACCGAGCGCGCGTTCGGCCGACAAGCGCGAGGACCTTGCGCGGCAGGTCGCGAACGCGGCGACCGCGATCTCGCGCAGCCTGGGCTATCTGCCGCGCGCCTGATCGGTCTCCAGCATCCTGCGCAGGCTCTGTCCAAAGTCCCGCCGCGTCCACAGGTTCAGGAAATTGCCCGTAACGAGGACAAAGCCCTGCACGGCCTTGCCCTCGCTGAAGACCCGATCGACGGGGCCTGTGGCATCCCGGTAAGCCGGAGCCCGCTCCCGGATCAGCCCCGGTATGTCCATCATCAGCGCGAGGCCGGTGATCGCGAGCGAGAGATCGAAGTGCAGGCCAAGCCGGTCCCTGTCGAGCCGTGGCCCGCCGCGCCGGGCCAGATAGTGGCAATAGTGGTCCAGCAAGCGGTCGAGGTTCGCTTCGAGGAAGGCGGTATCGCAGGCGGAGAGGCCGCCCCACAGGCCGGTCGTCACGTTCATCTGGCGCGCCATGCCCCAGTCGAGCAGGCCGCAAGCCAGCGCACCGTCGGCGGTGCGATAGAACCAGGCATTGTCGATATTTGTGTTCCAGTGGCAGAGCGCGATGAAGTCGGGATCGGACTGCAGGAAGCGGCGTACTCGCGATTCGTGGGTCAGAAACGCACGCGCATCGGTGAGCAGACGGCGGGCGAAGTCGCCTGATCCGAGCGAAACGGGAAAGGCGGCGGGCGCCTCGCGTGCCAGCGCGGCCCAGTCTGCCACTTTTTCCTCCAGGTCGCCGGGACCATAGCCGATGGGCAGATCCGCTTCAGCGGCGCTCCTGTGGTAGGGAAACAAGCGCTCCAGATCGGGGGAGAGGCGGCCCGCCTTTTGCGCGGCGGCGAGGCTGGCCTGCGCTTCCACCAGCACCCGGTAATGATCGAAGGGATCGTCGAGCAGGTGATCCATGCATTTTTCGTGAAGCGGCTCGATCGCGCCTTCGCCGAAGGCGACGCGCTCGGTGATCAGCAGGCCGGTGCCGGTCGCGCGATCGAAGTCCGCGAACATCGCGCGGGGAACGGCCACCGGAAAGTTTGGATGCCGGGAGAGGTCGGCAAGCCGCACTTCGCCTTCGAGCTCGAAGCGGCGCCGGTCGCGGAAGGCATCCGAAAAATCGCGCGAGAACTTCGCGAAAAGACGTGTCGGCAGCGCGTTCGAGGGCTCCGCATAGGATACGTCGAGCACCGCTTTCGCGCCCGAGTTGCCGCCATGGAATTCCTCGAAGCGCGCGATCCGCGTAACGCGGTTGTCGTGCGCCAGCATGCCATAGCTGCGGAAGGCATCGGTCAGGAACGCCGCGCCTTGCCGGCGCAGTGCCTCCGGATCCGCGGGCAGCGCCAGCCCGGTCGTGTCGCCTGTCGCGTGCCCGGCGGCGTCTCGGGTCTCGCTCACTCCGCTTCGAGCACGATCAGGGCATTGCCGGGCAGCTTGGAGGCGAAGCCGTAACCCGACGAGACGATGAGCTGGCCGGAATCGACGATCGGCGCCGCGCCGCCGCTGATCGCGCCGCCGCGCGCGGGCACATCGTTGACGGTGTCGAAGTCGCGCACCGTGTCCATTTCCCACAGCACCTTGCCGTCGGCCATGTCGTAGATCCGCACGAAGCCGTCGTCGCCGCCCGCGAAGAGCAGTTCCGAGGTCACGGTCACCGCGCCGCTGTAGCCGCGCAGGCACAGCGGGCGGCCCTCGCACGGGTCGGGCGCGGGCGCTTGCCACAGATACTCGCCGGTCACGATATCGAGCGCATAGACGCCGGGGCGGGCGGGCACGTCGGTTTTCAGCATCGGCGGCGCGGCGTCGCTGATCGGGACGATCAGCTTGCCGTCGACCGCCGCCACGCCGAAGTGGGTGCCGCCGATCATGCTTCCCCGGCCGATCTTGCGCGTCCAGATCAGCTTGCCGGTATCGGGATCGAGCGCATAGGCGGAGCCTTCCTTCTGCCCGTCGACCACATAGTCGCGCCCGTCCTTGCCGCGGGCGAGCACCGGTCCCGTGCCGAAGTTGTAGTCTGGCCCCGCGTTTTCGGGGCAATTGTCGTTGTCGGGCATGATGCAGTCGACGTTCCAGACATCCTTGGCGATGGCCTGGAAGGTCCAGTCGATCTCGCCGGTGGCGAGATCGAGCGCCATGATCGAATCGGTGTGGTCGGTCGCCGGGCCGCTGTAGTTGCCGCCGGTGGCGATCAGCAGGTGGCCGCGTTTCGGATCGACCGCGAGACCGGCCCATACCGGCATGCCGGCGGGACCCATGAACTTGCCGCCCGCTTGCGGCTTGGGCTCGTCGATCATCCACTTGCGCCATTTCTGGCGGCCCGTCGCCGCGTCAAGCGCGAGGATCGAGCCGCGGAAGGTGCAGCAGGGATAGCCGGGCACGGCGGCGCTCGCCTCCTCCAGCGAGGAGACCCCGACGTAGAGTGTGCCGTCGTAGAGCGCCGGGGCGGCGGTGATCACGGCGGCGGGATGTTCGTCGGCGTCGATCGTCCAGGCGGGTTCGCCGGTGAAGGCGTGGAGCGCATAGACGTTGCCGCGCAAGTCGCCGAAGTAGACGAGCGGATCGGCCCTCACGTCGCCCTTGGTCCAGGGCGAAAGGACGATCCCGGTGCGCACCTCGGTGCCCGCCTTGAACACCCAGCGCACGCAGCCCGTTTCGCGATCGAGCGCGTAGACTTGTCCATTGTGGCTGCCGACGAAGATTGCGCCGCCACCGAGCGCCGGTTGCGAGCGGGCGCGGTTCGCGCCGGGGAACCCGAACGTCCACTTCACCTTGAGACGCGGCAGATCGGCTTTGCCGAGCCCCGCCTGGGCGACGGGAACGGCGTGTGTCGCCTGCTGGTCGATACCCCAACCGGCGAAGGCGGGCGGGCGCGAGACGTCGAAGGCGCGATGCTCGGCCGCGCAAAACTTCGGTTCCGGCAGCGCCGCCTCGTCGGCGTAGACTTGCCCTGAAAGGTACTGCGCGACTTCGATCTTCTGCTTGTCGCTCAGCGCGTTGCCCTGCATCTGCATGACGCCCTCGACCAGCGAGGCATGGATCGCTGCGGGAGTCATGTTGCCGATGATGATCCGTGCCGGAGCACGCAACGCGCCGCCGTCGTGGCAGGCGGCGCAATGCTTTTCATAGATCGCCGCGCCTTCGGGGAACTGGGCCGCGAACCCCCCGGCGACCTTCGTCGCCGCTTTCCCGGGATCGACCACGGGCTCGCCATGCGCGGGCCAGGCGACGATCGCCAGAGCGGCGAGCAAGGCCATTCCCAGCGCCATTGCCGGCCAGGCTTTCGCCGTCCGCGCTTCCACCATCTCTCTCTCCCGCGCCTTTCGTATCGCGGGTGATTGGAGCCGAACCGGCGTGACTAATCAACCGTCAAAAAATGTGCTGGCAGGCAAGGACAGCGCTGCCCGGGATCAGGCGGCGAAGCGCTTGCGCTCGGCGTGCCGGCTTTGGAGGGCTTCGTTGATCGCGGCTTCGAACTGGTCGGTGGCCGCCTCCCACGAAAACTGGCGGCCGAGCGCGTGGGCATCGTCCCTGCCCATCGCGAGCGCCTGCGTGACCGAGCGCGCGAGATCCTCGCCGAGCGCGCCGGCGGGCCGTTCGAGCGCGCCGTCGGGACCGCGTCCGTCGGCGCCGAGAATGTCGATCGGACCGGTGACCGGATAGGCCGCGACCGGCACGCCGCTTGCCAGCGCCTCGATCACGACGAGGCCGAACGTGTCGGTCAGGCTCGGGAAGACGAAGCAGTCGGCGCTGCGATAGGCGCTGGCGAGCGGCTCGCCCGAGAGCGAGCCGAGGAAGCGGCACTGGGAATACTTGCGCCGCAGCGCTTCGAGCGAGGGGCCGTCGCCGACGACCACCTTGGTGCCCGGCAGGTCCGCCCCGAGAAAGGCCTCGATGTTCTTTTCGGGCGCCACGCGGCCGACGTAGAGCAGGATCGGGCCGGCGAGCCCTGCCATCGCGGGATGCCTGGGACCTTCGGGCTTGAACAGGGTGTGGTCGATACCGCGGCTCCAGCGGCGGGTCCGGGCAATACCTCGCCGGGCCAGTTCGTCGGCAAGGCTTGCGGTCGAGACCAGCACGGCCCGGCTCGGCGCGTGGAAGCGGCGCATGATCGGCCAGAAGCGTTCGGCGCTGATGCCGGTGCGGACCGAGGCATATTCGGGAAAGCGGGTGTGGAACGCGCTGGTGAAGGGCACGTCACGCGCAAGGCACCAGCTTCGCGCGGCCCAGCCGATCGGGCCCTCGGTGGCGATATGGACGAGATCGGGCGCGGCTTGCTCCAGCCTGCGGCGCACGCCGAAGCGCGGCGCCATCGCGAGCCGGATCGAGGCATAGCCCGGCAGGGGAACGGTGAGGAACTGGTCGGGCGAGATCCGGTGGACGGCGGTGCCGCGCCTCTCGAGTTCGCCGATCGTTGTCGAAAGCGATCGTACGACGCCGTTTACCTGCGGAAACCAGGCATCGGTCGCTAGAGCGAGCCTCATGCGGCGGTCTCGGTCAGCGCCGGAGCGGCCTCGGCCGCCGCGCGCGCATCGCGCGCCGCGCTCTCGGCGGCCTTTTCCTCGGCCCAGTCGATGATTGCCATCGCTCCGTGTGCGTCCTCGGTCAGCGCTGTGCAGCTTTCGACCCAGTCGCCGTCGTTGTAGTAGGTGATGCCGCCGAACTCGCGGATTTCGGCGTAATGGATATGGCCGCAGACCACGCCGTCGAGGCCCCGGTTGACCGCTTCGGTCGCGACCGCTTCCTCGTAGCTCGAAATGAAAGCAACCGCGTTCTTCACGCGCTTTTTCATGTAAGCCGAGAGCGACCAGTAGGGCAGGTGCAGCCGGCGGCGGACCGCGTTCATCACGATGTTGGCGCGCAGCAGCAGCCCGTAGGCCTGGTCGCCGAGGAAGGCGAGCCAGCGCGCGTAGAGCACCACCCCGTCGAAACTGTCGCCGTGCGTCACGAGCAGGCGCCGGCCGTCGGCGGTGACGTGAACCGCCTCCAGCGCCAGTTCGACGCCGCCGAAGGTCAGTCCCGCGTAATCGCGCAGGAGCTCGTCATGATTGCCGGCGATGAACACCACCCGCGTGCCGCGGTGCGCCATCTTGAGGATGCGGCGCACGACCTCGTTGTGCGCGTCGGGCCAGAACCAGCCCTTGCGCAGCCGCCACCCGTCAACGATGTCGCCGACGAGGTAGAGCGTCTCGCACTCGATCGAGCGCAGGAAGTCGACCAGCATTTCCGCGTTGCAGCCGCGCGTGCCGAGGTGGATGTCGGAAATCCAGATGGTGCGATAGCGCCGTTTCGGGCGGAATGGCTTCGGATCGGGCAAGTCCAGCCACTCCGGAATACGCCGATGATCGACGAGTTTGTCTGCGCCCAAAGCGATATTCTGGAAGACTGACCCGTCTGTTCGCATGTCCATCTTGCGATCCCCGTCCGCTTTCGCACGTCGGGCCTAGGGATTGTGCGTTGCAACATGGTGACGGTATCGGGTCGTTTCCGTGACATTTGTGGACAACTTCCCGCGAGTCGCGCGATCACGTCAGAACTTTATGCAGATTTCACCGTAGCGTCGCCAATCTGTCACGTCGCCGTCATGCGGCGATTGCAGAAGCGGGCCCCGCGGCATGGATTGGGGCAATGCAGAGGATCGATGTTCTCCTGACAAGTGAACTGGATGGCGGCTTCGCTCCGTTCCGTCACGACGATCTTTACTTGGTGCTCCACCACTGGGCCGACCTTGCCGAGATCCCGCTTATCGAAGGATCGCTGTGGGCCTTCATCGACTGGGTCCTTCCCGGGATATCCGGGCTCGAGGTCTGCCGCCGGCTGCGCTGCGATCCTCTGACCGCGAACGCCCACGTGACCATGGTGCTCGAGGATGACGACCAGGAGGATCGCAAGCGCGCGATGCGCACCGGCGCTGACGATTACATGCTCGGCCCGCTCACCCGAACCGCGCTGCTCGACCGCATACTCTCCGCCAACCTGCGCACGCAGCAGATCGGCGCGGCGAGCCGGTTGTCGCAAGGCGAACTCACGATCGATGTCGCCGCCTTCCAGGCGCGCTGGAAGGGCAAGCCCGTCCCGCTGATGCCGAACGAATTCCGCCTGCTGCGCTATTTCGTCGAGCATCCCGGGCGGGTCTTCACCCGCGCCCAGCTCATCCAGGCACTCGGCAAGCAGGAGCCCGCGGTGGATGAGCGCACCGTCGACGTCTGGGTCGGCCGGCTGCGCCGTGCGCTCAAATCTGCGGGCGCGGGCAACCCGTTGCGCACGGTGCGTTCGCTGGGTTACGTCTTCGACGCGAATTGACGCGAGAGCTTGCGCCCGATCAACGATGTCTTCATGCGATCGGTGCAACCGGTCAGCCAAGGAGAACGGGCGATGAAGACGGGATCGGCGAGAAGCATTCTGGCGGCAGCAGTAGCGGTATCGGGCCTGCTCGCCGCGCCGGTTCTCGCGCAAGAGGCGGAAAACCCGCCGAGCGACGGCCCCGCGATCACCGTCGAGGCGCCGCGGCAGGTCGCCGTGCCCATCGAGCGTTCGCCCTACACCGGCGCGCCGATCGCGGTGAGCACCGTGCGCATCCCCGTACTCTACGGCGATCTCGATCTGACGCGCGACGAAGATGCCGAGCGGCTGATGACCCGTGTGGGCCGCGTCGCGCAGGACGCGTGCGGTGAACTCGACCGGCTGCTGCCTTTCAGTGAAGACTCCGATTGCGTGCGCCGCGCCAAGGCCAACGGCGAGGCGGCGGCGAGCGAGGCGATCGCCGCGGCGCGCGGAGAGCAGTGATGTATTCGACGCTCGTACAAGTCGACGAACTGAACGATCTGCTGGCAGCGGGCAGCGTCCTGATCGCGGATTGCAGTTATGATCTCTTCGACACCGCGGCTGGCCGCAAGGCCTGGCACGAGGCGCGTATTCCCGGCGCGGTCCATGTCGACCTCGGCAAGGATCTGTCGTCCGTGTCCGACGGAACCAACGGTCGCCATCCGCTTCCTGACCGCGAGACGCTGGCAGCAAGGCTGCGCGAACTCGGGCTCGATCGCGATATGCAGGTCGTCGCCTATGACCGCTCGGGCGGGTTCTACGCGGCGCGCCTGTGGTGGTCGCTGCGCTGGCTGGGACATGAAGCCGTCGCGGTTCTCGATGGCGGGTTCCAGGCCTGGTGCGAGGCCGGCGGTGCCGTCGAGAGCGGCGATGCGGCGGCTCGGCCAGCCGGAGACTTCACCGCGTCCGCCTCGCTCGAGCCCGAGCCGATCGGCGCCGACGAGATCCTTTCCGGCCTCGCCGAGGGCGCGCACCGCATCCTCGATGCGCGCGACGCCGCGCGCTTCCGCGGCGAGCCGGCACCGCTCGATACCGTATCGGGCCATATTCCCGGCGCCGTTTGCCGCTGCTACCGCGACAATCTGGGGCCGGACGGGCGGCTCGTGTCGGTCGAGCAGTTGCGCGCCGCCTTCGATCCGCTGATCGCCGGCGTGGAGCGGGGTGCGGTCGTCAGCCAGTGCGGATCGGGTGTCACCGCGTGCCACAACCTTCTCGCGATGCGGCATGCCGGGCTTGGTGGGGCGCGGCTCTATCCCGGCTCGTGGAGCGAATGGACCGCTGATCCGTCGCGGCCGATCGCCACCGGCGACTAGGCCGCGATCACGGCAGCCGCCCCGTCTTGCGCATTCGCGGTCGGCATCACCATAGAAAAGACCCGACCGCCTTGCGGCGGGCGGGTCGAAAGGTACCGCTGGGGCAGGGCGCCCCCGGGGGGTGAGGTCTCTTAGAACTTGATCGAAGCGCCCGCGGAAACGCTGGTGCCGATGTCGTAGCTGTTGATCTCGATCCGGGTCGCACCGTTGTTCTGGTACTCCTGGTGGTCGGTGCCGGTCATGTTGCGGATTTCGAACTTCAGCTCGACGGGCAGGTTCAGGAAATTGACTTCCTCGCGCGCGACGAAATCGAGCTGGAAGCCCGGCTTTTCGATGATGTCGGGCAGGTTGTTGAACCCGCGGCTGACCACGCGCTTGCTGGCATAGGACAGCAGGAAGGTGATCTGCTGCAGCCGGTCGGTGTCCTCGAGGCCGAACTGGAGGTTCACGAGGTGGTCGGACTGTCCCGTCAGCGGAACGCCATCGCGGAAGTACAAGGTGGCGTCGGTGTTCGAGGTGCCGAAGATGAAGGTCTCGTCGCCTTCCGAAACCGAGATGTCCGACTGCGTGTAGGTATAGTTCGCATTGAGGATGGCGCGCTTGCTTTCGAACCAGCCGCCCAGGTCGAACAGGTCGTAGTTGTACTGCAGCTCGAACTCGGCGCCGTAGAGCGTCGCTTCCGGGGCATTGGCGAAGCTGGTCCGCACGCGGCCGTCCGCGAGCGTCGAGTAGGCTTCGATCGGACGGTCGATCTTCTTGTAGAAGCCGGCGAGCGAGAGCCGGTTTGTGCCCCCGAAGTAGTATTCGGCGCGCGCCTCGGCATTGACCAGCTCGCTGTCGCGCAGCAGCGGGTTGCCGTTGTAGAGGCGCGTGGTTTCCGGGTCCTGATAGGGCTGGAAGATCAACTCGCGGAACTGCGGGCGGGCGATCGTTTTCGATCCGCTTGCCCGAAGCTGGAGGCCGTTGCCAAAGTCGTACGTGATCGTGGCGGCGGGCAGGAAGTAGTCGTTCGCGAGCGCGGTGGAGGCGTCGAAGGTGTTCGGCGTGTTGAACACCTGGGCGGCATCGACCGTCTGCTTGGCGTCTTCGTATCGCACGCCGAGATCGACCGTCAGCCCGGTGACGGGCTCGACCCGAATCTGGCCATAGGCCGCATGGATCTTGAGCGCGGCCTCGAACGCCGGCGTATCCTCGGTCAGTTCCTGGAGGACGATCTGGTAGGGGTCGGCGTTGGCCTCGTTCTCGCCGAAATCGATGATCGCGTCGCTCAGCAGGTTGACCGGGCTGAAATAGCTGAAGGCGCGCGGGAACGCGCTTGAGATGAAGCGGAATTCGCGCCGGGTCGAATAGCGGTCGGTGTCGGTGTAGGCATAGCCGACCGTCGCCGTGACCCAGTCGTTCAGCCGGTAGCTGAAGTCGACGCCGCCGTAGTACAGATCCTCGGTGAGGTCCGAGAAGGCGACGCGGGCGTCGCTGCGCTGGCCGTCGAGGGTGTTGCGGAACAGTTTGACCGGGTTGCCGTTCTCGTCGACTCCCTGGATCGGATCGTTCGGGTTGTAGAAGTAGTCGAAGCTGTACTCGTAGGGCGCCTCGCGCGAGGTCTGGGCGTAGCCCGCGCGCAGGTCGACGTCGAGATCGCCGAAGTCGAGTTCGCCCACGAACTGCGTGTCGATGAGCTGCCGTTCGTACCATGCGGTGTTCTGCTCGGCAGTCTCGTAACCGGTCTCGAAGTCCTGGCCGAGCGCGAGCACCGACTGCTTGATCGAATCGCGGATATAGACGTTGGTCCAGCGGAACTTGTGGTCACCCAGCTCGAGACCGAAGCCCAGCAATCCGTTCAACAGGATGCGGTTGTCGGTGGTGAACGCGTCCTCGGTGCGCTGCAGCGCCAGATCCTGGTCGGGCGCGAAATCCTTCTGGATCACGCGGTTGCGCCACTTGTTGGACAGCGCGAGCGTCGCGATCACGCCGAGGCGGCCGTCGCTGCCGACGTCCAGGGCGGTGCCGCCGGTGATCGAGCCCGACCAGTTGGGCACGATGTTCTTCATCTTCTGAAGAACCACCAGGTTCGGCTCGATGAGGTCCCTCTGGATCGCGCGCTGGGTCTCGCGGTTGACGCCCGAGAGGCGTTCGCCGCTGTCGAAGAACGACTGCAGCGCGCCGGGAACGTCGCGCGTGCCGTCGTCGAAGCCGAACCAGTCGTAGTCCGAGCCGTAGACGGAGTAGCCTTGCCGGCCGGTGGTCTCGGAATCGCCGCTGATGCTGGCGCTGACCGTGAGGAAGCTTTCCTCTGGGATGGCGCGGGTGGTCAGGTTGATCACGCCGCCGCCGAATTCGCCGGGGAAGTTCGCCGAGTAGGTCTTCTGCACCAGCGAGGAGGCGATGATGTTCGTCGGAAAGATGTCGAGCGGGACGACGCGGCTGAGCGGTTCGGGGCTCGGCAGCGGAAGCCCGTTGAGCAGCGCCAGCGAATAGCGGTCGCCGAGGCCGCGCACGTAGACGAAACCGTTGCCCTGGACCGAGAGGCCGGTAACGCGGCCGAGCGCGCCTGCGATGTCGCCTTCGCCGGTGCGTGCGATCTGTTCGTTGCTGAGGACCGAGACGACCTGGGTGGAACTGCGCGTCACGTCGCGGATGCGGCGGCCGGTGACGACGATGTCCCCGCCGGGGATCGAGATATCGGGCTGCTGGCCCTCATCCTCGTCCTCGGGTACGCCTGCCTGATCCGCGAGTTCCTCGTCGGCCGCCGGATCCTCGTTGCCGATGCCGCCGGTGGTCGCGCCGGTATCGCCGACGGTTCCTTGCGCGAAAGCCGCACCGGGAAAGGTCAGCGCGGTGGTGAGCAAGAGCAGCCCCAGAAGCTGCTTGCTATTGGACATGGTAGGCCCCCTCGTTTCAGGTCCGATAGTTCTGTGCAGGGGCTGACGCCCCAAGACCAAAGGGGGAGGGGAGCCGCCTTCCGGCAGCCCGCGCCTCCCCCCGATCGTCGACTGAGATCAGTAGACCGGCAGCGAGGTGCAGGCGCCGGTGTTATCGCCGAAGTCGGCGATGTCCGAGTTACAGGTCCAACCCGTGTACCAGGTGTCCGCGGCGTTCTTGACCGCACCGATGTAGTCGACGGCGTCGAAGAAGCTCGAAAGCGTGGTGGGATCGAACGCAGTCACCCCGCCCTCGTTGCTGCCGTTGATGAACAGGTTGGTGAGCGTCGAGGTGTAGGTGGCGTTGTTGTTCGAACCAGCGTTGAAGAACCCGGCGACGTCGTCGGCGGTCGGGCCGTCGCTGCCGACGAACTGACCGGCGCTGGAGCAGGAGAGCTGAACCGATTCGAATACCGGCGGACCGTTCTCGTCGTCGCCCGAGGCCTGGACGGTCTCGGCATGACGGACGCGGATGCATTCGTCGTTGGGGCTGAGAATGATGCCGTTGAGCAGCGCGTAGTCCGTGCCGCCGCGGAAGTAGACGGCGGCGCCGGCATCGGCCGGAGCGGTCGGGCTGATGAACACGAAGTTCGAGATCTTCGTGTCCTGACGCGGCACGGCATTGCGGTTGTCGTTCGAGTCGGCCTCGATGATCGCGTCGTGCGCACGATCGCTGTCCTGCACGACGATGGCGTACTGGATGTTCGCCTTGACGCCGGTGTCGGAGTCGATCGAGTCGTCTTCCGCGCCGACGACGATGAAGTGCTTCATGTTGACGTAGCCGCCGAAGAACTCGGCGCCGTCGTCCGAGCTGTTGAACGACTGGATGTAGTCGAACTCGGTGCCCGTGCCGGTGCCGCCGGTGGTGAGCGACTGCAGCTCGCTGCCGCCGGTGAGGGTGAAGCCCGAGTAGCGGATCTGGACGTACTTCATCACGCCCGAGTCGTCGTCGTTGGTGGCGCCGCCGAAGAAGGCGGGGGTGGCCGAACCTTCGACCTGGCGTTCGCACTCGATGGTGCCCTCGGCCGCGTTCGGCGCGTCGCAGTCGGTGACCTGCGCGCGGCCGCCGAGGACGACGCCGCCCCACTGGCCGGACGAATTGTTGTTGTTCAGGCCCTGGACGTTGTCGCGGCTGGTGAACACGATCGGCATCATCTTGGTGCCGACGGCATCGATCTTGTTGCCGCGGTTCACGTAGAGGAACGAGGAGCCGCTCGAATAGATGATGACGCCCGGCTCGATCTTCAGCGTGACGTTGGTATCGCTCAGGCCGTCGCTGTCGTCCGGCGTGGGGCCGCCGTCCGAACCGACGTCGACGCGGCCGTTCATGCGGTAGAGTACGCCTTCGATGTAGGGGAGGGTCGAGGAGGCGTCGAAGGTCGTGGGCAGCGTGCAGACGCGGTATTCACCCGTCGGACCCGAGATCGTGCCTTCGTTGCCGAGACCGCCGGACGCGGCGATGGTGGGGCAGCCGGCAGCCGGCGTCACCAGCGAGCTCGTCGGCGTGGGAGTCGGTGTCGGCGTGGGAGTCGGCGCGGGCGTCGGGTTGTTGACCGTGATGTTGCCGCCGGTGCCGGGCGAGGCGATTTCGTTCGGACCGCAGCCGGCGAGCGCGAGTGCGCTGCAGCCAACGAGCAGCAAGCCATGGATATTCTTCACGTTGGATCCCCCATTGTGTGGTCGAACGACGCGGCGACTCCGCCGTCGTTGAGCCGCGTTTAGGTGGGGGGAGTGACAGTTTGTTGGCGCTAGGATGACAGTTTTGTGTAACTGCGTGACCGTTTTATGACGGGGCCTGCGGGCCACGGTGGCGATCGACGCCCGACTCGCCCGGGGCCGGGCGATTCACACCACCATTGCAGTTTTATGACAGTTGCGTCATTTTGTTGGCGGAAATGGGATTCGGAGTGAGACTGCTCGCATCGAAACCAAACCCAGGGGAGAACCTGAATGTCTGCCAACGCCCTAGTCGCCGCCGTCCTCATCGGGCAGGCCGCCTTCTCGATGGCCATCGAACCGCAGACGGGGCGCACCGACGACGTCGCCTTCTCCGAACTCGCCGACGGTCAGGCCGCGGCAGCGATCGCCAAGCTCGAAGAGTCCCGCCGCGTCGATCGCGATGACCCGGCCACGCTGATCAATCTCGGAACGGCCTATGCCCGCATGGGAATGACCGAAAAGGCGCTGCGCGCCTATACCGACGCCATCGACAGCGACGAGCGCTACGAACTCGAACTCGCCAACGGGGAATGGATGGATTCGCGCGACGCCGCGCTTCGGGCGCGTGATCGGCTGCTTCAGGCGAAGGTCATCGCCTCGCGCCGCTGAGCGGTCGTCGCTGGAAGCGATGGCGGCGCGACAAGCCGCCACCTCGCCGCGAAGGGATACCGCGAGCGGCGGCTTGGCCTTCCGGGTCGCGCCACGACCAAATACCGCCGGTGCGAACTATCGATAAAGGTCGCGCCCGTCGCGGTGCTCGCGCGACCGGTCGGCACGGGACGATACGCGACGAAGTGATGCGCCTTGCCCGGCGGCCGTCACATTGCTGTCATGACACGGCGTCATCGCGCCTCCGAGGAGGGCCCGATGATTCGTATGGCAGGACAGCAGTTGGATAAATTCAGAAGTGCAGGATTGGCGCTGGCGGCGATGATCGCGGCGCTGGTGCCCGCAACCGCGCGGGCGCAGACGGCGGCCGATCCCGCGGGCAGCGGTCCGATCGTCGCCGCCTTGGGCTGGCTTCAGGGCACCTTGCTTGGTAATGTGGCCACCGCGGTCGCCGTCATGGCGGTCGCTGCGGTGGGATTCATGATGCTGACAGGCCGGTTGAACTGGCGCTTCGGCGCGACGGTGATCATCGGGGTGTTCGTGCTCTTCGGCGCGGGCTCGATCGTATCGGGCATTCAGTCGGCGGCGGGCGCGGGCTGATGGCGCTGGTGCGTTTCCCCGTCCATCGCGCGCTCACGCGACCGCAGATGTTCGCGGGTGTCACCTTCAGCTATTTTATCATCAATGCCGCAGTCACGACCGAGATCTTCCTGATCACCAAGAGCTTCTGGACAGTGCCGGCGGCCCTGGTGATTCACGGCGCCGGCTATCTGGCGTGCCTGCGCGAGCCGCGGGTCTTCGACTTGTGGATCGCGCGAGTCAGCAAATGCCCCCGGATTCGCAACTGGCAGCGCTGGGGCTGCAACAGCTACGCGCCCTGAGGAGAGCGAAACAGGACATGGCCAAGCCAAACTTCGGCAAGATCGGCGGCTGGGGCGCGAAGGAAGCGCTGGCCGGCGATCGCCTGCCCTATCTCGCGTTGATCGACGAGAACGTGGTGCTGCTGCGCGACGGCTCGGTCATGCTCTCGCTGATGGTGCCCGGCCTCGCCTTCGAGACCGCCGACACCGATGAACTCAACGCCCATGCCGCGACTCGCGAAGTGCTGCTGCGCTCCTCGCTCGATGCGCGCTTCGTGCTCTACCATCACGTGATCCGCCGCCGCGTCGAGATCGAGATGGAAGGCACCTTCGACGATCCGCTCTCGGCGCATATCGACGCGCGCTGGCGCGCACGCACTGCTTCGGGCGCGCTTTACGTCAACGACCAGTTCGTCACCCTCGTTCGCCGTCCGGCGCGCGGCAAGGCGGGCTGGCCCGACAAGCTCTCGCGCATGTTCAAGCGCAAGCGGCAGGGCCCGGTCGAGGCCGATCCCGCCGACGTGCGCGCGCTGCGCGCCGCCGCCAGCGCGATGGTCGCTTCGCTGGGCGCTTACGGCGCGCGCCTGCTCGGAGATTACGAAGGCTCGTCAGGGACCTGCTCCGAAGCGCTCGAGCTGATGTCGGCGCTCTACAACGGCGAGATGCGCCCGGTGCGCCAACCCGCCGCCGATACCGACATCGGCCACATGCTGCCCTATCGGCGGGTCAGCTTCGGTCTCGACGCGATGGAAATCCGCGGGTCGGCGGGCTCGACCTTCGCCTCGCTGGTCAGTCTCAAGGACTACCCCGATTCGACCGCGCCGGGCCTTACCGACGCGCTCCTGCGCCTGCCGACGGAGCTGGTCCTGACCGAAAGCTACGCGCCGTCCGACCGCCAGATCGCGCGCGAGCGGATCGACCTCGCGATCCGCCGCTTGAAGTCGGCCGACGAGGAGGCCGTCTCCGAACGGCGCGAGATGATGAGCGCGCGCGATGCGCTGGGCACCGGCGCCGTCGGTTTCGGCGACCATCACTTGTCGGTGCTGGTGCGCTCGCCGAGCCTTTCCGCGCTCGACGACGCCACCGCCACCTGCGCGGCGGCGCTCGCCGACGCCGGCGCGATCGCGGTGCGCGAGGACGTCAACCTCGAACCCGGCTTCTGGGGCCAGTTCCCCGGCAACGAGAGCTATATCGTGCGCCGCGCGCTGATCTCGAGCGCGAACATGGCCTGCTTCGGCTCGCTGCACGGCTTCGCGATGGGGCAGGCGAGCGGGAACCACTGGGGCGACGCGGTCACGCTGCTCGCGACGACCAGCTCGACGCCGTTCTTCTTCAACTTCCACCAGGGCGATCTCGGCAATTTCACCGTGATCGGACCCTCGGGCTCGGGCAAGACGGTGGTGATGAACTTCCTCGCCGCGCAGGCGCAGAAGTTCAGCCCGCGCACGATCCTGTTCGACAAGGACCGCGGCGCCGAAGTGTTCCTGCGCGGCATCGGCGGCACCTATTCGCGGATCGCCGCGGGCCATCCGACCGGCTTCAATCCGCTGGCGCTGCCCGATACGGCGGTCAATCGCGCCTTCCTGCGCGACTGGCTGGGCGTGCTGCTCAAGGCGCATGGTCCCGAGGAGCTTTCGACCATCGCCGCCGCCGTCGACGCGGCCTATGCCAACGACGCCGCGCTGCGCCGCCTCTCGCACTTCCGAGAACTGCTGGCGGGCGCACGGCGGCCCGAGCCGGGCGATCTCGCGAGCCGGCTCGATGCCTGGATCGGCGCGGGCGAGCACGGCTGGCTGTTCGACAACGCCGAGGACAAGCTCGACCTCACCGCCAGCAAGCTCGGCTTCGACATGACCGCGCTGCTCGAGAACCCGCGCCTGCGCACGCCGGTGATGATGTACCTGTTCCACCGCATCGAGGAGCGGCTCGACGGCGAACCGACGATGATCCTGATCGACGAGGGCTGGAAGGCGCTCGACGACGAGGTCTTCGCCGCGCGCATCCGCGACTGGCTAAAGACGCTGCGCAAGCGCAACGCGCTCGTGGGCTTCGCCACACAGTCGGCGCGCGATGCGCTCGATTCGAAGATCGCCACCGCGCTCGTCGAACAGACCGCGACGATGCTGTTCATGCCCAACGCCCGCGCCCGCTTCGAGGATTATTGCGAAGGCTTCGGCCTCACCGAGCACGAGCTAGACGTGATCCGCACGCTGCCCGCGCAGTCGCGCTGCTTCCTGATCCGCCAGTCGGACGCCTCGGTGGTGGTGCGGCTCGATCTTTCGGGCATGCCCGAGGTGCTCACCGTGCTCTCGGGCCGCGAGAGCACCGTGCGTAAGCTCGATACGCTGCGCGAGCGCTACGGCGACGCGCCCGCCGCCTGGTATCCGGTGCTCACCGGCGCCAACTGGCCGGGTGACGCGGAAGACGGGGCGATCTGGACCGAGGCCGCCGAATGAGCGCGGCCTGCGAACAGCTCGTCGAAGCCGCATCGGGCGGCGTCGCGCCCGCGCTGCGCGCCGTCGACTGCGTCGCCAACGAGATGACCGCGTCGGCTTTCGGGCGCCTGTTCTCCTCGGGCGGCGCGATGGGATACGTGCTGACGATTCTGCTGACGCTCTACATTGCCTTCTTCGCGATCTCGCTCCTCACCGGTCGGTCGTCGCTGCGGATATCGGCGCTGACCCCGCGGATGCTCACGCTCGGTTTCGTTCTCGTCTTCGCGACGAGCTGGATCGCCTATCAGGGCGTGATGTGGAACCTCGCGCTCGGTGGGCCCGACTGGATCGCTTCGGTGCTGATGGGCACCAGGGGGTCGGCCACGCAGATCTTCGCCGACCGCATCGACATCATCTTCGCCGCGATCACGCAGGTTGCCGAGGAGACCAGCAATGGCGGCGGCGCGGCAAACGGCGCGGCGGGCGCGGCGCAAGGCATGTTCAGCCCGCAAAGCGTGATGTGGCTGGGCGCGCTGATGCTGCTGCTCGGCACCGTCGGCATTCTGCTCACCGCGCGCATCGCGCTTGCTGTCCTGCTCGCGCTGGGGCCGATCTTCGTCGTCATGGCGCTGTTTTCCGGCACGCGCGGATTGACCGCGGGATGGTTGCGCGGCGTCGTGCTGACCGCGCTCACCCCGCTGTTCGTTGTGCTCGGCGGCGGCATCACGATCGAGCTGCTGGTGCCGATCATCCGCGCGCTGTCCTCGAATCTCACCGAGATCGACGGGCGCGCGGCGATGGCGTTGTTCCTCGTCGCGGCGGTGCACCTGGCGCTGATGGTCATGGTGTTCAAGGTCGTCGGCACGATGGTCGCGGGCTGGCAGGTCTTCGGGCTGGCGCGCTCCGAGCGGCCTTCCGAGAGCAACGCGGCGGCCTCGGCGGCAAGCTACTATGCGGCGCAGCCGAACCAGATTTCGCCCACGACCAACGGCCAGAGCGCCGCGGCAAGCTCGCGCCGCTCGATCGCGCCTGCGGTCGCGGCCAATCCCGGCGGCGTTGCATCCGGGGGTTCGGGTGAGGGGGCGTCGCGCTCGGGCGATCGCCGCACCGTCGTCACCCAGGTCAGCGGCGGCGGTATCGAGCCGCTCGCGCCGCGCAGCGCCTCGCGCACGCGCGGCATCGGCAGCCGCTTCCGCAGCGCCTCGAACGATACCGGTCGCGGACCGGCCAAGGAGATCAAACGATGAATCGCGGCAGACTTGTCGCCATGGCGCTCGCGGGCGCCGCGCTAGCGTTCGGCGTGCAGGCCCATGCCGACGACCGCCTGGTGGAGCGGCTCTACAAGGAGGACGAGGTCGTCCGCATCGACGGCCAGCTCGGCGTTCAGGCGACGATCGCCTTCGACGACGCGGAATCGATCGAGAACGTCGCGGTGGGCGATTCCGCCAAGTGGCAGATCACGCCCAACAAGCGCGCCAACCTGCTGTTCGTGAAGCCGCTCGAGGCGGGCGCGCGCACGAACATGACGGTCGTGACCGACCGCCACATCTATTTCTTCGATCTCATCGCCAGCGCCCGGGCGAAGCCGCTCTACATGCTGCGCTTCACGTATCCCGAGCAGAAGGCCCAGCCCGCCGACCAGGTCGCGCCGAGCATGATGGCCGCGCTGACCGGCGAGGAGCAGGCGGTGGCGGCGGGGACCGTTCCGGCCGACGAAACAGATCCGGCGATGCTCAACTTCGCCTGGCGGCGTACCGGCGACGCGCGTATCCAGCCCTCGCGCGTCTATGACGACGGCACCGCGACCTATCTGCTCTGGGCCGAAAAGCAGGAAGTGCCCGCGATCCTCGTGCAGAACGAGCAGGGTGAGCTTGGCCCGGTCAACTATTCGGTGCGCGGCACGACGATCGTGATCGACGAAGTGCCGCGCACGATCCTGCTGCGCTCGGGCAAGTCGCAGGCGACGCTCGAGAACGTACGACCCGATGCGTCGGCCTCGGCGCGGGCCGGCACCGCGGCACGCGGCGGATCGGACGGCCGGACCGCGCTGGCCCGCGCCGCTTCGGGCACGAACTTCGAGAAGGGGAACTGATCATGGCGCCCAACGCAGCATTCCGCGAACGTCGCAAGCCCGAGCAGGACGTCGATCCGCGCGAGACAGAATCCGCCGAAGTCATCGATCTCGCGACGCGCTCGGTCCTGCCGCAGGTCACCCAGCGCAAGAAGGCGGACGGGATGGGCCTCGCCGCGGGCGTGCTGATCGTCGGCGCGCTCGGCGCGGTGACGCTGTGGAGCATGGATGCCGCGCGCAACGCACCGGTCGAAAACCAGGCACAGCCCGTGCCGGCTGCCGCTGCGCCTGTCGCTCCGGCGGCCGCGCCGAGCCCCGCAGCCAATGTGCAGCAGCCGCAGCAGCGTCCGCTCGCCGCGCCCGCGCCGCAGCCGGTTCTCTCGGCGCCGCCCAACACCGCGATCGGCCCGCAGTCCAATCCGCACGCCAGCCCGACGGTCGTGTTCGACGCGGGCGGCGCGCCTGCCGGTGCCCCCGCGCCCGCCGTCCCCGGGGCGGACGGTGTCGCCAAGGGCAATGCCAACGACGACTTCGCCTCGCGCATCGGCGGCGTCGGCGGGGCCGCTTCCTCGGCCGCGCGCTCGTTCGATCCGGCGACCACCGTTTCGCAGGGCACGCTCATTCCCGCCGTGCTGGAAACCGCGATCGACACAGACGTGCCAGGTTACGTGCGCGCCATCGTCAGCACCGACGTGCGCAGCTTCAACGGCAAGAACGTGCTGATACCGCGCTCCTCGCGGCTGATCGGCCAGTACAAGAGCAGCAACCAGCAGGGCCAGAAGCGCGCCTACGTGGTGTGGACGCGCCTGATCCGTCCCGACGGCGTGTCGGTCAACATCGGCTCGCCGGCGATCGGTTTCGGTGGCGAGACCGGCCTTGCCGGCAAGGTCGACAGCCATTTCTTCGAACGCTTCGGCTCGGCGATGCTGCTCTCGGTGGTCGGTGGCCTGACCACGCTTGCGGGTAATGCCAGCGTCGTCATCGGTGGCGGCGGGCAGGCGGCGGCGCAGGCGGTGCAGCAGGGCTCGACGCTCGGCCCGACGATCCGCGTCCGCCAGGGCGAGCCGATCCGCGTGTTCACCGCCAAGGACCTCGATTTCTCGCAGGTCCTGTGATCGCGTGGCAGCCGACGTCCATCCGATCCAGCCCGGCGCGGCGTCGTCCGTGACCAGCGATGCTCCCGGCACCGTGCCGCTCGCGCGCAGCGTCTATCTCGACGCCTACCTCGCGCCGCTGCGGCCTTGGCTCGAGCGCGAGACGGTGACCGAGATACTGGTCAATCGTCCCGGCGAGGTGTGGATCGAGGACGCGTCGCATCCCGGGATGCAGCGCGTGGCGCTGCCGCAAGTGGACAACCAGCTTCTCCAGCGCCTCGCCGAGCAGGTCGCGCGGATCAGTCACCAGGGCATCAACCGCGAACACCCGCTGCTCGCGGCGACGCTGCCCGACGCGCACGATCGTTCGGGCGCGCGCATCCAGCTCATCGGGCCGCCCGCGACGCGCGCCAACTGGGCCATGGCGATCCGCCGTCACCGGCTGCTCGAACTGCCGCTCGACGCCTATGATCGTGGGCCGATCGTGATCCGCGACGAACCGCCGATGCCCGATCCGATGGCCGAGCCGATCGCGCACTTGCGCGAGGCGATCCGCCGCCGCCGCACGATCCTGATCTCGGGCGGCACCTCGACCGGCAAGACCACCTTCCTCAACGCGATGCTCGGCGAGATTCCGGGGCACGAGCGCGTCGTCCTTGTCGAGGACACCGCCGAACTGCGCCTGCCGGGCGAGAACGGCGTCGGCCTGATCGCGGTGAAGGGCGAACTCGGCGAGGCCAAGGTCTCGGCGAACGACCTGCTCCAGGCGGCGCTGCGCCTGCGCCCCGACCGCATCGTGCTCGGCGAACTGCGCGGCGGCGAGACGGTGAGCTTTCTGCGCGCGATCAACACCGGTCACCCCGGCTCGTTCTCCACCGTCCACGCGAACAGCCCGCGCGGCGCGCTCGAGCAGATCGCGCTGATGAGCATGCAGACGGGTATCGGCCTGACCCGCGCCGAAACGCTCGAATACGCGGCATCGGTGATCGATATCGTCGTCCAGCTCGACCGGGTCGAAGGCAAGCGCGGCATCTCGCAGATCGCGGAGAGCAAGACGCTGGTGTGAGCGCCTGCTAAGCTGCGGCGGCGATCTTCAGGTCCCATTCGAGCCCGAGCCATTCGGCCAGCTTGCGCATGTCCTTGGCCATCGAGTTGGCGAAGAGCGCCTGCATCGGCTCTTCGAGCGTCACCACCAGCCGTCCGCCTTCGCGGCGCAGGCTGGTTTGCGACAGAGCCTCGTCGGCGCATGCGGTAAGGCGGCGGCACACGCGCAGGGCGAGGCCCCAGCCGATCGCGGCATGAAGGTCCTCGCGCGGCGCGAGGCGCTCGAACTCGGCCGGGATCGCGGTGGTGCCCGAGTTCGCGAGCACGGTCATCGCCATCATCGCCCGGCCGCGCACGTCGAGCCCGACCCAGCGCTTGCGCAGCGCCCAGCCCATTGCCTGCTCGGTGCGCATGTTCGGCTCGGTCCGCATCGCCGCGAGCGCCAGCATCGTCGAGGCGAAGTGCAGCTTCTCCTCGCCCTCTATGGCGAAGACCGGAGCGGTCCACTCGGCGACCTTGCGCGCTTGCTCGGGTGCGACCAGCAGGCGCCGCGCGAAATCGGCAACGCCGTCGAGCATCGGATCGCGCGCCTGGGTCGATGCGTCGAGCTGGGCATAGAGCAGGCCTTCGCGCAGGCCCCATGACGAGAACACGACCTTGGACGGCGCGATTCGCTCGACCAGCTCGGCGAGCAGGGCCGCCGCATCGGGCAGCGTCGCGAGCCGCGAGGAGGAGATGCGCGGATCGGGATCGGTGATCTTGCCCTTCTCGAACTGGCGGCACATGCGCAGGATATCTCCAGCCCGCAGTTCGAAGTCGTGGGGATCGTCGAGCGGCCACTCGATCGTGCGCATCGCCTGCAGCGCGACCGCGCGCCACGACCCGCCGACGATGTAGAGCGGCTGCCCCTTGCCCATGGTCCAGCCGGCTTTCGTCAGCCCGTGGCGGACGGTCTGGGCAAAGGCCTGGGCTCCGTCCGCGCGCAAGTCGGGCAGGCGCAGCGTGCCGTAGGGCAGGGTGATGCCGCCCTTGCAGCCCTGGTCGTCGATGGCCACGAGTTCGAGGCTGCCCCCGCCGAGATCGCCGACGGTGCCCTTGGCGCCAGGGAAGGCGGCGATCACGCCGGTCGCGCTCGCCGCGGCTTCGTCCTCGCCCGAAAGCAAGCGCGGCTCGAGCCCGAGCGCACGCACCTCGGCGAGGAATTCGGCGCCGTTGCGCGCGTCGCGAGTCGCCGCCGTCGCCACGCACTCGACCTGCGCCACGCCAGACAGCGCGATCATCGCCGCAAAGCGGCGCAGCGCGGCCAGCGCCGCGTTCATCGCCTTTTCCGAAAGCTCGCCGGTCTGGCCCAGTTCCTTGCCGAGCCGCGCGTTGACCTTCTCGTTGAGCACCACGATCGGCGCGCGCGGCGGACCGTTGTAGATCACCATGCGCACGGTGTTCGAACCGATGTCGATGATCGCGCGCTTTTCGGCACTCTGGCTCTCGAAGTGGCTTGTGCCGTCCATGTCGCTCATAGCGCTTCCGCCGCGTCCCGGTTCCCAGGGCCGGCTATGTCAGATGTTGCCCCTGCGGAGCGAGAGCTTGGGCACCTTTCTTCCACTGGCGAGTGAGGCGCCGCGTCCCGAGAGCGACGGATTGGTCATGAAATAGCGGTGGCAGTTGAACGGATTGCCTTCGTCGGCGACGCGTTCGTAGGTCCCGTCCGGTTCGAGAATCCACGACTGCTCGGTGTCGAGCAGGTTGGCGAGCATGACTTGCGAAAGGACCTGGTCGTGCACCGTCTTGTTGCGCATCGGCACGAGCAGCTCGACCCGGCGGTCGAGGTTGCGGCTCATGCCGTCGGCCGAGGTGATGTAGACCTTGGCGCGGCGATTGGGCATCTCGGCGCCGTTGGCGAAGGCCCAGATGCGGCTGTGCTCGAGAAAGCGGCCGATCACCGACTTGACCATGATGTTCTCGGAAAAGCCCGGAATCCCGCTCTTGAGGCAACAGATGCCGCGCACCACCAGCACGATTTCGACGCCTGCCTGGCCGGCTTCGTAGAGCTTGTCGATCAGATCGGGGTCGGTCAGCGAGTTCATCTTCGCCCAGATCGCCGCCGGCTTGCCCTTCTCCGCGTGCGCGATTTCCGCCTCGATCGCCTCGTAGAGCGTGGAGCGCAGGCCGATCGGCGAGATTGAGAGCATCTCGGTGCGCTTGGGCTCGACGTAGCCGGTGATGAAGTTGAACAGCCGCCCGGCGTCACGGCCGAGTTTGGGGTCCGCGGTGAAATAGCTGAGGTCGGTGTAGATGCGCGCGGTCACCGGGTGGTAGTTGCCGGTGCCGAAGTGGCAGTAGGTGCGATAGCCCTCGCCCTCGCGGCGCACGACCATCGAAACCTTGGCATGCGTCTTCCAGTCGACGAAGCCGTAGATCACCTGGACGCCGGCGCGTTCGAGCTGACCCGCCCACAGCAGGTTTTGCTCCTCGTCGAAACGGGCCTTGAGTTCGACCACCGCGGTGACCGACTTGCCCGCCTCGGCCGCTGCGATCAGCGCCGAGATCACCGCCGACTGCTTGCCGGCGCGGTAGAGCGTCTGCTTGATCGCGACGACGTCCGGGTCCTGCGCGGCCTGGCGCAGGAAGTCGATCACGACCTCGAAGGTCTCGTAGGGATGGTGGACGACCATGTCCTTCTCGCGCACCGCGGCGAAGATGTCGCCGTCGTGCTCGAGCACGCGTTCGGGATAGCGCGGCGAATAGGGCTCGAACTTGAGTTCGGGCCGATCCTCCTCGCAGATCGCCGAAAGGCCGGTGATGCCGATCAGGCCGCCCGTCTTGATGACGAGCGAGCGGTCGAGTCCGAGCTGGCTGCGCAGCAGGTCCTCGGCGGCCGGGTCGAACTTGCCCTGCAATTGCAGCACGATGACGAGGCCGCGCCGCCGCCGCTGGATCGCGGTGCGGAAATAGCGGACGAGATCCTCGGCATCCTCCTCGATCTCGATGTCCGAATCGCGCAGCACGCGGAACACGCCGTGGCCGTTGACGCGAAAGCCCGGGAAGAGCTGGTCGGCGTGGCGGCAGATGAGGTCCTCGATCGAGATGTAGACCGCCTCATCGCCCGGCACGCGCACGAAGCGCGGCAGTGCCTGCGGGATCAGCACCATCTCCTTGACCGGCGCTTCGTCGACCGTGCGGGTGAGCGAGAACAGCACGCCGATGCCGGTATTGGCGACGAACGGGAAGGGGTGCGCGGGGTCGATCGCCTGCGGTGTGATCACCGGCATGATGTGCTCGAGGAAATAGTCCTTGAGCCAGCGCTCGCTCGCGTGATTGAGCCGCTCGTCGCCGATGACGCGGATTCCCGCCTCGCCGAGCTGCGCCTTGAGTTCCAGCCAGCTCTTCTGCTGGATCGCCTCGAGTTCGAGCACCTTTTCGTGGATCGCGGTGACCTGCTGCGAGGGCGTGAGCCCGTCGATCGAGGTTTCCTCGATCTTGCGCCGCACTTGTCCGGCAAGGCCGGCGACGCGGACCATCAGGAACTCGTCGAGGTTGCTGCCCGAGATCGAGAGGAAACGCAGCCTTTCGAGCAGGGGATAGTTCGGATTGGCCGCCTCGGCGAGAACCCGTTCGTTGAAGGCAAGCCAGCTCAACTCGCGATTGGTGTACCGCGCTGGGCTGTCGGCGAGATCTACGGTCTCGCTCTCCTGGTCAGGCTCCGGCATGTCGGTGTTGTCGAGCATGGTCCTCATATCGTCTGGTTCGCGTGCGAAGCCGCCTCCCTAGGCAATTCCGGCGCTCAGGCCAAAATCCGCGCCGGGCTGGTCGCGGCAGCGTCAAGAACGTTGCAGCGCAGCATTGTTTGGCGCAATGTCCGCGCGATGATCAAGGCCGCTTTGCACCATTTCACGCGCTATCGCTATTCGCGGCGCATCCGCCTCGGTCCACAGGTGATTCGCCTGCGGCCGGCGCCCCACAGCCGCACCGCGGTGCCCAACTATTCGCTCAAGATCAGTCCCGCCGAGCACTTCATCAACTGGCAGCAGGACCCGCACGGCAACTGGCTGGCACGGGTCGTTTTCCCCGAGCCGGTCGATCACTTCTCGATCGAGATCGACCTCCTCGCCGAACTCGCGGTCATCAATCCGTTCGATTTCTTCGTGGAGCCCGAAGCGGAGGAATATCCCTTCACTTACGCCGAGGCGATGAAGGCGGATCTCGCCGCCTACTTCGAGACCGAGGATCAGGGGCCGCTGTTCGAGGAACTGGTGGCCAGCCACGCGGGCTACGAGGGGCGCACGGTCGATTTCCTGGTCGAGATCAACCGCAAGCTGCAGGAGCGGATCAACTACGTGATCCGCATGGAGCCCGGGGTGATGACTCCGGAGGAGACGCTGAACGCGGGGATCGGGTCGTGCCGCGATTCGGCGTGGCTGCTGGTGCAACTGCTGCGCCGGCTGGGCTTCGCCGCGCGCTTCGTCTCGGGCTATTCGATCCAGCTCGTCGCCGACGTGATTCCCAAGGAAGGCCCGCAGGGCGTGCTGGAGGACGTCACGGACCTTCACGCCTGGGCGGAGGCCTACGTGCCGGGCGCCGGCTGGATCGCGCTCGACGCCACCTCGGGCATGTTCGCGGGCGAGGGGCACATTCCGCTTTGCGCGACGCCGCACTATCGCTCGGCGACGCCGATCGAGGGGATGGCGGAGCCCGCCGAGGTCGATTTCCATTTCGAGATGAACGTGAGCCGCATCGCCGAGGCGGTGCGCATCACCAAGCCCTTCACCGAGGAGCGCTGGCGGGCGCTGCTCGACCTCGGCGACAAGGTCGACGCCGATCTCGTCACCGGCGGCGTCAACCTGACGATGGGCGGCGAGCCGACCTTCATCGCGGACAACGATTTCGAGGCACCCGAATGGAACGGTGCCGCCGTCGGCCCGACCAAGGCGGTCTACGCCGATCGGCTGATCCGCCTGCTGCGCGAGAAGTTCGCACCGGGCTCGCTGCTCCACCACGGACAGGGCAAGTGGTATCCGGGCGAGAGCCTGCCGCGCTGGGGCTTCTCGATCTACTGGCGCAAGGACGGCGTGCCGATCTGGAAGGACCCCTCGCTGATCGCCGGCGAGGTGATGCCGCCCAAGGCGGAGGAGGGCGAGCCCGAACCGCCGCCGCCCGCGCCGGTCGATGCGAATCTCGCCCGCGACATGCTCGTGGCGGCCGCGAACGGGCTCGGCGTCGATCCCGATTTCGTCCAGCCGGTCTATGAGGACTCGGCCGCATGGGCGGTCGAGGAGGCGGACCTGCCGGTCAACGTCACCCCGCTCGATCCCAAGCTGGAGGACCCGGAGAAGCGCGAGCGGTTCCGCCGGACCTATTCGCGCGGGCTCGATACGCCGGTGGGCTTCGTGCTGCCGGTGCAGCGCTGGAACGCGGCCGACATGTCGGTGCCGCGCTGGCGGAGCGAACGCTGGAAGGTGCGGCGCGGCGTGCTCACCGCGGTGCCGGGCGACAGCGCGCTCGGCTACCGGTTGCCGCTGGGCTCGCTGCCCTACGTGCCGCCCTCGGATTATCCCTATATCCATCCACGCGACACCGCCGAGCCCCGCGAGCCGCTCGCCGACTACCGTGAGCAAGTTGTCGAGCGCGGCGCGCAGCAGCGCGAGGCGGGCGTCACCGAGGCCACGAAGCCCGTGCCCGCGCCGACGCAGCGCGCCGAGGCGGTCGCCGGGCCGGAGGGCCGGGCGCAGGAACGGGTCGAACAGGTCATTATCCAGGGCGCGGTGCGCACCGCGGTCACGATCGAGCCGCGCGAAGGCTATCTCGCGGTGTTCATCCCCCCGACCGAGCGGCTGGAAGACTATCTCGAACTCGTCGCCGCGGTCGAGGTGGTCGCCGAGGAAAAGCGCGTGCCGGTGCGGATCGAGGGCTACGCTCCGCCGCCCGACCCGCGCCTCACGGTGCTGAAGGTCACGCCCGATCCCGGCGTGATCGAGGTCAACATCCACCCCGCCGCGAGCTGGCGCGAGACGGTCGACATCACCGAGACGCTCTACGACTGCGCGCGCGAGGTGCACCTTACCGCCGACAAGTTCATGGTCGACGGACGTTCGATCGGGACCGGCGGCGGCAACCACATCGTGCTCGGCGGACCCTCGCTGCTCGACTCGCCCTTCATCCGGCGGCCGGACCTGCTGAGGAGCTTCGTCACCTACTGGCAGCGCCACCCCTCGCTCAGCTACCTTTTCTCGGGGCTGTTCATCGGGCCGACGAGCCAGGCGCCGCGGATCGACGAGGCGCGCCACGATTCGATCTTCGAACTGGAGGTCGCGATGGCGCAAGTGCCTGGCCCCGACGCGGAGCAGCCCGCGCCCTGGGTGGTCGATCGCCTGTTCCGCAACCTGCTCGTCGACGTTACCGGCAACACCCACCGCACAGAAATCTGCATCGACAAGCTGTTCTCGCCCGATGGGCCGACCGGGCGGCTCGGCCTCGTCGAGTTTCGCGGTTTCGAGATGCCGCCCGATGCCAAGATGAGCCTTGCCCAGCAACTGCTGCTGCGCGCGCTCACCGCCTGGTTCTGGAAGGAGCCGCTCGGCGGGCCGCTGGTGCGCTGGGGCACCGCGCTGCACGACAAGTTCATGCTCGGTCACTTCGTCTGGGCCGACTTCCTCGAAGTCCTGTCCGACCTCGAACGCGCCGGCTACACCTTCGATCCCGCCTGGTTCGAGGCGCAGCGCATGTTCCGCTTTCCGGTCCACGGCACGATCGAGGGCGGCGGCGTGCAGATGGAGATCAGCCACGCGCTCGAGCCGTGGAACGTGCTCGGCGAAACCGGCGCGATCGGCGGCACGGTGCGCTACGTCGACAGCTCGACCGAGCGCCTGCAGGTGCGCGCGAGCGGGTTGGTTCCCGGCCGCCACGTGATCGCCTGCAACGGCCGCCGCGTGCCGCTCACGATGGTCTCGCCGAACGAGGGCGTGGGCGGGGTACGCTACAAGGCCTGGGCGCCGGCCGAGTGCCTCCATCCGATGATGCCCGCGCATGCGCCGCTCACGTTCGACATCCTCGACACATGGAACGGACGTTCGCTGGGCGGCTGCGTCTATCACGTCGCGCATCCGGGCGGACGCAACTACGACGACGTGCCGATCAACGGCTACGAGGCCGAGGCGCGGCGCAAGGCGCGCTTCCAGGACTATGGCCATACACCCGGCCCGGTGGCGGTCCCGGGCGAGGAAGCGCCGGGCGAGTTCCCTTATTCGCTCGACCTGAGGCGTCCGGCGCGTGGTCTCTGAGCCGCGGACGAAGGCCTCCGCGGCATTGGGCAACTGGCTCGACGACTATTCCGCCCCGGCGGGAGTGGGCGACCTCTACCGTGACGCGCCCGAGCCGGTCAGGCAGCGATGGCGCGCGATCGCGAGCGGGCTCGCGGCGATATCGGACAACGATCCGTCCGCGCTTCAGGACCTTGCGGCGCGGCACATCGCGGAACTGGGTCTCACATTCCGCGTCACCGGCGAAGACGAGGAACGCGCCTGGCCGCTCACGCCCATCCCCGTCACCATCGGCGCGACCGAATGGGAAGGCATCGAGAAGGGCCTGATCCAGCGCGCGCGGCTGCTAGAGGAACTGGCCGCCGACATTTACGGCCCGCAGCGGCTGGTCAACGAAGGACATCTGCCTGCCGCGGTCATCGCGGGTAGCGCGTACTTCGCGCGCAAGATGCTGGGGCGAGGGCCCGAAAGCGGTCACTTCATCCATGTCTACGCCGCCGATCTCGCGCGGGGCCCGCAAGGCGGGTGGCGCGTGCTCAAGGACCGCGTGCGCCTGGCGACGGGGATCGGCTACGCGCTCGAGAACCGCCTCGCGATGGTGCGTTCGACCGACACCTTGCCCTCCGACAATCACGTCCGGCGCAAGGCCGAATTCTACGCGCGTCTGCGCGAGGGCATCGCCGCCGACTGCACCCGCGAGCAGCCGCGCATCGCGCTGCTGACGCCGGGGCGCTTCAACCAGACTTATGCCGAACAGGCGCACCTCGCGCGCTATCTCGGCCTGCCGCTGGTCGAGGGGCGCGACCTTTCGGTGCTCGAAGACAAGCTCTATGTCGGCACGATAGCCGGTCCCAAGCGCATCGATGCGCTCTGGCGTTGGGTCAACACCAATGCGCTCGATCCGCTGTCATTCGACGCGCGCTCGCAGCTCGGTGTGGCGAACCTGTTCGACGCCTGGGTCGCGGGCGGTCTCGAGGTGGTCAACTGGCCGGGCGTCGAAGTGCTGGAATCGCCTGCGTTTTCCGCCTTTCTCCCCCGGCTCTGCTCGTTCCTGCTTGGCGAACGGCCGCTGCTTCCCACTGTCGCGACCTGGTGGTGCGGACAGGCGGCGGAAGCCGCGACGGTGCAGCGGCGGCTGGGCGAGCTGGCACTGTTGCCAGCTTTCGACGAGCCGGTCGAAATGCTCCCCAGCGCCGCGCCGGTGGCGGGCCGGTCGTTCGAGGGCGAGGCCCGCGCCGCGCTGGTCGAAGCGATCGGACGGCGGCCGATGGACTATTGCGGGCAGGAAATCGTGCACTTGTCCACCACGCCTACCGTCGTCGACGGAAGAGTGGTCGCGCGGCCCTTCACCGTGCGCGTGTTCGTCGCGCGCGGTGCGGACGGAACCTGGTCGGTCATGCCCGGAGGCTTTGCCCGCATTTCGATGAGCGACGACTTGCCGACCTCGCTGATCGGCGAGGGCGACGTTTCCGCCGATGTCTGGGTCGTCGATGAGGAAGCGCCCGCCTCACCGCCGCCGGGCCTGCTGACGCAGGAACCGCCGATCACCCGCGGCACGGGTATTCTGGCGAGCCAGGCGGCGGACAACCTCTACTGGTTCGGTCGCTACAACGAACGCGCCGAACTTACCGTGCGGATCGTGCGCTCGATCCTGGGCAGCTCGATGGAAGTCGATTCGGGCTTCGCGCAAAAGGGTGACGCGAAAAGGGCGCTGGGCGACCTGCTCGTGATGTGGGGCGCGATCACGCCGGACACGGCGAAGCGGCCCTATCCTGTGTTGTGCGGCAAGGCGCTGTCGGAAGATACGCTTCCCGGCGGCGTGACGACGCTGCTGCGCCGCCGGATGGACGTGGGGCTCGGGCTGCGCGAGCGCTTCTCGCGCGATTTCTGGCGGATCGTCAGCCGCCCGACGGATGTGGTTGAGATTCACCTGCCCCAAAACCTGCTTTCGCGCGCCAAGCGGCTGACCGAGCATTTCAGCGCGCTCGCCGGCCTCGTGTCGGAGAACATGGTGCGCGGTCCCGCCTGGTGCTTCCTTGGGATCGGCAAACGGATCGAGCGCGCGCTGGGAACCTGCCGCATCGTCGCGCAACTGATCGAGCAGGATGGTGGCTTTGACGCCTTGGGGACGCTGCTCGACTTGTGCGACAGCCAGATCATCTACCGGGCGCGCTACCTCACCGGGCCGATGCGCAATCCGGCGATCGATCTGGTCGTGCTCGACCCGTCCAATCCGCGCTCGCTCGCCTTCCAGCTTTGCGCGCTGGTCGAGGAACTCGCGGCCCTGCCCACGATCCGCGAGGATGGTCTGCCCGAAGAGCCGCTGCGCCAGGCGCGGACACTGAGCGCCGCGCTCGAGGAGGTGCGGGCGGCGAGCGTCGACGGCGCCTTCCTGCATTCGATCGAGCAGCGGCTGCTGGCGCTGTCGGAAGAGATTTCGGGGCGTTACTTCCTGCAATTCGAGCGCGACGAGGCGATCGGGCGGAGTTTGCTCGGGTGAGGTACGCGGTCAGCCACCTCACGACGGTGACGTACGCAGAAGCGATCCGCATGGCGCAGTTCGCGGTGCGGCTGCGCCCCGCGCACTGGCCGGGCCAGTCGGTCACCGACTATGTCTTCAGCGTCGAGCCGCAGCCGGCGACGATCGTCGAGGGCGAGGGCGGCTACTATATCAACGAGTACAAGTTCGAGCTGCGCGATCCGATCGGCCAGCTTTCGGTCGAAAGCCGCTTCCATGTCGATCGCCAGCCGCTGAGCGAGGACGTGACGGGTGCGTCCGGCCCGAAGCTGGCGGAGCTGCGCGAACTGGCGATGACGCGGCCGGATCTCTCTCCGCTCAGTCCGGCCTCCTACATCTTCGCCTCGACCATCGCCCGGCCCGAGCGCGAAATCGCGGAGTGGGCGGGACAATTCCTCAGCGACGCGACGCCCGTGGTCGAGGCGGGAAGCAGGCTGATGGGCGCGATCCATTCGGAATTCGCTTACGACGGCGACGCGACTCATCCCGACACTTCGCCGCTCGAGGCGTTCGAGAAACGGCGCGGCGTCTGCCAGGATTTCGCGCACGTCATGATCGTCGCCGCGCGGGCGCACGGCATTCCCGCCGGCTATGTCAGCGGCTATCTGCGCACCTTGCCTCCGCCGGGGCGGGAACGGCTGGTCGGCGCCGATGCGATGCACGCCTGGGCATGCCTGTGGTGCGGCGACGAACTCGGCTGGATCGGCTTCGATCCCACCAACGACATGCTCGCCGACGTCGATCACATCTTCATCGGCATGGGGCGCGACTATTCGGACGTCGCGCCGATCGACGGCCGCTTCCGGGGCAGCGCGGAGCAATCGATGTACTTTTCAGTCGACGTCGCGCCGCTCGACTGACGCCTGGCCCGCGAATTCCCGGCGTTTGCTCCCGGTCAGTCGCTGGCGCGCGTATCGGCGACGCTGAGACCCGGGAAGAAGCCCGAGATCGAGAGCGCGCTGTCGAGCTGCGCGAACGCGGCGAGCAGTTCGCCGATGCCGTCCTCCGCGACCAGCAACTCGAGCGTGTCGCGCGTCTGGGTCGGGCCTTCCCGGTGCAATTGCGCGATGAGGCTGAGAATCAGCGCCTCGTGCTCGGAAACCTGCTCGCAGCACAGCGGGCAGAACGACATGGTCTCGAGCGAATCGCGGTTGAACAGCAGCATCAGGCGATGGAACGGCTGGAGGCCGCCGATCATGCGCCAGCGGGCAAAGGCCGGAGCCAGCATTCGCGCCGGGCACGAGCCCTGACCGATGGTCAGGACCCAGGCGCGCATCGACCAGACGAGGAACCGGCAGCCGTCGTCGAGCGTGTCGAGGCGGCGGTCGACAAAATTGTACAAGGCACATCTCCTCTTGCAAATGAGAATGAATCGCAATAGCTGTTGTTGCGCGGCTTGATCCCCCGGTCAAGCCCTTCCACCGGAAACGCAAGTCATGGTGCGCTTTCCGGACACCTCCCTGACTAGGGCCGGGGCGCTATTCCATCCGGCGCCCCGGCCGCTTTTCCAGTCACCAGGCCGGACGCCGCGCCGATCGCGCGAGATCGTCGCAGCGATAAACCGCCGCGATCGTCTTTTCGGGAGGACGATGTGTCGATTTGGACAGACCGACGGCGAGCCGGGCTAGCCGATGCGGTAATCGATCGGCTTGAAGCTCCCGCCGTTGCTGTCGTAGGCCGAACAGGCGGTGAGGCCGATCACCAGATCGACCTCCGCGCGCAGGGTGATCGAATCGCCGGGGCCGCTCGGTGGCGGCAGAACACTGAGCTTGCCGTCCTCGCCGACAGGCACGTTCATGAAGCAGTTGAACGCGACCGGGATCGCGTCGGCCTCGATTCCCCAGGGCGCGAGCGCCTCGGCAAGGTTGCCGAAACAGCCGCGGTGGACCGGCTTGTCCGGATAGAAATGGCGAAAGGTGTCGGCGCTGCACGGTGTCAGCAGGAAGTCATGACAGCCCACCGTGTCGGCCTCGATTTCGAGCATGACGTTCGAGCGGTTCGACCAGAGCCGGTTGCCCGTGGTGAGGCGGATCGTCTCCTCGTAGTCGAACGTCCGTCCGTTGCTGACGACTTCGCGAACGTCGTTGCGGGCATAGGCGAGCAGGTCCGCCACTTGCGTGCCCTCCGCGTCGATCACGGTGAGCCGCTGCCCCGCCGCGAGTTCGAAGCCGACGGCGGAACGCGGGGGAATGCGCGCGGTCTCGTTCATGGCCGTTTCGCGTCGCGCTTGTCGCTGAACGGGCACTTCCAGTCGGGGCCGACCACGCGGCCAGAATACTGCGCCGCCTCACTCTTCTCCCCATGGCGCGCGAGCATCGGGTTGACGGTTCCGGCCAGGCTCTCGTCGCGATCGAGGATGGTCTCGCGGATCGTCTCGTAGCGGCCGTCGGTGCGCAACTGCTCGAACTGGTCGTGGAGGTTGAACACCAGTACCGGCCGTGCGAAGCGCCGCGCCGGCCGGCTCGCCGCGGGGTGCAGGCCGACCACGAAGAATCCTTCGCCGCCGAAGCTCAGCGAGAAGTGCGGGTCGTCGGGGTCCGCGCTCACGCGCCGGTCGTAGGGTTGCTCGAGCCAGGCGTCCTTGTCGGCGAGCGACTGGATCCGGTCCCACATCGCGCGCTCGAAACGGGGCTCGTCCATGGTCTGCTCCGGCTTGGCGAAGATTACGGCGAGGCTGCGGAACAGCCCCGGCTCCTCGCGATAACGGAACGCCCAGTCGAGCAACTCGCGGTGAATGCGCACGTCGTCCCAGGCGCTTTCGATGGACCAGCACACCACGATCCTGAGCGTGCCGCGCGAAAGCGCCGACTTCGCGCCGACGCACGGGAAAGCCGGGTCCCGCACGAATGTTTCGAACTCATCTTTCCACTTCGCCGCGTCGTCTGCCTCGACTAGCATTCGTTCGTCCCCAATCATCAACTCGATTGATCCAAGATCAATCCGGCACTCATCAGAGACAATGCAAACCGACGGCAAAGAGTTCCTGCCAAGCCTATCGGTTTACGCCGCGTCGGCCTCGCGCGGCGTCGGGCTGTTCGACTTGCCTGCCTCAGCGGTAGTCGAAGCCCGCCTTGGGCTTGATGCGCAGCGAGTTCTGCTGGAACGCGGTCATCAGGTAGGAGCCGACGAGCATCGGCACTTCGAGCATCTGCTTTTCGTCGTAAGTCTGGGCGAGCTGCTCCCAGGTCGCGTCCGCGATGCACTGATCGGCCATCAGTTCCTCGACGGCGCGTAGCAGCGCGGCCTCGTGCGCGGTCCAGCCTTTCGCTTCGGACCCTTCGACCACCAGCTCGATCTCCTCGGCGGTGACGCCGAAGGCCTTGCCGATGTCGACATGCTCGCACCACTCGAACGGTGCGCCGGCGAGAAGCGCGAGCCTGAGGATGGCCAGCTCGCGCTCGCGCGGCGGGATGCTGCCGCGCGCGGCGAGTTCGATGCCCATCGTCATCTGGCCCTTGAACATGCCGGGATGGCGCAGCGAGATCAGGCTGACGTCGGGAAAGGGGCGATCCTCGGGAATATTGAACGCCGCGCGGATCGCATCGACCTGTTCCTGCCCCTCGGGCGAGACTTCGTCGAGGCGCAGCGGCGCATAGCGCGGCCCATCGCCGACGACCTGCCGCATGCGGGCCTCGGCATCGAAATCAAGGCGGCCTGTCCGGGGTTTGCCCATGTCTATTGCTTCTCCTGTTCGGATCTCATCTGGTCCGCGCGCCTAGGCGGCGTGCGAAAGCGGTGCCCAGCGCTCTATGTGCGCGAGATAGTCCGAAAAGCGCCCGCGCACGACATCGAAGTCGAGGCCGAACAACTCGGGATCGGGCTTCGCGCTGCGTTCGCGCTTGTCGTTCTCGGCCCACCACTCGGCCATTTTCCCGGCGAACACCGGCGAGACCTCTTCGCCCAGCCAGGCATAGAGCGCGCGCACTTGTCCGAGCGGATCTTGCTGCATGGCGCGGAAATGGATGTCGAAGAAGCGATCGTCGTTGCCGGCCTCGCGAAAGGCGATGGTGCGTTCCATGCCCTTCGACCATTGCTCGACGTTGAGTTCGCCGATGTAGCCGTGGTCGACATGATCGCTGAAATGGCCGTGCATGTCGGCGTAGACGGTGCAGACCGAAAGGATCACGTCGGTCGGATCGCGGTGGGTCATCACGAAGCGCGCATCGGGAAAGGCGTTGTCGAGCGCGGGCATCCACAGCATGTGGCTCGGCGCCTTGAGCCGCCAGGGGCGCGCGGGCTCGCGCCATTGCAGCAGCTTGAGCACCCGCTTTTCGTAGAGGTAGGTCTCGGTGAGATCGGCGTCGATCACCCAGCGCGCGTAGCTCGGCATCTTGGCGAAGGCGAGGAACATCTGGCTCTTGAAATCGAGCGCCATCAGATCCTGGCACTCCATCGCGCCGTCGATCCCCGTGGGCGTGTGCTGGCCCGGACCGTTGAGTTCGTCGGCGGCATTGGCGGGTTTGCCGCGGCGCGGATCGGGGCCCTCGACGGTCGCGGGCGGCGGCGCGGGCTGCGAGCTTTCCCACACGCGCAAGTAGCGGATTGCCGGATCGCTCGCGAGCAGGAACGAAAGCGCGGACGAACCGGTGCGCGGCAGGCTGACGCCGAACAGCGGCGCGCGAATCTCCCCGTCGTCGATTTCGGGATGGCGCCGGTACCAGTCCTCGATCTGCAGGCGCTGGCGCAAGTGCATCAGGATGCGGTCGCGGATCGCGTATTCGCCGGCGTCGTTGAGCCGGCTTTCGCGGTTGAGCGCATCGACCAGCACTTCCAGGCCCTCGCGGAAGCTCTCGCTCCCGAAGCTGTCCAGCCCCGTCTGCGCTCTGGCGGCGGCGGCGAGTTCCTTCGCGCTCTCCATTTGCCCCGTGTCCTCTTCCCGATCCGGTCTCGTGCCGGGGCGTCACTATGCGATGCATGGTCGCTACGGGATACTCCGCCGCGAGCCATGATCGCTCGCACGATGCTGCCCGGCGTGACCGCCTTCGCGCGCGGTGCCACCTTGCGCAAAACACGGGAGAGGAGAGCGCCATGGCGACGATTGCGAGCGACTTGTCGGGCGGCCTGCCGGAAAGCCGCGAATACCCGGTTGGCGACAAGCCCCCCGAAGCCGGCTTCCGCGACGCGGTCAACGTCTGGATCGAGGACGCGACCGGACTGTTCGCGATGCGCGTCGGCGTCGAGGGTGTGTCGGACGACTGGGACAATCACGAGATGTGGCTCGACATCGCGTTTTCCGACGGCCGCCTCTATTCGCGGCGCGGCAATGGAAAGACGCATCCGGCCTCGGACGGCGAGGGCCGCCCGCGCGTGCGCGGCACGGGGCCGCTGCGGTTCGAATGCGTCGAGCCGTTCCGCCGCTGGACCGCGCGCTTCGACGGTCCGGCCGCGATCACCAGTGCTCAGGCGATCATCGACGATCCCGACTTCGAGGAAAAGGCCTGGGCCGACGTCACCTTCGACATCGACATGGAGATGGCCGCGCAGCCCTGGGAGCCTGGCACGATCCTGCCCGAAGCGGCCGAGGCGCTCGGCGGCAAGCAGGGCGAATACATGAGCCCGCGCTACGAGCAGCTCTTCCGCTGCACCGGCACGCTTGCCATCGACGGCGAGCGCCATGCGGTGCGCGCCAACGGGCTGCGCATCCGCCGCACCGGCTTTCGCGCCTTCGCGGGTTTCTGGGGACATTGCTGGCAATCGGCGATCTTCCCGAGCGGGCGCGCCTTCGGCTTCAACGTCTATCCCCCGCGCGACGACATGGAGAGCTATTGCGAAGGCTGGATCATCGACGGCGACGGCAAGCGGATCGGCGCGCGCCCGGTCGGGATTCCCTGGCTGCGCAAGCTGGTGACCGGCGGCGAGGACGTTTCATGTGTGCTCGAAACGGTCGACGGGCGCCGCATCGAGATCGCCGGGCTCACCTTCACCAACACCCGATCGCGTGGCGGCCACGTCCTTCCGCCCGACTGGCCCAAGGACTGGCCCATCGTCCAGCAGAGCCACGCGTTCTACACTTGGGACGGCGAACGCACGACCGGCATGATCGAGCGCTCGAGCAAGCCGAGCGTGATGGAGTTGTAGGCACATCCAGGTCTCGCCATTCCCTTGAAGGCGCGAATTCAGTGAGCCGAACGTTTCGGAAGTCCAAGAGACCGTGTGATTTCTGCGCCTGCAGTCCCGTTTGCGCGGGAATGACGAAAGGTTCGTCGTGGCTCGGTCGGATGGCTGCTTTCTTTGGTTGCGCCATGAACGGCGGACGGCGAGAATGTCGGGGAAGCGGCCATTGAGCCTCATCCGTCATCCCAGCGAAAGCTGGGATCGCTCACGGTTGGGCGAGGTGATCGAACAAGTCCTCCCAGCCAGGGTTCGCTTGCTCGATCAGTTTGATTTTCCAGTCGCGCTTCCAAGCCTTGAGAGCCTTCACTCGCGTGATGGCCATGGCGATTTCCTCATGGCATTCGACCAAGACCAGTCGCTTCGGTCCATATCTGCGGCAGAAAGAGGAACCGGACCCAGTGCGATGCTGCGCCATGCGCGCGGCCAGGTTCGCGGTGACGCCCACGTACAGCACACCGCGTGGCTTGTTGGTCAGGATATAGGTCCAGCCGCCCATCGAGCCACGGTGGCGCAACTCCGAGAGCGATGCCAGCTTTCGCTGGCATGACGCGTGGGGGAATGCGTCCGCAATGTCGTCGTATCCGGAAGGTCCGCTTCTTAGTGTGCGGCGTTCGCAGTGGCCGCCGTCGCGCCGCACTGCCCCAACCGTATTAGAACGAAATCACCGCCTCGCCGATCGCGTCCCACACTTGCGCGAGTTGCTCTTCGGTGACGCAGTACGGGGGCATGACGTAGACCGTGTTGCCGAGCGGGCGCAGCAAGACGTCGCGATCGCGGAAGAAGGCCATCAGGCGCGGCGCGAGCGTGTCGAGATAGCCGCCTTGGTCGGTCTTGAGGTCGAGCGCGGCGATCGTGCCGAGCTGGCGCGGGTTGTCGAAATGGGCGTATCGGCCCAGCTTTTCGAGCCGCTCGGCCTGCCGCGCGGCGAGCGTGGCGATGCGTTCGAGTACCGGCTCCTCGCGCCAGATCGACAGGTTGGCGGCGGCGGCGGCGCAGGCGATCGGGTTCGCCGTGTAGCTCGAGGAGTGGAACAGCATCTTCGCCCGGTCCTCGGACAGATGCGCGTCGTAGACGGACTCGCGCGCCATCGTCACCGCCAGCGGCATCGATCCGCCGGTCAGGCCCTTCGAGAGACAAAGGATGTCGGGCAAAACGTTCGCCTGTTCGCAGGCGAGCAGTGTTCCGGTGCGGCCCCAGCCGGTCATCACCTCGTCGGCGATGAACAGCACGCCCGCCGCCGCGCAGATCGCGTGCATCCGCGCCAGCGTCTCGGGCGAATAGACCAGCATTCCGCCCGCGCCGAGCACCAGCGGCTCGAGCACCAGGGCGGCGACGTCGCCGGCGCGGCAGGCGGCTTCGAGTGCGTCGAGCGTCGCCTGTTCGGCACCCGCGGCGGGGAAGGGGATGCGCCCGACATCGAACAGCAGCGGCTCGTAGGTGCGATTGAACACGCCGCGCGCGCCGACCGACATCGTGCCGATGGTATCGCCGTGATAGGAATGCTCCATCACCAGGATGCGGTGCCGCGGCTCGCCGCGTCCGGCCCAATAGCCGAGTGCCATCTTGAGCGCGACTTCGACGCAGGTCGATCCCGAGTCCGAGAAGAACACCCGCGCCAGGTCCTTGGGCATGATCGCGCGCAGTCCGGCCGCGACTTGCTCGGCGGGCTCGTGGGTCCAGCCCGCGAAGATCACCTGGTCGAGCTTGCCCGCCTGCTCGGCGATGGCATTGACGATGCGGGGGTGGCAGTGGCCGTGCGTCGTCACCCACCACGAAGAGATCGCGTCGATCACCGTGCGCCCGTCTTCGGTCTGCAGCAGCGCGCCTCTCGCGGAAAGCACCTTGGGAATCGGTTCGCCGAGACCGTGTTGGGTGAACGGATGCCAGACGGGCGAGTTCATGAGGCGAAATCCGCTTTCGAAAAGTTCCGCGCGAAGGCTTCGGTCAGCGCTTCGGGGCTGAGACGCTCGAGCCACGGCAGGCGGCCTAGCGGCTTGATCCGCCCCATCGTTGCGATCGTGGCCTCGCTGTCGGGCTCGGCGTCGCCGACGAAGGCCACGCCGAGCAGCGGCACGCCGCGTGCACGCAGCGCCTCGATCGTCAGCAGGCTGTGATTGATCGTGCCGAGCGCGGTGCGCGCGACGATCACCACCGGCAATTGCCAGCGCGCGAAGAGATCCGCGAAAGTGGTCTGCCGGTCCAGTGGCACCAGCGCGCCGCCCGCGCCCTCGATCACTAGCGGACCATCGTGGGCGGGCGGCTCGATCGCGGCCGGATCGATCGTGACGCCGTCGATCTCGGCCGCGCGGTGCGGCGAACACGGGGTGGCGAGCCTGTGGACGCAGGGCAGCACTTGCCCGGGCAGCAGGTCGGCCAGCGTGGCGACGGTCTCGGCATCGCCGCGCCCGTGTTCGTCCGTTCCGGCCTGCACCGGCTTCCAGTAGGCCGCGCCGAGCGCGTGCGTCAGCGCGGCCGCGAACACCGTCTTGCCGACATCGGTATCGGTGCCGGTGACGACGATGCGGGCGGCGCCCGTCACTCGGCGTCGAAGGGCACGGTGTAGTGCAGCGTCACGACGTCGTAGGTCGATTTCGCGTTGGGCGTCTCGTAGTGCCGGAATACCCGGCGCAGCACGCTCGGCTTCATCGGTGTGTAGCCTTCCTTGGGCGTGTTCGCGCCGAGGCCGTGGAGCGAGCGAAGGAAGTTGATGCCGTTCTTGTAGATCCGCGCATAGCGGTGGCCCTTGGGCGGCATGGCCCAGTAGTGCGGGTACCAGTCGCCGAGGTCGGCGGGCTCGGGAAACTTCGGAATGCCCGGCTCGACGCCCTCGGCCTCGCAGGCCTTGCGCCATTCGGCGAAGGTTCCGGAGGTGAGGATCGTCACCACGAGATGTCCGCCCGGAGCGACCCATTCGAGCATCCGCCCGATCGCGGTGCGCGGATCGTCGAACCACTGCAACGTGAGATTGGAGCACACGATGTCGAAGGGGCCGCCTTCGGGCTCGCCGTATTCGCCGTCGAGCACGGCATAGCTGATGTCGGACCCTTCGCCGATCTTCGCTCTGGTGCGCTCGACCATGGCGGGCGAGACGTCGGTGACGAGATAGTCGCCGTAGATGCCGCGCTCCATCATCGCCTCGACGAGGTAGCCGGTGCCGCAGCCGATCTCGAGGATCTTGGGATTGTCGACCAGATAGAGCGTCGAGAGCTTCTGCGCGAGATCCTCGGCGACGCCGTGCTGGACGACGGCGTATTGATCGTATTCCTCCGCTGCGTCGAATGCCTCGCGTACGGCCTCGCGGCGGGTCTCGGTACTCATCAGGTATTCTCCAAAAATTCGCTGATCGCCGCGGCGCACCAGGCTGGATCGTCGAGGGGCAACAGGTGGCCCGCACTGGGATGGACCCGTCGCTCCAGTTGTTCCGACCCGGCGAACGCCTCCGCCCGCATCGCCGCAGGCACGATCTGATCGTCTGCCGCCTGCAACGAAAGCATCGGTATGTCGAGTCCCGCGATGACGTAGCGCAGGTCCGAGGACCGCATTCTCGCCAGGTCCGCGCCGAGGATTTCGGCGCGGATCGGACCGAAGGGCTGGCACGTTCCGCAGCGCGAACGGAAATCGCGCAAGGTCTTTTCGGGGGCACGTCCGAAGCGCACCATCATGGCATCGAGCGTGCGCGGATCGACGCCGGGAAAGCCCTCTCCGGCGACGAAGCGGTCGAAGCCGTTGATCGCGATCAGCGCATGGAGCGAGGCGGGCGGCTCCGAAAGCAGCCGCATCGCGCCGAAGCTGTGGACGACCGCGACGCAGGGGCCTTCCCATTCGACGGGGCGGGGATCGCCGAAGTAGCCGCGATCCTCGACCGCGTGGTCCCGTCGCGGCAGTCTCGCCCGCAGCCGGTCCCAGAAATCGGCACCGAATCCCCAGCCGTGGACGAAGACGAGCTTCAAAGCGCGCGGCCCAGTACCGCCAGCAGCCGGTCGACGTCCGCGGCCGAATGCGTCGCCTTGAGCGCGATGCGCAATCGGCTCGTGTTTTTTGCAACCGTCGGCGGGCGGATCGCCGAGGCGAGCATGCCGTCGGCCAGCAGCGCCTCGCTCAGCCGCATCGCGGCGCTCTCCGCGCCGACAATTACCGGCACGATCTGCGAGACCGAGGCGCCGCTGGGCACGCCGAGACCGTTGAGCCCGGCGCGCAGGCGATCGCCGAGCGCCGTCAGGTGCGCGCGCTCGGCGTCCATGTCGGGCACGAGATCGAGCGCTGCATCGATCGCGCCGATCGCGGCGGGCGGCAGCGCGGTCGAGAACACCATCCCCGAGGCGGCGTTGACGAGGTAGTCGCACAGCCTGCGCGAGCCCGCGACATAGGCGCCGAAGCCGCCGAGCGCCTTGCCGAAGGTGCCCATGATCACCTCGATCGCGCCCGGCACGCTCGCCGAAAGCCCGGCGCCGCGCGGGCCGAGCACGCCGGTCGCGTGGGCCTCGTCCACGTAGAGGATCGCGTCGTGTCGCCGGGCGATCACCGAAAGCCGGGCGAGGTCGGGGCCGTCGCCGTCCATCGAATAGATGCTTTCGGCAAGGATCACCCGCGCGGGCGCCTCCGCGCCCTTTTCGGCGAGGAGGGCTTCGAGGTGGTCGAGGTCGTTGTGCCGGAAGCGGTGCTGGCGCGCGCCCGCCATCGCCAGACCCGCGTGCATGCTCGCGTGAACGAGCCGGTCGGCGAAGACCGCCGCGCCGGGCATGGCCGCGAGCAGCGCCGGGATCGTCGCCGCGTTGGCCTGCCAGCCCGAAGCGAAGACCAGTGCCGCCTCTGTGCCCTTGAATGCGGCCAGCCGCGCCTCGAGCGCGCGGAGCTCCTCGCTCAGGCCGGTAACCAGCCGCGACGCGCCCGAACCCGTGCCCGCCCGGGCTGCGGCTTCGCGCGCCCGCTCGATCAGCAGCGGGTGGAGCGCAAGGCCGAGGTAGTCGTTGCTCGAGAAATCGAGGTACTCGCGGCCCTCGCGCAGCGCCCGGCCGCCCGGCAGCATCCGCGTCGGGCGCGGCTGGCGCAATCGTCCGGCGCGTTCGATGCGCGCGAGTCGCTCTCCAAGCAGGGTGTCCAGCGTGCCCATGGCGAGGCCGCTAGGTCAGGCGGGCTGACGGCACAAGGGCGCCCGCTCATCCCTCGATCAGGTCGAGGTAGGCGATGACGTCGTTGTCGGTGGCGAGGAACAGGCCTTCCTGCACGATCTCGGTCTGCTGCGCGGCGATGTCCATCGCCTGCGACAAGGGGCCGTAGAACAGCGTCGTCGCCGCGCCCCCCTCGGTCCCGCCTTCGAGATGATAGAGCCTGACGCTGGCATCGGAGAAGGTCGTGCGCATCAGGCGTCTCCGTCACCCGGATCATCGCGCGGATCGCGCCGCGCGCCTTCGAGCTGACGGTCGGAGCGTGCCGCCTCTGCCTCGGCGAGCCGGCGTTCGGCCTTGGTGCGCCCGTGCCTGATTCGCTGCGCTTCGGCCTGCGCCTCCTTGTCGCGGCGCAGCCTGATCTTGCGCGCGGCCCTCAGATTGACGATCTCGCCCATTGCCCGGCGATCCTAGCACCGCCCGGGCGAACATCCCAGCACGACCATGCATGCGATCACGGCCTTGTTCGTGGCCCGGACAGTTCGCGCGCCGGAGCCTTGCGGAGGTCGTGCGAACGTGGGGTGTCCGATTCGCCGCGGCCTCCTATATATCCGCAACAACAAAGGCTCGTCCGTTCGACGGGGCACGAGAATACGTTTGCGGAGAAGACGATGACCGCCACCGATACCGCCGCGAAATCCCGGCGCGCAAAGCGAGAAGGTGCGCGCGAAGCCACCACCAAGGCCGCGCTCGAAAGCGAGATCGCCGCCGGCATCCGCGACTCGCTGCTGCCGGGGGAATTGCCGTACGAGAAGGGCTGGGTCGAGGAAGCGGCCGCGTTCCTGCTCGAGACCGCGCGGACCCGCAAGCCGGGCGAAGCGGCGATCGAACTCGCTTCCACCAGCGAGGGACGGCGGCACCTGCGGATCGCGGTGATCAACGACGACATGCCGTTCCTCGTCGATTCGCTCGCGCTCGCGATCTCGGCGACGGGGTTGGTGGTCGATCGCCTGGTGCACCCTGTCATTCCCGTGCGGCGCGACGCCAAGGGCAAGCTCCTGGCGGTCCCCGAAAGCGCGGACGGGGATGCCTTGCGCGAATCGATGATCTACGTCGAGACCGCGCGTATCGACGCCAAGGACCGGCGCGCGCTGCTCCAGGCGATCAACGGCACGCTCGCCGACGTTCGCGCGGCGGTGGCCGACTGGTCGCGCATGGTCGAGGCCATGGCCGAGGACGCGGCGCGGATCGCCGATGACGAAGGCAAGGCGCTGCTGACCTGGCTCAACGCGGACAACCTCACCCAGCTTGGCCACGTCACCCGGCGGCGCGACGGCAGCCATGAAAAACTGCTCGGCATTTGCCGGCGCGGCGCCAAGGCGATTCTCGCCGACCCGAGCTACGAGCGCGCCTTCGCCTGGTTCGACAATGCCGTGAAGCGCGGCGCGGTGCGCGCGCCCCTGATCGTCAAGGCGAACCGCATTGCCACGGTCCACCGCCGCGTCCCGCTCGACCTGTTCATCGTGCCGATCATCGAGGACGGCAAGGTCACCGCGCTTTCGATCCATGCGGGCATCTGGACGAGCCAGGCGCTGGGCACGCCGCCCGATCGCGTGCCGCGGCTGCGCCAGCAGCTCGCGGTGCTCTCGGACCGGCTCGGTTTCGATCCGAACGGCCATACCGGCAAGTCCATCACTCACGCGCTGACCAGCCTGCCGCACGATCTCGTCGTCAGCTTTTCGGACGACGACGTCGAGCGCGTCGTCACCGCGATGACCAGCCTCGTCGATCGCCCCCGGCCGCGCCTGCTGCTGGTCGAGGCGCCGCTCGCCCGCCACCTGCTCGCGTTCGTATGGCTCCCGCGCGACATGCTGTCGACGCAGATGCGGCTCAAGATCCAGGCGATGATCGAGGCCAAGGTCGGTGCGTCGACGCTCGACTGGAGCCTGCAGGTCGAGGCGGGCGCGCTGGCGATCCTGCGCTATCAGCTCGATATTCGCGAGACCGGCACCGTCCCCGAGGAGGCCGAACTCGATGCGCGACTGCAGGTCATGCTGCGCGGCTGGAGCGAGGCGGTCGAGGCCGCGATCGCCGCCGATGGCGAACCGGGCCGCGCCGTGGCGATCGCGGCGCGCTATGCCGAGGCCTTCCCGATGGCCTACCGCAGCGACTACGGCGCGACCGAAGCGGCGATCGACATCCGCCACATCCGCAAGCTCGCGGGCGGCGACAGCGAGGAGACCGCCGGGCGCCCGGGCCGCCGCGATGCACGGCTCTATCGCCACGAAGCGGACGATCCCAAGCGGCTGCGGCTCAAGGTCTACCAGTTCGAGGGCAGCCTGCCGCTGTCCGATGCGGTCCCGGCGCTGGAGAACTTCGGTTTCCGCGTGCTCGAGGAAATTCCGACTCCGCTCGACCATGGGCGAATCGGCACGATTCACGATTTCCTGCTCGAACTGCCCGAAGGCCAGCCCGCGCTGGACATGCTCGATAGGGCGGGCGTGATCGAAGAGGCGATCACCTCGGTGCTCAGCAATGGCGCTGAGAACGACGTTTTCAACCGGCTCGTCACCACCGCCGGGCTCGATGCGGGCGAGGCCGACTGGCTGCGCGCCTTCTACCGCTACCTGCGGCAGGCGGGAAGCAATTACACGATCTACACCGTGGTCGATGCGCTCGGCCGCGCGCCGGAGGTGACTCGCGCGATCATCGAACTGTTCCGTGCGCGCCACGACCCGGACTTCGCGGAAGATCGCCAGGCGGCGGAGCAGGCCGCGTCCGAGGCGATCCGTGCGGGCCTCGCGGGCGTCGCGGCGATCAACGACGACCGCGTGCTGCGTCAGGTCCGCGCGCTGGTCGAGGCGATCTTGCGTACCAATGCCTTTGCTCCGGCGGGGCGGGAGGCGCTGGCTTTCAAGCTCGAATCCGCGCTCGTGCCCGGCCTGCCCAAGCCGGTGCCCTGGCGCGAGATCTTCGTCTATTCGCGCCGCGTCGAAGGCATCCACCTGCGCGCCGGGCCGATCGCGCGCGGCGGACTGCGCTGGTCCGACCGCCGCGACGACTTCCGCACCGAGATCCTCGGCCTGATGAAGGCGCAGCGAGTCAAGAACGCGGTGATCGTGCCGACCGGCGCCAAGGGCGGCTTCTATCCCAAGCTTCTGCCCGATCCGGCGCGCGACCGTGCCGCATGGGCCGCCGAGGGGCAAGCGAGCTACGAGCTGTTCATCCGCACGCTGCTTTCGGTCACCGACAACATCGTCAAGGACAAGGTCGTCCATCCCGAGCGCGTGATCGTGCGCGACGGCGAGGACCCCTATTTCGTCGTCGCGGCCGACAAGGGCACCGCGAAGTTTTCCGACGTCGCCAACGGCATCGCCGAATCGCACGATTTCTGGCTCGACGACGCCTTCGCCAGCGGTGGCTCGAACGGCTACGATCACAAGGCGATGGGCATCACCGCGCGCGGCGCGTGGATTTCGGTGCAGCGCCACTTCCTCGAAATGGGTGTCGACGTGCAGTCCCAGCCCATCCGCGTCGCGGGCTGCGGCGACATGTCGGGCGACGTGTTCGGCAACGGGATGCTGCTGTCGAAGGCGGTGAAGGTCGTGGCGGCCTTCGATCACCGCCACATCTTCATCGATCCCGATCCCGACCCGGCGACGAGCTGGCTCGAGCGCAAGCGGCTGTTCGACTTGCCGCACTCGAGCTGGGACGACTACGACAAGAGCCTGATCTCTCCCGGTGGCGGTGTGTTCGCGCGCACGATGAAGCGCATTCCGCTTTCCGAAGCGATGCGGGCGCTGCTCGATACCGATGCCAGCGAACTCGAGCCCGAGGCGCTGATCTCGGCGATCCTGCGCGCGCCGGTGGACCTGATCTGGTTTGGCGGCATCGGCACCTATGTCAAAGCCGCCGCGGAGAACAACGCCACCGTGGGCGATCCCACGAACGATCCGATCCGCGTCGATGCCGATTTGGTGCGCGCGCGAGTGATCGGCGAGGGCGCCAATCTCGGCGTTACCCAGGCGGGCCGCATCGAGTTCGCGCAGCGGGGCGCCTCCGGCGCCGGCGGACGCATCAACACCGACTTCATCGACAACTCGGCGGGCGTCGATTGCTCGGACAACGAGGTCAACATCAAGATCGCGCTCGCCGCGGCGCGCCGGTCGGGCAAGCTCTCCGAAAAGCGCCGCGTCGAATTGCTCAGCCAGATGACCGACGAGGTTTCCGAACTCGTGCTCGAGGACAACCGGCTTCAGGCCCTGTCTTTGTCGATCGCCGAACGCGGTGGCGCGCGGGCGATGCCTTCGCACTTGCGGCTGATCGAAATGCTCGAGGAGACCGGCAATCTCGACCGACGTACCGAGGGGCTTGCGGACGGCGACGTGCTCGCGCGCCGCGCGGTCGACGGGCATGGGCTGACGCGGCCCGAACTCGCGGTCCTGCTTTCGAGCACCAAGCTCTTGTTGCAGGCCGCGATCGAGGACAGCGACCTGCCGGAGGATCCGGGCCTGACCGAGTTGCTTGTCTCGTCCTTCCCATCGCCGATGCGCGGCGATTTCCGACGCTACATCGAGGGGCATCGGCTGCGGCGTGAGATCATCGCGACCAAGCTCGCCAACCGCATCGTCAATCGCCTGGGCATCGTGCATCCTTTCGAACTGGCCGAGGAGGCGGGCGCGGATCTCGCCCAGGTCGCTGCGGCCTTCACGCTCGCCGACCGATTGTTCGGCCTCGACGCGATCTGGCAGCGGCTCGACGCGGTCGAGACGAGCGAGACCGCGCGCCTCGCGTTGTTCGACAAGCTGGCGCTGATTACCCGCACCCACATGGCCGACCTGCTGCGCGCCGGAGCGGGCCGAGCGGCGCCCGGCGCTCTCGCGAAGCGTCTGCAAAAAGGCGTGGCCGCACTTTCGACCGACACCGAGGAAATGCTGGGCGAGAGCGCGCAGGTTCATTCGGCGAAGCTGCGCGAGCAACTCGCCGGGATCGGCGCGCCCGCTGATGTGAGCGCGCAGGTGGTGCACCTTTTCGACCTCGACGGCGCGATCGGCATTACCGATCTCGCCGAGCAGACCGGCATCGCGCCGCGCCAGGTCGTCGCCGCCTTCACCCGGCTCGGTAGCGGGCTGGGGCTCGACTGGGCGCAGACGACGGCGGCGCTGCTCGAACCCTCCGATCCGTGGGAGCGCCTGCTGGTGGCCGGCCTCGCCCGCGACTTCCAGGAGATGCGGCTCGATTTCCTCAAGTCGCTGGCGCGCGAGCGCGGCGCCAGATCCGATCCGGTCGGCGCGGTCGAGCAGTGGGGCGCGCGCAACAAGGCCGCGATCGCGACCTTCCGCGCGATGGTCCGGCGCGCGGAGAGCGCTGTTCCGGTGACGCCTTCCATGCTCGCCCAGATCGCCAGCCAGGCGCGTCACCTGCTGACGCGCTAGGCGCCGGGCGCTGCTGCTCCGCTCACTCCAGCGGCAGTGCGCGGGCTTCCTTGATCGTGTCGAGCACGATGATCGAGCGCACGTCGCGCACGCCGCGAATGCGCACCAGCCTGCGCAGGGTGATCTCGCTGAGGTGCTCGACGTCGCGCGCGATGACGTGGACGAGGTAGTCGCTGTCGCCGGTCACCGCATGGCAGGCGATGACGTAGGGGTTGGTCGCGATTTCCTCCTCGAAGGCGTCGATGTTCTCGTCGCTGTGCGCGGCGAGGTTGATCAGCACGTAGGCGTTGAGTTCGAAGCCCAGTTTCCGCTCGTCGAGGATCGGTGCGTAGCCTTCGATAAGCCCTTCGTCCTCGAGCCGCTTGAGGCGGCGGCTGACCGGTGTTGCCGAGAGCGCCGTGCGTTCCGCGATCGCGGAGACGGGCATGCGCGCGTCTTCCTGCAGCGCCGCGATGATTCTGCGATCGAATTCGTCAACCTGCATGATTTCGCTACCCGCGCCATATGGATTAGTGATTTTCACTATAGCGATGGCGTCATGGTAGACAATCCGCACGAACCTGACGCGGCGAATCTGCTATAACGAAGGCATGAAGACACCGCTGACGAAAACGAGCACGAGCGGGCTTCGGGGTGACTACGAGGATGCCGCGAGCGACTTTACCGTCGCGCAGCAGTGGAAATCGTACACCGCCGAGCCGCATGCGCGCTGGCGCCGCCTTTACGCCAACCAGAGCCGCCTCGCCGAGCGCTATGCCGCGCCGCAGTTTGTGAAGGGTTTGAAGCGTCTCGATTGCGCCGACGGCATTCCCCGGTTCGAGGACGCCAACGCGGTGCTGGGGCCGGCCACGGGCTGGCAGCTCGTTGCCGTTCCGGGCTTCATTCCCGACGACCATTTCTTCGACCACCTCGCGCACCGGCGCTTCCCGGTGACGCGCTGGCTGCGCGAGGAGCACGAGTTCGACTACCTCGTCGAGCCCGATGTGTTCCATGACTTTTTCGGCCACGTGCCGATGCTGCTCGACCCGACGATAGCCGACTTCCTCGAGCTCTACGGCAAGGCCGGCGAGCGGGCGATGGCGATGGGCGCGCTCGACATGCTCGCGCGGATCTACTGGTACACGATCGAGTTCGGCCTGCTCAGGACCGAGCGGGGCCTGAAGGTCTTCGGCGCGGGGATCGTCTCCTCGCCCGGCGAGACCGTCTTCTCGATCGAGGACCCCGATGTCGTGCGGCTGCCGTTCGAGCCGGTGCGGATCATGCGCACCGCTTACAACATCGACAGCTACCAGAAGACCTACTTCGTGCTCGACAGCCTGCCGCAGCTTATCGACGGGCTCGTCGATCTCGATTTCGGGCCGATCTACGAAAGCTACCGCGATAGCCCGCCGCTGCCGGCGGGCGAGATCCTGCCGGGCGAAACGCCCTTGCGCACTGCACAGACCACGGGAGAACCCACTGCATGACCGACCTGTTCGAAAATCCGATCGGCCTCGACGGCTTCGAGTTCGTCGAGTTCTCAGCCCCCGAGAAGGGCATGCTCGAGCCCGTGTTCGAGGCGATGGGCTTCACCCGCGTCGCGCGGCACCGCTCGAAGGACGTCGAACTCTGGCGTCAGGGCGAGATCAACTTCATCACCAATTACGAGCCCAGGAGCCCGGCGTGGTTCTTCAGCCGCGAGCATGGCCCTTCGGCCTGCGGCATGGGCTTTCGCGTCAGGGATGCCCGCGCGGCCTATGCCGAGCTGCTCGCGCGCTCGGCCGAGCCGGTCGAGGTCGAGACGGGGCCGATGGAGCTGCGCCTGCCCGGCATCCGCGGCATCGGCAACTCGATCATCTATCTGATCGACCGTTACGAGCGCCCCGGCGAGGGCGAAGGCCTTTCGATCTACGATATCGACTTCGAATATCTGCCCGGCGTGGACCGTCATCCGGAGGGTGCGGGGCTCAAGCTGATCGATCACCTCACGCACAACGTCTACGGCGGTCGCATGGCCTTCTGGGCGGACTACTACGAGAAGCTCTTCAATTTCCGCGAGATCCGCTATTTCGACATCAAGGGCGAGTACACCGGCCTCACCTCGAAGGCGCTGACCGCGCCCGACGGCAAGATCCGCATCCCGCTCAACGAAGAGGGCGATGGCGGCAAGGGCCAGATCGAGGAGTTCCTGCGCCAGTTCAACGGCGAGGGCATCCAGCACATCGCGCTGATCTCGGACGATCTGGTCAAGACCTGGGACCACCTCAAGCAGCTCGGCGTGCCGTTCATGACCGCACCGCCCGAGACCTATTACGACATGCTCGACGAGCGCCTGCCGGGCCACGGCCAGCCGGTCGGCGAGCTCAAGTCGCGCGGCATCCTGCTCGACGGCACCACCGAAGGCGGCCGCCCGCGCCTGCTGCTGCAGATCTTCGCCGAAGCGAACGTGGGGCCCGTGTTCTTCGAATTCATCGAGCGGCAGGGCGACGAGGGTTTCGGCGAGGGCAACTTCAAGGCGCTGTTCGAATCGATGGAGCGCGACCAGCTTCGCCGCGGCGTGCTCAAGGTTGAAGAACCGGCGGAATAACAACACATTCGTTCAGGCTGGGCCGGGCGACGCACGAAAAACAGTGCGCGTCCGGCCTGCGCCGTGAGCGGCAAAGGAGAGTCGAGATGAGCCTGGCAGACAGCCCCCCCGCGCTTTCGGGCATTCACCACGTCGCCTATCGCTGCAAGGATGCCAAGGAGACGGTCGACTTCTATCGCGACGTCATGGGCATGGATTTCAAGCTCGCGATCGCCGAGGACAACGTCCCCTCGACGGGTGAGCCCGACCCTTACATGCACGTGTTCCTCGATGCGGGCGGCGGCAACGTGCTCGCCTTCTTCGAACTCCCGACCCAGCCCGAGATGGGCCGCGATGAGCAGACCCCGGCCTGGGTCCAGCACATCGCCTTCAAGGTCGCCGACTACGACAGCCTGATGAGCGCGAAGGCGCGCGCCGAGGCGCGCGGGCTCGACGTCGTCGGGCCGACGCATCACGGCGTATTCAAGTCGATCTACTTCTTCGATCCGAACGGGCATCGTCTCGAACTGGCGTGGGACTTCGGAACGCCCGACCAGTACGAAATGTTGAAGGACGTGGCCGATGACATGCTAGAGGAATGGTCGCGAACCAAGAAAGCCCCGCGTCACGCGGCATGGCTGCACGAGAAGATCGAGGCCGAGACCTGATGCGGCTATACGCCTATTACCGCAGTTCGACGAGTTACCGCCTGCGCATCGCGCTCAATCTCAAGGGTCTCGACTATGAGGTCGTTCCCGTCGACCTGCGGTCCAACGAGCAGCGCGGCGAGGATTTCCGTGCGCTCAATCCCTTTGCCGGAGTGCCAGCGCTGGAGTTGAACGGCAAGGTCCATGCGCAGTCGATGGCGATCATGGAATGGCTCGACGAACGCTTCGCCGATCGCCCGCTCCTGCCTTCCGACGTCGAGGACCGCTTTCATGCACGCGAACTCGCCTATGCGATCGCGACCGAACTGCATGCCCCGCTCAACCTGCCGGTGCTGCAATATCTCAAGCACGAGCTTGGCCATTCGCAGACCGAGATCGACGCCTGGTACAGCAACTGGCTCGCCAAGACGCTCGAGCCGCTCGAAGCCCGGCTCGCGGCGCGGGGCAGCGGCGATTTCCTGTTCAACGCGCCGGGGATGTTCGAGGCCGTGCTGATCCCGCAGCTCTACAACGCGCGCCGGTTCGCTTTCGAACTTTCCGCGATGCCGCACCTGTGCCGCATCGAGTCCGCATGTCTTGCGCATCCGGCCTTCATCGCGGCGCATCCCGACACTCAGCCCGACAGTCCCAAGCACTGACTTAGACAACGAGAGGATTTTCCGCATGAAGCTCGCCAGCCTCAAGCACGGCCGCGACGGCAAGCTGGTCGTGGTCAGCAAGGACGTGACCCGCTACTGCGCGGCCGACAACATCGCGCCGACGCTTCAGGCCGCGCTAGACGACTGGGATCGCTGCGCGCCGATGCTCGAAGCGCTTTATACCGACGTCGAGCACCAGGCGGTGCCCTGCGAGCGCTTCCACGAGCACGACGCGGCCTCCCCTTTGCCGCGCGCGTATCAGTGGGCCGACGGCAGCGCCTACATCAATCACGTCGAACTCGTCCGCAAGGCGCGCGGCGCCGAAGTGCCCGAAAGCTTCTATTCGGACCCGCTGATGTACCAAGGCGGCTCGGACGGCTTCCTCGCCCCGCGCGATCCGATCCCGCTCGGCGACGAGGCCTGGGGCTGCGACATGGAAGGCGAGATCGCGGTGATCACCGACGACGTGCCGATGGGTGTCAGCGCGTCGCAGGCGCTCGATCACATCAAGCTGATCCTGCTCGCCAACGACGTCTCGCTGCGCAACCTCATCCCTGGCGAACTCGCCAAGGGCTTCGGCTTCTTCCAGTCGAAGCCGCCGACGGCCTTTTCGCCCGTGGCGGTGACGCCCGAGGAACTGGGCGAGGCCTGGAAGGACGCCAAGGTCCACCTGCCGCTCAAGGTCGATTACAACGGCGAAGCCTTCGGCCGCGCCGAGGCGGGCAACGATGCTACGTTCTCGCTCGCCGAACTGGTCGCCCATGCGGCCAGGACGCGCCCGCTGTGCGCCGGCACGATCATCGGCTCGGGCACCGTCTCCAACAAGGACGCCGACGGCTCGCCGGGGCGCCCGGTCAAGGACGGGGGCCTGGGCTACTCGTGCATTGCCGAAATCCGCATGATCGAGACCATCAACGACGGCAAGCCCACCACCGAATTCATGCGCCCCGGCGACACCGTCCGCATCGAAATGTGCGACGCCCACGGCCACTCGATCTTCGGCGCGATCGAACAGGTGGTCGAGAAGGTCTGAGCGGGGCCGGCTCGCACCAGGACGAGCGGGATTGGCATGAGTCCTGCCAATTTCCGCTTTCGATGAAATCCTTGCGAGCCTAGAACGTCGCCAATGTCGTGGTGAGCGGACACGGATGGTCATATGATCGTGAGATGAGAAACCGTCGGCTTGCCATCCTCGCGACCGCATTTGAAGGCTGCCCAGATCGATGGATTTGGTATGCGAACGCTTGGTCACGAGGTCTTCTCGTTAGCAATGATGAGCGAAGTATATTTCTCGAATTTCGACCCTTAGATTTTCGAGATGCGATAGCGGGAAGAATGCCAACCGAGCCCCGCCGACCCTATTGGCCAACTCTTCGACGACTGCTGAAAGCCGGGTTGACTGGCCGCGATCCAGCTTTGGATCGATAAGCGCAATGTCCGCAACGTCGTCGTGTCCGGAAAGTCCGCTTGCAAACCGTATTCGTGCGATAGCAGCCGTGGATGGCTTTCCAAGTGACCTCTCACGACAGCGCTAAGCCAGCGCCTCCAGTTCACTAAGCCCAAGCGTCGCCAACAGTGCTGCACGCGCGGCTTTGGCTGCGGCCCACAGCGCGGGGCGCGCCAAGTCGTCGGGCGCGATTTCTTCGGGCCAGTGGGCGCGGACCACCGCCTCGACCTGCGCAATGCGGGCTTCGCTGGCCAGGAAGCGCGGATCGACCGTCGCCGGATCGGCGACCACGCGCAGCCGCAGGCACGCGGGCCCGCCGCCGTTCGCCATCGATTCGCGAAGATCGTGGACGAAGAGGTGGCGGATCGGTCCGTTGCCCGCGACATGCCCCTCCAGCCACGACCAGACGCTGGAGGTCTCTCGCGCCTCGCCGGGCAGGACGAGCGCCTGTTCGCCCGAGGGCAGGCTCACGAGCTGGGCGTTGAACAAGTACGAGGTGATCGCATCGCCGAGCGGCACTGCGCTGTCCGGGACCTCGACGATCTCGATCTCGGGCAGCTTGTCGCGAAGCTGCGCGTAGAGCCCATCCTTGTCGGCGAAGGCGAGTTCGTGCGCGAAGAGCACGCGCTCGTTGGCGACGGCCACGACGTCGTTGTGGAACGCGCCCGCCGCGATCGCTTCTGCGGACTGCTGCGCGAAGACCGTGCGCGCTGGATCGAGCCCGTGAAGCCGTGCGACGCTCTCGCTCGCGACACGGTGCTGGCGGGCGGGGAAGGGGCCGCCGCTCTCGCCGTAGACGAAGACCTCGATGCCCGGCGCGTCGTGCCCCGCGCATAGCCGCATGTGGTTGGCCGCGCCCTCGTCTCCGAAGGGCGGCGGCACCGGCACGTGGACCGCGAAGGCGGCGCGGTTGGCAAAAGCGAGCCGGACTTGCGCGAGCGTGTCGGGCCACTCGTGACTGCGGTGAGGCATCGTCACGAGATTGGCGACCGTGAGGTGGCACAGGCCATCGGCGGTGTCCGGCGCGGGGCTCACCGTCGCCGCGTTCGCCGCCCACATGCTCGAGGCCGACATTGCCCCATAGCGCAACCGCGCATCGGCATGCGCCATGTCGGTGCCCAGCGCCGCCAGCCAGCGCGCGTCGGGGCGCGGCAGCGGCATGAACCAGCCTTGCGGCAACCCGCGTTCCAGATTGGCGCGCATCTTCGCGAGCCCCTGCAGCGCCGCGTCGCGCGGGCGCGAGACCGCGCCCATGTTGCGCGTCGAGGCGAGATTGCCGAGGCTGAGCCCGGCGTAGTTGTGGCTGGGGCCGACGATCCCGTCGAAGTTGATTTCGCTGAGCATCGCAGCGGTCTAGCCGAGGCGCGCCGACCTCGCCAGCCTGGCGGCGGCGGTCCCCGAGTGCTTCAGGCAGCCCGCCGTGCATTTACGGAAGTGACCGGACGCGCCCCCGTATCGCCCACGACCCGCCGAGACCCACGCCGGGCCTTGCGCGTGAAAGGCGAGGCAAGCCGAAACCCGGATTCGGATCGTCTGCCGCGAAGCGGATCAATGCCAACTGGCGTGCGAATATCGTATCTATGGACGCCGTATTGCGACGTTAAACTCTACAGAACGAGCGTGTTCTGTACGGACAGGGAAAGGACCCGTTTCTCGCGCTTTGATCGCCCGATGGCCCATCGGCTTGTGTCGCGCGATCGCCCGGCTCAGGCCGGTGCGTAGCTCACCGTATCGCCCGCCTCGATATTGAGCAGGCCCGCCGCCTCGGCATCCACGACAACGCCGTCGTCGGTCTCGGTGAGATGCGCCAGGCAGGCGCGGAACTCGGAAAGACGCCCTGTGGAGACGAGGTGGTCGCCGCCGGTCGCTTCCTCGCCCAGCGCGACCACACGCGCTTCGCGGGCTTCGCGGATGGTGCGAATCTGGTCTGTCTGGGCGATCATCGAGGGGCCGCCGTCGAAAATGTCGATGTAGCCGGTGAAGGCGAAGCCCTCGCTTTCGAGCATGCGCATCGCCGGGCGGCCCGAGTAGTGCGGCTGGCCCATGACGTGCCGCGCGCCGTCGGACAGGAGCGCGGTGTAGATCGGATGCTTGGGCATGAGATCGGCGATGAACTGGTTGCCGTGGCGCGCGTTGAATTCGTCGGCGTCGCGAAAGCTCATGTCGAAGAACCGGCCCGCCAGCCCGTCCCAGAACGGCGAGTTGCCGGCGTCGTCGATCGCGCCGCGCAGTTCGGCGAGCGTGCGGTCGGCGAAACGCGCGCGATGGCTGCGGATGAACATATAGCGGCTGCGCGCGAGCAGCTTGCCCACGCCCGCCGAGCGCTCGTTGGCGTCGAGATAGAGCCCGCCGACTTCGCTCGACCCGTCGAGATCGGTGGTCAGCGTGAGCATCTCGGCGCGGAAGGTGCGTTCAAGCTCCTTCGAATGCTGGGTGATCCGGCCGATGCGATAGGAATAGAAGGGCCACTGCGTGCCGACCTGCGACATGATCTGGCACGTACCCGCCACGCGCCGGTTGGCGGTGTTCTCGAGAATGAAGATGAACAGGTCGTCGCCGAAGGTGTCGTCTGGCCGCGCGAAGGCGTTCGCCGCGCGCTCGAGCTTTGACGCGAGCGTCGGCTTGTCCGGCGGCAGGTTGGTGAAGCCCCCGCCGGTCCCCTTGGCCATGCGGTACAGCGCGTCGAGATCGGATTCGCGGGCGGTCCGCAGCAGGAAGGTCATGCGGCGAGACCGTATCGGTCAAGGCGGTAAAGCGCCAGCGCGGTCAGCCTCGCGCGGGTATCGAGGCTGCTGGCGAGCATGAACTCGTCGGGCGAATGGATCGCGCCGCCGCATGCGCCCATCGTGTCGATCACCGGCACGCCGCACGCGGCGATGTTGTTGCCGTCGCACACGCCGCCGGTGTCCTTCCAGCTCATCGTGTCGCCGAGGTCCTCGGCGGCCCGGCTGACGAGCGCGAAGAGCCGCCCGGTGGCCTCGCCGACAGGCTTGGGCGGGCGCGCGAAGCCGCCGTGGACGTGGATCGCAACGTCGTGCGCGGCGGCGACGACGGCGACGGTGTCATCGATGATCGCCTGTCCCGCCGCGAGGTCTTCGGGGCCGCGTGGGCGCATGTTGAAGTGCAGCACGGCAAGGTCCGGCACGGTGTTGTTGGGCGCGCCGCCCTCGATCCGGGCGGGATTGACGGTCAGACCGTCGCGCCGCGCGGCGTGGAGCCGCTGGGCGAGGTCGGCGGCGGCGACCACGGCGTTGCGTCCGTCTTCGGGATTGCGTCCCGCGTGGGCCGATTTGCCGGTGATCACGGCGGCGAAATTGCCCGATCCGGGCCGCGCGCGCGCCATGATCCCGCCGGGCAGCGCCGGCTCATAGGTGAGCGCGGCGAGCTTGCCCTCGGCCAGTTCGGCAATCAGCGCCGAGGACGAGAGCGAGCCGGTCTCCTCGTCCGAGTTGATCAGCACGTCGTAGCCAAGCGTCGGGGCCGCACGCTCATAGGCGGCGAGGCCGGCGAGCATCAGCGAGAGCCCGCCCTTCATGTCGGCGGTGCCCGGACCGTGGAGCGTGTCGTCATCGAGCCAGTCGCAGGTCTGGAAAGGATGGTCCTTGGCGTAAACCGTGTCCATGTGGCCGGTCAGGATCACGCGCCGCTCCGCCTCGGGGCGGACCGAGAGCACGAAGTGGCGCCCATGCTCGACCGCATAGGATTGCCCGGCCGCGTCGATCTTCTCGACGGGGGCAGGTTCGACCAGCCGGATCTCGCCAGGCAGCGCGGCGAAGGCATCGGCGAGGTGCTGCGCCATGGCCGAAACGCCGGCGATATGGCCCGTGCCCGAATTGATCGCGGCCCAATCGAGCGTGCGTTCGAGGATCGGCGCGCGCTCCACCGTCTCGAGAAAACTCCGCTCGTCGGGCTTGAGCCCGCTCATGGCTTGAGCATCGCCGCGATCGCGCCGGAGTTTCCCTCGGCGCTCGATGCCTCGAAGCTGGCGACCGGATAGGCGCAGTAGTCGGCGGCGTAATAGGCGCTGGGGCGGTGGTTGCCGCTCTCGCCGAGCCCGCCGAACGGCATCGAGCCGGCCGCGCCGGTGGTCGGCCGGTTGCGGTTGACCACGCCCGCTCGGCATTCGAGGAGAAACTTGTCCCACAGGCCGTCGTCGCCGGTGACGAGTCCGGCGGAAAGGCCGAAGCGCGTATCGTTGGCGGCGGCGATCGCGGCGTCGAAGTCGGCGACGCGGGTCACTTGCGCGACAGGCGCGAAGATTTCCGAGTCGGGTGCGTCGATGCCGGTCACGTCGAGCAGCGCGGGGCGCACGAAGGCCGGGCTCATGCAGTCGAGAATCCTGAACTCGCGCAACGCCTTCGCGCCGCGTGCGACGATCCCGTCGACGGCGGCCTTGGCCGAACCGGCGGCGGCCTCGGAGATCAGCGGTCCGATATAAGGTTGCGGATCGTCGTTCCACGCACCGATCACGATCCGGCGCGAGAGCGCGTCGACCGCCTCGACGAGATCGCGGCCCCAGGCCGTGTCGGGCACGATCAGGCGGCGCGCGCACGAGCAGCGCTGCCCGGTGGTGACGAAGCTCGACTGGACGACGATCGCGGCGGTTTCGGCGATGTCGCCGTCCCAGGCGATCAGCGGGTTGTTGCCACCGAGCTCGAGCGCGAGGATCACGTGCGGCCGGTCGGCGAAGAGGCGGCGGAAATGCGCGCCCGCGCCCGCGGAGCCGGTGAACAGCAGCCCGTCGATCGCGCCGCCGACCAGCGCCTCGCCGGTCTCTCGCGCGCCCTGGACGAGATTGAACACGCCTTCGGGCAGGCCCGCCTCGGCCCAGCATGCGGCCATCGCCTCGCCGGTCGCGGGGGTCATCTCGGACGGCTTGAAGACCACCGTGTTGCCGGCGAGCAGGGCCGGGACGATATGGCCGTTGGGCAGGTGGCCCGGGAAATTGAACGGCCCCAGCACCGCCATCACGCCGTGCGGACGGTGTCGCAGCACGGCTTCGCCGAAGGGCATCTCTTGCCGCCGCTCGCCGGTGCGCTCGGCATGCGCCTTGATCGAGATGCCGACCTTGCCGATCATCGAACCGACTTCGGCCAGCGTCTCCCAGCGCGGCTTGCCGGTCTCGCGCGAGATCGTCTCGGCCAAGGCATCCTTGCGCGCCTCAAGCGCGGCGCGGAAGGCCTCGACATGGGCGATGCGATCGGCGAGCGGCAGGCTGCCCCAGGCGGGGAACGCCGCGCGGGCCTTGCCGAGCGCGGCCGCGACAGCCGCCGCATCGTGCGATGGACCTTCCCAGACGACCGCGCCCGTCGCCGGATCGATCGATTGCAACGGCATTACTGCTCCCTCGTGACCGCGAAGATGCCGGTGGCGTTGCCGCTGTCGAACGTGAGGTCGATCGTGCCGTTGGCGGGGTCGATGTCGCGGCTGATGAACTCGTAGAAAGAACCGGGTACCATCCGCTCAACGAAGCCGTCGGGGGTGCGGAATTCGCGGCGCACCTTGTCGGCCACGAAGGCGGTCTGGCGCACGCGGTTGTTGCGCGAGACCTCGACGGTGGCCTTCATCGGATAGCCTGCCGCCTTGAGCCGGTGCGCAAGCTGGATCACGTCTGGCACGCGCGTCGTCGCGTGGTTGAAGACGTTGCCCTCGGTCGCGATCCAGGCGCCTTCGGGCGTGTGCTGGAGCAAGGTCTCGTAATCGGCGAGCGCCGGCATCTGGTGCTGGCGGCCGAAGGCGCGCACGGTGCCCTTGAGGATCGTGATCGCCTCGGTCATGAACACCTCGCCGTCGCGGACCAGCGCGTCGAGCGCGCTCCACTCGGTGACGGTGATCGGATCGCGCGAATTGCCGAACACACGCATGCAGGCGACCTGCGCGGGGCCGGGCAGATCGTCGAGGTGCAGTTCGCTGACGAAGAACTGCGGGATCGCTTCGGGGAAGTCGCGATGGACGAAGGCGCGCCCGGTCATCTTGAGATTGGGCAGCGGATAGACGCCGCGAACGTCGTAGCCCAGCGGGTCGAGGAAGCGGGCGAAGCCGCCGTAGCCGGGCATGAGATCGCCGCACTCGCTGTCCACGGTGCGCAGCGCACCGTGGTCGAAGACGATCTTCTCGCCCGCCTGCCGTTGCTGGCCGACATAGCGGGCGGCGGTTGGCACGCGGTCGAGCAGGTCGACGAAGAGCACCGCGTTGAGCGCCATCGCCAGGTGGGCGCGGTTGATCCGCTCCGTCGCGCGGAATAGCTGCGGTTCGATTTCGAGCGTGGTGAGAGCGTATGTCGCCCGCGGCTCGCCCATCACCGCGCTCAGCAGGCGGAACAGGACGGATTCGCGGGGGAAGTCGCTTGCAGGCGGCTTTGTGGCCATGGGGGACCGGCATTCCTCTGGATTTCGAACCGCCAATCTAGGAACTGAGGACCGACAAGTCCACATTGCCCATTTGGCAGGACCATAGCCTCGGGTTTGTCCCCATGTGTGCCCCCGCGAAGAGCCGGACCGCGCGAATGCGGCCGTCCTCTTTCTATTCGGCGGGGACGATCTCGCCCTTGCCGCGCACCGGCTCGCCGCGCGCCATGGCGAAGACGAGGCCGGAGAGCGCGAGCAGCGCGAGCAGGTTGGGCAGCGCCATCGCCGCGTTCGAGATGTCGCCCAGGCGCCAGACGAAGCCGAGCGGCGCGAACGAGCCGATGAAGATCACCACGCACCACAGCACGCGCCAGATCATGTGCAGCACCAGCTCGCCCTTGCGGTTCGAGCCGGGCACCATGTCGTATAGGAAGGTGATCGCGCGCTCGCCGTAGTAGCTCCAGGTGAGCAGCGTGGTGAACACGAACAGCAGCAGCGCCACCGAGGCGACCAGCGTGCCGATGGGAATGCCGAAGAGTTCGAAGGGGAAGGCCGCGGCGAATGCGCCCGATGTCATCGCGAAGCCGGCAAGGTCGGACTGCCAGGCATGCTTGACCGCCTCGCTCGCGCCCAAAGCCGCGTCGACGTGGGTGAAGTTGCCCTCGACGGTGAGGATCACCAGCGCCGTCATCGTGCAGATCACGATCGTGTCGATGAAGGTGCCCAGCATTGCGAAGCGGCCCTGCGCGGCCGGATCGGGGTTTTGCGCAACGGCGTGCGCGATCGGGGTCGAGCCCTGGCCTGCCTCGTTCGAGAAGAGGCCGCGCGAAACACCCGCGCGGATCGCGATGATCAGCGCCGCGCCCAGGAAGCCCCCGCTCGCCGCCTGCGGGTTGAACGCGCCGGTGAAGATGCGCGAGAACGTCTCGGGAATGTCCTGAATGTTGATGATCAGCGCGATCAGCGCCATCAGGATGTAGGCCCCCGCCATGGTCGGGACGATCTTCTCGGCGACGTTGCCGATCGACTTGATCCCGCCGATGATGACCACGAAGACGGCGATCGCCGCGATCAGGCCGCCGATCCATTCGTCGAGCCCGGTCAGCTCCTGCACCGAATCGGCGAAGGAATTGGCCTGGATGCCGTTGCCGGTGACGAGCGCCGAGAACAGCGTGCCGAGGCAGAACAGCGCGGCAAGCCATTTCCACTTCGGGCCGAGGCCGAGCGTGATGTAGGCCATCGGTCCGCCGCGCACGTGTCCGTCGGGCGTGGTCTCGCGGAAGCGCACCGCGAGCGCGCCCTCGGCGAAGGCGAGCGCCATGCCGATCAGCGCGGTGATCCACATCCAGAAGATCGCGCCGGGGCCGCCCAACGTGATCGCGGTCGCGACGCCGGCGAGGTTGCCGGTGCCGACTTGCCCCGACAGCGCCGTGGAGAGCGCCGCGAACGGCGAGATCTCTCCGGCCGAACCGCCGCCGTCCCCGCGCTTGAACAGTCCCGCGAAGGCCGAGCCGAGCTTGCGGATCGGATAGAGCCTGAGCCCCGCCATCATGTAGAGGCCGATGCCCAGCAGGATGAAGACCATCGGCGGGAAGGGCAGGACCTCGTTCCCCTGCCAGGTGCCGCCCCAGATGAAGTCCGAGATGTTGATGACGGGCTCGGTCAGCCGGGTGAACGCTGCTTCGAAGGTTCCCGACGGTGTGCTGGCTGTCATGCGTGTCCCTGTTGTCCTGCCTCGTGGGCGAAGCCGGGGATGCTACAGCGCTGCGAGCAAATGCCAAGGCAGGTTCAGCAAATTCCTCAGCCTGCCGCCGCTGCCTCGGCGTAGCGCGCGCGCAAGGCCTTCTTGTCGGGTTTGCCCACCGGCGTTTGCGGAATGGCATCGACGAAGGCCACCGCCTTGGGCGTCTGGTACGAGCCCTTGCGCCGCGCGACCGGCGCGCACAGCTCCTCCTCGCTCACCCTCTCGCCCGGCTTGAGCACGACCACGGCCATGACCGCCTCGCCCCATTTCGCGTGCGGCACGCCGATCACGGCGATCTCGGCGACGGCGGGATGCTCGGCGATGATGTTCTCGATGTCGCGCGGGTAGATGTTGAACCCGCCCGAGATGATCATGTCCTTGGTGCGGTCGACGATCCGCAGGAAGCCGTCCGGATCGCGCACCGCGACGTCGCCGGTGTGCAGCCAGCCCCCTTCGAACGCCTGCCGGGTAAGCTCGGCGTCGCGATAGCCGTCCATCACCAGCGGCCCTTGGACGACGATCTCGCCGGGCTCGCCGTCGGGAACTTCGTTGCCCTGGGCGTCGTGCAGTTCGAGCCGGACGTAAGGGCTCGGCGTGCCGCAGCTCGTCAGCCGGTTGAGATCGTTCGGATCGTGATCGGCCTTGCGGAAGTAGGTGAGCACCATCGGCGCCTCGGCCTGGCCGTAGAACTGCGCGAAGACCGGCCCGATCCGCTCGATCGCTTCCTTCAGCCGCACGGGATTGATCGCCGAAGCGCCGTAGAACACCGTTTCGAGGCTCGAGAGGTCGAATTCGCCGAAGCGCGGATGATCGAGCAGGGCGTAGATCATTGTCGGCACCAGCATCATGCAGTTGATCCGCCGCGCCTCGATCATCTCGAGCACTTGCAGCGGATCGAAGCGCGGCAGGATCAGGAAGGTGCCGCCGCGCAGCAGCGCGGGCATGAACATCGCGCCGCCGGCGTGCGTGAGCGGCGCGCATGAGAGGACATGCGGGGTTTGCGGCCATTCCCACACCGCCTGCATGTAAAGCCCGGTGAGCGCGCCGGTGCGCTGGATGCTGGGAATCGCCTTGGGCTTGCCGGTGGTGCCGCCCGAATAGCCGAGCCGAATCACGTCGTGGCCGTCCACCACGGGCGGAACCAGCTTTGCGGGCGCATATCCGGCGGCCAGTTCGCGGATGTCGGGGGCGAGATCGCTCTTGCCGATCGCGAGCAGCTTGATGCCTGGAACCTGCGCTGCGATCTCCGCCGCGCGGGCTTCGAAGCGCTCGGCATCGAACACGAGCAGCGCCACGTCGGCGTCGCGGATCACGCCCAGGTGGTCGGACAGGGCCGAGAGCGGATGCATCGGCACATAGAGCGTCGCGAGGAACTGCAGCGCATGCGTCACATGCAGGCACTCGGGCATATTGGGCGCGATCAGCGAGACGCGGTCTCCGGCGCCGACGCCAAGGCCGGCGAGCACCTGCGTATAGCGGCTCGTCTCGTCGCGCATGTCGCGCACGGTCAGCGTCGGGCCGTCGAGCTGGTGCAGCAGCGGCCGGTCACCGCCGTTGTTGAGCGCATTGGCGAGAACGTCGGTGTTGTAGAGTTCGCGGTGCAGGTTCGCGTCGGCCATCTCGTCTCCCTCCGCCGCGGGCCAGGGCGGTGCCGCCCGCCCCTCGGCGATCTCGTTCGCCGGCATTTGCTTTCGCCGGTCGAACGCGTCGCTGTGAGAGAGCCGTGCGCCGGGCGATCCGTCAAGCCCGGCGACGGGCTTGGCGAGCCGGGTTCCGCGAGGGTCGCGCCGCCATTGCCGCGGCAGTTCAACGGTCTCGCATGCGCGCACTTGGGAAAACTTTCAGTTGAAAGCGTTACAATGGCGGCATTTTTGGCTACAGGCTGGTATCTTCGCACCCCATTCGCATGGCTGGGGGGCTTCGGGGGCGGGCCGCACGCCGTCGCGCGCGACCGCTGGACAGACAACGCAAAGGACACATTGATGAAGTTGCTTCGATGGGCCGTCGGCGGTGCTTCGGCCTACGTCATCTACAAGTATTCGATCGGTCGCAAAGCCAAGGGCGAGGACGTCTTCGTCTCTCCCGAGAAGGAAATCGAGAAGCTCTCCAAACCGGAAGAGCCGGTGACGGCCGCCCCGGCGGCGAAGCCCAAGCGTGCTCGCCGGGCGCCCGCCAAGAAGCCTGGCTAAACAGACGGGGACGAGCGCGTGCCGCGCAAGGGCCCGGCTCGCGCCGCCAGATCACCAGATCGGCCGAATGATCTCCGCCGCGTCGGGGCAATGCCCGTGCGCGCGGCGGCCGCTCGCGCCCCCCGGGGTGTCGCCGGGCATCATAGAAGAATTAACCGGGCCTTTTCATGGACATCGGGGCGACTTTGCGCTCTCGTTCATACTTTTGGACGATATACTGTGCCGCCCGTGTGTGCGACCAACAAGGCAACGAAGGCGTTCGGATCAACCGACGGACGACCTTCGGCTAATGGTCCGTGCTGCCTCACGGGCCGGGGAAGATGAAGTCCGCCGATCTCCCGGTTGGCGTCGATGCGCGAGGTCTGTCCCGCCGAACGCGGAATTGAACAGGCCCGTGCATCGACGTTTCTCTTTGGGGTCCGGCGTCGACGCCTGCCGATCTGCTCATCCTCAGATTTCGACCAGGCCTTCGCGGCCAGTTCTGTTGTTTGTCGTCGCGGCGATTTCTCGTCCGCATCGGGCATGCTCCGAGCACAGCCTGCGCGCGCTGCGCGGGACGAGCGTGGGCGGGTCGTCCATGGCTGCCCCTCGGGGCATGAGACTCTTGACCTAAGCCATACGGACGATTGCCTTTTTTTGGCGGCGCGACGATCCTCTTCGACATCCAGGCAGTCGCCCACGTCGTCCAACTTCACGCGGGCGGCTGCCGTGGCCGGCTCCGGCGGGCGTTACGCCTCTCGACCGCTGGCCGGCGACCGAACCCGCCTTGTGCCGTGCGCAAATGCAGGAGGTGCTTGGTGCAGGGCCGGTCGTTCAGGACCATTCCTTCTCGCGACGGCAGGGCCGGGGCAGTCCGCGCTGCCACGGGGAGGACGGAGCCGGCTCAATTTTTTCGTGCGATTTCCGCAGTTTCGTTGGATATACGGGCGGCGCGGAGGCTATCCGAAGGCTAGCCTCGGACCGTCGTCCGTAAACGAATCGTCATTGGTCCGACGCGTGAACACGACGATGGCTTGAGATCGGTTCTGGACGCGAAGTTTCGCGAATATGTGGGCAAGATGGCTCTTCACGGTCGATTCCGAGATGCCCAGTTCGTAGGCGATCTGCTTGTTCTGAAGCCCCAGGCAAAGGCATTTCATAATCCTGCTCTCCGCCGGGCTGAGGTGGGCGACCGGCTCGGCCGGCTCCGCGACGCAGCGGGGCACGACCCTCTCTCCCTGCAACATGCGCTCCAGCGACTCCGAGAGGTCGGCATAGGACAGCGACTTGGGAATGAAGCCATCCGCCTCGTGCGCGATGACCTGGCGTACCGTTCCGGCGTCGGACTGTCCGCTGACCACGCAGACCGACGCCGTCGGATAGGCGCTCTTGGCCAGGCCTATGCCCTGCATTCCCGTGGCATCGGGCAGTTTGAGGTCCAGCAGGATCAAGGAAACCGAAGGATCTGGCGCGGACTGTTCGAGATCGCGCAGGCTGGCCAGATGGCGCACCGCGAGACCCGGATCGAGAGTCTCCAACGCCTGGATGATCGCTGCCGCGCACAGCGGGTGATCATCGACGACGAGTATTGTTCTTTCAGGCATGCAGCACGCCTCCACACGTTCTCCCTTTTTCCGACATGGAGCGATTTCGCAGGCATTGCGTCCGGCCCCGCCGGCGGTGACACGCGAAGCGGAGGGGGGCTCCCCTGCAACGTTTGGATCGTGTCAACAGTAGTCGCTAACTCTATGGAATCGCGTCGTCTGCCTTGTGACGATCCGATCCGGATGGAACCGTGGGGGCGAAGCCGGGAGGCGGCTGGGTTCCATCCGGACCGGACCCGGGGCAATCCGGGGGTCGGCGCTACCTTTCGGCTAGCCGACGCTTCGAACGAGAGTTACGGGGCGTTTCGCGCGGGTCAGTTCCTCCTCCGCGCGCGCGACGACGCGACGGGGATCGCACGGTTTGTGCAGGAAGCCGTTCGCCCCGGACTGCATCGCCATGTCCGCGTCGTTGGGGCCGCGCGCGCCGGTGAGGAAGACCACGGGGATCTTCCATAGGAACGCGTCGCGCCGCATCTCCGCCAGGATCGCGAGGCCGTGCATGCCTGGCAATTCGCAGTCGAGGATGACAAGGTCCGGCCGCCTCGACCGGATCGCCCCGAGTGCGTCGGAGCCGTCCCCGATCACACCGACCCCATGACCGGCTTCCATGAACGCAAATTGCAGCATGTCGCCGACCAGGGGGTCGTCTTCCGCGATGAGGACGCGAGGCATCAGCGCTTGTCGTCGCTGAATACCCGCAGCATCTCGCGCAGGATCTCGGGCCGGCTGCCGACCGGGGCGTTCTTCAGCTTGAGATGATAGGCCGTGGCATGCGTGCCGAGCTGCTCGGCGCCGAACAGCGAGGCGACGCCGGCCAGCTTGTGCAGTTCGGTGAGAATGCCGCCCACCCTGTCGTCGTTCGCGGCATCGGCGGGGCGCAGCCGTTTCAGCGAACGCAGGAAGTCGGCGCGGCGCGCCTCGAAGCGGGCAATCAGTTGCGGGTTCTGTATCGCCTCGGGGATGGTGGTCTGGGGCATGGAAGTTATCCTCTTTTGCAGGTGGTTGCAGGGTCAGGCAGGTGTCAATTCGCGATGCGTAAGGTGGCTTCTCAGTGGAAAACAGGCGTCCGTCCTTCGGCCATGTCGGACCCGGCTGTCGGGCGTGGCAAGGAGGCCTTGCGCCGGCCCTCGCGGGGTAGCGCGAGGCCTTCCAGGAACGATGCCGATTCCGATTGCAGACGGCTCACCTCGAAGCAGACGGCCGCCAGATACGACGGCTCGGATTGCAAGGCGCCGCGCGCCGCGACTTCGGCGGCGCGTCCCGCGGCCTGCGCGAGATCGCCCGCGCCGACCAGGTTGGCGCCGGTGCGGAGCAGGCTGAGCCGCTTGCTCTGCTCCTGGCTGTTCGCCGAAGCGTTGAGCCAGGCGATGTCGTGGTAATCGTCGATGAGCTGGCGCAGGATCGTGCGGAAGAGCTGGACATCGTCACCCAACTGCGAGCGGACATCATCGATGTCGACGCAGTCGATCGCCGGCCATTCGTCCGCGATTTGCGGGACCACACTGTGTTGCGCCGCGCCGCCCGGCCCTTGCTCGATCTTGCTGCGGATCACTCCGACGAGCTCGTTGACGTCGAAGGGCTTGGAGATGAGGCCGTCCATGCCCGCGATGTCGAGCGTGCCGAAGTCACCGGCCGAGACGCCGGCGGTGAGGGCGATGACCACGGGCCGCTCGTCCCCGAGGACCGACTTGATCCGCCGGAAGGCGTCGCGCCCGTCGAGCACTGGCATCTGCAGGTCCATCAGCACGACGTCGATCGCGCCTTGCGCGTCGATCGCGAACTTGGCGGCGTCGTGTCCGTTGACCGAGGTGGCGACGATGCACCCTTCCATCTCGAGGATGCGCGTCGCCACCTCGAGGTTGATGTCGCAATCGTCGACGATGAGGACGCGCACGTCCTTGAGCCTCGGCTCGCCGTTCTCCGCTTCCTCGGCAACTTCGCGCACTTCCTGCTCGAACGGCTGATAGGGCAGTTCGAGCGTGAAGACGCTGCCCGTGCCGGGCATGCTTTCGACGGAGATGTCTCCGCCCATGAGCTTGGCCAGATCGCGCGAGATCGACAGGCCGAGCCCCGTGCCGCCGAACTTGCGCGTCGTCGAGGAGTCGGCCTGCGTGAAGGGCGTGAAGAGCTGTTCGCGCAGCTCCGGCTTGATGCCGATGCCGGTATCGCTGACGCTGATCAGCAGGCGCGTTCCGCTCGGATCGAGCGACGCGGCCAGCTTGACCTTGCCCGTATCGGTGAACTTGATCGCGTTGGTCAGCAGATTGAGCAGGATGCGATGAAGCCGGGAAGGATCGCCGACCAGATGCTTGGGCAGTTCCTCGTCGATGGCGATCTCGAACTTGATCGGCCGCTTGTCGATCTGCGGCTCGGTCATCGTCCGCAGGTCCCTGACGATCTCGGCGAGCGAGAACGGGACGCTTTCCAGCGTCATCTCGTTTGCGTCGAGCTTGGTGCGGTCAAGAACGTCGTTGACCGTGGTCAGCAATGTCCGGCTGGCGATGCGGATCTTGTGGACGATGTCGGCCTGTTCGGCATCGAGCGCGGTGCGTTCGAGCAAGTGCGAAAGGCCGATGACCGTATTGAGCGGGGTGCGGATCTCGTGGCTCATGTTCGCCAGGAACAGGCTCTTGCTGTCCGAGATGTCCTGGGCGCGATCCGCCGTTGCGATCAGCAGTTGCTCGTAGCTGCGCTGGATCGAGTTCGCCAGCGCGCGCAGGCCCACCTCGTCGGAACGGCGCTTCTCCTCGGCCGCGGCGCGGGCGAGTGCTTCGTCGATCACGCGCTTGAGACTCTCGGCGGTGAGGTGCGACTTGGGGATGTAGTCGGCAAAGCCCTTGCGGATCGAATCGACGATGAGCTGGTCGGACTCGTGCAGCGTGATCAGGATCACGGGGCAGATCTCGCCGCGATGCGCGGCCACGTCTTCGAGCAGGTCGGTGCCGGTCGCATCGCCGAGTTCGTAGTCGATCATGACGCAATCGAACTGGAAGCCGCGCAGCGAGCGGCGGGCGTCCTCGATCGAAACCGCCTTGTGGAGCTCGGCATTGGGATAGATATTGCCCAGTAGCCGCGTCAGGCGCTCGCGATCGACTTCGTCGTCGTCGACGATAAGAAACCTATGCCGGAAATTGTGCATCATCGGGTCCTTCATGCAGGGAGGTAAACGGTGTTGCAGTATGTGCTGAGCAGGCGGGCGACCTGCCGGAAACCAAGCCCGACTTCGCTCTTCGTCATGAAACCGGCGGCGCATTCGCAATAGGCGCGCGCGCGGTCTTCCTCCGCGTCCGAGGTCGTCAGGACGAAGATCACGCTGTCGCGCAGGCTGCAGTCGGCCCGGACGGCGCGGAGAAATTCGAAGCCGCTCATGCGCGGCATGTTGAGATCGAGCAGGACGACGAGCGGTCGCCGTGCGCTGTTGGGAGCTGTCCCGCGCAACTGGGCGAGGCCGTCGATTCCGTCGGTGGCGGAGATAATCCGGTAGGTGCCGTCCTCGTGGCGCAGTGCGCGCTCCACGAGTTCGGCGGTAATGTCGTCGTCGTCGATAACCAGTATGTCGGTTACTTCGTCAGTCATCGTGGTCAGTCCTTGCAAACCGGGGCCATTCGATCCGGAAGGTCGCCCCGCGTTCGCCATCCGGACTCCTGAGGGAGATTGTGCCGCCGTGCCCCTCCACGAGACGCCGCACGAGCGCGAGGCCAAGGCCGCTACCCTCGGCCTTGCGCGCGTTCAGCCTCTGGAACAGACGGAAGATCCGGTCGTGTGCCGCCGCGGGGATGCCCGGGCCGTCGTCGCTGATCTCGATGACGCAGTGGCTGCCCTCGAACCAGCCGCGCACTTCGATCCGGCCCTCTTCGCGATCGTGGTGGCGGATCGCATTGGCCAGGAGGTTGCGGATCACGGTGCCGAGCGCAGTGGCCGAACCGGTGAACGTGGCCGAGGGGACGTCGACCACGATCTCGAAGGTCTCGGGCGGGTCCTCGAGCTCGATCGTCCAGGCAATCAGCTCGGGCAGGGAAATGGTGTCGGTCGCGGCCTCGCGCTTGCCGGCACGGGCATAGGCCAGAAGGTCGGTGATCAGCCGCTCCACGTTCTCCACGCGATGGGCCATGCGATCGACGTGGTGCATCAGCTCGGCGCGGGGTTTCTCGGCGATATCCTCGCGCAGGAATTCGAGGAGATTGGCCACGCCGCGGATGGGCGAGCGCAGATCGTGCGAGGCGACGTAGCAGAACTCCTCGAGCTGGGCCCTGGTGTCGCGCAGTTGCAGTTCGATACGCTTGCGCTGGGTGATGTCGATCACGGTCACGCAGGTCTTTTGCCCGCTCGGTGCGTCGAGGATGTTGAGGCCGATCTCGAGCGGGAATTCGATTCCGTCGTGGCGCTGGCCGGTCAGGTCGCGCCCGGCGCCCATCGCGCGGGCCGACGGGTTGCGCCGGTAGGCCTCGCGCTGCCGCACGTGGCCGCTGCGCGATCGCGCCGGAACGAGCATCTCGACGGTATTGCCGATGAGTTCGGTTTCCTCGTAGCCGAACATGTCGAGCACTCTCGCGTTCGCGGCTTCGATCTCACCGTTCGAATTGGTGATGAGCACCCCATAGGGCGCGCTGTCGAAGATCGCCTGGAACGCCTTCAGATCATCCCAGTCGCTGAACTGAAACGCGCTGTGCGTCTCCGGATCATCTTTGGAGTTCTTCGGATCGGCATGGGTGTTCTGCGATCTCAGCATAAGGCAGCCTCGCGTTTGCTGCCGACGAGCTCGATCGGACGTCGCGCCTGCGCGTTCTCGCAGGCGTTTCCCTTATGGAACGGCCCTGCGTCGAACGCGGGAACAACGTACACCTCGGCCCTTCGGCACTACGGTTTGGCAAACGGACTGCCTTCTGCTTGCCGGTGACGGTTCTAGGCGCACCATAGCAATTGTCGGGTTAAGTCAGGGATCCGCAGAACCCCGGATCTGGCCCCTTGCGCGATGCACCAAGTGCCTGCGAAAATACGGGGAATTCCGTGGTTACGCGTTTGCGAAGAGGCAAGCACGATCTGCCTATCGAGAGCCTTGGCGGGCATCATCCGAACAGTTCGGACGAGCCAGAATGACGAAGACAAAACCCATCGCTAACCCCGCGCATTCGCGACCGGAGAGACGCGCCGAGCCCGCCGAGGCTGATACGGCCCGAGCCGGTCGCCACTGGGAATTCTGCCGTGAGGCCGGGTTTTCCCGCGCGTCCTACGACCGGCATCGCCATAACCTGCGCGGCGCGTTTCGCGCCTCGCGCGCGATCGAATCCACCTAGTCCGCCCGGCGCGCCGCTCGCGGCCCCGGACCGCCCGACGACGCGCCGCCGGGGCCCGCGCCGCTTGCTTGCGGCCGCGTCCGATGGTCCGGCCCCGACGCGAAAATGCGCGATTACCGCCGGTATCGAGCGGAAACCTGTGGAAGACCTCTGCGTTGCGCCATCGTTCGGCCCCGTGTCGACCGCCGGGCGGTGGCCCGCGTCGCGAGCCCGCTTTGCGACTTCCGGCCCGCGGGGCTATGCTGGACAAGACAAACAAGGAGGACCCGTGCCCCAACGCCAGATCGCAAGCATCGACGTCGAACGGATCGAAGCAGACATTGCCACCATTTCCCGCTTCGGCTTCAACGAAGAGGACCGCAGCGTCTACCGGCAGGGCTTCAGCGAGGCGGACATGGCGGCGCGCGAATGGCTGCGCGGCGAATTCGAAAAGCTCGGCATGACGCACTGGATGGACGGCGCGGGCAACGTCTGCGGCCGTTTCGGGCCCGATGACAAGCCGGCGATCATTCTTGCCTCGCACCTCGATTCGGTGCCCGCCGCGGGGATCTTCGACGGCGTGCTCGGCGTCGCTGCCGGGCTCGAAGTGGTGCGCACCATGCAGGCGAACGGCATCAAGCCCGACTATCCGATCGAGGTCATCGCCACCAGCGAGGAGGAAGGCCGCTTCGGCGGCATGCTCGGCGCGCAGGCAATGAGTGGCAACCTGACGCTGGAATGGCTCGAAAACGCGGCGGACGAACACGGTTACAAGCTCAAGGACGCGATGACCGAGGCGGGGCTCGACTATACCAAGGCGATGCACGCCTATCGGCGGCCCGAGACGATCCGCGCCTTCCTGGAACTTCATGTCGAGCAGGGCCCTGTGCTCGATGCCGAGAAGACCACGATCGGCATCGTCGAAGGCATTTCGGGCGTGTTCAAGTGGAAGGTGCGCATGATCGGCAAGCCCGACCATGCCGGCACCGCGCCGATGAACATGCGCGCCGACGCGCTGATGGGCATGGTCGATTTCGCGCACGAGATCCCGCGCATCATCGACGAGGAAGGGACCGACAAGAGCCGCATCACCATCGGCCACGTCGCCTGCAAGCCCGGCTTTCCGCACACCGTGCCCGGCGAGGTCGATTTCACCATCGTCGGCCGCGACTTGTCCGAGGAAAAGATGCGCGCGCTCGCCACCGCCTGCGAACGCGTGCTCTCGACGATCGCGCGCAAGCACAAGCTGCGTTTCGAATACGAAAAGATGAGCTGGCTCGAACCGGCCTATTGCGACGCGGGCCTGATCGACATGATCGAGGCGCGCACCAAGGCGCTGGGCTACAGCTACAAGCTCATGCCCTCCGGCGCGGGTCATGACGTGCAGTTCTTCTGCAACCTGACACGCGCGGCGCTGATTTTCGTGCCTTCGGTCAAGGGCGTGAGCCACGCGCCCGACGAGTGGACCCACTGGTCCGACATCGAGCGCGGCGCGCAACTGCTTTACGAATGCGTACAGGAACTGGCCTGCGAGAAGGTCCCGGCCTGAGCGGGGTGGCGGACAGCGCGGTGAGCGAGGTCGCCGGCGGCTGCCTGTGCGGCGCGGTTCGCTTCATCGCGCGGGGAGAGCCCCGCCGCGTGGGGCTGTGCCACTGCATGGACTGTCGCAAGCACCACGGCGCGCTGTTCCACGCTTCCGCGATTTTCCCCGCCGACGCGGTGACCGTCGAAGGCGAAGTCGGCACCTTTGGCGGGCGCCATTTCTGCCCGCGCTGCGGCTCGCCGGTCTTTGGCCGCAGCGATGACGAGGTGGAAGTCAACCTCGGCGCGCTCGATACGCCGGACCGGTTCGAGCCCGGTTACGAACTGTGGACGATCCGCCGCGAAAGCTGGTTGCCCGCCTTTCCCGGCACGCGGCGATACGAACGCGACCGTCCGGGTCCCGCCCAAACCGGAAACTGACCCGCTCAGAGGTTGGGCGCGGGCACAAGCCGTTGCCTTCCCCTCGCGCGCGGGCAACCGCGCCGGAGGTGTGGCAGGCATCTTGCGGCTGCCACCTCCCGTGCCGGAGAAATGACCGAGACGAATCCCCTTCCATGCGATTCGGAATTGGGTCGCCATCAGAAATTATAACATATGATGATCTGCTTCAGAGATATACTCAAAAGTTAAATTGAATCTCTGAGGAACGATCCGCCATTCGTCATCGTTAGGTCGATAGCAACGGACACATATAAGTCATATTGATGATCGGCTATGTATCTTTTTGCTCATAATGGGTCTTTGGAGAGGGTATAATACTATCTCTTGTTTCTTCTTTCCCTGGGCTCGCCACACGAACCTAGGAGCACGCCATGAGCGACAATCCACACCGCGACCATCAGGATGGCGCCGTCAACGCCGCGGCTAGCGAAGCCGCCCGAGCCAGGAACCCGGACACGCGCGCGCCGCAAGGTCGAGACGGCGAGAAGGTGGCTGCCGCGGCAGCTGGCCAGGCCACCGGCCCCGAGGCGAGCGCCCCCAGCGACTTCGCTGACGTGGAATGGGCGAAGATCGAACGCGACAACGAGGACGAGCCCGAACATGGCCGCGCCGAGGCCGATCGCGAGCCGGGTGAGGGCGAAGCGCAGGCGCGCGCCGCGCAGCACGGCGAAGCGCCGCCGCAGCAACTCGCGGCCGAAAATTCGGCCATGCTCGGCGAAATGATGGGCGAGTCCGTCGAAGTCGCCTGGAGCGGCGCGGGCGATACGGTCACCGCCGCTCCGGAATCCGGCTCGCAAGGGTACTTCCAGTTCGGTGGCGAAGGCATGGGCGGCTGGGTCCTGCCCGTGCTCGGGATCGCCGCGGTCGGCGCCGCGGTGCTCATTCTCACCGATGATGATGACGACGATGATCTGCCGCCCGTTGACATGAACGAGGCGCCGACGCTGACCGTCGCCGACTCCGTGACCTTCGACGAGAACACCGGCACCGACGCCGTGATCGTCGACGCCGATGCGACGGACCCGGACGGTGATCCCGTCACCTTCAGCATCTCGGGCACCGATGCCGACGCCTTCGCGATCGATGCGGACAGCGGAGAAGTGACCTTTGTCTCCGCTCCCGACTTCGAGACGCAGGACAGCTACGCGATCACCGTGACCGCGTCCGATGACCAGGGCAACTCGACCGACCAGGACGTGACGATCAATATCGAGGATGTCGACGAGGCGCCGGTCTTCGCCAACGCCACGACCACTTTCGAATTCGATGAAAACGTCGAGGCCGGTACGGTGGTGCTGACGCCCGGTGCGACCGATCCGGAAGGCGGCGACGTTACCCTCAGCCTTACCGGAGAGGATGCCGAGAAGTTTGCGATCAATGCCGAAACCCGCGAGATCGTAATCCTGCAGGCGCCCGATTTCGAAGCTCAGGAAAGCTATGACTTCACTGTCATCGCGACTGACGATCAGGGCAACCAGTCGTCCCAGGATATTACCGTCAACGTGACCGACCTCGACGACGAGGCCAACGAAAACTTCCCGACGGTTTTCGCCAACAGTGTCGCAACGCTGACGGGCGAGGACGCCTACCTGGACGACGAGATGTTCTTCACCACCTCGTTCACCGAGCTGAACGGGTCGGATGTCACCGGTACGGCGCTCGTGGGGTTTGACGAGAACACCAGCGAACTGACCGTCACCATCTACGCCGAGGGTCTCGAACCGGGTCAGGAGCACGCGCAGCACATCCACGGCTTCATGGCCGACGAGATTGGCGATGTGCAGGATTCGATGACGCCGACCATGGACGCGGATGCCGACGATGACGGCTTCATCGAGCTGGCCGAGGGCGTGCCGGTCTACGGGCCCGTTCTTCTGCCGCTCACCGATGACATGGGGGGCTTCCCCGCGCCGGATGAGGACGGCATGGTCGCCTATACGCAGACCTTTGATCTGCCCGCCGAAGATCTCGGCGCCGACCCGATGCTCGACCTGCGCGAGATCGTCCTGCACGGCCTGAGCCTTGATGAAGGCGACGGCGCCGGCGACGGCGAGGCCGACGGCACCGCCGGCTACAAGGGTAATCTCCCGGTTGCAGCAGGCGAATTGGAGATGGTCACCGAGGACAATGCGATCGACACGCTCGACATGCTGACCGCGGCCGCCAATCCCGACATGGGCGATTTCCCGCTGGGCTTCGCCACCGATGTCGCGCAGCTCACGGGCGAGACCGCCTACGCCGATGACGAGATGTTCTTCACCACCTCGTTCACCGAGCTCAACGGGTCGGGCGTGAGCGGCATGGCGCTCGCCGGCTTCGACGAGGACAGCGATACGCTCACCGTCACCGTCTACGCCGAGGGCCTCGAACCGGGCGAAATGCACGCGCAGCACATCCACGGCTTCATGGCCGACGAGATGGGCGACGTGCAAGAGTCGATGAGCCCGACCATGGACGCTGACGCGGACGACGACGGCTACGTCGAACTCGCCGAGGCGCTGCCCGACTACGGCGAGGTGCTGTTGCCGCTCACCGACGACATGGGCGATTTCCCGACGCCGGGCGAGGACGGAACGGTGTCCTACACCATGTCGTTCGAACTGCCCGCCGAGGATCTCGGTGCCGACCCGATGCTCGACCTGCGCGAGATCGTTCTGCACGGTCTGAGTCTCGAGGAAGGCCAGGGTGCCGGTGACGGCGAGGCCGATGGCACCGCGGGCTACAAGGGCAACCTTCCGGTCGCCGCGGGCGAACTGGAGATGGTCATGGCCGACAACGCGGACAGCGTTCTCGATATGCTCGGCGAATTCACGCCCGACAGCAGCAGTATGATGATGTGATTGCCCGCAGGCGGCGATCCCATGTGAGCGGGGCGGGGGACTATGTGTCCTCCGCCCCGTTTCATGTCAGGCCCGGATCAGATCAATTCGCCGATCGCGTGCAGGCCGATCGCGTGATTGAGGATGATGTCCTTGCGCGTGTTCTGCGTGTGATCGTCGCTCTTGCGGTAGTCCTCAATCGAGGCGGTCAGCTTCTCTTCGTCGAAGATACCCAGCTCGGCGAGCTTTTCCGATGACAGCCACTTGAGGATCAGCTTGTTGATCTCGGCGGTCTTGGCCTCGTCGGTGTGCGCGGGCGGCGCCATGAAGGCGAACTTCTCTCGCTTGTAGAGCACTTCGGGCAGAACATACTTCATCGCCTCGCGCACGACCCACTTCTCGATGCCGTCGCGGATGCGCACGTGCGGCGGGATGCGCATCGCCAGTTCGGCGACGTGGTGGTCGAGGAACGCGGGCCTGCTTTCGAGGCTGTTGGCCATGTCCACCCGGTCGCCGCCCCAGTTGAGGATCTGGCCCTCGAGCATGGTCTTGATCCACGAATACTGGACCTTGTCGAGCACGTGGCGTCCGTCGAGCTTCGACCTGTCTAGGCTGTAGGCGATCGCCGCGACCGGATCGTAGTCGCCGAGCCTGGCCTTGAAGTCCTCGGACAGCAGCGGCTTGACGCGTTCGAGCACCAGCATCCAGGGCTGGATCCACGAGGGGGTGAAACCCATCACTTCCTCGAAGGCGGGGTGGCTGATCTGCTGTTCGGCGAGCACCGAGCCCGAGAAGATCGCGTTGCGCTTCTTCATGTCGTCGCCCGCCGCGGTCTGCGCGTATTCGGGATCGTGCAGGAACAGGTCGGCCTTGAACTGGGCATAGCCGCCGAACAGTTCGTCCGATCCCTCGCCGGTGATCACGACCTTGTAGCCGCTGTCGGTGACGTGCTTGCTCATCAGCATCTTGGCGACGCCGAGCGTGTTGTAGAAGGTCCGCTCGGAATAGTAGACCGCGTCTTCGAAGTTTTTACCGTACAGATCCTCGGCCTTGATGTTGAGGATGTCCTGGTCGGCGCCGGCCTTCTCGGCCATTTCGGTGGCGATCGCCGCCTCGTCGTAGCGGTCGTCGTCGAACGAGATGGTGAAGGCCTTGACCGGCGACTGCTGGATCGCGGCGGCCATGCCCAGGATCGAGCAGGAATCGATGCCGCCCGACAGGTAGCAGGCGACCGGAACGTCGGCTTCGAGCCGGAACGCGATCGATTCGACCAGCGCGGCGCGTACGCGCTCGATATGCTCCTCGTCGGGCAGTTCGTCATGCTCGCCCTCGAGCGGGAATTCGGCGTCCCAGTACTGCCGTTCCTCGAGCTCGAAATCGTCGCCCTTGCGCTGCACGATAAGCATGTGGCCCGGCTTGAGCGCGTGCACGTCCTTCCACAGCGTCATGCCCGGCACCATCACCTGCATCATCTGGTGAAGCTGCGCCTTCGGGCACATCTCGCGCGGCAGATCGGGATGCGCGAGCATCGCCTTGATCTCGCTGCCCCAGAAGAAGCCGGCCTCGCCCTTGTGGTAAAACAGCGGACGCACCCCGAAGCGGTCGCGCACCAGGATAAGCCGCTGCTTGGCCCGGTCGAACAGCGCGAAGGAAAATTCGCCGCGCAGATGGTCGACGAAGTCGAGCCCGTGCTTGTCGTAGAGCTTGAGCGCGATCTCGCTGTCGGACTTGGTCGCGAAGCTGTAGCCGTCGGTGCGGAGCAGGCCGCGCAGGCGCTTGTAGTCGTAGAACTCGCCGTTGGCGGTGAGGATCAGATCGCTCGTGCCGTCGTCCTCGCGGCCGTAGATCGGCTGGTCGCCCGCGTTGAGGCCGATGATCGACAGCCGGGTGTGGATCATCGCCAGCTTCTCGGCCTCGTCGAAGTGGAAGCCGCGTCCGTCGGGGCCGCGATGGTAGAGCGCATCGGCCATCGCCTGCGCATGAGCCTCGGTCTCGGAGGTATAGCGAGTGGGGCTCCACAGCCCGGCAATGCCGCACATATCAGTCGGTTCCTGTTTTCAAAGACGTGTTCAAAAGCGTCGCGTTCAAGGTTTCGCCGCTCAAGCGAGGAAAGTGGTCGGCACGACGTCGCGGACCCGGCCGAAGATCGACAGGAGCAGCGCCTGGCGTATCCAGACCGCGCCGTCGGCCTGGTTGAAATAGAGATTGTGCTGCGTCTGGTCGAGGCCGGTGCACAGTTCGGGGCCGCGCGCGAGCGGATGGAGGATCACGGTGTCGGGCTTGAGCGCACTGTCGTTGTCGAGCGCGAACTCGCTGCCGAACGAGCGATAGCCGTCACCCAGGAAGGCGATCGCGTTCATGTAGATGACATCGAGATACTCGAGGCTCTGTTTGAGGTTGCGCGAGAAATCGATGCCGATCGGGCTGGCGTTGGTCAACTCGCGGATCTCGTCGCCCAAGGGGTCGGCCATCTCCGAGAAGATCGTGATGTGGTTGATGTTCTCGTGGAACAGCAGCGCCAGCATCAGGAAGCTCTTGACCGTGCGCATGTTGCCCGGAGTGCCGATGATGCCGATGTTGAGGCGGAATTTCTCGGGCAGCTGGCCGAAGGCGATTTCCGGATTCCACTTGAGCAGTGCATACCAGTCCGCGAGCGCCTGGGTCGGATGCTCGTCCGAGCCGTTGCCGCCGTTGATCAGCGGGATCTTGAGGTAGTCGGTAAGCTCCTCGATCGCCTTCTGCTCGGTGTGGCGCACGACCACCACGTCGGCGTAGGAATTGAACATCTGGCCGATGTCGCGCAGGCTCTCGCCCTTGGCGACGCCGGTGGTCTTGGCGTCGGCCACGCTGATCGTCTTGCCGCCCACGCGCAGCATCGCGCTTTCGAACGAGAGCCGCGTGCGCGTGCTCGGTTCGAAGAAGGCGGCGGCCATGATCTTGTCCTCGAGCGCGTGGCCGGCGGGAAACTGGCCGAGCTGGAGATAGGCCGCGAGCTTGGCGAGTTCGACCAGCAACTCCTGATCGAACAGCGTCGCCGAGAGCACCGAGCCGTGGTGCAGCCGGTCGAGCACCGTCACCTTGAGCTTGGGGGATCGCGCCAGGAACCTGCCCGGATCGGGGCGATTGCCGATGATGCCGCCGTCCTTGCGGGCCGGATCGGCGACGTGGTCGACTTGCGAGGCGGAAAGGTTCACCACGTTTCTCCCCGCACGATGTCGCGCACGAGCGTTGCGGACAGGCCGATCACGGACAGCGCGCACCAGCCGAGCGAGCCGTAGATGATGACTTCGAGAAAGCCGATGGAAAAGGTCATTCGGTCTCTTTCAGCTTGGTCCAGTCGAAACGGGACTTGGAAAGCCGGGCGCAGGCGAGCACCCAGACCATGGAAACGGCGGTGGCGACGAGCGCGCCGGTGTACCAGCCGATGAGGAAGTAGCAGGTGAGCCCGGCGGCCGCGCCGAGCAACATCCCGCCGACAGCGCCGACAGTCGTCGCGCTGCGCCAGTAAAGGCCGGTGATGATCGGCCAGATCATAGCACCGACCAGCGGTCCTGCGAAGAACAGAACCGTCGCCAGCGTGCCGATCCGGGGCAGACATACCGCCCAGGTGAACAGGCCCAGGCCCAGCGTGACGTACTGCGCCATCGTCTTGAGCCGGTCGTGCGGCGCGTCGGGGCGCAGCATGCGGCGATAGACGTCTTCGGTCAGCAGGTCCGCGGTCGCCGCGAGCAGGCTGTCGATGCTCGAGGCGAGCGAGCAGAACACGATGATGAAGATGCCGATCGCGCCCGCGAAGCCGAGCACGTCGGCGATCACCAGCGGCCCGACCATGTCCGAGGCGGCCACCGGAACGTCGAGCGCGCCGGAGGCGAGCGCGATGAAGCCGGCGGCGATGGGGATCGGAAACCAGATCACCCCGCCGAGCGCGAAGGCCTTGCCGGCGACGCCCTTGCGGAACGCGAAGGCGCGGCTCCACCACACGTTGTTGTGGAACACCTCGCCGAGGCCGAACAGGAGGTTGTTGAAGATCGCCATGAGCGCGGCCGGGAACAGCACGTCGAGCAGCGCCGGGCGCTCGGCCGTGAGGTTCGCGTGAATGTCCGCGACGGGCACGTGGCTCAGCACCGCGATGCCGACGATGACGATGCCCGCGAGGATGATCATGCTCTGGATGAAGTCGGTGCCGATGACCGCCGCGAGCCCGCCGCGCATCGTATAGAGCACGCACACGCCCAGGATCACGCTCATCCCCCAGGCATAGTCGATGCCCGAAAGCGCGTTGAGCAGGATGCCGCCCGCCATCGCCATGCTCACCAGCCAAGTCAGCGAATAGAACAGCGTGAAGGCGAGGAAGATCGCCCAAGCCGCGCGCCCGTAGCGCAGGCGGAAGAAATCGCCGCTCGTATAGCCGTTGGGCATGAGCGTGCGGATGCGCCCCGCCATCGGCGCGAACAGCAGCAGGCCGAACGAGGCGGTCGAATAGGCGAGCATGCCCCAGATGCCGAGCTGCAGCGCGAACTGCGGCGCGAGCATCGTCGTGTTCGATGTGATCCAGGTCGCGGCGGCGGTTGCGGAGCCCAGCGCGAGGCCGATGTTGCGGCCCGCGAGCGCATGGTCCTCGAAGCTCTTGTTGCGGCGGCCCCAGTAGATCCCGAGGCCGACCCACAGCACGCTGAAGCCCGCGAGCAGGAGCCAGCCCAGGGTGGGAGGAAGAAGCGCCTGTGTCTCAGTCATCGCGCGCTCCCTTCGCGATCGTGGCCACGATCAGGAGAAAGACGACCGCGCCGAGCGCGACGAGCCACAGCGCCTGCGTCAGCGACTGGTGCGCGACCTCGAGCCTGACCGCGCTGGTCTCTGCGCCCGAGGCATCGCGCAGCGTCAGGTCGTAGGTGCCGTTGGCGAGGCCCGAGATGAAGAACGACTTGTTGGTCCCTTCGTAGAGCGTGTCCGGCGTCATGCCTCCGCCGGCGCGCGCGATCTCGAGGCTGACCGGTCCGTCGGAGCGCCATTCGATGAGGCTGTAGCCGGTGTCGGTGACGATCGGTTCGCTGGCCGAGAAGGCCGGCGGCGATGCGATCGCCGGGGCCGAAGTCAACGCGATGATAATCCCGATGAGCCATGCAAATCGCGCAGGGGCGGGGGCACGCCTTTTGAATCGAGACGAAGAACAAAGACGCGAAGGATCCGCAACGGATCGCTTCTTCGAGTTGCCGCACTCTACCGTGATGTGCCCTTGACCATCCTGCCGGCCGTGGTGCCGGTGCTCTTGCTGTTTGCTGGAAGGCGGGCCCCCTATCAAATCGTGGGGCAAAAGGGAACCTTCAGCACAATTTCGCGGCGATATCCGCCAAATTCAGTTGCATTTGCGTTCTTACGCAAGCCGGTGCCGCAGCTTGCGGGGTCCTTGTTTCGATGCAGGCAGGCAGCCCCGCCAATTGCTTAGTGGTGCGTTTACGCATCGTCCGTTACGAGACGTGCGCGCTGCCCGACCGGCACCGCCCTGAAAGCTCAAGGGTCCGTTCGAAAATGCCTGTCGACGAGCTTGCCGCGGTCCTGGGAGCAGACAGTCCGATCGGGCTGACCGTGATCCGTGAACTCGGGCGCCACGGCGTCCCGGTGGTCGCGCTCGGCAAGAGCGCGCTGTCGATCGGACGGCACTCGCGCTACGCCAAGGGCTTCTCGATCATCGGCAAGCCGCTTGCCGACTGGCTGCCGGGCTTCGTCGCCAAGAAGCGCATCACCGCGATCATGGCGATATCAGAGCACCAGCTCGTCGAACTCTCGCTGCTCGCGCCCCGGCTCGAGGGCTGCACGGTGTTGTGCCCGCCACCCGACAAGCTGGCGCTGGTGCTCGACAAGCGGCGCACGCTGGAGATCGCGGCGCGGCTCGGTATGAACGTCCCCGATAGCTGGCAGCCGGACGATCCCGGCACTTTCGAGGTTCATGCGGCGCGGCTCGCCTATCCCGTCGCGGTCAAGTGGCCGGAGCCGGGTGCCGTGATGGGTGCGCTCGCCACCGCGGGGCTGGCCTGGGAGAAGGTCGAATACGCCGATGGCCCCGAGGCGCTTCTCGGCATCCTTCATCGCTACGATCGGATCGGGACCTGGCCGCTGGTCCAGACCTGGTGCGCGGGCTATGGACTGGGGCAGATGCTTCACATGCAGGACGGCCGGGCGACCCTGCGTTTCCAGCACCGGCGGCTGCGCGAATGGCCCCCGACCGGCGGCGTCTCCTCGCTTTCGACCACGGTTCCGCTGGCCCTCCATGCCGAGCAAATGGCGCGATCGGAGGCCCTGCTGCGCGAGATCGGGTGGAGCGGGCCGGCGATGGTCGAATATCGCTACAACCCCGATACCGGCAGCTACTGGCTGATGGAGGTCAACGGCCGGTTCTGGGGGAGCCTGCCGCTCGCCTCGTCGTCCGGCGCCGAATTCGCCTGGGAGCTCTACCGAAGGTTCGCGCGCGGCGATCGCAGCGAAGCGCCAACCCCTCTCAAGCCGCGCCGGGCCCGGTTCATGGCGCCCGACATGAAGCACCTTGTCGCGCAATGGCGCGGCGGTTCGCTCTCGCCGGGGCGGAAGCTGAAGCTGTCGGCTCAGTTTCTCGCCGAGTTCTTCAATCCGCGCACAGAGTACTACGTGTGGAACTGGCGCGATCCGATGCCGCTGCTGGGCGATCTGATCGATTCGATCCGGCGGCGACTGCGTTAGGAAAGGCGCGGCACAGCCCGACGACCGCGTGCTCGATCCGGTCCATGCAGGTCGCGGCATAGGCGGGGCTGAGCGTGTAGGGATCGTGCAGGTGCGGCACCGGCACCCGGCAATAGTTCCCGAGCAGCACGCGCGGCAGGCCGTTCAGCCGCTCGTCGGCGGCCAGCTTGCGCAAGTGGCGCACTTCCATCGCGACGAGGCAGTCGCCCTCGCGCGGCGCGTAGTCGGCAAGGGCCGTGGCGCGATGCCGGGAGAGGTCGTGACCTCGCCGCGCGGCGATCCGCACGATCGTATCGTTGGCGGGATTGCCGGTCGAGGTCGACAGACCGAACGAGCAGACCGCCATACCGGCCTCGCGCGCGAGCACGTCGGCATAGGCGCTGCGGCAGATATTGCCGTGGCAGACGAAAACGAGCCGATGGACCGCATCCGGATCGGGTCGGCGCGACGGGGCGAGGCCCAGGCCGGTCTCGGCATAGGAGAGCGCCAGCCGGACGAGGCCGCGCCATGTGCCGAATTGCGCTGCGATCAGGCTCATGGCGCTCAGTAGAGCGCGTTGGCGAGCGCCTGCTCGCCAATGCGCATGATCTCGCGCGCCGGATTGTAGGGCATCAGCCTGGCGGCCTGATGGTCTCGCGTCGACGCCAGCCGCGCGTTGCGCGCCGCGTCGCGAAAGTCGCACGTTTCGATACCGGGCTGGGCGGCGAGCCATGCGCAATACCGCTCGAAGCGGGTCTGGACGATGCGATTGGCGGTCCCGCGCGCGCGGTTCATCATCTCGAAACTGTGCGAGACGAGCACGAAGGCGGGCCAGTCCGACCTTTGCGCATGGCGCGTCGCGCTGCGCAGTTCCCACTGCGACATGGCGGTCAGTTGCGCGTGGCGGCGGCGAAGGCCACGGCCGCCGATCGCGCCGATCGGCAGCTCGGTGACGCCGTGGCGCGCGACCGGCAGGATCGTTTCGGAACCGAAAGAGAGGCGGCAGTCCGACCGGCCGATGCCCGGCGGAAAGCTCGTGTCGAAAGCGATGCCGAGTTCGCCCAGGCAATGCAAGGTGTTGTCGTCGGCGCCGTAGTTGCCGGCCCGGAAGGCGACCGGACGCGGCGCTCCCGCAGCGGTCAGGCGCTCGACGGCCCAGGCGAGCAGCACGAGCTGTTCCTCGCGGGTGAAATCGGCGAGATTGCGGCCGGTGCGTGTCCCGAGCGGATTTGTCTGGGCGAACGCGAGCCACTCTGGATGCAGGTGGAGCTGCACGTCATGGCCGCGATCGAGGACCGGGCCGACCACGCGCTTGATCGGCTCGATTCCCCATACCAGCGCGGGCATCGGATCGACGAAGAAGACGAGCTTCAGACCGTGGCGGTCGGCCACGTCCATCTGGTAGAAGATCCCGACTTCGCCGCCGGTCGTTTCGCATGACAGACACCGGGCGAAATTGTCCTGCCAGTCGCGGCCTTCGCCCCGGGCGAACATGCCGGACGAAAACTCGGTGTCGATGGTCAGGAAGACGGGCAGCATCCCGTCCCACTAGCGCGCCGCGCTTAACATTCCCCGAATGCGCGGCGATCCGGTTGGCCGCTAGAGTCCGAGGCGACGGCGCGAGGCCGCGTCGTCGAGCGCGCTGGGCAGCACAGCGGGCCCGACCGACACGGGTCCGAATGGGGTCATCACCGCGCCCATCCGCGCAACGCCGCCCGCCACGACCCAGCGGTTGAACGCCGCGCAGTCGATCGAATCGTCGCGCGGGCGGACTGGGACGACCTGGCCGTCGTATGCGAGCGCATCGATCGCCAGCAGCAGATCGGCGCGCGTGCAGTCGTCATGCGCCTCGCCGATTTCGGCAAGGCTGGCCGGACCGCGCGACAGCCTTTCGACCACCGCGCGCGCCGCGAGATTGTCGAAGCGGACCTTGCCGACGCGCCCGTCGATGGCGAACTCGACCTGTTCCTCGGGCCTGCGCAGCAGCCATGTCGAATGCATCAGCGCCTCCGCCGCCTCGGATCGGGCGACCTCGGACGCTTCGCCGCCGGTGTAGACGTCCATGCGGAACTGCTCGTTGATGAAGTGGTCTTTCACCAGTTCGCGCGTCGCCGCATCGTCGTAAGTCGCGAGCGTCTCGCGCTGTGCGCGCTTGAGGACGAACGCGTCGCGCAGCAATTGCGGCATGGCCGGGCAGGTATAGGTCAAGCCGTTGTCCGCGAAGGTTTCGATCACGTCGAGCGACCACAATGGTTGCCAGTTTGCGTTGAGATATTCGTGGGGGAGGTAGCCTGCGGGCACGTCCAGGCTGAGTTCGTCCATCCATTCGAAGACGTGCTCGCTCACGCCGTGCGCGCCGAGCGCGGGCAGTTCGCGCGTGCGCGCGAAGCCGCCCGCGAAGCGTTCCTGCGGCGATCCCGCGACGGTTCGCGAAAGCGTATGCACGATTTTCTGGAACGACAGCCGGCTGGTCCAGCCCGGCATGGTATTATAGCCGACCGTGGCGGCGCCACCGGGTCCCAGGTTTCGGGCGATCAGGGCGATAAGATCGGCGCACGCCTGCGGCGAGACCCAGCTCAGCACGCCTTGCGCGGCGACGTAGTGCGCCTCGACCGGCTCGAACTCCAGCGCCTGCCCGAAGGTCGCGCAGCGCAGTTCGACGTTCGCGAGGCCCAGTTCGATCGCGGCTTGCCTGCCGCGTTCGACATGCCCGGGCATGGCGTCGATGCCGATGAACCGGCTCGAAGGGTCCGCATAGGCCGACGCGATCAGGCCGAGGCCGTCGCCGCAGCCGAGGTCGAGCATTGTCGTGCCGCAGTCCGCTCCCGGCAAGCCTCGCGGCGGGCGTTTGCCCGCACGCAACAGCACCGTGTCGGTCCACTCGGGCGCGAACAGGTAGTGATACACGCTCGGATAGAGCGAATCGGCGATGTACCCGTCGATATTGGCGGGTCCCGCGCCGACCGACGCGGCGTCCGTCATGGCTGGCTGATTCCGCTGTTCTGAAGATACGGAGCCGAGCCCATGGCGCGGCCCCGGCAGGTCCGGCATGGGCGAGGGCGGTCCGGCGCGGACCGCCCTCGCGACCGGATCAGTATTTGATCTTGATGTGGTTCAAGGTCTTCTTCGAGTAATCGAAATCGATCTCCTCGAATTTCTGAACCTTGAAGCCTTTGCCGCCAACGGGAGGGACCTTCAGATAGTCGTTGAAGCCGCCGCCCTGAACGTTGTCGAGATCGCTTTCCTCGATTTCGACCGCGCCGGCCTTGGTGATTTCGTCCTGGTTCTTCTTGGTTTCCTTGGTCATGTCGATCGCTCCCATCTGCGTTTGACGACGGGGGTTGGCTAACCACGGCGCGCGCTGCGAAATGTGGTAAAAACCACAAGATGATTGTGAGAAGCGCCCCCAGCATTCCGGAATCCGAAAAGCATAAGCTACGTAACACATGATGGCCGGCTTTGGAAAACAGCGCATCAGGCGTATTTCACAAGGATATGCATGATCTCGATACTGCACCATCCATGGGCGATTGTACGGAACGCGCATCTGAGTCGCGTTGTATCGCGCAAATTTGGAAAGATTGGCGGAGCGGCCATCGGGTTGACAATCGAGGATGGTCAACCTCTTGTGAGCGTTGACGATTCAGTGGCGATCTGGGGGCAGTCCGGCTGAGCGGTTCGATTTTCAGGAAGGAAGCGCTGGATCGCATGGCGAATCCGGAAGCGCTGGACAGTCCCGTGCGCCTCGTGCCGCGCGCGGACTGGCTGCTGCTTGCCGGATTCGTCGCGCTGGTGGTCTCGCTGCTCGTGTGGGCCTCGCTGACGACGGCGCCGGTGCGGATTTCCGGCCAAGGCATCCTGATCGACGAGGCCGGGCTTTCCGCCGTCGTCGCCAACGGCGAGGGCCAGGTCACGGCTGTCGAGGTCGCGCCCGGAGACCGCGTGGAGAAGGGCGATGCCGTCGCCTCGCTGTCGCGCGCCGATCTCGAGCGCGAGATACGCGATACGCGCTCCGAAACCGAACAGGCCCGCACCAAGGTGACGCGATTGTCGGACTTCTATCTCGGCCAGAGCGGACGCGAGCGCGAGGCCGCGCGCGATCGGCTGGCCGGTATCGCGCGTACCCGGGCGGAACTGGTGAAGCGCGAGAAACTCCTGACCGAGCGCGCGGCGCGGATCGCCGAACTCGTGCCGCGCGGATTCGTGCGCCGCGACGAACAGGTCGAGGCTGACGCCGCCGTCGCCGCGGTGCGCGAACGCATCGCCTCGCTCGATGCCGAGGCCGACGAAATCCGCATCGAAACACTGCGGCGGGCCGGGCAGGGCGAACTCGTGCTGCTCGACGAACGCAATGCGCTCAACGATCTGGAGCGCAAGAGCGAGCGGCTTGCCGCTCTCGTGGCGGAACAGACGGTCGTGCGCGCGCAGGCCGACGGACGCGTGGTCGAACTGCAGGCCGCGCCCGGCGATGTCGTGTCGGCGGGCTCTCCGATCGCCACGCTGGCGCGCGCGGGCAGGCGGTCCAGTCTGATCGCCGTCGTCTACGTGCCCGCCGGGGAGGGCAAGCGTATCGAACGCGGCATGAGAGCCGAGATCGCGCCGATGACCGTGGAGCGCGCGGTCTACGGACAGATCACCGGCACCGTGCGTTCGGTCTCGTCGCTTCCGGCCACGCCCGCGGGCATGCGGCGCACCTTGCGCAATGATGCTCTGGTGAAAGAACTGCTGGCCCAAGGCGCGGTCGTCGAGGTGCGCATCGCGCTCGACAGTGACCCGGCCGCGCCCAGCGGCTTCGCCTGGACCAGTTCCGACGGACCCGAAGGCGGCATCGAGGTGGGCACGCTTGCCGCGGGCAACGTGACCGTGCGCCGCAAGCGCCTGATCGACTGGCTTGTGCCCAGCGGGGAATAGTGCCGGTGTCCGCAATCCTGTCGCGTTCGCCGAACCGGACGCCCGTCGTTCTGCAGATGGAGGCGGCCGAATGCGCCGCCGCCTCGCTGGCGATGATCCTCGGCTACTGGGGATTGCATCTGCCGCTCGACGAACTGCGCCAGCTTTGCGGAGTTTCGCGCGATGGCGCCAAGGCATCCTCGATCCTGCGCGCTGCGCGCACGCTGGGGTTGGAGGCCAAGGGGTTCAAGGCCGAGATGGCGCATCTCGTCGACTTCGATAGGCCGGTGATCGCGTTCGTGAACTTCAATCACTTCCTCGTCGTGGAAGGCGCCGACGCGCGGCATGTCTGGGTCAACGACCCCGCGAACGGGCGCGCGCGGCTGGCGATGGAAGAATTCGAGCAGTCCTTCACCGGGGTTGTCCTGACGTTCGCGCCCGGGCCGCAGTTCGTCAGCGGAGATCGCCGGCCTGCGCTTGCGGATTCGCTCAGGAGCCGATTTGACGGTCTGCGCGGTCCACTCGGCTTCGCCGTCCTCGTCAGCCTCGCGCTCGCGGTGCCGGGCATCGTCCTTCCGGTCTTCTCGCGCATCTTCGTCGACTACGTGCTGGTCAGGAGCCTCGACGACTGGCTCGCCGCGCTGCTGATCGGCATGGGGCTTACCGCCGCCGTTCAGTTCGTTCTGGCACTGCTGCAAGCACGCGCGCTGATCTCGGTGCGGCTGGCGATGGCGCTCGCGACCGGAGGGCGGCTGATGGATCACATGATGCGGCTGCCGATCTCGTTCTTCTCGCAGCGCTTCACCGGCGAGATCGCGGATCGCGTGGATCTCAACGAGCGCCTTTCCGGTCTGCTGACCGGAAAGCTCGCCATGGCGCTGGTGAGCATGATCACGGCGCTGTTCTTCTTCGTGGCGATGCTGTTCTACCACTGGCCGATTGCCCTGGGCGTGCTGGTTCTCGCCGTTCTCAACATCGTCGTTCTCGCGCTCAGCAGCCGAGTGATCTCCGAGCGTTACCGCAAGCTTTCGCTCGATCACGGCAAGCTGATGGGGGCGCGCGTGGCGGGCATCAAGGACATGGAGACCTTCAAGGCGAGCGGCGCGGAAGACATGCTCTTCGCGCGCTGGCTCGGCCTTGCGGTGAATGCCTTCAACCACAAGCAGGCGATCGCTCGGATCAGCGCCTGGCTCGACCCGATGCCCCTGCTGGTCGGCGCGCTCGCGGTGGCGCTGGTGCTCGTCGGCGGGGGCGGCGCGGTGATCGCGGGTGAATTGACGCTCGGCGAACTCGTTGCGCTGCAAAGCCTCGCCGCAAGCTTTTCCGCACCCGTCGCCGCTCTCGCGGGCTTCGGCGCCGAGCTGCAGCAGATCCGCTCCTACACCTCGCGGCTGGATGACGTCCTCGCGCAGGAGCCGGCGCAACTGTTCCGCACTTCATCGCGCGAGACCGCGCTCGCGCTGCAGCGTGGGCGGCTGACGCTTTGCGACGTCACGTTCGGCTATGCCCCGCTCGATCCGCCGCTGATCCAGGATTTCAGTCTCGAACTCTCGCCGGGGCGCCGCATCGCGCTGGTCGGGGCATCGGGGTCGGGCAAATCCACCGTCGGGCGCATCATTGCCGGGCTCGAGGCGCCGATCTCGGGCACCGTCCGGATCGACGGCACGCCGCTGGACGAATGGCCGCGCGACATGCTCTCGCAGCGCCTCGCTTATGTGCCGCAGTCGATCATGCTGTTCGAGGCGAGCTTTCAGGACAACCTCTCGCTGTTCGATCCCGACCTGCCGCTGCAGGACATCGCGCGTGCCTGCCGCGACGCGCAGATCCACGACGTGATCGCCGGCCGTCCGGGCAACTACGACGCACCGATCGCCGAAGGCGGAGCCAACCTGTCGGGCGGCGAGCGCCAACGGCTGGAAATCGCGCGCGCGCTGGCCACCGATCCCGCGATCCTCGTGCTCGACGAGGCGACGAGTGCGCTCGACCCGCTCACCGAAGTGCGCGTGCTCGAGGCGATCCGCAGGCGCGGCATGAGCTGCATCATCATCGCGCACCGCCTCTCGGCGATCCGCGATGCCGACGAGATCCTCGTGCTCGACAAGGGGCGGATCGTCGAGCGGGGCCGCCACGAAGATCTCGTCGCCGCGTCGAGCCGCTATCGCGAGTTGCTCGAAGCATGAGCGGGCGGGGGGAAACCACGCTCGATGCCTTTGCGCAGCGCGAGCTGCCGCCCGGCGGACCGCCGCTGCGCGTCGTGCGCGGCAGGCTCGATGCCTATTGGGTCAGCGCCGCGCGCCGCCGCCTGATCGCCATCGTCGAGGAAGGGCAGCACGTCTTTCCCGCCGATGCATCCGCACCGGGACGGATCGTCCTGGTCTCGAGCGAAGGCGCGGCCTTGGTCGAGGACCCAGAGGGGCTCGGCTCGAGCGCAAGGCACTGGTTCGCCGATCACTTCGCCTTCGAGCCTCCGCCGGACGAGGAGGCGACCCTTCCCGCCGTGCGCGAAGCCATGGCCGGGTTCGACGCGCACTTCGCGAAGGTCGAGGCACGGCAGGCCCGCCGCTTGCAGGACCGCCTGGTCGCACGCCGGCTCGATTCGCATGAAGCCTCGGAAGACTGGCGGGCGGAACTGGCCTGGCTCGCCGCCGCGCTCGGTTGCGAGCATGGGGACGCGAAGCTCCCGGCCGATGTGTCTTTCGATGCCCTCGCGCCGATCGTCCGGTTGGCGGGCCTGCGCGCACGGCGCATCGAACTGGAAAGCCGATGGCCCGCCCGCGAAGGCCTTCCCATGCTGCTGCATCGTAACGATGGCGCGATCGTGGGTGTTCGCTGGAAGCGCGGCGCCTGGCGGCGGCGTAGCGGAGAGGCGATCGCCCTCGACGATCGCGGCGCCTACGCGCGGACGGCGTGGTCGCTGCATCCGGCCTTTACGCGCACGGTGCGCGGTCTCTTCGACCTTGGCCGGTTCATCATGCCTGATGTCGTCGTCGGCGCGCCGGTGTTCCTCGCGGGTAGCGTGGTGCTGGCATGCCTCGGTCTGCTGGTACCGCTCGCGACAGCGGCGATTTTCGACGATTTCGTACCCGCCGGCGCGACCGGGCAACTCGTCGGCGTCGGCATCGCGCTGGTCGCGGCGGCGCTGTTCGCCACGCTGTTCAGCGCGGTTAACGCGCTGGCGCTGGCGCGGATCGACGCGAAAAGCGAAATGCGGCTCGCCGCCGCGTTGGCGGATCACGTCCTCTCGCTGCCCACCAGCCTGTTCCGGGACCTGCCCGCGGGCGATATCAACCAGAGGCTCGAGAGCGTCGAGCAGATGCGCGGACTGGTCTCATCGATCATCCTTTCGACGAGCTTCACCGCGATCATGGCGATTGTCTATTTCGCGCTGCTCTACAGCTATGACGCGAGCCTGGCGCTGGTGGCCGTCGCGCTTTCCCTCGTCAGCATTGCGCTCGTTTTCGTGGGCCGGCTGCTGCAGATCGGTCCGCTGCGCGAGGCCGCCGCGCTCGACGGCAAGGTGGCGAGCATGACTTACGAGCTGCTCGAGGCCGTGCCCAAGCTGCGCACCGGCTGCGCCGAAAAGCGCGGCCTGGCGCGCTGGCGCGAGGCCTATGTCGCCGGACAGCTCGCGAGCGTGCGTGGCGAGCGGGTTGCAAGAACGGTGGGCATCGTCGCGCAGGCCTATGCCATCGCCACCTTGATGGTGCTGTTTGCAGCGGCGAACCGCTTTGCCGATGCCGGCATCGCACCAGGGACTTTCATCGCCTTCCTCGCCGGCTTCGGGATGTTCCAGGCGACGCTGATCGGCCTGTGCAGCAGCCTGCTCGGCCTGCTTGCCGCGCAGCCGCTGGCAGAGCGCGCCGCCGTGGTGCTGGAGGCGGAGACGGAACGTGCGCGCGGCGCGGGCGATCCGGGCCGGCTGAGCGGACGGATCGACGTCAGCGCCGTGACCTTCGCCTACGGCAAGGACGCCCCGCCCGTCCTTGATGGGCTCGACTTGCGGGTCGAACCGGGCGAACACGTCGCGATCGTCGGCGGCTCGGGATCGGGCAAGTCGACCCTGCTGCGGTTGCTGCTCGGCTTCGAGACGCCCCGGGTCGGCTCCATCGCCTATGACGGGCAGGAAATCGCGCACCTCGATCTCGTGCGCATGCGCGCGCAGATCGGTGTCGTCCTGCAAGGCTCGATGCTGTTTGCCGGCAGCATTCTCGAAAACATCAGAGGGCCCTCCGATGCCAGCCTCGAGGATTGCCTCGATGCCGCCGAAGCGGCGGGCCTCGGCCCCGACCTGGCAATGATGGGGATGGGAATCCACACCCCCGTGACCGAGGGCGGAGGCATGTTCTCGGGCGGTCAGAAGCAACGCATGCTCATCGCCCGCGCCTTGGCGAAAAAGCCGCGCATCCTGTTCTTCGACGAGGCGACCAGCGCGCTCGACAACGCCACGCAGGCGAGGGTCGCGCAGACGCTGGATTCGCTCGACGCGACGCGCGTGACGATCGCCCACCGGCTATCCACGGTACGCAACGCGACGCGCATCTGCGTGCTCAAGGACGGGCGCTTCGTGGAGCAAGGCGCGTTCGACGACCTGATGAAGCGAAACGGGCACTTCGCCGCGCTGGCCCGGCGCCAACTCATGGGAGGCTGACGATGCGCAAGGCGCTCTATATCCTGGGCGAACTGGATGACCGCGACGTCATATTCCTCGCTGCCTCGGGAGCCGTGCGCAGCCTCTGCCCGGGTGAAACCTTGATCGAGGCGGGACGCGAAGTGCGCGATTTGTTCTTCGTTACCGAAGGCGAATTCGAAGTCACCACCCGGTCTGGCCAGCATCTCGCGATGCTCGGACTCGGCGATGTGACCGGCGAAATGAGCTTCGTGGAAAAGCGCCCGCCCGAAGCGAATGTGCGTGCCGCCGGCGCCGGCCGGGTGCTGGCGGTGCCGCGCGACGCGATGCTGGCGGAGTTCGCGCGCGATCCGGCCAAGGCGGCGCGTTTCTACCGCGCCCTCGCCATCTTTCTCTCCGATCGCCTGAGGAGCGCGAGCGGCGACGGCTCGGGCGAACTCGACGAAGGTATTCTCGATACCTTCACGCAAGCCGGAGAGCGCCTGATCCGCCTCGTGCGGATGCTCGAGGGCAAGCAGGCCAAAAGGCCCGCGACATGAACGCCGTTCCTCCACACTGAACTTTTTTTGAGCCGTTTGCCGATTTCGTCCGTCCCGCTCCGTGAAACCGGATCGCGGAAACGAAACCTCAAAGGGGCTCTCTTCAATGCAGCACTTCGCACGGACATTTCTTCACGCCACGGCGCTGGTCGCAATGGCGGGCGCGGGAGCCGTCGTGCCGAACCGGCCCGCCTGGGCGCAGAGCGGGGCGGAGATCGCGCTCGACATTCCAGCCGGCTCGCTCGGCGCGGCGATCGCCCGGCTTGGCCGTCAGGCGGGAATCATGATCACGGTCGATCCCGATCTCGTGCGGGGGCGGCGCACGCAAGGGTTGCGGGGCAATTACACCCCCGGCGAAGGGCTCGAGGCCCTGTTGCGCGGAAGCGGTATCGTGGCGCGCGCGGACGGCAAGGGCGGCTACGTTCTGGCTCCGGCACCCGCGCCCGCGAGGTCACGCCCGGCCGCGCCCGCGCCCGCCGCCCGCACGGCGAACGAACGCACCGTTGCCGCGACGACTCCCGAAAGGATCAAGCCGCCCGAGATCATCGTAACCGGGCAGAAGGCGGCACGCACGTTGCTCGATACGCGGGCGAGCGTCGCGGTGACGACGGCGCGCGACATTCGGGAAAAGGATCTCACCAGTTTCCGGGAAGCCTTCCGCACCATGGGCAACGTGATGGACGGTGACTGGCTGGATACCGGCTTCATCATTCGCGGGATCAATTCGGAGGGCCTCGTCTCGGGGGCTCCGCTGGCCGCGCTCTACGTCGACGGCGCGGAACAGTCCAAGATGGGGACGAGGCGCGGCGCGCGCGGGCTCTGGGATGTCGAACAGGTCGAGGTCTTTCGGGGTCCGCAATCGACGCTGACGGGACGCGCGGCGATGGCCGGCGCGATCTACGTGAACACGCGCGATCCGGGCTATGACTACGACGCGGCGGCGCGCCTCAGCGCGGGCGAGCTCGACACGCGCGAAGCCGCCGTCGCGTTCGGCGGCCCATTGGTGGAGGATCGCGTGGCATTCCGCTTCGCCGCCGAATACCAGCGGCGCGACAGCGAGACCAACTATCCCGACTTCACGCGATATGACCGCTACGACAAGCTGGTCGAAGACGAGTACTACCAGCTTCGCGGCAAGGTGCGGCTCGATCCGCTGCCCGGGCTGACGATCAATCTGTCGCACGCCTACAGCTACGATTCCCCGGCCTATGACGATATCGGCGGGCCGGGCCTGGGATGGGACTTCGCGGACAGGCGAGGCGATTTCAACGCGCCGTATTATCAGGAAGTGCGCAGCACGAAGAACCATTCGAGCGCGTCGCGCATCGCCTATACGCTGTCGCCCGAAGTCACCGTGTCGTCGATCACGTCGCTGGTGAACACCAAGTCGGATCGCGGATCGGTGAATGCCGGCACAGCGGGTGAAGCGCTGGTGACCACCGGAGGCGAGAAGGACCGCGTCTTCACGCAGGAACTGCGGCTCAATTACGAAGGCGCGAACGGCCTTCGCGGTGTCGCCGGTCTCTACTACAATTTCTCGCGCAGCGCCGCGAGCAGGACGATCACGACCCCCCGCGGGGCCACGACGCGCACGGATGACAGCACGTTGCTCAATCGCGCGCGCAACTATGCGTTGTTCGGCGAAGTCACCGTACCGCTGGCCGATCCGATCAGCTTGGTCGCGGGCGGGCGGATCGATCACACGGACATGCTGCTCGCCTCGCATCTGCGCCGCAGTTACGCCGACATGTCGCAGCCGGTGTCCAACGTCGATTACGACGGGAAAAGGAACGAGACCGAGTTTCTGCCCAAGCTGGGGATCGACCTCGCGCTCTCCCCCGAAACGAAGCTCGGCTTCGTCTTCCAGCGCGGCTGGCGGCCCGGTGGCATCACCCGCGACAGCGACGGTATTGTCATGACCTTCGGTCCGGAAAAGGCGACGACGTACGAAGGCTCGGTGCGCCACACCATGGGCGCGACCGGGACCGTGTCGCTCAACGTCTTTTATACCGACTGGACCGACCAGCAGATCCAGTTCGACAACATCAACCCCGATGGCAGCACGACCCGGATCGTCGCCAATGCGGGCAAATCGCGCCTCTATGGCGGCGAACTCGAAGCGAAGCTCAATCCGCTTCCGGACGTCTCGGGCTTTCTGTCGGTCGGCTATGTCAACACGCGCTTTACCGACTTCGATGCAGCCGGTCTCGGCGACTTTACTGGCCTGTCGTTCCCGCAGTCGCCGGACTGGTCAGTGGCGGCCGGCGTCGACTACCGGCCGGACGAGGGCTTCTTCGCGGGTGCGGACGTCAAGTACACGGGCTCATTCCTCGCGCGCGACATGCAGAACGCGCCGATCGACAAGCTGGGCGATTACCTGATCGCCAACGCCCGCGTCGGCTATGCGCTGTCCAACATCTCGCTGATGCTCTTTGCCGAAAACCTGTTCGACAAGCAGTATTTCACCTACTTCGACCGCACCGACTACGGCCTGGGCGTGCAGGACTATTACGCCACGATGGGCCGCTCGCGGGTGGTCGGAGTGACGCTGCAAGCGCGATACTGATGCCGGCTTTCTTTCCGGCCATCTTGTCGGGGCTTGCGCTCGCCGCCGGTGTGATGGCGTTGCGGCTGGCCTGGGGGCGGCCGCAACGGCGCGGGATGTGGCTGGGCCTGGCCGGGGCGGCATTGCCGGTCGCGCTGATGCTCGCCTCCGCCGTCACGAGTGTGGAAGTCGCCGTCGCCGTCTTGGCCGTGACGCTTTCGGTTCCCGCGTTCGCGGTGGTGGCCGTCAATGCCACCCGGCGTCCACCGCTTCGCGCAAGGACGCATCCGCCCGGGGCAGACGATCCGAGCGTATCGGCACGCCTGACCATGCGCTGGTCGGGCGCGGCGGTCTGCGCGCTGGCGGCCGCGTTGGCCACCACGGTTGCCGTGGCCGTCTGGCTGCCGGGGGACATGGAGCCGCGCCTGATTTTCGCCGTCCTCTCGTTCCCGCTGGTCTGGGCGGCATTGGCCGGCTGGATTCTCGGCAGTCGCAGGCCGGCGCGCGCATCGGCGGCGACGTTTCTCGCGGCCTGCATTGCCGCGGCCGCCATCACCGCCCGGCAATTCGCATGAGCAGGTCCGACAGAATGGGGCCGACGGGCTATCGCCGCCTGATCGCGCAGGCGCTGCGCGCCCATTCGCTCCTCGGGCTGGTACTCGGGGCGCTGATCTATCAGGTCTGTCTGACCGGGACGGTGAGCATGCTCGCGCCCGAGTGGAAGCGCTGGGAGCAGCCCGGGGCGCCGCGGGTCGAGGCGGCCGATCCGCAGGCTTTCGCGGCGGCACTGGCGGCGGGCATCGAGCAGGCGCGCGATCCGGACGCGACCGTCATGGTGTTCGGCCCAACGGACGAACTGGCGCGTATGCGCGTTCGCGTGCCCGGAACGCTGCATGGCTGGACCAACGCCGATGGCGTTCCGGTCGCTCCGGCGACAACGCCCTGGACGACATTCCTCGTCAGTCTGCACGACAGCCTGCACCTGCCTTTCCCTTGGGGACGGCTGCTGATCGCGGTATCCGGCGTTGCCCTGCTCGCCGCCGTCGGGACGGGGGTTATGGCCCATGGCCGCATCTTCAGGGACGCGTTTCGCCTGCGGCTCGGCGGCTCGAAGCGGCTGGAGGCGGCCGACCTCCACAACCGGATGAGTGTGTGGGCTCTGCCCTTTCACGCGGGCATTGCGTTGACCGGGGCTGCGCTGGCACTCATGGCCTTTGCCTGGCCGCTGCTTGCCCAGCTTTCCCCCGGCGAAGGAGGCGCGCGGGCCGAGCTTTTCGCGCCGCCCGCGGCGGCCGTCCGGCATGGGGCCGAGCCCTATCCGGACATCGCGGCCATGGTGCGCGCAGTCGAACGCAAGGCGGCTCCGGCGCGCGTCAACTTTCTGCTCGTGCAGCGCGCCGGAAGGCGGGACCGGTCGATCGAGATCGGCACTGATGCGCCGTACGATCTCGCCAATGGCGAGGCGTGGTATCCCGTCGGGGACGGCAGGCAATTCATCAAGGCCGGATTTACGGATGGAAGCACGGGCAAGCAGCTTCAGGCCGCGCTCTATCCGCTGCACGTCGGCAAGTTCGGCGGACTTGCCATGCGCCTGCTCTATGTCCTGCTGGGATTTGCGTTGTGCTGGATCACCGCCACGGGCATGACCATCTGGTTCGAGCGGCGGCAGGCCAAGGGGCTGCACTCGCCGCGTCTGGAACGGCTCTGGATCGCGGTGCTGTGGGGGCAGCCGGCGGCGCTGGCGGGGTCCGCGCTGGCAGCGGCGATCTGGCCGAATTCCGCGGCCGCCACCTATGTTGCAGGGACGCTCGTCACTGTGCTGGCTGCGGTGCCGCCGTGCAAGGTTTCCAACCTCTCGGCAGCGCTGCGTGCGCTCACCGCCTTCATGATCGCGGCCGCATGCGCCGCACATCTGGACATGCCCGGCGAGGCGTCCGGCGATCCGCTGGCGCTGTGGATGAGCCTCACGCTCTTGGTCGCCGTGCCGATCCTTCTTGCGCCATGGCTGCGAAACGCGCTGAGGCGATCGCGCGGACAAAGCATGATCGGCGGCCGGATGCGGTCGTGAAGCCATGGGTGACGCGCCACGATGTCACGGCATGGAAGCTGTCTAAGCCTGGACGCAGATCAAAAGAAGCCTCGGGAGCGGGGTTCAGGGGCTCCCGAGGCTAAGTCGATCACGGTCGCTGGGTATCTGCCGAGGAGTCGTGTACGACAAAGGTACGAACGTTCAGGCAGCGACGCCATTGAATTGCTGCATGAAAACTGGCATTCGAACTTTTCTTCAGGTTTTTCGACTTCTCGCTTTGGCGCGAATATCTAACGCTTTGGCCGGTCGGGTTTGGTCCAGCAGCCGCTGGCCTGCGACTTCATTGCCCCCGCGTCCGCGCCTTCCGAGCGATGCCACCTGCTTATGGGCAGCGACGGACGCGGAACCTCGGCCATGTCAGCACAAGCGTGCCGGTGCCGCTCGGCGAGCTGTCGCAGGCGCCAATGATGGTTAAAGGTGGTGGAGGGGAATAGAGCCAACCATCTCCCCAACGAGCGATGTCGAAGCGCCGGCAATGCAATTAGGCCGGCGGAAGAAACGATAAAGGGGGAAGCCCCAAAGAAGGCGCCAAATGGTGCCGGCTGCAGGATTCGAACCCGCGGCCCCCTGATTACAAATCTGTGGGGGTGTGTTTTCTCCGACCTTAACGCAGCATCATTAATTCATATAAAACAAACAATTGTGTGACATTTCGCTTAACCAAGCCGCCTCAATCTTGACCGTCTTTTCCCGAAACCGTAACCCCAGCGTTACCCCAGATTGGTCGAGGCGAGGCAAGCAGATGGCTGCAAACGACAGTTCGCGTTTTTCATTCACCAAGGAAAAGATCGCGGATTTGCCCTCGCCGGAGAAGGGCCGCTTTACCTACCACGACCAGAAAATGAGGGGCTTGCAGCTCCGGGTTTCTTCGACGGGGGTGAAGTCGTTCAGTGTCTTTCGGCGCGTGAAGGGCGGCGAAGCCGGGCGCGTCACTCTCGGCAAGTTTCCGGCGATGACGGTCGAGCAGGCTCGCAAGGAAGCATCGAAGATCATCGCCGAATTCGAGAACGGCGCGAACCCTGCGGCTGCGAAGAGGACCGTGAGAGGCGAGCCGACGTTGCAGGAGGTCTTTGACGACTATCTCATCCACAAGCGGAAACGGAACGGATCGGCACTGTCGGATCGCACTGTCGCTGAGTACCGCGAGATTGCCAGCCGTCATCTTTCCGGATTCATGGCCCAGAGATTGTCGGGAATCAGCCATGAGCAGGTTGCTCGCCTGCACCACAAGATCGGCAAGGATTCTCCCTACGCGGCCAATCGGGCCAAAACCCTGATCAGCGCGATTTTCAACTTCGCGAAGGCCAAGCGGATTTTCGCGGGCGATAATCCCGCGGCTGGTGTTCTTTCCTATGCCGAGGAGGCAAGAGAGCGATTTGTGCAAGCAAGCGAAGTCCCTTACCTTTTTCAGGCGATCTCCGAGAGCGATCAGCGGGATTATTTCCTACTGCTTCTGTTGACCGGTGCCCGCCGGTCAAATGTCCAAGCCATGCGGTGGCAGGACGTGGATCTTGCCGATGCCATCTGGCGGATCGGAAAAACCAAAAATGGCACGCCGCAATACGTGCCGCTCTTGCCCGAGGCCGTTACGATCCTTGAAGCGCGAAAGTGTGCCGCAGAGGCGGACCATGAGGTGCGCGCAGACAAGTCGACAGTCTTCTGCCCCTTCGTTTTTCCGGGCAGCGGGAAAACGGGCCACCTAGTCGAGCCGAAAAAGGCTTGGGACACCGTCCGTCACAAGGCCAGTTTCTCCCGGCTGGTGGATGCATTGCATGCCAAGGGCGCCCTCGATGACGCGGCCCGAGCAGCGATCAGGTCGGATGCCAGCCGGTCGTTGGGTAATGCGGAAATGAAGTGTCAGGTTCTAGCCGCAAGCCACGGCGTTGATCCAAAACTGTTCGATATGACCGACCTCCGTCTTCATGACCTGCGGCGAACCATGGGTAGCTGGCAGGCAAAGACCGGTGCCTCGATGGCGATCATCGGCAAGAGCCTCAACCACAAGTCACCGCAGGCAACGCTTATTTATTCTCGCCTCGACGTGGACCCGGTTCGCCGTTCGATGGAAACTGCGGCCTCCGCGATGTTTGCTGCTGTGGTCATGCAGGCAGATACTGAGACAACAATTCGGAACATGGAGTCCTGAATTTGCCGAAGCTGCGCCGTCGGACTGAAATAAAAAGGGCCAACATGGAAGTGGCCAGGCAGCCCAGGGCCGAAAAATATGGCGTCACCGAGCTATGGCTTCGGACACTGTACATCAGTGGGATGAGGCAGAAACAGTGGGCATCTCGGGTAGAGGCCGCGCAATGGCTCACGGAAGAGAGCAGGGCGTTCAGGTCTGACTATGTGACGCGTTCTGGAAAAAGCGAATCGTGCTATGTCGGCGTAGTCTTGACCCGAAGAGGGGAGGCATCACGTGGCTACAATCGCTGGTTGCATGATCGGATTGCGATTTGGGAAAGACAGCTGAAACTGCGATATCGCCCTGTTAGCAAACCCCGGCCGCACGCTGATCCCGGCTGGACCTTCACTGTTTTTGATCGTGATTAATGATCTAACATTCTAATATATCATCATAAAATGGCATCTACATGGATGCACAGAAATCCATTCTGATTTGATCGAGCTTACTCTGATGCTCAGCAATCCTGCTGGCTGTTAACCTCGGTAACTCCGCGACCACGACTACGTTGCCGAAGCCATTGGAGTCGCTCCATGTCCAACGACCTCGGTGCTCTGTTGGGATCTGATTTGCTCGACGAGCGCCAGACCGCAGAGTTCCTTAATGTTTCCCCCGGCACCCTGTCTGTCTGGCGCAGCACTGGGCGTTACCACCTTCCGTTCGTGAAGGTCGGCCGCAAGGTCCGCTACCGCCGTACCGATCTCGAGGCATGGCTGGAAAGCCGCGCCCGTATTTCGGGAGCCACGGCATGACGGGGAACCCGACGACCGTTCATCGCAACGCGTGCGATTTCCAGAACCGCGCTCCCCTCAAGCTGGGGGGCGCGTGATCGACCATGACCGAAAGGAAAAACGCCCCGGCCTCTACTGAGGCCAAAGGCGCTGTGTGTCTGCTTGGAGGCGACGCCAGCGCTAATACCACCACCGATCTGAGCGTTCAATTCCTGGAGCGCAAAGTTCTTCCTATGAACCACGCGGGCCATCTCGGCGCCGATGTTTTTGGGGAGGGCCGCTGATGACCATGCCCAATCCTCGGGACATCGAGCGCATCGCCAAGCTGATCGCCATGTTCGATTCCGATCAGGCAGGCGAACGTAATGCGGCCTTCAACAAGTTGACCGAGTACTGCAGTGCCCGTTCGATCAGCTTGGTCGACATCGGCGAAAGGTTGAAGAGGTCGTCCGTGATCGAGCGCCAGTCAGCGCCGGTCGTCCGGACGGGATCGCACCGGCTGGATGCGCAGCGCTGCCTGAATTCCGGCATTCGCTGGAAGGTGCACGAACGCAAATTTCTGGAAGACATGGAACGGGAGGGCAGCCGTCCCTCCGACAAGCAGAAGGAATGGCTGAAAAATCTCTGCCGCCGGATGGGGCAGCATCAGTGGGAGACCGTCCATGGCTGCTACTGATACGATTGCGGCTTTCCTTGCCGCCATGGAAGCGGCTGGCATGACTCCGGTCGAACCAATTGCCAGTAAGCTCGCCAATGGCGGTCTGATCCGCTTTCAATGCGAAGGCGACCGCAAGGGTCGAAAGAATGGCTGGGCAGTGCTCCACTTCGATGGCGTGCCAGCCGGAGCCTTCGGCCACCATGCCCTTGGGATCTCGCAGTCGTGGCGGGCGAATGCCGCTCGGATGCTGTCGCATGGGGAACGTGTAGACCGGGTCCGGGAATGGGAGGCGGCCCGCCGTAAGCGCGATCTCGAGGTGCTGGCCAGGCAGGAGGCTGTGGCGCGCCATTGCCAGCACGTCTGGTCCAATTCCCGGCCGGCCAATCCGTCCCATCCCTATCTGATGCGCAAGCGCATCCTAGGCGAGGGCCTTCGCCAGCAGGGGCGCATGTTGCTCGTGCCCATGTATGCCGGATCGGGGCATCTCTGGAATATCCAGCAGATCGGTCCCGACGGACAAAAGCGTTTTGCCAAGGGCGGGCGGCAGAAGGATCTGCACCTCGTCCTTGGCAAACCAGAAAGCACTATCCTGATTGCGGAAGGCTTCTCGACCACGGCGTCGCTCCGCCGTGCGATGGGGTATGCGTCTGTCGTCGCGTTTTCGAAGGACAACCTGACGGCAACGGCGCTCTCGATTCGGGCGCGCTGGTCCGACGCCGAAATAATCATCTGCGCGGACGATGACGCTCACCTCGTCTCCAATCCCCGCGTTCTCAAGAACCTCGGTGTGGAGGCAGCACAGCATGCCGCCCGCGCCGTCGGTGGCCGCGTCGCGCTACCGCCACGGAGTGACCCGAATGAATGACATGGCGAACACGCCCACTGGGCGCGATTTCAATGATGCCGCAAACGAGCTTGGCGATGATGCGGTGCGCGCCACCATCGAGGCGGCCAAACCGCAGGCGGAATTCCCCAAGGGCTTCACGATGACGGGGAAGGGGCTGACCTTCAAAGATGGCAACGACGTCCGTGTGATTGCTGGCCAATTTGAAGTGCAGGCACAGACCCGTGACAAGCATTCTGAAGGCTGGGGTGTGCTTATCCGCTGGTACGATGACGATGACAAGGAGCACAGGGCAGCGATCGCTCGTTCGGATCTGGCAAGTGATGGCTTGGCCGTCCGCCAGCTGCTTTCCAAGGGCGGCCTGTACGTCAGCCCCCACCAGAGGGATCGCAACCTTCTCCAGCAGTTTTTCGCGCAGGTGAAAATTGAACGCCGTGCTCGCGCCGTGACCCGAGTCGGCTGGCAGGATGGCAGCTTTGCCCTGCCGGATCGCACCATCGGCCCTCCTGACGGTGATCTGGTTGTCTATCAGGGGCCTGGGAGTCTCGACCACGAATATCGTGCGCAGGGCGCCTTGGAAGGCTGGCAGAAAGCTGTTGCGCGGCCCGCTGAAGGTAACACGCGTCTGGTCGTCGCCCTTTGTTCCGCTTTCGTCGGTCCGCTGCTTGCCGCCGCCGGTGCAGAAGGCGGAGGCCTCCACTTCCGAGGAGCTTCCTCTATCGGCAAATCAACGGCTCTCCTTGCTGCTGCTAGTGTCTGGGGTGGGCCGACATTCGTGGGGTCATGGCGCGCGACCGCGAACGGCCTTGAAGGCGTTGCTGAGATGGCGAATGATTGCCTGCTTATTCTTGACGAGCTAGCGCAGCTCGATCCGAAAGAAGCGGGCCATGTCGGCTATCTCCTTGCCAACGGTCGTGGGAAGTCGCGGGCCTCGAAGACCGGTGAAGTCCGGGCTGCCCGGTCGTGGAAAGTATCCATGCTATCGTCAGGCGAGATTTCATTCTCTGAACTCGCTCGCTCCGATGGGCGCGGGCGTCGTTCGCCGGCAGGGCAGGAAGTGCGCATCCTCGATGTCGAAGCTGATGCCGGCAAGGGGCTCGGTCTGTTCGACACACTGAATGGTCTAGCTAGCGGTGATGAACTGGCTCGCAGCGTGAAGAATGGTGCGGCTAGCCATTTTGGCATCGCGGGGCCGGCGTTCGTGCAGCGCCTCCTTGGTCGTCTCGATCAGATCGGCGAAGACGTGCGCGAGGGCGTCAACCAATTTGCAGCCAGGTCAGTTCCTGCGGGTGCGACTGGACAGGCTGAACGGGCCTGCCGCCGGCTCGGCTTGATTGCCATGGCTGGCGAACGGGCCATCGTCGAGGGTATCTTGCCTTGGCCGCAGGGGCATGCCATCGAGGCCGCGCGGTCCATGTTCGTTGACTGGCTCGAAGCCCGAGGTGGTGTCGGCAGCGCTGAAGACACTGCCGCCATCGAACAGGTTGCAGACTTCCTATCGACGCACGGTGCATCCCGCTTCCAGCCGCTCTGTGGCGAATGGGAGCAGGTCGTCTACAACCGCGCTGGCTTCTGGCGCGATGATGGCGTTGGTGGCCGCGAGTACCTGATTCCTGCCCCGACATGGCGCAACGAGGTCTGCCGCGGTCTCAACTCCAAGCGGGTGGCGGCTTTGCTTATCGAACGCCGGCACATTGTGCCGGATGGGGAGGGCAAGGCTTCTCGAACCTTCTCTGCGCCGGGCATGGGCAAAGCGCGGTTCTATGTCGTGAGGACGTCGATCTTCGGCGGTGATGATATCTAACTGGCTCGAATCCATCCCGAATCTGCGTGTTCCGGGTGTTCCCTGTGTTCCGCCGCAGAAAACTGCCGATGCGTACGGAACACGTGCCAAGTGCTAAGGTGTTCCCTGTGTTCCGCCGGAACACCTCGTGGTGAGCGGAATCCCGCAGAAATCAGACATGGAACACCGGGAACACCGGGAACACCGGGAACACTGCAATCCGGAACAGATGGGTACACAAGCTGGTGCGCGAGTGCTGCTGGCGTCTTGCTGCGCTCGATTCGTGCCGGACGCCACAAGGCTTTCCCTCAGCCGCTGCGTAAGGCACATGGACCATATTTGACTATACGATCACCTCGTTGAGCCGCAGGGCTCTTTCTCTCACCGATCAGCTCGCAAGTAGCGTGTCGGTCATGGCCTCGATCTTTCGCCGCGAGGCCAAACGTTTCAGCCATTCCTCTGGGATTGCGCTGGCGCCCCATGCCGCTCCGGCGAGTTGACCGGTGATCGCTGCGGTCGTGTCGGCGTCGTCACCCAGATTCGCCGCGGTAAGCACGGCTTGGCGGTAGGTCCCGCTGCGGCCGATGGACCACAGTGAGGCTTCGAGACTGTGCGCGACGTAGCCGCTGGCGTGAACTTCGTGCCGGCGCTTGCCTCGCCACGACCCTTCGCAGATCGCCGCGATCCGGCCTGTCGTGCCTGTGGGATGCGAACGCAGGACCTGGAGGAGCGGACGTCCCGCGATGGCATCCGCCAGCATCTGCGCGAAGGCGACGCAGGCCTCCACTGCTTCAGGCGCGGCATGCGTGGTGCGGCTCTGGCGTGCGGCGACATCGATCAACTTGTCCCGGTCCTCACTGCGGTGGAACCGGATCGCCACGGGCGCGAGCCGCATCAGGGATCCGTTCCCCGCGGTGGCGGGATCCGTCGAGCCGGCGATGGGATTGCCGCTACGCTTGAAGCGCGTCAGGGCAGCGCTGGTCGTCGCGCCGATGTCGAAGCAGGTGCCGTTATGCGCGTATTCGCCATGATCGCGCCAGGCGAGGAAGCGGCGCATGAGCTCGGTCTCGTCGAGGTCATCGCGGCCCCGCAGGCTGTCTGCGAGGGCGAGAGCCATTGCCGTGTCGTCGGTCCATTCTCCAGGCGCCAGTCGAAACGGACCACCGCCGGTCATGTCGCAGTGCAGAGGGTAGCTGTCCCGCGCCTTGAACTCGAGCGTGGTCCCGACGGCATCGCCAACCGCGAGGCCGAGCAGCGCGCCGACGGCTCGGTCGCGGATGGCAGCCGGACTTGTGTCAGGATCGCGTTTCAACAGCAGGCTTTGCGCATGAACGTAACGCTCCTGCGCGCGGGTTTCGACAGCGCGCCGATCACGCTTCATGCGCAGCTGTCGGATCGCCGCATCCGGGTTGTCGCCAAGTTCGACCATCAGCCGGGCGGCAACCATGCAGGCCCGGCCGATTCCGCCCTTGCAGTGGATGAAGACATCGAAGCGGTTCGAGAGCCGATGGCGTAGTTCGGCGCCCACCGTCTTCCAGGCGAACTCGAAGGCGGGGCCGGGCACGTCGACGTCGCGGATCGGCAGATGGTACCAGTCCATGTGGCGGTGGCGCACGGCATCGCCGAGGCCTTCGACTTTCAGTGCCCTGAGTTCGTGGTCTTCGATCAGGCTGACGACGGCCGTCGCGCCCCAGTCGCCGACGGCATCGAGGTCCGTGTCGAGATCGCGTGCCCAGCTGCCCGACATCGCTGCGCGCTGGGTCTTGCCCGGACAGAAGGCGATGCCGATGCGTCCGGGGGCGAAGGTGTCGATGGTGGCGATCTTGAGGGGGTGTGACTGGCTGGTGCGGATCATGGACTTGGTCTCCTTTGCGTTCGATGGCAAAGGTTTATCGAGACGAAGGGCCCACGCGGGTTCTGCTCGGGATTTTCCGGTCTTTCGCGAAACGGGGAGCTGCATGAAGCGCAAGGCTATCGGGTTCTACTGGACGTTGCCGGTGCCCTGGGCGGGGTTCACGAAGGTCGACACCAAGGACGCCGCGAAGGCCGCCGGCCAAAGCCGAACCATCGCCATGCAACGCAAGGCCGTCCACGGCTTCGCCAAGTCCGAAGGCTATCAGCTCATCGCCGAAGCCACGCATATCGAAGTCGCGCCGGACCGCGGCGGCAAGGAGATCGCCGGGGAACTGACCAAGCTGGTGGCGCAAGCGCGAGACCACGATGCCCAGATCCTCTACGTCGATTTCGGCGAGGCGATCCAGCAACGCAGCCACCAGTACCTGCGCCTGTATGTCGGCGACCACGAGGCGCACTTCACGGCCATCGCGCTCGGGTGGCCAGCTGACGAAGCATTCCGCAGCCATTTCGCCTCGTGGCGCGAGCGTCAGGCGGACTGGACCAAGGGCAAGGCAGGTCGCATCGAAAAGGCACGGGCCCGCGCAGACACTTTGCATGGCGAGGGGTTGGCGCTTGGCGACATCGCGCTGGCACTCGATGGGGAGGGCCTGCGTAGCGCAACCGGGAAGTCTTGGACCGCCGAAATGGTCCGAAAGCTTTTCGGATCATCGAAGGATGGTTAGCGCGATGGGCCACCGTGACTAGCGACGACCAACGGCGCCGGTCTTCCAAGGGAGCCCCTGCATCTGGTGCCTGCCGGGTTGTCTTGGAGACAACGTAACTTCGACATGACCGACAACCAAGCGTTCTGAAAACTCCGCATTTCTGCAGGTCAGCCGGTTGTCCATTCAGTTGTCTCGAATATTGGGCGGTTGTCGGTGCGGGCAATCTGGCCATGCTGATTGCTTCAGGCAGGCAGGTAAGATGGTCACGGTGCTTTTTTTCCGCTCAGGTCTGCTCAGTCTGACACACCGGTAAGTCAGCTTTGCAACGCCGATTGGCCCGAGCTGTCCGGCAGGACATGAAGAGCATGGGACTATCCCCGCGGGTGCGGGGGAACCACGATGCATCATCGCGTCATGGGTCCCTACCTGGGACTATCCTCGCGGGTGCGGGGGAACCTCGTCGGCGATGTTCTCGCGATTGTCATCCGGGGGACTATCCCCGCGGGTGCGGGGGAACCGATTACGGGCAGCGGATCAAGAACCTGCACTGCGGACTATCCCCGCGGGTGCGGGGGAACCCGAATGGTTCGCTGGCCGCGCTCGGAGACGTCGGGACTATCCCCGCGGGTGCGGGGGAACCCGCCACGCGATCGCGACCAGCGGCATGACTATGGGACTATCCCCGCGGGTGCGGGGGAACCGCAATCGCGGACAATACTCTGTCAACAAGATCGGGACTATCCCCGCGGGTGCGGGGGAACCGTCGCGCTCGCCTTGCCCGCCAGCTTGACGTAGGGACTATCCCCGCGGGTGCGGGGGAACCTCCGGCGCGGTCTACGACCAGGCGCCTTTCCTGGGACTATCCCCGCGGGTGCGGGGGAACCGCGGACTGGTCGACGGCATCGCTGGCGCACGAGGGACTATCCCCGCGGGTGCGGGGGAACCCGGAACATGGCGCGTCGATACTTGTGCCACATGGGACTATCCCCGCGGGTGCGGGGGAACCGACCAGTCGGGCTTGTCCACATGCAGGAGCGAGGGACTATCCCCGCGGGTGCGGGGGAACCGGGGAATAGCCGATCGTGAAGCCCCATTCGTCGGGACTATCCCCGCGGGTGCGGGGGAACCATGGCCGGTATGACCCAAAAGCAGGGTGAAGCGGGACTATCCCCGCGGGTGCGGGGGAACCCAATACGGGTGGGCGCCGGTCGGCCGGGTCGCGGGACTATCCCCGCGGGTGCGGGGGAACCAGAACCTCAAAACCAGAGAGGTCTCTTACGATGGGACTATCCCCGCGGGTGCGGGGGAACCCGCTCACGGGGTGGACCGCCGACGATGGTCTCGGGACTATCCCCGCGGGTGCGGGGGAACCCCGTCGACGTGTTCGTGCGTGTCCCATCCCGAGGGACTATCCCCGCGGGTGCGGGGGAACCGCGCTTGAGCGTACGAGAGGTGCCAATCGTGAGGGACTATCCCCGCGGGTGCGGGGGAACCAGCGCGGTCAGGAAGCCGAGGTCGACGTAGTACGGACTATCCCCGCGGGTGCGGGGGAACCCCAAAAAAAATGTTGTCCAGATGGCAATATGTGGGACTATCCCCGCGGGTGCGGGGGAACCCGCCGGGATTTTATCGAACGTATCGATGATCAGGGACTATCCCCGCGGGTGCGGGGGAACCCCTCATCGGTCTCGCATCGGTCGCAAGCGTCGGGGACTATCCCCGCGGGTGCGGGGGAACCATCCATGGCCAGACTATGACGCTGGCGACGACGGGACTATCCCCGCGGGTGCGGGGGAACCGACAGCGATCACCGTGTACCCGGTGGTGGCAGGGGACTATCCCCGCGGGTGCGGGGGAACCGGGGGCGCTGGTGGCAGTCGCTCACCCTTCGCGGGACTATCCCCGCGGGTGCGGGGGAACCGGTGAGGGCGAGCATGTAAGCCAGCGTTACAAGGGACTATCCCCGCGGGTGCGGGGGAACCAGCGAGCTGGCACGGCAATCGCTGTTCGTCTCGGGACTATCCCCGCGGGTGCGGGGGAACCATCTCAGCGATCGTCGGGGACTCGCCGAAGGTGGGACTATCCCCGCGGGTGCGGGGGAACCTCGCCGATCGTAAGCGGCTCGTCAGCCTTCAGGGGACTATCCCCGCGGGTGCGGGGGAACCGCTCTGATGCGGGGCATGCTGGGTCTGGGCTTGGGACTATCCCCGCGGGTGCGGGGGAACCACCGATGAGGAAGCTGCGGTCATTGCTGTCGCGGGACTATCCCCGCGGGTGCGGGGGAACCGAAATCGAGATCGTATCGCCGCCTGATGCTCAGGGACTATCCCCGCGGGTGCGGGGGAACCTCGAAGTAGAGCTCTCCCGGCCGCTTCGACTGGGGACTATCCCCGCGGGTGCGGGGGAACCAACGACAGCCGCGCGCCATTTGCGCAGGTAGCGGGACTATCCCCGCGGGTGCGGGGGAACCCAGGCGAGGAAGGCATCGCAGGCACCGCGCCAGGGACTATCCCCGCGGGTGCGGGGGAACCGCCGAGGGAGGCGTGTTCGCACTGTTCGGCGGGGGACTATCCCCGCGGGTGCGGGGGAACCCGATGGCCGAGCATCATCTCGCCCTGGGCCCAGGGACTATCCCCGCGGGTGCGGGGGAACCGCATACCGACATGACCTTCATGGGCGTGTGTCGGGACTATCCCCGCGGGTGCGGGGGAACCTATGCGCGCTTCACCGATACGGTCACGGGTGAGGGACTATCCCCGCGGGTGCGGGGGAACCATGCGGTCTACACTGGTCTGTGTCAGGGCGCAGGGACTATCCCCGCGGGTGCGGGGGAACCTCTGCATTCTAACGCATTATTAACGCTTGGAAAGATCGGGTTGCCCCGCATCTTCACCGTTTCTCGGGCTTTGGCAAGCGCGGCGCACCAAGAGCATGGCATCGTGTGTCACGATATCCCGGGGCGGGGTTCCCCAGGTTCGCAGGCCGAGGCCGCCGTGCGCCTTCGGTTCTGCCCAGCACATCACGATACTGCCGCGTTGAAGGCGGCTGTGCCAGTCGGACAGGACGTCCGCAATGCGCGTACGCCCGCCTGCCGACATGCGTGGCTGCGCATATACTCCGGGGGCCAGTTCCAGCATCGCCGAGCCGAGAAAGCCCCTGTACCGGCTTTCGACATCGCGGGTGATGACGACGACGAGGGGCATAGCTTTCGATAGGACCGTCAATCGGCCTGAGCGTCAGGCGCAAGCAACTGCTTGATCCTGTCGATCATGCTGGGAATGACTTCTCTCTGGCGGAACAACTGTGCCGCGTGACGGCGCACGACGCGCTCTATCGGCTCGCTTTTCGCGGCCTTGACCGCGCCGAACGCGATATCGAGCAGCACGTCGTGTCGATAGAGGTCGGCGATATCCAGCACGAAGGACTGTCCGCTGTCCTCATGCACGAAGCCCAGTTGCGGGATGGCGCCCACCGATGCCACGGCCACGCTGGCGGCGGCGGTCATGGCGGAGCCGGCGTGGTTGATGGCCTGATTGGCAAGGTCGCCCGCTTCCGGGCTGGCGCGATCATAATTGCGGCCGGACCAGCGGATGCCATGGCGTTCAGCGGCCAGAACATAGGCGCGTTTGATGCGGGCGCCTTCCTGCCCGCGCAGCACTTCGATGTCGCGCGTCCGCACGATATCTCCAAAACGCATGGCATACATCGCGCGGGCCACTCCCATGCGCTTTTGCGGATCGTTCCACAGCCGTGCCTGATTGCGCGCGATGGCCGATGTGTCGGGCATTAGCGGGGGGGCGGTGTAGAACCGCACCGCCCCCGCGCCGATTGCGGCTAGCGCGCAGCCATGACGGGCGAGAAGCCGCAAGGCATCATGGGTCACGCTTGATCCAGGGCCGAGCAGTACGATGGAGATGGCCTGATGCGGTATCTGGTAATCGCCCGCCGCAAGATCGCCGCCGCCTGCGGTCACGAAGCGCAGGCACCCGTCTTCCACTTCCAGACGCCCGCGATCGAGCCAGACAAGGCCGTGCCGGTCGGCGTGCGGAATCCGCGCCTTTTCCAGACCGAGACGGCCATGGAGCATCAGACGATCTTCGGTCCGGGAGGGGCCAGCGTCAGCATCCCGAAGCCGAAAGCGCCATGTCGGCCGACGCCGCGCGCAAGAAGATCGGCGAACTTTCCGGGATCGGCAACTTCCAGCGTGCCGGAAAAGGCAGCCTCATACGATTGTGTGGCGCGTGTCCCATTCCCGTCGTGGCGCGATCGGCGGGTGCGGACCCGCTGCACCCGCTCCATCCGCGCGTCTTCCAGCACGGCTGCGGGCGAAAGGCGATGCGTCAGCCAGTCGCGGTAGACTGCTTCGCGGTCGAGCGGTTTGCCAGGTTCGGCTTTGTCGCAGGCGGCAAGGAAGGCATCGACCTCTCCGGCTTTCGGCAAAAGGGCCGTTGCCGATCTGGCACGTTCTGCGCGGATGCGCGTGCCGTATCGTACCAGCGGCCGAACGCGGACCTTGAAACGGAAGCGCGCGCCCGCTTGCCACAGTTCGGGCATCGGGCGGCATTCGGGATCTGAGGGAAAGATCGCCTCCAACGCTGCGTCCGCCGGTGGAAGCGCGTGGGCAGCGCCAAGCGCATCGCCGTTTGCGGCATAGCCGATCACGAACGGCGGGCGCCCCGGCGGTTCTTCGAGGCGGAACGGCTGCGGCGCGGCATCGCCAAAGCGTAGTCGAAGCGCTAGATGCAGCGCGTATCCCAGATCGTCGTCGGACAGGCGGCGGGCGATGGCGAAGGCCATCAGCGCCGGGCGATCGCACGCAATTCGGACAAGCTGCAGTGCGCTCATGCCGCTTCACCACCGATCCGGGCATTTATTGTGCGGCGCAGACCGGCGTGGACGCCAGCGGGCCAGTTGCGTTCGTCGGTCAACTCCTCGATCCGGGCTTGCTGTGCGCTACCTTCGTCGAGGGGCCACTGCGCGGCGTAGTGTTCTGCCGGGGCCGGAGCGAAGCGCGCGATTGCGGCGCGCAGAGCGTCGAGCACGGTGGCGGCGTCGATGTGTCCGGCCACGAGGGGCCCGGATGGCAGGAAGGGCTTGCGGCCGATGAACAGCGGTCGCTCCGGCATGTTTAGCGCCGCCGTGACGGTGCCCAGATCAGGCGCGGCTTCTACAGGTTCAAGGCGCAGGGCGACCAGAACCAGCGCATCGGCATCGGCATCGCGATAGCGGATGTGGGGTGAGTTGTAGGTGCCCGCTCCGCCTGCTCGTCCCTCGGGCTTTCCCCGCGTGGTCCAGCCCTTGTCCGCAGCACCCAGTTGCGCAGTCTGGAAATCCCGCACCCGGCGCCCTTCGCGAAGGCGGACCGATCCCATTATGAGGCGCGCCTGCAACGCCTGGTGCAAATCCGCCTCTGCGCGGTCCCAGCCCAGCGCGTTAGCGATGAGGCCGGTGATCATCGACCGCGCGGGAAAATCGCGAACGACGCCAAAGGCATCGACCATGTCGCCGCCGAAGCTCATCAATGGGGCTTCCAGACTCATGATGAGATGGGTGGACATCAGCAGCGGGCGTCCCGCACCAGCTCGCCGGCCCAGCTTGCGATGGCGGCAAGTGACTGCCTCTCGACCCCGTCCAGCGCCATGTCGGGCAGCGCCATGTGACGACGCACCTCGCCCGTGGCGTACGTTTCATCAAGGTCGGAAAGGTGGCGCGCAAGCGCATCGGCGCTGCGCCGTCCAAGGCTTTCATTGTGCTGCGGCGCCAGCGACACCGGCTCGCGGAAGGCGTTGGCCAGCGTGCGCGGCTGACGTTCGCCAGCTTCGATCAGGATGAACTCGGCGCGGCTGTAAGGCGCGGTGGAGCCTTTCTTGGCCCCCGGCGAGATTTCCGCGATCAGCCAGACGAGGTTTTCCACCACGCGCGCCGCCAGTTCGCGATCTTCATCGCCGTTCCACTGCGCACGGGGGCAGCCGGTCAGATTGGAAACCAGCAGCGGCACGTCGACCACGGCATAGCCGTAGTAAAGCCCGGAGGTCAGTTCGGTGTCGAACACACCCGCAGCGCCGGAATCACCATCGTCCTCGCGGTTGCGCAGATCGTCGACCACGGTGAAGTAGTCGAGTTCGGGCTGCTCGTCATGTACGGTGAAGGCATGCGCGACGTGAATGGCCGCATCGGTATTGGCGCGCACGTCGGACGTCATCATCCGGCCGAACAGCGCGGCCTCGAGCCCCGGCGCCAGCGCGACCTGATCGCCCAGGGCAGAAAGGTTGGCTCGCTCCTCCTTCGCGAATGCTTGCGCTGCAGCGGCGGCTTCCTTTGCGGTTGTGCTTTCCGACAGAATCCATTCGGCGGCCTCGCACAGGAAAGCCACCTCGGGCTGGCCGAACAGCAGCGCCTGCCGCTGCTTGGGGTCGGTCGCCTTCTTGCCGTAGTATTTCGCGATGAATTCGGCTTCTACCGCATCGACGAGATCGGTCGCGAACCTGTCGCGGAGTGGTCCTGTGACCAGTCGCTCGATGGCAACTTTGCTGCGCTCGCCCGCGACGCCGTTCTCCAGCGCCAGCGCATGAAGCCCGCGCGGATCGTCGGCCATGCGCCAGTGTCGCTTGAGACATTGCGAGGAAATCCGCGTGCGGGTTGCCGGACCGAAGGGAAGGCGCTTGGCAAGCCCGGCATCGTCACGGTTGAGCAGTGCGCCTGGCCATGCGCTGAGAAAGTGGATCTGTACGAACCGCGGTGTCATGCTTTCTCCTTGGCTTTGTAGGCAGCCGAATAGTAATCGCGAGCGATGCGCAGGCGCGCTTCCTCGGCAATGTCCGCGCGGTCGCTGACAAGCGCGCGGATGGAACGCAGATCGACCAGAGTCTGGCCCGCCTGCGCCAAATACCGCGCTGTGCGCACAATCTGGTCGACAAGCGCGGGGCCGCGGGCAGTGGTGAGCCTCATCAACCGGTTCTCCGAAAGCCCGGCAGCGTGGAGCGCCTGCCCCAGCGGACGCACGGGCGAATGTGGGTTCACGCCCGCAGTGCCCGACAAGGTCGCCGCGACATGCGCAATCAGGCGCCAGCGCTTGAGCGAAGCAGGGCTGCGCCATTCGGCATCGGGCACCTCAGCCGCGCTGAGCAGGCCCATGACCACGCCGTCCGCGTCGGCGGATTTGGTCAGGAACATGCGGCGCAGCGCGGAGCGGTTGCCGGTGGAAAGGTGCGGCAACTGGCCGCCGATGGAGGCGACGGGATCTTTCGGCGGGGCGCTGCTTTCGCTGCCGTCAACGCTCATCAGCGAACCTCCCTGAGATAGGCCGCCAGTGTGGCGTCCAGCATGTTGCGGGCAACCGCATGGGCCCGAATCCGGCGAACGTCGGTGCGCGGAGCGGCTTCGGCGGCCTGTTCGAAAACGTCGTTGGCAAGATCAGTGAGCGTCTTGCGCCAGACAAGGCGGTGATTGCCTTCCGCCTCGTCGAATTCGTCCCAGAAGGCCGGATCGAAAAAGGCGCGATCAACGCCGAGTTCGAAGGATTGCAACCACGGCTCGCACTTACGCGCGCTGGAATCGTCGTCCAGCCTCAGCGATGCCGGGCCGCCTTGCATCAGCGACATCGTCGCCATCCGCAGGCGCTTGCGGACTTCGCCCGCTTCGACCGCACGGACCTGGGCCACCTGCCCCATGCGGTCGAGATACACATCGCCGAGCCGACCGCTCTTGCGCCGCCGGGAAACCGGAATGGCGCGACGGTGAAGGCCCTCGGTCTTGCCCTGTCCGCGGACCAGCGCGGTGGCGACGAGGGCGAGCCCCTCGGCATCGTCAGTTTCGGCGGGAAGGGAAAGCAGGGGCCGCCCAGTCTTTGTCCGGTCGAGTAGTTCGGTGAACTTACGATAGCCGAACGTGGCCGGCGAAGCTGACACGCTGGCGTTGTCAGACAAGCGGATCGGCGCCCACGGATCGCCGGTGTTGCCGTTCAGCCCCGCCGCCGCCACGCGCGCGACTTTCGAACCCGCCGTCATCGCGCAAAGCGTGCCGTCCGCGCGACGTTCCAGTCGCACCCGGCGGCAGATATCGACGTAAAGGGGATCGAGCTGCGCGAACGACAACTGCCGCGTCCCTTCCCACGGGACGGCCCAGAGCGCGGCAATCCCCTTGCCTGAACTCGCGTCGTTCGACGCTGTATCGACAAGTCTTCTCACGTCCCGCGCGAATGCGGCGGACAGGTTGCCGGTAGGCTGGATGCCAAGCGCCATCCGGTTGCCGTAGCCTTTGTTCATCCTCGAGATGCCGTAATTGCTCGCGCCGTAAACCCCCTGCATCGTTTGCAGAGTGACCAACGCGAACAGCCAGTCATCATCGCGCCCGGCGCCGATCCGCGCTGCCTTCACATCGTGGTTGCGCGAGGTGACGAGCATGTCGAGTTCGTCGGCGGTTTCGAGGGTGGTCTTGAAATCCTTGCACTCGCCCGCCGTTTCCAGCGGCGGTTGCAGCAGGGCGGGCTCCAGCCAGTCCCCGCCCACCAGCTCCCACGCCTCGCCTTTGGGCCATTCGGGAGTCAGGCCGATCAGCAACGCGCGCCAGAGCGCCGGGTCGGTCGGCAGGGTGCGCTGCCCCGCGCGGATCAGCGCCATCGCTGCGCATTGCACCAGAAACGAATGCCACGCCTGCCGCTGATGCGGACGCAGAGCGGGGAAGCTCTCCACTTCGCCGCGCGAAAGCGCGGCTAGCAGGTGAAAGAGATCACCCTCGGCGACATGTGCAGATATTTCCTGCCATCTGATCATGAATTCCCCCGACACCTGATTTAACTTCAGAAAGTGGGGTACGACAAGAGGCATCGGACAATTCAGGCGAGCAATTCATTCTCGCCGTAAACCGAAGCGGTCATAAATGAACCGGGCCGCATCCCAGGCAAAGCGCAAGACGTCGCCGGATATAAGAACTTCCGGCATTGCCTCAGCCGCAATACCTTGCGCCATCCAATCGGGCACGGTCATGCGATCAACTTGCGTCCCGAACGGTCCCGTTACCGGCGGATCGAACATCGCCAGCCTGTCCCGCGCACCAAGCCTGGTCGCGATTGCCATGTCCTTGGGAAAGGCCAGCTCGCTGAATGGTGTCCGCACGTCCAGCGAAGCGGCGTGGGCGGCTTGCCGGTCGGCAATGTATATGCCCTGTTGTTGTGCAAGGTGGTTCATCCAGTCGGTGCCAAGTTCCTGCTGGAGCGCTTCGGCCCGATCCGGGTGAAGCGCCTCTTCCACAAGGCGGCGATTGTCTGCCGGGATGGCGATTTCGGCATGGGTTTCGATCAGCCGCCATGTTGCCTCGATCGCGAGCATGTCGGGATAGACGCCGCCGCCATCGGCCCTGGGGCCAAGCCCGTGCCGGTCACGCACCCGGCCGAGATAGCGGGAAAGGTCGCGCTCGTTAGGGGTAAGGATGATGGCTTCAGCGTGCAGGAACGTGCCCCGGTCGCGCCGCTCGTGGCGATGCAGGCGGCCGATACGCTGCAGCAGCACGTCCATCGGGGCAAGGTCGGTCAGCAGCAGGTCGGCGTCGATGTCGAGGCTTTGCTCGAGCGTCTGGGTTCCACACAGGATGCGGCCCTTCGAGCTGCGGCCCTTGCCGAACGCGGCTTCCACCGCCCCGTCCAGCAGCCGCCTGTCATCGGGGGCGAAGCGGCTGTGGTGAAGCGTGGCGACGTGCCCGGCCCGAAACACCAGTTCGGGAGCGAGTTCCTCCAAAGCCTGCGCGACCGCGACCGCTCCGTTCACGCTGTTGCGCACGACCAGCACCGAGGCGCCCTTTCGCGCTGCCTCCACCGCCTGCTCCGCGATTCCTTGAGGATCGTCCATCGCGCCGAGCAGCGTCAGCTTTACCGTCTTTTCCCGCCTCCCATCGCTTCCGACCGGGCGGGGCGGCGCGTGCGACCCCGACAGCGCGGGATAAGGCGTCGCCACAGCTTCATCCAGCGCAGGAAATGCGAGCGTGTGGGCGAACGGATCGAGCAATCTTGCGCGCATCTCGGCGGTGAGCGTTGCCGAAAGTAGCAGGGCGTGACCGCCGAGCGTGGTGTGATTGCGCAAGACCGCGCGCAGCACCTCGCCCATGAAATGATCGGAACTGTGCACTTCATCCACGACCAGCAGGCTGCGGGCCAGCATCGCCGCCCGGAAATGCGCGTGGTGCAACTTCAGGCCAGCCATGAGCGCTTGATCGATTGTTCCCACCGCCACACGCGCGGCCAGGAAGCGCTTCGGGTGTTCGGCGGCCCAACGTCCGTCATTCGCCTGTGCATCCGGCCAGACAACATCGAAGCCTGGTAGCAAGCGCCCGTCGTCGTCGCGCGCCCGGTTCGCCTCATCCGTGCCTGAGCGGATGTAGCCCGGAACAGCAAGGACGGCGTTGACCGCGCCGCCGGTCAATCGTTCGAGCACTGCGTTAATGCGACCGTGCAACTGCACTGCCGCCGCGCGGGTGGGTAAGGCGAAGTAGAGGCCATCAACGGCTCCTGCCTCACGCAAGGCCAGCCAGCGCCAGATCGCGGCCTCCGTCTTGCCGGAACCTGTCTCCGCTTCCAGCAGAGCGATGCGCCCCAACGCCGGATCGTTCGCCTCTGCTTGTGCGCCGCGCGGGCCGAAGCCGAATGCCTCGTGGAAATTGCGCACCACGATAGTTTCGTGAGCCAGCCCGCGTGAGTGGATCGCCGCCGGTGCCGAGACCGCGCGCAGGTGCTCCCGCATTTCCAGATGCGGTTCGGCAACGGGGAACAGCGCGGGGTCCGAGCCGAGCCAGTCGGTCAGCGTCACCATCCCGCCCAGCAGTGCGACGAAGGCGGGATTGTCGGGCAGGTGTCGTCCCGGCCCGAACGCTGCCGGAAACCGCTGTGCGACATCGCCCATAAGCGCCGCGAGCTGCGCCATCGGGTCGTAATGCGCATCGGCCTGCCAGTTCTGGGGCCGATTGCCCGGTTCGAGCATTTTCGTTTCAGACGTATAGGCGCGCAAGGGCGTGCCGTGGTGCGCCATCACCGCCAAAAAATGTTCCCAGCACCTCCAATGGTCTATCAGGGCATTGAGCGGGGCGACGGCGGGCTCGTGGGCAAGGCGGGAAAAGAACAACGCGCCGGTTTCGTTGGTGTGTCCAACAATGGGCGATTCGGCGAACTGGCGGGCCCAGAACCCGCGATTGGCTTTCCCTAGATCGTGCAGATAGGCCAGCACGCGCAGCCGTTCCACATCGAGCGTCGAAAGCGGACGCTGCGCTGCATGTTCCAGAAGCGCGATCCAGTGCGGTTGTTCCAGCAGCGAACCCAGCGTCGCGCCGACGTCCGCCCCATGATCGGATAACGGGAGAGCGCCGGTCGCATCGAGCTTGGCCCAGGCGAAAGGTGTTTCAGCCCGAAATTGATCCATCGCGTCCTTGGTAATCGCAAGGAACACTATGTAGCAATCGGCTTTGTCTGAGGTGGTACGGCTTTGTTCCGCCAATCGGTCGCAGAGCAGCAGTTGGCCTTTGAAGACATCGATTACGCGACACGCTGACTTTGGGGCCTTCCGAGCGCGGTGGAGCGGTTGAGGATGGCGGCGCGGATTTGCATTTCAGCGACCTGGCGATCGAAGTCTCGTGCCATGATCCGCTCGCCCAGCAGTTTGAAGCAATGCATTTTTGTTTCGACCAGGCTGCGCTGATGATAGCCGCTCCATCGTTTCCAGATTGCCCTGCCGAACCGCCGACTTGAGCGAACAATCTCATTGCGGGTGGCTAGATTGTCACGAGCTTCCGAAGTCGCAAACGCCACTCATTCTTCTAGGGTCGCGATTTTGTGGAAAAGTAACCCCAGCGTTACCCCGTTCGCTTCTGCGGCAGCAAAAAGGCCTCTAAGACATTGAAAAACATGGTGCCGGCTACAGGATTCGAACCCGCGGCCCCCTGATTACAAATCAGGTGCTCTACCAACTGAGCTAAGCCGGCCCGGCTTTCGGCGGGTGGGCGCCGATGCGGTTCGGCGCCCTTACCAAGCGGCGGGGGCGCCGGTCCAGTGGGTTTCGGCGGGCGGCTTGATCAAAATACCGCGCGCGGTTCGGGTTCGTTCATCATCGCGCGGCGCACGAGCGGGATGGGCGGGCCGCCGTAGCCGAGGAACGCGTCGTGGAACGCCTTCCACGCGGTCTTGCCGCCGCGCGACGCGGTCCAGTCGGCGCGCAGCTTGCGGATCATCAGCTTGCCGAGCGTATAGTTGAGATAGGCCGGATCATAAGTGCCGCGCGCGGCCTGCTGTTCGGCGGTGCCTTCCGCCTGGTAGCACTCGTTCTCGAACATTGCCTGCGACTGCGCCTGGGTCATCCCGCGCGCGTGCAGGCCGATCGCCGAGAGGAAGCGGCAGTTGCGCAGCAGCGCGTTCGAAAGCTGGCCGACGTGAACGCCCGGATCGCCGTCGCCGAGGCCGGCTTCCCACATCATCTCCTCGGAATAGTGGGCCCAGCCCTCGGCGAAGGCATAGCCGACGAACAGCCGCCCGATCCACGAGGGCGAGCGGTTCGAATGGAGGAATTGCAGGAAGTGACCGGGCATGACTTCGTGCACGCTGGTGAACAGGAGGTCGTCCTTGCCCGGAATGTAGTCGCGCTGCTTGTCCTGCGGCCAGGCCGGGTCGGGCGGCGAGATGTAGTAGATCGAAGGGATGCCCTTCTCGTACGGTCCGGGCGGGTCGATGTAGGCCGAGTTCTGCCGGTTGTAGGGCGGACTTTCCTCGACGAGCGCCTTTTCGGTGCCGGGAATGGTGACGAGGTCGTTCTTGCGCACGAAGGCGGTGAGCACCGGGATCTGGCGGCGCGCCTCGGCGACCGGGCCGTCGGCGGGCTTGTCGGCATTGAGCTTGTCGAAGCACTGCGCGATGGTCTTGCCCGGCGCGAACTGGCCGCAGGCCTGCTTGAGCGCGGCCTGGTTGCGCGCGAGGTCGGCGCGGCCGGCGCGTTCGAGTTCGTCGAGCGAGATGTCCACCGCCTCGGTCGCCGAAAGCATCCGCGAGAAGCGCTCGGCGCCCAGCGCGAAGTCCTGCGTGGCCGTGGGCTTTTGACCTTCGAGCCAGTCGGCAAGCTGCCGCATCGATTGCGAGGCGGCTTCGGAAGCAGCCTTGAACTCGGCCTGCAGCGCCGGATCGTCGACGTCGGCGAAGGCGGCGCGGGCATCGCCCTTGTAGTACTCGGCAAAGCCGCCGAAGCCGGCGACGCCATACTTGATGAAGCTCGCTGGCAGCGGGGTCTCGAGGTTCGCGCGGATGTTCGCCGCCGCCTGCGGCACCGCCTTGAAGAAGGCGATCATCGCCTTCATCCGCGTCGGCTTGTCGGCATAATTGCGGCTGACGTAGACGTTGGGATCGAGCCCGCCGCCGACGTAGTAGGCGGGATTGGTGTGCGGCTGGTCGGCGTCCTCCAGCCAGAACAGCCGGCCCTTGGCGACCTGCACCAGATAGTCGCGCTCGAAGGCGTCGGCCGGGGAGAGATCCTCGTACGCTTCGGCATCGGCGATGACCGAGCGGTAGAAGGCGCCTGTCTTGTCAAGCCCCGCCTCGCTCCAGTCGGGCAGACGTCCGTCGTATTCGTGCGCGCCCTGATAGATCGCGAAGGCGGGATCGATCTCCCACCAGCCCTTGAGCGTGGTCCGGACGAAATCGCCCCATGCCTGCCGGGCGGCGCTGGCGGAGGGCGCGGCGCTCTCGGCCATCGGCAGCGTTGCCGCGCAACCGGCGAGCGCGAGTGCGGCTGCGCCGGCGAACAGGTGTCTCATCATGTCTCTTCCCCTCGACCCGGATAGGGAGGGGGCGCCGGAGGAAGACCGGGCCCCGTGGTGAGCCCGTTGTGCGTCACGGGGCGCCGAAGGTCCACCCCTCGGTGCGCGCGATCGGCTCGGTCAGTTCGCGCGGGTGCCACAAGGCCGGGTCGTCGGCGCGCAGCCGCAGCCAGGCCGCCGTCAGGATCGCGTCGCTGGCATGATCGTCGAGCGGCCCGGCAAGGCCGCTGGCGGCCGAGCCGAGCGCGCCCAGCGCGGCGTCGAGATCGGCGGCGTCGCGGATCTTGGATCGGCCGGCGCGCCGCCGCGCCTCGACCGAGGCGATCGCGGTGTAGATCTCGACGATCACCGAGCCGTGCCGGGGCAGGGCGAGGCCGTCGATCGGCCACACCGGGATCGCGCCTTCCAGCCGGTGCAGCACGCGCATGCCGGTCAGGCTCGATTTGCCGACCTGCGCGGCGCCGACGAGGTTGAAGTTGGAGTAGGGCTTGCAGCCTAGCCGCTCCTGCGCGGCTTCGGTGACGCGGAAGCGGCCGCGGCGGTGCGGCGCGCCGGGCAGATGGAAGCGCTCCCCCTCGCGGCCGCCATGGCGGCGGAAATACCGCGCCAGCTCGGGATGGTCGACGAAGCTGCCCGCCGACAAGTGCGGGTCGTCGGCGCAGATCGCATCGACCAGGGCCCAGAGCGCGCGGGCGTCGGGCGGATCGTCCGGCCAGTCGGGGAAAAAACCTCCGGCATCGACGAAAGGCAGCGAGATGCCGAGGTCGAGCCCGACGAGACTGTCGTCGGGCAGATCCTCGCGCAGAAAGGCGAGCACCGCAGGGCGGCTCCAGGCGCGGTCCAGCAGGACCGGCGCGCCGCCCCGGGCATCCGCCATGGCCACGGCGATGCCCTTCTGCCGCTCGCCTTGCGCGCCCGACCAGTCGATCGCGACGAAATGGCTGAACCGCCCGCTCAATCCGCCTCGCCGCGCCGTTCGCTACGCTTTTTCGCCCACCACTCGAGCCGCTTCCTGATCTCGCGCTCGAAGCCGCGCTCGACCGGGTCGTAGTAGGTCTGCGGCGCCATATCCTCGGGCCAGTAGTCCGCGCCGGAAAAGCCGTCCTCGGCATCGTGGTCGTAGGCATAGTCGGCGCCATAGCCGATGTCCTTCATCAGCTTGGTGGGCGCGTTGAGGATATTGGCGGGCGGCGCGAGCGAGCCGGTCTCGCGGGCGCTCTTCCACGCGGCCTTCTGCGCGACATAGGCCGCGTTCGATTTGGGCGCGGTGGCGCAATAGAGGCAAGCCTGCGCGATCGCGAGTTCGCCTTCGGGCGAACCGAGAAACTCGTAGGAATCCTTGGCGGCGAGGCATTGGACCAGCGCTTGCGGATCGGCGAGGCCGATATCCTCCGAGGCGAAGCGCACCAGCCGGCGCAGCACGTAGAGCGGTTCCTCGCCCGCGGTGATCATCCTCGCGAGATAGTAGAGCGCGGCCTGCGGGTCCGAGCCGCGCAGCGATTTGTGCAGCGCCGAGATCAGGTTGTAGTGTCCGTCCCGGTCCTTGTCGTACACGGCGACGCGGCGCTGCAGGAACGCGCCGAGTTCGGCGGGCCCCAGCGGCGTGTCCAGCTTCGCGGCATAGAGCGTCTCGGCCTGGTTGAGCAGGAAGCGGCCGTCCCCGTCGGCCGACGCGACGAGCGCGGCGCGCGCGTCGTCGTCGAGCGGAAGCGGGCCCTCGAGCGCCTCGCCGCGCTCGAGCAGGCGGGCGAGCGCGGCGGCGTCGAGCCGGTGCAGGATCAGCACTTGCGCGCGGCTGAGCAGCGCCGCGTTGAGCGCGAAGCTCGGGTTCTCGGTGGTCGCGCCGACAAGTGTCACCGTGCCGCGTTCGACGAAAGGCAGGAAGCCGTCCTGCTGGGCGCGATTGAAGCGGTGGATCTCGTCGACGAACAGCAAGGTGCGCTGTCCCGCCCGGGCGGCGGTCTCGGCCTCGGCGAAGGCCTTCTTGAGGTCGGCGACGCCCGAGAAGACCGCGCTCACCGCAGCGAAGCGCATGCCCACGGCGGCGGCAAGCAGGCGGGCGATGCTGGTCTTGCCGGTGCCGGGCGGACCCCACAGGATCATCGAGGACAGCCGCCCCGCCGCGACCATGCGGCCGATCGCGCCTTCCGGGCCGGTGAGATGGTCCTGCCCGACCACTTCGTCGAGCGCGCGCGGGCGCAGCCGATCGGCAAGCGGCGCGTCGTCCCTGACGCTCTCGGGTGTCGTGCTGGGCGGCGGATCGTCGGCAAACAAGTCTGGCATGACACTTAGTTAGCGATCCGGCGCCGCGATTGCACTGCCGCCGCGACATGCTTAACGTTGGATACGGGAAAGCCGAAGTAGGGGGCGCATGTGAGTGGAAGGATCCTTCCCGGTCGACGGATATCGCCATGGCACTTGTGGGTCGTTGGCGGCGTCAGCCTGCTGTGGAATGCTTACGGCTGCTATGACTACGTGATGACCAACCTGCGCGATCCGGAATATCTCGCGCAGTTCCCCCCGGAGATGATGCAGGTTATCGACAGTTTTCCGATATGGGTGACGGCGGCCTGGGCGCTGGGCGTCTGGGGCGCGCTGGCGGGCTCGGTCCTGCTCCTGCTGCGTAGCCGGTATGCCTTTCACGGCTTCACGGTTTCGCTGATCGGACTCGCGATCAGTTCGTTCTACCAGTGGAGCATTGATATTCCGGACTCGCTCGAAGGTGGCGCGAACACGGCCATGCAGGTTGTCATCTGGGTCGTCGCGGTGCTGCTGCTCGTCTACACCGCGCGGATGCGGGCCCTGCGGGTGATAACGTAGCGGCCCCGCCAGCCCGCCTGACTCTAGCGCCGCTGGCGGATCAGGCGCAGGTAGGTGTCGGCGACGGCCTGGTTGATGCGGTCCCACGCGAAGTCGCTAGCCCGCCGCTCGCCCGCGGCGCCGTGACGCGCGCGCAGCTCGGGGTCCTCGATATAGGCCTTTAGCGCCTCGGCGAACTGGTGGACCGCGCCGGGGCGGATGAGGCGGCCCGAGCCGTGGTCGTCGACCAGGCTCTCGCTGCCCGTCGCGGCGGCGGCGACGACCGGCAGCCCGCAGGCCATCGCCTCGAGCGTGACGTTGCCGAAGGTCTCCGTGACCGAGGGATTGAACAGCACGTCCATCGCGGCGACGGCGCGGCCGAGATCGGGTCCTTGCTGGAAGCCGGCGAAGACCGCGTCGGGCAGCCGGGCCTCGAACCACTCGCGCGCCGGGCCTTCGCCGATGATCAGCACCTTGTGGGCGATGCCGCGCCGGCGCAGATCGTCGATCGTGTCGGAAAAGACGTCGAGCCCTTTTTCCATCACCAGCCGCCCGAGAAAGCCGATCGCGATCTCGTCGTCGGCGATGCCGTGCGCGCGGCGCCATGCGGTGTCGCGCATCGCCGGATTGAAGATCTCGCGGTCGACGCCGCGCGACCAGATCGAGATATCGTAGTTCATGCGCTGCTCGCGCAGCACCTGCGCCATCGATTCCGACGGCGCGACGAGCGCATCGCAGCGCCGGTAGAAGCGGCGCAGGAACGCCTCCATAACCGGCTCGCCCCAGGCCATGTTGTAATAGCGCAGGTAGGTCTCGAAGCGGGTGTGGACCGAGGCGAGGACGGGAATGGAGCGCTTCTTGGCCCAGGTCAGCGCCTGATGCGCGACCGGATCGGGCGAAGATACGTGGACGATGTTGGGCGCGAAGCCGGAAAGGTCCTTGCGCGCCTTGCGCGAGAGCGCCAGCGGGAAGCGGTATTCCTTGCGGCCCGGAATCGGCACCGCGTTGATGCCGACGAGATCGCCGGTCGGCTCGAAGGCCGGTTCGCGAACCGTCGGCGAGTAGACCCGCACCGATGCGCCCTGGCGGAGCAGATAGCCGACGAGCCGGTTCAGCGCCTGATTCGCGCCATCCCTGACATAGTTGTAGTTCCCTGAAAACAGGGCGATCCGGAGGTCAGGCGTGTCCATCTTGGCGGGGCAGATAGCGGTGCTCGGACCGCTTGGCGAGAGCCTATCGCCCCCACCATCGCCCCGCCGCACGGTTCGGTTCTAGCGGCGCCAGTCCCGCCGATCGTGACGATAGTCGCGCCTGTCATAGCGGTCGCCGCGATACATGCGGTCGACCCGGCCGTATCCGCGATCCCAACGGCTCCGATATCGGTCCCGGTAGTAGGGCTGGTAATAGCGGCTGTAGTACCGATCGCGATAATAGCGGTTGGGATAGCCGTCGTAGTAATAGTAGTATCCCGGATAGCCCCGCACCCGAACGTAGCGGCGGCTGGGATAATAACGGCGGTCGTAGTAGCGGCGGTCGTCACGATCGGCGATGGCGGCGCCGATCGCCAGGCCGACCAGCCCGGCGCCGATCGCGATCGCGGCATCGTTGCCACCACCGCGATGGTCCCAGCGGTCCCGGGCCTGCGCGCTGGTCGCGGTGCCGGCGACCATCGCCGCGACACCGGCGGCGAGGCCGATTTTCTTCAGTCGTGCAATCATCTGGCAACTCCCTTTGCGTCCCGACCGTCCGGCGATCGCGGCGGGAAATTCCTTGCGTGTTGCAGCCTGGCACCCTTGCAGGTGCGCCCTGAACCGCGACTTAACCCTCGTGGATCGTGGCTGCGGAACAGGGCGCTGAGGACGCCGGGCCCGTGCCAGGGCCGGCGGTATCGGCCGGACGGACGAGGGAGGAGAGCCGCCCGGCCAGTCACTTGCGCGGGGCTCAATAGCCGCGGCGCTGGTAGTAGCCGTTGTTGTGGCCGTAGTCGTAGCGGTTGTCGTAACGGCGGTTGTCGTAGCGGCGGTCGCGCCTGTCGTAGCGCACATCGCGGTTGTAGCGCCGTTGCCAGTCGTCGCGCGCGTAGCGGTGGCCTTGGCGATTGTAGTAGTAGCCGTCGTTGTAGTACCAGCCGTCGCGCACGTAATAGCGATCATCGTAACGATCGCGCTTGTTATCCGACGCGATGATCGCGCCGAGCGCAAGGCCGACGATGCCGGCGCCGATGGCGATGGCCGCGGTGTTGTCGCCCCGGTCGTGATAGTCGCGCGCCATCGCGGGCGTCGTCGTCACGAGCGCGGTGGCGCCGAGCGTGGCCGCGAGGATGCCCTTCTTGATGATGTTCATGACTCGAACTCCGTGGGTCCGGCGGTGGCGAGTGCGGCAAGATTGCCTCTCGCACGCCGTACCTTCGAGTTCATGTTTACACGCTTGTAGCTGAACGAGCGCGGGATGCCTCTTGCAGATTTCGTTCAGCTTTTCGCGAGTTTGTATGAATTTCTTTGGCGGATGGACTGTCGGCGAAGACGTTGCCTCAGAGCCGCAGCCCGGCCGTCTCGGGCAGGCCCGCCATGAGGTTGAGGTTCTGCACCGCCGCGCCACTCGCGCCCTTGCCGAGGTTGTCGAGCACGGCGACCAGCCGCGCCTGCTTGCCGTCCTTCGCGCCGAACACGTGCAGTTCGAGCGTGTCGACCGGCGCCATCGAGCGGCGCAGGAGCAGTTCGTCGACACCGGGCTCGGCCACGCGCACGATCTCGCTACCGAGATAGGCGTGCTTGAGCGTCTCGCGCAGCACCTCGGGAGCGGCCGCGACCGGCATGGCCTCGAGCGCCAGCGGCACCTCCACGATCATCCCGCGATGGGCGGGAACCACGGCGGGGGCGAAGACCGGATCGTAGGCCAGGCCGACGTGCGTCTTCATCTCGGGCACGTGCTTGTGGCCGAGCGCGAGGCCGTAATCGCGAAAGGCGATGTCGTCGTCGGCCTCGAAGCGCGCGATGAGCTGTTTGCCGCCGCCCGAATAGCCCGAGACCGCGTGGCACACATAGGGCCATTCGCAAGGCAGCAGTCCGGCGCTGACCAGCGGCTGCAGCAGCGCGATGAAGCCGGTCGGATAGCATCCCGGATTGCTCACGCGGCGGGCCCCGGCGATCGCCTTGCGGCCGGTCACCTCGGGCAGCCCGTAGACCCAGCCGACCGCGGTGCGGTGCGCCGAACTCGCGTCGATCACGCGCACCGTGTCGCTGGTGATCAGCGAGACCGCTTCGCGCGCGGCATCGTCGGGCAGGCACAGGATCACGAAGTCGGCGGCGTTGATGGCTTCGGCGCGCGCCGTGGTGTCCTTGCGCGCCTCCTCGTCGAGCACGACGAGTTCGAATTCGTCGCGGCCCGCCAGCCGCTCGGCGATTTCGAGCCCGGTCGTCCCGGCGGCGCCGTCGATGAAGACCCGCGCGCTCACGACATCACCGGATCGAGCGCGGAGAGGGCGACATAGCCGACCGGCCCATTCTCGCCGTACTGGCCCCAGGCCCAGCCGCCGGAGATATCGAGCACGTGGAACACCGCGCCCTCGGTGAGAACGGCGATGACCTCGGCGGTGTCCGAATCAGCGCTCATCAGCACCGCGCCGGCCTGCGCGCGGTGCGGCATGGGGACGGCGTAGTGCGGCACGAAGCAGCGCCCGGCCAGCCGGATATGCGCCAGATCGCCGCGTAGCGGCAGGCGGCTGCGGTCTTCGCACTGGCTGGGACCGCTCAATGATAGCATGCCGCCGAAATGATCGGGACGCAGGTAGGAATCCTCGCCGGACAACGAACTCATGGCTCCAATAGGGAAGATCGGCGCGCTTAGCTCTGGATGCTCCATTCCGCAAGCTCAGCCGAAGCGCTGTTTCAGCATGTGCCAGCTCGCCCTGAGGCCCAGCGCGTCGCCGCCCTTGGGCCTGCCGGGCTTCGCCGCCGGCCGCCAGGCGAACGTGTCGAAGTGTGCCCAGTCGGTGTCCTTGGGCACGAACTTGTCGAGGAACAGCGCGGCCACGCTCGCGCCGGCAAAGCCGTTGGTGTGCGAGTTGTTGATGTCGGCGATGTCGGACTTGAGGTAGTCGCGATAACCGCCGTGGAGCGGCAGGCGCCAGCACGGATCGTCGTTCGCGGTGCCCGCCGCCAGCAGCGCCTCGGCAGTGGCGTCCTCGCGGGCGAAGAGCGCGGGCAGATCGGGCCCGACGGCGACTCGCGCGGCGCCGGTCAGCGTGGCGAAATCGAGGATCAGCTCGGGCTCGCTCTCGCCCGCGCGGGCAAGCGCGTCGGCGAGGATCAGGCGCCCTTCGGCGTCGGTGTTGCCGATCTCGACCGAGATTCCCGCGCGCGAGCGCAGCACGTCGCCGGGGCGGAAGGCATTGCCCGAAACCGCGTTCTCGACGGCGGGCACGAGCAAGTGGAGCCGCACCGGAAGCGCGTTCGCCATGATCAACCGGGCGAGCGCGATCGCGTGCGCGGAGCCGCCCATGTCTTTCTTCATCAAGAGCATGCCCGAAGAGGGCTTGATGTCGAGACCGCCCGAATCGAAGCAGACGCCCTTGCCCACGACGGCAACGCGCGGGTGCCCGGGATCGCCCCATTCGAGCTCGATCATGCGCGGCGCGTGGCTGCGGCCCGCGGCGCGTCCGACCATGTGCACCATCGGAAACTCGCGCTCGAGCATGTCGCCGCGAGTCACCCGCACCTCGGCCTTGAACGCCTTGGCCATGGCCTCGACCTCGGCTTCGAGCTGGGCGGGGCCCATGTCCTCGGCCGGCGTGTTTACCAGGTCGCGCACCAGTTCGACGGCTTCGGCCTCGGCGGAGGCGGCGGCGATCGCCGAGGCATCCTTGGTGAGCAGGATTCGCGGACCTTCGCTCGAAGGCTCGGTCTTGTAGCGCTCGAACCTGTACTGGCCGGTGATCCAGCCGAACAGCGCCGGGCCGGGCTCGCCGCCCTCGCGGCGGTAGGTTCCGGCGGGCAGCACTTCGGCGAGTTTGGACATGCACCAGCTCGAAAGCTCGGCGGTGTTGGCGACGCCGGCCACCGCCGCCCAGCCTTCGCCGTCGGGCATGATCGCGTGGCTGTAGCCCTCGGCCTCGAATCTCGCGGCTTCGAGCGCGGCGCGCTGCGCTGCGGTGCGCGCCTTGAGGAAGGCTTCGAGGCCGTCCTTGTCGACGAGGTGGATCGCGACGGCTTTCTGTCCGCGATCGGGCTGAATCAATGCGTTCTTGTCGGTCATCGTTCCGGTCTCTAGCCTCGCCGATATGCGAAGCGCGAGAGAAAATGCCATGTCGAGATCGCTTGCGGCCCTGTCCGCGATGCTTCTGGCGAGTGCCTGCCAGCAGTCCGAGGTGACGCCGCAGGCGAGCGACGCGCCGCCCGAACAGGCCACGGCGCCCGCCGCCATCACTATGTCTGACGAGGCCGCGAGCGCGCCGTCGCCGGCGGTCGATCCCGCCGCCAAGGGGCGCAAGGAAAGCGTCGATAACGACCTTTATGAGTTCAGCTATTCCTATCCGGCCGCCGCCGCGCGCTATCCCGACTTGCGCGAATGGCTCGACGGCGATCTCGAGAAGAAGCGTGAGGAAATCGACGAGGCCGCGCGCGAGGACAAGGCGAGCGCGACGAAGGACGGTTATCCCTATCGCCCGCATTCGAGCGGGACCGAATGGCAGGTGGTGACCGACCTTCCGAACTGGCTCTCGCTATCGGCGCAGATCTACACTTATTCGGGCGGCGCCCACGGCATGACCGTTTCCGATACGCTGCTGTGGGACAAGACGGCGCAGAAGGTGCGCGAGCCGACCGAGCTGTTCGTTTCCGATGCCGCGCTGCGCGATGCGATCCGGAAACCGTTCTGTGACGCGCTCGACCGCGAGCGGGCGAAGAAGCGCGGCGAGCCGGTCGACCGGGCGAGCGGAGACATGTTCACCGAATGCATCGATCCGATGGAAAGCGTGGTGATTCTCGGCTCGGCCGGCGGCAGCGGCTTCGACCGGATCGGGGTGCTCGTCGCGCCCTATTCCGCCGGACCCTATGCCGAGGGCAGCTACGAAGTGACGCTCCCGGTGACGCCGGCGGTTCTGCGCGCGGTAAGGCCGGAATTCCGGGGCAGTTTCTCGGCCGGGGGCTGATACTCGCAATTTGCGCGCATCGGCGCTATCTAGCGGCGATGACCGAATACCAGACTGTTACCGCCGACGAGACCGTGCTGCGCGACGGCACGATCAAGCTTCACGGGCCCGAGGCTTTCGAGGGCATGCGCAAGGCCGGCCGGCTCGCGGCCGAAATCCTCGACGAGATCGTTCCCCTGGTCAAACCGGGGGTCACGACCGCGGCGATCGACGACAAGGTGCGCGAACTGACGCTCGACGGCGGCGCGGTGCCCGCGACGCTCGGTTATCGCGGCTATGCGCACTCGAGCTGCATCTCGATCAACCATGTCGTGTGCCACGGTATCCCGTCCGAAAAGACCTTGAAGGACGGCGACATCGTCAACATCGACGTGACCCCGCTGCTCGACGGCTGGCACGGCGATACCAGCCGGATGTACTGTATCGGCGACGTATCGCTCAAGGCGCGACGGCTGGTCGACGTCACGCACGAATGCCTGATGATCGGCATCGACAAGGCGAAACCGGGCGCGCGCCTCGGCGACATCGGCGCCGCGATCCAGGCCTATGCCGAGCAGAACCGCTACGGCGTCGTGCGCGAGTTCTGCGGCCACGGCGTCGGCCGCCTGTTCCACGACGCGCCCGAGGTGATCCACGCGGGGCGGCCGGGAACGGGCCCCGAGCTGAAGCCCGGCATGTTTTTCACCATCGAACCGATGATCAACCTCGGCAAGCCGCCGGTGAAGCTGCTTTCGGACGGCTGGACGGCGGTCACCCGCGACAAGTCGCTCTCGGCGCAGTTCGAGCATTCGATCGGCATCACCGAAGACGGCTGCGAGATCTTCACGCTCAGTCCCAAGGGCCTGCACAAGCCGCCTTACGAATAGGGGGCGGTTTTGACTGAGCGCACGAGCGGGTGGGGGCTCGCCATGGCAGGCGTTGCCAGCGACTGTCGCGGCCCGTCGAAAGCCGCCGGTCTTCGTGGTGAAGCGCTTCCAGGCAGCTTACCCGCGCAAGATCTTGTCCATGGCCTTGCCCCTGGGAGTTCGTCGACGAGCTTGTCGAGGTAGCGGATCTCGCGCATCGTCGGATCTTCGACCTCTTCGACCCGCACGCCGCAGACCACGCCCTTGATCTCGGCGCGCGAAGGATTCATCGCCGGGGCTTGCGCGAAAAAGTCCTCGAGCGTGGTCTTGTTCGCCAGTTCGGCCTCGAGCGAAGCGGCGTCGTGGCCTGTCAGCCAGCAGATGATCTCGTCGACCTCGGCCTTGGTTCGGCCTTTCCTTTCGGCCTTGGCGACATAGGCCGGATAGACGCCCGAAAGGCTCATCGTGAAGATGCGGTGCTTGGCCATGGGTCTCTCTCTCCCCAGAACGCGAGGGAAAGTGCTTCAGGCGGCGTTTTCGGTCAAGCTACTCGCGGCTTGCGCGAACCGCCGCGCCGCCCGCGAAGGGCGTAACGGCAAGCAACACCAGGCTGACCGCGCCGGTCAGCGCAATGCCGCCCTCGCCGCCGGTCGAGAGGCTGCCCGCGCCGAAGATCAGCAGCGGCACCGCGAGCGGGATCACGAGCAGGCCCGACAGCGCCGCGCCGCCGCGCAGGCCGGCGGTGATCGCCGCGATCATCACTCCGACCGCGGCAAGGCCGGGCGTTCCCGCCAGCAGGCCCAGTTCGACCGTGCGCAGTGCCGCGCCGTCGATCCCGAGCAGCGCCGAGGCGGGCAGGGCGGCGAGCATCAGCGGCGGGCCGAAGCTGAGCCAGTGCGCCAGCACGCGCACCGCGATCACCCATTCCTCGGATATGCCGCGCAGCGCCCACTGGTCGAACATCCCGAGTTCGATGTCGGGCTCGACCAGCCGGTCGAGCGGGAGGATCGCCGCGAGCAGCGCCGCCACCCAGATCACGCCGCCGCCCGTGCGCGCCAGCACCGGGGCGTCGGGCCCGACCGCGAAGGGATAGAGCATCGCGACGGCAAGGAAGAACAGCACCGGCAGCGCCGCGCCGCCCTTGCGCGCGCCGAACACGAGGCGCGAAAGATCGCGTCGCAGAATCGGCCCAAGCACAGCCATCAGTAGGGATGCTTCCTCAGATCGAGGATCTGCGCGGATGGCATAGCGATGGGCTGGTGCGATGCCACGACGACCACTCCTCCGCCAGACCGCTTTTCCGCTATCAATTCCTCAACCAGCGAGACCCCCGCATCGTCCAGGCCGTTGAGCGGCTCATCGAGTAGCCAGTGATTGCTGTTTTGTCCAAGCAGCCTTGCAAACGCGGCGCGCTTCTTTTGGCCTGTTGATAGCAATCGGACTGGGACATCCTCCAAGCCGTCGAGACCGAGGCGTGCAAAAGGCGGCGTGCCCCGATCGATCCTTGACCAGAAGGCCAGCGCATTTGCCAGGGGCAGTTGCGGATCGAGAGCCATGTGACCGTCGAGAAGCCCGACATTGCCGTTCCAATGGACCGATCCGGCTGTGCTCGTGCCGGAACCCTTGCCGTAGCCGGTCGGCGAGGGGCGCAGCAATCCGGCCAGAATGCGTATGAGACTGCTCTTGCCGATGCCGTTCGGGCCGACCAAATGCATTGCGGCGCCTCGATCGAGCCAGAGGTCGAGCGATCCGAACAGGAAGCGGTCGCCCCGTCGGCAAAACAATTCCCATGCAGTAAGGCCGCTGGCTTGCATGGCGAGCGGCGATAGGCGAAAGCCGCGCGACTGCCAAGGAGACTGCTTGATGGCCATCGCCCGCCTCACCAGGGACGATATCGATTCGCTTCTCGCCGAACTGCCCGAATGGACGCTGCGCGCCGACGGGCTGGCGATCAGCCGATCGCTCAAGTTCGCCGATTTCAACGAGGCCTTCGGGTTCATGACGCGCGTCGCGCTCCACGCGGACAAGGTCGACCACCATCCCGAATGGTTCAACGTCTACAACCGCGTCGAGATCACGCTGACCACGCACGACGCCGAGGGCCTGTCCGCCCGCGACGAGGCCATGGCGCGCTTCATCGAATCGATCGCCTAGTGCGCGCGCTCCTTGCGGCGCTGGGCGCCCGCGAAACCGGATGATCGGGCGCTACAGTGCCGGATTGTTGTAGCAGTGCCAGGTGAATATCGCCGCCGCGCCGCGATGCGGCCGCCAGCTTTCGGCAAGTTCGCGCGTCGCCTTTTCGGCGGGGCGTTCGCCCAGGCCGAGGATCTTGTGCAGGCCCGCCTGAACCGCGAGGTCGCCCGCCGGCCAGATGTCCGGACGGCCCTCGGCGAAGAGCAGGTAGATTTCCGCCGACCAGCGGCCGATCCCCTTGATCCGCACCAGTTCGGCGATCGCCGCCTCGTCGTCCGCTGGCAGGTTTTCGAGATCGAGCGAACCGGCGACCACCAGTTCGCACAACGAGCGCGCATAGCCCTGTTTCTGACGGCTCAGCCCGCAGGCGCGCAGCGCGTCGAACTCGGCCGCGAGCAGCTCTTCTGGCGGGATCGCCTCGCCGAGCAGCGTCTCCAGCTTCGTCCAGACCGAGGCTGCCGCAGCGACGCTCACCTGCTGGCCGACGATCGTGCGCAAAAGCGTGGCGTACCCCGTCGGCCGGATGCGCGGCTCGGGGTAACCGGCCACGGCGATGGCGCGCGCCATCCGCTTGTCGCGCGCGGCGATCTCGTCCAGACCATGGCGTAACGCCTCGGCGTTAAGGCCCATATTCCTTACCTGTCCTAGCTCTTCGGCACCTTGCCAAAGGCGGCGCCAGCCTTTAGCAGCCTGCGCCGAGGATCGATACAGGCCGTATCGTAGGGGATGGAGCCGAAATGCCGCAGATCACCGTCATCAATCAGTCCGGGGAAGAATCGAGCGTCGAGGCCGTCGAAGGCCGTACGCTGATGGAAACGATCCGCGACAACGGATTTGACGAACTGCTCGCGCTGTGCGGCGGCTGCTGCTCATGCGCCACCTGCCATGTGCACGTCGATCCTTCGTTCAAGGACAAGCTTCCCGAAATGAGCGAAGACGAAAACGACCTGCTCGACAGTTCCGAGCACCGCGACGAGAATTCGCGCCTCTCGTGCCAGATCCCGATCACCGCTGAGCTTGAAGGTCTCAAGGTCACGATCGCGCAGGAAGACTGAGGCGCGCGGGAAGACCGGGCATCCGCCCGTGCGTGGTCGGGCTTTCAGGAGCCAAAGCCCAAATCATTTGCGCGCGCACGCACCAGTTCCTAACTGACGCGGCATGACCACAGATTCCGTCCGCGCGACCACGCTCGATCTCATCGGCAATACCCCGCTCGTCCTGCTCAAGGGGCCGAGCGAGGCGGCCGGCTGCGAAATCTTCGGCAAGTGCGAGTTCGCCAATCCCGGTGCCTCGGTAAAGGACCGCGCGGCCTTGTGGATCATCCGCGACGCCGAAGCGCGCGGCGAACTCAAGCCGGGCGGCACGATCATCGAGGGCACGGCGGGCAATACCGGCATCGGCATCGCGCTCGTGGCCAATGCCCTGGGCTACAAGACGGTGATCGTCATGCCCGACAACCAGTCCAAGGAAAAGATGGACACCTTGCGCGCGCTCGGCGCGCAGCTCGTCACCGTGCCGCCGACCAAGTTCGCCGATCCCAACCACTTCGTGCACACCTCGCGGCGCATGGCCGAGGAGACCGAGGGCGCGGTCTGGGCCAACCAGTTCGACAACGTCGCCAACCGCAAGGCGCATATCGAAAGCACCGCGCCGGAAATCTGGGCGCAGATGGCGGGGCGTATCGACGGTTTCACTTGTGCGGCGGGAACCGGCGGGACGATCGCGGGCGTTGGCATGGGGCTCAAGGCGTTCGACGATGCCGTGACGATCGCGCTTACCGATCCACACGGCGCCGCGCTCTACAGCTACTATGCCGAGGGCGAACTGAAATCCGAAGGCAACTCGGTCGCCGAGGGCATCGGACAGGGGCGGATCACCGCCAATCTCGATGGCGCGCCGATCGACGACCAGTTCCGCATCTCGGACGAGGAAGGACTCGAATGGGTTACCCGGCTGCTCGCGGAGGAAGGGCTCTGCCTTGGCCTCTCGTCGGGCATAAACGTCGCGGGCGCGGTCGCGCTGGGGCGCAAGCTGGGCGGCGGCAAGCGGATCGCGACGATCCTGTGCGACACCGGATTCCGCTATCTTTCGACGCTCTACAATCGCGAATGGCTCGAAGCCAAGAACTTGCCGGTCTTCCCTTGGCTGGCGCGCTGAGGTAAACAGTCCGTCGATGGCAGAAAACGCCCCGCCTCGCGTCATCGGACCGCTCAGCGCTCCGGCTCGCCCCGCTGCCCCCACCCCGCGCGATCTGCGCTCGCAGGCGGTCCAGCGGCTTCAGGTCGGTCTGTTCGGCCTGTGCACGATGCTGATGATCGTGGGCCTTGCCAACATCATCATGGAGCGGGCGAAGCTGTCCGCCGAGCCCGACCCGATCCAGGACATCGTCGCGGTCGATGCCGAGCCCAAGAAGCCGGCGACCGATCCGCTGGCCGACATCGGAGTGGTTCCCGCCGCCGATCCGACGCCCAGCGAATCGGCTAGCGGCGATGCCGAATTCGACCCCGAAACCGAACTCTAGGCGGCTTGTCCGCGCACTGCTGGCCGCGCTGAGCCTCGCGGCGGCCTGCGCGGGGTGCGGGCAGGCCAGTCCGCGCAAGCTGCACGGCGAAGGCACTGTCGGCCTCTACACGAGCCTGCCGATCTTCTGGCCCGAGGCAGGCGGCGTGGCCGACCTGCTGGCGACGGACCGCGAGGCGCACTGGGCGCTGGCGGTGCTGCAAGAGCGGGGCGAGGTCGTGCCGCTCGATACCCTGGCGAACCGCGAAGGCGTGCTCGACCTGCCCGGCGATGCCCTGCTGGTGTTGGCGCAGCCGCGACCGCTCTCGCCCGACGAGAACGTCGCGCTCGACCGCTGGGTGCGCGGCGGAGGGCGGCTCCTGTTGTTCGTCGACCCGCTGCTCACCGCGCATTCGGACTTCGCCCTGGGCGATCCGCGCCGCCCGCAGGATGTCGCGCTGCTCTCGCCGATCCTCGCGCACTGGGGGCTCGAACTGCTGTTCGACGAGACGGCGCTGCCTGGCGAGCACGAAACGGGATGGGACGGGACGGGAATTCCCGTCAATCTCGCGGGTCACTTCCGGTTGATCCCCGGCGACGCGCGCTGCGCGCTCGCGGCCAAGGCGATCGTGGCCGAATGCCGCCTCGAAAAGGGCCGAATCGTCGCACTTGCCGATGCGGCGGTGCTGGAAACCGGCGAATCGCGGAATGTCCGATCGCGCGCGGCGGCGTTGCGAAAGCTGCTCGATCACGCGCAAAACGGCGCAGCCACTCCGGAAAAGCGCTGATCAGGGGAAATTTGGGGAGCGACCGCCAATTTCGGCGTTCCGGTGCACAATTGTGCGCGAGTCCTCGAATTTCCGCCAAAGAGGGCTGATCTCGCTTCATCCATAAACTCCTATCTTTCGGATAAGAATCTGTGGATTCTGCGAATTTTCCCAAGATTTCCCTTTGCTCCCGACAATTCCCGCGATATTACCAAGAGAAATCGGATCGATTGAACCTGCCGCCCCGTTCGCTCGTGGCGGACCCGGCTGCGCGAGCGCGCGGCCGGCACAGGCGAAGTCGTGTCCGATGAGGGGCAAACACGAGGACTTTGGTCGACATGGCCGGCCAGCCATTGATCTTCAGGGGGCAGGGCTTCTCGCTTCAGCGCGACAAGAACCGCTTCGTGCTGCCCGTCCCGTTCCGTGGCGTCCTCAAGGAACTGAGCGAGGGACTGACGGTGTGCTTCAACAAGCACGAGCGCTGGCCCTGCCTCAAGGGCTACGGCCTCAACAGCGTCGAAGGCTTCGAAAAGCAGATCGCCGACGAGAAGGAGGCGGCGTTGCGCCTCGGTCGCGACTTCGACGAGGACAAGCGCGCGAGCGAACTCTACAGCGACTTCCAGGCCCCGTTCGACACTAGCGGCCGCTTCGTCATGCCCGAGGACTGCGTAAGCCTCGCCGACCTTGGGGATGAACTCTTCTTCCTGGGCGGCGGCAAGTTCTTCACCGTCTGGAACCCCGAGCATCTCTACGAGATGGACGAGAGCTGGGATGCGGCGAAGACCGCGTGCCGCAACTACGCCGAGCGCGAGCGCGCAAAGGCGAGCCGCAAATGAGCGCGCCGCACATCCCCGTCCTGATCGAGGAGGTCATCGCCGCGCTCAGGCCGCAGGCGGGCGACGTGATCGTCGATGCGACCTTCGGCGCCGGCGGCTATACCCGGCGCTTTCTCGACACGGGCGCGACCGTTCACGCCTTCGACCGCGACCCCAGCGCGATCGCGGCGGTGCGTGACGATGCCGCGCTGTGGCCCGAGGCGCAGGCCGTGCCGCCGCGCCTGGTGCTCCACGCGCGCTGCTATTCCGAGATGCGCGAGGCGATCGCCGAGGCCGGCGTCGAGCGGGTCGATGGCATCGCCATGGACATCGGCGTGTCCTCGATGCAGCTCGACCAGGCCGAGCGCGGCTTCGCGTTCTCGGCCGACGGTCCGCTCGACATGCGCATGGGGCAGGACGGCCCCAGCGCGGCAGATTTCGTGAATACCGCCGCCGAAGCGGAGATAGCCGACGTGCTGTTCCGCTACGGCGAGGAGAGGCAGTCACGGCGCCTGGCCCGTGCGCTCGTGGCTGCCCGTCCTCTTTCGACCACCGGCCAGTTGGCCGATCTCGTCCGCAAGACGCTGGGGCATCGCCCCGGCGCGCCGAAGGACCCCGCGACGCGGACCTTCCAGGCGCTGCGCATCGCGGTGAACGACGAACTCGGTGAACTCGAAGCCGGGCTCGCTGCCGCCGAGGCGCTGCTGCCCGCGGGCGGTCGGCTCGCGGTGGTGAGCTTTCACAGCCTGGAAGACCGGATCGTCAAGCGCTTCCTGCGCGAGGCCAGCGGCGCGAACGCCGCCACCTCGCGGCATCTGCCCGAAGCCGTCGGCGGTCCTGCGCCGACCTTCGAGCAGGTCTCGAAAGCCATTCGCCCGGGAGAAGCCGAACTCGCCGCCAACCCCCGTTCCCGTTCCGCCACCTTGCGCAGCGCCGTGCGCACCCAAGCCCCCGCCCGCGAAAGGATTGCCGCATGAACCTGACCAGAGACCGCCTGCATTCTATCGGCTGGGTGTCGGTGCTCGCGATCTGCGGGGCCATGACGCTCGGCCTCGGGCTCCACGTCAACGCGGTGAAGAGCGAGGTGTACCGGAGCGAGCAGAAGGTCGTCGGCCTGCGCCGCGACATCGACATGCTCGAAGTCGAGTTCCAGACGCGCTCGAACCAGCATCAGCTCAAGACGATCAACGATCTCGAATTCGGTTACAGCGCGCCGCGGGCGGATCAGTACATCGAGGGCGAGCGCCAGCTTGCCTCGCTTGGCGTGCCGCGCGCGCCCGATGCGCCGCAGCCGATCCTGATGGCCAAGGCGATCCGCCAGGACGAGGGCAGCGGCACGGTCGTGGCGATGATGTCGCCGGTCGGCGGCAAGATCGAAAAGTCGGGCGCGGGCGAGGAAGCGGCCCACAGCGGCGAAGCGGAGACGCTGCGCAAGGATGCGGCGCGGCTGGGTGAGCGGCTCGCTCGTGTCGAACTCGCGGGAGCGCCCAGCGAGCAATGAGCAGCGTCGCCATCTCGACGACGGTGACCACGGGCCGCCACAAGCTGGCGGGCGTAAAGCAGCGCTCGCTGCTGATGGCGAAGTGGCGCGCGCTGTGGGTTCTCGCCGGCTTCGCGCTGGTCGGGGCCTGCGCGCTGATGCGCATCCTCTATCTCGGCGTTTCGGGAATCGACCGGACCGAACGCGGCCTCTACGACAGTCTGGTGCCGGATCGCGGCATGATCGTCGATCGCAACGGCGTGCCGCTGGCGCGCGACTTTCGCACCTATTCCCTGTGGTACAATCCCGACGCGTTGAAAGGCGGCGGCACGCCGCTGGTCGGCGACCCGCGCAAGATCGCCGAGGAACTGCACGGCATCTTCCCCGATTTGGACGTGAACAAGACCGCGCGGCGGCTGGCCTCGGGCAAGAAGGGCTACTTGCGCAAGTCGGTGCTGCCCGAGCAGGTGAACAAGGTCGAGGCGCTAGGCGAGCCGGCGCTGGAGCACCCGCGCGAGGTCGAGCGGTTCTACCCGCAGGGGTCGATGGCGGCGCACGTGCTCGGCTATGTCGATTCGCACGGCGAGGGCAAGATCGGCATGGAGCAGGTCTTCCAGGACCGGCTGATCTCGCGTGAAGGGCGCACGCACCCGTCGGCGCTGTCGATCGACTTCCGGGTCCAGGGCGCGCTCGAGGACGAGCTGGGCCGCGCCATGGTCGAATCGCAGGCCAAGGGCGCGGCGGGCATCGTTCTCGACGTCGAGACCGGAGAGATCCTCGCGCTCGCCTCACTGCCGGCCTTCGATCCGAACCGCGTGCGCGCGGGCGACATGGCGGTCTCGCAGGCACTCGCAGACCAGGGCGAGGTGCCCAAGGGCTTCAATCGCGTGACCAACCAGGTCTACGAGCTGGGCTCGACCTTCAAGCCGATCACCGTCGCCGCCGCGCTCGATGCCGGTACGATCACCGATCTCGGGCGGCGCTATCCCGCCAAGCCGTTCCACGTCGCCGGTTTCACCATCCGCGACCTCCACGCGATGGGCGCGACGCTCAACGTGCCCGAGACGCTGATCCACTCCTCGAACGTGGTCACCGCGCAGATCGCCGACGAACTCGGCGGGGTGCGGATGAAGCAGACGATGGAAGCGCTCGGCATGAACGAGCGTCCCTATATCGAGCTGCCCGCCAAGGGTTTCCCGATCTGGCCCTCGGGCAAGTGGCCACGGCTGCGCACGATGACGGTCTCCTATGGCCACGGCATCGCGGTAACGCCGCTGCATCTCGCCTCGGCTTACGCGGCGCTCGTCAACGGCGGCATCTGGCGCCCGGCGACCCTGAAGAAACTCGCTCCGAACGAGGTTCCCAAGGGACGGCGCGTGTTCAAGGCCTCGACCAGCGCGCGCATCCGTCAGCTCCTGCGCATGATCGTCGCCTACGGCACGGGCCGCAAGGCCGACGCACCGGGCTTCCGCATCGGCGGCAAGACCGGAAGCGCGGAAAAGCCGGGGGCAGGCGGCTACCGCCACTCGACTCTCGTCTCCACCTTTGCTGCGGCCTTCCCGATGGACAGTCCCCGCTTTGTCGTCATCGCCATGATGGACGAGCCCAAGGGCACGCCCGCCACCTCGTACCAGCGCACGGCGGCGTGGAACGCGGCGCCCGCGGTCGGCCGGGTGGTGCCCCGGATCGGTCCGCTGCTCGGCATCATGCCCGACGAGACGCGCGACATCGACATCTCGGACCTCAAGCCGCTCATTCCCGGCGAGGCGCACTGATGAAGCTGGGGGCGCTCGCACGATCGGCCAAAGTGGCGCTGGCGACGGGCGGCGACGCGCAGGTCACCGGTTTCGCGATCGATCACCGCAAGGTCGCGCCGGGCACCGTGTTCGGCGCCTTCGTCGGCGCGCGCTTCAACGGCGAGGACTTCATTCCCGCCGCGATCGAGGCGGGCGCGGTCGCTATCGTCGCGCGGCCCGAAGCCAGGGTGGAAGGCGCCGTGCACTTCGCCGCTGCCGAGCCGCGACGCCTGTTCGCCCGGCTGGCGGGACAGTTCTTCACGCCCGTACCGCACACGCTTGTCGCGGTGACGGGGACCAACGGCAAGACCTCGACCGTCGAACTGACGCGCCAGCTCTGGCGCATGGCCGGGCTGCGCGCGGCCTCGATCGGCACGCTGGGCGTCACCACCAGCGACGAGAGCGTCTCGACCGGCCTCACCACGCCCGACATCGTGACCTTCCTCTCGAACCTGACGGGCCTTGCGCGTGAAGGCGTGACGCACGTCGCCTATGAGGCCTCGAGCCACGGTCTTTCGCAGTTCCGCAATGAGGGACCCGCGGTCGCGGCGGGCGCCTTCACCAATCTCAGCCGCGATCACCTCGATTACCACGCCGACATGGAAGACTACTTCGCGGCCAAGATGCGGCTGTTCGACGAAGTCGTCTCGGACGGCGGGACCGCGGTGATCTGGGCCGACGATGCCTGGTCGCCGCGCGCCGTCGAGCATGCCCGGCGGCGCGGGCTCGAGCCCTTCACCGTCGGCGAGAAGGGCGAGGGAATCCGTCTCGTCTCGCGCGCGCCGGGGCTGCTCGGCCAGACGCTCGAGATCGAATATGCCGGACGGGGGCGCCGTATCGAACTGCCGCTGATTGGCGCCTATCAGGCGGCCAACGTGCTGGTCGCGGCAGGGCTCGTGCTCGCGACCGGGGGCGAGCCGGACCGGACCTTCGATGCGGTCAAGCGGCTCCAGACCGTGCGCGGGCGGCTCGAGCGCGCTGGCCTCTCCGCGAGCGGGGCGCCGATCTACGTCGACTACGCGCACACGCCCGACGCGCTCAAGGCGGCGATCGACGCGCTGCGCCCGCACGCGAGCGGGCGGCTGATCGTCGTGTTTGGAGCGGGCGGCGATCGCGACACCGGCAAGCGTGCGGAAATGGGCAAAATCGCGGCCGAAGGGGCCGAAGTCGTGATCGTGACTGACGATAACCCTCGCGGCGAGGATGCGGCGGGCATCCGGGCAATGGTACGCGAGGGTTGTCCGCAGGCCCTGGAGATCGGGGATCGGCGCGAAGCGATCGCAGCGGCGGTCGCCGAGGCGGCGGCGGGGGACATCGTGCTGATTGCGGGCAAGGGGCACGAACAAGGGCAGATCATCGGCAGCGGCGCCGGCATGCGCGTGCTGCCCTTCGACGACGTAGCTGTGGCCAGGCAAGTCGCTGGCACCGTGGGAAGGACCTGACACTATGAATGCAGTGACGCGAATCCTCGACTGGCCGATGCAGGACTGCGAAGACAACTCGCATGTCCTGTGGGACGCGGTCTCGATCGCGCGCGCGGTCAAGGGAACGGCCAACGCCGAGTTCGTCGTGACCGGCATCGAGTTTGACAGCCGCGAAGTGAAGCCGGGCGACCTGTTCTTCGCCTTGAGCGGCGAGAACACCGACGGGCACCGCTTCGTCGACATGGCCTTCGCCAAGGGCGCGGCGGCGGTCGTGGTCGACCGGCCGGTCGAAGGTCCGCACGTCTTGGTCAAGGACACCACCGAGGCGCTCGTCCGGCTCGGCGCGGCGGCGCGGGCGCGCAGCCGCGCGCCGATCATCGGGGTGACCGGATCGGTCGGCAAGACCGGCGTCAAGGAAGCGATCTACGCCGCGCTCGACCGCGCCAGCCGCGGCGACGCGCACCGCTCTGTGAAGAGCTACAACAACCATACCGGCGTGCCGCTCAGCTTGGCGCGGATGCCCGCCCGCGCGCGCTTCGGCGTGTTCGAGATGGGGATGAACCACGCGGGCGAGATCGCCGCGCTGACCCGGCAGGTGCGCCCGCATGTCGCGGTCATCACCACGATCGCGCCCGCGCACATCGAGATGCTCGGCTCCGAAGAGGCGATCGCCGAGGCCAAGGGCGAGATATTCCAGGGCCTGGGACGCGGCGGCACCGCGGTGATCCCCGCCGACAGTCCGCATTTCGAGCGCCTGCGCAAGGCGGCGCTGCGCAACGGGGCGCATGTGATCTCGTTCGGCCGGTCCGAGCAAGCCGACGTGCGCCTGCTCGATTCGGTGCCCGCGCTGGGCGGCGGCTCGCTGGTCACGGCCGACATGGGCGATCGCCGCCTGTGCTACACCGTCGCCGCGCCCGGCGAGCACTGGATCATCAACTCGCTCGCGGTCATGGCGGCGGTGCGCGCGGTCAAGGGCGACCTGGGCGCCGCGGGCGTGGCGCTCGCCGAGATGGAGGGGCTCGCCGGTCGCGGCGCGCGGATCGAGATCGACGTGCCCGAGGCCAACGGCGGTGGTCGCGCCCTGCTGATCGACGAGAGCTACAACGCCAACCCGGCCTCGATGCGGGCCACGCTGGCGCAGCTCGGCCGTACCGACGCGACCCGCCGCATCGCGGTGCTGGGCTCGATGAAGGAACTGGGCAAGCACGCCGAGGGCTATCACGCCGCGCTCGCCGCGCCGATGCGCGAGGCGGGCGTCGATTACGCCGTGCTCGTCGGGCCCGAAATGGCCGCGCTGGTCGGCGAGCTGGGGAAATCGGGCGGGGATTCGCTTGGCAAACCGATACCCTTCGCCCATTGCGCGACAGTGGAGGAAGCTGTGGACAAATTGTCCGCGTTCGGACTGAGGCGAGGCGATGCGATCCTCGTCAAGGGGTCGAACTCGGTGGGACTTGCTTCCCTCGTTACTGTGCTCAGCAAATAGGAAGGCGGGCCGCGCCCCTCGAACGATGCTCTATCTCTTCGCAGACTGGCTGAACTACGAGGGGCTTGCCAACCTCTTTCGCTACCGGTCGTTCCGTTCGGGCGGCGCGCTGATGACGGCGCTGCTGATCGGACTGGTGATCGGCCCGCGTTTCATCAACATGCTTCGCATCCGCCAGGGCAAGGGCCAGCCGATCCGCGAGGACGGGCCCAAGAGCCACCTCGCCAAGCGCGGCACGCCGACGATGGGCGGGCTGATGATCCTGACCGCGCTGCTCATCTCGATGGTGCTGTGGATGGACCCGACCAACCCGTTCGTGCTCGCCTGCATCGCGGTGACCGTGGGCTTCGGGCTGATCGGCTTCCTCGACGATTTCGACAAGGTGACCAAGAGCAGCCACAAGGGCGTGTCGGGCAAAGTGCGCCTGCTGTTCGAGTTCGCGGTGGCGGGCGTCGCCTCATGGATCATCGTGAGCCAGCTCAACACCAATCTCTATGTGCCGTTCCTGAGCAACGCGGCGATCCCGCTCGGCCCGTTCTACTATGTCTTCGCCGCCTTCGTGATCGTCGGCGCGGGCAACGCGGTGAACCTCACCGACGGGCTCGACGGGCTCGCGACCTTTCCGGTGATCGTCGCGGCGGGGACCTTCGCCATCATCGCCTACCTTGCCGGCCGCGTCGACTATGCGACCTATCTCGGCATTCCGCACGTGCCGGGCGCGGGCGAACTCGCGATCTTCTGCGCGGGGATCATGGGGGCGGGGCTCGCCTTCCTGTGGTTCAACGCGCCCCCTGCGGCGATCTTCATGGGCGATACCGGCAGCCTTGCGCTCGGCGGCGCGCTCGGCGCGATCGCGGTGGCGGCGCACCACGAGATCGTGCTCGCCATCGTCGGCGGGCTGTTCGTGCTCGAGGCGGCCTCGGTGATCATCCAGGTCTTCTTCTTCAAGCGTACCGGAAAGCGCGTGTTCCGCATGGCGCCGATCCATCATCACTTCGAGCAGCTCGGCTGGGCCGAATCGACCGTCGTGATCCGCTTCTGGATCATCTCGATCGTGCTCGCGGTGATCGGCCTTTCGACCCTGAAGCTGAGGTAGGCCGGCCGCGATGATCACCTCGCCCGACTTTGCAGGCAAGCGCTTCGCCGTCCTCGGCCTTGCCCGTTCGGGCGCGGCGGCGGTCGAATCGCTGCTCGCGAGCGGCGCGCAGGTCATGGCCTGGGACAGCCGCGAGGAGCCGAGGCAGGCCTTCGAAGGGCGAGTGGAACTCGCCGACCCGGTAACGGCGGTGCTCGAGGGGTACGAGGCGGTGGTCGTGTCCCCGGGCATTCCGCTCAACCGTCATCCGATCGCCGAGGCCGCCGCCGCGGCCGATGTTCCGGTGATCGGCGACATCGAATTGTTCGCGCGCGCGCGCGCCGTCCTGCCGGCGCATCGCGTCGTCGGGATAACCGGGACCAACGGCAAGTCGACCACGACGATGCTTGTCCGGCATCTGTTCGCGCAGGCGGGGGTCCCCGTGCGCGTGGGCGGCAACATCGGCGTGCCGATCCTCGCCGCCGATCCGCTGCCCGAGGGCGGCGTCTACGTGCTCGAACTGTCGAGCTACCAGATCGACCTCACTTTCTCGCTCGACTGCGAAGTCGCGGTGCTGCTCAACGTGACGCCCGACCACCTCGATCGCTACGCCGATTTCGACGCCTATGTCGCATCCAAGGCGCGGCTGTTCGGGATGCAGTCCGCCGCATCGCTCGCGATCGTCGATCATGAGGCCGAAGCCGGGGTGGACGTGCTGCGTTTCTCGCCCGAAGGGCAGCCGATCCAGTTCATCGACGACGTCGAGCTGCCCGGCGATCAGGCGCGCTGGCCCTCGCTGCAAGGGCCGCACAATCGCCAGAACGCCGCCGCCGCCATCGCCGTCGCGCGGCAACTCGGGCTTTCCGACGCGCAGATCGAGGCTGGCCTCGAAAGCTTCGTCGGCCTGCCGCACCGCATGGAGCGTGTGGCCGAGAACGAAGGCGTGCTCTACATCAACGACAGCAAGGCGACCAATCCGGCCTCGGCCGCTCCCGCGCTGGCCGCCTTCCCGCCCGATCCGAGGCCGCGCATCCACTGGATCGTCGGCGGCCTGCCCAAGGGCGACGATCTGGGCGAGTGCGAGCCCTATTTCGGCAACGTCGCCGCCGCCTACACGATCGGCGATGCCGGCCCGATGTTCGCCGACCTGCTCGCGCCGCATGCGCCGGTCCGCCGCAGCGAGATGATGGCCGAAGCGATCCGCGAGGCGATGGCGGCGGCGAAGCCGGGCGATGTCGTGATGCTCTCGCCCGCCTGCGCCAGCTTCGACCAGTTTCGTGATTTCGAGGCGCGCGGCGATGCGTTCCGCCGGATCGTAGGCGCATTGATCTCCGCCGACGATCCGGGCGAGGGAGAAGACTGATGGCGACGCATCCTCCGGTTCCCGTCAACGGCGCCGCCAAGAGCCGCGCGGTGACGCACTATCGCGGCGGGCGGCGCGGCGCGATGCAGATCTGGTGGCAGGAAATCGATCGCGGCGTGCTGATGCTGGCGCTGATCCTGATGATCATCGGCACTGTCAGCGTCGCGGCGGGCTCGCCGGCGAGCGCCCGGCGGTTGTCGACCTCGACCAAGTCGCTCGACGACCTCCACTTCTTCTATCTTCACGTGCGTTGGCAGATCGTCGCGCTCGGGGCGATGCTGGCGGCCTCCACACTGCCAAAGGACATGGCCCGTCGCTTCGGTATCGTGCTCGCGGCGAGCATGATCTTCGCTCTGATGCTGGTGCCGTTCCTCGGCTTCGAGGTGAACGGCGCGCGGCGCTGGCTCAATCTCGGCCTCTCGCTGCAGCCGTCCTCATTCCTCAAGTGCGGCTTTCCGATCCTGCTTGCCTGGCTGCTTTCGCTCAAGGTGCGCGACGAGCAATTGCCGATGATGTCGGTTACGTTCGGCATCGTCGCGCTCGTTTCGGCATTGCTCATGGCGCAGCCCGACTTCGGCTCGACCATCCTGTTCGCCGGGACCTGGTTCACGCTGGTGCTGCTGTCGGGCATCGACGTGCGCCGCATCGCGGTCGCCGGAGCGGGCGGGGTCGTGCTGATCATCGCCACCTATTTCCTCTACGACAACGCGCAGCGCCGCATCGATTCGTTCCTCGGCGGCGGCACCGCGTTCGACCAGGTCGACCTTGCCAGCCGCACGCTGCTCAACGGCGGCTGGACGGGGCTCGGCTTCTGGATGGGCGAGCGCAAGCTGGCGCTGCCCGAAGCGCATACCGACTATATCTTCTCGGTTATCGGCGAGGAGTTCGGCCTGCTCTCGTGCATGGTCGTGGTGATCCTCTACCTCGCGCTGGTGCTGCGCGTGCTGATCCGGCTGGTGCGCGAGGAGGACTTGTTCACGGTGCTCGCCGCGACCGGCTTCGCCGCGCAGTTCGGTGGACAGGCCTTCATCAACATCCTCGTCAATCTCCAGCTCTTTCCGTCGAAGGGCATGACCTTGCCGCTCATCAGCTACGGCGGCTCCTCGACCCTCGCGATGGGGCTGAGCATCGGATTGCTGCTGGCCATCACCCGCAGAAATCCCTTTATCCAGGGTGAGCGGTTTTCGCTCAGCGATCTTGGCAGCGACCTTGGAGACAAACGATGACCGCCGTGAGCCGCCACTACGTCCTCGCCGCAGGAGGAACCGGAGGACACCTGATCCCCGCTTTCTCGCTGGCGGCCGAGCTTGACCGGCGCGGGCACCACGTGGCGTTGATCACCGATACGCGCGGCGCGGCGATCCCCGGCAAGCCCGATTTCCTGCCCGCGCACATCCTTCCGCCCGGGCGCATAGCGGGCAAGAACCCGCTCGGGTGGATCAAGGGCGCGCGCGGCGTGCTCGAGGGGCGGCGCATGGCGCTGCGCCTGTTCGAAAGCTTCGAGCCTTCCGCCGTGGTCGGCTTCGGCGGCTATCCGGCGCTGCCGACGCTGCTCGCGGCGCGCTCGGCGGGGCTGCCCACCGTGCTGCACGAGCAGAACGCGGTGCTCGGCCGCGTGAACCGCTATTTCGCACCCAGGGTCGATGCGATCGCGACCTCGTGCGGCGAGGTCGATCGGCTTCCGGCCAAGCTCGCGGACAAGGTCACGCTCGTCGGCAATCCGGTCCGCGCCGAGGTGCTGGCGCTGCGCGACCGGCCGTTTCCCGCGTTCACCGCCGAGAGCCTGCTGCGCATTCTCGTGACCGGCGGCAGCCAGGGCGCGCGGGTGCTCTCCGAGATCGTGCCCGACGGGCTCGCCATGCTGCCGCCCGCGCTGCGCTCGCGGCTCCAGGTGATCCAGCAGTGCCGTCCCGAGGACATCGCGGCGGTGCGTGACCGCTATGCCACGCACGACATTCCCGCCGAGCTCGCGACCTATTTCGAGGACATGGAAAACCGGCTCGCCGACGCGCACTTGTTCATCGGCCGCGCCGGCGCCTCGACGATCGCCGAACTGACCGCGGTCGGCCGCCCCGCGATCCTCGTTCCGCTGCCCATCGCCACCGACGACCACCAGGCCGCCAACACGCGCGAGATCGTCGCGGCGGGCGGCGCGCGCGCGATCCGGCAGGAGCGCTTCACCGCGACCGAACTCGCCAAGCAGATCCAGGCCATGGCGCAGCATCCCGAAACGCTCGCCAACGCGGCGCACGCCGCGTGGAACTGCGGCTATCCCAACGCCGCCGCCGATCTCGCCGACCTGGTCGAGAGCTTCGGCGGTGAACCGCTGATGGATGTCATCCGCGTGAAGCCGAAATCCGTCGCGAGCGGCAAGGAAGCCCTGGCGATGGAGGGCGCCGAATGAAGGGCGTCGCGACCGATATCGGCACGATCCACTTCGTCGGCATCGGCGGCATCGGCATGTCGGGGATCGCCGAGGTCATGCACAACCTGGGCTACGACGTGCAGGGCTCCGACATCGCCGAAGGCTATGTCGTCGAGGGCCTGAGAAAGCGCGGCATCAAGGTGCTGATCGGCCACGATGCGGCCAATGTCGCGGGCTGCGCGGTGGTCGTCACCTCGACTGCGGTGAAGCGTGACAACCCCGAAGTGAAGGCCGCGCTCGAGGCGCGCATTCCCGTGGTGCGCCGCGCGGAGATGCTTGCCGAGCTGATGCGGCTCAAGAACACCGTCGCGGTGGCGGGCACGCACGGCAAGACGACCACCACCTCGATGGTCGCCTGCCTGCTGGAGGCGGGCGGAGTCGATCCGACCGTGATCAACGGCGGCATCATCAATGCCTACGGTTCGAACGCGCGGCTCGGCGAGAGCGACTGGATGGTCGTCGAGGCCGACGAGAGCGACGGCTCTTTCCTGCGGCTCGACGGCACCATCGCGGTCGTCACCAACATCGATCCCGAGCACCTCGATCACTACGGCAGCTTCGAGGCGGTGAAGGATGCCTTCGTCGAGTTCATCGAGAACGTGCCGTTCTACGGCGCGGCGGTGCTCTGCATCGATCACCCCGAAGTGCAGGCGGTGATCTCCAAGGTTCGCGACCGGCGGGTCATCACTTACGGATTCTCCGCGCAGGCCGATATCCGCGGCGAGAACGTGACGCCGATCCCGGGCGGCAACCGCTTCGACGTGGTGATCCGCGAGCGCGACGGGGCGACGCGCAGGATCGAGGGTATCGAGCTGCCCATGCCTGGTCGCCACAATGTCCAGAACGCGCTCGCGGCGGTCGCCGTCGCGATCGAGATGGGCTGCCCCGAGACGATCGTGTGCAACGGCTTCGCCAAGTTCGACGGGGTCAAGCGCCGCTTCACCCGCGTCGGCGAAGTGGGCGGGGCAACCGTGATCGACGACTACGGCCACCACCCGGTGGAGATCCGCGCGGTGCTCGCCGCCGCGCGCGAGGGCGTCGAGGGGCGCGTGATCGCTGTGGCGCAGCCGCACCGCTATTCCCGCCTGCGCGACCTGATGAGCGAGTTCCAGACCGCCTTCAACGATGCCGACGCGGTCTACGTCACCCCGGTCTACGCCGCGGGCGAGGCCCCGATCGCGGGGGTCGATGCCGCCGCGCTGGTCGATGGCCTCAAGGCGCGCGGCCACCGCGATGCGCACGTCGTCGACAGCGCGGAGGACCTTGCCGGCGCGCTGGCGGCCACGATCCGTCCGGGCGACATGATCGTGTGCCTCGGCGCGGGCGACATCACCAAGTGGGCGGCCGGGCTCGCCGACGCGATCCGGGGGAGGCAGGCGGCGTGATGGCCGATACGCTCCCCCAGGTCGCGGGCAAGCTGACGCCGGATGCGCCGCTGGCGCCGCTGGTCTGGTTCAAGTCGGGCGGTGTGGCGGACTGGCTGTTAGAGCCAAAGGATCTCGCCGATCTTCGGCATTTCCTGCACGAACTCGATCCGCAAGTGCCGGTCATGGCGCTCGGGCTCGGCTCGAACATGATCGTGCGCGACGGCGGCGTGCCGGGCGTCGTGGTGCGGCTGGGCAAGCCCTTCGCGCACGTCTCGGCAATCGACGCGGTCACGCTCGAATGCGGCGGGGGGGCAAGCGGCATCCTCGTGTCCTCGACGGCGCGCGATAAGGGTATCGCCGGGATCGAATTCCTGCGCTCGATTCCCGGCACGGTCGGCGGCTTCGTGCGGATGAACGGCGGGGCCTATGGCGGCGAGGTCAAGGACATCCTGGTCGATTGCGACGTCGTGCTGCGCTCGGGCGAGCTGGTCACGCTCGCCAATGCGGACCTTCATTACACTTACCGCCACTCCGAGCTGCCCGAGGGCGCGATCGTGGTCGCCGCGCGCTTTCGCGGCGCTCCGGGCGAGCCCGCCGCGATCCAGGCCGAGATGGACCGCATCGCCGCCAGCCGCGAGGCGAGCCAGCCGCTGCGGAGCAAGACCGGCGGCTCGACCTTCAAGAACCCGCAAGGCCACAAGGCCTGGCAACTGGTCGACGCGGCCGGCTGCCGGGGCCTCGCCTTGGGCGGCGCGCAAGTGAGCGAAAAGCACACAAATTTCCTCATCAACACAGGCGCGGCGACCAGCACCGAGATCGAGGCGCTCGGCGAGGAGGTGCGCCGCCGGGTGAAGGACAGCTCGGGCGTCATGCTCGAGTGGGAAATCCAGCGAGTAGGCCGCGAATGACTCTTCCCAAGCTCCACGTCGCGGTCCTGATGGGCGGCTGGTCGAACGAGCGGGCGGTCTCGCTGATGAGCGGCGAGGGCGTGGCCAAGGCGCTCGAGTCCAAGGGCCACAAGGTCACGCGGATCGACATGGGCCGCGACGTCGCGCAGCGGCTCGCCGAGACCGCGCCCGACGTCGTGTTCAACGCGCTCCACGGCGCGCCGGGCGAGGATGGCACGGTGCAGGGGATGATGGACCTGATGGGTCTCGTCTACACGCACTCGGGCCTCGCCACCTCGGTGATCGCGATCGACAAGGAACTGACCAAGCAGGCGCTCGTCCCGCACGGTATTCCCATGCCCGGCGGGCGCATGGTCGAGACCGAAGACCTATACCGGCGCGATCCGCTGCCGCGCCCCTACGTGCTCAAGCCGGTCAACGAGGGCTCCTCGGTCGGCGTCGCGATCATCACCGCCGAGGGCAACTACGGCAATCCGATCAGCGCCGAGGCGAAGGGCCCCTGGCAGGAGTTCGACCGGCTGCTTGCCGAGCCCTATATTCGCGGGCGCGAGCTGACGACGGCGGTCATCGCCGACCGCGCGCTGCTGGTCACCGAGCTGCGGCCCAAGTCCGGCTTCTACGACTTCGACGCGAAATATACCGACGGGATGACCGAGCACGTCTGCCCCGCCGAGGTGCCCGACGAGATCACCGCCGCCTGCAAGGACCTCGCCCTGCGCGCGCACCGCCTGCTCGGCTGCCGGGGGACGAGCCGTTCCGACTTCCGCTGGGACGATACGCAGGGGGTCGAGGGCCTGTTCCTGCTCGAGACCAACACCCAGCCGGGCATGACTCCGCTCAGCCTCGTGCCCGAACAGGCCAAGGCCTGCGGCATGGACTATCCCGAACTGGTCGAGGCGATCATCGCCGAGGCGCTGGCCGACGCGAAGGCGAAGCAACCGCAGGAGGGGCGCGGATGAGTCAGCAGAACCGGCGCAAGCCGACAAGCGCGCGCAAGGCCGCCGCGGCGCAGGGCAACCGCCGCAAGGTGCGCAAGGCCAAGGCGACGACCGGCGGCCTGCTCGACACGGTGATGGGCGCGCTGCCTTTTTCCGAAGACCAGCTTCACAAGATCGTGCTCGTCGTCGCGCTGGCCGTGGTGGTCGCGATCGCCTGGGTCACGGCCGCGATGATGGGCGTGCCGGAAATGGCGCGGCGGCAGGTCGCCGCGATCGCCGCCGATGCCGGTTTCGAAGTCGCGCACGTCGAAGTGCGCGGGGTCGAGAACCTCAACGAGCTCAAGGTCTACGAACGCGCGCTCGCGCAGCGCAACCAGGCGATGTCCGAGGTCGATCTCGAAGGGCTGCGCACCGAATTGCTCGGTCTCTCGTGGGTCAAGGATGCGCGCGTCTCGCGCCAGCTTCCCGATACGCTCGTCATCGACATCGTCGAGCGCAAGCCGCACGCGGTGCTGCGCAAGGCCGACCGCTTCGTGCTGATCGACGCGACCGGTCACGAACTCGAGCCGATCAGCCGCCGTGACGCCGAAGGCATGCTGATCGTCTCCGGGCTCGGCGCCGGCCAGCAGGTGACGCAGCTCGGCGGGCTGCTTGCCGCCGCGCCTGCACTCAAGCCGCGCGTGCGCGAAGCGGAATGGATCGGCAACCGGCGCTGGAACCTGACTTTCAAGACCGGGCAAGTCCTGGCGTTGCCCGAAGGCGACAAGCAGGCGAGTTCCGCGCTCGTCGCCTTCGCCCGCCTCGATGGCACCAACCGCCTGCTCGGCGGTCCCGTCAAGGTGGTCGACATGCGCGGCAAGGACCGGATCTACCTGCGCATTCCCGAAAGGGCGAAAATGGAGGCCGCGCTTGCCGCCGGGGCAGGGCGGGGCAGGGAGGAGATCGACTGATGCCGGCACCTCGTATCGTACGCGTCGTGGGCGCGGTGAACCTCGGCTCGTTCCGCATTTCCGCGATCGTCGCCGGCATCACCGAGCTTGGCGACATGGTCGTGCTGGGCTCGGGACACCGTGCCTCGGCCGGGATCAAGCGCGGCTACGTGACCAACATGGCCGCGGCCACGCATGCCGTGCGCGACGCCATCGACCGCGCCGAACGCATGGCCAACCAAAGCGTGCAGAGCGTGTGGGTGGGTTGTGCCGGCGCGGGGCTCGCCAGCCAGGTGGTCGAAGTCGATACCGAGATGAACGGCCGCCGGATCGAGCAGGACGACATCGACCAGTTGCTCGTGTGCGCACGCGACGCGATCCGCCCCGACGGGCGCATGGTGCTCCACGCCCAGCCCGCGCAGTACCGGCTCGACGGCGCGCACGGCGTCGCCGATCCCTGCGGCCTCCATGCCGAGCGCCTTGGCGTCAACATCCACGTCATGCTCGCCGACGGCGCGCCGATCCGCAATCTCACCGAGGCCGTCCAGAACGCGCATCTCGAGGTCGAGGCGGTGGTCGCTTCGCCGATCGCGGCGGGTCATGCCTGTCTTTCTCCCGAGGAACGCGACCTCGGCGTCGCGCTGGTCGAGTTCGGCGCGGAAGTGACCAACGTCGCGGTCTACGCGCAAGGGCTGCTGCGCGGCATGATCGCGATCCCACGCGGCTCGTCGGATATCACCGACGCGATCGCTTCGGTGTTCGGCATCCGGCGTTCGCAGGCCGAGCGGCTCAAGTGCGTCAGCGGATCGGCGCTGGCGAGCCCGCACGACCATCGCGAAATGATCCCGGTCAACGCGCCGGGCGAGGAGGATGCGGGCCCCATCGCGCGCCACGCCGACGAGAAGAACCGTATCCCGCGCGCCGAGCTGATCGGGGTGATCACCACCCAGCTCGGGCTGCTGATGGAAGACGTCGGCAAGGCGCTCAAGGAGCTGCGCTCGCAGGAGCAGCGCGGCAAGCAGGTGGTCTTCACCGGCGGCGGCGCCGAGCTGGTCGGCCTTGCCGACTTCGCGCAGGCGGCGCTCGGCCGCCCGGTCCGCATCGGGACGACTCCCCATCTCACCGGGCTTGCCGAGGCGCATGTGAAGCCCGGGTTCGCAACGCTGGCGGGTCTTGTGTTATACGCCGCCCACGACCCGATCGACATTCGGCGCCTGGGGGCTCGCCACCAGACCGCGATCCGGCCCGGCCGAAGCGTGGTGAGCCGTGTATTCCAAGCGCTGAAGGAATATTTCTGATGGGCGCCGATGCGCCTATCCTCGACGGGCCGGGGACCCGCCCCGGGCGCGCGCGGACTGTGGACAAAGGCCCGGGCCACCTTGGTTCGGCGAGTCGATGCGTGCAATCAAACGCGATTAAGGAATCTATCCGCGCGTTTCGTGCCAGGAGAGTAAGATGAGCATCAATATCGGACCGCCGGCGATCGATGAACTGCGCCCGCGCATCGTCGTATTCGGTGTCGGCGGAGCCGGTGGCAACGCCATTGCGAACATGATCGCGGCCGAGATCGAAGGCGTCGACTTCGTTGTCGCCAACACCGACGCGCAGGCGCTCAACAACGCCGTTGCCGAAAACCGCATCCAGCTCGGTCCCGACATCACGCAGGGTCTGGGCGCGGGATCGCGCCCCGAAGTCGGCCGCGCCGCCGCCGAAGAGACGCTGCCCGAACTCGAACGCCTTCTGGAAGGCGTGCACATGTGCTTCATCGCCGCTGGCATGGGCGGCGGCACCGGCACCGGCGCCGCGCCGATCATCGCCCGCGCCGCGCGCGAGAAGGGCGTGCTCACCGTCGGCGTCGTCACCAAGCCGTTCCTGTTCGAGGGCACGCGCCGCATGCGCGCCGCCGAGGCGGGGATCGAGGAGCTGCAGAAGGAAGTCGATACCCTCATCGTCATCCCCAACCAGAACCTGTTCCTGGTTGCCAAGGCAGAGACGACCTTCAAGGAAGCGTTCCAGCTCGCCGACGAAGTGCTTCAGCAGGGTGTGCGCTCGATTACCGACCTCATGGTCATGCCGGGCCTCATCAACCTCGACTTCGCCGACGTCCGTTCGGTGATGGGCGAGATGGGCAAGGCGATGATGGGCACCGGCGAGGGCGAGGGCCCCAACCGCGCGCTCGAGGCCGCGGAACGCGCGATCGCCAATCCACTGCTCGACGGCGTCTCGATGCAGGGCGCCAAGGGTGTGATCATTTCGATCATCGGCGGCGAGGACATGAAGCTGCTCGAGGTCGACGAAGCCGCCAACCACATCCGCGAACTGGTCGATGCGGACGCGAACATCATCTGGGGTTCGGCGTTCAATCCCGATCTGCAGGGCCGCATCCGCGTCTCGGTCGTCGCCACCGGTATCGAGCAGAGCGCCGAACAGGCCGAACAGGCCTCCCGCCCGGTCAACCTCGGCATGTCGCGCGGGCCGATGCGCCCGGCGGCGACGCCGACGCCGGCCTCGACGGGCGCCGACGTACAGCCGCTTTTCGAGCGCGGTCCGCGTGCGCCGGTGGCCCCGTCCGAAGAGCAGCAGCCCGAAGTCGCCGCCGAAGAGCCGCTCGATCTCGCCGGGGCCGAGCAGGTCTCGTCCGGATCGCAGGACGAGTACGCCAGCGAACTCGAGCTCGACGCCGGCCAGGAAGTGCCGGCCGCCGAGCGCGAGGAGGAAGCCGAGGACGAGACCGCGAACGGCAGCTACGCCAGCCTTTCGGGCACGCGCGACCGGGCGGAGCCGCTCGAGCTTGGGCTTGAGCAGGCCGAAAAGCCCGCCGAGGAGAAGAAGAGCGACGAGCTTCTGCTCGATGCCGATCGTCTTGCCGAACGCGATGCGCCGGTCACGCCGATCTCCGGACGCCGCCGGCCGCTGGTCGGCAGCCAGGAAGCCGTCGCGCAGAAGCAGCCCGAGCCCAACCGACCGCAGGTTTCGGGCAGCACGCTGTTCGAGCGCATGGCCAATCTCTCGCGCAATTCGCGCACGGCCGAAGCCGAGGAAGACGACGAGGAGGCCGGTTCGATCAGCATTCCGCGTTTCCTCGGGCGGCAGAACAACCAGTAGCCCCGCGCGCGACGGCGGCGCGTGCGCGTCGCCGGTTCGCGTCTGGTTCATGTGGCCTGAGCCATTCCGTCGCGCACGGTCGTAACGCGCTCCCTGGTCCCCCCGTGTGGTCCGCCGATTTTGTCGTCGGAGGCGCCGGGGTCTATGAGGTGCGCCTTGGCGCGAGTCGCCCATGGACGACGGCCGCAGGAATCGGGCGGAAAGTACGCGATCTTGAGTGATGACATGAAGCATCGGACGGCGCGGCGGCTGACGGCGGCATTGGCGCTGGCCTTGCCGTTCTCCGCAATTGCGCTGTCCGGTACGGCGCCCGCGCGCGAAGTCGTGCAGCCGCTGCCGAGCCAGGATACCGTGCGCCTCAATGCCGCGCTGGCCAAGCTCGGACGCGATCCGCGCGACGTCGAAGCCCTGCTCGATGCGGGCGACGCCGCGAGCGCAATGGGTGATGCCGATGCGGCGCTCGGCTTCTTTCGCCGGGCCGACCAGATCTCGGCCAACAACCCCCGGGTCAAGGCCGGAATGGCTTCGGCGCTCGTGCTGAAGGGTGATCCGGTCGCGGCGATCCCGATGTTCGACGCGGCCGTCGCGGCAGGCGCCTCGGCCGACACGCTCGCCGCCGAACGCGGACTCGCCTACGATCTCGTCGGCGACAGCGCCCGGGCCCAGCAATACTACGCCGCCGCGCTCAAGAAGGGCGACAACGAGGTGCTCCGGCGGCGGCTCGCCGTCAGTCAGGCGATCGCCGGGGACGGCGCAGCGAGCGAGGCGACGCTGATGCCGTTGCTGCGCGAGCAGGACAAACCGGCCTGGCGCACGCGCGCGTTCACGCTCGCGATCCTTGGCGACATCAAGGAGGCGGTGAAGATCTCGAACACGATCCTGCCCGCCGAACTGGCCGAGCGGGTTGCGCCCTATCTGCGGTACATGCCGCGTCTGACGCCCGCGCAGCAGGCGGCGGCGGCCAATCTGGGGCAGTTTCCGCGCGCGTCCGAGATCGGTCGCGACGATCCGAAGATCGCGGCTTACGCGCCCAAGCCGCTTGCGCAGCCCAAGGCCGGGACCGCCGACGCGGGCCTGATTCCGCAGGGCAGCGGTCTCGGCAAGAAGGCCGCGAGCGCGGACAGGCCGAAGCAGGCCGCGCCCGCGCGATCGACCAAGGTCGCCAGGGCGGAGCAAGAGCGCGTCGCCCCTCCCGAGCCCAAGCCCGCGATCGAGCGCAGCGGTGGCGGCCAGGAATTGCCGCCGCTCAATGCCGCGGCGAGCGCGAAGGCGGCTGAGACGAAGCCCGCTGCGGCGCCGTCCGCGACCGCTTCGCCGCCGCCGCAAAGCCAGCCCGTGCGTCAGGCGGTGGCGCCCGGCTCCTCGGCAACCCCCGCTCCGGGCTTCGATCTCGCGAGGCTTTCGAGCGCCAGGCCTGCTCAGGCCACGTCTTCGTCGCCGCGTGCTGCGGACATTCCCTCGCCGGCCAGCATCATCGATTCGAGTTCGGGCGAGCCGACGGCGGCATCGTCGGGACCCGCCCAGGCCGCCGTCGCGCCGGAGCCTGAGCCCGAACGCGTTTCGCTGCTCGACGCGTTTTCCGACCTTGGCAAGCCGTCGACCCAGGGCGGGCCGATTTCGGGCGCGGTCGACTTGCGCCGGATCGAGCCGGCCAAGCCCGAACCCAAGCCAGACCCCGCCGAACTCGCTGCCGCCAAGGCCAGGGAGGCGGCCAAGGCCAAGCCGAAACCGGCGCCGCCGAGCCATCCCAGCCGCATCTGGGTTCAGCTCGGCGTGGGTCGCAACAAGGACGCGATCGCCTTCGACTGGCGCAAGTGGACGCGCGGCAACGCGGCGCTGTTCAAGGGGCGCGAGGCGCATATCTCGCAGATGGGCCGCACCAACCGGGTCCTCGCAGGGCCGTTCGAAAGCCAGAAGGCGGCGGCTTCGTTCCTGGCCGACGCGGGCAAGGCCGGCTTCGACGGGGCCTTCGTGTGGACCAGCCCCGCAGGCCAGGTGGTCGATATTCTGGGCGACAAATGATGATGGCTTTGGATAAAGAGGCGCTTGTCCTTTTCCACACGCTGTAAACAGGGTTATCGACTTATACGCAGGGGTTAACCTCAATCGTATTGTGCTGCGGCCCCATCACGACGCATCCAGTCATCGGAACGGAGGGACAGATCGCCGATATGAGAATGGTGCAGGAAAATATCGAACAGGACGACGACGCCGCGCCGGTCGAGATGCTCGCATCGCTGTTCGAAGCGCGCGACTGGTCCTTCGAATATGTCGGAGACGACGAGATTTCGGCCGAGGTCAAGGGAAGCTGGGCGACCTACCAGTTCCAGGCGATCTGGCGCGCCGAGGATCATGTCCTGCAGCTTCTGTGCCTGCCCGATATCCGCGTGGCCGAGGCCAAGCGCGCCGCCGTCTACGAGGCGCTGGCGCTGGTCAACGAGCAGCTCTGGCTGGGCCATTTCGACGTCTGGTCGAACGGCGGCGTGGTGCTCTACCGCCACGGCCTGATGCTGGGCGACGAGGGCTTGCTTGGCCCCGCGCAGGCGCAGCTCATCGTCGAGACCGCGATCGAGGAGTGCGACCGTTTCTATCCGGTGTTCCAGTTCATCCTGTGGGGCGACAAGAGCCCGCGCGACGCGCTCGCCGCGGCGCTGGTGGACGCCGCCGGCGAGGCTTGACGCGGCCTTCCCCGCTTGCCGCGGCCGCGACGCTTGGCAAATGCGGCGAGGCGCACTAGGCGCGGGGCATGGCGCTTTTTGACAAATTCCTGATCGTCGGCTGCGGCAACATGGGCGGAGCGATGCTCGCCGGCTGGCTTGCCGGCGGGATCGAGCCCTCGCGCTTCACCGTGGTCGATCCGGGCCTGCCCGAAGCGCCCGAGGGCGTGACGCTGCTGCGCGAGATGCCCGAAGGGGCCTTCGACGCCGTCATGCTGGGCATCAAGCCGCAGATGCTCGATCAGCTCGCACCGCGGATCGCGCCAGCCGTTGGACCGGAAACCGTGGTGTTCTCGATCCTGGCGGGGGTCGAGATCGCCAGCCTGGAGCGGCGCTTCGCCCAGGGCCGGGCGGTGGTGCGGATCATGCCGAACCTCGCGGCCGCGATTGGCAAGTCGCCGATCGCGCTGGCCGAGAGCGGACTGGAAGGCCGCGAACGCGATGCCGTCGCCAAATTCATGCAGCCGCTCGGCACGCCCGAATGGTTCGACGAAGCGCTGTTCGACGCAGTGACGGCGCTGGCGGGCTGCGGGCCGGGCTTCGTCTATCGTTTCATCGATTCGCTGGCAGGCGGCGCGGTGGCGCTCGGCGTGCCCGAGGCGCAGGCGCGGCGGCTCGCGCTGGCCATGGTCGAAGGCGCGGGGCTGCTTGCAGCCTCGTCCGAACTGTCGCCCGGCGAGCTTGCCGATCGGGTCGCGAGTCCGGGCGGATCGACCCGCGCCGGGCTCGATGTCCTCGACGAGGGCGGGGCGCTTGCCGGTCTCGTCACCGCGGCGATGCGCGCCGCGCGTGAACGCAACGCCGAGATGGCCGCGGCGGCGCGCGAAGGCTGATACGATTTGTCACAATCGAATCCGACCCGGTTTTTCTTGAATCCTTAAGGCTGCGGTCCGATATTGGTCCCAACCGGCGCGCATTGGGCGCATGGAGCCGGAAAGGGAGTTGAAGGAAAATGGCGAATTGGAACGACCCCCAGCCCCGTTCGGGCTTCGGTGCGTCTCCTAGCCTTGGTGGACGCACTGACGGTCGCGCCGGCTACGATACGGGCCTGCGCAAGTATATGCTGTCGATCTACAATTACATGGCCTCGGGCGTGCTGCTCACCGGCATCGTCTCGCTGCTGTTCGCCAGTTCGGGCATGGCCGCGCAGATCATGTTCGGCGGCGGCCTGCTCAAGTGGCTGATCATTCTTTCGCCGCTCGCGATCGTCATGGCCATGAGCTTCGGCGCGAACCGCTTCAGCACCGGCGCGCTTCAGGCGATGTTCTGGGGCTTCGCGGCGTTGATGGGCCTCTCGCTGTCGACGATCTTCCTCGTCTATACGCAGCAGTCGATCGCGACGACGTTCTTCGCGACCGCCGGCGCCTTCGCGGGCCTGAGCCTGTTCGGCTACACCACGAAGAAGGACCTGTCGGGAATGGGTTCGTTCCTGGTCATGGGCCTGGTCGGTATCCTGATCGCGATGGTGATCAACCTCTTCGTTCAGTCGACGGTGCTGCAGCTCGTGGTCTCGATCCTGGGCGTGCTGATCTTCGCGGGCCTCACGGCCTACGACACCCAGCGGCTCAAGGCGCAGTATTACCAGCTTCGCGGGACGGAGTTCATGGGCAAGGCCGTCGTGCTCGGCGCGCTCAGCCTCTATCTGGACTTCATCAACATGTTCCAGTTCCTGCTCTATTTCATGGGGCAGCGCGACTGATCCGAACAGTCCACAGGTATCGATCACGGCAATCTCGATGCCCGGTGCGTTTCGTCGCACCGGGCATTTCCTTTGTCCGCGCGGAACGTTAAACTGACCGCCATGCTCTCTGGAGAGGTTCGTTGACACGGTTACCCGCTTTCCGCACGGCCCTGGGCGGTTTCGTCGCCATCCTGATCGTCGCGCTTGCCGGCTGCGCCACGCCGCCGCCGCCGCCACCGCCTCCCCCGGTGGTCGTGACCATCCCGCCCAAGCCCCGTCCGCCGCTTGGCGCGGCCGAAGGGCTCACGATCCCGCCGGTCGGCATCGACGGCACGCGCGTGACCGTGAACAGCAACATTTCGACCGAGCAGAAGATCTGGAATTTACGTTCGGCCTACAACGTCGCGGCGCTCAACTGCCTCGACACGCAATACGCACCGATCCTGGCGGGATATTCGCAGTTCCTCCAGACCCACAGCAAAGCACTGGCCTCGGTCAATAAGGATCTCGATCGCAGATTCCGCGAAAATTACGGCTCGAAGGTCTACATTCGCGAGCGCGAGACCTATCAGACGCAGGTCTACAACTATTTCGCGCTGCCGCCGGTGAAATCGGCGTTCTGCAACGCCGCGCTGCAAGTCTCGAACGAGTTGCTCACGGTTCCCGCCGGTCAGCTCGAGACCTATGCGCTCAACGGGCTCGACAAGGTCGACACACCGTTCCGCGAATTCTTCAACAGCTATGACCAGTATCGCTCGGACTTGAGGGCCTGGGAATCGCTTTACGGCGCCGGTCCGCCGGTCACCGTGTCGGTCCCCGCTCCGACCCCGGCGATCTCGCTTCGCGACGGAACGTGATCCGACACGCATTTTTGCTCTTTCAAGCGGGCGACCTCTTCGCTAAGGGGGCCGCTCGCGACGCGGGGTGACCGCTTCGCGCGATTGCTGGAACGGGGCCGTAGCTCAGCTGGGAGAGCGCGTCGTTCGCAATGACGAGGTCAGGGGTTCGATCCCCCTCGGCTCCACCAGCATATCGCGGATCGAATGAATTGCACCGGTTGGCCAAGGTGGCCGGCCGGTTTTTTGTTATGTCGCAACCGGTTCGGCGCGCGCGCCGCCGGACTCGACTCATCGGAAAAACCGCCGGATACTGCCCCATGCATTTTCTCGACCAGGCCAAGATCTACATTCGCTCGGGTGCGGGCGGGCCCGGCGCGGTCAGCTTCCGGCGCGAGAAGTACATCGAGTACGGCGGGCCCGACGGCGGCAACGGCGGCAAGGGCGGCGACATCGTGTTCGAGGCCGTGGCAGGGCTCAATACGCTGATCGACTTTCGCTACACCCAGCACTTCAAGGCGCCGCGCGGTGGCCACGGCATGGGCAAGAGCCGTCACGGCGCGGGCGGCAAGGATCTGGTCATCCAGGTGCCCGTCGGCACGCAGATCATCTCGGACGAGGACCGCGAGACGGTGCTCGCCGACCTGACCGAGGCGGGCCAGCGCGTGACCATGCTCGAAGGCGGGCTCGGCGGGCGCGGCAACGAAAGCTACAAGACCAGCACCAACCGCGCGCCGCGCCAGCACCAGCCCGGCTTGCCGGCCGAGGAGATGTGGGTCTGGCTGCGGCTCAAGCTGCTTGCCGACGTTGGCCTCGTGGGGCTGCCCAACGCCGGCAAGTCGACCTTCATCAACAAGCTGACCAACACCAAGGCCAAGGTCGGCGACTATCCCTTCACCACGCTGCACCCGCAGCTTGGCGTCGTGCGCCACAAGGGGCGCGAGTTCGTGCTGGCCGACATTCCCGGCCTGATCGCGGGCGCGGCCGACGGCGCCGGGATCGGCGACCGCTTCCTCGGCCACATCGAGCGCTGCCGGGTGCTGATCCACCTGATCGACATCGGCGGCGAGGACCCGGCCGAGGCGCTGGCGGTGGTCGAGGAAGAACTCGAAGCCTACGGCGGCGGGCTGGCGGACAAACCGCGCCTCGTCGTGCTCAACAAGGTCGATCTCGCCGATGCCGAACTCGCCGCCGACTTCGCCGGCGAACTGATGGAGGCGGGCGCCGATGAGGTCTTCGCGATCTCGGGCGCGACCGGGCAGGGGCTCGAAGAGCTGCTCGACGCGGTGATCGGCCACCTGCCCGCCGCCACCGTGACCGAACGGCCAGACGGCGAGCGGGAAGAGGCCGACGAGAGGCCCTGGTCGCCGCTTTGATCCTTCGCAGCCGGCGCGCCTGGGCCCTTAGCGCGGCGCGTGATCCGCGAAGCGTTGGGCGTCGGTCATGCTTTTCAGGGCGTGCGCGCGGGTTTCGAGTTCGCGGGATTCGGATTGCGACAGGCCGTCGCGCGAATATCGCTCGGCCGCCGAGGCGATTCGCCGGGCGTCCTTGCGCAGGACGCGGGCTTCGGCTTTGGAAATCTTGCCCTGCTTGCGGCTCCGTTTGATCGTCTCGAGCGTATCCTGCAGCGTCTGCTGCGCGCGATTGCCATCATCGTCGAAACCCACATCGAAAAGGTCGGGTGCGGCGTCACCGCTCGGTGGCGTCCGCGACACGATCTGCGCGTTCGCGCTCGGGCAAAGCACTGCCAGGACTGAAATCGCCAGAGCAACGCGAGTGATTCTCGACACCGACTGGGGCATGATGCGAACCTCTTTTGCGAACCCACCTGTGCATCGAAAGATATATCTATTTCAGCGCCGGAGGAAGCGCGTTGCGAGTCCTGACCGGGCCGCGCTGCTCGAAGGCCGGGCCAACGATCCTGTTTTCCTGCCGCGCAACTTGGCCTAAGTGGCGCGCCCATGGCTATTTCCTGCCTTTCCGACCTTGCCGACAAGGTTCAGTGCCCGCTCCTTGTGATCAAGGTGGGCTCCTCGCTGCTCGTTGACAGCGGCGGGGTGCGCGATGGGTGGCTTGCTGGCCTCGTGACCGAGATCGCGCAGGCGCGGAAACGTGGTCAGGATGTGATCGTCGTGAGTTCTGGCGCGATCGCGCTCGGTGCGGCGAAGCTCGGCCTCGAGAAGGGGGGGCGGGGCAGCCTTGCCGACGCGCAGGCCGCCGCCGCCGTCGGGCAGATCCTGCTTTCGGGCCTGTGGTCCGACCTGCTCGCCGCGCATGGCCTCACCGCCGCGCAACTGCTGCTCACGCTCGACGACCTCGAGGACCGGCGCCGCTACCTCAATGCCACCGCGACGCTGATGCGGCTGCTCGATGCGGGCGCGGTGCCCGTTGTCAACGAGAACGACAGCGTGGCGACGCAGGAAATCCGCTTCGGCGACAACGACCGGCTCGCCGCGCGCGTCGCGCAGGCGGCGAAGGCGAGCGCGGTGCTGTTGCTCTCCGACGTCGACGGGCTCTACGACCGCAACCCGAAGGAAGCGGGCGCGAAGCTGATTCCCGAAGTCGCGGGTGTCACCAAGGCGACGCATGCCATGGCGAGCGCCGAGTCGGCGTCCGGCATGGGCTCGGGCGGCATGACGTCCAAGCTCCAGGCGGCCGAGATCGCCGACCTTGCCGGAATCGCTCTGGTCATCGCCAACGGCACGCATGACCGCCCGATCGCGCGTGCGACGGGGGAAGGCATCGGCACGCTGTTTCGCCCGCGCCGCAAGGCCGGTGCGCGCAAGGCCTGGCTTGGCGGACGCATGCGGCTGCGCGGCGCGCTGGTGGTCGATGCGGGCGCGGCCGAGGCGCTAGCGGGCGAAGCGAGCCTGCTCGCCAAGGGCATCACGCGGGTCGAGGGCGAATTCGTGCGCGGCGATCCGATCGCGATCCGCACCGGTGACGGCCGGGTGATCGCGCATGGCCTCGCCGAATACGATGCCGCCGAATGCGCTCTGCTGATCGGCCGCCACAGCAACGAACAGGCCGAGATTCTCGGCTATGCGCCGCGCCGCGCGGTGGTCCACCGCGACCAGATGGTCCTCAAGTGACGATCGCGATCACCGGCGCGACCGGCTTCGTCGGTGCCGCGCTGCTCGATCGCACGCTCGCCGCCGGGACCGGGGTGCGTGCCCTCACGCGAAGGCCGCAGGCGCAGCGCGAGGGCGTGAGCTGGATCGCGGGAGATCTCGCCGACCGGCAGGCGCTTGCCGATCTGGTGCGCGGCGCCGGCGCGGTGATCCACGTCGCGGGCGTGGTCAGCGCGCCCGATCGGGATGGGTTCGAGCGCGGCAACGTGGCGGGTACGCGCGCCGTCGTCGAAGCCGCGCGGGCGCAGGGCGTGCGGCGCTTCGTCCATGTCTCTTCGCTGTCTGCCCGCGAGCCGCAGCTCTCGCTCTATGGCGCCTCGAAGGCGCGCGCCGAGGTTGCGGTGGCGGCAAGCGGTCTCGACTGGACCACGATCAGGCCCCCCGCCATCTACGGCCCGCGCGACAAGGACATGCTCGATCTGTTCCGCGCGGCACGGCGGGGCGTGGTGCCGGTGCCCGCCGACGGGCGCGCGTCGATGATCCACGTCGATGATCTCGCGCGGCTGCTGCTCGCGCTGGCGGAGCGCAGCGATGGCGAGACGCTGGGCGCGTGCCACGAACCCGACGATGGCGTGCCCGGAGGCTGGTCGCACCGCGAACTGGCGCATGCGATCGGCGAGGCGGTGGGCCGCCGCGTCCGCGTGATCGGCCTGCCGCCTCGCGTCATGAACCTCGCCGCGCGCATCGACGAGGCGCTGCGGGGGCCGAAAGCCAAGCTCACGCGCGATCGCGCCGCCTATCTCGCGCATCCCGACTGGGTCTGCGATCCGGCTGCGGCGGTGCCGCGGGCAATCTGGCGGCCGACGATCGAAACGCGCGCGGGCCTGGCCGCCACCGCGGCATGGTATCGCGGGCAGGGCTGGCTCTAAAGCTCTCCTAGGGACGACCAAAGCCATTTTCGCTGGCAATCCTTGCCGGTGCGGACCATTTCGCCAACATGACGAAACTGCCAACATCGACCGGAGACGCGCGCGTGGGCACCGTCCACCTCGTCGGCGCCGGGCCGGGCGATCCCGATCTGCTGACGCTACGGGCCGCGCGCCTGCTGATGAGCGTGCCGCTGATCGTGCACGATGGGCTGGTTTCGACCGAGATTCTGGCCATGGCGCGCTCCGACGCGCGGCTCGTCTCGGTCGCCAAGAGCCGATCCCGCCACTCGATGCCACAGGACGAGATCAACGCCCTGCTCGTTCGCGAGGCCAGGGCCGGGCGCGACGTCGTGCGGCTCAAGGGCGGCGATCCCTTCATCTTCGGACGCGGCGGCGAAGAGGCCGAGGCCTGCCGCGCGGCGGGCGTCGCGGTCGAGATCGTGCCGGGCATCACCTCCGCGCTCGGCGCGGCGGCGGCGGCGCAAGTGCCGCTGACGCATCGCGACCATGCCTCGATCGTTTCGTTCGTCGCCGGGCAATGCAAGGGCCTTTCCGAGCAGGACTGGGCCGGGCTCGCGGGCAAGGGCCGCACCCTTGTGATCTTCATGGGGGTGGCGACGTCGGCCTCGATCGCCGAAAAGCTCATGGCCGATGGTCTTTCTCCCGGCACGCCTGTCGCGGTGATCGAGAACGCGACGCGCGCCGACATGCGCGTGCTGCGCGCTCCGCTGGCCGGCCTCGCCGGCCTCGTCGAGCGCGAACGGGTGAAGAGCCCGGCGCTGATCGTCATCGGCGAAGTGGCCGCCGAACCCGATACGTCCGTTCGCGCGCTGGCGCTGGAGATTGCACGATGAAGATCCTGACCGGAAACGACCTCAAGACCGGCGCCGTCACCTGGTGGGACGGCGAAAGCTGGTCGTTGCACGTCGACGATGCGGTCGATGTCGGCGAAGGCGGCGCGGACATCATCGCGCGCGAGGAAGCCGCGCGCCGCGTCTTCGCCGCCTATGTCATCGACGGGGTCCAGACCGACGAAGGCGTGCGGCCCGCGCATATCAAGGACCGCATCCGCGCGCTCGGCCCGACGGTGCGGCCCGACCTCACGCTCAAGCCCGCCGACCCCGAAGCGCTCAACTGGGTGATCTGAGATGTACAAGTACGATCAATACGACCAGCAGATGGTCGACACCCGCGTCGCCGAGTTCCGCGACCAGGTGCGCCGCCGCCTTTCGGGCGAGCTGACCGAGGAGCAGTTCCGGCCGCTGCGGCTTCAGAACGGCCTCTATCTCCAGCTCCACGCCTACATGCTGCGCGTGGCGGTGCCCTATGGCACGCTCAACTCCGAGCAGATGCGCATGCTGGGGGACATCGCCGACAAGTACGATCGCGGCTACGGCCACTTCACCACGCGCCAGAACATCCAGTACAACTGGATCAAGCTGGAGGACACGCCCGACATCCTCGCCGATCTCTCGACGGTCGAGATGCATGCGATCCAGACCAGCGGCAACTGCATCCGCAACATCAGTTCGGACCAGTTCGCCGGGGCCGCCGCCGACGAGGTGATCGACCCGCGTCCCTATGCCGAACTGCTGCGCCAGTGGTCGAGCTTCCACCCCGAGTTCCTCACGTTGCCGCGCAAGTTCAAGATCGCGGTGATCGCCAGCGAGACCGACCGCGCGGCGATGAAGCTGCACGACATCGGCATCAAGATGGTGCGCAATGACGCGGGCGAGATCGGCGCGCAGTTCTATGCGGGCGGCGGCATGGGCCGCACCCCCATGATCGCGCCGATGATCCGGGAGTTCGTGCCGCTCGACCAGCTCATCACTTATGCCGAGGCCTGCCTGCGCGTCTACAACCGCTACGGTCGCCGCGACAACAAGTACAAGGCGCGCATCAAGATCCTCGTCCACGAGCTGGGCAAGGAGGAATACACGCGCCAGGTCGAGGAAGAGTTCGCGCACCTGCTCACCCAGGGCATCGAGCCGCCGCTCGCCGAGCTCGAGCGGATCGGAGCCTATTTCCAGGACCCGCCGTTCGAGATCGGGCTGGCCGATGATCTGGACTTGTCCGATCCCGATTTCCGCCTCTGGGTCGAGCGCAATTGCCACGCGCACAAGGCGCCCGGCTACATCAGCGCGACGGTGAGTCTGAAGCCGGTCGGCGGCATTCCGGGCGACGCCTCGGCCGACCAGATCCGGCTGATGGCCGACCTCGGCAAGGAATACTCGTTCGACGAAATGCGGGTGACGCACGCGCAGAACATCGTCTTCCCGCACGTGAGGAAGGCCGATCTCTACGCGCTTTGGCGGAAGCTCGACGCGGCGGATCTCGGCACTGCCAATATTGATACCGTGGGCGACATCATCGCCTGCCCCGGTCTCGACTATTGCAGCCTTGCCAATGCGCGCTCGATCCCGGTGGCGCAGAAGATCTCCGAGCGCTTCGCCGCGCAGGAGAAGCAGGATGCGCTCGGCGAGATGAAGCTCAAGATCTCGGGTTGCATCAACGCCTGCGGGCATCACCACGCGGGCCACATCGGCATCCTCGGCGTCGACCGGAAGGGCGTGGAGAACTACCAGCTCCTGCTCGGCGGTTCCGAAGCGGCGGACACCTCGCTGGGTCAGATCACCGGTCCGGGCTTCGACGAGAACGGCATTGTCGACGCGGTCGAGAAGGTTGCCGATGTCTACCTGCGCGAGAAGCAGGGCGAGGAACGCTTTCTCGATACCTATCGGCGGTTGGGCATGGCTCCGTTCAAGGAGGCGCTTTATGGTTGAAGTCCAGTTCCGGTTCCGTGAGGACGAAGCGGTCAACGACCCCGCCGTCACCGTCGACGCGTTCGCCGAGCAGACCAACGCCACCGCCGTACGCATCGAGCCGGGCGACGATGCCCGCGCGCTGCTGCCGCATCTCGATCGCATCGCACTTGTCGAAGTGAACTTCCCCGCCTGGACCGACGGACGCGGCTATTCCTCGGCGCGCGTGCTGCGCGAGGCGGGCTATGCCGGCGAGATCCGTGCGGTGGGCGATGTCGTCATCGACATGCTCTCGCACCTAAAGCGCTGCGGGTTCGACGCCTTCGCGCCCGCGCATCCGCTCGATCCCGAGGATGCGCAGGCCGCGTTCGACCGCTGGGACAACGTTTACCAGGCCACCGGCGATGGCCGGAAGCCGATCTGGGCGCTTCGCCACGGAGTGTAAGACCATGACCGACAAGATCCGCACGCGCGATCGCATCGATACCGGCCCGCGCTTCCAGGAAGAGGAGGCCGTGCGCCTCAACCGCCTGTTTCGCGGCACCAGCACGCTCGAGATGCTCGAAACGCTGCTCAAGGAGCGGATGGCGGGCGAGGTCGCGGTCGTATCGAGCTTCGGCGCGGAAAGCGCGGTGCTGCTGCATCTGATCGCGCAAGTCGATCCGGCGACGCCGGTGCTGTTCCTCGAAACGGGCAAGCACTTCCCCGAGACGCTGGCCTATCGCGACGAACTCGTCGCCCGGCTCGGGCTTACCGGCGTGCGCAACCTCGAACCCGATGCCGAGGAACTGGCGAAGAAGGACGAGAGCGGGCTGCGCTGGTCCTACGATCCCGACGGCTGCTGCGAAATCCGCAAGGTCAAGCCGCTGGCGAAGGAACTGGCGAAGTTCGATGCCTCGATCACCGGGCGCAAGGCGTTCCAGGCCGCGACGCGGTCCAGCCTGCCGCGCTTCGAGATCGACAAGTCCGACGCGCAGGGGCGGCTCAAGATCAATCCGCTGATCGACTGGACCCCGGAAGACATCGCCGCCTACATGGAAGAGCACGAGCTGCCGCCGCACCCGCTGGTGGCCGAGGGTTACCCCTCGATCGGCTGCATGCCGTGCACCAGCAAGGTCGCGCCGGGCGAAGACCCGCGCTCGGGCCGCTGGAAGGGCTGGGACAAGACCGAATGCGGCATCCACGTTCCCGGCCAGGACGACGACGGCGATCTGCCTCCGGGCTACGAACCCGCCTTCTGATTTCATCACCCTGGAAGATCACTGCTCGCCCACCACCGTCCGGAGCCGCTGGCGCCAGGCATCGCTTTCGATCGACTTCAGCAGTTCGACGTCGATCGGTTCGCGCAGCGCGCTGCCGAAGGGCAGGGCGATGCCGTAGTCCTGGCGGCCGTAGGTCCCCGGCAGCAAGCGCAGCTTGTCGGACAGGTCTCCGTTGCGCATGCGATAGGCGAGCAGGGGCTTGTCGTAAACGAAGGCGTCGAGCCGCCCGTCGCGCACCGCCTCGAGCCCGGAGCGGACATCGGCGAAGGCGGTGAAACCCACGCCGTCCTGCGTCAGCCATTCGTCGCTCGCCGAGTCGGCGATCGAGCCCACGCGCACCGAAGGCAGATCGCCGGGGCCGGACACCGCCCCGCTCAACTGGCCGGCGGTGAGCGATGATGCGATCATGCCGGTGAAGGTCGAAATGATGATGATCGCCGCGAACATCCAGACCAGCGCGAGGATCTTGCCGGGGAGGGTGCGCGGGGCCTTGTCGCCGTAACCCACCGTGGTCATCGTCACCGCGGAAAACCAGAAGCCCGAGAACACGCCCCGCGCGCCGGGGCCGAATTCCTCGGAGTTGCGCTTGCGCTCGGCGAGCCAGAACAGCACGCCGACCACCGCCAGCAGCGCGCTCAGCGCCAGGACCGCCTTCAGGAATTCGAGCGTGAAGAAGTTGCGGAACAGCGATATCCAGCCCGGCGGGGCCTTCGCGGTGACGATCCCGAAGCCGGTGGCGTAGAACGGGTGGGTGAAGTCGACCACTTCCTCGCGCGCGGACGTGATCGTGAGCGCGCCGACGCTCGCGTCGAAACGGCCGTCCTCGACACCGTCGATCATGTCGCCAAGGCTCGCTTCCTCGAAGGCGTAGTCGTAGCCGCGGCGCTCGGCGATATCGCGCCACAGATCGATGGCGAGCCCCTGCCAGCTTCCGTCGGGCCCCTTCGTCACGAAGGGCGGCGCCTCGCGTGTGGCGATGCGCATCGGCTCTGGCGCTGCCTGGGCGCCAGCCGCGCCGGCCCCCCAGATCGAGAGCAGCAGGGCCAGGCAGGTGATCGCGAAGCGGATAGGCGAGGGCGGGGTTTTCGGGATTGCGGGAACCATCGGGCGGCGTCTCCTGTCAGCCGTCGTCTTTCGGATCGGGGCGCCCTGGCGCCTCGTTCTCGCGCATGGCGGCGAGCAGCTCGCGGAAGGCCTTGCCGTCGCGCAGGTTGATGTCGCGCTGGGGGTAGGGAATTTCGATGTCGTGCTCCTTGAACAGGTTCCACAGCCTCTTGAGCACTGCCGAGCGCACGTTGCCGACACCCTCCTCGGGGTCGCGGATCCAGCAGTGGATGATGAAGTTCACCGAGCTGTCGCCGTAGGATTCCCACCAGACCGTCGGTGGCGGCACGTCGAGCACGCGATCGACGCTGCGCGCGGCCTCGAGCATCAGCGCTTCGGCCTTCGTCATGTCGGCGAGATAGCTCACCCCCACCTGCACCTGCATGCGCACGTTGCGCGAGGAGTAGGACCAGTTCTCAACCTGATTGATCATCAGGTTCTCGTTCGGGATGAGGTATTCCTTTTGGTCGCGCGTGGTGAGCGAGACCGCGCGGATACCGATCTTCTGGATCTGCCCGAAGGTGGAATTGCCCGCCTGGTCGGCCACGGCGATCACGTCGCCGGGCTTGATCGACTTGTCGAGCAGCAGGATGATGCCCGCGATCAGGTTGCCGAAGGTCTTTTGCAGACCGAAACCGATGGCGAGGCCGAATGCGCCCGAGAACACCGCGAGCGCGGTGAGATCGATGCCGAGGACATCGATGCCGACCATGATCGCGATCGCCCAGACGAGCAGGCTCACGAGCTTTTCGGCGAGCAGCCGCTGCGTCTGGTCGAAACGGGTGAGTTTCTCGATGAGCCGGTTCGCGAACTTGCCGCCGAAGTATCCGACCACGATCACCACCGCGATGACCAGCAGGACGACGATCATGTCCCACAGCGAGATGCGCGTGGTGCCGACCTGAAGCGCGAGGCTGTCGAGCGTGTTGACGAGGCCGCCGAACGTTTCGCTCTTGGACGCGACCGCTTCCTTGATCCCGTCGGCGCCGGAGACGGGCTGCTGCTCGATGATCCGCGTTACCGTGGCGGTCGGCGACGGAACGGGAACGGGGGCTTCGCTGGCGAAGGCTTCCGGATCGACGACCTGCAGCGCGGCGCTCATCGCCGGGCCATCGCGGCGAAGGCCTGCTCGAGGTCGGCGATGAGATCGTCCGGGTCCTCGAGCCCGACCGACAGGCGCACGCCGAAGCGGTCCTCGGTCGCGCAGCCAGGCGGCGGCCAGCTCATGACCGCGCGCAGCGGCTTTGCGTCGACCGGTGTGACCAGGCTTTCGAACCCGCCCCACGAATAGCCGATGCCGAAAAGGTCGAGCGCGTCGATGAAGGCGTTGCGTGCGGCCATCGTGCCGCCGCGCATGACGAAGCTGAACAGGCCGCAGCCGCCGGTGAAGTCGCGCTTCCAGATCTCGTGGCCGGGGGCTCCGGGCAGCATCGGGCAGAGCACCGCGGCGACCTCCGGGCGTTTCGAAAGCCATTCGGCCAGGCGCAGCGCGCTTGCGGCTTCCTGCTCCATGCGCAGCTTGAGCGTCCTGAGGCCGCGCAGCGCCAGTGCGGCGTCGTCGGGCGACACCACCAGTCCGAGCGTCTGCGCGCGCTTGCGCAGCGTCTGGTAGAGTTCCTCGCCGGCGCTTGCGCTGCCCATCATCAGGTCCGAGTGCCCGCCGACGTGCTTGGTCAGCGCGTGCAGGACGACATCGACACCGTTGGCCAGCGCCTGGAAGCCGAGCGGGCCGGCCCAGGTGTTGTCCATCACCGAGACCGCGCCCTTTTCTCGCGCGATCGCGGCAAGCGCGGGCACGTCGGCCACTTCCATCGTGAGGCTGCCGGGCGCTTCGAGCAGGACAGCGCGGGTGCGCTCGCAGAACAGCGCGGCGTAGGCGTCGAGATCGAGCGGGTCGAAGAACCGGGTCTCGATGCCGAAATCGGCAAGCAGCCCGCGGCCCATGACGCGGCTGGGATCGTAGGCATTGTCGGTGATCAGCAGGATATCGCCCGGCTTGAGCAGTGCGAGCAGCACGCCCGCGATCGCCGAGACGCCGGAGGGATAGAGCACCGTCCCAGCCGCGCCCTGCTCGAGCCCCGTCAGCGCGTCGGCGAGCGCCCATTGCGTCGGCGCGCCGCGACGGCCGTAGAAGAAGCGGCCGTCTTCGTTGTGGCGCGGCCCTTCGGCATGGGCGGCCATGTTCTCGTAGAGATGGGTGCTGGCGCGCCAGACGGGAGGATTGACGACCGGGCCGGTCCATTCGCTGCGGCGGCCCGCGGTCACGAGCCGGGTCGCGATTTCCCGTTCGTGCCTGGTTTCATCGTCCTTCAATGGGATCTCCCGCGGTTGCAGCCCTCAGCTTAGCCAGCCGCGCGCACGGGGTCGAGGCCCAACCAGCGCCCGGTTTCGATCTCGCGGGCGGCGACGTCATTGAAAAGGCGCGGCATGTCGGCGCAGATCGGGCCGAGGACTTCGCCCGGACCGGGAGTGCCCACGGTGTAGATACGCGGCGCCGCGTTGCCGTCGGCGCTTACCAGGCGGAACCGCGCGAGCGGGACGAAGAACCCGTGTTTGCCCTTGCGGAAGCCGAGCACCTGGTCGAGCGGCAGGCGAAGTTCGCCAGCCAGGACCTGCGATGCGCCCGGCGCCAGGCTTGCGAGGCTATGCTTGTGTTCGAGGTCGGCGCTGTCGGGCGAAAGCTGCGCGCGGCTGTCTAGCGAGCGGTGCGCGGTGATGAGGTCGCCGCGCACCTCGATCGGTCCCAGCGGTTCGGGCGCGTCGTTGGCGAGCGACAGGCGGTAGGCGATCGTGGCGTAGGCGAGCGAGATCCGCAGGTTGACCGGCTCGAAGCTGACCGAGAGTCCGCATGCCGTGCTCGCGCGGTCGGGTGTTGCGGCGGGTCTCGATGGGGGCGGGGCGGCGGGCTTTCGTTGGACTGCGGGCGGCAGCGCCGCTGGCGCGGCCGGGGTTGGCGCTGCCGCTGGCGGGGCCCGATCGTCGGCGTCGCGCGGGGCTGATTTACTCTGCTTGCGCCGCTGGGCGAGGAGCAGACCGGCGGCGGCAATCACCGCGAGGATCGCGGCCAGGGCGGCCCAGAGCCACGGCGTGCCGTCCGAGGCCGCAGGCGCGGCGAGCGCTCCGCCCGCTTCCGGAGAGGCTTGCCCGGGGCTTGCCGGCGTGGCCGCCGGCGTCTCCGAGCTCGGTTGCGGAGCGGGCGGCGCCGCCGCCGCTGCCCCGGTCGCTGTGGAAGCGGAAGGGGTGGGCGCCGGTGGTCTTGCGGCGGGCGACGGCGCGGCGCGCGTGGCGCGGGCCGAGGGGCGCGGCGATGCTTCGGCGGATTCGGTGATGACCGGAAGCGGCGTGATGGTCGGCGGCGCGCTCGGTTGCGCCGTGGGCGTGCCGCCCGGGGCGGAAGGGCGTGTGCGGAAAGGATTTTCGGGGTCGACCGGCCCCTGCGTGCGCGAGGTCGGTGTCGGCGTGGGGGCCGGCGGCAACTGGAAATCGGTGACCGCATCCTGCGCCGAGGCAACATGCGGCAAGGCCACCGCCGCGACGAGCGCGAGAAGCACTGCGTTACCGGATCTTGCCATGCGAACCAACATTTCCCCGCTTTCGATCCCCATTCGGCGGCCCGGCTGAACCGGGTCTTAATCCGCTTGCCCGCCTGCGCCCGCTTGTCTCGCGCGCGCGTTCGCGGCATGGGGCGTGCCATGAGCGACGATCCGCTACAGCCGCTGCACCTGGGCCGCAACAGCGCGCTTCCCCCAAGCCCCGAAGACGCGCGGCTCGATTACGTGCCCAACCCGCGCGCGGGCGAGCTTTACATGATCCGGTTCGCGGCGCCGGAGTTCACCTCGCTGTGCCCGGTGACCGGCCAGCCCGACTTCGCGCATCTCGTGATCGATTATGCGCCGGGCGAAACGATCGTCGAATCGAAAAGTCTCAAGCTGTTCCTCGGGGCGTTTCGCAACCACTGCGGCTTTCACGAGGACGTGACGGTCGGGATCGGCCGCCGCCTCTTCGACGAGATGGCGCCGCGCTGGCTGCGCATCGGAGGCTACTGGTATCCGCGCGGCGGCATTCCCATCGACGTGTTCTGGCAATCGGGCGCTCCGCCCGAGGCGCTGTGGCTTCCCGATCAGGGCGTCGCCTCGTATCGCGGCCGGGGCTAGTCGGCGCTGGCGTAGGCCTGCGGGCTTTTGGTGAGATCGACCTGCCCCTTGCCCATCGCGACCAGCTCGCCGCGCGTCATGCACTGGGCGAAGACGCTCGGATAATCGGACGAAAGCGCCTCGTGGCTGCCCAGCGCATCGTTTTGCGAGGCCATGCATTCGACGCGCGACTGATAGGTCGTCGCGGGTCCCTGCAGACGCTCGCAGATCGTGCCGTCGTCCGTACAACCGAATAGTGCCAAGGCGTAGACCAGTCCGCTCATCTTTCCATCGTCCCTTTCATGCGAACCAACGTTTCCGGGACGGAATGTTTCCCGGATTCCCGCATGAGGGGCCGAGCGAGCCTTCGCGGTTCAGCGATTCAGCAGGGCGAGCGTTCCGCCCAGCGGGGCCGGCATGAAGCCGTCACCGCCCGGCCAATCGAGAAAGCCCCAAGAGGCGCTGGTGCCGCCGTCGACGTGCAGCGTCTGCCCCGTGATCGCCTGTGCCATGTCGCTGACCAGGAATAGCATCCCGTCGATCACGGCCTCGACGCTGGGCGCGCGTTTTTGCGGAACGTAGAATTCGATCGCCTTGGCCAGAGCCTCGGGGCCGAGGCGGGCGAGCCGCTCGAAATCCTCCGGCGCGAGCGCCGCGTTCGAGGCGCGGGCCGGGCTGGTGTCGCTCGCGAGGCAGTTCACCCGGATCATGTCCGCGCCCAGCTCCACGGCGAGCGCGCGCGAGAAGTTGGTCGTCGCGGCCTTGGCGCCCGCGTAGACGGCGAAGCTGGCGGCGCCGCGATGGGCTTCGATGGTGGTAAAATTGACGATCGAGCCGCTCTCGCCGCTGGCGCGAAGCAGCGGCAGCGCGCGGTGGCACGACTGGACGATGTAATCGTAGTTCATCCGGATGTCGCGTGCGTGGAGGGCACGCGTGCTCGTCTCGAACAGGCCGCGCTCGACGAGCCCGGCGACGTGGACGAGTATGTCGACCCGCCCGGTTTCGCTCGCCACCGCGTCCCAGAACGCATCGAGCGAGGCTTCGTCGGCCACATCGGCGTAATGGGCGCTGATCCGTCCGCCCAGCGCCTCGACCTCGCCGGTGATGGCGGCCAGCCCTTCGCGGTCGTTGTCGCAGGCGATGACGCGCACGCCCTCGCGGACGAGCCCAAGCGTCGCGCCGCGTCCCATGTGCCCGGCGCAGCCGCCGACGACGACGGCGACCTTGCCCGACAGGGCCTCATGCGCTTGTCTCAATCCCATCGCGTCTCTCTCCTGCCTGTCTGTTTTATGCACGCGTGCGTCCATCGGGGGACTGGAACCGCCCGCCGGGCCGCGTATTAGCAACTCATGGCCCAATCCAAAGCAAAGCTTCTCATCCGTCAGGCCCAGCTTGCCGACGTCGCCGCGCTCGCGCGGCTATCGAACAAGGTCTACGGCACCGCCGAAGCCTTCACCCGCGCCGAATTGCGCGGCCAGATCAACAATTTTCCCGAAGGGCAGTTCGTCGCCGAGTACGAAGGCAAGATCGTCGGCCATTGCGCCACGATGATCGTCAGCGCCGAAATGGCGTTCCGGCCGCACTCGTGGGAAGCGATCAGTGCCGGCGGCTATGGCCGCGTTCCGGCCGACGACGGCGAAGTGCTCTACGGCTTCGAAGTCTGCGTCGATCCCGACTATCGGCGCCTGCGCATCGGCCAGCGACTCTACAAGAAGCGCAAGGAGCTTTGCCAGGATTTCGAGCTACAGGGCATCGCCTTCGCCGGCAGGATGCCCGGCTACGCGCGCAAGAAGCGCAAGTACCCCAACCCGGCCGACTACCTCGACGCCGTCGTGCAGATGCGCGAGAAGGACCAGGTCATCAATTTCCAGATGAACGAGGGCTACGAGCCGCGCGGCATCCTGCCCGACTATATCCCGACCGACAAGGAAAGCGGCGGCAATGCCGTGCTGATGTATTGGCCCAATCCGCTCGCGCCGCGCGACACGGGCAAGGCGGTCCCGGGGCTGAAGGAACGGCTGCCCTCCACGGTGCGCGTCGCGACCGTCCAGTGGATGATGCGCGGGATCAAGTCGATCGACGAGTTCGAGCAGCAGGTCGAATACTGGATTGACGTCGCTTCCGACTACAACGCCGACTTCGTGCTGTTTCCCGAGCTGTTCACGCTCGAACTGCTCTCGATCGAGCAGACCAAGCTCGGCCCCGTCGAGGCGATCGACAAGATCGCGGACTATACCAACCGCTTCTGCAAGTTCATGGAGCGGATGGCGGTCAGCTACAACATCAACATCATCGGCGGTTCGCATCCGACCCGGGTCGAAAAGGGCGAGATCCGCAACATCAGCTACATTTTCCTGCGCGACGGTTCGACCCACACCCAGGAAAAGCTGCACCGACCCCTTCGGAGCGGCGCTGGTGGAACATCCAGGGCGGCTACGGCGCGAGCATGATCCCGACCGACTGCGGCCCGATCGGGGTGATGATCTGCTACGACAGCGAGTTTCCCGAGATCGCGCGCCACCTCGTGAACCAGGGCGCGCTGCTGCTGTTCGTGCCGTTCTGCACCGACGAGCGGCGCGGCTATCTGCGCGTGCGCTACTGCTGCCATGCCCGCGCGGTCGAGAACCAGTGCTACGTCGTCACCTCGGGGGTGGTCGGCAACCTGCCCAACGTCGAGAACATGGACATCCACTATGCCGAAAGCGCGGTGCTGACGCCGTCCGATTTCCCCTTCGCGCGCGACGGGGTCGCGGCCGATACCGCGCCCAATACCGAGACGATCGCCATCGCCGACCTTTCGATCGACGACCTGCTCACCAGCCGCCAGTCCGGCGCGGTGCAGAACCTGCGCGATCGCCGCTTCGATCTCTACCGGGTGGACTGGAACTGATCGCGCGGACCGGGCGCGGCTTTTCGTGCAGCGAGGCAATGTCGGGCGGGTGCCCAGGCCGGGGCGGCAAGCTTCCGACTGATGTCGGGAGCGCACCGGCCGCACCGGCCGCTGCATTTTTTCGCATCTGAGCAAGGGCTTCGACGCAGTCTTGCGATTGCCGCGACCCCGGCGCACCGCTAGACGCATCTGCGATGTTCGCCGCGCCGTCCCCGCACGCCCTGATCGCCATGCTGATTGCCGTGGCGATGTTCTACGGTTTTGCCAGCGGTCGGCTGCGCGTGGAGATCGTCTCGCTCCTGACGATCGGGGCGATCGCGCTGTCGCTCTACGTCTATCCCATGGCGGACGACGACAAGTACGCCGGGCTCGAACTCGCCTTCCAGGGCTTCGGCCACTACGCGCTGGTCACGATCTGCTCGCTGATGATCCTCGGGCGGGGCCTCGTCGTCACCGGTTCGCTCGATCCGGCGGCGCGGGCGCTCCATGGCGTATGGCGACGCAACAAGTCGCTCGGGCTGCTGGTGACGCTCGTGCTGTGCCTGTTCATGAGCATGGTCATCAACGACACGCCCGTGCTCGTGCTGATGATCCCGATCATGGCGCAGATCGCGCAGCGCGGCGGCATGGCGGAATCGAAGACGCTGATCCCCGTCAACGCCGCGATCCTGATCGGCGGCATGTCGACGACGATCGGCACTTCGACGAACCTGCTCGTGGTCTCGATCGCACAGGACCTCGGTCTGCGCTCGATGACGGTGTTTCACTTCACCCCGATCGTGCTGTGCGCGGCGCTGGTGGCGCTGCCGTACATGTGGCTGGTGATGCCGCGCCTTCTGCCCGACAACTCGGTCGCGGTGGCGCCCGAGACGCGCATGTTCATCGGCAAGCTGCGCGTCGACGCGGCCTCACCGGTGCAGGGCAAGACGATCGAGGAATTGCGCGGCACGCTGCCGGAAGGCGTCAAGGCCTGGCTTCCCGCGTCCGCGGGCGGCAATGTCGGGCGCCGCGTCTTCCTTGAAGGAACCTACGACGGCCTCAAGGAGACCGCGCGGGTGCTCGCCTCGCATCTCGCGCCGTCCTGGCTGCTCGACCGCCTACGCCGCAACGCCGGCAACGACGGCCAGGATGTGATCGTCGTCGAAATGATCATCGCGCCCGACAGCCGCCTGATCGGCCTCAATCCGCGGACCGCCGGGCTGGCGGGCGTCGCGCTGCTCGGCGTGCATCACGCGCACCAGCCGCTGCGCGATCCGCGCCCGCGCACGCCCGACGCGCCGATGGCCGAAGGCGACGTGCTCCTCGCGATGGGCGCGCCCGACGACCTGCACAAGTTCGCGACCAATGACGGCCTGCTGATGCTCGAGGGCGGGCAGGAGGTCGCCCGCTCGACCAAGGCCCCGCTCGCGCTTGCGATCATGATCGGCTCGGTCGGTCTCGCCAGCCTCGGCTTCGTGCCGATCGCGATTTCCGCGCTGGCGGGCGCGATCCTGATGTTCGCCACCGGCTGCGTGCGCTTCGAACGTGTCGGACGCGCTCTTTCGGCCGAGGTTATCGTCCTCGTCGCCGCGAGTATCGCGCTGGGCAACTTCATCCTCGTGTCCGGGGCCGCGAGCTGGTTGGGCGGGCTGATGGCGATGGGATTGAAGTACCTGCCGCCCGAGGCCGTGCTGGCTACGATCATGCTGTTCGTGACCGCGCTCACCAACTTCGCCTCGAACACCACAGCCGCGGCCGTCGGCACGCCGATCGCCTTCAACATCGCGCAGACGCTGGGCCTGCCCGCCGAGCCGCTGGTCCTCGCTGTCCTGTTCGGCTGCAACTTATGCTACGCGACGCCGGTGGCCTACCAGACCAACATGATGATCCTGTCCGAGGGCGACTACGTCTTCAAGGACTACATCCGCTCGGGCCTGCCGCTGGTCGGGATCATGGTCGTCGCGCTGTCGGTCCTGCTTGTGATCTTCTACGGAATCTGACTTCGTGACGGGGCAACTGTTGCAAATTGGGGGGTTGTCACCCCGCCGGCTCTCCGGAACAATCGGTATCAGCAACAGTTTTTCCGGATGGCATGAATTCAGCAACGACGCTTTCACAACGGTCGCGGCTCGTCGATGCGGCGAACCGGGCTCTTCCGCTCTGCTGGAAGACCGGAGTCCTGCCCAGGCCTGAATTCGATGCCGATGCGATCTGCCGGACAATGCGCGAGGAGACCGGCCTCGACGATTTCGGAGACGAATGGTTCCGTGAGCCGCTGGACGTGCTCGCCGCTTCGTTGCGCGACGAAGCGAAACTGAACGCGGTCGGCAAGTTCGGCGCGATCGGCCAGATCCGCAAGGTGCTCAAGGAGCGGCTTTACGCGCAGCACTGGTTCGATGCCCATCCCGAGATCCTCGAACGCTCGCTGGCGCGGCCGATCGTCGTCGTGGGACCGATGCGCTCGGGCACGACGCGGCTGCATCGCCTCCTTGCCGCCGACGATCGTTTCGCCCACTTGCGCCTGTTCGAGACGATCTCGCCAGCGCCGAGCCCGCACAAGTTCAGGCCGCGCGGCGCCGATCGCCGCTGGCTCGCGGCCTCGGCGATCGTCGGTATGGTCCACCGCTTCAATCCCAACACCGCGCGGATTCATCCCACCGCCCCGTTCGAGCCCGAAGAGGAACTCGGCCTGCTCGTCGCCTCGATGTGGGGCATGAAGCACGAGGCGCAGTGGAACGTGCCGAGCTATGGCCGCTGGGCCGAGGAACAGGACGCGACGCCCGCCTACGAGCACCTCGCGCGGCTGCTCAAGCTCGCCGGCTGGCTCCGCGGCGAGGATGACAGCCGCCCTTGGGTGCTCAAGACCCCGCAGCACATGCTCGACCTTCCGGCGCTGCTGAAGGTCTTCCCCGACGCGCGGATCGTCTTCACCCACCGCCAGCCCGAGGCTGTTGTCGGCTCGAGCTGCTCGCTGGTCTGGAACCAGATGATCATTCACTCCGACCAGGTCGAGGCGGAGCGCATCGGCCGCGAATGGCTGCGCAAGACCGACTTGCAGATCGAACGGATGCGCGCCGCGCGCAAGCGCATCGCCCGAAGCCAGCGCATCGACGTGCGTTACGAGGACGTCGAGCGCGACTGGCTGGGGGTGATGCGCCGCATCTACGCGTTTCTCGATCTCGACATCGAGCCCGCGCTGCCTGCCATGTCGGACTATGTCACGCGCGCGCGACGCAGCCTCATCCGCAGGCCGCATCGATACGACCTCGCATCGTTCGGGATCGACGAGGAACGGGTCAGCGAACGCTTCGCGAGCTATGCGGAAGCTTTCGCGCTCGGCGAGGACTCGCCCGCGCCGACTTCGCCGATACTGTTGCCGGTCGCCGACCGTGAGGAGCCCACCGTGCCGCCGGGGATTCTGAGCGAACCCGCCAGGATCGCCGCGGCATCGCGCCGCTGAGAGGCGCTCAGCCGACGCTGCGCAACGCGGCGCTCATCAGCGATTCGCGCAGCTTGCCGGGTGACGGCAGGTCGAGCCCCTCGAGATCGGCCACACCGACAATCGCATCGGCGCCGAAGCATGAGGAGAGAGCGATCGTCTCCGCGCCCACGTGGCGGCCGCGTTCGAGCGAATAGAAGGCGCGGACCGTCGGCAGGTGGGGCGCGGTGGGGTCCTGGTCGACGACCATCGCCAGCCGGCCCGAGCGCAGCGTGACGAACGAGCCGACCGGGTAGACGCCCAAGGTCTCGACGAACCGTTCGAGGATCGCCGTATCGAAGCGCGCGCTTTGCGCCTGCATGCGTTCGATCGCGCTGGCGGGATCGAGACCAACGCCGTCGATCGCGCCGCAAAGGTAGTGATCATAGGCGTTGCAGATCGCCGCCATGCGCGAGAACAGGTCGATCTCGTTGCCGACCAGGCCCTTGGGAAAGCCGCTGCCGTCCATGGCCTCGTGATGGTTTAGCGCGACACGCATGACTGTCTCCGAGATCGCGTCAGAGGCGCGCAGGAGATCGTGCCCGAGATAGGTGTGGCGGTCCCACAAGTCGCGGTCGACGCTGTCGTAGCGGCCTTCGTGCTGCTGCAGGTCGACGTCGAGCCGCGCGACGCCCACGTCCATCAGCAGCCCCGCCATGCCTGCCTCCCGCGTGTCGCTGGGGCTGAGCTTCATCTGTCGCGCGAGAGAGATCATCATCGCGCTCACCGACAGCGCGTGGCGGTAGGCGATCTCCTGGTCCTGCTTGCAGCGCATCAGGCTGCTGAACGCGTAGGGATTGCGCTGGATCGAGGCGTAAATGTCCTCGACCACGGGTTCGACTTCCGCGATTCCCGGTACATTGCCGAGGCGCGCCTGGAGGAACACACGGCTGATCACTTTGCGCGCCTTGCCGTGGACGAGCTTGGCGTTGCCGAATTCGCGTGTGAACGGCACCGGACCGGAAGTCCCCCGCTTCGAGCTGAACGCGGCGGACTTGATGCTGGCGGGTCGCGCGGGCTGCGGCCGCGGCGGCGAAGGCGGCTGGGGGCGGCCGTGAAGGCCGATCCGGGGCGATACCTCGGTCTTCGCGGGCGCCTCTTCGCAAGCCTCGGTGACGTCGCGGCCGCGGCGCAGATCGATCACCACCGCATCGAGCGCGCTTTCGCGCAGCGTTGCGAGGTCACCCGCGTCATTGAGCAGGAACCGTGATTTCCAGAAAGGATGCGAGAACCAGCTCCCCTCCAGATTGTGGACGAACATGCCCAGTTCGACTTTAGCGGGAGAAATCCGTTTCAGCACTGTCAGCGTCCCAAGTCCTAGTGCTGGCGCTATGCACGGAACTTGCTCGCGACCGCGTTATCCGGCTCGACCGGAAAAACCACTAACGCCGGCCAATCATCCGAAAACCATAGTTTCCCTCGCGGTCGCGAGGGGCCGTCTTCGCACGACCGCCGCCGTCCTGCGGTGGCGGGACCAGGCCGTGCGCGCGGGCTACTGTCTCATCGTCCAGCCTGCGCGCCGCGCCCTGTCTCGGTAGGTGAGTTGCACCCTGGCGGCGGGAACGGGTAGGCCGACGGGGCGAGACGGGAATCGACTTTGCCGGAGCCGCCGTGCAAGGGCGTGGTCGAACGCTCGATGTGGCGCGACGCGGGAAGGGGACACGGACTTGATCAGCGCGATTGGACTGCTTGGCGCGCTTGCCTTGCTGATCTGGATGACGGTCAAGGGCGTGAACATCCTCATCGCCGGGCCTGTCGCGGCCGCCGTGGTCGCCGCGACGAGCGGGCTGGCCTGGCTCCCGCCGCTCGCGGGCGAGGGCGCGCCGGATTTCGCGACGGCCTACATGAACGGTTTCACGGGCTTCTTCGGCGACTGGTTCCTGATGTTCCTGCTCGGCGCGATCTTCGGCGAGGTGATGGGCGCGAGCGGAGCAGCCGCCAGCGTCGCGCGCTGGATCGTCGACAGGATCGGCATCCGCCACGCGGTGCTCGCGGTGGTCGCGGCCTGCGCGGTGCTGACCTACGGCGGCGTGTCGGTCTTCATCGTCGGCTTCGCGGTCTATCCGCTGGCGGTGCACTTGTTCCGCGAGGCCGACCTGCCGCGCCGATTCATTCCGGGCGCGTTGTGCTTTGGTTCGGTCACCTTCACGATGACCAGCGCGGGTTCGCCCGAGATCCAGAACCTGATCCCGATGCAGTACCTCGGCACGACCGCCTATGCCGGCTGGCAAGTGAGCCTGCTCGTCGCCGTTTTCATGGCGGTGACCGGCTACTTCCTGCTCGACCGCATGGTGCGGCGCGCGGTCGCCGCGGGCGAGCGCTTCAAGCCGCACGCCTCAGACGACGTGGTCGAGGAAGACCGCGTCCTGCCCAACCCGCTGCTCTGCCTGCTGCCGCTGCTGGCGGTGCTCGCGGTGTTCATGATCTTCCAGTATCCGCAGGCGCTCGGCCCCCTCTCGGCGGTGATGCCCGGGCAAAGCATGGGCAAGTGGGCGTTGGTCCTGGCGCTCGGCGTCGGCACCCTGCTGGCGGTGCTGGTCGGCCTGCGTTCGCGCGATGCGATGCCGGGCGCGTTCTCGCGTGGAGCGACGGGCGCCGTGGTGGCGATCACCAACACTTGCGCCGTGGTCGGCTTCGGCGCGGTCTCGTCGCTGTCGCCCGCCTTTCAGGCCGCCCTCGATGCCGTGCAGAACCTGCCGGGCGACCCGCTGATCGGCGCGGCGGTCGCCGTCACCGTGATCGCCGGGCTCACCGGCTCGGCCTCGGGCGGACAGACGATCGCGCTGCCGCTGCTGGCGCCGGGCTATCTCGCGGCGGGCGCGGACCCGTCCGAACTGCACCGCACCGTCGCCATTGCCAGCGGCGCGCTCGATAGCCTGCCGCACAACGGCTATGTCGTGACCACGATCCGCGCGATCTGCGGCGAGACGCACAAGGATGCCTATCCCGCAGTGGGCCTGCTCACCGTCGTCGTCCCGATCATCGGTCTCGCGATCGCGATCGGCCTGTTCGTGGTGACCTGAGCGATCGGAACCATCCGCGGGCGATTTGGCGAAGTCGCGCGTTGCCGGTATTGGTGGGCGATGCGCACTAGCCCGAGGACGCGATGACCAAGCACCAGCCCGCCGTCGCCAGCCAGCGCGTCGCCGACATTCTCGCGGAGCGCATCCTGTCCGGACGGCTCGCGCCCGGCGAGCGGATCAAGCAGGACGAACTCGCCGAGGAGCTCGATACGAGCCGCATTCCGGTGCGCGACGCCTTGCGCATGCTCGAGGCGCGCGGTCTGGTGACGATGCGTGCCAACGCCGGCGCGCGGGTCACCGCGCTGACCAACCGCGATCTCGAGATCTCCTACGAAATCCGCGAGCGGATCGAGCCGCTGCTGCTTGCCGAAAGCATCCCCAACCTGACCGACGAGGACTTCGCCGAAATGCGCGCGATCCTCGACCGGAACCGCACCGTCACCGACCTCGACGAGGCGATCGCGCTGGGGCGCGAATTCCACTGGGTCAGCTATCGCCGTCACGATACGCCGCTGCTCGCGCAGATCGTCGAGCGCGTCTGGGACACGACCCAGAGCTATCGCCGCGCCTACCTGAAGCTCGTCTTCAAGGGTTCCAGCCGCACGCACGACACCGAGCACGAGCTTATGTACGATGCGATCACGCGCCGCGAGATCGGCACGGCGCAGGCCGCGCTGGTCATGCATATCCGGCGTACCCGCATCGGCCTCGTGCGCTACGGTCATCTCCTCGCCGAGGACGCGAACGGGGAAGCGGCGCTCCTCGCGGGGGCGCTGGATCTCGCGCAGTAAGGACCGAAGGCAGGCATTCCGGCTTGCTGGCGTAGGGCCGACCTGCCTATGGGGCCTCCCGGAAAAGACCCAGCCACAGCGAGAGGATAGCGACCATGATCACCCTGGACCAGGCCCGGACCATCATTGCCGGCACGCGGGCCAAGGGCCGCTCGCTCGGCCTCGCTCCGCTCACTGTCGTGGTGCTCGACGCGGGCGGGCACGTCGTGGCGATGGAGCGCGAGGACGGCGCGTCCTATGGCCGGCCCGAAATCGCGACCGGCAAGGCGGCGGGCGCGCTGGCGATGGGCGTGCCGAGCCGCAAGCTGGGCGAGATGGCGGCGGAGCGGCCGCAGTTCCTCGCGGCGCTGAGCGTCGCCTGGGAGGGCAAGCTGATCCCGGCGGCGGGCGGCGTGCTCGTCAAGGATTCGGCCGGGACGCTGCTCGGCGCCGTCGGCGTCACCGGCGACCTGTCGGACAAGGACGAGGAAGCCGCGCTTGCCGGAATCGCCGAGGCCGGCCTCGCGACCGGCTGAGCGGTCGCGGGGCTAGACCCGCGCCCCGCGGATCGCTCTTCCGGGAACGGGCATCTCGGTCCGGTAGACCGTGCCGGTACTCGATTCGGTGAAATAGAGCCACTTGTTGCCCGGTCCCCCGTAGACCGCGTTGGTGGTGTAGCGGCCCTCGGGCACGTCGATCCGCAGCATCGGCTCGCCGCGATTGCTGAACAGCCACACCGCGCCGAAGCCGACGTGGCACACGACGAGGTTGTCGTCCTCGTCGATCGTCAGCCCATCGGGGCCCGAGCCCCCCGATAGCTGGATGTAGGTGCCGACCTTGCTGACCACCGCGCCGTCCATCACCAATGGCACGCGCCAGACCGCGTTGGCGCGGGTGACGGCGAGGAACAACGCGGTCTCGGCCTTGTTGAGCACGAGGCCGTTGGGACTGGGGATCTTGTCGAGCATCAGTTCGAGCCGGCCGCTGCCGGCCTTCACCCGGAACAGCCGGCCATTGGGATTGTGCCAGCCGGACTGGCCCTGATCGGTGAACCAGATGTCGCCGTTGCTCGCGATGGTCAGGTCGTTGCAGCCGAGGAAGGGTTCGAGCAGGTAGCGGTCGAACCAGGGTTCGGCCTTGCCGGTCGCCGGATCGCAGATCACCATGCCGAGGTGATGGTCGGCGACGAGCAGGCGCCCGTCGGCGAGGAACTTCATGCCGTTGGGCTGGCCTGCGTATTCGAACGCGACCTCGCAGCGGCCCTGCGGGTCGATCCGGAACAGTCGCCCCCAGGGAATGTCGGTCACCCACAGGTTGCCCTCGGCATCGAAGACCGGACCTTCGAGGAAGACCGGCGCGGCGGCGCCGTGGAGCTGCACTTGCGCCCACTCGGTCGTCTCGCCGTGCCGACGGAACGCGTCGGGGATGCGGCAAAAGACCTCGGCCTCGACGGCGGGGGGCGCTGCGAACATGGTTTTTCTCCTCTCCGGCTATGGCCCTTGCCCTAATCGCTGTTGACCGGGGCGCAAAGACCTTTCACCACGGCGACGCACAGATCGTATACATCTGGCTTGGGAGAGAGGCGTGAGCGCGCGCGAACTGGTCTGCATCATCGATCCGATTCATCCGGCGGGCATGGACGCGATCGCGGGGTCGCACGAGATCATCGCGGCGGACGGCTGGCAGCGCCACCCGCGCCTTGCCGAGACCACCGTGATCGTGATCCGCACGAGCGAACTCGGCGCCGGAATATTCGGAAAAATGCCCCGTTTGAAGGCGATCGTGAAGCACGGTGCGGGGGTGGACAACATCGATATTGCGGCCGCGACCGCGCAGCGCGTGCTCGTTGCCAATACCCCCGGCGGCAACAATTCGACCGCCGTCGCGGAAGGCGCGGTGGCGATGATGCTGGCGCTGCTGCGACAATTGCGCGAGATGGACGCACTCGTGCGCGCCGACCGCTGGGACGAGCGCTGGCGTATCCGATTGGGCGACCTGACGGGTGCGCGGGTCGGCCTGATCGGCTTCGGCCGGATCGCGCGCTGCGTCGCCCGGATCTGCGGTGCGGGCTTCGCCGCCGAAGTCGCCGCCTACGATCCGATGGTGGACGACGACGCAGTTCGCGCCGAGGGCGTCCTGCCGATGACGCTCGACGAAGTGCTGCGCCGCGACGTGATCTCGATCCACACCCCGCTCACCGATGCGACGCGCAATCTCGTTGGCGCGCGCGAACTGGCGCTGATGCACGAGAAGGCGATCCTGGTGAACTGCTCGCGCGGCGGCATCGTCGACGAAGCGGCGCTAGCCGAGGCGCTGCGGGCGCGGCGCATCGGCGGCGCGGGCATCGACGTGTTCGCGGCCGAGCCGCCGCCCGCCGACCATCCGCTCTTCGGCCTGCCGAACTGCCTGCTCTCGCCGCACGTCGCGGGCGTGACCGAGGCTGGCATGAAGGACATGGCGCTCCACGTGGCGCGCGTGATCGACACCATTCACGCAGGCGAAGTGCCCGCGACCCTGCTCAATCCGGAGGCCTTGCCATGAACCCGACCAAGTCCGTCATCTACACGAAGATCCCGCGTCCCGATCCCGCGCTCGTCGCCCGCGCGGCGAGCTTCGGCGTTGCCGATCTGCACGAGGGTCTGGGCGAGATCGCCGGGCGCATGGGCCTGCTCTCACCCGCGATGCGGCCGATCGCGACGGGTCAGAAGGTCTGCGGCCCCGCCGTCACCGCGTGGAACTTTCCCGGCGACAATCTCGCGATCCACGCCGCGCTCAACGTTGCCGAGGCGGGCGACGTGCTGGTGCTCACCAACGGCGGCGGCCATCAGGGCGCGCTGTGGGGCGACGTTGCCTGCAACTTCGCGGTGAAGAAGGGGCTTGCGGGCGCGGTCGTCCACGGCGCGACGCGCGATACCGATGCGATCCGCGACCTGGGCTTCCCGGTCTGGTCGACCGCGGTCTCGGTCGAACACCCCAAGAAGCGCGGGCCCGCAGCGGTCAATGTGCCGGTCGTCGTCGACAACGTGCGCGTGGAGCCGGGCGATCTGGTCTGCGGCGATGGCGACGGCGTGCTGGTGATCCCCTTCGGCCTGATCGAAACCGCTGTCACCAATGCCGAAGCGCGCGCCGCCAAGGAAGTCGGCTTCCGCGAGCGGATCGCGCAAGGCGAAGTCCTGTTCGACATCCTCGGGATGCGCCAGATCGTCTCGGACCTGGAAATTCCGGTCAGGGACTGCACCTGGCGCGACGACGGCTGAGGCGCGCCCAAGGGCGTTCTACCGCTCTGCGGCCTCGCTCGCCTGCGCGGCCGCCGCTTCCGCTTCGCGCCGGGCCGCGGCGGCCGCTGCCTCCTGCGAGGGGCTGGGCGGATAGATCCGCAGCCGCGCGACCGGCGGCGGCGTCTCCTCGTCGCCGTCCTCGTCGGAAGTGCTGTCGTCTTCGGCCTGCGAGGTGCTTGCCAGAAAGCTTGCTTCCACGCCTATGTTGGCGAGCGCGCCGAGCAGGCCGGCCTGCGCTTCCGTCCTCCGGCCCTCGATCGTCACTCGGCTCATGCCCCACCGCCGCAGCGCCCATACCGCGAGCTGCGGCGTGACCGCGCCTTCGGGCGCCAGCGCGGGATCTCCGAGGGCAACCGTGAGCTGCGCCTGCGGCGGCGGCACGATGCGGACGGTCCACTTGACGTCGTCGTCCATGCGCGAGGCAGTCTCGATCGCGCGATAGTCGGCAAGCGTCCAGCCGGGCGCGGGCACGGGCTCGACATAGACGAGGCGCTGGGCGCGATCCGACCAAAGCGAGCGTGTCGGCAGGCCGATGCTCTGTCGCACGCGGTCGATCGGCGGGACGTCGGCGGCGATGCCGGCGGCCGTGCGCTCCATCGCGGCATCGACCATGGCCCGCGTCCGCGACTGCCAGTCGGCCGCCATGACCTGCTGGAGATTGATGCGAACCTCGCGCCCCAGGGCCGACTTGAGCCTGGCCTCGGCATCGCTCGCGGCGTTGGTGGTGTAGCCGGGCGCGATCACCAGCGCATCGACGCTTGGCTCCTCGAACAGCGGGGTCGAAACGTCGATCTGGGCGATCGTCGCGTCCTTGCCGCACGCCTGCCGGATGGCGCTGGTCGCCGCGGTCCGGATCGCCGCTTCGCGCGACAGCTTGAGCAGCGTCATCGACAAGGGCGTCGCCAGCAGCAGGAAGACGAGCGCGAAGGCCGCGATATAGCGCGGCGTCCATTCCACCTTGAACAGGGGCCGGGCGACACCCGCCAGCCGCGCGACGAGCGCGAAGGCGAAGGTGATCGCGGCGAGGTTGGTGAGGAACAGCAGCAGCGCGCCGAGCGCGAAACGGATCTGCAGCACGCCGATGCCGTAGCCGAGCACCGCGAGCGGCGGCATCAGCGCGGTCGCGATGGCCACGCCGATCGCGGTGCCGCCCTTGCCGATTACCGTGGCATAGCCGCCGGCGATGCCGGAAAACAGCGCGACCGCGAGATCGAGCAGCGTCGGCTGGGTGCGCGCCAGGATCTCGGGCGTGGCGTTTCGGATCGGGCTGAGCCAGGTGATCAGCACGCCGGTCATGATTCCGATCCCCGCCCCGATCGCGACGACCCGGGCGGCGTCCTTTATCCGGTGGCCGTCGATCGAGGCGAAGCCGAAGCCGAGCGCGGCGATCGGGCTCATCAGCGGCGAGATCAGCATCGCGCCGATCACGACGGCGGTCGAGGACTGGAGCAGGCCGAGCGCGGCGATGCCGGCCGAGAGCGCGCACATCAGGATATAGCCGCGCGTGAGGCGACCGTCCTTGCGCACCGCTTCGCGCAGGTCGTAGGCTTGATCGAAGGTGAAGTTGGGCAGCAGCACCAGCCGCGCGAACTTGATGCGCAGGAATCGCAGCCAGGCGCCCAGCTTCGAGACTTGCGGCGGCTTCCACTCTTCCTCCGCGACAGGCGGTTGATCGCCTAGGAGGCGGCCAGCTTCGGCCTCGGTCGCCGCCGTGGTCGTCGGCTTTTGCATGTCGAGCGAGTTTTCCTTCACGGCTCGATACCGCCGGGGCTGTCGAGCTCGTTGCGCGCCTTGATCCGGGCGATCAGCCAGCCGATGCTGCCGCCCTGCACGACGACCGCGAAGAGAACGACGAAATAGGTCGCGACGAGCAGTTCGGTGCGGATCTCGCTGTCGGGAAGCGAGAGCGCCAGCGCGATCGAGATGCCGCCGCGCAGGCCGCCCCACAGCAGCGTGGGAAAAGCCAGCGGCCCCATGTCGATCATCCGCTTCATCGCCTTGAGCGGGACGCCGACAGAGATCGCACGCGCGGCGAGCACGATCAGGATCGCGCCGATGCCGGCGGCGACGTAGCGCGCTTCGAAGGCAAGCGCGATCACCTCGAGACCGATCAGCAGGAACAGCACCGCGTTCAGGATCTCGTCGATCAGCGCCCAGAACTTGATCACGTAGTCGCGGGTGGTGTCGCTCATCGCATGCGCGACGCCGGCGTTGCCGATCATCAGCCCGGCGACCGCCATCGCCACCGGCCCGCTGACGTGGAGCGCAAGTGCGAGCGAATAGCCGCCCATCACGGTCGCCAGCGAGATCATCGCCTCGATGTTGTATTCATCGATCGAGTGCATCGCCTTGAACGCGATCCAGCCCGCGACGAGCCCGAGCACCGCCCCGCCAATCGCCTCGCGGCCGAAATCGGCTGCGGCATGCGCCAGACTGAACTCCTCGGCGCCGACGGCGATCGAGATGAGAATGCCGAAGACGACGACGCCCACGCCGTCGTTGAACAGGCTCTCGCCCGCGACCGTGGCCTGAAGCGTATCGGGCATCGCCGCGCGCTTCATCACGGCCATGACCGCCACCGGGTCGGTCGGACTGATCAGCGCGCCGAACACCAGGCACCAGACGAGCGGCACCGGCGCGCCGACGAGCAGGGTCAGATAATGGAAGGCGAAGCCGACGATCGCGGTCGAGATCATTACCCCGATCGTGCTGAAGAACAGGATCGGCCAGGCGCCCTTGCGCATATGCGACCAGTCGACGTGCATCGCGCCGGCGAACAGCAGGAAGGAGAGCATGCCTTCCATCAGCGTCGTGCTGAAATCGATGTCCGTGAGAAAGCCGCCGAGGGTTTCGGACAGCGTGCTCGAGGGCACGATATGGTCGTAGACGATCACCAGCAGTGAGGCGAGGGTGCCCATCACGGTGAGGCCGACGGTCGACGGCAGCTTGAGGACGCGATAGTTCAGATAGCCGAGACCGGCGGCGAGGACGATGAGGATGGCGGCCGCATCGAAGGCGTTGAGCTCGTGCATGAGCCAGGCTTTAGCGCGGCTTTTCGGCGCTGCCTAGGCGACGCCGGCCTCCCGCGCCGGACGGATGCGGCGTGGCGGGAGCGCGCTTGACAGGCACGCGCGCATCTCACAATTCGCGGGCGCCGCGGCAGTCTCCGGATCGAAGGTCCATTCGGTCATTGCCCCCTGCGCGCCAGACGGGAGCCCAACTCGTATGACCAGCCAGCCAATCGTCGTCGTCACCGGGGTCGCCGGCTTCATCGGATCAGCCGTCTCCGAGGCGCTGATGACGAAAGGGCGCAAGGTCGTGGGCGTGGACAACCTCAACGACTATTATTCGGTGGAGCTCAAACGCGCACGGCTCGATCGAATTCAGAGCCGATTCGGAGATAGTTTCCACTTCGAGCAACTCGATTTCTCGGATGCGGCGGCGCTCACCCGCGCGTTTGTCCCCTTCGAGATCGAATCGATCGTTCATCTCGGGGCGCAGGCAGGCGTGCGCTATTCGCTCGAGAACCCGCAGGCCTACGTCCAGTCCAATCTCGCCGGCCACGTCAACATGCTCGAACTCGCCCGCGCGCGCGGTGTGGGGCACATGGTCTATGCCAGCTCGAGCTCGGTCTACGGCGGCAACCAGAAGGTGCCGTTCTCGGTCGACGACCGCACCGACAATCCGGTCTCGCTCTACGCGGCGACCAAGCGCGCCGACGAACTGATGAGCGAGACTTACGCGCACTTGTTCCGCATCCCACTGACGGGACTGCGTTTCTTCACCGTCTACGGCCCCTGGGGGCGGCCCGACATGGCGATGTGGAAGTTCGCCGAGCGCATCCTCTCCGGGCGACCGATCGAGGTCTACAACAACGGGGACATGTACCGCGACTTCACCTACATCGACGATATCGTCGCCGGCGTCGTCGCCTGTCTCGAGCGGCCGCCGCGCGACGATGGCCAAATGAAGCCGGGCGGCAGCGTGAAGCCGCACGCCCTCTACAACATCGGCAACCACCGCAGCGAACACCTCATGCGCTTGATCGCGGTGCTAGAGGAGGCGTGCGGCCGAAAGGCCGAGATGCGCATGATGCCGATGCAGCCCGGCGACGTCCAACGCACCTTTGCGGATATCGACGCGCTCAGCCGCGATACGGGCTATGCGCCGACCACGGCCATCGAGGAAGGTGTTCCGAAATTCGTGAATTGGTTCCGAAACTACACGGGTTCGTGATTTTCTTCGCGCGCTTTGGTGGCTAGAAGCCCTTTCGCAGGTGCAGCAATGGAGATGCTATGAAGATCGCGATGGTGGGTTCGGGCTACGTGGGCCTCGTGTCCGGCGCATGCTTCGCCGATTTCGGCCACGATGTCGTTTGCATCGACAAGGATCAGTCCAAGATTGACCGCCTGCATGCGGGCGTCATGCCGATCTACGAGCCGGGCCTCGACGCGCTTGTCGAAGCCAACGCGAAGGCGGGGCGGCTGACCTTCACCACCGATCTGGCCGAGGGTATCGACGGCGCCGATGCGATCTTCATCGCCGTGGGCACGCCCTCGCGCCGCGGCGACGGCCATGCCGACCTCTCGTTCGTCTATGCCGTGGCCCGCGAGGTCGGCGAGGCGCTGACGGGCGACGCGGTCGTCGTCACCAAGTCGACGGTTCCGGTCGGCACTGGCGACGAAGTGGAGCGAATCATCGCCGATAGCGGCACGCCGCACAAGGTCGCGGTCGTCTCGAACCCGGAGTTTCTGCGCGAAGGCGCGGCCATCGGCGACTTCAAGCGGCCCGACCGCATCGTCATCGGCGCCGAGGATGATTTCGGCCGCGAAGTGATGCGCGAGGTCTATCGGCCGCTGTTTCTCAATGAATCGCCGATCCTGTTCACCTCGCGTCGCTCGGCCGAGGTGATCAAGTACGCCGCCAACGCCTTCCTCGCGACGAAGATCACCTTCATCAACGAGATGGCGGACTTGTGCGAGAAGGTCGGCGGCAACGTCCAGGACGTGGCGCGGGGCATCGGTCTCGATGGCCGGATCGGCAGCAAGTTTCTCCATGCCGGGCCCGGTTACGGCGGTTCGTGCTTTCCCAAGGACACGCTGGCGCTGCTCAAGACGGCGGAGGACTACGAGAGCCCGCTGCGTATCATCGAGGCGGTGGTCAAGGTCAACGACAGCCGCAAGCGCGCGATGGGCCGCAAGGTGATCGAGGCGCTGGGCGGACAGGACGCGGCGCGCGGCAAGCGGGTCGCGCTGCTGGGCCTGACCTTCAAGCCGAATACCGACGACATGCGCGATTCGCCCGCGATCGCCGTCGCGCAGACGCTGATCGACGCCGGTGTCTCGGTTGCCGCCTACGATCCCGAGGGCATGGAGCTTGCCCGTCCGTTGATGCCCGATGTCGAGATGACCGAAGGCGTCTACGAGGCGATCGACGGTGCGGACGTGGTCGTCATCGTCACCGAGTGGGACGCGTTCCGCGCCCTCGATCTCGCCAAGGTGAAGCAGCTTGCGAAAAGCCGGGTGCTGGTCGATCTGCGCAACATCTACGATCCCGACGACGTGCGGCAGGCGGGATTCAGCTATGTCTCGGTGGGGCGCTCCTGATCGCCGGGACGAAGGCTGGCGCAAAATTTATGCGGCAGTGCACAAACGCACTTGCGGCGAGGCGCATCCGCGAATAGCCATGATTACCTGGGCATAAGGCAGTCGGTGAGGGAGGCGCTCGGAGCCTCTGGGCGCTGACCTCGGGCCGCTCGCGCTGTCGCGCGGCGGCCGCACTATCGGGAGTTCGCGGCGTGGCTACTACTTCCGCTTCCAGCAAGATCGAAGAGATGGACGCGCGCATCATCGACGTGCTGCGCCACCGCGTCGGCAAGGACGAACGCGCGGCCAAGGAGCACGACTGGTACAATGCCGCGATTCTCGCCTTGCGCGACGAGGTCATCGACCGCTGGATCGGATCGACCCGGCGGACGTACGAGGCGGGCGACAAGCGGGTCTACTATCTCTCGATGGAGTTCCTGATCGGTCGCCTGCTGCGCGATGCGATCTCCAATCTCGGACTGACCGAGGTGATGGAAGGCGCGCTCGGCAAGCACGACCTCGAACTCGCCGCGCTCGAGGAACTGGAACCCGACGCCGCGCTCGGCAACGGCGGTCTCGGCCGCCTCGCCGCCTGCTTCATGGAGAGCCTGGCGACGCTCGACATTCCCGCTTACGGTTATGGCATCCGCTATGTGAACGGCATGTTCCGCCAGCGCATCGACGATGGCTGGCAGGTCGAACTCCCCGAAAACTGGCTCGCGCACGGCAACCCGTGGGAGTTCGAGCGGCGCGAAAGCGCCTACCTCATCGGCTTCGGCGGCGAAGTGAATCCCCAGGGCGACGGAGTCGTCTGGGTCCCGGCCGAGGAAATCGAGGCGACCGCCGTCGATACCCCGGTCGTCGGCTGGCGCGGCAAGCGCGTCAACACCCTGCGGCTCTGGACGGCTTCGGCGATCGATCCGATCAAGCTCGACGCCTTCAACGCGGGCGACCACATCGGCGCTCTCACCGAACAGATGCGCGCCGACAGCCTCGTGCGCGTGCTCTACCCCGCCGATTCGCACAAGGCGGGGCAGGAACTGCGGCTGCGGCAGGAGTATTTCTTCACCGCCGCCTCGATCCAGGACATCGTGCGCCGGCACGTCCAGTACGAGGGCGATATCCGCACGCTGTGCGACAAGGCGGCAATCCAGCTCAATGACACGCACCCCGCGATCGCCGTCGCCGAACTGACGCGGCTGCTGGTCGACGAACACGGGCTGGAATTCAACGAGGCCTGGGTTCTGACCCAGAAGACGGTCTCCTACACGAACCACACGCTTTTGCCCGAGGCGTTAGAGTCCTGGCCCCTGCCGATGTTCGAGCAGCTCTTGCCGCGGCACATGCAGCTCATCTACGCGATCAACAGCCGCGTCCTGCGCGAAGCGCGCAAGGCTGGTTTCGACGATGCGATGATCGCGGCGATCTCGCTGATCGACGAGGGCGGCGAGCGGCGCGTGCGCATGGCCAACCTCGCCTTTTCCGGCTCGCATTCGATCAACGGCGTGGCGGCGTTGCACACCGAGCTGATGAAGGAGACCGTCTTCGCCGATCTCCACAAGCTCTACCCGACACGGATCAACAACAAGACCAACGGCGTCACCCCGCGCCGCTGGCTGCAGCAATGCAATCCCGGACTGACCAGCGTCATCACGGAGGTGATCGGCGACGGCTTCCTCGACGATGCCGAAGAGCTTTCCGCGCTGAACGCCTTTGCCGACGACGCCGCGCTTTGCGATAAGGTCCGGGCGGTGAAGCGCGCCAACAAGGTCGCGCTCGCCGATCACATCAAGCGCACGATGGGCGTCCGGCTCGATCCCGACGCGCTGTTCGACGTCCAGATCAAGCGTATCCACGAATACAAGCGCCAGCTCCTCAACCTGGTCGAGACCGTGGCGCTCTACGATCAGATCCGCAGCCATCCCGAGCGTGACTGGGTGCCGCGGGTGAAGATCTTCGGCGGCAAGGCGGCGCCGAGCTATCACAACGCCAAGCTCGTCATCAAACTGGCCAACGATATCGCGCGGCGCATCAATTCCGACCCCTCCGTTGGCGGGCTGCTCAAGGTCGTGTTCGTGCCGAACTACAACGTGAGCTTCGCCGAGCGGATCATTCCGGCGGCGGATCTGTCCGAGCAGATCTCGACCGCGGGCATGGAGGCCTCGGGCACCGGCAACATGAAGTTCGCGCTCAACGGCGCGCTGACGATCGGCACGCTCGACGGCGCCAATATCGAGATCAAGGACAAGGTGGGCGACGACAACATCGTCATCTTCGGCCTGACCGCCGCCGAGGTCGCCGCGCGCCGCGCCGACGGCTACGATCCGCGCGCGGTGATCGAGGCATCGCTCGAGCTTTCCCAGGCGCTTTCGGCGATCGCGACGGGTGTCTTCTCGCCGGACGACCGCGATCGTTACGCCGATCTGATCGGCGGGATCTACGAGCGCGACTGGTTCATGCTCGCCGCCGATTTCGACGGCTATGCCGCCGCGCAGCGCACCGTCGACAAGCGATGGGAGGACCCCGCCGGGTGGTGCGCTTCGGCGATCCGCAACATTGCCAATGTGGGCTGGTTCTCCTCCGACAGGACCATCGCCGAATATGCGAAAGATATCTGGAAGGTCATGTGAAGCCGCCTCAAGAGGCCATTGACGCACTTCTGGAAGGCACGCACGCCGATCCCTTTTCCCTCCTCGGCATTCACGAGGCGCCCGGCGGCAGCTTCGCTCGCGCTATTCTGCCGGGCGCCGAGCAGGTGGAGGTCTTCTCGCTCGACGGGCGGCTGCTGGGTGCGCTCGAACCGGCCGACGAGCGCGGGCTGTTCGAAGGCGCGCTGCCGGGCAAGCCGGAACCCTTGCGCTATCGCTGCTCCGCCGGCGGCTACGACTGGCTGGTCACCGACCCCTATACGTTCGGCCCGGTGCTCGGCCCGATCGACGATCTGCTGATCGCGCAGGGCACGCACTTTCGACTGTTCGACAAGCTCGGCGCGCATGTGATCGAGCACGAGGGCACGAGCGGCGTGCATTTCGCGGTCTGGGCCCCGAATGCGCGGCTCGTCAGTCTCGTCGGCGATTTCAACGACTGGGATGCGCGCCGTCATCCGATGCGCAACCGCCGCGACATCGGCGTTTGGGAAATCTTCATTCCCGACATCGGCGAATACCGCACCTACAAGTTCCGCATCGTCGGGCCGGACGGGATGGTCCAGCCACTCAAGGCGGACCCCTTCGCCTTCGCCGCCGAGGTCCGCCCGCACACGGCATCGGTGACGATGCGTCCGGGCAAGCAGGACTGGGGCGATACGGGCCACCGCGAGCACTGGGCCTCGGTCGATGCGCGCCGCCAGCCGATCTCGATCTACGAGGTCCACGCCGGATCGTGGAACCGCGATCGCTGGAACTGGTACCTTAACTGGGACGACCTCGCCGACCGGCTCATCCCCTACGTCGTCGACATGGGCTTCACCCATATCGAGTTCCTGCCGGTCTCTGAGCACCCCTACGATCCCTCGTGGGGCTACCAGACGACCGGCCTGTTCGCCCCGTCCTCGCGCTTTGGCGAGCCCGCGGGCTTCGCCCGCTTCGTCGACGGCGCGCACCGTGCCGGGATCGGCGTGCTGGTCGACTGGGTGCCTGCTCACTTCCCGACCGACGAGCACGGGCTGATCCGCTTCGACGGCACCGCGCTCTACGAGCACGATGATCCCAGGCTCGGCTATCATCCCGACTGGAACACGCTGATCTACAATTTCGGACGGCGCGAGGTGATGAGCTTCCTCGTCAACAACGCGCTGTTCTGGGCCGAGCGCTACCATGTCGACGGGCTACGCGTCGATGCCGTGGCTTCGATGCTCTACCGCGATTATTCGCGCAAGGAAGGGGAGTGGGTTCCCAACCAGGAGGGCGGGCGCGAGAATTGGGAAGCGGTCGAGTTCCTGCGCGCGATGAACCGCGCGCTCTACGGCCAGCATCCGGGCGTAATGACCTTTGCCGAGGAATCGACCGCCTGGCCCGGGGTCACTCTGCCCGCGCACGAAGGCGGCCTCGGCTTCGGCTTCAAGTGGAACATGGGCTTCATGCACGATACGCTGGAGTACATGCGCCGCGAGCCGGTGCACCGGAAGTTTCATCATGAAGATATAACCTTCGGCCTGATGTACGCCTTCAACGAGAATTTCGTGCTGCCGCTCAGCCACGACGAGGTCGTGCACGGCAAGGGTTCGCTGCTCGCCAAGATGAGCGGCGACGACTGGCAGCAGTTCGCCAACCTGCGCGCCTACTACGGGCTGATGTGGGGCTATCCGGGCAAGAAGCTGCTGTTCATGGGCCAGGAATTCGCGCAGCGCCGCGAGTGGAGCGAGGATCGCCCGCTCGACTGGGAACTGCGCGAGGCCCCCGCGCACGAAGGCGTGCGCAATCTCGTGCGCGATCTCAACCGCTTCTACTGCCAGCGGCCGGCGCTGCATGCGCGCGACTGCGAGGGTGAGGGCTTTGAGTGGCTGATCGTCGATGACGCGCAGAACTCTGTCTTCGCCTGGCTGCGCAAGGCCCCCGGCGAAAAGCCCGTCGCGGTCGTGAGCAACATGACGCCGACCTTGCGGTCGCACTATCGCGTGCCGCTGCCGCACGACGGCGTGTGGCTCGAGCGGATCAACACCGACTCCACCAACTACGGCGGGAGCGGGCAAGGCAATTGGGGACGCGTCAAGGCCGAAGGCGGTGAGGCAAGCCTCACCCTGCCGCCGCTGGCGACGATTTTCCTCGAGTTCGGGGACTGAGGCCTACAGTTTTGGAGAGGGCGGGATATGAGGAGACCGAGCGGACAACCCTTGGCGCGCGACGCCATGGCCTATGTGCTGGCCGGAGGACGCGGCAGCCGGCTCAAGGAGCTGACCGACAATCGCGCGAAGCCCGCGGTCTATTTCGGCGGCAAGGCGCGGATCATCGACTTCGCGCTGTCGAACGCGATCAATTCGGGCATTCGCCGCATTGGCGTGGCCACGCAGTACAAGGCGCATAGCCTCATCCGCCACATGCAGCGGGCGTGGAACTTCATGCGGCCCGAGCGCAACGAGAGCTTCGATATCCTGCCCGCCAGCCAGCGCGTTTCGGAAACGCAGTGGTACGAGGGCACCGCCGACGCGGTCTACCAGAACATCGACATCATCGCCGCGCACGGGCCGGAATACATGGTCATCCTCGCGGGCGACCACGTCTACAAGATGGACTACGAGTTGATGTTGCAGGAGCACGTCAACTCGGGCGCCGACGTCACCGTCGGCTGCCTCGTCGTCCCGCGCATGGAAGCGACGGCCTTCGGGGTCATGCACGTCGACGAGAAGGACTGTATCACCGCCTTCGTGGAGAAGCCGGCCGACCCTCCGGGGATTCCCGGCGAGCCCGACATGGCGCTGGCCTCCATGGGCATCTACGTATTCAAGACCTCGGTGCTGTTCGATCAGCTCCATCGCGATGCGGCCGACCCGAACTCGACGCGTGATTTCGGCGGCGACATCATTCCGTGGATGGTCAAGCACGGCAAGGCGCAGGCGCACCGCTTCACCGCAAGCTGTATCCGCGCGGCCGAGGAGATCGAGGAATACTGGCGCGACGCGGGGACCGTCGATGCCTATTTCGAGGCCAATCTCGACCTCACCGATACCGTGCCAAAGCTCGACATGTACGACCGCGATTGGCCGATCTGGTCCGACGCGGTCGTCGCCGCGCCCGCCAAGTTCGTCCACGACGAGGATGGGCGCAGGGGCATGGCGATATCCTCGCTGGTGTCGAACGACTGCATCGTCTCGGGATCGACCGTGCACCGCTCGCTGTTGATGACCGGGGTGAAGATGGGCAGCTACTCGCGCGCCAGCGAGGCGGTGATCCTGCCCCACTGCAACATCGGGCGCGGCGCGCAGCTTTCGCGCGTGATTATCGATTCGGGCGTGCGCATTCCCGAAGGGCTCGTCGTCGGCGAGGACCCCGAACTCGACGCGAAGCGTTTCCGGCGGACCGACAAGGGCGTATGCCTCATCACCAAGCAGATGATCGATCGCCTCGCAGAGCAGTGATACGTTGAAAGTCCTGTCCGTAGCCTCCGAGGCCGTTCCCCTGGTCAAGACCGGGGGACTGGCCGATGTCGTCGGCGCCCTTCCGGCCGCGCTCGCCGACGAGGGCGTCGAGGTCACCACGCTGCTGCCCGGCTACCCGGCGGTGATGCAGGCGACCAAGCGCGCGAGAGTGCTTCACGCTTGGGACTCGCTGCTGGGCGAGCCGGCGCGGCTGCTTTCGCGCACGCTTGAGGGGACGCGGCTGCTGGTGCTCGATGCGCCGGGGCTCTACCAGCGCGACGGCGGCCTCTATGCCGATCCCTCCGGGACGGACTGGTCGGACAACTGGCGCCGTTTCTGCGCTCTCGCCCGCGCGGCGGCCGATGTCGCGGGCGGCGTCGGTCCGAAGGGGGCCGGCTTCGATCTGGTCCACACGCACGACTGGCAGTCGGCGATGACCAGCGCGTACTTGCGCTATGCCCCGCTTTCGGACCGCCCGGTGCCGTCGGTGCTGACGATCCACAACATGGCCTTCCAGGGCTGGTTCGGCGCCGAAGTGTTTCCCCGGATCGGCCTGCCGCGAGCGGCCTGGTCGATCGACGGGGTCGAGAATCACGGCGGCGTCGGCATGCTCAAGGCGGGGCTCGCCACGGCCTCGGCGGTGACTACGGTGAGCCCGACTTACGCCGCCGAGATCCGCAGTCCCGAATTCGGCATGGGGCTCGACGGGCTGATCCGGGCGCGCGGGCATGACGTTTCGGGGATTCTCAACGGCATCGACACCGCCTTGTGGAACCCGCAGACCGATCGCGCGCTGCGGCAGCGCTACACCGTGCGCACGCTCGCGCGGCGGCAGGGCAACAAGCGCGCGCTCGAGGCCGAGTTCGGCCTCGAGCCGGGCGATGGCCCGCTGTTCATCGTGATCAGCCGGCTCACCTGGCAAAAGGGCATGGACGTCTTGCTCGAATGCCTCGACCATCTTGTCGGGATTGGCGGGCGGCTGGCGTTGCTCGGCTCGGGCGATGCGGCGATCGAGGAGGGCTTCCACGAAGCCGCCGCGCGCTACCCGGGCCGCGTCGCGGTGCGCATCGGCTATGACGAAGAGTTGTCGCACCGCATGCAGGGCGGCGGTGACGCCATCCTCGTGCCTTCGCGGTTCGAGCCTTGCGGGCTCACCCAACTCTACGGTCTTGCCTATGGCTGCGTACCGGTGGTGGCGCGGACCGGCGGGCTGGCCGATACGGTGATCGACGCCAATCCCGCCGCGCTGATGGCGGGCGTGGCGACGGGCGTGCAGCACGAGCCGGTGGGCTACCACACCCTCTCGAGCGCGCTGTCGCGCACCGTCGCGCTCTTCTCCCGGCCAGAGGTCTGGCGGCAGATCCAGAGCAACGGCATGGCTGCCGATTTCTCGTGGGGCGCGAGCGGGAGGGCCTATGCCGCGCTCTATCGCTCGCTGCTCGCATGACGCGGCTGGGCGCACAGGTCGAGGGCGGGGTCACTCGCTTCAAGGCGCGCGCGCCGCTCGCCGAGGCCCTCTGGCTGTGCCTTTTCGAAAGCAATCGCGAAACGCGCCATCGCATGTGCCGCAACGGCGAGGACTGGGTGCTCGAAATGCCGGGCGATCTGCGCGGCGCGCGCTACGGCTATCGCGCCGAGGGGGAATGGGCGCCCGAACAGGGTCGCTGGTTTGATCCGGCCAAGCTTCTGGTCGATCCCTATGCGGTCGAACTCGACCGGCGCTTCGTCCAGAGCCCGCGCTTGGCGGTGTTCGGCGAGGACACCGCCGACATCGTTCCGCGCGCGATCGTTCCCGCGCCGGGAGGCGAGGTGCCCGCCGGGCCGCCGCGCTTCGCTCCGGGCGGGCTCGTCTACGAACTCAACGTGCGCGGCTTCACCATGCTCCATCCCGAGGTGCCGGAGGGCCTGCGCGGCACTGTCGCGGCGCTGGCGCAGCCGGCGATGATTGCGCATCTGCGCAAGCTCAAGGTCAGTGCCGTCGAACTCATGCCCGTGGTCGCCTGGATCGACGAGCGCCACTTGCCGCGGCTCGGGCTGGCCAATGCCTGGGGCTACAATCCGGTCGCGATGATGGCGCTCGATCCGGGCCTGTGTCCGGGCGGCGTCGCCGAGCTGCGCGAAACCGTGGCGGCGCTCCACGCCGAAGGCATCGGCGTCATCCTCGACGTGGTGTTCAACCACAGCGGTGAGAGCGACACGCTGGGCGGGGTGCTCTCGCTGCGCGGGCTTGACGACGCGGCCTATGCGCGCGCACCGGACGGAGCGCTGATCAACGATACCGGATGCGGCAACACGCTCGACTTCGCGCAGCCCACGGTGCGGCGGCTGGCGCTCGATGCCATGCGCCATTTCGTTGCCTGCTGCGGCATCGACGGCTTCCGTTTCGACCTCGCGCCGGTTCTCGCGCGCGGTCCGGGTTTCACCGCGGACGCGCCGATCTTCGCCGAGATCGCCGCTGACCCGGTCCTTGCCGACCGGGTCTTGATCGCCGAGCCCTGGGATATCGGTCCGGGCGGCTACCAGCTCGGGCAATTCCCGGAGAACTGGCTCGAATGGAACGACCGCTTTCGCGACGACGCGCGCCGGTTCTGGCGCGGCGACGGGCGGGCCGCGGACCTGGCAACGCGGATCGCGGGCTCCGCCGACCTGTTCGGCAAGGCGTGCAGCCGCTCGGTCAATTTCCTCGCCGCGCATGACGGCTTCGCCCTTGCCGACACCGTCTCCTATCGCGATCGCCACAACTGGGCGAACGGCGAGGAGAACCGCGACGGGCATGGCGACAACCACTCGTGGAATTGCGGCGTGGAAGGGCCGAGCGACGATCCCGGCGTGCGCGCGGCCCGATCCGCGTACTTGCGCGCCATGCTCGGCACGCTGTTCGCCTCCACGGGCACGATCATGCTCACGGCGGGCGACGAGTTCGCGCGCAGCCAGCAGGGCAACAACAACGCCTATTGCCAGGACAACGCGATCGGGTGGGTCGACTGGGCCGCGCGCGACGAGGCGCTTGAGGCCCATGTCTGCGATCTGTCGGCGCGGCGCGCGGCGGCGATCGCCGAGGATCGCGTGGCCTTCCTCACGTTCCCCGAAGAGGGCATATGGACGGGCCTCGACGGCGAGCCATTGGCTGGCGCCGACTGGGAGGATCACACGCTATCGGCCTTCGCCTGGGAGCCTCCTGCCGACGTCCCGTCGCGCTACGGGTTTCGCGTCGATCGCGGCGCACCTCGCGCCGACCTCCTCCCGCCTCTCTCCTGACGAGCGGCCCGCGCGGCCCCACGCAGTCAGGGATCGATGATTTCGAGCGCCGCGCGTTCGCCCGAATCGAGCGCGCCTTCCATGCCCCGGTTGACGAGCGCGGTGTGCTCTCCGCAGAAATGGATGCGGCCATGCGCCTTGCCGACTTCGCGGGCCAGCGTCGTGGGCTGGCCGGGCTTCCAAACGACCCAGTCGCCCAGCGAGAATTCGTCCTTCTGCCACGACTTGAAGCCGGCGACGCGGACCTTGCCCTCGGCGGCCGGGCGCAGCCGCACGAGTTCGGCGAGCACGTGCTCGCGCGCGGCCTCCTCGTCGAGCGCATCGACGCGCTCGGCGGTGGTGCCGCGAGCCCAGGCGGTCAGGCTGGTGATCTGCTTGGGGTCTTCGCCGCCGCGGATCGAGGAAAGCACGCCGAGATCGGTATCGGTCCACATGTCGGGAGCGATGCCGTCGGCTTCCCAGAACGGCTCGGTTACTTCGAAGTGGGTCTGGGTGATCTTCATGTGCGGCACTTCGGCCACGGCCTTGGCCTGGAGCGGCGGCAGCGGCGGATCGAACGCGACGTTCGCCATCGTCGCGAGCGGTATCGAGCAGATCACGTGCCCGGCGGTGATGCGCGTGCCGTCCGCGCAGTGCACTTCGGCGCCCGCGCTCGACGTCTTGATGGCGACGACCTTCTTTCTGAAGACGATCTCGTTCTGCAACGAGTTCGCGAGCGCCTCGGGCAGGCGCGAGTTGCCGCCAAGCACCGACCATTCGGCTCCGCCGGCGGCCTGCTGGGCCTTGAAGAAGTTGGCGACGAACAGCCAGTTGAGCAGGCTGACGCCCGACGCATGCTCACCGTAGGCCGGGTTCACGTCATGCGCGAGACGGATCTCGGCCGGGGAAAAGCCGCGCTCGCTCAGGAACTGCTGCATCGAGATGTCGAGTTCGGCGTTCGCCGGATCGCACCAGCCGTCGGACGTGGTGATCGGGTTGAACTTGCCCGTCTCCATCCAGCAGAGCGCCGCAGGCGGAACCGCGCGGCGGTCGCCCGCGAAGGGATTGGACGGAGCGTCCTTCCATTCGGCGAGAGTCATCGTCCGGCCGCCGATGTGGAGCACGGCGGGCGATGCTTTCGGCCGCTCGACCCCGTTGATCAGCGGCAGTTCGAAACGATGGGCGAGATCGAGCGCCCGGCCATACGCGGAAAGCATCGAGTTGGCTCCCGCCTCGGGGCTGCCGTTCACGTCGTCGAGCGAGAGCACGCGTCCGCCCACGCGATTGCGGCCCTCGATCACCATGACCTGGCTGCCCACGCTTTCGAGCAGCGAGGCGGCGTAGAGCCCGCTCAGCCCCGCGCCGATCACCAGCACGTCGACCTCGGGCATCGACCGGGCCATGGCCGCGGTGCGCACCAGCGGCAGCAGCGCGCCGGCGGCGGTACCGGCGAGAAACGTGCGCCTCTTCATCATGCCTGCGCTCCCTTCGCCTTGGCCGCGCGGTGGATCGCCCGCCGCAGCCGGGGATAGGTGCCGCAGCGGCAGACATTGGTGATCTGATCGTCGATGTCGGCGTCGGTCGGGTTCGGCGTGGTTTCGAGCATCGCCGCGACGGCCATGATCATGCCGGGTTGGCAATAGCCGCATTGCGGCACCTGCTCCTCGATCCAGGCTTGCTGGATCGCACCGGGCGTCCCCTCCGGTCCCTCTGCCAGCCCCTCGATCGTGGTCACCGCCATGTCGCCGACATCGGAGACCGCCACCGAGCAACTGCGCACCGCCATGCCGTCGACATGGACCGTGCACGAACCGCACACGCCCACGCCGCAGCCGAACTTGGTGCCCTTGAGCTTCAACCGATCGCGCAGCACCCAGAGCAGCGGCGTGTCGGGCGCGACGTCGACGGTCCGCTCGCGGCCGTTGACCTTCAGGGAAATCGTCATTTCAGGTCCCTCGCAACGCGCACGCCGAACAATTGGCTGACCAGCGTCACCGGATCGCGGCCCCGGAACGTCGGGTGCGCGCGAGAATAGGTGGTACCCCAACTCGATCCGCGCGCGCCGCGTCGGTCACAGCCCTTCTCGAGCTGCGGCTTGCCATTGGTCGGGCCATCCTCGGGATAGGGCATGGCGTAACAGTCCTCGACCCAGGTCCAGACGTTGCCGACCATGTCGCGCACGCCGAAGGCGTTGGGGGCGAAGCTGCCCGCCGGAGCGAGACCGGGATAGCCATCCGAGCACTCGGTCGGTTCGCCGGTGACGATCATCGCTTTCGGTCCAGAGGCATCGAGCAGGTTCGCGTTCTCGCAGGCGCCTTCGGGATCGTCGCCCCAGGTGAAGCGGGTCATGGTCCCGGCGCGCGCCACGTATTCCCATTCGGCCTCGCTCAGCAGGCGGTAGGGCTCGCCGGTCGTGCTGGCGAGCCAATCCACGTAGGCTTTCGCATCGTTCCAGTCGATGCACACGACGGGTTCGCCGGGTTCGGGTTCGCGGCCGATCGCGGGATTTTGCCAGTTCGAGCCCTCGATCTCGACATACGTGCCCTCACGGGGCACCCAGCAGCCCGTCGCGGCTTCGTATCCGGTATCGTCGACGAACTTGGCGAACTGCGCGTACGTTACCGGTGTCACGCCGACCGCGAAGCTGTAGTCGATCGTGACGTGATGCACCGGCCCTTCGTAGCGGCCGGGCTCGCCGCCATCGGCGCCCATATCGAATTCGCCGGGCGCGATCACGACCATCTCGGGCAGTCCCTCGCCGTCGACGAAGGTCGTGCCAGGTGTCGGGGCCGCGTCGGCGGCATGACTTGTGCCCGAGGCGATCAACGTTGCGCCGACCGCGGCAGGCACGAGAAACTTGAATGAACGCATCACAGGGCGACCTCGAATCCGGCATCGACAATGGGAAGTTTGCGCACGCGCTTGCCGGTGGCGGCGAAGATCGCGCCGGTCAGCGCCGGAGCCACGGCGGGCACGCCGGTTTCGCCGACCCCGCCGAGCGGCGCGCCGCTCTCGATCAGATGGACCTCGATCGCCGGTGCCGAGCGCAGCAGCACGACCGGATAGTCCGCGAAACTGGACTGTTCGACGACGCCCTCCTTGACGGTGATCTTGCCGAACAACGCGGCCGAAAGTCCGAAGACGATGCCGCCCTCGATCTGCGCGACGACGTTGTCGGGATCGATCATCTGGCCGCAGTCGAAAGTGCAGACGATGCGCTTGACCTCGAGCGTGGTGTCGGTGACTTCCACCTCGATCGCCTGGGCGCACCGTGCGTTCCATCCGCTCGTCAACGCGCAGCCCATGCCGCGGCCCGGCTTCATTTCCTTGCCCCATCCCGACTTCTCCGCAAGCAGATCGAGCGCGGCGAGCGAGCGCGGGTCGGCGATGGAGAGCGCGCGGCGGTATTCCAGCGGATCGCGCTTCTGCATGGCCGCGAGTTCGTCGATGGCGGATTCGAAGAAGAACCCGTTCTGCGAGGCCGAGACCGAGCGCCAGTACCCGGTGCGCAGCGGCGCCTCGATCTCGACCGCCTCGGCCTTGCGCAAGGCGATCGGATAGGTGCTGGAGACGAGTTCGCCGACCATGCCGAAGTCGGCGATGCCGGGGCGACGAAATGGTGCGGTGGTCATCAGCGGCTGACCGGCAATGCGCCCGTGCATGGCCGCGATCGCGCCGTCTTCGGCAAGTCCCGCGCGGATGCGCGCGGCAAAGGCCGGCCGATAGTAATCGTGGCGGGTGTCCTCCTGACGGCTCCACACCATCATCACCGGGCGTCCCGGCATCGCCGCCGCGAGCTTGACCGATTCGACAAGGAAATCGCGCTCGTTCTTTCGTCCGAAACCGCCGCCGAGGAAGGTGCGGTTCACCTTGACAGACGCGGCGGGAATGCCGGTGGCCTGCTCGATGTCGGGCGGGATGGCGTCGGCGGCCTGGGTCGGCGCCCAGATCTCGCAGGCGCCGTTTTCCACCTTCGCCGTGGCGCAGAGCGGCTCCATCGTCGCGTGGGCGAGATAGGGCACCTCGTAGACCGCCTCGAAGGTGGCATCCGAAGCCGCCAGGCCGGCTTCGATCTCTTCGCTGGAGGCGCCCATGTCGAACTTGCCGTCGGTGAAGCCGACCGGGAACGGAAGCAGGCCTTCGCCCGGCGCATCGAGTGCGGCGAGAATGGTTTCGCGAACCCTGTCGCCGTCCATGAGCGGCACGGTGTCGACGTCGAGTTCGATCGTGTCGGCGGCCTTCTGCGCCTGCCAGTAGCTGTCGGCGATGACGCCGACGGCATTGTCCACCTGCACGACCTTGTGCACGCCCGGCATGGCTGTCGCCGCATCGGCGTTGAAGCCGAGCAGCCTGGCGCCGGCGACCGGCACGTGAACGATCGCGGCGTAGAGCAGGCCCGGCAGGTCCAGGTCCATGCCGAAGCCCGCCGAACCCATCACTTTCGCCGCGATGTCCTTTCGCGGGAAATCCTTGCCGATGAGCCTGAACGCGCTCGGGTCCTTGAGCGCGACCGTCCCGGGCACGGGCAGGGCGGCCGCCTCGGCCGCGACGTCGCCATAGCGCAGCATGGTCCGGCCGTCGGGATGGAGCAGCATGCCCTCGCGCGTGGTGATCTTCGCCGGCTCGATCGACCAGCGCTGCGCCGCGGCCGCCACCAGCATGGCCCGCGCGGTCGCTCCGACCTTGCGCAAAGCATCGTAGTAGCTGGTTATGCCGTCGCTGTTCGCGCTGCGCTGGCGCTTGTTGACGGGACTGAGATAGTCCGGGGCGTAACCCGAAAGAGTGACTTTGACGTTCGCCCAGTCCGCGTCGAGTTCCTCGGCGACGATCTTGGGCATGCCGTTCGCCACGCCTTGCCCCATTTCGGCGCCGGGCGTGACGATGACGACCTCGCCGCCCGGCGCGATCGAGACGAAGGCATTGAGCGTCGCGCCCTCGCCGGCCTTCGCCACCCGGGCGCGGGCGCCTGCTCCGGTCGCGAGCCCGAGCACGAGCCCTCCCAGCAGCACCTCGCGGCGGGCGAGGCCGCCGGCCAGCCGGTCGGGAGACTTCGGAGATGTCATTTCAGCGATTTCAGATAGGCGATGATATCGGCCCGCCGGGCGGGATCGGCGATGCCCCCGAACACCATCTTGGTGCCCGGTACCAGGCCGCTCGGCTTCTGAAGGAACTTGGCGAGGTGCGCGTCGTCCCAGCGGAACGCCTCTTCCGCCATCGACTTGGAATAGGTGAAGTCGGGGCGGGTTGCGACCTTGGCGCCGTAGATCCCGAAAAGCGACGGGCCGACCTTCTCGGGCGCATCGGCGGTCGTTGCGTGGCATGCGGCGCATTGCATGAACAGGATCTTGCCCTTTGCCGGGTTCGGTTCCACCTGCGCAGTCACAGGCGCGGCAAGAATCATCAGCAAGCCGAAGAAGGCTGCCGATCTGGAACTCGTCATCTACTCAGTCTCCGAACTTCTGGAGGAATCCCCGTGCGAGCCGCGCGGACTCCCATCGCCGGCCAAAGCTTCGACCGCCGCGTGTCCCGAAGAAAGAAGAAGTATGCCGATGTTCGCAGGCCAGATAACGAGGGCCGGCATCTTGAGCCTTGCGAGGGTCTCGTTTCGCGCGGGCGGCGCGCCCGAAGGCCTTCCCGGCGGCGCTGCCCCGGGAGGCACGATCATGCCCGGATGGGCGTCGAGACCCGAGGGGATCTAGGCGGCGAGGCCCGCGACGAGCTCGCCCAGCCAGGGCTCGAACGGTCGCCAGGCTCCCTGACCCGCCCGGCTGATCGGACGGCGCACCTGTTCTGAGCTGGCCGTGCGCACCGCCCGGTCGGTTTGGTGAAAGTTCAGGCAGCGTTCCTCGAAGGGGAGGTCGAGATAGTCGAGCATCCGGCGGACCTGGCCCTCGAGGTCGTCCAGCACGTCCTCATGCTGCACGCGCAGGACCTTGCCGGGCAGCACCGCGTCCCAATGCGCCATGAGATCGACATAGTCGCGATAGTAGCGGCCAATCTCGGTGAGTCCGTAGGTGAATTCCTGACCCTCGGCAAAGAGCTGCTTGAAGCCGGAGAAGCAGCAATCCATCGGGTCGCGGCGCGCGTCGATGATCTTCGCATTGGGCAGGATCAGGTGAATGAGGCCGACGTGACGGAAGTTGTTCGGCATCTTGTCGATGAACAACGGCGCGTCCTGGCGATGGATGCGGGTGCTGTCGATATAGTGACGGCCCAACTTTTCGCACTGCTCCGCTTCCAGTTCGCGCAACACGTCGGGATAGCGCGATTCCCCGGCCTTGCGGCCGCGCAGGCGGTGCGCGATGGCGAGCATGTCGGGCAGTTCGAGCGTGCCGTCGATCCGGCTGTGCGAGGCGAGAATCTGTTCGAGCAGCGTCGAGCCGGCGCGCGGCAGGCCGACGATGAAGATCGGATCGGGCGCAGAGCAGCCCATGCCGGCCTTCGCGGCGAACAGCTCACGCGTGCAGACCGCCTTCTGGCGTGCAAGCTCGGCGCTCATCCTGTCGGCGTCGTAGCCGCTCTGTTCGCGCTTCAGCCGGTTGCCTTCCTCGTAGCGGGCGAAGGCCTCCTCGTATTCGCCGCGCGCCTCGCACGCGCTTGCGAGCGCGAAGAGGATGTGGACGCGGTCCATGAAGGCGAGATCGCCGCGTGCCAGCTCGCCCCGCATCGCCGCGACTTCCGCGTCGTCGAAGCGATAGGTCTTGAGGTTGGCGAGGGCGTACCAGGTGTCGCCGTGCGCGGGGGCGGCGGCCAGTGCCGCGCGATAGGACGCGATGGCGTCGTCGGTGCGTCCGGCGGTCTTGAGCGCATGGCCGCGCGAGGTGAGCGTTGCCGAGTCGTTGGGCAGCCTTTCGAGCACTTGGTCGAACAGGGCGAAGGCGCGCTCGTAATCGCCGGTCTGCATCGATTCGATGGCGAGGTGCGACTGGAAGAGCGGGCTCTGTGGGTCGCGCGCATGGAGCGCTTCGGCCTCGTCACGGGCCTTGGCGAACTTCTGCCGTGCGCGCAGGATCTGGATGTAGTCGAGCCGTAGCTGGATATTGTCGGGCTCGAACGCGACGGCGCTTTCCAGCAGGAACTCGGCATCGTCGAGCACGCCCAGGCGGCGGCCGATCTCGGCGAGCAGGCGCATCGCCTCGACGTCGCGGGGGTTGGCCCGCAGGTAGTGGCGGCAGATTTCCTCGGCGCGCAGCGGGCGGCCTTCATGGAGGTGATGGGTCACCGCGACCAGTTCGCGCGGCAGGGCTCGCAGCCGGTCCGCCTGGCCGCGAGAGGCGGCGGCTTCGGCTGACCGGCCCGCCGTATCGAGCAAGTCCGCCTGGGCACGCCAGCTCGCCTCCAGCGCGGGGTTGTAGCGGCAGGCGCGGGCATAGGCGGCGAGCGCCTCGTCCGGGCGGCCGCGGTCGCGCGCGAGGTGGCCGATCTCCTGCCAGCCGCGCCCGAACTCGGGGACGGCCGATCGCAGCCGCGCGAGATAGCCGTCGGCCGCGTCGAAGTCGCGAAGGTAGCGGCTGGCGACGGCGGCGAGATAGAGCGCGTCGGATTGCGCGGGATCGCCGGCGAGCGCGTCGCGCGCGATGGCCGCCGCCTCGGCAAAGCGGCCCTCCCTGAGCGCGGCTTCGCCTGCGCGGAGATCGCCGGCAGGCGGCGTCGTGGTGTCATCGGCGCGGTTCATCGTGGCATCGTCTCTGCCAGCAACGCGATGCGACCGGCAAGGCCGCAGCCCTGCCGGTCGCCGATTTTCACGCGTGCTGCGGCGTCAGTAGTTGAAGCCGAAGCGCAGACCGACCGTCAGCGGACGATTGGTCGTGATCCGGGCGCGATCATAGTAGAAGCTGCCCGCGATCTCGGCGCGCGTATCGGTGAGGTTCTCGCCGAAGATCTCGGCCGACCACATGTCGGCCTTCACCCCCGCCGTCATCGAGAAGGTCGTGTAGCTGTCGAGCTTCAGCTTGTTGATCTCGATGATGTCGGTGTACTTCGAGGCCGAGTGCGTCACTTGCGGCATGATGTGCGCGGTGAGTTCGTCGGTCAGGTCCCACTCGTAGCGCACGCGCAGGTTGCCCTGGAATTCGGGTGCGTAGGCGAGCGGTTCGCCCTTCACCACGTCATCGGTCGGGGTCAGGACCTCGGTGATCTTGGTGTCGAGGAACGAGACCGCGCCCGCCACGGTCAGGCCGGGCAGCGAGTAGGGCGCATAGGTGAAATCGCTCTCGAGCCCGTAGATCCGCGCATCGGCCGCATTGTCCGAGAAGAACAGGTTGGTGATGCTGGGATCGAAGATCGTGGTCTGAAGCCGGCTGATGTCGACGTAGAACGCGCTGCCGTTGAAGCGGAGCTGGCGGTCGAACAGCTCGGTCTTCCAGCCCAGTTCGTAGTTCTTCACCTCGTCGGTATCGAGTTCGAACGGCACGGTGAAGCCGTTGGGGCCGAGCGCGCCGCCGGGACGGTTGAGCAGGCCAGGGCGGAAGCCCTCCGAATAGGTCGCGTAGACCATGATGTCTTCGGTCGGCGTCAGCGTGACCGTGCCCTTGAAGATCGTGCCGCTGGTCTTGGCCTTGTCCGGCGCGGAGAGCGCGTTGAAGACTTGCGCCGCCTGGGCTTCGCTGAGGCCCGCGGCCATGATGTCCGCGATCGTGTCGCCTTGCGAGAAGGTCTGGCGCAGATCGGAATTGCACGATCCGATGAAGGTGAACTGCCCATCCCCGTCATAGAGATCCGAGATGTTGGTGCCGAAGGCGTTGGCGTCCTGCGCCGCGCCGGCGTTGCAGAACGAGGAATTGGCCGTGCCCTCGAAGTCCACTTCGACGTCGTAGTAGCGCGCGCCCAACGTCACCGTCAGCAGGTCGGGCACGACGTCGAAGCTCGCCTCGCCGAAGATGCCGAACTGCCTGTCGGTGCGCTTCACGTCGTTGCGGAAGATGGTGCCGGCCGGAAACGGTCCGGGATCGCTCGCATAGACGCCGGGGAACGGGTAGTTCGGCGCGAAGCCGCCGAACGGCGCCGCGGCGATGCTGCCCGGATAGACGTAGTCGTTGCGTTCCTTGAGCGTGAGGTCCGAATAGAACCCGCCGACGGTGGCGCGGATGCGCTCCTGCTCAGGCGTGTTGACGCGCAGTTCCTGCGTGAAGACCTCGGTGCCGCCGCTCGACGTCACGTAGAGGTTGGGCGCCTGGCAAGTGCCTGAAGGCGCGGCATCGCCCGGATAGGAAACCGAGCCGTCGCAGATGTAGTACGGCAGATACTGTCCGGCGAAGAGGTAGTCGGTGTAGTCGATCCGCTGCTGGGTTTCACGGTCGGTGTAGGCGCCGGTGTAGACCACGTCGAGCATCGCGAGGCGGCCTTCGACGGTCCAGGCGGTGTTCGAGAAATCATCCTCGAGCCGGTCGTCCTCGAAGCGCTGGATTTCCAGCTTGTCGAGATCGAGTTCGGGGTCGGCGAAGAACACGCCGTCCGATTCGACGCTCTGGCGCATGTGCGAGACGGTGATCGTCCAGTCGGGCGTCACTTCGTAGAGCGCGCTGACGCGAAAGCCCGTGTACTGCGTGTCGTTGAAGTTCTTCTCGACGAGCCCGGCGTTGTCGGCGGCGAGGAAGTTGACGCCCGACAAGTCGGAGGTCGACTGGAACCCGGCGCGGCCGGGGCTGACCGGAACGCCGTTCGCGCGCACCGTGCCGGCGGGGCGGAACCGCGCGCTCTCGGCGGCGGTGCGGGTGCCCGCGACGTTGTCGATGTAGCCGCCCTGGTCGTCCAGGAAGACGACGCCGCGCAGCGCGAAGCTGTCGGTGACCGGCACGTTGAGCGTGAGTTCGCCCTTGTAGCTGGTCTCGCCGCCCTTGGTGAACGAGACCTCGCCCTTGCCCTTCGCGGCGAAGCCGGAAAGGCTCGGCTTGTTGGTGATCAGGCGCACGACGCCCGCCTGGCTGCTCGCGCCGAACAGCGTGCCCTGCGGACCGCCGAGAACCTCGATACGCTCCAGGTCGGCAGCGTAGACGTCGAGGTTGCGGCCCGGCTGCGCCAGCGGCTGTTCGTCGAGGTACATCGCGACGTTGGGCGCGAGACCGGCGACCCCGGCGGTGGTGAGGTTCGGCGTCGTCGAGGCGAGGCCGCGGATGTAGATGGTCGACTGGCCCGGGCCCGAGCCGCCCGCGGTCACGCTGGGAAGCTGGTCGAGGTAGTCACTGAAGGTGTCGACACCGAGGCTGTCGAGTTCCTGCTCGCCCAGCGCGTTTAGCGAGACGGCGACGTCCTGCAGGCTCTCGCTGCGCTTGGTGGCGGTGACGATGATTTCCTGAAGGCCGCCCTGGCGGTCCGCGGGCGCCTCCTGCGCCAGGGCAGGCGTGGCGATGGCCAGCGCCAGCATACTCACGGAGGTGCCCCGGAGGAATCTGGTCATGATGGTGTTCCCTCTGTTTTTTCTCAAGATCCTGCGCGGGCGAGGCGGACGGCCGCTGCATCCCAAGCATGCCGGACGGGGAGCGACGTACGTGCTCGAGGTGCAACAGTATGCTTGGTGATGAACGGACGTTTCCTCGCCCGCGGAGGCCCGTAGATAACGAATCTATGACCTGTCACCTGACAAATTGGTGACTGGCTAAAGAATCGATTCACCGTTGCAAAAAAACAACATCAGCAATGTTCTGCGGTAATGCTGTGAGGATGGAGGCGTTTGGCGCTTATCGTTTGTCGCTCTAGTAAATTTTAACTTATTATAAATTCTTCATGAAATTGCATATTCTAAGTAAATATATTTAATTTTATTGATGATACTTAATTTTAAACGATGGTCGGGTCGTCCCAGGCAAGTTGATGGACGTGGTTTCAACTTGCGGAATGGGTGTTGTCGCGGTCGTGCGGATCGGCGCGCGCCGATGCGATCCCCGTGCGGCCTGCGACGGCCCGTCGGCGAAGCCGGATCTCCGGGCTGCCTTTCGGGTCCCGTTCCATCCTTCCATAATCGCTGCTTGACTTTGGCACGATCAAGGTGACAAAAGCGTGTCCGATTGAGCCGGAATGGCGATCTTTGTCGAATTTTCGGCCAATATAAAACGAATCGGGTGCTTTGCTGTACAGATGCCCGGAAAGAGTGCCGGCAAGCCGGAGAGGAGCAGGAAAATGCGCGTAGGATTGCACCTTGGTTTTCAGAACATGCACGGTCTTCCCGATGTCGAGACCTTCATGCGCGAGACGAACTTCGCGGTGGAGGCGGAGGCGATGGGATTCGACTTCGTCGGCCCGGTCGAGCACCATTTCACCGACTACGCGGCCTGTCCCGACCCGTTCCAGATGCTGGCCTACGTCGCCGCCAAGACCAAGAGCATCGAACTGATCACCGCGGCGGTGATCCTTCCCTGGAACAATCCCCTGCGCGTCGCCGAACAGTTCATTGAGCTCGACATCCTGTCCGGAGGCCGCCTGATCGCGGGGATGGGCCGAGGCGCGGCCCGGCGCGAGTTCCGCTCATTCGGTGTCGACCTCGCCGACTCGCGCGAGCAGTTCGACGAGGCTTGCGCGCTGGTGATGGAAGCGATCGAGACCGGCATCTTCGAGGCCGACACGAAGTGGTACAAGGTGCCGCGCACCGAGCTGCGCCCACGCCCCTTCAAGTCGTTCAAGGATCGCACGGTCATGGTTTCGATGTCGCCGTCGTCGGTCGAGGTCGCGGCGGACTACGGTCTCAAGACCTTGCGCTTCAGCCAGGGCGACTGGCGCAAGGCGATTCCCGAGATCGAGCACTATCGCGCCACCTTCCTCGAAAAGCACGCCAGGAAGGCGCCGCCGTTCATCATCTCGGACTTCATGATCTGCTTCGACGACCGGAGCCGCGTGGCCGACTGCACCGACCGCTATTTCGGTCCGATGTTCCAGACCGTGGCCGAGCATTACGAGTTCATGAGCCCGCACTTCAAGGAGCTGCCGTCCTACGCGACCTATGCCTACATGGGCGATGCCGCCAAGGCCGCGGGCGGCGCCGACAAGGCCTACAAGGACTACATCGGCGGAAACATGATCGGTACGCCCGAACAGCTCATCGAACATCACCAGCTCCGCCAGTCGATGGTCGGCGACTACGAGATGCTGTGCAACTTCAGCTTCGGCGGCATGCCCTACGAACTGGTCTACGAGCAGGCCAAGCTCTTCGCCGACAAGGTCATGCCGCACATCAAAGCCTCGGCGCCCGAAATGGCCTGACCCCCTGGGGGGAGGCGCGCAAGGCGGCGGGGCCGGCTGGACATCGGTCGCGCGCGCCTGCCGGGTACCGTTCCTTGGCCCGGTATCCATAGCTAGTCGTCCGTGAACAATGCGATTTTGGCTCTGGGACGGCGCAGGGCCATTCGCGGCGGGCTGTGGCGAGCTGTTGTGG
>NZ_MWMO01000049.1 GCF_002556635.1 Novosphingobium sp. PC22D | reverse complement strand
CAGCTGCGAGATAGTTGTCGGGGCACTTGTCGTATCGTGTGGCAATGCCGCGGAAGTGTTTGATTCGGTTGAAGAAGCGCTCGACGAGATTGCGTTGGCGATAGACCCAGCCCGAAAAGGCGAAGCGTTGCTTGCGATTGGATCGCGAGGGGATGTTTGCCCAAGCGTTCTTGCTGGCGGCGGCTTCACGGATGGCATTGCTGTCATATCCCTTATCGGCCAGCAATGTGGCGCCTTCGGGCATGGCCTCAAGTAGGGCTTCCGCTTCCTGGCTGTCGTGGACCTGCCCGCCGGTCAGTCGCAGAGCAACGGGACGACCGTCAGCATCAACGAGTGCATGGATCTTGCTCGTGAGGCCGCCTCGGGAACGTCCCATGCCACGATCACCGGCTCCCCCTTTTTACCTGTCGCACCATGCTGGTGGACGCGGACACAGGTGGAGTCGATCATTACAATTTCGCCCTCGAAGGCGGCGGAAACCGTAGCGAGGAGCCGATCCCACACCCCGGCCTTGCGCCAGCGGACGAACCGGTTGTAGCAGGTCGTCGAAGGGCCATAGCGCTCGGGTATTTCCGCCCAAGGCGAGCCGGTGCGGAACCGCCAGAGAATGCCGTTCAATACCCGCCGGTCATCAACACGAGGAACGCCGCGCGGTTTGTTCGGCAGCAGTGGCTCGATAATCGCCCATTCCCTGTCGGTAAGTTCGTATCGCCGCCGTGCCATCAAGCCTCCATCTCAATGGAGACGCTGAATCACGTCAGCCTCAAAACCTCAACCATTTCGAACTTGGCTTAGTCCAGCCGCTCCATTCGGCCGTTCGAGAAGTAGCCGATGCTTCTATCGCTAAGTTCACCGCGCACGCGCGATGTGAGAGCAAGGCCATCGGCATCCAATGCAGCCACGTCGTTGACGGGAAAACCTGCAAAATGGGCGTCTTCATACCTTTTCTGCCAAGCAGCTAAATCCGCAGCCAGTTGTGCAGACAGACCTATGGCATCGGGCGTGACATATCCGCCCGCAGCCACATCACGCACGCCCGTACCCGAAAGCATGCCATCGATAAGAAGGTCGGTCGTCATTGGACCAAGCTAGCTCGTCGCCCGCGCTGTCCGCAACATCTCATCTCGCTTTATGAGTTTGCGGCCTAG
>NZ_MWMO01000048.1 GCF_002556635.1 Novosphingobium sp. PC22D | reverse complement strand
AGAGGTGGTTCCGCCTTCTTGGACAGTTTGGCGGCTGAGTTAAGCTAATCCCAGTTGTTGTTTATGCCGCCTGTTTGATCATCAGATCATGGGGGGCATGCCCCCCATGATCTGGTTTTCCGATCCGCCGATAGGCTTCGACCGGGGTTCTCCCGGCCAGGCCCGAGTGCGGACGCTGGGTGTTGTAATAGGTGATCCACCGGCCAAGGCCAGCCCGCAGCTCGGAGCCAGTCTCGAAGGCATGGAGATAGACGCACTCGTACTTCAGGGATCGCCAGAGGCGTTCGATGAAGACATTGTCCATCCACCGCCCCCGGCCATCCATGCTGATGCGGACCTCGGCGTCGCGCAGCACGCCGGTGAAGGCGTATGACGTAAATTGGCTGCCCTGGTCCGTGTTGAAGATCTCGGGCCTCCCGTAGCGGGCCAAGGCTTCCTCCAGAGCGGCGACGCAGAAGCCAGCATCCATGGTATTCGACAGCCGCCAGGCCAGCACCTTGCGGGTCGCCCAGTCCATGATCGCCACCAGGTAGAGGAACCCGCGCCGCATCGGGATGTACGTCACGTCGGCGCACCACACGTGATTGGGCCGCTCGATCGCCAGCTTGCGCAGCAGGTACGGATAGACCCGGTGCTGCGGGTGCGGATCGCTCGTGCGTGGCCGCTGGTAGATCGGCGTCAGGCCCATCTTCGCCATGAGCCGCCGCGCCCGGCGTCGCCCGACCTCGTGTCCGGCACGCCGCAGGTGCCGCGCCATCTGGCGGCTGCCGTACCACGGGCACTCCATGAAGGTCTCGTCGATCACCGTCATCAGCGCCAGCGTCTCATCCGTTTCCGGCACCGGCGCATAGTAATAGGACGAGCGGCTGATCCGCAGCAGGCGGCATTGCGCCGAGATCGACAGGCGGTGGTGAGCAGGTTCGACCATCGCCCGCCTCCGGTCCACGCTCATCGACCGAAGGCTTTCGCTAAAAAATCCCGCTCCACGACCAGTTGCCCGATCTTGGCGTGCAACTTTTCCACCTCGCTCTCGCTGGCAGCCCTGGCAACATCGCCCGCTCCGGAAAAGGTGCCTGCCATCCCATCAATGGCTTGCCGCTTCCAGGAAGCGATCATCGTGTGGTGCACGCCATGCTTGGCCGCCAGCTCCGCCAGCGTCAGGTCGCCCCGGATCGCCTCGAGCGCCACCTTGGCTTTGAAATCCGCGCTGTAGCGCTTTCTCGTCGTCTTCATTCCCGTACCAATCCATCAGCTCGGGAGTAGCTTAGCATCCTGTCCAAGAAACCGGCACCACCTCT
>NZ_MWMO01000047.1 GCF_002556635.1 Novosphingobium sp. PC22D | reverse complement strand
TCATCGTGTAATTGCGGCTGCTTCCCTCGGACCTTGGTTGAGGCGCACACTTCTGGTTGTCGAATCCTGAAGGAAGGAAGCAGCCATGAAGCACTATGCCGGATTGGACTTGTCGATGGAATCCACGCAGGTCTGCATCGTTGATGACAATGGTCGGAAGGTCGTGTCGGAGAAAGTGGAAAGCTCTCCGGAGGCGATCGCCATGATGCTGGAGCGATATGGTCCAATCGAGCGGGCGGTGATCGAAACGGGCCGCATGTCGCCGGCGATTTGCCTTGGTCTGCGTGAACTGGGTGTCCCGGTGGTGTGCATCGATGCCCGCCAGGCGCACCAGAGCCTCAAAGCAATGAAGGCGAACAAGACCGACCCTCACGATGCCGCCGGCCTAGCACAGTTGGCGCGCACCGGCTTCTACAAGGAGGTGCATGTGAAATCTCCGGCAGCGCATGGCGTTCGCAGCGTGATCACCGCACGCAGCCATCTGGTGGAAGCGCGTGTCCGGCTCGACAACACGATCCGCGGTCTCTGCGCCACGTTCGGCTATCGGCCCGGCGCAGGTCAAGGGAAGGCCTTCCTCGAACGGATCATGCAAGCGGCACACATCCCGGGCCTTGGCGACGCCATCGCATCCTTGCTGTCCGTGCGCGCAGAACTGGTCGAGCAAATCAAGGAAATGGACCGCCGCCTGCGTGTCATCGCCAGCCAGTCACAGGCTTGCGAGATCCTGATGACCATCCCAGGCGTCGGCGTGCAGACATCGGCCGCCTTCGCCGCTGCAGTCGATGAAGCCGGACGCTTCCGACAATCACGCAATGCCGGCGCCTACTTCGGCCTTGTGCCCCGCCGCCATCAGTCGGGCGAACTAGACTGGACAGGCAGGATCACCAAACAGGGCGATGGGACCGTGCGCAAGCTGCTCTACGAAGCTGCCAACTCGATCCTCACCCGGAGCCGTGAGACCTTCGCCCTGAAAACATGGGCCATGAAGATCGCCAAGCGTCGCGGCTTGAAGAAAGCCCGTGTCGCACTCGCCCGTCGGCTCGCGGTCATCATGCATGCCATGCTGCGCGATGGCACTTTGTTCCAAGCGTGAGGTAGGGTAGAACCTGTTTGCCAGCGGTGAAGCGTCAAAGCGATCCGAGGGCGGTGTCCCGCGAGGGAACGCAGGGACGAACGATCTGCGAAGGTAGTCAGATGGGCTGCAAAGCCCGCTTCGAGTCAATGCAACGTTCGCCTCTGTGAGACCCGATATAGCACGACCAGGCTTCGGCCGGGCCAGTGCGGACAGATCCATGAAACCCTCAAGGGATCGGCACCGCCAAGCTCTGCAATTACAGATC
>NZ_MWMO01000046.1 GCF_002556635.1 Novosphingobium sp. PC22D | reverse complement strand
CGGGTGACCGAGGAGCGCGACATCCTAAAAACGTATGGCCCGCCCCGTCCGCAAGGGGTTTATCAAAGACGGCACGATGGTCTGCATCAACGTATCCGGTCTCAAGGCAGATGCCCTGGCCAAGATGGATATCCGCGCAGTCTGGTCCTCATAAAAGCGCCGGTGCCGAGCACCACATTTAGAACCAGGTCTCCAGACTGCCGGTACGACCCGTTATGCCATCTTCAGTTCACCTCACGCAGACAGTGTGAGCGGTCGGCGCTGGTGCCGCCCGCTATCTCTAACGATCAGACGGCGGCAACCGCCTCTCGATTGAAGTCCTTTTCATGCTGCAGCACCGCCCACGCGATGCGCGCCAGCTTCGCCGCCAGCGCCACCACCACGACATTGGGATGCGCGCGCGTCAACATGGCCTGCAGCCAGGCACCGAGCTGGTTCGGCTTGGCAGCGAGATGCGGCATAGCGGCACGAGCACCGTGGATCAGCTGTTTGCGTAAGTAGCCATTCCCGCGCTTGCTAATTCCTAGCAGCTTCGTTTTGCCGCCCGTCGAGTGTTGTCGCGGCGTCAGCCCGAGCCATGCTGCGAGGTCGCGCCCCTTGGCGAAGGCGCTGCCGTCACCGATGGCGGCCAGCAGAGCAGTCGCGTTGATGACGCCGATGCCGGGGATGGTCGCCAACCGCCGTGCCTGTGCATCTTCGCGGGTCAGTGCGGCAAGTTCGTCGTCATAAGCCCTGATCCGTTGATCGAGCCCCGCCCACTCCCCGCGAAGATCAGCCAGCAAAGTGGCGGTACGAGCACTGACGGCCGGATCGCCCGTCATGAGATCCTCGAGACGACGCATCAGGTTGATACGCCCCTTGGGTAGAATGATCCCGCGCTCGAGCAACACCGCCCGCAATTGGTTGATAAGTGCGGTGCGTGCATTGACCAGTCGCTCCCGCACCCGGTGCAGGATCTGCAGGTCGAGTTGATTCTCGCTTTTCAGCGATACGAAACGCATCGTCGGACGTGTCGCCGCTTCGGCGATCGCCTCGGCATCGCGGTCGTCGGTCTTCTGCGCCTTGACGTAAGGCTGGACATATTCCGGCGACATCAGCCGGATCGTATGTCCGTGCAGTGCCAAGGTCCGACCCAAGAAATGCGCGCCGCAGCACGCCTCCATCGCGATCACGCACGGCGGCAAGGTTGTTGCGAACGTCACGATCGCGTCGCGCGTCATTCGTTTGCGCATTACCACCGCACCGCTCGCATCCATGCCCGCCAAGCTGCAGCTGTTCTTGCCCAGATCGATCCCGAGCACGGCAATAGGCGTATTCGTCATCGGTTCTCTCCCTTCGGTCTGACGCCATCATAGCGCCAGCTGATAAGGGGCGGGCCATTCCATAAAAGCCACCGCGTATTT
>NZ_MWMO01000045.1 GCF_002556635.1 Novosphingobium sp. PC22D | reverse complement strand
GGCGATAGGATGGGGCCGATGAGCCAGATGACACCTGTGATTCTGTGTGGCGGCAGCGGCACGCGGCTGTGGCCGCGCAGCAGGGCGAGCAAGCCCAAGCCGTTTTTGCCGCTTGTGGGCGATGCGACGCTGTTCGAGGCGACGCTGGCGCGCTGTCCGCGAGGCGCCGGTTTCGCGCCGCCGGTGGTGGTGACCGGGGCCCGGCACGTCGCGCATGTCGAGGCGCAGCTCGGCGACGCGCCGGGCGCGCGGGTGATCGTCGAGCCGGCGGCGCGCAACACCGCCGCCGCGATCGCGCTCGCCGCCTGTCGGTTGCCGCAGGACGCGGTGATGCTGGTCTGTCCGAGCGACCACCACATCGGCGACGTCGCGGCCTTCGCGCGGGCGGCCCGCGCCGCCGCCGAGCTGGCCGAGGAGGGCTGGCTGGTCTCGTTCGGGATCGAGGCGGTCTCGCCCGAGACCGGCTTCGGCTACCTGAAGCGCGGCGAGGCGATCGGCGACAAGGGCTTTCGCACCGCGCAGTTCGTCGAGAAGCCCGACCTCGCGCGCGCGCGCCGGTTCCTCGAGGACGGCGGCTACGCCTGGAACGGCGGCATCTTCGCCTTCCGGGTGAGGGACTTCCTGGCGGAACTGGAAGCGCACCGACCGGGCATTGCCGCGGCGGTGAGGGCGGCGGTCGCGGCGGGGCGCGAGGAGGGCCGCCGGTTCCATCCCGACGCCGCGCTGTTCGCCGAGGTGGAGAGCGATTCGGTCGACTACGCGGTGATGGAGAACACCGCGCGCGCGGCGATGGTGCCCGCCGAGATGGCCTGGTCCGACATCGGCAGCTGGGTCGCGCTCCACGCCGCGCAGGATCGCGACGCCAGCGGCAACAGCGTGCGCGGACCGGCCGAGCTGGTCGATTGCCGCAACGTCTATGTCGACAGCGACGGGCCCAGGGTCTCGGTGATCGGGCTCGAGGACGTGATCGTGGTGGTCGACGGCGAGGACATCATGATCACCACCGCGGCCGGCGCGCAGAAGGTCGGCAAGCTGTCGGGCGCGGTGAACCAGTGAGCGCCGGGCGATGAGCGGCGGACTGGCGATCCGCCAGGTCGAGAAGCCCTGGGGCCGTGACGTGCTGCCCGCGCCGTTCAGCGCGCCGGCGGGCAAGCGGATCGGCGAGATCTGGTTCGAGCCGCCGCCCGAACTGCCGCAGCTTCTGGTCAAGTACATCTTCACCAGCGAGGCGCTGTCGGTGCAGGTCCACCCTTCCGACGCCGAGACGATGGCGGCCGGGCTCGGGCGGCAGGGCAAGGAGGAATGCTGGCTGATCCTCGCCGCCGAGCCGGGCGCGAGGCTGGGGATCGGCTTTCGCGAGCCGCTCGACGGCGCGGCGATGCGCAAGGCCGCGCTCGACGGCTCGATCGAGCACCTGATGGACTGGCACTCGGTCCGGCCGGGCGACTTCTTCCACATCCCGGCGGGCACGGTCCACGCGATCGGCGCGGGCGTGAGCCTGATCGAGGTGCAGCAGAACTCGGACATCACCTACCGGCTCTACGACTACGGCCGCCCGCGCGA
>NZ_MWMO01000044.1 GCF_002556635.1 Novosphingobium sp. PC22D | reverse complement strand
GTCGCCGGTGAAGAACGCTGAAGCCCGCAGGAAAGCGTGGGTTTTATCGAAGTCCAAGTAATCGAAATCACAAGGTTCTGTGGGGATTTGTGGCAAAAGCTTGTGATTTTGCGCGCCCGTGCACGCGAGGGCTTCCCCTGGAAATCGGGCTGTGATTCAGTGCGCTGGACGACACACGATGAGGTTTGCCGATGCCGCCCAGGAAGCCCGCCCCGCGCAGCGATGAGCTGTTCCGCAGCCAGCTCGACAACATGATCGACATGGAGCACGCGCTGGTGAAGCTGGCGGGGCTGATTGACTGGTCGCGGTTCGATGAAGCCTACGGCCGTTTCTATCACCAGAAGGGGCGTCCCGGCCTTCCGACGCGGCTGATGGCAGGCTTGCATTTGCTCAAGCACATGGAGGGATTGTCGGACGAGGCGGTCTGCGCCCGCTGGAAGGAGAATCCCTATTGGCAGTATTTCTGCGGCGAGCAGTACTTCCGGCACAAGCTGCCGTTCGATCGATCGTCGATGACGCGCTGGCGGGGACGGATCGGGCCTGACAAGCTTGAGCTGCTCCTGGCCGAAACGCTCAGTGTCGCGCTGCGCACCCAGGCAGTGACACCTCAGGCCTGCGAGCGGGTGACGCTGGACACGACCGTCCAGACCAAGGCGGTTGCCCATCCCACCGACAGCCACCTGCTCCTGCGCGGGATCGAATGGCTCAACCGGTTGGCGAGGCAGCACGGCATCAAGCTGCGGCAGTCCTTCCTGCGCGTGGGCCGTCAGGCGCGCCGCGATGTGTCGCGGCTGATCCATGGGCGGGGGCACAAACAAGCCATGCGCTGGGTGCGCAAGCTGCGGACCTGGCTGGGCCGGCTCGACCGCGACATCGGCCGCAAGATTGCCGGCAACGACGCGCTCGAGGCGGCCTTTGCTCTCGCCCGCGAGCGGGTGGCGAAGATTCTCGCCCAGAAGGCAGGCGACACCGACAAGCTCTACGCCCTGCACGCGCCCGAGGTGGAATGCATCGCCAAAGGCAAGGCCAGGACCCGCTACGAGTTCGGCGTGAAGACCTCGATGGCGGTCACCAACGCGCGCACCGCTGGCGGACAGTTCATCGTCGGCATGCAGGCGCTGCCCGGCAATCCCTACGACGGCCATACCCTGACCGCGCAGATCGAACAGGTCGAGCGGTTGACCGGCGTCACCGTCGAGCGGGCCTATGTCGATCGCGGCTATCGCGGCCACAAGCATGGCGGAAAGGCAAAGGTCTTCGTCTCGCACACCCGCGGGATCACCTCGCCTACCATCCGGCGCGAACTGCGGCGGCGCAACGCCATCGAGCCGATCATCGGCCACACCAAATCCGACGGCCTGCTCGAACGCAATCACCTTGCCGGGGCTACCGGCGATGCCGTCAACGCCATCCTGGTTGCCGCCGGACACAATCTGCGTCTGCTCGTCGCATGGCTAAGCGCCCTTTTGCGCGCCCTGTTCAGGGTATTGTTCCCTGCGACGCAGCCCGCAATGCCGTCCGCCTGAACACACTTTCCTCGCCACAACAGCTCGCCACAGCCCGCCGCGAATGGCCCTGCGCCGTCCCAGAGCCAAAATCGCATTGTTCACGGACGAC
>NZ_MWMO01000043.1 GCF_002556635.1 Novosphingobium sp. PC22D | reverse complement strand
CCCATAGCACATTGGGAAGCGGTCCCTCGAAGGGCCGCATCGCCTTGATGAAGACAAGGGCGCGTAGCGCCTGCCGGCTTCATCAAGGCGGTCATGACCGGCCAGCAGGTCTCTAGAGTGAAGTTGTCGACTCAACACTTTGGAGACGGACCGACCATGACCAAGCGTAGCTCTACTCCCGCCGACGCCGTGCTGGTAGCCATCGATATGTCCAAGCACCGCCAGGAGGTGCTGATCGAGCGCCCCGAAGGCGGGCGCCGGCGGCGAATGACGGTGATGGCGACGAAGGCGGACTACGACCGCCTCGCAACCGATCTCGGCGATATCGGGCATCCGGTCATCGTCGGCTTCGAGGCTACTGGTAACTACCACCGCACCCTGGCGCACCGATTGCTCGCCGCGGGCTTCGAGCTGCGCCTGATCTCGTCCGTCGCCCTGGCCCGCACCCGCGAGGCGCTGCACAATGGTTGGGACAAGAACGATAGCAAGGATGCGCAGGTGATCCTGCACATGCTCCGGATCGGCGCGACCCAGCGATACGTCGATCCGCTGGCCGCCGGCATCAACGATCTGCAGGAGATGTCGAAGACGCACGAGGCGATCTCCAAGGCTAAGACCCAGACATGGCATCGCATCTTGACCCACTACCTGCCGCTCTATTTTCCAGAGATCGAACGCTTCGCCGGCAACAGTCGATCTGACTGGTTCCTCGCCTTGCTTGAGCGGTTCCCGACCCCGGTCAGCATGACCACGCTAGGCCAGGAAGGCTTCACGCGTGAGGCATGGAGCCTGGTCGGCCGCAAGGTATCCAAGGCCCGGTTGCTGAACGATATTTACGAGACGGCCTGTGCCTCCATGGCGCTCCCGGTCGACGAGGACTCGATCGCGATCACTATGTTCCGCATGGTCATCGCTCAGGCCCGCAGCCTGATCCGGCAACGCGACGAGATTGAGCGAACCGCACATTCCATGCTCGCTGAGAACCGCGATTACCAACTTCTCCGCATGATCCCCGGAATCGGACCGATCAACGCACTGACCATCCTCGCCGAAGCCGGTGATCTTCGCCGCTTCGCCCACCACCGCCAGTTCCTCAAGTTCTGCGGGCTAGATCTTGCCACTTGCCAGTCAGGCATGTTCCGAGGCCGAACCAAGCTGTCGAAGTACGGTAACGCTCGGCTCAGGCGCACGTTCTGGATGGCTACTCAGGTCGCGATCCGCCAGCGCGACAACAGCTTCCGCGACAAGCTAGGGCGCTATGTCGCCGGGCATGGCAACGACCCTGATCGCCGCCGCAAGGCGATGACCGCACTCACCGCCAAGATGGCGCGTGTCGCGCATGCCGTCATCAAGACGGGAACCGAGTACCGTCCGTTCGTCGAACGGGCGGACACCAGATGGAAGGACCCCTCTCTGTGCAGCCGTGAGGGCGCTTCGGCGACCCTGTAGATAATGTTCGGGCCTTCCATCCGGCACGCGCATCTCATTTTAAGGACGGTGAGGACCACGACCAACGCGGCCGCTGGATCCTGTGTTTGCTATGGCCGAGAGCGCTTTCCTTGACGATGGAAGCCATCTGGATCAGAACCACATCAGCGCTGATCGTGATCGGCGCAACGAGACCTTCTGGCCGTTTTCCGCCGCTGCTTCCCGACCTAGGACGTTGTC
>NZ_MWMO01000042.1 GCF_002556635.1 Novosphingobium sp. PC22D | reverse complement strand
CGCGCTGGCGCTCGACGGCGGGCGCATCCTCTCGTGGAGCTTTGATGGGACGCTGCGGCTCTGGGACTTCGAGGGACGTCCCCTCGGCGTGCCCATGGAAGGCCACACGAGCTGGATTAACGGCGCGTGGGCGCTCGACGGCGGGCGCATCCTCTCGTGGAGCAGAGACGGGACACTGCGGCTCTGGGACTGTGCGGGACGCCCCCTCGGCGTGCCCATGGAAGGGCACACCAGCTGGGTAAGCGGCGCGCTGGCGCTCGACGGCGGGCGCATCCTCTCGTGGAGCTTTGATGGGACGCTGCGGCTCTGGGACTTCGAGGGACACCCCCTCGGCGTGCCCATGGAAGGCCACGTGGTTCCGGTCAACGGCGCGCTGGCGCTCGACGGCAAGCGCATCCTCTCGTGGAGCCTAGGCAGGACGCTGCGGCTCTGGGACCTCGAGGGACACCCCATCGGCGTGCCCATGGAAGGCCACACGGATGCGATCAACGGCGCGCTGGCGCTCGACGGCGGGCGCATCCTCTCGTGGAGCCAAGACAGGACGCTGCGGCTCTGGGACTTCGAGGGACGCCCCCTCGGCGTGCCCATGGAAGGTCACACGGATGCGATCGACGGCGCGCGGGCGCTCGACGGCGGGCGCATCCTCTCGTGGAGCAGAGATGGGACGCTGCGGCTCTGGGACTTCGAAGGAAACCCCATCGGCGTGCCCATGCAAGGCCACACGGACGCGATCAACGGCGCGCGGGCGCTCGACGGCGGGCGCATTCTCTCGTGGAGCAGAGACGGGACACTGCGGCTCTGGGACTTCGAGGGACACCCCATCGGCGTGACCATGCAAGGCCACACCAGCTGGGTAAGCGGCGTGCGGGCGCTCGACGGCAAGCGTATCCTCTCGTGGAGCAGATACGGGACGCTGCGGCTCTGGGACTTCGAGGGACACCCCCTCGGCGCGCCCATGGAAGGGCACACCAGCTGGGTAAGCGGCGCGCTGGCGCTCGACGGCGGCCGCATCCTCTCGTGGAGCTTTGATGGGACGCTGCGGCTCTGGGACTTCGAGGGTAAGGCGCTTGGCGTCTATTCACCTTTCGGAGGGCCCATCATAAACGTCCTACCGATTGCAGGCGAAAGCCACAGGTTTACCGTCATTGCGGCCAACTGGATAACCTGTCTATCGCTCGCAAAACCCGGCCTGCAATAAGCAGTCGCAGAAGGCTCTAGACCCTGAGAGTGCGCCTGTCCCAAAACTTGAGCCCCATTCCAGTGAGATGCAATACTTGCTGCTTTGCGGGGTTCCACATGGGCAGGGCCATGTGAGGAAGCCGAGGAGCGCCACTCGATACAGGTGATGACGATGCGGCAGTAAGATGCCATAGCAGCCTAATGCCCGTTCCAAACGAATTTGATCCCTTGGCCGTAGATAATGTAGGCGTAACCTTGGCCGTCGAGCTTCTTGAGCAACCGCTGAGCGTGATGCCACCGGAAGAGCCATTCAGCGGTGCTGGTATTTACGCGCTTTATTATAATGGCCCGCATGACGCCTATACCACGCTCTGCGAGCTAGATCGGGCTCGCTTTAAGTACCCCGTCTACATTGGCAAAGCCGCAGGAGAGGTGGTGCCGGTTTCTTGGACAGGATGCTAAGCTACTCCCGAGCTGATGGATTGGTACGGGAATGAAGACGACG
>NZ_MWMO01000041.1 GCF_002556635.1 Novosphingobium sp. PC22D | reverse complement strand
GCTTCGGCCGGGCCAGTGCGGACAGATCCATGAAACCCTCAAGGGATCGGCACCGCCAAGCTCTGCAATTACAGATCTACGACCTAGAGCACATAGATGGTCCGAATGCCGATGAGGACTCAGACTGCATCGAGATGACGTGCCGCTTTGACATTGGCGCGTACGCCCTTCTGATTTTCGTCCAGGACCAGGTCGACGCGATTGTTGCTGATGGTTTCCGATCGATCAATGATGTGTCGACTGAAGTGCGCCGTCTGGCTGCGGCTGGAGTGGCGGCGATAGAAGGGCGGCCGGACTTTCGGATGGGCATGACGATAGTCGTGTTTGGCGGCCTCGGCCGCGGCTTCTTAGCTGATCCGGGTCGATTGCCTCCAAAATGGAAGTTCGTAGCTTTCGGCTGTGAGGATTTTGAGCTGTTTGGCGAGGATTCGAACACCTCAGCGCTTCAGATGTATCGCCTGCTCGATCAGGAGCAGCAGATGCTGGCCAGCCGAACGGGTATCTTCAACCCCAACGGTTTCATGAATCTTTATGGCTTCGCGAAGAGCAATGATTTCGAGCTCCTGCCTGAGGATGCGACGCCAGGCCGCACCACGATAAATCTCGGCACCGACTATCTGACATCGGTCAGGACTGGGGTCCGACAATCTCTCGATCATCATGGTGCTCGTGTTGCAACGCGAAACAGTTATGTCGAGGTCCGAAGAGCATCGACAGAGATGTACTTCGCTGATTTGGCAGCGGAGCCTTTGTATGTGAGCGTTGCTGATGCCGCGGAGAGTCGGCCAGCAGCGGCAATCGAAATCGATCATCGAACGTGGTGGATTACGGTCGCGGATCCCCAACCAGACTCAGTTAGCTCGTTGTCTTTTCGCGTCTGGGACATGGCCAAGAATTGGACGGTCATGATCGCACCACGTGTTGCTGCGGTTGCCGAGGACCTTCCGATCTTTATCGGCATAGAGTTGGTTTTTCCGGAAGGCATCGATCTTACGCCCGCTCTCATTGAGGAGGGACAGGAATTGGTGCGTCCGTCGGTGAGCGTGGATGGCGCGACCATCCGAATCGATTGCCCGCTCGACTACCTCCGCGCTTTTGGACGTCCGGATAACATTGGTGATAGATGGATGATTGAGGCCATATCAGAGGGCGCCTTGCTGCTGGCTGGTTGTTCGGGCGGCACCTTAGCCGAGGAGATCGCCTCCTCGATTTTGGTAGATACGACATCCAGGCACCTCCATGTTTTCACGCCCAGAACAGCTGCAGATTTCATTCCGGCAACCGCGGACCTCCCCCGCGGGCGAATGCTGCAGCCCGAGGTTCGAGCATGGGTCGACATCGGTCTTGCTCAACGCAGTGGGGTACCAGCAGGAACAGCCGGGATCATCGCTGACAAGAAGACAGCTCGTGAAATTCTAGGCAAAGCTGTCGAGACGCTTTGGGGCGAGATCCGGGAGCGGTTAGAGCTGCTGGATCGAGCCTCAATCATCGAGAAATGCATCGACAATCACAACGCAATCGATCGAGACCGAGCCACGTGGCGTCACACCGCGGCGGCGGTCCTTCGCCTTCATCAGCGGGACGAAGCAATGCGCGTTGCGGTGAAACTTGAGAGCGATCGAGCGCAGGTCGCTCTGTGCTGTCGGGTCGCCGTTGAAATGGCGGTATGCGCTTCGCCTGAGACTGGTGGACGAGAATGCTCGCTGGACGACTTTGATTGCGTCGTGGCAATGATTGCGCTTCTATGCGGAGTGGCGTCCTGCAGCGACGAGATTCACCATGGCTTCTCCGAACGGGTCGAAGTGAAGCCCAGTGGGGTTTTGCGCTTCGAGGACGAGTTTGCCAATCGCGTCCATGAGCCCTTCATGGTTGCGCTTTCGACCGACCAATTCGACGCGGCGGCTGAGGGATACGACACCTTCTATGAGGTCCCGGAGCTGACGACGCTGAATATGAGCGTCAAAGCAATCCTGAATTTGATGCTGCGTTCGTCGCTGAGTATGGAGTGACGCCCTTACGAATGGTCGATTTCGTGTCCAGCCTTGTCGTCCGTGAACAATGCGATTTTGGCTCTGGGACGGCGCAGGGCCATTCGCGGCGGGCTGTGGCGAGCTGTTGTGG
>NZ_MWMO01000040.1 GCF_002556635.1 Novosphingobium sp. PC22D | reverse complement strand
AACCTTGTGATTTCGATTACTTGGACTTCGATAAAACCCACGCTTTCCTGCGGGCTTCAGCGTTCTTCACCGGCGACGAGCGAGGCGGCATGCACCCTGACCTTCACCTCACCGGCGCCTGGCGCGCGGGAATCGAGGTCCTCGACGGTAAGGTTTTCGAGCTTCGGGGGGTGCCGGAGGCGCATAGCTTTCATGGAAACTCACTCATATCTGCGATTGCCCGGTTCGGATCGCGAACCGGCGGGAATTGACGCGCCTGTCAGGCCGCGAGGGCTTCGCTCAGCGCCGCCGCATCGTACAGGAAGGGCCGCAATTCGACGACCCGGCCATCGCGCACTCGCCACAGTTCCATCGTCGGGATGGAAAATGACTTGCGGCTCTGGCGGCCCACGCCTTTCAGGTGAAGATGCACGACGACTTCATCGCCACCGGCGAGATAGTTGCGGATCTCGAACTCAAAATCGTCGAAGCGGGCGATAACGCCCCGCAGGACGTCCTTCATCGTTTCGCGGCCATGATAGACCCCGCCGTAGGGCAAGCTATCCGCTTCGTAGAGAACGCAGTCTTCAGCGATGACACTGGCATAGGCCCCATCCCGATCGCCTCGGCCGAGGTATTCGTAGAACGTCTTGACGACTGCGATATTGTCTTCTTCCTGTCGGCCCATCACTGGCTCTCCATTTCGACTGGCTTGCGCTCTCGGCGGACTAGTCATGCATTCCGGTGAAATTGATCGTCTCCGCATCGAGCGGAGGCATATTGGGAACCGGACCATAATCCGGGTTCCCTTCGTAGAATTGCCCCGACATGTCCGGCGGTCCGAAATACGAGGTCTGGAAGAGCCGCCACGAAAACTTCCAGGTGCCATGCTCGCGGACCATCCGGTCGAAGTACGTCCCCTGGGCGAGGATCGGCGTGCCGTCGGCCGTCACATTGTTTTCCGTCACCAGCGTGCGCGCGTTTGCCCTCACGGCTCCCGATACGATCTCGATAAAGGGGGAGCCCAGGCTCATTCGAATGCTCCGAAAGCGCGGAAAGATCCTTTGGGACATTTGGCGGTACAGCCTATCCCGCCCTTCCAGGACCGCCCCGCCGATCCGCCACTCCGCGTCGGCCGTAAAGCACCCGCAGATGCTATCGAGATCCTTGCGCCAGACCGCATCGACATAACGCGCCTGCAACTGGAGCACGCCTTCACGCGCCTGAATGGCGGCGATCGTCTCGGCAAGACTGTCGGATTTATCGAGACCGGACACTACCGGGCCGCCTTCACGGGCGCGAAGACCGGATCGTTGTCAGCGAAATAGACTTCACCAATCGTGCTGGGCGCACCGGGCTCCCCGATGTATCTGGCGAACTTGTGCCCCTCGAAACTGGCCGCGGCCCACATCCTCGCTGCCGCGGCATCGCCAATCGGAAATAGCTGTTTGACCTTGCCCTCCAGCTCTTTTTCCAGACCGTTGCGCGAAACCCGTCCGGTCGAAAGGATGACGGCATCGACATCGGCGATCGTGCGTTCGGCGTCGGAATAGACATCGTAAACCGTCACCTCGCGCGTCCCGATATGCCGGATATAGCTGGTCGCCGAAACCTTCACGCCGGCATCGCGCAATCGCTTCATGATGAAGCCCGTTTCGAACTGGGCGACCACGCGCGCGGAAACGGGAGTGAAATAGGGCGTCAGCATTTCGACGTCGGTGCCGTTGCGGGCCAGCAGTTCCGCGATGCCGACGCCGGTGTGCATCCCTTCCCCGTCGAGCAGAACGGCCTTCCCGAGCGGCCCCACCGATCCGTTCAGGACATCCATCGGCGTGTAGACGATCTGCTCCTGGTGTCCTTCGATCGGCTGATCGCGGAAGTGGCTCTGGCCTGCACGATTGTATTCCGCCCCGGTCGCCAGGATGACCGCATCCGGCTTCTCAGCGAGAATCATCTCGGCCGTCGCAAGCGTTCCGAGGCGAACCTCGACGCCGAGCTTTTCGATCTCCTGTTTCCACCAGGCGGTGGCCTTCTGGTAGGTTTCACGTCCCGGAAGGTCCGCCCACAGGGCGAATGCCCCTCCAAGGTATCGCTCCGCTTCGATCAGGATCACCTGATGACCCCGCAGCGCGCTGGTGCGCGCCGCTTCGAGACCGCCGGGCCCCGCTCCGACGACGACGACCTTGCATCGCCGGGGAGCAAGCGCATCGTGGTCCCTTCCCCAGAACCGCTCGCGCCATGCCGCGGGATTGATGGTGCAGGTCTGCGATCCCTCGATCAGCGAGGCCATGCACCAGTTGCAGGCGATGCACGCCCTGCTCTGGTCTTCCCGGCCCGTTTCGGCATTCTTGACGAGATAGTCGCCGGTGAAGAACGCTGAAGCCCGCAGGAAAGCGTGGGTTTTATCGAAGTCCAAGTAATCGAAATCACAAGGTT
>NZ_MWMO01000004.1 GCF_002556635.1 Novosphingobium sp. PC22D | reverse complement strand
AAAACCAAAGAGTCCTACCTCGGCTTCGTCAATCTCGTCTCAGCCCTGCAATGGATACCCTTTGTCCACGAAACCTAAGCCGATGAAGAAGACCCTGTTCCTGGTCATGGATATGATGAACGACCTTGTCGCCGAGGACGGCTTCAATGCGCGGACTTACGGCGCGCAGGTCAAGGAGCGCGATGTTCTCGCCCGCACCAAGGCGGCGATCGCGGCGGCGCGCGCGGCCGGCGGCCAGGTGGGCTTCGTGCGCGTGGGCTTTTCTCCCGACTACCGCGAAGCGCCCGAAGCCTCTCCGATCTTTTCGGGGGCCAGGAAAAACGGCATCTTCAAGCTCGGAACCCCGGGCACCGAAGTCCATCCCGAGATCGCGCCGGCGCCGCAGGACTTCGACATAGTGAAGCACCGGGTGAGCCCGTTCTATGCGACCTCGCTCGAAGCGATCCTGCGCGCCAACAAGATCGAACGGATCGTGATGTGCGGCGTCTCGACCAATGGCGTCGTCCATTCGGGCGCCCGCGAGGCGCATGACCGCGACTTTGAGGTCGTGATCCTCGAAGACTGCTGCGCGGGCGCCAGCCCCGACGAGCACGAGCACGCCATTGCCTGCCTCGGGCGTTACGGTGCCATTGTCGACAGCGCGGAATTCGACTGGTCGGCTTAAGCGACCGCCCTCGCGATAAGGCACCGCGCAGATCCTCAATCGTCGTCGAACGCGCTGGACTCCCTGCGTCGGTTAGAATAATGCATTATCCACAATCTGACATGCGGGCAGGGAACCTGCGCAAAGAGGGATGCGGGATGGCAACGGAAGCGAAGGACAAGGACGTCGGTGGGGCGCCGGCCGAGGGCAAGATTACCTTGGAGGCGATCAAGGGCGCCGAGAACATGATTGGCATGCAGCTTCGTCCCGAGGGGCCCTATCTCCAGGACGCCACCGAGGACACGATGCGCAACTGGTGCAACGGCATCGGCGATCTGAACCCGCTCTATCGCGATCTCGAGCATGGCCGCCTGTCGCGCTACGGATCGATCGTCGCGCATCCGAACTTTCCGATGGCGTTCGGCTGGGTCGGCCGCACGCGCTGGGGGCTTCCCGGCGTCCACGGCTTTTATGCCGGCAACGACTGGGAGCTGTTCCGGCACATCCGCCCCGGCGACCGCATCACCGCGATCGAGCGCGTCGTCGGCATCGACGTGAAGGAGTCGAAGTTCTCGGGCACGCTGGTACTGCAGTACGTGGAAGCGAGTTATTCCAACCAGAACGGCGACCTCGTGGCGCGCGCGCTCGGCACCTGCACCCGGCATGAGCGCAAGGCCGCGCGCGATGCCGGCAAGTATTCGGAAATCAAGACGCACGAATACTCGGCCGAAGACTTCGCGAGGATCGACGATACCATCCTCAACGAGGAAAAGAACATGCGCGGCGTCAATGTGCGCTATTGGGACGAGGTTCAGGAAGGTGAGGAACTGCCCGAGATCGTGCGCGGTCCGCTCAGTCTGATGGATACCATGGGCTTCCTCGTGGGATCGGGCCGGGGCCATACGCACGGCGTGATCTTCAAGAACGCGGTCAAGCATCCCGGCCACTTCTTTCGCAACCCCGAGGCGGGCGGCGGCATCGAGTACACCGGCATTGGCCACCATCGCGAATCGACCGCAAAGGATGTCGGCGTGCCGGGCGTCTACGACTACGGTCCGCAGCGATCCTCGTGGATGGCAAGCCTTATCACCAACTGGATGGGCGATGCGGCCTTCCTCAAGCGGATACGCACGCAGATGCGCGGGTTCAACATCATGGGCGACTGCACCTGGGCGCGCGGCAAGGTCACGCGCAAGTACGTGAAGGACGGACACGCCCTCGTCGACATCGAGATCCGGGGCGAAAACCAGCGCGGCGAACTGACCACGCCGGGCCTCGCGACCGTGCTGCTTCCCTCGCTGAATCCCGAGCACAAGGTGTTCTTCGACGGCCGCGACTGCGACCTCGAACTGCCGGTCGTACGCTAAGGGCGGGCTCGTGCCGCACGAGGCCACAGAACCGCTTGCCGGGCTGAAGGTTGTCGCAAACGCCTCGGGCGTGGCGGCGGCCTATGCGGCGCGCATGCTGGCGACGATGGGCGCGAACGTCGTGCTCGTCGAGCCCGAGGGCGGGTGCCCCCTGCGGCGCGAACCGCCGTTCCTGCCGGGCGAACAGGGCGCGGACGGGATGAGCAGCCTTTTCGCCTACCTCGCGGCGGGAATGACAAGCGCGGTCGTCGAACCGGAAGCGGCAGCGGGGCGCGAGGCTCTGGCGACGATGCTCGCAAGCGCGGACGTCTACATCGACGATACGCCGGTCGCCGCCCGTGCGTCGCTCGGTACCGATGAGACCGCGCTTGCCGCGGCCTTTCCCGATCTTGTCCATGCGTCCGTGCTTCCGTTCGGCGCGACGGGTCCCAAGGCCGGATGGAAAGGCGAGGACGTGGTCGTCCAGCACGCCGGGGGGGAAGGCTTCCTGCTGCCCAACGGGCTCGCTCTCGAGATGTTTCCCGATCGCCCCCCGCTCAAGATCGCGGGTCACTTCGGCGAGATGCAGGGCGGGATCGCGACGGCGCTCGCGATCCTGTCCGCGCTCTGGGCCCGGCCGCGCTGTGGCGGTCAGTATGCGGACGTTTCCTCGCAGGACGCCAATCTCGCGATCGGCGCCTTCGCCGTCCAGCGCCTTGGCGACGGTTCGATCGAGCACCGGCTCGAGCGCAGCTTCCGGTACGGGGGCGTCATCCCTTGCGCGGACGGTCACGTCGAGCTGCTCACGCTCGAACAGCGCCAGTGGGATGGGCTTGTCGAATTGCTCGGTCGGCCTGAATGGGCATGCAACCCTGCGCTTGCCGATGGTCTCGAGCGCAGCCGCCGGGGGCCGCAGATCAACCGACGTATCCGGGAATGGGCCGCCGCGCGCAAGGTCGACGAGATCGTCGACGCCGGACAAAAACTCGGGGTTCCGCTGGCGCGCTACAAATCACCGGCCGAGATTCTCGCCGATCCCCAGGAGTGCCATCGCGGACTGTTCCAGCCCGTACCGATCGAGGGGACGGGCGAAGTGGGCATGCTCGTCTCCCCGTTCCACTTCGACGGACGTCCGTTGTCGATCCGCAGCGGCCCTCCGGCCCTCGCGGCGGCGGAGACGGACAGCGTATGACGCCGCTTTGCGGAATTCGCATCGCCGATTTCACCGTGCACAACGCCGGGCCGTTCTGCACGCACCTGCTCTCGCAGCTTGGCGCCGAGGTCATCAAGATCGAGAGCGCCATGCGGCCCGATGCCTTTCGCAAGCCGCATCCCGTCTATGGACGGATGGGCCCGGCGACGTTCGATCAGGTCGCCTCGACCAAGCTGTCGGTGCGGATCAATCTCAAGAAACGCGAAGGAACGGCGCTGGCCAAGCGGATCGTTGCCGTGAGCGATGTCGCTGCGGAGAGCTTTCGGCCCGGCGTGATGGATCGCCTCGGCCTGGGCTACGGCGCGTTGAAGGCGGCGAGGCGCGACATTGTCATGCTTTCCGTCTCGTCGTCCGGCCAGAGCGGTCCGGATTCGCATTTTGCCGGTTACGCGCCGTTGTTCGGCGCCTGGGGCGGGCTCGGGGCGATGACCGGCTACGCCGATGGGCCGCCGATCGAGATACGCCACGTCATGGATCACTCGGTCGGCATGAATGCGGCGGTCGCGCTGATGGCCGCGCTCCATCGCCGACGCGCGACGGGCGAAGGCAGCCACGTCGATGTCGCCGCGCGCGAGGTCGCCTCCTCGTTGGTGGGCGACCTGCTGCTGCTTGCCGCGGCGGGCGGCGAGCCGGCCCGGATCGGCAACGCCCACCCGCGCATGGCGCCGCACGGCGTCTATCCCGCGAAGGGCGAGGACCGCTGGCTCGCACTGGCGGTGGCAGATGACCCGCAGTGGGCCGCGCTGGCGCGGCTCATGGGGCGCGAGGACCTCGTCAGCGACGCGCGCTACGCAAGCGAAGCCGCACGCCGCGCGCGCATTCCCGACCTCGACTCGATCGTGATGGCCTGGACGCGGACGCAGGAAGCCGAAGCCGCCGTCCTGGCGCTGCAGGCCGCGGGTATCGCGGCGCACATTTCCTTCACGACGCCCGAGATCGTGGCCGACCCGCATTTGCGAGAGCGCGGTGCGATAGTCGAGGTCGCCGAGCCCGACGGCACTCCGCGCGCTGCGGTAGGCGTGCCGATGCGGCTGTCCAAGGCGCCGGAAATCGGCATCCACCGCGGAACGCCCGAACTGGGTGAGGACGAAGATCACATCTACGGCGAACTCCTGGGCATGACTCGCGAGCAACGCCGTGCGCTCGAGGACGCCGAAGTCATCTACTGAATATTCATCCGCTGATCAGGGTCGATAACGACCGAAGGCCGGGGAGAGGCCGAAAGGATATGAAGGCAACCGAACCTGCGCTCGGATTCATCGGCCTCGGCGTGATGGGTTCGGGCATGTGCGCCAATACGGTGAGAAAGCACCCGGCCTCCGTCCACGTCTACGACATGAACGCCGAAGCGCTCGCCGCGCAAGTGGTGAACGGCGCGGTCGCGGCCGCTTCGGTCGAAGAGGTCGCGGCGGCCGCGCGGACGATCTTCCTGTCGCTGCCCGGCGGCAAGCAGGTCGCGGCGGTGTGCGAGGCCATCGAAGGTGCCTCGGCGCCGGGCACCGTGGTCGTCGACCTTTCGACAACGGCGGTCGCCGATGCGCGCGAGATCGCGGCCCGGCTCGAGGCCTCGGGCGTGGCCTTTGCCGATGCGCCGGTTGCGCGCACGCGGCAGGCCGCGGCCGAGGGCACGCTTTCGATCATGGTCGGCGCCGATGCCGGCACTTTCGCGCGGATCGAGCCGCTGCTGCGCTACATGGGATCGGACGTGACCTGGTGTGGCGAGGTCGGTTGCGGACAAGTGGTCAAGCTGATCAACAACACGCTCTTGTTCGAACAGGTCGCGGCCATTGCCGAGATGATGGTGGTGGCAGAGCGTGCCGGGGTGACGCCCGCCAAGCTGATCGAGGCGGTGGGGCGGGGATCGGGCAATTCCTTCGCGCTTCAGACCCATGCGAGAAAGGCCATGGCGCCGCGCGAGTTTCCCGAGAAGGCCTTCCCCTCGCACTACGCGATCAAGGACCTCGGCTACACCATCGAACTCGCCGAGCAGACGGGAGTCCTGCCCCGGATGGCCCGGCTCGCGAGCCAATATTACCAGGCCGCGATCGATGCGGGGATCGGAGACAGATACTTCCCCGCGATCATCGAGGTGGTCGACCGGAAGTAGCGGCGGCAACGGGAGAGCAAGAGGATGCAGAGGCGCAAGCTGGACTACCGGGTGATCACCGACGGGCTCGAGTTTCCCGAAGGTCCGATCGCGATGGCCGATGGCTCGGTCCTGGTGGTCGAGATGAAGGGCGGCAAGCTGACCCGCGTCCACCCCGACGGAACCAAGGACGTCGTCGCGCGAACCGGCGGCGGGCCCAACGGCGCCGCGATCGGTCCCGACGGGGCCTGCTACGTGTGCCAGAACGGCGGCTTCAACTGGATCCGCGAGGATATCCTCGGCTTCACCGGCTACAATCGGCCGCACGGCCGCGCGAGCGACTATATCGGCGGCGGCATCCAGCGCGTCGATCTGGAAACGGGCGAGGTCTCGTGGCTCTATACCGAGTGCGACGGCATTCCGCTCACGGGGCCGAACGACATCGTCTTCGACGCGCGGGGGATGATGTGGTTCACCGAGCACGGCAAGACCTACGGACGCACGATGGACAGCGGCGCGCTCTTCCATGCCGCTCCCGACGGTTCGATGATCCGGCAGGCGGCGTTTCCGATGATCACCGCCAACGGCTGCGGCTTGTCGCCCGACGAGACGATCCTCTACGCCTCCGAAACCGAGACCGGGCGGCTCTGGCGCTGGCCCATTACCGGGGCGGGCGAACTCGGCAAGGCGCCCTGGCCTTCGCCCAACGGCGGCGAGTTGGTCGGGCAGGCGACCGGCTACCAGCGCTTCGATTCGATGGCGCTCGAGGCGTGCGGCAACGTCTGCGTGGCGACGCTGGTCACCGGCGGCATCACCGTGTTCACGCCCGAAGGCGAAACGCTCGAATACTGGGAAGGGCCGGAACCCTACTGCACCAATATCGCTTTCGGCGGGCCCGATCTGACCACCGCCTACATCACGGTCTCGGGCACGGGCCTGCTCATCGCGGTCGAATGGCCCCGGGCGGGCCTTGCGCTGCTCCACCAGCGTGGCTGAGGCGGCCCCGGCCTCCTGCGGCGGCACCGACGCGCCGATCCGGGCGAAGCGGCAGGTGCTGCTCGCCGCGCTGATGGGGACCGCGGTCGAACTCTACGACTTCTCATCTACGGCACCGCCGCCGCGCTGGTGTTCGGACCGCTGTTCTTCCCGGCCGAATCGCGCGCGGCGCAGACGCTGCTCGCTTTCGCGAGCTTCCCTTCATCGCCCAGCTTCTCGTCGTCCAGGGCTCATCGCGCGCGACGACCGTGCTGCTTCTCATTGCGGGTGTCGCAACGCTGGCCGGGGCGCTGCTAGGGCGTCGCTCGCACATCACCTGAATTTTCGAAGGATTGGACATGACCGCATTCGAAGACTGGATCGGCCGCAGCCAGAGCGCCACGGATACGCTGGAGCCGGCACGCAGCAACGCGCTCAAAGCCGCGCTCGCCGAAGAGGGCGACGGCAAAGCCGGCGATCCGCTGCCGCTGCTCCACCACTGGCTCTATTTCTGGGATGTGAGGCCGCCCTCGGGGCTCGGTCTCGACGGCCATCCGGCAAAAGGAGGCTTCCTCCCGCCAGTGCCACTGCCGCGGCGGATGTGGGCGGGAGGCCGGCTCACCTTTCACAAGCCGCTGCTGCTCGGTGCGCGGGTCGAGAAGACCTCGACGATCGTCGCGGTCAAGGAGAAGACGGGCCGGAGCGGAACGCTCGTCTTCGTCACCGTGCGGCACCAGCTCGACGGCGGCGATGGTCTCGCCGTGAGCGAGGAGCAGGACCTTGTCTATCGCGAGCCCGCGGCGGGCGCGGTTCCCGCGACGATCGCCGCCGAACCCGACGAGAGCGCGTGGCACCGTGAGGTCGATCCCGATCCGGTGCTTCTGTTCCGTTATTCCGCGCTCACCATGAACGGTCACCGCATTCACTACGACCGGCCCTACGCAATCGGGGAGGAGGCCTACCCTGCGCTCGTCGTCCAGGGCCCGCTTCAGGCTACGCTGCTGATGCATCTGGCGGCTCGCAACCTGACGGCGCCTGTCACCGGGTTCGAGTTCCGGGGCCAGCAGCCGGCGTTCGACGGGCTGCCGCTGCATGTCTGCGGCGAACCCGAGGATGGCGGCGCGCGGCTCTGGACCCAGCAGGGCGAGGCGAAAAGCATGGTTGCGACCGTGCGCACCGGGACGCCCTCGTGACCGGCGCTTTCACAAGGCAGCCGCCAGGGGGTGGCCGGTCGAAAGAGGCCCGTCGACCGTGCTTGCGCAATCGAAAGTGGAGCCGCGGATGACAGTCAGATACCAAATGCCCGTCGCGGGCGAGTGGCGCGACGCGGCCGATGGCGGGACCATGCCCGCGATCAACCCTTTCGACCAGGAGGTGCACGGGTGGATTCCGGTGGCGACCGAGACCGATGTCGAGGACGCGATTTCCGCCGCGCGCGGAGCGTTCGCGAGTTGCTGGCGCAAGACCGGCCCCGGCGAGCGGGCGAGATTGCTGAACCGGGTCGCCGATCTCATCGATGCGGACGCCGATCGCCTGGCGCTGCTCGAAACGACGGACAACGGCAAGGTCATCCGCGAAACGCACAACCAGATGGGCTACGCGGCGCGCATCTTCCGCTACTATGCCGCCTGGGCAGACAAGCTCCATGGCGACGTTGTGCCGCTGGACCAGAAGGACACCCTCGATCTCACGATCCGGGTGCCCTTCGGCGTCGTGGCGTGCGTTACCGCATGGAACTCTCCCGTCGCGATCCTCACGAACACGCTTCCCGCCGCGCTGGCGGCCGGCAATTGCGTGATCCTCAAGCCCAGTGAACACGCCTCGGCGACGACGCTCGAGATCGCGAGGATCTGCGAGGCGGCCGGATTTCCGTCCGGTGTGGTGCAAGTCGTTACGGGGGGCGGCGACGTCGGCCGATGGCTGATCTCGAGCGCGCGGGTCGACAAGGTGAGCTTCACCGGAAGTCCCGGCGTCGGACGGCTGATCGCGCAGGCCGCGGGCGCCAATCTCAAGCCGGTAACGATGGAGCTTGGCGGCAAGTCCCCCAACATCGTGTTCGACGATGCCGATTTCGACCGCGCCCTCATAGGCGCGCTGGCCGGTATCTTCGGAGCGACCGGACAGACCTGCATCGCCGGGTCCAGGCTGCTGGTGCAGCGCGGAATCTACGAACGCATGGTCGACGCTCTCGCGAAGAGGGCTGGCCGGATACGCATGGGCGACCCGCGCCTCAAGGCAACCGAAATGGGGACCGCCGCCAACGAGCCGCAGTTCACGAAGATCCTGTCCTTCATCGACGCTGCGAAAGGCGATGGCGCGCGTCTGGTGGCCGGCGGCAGACGCGCCGATGGACCGGGACTGGAACAGGGGTTCTTCATCGAGCCCACCATCTTCGCCGACGTGCGCAACGACATGAAGGTCGCCCGGGAGGAAATCTTCGGCCCTGTCCTGTCGATAATCCCCTTCGACGAGGAGGACGAGGCAATCGCGATCGCCAACGACACGCCCTACGGGCTTGCCAGCGGCGTCTGGTCGGAGAATATCGGGCGCTGCATGCGCATGATGCGCGCGATCGACAGCGGCGTCGTCTGGATCAACACCTATCGTGTCGCCGCGCCGCAGGCCCCTTTCGGCGGAATGAAGGATTCGGGTTTCGGCCGCGTGCGCGGAGAAGCCGGCATCCTTGAATTCACGCAGACCAAAACGGTGTTCGTTGATTTCTCGGGGGATCGGCGTGATCCCTTCTCGATGAAGTTCTGAGACTTCGAACAGGTCTGCGCGCGAAGCCTTTGGCGCGGCACGGGGCTGCGCATGGCCGGCGGGGGCGCAGGCAGCCGCGCGATCATCGACCGGAACGGGATTCATTTGGAGAGGAATGGCAGATTGGCGAAATTCAGCATGCAAGAGGTGGCTTCGGTCGCCGAGATTCAGCAGCTTATCAACGACTGGGTTTACGAGCTCGACTTCAATCACGGCCTGTCCATGGACACGATCGTCACCGAAGACTGCGTTTACACCATGCACTCCGGTACGCGGACGGGACGCGACGCGATCGTCGAGGCCTATCGCCAGCGAGCGGAGCGATTGACCGCAGGCGGCGAAGCGATGCCGCCGATGCGCCACCTCAATGCCAACCTTCGCGTCGAGTTCCGCGACCCGGACCATGCCGCGATCACGTTCGGCATGGCGTTCTATACCGCGGAGGGCAATCCGGCGGGAGCCCGGCATACGGACGCGAGCGCGATTGCCGACGTATGGATGGAATGCCGCCGCGAGGATGACGGCCATTGGCGCATCAGCCGTTTCGAGAGCGACCAGCCTTTCGTCCGGCTGCCGGGGTAGTCATGCGCCGAGCCGCGTCGGCCGATCCTGCGAGCCCCGCATCGCGCCTAGCCGGCGTCGAGGCCCCAGCGCGCCCGCGCGGTGTCCGGCGTCAGCGCGGTGAGCGGCGGCATCGCCGGCGGCGCGCCGTAGTCGTCAAAATCGAGAAATGTTCCCGTCATGTCGGGTGCGCCCCGATAGAGTTGCTGGAACAGCCGCCACTGGAAGAACCAGTGTCCGTCGATCTCGACGAAGCGGTCGTAATAGCAGCCAAGCGCGATGTTGGTGTCGCCATTCTTCCAGGCACACCGTTCGTCGATATAGGTGCGGGCGCAATACGCGCCGTCGACCTCATGAAGGATCGGGGCGCGGAAACTGATGAGGACGCGTCCCATTTTCTCCATGATCCTTTCGAAGGTCTCGCGGATCTGCTGCCGGCCCCGCAAGGCCATCCCGGAGATGCGCCATTCGGCATCCTCGGCGAAGCAATTGGCGAACGCGTCGAAATCACGCCGCCAGACGGCGTCGGTATACCTCTGGTGCAGGTCGCGCACGCCGGCTTCGGCCATCAGGAATTCAAGCATCAATAGGTCTCCCGTCCGCGAGGGTATGGAATTTCGCGTTGATCCATAATGCATCATGCACCATTGAGCGCAACGCGCATTCACACCCGGCAAGCGATAGGGACACGAATTCATGAGTAAACCCGCGCAGATCCCCTACGATTTCGTGGTCGGGGACATGACGGGGCTACAGGTCCCCTCGCACGGCCAATCCTTGCGGCAGGCCGGCGCGGGATACCTGACCGAGGCGTTCCGTGCGTTCGGCTCGCTTCCCCCGGACAACGCCGTGGCCCGGATCGCGGAGTATCGCCCCTGCATCGGGGGCAGCACAGGCGAGAAGTTCTTTCTTACGGTTGAATACGAAAGAGCCGACCCCGCGCTCCACACCCGGCTTTTCGTCAAGTTCTCGCGGGACTTTCGCAACCGCGTCCGCGACGATCGCGGCAAGTACGAGCTTGCAAGCGAAGTCCGCTTCGCGGCGGTATCGCGCGCCGCCGATTTTCCCATCCGCGTGCCGGCGGCCTATTTCGCCGACTATGAGGACGCGACCAACACCGGCGTGCTGATCACCGAAAGGATCGACTTCGGATGCGGCGGGATCGAACCACATCGCGCCAAGTGCACCGACGACCGACTGCCGAACCCGGCAGAGCACTATCGTGTCATCATCCGGTCGCTCGCGCGGATCGCGGCCGCCCATCGCTCTGGCCGGTTGCCGCGCTCGGTCTCACAGAGGTTTCCCTTTGAGCCCAATGAGATGGTCAAGAGTTGCCACATGCCGTTCACAGGAGACGAGGTGGTCGAGAAAACGACCGCATTCGCCGATTTCATCCGCGAGGCGCCTCAACTGTTCCCAGTAAATGTCACGCCTCACCTCCTGGAGCGAGTCGGCGCGCAGGCCGGACGGCTCGTCGCGCGGCAGGGCGATGTCCGCCGGTTCCTCGTGTCCGACCCGGACATGATCGCGCTCTGCCACTGGAATGCGAATATCGACAACGCCTGGTTCTGGCGCGATGAACGAGAGGGCCTGCAGTGCGGGCTGATGGACTGGGGGCATGTCGGCCAGCTCAACCTGGCGTTCTCGATCTGGGGCTGCCTGAGCGGTGCCAGCGTCGATACGTGGAACAGCCATTCGGCGGCGTTGTTCTCGCTCTTCGTCGAGGAACTGGCGGCTCACGGCGGACCGGAAATCGCGGTGGAGCAACTGACCTTGCACCTCGATCTTTACGTCGCGATGATGGGGCTGTCCTATTTCGTCGACAGCCCCGCGAGGATCCTTCGCGCGTTTCCCGGCGCCGTCCGGGCGAGCGGGGCCTTCGATCCGGTCTTTCTCGACCACGAATCCGCGCGCAACCAGCTCCACATTGCGACCGCCTTTCTCAACTTGTGGGATCGTCACGGCTTCGAGCGCAGCCTGGACGCGGCAATCTAGCGCGAAAAATCTCAAGATAATGCATTATCCATTGCGCTACGCGGAAATCTGCGTAGGGTCCCGTCCTTGCGGCTAGCCGCGTGGCGCCAGATCGACTGCGAAGCAGCGACGCAGCGCGCGAAGAGGGGGAGAGAGATTTATGAAGGCATTGGGCCATTTGTTGGTGCTGGGCGCCGGCACGGTTGCCATGGCGTGGTCTGCCAGCGCCGCGGCGCAGGTCGCGGAAGCGAACGACGCGGGTGAGGCCGAACGCGGCGGCCAGGCTTACGAAGAAATTCTGGTCACGGCCCGCAAGCGCACGGAATCGATCATGGACGTGCCGGTGGTCAAGACCACCATCGACCAGAGCGTGCTCGAGAATTTCCAGACCCAGGACCTGAAGTCCTTGTCCACGCTCGTGCCGGGCCTGACGCTGGGGACCTCGATCCTTTCAGTCGGCCTGCAGGCGTCCATTCGCGGCGTGGGCACCTCGGCGCTCGACCCCGGCGTCGACAGTTCGGTCGCCCTCAATATCGACGGGATGGCTTTCGCGCAGGGCCTCGTCTTTGCCAGCGGCATGTTCGATGTCGGTCAGGTCGAGGTGCTCAAGGGGCCGCAGTCGCTGTTCTACGGCAAGAGCAGCCCGGCAGGCGTGATCTCGATCCGGACCGCCGACCCCACCGACGAGTTCGAGTTGATCGCCCGCGCCGGCTACGAGTTCGAAGCCGACGAGCAGCGCTACGAGGCGATCGTTTCCGGGCCGGTGGCCGATACGCTCAGGCTGCGCCTTGCCGGGACTTATGGAAAACAGAAAGGGTTCTTCACGGACCGGGCGCAGGCGATCCCGGCTCTCGGGTCGAAGGATCCGGGCGGGCGCATTACGCCTGCCAAGGACTACAAGGTGCGGTTCACCGCGCTGTGGGAGCCGACCGACACGTTCAGCACCCGGCTGAAGGTAAACCACGTCTACGACGACACCGATTACCCGGGTTCCGCGCAGATCGTGCTGTGTCCTGACGGGCAGGGGCCGTACAATGGTTTCCAGTTCATCGATCCGAACGACTGCAAGCTCGATCGCAACATACCGTTGGTCGATCTCGATCCGGCGGCCTTCCCCGGGATCGAGAACAACGGCACGCCGTTCAACAAGACCCGCCAGACTTATGGCACGCTCGAGGTGAACGGAACGATCAGCCCGGGGCTCACGCTGACGACGCTGACCGGGCTCTACTTCGCGCGTTCGCGCAGCATGGTCAACGCCACCATGAGCAGCGCCGGGGCGGGGCTGATTTCAGCCAGCAACCGCTTCAAGCGCGACCAGATCACGCACGAGATGCGCCTCACCAGCGATTTCACCACGCCCCTGAACTTCACGCTTGGCGGCTTCCTGGAGCGCGGCAAGTTCGAAGACAATGTCCGCATCGGCGGCAACACCGTCTTCGGCGTGCCCGCGACGCTGCAGCAAGGCATCAAGAGCGTGGATATCGAGACCAACTCGGTCTTCGGCCAGGTCCTCTACAAGGTCGTGCCCAAAGTCGAGATCGCGCTCGGCGCCCGGTACACGGACGAACGCCGCGATCAGAAGGGCTTCAACACGATTTCGGGTTCGCGCGTTCCCGTCGCCCTCGCGGTGCCCGAGATCCGGGCGAAGAACCTCGCTCCGGAACTGAGCGTCACCTTCCAGCCCAACGATGACCTGACGATCTTCGGTTCGCTCAAGCGCGGCTACAAGTCGGGCTCGTTCAACGTCTCGACGCCGCCGTTCGCCGGGGAGAACAACGCCTTCGGCGACGAGAAGGTGGAGGGCGGCGAACTCGGCATAAAGTCACGCCTCGCCGACCGGCCGATCCTGTTCAACGTGGCGGGCTACTACTACAAATACAGCGGCCTACAGGTCGGCGCGAACGTCCAGGCGGAAAGCGGCATCACCGTCACGCGTACGGTCAATGCCGGTCGCGCACGCGTCTACGGACTGGAGGCCGACGTGACCTATCGCCCCTGGTCGCTCGACGGTCTGGCCATTCGCGCGGGCGTCAACTGGAACGATTCCAAGTACACCAGTCTGGTGAACGTGCCCTGCTATGGCGGCCAGCTCGTTTCCGAAGGCTGCAACCTGCTCTTCAGTCCGGCCGCCAATGGCGGGACGGGCGGCTTCACCGCGCAGGACCGCTCGGGCATTCCCCTGCTGCGGGCGCCGAAGTGGTCGGGCGTGCTCGGGATCAACTACGACCTCGAGGTCGGCGGCGACATGACCCTGGTCCTTGCCAGCAACACGCAGTTCTCCAGCAAGCAGTTGCTCAATCTCGGCTACCTCTATTACCAGGACGCCTATCTCAAGACCGATCTCAGTGCGACGCTCAAGGCCGAGAACTGGGAACTCGCCCTGATCGGCAAGAACCTGAACAACGAGCTGACCAGCGGCAACTGCGCGAACTCGAACCGCGCGGCCGGCGCGCTCGGCGGTCTGATCACCGGCAGCACGGTGCGCGGCCCGGCCGGCATCGACGAGGTGGGCTGCTACATGGACCGGGGACGCGAACTGTGGATCCGCGCCACGTTCAAATATTGACCGGACTGCGGGTTTTTCTGGCCGCTGGCGCATTTGCGCGGGCGGCCGGCGAAACCGGAAATGCTCTCCGCGAGGCATGATGTCTGACGATGAAATCCGCTTCGATGGCCGTGTCGCGCTCGTAACCGGCGGCGGCCGCGGTATCGGCCGGGCGCTCTCGCTGCTTCTTGCCTCGCGCGGGGCGAACGTCGTCGTTGCCGATAGCGGAGCGGCGCTCGACGGCGCCGGAGCCGAAGGCGGCGCGGCGCGGTCGGTGGTCTCGCAGATCGAGGCGCAAGGCGGCACGGGGCTCGCGTTCACCGGAGACCTGGCGACCGAGCAAAGCTGTGGTGCCGCGATCGCGTCCGCGCTCGATGCGTTCGGCCGGATCGACGCGATCGCGCACAATGCCAGCACATCTCCGGAGCTGAGGCCGGCCGACCAGTTGTCGACGCGGGACCTCGAGGGACTGATGCGGATCAACCCGATGGCGGCGCTGTGGCTTGCCCGCCATGCCTGGCCGCACATGGTGCGGCAGCGATACGGCCGGCTGGTGCTGGCCAGCTCGGCGGGCATATACGGATCGTTCGGCAATGCGCACTACGCGGCCGCGAAGGCGGCGATAATCGGCGTGGTCCGCTGCCTCGCCCTGGAAGGGGCCGCGCATGGCATCACTGTCAACGGTGTTGCGCCTTCGGCGCGCACGCGGATGACCGAAAGGCTGCACGATACCGCCTATTCGCGCTGGCTGCTCGAGACGATGGCGCCCGAGCACGTGGCGGCGGGCTCGGCCTTCCTGCTGAGCGAGGCATGTGCTCTCAACGGAGAGACGATATCGCTGGGAGGCGGGCGGATCGCGCGGCTTCGCCTTGCCGAGAGCGAAGGCGTGATGGACGTGGCCGCGTCTCCCGAAAGCGTCGGGGAAGCGATGCCCGCCACGATGGCGGACGAACGAATGTTCTATCCCGACGACCTGAGCGATCGATCGGCACGAGTGGCGCGCCTGTTCTGCGTGTCCGAAAAGCTGGATTCGAGCGCATCGATCGCGGTCAAGCCGGGCTGACCGGCGCCGCCGCGCAGAACGGCAACCCAAGGAGATCGCCATGTTCAAGCAGATATGCTTCTTTCGCAAGCGCCCCGACATGACGGCGGAAGAATTCCTCGACTACTACGAGAACGAGCATTCGAAGCTGTCGAAACGCAAGGGCCTTCAGTCATCGATGCCGAACGCCATGCGCTATGTTCGCCGTTATCTTACGCCCGAACCCAACCCGGTAACGGGAGAGGTTCTCGATCCCGGATACGACTGCATCATGGAAATCTGGTGGAACAGCCGCGATGATTTCGATCGGTCGCGCGAGATCATCAGGGATGCCGAGCGCCTGAACGTGCTCAAGGAAGACGAACTGAAGCTCTTCGCCACGCACAGCAATCCGGTGTGCTCGGTGGTCGAGTACGATTCGCCAATGCGCCCTGATGGCAAGCCGCCGCGCATCGAGATCGTCTACGACGACTAGGCGCGAAGCGCGCGCCGGGCTGCGCTTCTGGCCCGGCGCGCGCTCCCGGCCTTGCTTTCAGTGGGCCGCCACGCGTTCGCCGGCGGCCTGCCAGGAGCCCCTCGGCCGCCTCATCGTCAGCATGGCAAGCGCACCTAGCGACATCACGGCCATGACGATGGCGAGAAGGCTGTCATAGTTGCCGGTCCGGTCATGCAGCGCTCCTGCCACGAAGGGGCCGATCGCCGCGTTGACGGCTCCGAAGGAGATCACGCCTCCGAACAGACTGGCAAATGCCTTCAGGCCGAAATGCCGAGTGCCCAGATAGAGCGCGACGTCGATTTCCGCGCCGATCGCCGCACCGAACAGGCTGACGCCGACGGCGAGAAGGAAAATGCTCGGTTGATCGAGCAGAAAGATCGCCGCTCCCAGAACGGGCAAAAGCAGCGTTACCGCGCCAATGACGTGCCCGGGAAAGCGATCGAGCAGGAAGCCGACGGTCAGGCGCGAGGCCAATCCGCAAAGCCCCATGATCGAAGCGATCTGTCCGGCCTGCATGGGGCCGGCCCCTCGTTCCAGCAGCAAGGGGATGAGGTTTGTGGCCATCGTCATGCTGAAGAAGGAAAAGCATCCGAACGAGATCATGAGACGCGCGAATGCGTGCGTGCGGATGCCTTCGCGAAAGGTCAGGCCGGGCACGTCCCGGGGCGTCGGCGGGGCCGCTTCGTGCCGTGCCGGCGCATCGCGGAACAGGAAGAACACAGGCGGCAGTGTCGCCGCGAGCCACACGGCGCCGAAACCGAAAAAGCCGCCGCGCCAGCCGAACTGTGCGATCAGGGCCGTCGCCAGCACGGGCGCGATGATCGCGGTGAGCGACGTTCCGCTCAGGGTCAGAGCCATTGCGAAGCCGCGGGAGCGGTCAAACCGGCTGGCGATGACGCGCGTCCAGACGGTTGCCTGCACCAGCACGATCCCGATCGCCACGAAGACCCACAGCAGCGACCAGTTCAGCAGCGATCCGGTCGCCGTGCCGAGCAGGGCGAACGCGCCCGTCTTCACGACGAGGCCCAGGATCCCGATCCTTCGCGAACCAAAGCGGTCCACGATCAGCCCGATGGCGATATTGAGGAAGATTCCCACGGCGTTGGAGATGCTGACGCCCAGCATGACCTCCGCCCGGCTCCAGCCGTATTCCGCTTCGAGGTGAGGCACGAAAGGGCCGATCGCGTAGCTCTGGACGCCCAGCGTCGAGAACCCGATCATCGCGGCCACAAGCACCGGCCAGTTGTCGCGCCATTCCCCTCGGGTCGTCTGCATGTCTCTCCCATCCCCAATTGCGCCCGTGGCGTCTCGACGGCGGTTTTTCGCTCTCGACGCTCATCACCGCGCGCCTTGGGAACGTCAACTTATAATGCATGATTCAGCTTGGGATTGGGGCGCCGAATCCTTTGTCCGCATCCATCGATCCTGCTATCAAGCGCTTGTTTCGCTCTATAATATCCGGTGAAAACAATCTTCTCGTGATAATTTCCAACCGACGCGCCGCGTGGACGTGAGCGATGGCACAAGCGGGAGTGATCACGCGAGACGCAAGATAGTGCATTTTTCAGGCGCGAAACCCTTGCGTTGGGCACTTGAGAATTTCGTCGATCGCGTCCCGGCCGTCGAACGCGTATTCGGGCCTGGAGTGCTTGCCATGGCGTGCCGGCGCATGCAGGCTTGGCGACAAATGGACCCCGTCAGCATCGAGAGCCGAGGGAGAGAAGATTGCCGAAAATTGAGACCGCGCGCGGCGCCATCGAAAGCGCAGACCTTGGTCGCGTGCTGATCCACGAGCACGTCTTCCTCATGGACATGGAATACACCTACAACTACCGGCCCGACTTCTTCGATGAGCGCACCATCAGCGACGCCGTCGCGAGGCTCGATGCGCTGCACGCGGCGGGCATCGACACGATCATCGACCTCACCGTCCTTGGCCTGGGGCGGCACATGCCCGCGCTGGCCGAGGCGGCAGGCCGGACCGCGCTGAACATCGTCGTGTCGACGGGCGCCTACACTTTCGATGCGGTTCCCGCGCCTTTCCTGTTCTGGGGGCCCGGACTGCTCAAGGATGCCGAGGTGGAGCCGATGATCGGACACTTCATCGGCGACATCGTCGATGGCATTGCCGGCACCGGCGTGAAGGCCGGGATGCTGAAGTGCGCCATCGACGCGGCCGGGCTGCGTCCCGGCGTCGAGCGGGTGATGCGCGCGGTTGCCCAGGCGAACCGCGCGACGGGGGTTCCGATCACGGTCCATACGGCGCCGTTGCAGCACACCGGGCGCGACGTGCAGCGGGTCCTCGCCGAGGAAGGCGTTGACCTCGAGGAAGTCGTCATCGGCCATTGTGGCGACAGCACGGACATCGACTACCTGATGGAGCTGGCCGACAAGGGATCGATCCTCGGCATGGACCGCTTCGGCGTCGATTTCGCCATCACCATGGATGAGCGCGTCGCCACGATTGCTGAAATGGTGCGGCGCGGATACGCGGACAGGCTCGCGCTCAGCCACGATTGCTGCTGCTGGTCGGACTTTTTCCCGGACGTCTCTGACTATGCGGCCGCGATGCCGAACCACAACTACCTGCACATCCACAACGATGTGATCCCGGCGCTCGGCGAGGCCGGGGTGTCGCAGCACGACCTCGATCGCATGTTCGTCGAGACTCCGCGCAGGCTCTTTGAAAGAGCCGCCACGAAAGCGGGGGTCGAGGCATGAGCATGCTGCGTTTCGACGGGCGTACCGCGATCGTCACCGGCGCGGGCGGCAACCCGAGCCTCGGCCGGTCGCATGCGCTTTTGCTGGCGGCACGGGGCGCGCGGGTGGTCGTGAACGATATCGGCGTCCTGCCCGCGGAACTCGGCTATCCCGGCGTCGCATCGGCGGAAGCGGTCGTCGAGGAGATCCGCCGGGCCGGCGGCGAAGCCGTGGCCGATACCAATTCGGTGGCGAGCGAGGACGGAGCGGCCGCCATCGTTGAAACCGCGATGTCGGCGTTCGGTTCGTGCGACATCCTCGTCAACAACGCCGGCATCTGCCGCGTGGTCTCGTTCGAGGACATGACGCCGCGCGATTTCCGCGACATCATCGAGGTAAACCTGATGGGCACCGTCCAGACCTGCCGCGCGGCCTGGCCGCACATGAAGGCGGCGGGGTTCGGCCGCATCGTCAACATATCGTCCGGGTCGATGACCGGCCTTGCCTGGCAATCGGCCTATGCCGCCGCGAAAGGCGGCGTTTATTCGTTCACCCGCGCGCTGGCGTCGGAGGGCGTCGACTTCGGCATCAAGGCGAATTCCGTCGTTCCCGGAGCGCTGACCCGCATGGTCCATGCGGCCCAGGAAGAGGCGTCCTCGTTCATAGCGCAGGCAAGCGAAACGATGCCGCCGGAGATCGTCTCGCCCACCGTGGCGTTCCTGGCACACGAGAGCGTGCCGTTCACCGGGGAATGCATCGAATCGATGGGCGGCCGCGTCGCGCGCTTCTATCTTGCGCGCACTGGCGGTTTTGCGGATCGCGAAATGACGCTGGAGACGATCGCGCAGCGCTGGCAGGACATCTTCGCCGGTTCGCCCGACGGGGTTTCGACGCATGACGAGGCCGATCCCCGGCAATGGTCACCCAAGCCCTACCAGCCGATCGCGACCTGATGCCGGCCCTGGGGCCCGCCGTGGCGCGAGGTCTATCTCGAACGCTCGCGGCATGATGCGTGAGCCCGCCAGCTTGGCGCAGTGTATTGCCCTGTTGGCGCGGCCGCGCTGGTGCTGGCCGCTCGCGCGCTTCCGGATTGTCCGACCGAGACAGCGGCTTGCGCGAACGGACTTATGGCGCGGGCCCGCCGAGTGAGGTTTCGGGCCAAGGCTCGGTTCCGTTTTGAGGACGCTTCGTTCCGGCGCTCCTCCTTGCGAGCGCGCGCCGTCGGTATCGGCGATCAGCAAGCCGCCGATGGAGCGGACCGGCTTCGTGCGCCTGAATATCATCCACAAAAGCATGTTTGAACATATGCATTTGCATTGACATTCGATCGCTATCCTGTAGCTTCAACCTCGCCGAACAAAAAACACGCTCCGGGAGAGCTGGAAAAAACCTAGTTCAGGGGGAATTGTGGCCCAACCATCAACCATGAGAGGCGTGCTCGCCACGCTCCTTTGCTCCGCCACCTCGACGCTCGCGCTGACGACGGCGGCCCACGCCCAGATCGCGCCGACCGAGGATACGACAGAAGGTGGCGGCATCGTCGTCACCGGTTCGCGCATTGCCAGCCAGAACGTCGAGTCGATGAGCCCGATGTCGGTCGTGGGCGAAGAAGAGCTGACGCTCACCGGCACGGCGACGATGGAAACCTTGCTCAATACCTTGCCGCAGGTCGTTCCGGGCGAGGGCGCGTTCACCAACAACGAAACCAGCGCGGCGGCGACGATGGACCTGCGCGGTCTGGGACCGCAGCGCAACCTCATTCTCGTCAACGGTCGCCGCTTCGTCTTCTTCGACGCGCGCCAGATCGTCGACGTCAACACGATACCGACCGCGCTGGTCGAGCGCGTCGAGCTCATCACCGGCGGGTCTTCGGCGGTTTACGGCTCGGACGCCGTTTCGGGCGTGGTCAACTTCATCCTCAAGGATGACATGGACGGGCTCGAGGTATCGAGCCAGTACGACATCACTGCCGCGGGCGATTCCGCGCGCTTCAACCTCGACATCGTGGGCGGCGCCAACTTCGCCGAAGGTCGCGGCAACGTCACGCTGTTCTACAACTACTACAACCGTGACGATACCTTCGCCGACGCTCGCGGCCGGTCGGCCTGCTTCCTCGAGGATACGACGATCGACGGTTCGCCGGCGCTCGCCTGCGGCGGCAGTGCGGGCATTCCCAATGGCCGTATCGCCGGCCTGCCGGCGGGCGCGGCTCTCACGGGGCGGCCCGGCGTGCAGAGCGCGCTTGCCTCGCTGGGGCTCAACAACCTCACCTCGAACGGCTTCAAGTTCGACGAGACCGGCCAGCAAGTGAGCCCCTTCGTCGTTCCCGGCGACCGCTACAACTTCAATCCCGACAACTACCTGCAACTGCCGCTCGTCCGTAACCAGTTCGGCGGCATGGCGCACTATGAAGTCACGCCGGGGATCGAGGCCTATTTCGAGGGCCTCTACAGCAGCAACCGCACCAAGACGCAGTATGCCGCGACCCCGGTCACGGGCAGCTACTCGATCCAGGTCGACAGCCCGTTCCTGACGCCCGGCCTGCAGAACCTGTTCCGCGCGCTCGATGCGAGCGAGGGAACGGTTCAGCTCGACGCGAACAACAACCCCGTGCTCGGCGCGGACGGACTGCCCGTCATCATTCCGGCCGCCACGCGCAATGACGGCTACACCACCGTCAGCATCGGGCGCCGCATCAGCGAGGGTCCGACCCGCAACGCGACTTACGATCGCGATGCCTACCGCTTCGTCGGCGGTCTGCGGGGCGACATCGGCTCGCTCAGCGAGAACGCGTTCACCGACCTTCAGTGGGATGCCTACTATTCCTACGCCAAGTCGAAGAACACGCTGACCAGCACTGGCAACATCGTCGCCTCGCGTTATGCGCAGGGCGTGACGACGGCGTTCGACTCCTCGGGCAACCTGGTCTGCGCCGATCAGTCGAACGGCTGCGTCCCGCTCAACATCTTCGGCCCGAACATCTCGCCCGAGGGTATCGACTTCATCACCGAGCGTCAGGTCAGCACCTACGAGACGACGATGAAGGTCGCCCAGGCGTCGGTCACGGGCACCGTCGTCGAACTGCCTGCCGGTCCGCTCGGCTTCGCCGCCGGCTTCGAGTGGCGCGAAGTCACCGCCGCGTTCAATCCGGCGACCGGAAGCGTCGGTCAGGTCGGCGAGCCGACTTACGGCGAGTACGACGTCAAGGAATTCTTCGGTGAGCTTCGCATCCCCGTGTTCTACGGCTTCGAGCTCAACGGCGCGTTCCGCTACTCGGACTACTCGCTCGACAACGTGAAGGGCGTGTGGACCTATGGCGGCGGCGCGACCTGGCAGGTCGTCGATTCCCTGCGGCTGCGCGGCCAGTATCAGCGCGCCGTGCGCGCGCCGAGCGTCAACGAGCTGTTCTCGGCGCAGTCACGCGTCTCGGAAGCGGCCAGCGATCCTTGCGCGCTTGCCAGTGCGGCCAGCGATTCCGCGATCCGCGCGCTGTGCGTCGCGACCGGCGTCCCCAACGGCATCGTCGGCACCAGCGGCGTCCAGCCGAGCTTCCAGGTCTCGGGCATCGTCGGCGGCAATCCGGATCTCGAGGAGGAATCGACCGACACCTACACGGTCGGCGCCGTCTTCGAGCCGATCCCGCGTCTCGCGATCACGGTCGATTACTACAACATTACCGTGAACGACGCGATCGCGCGCCTCGGCGGATCGATCAACAACGTCTTCGACTTGTGCTACAATCAGGTTCAGGACGCGGACAGCCCGTATTGCCGCTCGATCATCCGCCAGGACGACGGCACGATCGGCACCGGCACCAATGCCGCGGGCCAGGACAGCGGCGTGAGCGTCCTGTTCGCGAACATCGGCAAGATCAAGACCGACGGCATCGACGTGGGCGTAAGCTACACGATGCCGCTCGGCATGCTCGCCGGTTCGGACAGCACGCTGAACATCGCGACCACGGCCAACTGGCTGAACAGCTTCGACGTGACCTCGGTCGCGGCGCTGCCAGATCGCGTGAACGAGTGCGCCGGAACGTTCGGCCTGACCTGCGGCGAGCCGATGCCCGAGTTCAAGGCGAACACCCGGCTCACGCTCAAGGTCGGGCGCCTGACGACCAGCATTCGCTGGCGCTACCAGGGCAAGGTCACCGACGACCGCGTCACGCGCGGCGTGGTGGATGCGAGCGTGCTTCCGGTGCCGAAGATCGATCCCGAGAACTACTTCGACTTCTCGTTCGACTACGACCTCGACAAGTACACGCTCTACGGCGGCATTCTCAACATGTTCGATAATCACCAGCAGCTTCTGGGCAGCGCCCAGGAACAGCTCAACACTTATCCGAGCACGTACGATCCCCTGGGCATCCGCTTCTTCATGGGAGCCAAGCTCAAGTTCTGAGGCCCCGCCGCCACGGAACGGAAAGCCCCGTCGCGCGATGCGCGGCGGGGTTTTTCCTTGGCGGACCGGATTTCGTCGACGCGGTTATGAAGGAACGACGTCGAACGCGACGGTGAGCCGGGGAGTCTCGCTCTCGAACGGAACCGTGGCGTGGTACATATACGAGGGAAACAGCGCGAGCAGTCCGGATTGCGGCCGGATCGTGCGCAACACCCGGTCGGCCGGGCCGAGATCGAGGTTGGACTTGCCGAGCACGAGGCAGCCCGCGTCGTCGCTGCCCTGCGCGATGCTCTCGGGCACGGCGACATAGTAGCACGAGCTTATCCAGCCCGACGGATGGATATGGCTGAGGTGATAGCCTTGCGTCGCGAGCCTGACCGACCAAGAACCGGAAAAGCGGAAATCGTGCGCCTTGCGTGCGAACAGAGGCTGGTCGGCGCCGTCGGGCATTCGCGCGATGAAGGCCGTGACCGCGCGTGCGAGCATGCCGCGCAGGGCGCGGATCGCCGGCTCATCGCGATCGAGCAGTTCGCCGACGGTCTGCGTACCGCCGCGCAAGGTCTGCTCGATCGGATGCCGCTGGCCGCGGTGGTAGCGATCGAGCGCCGCCGCGAGGTCGCGATTGAAACCGGCGATGTCGCCGTAGCCCGGGGGCGGTTCGAGAACGCCCGCCCATACCAGCGCGTCCGTATCGAGAAGCGGGTCGGCGCGGGCATCGCCCAGTGCGCGCCAGATCAGCGCCTGGAGCGCTACGCCCTGCTGATCCGCCGGCTTTGCCGAGCGCAGTGGCGCGAGCGCCTGTTGCGCTTCGTCCAGCCGTCCGAGTTCCATGAGCACGCGGATCAGTTCATAGCGCGCGCCGTGGTCGACTGGCGTGGCTTCGGCGGCGCTCCGTAGCGGCGCGACGGCTTCGGCGAGCCAATCGTCCTTGCGTGCCGCCAGCGACTGGCCGAGGCGAAAGGCGATGTCCGGCGTCTCGACGCCGCGCGCCATGCTTTCGCGGAGAAGCTGCACGGCCTCGTCGAGGCGCCCGGCTTGTCCCAGCTTGGCGGCGAGGTCGGCAAGCAGCGGGGCTTCGTCCGGCATGGCGGAGAGCACTTCGCCATAGCTTTGCAGGTAACCTTGCGCGTCGCCGTGCTGCCACAGCAGGCGGCTGAGCGAATCGTGCGCGTCGCGCGCCGTGGGCCGTGCCGCGATGGCGGCGCGATAAGTCCTTGCCGCCGCCTCGACCTCGCCGAGTTCCTGCTGGCAATGGCCGAGGACGTAGCGTGCCTCGAACAAGTCCGGATTGCGCTTCAGGCACTCTTCGAGCAGCAGCCGCGCCTCGTCGACGCGACCGCCGAGGCGCAAGGCGACGGCGAGGTTGTAGAGCGTGCCGACATGGCCGGGGCGAAGCTGGGCGGCGCGCAACAGCGCCTCGATCGCCTCTTCGTGGCGTGCGTCGGCGCGCAGCGCCCGACCGTAGGACGCCCATGCCCTGCCGTTCTCGGGGGCCTGCTTGATGGCCTTGCGCAAGGTCGCGCAGCCCCGCTTCGCCTCGCCGTCCTCGAACTCGCATTCGCCCAGCGCGATGCGGGCGTCGAGGTTGTCTGGCGCATGCCGAAGGGCCTCGGCGTAGGCCGCGCGCGCCTCGGCCTTCCGCCCGAGAGCGAGATAGGCGTTGCCCAGGCTGTGATGCACATGCGGTTGCGCGGGCCGGATTTCGAGCGAGCGCCGGAAGAGCGCGATCGCGCCCGCCTGATCGCCCCGCTTGCGTTTCACCATGCCGCTGAGCTGGAGCGCGTCGGGATCGTTCGGCCAGCGCGCGAGCAGCGCGTCGAGCTGCGCCTGCGCCTCGCCGTCGCGCCCCGCGCGCAACGCCGCGAGCGCGGTGCCAAGGCCTTGCTGAAGTTCGCCGTTCACGTCTGGCCCGGCCTAGCACGCATGGCGCGGCGCGCGCAGCAGGAATCCCGTCGTCCCACGGTGCCCGGGATGATCAGCCCTGTCCGTAGTCGTTGAAGAAGCGGGCGAGCCGGTCGAGCGCCTCGCCCAGCCGCTCCTCGCTTTCGGAGCCGAAGCACATCCGCAGGTGGCCTTCGCCCGCCGGGCCGTAGAAGCTGCCCGCCTCGACGACGACATGCGCCTTTTCGAGAATGGCTTCGGCGATCTCCTGCGAGGGCTTGCCCAGCGCACTGACGTCGGGGAAGGCGTAGATGGTGCCTTCGGGCGTGGCGCAGGTGACGCCCGGCATCTGGTTGAGCGCGCGGACCATCCGGTCGCGCTGGGCGCGGTCGGCCTCCTTCATGCCCTCGACCATGGCGTCGCCGCTGCGGATCGCCTCGAGCGCGCCGTACTGGATGAAGGTGTTGACGTGAGTCACGTCGTTCATGGTGATCTTCAGCATGGCGTCGGTGATTTCGCGCGAGGCGATGGCGCAGCCCAGCCGCCAGCCGTCCATGGCATAGGCCTTGGTGAAGGCGAGCAGCGTGACCGTGCGTTCGGCCATGCCGGGAAGCGATGCGATGCTCGTGTGGCGATTGCCGTCGTAGAGGACCTTCTCGTAGACCTCGTCGGAAATCACCAGAAGATCGTGCCGGATGGCGAGGTCCGCGAGCTGTTCCAGTTCCGACCGGTCGTAGACGCGGCCCGTCGGGTTGCACGGATTGATCAGGACGATCGCCTTGGTGCGACCGGTGATCCTGGGCTCGATCAGGGCCGTGTCGATGCGAAAGCCGCTGGCCGCGTCGAGCGGCGCGCCGACCATAGTGCCGCCTGCCAGCTCCACCTTGCCGACGTGCTGGGGATAGAACGGTTCGAGGTGGATGACCTCGTCGCCCGGATCGATGGTCGCCATGATCGCGGCGAACGCGGCATGGGTGAGGCCGTTGGTGACGAGGATCTCATCGGGCGAGACGGTCATGCCGTTCTCGGCGGCGAGCTTTTCGGCAAGCGCCTCGCGCAGTTCGGGCAGCCCGCGCATGTCGGAATAGTGGACATGGCCCTGCCGCAGCGCGGCGATGGTCGCGTCCTTGATGCTCTCGGGCGTGTCATGGCAGGGGCGGCCGACCTCCAGGTGGATCAGGTCGGCGCCGCTCGCCTGGAGCGCCATCGCCTTCTCGAACATCCCGAAGCTCTTGGGCGAGGCCTCGGTGATGCGGCGGGCGAGCTTGGTCATCTGCGGATACCTTGATTGCGCGTTGGGAAAGAGAAAATGCCCCGCCAGCGATCGTTGGCCGGCGGGGGGAGGGAGTTTCAGCGTTGCGAACGGCGCAGCGGGCGCTGCCCGCCGGCGAGCGGCAGCTTGTCTTCGTCGATCAGCTTGCCGTTCTTCATGACCCAGACGATCCGCTTGGCATTGTCGATATCGACCGTGGGATCGGCGTCGAGCAGGACCATGTCGGCGAACTTGCCCGGTTCGATCGAGCCGAGCACGTCGTCCTTGCCGAGGTGCTTGGCGCCGTTGAGCGTGGCCATCACGACGATGCGCGCGGCGGGCACACCGGCGGCCTGCATCAGTTCCATCTCGCGATGGACAGCCGGACCGATGGTCTGGTCGGTGGCGATCGCGACGATGCCGCCGTCGGCATCGATCATGCGCATGTTTTCCTGGGCCACCGGAGTCATCACCTTCATCCACCAGGTCCAGCCGCGCTCCTTCCACTGCGGCGCTGTCTCCTCGCGCAGCTTGCGGATCGCCTCGGCGCTGAGCGACGCCCGATAGAGCGGCTGATCGAGGAACTCGGGATGCTCGACGAGCCTGCTGTATCCCTCGCCGATGGTCAGCGTGGTCGCGACCGGCACCTTCTTGGCGCCCAGCAGCCTGGCGAATTCCTCGGTGATCGGCCCCTGGATCACCGGGTGGGCGAGGCTGTCGATCCCGGCGAAGATCGCCTCGGTCGCGCGCAGTTCGCTCGATGTGTGCGCGGTGGTGCGCAGCCCGTGCAGATTTATCTCGTAGATGATCTGCTGCATCAGCTCGATCGGAAACTTGTCGATCATCGGCCGCGTACCCCAGCCGTGCTCGTCGTAGGTGAGCTTGACGATGTCGGGCTTCTGCTCATCGAGATAGTCGAGCAGTTTCTGCCGGTCGCGCGCCCAGTCCTCGATCTTGATCGCCATCTGCGAGCCGTGGCCGTTGGGCGAGGTCACCAGATTGCCGGTCGCGAAGATTCGCGGCGAGAGGATCTTGCCCGCCCGCTCTTCCGCGCGAAGGCCCATGATGTGCTGGGGGACGTTGCCCGCGTCGTAGACGGTGGTGACGCCCGAGTACAGATAACTCGCCAGCGCCTGGAGGCCGAGTTCGTGTGCCGCCTTGGCGTCGTAGAAGAAATCCGGCGCGGGCGCTTCGGTCTCGCCCTTCTTGCGCTCGACCCCGACCATGCGCTTGCCGTCGCCGCCGCGCGCGCCCTGAAGATGGATGTGAACGTCCATGAGACCGGGCATGAGGAACTTGCCCGAGCCGTCGACGTGGCGCCCGGAGACGGCCGGCGCGACCGCGGTCGGCGTCACGAAGGTGATGCGGCCGTCTTCCACGCCGACCGACATGCCGGTCTGCTCGGGCTGGCCGGTCCCGTCGATCAGGGTGATGTTGTCGACGATGATGTCTTCGGCGTTCGCCGCGGTGCAGATGCCGATGGCGAGCGCCAGCGTCCCCGCTCCGCGCACGAGCTTGCGTGTGAACCTGATCATTCAGAGACCTCCTTGCCGTCGCGCTTGAACACGATCCCGTCGCGCATCACGAAGTTGACGGAGAGCACGGCCTCGATCCCGTCCAGCGGGTTGGCGTCGAGCGCGATCACGTCGGCCGCGAGGCCGGGCGAAAGCTTGCCGCGGTCGGGCACGCCGCCGGCGAGCGCGGCGTTGACTGTTCCCGTCTTGAGCGCTTCCATCGGGCTCATGCCCGCTTTCACGTACTCTAGCATCTCGCGCGCGTTGGTGCCGTGCGGTGCGATGCCGTTGTCGGTGCCGAGCGCGATGGGCACGCCCATCTCGATCGCCATGCGGACCATTTTCTTCGGCTGGTCGCCCAGCTTGTAGAGCTTGGCGAGCGAGTTGGGGCGAAGGTTGCGGAACGGGCCCTGCGCGATCTTTTCCGGCGAATCGCCGACCCAGGTGATCGGCCATACCGTCGGCACCAGCCAGGTGCCGTTCTGCTTCATCAGCCTGAGGCTTTCGGCATCGGCCCACATGGCGTGCTCGATCGAATCGTAACCCGCGCGCACCGCGGCGTCGATGCCCGACTTGCCGTGCGCGTGCGTCGTCACCTTGCGGCCCATCATGTGGCCCGCCTCGACGATCGCCTTGAGCTCTTCGTCGGTGAACTGCTGTTCGGTCCCGGCATCGGAATCGTCGAGAACGCCGCCGGTGACGTGAACCTTGATCACGTCCGCGCCGAACTTGATCGCCGAGCGCACCGCCTTGCGGCATTCGTCGGCGCCGTCGCACACGCCGGGCCGGATTTCCGCTTCGAGCAGATCGCGGCGCAACCCGTGCGCGTCGGCGTGGCCGTTGGTTGGGCTTATGCCTTCGCCCGCGGCGATGATCTTGGGACCGGCGACGATGCCGTCGCGGATCGCGTCGCGCAGGCCGAACACGGTGTCCCCTTGCGATCCGAGATCGCGGACGGTGGTGAACCCGGCCATCAGCGTCGCCAGCCCGTTCCTGTAGGCGTTGAGCGACCAGTATTCCGGCGGCTCGCGCAGGCGCAGCATCGGATCGGACCGGCTGGGGCCGCCAGAGGTGAGGTGAAGGTGCATGTCCATGAAGCCGGGCATCACGAACTTGTCGCGCAGGTCGATGATTTGCGCATCGGCGGGAAGCCCGGCCGTGGCCGCGTCGACGTAGCCGGGCATCACCGCGCGAACCTTGCCGTTCTCGAGGATCACGGAGGCCTGCGTCATCGGCGCCTGTCCGGGAACGGCGAGCAGGGTTCCGGCGTGGATGATGGCGGGACCGGCCTTGCGCGCCGCCGGATGTTCGGGCTGGCCCGGAGGCAATTCGGCGACCGTCGAATCGACCGGGACGGCGAGGGCCGCGCTACTGAGCGCCGCCGCGCCCAACATCATGAGCGTACGAAGTGCATGTTTCATCGGCGCGGCCCCCTTTCGATCGAGAAGATACATATCGTTAAAATATGAAATGGAATGTTTCAAGCCCGAAGTCGGGCCGGGCGGCCCGGTCGTCCGGGCTAGCGCGCCTCGGGGCCTTGCCGCGACGCCGCGATCATGGGCTCACAGCCACTCGAAGAATTCTATCGTGTAGCCGCCCGGATCGCGAAGCTTGAATTCGATCGTGCGTCCGCCGCAGCCGACTTCCAGCCCGACTCCGGTCCCGTCGATGCCTTGCAGGAAGAGGTGGCGGTGCCAGCGCTCGAGATCGGTCGTCTCTATGGACAGGATCGCGCCCTTGTTCCCGTCTCGCGTCGCCCGCTGGCTGCCGCCGCCGTTGCCGTCGACGAGGCTGAGGTAGCTCGACGGGGTGATGCGGAAGATCGATACGAAATCGAGGTTCAGGACGTTCTCGAACCCCACTCGGTCGTACCAGCGAATCGCGCTCGCCAGGTCTTCGTAGTAGAACATCGTGTGCACGCCGCTGATCGGGCCCGCTCCGACCGGGTCATGCATGTGCGCCAGCCTCAGAAATCTTCCGCGATGTTCCTCTCGATCCGGCGCAGCACTTTCCCGAAGGTTTCGAGTTCCTCGCAGGGGAGCGTTTCAAAGGCGATGCGCTGATGCCGGATCGCGGTGGGGACGATGTCATTGAAAGTGTCCGCCCCCTTCCTCGTGATGACGACTTCGACGATCCGCGAATCTTCCGCATTGCTGTGGCGGGTGACGATGCCTTCCTGCTCGAGCTGGACGACCACGCGGCTTACCGTGGGCTGCTCCATCAGGGTGTAATCGATGATCTGCGACAAGGTCAGCCTGCCATAGGCCCGCAGCACGCTCAAGATGCGCCATTGCGAGAGGTTGACGCCGTTGGCCTTCAATCGCTTGTGGAGCCGCATGTTCAGCAGGCTCGTGACCTTGTAGAGCTTGTAGGGAATGTAGTCGTCGATCCAGTGATTGCCGGTCTCCAGGTCGTCCTCCGAACCTTCCGGGTCGGACCTCGTGTCGCTCTTGCTTGGCACGCTTTTCCCCTCCTTTGAGACCCCGACCCTTTAGACCCCGCTTGCAACATTCGCAAGTATATGCAAATGCATATGTCGCTGAAGGAGTTTCCATGACCGACGCCACCGCATCGCAAGCCCCGCCCAGCGCCGAATCGGGTGAAGTCTGGACGTCCCGGCTGGGTTTCGTCCTGGCGACCGCCGCCGCGGCGATCGGACTGGGGAGCCTTTGGCGCTTTCCCTACGTCGCGGGAATGAACGGTGGCGGCGCCTTCGTGCTCATCTACACAGCCTTCGTCGTCGCCTTGTGCATTCCGCTGATGATCGCCGAGATGGTAATGGGCAAGCGCGGGCACGGCAGCGTGGTGGCGACACTGCGGCGGCTCGTGACCGAGGAGGGCGCTTCGCCTGCGTGGCGCGTGATCGGCTGGCTGAGCGTCGCCGTGCCGTTCTTCGGTCTGAGCTACTACAGCGTCGTTGCCGGCTGGTGCGTCGACTATGCGCGCGAGGCCGTGTTCTCGGGCTTTGCCGGCACCGACGCGGACAGCTCCACGGCGCTGTTCGAGACCCTGATCGCGGGCGCGGGGCGGCAGGCGCTGATCCAGTTCGGCTTTATCTTCTTCGTGGCGATCGTCGTGGCGATCGGCGTCCAGCGCGGCATCGAGGCGATCTCGCGCATCAAGATGATCGCGCTCGCGGTCGTCCTTGTCGGACTGGTGATCTACAATGCGATCACGTTCGACATCGGCGAAACGTTCGTCTTCCTGCTGCGCCCCAACTTCGGCGCGGTGACGGGCGCGAGCGTGCTCACCGCGTTCGGTCAGGCGCTGTTCTCCACCGCGATCGGGGCGGGCGTGCTGATGACGTACAGCGCCTATCTCCCGCGCGGCGTCTCGATCGCCCAATCGGCCGGCATCGTGTCGCTCTCGGTCATCGTCGTCGCCATGTTCGCGGGGCTCGCGATCTTCCCCATCGCACTGTCGAGCGGGCTGGGGCTCGCGGAAGGGCCGAACCTGATCTTCGTGACCCTGCCCGTCGCTTTCGGCGACATGCCGGGCGGTCGCCTCGTCGCCATCGTGTTCTTCGCGCTCATCTCGCTCGGCGCCTTCACCACCGCGGTCGGCATGCTCGAGCCGGTCGTCGCCTGGTTGCGCGAACTGACCGGCTGGAGGCGCGCGCCCGTGGCGTTCGCCACCGCGCTCGCCACCTGGGTGATCGGCCTGCCCTCGCTGCTCTCGTTCGGCCCGCTGGCGGACGTCTATCCCCTGGCGATAATACCGGGTTTCGAGACCAAGACGTTCTTCGACACGCTCGATTTCGGGATCGCCGAAATGCTGCTGCCGATCAATGCCCTGCTGATCGCGCTCTTTGCCGGCTGGGCCATGAAGTCGCTCTCGCGCCCGAGCGAGGACTTCTCTGCTGCGGGGCTGGCGATCTGGCGCGCGGCCATACGCTTTCTCGTCCCCGCGGCGATCATCATCCTGCTTCTCAACTCCCTTATCAGCTGAGCCGGCCCCGGCCGTCGCAGCATTCATCATCCACCGGAGCCATGCGTGCCAACACCTTTTGACGTCGAAGCCTTTCGCGCGAATTTCCCGTCGATCCCCAAGCTCGCCTATCTCAACAGCGGGTCCTACGGCCTGCTATCCCATGGCGTCAGGGACGCTTTCGAACGCTACATGCAGGCACGCATCGCGGTCGGGGCGGACTGGGGCGGCTGGATCGGCGAGCTCGAGGCGCTGCGCACGAAGATGGCGACGCTGCTCTCGTGCGACAGCGACGAGATCGCGATCACCGGCTCGGCCTCTTCGGGCCTGAATTCGCTCGCCGGTGCGCTCGATTTCCGGGGCGCGCGCAACAAGGTCGTGGTCTCGAACTTCGAATTTCCGACGAGCGCGCAGATATGGCATGCGCAGGAAAGGGTCGGCGCGCGCGTCGTCCATGTGCGGGAGGGTCGCGAAGCGGTCATCCCGCTCGCGCACTTCGAGGAAGCCATCGACGACGAGACCGCGATCGTCGCGATATCGCAGGTCTGCTATCGCCACGGCGGACGGATTCCCGACGACGAGATCCGCGCGATCGCGGCCATGGCGCATCGTCACGGCGCCTTGCTCGTGCTCGATACCTACCAGATCGTCGGCTCGGCGCCGATCAGCCCCCGCGAGCTCGACGTCGACGTGTGCATCGGCGGAATGCTGAAGTATCTGCTCGGAACCGCGGGCATCGGCTTCATGTACGTGCGCAAGGACCTGATCGAGACGCTGGTGCCGCGCGCGACGGGCTGGTTCGCCCAGACCGATGTCGATGCCATGGACATCTTCAAGAGCGATCCGAGCCCGACGGCCCGGCGCTTCGAAGCGGGGACGCCGCCGGTCGCGCCGTGCATCGCGTCGTCCGCCGGGCTCTCGCTGCTGCTCGACGCGGGCATCGAGGCTATTTCCGGCCAGGTCGCGACGATGACGCGCCACGCCATGGAGGCCTTGAAGGAGGCCGGAATCCCGTTCTGCAATCCCGACGCGGACGAGCGTCGCGGCCCGCTGGTTTCGATCCCCTCGCTCGACGACAATGCGCTGGTGAACCGGCTGGCCGAACGCGACATCATCACCTCGTGCCGGGACGGCAAGTTGCGCGCGGGCTTCCACGCCTACAACGATGAAGGCGACGTGGCGCGGTTCATCGAGGCGCTGCAGGCGCATCGCGACCTGCTCGACCTCGTGCCGGACAAGAAGGACCCGCAGTTCTGACGGGCGGCAGAGTCCGGACCGGACGTGCTCCGGCCCGGGCTCGGGTCAGTAATTGATGCCGGGGTTGGTTCCGGGATGGATGAACCCGACGACGTCCATCCCTTCCGCGCAGGTGCATTCGAGCGAATGCAGCACCTTGCGGGGAAAGAAGATCACGTCGCCCGCGCCGACCCGCGCGCGGCGCGTCTGGTTCCAGATCGTACCTTCGCCCGAGACGATGATGAGCGCTTCTTCGTACAAGTGGCGATGCATCTCGGCCTTCGAGCGCGGGATATGGCCGATGAACTGCGCCGAGTTCGCCAGGCCCTGCGCGTCGTCCATGAGGACCTGGAAGTAGCGCGGCCCCATCGCGACGCGCGCGGCCTCGTCGATCAGGCCGAGCCGTTCGCCGCCCGCGTCGGCCGCTTGCGTCGGGCCGTCCGTGACGATCCGCAACTGGCCGACCGCCGGGCACACCGAAATGTAGGCGACGATGTTCCGGCCGGTGAAGGCGAAGGTCTCGCCCGCGAGGATATGGAGGCCGCCCGCTTGCGGCAGGTCGATCGACGCGCCGTCCACCGTTGCCGTGCCCGGGCCCGACGCGATCCACACGACGACGTCGCCGTCGGCCTGGAGCGCGGGCGAGGTTCCCTCGTCCAGCTCGATCAGGAACTGCGACTGGTGGGTCGCGCCGAGCCCGGTGGTGACGAGGTCGCGGATGCGGAACCGGTCCGTCGCGTGGCTGGGCGGCACGAGCCGAGGCGAGACGACGTAGCACTCGCCGTCGAGGTGCGCGAAGCCTTGCGCATCGGGCTGGACGAACGCGGGCGGCTCGCCGACCGTGTGCTCCACCGCATCGGTGTAGCCGCCCTTCAGGTTGCTGTGGGTGCCATCGCAGAACGGCGGCGTCGCGGTCTGTTTGCATTCGCAGAACAGCACTTCCTCGTCCGTCCGCGCGCGATAGCGGATCGGTCTGATCCCCGTGGGTACGTGCGAATTTCCGTCGCAGAACGGCGGCGTCGCGGATCGACCGCAAGCGCACCACAGGCATGTCTGACCGGCCTTCAACTCGCAATAGGCGGGCTTCAGATTTGCGATTTCAGGCTGCTGTTCGGACATGCTTCTACACTCCGGAAGATCGGATTACATGTATTTGCATATATGTTTGAATGCAAGCGCTCGAGCGAGCCTCAGGACCCCGTCGCGCGATCGAGGGCCGGGGCGCGGGCCTCCACCACTTCGGGCAGCGATGCGTCCTCGCCCGAAAGCGCCAGTTCACGCAGTTGTCGGATATCGGCGGGCGAGAGCGGCGCCTGGCGATGCAGGGCGACGATGCGATTGAAGTTCCCCAGCCCGCGCTCGAAGGTATCGCCGTATCCCTTGATGAGCCGTTGGCAGAGCACCAATTCCAGCGCGAGCGCCCGGTCGCCGCTCGAAGCGGCATCGCGGACCAGTTCGAGCCAGCTTTCGATCCGCGCCTGCTCCTCGATGTATCGCAGCGACCGTCGGCGCAATGCGCGCATCGCCGCGACGGCGCGCAGCATCAGGAACCAGCGCAAGCTCGTGGTTTCGACATGGCGGCCCTTCGCGAAGGCCTTGCCGAGCAGGCGCGACAACGTCTCGCTGCCCAGTATCCCGCGGCCCAGCGAGGCCGGCAACATCTCGCAGATCTCCTGGAGGCGGGGATGCATGAACTCGGTGACGGTCAGGATCTGGTCGTCCTGCATCTTCACTTCGCCGCGCACGCGCGCCAGACGGCTGCCCCGGGTCTTGAGATCGGCGACGCGAACCGTGTCCTCGTAGCTCATCCACAAGGCGAGATGGCGCGCCGCTTCGCTGGTCAGCGAGTACGGCGCTCCATCAAGCGCGGCAAGCGCCTCCAGCCTGTCGAGATAGAGCCGGGCATAATCGGCATCCTGCCAGTCCATGAGCCGGGCGACGCCGTGCAGCGCATGGGCCCGCGCCGCTTCGGGCAGGATCGCCGCAATCCGCGCCGCCAGCGCGCGGCCCTGCTCGCTCGTCGGCTGCGGCACGGGCGCCGGCTCCTCCTCGGGAAGCGCCACCGGCCTGCGCGCCTGCGCGAAGCCTTCGTCGAAGCCGCGGAAGTTGCTCGCCACCGCGATCCCGCTTTCCTCGATCGCGGCACGGAAGGCTTCGGTCGGCAGCGGCAGCGCGTCGCTCCCGGCGAGCGCGCCGAACAGGATCGCGCTGATGACCGAGCCCGATCGCTCGGTCGCCGCTTCCATGTCGAAGCCTATGAACTTGCGCGAGCGCTGGTGCGCGGCCTCGATGATGCGATCGCCGTTGCCGCGCCCGTCGCCCATCGAAGCCTTCTCGCCGATCGCGTAGATGCGGTGAGTGGACCCGATCAGCGTGGTTCGCCCGGCGGTGGAAAAGCCGCGCAGCAGCGCGCGCCCCGTCTCCATCAGTTCGGACGCCATGACGACGTCGACGTCGCCGGGGATCGGCATTTGCGCCATGACCGGCAATTGCCCGGCAACGCCGGGGCGGGTCAGCTCGACGTAGTAGACCGTCGAGCCGGTGCGCTGCGCGACGCCCGCCACCGAGGTGCCTTGCGCCAGCCAGCCTTCACGCCGCGCCGAGACCTGAATCCAGTCGGCCAGCACGCCGCCGCCCTGGCCGCCGAGCGCCAGGATCGCGATGGTGTAGCGGTCCTTCGGGCTGTTCATCGTGCGTCTCCAGGCTCGCCGATCAGAACGCGCGCGCGAGGCGGCGGCGCTGCGCGCGGCTCTGCAGGAAGCCGATCAGCGACTGCCTGATCTTCTCGCCCAGCCGCTCCAGCCAGGTGGGGTGGGCGACGATCCGCGCGCGATAGAAGCTGGGGCACAGCACCGCCGCGTGGCTCACTTCGCCGCACAGGCCGCAGCCGACGCACGAATTCTCGACATGCGCGACGGGGTCCCGCCGCAAGGGATCGGGATTGGGCTTGATCGTCAGCGACGGGCAGCCCGAAAGCCGGATGCAGCTATGATCGCCGGTGCAGGTATCGGAATCGACCCCGAACCGCTCGCGCACGACGCGTTCGCCCGCCTTGAGCGCGGCCGCCTTCTGCTTCTTCTCGCGGCGCTGGCGATTGAGCATGCATTCGGACTGCGCGACGATGATCTTCGGACCCTTCTCGGGGCTCGTCAGCGCCTCGCGCAGCGTGTCGCGCATACGGGCGACGTCGTAGGTGCGGGTCAGCTCGCGCACCCAGGTCGCGCCGACGCCCCGCACCGCGCGCGCGATCGGATTCTTGGTGACGCGCTGCTTGTTCTCCGCGCGCGAGGAGGGGATATCCTGCCCGCCGGTCGCCGCCGAATAGCCGTTGTCGATGATGATGGTGACGGTGTCGTCCTTGTTGAACACCGCGTTGCCGACGCCCGAGGTCAGGCCGTTGTGCCAGAACCCGCCGTCGCCCATGATCGCGATCGCGCGCTTGTCCTTGGGCTTGAAGGCGGAGGCGCCCGCGCTGCCCAGGCCATAGCCCATCGTCGTGTTGCCGATGTTGAAGGGCGGCAGGATCGAGAACAGATGGCAGCCGATATCGGCGGACACGTGGCTCGGGCCCAGTTCGCGCTCCACCAGCTTCATCGCGGTGAAGATCGGCCGCTCGGGGCAGCCGGTGCAGAAACCGGCCGGCCGTGCCGGAATCTGCGACGCGGCAGGTTCCGGCAACGGCGCGACCGTCACAGCCTCGGGTGCGACCCTCGGGGCTTCGTTGTGAAGGAATTCGGCCAGGCCTTCGCGGATGACCTGACCCGAATATTCGCCCGCTCGGGGCAACACGCCCTTGCCGACGATGCGCGTGTCGAGGCCCGCGCGGCGAACCAGCGTGTTCAACTCGTGCTCGATGAATTCGGGCTGGCCTTCCTCGAGAACGAGCACCGCGTGCTTGCCCCGGCAGAACCCGGCCACTTCCTCGGGCACGAGCGGATAGGTCACGTTGAGGCAGTAGATCGGCAGCTTGCTGTCGCCGAAGGCATCGGCGAGGCTGAGCAGTTCCATCGCGCGCGACAGGTTGTTGTAGAGCCCGCCCTGCACGATGATGCCCAAGCCCTCGGCCTGCTCGGGGCCGAACCACTCGTTGAGCCGGTTCTCGCGGATATAGGCCTGCGCCGCGGGCCAGCGCTTCTCGATCTTCTCGACTTCGTGGAGGAAGTTGGCGGGCGGCAGCACGATCCGGGCGGTGTCGCGCACGGGCGCGGCGGCGGCCTCGGCCACGGTCATGGCGGGGCGCTTGTTGTCCCTGGCGACGAACGAGCCGGTCATGTGGCACGAGCGCACGCGCATCTCGAGCATGACAGGCGTGTTCGAAGCCTCGGAAAGACGGAACGCCTGTTCGACCGAATCGACGATCGAGGGCAGGTTGGGGCGCGGATCGTAGAGCCACATCTGCGATTTCATCGCGAAGGCGTGGGTGCGCTCCTGCATGATCGACGAGCCTTCGCCGTAGTCCTCGCCGACGATGATCAGCGCGCCGCCGGTGACGCCGCCCGAGGCGACGTTGGACAAGGCGTCGGACGCGACATTGGTGCCGACCACGGACTTCCACGTCACGGCGCCGCGCAGCGGATAGTTGACCGATGCCGCCAGCATCGCCGCCGCGCTCGCTTCGGAGGCGCTGGTCTCGAAGTGGACGCCCAGGCTTTCGAGCAGGTCGCTGGCATCGGCGAAGACGTCCATCAAGTGGCTGATCGGCGAGCCCTGATAACCGCCGACGTAGGCGACGCCTGACTGGAGCAGCGCCTTGGTCACGGCAAGGATGCCCTCGCCGGTGAAGACGTCGCCCTCGCCGGCGGTGAGCTTCCTGACCTCGGACTTGAAGGAGCGTTCCGCCATCTTGCGCTCAGGCTCCGACGAAGGCCAGCACGCGCATCGGGCTGCCCGAGCCGTCGCGGATCTTGAGCGGGGCGGCGACCACGATCGCGCCCGTCGGCGGCAGCTTGTCGAGGTTTTCGAGGCACTGGAGGCCATACTTGCCCGCGCCGTGGAGCAGGGTGTGCGCCGGGTAGGCCGGTTCGAGCAGGTGCGCCTGTCCCGGGTCGGTGCCGATCGTCTCGACGCCGAAGCCGAGCACGTCGCGCTCCTTGATCATGAACTCGATCGCGCTGGTGTTCGGACCCGGCGTGTGCGCGCCGTCCTCGCGGCGGTTGGTATAGGCGTCGCCCTCGCGCTTCGACCAGTCGCTGCGCATCAGCAGCCAGGACCCGGCGGGAATCTCGCCGTGCTCGGCTTCCCATTCGCGGATATGGCTTTCCTCCAACAGGAAGTCGGCATCCTCGGCGCACTGCGCGGACACGTCGATCACGCAGGCGGGCGCGACCAGCTTCGCGGGCGGCACCTTGTCGACGGTGTTGTCGGGAACGTCCTTGCCCGACACCCAGTGGATCGGCGCATCGAAATGCGTGCCGGTGTGCTCGCCGACGGTGAAGTTGTGCCAGTGCCAGGCGACGCCGCGCTCGTCGTAGCGCGATATCTCCTCGCGCGAAAACGGGGCGGTCTGGCCGAACTGTTCGGGCAGAACCAGCAGCGGCGTGTCTTCGGAGAGTTCCTGCGTCAGATCAACGACAGTGATGCCGCCGCTCGCGAGACCTTGCGCGAAGTCTTGGAGAATCTGGGTGGTGGACATGCGATCTCCTCTGGACCAAGAGGGCAAAGTGTACCCAAAGAAGTTGCATATGCAACAAAAAATGGAGTTCGAGGGGATAGCATGGCGAGCAGTGAGGATTTGCGGCCCTACGGCAACCCGGGATCGGACGCGTTTCGGCTCGAAGCCTATCCGTTCTATCTGCTGAATCGGGTCGCCAACCGCTACAATCTGGCGATCGAGGCGGAACTGCGTAAGATCGGGATCGACATCCCGACCTGGCGCGTGCTGATGATCCTCGGCGAGCGCCAGCCGCTCGCCATCGGCCAGATCGCGAAGTCGGCGGTGATCAACCTCTCGACGACGATGCGCATCATCGAACGCATGAGCGACGCGGGCCTCGTGACGACCGCGCCGAGCGCGCAGGACGGCCGCGTCACCGAGGTGAGCCTGACCGCGAAGGGCGAGGACACGCTGGCGGAGGCACGGCAGGTAACCGCTCCGCTCTACGAAAAGATCATTCGCGGGTTTTCGGCACGCGATTTCGCGCGTACGCTCGAACTCCTCAATCGCCTTTACGACAACCTGGTCTGACGACGCGGACGCGCGCGCGTCCGCGAAGCCCCCGTCCGGCGTGCGACGGAGGGCCAAACCACTTGCATATGCAATCAATATAATTTAGGTCTAAACTAAATTAGGAGATTGCAGATGCGGATCGCATGTCTCGGCGGCGGCCCCGCCGGCCTCTATTTCGGCATATCGATGAAGCTGCGCGATCCGTTGCACGACGTGCATGTGTTCGAGCGCAATCGCGCGGGCGACACGTTCGGCTGGGGCGTGGTCTTCTCTGACCAGACGCTGGGCAATCTCGTCGCCAACGATTCCGTCAGCGCCGCGACCATTCGGGAAAGCTTCGCCTACTGGGACGACATCGATGTCGCGGTCGGCGGCGAGACGATCAACTCGTCCGGGCACGGCTTTATCGGCATCGGCCGCAGGCGCCTGCTGCAGATCCTCCAGGCGCGCGCCGCCGAGCTGGGCGTGGTCATGCATTTCGAGCGCGAGTTCGACGCCGATCTCGCCGCCTTCGCCGATTTCGACCTGATCGTCGCCGCCGACGGCATCAACAGCAAGGTGCGCACCGCCCATGCCGACAAGTTCGACGTCGATATCGAGGTGCGGCGCAACAAGTTCTGCTGGCTCGGCACCACCCGCCTGTTCGACGCCTTCGCCTTCCTGTTCGACAAGACCGAGGCGGGCTGGATCTGGGCCCACGCCTATCGCTTCGACGAGACGCACTCGACCTTCATCGTCGAATGCTCGCCCGAAACCTGGGAAGGCCTGGGGTTCGACACGATGGATCAGGCCGAATCGATCGCCTTGTGCGAGAAGATCTTCGCGCGCCATCTCGACGGGCATCCGCTCATCACCAACGCCACCCACTTGCGCGGATCGGCGGCGTGGATCAACTTTCGCCGCGTGATCTGTCACCAGTGGTCGTTCGACAACGTCGTGCTGCTGGGCGACGCGGCGCACACCGCGCACTTCTCGATCGGATCGGGCACCAAGCTCGCGCTCGAAGATGCGATCAAGCTCGCCGAAGTGCTCGACCGGCCCGGGCTCGACGACCAGTCCGCGTTGCGCGACGTGCTGGCCGAATACCAGCGCGAACGCCACGTCGAGGTGCTCAAGATCCAGAACAGCGCGCGCAATTCGACCGAATGGTTCGAGACGCTCGACCGCTACATGGGCTTCGACCTGCCGCAGTTCGCCTATTCGCTGATGACGCGGTCGCAGCGGGTGAGCCACGAAAACCTGCGCCTGCGCGACCGTGCCTGGCTCGAGGGGCTCGAGCGCTGGTTCTGGAAGGGCAATGCGCAGCGCAACGTGCCGGTGCAGCCCGTCTTCACGCCCTTTGAACTGCGCGGCCTCACGCTGGCGAACCGCGTGGTCATGCCCGCCATGCTGACCTACTCGGCCGACGGGCAGGGGCGTATCGGCGAATTCCATCGTGTGCACTACGGCGCGCGGGCGCTCGGCGGCGCGGGGCTCATCATCAGCGAGATGCTCGCGGTGGCGCCCGAGGGGCGCGCGACGGCCGCCTGTCCGGGGCTGTGGAACGACGAACAGGCGCAAGGGTGGCGCGAGATCAACCGCTTCGTTCACGCCCATTCGGCGACGAAGACCTGCGCCCAGATCGGCCATGCTGGCGCCAAGGCATCGTGCGTGGTGCCCGATGGTCCGGAGAGCTTCGACGTTCCCGCCGACGATCCCTGGCCGATCGTTTCGGCGAGCGCCAGGCCCTGGCGCGAGGGCGGGCTGGTGCCGCGGGCATTGGCGGTGGATGCCATGCCCGACGTCGTCTCCGCCTTCGTCGCCGCGGCGCGCAGGGCCGATGCCGCGGGTTTCGACATGCTCGAGATCCAGGCGGGCCACGGCACGCTCTTGTCGAGTTTCATCACGCCGGTGATGAACGCGCGCGACGACGAATTCGGCGGCGATCTCGAAGGCCGCATGCGCTTCCCGCTCATGGTCGTCGACGCGGTTCGCGCCGCCTGGCCGCAGGACAAGCCGCTGGCCGTGCGGATATCGGCCAACGACTGGGTCGGCGAGGCCGGCGTCACGCCGGGCGAAGCGGTCGAGATCGCCCGCATCCTCAAGGCCCACGCGGTCGATCTGATCGACGTTTCGGCGGGCGAGACGAGCCCGGACGCAAGGCCCGTTTACGGCCGCATGTTCCAGACCCCGTTCGCCGACCGGATCCGCAACGAGGCCGGCGTGCCGACGCTGGCGGTGGGCAACATCGTCGATGCCGACCAGATCAACTCGATCCTGACGGCCGGACGGGCCGATCTCGTCGCCATGGGACGGCCTCACCTGTTCGATCCGCACTGGACGTTGCGGGCGGCGGCGGCGGCCGGATATGATGAGCAGTTCGTGCCCGGACCCTATGTCGCGGGGCAGGTGCAGGCGTCGCGCGCGGCCAGGACCGGCATGGAGAATGCCCGGGCCTGACCGGCCCTGCGGGATGTCGCCTCGACTTCCGGCGATCTGACGCTATGCGGTTGCCCAGCGGAGGCCGCGCAGGGCCGTGATCGCAAGGAATGTCGGATTGAGGAACGTGACATGATGGCGGAGGCGGAAACGGCCGAGACCCGCAACGGACCTCTCGATCTTCGGGCGTGGATACGCTTGCTCGAATGCGCCAAGATCATCGAGAAGCGCCTGCGTCGCAATTTCGAGGAACAGTTCGACACGACCTTGCCGCGTTTCGACGTGCTGGCGACCCTCGGTCGGTCGCACGAGGGAATGCGCATGGGCGAGCTTTCGCGCGCGCTGCTTGTTTCCAACGGCAACGTGACGGCAGTGGTCCGCCAGCTCCAGGAAGAAGGGCTGGTCGCGTCAGCCCCGGCGCCCGACGACCGGCGGTCGGCGATCGTCTCGCTGACGGCGGCGGGCCGGCACCGCTTCGAGGAACTGGCCCGCGCGCATCACGGCTGGGTGCGCGAAGCGCTCGCCGAGTTTCCGCCCGACAAGCAGAAAGCGCTTCTGCGACTTCTCACAGAACTCAAGACCTCCCTCGTCTGACCGGAGCCCGTCCATGTCCTTCGTCACCAGCGCGCTGGTCCGTTTCGCCGATGTCGATCCCGCCGGCATCGTCTTCTATCCCCGCTACTTCGAGATGCTCAACGGCGCCGTCGAGGACTGGTTCGCACGCCGGCTCGGCGTCGATTTCGCCACCATGCACCTCGACCGCAAGATCGGCGTGCCGACAGTGAAGCTGGAATGCGAATTCACCGCGCCAAGCCGTCTGGGCGAGCAACTCACGATCACGATCTCACCGCGCCGGCTCGGCCGGAGCAGTTGCGCCATCGCGGTCGATTTCTCATGCAAGGGCGAGCCGCGGCTTCATGCGGAGGTTGCGCTGGTGTGCATGGACCTGACGTCCCACAAGGCCTGCGAGTGGCCGCAGGACTTGCGCGCCGCGATCGGCGAAGGGCTCGTTCCCGCCGCCTGACCGCCTCGCCCGCGCGCCCCGCGGTCTCGCCGGGCAAAAAGAAGGGGGAAGCACGGTGTGCTCCCCCCTTTGCCAGTCAAAGGGACAAGTTCAGGCTTTTACGACAGGGTGCGTGAGCGAGCCAATTCCTTCCACGGTGGCGACGATGGTGTCGCCGGGCCAGAGCCATTCCTGCGGGTCCATGCCCGCGCCGACGCCGGCGGGGGTGCCGGTGGCGATGATGTCGCCCGGCTCCAGGGTTATGCCCTTGCTGATGTCGGCGACGAGCTCGTCGACCTTGAACAGCATGTATGCGGTGTTGCTCGCCTGCTTGGTCACGCCGTTGACGGTGAGGCTGAGGTCGAGCGTCTGCGGATCGGGGATCTCGTCGGCGGTGACGATGCACGGGCCCAGCGGCGCGTAGCTGTCCTGGCCCTTGGAGTAGATCCACTGGCCGGCGCGGCGGCAGTCGCGCGCGCTCATGTCGATGCACACGGTATAGCCGAACACGTAACCCAGCGCGTTCTCGCGGCTCACCCCCTTGGCGCGGCGGCCGATCACGGCGGCGAGTTCGACTTCCCAGTCGAGCTGCCGGGTGATCTCGGCGTTGTGACGGATCGGTTCGTCCGGACCGATCACGGTCGTCGGCGGCTTCGAGAAGATCACCGGCTGGCGCGGCAGGTCGGCCGAGGTGTCGAGCGACTTGGCGCTCTCGGCGACGTGCTCGGTGTAGTTGAGGCCGATGCCGAACAGGTTCTTGCGCGGGCGCGGGATCGGCGCGAGCAGCTTGACGTTGGCGAGCGGGATCGCGGTTCCCAGCGGGAACATGCCGTCGGCTTCGGCGATCGCCTTCGTGGCGATGGCCACGGCCTGCGGACCGAGGTCGATGAACTCGAGCATCGTCGCGGGGAAGGGCACGCCGACGCGCTCGCCGAAGCGGGCGAGGTCGACGACCAGATCGTCGGCGATGGCGCCGAGGCGCGCTTCGGCCTCGACATTGGCGCGGTAGGTTACGAGACGCATGGGGATTCCTTGATTGTCAGCTCAGCACGGGTTGATGGCCGTCGTTCTCGGCGAGGGCTTCCTCGCGGTAGAGACCGAGCGCACGCATCACCGGCAGGTCGTTGAAGGTGAACAGGCATGCATCCTCGGTGTCCGAGGCGTTGCAGTGTTCGTGGTACATCCACGTCGGCACCACGAAGATGTCGCGTTCCCGCCAGTCGAAACGCTGGCCGTTGATGATCGAGTAGCCGCTGCCCTTGGCGCACTGGTAGACGAACGAGCCGGTCTGCCGGTGCGCCTTGGTGCGTTCGCCGGGGCGCAGCATCTGCATCGAGGCGCCGATCGTCTGCATCACGGGGCCGCCGGTATGCGGATTGACGTACTCCATCAGCACGCCGTCGTAGGGCGATCCGTCGGTCACGCGCGCGTACTTGGAAAGCGCCTCGTACGTCGGTGCCCATTCGTACTTGAACAGGGGCGAATAGGCCTTGGCCCAGGCCATGCCCGCCGGGCGCAGCCCGGTGCCGGCCCAGCTCGCGGTCGAATCGTCGACCGGAAACGAGACCGCCTGCTGCAGATCGGGATGAACCTCGTAGAAGTTCGCCTCGAGCGCGTTCATCAGCGGGATGTCGAGCCCGTCCTGCCAGATGCAGGGCGTCCCGTCCTCGGAGACGCCGTGCTCGTGCCAGGTGCCGTTGGGCGTGAGCACGAAGTCGTTGGCGCCCAGCGTCATCTTGTGGCCATCGACATTGGTGAAGGCGCCCTCGCCTTCCATGATGAAGCGCAGCGCCGAGGCCGAGTGGCGATGGCTCGACGCCAGCTCGCCCGGCCCCATCACCTGCAGGCCCGAATAGAGCCAGCCGACCGCCGCCACCACGTCGCCGCGGCCGGGGTTCTCGAGATAGACGACGCGCCGGCCCGCCTGCTCGGGCGTCACCAGGTCGAGCGCGCGCATCACGTCGTCGCGCAGGTCCTTGTAGCGCCAGATATAAGGCACCGAGCTGGATGTCGGCTCCCATGGCTCGATCTTGTTGGCCACGGTCCACAGTGCGCCGGTGCCGAGCTCTTCGAGCCGCTTGTAGTACGCCACAAGCGCGGGCGTGTCGGCCACGTTGGCGCGTCCGATCATGTCTTCCCGGTACTGGTCGTAGCTGGAGGAAGCCACCGTCGTCTCCCCTCGAGTGCGAAAGATATTACAAGCCTAAAACAGTTTGAAAAAACTGTCAAATGCAACTATTGCGGATCTGCGCGCCAGCCGCATCATGGCGCCCATGTCCAGCGAAAGGAGCATCATGCCCGCCCCGTTCAAGGCCGCAGTCGTCCAGGCCTCCTCCGTCCCCTACGATACTCTGGCCGCCGCCGAGAAGGCGGCCGGACTGATTCGCGAGGCCGCGCGCGGCGGCGCGTCGCTCGCCGTCTTCCCCGAGGCCTTTCTGGGCGGCTATCCCAAGGGCGCCTCGTTCGGCGCGCCGATCGGCATGCGCAAGCCGCAGGGCCGCGAGGACTTTCGCGCTTATCACGAAGCCGCGATCGCGCTCGACGGTCCCGAGGTCGAACTGGTGGCCGAGGCCGTCGCCGAGACGGGCATCTTCCTGGTCATCGGCGTGATCGAGCGCGACGGCGGCACCGTCTATTGCACCGCGCTGTTCTTCGACGGCGAGAACGGCCTCGTCGCCAAGCACCGCAAGCTGATGCCGACCGGCGCGGAACGCCTCATCTGGGGCTTCGGCGACGGCTCGACGATGCCCGTGATCGACACGCCGATGGGCCGCGTGGGCGCGGTGATCTGCTGGGAAAACTACATGCCGGCGCTGCGCCTCGCGATGTACGATCAGGGCATCACGCTCTATTGCGCGCCGACCGCCGACGATCGCGACGGCTGGGCCGCGACGATGCGGCACATCGCGCTCGAAGGCCGCTGCTTCGTGCTCTCGGCCTGCCAGCACATCACCCGCGGGGCGTTTCCCGACGACTTCGACTGCGCGCTCGGCGATGCGCCCGATACCGTGCTCATGCGCGGCGGCTCGATGATCGTCGATCCGCTCGGCAACGTGCTCGCGGGCCCCTATTTCGAGGGCGAGGACATTCTCTACGCGCAGATCGACCCGGCCGAGGTCGTGCGCGGCAAGTTCGATTTCGATGTCGTCGGCCACTATGCCCGGCCCGACGTCTTCAACCTTTCGGTCAATGTCGCGCCGATGAAAGCCGTGACCCGCAGCGGAGACTAGGCACGATGGAATTCGACTTCTCTGCCATGGCCGGGCCCCAGCGCTACAAGCTGATGAGCGCCAGCGTCACCCCGCGCCCGATCGCCTGGGTCACCACGAAATCGGCGAGCGGCGTGCTCAACGCCGCGCCCTACAGCTTTTTCAACATGATGAGCGCCGAGCCGCCGCTGCTGGTGATCGGCATGATGCGCCGGCCCGACGGCACCCACAAGGACACGGCGGCCAACATCCTCGAAACCGGCGAATTCGTGGTCAACCTGGTGAGCGAGGCGGATTCGGCCGCGATGAACTTCACGTGCATCGACGCGCCGCCCGAATTCGACGAGATCGCCGAGACCGGCCTCATGACCGCGCCGTCCAGCGTCGTTGCGCCGCCGCGTATCGCGTCCGCGCCGGTCGCGATGGAATGCAGGCTCTACCAGAGCATCGAGGCGGGGCAGACGACGATCGCGTTGGGCGAAGTGCTGCGCTTCCACATCGACGACGCCTTCGTCGATGCCGACAGGCTCCATGTCGATACGCTCGCCATGGGCCTCGTCGCGCGCATGCACGGCGCCGGCTGGTACACACGCGCGACGGACCTTTTCCAGATGGAGCGGCCCAACTACGCGGCCTGGTCCGGGGCGTCCGCCGAGGCCGATCGGCGCTAGCGGCCGTCCGGCACGGCGACGCGCCATGATCGCCGCCGGCCTCCGCCGAGCACTTTCGTGAAACGCTTGTCGCAAGTTCGATGGGCCGTATGCGTCGCGCCGGCGCGCTCCTCGCGTCGAAACGGAATGTTGCTCTGAAGTGTCACGACGATGTCGTCGTCTTACGAAAGCGCGAAGTCGTCCCAGACTACTCCCGATAGCTAAAACATCGCTGGATGCTCGCGCGAAAATCGGGCCTTTTGTTGGACCGCGATTTCGTTATCATCCGCCGTCACCGGCAATTGGAACCGGGGGGGTGAAGTTGTTGAGCAAAGGCGAGTTGTCGGCTTCGGTGGCTTTGCGCCGCGCGACCGTCACCAAGACAAGCCCGGCCGGACGCGATACGACGCTGTTCGGCTTCTCCCGCGCCTCTGTTGGGGCGATGCCGTTTCCGCGTTTCGCGCCGGATTTCGCGCGCGATGGCGCGCGGCCGGTGACGCGCTTGGCGGGGCTCGCGCGCCCCTTGGGGGAAGGCAAGGCATGAGCGACGACGAACGCAAGGACGCGCGCGCCGCGCAGTTCAAGACGGTGTTCCGGCCTTCGCCGCTGCAGGACGGCGAGGGCGAGGCCGCGCCGCTGTTCGGCAATCTCGCCGATCCCCAGTCCGCAGCCCCGAAGGCGCCGCCGCCGGTCTCCACCGCACCGCCCGCCGCGCCGGTGGCGCCGATGTTCGAGCAGCCCGCCGGCTACGAGCGGAGCGGCGGCAGCATCTTTCCCTGGATTCTTTCGGCGCTGCTGCTGATCGCGCTGGGCTTCATGGTGGTGCGCTACGTGATCCTCGCCCCGGGCGGCGAGAGCGAGGCCGCGCCCGGGCCCGCGGCGCCCGCGATGGGCGCGCAGGCCGAGCGGCTGAGCACTTTCCTCGCGCCCGAGATCGCCGGCGATGGGGTCGAGATCGTGGAGGACGACGCCACCGTGCGCGCACGCGTCGTATCGCAAGGGCTGTTCAAGTCGGGCTCCTCGGAGTTCGAGGACGGCAAGATCGAGGTCATTGAGCGGATCGGCAAGGCGCTCGAGCAGGAAAACGCCAAGTTCATCACCGTCGAGGGCTACTCTTCGGGCGAGGGCGGGGCGCTCGGGCAGGCGCGGGCGGAGGCCGTCGCGGCGGTTCTGCGCGATGCCATTGCCGACAACCGCCGCATCGCGGCCAAGGGGATCGACCTCGCCGAAGGCGCGGGTGAGGATCGTATCGAGGTGGTGATCGCCCGGCGGGCCGAGGGAGCCGGGTCGTGAGCTCGCGGCGCCCCGAAGCGGCGCCGGCGCAAGACATGGGGCGCAATCCCGCGCCGTCCGCACGGACTACGGAGGCGCACGATGCCGTTCAAGCTGGATAGCGCAGCAGTCACTCACGAAGGGTGCGTACGCGAACGGAACGAGGACACCTACTGCGAGCGGACCTCCGAGAACCTCTGGGCGGTCGCGGACGGCATGGGCGGCCACGACCACGGTGACTGGGCGTCCGAAGTCGTGACACAGACGCTGATGCACGTGACCGTGCCCGAGGACTTCGAAGAAGCATGCTACGCGATCGCCAATTCGATCCACGTCAGCAATCAGATCGTCTACACCGAGTCGGTGAAGCGATCGAAGCAAATGGGCACGACAGTCGTCGCGCTCTATTTCGCGGGACCGTACTTTGGTGTGTGCTGGGTGGGTGACAGTCGCGCCTATGTACTTCGGGACAACCGGCTAATCCGGTTGACGAAGGATCACACCCCGGTACAGGAACTGCTTGATCGGGGCGCCATCTCGGAGGAAGAGGCGGAAACGCATCCCATGCGTCACATGCTTGGCCGCGCGGTCGGGGTAAGGGAAACGGTGGAGGTCGATATCGTAGCCGACAGGACGCGGGCCGGAGATATCTTCCTCCTTTGCAGCGACGGACTGCATGGCCAGGTAAGCGACAGTGAGATCGAAGCCGTGATGAAAAGCGAACCGCTCGACAAGTCGGTGGACATGCTGCTCGAGATGACGATCTCGAGAGGGGCGCCCGACAACGTGACGATGGTGGCGGTGAGCGTCGATGAAGAGACCGCGCTCTCCCTTCAGAATACCGACGAGGGATCCGCTGCATGAACGAGCCCGACGACCCCAAGGACCGCGGTGAGGGCACCGGGAATGGCGGCGCATCCGATGCGGTGCCGGTTCCTGACGTCAATGCCGGCAAGGGCGCGCAGCAACCGCCGCCGTCTTCCGCCGTGCCGCCGCCTCCGGCCGAGGAGCCCGCGCCGCCCCAGATGCCGCCGCCCACGGTCCAGCCGATCGCGCCCGGTCAGGCGATGGGCCGGCAGATCGCGATCGGTGACGTTCTCAACTACATCTACGAAGTCACCCGCTTCATCGCCCGCGGCGGCATGGGCGAAGTCTTCGAGGGCGTGAACGTCAACCACACCGACGAGAAGGTGGCGATCAAGGTGATCCTGCCGCAGCTCGCCGCCGATCCCAACGTGGTCGGGCTGTTCCGCAAGGAGGCCCGGATCCTTACCCAGCTCAACCACGAAGCGCTCGTCGCCTACCGCGTGCTCGCCTCGGACCCGACGCTGGGCGTGCTCTATATCGTCACCGACTACATCGAGGGCGACAATCTGCTCGACGTGCTCGGCGAGCTGAAGCCGTCGACCGACGATCTGCTCGCGTTCCTCAAGCGGCTGGCCTCGGGCCTCAAGGTCGCGCACGAGCGCGGGGCGATCCACCGCGACATGTCGCCCGACAACGTGCTGCTGCCCGACGGCGAGCTGCTCAAGGCCAAGATCATCGATTTCGGCATCGCCAAGGATCTCGATCCCGGGCAGAAGACGATCATTGGCCAGGGTTTTGCCGGCAAGCTCGGCTACGTCGCGCCTGAACAGCTCGGGTCATACAACAGCAACGTCGGGCCCTGGACCGACGTCTACAGCCTTGGGCTGGTGGTGCTGGCCGTGGCGCGCGGCGCCGACGTCAACATGGGCGGATCGCTGGCCGACGCGGTCGTGCGGCGCAAGGAAGGGCCCGATCTCGAGGGTATCGACCCGCGGCTGCGCTCGATCCTCGAGGAAATGCTCCCGGCCGATCCCGCCGATCGCCTGCAGTCGATGGACGAAGTGCTCGAGCGGCTCGAGCCGAGGGCCGCTCCGTCTCCGCCCGCCGCGCCGCCGCCTCCACCGCCGGGCAGCGGCGCGCAGAGCGGCAACGTCATCACGCCGATGGCCGGGGCGAAGAAAAAGACGAACGCCGGGCCGATCATCTTCATCGCGCTGATCGCGCTCGCGGTGCTCGCCGGGCTCGCCTGGTGGCTGATGAGTGGTTCGGACGACGAGGCTCCGGCGGGCGGCGAGCCGACCGAGGCGGTCGCCGGCGCGGACTTGTCCGCCGCCGAAAAGGCGACGCGCGTGGTGAACTCGGCGCTGCCCTCGGTCGGGTGTAGCTGGCTTTCCATCGTCAACGCGGAGGACGCAGGGGATGCGGTGAAAGTTAATTTCACCGGCGTCGCGGGCAATCCCAACCAGGCCAAGGGCGACATCGCGCGTGCCTTGACGAACGGCGGCGTCGATGGCGCGGAACTCGATTTCGCCGAAGTGGCGCCGATCACCCAGGCGGGCTGCTCCGCGCTCGACACCTATCGCCAGGTGCGCGACTTGTCCGATGATCGCCTGACGCTGCCGACCCGCCAGTTCAAGATGGCGATGCGCCCGCAGGACGACCCCTACTACCCCGGCAAGGTCGCGGCGGTCGCGCCGATCGGCATCGACGCCGACATCGGCGACAAGGACCTCACGGTGGTCGGCCTCGAGCCTTCGGGCGAATTCACCACGATCGTCAGCAAGAAGTCGGACTTCACAGATGCCCTGGCGGCGGGCAGCCCGATGATCGAGCGCGAGGAGGGGGCGAACGCCTACCGCCTCAACATCGGTCTCGATCACGAAGGCTGGTCGGGCATCCTGCTGCTGACCGGCGAGGGCCCGTTCGATCCGGCAGTGGTCGTCCCGCCCGTCGGCCAGCGGGGCTCCGACTGGCAGAGCAAGTTTCTTTCCGAAGCGGCCAACAAGGGCTGGCGCACCGAGATGGTCTGGTTCAAGTCGGTCTCCTGACCGGGATACCACCCTCGCAGAAGTTGAACGAAGACGGCCGCACGCCATCGGCCGCAAGAGCACGCGAACAGCGTCCGCGCTCGCGTCGGCGTGCGCTCGCCGGGCAAGTCAGAGCGCGAAGCGTCGGCGGATTTCGCCCCTTGCCGCATCGGCGCCAAGTCGCGCTCAAGGTTCAATTCGGGCAAGTGCCCGCTCAAATGGCATCGTGAGCCGAAGATTACTCATTTCGTCGGACGATTGACTGCTCTTCCTGTCGGCAACAACGCCAATTATAGAGATGATCTCGAATAGGGGCGACGCATTGTTCTGCGTTTTGTCTCTTTTGAAAAGAGTCCTGCAATCCCTCACACTATTGCTGTGGCTTTTATCACGACTTATCGACCTTTACGGCAGCCTGGGCTTTTGGCATTTTACAAGCGTCGCAGGAAAGCGGGATCGAGATGATCCGAAAACGACTTTGCTGCATAAGTCTTCACGCCGCCGGTCGGAACCGGAGGCAAGCGAACGAGGTAGTGCTATGACCAAGAAGCTGATCATTGCCGGCATGGCCGGGCTCATGCTTTCGACCGCGGCCTGGGCCGACACCAAGCCGCTCACCAAGGACGACTACGTCAACGGCCTGCTCGGTGAAGAGGCCGCGGCGGCCGAAGGCGACGGCGCGGCGACCGATGCCGCTGCGGACGAGAACCTTCCGCCCCGCGTCCGCCAGGGCAAGACCCGCGGTTTCACCAGCCTGACCTCGCGTCCGGCGCCGACGAACACGCCGGCACCCGCCAACGTCACGCCGATCCGTCGCCCCGCCGCCTCCGTTGGCGCGACCAAGCCGGCGGGCATCACCACGCCCAAGGCCAAGCCGGCGATGGCGCAAGGCACGACGGCCGATGCCCCCCAGACCGGCCGCATGTTCGACATCCGGATGAACTTCGACATCAACTCGGCGAATCTCACCGCCGAATCGCGTGCCCAGGCCGTGGCGCTCGCCGAAGCGCTCAAGGACCCGAAAATGGCGGGCAAGACCTTCCTCATCGGCGGCCACACCGACCGGTCGGGCTCGGCGGCCTACAACCGCAAGCTTTCCGAGCGCCGCGCCAAGGCCGTGGCCGACTATCTCGTCAGCCAGGGCGTCGACCCCACGATGCTCCAGACCTACGGCTTCGGCTATGAAAAGCCGCTCGACGATGTCGCGCCGACCGACGGCGCGAACCGCCGGGTCGAGGCCGGCCTCATCCTCTGATCGCTTCCCGGCGATGGAGCCGGAACCCGGCGGCCCGCGTGCCGCCGGGTTTTGCGTTTTTCGGACCTCTGTCCCGAGAGCCCGGCCCCCCGGGAACGCCCGCTCGCTCAGGTCACCACGCGGCCGCCGTTAACGCCGATAGTCTGGCCGGTGACGTACTGGCTGCGCTCGTCGCACAGCCACGCGCAGGCGTTGGCGATGTCGTCGGGCTCGCCCATGCGGCGCACCGGGATGGTCTGCAGCAGCACCTCGGTCGGGATCTGGAAGCGCTCGCGGTTCGCCTCGGACATGATCGTGCCCATCACCGAACCGGGCGGAATGTTGTTCACCGTGATCCCGAGCGGCCCGAACTCCTGCGCCATCGAGCGCGTCATCGTCACAACCGCGCCCTTCGAGGACGAATAGGTGATCATGTTGACCGCGCCGGTCTGCGCGCTCGAGGACGAGATGTTGACGATGCGGCCCCAGCCTGCGTCCTTCATGTCGCCATGGACGAGCTGTGCCATGATCATCGGGCCGCGCACGTTGATCGCGTAGACGCGGTCCCACAATTCGTCGGTGATCTGCTCGAAGGGGGTGAAATCGGTGACGCCCGCGTTGTTCACCAGGATCGTGATCGGGCCGAGCGCGTCGCGGCATTTTTCGATGGCGGCAGCGGCGCTGGCGCGGTTCGAAACGTCCGCGCCGAGCGCGATCGCGCTGCCGCCCGCGTCCTTGATCGCCGCCACCGTATCGGCGCAGCGCGCCTCGTCGAGATCGAGCACGCCGACGGCGACGCCTTCGCTGGCGAGCCTCTTCGCGCAGGCGGCGCCTATGCCCGCGGCGGCTCCGGTAATGACGGCGACTTTGTAGGACATCGGCTTCTCCCTTTCGCTGGCCTCTCCGGGTCATCCGCTAGGCGAAAGCGCGCGTTTGCGAAAGCCTTGATTTGAACAGGTGTTCAGCTTTTTCGCCACGGCGTTGGAAAGGAAGCGCGCGCCGGGCCTAGATGCCGATGCGATAGAGTTTCGCAGCGTTGCGCGAGAGCACCTTGTCGCGTTCCTCGAAGGTCAGATCGCCGAGCCGGTCTTCCAGGCGCTCGATCGGATAGAGCCCGGTCGGATGCGGGAAATCGGTTTCGAACAAGCAGTTGTCGATCCCGACGCGGCGCAGTGTATGCGCGATGTCGTCCTGCTCGAACCAGAAGCATGCGTAGAAATTCTGCTTGAAGTATTCGGACGGCTTCATCGCGAACTTGCGGCCCTCGGCGATCTCGACGAGCTGGTAATCGATCGCCTCCATCATGAACGGCACCCAGCCCACGCCGCTTTCGACCGAGACGAACCTGATCCGCGGAAAGCGGTCGAGCAGCCCCGAATAGATGATGTTGGCGACGACGCGGCCGTTGTTGAAGAACAGCATCGCCCCGCCGAGCCCCGAGCGCAGGTCACGCGTGAGCGAGGGCCAGCCCTGCTGTCCGATCCAGTCCATCGACTGTTCCGAGGCGCCGATGTGGAAGTTCACCGGCATCCCGAGCGAGGAACAGGCGTCCCACAAGGGGTCCCAGTGCGGGCTCGCGAGGTCGGGGATGAGCCGTCCGTCCGCGTCCTCGTGGTAGTGGGGGTCGGAGTTGATGTTGATCCCGCGCAGCCCCATCGCCCGGGTGCGCTCGGTCTCCTTCACCGCGGCTTTCACGTCCCACCAGGGCAGCAGCGCCATCGGGAAGAAGCGTCCGCCCGATGCCTCCTGCATTTCGGCCATGGCGTCGTTGTAGATCTCGACGCAGACCTGGCGCAGGTCCGGGTCGACCTTGGCGGCCGCCTGCCCGCCGAAGCCGAGGATATTGGGATAGACGATCTGCGCGTGGATTCCGGTCTCGTCCATGACCCTGAGCCGCGCGGCGAGATCGGACGAGCCGATATGCACGTCGTCGAACTCGAGAGCGAGGAACTCGTCGAGCTTTCGCACCTTGGACCCGTCCGCGCGGATCGCGGAGTTGGGGTGCGCCTTGAGGCCGATCACCTTGTCGCCGTCGATCACCCAGCTCATCGCGCCGTCGTGCATCTTCACTTGCGGGACGCGGTCCCGCCATTTCGCGGGAGCGCGGCTGGTCCACAAGTCCCACGGCTCGGTGAGGTGGGTGTCGGCATCGATGACCTTGATGGTCGATTGAGCCTGGGGCCTGTCGGGCGCGATCGTTGCCATGGTTTCTCTCCCTCGGACGGTTCTCCCACGCGGCGTCGCGCAGGACGCGCACGGCAACAAGTGCCGCGCCTCCAGCGGGCATGTCCGATCGTCCGGGGCTAGTCGGACCAGCCCGGAACGATGAAGGCGCGCTTGCCGTGCGGCGCGTCGGCACCGCGGGTGCGCGGCTCGCGCACCGCCGGCTCGGCCTGCCTGCGGTCCAGGGCGGCCGCCGTCCCGCGCAGCAGCGAGCGGAAGCCGGGGCGCTCCTGCGTCACGAGCGAAGCGGCGCGCGCGCTCTCGCGCATCCGGCTCGGCGTCATCCCGAAGTGGCGGGTGAAGCGGCGCGAGAACGCGGCTTCCGAACCGTAGCCCGCCAGCTCACTGATCTCCGCGACCTTGAGGCGGCCTTCGCGCAGCAATCGCGCGGCATGCTCCATGCGGTATTCGGCGACGACTTCCATCGGCGCGCGGCCGATCGTCTCGGCAAAGCGTGCGGCGAAATTGGAGCGGCCCATGCCGACCGCGCGCGCCAGGGAGGCGACCGTCCAGGCGGCTGCCGGATCGGCCGCGACCAGCGCCAGGGCATCGGCGATCGGATTAGGGTCCGCCGCCGCGAAGATGGAACGCGCCACGGCGCCCTCGCGCAGCGCGGCGATCAGGAGTAATTCGGCGAGGCAGGTCAGGACAGCGCTCGATCCGGCGCCGACGCCGGCGCGCGCGAAGGCATCGGGCGCCACGAGCCGCGCCGATTCGGGACGGCCGGTGCCCGCGAGCGCAAGCAGCGCCGGCAGGGACCGCCGCGAGATTCCTTCGGGCCAGCTCGCGTCGAGCCGGGCGCTGAGGACACGGGCGACCGGTCGGCCCGGCGGGCCGAACGCGCAGGATGACGGCGCCGTGGCCGCGCTCCTTTCGCGCAGCAGCACGTGGCTGGGCGCGGCAGCGCCTTCGGCGGTGCGCAGGGCATGGGCCTCGCCGGACAGGACCATCATCGCGTCGCCGCCGCGCAGCACGATGTGCGCGCCGCCCGCGCAGGCGAGGCGCAGCTCGCCATGGATCATGCAGTGCAGATAGACGCCGTCGGTGGGCGCAACCGAAAAGCCCGAGGCGCTCGAAAGATCGGCATAGCTCCAGGTGCCGCGCGCGAGCCGCAGCTTTTCGAGGCCGTCCGGGCGGCTTGCGCTGGTTGCGGCTCCCTCGATCACGGCTCCGTGCCGATCCTTCCTTTTGACATCTCGCTCGCACGACAGGATATGCCCAAGTTCGCGCCGGTCAATGCGCCCGCGCAGGGGACGAGGATGACGCGATTGCAGCAGGTTGAACTCCGGCTCGATGTTTCGCACGCGATCGGGCTCGACGGGCCGGCGACGGTGTTCGCCAGCGTGGTCCTGCCCGCGCCCGAAGCGCTGGCCGATCCCGCGGTGGTGTGCTTCGCGCGGCCGAGCAGCAGCTATTCGCGCGCCTACTACACGCATGCCCTGCCGGGCCCCGGAAGCGACGCGCAGGCGCGTTGGCACGCCGGGCGCGGGTGGATCTTCGTCGCCGTCGATACGCTCGGCTGCGCGGGCGACGCGAATCTCGATCCCGAGGCGCTGACCTTCGCGGTGCTGGCCGCGGCGGCGGACGCGGCGGAGCGGGAGATTCTGGCGCGGCTTGCCAACGGCGTGCTCGTCGACGGCTATCCTCCGGTGGGCGGGGCCACGGTGATCGGGCTTGGCCATTCGCTCGGCGGCGCGCTGGCGATCTACCAGCAGGCGCGGCATCGCAGTTACCACGGCGTCGGGGTGCTCGGCTTCAGCGCGATCCATAGCCATCCGGCGACCGCGCCGGGCGCGCCGCCGGTGGTCGTCGCGTGGTATCCGCGCGATGCCTCCGCCGGCGAGACCGAGCCGCTCAACGCCGAGGCGCTCGATGCGGCGGGGACGGCCGAACTGCAGGGGCAGGCGGCGTGGAGTTCGCTTGCCTGGGGCTTCCACTACGACGATGTTCCGGCAGAAATCGTCGAGGCGGACCTGCGCCACTATGCGCGGATCGGCCTCGCCGAGGAGGAAGCCGGGTCCGAGCGCGAGCCCTGGCACGCCCGGCGCACGCCGCAGCGTGCCGCGCGCGCGACGCTCACGCCCGGGATCGTCGCGGCGGAGGCGGCCTGCCTGACCGTGCCGGTGCTCTGCGCGACGGGCGCGCGCGATCTCGTGCCCGATCCGCATGCCGAGCCGCGCGCCTATCGCTCCGCGCGCAGCATCGACGTCTTCGCCTGCCCGCGCATGGGGCACGTGCACAATTTCGCGGGAACGCGCGAACTGCTGTGGCGGCGGATCGAGGCCTTCGGCGCCTGGTGCGCCGGGTTCCGGGCATTTGCCTGAGGGCTGATACGGCGAAGGAGACGGCGGACGAAGATTTGCCGTCAGGCCTTCTCGACGATCGCCATGGTCAGTCCCCCCGGAAGCTGGCGGAAGCCGGTCAGGCGATAGCCCTGGCGGCCGCGGGTATTCTCGAAATCGGCCTTCCATGCGGCGATGTGGTCCATGCTGGGCTGGACGCCGATGACGATCTCCTCGCGCTCGGCGTCGTCCTCGTCCATCGCCGGCGAGGGCGTTTGCAGGATGATCCTGCCGACCATCGAGCGTTCGAGCGGCTCGACGAATTCGCAGCCGCAGGATTGGCCCTGCTTCCACACGACCCGCGCCTCCACCCGGCCCGCGGCGGGCAGGTCGATGGCAATGGTCTCGCCGCGGCTGAGTTCGAGGCTGGTGACGATGCGCAGCCCGGCTTCGGACAAGTCGTGGACCTCGACGGAATCGGTCCCGGCGGCGGCGGTGCCGCCCGTGGCGAACTGCAGTCGCCAGCGCTGCTCGCCGCGCCGGTCGCCCAGCGGGATGCTGGTGATCGCGGCGCGCAGGACCTTGGAAGCTGTCGTCATGCCTGTCGCCAACCCTTTGTGCATCCCTCGGCGGGACCGACTCGCGGCGCGCACCGTTTTCACCGGTTTTCCCCAATGCGCCAGCACTGATTACTTCTGAATGAGCAAACGGCGTTAATCCCGAAATTTCGGCGGGCGTCCCGCGAACGAAACACGCGATTCAGCGGTAGGCGCGATGTAACGGCAAATTAACTTTCGCTGCGCGAGATAGGTCCCGCACACGGATGGGCGGGTTTCATGGCTCTCGCAGGTCACCTCGAAGACGATACCGGCGACGCGGATCAGCCGCGCGCGCCGCGTCGCGTGCTGCGCCTGGAATCGACCGGAGCCTTGCCCTCCGGTGAAATCGCGCCGGTGCTGATCCACAACGTCTCGACCACGGGTTTGCTGTTCGAGGCGAGCATCGCGCTCGATATCGACACCGTGATCGCGGTCGATCTGCCCGAAGCGGGCGCGGTGGGAGCACGAATCGTGTGGCGCAGCGCGAACCTGTTCGGTTGCCGGTTCGAACAGCCGATTTCCGATGCGGTGCTCAGCGCGGCGCAATTGCGCGGTGTGACCGGCGACGGCGTCGGCCGCGGCCCCGAGGAACAGCTCCGCGTGCCGGGCCAGTCGCTGCAGACCTCGCTGCGCGATCTGCGCCGCGAGCGCGGGCTGACGCTCGGCCAGCTCGCGACGCGGCTCGGCGTGAGCAAGCCCACCGTCTGGGCGTGGGAGCAGGGCAAGTCCCGCCCCGTGCCCGAGCGGATCGACGCCATTGCCGAGGCGTTGGGGGTGGATGTCGAGACGTTCGTGCCCGAGCGCGGGGGCCAGGAATTGCCCCGGCTGCTCGCACGATGCCGCGAGGAAATCGGCAGGGCGGTCGGCACCGACCCGGCGCGCATCCGCATCTCGATCGATCTGTGACTCCGCGCGGCCCGGTCGGGCGCCGCCCACCGGAACAATTTCACGCGCCGCATCTTTTCAAATATGAAAAGACTATTAAAAGAATTTAAGAAGAATCATTCTCAGTTAGCCTTGTTAGTCGATTTTAATTAACACAATTGACGGGTCTCATGCCCAAGAAATAGTCCGAATGGGCGCATTTCTTAGAGGATTGGTGCTGATAATATTGATTGAGATCCGAAGATAAGCGCTCGTGAAGGGCACCGTAAGTGTCGAAAAAGGGCGCGGATGCCGAGGGATTCGTGGTCGCATGCTGTTGAACTTCACGCTCGAGGAATCGTGTGTCCTCTATGGACTGATGGCGGAAAACAGTTCCGACGTCATTCTGAAGATCGATTGCGACGGCTTCATTCTCCACGCGTCTCCCGCTTTCGAGCGGCTCGGCTACAAACTCCCCTCGATGCTCATCGGCCCGCATGTCGCCGATCTCGCGCAGGCCGGGCACGCGCCGGTCGTGCGCGGCATGATCGACGCCGTGCTGGGCGGGCGGGCGAGCGCCGAGCAGGTCGAGATCGCGCTCGAGACCCCCGCCGCCGGCGCGCGGCGCTTCGCGATGCAGATGCGCGTGCTCACCGACGAGGGCGGCGCGGTCTACGGCGCGCTGGTCGTGCTGCGCAGCGTCGAGGAACTGCGCGCGCTCGAAGAGGAACTCTTCGTGGTCTCGATGACCGACCCGCTCACCGGCCTCACCAACCGCAAGGCCTTCGTCTCGATGCTGCAGCACCTCCTCGACGCGGATCGGGGCGGGTGCCTCGGGCTTTTCGCGATCGATCACTTGCGGGCGATCAACATGAAGCACGGCATCGCCGTGGGCGACAAGGTGTTGTGCGCCTTCGCCGACCATCTGCGCACGCTGATGCCCGACGATGCGATCGTTTCGCGGATCGGCAGCGAGACCTTCGCGGCGCTGCTTCCCGCGATGAGCGCGGGCGACGGCGAGCAGGCGTGCCGCGATGTCGTCGATACGCTCGCCGAAGTCGCGTCGACCGGCGGCGGCGATGGCGTGAAGCTCACCGCGAGCGCCGGTCTCGGCTCGATCGCGGGGGGGATCGACCGGGCCTTGTGGCGCGCCGAGCTTGCGCTGTTCAAGGCGCGCGCACGCGGCCCGTCCGGTTTCGAGGCCGATATCGACGGTCATCCCGTCAAACTGAGACTGCGCGCCTAGGGGAGCGCCCTCAGGCCTCCTGCGGCTCGGTCTCCATGCCCTCGAGCGGGGTCTTGCGTCCCGGACCGCCGCTGACCGCGACCGTCATCGCCCCCAGGCCTTCCATCTCCACGGCCATCGTATCGCCGGGCGCAACCGGGCCGACGCTCATCGGCGGCGTGCCCGAAAAGATCACGTCGCCCGGGTGCAGCGTCATCACCGACGCCGCGTGCTCGACGAGCTCGGCTACCCCAAGCACGAGGTTCGCGGTGGTGTCGGCCGTCCGCTCCTCGCCGTTGACGGTAAGGCGATAGGCGAGCGCGTCGGGATCGGCGATCTCGTCACGCGTGGTCAGCCAGGGACCCATCATGCCGTATGTGTCGAAGCTCTTGCCGAAGCTGGGGAACTCGCTGCCCTGCATGGTCATGTCGAGGCCGATGCAATAGCCCGCCACGACATCGAGCGCGCGCGCGGCGGGCACTTCGGTGCAGGTCTTGCCGATCACGATCGCGATCTCGGCTTCGTGGAAGGTGGTCCGCTCGGGCCAGCGCAGGATGACGCCATCGGCGGGGCCGGCATTGGCGCTGGTCATCTTGAACAGGAAGCCGAGCCGGCGCGGATGCGCGCCCGCGGCGAGCACGACCTTGTGATTGCCCGCGCCGCACACGAACTTGCCCGGATTGGCGACGGGCGCGCGCAGCAGCACTTGCGCCAGGGGGACCGGCTCTGCGGCATCGGCGAGTGCTTCCATGCCCGGGCGCAGCGCCTCGAGATGGGCGATGAACAGGTCGCCCGGCGGATAGGGCCAGCGCACCGCGGGCAGCTCGCGCGTGATCGCGGTGACGTCATGAACCATGTCGCCGCGCACGAGGCCGAGGCGGACCTCGTCCTGCGGCGAGGTCTGATAGCGGCAGATCTTCATCGGCATCCTCGTTGCGGCGTTTGCCCCCGAGCATCGCAGCCGCGAGGCACGGGGCAAGCCACCGCAAGTCCGGCGCGCCTGTCAGCGCGTCCGCCCGAGGAATCAGCCGAGGCTCAAGACGCGCCCGGTCGGCCCGCCCGAACGGCTCAGGCCGAGGGCTCGATGCCCATGCACAGGTACTTCACTTCCATGAAGTCCTCGAGGCCGTACTTCGAGCCCTCGCGGCCGAGACCCGACTGCTTGACGCCGCCGAAGGGCGCGACCGCGGTGGAGATGAGGCCGGTGTTGATCCCCACCATGCCCGCCTCGATCGCTTCCGCGACGCGCCACACGCGGCTGAGGTCGCGCGAATAGAAGTAGCTGGCGAGGCCGAATTCGGTGTCGTTGGCCATCGCGATCGCCTCGGCCTCGGTGGTGAAGCGGATGATCCCGGCGAGAGGCCCGAAGGTCTCCTCGTGCGCGATCTTCATGTCGGGCTTCACCCCGGCGAGCACGGTCGGGCAGAAGTAGGTGCCGCCCTGTTCGGCGCGCTTGCCCCCCGCGATCACGGTGGCGCCGCCGTCGAGCGCGTCCTTGAGGTGCTCCTCGACCTTCTCGACCGCCTTCTCGTCGATCATCGCGCCGATGTCGGTGCCCTCGTCCATCGAGTAGCCGACCTTCATCTTCGAGACGCGGTCGGCGAGCTTCTTCGTGAACTCGTCGTAGACGCCGTCCTGCACGTAGAAGCGGTTGGTGCACACGCAGGTCTGGCCGCCGTTGCGGAACTTGGAGATCATCGCACCGTCGATCGCGGCATCGACGTCGGCATCGTCGAACACGAGGAACGGCGCGTTGCCGCCCAGCTCCATCGAGCACTTCTTGACCGTGTCGGCGCATTCGCGCAGCAGGTCGCGGCCGATCTCGGTCGAGCCGGTGAAGGTGATCTTGGCGACCTTGGGATTGCCGGTCAGCTCGCTGCCGATCTGGCCCGCGCTGCCGGTGACGACGTTGACCACGCCCTTGGGAATACCCGCCATCTCGCACAGCAGCGCGATCGCCAGCGCCGAGTAAGGCGTCGCCGACGCGGGCTTGATCACCATGGTGCAGCCGGCGGCCAGCGCCGGGCCGAGCTTGCGGGTGATCATCGCATTGGGAAAGTTCCACGGCGTGATCGCGCCGACGACGCCGACGCCCTGCTTGAGCACGACGATGCGCTTGTCGGCCTGGTGGCTGGGGATGACGTCGCCATAGGCGCGCTTGCCCTCTTCGGCGAACCATTCGATGAAGCTCGCGCCATAGGCGATCTCGCCCTTGCCTTCGGCGAAGGGCTTGCCCTGCTCGCGGCTGAGCAGTTCGCCGAGCGGGGCCTGGTGCTCCATCATCAGGTCGAACAGCTTGCGCATCAGCGCGGAGCGCTCGCCCGCGGTCTTGGCGCGCCAGGCGGGAAGCGCGGCTTCGGCGGCGTCGATCGCGCGCGCGGTCTCGGCCTTGCCCATCTTCGGCACGGTGCCGAGCACCTTGCCCGAACCCGGATCGGTGACGTCGAACGTCGCGCCGCCATCGGCGTCGCACCACTGGCCGTCGATATAGCACTGCTGCTTCAGGAAATCGGTGTACTGCATCGCGGCCGGTTCCTCCCGTTCTGGCGTTGCGCGAACCTCGTGCGCATTCGCGAGGCTGGCATAGGGTCGGCCCTCGCGCGGCGCAACCGCGCATATCTCATGACCCTGTCGCCCGCCCCAAAGCAACGATCGATTGACGTGTGCGGGTGATCGGGCTAGTCTCCAAATCCGAATAATAATTCACCATATAGAACTAAGGGAGAGGGTCTCTGGAGACCGCCGGCTATGTCGATGGTGCCTTCGTCAAAGGCGAAGGCGCGCGCTTTATCGTCGAGAACCCTTCGGACGAGACGATCGTCGCCGAAGTCGCGGGGCTTTCCGCCGCGCAATCGGGGGCCGCTATCGCGGCGGCGCGTCGTGCGTTCGATTCCGGCGTGTGGTCGGGCCTGACGATGAAGCAGCGGGCCGAGCCGATGCGGCACTATGCCGAAGCGCTGCGCAAGCGCGCCGACCGGCTTGCCGAACTCGCGGTCGCCGAGGCGGGCTGTCCGGTTTCCTCGACGGTGATGGGCGCGCAAGTCCACGCGCCGCTGCGCATGGCCGACGAGATCGTCGATATGTTCCTGGCGCTTCCCGAGATCGAGGACAACGGCCTGCCGCTGCACGAACGGGTCAATCCCCACTTCGTCGTCCAGAGTCTCAAGCGCTGGACGCCGCTCGGCGTCGTCGCGGCGATCTCGGCCTACAACGTGCCGTTCTACACCGCCTTCTGGAAAGTCGTTCCCGCGCTGATGGCGGGCGATTCGGTGATCCTGCGGCCCAACCCGCTGACGCCGCTTTCCGCGATGGTCTTCGCCGAAGCCGCCGACGAGGCTGGGCTTCCCGCCGGCGTGCTCAACGTGATCGTCGAAGCGGGTCTCGACGGCGGCCAGCTCATGACCACCGACGAGCGGGTCGATCTCGTCAGCTTCACCGGCTCGTGCGCGGTCGGGGTGAAAGTGGCGCAGCAGGCCGCGCCGACGCTAAAGCGGCTGGTGCTCGAACTGGGCGGCAAGTCGGCGCAGATCTACCTGCCCGACGCGGTGGAGCGCGCGGTGAGCGCGGCGGCCTCGGTCTGCCTGAGCCATGCGGGGCAGGGCTGCGTGCTGGGCACCCGCGTCTTCGTGCCCGAGGCGGCCAAGGCGAAAGTGCTCGAGGGCATGAAGGCCGCGTTGGCGCCCACGAAGATCGGCCCCGCCAGTGATCCGGCGACCCAGCTCGGCCCGGTCATCAGCGCCGCGCAGCGCGACCGCTGCGAGCACTTCACGCGGGCCGCCGTCGCGGCGGGCGGCACGGTGGTGTGCGGCGGCAAGCGGCCCGAGGGGCTCGACAAGGGCTATTACTACGAGCCGACCGTGCTCGACCTGCCCGACAACACGAATCCCGCCGCGCAGGAGGAGATCTTCGGGCCGGTGATCGGCGTGATCGGCTACCGCGATCTCGATCACGCGGTCGAGATGGCCAACGATTCCAAGTTCGGCCTCTCCGGCTGGGTCCACGGGCTCGACAAGGTCCAGTCGCTCGAAGTCGGCAAGAAGATCCGCTCGGGCGCGGTCAACATCAACGGCGCGGTCATGTCGAGCCACGCTTCGGGCGGCGGCGTCAAGATGAGCGGCCTGGGCCGCGAGCGCGGGGTCGAGGGCCTGCGCGAGTTCCAGATGCTCACCACGTTCAACATCGGAGGCTGAGGCGATGGACGGACTTCTTTCAGGCAAGGTCGCGGTGATCACCGGCGCCGGCTCGGGCGTGGGCCGCGCGGCGGTGAAGCTGTGGACCGGGCACGGCGCGCGAGTGATCGCCGCCGACATCAACCTCGCCACCGCAGAGGAGACGGTCGCGCTGTCGGGCGCGCCGCAAGGCGCGGCGAGGGCGGTGCGGTGCGACGTTTCCGATCCCGATTCGGTCGGCTCGGCGGTGGCGTTCGCGGTCGAGACCTTCGGGCGGCTCGACGTCATGTACAACAATGCCGGGATCACGGTGATGCCGGTGCCGGGCAAGGGCCTGCGCAAGCTCGTCGACGCGCCGCTCGACGAGATGAAGCGGGTCGAGGATGTCAACATCAACGGCGTGATCTACGGCTGCCAGGCCGCGATCCGGCGGTTCGCCGCGCAAGGGCGAGGCGGCGCGATCGTCAACACCGCCTCGGTCGCCGGGCTGATCGGTTATGGCGGCGTGCTCTACGGCGCGACCAAGGGCGCGGTCGTCAACCTGACGCGCAGCCTCGCGCTGGAGGTGGCCGAGGACGGTATCCGCGTGAACTCGGTCTGCCCGGCGGGCATGCTGACGCACTATTCGGGCATGGACCCCGACAGCGAGCACAAGGACCGCATTCTCGAGGGCATGGGCAAGGCCCATCCGCTGGGCCGGGCGATCGAGCCGGCGGACACGGCGGCGGCGGCGATGTTCCTCGCCAGCGAGCTTGCATCGAACATCACCGGCGTGAACCTGCCTGTCGATGGCGGGCTCTCGGCCGGCAAGAAAGTGGGAGGCTGACATCATGGCCACGTGCCCCGTTTCCGGAAAGTCGAACGCGCTGGCCTCGCTGATGAGCGACAATCCGCGCTATGCTGAGATGTTCGACGTCAACAGCCAGAGCGCCAACGCGGGTGTCGACGGCAATCGCGACTATACCGCCGACATGAACGCGCTGCGCGACCGCGGCGCCGTCCAGAAGGGATCGCTGCGCAGCCTGCTGGGCGTCCCCGAATTGCCCATGGCGATGGGACCGGAGCGCGAGGAGATGACCTTTTTCTCCTATCGCGCCTGCGAGATCGGTTTTCGCGAGAACCTGGTGTTCTCCTCCGAGGGCTACAACGAAAGCCCCGGCGTGCGCACGATCGGGCCGACGATCCTGTCGATGGTCGGCAAGCCGCACAAGCGGCTGCGCAGCGCCGCGCAGCCCTTGTTCAAGCGGCCCAAGGTGATCGACTGGTGGAACAAGCGCTGGATCGAGGAAACGGTCGACGCGCTGCTCGACCGGCTGCTCGACCGGGAGACCGCCGACCTCAACTTCGAGCTTTGCGCGCGCCTGCCGATGGCGACCGTGACGCGCGCGATCGGGCTCGAGGGCGAGGACGTGATCGAGTTCCGCTACCAGCTCGAGCGCGCGACCTTCGGCGCGGCCAAGCTGCCGCCCGAGGAATCGGCCGCCTCGCGCCAGTGGGTCGACCAGACGCTGCGCGCCCTGATTGCCGAGAACACGCGCGATCCGGGGGACAACCTCATCACCGGCTTGCTCAATGCCGAGATCGTCGACGAGGAAGACGGGATCAAGCGCAAGCTCTCCGAGGACGAGATCTTCGGGTACTGCAAGCTCGCGATCTTCGCGGGCGGGGGCACGACCTGGCGCCAGCTCGGCATCACCATCGACGCACTGATGAACCACTACCATTTCTGGGACGCCTGCCGGGAGGACCGCTCGCTCGTCGAGGCGGCGGTGGAGGAATCGCTGCGCTGGCGCTGCACCGATCCGATGATGCCGCGCCTGTGCACCGAGGATACCGAGGTCGAGGGCGTGATGGTCCCCGCCGGCACGCGCGTCTATTTGTGCTTCGGTGCGGCGAACCACGATCCGGAGATCTACGAGCGGCCCACCGAATACGACATCCTGCGCGGCAAGGTCCCTGCCAACATGGGCTTCGGTTTCGGGCCGCACCGCTGCCTCGGCATCGAAGTCGCGCGCCAGGAGATGATCGTCGCCATCAACGGCCTGCTCGATCGCTTCCCGGCGATGACACGAGACCCGGCCAGGCCCAGGCCCGAGTATCGCGGGCTGGAACATCGGGGCATGACCGCGGTGCCGGTGAAGCTGAAATGAGCGGCATGCAGCGGCAGGTGGTCCTCAGGGCTTACGCCAAGGGCAACCCCAGGGCCACGGACTTCGCCATCGAGGGCGCGCCGGTTCCCGAGCCGGGCGAGCGCGAGATCCTGCTGCGCACGATCTACATCGCGCTCGATCCGCTGATCCGCTTCTCGCTCGACGAGACGTTGATCTCGGGCGCGAGCCGGATGGTGCCGGGCGAGGTCATGGTCGGGCCGACGGTTTCGCAGGTCGCGGCCTCGAACCACCCGGACTATGCGGTGGGCGACTACGTCGAGGGGCGCTCGGGCTGGCGCGAGTACAACGTCGTGGCGCCCGACCGGAGCGACTATCGCGGCCCGCCGCGCAAGCTCGACCCCGCGCTCGCGCCGGTCTCCACCGCGCTCGGCGCGCTCGGCGGGCCGGGGCAGACCGCCTACGAAGGCGTGGTGAACGTCGGCCGGCTGCAGGCGGGCGAGACGATCGTGATATCCGCCGCGGCAGGCGCGGTGGGCTCGATCGCGGGCCAGATCGCCAAGGCGCTCGGCGCGCGCGCGGTCGGCATCGCGGGCGGGGCGGACAAGTGCCGCGCCCTGCGCGATCTCGGCTTCGACGCTACGGTCGACTACAAGGCGCCCGACTTCGCCGACCAGCTCAAGGCGGCGCTGCCCGAGGGCGCGGACGTCTATTTCGAGAACGTCGGCGGCGACGTCACGCTCGCGGTCCTGCCGTTGCTCAATCGCGGCGCGCGCATGCCGATGTGCGGTTTCATCGCCTACTACGGCGTCGGCATGGAGGGGCCGGGCCCCGACCACCTGCCCGGCTTCTACCGCATGATCATGAACAAGGGACTCGAGATCAAGGGTTTCGCCGGGATCTTCGCCGGACAGAAGGGCCTCGACGCCATCGCCGGCTGGATGAATGAAGGCAAGGTCCGCTTTCCCGAATCGATCGTCGAGGGCCTGGAAGCCGCGCCGGAAGCGTTTTCCAGCGTGTTTTCGGGGCACGAGCACATCGGCAAGCTGCTGGTGCGGGTCGCGCCGGAGACTTGCTAAGCACTCGCAAGCGCGACACGGTGGATCGTATGGCAAGCACCGACCTTCCGCCGCCGCCGCGCTGCACCGCCAATCCGGCCCCGATCCGGCCCGCCGATTCGATCCGCCGCACGACCAGCATCGACGTGTCCTGGCCCGACGGACCCGAAGCCGAGCGCAAGATGGTGGGCCGCGCCCGCGACGTGCTCACACCGGCGCAGGGCGGGGCGCCGCACGTCCTCGCGCAAGGCGAGTTCCGTCTGCGGATGAAGGAAGACAAGACGATCACCGCGATCGCGGCCGATCCCGATCCGGGCGGCGTCGCGACCCTCGTCGGCGAGCGCGGCGGCGGCCACTTGCGGATGATCCTCGCCGAACGGGTCCCGAGCCTGATCGAGACCGGCGCGCCGCTTTACCTCGTGCTCGACGACATTTCGGGCACCGCGCTCGTCTCCGCCTTCGCCTGGTCGCAGTGGTATCCCGACTGGGCCGCCAAGTTTCGCGAGCGGATGGGCGAGGGCGAGATGGCGAAGATGATGGAGCAGCGGGTCAACGTCTGCTGGGGCTTGCAGGAGGGCAACAGCGGCGTTCGCCCCGAGGGGCCGCCCGACAACGTCGCCGACGCCGACGCGGGCGAACTTCGCAATCCCGCCGATCCCGAAGGCTGGCACCACTTTCACGAAGAGGAAGGCCCCGGCTTCCGCCGCGCGCGCCGGATCGATGTCACCCGTGACGAGGCGGCGGGCGTGCTGCGCATCGACTCCGCCTTCCAGGACAGCGCCAAGCAGCGAAGCGGCGGGCGTGTCGCGATCCACGAATACCTGTTGCGCGCCACCGTCGACATGACGACGCGTGAAATCCTCGCGCTCGAACCCGAAGCGCGGATTTTGCCGTTCTCCGAATGCCCGGGCGCGGTGCACAACGTTTCGCGCCTGCTCGGCCGTCGCATCGACGAGATCCGCGACGACGTGCTCGCGCAGCTTCGCGGCCCCGAGGGCTGCACGCACCTCAACGATGCGCTGCGCGCGCTGGCCGAAGTGCCGCGCCTCGCCAGCGACTTGCGCGAACCGGCCTAGAATCCGGTCTGGCCCTGGGAGAGGCATGTGGAGAAACCTTCGGTACTCATCGTCGGCGCGGGCGCGCTCGGCATCGTCACGGGATATCATCTTCATCTGGCGGGGGCCGAGATCGCGTTCCTGGTTCGGCCGAACCGGACCGAGGCGCTGAGCGAGCCGCAGCGGCTCTACTGCTACGACGACCACGAACTGAAGACGTTCGGCGCCTACAAGGTATTCACCTCGGTTACCGACGCCATGGCGCGCGAGCACGATTTCGTCATCGTGACCATGGACGGCGCGACATGTCGCGGCGCGGAAGCCACCGCGCTGCTGCGCGAGATCGGGCAGGCCATGCAGGGCCGGCGGAGCGTCGCGGTGATCAGCGGTATGGGCGTGCGCGACTATTGCCGCGACGTCATGCAGCTACCCGAAGCGCGTATCGTCACCGGCACGATGGGCCTGCTCAGCTATCAGACCGACCGGGTCACATTGCCGCCCAACCCGCCCACCGATCAGGCGAAGCTCGCCAGCGCCTCGATCGCATACAACCACATGGGCAAGAATCCGGGGTTCCTGATCGTTGCCAAGCCCGCGGCAGCGGCCAAGGCCTTCGCGGCGCTCTACGATCGCTCGGGCGTCTCCCGCTGCGCCGTGATCGGTCCCCGGCTGTTCGACATGTTCTCCGCCTCCGCATTCGTGACCATGGCGATCTTCGATCTCGCCGGCTGGCCGGATGCGGGGGAACTCGCCAGAAACACGGCGCTGATGGACCTCGCCAGCCGCGCCACGAAGGAAATCATGCGGCTGCCCGAACACGGCGTGCCGGGTAAGATCGCCGGCCTGCTTGTTTCGCCCCGGCAACTGGCGAAGACCAACCGCAAGATGGAGCGCGACTGCCTGCCGGTCGACTATTCGGCGTTCAACCGGTTCCACCACGGCGGCAAGGTGCGCGATCAGGATATCGGCGTGCTGCGTTCCTGTCTGCAGGCGGGCCGTGCGCACGGCAGGTCCATGCCGGCGCTGACCGAACTGGTGGAGCGCTACGAACGCCACATCGCCGAAGCGGCGGGCTAGCGGTCGGTTCGCGCGTTCGCCGCGATCGCCTCGAGGAGGCTTTCGGCGAGCCGGTCGGGGTCGAAGCGGCTCGAGGTGGCGAGGGCGCCCTGCGAAAGCTGCGCGAACCGCTGCGGGTCGGCGAGCAAGTCGCCGATCGCCTCGCCGAGCGCGGTGAAGTCACCGAAGGGCGCGAGGCGTCCCGAAACACCGTCCTCGACGATCTCGGGAATGCCGCCCGTCGCGAACGCGACCACCGGGCTGCCCGACAGGATCGCCTGAACCGCCACGCCGGGAAAGTTCTCCGGCCAGAGCGAGGGCAGGACGAGGATGTCGATGGCATCGTAGACCTCTGCCATTCGCTCCGGATCGACGAACCCGCGCAGGTCACACCAGGGTCGCGTTCGCGCGAAGGCGCGCAACTCGTCTTCGAGCGCGCCGGTCCCCGCGACCAGGAAGGTGACGGGATGCTCCTGCGCGATGTGGTCGATCACCGGCAGCAGCCCGGCGATGCCCTTTTCGTGGTCGAGCCTGCCGACGTAGCCGATCGTCACCGGCTCCGAACCGCTACGCCGCGGCCGCGGCACGATGGGATAGCGGTTCGGATTGGGGATGTGCGCGGTCTTCAGCCGAGGCAGTCCGATCGCGCCGTGGACGCGCTCGACAATCTGGCGCGAGGGGCCGATCAGCATCGCCCGGTCCATGCGGGACAGCGCCTCGCGGCTCCGGGCCGTCACGAACCGGCACGGCAGGCATGGCTCCACGCACAGCTTTCCGGCGCGAACCATGCATTTGTTGAGGCAGACCAGCGCGAAATCGTGAAGAAAGAACACGGTCGGCAGATCGAGGTCGGCCAGCGCGTCCATCAGATCGTAGCCGATCCCGCGCATCGAATGGACGATCACGGTGTCGATCCCGGCGTCCTCGACCGCGGCCCGCAACTGCTTGCGATCGATCCGGACCGCGAATTCCATCGCATAATAGACCGCCTTGGCGCCAAGGCCGCCCTGGTCGATCGGTGCCATCGGACGCCAGCTTTCCAGCCGCCATTCCTCCGGCCCGTCCCGCGACAGCCGGGTCCGCGCCGAAACCGGCCCTATCGCGCTTCGCAGGCGTACCACCGTGTGCCCCGCCGCCGTGAGGATGCCATGGACATTGTGCGCGGAAATCTCCGCGCCGCCCACCAGATCGGGGTAGAGATAGCTGCCGATCTGTAGAATCCTCATGGGGTTTTACAGCCCGTTAACCTTGATTTCCGACAGTGGCCGCGGGTTTTCACCGGCCGCCGATCATGGATAGTGAGCATAGCAGTGCCGTGAAAGTCATAGCGTTCTCACTTCTCTTCTCCATCGCGCAGCTCGCGTTCCTGCTGGTTCTGGCGCGCGCGCTCGGCAATGCGGGCTATGCGGCATTCTCGGTCAACATGGCAATCGCCGTGACGGTGAGCGCGCTGTCTTCCGAGTGGCTGCGCCTCGTCATGGCGCGTTATTCGGGTGTTCGCGGGCTGCGGCTGAGGGCAAGCCTGCTGCGCACTTCGCTCGTCTGGGTTCTGGGCCTCGCAAGCCTGCCGATCGCGCTTGGCCTGATCCTTGCCGCGACCGCGCCGGCGGCGCTGGTCTCGCCGCTCGACATCCTGGCCATCGCGATGCTCGCCGGGGGCGCGACCCTCGCTGAATGCACGGCGACCTATCTGCGCTTCAACGCTCGTACGGACACGTTCCTGCGGTTCTCCGGCTCGCGCATCGCGGCGAGCGGGCTCGCCATGGTTGCCGCCGCGCTGGCCGACCGCAGCGCCTCGAGCGCCGGGATCGCCTTCGCCGTCGCATCGGCCGGCGTCAGCGCGATCTGGATCGTGAGATACTGGGTGCCAGAAAAAGGGCGCGTCGATCACCGCCGGCTGCTGCGCTTCGTGAGCATCGGCTTCGGGCTCGCCTCCAGCTCGATATTCACGAGCTTTCTGCTCACCGCGACCCGCCTTGGCCTGCGGAACAGTCTGGGCGCGACGCAATCGGCCGCGACGCTGCTGGCGATCGATCTCGCCTCGCGCGGGCAGAGCGTGCTCGGAAACGCCTTCACCACGTGGTCGGCGAAGTCGATCTACGACGCGGCGCATGCCCGCCGGAGCAACCGTGCCGACCCGGCGATGTGGCGCGCGACGATCGTCTTCATGGCGCTGTGGTCGTGCCTCGGGGTCGGCGGCACGCTCGTGGCCATGCTGGCTCCGCTGCTGGTGCTCGGCCGCGACGCCTACGGCGGCACCGGCTGGGTGGTCGCCCTCAATCTCGCCGGGCTCGTGGTCCTGATGGCGCGGATCTACAGCATCGACCTGCTGCTTTCGGCCTTCGCGAGGTTCCGGACGATCGCGCTCGCCTCGCTGCCGCTCGCGCTCGCCATTCCCGCCTTCTGGGTGTTCCCCGGCGCGGCCGCGTGGGTCCTGCCAAGCGGCGTCGCGGCATCGATCCTCGTGATCCTCGCGGCGACCTGGCGCGAGCGGCTGGTACGCCGCGGCCTGCTTCTCATCATCGCCAGCGCGGCCACCGTCGGCGGCCTGTACCAGGCGGCGGCGATGCTGATCGAGGCGATTGCGCCCGCCGCCGCGTGGTTCGCGCTCGCGGCGCTCGCGGCGCACCTCGTCTATGTCGCCGCCACGAGCCTGAGCGCGCGCAAGCAGCTTCGCGGATAGGCGCTCGACCGTAGTCAGGCCATGGCGGCCACGGCCTTGCGGAACCGGGCCAGGGCGATCGCGAAGAACACCGCGCCGATCACGGCGACGGCGGCGAAGTTCGGCCAGACGACGCCGAAGCCCGCCCCGCGGAACAGGATCGCCTGTCCCAGCTCGACGAAGTGGGTCGTCGGCGCGAATTGCATGATGTCCTGAACCGCTTTGGGCATGCTCTCGCGCGGAGTGGTTCCCCCCGAGAGCATCTGCAGCGGCAAGAGCACCAGCACCGTCAGCATGCCGAACTGCGGCATGTTGCGCGCGATGGTGGCCATGAAGATGCCGAGCGAGGTCGTGGCGAACAGCACCAGCGCCGCGCCGGCGAAGAAGAGCGGAAGAGAGCCCGCAACCGGAACCGAGAGCAGCCCGCGCACGACGACGTTGAGCGAGACGAAAGCCGCCACCAGCACGACGAGGCCCATCGACCAGACTTTGCTGACCATGATCTCCAGCGGCGTTACCGGCATGACCAGCAAGTGTTCGATCGTGCCGTGTTCGCGCTCGCGGATCAGCGCCGCGCCCGTGAGGATGATCGAGAGCATGGTGATCTGGTTGATGATCTGCGAGAGACCGCCGAACCATGTCTTGTTCAGCGCGGGGTTGAACCGGGCGCGCAGTTCCAGTTCCACGGGGGATGTGGCCTGCGCCCGGTAATGGGAGAGGAACTGGTTCACTTCCCCCATCGCGATCTGCTGGATGTAGCCGCTGCCGGAAAAGGCCTGCGTCATGCGCGTGGCATCGGTATTGAGCTGTATCTCCGCCGGGCGCCCCGCCAGCACGTCGCGCTGGAAACCCACGGGGATGTGCAGCACGAAGGTATAGGTTCCCGCATCAAGGCCCGGGTCGATCTGCGACGGGGCGATGAGCTCAGGCGTCTGGAACTGCGGCGGATAGAAGGCGGATACGATCTGGCGCGAGAGCGGAGAATTGTCCTCGTCGACCACGGCAATCGCCGCGCGGTTCATCGTTTCGGGCATCGAGGCGGCGGACGAATAGACCGCGAACGTGAAGGTGAAGACGATCAGCACGAGCATGATGGGATCGCGCAGAAGGCTCCAAAGCTCCTTGATGCCCAGGCGATAGATGTTCGAGATCTTCTGCCGCACCCCTAGCGCTCCTGCTTGCGGAGAAACGCGATCGCCAGTCCGACGATGACGGGCGCGGTCACGATCAGCGGCCAGAAGGAACCCATCAGATCGGAAAAGCCCAGCGCCTTGCTGAACACGCCGCGGCTGATCGTGAACATGTGGCTCGCGGGGTAGATGCTGCCGATGGTGCGAGCGGACCCCTCGAGCGACGAGACAGGATCGATCATCCCGCCATAAGTCACGGCAGGGATCATCGTGCCGACCATGGCGAGGAACAGCGCGGCGATCTGGCTCTTGGTGATCGCCGAGGCGAGCAGGCCCATGCCGGTCGAGATCACCGAGAAGATGAGCACCGCGGCCGTCAGCGCCAGAACGTTGCCCGTCGGTGGAACATCGAACAGGAACACCGACATCAGCAGCATCACCACGAAATTGACCAGGGCAAGCGCCACATAGGGAAGCTGCTTGCCCAGCAGAAATTCGGAACGGGTCACGGGCGTCACGTAGAGGTTGATGATCGAACCTTTCTCCTTCTCCCGCACCACCGCGAGCGCGGTCAGCATCGCCGGCAGCATCAGCAGCAGCAAGGGGATCACGGTGGGCACCATCGCGGGCAGGCTCTCCACTTCGGGATTGTAGCGGAACCGGTTCTCGACCGAGACGTTGCTGCTCGCCGCGGGACTGCCCGCCATGCGCATCTGGTCCATCAGCCAGTGCTGGTGCATGCCCTGGATGTAGCCCTGCACGGTTTCGGCCCGCTGCGGCATGGCGCCGTCGAACCACGCGCCGATCGAGACCGGTCGGCCGCGCATCAGGTCCCGGCCGAAGCCGGGCGGGATCTCGATGGCCAGCGCCAGTTCGCCGCTGCGCATGCGCCGGTCGAGATCGTCGTAGTCGGTGATCGGCCGCTGCTCGACGAAGTAGCGCGATCCGGCGATATCGAGCTTGTAGCGCTCGCTCACCGTGCTTTGGTCGCGATCGAGCACGGCATAGCGCAGGGCGTTGACGTCCAGGCTGATGCCATAGCCAATCACCAGCAGCAGGATCACCGATCCGGCCAGCGCCAGCGTGCCGCGCACCGGATCGCGCTGCAGCTCGAGCGCTTCGCGCCAGACGTAGCTCAGCATGCGCTGCAGGCTGAACCGGGTGGAGACCTTTGCCGGTTCGCGGGACGGCGCCTGTTCGAGCGGCAGCTGACCTTTCCGATCCTGATCCTCGCAGCTCGCCTCATCTGGGGTGCGGCCGCTTTTCTCGGCGTCGACAAGATAGCCGATGAAGGCCTCTTCGAGCGTCTTCGCACCGCGCTTTTCGACGAGCCTTGCGGGCGCGTCGCTGTCGAGCACTTGGCCCGCGTGCATCATCGACATGCGGTCGCAGCGCTCGGCCTCGTTCATGAAATGGGTCGAGATGAAGATCGTCACCTTGTCGCGGCGCGAGAGTTCGACGAGCAGCCGCCAGAACGAATCGCGCGCCACCGGATCGACGCCCGAGGTCGGCTCGTCGAGGATCAGCAGTTCGGGCTTGTGCACCATGGCGACCGCCAGCGACAGGCGCTGGCGCATGCCGAGCGGGATGCGTTCGGGCAGCTCGTCGAGCACCGGGCCCAGCGCGAAGCGTTCGACCATCTCGCTCACGCGCCCGGGTATCGCGTCATCGGGGACGTGGAACAGCCGCGCGTGAAGCTCAAGGTTCTGCCGCACGGTCAATTCGCCGTAGAGCGAGAAGGCCTGGCTCATGTAGCCGACTCGCCGCCGCGTCGAGATGTCACGCGGGTCGACCGGATTGCCGAACAGCCAGGCTTCGCCCTCGCTTGCCGGCAGCAGCCCGGTGAGCATCTTCATCGTCGTCGTCTTGCCGCAGCCGTTCGAGCCGAGGAAGCCGAAGATCTCGCCGCGCCGAATCCGGAAGCTGACATGATCGACCGCGACGAAATCGCCGAAGCGCATGGTGAGATCCTTCGCCTCGATGGCGATGTCGTCCTGGCCGGCCTCGAGCGGCGGGATGACCACCGGCGCGTGGCCGCGCTTGCGCTCCTCGGGCAGGAGTTCGGCGAAAGCGGCTTCGAGCGAGGCGCTGCCGGTGCGGGCGAGCAGTTCGGCCGGAGTCCCGGTGGCGAGCACGGCGCCGTCGTCCATCGCCACCAGCCAGTCGAAGCGCTGGGCCTCGTCCATGTAGGCGGTCGCGACGATCACGCTCATCTCCGGCCGCTGTTCGCGGATGCTCCCGATCAGGTCCCAGAACTGCGCGCGCGCCAGCGGATCGACGCCGGTGGTCGGCTCGTCGAGGATCAGCAGGTCGGGATCGTGGACCAGCGCGCAGCACAGGCCGAGCTTCTGCTTCATGCCGCCCGAAAGCTTGCCCGCCGGGCGCGACAGGAAGCGGTGGAGCCCGGTCGAGAGGGTCAGAGTGTCGATGCGCCGTCGCCGTTCGGCGGCGTCGTGGCCGAACAGCCGCGCGAAGAACTGCAGGTTTTCCTCGACCGACAGCGTCGGATAGAGGTTCTTGCCCAGCCCTTGCGGCATATAGGCGATGCGCGGGCACACCGCCTCGCGATGGCGACGCGCGCGCATGTCGCCGCCCAGCACCGTCACTTCGCCGTCCTGCATCGCGCGTGCGCCGGACAGCAGCGCCAGGAGGCTCGACTTGCCGACGCCGTCCGGTCCGATCAGACCGATCATCCGGCCTTGCTGCACGGTCAGTTCGAGATCGCGCAGCGCCGTCTTCTTGCCGTAGTGCAACGAAACCCCGGCAATGCGGACGACCGGCCCCGGATCTCCGGGCGGCTGCGCGGATGCCATCGCCTCAGTCCTTCACCACCGGCGAGAGGTCCTCGGGCCAGGCCGCATCGGGATCGATGCGCAGGTAGGCCATGCCCGGCAGGCCGGTCTTGACGATCGAGATGTGGCGCTCGAGCAGCGCGGGGTCGATCCGCGCGCGCACACGGAACATCAGCTTCTGCCGCTCGCTTTCGGTCTCGACCGTCTTCGGCGTGAACTGGGCGACGTCGGCCACGAAGCTGACCTTGGCCGGTATCACTCGGCCCGGCAGGGCGTCGAGCACGAGACGCGCCTCGCTGCCGATGCGCACGCGTCCGGCCACGGTCTCGGGCAGGAAGAAGGTCATGTAGACGTCGGTGAGGTCGACGAGGTTCATTACCCGGCCGCCGGCCGCGACCACTTCGCCCGGCTGGGCGATGCGGTACTGGATGCGGCCGCCGCGCGGGGCGCGCAGGGCCGCGTCGGCGATGTCCACCTTGATCCGCGCGATCGTCGCGCGCGCGGCATCGGCGTTGGACCGCGCCCCGATCACCTGGCTGCGCGCCGCGGCGATGCCGGCGTTGGCGGAGGCATGTTGCGCGCGCGCCGCCTCGAGCGCGGCCTGCGCGCCTTCGACCGAGGCCTCGTTGTCGTCGCGCTCCTGCACCGCGGTCGCGCCTTCCTTCGCGAGTGTCGCCGACCGGCGGAAACGCTTGCGCGCGGCGCTCAGCTCGGCTTCGCGCTGGCGCACGACGGCTTGCGCGGCGGACTGTTCGCTCTGCCGCTGGCTGACCTGGGCCTCGGCGATCTCGATCGCGTTGGTCGCTTGCGCGAGCTGCGCCTCGGCCTCGGCGAGCTGTGCGCGAAGCGTGTCGGTGTCCATGTGCGCCACGACATCGCCCGCTTTGACGAGCTGGCCTTCCTCGGCGACGATGTCCTTGATGCGCCCGGGCGTCTTGGCCGAGATGTCGATCTCGGTCGCCTCGATGCGGCCGTTGCCGCTGACGATCCCGTCGGGCAGGCCGTCGGGCCTGAGCAACGACCACAAGGCGAGCGCGAGCACCACGATCGCCGCGAGGATCGCGCCCCTGACGAGCCAAGTCCTGCTGTCCGCCTGCGTCATTGCGTCTGTTCCTCGTCGTTTCCGGTTGCGGCGGTATCGAACGCCGGGGTCCCGGCAAAGCCGCCGCCGAGCGCGGCATAGAGCGCGACGATGCTGGCCAGCTCGGCGCGGCGGAGCTGGACCAGCGACTGTTCGGCCTCGAACAGGTCGCGCTGGGCGTCGAGCACTTCGAGATAGGCGGAGCGCCCGTTGTCGAAGCGGAGCTGGGCGAGCCGTGCGCGCTCGCGCTGCGCGTCCAGCAAGTCCTTCGTGGTGTCGATCTGGAGCTGGAGCTGGCGGCGGCGCACGAGTGCGTCGGAGACGTCGCGAAACGCGGTCTGGATCGTCTGCTCGTACTCGGCGACCGCGATCTCGCGCCGCGCCTTCACGACATCGAGATTGCCCTTCAGCCTGCCGGCGTTGAACAGCGGCATGCTGATGGTCGGGGAAAAGCTCCAGGCCTCGCTGCCATCGGCGAACAGCCCGTCGAGCGCGTCGCTCATCGTGCCGTAGGCGCCGGTCAGGCTGATGTTGGGCAGGAACGCCGCGCGCGCCGCGCCGATGTTGGCATTGGCGGCGCGGAGCCGGTTTTCGGCCGCGACCACGTCCGGCCGGTTGACCAGCAGTTGCGAAGGCAGACCGACGGGAAGCGGTATGCCCTCGGGCGCGTCGCGCAGCGTGAGCGTGCCGGGCGCGATGGTCACCGGATGGCCGACCAGCAGGGCGAGCGCGTTGCGGTTGACCGCCCGATCCTGCTCGAGCGCCTGCAGTGTCGTGCGCGCCTGCGCCAGCAGGATCTGCGCCTGCGCCATGTCGAGCCTGGAACCCGATCCGACTTCGTAGCGGCGCCGCATGATCCGCAGCGATTCCTCGCGCGTTTCTATCGAGCGGCGGGCCAGCGCCGCGCGCTCTTCGTATTCGCGCTCCAGCAGGTAGCCGTTGGCCACTTGCGCGACGAGGCTGGTCGCCACCGCGCGGCGCGCCTCCTCGGTCGCGAGGTATTGCCAGCGCGCGGCATCGCGCAGGTTGCGCAGCCTGCCCCAGAAGTCGATTTCCCAACTGGCGTTCAACTGCGCGCTGATCTGCCTGACCTCGACCGGTGTCGCGCCCGTGGTCGGCAGGTTGAACAACGAGCGCCCGCGCGTGCCGGTCGCGACCGCGTCGAGTTGCGGATAGAGCGGCGCGCCCTCGATCCGCCACGCGCCGCGCGCTTCGTCCACGCGCGCGCTGGCGATGCGGATGTCGCGGTTGTTGGCCAGCGCCTCCGCGATCAGCCGCTGCAGTTCGGGTTGGCGGAAGAAGTCCTGCCAGCCCAGGTCCGCGATCGAGGAAGCGCCGGCCGGCGCGGGCGCCGGATAGCTCTCGGGCACCGGCTGCGGCGGGCGGACGTAGTCCGGCGCGAAGGAACATGCCGAGACACCGAGCGCGAGCGCCACGGCGGCGATCCGGTCGCCGCGGCGGCTGGGCGAGTTCCGGTGTGCGGCCTTATCGCCGGCCATTCCGTCACTGCACACGTCCCACGCCTCGTCGCTCAAAAGTGGCTTCCCTTTCGCCGCTGTCCCGGCGGACGGGAGTCGGCCCGCTCCTAGGAACGCAGCGCCCTCATATCATATCCTTTGATACCAATCATTGACGAATTGCAGGTTTTTACACTCTGATACAATGCGCGCCCGGAGCCTGCTCGCCTCAGGACATCGCCGCGAGCGCGACGGCATCGACCCTGATCGTCTGGTCCCCGAGCTGGATCTGGCCCTCGATGAAGGCGAGAACCGGCGGGACGCGACCGAAGCGCCGTGAGCCGCAAGGGAGACCGCATGACCATCCGTATCCCTGTCTTGACGGCCATGATGCTTGCGGGCTGTGGTCCGGCGCCGGTGCCCGAACCCTCGTCGCCGCCCGCGCAGGCCGAGGCCCGGGCGCTGAAGGCGGCACCCGCCCGAGCGCGTGCATCCTCCGCGATCGGCGATTTCCTGATCCAGAATGTCTGCGTCGAGGCGGGGGCCGTGGTTCCGGGCGACCCCGCCTCGTGCCCCACCAGCCGCGACATTCGCGCCGGCGAGACCCCGCCCTACCGCCTGACCGATTCCGACGAGGCCCACGGCGGCAAGCGCTACCAGGCGGTCAGCAGCATACCCGACGCGGCCGGGCGCGTCCGCATAGCCAAGCAGATGGACGACGGCAGCGGCTTTCACGACGGCTTCGTCAAGACCCGCGACGGCTACGACCTCATCGAACACGAGGGCGCCTTCGTCTCGATCATCGCGACCTCCGATCAGCAATGCTGGGAACAGCGCTTCTCCGGCGCGGGCGAGGGCGACGGCTGGGTGCTGTTTCCCAACGCCTTCCCGCTGGCATCGGGCAGCCGCCGCCATGACATGACAGTGCGGCGCCTGGACGCTCCCGAAGGCTGCCCGGCCCGGGAGGCCGAAAGCCGCGTCGGCGGGCGGCGGATCGACGCGGTCTGGCACGCGGCCGCACCGTTCACCTTCGAAAGCGGCAAGACGCTCGAGGCGATCCGGTCCGAGCACATCGCCCATCACGACCTTTCGCGCACCAACAACGCGATCGAGACCTTCATCTTCACCCGCGAGTACGGCTGGTCGCGCTGGGAGGCCTGGATTCCGCGGAAGCGATGCCGGCAGGAGCGCGGCCAAAGCGATCCCGCCTGCCGATCCGGACGATCCCGCCAACATCCTCAAGGGACGCTGCGACCCGGCCGGCGGCAAGGCGCGGCGCGGCGGCCAGGTCTGGGTCCGGGTCGATTGCCGCGACACCACCTTCGTGAGCCCCGCCGACTGAAGCCCCGGCGGCGGCCGGCGCGCTCGCGGGCTTAACACCTTTGCGCCGACCGCCTAGGCATGGGCGCTTCAGGCGAAGGAAACACATGACGGGTGCGGAACGCAAACCCCGGCGGCGCATGGGTCCGGCCGGCTCGGAGAACTGGCACGCCATGCTCGACGGCGCGGAAGACGTGCTTCGCGAGGAAGGCCACGCGGCCCTGACGTCACGCAGGGTGGCGGAGCGCGTCGGCGTCAAGCAGCGGCTGATCTATTACTACTTCAGCACCATGGACGAGCTTGTCGTGGCGATGTTCCGCCGCTTGTCCGAGCGCGAGCTGGCGCGACTCGCGCAGGCGGCCGGGTCGGACCTTCCGATGCGGCATATCTGGGACATCTGCATCCATACCGCCGATGCGCGGCTTACCGCCGAATTCATGGCGCTCGCCGCACGGATCGACGGTCTGCGCAAGGAAGTGATCCGCTTCATCGAGGAATCGCGGCGCATCCAGATCGCGGCGATCGAGCGGGCGGCGGCGCGCAGCGGGGCCGCACAGGTCATGCCCGCCGATTGCCTGGCGCTGATCGCGACCAGCCTCTCGCTCACGCTGATCCGCGAAGAGCAGCTCGGCGTCGAAATCGGGCACCAGCCGGCGCGCGCGCTCGTCGAGGCGATCTTCGAGCGCTACGAGCCATCGTGAGGCGCGCGCGATTCGGGTTCAAGGAACCGCTTCGGCGGGACAGTGGAGAGAGGGAATGAGCGAATCAAACAAGCAGGTGGCGCTGGACTTCCTGGCGGCAATGGATGCAGGCGACGGTGCGGCGATGGACCGCTGCCTCACGCGCGATGCCGTGACCAACACGCGCGGCTTCGCTGGCGTTTCGGGCCGCAGGAGCCGTGAGATGATGGTGGCGACCGCCAGCGCCTTCAAGGCGATCGTTCCCACCGGCTTTCGTCCGACGATGCACAAGATCGTCGCGGAAGGCGATACCGTCGTGCTCGAGTTCGAGGCCGATGCGGTGCTCAGCAGCGGCGAGCCCTACTGCAACCAGTACGTCTTCATCTTCACCTTTCGCGACGGCAGGATCTGCCAGCTCAACGAGTATTTCTGCACGGTGCTGGCCGACAAGGTGATGCTGCCGCTGCTCGCGCAGGAGGGCGAAAGCTACGCAACCGGCGACGCCAACTGAGCATGCCGCGCGCCGATTCCGACGGGCGCGCTTGTTACGCCGGAAACAGCGAGGCTATCGCATGGAGCGCTACGGCTCCGCCGATAAGCGTGACCAGCGAGTGCAGCAGGCCCCACTTGCGCTTGGGCTTTTTCGGCTTCTTGGGACCGTCCGGACCGGGCGAGGGCCTGTAGCCCTTGAACTGGCCCTGATTGCGCGGAGGGCGCTTGAAGCGGACGACGTTTCCCATGTGCGGCCTTCTGTCATTGCGAACGGGGTTCCGACGCGTGCTTCGTCGATCGGACTTGCAGGCATCCTAACGCCGATTTCGCCGCTTTGCAGCCTTGACCGCCCGTTCTTTTGCGCGGGCGGCCGCGACGATCGCCGCAAAGGGCCGGCGCTCGCTCGATTGTGCGGCGCGGGGGATGCGCTGGCCGCGAATGGCTAGCCCTCCACGCCCGGCGCGCCGGCGTCGAGCTGGTGGGCGATCAGCACCGCCTGGGTGCGGTTGATCACGCCGAGGCGGCGGAAGATCGCGGTCATGTGCGCCTTCACCGTCGCTTCGGTGATGTCCATTTCGTGCGCGATCTGCTTGTTGAGCTTGCCCTCGGCGACGAGCGCGAGGATGCGCCGCTGCGCCGGAGTGAGCCGCGCGAGCCGCGCGACGGCGTCACCGCCCTCGTCCTCGGGCTCCTCCTCGGCGATCTCGGGGAACCACAAGTCGCCCGCGGCGACGGCGGCGAGCGCCTCGCGCATGACGTCGAGCGGCGCGCTCTTGGGAATGAAGCCCGAGGCGCCGATCTCGCGGGCGTTGCGCACGATCCGACGGTCCTCGCTGGCCGAGACGACCACGATCGGCATCGCCGGAAAATCCTGCCGGAACGCCATGAGCGTCTGCAACCCGGTGCTGTCCGCCATGTGGAGGTCGAGCGTCATCAGCTCGACTCCGCCCGCTTCGGCCGCGGCGCGCGCCTCAGCGCAATCGGCGGCTTCGACGATCTCGTGACCGGGCCAGACCTTCTCGACCGAGGCGCGCACGGCCGCGCGCAGAAGCGGATGGTCGTCGGCGATGACGATGCGGTGCGCCATGACGGTCGGGGACCTAGCGGTTGAGCCTCCCCTCGATCAAGCCGTCGACGAGCGAGGGATCGGCGAGGGTGGAAGTGTCTCCCAGCGCCCCGTAGTCGTTCTCGGCGATCTTGCGCAGGATGCGGCGCATGATCTTGCCCGAACGGGTCTTGGGCAGCCCCGGGGTGAAGTGCAGGTGATCGGGCGAGGCGATCGGGCCGATCTCGGTGCGCACCCACTGGCGCAGCTCCTTGGCGAGATCGTCGCTGGGCGCGATCCCGGCATTGAGCGTGACGTAGCAGTAGATGCCCTGGCCCTTGATGTCGTGCGGATATCCGACGACGGCGGCCTCGGCGACCTTCTCGTGCAGCACCAGCGCGCTCTCGATCTCGGCGGTGCCCATCCGGTGGCCCGAGACGTTGAGCACGTCGTCGACGCGGCCGGTGATCCAGTAGTAGCCGTCGGCGTCGCGGCGGCAGCCGTCGCCAGTGAAGTACTTGCCCTTGTAGCTGGCGAAGTAGGTCTGCACGAAGCGCTCGTGATCGCCGTAGACGGTGCGCGACTGGCCCGGCCAGCTCGCGGTGAGGCACAAGTTGCCCTCGGCCGCGCCGCCGGTGGTCTCGTCGGCGAGCACCTTGCCTTCATTGTCAACGAGCTGGGGGCACACGCCGAAGAACGGGCGGCCGGCGCTGCCCGGCTTCATGTCGTGCGCGCCGGGCAGGGTGGTGATCATGATGCCGCCGGTCTCGGTCTGCCACCAGGTGTCGACCACCGGAATCCGGCCCTTGCCGACGAGCCCCTGATACCAGCGCCACGCCTCCGGATTGATCGGCTCGCCGACCGAGCCGAGCATGCGCAGGCTCGAGAGATCGTGGCGGGTGACGTATTCGTCGCCCTCGCGCATCAGCGCGCGGATCGCGGTCGGCGCGGTGTAGAGGATGTTGACCTTGTGCTTGTCGACCACTTGCCAGAAGCGGTCGTGGTCGGGATAGTTGGGCACGCCCTCGAACATCAGCGCGGTCGCGCCGTTCATCAGCGGGCCGTAGACGATGTAGCTGTGCCCGGTGATCCAGCCGATGTCGGCGGTGCACCAGTAGATCTCGCCGGGGCGGTAGTCGAACACGTAGCGGAAGGTCGTCTCGGTCCACACGGCATAGCCGCCGGTGGTGTGCACGACGCCCTTGGGCTTGCCGGTCGATCCCGAGGTATAGAGGATGAACAGCGGGTCTTCCGCCTTCATCTCCTCGCAGGGGCATTCCTCGGCAAGGCCGGTGAAGTCGTGATACCAGCGGTCGCGGCCCTCGGTCATCGCGACATCACCGCCGGTGTGCTTGACGACGAGCACGCCCTTGACCGAGACCTTGGCGAGCGCGGCGTCGATATTGGCCTTGAGCGGGATGTGCTTCGAGCCGCGCAGGCCCTCGTCGGCGCAGATCACCCAGTCGGACCGGCAGTCCTCGATGCGGCCGGCGATGGCGTCGGGCGAGAAGCCGCCGAACACCACCGAGTGCACCGCGCCGATCCGCGCGCAGGCGAGCATCGCCACCGCGCCCTCGATCACCATCGGCATGTAGAGCGTGACGCGGTCGCCCTTGCTTACGCCCATCTGCTTGAGCGCGTTGGCCATGCGGATCACTTCGGCGCGCAGCTCGGCGTAAGTCAGCGTGCGGACCTCGCCCTGCGGATCGTCGGGCTCGAAGATCAGCGCGGGCTCGTCGCCGCGCCCGGCCGCGACGTGGCGGTCGACCGCGTTGTGGCAGATGTTGAGCGTGCCGTCTTCGAACCAGCGGATGTCCACGGGGTCGAACGACCAGGCCGCGACCTTGGTCGGAGCGGTCATCCAGTCGATCCGCTTCGCCTGTTCGGCCCAGAATCCGTCGCTGTCCTCGATCGAGGCCCGGTACATCTGCTGGTACTGCGCGAGCGTGCAAGCCGTGCCCTGGGTCGCCTGCGCGGGAACCGGGACGATGTCTGCCCTGGCGTCGATGGTGTCCTGCATGATCTCTCCCGGTGTGTGGACGCAAGATAAGCGCAACTTGGCTGCATTCCTAGCGCGAGCGGCACGAGCGGGTCATTGCGACCTAAGTCTTATAGACCATTTGCCGACTGGCGGCAGGCGGAGCACCCTGCAAGATCCCTCCTCCAAGCGAACCACGTCAGATGGGGGAGGAACGATCATGGACTATTGCCGGATGAGGGCCGGTCTGCGCAAGTCGCTTGCCGCGGGCCTGTTGAGCGCCAGCGCGCTGGCGCCGGTGGCGGCGCTGGCTCAGGAGACGCTCGAGCAGCGGCTCGACCGGCTCGAGGCGATGATCATGCAGATGCAGGCGCGCATGGACGCGGCGCAGGGCACGGCCGCCGCCGCCAGCCCCGCCGACGCGGCGATGGCGCGGGAAATGCGCGCCGCCGTCGCCGAGACCCGCGCGGTCGCCGCCGAGCAGGGCGAGATCAGGGAGCGCGTCGCCAGGATCGAGGCGGACGACAAGAAGGGCTTCCGCGTCGGCGCGACGCAGTTCACCATCGGCGGCTATGTCAAGATGGACGCGATCTCGCAGCGCACCAGCGGCGGCGAAGTGCCCGGCGATTCGATCAACCGCGACTTCCTCATCCCCAGCCTGATCCCGGTCGGCGGTTCCGCCTCGGGCTGGGACACGCATTTCCACGCGCGCCAGAGCCGCGTCATCCTCAAGGCCGAGACTCCGGTCGGCGGCAAGACCCTGGGCGGGCACCTCGAACTCGACTTCCTCGTCACCTCGGGCGGCGACCAGCGGGTCTCGAACAGCTATACCCCGCGCATGCGCCAGGCGTTCCTCACTTACGACGGCTGGACCTTCGGCCAGGCCTGGTCGACCTTCCAGAACGTCTCCGCGCTGCCCGACAGCGTCGACTTCGTGGGCACCATGCCGGGCACCGTGTTCGTGCGGCAGCCGATGATCCGCTATCAGGCGAAGAGCGGTCTGTCCTTCGCGGTCGAGCAGCCCGAAACGACGATCACCAATGCGAGCGGCGGCCGCATCCTGCCCGCCGACGACAAGCTGCCCGACATCATCGTGCGCTACGACGTGAAGGGCTTCGCGCTCGCCGGGATCGTGCGCCAGCTCCATGCCTCGGCCGCCGACCTCGGCGCCGCCTCGGGCGACAGCGCCTTCGGCTACGGCGTCAGCCTGAGCGGCAAGGTGCCGGTCGGCGACAAGGACGACGTGCGCTTCATGGGCACCGTCGGCCAGGGGCTCGGCCGCTACATGGGCGCCAACATCGTCAACGACGCGGCGATCGACCTCGACGGCGAGCTCGATCCGATCACCACCTACTCGGGCTTCGCCGCGTTCCGGCACGTGTGGAACGACAAGCTGCGTTCGAACGTCGCCGGCAGTTATTTCAAGGCTGACAATCCGGTGGCGCTGACCGGAGCCGGCGCGACCGACAGCGTGTGGAACGCGCTCGCCAACGTGATCTATTCGCCGGTGCCCAAGCTCGATCTCGGACTTGAATACATGTATGCCGAGCGCGAGAACGAGGGCGGCGCCAGCGGCAACCTGCAAAAGGTGCAGGTCACCGCGAAGTACAGCTTCTGACAGAGCCATGGCGATGAACGCGACCTTGGCTTCGCCTTGCGCAAGGGGAAACGAACCGATGAATTACGCGGATGTCTATGCCAGGGCCGAGCGTGACCCCGAAGGGTTCTGGCTGGATGCCGCCGAGGCGATCGAATGGGATCGCTTCCCCAGCGTCGCGCATTCGGCCGGTTCGGACGCCTGGTTCCCGGACGGCATGCTCAACACATGCGCCAACGCGGTCGACCGGCACGTCGCTGCCGGGCGCGGCGACCAGGCGGCGCTGATCTATGAAAGCCCGGTGACGGGCGGCTTCGCGCGCTACACGTACGCCGATCTGCTCGACCGCGTCGCGCGCACCGCCGGAATGCTGCGCGTCGCCGGGGTGCAGCGCGGCGACCGGGTGATCATCTACATGCCGATGGTGCCCGAAGCGGTCTTCGCGATGCTGGCCTGCGCGCGGATCGGCGCGGTGCACTCCGTCGTCTTCGGCGGCTTCGCCGCGCCCGAACTCGCCAAGCGGATCGAGCATTGCACGCCCAAGGTCGTGCTCAGCGCCTCGTGCGGGATCGAGCCCAACCGGACGATCGCCTACAAGCCGCTGCTCGACAAGGCGATCGAGCTTTCGGTGCACAAGCCCGATTGCGCGATCATCCTCCAGCGCGAGCAGCTTCGCGCCGATCTGGTTCCCAATCGCGACATCGACTGGGCCGCGGCCTATGCCGTCGCGCGACCGGTCGGCCCGGTTCCGGTGGACGCGACCGACCCGCTCTACATCCTCTACACGTCGGGCACGACCGGCACGCCCAAGGGGGTGGTCCGCGACAATGGCGGCCATGCGGTCGCGCTCGCCTGGTCGATGCGGCACATCTACGGCGTCGGGGCCGGCGACGTCTACTGGGCGGCGTCGGACATCGGCTGGGTCGTTGGCCACAGCTACATCGTCTACGGCCCGCTGCTCGCCGGGTGCACCACAGTGCTGTTCGAAGGCAAGCCGGTGGGCACGCCCGACGCGGGCACCTTCTGGCGCCTGGTCGACCGTCACAAGGTCAAGGTGCTCTTCACCGCGCCCACCGCCATTCGCGCGATCCGGCGCGCGGACCCGGATGGCGCGTTCATTCGCGAGGCCAGTCTCTCTTCTCTCTCCTCGCTGTTCCTCGCGGGCGAACGCGCCGACCCCGACACGCTTCAGTGGATCGCCGAGGCGCTCGGCAAGCCGGTGATCGACCACTGGTGGCAGACCGAGATCGGCTGGCCGGCGATCGCCACCTGCTTCGGGCTCGGCGAGACGCAGGTACGCGTCGGCAGCGCGGGGCGGGCGGTTCCCGGCTTCCGCTTCAAGGTCAAGGACGACGAGCACCGCGACGTCGCCCCGGGCAAGGTCGGCAGCCTGCTGGTCGAGCAGCCGTTGCCGCCCGGTGTGTTCCGCGCGTTGTGGAACGATCCCGAGCGCTTCGCGGCGGGCTTCGTCGACTTTCCGGGGCATTACACCTCGGGCGATGCGGGCATGATCGACGAGGACGGCTTCATCCACATCATGGGGCGCACCGACGACATCATCAACGTCGCCGGGCATCGCCTCTCGACCGGGCAGATGGAGGAAGTGATCGCCAACCACCCGATGGTGGTGGAATGCGCGGTCGTCGGCGCGGCGGACCAGCTCAAGGGCGAAATGCCCGTGGCCTTCGCGGTGACGCGTCCCGGCGCGGAAGACCTCGGCGCGGTGGAAAAGGACCTCGTTCGCATGATCCGCGAGGATATCGGTCCGATCGCGAGCCCGCGCGCGGTGATCTTCGTCGACGGCCTGCCCAAGACGCGTTCGGGCAAGATCCTGCGCAATCTCCTGCGCACGCTGGTCAACGGCGAGGACGTGGTGGTGCCGCAGACGATCGAGGACCCCTCGATCATCGATGCCCTGCAACGATCGATCGAGCACGTCTGACCGGAACCTTGCGGCGGCCCGTCTCGTTCGTTCGCAATAGAGACGGGAGATCCGCAATGACCCGAACCATGTTCTGGCTCGCCCCGGTCGCGGCCTTTGGCGCCGCGGCATCCATTTCCGCCTGCGCCGGCACCGCCGCGCCCGAACCGGCCACCGCGGCGGCCGAAGGGCGATCGTGCTTCTTTCTCAGCCAGGTGAACGGCTTCAACGACGTGCCCGACACCAGGCGCGGCAGCGACAGCGTCGTGGTCAGCGTCGGCGTTCGCGACAAGTACCTGTTCGAGACCTTCGGCCCGTGCCCCGATCTCGACTGGTCCGAGGCGATCGCCTTCGACCAGCGCGGTCCCGGCCAGATCTGCGACGGGCTCGACGTCGACCTGATCGTACCGGGTCCGACCGGTCCGAAGCGCTGCGCGGTGCGCATGGTGCGCAAGATCTCCGAAGCAGAATACAAGGCGATGCGGGCCAGACCGAAGACATAGCCCGCCCGCCTCGCGGCGGACGCTTTTTTCGGGATTTGCTCTTTCGGGGACGGCGCGACCCGCGCCCACCGGCAGCCACGCGGCGGGGAACGCGACCGCCCGTTCGCCGCGCTTCGGCCTCCACCGCCGGGCGCGGCAAGCGGGGATTGCCGTTATCTTGTAAGGCGAGGGTCGACAGTTGCGGCCGCGCTCGTTCGCGTGCCGCTTCGCTGGCGTCTTCGTGCGAGTCCGCGCGTTCTCGGCCGCCCGCGACCACGGCGTTTAGATATGGAATCGCGCCGACGATCCTATCGAATGAAATCTTACCTGCGTGATGATCACGAAGGTTATGTAAGTCATGTAATTTCGGGACGGAAAGTGGCCGGCCCGGTGATCATCGTTAACAAAACCGGTGCGCAGATGTGGAGACTTTCGCAGAATTCCGAGCGCCCGCGCCAATTGCCGATCAGTTCGAAATTAATCGCGAATGGTGACACTAACGTAACCCTGGTTGCCAAGGATTCGACTCCGCGGGGAAGAGAGGAGTCGAGCGATGGCATATCAGATGGAGATCACGGGCCGCGGCGACGGTCGGCCCCGCACGGAGACGCTCCAGGGCGAGAAGACGATCAACGCCCGCGACACGACTTTAGTCAAAGTCTACTTACAGCGCACCGACGTCACGTCCGCCACGCGCGACGGCGACGATCTCGTTATCAAACTGGCGGACGGCTCGGTAATCCGGCTCGCCGATTACTACGATTGCTCCACCGAACAGCAGCCTGAAGTCCGGGTCGCCGATCCCGAGGGGCCGGTGACCGAGTGGGTGTTCGACCCCGAGGACGAGGACGCCTGCGGCGAGACAGCCGCGCATCCGGTCGCCTGGAGCTTCGTCCCGGTGACCAGCGACGATGGCGGCGGCGGCATCGGCATCGCCCCCCTGGTCGGGCTCGGCGCGCTGGCCGTCGGTGGCGCCATCGCGATCGCCAGCGGCGATGACGACGACGATGATGGTTCTGACGGCGGGGATGGCGGAGGTGATACCACCGCGCCCGATCCGCCCGTGATCGACCCCACCAACGGCACCGTCATTTCGGGGACCGCCGAAGCCGGCTCGTCGATCGCGCTCGACTTCGACGGGGACGGCAACGCCGACGCGACGGTTGATGCCGACGGAGACGGGGCTTGGAGCTATACCCCCGACACGCCGCTTGATGACGGCACCACGATCTCCGCGACCGCGACCGACGAGGCGGGCAACACGTCCGACCCGGCCACCGCCGTGGTCGACGCCGACACCACGGCCCCCGCCATCGACACCGCGACCGATGACGTCGGCGCGATCACCGGCGATCTCGACGACGGCGACGCCACCGACGACACGATGCCCACGCTGCGGGGCTCGGGCGCGGAGCCGGGCGCGACGGTCTCGATCTTCGACGGCGACACGCTGCTCGGCACCGCCGTTGCGGACGACGACGGCTCCTGGGAATTCACGCCCGAGGCCGCGCTCGACGAAGGCGAGCACAGCTTCACCGTCTCGGCGACCGACGCGCTGGGCAACGAGAGCGCGCCGTCCGATCCCTTCGTCCTCACCATCGATACGACCGCGCCCACAACGCCCACGGTCGATGCCGGCGACGGCGACGAAGTGACCGGAACCGCCGAACCCGGCACGACCATCTCGATCGACATCGACGGTGACGGCGAGAGCGACGACGAGGTGACCACCGGCGACGACGGAACCTGGACCTACACGCCCGACGAACCGCTCGACGACGGCACCGAGGTCACCGTGGTCGCAACCGACCCGGCGGGCAACGAGTCCGATCCCGCGAGCGATACGGTGGGTGACGATGACGGCGGCAACGGCGGCAATGGCGGCGGCACCGGAACGCCCGTGATCGAGACCGTGACCGACGACTTCGGCGCGATCACCGGACCGATCGCCGAAGGCGGCGTCACCGACGACAGGCTTCCGACTGTGGCCGGTTCGAACGCCGGGGCCAGCGTGACCGTTTCGGTCTATGACGGCGACACGCTGCTCGGCACCACCACGTCCGACGCGGACGGCGACTGGAGCTTCCAGGTTGAGGTCGCGCTCGCCGAGGGCGCGCATTCCCTCACCGCCGAGGCGGGCGGGAATAGCTCGGAGCCCTTTGTATTCGACGTCGACACCACAGCGCCCGCGCCTCCGGTCATCGACGATACCGACGGCTCGCAGGTCAGCGGCAGTGCCGAACCCGGCTCGACGGTGGATCTCGACATCGGCGATGACGGTGACGTCGACGAGACCGTCACCACCGACGACGAGGGCCAGTGGAGCTACACGCCCGATGAGCCCATCCCCGACGATACCGAGATCTCCGCGACCGCGACCGACGAGGCGGGTAACGAATCCGATCCCGCGACGGTGACGGTCGATGCCGATGCGGCCCCTCCGGCGCCGCGGATCGGCAGCGTGGTCGACGATGTCGGCGCGATCACGGGTGGCGTCGCGCGCGGCGAGGCGACCGATGATGCCCGTCCGACGATCCGGGGCACGGCCGGCGCCAATGCCCAGATCACGGTCTTCGACGGCGCGACCGAACTCGGCACGGCCACCGCCGATGCCTCGGGCAACTGGGCCTTTACCCCGGGCACCGACCTTGGCGAAGGGTCGCACAGCTTCACCGCGACGGCGACGTCGAGCGGCGGCACCAGCGGACAATCGCCCGCCTACGCGATCGTCGTCGATACCGTCGCGCCGGCCGCGCCGGTCATCGCGCCGACCGACGGGACGGAGATCACCGGCACCGCCGAGCCGGGCGCGACCGTCTCGCTCGACCTCGACGATGACGGCGAGAGCGACGTCACGGTCGAGGCCGACGGCGCGGGCGACTGGACCTACACGCCGCCCGAGCCGATCGAAGACGGGACGACCGTCACCGCCACCGCCAGCGACGAGGCCGGCAATGTCTCGCCGCCCGCCACGGTCGAAGTCGATGCCGATACGACCGCGCCGCCCGATGCGCCGACAATCCTCGCGGTGACCGACGACGTGTCGCCGCAGACCGGCATCGTCGAGGACGGGGGCGCGACCAACGACACGCGGCCGCGGATCTCCGGTTCGGACGCACCGGCGGGCGCGACCGTGTCGGTCTACGACGGCGACACGCTTCTCGGCACGACCACTGCCAACGGCTCGGGCAACTGGGCGTTCACGCCGGGCACCGCGCTCGGCGAGGGCGAGCACGTCTTCACCGTCACGGCATCGGACGGGGGCGGGCAAAGCGCGGCTTCGGACGCCTTCGCCGTCGTCGTCGACACCACCGCGCCTCAGGCACCCACGGTCGCGCCGAGCGACGGCACCGAGGTGACCGGCACGGCCGAGGCGGGCAGCACCGTCCGGGTCGATACCAACGGTGACGGCACCGCCGAGGGCACGGTCATGGCGGACGCATCGGGCAACTGGAGCTACACGCCCCCGAGCCCGCTCGCCGACGACACCGAAGTGAGCGCCCGCGCCGTGGACGCCGCCGGCAACGTCTCGCAGCCCGGGACGGCGACGGTGGACACGGGCGGCGGCGGCGGGCCGCAGGCGCCGACCGAGACGATCGAGATCACCGCGATCGAGGAAGATACCGGCACGGTCGGCGACTTCGCGACCGAGGACGTCACGCCCGAGATCAGCGGTACACTGAGCGGCGCACTGGACGCTGGCGAGGGCGTCGAGGTCCGGATCGACGGCGGTGCCTGGGCCGATGCCCAGGTCAGCGGGACGACGTGGTCCTACGCCTTCGACGTGATAGACGAGGGCGATCACACGATCGATGCCCGCGTGGTCGGCTCGACCGGGCTGGTCGGCGACACCGACAGCCAGGACATCACGATCATCGACACCGATCGCGCGCCGATCGTGCAGGTCAGCGAAGACGACCTGCTCGGGCTCATCGGCGCGGAAACGCTGGGACTGATCGATTTCAACGGGCAGGCGCTCTTCGCGGTCGATCCCGACAACGACCTCACCGAAGTCGAGGTCGAGTTCGCGCCGCTGCTCTCGGTCAATCTCGAAGCCTATACGCTGACCGCCGACGTCGCGCTCGCCAACAGCCTCGGTCTTTCGGTGGTGGTCGACAACGATCCGGGCCTCCTCAACGTCCTCGCGCCGAGTTCGACGCTGACCATCACCGCGATCGACGGCGGAACGATGGACAACGTCGCGGTCAACCAGGTTCTCGGCACGGTCCGCTATGAACAGGACGTCACCGTCGCCGGGGTGCAGGTGCTCAATGCCACGCGCATCACTGCGACCGACAGCACGGGGCTGAGCGACAGCGATGTCGTCGGCAACCTCGTCGACATCTCGCTGCTCAACGGCAGCGGCTCGCCCCTGATGGCCTCTGACCTGTCGATCAAGGGCGAGGTCTCCATCCTCGACGACGATGACGGACCCGGCGGGCTCTCCGCCGATCTCGATCTCGCGCTCGCCAGCAGCGACCCGGCGATGGCGCCCAACGATCTGCTGCTCGATCCCCACACGACCGGGTCGCTCGCCGTGATCGCCTGATCGCGGATCGCGTCGCAACTTGGTGCCGGACGGACCCGCCTCCGTCCGGCATCTTTTTGTCGGAAACAAACCGGGCCAATCACGAATCGCGCCCTCTCGCGTTCAGCAGGGACTGGCGATCTCGACGCGGTTGCGGCCGCCGCGCTTGGCGTCGTAGAGCGCCTCGTCGGCAGTCTGGAGAAGCTGCGACGTCCTCATCGTCGCGTTGAATTGCGCCAGGCCGATGCTCACGGTGACTTCGGGCACTTCGCCGGCGGCGGTGTCGCGAATCACCGCGAGCCGGATGCGCTCGGCGATCGGGCCCGCCGCGGCGGTATCCGCGCCCGGGAGCAGGACCAGGAATTCCTCGCCGCCGATACGACCGAGAAAGTCGGACGTCCGGATCGCCTTGTCGCAGGCCAGCGCGACGTCCTGCAGGACGAGATCGCCGACGACATGGCCGAAGCTGTCGTTGATCGACTTGAACCGGTCGACGTCGAGCAGGCCGATGGTGAGCATGGTCCCCTTCGTGCGGCAGGCCTCGATCTCGGTCTCGAGCACGGCCATGGTCTTGCGGCGGTTGGGAATTCCGGTGAGCTGGTCGGTCTCGGCAAGCTCGCGCGCGTGGCGGGCCTCGGCTTCGGCCATGACGCGCGCCGCGCGCAGGTCCTCGACGAGGCGGACGCGGTCGGAGACGTCCTGGAAGATGCCGAACAGTGCGACCGCCTCGCCGTTGTCGCCGAACTCGACCTGGCCGCGGCTGTTGATGTGGCGCAGTTCGCCGAAGCTTGTGATGATCCGCGCGTCGAACGCGAACTGGCCTTTCGTCTGCAAGGCCTCGTCGAGCTTGGCCTCGACCAGCGGGCGGTCATCGGGATGATAGGCGTTGACCGCATCCTCGAGCAGCGGTGGCTCGCCGATCGGCAGGCCGTGAATGCGATAGACCTCCTCGGACCACTCGAGCGAGCTGTCGGCGAGCGTGAGCCGCCAGTAGCCGATGCTTGAGGTGCGCGAGGCCATCTCGAAATAGGCCTGCTGACGTTTCAGAACGCCTACGAAGTCGTCGCGCGCCGCCAGCGCGGCGGCCAGCGGCAATGCCGCGACCAGGAGCGCGGCGAGATAGAACTGGAAGAACAGCACCAGATCCTGCACCGGCCAGCTCGCGCCGAACAGCGTCGTCACTCTGGACGTGGCCAGCGAGCCGAACACGGCGATGGTGAAGACACTGAGCGTCGCCCCGACCGGGCCGAGACGGTAGGTTGCCAGCAGCAGTGGCAGCACCGGCAGGAACAGCAAGGGATAGTGGGTCTGCCAGAAGGCCACAGCGCTCACGACGGCGACCAGCGCGAGAAGCGCGATTGTCTCCGCGATGCGCCGATAGTCCCGAGGCAGTCGCAGCCGTCGCAGGGCCTGGGCCGAGGTCATGACAAGCGGCGTGAGGATCAGTTGTCCGAGAAGGACCGTGAGGAACCACGAACTCGTGAAGCCGCCCGACCAATCGCCCGACAGCAGGCTCGCGAGAAAAGCGCTGACCGACGAGGCGCACAGGCAGGCGACGGCGAAATGGCCGACGCCGTGTGGCCGGTCGAACGCGAGGTCCTTGCCCGACGAGCGGCGCACGATCGTCGCGGCGACCATTGCTTCGACGATGTTGGCGAAAGTGAAGCCGGCCGAGACCGAAAGGCTCGAACCGAACGCGAAGTTGGCGGACAGGCTGGCGATCGCGCTCGCCAGCAGGATGCCGTCCCAACGCTCGGCCGGGCGGAGCAGAAGGCCCGAAAGCAGAATGCCGCTCGCCGGCCAGATCGTCGCCGCACCGCTTACGCTCCTGCTCAGCCAGAGAGCGAGCGCGGCCGCGATGAAATAGGCCACCCCGACGACGACCGGCCAAAGCAGCTTCGAGGGGGCCCGATGATTTTGGGGCGACATAGGCTATCTATTTGCCTCTGCGGTAAAATACGGGTTAAATCCCGGCGCCGCGGCGCGGAAATTGTGCTCTTTTTTCCGCATGCTTCGGCTCGGTCCGGCCCCGCCGCGGCATCGCGTCCCGGAGTCGCCATCCGCGAATGCCATGGGTTCGCACTCGTCGTCGCGTTTCCGAGGTAAGCCCCTGCCGCGGCGCGAGAATTTTCCTCATGCACGGGAACCTTGCGGTCGGCCACCGGTTTGGCAGACCGTCAGCCCGCGAATCCTCGCGCCGCAGACCAAGCTTGCGGGTGGAGGTGCCGATGGATCGCTATGTCCTCAAATTCCTGGACGGTGCATCGCATCCCAAGGAGCCGATCTGCTTTCGCGCCCCCGATGCCAGCGAGGCGTTACTGTTCGCGCGGACCGAGGTTCCCGATCGCGATGTCGAATTGTGGAAAGGCAGCACCCGGCTTTGCACGTTGCGCGGCAGCCAGGCGTGGTCGGTCAGGAGAGGGACCTTGTGAGCGCCCCCGGGAAAGCGGAACGGCTCGGCCGGCCCACCCCCCGGGACACCGAGGGGCAGCGCGAGACGCTCGACGCGGAACCCGCAAATCCGAACCGCCCGCCCGAACCTCGGCGGCAGGACGCGGGCCAGCAATACGGATAGGGACCGGTCGCGACGTTCGGCTTGACGGCGTGACGGTTTGACGAGGTCCGGTCCGTCGACTTACCGTGCGCGGCGCGGCACGCTCGGGGCGGCCGGCGGAACAGGACGGCAGGACGACATGGGGCGCATCTCGAAAATACTCGCGGCCGGCATCTTGCTGGCGGGCCCGGCGCTCGCGCAGGAGCCGCAAGGCGGCGCGCGAAAGGCCAGCGTCGCGGATACGACCGCGGAGGCGACACAGGGCATCGGGCCGGGCGCGCGCCCCGTCGGCGCGCCGTGGAGCCGCAGCCCGGTGGTCGCGATGCACGGCATGGCCGCGACCGCGCAGCCGCTCGCGACCCAGGCCGCGCTCGATATCCTCAAGGCGGGCGGCAGCGCGGTCGACGCGGTGATCGCGGCCAATGCCGTGCTGGGCCTGACCGAGCCGACGGGCAACGGCATCGGCGGCGACCTGTTCGCGATCGTCTACGACCCCGCGACCGGCACATTGCAGGGGATCAACGGATCGGGCCGCTCGCCCTCCGGACAGACGCTCGACCAGCTCAGGGCGAAGCTTGGCCCCGACGCGGCGGGCATTCCGTCGGTCGGCCCGCTGCCGATCACCGTTCCCGGAACGGTCGATGCCTGGTTCACGCTGCACGAGCGCTACGGCAAGCTGGCGATGGCGCGCAATCTCGCCCCCGCGATCCGCTATGCGCGCGAAGGGCACGCGATCCCGCCGGTCATCGCCATGTATCTCGGACGCGGCCTGCGCGGCTTCGAGAACCGGCTCGAGACGATCGACTTCGCATTCGACAATGCGCGCAAGACCTACTTCGCGAACGGCGCGCCGAAGCCGGGCGACGTGTTCCGCAATCCCGATCTCGCCGACACGCTCGAGCGCATCGCCAAGAACGGGCGCGACGAATTCTACGAGGGCGAGACCGCCCGGATCATGGTGGACTATCTGCGCCGGCAGGGCAGCGCCTTCACCCTGGAGGACTTCGCCGGGCATCACAGCGAATGGGTAGACGTCTCGTGCGTCGCCTACCGGCGCGGCTACGAGCTGTGCGAGCTTCCGCCCAACGGGCAGGGCTTCGCCGCGCTGCAGATGGTCAACATCCTCAGGAACGTCGACCTTTCGCAATGGGAGCGCGGCTCGCCCGAAGTGCTGCACTACATCACCGAGGCCAAGCGCCTCGCCTTCGAGGACGTCGCCCGCTTCTATGCCGATCCCGATTTCGCCGAGGCGCCCGAGGGGCTGCTGAGCGCGCAGTACGGGCGGGCACGCTTCGCCGAGATCGATCCCGACCGTGCCACCCCCGCTTTTGCCGCCGGCACTCCGGACGCCGTGAAGCTGGAGGGGCCGGGCGACACCACCTACCTCACCGTCGCCGACGGCAACGGCATGATGGTGAGCCTGATCCAGTCGAACTATCGCGGCATGGGCAGCGGCCTCGTCGCCGACGGCCTGGGCTTCATGTTCCAGGACCGGGGCGAGCTGTTCAGCCTCGATCCCGCGCACCCCAACGCCTATGCGCCGGGCAAGCGGCCCTTCCACACGATCATCCCCGCCTTCATAAAAAAGGACGGCAAGCCCTTCATCAGCTTCGGCCTGATGGGTGGCGGCATGCAGCCGCAGGGCCACGTCCAGATCCTCGTCAATCTGGTCGACTACGGGATGAACCTGCAGGAGGCGGGCGATGCCGCGCGGCTGATGCACGATGGCGGCCGTCAGCCGACCGACGCGCTCGCCGGCAGTGCGGCGGACACGCGCGAGATCGACGATCTAGGCACGCTCTACGTGGAGCCGGGCGTTCCCGCCGCAACGGTCGAGAAACTTCGCGCCATGGGCCACCGGGTCGAGGTCGAGAACACCGGCATTCCCTTCGGCGGCTATCAGGCGATCGCCCGCGATCCGCAAACGGGCGTCTACACCGGCGCCACCGAAATGCGCAAGGACGGTCAGGCCAGCGGCTATTGATGCCGCAGTTGGGCGGTGGTGATGGAGGCCCGAGCCGGAATCGAACCGGCGTATACGGATTTGCAGTCCGCTGCGTCACCACTCCGCCATCGGGCCTTTTCAAGCATCCGGACCGGTTTTTCGGGGAAGCCCGCCGCTCCGATCGGTCAGCTTGCGCAATCTCGTGGTCGCGATTGCGTGGGCGCGGCCTTTCGCACGGGGCGGGCGGGCGGTCAAGCGCCGTGCGGCAGGTCGGCGGTCCGCCGTCGCGCGGCGTGCGCATTGCCATCGGGCACGCTGCGCAAGGTTTCGCGCCGTGGTACAGGAACAGGCGCGCATTCGGACCGTTCAACGCGTACGATCGGAGCAGGCGGATGAATGCCCCGCCCGAACCGGCCCGCCTCCAGACAAGGGAACGATGATGACGACTTTGCCATGCTCCGGAAACGGGACCGTCGCCAGCCTCGGCAGCGGGCGGACGTCGTGATTCTGGGTGCCGTCCTGGCGGGAGGACGGTCGTTGCGTTTCGGGAGCGACAAGGCGCTTGCCGAGATCGACGGACAGACGCTGATCGCGCGCGCGGTCGATGCCCTGTCGGGCTGGTGCGAACACGTCGTCGTGGTTGGCCGCGAGCTGGCGCCGGCGCCGACCTTGCCCGACTGGCCGCGCCCCGGCTTGGGGCCGCTCGCCGGGCTGGCCTCGGCGCTGCATCTGGCGAACGACGAAGATTACGCCAGCGTCCTGACCTGCGGCGTCGATGCGCCCGACTTGCCCGATGACCTGCCCGGCCTGCTCGGCGAGGCGCCGGCCTGTCTGGCGGCCCAGCCCGTCGTCGGAATCTGGCCGGCAAGAGCCGCGGCCACGATCGAGGCGCTGCTGCTGGACGAGGAAGAGCGGCATTCGATGTACCGCTTCGCCGAACTGTGCGGCGCGCGGCTGGTCGAATGTGCCATTCCGCCGGCCAACATCAACACCGTGCAGGATCTCGACGCGGCGCGCCGCACCACGCGCTGAGGGAGTCTAGCGCTCCTCTCTCGCTATCATGGTGGACGGAGCGCCCGGACCGGGCGCGGTTTCGCGCAGAGAATTGAGGAGATAAGTCCCGCCCGGCCCGGTCTCGATCATCCGCGCCAGACCGAAGCGGCCGAGCTTGGCGCGCAGGCGCGAGACGTGGACCGCGAGGCTGTTGGTCTCAGGCGTGAATCCCATCTGCCAGACATCGCGGATCAGCGCCTCCTTGGTGAACGCCGCGCCGGGGCGATCGGCAAGGCGCCAGGCCAGCTCGAATTCGCGCGGGTGCAGGCGAACCGCCCGGCCCTCGACGAAGGCATCGCGGCGTACGATGTCGAGCAGCAGCGGCCCGACCTGACGCCACTTCGGAACGAAGTTGCGCCGCGCCAGGATGAGGCGGGCGCGCGCCTCGACCTCGAAGATCGGCGAGCCGCCGGCCAGCGCCTCGCCGAAGCCGAGCCGCAGCAGCGAGGCGCGGCGCTGCGGGCAGTCGACACGCACGATGAATATCCGCGAGCGCGCCTCCGGCGCGATGCCGTCGATGTACGCCACCCAATCCGCGCCCATGGCCGAAGGCGGCGGCGGCGAAAGCAGCACCGGGCGGTCGCACGGGGACCGGCGCGGGCACAGCGTCCAGCCGAACTGGCGCAGGTCCAGCTCGGCCGGAAGCCGGGTGTCGGACAGCCAGCGAAACAACTTGGCGGGGCCGCTGGGCGGCGCGGCGACCGTTTCCGGCGTGGCGCAGATACAATCGGTGTGGCTTGCCCGATCGATCACGCGGCCGTGCTGTTCACCCCCATGCTGGCGAGATAGCGCCGCACGTTGCGCGCCGCCTGCCGCAGGCGCTGCTCGTTCTCGACCATGGCGATGCGCACGTAACCTTCACCGTCCTCGCCGTAGCCCACGCCCGGCGCGACCGCGACTTCGGCATGGGTGAGGAGCTGTTTCGAGAATTCGAGGCTGCCCATCTCCTTGAGCGCGGGCGGCAGCGGAGCCCAGGCGAACATCGAGGCCTTGGGCGGCGGAATGTCCCACCCGGCGCGGCCAAAGGCCTCGACCATCACGTCGCGCCGCTTCTGGTAAAGCTCGCGATTGCGCTCGACGATGTCCTGCGGGCCGTTCAGCGCGGCGCAGGCCGCCGCCTGGATCGGCGTGAAGGCGCCGTAATCGAGATAGCTCTTCACCCGCGTCATCGCCGAGATGAGCCGCTGGTTGCCGACCGCGAAGCCCATGCGCCAGCCGGCCATCGAATAGGTCTTGCTCATCGAAGTGAACTCGACCGCGACGTCCTTCGCGCCGGGAACCTGCAGGATCGAGGGCGTCGGATTGCCGTCGTAGTAAAGCTCGGAATAGGCCAGGTCGGACAGCACCCAGACCTTGTTCTCCTTCGCCCAGGCGACGAGCCGCTCGTAGAACGCGAGGTCGACCGTCTCGGCGGTGGGATTGGAGGGATAGTTCACCACCAGGATCGAGGGGCGCGGCACGGTGAAGGCCATCGCCCGGTCGAGCGACTCGAAATAATGCTCGTCGGGCGTGGTCGGCACCGAGCGGATCGTCGCGCCGGCGATGATGAAGCCGAAGGTGTGGATCGGGTAGCTCGGATTGGGCGAGAGCACGACGTCGCCCGGCGCGGTGATCGCGGTGGCAAGGCTCGCGAGGCCCTCTTTCGAGCCCATCGTCACCACCACTTCGGTTTCGGGATCGAGATCGACTCCGAACCGGCGGGCGTAATAGTTCGCCTGGGCGCGGCGCAGGCCGGGAATGCCCTTGGACTGCGAATAACCGTGCGCGTCGGGCTTCTGCGCCACTTCGCACAGCTTGTCGATCACGTGCTGGGGCGGCGGCAGGTCGGGATTGCCCATGCCCAGGTCGATGATGTCCCGGCCCGCCTGGCGTGCTGCGTGCCGCATCGCGTTGACTTCGGCGATGACATAAGGCGGCAGTCGCTTGATGCGGTAGAACTCGTCGGACATGGGACCTTTCCTGGTTGGAGCGCATGGGCTCGTTCAAAGTGCGCCTTATCGTGGATTGCGGCGCGTTGGGCCAGTGCGATTCAACGCAATCGCGGTGCAAAAAGCAAATCGTATCGCGAAACGGGCCTTGTCACGAAAGACGCCTGGGCCGGTACGCGCTCTTTTCACCGGGCCGATTGATGTTAGGGTGGCGCGCGTAGATCCGTCGCATAGCGGGGACCCCATTGTCTTCGGGCCACACCACGAGCACGATCGGCAGCGGAATTTCCGGCGCCCCCGTGCCTTGCCCGCCACCAAGCCAGACCAGTCAGGTGAATTCGCTCCATGGATGAACGTACGCGCGCGTTGGACGCCGACCAGGACACAAAGATCGATGCCCTATCCGGGCTCCTGAAAACGCAGGCCGATACCGTGACGACCCTGTTCGGGTCGCTTTCGCAAGGCAAGGACGCGGCCGCCGAAGCCACGATCCAGTGGGCCGAAGTCGCCGGCAAGCTGCAATCGATGCTGTTCGATTTCCAGGTCGAGCAAGCCGAGAAGGCCACCGGCGCGTCATCGCACTACACCGATCCGGCCAAGTGGATCGCGACGGCCGAAGCGGTCTTGCGGCAGCTTCCGCTGAGCAGTCCCGAAAAGCAGCAGCAAGTCTGGACCGACGCGCTGAGCCTGTTCGAGACCGTGCTCGGTCACTACGGCATCGGCCCCAAGGCGGGCGAGCAGGCCGAAGCCGACCCCGACTTGCCGCGCAAGGACCGCCGGTTCGCCGATCCCGCCTGGCGCCGTCAGCCGTTCTTCGCGGTTCTGCACCAGCTCTACCTGCTGTTGTCCGAGCATCTGGTCGGCACGGCCGAGGCGCTCGACGATCTCGAGCCCGCGCGCAAGCGCCAGCTCGTCTTCGCCACGAAGATGCTGGTCGATTCGCTCTCGCCCTCGAATTTCCCGATGACCAATCCGATCGCGCTCGAAATGGCGGTCGAGACCAAGGGCGAAAGCCTGGTCCGCGGGCTCGAGCACTTGCTCGACGACTTGCGGCGCGGGCAGGTCACGCACACCAATCCCGGCGCCTTCCGGCTTGGCGAGAACATCGCGGTGACGCCCGGCAAGGTGATCCACGAGACGCCGCTGTTCCAGCTCATCCAGTACACCCCCACCACCGACCGTGCGCTCAAGATCCCGCTGGTGATCTTCCCGCCGTGGATCAACCGGTTCTACATTCTCGATCTCAACGCCAAGAAGAGCTTCGTGCGCTGGGCCGTCGAGCAAGGAGTGACGGTGTTCCTGGTCTCGTGGAAGTCGGCCGATGCGTCGATGGCGGACGTGGTCTGGGACGATTACATCGGCGCGCAGATCGAGGCGATCGATCACGTCCGCGAACGGCTCTCGGTGCCCTCGGTTCACACGATCGGCTATTGCGTCGCCGGCACCACGCTCGCCGCGACGCTGGCGGTGCTCGCCAAGAAGGGCGAGGCCGACAAGGTCGCGAGCGCCACGTTCTTCACCGCGCAGGTCGATTTCGAGGAGGCGGGCGACCTCAAGAATTTCGTCGACGACCAGCAGATCGAGACGATCGGCCATCTCTCGCCCGAAGGCTATGTCGACGGCCGCTACCTGGCCGCGACCTTCAATCTCCTGCGCGGCAACGACCTCATCTGGAGCTACGTCGAGAAGAACTACCTCAAGGGCGAGGACTACCCCGCCTTCGACCTGCTTCACTGGAACGGCGACGTCACCAATCTGCCCGCGCGCTGGCATCGCGACTACTTGCGCGATCTCTATCGCGACAACCGCATGGTCATACCCAATTCGCTCTCGGCCTGCGGGGTGGGCATCGATCTCACGCGGATCGAGACGCCATGTTATATCCAGGCGGGGCGCGAGGATCATATCGCACCGCCGCACAGCGTGTGGAAGCTGACCCATTTGATCCGCGGGCCTTTCACCTTCCTGCTCGCCGGTTCGGGGCACATCGCCGGGGTCGTCAATCCGCCGAGCTCGGGGAAATATCAATACTGGACCAATGACTCCTCGCCCGAAACGCTGGAGGCCTTCATGGAAGGCGCCGAGGAGCATCCGGGGAGCTGGTGGCCGCATTGGCGCCAGTGGCTCGAGACGATCGACGACAAGACGGTCACCACGCGCGGCAAGCGTCGTCCGGGCGGGCGAGGGGACAAGGTGATCGAGGATGCGCCCGGACGTTACGTCGCTCAACGTTGAATCTCGATTCAACTTTAGGTTTCCGGAATGTGTCCCGGTATTGCCGGTCGAGTGCAGCAAGACGCTTTTGTTGCAGTGCAGCATTTGTCATTGACTTCGGGCTGTCGAGCGTATATTTTGCGACGCAACATAGTCGGGTGACGTACATGTTCGGGCCCGCCCGCTACAGGCAAAGACAAGAAGAACAGCAGGAATTCGAATGGCAGATGAAAACGACTCGACGAAGGGCGATCCGGTAGCCGGCGCTAACGAGAAGGCGGCTTCGGCCGAGCCTGCGAAGACCGCGCCGAAGAAACCCGGACGCAAGCCCGCCGCAGCCGGTGCGGCCAAGCCCAAGGCTCCGGCGCGCGCCAAGGCGGCCGCGCCCGCCGCCAAGGGCTCCGACGCCAAGAGCGATACCGAAACCGCGAAGGCCGGATCGGCCGCGCCGGCCGCCGCGCCAAAGAAGCGCCGCGGACGTCCGCCGAAGAGTGCGACCGTCGGCCGCCCCGCCGCGAAGCCCGTCCGGGCCGCGGCGAAATCTGCTCCGGCCAAGCCGCCGAAGCCGAAGGCCGTGGCCAAGCCGGCGAAGCCCGCCAGCTTCGTCAGCGCTTCGCAACCAGTCAAAAAGACGGCGCCCAAGACCGTCGCAGAAGTGAGTAGTCGCGCCGCCGAGGCAACCACCCCCAACTTCTCTCGCAAGGAACACAGCATCATGGATATGAGCGCCAACTTCACCAACATCCAGGACACCATCTCCGAGGCTCAGAACAAGGCCAAGGAAGCGTTCGAAAAGACCACCGGCATGTTCGGCGAAGTCACCGACTTCGCGAAGGGCAACGTCGAGGCGATGATCGAATCGGGCAAGATCCTTTCCGAAGGCGCCCAGGAGATGGGCAGCACGCTCGCCGCCGAGGGCAAGACCGCCTTCGAAGCGATGAGCAGCGACATGAAGGAACTCGCCTCCGCCAAGTCGCCGACCGACTTCATCAAGCTCCAGGGCGACATGGTCCGCAAGAACTTCGACAGCGCCGTCGCCTACGGCTCGAAGAACAGCGAAGCCATGCTCAAGCTCTTCAGCGATGCCATGGCGCCGCTCTCGGGCCGCGTCAGCATGGCGGTCGACAAGGCGCGCCAGTCGACGATCTGATCATTCGTCGAATGAATGAGGGGCCGGGTGCGAACCGCATCCGGCCCCTTTTCGTATCCGCCGGAGCACATTCTTTGTCTCGGGCATCTTGTCGATTCGCGTCGGCATACGATATCCTGCCCGGCCATGACCTCACGCACTGCACCGATCGATTCCCGTTTTCCGTTCCCGATGGGCGCTGGAAACGGCAACGATTCGGACAAGGACGGCGGTTCGGACGATCAGGTCGGCATTGCCACCAAGACCCGGACCAAGCCCAAGAAGCCCAGCCAGTTCAAGGTGCTGATGCTCAACGACGATTACACCCCGATGGAATTCGTGGTGATCGTGCTGAAGCGCTTCTTCCACATGGACCTCGAGCAGGCGACGCGCGTCATGCTCCACGTCCATCAGAAGGGCGTCGGCGTCTGCGGGATATTCCCTTACGAGATTGCCGAAACCAAGGTGAACCAGGTGATGGACTTCGCGCGCCAGAACCAGCACCCCTTGCAGTGCACGCTCGAAAAGGCCTGACCGCCCGGTCTTGATCCCTGGGCCCTGTTCCGGCGGGCGTGAAACCACTCGCGCGCCCGCGCGTTTCGTCTCGCGACGGATGCGGGGGGCCTGCCGATGCCGATAGAACTTGTGATCCTGGGCTGGGGCGGCGTGCTCCTGCTGGTGCAGATTTTCCTCGCCGCGCACCTCAAGACGAAGCAGTACGGCACCGACTGGAACCTCGGCCCCCGCGACGAGGAGATGCCCCCGCTCAATCCGGTCGCCGCGCGCGCCGCGCGGGCACAGGCCAACCTCGCCGAAACCTTTCCCATCGCCGTCGCCGCGCTCGCCGGAGTGGCGATCGCGGGGCGGACCAGCGACGTCACCGCGATCGGCGCGTGCCTGTGGCTGGCGATGCGCGTCGTCTACGTGCCGATCTATCTCGCCGGAATAAAGGGTCTGCGCACGCTGGTGTTCCTCATCAGCATCGTCGGGCTCGCGCTCGTCGTCTGGCCGCTGCTCGCGGCCTGATACCCCTTTCGCCGCCACGGGCTTGCGGTTAAGGCAGTCCGCGAAGTCGCCCAGCCCCAGGTAGCCCAGCGAGCACGTGAAGTTCATCAGCGCCATCGACCGTTACATCTTCCGGCTCGTGCTCATGCCGATGCTCGGCATCTTCCTGCTCGCCGCCTCGCTGCTCGTCCTCGACAAGATGCTCAGGCTGTTCGACTTCGTCGCGACCGAGGGCGGGCCGATCGGCGTCGTCTTCAAGATGCTGGCGAACCTGCTGCCCGAATATGCCAGCCTCGCGATTCCGCTCGGGCTGATGCTCGGCATCCTGCTCGCGTTCCGCAAGCTCGCCACCTCGAGCGAGCTCGACGTGATGCGCGCGGTGGGGCTGAGCTACACGCGGCTGCTGCGCGTGCCCTACATGATCACGCTGGTGCTGGTCGCGCTCAACTTCGCGATCGTGGGCTATCTCCAGCCGCTCTCGCGCTATTACTACGAAGAGCTCAACTACAAGCTCAAGTCGGGCGCGCTCGGGGCTTCGATCAAGGTGGGCGAGTTCACCACGCTCGAAGACCGGATCGCGCTGCGGATCGAGCGCAGCGAGGATGACGGCCGTCGGCTGATGGGCATCTTCGCGCGCGTCGCCAGCAAGGAAGGCGTGCTGTCGATCTCGGCGCGCGAGGGCACGTTCCTGGCCTTGCGCGAGCAGCCCAACACGATCGTCCTGCGACTGCGCGAGGGCCAGATCATCCAGGACGTGCCCGAAGGCGGCAGCCGCGTGCTCACCTTCACCCGCCACGACCTGCCGATCGACCTGCCCGCCATCGAGAAGTTCCGCCAGCGGGGCGACAAGGATCGCGAGCATCTTCTGCCCGAACTGCTGCGTATCGGCTGGAGCGACGAACGCCCGATGGCCGAGCGCGTGTCGAGCCAGGCCAATTTCAATTACCGGATCGTCGAGGTGGTGATGATGCTGCTCCTGCCGCTGCTCGCGGTGGCGCTCGCCATTCCGCCCAAGCGATCGACGTCCTCGCTCGGGCTGTTCGTCTCGATCGTGATGGTCGTGGCCTATCACAAGATCAACCAGTACGCGGCCGACGTCGCCACGCTAGGGCGCATCGACCCGATCCTGTCGCTGTGGGGGCCGTTCGCGGTCTTCGCGGTGATCATCGTGTGGATGTACTACCGCGTCGCCTACGTCCCCGGCGGACAGGCGATCGGCTGGCTCGAGAAGGCGGCCGAGACCGTGGGCAAGAAGATCAAGTCGCTGCTGCGCCGCCGCCGCGCGACCGCGAATTTCATCCCGGTCCCGGCCGAGCATTCCTGACATGCATCTCGAATTCTTTCCTTCGCGCACGCTGACGTTCTACCTCGCGCGCCTGTTCGTGACGCGCATCCTCGCGGTGCTGGTGATGCTGGTGCTGGTGCTGCAGATGCTCGACCTGCTCGGCGAGAGCGGCGATATCCTCGCCGCGCCGGGCAATGGCCAGGCCGAACTGCTGTACTACGTCAGCTTGCGCGTGCCGCAGCTCGTCGCGCGGTTCCTGCCCTATTCGGTGCTGCTCGCGACGATCATCACGCTCGCCACGCTCAACCAGAACAGCGAAGTGATCGCAATGAAGTCGGCGGGACTGTCGGCGCACCAGGTGCTGGCGCCGCTGGTTCTTGCCGCCTTCGCGATCTCGCTGCTGAGCTTCGCCTTCAACGAACGCGTCGTCACCCATGCGACCGCGGCGCTCGATGCCTGGCAAGCGGCCGACTACGGCCCGATTCCGGAAGATCCGGGGGTTCGCAGCAACGTCTATCTCGCCGAGGGCAACGACATCCTCATGGCCGCGACCGTTTCGGGCACGGGCAACGACATGGTGCTGGGCAACGTCACCTACTATCGGCGCGACGCCAACGGGATGATCGTCGAGGAGATGCGCGCGCCGCGGGCCGCCTATACGCAGGCCGGCTGGAGGCTGACGCAGCCCAAGCGGTTCCGGGTGGCGGGGACCGAGACCACCAGCCTCGCCTCGGCGACGGTCGCGGCGGGGATCACGCCGGCGCGGATCACGATCACCTCGGTCGATGCCGATTCGCAGGACATCTTCACCCTGTCGCGCTCGATCGACGCGATGAAGGTGGCGGGGCGGCGCACCACGCAGCTCGAGGCGGCGTGGTGGCACAAGATCTCCGGTCCGCTCTCGGCGACGCTGATGCCGCTGCTCGGCGCGGTCGCCGCCTTCGGCCTGGCGCGCTCGGGCCAGCTCCTCGTGCGCGCGGTGATCGGCATGGCGCTCGGCTTCGCCTATTTCGTGATCGACAATGCCGCGCTGGCGATGGGTAATTTCGGCGGCTATCCACCGTTCATCGCGGCCTGGTCGCCGTTCCTGCTCTTCGCGCTGCTTGGCGAGACGGTGCTGGTCCGCACCGAGGAATAGGCGTGGGCGCGGGCCGGTGCCGCCAAGGGTTCGGACCGATGTCGAAACCGCACCGGCACAAAGACTCCGCCCTAACCAGAAAAGCCGACCGCGCCAGGCGGGCGTAAGCCGCTCAGCCGCGAACCAGGCCCAGCGCCTCGTAGGTCCGTGCGAGCGTCGGTGCGGCGAGGGTGCGGGCCTTCTCCGCGCCCTTGGCGAGGATCGCGCCGAGCGCGGCGCGGTCTTGCCTGAGTTCCACGAAGCGCGCGTTGATCGGCGCCAGCGTCTCGACCAGCAGCTCGCCGAGCGCGGGCTTGAACTTGCCGAAGCCCTCGCCGCCGAATTCGGCCAGCACCGCCTCGACGCTCGTGCCCGCGACCGCCGCATAGATACCGACGAGGTTGAGCGCCTCGGGGCGCCCTTCGAGCCCGGCCTTCTCGCCCGGCATCGGTTCGGGATCGGTCTTGGCCTTCTTGACCTTCTTCATGATCGTGTCGGCGTCGTCGGTCATGTTGATCCGGCTCATGTCCGAGGGATCGGACTTGCTCATCTTCGCCGAACCGTCGCGCAGGCTCATGATCCGCGCCGCTTCGGGCGGGATGAATGGATCGGGCAGGGTGAAGACCGGGTCGGCTTCGCTGCCGAAGTCGTTGTTGAACTTCTGCGCGATGTCGCGCGCCAGTTCGAGGTGCTGCTTCTGGTCCTCGCCCACCGGGACATGGGTCGCCTGGTAGACGAGCACGTCGGCGGCCTGCAGCACGGGGTAGGTGAACAGCGCGACCGAAGCGCCCTCGCGGTTCTTGCCCGACTTGTCCTTGAACTGGGTCATGCGGTTCAGCCAGCCCATCCGCGCGGTCCCGTTCAAGAGCCACTGCAGCTCGGCATGCGCGGGCACCTGGGTCTGGTTGAACAGCGTCGAGCGATCGGGATCGATGCCGCAGGCGACCAGCGCGGCGACCATCTCGTAGGTGTTCGCACGTAGCGTCGCGGGATCGTGCGGCATCGAGATGGCGTGAAGATCGGCGAGGAAGAACAGGCAATCGCCGCCTTCGCTCTCGACCTCGTCCTGCATGCGCACCCAGTTCCGGATCGCTCCCAGGTAGTTGCCGAGGTGCAGGTTGCCCGTGGGCTGGATGCCGGAGACGATGCGCATGATGCCTTTCCTGAGGTTCCCGTTATTCCGAAAGATCGACCGGCTGCTTGGCCGGACGGCGCCGCCGTAGCTGCGCGATAAGGTCCTTGTCGAGGGCGCCGACGAGATAGGCGACCGCGAAGAACACGACGAGCCCGACGCCGCATAGCACGCCCAGCGACCAGACGCGCTCGAACACGTTGCCGCCATAGCGGCTCGCCATCGTCGGCATGAGCGCCCACAGCGCCGCGCCCATCGCCGCGGTGGCGACCAGTTGCCGCGCGATCCGCGAACCAAGCTTGGCGGTGAAGCGGAACCAGCCGCGCTTCTGGAGGATGGCGTAAAGCGTCAGGACGTTGATCGTCGAGGTGAAGGCGGTCGCGCCTGCCAGCCCGACGATGCCGTAGCGCGGCACGACCACGAAGTTCACCCCGATGTTGATCACCAGCACGGCCGCCGCGATCCATACCGGGGTGCGCGTGTCCTCGCGGCTGAAGAAGCCGGGCTGGAAGACCTTCACGAGCACGTAGGACGGCAGTCCCGCGACCAGCGCGATCACGATGCTGGCCATCACCGCGCCGTTGGCCTCGGTCATCTTGCCGCCGACGAAGAACGCAGTGACGAACGCGGGCGCGCAGATCGCCAGCGCCACCGCGGCGGGCAGCGTCAGCAGCGTCGCCATCTCGACCGCGTTGGTCTGGAGCCGCTGCGCCTCGCGCGCGTCGCCCGACTGGATGTGCCGCGCCAGCATCGGCAGGATCGCGGTGCCCAGCGCGATGCCGACGATGCCGAGCGGCATCTGGTTCAGCCGGTCGGCATACTTGAGCAGCGTCAGCGAACCCTGTTCGAGCGAGGTGGCGAAGAACGTGTCGACGAACTGGCTGATCTGATAGACGCCGGCCCCCAGCGTCGCGGGCAGGATCAGCATGCCCAGCCGCTTGACGTCGGGCGTGAGTTTCGGCGCGGTGAGCTTGAGGCGCACGCCCGCGCGGCGCGTCGCCCAGGCCATGTAGACGAGTTGCGCCACGCCCGCTGCGGCCACCGCGATCGCCTGGACATAGGCGACCGTCACGTCGGTCCCGCCCGCCTCGCGCAGATAGTAGCCGGTGACGATGCCGGTGATCAGCACGATGTTGAGCAGCACCGGCACGAAAGCGCCAGGCGCGAACTTGCTATGCGCGTTGAGCACGCCCGAGAGCATCGCGACGAGGCTGACGAGCCCGAGATAGGGGAAGGTGATGCGGCTCAGCATGACCGCCAGCTCGAACTTGCCGGGCACTTCGCGGTACTCGCTCGCGAGCAGCCAGACGATACCGGGCATGATCAGCATCGCCAGCGCCGAGAAGCCGAGCAGCACCCACACGAACACCGCCAGCACATGATTAGCGAAGGCCTCGGCCGCGTCCTCGCCGCCCTCCGAGGCGAGCGCGCGCGTGTACATCGGCACGAAGGCGACCGAGAAGGCGCCCTCGGCGAACAGGCGCCGGAAGGTGTTGGGCAGGACGAAGGCGAGCTGGAACGCGTCCGCCGCCAGCCCCGCGCCGAGCACGCGGGCGAGCAGCATGTCGCGCACGAAGCCGAACACGCGGCTCAGCGCGGTAAGGCCGCCGATCGTGCCGACGTTGCGGACGAGGCTCATGGTCCGGCTTCAGCCGCGAACCGCGTCGGCCCGGTGCCGCTCAGGCGTTGCCAACCGGCGAGCCCTCGCCCTGCTGCTGGGCGGCCAGCTGCTGGACGTAGAGCCCGTTGAAGTCGATCGGCTCGAGCATGAGCGGGGCGAAGCCCGCGTCGCGCACGGCGTCGGCGACGATCCGGCGCGCGAAGGGGAACAGGATGCGCGGCGCCTCGGCATAGAGGAACGCGTGTGCCTGTCCGTCCTCGAGATTGCGCATGCCCACCAGCGCGCAATAGGCGAGGTCGATGACGTAGGCCGTGCCCTGTTCGGACGTCGCCTTGGCGGTGATCTTGAGCTCGACCTCGTGGACCTCGCCCTCGATCGCGCGCGCGCCGATGTTGAACTGGATGTCGATCTGCGGCGCGTCCTGCCAGGAATGGCTGTTGGGCGCCGAGGGATTCTCGACCGAGAGATCCTTTATGTACTGGTTGATGATGCCGGCGGCCGGGCCCTCGTCGGCCCCGTTGCCGTTGGCGCCCAGATTGAGATCGGAAATGATGTTGCCTTCATCGGCCATGGTCGATCGCTTTCGCTCTGCTCGTTGTCGCGTGTCGCGGGTTCCAAAGGCGCGCGCCTAGCATCCGGCGATGCGAGCGGCAATGGCGCTTGACGGCGCAGGCGCGCGCTTCCGGCCGCCCGTTACGGGCGACGAGCCGCCGCCGGGTGGGGACGAGACGCCTCGCGCGCGCGATGCCTCGACGAAAAAACGCCACGATATCGCCGCTCACGCGTTGTTCATTTGTCAACCTTACCTATCTCGGGTTATGTTGCCGTGCCGATCGAGCGCGAGCGCCGATCGCCGCAAAGAGGAATGGACATAATAGCGTGACTGTCGAAATCGTAATCCTGGCGATGATCGCCGCCTTCCTTGGTCTTCGGCTGTATTCGGTGCTCGGGCGCCGCGCCGAGCACGAGGAAGAGCCGATCCAGGGGCGGTTCGACGGGCCTTCCGGCGGCCGGCCCGCCGGGCAGCGCGGCCCGCGCACGGCCGACGAATCGCCCTCGAGCGCGTCCGCTCTCCAGCCGCGCCAGCGCGAAATGCCGCGCACGACGCCCTTGGTCGAACGCGGCCTGCAGGATATCGCCAGCGCTGACCGCCGCTTCGACGCCTTCGCCTTCCTCGAAGGATCGCGCACCGCTTACCGCCTGATCCTCGAGGCGTTCTGGCGCGGTGATCGCGAAGAGCTTCGCCAGCTTTGCGACGAGGATGTCTATAACGGCTTTGCCGCCGCGATCGACGCGCGCGAGGCTTCGGGCGAGACGCTCGACAACCGCCTGATCCGCGTTGAGGAAGCGACGATCACCGGCGCCGAGTTCGAAGCGCCGATGGCGCGCGTGACCGTGCGGTTCCGCTCCGACATCGCCGCCGTGACGCGCGATGCCGACGGCAACGTGATCGCGGGCTCGCTCGACGACGCGATCGAGGCGATCGACGTGTGGACCTTCAGCCGCGACGTTCGCTCGCCCGATCCGGACTGGCTGCTCGAGGAAACCGACGAGGGCTGAGCCTTGTCGCGCCAATCGCCGTCGGCCCGGCTCAGGCTGGCGGCGCTTTCGCTGGTATTGCTGCTCGGCGCCTGCGTGCGGATCATTCCCGGCGGTACCCAGCCGCCCGCGCCGCCGCCCTATTCCCCACCGCCCACCACCGGGCCGACCCCGGTTCCCGAGAACGCGATTGCCGCCGGTGTCAGGCCGGGGCCGGAGATCTCCTCGCTCGAACTGCGCCAGGGCGACGCCGCGACCGCGCTGCTTTCGTTCCATGAAAGCTGTCCCGCGCTGGTCAGCCGCGAGGACCCCTCGGGGCTGACGCGGCCCCGGGACTGGCAGCAGGCTTGTGACGGCTTCGCCGCCTGGCCCTACGGCCAGGCCAAGCGGTTCTTCGAGACCTTTTTCGAGACCGTCGTCGTCGGCGACGGCCAAGCCTTCGCGACCGGGTACTTCGAGCCGGAGATCGCCGGTTCGCGCACGCGCCTGCCCGGCTACGACGTCCCCGTCTACGGGGTGCCGCCCGATCTGGTGCGCGCGCGACCCGGCGATGCGGAACCGAACGAGGATGGCACGATGCCGCTCGGCCGCTACGACGAGACCGGGCAATTCGTGCCCTATTACGACCGCACCGAGATCGAGGACGGCGCGCTCGCCGGGCGCGGGCTCGAAATCGCCTGGGTCGAGGACCCGGTCGAGTTCTTCTTCCTCCAGGTCCAGGGCTCGGGCATGTTGCGCGCGCCCGACGGAACGCTGATGCGGATCGGCTATGCCGGGCAGAACGGACGCGGCTACACCGGGATCGGCGCGGTCATGCGCGAGCGCGGGCTGATCGGCGACGGACCCGGCCAGTATCCGGGATCGATGCAGGGCATCATGCAGTACATCCGCGACAATCCGGTCGAGGGCCGCGCGCTGATGCGCGAGAACCAGAGCTGGATCTTCTTCCGTGAACTCACGACCGACGGGCCGCTCGGCGCGCTCGGCATTCCCGTGCGGCGCGAATCCTCGCTCGCGGCCGATCCCAGGTTCGTGCCGCTCGGCGCGCCGGTGTGGCTCGAACTCGATCGCAGCCAGGCGAACGGCATGTGGATCGCGCAGGACACCGGCGGCGCGATCAAGGGCCCCAACCGCTTCGACACCTTCTGGGGCAACGGCGAGGAAGCGCGGCGGATCGCCGGGGGCATGAGCGGACGCGGGCGCGCGCTCGTGTTCGTACCGAAAGGAACGCTGGCGCGGCTCGGCATCCGGTGATGCCATGGTAAGGGGGCCGGGGCGCAAGCTGAGCCCGCAGGAAGCGGAGGCGTGGGCCCGCGTCGCGCGCACTGTCGCGCCGATCGCGGTCCCATCCGCCGACCGGGCGGCGCAGCCCGACCCTCCCAAGACACCCGCCCAGCAACCCAAGGCGGTCACGCCGCCGCCGAGGTCCGCATCCGTGCCTGCCCGGAACGCCAGGACCGTCGCCGCGCTCGCGCGTCAGGCAAGATCGCAACCCCCCCCGCCGTCTGCGACCGGGCCGACGGGCCTCGATTCCTCGTGGGATCGCAAGCTCGCGCGCGGCGCCGTCGCGCCGGACTTCACGCTCGACCTGCATGGGGCCACGCTCGAAGCGGCCTATTCGCGGCTGCTCCACGGGCTGGCGCAGGCACGCTCGCTCGACGCGCGGGTGGTGCTGGTGATAACCGGCAAGCCGCGTCCGGTCGACGCGGCGGACCGGGGGACACAGCGCGGCGCGATCCGCGCCAAGATCGCCGACTGGCTCGCGGCAAGCGGCGTCGCGAGCGACATCGCCGCCATACGAAACGCGCACCGGCGCCATGGCGGCAGCGGTGCGCTCTACGTGATTTTGAAAAGACGAAGGGGCTGAAACGCAGCCCCGAAGTCGTTGCTAGCCGAACTTCCGGTTGAGGGCCGACGCCATGTCCTCGCTTCTTGCGAGGGCGAAAGTCATGGGCCCCTTTCTACGCAGCGACTGGCAAATCCAGATGCCATTATCGTTGCAATACTCACGGAGATCTTGGAAGTTTTCTTCAAGATAGGCGAAGCGATGAAAATCCGATATACTGTTGATCATGGCCCGCGATATAGATCGCATTGCGGCATTTTTCAACCCGCCTGCCGCGCTTGCCATTGACATCACATCGCGAAAAGCCATGGGCGCGGCTCAATTCTTCCCTAGCTCAGGGACAATCCGTTCGAGGATTTTTTCTTTGCCGACGCGGAAATCGCCGGTGCGCCGGGCTCCGGCGGGGCGATCGGCCATGAAGGCGAAAAGGGCGGGCACGGTCGCAACCGTGCCCGCCCTTTTTCCCGTTTGGCAGCGACTTGGCGCCGCGCGCGGCGGTTACGCCGCCTGCGCGATCTCGTCGGTCGCCTCGTTGCGGATCAGGTAGTCGAAGGCGCTGAGCGCCGCCTTCGAGCCTTCGCCCATGGCGATGATGATCTGCTTGAACGGCACCGTCGTCGCGTCGCCCGCGGCGAAGACGCCCGGCAGGTTGGTCGCGGCGTGCGCGTCGACCACGATCTCGCCGAACTTGGTCAGTTCGATCCCCGAGTCCTTGAGCCATTCGGTGTTCGGCACCAGCCCGATCTGCACGAACACGCCCTCGAGCTCGACGCGGTGTTCCTCGCCGGTCTCGCGGTTCTTGTAGGTCAGGCCGTCGACCCGCTCGCCATCGCCGGTAACCTCGGTGGTCTGGGCCGAGACGAGAATGTCGACGTTGTCCATCGAACGCAGCTTGTCCTGCAGCACCTGGTCGGCGCGCAGCTTCGAATCGAACTCGATCAGCGTGACGTGGCCGACGATGTTGGCAAGGTCGATCGCCGCCTCGACGCCCGAGTTGCCGCCTCCGATCACCGCGACGCGCTTGCCCTTGAACAGCGGGCCGTCGCAGTGGGGGCAGTAGGCGACCCCGCGGTTGCGGTACTCGAACTCGCCCGGCACGCCGAGGTTGCGCCAGCGCGCGCCGGTGGACAGCACTAGGCTGCGCGCCTTGAGCGAGGCGCCGTTGGCGAAGACCACTTCGTGCATGCCGCCCGGCTTGGTCGCCGGGATCAGGCGCTCGGCCTTCTGCAGGTTCATCACGTCGATGTCGTACTCGCCCACGTGCGCCTCGAGCGCGGCGGCGAGCTTGGGGCCCTCGGTGTAGGGGACCGAGATGAAGTTCTCGATGCCCATCGTGTCGAGCACCTGCCCGCCGAAGCGTTCGGCGGCGACGCCCGTGCGGAAGCCCTTGCGCGCGGTGTAGATCGCGGCGGAAGCCCCGGCGGGGCCGCCGCCGATCACCAGCACCTCGAACGGGTCCTTGCCCTCGATCTTGGCCGCGGCGCGCGCGCCAGCGTTGGTGTCGATCTTGGCGAGCAGTTCCTCGACGCTCATCTTCCCGTTGGCGAACGATTCGCCGTTGAGGAAGACCGCGGGCACGGCCATGACGCCGCGCTCCTCGACCTCGTCCTGGAACGCGCCGCCTTCGATCAGCGTCGCCGAGATGCGCGGATTGAACAGCGCCATCAGCGTCAGCGCCTGCACCACGTCCGGGCAGTTGTGGCACGAGAGCGAGAAGTACATCTCGAAATCGAAATCGCCTTCGAGGTCGCGGATCGCCTGGAGCGTTTCCTCCTCGACCTTGGGCGGATGTCCGCCGGCCCACAGCAGCGCGAGCACGAGCGAGGTGAATTCGTGGCCCAGCGGGACACCGGCGAAGCGGACCCAGACGGTCGCGTCGGAGGCACGGCGGATGATGAAGCTGGGGCGGCGATCGTCTTCGCCGTCGAATTTGGCGCTGACCTTGTCGGACAGTGCGTCGATCTGTTCGAGCAACTCGCGAGTCTGCGCCGATTTGGCATCGTCGCCAAGCGTGGCGACGAGCTCGATCGGCTCGCGCAGCATGCCCAGGTACTGGGAAAGCTGTTGCTTGAGGTTGGCGTCGAGCATGGCGGAACTCCTCGATGAAAGAGAAAACGGGTTGCTGGCTGGAGCAACGCGGCCCGGGACGGGGAACTCCCGCCCCGGGCCATCGTCATAGCTCCCGAAGGAGCGGTCTGGCTTTGATCGGGATCAGAGCTTGCCGACGAGGTCGAGCGAGGGCGCGAGGGTTTCGCCGCCTTCTTCCCACTTCGCCGGGCAGACCTGGCCCGGATTGGCGCGCACGTACTGCGCGGCCTTGATCTTGCGGACGAGCTCGGTCGCGTTGCGGCCGACGCCTTCGCAAGTGATCTCCATGATCTGGATCACGCCGTCCGGATCGACGACGAAGGTCGCGCGGTCGGCAAGGCCCATCTCGCGCAGCACGCCGAAAGCGTTCGACAGCGCATGGGTCTGGTCACCCAGGAACGGATACTTGATCTTGCCGATCTTCTCCGAGGTGTCGTGCCAGGCCTTGTGGCTGAAGTGCGTGTCGGTCGAAACGCCGAACACTTCGACGCCGAGCGACTGGAGCGTGTCGTACTGCTCGCCGAGGTCTTCCAGCTCGGTCGGGCAGACGAAGGTGAAGTCGGCCGGATAAAAGAAGAAGACCGCCCACTTGCCCTTGATGTCTTCCTCGCTGACTTCGAAGAAGTCCTTGCCCGCCTGGAACGCGGTTGCCTTGAACGGCTGAACGGTGCTGCCGATGATACCCATGGATTCGTGTCTCCCTCTTGGTTGGTAACGACGAGTGGGAGATAGGGTGGCCGCGGGACTCTTTGTAGACAGAAGGTCCGATAGGGTTGATCGAAAGAGACGATTAGTCGGCGGCCGGGTGTGCGGATTTGGCGATCAAATGCGAACATGGGTTCGCGGCAGCCCCGGCGCAAGCGCAGATGCGAGCTGCCCGCGTGCCTCGAGGACAGGACGGAGCGCCGTCTCGCGCTAGCCGCACTGCCCCCGATGGAGCAGCTTGTGGTCGGCGAGGACCAACGCCATCATCGCCGCGACCACCGGCGCGCCGCGAATGCCGACGCAGGGGTCGTGGCGGCCCTTGGTGAACAGCTCGGTCGCCGCGTGCTCGCCGTTGTCGTTGGCGCGCGTCACCGTCGGCTGCGGCGTGAGGATCGAGCTGGTCGGCTTGAACGCGACGCGCACCACAACCGGCTGGCCGGTCGAGATGCCGCCCGCGACGCCGCCAGCGTGATTGGATTCGAAGGCCGGTGCGCCATCGCCGGGGCGCATCGGATCCGCGTTTTCCTCGCCCGAAAGGCGCGCGGCGGCGAACCCGTCGCCGATCTCGACGCCCTTGACCGCGTTGATCCCCATCATCGCGCTCGCCAGATCGGCGTCGAGCTTGCCGTAGAGCGGCGCGCCCCAGCCCGCGGGCACGCCGGTCGCCACGCATTCGACGACGGCGCCGATCGAGGACCCGGCCTTGCGCACCGCTTCGATCCGCTCGGCCCAACGCGCGGCGGCGGCGGCATCGGGGCAGAAGAACGGGTTCCGGGCGATCTCGGCCGCATCGAAGTTCGCGGGCTCGATCGGATCGCCGCCGACCTCGCTGACATAGGCGTGGATCGAGACTTCGGGGATGACAAGGCGCGCCACGCCGCCCGCCGCGACGCGCGCGGCGGTCTCTCGCGCCGAGCTGCGCCCGCCGCCGCGATAGTCGCGAAAGCCGTACTTGGCGTCGTAGGCGTAATCGGCGTGCCCCGGGCGATAGGCCTTGGCGACCTCGGAATAGTCCTTCGAGCGTTGGTCGACGTTCTCGATCATCAGGCTGATCGGGGTGCCGGTGGTGCGGCCCTCGAACACGCCCGAGAGGATACGGACCTGGTCCGGCTCCTTGCGCTGCGTGGTGAACTTCGATTGGCCGGGACGGCGCGCGTCGAGAAAGGGCTGGAGATCGCCCTCGGTCAGCGCCAAGCCCGGGGGGCAGCCGTCGACCACGGCGCCAAGCGCGGGCCCGTGGCTTTCGCCCCAGGTCGTGAATCGCAGCAGTCGTCCGAAGGTGTTGACGCTCATCGTATGTCCCGAAGTCCTCGCCGCGCGCTTTGTCGTGCAATCGCGCAATTGTCCACCCGCTCGCGACGGGCTAGGCGGGACGCGATGTTCCTCGTGGTCTTCCGCAACCGCAAGCGCGCCGGGATGGACGCGGCCGCCTATGCCGCCGACGCCGCGCGGATGGAAGCGCTGGCACGGGCGCAGCCGGGCTACCTGGCGTTCAAGAGCTACACCGCCGACGACGGCGAGGTCGTCGCGCTGTCCGAATGGGCGGACGAGGCGAGCGCGCGGGCCTGGGGCCGCCAGTTCGAGCACGCGCAAGTCCAGCAGCGCGGCCGCGCCGAGTACTACGCGGACTATACCCTCTTCGCCTGCGCGAACCCGCGCGTCCACCGCTACGAAAGGCACGACCCTTGAGCATCGACCTGTACGGCATTCCCAACTGCGACACCGTCAAGAAGGCCCGCAGGTGGCTCGATGGGCAAGGCATCGGCTATAGCTTCCACGACTTCAAGAAGGAGGGCGCGGATGCAGCGAGGGTCGCGCGCTGGGTCGGCGAGGCGGGCTGGGAGACGGTGCTCAACCGGCGCGGCACGACCTTTCGCAAGCTGCCCGATGCCGACAAGCAAGGGCTCGACGCGGACAAGGCGGTCGCGGTGATGGTCGCCAACCCGAGCTGCATCAAGCGCCCGGTGGTCGAGCATCCCGGCGGGCTGCTGGTGGGTTTCGACGCGGCCGCCTGGGCCGCCGCGCTCAAGGGCTGAGCGCCCGGGGGCTTACGAAATCGCGGCCTAGTCCGCGTCCTCGTTGTGCACCAGCTCGACCGCGAAGCCGGTCTCCGAGGCACGGACGGCGTGATGCGCCCGGGCCTGTTGCGCGAAGGCGCCGAGCAGGTTCGAACCGATGCCGCTGGTCGACCCGCTTTCGCCATTGGACGCCGTGCCGCTGCCGTCGTCGCGGATCGAGAGCTTCCAGCCGGTCTCAAGCACGTCGAGCGCCAGATGGACGTTGCCCCCGCGCCCTTCGGGGAAGGCGTACTTCGCGCAGTTGGTCAGCGCCTCGTTGGTGAACAGGCCGATGGCGACGGCGGTCTCGCGCGGCATGCTCACGTCGGCGAAGGCGTAGTGCAGAGTGACGTTGGGCGGGAAGGCGGCGCTGCCGACGCGTTCGACCAGCCGTTCGAGATAGGGACGCATCTCGACTTGCGCGCCTTCGCCCTGTTCCGCCGCGAGGTGCGAATAGGCTTCGGCGAAAGTCCGCACTCGCCCGATCGCATCCTCGAACGCGAGCCTGACCGTCTCGGACTGCTCGCGCCGCTTCTGGATTTCGAGGAGGCTGGCGACGAGCGCGAAGTTGTTCTTGGTACGATGCTCCATTTCGGCGAGCAGCACCGCGCGGCGATCGATCTCGGCCTCGCTCTGCTTGCGTCCGGCCTCGACCGCAGCGCGGAAGGTTTCGGCGAAGACCAGCACGATGAGCGCCGCGATCGCATTCAGGCTCACGCGTGGAAGGTCCGCCGGATTGGCGAATTCGAAGGACTGGGCAAAGGGCAGCACAACGTACCAGGCCCAGGTGAAGCTCAGCCCCCAGGCGACCACGCCGGCCTGCCAATGTCCGTAGAGCGTGGCCAGGAGCACCGCCGGATACATCAGCGCGAAGGGGCCCGCGCTGGGTGCCCAGACATCGATGACCGAGCGCAGCGCGATCATCGCCAGCCCGCAGGCCACACCAAATCCGATCTGGACGATAAGCCGCCAGGGCGTTGCGTCGACTCGGCGACTGACGTCGAAATGCGCTAGTCGTTTCACGCGTATTCCCCGCTTTCCCCGCCCGATCCGCGCCGGCCATGGGGTGATTGCCGGACACGGGGGCCAGCACCTCCCGGGTACGACCGGTTCCAATATTAATCGGCTTTACCCGCGTCGTCGAGGCAAGATTTTGCAAGGAGTTAGGTTCTTTCAGGAACATCCGAAACGGGTGTTGCCGTGCGGAATCGGGGCTTGCTGCCTGCCCGGAAGGCGGCAACCGCCGCGCCGGGCAGCACGCGGCAGAGGCTGACCGGCGGCGCCGTCTCGCGCAGGCCGACGTTGCGCGGCAGCACGCCTCTGGCGTAGATCGCCCGTGCAGGGCGGCCGCTTGGGCTCGAGTCCCGGGAGGCGCGTGCTGGCATGGTGATTCCGGTCATGACCTTTGGCCAATGGATGGTCGCGCTCGAGTGGATCGCCGCCGCGCTCGGCGTGATCAACATCGCGCTGCTGATCTTCCGGTCGCCGTGGAACTTCGCCTTCGGCATTGCCTCGGTCGCGATCTACGTCTTCGTGTTCTGGGAAAACCGGCTCTATGCCGAAAGCGGGCTGCAGATCTTCTTCATCCTGGCGCAGGCCTGGGGCTGGTGGCTGTGGCTGCGCATCGGCGGCGCCGACCACCCGGTGCCGGTACGCTGGCTCGACTGGAAGAGCCGCGCGGTCTGGCTGATGGGCACCGCCTCGGTGAGCCTCAACCTCGGCTGGGCCATGGCGCGCTACACCAACGCCGCCGCGCCTTATGTCGACGGGCCGATCGCGGTGGCGAGCATGGCCGCCCAAGTGTTGCTCGCCTTCCGCCGGATCGAGAACTGGCTGGCGTGGATCGTGATCGATATCGCCGCCGTCTCGCTCTACATCCATCGCGGGCTCTATCCGACCGCGGGGCTCTACGGCGGCATGCTGGTGATGAGCCTGCTCGGCCTCAAGGAGTGGATCGACGCCCAGCGCCGCGAGGCGCAGCGGGAGCGGGCATAGCGAGGATGATCCGCATCTGCTTCCACGGTGCGGAGAGCACCGGCAAGTCAACGCTCGCGGCCCGGCTCGGCCATCCGGTCGTGCCCGAGTTCGGCCGCGCCTATTGCGAGGCGCACGGCACCGACCTTGCGATGGCGGACCTGCTCGCGATCGCCGAGGGTCAGGACGCGGCGATGCGCGCCGCCATGGCCGCCCGCCCGCCGGTGCTGCTGCTCGACACCGATCCGTTGATGACCGCGGCCTGGGCGCGGATGCTGTCCGGCACGGTGCCCGAGGCGCTGCTCGCCTACGAGAAGGCCGAGCACTATCTGCTGTTCGCGCCCGACGTGCCGTGAATCGACGACGGCACCCGCCTGTTCGGCGGCGAGGAGGCCCGCGCGCGTTTTGCCGCGATCGCCGAGGACATGCTGGTGCGCGCCGGAGTTCCCTACGAGCGGATCGCGGGGGACTGGACCGCGCGCGAGGCGCAGGCCCGCGCGGCGATCGCGCGGCTGGCGGGGTAGCGTTCATCCTCGTGGTGGACCCGGGACCAGGCCGTCATGATCGGCCCGACCCGTCACCTCGCTCTGACGCCTCGGGGGTGTAGTCCGGTCGACGCGCACCGGGCTTTCTTGCCGTGCCGTCGGTCACGGCGATGCCGGTCGCGTCGCCGTCAACCCGTTGCCGTGAACAGGATGTCCGAGCGCCGGGCGCCGGGCGGCGGCGCGTCGCGAATCGCAAATGCCGCCGCCGCCCCGTGCCTCAGTCGCCGTGGCCGTAGCTCTCGGCAAGCGACATGTTCGCCGCCGCGCTCGCGCCCTCGGCGCCTTCCCACCAGTAGGGATCACGCTCGTCGTCGCCGGTCTCGGCCTCGTCCATCGTCAGCGGATCGTAGAGCCGGCCGCCGAGCATCACGCGGTGGATCTTCTCGGTGTTGCGGATGTCGGTGGTCGGGTCCGCGTCGAGCACCACGAGGTCGGCAAGCTTGCCCGCCTCCAGCGAGCCGATGTCGCGCTGCATGCCAAGCGAGGTCGCGGGCATGATCGTCGCCGCGCGCAGCGCCTCGATCGGGCTCCAGCCGCCGCGCACGAAGCTCCAGATCTCCCAGTGCGAGCCGAGCCCGGCCTGCTGGCCATGCGCGCCGATCGAGACCTGGATGCCCTTGTCGGCGAGCTTCTTCGCTTCGCGCGCCGAGTCGTCGTCGACGTAATCGTCCTCGGGGGCGATCTCGCGGCGCATGTTCTGCGCGCGCAGGATCGAGGGCGGCTCGTGGCGCATCAGGATCGGCGCCTTCCACACGTCGGTGTGCGAGCGCCAGTAGGGATCGCCCGCCGGGCCGCCGTAAGTCACCACCAGCGTCGGCGTGTAGTTGACGCGGGTCTGGCTCCAGAGCTGGATCAAGTCGTCGTAGAACACCTCGCCCGGCACGTTGTGCTCGACCGTCGCGTTGCCGTCCTGGATCAGCGAGACGTCCATCGTGTAGAGCGAGCCGCCTTCGGGCACGACCTCCATGTTTTCGGCCTGCGCGGCGGCGACCACCATCTGGCGCTGTTCGCGGCGCGGCTGATTGTAGTTCTTGACCGAGATCGCGCCCTGCGCCTTGAGGCGGCGCACCGCGTTCAGCGCGTCCTCGTACTTGTCGATCTGCATGTAGACGTCGGGCGATTTCGCGCCATAGACCACCTCGCCGGTCGAGAAGGTGCGCGGCGCGAGGATCATCCCGGCGCGCTGCATCTGCGATGCGGCGAAGATCTCGGCCGGGCGCGCGGAGGGATCGTGGATCGTCGTCGTGCCGTAGGCGAGATTGACGATCGCCGACCAGTTCTGCTGCGGGATGAGCTGGCTTTCGGCCTGCGGCCCGTGCGCGTGGGCATCGACGAAGCCGGGCACGATGGTCTTGCCGGCGGCATCGACGCGCACCGCGCCCGCCGGGATCGATACGGCATCGGCGGGGCCGACCGCGGCGATACGGTCGCCTTCGATCACGATCGTGCCGTTCTCGATCACGCCGCCGCTCTTGTCGGCCATGGTCAGGATCTTGGCGCCGGTGAGCGCCACGGTGCCTTTGTGCTTGTCGGCCGGCACGGTCATCGCGAGATCGAGCCCGCTCGTCGGCGCGACGAAGCCGGGCGCGTCCTTGTCGGCGGGCGCGGCGCGGAACAGGTCGGCCAGCCGCGCGGTGTAGAGGGTGGGGCCGAGGCTCCAGTGGATCGCCTCGCCGCCGTTCGACCAGTTTACGAAGTCGGCCCCGTCGCGGCTGATCCGGGTGGCGGGCAGCGCCGAGCCCTTCATGTCGACGGCCACTTCCTGACCGCCGGGCATCAGCGGCATGACGAAGGCCTGGTAGTTCTGGTGGAAGGCGACGAACTGCCCGTCGGGCGAGACGGTGAAGTCGTTGACCAGTTCGCCCGAGGCGTGAACACGCTTGTCGCCGCCATCGAGGCTGACGCTGGCGAGCTGGTACTTGCCCTCGGCGGTGCCGAGATAGAACACGCGTTCGTTCGAGGCGCCGAACTGCGGCTCCTCGCCTTCGGCGAGGATGCGCGTGGCCTCGCCGCCCGCCGCCGGGACGCGATAGAGCCCGGGATTGTCGCCGCCGCGCGCGGCGGTGAGATAGCCGCCCTCGCGCTGCTCGAACACGATCGTGCCGCCGTCGGGCGAGAATTTGGGCTTGGCGTAGTGGCCCGCGACCCGCGTCACCGTCTTCGCCGCGCCGCCGCCCGCCGCGACGGTCTTGACCTGCCCCAGCCCGTCGTCGGTCCAGCCGATGAAGGTGACGGTGCGCCCGTCGCGCGACCAGCTCGGCCACAGCTCCATCTCGTCGCCGCCGTTCGAGACGAGGCGCTTGGCCGCGCCGCCCGCCATCGGCTTGGTCCACAACTTGCCAAGCGCTTCGTAGACCACGCGCCGGCCGTCGGGCGAGACGCTGGCCCAGCGCACCATCCTGGTCGTCACGCTGTCGGGCGCGACCTCGACCGAGGGGTGCACCGAATCGGCAATCACGCGGGTGTCGTTGACGGTGAAGGGGATGACCGTGGCCTCTCCGCCCTGGGCGCTGACGCGGCGGATCTTGCCGCCCGCCCAGAAGACGAGCGTGCGGCCGTCGGGCGCCCAGTCCATGTTGGGATAGACGCCGGTGATCGCCCAGGTTTCCTGCACGTCGCGGTCGAGGTCGTCGTAGAGCTTGCGTTCGGCGCCGGTGCGCAGGTCCTTGACCCAGAGCGTGGTCCGGTTGCCGTCGCGGCGGACGAAGGCGATCGACTTGCCGTCGGGCGAGGGGGTGGGGCGCACCGCGCCGCCCGCGCCCGAGACCACCGTCGTGACTTCGCCCGACCGCATGTCGTAGCGCTCGATGTTGAACAGGTCGGTGTGCGAATCCTGCGCGTAGATGAAGGTGTTGCCCGGGCTGACGTTGCGCACGTAGTAGATCGCCTCGCCGTCGGGCGCGTAGATCGGCTCGCCGAGTTCCTTCTGCAGCGCCTCGCTGGCGCGCTTGACCAGCTTGACGCCGCCACCGCCCGAGACGTGGTAGAGCCAGACCTCGCCGGTGCCGAGCGAACGTCCGGTCGTGAAGTGCTTCTTCGCCGCGATGAAGCGGCCATCGGGGCTCCAGGTCGGCTGGTTGAGCAGACGGAAGTCTTCCTTCGTCACCTGCCGCTTGTCCGAGCCGTCGGCGTTCATGATCCAGATGTTGTCGCCGCCGCCCCGATCCGAGGTGAAGGCGATGCGGCGGCCGTCGGGCGAGAAGCGCGGCTGGTGCTCGTAGGCGAGTCCCTCGGCGATGCGCGTCGGCGTGCCGCCGCCGATCGGCATCGTGTAGATGTCGCCGAGCATGTCGAAGGCGATGGTGCGCCCGTCGGGCGAGACGTCGACGTTCATCCAGGTGCCTTCGTCGGTGCGGATCGGCACCTGGCGAAGATTGAGCCCGCGCGGAGCGTTGACGTCCCATGTGTCGGCTTCCGCCTTGGTCGCCGCGGTGGGCGCGGCGGTGGCGGCGGGCAGCGGAGCCGCGGGCGGCTGGTCCTGGCTGATGATCTCGTCCTCGGGCGCCTGGGTCGGCTCGGCCGCGGCGTCGTCGGTGGGATCGGGCTGTTGCGCCGAGGCGGCAAAGGGAAACGCGCTGGAGGCCGCGAGGGCCAGCGCCAGCGCGGTTGCGGTGCTTTTCATAAGGATATGTCTCGCTCGCGAAGCTTTGTTATGGGGCAAGCCTAGCGGGCGGGGCGGTCAAGACAAGACGGCCGGAGCACCGATTGTGCCCCGGCCGTCTGCGGTGTTGCAATTGCGCCTCAGGTCAGGCGGGTTCGAAGCCGATGATCGACTTGGTTTCGAGATATTCCTCGAAGCCCATCTCGCCCCATTCGCGTCCGTTGCCCGAGCGCTTGTAGCCGCCGAAGGGCGCGTGGAAGTCGAACGCGCCGTTGATCCAGATCGCCCCGGTGCGCATCTTGCGCGCTAGGTCGCGGCACGTGTCGAGGTCCTTGCCCGAGACGTAGCCGCCCAGGCCGAACATCGAATCGTTGGCGATCGCGATCGCGTCGTCGAGATCGTCGTAGCCGATCATCACCAGCACCGGCCCGAAGATCTCCTCGCGCGCGATGACCATGTCGTTGGTGCCGACGAAGACGGTCGGCTTGACGTACCAGCCCTTCTCGAGCCCTTCGGGACGGCCCGGTCCGCCGGCGATCAGCTCGCCGCCTTCCTCGATGCCCTTCTCGATGTACTGCTGGATGATGTTGTACTGGCTCTTGGAGACCACCGGACCCATCGCGAAGTTGCCCTTGGGATCGCCCACGGTGACGCCGTTCGCGGCCTCGGCGGCGACTTTCTTCGCCTCGTCCATGCGGGCGTTGGGCACGAGCAGGCGCGAGCCCGCCGAGCAGGTCTGGCCCGAATTGCCCATCATCCCCGCCGTCGCGCCGGCGACGTGCTCGGCCAGGCCATCGTCGTCGAGCACGATCCACGGGCTCTTGCCGCCCAGTTCGAGCGCGACCCGCTTGACGGTGTCGGCCGCGTCCTTCTGGATCTGCACGCCCACCGGCTCGGAGCCGGTGAAGCTGATCATGTCGACGTCTTCATGCTTGGAGAGTGCCTCGCCGATCACCGAGCCCTTGCCCTGGATCATGTTGAACACGCCCTTGGGCACGCCCGCCGCGTCGATGATCTCGGCCAGGAGCTGGGCCGAGTACGGCGCGAGTTGCGGCGGCTTGAGCACCATGGTGCAGCCGGTGGCGAGCGCGGGGAACACCTTCACGCAGGTCTGGTTCATCGGCCAGTTCCACGGCGTGATCATGCCTACGACGCCGATCGGCTCCTTGCGGATCATGGTGACGCCGCGCTGTTCCTCGAACTTGAATTCCTTGAGCACCTCGATCGCGGTGCCGAGGTGGCCCTTGCCGAGCAGGGTGTGGAACCCGCAGGCGAGCGCGCGCGGCGCGCCCATCTCTTCCATCACCGCCTCGCCGAGTTCCTCTTCGCGCTTGAGGTATTCGGCCTGGATCGCCTCGAGCAGGTCGAGCCGGTCCTTGACGCTCATCTGCGAATACGACGCGAAGGCGGCGCGCGCGGCGGCGACGGCCTTGTCGACGTCAGCGGGCGAGCCGAGCGAGATCGTGCCCGAGACGTCCTCGGTCGCGGGGTTGATCACTTCGGCGCTCTGCGGCGTGACCGGGTCGACCCATTGGCCGTCGATGTAGAATTTCAGGTATTCGCGCATGTCGTCTCCCGGGATCTGGCGGTTATCGTTCGGGTTCGAATGTCAGCGGCGCGCCGCCCGGTTGCAAGGGCGACGCGCCGAAATGGTGTCAGCAGGTGCCGGGCACCCGCCCGGTCACTGCGTGCCTTCGGCGTACCAGGTGCGGAATTCGGAGTAGTTGGGCATTTCCTCCGAGTTCGCCTTGGGATCGATCGGCACGTGGATCACGGTGACCCCGCCGCGCTCGTAGGCGCGCTTGATGGCGGGACCGATGTCCTTGGCCTCGCTGACGAACTCGCCCGCCGCGCCGAATCCCTCGCCGATCTTGTCGAAGCGGACCTTGTCCGACCAGTGCGTGCCGGTCTCGCTGGTGCCTTGGCCGAAGGTGCGTTTGTAGACTCCCACTTCGAGGCCCCACTGGAAGTCGACGCCGACGACGCAGACCAGGGTCAGGTTCTCGCGCACCGCGACTTCCAGCTCGCCGACGTGGAACAGGAACGAGCTGTCCGACGTGAGCAGCATGCCCGGGCGGCTGACGCCGCGCTCGGCGCGGTCGGCGAGCATGGCGCCGGTCGCATAGGGCAGGCCGGTGCCGATGTGGCCGTAGTTCTGGTTCCAGATCACGTCATGCGGCTTGCACTGCGAATAGGTCCACTGGAAGATCACCGTGGCGCCGCCGTCGCGGATCATGATGCCATCCTCGGGGAAGGCCTTGGTCGCCTCGGTGACGAACTGGCTGGTGTGCATCGGCTTGCCGTCGCTGCCGTCGCCCTTGCTCGCGGCGTCCTCGGCGATGTCGACGAGCTGCTGCGCGTCGCGCTGGATATAGGACGACAGCTTCTCGTCGGCCTTGCGTCCGCCCAGGTCCTTGAGCGCGCGCGAAAGCTGCGGCACGACGCCGCGCACGTCGCCGACCAGCGGAATGTCGATCGGACGGTTGACCCCGATCGCGGTGGGGTCCTGCTGGACGTAGATCCACTTGCGGTTCGCCTCGTTGTCGACCCAGTGGCGCCAGCGGCCGTAGTGGCTGGGCTCGCCCAGCTCGGTGGCAAGCGCGACGCAGCAATCGCTCTCGACCACGGCGTCGATCGAGACTTCCGAGAAGCCGTAGGGGAAGGTGCGCTCCTCAAGCCCCTCGATGAAGCTGGTGCCGCCCGAGGTCTGGATCACGGGGCACTGCATGAGGTCGGCCAGTTCCTTGACCGCCGCGCCCGCCTTGCTGGTGTGGACGCCGTGGCCCACGAGCAGGATCGGGTTCTTGGCTTCCATGATCGTCTTGGCCGCCTCGGCGATGCGGTCGCCGTCGGCGCCCGCGTTGACCAGGCGGTAGCGGTCGGGCGGCAGGATCGGCGAGTTGTTGACTTCCTCGAGGATCACGTGGCTCGGATACTCGATATAGGCCGGGCCGGGGGTGCCCGACATGCACACGCGGATCGCCTCGCGCACGATCTCGTCGACCTGGTCGGCATATTCGATCGAGCTGGAAAACTTGACCGAATCCTCGATCATCGGTTCCTGCCGGACGAACTGGATGCGGCCGCGGCGCACGCGGCGTTCGGTGACGCGGGCGCGCTGGCCGCCGATGAAGATGACCGGATCGTTCTCGACCTTGGCGCACTGGACCGCCGGCATGGCGTTGGCCATGCCCGGGCCGAGCGTGGCGATGCAGACCGAGGGCTTGCCGGTGATGCGCGCGGCGGCGGCCGCCATGTGACCGGTCGCGGCCTCATGGTGCGAGGACACGACCGTCCAGCCGCGCTTCTCGGCTTCGAGAAACAGGTGGACGAAGTTGGGATCGGGGATGCCGAACAGCGTCTTGATCCCCTCGGCCTCGAACAGGTCGAGCATGCGCTTGTAGACGGGCACGCCCTGCGAGGTCGTGGCTTCCGCCTGTGGCTGGTTGTCGTACATTTGGGCTTGCCTTTCCTCTTCTCAGGTTCCTGTCCGTCGTGCCGGAGAGTGCTGTTCGGGCCCGCGCCGGGCGGTCCGTTCCGCCTCTTCGCGTGCCGCTCACCCTCCCGGGATCGCTCGCGGAGTCGCTGTTAGACCAAGTGCCGGAACGCTGCCAGCACTAATCAACAGCGCTGTCTATTTCGTCACGCCATCGGTCCCGGTCAATTCCGCGAATGCCTCGTTCCATTCGTCCAGTTCGGCGAAGACCGCCGCGTTGTCCTCGCCGAGCATCGGCGCGGGGCCGGCGACTCGCCCGGGCGTGCGCGAGAACCATGTCGGCACGCCGGGAAACCGCACCGGGCCCTGCGGGGTCTCGACGTCCTCGAAGAAGCCGATCGCCTCGAGCTGCGGGTTGGTGAGCAGATCGTCGGTCGAACGCAGCGGCGCGCACGGGATGTGCAGCGCGCGCAGGGTGTCGAGCCATTCCTGCGTCGTACGCGTGGCGAAAGTCTCGCCGAGCAGGCCGTAGACCCGGCCGATCTGGCGTGCGCGCTTTTCGAGCGTCGAGAATTCCTCGGACGCCCAGGCGGGTTTGACCGCCTCGATGAAGGCGTTCCAGTGCTTGTCGTTGTAGACCAGCGCGGCGACGTAGCCGTCCTTGGTCTTGTAGGGCCGCCGATTGCGCTCGACCGCGCGGTGATAGTGCGCGGGCGTCGTCGGCGGCGAGAACATCGCGCCGTTGGCGTGCTCGACGAGCATGAACGAGGCCATTGCCTCGAACATCGTCACTTCGACCTCCTGGCCCTCGCCGGTGCGCTCGCGGTGGAACAGCGCCATCATCGTCGCGTAGAGCGCGTGCAGCCCGGCGACCTTATCGGCCATGATCGTGGCGACATAGCCGGGCTCGCCGTTCATCAGGCCCTGGACGTAGGGAATGCCGCATTCGGCCTGGATGGTGTCATCGTAGGCGGGCTTGTCGGCCTCGGGCCCGCGCCGCGAATAGCCGTAGCAGTTGGTGTAGACGATGTCGGGACGCAGCGCGCGGACCGCCTCGTAGTCGAAGCCGAGCTTCGCGATCGCGCTACCGCGCATCGAGTGGATGAAGACGTCGGCGCTGGCCACGAGCGCCTCGAGCCGCGCCTTGTCCTCGCGCTGGCGCAAGTCGAGCATCACGCCCTTCTTGCCGCGATTCACGTTGACGTAGATGCCGCCCATGCCGGGCACGGGGCCTTCGGTGATCCAGCGGGTGTTGTCGCCCGCCGGCGGTTCGACCTTGATCACCTCGGCGCCCATGTCCGCCATGATCTGCGTGGCATAGGGGCCGAACACGACGCTCGTCAGATCGATGACCCGAATCCCTTCGAGCGGGCCTTGCGGCTTCGCCTCCCCGTTCATGATCGTCTCCTTCTCTCGCTTCGTGCTAGCCGAAGTCGCGCGCCTGGTCCATGCGTATTTGCGTTCGTTGAGCCGTTATCGGCACGAACTTGGTTGTGCGCTCGCTTCCGGCTTGCTACCTGCTCGGCGACAAAAGCGACCGACGAGAGGATCAGGCCCGTGGATTTTGCGCTCAGCGAAGACCAGCAGAACATCCGCGAGGCGGTGCTCCGGCAGTGCGGCGAATTCAGCGACGACTACTGGCTCGAGAAGGACCGCTCGGGCGAATGGCCGCACGAGTTCCACAAGGCCATGGCCGACGGCGGCTGGCTGGGCATCGCCATGCCCGAGGCGGTCGGCGGCGCGGGGCTGGGGATCAGCGAGGCGGCGGTGATGATGCAGGCGGTGGCCGAAAGCGGCGGCGGCCTCTCGGCGGCCTCGGCGATCCACGGCCCGGTCTTCGGGCTCGAACCGGTGATCCTGTTCGGCACCGAGGAACAGCAGCAGCGGATGATCCCGCCGATCCTGACCGGCGAGGAGAAGATGTGCTTCGCCGTCACCGAGCCCAATACCGGGCTCGACACCACCAGCCTCAAGACCCGCGCCGAACGGGTCGAGGGCGGTTACCGCGTCAACGGCGAGAAAATCTGGATCACCAACGCCCACGTTGCCGACCGCATGTTGCTGATCGCGCGGACCACGCCGCTCGAGGAGGTGAAGCGCAAGACCGAGGGGCTGACGCTGTTCTACTGCAAGCTCGACCGCGACGCGATCGAGCACCGGCTGATCCCCAAGATGGGCCGCCACGCGGTCGGCTCGAACATGCTGTTCATCTCCGACCTGTTCATTCCCGAGGAAGATCGCATCGGTGAAGAAGGGCAGGGCTTCAAGATCCTGCTCCAGGGTCTCAATCCCGAGCGCGTCCTGCTCGGCGCCGAGGCGACCGGGCTGGGCCGCGTCGCCATCCAGAAGGCGGCGCAATATGCACGCGAACGGATCGTCTTCGGGCGGCCGATCGGCCAGAACCAGGGCATCCAGCATCCTCTCGCCAAGGCATGGATGCAGGTCGAGGCGGCAAGCCTGATGGTGTTCAAGGCCGCCAGCCTGTTCGACGCCGGGCAGGACTGCGGCGCCGAGGCGAATTCGGCCAAGTACCTCGCCGCCGAGGCGGGCTACGAGGCCTGCCAGACCGCGGTCATGTCGATGGGCGGGATGGGCTACGCGCAGGAGTACCACGTCGAGCGCTACTTGCGCGAGGTGCTGATCCCCCGGATCGCGCCGGTCAGCCCGCACCAAATCCTGAACTACATCGCCGAACGCGTGCTTGATCTGCCCAAGTCCTACTGACACAGCCGCACGGGACCAACAGGGAGAGATTGATGTCCGATACGCCCGCACTCAACATGCGCTCATGGCTCTTCGCGCCGGGTGACAGCGAAAAGAAGATGACCAAGGCCATGGAAGGCGCGGCCGATATCGTGCTGATCGACCTCGAAGACGCGGTTTCGCCCGACAACAAGGCCGCCGCGCGCCCGATGGTGCGCGATTTCCTGGCCGCCAACCCCGGCCAGCGCCACCGCCTGTGGGTACGGATCAATCCGTTCGACGGACCCTACACCCTGCTCGATCTCGCCGCGATCATGCCCGCGAGGCCCGGCGGGATCATGCTGCCCAAGGTCTACGGCCGCGCCGACGTCGAGAAGCTCGACCACTGCCTGTCCGCGCTCGAAGTCGCGAACGGCATCGAGGAAGGCTCGACCCCGGTGATCGTGCTGATGACCGAGACCGCCGAGGCCATGTTCCACTGGGGCAGCTACAAGGGCGCGCCGCGCGTCGTCGCGCTGACCTGGGGTGCGGAGGATCTCGCCGATTCGATCGGAGCGAGCGCGAACAAGGAAGCCGACGGCGCCTACTCGTTCACCTACGAGATGGCGCGCAGCTTCTGCGTGCTCGGCGCGGCTACGGCGGGCGTCGCCGCGATCGAGACGATCAGCGCCGACTTCCGCGATCTCGACGCGCTCAGGGCCCGTGCCGAGAAAGTGCGGCGCGACGGCTATCTGGGCATGCTCGCGATTCACCCGGCGCAGATCGACGTCATCAATGAAGCCTTCACGCCCACCGAGGCGGAGATCGCCGAAGCGCAGGAAATCGTCGACGTCTTCGCGGCCAACCCGGGCGTCGGCGCAATCGGCTGGAAGGGCGGCATGCTCGACCGCCCCTATCTCGCGCGCGCCGAGCGCCTGCTGCGCCGCGCGGGCAAGCTGTGATGGATTGGGGATGCGCCGCACACCACCCGCTCATCCTGAGCTTGTCGAAGGATGTTCGCGGACGTCGCGCCACGCTCGCCCTTCGACGGGCTCGGGGTGAGCGGGAGAGAGCAAGGGTGGCCGCATGACAATCACCCCCGAGAATCTCGACCTTTCGCACCACTTGCGGCGCGGCGACCGGATCGTGTTCGGCCAGGCCTGCGGCGAGCCGACCGTGCTGGTCGAGGCGCTGATCGCGCAAGGCGCGGCGATCGGCGATCTCGGCGCGTTCATCGCGACGAGCTTTTCGGGGCTGTTCACGCCCGAGACGGCGAGCGCCTTCCGCCTGTCCTCGATGGGCGCGATCGGCGCGCTGCGGGCCATGACCAAGGCGAACGCTCTCGATGTCATCCCGGTCCACGTCGGGCAGGTCGCCCCGCTGATCGCGGCGGGCTTGATCCCCTGCGACGTGGCGATGATCCAACTCAGCCCCGCCGATGCCTCGGGCAACCACTCGTGCGGGCTGATCTCGGACTACGTGCGTGCCGCGGTCGAGAAGGCGCGCATCGTCATCGCCGAAGTCAACGAGCAAGTGCCCTTCACTCCCGGCGAGATGATCCACGCCAGCGAGATCGATGTCGCGGTCCGGGTCTCGCGCCCGCCGGTCGAAGTCGCGCCCGCGAAGATCGGCGAGACCGACCAGACGATCGCGCGCCACTGCGCCGAGTACATCGGCGACGGTTCGGTCATCCAGACCGGCGTCGGCGCGGTGCCCGATGCGATCCTGCGCCTGCTGCTCGACCGCAAGGATCTTGGCGTCCATTCGGGCATGCTCGGCGACGGTCTGGTCGAACTGGCCGAGGCGGGCGTGCTCACCAACGCGCGCAAGGAGATCGACGCCGGGGTTTCGATCAACGGCGCGCTGATCGGCACGCGGCGGCTCTACGACTGGGCGCACGACAATCCGACGCTGCGCATGACGCCGACCAGCTACACCCACGACGCGGGCGTGCTCGGGCGGCTCTCGCGGCTGGTGACGATCAATTCGGCGCTCGAGATAGACCTCACCGGGCAGGCCAATGCCGAGCAGTCGGGCCCGGCCTATCTCGGTGGTACCGGCGGGCAGGTCGATTTCGTGCGCGCCGGGGCGCGATCGCCGGGCGGGGCTTCGCTGATGGTGCTCTCCGCGACCGCGAAGAAGGGCACGCTGAGCAAGATCGTCACCCGGCTCAACGGGCCGGTCACCAGCGCGCGCAGCGAAGTGGACGTCGTCGTTACAGAGTACGGCGCGGCGGAACTCAAGGGCCGCACGCTCGCCGAGCGCGCGCGGCGGATGGTCATGGTCGCGCATCCCGATTTCCGCGAGGACCTCGACCGCGAGGCGCACGCGATCGCAAAGAGGGGATTCTGACATGAGCGATGCCGTCCTGTTCGACACGCGCGACGACGGCATCGCCGTCATCACCATCAACCGGCCCGACACGCGCAACGCGCTCAGCCGCGAGGTGCGCGAGGGGCTGCGCGCGGCCTGGGCCCGCTTCGAAGCGGACGCGGCCTGCCGCATCGCCATCCTCACCGGCAGCGGCGAGAAGGCCTTCTGCGCGGGCGGCGACCTGAAAGAGATGGTCGAGACGGGCATGGCGGTGCCGCCGCGCGACATGTTCCCGCTGCCTTACGATTCGATCGAGCTGACCAAGCCGACCATCGCCGCGGTCAACGGCCACGCGTTCGCGGGCGGCTGGATGATCGCGCAGGCCTGCGACCTGTGCGTCGCCAGCACCAACGCGAAGTTCGCGATCACCGAGGTCAAGGTCGGGCGGGGCAGCCCCTGGGCGGCACCGCTGATCCACATGATCCCGCAGCGGATCATGATGGAGATCATGCTCACCGGAAAGCCGATCACCGCGCAGCGCGCCTACGAGGTCGGCCTCGTCAACCGGCTCGCGGAGCCCGGCGGCGCGCTCGACGCGGCGCTCGAACTGGCCGCCGACGTGCTCGACGGCGCGCCGCTTTCGGTCAAGGCGGCGCGCGAGACGGTCATGCTCGCCACCGAGATGGGCCGCTCCGCCGCGCTCCAGGCCGCCCGCGCCGCGCACGAGCACGCGTACAATTCGCAGGACGCCCAGGAAGGCCCCCGCGCCTTCGCCGAAAAGCGCAAGCCCGAGTGGAAAGGACGCTGAAGCGAACCGCGCTTCCGCTCCCTGAAGAGCGAGACCGGCGCTGACGCCCGGCGGGTCTCGGGGCTCGAAAGCCGGGCCAGTTGGCTCCGCCTAACTACCTACGCCCGATGATAGGCAAATTGAACTTTCGCGCCATACGCCTCGCCATAGGAAGTTGCAGACGTTGATAGGTGTCTGGTGTGGACCCGCAGCCCGAATGCGATGGTTCCTGGTATGTGACCGCGATGGAGCGTCTGGTCGGCGCGGTCCAGGAGCTCTCTCACGCACGCGACCTCGAGGCCGTCAGTGCCATCGTTCGCGATGCCGCCCGAGGCCTGACCGGAGCCGATGGCGCGACATTCGTGCTGCGCGAAGAAGGCCAATGCTACTATGTCGAGGAAAACGCGATCGAGCCCTTGTGGAAGGGTCGGCGCTTCCCGATGGAGACCTGCGTCAGTGGCTGGGTGATGATCAATGCCCAGAGCGCGATCATCGAAGACATCTACAGTGATCCGCGGGTGCTGGTGGATGCCTATCGACCGACTTTCGTGAAGAGCTTGGCAATGGTTCCGATCCGCCGCGCCTCGCCGATCGGTGCCATCGGCAATTACTGGTCGGAGCATCGTCGCCCTTCGGCGGAGGAAATGATGATCCTCCAGGCGCTGGCAGACACGACCAGCGTCGCGCTCGAGAACGCGGACCTCTATACCCGCCAGCACGACATGTTGCGCAGGCTGCAGGAGCAGACCGCGCAGATCAGCGACCAGCATGCCAGCCTTGCCGTGTTCACCCGGGCGCTGGCACACGACCTGCGCGAACCGGTGCGCACGCTCATCTCGTTTTCCGAGCTCGTGCGCAACAAGGCCCGCAATCCCGAGAAGCAGGAGACCTATCTGCGCTTCATCGGCGAGGCGGCCGAGCGCATGGGCGTGCTGATCGATTCGGTCGGGCAGTACACGGGACTGGACAATCCCGACCGGTCGGGACGCTGCACTTGCCAGCTGGCGGACATCGTCGCCGATGTGCGGCAGAACCTTGCCTATGTCATCGCGCGCAAGGACACGTCCTTCGTGATCGGCTCGCTGCCCACGATCGTGGCGGACCCGGCGCAGATGCGCCAGCTTTTCCAGAACCTCTTCGCCAATGCGATCATCCACAACGCGCCCGGCGTGACCATTGAGGTCGATTGCAACGTCGTCGACGGGGTCGCGCGTTTCACCGTCTCCGATAACGGGGCGGGCATTCCGCAGGGCAAGGCGGAAGAAATATTCCAGCCCTTCAGCCGGCTGGTCGCGAACAACGAATCCACTGGCCTGGGCCTGTCGATCTGCCGGCGCATCGTCGGGCTCTATTCGGGCGAGATCGCCTGCGAAAGCGCTCCGGGCGAGGGCCTTGTCTTCAGGTTCACGCTGCCGGACGCCGTGTCGGCGCAATGCGTGGTCAGCGAGGAAGCCGTCGCCAGGGAAAGCGAACCGGCCAGCGTCCTGATCGTCGACGATCGCGAGGCCGACCTCGAACTGACGCAGATCGCCCTGTTCGAGCGCTCCGGGCTGCGGTGTCGGGTGCAGAGCGCGAGCAGCGTCGAGGAAGCGCGTGAAAGGCTTGCTGCGCCGGACGAGGCTTTCGATCTCGTCCTGCTCGACATCAACATGCCGCTGAGCGACGGCTTCGAACTGCTGCGCGCGATGCAGGCGGACGAGACGATGAAATCAACGCCGGTCATCATGTGCAGCGGCTCCGACCACAGTCTCGATCGCACCCGGTCGGCCGAACTCGGCGCCGAGGGATATCTGCTCAAGCCGCCGCGTTTCGCCGACTTCCGCGAGATCCTGACAAGACTGCCGAACCTGCATCTCGTCGACGAGACCAAGGGCATGACACTCGCGCGCGCGCCAAGGCCGTTGACATCGGCCTTGGCCGACTGAGACGGCCTGCCACGCGCGCCAACGAGCAGGGGCGCGCGCCGCGCGGACCTGCTTGCTCAGCCGTCCAGCCGCATGCCCGGCATGTCGCCGGCGTCACGCCAGGCTTGCATCTTGGCCTGCCAGTCGTCCCAGCCGGGCCCCCAGCCGCGAAACAGGAACCACTTGGCTTCCTTCTCGCCTTCGTTGGTGAAGTAGCTGGGGGTGCACTCGTTGAGGAAGGTCGAGAGGTCGAGTTCCTTCTCGCGGAATTCCTTGATGTAGGCGTCCTCGCCTTCCTTCGTCGGCTCGACCGCCTCGATTCCCCGGCCGAGCGCGGTGGAGATGATCCAGGCGGCGTGGCGGCCCTGCTCGCCGAACTGGAGCGTGGTGTTGCCGTTGAGCCCGCCCTGGACGTAGCCGGTGAAGAACATGTTCGGGAAGTGGTGCGCCATCGTGCCGTTGAGCGTGCGCGGGCCGTCGGCCCAGTGGTCGTAGATCGACACACCCTCGCGCCCGACCACCTCGGAGATGCCCCAGCGACGCTTGAGGTCGCCCGCCACCTCGAAGCCCGAGGCGAAGATCATGCAGTCGATCGGGATCTGCTTGCCCTCGTGGATGAAGCCATCTTCGTACATCGCCTCCAGCCCGGCCGTCTTCGAGACGTCGACGAGCGTGACGTTGGGGCGATTGAAGGTCTCGTAATAGTCGTTGTTGGACAGCGGCCGCTTGCACATGAAGCGGTAGTAGGGCTTGAGCGCCTCGGCGGTCTCGGGATCGTCGACGATGCTTTCGACGCGCTTCCTGAGGCGTTCCATCACGCGAAAGTCCATGACCTCGCGGCGCTGCATGAACTCGTCCATGCCGATCTGCGGCCAGCCGGCCTCTTCCAGTTCGGCGTTGAGGTTGCGGTTGATCTCGGTCCAGATGTCGCAGATCAGGTCCTCGTCGCCCGGCGGGATGATCTCGTTCGCCGCGCGCAGGAAGTTGGCCTGCCGCTCGGCCTGCCAGCCGGGCTTGAGCGAGGCGGCCCAGTCGGGATCGGTCGGCGGGTTGGGCCGCTCGTCGACGCTCGAGGGCGTGCGCTGGATGACATAGAGCTGCTTGGCGTACTTGCCGAGATAGGGCACCGCCTGGATCGACGTCGCTCCGGTGCCGAGGATCGCCACGGTCTTGTCGGCGAGCTTGTCGAGCACCGGGCTCTCCCACGAACCGCCGGTATAGTCGTAGTCCCAGCGGCTGGTGTGGAACATCTTGCCCTTGAAGCGGTGGATGCCGGGCACCGCGGGGAACTTCGGGGTCGACAGCGTGCCGCCACACATCACCACGAAGCGCGCGCGGATCGTGTCCCCGCGGTCGGTCGAGACGATCCAGCGCTTGGCGTCCTCGCTCCAGTTGAGCGCGGTGATCTCGGTGTGGAGCAGCGCCTTGTCGCGAAAGCCGTACTTGTCGACGATCGTCTGGATGTAGTCGTAGATCTCCTTGCCGTCGGCGAACTTCTTCGAGGGCAGGGTGCCCATTTCCTCGAGCAGCGGCAGGTAGCAATAGGCGTCGTTGTCGCACTGGATGCCGGGATAGCGGTTCCAGTACCAGGTGCCGCCGAACCCGCCCGCGTGCTCGATGTGGCGAAAGTTGGTGACGCCCGCCTGGTGCAGATGGAAGGCGGCGAGGATGCCGGTCCAGCCCGCGCCGAGAATGGCGACGTCGATCTCGTCGTCCACCGCGTCGCGCGGCACCACGGGCTCGAACGGATCATGCTCGCGCGTGTCGTAGACGAAGTTGTCCTCGGGGCTGGCGTACTGCTCGCCCGCCTCGCTGCGCATGCGCTTTTCGCGCTCCTGCTTGTACTTGGCCTTGAGCGCCGGGATGTCGATGTCCTCGGGCTCGGGAACGATCGTCTTCAGGCAGGTCATATCCGTCCCAATCTTCTCTTTGGCGGCGATTTCAAAGCGGCCGCCGCGTCGCTCCGGACCTTGTTAGGCGCCGGTATACTTGTCAACACTGTTGTTCATTAGAGGGCGCCGCTGGCCATCTTGAAGCTGTAGCCGATGTGATCGACGTGGCCGTGGAGCCCGAAGTCGAGCAGTCCTTCCTTGTCGAGCACCGCGTCGCAGACCGAGGCGACGTCCTCGATGGTCCATTCCGGCCGGTAGACGCCCTTCGTCTCGGCGATGAACATGCGCGAGATCCGGCCGGCCATCGAGGCGATCATCTCGCCGCTGATCGGACAGGCCTCGTGCGCCAGCCAGCCCACCACGGGAGCGACGAGTTCGGGGCCCATCGGCGGGTACTGCGAGATGTCGATCCCCTCGGCCATGCGCGTCACGGCGCCGGGCACGATGATGTTGCACTTCACTCCGAATTCCTCGCCCTCGAGCGCGGCGATGTTGTTGAGGCCGATCATGCCCGACTTCGCCATGCCGTAGTTCACGCAGCGCAGGTTGCCGTAGACCCCGCCGACCGACGAGGTCAGCACGATCCGCCCGTAGCCCGCGTCGCACATCGGCCCGAACGCGGGCTGGACGACGTGGAACGCGCCGAGCAGGTGGACGTCGAGCACGGCGCGGAAATCCTCGTAGGACATTTCGCGAATCGCGCCGTAGCGCACGTTGCCCGCGTTGTGGATCAGCACGTCGATCCGGCCCCATTCGTCGAGCGCGGCCTGGACGATCGCCTTGCCACCTTCGGGCGTGGCGACCGAATCGGTGTTGGCGATCGCCTCACCACCCGCCGCGCGGATCTCGTCGGCCACCGATTGCGCGACCGCGGCATCGGGGCCGTCGCCCCGGATCGCGCCGCCCGGATCGTTGACCACCACTTTCGCGCCGCGCTCGGCAAGCAGCAGCGCGTAGGACCGTCCGAGCCCGCGTCCGCCGCCGGTTATGACCGCGACCCGGCCGTCGAAGCGCATTTCGTCCATGGCATCCTCTTGTCTGAAATTTCGTATCCGCACCTTCGCCGACCGGCGAATATCGGGCCGTTGCACGCATATTCGTGCAGCCGCGCCAAGGCAACATGCGGTGGCGAGGAAGAGGCGAGCGCCGCCGGGGCGAAAGGCAGCGCGTTGACACGATTGGGCGCTTGCTTAGGACTCGCACGAGACTCGGCGCAACGCCGGGAGAGAGAGGATGTATACATGCTTGAGGCAAGCGGCCGAAATTCCGGTGGATTGACCGCGAAACCCGCGGAGGGCTGGGCGCTGCACCGGATGACCCGGGCGAGCCGGCTCAACGGCGCCAACGGCATCCGCACGGGCGCGGACGGGCGGATCTACGTCGCGCAGGTCGCGGGCAGCACGGTCAGCGCGGTCGATGTCAATTCGGGCGCGGTCGAGACCATCAGTCCGACCGGCGGCGCCATCATCGGCCCCGACGATCTCGCCTTCGACGAGGCGGGCAATCTCTATTGCACCGAGATCACAGAAGGCCGCGTCTCGATGATGACGCCCTCGGGCGACTATCGCGTGATCAACGGCGAAATGCCGGTGGCCAACCCGATCACCTATCACCAGGGCCGCCTGATCGCGGGCGAGCTGCGGATCGGCGGGCGGATCATGGAGCTCGATCGCGACGGCGGCGCGCCGCGCGTCATCCTGGAGGGCCTGCCGATGGTCAACGCCTTCGAGGTCGGTCCCGACGGCAAGCTCTACTTCCCGGCGCAGGGCGCGAACGAGATCTGGCGCGTCGGCCTCGAGGGCGGCGAGCCCGAAGTGGTCGCGCGCGATCTCGGCGTGCCCGATTCGGTCAAGTTCCATCCCGACGGATACATCGTTTCGACCCAGGTCTATTCGGGGCAGGTCCTCAGGATCGATCCCCGCACCGGCGAGAAGTCGGTGCTCGCCGATCTCCAGCCCGGGCTCGACAACGTCGCCTTCGCCGACGGGCGCACCTTCGTCTCGCACATCAACGGCTCGATCACCGAGATCGTCGCGCCGGGCGAGACCCGGCCGCTGGTCGACAAGGGCCTGCAATGGCCGCTCGGCCTCGCCGTCGGCCCCAACGGCCACGTGCTCGTCGCCGACGGCGGCTTCGTCTACCTGCTCCAGCCCGGCGAGGACTTGCAGCTTGCTGGCATGCTGTTCTCGCCCGGCTTCCCCGGATGGGTACGCGATGCCGTGGCGTCGGGCGCCGATCAGTGGATCGTCACCACCGCCAACGGCGACGTCGCCCGTTGGACGCCCGCCGCCGCCGAGCACGAGATGCTCGCGCAGGGCTACGACCGGCTGATGGGCGTCGCGCTCGGCGCCGACGGAGCGGTGGTCGCCGCAGAATACGGGACCGGCCGCGTGCTCGCGATCGCGGGCGGCAATGCCGAGGAACTGGCGAGCGGGCTCGACCGACCGATGGGTGTCGCGGTTGACGGGGACGGGATCGTCTATGTCGCCGAAAGCGGCGCGGGCCGCGTGGCCAAGCTTGCCGGTGGTCGCAAGGAGACCGTGCTCGACGATCTTGCCCGGCCCGAGGGCATCGCCATTCACGACGGCGCGCTCTACGTCGCCGACGCGGGCGCGCGGGCGGTGGTCCGCAGCGACCTGTCGGGCGGCGCGCGCGAGACGATCGCCAGCGATCTTCCGATCGGCGGACCCGAAGGCGTCGAGGCGCCCCAGCTCGGCGGCGTGGGGGACATGTGCGGGCCGATGTACACCTTCGTCGGTATCGCCGCGGCGAGCGACGGCACGATCTACCTGAGCGCGGACGCCGAAGGCAGCGTGCTCGCGCTGGCCAGGACCTGAGGAGGGAGCCGCATCGATGTTCAAGCAGATCTGCTTTTTCCGCAAGCGCCCGGACATGACGATGGACGAGTTCCTCGACTACTACGAGAACCAGCACTCGAAGCTGTCGAAGCGGATGGGCCGGGCGCCGTCGATCCCCAACGCGCGGCGCTATGTCCGCCGCTACCTCAAGCCCGAGAAGAACCCGGTGACCGGCGAGGTGATTGATCCGGGCTACGATTGCCTGATGGAGATCTGGTGGGACAGCCGCGAGGACTTCGAGAACTCGCAGAAGATCATCGCCAGCCCCGACCGCATCGACATGGTCAAGGAAGACGAGAAGAATCTCTTCGCGAGCCACGCCAACCCGGTGGTCAGCGTGATCGAGGAATACGATTCGCCGATGGGCCCCAACGGCGAGCAGACCCACCTCGATCTGCGCTACGAAGATTGACCGTCCGATCCCCCGCGAAGAACGAGGCTCCATGACCGAGGCTCCGGCCAGCGCCGCCGCCGAGTGGCGCGCCTATCCGATGCTGCCGATCGCCGCCGCGCTCGGCTATGCCACCAGCGTCATCCACATCTACGGTCTCGGGCCGTTCATCCTGCCCGTGGCCGAGGACTTCGGCTGGTCGCGGACCAAGGTGACCTTCGGGCTCACCATCGCCACGCTGGTGCAGGCGGTGGGCGGCATCGCGATCGGCCTCGCGGTCGACCGCTTCGGGCCGCGCCGCTTCGGGGTCGCCGGGATCGCGCTGATCTGCGCGGCCTTCGCGCTGCTTGGTACAGCCACCGGCGAGGCGTGGAACTGGTATCTGCTGTGGGGGCTGATCGCGCTGACCGCGCTGCCGGTCCAGGCATCGGTCTGGACGAGCGCGGTCGCCTCGCGCTTCCACGCCTCGCGCGGGCTCGCCTTCGCGGTGACCTTGTGCGGCGCCTCGGTGGCGATCTCGGTGTTCCCGCTGATGGGCACCGAACTGATCGGCCGCTTCGGCTGGCGCAGCGCCGTGCTGTGGATGGCGGTGGTCTGGGGCGCGGTGACGCTGCCGGTTATCTACCTGTTCTTCCGCGGCGCCTACGACGGCCCAACGCGAAAACGCGGCCCGGACAAGGCCGCGAAATCCGAAAGGACCGAGCGCAACCTGCCCGGCCACGACTTGCGTCCGGCGCTGTTCTCGCTGGTCTACCTGCGGCTGCTCGTCGCCAGCCTGTTCTTCACCTTCACCATCATCGGGCTGGTCGTGCACTTCGTACCGATCCTCGTCGATCGCGGCGCGGACCCGGTCGAGGCGGCGGGGATCGCCTCGGTGATCGGCATCTTCTCGATCGTCGGGCGGCTCGGCACCGGCCTGCTGCTCGACCGCTTTCCCGGCTCGCTGGTGGGGGCGGTGGTGTTCATGCTGCCGGTCGGCGGGTGTCTGATCCTGCTGCTCGCCGACAGTTCGTTCGCCGCGCTGGCGATCGCGGCGGCCTTCATCGGACTGACGCTCGGCTCGGAGATCGACGTGGTCGTCTACCTCGTCAGCCGCCACTTCGGCCTGCGCAACTTCGGCGGCCTTTACGGCGGCCTGCTCGCCGCGCTCTCGGTCGGCACCGCCCTCGGTCCGCTCGCGGCGGCGGCCGTCTATGACGGCACCAACAGCTACGCGGGCTTCCTGTGGGGCACCTTCGGGATGATGGCGGTGGCCAGCCTCGCCCTCCTCACGCTGCCGCGCCGAGGAGCCTACTGAGCATCGGCAAGGCGCCGGCGAAGTTCGACGCCGCGCTCGCCGATGCCCTTGCCGGCCGCCCGGGACGGAGCCTCAGTACGACCGCATCCCCGTCGCCTCCTCGGCCTTGAACACCGGGATTTCCTCGGTCGCCTGGATCATCACCAGCGGGATCTGGCGGTCGGTCGACTTCTGGTAGTCGCCGTAGAAGCCATAGCACTTGACCATGAAGTCCCACACGGCCTCGCGCTCGGCGCCTTCGGGCTCGCGCCAGGTGCCGCGGAACGCCTGGGTGGCGATCTGGAATTCGATCTCGCTCTGCTCGCGGATGTTGAGGTACCAGGCGGGGTGCTCGTCGGCGCCGCCCTTCGAGGCGACGATCACCACCTCGCCGCCGATGTCGGCATAGCACAGCGGGGTGATGAAGACCTTGCCGCTCTTGCGCCCGGTGTACTTGATCATGAGGTGCGTGCCCATGAACGGACCGCCGACGGGGCGGATGTCCATGATGTGTCCCTTGGCCCCGCCCGATTCGAGGTACATCTCGCGATGCTCGGTCACCCAGTCCCTGCGCGCTTCGCGGATGACGGCGGATGATTCGTCGCTCATGATCTCTCCTCTCGGGTTGACTTGTATCGGCGCCGGACCCTTGCGCATTTTCGGGGAAAGGCCAAGGGCGCAATGTATCCGATGAAAGCTCGCTGGCGGTTTGCATCGCCGTGCGAATAATGGGATAACGAACGCAAATGCGGACAGACAGCAGAGGAACGTGATGGGAGAACTGGGCAAGATCGTGCGTGAGGCGGAAGACCTGCTGGAGCCGGTGAACATCCCGGCCGAGGCCTACGTCTCGCCCGAATACGCGCGCGAGGAACGCGACAAGCTGTGGCGCAAGGTCTGGCTCCAGGCCGGGCGGCTCGACGATATTCCCGAGGTGGGCAACTACTTCACTTACGAGATCGGCGACGATTCGGTGATCGTGGTGCGCTCCGCGCCCGATACCGTGGGCGCGCTCCACAACGTCTGCCCGCACCGGGGGCGCAAGCTCGTCGACGTGCCGCCGGGCAAGCGCAACGCGCGCGGCTCGCGGCCGAACTTCATCTGCGGCTACCACGGCTGGACCTTCGATCTCGATGGGAAGAACACCTTCATCGAGCATCAGGAAGACTGGCAGGGCCGGCTGTGCGATGGCCTCTCAGACGTCGGACAAGTCAAGGTCGGCACCTGGGGCGGCTGGGTCTGGATCAACCTCGATCCCGAGGCCATGCCGCTCGAGGACTATCTTGCGCCCGCCGCCGGGCTGCTCGAGCCCTACCAGCTTCACAACATGCGCCCGCGCTGGCGCAAGTGGGTGGTGTTCGAATGCAACTGGAAGGTCGCGATGGAGGCCTTCGCCGAGACCTACCACGTCTCCACCACCCATCCCGAGTTCATGGAGTTCGGCCAGTTCCGCGGCTGGGCGCGCAACCAGGGGCTCCATTCGAACATCGGCTACGACGCGCCCAAGGGCCAGGAGGAAGACTCCGGCAAGCTGCGCCTCGGCGCCGGCGAGGACCCGCGCATGACCACGGCGGACCTGCAGAACTTCACCTGGGACAACGCCAACACCAACACCACCCGCACGCTGGTCGACGTCGCCAACCGGCTGAAGGACGAGCTGCCCGAGGGCACCACCGCGGCCGAGGTCTCGATGTACTGGATCAAGACCGCGCGCGAGATCGACGCGGCGCGCGGGGTCGTGTGGCCGGTGGTCGATCCGCAGCACACCGCCAAGGCGGGCACCGCCTGGCAGATCTTCCCGAACTTCCAGATTGGCCACGCCGTCAACAACATGCTGTGCTACCAGGCGCGGCCCTACGGCACCGATCCCGACAAGTGCGTGTTCGAGGCGGCGGTCTACGAGCTCTACCCCGAAGGCGAGGCGCCCGAGACCGAGTGGGAATACACCGCGCCGGACGACTGGCCCCCCGTGCTGCAGCAGGACTTCAACAACATGGCCGCGGTCCAGCAGGGGATGAAGAACGCGGGTTTCCGCGGCGCGCAGCCCAACCCCTACATGGAGCGGTCGGTCGCGAGCCTGCACATGAATCTCGCCCGCTACATGGGCAAGGGCGCGCCGACCAAGTATTGATCGCTCCGGACCCCGGCCCGCGAGGCCGGGGCCGGGCCGGGAGGGGACCGATGGTAGCCATGCCGCTCGCCCACGTGAGCTGGGCGCTCGCCGACAACGCGCTGCGCCCGGCCTGCGACGCTTTCTTTCTCGACGTGTTCGGCGCCGAGACCGCCTTCGAGATGCTGATCACGCCCGAGACCGAGAAATACGGTTTCGACCGCGAGGAACGGCTGATGATGGTGAGCGACACCATGCTCATCCCGATCGCGCCGGCGGGGCGCGGCGCCGAGCCGGGCAATCCGCTGGGCGACATGCTGCGCCGCTCGGCCGCGCCGATGCGCTGGCTGGGCGTCGCGCTCAGGGTCGCCGACCTCAAGGCCGCCGCCGCCTGGTTCGCCGCGAGGGGATTCGCGGTGCGTCAGGACCGGGGCATGGAGGAAAGCTACTTCATCATCGCCCGCCACGAAGCACTTGGCATGCGCATCGAGGTGCTGGGGCAGGACCTGCCCGGCGACCCGCGCAACGATCCCGCGTGGCGGCCCGACAAATGGCGCGAGGAGCACCCGCTCGGCATCGAGGGCCTGCAGGCGATCGGCGTTTCCACTCCCTCGCTCGACGACGCCCGCGCGCTCTTCGCCGGACGCCTCGAATGGCCCGAGCTTTCCGCCCGCCCGCTCGCCCATCCGCAGGCGCGCTGCGCCGCCTTCGCGATTGGCGACACCATGCTCGAAGCCCTCGAAGGCGCGCCGGGTTCCGACGTCGCCGGACACGCGGCGAATACGAAGGGCATCTACCACCTCGTCTACAAGGTCGCCGACGCGCAGGCCGCCGCCGACTACCTGCGCTGGCGCAACCTCCCCCTGATCGGCGAGCCGAGCGACCGCATCGCCATCGCCCCCGAACACGCGCAAGGCCGGCTGATCTGGTTCACCGACAAGCTGCCGCAGGGCTATCCGCCGGTGGGCTCGCGGCTGGGCGAGCCGGGGGTGTTTCCGCAGGTCTGAGGTCCGCGATGGAGCGGAACCGCATCGGCGCGGGACCTCGTGAGACCATTTCAGTCGGATTGCAGGGCGGCCCGTTCCTGATTCAGGCGAAACAGCCGGGCCAGTATCTCGTCGTCGGTGAGCAGACCCGCGCGCCAGTCGTTGCCCCAGCCATAGGCGTCCGCCACCGCTTCATCGAGCGCCGCATGCGCATTGGCGAGCCATTGCGGGCGCGCATTGTAGAGATTGGTAAGCGTGCGCTTCTTAAGTTCCTTCGCCGCCGCTTCGTCCTTCGGCAGGATGCGGTCGGGATAGCCGGGGACCACTTCGGGCTCGCGCACGACCAGATTGTCGGGATTGAGCCAGTTTTCGCGCAGTTCGTTCAACCGCGTCGCCGCTGCCGCGATCTCTTGTGCACGCGGATCGTCGGCGTAGTCGGCGGCGGGAACGTCGGGGGTGAGTCCCTCGGGGAAGGGGAAGGTCTCGAACCCTATAGAGGGTGTATATTGTGGGTCGTTCCCCACTCCATGCCAGCCGCCAAGCGCAAGAGACCATAACTCGTGAAATCTAGAATGGAGAATACCGAAGGTTGTGTCGTCATCCCGACAGATTATTGCAACCCGGCTATCCGGCAAAACCTTCGGCAAAGCCCAAATGAAAATCCGGTGTTTCGCCACTCGAGGTGTAAAGATTGCTCGTGAGAGTTTGAGGCTCGATTCGACTAACTCCCGACCAGACCGCCCTAATCGCCACCAGTTCTCACGCCGTCCTTGATCCCTGTTTTTTTCTCGGAGGGGTTTGACGATCTCCCGCACGAACTCAAACGGAGCTTCATACAGAGCGGACTCGGTCTCTGAGCGCTCCCCAAAATTAATGATCCACCGATCCGACGTTCGGCGAGTAATGTCACTTCCATTCAACAGGGGGAACAGGACATCGACATTCCTCCTGCCATGCGGATTGGCCGGAAGAACTAGCCATGAGCGTGCGACGTGACCCTCGACGTCAAATGGACCCACCTTGACTGGTCCTTGGAAAGAGATATTTCGGTTAGGTGCTAAGCGGACTGCGGAGGTCAGGTCCGCGCCTCCACGAATCCCTGAAAGATCGGCGAAGATAGCGGCGACGATGGCACCGTCGAGAACGGCTTGCTTCGAAGAATCGCGATCGAAGCACACAAGCGAAACACGCACTGCCGCGCCATCGACAGTCCATTCTTGGTCGCTCCATGCCTCAAAAATACGACCATACTCGGTGATGTGTTTGAGGACTTCCCGGTTCGCGCCGCCCCGGATCGAATTGGTGGATACAAGCCCTGCCCGCTTAAGTCGTTCGGCCTGCATCATAGCCCATGCCTGGGCGAACCAGTAGCAGACCAAATCCACCCCGCCGGGGACTTCCGGCCACGCCTTGCGCAGGGCGATGGTATAGTTCTCGCCAAGCTCCCCGATCATCTTCTTGTTGCCCAAAAACGGCGGGTTTCCGATCACCACATCCGCCTCGGGCCATTCCGCCCGCTGGGGCTTGCCATCCGGGCCGGGCAACGGAGTGCCCGCTTCGTCGGTCACGAGCACCGCATCTCGGCACTCGATCGTATCCAGCGGCCGCAGGACCGGATTCTTCGCCGCGTCGAAACCGTTGCGGCGCATCCACTGGATTTCGCCGATCCACACCGACACCCGCGCCAGTTCTGCGGCATAGGGGTTGAGTTCGATCCCCAGCACACATTCGGGACCCACGCGCGGAAAGCCGCGCGGCAGGCCGAGCGCTTCGGCATCGAGGTTCGCGCGGTGCTCGATATCCTTGAGCGCCTTCAATGCGAGGTAGAGGAAATTGCCCGAGCCGCAGGCCGGATCGAGTACGCGGAAATTCGCCAGCCGCTCGATGAAGGCGCTGTGAATCGCCTCGGCCTCGTTGAGCGCGCGCGTGCGCCTCGCCAGTTCGGCGCCGCGCAGCAGCCTGTCTTTCGTCTGCTTCGGCGCCTTTTCGACCAGCGCGGTCATCTGCGCCAGCGCCTCGGCCCATTCCGCTTCGAGCGGGTCGATGATCACCGGCGTCACGATCAGCATAATCTTGTCGCGATCGGTGTAGTGCGCGCCAAGCTGGCTGCGCTTGGACGGGTCCAGCCCGCGCTCGAACAGCGTGCCGAGGATCGAGGGGTCGATCTGCGACCAGTCGCGCCCGGCGGCCTGAAGAAGCTGGCCGATATCCTCGTCGGTGACCGGCAGCGCGTCATCGTTGTCGAACAGGCCGCCGTTGAACCATTCGATCGGTTCGAAATCGATGTCGCCGCCCGCCGCCATCGCCGCGAACAGCTTGCGCGCGTTGGTCTCGAAGCGTTCGGGCCTTGCCTGGCTGGCGCGCAGCATCTTAGTGAACAGGTGATCGGGCAGCAGGCCGACGTCCTCGGCGAACATGCAGAACACCAGCCGGTTGATGAAATGCGCGACGGCCTGCGGATCGTGGCCGCGATCGCGCAACCGCTGCGCCAGACCGGCGAACTCGGCGGCGGTTTCCTCGGTCAGCGTCTGGCGCGACTTGGCCGGCTTGAACGCGTCGGGGTCGGTGAAAGCGGCCTTCAGCCGGTCGCGCACCGATCCGTCGAGCAGGTCCTCGGTCGCAAATTCGTGGACCTCCTGAACAGTGTTGGTCCAGTTGGTGTGGATGCGGATACGGTCCATGTCGGACACGATCAGCAGCGGCGGGTTCTGCAGCGCGATGCTGTATTGCAGAAGCTGGTTGAAGGCGGCCTTCAGATCCTTGCGCCGCCCCTTGTATTCCCAGGCGAAGCACCCCTTTCGCCAGACGTCGGCCCAGCCTTCGCCGCCGCCGGTCTTGGTCGCCCCCTTCTCGAAGGTGAACCATTCGCCGCTGGGATCGGCGCTGACGGGATCGGCCACGCCGAGCAACGCGCACAGATCGATGAAGTGACTGTGCGAGGCCGAGCGTTCCTTCAGCTCCGCGTGACGCCATTTCTTGAGGAACTCGTGCGGTGTCATGCTGTCCCGGTCTCGATGCGCGAAGTCTTTGCCCCCGATGAAGGCGCGCCCCGCGTCTTAGGGGCGGATCAAGGTGGCAGGCAATCGTCCCGGCAACAACGCCGATGATTGCTCTCGTGCGACGGGTCCGGACGCCGCGCGCCGGAAGCGGAGGTTCGGCTTTGCCTGTCCTACACCTTCGCAATCTGCGAAAATCCCGGCACCCGCTCTTTCGCATTGTCGGTGGTCAGCAGCAGCGCGCGCAAGGCAAGGCGCGCGGGTCGGTTCGGCGCGAAAACTCGTCATGCGCCACGTGACCAAACTTCGTGAAGTTCTCCGGCGGCGCGGCGGCGGTCAGCCGGCCTCGGCGAGCAGCGCCCTGGCCTCGGCGTTGTCCCACTCGTTACCGCCGACGTAGCGCCAGACTTCGCGGCCCTCGGCGTCGTAGAGCACGCTCGTCGGCAGCACGCCGCCGCCGTACTGGAAGGCGAGGTCGTTTTCCGGGTCGAGCCAGGCGGGCAGGTTCTCGCCGCCCTTGGCCTTGAGGAACGCGGCGACTTCCTCGGGCTTGCCCATGTCCTGCGAGACGGTGACGACCGCGATCCGGCCCTCGGCGGCGATCGCGTCGAGCGTCGGCAGTTCGGCGATGCACGGCGCACACCAGGTCGCCCACAGGTTTACCAGCGCCGGCTTGCCCTTGAGCGAGGGGAGCGCCAGGGTCTTGCCCTCGGCGTCCTTCACCGTGATCCGGGGCAGCGGCTCGCCCTTGTGGCTGCGGTCGAGCTTCTTGCTCGCCGCGCCTGGCGCGTCGGGCGGCGTCGCGGCGGCGGATTCCTGCGGTTGCGCGGGGGCATCGGCTCCCCTATCGCAGCCGCCGGCCAGCAGGGTGCAACCAAGGACGGCAAGCTTGAGCGAACGGGACAACAAGGCAGGCTCCAATCAGATGTGGGGCGGGCGGTTCGCCGAGGGGCCCTCGGCGATCATGCGCGAGATAAATGCCTCGATCCCCTTCGACAAGGCGCTCTGGCGGCAGGACATCGCCGCGAGCAAGGCGCATGTCGCGATGCTCGGCGCGATGGGGATCGTCTCGTCCGACGACGCGGTGACGATCGAGCGGGGGCTCGATGCGGTCGCCGCCGAATACGAGGCGGACGGGGTGCCCGAGGACTGGAACCTCGAGGACATCCACATGACGACCGAATCGCGCCTCGCCGAACTGATCGGCCCGGCGGCGGGGCGGCTCCACACCGCGCGCAGCCGCAACGACCAGGTGGCGACCGACTTCCGCCTGTGGGTCCGCGACGCGATCGACCAGGCCGACGCCGGGCTCGCCGCGCTCCAAAGGGAGCTGGTAAGCCGCGCGGGCGAGCACGTCGAGAGCATCATGCCCGGCTTCACCCATCTCCAGACCGCGCAGCCGGTGACGCTCGGCCACCACCTCATGGCCTATTACGAGATGGCCGCGCGCGACCGCTCGCGCTTTTCCGACGCGCGCGCGCGGCTCAACCGCTGCCCGCTCGGCTCGGCCGCGCTTGCCGGGACGGGCTTTCCGATCGACCGCGAGATGACCGCGCAGGCGCTCGGGTTCGACGGGCCGACCGCGAACAGCCTCGATTCGGTCTCCGACCGTGACTTCGCGCTCGACTACCTCATGGCCGCCAGCCAGTGCGCGCTGCACCTCTCGCGGCTCGCCGAGGAGTTCATCATCTGGGCGAGCCAGCCTTTCGGCTTCGCCGCGCTGCCCGACACGCTCTCGACCGGCAGCTCGATCATGCCGCAGAAGAAGAACCCCGACGCGGCCGAGCTGGTGCGCGGCCATGCCGGGCGGATCAGCGGCTGCCTCGTGAGCCTGATGATGACCATGAAGGGCCTGCCGCTCGCCTATTCGAAGGACATGCAGGACGACAAGCCGCCGGTGTTCGAGGCGGCGGGGCTGCTCGCGCTCTCGATTGCGGCGATGACCGGGATGGTCGCGGACACGCGCTTTCGCACCGATCGCATGCGCCAGGCGGCCGAGCTGGGCTATGCCACCGCGACCGACCTTGCCGACTGGCTGGTGCGCGAGGGCGACATCCCGTTCCGCGAGGCGCACCACATCACCGGCGCGGCGGTGAAGCTCGCCGAGGAGCGCGGCGTGGCGCTCGACCGGTTGCCGCTCGATGATCTCAAGGCCATCGACAGCCGCATCGACGAACGCGTATTCTCCGCGCTCTCGGTCGAGGCGTCGGTCGCCGCGCGCAACTCGCACGGCGGCACCGCGCCCGGGCAGGTCCGCCAGCGCGTCGCCGAGGCGCGCACGGCTCTGGGTATGGAGTGAGCGACTTGCGCAAGATCCTGCTTCTGTTGCTCGTCCTGCCGCTGGCCGCCTGCGGCACGAAATCCTCGCTGGGGCTCAAGCCGGGGCAGGACCTGCCGCCCGCGCCTTATGGCCGCGAAGTGCAGCCCACCGCAAGCGAGCTGCTCGAACCGCCGACGCAGGCGGTGCCCGAGCGCAGCGTCGAATTGCGCACCCGCTCGGAAGAGCGCGAGGACGATCCTTACGATCTGCCGCCGCCCGAAGAGCCGAACCGCTAGAGGCCCATGGATTACTTTCAGCTCAAGGACGGCGTGCTCCACGCCGAGAATGTCTCGCTTGCCGCGATCGCCGAAGCGGTCGGCACGCCGGTCTACGTCTATTCGCGGGCCACGCTCGAACGTCACGCCCGCGTGTTCCGCGAAGCGCTTTCGGGCCTTCCCAGCATCCACCTCGCCTTCGCGGTCAAGTCGAACCCGAACCTTGCGGTGCTGCGCGTGCTGGCGCGCGAGGGCTATGGCGCCGACGTGGTTTCGGCGGGCGAGATGCACCGCGCGCTCGCGGCGGGGATCGCGGGCAGCGACATCGTCTTTTCGGGCGTCGGCAAGACCGCGCGCGAGATGACCGAGGCGCTCGACGCGGGCCTCGGACAGTTCAACCTCGAGAGCGAGGAGGAAGGCGTCGAGCTTGCCGCTCTCGCCGCGGCGCGCGGGGTCAGGGCGGTGGCGACGCTGCGGGTCAATCCCGATGTCGACGCCAGGACCCATGCCAAGATCTCGACCGGCAAGGCCGAGAACAAGTTCGGCGTCGCCTACGACGCGGCGCCCGCGATCTATGCGCGGCTCTGCGCGCTCGACGGGCTCGAGATGCGTGGCCTTGCGGTGCACATCGGCAGTCAGATCGGCGATCTCGAGCCTTCGCGGCAGGCCTTCCTCAAGATGGGCGCGCTGATGGAGAGCCTGCGCTCGCAGGGTCTCGAGGTCACGCACATGGATCTCGGCGGCGGGCTCGGCGTGCCCTATCGCAGCGGCGAGTCCCTTCCGGGCCCCGCCGAATACGGGGCGATGGTGGCGAGCGTCGCGCGCGATTGGGGCGTGACCGTCATGTTCGAGCCGGGCCGCGTGATCTCGGGCAATTCGGGCGTGCTCGTCACCGAAGTGATCCGGGTCAAGCCCGGCGCGATCAATCCCTTCGTCGTCGTCGACGCGGCGATGAACGATCTCGCCCGTCCGGCGATGTACGATGCCTGGCACGATTTCGCCGCCGTGACGCCGACTGGCGAAACGATGATCGCCAATGTCGTGGGCCCGATCTGCGAGAGTTCGGATACCTTCGCGATGGGCCGCGAGATCGACGCGGTGAAGGCGGGCGATCTCGCGGTGTTTCGCACCGCCGGTGCCTATGGCGCGACGATGGCGAACACTTACAACAGCCGCCCGCTGGTGCCCGAGGTCATGGTCGACGGCGACAAGTGGTCGGTCGTCGCCGAGCGGATCGAGCCCGCCGCGATCCTCGCCACCGAGCGCGTGCCCGAATGGCTGGAGTGAGCGCTTGCTAGGCGCGCTGCCCCTGTTCCACCGTATCACCGGGCAGCCGGTGATCGTGCTGGGTGCGGGGGACGCGGCCGAGGCCAAGCGGCGGTTGGTCGAACGCGCCGGCGCGGTGGTGATCGACGAGATCGAGGCAGGCATCGACAAGGGCGCGCGGATCGCCTTCATCGCGCATGAGGACGATGCGAGGGCGCAGGCGGACGCAATCCGGCTGCGCCGCGCCGGGCTGCTGGTCAACGCGGCCGACCGGCCCCAGCTATGCGACTTCACCGTGCCTTCGATCCTCGACCGCTCGCCGGTGTTGGTGGCGATCGGGACCGGCGGGGCCTCGGCGGGGCTGGCGAAGGCGTTGCGGCTGCGTCTCGAAGCGCTGCTGCCGCATTCGCTGGGGCGGCTCGCCGAGGCGCTCCATGCGGCGAGGACGCGGCTGCGCGCGCGCTGGCCCGACGCGGGTGACCGGCGGCGCGCGCTCGACGCGGCGCTGGGCGAGGGTGGCGCGCTCGATCCGCTGTCGGAGCGAAGCGCGACGCGCGTCGAGAGCTGGGTCGAGACCGCGGACACGGGCGGCACCGGCACGCTGGTCGAGATCGTCCTGCGCAGCGAAGATCCGGAAGACCTGACCCTGCGCGAGGCGCGCCTGCTCGGCAGCGCCGACCGGATCGTCCATGAACCGGATGTGCCGCTTGCCGTGCTTCATCGCGCGCGTGCGGACGCTCGCCGCGAAGTAATCGCGAGCGGCGCCCAAGTCGTCGTGTCCGAGGGATTGAGCGTCGTACTGCGATGCCCCGGTTCCGATTACAATGTTTTAACGGAATAGGATTCTGGAACTTAGGGGAAAGGCCTTATGAGAATAGCGTTCTCATCAAGCCACCGGGACGACAGATGACCATTCCGCGTATCGATATTTCGACCTTGCCCGACGACGATCTTCCGATCGCGCTCTATGGCAGTTCGTCCGAGACGGCGGACGCGAGCGGATCGGACGATTCACTCATCATCCTGATGACTTTCCTCTACAATATCGCCTGAGCGGCCGGCCGCATGCAGGTGAGGCCGGAGATCGCCGCGCTTCGGCGCGATCCGGACCTGTCGCGCACGATCCAGGCCGGGATGCGCGAGGCGGTGCGGACCTGGCGCGCACGGCCGCAGGTTGCGCGCGTCATCGCCGCGATGGGAGAACTGACCGGGGGCGCCGCCGTGGAGCGCCTGCCCGCCCTCGCCGAGCTGTTCGGCGCCGAGCCGGGGCCCTCGCGGCAATTCGCCGCGGACTTTGCCGCCGCGATCGGCGCGGCGCTTTCGGATCAGCCGCTGGGGCACGTGGCTCTGCGGCACTTCACCAATGGCCGCCGCTCCACGCTCCTGCTTGCGCGCACCGGAACGGTGAGTCTGACGCTGGTGGCTTGCGAGGCCGCTCCCGTTGCCGACACCGCGGTGAGCGTCGCATTTCCCGACATCGAGACCTGGGATCGCGTGCTCGCTGGAACGGCGCGCGCGGAAATCGTCTCGAGACCTCGCGGGGATGGATCGGGCGGCGCGCTCAGCCGCAGCCCGCGCACGCTGGCCTGCGGCGATGTCGTCGTTCGCGACGGACGCGAGACGGCGCTTCGTCTGACCGGCATCGACGGCTGTCTCGTGCTGCTCAGGCTGCAACGCCGGTGCGGCGCCGAGCCGACGGACGAGCTGCGGCTGGCGAATGGCGCTCCGGTGCGTCGCACCAGCGCCAGCGCCGCCGAGAGCAGTGCCCTGCTCACGATGACGCTGCTGCGCGCGATGGACCGCCAGGACGCGGTTCCGGCGATCACCGCAATCGCGCGCGGACCCGGCAGCGCCCCGCTGCGCTGGCGCGCGGCACGCGAGGCGATCGCGCTCGACACGCGGGCGGGCCTCGACACGCTGTGCGAGATTGCCGCGCGCGCCGACGATCCGATCGCCGGACTGGCCGCCGCGCTGCGCGACGACTTGCTCGCGGCGCACTCCGGGCTGGCGGACCTCGTGTCGTGCCGCGCATAGTCGAGGCGGGGCAGGGGGACGGGGCGGTAGCCTCGCTCGAGGCCTGTGTCGATGCCCTGAGCGCGTCGGGCTTCGACCCGCGTGAGGAGCACAGCCTGCTTCACGCGGCCGGCTGGCTGCGGCGTCTGGGGGCGAACCGGGCGTTTCTCGGCGATATCCTGATCGCGCGGCTGGCGACGGCGGGCCGCGAGGGCGATGAGGATGGCGGATATGGTCCGCAAGTGATCCCGCTCGCGCGACGCTCCGAGGCTGGCTTCATGCTACGCGCTGCGATCTGGCCGAGCGAGCGCGAACAGATGCTGCTCGCGAGCGGCAATGCGAGCTTCACCTACGGACTCGCGCACGATCACAACTTCGATTTCCTCACTCTGGGCTATTTCGGTCCGGGCTACTGGAGCGAGGCCTACGAGTATGAGTTCGCTGACGTTTCGGGGTGGCGCGGCGAGCCGGTCGGCTTGCGCTTCACCGGCCGCTCCCGGCTCGATCCCGGTCATGTCCTGCACTACCGCGCGCACCGCGACGTGCATGTCCAGTGGCCTGCCGATTCGCTGTCGGTCTCGCTAAACCTGATGCACGTCGATCCGTCGGTGGCGTGGTTCGATCAATACGCCTTCGATGTTGAGAAGGGCACGGTCTCGCAAATCCTCAACCCCGGCGCGAGCGAGGCCTTCCTGCGCATCGCGGTCGGGCTGGGCGGCGAGGAGGCGAAGGACCTTGCCGAGCGTTTCGCCGCCTCGCATCCCAGCGACCGGATGCGGCTTCATGCCTTCGAGGCGCTGGCCTCGATCGCCTCGCGCGCCGAATGCGAGGCCTTGTGGCGCAAGGCAGAGGCGAGCGGCGCCCGGCTCGTCGCGAAGGAGGCCTCCGCGCATCGGCGGCAGCTCGCCGAAGGCTAGAACGCGCTGCCCGCGAGCGCGTCGATCGCTGCCTGCAGGATCACCGCGGCGGCGGCCGAATCGATCCGTCCGGCGCGCTTGGCCCGGCTCATGTCCTGGTCGATCAGGCCGCGCTCGGCGCTGGTGGTCGACCAGCGTTCGTCCCACAGCAGGATCGGCAGGCCGAGCGCCGAGAGATTGCGCGCATAGGCCCGGCTCGATTGCGAACGCGGTCCTTCCGAGCCGTCCATGTTGAGCGGCAGGCCGATCACGATCCCGTGCACGCCGCGCTCTTGCGCGAGGGCCGAAAGCAGGGCCTTGTCGGCGCCGAACTTGCCGCGCCTGAGCGTCTTTCCCGGCGAGGCGAAGCGCCACCCGGCGTCGCAGAAGGCGGTGCCGATCGTCTGGGTGCCGAGATCGAGCGCCATCAACGCGCCGCCCGAGGGCAGCGCCTCGCGAAATTCGAGCGCGCCGGTGGTGACGAGCGCTGTCACCGCGGGGTCCCGGTCCTTGCCTCCCAAGCCGCCATTCTCCGCCTGAAATCCTCGCGCAGGTTAGCCCAGAACAGCGGGATATCGTAGAGGTGGTAGTTGTTGCCCGGCAGGACGTAGGGACCGAGGTCGAGATCGGGCGGATCGCCGATGTGGAGCAGGTCGTCGCGCTCGCACCGCGCGGGCACGACGCCTGCCACCAGTTCGGCATCCATCGCCATCGGCTCGGTTTCGAAATCGGGCACCAGCGTGCCGAGATTGCGTGCCGCCTCGGCGCTGCCGTTGCGCACGCCACTGATCGGGTTCACGCAGACAAACGGGCTCGTGCCGACCGGCTTGCCGTCGAGCCCGGGCTTGGCGGAATAGGCTTCGCGCAGCATGTCGGTCTCGGCGGGATCGGCGAAGCTGAGCCAGCTCACGATGCAGCCGGTGTCGTCGGCCCGCTCGCAGGCGGGCAGGCCCATCGCGGGCAGATCGTGCGTGATCGAGACCGGCCATCCGATGACGTAGGCGGCGGCCACGCGATCGGCGAGCGGCTGGCCGGCGACGCGGTCCTTGAGCAGGCGGCGCAGGATGAAGGCGCCCTGGCTGTGGCCGGCGAGCACGATCGGCTCGTCGGGGGGCGTTTCCCTCACGAACGTGTCGAACGCGGCGAGCACGTCGGCATAGGCGAGATCGAGCGCCATCATCGCGCGCGGGTCGTCGGTGAGGAAGGCGCCGATCGTCGCCTGGCGATAGCGCGGCGCCCAGAAATGCGCGGCCTGCCCGAACGGACTGCCCATCCCGCGAACGAACAGCTCGGCGCGCGTGCGGGCGGTCGGCTCGTCGATCGGCCCGTTCCACGCGTCGCGCGAAATGAAGCTTGTGGGGTGAACGAAGAACACGCTCACGGGTAGCGGTTCGAGCGCGTCCGGTTGCTGCGCTTCCGGGGCCGGGCTCTGGGGCGCCGTGCTCGCCTCGTCGTTCGGGGCGGACAGGCGCGGCCGCCACTGCGCCGGGTTGCTCTCCAGGCCGGGGCGCGCGATCCAGAACCGCGCTTCGGCGTAGTCGGGCCGGTCGGCGGGGGGTGGTTGGGTGAAGGCCTCGTCGGGGACGAAGGCGAATCGCGTCAGATCCTCGGCGAAGAGCCGCAGCGCCACCAGCACGGCGAACACGAGCACGGTCAGTCCGGCGACGACGTACAGGAACTTGCGGGCCATGATGTCAGGCTGTCTCCATGCCCTCGTCGTCCCGGCCATCCGCATCGGAGGCGCCGCCATTCTCGTGGCGGGCGGCTTCGCGCTCGAGCCAGACCTTGATCATCGCCACCAGCGGATCGGCCAGCGCGAGGCCGAGAATGCCGAACAGCACGCCCATGATGAGCTGGGCGGCGAGCACCAGCGCGGGCGGAAGGTCGACCGTTTTGCGCGCGATCATCGGCACGATCACGTAGCCGTCGACGGTCTGCACCACGACGTAGACGATGATCGTGAAGATGCCCATGTCGACCCCGCCGGAAAAGCCGACCATGACCATGATCGCCCCCGAGATCGGCGCGCCGATGTTGGGCAGGAAGGCGAGGAGGCCGGTGATCAGGCCCAGCAGCGCGGCCATCGGCACGCCATAGATTTCGAGCAGCAGCCAGGTCGCGATGCCTTCGACGGTCATGCCGAGCAGCCGTCCGGCGAGGAGGCGGCGCAGGGCGCCGGCCATTTCCTCGGTCGTCTCGCGGAAGTAGTCGCGCCGGTCGGCGGGGAGCATCCAGGCCACGCCCCTGCGGTAGAGCCGAGGCTCGAGCGCGAAATAGATGCCGAGCACCAGGATCAGGAACATCGTGGTGAAGGCGCCGATGATCCCGCCCACGGCCCGGGTGAGCTGGCCGATCCCGCCCATCGCCTCTTGCGCAAGCCGCCGGACGTCGTCGGCCTCGATGTCGAAGCCGCGCTGCTGCAGCCAGGCGAGACCCTTGAAGAACTGGGTTTCGACCGTGGAGGGCAGCGCCGCCGCCTGCACCGCGATCTGGTTGCCCGCGAATTGCGCCGTCCACAGCAGGAATAGCGCGGCGGCGACGAGTATGATCGCCACGCGCCAGCCGCGAGCGATGGGAAGGACACGGCGCAGAAGGCGCGCGCCGCCGTCGATCAGCGCGGCAAAGACCACCCCGCCGAAGATCACCAGCAGCGAACCCGAAAGCAGGACGGCGAGCGCGAACGCGGCGGCCACGCCGAGCCAGACGAAAGCCTTGCGCGCTTCGGTGCGGATCAGCGGATCGTCGATATCGGTCGGGCCGGGGCCGACATGGGGCCGGCTCGGGTCCTCTGATTGACCCTCGCTCATTCCCCGTCGCTTGCGATCGCCGGGCGCAACGTCGTCCACGAACGGCCGTCACGCAGCGCCGGCCACCAGCTCAGGGGGTTCCAGCTCTGGGTGCCGTCGAGCGAGAAGGTTACGAATTCGGCGCGGCCGCCGATGTCGGAAAGCGGCACCGGACCGCCCAGCCCGTTGAGGTCGAGCGGTTCGCGGCTGTCGGCCGAATGGTCGCGGTTGTCGCCCATCAGGAATACGTGCCCCTCCGGAACCTCGATCTCGGCCATGTTGTCGAGTTCCTGGTTCATGTGATCGATGACCAGATAACTCGCGCCGTTGGGCAAAGTTTCGCGCAGCACCGGCAATTCGCATGCTTCGGTTCCGACAGGCGTGCGGCGCCGCAGGCGCGGAAAGGTGTAGTCCTCGCAGGGCTGGTTGGGATCGACCGCGAGTTCGAGCGTGGGCTCCACTTCCTGCGGCACCGGCTTGCCGTTGAGCACGATCTGGCCGTTGACTACCGCGATCCGGTCTCCGGGCAGCGCGACGACGCGCTTGATCAGGTCCTCGCGCCGGTTGCGCGGCACGACGATGACGATGTCGCCGTACTCGGGATTCGCCCCGAAAAGACGCCAGGTGCCGCGCGGCAGCAGATGGAAGCTGAGCGACGACCAGTTCCAGCCATAGGGAAACTTGCTTACCACCAGACGGTCGCCGACCAGCAGGTTTGGCATCATCGAGATCGAGGGAATGTAGAACGGCTTGGCGACGAGCGAGTGGAACGCCAGCACCGCGAGCAGCATCAGCGCGAGCCCGCGCAGTTCGGAAGCCCAGCTTACCTTTTCCTTGGGCTGGCTGTTGGGTGCGGGCATGGGTCGGGGTCCGTTCATAAAGGCCTTGCTTCAATTACCACGAAGGCCTGCGCCCATGGGTGATCGTCGGTGAGCGTCAGGTGAATCACCGGTTCGTGACCCTCGGGCGTGAGCGCGGCAAGGCGCTGCGCCGCGCCGCCGGTGAGCGCCAGCGTGGGCGCGCCCGACCGGGCGTTGACGACGCCGATGTCCTTCATGAACACCCCGGCCTTGAAGCCGGTGCCGACCGCCTTCGAAAAGGCTTCCTTGGCGGCGAAGCGCTTGGCGTAGGTTCCGGCGATGGTGAAGGGGCGGCGCCGCGCCTTGGCGCGCTCGATCTCGGTGAAGACGCGGTTCTCGAAGCGCTCGCCGAAACGCTCGAGCGAATTGGCGATCCGCTCGATGTTGCACAAGTCGGAGCCGAGGCCGATGATCACCGCGCTTCGTCCATCAGGGTCCGCATCCTTCTCACGCTTGCCTCGAGCCCGGTGAAGATGGCCTCGCCGATCAGGTAGTGGCCGATGTTGAGCTCCGCCAGTTGCGGGATCGCCGCGATCGGCTGAACGTTGTCATAAGTGAGGCCGTGGCCCGCGTGCGGCTCGATCCCGTTCTTTGCGGCGAGCGCGGCCATGTCGGTGATGCGCTTGAGTTCGTAGGCGAGCTGCTCGGGCTGGCCGGGATGATCGAAAGCATGGGCGTATTCGCCCGTGTGAAGCTCGACCACCGGGGCGCCGAGCTTCATCGCCGCCTCGACCTGGCGCGGATCGGGCTCGATGAACAGGCTCACCCGCACACCCGCATCGGACAGGCGCGCGACGATCGGCGCGAGCTGGTTGTGCAGCCCGGCGGCGTCGAGCCCGCCCTCGGTGGTGCGCTCCTCGCGCTTTTCGGGAACGATGCAGGCCGCGTGCGGCGCATGGCGCAGCGCGATCTCGACCATCTCGTCGGTCGTGGCCATTTCCAGGTTGAGCGGCAGCCCGGTGGCCGCCTGGACGCGTTCGAGATCGTGGTCGCGGATGTGGCGGCGGTCCTCGCGCAAGTGCACGGTAATGCCGTCGCCGCCCGCCTGCGCGACGATTTCGGCGGCGCGCGCCGGATCGGGATGGTCGCCACCGCGCGCGTTGCGGATCGTGGCGACGTGATCGATGTTCACGCCGAGGCGCAGTCTTTCGTTCATGGGCATGCTACTTTCGCGATGAGATTGTGCGCCAGGCCCTTGCCCTCCCAGGGCTGGCCGAAGCGCAGAGGGCGCTTGTTCCCGAACAGGATAACGGCCTGATTCGATTGGGGCAGCAGGTAGTTGCGCAGTTCTACGCCCTGCACCAGGCCCTGCCGTTCGACCACGCGCACCGGCGCGTCGCAGGCCTCGAACCGCACGGGGTAGGTCCACTGGAACAGCGCGCGCCACCCGCCCTTCATCGTGCTCGCCCACAGGACCTCGCGCTCGGGCGCGGCGAGCAGCTTGCCGGTCATCAGCGCGTGGTCGAAACGCCAGAGGTCGGCGATCGTGCCGTAGGCGCTGCCCGCCGCGCCATAGGCGCCGAGGTCGATCAGCGGATCGCGTGCGGCGCCCTCGCCGATGGGACGCACGTGGTCCGGGGGGCGCGGCTTGCCGACGCGGTAGACGCCGAGGCTGCGCAGCGCGAGGGGGCGGGCGATGCGCTCTTCGAGCAGCGCCGGCAGCGCCTTTCCGGTGATCCGGCGCAGGACTTCGCCCAGCACGATGGCGTCGCAGTTGTTATAGACATAGGCCTTGCGCGGCGGGCCGGCGGGCTTGCCCGCGCAATAGCGGGCGGCGGCGATTTGGGGCGCGGCGAGGGCGCTCGTATAGAAGTTCGGAACACCGTCCGGGTCGCGGGGCGATTCGTCGGGATCGGGCAGACCGCTCTCGTGCTTGAGCAGGTCGTAGACGCGGATCTCGCCGCCGTGCGGGGCGTTCCAGTCCGGCCAGTAGCGCGTCACCGGCGCCGACAGATCGAGCTTGCCGCGCGCCACCTCCTGCATCGCGATCACCGCGACGAGCTGCTTGGTGATCGAGGCCCAGCGCCAGACTGCATCTTCGCGCAGCGCAGACGTGCCGACCGTCGCGACCCGGTAGCTTCCGTCCGCCTGGCCCAGCAGGATCGTGCCCGCGAAGCCCTGCGCCTCGGCCATGGCGCGCACGCGCGCAACGGCGGGAAGCGCGGCAGGGGCGCCTTGCGCTGCCGTCGCAGAAAGTGTCCCGGCGAGGCAGCACAAGGCCGCGAGCGCGGCGCCTGCGCGAGTCACGCCTGCTTCCGGCTGCCCGGCTTGATGGCGGGCGTGGCCGCGAGTTCGGGGGGCAGTTCGTCGGGCGCGTACGTCGGGAAACTGAGCGAGACCAGCGGCGTGAAGGGGACGCCGAGGTCCACTTCGCCCGCCGAACGGTCGACCAGCGCCGCCGCCGCGATCACCTTGCCGCCCGCGTCCTCGATCGCGGCGATCGCCTCGCGCGAGGATTTGCCGGTGGTGACGACGTCCTCGACCATCAGCACCTTGTCGCCGGGCGAGAGCTCGAAGCCGCGGCGCAGTTCGAAAGTCCCCTCGGGCCGTTCGACGAACATCGCGTCCACGCCGAGCGCGCGGCCCATCTCCTGGCCGATGATCACGCCGCCCATCGCCGGAGAGATGACTTTTTCGATGTTCCTGCGGATATCGTGGGGCAGTTTCGCCGCGAGCGCGACCGCCAGCCTGCCGGCGCGCTCCGGGTTCATCAGCACGCGCGCGCATTGCAAATAATGCGCGCTGTGGCGTCCCGAGGAGAGGAGGAAGTGCCCCTCGAGCAGCGCCTTGCTGGCACGGAGCTCGGCGAGGACGTCATCTTCTTGCATGGCTTTTGCTTTTCCCTGTGGGTGCGATTGCGCGAGATCATTGCATTTTGGGTTTGTCCCCAAGGCAAAAATTCCCCTAGAGGCGCTTGAGACACGCCGCAAGCGCGCGTATAGGCCCGGCGCTAGGGGCTTCGTCTCCATTGTCGGGGGTGCGCGCCGGAAGCCGAAAGGCTGCGGCGCGCCAAGGGAAAACGGAAGCAATATCACGATGAATTTCACCCGGAATGCTCGTGCTGTCACTCGTGCGGCGAAGGCCGCTGGACTCGCGCTGGCCCTTTTCGCAGCGCCGCAGCTCGCGCAGGCGGCGCCGACTCCGGCCGGTGGCGACGTTTCGGCTTCGGTCGAAGCGCAGACCGGTGCGGAGCGGATGAAGGCGCCTGACAAGGGTGCGGAGCCCGCCGCCAACGCGGGCAATCCGATCGTTCCCGACGTGCCCACGGGCGATGCGGCCGCGGCGGGTTCCTACACGCCGATGAAGCCGACGCCGGGCGTCGGCATGCCGGTCGAAGGCGGCATCGGTCTGCAGGACCAGTACTCCGAACTCGGTGAATACGGTCACTGGATCCACAACGCGGTGCTGATGCCGATCATCACGGTCATCAGCCTGCTGGTGCTGGTGCTGCTGATCGTGATCATCGTCCGCTACAACAAGCGCGCCAATCCGGTCGCCTCGAAGACCAGCCACAACACGCTGCTCGAAGTGGTGTGGACGCTGCTGCCGGTGCTGATCCTGATCGGCATCGCGGTGCCCTCGATCGACCTGCTCGCCAAGCAGTTCAAGCCCGCGCCCAAGGAAGCACTGACGATCAAGATCACCGGCAACCAGTGGTACTGGACCTACGGCTATCCGGACAACGGCGATTTCGAGGTCGTCTCGAACATGCTCAACATCCCGGGCGCGCCCGTCATCAACAACGGCATTCGCGAAGTCGGGTCCGAGCCCTGGGACGGTCCTTCGCATCTCGAGGTCGACAACCGTATGGTCGTCCCCGTTGGCGAGCCGATCCGCCTGCAGGTCACCGCCGCCGACGTGATCCACTCGTTCGCGGTGCCCTCGCTCTGGTTCAAGCTCGACGCCGTTCCGGGCCGCATCAACGAGAAAACACTCTTCGTCGAGAAGCCGGGCGTCTACTACGGCCAGTGCTCCGAGCTTTGCGGCGCCAAGCATGGCTATATGCCGATCGCTGTCGAAGCGCTGCCGCGCGAGCAGTACAACGCCTGGGTGATGACCCACGCGGGTGCGCAGATCGACGGGCAGGAACCGGCTCCGGCCGCCGCGGCGGCAGCCGCTCCGGCGTCCGAAGAAGCCGCGCCCGAAGCTGACATGACCGCCGCTCCCGAAGCGTAAGCGAAGACATAAGAAGGTAGAGGTCCCAAGACCATGGCAACCACTGCAGATCAGTTCCAGGCCCATAGTGAGGATCACGGTCACCACGACCACGATCACAAGCCCGCCTTTTTCGCGCGCTGGTTCATGTCGACGAACCACAAGGACATCGGCACGATGTACCTGATCTTCGCGATCTTCGCGGGGATCGTCGGCGGCGCCTTCTCGGGGATGATGCGCGTCGAGCTCGCCGAGCCCGGCATCCAGTACCTCGATACCTTCGCGCGCTGGTTCGGCGCGACCAACCCCGACTTCAACTCGACGCTGCACACCTGGAACGTGCTGATCACGGCCCACGGCCTGATCATGGTCTTCTTCCTCGTCATGCCCGCGATCATCGGCGGTTTCGGCAACTGGTTCGTGCCGCTCATGATCGGCGCGCCGGACATGGCCTTCCCGCGCATGAACAACATCTCGTTCTGGCTGACGGTCGCCGGCTTCTGCTCGCTGCTCACCTCGGCCTTCGTGCCGGGCGGCATGGGCAACGGCGCGGGCACCGGCTGGACGGTCTACGCTCCGCTCTCGACCTACGGCTCGACGGGCCCCGCGGTCGACTTCGGCATCTTCGCGCTGCACCTCGCGGGCGCGGGTTCGATCATGGGCGCGATCAACTTCATCACCACCATTTTCAACATGCGCGCGCCGGGGATGACCATCCACAAGATGCCGCTGTTCGTTTGGTCGGTGCTGGTCACCGCGTTCCTGCTGCTGCTGGCGCTGCCGGTTCTCGCCGCGGCGATCACCATGCTGCTGACCGACCGTAACTTCGGCACGACCTTCTTCGACCCGGCCGGCGGCGGTGACCCGATCCTCTACCAGCACCTGTTCTGGTTCTTCGGTCACCCCGAAGTCTACATCATGATCCTGCCCGCCTTCGGTATCATCTCGCAGATCGTCTCGACCTTCTCGAAGAAGCCGGTCTTCGGCTACCTCGGCATGGCCTACGCCATGGTCGCGATCGGCGTGGTCGGCTTCATCGTGTGGGCGCACCACATGTACACCACCGGCCTTTCGGTGAACACGAAGATGTACTTCACCGCCGCCACCATGGTCATCGCGGTGCCGACCGGCGTGAAGATCTTCTCGTGGATCGCGACGATGTGGGGCGGCAGCCTCGAGTTCAAGTCGCCGATGGTCTGGGCCCTGGGCTTCATCTTCCTGTTCACCGTGGGCGGCGTCACCGGCGTCGTGCTGGCGAACGGCGGCGTCGACGACGTGCTGCACGACACCTACTACGTCGTCGCGCACTTCCACTATGTGCTCTCGCTCGGCGCGGTGACGGGCCTGTTCGCGGGCTTCTTCTACTGGTTCCCGAAGATGAGCGGCCGGATGCATTCCGAACTGCTCAGCCACATCCAGTTCTGGGTGTTCTTCGTGGGCGTGAACATGATCTTCTTCCCGATGCACTTCCTCGGCCTGCAGGGCATGCCGCGCCGCTATCCGGACTACGCCGAGGCCTATACCTACTGGAACCAGATCGCGACCCACGGCTACGAGATCATGGCCGTCTCGATCCTGATCTGGTTCGTGAACATCATCTACGCCTTCACCGCCGGCAAGAAGGCGGAGGACAACTACTGGGGCGAGGGTGCGACGACGCTCGAATGGACGCTGTCGAGCCCGCCGCCGTTCCACCAGTACGAAACGCTTCCGGTGATCGAATCGGCCGGTCACCACTGATGCGATCGTCCGGCCCCGCTGGGGGCCGGACCTCTCGCCGGGTCTCCCGGTTCGCGGGAGATGACGGGGCAGGTCGCAAGGCCCGCCCCTTCGGCATGTTGATGGCGCAAGCCGTTCGGACGCCCCGAGGTATGTTGACGCAATGAACCAGACCCTGACCCCGACCGCTCCGCTCACCTCGGAAGGGGTGGCCCCGCGCGCCACGACGGGCGCGAATGTCCCGGCCGGCTGGCAGGATTTCCTCGCGCTGACCAAGCCGCGCGTGATGAGCCTTGTGGTGTTCACCGCAATCTGCGGCCTGATCGCCGCGCCCGAACGCATCCACCCGGTCCTCGCTTTCACCGCGATCCTGTGCATCGCCGTCGGCGCGGGCGGCGCGGCCGCGCTCAATCAGTGGTGGGAAGCCGATCTCGACGCGGGCATGAAGCGCACCGCCGGACGGCCCTTGCCGACGGGCCGCATCGGGCGGACCGACGCCCGCGACTTCGGCATGGCGCTCGCGGGTGGCTCGGTGTTCCTTATGGGGTTCGCGATCGGCTGGCTCGCCGCGGCGATCCTGGCGGTCTCCATCGTCTACTACGCGGTGATCTACACGATCTGGCTCAAGCCGCGCACGCCGCAGAACATCGTCATCGGCGGCGGCGCGGGCGCGTTTCCGCCGCTGATCGGATGGGTCGCCGCGACCGGCGAAATCACGATGATGCCGATCCTGCTCTTCGCGATCATCTTCTTCTGGACGCCGCCGCATTTCTGGGCGCTCGCGCTCTTCGTGAAGAGCGACTACGCCAAGGTGGGCATTCCGATGATGCCGGTGGTGGCGGGCGAGCGCTCGACGCGCCGCCAGATCCTCGCCTACGCGCTGCTCCTGCTGCCGCTCAGCGTCGCACCGTGGTGGATCGGCGGGGCGGGCCTGGTCTACGGCGTTTCGGCCGCGCTGCTTTCGCTGCTGTTTCTCGCGCTGTCGGCGCGCGTGGCGCTGCGCGAGCGCGAGGGCCCCGAGGATACGATGAAGCCCGAAAAGCAGCTCTTCGCCTACTCGGTCATCTATCTGTTCGCTCTTTTCGCGGCGCTGGTCGTCGATCGCATGGTGGTGTGAGGCGATGGCGCAGGAGAACGATCCCAGGAAAATCCGCCGCCAGCGCAATGTGGTGCTCGGGCTGGCGCTCGCCGCCTTCGTGGTGCTGGTCTATTTCATTTCGATCGCCAAGATGAGCTGAGCCCATGAGCGCATCCCAAAGCCGTAGCAACAAGCGCATTGCCGCCGTGTTCGCGACGATGGCGTTGGGCATGCTCGCGCTCGGGTTCGCCGCGGTGCCGCTTTACAGGATCTTCTGTCAGGTCACCGGTTTCGCGGGGACGACGCAGCGCGTCGACGAGGCGCAGGCCGCGACCGTCAAGACCCAGGACAAGACCATCTCGATCCGCTTCGACGCCAATGTCGAGCGCGGCATGGACTGGGAGTTCAAGCCGCTGCAGGTGACCGACACGGTCTCGATCGGCGCGCGCGACATGGCCATCTTCTGGGCCAAGAACGACACCGACCATGCCGTGACCGGCACCGCCAGCTTCAATGTCGAACCCGCCTACGTCGGCAAGTATTTCAACAAGATCCAGTGTTTCTGCTTCACCGAGCAGACGCTCGAGGCGGGCCAGGAAGCGCGCATGCCCGTGCTCTACTACATCGATCCCGCGATCCTCGACGACGACCTTGCGAAGGACGTCGAACAGATCACGCTGAGCTACACCTTCCATCCCAGCGCGGACAGCGGCGTAAAGGCACTGGACCGCACCGGATCGGGCGGTTAATGGGCGGCACGGGCAAGTTACGCGGCGCCATCGGCGCAGCCAGCTGAAGAACGGGGACGAAGGCAGATGGCCGGCACCAAGAACCACGACTACCACATCCTTCCGCCTGACATCGTCCCGCTGGCGACGACGATCGGCGCATTCACCTTCACCACCGGAATGGTGCTGTTCATGCACGACATGCCGGGTGGCCACTTCGTGCCGTGGATCGGCATGGCGGTGCTGCTCGCCAGCATGTTCGCGTGGTTCTCCAAGATCGTGAACGAGGCGCATGCCGGCGATCACACCCCGGTCGTGCAGCTTCACCAGCGCTACGGCATGATCATGTTCATCGCTTCGGAAGTGATGTTCTTCGTCGGCTGGTTCTGGGCCTTCTTCGATTTCGCGCTGTTCCCGTCCGCGCTTTCCGACGCGGTCGGCGGTCAGTGGCCGCCGGCGAGCGTCGAGGAAGTGATCGACGCGTTCGACCTGCCGCTGCTCAACACGCTGATCCTGCTGTGCTCGGGCACCACCGTCACCTGGGCGCACCATTCGCTGATCCACGGTGATCGCGACGGTCTGAAGAAGGGTCTGTGGGCGACGATCCTGCTCGGCTTGCTGTTCACCTCGATCCAGGCCTACGAATATTCTGTCGCGCCGTTCCCCTTCGGCGTGAACACCTACGGCTCGGCGTTTTACATGGCGACCGGCTTCCACGGCTTCCACGTCATCGTCGGCACGATCATGCTGATCGTGTGCCTGGTGCGCGCCTATCGCGGCGACTTCACCCCGCGCCAGCACTTCGGCTTCGAAGCGGCGGCGTGGTACTGGCACTTCGTCGACGTCGTCTGGCTGTTCCTCTTCGTCGCGGTTTACGTCTGGGGCGGCTGGGGTTACCCGACGCACTGATGTCCGACACCGAAAACGGTCCGAATGAGGGTTCGCAAGGGCAGCCGGGGATTTCCTCGGTTGCCCTTTTCGGTCTTTGCCCCCGCTGCGGCGGCAAGACCCTGTTCGACGGCTTGGTCCGCTTCGCGCCGCGCTGCCGCGCCTGCGGGCTCGATTATTCGCGCTTCAACGTCGGCGATGGCCCCGCCGCGTTCCTCACGCTGATCATCGGCGGGCTGATCGCGGTGCTCGCGATCTGGCTGCAACTCGCCGTCGAGCCGCCGTTCTGGGTCCACGTCGTGCTGTGGGTGCCCTTGACCACGGCGCTGGTGATCGGCGGCCTGCGCGCCGCGAAGGCGGCGCTGCTCGCGGCCGAGTACAACCGCAGCGCGGGCGAGGGGCGGCTGAAGGACGAATGATGCGCCGCATTCCGCTGATCCCGACGCTGCTCGTGCTGGCGGCGGTCGCGGTGATGATCGGCCTCGGCTTCTGGCAGATCGGCCGGCTGCACGAGAAGCAGGCGATGCTCGCCGCGTTCCGCGTGGCGCAGGCCGAAGGGGCCGAAGTGCCCTGGCCGGACCGCGGCGAGGGCGGCGATGCACTCTATCACCGATCGCGCGTGCTGTGCACGCGGGTGACGGCGCATAGCGGCATCGCCGGCCGCAACGCGCAAGGCGAGCCGGGCGTGGCGCAGACCGCCGACTGCGTCCTCGCCGATGGACGAGTCGCGCGCGTCGTGCTGGGCTGGTCGCGGCAGCCGCTCGATCCCGCCGGAGCGCGCTGGCAGGGCGGAGAAGTGCGCGGCGTGATCGCGCCGGGCCCGCGCCTCGTGGCCGATCCGCCGCTGGAGGGGCTGGCGCCCAACGCGAAGCCCGATCCGTCGGAGATTCCGAACAACCACTTGTCCTATGCGGTGCAATGGTTCCTGTTCGCCGCAGTGGCGCTGGTGATCTACGCGCTCGCGCTGAGGAAGCGCCTTAGCGGCGACGCGAACGGCTCGTCGGCGACCGACTGAGCGAACCGAACCCGCCCGCGCCTCTTTTCAACGCGGCCCGGGAGCGCTAGGCGCTCGCGCACGATGGAATACGTCAGCACCAGGGGAAGCGCGCAGGCGCTCGATTTCGAAGGCGCCACGCTCGCCGGGCTCGCCAGCGACGGCGGTCTCTACGTGCCGCGCGAGTGGCCGCGGTTCAGCGAGGCCGAAATCGCGGAGATGGCGGGCCTTCCCTATGCCGAACTGGCGGCGCGGGTGATGCAGCCCTTCGTCGGCGTGTGCCTGACGCCAGACCGTCTGCGCCAGCTCACCACCAAGGCCTATGGCCGCTTCGCGCATCGCGCGGTGACCCCGCTCGTCCAGTTCGACGAGACGCAATGGCTGCTCGAACTGTTCCATGGCCCGACGCTCGCGTTCAAGGACGTCGCGCTGCAATTGCTCGGCCTGTTGTTCGAAGAATTCCTCGAACGGCGCGGACAGAACCTCACCGTGGTCGGCGCCACTTCGGGCGATACCGGATCGGCGGCGATCGACGCGGTCGCCGGGCTCGAGAAGGTCGACATCTTCATGCTCCATCCGCGCGGCCGCGTTTCCGACGTGCAGCGCCGGCAGATGACGACGGTGCTCGCGCCCAACGTGCACAACATCGCCATCGAGGGCAGCTTCGACGATGCCCAGGCGATGGTGAAGCGCATGTTCAACGACCGCGCGATGACCGACCGCTTCGCCATCGGTGCGGTCAACTCGATCAACTGGGCGCGGCTCATGGCCCAGGTGGTCTATTACTTCGCCGCCGCGGTGCAACTCGGCGCGCCGCATCGGCAAGTCGCATTTTCGGTGCCGACGGGCAATTTCGGCGACGTCTTCGCCGGGTATGTCGCGGCGCGGATGGGGTTACCGGTGGCGAAGCTGATCGTGGCGACCAACGTCAACGACATCCTCCATCGCGCGCTGACCAGCGGCGACTACTCGCAAGGCACGGTCACGCCCACCGCCGCGCCCTCGATGGACATCCAGGTCTCCTCGAATTTCGAGCGCCTGCTGTTCGACCTGGGCGGCGCCGATGGCAAGGCCATGGCCGATCAGATGGCCAGCTTCGAAGCGAGCAAGGCGATGCAGCTCAGCAACGCGCAGGCGCAGGGCGCCGCCCGGTTGCTGACCAGCGCGCGCGCCGATGCCGACGACATGAACCGGGCGATGAGCTGGGCCTGGGCACAGTGCGGCGAACTGATCGATCCGCACACCGCCTGCGCCGTCCACGCCGCGCGCGCGACCGACTGTGGCCCGGGCGTGCCCGTGGTGAGCCTCGCCACCGCGCACCCGGCCAAGTTCGGCGACGCGGTCGAGCGCGCGACCGGCCAGCGCCCGGCGCTGCCCGCGCGCGTGGGCGACCTGTTCGAGCGCGAGGAGCGCTGCGTCGAACTTGCGGGCGATTACGCGGTGATCGCCGATTACGTCGCCGATCACGCGGTGCCGCGCTCTGGCTGATCTCGCGCCCGATCCTCTGGTCCTCGCCGGGGAGGCATGGGCCGACTATGGCCTGATCGATTCGGGTCACGGCCGCAAGCTCGAGCGCTACGGCCCGTTCCGCTTCATCCGCCCTGAACCGCAGGCGATGTGGTCGCCGCGTCTCGCCGCGTGGGACGCGCACGGCGAATTCGTGCCGGGCTCGGACGAGGATGGCGGCGGGCGCTGGCACTTCGCGAAGCAGGTGCCGCAAGAGGGCTGGCCGCTCGCATGGCGCGACGTGCGCTTCACCGCGCAGTGCACCCCGTTCCGGCACCTCGGCTTCTTCCCCGACATGGCTCCCGTCTGGGACTGGATGCGCGCCATGCTCGAAGGCAGACAGGACGCGGCGAGCCTCAACCTGTTCGGCTATACCGGCGTGGGAACTCTGGCGCTTTCGGGCTGCGGGCCCGTGGCCCATGTCGATGCCTCGAAGAAATCGGTGGCGCAGGCGCGCGAGAACGCGGCGCTCGCCGGAATGGCCGAGCGACCGGTGCGCTGGCTGGTCGACGATGCGGCCAAGTTCGCCGCGCGCGAGGTGCGGCGCGAAAGGCGGTACGACGGGATCATCCTCGATCCGCCGAAGTTCGGGCGCGGTCCGGGCGGAGAGACCTGGCGGCTCGAGGAGAACCTGCCCGGCCTCGTCGCCGATTGCCGCCGCGTGCTCGATGCCCAGAGCCGGTTCCTGTTCCTCACGGTCTATGCCGTGCGCATGTCCTCGCTCGCGATCGGCGGACTGCTCGAAGAGCTCTTCGCGGGCCTGCCGGGGCGAGTCGAGCACGGCGAGCTGGCGGTGCGCGAGGAAGGCGAGGGCGGGCGGCTGCTTCCCACCGCGATCTTCGCGCGCTGGCGCAACGACTAGGCGCGCAGCCCGCCCGGACGGGTGGCGATGACGCACAACTGAAACACAGCGCGTTCATGACGCCGGGACGACAAGGAGTTCCGCGTGGCAACAGTAATGCGTACCGAGGGTGTGGCGGCCGCCTATGACCGCTGGGCACCCGTTTATGATCTCGTATTCGGAAACGTCTTCAAGTCGGGCCGGCAGCAGGCGATCGAGGCGGCGGAGGCCGTCGGCGGCCGCGTGCTCGAGGTGGGCGTCGGCACCGGGATCTCGCTCCCGCAGTACGACCGTTCGCTGAGGCTGACGGGCATCGACATCGCCGATGCCATGCTCGACAAGGCGCGCGAGCGGGTCCGGAAGCTGGGCCTCGACAATGTCGAGGAGATCGCGGTGATGGATGCCGAGAACCTGCGGTTCGAGGCAGACAGCTTCGATTGCGTCGTCGCGCAATACGTGGTCACCGCCGTGCCCAATCCCGAGGCCGCGCTCGATGAGTTCGTCCGCGTGCTCAAGCCCGGCGGCGAGATCATCATCGCGACCCGCATCGGCGCCACCAGGGGCGTGCGCGGCGGGATCGAAAAGGCGCTGATGCCGGTGACGAGCCGTCTCGGCTGGCGCACGGAATTTCCGATGAGCCGGTACGAGGCCTGGGCGCGCGCGCATCCGCTCGTGACCGAGATCGAAGTCCGCCCGCTTCCGCCGCTCGGCCATTTCGCGCTCTTGCGCTACGGCAAACGCCCCGGCTGATCGCCCAAGATCATTTGCAGACAGGAACCGTCATGACCCGTTTTCGCGAACAGCTTCGTGAACAGCGCTGGGACGACCACCGCTACTACCACCACAGCTTGGTCAACCAGAGCCTGCACTTCATCAGCGCCTGCACCTTCCTCGTCGCCTACGTGCTGGTCTGGAAGGACCCCGCGCTCGCGGCCCTGCTCGGCTGGGGCGTCGCGATGTCCAGTCGCCAGGCCGGCCACTTCTTCTTCGAGCCGCGCGGCTACGACCACGTCAACGACTGCTCGGATGCCTACAAGGAAGAGATCAAGGTGGGCTACAACATGGCGCGCAAGGTCGTGCTCATGGGCCTCTGGGCCTTCAGCCCGCTGCTGCTGCTCGCGAATCCGAGCCTGTTCGGTCTTTTCGAGCCGCACGCGACGCTGGTGCAGTTCGCGCGCCATGTCGGTCTGATGTGGCTCGCGCTCGCGGTGACGGGCATCGTTTTCCGCGTGATCCAGCTCTGGGTGCAGCGCGACCTCGCGACCGGCATCGTCTGGGCAACCAAGATCCTCACCGATCCGTTCAGCGACTTCCGTCTCTATCACCGTGCTCCGGGCAAGCTGGCCAAGGCCGGCCTCGCCTGGCGCCCGGCGCGGATGCGCTGAGCGCGGATCGCCAACGCGCGCCGGGAACCGGACGGCCCGGTTCCCGGCCGCCGCGCCGCGGGCGTTCAGCCCAGCCTGCCTTTCACGAATTCGCCGATCAGGCGCCGGCGCAGCCTCGGCGCCGGATCGCCGCCCCCGGACCGCCACCAGCCATCCTCGCGCATCGCCACGGCCCCGCGCACGAAGCGCTCCGCCACTTCGGCGAAGTCCGCGTCGGAGTAGGCGAGGTTGAAGATATAGCGGCCCGAGCCGACCCAGCTCAGCGCCAGACCCTCCGCCCGAAGATAGAACTGGAGCATCCAGTGATAGCGCGACGCGCTGGTGAACCAGGTCGTCCAGATCGTCGAGAGGTTGGACAACCGCACCGGCAGCCCTTCGCTCGCGAGCCGCAGGTTGAGCGCCTCGCAGCGCGCGTTCCAGGTCTCGTCGAGCCCCTGGTAGAGCGCCTTGGCCTCGTCGGTCTCGCGAAAGCGCAGGAAGGCGTCCATCGCCCCCATCACGTAGGGGTGCGAGTTGAAGGTGCCGCGCGCGAAGCAGATGTCGGCGGGGCGATCCTCGCGGTAGCGCTTCATCAGGTCGGCGCGCCCGCACAGCACGCCGACCGGCAGTCCGCCGCCGAGCGTCTTGCCGTAGGTGATCATGTCGGCCTTGACGCCGAAGTATTCGCAGGCGCCGCCGGGCGCGAGGCGGAAGCCGGTGAAGACCTCGTCCACGATCAGCGGGATGCCGGCGGCCTCGCAAGTCCGCGCGAGCCGGGTGAGCCAGGCGGCGTAGTCGGCCCGCGCGACGCCGCCCTGCCCGCGACCCATGACCAGCGTCGAATCGCCCGGCGCGTTGCGGTTGGGGTGGAGCGCCTGGAGCGGATTGACGAGCACGCAGGCAATGTCCTTGCGCGTGGCGATCACTTCGAGGGCGCGCTCGCTCATGTCGGCGAGGGTATAGGTGTGGTCTGCGGGAAGCGGATTGCCGACGCCGGGCTGCACGTCGCCCCACCAGCCGTGATAGGCGCCCGCGAAGCGCACCAGATGGGTGCGTCCCGTATGATAGCGCGCGAGCCGGACCGCCTGCATCACCGCCTCGGTGCCCGACATGTGGAAGCTGACCGCATCGAGCTCGGAGATCGCCTTGAGGCGCCGCACGTTGTCGGCGACGACCGGGTGCAGCCCGGCGAGCGTCGGGCCGAGATCGCGCGTCCTGGCGATGCCTTCGTCGACCATCGCGCGGTAGGCGTCGACCCCGAGCAGGTTGACCCCGTAGGAGCCGGTGAGATCGTAGAAGCGGTTGCCGTCGAGATCGGTGAGCATGATCCCCTCGGCGGCCTGGTAGAAGTTGCCCGCGCCCAGATGCGCGCGCACCAGCGGGCTGAACGGGAAGGGCACGCGGTAGCTGCCGGTGAAGGCGATGTCGGGGATCGAATCGCGCATCTCGGCGCTCGCCGCGCGCGACTTGGCGAAGCGCTCGGCATAGAGCGCGGCGAGGCGATCGAAGGCGGCCTCGCGCCGCGCGGCGACGGCCTCCGGCGCGCCGTCCGCGCGAAAGAAGGCGCCGCGATCGAACGAATAGTTCGGCACCAGCCCCGCCGCGCGCTTCGCCATGCGGGCATGGCCGACCAGGCCCGGCTGCTTCGCGCGCGAGAGCTTGAGCCGCGCGCGCGCCTTGTCCGCCGCCAGTGCGGTTCCGGCCGCGCCGAGCAGCGCCAGCAGCAACGATCTCGATTTCACCCGTCACTTCCTTCCATCAGGACCATTCACCCATGACCCTGCGTTCGGCCATGGCGCGCATCGGCGCGCAGGAGGATCTGAACTTCCTCCTCACCAACCGCATTCCCCGCACCATGCTGACGCGGCTGATGGGCCGGGTGAGCAGGATCGAGCAGCCGCTGGTGCGCGATGCGTCGCTCGCCCTATGGCGCTTCTTTTGTGACGTCGATCTGACACAGAGCGAACAATCGCGGTTCGCTTCGCTGCACGAGGCTTTCATCCGCAAGCTGAAGCCGGGTGCGCGCGTGGTCGATCCCGATCCGGCCGTGCTCGCGAGCCCGTGCGATGCGATCGTCGGCGCGCACGGCCGGGTCAGCGAGGGGCTGGCGCTGCAAGTGAAGGGCATGCCCTACCGGCTCGACGAGCTCGTCGGCGACATGGCGGATGCGCGGGCGTTCGCCGACGGCTGGTATGTCACCCTGCGGCTTACGGCGGGGATGTATCACCGCTTCCACGCGCCGCACGATCTCACCGTCGAGCAGGTGCGCTACATCTCGGGCGATACCTGGAACGTCAATCCGATCGCGCTCAAGCGGATCGAGCGGCTGTTCTGCCGCAACGAGCGTGCCCCGATCCGGGTGCGGCTCGAGCATGGCGGGGCGCGGCTGATGCTGGTGCCGGTCGCCGCGGTGCTCGTCGCCTCGATCCGCCTGCCCTGGCTCGATGCCGAGCGCAGCGTGCGCGAAGGCGGCGTGGGCGGGCGCGCCGTCTCGGCGCGCTTCGCCAAGGGCGCGGAAATGGGCTGGTTCGAACACGGCTCGACGATCGTCGTGCTCGCCCCGCGCGATTTCGCGCTCGCGCCCGGCGTTTGCGAGGGCGGCACGATCCGCATGGGCGAGCCGCTGATGCGCCTGCCGGACTGAAGGTCTTTGGGCCGCGAGCCCTGGCGCCACTGGACAGATTTGCGTCAAAATGCGAAGGCGCGCGCTTCCCGTCCCAGACCTCGCGAGCGCTCTTGTCCGACAGCCTGTTCCTCGAAGTTGCCGATTTCGACGTCGATGTCCTGACCGGCATCTATTCCGAGGAGACGGGCAAGCCGCAGCCGTTGCGCATTTCCATCGCGGCGAAGATGAAGCCGATCGAGCACTATTCGCCCGATACCCCGCTGGCCGACAGCAAGAACTACATGGACCTCAAGTTCGCCGCTTCCGAGGCCCTGCCCGAAGGCGTGCACTTCAAGCTGATCGAGGCGGTCGCCGATCACATCTGCGATACGCTGTTCGTGCAGGACGCGCGGATCGAGGCGGTGACGGTCAAGATCGTCAAGCTCGCGATCAGCGAGAACGGCGAGAAGATCGGAATCACGCTGACGCGCGGGCGCCGCTGATGGAGGCGCTGCGGATCGACGGGATGCCCGCCGAGCCGCTGGCCGCCGCCGCCCATTTCCACACGCACTGGCTGCCCGAGGCCACCGCGATCCTCGCACAGGGCGCGCCCGCGCTGGTGCTCGTCTTTCCGCCCGCCGACCACACCCACCGCGAATGGCGGCTCGCCGCGGTGCAGGGGCTCGCCCGGCGCTTCGCCCCCGCCCGCGTCAACGCGCTGGCGAGCGGCGAGGAGCATGCCATCGCCGCCGCGACCGGTTATCTCGCCCGGGCACCCGGGGTGACGGGACAGTATTTGCCGCTCGATGGAACCGGAGCCGGTGAGGTGCTATTGGTACCGTGATGACCCGTCCTGCTCCCCTCGTCGACCAGTTCCAGCGCCGGATCAGTTACCTGCGGCTCTCGGTGACCGACCGCTGCGACTTGCGCTGTGCCTATTGCATGCCCGAGCGCATGACGTTCCTGCCGCGCAAGGACGTGCTCAGCCTCGAAGAGCTCCGGGACCTTGCGAACGGCTTCATCGATCGCGGCATCACCAAGATCCGCCTCACCGGCGGCGAGCCGCTGGTGCGTCGCGACATGATGGATCTCGTGCGCGCGATCGGCCGCCGCATCGGCGACGGTCTCGACGAGCTGACGCTCACCACCAACGCCACCCGGCTGGCCCAGTTCGCGGTCGATCTCCACGACGCGGGCGTGCGCCGGGTCAACGTCTCGCTCGACACGCTCGATCGCGAGCGCTTCGCGCGGCTCTCGCGCCGCGATTCGCTGCCGCACGTGCTCGGCGGGCTGGCGGCGGCGAAGGCGGCGGGTCTCAAGGTGAAGATCAACACCGTCGCGCTCAGGGGCATTAACGAAGACGAGATTCCCCGGATCGTCGAATGGGCGCATGGCGAGGGCTTCGATCTCACGCTGATCGAGGTCATGCCGCTGGGCGAGGTCGAGGGCGACCGGATCGATCACTACCTGCCGCTGGTCGCGGTGCAGGAACGGCTCGAAAGCCGCTGGACGCTGACGCCGAGCGATCACCGCACCGGCGGCCCGGCCCGCTATTTCGATGTGGCCGAAACCGGCGGCCGGCTCGGCCTGATCACGCCGCTCACCAACAATTTCTGCGCGGGCTGCAACCGCATCCGCGTTACCGCGACGGGGCAGCTTTACGCCTGCCTCGGCGGTAACGAGCGGGTGGACCTGCGCGCCGCGCTGCGTTCCTGCGATCCCGAGGGCGAACTGGTCCGCGCGCTCGATACTGCGATGCGGATCAAGCCCGAGCGCCATCACTTCGCGATCGACGAACGCGGCCAGGCGCCGGCGCTGGCGCGCCACATGTCGATGACGGGCGGCTGAGATGGCGCTGCGGCTGGTCTTTCTCGGCAGGCTCGAGGATATCGCCGGGTGCGGCGATCGGGAAGTCCCGCTCGCCGATTCAATCGACGCGGTGTTCGACGCGCTCGAGCCCGAGCTTGCCGCCGCGCTGCGCGCCGACCGGGTGAAGCTCGCGGTCAACGGCGTGCTGCTGCGTGACCGCGACGCGCCGATCCTGCGCGACGGCGACGAACTGGCGTTCTTGCCGCCGGTCAGCGGCGGCGCGCCTTGACCGTCGCCGACGTCCGCCTGCTGACCTCGCCGTTCGATCCGGCCGACGAACTGGCCGGCTTCGCCGCGTCGCATCCGGCGGCCGGCGGGATCGTGAGCTTCACCGGCCAGGTCCGCTGCGATGCCGAGGCAGGGGGCGTCGAGGCGCTGGAGCTGCGGCACTACGATCCGCTGACCCTGCCGGGGATGGGCGCGCTCGCCGAGAGCGTGCTCGGCCGGTGGGACCTGGAAGGCCTGCTCATCGTGCACCGCTCGGGCATCCTGTTTCCCGGCGACCCGATCGTGCTGGTCGCCGCGGCCGCACGCCATCGGCGCGATGCGTTCGCCGCGACCGACTTCGCGATGGATCACCTCAAATCCGAAAGCTGGTTCTGGAAACGCGAGAAATCCGGCGGCTCATGGCGCTGGATCGAGCCGCGCAGCGAGGATTTCGAGGATATCCGCCGCTGGCAGTGACGCCTGCGCGCGGCTCCTCGCGGCTTTGACCTGAATCAACGCATCCCTTCCCGGGATGATCCATGCCCGATTGCGGCGAATTCGGCCCGGCCGACGTGAGGAGGGCGGGCCGGAGCGTCGCGGCAGCGCCGTGTCCGGACGCCGTGGTCCGATCCGGCCCTTCTCGCGGCGCGGGAGTTCCGAGCGAGCGGAATTTCGCGGTGTCCCCGCCGCACGGTGCGGGGGCGGCTGGCTGGCTTCGGAGGGAGTGCCGGCCGAGCAGCGAAATTCCCCTTGGTCCGTGTCGGGGGGCACGGGCCGCTTGGAGGGTCCTTCCTCCCCGCCGCGGGGGGAAGGGAGCTTCCTCCGGGGCGCGCGGCGTCGAATGCCGCTGACGCGCCCCGGTCGCCACCCGCGCTAGCTGCGTAGTTGCCGGCCGAGCGCCTCGATCGTGCTGTTCTCCTCGGCGACGAGCGCATCGACGCTGTCGCGCGCATCGACGATCGCCTGCGCGCTGGGCGAGACCGTCGCCGGCGCGGCGTCGCGCGCATCGACATAGAGCCCGTCGAGTTCGGCGAGCACCGTCACCACCGGACTGCGCGCAGCCTGCAGGTCGGCGAGCGCGACTTGCGCGGAAACCCAGCTATCGCTCGCGCTCGATGCGCCGCGCGCGGCGCCGACCGCGCGATTTGTCGAGCCGCGCTTGTTCTCGAAGACGGCGTGGGCCTTGCGTGCGGTCGCGAGCAGGTCATTGATCCGGGTCAGCAGATCGGCGGAGGCGGGGGGAAGTTCGGGCGCGGGCGTCGCCGTCGGCGCGGCGGGCCGCGCGGTGCCGCTGATTCGCTCGGCGTCGCGCAGCGCCAGCGAGGGATAGTTCCCATTCGAGGCACAGGCGGACAGAGCCAGTGCCGGTACCAGAGCGGCGATCGGGCGAAGAACAAGGCGAGCCATGCGCGCATCCATATCACGCCGCCGCGCGAAGGCGAGCGGGAACCTGTTTCGGGGCCGCTTTCCGGCCGATCTCGGTTGACAGCGTGCAGGGCTTCGATTAACGGCACCTCTCTTTCCGGCCCCTGCGAGAGTTCGCGGGGCGTCCGGCGCGTCGCCCGCGAGTGTTCCTGATGGAGCCGTTCGCGGCCGGGGCAAGGTTGTTTCGGCTCGATTAGCGGGCATTTGGAATTAGGTAAGGGCACCATGTTCGCAGTAGTGCGCACGGGCGGCAAGCAGTATCGGGTTGCCGCCGGAGACAAGATCGCGGTCGAGAAGCTGGCGGGCGACGCCGGCGACAAGATCACCCTGGGCGACGTCCTGCTTGCCGGCTCGGAGGGCGAAGTCGCCGATGCCGCGAAGGTCACCGTCTCGGCGGAAATCATCGCCCAGGCCAAGAGCGAGAAGGTCACGGTGTTCAAGAAGCGCCGTCGCCACAACTATCGCCGCAAGGCCGGTCACCGCCAGCAGATGACCCTGCTGCGCATCCTTTCGGTGGGCGACGAGAAGAAGGCCGCTCCGAAGAAGAAGGCCGCCGCGAAGACCGAAGCTGACGCCGCACCCGCGGCCGACGCCGAATAAGATCCCGGAGTAGTACGAGATGGCACATAAGAAAGCAGGCGGTTCGTCGCGCAATGGTCGCGATTCGGCAGGCCGTCGCCTCGGCGTGAAGAAGTTCGGCGGCGAGCAGGTCGTCGGCGGCAACATCATCGTGCGCCAGCGCGGCACCAAGGTCTACCCGGGCGTCAACGTCGGCATGGGCAAGGACCACACGCTGTTCGCGCTCGGCGATGGCCGCGTGCGCTTCCACGACGGCAAGCTCGGCCGCAAATACGTATCGGTCGACGCCGTGGCGGAAGCCGCCGAGTAATCGGATGGTCGATGACGGGCCATCCTCACGGGATGGCCCTGCCGGCTTCACGCGAAGTCCGGCCAGCAGCAAGGGAGAGGGGCCGCCCCCGCTCCCTTTTTTCTTGTCTCCCTCCCCTGAGCCGGCGCCCGGATCGTGCCTCGTTTCGATCGCGGTGCACCGTAACGACAGTGTAATCCCGCCTCGCTATGCGCGCGGCGCGGGGTGAACGACGGAGGAAGACCATGTTCATTCGCAGCGATCGGCTGTTCTTCAGGCCCTGCTGGCCGGAGGATCGGGCAGACTTGCTCGCGATCGGCGGCACGAGCTTCGCCGCGGCCTCTGGCGGCGAGCCATGGTCCGGCGCGATGCTCGGCGGCGGCGAACCCGAGGATCGCCGCTCTCCCCGGTTTCTGATCACCGTGCCCGGAGAGGGCATCGTCGGCATGGCCGCGCTGGCGCGGATCGAGGACGAGACCGAGCTGCGCGTCTGGATCGCGCAGGGCCGACGCGGCCGCGGCTACGGGTCCGAGGCGGTCCAGGCTCTGCTTCCGCTCGCGCGCATGCTTGGCCACCGCAAGCTGCGGGCGGTCGCCTTGCCCGGGAATCGTGCCGCGACTCGCGCGCTGGCACGGGCCGGATTCGTCCCCACGGGCAAAGTCGGCTTGCGTTATTGTCCGGAAAAGGCTCGCGAATTGTCGAGTCCGTTGTTCGTCCGTGACCTGGGAGATCCGTATGATTGCCCGGATGGAGACGATGGCGCGAGCCGAATGGCGGCATAAGTCGACGAGAACGCTCCGTTATCTCCAACATGCCGCGGAACCGGCCCGGATTGGCGCAAGATACGTGCAATTCGCGCAAGATATGCGCATAATGGTTGCCGCGGAAGGGAAACGGAGAGAGACAGCATGTTCATCCGGACGGAGAGGCTCTTCCTGAGGCCGAGCTGGCCCGAGGATGTGGACGAATTGCTGGACGTGCTGCGCGATGACGAAGTTGCGCGCAACCTCGCGGTGGTCGCGCTGCCCAGCGATGCCGAGGCGGCGCGGCGCTATCTCGAACAGCCGCGCGATCCGTTCCTGCCCCACTTTTTCATCTACCTGCGCGGCGCGCACGGGAGCCGGCTGGTCGGCGGCATCGGTCTCGGGCGGCACGGCAACGAGGTCGAACTGGGATACTGGATCGCACAAGCCCATCGCGGTCGCGGCTATGCGGCCGAAGCTGTGCGTGCCGTGCTCGCCCAGGCGCGCGCACTCGGCCATCACCGGATCTATGCGTCGCACTTCGCCGACAACGGAGCCTCGGCGCGCGTCCTGCAAAGCGTCGGTTTCGCGCCTACCGGCGATATCCGCTGCCGCTTCGCCGCGGGCCGGGAGAGCGAGGCGCCGGCGCGGATCTTCGTCGCCGATCTCGATCACATCCCCGGCGAAGGGATGTCGGCGCCGCACGCCGCGATCGCCTGACGCTCGCTGAAGCGGGCCAGCCTCAGTCCTTGGGCTGTGGGCTCGCGAAGCTCATCCATTCTGGCGCGAGCGCGGCGTCGATGGCCTCGACGCGCAAGTGATCGACCGCGAAACCGAGGTCGGGATAGGCGGTGCGGCGGCGCTTCTCGTCCGATCGGTCGAGCGGCACCACCATCAGCCGGCGATTGACTTTCTGCCGCCAGTTCATCCGCGCGGTGTTTTCCTGCCCGACATAGCAGCCCTTGGAGAAGCTCACGCCGTTGAGATCGACGGCATTGCATTCCAGCCACAGCGTCGCGTCCTGGCCCAGTTCGGCGCGGCCTTCGGGCACGCCGAGCGCGAGGCGGTGCGCGCGCCAGGCCGCGTCGGCGGATTCATCGTCGGGCGAGGCCTTCTCGATCCAGCGCTCGCCCAGTCCGGCAAAGCGCGGGTCGCTGGCGGCGCCGTCGCCGACATGCTGCCGCCAGTGGACCGCGAGGCTGTCGTCGCGCGCGATGTCGATCGCGCGGCGCAGGCGATAGAGCGACAGCCGCTTGATCAGATCCTCGGCGGCCTCGGCCTCGCAATCGAGCAGCAGGCCGTTCTCGGCAGGCCAGACGATGAAGTCGAACAGCGCCTTGCCCTGCGGACTGAGCAGTCCGGTCCACACCGGCAGGGTTCCGGTGACATCAGCGGTCACCAGCCCCTGGAGAAAGGCGGTGACATCCTCATCGCTGCCCTCGCGGGGCGAGAGGCGGATCACGGCACGGTCGAACAAGCGGGTTGCGGTCATGAATGCAAGGTGGTGGCTGGGCTCCGGCTTGGCAACATCGCTACTGCGGACAATGCGCCAGCTTTTCGCGCGCGGCGTCGAGCACCCAGACCGCGGCGGGGCCGGGCGGGGCGTCGCGGCGCCACAGGGCGTTGAGCGTGTAGTCGCCCGCCGGCCGCTCGGGCAGCGGCAGCTCGACCAGCGCGCCGCTCGCCAGATCGTCGCGTACGACGTGGACCGGCATCGAACCCCAGCCTAGCCCCTCGCGCAGCAGCATGTGCTTGGAGCCGAGATCGGCGAGTCGCCAGGTACGCGGCGAAAGGACCGAGAAATCGCGCCCGGCGGTGAGCGGCGAGCGGTCGGTCAGCACGAGCTGGAGATGCTTGCGCGCCTCGCCCGCGCGAATCCGGCCCATCCGGGCGAGCGGATGGCCGGGCGCGGCGACCGGGACGAGCCTGACCGAACCGATCGTCTCGCGCTCGAGTTCGGCGCGTTCGATGATCTCGGGCCCGGCAATCCCGAGCGTCGCTCGGCCTTCGAGCACGAGCGCCGCCACCGCGCCGAGCGCCTCGACATGAAGCCGAAGCGCGACCGAGGGATACATGACCTGGAAGTCGCGCAGCAGATGCGCGAGGGCGTCGCCCGGCATCATCACGTCGACCACCAGCGAAAGCTCGGCCTCTAGCCCCTGGCGCAGGCTGCGGACCTTGGCGAGCAGTCCGTCGACGTCGTCGGAGATGGCGAGCGCTTCGGACAGCAGCGCCTTGCCGGTCTCGGTCAGCTCCGGCCGGCGCGAGCCCTCGCGCGCGAACAGGCGGACGTCGAGCTGCGCTTCGAGCTGGGCGATCGCATAGCTGACCACCGACAACGCCCGCCCGAGTTTGCGCGCGGCGCGGTTAAAGCTGCCTTCTTCCACCACCGCGAGGAAAACGCGAATATGGTCGAGACTCGGTGAGGTTAGGTCGGGCATTCGGATTTTTCGAACATTCTGACGAAGTTTATCCCAGTTATTTGAACCAGTGCCAAGCGCTATCTGGGCTCCAACACAAGCACTCCAGGCCAAAGGAGCCAGGCACATGATTGAACTTCGTCCCTTCGACACGCTCGGCGCGGCCGACCACGGCTGGCTCGATGCGCATCATCACTTCTCCTTTGCCGGCTATCACGACCCGGCGCGCACCAACTGGGGCCGTCTCAGGGTGTGGAACGACGATACCATCGCCCCCAGGTCGGGCTTTCCGACGCATCCGCATCGCGACATGGAGATCGTCACCTACGTCCGTAAGGGCGCGATCACCCACCGCGACAGCCTCGGCAACGAAGGCCGCACCGAGGCGGGCGACGTCCAGGTGATGAGCGCGGGAACCGGCATCCAGCACAGCGAATTCAACCTCGAGGACGAGGAAACGACGCTGTTCCAGATCTGGATCATTCCCGATAGCCGCGGCGGCGAGCCGGGCTGGGGCACGCGCCCCTTCCCTCGCGACGGACGCGACGGCCAGTTCGTCACGCTCGCCTCGGGTATCGCCGGAGACGACGACGCGCTTGCGATCCGTGCCGACGCGCGGGTGCTTGGCGCCACCGTGCGCGCCGGCGAAAGCGTGACATACGCAACCGAGGCCGGACGCCATGCCTATCTCGTGCCCGCCACCGGCCGGATTCGCGTGGGCGAGGTGGAAGCCGATGCCCGCGACGGGCTGGCGATCACCGGGCTCGATTCGATCACCGTCACCGCGCTCGAGGACGCCGAACTGGTCCTCGTCGACGCGGCCTGACACTCCCTACCGATAGAAAGGAACTTTCGCATGACCAACGGACGCACCGCACACCCCAGGGTGGAGAAGCTGATCGTCGAGCGCTGGAGCCCGCGCTCCTTCGACGGCAGCGAGATGCCGCAGGAAGATCTCGACGTGATCTTCGAGGCCGGGGGCCTGGCGCCGAGCGCCTACAACGTCCAGCCCTGGACCTTTCTCTACGCGCACCGCGGCGATGAGAACTGGGACCACTTTCTTGCCCAACTGGTTGAATTCAACCAGTCGTGGGCGAAGGATGCCTCGGCGTTGGTGTTCATCGTCTCGGACCGGTTCATGCGCAGCGAGAAGGGTAACTCGGACAACCACAGCCACAGCTTCGATGCGGGCGCCGCCTGGGCGATGATGGCGTTGCAGGCGCAGGCGATGGGCTATCACACGCACGGCATGAGCGGGATCAAGTTCGGCGAGGCCGAGCAGGGCCTGGGCGTTCCCGCCGACCACCGGCTCGAGGCCGCCTTCGCCATCGGCAAGATCGCGCCTGCCGACCGCCTGCCCGAGGCGCTGCGCGCGCGTGAAGTGGTTAGCGATCGCAAGCCCGTGGGCGAGATCTCCAAGGCCGGCAACTTCTCGTGACCGCCTCAGCGAGGGGCTGAACGCGACTCCCCGAGCCCCCCGCGGCCCGGTTCGCCATCCTCACGGGCGGACCGGGCCTTCCCTGTAGCGGAGCAAGCCGGGCAAGGGCCTCAGAACTTCAGCTTGAGGTCGATCATCACGCGGTTGCTGGGCACGCCGCCGATCATCACGCTTTCGACTCGCCCGGCGACCGAGAGGTCGTCGCCGATCTCGACCGAGCCGGGCGTCGACTCCGCCAGAGCGGGCAGTTCGCGCAGTCGGAAGCGCTCCTCATCGGGGGCGCATACGACGATCTCGCCGGCTTGCGGCGCAGTGCAGCGCGATCTCGTCACTGAGAAGGGCGCGGGCGGCCTCGCTTCGCCGTCGATCGCAAAGTCGCGCGCGACGGCTTCGGGCACGGCAATGGCGGGCGGCAGGTCGGGCATGGCGGTCTCACCGAAGAGAGCCGCCAGTCTTGCTCGCGAATGTGTCGCTAAAGAGGCGCGGTCAGGTCCGGTCGGCGGGCCGCGACGTCAGCGTGTCGGCCATGAGCGTCGCGAGCTGTTCGTTGCGTTCGCGCAGCGTGTCGATCGCCGGGCGCTGGCCGGGCAGCCAGTCGGGCTCGAGCAGCATCGCCAGTTCGGTCGCGCGGGTGAGGCACAGCCAGGTGAACTGCTCGCCGTACGTCAGGGTGACGCGGCTGATCTTCTCGAACGTGAGATCGACCATCTTCACCTGATCGATGTATGCATTGCCATCGTCGTCGATGTCGCGGCGCGGAACCTTGCGGGTGACGGCGACCTGCCAATGCTGGCGTTCCTCGAGCGCGAACTCGGTCATGCCGGGCAGGTTGACGACGGTGATCGGTTCGAGGCTTTCCTCGTCATAGATGACGACGCGCATGGCAGTATTTCCTTTCGATCCCAATCTAGGTTCATGCGGCCGATTGCTCAATGGTCTTGCGCCGAATTGACCGCGCCGGGCCGCCGGGGCCATCGCCCGAGGCTGGCCTCGCGGCCAAGGGGATGCGATGCAGACGCCCTCATCGATTCGCCCGAAACAGAAAGGTGGCACGCATGACGAACCCCGAACTCGTTCTGAGCGGCGGGACGGTCCACACACCCTCGGGCCCCGCGCTCGCCGACGTCGCGGTGCGCGACGGCAAGATCGCGGGCATCGGCAGCTATCCCGACGCAGCGCGGCGGATCGACTGCACCGGCCTCGACGTCCTGCCCGGCGTGATCGACAGTCAGGTGCACTTTCGCGAACCCGGCCTCGAACACAAGGAAGACCTCGAATCGGGCAGCCGCGCCGCGGTCATGGGCGGGATCACCGCGGTGTTCGAGATGCCGAACACCACGCCCAACACCGATTCGACGATGCGCATTGCCGACAAGCTCGCGCGCGGGCTGCACCGGATGTATTGCGACCACGCCTTCTACGTCGGGGCCACGGCCGAGAACGCCGAGGAGCTGGCCGAGCTGGAGCGCATTCCGGGCACCGCCGGGGTCAAGATCTTCATGGGCGCCTCGACCGGCAGCCTCCTCGTCGCCGAGGACGCGCAGCTCGCTCGCGTGCTCGCGAGCGGATCGCGCCGCGTCGCCATCCATGCCGAGGACGAGGCGCGGATGAATGCGCGCAAGGGCGAGCGCGTCGCGGGCGATCCCTCCAGCCACCCGGTCTGGCGCGACGACGAGAGCGCGATGCTGGCGACGAAGCGAATCCTGCGCCTCGCCCGCGAAGCGAAGCGGCCGATCCACATCCTGCACATCACCACGCCCGCCGAGCTCGAGCTGATCGCGCGGCACCGGGACATCGCCACCTGCGAGGTGACGCCCCAGCACCTCACGCTCGCGGCGGAAGAGGCCTATCCCGCGATCGGCACCTTCGCGCAGATGAACCCGCCGATCCGCTCGGCCGCGCACCGCGACGGGCTGTGGTACTGGCTCAATCAGGGCGTCCCCGACGTTCTGGGCTCTGACCACGCGCCGCACACCCGCGAGGAAAAGGCCAAGCCCTATCCCGAAAGCCCGAGCGGCATGCCCGGCGTGCAGACGTTGCTGCCGCTGATGCTCGATCACGTCGCCAAGGGCCGCATGACGCTCGCGCGGCTGATCGACATGACTTCCTCGGGCGTGCAGCGCGTGTTCGGGCTGGTCGGCAAGGGCCGGATCGCGGCGGGCTACGACGCCGATTTCACCGTGGTCGACCGCAAGGGGCGCTTCACCGTGACCGAGGACTGGGTCGAGAGCCGCTGCGGCTGGTCGCCGTTCACCGGAATGGAACTCGAAGGCCGGGTGATCGGCACGATCGTGCGCGGCAACGTCGCGATGTGGGAAAGCCAGCTCGCCAATCAGGCGCACGGCGAACCACTGCGCTTCGCCTCGGCGCTCTAGGTTCTAGGCTCGCCGGCCGGCCCGCCGCTATCGGGCGGCGGCGGCGGCCCCCTGGCCCCGACGCCTCAGGAGCAGGTCGAGGCAGAAGATCGCCAGCGCCGTCCAGATGAAGCCGAAGCAGGCCAACTGGAGCGGCCTCAGCGGCTCCTCGAATATCGTCAGCCCGAGCACGAAGACCAGCGAGGGCGCGATGAACTGGACGAAGGCGAGCGTCGAATAGGGCATCCGCCGCGCCGCCACCGCGAACAGCAGCAGCGGAACGCCGGTGATGAGGCCCGAGATCGCCAGCATCGCATCGGTGAAGATCGACTGCCCGAGGCTCGAGCCCGCCGGGCCCAGCGCCGCCCAGATGACGATGCCGCACGCGGGCACCATGAGGATCGCCGATTCGATGGTCAGGCCGGGAAGAGATTCGACCGGGGCCTGCCTGCGCACCAGCCCGTAGACTGAGAACGAGAGCGCCAGCGAAAGGCTGATCCACAGCATGTCGCGCGCGCCCCAGGCGAGGATCGCGACGCCGACCGTTGCGGTGGCAACGGCCAGCCATTGCAACCGCGAGAGCCGTTCCTTGAGCACAGTCGTCCCCAGAACCACGTTGATCAGCGGATTGATGTAGTAGCCCAGGCTCGCGGCGAGCACCTGGTTCATCTGGATCGCGACCAGATAGACCAGCCAGTTGGTGCCGATCAGCCCGGCGCTCAGCGTGAGGTAGGCGAATGTGCGGCGATCGGCGACGGCGGCACGAACGGCGCCGGCCTGCTTGCGCACCATGACGAGCGCCAGGCAGACCGGGATCGTGAACAGGACGCGCCAGCCCACCATCTCCAGCGCCGGGATATGCCGGACCTGAAGGAAGTAGAGCGGGATCATTCCCCACAACGAATAGGCGGCGAGCGCATAGGGCATTCCGCCCGCGCGGGTATGGGAAGGCGATGTCATCGGGGGTCTTTGCTGTTGCCCGGCAAGGCCTAGCCTCGCGCCGGGCGCAAGACAATGCACGGCTCGTCGCACACAGCGGCTCGGTTCGTCGAACGGCCCCGAATCTGACGGACGAGTTGCGCGCCGTTCAGCTTCAACGTTCTAAACATGAACATGCAAGAGCGGGAACTGGCACCGCGCCCGCTGCAAAGGAGACAGGCAATGCAGATGATCTTGAAGGCATCGGTCCTTGCGGCCGCGACCGCGACGCTCGCGACCGCCATGCCGGCCACGGCGATGGCCCCCCATGCCCACGCCGGACAGGTCTCGGTCGCGCCCGGAACCGAGGCGGCCTACAACCAGTATCGCGACTATCGCCGTGACTATCGGCGCGATTACCGCAGCGGTTATCGCAGCCGCAGCTATGGCGAGCCGGTCCACCGCTCGACTCGCGTGTGGCGCGGGCGCGACGGGCGCTATTACTGCCAGAAGCGCAACGGCACGACCGGTCTGATCATCGGTGGCGCGGTAGGTGCCCTGCTCGGCCGCTCGATCGACGGCGGCCGCGACCGGACGCTCGGCACCGTGCTCGGCGCGGCGGGCGGCGCACTGCTCGGCCGCGAGGTCGACCGCGGCGGATCGCGCTGCCGCTAGGCGAGGGCGCCGGACCCCGGCGCTAATCCCGGACTCGAAATTTCCCCGAATTCCGCGCGTGTACGGCGACACGCGGGGGAGACGGCCGGCCTCGCGCCAGACGTGGGTTCGGTCGGGAGGGCGTCCCCGGCACCTGCCTGGGGGCGCCCTCGTTCGTTGGGCGATGGGCTCGCCGAAGTGCCGGGTTCACCGCGTTAACCGGAAATACCGCGGATTTCCCGTTTTGGCACGGCCCGAACGTCACCTTGGATTGACCGGTTCCTTCAACGATGTGTTAGCCTATGCTCTTGAAGGCTAACGCCATGTTAAGAAGGATTCTGGCAGCACCGGGTGACTGGCGCTGCCGTGTCTATAGGGGATGATCCGATGAAGTCACCTGCCCGTTTCGCGCTTGCGAGCCTTGCCGGCGTGCTCCTGCTCGCGGGGTGCAACTCCTCGACCGAGGAGAAGGACGCGGCGGAGCAGGACCCCGCGCTCGCGGGGGCGCTCGGCGACCAGATCATGGTCGATCCCGATCTCGCCGGTCAGGAGGGCGGGGCCGTATCCGCCGATGGCGGGCAAGTCGAACTGCCCCCCGAACAGCGCTCGCCCGAGGCGGTGAAGGCCGCGATCGCCGAGGCGACGAAGATGGCGGGCGGATCGCTCAAGTCGGCGCCGCAGCCCGCCTCGGGCGGCACGTCCTCGCTGGTCGAAAGCGCCGCCACCGCCGCGCAAGTCGCGCAGAACTCGAAGGCGGCCAAGACCGATTGCGCCGAAAAGGTTCAGTATTCCACCGCCTGGGCGGCGAAGCTGCCCACCGCCTTTCCGGTCTATCCGCGCGGCGCGGTGCAGGAAGCGGCCGGCACCGACAGCGACGGCTGCAAGCTGCGCGTCGTCAACTTCGTCACTCCGGTCACGCCGGGCGACGTGATCGACTTCTACTACACCCGTGCGTCCGCGGGCGGTTATGGCACCGAATACCGCATGGACGGCTCGGACCACGTGCTCGGCGGCGAGAAGGGCGGCGCGGCCTACCTGCTCTACGCGCGCAAGCTCAAGAACGGGCTCACCGAAGTCGATCTGATCGCCAGCGGCGCCTGAGGGACGGCCACCGCGAGGCGGTTCGGCCCCTTCTACTTCAGGCCCACGCCGATCGCGGCGCGCGGCTGCTCGACTTCGCCTGAGGCGACCGGGTAGGCGCAGTAGTCGGCGGCGTAGTAGCCGCTCGGCCGGTGATTGCCCGAAAGTCCGACGCCGCCCATCGGCGCGGCGTGCGAGGGGCCGATGGTCGGGCGATTCCAGTTCACGATTCCCGCGCGTACGTTGGCCCAGAAGCGATTGTATTCCTGCGGCGAGCCGCCGATCAGCGAGGCGACGAGGCCGAAGCGCGTATCGTTGGCGACCGCGATCGCCTCGTCGAGATCGCTCACCCGGATAACCTGAAGGATCGGGCCGAACAGCTCGACGTCGGGCCGGTCCGCCATCGCGGTGGTGTCGATGATCGCGGGTGAGATGAACGGCAGGTTGTCGTCGGGCCGGACGAGGTGCTTCACCGCCTTGCCGCCGTGGCTCATCAGGTAGAGGAAGCTTTCGGTGAGCCCGTCGGCCGCCTGATTGTCGATGATCGGGCCCATGAAGGGCGCGGGCTCGTCGAACGGCGCACCGAAGATGACGCGGTCGGCCAGCGCCTTGGTCTCGCCGACGATCGCGTCGTACATCGTGTCCTTGACGATCAGCCGCCGCGCGGCGGTGCAGCGCTGCCCCGCCGAGGCGAAGGCCGACTGGACGATCAGCGCGGCGGCGTCGGTGATCTTGGGCGTATCCCAGACCACCAGCGGGTTGTTGCCGCCCATTTCCAGAGCGCAGAGCTTGTCGGGGCGCGTCGCCAGCTTGCGGTTGATCGAGATGCCGGTGTTGGCCGAGCCGGTGAACAGGATGCCGTCGACGCCCTCGTGTGCGACGAGCGCCTGGCCCGTGGCGGGCCCGCCGATCAGAAGCTGCATCACCGCCGAGGAGATCCCGGCCCGGTTGAAGCAGCGCGCGAGCAGTTCGCCGGTGGCGGGCGTGCGCTCGCTCGGCTTGAAGATCACCGCGTTGCCGGCGATCAGCGCGGGCACGATATGCGCGTTCGGCAGGTGCGCGGGCATGTTGTAGGGGCTGATCACCGCCATCACGCCGTGCGGCTTGTGGCGCACCGCAAGGCTGCCCTGGATCGCCGAATCGAGCCGCCGCTGCGCCGTCCGCTCGGCATAGGCGCGGATCGAGATCTCGACCTTGGCGATTACGCTCTCGACTTCGGCGTTCGCTTCCCATTTGGGCTTGCCGGTTTCGCGGGCGATCGTGGTGGCGAGCTTGTCGGCGTCCTTGCGCACTTCGTTGGCGAAGCGGCGGACCAGTTCCATGCGGGTCGACAGCGGCTGCGCGGCCCAGGTGCTCCACGCGCGCCGGGCGCGTTTAACGGTCTCGTCGACATCACCGATCTTGCCGCGCCATATTTCCGCGCCGGTCGCCGGTTCGTAGGAGACCAGCCCCGGAGCGGGCGTCGCGCCGGCCGACGCATGTCCGCCGCCGCTGGCAGGAGGAGTTTGTGTTGTCACCGCGTCCATGTAGACCCGAATTCCGATTCTGCCACCCGCACGAAAAACTCGCGCGGGCTATGGCACCGTCCTTACTGGCCGGATGCTAACGCGATCCTAATTAACCATCCGATTGCGGCGGTTCCCCCAGGGCCTCGCCGAACGCGCGGAGTGTTTCGACGGTGCTGTTAAGCGGGGCCCAGTCGTCGCGCTCGTCGATCGCCGCCCAGATCGCCTCGACCTCCTCGATCACCATGCTCGGCGGCTGTGCCTGGCTCCAGATCGGATGATTCGCCGCGCCTGTCGCGGCATAGCCGGCCAGCGCCTCGCCGAATTGTCCGTCCGGCTCCCCGCGCCCGCCGCGATGGCGGAAGAACAGCGTGTCGGGGGAGAGCTGGTTGTCGACCATGTGCCGCTCGGCGGCGAGAATCAGCGCTGTGTCGGCCTCCTGCCCGCGCGATTCCACGCCGAGCCGCCAGGTGAAGCGGCGCGTCATCGCCTGCGCGTAAAGCTCGCCGAAGCGATCGAGCGCCGCGATCAGCGGGTCGCTGTCGGCCAGCAGCCGCAGCGCCGTCGCGAACTGGCCGCAGTTCCACAGAATCGCCTCGGGCTGGCGGCCGAAGGCATAGAGCCCGGTGTGGTCGAAATAGGCGGCAGTGAATCGGGGGTCCCACGCGGGCAGCCAGCGCCAGGGGCCGTAATCGAAGCTCTCGCCCGAGATGTTCATGTTGTCGGTGTTGAGCACGCCGTGGACGAAGCCGGCGACCATGTAGGAGGCGGCGAGATCGGCGAGCCGTTCGACCACCTGATGCAGCAGGACCACCGCCGGCTCGTCACGCCCGGGCGCGTCCTCGGGAGGCGCCGCGCCCGGATAGGTTTCGAGGCAATAGTCGACCAGCGCGGCCATGTGATCGCGCTCCTGCAGCGCAAGCAGCCGCTGGAACGAGCCGATGCGGATGTGTCCGTGCGAGAGCCGCACGAGCACCGCCGAGCGGGTGGGCGAGGGCTCGTCGCCGCGCCACAGCCGCTCGCCGGTCTCGATCACCGAGAAGGTCTTGCTGGTGTTGACGCCGAGCGCTTCGAGGAATTCGGTGGCGAGGATCTCGCGCACCGCGCCCTTGAGCGTCAGCCGCCCGTCGCCGTCGCGGCTGTAGGGCGTCTGCCCCGATCCCTTGGTGCCGAGATCGAGCAGGCGCCCATTGCCGTCGCGCATCTGCGCGAACAGGAAGCCGCGGCCGTCGCCGATGTCGGGGTTGTAGGCGCGGAACTGATGTCCGTGGTAGCGCAGCGCAAGCGGCCGGGGCAGATTGCCTTCGAGCGGCTGGAAACCGGCGAAATGCGCGCGCCATCGCGCGTCGTCGAGATGGTCGAGCCCCACCGCGCGGGCCCAGCGGTCGTTGCGGAAGCGCAGCTCGTGCCGGGGGAACGGCGCGGCCTCCACCGCATCGGCGATCCAGTCGGCGATCGTTTCGATTCGCGGATCGGGGCTATAGGCACTTGCTTGCGGTTCATCGCGCATACGTCGATAGTGGGGCGCGCGTGCCCGGCTATCAACCCGGGCCAAGCCGAGAGGCAAGTCACCAGCGAAGGGCCGCGGATCACCCCGGATGGATGAATACGAAGATCGGTTCTGGACGAGCCGCGACGGCCTCGAGCTGCATTATCGCGACTACGCGGGCGCTGCCCCGGCGAAGGCGCGCCCGCCCGTGGTCTGCCTGCCGGGGCTCACGCGCAATGCGCGGGACTTTGCCGAGGTGGCCGAGCACATCGCCCCGGGCTGGCGGGTGATCTGCCCGGAGATGCGCGGGCGCGGCGACAGCGAATATGCCAAGGACCCGGCCACCTACAACCCGGTGCAGTACGTCGAGGACTTGCGCGAACTGCTCGCCCAGCTCGGGATCGAACGCTTCGTCGCGATCGGCACCTCGCTCGGCGGGCTGATGACACTGGCGATCGCGGCGGACGAGCCCGGGCGGATCGCCGGGGCGGTGATCAATGACGTCGGCCCCCGCCTCGAACCATCCGGTTTCCAGCGGATCAAGGACTACATCGGGCAGGGACGCAGCTATCCGACCTGGGTTCACGCGGCGCGCGCGCTCGAGGAGAGCCAGGCCACGGCCTATCCCGGCAAGGACCTCAACTTCTGGATTGGCATGGCCAAGCGGCTGATGACCATTTCGGGCAACGGACGGATCGTGTTCGACTACGACATGAAGATCGCCGAGCCGTTCATGGAGATCGAGGCCGATGCGCTGCCCGATCTGTGGCCCGGCGTCGAGGCGCTGCGCGGGCGTCCGGTGCTGGTCGTGCGCGGTGCGCTGTCCGACCTGTTCTCGGCCGCGACCATGCGCGACATGCTCGCGCGTCTGCCCGAGGCGGAAGGACTGACGCTGCCCGGCGTCGGCCATGCGCCGCTGCTGACGGAGCCCGACAGCATCGCCGCGATCGACCGCCTGCTGGGCGAGGTCGCATGAGCCTGCGCTTTCTCCATCTCCATTCGAGCTTTGATTCGGGCGGCAAGGAGCTGCGCGCGGCGCGGCTGATGAATACGTTCGGCGAGGCGATCGCGCACGATGTGGTGAGCGCCGAGCCCGGTGCGCTGGGTGCGGCCTCGGCGATCGCCGCTGACATCCGGGTCGCCTACCCGGCCGATTTTCCCGCGCTTCAGGGCAAGCCGACGCCGGCGCGGCTGCGCGAACTCGCGCGCGCCATGGCCGGCTACGACCTCGTGCTCACTTACAACTGGGGCGCGATGGACGCGGTTCTGGCGCATACCGTGTTTCGCAAGACCGACGCCCTGCCGCCGCTGATCCACCACGAAGACGGCTTCAACGAGGACGAATCGGGCGGCCTCAAGCGCTCGCGCAACTGGTTTCGCCGGATCGCGCTGGCGCGCAGCGCCGGGCTGGTCGTGCCCTCCAAGCGGCTCGAGGCGATCGCGCTGGGGCCCTGGCAGCAGCCGCGCGGGCGGGTTCAGCTCATCCCCAACGGTATCGACATCGCCGCTTATGGCCGCAAGCCCAGTGCCGACGCGCTGCCGCGCATCGTCAAGCGCAAGGATGAAGTCTGGCTCGGCACGCTCGCGGGGCTGCGCCCGGTCAAGAACCTGCCGCGGCTGGTGCGCGCCTTCGCCGCGATGCCCGGGAACTGGCAGCTCGTGATCCTCGGCGAGGGCCCGGAACGCGCCGCGATCCGCGAGGAGGCGCTGCGCTGCCAAGTGGCCGATCGCGTCCATTTGCCCGGCTTTGTCGCCAAGCCGTCCGAGGCGGTCGGTCTTTTCGACCTCTTCGCGCTTTCCTCGGATTCGGAGCAGTTTCCGATCTCGGTGGTCGAGGCGATGGCCGCGGGGATCGCGGTCGCGTCTCCCGATGTCGGCGATGTGGCCGGTATGGTTTCGCCCGACAACCGCCCCTTCGTCGTGCCCGCGGACGACGAGGCGGCGCTGGCCGACGCGCTGGTCACGCTGGCAAGCGATCCTGCGTTGCGCGATCGGATCGGCCATGCCAACCGCTTGCGCGCGCTAGCGGAATTCGACGAGCCGCGGATGATCGGACGCTATCGGCGCCTCTACGCTTCGGCCATGGGTCTCGACCACCTGCCCTGAATCGTGCTCGGGCGACGCCTCGCGGAGCCGTTCAGCGGGGCTTCAGCGCGGGACAGGCAGCGATCCTGCGTTGAAATACCGCGCCCTTGCGCTAAAGAGCCCGGCACATTTGCCCGCAATCCGGAAAGCGTATTCCCTTGGCACTGCCTCCCTCGGACAAGAATGCTCCCGCCGACAAGGCCGCCCAGCGCAAGGCGGCGCAGGACGACGTGTTCATGCGCGAAGTCGACGATGCGTTGCGGCAGGACCAGTTCGAGGGCTTTTTCAAACGCTTCGGCATTCCGGTCATTCTCGTCGTCGTGCTCGGTCTCGGCGGTTTCGGCGGATATCTGTGGTGGAGCAACCACCAGAAGTCCGTCCGCGACGGCAACGCGGAAACCTTCATCCAGGCGCTCGACGACGTCGATGCCAGCAATTTCGATGCCGCGAACGACAAGCTCGCGGCACTTGGCCAGGATGCGGAGGGCGGCAGCGCCGCGTCGGCCAAGCTGATGCGCGCGGGAATCGCGCTCAAGCAGGGCCGCAAGGACGAGGCGATCGGTCTCTACAAGGAAATTTCCGGCGACGCGTCGGTGCCGCAGCCGCTGCGCGATCTCGCGACGGTTCGCGAAGTCGCGGCGGCCTACGACACGATGAAGCCGCAGGAGATCGTCGACCGGCTCAAGCCGCTGGCGCAGCCGGGCAACCCCTGGTTCGGTGTCGCCGGGGAGATGACCGGGTTCGCTTATCTCCAGCTCGACAAGCGCGATCTCGCCGGCCCGCTTTTCGCCAAGATTGCGCGCGATGAAAGCCAGCCCGATTCGCTGCGCAGCCGCACCCGGCAGATCGCCGGCGTCCTCGGCGTCGATGCGATCGAGGACGTGATCGAGAACAGGCCGGGCGGCGATGGCAGCGGCGGCGTCGGGCAAGAAAGCATCGCGGGCGCCCCGATCGCGGCGCAGTGATGCATGAAGGTGAGGATACAAGCCGAATGAATTCCCGTAAAACGATCCAGGCTCCGTCGCGCCGGGCAGCCACGCTGTTCGTGCTGGCGATGGTGCTGGCCTTGCCCGGCTGCAAGATCTTCGGCGGCAAGGACGGCCCCAAGACGCCGACCGTGGGTGAGCGCATTCCGATCCTGTCGCGGATCGAATCGGGCGCGCAGGTCGATCCGATGCTCGAAGGCGTCTCGGTCATCCTGCCGCCGCCGACCGTCAACGAGGAATGGGCCCAGGCGGGCGGCAACGCCGGCAAGAGCTATGGCCACCTCGCGCTGTCCGCTTCGCCGACGCGGATCTGGACGGCCCAGGTCGAAGGCTCGTCCAACAAGCGGCGGCTTGCCGCCTCGCCCGTCGTGGGCGAGGGCAAGCTCTTCGTCATGGACACCGCGGGCATGGTTACCGCTTTCGACGCCGGCACCGGTGCCAGGCTCTGGTCGAAGGACATGGGCGTGTCGGGCGATGGTTCGAGTTCGGTGTTCGGCGGCGGCGCCAGCTACGACAACGGCCGGGTCTACGTGACCAACGGGATCGGCCAGGTCGCCGCGCTCGAGGCGAGCGACGGTAGCGAGATCTGGAAGGTCAAGCCCTCGGGCCCGCTGCGCGGCTCGCCGACGGTCGCCTTCAACTCGGTCTACGTCATGAGCCAAGATAACCAGATCTTCGCGCTCAACGCGGCCGACGGCTCGGCGCTGTGGACCGAATCGGCCTCGATGGAGCAGGCGGGCGTGTTCGGCGTTGCCGCTCCGGCTGCGGGGCAGGGCACCGTGATCGCGGGCTATTCCTCGGGCGAACTGGTCGCCTATCGCTATGAGAACGGCCGCCAACTCTGGTCCGACGCACTCGCGCGCACCTCGATCTCGACCGAGGTCGGCAGCCTGTCCGACGTCGATGCCGACCCGATCATCGATCGCGGCCGGGTCTACGCGCTCGGCCAGGGCGGCCGCATGGCGGCTTACGAACTCGTGTCCGGTCAGCGTATCTGGGAACTCAACCTCGCGGGCATCTCGACGCCGATCGTGGCGGGCGACTGGGTGTTCACGCTGACCGATCATGCCCAGTTCCTCGCGATCCAGCGCGGCAGCGGCAAGGTGCGCTGGCTCAACGAGTTGGCCGAGTACCGCAAGCCGAAGAAGAAGAAGGACCGGATCTTCTGGGTCGGGCCGGTGCTCGCGGGCGGACGCCTGTGGGTGGCGAATTCGCAGGGGCTGGTCGCCTCGGCCGATCCCGCCAACGGCACCATGACCAACTTCACCGAGCTTAACGACCCCGTTTCGCTCGCGCCGGTGGTCGCCAACGAGACGCTCTACATCCTCGACGACGGCGGCAGGATCAGCGCCTACCGCTGAGCCGGCCCGCCCGCGTTAACCCGATCCTGTCCCGCCGCCCCGCGCCGGGACAGGCCGGACATGTTTGACGCGGCTTAACCTTTTCGCGCTAGGCGAGGGCATCATGAGCCAAGCCAAGCACGAAACCGCCGCGCCTCCCGTGAGCGACGTCTCGGTCGCGGTGGGTCTCGTCGGCCTGGCCGGGCTGCTGTTCTGGGTCCTGGTCTGCCGCAACTGGCCCGCGATCGCGGACGCCCTGGCGATACCCGGTCCGCGCGCGCGCATGTCCGGTCCCTATGCCTCGGTGGCGACGATGCTTTTCACCGGCGCGCCGATGGTGCTGTGGTCGGTCCTCGTCGACAAGGTGCACTTGCGCCCCTCGACCGGGATCGACTGGTCGCTGCGCCGTCCCGCGCGCGCCACGCTCGACGTCTCGATCACCAAGCTCGGCGGCTTGTGGGCGACCTTCGCCATCATCGGTGCGTTCTACTGCCTGGGTCGATGGTACTGGGACGGGCAATACCTGTTCGCGATGGAAGTGATCGGCGCCGCCGCGCCCATCGTCTTCGCGCTTTCGATTCCCTACGTGCTCTGGCTCGACCGCTACATGATCGAGCCGCGCGACAGCACCTGGCACTTCGGCGCGATGCTGATCGGGCGCGAGGCCTGGGATGTCGGGCAGGTCAAGAAGCACGCGCGCGCCTGGGCGATCAAGGCGTTCTTCGGCGCCTTCATGATCTCGATCCTGCCGGGCGGCTTCGCGCAAGTGGTCGAAGCCGATTTCGGCGCGATCGGCATGGACCCGGTGCGGCTCGCCGACGTGCTCGTCGCGGGGCTCTTCGTCATCGACGTGCAGATCGGCACGGTCGGCTATCTCGGCACGCTGCGCCCGCTCGACGCGCATATCCGCAGCGGCAATCCCTTCCTCGCCGGCTGGGTCGCGGCGCTGATGTGCTATCCGCCGTTCGTGTGGGGCACGATGGGCCGTGCCGACGTGCTCGCCTACGAAGTCAACACCGCGGGCTGGGGCTACTGGCTGCAGGGCCACACCGCGCTGCTGTGGGTCTGGGCGGCGCTGCTGGTGTGCCTCACCGCGGTCTACGCCTGGGCGACCTTCGCCTTCGGCCTGCGCTTTTCGAACCTCACCTATCGCGGCGTGCTGACCAACGGTCCCTACCGCTACACGCGGCATCCGGCCTACTTGTCGAAGAACCTGTTCTGGTGGTGCTCGTCGATGCCGTTTCTCGTCACCAACGGGTCGCTCACCGATATGGTGCGCAACACGGTGATGCTCTCGGTCATCAGCACGATCTATTACTGGCGCGCCAAGACCGAGGAAGCGCATCTGCTCGGCGAAGACCCCAAGTACCGCGAATACCACCGCTGGATGGCGGAGAATGCCTTGATTACCCGCGCCTTCGCGATCGTCGGCACTCGCCTGCGTCCGCGCTCGCCGGAGGTGCAGCCGGCCGAGTAGCGTCCCGCGCGTCAGCCGTCCGCGCGCACAACCATGGTATCGACGGCGATCCAGGAGAGCATGGTGTTGGCCTTGCTGCCGATCGTCAGGTGGCGAAGGCTGCCCGAACCGTGGGTGCCGAGCACGACGAGATCAGGGCCGTATTCGTCGATGGCGTCGGCGACGCATTGCTCGGTCCCGCCCTTCATCGCGCGCGTTTCGACGCGGCCCTTGATCTCGGCCAGTTCCGGGGATGCAAGGAAGGCGGTAAGCTCGGCCTCGTTTTCGCTGCGCGTTTCCTCCAGCGTATGGCTCGGCGCCCGCAGGCCCTCGTAGCCGACGTGGAAGGCATGAACGGCGATGATCCGCGCGTCCGGGAACATCGCGCAGGCAACCAGTAGCGCCTGTCTGGATGCCGCCGACAGATCGACCGGCAGCAGGATGCGGCGATAGGGCGCCTTCGGCCGCTGCTTGACGACGAGGACGGGAACGGAGGCCTTGCGCAGCAGATAGTCGATCGCGGTGCCGAGCAGATAATCGGTCACCTGATTGTATCGCGCCACGCCGGCGACGATCAGCCGTGCACCGATCCGCTCGGCCTCGGCGGCGAGCGCCGAGGGCGGCGATCCGTGCAGTAGGGCGATCTCGACCGCGCCGGCGTCGTCGGGAAGGACTTGCCGGACGCGGGCCTCGATCGCTTCCGGGTCCATCGTCTCGTGGCCATCCGGATCGAGAACGTGCGCCACTCTGACGGGGCAGCCGGACTGCCTGCCCAGCATGATGGCGCGATCGACGGCGCGATCGCTGCGCGCGCTCAGATCGGTTGCGATCAGGATCGGGGCATTGGCATCGAGCATCGTTCGCGTGACCTCCTCGGTTTGCGCGAGCCAGCATAGGGGCAAAGCGGACCGCCTGTCAGCCCGCCTCCGCCCGGCGCCAGGACCGCGCGACCGGCGCGGAGATCAGAAGCTTTCTTCGTAGACCCGCGCGATGTCGCCGCCCCATTCGCCATGGAACTTGTCGAGCAGGCGCTGGGCGGGGACCTTGCCGCTCTTCACGATCTCGCCGAGCGGTTCGAGGAAGCCCGTCTCGTTGTTGCCCATGCCGTCCGTCCGGTCGCGGGCGGCGAGGCCCGAGCGGGCGATGGCGAGCACTTCGCCGGCGATGTCGCGCAACGTGCCGCCGCCCGGCACCGGCGCGTCGAGCGCGAGTTTCGGCACGGCGTTGCGCAGCGCCTCGCGGCCTTCCATGTCCCAGTCCTTCACCAGATCCCAGGCGGCGTCGAGCGCGCCCTGGTCGTAGAGCAGCCCCACCCACAGCGCGGGCAGCGCGCAGATCCGGCCCCACGGGCCGCCGTCGGCGCCGCGCATCTCGAGGAACGACTTCAGCCGCACTTCGGGAAAGGCGGTGGAAAGGTGGTCGGTCCAGTCGCTCATGCGCGGACGCTCGCCCGGTAGCGCGGGGAGCTTGCCCGCGATGAAGTCGCGGAACGACTGGCCCGCCGCGTCGATGTAGCGGCCCTCGCGGAACACGAAATACATCGGCACGTCGAGCATGTAGTCGACGTAGCGCTCGTAGCCGAAGCCCTCGTCGAAGACGAAGGGCAACATCCCGGTGCGGTGCGGATCGGTGTCCGACCAGATGTGGCTGCGGTAGGAAAGAAAGCCGTTGGGCTTGCCCTCGGTGAAGGGCGAATTGGCGAAGAGCGCGGTGGCGAGCGGCTGGAGGGCGAGGCTGACGCGGAACTTCTGCGCCATGTCCGCCTCGCTCGAATAGTCGAGGTTCACCTGGATCGTGCAGGTGCGCAGCATCATGTCGAGACCCATCGTGCCGACGCGCGGCATGTGGCGCAGCATGATCGCGTAGCGGCCCTTGGGCATGACCGGCAATTCTTCGCGGGTCTTGTCCGGCCACATCCCGAGCCCGAGGAAGCCCTTGCCGGTGCGGTCGCCGATCGCCTTGACCTGCGCCAGATGGCGGCCGGTTTCGTTGCAGGTCTGGTGCAGGTTGTCGAGCGGGGCGCCCGAGAGTTCGAGCTGGCCCGCCGGTTCGAGGCTGACGGTGCCGTCCTCGCCCCTCATCGCGATGACCTTGCCGCCCTCCTCGACGGGTTCCCAACCGAACTCGGTCAGCGCCATGAGCAAGTCGTGGATGCCGCCGGGCTCGTCGTAGGAGGGGGCGTGGTGATCGGCACGGTCGTAGACGAGCTTCTCGTGCTCGGTGCCGATCCTCCATTTCTCGCGCGGCTTCTCTCCGCCGGCCATGGGCTCAGCGAGCTGGGTTACCGATTCGATCTCCGGATCGAGCCGATCCGACACCTCGCGCGTGCTCATGCGCGCCGAATTAGGAGCGCCATGCCGGTTACGCCAGCGTTTTGTTCGGTTTGATCACCAGTCGCCGACGGTGCCCATCCACAGGCCGCATCCGGCTATGGCGGCGGTTTCGCCGCGCAGGATGCGCGGGCCGAGCGAAATGCCGACGGCGGCATCATGGGCGCGGACCGCGGCGCGTTCGGCCTCGTCGAAGCCGCCTTCGGGGCCGACGAGCAGCGCGGCGGGCCCCGCGTGCCGCGCGAAGGCGCCTACGGCGGGCTCGCCGCCCAGCTCGTCGGCGAAGTATAGCGCGCGCTCAGCGGGCCAATCGCGCAGTAGCGCCTCGAGCCCGAGCGGTTCGGCGAGTTCGGGCAGCGCGGTGCGCGCGCATTGCTCGGCCGCCTCGGTCACGATCGTTCGCGCGCGATCGGCGTTGAGCTTGTCCGCGACGCAGCGGCGCGTCACCAGCGGCTGGATGCGCCGCACGCCCAGTTCGGTCGCCTTCTCGAGCACGAGGTCGAAGTTCGGCTTCTTCAGCAGCGCCGCGCAGAGCCAGAAGTCGGGCACCTGCTCGCGCGGTCGCAGCCGTTCGCGCAGCACCAGCAGGACCTCGCGCCTGGCGACGGCACGGACCTGCGCGGCCCATTCGCCGGTCTCGTCATCGCACAGGATCACCGCGTCGCCCTCGGCCACGCGCATCACCCTGGCGAGGTAGTGCGCCTGGCCTTCGCCGATCGCGATCTCGCCGCCTTCGACCAGCGGCTCGGACACGAACAGGCGTGGGGCGCTACGCGGCGGCCAGGCGGGTGTCGCGACCAAGCCTCGCCTTGCCCTACTTCGCGAGCGTCTTGAGCAGGGTTTCCATCTGTTTCACTCCCGGGTCGAGCGTGTCGAGCGGAATGCGTTCGTTGAGGCCGTGGGCGAATTCGTCGTCCGAGCGCATGAACACCGGCGAGACGCCGAAGGCGGGAATGCCCTGCGCGCGGAAATGCATCGAATCGGTCGCGCCCGCGCTCATGTTGGGCACGATCGCGGTGCCCGGCGCACGCTCCTCGACCGCCGTCTTCACCGCCGCCATGACCTTGGGATCGAGCGGTGTCTCGATCGATTCGAGCGTGCCATTGTCGCGGAACGCGAACTGGATACGATCGTCGGCGACGATTTCCTGCAGCCGCGCCTCGATGCCCTCGCGGGTCTGGCCGGGGAAGATGCGGCAGTTGACGTTGGCCTCGACCGACTGCGGCTGTGCGTTGCGGGCATGGCCGCCGTCGATCATCGTCGGAATGCAGGTCGTGCGGATCACGCCGATCCAGCTCGGCTCGTCCGACAGCACGGCGGCGGCCTCGGCATCGGCCGGATCGGCGACGAAGGCGCGCATCGCCGCGCCAAGCTCGGCGGGCGCCTGCGGCGCGCTGCCCTCGAGATAGGCCTTGGTCAGCGGGCTCAGCATCGGTTCGAACTTGTACTGCCAGATCCGGTCTAGCGCGGCGCCCATCTCGGCGATGATGTTGACCTTGCCCGGCCGGCTCGAGTGCCCGCCCGGATCGGTCAGCGTCAGAACGTAGTCGGTATAGGTCTTCTCGCCCGCCTGCACGCCGTAGAACATCGGCTTGCCCTCGCTGGTGAGCACGCCGCCGCCCGAATCGACGTTGAGCACCAGTTCGGCATTCGAAAGCGCTTTCGCCATAGCCTTGGTCGTGGCCATCTGCGTTTCCTCGTCGCCCGAGAAGGCGAGGATCACGTCGCGCGAAGGCACCCAGCCCTGGCGCTTGAGGTCGAACATCGCGGCCATCGCGATCGCGAGGTCGCCCTTGTTGTCGATCGCGCCGCGACCGAAGAGGTAGCCGTCCTCGATCACCGCGGTGAAGGGATCGCGCTCCCAGTCATCGGGCTTGGCCTCGACCACGTCCATATGGGCGATGATCACCAGCGGCTTGGCCTTGCCGTCCTTGCCCGGATAGCGCGCGGTGAGATAGCCCGTCTCGCCCAGTGGCGTGAAAGTGACGTCGTCCTCCGCATAACCGGCGGCGAGGAAGCGCGCCTTGAGCTTCCGCGCCAGTTCGGGGACCTTGCCGCGCCCGGCGACGGTCGGCACCTCGACCGCCTCCTTGAGGATCGCGAGCGCATCCTTGCCCGCTTTCGTGCTCGGCTCGTCGGCGGCGTGGGCGGGAACGGCGGCGAACGCCAGCAGGGCGGGGACAACGACTTTCGCGAGGGTCATGGAGCATCCTTGGAAGAGCGAGCGATGCGCCTTTCTTGCGCGAAGCGGCAACAAGCGCAATGCCCGCGCGTCGCCGCAGCATGACAGCGGCGGACAACTCGGCTAGGCCGGATGAGTGAACGCCCCGCTTTCCGAACCCGGCCCCGCGCGCGAGATCGTGCCAGACAGCCAGCACCGAGGCCTCGTCGCGCTGTTGCCGCCCGGCCCGCGCGCCTATGCCCAGCTTGCCCGCTTCGACCGGCCGATCGGCTGGTGGCTGCTGTTCTGGCCCTGTGCCTGGGCCGTGCTGCTCGCGGGCGGCGAAGCGCGCTGGGCGCTGATCGTCTGGCTGCTGGTGGGCGCCATCGCGATGCGCGGCGCCGGCTGCGTCTACAACGACATCGTCGACGCCGATCTCGACCGGCAGGTGGCGCGCACCGCCGCGCGTCCGGTCGCGAGCGGGGCGGTGAGCGCAAAGGCGGCGTGGCTCTGGCTCGGGGCGCTGTGCGCGGTCGGCCTCGTCGTGCTGCTGCAATTGCGCTTGCCCGCGCAGATCGTCGCGATCGGCGCGATCCTGCCGGTCGCCGCCTATCCCTTCATGAAGCGCATCACCTGGTGGCCGCAGGCCTGGCTCGGACTGGTGTTCAGTTGGGGGGCGCTGGTCGGCTGGATCGAGGTGCGCGGCGACGGCCTCGCCACGCTGGCGGCGCTCTACGCCGGCTGCATCGCCTGGGTGGTGGGCTACGACACGATCTACGCGCTGCAGGATCGCGAGGACGACGCGCTCGTCGGCATCCGCTCGTCTGCACTGCGCCTCGGCAAGCGGGTGCGGCCGGGCATCGCGGCGTTCTACACCGCTGCCGTCGCCTTTTGGGGCCTCGCGTTCTGGCTCGCGCGCGGCGACTGGCTGGCGCTCGCCGCACTGGTGCCGATGGCGCTGCACCTCGCGGCGCAAGTCGTGATGCTCGATGTCGCGGACGGCGCCAGCGCGCTCGACCGGTTCCGCTCGAACCGATTTGCCGGGGTGCTGATGGCGCTGGCCTGCTGGGTCGTCGGCAATGCCTAGTGTGTAACCTCTACCGCATGACGAAGGGTATCGACGAGGTCGCGCGTCTCTTCGATGTGCTGCCCGAACGCGGCGCCAACTTCGGGGAAGAGATCTATCCCGGCTATTCCGGCCTCGTCGTTGCCGAGGGCCGGGCGCGGGCGATGACCTGGGGCTTTCCGCTGGTGCTGAAGGGCAGGCAGGGACAGCCGCTGAAGCCCAAGCCCGTTACCAACGCGCGCGAGGACAAGCTGCTCACCGGCTTCTGGCTGCCGAGCTTCAAGGCGCGCCGCTGCCTCATCCCGGTCAGCCGGTGGGCCGAGGCCGAGGGCAAGCGCGGCCAGATGACGCGCACCTGGTACGCGCTCGCGGCGGAAGAGACGTTCGCCGTCGCCGGACTCTGGCGGCCGACCGAGGAATGGGGCGACGCCTACACCATGGTGATGACCGATTCCTGCACGCAGATGGTCGCGGCCCACGATCGCATGCCCGTGATCCTCGGCCGTGAGCAATGGTCCTTGTGGACCGACGGAACGGCGGACGAGGCTCTGGCTTTATGCGTCCCGTGCGATCGCCCGCTCGACGTCGAGCGCACCGAGGAGCGCTGGGCGGGCGATCCGGCGAGCGCGAAGCCGGCAGGCGGGGACGCGGCCGATGCCAGCCCCCGGCTGCTTTGAGCGCGGCTCATTCGTAGCTGACCACCTCGAATTCGATCCCGTCCCAGTCGAAGAAGTAGAACCGGCGGCCCGGGGCGTAGTCGCCGTGGTTGAAGGGTTCGAGCCCGGCCTCGGTGACGATCTGTTCGGCGCCGTCGAGATCGTCGACAAGCAGGCCGACGTGGTTGAGCGGCGCACCCTTGGCGAAGCGCGCGTGCGGCTGGTGATCGGTATAGAGCGCGATGTAGCGGTTCTCGTCGCCGACGTGGATCGTCTCGCCGTCGTTGATGGCCGGGCCGCGCCAGCGTTCATGCCAGCCCAGCAGGTTTTGCAGGAGCTGGGACGAGCGGTCGGGGTCGCTCACGGTGATATTGGTGTGCTCGATCGTTCCCTTGGGCATCTTCGGTTCCTTTCCGGTCTGTTATTGCGTCGTGATCGGCAGATCTCCGCCGTCATTCGAATCACCGACTTGCTCAGACTGCGACCTCAAGCTAACTTTAGGTCAAGCGAAATGCGGAGAATTTGCTTGCCCGAAGACCGTTTCATCACGATCGGCACGCTGTCGGCACGCACCGGTGTCGCCGTCTCGGCGATCCGCTTCTACGAGGACAAGGGGCTGCTTCAGGCGCTGCGCACCAGCGGCAACCAGCGCCGGTTTCTGCGCTCGGACATCCGCCGGGTGAGTTTCATCCTGATCGCGCAGCGGCTCGGGCTCGGGTTGGCCGAGATCGAGCAGGAACTTGCCGCCCTGCCGCAGGGGCGGACTCCGACGCTGGCCGACTGGCAGAAGATCAGCCGCTCGATGCGCAGCCAGATCGACGAGAAGATCAACCTGCTCACGCTCACCCGCCGCAAGCTCGACGAATGCATCGGCTGCGGGTGCCTGTCGCTCACCAAGTGCGAGCTCTACAACCGCGACGATCGCGCCGCCGCGACCGGCACGGGACCACGGTTCGTTCTCGATAGCTGACCTGCCCGCCCGGGCTACTCCGCCGCCAGCAGCTCTTCCGCACCGCCGAGATCAACGCTGACCAGGCGGCTGACGCCCTTTTCGACCATTGTCACACCGAACAGGCGGTGCATGCGGCTCATGGTCACGGCGTTATGGGTGACGATGAGGTAGCGGGTCTCGGTCTCGCCGACCATCGCGTCGAGCAGGTCGCAGAAGCGTTCGATATTGGCATCGTCGAGCGGCGCGTCGACCTCGTCGAGCACGCAGATCGGAGCGGGGTTGGTGAGGAACAGCGCGAAGATCAGCGCGACGGCGGTCAGCGCCTGTTCGCCGCCCGAAAGCAGGGTGAGCGACTGCAGCCGCTTGCCCGGCGGCTGGGCGAAGATTTCCAGCCCGGCTTCGAGCGGATCGTCGCTGTCGATCAGCGCGAGATGCGCCTGCCCGCCCTGGAACAGCCGCGTGAACAGCCGCCGGAAGTGGCCGTCGACCGCCTCGAAGGCGGCGCGCAGGCGTTCGCGGCCCTCGCGGTTGAGGTTGCCGATCGAGCCGCGTAGCCGGTTCACGGCCTCGCTCAGCTCGGCGTGTTCGGTAAGGTTCGTGCCGTGCTGCGCCTCGGCTTCGGCAAGTTCGTCGGCGGCGACGAGATTGACCGGCCCGATCCGCTCGCGGTCGGCGACGAGCTTGTCCATGGCCGACGATTCGTCCTGCGCGGCGGCGACCTCGGCGCTTGCGAAGGCGAAGCGTTCGGGCAGCACGGGCGGCGGGCACTGGAAGCGTTCGCCCGAAAGCTGCGCCATCTCGACGCGGCGCGCATCCTCGTTCTCCGCGCGGGCGGTGGCGAGCGCGCGGGCTTCGCGGGCGCTGGCGAGATTTTCCTGCGTCCGCGCCAGCGCCGCGTCGCTCAGGCGGGCCTGTTCGGACGCTTCGGCCACCGCGCTTTCGGCTGCGGCCAGTTCGGTGCCGAGCCGGTCGCGCACGGCTTCGCCGGCCTCGATCTCGGCGATGAGCGAATCCGGCTTGGCGGCGATTACCCCCAGTTCCTCTTCGATCGCCGCAAGCCTCTGCGCGGTCTCGGCGAGGCGATTGGCGGCATCGCCCGAACGCGCCTGCCAGCTCTTCATGTCGCGCTTCTGCGCCGCCGTCCGCTCCCGCGCGACCGCGAGTGCCTGGTCGTGCGCGGCGAGCGCGGCGCTGGCACCCTGCAGCCGCTCGCGCGCGCTGTCGTGCCGCGCGCGCGCGGCGGCGAGGGCCTCGCGTCCGGCCTCGGGGTCGGGCAGTTCGGCGCGCCTGACCTCGGCGGCGTCGAGTTCGGCCTGTGCGGCTTCGCGCCGTTCGGCGAATTCGCTGCCCGAGGCTTCTAGCTCGGCGCGGCGCGCGGCATGGCGGTCGCGCGCGAGTTCGGCCTGGTCGCAGGCGCGCAGCGCGGCGCGCTCTTCGTCCGACGCCGCCGCAAGGCCGCGATCCGCCGCGACCAGCTCCGACTGAAGCGCCGCGAGCGCCTGCTGCACTTCGCCCTGCTCGGCCTCGGCTACCGCCACCGCGGCGCGGCGCGCGGGCAGCGCTTCTTCCAGTTCGGCAAGCCGGTTTTCGGCCTCGAGCCGCGCAGCCTCGGCCGCGCCTTCGCCGCGCGCGACGAAGCCGTCCCAGCGGCGCAGCAGTCCTTCGCGCGTCACCAGCCATTCGCCCGGCGCGAGCGTGCGGTCGTCGTCGTTTTCGGCGACGTGGACCAGCGCGAGCCGCGCGGCGAGTTCGGGCGGGCATTCGCGGACGTGCTCGGCAAGGCTCGCGGCCACGCGCGGCGGGGCCTGCGCGCCCGTCCAGAACCGGCCCTCGCGCCCCTCGCTGGCGCCGAGCGGGGCCTTGGCGTCGCGGCCGAGCACGGCGGCGAGCGCGCGTTCGTAGCCCGGCGCGGCGCGTACCCGGTCGATCGCGGCGGGCAGGCCGTGCGCCGACTTCGCGCCGCGCGCGCGAGCGTCGCGGTCGCGCGCCAGCGCGGCATGCTCGCGCTCGATCCCGGTGAGTTCGGCGCGTGCGGCGGACAGCGCGCTCGCCGCCGCGTCGCGCGCCGCCTGCAGCTCGCCCTTGCGCGCCTGCATCGTCTCGATCGCGGCGCGCGCTTCGGCCAGCGCCGCGGCAGCCGCCTCGCGCCGCGCCTGCGCCCGCGTCACTTCGGCTTCGGGATCGTCCGCGGCATCGAGTTCGGCGACTTGCGCGGCGTGGCGCTCGGCATCGCGCCGCACTCGCTCGAGCCGGCCGCGCGCCTGCTCGCGCTCGGCTTCGGCGATGCGCCATTCGGCATCGACCCCCGCTTGCTCGGCGGTTGCCTGCGCCAGATCGAGTTCGGCGGCGCGCGCGGCCCGCTCGGCCCGGTCGAGCGCGTCGGCAAGCTCGGGCCGCCGCGCTTCGTCCGCCTCGAGCCCGGCGAGAGCCTCGGCAAGCTCGTGTTCGAGGCGCGCGAGGGCTTCGGCGGCATCGCTGGTGATGCGGTCGGCCTGGTTGCGGTCGCTTTCGAGCTGCGCGCGCTGCCGGTCGAGGTCGGCAAGCCGCTGTTCCGCCGCTTCGAGTCGGGTCGTGAGTTCGGCCATGCGGTGACCATGGGCATTGGCGTCGTCGCGCCGGTCGGCGACTTCGTCGCGCGCCTTGGCCAGCGCGGCCGCGGCCTGCGCCTGCGCAGCCTGCGCGGCCCTGGCTTCGTCCTGCGCCCCGGCGACACGGTTCTCGGCGGCCTCGGCCTCCTTGCGCGCGCCATCGGCGGCGGCGGCGGCATCGCGCCAGCGGGCATAGACGAGCCGCGCTTCGGCAAGCCTGATCTGATCGGTGAGCGCCTTGTAGCGCCCGGCCGCGCGCGCCTGCCGCCGCAGCGCGCCGATCTGCTTGTCGAGCCCGGCCATGATGTCGTCGAGCCGGGCGAGGTTGGTCTCGGTGGCGCGCAGCTTCTGCTCGGCGTCCTTGCGGCGCACGTGGAGGCCCGCGATTCCCGCTGCTTCCTCGAGCATCAGCCGCCGCTCGGCCGGCTTGGCGGCGATGACCGCCGCGATCTTGCCCTGGCTGACCAGCGCGGGCGAATGCGCGCCGGTGGCGGCGTCCGCGAAGATCAGCGCGACGTCCTTGGCGCGCACGTCGCGTCCGTTGACGCGGTAGGCGGAGCCCGCGCCGCGCTCGATCCGGCGCAGCACCTCGAACGGGTCGCGATCGGCGCTTTCACCCGTGAGCAGGACTTCGGCGAAGGCGCGCGGCGGGCGATTGGCGGTGCCCGCGAAGATCACGTCCTCCATCCCGCCGCCGCGCATCGATTTGGGCGAGCTTTCGCCCATGACCCAGCGGATCGCTTCGAGCAGGTTCGACTTGCCGCAGCCGTTGGGGCCGACGATGCCGGTCAGCCCGGGCTCGATGCGCAGTTCGGCAGGCTCGACGAAGCTCTTGAAACCGCTGAGCCTGAGCCGACTGATCCGCATCGCAGTCCGGGCTTACCTGCGCGCGCGCATCAGCGTGCGCCCGCCTTCTGCAGCTCGGGTTCGAGCATGTCCCAGCTTGCCGTGCCCACGTTCGATCCGTTGATGAAGAAGGTCGGCGTGCCGGTGACGTTCTTCTCCTGCAGCGCCGTATCGGTCTGGTTGGCGAAGGCGGTGGCCTTGTCGACGTCGGCGAGGCAGGCGGCGGCCTGATCCTTGGCGATGCCGCGCGAGGCGAAGAAGTCGGTCATGCCGGCGGCCTGTGCGATCGCCTGGAAGCGCTGCGCCGGCGGCAGCTCGCCCGCCGCCTGCAACTGGCCCTGGTTGCCCTGGATCGTGTCGAACATCTGGCCCTGCCAGCCCCAGAACTGCTCGCTGAGCGGCAGCACCGCCTCGTCGGTGCCGCATGTGGCGAGCAGCGCGGCGGGGATGTCGAGCACGTTGAGCATGTAGAGCCGCAGCTCGTAGCTCACCCGACCGCTCGCCACGTAGTCGTCGCGCAGCGGCTCGAAGGCCTCCTTGGCGAATTCGGCGCAGTGCGAGCAGCTCAGCGCGCCGTATTCGACCAGCTTGATCGGCGCATCGGGGTTGCCCATGCGATAGCCGCCTTCCTCGGTCTTGGCGACCATATCGGTCCACGCCTTGCCGGCGGGCGGCGCGATCACCTCGATCTTCTCGCCCGAGGTGGCGCCTTCCTCGGTCTTGTCGCCGCATGCGGCGAGGCCGAGCGCGAGAGTGAGGGCGGCAAGCCCGGCGATCGATTTTCGGAATGGGAAGCGCGCTGTCACGGAATCGGTCCTCGTCGATAAGAGGGATTTGCTAGCCCAGGCGGGGCGGCGAAAGGAAGCGAAGGGCAGCGCGCAACGGTAAATCTCCACAGGTTACCCCCGGAAAACCACCGCAACGGCGCTGTTTCCTGATCAGATGCGAGCCTTTATCTGGGGCTCGAGCGATGTCCAGTCGTGCGTGCCGGCCAGCACGGCGCCGTCGATCGCGAAGCTCGGGGTGGCGTTGACGCCCAGCGCGGAGGCTTCCTGAGTCTGGTCGACGAGCGTCTTGGCCATCGCGGCGTCGCCGAGGCAGCGGGTGGTCGCGGCGCGATCATAGCCCCATTGCTCCATCATCGGATAGAACCCGAAGTCGCTCGCGATCGCCTGCATCCGCGTCGCCATGGTCCCCTCGTTCCAGCGCTTGCGCTGCGCCTCGGTGAACGAGCCGAGCTTGCCCAGCCACTTGTCCTGCGTCGCCATGAAGGCGTTGTGCTTCTTGAAGAAGGTCTCGTCGTCGCCGCAGTTGGTGAGCATCGCCACGGTCAGGTCGATCGGATCGCGCACCAGGTGCTGCACCGTGACCGAGACCTTGCCCTGCGGCACGTAGGTCAGGCGCAGCACCGCGTCGGCGTCGTGATTGAACCGCGCGCAGTGCGGACAGGTATAGCTGACGTATTCGGTGAGCTTCACCTTGGCCGCCGGATTGCCGAGCATGTGCGTGCCATTCGGCTTTTCGGCGACGGTCGCGGTCCAGTTGGGATGCGGCGGCGAGGCGGCGCCGGCCAGCGCGGCGACGGCGGCAAGGGCGATGAGGCGGATCGGGCGCTTGAACGTCATTCCTTGTCTTCCTTGTCGGGCGCGGCCCGGCCCATGCTGCGAGCCAGGGACTCGAGCACCGCGCGCAGCTCCGGGTCTCCGATGTCGCGCAGCGAATCGCCCAGTTCGACGGGCACCGGTTTGAGCGAAGGCGGCGCGGCGCGTGGTTCTGAAGCATCCGGCGCCTTAACCGTGCCTTGCCGCAGCTTGACTCGAGCGACCGCGTTGTAGCCGAAGAAGCGGTTCACCCGCTCGATGATCTCGGGCACGACATGCTGGATGATCGGCGCGTGGGCGGGCAGCACCACGAGCTGGAGAATGCCGTCGCGTTTTTCGCCGGGGGGAAAGCGGATCGATTCGGGCGTGCAGACGCGGGCGTGGCGCGCGCCGACGATCTCGGGCCAGCGCGAGACCACGCTCGACTGGACGAAGCCGAAGCGGCGGAAGGCGGTGCGCCCGACATCGGGCATGAGTTCGGAGATCGGGCGCGCCGGGCCGCCGCGCGGCCGCCGGAACGCCTTGTCGGGCAAATTGCCCTTCCGCTTCGATTCGTCCCGTTTCATTGCCCGCCCGCCAATGCCATAGCGCGGTCATGGACGCCAGTTCCAAGCCCGTCGCCGCCCGGCTGCTCGAATGGTACGACAGTCACGCGCGCGCGCTGCCGTGGCGCTCGCCACCCGGCGCGCCGCCGGGCGATCCCTATCGCGTGTGGCTTTCCGAAGTCATGCTCCAGCAGACGACGGTCGCGGCGGTGAAGAGCTACTTCGCCGCGTTCACCCGCCGCTGGCCGACCGTCGCCGATCTTGCCGCCGCTCCGGACGAGGAGGTCATGGCCGCCTGGGCGGGGCTCGGCTATTATGCCCGAGCGCGCAACCTGCTCGCCTGCGCGCGCGAGGTCGCGGGCCGGGGCGGGCGCTTTCCCGATACCGAGGAGGGCCTGCGCGCCTTGCCGGGGCTGGGCGCCTACACCGCCGCCGCGGTCGCCGCGATCGCGTTCGACCGGCGCGCGGTGGTGATCGACGCCAATGTCGAGCGGGTCGTCGCGCGCCTCTTCGCCATCGCCGAGCCGCTGCCCGCCGGCCGCGGCGCGATCCGCGCGGCGGCCGATGCGATCACCCCTCAGGCGCGCGCAGGCGACTTTGCGCAGGCGATGATGGACCTCGGCGCCACGGTCTGCACCGCGCGCGCGCCGCGCTGCCTGCTCTGTCCGCTTGCGCGGGATTGCGAGGGGCGGCGCGCCGGTGAGCCCGAGGCGCTTCCGGTCAAGGCGCCGAAGAAGGCCAAGCCGCAACGGCGGGGCCGGGCCTTCTGGATCGAGCGCGGCGATGCGGTCTGGCTGGTGCGGCGCCCGGCCAGGGGCATGCTCGGCGGCATGCGCGCCCTGCCCGACGACGGCTGGAGCGCGCGGGGCGACGGCGCCGGGACGCCGCCGCTCGCGGGGCCGTGGGACGCGGTCGGCCGCGTCGCGCACGGGTTCACCCACTTCGGCCTCGAGTTGCACATGGCGGTTTATCTCGGCGACGAATTCTTTACGCTCGCCGCGACCGACGGCGAGTGGTGGCCGCTCGAGCGGCTCGACGAGGCGGGACTGCCCACCCTGTTCGCCAAGGCCGCGCAGCTCGCGCTCGCCGCAACCGGAGAAGACGCCTGATTACCTCGACCGATGCTCTCGAAGCCGCGATCGACCGGCGCATGCTGCTGCGGCTCGGCGTGGCGGCCGGGCTCGGTGCGGCGCTCATGCCGCGCCTCGCCCATGCCGCCGCGCGGCCCGACCTCGCGCCAAACGTTCGCGCGGTCATCGAAAGGTGGGTGGGACCCGAAAAATTCCCCGGGCTCGTCGCCTCGCTCGCGCTGCCCGGCCGCGAGCCGCAGTGGATCGTGCGCGGCACCGAGGGCTTCACCGATTTCGACGAGGTGGGGCCCGACAGCCTGTTCCGCATCTATTCGATGACCAAGCCGATCACCGGCATGGCGGCGATGCAGCTCGTCGCCGACGGCAGGATGGCGCTTGACCAGCCGCTGCACGATTTCCTTCCCGCGTTTCGCGACATGAAGGTGCAGGACAGTTACGACGGCTCGATCACCGCACTGCACGACGCGCCGCGCTGGATCACGATCCGCAATCTGGTGACGCATACCTCGGGGCTGGGCTACGTCATCATCCAGAAGGGGCCCATCCGCGAGCTGATGCGCGACAAGGGCGTGGTGCCCGGCCAGATCAGCCGCATTCGCGTGCCCGGTCTGTTCCGCGGCGAAGCGGTGGAGGGCCTCGATGCCTTCGCCGAGCGGCTGGCCGGGATTCCGCTGGTCTACAATCCCGGCACGCACTGGAGCTATTCGGCCGGGCTCGATCTCATGGGCAGGGTCATCGAGATCGCCTCGGGCGAGCGTTTCGAGGATTATCTCAAGAAGACCATCTTCGATCCGGCGGGCATGACCAGCACCTGGTTCCAGGTTCCCCGGTCCGAGGCCGGGCGGCTGACCACCAATCACGCGGTGATCGCCGACATGCTCGTGCCGATCGACCCGGGCGAGGAGTCGATCTTCCTCGATCCGCCGCCTTTCGCGATGGGCGGCGCCGGGCTCGTGAGCAGCCCGCGCGACTACGACCGCTTCCTGCGCATGCTGGCCCAGTACGGCCAGATTGACGGCACGCGCGTGCTCGCCGAAAGCGCGGTGCGGATGGGCACCAGCAATCTCTTGCCCGAAGGCGTCACCCTGCCCGATAGGTTCGGCGGGCCGAACAGCGGTTTCGGCGCGGGCGGGCGGCTCGGCCTCACGGGGAGCGAGGAGGGCGTGTTCGGCTGGGCGGGCGCGGCCGGCACCGTGGCCATGGTCGACATGATCCACGGCCTGCGCTCGCAGATCTTCGCCCAGTTCATGCCGCCCCAGGCCCTCGACCTGCTGCCCGAGTTCCAGGCGGCGCTGAAAAAGGATGTCATGGCGCTCATGACCAAAGCCGAATGACCTTGCCGACGATCGCCTTTGCCGGATCGCGGCTCGACCGCGCGGACCATGTCCGCTCGGACCCCGCCGCGCTCGAGGCGCTGAAGACCTGGCGCGCGCGCCTGCTGCGGCTCGAGGGGCTCGATCCGGTGATCGACCCGGAAAGCGCGCTCGTGTGGGGGGCGCTCGACGATGCCGCGCCCGACAGCGAGCTGGTGTTCCTGGGGCTCGACGGCGATCGCGGCTGTTTCGCCGAAGTCCCCGCCGCGCTCGGCCGCGAAGGGCACTTCGCCGGTCCCGCGAGCTGGAATGCGATGGCGATCCTCTCGGCCGGCGAGCTTGCGGTCTACGGCGGCGCGCGCGCGCTCGTGGGCTGGCACGCGCGGCACCGCTTCTGCGCGGTCTGCGGCGCGCCGACCGCGCTCGCCAAGGGCGGCTGGCAGCGCACCTGCACGAGCGAGGCCTGCGCCGCCGAGCATTTCCCGCGCGTCGATCCGGTGACGATCATGCTCGTCGAGCACGAAGGGCAGGTCCTGCTGGGCCGCCAGCCCCGCTTTCCCGAGCGGCGCTATTCGGCGCTCGCGGGTTTCGTCGAGCCGGGCGAATCGATCGAGGAAGCAGTCGCGCGCGAAGTGCACGAGGAGGCCGGCGTGCGGGTGCGCGACGTGTCCTACGTCGTCAGCCAGCCCTGGCCGTTCCCCTCCTCGCTGATGATCGGCTGCCACGCCCATGCCGACGATCCGGCGATCACCATCGACGCGACCGAGCTTGACGACGCGCGCTGGTTCTCGCGCGAGGACGTCGTCGATGCGCTCGACGCGGTCGCGCGCGGCGAGCCCGGCCGCGCTTTCGGCGCTCCCCCCGCGACCGCGGTCGCGCATGTCCTCCTGCAATGGTGGGTGAACCGATAATGACCGAACCCGTACGCCTGTCGATCGACATCTGGTCGGACGTGATGTGCCCCTGGTGCGTCATCGGATATTACAACTTGCAAAAGGGGCTCGCGGAGCTCGAGGGCGAGATCGCCGCCGCCGTGCAGTGGCATCCCTTCGAGCTGAACCCCGACATGCCGCCCGAGGGCGAGGGCATGGCCGAGCACATGCTGCGCAAGTACGGGCGCGAACCCGACGCGGGGATGACCGCGCGGATGCAGGACCTCGCGGCCCAGGCGGGCTACCAGATGCGCTATCTCGGCGCGCAGCCTGAGCCGGAGCGGCGCTTGTGGAACACGCGGCGCGCGCACGTGCTGATCGCCTATGCCCATCACACCCGCGGACCCGAGGCGCAGACCCGGCTCAAGCTGGCGCTGTTCGACGCGCATTTCCAGCAGCGGCGCAACATTCACGATCCTGATACGCTGTTCGAAATTGCGGAATCTACTGGAATTCCCCGAGAAGAAGCGGCACAAGCGCTCGAAGATCGCGACCTCGTCGCCGCCGTCGCGGCCGAAGAAAACGAGGCGATGGAGATGGGCGTGACCAGTGTGCCGATGATGCTGGTCGAAAGGCGGTACATGATTCCCGGCTCGCAGGAGCCCGAAGTCTATGCCGCGAGCCTGCGCAAGGTGGCGGGGAGACTGGGGCGTGTCGAACAAGGGGCCAGCGGCTGACTATGTGATCGTGGGCGGCGGCAGCGCGGGCTGCGTGCTTGCCAACCGCCTTTCGGAGAACCCGGACATCCGCGTCGTCCTGCTCGAAGCGGGACCGGGCTCGGACGGCTTCATGAACCGGATGCCCGCCGGCGGGATGAAATCGCTCGGCGATCCCGAGAAGGACTGGTGCTTCATGACCGAGCCCGATCCCTCGCTGGGCGGGCGGCCGGCGTTCTGGAGCGCGGGGCGGATGCTCGGCGGCGGCTCGGCGGTCAACGGCATGATCTACATTCGCGGCGACCGTTCGGACTACGACCAGTGGGCGCGCGAGCTGGGCTGCACCGGCTGGAGCTGGGACGACGTGCTGCCGCTCTTCCGCAAGTCCGAGCGCTACACCGGCGAGCCGAGCCAGTCGCATTCTGCGATGGGCACGCTCGGCGTCTCGCCGCCGCGCCAGCGCCATGCGCTGACCTGTGTCTTCGTCGAGGCCTGCAAGCAGTACGGGCTGCGTGAGGTCGAGGACTATTGCGCGGGCGACGTCGACGGCGTGTTCGAGATGCTGTGCACGCAGGAAGGCGGCAAGCGCTCCAGCGCGGCGCGCGCCTTCCTCGACGCGGCGATGAAGCGCCCCAATCTCGACGTCGTGACCGGCGCCACGGTCGACCGGGTCGAGATCGAGGATGGGCGCGTCACCGCGGTCGCCTACCGCAAGGACGGCGAGGCGGCGGCCATCCGGGTGCGGCGCGAGGCGATCATCAGCGCGGGCGCGCTCAATTCGCCGGCGGTGCTGATGCGTTCGGGGTTGGGGCCCGGCGGGCACCTTGCCGCGCTCGGCATCGAAGTGGTGCGCGACATGCCCGAGGTGGGCCGCAACCTGCAGGAGCACGCGAGCTTTCATTCGATCTTCCAGGTCGACACGCGCACTTACAACCAGATGATGAAGCCGCTCGTGCTCGCGCGCGAGATGGCGCGGTACATGCTGTTCAACCGCGGGCTGATGACGATCATTCCGGTCGAGGCCATGGCCTACGTACGTTCGCGGCCGGATCTCGCCTTTCCCGACATCAAGCTGTCGTTCGGGCTGATGGCGCACGACATGGCGACGCGAAAGCCGCATGCCGTGCCCGCCTGCGTCGTCTACGCGAATGTCGCCAAGCCCGAGAGTCGCGGCGAGATCCGCCTCAGGAGCGCGGACCCGACCGACAAGGTGGTCATCGACCATCGCCTGCTCGGCAGCGACGCCGACATCGCCGCGCTGGTGCGCGGGGCCAAGCAGGTGCGCGAGATCTTCGCGATGCCCGCGATGGCTAGGCACGTCGTCCGCCAGCTCGCGCCCGATCCGCTGCCCAAGCACGACGGCGAATGGGAGCAGGCGATCCGCGCGAGCGCCGGGATCGGCTATCACCCCGTCGCGACGTGCCGGATGGGGGGCGATGCCGGCTCGGTGGTCGACCCGCGGCTGCGGGTTCGCGGCATCGACGGTCTGCGCGTCGCCGATGCCTCGATCATGCCGGTGATGCCAGCGGCAAATACCAATGCCCCTGCAATCATGGTCGGCGAGAAAGCGGCCCAGATGGTGCTGGAGGACGCCCGCGTCCCGGCATAGTCTGACCCGGGAAAGATCGAGGGAGAGAGCCATGCCGTCACCAAGCGAAACCGTCTGCGCGTTCCTCGCCCGCTGGGAAAAGCCGGGTGACCTCTATGCGGCTTTCGACGACTACTTCACGCCCGAAACGGTGTGGGAGAACGTCGGCTGGGCGACGACCGTGGGCGCGGACGAGGCCAACGCGCTCAATCGCGGCTACGAGGAGGCGCTGGGCATGACGGCGATCCGGGTGGAAAACCTCGCGGTCGCGGAAGTCGGCAACAAGGTGCTGACCGAACGGATCGACCATATCATCGGCAAGGACGGCGAAGCGATGATCTCGCCGCATGTGATGGGCATCTTCGAGGTCGAGGACGGCAGGATCACCGCCTGGCGCGACTACTTCGACACCCGCACCTACGCGCCGCCGGAGTGAGCAGGGACGCGGGACCAGTTCGGGCGCCGTGCGGGTGGTTTGGGCGTATCCGATTGTGAAGGCATGACCGCTGTCGGGGCTCGGAACCGATGCGCTGAACGTCGGGAATGTCGTGCGGAGCGGACGCCCGGCCAGCACCTCGCCCGCTCAGGCTGAGTGGAGTTGGGATGAGATCGATCAAGTGTCCGCTTTCGGCAAACGCCTTGAGAGCCCGGAACGTCTCCAATGTCGTGGGGAGCGGACGCTAAGCAAAATCCCAGTGGCTGTCATCGGATGCCCACGCTAGCAGGAGCTTCGCTCGCTCCATGAGCATTGGTGCGACTTCGCTTTCAAGTTCTCCGCTTCCTAGGCCCCAATCAGCAAGCCGTTCTCCCTTCTCCCATTGCCGGGCTGCATTGAGCCACTTCTGTCCAAACTCTCGAATGGCTTGCCGAGGACTGCGATCTCCGCAGCAGGTTGTGTAATCCGTGGGAAGGTCGCCTGAAATTGCCCACCAACCCACTGCGCCGGGGACTTTCAGGCTCTCGACAGCCCACACCGCAGCCACAGGTGCTACGTGCCATGCAGGCCAATCACCAACCTTCGCAGAGCCGAGCTTATGGCGTGAAAGGTAGCCGACGACTTCCACGCGTTGCTTGGCACACCATTCGTCTTCATCTGGGTCATCTTGGATTTCGCGCATTGATCGGAGAAGTCATCGTTTCGGCACCAAGTCAACGTCCGCAAAGTCGTCGTGTCCGGAAAGGCGGGTTTCACGCTGAAAACGCGATAAGTTGCCATGTCGGCTTTCAGGACGCCCGGCGCGGACCGCGATCGGCGGGAACGTTGTGGAATGGGGTCATTCGCTTGAGCGCCAATTCAACTTACGAGGAGCGCGAGATTTACCCTGCCGGTGCCCGACCGAATCAGACCGATGGTCCGCGCGGCGGCGGTCGAGATATCGATTACGCGATTGCCATGAAAGGGTCCGCGATCATTGATCCGCACGATGACGCTCTTGCCGTTACGAGCGTTCGTGACACGCACACGGCTGCCGAGGGGAAGTGTGCGATGTGCTGCGGTCAGCCGCTTGGGATCGAAAATCTCTCCGCTGGCTGTTCGATTGCCCGCAAGCTCGTTCCCGTAGAAACTGGCGCGGCCATTGCCTATGCCGCTTTCGGAAGGGCTTGGCACTGGTTCCGGAACATTGGCCGGTGCACGCGGCTCCAGATCGCGCACTGGTTGTGCATCGACGCTTGCCAAGCCTTTACCGAGCTTCACAATTTCCGGCGTTTCCCGGTCGTGAAACAAGGCAGCGGCGAGAATGATGGAAATTACCGCCAGTGCCACGATCCCCAGAATAAGCATTTGTCGTTGGGTTCTAAGCGTCAGAAAGACACGCAATCGCTCTCGCCGAGTTGGCATGGAAGAGGGCGGTGAGTCTGTCTTGATTGGAATGCTCATACGAATCCAACGCGTGCGCGCTTTGTATGATCCGAATAATCTTCCATCGGCACGGTCAACTGGCCTACAGGGTGGCCTTATCTTCGATTGTCCAACGAACGAAATGCCGTCGTGTCCGGAAAGGCGGGTTTCACGCTGAAAATGCGATAAGCAGCCATGTCGACTTTCAGGACGCGATCGGCAGGAAAGTCGTGGTTAGCGGACATTGAGCCTCACAGGTCCAGCCGCCCATCGAGCCACGGTGGCGCAACTCCGGGAGCGATGCCAGCTTTCGCTGGCATGACGCGTGGGGGAATGCCTCCGCATAGTCGTCGTGCCCGGAATGGCCGCCCCCAGCGCGGAATATCGGCAAAGCCGCCGCCGCGAGCGCCTACTCCTGCGTCTCGGGTGTGTGCACCACCAGCCCATCGAGCAGGGCGGTGACCGGGATCTGGCACGAGAGGCGCACGCCGGGATCGGTGTCGCCGCTCGCCTCGATCATCGGTTCCTCGATCTCGGTGACTTCGCCCGTCACCGCGCGCCATTCTTCGGGGACATGGACGCGGCAAGTGCCGCAATAGGCATTGCCGCCGCAAACCGCGAGGATCGCCTCGATGCCGTTGGCGGCCGCGTTTTCCATCAAGGAGACATCCTCGACCGCGTCGATGACCTGCTCACTGCCGTCCGCGGCGACGAATCGGATCGCGACCATCGCCTGGCGTCAGGCCGGATCGCAGGCGACGACCGCGCCGCGCAGTTCGTAGCCCTGGATCTGCGGGTTCCAGATGATGTCGGGCTCGCTCTCGAGGCGAATGCCGGGAAGGCGGAACATCGTATCGAGGAACACCCGCGTCTCGTGCAGCGCGACTTGCGCGCCGGGGCAGCGATGCGGGCCGTCGCCGAAGCTCATGTAGGGGCCGACCACCTTCATCCGCTTCGCCCGGTCGGGATCGAGTTCGAAGGGGCAGGGGCCGGTGATCGCCTCGTCGACGTTGGCCTCGCGGATGTTGAGGGCGACGACCTCGTCGGTCGCGACCCGGGCGCCCTGTTTGCCCTCGACCGGCTCCTGAGCGCGGCGGTGCAGCAGCGAGGCGACGGGCTCGAGCCGCAGGATCTCTTCGAGAATGGCGAACTGGTCGGCCTCGTCGCCGTTCAGGAAGCGCTCGCGCAGGGCGTCCTTCTCGAACATGTGCCAGGCGCACATGACGATGAATTCGCGCGTCGTCATCATGCCCGCGCCGCCGTAGCTCAGGCATTCCATCAGCATGCCCTTCTTCGAATAGTCGTTCTGCACCATGTAGGTGATCACGTCCTCGCGCGGCGCGCGGCGGCGGGCCTCGACCGCGGGCAGCAGGTCGCGCTTCCAGAAGCGGTCGACCCGCACGAGCATCTGCGCGGCGAACCTGATCGTGTTGAACAGGCCCGGCTTGCGGTTCACCGAACTGTCGAGCACGGCCTTGACCCGGTTGGCGAGGGCTTCGTTGCTGTCCGAGTTGGTCAGTCCGACAATCTCGGCGGCGACATCGACGGCCATCTGCCAGCTCAGCTCGTCGAGCGGCGCCGAACCCCTGGCCTGGAGCTTGGCGACGATCTGCCCCATCGTCCGGTCCATCACCGCGCGGTGCCGGGTGGCGATGGTCTTGGGCGCGAAGAGCCCGGCGACGGCGGCGCGGCGCTTGCGGTGTTCTTCGCCGTCGAGGAAGAAGAACGAGATCTCGCCCGGGCGCGAAAGGTCGACGTGCTCGGCCCCCGCGCCGGCCTGGCGCACCTTGGGCGAGCGCAGGATTTCCCGCGCCGCCGCGAAATCGCCGACGACCCGCGATCCCTTGTGCGGCGTGAGGTTGGCCTCGGCCACGCGCGCCGTCTTCCGATCGTCGCGGCCCGCATGGACGGGACAACCCGCTGCGCTCGCATTCATCGTTTCGATCCTCTCGTCCCTACGGGTCACGGCGATTGCCGATTCGCGATTACTGCTCTATGATCTTTGATATATCATGGATCATAGTTTGACCAGTGCCCGCGTTGATGCGGTGGATCCTCGCCGGTTGCGGACGCGCAAGGCGATGCTCGCGGCGATGCTCGCGCTGCTGGCGGAGCGCCGCTTCGAGGATATCCAGATCACCGATCTCACCCAGCGCGCCGGGGTCGGTTACGCCACGTTCTTCCGGCACTTCGCCGATCTGCGGGCCGCGCTCGAGGAAGTGGCGGGCGAGGAAATCCGCGCGCTGCTGGCAATGACGATCCCGGTGATGCGGCAGGGCGATCCGCAATTGCCGAGCGACGGCCTGGCGAGTTCGACCCGGGCCTTGTGCCAGTTCGTCGATGCGCGCCGCGCGCTCTGGCGCACGCTGCTCACCGGCGGCGCGCGCGACACGGTGCGCGCCGAATTCGTCCGCCAGGCCCGCGAATGGGCCTCGCGCTATTCGCTGCCCGAAGCGCGCGTGCCGATCGACCTGGGTACGGTGTGCTGCGCGGGCTCGACCATCGACGCGCTCGCCTGGTGGCTGGAAGAAGGCGCCGATTTCACGCCCGAAGCCTTCGCCGACTACATCGACCGGCTGATCATCCTGCCGTTCCTGCGCGAGCGGTAAGCTTGCTTCGGACCGCCAGCCGCTGACAGACGGCATCGGCCCCCGGGACGCGTCGATCCCTAGACCAGCCCCAGCTTTGCCAGCTCGCCGATCAGGCGCGGGGGCAGGACGTCGCCCTGCGTCTCGCCTTCGCCGAGATCGGCGGGCGCGTCCTTGTCCTCGAGGTAGCGCCAGCCCTGGTGGGCGCGGCGCGGGATGGTGTGAACCGGGATCAGCCGGGGCTCGAGCCGGATGTGCCAGCGCCCGTCCTCGCGCTGTTCGAAGCCCATGATCGGCGAGCGGCCGATCAGCGCGTGCTCGAAGATCCAGTAGAGCGAGCCGCCCTGCATCTCCTCGTGGCGCTTGGGCAGGTAGCGGGTCGTCATCAGCGCGCCGTCGGGCCGGCTTTCGAGCCAGGCGCGCAAGCTCGCGGGGCTTTCGGCGCGGTAGGCGATCTTGGTGATGTGGAGCGGCATCGGACCCGAGATAGGAACGCGCCGCCTAGCCGACCAGTCCGCTCGCGACGGCCAGGCCGAGGAAGGCGAAGAAACCCATCGAATCGGTGATCATCGTCACGAAGACCGAGCTTGCGACCGCCGGGTCCTGCTCGAGCCGGTCGAACAGCACGGGCACCAGCACGCCGGCGAGCCCGGCGGTGAGGATGTTGATGATCACCGCCACCGCGATCACCGCACCCAGCATCGGCGAGAAGATCAGCGCCGTCGCCAGCCCGATCAGCAGCGCCACGGTGCCCCCGTTGAGGAGCGCGACGCGGATCTCGCGCCACAGGATGCGCCGGGTGTTGGTGCGGGTGAGCTGGTTCATCGCGATCGCGCGGACCGAGACCGCCATCGTCTGCGTGCCCGCGTTGCCGCCGATCGAGGCGACCACCGGCATCAGGATCGCGAGCGCCACCAGTTTCTCGATCGCCGCGCCGAAGGCGGCGATGATCAGGCTGGCGATCAGCGCGGTGCCTAGGTTCGCCACCAGCCAGCGCACGCGCGAATAGTAGGCGCTGCGGATCGGTTCGTGGATGTCGCCTTCGCCCGCGCCCGACATGAGCAGGGCGTCCTCGCCCGCTTCCTCGGAAATGACGTGGACGATGTCGTCGACGGTAAGCTGGCCGACGAGCCGCCCGGCATCGTCGACCACCGCGGCGGAGATCAGCCCGTACTTCTGGAAGCGCAGCGCGACTTCCTCCTGGTCCATGCCGACGGGGATCAGCGTCTGGTCGCGCATCATGACATCGTGGAGCGGGATCGCGCGCGGCACGCGCAGGATCCACGAGAGCAGGCAGGTGCCGATCGGCCGGTGCATCGGATCGACGATGAACACCTCGAAGAAGTCGGTCGGCAGCGCGCGGTTGGTGCGCAGGAAATCGATGAGGTCGCCCACCGTCATGTGTTCGGGCACGGCCACGAACTCGCGGCTCATCAGGCGGCCGGCGGACTCGTCGGGATAGGCGAGCGCCGCCTCGATGGCGACGCGGTCTTCCGGATCGAGTTCGGCGAGGATCGCGCGCTGGTCCTCGCGGTCGAGGTCCTCGATCATCGCCACCGCGTCGTCGGTCTCGAGCTGCTCGGCGATGCCCGCGACGACTTCGGGCGGCAGGCCCTCGACCAGCGCCTCGCGGACGTGGTCGTTGAGCTCGGCGATCACTTCGACCCCCATCAGGTCGCGGATCGCGCGGGCGAGAGCGAGCCGGTCCTCCTCGTCGGTCAGCTCGAGCAGGTCGGCGACATCGGCGGGGTGGAGCGGCTCGACGAGGTCGTAGACCTTGCCCTCGTCCTCCTCGTAGAGCGCATCGAGCACGTTGCGCACGAACTCGGGCCTGAGGCGGTTTTCCTCGTCGTGGACCTCCTCGGGCGCCTCGTCCTCAGGCGCATCGGCCTTCGGCAAGACGGCGTCTTCGAGTTCCTCGGGAGTCATGGTCGAGGGGTCTAAGGAGGTGTCCGCGAAACGCAAGGCGATGTGCCGCGATTGCCGATGTTGCCGGGGACAAGGACCGTGACATTGCCGCCACGGTTCCTATAGGGAGGCGCCAAACCCTCAGGAGATCTTCCATGGCCGACGAATACCTCACCCTCGCGCTCGACACCGGCAGCGGCACGGGCGACGTCAAGATCAAGCTGCGCCCCGACCTCGCGCCGGGCCACGTCGAGCGGATCAAGGAACTCGCCGGCGAAGGCTTCTACGACGGCATCATCTTCCATCGCGTGATCGACGGCTTCATGGCGCAGGGCGGCTGTCCCGACGGCACCGGCATGGGCGGTTCCAAGAAGCCCGACCTCAAGGCCGAGTTCAACGCCGAACCCCACGTGCGCGGAATCTGCTCGATGGCGCGCGCGGCCAATCCGAACTCGGCCAACAGCCAGTTCTTCATCGTCTTCGACGACGCCACCTTCCTCGACAACCAGTACACCGTCTGGGGCCAGGTGGTCGAAGGCATGGAGCATGTCGACGCGCTGCCCAAGGGCGAGCCGCCGCGCAATCCGGGCAAGATCGTCAAGGCCAGCGTCAGCGAGGGCTGACGCGGCGGACCTGTCCGTCCGGCCGGGTTGGTCGGCGCGCCAGACCCGCGTAAGTCCCGCGCAGCGACACTGAACGTAAAGGGGTTAGCTTGCGACGTCTCGTGCCGGTCCTGCTGGCCCTCCTGCTGTCCGGGTGCGCGGCCGGAGCGCTGCCCGACCTGACGCAGGCGCACGGTCCGTGCCTCGGCAACGGCAAGGACGGCTGGTGCGGCTTCACGCGCGAGGCGGCGGACCGGAGCTGGGTCTACGCCCAGCTATCGAGCAACGCCTATTGCGACGACATCGTCGAGTTCGCGCTGCCCGCGACGATCCGCGAGATCGACCGGCTGCCGCGACGCGCGACTTGCGAGATCGAGCGACGGATCGCCGATGCCGCGACCGGCAAGGACGAGCGCAAGGCGCTGAAAGCGCAGCTCAAGCAGGTGGAGCGCGATCCGCGCGAGGATTCGGGCTTCGCCTATGCGCTGTTCGACCGCAGCGAGACGCCGGGCGGGCCGCCGGTCGAGCGCGTGATCGCCTTTCGCGGCTCGGACATTGCCGCATCGGACTGGCTGCACGGAAACTTCGGCTCCGAGCAGTACGAGCAGGCGCTGGCGCTGTATGACCAGCAGGCGGCGGCAATGTCGGTGCCGGTGGTGGTGACCGGCCATTCGCTCGGAGGGGCGCTGGCGCTCGACGTGTCGGTGAACCGCGAGGGCGCCGATGCCTATGCCTTCAATCCTTCGCCGCGCTACACCGTGCCCGCCGTGCCGAACGACAACGCGCGGCTGGTCGTGGCCGAGCGCGGCGACGTGCTCGACCAGATCCGCAAGCGCCGCATGCCGGTGGCGCAGGAACTGGTCGAGATCAACTGCGCGCCCGAATCGAGCGGTTTCGCCGATCACAAGATTCGCCAGCTCGCCGAGTGCCTCACCTGGATCGCCGCCAAGGACGGAGCGGCCGCGCGGGCCTCGGTCGCAGAAAACGCGATCGCGCAGCCGCCGGGCGAGGCGCTGATGGCGGCCTGGGGCCGCCAGCCTCCGCCCGAGCCCGAGGCGCCCTGAGGCCAGTCCCGGGGCTCAGGCGAGCCGCAAAGCATGCCCATCGCGCCGATACGGCCTGATCCTAGTCTTCCTGCCCGCTCGCCTCCGTGCCCCGATCGGGCTGGCCGATCAGCGCTTCGAAGCGGGCCTTCTGCTCGTCGTCGAGGTCTTCGTACTTGCGCGCGGCGGGCAGGTCGGCGGTGGCCTGCCGGACCTTTTCGAGCATTGCCGGCATCTGCTTCATCATCCGCGGCATGAATTCCTGCATCTTCGCCATGACCGCCGGGTCGGTGTAGAGCACCATGGATTCGCGCGCGTAGAGCGCGCCGCTCGGCGTGGCGAAGAAGGCGTTGATGTCGTCGAGCTGTTCGGCGGTGAAGCGCGCGGCATAGGCCTGCGCGAGGCCTTCGCGCAGCGATGGCTCGAAGCTGCTCATCATCGCCTTCATCTCGCCCACCATCGCGCGGGTCGATAGGCGTATGCGCTCGTCATAGGCCGGATCGAGGATCTCCATCATCTCGCGCATCGTGCCTTCGCCGATGTCGGCGAGCCGTTCCTCGTCGAGCCCGCCGGCGGCGGCGAGATCACGCAGCGGCATTCGCGAGACGCTGTCGAGCACCTGATCGAGCATCGCGTTCATCGATCCGTCCATGATCCGCGCATAAGTGCCGGGCGGCAGCAGCGCAGCCACAGCCTTTTCGGCGGCGGCCATGCGCGTCGCGGCGGGCGCCGGCGCTTCCTGTGCGTGGAGCGGCGCGGCCGCGAGCGCCGCAAGGGCACAGAGCACTGTCGGGCGGATGCGCATCTCCGGCTGGCCTCCCGGCTAGAGTCCCGCTTCGACCAGCCAGCCGTGGAACAGCTTCACCGGGCGGCTTTCGAGGTCCTTGGGGCGGCAGACGAACCAGTAGCGGTATGGGCTCTCGACATCGATGTCGTAAAGCCGGGAGAGCCGCCCGTCGTGCGAGCGGCGGAAGTGGTCGTCGTGCATGATCGCGATGCCGAGGCCCTGCGCGGCGGCCTCCAGCACGAGCTGACCCGAATCGAAGCGGTCGACCGAGGCCGGCTCGAGGTCGCTCATCCCGATCGCCGCCTTCCAGGCATCGAGGCTTTCGGGCAGGTCGTTGTGGATCAGGAAGGTCTGGCGCGAAAGCTTGTCGCGGTCGGGCTTCGGCCCGAGTTCATCGGCCATCTCCTTGGAGACGATCGCGTAGACCTTGTTCTGGTCGAGCTGGACCTTGTAGAAGCTTTCCTCCGGCTCCTTGCTGAGCACGATCGCGGCGTCGAGCGAGTCGCCGATCCGCGCCTCGAGATGCGGGCCGGTGTCGATGTCGATATGCAGCCGGGGATGGAGCTGGCGCAGCTCGGGCAGGCGCGGGAACAGGCGCTGGCCGCCGAACAGCGAGGGTACGCCCAGATGCAGGCGCAGCACTTGTCCGCGATCGACCTGGCTCTCGACCGCCTCGGCAAGCTCTTCCAGCTTGGGCGCGACGACGTTGTAGAAGGCCTGGCCCTCGTCGGTGAGCTTCATCGCCTGGTGCTGGCGGGTGAACAGCCGCTTGCCGGTGAAATCCTCCAGCGCGGCGACGCGGCGCGACAGCGCCGACGGGCTGAGCGCGAGCTCGTTCGCGGCGGCCTTGGCCGAGCCGAGCCGGACGACGCGCACGAAGGCTTCCAGAGCACGCAAGGGAGGCAGGCGGCGTACGGGCAAGTCTAGGCTTCGCTTCTCTCGTGTCTGGCCGGGCGACACACGCCGCGAGCCGGTTGCATGGTCTATTCGCTCTCTTCGGCTTCGTCCTCGGCCGGGGGATGAAGCTTCAGCCGTGTAACGTGCCGCTCGTTACCGTCGGTCACCTCGATCCGCCATCCGCTCTCGTGTTCGAGCATGCTGCCGACCTCGGGCACCCGCTCGGCGAGAACGAAGGCCAATCCGCCCAATGTATCCACGGCTTCTTCGACTTCGGCAAGACGGGCGTCGACCTTGTCCGCAATATCGTCGAGTTCGACGCGGGCATCGGCGTCCCACGTCCCGTCATCGAGCGCGACCAGCATTTCCTCGGGGGCGTCGTCGTGCTCGTCCTCGATATCGCCGACGATTTCCTCGACCAGGTCCTCGATGGTGATGATCCCGTCGGTGCCCGAATACTCGTCGATGACGATCGCCAGATGGGTGCGGCGCGCGCGCATGTCGGCCAGCACGTCGAGCGCGCCGCGCGCCTGGGGCACATAGAGCGGCTGGCGCATCAGCATGGTCCAGTCCTCGGGGGCGGGCTCGCCGCGCGCGAGGATCGGGAACACGTCCTTGATATGGATCATGCCCTTAATCTCGTCGAGCGACTCGCCGTAGACCGGCAGCCGGCTGTGGCCATGCTCGGCGAAGGCCTCGACGATCTCGGCCCAGCTCGCCGAGGCGGAGATCGCGATGATCTCGCCGCGCGGGATGGCGACGTCGTCGGCGTCGTTCTCGGAGAAGTGGAGCAGGTTGCGCAGCATCTGGCGTTCGAGCGGGGAAAGGTCGCCCTTGGCCCCGCCTTCCGCGTCGAATTCGCCCTCGTGCTCGTTGATGACGTCCTCGATCTGCGCGCGCAGCGACTGATCGACGTCGGAAACGAACAGTTTGCGGATCACTCGCCAAAGCGAGCCGCTACTGTCCGGGTCTCCGTTTTCTGAGTAACGGCCATTGTCGGCCATCGGTGTTCGTGCCCCTCAAGACTGGTGAGACCCGCCATATGGGTCCGCGATCCCGATAAGGGCAAGAGCCTTTGTTTCAAGTGCCTCCATGGCCTCGGCGTCGGAATCGGAGATTTCGTGGTCGTATCCGGCGAGATGGAGCAGGCCGTGCAGGACCAGGTGCGCGGCGTGATCGGCCACGGCGATACCCTTGTCCGCCGCCTCGCGCGCGCAGGTCTCGAGCGCGAGGGCAATGTCACCGAGCATCTCGGGCGGTCCGGCGGGCGCGAGATCGACGAGGTCGGACGGCTCGAGCATCGGGAACGAGAGCACGTTGGTTGGCTTGTCCTTGCCGCGCCATTCGCGGTTGAGCACGCGAACTTCGGCGTCGTCCGCGAACATCACGCTGGCCGCCAGCCGCGCATGCGCCAGTTCGGGCGCGACGTGCGCCGCCGCTTCGGCGACGCGGGCGGCGAGCGCTTCCCAGTCGGTGTGCTCGGGCCAGTCGGCCTCGATCGAGACGTCGAGTTGCATGAAGCCTGCGCCTGTCCCGGTCAGGCGTCCTCGCCCTCGTAGGCCTCGACGATCCGCCCGACGATGGGGTGGCGCACGACGTCGGCCTTGCCGAAGCGCACCACGTCGATCCCCTCGACGCCTTCGAGCCGGCCCACCGCGTCGGCGAGCCCCGAAAACGAATCGCCGCCGGGAATGTCGACCTGGCGCGGGTCGCCGCAGATCACCATGCGGCTGTTCTGGCCGAAGCGGGTGAGGAACATCTTCATCTGCGCGGGCGTGGTGTTCTGCGCCTCGTCGAGAATGACGAAGGCGTCGGCAAGCGTGCGGCCGCGCATGAAGGCGATCGGCGCGATCTCGATCACGCCGCTGGCGATGTGGCGTTCGACCTGCTCGGGCGGCATGCAGTCGTAGAGCGCGTCGTAGAGCGGGCGCAGATAGGGATCGACCTTCTCCTTCATGTCGCCGGGCAGGAAGCCGATCTTCTCGCCCGCCTCGACCGCCGGGCGCGAGAGGATCAGCCGCTGGACTGATCCGGTCATGAGCTGGCTGACCGCCTGCGCCACCGCGAGGTAGGTCTTGCCGGTGCCCGCCGGGCCCAGCGCGAAGATCAGGTCGGAGCGGCCGAGCGCCCGCATGTATTCGATCTGCGTGCCCGAACGCGGCACGATCGTCTTCTTGCGCGTGCGGATCATGATCGGCGGCGCGCCGGTGTCTTCGCCGGTGATGATGCCTTCGAGCGTGGGCTCGGCCGACATCGCGATCAGCGAATCGATCGCGCCGGCATCGAGTTCCTGGCCTTGCTGGAGCCGGTCGTACATCGACTTGAGCACGTCGCGCGCGCGGGCCACCGCATCCTCGGGCCCCTCGATCTGGACCCGGTTGCCGCGCGCCGCGATGAAGACGCCCAGCCGGTTCTCGACGAGCACGAGGTTCGCATCGAATTCGCCGAACAGGATGCCGAGCAGACTGGGCTCTTCGAATTCGATTTCGGCGCGAGAGCGGCGGCGCTGGCCGGGGCGATCGGCGGTCTTTGCAAGCGTGTTTTGCGCGACGCGGTGGGCTTTTCGACTCATGCGGTCCTTTCGGACAAAGCGGTGGTATCGCCGTTGTCTATTGATGGCTCGCCGGGCGGCCGCTGGCAAGCGCGGGACGGGCCGTGATCGCCGGTTTCGTCGTGGATAACCCGTCCGTCCACCGGTTTCTCTGCCGGGCACGTTACAGCTTGCAACACAAATGAGCGGAATCTGCATCGGCGATTGCCGATCGGTTCAGGCAGAGTGGTGTCTAAGCAATCGGACAATGCCCCTGCACTGTAACAGGAGACCGACGATGCGTAAAACGACACTGGCACTGCTTGGCGCGAGCCTCGCGCTGCCGCTTGCGGCCGCTCCCGCCGCCCAGGCCCAGAGCGCCGCCGAAGCGCGCCACAGCCAGCGCGAGTTGCGCGAGGAACGGCACGATCTGCGCGAAGCCCGGCGCTACGGAACGCCGAACGACGTGCGTGACGAACGCCACGACGTCGCGCGCGCGCGCCAGGAGCGCAACGAGGACTGGCGCGACTACCGCGCGAGCCACCGCAACCTCTATCGCCGTCCCGCCTATGTCGGGCCGCGCGGCTATGTCTATCGCCCGGTCGCGGTGGGCTATCGCTTCGCGCCGGCCTACTATGCCGACCGCTACTGGGTGCGCAACTATGCCGCCTATCGCCTGCCGCCGCCGCGTCCCGGCTATCGCTGGGTCCGCTACGGCAACGACGTGGTGATGGTCGCGGTCAAGACCGGGCGCGTGAGCGTCGTCTACCGCGGCTTCTTCTGGTAACGGCCGGGCAACCTCACGCCTCGGCCGGGACCTTGCGTATTCCGCGCAGCGAGTTGGGGCCCGCCGAGGCGAGTTGCACGGTGACGATCTCGCCGACCTGCGCCTCGCCCTCGAAGTGGACCGACTGCAGCCAGGGCGACTTGCCCAGCCACTGGCCCGGATGGCGGCCCTTGCGCTCGACCAGAACCTCGCAGGTGCGCCCGAGGCTCGCCTCGTTGAAGGCGAGCTGGTCGCGGTTGAGCGCGGCCTGCAGGCGCTGCAGGCGATCGTCCATCACCTCGGGCGCGATCTGGTCCGCCATGGTCGCGGCGGGCGTGCCCGGGCGCGGCGAATACTTGAACGAGAAGCACTGCGCGTAACCGACCGCCTCGACCAGCCCGAGCGTGTCTTCGAACTCGGCCTCGCTCTCGCCCGGGAAGCCGACGATGAAGTCGCCCGAAAGCGCGATGTCGGGCCGCGCGGCGCGCACCCTGTCGAGGATCGCGAGATAGCTTTCGGCGGTGTGGCTGCGGTTCATCGCCTTGAGCACGCGGTCGTTGCCCGATTGCACCGGCAAGTGGAGGAACGGCATCAGCTTGCCGATCTCGCCATGCGCCGCGATCAGCGCCTCGCTCATGTCGGCCGGATGGCTGGTTGTGTAGCGGATACGCGCCAGGTCGGGCAGCGCGGCCAGCGCGCGGACGAGGCCTTCGAGCCCGATCGCGCGGCCCCTGGCATCCTCGCCTTGCCAAGCATTGACGTTCTGGCCGAGCAGCGTGATCTCGCGCGCGCCGGCATCGACGAGGCGCGCGGCTTCCTCGACCAGCGCGGCGAAGGGGCGCGAGACTTCGGCGCCGCGGGTATAGGGCACCACGCAATAAGTGCAGAACTTGTCGCAGCCTTCCTGCACCGTGAGGAACGCGCTGGGCCCGACGCGGCGGCGGGCGGGCAGCGCGTCGAACTTGGTTTCCGCGGGCATGTCTGTGTCGGTGACGCGCCGGCCCTCGACCGCGTCGGCGATCATCCCGGGCAGGCGGTGGTAGGCCTGCGGCCCCACGACCATGCGCACGGCGGGCGCACGCGCCATGATCTCCTCGCCCTCGGCCTGCGCGACGCAGCCGGCGACGGCGATCAGCGGCGAGGTGCCGTCCTCGCGGCGCAGGCGGCCGATGTCGGAATAGACCTTCTCCGCCGCCTTCTCGCGGATGTGGCAGGTGTTGAGCACCACGAGATCGGCCTCCTCGCCCTCGGGGGCGGGGGCGATGCCCTGCTCGCCGAGCAGTTCGGCCATGCGCTCGCCGTCGTAGACGTTCATCTGGCAGCCGAAGCTCTTGACCCGATAGGTCCTGGGGGGCGCGACTTTCTGCATGGCGCGCGCCGATAGCGGAATTTCGCGCATTTGCACAGGGGGCAGGGCGCCGCCGCGCGGGCGAAGGACCGCCGGCGGGCGGCAGCGGCACCAGCGCTGTTCCCCTTTGCGCGCGCTTGGGCTAACGCGCGCGCCATCATGAGTACGAACCAGACCCTCTACGCCGCCTTCGCAGGCCACCTTTCCGCCGCGCTCGATGCGCTGGAAGGGGCGGGCACCCTGCCCGCCGGGCTCAAGCGAAGCGCGGTGACGGTCGAGCCGCCGCGCGATCCGAGCCACGGCGATCTCGCGACCAATGCGGCGATGGTGCTTGCCAAGCCCGCCGGGATGAAGCCGCGCGATCTGGCCGAGGCGCTCGTCGCCGAGCTTTCGAAGCTCGAGGCGGTGACCAGCGCCGAGATCGCCGGGCCCGGCTTCATCAACCTGCGGCTCGCGCCCTCGGCCTGGCTCGCGGAGTTGCGCGCGATCGCGGCCATGGGCGCGGACTACGGCAAGTCCGCCATGGGGGCGGGGACCACGGTCAATATCGAATACGTCTCGGCCAATCCGACCGGGCCGATGCACATGGGCCACTGCCGCGGCGCGGTGGTGGGCGACGCGCTTGCCAGCCTGCTCGAGCATGCGGGCCACAAGGTTGTCCGCGAATACTACGTCAACGACGCGGGCGCGCAGGTCGACGTCCTCGCCCGCTCGGCGCACTTGCGCTACCGCGAGGCGCTCGGCGAGGCCATCGGCGAGATCCCCGAGGGGCTCTATCCCGGCGATTACCTCAAGAGCGTCGGCGAGGCGCTGGCGCGCGAGTTCGGCGATGCCTACGTCGCCGCGCCCGAGAGCGACTGGCTCGTCCTCTTCCGCGAAAAGGCGGTCGCGGCGATGCTGGTCATGATCAAGGCCGACCTCGCGCTGCTCGGCATCCACCACGACCTGTTCTCGTCTGAGGCGGAGGTCCAGGCGGCGGGCAAGCCGGCCGAGGCCGAGGCGTGGCTGCGCGCGCGCGGGCTCGTCTACGACGGCGTGCTCGAGGCGCCCAAGGGCAAGACGCCCGAGGACTGGGAGCCGGTCGAGCTGCCGCTGTTCAAGTCGACCCGGTTCGGCGACGACCAGGACCGCCCGATCCGGAAGTCGGACGGCTCGTGGACCTACTTCGGCGCCGATCTCGCCTATCACTTCCAGAAGGCGCAGACCGCCGACGCGCTGGTCGATATCTGGGGCGCGGACCACGCGGGCACGGTCAAGCGCATCAAGGCCGCGGTCGCGGCGATGACCGGGGCGGACGGCGATCCGATCCCCTTCGAGGTCAAGCTGGTGCAGATGGTCCAGCTCCTGCGCAACGGCGAGCCCGTGAAGATGTCGAAGCGGGCGGGCACCTTCGTCACGCTCGCCGATGTCGTGAGCGAGGTCGGCAAGGACGTGGTGCGCTTCACCATGCTGACCCGCAAGCCCGAGGCGCAGATGGACTTCGACTTCGCCAAGGTGGTCGAGGCCAGCAAGGACAACCCGGTGTTCTACGTCCAGTACGCGCACGCCCGCGTCTGCTCGACGCTGCGCAAGGCGGCGGCCGAGGGTCTCGCCCCATCGGGCGAGAACGTCGAGCTGCTCGGCGAGGAGGAACTTGAGCTCATCAAGCTCGCCGCGCAGTATCCGCGCATCGTCGAGGCCGCCGCCGCCGCGCGCGAGCCGCATCGCGTGGCCTTCTTCCTCGGCGATCTCGCCGCCGCTTTCCATGGCTACTGGAACCTCGGGAATGACCGGATCGAAAAGCGGTTCATCGTGGTACAAGATGGTAACCTGACGGGTGCTAGGCTTTTCCTCGCGGCCCAGATCGGGCAGCTTGTACGGAACGGCTTGTCGCTGCTCGGCGTCGAGGCGGTGGAGGAAATGTGACGACATCGAACTGGGAGGATGGCTCGAAGGACGATCGCGAAAAGCCGTTCGATCCTTTCGCCGAAGAGGGCGACTCGCCGTTCGCCGAGGAGGAAGCGCGCGAGGACTACGCCGATTTCGATGAGCCGGAACCCGAGCCGGCGGACCCCGCGCAGGAAGGCTTCGATGAACCCGCGCAGCTCGAACTCGGCGATGAGGACCAGCGTCTTCCCTGGCTCGAGGGCGATCCCGACGAAGAGGAATACGAAGGTCACGGCGCGGGGCAGGTGATCCTGCTGGCGGTCGGCGCGCTCGTGCTGCTCGGGCTCGTGGTCGGCGGAATCTGGTGGGCGACGCGCACCGGCTCGGACGAGGCGCTGGTCGCCGACGGCGGCACCATCGAGGCGCCCGACGGGCCTTATAAGGTCAAGCCAGAGGACCCCGGCGGCCGCGTCGCGCGCGGCACCGGCGACACCGCTTTCGCCGTCGCCGAGGGCGAAACGCGCACCATGCAGGTCGGCGATCCCGAACCCGCGCCGAGCCCGGGCTTCGAGAGCGTCGGCAGCGCAGGCGACGACAAGCCCGCGGCCAAGGCGGCCGAGAAGGATGCGCCCGGCGAGGCCGCCTCGTCCGCACCGCCGCCCAGCGGGCCGGGGGTGCAGGTGGGCGCCTATTCGACCCGCGATCTGGCCGAGAAGGGCTGGCAGAGCCTCGTCGGCCAGTACGAGGGACTTGCGGGGATGCGCTACCGCATCGTCGAGGGGCAGGCCGATATCGGCAAGGTCTACCGGCTCCAGGCGCTCCCCGGCGATCGCGCCGCCGCCGACAGCCTGTGCGGCGACCTCAAGGCCGCGCGGATTCCCTGCCAGGTGAAGAACTAGGCCGTCAGCGACAGGGCCGGCGCGCCGGGACCTCTCAGCCGCCCGCCAGCTCGCGCTGCTCTCTTGCCGCCTGCGCGGTCTGTTCGCGCGGGGCGATCGCGTGCGCCAGCACGGTCTCGGCGCGGTTGTCGATGCCGTTGATCAGCCTTGCTCTTTCGAGATTTCCGGGCGTGCTGACGATGCGGACCGGCCCCTTGGAGATATTCTCGAGACCTTCCTTCGCGACCTGTTCGGGCGTTTCGGCGAGATCGACCGGCATGCCGAGCCGCTGCATCGCCGGAGTCGCGGTGAAGCCGATGTTGAGGTGCAGCACGTCGACGCCGAGCGGCGCCATCTCCGCCCACAATGCCTCCGAGAAAATGCGGCTGAACGCCTTCGCGCCGGTATAGGCCGCGAGCGTCGGCGAGCCGAGATAGCTGCTCAGCGATCCGCCCAGGATGATCCCGCCCCGGCCGCGCTGCGCCATGAGCGCGCCATAGTGGCGCGTGAAGTTCGCTTGCCCGAGCACGTTTATGGCGATCACCGATTGCGTCACGTCCTCGGGCAGTTCGACGAAGCGTCCGCGGGTATTGTTCGCCCCGGCGTTGTAGATCAGCAGCCCCACCTCGATCCCGTCGGTCGCCGCGCGCACGCGCTCGAGCGCGTCGGGCCTGGCGAGATCGACCGAAACGGTGCGCACTTCCGCGCCCGCGCCGCGCAATTCCTCGGCGAGTTCGTCCAGCGGTGCCGGCTTGCGCGCCACCAGAACCAGCTTGAAGCCGTCCGCGGCGAGCATGCGCGCGAACGCCGCGCCGACGCCTTCCGAGCCGCCGACGACCAATGCCCAGGGTCCGTATTTCGCTATGTCCATCATCGCTTTCCCTGCTCGCGCGCAGACGGCCCGGCTGCACCAAGGCAAACCGTGGCCGGCATACGCTCTCCTCTCCCGGGTCTTTCCGCCCTGTGATCCCGGCGCGCCGATCGCGCGGGCAAAGACCACCATCGGGTGATGCACTCGTCTCTTCGAGGTGTCCAATGCAAATCGGAGGAGGCGCTCGGTACGACCCAACCGATCCGGCCCGTCGCAATTCGCCGCGCATCGGCGGGCGTTTCCCACACCTGCGTAGTCCCCTCAGCTTGCGAAAACCCCCTCATCCTGCGAACTTTCGCCCATGGTTCCTGCGATATTCGGACTGGCGGGGCTGACGCTCTCGGATGACGAGCGGTCGTTCTTCCGCGACTGCGACCCGGCCGGCTACATCCTGTTCGGCCGCAACATCGAAAGCCGCGAGCAAGTGCGCGCGCTGACCGACGCGCTGCGCGCGATCCACGGGCGCGAGCGGCTGTTCGTCTGCATCGATCAGGAAGGCGGGCGCGTGGCGCGGATGAAGCCCCCGGTGTGGCCCGCCTATCCGCCCGGCGAGGTTTTCGACCGGCTTTACGACGTGGCGCCCGGCAGCGCGATCGAAGCGGCGCGGGTCAACGCCGAGGCACTGGGGCTCGATCTCGCCGAAGTCGGCGTCAGCGTCGATTGCCATCCCTCGCTCGACGTCCGCCAGCCCGGCGCGCACGACGTGATCGGCGACCGCGCGCTCGGCTCGGACCCGATGCGCGTCGCCGCGCTCGGACGGGCCACGCTGGCGGGTCTCGCGCGTGCCGGGATCGTCGGCTGCATCAAGCACATGCCGGGCCACGGGCGCGCCATGGCCGACAGCCACAAGGAACTGCCCACGGTCGAAGCCACCGCGGAGGAGCTCGAGGCCGATCTCCAGCCCTTCCGCGCGCTGGCCGATTCGCCCGTCGGGATGACCGCGCACGTGCGCTACACCGCCTGGGACGCGGAGAATCCGGGCACGCTTTCGCCCACCGTGGTGCGCGATGTGATCCGCACCCGGATCGGCTTTGCCGGGCTGCTGCTGACCGACGACCTCGACATGGAAGCGCTCGACGGCACGGTGCCCGAACGCGCCGCGCGCGCGATCGCGGCGGGCTGCGACATCGCGCTCAACTGCTGGGCGAAGATGGACGACATGACCGGCATCGCCGAAGCGCTGCCCGTGATGTCGGACGAGACCGCGCTGCGGCTCAAGCGCGCGCTTACCGCGGTGGGCGATTCGGGCACCGCGGGCGATCAGGCCGAGCTCGCGGCGCGGCGGGACGCGTTGATCCAGGCGGCGCAGGCGTGAGTGTCGAAGTCCTGCCCGGCACGCCCGAAGGGGGCGACGGTGCGGACTGGCAAGGCGTCGCCGTCGCGCGCACGGAAACGCGCGAGGAGGCGCTCTATATCGAGATCGAGGGCTGGGAAGGGCCGCTCGACCTGCTGCTCGACCTCGCACGGCGGCAGAAGGTGGACTTGCGGCGGATCTCGATCCTCGAACTGGTCGACCAGTACCTGACCTATATCGATCGCGCCGAAGCGCTGCGGCTGGAACTCGCGGCCGACTATCTGGTGATGGCCGCCTGGCTCGCCTACCTCAAGTCGGCGTTGCTGCTGCCGCGCGAGGAGCAGGAGGACCCGAGCCCCGAGGAACTGGCGCTGCGCCTGCAACTGCGGCTCCAGCGGCTGGGCGCGATGCGCGAGGCTGCCGCGCGGCTGATGGGCCGCGACCGGCTGGGCCGCGACGTCTTCGCGCGCGGCGCCCCCGAGGGCCTGCGGGTCGACCGCCGCAATCGCTGGCAATGCGAGTGGTTCGACCTCGTGCGCGCTTACGGTGACGTCAGGATCCGCACCGAGCCGGTGGTGCATATGGTGCGCGAGCGCATGGTGATGACGCTCGACAGCGCCTTGCAGCGCGTCTCCTCGATGCTCGGCGTCACGCTCGACTGGATGGAACTGCGCGATTTTCTGCCCGCGCGCCGCGAGGGGGACTGGGCCGACCCGCGGCTTCGCAAGTCGGCGCTCGCCTCCAGCTTTGTCGCCGCGCTCGAACTGGCGCGCACCGGCAAGGCCGAACTGGCGCAGGACGAGATTTTCGGGCCGTTGCGGCTGAAGGCGGTGCGCGCGTGATCCTGGCACCGGTCCCCGATTCGCCGGTCGCGCCCGGCATCGACGATCTCGTCCGCGCGGTCGAGGCGACACTGTTCGCGGCCGAGCAGCCGATGACCGTCGAGCAGATCTCCGCGCACCTCGGCAACGCGCAGGTCCGGCCCGCGCTGGCGGAGCTGCAGGCGCACTACGAAGGGCGCGGCATTCGCCTCGTGGAGCGCGGCAAGCGCTGGCACTTCGAGACCGCGCCCGATCTCGCGCATCTGCTGCGGCGCGAGAAGGAGGACGTGCGGCGCCTCTCGCGCGCGGCCACGGAAGTGCTGGCGATCGTCGCCTATCACGAACCGGTCAGCCGCGCCGAGATCGAATCGATTCGCGGCGTCCAGACCGCGAAGGGCACGCTCGACGTGCTGATGGAGGCGGGCTGGGTGCGCGTCGCGGGACGGCGCGAGGTGCCGGGGCGGCCGGTGATCTACGCGACGACGCCCGAATTCCTCGCACATTTCGGGCTGCGATCGCTCAAGGAATTGCCCGGTGTCGACGAATTGCGCGCCGCCGGGCTGCTCGATCCGGTCGACGACGTGTTCGAGGCGGAGATCGAGGCGCTGCGCGGCGCAAGCGGCGCGCGGGAGGCCGAGGAAGCCGAGGATACGGGCGAACAGGACACCGAAGACTTCGGCGAACCGGTTACGGACGAGGCCGCATCCGGGCTGGCGCATCCGGGCGAAAACGCCTAGAGAGCCCTCGAACGCAAGGCTCGTCGATCGCGACGCCGACGGACGACCGCGACATGGCGGGCCCCGCCAGGGCGGACGAAGACTGGAGATTGTTTGATATGGGTGGCCTATCGCTTTGGCACTGGATCATCGTGCTCCTCGTGGTGCTGATCCTGTTCGGCCGCGGCCGCATTTCCGAAATCATGGGTGACTTCGGCAAGGGCATCAAGAGCTTCAAGGACGGCATCAACGACGAGAACTCGGGCAAGTCCTCGTCGGGCAATCCGCCGCCGCCGCAGATTTCCTCGCAGTCGGGCGAGCAGACCGTGACGCCGAGCCCGAGCGAGACCAAGACCGGCCAGTCCTGAGCCCAGCGTCGGGACAGGCGCATGTTCGACATCGGAGCGCCCGAACTGCTCGTCGTCGTGATCGTGGCGATCTTCGTCATCGGTCCCAAGGACATGCCGATGGCGCTGCGCACCGTCGGTCGCTGGGTCGGCAAGATGCGCAAGATCTCCGGGCATTTCCGCGCGGGGCTCGACGCCATGGTGCGCGAGGCCGAGCTTGAGGACATGGAGAAGAAGTGGCGCGAGCAGAACGAGGCGATCATGAAGGCGACGCCTTCCTTGCCGAGCGCCGAGGAGATGCAGCCGGTCAAGTCCGCCTCCGCGTCAGCCGAGGACGCCGCGGCGCCGCCCGCGAAAGCGCAGGGTGCCACGCCCGATACCGAGACCAAGGCCGAGCCTGCCGGTGAGGAGAAGCCCTCCGAACCGCAGCTCCCGCTGAGCCCGCCCTGAGCCGAGCGCTGACGATGGCCTTCCGTCTTTCCGACATCGACGATTCGCAGGCGCCGCTGCTCGACCACCTGATCGAGCTGCGCACGCGGCTGATGCGCGCGCTGGCGGGGTTCGCGGTGGCCTTCGCCGTCTGCTTCTATTTCGCCAGCGACATCTTCGCTTTCCTGGTGCGCCCGCTGACCGCCGCGTTTCCGCCGGGGCAGGGGCGGCTGATCTACACCAAGCTCTACGAGGCGTTCTTCGTCGAAGTGAAGGTGGCGATCTTCGCGGCGTTTTTCGTCAGCTTCCCGATCATCGCCAACCAGCTTTGGGCCTTCGTCGCGCCGGGGCTCTACGCCAAGGAAAAGCGCGCGCTGCTGCCGTTCCTGATCGCGACTCCGGTGCTGTTCACGATGGGCGCGGCCATGGCTTACTACGTGGTCATGCCCACGGCGTTCCACTTCTTCCTCGGCTTCGAGGGCGAGACCGGCGGGCTCAAGCTCGAGGCGCTGCCGGGAACGGGCGACTATCTCGGGCTCGTGATGCAGTTCATCCTCGCGTTCGGGATCAGCTTCCTGCTGCCGGTGCTGCTGATGCTGCTCAACCGCGCGGGGATCGTCAGCCGTCGGCAGGCGATCCTGGCGCGGCGCTACGTGATCGTGGGCATCTTCATCGTCGCCGCCGTCGCGACACCGCCCGATGTGATCTCGCAGCTTCTGCTCGCGATCCCGCTGATCCTGCTGTTCGAGGGCACGCTGCTGCTGATGTGGTTCACCGAGCGCCGCGAGGCGCGCGAGAAGGCCGCCGAGGAAGCGGCGGAGCGGGCCGAGCGATCGTCGCCGGCGGAGTGATTCGCCGCGAGGCCTGAACCGCTCGGGCTGGCCGGGCGACGCTACCGATTCTGCTTGGAGCGGGCGAAGGGAATCGAACCCTCGTCGTAAGCTTGGGAAGCTTCTGCTCTGCCATTGAGCTACGCCCGCGAACGCCATGCGATTGCCAAGAGATCGCGATCCGGTCAACATCGATGACATGCGGTCGGTCGAATTTTGGCCGCGATGCTCCAAACCGCGCGATTCCCGTACTTTTGGGCGCGCGAGACGCTCGCCTTGTCGAGAAGCGCTCGACCGCGCGAAATATTCGGAAAAATCGGCAATCCGCGCGATGAAATGTGAGGTTTCGATCCCTTGAGCACTGGAATTGGGGCAGTTCCTGCTCTAGACGCGCACGCCTCAGACATTGGGAGTCTCAATTCATGAACAATAGCGACATTGCCGAACGCCTTGCTGGCGAACACGATCTCTCCAAGGCCCAGGCTCGCGAGCTGGTCGACGGCGTCTTCGCCTCGATCGCCGACGCGGCCGCCAAGGGTGAGGAAGTCTCGCTCAGCGGTTTCGGCAAGTTCAAGGTCAAGGATCAGCCCGCGCGCGAGGGCCGCAATCCCTCGACCGGTGCGACGATCCAGATCGCCGCGTCGAAGAAGCTGACCTTCTCGCCCGCCAAGGCGATCAAGGACAAGCTGAACGGCTGATCCGGCACGGGCGCTCCGCGATGGCGGAGCGCCCGACCAGCCGGTCCGATCCGGCTTGCACCCGCAACACGGGTGCGCGAGAATCGCGGCGATGCGACAAGCCAGCGCCCTTCTCGAATTCGACACGCCCGGACAGGGCTTCACCGACATTACCGCGCAGGTCGCGCGGTGGCTCGCGTCGCTCGGGTTCACCGAGGGGCTGCTCACGCTGCTGTGCCGCCACACCTCGGCCTCGCTGCTGATCCAGGAGAACGCCGCGCCCGAAGTGCGCGACGACCTTGCCGCCTGGCTCGCCCGGCTCGCGCCCGAAGACGCGCGCTATGCCCACGACGACGAGGGCCCTGACGACATGCCCGCGCATCTGCGCGCGACGCTGACCGGCGTTAGTCTGCAGATTCCCGTCATCGGCGGGCGCATGGCGCTTGGCACCTGGCAGGGGATTTATCTTGCCGAGCATCGGCACATGCCCCACCATCGCCAGATCGCCGCGCACGTGATCGGCGAGTGAGGGAGAGCATGTGAAGCCAGATCCGGACATCGATATCGCCGCGCGCCAAGCGCAAGTCGTCGGCGCCGGGCCTCGGCTCGAGCCGCTGCCGGGCGACGCGCTCGACCAGCAGGCGATCGACCTGATCCTCAACGTGCGCGCTTCTGCGGGCGCGGGGGCGATGGACGAAGTGCCCGAATTCATGCGCACGGTGGTGCGCAACCCCGAGCTGTTCCGCGCGCAGATGGACATCGGCAACGTCTTCTACAACGGCCGCATCCCGGCGCGCGAGCGCGAGATCGCGGTGCTGCGCATCGCCTGGCTGTGCGGCGCGCCCTACGAGTGGGGCCAGCACGTCGCGATCGCGCGGCGCTGCGGCGTGAGCGACGCGGAGATCGCGCGGGCGAAGCTGGGCTCGGCGGCCGAGGGCTGGAGCGCGCACGACGCGGCGATCGTGCGCGGGGTCGAGGAACTGATCGCCGACAAGACGCTCGGCGATGCGACGTGGGACCAGCTTGCCGCGACCTGGGACGAGGCGCAGCTCGTCGAGTTCCCCGCGCTCGTCGGTCAGTACGTGTCGATCGCCTATGTCCAGAACACGCTGCGCATCCGGCTCGACGAGGGCAATCCGGGGCTTGCCGCGACGTGAACCGGATCGAGCAGGTCCTGCCGCCGCGCGGCGGCGATCTGGTCAAGCGGCACCGGCTTTCCACCCGCATCTGGCACTGGATCAATGCCGTGACGCTGCTCGTCATGCTGATGAGCGGGCTGATGATCTTCAACGCGCATCCGCACCTCTACTGGGGCGAATACGGCGCGAACTTCGACGCCTCGTGGCTCGACATCGGCGCGACGCGCGGCGGCGACGGCTTCCTGCGGATCGGCCCGCTGCGGATCGAGACCACCGGCGTGCTCGGCGTCTGGACCGACCCGGATGGCGTCACGCGCACGCGCGCTTTTCCCTGGTGGGCGACGATCCCCTCGCGCTACAGCCTCGCCGACGCGCGGATCTGGCATCTCGCCTTCGCCTGGGTGCTGGCGCTCGGCCTGCTGGCCTATCTCGTCTGGTCGCTGGTCAACGGCCATGTCCGGCGCGATCTCCACATCCGCCCCAGCGAGTGGAAGCCCGCGCATATCTGGCACGACGTCAAGCAACACGCACGGCTGCGTTTCGCCACAGGCGCCGAGGCGCTGCGCTACAATGTCCTGCAAAAGCTTAGCTACGCGGGCGTGCTGTTCGTGCTGCTGCCGCTGATGATCGTGACCGGGCTGGCGATGTCGCCGGGGACCGACGCCTGGGCGCCGTTCGTCACCGAGGTCTTCGGCGGGCGGCAATCGGCGCGCTCGGTGCACTTCATCTGCGCCTGGCTGCTCGTGGCGTTCTTCCTCGTGCACATCGTCATGGTCTTGCTGGCGGGGCCGCTCAACGAACTGCGCGCGATGGTCACCGGCCGCTATCGCCTGCCTCGAGAGCGCCCGGCGAAGGACGTTCCGGCATGAGCGGCAAGAGCCTCCTCACACGCCGTGGGCTAATCCGGTCGGGCGCGCTCGGCGCTGGCGCGCTGGTGCTTTCCGGCTGCGACAAGCTCTATTCGAACCCCGCGTTTCGCGGCGCGCTGGAAAGCGCCGAAGACCTGCACCGCGCGAGCCAGCGGCTGCTCGGTCGCGAGGCGCTGGCGCGTGAATACGCGGCATCGCAGATGTCGCCGATCTTCCGCGCCAACGGCAACCGTGAAGTCGGCGATCCCTTCTACAAGCGGCATCTCGCACAGGCGTTCGAGCGCTGGGTGCTGACCGTCGACGGCCTCGTGCGCCAGCCGCTCGCGCTGCCGCTCTCGGCGCTGCGCACGATGCCCCAGCGCACACAGATCACGCGGCACGACTGTGTCGAGGGCTGGAGCGCGATCGGCAAGTGGGAAGGCCCGCAACTCGGCCATGTGCTCGACATGGCGGGGCTGGCGGACACGGCCCGCTACATCGTCTTCCACTGCGCCGACAGCTTCGGCGCGGCGCGTTACTACGAATCGATCGACCTCGTTGACGCCTTCCATCCGCAGACGATCCTGGCCTGGCGCATGAACGACCGCCCGCTCGACGAGGCGCACGGGGCGCCGATCCGCATGCGCGTGGAACGCCAGCTCGGCTACAAGCACGCCAAGTACGTCATGCGCGTGGAAGCCGTCGCCAGCCTCGACGGCGTCTATGGCGGCAAGGGCGGCTTTTGGGAGGATTCGAGCGGCTACGCCTGGTACGCGGGGATCTGAGGGCCTGACTGTCCAAGCGGGTCCAGGGCTTCCCCAAGTGAGTTCGACGGCGACAACCGATCCCGCATGGGAATCGCGCTGCGGTCGAACCGTCCGGTCAAAGCGGGAGTTTGACTGACCGGCTCCTGTCGTTGGCGCTCTTCACGGCGGCGAGCATGGCGTCGAGGTCGTCCCGGGTGAAGCGGCGTCCCTGCTTGACGACCATCTCGATCGCTCCGGTCGCCGCGATATCCGAAAGCGGGTTGCCGCGCAGCATGACCAGGTTTGCGACGAAGCCGGGCCGGATCTGGCCCACTCTCGCCCCGGTCCATTTGCCCGGAGCGACCGTCGCAGAAGCCAGGACCTGGGCCGGCGCCATCCCGGCATCGTTCAAGGTCCGGAATTCTTCGTGCAATGAAAATCCGGGAACCATGACGGGAACGTTCGCGTCCGTTCCCGCAAGGATCGTCACGCCATTGTCGAGCAGAGCATCGAACACGATGCCGGTCGCCGCCGCGTAGGCATTCCAGTAGGCGAGGCTTTTCCGGCGTCTGGCCTCGTCCCATTCCTCGGGCATCCGGTAGATGTTGACGTTGGGCAGCCAGCCCATCCCGCGCGAGGTTATTACGGTGCCCTCGGTGATCCCGGGGTTGGCATATTCGAGAGGCGCGGCCCGCAGGACGCGATCGAGGTTTTCTTTCTGTCTGGGAAAACTGTCGATGAGCGCAAGTGTCGACGTTACGGCAATCCCCTCATTCCTAAGGCGTTCCGCGACATCGCCGCTGCGGCTGCGGACGAAGTCCAGAAACTCCTCCGCATTCTCGACGTCGTACCCCCCGAACTCGCGATCGAGTGCCTTCATCAGTTCCTCGACATGCGCGATTTCTGTCGGTTTCACCTGAAACATGTCATCCAGATCGGCCGCGACCGGGATGTGTCCCAGGACCGGAAAGTTCAGCCTCTTCGCGACCCGCCCAAGGGCTTGGTAGGAGTCGCGCGACAGATAGCTGCTCGATTTGACAGCGTCGTAGCCTTGCGCCGCGAATTCGCGGACCACGCGTTCGACATCGGCTTGCGATGGCACGATCGTCTTTTTCTGGGTCCAGGCGACAAACCGGCCTTCCAGGCCATCGAACGTCGCAAGCTGGGGAGCCACGACGAACATGTCGGGACCGATCCGTCCATTCGCGATTTCCCGTTTCCAGCGAAGGCTTTCCTCGCTGCCGTTCATTTCCCGAACCTGGGTCACGCCATTGGCGACATAGAGCAGCAGGTCGTTCTCGCTCTGCCAGGTGTGGACGTGCGAATCGGTAAATCCGGGTACGAGAAACCTGCCCTGGCCGTCGATCGTCTTGATGCCGTCGGGAAGGTCGGCCTGCGCGAGGACGTCGGAAATGCGGCCATCCACGACAACCACCGCCCGCGCTTCGAAATGGGTGGCATCCGGCGTCAGGACATTCACGTTCACGAAGGCGTAAGGCTGTGCTTCGGCCTGCGGGAGAGACAGCTCAGCGCGCTCCGTGTGGCCCCCGTACATCTTCGTCAATTCGCGCTCGACGAAAAGATACGATGCCACAGGAGCGACGATCAGCAGCAGCAAGGCCGCTCCAGCGATCCATTTCGCTTTCTTCCCCACGATTGTCTCCTCTCGATCCGTGTCGCCACAGCGTCAATCTAGCCACTGTCAGGATTGAGGTGTGAAGTGTGATCTAGACGATGTCAAGATCGATCATTATGAGCAAGGAGAACGGATTCGGAAGGTTCGCTGTTGCCGGAACATGCCTATCATCACGGAGACCTGGCCTCGGCGCTTCTGAAAGCGGCGGAAGAGGAACTGGCGCTTCACGGCATCGAGGCATTCTCCCTTCGTGCCGTGGCCAAGCGGGCCGGTGTCAGTCATGGCGCCCCGGCGCACCACTTCAAGGACGCGAAGGGCCTGCTCACCACCCTGGCGGCACGGGGATACGAGCGACTGGTCGAAGCCCAGGTTTCGCGGCAGCGCGAAGCGGACGAGGACCCGACGGCGCAGTGTATCGCCTCGGGACTGGGATACCTCGATTTCGCGCGGGCGAATCCGGAACTCTTTCGATTGATGTTTTCATCCGACAAGCCCCGCAGGAGCCAGGACGATTTCGCTCGGTCCGCCGGAACCGCGTTCGCCAATCTGGTCGGCGATATACGCAACAAACTCGGCAGCGACCCTTATGAAGATCCTGTCGCGATGAAGCAGGTCGTCGCATCGTGGTCGATCGTCCACGGGCTGGCAGACCTCTTGATCTCGGGTCGCCTGGACGCGCCTCTGGCGGTGGTCGGGACGGAGGCAGAGCGCGACGAGATCATGTCGGAGATCATGCTGCGGGTCCTCGAAGGACCCGGCAGGGCTTGATCTCCCCGGAGCGAGGGGCCTGCAAAATCGCCGCCCCTCGGCTGGCGCTCCTCAACCCGCGAGGCGGACCGGCTCGGGCTCCTCGCGCAGCGCCTTGGGCTGATCGGGCCAGATGCCGCGCGTGTCGTAAACGATCTTGTCGGCGCGTTCGGCGAGCGGAACGACGCGGAACAGGTCGTGGTCGACCAGCACGATCAGGATCTCGCAGTCCTCCAGCGCCTCGTCGATGTCGATCTGGGTCGCGCCGGTGTCGGTGAACTCGATCGGCAGGCCCACGCAATGCGGCTCGACGATGTGGATGCGTTCGCCGAACTTGCGCGCGAGCCGCGCGGCGACGAAGCGCGCCGGGCTCTCTCGGAAGTCGTCGATGTTGGCCTTGAAGGCAAGGCCGAGGCAGGCGACCCTGGCGTTCGGGTTTTCAGCGACGAGCGCGTCGGCGCGCGCGACGACGTGGTGCATCTTGCCGTCGTTGACGCCGCGCGCGGTGCGGATCAGCGGCGTGTCGTCGGGCGCGCCGTGGACGATGAACCAGGGATCGACCGCGATGCAGTGGCCACCCACGCCCGGTCCGGGCGAGAGGATGTTGACGCGCGGGTGCCGGTTGGCGAGCCGGATCACTTCCCACACGTCGAGCCCCATGCGGTCGGAGACGATCGAAAGCTCGTTGGCGAAGGCGATGTTGACGTCGCGGTAGGCGTTCTCGACCAGCTTGGTCATCTCGGCCGAGCGCGCGTCGGTGGTGACGCATTCGCCGCGCACGAAGCGCTTGTAGAAAGCCAGCGCCTTGCGCGCGCAGCGCGGCGTGATGCCGCCGATAGAGCGGTCGTTGTTGGTCAGCTCCTCGAGGATGCGCCCCGGGAGCACGCGTTCGGGGCAATAGGCGATGGACACGTCGGGCGTCTCGCGCACGAGGCCCGGCACCTTGAGGTCGGGTCGCTTGGCCGCGATCAGGTCGCGAAGCTGCTCGGTCGTGCCGACGGGCGAGGTCGATTCGAGGATGACGACGTCACCCTGCTTGAGCACCGGCGCGATCGCTTCGCCCGCGGCCAGCACGTAGGAAACGTCGGGCGCGTGGTTCTTGTCGAACGGCGTCGGGACCGCGATGACGAAGACGTCGGCGGGGGCGACCTGCGTCGAGGCCGAGAGCAGCCCGCGCGAGACGACGCCCTGCACGAGGCCGTCGAGATCGACTTCCTCGATGTGGATCTCGCCGCGATTGATCGTATCGACCACGGATTGCGACACATCGACGCCGCGCACCTTGCATCCGGCGCGGGCGATCACCGCCGCGGTGGGTAGTCCGATATAGCCCAGCCCGATGACTGCGACGTCAGGCTTCGTATCCGATTTCATTGGCGAGCAGCTCCACGATCCGTGCCGAGGCCTTGCCGTCGCCGAAGGGATTGTGGGCGCGGGCCATGGCCTCGTAGGAGCCCTTATCGTCGAGCAGGGTTGATAATTCGGTAACGATGGCGGCGGCGCTGGTGCCGACGAGCTTCGCGGTCCCGGCCTCGACCCCCTCGGGCCGCTCGGTGGTCTCGCGCATGACGAGCACCGGCTTGCCCAGCGCGGGCGCTTCCTCCTGCACGCCGCCGCTGTCGGTCAGCATGATGTCGGACAGGTCGAGCAGCCGGGCGAAGTTGGGATAGTCGAGCGGCTCGATCAGCGCGACGTTGTCGAGCCCGGCGAGCGCCTCTTTCATCACCTTGCGCACGTTGGGATTGAGGTGGACGGGGAAGATCACCGCGACATCGGGCCGCGCCGCGATGGTGCGGATGGCCTCGGCGATGCCGCGCATGCCCTCGCCGAAGTTCTCGCGGCGGTGGCTGGTGACGCCGATGACCCGCCTGCCGGCAAAGCGCGCTTCGAGATCGGCGAGGCCGTCAGCGAGCGCGGGCTCGGCCTCGATACGCGCGGTGACCCAGTGCAGCGCGTCGATCACTGTGTTGCCGGTAACGTGGACGCGCGCCGGATCGGTGTTCTCTTTCAGCAGCGCGTCGGCCGCCGTGCGCGTCGGGGCGAAGTGCAGGCTCGCCATCGCACCGATGATCCGCCGGTTCACTTCCTCGGGCCAGGGGTGGTAGATGTTGTAGCTGCGCAGCCCGGCCTCGACGTGATCGACGGGGATCTTGCGGTAATAGGCGGCCAGCGCGCCCGACATCGCGGTCGCGGTGTCGCCTTGCACGATCACCCGGTCGGGCCGGACCGCGTCCATGACCTTGCCTAGCCCGGTCAGCAGCGTCGCGGTCAGCGCGTCGAGCGTCTGATCGGGCTGCATCACGTCGAGGTCGTGGTCGGGCACGATCCGCGCGATGTCCAGCACCTGGTCAAGCATCTGGCGGTGCTGCGCCGAGACGCAGACCATGCTTTCGAAGCGCGGATCGGCTTCGAGCGCATGCACCACGGGGAAAAGCTTGATGGCTTCCGGGCGCGTGCCGAAGATGGTGAGGATGCGGGCTTTTTCAGGCTTTGGGGTCATCGCACGCGAAGGCTTAGCACCGCGTGGTTAATCGCGGGATAAGCGCGTCGGCGCGAAGCGAGGAATTATTGCCGGGTCTGCGGCAGCAGCGACCCGACGATGTCGAGTAGCGTTTGGGTCGCGATCGGCTTGCGGCACACCGGCGCGCCGGGGAAGCGGCTGCCGAGTTCGACCTGCGAGCCGTGTCCGGTATGGAAGACGAAGGGGACGCCGATCGCCATGAGCCGTTCCGCGATCGGGTAGCTGTCGCTGTCCTGGAGGTTGATGTCGAGAATCGCCGCATCGATCCGCTTCGCGCCCTCGATCAGGTCCATCGCCACCGCCACGTTGGGCGCCGGCCCGAGGATCCTTGCCCCGGCATCCTCGAGCGCCATTTCGAGGTCGAGCGCGACGAGTGGTTCGTCCTCGACGAGCAAGACGCGTAGCCCCGCGACGCCAGTCTTCATGGCGTTCGAGCGGAACTGTTGAGGGGAGGCATGGAGGTTCATCGACGTGGCTCTTCTGGTTCTCTTTCGCTTCGGTTGCGCCTTGCGGTGGTTGCGGTATTGTCGCCTGTCGGTTGGGGTCCAAATTGACGTGAGTTCTGCTGGTTAACGTTCGATCCGCCGAAACGATCCCGTCGGACCGCGAATCCGCGACAGATTGTTGCTGACGAGCCACAGAAAATCGAAGCCCGCACCGTCGCGACTATCTATAGATAGTCGCGTGTGTGGTGGACAAAACACCCGCACGGCTTGCCGCCCGGCGCGGGCTGGGGAAAGACCCCGCAATGGCGATTCTCAGCGACAAATGGATCCGTGAACAGGCTCTCGCGACGGGCATGATCGAGCCCTTCGTCGAATCGCAGAAGCGGGACGGCTGCATCTCCTACGGGCTCTCGTCCTACGGCTACGACGCGCGCGTCTCCGACGAGTTCAAGATCTTTACCAATGTCGACAACGCGGTGGTCGATCCCAAGGATTTCGCGGCGACCAGCTTCGTCGACCGCAAGACCGATGTCTGCGTTATCCCGCCCAATTCCTTCGCGCTCGCCCGCACGGTCGAACACTTTCGCGTGCCGCGCGACGTTCTGGTGATCTGTCTGGGCAAGAGCACTTATGCACGCTGCGGCATCATCGTGAACGTCACTCCGCTCGAGCCGGGCTGGGAAGGCCATGTGACGCTCGAATTCTCGAACACCACGCCGCTGCCCGCGAAGATCTATGCGAACGAGGGGGCATGCCAGTTCCTCTTCCTGCAAGGCAACGAACCGTGCGAGACGAGCTACGCGGACCGTTCCGGCAAGTACATGGGCCAGCGCGGGGTTACGCTTCCCAGGCTGTGAACGCGGCATAGTCATTTTACCGGGGCCGCGCGTACGCGGCGCCGGAAACTTCTCCCGCTAGAGGCAGGTCACCCAGACCGAGCCGGGAGAAAATGACTTGAAGACCGCAAGCAGGATTGCCGCCCTGAGCATGACGGCGCTCGTCCTCGTCTCCGCCGAGCCTGTCGCCGCGCACGAGGACGATTCACCGGAACGGCACAAGGCCTCGACGCCTCCCGCCCGCGCGCATGCGGGGCCGCACTGGGGCTATGCGGGCAGCGAGGGGCCCGAGCACTGGGGCGAGATCTCCGAGGACTTCCGCCTGTGCAAGATCGGCCACATGCAGTCGCCGATCGACCTCGGCGGCGCGCCGGTGGTGGGCGATTTCCGCGTTCGCGCCAGCTATCGCGCCGGACCGCTGACGATCCTCAACAACGGCCACACCGTGCAGGTCAACTTCGCCGAGGGATCGACGCTCGCCAGCGGCATCGCGCGCTACAAGCTGCTGCAGGTGCACTTCCACACGCCGTCCGAAGAAACCCTGTACGGCATCCCCTATCCGATGGTCGCGCACTTCGTGCATGTCGATCACGCGGGCAACTACGCGGTGCTCGGGGTGATGTTCGAGGAAGGTGCGCACAACGAGGAGCTGCAGAAGATCGTCAAGGCCGCTCCCGCCCGCGAGGCGGCGCCCGCGACGCTGAGCCACGTCACATTCGATCCCGCCGGGCTGCTGCCCGAGAACCTCTCGGTCTACCGCTACGAGGGATCGCTGACGACGCCGCCCTGCACCGAAGGGGTACGCTGGCACGTCGCCACGCACCGCGCCACCGCCAGCGCGGCGCAGATCGCGGCGATCCACGCCATCGTCGGCGACAACGCGCGTCCGACGCAGCCGCTCCACGGCCGGCTGGTGATCGCCGGCGCGAATTGAGCTGCGAAAGACAGCCAAGGGAACAATTGCCCGCAACACGCGCTCTTTGCGTCATGCAGTAATCGTGACGGGAGAGTCGTGCCGTGTCGAAGATCGCAGCCATTATCGGGCGCATTCTGCTTGCGCTTCTCTTCATCGTTTCGGGCGCGAACAAGTTCGTGGATCTGGCCGGGACCGAGCAGATGATCGTCAGCGCCGGATTGCCGGGCGGCCTCGCGCTTCCCGTCGCGGCCTTCGAGATCATCGCGGGATTGTGCCTCGCGCTGGGCTTCATGGTGCGCCTGGTCTCGCTGGCGCTGATCGTTTTCGTCGCGCTGACGCTCCTGTTCTTCCACAACCGCTTCACCGACCCGATGCAGGGGGTGATGGCGCTCAAGAACCTCGCCGTGATGGGCGGGCTGTTCCTCGCCTTCGCGCATAGCCAGATGTGGTCGCACTACTATCACATCCGCAGCGAGCGGAAGGGCGAGGTGGCGACGCGCGCCGCCGAGGAGCGTGCCCGCGAGGCCGAGATGCGCGCCGCCCGCGCCGAAGCCGCGGCCGAGGCCCGGCACACCGCGCCGACGCCCACCGCGACCTACGCCGATGTCGACGGCGACGGCGTGCCCGAGCGCGTCACTCGCCGCCGCCGCTGGTTCGACTGGTAAGGACGGCGCGTCCCCGCGAGGGGACTTGACCCCTCTCGCCCCCGCGCGTTGAACTCGTGTTCAACACGCGAGAAGGTGGGAGAGGACATGACACAGACCGTCGAGGACCGGCTCGACGCGCTCGAAGCGCGCTGCCGCAGGGCCGAGGATCACCTCGCGATCCTCAATCTGCTCAACAGCTACGGCCCGCTGGTGGACAGCGCGACGGCCGAGGCGGCGGGCGCGCTGTGGGTCGAGGGCGGCGGTTACAACTTCACCAAGCCCGACGGCCAGCCCGCGCGCCTCGCCGCGCCCGACGAGATCGCCGCGATGTATCACTGGCAGGGTCATCTCGACCTCGTGAACACCGGCTGCGCGCACCTCACGGCGACGCCGAAGATTACCGTCGACGGCGACGAGGCGCAGGCACTGGGGTACTCCTTCGTCGTGCTCAGGGAAGACGAGCGCTGGTTCGTCTGGCGCGCGGCGGTCAACCACTGGACGCTTCGGCGCGAGGGCGATGCCTGGCGCATCGTCGAGCGCTTCAACCGCCCGCTCGACGGCTCCGAGGCGAGCCACGAGACCATGCGCAAGGTCCTGGCGCTATGAACCGGTTCGAGGGCAAGGTCGCGATCGTCACCGGCGCGAGCACCGGGCTCGGGCCGATCATGGCGCGCATGCTCGCGGACGAGGGCGCCAGGCTGGTGCTCGCGGCCCGGCGGCGCGAGCTGGTCGAGGAGGCCGCCGCCGCGATCGGCGAGGCGGCGGTTGCGGTGCGCGCCGACGTGACCGACGAAGCCGACGTCGCGGCCATGGTAGAGGCGGCGATGACACGCTGGGGCCAGGTCGACGTGCTGATGAACAACGCGGCCGTGCCCGGTACCGACAAGTGGATCTGGGAACAGACGGTCGACAACTTCCTCGATACCTATAAGGTCGATTGCATGGCCGCGATGTTGTGCACGCGTGAGGTGCTCAACCGCTCGATGATGGGGCGGCGCACGGGCGCGATCGTCAATTTCTCGAGCGGCGCGGGCTGGGACGGCATGATCCGCAAGAGCCACTATTCGGCGGCCAAGGGGGCGCTGCGCATCCTCACCAAGGTCACCGCGAAGGAAGTCGGCCAGTTCGACATTCGCTGCAACTGCGTCGTGCCCGGTGCGATCGAGACCGAACTGATGGTGAACTACATGAAGCGCGTCGCCGAGGAGCAGGGCACGACGGTCGAGGAGATCGCGGCGGGCATCCAGGCGCCGCTGCCGCTGAAGACCTTTTCGACGCCCGAGGACGTCGCCAACCTCGCGCTGTTCCTCGCCTCGGACCAGGCGCGCACGATCACCGGGCAGTCGATCAACGTCGATGCCGGGCTGGTGATGACGTGACGGTTGACGAACTGCTCGCACGCGAGGCGATCCGCGACACGATGGCGCGCTACACCATGGCGGGCGACCGGCTGATGATCGACGATTTCCTCGCCTGCTTCACCGAGGACGCGGTGATCGAGACCGACCGAGTGCCGGAGGCGCGCGCCTTCCGCTACGCGGGACGCGCGGCGATCCGCGCCTGGCAGGAACGCTGGCGGGCGGGCGCTGGCGCGACGCATGGAGCGAGTTTCGTGCGGCACCAGTTGTCGACCTCGAAAATCGACCTGACCGGCGCGGACAGCGCCGCTGCGCGCACCTACTGGGTCGCCTGGACCGACATCGGCCCCGATCACGCGGGCGTCTATCTCGACGATTGCCGCAAGGAGGGCGAAGCCTGGCTGATCGCCCGCCGCCGCATCCGGCTCGACTGGGAATCGCCGCAGACGGTGTTCAGCGAAGCGGTTTCGAACAGCGGTCCGGACTGAGCGCGCCGGGGCAGGCCGACCGGGGCGTTTCGCCACCGCTCCGGCGAATACCACCTTTCGCCAATGGACGCCCACAGCGCGCGAGCCTAGCGTCCGAGCCTATCATGGAACACGTTACCGAACTCGGCGAAGTGCTCGGTTTTCTGCGGGCGCATCCGCCTTTCTCGGGGCTCGCGCCCGATGCGCTGGCCGCGCTCGGGCGGGCCTGCCGGATCAGCTACTACCGGCGCGGCGCGCTGGTCATCGCCGCGGGCGATGCCAACCGCATGCTTTCGGTGGTGCGCTCGGGCGCGGTCGAGCTGCGGCTTGGCGGGACCGAGCTCAATGCGCGGCTCGGCGAGGGCGAGTGCTTCGGCTATCCCTCGCTGATTCGCGCGATGCCCGCGCAGAACGAGGTGGTCGCGCTCGAGGACACGCTACTCTACCGCATCGAGGCCGAGGCCTTCCTCAAGCTGCGCGCCGCCGACGCGGACTTCCGCGCCTTCTTCGACACCGACGAATCGGCGCGCCTGCGTCGTGCCGTGGCCCGGTTGCGCTCGCGCGGCGCGCTTGAGCAGGACTCCGAAGAGACGCTCGGCGCCCATGCCTCGATCGGCTCGCTGGTGCGGCGGCGCGAGGTGGTGACCGCCGCGCCCGGCACGACCATCGCCGAAGCCGCGCGGCTCATGGCCGAGCACGATGTCTCGACCCTGCCGATCCGTGACGGGGAGAGGCTGGTCGGGATCATCACCGACAAGGACCTGCGGCGCCGCGTGCTCGCCCCCGGGCTCGACACCGCGAAGCCGGTCGCGCAGGTGATGACGCCCTCGCCGGTCACGATCGTCGAGGACGCGCCCGTGCTCACCGCGCTCGTCGCCATGGCCGAGCGGCATATTCACCACTTGCCCGTGACCGACGCGAGCGGGCGGCTGGTCGCCGTGGTCTCCTCGAACGACATCCTCGCCCGGCTCGGCTCGAACAGCCTGATCATCGCCAAGGAAATCGCCGCCGCGCGCGACGATACCGAAGTGGCGCGCGCGGCGGCGCAACTGCCCCACGCGATCGCGGGACTGGTCGGCGCGGGTGTCGATGCCGACCATGTCGCGCGCTATGCGAGCACGATCGGCGAGGGCGCGCATCGGCGCCTGCTCGATCTTGGCGAAGCCGCGCTCGGCCCGCCGCCCGTCGACTATGCGCTGGTCTGCTTCGGCTCGCTCGCACGCGCCGAACAGGCGCTGGGTTCGGACCAGGACAACGGCTTCATCTTCGGCGAGGACTACGTGCCCGAGCGCCACGACGGCTATTTCGAGGCGCTTTCCCGGCACTTGTGCGACGGGCTCGATGGTGCCGGCTATCGCTATTGCCCGGGCGACATCATGGCCACCAATCCGGCCTATCGCTGCACCGGCGCGCAGTGGCAGGCCCGCTTCGCGCACTGGATCGCCTCGCCCGATCCGCAGGCGGTGCTCGAGACGACGATATTCTTCGACATGCGCTGCCTCGCCGGCGAGGCACGGCTGGTCGAGGACTTGCGCCGCACGGTCTTCGCGCAGGCCCGGAGCAACCGCATCTTCCTCTCGTTCGTCGCCCGGGCAGCGGCCGCGACGCGCGTGCCTCTGGGCTTCTTTCGCAACTTCCTGTTGCAGGACGATGCCGACGAGGGCCGCGTGTTCGATCTCAAGAGCCAGGCGATCGCGCCGGTGGTCGATCTCGCGCGGGTCCATGCGCTGGCCAACGGGATCGAGGCCACCAACACGCTCGAACGGCTGCGCGCCGCGCGCGAGGCGGGCGGCCTCGATGCCGAGGCGGCGCGCGATCTCGGCGCGGCCTTCGAGTTCGTGCGCGACGTGCGCTTTCGCCACCAGGCCGAGCAGATCGCGCAAGGGACCGCGCCGTCGAACAAGCTCGACCCGGAACGGCTCTCGCGCTTTGATCGCGAGCATCTGCGCGATGCCTTCAAGCTCATCCGCCAGCAGCTCGACAAACTGCGCGCCGATTTCGCCGGAGGGCTGAGCTGAAATGCTCGAAGTGCTCTTCGCGAGCCGCGAGCGGCGTCTGCGCCGCCGCTTCGAACAGGCCGCCGCGCTCGCGCCTCCCGGGCCGCTGCGCGATTTCTACGCGGCGGGAATGCCCGCGTTCGACCGGCCGATCGCGCAGATCGAATTCGCCGCGATCGATCTCGAGACCGACGGTCTGGACTTTGCCGCGAGCGCCATCCTCGAAGCGGGGATCGTCTGCGGCGGAGCGCGGGGGATCGTCGCGGCGTCCGCCACGCGCGTGCGCTTCCGCGCCGCGGCCGCGCTTTCGGCGAGCAGCGTCGTCGTCCACGGCATCACCGACGACGCGGCGGCGCGGGCCCTGCCCGAGGCGGAGGCGCTGGCCCGGCTGCTGCCGCTGCTCGCCGGAAAGCCGCTGGTCGCGCATTTCGCCGATATCGAGGCGGGCTTTCTCGACGCGGCCTGCCGCCGCGTTTTCGGCGCCCCTTTCGTCGCGCCCTTCGTGTGCACGATGCAGCTCGAGAACCGATGGTTCCCGCGCCCTCGGGCCGCCGACGGGCTGCGCCTCGGCAAGCTGCGCGCGGGCTATCGCCTCCCGGCCTACCGCGCCCACGACGGCCTGACCGACGCTCTCGCCTGCGCCGAATTGCTCCTTGCCCAGATCGCGCATCACGGCTGCGCGGGGCTGACGCTCGGCGATCTCGTGCGGCGCTAGAGCGCGAAGGGCACGAACCGCCCGTTTACGGGGGGACTGCGCATCATACCAAAGTCGCTCTGTGAAAGCGGGGAGGGGGGCTTATGCCTCGATACCAGGCCGCGCGTGCGAAATGCGGCTGGTTCGACAACAAGCAAGAGGGGGAGGACATCATGTCCGAAGAAAGTCCCAATCCGCCCGGCGAGTCCTCGCAAGAGAACGCCAGCGCGGGCGCCTACTGGAAGGAAAACATCCGCCTGCTCGTGACGCTGATGGCGATCTGGTTCGTCGTCTCGTTCGGCTTCGGCATCCTGCTGCGCGATGTTCTCGATCAGGTCATGATCGGCGGCTTCCCGCTTGGCTTCTGGTTTGCCCAGCAAGGCTCGATCTACGTCTTCATCGTGCTGATCTTCTTCTACGCCTGGAAGATGAAGAAGATCGAGCGCCACTACGATCTCGACGATTGAGGGGGGCCGAACCATGTCAACGCAAGGTCTCATCTACCTCTTCGTCGCGGTGAGTTTCGCGCTTTACATCGGCATCGCCGTCTGGACGCGGGCCGGTTCCACCAAGGAATTCTACGTCGCCGGCGGCGGGGTGAATCCGATCGTCAACGGCATGGCGACCGCCGCCGACTGGATGAGCGCGGCCTCGTTCATCTCGATGGCGGGCCTGATCGCCTTCATGGGCTATGACGGTTCGGTCTATCTGATGGGCTGGACCGGCGGCTACGTGATGCTGGCGCTGCTGCTCGCGCCCTATCTGCGCAAGTTCGGTCAGTTCACCGTGCCCGACTTCATCGGCACGCGCTATTACTCCAAGGTCGCGCGCACGGTCGCGGTGATCTGCCTGATCTTCATCAGCTTCACCTATATCGCCGGGCAGATGCGCGGCGTGGGCATCGTCTTTTCGCGCTTCCTCGACGTCTCGGTCGAGCTGGGCGTGATCATCGGCATGTGCATCGTGTTCTTCTATGCGGTGCTCGGCGGGATGAAGGGCATCACCTACACCCAGGTCGCGCAGTATTGCGTGCTGATCTTCGCCTACATGGTGCCCGCCTTCTTCATCTCGATGCTGGTGACCGGAAACCCGATCCCGCAGATCGGATTGGGCTCGACCGTGAACGACGGCTCGGGAATGTACGTGCTCGAAAAGCTCGACTCCTCGCTTCAGGCGATGGGCTTTTCGGCCTATACCGACGGCTCGAAGTCGATGATCGACGTGTTCTGCATCACCGCCGCGCTGATGATCGGCACGGCCGGGCTGCCGCACGTGATCGTGCGCTTCTTTACCGTTCCCAAGGCCTCCGACGCGCGCAAGTCGGCGGGCTGGGCGCTGATCTTCATCGCCCTGCTCTACACCACCGCGCCCGCCGTCGCCGCCTTCGCCCGGCTCAACTTCAACGACAGCGTGGCGGGCACTTCCTATGCCCAGGCGCCGGGCTGGTTCAAGAACTGGGAGAAGAACAACCTCATCGCCTTCGCCGACAAGAATGACGACGGGGTGATGCAGGTCGCCGCCGGCGATGCCTTCAAGGGATCGCCCGAGTTCACCGGCGAGACCGGCCCGGCGGGCAATCGGCTCGTCGGCAACGAACTCGATCCCGCCAACACCAACGAGGTCTACGTCGACAAGGACATCATGGTCCTCGCCAACCCCGAGATCGCGCAGCTTCCCGGCTGGGTGATCGCGCTGGTCGCGGCGGGCGGCCTCGCGGCGGCGCTCTCCACGGCGGCGGGCCTGCTCCTGGTGATCTCGACCGCGGTGAGCCACGACCTGCTCAAGTCGACCTTCAAGCCGAACATCTCGGAGAAGGGCGAACTGCTCGCCGCGCGCATTGCGGCGACGGCGGCGATCGTGGTCGCGGGCGTGCTCGGCATCTACCCGCCCGGATGGGTCGCGCAAGTCGTCGCCTTCGCTTTCGGCCTTGCCGCGGCCTCGCTGTTCCCGGCGATCTTCCTCGGCATCTTCTCGAAGGCGATGAACAAGGAAGGCGCGATCGCGGGGATGGTCACGGGCCTTGCCTTCACCTTCCTCTACATCGCCTACTTCAAGCTGTGGAACCCGGACGCCAACGTCGCCGACAACTGGCTGCTGGGCATCTCGCCCGAAGGCATCGGCGTGGTGGGCATGGTGCTCAACTTCGCGGTGGCCTTCGTGGTGATGAAGATGACCAGCGCGCCGCCGGTCGAGGTGGCCAGGCTGGTCGATTCGATCCGCGTGCCGCGCGGCGCGAGCGGGGCGCACGCCCACTGAGTCGCGGCGGCATCGGTTCCCTCGCGCGGGGGCGGCAGGTAAACTGTCGCCCCCGTTGTGTTTTCGGCCTAAGGCGAGCGTCAGGAGGAAGACGGGCTTGAAGGCAGGCGCGCGGTCATGACGGTGTGGATCGTACCGCTCACGGCGATCGCCTATGCGGCGTTGCTGTTCTGGATCGCCAATCTGGGCGACCGGCCGCGCGCGGACCGCTTCGCCGACCGGCATGGCCCGGTGATCTCGGGCCTGGCGCTGTGCGTCTACTGCACGAGCTGGACTTTCTACGGCGCGGTCGGCAGCGCCAGCGCGGCGGGCTGGTCCTACCTGCCGATCTACCTCGGGCCGATCCTGCTGTTCACCGTGTTCGGCCGCTTCGTCGCGCGCGTGCTGCATACCGGCAAGGCGCAGCACAGCACCTCGATCGCCGACTTCCTGTCGAGCCGCTACGGCAAGAGCGCCTGGGTCGCCGCGCTGGTCACCCTGATCGCGCTGGCGGGCGCGCTGCCCTACATGGCGCTGCAACTCAAATCGGTAAGCCAGACGCTCAGCGTGCTCTCGCCGGGCTTTTCCGAGGGCCTCGGGCGCGACAACGTGGTGCTCGTGGTCGCCGCGGCGATGGCGTCCTTCGCGGTCCTGTTCGGCACCGGCCGGGTCGAGCTGACCGGGCACAACCGCGGGATGGTGATCGCCATCGCTTTCGAATCGGTGGTCAAATTCATCGCGCTGGGCGCGGTCGCGCTGTTCGCTGCGATCATGCTGCTGGGCGAGCCCACCGCCGACGTGCTGCGGTTCGCCGGCGCGACCTTCGCGTGGTCGCAGTTCGACCTGCGCTTCCTGGTGATGACGCTGGTCGCGGCGATGGCGTCGCTGTGCCTGCCGCGCCAGTTCCACATGCTCGTCGTCGAGGCGCGCGAGAGCACGCTCGCCGGCGCGGCGCGCTGGCTGTTTCCGCTCTACCTGCTGATGGTCTCGGCCGCCGTCGTCCCGGTCGTGCTCGCGGGCGGCACGCTGGGCCCGGGCGGAGTTCCGGCGGACATGCTGGTGCTCGCGCTGCCGCTGTCGCACGATGCCTACTGGCTGGCGGTGCTTGCCTTTATCGGCGGCCTCTCGGCTTCGACCGGCATGATCATCGTCACCAGTATCGCGCTGTCGAACATGGTCACCAACGACGTGCTGGTGCCGCTGTTCTTCCGCGACCAGATGCGTCCGACCGGCACCGCGCAGCCGTTGGGGCAAGTGCTCATCACCATCCGCCGCGCCACGATCGCGGGTCTGCTCGTGCTCTCGCTGGTCTACGTGCGCGCGATCGGGGCCGATGCGACGCTTGCGGGGCTCGGCGGCATAGCCTTCGCGGGCGTCGCGCAGTTCGCGCCGGGGCTGCTCCTCGGGATGTCGTGGCGCAAGGCGAACCGCGCGGGCATGGTCGCCGGGCTGATCGTCGGCTTCATCCTGTGGGCGCTGTTGCTCGCGATACCCGTGCTCGGGCCGGGCTACAGCCCGCCCATGCTGGGCGACGACCCGCTCGTCTCGGGCATCGTCGTTAGCCTTTCGGCCAATCTCGCCGCCTTCGTGCTGTTCTCGCTGGCGAGCGAGACCGCGCTGATCGACCGGGTCCAGGCGATCGCCTACGTCGACCAGGCGGGCGCCGACCTCGGCCGTTCGCGGCTCGTCACCCGCACCCGGGTCGCCGATTTCCGGCTCCTGCTCGAACAGTTCGTCGGCGAGCGGCAGACGCGCGACGCGCTCAACCGGCTGCGGCTCCAGACCGGCCAGCACTATCTCGACTCGCAGGCGCCCGACGCGCAGCTCGTCGAGACCGCCGAGAAGATGCTTGCCTCGATCCTCGGCAGTTCCTCGGCGCGCACGCTGATCCTCTCGACCCTCGAAGGCGATCCGGTTTCGCTCGAACGGCTCGTCGCGATGTTCGACGAGACCTCGCAGCGGCTCCAGTTCGGTGCGGAGCTGTTGCAGATCGCGATCGAGAACATCGACCAGGGCGTCTCGGTGGTCGACGGCGAGCAGCGGCTGGTGGCGTGGAACAGCCGGTATGTGTCGATGTTCGCCTATCCGGCGGGCCTCGTCGAGGTCGGCCGGCCCATCGCCGACCTGCTGCGCTTCAACATGCGCCAGCTCGGCGTGCCCGAGGAGGCGATCGAGCGCGGGGTCGGGACCCGCCTGCAGCACTTGCGTCAGGGCACGCGGCACAGCACCGAGCGCGAGCTGGCCGACGGGCGCATCCTGCGCATCCTCGGCAATCCCGCGCCCAACGGCGGCTATGTGACCAGCTATACCGACGTCACCGCCGACCGGAAGGCCGAGCAGGCGCTGGAGGCGCGGGTGCGCGAGCGCACCGAGCAGCTCATCGAGGCCAACGCCGCGCTCGAGGCGGCGACGCGGTCAAAGACCCGATTCCTCGCGGCGGCGAGCCACGATCTCGTGCAGCCGATGAACGCGGCGCGGCTCTTCGCCAGCGCGCTCGCCGAAGACATCGATCCCGGGCAGACCGGCCAGCGCGCGCTGCTCGGACAGATCGACCGTTCGATCGAGACAGCCGACCGCCTGCTGCGCGCGCTGCTCGACATCTCGCGGCTCGACGGCGGCAAGACCGAGGTCGACGCGGTGCGCTTCGCGCTCGATCAGGCCTTTGCCGACATCGCCAACGAGTTCGAGCTCCAGGCCGAGGCGAAGGGACTGGCGCTCACGGTGATGCCGAGCGGCGTCTGGCTCGAGACCGACCGCGGGCTTTTCGTCTCGCTGCTGCAGAACCTCGTCAAGAACGCGGTGCGCTATTCGGATCGCTGCCGCATCCTCGTGGGCGCGCGGCGGCGCGGCGCCGATGTAGAGATTCTCGTCGTCGATCAGGGGCGGGGCATCGCCGAGGAGCATCTGGAGGCGATCTTCGACGAGTTCATGCGCGTGCCGGGCAGCGGCACCGACGAGGGGCTGGGCCTCGGCCTTGCGATCGTGCGGCGCATCGCGGCGATGCTCGGGACGCGTGTCGCGGTGACCTCGCGGCCGGGCAAGGGCAGCACGTTCTCCTTCCGCCTGCCCATGGCGGAGCCGGGCGCCGCGCGCCGCGCTGCGCAGCCCGAGCGCGGCGACGACCGTCCGGTCGAAGGCGCGCGCGTGCTGTGCGTCGATGACGACGCGGATTCGCTCGATGCCGTCGCGAGCCTGCTGCGGCGCTGGGGCTTCGATGTCGCCGCGGCGCGCGATCCCGGCGCGGTCGCGGGCCTGCCCGTGCCCGACCTCGTGGTGATGGACTATCGGCTCGACGCCGGGCTGACGGGTGACGTCGCGGTCGAACGCCTGCGCGAGGGCTGGGCCGTCGCGCCGCCCACCGTCCTGCTCACCGCCGAGGACACCGCCGAGACCAAGGCCGCTGCCGACCGTATCGGCGCCACCCGCCTGATCAAGCCCGCCGCGCCTCCCGCGCTGCGCGCGCTTGTGACCTCGCTGCTCAAGCAGGTAGCGTAGGGCTCGCCCTCGTCAGACGCGGCCTTCCAGCCAGTCGTTGAGCACCTCGTGGAAGAAGCGAATGCGCGTTTCCTGATCCGAGAGATACGCGTCGGTGTAGCCCAGCGAGTGCATTCCCGCCTGCATGTTCTCGGCGAGTTCCATGTCCTGGTAGACGATCTGCCCGGCGAGTTCGGGAATGCCGCGTCCCCGGTCGAACGTGCGGTGCTCGCACGCTTCGGCCTCGCGCAGCGGCTTCACGCCGGCCATGATCGATTCGACCTCGGTCTGCCCCTCGACCGGGAAGGCCATGCACCACAAGTCGAAGTAGCACTTCTCCGGATCATCGGCGTGCGGCTCGGAGCGGAACAGCACGAGGTTGTCGGGCAGGAAGCTGATCGTCACGTTCGGGAACATCACCGTGTGCGGGCTGTCGGTGATCTCCTCGTCGTCCATGTGCTCGTAGTGCAGGTAGCCCTTGTCCTTCCAGAGCTTCTGCTTGGCCGCCTTGAGGTCCTTCCAGCCCTGCAACGCGAAATCCTCGTAGCTCTCGTATTTCGTCGGATCGATGTCCCACTTTCTCAGTTCGGCCTCGAACATCGCGTTGCCGCCGCCGCTCGGCCGGTCGGAAAGCGAGGGACGCATCGGCTGGACCGTGCGGCCATGGCCCCTGGGCCACATCTCGTGGCGCGCCGAATCGACGTCCTGGTCGATCCACGGCGGCACCTGGGGGTGCGCGGTGCGGGTGTGATAGCTCTCCGAGAAGTTGTCGGTGACGAACTTCCAGTTGGCGTTGAGCTCGATGCGGTACCAGGCGACGCGGACCGCGCGCTCCATCGGGTAGTTGCGGTAGAGCGCGGGCATCGGTTCGAGAAATTCCTCGAGGCTCTGGCCCTCGTCGGCCATCGAGTACCACGCGAAGCCGCCCCAGGTGTCGCAGCGCAGCTCCTTGAGTTTGAGCTTGCCGCACGGATTGCCCCGGCTGAAATCGACATCGGCGTCCTGCGCGTGCTCAAGCGTGCCGTCGATACCCCAGCGCCAGCCGTGGTAGGGGCAGTGGAACGCGGCGACCGAACTGGTGCCTTCGACCATGCGCATGCCGCGATGGCCGCACGAATTGTGAAATGCGCGTACCGAGCCGTCGGCCTGGCGCACCGCGATGACCGACTGCTTGAGGAAGTCGTGGACCATGAAGTCGCCTTCCTCGGGAATGTCCGCGAGGCGGCCGGCGATGTGCCAGATCCTCGACCAGAGGTGCTCCCACTCCTTCCGCGCGAAGTCCCTTGCGTAGTAGCGATCGCCGGTGATCGCGTCGCCCCGAAGGTTCGAGGGATCGCGCCCGTCCATCGGCGGGGGGACGCGGGTCTGCCTGTTCATTCGCCTGCTCTCCATCCTGCGCGCTCTGACGCGCGTCTGGCGGCGAAGGTATCGGAGCGCGGCGCGCGTCCCACCTGTGAGATAGGAGAGGCCTCGCGGGCTATGATGGAGCGCCGGGTTATGTCCGTTTCGGTTGAAATTGGCGGGGTCAGCCCATACATGCCCGGAAGTCTCATTGGATGATGGTGACTGCGTGGGCTGCGAACGCAAAGGGCTTTATCGCGTGGATCTGCCGGTTCTCGGCGAGTGCGCGCGAGTCGATGATTCCGCCGGCGATGCCGCACCCTATCTCGAGCGGGCCATGTACGACGCGCTCGGATTCAAGCCGCCCTTCGAGCAGTTGCGTGCGCAGAGCGATGCGGATCGGTTTCGCGATCGGCCGCTCTGGGGCGAATGGACCTGAACGACCGCTGACGGTCCGCGTGCCGCCGTGCGCCGCTTGCCTGGCTTGCGCGGGCCTCGGTCGCTTGCCCCAACGATCTTGCGCTTCCCGACAAGGAAGAAGTGTCGCCGCCTGAGCCGCCCGATCCGCGAGATCGAGGCGCGCCATTGTCATACGATCGTCGCCTGTCGCCTGCAAAGGCTGGAGCATCGAAGCCGCGAACCGGACCGGTCCGGCGGCGCGCCGCGGTGCGGCGCGAAGGCGAAGGCGGGCGCTGGGATATGACGGGATCGATCAGCGAAACGGTGGCGGTAACGACGCACCAGGGGCCGCCTCGCTGGAGCCTGACCGATCTCGCCTTTGCCGCGCTGATGGTTGTGGCGAGCGTCTGGTTCCTGCTCTGGGGCCTCGACTACACCGGCCCGGCGCAAGTCGCGATCTTCACGCTCGCCACCGCGTTCGGCCTGTTCATGGCCTTCAACATCGGCGGCAACGACGTGGCCAACTCGTTCGGCACGTCGGTGGGCGCGGGCACGATCACGATCAGGCAGGCGCTCGCGATCGCCGCGATCTTCGAGGTGAGCGGCGCCATCATCGCCGGCGGCGAAGTGACCGACACGATCCGCAGCGGCATCGTCGATCTCGGCGCGATGCAGGTCGAGCCGATGCAGTTCGTCTTCATCATGATGGCCGCGCTGCTCGCGGCGGCGCTCTGGCTGCTCTTCGCGACGAAGCGCGGCTGGCCGGTCTCGACCACGCATTCGATCGTCGGCGGCATCGTCGGCAGTTCGATCGCGCTGGGCGTGATGCTTTCGGGCGGAAGCGCGGCGCTGGCGCTGGTGCAGTGGGACGGGATCGGCTTGATAGTCGTCTCCTGGGTGCTCTCCCCGCTGCTGGGCGGGGCCGTTTCCTATGCGCTGTTCCACCAGATCAAGACGCATATCCTGCACTACAACGACCGGATGAAAGCCGAGATCGACCGCATTCACACCGAGCGCCGCGAACTGCGCACCGAGCACAAGCGCGCCTTCGATCGTCTGAGCGACATTCAGAAGATCTCCTACACGCAGATGATGGTGCGTGATTTCGAGGCGCTGGAGGAGGAAGGCTTCACCCCCGAGGATCTCGAGACGGAATATTACCGGAAACTGCACGCGCTGCGCGGACGCAAGGCCTCGCTCGAGGCGCACAAGGCCCTGCAGAACTGGGTGCCCGTGGTGGCGGCGGCCGGCGCGGCGATCATCTCGGCGATGCTGTTGTTCAAGGGCCTCAAGCACATGCACCTGGGGCTGACCACGCTCCACAACTACCTCATCATGGGCATGATCGCGGCCGCCGTGTGGATGGCGACCTATATCTTCGCGCGCACGCTCAAGGGCGAATCGCTCGACAAGTCGACCTTCCTGATCTTCAGCTGGCTCCAGGTCTTCACCGCGAGCGGGTTTGCCTTCAGCCACGGCGCCAACGACATCGCCAATGCCATCGGGCCCTTCGCCGCGATCCTCGACGTGCTGCACAGCGGCGCCATGGGCGCGACTGCCGCCGTCCCGGCGCCGGCGATGATCGCGTTCGGCGTCGCGCTGGTGGTGGGCCTGTGGTTCATCGGCAAGGACGTGATCCGCACCGTTGGCGACAATCTCACCAGGCTGCATCCGGCCTCGGGCTTCGCGGCGGAGCTCGCCGCGGCGACGGTGGTCATGCTCGCCTCAACGCTGGGCCTGCCGGTGTCGAGCACGCACATCCTGATCGGCGCGGTGCTCGGGATCGGCCTCGTCAACAAGCAGACCAACTGGGCCCTCATGAAGCCGATCGCCGCTGCCTGGGTGATCACGCTCCCCGCCGCCGCCGGCCTTTCCGCCCTCGTCTTCCTGGGGCTGACCGCCTTCTTCTGACTCGACCGGACCGGGGCCAATCCGTCAGGTGATGACCCCGCGAGGCGCCGGGCGCTTCCCTCGACTTGCGGCATTCGTCACGCGGCTGCCTGATGCCCTTCGACATCAAGGTGTCACGATCAAACCATAGGGGCACCTCGCATAGGTCGGGGGCGTGTCTTGAACTTCGATGAATCGGCATACCGCTCGCTTCGCGGGGAGATGTATCGCCTGGCGCGGCGCAGGCTCGACGATCACTTCGCGAGCGAGGATGTGGTTCAGGACAGTTTCCTGCGGCTTGCGCAATACCGGCCCGGTTCCATCGCAAACACGGGGGCGATGTTGCGCCGTATTGCCAGCAATCTCATCATCGATCAGGTCCGCTTTCATCGGCACCGCGCCGAGGAGACCCCCGCGCAGGACTTCGAACCCGCCGGCGACGAGCCCTCGCACGAGCAGGTCCTGCTGCAGCGCGAGCGACTGGAGCAGGTTTCCCGGATTTTGGACCGGATGCCGGAACAGCGCCGGGAAGTTTTCATCATGCGCCGGCTGCACGGTATGTCCGCGAAGGAAGTCGGCGCGGCGTTGCGCATCAGTCCCGCGGCGGTCGATGCCCATGTTGCCCGTGCGGTGCTTTCGCTCCACAAGGAAATAGCGGCCCTCGACCGGTCGGCGAACGGATGACGGGTACGTTGCCGCAAGAGCAGGAAGACGAAGAGGAAGCCGCGCTCTGGGTCGCCCGCCACCTCGGCAACGCGGTGGACGCGACGGCCTTTGCCGCGTGGCTGGCGGGAGGCTCGGGCCGGCGCGAGCTGTTCGACGCCTTGTGGGCGACGTGCATGGACGACGCCGTCACCGATGGGCTGCGCATCCATGATCAAAAGGCAGGTGCCGACGACGAGACCCTCGCACGGGTCGAGCGTATCCGCATGCCTTACAAGCGCCTCGCGCTCGGGGCCGTTGCGGCAGGCGTGGCCGTGGCCGGAGTGCTGGTCTGGCCGCTGGTCCGCTTTGCCCTGACGCCCGAACGAACATTCGCGACCGGGACTGCGAAAGTCAGCCGCGTTGCCTTGTCCGACGGCACGATCGTGCTGCTGAACGGAAACACCCGGCTCCGCGCGAAGATCGATGCGGGCCGCCGCGTAGTCCATCTCGACGCGGGTGAAGCGCTGTTCGACGTCCGCCACGACGCGCAGCGCCCGTTCACGGTGGCCGCGGACAATAGCGAGGTGACCGTGCTGGGCACGCGCTTCGATCTGGCCCTCAACGATTCCCGGGTCGATCTGGAAGTCGAGCGCGGGCTGGTGCGGTTCGGTGGCACGTCGGCAAGGCAGGCCGCCGTGCTGGTGCCCGCCATGCATCGCGCCGCCATGGTCGATGGACGGATCGCGCAGCCTGTCGCGCTTGGCCGGAACGCCGCCACCGATTGGCAGCACGGCTGGCTTCAGGTGGCCGACATGGCGCTTGCCGATATCGTGCCCCGCCTGCAACGCTGGACCGACAAGAGCATCGTCGTGGAAGATCCGGCCCTGCTGCGCACACGCGTCGCCGGACGGTTTCGGCTGAGCCAGTCCAAGGCCGTGCTCGACAGTCTGGGGGACCTCTATGGCTTTGCCGTCGAGGAAACCGGCAGCGCCTATATCCTCGAAAGACGATAACGGCGGACATGCTCGCCCGGATCGGGGCCGGCGGATGTGATGTCATGGCTGCGCACCGGTATCTACTGATTCCCGCGCTTGCGGCTCTGGCTTCTCCCGCGCAGGCGCAAACGGCCGTCTTCGCGATTCGGGAGGGGCCGCTCGCCGCCGCTCTGACTACCTTTTCCCAGGTTACCGGATTGCAGGTCATCACCGATCCCGCCGCGCTGCGGGGCCTGCGCACGAAGGGCGTGCGCGGCCGGAAGGAGGTGACGCGCGCACTGGAGACGCTGCTGCGCGGAACCGGACTGACCTACCGCCGGAAAGGCTCGGTCGTGCTGATCCTGCCGGGCGGCCCGGTATCGCGAGCGAGGCGGACACAGGCCGTACCGACCGACGAAAGAAGGGCGAAGGCCGGGGGCGGGGCGCAAGCGGCCCCGCCGCCGGTCCCGATCGTCGTCAGCGGCCAGCGGTTTGCCGATCAGCGCGCGCTCGCCGCCAAGCGGCGCGCGCGCAACATCGTCGATGCCGTCTCGGCCGACGAGGTGCGGCGTCTGCCGGACAGCACCGTGGTCGATGCGATGCGCCGCATTCCGGGCGTCTCGGTCGTGCCGATCGCGGACAACGAGCATCCGCGGGACGTGCCGATCGCGCCGGTCGTGCGCGGGCTGACGCAGGCCTACAACAACGTCACCATCGACGGCATGCCGATCGCCTCGACGGGCATACCCGATGCCGGTTCGAACAGTGCCAGCCGGGGCGCGCGCCTCGACATCCTGCCGGCGTCCGTCGTAAGCCGGCTGCTGGTTATAAAGACCTTCACGCCGAACCTCGATCCCAACGCCATCGGCGGCGCCGTCGATCTGCGGACGCGCAGTGCCCACGATTCGCAGGCAGATCCCTTCGTCTCGCTCGAAGCTGGCCTGTCGAGCTCGAGCCGGCATTCGCAAGTGCAACGCCAGTCCGCGCTGGGTCCCCACGTCACCGCGACGGCGAGCCACGCTTTCGGGCCGGAACGCCGGTTCGGCCTGACGATCTCGGCGAATTACCGCCGTCTCGACAACAACAGCGACGTTCATGGAACCGCCGACAGCGGCTATCTGAACTTCTACGATGACGACGGCACCCTGGCGCAAGGCGGAGCCACCGGTAACGGGATCGCCGTCCCCCGGCAGGACAAGTACTGGTACAACGGCAGCGACCGGCGCCAATGGGGCGTGACGGCGCGGGCGGAAGCGGATCTGGGCACGCTTCGGCTTTCGGCACTGGCCGCCGACATCGTGTTCCGCGACGGCTTCACCCGCAACGAGATCGTCATCAGCCCGGAAGCCGTCCCAGTCGCCGACCAGACCGCGACATCCGGCCATTTCGGGTCGGCCGCGATCCAGGTCGGCTATCGCAACGGGGTCACGCGCAACGAGACGCAGGCCCTGCAGTTTGGCGCGACGTGGACGCCGGACGCGCGCAACACGGTCACGATGAACGCCAGCACGTCGCGCGCGGTGCTGCGCGAGCGCTACGACATGGTGAAGTTCACCGCCGGACTGGATGCCGATAGCGCCGCCGCCGGCGACAGCCGGTTGGGTTTCACCTACGATACCGCGCCCTTTCAATTCAGCTTCAACGTACCGGCCGCAGCGTTCGCGGACCTTTCGCTCTATGCGGCCGACTACTGGCGCCATCGCCACCGGACGGCGGATTCGACCGTGAAGGCTTTCCGGGCCGATTGGCGGCATGGCATGGACGCGGAAAGCTGCTGTTTCGGTTTCGCCGCCGGTGTGTCCGCCACGCGCTCGCGCTATGCCTACGGTTTCAGCAACGAAGCCTACGAAACCTCGAACCGCGCACTGACTCTCCTCGACGCGGGGTACGTCAGCCCGGTCGCGCTGCCGTTCAACCAGAATGGGCTCAAGTTGCTTGTCATCGATCCCGATCGGGCCTGGCGGATGTTCGAGACCAACCGCGCGGAGATCACGCGGATCGACGGCGAGGCCGACGAACTTCAGGACGATTTCCGGCACGCCGAAACCTCGCTGGACGGATATGGCCTGCTGCGCCTCATAACCGGCGGGCTGGAGGTCCTGGCCGGTGCGCGGTTCGATTACACGCGTCTGACGACGCAAGGCTTCGTCGAGGCGGACGGCATGTGGAAATCGCTCGAAACCTCGTCGCATTACGCGAAACTGCTGCCCTCGGTCCTGCTCAATTACGAACCCGGGGCCGCGTTGCGATTGCGCGCGGCCTACAGCCAGACGATCGGCCGGCCCAGTTACGAAAGCTATGCGCCGCACTCGTCCATCGATTTCGAGGCCGGAGCGACGATCGGCGACGGCGATTCGGCGGGTGTGACCGTCAGCCTCGGCAATCCCGGCATCAAGCCGCGATCATCAAACAACTTCGATCTGAGCGCGGAATGGACGCTGCCGGGCGGCTGGGACGGCATGGTATCGCTCGCCGCCTTTCACAAGGCGATCCGCAACGAGATCTTCGACGCGGTGACGACAGGCTATAGCTATGACGGCGTCTACTACCGCCATGCGCGTGTCACGCGGCCCACGAACGCCACGGCGGCGCATGTTTCGGGGCTTGAAGCGAGCGCGGTCGTCGGATCGCTCGGCCCGGTGGCATCGTTCCTCGACCATTTCGGATTCAGCGCCAACTGGACCTTGCTCGACGGCGCCGTGACGGTGCCGCTGACGGACGGGACCACGCGCGCGGTCGATCGGCTGGTCGGCCAGCCAGGCGAGATTCGCAACCTCAGCGCGTTCTTCAACCAGGACGGCTTCGAACTGCGCGGAGCGGTCAACTGGACCGGACGGGCCTTGCGCAGCATCGCGCCCGATACCGCCTGGCAAGACGTCTACTGGGCGCCGCGCCGCCAGTTCGATGTGCAGGCCCGCTATCACGTCAGCTCCGGATTCAGCGTGATCCTCGATATCGCCAATCTCACGCAGGAGCGGCTCACCAGCCTTACCGGTCCGGGCGCCAGGTGGCTCAAGGACAGCTATTCGGTGCCCCGCACGATCCGCCTCAGCCTCCACTGGGGGCTGGGCCGGTAGGCCCTCTGGCAGCGGACACGCCGCAATCCGCGAGCGAGCGACGCAGCAGGGCGGGATAGTCGGTCTGGATGGTGCTGACGCCCAGCGCGCGCAGATCTTGCAGCCGGGCGCAGGCGTCCGACGCCTGTTTCGTGAGACGATCATCGATGTCGCCCAGCGCGTTCGCCCAGATCCGGGCCGGCATGGCCGCAATCGCCGTGCCGGCCGCACGATTGAGCGATACGGGATCGCCATGGACGATCCGGATCGGCGCCAAACCGCCGTTGATGGCTTCGAGCGTGGTTTCTGTGGTCAACCGGGTCATGACCTGAAGCCCGGGCGCCAGCGCGCGGGCCGCGCGCAGGGTCTCGCTGTCGCTGTCGAACATCTGCACCTGATCGAGCATCCCCAGAGCCTGGATCACCGCCATCACCGGGCCCACGCGGTCGGTCTTCATGTCGAGGTCGACGAGGACACGGCCGCAGGTGTGCATCAGCATCTGCTGGAGCGTGGGCGGCGGGGCGTCCGTCCCTTCGAGACGGAGCTTGCGGAGATCGGAATAGGAAATGTCCTCGCTCGCGCCCGTGCCGTCGGTCGTGCGGTCCACCGTACGGTCGTGCATGATGTAGGGCACGCCGTCGCTGGTGACGTGTACGTCGATCTCGACGAAGTCCGCTTCGGCGGCGACAGCCTCGTCGATGGCGGCGAGCGAGTTCTCGGGCGCCTCCAGATGGCCGCCGCGGTGCGCGGCGATCATCACGGCGCCATCCGGGTCCGCCCATTGGCGCGCCAGCGCCGCGATGCGCGGCGTCTCGCCACAGAATGGAGCAGCGAGGGCTGGTGTCGCCGCGAGGGCCAGTGCACCTGCCAGAAAGGGTTTCGCAAGTCTCGAAATCATCGCCGTGTCCTGTCCGGCCTCTCGGAAAAAGCGTCAGGGAAAAGGGCCGCCGCGAAGCCGGACGGCGGCCCTTCGATCCGGAGCGGGAGGCGCGTCAGAACCGGCAGTTCACGCCGAGCCAGAGCACGCGTCCCTTCTGGCTGCGCTCGGCCAGGAGGTGGCCGGTCGGCATCTTGCGGTAATATTCGATCTTCGCCTTGGCGAGGTTCTGTCCCTCGGCGATCAGGGTGACGTTCTCGAGAATCCGATAGCGAACCTGCGCCGATATCTCGCTGCGGTGCTTGCTGTAGATGTCGAAGACCGAGGAATCCTCGTTGATCGACTTCAGGTAGTCGCCGACGTAGTTGTACGCCACCGAGGCTCCGAACCGCGAGGTTTCGTAGGAGAGCGTGGCGTTGGCCAGGAACTTGGGCTGGCCTTCCAGGCCATCGACGTGGCGGATGGATTCGTCCGACTGGATCACCGTCTGTTTGCCGTCGATCAGGGTCGCGTTCGCCGAGAGGACGAAGTTGCGGACGAAACCGGAAGCGATGTCGTGCAGGTCCTGCCGGGCCGAGAACTCGATGCCCTTCACCGTGGCGCTGTAGGCGTTCATCGGCGTCGATATCCGCGCCGTATAGGTCTGGCCGTCATACTCGAACCCGTCCTGGGTGATATTCTGTATGAAGATCAGGTTCTTGATATCCTTGTAGAACGCCGCGACCGAGACCATGCTGCCGCGGGTCGGATACCATTCGAGCGAGAGATCGAAGTTGTTCGACGTGCGCGGCTTGAGGTCGGGGTTGCCGCGCGTGACCGAGATCGTGTTGTCCTCGCTGTCGTCGGGCAGACCGATCGATTCCCCGATCGCGTAGTAGTTGTAGTTCGGGCGGCCGATCGTCTTGCTGTAGCCGGCGCGCGCGATCACGCCGTGGCCGAGTTCGTAGGTCGCGATGACCGAAGGCAGAAGATAGTGATAGGATGCCTTGCGGTTCGTCCGGACGAACTGCGCGGCCGCGTTCGGCTCGGCGGGAAGATTGGCATCCTGGGTCCACAGGTCGATGTCGGTATCGGTCGAATCGTAGCGCAGCCCGGCGCGGACATAGAAGGCGTCGGTGCGGAAGGCCGCCTCGGCGAAAACCGCGGCCACCTGCTCGTTGAGATCGTAGTCGCCATCGATGTTGCTGTCGCTGTTGTCGTCGGTGCTGGGATAGCCGGCCGCCGCCCAGGCCCCGCGATAGGCAGTGTCGTCGATGAACAGGAAGTCGACGTCGGGAGCGGTCGTCCTTTCGGTCACCGGACGGACGAAGTTGACCATCGTCAGCGGTTTCCCGTCAGCGTCCAGGATCTTGCCGCTTTCCCGGCCCTCGTCGTAGGACTGGTCGGTATTCTGGAAGCTGGCACCCAGATTGAAGCCGAATCCGCGATCGGCGACGCCGAAATTGTAGTCGATATTGCCGCCAACGTAGGTCAGATCCTGCGCCGCGCGCTGGGTGATGTGCTGGATGTAGCTTTCGACGTAGTTCGCCGGGTCGTTGTTGTAGGCCGGATCGTAGAACGAGAGGACCGGATAGCCCTGGGTCAGATCGTACGAAAACCCGCCGTCCGTCGTATTGCTGCTCATCGTGAACTTGGAACGGTCACGGATCGTGTTGAGGCGCGCGCGCGAATGCGTGGCGCGAAGGTGCCCCGCCAGCGTTTCTCCCAGAGCCTGATCGAGCATGCCAGACACCACGAAGGTCTCTCGCTTCTGAGGCTGGTGCGAATAGCCCAGCGCGGTCTTGCCCTTGGCCCATGCGCCCGACGTGGCGGTCTGGCCGGACGGCACCGTCCCGGTATCGGCGGTTGCGAGATACTCGTTCCGTATCTCGTCTTCCTTCTGGTAGAAGTAGGCGGTGTAGATCGCGGCATACGTCGTCTTGCCGGGGTCGTACTCCAGCTTCACGACCCCCGAGGCGCGGGTCACGTTGTCATCGTAGATGAAGATCTGATTGCGCGAGGCGGTCGAGTATCCGTTGGTGTTGCTGAGGTCGTTGTAGTCGCCGATCTCCTTGCCCGTATCCTCGTCGTAGAGGCGGTAGCTGGTGTCGACCGCGCCGGGCTTCTGGTCGTAGTTGCTCGAATAGTATTTCGCGTAGGACCCCGAAACGACGATGCCGAAATCGTGGTTGGCGCCGAAGGTGCTGCTGAAGGTCGCGTCCGCGCGCACGTTCTGGCCCTGATCCATGTCGAGCGCGCCGGCCGTGGAATTGTCGCCGATCGAAGCGCGCGCGAGCAGGCTCGTCTTGCCGATGTCGAAGGCGCTCGCGGTAATCAGGTCGAGCTGGCCGCTGAGCGCGTGGGGATCGAGATTCGCGGTGATCGTCTTGATCGCATCGATGCGGCCGACGAACGAGGGCGGCAGCAGTTCGATGCGCGCGCCGCGGCTGTCCGCCGAGGTCGAGGCCAGCGGCAGGCCGTCGATGGTGACGAGGTTGTAGCTCGACCCGATGCCGCGGATCATCACGCTTTCGGCAAGATCCGGCGAGCGGTCGTCCGACGTTGCGAAATCGGGAACGAGCGCGAGGCCGGGAATGCGCTGCGCGACTTGCGCGATGGTCAGGTCGGGCAGCAGGCCGGCCTGATCCTGCGCGATCGAATCGGTAATGCCGATGGCGCTGCGCTTGGCATCGATAGTGGCGGCGTTGGATGAGCGGTAGCCGGTGACGATGATCGAGGACGCGTCTTCGTCGTCGGCCCCGCGTTCGTCGGCGTGCCGCTCGGCGTCGTGCTGCGCGGAGGCGGCGTCGGCGGATTGCGCGTGCAGCGGCGTGGCGAGCAGACCGGCGACGAGTGCCGAACCGGCAACGGCGGAAGCGAAATTCAGATTGCGTTTCATGGACACAGGTACCCTGTTGATTGAAATGAGAGTCATCGATGAGCGGAAAGGAGGGCGCGGGGAGCTTGCCCGGGCGGGCAGGCGAAACCGCGCTGGCCGGTTTGCCGCAGATAGGCCTTGAGCAGCAGCGGCTCGTCGGTCTGGATCGCGTCCACGCCGATGGCGACCAGTCTGCCCCAGACACCCTGGGGATCGGTCAGCGCCTCGACGTCGGAAAAGGCCCTGCCGGCAAGGCTGTCCACCCAGTATCGGGCGCAGCGCGTACGGATCAGCGGCGTCAGGATCGGGGCGAAGCCCCTGTCCTTGATGTCGATTTCATAGCCGACCGGACGGATCGGGTCGTACGCGCCGATGAAGGCGGCCGGATCGGCTTTCATGTAGGGTTCGCGCAGGATCGGCATGAACCGCACGCTCCGAACCCAGGGTGCGGCTTCGCGCACTTGCTCGAGCGGTGCTTCCGCCTTGAACAGCACCTGCTCGCGGCCACCGGCCGCGTCGATCATCGCGAGAACCGAGGGCGAAAGCGGCGCCTTGGCATCGACATTGATGAGGATACGGTCCTTCGCGACGCGTAGAGCTTGCGCAAACGTCGGGATGCGCCGCCTGGTGAGCGGTGTCGGCTTTCCGTCACGCTGTCCCTTTCCCTCGCGCAAGTGCAGCTTGCGAAGCTCCGCCCAGTCGAGATCGGAGACCTTGCCGCTACCCTCGGTCATGCGCTCGACACCGGCATCGTGCATCAGCACCAGCTTGCCGTCGCGGGTGGCGCGCACGTCGAGTTCGACCATGTCGATGCCGGCGGCGATGCAGGCCCGGATCGCATCGAGGCTGTTTTCCGACGTGCCTTTCCAGCACGCGCGGTGCGCGACGACCATGACCGTGCCGTCGGGTCCGGCGAGGCGGCGCTCGAGGTCTAGCTTGCGCGCGGATTCTCCGGCTGTCGCACCGGATGGCGAGAGCAGGATCGACACGACCAGCGCGAGCAGCGCCTGGACGGCTGACCTGCGCGGCGCACGCGCGTGACGCGTGCACGGTTCCGCGGCTCGCCGGCCCGCACGGGCCAGCGAACGTGCGCTGCAAGAAATCGGCATTGATCTTCCCCGTCGCAGGCCAGGTCTCTCGGCCTCTCGTCAGCAAGACGGGACAGGCCGCGAAATCTGACAGGGGCGCGGGAAAAAACTGCGGCCCGGCATTCCGGGGCGTCATGCGGAGGGCAGGCGTGGTTCGGGTGTTGCTTGTCGGCAGCGATACTTCTGACGATCGCCCCGTGAAGCCTGCCGACAAGCGTTGCCTCAACCCGGTCGGGCGGCGACCCCGCCAGCTATCGATGCGTGCCCGATATCGCCAAGGAATGCGTCGGGCGCCGCGTCGCTAGGCTTCGTAGATCCACTGCCCGCCCGCCATCGTCCGCTGCGGACGCACGTTTACCAGAGCCTCGGGCGGCGTCGCGAAAAGATCCTGTTCCCAGACCACCAGATCCGCGAACATTCCGGGGGCGATCCGTCCCTTTTCGGTTTCCTCGAAACTCGCGTAGGCGCCCGCGGTCGTGGCACTGGCCAGAGCCTCCTGCAGGCTCACGCGCTGGCTCGGGCCCCAGACATGGCCCTCATAGTCCGTCCGGGTGACGCTGGACCGGAACCACATGGCGGGGTCCGGCGGGCTCGCCGTGTAGTCCGAGGACGCGGCGGCGACGATACCGGCGTCGATCAGCGAGCGCAGCGCGAACATGCGCTCCAGCCGCTTCTTCCCGTAAAAGGGCATGACCGGCCCGTGAAAGTAGACGTAGCCCGCGAAAAGCACGGGAATGGCGCCGATCGCCTTGATCCGGGCGATCAGTTCGGGCGTCAGGACCGTGCAATGTTCGATCCGGAAGCGCGGGTCCTTGTGCGGGGCTTCGCGCTGAACCCGTTCGAAAACGCGCAGCACCATGTCGATCGCCAGTTCGCCATTGGCATGAATCCCCAGTTGCCAGCCGGCATCGTGCGCCATGCGGGCATAGCGATAGCACTCGTCCTCTTCCATCGTGGGGATGCCGTGAAAGTCGTCCAGCCCGATGTAGGGTTCGGCAAGCCAGGCGGTGCGCTCGGAGATGGAGCCGTCCACCGCCATCTTGAGCGCACCGACCTTGACCCAGGGATTGCCGAAGCCACTGCGCAGGCCCGCGGCGATCGCCTGTTCGATCTCGCGTACATAGAAATGGGTGTAGAGGCGCGTGTGAAAGCGGCCCTGCGCCAAGGCCGCCAATGCGCCGCGCATGGCCATCGATCCGCCCGAGGCATCGCACACGGAGGTGATGCCCTTGCTGGCCATCATCGTCGAAATGAAGGCGGCGCCTTCGCAATAATCGTTGGCTGTCGGTTCGTAGGCCGTGAGGGCGTTGAAGGGGGCTTGTCCCGCTTCCGCGACGCGGCCGTTCAGCTTGCCGTCCTCGCGAAAGAATTCGCCATGCACGGGATTGGGCGTGTCATCGTTTATGCCCGCGAGCTTGAGCGCCAGGGAATTGACGAAAGCCGTGTGGCCGCCGCGATGCTTGATGAAGACCGGATTTTCGGGCGCTACATCGTCGAGGTCGTAGCGGTTGACGGGACGCTCGGTCTTGCCGTCGTCGTAGAGGAATCCCAGCACCCATTCGCCGGGCGCGACCTTGGCCACGCGGTCGGCGATCCGTTGCTTGACCTCGGCGATGCTGTTCACGTCGCAAGCGACTTGCCGCAAATGCGCCACGCCGCTGCGAATGGGATGGGAATGGGCATCGTTGATTCCCGGCGTGACCCTTTTCCCCTCCAGGTCGATCCGCTTCGTATCCGCCGAGGCGAGGTCGAGGATCTCGCTGTTGGTGCCGACAGCGAAGATCCGGTCGTCGCGAATGGCCAGCGCCTGCGCGTCGGGCATGCGCGGGTCCATCGTGGTGATGCGGCCGTTGACGAGAATGGCGTCGGCGCGGCGGGTGCCGCCTGTCATGGCCGAAAGGGCAAAGGCGCTGCCCAGTGCAAGGCTCGTGCGCCGCGTGATCGAGAAGGTCATTTCGGTTCACCTGACGGAATGTTGCCCCGCTGCCATCGTTGCGGTGAGCGGGCAGCGGGGCGATTCATCAATATCGGTAGCTGGCGGTGATGCCGATGGTTCGCGGACGGAACGTCGAGGCTTGCCAGATGTAGCGCGAACGCGACGGATTGATGAGCGGCGCGGCATCGAGCAGGTTGTTCGCGAACAGCGACACGTCGACGCTGTTGAACCGCGCTCCGATGCGCGCGTTGACCAGTTCGCTGTCCTCCAGCGCCGCGAGCACGAGCGTGTCCGAACTCGAGCCGATGATCTTGTCGGTGTAGCTGTAGTCGACGCGGGCATAGCCCAGAACACCGGGGGTCACTTCGCGGCGGTAGTCCGCGCTCAGCACCACTTTCCACGGCGGGCCGGCCTGGGCGATCGAAGCCTTGGAGTCGTTAAAGGACGTGTGCTGGTAGCCGACGTTCGCGGTCAGGTTCAGGCCTTCGGTCGGCATCACGTCGAGCGTGAACTCGACGCCCTTGACCGTTGCCGAGTTGAGATTGTCGGTGAAGGCGTAGCCGCAGATCGGGACCGACACGTTGGACTGCATGTTGTCCCACTTGATGATGTAGCCGGCGCCGTCGAAGTTGACGGCCCCGCCGAAGAGCCGGTTCTTCGATCCGATCTCGTAGCTCCAGACCGAGTCAGAGCCATAGGACGAGGGGATCGTGGGATTGCCGTTTTCATCGACGTAGCCGATCTGGATCAGCCCTTCGTCGCACGCGGTCGGCAAGGGAATCTGCCCGCCGCCGTTGCGATACCCCTTCGAAGCGGAGGCGTAGATCATATTGTTGCGGTCGAGCTCGTAGCTGGCGCCGATCTTGGGCGTGAAGGCCCGTTCGGTGCCGCTGACCCCGCCCGACGGATAGTCCGGCGCGAATACGCCTTCGCCATAGGGGCAGTACGGGCCGGTCGGGCAGGCGGCGCCATAAGGCGCGTTCAGGTTGTTTTCCGGACCGCTCGAATCGAGCCGGTACGTGAGTTCGTTGCGCGACCAGCGGGCCCCGAACGTCAGAGTCAGCTTTTCGATCGGATGGATGTCGACCTGCGCGAAGCCGGCGATCTGGCTTTCCTTGGTCGAGGCGTTGGCAAGGTAGGTGCCCGATTCGCCGATCATCGGCGCGCCCCAGATGTTGTCGAAAGTCGAATAGCCGGGGCCGAAGGGCGCGGCGTCATCGAGGTTGCCTATCCCGAAATAGTTCTTGTCGTAGAGCATCGTGTTGACTTCGATGTACTGATACGACTTCTGCTTGCTCCTCGAATAGAACACGCCCGCGACCCAGTCGATGAACGAATCGGGCTTGGAGGACTGAATGCGAAACTCGCTCGTCCAGACTTTCTGCTTGTCCGAATAGATGGACGCGCCGCGCGCGCCGTCGCGGGCGAAGGCCTGACCCATGTAACCGATCTCATAGCCGGTCGTGTAATCGTAGAGCTGGTCCTTGTTCTGCTCCAGATAGGACGTCGTGAGGTAGAGCGAGACATCACCGACGTCCCATTCGGAATTCACGGCCGCCACCAGCATGTTGCTCTTGCCCTCTTCGGTGTCGGGAAGAGTCATCGACGCGATTCCTGCCGCCGGGTTGGCGGCCGCCGCGGTGAAGTCCGGGTAGACGAAACGGCCGTCATCGGCGTCGGAGCCGGAGAGCCAGAAGCCGTACTGGCCGCTGCCGGTCTTGCGGTCCTGGTAGAAGACGGACGGCGTGATCGAGAAATCCTCGGCCGGCTGCAGCTTCAGGGCCGCGCGCAAGGCGTAGGTCTTCTGCCAGTTGATATTCTTCTCGCCTTCGCCGGTCTGGGTGAAGCCGACCGCGTCGCCGCGGGAGACGCCCGTGGCATCGAGTATCGCCAGCTCCGCCGGAACCTTGTCGTACCAGCCGCCGTCGCGGCGGTAGTAGGCGCTGACGCGGAAGCCGATCTTGTCCTCGACGATCGGGCCGCCGAAGGCGACGCCGCCTTCGTAGCTGCCTTCCGACGCGCGCGTCAGCGAACCTTCCGCGCGGGCATATCCGCTGTATTCCGTCGTGCTTGGTTCGACCTGGATGAAGCGGATCGTGCCGCCTTCCGAACCGGCGCCGAACAGCGTGCCCTGCGGGCCGCGCAGAATCTCGACGCGCTCGAGGTCGAAGATCACCGGAAATCCCGTGCCCGAGGCATAGCCCACTTGCCGGACCTGGATGGGAACATCGTCAATGTAGATGCCGGTCGTGGCCGCTCCGGCGGACGAGGCGACGCCACGAATGGCGATGTTGTTGCGACCCGAACTGCTCGAATCATTCAGTTGAACGCCGGGTGTGAGGCGGGCGATATCGGCGAATTGCTTGATGCCCATATCGTCCATCTGTTGTTGTGTCATGACGGCGATGCTGATCGGCACTTCGTTGACTGCGCGCGCGGTGCGCGTTGCCGTGACGACGATCGATTGGTCACTCTCGTCTCCGCTCTCCTGCGCATGAGCGATTGCCGGTGCCGTCACCAGCCCGATGACCATTGCCGCCGATGCGCATCGGCACAGCAGCTCGTCCCTTCGCGTCGTCACTTTCCTCATGATTTCCGTACCCCTTTTTTCCGAAACATCGTCGGGCCTTGGCGCCGCGAAAGCAGATTTCCCGCCGATGCGCGTTTTGCAGTTGCGCAACCCCTTTGTTGCAACGCATCATACTGTCGGGATGTCCGGGAGGTGCTTACAAATTGGCCAGTGGTGACTGGATTGCACCACTGAAGGGGGTCGCGCCGCGTGTCACTGAAATTCGATAATGCTGCGCTGCAATGGTGTCATATCGTCACCATTGGCGTGGGAATTGACTCCTTACCAGACGCGTCCGTCTTCCCGGACACTTCGGGCGTTGCCGCTTATGGAGCGGACGACGTGGAAAGCCTGACTGTCGTGGGGGAACGATGAGACGACCTTTGAAGAAAGCCTTGGCGGCGCTGTGCTGTCTTGCCGCCGTGATGAACCCTGCCGCACAGGCTCTTGGAGCCGAGAAGGCCGATCTGATCCTGCACAACGGCAAGGTGCTGACGGTCGACGACGCGTTTCACATCGCAAGCGCGGTTGCCGTGCGCGACGGAAAGATCGTCGCGACCGGCGGCGAGGAGATCGTCGGCGAGTACAGCGCACCCGAAACCGTCGATCTGGGTGGCCGGACGCTGATGCCCGGCTTCATCGACACGCATGTTCACATGATGTCGATGTCGTTCCGCCAGATAGACATGGATGGAGTCAAATCCATCGCCGACATCCAGCAGCGTATCCGGGCCAAGGCGGAGAAGCTCGGGCCCGGCGAATGGATCACGGGCTTCGGCTGGGACGAGGCGCTCCTGTCCGAAAAGCGCGTGCCATTGCGCGCCGACCTGGACGCCGCCGCGCCCGACAATCCCGTGGTGCTCACCCGCGCGGGCGGCCATTCGAGCGTCGGCAACAGCATGGCGCTGAAGATCGCGGGTATCGATCGCGATACCCCCGATCCCGAGCGCGGCGTGATCGAGCATCTTGCCAACGGCGATCCCAATGGCGTCATTCGCGAGCGCAGCGACCTGTATCGCAAGCATGTACCCAAAGATGACTGGGAGGATCTGCGGCCCACGTTCATCGCATCGATCCGGAAGCTCCTGTCCCTCGGGATCACGAGCTTTCACAATGCCACCGCCAACCTGGACGACGAGCCCGTGGGCAAGGGCGGCATCGCCGATCCCGGTCCGGGGCTGACCTGGCGGCGGCTGAACGGCATCTACGACGAACTGGGCGACGAGTTGCCGCGCGTCACGACCTATATCGCCTATCCCGGGCCTGAGCGGCTGAAGGCCTTCCCGCACCGGAGCGGTGACGGCACCATTCAGGTGCGGCTTGGCGGTATTGGCGAGAGCCCGGTGGATGGCGGCTTTACAGGCCCCGCCGCGTGGCTGCTGACCGAATATCGCGGGATGGACGGCTTCACCGGCAAGTCCAACTACACCGACGAGGCGCTGTTCGCGATGGCGGACGACGCGGCCCGAAACGGCTGGCAAATGGCGCTCCACGCCATCGGCGATGCCGCGATCGTGCAGACCGTGAATGCCTATCACCATGCGCTGACGACGGTGCAGGGGCCGGGTCGGCAGGGCAAGGACCGGCGATGGTTCCTCGACCATTTCACCATCATGCCGCCGCGCGAAACCATGCAGACCATGGCCGAGGACGGCATCATGATCTCGCAGCAGCCGAACTTCCTCTACAATCTCGAAGCGCGCTACGAAGCATGGCTCGATCCCTATCGGCTGGCACATAACAATTCGGTGGCCACGCCCGCCGGCATGGGCATTCACGTCGCCTTCGCCAGCGACAACCTGCCCATCGGACCGATGGTCGGCCTCTATGCCGCCATATCGCGCAAGGGGCCCAGCGGCCGGGTGCACGGTATCGAGGAAGCCGTTTCGCGTGAGGACGCGATCCGCATGTACACCGCCAACGGCGCCTACCTGTCATGGGAAGAGGGCATCAAGGGCACGCTCGAGCCGGGCAAGCTGGCGGACATGATCGTCCTCGACCACGATCCCCTGACCGTCCCGATCGACAAGCTGATGGACGTGAAGGTCGACATGACCTTCGTCGGCGGCAAGCTGGTCTACAGGCGTGGCGCGGATGACTAGTCGGTCTCGCCAGGATGGTGCTTCATAGTCACCAAACCCGAACGTTTTCGCAACTGCAAAACCGGCCGTTGCGCTGCCATCACTACACATACGGGCGAGCGAACCTCCCCTTTTCCGCACGCGGTCGCGGTTTCGTCCGCCGGCGGGAAAGGGAGGCGAGCGCAGGGGAATGAACAAAGATGATGCACTCGCAAACCGATCACACCGCTTTCCGGGGAGGCTTGGCATGAGCCGCCGCGTTTCCCCACGCCGCGCGCCGTCCAGGCACTCGCGGGCGCTCTGGCGCACCGTAACGGGCGTCGCCGTCATGGCAGGGTTGATCGCCGCGCCCGTCATGCAGCTTCATGCCGGCGAAGCGGGCTGGAGTTATTACGGCGGCGACAAGCATTTCGACCGCTATTCTCCGGCGGATCTGATCAACAGCGGCAATATCGACCAGGTGAAGATTATCTGGTCCCGTCCGGCGATCGATCCCTTGCTGGCGAAGGAATTCCCCGATCTGATCGCCTCGGAGTATTTCAGGGGCACGCCGATCCTGATCGACGGCATTCTCTATGCCCCGAACGGCGTGGGTCTGGTCGAGGCCTTCGATGCCCTGAGCGGCGAGACGGTCTGGGTCCAGAAGCCTTTCGAAGCGACCCTGCAGGAAGCCGCGGGCATCAGCACGCGCGGCGTCGATTACTGGGCGTCCGGCGCGGACAGGCGGATCATCGTCACGCGCGGCGACTATCTCTACGCCTTGAACGCCGCGACCGGCGCGGCGATTTCCAGCTTCGGCGAAGGCGGGCGGGTCAGCCTGCGTCGTCCGCGCAATCCCGATACGCCGTTCGTCGGCCTCAATGGTCCGATCGTGGTGGGGGACGTGATCGTCGTCAGCGGCAATGGCGGCGGACACGGCGCGGGCGACGGCGGCACCTATCGCGAAGGGACACCCGAAGACGTCCGGGGCTATGACGTGCGCAGCGGCAAGCACTTGTGGACCTTCCACGTCATGCCGCGCGCCGATGAGCCGGGCCGGGATACCTGGGGCGGCGATTCCGCCGATTTCGTCGGCCACATGGGCGCATGGGCGTCGATGTCGGCGGATCTCGAGCGCGGCATCGTCTATCTGCCGCTGACCGCGCCGACAAACGCCTATTACGGCGGGCACAGGCCGGGCGACAATCTTTATGCCAACAGCCTCGTCGCGCTGGACGTGAAGACCGGCAAACCGCGCTGGCACTTCCAGATGGTCCATCATGACCTGTGGGACTACGATAATGCCTCGCCCCCCGTGCTGGGCACGCTGCATGTCGACGGAAAGTCCGTCGACGCGGTGATGCAGGCCAACAAGACCGGTTATATCTTCGTGTTCGATCGCGTGACGGGAAAGCCGATCTGGCCGATCGTCGAGCGGCCCGTTCCGCAATCGAAGGTCCCCGGGGAGCAGACGTCGCCCACGCAGCCCATTCCCACCAGGCCGGAGCCTTTTGACCGGCAGGGCATTACCGAGAGCGATCTGATCGACTTCACGCCAGAGCTCAACGCCAAGGCGAAGGAGATCGTCAAGCTCTACGAACTGGGGCCGGTGTTCACCCCGCCGGCGCTGCGCGATCCGAGCCGGAACAAGCGCGGCGTGCTGATGGTGCCGGGCGCCTGGGGGACCGGCAACTGGAACACCAGCGCCTTCGATCCCGAAACCGGCTATTTCTATGCCGTTTCCATGACCTTGCCCGGCGTCTTCGCCCTCGACAAGAACAACGAGCCCGAAGGCGGCATCGCCTATCATTGGCCCCGGCCCTTGCCCGACGATCCAAAGGCGGGTCTCTACGGCATCGGCCCCGACGGGCTGCCGTTGCTCAAGCCGCCTTACGGCCGGATCACCGCCTACGACATGAACAAGGGCAAGAAGTTGTGGGTGGTCGCCAATGGCGACGGTCCGCGCGACCATCCGCTGCTCAAGGGCCTGAAGCTGCCGCAACTGGGTTCGCTCGGCCGCCCCGTGCCGCTGGTGACGAAAAGCCTGCTGTTCCTCGGGGAAAGCAGCGACGCGCTTTACGGAAAGGTCGGCAAGGACGCGCCCGCGCCCTTCAGGGCCTATGACAAGAAGACCGGCAAGGTGCTGTGGTCCACGATGCTGCCCGCCGGCACCACCGGCGGCCCCGTGACCTACGAGGTCAAGGGACAGCAGGTGATCATCGTGCCCGTCGGCGACAAGAGCTATGGCGGCGGCTGGATCGCGCTGGGCATCCCGAGCAGCGACTTGCCGGTGCAGAAATTCGGCAAGAAGGAAGCGGTCGAAGGCGTGCTGGCGTCCTTCTCGGCCGAACAGGCGACCAAGGGCGACACGATCTACCAGAATCAATGCGCGGTCTGCCACGGCAGCGATCTTAAGGGCGGCGGTCACGCCCCGCCCCTGACCGGCGAGGGCTTCCTTTCCGCCTGGGCAGGCAAGCCCGCGCGCGGTCTCTACAGCCGGATCATCAGCACGATGCCGATGGCTGCCCCCGGCACGCTCTCGCCGGAGCAGACGCTGGCGCTGGTCGCTTTGATCGGCCGGACCAACGGCTTGCCACAAGGAGCGGTGATCAACGATCCCGCACAGCTTGACGGCATGGTGTTCCCGGCCGTCGCCGAATGATGGCCGGCGTCGTTTACAGGAGAATGTTGATGCGAATATCGTTTGCCGCTCCGCCGTTCGCCCTGCTGCTTGCCGCATGTCTTGCGGGACCGGCCGTGGCCGGCGAAGCAACCCATCCCGTGCTGGTCACGAGCGAACAGGCCGAAGGACCGATCTTCGACAACCCCGACGCCAAGGCCGGCGAGCGCCACGGCGTTGCTTTTAAATGGTTCGAGATGCTGAAATCGGCCGATAAATCTTCGGCCGGAGTCTATGCGGCGGAGGCCTCCAATTCGGATATCGAGGCCTATCCGCACGACGAATTCATGTACTTCCTCGACGGCAGCGTGACGCTCACGTCGGCGGACGGGACGGTCACCCGGGTCAATGCCGGAGATGGCGTGACCATTCCCAAGGGCTGGAAAGGCAACTGGACGACCGGAGGCTACCGCAAGTTCTATGTCATCTACGGAGGCTCGCAATGACGCGAACGCCCCGCCGTCGCGGCGCCCTGCCAAGCCTGCGTCCGACCGCCGCGCTCTGGCTCGCGCTGGGTATCGCCGCCGTGCCCGGCACGGCGACCGCGCGGGAAGCCGCCGCGTTGGAAGTAGAGGACAGCGATGTCGCCACGATCGGTGAGGTGACGCCCAGATGGGTGTTCCTGACATCGCAGTGGGGAAGGCCCGGCACGCGCATCGTCGACGGCGAAACGGGCAAGATGCGGGGCATGGTCCATGTCGCCAAGCTGTCCAACTTCGCGGCCGATCCGGCGGGCAAGTATTTCTATGTCGCCGAGACGATGTGGACCAAGGGCAACCGTGGCACGCGGCAGGACATGATCACTGTCCGCGATAGCCAGACGCTGGAAGTGGTGGAAGAGATCCCGCTCCAGGGCCGCCTGCTGGTCGGCTTCCGGCAAAACAATTTCAGCGTTTCCGCCGATGGCCGATATGCTTTCGTCTACAACATGAATCCGGCCTCCTCGGTCGAGGTGGTCGATCTGCAGGCGCGCAAGTCGCTGCGCGTCGTGGAAATGCCGGGATGCGGACTGGGCGCGGCGCTTCCGGGCCAGCGCTTCCTCTCGCTGTGCAGCAACGGCGCGCTGGCCGTCACCAGTTTTGGCGGAGGCAAAGCGCCGGACACGCAGTACAGCCCGGTTTTCTTTTCCGCCGATCAGGACCCTGTTTTCGACAGCAGCGTCGTCGATGCCAAAAGCGGAAAGGCCACGTTCCTGAGCTACACGGGCAAGATCTATTCCGTCGACTTGTCGCAAGGCATCGAGATGGCGCCCGGCTGGTCGTTGCAGGAAACGGTCGGGCTGCCAGCGGCCACGACGGCTCCGATCCAGGTGAACTGGCTGCCGGGCGGACGGCAGCCGCTCGCGGTGAACCACGCGACGGGGCGCGCCTACGTGCTGATGCATGTCGGCGAATACTGGACGCAGAAGGAAGACGGCGAGGAAATCTGGGAAGTGGACCTCGCCGCCCGCAAGGTCATCGCCCGCCATCCCTTGAGCGAGGATCAGGAAGCGACGCAAATGGCGGTGAGCCAGGACGAGAAGCCCTTGATCTATCTCCTAACGCCGGGCGGCGATCTCGTCGTTCTCGATGCGAGCACGTTCGAAGAGAAGCACAGGATCAAGTCGCTCGGAGCCGGCGGTACGATGCAGACGGGCCTGGGGCGATGACGGTTGCGGAAACCGCCTACGCCGCGTTTCCGCTGCTGGGCGAGGTGGCCGCGGCGGGGCTGCGCGGGTACATCGGATGGCTGCTGATCGGCGCGGGACTAGGCAAGCTCAAGGCGCCGCTGACGTTCGAAGGCGAACTGGCCGACTATCGGCTGCTTCCGGCCTTTCTCGTCAGCCCGCTCGCTCGCGTCTTGCCGCTGGGCGAACTGCTGCTCGGGGGACTGCTGATCGTGCAGATCCTGCCGGAATACGTTTCCTTGGCCGCGGCCGGTCTCCTGCTGGTCTTCGCCGGCGCGGTGGCCATCAACCTCATGCGCGGACGGCGGCACATCAGTTGCGGCTGCGGCGGCGCGGGGGATGGCAGGACGATCGGCGAAGGCATGGCGATCGCCAATGTCGTGCTGGCCGGTCTTCTGCTGGCCAGCGCCCGGGTCGGTTTGCCGCCGAGCGGTCTCCTTTTGGGCGGTGCGCTGGTCCTTGGCGCGGGGGCTTATTTGATCGCGCAGGTGCTCGCGCTGGCGTCGCGTCTTGCCGCGCGGCCCCTGGGCGTGGTGAACGGAAAGGGCTAGGACAATGCTGACCATACTGATCGTTTCGCAGGTCGTGAGCTGGATGCTTGTGGTTGGTCTGGCCGTGGCGCTGCTCGCCGTCGCCCGGCAGGTGGGCGTGCTGCACGAGCGCGTGGCCCCGGTCGGCGTCCTGACCCCGCAACAGGGGCCGGTCGCCGGAGACAAGGCGCCGCATCTCGTTCTGCAAACGCTCGATGGGCAGGTCGTGGAAATCGGCGGGGACCGTCCCATGCCGGTCAAGCGGCTGCTCTTCTTCGTCTCCGCGCAGTGTCCCATCTGCAAGAAGCTGATTCCCGCCGCCAAGAGCTTTGCCCGCGCGGAGAACATCGAACTGATCTTCATGGGCGACGATACCGAAGCAAAGCAGCGTTCGCTGATCGAGCAGAACGGCCTGCAGGCTTACGCCTTCGTCAACAGCGCGCATGCCGGACGAACGCTCGGCGTGGACAAGCTTCCCCATGCGGCGCTGATTGCCGAGGATGGGCGGATCATCGCGCGCGGCCTCGTCAACAGCCGCGAGCATCTGGAAAGCATGGTCATGGCCGACGAGCTCAACGTGGGCTCGGTTCAGGAATATCTGCGCGCCAGCAAGCTGGTGCGGGAATAGCGATTCAAGTGAAAGGCGCGAGACATGTCACGATTTGACCTCGATTCTTCCTGCGAGCGGCTGCTTCGGCGTTATGCGGGGCGGACTTCGCGGCGGACGCTGATTTCGCGGATCGGCGCCGCGCTGGTCGCCGCGCCCGTCTTTCCGCTGCTGCCCTATGATCGCGCTTACGCGAAGGATCGCTCGGAACAGGCGCGCACGCGCTTCGCCCGCAACGCCCAGACGAGCGATGACACGAAGTGCGACTACTGGCGGTATTGCGCCATCGACGGTTCGCTGTGCACGTGCTGCGGCGGCGGGATCCACACCTGTCCGGCGGGAACCGAGCCGTCGCCCACGACCTGGGTGGGAACCTGCATCAATCCCGATGACAACCGGGCCTACCTGATCGCCTATCGCGATTGCTGCGGAACGGCGGCATGCGGCCAGTGCGGCTGCGACAACACCGATCGCGAGACCGAAACCTACCGCCCGCAGACCAACAACGACATCATCTGGTGCTTCGGCGTCTCGAGCCAGGAGTATCACTGCTCGACGGCGGTGTTGATCGGGGAGGCGCAGTGAAACGCATCCTGGCTCTGGCGGCTGGATGCATGGTCCTGACGATGTCCGGGATGATCACGCTGCCCGGGCAGGAGGCCAGCGCGCAGGAGCCAGGGACCCTGCCGGCCGAATGGTTGGGCCAGGGCCGTTCCGACTACATGGAATATTGCGCCGGCTGCCATGGCGTGAACGGCAAGTCGGCTCCGGCGCTGGTGCCTGAACTGCGTGGCCGGGTCGGGTACTTCATGTGCACGAAAAGCGGACGGGACTATTTGGTTCAGCTTCCCAATGTCGCCCATGCGCCGATTCCGGGCGAGGCCGAGCTGGCGAATCTTCTGAACTACGTCGTCTTCGTTCTCGGCGACGGCAGCGCGCCCGACGGCACGCGCCCTTTCACGCCGCGCGAGGTGGGCAAATTGCGCCTCAACCCCATCCAGAACCGCTCTCTTGTCGGTGAGCGCGCGCGGCTGGTTCAGCAACTGGTCAGCGACTGCGGGGCTCCTGCGTCGCTGGCCGGGTTCTTCGAAGGGGATGCCCACCTTTCGGCGCAGAGGTGAATCCCAGTTTCTTCGAGTTTGATGAAGGATATGAGCATTGCGTTTGGCCCTACCCCTGTTTGCCGCCGCCCTGTTTGTCCCGGTCGTGGCCGGAGCGTTGCAGGCAAGCCCGCCCCAGAGCGGCGAGGCGCTCTTCCGTCAGCGGTGTTCGATGTGTCATACGGTGAAGCCCGGGGCCCCCGCCGGGATGGGGCCCAATCTGGCGACCGTGGCGGGGCGAAAGTCGGCGTCCACTGATTTCAGCTATACGCCCGCCATGAAGAAGGCCGGGCTGACCTGGGATCGCAGGCATCTCAACGCGCTGCTCACCGCGCCGGCGAAGACGGTTCCCGGTTCGACCATGGTCGTCAGCGTTCCCAATCCACAGGAGCGGGCCGCGATCGTCGACTATCTGTTCAAGCTCAAATCTTGAGCGCGGACGGGGGAACTCGAGTGGACTACCGGCTGCGTATCGACGGGCAGGACCATGCGGTGTCGGTGCCGGAAGATATGCCGTTGTTGTGGGTGCTGCGCGATGTTCTGGGTCTGACGGGCACCAAGTTCGGCTGCGGCGCGGGCCTGTGCGGCGCGTGCACCGTCCACCTCGACGGCGCGGCCGCGCGGTCTTGCCTGACGCCTGTCTCGATGGCCACGGGCAAGGAGATCGTGACGATTGCGGGCTTGTCTTCGACCAGGGTGGGACGGGCCGTGCAGGGCGCGTGGCTGGCGCAGGATGTCGTGCAATGCGGCTATTGTCAGCCGGGCCAGATGCTGTCGGCGGCGGCCTTGCTGACGGACAATTCCGACCCGAGCGATGACGAGATCGATGCGGGCATGTCCGGCAATATCTGCCGATGCGGCACCTATCAGCGTATCCGCGCCGCGATCCGGCATGCCGCGGACGAGCTTTCGGCATGACCGGAAAAGCGGTGCAAATGGGGCGGCGCGAGATCCTGAAAACCGGCGCGCTCGCGGGCGCGGCGCTGGCCATCGGCATCGCATTGCCCGCACGGGCCGCCGGAGCGGACAAAGGCGGTCAGGCCTTCCTGCCCCATGCCGTGCTGGCGATAATGCCGGATGGCACCGTCACGCTCTATCTGCCCAAGACGGAAATGGGACAGGGCGTCCATACCGCCATTGCCATGCTGATCGCCGAGGAACTGGAGGTGGCCCCTTCGGCGTTTTCGATCGATATCCCGCCCGGCGACAGCGTGCGTTTCGGCGACATTTCCCAGAGCACGGGCGGCTCGACGTCGATGCGCGAATTGTGGGCTCCCTTGCGGCAGGCCGCCGCAGACACGCGCATGGCGCTGGTGATGGCGGCCGCGCGCAAATGGGGCGTGAAGGCGACCGATTGCCGGGCGCGGGACGGCGTCATCCACAGGCTCGATGAGACGTCGCGCCTGACCTACGGTGAAGTCTGCCTCGATGCGGCCGCCTGGCCTCTGCCGGCGGGCACGGCGCTCAAGTCGCCCGACGACTATCGCGTGCTCGGCAAGGACCAGGTTCGGCTCGATGGCGAGGCGAAAGTGAAGGGAACGGCGCAGTTCGGCATTGACGTGCGCTTGCCCGGCATGCTGACGGCCGCCTTGCAGCAAAGCCCGGTCTTCGGCGGCGCGCTGCGCAAGGTCGAGGAAGGCGCGGCCCTGGCCGTGGCCGGCGTTCGGCAAGTGGTGGCTCTGGACGACGCGGTCGCGGTGCTGGCCGACAACTACTGGTCCGCGCAGCAGGGGCTGGCGGCGCTGGAACCGGGGTGGGACGAGGGCCCACACGCGCAACTCGATCAGTCCGCCATCGTCGAGCCGATCGTGACGGCAGTGTCTGGGCCGGGAACGGAAGCCTTCAATCAGGGCGACGTGGCCGAAGCGATGAAAGCGAGCCGGCAGACCGTCGAGGCCGTGTACCAGCAGGCGTTTCAGGCGCACGCGGCGATGGAACCGGGCAATTGCGTGGCGCACTTCACCGGCAACGCCTGCGAGATCTGGACCGGCACGCAGATCCCTTCGGCGGTGCGCAAGCAGGTCGCGAGTGCGACCGGCCTGCCCGTGGAAGCGGTGACGGTGCACAATTTCCTGCTCGGCGGCGGCTTCGGGCGGCGTCTCGAAGCGGACATGGTGCTGCGCACCGTCCAGATCGCTCGCCGCGCGTCGGTGCCGGTGAAGCTCGTCTGGTCGCGCGAGGAAGACGTGCGGCACGATCTCTACCGGCCGTACTATGCCGACCGGCTCGTCGCGGGGCTTGGCGAGGATCGCAAGCCGGTCGCCTGGCGGCACCATATCGCGGGCTCCTCGATCATGGCCCGGCTTTATCCGCGCTACTACAAGGGCGTGGACGGCGACGCGGTCGAGGGGGCGAAGACCATTCCTTACACGGTCCCGTCGCGGCGGCTGGAATGGACCAGGCAGGAAAGCGCCGTACCGACGAGCTGGTGGCGCGGTGTCGGCGGCTTGCGCAGCGCCTTTGCCGTCGAAAGTTTCATCGACGAACTTGCTGTCGCGGCCAAATCCGATCCGGTGGCCTATCGCCGCGATTTGCTGCGCGATCCGCGCGCCGTCGCCGTGCTCGATCTCGCCGCCGAACGGGCGGGCTGGGGGCGCAGGCTCCCCGAAGGGCAGGGGCAGGGCGTGGCCCTCATCCATCTATGGGATACCTACATGGCGCAGGTCGTGGAGGTGGAAGCGCGCGAGAACGAGCAGCCGCGTGTCTTGCGGGTCGTCGTTGCCGTCGATTGCGGCCAGCCGGTCAATCCGGCGGGCATTCGCGCGCAAGTCGAAGGGGGCGTCGTCTTTGGCCTCTCGGCGACGCTGTTCGGTGAGATCACGGTAGCCGGCGGGCAAGTGCAGCAGTCCAATTTTCATGACTACCGCGTGCTGCGCATGAACGAGGCGCCGCTGGTGGAAACCCACATCGTCGACAGCCGCGAAGCGCCCGGCGGCATGGGAGAACCGCCCACGGCCGCGGTCGGACCGGCGCTGGCCAATGCCGTGTTCGCCGCGACCGGACGACGCGTGCGCACATTGCCTCTGGCCAGGAATCTCTGGGTCTGAGGACGGGTTATCCGGAGCTTCACGCGTCCGGCTGAAGCGGTGTCTTGCGGGCAACACTATTCGCTTGACCGCGCTCTTGATGCCTTCTTAAGATATCGCGCGGTTCGCGAGGAATAGCGTTGTCAGAAAGTCGGCTCTATCCGCCTTTGGCGGCTCTTCGGGCATTCGAAGCTGTCGGCCGGCTCGGCGGCGTACGCCGCGCCGCAAGGGAATTGACGGTCGATCACGCCGTTGTCAGCCGCCATATCCGTTCGCTCGAAGGCTGGGTCGGCGTGCAACTGATCGCCCGGGTGGGCAACCAGCGAAGCCTTACCGAACAGGGTGAAAAATATCACCGGGAGATATCGCAAGCGCTGATGGCGATCGCCGCGTCGACCGGACAACTGATCGCGGGCGATGGTGCCCACAGCCTGCGTCTCACTTGCATACCCGGCTTCGCGACGCTCTGGGTCGCGGACCGGCTCGGCGGCTTCATCGCCGAGAATCCGGAACTGCACGTCGATTTCCGCCCGTCGGACGAAGCGCCCGATTTTCGCGGAAAGGACGTCGATTGCGACATCCGTTACCTGCGCGATTGGGACAAGGATTCGCTGCCGCGCGAGGTAAAAAGCCTGGAAATCGTGCGCCCGGCCGTGTTCCCGGTCGCCAGTCCCGATCTTCTCGCCGAACTGCCGCCGATCGAAACGCTCGAGGACCTGCTGCGCTGTCCGCTGCTGCATGAGGATGGCGACGACGAATGGAAACGCTGGCTGAAAGAGCAGGGCGTCGCGGTGGAAGGACAGTTGTCGGGCCCGCGACTGTGGCACGCGCATCTCACGCTGAATTCGGCGCGTCACGGCAGGGGCGTTGCCCTCGCCAACAATATGCTGCTGGGAGATGCCTTGAAGCGGGGCGAACTGGTGGTCGTGAAGCCCGCCGAGGGCGCGATCAAACGCATCGCGCTGGGCGCTTACGTCTTGCTGGCGCGGGAGGACCGCTGGAATGCGCCGGCTGTGCTGCGCTTCCGCCGGTGGATCCGCCCGGCCGTCGCGGACTATCAAAAAGAGGCGGTCTGAACGCCCGCACTGTGAACGTACGGCGCCGCGCGCGGCGCGCGTTCCTGCGAACGCAACGGTGATTTCAGGTCACCGCGCAGAGCCGGATTCGCATCTTTTCGCACCCCGGGCGGCTTTGCATGATGACCGTGGATATGGGGCAAGTTCTCCTGCGGGAGAGCCTGATCGGTTCGTGATCTTGTTCTTTTGTCCGTCATTTCTTGGGCGAAAGCATGAAGACCAATCAAAATCTGGAAAATTACTGGATGCCGTTCACGGCCAACCGCCAGTTCAAGGCGAGGCCGCGCATGATCGTGGGCGGGGAGGGCGTGTATTATCGGACGGCGGATGGCCGAAAGATCCTGGACGGCACGTCCGGCCTGTGGTGCTGCAATGCCGGGCACGCCCGGCCCCTGATCATCGAGGCTATCCAGAAGCAGGCAGCCGCGCTGGACTACGCGCCGACCTTCCAGATGGGAAATCCCCTGCAGTTCGAGCTGAGCGAGCGCCTGGTGTCGCTGGCGCCGGACGGCATTTCGCATGTCTTTTACTGCAATTCGGGTTCCGAGGCCGTCGACAGCGCGCTGAAGCTGGCATTGGCCTATCATCGCGTGCGGGGGGACGGTTCCCGAACCCGCCTGATCGGCCGGGAACGCGCGTATCACGGCGTCAATTTCGGCGGCCTTTCGGTCGGCGGCATTGTCGGCAACCGTAAGCTCTACGGCCATCTCCTCGCGGGCGTTGATCACCTGCGCCACACGTATGACGGCGAACGCATGGCCTTTTCGCGCGGCATGCCGGAATACGGAGCGGACCTCGCCGAGGATCTGGAACGGCTCGTCATGCTGCATGATGCATCGACGATCGCCGCGGTGATCGTCGAGCCGATCGCCTGTTCCACGGGCGTGCTGGTTCCGCCCGAAGGCTATCTGGCACGCTTGCGGGAAATCTGCGACAGGCATGGCATTCTGCTGATCTTCGATGAAGTGATCACCGCATTCGGCCGGGTCGGGAATGCCTTCGCCAGCCAGCGGTTCGGGGTCACCCCGGACATGATCACCATCGCCAAGGGGCTTACGAACGGCGCGGTCCCCATGGGCGGCGTGCTATGCCGCGAGGGTCTGTTTTCGACGCTCGCCGGCGACGTGCCCGAGGGCGGGATCGAATTTCCTCACGGCTATACCTATTCGGGGCATCCGCTGGCCTGCGCGGCCGCCCTGGCGACGCTGGATACCTATGCGCAAGACGCGCTGTTCGACCGCTCGCGCGAACTGGAAGGATATTTCGAAGAACGCCTCCATGCCCTGCGCGGGCTGCCTCATGTCAAGGATCTGCGCAATTTCGGCTTGATCGGAGCGATAGAGCTCGAAAGCCGGCCGGATGCCCCCGGTGCGCGCGGCTTCGAGCTGTATAGAGAGTGCTTCGAGGCGGGCGCTCTGATCCGCTCGTCGGGCGACACGATTGCGCTGTCGCCGCCGCTGATCATCGAAAACGGACAAATCGACATACTGTTCGATACGATCGCCCGGCAATTGAGCATGCTGGGCTGAAGACAGGCGCGGCACGCCTTCGGCCGCTTGCGCTTGCCGTCCCAATCTCGAGAAGGTAGCCATGATTGACAATAACGGGGCGCAGAATGTCAGGCACTAGCGGGATCGATACCCTGCCACATACCCGTGCCGACGTTTATCCCGGCGAACCGCAAGCAGAGCTTGGCCAGGCATTGCGGGCGCGCCATGTTTCCATGATCGCGATCGGCGGGATCATCGGCGCGGGCCTGTTCGTCGGCAGCAGCACGTCCATCGCCACGGCGGGGCCCGCGGTCGTGGTGAGCTATGTGCTGGCCGGGCTCCTCGTCATGATGGTCATGCGCATGCTCAGCGAGATGGCCGTCGCCATTCCGGGCGTTCAATCTTTCCCCGAATTCGCGCGGCATGGACTGGGCGATTGGGGCGGTTTCCTGAGCGGTTGGCTATACTGGTATTTCTGGGTCGTCGTCGTGGCGATCGAGGCGATTGCCGGTGCGGTTATCGTGGAAGGCTGGATACCCTTGCCGTCGTGGCTGATAGGGATCGGCCTCATGGCGGTCCTGACCATCGTCAATCTGGCCTCCACGCGTTTTTATGGCGAGTTCGAATTCTGGTTCTCGTCGCTGAAGGTCGGCGCGATTCTGGCGTTCATCGTCATCGTCGCAGGCTACGTGTTGGGGGTGAATCCGGCCGGACAGCCCACTTTCGCGAATCTCACCGACCATGGCGGCTTCGCGCCGAAGGGGTGGATGGCGGTGCTGGCGGCGACCACGAGCGTGATCTTCTCGCTGGTCGGGGCCGAGATCGCGACGATTGCCGCGGCGGAATCGTCGGAGCCCGCCCGCGTCGTTGCCAGGATGACGAGCACCGTGGCGCTGCGAATCCTGATCTTCTACATCCTGTCCGTGCTGTTGATCGTCTGCGCGCTGCCGTGGACGGACATCGTCCCCGGCGCGTCGCCGTTCACGGCAGCGCTGGGCGTCATAAACATTCCGGGCGCCGCGCTGATCATGAACATCGTGGTGCTGATCGCGGTGCTCTCGTGCCTCAACTCGGGGCTCTACGTCACCTCGCGCGTGCTCTTCACGCTGGCCGCCAACGGCGATGCGCCGCAGGCTCTCGTCGCCGTGAACAAGCGCAAGGTGCCTTCGCGATCGATCCTTGTGGGAACGCTTTTCAGCTATCTCGCGCTCGCTGCGTCGGTGGTATCGCCGCAGGTCGTCTTCAGCTTCCTGGTCAATGCGTCCGGGGCGATCATGCTGATCGTCTACCTGATCATCGCGATATCCCAGATCCGACTGCGTTTTCGCCATGAGCGCGAATCGAGCCAGCCGCTGACGCTGCGTATGTGGCTGTTCCCCTGGCTCAGCTATGCCACGGCGGCAGGCATCGTCGCCATTCTGATCGCCATGGCGGCGGCGCCCGACCTTGCCAGCCAGCTTTATTCGAGCCTTGCGGCCGTAGTCGTCGCGATGATCGCCTACTGGCTCGTCTACCGGCGCCGCCGGTGAAGTGACCAAGAGCGTGTGAAGGACCGGGCGACATCCGTCGACGGCCTGCGGAACGCTGCCCGCGGCGGGACCGGCACAAGGTCGAACCGGGCCCCAGGCTCCCGCTGACGTCGCAATCGCGCTGTCGGCCTCGGTGATCGCCCGGTGGCACTGGTCCCGACATCCTCGCAGTTGAGCATCAGGTTCACGCCATAAGTCCGCGGAGCACCGGATGCCTCGGTGAAGGCGATGTCTTCCCTCGGCAAGCAAGAGGCGTGGCGAGCGGCCGCACCTTGTCAAATTTGAACAAGGCATTTCGCTTGGCAGCGTCTACGCTCCCGCCGGAAAAGAGACAGAGCGAAAAGAGAGGAGAGGGCAACCCAATGGCGGCACTGGACGGGTATCTGGCGCAATCAGCCATCCGCGAATGCGTGGTCAGGCTGGCGAGAGGCGAGGATCGGCGCGATGCGGCTCTGATCCGCGCGTGCTGGTGGCCGGAGGCGCATTTCGACTACGGCGTGCATTCCGGGGACTTCGAGACCTATCTTGCCTGGATCGTGCCGGGTGCGGACGCGATCCACAACACGCAGCACCTGCTCGGTCAGACCTACGTCGAACTGGACGGCGACACCGCGAAGGCGGAGACGCACGTGTTTTCCTACCATCGTCTCGACATGGGCGCCGGGAACGGCGGGATTCGCGATACCTGCATCGGCGGGCGCTATCTCGACACGATGGCGAAGCGCGGCGAGGACTGGCGCATCGCCGACCGGATCATGCTCTACGACTGGGAGCAGGACTGGGGCGAGGCGGCAGACTGGTCCAAGGGCGTGATGGGCTATCCCTTCACCGGCGATCATTTCCCCGGCCGCCCCAGCGGCGACTTCTCCGACCGCTGGTTGCGCGGAGAGACGGCGTGAACGCCCCGCTCGCGGGCAAGGTCGCCCTCGTCACCGGTGCGAGCCGGGGTATCGGCAAGGGCATCGCGCTCGTGCTCGCCGAGCAGGGCGCGACGGTCTACGTCACCGGACGCACGGTGAAGGAAGGCGACTACTACCTTCCGGGCACCGTCGGGCAGACCGCCGGCGAATGCGACGAGCGCGGTCGCGAGGCCGGCGGCAGGGGCATTGCCGTGGCTTGCGACGCCGCCGACGAAGCCGCGGTCGCCGCGCTGTTCGCGCGAGTGGAGGAGGAGCAGGGCCGGCTCGACATTCTCGTCAACAACGCCTTTCAGCTTTCCGACGATCTGCTCGAACCCAAGGGGTTCTGGGAGAAGCCGCTGTCCAATCTCGAGATGTGGGAAGCGGGCGTGAAGTCGAACTATCTTGCGGCGTGGCACGCCGCGAAGATCATGGTGCCGCAAGGGTCCGGGCTGATCGTCGCGATCTCCGGCTACGCGGCGGTGACCTACACCTACGGCGTGATCTTCGGCACGTCGAAGTCGGCGGTCGATCGGATGGCGCGCGACATGGCGATCGAGCTCGAGCCGCACGGCGTGGCCAGCCTCGCGATATGGCAGGGGCTCACGCTCACCGAGAAGGCGAAGGACAACCTCGCGAAGATGGGTGACAAGATGACTGCCTCGATCACCTCGATGCAGGGCTCGAGCGTCGAGCATCCGGGCCGCGTGATCGCGGCGCTGGCCACCGATCCCGAGATCATGAAGCGGTCGGGCGGCGAATTCATCACCTCCGAGCTCGCCATGGAATACGGCATTACCGACGTCGACGGATCGGTGATCCAGTCCGCGCGCGCGACGCGCGGCTCGCCGATCTGGAAGCCCATTTCGGAGGTTGACTATCGTGGCAAGTAACCGGGAACGTCGTCTCGACGAACTGCTCGACAAGCAGGACATCATGGAGTGCCTGGCGCGCTTTTCGCGCGGCATGGATCGCTTCGATCGCGACATCTACCTCTCGGCGTTCTGGGAGGACGGCACGATGGCGGCGGGGCCTTTCGTCGGCAGCCCGGCCGACTGCTGGGACTGGGCCGTGCCGATGCACGACGAGGGGCAGATCCTCACCCACCATGCGCTGTTGCAGACGACCATCGATCTCGACGGCGACACCGCGCACACCGAGACCTACTACCAGTTCGTCGGCCGCAATCGCGACGAGAGTGTCTGGATCGCGGGCGGCCGCTATGTCGACAGGCTGGAAAAGCGCGGCGAGGAATGGCGAATCGCGCTGCGGACCAACCTGATCGAATGGTGCACGCTGCCGCCGGTCCTGCCGGTGCCTTTCGGCGACGTTCCCGATATCGCGCTCAACGGCGTCTCCTCGCGTTCGAAGGACGATCCCTCGTATCAGCGCCCGCTCGTCAACCGGCGCGCGCTCGCCAACCCGGCGCAGGCCTGAGGTGGCGGCACTTTCGGGCAAGGTCGCGCTGGTTACCGGAGCGAGCCGGGGCATCGGCAAGGGCATCGCGCTCGCGCTCGCGGACGAGGGGGCGAGCGTCTACGTCACGGGCCGCACGCTTCGACCTGGCGGCCACGCGCTGCCCGGCTCGCTCGAGGAAACGGTCGACGAAGTGAACGCGCGCGGCGGCAGGGGCGTGGCGCTCGCCATGGACCTGCTCGACGACGATGCCATCGCCGCCGTGTTCGAACGCATTCGCGCCGACGAGGGACGGCTCGACCTGCTGGCGAACAACGCCATGGCCATCCCCGATTCGATGACCCGGCGCACCGGCTTCTGGGAAAAGCCGTTCGCCGACGAATGGGAGATCTGGGACACCGGCGCGCGCGCGGCCTTCATCTGCGCCTGGCATGCCGCCCGCATCATGGTTCCGCAGGGCTCGGGCCTGATCGCGGCGCTCTCGGGCTACGTGGGCGTGACTTACACCTATGACGTCGTGTTCGGCACCACGAAGACCGCGACCGACCGCATGATCCGCGACATGGCGCACGAGCTGAAGGACACCGGCGTCAGCGCGGTCTCGCTCTGGCAGGGTTTCACCTATACCGAACGCGCGACCGAGAACCTGAAGTCGGTGCCGGGCATGGCCGAACAGCTCAAGAGCGCGGCCGGCTGCTCGCCCGAGTTCGCGGGACGAGTGATCGCGGCGCTGCTGCGGGACCCGCAGCTTTCGGCGAAATCGGGCGGCAGCCATATCGTCGCCGAACTGGCGCAGGCTTACGGCGTGACCGACAAGGACGGCAGCACGATCGCGAGCCAGCGCGAAACGCGCGGGGCGCCGCTCTGGGCGCCGGGATCGACCACATGGAGGGAAGATTGACGGGGCGGCGTTTCGACGGCCGCGTTGTCGTCGTCACCGGCGGCGCGCGGGGACTGGGCCGGGCCTATACCGAACTCGTGGGATCGCTGGGCGCGAGCCTGCTGATAAACGACAACGGCAGTGCGCTTGGCGGGGACGGCAGCGATTGCGGCCCCGCCGAACAGGCGGTCGCCGAACTCGGCGCGGCCGGAATCGAGGCGGTCGCCTCGACCGACAGCGTCGCCACGCCTGAGGGCGGCCGCGCCATCGTCGAGGCCGCGCTCGACGCCTACGGCCGGATCGATGCGCTGATCTGCAACGCCGGCAACAACCGCTTCGCCGCGCTCGACGAGACCAGCTACGAGGACTTTCGCGCGGTGCTCGACGTCCACATGCTCGGCGCCTTCCATGTCGTGCGGCCCGCGTTCGCGGCGATGGCGAGGGCAGGCTACGGACGCGTGGTGCTGACGGGTTCGATCGGCGGCCTCTACACGATGCCGAACACGGTCAACTATGCGATGTCGAAATCGGCGATGATCGGGCTCAACAACGCCATCGCCGTCGAGGGCGCGGACCGGGGGATCAAGTCCAACGTCATCCTGCCGGGCGCGGTCACGCGCATGGCCGAGGGCCTCGACACCTCGCAGTACCCGCCGATGGGCCCTGAGCTGGTCGCGCCGATGGTCGGATGGCTGGCGCACGAAAGCTGCTCTGTTTCGGGCGAGCTCTACGTGGCGGTCGCCGGGCGCATGGCCCGGGCCTTCGTGACCGAGACGCGCGGGATTTATCGGCCCGAATGGTCGATCGACGCGGTGGGTGAGAGCATCGACGCGATCCGCGACGAGAGCGAGCGCTGGACCTTCCACCCTTGCGAGAACGGTTTCGGCGAACACCTCGCGCGCAGCTTCGCGATGGCGGGGACCGGCGCGGGCGAGGGCGGCTGAAGGCCGCGAGAACGGCGCCGGTCGCCTAGAGCCTTTCAGCCGCCAACCGGCGCAGTTCGGCGGTCTTGATCTTGGCGCTGCCGGTGAGTCGCAGTTCGTCGGGCGCGAAAAACAGCACGCGGCGCGGCACCTTGTAGCTGGCGAGCCGCGTGCGGGTATGCGCCTGGATGTCGGCCTCCGAAAGGCTGGCGCCTTCGTGGAGGATCACGCAGGCGACGACCAGTTCTCCCAGCGTCTCGTGCGGGACGCCCACGGTCTGCGCCAGCTTCACGCCCGGGCAGGCTAGGATCGCTTCGTCGATTTCCAGCGGCGAGACGTTGGCGCCGCCGGTCTTGATGATGTCGTTAAGGCGGCCTTGCCAGTGCAGCCTCCCGGCCTCGTCGATCCATCCCCCGTCCCCGGTGCGGAAGTAGCCTTCGTCGTCGAGCGTGTCGGCCAGCGCGGTGCCGAGGTAGCCGAGCATCAGGGTCGGCCCCTTGACGGTGATCTCGCCGGGTTCGCCCCGCGGCGTGACCGTCCCGGTCAGGGGATCGACGATCCGGATCGTGTTTCCGGCCAGCGGCAGGCCATGGCTTTGGGCGGCGGTCTCGCAGCCGGTGCCGGCGGGATAGGCCGTGCTGAGCGTGAAGGTTTCGGTATTGCCGTAGGCGTGTCGCGGCTCGATCCAGTCCACGTTCACGGTCGGGTGCGCGGCGATGGGCGAGCGGGCGTCCATATAGGTCAGCGAGGACAAGTCCGCCTCCGGCCAGTTCGGCGCGCCGATCAACTGCTCCCACTGGTGCGGCCAGGCGAACAGGAAGCTGACGCTTTCGGCCTCCATCAGTGACAGCGCCTCGGCGGGCTGGAATGTCGGCTGCAGCACGATGCTGCCGCCCGCCGCCAGTGTGCCGCCGACGATCATCGCGAAGTTGCCCGACCAGAAGAAACCGTTCGCGGTCCAGCTCCGCACGCCCGGCCCGAGGCCCTGCTGAGGGGCCATCCGCCACATCTGCAGGGTCACGCCGCGATGCGAGGACAAGATTCCCTTCGGCCTCGCGGTCGAGCCCGACGAGAAGAAGAGCACGCCGGGATCGGCCGGCGAGACCTGCCCGGCCCGCGCTACGACCCGCGCGCGTGGGATGTCTCGTCCGGTTTCGAGGAAAGCCTGCCAACCCATCGTCGCGCCGTTCACTTCGCCGATACCGGCCAGTAGGCGAAGAAAGGGCCAGCGCTCCGCAGCGAAGGCATCGGGTGCGGCACCGGCGCAGGCGGGCTCAAGCCCGCCGAGAATAGCCCCGAAATCCTTGCTCAGCACCTGCCGCTCGTAGAGCAGCGCGGAACAGCCCGAGGCCTCTAGCAGGAAATCGAGTTCGTCCGGCGTCGAGAACGTGCTCAGCACGGTCGCGACTCCACCCGCCAGGGCGATGCCGAACACCGCGGACAGGAATTCGGGCCGGTTGGTCATGAGCACGCCCACGCGCTCGCCCTTGCCGATGCCCGATGCCACGAGCGCGCGGGCGACGTCGGTCGCGCGTTCGAGAAGGGTCTCGTAGCTCCAGCGCTCGCACGCGCCGTCCGCGGCGCGCAGGACGAGCGCCTCGGCTGGACGGTGCCGACGCGCGACCTCCATCAGGAAGCCGCCGAGCGTGAGCGGGCCGATCCCGGCTTCGGCCTCGAGCGGCGGACCGCGCGAAACCGAAAGCGAGGGATCGACGAGATAATCGTGCGTGATCATCGTCCGATCAGTACGGCAGCTCGACCTCGTTGACCGATGTCACGACCGTCTTGCCGTCCTGGTTGGTCATCCGCACCTTGATGCGCACCAGAGGCACGCCCCATTCGGACTGCTCGATCTTCTCGACGACTTCGCCGTCGATGAAGGTGATGTCGCCCTCGAAAGCCGGGCTGCGGAATTCGGACTTGGCGTGGCGCACCATGCCGTCGTGCCCGGCCCACATGGCAAGATAGTCGGTGTTCCACGCCGCCATCGTCGCGCCGTAGCCGTAGGCGCGGTGCATACCGATCTCTCCGGCTTTCTCCGTGTCGATGTGGCCGCGCGAGGGACCGACGTAGAGCCCGTCGCGCAGGCGCGGGTCGATCATCGCCCCTTCCTCGTCGAAGCCGAAGCCCTCGATCCAGCCCATGTCCTGGTTGACCCAGCAGTCCTTCACGCCCTCCACGCCTTGCCAGTAGAACGTGCCCCAGATGTTGAAGATGAAGGCGCGGTACTCGGTGGTGAAGCTCGCGATCGAGTGTGGGCCGATCACGCGCCGGGGCAGCGTGTCGCCGACTTTGACCGCGGCGAAGCTGGGACTCTTGCCTTCCCGGTTCGAAAGGAACCAGTGGCGGCGGATCTGATCGATCTCGTCGAGCTCGGAGGCGGTCCACTTGCGCAATTCGCCCGCGTTTTCCGCCTGCATGCCGCGCTTTTCCGCCTCGCTCGCGAGGTAGCGGATCACCGTCGGACGCGATCGGGCGATGAGATCTCCGCGCTGATTGCGATGGATGCAGTCGCCGCTCTGGAACAGCGTCGGCCCGGCGAACTTGGTGTCGGTTAGCTTGTAGCCGGTGAAGATGCGCTCGTGATTGATATGGTCGCCGGGCCGCACGTGGGGCCCGTACCACCACCATTCCTCGCCGCCGAAGATGAGGTGCTGCCCCTCGATCCGGCCGACGCAGGCCTGGTTGTTGCCATGGCCGTAGTCCAGCGCGACGAGCATCGACTGCGGGCAGATGATGTCGCCGAACCTGGTCTGGCTCGCGAAGCGCTGATCCCAGTGCAGCGGATTGACGTAATCCATCGCCATGACCCAGCGGCGAATGTCTGTCTTGTTGCATGGCTCGAACAGTTCGCCGCCACCGACGTGATGGCCCAGCCTCCATTCGACGTCGCTAATATCCATTGTCACCGGATCGTCGGCTTTTGCCATTTCCTGTCTCCCAGAACTCGATTTGGCCGCAATGATTGGCGCAGACGGGACGCAGCGACTTGTCCGATCCGGACAATCGACTTTTGGTGGCATCGTTCCGGAAGAGTGACGCGAGGGTCTAGGCGGCGGCCCGCTGCCGCGAGAGGTTCCGCAGGTCGGTCGGGCTCATCCTGAAGTTGTGTCGACAGAAATGGGAAAGGGCGGACTGCTCGGAGAACCCGAGCATGCTTGAGATGCTGGCCAGTTCGAGCTCGGTGTGTTCTAGATAGTACGTCAGAAGATCGCGGCGCACCTCATCCTTGATCTGCTGGAAACAGCCTCCTTCGCGCTTGAGGCGGCGGTGCAGCGTTCGCGGATGGATCGCAAGTTCCGAGGCGATCGACTCGATGATGCAATCGCGCGTGCTGAGGCGCTGCATTACGATCCCGCGAACCTGGGCCGAAAGCGGGAGCCCGCGGTTTCCATAGGCCCGTTCAATGAAGGCCGCGGCCCGCCTGCCGGACTCCGCGTCGGAGTCCACGATCGGGCAAGTCAGATCGGCGCTGCGGAAGGCAATCCCGTCCTCGGTCCGGCAGAACCGCACCTCGCAGCCGAAGTTTCGACGGTAGACGGCGGGATCGCTCATGGCGCGATGCCGGAAGTGGACGCACCTCGCGCTGACGCGGCCCCCTGTGATCTCCCTGGCGCCGAGTTGTCCCAACAACAGCGCTTGCTCGATCGCCTGACGACGGTCGGTCATCGATTCCACGAGTATGTCGTGTCCGAGAAAGACGTGTTCGCCCGACGCGGTGGGTTCCTTCCAGACACGCGCCGCGCGCGAGTGCGCCGCGTTGTGCGCCGTCACGAACGAGAGCGCGGCGCCAAAATCACGGGAATTGCGCATGACCGTGCCCAGTGCGGCATATACGCCCGCACCGCCCTGGCGCAGCGCAAGCCGCATGCCGAAGTCCGCGACGCCCAGCTCGGCCGCGGCGCTCTCCATGACGGCGGCCCATTGGCGATATGTGGCCGCGTTTTCCGCTTCGCAGTTTTGAGGCGCGATGCCCGAGCGTTCGAGCAGAACCTCGGGCCGTCCTCCCAGGTCGCGGACGAGATCGGGGAACTTGTGCAGAATCCGCGAATGAACGAGATCGAATGTCTCGAAATGTTCGGCGTTGCCACGCAGCAAGGACACGGCCCGGATCTTCCTCTTTTCCGGCGGCGTGATGCTCCGAGTGGCGCAATCAATCAAGTGGCGGCAGGCATGCGATGCCCTTCGCACCTGCAAAAATGTCCATTTCCAGCAAGTCATGCGGATTCGAACCTGCGATGGCGGCCAGCCGGTCGCGCCGGATTCCGGCGACGACACGGGAAGTTAGGGAAGGAAACCATGGCCACGAAATCCGGATTCATTTCGCGCGCATCGCTGGGCGCGCTCGCCGTTTCCCTGTTCGCGACGCCCGCGCACGCTCAGTCCAGTGATCAGACCGCCAGCGTCGGCGACGAGATCGTCGTGACCGCGCAGCGGCGCGAGGAGCTGTCACGCGACGTGCCGATCAGCGTGACCTCGCTCGGAGGGGAACAGCTTTCCACGGCGAACGTGAACCAGTTGTCGGACACCGCGAAGCTGACGCCCGGCCTGCGCTTCGACAGCCAGGGACCGGCGGTGCAGCCGACGATTCGCGGTGTCGGCACCGCGATCACGACCTCGGGCGGCGGGCCCAACGTCGGAATCTACGTCGATGGCTTCTTCCAGGCCAACACCTACCTGTCCGACTTCGACCTTCTCAACGTGCAGAGCATCCAGGTGCTCAAGGGGCCGCAGGGCACCCTGTTCGGCCGCAACACGACAGGCGGCGCGATCGTCGTCACGACCGCCGATCCGAGCACCGAGACCGGCGGCGAGGTCACCGCGAGCTACGAGCGCTTCAATGCGCTCAAGTTGCAGGGCTACGCCACCTTCGGGATCACCGAGAACATAGCCTTCGACATCGAGGGGCTCTATCGCCGCGGCGACGGCTACTTCACCGACATCGTCAACGATGACGACGAGGTCGGCCAATACGAGAACTGGTCGGTGCGTACGGGCCTCAAGGCCGAACTGTCTCCGGCAGTCTCGGTCCTGCTGCGGTACATCCATGCCGAAACCGACGATCCGACCACCCAGCTCGTCAATGCCTTCGTCGATCCGAACGGCGATGCGGGCTTCTTCAGCAAGCTCTCTCCGGCGGGCCAGGCGGTTTACGGACGGTCGTCCTCGAAGGGGCAGCCGCTGGTGAACTTCTACGCCCCCCAAGGCGCGTTCGCGACGAAACCCGGCGAAATCGCGCTCAATCCGCCGGAAAGCTTCCGGACCAAATCCGATGCGCTGCAGGCGACGGTCAAGGCCGACGTCGGCTTCGCGGACCTGACCTCCTACTCGCAGTACCGGCGCGACAAGTCGCCCTACTACGGCGACCTCGATGCCAGCCTGCTGCCGTTGTTCAACATCTTCGTGGGCGTGGATGACGAGACCTGGTCACAGGAATTCCTGCTCAGTTCCAAGCCGGGCTCGCGGCTTCAGTGGACCGCCGGTCTCAACTATTTCCAGATCCGCGATACCTGGGACGTCGACGCCTCGTTCGGTGGGGCTCCCTTCATCGATTACGGCGGTTCGAGCACCACGACGAAGTCCTACGCGGCATTCGTCGACGCGACGTATGAGGTGACCGACCGATTCTTCGTGACCGTGGGCGGCCGCTATTCGCACGACATCGTCGACGATGCCTATTTCACCATCAACCCGTTCACGACTTCGTACATCGGCCCCAACGGCGAAGTCGTTCCCAACGTCTTCGAGCCCGGCACGCAGGTGCCGGTGGACAAGCTCAAGAACGACAGCTTCACGCCGCGCCTGGTGCTGCGCTACAAGCCGAGCACGGATTCGAGCGTCTACGCCTCGTACACGAAGGGCTACAAGGCAGGCATCCTCAACGTCGGCGGCCTGTCGCAGCAGCCGGTCAAGCCCGAAAAGATCAATGCCTTCGAAGTGGGGTACAAGTTCGACAATCGCACCTTGCAGGTCGATCTTGCCGGCTTCTACTACGATTACAAGAACCTGCAGGTTTCGAGCTATCAGGACGGTGCGGCGCAGATTCGCAACGCCGCCAGCTCCGAGATCTACGGCGCGGAAGTGCAGTTCCGATATCGCGTCAGCCAGGCTTTCGACGTCTATGGCGGTGCGGCATGGACCCATGCCCGCTACAAGAGCTTCCCCAACGCTCCCTTCTACAGCTATTGCGATCCCGCCGTGAGCGACCCCGGCGTTCCCTTGTGGTGCGCGCCGGTCGAGCTGGGCGGAGCCGGGCCGGGAGCGCTCGTCCAGACGCTGACCGACGCGTCCGGCTTCGAGATGCAGCGCGCGCCCGAGTTCACCGGCAACATCGGCGCAAGCTATACGGCGCAACTGGGAGGAGGCGAGCTGACGCTCTCGTCCAACCTCTACTATACCTCGGGGTTCTATTTCGATCCCGCAGAGCAGTTCTATCAGAAAGGCTACGAAGTTCTCTCGGCCAGGGCGCAGTGGACCGATCCCAGCGATCGCTACACCGTCGCCGTGTTCGGAGACAACCTGACCGACAAGCGCTATCAATCGCAGGTGCTGTTCAACACGTTGGGAACCGGCGCGGTCTGGAACTCTCCGATCACCTACGGCATCGAGCTGGGCGTGAAGTTCCGGTAACGGCCGTCCATGGGGCTCGCCGAAGCGTTCCCGCGCAAGCGTAACGCGACAGGCTGAGCCCCGTCATGGCGGGACGCGCGGCAGAGAGGCAAAGAGCAGGATATCTGCGTTTGCGAAGCTGAGGCTTCGGGGGACGGGTCTTCGGCCAACCTTTCGAAGGGAAGCCGTGTCCCCATCGCGAGGAAAAGGCGGAACGGCAAAAACCTGTCCGTCACCGCATTGATGAAAGACTGACGTGACCCCCTGATTTTCCTCGACGTTCGGTTAGCGCGGTTTGTCATCGGAGTGGCTCATATCCGGCATGTGGCATGTAGTGGGCGCATTCGGTGGGGGGGGAAGTCGTAGACGAGGCGACCAATGCGGTTCCACAGGCCGTCGCGGGTGCGATCGCCGGCGCGCCGGAGCAACCCTTTGAGCTTGGCAAAGACTTGCTCGATCGGATTGAGGTCTGGCGAGCAGCGCGGAAGGAACATGAGCGTGGCACCGGCGGCCTCGACCCGTGCGGCGCTCGCGACGCTTTTGTGGCTCGACAGGTGGTCGAGGATGACCACGTCGCCGGGTCGCAGCGTTGGCACCAGATACTGGCGGACATACTGAGTGAAGATCGCCCTGTTCGTGGGCTGATCGATCACGAGCGGCGCGACGATGCCGGTGTGGGTGAGACCGGCAAGGAACGTGGTCATCTTCCAGTGCCCGGCTGGGGCGTAGCCGCGCGCCCGTTGTCCGCGCGGTGCCCGGCCATATCGCCGAACCATGGGCTTTTCGGGGATGATGCGAGAAGGGGGGTGGTGGCAGGGCTTGAATCGAACCGGAAAAATAACCTTTTGATATCAATCTTGTTCTTGGAACAAACGCAGGCCTTCCCCCACACTTTCCCCCACATTTTCGTTCATTTAACGGTGGTTCGGTTCAGCGTTTTGTCCAAGAAACTGAATAAATGGGTGGTTCGCAGCGCGCCTGATCGCAACATAATGGCACGCTCTGACACTGTCCAATTGCGAGTTCGCGGCCTAGTCAGTTCAATGCCCGATGCCGCTCCACCAGCTTATGCAGACTGGCCGTCGTAATCCGCGTTGCCTTGCCAAGCTTGACTGTCTCAAGTTCGCCGTTGGCAATCAACTCGTAGAGTTTTGTTCGGCCAACGCCGATCATGCGGGCGGCGTCATTGACTCTGACGCAGATCGGCTCGACGGATTGTTGGCCGCTCATTCCGCCGGTTCCTCTTCACGATAGTGAGCGGGATCGGCGATCCAGCGATTGATTTCTGACTCGTGCCAGCCCGCGCCGTGGACGCTGATCTTTACCTGTGACGGGAAAGTGCCTTCGGCGATTTTGCGATAAATGGTCGAGCGAGAGAGGCCCGTGCGGTCAAGCACGGTCTTCAGTCGGATGATGCGTTCGGTATTGGACATTGGGCGTTCTCACTTTGACATTGGCAGACCCTCCACGGAACATAATGAGAACTTTTTATCTTGACGCAAGGGGCAGTCCGAGTTGAAATTCGGGCAATTCTTCAACGATTTGTGCGATTTGAACCGTCTATGGACGGTCCGAGACCTTTACGGACAAACCACCCCGCTGCCTTTGATGCTGAGAATTTTTTCGCTCGACGCGATTTTGCGTCTGACAAGCGCAAATTTGCGACGGCGGTGACAGATTTTCGCGCGAGCGCTGCCGAATTCTGCGTCACAATTGGCAAAGATCGGAGACCTAGTGTGCGGCAGACGAGGATCACCTCGTTTCACGACAATGTCCCTTTGACCACGGGATTCATTGACTCTTAACCGGGGCACCTTCATATATGTGTAGTCTACGTTTTCCCTTCATGCGAATTGATGACACCTACTCGATAGGCATCGGTTCGCCGGAGTGACCAGACGAAAGATCGGAAAGATCGACATTTTGGGTCGTGATCTGATCTGCCGCGGCAGTGAAGGAAATATAAGCGCTAGACACCGGTATTTGCAAAAGGGGCGGCTTTCGAGCTGCCCCTTTTCACTCAAATAAAGCAATTTGGAAAGACATTCAGATGGCTTTGTCCTGAGGCATTAAACGTCTCACCATGGCAGGTGATGAAGCTTCCAAATACCTTGGTAGGTGTCGAATCATCATCGACATTGAAATGTCTTTTGCAGTCAAATCGCCTCCCAAACCTAAAGCAGCTAGTATGCCAACAGTGCTCGGCATGCGGCGGAACTCCGGTTTCCGCCATCGCATGTTGCTCCAATCCAAAGTGAAACCAGAGCGGCCTATCGTCGACGAAATAGACACGCTTAAATCGCCTTTGCCCCTTTGGTCGAGCTCGCTCGTTGAGCCGTGAGATTTTCTGTTCGACGTCATCCGCAAATCCAACGTCCATCTTATTAACCGTCAGACGTGCTCTCAGCTCGTTCAGCTCGTCCGCTAGAAAAATATCAAGCGGCAAGAGGAGGACCTTTTGATTCTTCTGGGAGTCGAAGATGCGGCAAAAATTTGCGAAATGCCGCAGGATCGGAGCTAGCGTAGCGAATACCTGATTTTGAAGAACTGCGCCGGGATATGGCGGTATATCGACAATGAAATATGCGTCTTCGTAGGGAGTTACAAGCTGGCGGCAATTTTGATCGATCAGCAAAATCACTGCGTCAGCAGTCTTCGAAATACGCTTCAGCCATGCACCGATCGCATCAGCGCTAGAGTTCTCGTCGAGAGCCTGGATCTGTACCGAGAAGCGAGCTTGCCTCTCAGCAAAATAGCCCTTTTCAATCGTGCCCTGCGGGATGACGTTTGGCCGATTGGATGCCAAGAAATTCCTAAGCGCCGCATTCGCCGTGGCGACGGCGATAACAACCCTCATTTGTCACGCAAAAGCTTCGCAAGAATATGAGCCGGGATTTCAACCTGCTTGGCATCGGCTTCGTCGAGTTCCGAAACCATTTGAAGGAAATTTCCAACGATATAGCGCCGCTTCGATCCGTGAATACCCGCGTCGCTAGTCGGCCTCCTACGGCCTGATTGAGTTTCGTTGTCCGCAGCTGTTTCAAACTCAAAGTCCACATCGGCCGGCAGGAGGCCTATCTTTGCTCGCTGCTGCGGATGCACAACAACTTTCAGCTTGTCAGCATGGCCAGCGACAAAGTCCTTGAGCTTTTGTTCCCCGAGAACGGTGCGATAATCGACCCCCTCTGCAGACAAATCAGGACTTAGTCGCGCTAGCAAATAGGGCTGCTTGTGCTCATCCCATTCTTGCTGGGCGCGAACAGTCGCGAACTCGATTATCCCTTCAAGCGAATTTTCGACCAATGCCAAAACCTTCTCAATTTAGTGCGAATCTATCAAAGGTCGCCCTGCAAAACACAATGCTAGCCGAAACGGTGATTGATGTAATCAGTTACGCCTGCGCCGTTTAATTCAGCAGTAGCATTACCGCCACGAACGAAGAATCGTTGCTCCTTCCCGTCCTTCAGAAATGCGGCCTTTGGCCCCGGCTCGCAACGGACCATAAGAACCCGCTCGTCTTCCTGATCTTCGAAATGCGGGTGGACGTAAGGCAAGAAAACTTCGCCAATCCTGTCTTTGATGAGATTGACCAAGTGCAGCCCCATCTTGTCTTCGTTGGGGAAGCCATCGGCACCGATGCCGAGGACTTCGCCATCATCGGCCACGCCAATAAGCAGTGTGCCGCCCTTGGCATTCAAGAATCCGGCAATCGTTTTGAGCGCGGACAGGTGCATCTTCTCATCCGGCTGACCGGTGTGGAGGTTGATGCGAAGCGTTGACTTGAACTCCACCGCTCCGGTTTCGCCACCAGCGATCAATTCAGCCACCGAAGGCGGCGCAACCGCTTCAATGGCAGCATCACCGCGCAATTGCTCCCATGCCCGCCTAACGACTTGTGCCATGCGGAGCCGCCGCTCGACCAGGAACTGATCGTAGGGCAATTCCCACCAGAGGTACGGGAGAGCGTGAAGGCCATAGACCCGTTCGAGCTCCGACGCGGTCATCTGCGCGTCGAGCGCCGGGACATATTCTGCCGGGGGTTGTTTCCCGATCTTGATGTTCTCCGGCCATTCAACCGGAGCAAAGTTGGCAATCTGGTTTATTTGCTTGAGATCGGTAACACCCTGCCCTTCGAGATAGGCGCGGGGGAACAGATGGTGTTGTTCTAGCGACGCCTTCGATCCCTTGATCGCAGGGTCAATCATCGCGGCCAACTTCAAGGGGCTGAAAAGCGCGGGCGCGTCCAGCATGATGAGCGAGGCCTGGTAGGCGAAGAGCGTCGGGCTTCGCGAGGCCGAGGTTGCGAGCTGACTAGGCAGTGTGATTTCCCAGTAGTCGTTTGTCAGCGTGGTGTCGCACATCTCGCGAAGCTTGGCGATGAATGCCTCGCCGCTACCAAGATCACGGACCTGAGCAAGATCGGCTTCGAAGCGCGTTTCTGGCGAACTGGTGTAACGCCCTGTCATTGCCGACATGAAATAAAACTCGGCAATAGCCTGTCGCATCCGGGTGCGATCGATGCCGTAGTCACGAATGCCGATCAAATAGAGGACGTAGCTGAAAATGATCGCCGCTTCCGAGCTTACCATCTTCTGCCCACGGTAGCCCGCCAGTTTTAAGGCATCGAGGAAGTGATGCCAGTTGGCCAGGTCGAGAACCGCCGACTGGGCTTCGCGCATCAGGGCAAACTGACCCTCGCGCTTGTCGGGATTGTCCACGCCGGTCGCGGCATCCTTCCCACGCAGCGCGCCATAGACATTGGCCAGCCGCGCTCGCTTGAGCGCCAATCCCACAGTCGCGCGCAGCATCTGGTCTGGTGACGGCTTGATGAAATGGTTGAACGGCGATGCCTGCCCTTCGCTGGGCACTGTGGCCTGAAGCGAGAAATTCTCAAGCTCGACCCTGCCTTTCTCCCAGAAGACTGACATCAATGTCATGATGAAGTCTGCCTGGTTGAGCGCCTTGCCCTTTCCGTTGATGCGCACGAAAACTTCGGCGATGGTTTCTTCATCGACCGATGACGCGAGAGTCAGAGCGACGAAGTTGTAATTGGGCAGATTGCGAAGGTGATCGATCGCATCCTCGATGGCCGCCTCTTCGTCGTCCGAGATTTCCCGAATTTCCTTGAGCTGCGAGAGAAAGGCCTTTCGGAAAGCACCGGCCTTGAAGTCCGGCGTCCAGAGCACCGAAATATCAGGGATGAAGGCACGGTCCTTTTTGATCGCAGCATCGGCGACATCGAACCGGCCAGACAGCGGGTTGAAGGCAATCTGAATGCGCTCTTTCTTGAAGTTGGAGCGGAGGACCTCCATCCCCTTCACAACAGCATAAAGCGAGGTGAGGCGCTGCTGGCCATCGACGATTGCGAGTTCAGGGACGGACTGCTTGGGGCCAGTTCCGATGCTCTTCAGGCCGCCTTCAGCACCGGTTTTCCAGAACAGCAAGAAACCGGCAGGGTAGCCTCGATAGAGGGAGTCGAAGAGATCGCGGACGTTGACGTTCGGCCACACGAACGGGCGCTGCAATTCCGGCAGGCCGATCTTGTCCATATCGATGTCTTCGATCAGGGACGAGATCGGAACATTGCTGGTAGTGAATATCGCCATAATTCTTGCCCTAGCTCTCGACTTCAATCACATCATTTCATGAATGATCGGACGATATTGTCCGCCTCGTTTGCAATCTCCACTTCAAGTGCGTCTGCAGTATCGCGGTCAGCTGCCGCCGCCTCTGCCAAATCAGCAATCTCGCCTTCCCTTTCCGCTGATAGCCGAGGAATGAGAAGCCGCTCGACATCTGCCACCTCAATTTCCGGAATGCTTGATCCATAGGGCAACGCTTTTACGCGCGGTCGCCCCAGCTCAGGGTGAGACATAGCTACATGCAGATAGCCGACGCGACACTGAGGCGATTCGGGCGCGATCCTAATGACGTGATCTGATATGATCTTCTCTTCGTGAGCGCTTGAGGCGATCATTGTCGAACCGTTGATGCCGTAGACTTGTCCCGATCGAGCCAAGAGCAACCATCCAGCCATTACCCGTCCACGGTAGGGGTCGCCAAAATCTGAGTCTTGAATGAATTTCTTGAGGTCAGGATTAATTTCGAAAAGGACTGAGCTATCCATAAATGGGATGCCATCATCGGCATTTATTCGCCGGAACCTTGTCGGAAGCCAAACTGAATAGCCAAGTTGGCTGACCGAGTTCCAGCCAGTAGCGCGCACTCCCAAGTGCTGCACAATCTCCCCGACTGCCGGATTGTGAAATTGAGCTTCAAATCTGCGTCGTTCCCCTGTCAGTGCAGCTAAAGCGCTTACGGAGAAGCCAGCTTCACCGTCACAACCTGGAGAGAATTTCCCGAACGATTCTTCAAAGAGTTGCTCAGCTCTTTCCGTGAGGTCATGTGATTGGTTTCTCAGCCTAATGATCCGATCAACGGCTTCGTTAAATGTCTTGGCCGCCCCCTTCGGCATGGAAACGAACGGAAGCGCTTCCAAATGACTCACCTCGAGGTGCTTGATCATGTGGCCGTACTGCGCCGAGGTCATCATCGCCCTCACAGTTGGCGACCGAAGATAAGCGTAAATCCAGCCTCTTTCTTCGTCCTTGCGAGCGTCAATCCGCAACAAATCGTGCGAAATGAGCATCTTAGAGACAGTGGCATCCGCAAGCGTTGCACGGCCAACGCTGCCGGAACACGTCAACAACACCGTTCCCTCCGAAACGAACCGCTGGGAGTGGTCATCGGTACGATCTAACGACAGCCATTTTCGAGGGATCGGTCGAACATCAAACACTTGCGTCGCAGCTAGGAACGGCACTCCAAAATCAGGTGATACTTGGATGCCCTTCAGTCGAGATGGCTGCCAAACGTTTGCAGCCTCCGAGAAGGCGCTCCAGCCATTTGGTTTGGACGTGATCCGGTGCCGAACGGCAAACCCTGGTGCCAAAAAATTCTCAGCTTCCATTCGGCGATCGCCGCCAAAGAGCAGTGACGCCGGGAGGCTGATCGACTGTGCCTCATGCCACGGCCATTGTTGCCTGACCTCTCGCGGGGCAGTTAATCTTGCTCGGATAGCCATGCGCGAAATGCCTGAGCAATTTGAAGAGTGTTATCATCGACGACTTTTCGCTGAGTCAGTTGGCGCTTGTAAATTGGCTTGCCTTCTTCGTAATCCTTCGTTTGCTCTTCAAATTCTTCAACAATTTCGTTGCCCGATCGATCACGTACGTATGTGACGTTACCGCGCTTATCATGCCCTACATGGTTTGCTACCGCCATGAACACCTGGTAGTCATTGAACCGGCCAGCCGCCTTTTCGACAGCCATTTCTTCGTCGGTCTTCCGCTGGAGTACGAGCACGCTCGTCTGAACGCTTACATGGGGCTGGAAAGTGTCTGGGTGAAGGTCAATGCTGGCGAGGATTCGAGTATTCCGCAGTAGCCACTCACGAACATATCCTGCCCCCGGCGAACCAAGTATCCCGTCAGGCAGAACAATTGCGCAACGGCCTGTCCCCGGCTTTAACAACCGCACGCACCGTTCGATAAAGAGGATTTCCGGCGGCTGGGACTTTTGAATATCTGACCGCATCGACCACTCATCGGTGTCAGTGTCGTATGACCACGCATGCCCGAGTTCGTACTTTTCGAGTATGGCAGGATCATCAATTGGAATTTTCGAACCGAACGGTGGATTCGTGAACAGCAGATCGACAGTGCCCATGACGTTCCGCGCGCGAAGCACGTCATCCCATGTCGCAGGAGCCTTCAGGGAGTTACCCTGGAATAGCCCGCCAGCGCCATCATTGTTCATCACCATATTCATCTTCGATGCCTTCACGAGGCTCGGATTCAGGTCCATTCCAATGATGAATTTCTCGGCGAAGCGCTGGACACGTGCACGAATGGCATCTTCTGCCCGTGCGATTTCACCCCACTTGGCAATCTCTGCGGCGCGTATCTTCTCAATGACATAGTTCATCGCGGTAATGAGGAAGCCCCCAGTCCCGCATGCCGGATCCATTATCAGTTGGCGCTCGTTTGGATCGAGCATCGTGACCGCCATCTGGCAGATATTGCGCGGAGTGAAAAATTCGCCCCGGTCACCGCGAAGGTTCGAGCCAACGATCTCCTCGTAAGCGCGTCCCTTCACGTCAATATCACTCTCCAGGAGCGAGTACATCTGAAGCTGACTGACGATATAGGCCAGTACCGCAGGCTCAAGCTCGATCTCTTCATTTTCGCGGAAGATCGTGTCGTATTCGGCTTTCACCGCAGCATAGAGAGCGTCGATCCGCGACTTGACCTTGAGGCGTCCATTCAGATTGTGACGCTCTTTCGAGGTGGCGTAGAATTCAACTTCATCGGAGCTGCGCTCGTCATGAATCTTGCAGAAAATGATCTTCAGGAGTTCCCAGAACGCATCTGGCTTCTGGAGCCCCTGATTGCCCGCAATATAGTTGTGGCAGCGCCGAAACGCGAACAGCAGCGCGTCCGACGACGCCGCCTTGAGTTGGTCGAACCTAGGGCGCTCAACATCTTCCTCACTGCATCCCTTGCCAGGTATATCCGGAATTTCGTCGAAAGATATTGAGCCATCTTTCTCGACACGCCGGTAGCAGTATCGTTCCAGACCGTTGGTCCACATTCCATACTGAACATTCGGGCAAGCTGACATGTAGGCGTGAAGCTGGCCGACACCTTCCTTGCGATCGCTTGATTTCACCTTTTGCGATTTGCATTCGATGATGACCCTCGCACGGTCTTGCTTGTGGTCGTCACCTTCATCGAAAATCACGAGATCAGCGCGCGGCTTTCGTGAACCGAGGCGAAGCGTGAATTCGACGGAAATGTCGGCTTTCGCGTAATCATATTCGCGGACAAGAGACTTGGCTATTTCCTGCCTGACATACTCTTCTGGGGTCTCATTCCGTTGGGTCAGACCATCGATGAAATCGAGGATTTTGCCCTGCTGAACGATGACCGGAATCTGGGCGCTACTGGGAGCGCGCAAGGCAGCCGTACTCATTTTTTGTTCGTCCCTTGCGTGATGGTAGGCCATGCCTTTTCAACGGCACGTTCGACCGCATCAGATAGCCAGTCTTGAATCGAGGTATCTTCCGAAGCGACGACTATGCGGAGCCGCCGGTGCAACTCCGGTTCAAGCCTAACGTGAACCATTTTTTGGTTTGAAATTTGCGACTTAGCCTGCCCCACGGCTCCCCCTCTCTTGCTCTGGTTATAGCGCAGTTACAAACGAAGCAAGCGCGATTGGCGATGCTTGAGCCGATTGGGCCACTTCGACGGCGGAAACACCCTAGGTTCAGAGGTCCTGTTCAGCCTCAAACGCCCGCTTGCCCTTACGCCGGAAGAGCACCAGCGCCTGCGCTCCATCCGGCCCGCGCAGCTTGGCGGCGACTGTGAGGAATGCGCCGTAAAGCGCGGCGCGATCATCATCGGTCAGCTCGACCAGATCAGCCTTGGCGACGAGGCCGCCCAGCTCGATCAGTTGTTTGGTCCGTTCGCGTCGTTTGACCTGCCATTCGCGCATGTCGGTTCGTGCCTTTGCCGCCTCAAGCCGATGCCGCGCCGCTGTCGAGCGGTATAGTGCTTTCCGGCTGCTGGCGAGGTCCGCTCGCAGTGTCGCGTGACTTGACCTGAAAGAAGGCTGCGCCGCGCTTGCGCCAGCCCTCCCCGATTGCCTTGTCGGTGTTGGCGGCGGCATCGAGCAGAGCGCCCGCCAGGACATCGGCATCGAGCGCGTCGGCTCCGGTTGCCGTGACCAGCGCGCCGAGGTCGCGCACGCGGCGTTCCTTCAACTGCTTCGCCTTGTCGGCAAGTGCCTTCAGTTCCGAATCAAAATCGCGGGGTTTGCGCATGTGTTGTCTCCATCGTTGGTGCGATGGAGTGATAATAATCGTGCTTGTAATCCAATGCAGTAAGGTCGCCGGGACAGTGTGATACCGCCTAGTCCCGATCAGGATTTTATCATGAGAGGGCGCGCTTATACGTCGTGCCGACGTTGCGTTTGCGGTGTAACTGGATTGCCGTCATGGCAATCTTTCACTTCAGCGCAAAGGTCATCGGACGGTCGAGCGGACGCAGTGCCGTTGCGGCGGCGGCCTATCGTGCTGGCGAACAGCTGCACGACGAACGCATCGACCGAACCCATGATTTCACCAACAAGGCAGGCGTCCTTCATTCCGAAGTGATGCTGCCCAAGGGCGCGCCCGAAGCCTTCACCGACCGGGCCACATTGTGGAATGCGGTCGAGGCCGCCGAGAAGCGCAAGGATGCCCAGCTCGCCCGCGAGGTCGAGTTCGCTTTGCCCCGCGAGCTGTCCAAGAAGGACAATGTCAGGCTGGCGCGCGAGTTCGTCAAAGCCGAGTTCGTCGGGAAAGGCATGATCGCCGATCTCAATGTCCATTGGGATATTGGCGAGGACGGCAAGGCCAAGCCGCACGCGCATGTCATGCTGACCATGCGAGAGGTCACAAAGGGTGGCTTTGGCGCAAAGGTCCGCGACTGGAACAAAACCGCGCTGATCGAGCAATGGCGCGAGCGCTGGGCCGATCATGTGAACCGCGCCCTCTCCGAACGCGATATCGATGCCCGGATCGATCATCGCAGCCTGGAGGCGCAGGGCATCGCTCTGGAACCGCAGGACAAGATTGGACCCGCAGCCTCACGCATTGGCGGACGCGGACTGGAGGCCGAACGGATCGAAGAACACCGCGCCATTGCCCAGCGCAATGGCGAGCGGATCATCGCCAATCCCGCGCTGGCGCTCGATGCGATCACGCACCAGCAGGCGACGTTCACCAGGCGCGACCTTGCCGCCTTTGTTAACCGGCATAGCGACGGAAAGGAGCAGTTCGATGCGGCTTACAATGCCGTGCGCGCATCGCCCGATTTGATCTCCTTGGGCAAGGATGGACGAGGGCAGGATCGTTTCACTTCGCGGTCGATGATCGAGACCGAACAGCGCCTGCATCGCGCCGCCGATGCAAGGGCCCAACACACCAAACACAGCGTCAATGATGTCCTGCGAAATGCTGCATTCGCCAGCGCTGCAAGGCGCGGCCTGGTCCTTTCCGGCGAACAGAAATTCGCCTTCGAGCATGTGACCAAGAGCAAGGGACTTGCAGTCGTTGTCGGCTACGCCGGAACCGGCAAGAGCGCGATGCTCGGTGTGGCACGTGAGGCCTGGGAAAGCGCGGGCTACACTGTGCGCGGCGCAGCGCTTTCCGGCATTGCCGCCGAAGGGCTGGAGAACGGCTCCGGCATCGCATCGCGCACCATTGCCAGCCTTGAGCATCAGTGGGGCAGAGGACGTGAGCAGCTCACATCCCGTGACGTTCTCGTCATCGACGAAGCGGGCATGGTCGGCACGCGCCAGATGGAGCGCGTGCTGTCCCATGCCGAAAAGGCCGGAGCGAAAGTGGTCCTGGTCGGCGACCAGCAGCAGCTTCAGGCTATCGAGGCAGGCGCAGCCTTCCGGGCGATCCATGAGCGCCACGGCGGGGTCGAGATCAGCGAAGTTCGCCGCCAGCTTTCCGCATGGCAGCAGGATGCGACCCGGCACCTCGCCACGGGCCGAACCGGCGAAGCAATCCGCACCTATGAAGAACGCGACATGGTCCATGCCGCTGACACGCGCGAGGATGCACGGACGGTGCTGATCGAGCGCTGGAATCAGGAACGCCAGGCCAGCCCCGCCGACAGCCGGATCATCCTCACCCACACCAATGACGAGGTCCGCAAGCTGAACCAGATGGCGCGCGAGAAGCTGCGCGAGGCTGGTGCGCTGGGCGCAGTTGTCACGATCAAGGCGGCACGCGGCGAGCGCCAGTTTGCATCCGGCGACCGCATCATCTTCCTGCGCAACGAACGCGGGCTTGGCGTCAAGAACGGGACGCTGGGCACGGTTGCAAAGGCCAGCGCGCAGCGCATGGCGGTGCGCACAGACGATGGCCGCGAGGTCGCTTTTAACACGAAGGATTACGCCCATATCGATCATGGCTATGCGGCCACGATCCACAAGGCGCAGGGCATGACGGTTGATCGCGCCTATCTGCTCGCCACACCGGGCATGGACAGCCATTCCGCCTATGTCGCCATGTCGCGCCACCGCGACGGGCTGGCGCTGCACTATGGGCGCGATGACTTTGCCGACCAGTCCAAGCTTGTCCGATTGCTAAGCCGCGAGCGCGGGAAGGACATGGCTGGCGATTACAAACCCGAGCAGGCTTTCGCCGAACTGCGCGGCATCACTTTCCGCGAGCGGGTCATGGAGATGGTTCGGCAGTTTCCCGAACGGGCCAAATCGATCTTCGGAAACTTCCGCCCGCAGGCCCGTCAACTAGAGCCAATCCCGGCGCAGGCAATCACGCAAAACGACCAGCGCCGCGCGGTCGAATACTATGCCCGCGCACTTCGCGATATCGGCACGATGCAGGCGCAGGGCTTGCCCGTCCTCCCGCACCAGAAGGATGCGCTGGAGAAAGCAGGAAGGGCGCTCGAAGCGAACCGCCCCCTTGCCGTCACCGATCTCGCCAAGGCGCTGGAGCGGCGTCCTGAGCTGATTGCAGAGGCCGCTGGCGGTCGCAGCCAGGAAACTATGCGTGCCATGCGGCACGAAGCCGCTGTGCGGACCGATCCAGCACTGCGATCCGAGCGTTTCGTCAGCGACTGGCAGGGGTTGAGCACGACACGCAAGCAGCTTGAACAGCAAGGCGACCGTGCAGGCGCTGCCCGTGTGTCGGCAAAGCTATCCGATCTGGCGAAAGGGCTGGAGCGCGATCCGCAGGTCGAAGGTCTGCTGCGAGGCAAATCCCGCGAGCTGGGCATCAATCCAAAACCCGAACGCAGCATCGCCAACGAACTCACCGCAACCCTCACACCCGAGCGCACCCGCGCTTTCGACATTGGCATTTAGGAGAACCAACATGGAAGACGACAGAGGTGGTGCCGGTTTCTTGGACAGGATGCTAAGCTACTCCCGAGCTGATGGATTGGTACGGGAATGAAGACGACG
>NZ_MWMO01000039.1 GCF_002556635.1 Novosphingobium sp. PC22D | reverse complement strand
CAAACAGGCGGCATAAACAACAACTGGGATTAGCTTAACTCAGCCGCCAAACTGTCCAAGAAGGCGGAACCACCTCTAGGTGATGTCGTTGTAGGACTCACATGAGGGAGCCGCCCGTGGAACAGATTACCCGTATAGGCATGGACACGTCAAAGAACGTTTTTCAGCTACATGGCGTGGATGCGGCAGAAAGACCGGTCCTGCGCAAGAGGCTGACGCGCCGGGAAATGATACGATTTTTCGAGAAGCTGCAGCCGACCGTTGTTGCCATCGAGGCTTGCGGCAGCGCGCATCATTGGGCTCGACTACTTGGTTCATTCGGCCACGAGGTGAAGTTGATCGCGCCGCAGTTGGCGAAGCCCTACGTCAAACGCGGCAAGAACGACGCAGCGGATGCGGAAGCTCTGTGCGAGGCAATGAACCGCCCGTCGATGCGATTTGTGCCGGCGAAGGGGGCCGAACAGCAGGCGGCGCTCATGCTCGTGGGCATGCGGACCAGACTTATCAAAAAGCGCACGCAGCTTGCCAATGCGATCCGGGGCTTTGCTGCGGAATTCGGGATCGCCGCAGCAACGGGGATGTGCCGTATCGAGCCGCTGCTCGATCGCATAGCGGCAGAGGAGACCATACCCGAGCTTGCGCGTGATTTGTTTGCGCTTCACGGACAGGAGTACGCGCAGCTGCAGCACGAGATCAAACGGATCGAGGCCAAGGTCATGGAATGGCATCGCAATGACGAATGCAGCCAGCGGCTTGCACGGATTCCCGGTGTCGGCCCGATCGGCGCATCCCTGCTAATGATGAAAGCCCCAGACCCGCGCATGTTCAAGTCTGGGCGAGACTTCGCCGCCTGGATCGGTTTGACGCCCAGAGATCATTCGACCGCCGGAAAACTCAGGCTGGGGAGCATCACGCGAGCAGGAGATGAATTATTGCGGAGCACGCTCGTGGTTGGAGCAACCGCCGTCGTTCAGCATGCCCGCCGCACCGGAGGCAGGAATGCTTCGCCCTGGCTACTGGGCTTGCTCGAACGCAAGAAGCCGAAACTTGTTGCGGTCGCACTCGCCAACAAGATTGCGCGGATCGCATGGAAACTGATGGTGAGCGGCGATCAGTATCGAAAGGCAGATACGCCGTCGGCGGTAGCTGCATGAAAGATCGGCCAGGCACGATGAGCGATGGCTGATGCTGTCGTGCTGAGCTGATGCCGGATCTTGCAAGAGAAGAGCAGATGGTGCGATCGATCGATCCGAGGTGTGTGGCATTCCATCGGGACCAATGGCCGTTCGAGGCCGCTGAGGTGTTAGGAACTCACGCTGCGGAAACCATCTTGGCCAGCGACCATGTGTGGTCGCACCTAAAGGCCGGACATATGGAAGCAAGCGATCCGATCAAATCTTCGCTCAGCCCTTGTAAGAGGGAGCCGTCCACATATGGGTTCCATCAGACCTCGCGATAAACCGCTTGAATGACCGTATTGGCGGCTACAATCGTCAAGTTACTGTTCTTGCTCATCAGCATGAGGCACTGTTGGCAACATGATTTCGCGCTTTGCCGTTGCCGGCTATCGCTCCTTACGTGATGTGGTTCTCGAACTGGGCCAACTCACTCTTATTACAGGCAGTAATGGCAGCGGTAAATCGAGCCTCTATCGTTCATTGCGCCTGCTGTCGGAGACTGCACAAGGCAGACTGATTGCGACGCTGGCGGCCGAGGGCGGATTGTCTTCGACCATGTGGGCCGGGCCGGAAAAGTTCAGCCGGGACATGCTAAGCGGCAAGGAGCGGGTGACGGGCACGGTTCGATCCGGTCCCGTCAGCTTGCGACTAGGCTTTTCAGGGGATGAGCTTGGCTACGCTATCGACCTGGGACGCCCCGAGCCAATGCACCCTTTCCAGCACGACCCGGAAATCAAAGTCGAGACGATGTGGACCGGTGAGCTTCTGGGCAAGTCCAATCTGTTCGCGCAAAGGCGGGGCCCTGCGGTCAGCTTGAGGGCATCGCACACCGGGGAATGGCGCGACGCTTTCACCGACCTTCTCGCCTTTGACAGCATGGTCACTCATTGCGCCGATCCGGTGGATGGGCTGGAACTGCTGTTGATGCGCGAGCGGATGCGTAACTGGCGCTTCTACGACAATCTGCGCACCGACGCGGATGCTCCGGCGCGGCGCCCTCATGTGATGACATATACGCCCGTGCTGGGCAGCGACGGCACAGATCTGGCCCCTGCTATTGCGACCATTCAGGCCATTGGGGATGGCGAAGCGTTCGCCGACGCCATTGACGACGCATTTCCCGGCTCGCGTATCGAGGTGGAAGGCGATGAATATGGCCTTGCGGTGATGCATCAGCGCGGTTTGCTCCGCCCCTTTGAAGCCAAGGAATTGTCTGACGGCACTTTGCGCTATCTGCTGCTGGTCACGGCGCTGCTGTCGCCGCGCCCACCAGAAATCATGATCCTCAACGAGCCGGAGGCCAGTCTGCATCCTTCCCTGCTCGATGCGTTGGCACGCCTGCTGATCGAGGCATCGCATCGCAGCCAGATCGTCCTCGTGTCCCACAGCGACCGTCTGATCGCTGGTCTGCGTAATGCACGAGACCTGCAGGAGATAACCTTGGCCAAGGTGATGGGTGAAACTCATGTCGAGGATCAGGAGCCGCCGCGATGGGTTTGGCCGAAGCGCTGAATTTGAAACAGTGAAAGGGGAGGGTGAGCCGACGACAGCGTGTAACGTGCCGAGCCAGTGCAACGGGCATCGACTTTGTCGGCAGCAACTGCCCGCGCTGCCCTTCCGTGAGGAGCGACCGGTTCAGGCGCGTACCACCTGAAGCCTGCGCGCCAGCATCGCGATCCCAACATTCCATGGCACGATGGCAGCGTTGACCGCCACATTGCCCAAAACCAATCCCGCTTAGGTTATCCAATCTCCACAGCATGGGCTTCAAAGGCGACACCCAGACGCTTGCGCACAGCGCCGAAGATGGCCGCGAGATTGTCCATACTCGGGTTTCCCTTTTCAGACAGCATCCGGTGAAGGCTCTTGCTCGGCCGGTTTGTCTCGGTCGCCAGCTCTTCGAAACCGACAGAGGCATTGACGAGATCGCGTAGAATGAGTCGCGCCACATGCGGCTCCCCATTGAGGAAAGCAGTCGCCGCCTCATCGAGCATGGCCCTGGCGAAGGCGGGATCGCGTGCAGCGCGTTCCTTCACCGTTTCCTTGAAATCGCGGGTCAGCACCATTTCGTCACTTCCTGTTTTTCCTCGCTGCCGCCCTGCGGGCCTTGTACTCGTCCAAGAGTGCGCCCGCCCGGTCGATGTCCGACTGCTGCCGCTTCTTGATCCCGCCCACGAACAGGATGATAAGTTCATCTACGTCGCGGGCGAGATAGAGCCGATAGCCCGGCCCCCAATCGATGCGATATTCCCCGAGCCCGCCGCCGATCCATTTGACGTTCGACAGATTGCCCAGTTCCAGCCGGACGATGGCGGTTGCCACCTTGGCCGAAGCCTGGGAATCGAGATCGTCGAACCAAGAGCGGAACGGGCTCGAGCCGTCCTCGCGAATATACTCCTAAACGATCAATTCACCGCCCATATAGTAACATATACGTTACCAATTGCCCAGCGATGATTCTCTGGCGGCACGACGCGGAAGCGGGGAATGGAAGTCCGGATCGACAGGCTCCGACAAGCGTCGCCGAGAGTACTTCCCGAGTTTCTTGACGGGCCGGTCGATCAGAACCGCAGGATCAGGCAGGCCTTCGGCCAGCATGCCGGCCCAGATTGTCGCAAGTTCCCGTCGGCGCAGCATGTAGGCCGCGCGGTTGTAGGCGCCCTCGATCTTGTCCTTGGGCACGTGGGCCAGCATCAGATCGATCACTTTACGGTCATGCGGATCGCCGTTTCGCTCCGCCCACTCATTCATGATGGTGGAGAACGCCGCGCGAAATCCGTGTGGCACATGATGTCCGTGATAGCCGGCACGGTTCAGCAGGTAGCCGATCGCATTCTCGCTCATCGGGCGATGCGCGTGACGGTTGCTCGGAAAGACCAGCGGTCCACCCCCGGTCAGCGGCCAGATCGCCCGCAGCACAGCGACAGCCTGTGGCGTGAGCGGAACAAGGTGATCGCCGCCCACTTCCTCTTTCCGGTCGCGGTCGCCCTTCATTCGGGCCGACGGGATGCGCCAGAGCGGAAGCTTGCCGTCGAGATCTTCAAATTCGGCCCACTCGGCGCCGCGAAGTTCGCTCGGTCGCACTGCGGTGAGCGCAAGCATCCTGAGGCCGAGCCTTGTGATCGGCCGCGCATTGTCCTCTTCGGCCGCCAGGATCATCTTGCGCAGTGGCACGATTTCGGTGATCGCCGGCTGCCGACCCTTGCGCAGCGGCTTGAGGACCGCGCCCAGCTTTTCGGCGGGGTCGCTTGTCGCAATCCCCTGGGCAATGGCGTAGACGTACACAGCCGAAATGCGCTGCCGGACACGCTTGGCGGTCTCGATCGCCCCCCTTGCCTCGATCTCCCGCAGAACGCCGAGGATCAGCGGCGGGGTGAGTTGCGCTATCGGCAGGGCACCGATCGTCGCAAAGACATCGCGCTCAAGGCTTCGGATGACGTCGCTGGCATGGACGGTGGCCCATTGTGCCCTGGAGTTTTCGTACCACTCGCGCGCCACGCGCTCGAAGGTCTGACGCCCGGCTTCGAGATTCGCCTCTTTCTGCAGTTTCTTCATGACAACAGGATCGTGGCCTTCGCAAAGGATCGTGAACGCGTCGTCCCGCTTCGCGCGGGCATCGGCCAGCGAGACGAGAGGGTCGCCGGTGAAGAACGCTGAAGCCCGCAGGAAAGCGTGGGTTTTATCGAAGTCCAAGTAATCGAAATCACAAGGTT
>NZ_MWMO01000038.1 GCF_002556635.1 Novosphingobium sp. PC22D | reverse complement strand
GCTCTTCATCGCCTCGATCCAGCTCTTCGTTCGCCGCACCGCAAGGCCATGAAATTACGCCAGATAATTTTGAATCAGACTCTTAGAGCTTTCGCTTGATGACATCCTGCAGCATCTCGCGATCCAGCGTCAGATCGGCGACGATCTTCTTTAACCGGCCGTTCTCGTCTTCCAGCTCACGCATCCGCCGCATCTCTGACGGCCTCAGACCCGCGTACTACTTCTTCCAGTTGAAGTAGGTCGCCTGGCTGATGCCTGCCTTACGGCAGAACTCCGCAACAGGCGTCCCTTCCTCGCCCTGCTTGATGACGAACGCCTTCTGCACGTCCGTGAACTTCGATGCCTTCATGCCGTAACTCCTCGCCCAGCCAAGGATATCTACAGCCGAAAACTCTACTGCGAATGGTCCAGTTTTCAGGTGGCAGAGCAAGGGACGCAAGCGCCACATCCTCACCGACACCGACCGCAACCTCGTCCATGCCGTGATCCACACCGCCGACATCCAGGACCGCGAGGGCGCGCCGCTCGTGCTAGCCGAAATCTTCCTGCGCTTCCCCTGGCTGCGGCATGTGTTCGCCGATGGCGGCTATACCGGAGACAAGCTCAGGCAAGCGCTGCGCCGGATCGGAAAGTGGACCATCGAAATCATCAAGCGGTCCGACACGGCCAAAGGCTTCGAGGCACTGCCTCGCAGATGGGTGGTCGAGCGAACCTTGGCATGGCTCAATCGAAACCGACGCCTCGCCAAAGACTTCGAGCAGACGATCGCCTCCGCCACCGCGTGGCTCTTCATCGCCTCGATCCGGCTCTTTATACGCCGCATCGCAAGATCATGAAATTACACCCGATAATTTCGAATCAGACTCTTAGGCCACAGGGCTGGAATTTTTGGCCTGAAAAATGTTTCTCTTCGCGTGAGAACGTTCGGAAGTTTGTTCGCGAATTGATGTGATTTTTGCATACAAAACGATTGCTAACTTGAGACGAGCGCGCATACGCGTCCCTAGCCAATCTGTTAGAATGTTCCGCCCATTTTCCATACCATCGCAACTTTAAGTCCAACTATCCTAATAGAAAATATCGTAAATAACTTGAATTATTTCTCCGGTATGCTCGTCGATCAAAAGTGCATCATCCCCATAGCGAACCCATATGCAACCATCTGGCGGGATGGGAAGGTCATAGAGCCAGTAACTGACAATCCAATAGTTGCGCGCCCAGAACAGAGGCGGAAGGATATCTCCAATTATCCAATTGCGAAGATACCATCCACGTGGACGAACGTAAGGCTTAATATAATATTTCTTGTCCGCACGGTAGGTATGGCGATACGTGTCGCGATCACGCGAGCCGTCGTGCCGCCGCTGGACGAGAGGAGGCCGCGTACCCCGTCGATAGCTGTCCTGGCCGGGATAGGTTTGGATTGCAGGGTCGTCTCTCCGGCCCGGCTGGCCGGATTCCCGAGGAGACTTCTGCTGGCTCCGTTGTGGTTCGTTCTGTCCTTGCTGCCGCTGGTTCTTTGATAGCTGCGAGCGTTGGCCTTGGCTCGATTGGCGCTCTACGCCACTTTGAGGCGCCTGAGTGCGCCGTGTTTGAGATCTCTGCTCCTGACGAGGTTGAGAGCCTCGTGCCCCTTCCCCTTGAGGCTGCCCATGCGATGGCGAAGGTAAAGCCAGCAGTAACGCCAGAGAAGCGTAAATCAGATGATAGATAGACATGGCATTCCCCCAAGTTTCCTTTCCACTCGGATCGACTGATGTAACAGTAACTAACCCCTTTTCCACTTGAGACAGATCAATCCGGCCTATTGACACCCTTAATTTACTCAAGAGGTCCCCCGTCCTCATCGAATGAATGAGGGCCCCCGCTTTTCACTCCGGCAGGGGCCCGTAAGCAGCCCCGCCCTGCTGCAGCGTCCAGTACCCGCCCTTCAACGCCATCAGTTCATCATGGGTGCCAGTCTCGCGGACGTTGCCGGCCTCCATATAGACGATCAGGTCGGCATCGCGGATGGTCGAGAGCCGGTGGGCGATGACGAAGCTGGTGCGTCCCTGCCGCAGATCGGCCATCGCCTGCTGGATCAACATCTCGGTGCGCGTATCGACCGAGCTGGTCGCCTCGTCGAGGATCAGGATCGGCTTGTCGAGCAGGAAGGCGCGGGCAATGGTCATCAGCTGGCGCTGTCCCTGAGACAGCGACGCACCGGCATTTTCCAGCACCGTGTCGTATCCCTCGGGCAGGGTCCGCACGAAATCATCTACATGGCAGCGCCGCGCGGCGGCGAGCACCTCCTCGCGCGTGCTCTGCGGGCGGCCATAGGCGATATTGTCGTGGATCGTGCCGGTGAACAGCCAGGTATCCTGCAGCACCATGGCCATGGCGCCACGCAGTTCGGCACGGCCAAGCTGGCTGATGTCGATGCCGTCGAGCCTGATCTCGCCCCGGTCGATCTCGTAAAAACGCATCAGCAGGTTGACCAGCGTTGTCTTGCCCGCGCCGGTCGGGCCGACGATGGCGAGCGTCTGGCCGGGCAGCGCCTCCAGACTGACATCCTCGAACAGCGGCTGGTCGGGAACATAGCGGAAGCCGACATGGTCAAAGCAGACATGCCCTTTGACGACCGCGGGCAGACGTCCCCGCGCGTCACCGTCCGCGCCCATTTCCGGCGCGTCGAGCAATTCGAAGACCCGCTCGGCAGAGGCCAGCGCCGATTGCACCTGCGCGGCCATGCTGCCCAGCTGCGATATGGGCTGCCCGATCTGCCTGATATACTGGATAAAGGCCTGCAACTCGCCCAGGGTCAGGCCGCCCGACAGCACCCGAAAGGCACCGACCACGACGACCGCGACATAGGCGAAGTTGGTCACGACCATGGTCACGGGCTGGATCAGGCTGGCCAGCATCTGGGCGGACATGCTGGCTTTGGTCAGCGCCCCGTTCTCGATGGCGAACTGTTCCTCGATGCGCGAATGTGCGCCAAAAACGCGGATCAGGGTCTGGCCGGTGAAGCTCTCCTCGACTGTGGAATTGAGGTTTCCGGTCTCACGCCACTGGGCGACGAATTGCGGGCGCGCGGCGCGCGTGAGCAGGCGGGAGAGCAGCAGGGAAATGCCTAACGCAACCAGGGCCACGATCGCCAGCACGGGAGAGAGCACGAGCATGATCCCCAGCACACCGACAATCGTCAGCACCATCAGGATGACCTGGCTGGCAACCTGCTGCAGGTTCTGGATCACATTGTCGATATCGTTAGTGAAGCGCGACAGCACCTCGCCACGCGGCTGAGCGTCGAACCAGCTCAAGGGAACGCGCGACAGCTTCGCTTGCGCCCGGTGTCGCAGATCGCGGCCCAGTTCCTGCACCAGATCGTTGATCAGCCACGCCTGCGCCAGATTGAAGGCCGAGGCAAGCAGATAGATCACCGCCACCACGGTGAGCTGGCGAATGAGGGCGCCCCGGGGGAAATCCTCGCTCACCAGCAGGTCGGTCGCCTTGCCGAGTTGCCACGGCCCCAGCGTGCTCGCCGCGACGCTGCCTACACTCAGCAGAACCATCGTAACGATGACCCACCGGCTGCGACCCAGCGCCTGCCAGATCCGCCGTGCGGCATCCCTTGCGTCTTTCGGCTTTTCCCCGCCGATCGCGGCCCCGGCCGCTGCCGGTCCTCCCGAAGCGGAGGCCGGACGCGCGGCGGTGGAAACCGGCGTCGATCTCTTCTCCGCCGCGCTCACGCCGCATCCTCCGCCATGCTGCGCTGCGAGCGGACGATATCGGCATAGACCGGGCAATCCTGCATCAATGCGTCATGCGGGCCGAGGCCGACAATCCGCCCGAGATCGATTACCAGAATGGTATCGGCATCGCGGATCGAGGACACGCGCTGGCTGACTGTCACGGTGACGGCGTGGCGGGTCGCCTGCCGCAATGCGGCGCGCAGTCTGGCGTCGGTGGCCTGATCGAGGGCCGAGAAGCTGTCATCGAACAGATAGAGATCGGCATCGCAGGCCAGCGCCCGGGCGATGGCGAGCCGCTGGCGCTGCCCGCCGGAGAAGTTCGTGCCGCCCTGCGCCACCGGCGCCGCGAGCCCCTCGGGAAGCGCGCGGACGAAATCCGCCGCCTGCGCGATCTCCAGCGCCTGCCACAGCGCGGCATCGTCGGCTTCCGGACTCCCCAGCCGCAGCGTCTGCGCCACGGTGCCGGAAAACAGATAGGTCTTCTGCGGGACATATCCGATCCGCCCGGCCAGCGCTTCGGGCGCTATCGCCCGCAAATCCACGCCGCCCAGCGTCACCCGGCCCTGCGTCGGATCGTTGAGCCGCGCGATCAGGTTGACGATGGTCGACTTGCCCGATCCGGTGGCGCCGATAATGCCCAGCACCTGACCGGGATCGACGCTGAAAGAGATATCTTCTAGAATCATCGCCCGGGCGCCGGAATAGCCGAAGCTCACCGCGTCGAAGCGCAGGTCGAGCCCGCTGCCCTTCTCCGGCAAGGGCTGCGGATTGGCAGGCGGCCCCACCAGGACCTCGCTTTGCAGCAGGGCGCTGATCCGCCGCCCGCTCACCAGCGAGCGGGGCAGCAGCACGATCAGCATGCCCATCATCATCACCGAGATCAGGATCAGCGAGACATAGGACAGGAAGGCGATCAGCGCGCCGATCTGGAGGTCGCCCGCCACCACCCGGTCCGCTCCCGCCCAGATCAGCGCGACAGAGGCGACCTGCATCACCGCGGTCACGGCGGGCATGATCATTGCCATCAGGCGCCCGGCCTGGATCGCGGTATCGGTCAGCTCGGTATTGGCTGTGCCGAAACGCTGCGCCTCGCGCAGCTGCTGCAGGAAGGCGCGGATTACCCGGATACCCTCGATCTGCTCGCGCAGGATCGCATTCACGCCGTCAAGCTGCCTTTGCATCCGCTGGAACAGTGGCGTGGCGCGCAATGTCAGCCAGCCGATAATGGCCGCCAGTATCGGCACCACGATCAGCAGCAATCCGGACAATTGCACATCCTGGCGCACGGCCATGAAGGCGCCGCCAACGCCCATGATCGGGGCGATCGCGATCATGGTCAGCCCCATGAACAGCATGGTCTGCACCTGCAGCACGTCATTAGTGCAGCGGGTGATAAGGGAGCCGATCCCGAACTCCTGCACCTGCGCCAGGGCAAGGCTGTGGACCTTGCCGAAGACATCGGCCCGCAAGGACTTGCCGATCTGGAAAGCTATGCGCGCGCCGAGCACGACGGCGGCTGCGCTGAGCACGAGCTGCACCAGGGCCGCCCCGCCCATGAGCCCGCCGAAATGGAGTATCGCATCGCTGTCTTCGGGAACGATGCCCAGGTCGATCACATCGGCGCTCAGCCCCGGCAGCAACAAAGAAGCCGCGACTTGCCCCACCTGACATGCGAGAAGACCAAGCAAAGGCAGGCGGTGATTCCTGAATTGGGAAGCCCAGCCTGCTGGGAGTACTATAGGGACTTTCTCAACTGCGGGAGGAACTATAGCATTCATTGCCAGTCATAGCCTGCACATTGACGGTACGAATTAGGTTTTCGTCCAGGACTTCGAATCAATATCAAGTCATCAATAGTTAATCGGGAGTGCGCAAAAGCCTTCTGGGCGGCCTGCAAAGGAACCCCACTCACTTTCCACTTTGCCATCCGCCACCGAGCGCTTTGTAGAGTGCTATCCATGCACGAACTTCTGTCAGACGCAGATTAGCTAACGAAAGTTGTGCATCGAGTAGATCACGCCGCGCAGTTTCCCGATCGAGCATGCTGACCCTGCCCGCACCGTAAGCGATTCTGTTCGGACCGCGGTTGTTTCTTGGAAGCGCCTGGGTCAGGTTGCAAAGTTTCCTGTCCGGGCCGCGATTGATGGGAAGATTGCTGGGCCGCTGCGGGCGCCGTAGTACAAAGTAAGAGAGCAAGACTTATCAAACGAGGGAGATATACAGACATCTGGGAGCACTCCTTTACGTACTGGCCTTCGGGTTCGAGGGGTTGCGGGAAGCATGAAACAGTTTGTGCGCCGACCGACGGAGCAGCTGCTCGAAGTCGTCGACATAGGTGAAGATCACCGGCACAACGAGAAGGCTCAGCACGGTTGAGGTGAGGAGACCGCCGATAACCACGATTGCCATGGGCTGGCGGAAGCTGGGCTCGGCGCCCATGCCGAGCGCAGTCGGCAGCATGCCCGCGCCCATCGCGATCGTGGTCATCAGGATGGGTCGGGCACGCTTGTGACAGGCATCGATTAGCGCGTCATAGCGCGACATGCCGCGTTCGCGCCGCGCCATGATTGCGTATTCGACCAGCAGGATCGAGTTCTTGGTCACGATCCCCATCAGCATGAGGAGTCCGATTACCGCAGGCATGGAGAAGGCCGAATCGGTGATGAGCAGCGCGAACATCGCGCCGCCCAGAGACAGCGGCAGGGCCGATAGAATTGTCGCTGGCTGCAGGAAGTCGTGAAACAGCAGTACCAGCACCGCATAGATGCAGAAGATGCCGACCGCCATCGCAAGGGCGAAGCTGCCCATCATTTCGGAGGTCCGCTCAAGCTCGCCCTGTTCGACCTGCTTGATCCCGGCAGGCAGGTTTTGCATGGTCGGCAACTGCTTCACCTCGTTGTTCACCTCACCGATCGTGCGCCCGTTGAGTTCGATATCGAGCGTGACATTGCGCGAACGGTCGAGCCGGTCGATCTGCGACATGCTCGATCCATAGACGATCTCGCCCAGCGAGCCGAGGGCCACCTGGCCATTGTCGCCCTGCACCCGCAGATTGCTGATCGCATCGGTGTCTTCGCGCACTTCGGGATCGATCCGCACCCGAATGTCGATCTGACGGTCGGACAGGTTGAGCTTCGGCAGGTTCTGCGAATAGTCGCCATAGGTCGCCACGCGCATGACATCGCCGATGTCCTGACTGGTAACGCCCAGCTGCGCGGCACGCGCATAATCTGGGATAAGCTGGATTTCGGGCCGCTGCAGTGCCGCGCTGGAGGTGACGTTGCCGATGCCTTGAATATTGTTGCGAATCTCGCTTTCGAGCGATTTGGCGGTGGCGGACAGCAGGTTGCCGTCGTCGCCCGCCAGCGTTACCTGCAGCTTTTCTCCGCTGCCGCCGCCGCCCACGCTGACGCGGGTGCCGGGCAGCGCCTTGAGCGCCTCGCGGATTTTCTCTTCCACACCCGATTGCTTGAGATCGCGATCGCCGCGATCGACCAGATCGACCGTGAGCGTGGCGCTGTTCTGCGCCGAGGAAGTCGTCGAATTCATCGGATCGCCGCTGGTCGCGGTGCCAACCGAGGTGAAGACATGCTTCACTTCGGGAATATCCTCGATCAGTTTCGCGGCACCTTTCGAAATGGAATCCATTTCGGATATCGTGGTGCCGGGCGGCAGTTCGAGCGTAACCGAGGTCTGCGAGTTATCCTGCGCGGGCATGAAGCCCGAGGGCAGCATCGTATACATCCCCAGCGAGACCACGAGGAACACCAGCGCGGCCAGCACCGTTTTGCGGCGATTGTCGAGCGTGCCGTGGATCCAGCGCAGATACCGCCTCATCAGCGAGCTGTCCTCTTCCACGTGGTCATTGGCCTTCAGGAAATAGGCGGCCATCATCGGCGTCAGCAGCCGCGCGACGAGCAATGAGCACAGCACCGCGACCGAGGCGGTCACGCCGAATTCGCGGAAGATCTTGCCCGGAATCCCACCCATGAAGGCGGTGGGCAAGAACACGGCGACGAGGGTGAAGGTGGTGGCGATCACCGCTAGGCCGATCTCGTCGGCCGCTTCCATCGCGGCCTCGAAGGGTTTCTTGCCCATCCGCAGATGGCGTTCGATATTCTCCACCTCGACGATCGCATCATCGACGAGAATGCCGATCACCAGTGAAATAGACAGCAGCGACACGGTGTTGAGCGTGAAGCCCGCGAGATACATCGCCCCGAACGTGGGAATGATCGAGAGCGGCAGGGCGGTGGCCGAAATCAGCGTCGAGCGCCAGTCGCGCAGGAACCACCAGACCACGATCACCGCCAGCAGCGCGCCTTCCAGCAGCAGATGCATCGAGCCTTCGTAATTGTCGATTACCGGCTCGATCGTGTCGGAAATTTCGGTGATTTCGACGCGGCTGTTCTGCTCGTCGAAAGCCGTTACCGCCTCGCGCACGGCTTCGGCGACGCTGACATCGCCGAAGCCGAGCGAACGCGTAACCTGGAATGCGATAATCGGCTCGCCGTCACGATAGGCGAGCGAGCTGATTTCCGAATGGCCGTCGATAATGGTCGCCACCTGGTCGAGCCGCACCGATTTGCCATTGCTGGTAGGAATGCTGATCCCGCCGATCTCGGTCGGGTCGTCCACCCGGCCCAGCGTGCGCAGCGACTGGCGCTGATAGCCGATATCGCTTTCGCCGCCCGAGGTGTCGGTCTGCATGTTCTTGAGCTGGCTGCTGACATCGGCCGCGCTCACCCCGAGACCGGCCATCAGTGCCGGATCGAGTTCGACGCGGACCTCGCGGCTGACACCGCCGACACGCGTGATCTTAGCCACGCCATTGACGGACTGGATCGCCTTAGAGTCTGATCTGTAATTGCAGAGCTTGGCGGTGCCGATCCCTTGAGGGTTTCATGGATCTGTCCGCACTGGCCCGGCCGAAGC
>NZ_MWMO01000037.1 GCF_002556635.1 Novosphingobium sp. PC22D | reverse complement strand
CCACAACAGCTCGCCACAGCCCGCCGCGAATGGCCCTGCGCCGTCCCAGAGCCAAAATCGCATTGTTCACGGACGACTAGCTCTTTGTGCATCCCGACGAGCGGTCCGATGAGAATTTCGGGACAAGAAACCCACGCCGATCCCACCGACAATTATCGAACCGAAGAGAATGCCCAGTTTGGCTGCTGAGGATTCGACAGGGCTACCAGCATGGTGGCTGTATTCCTGGCCACGTCCAAATGTTGCAACTTCGAAATGCCCAGCACCCTGACCTCCGCCATGTCCTGATCCAAAACCGACCGAAGCTATGAAGATGGACATGGTGAAACCGATGCCGCCTAGAAAACTGAGGCCAAGGAGATGTGTTCGGTCCAGTTGCCGGGGAAGCTGAAACCAACCGGTCTTCGCAGCGAGCACTGTTGCTCCGTAAATTCCCAAAGGCTTACCGATCACAAGACCAGCCAGAACGCCTAGCGTGACTGGGTGCGACATCAGCACCAAAATAGAATCGAGTGTTGCAGGGAAAGTGACTCCCGCGTTGGCAAGCGCAAAGACTGGAAGAACCACGAATGCTACCCACGGATGGAGCGCAGCCTCCAGCCGCTGCAAGGGCGTTTGAACGATCCTTGCCGACCGTTCGACTGAAGCGAAATGGGACTGCTGGGCCTGAGATGATCTTTCCTGATATCTGTCCTCGCGACTGATAATCGACTTCTCAAATTCATCGAGAACATTGCGCGCATCATCCAAGAACTTCATCGGCTCTATGCGACGAAAGGAAGGAATGGCGAAAGCAGCCAGAAAGCCTGCGATGGTTGGATGTACGCCAGACTTCAAAAATGCGAACCACACGCCGCAAGCCAAAATCGCATAATATGTCGTAGCCCGGATGCCGAGCCGGTTGCCGACGAACATAATGCAAAGGGCTAATGCTGCCCAGAGGAGGGCGCCAACCTTGACGGCGCCAGTATAAAAAAGGGCAATGATCAGTGTCGCACCTATGTCATCCGCTATGGCGAATGTGGTGAGAAAGACCTTGGCTGATGCTGGAACCCGCGCGCCGAGAAGAGAAAGGGCGCCGAGAGAAAACGCGATATCCGTGGCAGCTGGAATACCCCATCCGCGAAGTGCGTCTTGGCCGCCGTCCATCAGTTGAACAGTGGCAGCATAGACCGCCGAGGGAATGATCATTCCGCCGAATGCGGCAATCAGGGGAAGAAAGGCATTGCGCGGGTTTGCCAATTCACCGGCCAGAATCTCACGCTTGATTTCGAGGCCGATGACGAAAAAGAACACCGCCATCAAGGCATCGTTGACCCACAGGAGCAAGGGCTTGGACAATTGAAAAGTCGCCAATTGCAACGACAGTGGCGACTGCCAGAAATGGAAATACGCCGACTTCCATGGAGAGTTAGACCAAACGAGGGCAAAGATCGTTGCGATCAGCAGAACCGCACCCCCAGCAAACTCCGTCTTCTGGAACTGCTGAGCTGGCGACAAGAGACGATGGATAAAGGGCGAAAGGGGCTTCGGCGCCCCAAAGGCTATGCGAACTTCGGACTGATTCTCCATACCATAGCATCCGCGTTCCACTGGACGCCAAAAGAGCAGATTGCGAATAGCTACCTGCTATTCCTCCACTCCTCTGGCACGGCTCAGCGTTTCCCATCACCAGGATGGGATCAGCGAGCGTCTATGTCCGACAGTCATACAGCTTCTGGTTCTGGGGCCCCTTTCGCACTGAGACCGCTTGGCATTGCTTCGCCAGAGCTGATTTCGATTTTGCGCGGCTTCATTGCCTCAGGGAGCACGCGCTTCAACGTTATGCTGAGAAGGCCATTTTCGAACTTTGCCGCCTCGACTTCCACAAAATCTGCAAGTTGGAAACGGCGCTCGAAGGAGCGCATAGGAATACCCCGATGCAAAATCGCTCCCAGCTCATTCTCCTGCCCGCGCTCCCCTTTCACAGTGAGTAGGTTCTGCTGCGCAACGATTTCGACGTCTTCTCGCTTGTATCCCGCTAACGCGACATCAATGCGGTAGGTACCTTCACTTAGCTGCACGAGATCATAGGGTGGATAGTCTCCGGCGACGTCATGACCTGCCCCATTGTCAAGCAGGTCAAAAAGGCGATCGAAACCGACGGTCGAACGCCGATATGGTGTAAGATCGATACTTGTTCTCATTTCCAAATCCTCCTGTGAGCAATCTGGGCATGAGAAACGCCGGAAGTGAGAGCCGGCGCTCTCTATGTCCACCGGACCCGAAAGCAGCATCCGGCCTAGAGGATCTAGGACGGCTCAATTCAACTTCAAGATTAGTGGAGGCAAGCCTAAGCTTGGATCATATCAGGTTGCCCTGACCTAAGTCAGTGTAGCTGTAGCCAACTTCATCAATGTCGCTGCCAAGAGAGTATTCGACCGAACGAACGTTGAGGAAGGCCGAGCGATGCTGAAGGATCTGGTTGCAGTTGTGGACGACGTCGAGGCGTCGAAAAGCTTTCTGAAGAGGGCGGTCAAGTTCGCCGAGGCCCATGAGGCACATCTGGCCGTAAAGTTGCTGACGCGAGATCTTTATGGCCTGGTTGGCCTCTACCCATTCGACGTATATCCCCTTGCTCTCCACGAGATGCATGCTGATCAGGAAGCCCAGCTCGATCAATTGAAGCAGACCCTGCGCGGCGCAGCGGTTCCCGTCGAAGTGAGGGGCATGGCGGATGATCCAGGATTCGCGCATGGAACGTTGCGAATGGAGGGCCGCTATGCGGACATAGTCCTGGTTGGTCCTTCAAATGCCTATGATGACAAGAAATTGCGTCGCTATATTATCGAAACGGTTCTCCTCTCCCTTGGAGGGCCCGTGCTGATTCTTCCGGAGAACTCCAGCCTAGAGCAAATCAATCACGCGGTCCTTGGCTGGGATGCCTCAGGGGAAGCACGCCGTGCAGCACGAGAACTGCTGCTGATTGCGCAAACCAAGGCTCGAGTTGATGTCGTTTTGGTGGATCCCGAACCTACTCCAGAGGGACATGGCCCAGCACCGGGAAGTGACATCGCCAGACATCTTGCTCGCCATGATTTCGCGGTCGAGGTTCACCGTGAAGTCTCGGGCGGCCTCTCTGTGTCAGATGTCTTGGAGCAATTCGCATTAGCAGATGGAGCGGATCTCGTAGCTATCGGTGGCTATGCCCACTCACGCGTTCGCGAGATCTTCCTTGGTGGCGTAACTCGCGACCTTATTGAGGATGCACGTGTGCCTGTCTTGCTAGCTCGCTAAGCCTGCCCCCTTAACGTAGAGCGAACTATCGCTCGCTCGCGTCGTCGCAGTTGCGGTATATCTAATCTTTCCGCTCGGTTAGGCCATTCAGGGGTCAGCGGGGCTATTCACGCACCTCGGACCATTATGCAGGCGGGTATAAATCCGCGTGCTGTCCGCGAACATCCTAAGGACCTTCGCTGGTATTTCAGTTGCGGTGATTGCTGGGTGATTGCTCAAACCGCCATCTGGAGCCTATAAATCTCAAAATACTCTTTCTTTTCAACATACTAATTGCGCAAGAAGCTAAAATCTGGTATTTTCGCTGGAAGCGCACGGGCGCCTAGCCCGGCGATCATTCCTGCTGGTTCGCCCCCGCGTCCCGGCCGGCAGGTTCAATAGCCGGAACCAGCTCCCGCGCGGACGGGTTGTCACGACATGGTGATGACGCTGATCGTCGTGCTGGTGGTTTCGGGCGCGCTGCTCGCGGGCGCGGCCTGGGGTATTTTCGGCACGCTGGGCGACCGGCTCGAAGGCTTCCTCGTCGCGCTGGCGGGCGGCTCGCTGGTGCTCTCGCTCGTCTCCGAATTGATCGAACCCTCGATCGAGCGTTCGAACCTGTTCACCGCGACCGCCGGAGTCGTGTCCGGGGCGATCGTCTTCGCGATTGCCGACTATCTGATCGACGAGAAATGGGGCTCGGATTCGGGCGGAGGCCTGCTGGCGGCGATCACGCTCGACGGCGTGCCCGAGAATCTCGCGCTCGGCGTCGCCCTGATCAGCGCCACTCCCACCGAAGTCGCGGCGCTGGCGGGCTCGATCTTCCTGTCGAACCTGCCGGAGGCGGCGGGCGGCGCGCGCGACATGGCCGGCCGGGGTCACACGAAGATGCAGGTGTTCTGGCTCTGGGCGGCGACCGCGGCGATTCTGTCCGTGGCGGCGATCGCGGGCAATATGCTGCTCGACGAGGCGAGCGAGCACTGGCTCGCGGTGATCCGCTGCTTCGCTGCGGGCGCGGTGGTCGCAAGTCTCGCGACAGAGGTCTTTCCCAAGGCCTTCAGGCACGAGCACCACTTCGCCGGTGTCGCGACGGCGCTTGGCGTCGTGCTGGCGTTCTGGCTCGGCAATCTGGGCGGTTGAGCGCGCGCGTACGAAAAAGGCGGCCGCGAAGGGCCGCCTTTCTCAAATCCCGGTCGCGTTGCGCCCTCAGGCGAGGGTCAGCGAGAACGCCAGCGCATGGGCGCCGAACGCGACAACCGCGACCAGGAACTTCTGGATGTTCGTCATGGTCAAGTCCTTTGGCATGCGAGGCGAATCGACCGCCTCCGACGAACCAACAACTAAGCTAGGTTAGTAATTTTTGCAAGAGAAAAAGCAACAACTCACAGTGCAAGAATGTAAACTGCGACATTTGCTTTCAATCAATGACTCGTCCGCGGCGGGAATCGAGGTCACGAACAAGGCGTCCCATCGCGGCTCGCGGCGGAGCGCCTTCTCCGGGCCTCGCCGATCAGTGCGTCGACTTGACGGCCACGGCCCGCGCATGGCTGCGCCGGCTGGCGACCTGGGCCTCAGCACGCGCAAGGGTATCGCTCACGCAGCTTTGGAAGCTGTAATAGACGATCACCGGTGACTCGGCGCGGCACGCCTTGGCGGCGGCCCTGCGCATGCGCTTGCGCAGGAGCGCGGAATCGGCGGAGTTGGTGAGGTCGAGACCGGCATTGTCGACCAGGCGCTCAACCGGGGCGGCCAGGGCTGGAGCGGGAGCCGCACCTGCGATGCAGGCAGCGGCAAGTCCCGAAACGATAAGCTTGTTCATGGCTGTGTCCTTTCGAAGATTGCCGCCTTTCGAAGGACATCCATTTGTGTTTTGCTCTGCTCCTGTTGCAGTGCGGCATTTCCATCGCAACCGCTCGAAAGTGACAGGTTGGCGCTTCGCTCGCCGATTCTCGCAGGGCGAACAGGCCCGGCCGCCGGCGCGGTCCGTCGCTCACGGGCCACAAAAAAGGCGGCCACTTGCGGCCGCCTCCTTCTGATCTTCGCTCTTCGGTTTCGCGTTACGCAAGCGTAAGCGCGAAGACGAGCGCGTTGGCACCCAGAGCCGCAACCGCGGCCAGGGCCTTGTGCATCGTAGTCATCACTGGTTCCTCATTGGTTTTCGCGTCGGTTTCAGCCACCGATCTGTCGAGGGGGCAGCTAAGGATCGGTTGAAAAGTACGCAACCCGCAAAGTAATAATCTTGCTTGCAAAAACATCATTCGTTCGTGCAGTTCCCGCGCAGGGCGGCGCGTTTCGCTGCTCAGCCATCTGGACACCCGTACCGCGCGAGATTAACGCCCCGCCATGAGCAGTCATGCCTCCGAATCCGTCCTGATCGTCGATTTCGGCAGCCAGGTTACGCAGCTTATCGCCCGCCGCGTTCGCGAGGCCGGGGTCTATTCCGAAATCGCGCCGTTCTCGTCCGCCGAGGAAGCCTTCGCGCGGCTCGATCCGGTGGGCGTGATCCTGTCGGGCTCGCCCGCCTCGGTGCTCGATGCCGAAGGGCCGCGCATCCCCGAGGTGATCCTCGAGAGCGGATTGCCGATGCTGGGCATCTGTTACGGCCAGCAGGCGCTGATGCACCAGATGGGCGGCGCGGTGCTGGGCGGTGAGGGCGGCGAGTTCGGCCGCGCCTTCATCGACATCGCCGACGAATGCGCGCTGTTCGACGGGCTCTGGCAAGTCGGCGAGAAGCACCAGGTCTGGATGAGCCACGGCGACAAGGTGACCGAACTCGCGCCCGGCTTCCGCCCGGTCGCCTCGAGCGCCGGCGCGCCCTTCGCGGTGATCGCCAACGACGCCAAGCGCATCTATGCGATGCAGTTCCACCCCGAAGTGGTGCACACGCCCGACGGCGCCAAGCTGCTCAAGAACTTCGTCCGCCACGTCTGCGGCATGGCCGGCGACTGGACGATGGCCGAGTTCCGCAAGACCAAGATCGAGGAAATCCGCGCCCAGGTCGGCGACGGCAAGGTGATCTGCGGCCTTTCGGGCGGCGTCGATTCGGCGGTTGCCGCCGTGCTGATCCACGAGGCGATCGGCGATCAGCTCACCTGCGTCTTCGTCGACCACGGGCTGATGCGCATGGGCGAGGCCGAGCAGGTCGTGTCGCTGTTTCGCGGCAGCTACAACATCCCGCTGGTCCACGTCGACGCCTCGACGCTGTTCCTCAAGGGCCTCGAGGGCGTCACCGACCCCGAGGCCAAGCGCAAGTTCATCGGCAAGACCTTCATCGATGTGTTCGAGGACGAGGCGAAGAAGATCGGCGGCGCCGACTTCCTCGCGCAGGGCACGCTCTATCCCGACGTGATCGAAAGCGTCAGCTTCACCGGCGGCCCGTCGGTGACGATCAAGAGCCACCACAACGTCGGCGGCCTGCCCGAGCGGATGAACATGAAGCTCGTCGAGCCGCTGCGCGAACTGTTCAAGGACGAAGTGCGCGAACTCGGCCGCGAACTCGGCCTGCCCGAGATCTTCGTCGGCCGCCACCCGTTCCCCGGCCCCGGCCTCGCGATCCGCATTCCCGGCGAAGTGAACCGCGAGCGTGCCGACATCCTCAGGAAAGCCGACGCGATCTACCTCGAGGAAATCCGCAACGCCGGGCTCTACGACGCGATCTGGCAGGCCTTCGCGGTGCTGCTGCCGGTCAAGACCGTGGGCGTGATGGGCGACGGCCGCACGTACGACAGCGTCTGCGCGCTGCGCGCCGTCACCTCGACCGACGGCATGACCGCCGACATCTATCCTTTCGACAGCAGCTTCCTGAGCCGCGTCGCGACGCGCATCATCAACGAGGTCAAGGGCATCAACCGCGTGGTCTACGACTATACCTCGAAGCCGCCGGGCACGATCGAGTGGGAATGATTTTTACCCCTCCGGCGGTATCCGATTGTACGCCATGGTGCGATCTATCTGTATGAAAACAAGCGATAAAACTATCAGCGTCTATCGCCCTCTATCGAGGAGCAATGCTCTGATTTGACGGTATAGCGGACGGTATGGGGGAACTTGTTCGGCCAGGGATTTCCTTATACCGTCAGGGCTAAGAGAGCTGCTGACGGTATGGTTTTTGGCCATAAATATCTGAAAGTATGGGATAAAGTCGCTTCCAGCGACCCCTGTTTTGGCCTGACGGTATAATTGGCGTCTCTCTGCTGTTGTTTGGACAGATTTGGAGGCCCTCATGCTAACCGATACGGCCATTAAGGCACTGAAATCACGGAAAAAATTGTACAAGGTGAGCGATCGTGACGGTATGTACGTCGTGGTCCAGCCGTCAGGGGCCATCGTATTCCGGTACGACTACCGGCTCAACGGACGGCGCGAGACGCTGACGCTCGGTCGATATGGTCCCGATGGCCTTTCGCTAGCCAGGGCTCGCGAGAAGCTAATCGATGCGAAGCGGGCCATTTCTGAGGGGCGATCGCCTGCTCAAGAGAAGCAACACGACAAGCGTCGACTGAAGGAGGCGAAGCGGTTCGGCGAGTTCGGCGAAAAGTGGTTCCAGGAGTCGCGCATGGCGGACAGCACGCGGGCTATGCGGCGCTCCATCTACGAGCGCGACATTCTGCCGACATTCCGAAACAGGCTCCTGACGGAGATCACACCGGACGATCTCCGTATGATGTGTGGGAAAGTGAAGGATCGCGGCGCTCCAGCCACGGCCGTCCATGTGCGCGATATCGTGAAGCTGATCTTTGCATTCGCCATCCTGCATGGCGAGAAGGTCGCCAACCCAGCGGATGAGGTTGGGCCTGCGTCCATCGCGACCTTCGTGCCGAAGGATCGGTCCCTATCGCCCGCGGAGATCCGCGTCACGCTCGGTCAGCTTGAGCATGTGCCGACACTGCCGACCATACGGTTGGGAATGAAGCTTTTCCTCCTGACGATGGTCAGGAAGAGCGAGCTCCAGGATGCCACCTGGGACGAGGTCGATTTTGAGAACGCCGTCTGGTCGATACCCAAGGAAAGAATGAAGCGGTCGAAGGCACACAACGTCTACCTGTCTCAGCAGGCCATCGACATCTTCATCGCGTTGAAAACCTGCGCCGGCAATTCGCGCTATGTCCTTCCGTCGCGATATGACGCTGACGCGCCAATGTCGCGGGCGACGTTCAACCGGATCACGACCGCCGTGGTCGCTAGAGCGAAAAAGGAGGGGCTGCCACTTGAGCCCTTCACTGTTCACGATCTTCGACGCACCGGGTCCACTTTGTTGAACGAACTCGGCTTCAATAGCGACTGGATCGAGAAGTGCTTGGCGCATGAGGACGGACGGTCCTCGCGTGGCGTCTACAACAAGGCGGAGTATGAGCACCAGCGCCGGCATATGATGCAGGAGTGGTCCAACCTGGTGGACGCTTGGGTCGCGGGTCGGAAGTATGTGCCGACCTTGCTCCCGGCCACGATGGAGCTGCTTGAGTTCGAGCCTAGTGTTTGACAGGCCGTGAGCGGCGCAATCTCACGTCGGGACTTGGAGCGCGTTCGATAGCATTGGCCCGAGAGGCACGGCGTCGAGCGACGAGCCAGGCTTCGACTTCTGCCAGGTCCCAGACGACGCAACGCGAGGTGAGATAGAAGCGCTGCGGAAACTCCCCTCGCTGTTCCATGTCGTAGATCGTGCTGTCGGCCAGCGGCACGATCTCTCGTAGCTGCTGCCGGCGAATTGTTCTACGGACGACATGCGGGTCGGCGCTCATGTTCTAACTCCACGTTTCTGCTCTTGTGGAGATAGAAGGCGATAGATCTGACGATTTGAAGCCTTGGCGTGAACGTGTGCGGCAATATCGGGCTATAGCGTGCAAATCGGAAGGGCCGTCTCCAAGGCAAGTGCCGTCTAGGTTTCGTGGACAAAGGTTGACAGCAGGATCGGGCGTTGATTCAAGGCTGCCTTTTGGAGGTGGCGTTGGGCGA
>NZ_MWMO01000036.1 GCF_002556635.1 Novosphingobium sp. PC22D | reverse complement strand
CGTCGTCTTCATTCCCGTACCAATCCATCAGCTCGGGAGTAGCTTAGCATCCTGTCCAAGAAACCGGCACCACCTCTAACGTCATCGTAGTTAAGCCGCGGGTCAGCCCCGTCGAAGTGAAGAAAAAGATCCAAGATGCGCTGGTGCGAAGTGCGCAGATCGACGCCGAAGGCGTAATTGTCGAAACCGATGGCGGGAAGGTCACCCTAAAGGGCTCGGTACGCTCATGGGCAGAGCGTCAGGAAGCCGAGCGCTCTGCCTGGGCCGCGCCCGGTGTGACGAGCGTCCAAAACAAGATTACTATCAAGCCGTGAGCAGGATGATACCCGCGATCGACTAGGTCGCGGGTACCATTTTCAAGGTCTTAGACGAGCGTTTCACTACTCGCCTTTTCCTGCTGCGCCGAGCCAGCTTTGCCAGCCTCTCGCATTCGCCACCAGGAATACACAATTCCGCCGATCAGGAGAAACAACGTCACGCTCAGTGAAATCAGCGGCTCTACATGCCCACCAAAGTCCTGATACAGGATCTTGCCACCGATGAACATCAAGATCAGGGCCAGCGTGTGCTTCAGGTATTGTAGCTTTTCTATCCCGGAAGATATCGCGAAATACATTGCACGCAGGCCAAGGATAGCAAATATATTTGATGTATAAACCAAATATGGTTCTTGTGTAATAGACAATACGGCAGGAACGCTTTCAAAGGCAAATATGACATCCGCAAACTCAACCAACAAAAGGGCCAAGAATAGAGGCGTTGCGAACCAGCGGTGTCCTGAAGGCACAGAGTCGTCAGTCAACCGTACAAAAAACGCGCGGCCATGCAACTGGTCCGTGACTCGGAACCAGCGACGAAAATTGTCTACAATCCTCGTCTGGCTGAACGAAAACTTTCTCTCGTCATGCCTAAACATTTGGACAGCAGCCCCAATCAGGAGGATGCCGAATACCGTTAGCAGCCATGAGAACTCCCGCACCAAGGCGGTGCCCGCGGCAATGAGGAGCGCCCGCAAAACCAGGACGCCCAGAATACCCCAAAACAAGACCCTGTGCTGAAGCGTGGCGGGTATCGTGAAGTATCCAAAGATCAGTGAGAAAACGAAGATGTTGTCGAGGGAAAGACTCTTCTCAAGGACATATGCGGTCAGGAAGCTCAAGCCGGCCTGCGAACCAAACGAAAACCATATCCAGCCGCAAAAACACAGTGCCGCAGCTATATAGAACAGGCTGCTCGCTAGGCTCTCGCGTAGGCCTATGACACGTTGGCCGCGGTGGAAGACACCAAGATCGAGCGCTAGCAAACCAAGCACGAGCGTGACGAAAAGACTCCACGCCCACAGCGGAGTGCCCGCCACGCTCGTGCCAAGCCATACCAGGATATCTGCCTCGGCCATCTCACACTAAGCCCCTTGCGATCCAATGCTCACGAGGATCTGGACTTTGCTGGAGAGCCGGACCGAGCGCTTTCGTGCTGCCGTTGCGCGCCATCGTCAGAGCCTTGAACGTCTATGCACGGGAACTTGCCGCAGCACAGCGCATGGGGACCGGTAGGCGAGCAACAAGGTGCCAGCGCCGACTCCATCTGGAATGCCTGTCGCGCTACCGGCTTAGGTCGAGTCTTGGGGCGTTCGTGTACGCGATATTTGATGCCTCTCCTTTCACAATAATCTCGTGCGGACTCCTTATCGGGAAAGCGCAGATCGACGTGGATCAATGGATCCCTCCCGCCTGTCCAGCCCATTAGCCAGTCGACGAACGGTTCTTCCCTCGGCTCGAATCGCAAGCGCCACTCGTTCTTTCGCGCGCGCCCGCCGTGCTGAGTCACCAATTCCGGGTAAGGCTCGATGATCGCCGATGCTCCATCGGGGATCGAACTTTTGTGCCGCAGCCAAGCTGGGTCTTCGTCGGGCTTTGTACCGATATGCATGGGCTCTTCATTATCGTTGCCCAGGACACCGACAGCTGTCTCCAACATACTCCCGAACTCTGGAGAAGTCGGCGTGTAAGTCAGTTTTGAAGCAGGTTTTGATTGTGCCACAGCCATTTTACTTTCCTCCTCAAGGTCATCGGATACGCAGCTGCGAAGCAGCATGCGCACCAGTCATGGAGAGTTCTTCAGCTTGGCGAGTGCCCCTGGCCCCCAGCACCAGTCGCCGGTTCAGAGCGGACTTCAATGCGTCGCGGACGCAGTGCGTCGGGGATCTCGCGCTTCAGTTCGATCACGAGAAGGCCGTCACGCATGTCTGCGGACAAAACCTCCATGAAGTCTGCGAGTTCGAACTGTCGGACGAACGGCGGCGTAATGATGCCGCGGTGAAGAAAACCTTCCCTGTCTTTCCCATCGGCGTCACTGCTGCCCCTGACTGTTAGCAGATTGCCTTGCTTTACGACTTCGACATCGGTCGGACGGAAGCCTGCCAGGGCAAGAGTGACCCTGTAGGAGTCGGCACCAAGCCGCTCAATGTTGAAAGGGGGAAACGAAGGGCCCGTGACGCGACCAGGACCTTTGATGATCTCCGGTTCAGCAGAGGGGTACCGGAAAGGCCTCGCACTCGTAGTTTTGTCTAATCTCATAACCAAATCCTCCTGTGAGCAATTCGGACATGAGAGGCACCGGAGGGAGCCGATGCCCTCTGATCCCACTGGGCCCATACGGCACCCAGCCAATAATTAGCTAGTTGCCGCAAAGACGACTTCAAGGGGCATATCGCGTCACAAAGGTTACGCTCAGACCTTACGATAAATCGTCACGCCTCGAGCTGAGATAGATCAGAGCGGGAGCCCGCAATCACCGCGATGCCATGACGCGCAACCCTTGCATCGGCATTTGCTCGGGCGGCGGAGTGATGAGCAATCCTGAGGAGAAAGGCAGTGGCCATGCGTGATCTGATGCCCTGGGGACGACCAGGCAACAACAACTCTGTAGTCGCACAGGATCAGTCAAACGACCCGGTTCGTTCGCTTTATCGTGAAATGAATCGACTCTTTGACGATCTTTTTCCCGGCTATCGTGGGCCGGCTCTTGAGCAGTTGACGCGCTATGCGGACTTTCCAAAGCTCGAGATATCCGAGGACGATAAGGAAATTCAGATTTCTGCTGAGCTACCTGGAGTGCATGAGGACGACGTAGAAATCACTCTCGAGAACCAGCTGCTTACTATCCGGGGCGAGAAGAAGTCTTCGGTTGAGGAGAAGGATAAAGGGTATTCCGAGCGAAGCTACGGTCTTTTTGAGCGGCGCATCACCCTGCCGGCCGGCACCGAGGCAGACAAGGCGTCGGCAAGCTTCGAAAACGGCGTTCTGACGTTGAAAATACCAAGATCGGCCGAAGCGATCGAAACTACACGGCACATTCCGATCAACGCCAAATAGCATCTTCCAACTTATGTGAGTTCTGCCGCTCACCGACGCTGCATCAGACAGTGGGCGGCAGTTCACCCTTAGGCTCGAGAATCTCGCCCCGCCACCCAGCTTGGTGGATCACTAGCGGGAAATGACTCCTTGCCGGCCTCATCCACCGGATCGATCCCTTGAGAGTTGGGAATCTCTGGCTGCTTGTTCTTACGACTCCCAGAGGGCTTTACATCTGGCCGAGGATCAGTGCCGTTCGGGGGATCATTCTGCGTGCTGGCCATTGGAACTTGCTACTCCATCATCAAAAGGATTGTGTGCTGCCGGCGGGGCGGCAGCCGCCTGTCGTTCCTGCAACATCCGCTGCCGGAAGATAAATGATCATGGTCGTTCCTGTTCCCTCATGGGTTTCAACGGCGAAATGCCCATTGGATTCAGCGACAAATCTTTGGACCTGAGTAAGGCCGAGCCCCGTCCCGCCAGTTTCAGACTTGGTGGTAAAACACGGTTCGAGCACATGCTTCAATAACTCAGCTGGGATGCCCTCTCCGTCATCTCTGACTTCGAGCTTTACGAAGTTTCCCGACAACCCATGATGGACACTCTCATCCGATTCCGTATTCTTCGCTGTGATTCTGATCACCCCGCCTTCCGGCATCGCTTCAGCAGCATTCACGACCAGGTTTAGCATGGTCGATTTCAGACTGGTTGGATCGACCTCGACCGGCCAAACTGAACCCCCGCATTCAAGTTCACATTCAATTCCACTCGGAAGCGCACCGGCGATTAGTGCCTCGAGGTTTGAGAGAAAGGTGCAAGGCCCAATCTTCTCCCTTCGATCCACTGCCGTCCTTGGACTACCAAGAATTTCACTGACCAGTGAATTTCCGTGAGAGACCGCATCGCGTAAGCCATCGAAAATTCGCAATGATCGCGCGGTAGGGCCGTGTGAGCGCTCAAGAAGGCTGATGCCGGCCGAGAAAATGGCAAGGACATTGCGCAAGTCATGCGCCACACTTCGCGCTCGCAGTGCGTCCACCATTGGGGGAGCACAATTAGCGATCAGGTCGTTGATACGAGGCTCCATAATTACTCCACAAAAATGATATTCTTGCGAGTTCTCAGGCAGCCGATCTTGCTCGTGATGCAAACTCGGGGCCGTGTCGGATCTCGTCAGTCCTGCCACTCTATCTGAGAAGGAAATTTGCCAAACTGAGGTATGTCAGGGCCGGCTCGGCCAAGGCTGCACATAAGATATCCGGTCAAAAATGAGATGGAGTGCGCTGTGAGACCGGACGCGGAGGTCCGACAGGATGTCGAAGCAGAAATCAATTGGGACCCCAGTTTTGAATTCCAGCACGACATCCTCGTGTCGGTGAAGGATGGGGTCGTCACGCTAGATGGCTTCACACATTCCTATTCAGACCGGAACAGGGCTGAACGTGCGGCAAAGCGTGTGAAGGGCGTCAGTGCGATAGCGAATGACATAACGGTCAAACTCCGTATTCAAGACGAGAAAACCGACCCGGAAATTGCGAGAGCAGCGATAAGTGCGATCAGATCGGCGCTTCCGGACTTGGCCGACAACTTGAAGATTGTGGTCCGGGAAGGAGTCGTCACCATTGAGGGCACAGTTGAATGGAACTTTCAGCGCGAAGCTGCGGAAGACGTTGTGCGCCCCACCGAGGGACTCAAGAATCTCGTCAATCTCGTTACCTTGAAGCCCAAAGCGCAAGCATACGAGATCAGGGAAAAGATCGAGAGCGCCCTGACGCGCAGCGCGCAGGTCGAAGCCAAGCGAATCAAGGTTGAGACCGACGGAAGCGAAGTTGTGTTGAGCGGGGAAGTGAACTCCTGGGCAGAGCGCTGGGAAGCCGAAAGAAGCGCTTGGTCTGCACCGGGCGTAACGAAGGTCACGAACCATATCAAAGTCGGAACAGCAGCGTGATGTCTAACAAAGGCGAAAAAGACCGATCTTCTGATGATTCCGGTCTCCATTCAGATCCTCCCTCGGGAGAAAACGATCAAGCGATAGGAAAAGTCCGTGTACGCGAGGTCGTTGGAACTGTTTTCAATCACAGTCTTCTGGAAAGCATGGTTTCCGAGCTGACAACCGCTGGCTTCGATAGAAGTGACATCGATCTGATGGCGAGTTGGGATACGATCCGCCAGCAACTGCCGACCATTTATCCCGATCCAGCAGTTCTGTCAGAAATTCCAGACCTTCCGCGTCGAAAGCTTGTTACCGATGACGAGGAAATGTCCGTTACGGGCCTCGTCTTTGGTACGCTTATTACAGTTTCAGCTTTGGCGGTTGGTGCCCCCGTTGTGGCGTCCGGTGGCGCTTTAGCGGCTGTGGTTGCTGCAAGCACGGGCGGAGGTTTACTGGGCGCGGCCTTGGCAAATGCCGTTCGGAAGATACTCACCAAGGGTATGGATCCAGAGACATTGGAACGCGATCTTTGGCGTGGAGGCCTTGTCGTTTTTGTTCGTGCTAGGGCGGCAGAGGCTGAGGAGCGTGCTCAAGCAATTATGCGGAGAAACGGCGCGCGGAACGTCCATGTGCACGAGATCGAGCTGAAAAAGACGTTAGACGATTTGCCACTCGCCCGCATCCAGCCAGACCCCTGGTTGGACTGATTAGTCTTGGATCGACCGTAACATGCTACAAGAGCAAACGCGGTGCATGTTTCTCGGGAATCATGTAGCCCGAAAATGTAGTCATCTGCCGGCGATCCAATATGCTCAAAGAGCTCGAGTCAATCGAAGCAAGGCGCCGTTGTCGCAACTCCTTCATCGATCGGCTCACATGCGTGTCAGAAAGCCCGAGCAAGTCGGCGATGTGGCGTCGTTGAAGCGGAAAGTAACACCAATCGCCTTTGACCATGTCGAGCGCGACCAACCGATCAAACAACTCGAGCAGGAAATACGCGAGGCGGGCGGGGGCAGGAAGACGGGATACCAGTGCGAGTCTCGTGTCCCCGCGACGCTGGTCTTCCATCAGTGCCAAGACCATTGCGTCCGAAAGGTCTCCAAACTGGACAAAAAGCTGTTTAAGCGTACGCCCGGAGAGGACGCACAGTGTGACTGGCGTAAGACTTTCGACGCCGCTATCCGAATGGCCAAGCATGAGTTGCTGGAGGCCGATCAAGCTGCCCGGCAGCAGCACTTCGATGATCTGCCGTTGCCCTCCAGACGTCAGGCGATACCGGAACGCCCAACCCGAATAGAGCGTGTAGAGACGGTCATCGTAAGCGCCGGGCTCGATAATCGTCTGACGAGCGGGCAATTCGATCTGCCCACTCTTGAGTGCTTTAACATAGGCGAGTTCTGGTGCCGAAAACCGCTTGAAGCGGGCAAGCCGCCGCAGAGCACATTCATCGCAAGGCACAAAGTTCATTCATCTACCCGTATCGGTGATCACGATTTGCGGGATAGCACATAGGGGGACACAAGTCACATGGCGTTACCCTGCTGCCCCTATGTGCCCAATTCGATCTCTGAGAGTGTCGTCATCTTGGTGCTCTTCGCTGCGGGTGACACCATTCCCGGAGTTTAAGGCCGTCACGTGCCCTGAGATAGATCAGAGTGGCCCGAGATCACCGCCCTAAAGTCTCGTCGGAGTTTGCGCCGAGTCTGGCGATCATTGAAGCGGTCGGCAGGCAGTCATTCATATAACGCCGCAAGCAAAAAATAGCTGGAGCGGTCGCAAGGAGAAGATTTTATGGACGCCAAAGCAGGTTCGATAGAAGGCGGTTGTCCATTCGATGGCCATGGCGGCATGCACAGCCTGCTTGGTCGCACCAATCGCGACTGGTGGCCAGACGCGCTTCAACTTGAAATCCTTACCCAGAACGGTGTGTCGCCCGATCCGATGGGCGAAGATTTCGACTATTGCGAGGCGTTCAACGCTCTCGACTATCGGGCCCTGAAGCAAGATTTGCATGCGCTGATGACCGATAGTCAGGACTGGTGGCCCGCCGATTACGGCCACTATGGCCCCTTCTTTATTCGCATGGCATGGCATGCCGCAGGCACCTATCGCACGGGCGACGGGCGCGGCGGGGCTAGCATGGGCGATCAACGTTTCGCTCCGCTCAACAGCTGGCCTGACAATGGCAATCTCGACAAGGCGCGTCGCCTGCTGTGGCCGATAAAGAAGAAATTCGGACCCAATATCAGCTGGGCCGACCTGTTCATTCTCGCCGGCAATGTCGCAATCGAAAGCATGGGTGGGCCGACGTTCGGCTTCGGCGGTGGACGCAAGGATGTCTACGCTCCGCCACTAATCTATTGGGGAACGGAAGAAAAGTGGGTCAACGAGGGAGTCGAGACACGCATAATTCCAGATGAGGGCAAGGCGCTCGAGAATCCGCTCGCGGCGATTCAGATGGGCCTGATTTACGTCAATCCGGAAGGTCCTGGCGGCGATCCCCACGATATGGAGGGCATGGCGCGCGACATTCGCGAAACCTTTAGCAGGATGGCGATGAACGACGCGGAAACCGTTGCTTTGACTGCTGGCGGTCACACTTTTGGTAAATGCCATGGCGCGGTACCGCCAGACCAGCTCAGCCCGGCACCGGAGGGGCAGGATCTGCATTTCATGGGTCTTGGATGGACGACGGATCCCGAACAGATTGCACAAGGCCATATCACGACCTCCGGGATCGAGGGCGCTTGGACCAACACGCCGTTCGAATGGTCGAAAAACTATTTTCGCCTGTTGTTCAAATACGAATATGAATTGGTGAAATCGCCGGCCGGAGCATGGCAATGGACCCCGATCAATCCAGAGCCGGATGATCTTGCTCCCGATGCGCGCGACCCCTCGAAGAAGGTGCCAACGATCATGACCACCGCCGATATGGCGATGAAGCTCGATCCTGGCTTCCGACAGGTGTCCGAAAAGTTCATGAGCGATCATGAGGCGTTTAAAGATGCCTTTGCCCGTGCCTGGTTTAAGCTGACCCATCGCGACATGGGGCCCAAGGCGCGTTATCTGGGTCCGGAAGTCCCCGAAGAGGATCTAATCTGGCAGGATCCCGTACCTAAAGGCACGCCCCCGTCGGCCGATACTGTCGCCAATTTCAAGGCGAAGGTGCTCGACAGCGGCTTCACCGTTGCTGAACTCGTCAAGGCGGCTTGGGCTTCGGCGTCGACTTACCGAAATTCCGATCATCGCGGTGGTGCCAACGGCGCACGCATCCGTCTTGCTCCACAGAAGGATTGGGCCGTCAATGATCCCCAGGAACTGACGAAAGTTCTGTCCAAGCTTGAGGAAATCCGCGGTAACTTGTCGATGGCTGATGCCATCGTTCTGGCCGGTGTTGCGGCAATTGAGAAGGCGGCTAGGGCCGGCGGGTTCGAGATTTCGGTTGATGTTACCACCGGTCGCGGCGATGCGACTGACGAGCAGACTGACGCTGAGAGCTTCGAACCGCTCGAACCATTTGCCGATGGATTCCGAAACTACCTGATGACAAAGGCCTCGGTAAAGACTGAGGAACTGCTGATAGACAGGGCGGATCTATTAGGTCTTTCTATTCCTGAGATGACCGTGCTGGTTGGCGGCATGAGAGCGCTAGGGGCGGTCAGTCACCATGCTCACCATGGGAACAGGATTGGCGTTCTGACCAGCCGTCCAGGCGTTCTGTCGAACGACTTCTTCGTGAATCTGCTCGACATGGGCACGGTCTGGGAAGTCGTCGAGGAAAGCGGCGATGAGGAATATGTCGGCAAGGATCGCAAGAGCGGCGAAGAAAAATGGCGTGCTACGCGCACGGATCTAGTTTTCGGCGGGAATTCGCAACTGCGTGCCGTTGCCGAGGTCTATGCTGAGGACAACCACCTTGAAAAATTCGTCCGTGATTTCGTGAAAGCCTGGGCGAAGGTGATGGACGTGGATCGGTTCGACCTTCGGATGGCGAAATACCATCTTGAGTGACGAAATCTGCGACCGCTAATTTATCGAGATGCAAGGGACCCTGGGAAGGTTCTTACCGCCCTTGGTTTTCGCAAAGGTCTAATTGTCCAACCTGGTTCGTAAGGGAAAATGTTAGAGGATTCAGGAAGGACCAACGAGTGTCAGATCAAGCTCAGTCGCGCCAAGCGGCCACCACTCCACACTGGATCCTCATACTTGAAGCGATCAGGTGCTGGCGGAAGGCTCGAGACGATGGACATTGTCCGCAACCTTGCCTCTTCCGTGCCCTTGCCCCTCACGATGCGGACTTCATCGTTCCCGCAATCGATAGCGTTATGGCATTTTATGAGAGTTATCTGGGACGTGCAATTTCGGTCGGCGACACGATTACGATCTCTGACGATGAAAGCTGGCTGCTTGCGTCCCTGATCGATGTCGCGACTGAGGGGAGGTCAACAGCACAGCACGATAGTACCGCTCTCATGCTGGAGTGCGCTATCCAATCAATGCGCGCGCTTCTCCAAAGGCATCCATCTGCTCCTCAATCACTCGACTTTGTAGCTCGTCGCCGGTGAAGAACGCTGAAGCCCGCAGGAAAGCGTGGGTTTTATCGAAGTCCAAGTAATCGAAATCACAAGGTT
>NZ_MWMO01000035.1 GCF_002556635.1 Novosphingobium sp. PC22D | reverse complement strand
GTCGTCATTGGACCAAGCTAGCTCGTCGCCCGCGCTGTCCGCAACATCTCATCTCGCTTTATGAGTTTGCGGCCTAGCCCGCTTGGTGAGCGCCTAAAGCATAGCGACAAGGGCTTTTATCACGCGACAAGCCGCCTTCGCGATCCTGACCGTGATGATCGGATAGTTGAGTATCGGGGCTATCTTTTCACGCCAGAAAATCTTCATTCGTTCCGCGAACGAGTGGGGCGAGGTGTGGAGAAGGACAAAGCCCCTATGACAACGCGACGAGGTTCGCCCATCATTGACCGAATTTTCCGAGCGGTGGGGGCGAAGCCAGGGGTGATGGCAAAAGAGATCGTAGACGGACTGGTGAGAGATGGGATCACCAACAACCCGAACAGTGCGTACAACGCAATCGCAAGGATGAAGAAGAGCAAGGAACTCATTGGTGACGGAGATCGCGAACGAGAACTCCATCTCGGCCCGAACGCGCCAACAATCGATGAGGACCAGAATTAAGGCGCGCTTGCGTCTAACGAGTTGGGGAGGCCGAAGCCTCCCCAAAAATGCCGATGTTAGCGCATCGGACGTAAGTTCAACCCTCTGTTCAGAGCGTGGGCGCTAGAAAGTGAGTATCCCTATGTGGCAAGCCGTCTTGTTGGTTCGGCTCACCGGGGCAGGGTGCAGAAGCACCTTGCCCTTGGTGGGCTACCTACCAAACCGTGAAGAATCCGTCTATAGGCAAGCTCTATGGAACGCTTGACCCTAGCGGACGCGCTTGCGTCCGGCCGATTGGATGACTTCGCCGCACAAGCAGAAGCGGATGGATACGGTGTGGCCGACCGTGCCATGTTTGGAGGATTGGTGGAGCGCGTCACAGCGCCCCAACCAGAAGATCAAACATCCCGTTCACCCGGTTCCGGTTCGAGGCGCGGAAAGTGAACTCGTCCAGATAGCGCTGCATATGCTTGCCGCTGATCTGGACGTGAGTGCTGCGAACCGACGCCTTGAACAGTTTCCAGAAGCCCTCAACGGTGTTGACGTGGAACGTTTTGTTCTCGCGGTAGTCATAGACCGCGTATTCCTTCGCACCGTGCTTCACGCGGCCATGCTTGAAGCCATCGCCAGTCAGTAAGCCGTAGCTGTAGAGTTCATCGGTCGAGACGGTCGCACCCGGCTCCACATTGTCCAGCACAACGCCGCGTAGCGTTTCTTTCTTCACGTCAGGGATTAACAACGGCCTTCATGCGGCCATCGCGCTCTGCAAGGCCCATAACGATGGTCTTGCCCGGTGCGCCACGGCCACGCTTGCCACCCGAACGGCGTCCGCCGACATAGGCTTCGTCCAGTTCGATGTGGCCGGCCAGAAGAGCGTCAAAACCTTGGGCCTTGCTGGTAAGGTCGCGGATATGCTGCCCAATGCGCCAAGCGGTCTTATAGGTCACGCCAAGCTGGCGCTGTAGTTCCTTCCCGCTCACACCGTGACGCGTCGTGCAGAACAGATACATCGCATAAAACCAGCTAACCAGCGGTGTGCGCGTGTCGTGCAGGATGGTGTTGGCCGTGGGCGCGATCTGGTGAAGGCACTCGGGGCAGGCATAAACGCGGCGCTTTGTCAGCTTATGATAGGTGACTTCAACGCCACAAGCCGGGCAATCCATGTGGAGGCCGCCGAAGCGGACGGCCATGATGTGTTCAAGGCAGGCTTGCTCATCGGGAAAGCGCTGAAAGAACTCGCGGACCGAGAACTCAGGGCTGGCAGAGGGGCTTTTCTTCGTCATGCCCATTGTATAACGGACTAGCTAACGTGGATCAAGGGGATAAACGGGTTTTATTTTGTCTTTATAGCTATGTAATTACACTTATTAAATATTTTGTCTGATGTTTACGTTGCGGAAAATGAGATATCCTTGACAAGGTAATGATTTTATAATTTTGCTGAATCTCGCAATAATCGAAAAATACTCGCTAATTTTTGGTTTATTGAGGGCTTGTCATTGAAGATTTCACGGCTTTGTGACATATCGTCAGGGTCGAAGGCCACGACGGACAAGTTAGGACGGGAAACTCCCTTTATGGTCGACTCGAACATGGGACAGCAAAATCCGGAGAACGATGGGGTCATGGCATCGGCGCTGAATCGCCCGCGCTCCGCCTGGTCGACACCGCATATCGAAGTCTCGCGCGTCAGCGACAGCCGCGCCAATGTTCCGAACGTTCCGACGGACGGCACGTGTTGCGGCGGATATGCCTACGGCTCCTGACCGGCGTCGGACGCGCCGTGCACCTCGGCCGGGGCGTTATCTTGCTCGGCCCAGTTGACGAAACGAGCCACGATCAGCGCGCGTGCCGCCAGGAGCAGGCGACGATGATCCTCGATACTGGTTTCGTCCAGATCATCGAGCGCCTTGGCCAACTTGTCGAAATCGATATAGCGCGCGGCGCTGCCGCCGCCGTTCGTCGCGGCGAGGTCACAAAGAACCGTCGGCGCGCTTGAGGCCATGCGAAAAAGGTCGGGCTCCTCCTGATCATTCCCCGGACGCCGCGAAATCAGCTTTTCGGGCAGGATGTCGGCGAAGGCCTTGCGCGAGAGATAGCGTTCGCGACCATCGCGGAATTGATATGCCTCGGGGATCGCAAGCGCGAATTCCACGACGCGCGGATCGAGAAAGGGTCTGGTGAAATCGAGGCCTGCGGCGGCCGCCCTGCGGCTATAGCCCGCCGCTTCGAATATCCCCACTTCCAGCAGATGCAGCCATCGTTTTCGCCAGCGCTTGTAGCCGAACGGGTTCCGCAGTCGGCCGGGATTGACAAAGCCTTGCCGGATCATCTCCGCGGCGAATTCGTCACGCGACATCCGCGTCCGCCACAATGGCTTTCCGCCCCGCGCAAGCCTCGCCATACCGTGCCGATATCGCTCCGGGATCAGCACCGACAGCACGTCCCGGTACACCAGCGAAGCCAGCGACCGGCCGGTAAACCGCTTTCGCGCGCGCAATTCGCGCAGGAACCGCCGGAAGTGGCCGCGCAGAAGGATGCGGCCCAGCATGGTGGGGGCATTGACGTTGACGGTGTAGTCGCCGCCATGCCCGTCCATGATCAACCGGGCGCCGCCTTCGCGAGCAATTCGATGCATGGCGGTGCGCACGCGGCTGGTGCCGCTCACATCCTCGGTGGCGGCGAAGCTTTCCTCGACCGTGTCGAAATAATCGTCCCCGGCATTGTCGTAATAGCGGATGTCGAGATCCGCACGGTCCGCGAAGGCGTCGACCGCCGCGCGCGCGTTGCGCAACAGGCGTTGCTCGCCGGGCGGGAGCACGGAGGTGATCGCGATCACGCGATGCCCTTTCGCGGCGGCGTATGGCCCGGCAAGCGCGGCGATGGTGCCGCTGTCGAAGCCGCCGCTGAACATCAGCGCCGGCGGATGGATCAGCCGCCGCACGCGGCAGGCCACTACTTCCTCCAGCGTGTCGCGCAACGTCTTCACATAATAGGCTTCGTCGAGCCCTTCATGCCGGGCGGCGGGCCGAGGGCGCCAATAGCGCCGCCGCGTCATCGCTCCGCCCACCTCGAAGCGCAACGCGGTGCCGCCGGGAAGCGCGAAGATTTCCTCGAACGCCGTGTCTTCACGCGGAGCGGCTACGGGGTGGAGCAGCATCCGGCCGATCCAGGCGCGGCTGAGTTTGCGTGGAACCCCCTCGATTGCCCAAAGCGCCTTCACTTCGCTGGCGAAGGCGAGGAACCCTTCGCCGTGATGATAGAATAGCGCGCGCTGCCCCATCGGATCGCGCACGAGCCAGCTTTGCTTCGTGCGCGTATCGTGCACCGCGAAGACGAAGTCGCCGAGCAGCCGCTCGACACAATCCTCTCCCCAATGCCGCCAGGCGCGGGCGAGCAGCGCGCTGTCGGATATCGCGCCCAGCGCTTCGTCGGCGATGCCCAGCGCCTCGGCGAGTTCCTCGCGATTGTCGAGCCGCATGTCGGCGACGATCAGCAGCCCGTCTTCCCAGATCGGCTGCGCTTCGTGGAAATCCTCGACATTGACGCGCATCAGGCAATGGCCGAACCCTACGGCGTCGAGCGCCAGCCGATCGCTGCCGTCGGGGCCGCGATGGGCCAGCGTGCGCGCCATGCGGTCGAGCGTGTCGGCATCGGCGGACGCGCCGTCGAAACGCACGATGCCGTGAATCGCGCTCATGCCGCGATGCGCATCGCCGTGGTCGCAATCCGCGATTTCAGTTCAAAGCGCATCGCCGCCGACCTCTTCCATCGCGTTGCTCGCAATGATCCTTCAACTGTTTCCTAGCGGTGGCACATCTCGCGGTCGACCTCGCGGTGCCGGGTCCTGATATTGTAACGCCGCGGCCAATCTGACATAAGATAGAGGGCGTAATGCGTCGCGCGGTCCAAATATGGAGTTTGTCTGGTGGCGAAGTCCGACGACATGAATGATTGCACTGAGACCGGCTCCGTCGCGGCGTCGGATCGCCCGCGTGCGGTCTGGTCGACTCCCAAGGTGATCGAATCGCGGCTCAGCGACAGTCAGGCGAACGTCACCGTTTTCACCGATGGCACGTCTCCCACCAGCGGGATTAGCTACGGCTCCTGACGCTGGCATCAGCGCGTTCCGGCTCTTTACGGCGCGTTGGTTTGCTCGAACCAGTTGATGAAACGGGCCATGATCAGTGCGTGCGACGCGCTCTGCAGTCGGCGGTAATCATCGATACTGTTTTCATCGAGATTTTCGAGCGCCCGGGCGACCTTGGCGAAATCGACATAGCGTGCCGCGCCGCCGCCGCCATCCCTCTCGGTCAGTTGCCGGAGCACTGCCGGAGCGCTCGACGCCATGCGAAAGAAGTCGGGTTCCATCTGGTCATTGCCGGGAAGGCGGGAAAGCAGCTTTTCCGGCAGGATATCGGCGAACGCCTTGCGTGAGAGATAGCGTTCGCGACCATCGGCGAACTGATATTTTTCGGGGATCGCAAGCGCAAGCTCGACGACCCGCGGATCGAGAAAGGGCCTGGTGAAATCGAGCCCGTCCGCAGCGGCGCTTCGGCCCTGGCCGGCATAGGCAAATATTCCCCGTTCGAGCAAATGCCGCCATCGCGCCTGCCACCGCTGATAGGGAACCAGCCCGCGCAGCCGCGCGGGATCGACAGCGCCTTGCCGAAACAAATCGGCGGCAAAATCATCGCGCGTCATCCGCGCGCGCCATAGCGGCTGTCCCCGACGCAGCCTGGCCATCGCGCGGCGCACGCCATGGGGGACCAGCGCAGTCAGCACCCCGCCATGCAAGACAAAGGGCAGCGACCAGCCGGTGAAACGCCGCCGCGCACGTAGCTCGCGCAGGAACCGGCGGAAATGACCCCGTATCAGGATGCGACCAAGCAAATGGTTTCCGAGGACATTGACCGTATAGTCGCCGCCATGCCCGTCCATCATCAGCCGCGTGCCGCCTTCGCGCGCGATGCGATGCATGGCGACGCGCACGCGGCTGGTGCCGCTGAGGTCGTCGGTGGCGGCGAAGCTTTCCTCCAGCATTTCGAAATAATCGTCCCCGGCGTTGTCGTAGTAGCGGATGTCGAGATTCGGCCGCCCCGCGAACGCGTCGACGGCCGCGCGCGCATCGCGCACCAGGCGCCGCTCTCCCGGCGGGAGCACCGACGCGACCGCGATCACGCGATGCCCCTTCGCGGCGGCATGCGGTTCGGCAAGCGCGGCGATCGTGCCGCTATCGAAACCGCCGCTGAACATCAGCGCGGGCGGATGAATCAGCCGCCGCACGCGGCAGGCGACGGCTTCCTCCAGCGTGTCGCGCAACGTCTTCACATAATAGGCTTCGTCATGCCCCTGATGCCGCGCGGCCGCGTGCGGACGCCAATAGCGTCGCTGCGAGGTTGTTCCGTCCGCATCGAAGCGCAACAGCGTGCCGCCGGGCAGCGAGTAGACAGCCTCGAAAAGTGTTTCCGTGCTTTGAACCTCTACCAGCTGGAGCAGCCGCCGACCGACTCCGGCCGGCCTCAGCTTGCGCGGAATTCCCTCGACTGCCCAAAGCGCCTTCACTTCGGAGGCGAAGGCGAGGAATCCTTCGCCCTGATGATAGAAGAGCGCGCGCTGCCCCATCGGATCGCGCACCAGCCAGCTTTGCCGCGTGCGCGTGTCGTGTACCGCGAAGACGAAATCGCCGAGCAGCCGCTCGATGCAGTCCTCGCCCCAATGTCGCCATGCGCGGGCAAGCAGCGCGCTGTCCGACATCGTCCCTAGCGCCGCGTCGGCGATGCCGAGATCCGCAGCCAGTTCGGCGCGATTGTCGAGCCGCATGTCGGCGACGATCAGCAGCCCGTCTTCCCAGATCGGCTGCGCTTCGTGGAAATCCTCGACATTGACGCGCATCAGGCAATGGCCGAACCCCACGGCGTCGAGCGCCAGCCGGTCGCTGCCGTCGGGGCCGCGATGGGCAAGCGTGCGCGCCATGCGGTCGAGCGTGTCGGCATCGGCGGACGCGCCGTCGAACCGGACAAGGCCGTGAATCGCGCTCACGTCACCCCTCGGATGTGGTGCGATGACATTCGACGTGAGGCGTTAGCCCGCATCTCCGCCCGCGACTTCGATCACGTTGCGTTCGACGAGATCGTTGAGAAACGTCCTCACTTCGCGGCGGCAGGTTTCCGGATCGACTTCGTAAGCCGCGACGAGGTGCTCGCAGAGCGTATCGAGATCGCAGGGCGTATCGAGCAGTTCCCAGATTCGCGCGCTGGTGCCCGACAAGCCGATATAGAGGTCATTCTCGGCGCTCATCATCAGCACGTCGTCGCCAGCCTTGGCGGCCAGCCAATCTCCGGTCTTGCGGTAGATCATCGGCGCTCTCTCCCTCCGCGTGCATTCCTACGCGACTGCCGGTCCGCGTCAATCTGCGGTCGGGCTCGATCCATGCCGAGCGCCGTCAGCCGGGGGCCTTGCGGCGCCGGACAAGTCGCGACGAAGCGCCGCGTTTCCGCGTTCTGCGCGATCGAGCGGACTCGTGATCCGCACGCCGCTTGCATTCGTTTCCGGCCCGGATAGGGTGTTTCTCGGCGCGCCGTACCGGCGCGCCTGGCGATGGCGGCGGCACGGACAATGGCGACGGCCCGTTCTTCGACTTACGCGATCCTGCCCGATCGCATCTGCCTGCCGCTTCGGTTCGACGCGGATCGCATGGCGCGCGACGTCGCGGGGCTGCCGGGCGAGGGGTGGATTCCCCATTTCGTGACGCGCAATTATCGCGGGGAATGGACCGTGCTGCCGCTGCGCTGCACCGCCGGGGCACAACATCCGGTGAAGATGGCCTATTCCGATCCGGTCGCGACGGACTATGTGGCGACGCCCTGGTTGGCACGGGCGCCGTATCTGGCGGAAGTGCTCGGCAACTTCGCATGTCCGCTGCGATCGGTTCGGTTGATGCGGCTCGGTTCCGGCTCGCATATCCTGCCGCATCACGATGTCGATCTCGCCGCCGAAACGGGGGCGGCGCGGCTGCATGTGCCGATCACCGGCAATGCGGCGGTCGAATTCCTGCTCAATGGCACGCCAGTGCCGATGGCGCCCGGTTCGGCCTGGTATCTGCGGCTCAGCGATGAACACGCCGTCACCAACGACGGCCCGAGCGATCGCGTGCATCTGGTGATCGACTGCCAGGTGGACGACTGGCTGCTCGGCCTGTTGCATCAGGGCGCCGGCCAGGGAAAGCATCCTAGCTCAACCATGTCGCGATCGAGCGGATAGCCGGCCAGGCGCACGCCCGAGGCGTCAAGCCAGGCATGTGTTCCGTCAAGCGAGCCGCGCCCGTGCGGCGCGCCGAAATGGACGATGCTCGCCAGGCCGCGACGGCGGCACATGGCATGACCGGCGAGCGCGCGCACGAGGCACGGCGTGGCGAAAGGCAGATGCGGTGCGGCAGTGGCGATTGCCCAGCTTATGCCGCGCAGCCGTTGCACGTCCGCATTGGCCGCAGGGCTGATGGACGGCTCGCCGGGGGGCGTCGGCGGCCCCATCCAGCGAGTCACCCTGCGGAACGGCAGGGTCGCCAGCGCCAGTTTCGCGGCGCACATCATCAGGGCCGCCTCGACAAGCAGACGGCGCTTGTGGCGCGGCATCGTCAGGAACAGCCGGGCCCGGCGAACTCGCCCGTTCATGACGCGACCTCATAGCCGAGCCTCCGCATCATCGGCGCATGATCGGCCTCGATCCGCCTGCGCTGAGCCTCGGTCAGTTCACCTCGCCAGCCGCCCGCGAGTCCCTGGCGGAAAAAGCGCGTTGTCGTCATCCGACGGGGCGCTTCGTCGAAGCCTTCCGCCCGTTCCTGCGCTTGCAATTCGGCGAACAAGGCGTGCCGCGCCGCGCGTTTGAGGGCTTCGGGAGCGGCTTCCACGCCGGCGAAGGCGAGCACGGCGCCAAGCGCGGCCGCCGTGTCGCAATGCAGGTCTTCATAGCGCAGCAGATGCACCGGCAGCGCGTCCTGCTCCAGCCAACTGCGCGCGAAGCCGCTCCAGCCAAGCAGGCGCTGGCGCAACTGGTGGGGCTGACGGTCGGACTTTCCGCAGAATTGCGACCCGGAACTGGCCATGAAGGCGATGGCCTTGTCGATCGATGTCCCCATATGGTTGGCCAGCGAGGCAGCGACGTCGCGCGGATCACGCACGATCAGGATCGCGCCGGAAGCCGCGTCCGCGCCGCCCATCAGCGGTTCGCTCAGAGAGGTGTGCGTCCACGCGTCATGCGTTTTGACGAAGCGCGGACCGGCGCCGTTATCATGTTCCGCGAGCGCGCGGTAAAGAACCGGGCGCAACGCGTCGCATTCGTCATGGGTCAGCAGGCCCGCCGCGAACAGGAACATGTTGTCGAACCGCTCGCGTCCGCTGGCGATGCCGCCAGCCGACTTGATCGCGTTGATCGATACCGGTGCGTCCTGATCGAGATTGGCGAGCAGCAGCCGCAACCACGTGTTGCCGCATTTGGGAAAGGAAGCGAGCCAGACGATACGCGTCAACGCGGCTCCTCCTCCAGCGCGCGCCAGTGTTCCTCAAGGCCCGCGATGATCGCCGGTATCGCGTCGAAGCCGAGCGGTCGCACCAGCCGGTAGACGCCGACGGAATGGTAGATCGCCGCCGCGGCCTGGAGATAGAGGCCTTCCTGCCCCATCTTCTTGATTACCGGCGGACGATAGGCATTGGCGCGGATGGCCTGTGCGGCATCGGCCAGCGAACAGCGCGCGATGGACAAGCCGTCGGTGCCCTTGGCGTCCGTCAACAGATAGACCGCGACGAGCGGCAGCGGCTCGATGGCCGCCAGCGGAACGGGAACATAATACTTGGAAAGGCCCTCGCGAACGGCCTGCTCGGGCTGTTGCGAGGGCGCGAGCCTGTCGATCGCCTGCTGCCACAGCTTCATCGCGCGTCCATCGGCATGGACCAACGGCGCCCCTTCGGCGATCCCCGAAATCGCGCATTGATCGTCGGCGACGAACGCATGGCCCGCCTGGCCCAGCGCGGCCGCGATCGTCGACTTGCCGGCGCCGGATCGGCCGCAGAACAGCGCCGCGCGACCGCCGACGCGAACCGCGCTGGCATGAAGGACGCAAAGCCCGCGTTGATGCATCAACAGGCCGAAGCCGGTGCCGCTGACGAAGATCGCGCCGTCCCGAGGCGACCGGCCGGGCGCGAGGCGATAAGTGATGCGATTGCCGCCTTGGAGCAGCATGGTGATGATATCGGGAATGCGGATCAGCAGCCGGTCGCCGGCAATTTCCCAGTTGGGGCCGCGCGAGGTGGGCGCGGGGAGGCTTTCGGGAACCGGACCTTCGGCGATGGTTATTTCGGCAGGGATGCAATCGTCTTCGCGCGCGATAACTCCGGGAAGTACTAGATCGCTCGCGACATGAAGCCCCGAAATCGAATATCCGAACAACTGCGCTCTCATCGACATAAGCGGAAGTCGAACCGTAGCGTACCTGGGATAGCGCGTCCAGTTATCGGATCGGGCATCACAGGCGCGCAGCCGCTCGACATTATTCTCTTCTGCACCATTTGCTTGTGCAGCCGAATTGAGCCAACTCCCGCACCGATCGCGTCGGGCTGGCCTTCAGGATCGTACCGGCGGCCGGTACGCGCGATGCGATCGCGAAGGGGCCGGTTTGCCTGCGGGATGCGCTGGGTGCTTGGCAGGGACCTCCGTTTCGCAACGGACAGGCCCGAGGGCACGGTCACAGCAAGCGGGCGCCCGTTCCGTCATTGCCCAGCACGTCGTCCGGGTTCCTGAGCGGGCAGTCCGCAAGCGACAGGCAGCCGCAGCCGATGCAGCTAGTCGTCCGTGAACAATGCGATTTTGGCTCTGGGACGGCGCAGGGCCATTCGCGGCGGGCTGTGGCGAGCTGTTGTGG
>NZ_MWMO01000034.1 GCF_002556635.1 Novosphingobium sp. PC22D | reverse complement strand
CCGGCAGGCGCTACGCGCCCTTGTCTTCATCAAGGCGATGCGGCCCTTCGAGGGACCGCTTCCCAATGTGCTATGGGACCGAACTGACCAGCATGGCGATCCTGCGCTGGTCGAAGGAGCGCAATGTCGAGTGGCACTACATCGCGCCGGGCAAGCCATACCAGAATGGCTTCATCGAAAGCTTCAATGCGCGCCTGCGGGACGAGTTCTTGAACGAGACGATCTTCACCAGCCTCTGCCACGCCCGCCAGGAGCTGGAAGCCTGGCGGCACGACTACAACCACTTCCGGCCCCACTCGAGTCTCGGGAACAAGACCCCGGCGGAGATGGGGGCAGGATCAATCGGCAAACCGTATTGGGGGCATGCCCCCAATACGGTGGTTGCCATCACGCCCAGCGATGGGCATCAAACCGGCCCGAGGCTCTCCTCATAGGTGGTAGAAACCTTGGGCTCAGACCAAGCCCAAACCGGGCTTGAGGAGAAGAGTCGAGGATGTATGTTTGTTCTAACCGGGACCAAATTGGTAACAGATAGCCATCGCGTTAAAGCAAACTGCGGGAGTTATATGGGCCTCGGCGGGGTGGTGATGGTGCATCAACTGAGACGCCGCATTGCTGTCAGAAGGTCAATTTAGTGAACAGCAAGAAAATGGCATGAGCTGTTAACTGTCCTTGATGTCCGATCAGAGTTACCGGAGATATCCAGATAAAGTCGGTTGCAGTAGTCTACGCAATCTCGTTAACAGTGCCGCGTCGACTATTCTCATACCGCATCAAGATGATCAGACGACAAGTACGTCCTTTCCGGTCACCCGACACGTGAGGCAACCCTCGAGTCAGGTCGATCCCTCCATCTAGTGACTGCATTCCGTCATAGATTAAAAGCTCGCCTGATGCGGAGGCATAGACGTCGGCAAGGCCAAACCGCGCGACGAATTCCATTTCTTCGATCCGGCCGCTTTTACCGAGATCGCCAGCGACGAGAGTTGGGAAAAACAGCGTCCCGCGCGCTTCGCGCCCGGGGTTTGCCTCGGCAAAGAATGAGCATATCGCACTTTCCATGGCTCCATAATATTCGTCGGCATGGATGTGTGGAGTGAGGACTAGCGGTCCCGATGTGGGATCCTTGCTGACCACCATTGTCAGCTGCTCGACTGCGAGGCCATTACCCGCTTGAGCGGCCAGAAACGCGGTGTTACTTAGTGCACGCGTGAGCAGTTTAGCCAGAGGGCCGCTTCCTCTATTCCGGTCGGCCAAATCGCATAACCAGTCCGCACACCCGATATGGGAGGATCGCTCTGCATATTTGCGAATCCACCAGGTCAGCCTAAAGCTGCCAAGCGGAGCTCTTTTAAGGCCGCATGCACTTACTACGGCATCCCGGTCGCGCAGAGTGAATGGCCGTTCTTCGTCGCTATCGTCAGTGAAAAGCCACCTGCTACCGGCGGGCATTTGCAAGCTGTCGAGCAGATCGAGTGGCCATTCTGGAGCTTCGAACAGTGCCTTAAGCCGATCATCAGCGAGCGGCGTTTCGATCCGAAGTAGCCGCACCTTTTCATCGGTAGCCATGCCTTCGCGCACGCCCTGGTCGAAGCTGCTATAGGTTCTAACAAAATCCACCGTCTAGGCCAGATCCGCACTGGCGCGTTTGCCCATGTCCGAAGCGTCGAATTGCCTTGAATGCCAGCAGAATTCGAGCTGCAGATTATTGGGGTCGAAGAAGAAGATCGAATCCGCGTGACCGAGGTCGACGATGTCCGAAACCTCTACACCTAGATTGCCGAGCGCCTTTTGGCGCGATGCCAGTTCGTCGCGAGTTTCCACCTTGAACGAGAAGTGAAACATCCCTGCGGGCGTGCCGAGAGCTTCGTTGATCCCGGTCGGAAAATCTTCGGGAATGTCGGGCACGCCTTTCGATTCCATGAACACGAAATATGTATCCGCACCGATATCGAAGTAGACTTGGCGCACCCTTCCTCCCTGGCCAATCTCGGTAACGTGATCGGCAACTACCGGGAAGCCGAGAATTCCGGTGTAAAAGTCGATGGTCGTTTCCATATCGTGGGTCGCGACACCGACATGGGACATTCCGCCATTCGGGGGTGAGAGGACGTTCATTTTCAGACTGACTCCGCAATATGATCTGCAAGTCGTAGCGTACACTGCATGGCCGTAAAGGTGGGATTAGCCCAGCCGACCCTAGGAAAGATACTGCCACCCGCCACGTAGAGATTGTCGACACCGAATACGCGGGCATTGCGGTCAACAACACCTTGTCCGGCGTTAACGGCCATACGCGTCGTGCCCAGTTGGTGATTGGAATGCAGGATAAGCTCCGGTCCGATGTCGGCCGGGTGGAGCTCACGGACGAAACGTCCATGGCCGGCACGAGCGAGCGCCCCAGACAGCGTGTTGGCGATAGCAGCAAACTCCTCGACATCCTTTTCAGCAATGCGCCAATCCAGGACCAACTGATGCACCCCACTGCTATCGCAGCAGTTCCCGAGAAGTACCCTGCTCTTAATAAACGGCGACTGCTCAAAAAAGATGCCGAGCTTGGGAACGGCGTCTTCGGCCATGGCAGGCGTGCGGAAAAAGTGAGCTCGTGCGTTGAGGTTCGCAGCGCCCGCATCAAGCGCGATATTTACTGTTGCAGGCGAGCCATCGCGCAGAGTGCGGGTAGTCGCGTAAGCGCTCAACGCGCTGTCGGTCGCCAGTTCGAACCCTGGAACCGTGAGGTGCGGATGCTCGCAGAAGCAGGAACCGACCATCCCTTCATCATTGCCGACGCCAGCAGGGTTCCGACTTTGCGATGCCAACATCAGACGCGGCGTCTCCAAACCCCCTGATGCTAGTACGAAAAGGCTTCCGCGAACGTCGAAGCGTGATCCGTCGGCAGCCATGCAGGTGATCGCCTCGACTTCGTTCTGCGCGTAGGTCAGCAAAATCTCAATCGCGCGTGCGCCTGTCAGGACGGTGATTTCAGCGCTCCGCGCCAGATCTTGAGACCAGTTGTCGGCCATACGCACGATGGGCTTACTGAAGCGCCAATATCGCAGATCGACCCCATGGGGAGACAGTTGCTTGCGCAGTGCTGCGGGTAGATCCATCAGGTCGGGAGCAAAGTCCGCGCTCGCAACGTTGAGCAACGACGCGGCTTCATCCGCGTAGATGGCTAGTTCGTCAAATTCGATCGGCCAACCGCAAAGCTCAGTTTTTCCAGTGCCGATCGCAAAGTCGCGGCGATCAAGTGGCGCGATATATCCTGCCCAGACAGAGCTGGACCCTCCGAGACGAAAATCGCGGATCTCGCCTAGCGGATAGGGCAGCCCTGCGACCTCACCGTCGGCACAGGCGGGGTCGACCGCCCCCGGCGCTGCACCACCCCGCTCGAGCACAACAACGCGACGACCGGGAGCTAATTTGCGGGCCAAGGTGAGCCCGGCCATGCCACCGCCAACGACGACGACATCCGCCGCAATTCCGTATTCGGGAGCGGAATCCATGTTTACAATTGTCATCGCGTCGAACCGTCCCTCACGCATGCCCCTCCTTGCCTAACTCGATCGACAAGTTATCGAAGTCTTCGCGATTTCTTCCGTTGGATCAACGATCAATATGACGCAGGCTGCCCATGTAACCGCGATATCAAGGCTAGACGGTGCGCAACTGCCCGGTATCCGGCAATCCATCGACTATTTCGGGTTTCATTGTCTTCCCGATGCCATGTCCTCCGAAACGCTTGAAGAACTTGCCCGCGAGGCGTGCTGTAGGCGTGCCGAGGCAAAGCGCGCGGTATCGGAAAGCGCCGATCTGCCTTACAGTTCGCGTGTAGCCCCGCTTGGGCCCTCTGCAATCCACGTGCTCGGGAGCATGGCTTCAGCGGCCTTGCTCGAACCCGTCTTCGGACGTCGGTTTCGCTATTGCCCCGACGCCAGCTGCTATACTTTTTTCGAGGCGGGAGATTTTCTCGAAACCCACCGCGACGATGCTTCCAATTGCGAAGTCACTCTGCTGTTTTACCTGAGCGCATCGCCGTTTCGCCCCGACAAGCAGGCGTCTGGTCTGAATCTTTCAGTCTATGCTGATGACGGCGATGCTCCCGGCGCGCTGCTCAAGATCATTGCCACGCCGCAGGGCGCGATCATGTTCGGCCGTGGCAGCCGCTTCTGGCATCGTCGTCATCGATTGCAGGAGGGCGAGCATATCTGGATGCTGACCGCCTGTTTCACTTCGGCGGACGTGCCCGATTAGGCGCGCGTACAGTGCCTCGCCGGAGAAGCTTCGAGATCGGTGATCCGCCGTTCAATCTCTTCGATGAGGAACCGCCAGTGGCGCGCGCTGCAAAAACCGGGCGACACGCCGATCATCCAGCACGCGATCGAGATGCCAGATCGGTCGAAGGCGGAGAAGAAATGGTCCAGTCGCTCAAGTGCAGACTTCCGCATCGCAACCATGTCGATCTCGCCCACCTGCCATGCGTTTCCGTTGTAATCGTTAAGGAAATAGTCGAGGTCGATATGGATAGCGGCGCGGCGATCTTCCGCTAGCTGTGCCAGCAGTTCGTGCGCGTCATTCGATCGGCGATAGAGGCGTTTTGGGTTCGCGTCGGCTGCGCTGTCGCCCAGCTCAATCGCATGGAACCGATACCCTGCCAGCAAATCGTGGTCCACCACATGCGGAGCGACCGCAAAGGTTTCGGCCTTTTCGAGATCGGCCTTGAGGTGAAAAACTTCTACGATACGATCAAGCGCAAAGAATGGTGTGAGAAACGAGCCAATCGTGATCGCTCCACTGGTGATCGCACTGTGCCAGTCAGCGGGCGATGCGGGATCGAACGGCACCCCGGTAAGTGGATCCTCAAGCGCTGACGAGCCGTCAGCACTTTGCTCGACAACCAGTAGCGTCGACATCATGTCGGTGTGGTCGTCCAGATGAATAATCGTGAGCGGCTCTTCGGATCGCAGCGTGGCAAGATGGTTGGCCAGAAATACCCCGCACCAGCTATCTTCGAGTGCGAGCATAAGACGGCTTCGCTGCTCGCGAAAATCGAAACGCGACCGTGCGCCCGATCCGACGCCAAGCCATCGAAGGCCATCCTCCAAGTCAGGATCGAGTAGCTGATGGGAGACATCCGGCCCGTCAATCTCGATCGCCTGCTTGTCGACATCGACGCGGTAGATATTGCTGCGAATCAATGGCAGAACTGCATCGCGAATTTCGCCAATGCTGAGGTCTGCTGCAGCCTCGCTATCGATCAACAATCGACCCGCGGTTCCTGCCTCCGCATGGCTCACGTATCGCCCCCCAGCAATTCGTTGCGGCGCTGAAGAAAGCCGGAAAAAGTCAGGATCGAAAGCGAAATCACAATCCATCCGCAGAACGCATAAAAGGCCTTGAAGAACTTCAAGAAGTCCGCCTCCGAGGCCGTGGCCCTGGTCCCTTCGGCTACGCCGATTTCGCATTTGGATTCCTGGCGCAGATCGACCAGAGGAATGAACACGTCGAGCGCAAACAGGCTCGGGGCGATCATGTCTCCGCAAGGTACGTTGTCTGCGACTTCGTTGGTCAGTCCGGCGCCGATCGCCGATCGGTCGGAGAGCGTTGCCACGGGCTGCTGGTCGACGATCATCAGTTTCTTGCGATTAGCGTCAGCGAACACGGAGCAGCCGAGCACAAAGAAAACGAGCAGTGTCAAGGTCGCGCGGCGGGGGTCCAGCCCGAAACCGAACGTTAGACGATAGACCTGCATCACAACGTACCTAGCAATATCGGCAAGCTGCGCGAATAGATAACTGGGGACGGCGAGCGCGAGCGCCGCCACGCGTTGCCAGAAAGCCTGTGACCTTGTCTCGTCGACACCCGTTTTCGAGGGCATAGCTTTCCGGTCATTAACCCCGCGCGCCAACATGGCCAACTCGCGGACGAAACGCGCGATCATTATTTCACGCGCCTCGTCGGTCAGCGCGCTGCGCCGCAGGGCGCGGGCGAGAGTAGCATAATCTTGTGCATCGTAGGGGCTGCGCTCAAGCCACGCCTTGCGCACATTGACGGTCTTACGAAGGTTGGCAGGATCGTTCAGGTCCTCCATATCGGGCAACATGAGCACTCGGTAGGAAAAGCCAACGAGATGTACGTCGTCCTTTTTGCACAGGTCGGCATTGGGATATCCATTGCTCGTGTCCCACAGAAAATCTGTGTTGGTGTAGTAGAGGTTCACTGCCCCGGTCAGATCGTTGGCGCCGATGATCAAGATACCACCGACCTTGGAATAGCTGAGGTCGAAAGCGGTGTTGTCGGGTGCGGAGCCGGACGCGTCGGTGGCCTCAGCGTCGCGCACTTTCTTCCTGGGCGCAATGCTTACGACCTTGGTGTTGAACAGCTGAATGTCTTTGCCGACCTCGACCCGCTGCATTCGCAACGCGCCCTCTGAACAGAGGCTGCGCTGCCCGCCGTTCAGTTCGGACTTGTCGCCTAGCTTGATGCACCCGCCAACCCGAAGATCTGCCGCAAGCAGCGCCGAATGATACTGCTTGTCACCCAACTCCTCTATCTCTTCGAATTCCCCGTGAAGATCGGCGCCGCATAGATTGAGGTCGTTGCCAATATGGCAGCCATCGAGGATCACGCGCCCTTTGCTACTAAACCGGCGTTTCGATCGAGGATGGATCGAGAGATGTAGGCTCCCGAGAATCTGAGCATCCCTGGCGAGCAGCGCATCGCGATCGTTCGACACGATCCTCGCACCGAGCAGACTGAAATCGCCTTGGCATCGCAGTCCAGCAAGTCCCAGACGCCCTTCCATATCCGCGTTTTCAAGGCTCACGCTTTCGCCGATATATGCCTTGCGCATCGACACGGCAATTGTCTCGCCGGCGGAAATGCGGGCGTTCTCAAGATTAATTCGCGACCGGACGCGCGCACCGTTGAGGGCCACACATCCTTTTGCGAAGAGGGGCTCTCGAGTGGCATAAATCGCGCCAATTTCAGCATCGTTGGCATTCAGTGCCCATCCGTTATTCGCGACAAGACGACACTGGCCAAGCCACAAATCACCTTTCAGTCGCGCGAGATAAAGGGAAAGGCCACCGATTACCTTGCTCCTGTACAGATTGAGCGTCCCCCCGATTTCGGCCTCTTGTAACACAAGACCGGTACAGGTTAGCCGCTCGCCTGACTCAATTGGATCGTTCGGGGGTGATTGTAGGTGTGCCCCGACCGCGACGATGTTTCCTCCGATCACGGCGTTGGACATGTCGATCCAGCAAAGCCCGCTCTCGTCGCTCGGGCCGACCTCGGTCAAATCGACTTCTGAGCGGCAGGCCATGCCCCGGCAACAAAGGCTCACGAAGCGCGAGCCGTGCAACGACAGCGAAGCGACATGCGAGCGCGACAAATCAAGCGAGACCGCTGAAAGCGCCCCTTGCCCAGCCGCAGGTGTGGGAGCAACGAAACTGCATTGCTCAATCCGCAAGGCAGGCAGTGGCTGAGCTTCGGACCCGCAATCGCGCAAATCCAGCGCCCCTTCGATCGTAAGCCCCACAATCCGCATCCCCGTAGGCAAACCGCCAAGGATCAGCGAACGGAGGAAATCGGCATCGACCGCTCGATCCTCCGCCGGAAAATGGCGACAGTCCGCAATCTCGCCAGCTTCCAGAGCCTGACGGATATACCGCTTTGCCGCACGAGAAGTCACGTCGCGCACCCCCACCATTTTGCGTTCGTCGGCCGTAATTGGCCCGATACTCTATTTGCCTCGAGCGGTTGAAAGCAATGGATTTAGCACACAACACTAACGTTTGACTCAATGGTCTCGCGCGATATCATCCCTTTTTGACGCATCCTGGCGTCGATGAGCGATTAGCAAGAAGGACAAAGCATGTCTGATACAATCAAGAACTGCCTTAGAGAAATCAAGAATGCCGCTGCTTCCGGACGTCTGGATGCGGTCATGACTTCTGACGCTTCTGTCCAGAAGAGCTGGGGCCCGGCGATGCGCCGCTGATTTTTTTGGTCTGTTGGCTGCCGCTTGGCGTCGACAGACCATCCCGCCTTCCTCGGTATGATGGCGTTAGGGCGGAGGCAAAACAGTAGCACGGTTCTATCCGGCGCGGGGGCATTGTTAAGTGATAGATTCTAGGCGGATTGACCTCCTTCCGGTCGAGATGATCGTTCTTCAGGGGACGCCGCTGTGCAATCTCAATTGCACCTATTGCGATCTGAGTCCGGCCAGCCGTAAACTCTCCCACAGAATGCCGATTCCGATGATCGGCGAGCTTTTCTCACAGATCAAGCAACTGGAACTGCTTGCTGACGAAGTCTCGATCGTTTGGCATTCGGGTGAGCCTCTCTCGATGCCACCCGAATATTATGACGAGGCGATCGATCTAGTCCTAGCACTTAACAATGACGGTGCGGGAACGCCCGCCCGGATCACGTTCGATTTTCAGACCAACGCCACGCTGATCGACCATGAGTGGTGCGAATTCTTCCAGCGCCATCGCGACCATTTGCGGCTTGGCGTCAGCTGCGACGGCCCGCGCGAACTGCACGATCCACTGCGTGTCAACTGGTCTGGACGCGGCTCGCACACACAGGCCGTGCGCGGGATGGATCTGCTTGCGGAGCGCGGCATTGAATTCAACGCGATCGCAGTCGTGACGGCAGAGACATTGGCGCAGCCGCAAGAGTTCTTTGACTTCTTTCTCGCTCGCGCCGATGACCTCACCGATTTTCATTTTAACATCCTCGCCAATCACGCGGATGGAGGACCACAGATCGGCTATTCGCGCAACGACACGCGAAAATATGCCGAATTCTACCGAACGATGCTATCGCTTGCGCAGAGCGCAAAGGGACGCAACCTGCCGGTGCGAAATTTCTCGCAGACGCTAGGGCGGATCCGTGCTGCAACTGCGCCCCAGCCAACTGAATTCCTCCGCGCCGGAACCGCGCCCTTGCGCCAGCTCAACTGCGATGCTCGCGGCGAGATCACAACTTTCTATGCCGGTCTCAAAGCCGAGTTCCTGGCCGATCTTTACGGCGACGGAAAGGGGCTTAGCCTCGGCAATATCGAGGAGCAGACGCTCGCCGAAATGCTCGGCGGACACAAGCTTGAGCGCATGATGGACGATTTCGGCAAGAGCCACCGTCATTGTGCGCAGACCTGCGACTATTATGCTATGTGCCCGGGCGGATTCGAGCTCACGCAACTGGTCGAAAACGGTGCCTTCGCATCAGGCGAGACCACTGAATGTGTAATCCATGTTAAGACGTTGACCGACGCGGTGGCCACTTTCGTGTCCGCTCAGTTGCGCCAGCCAGCTTAGGTTTCAGGCGTAGCCAAGCCTTTGTTGGTAGTCGGCAAAGCGGCGCTCGATATCACTCAAGACTTCGGCCGGCAGTTCTTTTTGCCAGTTGCCCGATCCTGGATTACGCAAGTGGCCGTGCTGGTACATCTTGCCGACATAACCATCGCGCGGACCGCCTGACTTTCGTAGACTGAAGGGCTCGAAGGCTCGCGCCGCGGCCGCCACTTGCGCTTCGGGCACGTGGATTCGCCAAGCATTTAGCACCTTTGTCAGGGCCCGCTGCGGATCCGCGACCATGTCCTCATACTTGATTAGCGGGCAGTAATTCGCGCAGTTGCGATCAATCCACCCGATCAAGTCGCCGCCGAAATAGCGATCCGATTTTCCGATCAGCCCGACGAAGCATTCGAAATAGAAGCTGGCGATATCGGGATAGCGCGCGCGCTCGAACCCGGTTCTTAGATCGGATTTCGCGACGTCGTGAAACCATGAGACTACAACGTCGCGCATGTCACGCACAAGCGAAACCGCGCCACCGAGATTGGGTTGGTTTTGGTCAAAGACGAGATCGGCGCAGTGCGAGATGCGCACTCGGTCTGAACCGGAGATATCCATCGCATGTTCGAGCATCCCGCACAGCCACACCGAGCCCGACTTGGGCAAGCTGTTGACCAGAAAGACCAATTGCGAGGGCAGCGGCGGATGAAGCGGTTCGCTCAGTGTATGATGCGGCTCGGTCTGCGCGATCGGGTCGAGCATCGCGGGAACCCTGCTTCCCGAAAAACTGGGCGCAAGCGCGACCAGTAGCCGTCGCTTGGCCGGCGTCTTACGCGCCATTTCGTTGAGGTTGTAGACGTGGGGATAACCCGCGAGCGCCAACTGATCGATCCGCTTCGAAGCCCTCGGTCCGCCTACCAGGAACACGGCATCTGAAGGGAGGATCCGGCCTAGCTCATCCACCGATAGGCGCTTGGTATTGTTTGGAAGCGCATGTACCCATGTATCATCCGAACCGTCCAGAAGGGCATAGTCGATAAGTCCAGCCAGAGGATCGCCACCGCGCGCCGCGATTCTTGTCAACGCGTCAAGCGATGGTTGGTCAGCATACACGACAATGGTCGGTTCACAGCGATCAGTCTTCCGCCAGCGTCGAGTTTCCATGCGCGCCGCTGTTCCCACATTGCTGACCCAGTTCACGCCACCGCATCCAGCCCGCTGCGCTGGATGATCGAAAGGAGCCGCAGCGCGGGGCCTCCCGGCTTCTTCGCTCCACGTTCCCAGTCAGAAACGAGATTCTTCGACACGTTGAGATAGCGCGCAAAGACCGGCTGCGAGACATGCTCCGCCTCGCGGATAGCCTTGATTTCGTCCGGTGACAGAACCGGCGCAGGCGCAAGGCAGGCTTCATCGAACTCGCGCATGGTGCGCTTGTCGATGCTGCCCGCGTCGTGAAGGCCTTCCATCATCTCATGGACGGCGGCCATCGCCTCGCTCTTGTAGGTCTTTGCCTTAACCTTGCTCATCGTCTTTCACCTCGACCAATCGGCCTGCTTCAACTTCCGTTTCGATCTGGTCATCGCCCAGCTCCAGCATGATGCTGGCAGCCTTGCGATAGACCTTCAGTTCCGCCGCACTCAGGTTCGCCTTGCCGCTTTTGGCGAAAGCGAACACGAATACAGCCCGCTCGCCCGAGCGGAAGATCAGGATCGAGCGATACCCGCCCGATTTGCCTCCGCCTTGGCGCGCGATGCGTTGCTTGATGAGGCCGCTCCCAAGATCGGCATCGATCAGGCCGGCTTCGGCCCGATGCACGGCATCAGCAAGCGTGGCATCGCTGATCTTCTCCTTCGCCGCGAACTTGGCGAACCAGCGGTTGGTGTAGATGCGGATACGCGGGTTCTCAGTCATGCAGCAACGGCCCACTATCATACTTAGTGTTACGGTTCAATGAATATGAGCCGCTCATGTTTTGCTCGATCTAGTCGCCGATGCGCTGCGCTGCCTCGATGACGTGCCCATCGTCAAGATGGGCATAGCGGGTCGTGGTCCGCACGTCTGCATGGCCAAGCAGCTTGCCGATCATCGGCAGCGTTTCCGAATGGGCGGCGGCGTGGCTGGCAAAGCTGTGCCGCAGATCGTGAATGCGGACGCCGGGAAGGCTCGCTTCGTCCCGCAGCTTGCTCCACAAGTTGCCGATGTCGGTAATCGGGCGCTGGGTGGCCGGGTTCCAGAACACATACCGCTGCTTTTCACGGCGTGGCAGCGCGTGGAGGACGGATGCAGCCGCTTCGGCCAGCCAGACCGTGCGCGGGCCGGTCTTGCTGTCAGTCAGCAGCAAGCGCCTTCCCCGCACCTCGCTCCATTTGAGGTAGGTGATCTCCGACTTGCGGCTGCCAGTCAGGATCAGCAGGCTGATCGCAGCGCAAAGGTTTTGCCGTGCCTTTAAAGCACTTCGGCAATCCGTCGGAACTCCTGATCGGACAAGAAGCGCTCGCACTTCCGCCCCTTGTTCTTACGGATGTAGAGGCAAGGGTTCGATCCTTCGGGCCGAACGCCCCATTGCTCGGCCTTGTTGAACATGGCGCGAAGGATTTCACCGCAACGGTTGGCGGCGCCAGGTCCGCCCGTGTTGGTGATCCGGTTGAACCACTCCTGCACATCGCGTTCCTCGATCTCGTCGAGGAACAATCCCTCAAATGCCCGGTCGAGGTATTTCCGCTTTTAATAGCGGTGGGTGTAGAGCGTGGACGGTTTCCATTTGGGTGAAACCCGCTCCCAATAGGTTTTCAAGAAATCGCGGTAGGGAGGGCACCTTGCGCAGCCGCTTGCGCTCCTCCGCCGGATTGTCGCCAGTTTGGGCGCGCAGCAGGACGCGGCGAGCGACATCCATCGCCTGCGCGCGGCTCAGCACTTTTGCGTTGCCAATCGTCACCGTGCGGGTGCGCCCTTCCATCCGTGCCTGGACGATGTAGACCTTGCGCCCGCTGGCATAGTGCCGCGTCCCGAAGCCGGGCAGTTCACGCATCCAGCAGGTTTTACGCAGCTCACCCAAGCCACCGCACTTGCCGACAACATGGAGCCTGAGGCTGCCCAGTTCCTCGGCAACGATCCCTCGCAGGGTCAGCGCGTTCATTGCCCGACTCCGATCAGGCGAGCGATGGAGCCGGATACGCGCTCCGCTGCGTCGGCGACGATCTCGTCGGACAGATGCGCATATCTGGTGGTCGTTTCTGCCAGCGCATGGCCCAACAGCTTGCCGATCACCATCAGCGAGATGTTGTCGCGGATCGCGACCGAGGCGAAGCTGTGGCGCAGGTCGTGAAGCCGCACGTCCGGCAAGGCCGCACGGTTGCGGATTTTCGACCAGTGAATGCCGAGCGTAATCGGCTTGTCGGGATTGCGGAACGACGGAAACAGCAGGCCGGTGGGCCTGCGATCCGGTAAGGATGTGATCACATCGACCGCGTGCTGATTGAGAAAGACAATCTTCGCGCCGGTGTTGCTGTCCGGCAGCATCAGGCGCGGCTCCTGCACCCATTCCCAGCGAAGTTGCTCGATCTCCCCGCAGCGCGCGCCGGTGAAGATCAGCAGGCGGATCGCCGCGACATAGAGCGGCTGCTCCGCCTCGTAATCCTGCAGTGCCGTGGCAAGCCGCGCATATTCATGGTTAGCGAGAAACCGCTCCATCGGCTTGCGCTGGTAGCGCGGCGTGCTTGGCCGAGACGATCAACGGTCTCTACAAAGCTGAGGTCATCTGGCGCCAGCGCTCCTGCCCGAGCGTATCCGCAGTTGAAATGGCGACGTTGCGCTGGGTGGATTGGTTCAACAACCACCGCCTCTTCGGCCCTATCGGTTACATCCCGCCTGCCGAGGCTGAAGCGAACTACTATGCGGCCCTCGAAACCCTCGATATGGTCGCCTGACTCAAACCAAACTGCCTCCGGAAAACCCGGGACGCTTCACCCCATTCCATGTCTAGCTGGTCGCCGGTGAAGAACGCTGAAGCCCGCAGGAAAGCGTGGGTTTTATCGAAGTCCAAGTAATCGAAATCACAAGGTT
>NZ_MWMO01000033.1 GCF_002556635.1 Novosphingobium sp. PC22D | reverse complement strand
CCACAACAGCTCGCCACAGCCCGCCGCGAATGGCCCTGCGCCGTCCCAGAGCCAAAATCGCATTGTTCACGGACGACTAGCTCGAAACTGATTAAGATTTCTGACCAGCGCATTGTGACTATTTTGTCGGCATCGGTAAATCGACGACCACATTCGGGACCGGTCCGCCGGCCCGGGCGCGAGCATCAAGCTCGCCCCCGTCTGTGCGGATGCCGCGGGACAAACGTGACGCGCATCGCCAGTGTGACCGGTAACGGAACGTGGTTAAGGCCGTCGCAAACCCATCGCCGGCTTGTCAGGAGGCGCCGACACGATGGCTGCGTCGGGAAATCCAGGCCGACGTGCCCTCGCCGTGGCGACAAGATTGGCCGGAGCGTGGATCTCCGTCAGAACGCCCCCGCCATTAAAAAGGCCCCGTTCCCCGGCGGGGTGAACGGGGCCTACAGCCCAGCGACCCTTTGGCTGTCGGGTGAGTTTGTCTTACTGCTTCGAAATCTTGTCGGTCGCGGTATCGACCGCGTTCCCGACCGAATTGGCCGCGTCGCCGACTTCGTTGGCGGCGCTGGCGATCGCATTGTCCTTGGCCGCCTCGCTGGAGGACGTCTGGCTGAACAGGTAGATGCCACCAACAACGGCCACGAGCAGGACCAGCGCCATGATGACGCCGGCACCGCCACCGCTGCGCGATTCGCCTTCGCGGATGATCGTCGTATGCGTCGCGGGCGCGCGCTCGGCGTCCCCCTCGACGGTAGTAATATGTTCCTCGGCCATGGTATTTCCTCCTCGGGTTCACCTGGTCGTTGCGAGGTAAAACACCCGGGATGCGATCCGGTTTCCCGAAAAATGTAATGCGACTTAATCTTTGTTGTTTTCTTTTTTGCCCCGCCGTGCCCCGCCCTAGCGGTCGCGGTAGATCGGCGTGCGCTTTTCGCGAAAGGCGGCGACGGCTTCGGAAAAATCTTCGCTCATCAGCATCATGACCTGCTGGCGGTCTTCCACCGCCATTGCGTCGGACAGCGAGCGTGCATCGAGATTGCGGTTGAGCGCCTCCTTGGTGAGGCGCAGGCCCATTGGGGCATTGGCGACCATCTCGCCCGCAAGCGCGAGGCCTCTGTCGAGCAGTTCGTCGGCCGCCACTTCCTCGCTGACCAGGCCGCAGGCGAGCGCCTTGCGCATGTCCATGAACCTGCCGGTGAGGATGTATTCGCTGGCGACCGAGGCGCCGACGAGGCGCGGCAGGAAGTAACTGCAGCCAAGGTCGCAGCCGCCCAGGCCGACTTTGATGTAGGCCGCGTTCATCCTGAGGTCTGGCGTGCCGTAGCGCACGTCGCTCGCCAGCAGCAGCGAGAAGCCCGCGCCGCAGGCGGCGCCGTGGCCGAGACCGACGATCGGCTGCGGACAGGCGCGCATCCGTTCGATGATCCCGGCGATGGTGCGCTGGAGCCGCCAGTAATGCTGTAGCGTGCCGCGCGAACCATCGTTCTCCCACCCCGCCAGATCGAGCCCGGCGCAGAACGCGCGTCCTTCCGCGCGCAGCACCACCGCGCGCACCTCGGTCCGCTCGCACAGCCCGGCGAAATAGTCGCGGAGTGCGAAGGCCATGGGCTCGTCGAGCGTGTTGAGCGCTTCGGGACGGTTGAGCGAGAGCACCTCGATCGGGCCCTGGGTTTCGACGCGGATCGGGGCGTCGGCGCTGGTCATGACGGTTTGCTCCTGCGTCGGTTTCTGGCGCCGACAAGAGCGCCGCGCGTGCGAGAAGACAAGGCGGCGCGGGGCAAGCATGCTTGTCCGTCGCGGTTTTCGAGACCGCGGCAGGGGCTCCCCTCGGCCTAAAGAAGCGAGAGTTGTCCGTCGAGCGAGGGCGGGCGGAACCGCGTGCAATCGAGCGGCACGGCGGGCTGGCCCATGCCGTGCCGCTTCATCGCGAGGCGGAAGCGCTTGCGGAAGAGATCGGCCCAGACGCCGTCGGGGCGCATCCGCGTGCCGAAGTTCGGATCGTTGTCACGCCCGCCGCGCATCGAGCGGATCGTCGCCATGACCTTGCCCGCGCGATCGGCATAGTGGGTTTCGAGCCATTCGCGAAACAGCGGGGCGACTTCGTGGGGAAGGCGCACGATGATCCAGGTCGCCGCGCTTATGCCTCGCGCGGCCGCCTCCTCGAGGATCGCCTCGATGAAGTGGTCGGTGATCGCGGGGATCACCGGCGCGACCGAGATGTGGCAGGGCACGCCTGCCTCTGCCAGCTTGCCGAGCGCGGCCATCCGCTTGGCGGGTGAGGCGGCACGCGGTTCGAGCCGGCGCGACAGGCGAGGATCGAGGCTGGTTACGGAGATTCCCACCGAGACGAGGTTCGCTCGGGCCATCTCGACGAGCAGATCGAGATCGCGCAACACGCGGTCGGACTTGGTCGTGATCGTCACCGGATGGCGCGTCTCGAGGCAGACCTCGAGTACCTCGCGGGTTATGCGGTAGCGCGCCTCGATCGGCTGGTAGGGGTCGGTGTTGGTGCCCATCGCGATCGGTGCGGGGACGTAGCCGCGCTTGGCCAACGTGGCGCGCAGTAGCCGCGCTGCGTCCGGCTTGGCGAAAAGCTTCGTCTCGAAGTCGAGCCCCGGCGAGAGATCGTGATAGGCGTGGGTCGGCCGGGCGAAGCAGTAGATGCAGCCGTGCTCGCAGCCCCGGTAGGCGTTGATCGAGCGGTCGAAGGGAATGTCGGGCGAGCCATTGAAGCTCAGGATCGTGCGCGGATGCTCGATGGTGACACTTGTCCGCAGGTTTTCCACAGGGCCGTCCACCGAGTCGTGCACATCGAGCCAGTCGCCGTCCGCCTCGCGCGCCGCAAGGCCGAAGCGGCTCGAAGGCGCGCCGGACTGCGCGCCCCGGCCGTGATTCGCTGCTCGATTTGGCATCGCGCGGAAAGAACATAAAGAGAACGAAATTGCAACCGCCGTTCGCGCTCGGGGCAACGGATCTCTATATCGCCCCCGCCCGCGATGACGAGGCCACGTCTACGCCTGCCAATCCTCGCTGCGGACAGTCACGCTCAGCTCTCGCGCAGGCGCGGCATCAGCTCGACGAAGTTGCATGGGCGGTTGCGGCTGTCGAGCTGCTCGGCGAGGATGCCGTCCCAGCCGTCCTTCACCGCGCCGTTCGAGCCGGGCAGCGCGAAAATATAGGTGCCGCGGCTGACCACGGCATGCGCGCGCGACTGCACCGTTGAGGTGCCGATGGTGCGGTAGCTGAGCCAGCGGAACAGCTCGCCGAAGCCGGGAATGTCCTTTTCCTTGACGCGGTCGAGCGCCTCGGGCGTGACGTCGCGGCCGGTGAGGCCGGTGCCGCCGGTGGTGACGACGGCATCGATTGACTGGTCGTCGATCCAGTTGTTGAGGCGGCTCGCGATGCGCATCGCATCGTCGCGCTCGATCGCGCGCGCGGCGAGCTTGTGTCCGGCGGCCTTGATCCGCTCCGCGAGGATGTCGCCCGAAGTGTCGTCTTCGGGCGTGCGGGTGTCCGAGACGGTCAGCAGGGCGATGGCGACGGGCTTGAACTCGCGCGTTTCGTCAATGGCCACGCAGGACAGCTCCGTTCGCCGCCATGCGCACGCCTTGCGAGCCGGCTAAACCGGGGAAAGTCGGCCACATGTCCTGCGCGAGCGCCATGCGGCTTTCCGAATCGCCGCCGGCCTGCCGCTCGTACATCCAGTAGTTGCGCATGACGATGTTCACGTAGCCGCGCGTCTCCCAGTATGGGATCGATTCCATCCACAGCAGCGGATCGCCCTGGTCGTTGACCTCGCTGTTCCAGCGCGTGACCGGGACCAGCCCGGCGTTGTAGGCTGCCATGACCTTTGGCAGCAGCCCCTGCGTACCCGATGCGCTCTGGAGCATTTGCAAGTGGCGTTGGCCGAAGGCGAGATTGACTTCCGGCTTGTTGAGATCGTTGGCATTGCCGGTGTAGCCGAGCGTGCCCGCGTGATCCTGGGCCGCGGCGGGCATGATCTGCATCAGCCCGCGCGCGCCGGCGGGGCTGACGACGCTGGCGCGGAATACCGATTCCTGCAGCGCATGGGCGTAGACCAGCGCGGGATCGACCTTCCAGCCGTCAACCGGAGTCCACTTCGGCGTGGGAAAGCGCGTCGCGGGCTCGGGCTTGCCGCCGTAAGGGGCATTGTAGGCCATCCAGAGCTGGGTCGAGGGCAGTCCCATGTCGCGCGCCAGCCGGCTCAACGGCTCGAACTGCGCGGGATTGCCGATCCGCGCCTGGTGCCGCAGCACCTCGTCGGCAAGGCCCGGCTCGCCGATCTCGTTGAGCGCGACCGCCGTACGCACGTTTTCGACGCCGCGAAGCTGCTGCCAGTCGGACTGCGCGAAATCGGCGCCGTGGTGCTGCTCGGGAACCTTGAGACCGAGGCTCTCGTAGGCGAGCATGCCGTAGAGCGTCTCGTCGCGCTTGGCGGCCATCTTCAGCACGGCGGCGGCCTGCTCGGGCTTGCGGCAGCGCACCAGCGCGCGGCTCTGCCAGTAGTAGGAGGCTGAAGTCAGCTCATCGTTGGTCGAGCGCGCGGCTGCGTTGCGGAAGGCGTCGGCCGCGCCGTCGCAGTCGCCCAGGCGCCAGGCGGCGAGCCCGGCGGTCCACCACGCTTCGCCGACCCAGGGGCCGGTGCCCTGCGTCGCGCGCTGCGCCAGTTCGTAGGCCGGGGCGTCCTGATTTTCGATATAGAAGCTCCATGCCACGCGCTGGCGCCACTCGGCGCGCGCGGACGGGCTGAGCGAGGCCTCGATACCGTCGAGCAGGGTACGCGCACCCAGCGGATCGTCGTTCTTGATACGGTCGAGAATGCTCGCGGAAATCCCCGCCGGCATGGTCCCGTCGTTGATCGTGGCCGGCTTGATACGCTTGGCGATCGCGGGAAGCCGCGCGAACTGCTGTTCCGCGGGCAACTGGGGAAGGCTTGCCGCGCCGCGCTTCAGCGCGAGGCGGCCGATCTGTTCGGCTTCGGGGAGATCGGCGCTCTTGGCCAGCCAGGCTTCCAGCTCCGGCAACTCGATCTTGGGCGAGCCGGCGGCGAGATAGTATTCGGCGCGGGCCTGCTGATGGAGCGGACCATCGGGCCGATCGGCGAACATCTGCTGGACCTTGACCCAGTCCTTGCGCTCGATCGCGTCGAACACCGCGCGGTAGTAAGCGCGGTCATCGTGGCTGAGCAGCGAGGGAACCGCGCTGCGGTCGGCGCGGTTACGGAAATAGTCGACCGCGGCGCTGTTGGCGTAGGCCGGCACCGGGCCCGCGAGTGCGGCGCAGCAGGCGGCCAGCAAAGCTTTCCTGATGACGGTATGCAATTTCGGTATTCCCTGATCCTTGACCCCGGACATGTTCCAAATGTCACCCTGCTTCGTGCGCGGTATCGTCCGAGCCCCATTCGAGCCAAGCCTTCCACAAGGCGGCCTTCCAGGCCGGGCGATCGCTCATGCCACCCAGTCCTCTAGCGGCAAGCATGGGTATCGTCATGCCTTCTTGGTTAAAGCTGCGTAAAACGGCAGCGCGTTGCGGCAGTTCGTGGCCAAGTAGCGGCAAGATGTTGAAACCCAGCACGAGCAGCCGCTGTGGCGCGGCAAGGGCGATATGATGCGCGGCGACTTGCGCAAGAGGCGCGAGATCTGCGCCGCGCCAGTCGATGCCCGGCGTGTGGCGCGGCAATACGCTGGCGACGTAGATCGCATTCGCCGCGAGGCCCATCGCCTCGGCGATCGCCGCGAGCAGGGTGCCCTCCGGGCCGGAGAGCAGCGTTTCGCGATCCTCGCGCTCGGGCTCGGGGACGAGCACCATGAGCCGCGCCTTCGCTTCGCCGCGCGGCGGCACGCGGCGGCCCGTGCGTCCTTCATCGAGTGCGGGCTCGCTGAGCCACCAGTCGCGAAACGCGGCGAAGTCCTTCGGCAGGGCCTCCGGTTCGAGCATGGCGGCAGCGGGGCGGTCCGCTGGCGCGCGCACGCGCGGCGTCTCGGACTGGCCGCCGCCGCGCATGTCTCCCGCCCCCTCCGTCCCGGCGTCGTCGGCAGGCGCGGCGAGCCAGGGCGCGGGGGCATCGGCGAAGTCGCAATCGACGCCCGCTTCGCGCCACCAGTCGAGCGCCGCCGCGAATTGTCGGGCAAGGTCGGGTTTTGTCCCCACGGTCATGCTGCGGGTCTTGACCTGCCGCACTCCACCAATCAAGGCACTTGCGAGCTTTGTTGCGCAATGAAAGTCACGAGAACAGGACCAGAAGGCCCATGACCGAACGTGAATCCATGCCCTATGACGTCGTGATCGTCGGCGGAGGCCCGGCCGGTCTCTCGACCGCGATCCGGCTCAAGCAAGTCGATCCGGAACTGAGCGTCTGCGTTCTGGAAAAGGGTTCGGAGATCGGCGCGCATATCCTGTCGGGCGCGGTCCTCGATCCCAAGGCGCTCGACGAGCTGTTGCCCGACTGGCGGGACGAAGGCTGCCCGATGGCCGAGACTCCGGTGACCGACAACTGGCACTGGTATCTCACCAAGGGTTCCAGGCACGCGATGCCGCACTTCATCATGCCGCCGTTCATGTCGAACCACGGCAACTATACCGGCTCGCTCGGCAATCTTTGCCGCTGGCTGGCCGAGAAGGCCGAGGAACTCGAGGTCGAGATCTTTCCCGGCTTCCCCGCGTCCGAAGTTCTGTTCGACGAGCAGGGCAGGGTCACCGGCGTCGCCACCGGCGACATGGGCGTGGCGCGCGACGGCAGCCACAAGGCTGACTACCAGCCGGGCATGGAATTGCTCGGCAAGTACACCGTCTTCTGCGAAGGCGCACGAGGTCATCTCACCAAGCAACTGAAACAGAAGTATGAACTTGATGCGGATTGTGAGCCGCAAACCTACGGGATCGGCATCAAGGAGCTGTGGGATATCGATCCCGACAAGCACGAGCAGGGCCGGGTGATCCATACCCAGGGCTGGCCGCTGTCCGAAAGCGACAATTGGGGCGGCGGCTTCCTCTACCACCAGGCCAACAATCAGGTGGCGCTCGGTTTCGTCGTCGCGCTCGATTACAAGAATCCCTGGGTCTACCCCTTCGAGGAATTCCAGCGCTGGAAGCAGCACCCCGAGATTCGCGGGATCCTCGAGGGCGGCAAGCGGGTGGCCTACGGCGCGCGGGCGATCAACGAGGGCGGCTGGCAGTCGGTGCCGAAGCTGGCGTTTCCCGGCGGCGTGCTCGCGGGGTGCTCGGCGGGCTTCGTCAACGTGCCGCGCATCAAGGGCAGTCACACCGCGATGAAGAGCGGCATGCTCGCCGCCGAGGCGATCGCCACCGCGATCAAGGCCGGCCGCGAGCAGGACAGCCTCGACGAATACGACGCGGCGGTGCGCGAAAGCTGGATCGCCAAGGAACTCAAGCTCGTCCAGAACGCCGAACCGCTGGTGGCGAAGTGGGGCGGCGAACTCGGCACCGTGCTGGCGGGCGCCGACATGTGGCTGCGCACGCTGTTCGGTTTCGGCGTCGCCAGGCCGATGAAGCACCACCCGGACTACCGCGCCACGGGCCGGGCGGACCTCTACGAGCCGATCGTCTATCCCAAGCCCGACGGCGTGATCAGTTTCGACCGGCTTACCAGCGTCTCGTACTCGTTCACCAACCACGAGGAGGACCAGCCGTGCCACCTCGTGCTCAAGGACCCCGAATACCCGACCTCGGTCGAGCTTCCGGTCTACGGCGGGCCCTCGACGCGCTATTGCCCGGCGGGCGTCTACGAGTACGTTGCGAACGAGGACACCGGCGAGATGAAATTCCAGATCAACTCGCAGAACTGCGTCCACTGCAAGACCTGCGACATCAAGGACCCGGGGCAGGAGATCGTGTGGACTGCGCCGGAAGGCGGCGGCGGTCCGAACTACCCGAACATGTAGCAAGCGGAAGGAGTCGGTTATGCGCGAGGAAGACTGGCGACGGGCTCCGGCCGGATCGGGCGAAGACCTTGGACTGACTCGCCGCGGCGCGATGACCGCGGGTTTCGCCGCCTTCACCGTATGCGCGCTAGGGCCAGCCGCGCAAGCTCGGCTATGGCGCCGCGCTGTTCGATTTCGCGCCGGGCAATGTCATCACCCCGCACGGGCACCGCAATATGGTGTCGGCGCATCTGGTGGTCGATGGCGCGTTCCGCATCCGCAATTTCGATCGCGTCGGCGACGAGGAAGGGGCGATGATCGTGCGCCCCACCCGCGACTACGTCGCCTCCACGGGGATGCTTTCGGCGATGTCCTCGCCGCGCGACAACATTCACTGGTTCGTGCCGCATGGCGGGCCGGCGCGGACTTTTGATGTCGTGATCAGCGGAATCGACCCCGAACAAGCGCCCTATGAAATTGTCGCGATCGATCCCGTCGGCGGCGTCATCCGTCGGGACGGCAGCATCCGCGCGCCCGTGATGAGTTTCGAGGCGGCCTCGGCAAAGTACGACGCGACCGTTTGAATGGAACTCCGCCGATGAGCGGGCGCCCGATCGCGGAGACCGCCTATGCCAAGATCAATCTCGCGCTGCACGTTCGCCGGCGTCGCGAGGACGGCTACCATGACCTCGAGACGCTCTTCGCCTTCGTCGATGACGGCGATCGTCTGACGGCCCGTCCGGCCGAGCGCGACGAAATCATGATGCGTGGAGAGTTCGCCGCTCAACTCGATGATCCGTTTGGCAATATCGTCGCGAAGGCTCTCACCCTTCTGCCGCACGGGCGGGGCTGGGCGGTCGAACTCGACAAGCGCCTGCCGGTCGCGGCGGGGCTCGGCGGCGGCTCGGCGGACGCGGGCGCGGTGTTCCGCATGATCGAGGCCACGCGTGGCTTGCCCGACGACTGGCGTGCGCGGGCCGCGAAGCTCGGCGCGGACGTGCCCGCCTGCGTGCGCAGCGAGGCATGCATCGGCACCGGCACCGGCACCGATCTCGCGTCCGTCGCCAACGACCTCGCCGGAACGCCGGTCCTGCTGGTCAACCCGCGCATTCCGCTCGCGACCGGGCCGGTCTTCAAAGCGTGGGACGGTGAGGATCGCGGACCGCTGCCCGAAGGCAACCTGCGCCACATCGCCCTGGCAGGCCGGAACGACCTCGAAGCGCCGGCGACCGCCATCGCGGCGCCGATCGCAGAGGTGCTCGATGCTCTGCGCGAGACCGGGCCATGGCTTGCCAGAATGTCGGGCTCGGGCGCGACCTGCTTCGCGCTCTATGACGACATAGCGGCGCGCGATGCGGCGGCCGCGCGGTTCGCCGAGGTGCGATCCGGGTGGTGGCAGATGACGGGAGTCCTGCGTTGAGCCAAGAGACCGATGCCTGGCGCCTCCTCGGCGATCCCGCGCGGGGCGGGTTGCTGATCGTCGCCGACCATGCCTCGAATCGCGTCCCCGGCGACATCGCGCTCGGCATCGATCCCGCGCTGATGGACGAGCACATCGCGATTGACATCGGCGTCGCCGGGGTCGCCGCGATCATGGCGCGCACGCCCGGCACCGCCGCGCTGCTCGGCAACGTCAGCCGTCTCGTCTGCGACACCAACCGCACCGAGGCCGATCCCGCCGCGATCCCCGAGGCGAGCGACGGGCACCCCATCCCCGGCAACATCGGCATCGACCGTGAGGCACGGCTGGCGCGCTTCCACCGCCCCTTCCACGCCAAGCTGACCGAACTGCTCGAAGCCGCGCCGCCCGCGCTGACCCTAATCCTGCACAGCTATACCCCGCGCCTTGCCAGCAAGCCCGGCGAGCTGCGCCCCTGGCACTGCGGCCTGCTCTACGACCAGGACGATCGCGGCGCCCGCCTCGCCGAACCGCTGCTCGCGGCCGAGGGACTGGTCGTCGGCGACCAGCTTCCCTATTCGGGCAAGATCTACAACGCCGCGATCGAGCGCCACGTCGAAAGCGAGGGCCGCCCCTACCTCTACATCGAGATCCGCCAGGACCTCATCGCGGACGCGGCGGGGCAGGCCGAATGGGCCGAACGCATGACCCGCGTGTGCAAGAACGTTGCGCTCGCGGTCGCGGAATAGGTGATTTTGTGCTTCGGTCGCCCGCGCGTGTAAGGTAGGGGAGCGCGCAAAGACCTATCGGAGTTAGCGAAATGCCCGCCTATCGTTCCCGCACCACCACTCACGGCCGCAACATGGCGGGCGCGCGCGGACTCTGGCGCGCGACGGGGATGAAGGACTCCGACTTCGGCAAGCCGATCATCGCGGTGGTGAACTCGTTCACCCAGTTCGTGCCGGGCCATGTCCACTTGAAGGACCTTGGCCAGCTCGTCGCGGGCGAGATCGCGGCGGCGGGCGGCGTCGCCAAGGAATTCAACACGATCGCGGTCGACGACGGCATCGCCATGGGCCACGACGGCATGCTCTATTCGCTGCCGAGCCGCGACCTCATCGCCGACAGCGTCGAATACATGGTCAACGCCCACTGCGCCGATGCCATGGTCTGCATCTCGAACTGCGACAAGATCACGCCGGGCATGCTGATGGCGGCGCTGCGGCTCAATATTCCCTGCGTGTTCGTCTCGGGCGGGCCGATGGAGGCGGGCAAGGTCGTGCTCAAGGGCAAGGAGCACGCGCTCGATCTCGTCGATGCGATGGTCGCCGCCGCCGATGAGGCCTATTCCGACGAAGACGTGAAGAGCATCGAGCGCTCGGCTTGCCCGACGTGCGGATCGTGCTCGGGCATGTTCACCGCCAACTCGATGAACTGCCTCACCGAAGCGCTCGGGCTTTCATTGCCGGGCAACGGTTCGATGTTGGCGACGCATGCCGACCGCGAAAAGCTGTTCCGCGAGGCCGGGCGCCAGGTCGTCGACTTGTGCCAACGCCACTACGAGGGCGACGACGAGACGGTACTGCCGCGCGCGATCGCCAGCTTCGGCGCGTTCGAGAACGCGATGAGCCTCGACATCGCCATGGGGGGCTCGACCAACACCGTGCTCCACCTCCTCGCCGCCGCGCACGAAGCGGGCGTGGACTTCACCATGGCGGACATCGACCGGCTCTCGCGCAAGGTGCCCTGCCTGTCCAAGGTCGCGCCGTCGAAGGCCGACGTGCACATGGAAGACGTCCACCGCGCCGGCGGGATCATGGCGATCCTGGGCGAACTCGACCGGGCGGGGCTGCTCAACCGCGACCTGCCGACGGTGCACTCCAAGTCGATCGGCGAGGCCATCGCGCGCTGGGACATCGCGCTCCAGCCTTCGAGCGACGTGCGCGAATTCTACGCCGCCGCGCCCGGCGGGGTGCCGACACAGACCGCCTTCAGCCAGTCGCGCCGCTGGGAGGACCTCGACATCGACCGGGAAGGCGGTGTGATCCGTTCGGCCGAACACGCCTTCTCGAAGGACGGCGGGCTCGCGGTGCTCTCGGGCAATATCGCGCGCGACGGCTGCATCGTGAAGACGGCCGGGGTCGACGAGAAGATCCTCAAGTTCACGGGCAAGGCGCGCGTCTACGAAAGCCAGGACGCGGCGGTCGCGGGTATTCTCGGCGGTCAGGTCGAGGCGGGCGACGTCGTCGTGATCCGCTACGAGGGCCCGCGTGGCGGCCCCGGCATGCAGGAAATGCTCTATCCGACGAGCTATCTCAAATCGAAAGGGCTCGGCGCGGCTTGCGCGCTCCTCACCGACGGGCGCTTCTCGGGCGGAACCTCGGGCCTGTCGATCGGCCACGTTTCGCCCGAGGCGGCGGAGGGCGGGGCGATTGGCCTCGTCGAGAACGGCGACACGATCGTGATCGACATTCCCAACCGCACGATCAACCTCGCGATTCCGGACGAGGAACTGGACCAGCGCCGCGCGGCGATGGAGGCGAAGGGCGACGCCGCCTGGCAGCCGGTCCACCCGCGCAAGCGCCGCGTCTCCGCCGCGCTTCAGGCTTATGCGGCGATGACCACCAGCGCCGCGCGCGGCGCGGTGCGTGATGTCAGCCAGCTCAAGCGGGGTTGAGCGCATGAAGCGTCTCGCGCCGGTTCTGTTCGCGTTCGCCGCAGCCTGCTCGTCGGCATCGGAGGCGCCCGAGGTCGCCGAGGGCGAGGAGCACGTCGCCTGCGCCGTAGCCGGGGCGAGCGAGATGAAGCCGGTTTGCGCGGTCGAGCGTTCCGAACTCGACGGCAAGCTCTCGCTCGTCGTGCGCCATCCCGACGGGGCCTTCCGCCGCTTCGACGTGCTTTCCGACGGACGCGGCCTTGCCGTCACCGACGGCGCGGATGAGGCGCAGACCACGCTCGAGGGTGACAAGCTCGCAGTGACCGTGGGCGAGGACCGCTATCTCTTTCCGGTGACTGCGAAGCGTGCCGCGGGGAAGTGAGCAGGTCCTGACGGTCGCGCAGATGCGCGCGGCCGAGCAGGCGCTGATCGACGCGGGGACCAGCGTCGAGGCGCTGATGGACCTTGCCGGTCGCGGCGCAGCCGAATGGGTCTGGCGCATGGCCGGCCGCCACAAGGTCACCGTGTTGTGCGGACCGGGCAACAACGGCGGCGACGGCTACGTCATTGCCGAGACGCTGCGCGCGCGGGGCGGACAGGTTCTGGTCATCGCTGCGAGCGAACCGGGTACCGACGCGGCGCGCAACGCCCGCTCGCTCTATCGCGGCGACGTGCTGGGCCCCGATGCGGCCGCGTCGGGCGAAGTCTTCGTCGATTGCCTGTTCGGCAGCGGACAGACCAGGGCGCTCGGCGAGGAGCACAAGGCGCTCGTCTGCCGTCTCGCCGCCGCGCATCGCCACGCGATCGCGATCGACCTGCCGAGCGGGATCGACACCGATCGCGGCATGCCGCTCAACGATGGTCTGCCGCGCTACGATCTCACCGTCGCGCTCGGTGCCTGGAAACTCGCTCATTTCCTGATGCCCGCTGCCGCCGCGATGGGGGCGCTGCGTTTCGTCGGGATCGGCGTCAAGCCGACGCCTGGGGCCGCACAGACCATCCGCCGCCCCCGCATCGCCGCTCCCGAAGCGGATTCGCACAAGTACCGGCGCGGCCTGCTCGCGGTGGTCGGCGGCGCCATGCCCGGTGCGGCCATGCTGGCGAGCACCGCCGCGCAGCACGCGGGCGCCGGTTACGTGAAGCTGTTCGCCGAGTGCGCGGACGGCGCGCCGTTCGACCTCGTGGTCGATACCGGCGAGCTGTCGGACGTGCTCACCGACGATCGCAATTCGGCGGTGCTGGTGGGCCCCGGGCTCGGTCGCGGCGGAAAGGCGCGCGAGCGGCTCGCGACCGCGCTCGCCGATGCGGCGACCGTCGTCGCCGATGCCGATGCGCTGGTCCTGCTCGGCCCGCGCAGTCTCGCGGGGCGCGAGGCGGCGACGATCGCAACGCCGCACGAAGGCGAACTCGTCGCGCTGGAACGCGGCTTCGATCTTCCGGGCAGCGGCTCGAAAGTGGAGCGCGCGGCGGCTCTGGCGCGCGCGAGCGGGATGATCGTGGTCGCCAAGGGCCCCGATACGATCGTCGCCGCGCCCGACGGACGCCTCGCCTGCGCGCCGCGCGCGACGAGCTGGCTTTCGACCGCCGGGACGGGCGACGTGCTCGCCGGCGTCATCGCCAGCCGCGCGGCGACTGGGGGCGATCCTTTCGACGCCGCCTGCGAAGGCATCTGGCTCCACGCCGAAGCCGCGCGCCGGTGCCCGCCGGGCTTCAGCGCGATCCAACTCGTCGCCGCGCTTCCCGCCGCGCTCGCCGCCTGCCTGTGAACGAACCCGGCAGTATCGTTCGCGTCGCCGCCAAGGGCGACGGCGTCACGGCTGACGGCCGCCACGTGGCTGGCGCCGCGCCGGGCGACATGCTGCTCGCCGACGGCACGCTCATCGAAGGTCCGCACCACGCCGCGCCGCCCTGCCGCCATTTCAGCAAGTGTGGCGGCTGCCAGCTCCAGCACCTTGACGAGACGGCGCTGGCGCGTTTTGTCGCCGAGCGGGTCGGCAACGCCGCCGAAGGGCAGGGGCTCGCTGTGGCGACGCTTGGCGCCGCACATCTTTCGCCGCCGCAGGCCCGCCGCCGCGCCACGCTGCACGCGCAGCGCATCGGCGGGCGGGTCGTGCTCGGCTTCCGCGAGGGCGGATCGCACCGCATCGTCGACCTTGCCGAGTGTCCGGCGCTGCATCCCGCGCTCTTCACCATGGTCGCGCCGCTGCGCAGGCTGCTCGCGGGGCAGCGCGGCAAGCGGCTCGCGGCCGATCTCGAGATGACGCTGTGCGATCAGGGAGTGGACCTTGCCGTCAAGGGGCTCGCGGTCGAAGGCCTGGAGGCGACCGAGGCGATGCTCGACTTCGCGCGCGACAATGCGCTCGCGCGCCTGACGCTGGACCAGGGATTCGGTCCAGAGGCGCTGTGGGAGCCCGATCCGGTGACGGTGACTCTCTCGGCGGTTCCGGTCGGGCTCCCGCCCGGCGCGTTCCTCCAGGCGACCGCCGACGGCGAGGCCGTGCTGGTCGGCGCAGCGCGCGAATGGCTCGCGGGCGCGGCCACCGTGGCTGACCTCTTCGCTGGGCTCGGCACCTTTGCCTTCGCGCTCGCTGGCCCCGGCACCAGGGTGCTTGCCGCCGAGGCGGCGCGCGAGCCGCATCTTGCCTGCAAGGCGGCGGCGGGCAGGGCGCAGCGCCCGGTCCATGCGCTTCACCGCGACCTGTTCCGCAACCCGCTGCGGACCGAGGAACTCGACCGTTTCGCCGCGGTGCTGCTCGACCCGCCGCGCGCCGGTGCGCGTGAGCAAGTGGCACAGATCGCCGCGAGCCGCGTCGAGCGCGTGGTTTACGTGAGCTGCAATCCCTCGAGCTGGGCACGTGATGCCGCGACGCTTCAGGAGGGCGGCTATCGTCTTGCCGAGCTGCGTCCGGTCGGTCAGTTCCGCTGGTCGACGCACGTCGAGCTGGCCAGCCTCTTTGTCCGGCAAGGCTGATTCCGCGCCTGCGAAGAAAATCCTAATCGTCCCGATTCAAGCGGTTCGGCGCCCGATCGGGTGACCGTCACGAGTCTGTCATTCGATTGGCACGCAAGTGTCATCGAGCGCACCTAGACGCGCCCCCAACAAATCGCATGAGGGGCTCAACCGATGAACATTCGCAATTCGCGCCGCGCGCTGGCGGTCGCACTGCTCGCGTCCGCCGCCGCGCTTCCCGGCCTGGCGCACGCCGGTGAACTGGCCGGAAGCGCGGTCGATTCGACCGGGACTCGCGCCCTTCAGGCCGTGACGGTCCGCATCGTCGAACTCGACCGTGTAACCCACACCGACCGCGACGGGCGTTTCGTCTTCGCCGACGTTCCGGCGGGTACCTACACCGTCGAAGCGCGCTACGTCGGCGCCGAGGCGATGACCCGCAGGGTGACGGTGACCGAGGCCGGCATCGTCGAGGCCGACTTCGCGCTCGAGGGCATCGGCGGCGAGGACATTCTCGTTGTCGGGCCGGCGGCGAACCAGGCCAGCGCGCTTTCGCGCCAGCGCGCCGCCGACGGCGTGGAAAGCGTGCTAACCCGCGACGCGATCGGCCAGTTCCCCGACCAGAACGTCGCCGAATCGCTGCGCCGCCTTCCCGGTATCAACATCCTCAACGATCAGGGCGAGGGCCGCTTCGTCTCGGTTCGCGGTCTCGACCCCGAACTCAACTCGACCTCGCTCAACGGCGTGCGCCTGCCCGCGCCTGAATCCGACGTGCGTTCGGTAGCGCTCGATGTCATCTCGTCGGACATCATCGAATCCATCGTGGTGAAGAAGTCGCTCACGCCCGACATGGACGCCGACACCATCGGCGCCTCGATCGAGATCAACACCACCAGCGCCTTCGACCGCAAGAAGGATTATTACGCCGCCAAGATCGAGGGCAGCTACAACGACTACGCCAACGTGGTCACGCCCAAGGGCAGCGTCGACTTCTCGACGAAGCTTTCGGACAATCTCGGGATCGCCGGCGGCCTCTCGTACTACAAGCGCAAGTTCGAGACCGACAACGTCGAGGCCGACGACTGGGAAGAAGAGGACGGCGTCGCCTACGCCGAGGATCTCCAGTACCGCGACTACGATGTCGAGCGCGAGCGCATCAGTGCCGCCATGTCGATCGACTTCCGCGCCTCGGATACGACCACGCTCTATGCACGCGGCAATTTCAGCCAGTTCGACGACCAGGAATACCGCCGCCGGCTGAGCTTCGATTTCGGCGACTCCGCGCCGGTCGGCGGCACCGCCGACACCGCGGTGTTCGAGGACTCCAACGGCGAGATTCAGGTCGAGCGCGACATCAAGGACCGCTTCGAACGTCAGCGCATCCGCTCGCTTGTTCTCGGCGGCGACACCGACACCGGGACCTGGAAGTTCAACTGGTCGGCGAGCTGGGCCAAATCCTCCGAAAAGGAGAACGGCTCGGTCGACCCGGCCAAGTTCGAACGCAAGTTCGAGGACGAGGGCTTCGGCGTCACGCTCGACTACTCCGATCGCCGCCTGCCGCTGTTCAACGTGACCTCGAACAACGGGCTGTTCATCGATCCCGGCCAGTACGAACTCGACGACATCGAATACACCGCGCTGTCGAGTTCGCAGGACGAGGAATACGCGCTCAAGGGTGATATCGCGCGCGAGTTCGCGATGGCCGGCGGCACTTTTACCGTGCAGGCGGGCGCCAAGGCGCGCTGGCGCGACAAGACCTACGACAAGACCGTCGAATTCTACGAGAACGACGACCTCACGCTGGCCGATGTGCTCGGCCAGCAGACCTATCGCTTCACCGTGCTCGAGCCGGTTCCCAGCTACACCGGCGCGACCGACTACTTCCACGACAACTTCGATGCGTTCGAATTCCAGGAGATCGACAGCATCTTCGATTCGGCGGTCGAGGATTACGCGGTCAGTGAGGACATCGTCGCGGCCTACCTGCTCGGCAAGTGGGAAACCTCGACGCTGCGGGTAATCGGCGGCGTACGTTACGAGCGCACCAAGAACGTGATCGACGGCAACACGGTCACGCTCGCCGAGGAAGGCGCGGTGGTCGACGGTGTTGAACTCGAGGACGACACGGTGTTCATCGAGCCGGTCCGGTTCCGCCGCAAGTACGAGGACTGGCTGCCCAGCCTCACGCTTCGCTTCGAGCCGAAACAGGATCTCGTCCTGCGCCTCGCGGGCTACAAGAGCCTGGTGCGGCCCAAGCTGTCCGCGCTCGCCCCGCGCTTCGCGGTCGAGCAGAACGACGACAACGAGCGCGAGGGCGAGTTCGGCAACCCCGATCTCAAGCCTTACAAGGCATGGAACATCGATGCCGACGTCGCCTATTACTTCTCTGGCAACGGCGCGGTCTCGCTGGGCGGCTTCTACAAGACCATCGACAACTTCATCGTCGAGGCCGAGTACGAAGCAGACGACGCACCCTACAACGGCGTCTATCGCGGCATTGCCTTCGATGAGGCGGTGATCCCGATCAACGGCCGCAAGGCGGAGGTCGCCGGTATCGAGGCGAGCTTCAGCCAGGCGTTCACCATGCTGCCTGCGCCATTCGACGGGCTGCTGACCCAGCTCAACTACACCTACACCTGGTCGGAAGGTGAACTGTTCGATGGCCGCAAGATCAGGCTGCCGAGCAATTCGAAGAACACGTTCAACGCGGTGCTCGGCTACGACAAGGGGCCTTTCACGCTGCGCGTCGCGGGCACATATCGCGACGCCTATCTCGACGAGATCGGCGGCGATCCCGGCGAGGATCGCATCGTCAACGACCATTTCCAGGTGGACATCTCGGCCAAGTACCGGCTCACTGACCAGATTCGCCTCTTTGCCGACTGGATCAACGTGAACAACGCCAAGTACTTCGCCTATCAGAACAACGGGGGCGGTCAGCAGCTCCTGCAGTATGAGAAGTACGGCCCGACCTTCAAGTTCGGCGCGCGGATGACGTTCTGATGCAGCCGTTTTTTCAAATGCGATCGAGTGCTCTTCTGGCTCTAGCGGCGTGCGTATCCGGATGCGCCACCGCCGGGTCGACGGCGGGCGTGTCCCTGCCCGCCGTCGACATAGTCGCCAAAGGCGAGACGGCCCCGGTCGGCACGGCCAAGGCGGATGCGGCCGACGATCCGGCGATCTGGCGCAACGCCGCCGATCCAGCCGCGAGCCTCGTGCTCGGGACCGACAAGAAAGCGGGGCTCTACGTCTACGGCCTCGATGGCAAGACCCGCGATTTCGTCGCGGCGGGCGCGCTCAACAATGTCGATCTGCGTGAACTCGGGGACGGGCGCATTCTCGTCGCGGCGAGCGACCGGACCGACCCGGCCCGGCCACGGATCGCCCTGTTTCTGCTCGACGGCCGGAGCGCCAGGCTCACGCAGCTTGGCGCTCATCCGTTCCTGCCAGAATCACACGGCCCCGCGGAGGCCTACGGCTTCTGTATGGGCAAGGCGCTGGGCGAAGGCGAACTGGCGCGCGCCTATGTGGTGATGAAGGACGGCGAAGTCGCCGAAACCGCGCTCGTCGAGAACGCGGGCGCGATCGCGCCGCGCTATCTTCGCTCGATGAAGGTCGCCACGCAGTCGGAAGGCTGCGTCGTCGACGATGTCACCGGCAACCTCTACCTCGGCGAGGAGAACGTCGGCATCTGGCGGTTCGACTTGTCGCAGCCTCAGCCGGGGGCGCAGAGCTTTGCCGAGGTCGGTGTCGCCGACGGCCTCGTCGCCGACGTCGAAGGACTTGCGATCGATCGGGGCGAGGGCAGGTCCTGGCTGATCGCGTCGAGCCAGGGCGACAATGCCTATGCCGTGTTCGACCTCGCCACGGGCGATCCCGTCGGTCGCTTTCGCATCGCCGCCGGTTCCCTGGGCGCGACCAGCGAGACCGACGGTATCGAACTCGCGACCGGATCGTTCGGCGATGCCTACCCGCGCGGCCTCTTCGTCGCGCAGGACGGTGACAACGCGCCAGCCGCGCAAAACTTCAAGTTCGTCGACTGGGGAGTGATCGTTTCTTTGTTGACCGCGCAATAAAATTTCTCACGCTCGACTGGCTTCCGGCGGTGTTTCGGGTCTAATGCGTGGCGTCGGCCGAGGTAGCGATCGGCCGACCCGCGATAGACCCAGGAGAGAACCGCCATGCGCGCGACCCCAGACTTTGACTTTGCGCTTGGCGAGAGCGCGCGGATGATCCGCGAGACGACGGCGCGTTTCGC
>NZ_MWMO01000032.1 GCF_002556635.1 Novosphingobium sp. PC22D | reverse complement strand
GGCTTTGCCTATCTGGCGGTGGTGATCGACCTTTACTCCCGCCGAGTGGTGGGCTGGTCGATGCAGAACCGCCAGATGATCCAGACCTGGCGATCAAGGCAGGCAGACACCTATGCGAGGAATTGCTCGAACCCCTTCAAGACCATTGGGGCAGGATTGCGATCCGGTCTGCGTATCGCTCGTGTGAGGTAAATGGCTTTTGCAATGCGATGCAGCGCAAGAAGAAGGCCGGCTACACCTGTGCTTCGAACGAGAGCAATTTCGCGGGGCACATCTGGGATCGCCTCGATGTGAACGGACACATGGGGGCGATGGCTTGTGAGGTCGTTCCCAGTTTCTGGGCCAATCACCAAGAGCAAGGCGATTGGCAGATACTCGCTCGATGGATCCACGAGCACCTCCCTTACTCAACGCTCTATTTCTTTCCGACCTATTGGGCATTCAATATCGGCTGGCATGAAAGCCCCAAAAAGAGCATCAAGAGCTACGCAGAGCCTGCCGGAACATTCACTCCCTGACGGAGAAGCAAATCAAGATTCGAGTCCCAAAAAAGCTATCGTGATTACGGGCCAACTAATTGACAAGTGATCGGAAATCCGCGCGCATTCGGCGGCCCGGCCCACAATCCAGCCCTCATTTACTTCCAAGGCAGATCCTCGCAACTGGGGTTCGGCCGATTGCGGACACACTGCTTCTGGCGAGCGACGGACCACAACCCAACACTGATGCGATGCGATTCCCAGTAGCCTAGATTTGGTGCTTGAGGCACGTTTTTCGTGGCTCTAGGCGAAGTTCATGCGACGACGTTCGCCACCTTTGCCAAGATGCATGATCCTGCTGCTATCAGCGATTGCGCTGATCTTTGCGAATGTCGTTCCGACAGGTTGGATGCCGGCGAAGGCACGCGATGGTCGATTTGTCGTCCGCATCTGTTCGCAAGGATTAACCGAAGCACAGCGCATAAGGTTCGAAGCGCTCGCTCAAGCTCGGGTCGACCATGCTATGCATGGTGCCGATCAGCATTCCGGCGACGACCACCAAGCGGCCAGCGATCCGTGCCCCTACGGCGTGGTGGCGAACGCATTCGCGGTCCCGCCCGTTTCTCCGCCGATGGCAGAACCAGTCAAAGGCTTTGAAGCAGACTCGCCTCTCCTTGCTTCAAATGTCGGCATCGGGATGGGTCTGGCGGCACCGCCACCTCCGCCAACAGGCCCACCAATTTTTTCCTGAACGCGCTCTGCGACCAGCGGAGTTGATCACGCACTTCCGTATTCAGGATATGACCAATGAAATTTCCCCTTCGCCGGGCGCTTTTCAGTGCCTCGGCTCTTTCGCTTATCGCGGCACCAGATGCCGTAGTTGCCCGGCAATCCAATGCGCCAGAGGACGATCGTTCCAGCGCCAACGATCTGCTTACTGATACGATCATAGTAACGGCATCGAAGACCGACCCGTTCCAAGCGGATAACCAATCCCCTCCAGAGCAGATTGCAATTCCAGCCGACGCAGCGGGAATTGCCGCGCGCACGCCCGGAGGTGCACTGATTCAGAACGGCGCTCTTTCGGGACAGCTGTCCTATCGAGGACTATTCGGAGAACGTGTTCTCGGCCGTATCAATGGCCAGAGGTTTGCATCCGGCGGGCCAAACGCCATGGATCCCCCACTGCATTACGCCCCTTCCATCCTTATCGACCGGATCGAGATCACACGGGGCACGGCGCCCGTATCACAAGGGCCGAGCCTGTCCGCTGCGGTCAATGCGCAGCTTGTCGGGACGCGCTTCTCCGACACCGGTGAGCTTGCCGCCAACGCCTACGCAGCGGGGCAATATCGAAGTGTCGACAATAGCTACGCGATTGGCGGGCAGATCGGCATTGCGACACTTCGGTGGCGACTAGGCGTCATCGGTAGCCGCGAGGAAGGTGACGATTACGATTACGCTGGTGGCACGGCTATCGGCACATCTTTCGAGCGACAGCTTTATGGTGTCGAAGGAGGCTTTCGTGCTGGTGAAGGCGAATTCTTCGTCGAATACCGGCGCAGCGAAACCGACCCGACCGGCAACCCGCCTTTCGCGCTGGACATCGTCTATTTCGATACCGACTTCCTTCAGGCCGGTTACAGGGGGCAGCTTACCGATGACCTCCATCTTGAGCTACGGATGGGCCATGTTGCTGTTCGTCACCTTATGGACAACCAGACGACCAGGCAGCCGGCAGCTCAAGCCATGCGAGCACGTGCGACGTTCGCGGACGCTGACACCAACACCGGCGAAATTGCACTGCGCTTCGGCTCGGATTGGCGCAATGTAACCGTGGGCGGCGATGTCGAGATGGTCGACAAGGACGTGACGATCACCAACCCGACCAATGCCGCCTTTTTTCTGGAAGCCCAACCGAACTTGTCTTCGGAACGCATCGGCGGCTTCGTTCAGTGGCGTGGCGGTATCGGAGCTGCCGAGTTCGAACTTGGCGCGCGTCTTGATCGCACCAGCCAGACCGCAGGGGTCCCCCAGCTCGGAACAGCCGTTCCGATGGGACCGCGTATGCTCGCGGCAGCATTCGCTGCATCCGGACGCGAGCAAAGCGATACGACGGTGGATGTGGTTGCACGGGCATGGGTCCCGATGGGTGAATTCGTCCCGCGTGTGACCCTATCGCGCAAGACTCGTGTTCCAAGCCTTTTGGAACGTTTCGCATGGTTACCGACGGAAGCGAGCTATGGCTTGGCGGACGGGAATATCTATGTGGGCAATCAGGCTCTCGAGCCAGAGGTAGCCTATACCTTGGAGGCCGGCGCCGATTTTAACGGTGAAGTCTTCACGTTTCGCCCGACCGCCTACTATCGCCGGGTCGACGATTTCATCCAGGGCACTCCCTTCGATGCAACCGTTGGCGTGCTCGATACGCCGGTCGAAATGGTGGCGAATATGAACGGTGATCCGACGCCGTTGACGTTCCGCAATGTCGACGCCGAATTTTACGGCATGGATCTGGATTTTACCGTCCGACCGACAGCGCGCGTCCTGATCGACGGCACCGTGAATTACGTGCGAGGCATGAGGAGAGATATCGACGATGATCTCTACCGCGTTCCTCCCCTGAATGGGCGTATCTCGATTGCCTATGAGGGCGATCGATTCGCCATTGGCGGCGAGCTGACAGGTGCGGCAGATCAGAATGCCGTTTCGATCAGCAACGACGAGGATACCAGCGAGGGTTATGTCATTGCGGGATTGTTCGCGCAGTTCAGACTGCGCGATGGTGTGAAGCTCGAAGCTGGTGTCGAGAACATATTCGACACTTTCTACCAGCCGCACCTAGCAGGCAGGAACCGTGGGGAGGCATCTGACGTGCCGCTGAGCGAACGACTGCCAGGCTATGGTCGAGGTGTCTGGATCCGCACGAGCGCAAACTTCTGATCGTGATGCCAGCCGGGGCTGGAGCTCCGGCTGGCATTCTTCAACTGCGCTTCCGCGCAATCAGGTCGATCAGCGCCGACTTGCCCGAATGGCCGGTCCCCTCCTCGATCTCGGCATCGTAGGCATCGAGCAATTCGATCTCCCACGCCGAGAAGGCGCGGCGCAAACCGTCCTCCGTATATAGGTTCTCGATATTGGGCGGACCGCCTGTCCCATAGGCCAGCTGTTCTTCGCGGTAGCCTTCGAGCAGCAGCAGACCACCCGGCTTCAGCGAGCGATGCATGCCACCGAAGATGTCCTCACGCAGCTCGGGACCAGCAAACTGGATGAAGATGCCGACCACCGCATCGAATGCTTCCGCCGGCCATTCCCAATCGGCTAAGTTTACATGCCGATATTCGACTTCGACCCCTCGCCGCTCTGCAAGAGCTCTCGCTTTATCGAGCGCCCTTTCCGAAACGTCGCTAGCGACGACGCGATGGCCGTGCTGGGCCAGGAACACGCTGTTTCGCCCTTCGCCTTCGGCGACCGCCAGGACGTTCGATCCCGGGGTCAGGCGATGCACCTCGCGAGCCAGAAATGCGTTGGGCGCGGTGCCGAACAGATAATCGTCCGCCGAATAACGCTCATTCCAGAAGGCCGCCTGATCCGGTTCAGTCATGGGCCGCTTTCCAGGCTCCCATCGAGCCGAGATAGACGTCCAGATTTTTGAAGTCGCGGCTTGCCAGCCAGCCGGCAGCAACCGTGGCCCGCATTCCGCTGGCACACATCAACGTGTAGTGCTGCGCCGGATCAAGGTCGCGATAGCGCTCGTTGAGTTCGCCCACGTAGATGTGCTGGGAGCCTTTGATCGCGCCTTCCGCGCGTTCGTCCGCATCCCTGACGTCAAGCAGAGTCCAGCCATCTTTGCCACCTTCCAAGCGACGTTCGACTTCCTCGGTTCCAATCATCGGAATAGTCCGCATCGATTTGCCTTGCGCAGCTGCAGGAACGACGCCGACATAGCCGCCCTGGATATCGTCGAGTGCGATCCGCACGAGATGCGTCATGGCAACTTCGAGCTGGTCTTCATCGGAAGCAATGAGAGCGACACTCTCGCTTTCGCGGATGAACCATCCTGCGAATGCCGAGATCATGCCAATCGGCAGGTTCATGGAACCGGGCAGATGGCCGGACGCAAAGGCAAGCGGCTCGCGCACATCCACCAGGTGGTCGACATCGATGTCACTCAATTTGGACAGCGACAGGCGCCTGGGTCGCATAACACGAGGCGCAGCTTCGCCGCCTTCCAGATTGAGGCGCTCCATCAGCCGGAAGTAAGGCGGCTGGTAGTGATTTTCCTCCACCTTGAAATCGATGAAGGCATCGCGGCTTTCGAACTGCAGGCGCGGATTGTTCGCGCGTTCGTGGCCGAGGGTCGAGAATTCCCGTTCGGCCATCCCCGATCCACAGACGGAGCCCGCGCCATGAGCGGGGTAGAGAATGACCTGATCCCCGAGTGCCAGGATCTTTTGTAGCGAGTCGTAAAGAAGCCCGGCGACCTCACGCTTGCGATCGGGATAGAAATCCGTGCGTCCGACATCACCAACGAACAGAGCGTCTCCAGTGAATACGCCTACCGGGCCATCTGGATAAGCCGTGTCGTGTAGCGCAAAGGCAAGATGGTCGTCCGTATGCCCCGGCGTTTCCAGCACCTGGATTTTGAGCTGCCCTATCTCGAACTCATCACCTTCGCGCGCGGTCTCAGCATATTCGACCGCGCCGGCAGGGTTGGGGCCGTGCAGGACGCGTGCGCCGGTCAGTTCCCTCAGGATGGGCGCCCCCGAAACCAAATCCTCGTTGCGATGGGTTTCGAAGATATGGGTAATCTCCAGCCCCTCGGCGCGTGCCATTTCGACATAGCATTCGCAGTCGCGGCGCGGATCGATGACGGCCGCCTTCCCGCCCGAACCAATCAGGTAGGACAGGTGGGACAGGCCGGGGGTCTTGATCTTTTCGAGCAGCATAGTGCCTCCTTTATATGGAAAAAGCGGGACCGGCGCGAACCGATCCCGCTTTCAAAAGATTCGATGAGGGCGGACGCTCAATCGATTTTCACTGTGCGGAGGTAGGGACGAAGCGTAGTAAAGCCCTGCGGGAAACGCGCTTTCGCATCGTCGTCGGAAACTGACGGTGGAATGATCGCATCCTTGCCTTCGCGCCAATCAGCGGGCGTTGCCACGCCATGCTTGTCGCTGAACTGGAGCGCATCGATCGCGCGCAGGATCTCGTCGAAGTTTCGTCCCACGCTCATGGGATACGTCATGGTGAGCCGGATCTTCTTGTCCGGATCGATGATGAATACCGACCGCACAGCCGCCGTCTCGCTCTGATCCGGATGGATCATGTCATAAAGCTTCGCGATCTTGAGATCGGCATCAGCGACGATCGGGAATACGAGGTTGGTGTTCTGGGTGTCGTTGACGTCTTCGATCCACTTGGCGTGTTCTTCGGCAGTGTCGGTCGAGAGGCCAAGTGGCTTCACATTGCGCTTGTCGAACTCGCTGGCGAGCTGCGCGGTGCGGCCCATCTCTGTAGTGCAGACGGGGGTGAAGTCGGCCGGGTGGCTGAAGAAAAACACCCAGCTATCGCCAGCCCAGTCGTGCAGGCTGATCTCGCCATTCTGGGTGTCGACGGTGAAGTCGGGGGCGGTGTCACCGATGTGAAGGCTCATTTCGATTTCCTTGTTTCGTGTCGATGCACCCTTTGTAGAGAGACCCAGATACGCTGCCCAATTCAAATTATCGATTGCAATAAGTGATAAACCAACTGGCAAGACCGAAAGGCTGAAAACGCACTATTTCCGTTTGATGGTGCCTCCATCACTTAACTATCTCATATAACCTTCTAGAGCGCCGATGACGTCAGTTACGCTTTCAGCCAGAACCTGATGATCGAGGCTACGAGACCCAGCACGGTTATGCTCGCAAGCCAGATCACGAACATCCAACCGAGCCGCTGCCAGAGCGGGCGATCCTGTGGCTCGTCCATCAGTGATATCCCTCGTCCGCCACCTTGCCGCGGAACACCCAGTAGGCCCAGGCGGTGTAGGCGATGATGAGCGGCATGGTGATTGCGACACCCACTAGCATGAAGATCTGGCTGCGCTCCGGCGCAGCGGCGTCCCAGATCGTGAGGCCCGGCGGAACGACATAGGGCCACATGGTGACGCCGAGGCCGGCCATCCCAAAGAAGAACAACGCAAGGCTCAGCCAGAACGGCTTGCTGTGCCGGTCGACCGAAAGAGCTCGCAGCAACATGACGGCAATCACCGCCGTGAGGATCGGAACCGGTGCGGCGAAGTAGATCTCCGGCGCCGTCAGCCAGCGTTCGGCATATTCGGCGTTCAGGAACACATTGTAGAGGCTGACGCCTCCCATCAGCACCAGCGTTGCCCATGCCGCCCGCTTGGCTAGCTTTCGGGCATGATGCTGACTCTCCCCGTCAAGCTTCCACACCAGCCAGGTCGCGCCAAGCAGAGCGTAGCCGGCAACCGTGCCCAGGCCGGTCAGTAGCGTGTAGGGCGTGAGCCAGTCGAACCAGCTGCCTGCATAGGATCGGTCCACGACTTCGATGCCTTGAAGAAGCGCACCCAGCGTCATACCCTGCGCCATCGCCGCGACCAGCGAGCCGCCGGTGAAAGCCGCGTCCCAGTATCGGCGGTGCCCCGGATCACGCCAGCGGTATTCGAACGCGACGCCTCGAAACACCAGCCCCAGGAGCATTGCGATGATGAGCGGGTAGGTCGCGGGCAGGATAACCGCATAGGCCAGCGGGAAAGCTGCGAACAATCCACCGCCGCCCAGAACCAGCCACGTCTCGTTTCCGTCCCAGACGGGCGCGATCGAGTTCATTGCCCGGTCGCGCTCCGGGCCGACAACGAACGTTGGAAAGAGGATTCCGATGCCGAGGTCGAACCCGTCCATCACGACGTAAGCGAAGACTGCGAAGGCGATGATGAACGCCCAGATTGTCGTCAGGTCCACGTTAACGTCCATCGGTCGCCTCCTCGTGATCGCGCGGGAGTGTATCGGGATCGCCCGGGTTCTGTGACGGGCCAGGCGTAATGCCGGCGGTCCGGATCGGCCCGGTGTCCCCGCGCTTGACGCCATATTCGCCCGCGTGCGGTGGCTTGTGCATCAGGTGCAGGATATACCAGACGCCCGCGCCGAAGACCGCGAAGTAGACTACCACGAAAGCGAGCAATGACGCGGCGACCGCGGGGGCATCCAGCGGGCTCGCAGCATCTGCCGTGCGCAACAGGTTGTAGATCACATACGGTTGCCGACCGACCTCCGTCGTGATCCAACCAGCGATGACCGCAACGAAACCGCTGGGAGCCATGACCAAGGCTGCGCGATGGAGCATGGGCCATTCGTAGAGCTTCTTGCGGAAGCGAGCGAACAGGCTCCACGCTCCGATAGCAAGCATGGCAAAGCCGATCCCGACCATGATCCGGAATGACCAGAAGACGATGCCGACCGGCGGTTCCTCGTCGTCCGGTATTGTGTCCAGACCGGCAAGTGGCGCATTCAGATCATGCTTCAGGATCAGCGACGATGCCTTGGGAATTTCGATCGCGTAGTCGACACGCTTCTCCTCGCTGTTCGGAATGCCGAACAGGATCAGTGGCGCACCATCCGGATGGCTCTCGAAGTGACCTTCCATTGCCATGACCTTCTGCGGCTGGTGTTCGAGGGTGTTGAGCCCGTGCATGTCGCCCGCGAAGATCTGGATCGGCGCAACGATGGCCGCCATCCACATCGCCATCGAGAACATCTTGCGTGCGTGAAGGTTTGTCCGGTCCTTCAGCAGGTGCCAGGCTCCGACCCCGCCGACCACGAAGGCGGTCGTGAGGTAAGCGGCGATGACCGTATGGACCAGGCGATAGGGGAAGCTCGGATTGAAGACGATGTCCCACCAGCTTTCGCCTGGCAGGTATTGTCCGCTCGCCCCGATTTCATACCCTACGGGTGTTTGCATCCAGCTGTTGACCGAAAGAATCCAGAAGGCGCTGATGAAGGTGCCAACCGCGACCATGAGCGTGGCCGCGAAGTGCAGCTTCTTGCCGACCTTGTTCATCCCAAACAGCATGACCCCAAGGAAGCCTGCCTCGAGGAAGAATGCGGTCAGCACCTCATAGGCCATCAGCGGTCCGATCACCGGCCCCGCAATGTCGGAAAAGACCGACCAATTCGTGCCGAACTGGTAGGACATCACGATGCCCGAAACGACGCCCATCGCGAAGGCGATGGCGAAGATTTTCAGCCAGTATTTGAAAAGGTCGAGATAAATGGGTTTGCCGGTCTTCAGCCAGAGACCTTCGAGCATTGCAAGATAACTTGCGAGACCGATGGAAAAGGCCGGGAAGATGAAGTGAAAGCTCACCGTGAAGGCGAACTGGATACGGGCCAGCAGCAGGGCATCTAGCTGTTCGAACATGTCTTTATCCGTTTTGCTTTTCGGCGCGTGCCTTGCGCCAGCGATAGAAGGTCTTTTCGGAGATCTCGATTTCGCGGCAGCTCTCGCAAACGCCATTCCCGGATGCGATCAGAGCTTCGATCTTGCGGCAGCGGGTGTCCTTGTCGGGAATGGCAGGCATCAGATCATGCCCCTCGCGGCATCGGGGATTGGTTCAATTGGTGGTCCGCCGTTTGTCGCCAATTCCCGGAACGCGCGATTTTGCGACAGGAAGACCTGCCCGTTCAGTTCGTCCACGAAATGCGTCCGCTTTAGCCGGTCCATCACCGGGCCCTTCACTTCGGAAAGATGCAGCCCGATTCCGGCGTCGATCATGCGGTGATTGATCGCTTCGAGGCTTTCGAGGCCGGAAGCGTCGATTTCGTTGACCGCGCTGCACATCAGGATGACGTGGCGCACCTCGGGCCGGTCCGCGATCTGCTCCAGCACATATTCCTCGAGCCACCGCGCATTGAGATAGGTCAGGCTTTCGTCGATCCGGATCGAGAGAATGTGCGGGACTGTGAAAACCTGATGCCGGTCGACATTGCGAAAGTGCTCGGTCTCGGGGACACGGCCGACAATGGCAGCGTGCGGGCGACTAGCGCGCCATAAATAGAGCAACAGGCCTACGCCAACGCCCGCAATCACACCCAGTTCAACACCCGCAAGGAGCGTGATGGCGATCGTAGCCATGTGCGCGGCGAAGTCAGCCTTGGAGTAGTTCCACAGCTGGCCCGGCGTTTTGAGATCGACTAGGCTGAGAACCGCGACGATGATTGTCGCGGCCAGTGTGGCGATCGGCAGGCTGTAGAGCAGCGGGGTCAGGAACAGTCCCGCCAGCGCAATGCCGACAGCGGTGTAAGCTCCGGCTGCGGGCGTTTCCGCCCCGGCATCGAAGTTGACGACTGAGCGGGCAAATCCCCCGGTGACAGGGTAGCCCCCAGAGAAGGCGCTGGCGATGTTCGATGCGCCTAGGCCGATCAATTCCTGGTTCGGTGCAATCCGTTGACGGCGCTTCGCAGCAAGCGTCTGCGCAACCGATACGCTCTCGACGAAGCCGATGATCGAAATGAGCAGCGCGGGGACCCACAGCTGCCCGATCAGACCCGGATCGGTCGACGGCAGGGCGAAAGGCGGAAGGCCCTGCGGAATTGCACCGACGAGGTTCACACCGCGATCCTCGAGATTGAGGCCGATGGCGGCGAGGATCGTTGCGACCACCGCGATCACCGGACCCGCCTTGGCCGCGATGTCGGCGGCGCGCGGAGCAAGGCCCAGCTTCACCAGTGATGGTTTCAGGCCCTTGCGAACCCAGAAAAGGAACAACGTGGCCGGAATGCCAATGGCGAGTGTCCACGGGTTGATCGTGCCGATTGCGGCGGCGAGCCCGCCAAGCATTTCGGGCCAGTTATCGCCGCCTGCCGACACGCCAAGAATATGCTTCAGCTGACTCGTTGCAATCAGTATGCCGCTGGCGGTGATGAAGCCACTGATGACGGGGTGCGAGAGGAGGTTGGCGAGGAACCCCATTCGCAGGAACCCGAGCACGGCCAGCATGACGCCGGACAAGGCAGCGAGGGTAATTGCCGCATCGAGATAAAGTTCGGTGCCCTGCGCCGCGACCGCTCCGGCAGCACTTGCCGTCATCAGCGATACGACCGCAACAGGCCCTACCGCGAGCGTGCGGCTTGTTCCGAAGATCGCGTAGGCAACCAGCGGGAGGATCGAGGCGTAAAGACCCACGACAGGCGGCAGTCCCGCAAGCAGGGCGTAAGCGAGGCTCTGCGGAATCAGCATGATCGTGACAATGATCGCCGCGACGAGATCGTTCGTAAGCACCGATCCATTGTAGGTCCGGCTCCAGTCGAGGATCGGGAAGTATTGCGCCAGCAGTCCCGGCTTGTGTCGGCGGGGCAAGCCGGACGGCCCGCCAGCCGGCCTTGGATTGCTGTCGCCCACGATCAGGCAGCCTTCTTCGGATGCGGTTTGGCGAGCCACTCATGGCCCTTCAGCATGCCGTTCCAGTAAATCCACGGCAGCGCCTCCGACTTGAGCAGCCAGCTGAGCTTGCGCGGCTTTGTGCCTTCGATCACCCATTTCGGAAAACTTGGCAGGAGCTTCCCGTCATATCCGAATTCGGCGAGCACGATCTTGCCGCGTTCCACGGTCAGCGGGCAGGAGCCGTAGCCATCGTAATCGGCCACAGGCTGCTTCGCATCGAGCTGGGCGAGCGCATTGACCGCGACGATGGGGGCTTGCTTGCGCGCAGCCGCCATCGTCTTGGCGTTGGGAGTTGATCCCGCATCGCCGAGACCGAAGACGTTAGGATAGCGGACGTGCTGGAGCGTAAACTTGTCGACATCGACAAAGCCGCTTTCGGCATTTGCGAGAGGGCTGTCGGCAATGAACTGCGGGGCAACTTGCGGTGGGACCGCATGGAGCATGTCGAACTCGACTGTTTCTTCACCGGCTTCGGTGTTGAAGACAGCCTTCTTGCCGGGGCCATCGACCGCGACGAGCTTCTGGTTGAGCTTCAAATCGATCCCGTATTTCTCGACATATTCCATAAGCGCCGGGACGTATTCCTTCACCCCGAACAGGACGCCGCCGGCATTACGGAATTCAACGTCGATGTTGTCGAGAACGCTGCGCTCCATCCAGGCATCGCATGACAGATACATCGCCTTCTGCGGCGCGCCTGCACACTTGATGGGCATAGGCGGCTGGCTGAAAATCGCGCGGCCCGATTTCAGGTTGCGCACGAGCTCCCAGGTGTAGGGTGCCAGATCGTAGCGATAATTGGAGGTGACGCCATTTTTGCCGAGCGTCTCTTCCAGCCCGTCGATCTTCTCCCAGGCGAGCCGGATGCCCGGAGCGACAATCAGAACACGGTAGCTGATCGTCGTCCCTTCGCTGAGCGTGACCTGATTGTTTTCGGGCTGGAAAGACGCGGCGGCCGTTTTCAACCAGTTCGCCTGTTTCGGCATTACGCTCGCCGTGGTGCGCTTGGTCGCTGACGCCTCGAAGACACCGCCGCCGACCATCGTCCACCCGGGCTGATAGTAGTGATCTTCGCTCGGCTCGACGATTGCGATATCGAGCGATGGGCGCCGCTTCAGCATGGAAGAAGCGGTCGCAATTCCTGCCGAGCCTCCGCCGATGATGACAACTTCATGATTTAGGCATCGGGCCATGACAAACTCTCCAATGTTTTCTCGTTATTCGCCAAGCTGGTCGCGCAAGCCCGACAGATCGTAGCCCGCTTGCTTGGCGCGATTGATGCGCTCGGCGGCGGATTCGTCCTCGACGTTGGCGAGTGCGTCGAGCGTGATCGAGCGCGTCCCGGTCCGGCAAAAGGCGAGCACCTTGCCGTCCGCTTCTTGGCGGACCTTGGCGAAGGCCTTGATCGCGACCGGCGGAAACTCGCCTCCAGAAACCGGAATATGATGGAAGGCCAACCCGGCCGCTTCCGCTGCTTCTCGCATCGATGCTACGGTTGGCTGGCTGGGCTCTTCGCCATCCGGCCTGTTGCAGATTACCGTGTTAAATCCTGCGTCGGTAAGCCCGCGCATGTCGCTCGGCTCAAGCTGAGGGGAGACGGCGAAGGTATCGCTTACACTGACAAGCTTCATGATGATGCCCCTTCGAAAAGCCGGACGACAGCCATGCCGGCGAGCATGGCAACGACGAATATCGCGGCCGCTGCAGGTTCGATCACGAGAGCAGCGATTCCGGGTCCCGGACACAGCCCAGCAATTCCCCAGCCGATCCCGAACAAGGCAGCTCCGCCGATAAGGCGAGGGGTGAGATCGGATTTGGTCGGCAGATGAAACTCGCCCGCGAAGATCGGTTGGGCTATGCGCGGCACGATCCGCCACGCGATGGCCATGACGATGACGGCTCCGCCCATCACGAAGGCGAGCGTGGGGTCCCAGTCACCGAAAATGTCGAGAAAGCCGCGCACGCGGGCCGGGTCAGTCATGCCGCCAAGAGCAAGTCCAGCGCCGAACAGGGTGCCGGATACGATCGAGGCAAGAGCGGTCCGCATTACAACACCTCCAGCCCGAGCGCGTTCATTATCGCGACTGTCGCAATTCCGATGGCCATGAATGTCAGCGTGGCGACGATCGAGCGGCCCGATAGACGGCTAACTCCACAAACCCCGTGCCCACTGGTGCACCCACTGCCGAGGCGCGTTCCGATGCCGACAACCAGTCCAGCTATCGCCAGCGTGAGGGGACTGGCGAAGCTTGCTTCGAGCCCGCCCGACGCCAGCATAACGATGAGTGCGCCGAGCGGCAGCCCGATCACGAACATCCAAGCACCGCTTCTGGCAATACCGCTGCCGCCTAGTCCGACGGCCTTTGCGGCAAGGCCGGAAACCCCGGCGATCCGGCCAAGACCCAGCAGCATGACTGCCGCTGCGAGGCCGATCAGAACGCCGCCTGCTAGGCCGGCGAGCGGCGCAGCTTCAGGGAAACCGTGGAGCGTCATACGGCGTTCACAGGAATCTTGATGTAACTGACGCCGTTGTCTTCGGGGTCGGGCAAACGACCGCCGCGGATATTCACCTGCACCGAGGGCATGATCAGGTTCGGCATGGCGAGCGTCTTGTCGCGGGTGGTCCGCATCTCGACGAAGTCTTCCTCGCTTACCCCGTCCTTCACATGCACGTTCTCTTGGCGCTGTTGCTTGACGGTGGTTTCCCAGGCGTATTCGTCGCGGCCCGGCGCCTTGTAGTCGTGGCACAGGAACAGGCGGGTTTCGTCCGGAAGCGAGAGCAGTCGGCGAATGGACCGATAGAGTTGGTGCGCGTCTCCGCCAGGGAAGTCAGCCCGGGCGGTCCCGAAATCGGGCATGAAAATCGTGTCGCCAACGAATGCGGCATCGCCGATTATGAAGGCCATATCGGCAGGCGTGTGACCGGGAACGTGGAGGGCGATGCCTTCCAACTCGCCGACCTTGAAGGTTTCGCCATCCTCGAACAGCTTGTCGAACTGCGATCCGTCACGTTCGAAATCGGTGCCCGCGTTGAAGAGCTTGCCGAATACCTCCTGCACGCGGATGATGTCGCGTCCGATAGCCAGCTTACCGCCGAGCCGCTCCTGCAGATAGGGCGCTGCTGAGATGTGATCCGCATGGGCGTGCGTCTCTATCAACCACGTCACTTTCAGATTATTAGAAGTGACATACTCAATAATGCGGTCGGCCGAACCGTTCGAGGTCCGCCCGGACGCTGCTTCGAAGTCCAGGACCGAGTCGATAATCGCCGCTTCATCCGTCTTGGGATCGTGCACAACATACGAGACCGTGTTCGTTGCCTCGTCGAAAAATCCCGCAATAGAGGGGCGGAGGCACTCATCGGCCTGGGCGCGCTCGACCTGGGCGGCGGCGCTGTCGAGGTTTTGGTCGTCAGCCATAGCTTGATCTCCATACATTTACATAAACCGTTTATATGTGTTGCTATTCGGCTGTCAAGTGTTATGAAGGCCCGATGACCGAGATGATCAAAGCCGAGGCCGAACGACAGGCGCCATGCGCCGGACTGCGTATCGGCGACGTCGCACCGGACTTTTCCGCACGCAGCACGACGGGAGATGTGCGCCTTTCGGATTACCGGGGGCGGTGGCTGATCCTGTTCTCGCACCCTGCGGATTTCACGCCTGTGTGCACGACCGAGTTTGTCGCACTGGCCCAATCGGCCAGCGAGTTCGAACAGCGCGACTGTGCGCTGATGGCGCTCTCAGTCGATAGCCTGTTCTCGCATTTCGCCTGGCTGCGGCTGATCCGCGATCGCTACGACATCGAGGTGCGCTTCCCGATCGTTGAGGATCCGACACTCGTGATTGGGCGCGCCTACGGCATGGTGGCGCCGAACGACAGCGACAGCGCGACAGTCCGGACGACATTCTTCATCGATGCAACCGGCGTTATCCGGGCGATGACCTGCTATCCCGCAAACGTAGGCCGTTCGACGCCCGAAATGCTTCGGACCCTCGATGCTCTTCAGGCAGTCGACGATGGACCGGTGCTCGCCCCTGCGAACTGGGCACCTGGAGAAGCGCTGCTGGCCCAGCCCGACGCATCGCTGGATACGGTTTTCTCCGCCAAGGGTCAGACCGACTGGTTCATGAAAGAAACCAAGCGAGGATCTCGCAAATGACCGATGAAGAGCTGGTCGATGCCTTAAAGGCCCTCGCGCATCCCGTGCGTCTACGCATCATGCAAGCCCTAACGGGCACGGAGCGCAATGTCGGTGAGATCGACGACGCAGCGGAGATCGGCCAGCCGACGCTATCACAGCAATTAGCGGTCCTTCGCAACGCCGGCTTGGTGAAAACCCGCAAGGACGCCAAGCTCGTCTATTACCGGATCGATGATGCCCGGCTTGCGAGAGTTGTAGAAGCGGCAGGCGAACTTGGCGGATTGTCCGCCCCACGCACGCGTCATTCGCGCCAGCCAGCTCCCGGAGTGGCGAATTTTGCTAGACTGGGTTGAGAATGGTGGACCCGAAATTTTGAGTTTCGTGAGGGCCAGTGAGCTTGAACCGAGGGATGAGAAATTTGAAAATTGAGTCCCGAAAAAGGCATCGAACCAATGCATTAGCCGGTTTTTGCGGGCCTTTTGCGGGCTCTTTACATAAACCGAATTTACTAACTATCTGAAAACAGGTGAAAAAAGAGGCTGAATGTGATGCCTCTTTTGCACCACTTTCTGGCGCTAAGTGCGTCCAGCAACGTCCAGCAAGCGTCTGGTTTCACAGCATAAATCGACCGATGATCGCCGGCTAAATTTCCGGTGACGTCCGGCTAGGACCACCAACAGCACCCCCATGATTGGGGTGCCTTTGATGGCCCCGGACCGACCCGGCTTGCTGGGATGAATCCAATGCTGACTCACATCAAGATCACGACCGCGAAGCCCTCAGAAAAGCTCTACAAGCTTCACGATACCCTCGGCCTATATCTCGCGGTCAAGCCCAACGGCTCCAAGCTCTGGCGCATGAACTACCGTTTCCTGGGCAAGCAGAAGACGCTTCACCTGGGGAAATGGCCTGCCGTCGGTCTAGCCGCCGCCCGTGCGAAGCGGGACGAGGCCCGCGAGCAGATTGCCACCGGAATGGATCCTGCCATCGAGAAGAAGCGCGCGCGGATCGCGGCCAGGCATGCGGCAGCGACCACGTTCGAGCTGGTGGCGAAGGAATGGCTGGTGAAGTGCGAACGCGATGGGTTGGCGCCAGTCACCATCGACAAGATCCGGTGGCTGCTCGAGAAGGCCTATCCGGTCATCGGCGACCTGCCGATCGCGCAGATCACGCCTCATGAGGCGCTGGCAGTCCTGCGCAAGATCGAAGCAACGGGCGCCTATGAGAGCGCCCGGCGCATGCGCAGCGTGCTCAGCCGGGTCTTCCGCTACGGTGTTGCCACGGTCCGTTGCGACAAGGATGTGGCCGCGGACCTGCGCGGCGCAATCGCCACGCCGAAGCCCAGGCACTTCGCTGCGATCACGAGGCCCTCGGAGGTGGGAGCGCTGATGAGAGCGCTAGAGGACTACAAGGGTTATCCGGTGACGCGAATGGCGATGCGACTGTCTCCGCATGTCTTGCTTCGGCCTGGCGAGCTGCGGGCGGCCGAATGGACCGACATCGACTGGGAGGAAGCCATCTGGTTCATCCCGGCTGAGCGGATGAAGATGCGGCGGCCCCACCGGGTGCCGCTGTCGCGGCAAGTCCTCGCCATGCTGAAGGAACTCCGTGAGCACACCCATTGGTGGAAGTACCTGTTTCCGTGCTTGGGGCATCCGCGCAGGCGAATGTCCGAGAATACGGTCAATGCGGGATTGCGCCGGCTCGGCTATACCAGCGACCAGATGACCGCCCAGGGTTTCCGGGCGATGGCGGCTACGCTTTTGAACGAGATGGGAGAGTGGCATCCCGATGCGATCGAACGGCAACTGGCTCATGTCGACACCAACCAGGTCCGACGCGCCTATGCCCGCGGCGAATATTGGGACGAGCGTGTGAGGATGATGCAGCGCTGGTCGGATTACCTTGACGAACTACGTGACGGCGGAAAGGTAATCCGGGCTGATTTCCAGGTTTTGCGGAAAGCAACCTAGGGGACCTCGGGTAGCGCCGGTGGCCGGGTCATCGGCGCTCACCGCGGATGAGCTTGCGCCGCGAGGGCCGTCGTCAGGTGCCGCAACTTGTCGGGATTTCGAACGATATAGACCGCCGCGATCTTGCCGTCGCGAATGTCGAGCGCGGTGGTCTGCAAGACGCCGCGATCAAGGCTGACATAGCCGGGCAGACCGTCAATTTCGGCGGTGCGCACAAGTTGTGCGGTCGGCGCGTTCTTGCGGCGCAGTCCGGCGAACAGACGGAGCGCGCGGTCGAGACCGCGAATGACGTTGCGGAAGGCCAGCACCTTGCCACCGCCGTCCGAATGGATTTCGACCTCCTGCGCGAGCAGCGAGGCGAGCGCCGCGGTATCGCCATCGCGCGCGGCGACGAAGAAGGCCTGCGTTATCCGGCTCGCCTCGGCTGCCTCGACGCTGAAGCGCGGCCGGGCGACCTGGACATGCTTGCGCGCGCGCGAGGCCAGTTGGCGCACAGCCGCTGGCTCGCGGCCCAGAGTCACGGCGACGTCGCTCAACGCGATGTCGAACACGTCGTGAAGCAGGAAGGCTGCGCGTTCCAGTGGCGACAGACGCTCCATCGCGAGCATCAGCGTGACGGTGATGTCGTCGGCGATCGTCTCGTCCGGATCGCTGGACCCCATCAGCGGGTCTGGCAGCCATGGGCCGATATAGGTTTCGCGGCGCGCGCGTGCGGATTTGAGCCGGTCGAGGCACAGGCGCGTGACGATGCGCGTCAGATAGGCGGCCGGCGCATCGATCCCGCCATCGAGCTTTTCCCATCTGAACCAGGCATCCTGCACCACATCTTCAGCCTCGCTGAACGAACCGAGCATCCGATAGGCCAGGCGCATGAGCCGCTTACGCTCGCGCTGAAAATCGTCGAGGCGCGCAGTTTGCCCGACCGCCAGACCTGAATCTTCTCCACTTTCTTCACCCGTCATCTTGCGCCGCCTCCTTTGGCTTTTCGATCTGACGAGCCAGCCCGCCGCAGTGTGACACGCTCGCGGGGAGATTTAAAATTTCTTCGCCATGTCACACGCCCACGACCTGTCTCGTCAGTGCAGCGGGCGTCGATTGGACGCTGCTGCAAAAAGGATGAAGGCATGAGCGAGATTACGCGCCTGGTTTGGCATGAAGTGGCGCCCAAGGGCGCGCAGGCGCTGTTCGGCGTGCATCATTACGTCACGACGGGCACCAATCTGCCGGAGGAGATGATCCATCTGGTGTTTCTGCGGGTGTCGCAGATCAACGGCTGTGCGCACTGCATCGATCTGCACACACGTGACCTGCTCAAGACGATGGCGCTCGACAAGGTCGTGCTGCTGCCGGTCTGGGCCGAGGTGCCACATCTGTTCGACCCGCAGTATCGCGCGGCTCTCGCCTGGGCAGAAGAGGTGACGCGGGTCAGCGAGACCCATGCTTCGGACGAGGCCTATGCCGCGGCAGCGGCGGCCTTCGAGCCGCGCGACCTGGTCGATCTGACGATCGCGATCGCGGCAATGAATGCCTTCAATCGGCTCGGCGCGCCGTTCCGGCTGCCCGTGAAGGCCAAGGCCTGAGTCATTCTCAATACATTGGAGTTATACGACATGTCCGACCGCATCGATCACATGCGCCAGGTGCCGGCGCTGACGCAGAAACTGACAGAGCTCACATTGGCACTCAAGAAGGGCCCCGTCGAGCAGGGCATCTTGAGTCTGGTCGAGATACGCGCGTCGCAGCTGAACGGCTGCGCCTTCTGCCTCGACATGCATATCAAGCAGGCTAGGCTTCATGGTGAGCGCGAGCTTCGACTTCACCATGTCGCTATCTGGCGTGAATCGCTCCTGTTCAGCGATCGCGAGCGCGCTGCGCTGGAATGGACTGAAGCGCTCTCGCGGTTGCTGCCACACGGCGTACCAGACGAGATCTATGCTAAGGCGCGAGCACAATTTTCGGACGATGAGATAGTCTATCTCACCTACTTGGTGATGGTAATCAACGCCTGGAATCGCGCCTCGATCGCGTTCCAGTCGGTGCCTGGCTCGCAAGACAAGGCGTTCGGACTGGATAGGGTGGGGCTGTCTTGACCGAATGCATTGCTTCCCGCGGGTGCCGCGAGCGGGCGCTTCTATCACAGCAGGCGTCCGCTCGCATAACGACGTCCCTGTGACACCCGAGCGCCTGCATCTCAGCCAATTCAGAGCGGTCTGACCAGTGCGGAAGCGGATGTAGCTCCACGCAGCTGGAGAGGCAGCAGGGCCGTACAATCCGGTTAGTCCGCTTCACGGCTACAAAACAAGATAGCAGGCATTCGCGTGTGCCGGCGTCGGCTCTGGCACCTACTCTTGTCTGAGTCTCAGCAGCTAACATTCACTGACCAAGTGCAGATCGTCCACAACTTTAGCTCCACAACTCACACCATAAGGCAGAGGGGCCATGGATGACTGTTCTAGTGAAACTTGTCGTCACCTTTCAATAACTGAACACACCCACAAATCTGCTCCAAATCTTGTGGGCTTTTGTGCGCTCCTTCAGACTCTTACAGGATCCTCAAGCTCCTGGTGGCGGGCAAGCTAGTTTCTGCTCCCAACCTTGGATGAAGCGCTTGAAGTTCCACCCCGATAGTTGTCGGCTTTCACAAGGGATAGGTCAACCTCACCATATGTGGTGGCGCAATTCGACCATGGTCGGCTAGACCTTACTGATGGCGACAGTAAACCCGGTCAGGGCAAGCCGCGACGGCGATCAGTTTCACTACTATTGGGCAGCACGGCGGTGTCTCGGTCTCCTTGCGCCTGACGCTCAACTCGTTGCTATATCGATCGAAGGCCCGGCCGTTCAGGATGGCGATCAGTTCGAGGAGGGCATCGCCTCGATCGACGTTGCCGAGTATCGCGGCGACGTTGATCCGTCGAAGGCGACCGAGGTCCGATACATTCAGCTCAAGCATTCGACACTCCGCATGGAGATGGAGTGGGTCGCCAGCGACTTGACCGACACGCTGCAAAACTTCGGCAGGCGATACTTGCAGCTTGTCGGGAGGTATGGAGCGGAAGACGTCGCCGCGCGGTTCGCCTTTGAGTTCGTCACGAACAGGCCCTTCGCCGATTCGCTTGTCTCGGGGCTCGAACAGCTTCGGTCGGGTGAGGCCACGCCTCTGGCGCGGGCGGCTGCGCACGCGACGCGCCTGCCGGAGGAAGTCGCGCCCACATTCGCTAGGCTGCTGACCCTTACGGGCCGGGTGGAGCATCTGGCGGCGCAAGAAAGTCTGCTTCACGACGACGTGTCGGGCTATCTCCCGGAGGCAGATCGCGACGCTCCGCTCCAAATGAAGGACCTCGTGGCGCAGCGAGCGACAACGAAGTTCGAGCATCGTCCCGAGATCACGCGCCTCGACGTCCTAAAGTCTCTCGGCGTCGACATGCGGGATCTCTACCCGGCACCACCGCGCATCGAGGCGCCGGACCGCATCGTCCTGCGACGGCAGCTGGAAGATCTCGCCGCCCGCATCGTCACCGGGGGATGTGTAAGCATAGTTAGCGCGGATGCCGGCGTCGGAAAGACGGTGCTGGCGACCCAGCTCGGTGATCTGCTTCCTGAGGGTAGCCAGACTTTGGTCTACGACTGCTTCGGGAACGGCTCCTACCGCGGTGCGAGCGAATACCGCCACCGCTGCCGTGACGGCCTTGTCCAGCTCGCCAACGAACTGGCGGGGCTCTCCCTCTGCAATCCGCTGATCCCGACCAGTAAGGCCGATCCGCCCGCATATGTGCGGGCATTCATGGCGAGGGTGGAGTCGGCCGCGGCAACGCTCCGCCAGAGCGCCCCGGACGCGGTGCTGTGCCTGGTAATCGATGCCGCCGACAACGCAGAGATGGCGGCCAGGGAGATACACGATCCGCCGAGCTTCCCTCGATTGCTGCTGCGCGAGACGAACTGGCCGTCCAATGTCCGGGTGGTCCTAACCGCAAGACCGCACCGGGTTTCCAAGCTCGACCCGCCCAGATCGATCGAGCCCATGCCGCTCGAACCATTCAACGAGGCGGAATCAGCAAAGCACCTGCGCGGCTTCTTTTCGGACGCTACGGATCAGGACGCGATAGAGTTCCATCGCCAGACGTCCAGGAACCCCCGCGTCCAGGCCACCGCCCTGGCACAAGGAGGCTCGCTTCACGACGTGCTCCTTAGCCTCGCAGGTGAGCCGCGCACTGTGGAAACCTTGATCGGCGACCTGCTGCAATCCGCGATCGATCGGGTGCTCGCCGACACGCCGACAGCCGACCATGATCAGGTGAGAGCCGTCTGCTCCGCATTGGCGACCCTCAGACCCTTCGTGCCGCTGAGGGTTGTGGCGAACGTGGCGGCGGTGCCGATCGAGTTGGTGCGCAGCCTCGCCCACGATCTCCAACGTCCCCTCATCGTGCGCGAGGACGCGATACAGTTCCGGGACGAGCCGACCGAGACCTGGTTCCGCGATGTCTTCAAGCCAACCGGCGCGGAGTTGAATGTGTTCATCGAGCGCCTCATGCCTCTGGCAGGCGAGAGCGCTTATGTCGCAGCCGGGATACCGCAATTGCTCCTTGAGGCTGGCCGCTTCGAGGAGCTGGTGAAGCTGGCGCTCTCGGACGATGCGTTGCCGCTGGAACCGGCCATGGCGCGAAGGGACGTTGCCCTTCAGCGCCTACAGTTCGCGCTCAAGGCGGCGATCAGGGACAAGCGTTATCTCGAGGCGACCATGCTCGCGCTTAAGGCTGGCGGTGAGACCGCCGCCGACGTCCGGCAGCAGAAGCTGATCTCGGCGAACACCGATCTCGGCGCGCGCTTCCTTGAGCCGGATCAGATGATCGAGCAGGTCTCGCGCCGGCTAATCACAGGAGGCGATTGGGTCGGATCCGAGCACGCATACGAGGCCGCTTTCCTTTCTGGTTCCCCCGATCTCGCCGGTGAGGCGCGCAGCAGGCTGCGCGTTGCTGACGAGTGGTTGATGCACTGGGCTACGCGCCCGCCCACCGCTGGTTCGAAACGCGGCAATGTCACCAAGGCCGATGCTGCGGAAATGGCGTTGGCCGTCATCCGGCTCGACGGCGCTGAGAGCTGCGCGAAGTATCTGAGGCGCTGGAAGAGGCGTGAGCGGTCCTACGAAGCGGGAAGCATCCTCGTGGCCCGGCTTATAGATTCCGGGGACTTCGACCTGATCGGCGGCCTCGCGATCGCAGCCGGCAACGATCTCGGCCTGCTGCTTGCCATCACGTCGAAGCTCGCATCGGTCGGACGCCTTCCGCCGAAGCCCGCGGTCGAGCGGATGACGCGTCTCGTGACCAGCCGCCACGTGCTGATCAGGGAGCCGTCGGGCATCGATGGCGAGATGGTCGTGCTCGCCGCGGTGACCGACGTCGTGGTCGCCGCCGCCCGGATGCGGGTGGCGCCGAAGCGTCTGCTTGCGCGCACCCTCAAACGCTACATCCCGGCGATGAGGACCTCCATGCTCGGAGGACGATCAGCATCGTATCAGAATCGGCGCGGCATCTACATGGCGGCGCAGTGCATCCGGGCCGCGCTGCGCAACGAGACGATGACGTTGGATCGGCTCAGACCCCGCGAGCCGAAACCGGTGCAGGAGAAGCTAGGCAACTCCGCTCGGCGGCGACGCTCCCGTTACACGCATTCCGGCGAGACGGCGGAGTTCACCGAGCAGGTCGGCGGCCTGCTTCCGTGGCACCAGCTCGCGGCGGAGGCGCGGTTGGGCGGGGTCGCGCCCCGTGACATCGACGCCCGGATCGAAGCGGCGAAGGCTGCGTCCACGACCGTCGGCCCGAGGACCTACAACGAGGATCGCCCGATCTAGGACGAGATCGCGATGCTCTGGTCCGGGGTGGCCCTCGGCGCCCCGGACCCGAGACCGCAATTGGAGCGGTTCGAGGAATGGCGGCAAGGTCTCACGAAGCCGCTGTTCATACCGACGCTCATCGCCATCGCGCGTCGGGCCGGGCGCACCGCAGACTGCGCCAAGACCTGTCTCGATCTCGCCAGGGCAGCCTACGCCATCATGGCGGCAGAGCGCGAGGACGCGAGCGGCATAGCCGACGTCTACGTGGATGCGTGCCGGGTCGTCCTCCTCGTTAGCCCGACGGAGGCTGCCGAATTCTTCGAGCAGGCGATCGAGGTCTCCGGCAAGATCGGAGAGGAAAACCTCTCGCGCTGGCAGGCGCTCGCCAATCTGGCAGAGGCGACGGGTGCCGACACGGTCGACCGGCCCGAGCTCGCCTACCGCTTCTCGCGGGTGGCGGAACTCGTCGTCGCCTACAACACGAGTTTCTCGTGGGACTATGCGCTCGAGAGCATGGCGGCGTTGTCGCCCTCTTCGGCTCCGACGATCGCAAGTCGCTGGATCGACCGCAAGTTCGCCGACCGGGAGGAGACGCTCGGTTGGCTGGCCGCCGCATTAGTCGCCAGGAAGGCGATCGACCCGCGCGACGCTATCGCGTTGCTGCCCTTTGAGGGGCGTTGGACTGGCATCGTCATGCTAAAGCGTGCGCTCGAGGCGTCCTCGGATGCTGGCGAGCGCGACGCCATCGCCACGCACTTCATCCGATACGCACGTCACCGCCACCACGAAGCCAAGGACTGGCTGCGGGTGGGTCGGCTCCTCGATCAGTTCGGCGTGGATTCCAGCGACGCCGCAGAGCTCGCTAGGTGCGTCGCTCGCGTTGCGCGTGAGCAGACGAGCAGGCGACCGTCGCGTCGGAAACGCGACTGGAAGCTGAAAAGGCAGAGAGCGGACTGGGACGCGATCTTCCGCGACGTTCATTTGAATGTCCCCGGCGGCGTTGCGGACGCGCTGGCGCGATACCGCTCTAGTGAGCCGCCATGGGCCCATGACGAGTTCTACGCCGAGGCCATTTCGAGAGTTCAGATCGGACAGGAGGCCGACTTCCTCAAGGCCATCGACGCACCGACACACTCGGAATCCTTGATGGCGAGTATCTCCTCAAGAGCATGCCCGACGACTGGCTCGGCAGTCTGGCCGTGAAGCGCGCCACGAGGAACCTGCTGCTAAACCTGGCTCGTCGCGAATGCACGAGGATCACCACGAGCCGGAGCTACCAGCCGTTTCCATTCGACCTGATCGGCAAGTTCGACCTTTCCCGGGAAGAGGTGGTCAAGACGGCGGTCACCGCGATGGGAGACACGGCGCTTCCCGTTCGGCACGAGGATCTGTTCGATCTCGCAGGGCTGCTATCGACGATGATCACCCCCGCTGAGGCCGCCGAGGCTCTTGGCTACGGCCTCGGACTGCTCGAGCCGTTGCTGCTCGATGGCGACGACGGACCATGGAGGGCAGAGCTCAAGCCTCCGCCGACCGTCCCCGAGGCGATCGCGGGCTTGGTCTGGGCGGCGCTCGCATCGCCGTGGGCCGAGCGCAGGTGGGAGGCCGCCCACGCGGTTCGGGCACTTTGCGCTCTCGGTCGTGGGGCCGTGCTCGATGCGTTGGCCGATCTTGCGGACGCAGGAGGCGGCGGAGCCTTCGCAGCTCCGCAGCTACACTTCTATACGCTGAATGCCCGACTGTGGCTCGTGATAGCCCTCTCACGTGCGGCACACGACCAGGCGGGATCGGTGGCGCGGTTCCTTCCACTTCTAGAGGTGGCAGGTCGACGCTCCGAATCACATGTCCTCATCCGCGAGTTCGCGGCACGGACGCTCCTGTCACTGCACGCGCGAGGCCTCGCGGATCTCGACGCCGTCCGGCAGGATGAGCTCACCACCATCAATCAGTCGAAGCTACCTGGGATCGAGCGCGTGGTGGGCCGGTCGAGAGCCCGGATACGCTCCAGCGCAGATAACCAGGGTTTCCGCCTCGCCCACGACTTCGACCAATATTGGGCCGCGTCGCTCGCGGATGTCTTCGGCCTTTCCAATGACGTCGTCGAGAAGGCTGTGGCCGGGGTCATCGGCCAGCTGTTCGGACCGGAGGAGACAGGACATCACGAGCGGGACGTCCGGATGATGCGGCGGCAGTTCGATAACGACCACTACCTCCGTCTCTCCAGCTACTGGCCGAAAGTCGACGACCTCAAATTCTACCAGTCCGCGCACGCACTGCTGATCGTCGCAGGGCAGCTCCTCGACGTTCAACCGCTAGAGATGCGGGAGAGAGTATCCGACCGGTTCGACGAATGGCTCAACCGGCATCGCCTGAGCCTGCGCGGCGACCGATGGCTTTCGGACCGGCGGGACGACAAGCCGGCGGGTCTCTGGCTGGAGCTGCCAATGCAAGGGCCTTCGGACCGGCTCGGCGCTGCCGATCTGGAGCGCCTCATCATGCCGCCAGGGGGCAGGATCGTCGCCTCCGCCGACTGGGAGACCCACCGGGGATTTATCCAGCAACGCGTCGATGTCATCAGTGTCCTGGTGTCGGCGGATCGTTCCGGAGATCTTGCCCGGGCGCTCCAGAGCGCTAAGAATCATGACGACTACAGGCTGCCGACCTCGGAGGGCGACGAGGGCGAGATCAATCGCGACGACTGGACGCTGCGCGGCGTGATGCGGGACGATGAGAGTGAAAGGCACCTCGATCGCTACGATCCCTGGGCTGCGGGGCTTAGGGCGAGGATACCCGTACCGGGCTCGTCGGTGCTAACCGCTATCGGCGCGACCGGTGATCCCATGGATCGCTTCTGGCACGATTCCCGTGGTTCGATGAAGCTGCGCGCGGAGGTCTGGAGCGACGGCGAGGAAGGCGATCGCGACCTCGTCCACGACCGAGGTCAGCGGCTTCTGGCCACCAAAGGTGCGCTGGACCGGCTGATGAAGGTTACCGGCATGCACCTGTTGCTGGAGATCAGGCTCCGCATGGACCGGGTCGAGACCCGGCATAGTCGATACTCGGAGAAGGAGAAGATGGATGCCATCAACGCCACGAGATATGTCGTCCTCCGCCCGGGACGCCAGCCTGAGTTCCCACCAGTCGGTGCTCGAACTCGGCGAGGCGCTCGTTCGAGAGCTCGATCTTGAGCAATCAAACGACATCCTGGGGCGCTGGATGGCGCATCACCTGGCCAGCCTGATTACGGCGGCGCGCAAAGCACCGGCGGAGCGGAAGGTCGAATGCGAGGAACGCTGCCGCGCGGCCGTCCTTGATGTTTGGAGGCATCGCAATTGCCTGCCCGAGGGACGTCGACCCTTTGAACCCTTCGAAGGTGTCATCGACACGCTCGCGGCATTGGATCCAGACGTGGAGCGACCATTCTACCATCGCGCCATCCTGCAATTCGAGGATTTCGACGACTTCGACGTGCCGGGCGTCCTTGCGGCGCGAAAGCCGGACTATCTTGAGAAGGCGCGTCGCTTCGATACAACCGCGCGCGCAGTCATCGGTCACCTGATCGCGCTCGCCGTTGACGCCGCACCCGACAAGGCTCAGGAATGGGTGCGGCTCGCCACGGAAGCGAAGCTCGACGCACCGGACGTGGCACTGATAGTCCGGTTGGTGCGTGCGAGGGAGAGGATTGACCCGAAGTGCCAGAACGCCTCCGACCTTGTAACGCGGCCGCTACGGTCTCGTCTTGATGAGCTGGATCAGTTTCTTGACTGTGCCAGGGAGATTCGTGCCGACTTGGCTGATCGGTTGGCTCGCGCGGAGGCCGAGATCAGTTCTCCGGCATCGACATTATGATTGAGTCCACACTGGCCAGCGTTGGCGTACACCCTTTAGAGTTAGCTCACGCAAACAAAGTTGTCTTGGAGGGCGTCGAAGTCGGACACGATATCGAAATATACCGCAGCTTCGCGCTGAAACTGCATGGGCACTAGTGCCGAAGTCACCAGGCACGATCTCAGTTTAATCGCCCCTTGCGAAATGCCGGTAGCGATCGCCAATTGTGGCAGCTTGCCGCGCAAGATCTCGACGCGATCCAAATGCCGGCGCGTCGGCCCACGCTTCCCATTCCGTTCGATGTGATCGGGACCAAATTCCACTAGGCGCTCCGCAATCTCACCGACCGTCTTGTCCGCAAGAAGCCGCTTACATTCGATAATAAACACATCCCCAGTCGTTGAACTCCAAGCCAACGTATCAACATCGCCGTCCTTCGCCACGCCACCAAGGCGCGTCATGAGAAACTCTGCTTCAGCCTGGAGGCCGAGTTCCTTCAGTCGGTCAGCAACCTTGTGATTGAAGGCATGCCCAAGACGGTCGATTGCACCGCCTACCCATGAGCGCATCTCCTTCGACCGGAAATATGAATTAGGGAGCCGAGCATTGTAGGCTCTGAGCGCATAATCCACTCCATGCTGAGCGATTATAGGGGATACCATGCATAGAGGATCATCCTCGGTCGTCAGCTGAACTATTGGTCGGGAAAGTAGGCTGAGACGGCGCGCGAAGCGCCAAGGAAACCAATCCTTAGCACTGGCTCCATCAGGCTTGGGATCATCCCATCTAGTTCGGGGCACAAGGCACCAAGCATCAAGCAAAGCCTCTGCTGCTAACGCATCGACGCCGTCCAGAGCTACAAGATCCGATTTGAGTTCGGAGCGCCGGACAGTCACCTTGCCATTTCCGCTGGCCACGGCTCGCTCGCCAAGGCTGGTCGCCGGTGAAGAACGCTGAAGCCCGCAGGAAAGCGTGGGTTTTATCGAAGTCCAAGTAATCGAAATCACAAGGTT
>NZ_MWMO01000031.1 GCF_002556635.1 Novosphingobium sp. PC22D | reverse complement strand
TCGCCCAACGCCACCTCCAAAAGGCAGCCTTGAATCAACGCCCGATCCTGCTGTCAACCTTTGTCCACGAAACCTAGTTCTCTCCTCCGGTGTCCGGGACTTGCTCTCGCACCGAATCCCTCAGTTCCTGGAATCCGGCCTCGATATGCTGACGCGTCGCCAGCATCGCCGCCGCGGTGTCTCCGGCGATCAGCGCGGCGAGCATCTCGTCGTGCTCGTCCGCCGCGCGGCCCACTCGGCCCTTGAGGCGATTGATGAGGTCGAACGGATAGCGCGCCCACAGGATCTGCACGAAATGCAGCGTCTGCGGCATCGCCGCGATCTCGAAGAGGCGGTGGTGAAAGCGGTAATTGGCGGCGCGCGCGGCCTCGTTGTCACCGGCATCGAAGGCTTCGGCGAACTCGCGGGCGAGCACGCGCAGCTCGGCGATGTCCGCCGCCGCCACCCTTTCCACCGCGCCGCGCACGAGCTGCGTCTCCAGCAGCACGCGCAGCGTAAGCACCTCGCTGGATGCCTCGATATCGAAGGGCGCGACGGTCGCACCGCGATAGCTGTCGCCAATCACATAGCCTTCGGCGGCAAGCAGTTTGAGGGCCTCGCGCACCGGGGTAATGCTGGTGTTGAGCTGCGTCGCGATCTCTTGCTGCTTGAGCCGCGCGCCGCGTGGATATCGCCCGGAGATGATGCTCTCGCGCAGAAAGTCCGCCACCTGCTCCTCTTTTGTACGAAAGTGCATCACCATACCCTCAGCTTTTCCGTCGGACCGGAGCCCAAGCGAAATCGGCATCGCTGCCGGCCTTTACCCCACCGGATGCCAGGATGGCATCGACCTCTTCGGAAGCATAGCCGAGATCCGCGAGAATCTGCGCGGAGTGCTCGCCCAGCTCCGGCGGCGGAAGGTTGGGTGCCGCCGAACGGCCGCCGGGAAATTCCGGAACCTCGAAGTGGAGGCCCCTGTAGTCCAACTCGCGCAATTTGCCCGGCTGCCGCGCCTGCGGCGTCTCGAGCACGCGCTCGAGCGGCATCACCTCGTGGAAACCGAGACCCGCCGCGCGCAGCCGCTCCTCGATTTCGGCGAAGGCAAACTTGCCGATCGCCGAGGCCACCGCCGCTTCGACCGTGTCACGCGCCTTCTTGCGGTCGCGCAATCGCGCGTATGCCGGATCCGCATCCTCGGGCATGGCGAGCGCCCTGGTCAGCTTCGCCCAGTGCGCATCGGTGAGGATGAGCAGATAGATCCAGCGACCGTCCGCCGTGAGGTAGGCGCCGTAGCCGGGCATCGAAAACTCGCCGCCGGCTTCCTTCGAAAGCGCGCCCAGAAGCTGGGTCTTGAGCTGCATTCCGGCAAGATCGCGCGCGGCAAGGTGCAGGCCGGTTTCGTATAGCCCGATCTCGATGCGCCGCGCATCTTCGTCCGCTTGCGGATCTAGCAGCGCGGCGAGCACGCGGATCACCGCGTAAGTGCCCGCGAACTGGTCGTGGTACGATGGCCCGAAGCGCGTCGGGCGGCCATCGACCCGGTGATCGTCCATCGCCCCGGTCGCGGCTTCGGCGATGGGGTTCGTCATCAGGTCATCGGCCTGAGGCCCTTGGGCATAGCCCTTGATGTGGACATGCACCACGGCGGGGTTCGCCGCCATGCAGTCGTCCGCCGTCACGCCCAGCTTGCGCGCGGCGGCCGGGGCCAGGTTGTGGATCACGACGTCCGCGCTCGCCGCGAGGCGGCGAAAGACCTCCCGTCCCGCCTCCGACGTCAGGTCGAGGCAGAGCGCCCGCTTGGAATGGCTGTAGGCGATGATCGTGCCCGACGGTCCGCCGCGCACCAGCGAGCGGGTGGTATCGCCCGAGGGCGGCTCGATCTTGATGACCTCGGCCCCGAGTTGCGAAAGGATGTGGGTCGCAAACGGAGCTGCGATCATCGTGCCCAGTTCGAGCACGCGCTTGCCGGCAAGCGGTGTTCCATGACTCATGCTGACCTTCTACGCCTTTAATGCATTATGCATCAAGCCTTCACGTCAGTACCCCTGCTTTCTGTAGACCTTCGGCCTTCGAGATCGGCCGGCGGTCGAACCCGACGGGCCGGCGAAGCAAAAGGACATAGATTTCCACATTGCCCATAGCTCCGGCCAGGCTTCCAGCGCAGACCTACGTCGCATGGCACAGGCCGTTGCCCCGCAACGCCTTTTGCCGATACATACCGTTCACCTAGAGAGATATGCCTCTCTGTCTTCCAACACGGAAATTGCAGCAAACGGCGAATGGGTGGTGATTTAGGCCGCCGAAGTGCGCAACCAGTTTTGGTCCCGTTCTTCCCGCACATAATGCAGGAAGAACTGGGCAATCCGCAAAGACGGCGTTTCGTTTGCGATATATGATGTTGTTGCTCAACTCTCATAGACCGAGCAGGATAGAATCTCAGCCTCTCGCAAATGGCCTATTGCAAAGAGAGCCAACGATCCCGCGGCGGTTTCGTATGCCCGATCAATCAGCTTGATTAGAAGTCCGCTTGAAGGGTCGGAGTCCAACGCGTCCAAGCATTCAATCATCAGGAGGTAGGGAGCGGTGACAGCGCAGATCATGTCAGCCAGCCCGCGAGGCACTGCGCTTTCCGACAACCGCCGCCTCTTACAGAAGAATTCGAGAATGAAGTTGTGCGCTTCGTCGTTCATCAGGGGACCATAACGCCGCGCATGGTGCTTGTCTCGTCACAGCAATAGGAGGCAGAGAGCGGACGAGCCATTCTTGCGCAGAATTGCGCGCGGAAACACATCCCCGTGGCGACATGGTGGCGACACAGAATGACGGCGCAAATTCGCCTCGCCTTGAAGGCGATTATCTCACTAATTTATCTAGGAAATCTTGGAGCGGGCGAAGGGATTCGAACCCTCGACCCCAACCTTGGCAAGGTTGGTATAAGCTGTTCGCGCCAGTTCGTGCCGATACATGAATTTCGATATTTCAATGCTTTATGTGGACTCACTCCGAATTCCAATCGCCTTTCGGATCGCCCTCCGCTAGATCGGTGGTAGACCGGTGGTAGACCGAAACCGTGAGTAGGGGGACTCAAGATCGATGCCAAAGTTGACCAACAACGCCGCCGAGGAAGCCGCTCCTGGCTCCAAGCGCGAGTACATCTGGGATAGTGATCTGAGCGGATTTGGGCTGCGCATCCAGCCGAGTGGCGCGAAGATTTGGGTGGCGAAATATCGCGCCGGACACGGGGGTCGGAACGCCTCCGTGCGCTGGTTCACGATTGGCAAATACCCCTTGATCGACGCCAAGGATGCCCGAACCAAGGCTAAGAAAATCCTTGCGATGGCTGAACTTGGTGGAGATCCTATGGGGGACACCACGGCCAAGCGCCGTGAGATGCTCGTGGCCGACCTGATCGATCTATACGAAGCAGAAGGATGCGTGATTCAGCGAGGTATCCGCATCGGGACGCCAATGAAGGCGCAGACCAAGCAGTACACCATGGCCCGCCTGCGCAACCACGTCGTGCCGATCCTGGGCAGGAAGAAGATCACCGAAATATCGACTGGTGACATTGAGGCACTTTCAAAAGCGGTGGTAGACCGAAAGACCTCAAAAGACGAATTTCAGGGCCCAAGGAAGCGTATCATCGTGAGAGGGGGCCCAGGTGCCGCCCGCAAGGTAGTGCGTGACCTATCGGCCGTTTTCTCCTTCGCGGCCAGCCGAAATCTGGTCACCAGCAATCCGGTCAGTCACGCCCGCGTGCGGAAAACCGACAACAAGCGCGAACGCTTCCTTAAAATCGAGGAGATCGAGAGGCTAGGCGCCGCACTGACTGAGCTCGAGGATCGCGGTGTGAATCCCAAAGCGACCAACATCGCTCGCCTCTGGGCCCTGACAGGATGCAGGCGAAACGAGATCGCGGGGCTGAAATGGTCGGAGGTCGACTTCGAGCTCGGCAGGCTGCTGTTCGAGGATTCGAAGACAGGCAAGAATGTCAGACCTCTCGCAGGCGGAGCAGCGGCACTGCTCAAGTCACTGCTAAAGACCGCAGCGCCAGAGTCGCCCTATGTTTTTCCTGCCGAACGAGGCGAGGGATTTTATCAGGGGACCAGGAAGATCTGGCCCGAAGCCATGAAGCTCGCCGGCCTGGAAGGCGTTACCCCGCACGTGCTGCGCCATACGATGGGCGCGTTCGCAGCATCCGCAGGTGAGGCCATCCTGATGGTCGGCGCGCTGCTGGGGCATGCCAATGCACGCTCGACCCAGATCTATGCCCATATCGCGCATGACCCCGCCAGGCTGGCGGCAGACCGTGTCGCCACCCCCCTGGCAAAGGCGCTAGGGCTCAAGACCCCGCAGGGGGACGAGACCGCCACAGCCCACCCGGACAAGGACGACACGGTCACCGCTGATTAGTCAGCCTTGAGAAGCAGCACAGGCTCGGACATTTCGTTTCGTGCGGCTTCGAGCCATTGCTTCGGGGCTATTCCGCGCTCTGCCAGAAACAGAAGAGGCGCAGACCGTGTTGCTGCCGCTGCTTCGCGCTGGCGCAACTTGGTCACTTCGGGGCGAGCCAGTTCGCTGGCCTGTGTCAGGGCGAGGTCCCAGGCCTGCGTGCCCGGTTCGGCATCTTGAGACATGTGGCCATGGACGAGATCGACGAGGCCGATTGATCCCGTGAGCAGGTCGATCTGCCGATAGTTCTCATCGGCGATCCCGGCGGCAGCGTCTGGCTCGTTGGCTGCCATCAGCGCGACCACCCGCAATCCGCCCGTCATTGCGAGCGCGTCGATCATTGCATCGGCGAGGGCAAAGTTGGGCGGAAGAGCGAACAGCAGCTCGCTGGCGCGGTGATTGAACAGGTCTTGATACTTTCGGGCTTCGCGAGCGACGGAGAGCCATTCAGCGGCGGCGCGCGATTGCCGACCGATCTGCCATGCCTCCTCGTAGCGACGCGCCAGGGACTGTATCGCGAGGAAATCCTCGTCGATCCGCTCCTGCCGCAACTGGTCGAGCTTGGCGCTGAGTTCATCGACCCTGCCGGACAGGTCACGGATGGTACCCTGCACCTGGTTCAGCTTGGCGTTCACCAGTGCAAAACCGGCAAGCGACACGCCGATGCCGACCGCACCGAGGCCAAGATTGGCGATTCCGAGCTTCTGTAGGCCGGCCATGCCCTGCACGAGGCCATCGAGCTTGAGGTCCATCGTGCCGAGGCGGTTCTCGACCCTGCCGACGCCCTGTCGGATCACCTCGTTCTGGGCGACAGCAGTGGCCTGAAGAGCGAGGTCTCCAACCGCGTTGACCGCACCCACTACGGGATTGCCAGTAGCGGCCGTCAACTTGGCTCCCGTCTTCATCGCCTTGCCCAGGCTGCCCCCGAAGTCTGATGACAGGATCTGGCTCGCCACCTGCCCCCACGCGCCAGTTTCCTGCAGGTGGCTATGGATCTTGCCCTTGAGCGGCCCGGATACGTGACGGACCACGCTGCCCACGACGCGCAACGTGCCGTCGTCGATCCCGGTCTGAGCGGCGATTGTGGGCACCAGAAGACGAGCAATGCTGCTCATAGCGACATGCTCCTTGCATCGTTGGCGACTTCATCGACCAGGGCGACCACCTGGGACATCAGCGGGCGCGGTTCGCCCCGCTCGCCCATCCAGGCAATCGCGATCCGTTCCGAGGCGCTGTTGCGCAGGCGGTCATGCAACCCCACGCCGCTTTGCAGTTTCTGGCTGGCCGCATCTGCAGTCGTGCTGACCGTGTCGAGGAGCCAGGCCCCCCACTCACGGGCGCCGCTGGCGACGCGGTTGTTCGCTACATAGCTGCCGACGCTCGCCCAGCGGCTCCCATCAGATCCCGCAGAAGCGGGCGGCGAGGCAGGGCCCTTGGTCGCAGCCCCTGTTTCATCACGCTGGGCATCCGGCCCCGCCGATTTCGCCTCCACCGCCGGAAATGTGAAGGACGCAGCGCTGGCGATCAGGGCCTCGGCAAGCGGTGCATAGTCGGGCGCGATCATGCGCAGTTCCTCGGCCGCCTGCCTGAACAGCCCATCGAGCGCCCCGGAAAGTACAGCCTTCATGGGAGCGTCGATCTTTTCGTAGGTAAAGCTGGCCGGGTCCCAGATCGTATCGAGGATGCTTGCATCCTTGGCGATGTGGACCTCAAGGCCTTCACGTGCGCCCTTCGCGGCACCGTTGATCAGGCGCCACGCCGCGAGCTGCAGTTCGTCGCGCCAGGCGCCTACCGCCTGGCGCTGTTCAAGACGCTCGATGTTCAAGGGATTCTCCAGACCATGGCCTTATGCGAACAGGATAATTGATCGTGGGAAGCGCCATGACACCACTTGAGTGGCTCATCTGCGTCAGATTCGGTCGTTCTCACACGCCTATGCTTCTTCACTACTTGCAAATATTCGATGAACGCCGAATTTCAGGATCATGGCAAAGATCATGATCGCACTTTTTCTCATCGGGGCCGCCGGTTTCGTCGCGGCAATGGCCTTTGCCCTTGTGGTGGCCGTGATGCGTTGGCTAGCGCTGGTCGTCTTGCCTGCGCTGATGGCCGGCATCGCTGCGTTCGTCCTGACCATGGCGATCACCGACCTGGCCTCGGCTGACGGCGATCCAGCGAGCCATGCCCTCGCTGCTGTGGGGTCTGCCCTGGTGGCCTTCCTGACCGTCCTCGTCAGGCTATCGGCAACGAAGCCGGCAAGGTCGATCCCCGCCTTCGCAGCTCAAACTGCCGAGAAGTCGCCACAGGAACCCGCCGGATACGAGGACGTCGGCGATGCATGGGAGCGTGCGTTGCGGCTAGCCCCCAGCCGACGCGAGGACCTTGAGGCTGCGCGGGAGGATTGCTCGCTCCTGCTCCATGAACACCGGCGGGCAGCCGGAATTGCCGATCCGGAACTGCTCGAGACCGAGATCCTGCTGCGCCGCTACCTTCCGAGTCTGGTAAGCGGGACCGAGGACCGTTTGCGCACCACTCGCAGGAAGGACCGGGCGCCGATCCGAGAGGAACTGACCGGCTTCCTGGCCGCATTCGGACGCAGGTCCCGCGAAGTACTCGACAGGCTGGGAAAATCCGCCGCCGAACGCGACGTGGTGCTCCGCAATCATCTGACAAATCGGCTGATCAGGGGCCCGGAAGAGCTCGGCGGAACCTAGAACCTCGGCACGGTTGCAGCCGTTGCAGACGAACTCTCGCGCCATTCTGCAAAGCAATCGTGCAGCTCGCCCGGCAGTTCACCTTCGAAATTCTCGTCCAAAGGATAATGCGGCATCGCCTGCGCCACCGCATCGAGCAGCGCCATGCCCTGCTGACGATCCTTTGGGCGTTTCAGCGGATTGCGCTTGGCCTGCCTGGCCATCCAGAGCTTGTGCAGGGCGAACCACCTCGGATCGGGCGCAACGATGCGGGCCGGTGTCCCGTCGCGGCAGCCTATCACATGGTCGACAGGCCGCCCGAGCAGCAGCCACTCCTGCTCGGGCAAGGGGATCGGCCGGGGCTGATCGCGTGAGCCAAGCGTTTCCGCGCGCGAAGGTGCAACGAGCAACTCGACCTCGTAGGCCTTGGCATTGCGCGCCTGGAAGGTGCGCTCGGTGTTGAGCGTGAACGTGGAATCGACCGCCTTGAGCATGTCCCAGACCCGCCGCTCGTTCTCCTCAGCCTCCTCGGCCACCCAGGCGATGTCGAAATCCTCGGTTTCGTCGGGCAGCAGGATCGCAGCATTCGCCTCGGCCATGTAGGCGGGGATCGCGTTGGTCCCCACCACGAGCAGGTGTGTGCCGAGCAGGCTCCTCCTGTCGCACTCACGCAGGATCGGCCCGGCCTCTGACGAGAGCAGCGGCAGCCGGAGTGCGCGGTACAGGGCCGCGCTTTCAGCAAGAACGGGGCGCAGGGACCGAATGCGGTCCTTCAACGCTGACTTCTCGGCATGATAGGCTTCAAACTGTTGCTCAAGCTCGGGCGTCATCGGGCCTAGACTGGCGCCATTTCCCCCGCGGTCGAAAATCCGGTAAAGGTACTCCCGCCCGCTCACGGTCTTGCGCCTGAGATCGTAGGGCAAGACAGCCAGAGCGCGCTCGGATTCCATCCATGTTTCGTAGCGCTGCCGCAAATTTATCAGCAGTCGGGACTGCTCATCGGAAAAGGGGCGAGTTACGGCCATGCCGTTTTATCCCACAATTCTTCAATATCGGCAATCTGCGGGATAAGCGCAGCTTTGCCGCCGGATCTCGATGAAGGCAGTTATCTGTCCGGCCGATATCTCGATTAAAACCCTGCAATATCGTCTGTCGTGACTTTTCGTTAGCATATTTTCCGGCAACACTTGCGACAGTTCCGGTCATAGTATTGGAACCGGGGGACGGGTGATATGGACAAGATCGAGCCGGCAAGACGCATGGGAAAGCTGCGCCGGGCATTGACGCTGGTCCATCTGCTTTCTGAATCCAGCGAAGGCCTTACTCTGGACGAAATGGCCCATGCTCTTGGCGTGACACGCCGGACCGCCGAGCGCCTACGCGACGCCCTGCGCGAGGAATTCGACATTGAGGAGCGGCTGGACGACCGCACCAAACGCTTCTTCATCCGTGAAACGCTGCGCCGAGCCTATACTCGTCCGACCGCAGCCGAAGTTGCCGCGCTGGAAGCAGAGGTAGCCGCAGCCCAAACCCGCCGGACAGGCCATGCCGCGCAACTCGAAAGCCTGCTCATCAAGGTCAAGTCCGCTCTCGATTCACGCGAGCGGTCCCGACTCGCTCCGGACCTCGATGCGTTGGTTCGCCTGCAGCGCAGCCGCGTCGTCGCAGGTCCTGCCCTAGACCCCGATCCAGCTGTGCTTGCAGCCATTCAGGGTGCGATCCTGGCGGGCAGTTGCATCGAATTCGACTACGTTCCCGAGGGAGCTTCTGAGGCGAAATGGCGTCGTGTCGTACCCCTCGGGCTGATCCATGGACCGACGACCTATCTCGTCGGCCAGTTCCCAATACGCCACGACCGACCAGTGCCGGACCCTGTCTTCTTCCGGCTCGACCGCATGACCGGCGCACGGGCATCGAACACCCCTGGCTGCGCGCCGGACGATTGGGATCTCGATGCATGGCTGGCCCAAGGCTTCGGAATCTGGCGCGAGGAGGACCATGAGATCGTGCTCCGGGTCCTGCCCAGCGCGGTCGAGAAGGCAAAGCGCTGGCGCTTCCATCCCGGTCAGCAGATCGAGAACGATGGCGATGAACTGCTCGTGCGTTTCCGCTCGGGGGGCCTGCGCGAGATCGCCGAACACCTTTTCACCTGGGGCGGCGACATCCGCATCGAAGCCCCGGAAGCGCTCCGCAAGGTAATGCGCGAGCGCGTGCTATTGGCGCTGGGCTCAGTCTGATGCGACCGCTTCTGTCGTCCAAGAAATTCATCGCGACATGGCCGTCCCGGGTGGCGGTTGGGAGAAAATGACCATGCGCGCCGTCAACATAATCGTGGTAGCTGTTGCGGTCGCAATCTCTGCCTTGATCCTCACTCCCGATGCGGCCCGCCAATGGCTGCGGGAAAAACTGACCGGCGATCCATCCGAAACCGCGGAGGCCGAGATCCTCGAAGGGTTCGAGAAGCTCAATAGGCTAGTAGTATATCGCGCCTATATCACCGCCATCAGCGATAAGACTGGCCCAGGATGGGTATTCAATTCCCGCCAGGTGCTCATAACTCCGGCATACGTCAACTACTTCGTCGATCTCGACGGGCTGGATGGCAGCGCAATCACCATGAACGCTGGCAACGCGGGAAGCAGGACAATGACAATCACCCTACCTCCCCTAATGCTTGAGCGACCCAACGTCGATGCGGCGAACATGTTGATAGTTTCCGAGGGTATCCTGACGAAGTTCAGTTCATCCACGGAGGCACTTCGAAAGGCCAATACCAAGTCTGCGATGAGGCAGCTTAAAGCAAAAGCTCGTCAGAGCTTCCTCGTCAAGCAGGCACGCGAGCAAGCAATAGTCGCGGTTGGCGGATTTGCTGAGAAAATTCTTCGACAATCAGACATAGCCGATGTCAACATCGTCGTTCGGTTCAAGGGCGGTTAAATGCAAATTGAGAACAAAGCGGATTTCGGCAATGCCTGCGCCGCATTCGACGAAGTGGAAATCACCGAGCTCAGGGAGATCGCGAAGTCCTATCGGGAAGCAAGCGGGCTTATTATTAAGCTTTCAAACTTGGCCGGCGGCCAGATCGACAAGATGATCAGCAAGGTTCCCGACGGGTGGCATGCTGGCATTGCACAGGCGACGGATCTCGCGCTGCGCACATCCTACGCGGCAGCTTCGACGACGCATCCGGACGAAAGTGAAGAAGGTACGCTCAACCGCGTCCTCGCCTATTGCAGCGGAGAACGCTGGCACAAGCTCGCCTCATCGCTAAGTGGTGCGGTCGGTGGCGCAGGTGGACTAACGACGCTAGCCGCCGACCTCGCCGCAACGACCACGCTGGTCCTTCGCTCGATACAGCAGATTGCAGCCGGATATGGCGAAAATATTGACGATGAGGCGGTACGCCTTGAGTGCATCGCGGTATTTGGTTTCGGGGGGCCACTGACAGAGGACGATGAGGTCGAAACTGGCCTGTTCGGCGTGCGGATGGCACTTCGCGGCAAGTCACTCGAGACCTTGTTGCGCGCCATCGTTCCTAGGCTGCTTCCCAACATCGGATCGAAGGCGATCAGCCAGGCCGTACCGCTTCTCGGCGCTCTCGCAGGAGCGACAATCAATCCCGTTTTTACCGACTACTACCAGAAAATGGCTCACGTCCACTTCCGGCTCCGCCGACTGGAACGTGGTCACGATCCTGAGCAAGTAAAGGCCTGTTTCGAACGGGTGGTCACTCAAATGAAGGCAGGCAAGCGATGAACGTACGCGCAGATGAAAGCGTTAAACTCCAGCTCGAGCCAATCGAGACCATGAGGACTGTAAGCGTCATCATTTCCAATTGGCTGAGCGGCAAATTGTCACTGCGGGCGGACGCTTGCGGATCGAAGCGTTAGGGGGACTGGTGCCAGTCATAATCGAGTTCGTGATGCCGGGATTTGGTCCGATCTGATGCGACCGAAATTATCGTATCCCCTTGATTTGGACAGTCTGTTGAATTTGAATCCTCAAGTGAGCTCTAGCCGATGAATCGAACGGACCCGAGGGGCGTCGAAATTGAACGAAATGACTTACAAAAATATTAGATATTACAGTTTGGATGCATTACTTCATCATAGTGCATTTAATTGCCGTTCAGCGCAGACCAGCGACTACATGGGGCCACGATGAGCGAAAATTTCTTTGCAACACCAATACTGAACTCGCCCTATGAAGAACCTGCTCGTCATTGGCGCCTCGATGACAATGGCCAGCCCACGGGTATCATAGAGCCCACTCGGCGGAAATCCGCACTCGTTTCCCCGATCCCGAAGGCCAAGAAGGCCAAGGGCAAAGGCGCAGTCCAGCCGGACCTCCTGGCCGGCGAGGATGGACTGGAATACAATCCGACTGAGGTCATCAATGGCATCCGTTCGGCAGTCGACAGCTGGAGGCAGTTGCCCGAAAGCCAGTGGCAGGTGACGCCGACGACGGCTCGGCTGTTGCGCCACTGGCGTACCCACAAGTTCGCGGCACAAAGGCCCTTTTTTTGCCAGGTCGAAGCTGTTGAAACGGTCATATGGCTGACGGAAGTCGCGCCCAAGTCGTCATCGCAGGGCAGGCGGTTCTGGGCCCATCTGGAGGCTGCAAATGCGGCCTCGAACCCCGAGCTCATGCGGCTTGCGCTCAAGCTCGCCACCGGAGCCGGCAAGACGACCGTGATGGCCATGCTGATTGCCTGGCACACGCTCAACTCGGTACGCCATCCAGGTTCGAAGCGACACTCTCGCGGATTTCTGGTCGTCGCGCCCGGCATCACGATCAAGGATCGCCTGCGGGTCCTCCTGCCGAACGATACCGAAGCGTATTACCGTGACCGGGAGATTGTGCCCGAGGACATGCTCCGCGACATGGGTAAGGCGAAGATCGTGATCACCAATTTCCACGCATTCAAGCGAAAGGATGAGGTGCCGCTAAACAAGGTCCAGCGTGCCGCACTGAGGACCGAGCCGAAGCCGGAAAGCGATGGGGCCATGATCAGGCGGATAGCCAACGAGCTCATGGGCCTGAAGAACGTCGTGGTGCTCAATGACGAGGCCCACCACTGCTACCGAGAGCGGCCGCTGACGCCTGAAGAAGCCAAACAGCTGAAGGGCGATGCCCTCGCCGAAGCGAAGGAAAACAACGAAGCGGCCCGCCTATGGATTTCGGGCCTGGAAGCCGTCCAGCGCGAGTTGGGCATCGCAATGGTCTACGACCTGTCGGCAACACCCTTCTTCCTGCGCGGATCCGGATATCGGGAGGGCTCACTTTTCGGCTGGGTGATGAGCGACTTCTCGCTCATGGACGCCATCGAGTGCGGCATCGTGAAGCTACCCCGCGTGCCGATCCTCGACAACACCATCGGCGGCGACACCCCCATGTTCCGGAACCTTTGGGAGACCCTCCAGAAGGAGCCCGTGAAGCTCCCCAAGAAAGGCAGGGCCGGAGCCGGCAAGCTCGACCCCCAGAAATTGCCCAATCCGCTCCTGACGGCCATCGACGCGCTCTATGGCCACTACGAGAAGACCCATGCCGCTTGGCGCGATGCCGGCATCGATGTCGACCCGGTCTTCATCGTGGTCTGCAACAACACCGCGACATCGAAGCTCGTGCACGATTACATCGCGGGATACGAGATCGAGGATGACAGCGGCGCCAGGACCCTCATGGCTGGCAAGTGCAAGCTGTTCCGCAATTTCGATCCCGACGGCATTGCCCTGCCCCGCATGCGTACGCTCCTGATCGATTCGCTCCAGCTCGAATCTGGTGACGCCATATCCAAGGAGTTCCGCGACGCGGCGGCCGACGAAATCGCGCGTTTCAAGGAAGAGCTGATCCAGCGCACGGGTGACCGGGCCGCGGCCGACAAGATCGACGATGCAACGATCCTGCGCGAGGTGCTCAATACCGTCGGCCGCAAGGGACAGCTCGGCGAGGGCATCCGTTGCGTGGTCTCGGTTTCGATGCTCACCGAGGGCTGGGACGCCAACACCGTCACACACGTCCTCGGCGTCCGGGCTTTCGGGACCCAGCTCCTGTGCGAGCAAGTCATGGGTCGCGCCCTGCGCCGACGCTCCTACCAGCTTCAGGACAATGGCCACTTCAAGGTTGAGTATGCAGACGTCCTCGGCATCCCGTTCGATTTCACCGCACAGGCCGTCGTCGCCCCGCCCGACAGGCCGGACAACATGGTCCGCGTCCATGCTCTCAGCCCCGAACGGGACGACAGCGAGATCCGCTTCCCTCGCGTCGAGGGCTATCGCACCGAGCTGCCGCAGGACGTGCTCCACGCCGAATTCACCGATGATTCCGTTCTTGAGCTGACCCCCGAACTGGTGGGCGCGACCGAAACGATAAACTCGGGCATCGTCGGCGAAAGCAGTGCCCTCACCCTTGACCACCTCAAGGACGAGCGGCTCTCCACCATCGCCTTCCGCCTGGCCAACCGCATCGTCGTGCGCAAGTACACCGAGGCCGGACAGCAGCCCAACCCTCGGCTCATCATGCAGATGCGCACCGTCGTCCGGCGCTGGATGAACGAGTGCTTGGTCCTCAAGGGCGGCACGATGCCGTTGCAACTGCTCTACTATGCCATCGCCGACCGCGTGGCCGACCGTATCATCGCCGCCGTCAGCCGCAGCGAGGAGGGCGGCGGCCGCGTGCTCGCGATCCTCGATCCCTACAACCAGGCGGGCTCCAGCGCGAACGTCAGCTTCATGACCAGCAAGGACCGATACGACACCGGCCCGCGCTGCCACGTGAACCATGCCGTACTCGACAGCGACTGGGAGGGCGTGTTCTGCCAGGTCGCCGACGAGCACCCCCGCGTTCTCGCCTGGGTCAAGAACCACAACCTCGGCTTCGAGGTCCCCTACCTCGCGGGTGGCGAAGCCCGCCGCTACCGCCCCGACTTCATCCTGCGGATCGACGACGGCAAGGGCGCGGACGACCCGCTCAACCTCGTCGTCGAGATCAAGGGCAAGAAGGACGAGGACGACAAGGACAAGAAGCTCACCATGGAAACCCTCTGGATCCCCGGCGTCAACGCACTGGGCACGCAGGGCCGCTGGGCCTTCGCGCAGTTCGAGGACGTCTGGACGATCAAGACCGAGTTCGGCGCCAAGTTCTCGGCCTGGCTCGACAAGGTGGGAGGGAAAGATGACTGATTTCAGACGGTTTGCAGTCATCAAGACAGCATGGTGCAACACCTACACAGGCGATAGTCCTTATGGCAACTTCACCTACACCGAAGACGGTAATCTCGGGGCTGAATGCCTCAACATGTATCCAACGCAAGATGGTTATCAGGTCTATTGTATAGCCCCGGCGCCTAAGCCGGAGCATCCGGAAAAATGGACCATCGCCCATGTCGCAAGGGATCCAGCCGATGGTGGCATGAAGTTGATAGGCTGGTACGAAGACGCTGATTTTCTCGGCGAATACAAGCTCCGCGACGTCGGCAAGTTTGCCGACAATATCTTTTGTATCCGGGCCGGTCGAGCATTCGAGATAGCTCCTGAGGATAGGCCGTCCTTCGACCATGGCCGGCAGTTTGGCAGCATGCGCATCGGCTGGCTTCGAGGCAGGTCGACGAATACCGACTGGACACGGGTTCGGGGCATTCTCGAAGAACTCATCCAATCCTTAAAAGCAAAAGCAGATCAGCCCGGGATTGACGGCACCAAGCTGGGACCAATCCGCGTCGGGGATACTTCGCATGTGATCGCGAACGTCGAGGTTGCAGTCGATGACGGTGGCGAAATGTACGGCAGGGTGCCAGGCGGAGAGAGCCCCGAGCATCGAGAATTGCGTGAGTGGGCCAGGGATAATCCAGACAAGTTCGGCATTCGCCCTGATTTGGGCCTCAAAGCTGCCACGGAGTACCCGCTGCCTTCCGGAGACCGCATTGATGCAGTGCACATCGGTGAGCGCAATGCATTGCTGATCGAAGCCAAGTCCCACCGTTCGGGTGAAGCCGACATGGAGCGGGGCATATTCCAATGCGTGAAATACCGCGCGGTATTTCTTGCGATGAATGATGCCCCTCCCCCCGACGGTGTAGAGACAATCCTACTCACTCAGAGGCACCTGAGCCCAAGACTGGAAGCCTTGGCGAAGCGTCTCAAGGTCACGACCAAAATTCAAAGCGAGATGAAATAATGCCCAAGCCACCCCTCTCGGTCGATGCCCTGACCCATGACGAGGCCTCGCGGCGCAATGCGCCTACGGCGGAGCTGGAGCCGTTCGTGCCGGCCGAGGTGAAGCGGCCGATCCTCGCGGCTTACGAGCGGCGCAATGCCGATCTCGATCCGCAGCTCGTCTGGCGGGGCAAGGACGTGGCGGACTGGTCCGATCTCGTGGTCGAGGCGCCGCCGCTCTACATCCAGGAGAAGATCCACCCCAAGGTGCTGATCGATGACCTGAAGCGCGCCACGCCTGACAAGGAGGCCGATGACGCGCCCGATCTCTTCGCCGATTTCAACGGCGTCGATCCCGAGGCGGCGACCGATTTCTACAACCACGAGCAGCACTGGTCGAACCGCATGATCCTGGGCGACGGGCTCAAAGTCATGGCGAGCCTGGCCGAGCGCGAGGCGCTGAAGGGCAAGGTGCAGTGCATCTACATAGACCCGCCCTACGGCATCAAGTTCAACTCGAACTTCCAGTGGTCGACCACCAGCCGCGACGTGAAGGACGGCAAGGCCGATCACCTCACCCGCGAACCCGAGCAGGTAAAGGCCTTTCGCGACACCTGGCGCGACGGCATCCACTCCTACCTTACCTACCTGCGCGACCGCCTGACGGTGGCGCGCGACCTGCTGACCGAAAGCGGCAGCGTCTTCGTGCAGATCGGCGAAGAGAATGTGCATCGCGTTCGGGCGCTGCTTGATGAGATATTTGGGGAAGCAAATAGCGTTTCTCAGATCACATTCTTTAAATCTGGGAGCCAAACCACAACGCTGCTCCCCTCGTCTGCCGATTATATCTTGTGGTATGCAAAGGACATTTCACGAGCAAAGATGCGCCCCGCATGGTATCCAAAGATCGAAGGCAAGTCGGCTGTTCAGGTATACCGACACGTACTTTTACCGGATGGCACCCGACGAAACTTGACTTCTGAGGAATTTGACAACCCCAGTTCATTGCCTGTTGGTAGCAAAATTTATCGCCTCTCTGGGATGACTTCGGCAACTGGAAGTTCAACAACTAGCTTCGCTTACACGCTGCATGGGAAAACTTCAAAACCTCCACGAGGTGGGTGGCGAACGAATCTCGAAGGGATGGATCGTCTCACGAGGGCGGACATGATTACGCCAAGTGGAACTACTATTGCCACCTACAAATATATCGATGACTTTCCATTATCACCACATACAAATATTTGGATGGATACGGGAACGGGTAGTTTCACTGATCCGAAGATTTATGTTGTCCAAACTGGCTCAAAGACGGTCGAACGGTGCATCCTGATGACAACCGATCCCGGCGACCTCGTGCTCGATCCGACCTGCGGTTCGGGCACCACGGCGTATGTAGCCGAGCAGTGGGGGCGGCGGTGGATTACCATCGACACCAGCCGCGTCGCGCTCGCGCTTGCCCGGGCTCGGCTGATGGGCGCGCGCTATCCCTGGTACCTCCTCGCCGACAGCCCCGAGGGCCAGAAGAAGGAAGCCGAGGTCACCCGCCTGCCCCCGGCCACCTCGCCCACCCAGAACCGCCTGCGCCAGGGATTCGTCTACAAGCGCGTGCCGCACATCACCCTCAAGTCCATCGCCAACAACGCCGAAATCGACACCATCTGGGAGAAGTACCTGCCCTTCTTCGAGTGGATCAGGCCGTTCTTCCCCGGTGAGGTCAAAGAGGAGTGGGAAGTCTTTCAGGATGGCTTTGCCGAAAAGCACGGCAATCCCCTCTTGCAGGTCGAGCCCAATTGCGTAGCCCACATTGTCGGCGAACTCCGATGCACACCGCCGAAGTGGGAACGCGAGGGCTACATGCACCACAACGAATTGATCGCCCTTGCCCGCCATATCCGCATCGCCCGCCAGAAGGAGATCGACGCCTCCATCGCCGCGCGCGCCGATACCGAATACCTCTACGACCAGCCCTATGAGGACAAGGGCCGGGTGCGCGTCGCCGGGCCCTTCACGGTCGAGAGCCTCTCGCCCCACCGCGTCCCCGCAGTCGACGTGGATGACAGCCTGTTCGACGAACTCGAGGCCGCCGAGGGGCGCCGCCAGCCCGATGCCGTCGGCGGCGGCGAGGCGGCCGACTTCGTGCAGATGGTGCTCGACAACCTGAAGAAGTCAGGCGTGCAGCAGGCGCACAAGGCCGACCGGGTGACTTTCGCCAGCCTCACCCCCTGGCCCGGCCGCTTCGTCGCCGCCGAGGGCCGCGTGCGCCAGTCCTCCGATCCCGAGGATGCCCCTGAAAAGCGCGCCGCGATCTTCATCGGTCCCGAATACGGCACCGTCAGCCGCCCCGACCTCGTCGGCGCGGCCAAGGAGGCGATGGAGGCAGGCTTCGACCTTCTGATCGCCGCCGCCTTCAACTTCGATGCCCACGCCAGCGAGTTCGAGGGCATGGGCGCGCTCACCGCCCTGCAGGCGCGGATCAACCCTGACCTCCACATGCCGGACCTCGCCAACACCGGCGCGGGCAACCTCTTCACCGTGTTCGGCGAACCGGACATCGCGGTCCACGATGAAGGCGACGGTCGCATCAGCATCGAGGTGGCCGGGATCGACATGTACAAGGGCGGCGAGATCGTCAGCAACGATCCCGACGAGATTGCGGTCTGGTTCATCGACACCGACTACAACTACGAAAGCTTCTTCGTACGCCACGCCTACTTCCCCGGCGCGAACGATCCCTACAAGGCGCTGAAAACCACCCTGAAAGCCGAGATCGATACGGAGGCCTGGGAGTCGCTCAAGAAAACCCGGTCACGCCCCTTCCCCCGTCCTACCGGCGGCCGCGTGGCCGTGAAAGTCATCAACCACCTCGGCGACGAGGTAATGAAAGTGGTGGAGGTTTGAGTGGGTAAGAGCGCAACAATCGTTTGGTGTCCAACTTGCAAGGACTTTCACCCATGCGATTCACTTAACGATTACATGAGCGGGAAATACACTGATAGTGAATATCCCGATATTGGATACTTCCTCCGCACGAGATTCTGCGAAAATTGCGAGGGTCGGTTTCAAACTGTTGAAATTGAATATCGTTTACTAGATGAATTGAGAGGCCTTCGACAACAGATCGATTTTTTGAGGATCGAAAGCAAATCGCTACTAGCACCTCTCAAGAAGGCGTCGAAATTGTTGGGCGAAATTTGAGTTCCCGGGATGCCATTCCTCCTAGCGTCAACCTTCAATGACTCAGTCGGCAGGCTGACCCATAACGAGCAGAAGCAGGTCGATCTTACCACGATGCGCCTTTTTCGCGACCCGACCGGAAACGGCTTGCAAATGCATCGAGTGGAAAGGGCCCCAAGCTTCTGGACGGTACGAGTCAGCCAAGACCTGCGGATCGTGCTCCACAAGGATGGCGATACGACCTTGCTCGCCTGGGTTGGCCACCATGACGCCGCCTACCGCTGGGCCGAACGCAAGCGGCTCATCCCACACGAACGCACCGGGGCGATGCAGTTCGTCGAGGTGCCGGTGGTCGATGGCGGCATCGCCAAGTCCTTGCACGATGTAATCGATTCAATTGGCACACATCAGATTTCGCTCTCTGAAGCTGGAAATGCGGATGGCGACCGCTTGGTACCGGCACGCAAGGTCGACGAAGTGCCCGTCGTCATGGGGCAGCCCTTCCGCGGCCTGACCGACGACCAGTTGCTCGACGTCGGTGTCCCTTCGAGCTGGCTTGATCCCGTCCGCGATACGCAATCCGACTTCGTCGACGAATTGTTCGAATTGTTGCCCGCAGAGGCGGCAGAGGCTTTGCTCGACTTCGCCACTGGTGGCAGGCTCGAGGATCATGTGGCCACGAGGGCCGACGCCGGTGCCGATCCTTTCGCGCATCCCGATGCCCAGCGCCGCTTCCGAGTGCTGGACAACATCGAGGAACTGCGCGCCGCGCTCGAACAGCCCTTCGAGAAATGGGCGGTCTACCTCCATCCCGTCCAGCGCGCTCTCGTCGAGCGCGATTGGGCCGGCCCTGCGCGCGTCACCGGTTCGGCTGGCACCGGCAAGACCATCGTCGCCCTGCATCGTGCTGCCCATTTGGCCAGAACTGATCCTTCGGCGAAGGTGTTGCTCACAACCTTCTCGAAGCCCTTGGCGGCCGCTCTTCTCAGGAAGCGGGACGTGCTGACAGAGGCCGAGCCTGAACTGCGTAAGCGGATCACGGTGAGCACGCTCGATCAGGCAGCATTCGACCTGTTCACCAGCCGATATGGCCAGCCCAGCATTGCCAACCCTGCGCTCGTGCGCGCCGCGATTGCCGATGCACAGGACGCGGGCCTCGGTAAGGGCTTCACGCGCGACTTCCTGTTCGAGGAGTGGGACGAGGTCGTCGATGCCTGGAACCTCCCCGATCTTGAGGCCTACGCGACCGTACCCCGCATTGGGCGGCGTACACGGCTGGGTTCGGGGCAACGGGAAGCTGCCTGGACCGTCTTCGAATTCATACGTGAGCGCCTCGGGCGTCGTGGTGCCACCACATGGCCTCAGCTCTACGGTCGGCTGGAAAGCGATGCCGGTGCCTTGCCCTATAGCCATGCCGTCGTCGACGAGGCGCAGGACCTTTCCGTCGCACAGGTCAAGTTCCTGGGCCGGTTATCCCAGGTGCGACCCGACGCCCTGTTTCTTGCAGGAGATATCGGCCAGCGTATTTTCCACCTGCCTTTCAGCTGGGCACGCCTCGGCCTCGATATTCGCGGTCGCAGCCATGCCCTCAAGGTGAACTACCGCACGTCGCATCAGATTCGCGAAATGGCTGACCGGTTGCTGCCACCTGCCATCGCCGACGTGGACGGGATTGAGGAGGGACGGCGAGGCACCGTCTCCATCTTCGATGGCCCATCACCTGAAGTAAATCTGGCGGACGACGAAGAAAGCGAGCGCGAGGCGGTCGCGGCGTTTCTCGTCAAATGCGTGCAAGACGGGATCTCACCTTCGGAGATTGGCGTCCTCGTTCGCTCGCAAGATCAGCTGGGGCGTGCCCGAAATGCTGTACGCGCAGCACACCTCGAATTTCGGGAGGCGGATGGCCCTACTATTGCGATAATGCACGAAGCCAAAGGGCTTGAGTTCAGGTCAGTCATCGTCATGTGCTGCGACGAGGATGTCCTTCCCGATCCCACGCGCCTGGCCGCTATCGGAGATGTGGCCGATCTGGAGGCCGCCTACGAAACCGAGCGCCAATTGCTCTATGTCGCGAGCACCCGTGCCCGCGATCACCTCTTGATTAGTGGCATCGCACCCGGAAGCGAATTTCTGGATGATCTCAAGGGTCGCAGTGGTTCCCTATTCACCTAGCTGTTCACCTTGAGCGATTGCCGTAGGCTATCTGCTGTCCATACCTTGCCGGTTGCGCTCCGCAGACCTTCGCCTTCGAGCACCGCTGCGGCGGACTTGAGTGAAGCGCCTTCGGCAATCAGTTCCTTCGCGCGCGCTACCGCGGCTTCGACACGCTTTTGCTTACCCTTGGTCCATTTGGATTGCTCGTCGCGCCATGATCCAAAGTGCTCGCGGAACCACTCTTCGTCCTCCGGAGCCGGCCAGATAGACAGGAATAAATTTTCATGATCCCCGACGAATTCCTGCAGGTACTGGTGACTGCGCTGCTGGATGGCCGCTCCGAAATCGACATACAGAATCGTTGCCTCGAGTTCGCAAGCCCGGGCAACGAGCTTGTTGAGCTCGGCGACGAACTCCTTCGTCCCCCGATCCGGCGCGAGTTCGACTAGGGCTGATTCTTCCACGATATCGAAATGCTTCGTATCGTAACCCCATACGACCTTGCGCTGCATGGCGATGGTCTTGCTCTGCGCTGAAGCCTTTTCGATATCGCTCGGATCGACTGCTTTGAAGCCCGCCCAAGGCACAGGCAAAGTCCAGTAAAAACCTATTGCTTTGCGTCTCATTCCCTCTCCGCAGCGAAAAATTCCGAGCACATCACATGAGCGCATCGCACCCGCTTATCCCTTTGCCATCAAACGCAAAGGACACCAAGTCATGACCAAGGTCACCAAATCAAGTCAGTCCCACCCTCTCCAGATTGCCATTCTCCAGACTCCCCTGAGCAGCCGGATCGGCCTCTCGTTTTGCCCGGGTAAAACTCAGCTCTCGGCGATGTCCGGTGCCTGGGATCGCGACCTCGGCCTTGATCTCGACGCGGTGCGCGACTGGGGGGCGGTTGCCGTCGTCACGCTGGTCGAGGAGCACGAGCTGAGGGCGCTGCAGGTCGAGGGCATGGGGGCGGCCGTCGCGGCCCGGCACATGGACTGGTATCACCTGCCGATCCGCGACGTCAGCGTGCCCGGGGCCGGCTTCGAGACCGCCTGGGCCGAAGCGGGCGCTGAACTGCGCCAACGCCTCGCATGCGGCTTCGACGTTTTCGTCCACTGCAAGGGCGGGCTCGGCCGGGCCGGGACCATTGCCGCCAGACTTCTCGTGGAGCTCGGCGAGGATCCTGTCGAGGCCATCCGCATGGTGCGCGAAGTGCGGCCCGGTGCCATCGAGACGCGCGAGCAGGAGCGGTATGTTCTGGCCCTTGAACGCGTTGATGAGCCGAAACCCGACACCTCTGCAGCGGCCATTCGCGACCGGGCACTCGGTGCGCTCCTTGGTCTCGCCGCGGGCGACGCCGTGGGGACCACGCTCGAGTTCGCCCCGCGGGACAGTTATCCGGTCCACACCGGCATGACCGGCGGCGGCCCTTTCCGCCTCGCACCTGGCGAATGGACGGATGATACCGCCATGGCGCTGGCACTCGCAGACAGCCTGTATGATCGCGACGACCTCGACGAAACGGACCTGATGCGCCGCTTCCTCTCCTGGCGCGATCACGGCGAGTATTCGCACAATGAACGCTGTTTCGACATCGGCGCCACGACCACAACCGCGCTTTCGCGGTATGCCCACAGCGGCAATCCTGCGGCGGGATCGACCAACCCATCGAGCGCGGGCAACGGCAGCCTTATGCGGCTCGCGCCCGTCGCGATCCGCTTCCACCGCGACCGCGCGAAGCTGGTGGATGTCGCCGCCCGCCAGAGCCGAACCACCCATGCCGCGCCCGAGGCGGTCGAGGCCTGCGTTGCATGGGCGCAATTTCTTGCCGATGCCATAGAAGGCCGTCCGCTCGACGAAATCCTGCGAAGCTGCCCCTCGGGCGTCACCGGCCGGATCGCGGAAATCTGCGGCGGATCGTGGCGAGGCAAGCCCCGGCGAGAGGTGCGGGCTAGCGGGTACGTCGTCCACAGCCTCGAAGCCTCGCTCTGGGCCTTGGGCCGCAGCGGCACCTACCGTCAGGCCGTGCTCACCGCCGCCAACCTCGGCGAGGACGCCGACACCACCGCGGCGATCACCGGCCAGCTCGCGGGCGCGGCGTGGGGCGTCCGAAGTATCCCCGCCGAATGGCTCGACCGTCTCGCCTGGCGGGACCGGATCGGGGTAATGGCCGAGGGATTGCTCGACGACGGTGCCGCCTAAAACGACCGAAACTGTCGCAGCCCAATCCTACAGAATCGGCATGAAACGAAGGAATCAGACCGTGGGATCTTCAACTCCCCACACGCTCGATCTCGACCAGTGCCTTGCGCCCGGCGAGATCACTGTGCCGACGCTTTCGCGGTTGCTGGATGCAGCTGCCATCGACCATGATGTACATTCTGACGGGGAGGCAGTGCTCGTCACCGCCTTCGCCATCAACGTCATGCTGCATCCCCATCCCGAGGCGGGCACTCTGGCGATCCGGTCCATCTGCGAGTTTGCGGAGGGCAGCGATCCAGAGGCTGCGCTCGGGTTCGTGAATGCGTGCAACGTGGAATCGGCGATGGTCCAGTTCGCGCTGGTCGGTGATCCGCTGCGGCTCGGAGGATATCATGTCCTGTGGACCACCGATGGCCTGTTGCCCCGTCAGATCATTCGCGCGGCCAGCCGGTTCGCGGGCGGGTTTCGAGGCGCTGTCTCCGAAGCCGTTTCCGCGCGGCTCATGACCTTGCCCTGGATCGACGAGCCCGTCCGGCAGTCCGCTGGGCTTGTCCATTGACCCTGTTGCCTGTCGCGTTTTTCCGCGACAACCCGACCCAGCCCAAGGAAAAGTAGCAACCGTGCGCCTCTACCACGAACAACTACTCCACGCCCCGACCGACCTCGTGCGGTTCCTGGGATGCTCCCATGCCACCGCGCTCGATCTACAACGCCTGCGCGATCCGGCCTCGCTTCCCGAGAAGGCCGAGGACGACGCACTGACGGGTCTGGTGCAGCAGCAAGGCCTTGCGCACGAGGATGCTTATCGCCAGCGGCTTGCCGGGGAAGTCGATCTGATCGAGATCCCCGCCAGCGGCAGTCTATCGGCCCGCGCCGATGCCACGGTCGAGGCGATGCGCAGCGGTGCGCCGGCAATCTTTCAAGGGGCCTTTCTTGACCAGCCGTGGCACGGCTTCGCGGATTTCCTGAAGCGGGTGGAGCGCCCTTCGGCCTTGGGCGACTGGTCCTACGAGCCGGTCGACACCAAGCTCGCGCGCTCGGTCAAGCCGGCCTACCTCGTCCAGCTTGGTCTATATGCCGGATTGATGGCCAGGGTGCAGGGCGAGATGCCGCGCCGGGTCCATGTCGCGCTGGGCTCCGGAGCGGAGGAGAGCTTCCGCCTCGTCGAGATTAAACGCACGCTCGCCGCCGCTCGCGAACGCTATCTCGGCTTCGTCACCGCCCAGGATGCGGGCAACGCCCCGCCCTCTCGACCGCAGCCTTGCGATACCTGCCAGTTCTGCGGCTGGCGTGAGGTCTGCACCGCACGTTGGGAAGAAGAGGACCGTCTGAGCCGCGTTGCCGGATTGGGCCGTCCGCAGGCGGCGAAGCTAGAGGCGGCTGGGATAACGACCATGGCGGCTCTGGCCGACGCGGCCGATGATGAACGCGTGCCGCGGATGGCCGCCGCCACATTTGCGAAACTTCGAGCCCAGGCCCGTCTCCAGCACACAAGGCGCGACGGTGGCGAGCCGGCGGTTGAGCTTCTGAGCCCGGAAGCCGGCCGCGGCTTTGCCTTGCTGCCTCGGCCTCACCCCGCTGACCTGTTCTTCGACCTCGAAGGCGACCCGCTCACCCCGGGCGGGCGCGAATACCTGTGGGGCCTCCATTACCGCGACGGCTCCACGCCCGAATTCCGCTTTCGCTGGGGCCACGATGAGGATGCCGAACGGGTCGCCTTCGAAAGCACGGTCGACTGGATCGTGGCCCACCTCGACGCCAACCCCGGGGCGCATGTCTACCATTATGCGCCTTACGAGGTGACTGCGCTGCGACGTCTCTCCACCCTCCATGCCAGCCGCGAGGATGCTGTCGACCGATTGCTCCGTGAGCGCAGACTGGTCGACCTCTATGCCGTCCTGCGCCAGGCGATCCGCACCAGCGAGCCCGACCTTTCGCTCAAGACCATGGAGGTGTTCTTCGCCGAGAAGCGCACCGAAGCGGTGACCAGCGCTGGCGATTCCATTGTCGAGTACAAATCATGGCAGGAGACCGGCGAGCAGCGGATCCTCGACGATATCCTCGCCTACAACAAGGTCGACTGCGAGAACACCGAGGCACTGCGTGACTGGCTGGTTTCGCTGCGCATGGATGGCCTCCCCTGGCGCGAGGTCGGACCTGCCGTGGCGGTGCCGGACGATAAGGCCGAAGCCCGTCGCGAGGCTGAGGAAGCGGCCGCCGCGCTGGTTGCGGCCATCGAAATCGGACCGCTCCCGCCAAGCGCACGGGGCCGGACACTCGTCGGCCACCTGACCCAGTTCCTCCAGCGAGCCGACAAGCCGGCCTTCTGGGCGATGTTCGACCGCTGCGAAAAGGACGAGGACGAACTCATCGACGACGGCGAATGCATCGGTGCCATCTCGCCCTTCCCCGACGAGGACGGCGCGTGGCAGACGACCGAGAAGCGCAGCATCGTCGTCCGCTATGCCTTCCCCCCGCAGGACACTAAGCTGCGCGAAGGCAGCGCGGTGCTGCATGCCCCCTCGCTGATCAAGGTCGGCAAGATCGAAAGCATTGACGCGCGCGGGGGCGTGCTGACAGTCAAGCGCGGCAAGGCTGCCGCCGGCGGATTCCCGCAGGATGGATCGCTGATCCCCGAGCCAACGGTGCCGAACGGTATCCTCAAAGCCGCGATCCGCCGCGTGGCACGCAACTGGGCCGGTCTTCCCGATGAAGACGAACCAGGCGTCGTCGAGCAAGAAACACCCGTCGACACCGCCTCGGACACGACTGCAGGCCCTCGCTACAGGGCCCTGCTCGATTTCATCGAACGTGTGCCGCCGCGCCTTGTCGACCAAGTGAACGAACCGATGGTTTGCGACGGTGAGGACCTCCTCAAGGCTGCGACCCTGCGCTGCTTCGAACTCGACGAGTCCTACATGTTTATCCAGGGACCGCCCGGCACCGGCAAGACCTACACCAGCGCGCACGTGATCGTTTCGCTACTGGCGGCCGGCAAGCGCGTCGGAGTGTCGTCGAACAGCCACAAGGCCGTCAACAACCTGCTGCGCAAGGTCGAGGAGGTCGCCATTGAGAGCAATGTCCGGTTCTTCGGGGTCAAGAAGGCGACGCGGACCGATCCAGGCAGCTATCTTGAGGGCGAGATCATCACCGATGTAGAGAGCAACAAGGACGTCGCCGACTACGCTCCCGATCTCGTCGGCGGCACTGCATGGCTGTTCGCCGATCCGATGTTCGACCAGTACTTCGACTACCTGTTCATCGACGAGGCCGGTCAGGTCTCGCTCGGCCACCTGCTCGCGATGGGTTCGGCGGCGCGCAACATCGTGCTGGTTGGCGACCAGATGCAGTTGGCCCAGCCCATCCAGGGCGCGCATCCGGGTGAGAGCGGTCTCTCGGCGCTCGACTACCTGCTGCAGGGCGAGGCGACCGTCGCGCCCGACCGGGGCATCCTGCTCGACACCAGCTGGCGCATGCATCCCGACATCTGCGGCTTCATTTCGGAGGCGGTCTATGACGGGCGGCTGCACGCGCACGCTGACTGCGCCCGGCAGGCGCTCGATCTAGCATCAGGGCATGACCCAGCGCTCGCCAGCCACGGCATCCGCTTCGTGGCGATGGACCACGAGGGCTGCGGCCAGCGCAGCGATGCTGAGGTAGCGCGCGTCAAGGCGCTTTGCGAAGCGTTGCTGGGTACCCCCTTCACCCGCCGCGACGGCAGCACCGGGGTGATCGGCTGGGAAAACATCCTCGTCGTCGCCCCGTTCAACATGCAGGTGAACGCACTGGCCGACGCCCTCCCTCCTAGGGCGCGTGTCGGGACCGTCGACAAGTTCCAGGGCCAGGAGGCCGAGGTGGTGATCATCAGCCTCGCCACCTCGAGCCCCGACGACCTGCCGCGTCACGTCGAGTTCTTCTATTCCAAGAACCGCCTGAACGTGGCGATCAGCCGCGCAAGGACCCTAGCCATCGTGCTGGCGAACCCTAAGCTGCTGGAACTGGAAGCGAAATCGGTCGAACACCTGAGACTGGTGAACACGCTCGCCTGGGTGGCGGAGCAGGGGACCGCAGTTGTCTGACGAACTATCTAACAGCGCACTTGATTATTTCATGCGTAAGCTCACTCGGACGGAAGTTGAGGCCGCAGTCGCAGAGTGTGAACGCGAAGGAACCAGTGGCTTTCTCAAAGCTCATGGATTTGGCTTGCCTCGCCGTTGGGTCCTCATGGATGAGGGCCGACAGTATCCCGCAAAAGCGATTGCAGCGGTGGCCCTCTCCTACCTTTTGGACGGCCCAAAACTGACAGCACGAACCTTTTACAATGGGTTCGGGGAAGACAGAGCTTTTTCACGCCTAAAGGAACTTGGCTACGAAATCTCGCAACCGGAAGTGAGCGCATCGGGAGCAATAGATCGAGAGGCCATCCTCGCAGCCATGGACGACTGCGACAAACTAGGGCTTGAGGACTTTCTCGAAAAGAATGCGTTCGGCATGCCACGCGACTATTGGGTGCTGCGACCTGGCAGCACGGCTCGATATCCTGCAAAAGCCATTGTGGGGGTCGCACACGGCCATGTTCAGGGCGGGGCCGTGCTCAAGAACGCCGACTTCAACGGCGGCAACGGCCCCGGCGGTGCAAATTCGATTCTGAGACAGCATGGTTTCGAAATTGTAGGTACCGATTGCGATCCTGACACTGATGAAAGCATCGCCGACAAGATCCGAAGGTTTTTGATCGAAGAGTACGTCCGACCTGCAATCGGGCGCCAAGCGGCCGAGTTTGAGGTCGTCTCCGGTGATGTGCATCGCGAAATGGGTGAGTAGCCCCTAGATTTCTGGACGCCTTGGATCCTAATTTTGAGGACAGGAGGCGACGATGGGGAAGCCCAATTTCAGTGATGAGTTCAAGCGTGATGCGGTGGCCCAGATCACCGAGCGTGGGTATCCGGTAGCGGAGGTCTCGCAGCGGCTCGGGGTCAGCGCGCACTCGCTGTATGTGTGGAAGCGGCAGCTGGCGAAGGTCGTATCCGGCGATGCTGGCAAGGATGCTGAGATCCGCCAGCTGAAGCGCGAGCTGGCTCGGGTGACCGAGGAGCGCGACATCCTAAAAACGTATGGCCCGCCCCGTCCGCAAGGGGTTTATCAAAGACGGCACGA
>NZ_MWMO01000030.1 GCF_002556635.1 Novosphingobium sp. PC22D | reverse complement strand
CAAACAGGCGGCATAAACAACAACTGGGATTAGCTTAACTCAGCCGCCAAACTGTCCAAGAAGGCGGAACCACCTCTGGCTTTGACCAGTCGATCCTGCGGGTCCTCACCCCCGATTTCCAGTTCGGTGCCCCGCACGAAGAGCCGCGCGTCCGCGATCAGACTGCGCAGCCGCTGGACCAGTTCCTTTTCACGGCGCGTGTTCTGATCGCGCTTTTCCGCGATGATGCGATCACGGCCGGGCTGAGCCTCGCCGCTCGTGACCTGCCGGGCAAATTTTACGGTCTGGAGCCAAAGGACCAGATCGCGCGTGAAGCGCACATCCCGCCCTAACAGGACGACCATCTCATCGCTGGCCATGCTGTTCGAACGCACCACATCCGGTTCGTCTGAGTCGTCGCAGAAGGGCGAGATGATATTCACCGAAAGCTCTTGCTGCCGGTTCAGGCTGTGCCCATCGAGCTTGCGGGTGAAAGCATAGTCGACGCCGGTACCGGTATGTTTTATCTTTCCGTGACGGAGGATGGTGCCGAAGGCCAGTTCGTCGAGCTGGCGCTCGATTTCGGCGGGATCGACCGCAATCGCCTTGATCTCAGCTTCGACATCTTTCTCCTCATTGGTGAGGAATTCGTACACCTCGCCGTTGCGCTGGATCAGCGTCTGGCGCTCGAGAAGCGACAATGCCTCTTCGATATTGCGGCGCTGCTCGGTCTGATCCGCCTCGAACCGGGACAGCAGGAGGATCGCGATATTGCGAGCGGTCGGTTTGAATTCCTTGACGTATTTTACAAGGAAAAGGACCTTCAGCACCCGCACCGCGAAATCATCGCCCAGGTTCTTTTCGGCGAGCTGGATCGATTGCTGGACCGATGATTTCAGGGCGGTGCGGATCCCCTCGAACATCAGGTCGAAGGTTGCGAGGCCCCCTACCGGCGTATCGGCCAGCCGCTTGGCCACCTCCTGAAAGACGCCCAACATCGAGCGTTCGCCGACCGAGCTATGCTTGCCCTCGAACGCGTTATGCTGCGAGAGTCCCATGATCGCGCGCTGGAACAGATCATATTGGTAGTTCGGGAACGGGTAGCTTGCGACGAACTGGTCTTTTCCGGAGAAATTCCTGAACTTGAAGGAATTGTCGCCGAAATCGAACAGAGTGCGCATGTTATTTTCCTCGGCATCGTAGTGATTGCCAAGGGTGATCTGGCCCGCCTCGGTCTTGGCCAGTAGGCGGCGCTGGATGACTTCGGCCACGTCCTGGGAATTTAGCGGCATCCGGTTGGCGAAGCGCGCCTGAATCTTCGAGAAATCATTCTCCTGCTGCGCCGTCAGATCGCCGATAACCGAACCCATGTCCTGCTGGGCGGTAACCACAATCCAGGCCTGTCCCTTACACTTCGTGTTCAGGCTTTCGGCAATGGTCTGCAGGTTCGTCATCAGTTTGACGTTGTCGGCGATATACTGACCCACCTCATCGACAAAAAAGTTCAGCCGGAATTTCGGGCCCTGCGCATCGATCCACGATTTCACCATGTTGGCAAAGTCCTCGATCGAGACCTTCGTGTCCTTGCGATACTGGCCAAGAATATCCTTGACCTCGTCGCCCGTGACCTCCGCGAATGCCGCGGCAATGTGCTTGCCTTCCATCAGCGCCTGCTCACGCCCTCGCTCCCAGGCTTTGCCGGAAGACCGCATGAAGGCTGCCCTGAAGGCGTCGAGCTTGCCGCGGCTATCCAGATCACGCTCGAACTGCGCGATATGCGGGAGCTTGCCATAATAGCCGCACATCTCGTCAAAGACCTTCTGGAAGACGGCCAGAAGAGCATCGACATCGGTCTTCGAGATCACATCCGCTTTCTGGTCGATATTGAACAACACCGACCGGGACGGGATCGATACCGCTTTGCGCAAGGCGCCCGCCAGCATCGGGTTACCGGCCAGCTTGCGCTCGAAGATTTCGACGGCGCGCTGTCCCTCGACCTCGTCGTTTTCGAGCAGAAGAGCGAGCATCTTCAGAAGGTGGGATTTTCCCGACCCGAAGAAGCCCGAAATCCACACCCCATTCGCGGTATCATAATTGTTGTAGGCGTCGAGGAATTGCTCGAGCCGGGCGCCAATCTCGTTGGTGATGACATATTCATCGAGCTCTGTCAGGAGGCTGGCCTTGTCATCAGCCTTGATCACCCCATCGATCGAGCGGTCGACCGGCTTGGCAAAGATATCACGCAGAAGAGTAGCCATCGGTCAGACCTCGTAGTTCATGATATTGAAGGCGCGGTAGTATTTGTCGTCGTGCAGCAGGCCGAACAATTCGAGCGAGGCCCCGGTCGCCAATGCATGGGTATATTTGCCCGGAAAAAACATGACCGTCGGGCGGTCCTTCGCCGTGCTCTGCAGGTTGTTGAGCACGTTGTGTGAGCGCAGGTAGGGGTAAACCTCGCCTATGCCTGACAGGAAGATCACATCGTGCGGGATTTCCTCAATGCGCCGCGCGACCGCCGGAATGAGATGTTCCTGGGGGTCGAGAACACCTTGCAACAGCTCCTTGAGCTCGGCCTTGTCCGTCTCGGCCTCAACCTCAAGGATTTGCGCAAAGATACCCCGATCCTCGAGGATTTTGATCGAAAGGTCATAGAGGTCGATATCAAGGACGCGCACACCGGCATGTCCCAGCCGGGCGATCAAATCTTCGCGATCCTCGCCCAGGTTCAGGCCATCTTCGGCATCGAATGCGCAGATGAAGAAGGGAACCTCGTTGCCCAACCCTTGCTTGTGCAAGAACCGTTCGCTGGAAATCACCCTGAACAGGTGCTCGGCACGGACGCGCCGATCAGATCTCGTAGTCACAATTACCCCCCATTTCCGGGAAAGATCCGCAAATCCGCCGGATTGCTCTCCTCGATCAGCCGCTTCATGTGCCCTGACAACCAGATCGGCTGAATTCTGCCCTCGACGCTCCTTACACCCGCTTCCCGCAAAATCCGGAACAGGACCTGTCGCAATTTCGCGGCGGTTGATGGTGAAAGCGCCGCGAGGCTCGGATCACATTCCGCTTTGTCCGCGAGAAAACGGTCAAACACCTCATGGCCCAGGTCAAGCCGCCAGGATTGGTAGCGCTCATTGATCACCTCGACCGCGAATTCGTAAACAAAGCGATAGGTCCGACAGATCGCCAGCCACATCACAGCCTGCTGCTCGGTGCGATCTGCCTCTACCGACAGGTAATGGCGTTCGGCATCGGAGAGATGGCCGATCCGGTCGTACACCTCACGAAGCGCGCGGGTTTGCGAGGCCAATTTGGGCAAGGAAGACGCGCCTTGCGCGAGCAAACGCTCGCGAGCGCAAGCCCAAGTCTCACCGGGTCGGTAGGCGTGAGCGATCGTCAGGCTCTCATTGAGCATCAGCCCGCCCACACCGAACGACATTCGGTATTTTTGATGTTGTGCGCGATCGCCAGAACTCACAGCGCGAACTCCGCCTTTTCGAGGGCCGCACGTGTCTCATCCCGGTTGACCACCACGATATGCTGGCTGCGGGCAGGCAGCTGGGCGGCGTCGCCCAGAAGGCCGAGGCGCTTCAGCACGTAAAACAGCATCGCATAGCGGACGGTCAGCACGGCCGAGCCGTTCGCCATCCCATAGTCCTTTGCAACCACCGCCTTCTGGCTTTCGGTTAGTTCGGGATGCGGGCCGATCTCGATGCCGAAGCGCTCCTGCCAAAGAGCGTCCTGATCGGCCGGCGCGCCAGCCTCGCCGAGCTCGCCCACATCAAGGATGCGCGGCAGGAGGAAATCCTTGAACTTGTCGGCGATGTGGCAGTAGCCGCGTACATGCCAGCGAAACCCGTCATACCCGAAGGCGTGCGGTGTCATGCGGCGCCAGATCGGGTCGGGACGATCCCTGCTCATCGACTGATAGTGGATATCGACCGATCGCACGTCACGGACCGCACCCAGTATCGTGCGTAGCACCCTGGCGTCGATGTCGCGGCGCGGTGTCAGCGCGATATCGGTATCCGGCACCTGGGTGATCCACGATTCGCCCAGTTCGATCAGCCCCTCGGCGACCGAACGCAGGCGCGACAGATAGCCATAAGGGTCGGGCTTGAGGAAAATCGGCTCGAAATCCGGGCCAGCCACATAGCGACGCGCGCTCTTGTCATAGAGCGCATTGTGCGGTGCGCGCTCCTGATAGAGCGTCAGATCCTTCGACGCCTGCGGCACCGACACGTCGAACATATCGATGATATCCGAACGATTGACCCCGCCCTCCCAGAACAGCCGGAACTCGATGAACTCGAGGCGGCGCTCGACGCCCCATTTCAGCGCTGGCCCCTCGCTGGTCATATGGTTCCGTTCCTTCATATCACGAGGGTATAAAAACTATATGGACATATCTGTAATGCTCGTATAGTTTCTATCTGTACTATGGAGTCGCGTCAAGCGGAACCGGCGAGACAGCAGGAGGAAGTTGGCAGTGAGCACCAATCCTAATCGGCGCACGATCGTCGCGCATGGCCGTTTGGCGATGCGCGAGTTGCGCCTCAATGCTGCCCGGCAGCGGCTTCACGGGTTGCAGATTTTCTCGTTCGAGCAGCTCGCGGTCCGACTGGCGGGCGGTTTCACGCGGCCTATCGACGACGAAAGCCTGCGCAGCGCGATTCAGGCAGTCGTGCCCGAGACGCCTTTGGGCGAGCTGGATGGCATCAAGCTCTTGCCGGGCATGATCGATGCCGCTGCTGATACGCTCCACAAGGTCTGGCGCTCGGGGATCGATTTGGCCGCGCGCGCGCATGAACATCCACGCCTCGAGTCGCTTGCCCGCCTCGAAGCGGCCGTTCAGGATCGGCTGCCGCCTGGAATGATGCGGCCCGCCGATCTGGCATCCGCTGCGCTCAAGCGCTTGGCTCACGCTCCGGCGGTTCTCGGCTCCGTCGAAATCGTCGGCATCACCGAACTTTCGCCAAGCTGGCGTCCGCTTCTCGCGGCGCTTGCGGCGCATGTGCCTGTCGCATGGGTCGCCGGACCGCGTCCCGTCCCGGAGTGGCTCGCCGAGACCGATATCGAGGTGCGCCGCTCGGATGCGCGGACACCGGAACAGCACATGGTCAGCGCCGCCACCGGCTATCACGAAGCCGTTGAGGCGATCCGCTGGGCGCGCGCGCTCATGGTGACAGACGGCGTCGATCCCTCCGACATCGCCATCGCCGCCGCTTCGACTGCCGACTATGACGATCACTTCCTCGCCTTGCGTGCGGACGCCAACCTCGACCTTCATTTCGTCCATGGCATCAAAGTCACCACCACCCGCGAGGGGCAGGCTGCTGCAGCGCTTGCCGATATTCTGATCCGCGGGTTCTCACAAACTCGCATGCGCCGTCTTGCGGCGCTCTGCGGATCAGAGGCCGGCCCGTTCCAGTCATTGCCGCAAGGGTGGCTGCGCGTTCTGCCGGCCGACGCGCCGCTTGCCTCTCTCAGCGCCTGGGATCGGTTGCTCTCTCGTCTTACGGCTGCGGACTGGCCCGATGCGCAGGATCACACGGCGACCTTGCGCGCGATCGTCGATCTACTCGCGAAGGGGCATGCGGCAGCCGATGAGGTTGGTGCTGCCTTCCTGACCGGCCGTACGCTCGCGATCTGGCGCAAAGCACTTCTTGCTGGCCCATCGGTGTCGCTCGATACGACGCTCGAGAATCTGAAGCAGGATGACGGCCTTGAGGTCTGCGTGTCGCCGGCATGGATGCCCGCCAGCGCGCTTGCGGCATCGCCGCGCCGCCATGTGCGCCTCATCGGCCTCAATTCCTCGCGCTGGCCGCGCGGGATTTCCGAAGATCGCCTTATCTCCGACCATATCATCCCTACCGCCGAACTTGATCCGCTGCCGATTGGCGCTGCGGATCGGCGCGATTTCGAGACCATCCTGGCGACGACGGAGGTCGAGGTCACAATGTCGCGGGCGCGGCGAGACGGCGAAGGGCGCCTGCTCGGCCGGAGCGCGTTGCTCGGCCCGGTTACGGACGAAATCTACATCGGTCGTAACGCCGTGCCCTCTCATGCTTTCAGCGAGACCGACCGCCTGATGGCGCGGCCGGATGAGTTTGCCGGCGACATTCAAGCCGCCAGCGCGCTCACCACCTGGCGCAATTGGCACCGCAAGGACATTACGCCGCACGACGGGTTGGTTCGCGCGGACCATCCGCTGCTGCTCGATATCCTCGCGCAGGTCCAATCGGCCAGCTCGTTGAAGCTGCTCCTGCGTAGTCCACTGGGCTTCGTCTGGCGCTATGGCATGCGCCTGAAGCTGCCTGAAAGCGGCACCGACCCGCTGGTGCTTGATGCATTGGCGATGGGCGATCTCGTCCACATGACCCTCGACCTTGCCCTTCAGGATCTCGAAGCCAATGGTGGCCTCGCCATCGCAGACGATGCCAAGATCTCCGCTGCGATCGAAGTCGCCGCAGGAAGCGTCGCTGGTGTCTGGGAAAGCGAGCGGGCAGTCCCGCCACCGGTCATCTGGCGGCGCACGCTCGATGATGCCCGCGCTCTTGCAGAACGCGCGCTCACCTATCGGGGCGAGCACCTCGACGATGCTCGTTCCTACGGGGAGGTGGCCTTTGGCGGCGCCACGCCCAAGACCGGCGCCAGCAGCCCATGGGATGCGGCGACCCCAGTCGCGATCCCTGAAACCGGCTTTGCCATTAAAGGCTATATCGACCGGCTCGATCTTTCGGGTGATGGCACGCGCGCGCTCGTCCGGGACTATAAGACCGGCCGAGCGCCCAAGGACGATATCAGCATCGATGGTGGCCGCGAGTTGCAGCGCTGCCTCTATGCGTTCGCAGTGAAGGCCCTGCTGGGAGCGGACGTATCGATCAGCGCCTCGCTGCTGTATCCGCGTACCGAGACCGACCTTCAGCTCGCCGACCCCGAAGCGACGCTTGGCGAGCTTACCGGCTATCTCCAGTCCGCGAGCGCAAGCCTAAGCGCTGGCCATGCGCTGATCGGGCCGGACACCGGCGGGACATATGACGAACTCGCCTTCGCGCTGCCCGCCAATGCCGGCGCGACCTACTGCAAACGCAAAACACCCGCCGCCACCGATCTCCTCGGTGACGCTGCTCTGGTCTGGGAGGCCCAGTGATGACCGCCGCTCTGAATATCCTGCGCGACGACGCTGCGCGCCGTACTGCGATCAGCAGCCATGACCAGTCGCTCCTCGTGGAAGCGGGCGCCGGATCGGGCAAGACCGCCGTCATGGCAGGCCGGATCGCGGCCATGCTGGCGCAAGGCGCTCTGCCCAAATCGATCGCGGCGGTGACGTTCACCGAACTGGCCGCGAGCGAGCTTCTTGTGCGCGTCCGCGATTTCGTCAGCGAACTTGTTGCCGGAACGATCCCGACCGAACTCAAGATCGCTTTTCCCGATGGGCTCTCCGAACAGCACAAGGCGCATCTCGCAGAGGCTGCGGCACATATCGATGAGATCACCTGCTCGACCATTCACGGCTTTTGCCAGCGCTTGATCAAACCCTATCCAGTCGAGGCCGATATCGATCCCGGCGCGAGTGTCATGGATCGCAACCAGGCCGACCTCGCCTTCATCGAGATCGTCGATACGTGGCTGCGCGAACGGCTCTCCGGTGCAGAGGGCGGCCTTATCGCGGAGATGGTACTCTACAGCCCAAGTGAGACAGTTAGCCTCATCCACCGGATCGTCGATAATCTGCGCAAGCGGCGTACCGTTGCCGCCCCCGCCGCAGACCCGCTTGCTCCGCATCTCGCCGCGTTTCGAGCGGCGGCAGCGGCTTTCGCGGAGTTCATCCGCACCGCGCCGGCCATCGAGGAAGAGACGGTGGTCTTCGCCGAGCGCTTCGCGGAGATGGCGGATGGCCTTGAGGGCGGACCCGCCATCGATACGCCTGCCGGGCTCGTGCGGCTGCTGACCTTCCCGCCGCATCCCGACCTCTGCACCAAGGCGGGCACGTTCCTGGCCTTCAAGAAGAAGGGCAAATGGGTTGAGGCGGCCAAACGCGAAGGTCTCGCCAAAGCAGATGGCGAGCGGCTCAATCTCGCAGCGGAAGCGGCCTATTCGGCATGCGGTGCGGCATGGCAGACGCTCACCCAGAATGTCGCGAGCCGCGTTCTAGCCGACCTGATCGGCGAAGTGCGCCCCGTGCTCGATCATTTCCGCGACTATAAGCGGTCCGCCGCGCTGCTCGATTTCGACGACCTGATCTTCGCGGCGCGCGATCTCCTGCGCGATCATGACGAGGTCCGCCGCGCGCTCGCCGGCCGCTTCTCCAAAGTGCTGGTCGATGAGTTCCAGGACACCGATCCGCTCCAGACCGAAATCTTCTGGCGCCTGTGCGGTGAGCCTGCGGAGGCTGGAGATGCGAGTGATTGGGTCAGCTTCGTCATCCGCCCCGGTGCCCTTTTCCTGGTGGGCGATCCCAAGCAGGCGATCTACCGTTTTCGAGGCGCCGATGTGTCGGCCTATGTCCGTGCCCGCGATGCCTTTATCGCCCAGGACGAGGACAGCGTCCTGTCGATCTCGACCAACTTCCGGTCCTGCGCGCCGATTCTGACCTTCGTGAACGAACGGTTCGAGGGACCGCTCTCTAGCGACGGCCAACCCGGCTTCACGGCGCTCGACCCCTTCCATGCCGATCGCGGGGAAGCGCTATGTATTGCCGCACTTGATGTCGTGGTCGCAGGCGAGGACGGCAAAGCGTCGGCCGAGCAACAGCGCGATGGCGAGGCCGAAGCCGTCGCGCAAATGTGCGCCCGGCTCATCGGCAGCGAAATGATCCTCGATCGGCGCACTGGCGCGGGACGCTTGTGTCGCCCAGGCGACATCGCTTTGCTCGCGCCCACCGGCAGCGACCTGTGGCGCTATGAGGAAGCCCTGGAGCGCTATGGTATCCCGGTCGCGACGCAGGCCGGCAAAGGCCTGTTCCGCCGTCAGGAAGTTCAGGATCTGATCGCGCTCACCCGCGTCTTGGCCGATCGCCGCGATACCCTCGCGCTAGGCGCGCTGCTGCGTGGGCCGCTCGTCGGCCTGACCGAAGAGCAACTCCTCGACATCATCTGGGCGCTGCCGCGCGCTGAGGATGCACCCGACAAGCTTCCGCGTTTTGACCTCGGCGTCGATCCGGCCGACATCGCGCATCCGCTGGCTCGTGCGACGATCGAGAAACTCCAGACGCTCCAGCGTCAATGCAACAGCACTACGCCGCATGAGCTCCTGTCTCAGGCGATAGATGCGTTACGGGTACGGCCAATTCTCTTGGCGCGTCACCGCGGTCAGGCCGAGCGCGCGCTTGCCAATGTTGATCTCTATCTGAGCTTGACCTCGGCATTTGCGGTGCGGGGACTGCGCGCCTTTGCCGAGTCGATGACGGCGGCCTGGACCGACGAGACACGCGCCGTCGAAGGGCGGCCGGACGCGCAGGAAGAAGCAGTTGCGCTCTACACCATGCACGCCGCCAAAGGGCTCGAATGGCCGATCGTCATCCCCATCAACACGATGACTGGGATCAAGGCGCCAGATAGCGCCGTCACCGACCGCGACAGTGATACCTTCTATTGCCCGGTCTTCGGCGTGAAGCCGGCAGGCTATGAAGCGGTGCTCGACGCCGAAAAAGCGGAACTCGACCGCGAACGCATCCGTCTCTGGTATGTCGCGGCGACCCGTGCCCGCGAATTACTGGTGCTGCCGCGTCTTGATGCGGCGCAGTCCAAGTCCGCCTGGATTTCGCTGGTCGATCTATCGCTGGCCGAACTGCAGGCGCTCGATCTTTCGCATCTGCCCGAAGGGATGGGTGCGGCAGCGGCACAAGCGGTCAATATCCAGACCCGTGATAGCTTTGCCGCCGAAGCCGCAGCAATCATCGATAAGCGCCAGCGCCTCGTTTGGCTCGCACCGAGCCGCGATGAAAGCCACGCCGGCCCGGTACTGACGCCTGAAGCGGTGGAGATCTGGGCAGCGGGTAATGACGGCCAGCCCGGTAACGAAGGGCCGGCGCTGAGTGTTCAGGGTGGGCGTGAACGCGGGCTCATCCTCCATAAGCTGCTTGAAGAAGTGCTGACCGGCGAGACCGATCCCGGTGAGGCGGCGTTGGCCGATCGGGCTCGGGCACTGATCCTGGAAATCGGCCAGCCGGTGATGGACGATCCTGCGCAAGGCCTGAGCCCCGGCGAACTCGCTGGCTGCGTGGGGCGGACCCTCAACCTGCCGGAAATCGCCGAGCTGCGGCCCAGTCTGGTGCCCGAACTGACCGTCTATGCGGCGGTTGATGTCGAAGGGATTGAGCAGGCGACGGTCGGCATTGCCGATGCGACCAGTTTCGACAGCGACGGCAAGCCTGCTGTCGTGATCGACTGGAAGAGCGATGTGCAGCCGACTGCGGCGACGATCGAGCACTATCGTGCGCAGGTTCGCGCCTATCTCGACATGACCGGCACCGAGCGCGGGCTAATCGTGCTGGCGACTTCTGGGCAGACGATCGAAGTTCAAGCCAATGCCTGAGGCCCACTGTCTTGAAATGGGCAGCGGCGTAATCAGCCGAGGCAATTAATAGCTCATCCTGAGATAGTTATGGTAGATTTTGAGCTGCCTACTTGCAAGTATGTGGGCTCATGGGGGGAACAGCTTTGAGCCTGAATCGCGACGAACATAACGGTGATATTGCACGAGAAGCATTGAGCATCTTTGATCGCGTAGCGGCCGGTGCCAGGGCTGAGCTCGCCCGCTTCAAGGGGCCATCGGCAGAGAGCCTCGCTCCGTTGAATACGCTCACGACTGGAAAAGCCGTCGCGAAGCTCAACGAGATCGGCCGAGAAATGCTCAATGGCCACGAAATCCTGTCACGCGAACCCGCTATTGCCAGGGTGATCGCCGCGGACGAGGCGGACAAGCACACCATCTTCTACATCTCGCGGTTCGCACCTTCCGGGCTACTTGATGCCGGGGTTCGGTTCGCCAGTTACAACGCGCCGGTCGGGCGACTGGCTTCGCTGCGCCCGGGGGGATACATTGATGTGCCGGGCGGCTCGCTTGAAGTCGTGGAGAGAACTCTATTTCACGCTGAGGCACTCCCCGATGGCTGGGATTCGCGGGACACCATATTTGAGGCGGATGGGCAGAAGACCCTCACCATCGCCTCATTGCTGCGTCTGCTTTCCGAGCGTGATGCCCCTGCAGATGCGCTGGATGAGATCGAGCGCATGCTGAAGGCCGCCGAGGTTGATGACAATGTCACTATCGGGCGCAAGCGGGGCATCATCGACAAGATGCAGCTGCGCGATCAAGCGGTGCTGGACGAGTATCAAGACGCCATCTTCCGTTTGTCGCTGGATTCGCAGCTTTTGATCCTCGGCCCACCAGGGACGGGCAAAACCACGACGCTCATTCGCCGTCTGGGGCAAAAGCTCGATCCACATGGCCTGAGCGAGGACGAGCAAAGCCTGGTCGATGCTTCCCCCTCATCGCTGCCCCACGGCCAGAGCTGGATCATGTTCACGCCGACTGATCTACTCGGGCAGTATCTGAAAGAGGCATTCAGCAGAAATAATGTGCCAGCGTCGGATCTGCGGATCAAAACGTGGATCGGGCATCGCAAGGAACTCGCGCGGAACCACCTTTCGATCTTGCGCACCGCTAACGGCGGCGGGCCGTTCGTTCTGAAGGATGCTGCGGCCACCATAACGGCAGATGCCGTAGAATCGCCGATCGATTGGTTTGAGCAATTTCAAGCCAAGCAGGACGGCGATTTCTGGTCAGGCCTCGAAAGCGCTTCTGCCATCCTGACGGCCGCCACGGACGCGGAAATCGCAAAACTGGGCGGGCGCCTCAGCACAGCCATTCAAAGCGCACGGACATCCACTCCGGCAAGCGGTATCTATGCCCTCGTCTCGCTAAGTGAAGACGTTCGCCGCATTCTCGGACGTGTTCGAGCTGATGTCGACAGCGTGCTCAAAGCAGCGCTTGCGCGCGCGCAGGCTGGCGCACGCGCTCAAGGCCTGAATTTTTTCGAGCAGCTGATCGCGTATCTCGACACCTTGGACAATCAGGCAGATCACGGCGACGATGATCTCGATGACGAAGAGGACGAAGAAGAAGACCGGTCGACGAACAAACCGGCCGCTGCCCAACGCGCTTACTATGCTGCCCTGCGGCTTCAGGCGCGCGCCAAGACACGTCGCCGTTCGACGAGCTCCCGAAGCGCTCTTGTTATCGACTGGATCGCAGATCGAGGCCTGACCGAAGCCGAGGCCAGCGGACTGGCCGAACGGTTGGGATGGCAGTTGTCCCTCAATCGCTTCAGCGCGCCTGTTCGGCACTATCTGAGCAAGATCCCCGCCCGATACAGGCAGTTCAGGAGAGGTGAGCGCGGAGAGCGCTGGTATCCCGATACGAACCCGGGCCGCGATCTGCACCCGCTGGAAGCTGATCTCGTGATTTTGGCGATGCTGCGCGCTGGCAATGCCTTGCTCGCGGATAACCGCGTGCGTCGGAACATTGAGCAGGCTGCCTATGAGCCACTGCGTGCTCTGCACGATATCCAGCGCAATCAAATTCTCGTGGACGAGGCCCCCGACTTTTCGCCTGTGCAGCTTGCTTGCATGCGCGCCTTGGCAGTCGAGCCGATCGGATCGTTCTTCGCCTGCGGCGATTTCAATCAACGCATCACGGAATGGGGCAGCCGAACCGAGGACAGTCTGAAATGGGTCGAACCCGGCCTGTCGATCGAACGGGTTTCGATCGCGTACAGGCAAAGCCGACAGTTACATGACTTGGCCAAGGCACTGGCTGATCCCGCTTCTGGATCGACCGCGGACGCCGGCTTGCCCGACGACGTCAATAATGATGCAGTTCCGCCAGTAATTGTTGCAGGCCTGCATGATTACGGCGACATCGCCCACTGGTTGGCAAAGCGGCTATCGGAGATCGAACGTTCCGTCTCCCCACGCACATTGCCGTCTATCGCGATACTTGTTCACGACGAGGCAGCCGTTCGGCCACTCACAGATGCGCTGAATGAGGTTATCGAGGAGCAGAATCTACATGCCGTCGCCTGTGTCGATGGCAAGATCATCGGCAGGGATGACGAGATCAGGGTCTTTGATGTTCGTCATATTAAGGGCCTGGAGTTTGAGGCTGTATTTTTCGTAGGCATTGACAGACTATCGTACGATGAACCAGATTTATTCGAAAGATACCTTTATGTCGGTGCAACGCGTGCCGCCACATATCTTGGACTGTGTTCAATCGATAACACCCCTTCGTCGATACGTAGATTAGAGCACCATTTTACAGATAATTGGCAGCAACGATAATTGCCAGTGAGGGCCTTCATAAATGGATAGTTTTACCATCCGCTGGGTGGAATCAATGCATACAGGTGACGATTTCTCCTTCATCAACCAGGCGCTCGAAGCAGGACTAGATGAAGGTCCTTTGATTTTGGCACCTCAAAAAACTCGACGGATGTCGCCCTCAGGAGTTCGGCAGGACTATCGGGCACTTGTATTTGTGAATCCTGACTGGCTTGCAGCACACCTTGCCGAGCATCAGGAAGAACTCAACCATGAGTTCTGGCTCGGAATCTGCGAAGACGTACCACGAGAAAGGCGCGAAACGGCAGAGGCGGCTCTGTGGCACTTTGCGAAGCTGCTTGATGACCTGTCCGGCAGGAATCGGAAGCGGGCTCGACCTGTGAAAGCGGCCCTCAGTAAAGAAAATTCACGACCTCTGACCTATGGTTCTGTCGCCGACCCGACGATTTCGAACTTTGAGGCGGTGCTTGAGCAAGTGGGGGACGGCTTCGATGCCGTCGCCTTGGCCCATGAGAGCCTCCCTGCCAGGATCCTAATCTCGCGAGCTTGACCAAAATTTTTAATTATACCCAATTGGGCTCAGCGTAGGACATCGCCCGTTCCCGCAAACCCGCCCAAATGCGCCGATGCCGAACAGTGGTTCACCCTCGGCGCTTCCCCTTCCAATGGAAACGGGAAGCGCGAAAAAGGCCCTAGGATCAGACCAGTTGGACGCGCAGACCTGGCACTGCTGGCGCTATCACCTGTATAAAATCTCTATCGCACGTGATGACCACATAGTTGCGCTCGAGCGCTTGTGCTGCGATCCAAAGATCGTTCTCATCGACCTGCAAAAGCTGTCCAGTAACGCGGTCGGTCCAAGCCTCGACCCAGCGCGCGACCCGACGGCGCACATCGATCCGGGCCAGGGCGATGCTGGATTTGACGGTCGCGAAGGCATCGGCGGTGTGCCGGGTCACTTCGGCCAGGGGATGGTTCTCGGTCCGGGCCAAACAGTCCTCGATATGGGTCAGCTCCTGGCCCGCGGCTCGCGCAAGCGCCAGCCCGAACCGAAGTTCGCCGACCGTAACCACCGACACCAATTGGGCAGCATCCGCCGGCAAGGCGGCGATCGCTAATCGCACCGCTTCGTGGTTCGATCGTCGCGCGTCGTAGAGGACCGACACGAGGTTCGTATCAAGCAGATAGGTGTCCATCCGCTATTGGACGTAGAGCCTGAGCCGCTCGACTTCGCGCTCGGGCGCCGGCGTGAAAACATCAAGGGCCCACGCGCCGACATTTTCGCGCAGCAAAGGCCCAATGTATTCGTGCAGCGGAACGTAGGCGGTGAAGTCTTCAGGAATCCACGCGGTGAAGGCATGATCAACCCGGCGAGCGTGCTCATGTCCTCGGAAGAACTCCAGCAAGCGGCGTTCGAGACGCGGCGGCAGATCGTAAGCCTTGAGTACGGCCGCATCCGCAGCAACGAGCAGACCGTTCAGCCAGGCGTCGGCGTTGGCAGGCTTGAGCGCGGCATTGCGGATCGACTGGTGGGCCGATCGATAACGACGCTGTGCTTCGAGAATGGAGCCCAGTCGGTCCACATTCGGAATAGGCAGGCGTTTCAGCAGCTCGTTAGTGAAGTGCTGGTTGGATGCGTGCTCGGTGAGGAACGCGTTCGTCAGCGGTCCATTGAGGATAGCTTCAAATGCTTCGGTCGGCACCTTCACGTCCGTGGACCAGATACCGAAGAAACCTTGCGAGGCGACAAGACCGGTCTCGTCGAATGCAGCAGCCATTCGCCACGGACCGCGCGAGAGCCGGGCGACATTGGTCAGGACTTTGGGTCTGTCCCAAGGCCGCGACGGCGGACCTGGGAACATAGCGGCTGCCGGATCCATGTTGAGATAGACAGTGTTGCGCAGCACGAACTGACACAGGGAGTCGGCCGGCCGTGCAACACCTGGCACGAAGCCGTCACGTGGCTCGGACGACACCCCCTCATCCTGTTGCCACCATTTGATGCCGCGATACACATCTGCGACCGATCCCAGCTTCGGGTATCGGCGCAGATAATCCCAGACCTCGTCGAGTTGGCCGATCCACAGGTCGCCCTTGGTCACTGCTCTGGTGAGCCGGCGCTCGGCAGTCACCTTGCCGGTCTCAAGAAACGCCATCCGATCCCGGTCCTCGACAACAGTCGAGACAAGCGCTGTCGTGTTAGCTTCGTCGACTCCACGAAGGTCGCTTGCAACAAGGACTGCCGCTTCGAGCCCCGCGCGCTGGAACACTCGATCAGGCAACGAAGTCAGCTCGACGCGGCGATAGAGCCCGGCGATCTTCTGGCGCAATTCGGCATATTGCTTCTGCCGCAGGAACCCCTGCGGCAGTACAAATCCGATCGCGGCAGGCTTGGCGGCGAGGACCGCGTGCAACACCGCCATGGGTTTTGAAAAGGACGCTGCGGCCGCCGCTGCGGGATAGGCAAGCCGCTCACCGGCGTCGAACTCTTCCCATGGCGGATTGCACAGGACGATCCGCTTATCCTTGACGGATTGGGCAAGCGCATCATCGACGAACAGGTCGCGCGGCTCGATCTTCCAGCCATTCGCGTTTGGATAGTCGGCTAGGATCAGCGAGAGCGTTGCGACCTCACAGGCGAAACTGTCGAGTTCTGCACCGCTGATCCGCTCGACGAGAAAGGCGTGGCGCTCCTCTTGCGTCAGCGTGTCCGGCAGGAGATCGCGCAGATGGCGAAGCGCTGCGACGAGGAACATGCCCGCGCCCGCGAAAGGCTCGTAGATCGTGATATCTTCCGGCTCGAAGCGGCTGAGATCGACCTGTCCAACGACATATTCCGCAACTTGGCGCGGCGTGCTGTGCGTGCCGAAGCGCTTGCGGGTATCGGCAGTCACCAACGTGTTCTCGTACACGAAGGCCAGACTGTCCGACGAGATGTTCCGGAAATTGATTGCGCCGCGAAGCGCTGTCCAGGCAGACGCGACGGCTGCGTGCGGAAGCACGTCGACCGCAGGTCGCGGCATCTGATCGAGGTGATAGTAGCTCTCGATACCGGCAAGCACCTGGTCCACCGATGCCACGGACCAGGTCGCCGCGTCGGGATGGCGGCGATCAATCAGAATCTTGGCTGCGAGCAACCTGAACGTCGTGCGAAATGCTGCTTCCTCGCCCTGGCGATCATCCACTCCAGCTAGGAGCTTTCCAATCACCTCACCAAGCAGCCGATCGAGCTTCGCTTCGATTTCGTGCTCGATCGCCGGCATCAGCCCGAGATCGACGAATTCGAGCTGATAGGCGGTCTGAGTCTGGCCGAGCGACTTGGCTCGGTGCAACGCGTGGGGGTTCCAATTGTCCGCATGACGCCGGAACAAGGCCTCGAGTTGGTCAAGCGGCACGCGCTCGGTGAGGCGGGGCGCACCTTCAGCGCCGACTCGCCACACGCCGACATCGTCCTGGCCGATCGAGAACAGGATCGGGGCGCCAAGCGCCCGCCGCCGCTCGACCAGGTTCGCATCGTGCGGGCCGGTAATGACGCCGAAGGCGGCGGAACGATAGGACTCCGGAACCTGCGTGAACGCTGCGAGCGCCACGCTCTGGTCGCCGCCGGCGTCAGACAAGACATCGGCAAAGCTATAGTCGTGGATCAGCGATTCCGGCCGATAGCCGATCGCACGTAGACCAGCTTCGATCTGGGCAAGCGCACTCACGCCATCCCCCCTTCGGCCGCGCGCACGAGCGCGCCGCCTTCTACCGCAACTTGCGGCTCACTGCGGCGCAGCCCAACCGCGGGAAAGAGTGGCAATTGCGCAATCGGTTCGGCGACGCCAAAACCGTGGGACAGCGCTTCAAGGTGCGCGTTCAATGCGAGCAGGATCACATCCTCGTCCGCAGCCGGAGCCTCGTGAGGCCCAAGCAGCGAACAGCGCTCAAGCCCAAATATGGCGAGGCGGTGCCCCCACAGCGCCGGGAAGGACCGACCACCAAGGAGATCGCGCGCCTGCGCAAACAAATCCCGGTGCACCTGAAGTTCGACGTGAAAACGCATGCGCAGAACCACCGCAAGACGCAGTAACAGCACCGTCTGCCAGCCAAATTGGGCCTGCTGGCCTTGGCGCGAAGCCGGAACGTCAGGGCTGATGAGCCCGCGCCGCACGGTCCACTCACGCAGCTGGTCACCCGATAGACCGGTCAGATTCAAAACATCGCGCGATCCGACGAGACGCACCCATTCCTCCAGATCGGGCATGATGCCCGAATCGAGATCGGGTATCATGCCCGATCTATTTGGTAAAGAGCGGACCCTGCGGCAGCCGGGGGAGCTGGCGATGCTCAGATGCGCCCATGCAGCGATTGAACGACGAACAGGCGCACCGGCACGGGTAACTCAGATGGTATGAGTCGATCGCCCCTTGCGCGAGATGCCGCGGGATAGCCGTGCGTGTCGAACCTCTGTTCGAACGCCATGACGATGTCGGCGACAACGGCGGATTGTAGCAGATCCAGTGTAGCGGATGGCGGATCGCTACGGTTGCATAGTTGCCTCCATGAGTTGTCCTGGAAATGGCACAGCCAAACTGAGAGCCACCTCGATGGAAGCCGAGAGCCAACGTTGTTCATTCTCCTCGAGCAGGACTACCGGCATCGCCTTAGGATGGATAGGCGCGATCAGGCTGTTTGGCTCCGTGGTCAGACACGCGAACACAGGCCCATTATCAGCCGGTCGCCAGATCCCGGCAAAACTGAAGATCGGCCGGGACGGCACGTCAAACCAGTACAGCGGCTTGCCCCCTGCCGGCCCCGGCCCGTATTCGCTGAAAGCGGTCACTGGAACCAGGCAGCGGTGCGCAGGATCGCTGAGCGCCGATCGCCAGAAACTCGACGCATAATTGCGCACGTTCGTCACCGCTTTCGTAGTGCCGCCCCGCGGGCCGGTCACGTCAAGCGGAAAGCCCCAGCGCATAATATCGAGCTGCAGCGCCCGGCCGCGCCGGCGGACGACCCATGCCGGTCTCTTCGGAAAGAGCTCGCCCCCTGGCAGCGTGACGTCCGCCATAGGTAGTGCCGCCCCATAACGTTCGGCCAGTTCCTTCTCCGAGGCGGACATTCGATACCGATTGCACATGCAACTTCCTTAGCCTGCCGCAGAGACGATTGGCAGATCCTTGATGCGCGTCGTCCATGCTGGAGACTTGAGGTCTGCACGAACCTTCCAGGGGCGTTTGAAACCTTGCGTACCGGGTACGATCGTCATCCGGCCAAAACGGCCGTTGATGCTGTCGACGGCTTCCATCAGCCGTCGGCGCCGCGCCCGGTCACCCGCGTCTTCGAACAGCGTAGGCGGCCGGTCGTCCTCAGCCACGAGCTGCTCAAGCATGATGCCCGCTTTTGTATAGGCGTACCCATCCCGGTAGCAATGTTCGACGAGGGCGCGCGCGGCGTTAATGAGCTCAAGGCTGTCCGCTGTCATTGGGTGGAGACCGGAACTGCGGTTTGCCGCGAACTGTGGACGTTCCGGCTTGAATCTGTTCGTGTGAAAAAAGACCGTGACCCTGCCTGCGACGAGCCTGTGGCTGCGCAACTTTTCGCCGGCACGCATGGCGAACTGCGCGATCGCCCCCATCAAATCTTCGCGATCGGTTATGGGCCGGCCAAACGATCGGGTCACGGCCATACCTCTGCGCGGCGGCGCTATCACTTCCACTGCATCGGCCTGAACGCCATTCAATTCCGCGACAAGGCGCTCTAGGACGACTGTTCCGAGCCCCCTCGCCTGCCGCATCGGCATATCCCGCAATTCACCGGCGGTACGTACACCAAGTTCGCCCAATTTACGGGCCGTCGATGCCCCAATCCCCCACACATCCGCGATGTCAAAACGCTCCATGACGTAGCGACGAATGCTTTCGTCGCGCAGGTCCGCGACACCATCGAAGAGGGGATTCTTTTTGGCGGCGGCGTTCGCGAGTTTGGCCAGGGTCTTGGTAGGGCCAATGCCGACACATGTCGGTATCGTCGTCCATTGGAGGATCCGGGCGCGCAGTTTCTGGCAGTGGTCGGTCAGATCGAGGTGCTCGAAACCTGATAAATCCAAGAAATTTTCGTCCACGGAGTATACTTCGATGTCCCTGGCGAACGGCTGCGTTGCGGCGAGCACGCGGCGTTGGACGTCGCCGTAGAGAGTGTAGTTGGAAGAGCGCACCAAAATGCCGTGCTCCCTGATCTTGTCAGCGATCAGGTGCAGCGGATCGCCCATCTTGATCCCGAGCGCTTTGGCTTCCGGCGACCTCGCTACCGTGCAACCGTCGTTGTTGCTTGCCACGATGGTCGGCCGGTCGCGCAGCGAAAGGTCCATGATTCGCTCGGCGCTCACATAAAAGCAATTGCAGTCGCATAGGGCGATGGGACCGCTCATTGATATTTGCGCGCCAGACCGACGACGACGCCCCAGACCTCGACAAATTCATCGACGATCGTGTGAGGGTAGCCCTCCCCTTCCGGAACCAGCCAAAGCCGCCCATCCATTCGCTTGAGGCGTTTGAGCGTGCGATCACCATGGACGACGGCCACCACGATATGCCCGGGCCGCGCTTGGACGGCCCGGCTAACGACGACGATGTCGCCGTCATTGATCCCCGCGCCCGCCATCGACCAGCCCTGGACCCGCATGAGGTAGGACGCGGCAGGCTTTTCGATCAGCCAGGCGGAGAGGTCGATGGGATCGTCTTCTTCTCCTTCGGCCGGGCTTGGAAAGCCTGCAGGGATAGGATCGAGCGCGACGTGTTGCCATCGAGGCAGGCATATCCAATCGAGATCGACGAGTGCGACAGACATGAGGTATGATTCCTTTCGGCCGAGCGTCATAGCCCAAAGGAGAACATCTTGTGAACATAGAGTCTGTGGAGGATGGTGCATGCGCTGGAACCGTCGACAGTTGCGCGCAGATTGTCGAGGCGTTCGCAGAGGGGGCAGACGCCGATGTCGCGGATTTGCTCTGCGAGGTCGCGAAGGCAATCCGGGACCGCGCGTTCAGCGATTAATTGGACCCTGGGCACTCTGCCGGTAGGCAACGCCGATCCGTTTGAAGGCGCTCGATCGCCGAGTGAGCAAGCGCCGAACGAAACATTCCGCAGGCCCAGCGTCCGCGAAACGGTATCGCCGGTGATGGCCAGCGGTTCCGATGCGCCCCCAGCGCACTTCGATGAGTATGTCGCCGAACAGATCGTGGCCCGCCTTGATGGAGTAGGCCCTGTGAACATTCCGGGAAGCGTCGATCGCGCTGAGCTCTATTGCAACCGGCAAGTTGAAGTGGTCTAGTTCTAGGGCTTCCATAGCTCTTCCGAGCATGTTTCAACGCCGTATTCCAACGAGGAATTCGAATCACCGCCAAGCGTCTGATTCACGCACTCGATTATTTCGCAGGCCGTTTGTCATTATGAGTTTAGCTGCAGGGATTGTTTTCATGTGCACGCCGATCGCCGTGTATGATGGCGATGGCCCGGTAATCTGTCGCAGTGGCGAAAAGATTCGCATCGAAGGCATTGCGGCGCGCGAAATGGATGGTTCATGCCGCGCGGGTCAGCCATGTCCACGGGCCAGCGCAGAAGCGGCCCGGGATGCTCTGGTGAATATTCTGGGCGGCGCGCGTGGCCGGTGGAAAACGGGACATATTGTGGTTCGGTTTCCTGCGATGCAGTGCCTGAGTTATGGCCCGTCATACCAGCGCACCGTGGCGTCCTGCACTTTACCGGACGGCAGGGACCTGGGCAGCGCTATGCTCGCGACCGGGACGGTTTTGCCGTGGCATCCGCGAGGGTCGTGACAGGGCAGCAGTTTTCCCTCGGTGAGGTATTGCATTCCAATTAAAGATCGGCGCAAGACGAAATCGGTCCCGGTACGATTCGCTGACTTAAAGCGACCGAGTATAGCAACGTCGAACCGGGATCATCCCATGATCGCGACATCAATAGACTTGCCGCGCGCTTACGTCGCCGTCGTTCCTTGCAGCTTGAATGGGAAATCGAAAACACCCAAAGGCATCGGATCGTCTCTGTTGATCAGATCTTCCCTGAGGATAGCCCTTGCGAGGTGGGCATTCTCGATGGTCTCTTGTGACCAGTTTTGATCAAACCAGGTCTTGGATGTGCGCGCGTTGGGCAGGATGGTTTGCTCAAGCAGCGCCCTTCTGTCCCTCAAATCGAGCCTCGACGCGAGCATTAGCCAGGCCGCATCGAACATCTTGTGCTTCTGTCCGTATTCCGATCGGGCAATAAATGTGATGGGCACGTGGTAACGCAAAAGCATAGAGTTCAGGCCCCAAGCGAATTTGGAATTCTTCGGCAGTTTTACTGCGAAAGCGGCATCGAGATTGGGCACGCGGAACGATGTTCGCGGGGCGGTTCCAGTGACGCTGACGGCTACGGATCCGGGATCCACGAGAATCCAGCGCATCGCGCTGATGAGCAGCCCTTCCTTGACGGGAATTGCGGTAAAGCAGGGGTGATCGGGGTCGTGGGAATCGCTGCTGTACAGACGGAACGCGGCATTTACGCTTGTTCCGCACACAAATTGGAAAACGAGGCCTTGGAGGCTTTCTTCGAAACGATCGTAAGTGAGATGCAAGCGCTCATAGATGCGCTCGATTGCGTGGAGAGACAGCGCGGAATATGCGGGCCTCGATTCAAATCGGACGCGCTTGGCAGTGACCTCCGCCGTGACGAGGCTAACGGCCAGACACGGGACCGTCTTGACAACATGAGACGTTCCTATGTCGCGAATGCTCACGTTTTCCATGGAAAAGGCGTTGAAGCGGTGTCCTTCAGGCCTCCCAAGAGCAGAATTGGCCGCGATTTCATCGCGCCACATCGAAAAGGCATTCAGGCTTTCCAGATAGGCGGCCATGGCGCGCGCGGCAGCAGCGACGCTCATGCTCCCCGCCTTGCGCTTCTTGTAATACCTCTCGGCGATCGCCGTGACGGCTTGGTCCGGCGGCAGCGACCGTGCGGGATCCTGGCGTGTCTGGCGTTCGCGGAGAAATTCTTTCACGGCGAACTTGGGCGGCAGGAGGTTCAAATCTCGTTGTGGCGGAAGCATTTGCCGTTTCCTTGTCCCGCTTCGTGCGCGTCAATGGGTGCCTACAAATTTCGCGATCGCGTGCCGGGCGTTGTCCGAGGAAAGCGCCGAACCGTGACCGCCCGGGACTTCGACGAAAGTCACTGTGCTGCCGTCTTCGCGCAACTCGCGCGCAAATTCCGAAGCCTGTTTCAGACTCACTGTTCTGTCGGCGCGGCCGGCGAGCACGAGGATGGGAGCGTGCGCAGCGCGCGCATAGCCACGGAAATCGAAGTGCTTCAGGCTTTCGGCGACCTTGATCCGAACAAACGGCTTGAACAGTGGCGGCAGCATATTGTCAGCTACGGCCGCGATATCGGCTGCGGTAGCTTCGAAGATGATGCCGGAAAAGCCCCCGCGCCTTGCTACGTTGGCGGCGGAGGCACCGCCGAGACTAAAGCCGTAGGCAAAGAGCGGTCCCGATTTGATCCATCCGATCGAGCGCAAAGCGTCGACGTAAGCGGGGCCAAAGGCGATGAGCGCCTGGGTCGTGTTTGGAATCGTCGTGCCGCCTCGGCCGGGATAATCAAATGCAATGATATCAGCGCTGGTGAGCTCAGCTAGTTCGCCGAGGCGCTTGCTGGTCGTGGCGATGAACGAACTGTTGCCGCCACAGTAGAGCATCACCGCGTTGTTTCCCGGCCCTGTCAGTCTGGCGACATGGACATCCCCCAATCGCGGAAGGGACAGGACACGCTCCTCGCGCGTGTAACCGGAAGGCATAACAGCGGAAACGGCGGCCGGTTCATCGAGCGCAGGTAAAAGCGTCGATTGATCGACGGTTGCCGAGCAACCCGCAAGTGCGCAGCCGAGGAGCACAAGCATCGCGAGATGACCGGCGGAACGGGGTGACATCATTGGCAGCCTCCAATGGTTGAGACGCCTCAGGAGAACGGACGCGTGGGTTCGGGAACGGTCTAGAGGATGGCGCTTATTGCAATCCATCGTGCGGCGCGCCGGCGAGCCTCGTTTGAGCGTCCAGTGCGATTTTTCGATAGGCATCGAGAACGGCAAGGGATGTCACCTTGCCGATGTCGGTCGAGGTGTAGGTTCCACCGAGAGCTCCGACGCCGAGGTCTAGAAGCAACCCGCCGCCTACTATGCTGACGTCCTTCTTGCGCGCCGCGCCGGTAGCGACGGCGCGCTGAATGCCGGTCTTGAAGTCCACGAGCGACAGCATGACTTGGCTCTCGAGGGTCTTGGTCTTGAGGCCAATCGCGGATCCAAACGCACCGCCGATCCCGCCACCGGAGCCCCTGCTGTTGGCGTCTGAATAGAGTACTTGAGCTGAAAGCAGATAGTCGGCCGCCTTCAGCGTTGGTACGGCAAGACTATCTCCATTTTCGATCGCTCCGCCGGCGGCAAGCGCACGTTCGCGCTGAAGGGCGTCGAACGCGGTTCCCCGCTCGACGACGAGGAAGCAGTTCGAGCGAGCTGCGAGCAGTTTGATCAGCGGCAGAGGATCGACTTTGGCGGTCGAACCGCCATTTTGCCGTTCGGCGAGTTGAATGAGCGCTTTCATGCCGGGCGGAAGCTGGTCGTCGGCACTCGGCGCTTTGTCCTCGACGAGCGCGACAGTGCCCAGGGGCTTGGAACAGAGCGGTATTTGCGAATTTTCATCGACGCCGGTGCCGCCCTTGCCCAATTTTTGTGCATGGGCCGGGGTGGTGAGAAGCGAAAGCGCGGCAAGAGCGAATGGCAAATGTTTCATGGTTACGGGTCCAGTTCGTAATTTCGCGGGAGGTGCGAAGGAGGGTGGACGAAAGGCGCGGATTTGGGCCACGGTTCATCTCGTGAAGAGCAGGCCAATCGCCCCCAAAAGGAGCGATGAACCGCCAAAGAGGATCTTGAAAACGGACGTCCGGCGGGCTGCCGCCAAACGCTGCAGGTGAGCACCCACCCGCTCGATGCGGCTTTCGAGACCAGCAGTGCCGTCCCAGATGTCAATTGCGCCATAAGCCAGCAGCACGCCGGCGACGGCGCGCGCGAACTCGATCGGATGAAGCAATCCCATGGCGAAAGCGACGATCACTCCGCCGGCGATGGGAAGTGTCGCGATGCGCGCGAGGTGTATGAAGCTAACGACGCGATAGCGGCCGCTCACCGGCGATGCTAAACCCATGAGCGGGCGCTTGCAGGTGGGGCAGGCCCCTGCCCTCACCCGTCTTGAGCCGATTGCCAAAGGTGCCCGGCAGTAGGGACAGGCTGGCGTCGAAGGCTTGTGTATCTCGCGCATGATGATGACTGGTTAGCCGCGGCCGCCACAGTCTTCGTCGCAGTCGGTACATGGCGCGTGGTCCTGCTTGGGACAATCCTTGCACGCACCATGTTTGTCGAGGCACTTGTCGCCGTGCTCGCATGGCGTCCGCTGTTCCCGGGCAAAGGATTGAAGTTTCGATCTGGCCAACTTGCCTGCGGGCGTGCTTTCATGCGCATGGCGCGAGGGCGTATGTTCACCGTGTCCGGGCTCGCAGAGCCCGGCCTGTGTTTCGTTTTGTGCTGCTGCGGCAGCGGTCGGTACGGCGGCCAGGGCAAAGGGAATGGCCAGTAGCAATAATGAGCGTTTCATGGTCTTTCCTCGTCGAATGTCTTGATGATGGTGCGCTCGTCAGCGCCAGAAGCCGTCTCGCCGGCCGCCGTGCCGATCGTCGTAGTCGCGATCGGCGTTCGGCGATCCCTTACGGATGCCCACGTCCACGCCGTCGCCTTTCTTTCGGAAGTGCAGATCGCGCGGATCGATCCCGTTGCGCTTCGCCCAGTCCTCGGCAGCGCCTTGGCTGCCGAATTCGCCGACATCCTCATAGTCGAATGGCATGTCTCATCTCCTCAGTTTATGCGGGTTTGCCTGCTACCCCCTGCTGGTAGCTGGCTGATTTCAGGGTGGGTTTGCAGGGCATGCGCGATACGCTCGCGCACATTCTGAGCGGTTGGCCGACATCCGGCGGGAAGCCGAACCGTCACGTATCCGGCACGGGCCGTCATGTGATCCCGAGCGGCATCCGCGCGCGCATCGTGGGTTTTGTCGTCGAGCTCGACGATCAGCAGAACCCGTCCGGTTGCGCGGTCCTCCACGATGAAATCGACGCGTTTGCTGTTGAAGCGATTGAGCGTGGAGAAGTAGCTGCTTCTATCGAGGCCGCGGCGCGGTTGGAGCAAGGCGCCCATGGAGACTTGCGCATGTACGCGGGTGCCGGGCATCGCGGTTTCGATGAATAGGATTGTCCGACGTTCGATAGGCGTCATAAGCGGGCGGGCAGTGACCTGCAGCGCACCAGGATTGCTTGCAGCAGCCTTCAACCAGGCCAGCGCGACAATGATGATGACGCAAACGGCCGCGAAAGTCAGCATTCCAGGGCTCATGCTTCGAGTCCTTCGCTGTCCGGACGCGAGGAACCATCATTTGGTGTGAGCGCATCGACGCGGTTGCTGCCAATCGGTGGCAACGCTTTGGTCAGTAAGTCGATGAACGCGACAGCCAGACTGCCGGCGGTTGCCATTGCGAGCAGACAAAGGCCGAGCGCGACGAGTTCGGCCATGAAATGCTCGAGCATGACCGCTGACCCGAACGGTGCGCATAGCGCGGCATGTTGTGGAGATCCGGCGCACGGCGGTGGCGACTGGCCCTGAATGTGGCGGGCCAGGCTCTCGAGTCCGGTCGCGCTCATGAACTGGTGGAGCATCTGTTCGATCGTGAGGAGAAGACGAGCGGGCATCGTAACACCTAGCGGCTTCGCTCGATGTTGCGTTCAGGCAACTCGAGCTGGGGGACACTGCGCATGCTGCCGGTGGACATACCCGGCAGCTTGTCGGGATCGGGCCGAAGCGTATCGGGCAATTTGGCGTTGCCCTCGGGGGCCGCGCGTATGCCGCCCCTTGCGTCGATGCTTTTCTCGCCGATCGTCTCCAGAGCGCTGGTCTTATCGCCCGGATTACGCTCGATCGCTTTGAGCAGGCGGTCCTTGTCGTTGGTCACGATCTCGATGTCGTAACGAACGCGCGTCGCCATCACGTGGGTCAGGCGCTGATTGGAGAGGTGCCGCTCGCTCGAGTGCATGACGCCGATACCCTTGTCGGTGGTCATACCCTGAGCCTGATGCATGTTGATCGCGTAGGAGAGCCCAAGCCGTTCGAGCATCTTGTCGCCAGGCTTGAGATCGATGACGTCCCCTTTGGCGTTCTGGACCCGGATCGCGTGTTCGTCGACGGATAGCACTTTGGCCTGGTCTGAATTGTGGAGGCCGCGGTCCTTGTCGGTGGCGGTCCAGCGTATGCGATCGCCCTCATGAAGGGTAATCCTGTCCCTCTCCGACAGCTTGATGGCATCGCGCTTATCGGTGGGCGCGATTTTCGAGGGATCGAAGATCATCTGGCGGCCATCGGCGTCGCGCAGGATGACCTTCCCGTCCGCGCGCGGCGCGATAACCTGGTAGCGCCCGCGATCGAGCCCGCCGGGCTGTGAGTTACGAACGACGTCGAGCACCTGTCCGGCTCGATAGGTATGATTGTAGCGCAGCTCCTCCCGGGTCGCGTTGACATCGAGCAGCGTGTTCACTGCCTTTCCTTCGCCCTTGATGGTTCCTTCGTCTTTCAGGCCCTGTTGAACGAGTTTGTTGAGTTCGGCCCGAGACGCACGGCCAGACGCGTATAATGCAGTCCCAGCACGTTCCTCTGCCGGCAGCGCCAACCATTTGCTCGCGGCCATGGCGACGTGGGACTCTTCCTTGCCCGCCTGTTTGATCCTGTCGCCCAGGACCTGAAACGCCTCACGGAAGTTTCCTTCACGCGTGAGCGTCGCAACTTGCTTCATGTGCTCGGTTTGCTGTCGAAGGCTTGTGTCGAGGCGGGCCATCGCCGGATCGTGGCTCTGCACCAGGCTGAACGCCTTGCCCGCGTCGATGGCCTGAAGTTGCGCGCGGTCCCCGATCAGCAATAGCCGCTCCACACCGAGCTTATTGGCAATGACTGCAAGATTGTTCATCGCATCGTTTGCGACCAACGAGGCTTCGTCGAGCATCAGCACTTTGCCCGACAGCGCCTCTCGCGAACTGTCAAATTGAGGCCCTCGGCCAGCGAGCGCCCCTCGCAAATGGGCGTTGACGAACGAGGAGACTGTCTGCGCCTCGATTCCTGCTTCGTCGCGCAGCATGCCGACCATCTTGTTGGCGACGGATAAGCCCAGCAGGCTTTTGCCCTCCTCGCGTGCAACGCCTGCTATCGTTTCAATCATGGTCGTCTTGCCGGCGCCGGCGACGCCCTGGATGACAACGATCCTGTCACGCGTGGACAGGGCGAGCGTTGCCGCGCCCAATTGCTCCCCATTAAGAGGCCGCTCGCCGGCGGCCTGTTGCAATCGCGGCGCCGCCTCGCTCGCCGGAACGATCGGTTCGACCGCACCGCGTCCTCGATCTATTTCGGCAAGCAGATTGCGTTCCTGCTGCAGATGTTCCGGTGTTGTTACGTGAGATACGACCTTGTCGAGCCGGTCGCTGACGCCCGGAATGAGGTGTCGGCTTTCCAATAGCTGGGCGACGCGCACATCGATCTTGTCGATCGTCACCCCCTTCAGGCCGAGATCCAGCGCGGTCTTGCCGATCGCATCGATGGCGAACGCCGCTTCGCGTTGGCCGTGAATTCTGATTGCCGAGGCAACGGCCATCTCAGCGCGCAGTTCGCTGGGGGTCAGCGAAAGGCGCCCAAGCCCATTCGTTGTGAGCGGGTCGGAGACACGCACATATGGCCCTACGACCTCACGCACCGTGCCGAGCAGATTTTGCAAGCGGACGGCCGACCTTATTTTCCCTTCGGGTCGATCTTCGCTTCGTGATTGCGCCTGAGAGACGAGGCGATCCCCATCAAAGCCGCGATCGGAGGCGCGCTGCTGCCAGGTCGCGCGAAGCACATCCTTGTCGTCTGAATTGAGCTTTGGGTCACGAGTCCGCTTGGTGATTTCCCGCAGCGCTTCGGTTTCATTTGCGCCGCGGCCTAGGCTCAGGACTCGTTGATCACAGCCAGAAGAGCACGGTCGCGGCCAGAGCGAGTGTCGAAAAGAAGACTGTCGGGCAGCGATCG
>NZ_MWMO01000003.1 GCF_002556635.1 Novosphingobium sp. PC22D | reverse complement strand
GCTTCGGCCGGGCCAGTGCGGACAGATCCATGAAACCCTCAAGGGATCGGCACCGCCAAGCTCTGCAATTACAGATCTACGACCTAACCCAGCGCCGCGAGGGTCTGCGCGGCGACCAGGCCGAGGCAGCTGAGCGCGCCGAGCGCGGGGACGGCGGCCGGCCAGGTCCGCACGCCCTCCCCGGCCGGCTCGCCTCGCGCCTTGACCAGCAGCAGGGCGATGCAGGCGGCGGCGAAGATCAGCAGGATCAGGATGCTCGTGCCCGCAGCGAGCGTCGCGATCGGAAAGGCCAGCGCCAGCGCCACGACGATCGCGCCGCTCAGCAGCGTCGCGGCGACGGGCGTGCGGGTTCTGGGATGGATCGCGGCGAGCCAGGCGGGCGCGCCGCCGCGGCGCGCGCCGAGATCGTGAACGACGCGCGCCGCCATCACGATTTGCGCCAGTGCGCCGTTGAGGATCGTCGCCAGCCCGATGATCGCGAGCAGGCGCGCCGGGCCACCGTTCGAGGCGACGACATCGGCGAGCGGCGCTTCGCTGTCGCGCAAGGCCTCGACCTCGACCGCCGAGACCGCGATCGCGGCGATGACCAGATAGAAACACAGCGCCAACGTCAGCGAGACGACGATCGCGAAGGGCATGGCACGCGGCGCGTCGTCCGCTTCCTCCGACAGTGTCGCCAGATCCTCGAAGCCGATGAACGCGTAGAAGGCGAGCACGGCGCCGAGCAGAATACCGCCAGAAAGCGCGCCAGGACTGCCGGCCGCGAGCGCGTCTCGCGCCGCCTCGGGATAGCCGCTCAGCGCGCCGCCCGCGAAAACGATCACGATCACCAGCCCCAGCACCTCGAGCGCGGTGGTCACCAGCATGAACCAGGCCGCTTCCTCCACGCCCTTGGCGGCGACCAGCGTCAGCGCGAGCACCGCTGCCGGCACGACGATCGCGGGCGGCAGATCGACGAAGACGCCGAGGTAACCGGCAAAGCCGTTCGCGCTGGTCGCCGCCGAGACGAGCCCGGTCGCGATCAACGCCCAGCCCGCCACGCTCGTCAGCCAGCGGCGGCCGAAGCCGTGGTCGATGAAGGCGGCCGATCCGCCGCTTTCGGGAAAGCGGGCGCTCAGTTCGGCATAGGACAGCGCGGTGAGCGCGGCGGCCACGGCCGCGACGAGAAACGAGACAGGCGCCAGCGCCCCCGCCTCTCCCGCCACCTTGCCGACCACGACGTAGATGCCCGTGCCCAGGATCGTGCCGAGACCGTAAACGGCGAGTTGCCATCTCGGCAGCGCGGGCTTGAGTGACGGAGCATCATGAGCGGGCATCCCGGCCCTATGCCCGATATCCCGCGCACTTGCAGGGCGAATCTTCGCGGACATGCGGCCGAACGCAGGCGCCCCTGTTCGGCGATCAAGCCCAGGCGAACGGCGGCGCGAGCGCCTCGGCCGTGCAGTCATGGTAAATTTGCGGTGGGCGCCGCGACGGACGGAATACCTTACGGTCAAGTACGCTGCCCGACGGTCGCAACATGGCAACGCCCTCGGCGCTAATGGCGGCCCACCATCCCCAGTCGAGGCGCCCTCCAACTTTGCCAAACATGCATGTCGCGCAGACCCTCACGGTTCGCGAGGTCGCGGCCGTCAAGGACGAGCTTGTGCTCGCTTCGGCTGATCATGACGTTGATCGTTTCATCGACACGGCTCCAATCAGCAGTATCGATTCGCTTGGCGTCCAATTGCTGATTGCCTGGACGAAAGAAAATCCGACGCGGCGCCTGCTCGTTACGCCCGGCTCGCCATTCGCGGAAGTAATCCAGCACCTGGGACTATGGGCCGGGGACGAAGACGCTCTTACCGCTCCGTTTCAAATTGAGGTGAAGGAATGACAACGGTTCTTACCATCGATGACTCGCCTTCGATCCGACAGATCGTCTCGCTGACGCTGAGCGGAGCCGGATACGACGTCCTCGAAGCCGCCGATGGTGCCGAGGGGCTCAAGATCGCGACGGAGCGCAAGGTCGACGTGGTTCTCACGGACCTCAACATGCCGGTGATGAACGGGATCGAGTTCACGCGATCGTTTCGCGGCCATCCCGCCGGGCGAGGTGTCCCGGTGGTCCTACTGACCACCGAATCCGACGAATCGATGAAGGCCCAGGCGAAGGGCGCCGGGGCGACCGGCTGGATCCAGAAGCCGTTCCAGCAGGGCCAGTTGCTCCGGATCATGGCAAAGGTCGCCGGCGCGTGAGTTCGGTCGATCCGAAGGATACGTTTCGCGCCGAAGCGAACGACCTTCTTGAACAGCTCGAAAAGGACCTGCTGGATCTGAGTGCGTCTCCGGACAGCGGTTCGCTGATCGACGGCGTGTTCCGCGCCTTGCACACGATCAAGGGCTCGGGCGCCATGTTCGGCTTCACGGTCATTGCCGACTTCGTCCATGCTTTCGAAACCGCTTTCGACAGGGTCCGCAAGGGCGAGGCCAAGGTGACGCCCGAACTCGTCAACCTGGCCCTGCGCGCGCGCGACAACATCTGCGCATTGATCGACGGCGGCGACGATGCCGCCAGCGCGGGCATTCTTTCGGAACTCGATCGGATCGTCTCCGGGGGTACCGCCGCCGGTGCCGGCGCATCGACCTGGACGGTCCGCTTCAAGCTCGCGGGCGATGCGGTGGCCAACGGTGCCAATCCCGTGCTGCTGCTCGATGAAATCCGCGCGATCGGCCCGACCAGGATCACGGCGATCACCGACGACGTCCCTGCGCTTGCCGATCTTGACCCCGAAGCGCTCCACCTCGCCTGGGAAGCCGAGATCGAACACATCGATCCGACCGAGGCCATAGAGGACGTTTTCCTTTTCCTCCGCGACGACATGGAGTTGTCGATCGTCCGACGCGACCCTGTGGGTGAAAGCGACGCCGATGCGCCGAAGGCGGCCGATTCCGGGCCGGCCGCCGGTGTCGGACAGGACGGCGTCGCCCCGGCGATCCGCGTGTCGGCGGAAAGGCTCGACGAACTCATGGATCGGGTCGGCGAACTCGTCACGGCCCAGGCGCGCCTGTCGCAATTGGCAAACATTTTCAAGGACCCGTCGCTTTCGGCCCTGGCGGAGGACTTCGAGCGTCTGACGAGCGGCATGCGCGAGACGACGATGGAAATCCGCATGGTGCCGATCGGCACGATCTTCGGTCGGTTCCGCCGCCTGGTCCATGACCTGTCCTGCGAGCTCGGCAAGGACATCGCTCTCGACATGGACGGTGAGGATACCGAACTGGACAAGACGGTCATCGAGAGACTGGCCGACCCGATGGTCCACCTGATCCGCAACGCCTGCGATCACGGCCTGGAAACCACCGCGCAGCGGTTGACGGCCGGCAAGGGCGGCCAAGGCACGATCCGCCTGCAGGCAGCGTGCTCCGGCACGGAAGTTCGCGTGATCATCAGCGATGACGGCGCCGGGCTCGACGTGGCGCGCATCCGGGCGCGAGCGATCGAGGCGGGGATCATTCCCGCCGATCGCGAAATGAGCGAAGAGGAAGTTCACCAGCTCATTTTCGAGCCTGGGTTTTCGACGGCCAGGGAAGTCACGGCCCTGTCGGGCCGAGGCGTGGGCATGGACGTGGTCAAGCGAACCATCGAAGCCCTGCACGGCCATATCACCGTGTCCTCGCGTCCCGCCGAGGGAACCCGCATCTGCCTGCACCTCCCGCTCACGCTGGCCATCATCGACGGCATTCTCGTGAGGGTCGGCGACGGCAAGTTCACCATTCCGCTCACGGCCGTGGAGGAGTGCGTCGAACTCGACGACAATATCGCGGAAACCGAGCGCGGCCGAAGCTTCCTCAACATTCGCGGCACGCTGGTCCCTTATATCCGGTTGCGGCAGTTGTTCGGCACGCGAGCGCCGGCCGACCCGTATCCCAAGGTTGTCATCATCTCATCGGGGGAGAACCGCGTCGGCCTGGTCGTCGACCAGATCCTCGGGAACAGCCAGACCGTGATCAAGCAATTGTCACGACTGCACGCGCGAGCCGGCGCCTTCTCCGGCGCGACCGTCCTTGGCGACGGTGCCGTCGCCCTCATCCTGGACCCGTCCGCCCTCGTCAGCCGGGGCAAGGTGGAAGCCGGCGAGGCGGACCGGAAAAGACCTGCGGAGCTGGCGGCATGACCTACCTTATCCTGCGCCTCCACGACGAAACCTTCGCGATCGACGCGGAAGTCGTCCGCTCGATCGTCGAACGCATTCCGGTGACCGACGTCCCCGGCGCGCCTCTGGCGGCAAGCGGACTGATCAATGTTCGAGGCCGTATCGTGCCGCTGGCCGACCTTCGCGTGATCTTCGATCTGCCCCGTCCGGAGCCGGACGAGAACACCCGGTTCGTCGTTCTCGAAATCGATGTCGCCGGCGAGCAGATCGCCATCGCCATCATCGCCGACAAAGTGGTCGGCGTGGGTGAATTCGAGGCAGCCGATATGTTGCCGCCGCCCAATTCGGGCATGCGGTGGCCCACCGAATACGTTCGCGGCGTGTTTGTCCGCGAAGACGATTTCATCATCATTCCGAGCCTGGAAGCGATCTTCAATGCGATCGAGTCCGCAGGCTCCTTCATCGAGAAAGAAAGGGTCCTGCCGTGAGGCTTACGATCAAACTGAAACTGGGGCTGGCATTCGCTTTCGTCCTGATACTTTCCGCCGTGGGCATGGCGATGGCCATATCCCGGCTCGCCGAACTGAACGAAGCGTTCGATGACACGATGGAGAACAACGTCGCGCGCATCGAACTGGCCCACGGCATCAAGGAAACGATGCTTATGGCCGTGCGCGACGAACGCAATCTCATCCTCACGACCGATGAATCCGTGATGCAGCAGCTCGTGACGGAAATGGACAAGGAACTCGTTTCGATCCGCGAGATGACCGACCGGCTTCAGCAGATTGCGTCTCCGGAAGGCAAGCCCATGGTCATCGATCTTCGCTCGAAGTTCGACAGCTACGTTCAGATCCATCAGGACGTGCGCAGGCTCGCACTCAACAACGACAACGTCGAGGCCTTTGCCCTGACCGCGGGTCGCGGCCAGGAAATACGCACCGCAGCCGACAACGCGATCCAGCGTATTCTTGACCTCGATGCCGAGCAGCTCAAGGCCACCAGCGCCATGGCGACGGATTTGTACGAGGGCAGCCGCGCGATGCTGCTGGCCCTGCTCGCGGCCTCGACGCTGATCGCCCTTGTCGCCGCGACCTGGATCGTCCTGTCGATCACCCGTGCCGTGAATTCCGCCGTCACGCTCGCCCGCATGGTTTCGGAAGGCGATCTCAACGCGACGGCGACCGCCAAATCGAACGACGAGGTCAAGGATCTCATCGACGCCCTGAACGAGATGACGGCGCGCTTGCGCGAAGTCGTCGGCGAAGTCACCAACGCGTCGCGCAACGTCGCCTCGGGCAGCGAAGAGATGTCAGCCACGGCCGAACAGCTCTCGCAGGGCGCAACCGAGCAGGCGGCTTCGACCGAAGAGGCATCCTCGTCCATGGAACAGATGGCCTCGACCATCAAGCAGAGCGCCGAGAACTCGCTCCGCACCGAGGAGATCGCCAAGGATTCGGCCGCGCAGGCGGATGCCAGCGGCAAGTCGGTCGCCGAAGCCGTCGAGGCGATGAAGACCATCGCGGACCGCATCCTCGTGGTGCAGGAGATTGCCCGTCAGACCGACCTGCTGGCGCTCAACGCGGCCGTGGAAGCCGCCCGTGCCGGCGAGCATGGCCGCGGCTTCGCGGTCGTGGCGGCGGAAGTGCGCAAGCTCGCCGAGCGTAGCGCCACGGCGGCGACAGAAATCTCCACGCTCTCGGATTCGACCGTCAAGGCGGCCGAGGAAGCCGGCGAGCAGCTTGCCAAGCTGGTGCCCGCGATCGCGCAGACGGCGAACCTCGTCACGGAGATTTCGGCGGGCAACCGCGAACAGGCCGCAGGCGCGAGCCAGGTGAACCTCGCGATCCAGCAGCTCGACAAGGTCACGCAGCAGAATACGGCCGCCGCCGAGGAGATGTCGTCGACGGCCGAAGAGCTTGCCAGCCAGGCCGAGGCGCTGACGGCCTCGATCGGCTTCTTCAAGCTGGACGGCTTCGAGGGTCGCAAGACCGTGACCAAGGCGCGAAAGCCCGCGGAAAAGTCGCTTCGGCAAAAGGTGCTGGCGGCCGCGCCGCATATGACCCGCAAGGCCCAGCCGGGCGGCTTCGACCTCGACCTTGGCGAAGATACGGCTCTCGACGAGCAGTATCGTCGCGCTGCAGCCGCCTGACAACGGGGGTCGACATCATGACGGCCTTGTCACCGCATGTCACGCTCGGGGTCGCGGGAGAAATCTTCGCGACCCCGGTCGACCACGTCGAGGCGATCCTCGACATGCAGCCGATCGCAATGCTCGCGCAGGCGCCGGCGAACGTTCTGGGGATGATCGATCTCAGGGGGCAAACCGTGCCCGTGATCGACCTGCGCCGGACGCTCGGCATGGAGCCTTCCGAGGATACCGACTTCACGCGGATCGTCGTGATGCGGTTCGACGGCTTGTGCATCGGCATCCGCGCCGACCGGGTTTTCGAGGTCGCCGCTCTCGACGATGACAGGCTCGAGGATGCTCCCAAGATCGGAAGCGCCTGGTCCCACTGCATCGCCGGCGTCGGCCGGCGCGGCGGAAATCTCGTCACGGTCCTCGATTTCAGGAAGCTGCTGAGCCATGCGTCCGACCTGGAATCGCTCGCGAGGGCGGCCTGAGGTTTGCCGGTGGAAAGCTCTCTTGCCTTCACCGACGACGGCGCCGCCGCTGCGGTGCCGGCCGGCATGGACACGGGCCTCCATCCGGCCGACTTCGCTCGGCTGGCCGGGATCCTGACCGAGGAGGTCGGGATAAAGCTCCCGGCCTCGAAGCGAACGATGCTGGAAGGCAGGATGCGATCGCGCATCCGCGCCTTGGGCTTCGAGGATCACGCCAGCTACTGCGCCTATGTGTTCGAGGGCGGCGGCCTCGCGGAAGAGTTCATCCATCTCATTGACGCGGTCACCACCAACAAGACCGACTTTTTCCGCGAAGCGGACCACTACGACTGCCTGCGCGACATGCTGGTCCCGGAATTGCTCCGTTTGCGCAAGCATGAAACCGATCCGGTCCTACGCGTCTGGAGCGTGGCGTCGTCGATCGGCGCCGAGCTGTGGTCGGCCGGCATGATCCTCGACGACATCGTGCGATCCGGCCGGCGTTTCGACTTCACGATGCTCGGAACCGACATATCCACCAGCGTCCTGCGGACGGCGGTGCGGGCGGTATATCCGCTGGAATTTCTCGCGCCCGTGCCGGATGTGCTGCGCAAGCGTTACCTGCTTCAGCCGCTCGACGGGAAGCGCAATCCGACCGCCCGGATCGTTCCGGAATTGCGCGGCCGTGCCAGGTTCACGCGGCTGAATCTCATGGATTCCAGCTACCCGCTCGACGGCAAGTTCGATGTCGCCTTCCTGCGCAACGTCCTGATCTATTTCGAGCGCGACGATCAGGAAGCGGTCGTCCGCCGTGTGCTTTCCCAATTGCGGACGGGCGGTTACCTGATCCTCGGACATAGCGAGGCGCCGGTCGGGAGCGGCCTTGGCCTGAATCAGGTGCATCCCGCCGTTTTCCGAAAGGAGCAGCCATGACCACGCGTGTCCTCGTCATAGATGACTCGGCATCCGTCAGGGCCGTGCTTTCCCAGATCATCGAAGGTGCGCCCGGCCTCTCGCTGATGGGCACGGCTTCGGACCCGTTCATCGCCGCCAAGCGCATTCGCGAGGAGGTTCCCGACGTCATCATACTCGACATCGAGATGCCTCGCATGGACGGGATCACGTTCCTGCGCAGGCTGATGGCGCAACACCCCCTGCCCGTGGTGATCTGCTCGGGCATTGCCGGGGACGGCAGCGCGGAAGCGCTGGCGGCTCTCGAGGCGGGGGCGGTCGAAGTGATCACGAAGCCGCGCGCCGAAAGCCCGAAGCAACTGTCCGAATGCGGTCTGCAGATCATCAACGCGGTGCGGGCGGCCAGTCATGCCCGCGTCGGAGGTCGCCGTCCCAGGGAATTGCCGCCCCTCACGGTCGAGCAGCGCAACGATGCGAACGTCATCCTCGGCCTGGAGCGCCCGCAAGGCAAGCGCACCGAACCGGTCATCTGCCTTGGCGCCTCGACCGGCGGCACCGAGGCGATCCGGGCCGTGCTGGCCAAGCTGCCGGCGAACGCGCCTGGAATGGCGATCGTCCAGCACATGCCCGCCAATTTCACCGGCGCGTTCGCCCGGCGCCTCGACCAGCTTTGCGCGGTGGAGGTCAAGGAAGCCGAGGACGGCGATCTGGTCGCGCAGGGCCGTGTCCTGATCGCTCCGGGCAATCGCCACATGCTCCTGCGGCGGCAAGGGGCGAACTACGTCGCGCGGCTCGTGGACGGCCCCGCGGTCTCCCGCCATCGCCCCTCGGTCGACGTCCTGTTCCGTTCCGCGGTCGGCGCGGCGGGAGGCAACGCGCTGGGTATTCTGCTCACCGGCATGGGCGACGACGGCGCGCGCGGCCTGTCGGAAATGCGCGACGCCGGCGCCTGGACCATCGCCCAGGACGAAGCGAGCTGCGTCGTCTTCGGAATGCCGCGCGAAGCGATCGAGAGAGGAGCCGCGCGCGAGGTGCTTGCATTGGACGCCATCCCGCGCGCGGCGATCAAGTTCGCTGACGCCCATTCCGCAGCGTGAATTCGCAGCGGCCAGAGACAGAACGCATGCACCAGATCACTCACGTTTCCCAGGGCATTGAAACCGCGATCCGCAAGCTCGGCGAAGGTTTGGCGGAGTGCAATGCCGCGATCAGCGAATTGAGCCAGTCGTTTGGCGGCTTGGCCGAGCGCCTCGGCGACGAGGCGCTGGAACAGGGATTTGTCGAACTCGGGCTGATGTCCGCCGCAAGCCGCGCGCTTATCGACAGGCAGGTCTACGAGAGCAGGATTCTCGCGCGTCTGGTAGCGATCGAGAAGTCGGCCTGCGCCCCCTTGCAGAATTTGCGCAACGATATCCGCATGACCGAGATGCTGGTCACGAACGCCCGCGTCGTGGCAGCCGGGATCATCGATGCCGAAGAGGACATGAGCGTCTTTTCCGAAGACCTCACCGAACTTTCCCGACACATGAAGACCGGAATTGAATCGCTCGGTTCGACGGCAAAGTTCCTTTCCGTCCAGCTAAGCGCCGCAGTCGACGGACAGACTGCATTCCTGCGGGGCGAAGGCGGTAACCTCGAAGCAAATCTGGCGAAACTCGAAAGGCATCTTTCCTCGCTCGATCTTGCCCGGAACGTCGCCTCGCAAGCCGCCGCCAAGGTGGGAACGGGCCTTGCGGAACTGCGCAAGTCGATCTCGGAGCTGATTCCGCTGATGCAGATCGGTGATGCCACGCGTCAAAGGCTGGAACATGTCCAGATGGCGCGCGAACTGGCGTCGCAAGGCGCCGACAGCGGCGATCCGATCTCCAATTTCGCCGAAGCCCTGCTCCAGGACGCAAGCGACGCGTTCGAACAGGACGTCAAGCTGGCGAGACAAAGGCTCGGCGCGATAACCGACGAAGTGGCCCGCCTCCTGGTCCAGATCGGGGACCACGGCCGGGCCCTGAACGAATCGTCGATCGCGGCGATCCACAGCGCGATCCATGCGACGATCGCGCTTCTTTCTCAGTGCGGCCAATCCCACGAGCGTTCGCGAACGCTGCGCAACGAAGTGAGGGATGCCGTGGCCCAGGTCGAACGGCGGCTGGAGGAATTGTCCGAGTTCGGGTTCAAGGCGCATATCGTCAGTCTCAACGCGACGGTTCGCTGTGCCCGGCTCGGCTCCGGGGGCGCCGCGCTCAATGTCGTTGCGGAACAACTGCGCGGCATGTTCGCGGACATGGATCGAAGTGCGAACGCGGTTCTGGAAGCCTATGGCGATGCCGGCAAGGTCGTTCTGGAAATGGAGGAAGGCGGCCATAGCGAAGCCGAGTCTGATTTCGCCGATCAGTCGCACCGATGTTCGAACGCATTGGAACCTTTCAAGGAGGCCGGTCTGCTCGCCGACCATGTCCAGGCCCATTTGGCGGCGCGTTCGAAGCATGTCGAAGCGTGCATGGAATCAATGTCGCATGCCATCGCCTCCCTGGAGTCCCTGAGAGACGAATTCCGAAGCAAGCCGATAGTGGATACGGGAAGGAAGCTTCAGTCCGCCCTGTCCGACGCCGGCCGGTCCGATCTGATCGCGTTTCGCGGAAAGCTTACGATGCAAAGCGAGCGCGCGCTGTTCGACGCTCACTTTCCGGACTTGGACACGCCCGACGGCGCGTTGGCGGCCTAGGACGGCGGGCATGCGGCGGCGCCCGCGGCAACCTTGCAAGCCTCGACGGCCGCCGGGTCCCCCGACCTTCGTGCCAAGGGCTTCAAGCCAGCAGGAAAGCCCCGGGAAACGGAAACTTTTCGGAGAGCTTTGCTGTGGTGCGCCCGACAGGATTCGAACCTGTGGCCCTCAGATTAGGAATCTGATGCTCTATCCTGCTGAGCTACGGGCGCACTCGCGGATGGGGTCTTAAGAGGCCGGCGGCGGGTTGGCAATCGTCACGAAAGCAGGCGGGGCGCGCCGGGGCGCGGTCAGTTGGCCTTTTCCGGGGGAATCACCGGGAACGGCAGGGGCGCGACCGCGATCCCCTCTTCGATCAGCTCGGCGGCCTCCTCGGCCGTCGCTTCACCATGGATCACTTCGTGATCGCGCTCGCCGTAGTGCATCTCGCGAACGTCCTCGGCGAATTTGTCGCCGACATAGCGCGAGGACTTCAGCGTTTCGGCCTGCAGCTTGGCGAGCTTGTGCATCATTTCGAGCGCTTCGGGAGGGAGCGGACGGCTTGCGACCGGATGCGATACGCTTTCGCCTTGGCTCCTGCCCGGCGCCTCGTCGCGCGATGCGGGCGCCTCGGGAGCGGCACCGGCAAGCTGATTGCCCTTCCGCCCAAGGCGCGGCGCCGTAACCGCCTTGCCGACGTCTGCCGAACCGCATTCGGGGCACGAGAGCAGGCCGCGCCCGCGCTGCCTTTCGTAGTCCTGCGTGGAGCCGAACCAGCCTTCGAAGCGATGCCCGCCGGCGCGGCACTCAAGGTCGAATACGATCATGTCGCTGGCCTAGTTGGGAATTTTGCGGCGATTGGCAAGACTGGGCAGTTGCGCGCGCACCGCCTGCGTGCGCGCCGGATCGATCTCGGCGAAGCCCAGGGCCTGGGATTCGCCGCCCAGGTCGAGCGCGACTTCGCCCCAAGGATCGACGACGAGGCTGTGCCCGTAGGTCGCGCGCCCGTCCTCGTGCCGCCCAACCTGCGCGGCCGCGACGACCCAGGCGGTCGCCTCGATCGCGCGGGCGCGCTGCATGACGTGCCAGTGCGCCTTACCGGTCCGGACGGTGAAGGCGGCGGGAATCGCGATCAGGTCGCATCCGGCGCGCCCGAGCGCGTCGTAGAGCGCGGGAAAACGGATGTCGTAGCAGATCGACAGACCCAGCCGTCCGAGCGGCGTCTGCGCCGTCACCACCGCCTCGCCCGCCGCGTAGGCATTCGATTCGCGCCAGCTCTCGCCAGTGTCGAGATCGACGTCAAACATGTGCAGCTTGTCGTAGCGCGCCGCGATTTCGCCAGCGCCGTCGATCACGAAGGCGCGGTTGGCCCAGAGATCGTCCTCGCGCCGGATCGCCAGCGAGCCGAGCGCGACCCAGAGGCCGGTCCGCGCCGCCGCGTCGCGGACGGCGGCAAGCACGCGGTCGTCGGCCTCGTGCGCGATCGCATCGGCGGCGCGCGACCGCTCGCGGTCGAGCAGGCCCGACATCTCCGGCGTGAACAGCATCGCCGCACCGCCGGCCGAGGCCTCTTCGATCGCCGCGACGAGCGCGGTAGCGTTGGCGTCCGGGTCGATCCCCGTCGTCGTCTGCAGCACTGCGGCGCGGGACATGCGATCAGAGCCCAAGCAGCGGGTCAAGCTTGCCGTCGCGATCGAGCGCGCTGATGTCGTCGAACCCGCCCAGCGCCTGCTGGTTGACGAGGACTTGCGGAACGGTCACCGCGCCGGGAACGCGTTCGAGCATTTCCTGGCGCTTGGGGCCGCCCATGGTGATGTCGTGTTCGGTGAACGCGACGCCCTTCTTCTCGAGCAGCGACTTGGCTGCGACGCAGTAGGGACAGCCCCACTTGGTGTAGATCTCGACCTGCGGTGCGGCCATGTCGTTGATGTCTCCGGTTTGTTGCGCTCACTAAAATAGCGATGTCGGACGCTCTTGAAAGTCGCGCGGGCTATCATATCTCGATTCCCGTGTCATGGCCCGACGGGCATGGCACGCTTAGCGAAGCGCCGGTCGATCCGGGCTTCGGCGATACGAAGATTGCTCATTGGAGGATTTTTGTCATGAACCGTTTTGATCTTACCCCCTACCGTCGTTCGATGGTCGGCTTCGACCGCATCTTCGACGTGCTCGAAAACCAGGCCCGCTCGCAGGGCGGCGGAGACAAGTACCCGCCGTTCAACATCGAGCGCCGCGGCCAGGATGCCTATCGCATCACGCTTGCCGTCGCCGGCTTCAAGGCCGCCGACATCGACATCACCGCGCAGGCCAACCTGCTGGTGATCAAGGGCAACAAGGGCGAAGAGAGCGCCGATAGCGACTTCCTGCATGTCGGCATCGCCCAGCGCGGCTTCGAACGGCGCTTCGAGCTGGCCGACTACGTTCGCGTAGACGGCGCCGAGCTCGCCGACGGCCTGCTCATCATCGATCTCGTGCGTGAAGTGCCCGAGGCGATGAAGCCGAAGAAGATCGCGATCGGCGGCAATCGCCTGTCCGTCGTCGAATCGGAAGACGGCCCGGACGACGAATCCGCCGCGGCCTGATTGTCCGCGGCTGACTTACGCGAGGGCCGCGCCGTCGGCCGGCCCTCAAAGTATATACTTGATCCAGGAAAACGAATTGGGGGTGGGCCGGTGTAAGCCCACCCCCGCGACGCATGACGCGCCGCCTGCCCCGCGATGTAGCCGTCCGGGTCGCTAATGACGGCCACACTTCGGGCAAGCCACAATCCTATCAATTGTTGCCGTTTAGTCTGACTCCACCGCAACATAAAAGAATAATCTTGGCCACGAATCTTCGATTCCCAAACATCGGGAAGGGGAGCGCGACCTAGACCATTCCCCTATATGCGCACAAGTGCGCACGGAACCCTGGGACGTCGGTCCGATGACCGGACGTCAGACGAGGCGGGCCTGGCGCACCGAGGCGGCGATGAAGCCGGCGAACAGGGGATGCGGGTCGAACGGCTTGCTCTTCAGTTCGGGATGGAACTGGACGCCGACGAACCAGGGATGGTCCGGACGTTCGACGATTTCGGGCAGGAGTCCATCGGGCGACATGCCCGAGAAGATCAATCCGTCCTGCTCGAGTGCCTCGCGATAGGCGCCGTTGACTTCGTAGCGGTGGCGGTGGCGTTCGGATATCTCCGTGCCGCCGTAGATCGCGGCGACGTGGCTGTTGGCCGAGAGCAGCGCGGGATAGGCGCCCAGCCGCATCGTGCCGCCCAGGTCGCCGCCCTCTGCGCGCTTCTGCAGGCCGGCTTCGCTCATCCATTCGGTGATGATGCCCACGACCGGCTCTTCGGTCGCGCCGAATTCGGTCGACGAGGCATTGGCGATGCCCGCCGCGCGCGCGCCTTCGATGCAGGCCATCTGCATGCCGAGGCAGATTCCGAAGAACGGCACCTGCCGCTCGCGCGCGAAGCGCACGCTGGCGATCTTGCCCTCGGTGCCGCGCTCGCCGAAGCCGCCGGGCACGAGAATGCCGTGCATCGGCTCGAGCGCCGCGGCGATCTCGGAATCCTCGCGCTCGAAGATCTCGGCGTCGATCCAGCGTATGTTGACCTTCACCTTGTTGGCGAGGCCGCCGTGGACGAGCGCTTCGTTGAGCGACTTGTAGGCGTCGGGCAGGCCGACGTACTTGCCCACCACGCCGATCGTCACTTCGCCCTCGGGCTGCTCGTAGCGCGCGACGATGTCGGTCCAGCGCGTGAGCACCGGCGGCTCGGAGACCATGCCGAAATGGTGCAGAACCTCGGCGTCAAGCCCCTCGTGATGATACTGAAGCGGCACCGAATAGATGTTCGGCGCGTCGAGCGCGGGAATCACCGCCTCGCGGCGTACGTTGCAGAACAGCGCGATCTTGGCCCGCTCGCTTTCGGGCAGCAGCCGCTCGCAGCGGCACAGCAGGATGTCGGGCTGGATGCCCAGGCCAGTCAGTTCGCGCACCGAGTGCTGCGTCGGCTTGGTCTTCAGCTCGCCCGCCGCCGCGATGTAGGGCACCAGCGTGACGTGGACGAAGCAGGTGTTCTCGCGGCCAAGCTCGTTCCTGAGCTGGCGCAGCGCCTCGATGAAGGGCAGGCCCTCGATGTCGCCCACGGTGCCGCCGATCTCGCAGAGTACGAAATCGAGATCCTCGGTCTCGGCCTGCGCGAAGGTCTTGATCGCGTCGGTGACGTGCGGGATCACCTGCACGGTCGCGCCCAGATAGTCGCCGCGCCGCTCCTTGGCGATGATGTCGCGATAGATGCGGCCCGAAGTGATGTTGTCCGCCTGGCGTGCGGGAACGCCGGTGAAGCGCTCATAGTGGCCGAGATCGAGGTCGGTCTCGGCGCCGTCGTCGGTGACGTAGACCTCGCCATGCTGATAAGGGCTCATCGTGCCCGGATCGACGTTGAGGTAAGGGTCGAACTTGCGGATGCGGACCTTGTAGCCGCGCGCCTGAAGCAGCGCGGCGAGGCTTGCCGCCATCAGACCCTTTCCAAGCGAGGAGACCACGCCGCCGGTAATGAAAATATGCCGCGCCATGGGAGTTGGGCCTTAGTTCCACATGGGCCGCGAGCGCAAGCGCTCCAGCCAAGAATTCACAGCTAAACTGACGGCAATCGCGCGAGGCGAGGCCTCGCCGTCATGCCGGGGTCATGCGATCGTCGCCTTACTGCCCCACGGCGCCCGCGAGCGGATCGTCGCTCTTGGGAGCGCCCTCGGGCGGCGCGGCCTCGGGCGCGGCGGCCCCGTCCTGATTCGCGGCGGGCGCGAGCGGATCCGGCTGAGCCGAGGGCGTGCTCCCGCGTTCGAGCGACGTGTCGATCTCGCGGCCCGTGGTGACATCGACCGCCAGCGCCGCGAGCAGAATGCTGAGAAGGACGAAGATCGTCGCCAGGACCGCGGTGGAGCGCGTGAGGAAGTCAGCCGCCCCGCGCGCCGACATGAGGCCCGAGGGACTGCCGCCGCCTCCCACGCCGAGGCCGCCGCCTTCCGACTTCTGGATCAGGATCACGCCGACCAGAGCCGCCGCGACGAGCGCCTGGACCACGGTCAGGAAGATAAACAGCGACATGCGTACTCAGTCCTTGGGGCCGAAGGCCCGGTCAATCATCGGCGCAGATAGGCGCTGCGGCCCGCGCGCGCAAGTCGCCCGGGCGCGCCGCGCGCCCGCTCAGCTCTCGTCCAGCGATGCGGCCGCGCCCACGATCGCGAGAAAGCTCTCGGCCGAAAGGCTCGCGCCCCCGACCAGCGCGCCGCCAACTTCCTCGACCGCGAGCAGTTCGGTCGCGTTCTCGGCCTTCACCGAGCCGCCGTAGAGGATGCGCACGGTGCCCCCCGCCTCACCGTAAATCTCGACCAGAGTCGCGCGGATACGCGCGTGCATCGCCGCGACGTCCTCGGTCGAGGGAACGCGGCCGGTGCCGATCGCCCAGACCGGCTCGTAGGCGACCGAAAGCTTGTCCGCCGCGTTCTCGGAGCGCGGAAGCGAGTTGGCGAGCTGGCGCGCGACCACGTCCTCGGCATTGCCGGCATCGCGCTCGGCCTCGGTCTCGCCGACGCAGACGATCACCGAAAGGCCCGCGCCCAGCGCGGTCTCAGCCTTGGCCTTGACGATCTCATCGGTTTCGCCATGCATCGCGCGGCGCTCGGAATGGCCGACGATGGTGAAATCGGCGCCCGCGTCCTTGAGCATCGCCGCGGCGACGTCGCCGGTATAGGCTCCGCTTTCCTCGACATGGCAGTCCTGGCCGCCGACGCCGATGATCTCGACCGCTTCGCGCGTGCGGAACAGCAATGTCGCGGGCGGCGCCACGGCGACCTGGACCCTCGGAAGGCGCGCCGCCGCGCGGTCGATCGCGCGCGCCTCGTTGAGCATGGCACGCGTGCCGTTCATCTTCCAGTTTCCGACTATGTAGCGCAGCGACTTCATTTCCGTCCTTAAGCTCCGACTCGAATCTGGCGATTCACGAATCTTGGGCGGCGCAGCTAGGCCAGCCTCCCCGCAGTTGTCAAAGCACCCGAGCGATTGGCGACCGGACCTTCGGCCAGGCACCCGCGACGCGATCGCCACGCCCATTGCAGGATACCCGATAGGCTCCTAAGGCAACGCCGCAAGTACTCGCAAGCGCTATTGCTCCCGATCGATCGAACGACCCACGGCCCCATGCTCCATTTTCTCCGCAAAATCCTGCATTCCAAGGTCGGTGCCATCATCGGCATCGCCTTTCTCGTGATGATCGCCCTCGCCTTCGCGAGCGGCGACGTGGCCAACAACGCCGGTTTCGGCGGGGTTGGCGGCGGCGACCAGGTCGCCAGGGTCGGCGGCGAGCCCATCGACGCGGCCATGCTCAGCCAGTCGGCGACGGCGGGGTTGGAGCGGGTCAAGCAGGACCAGCCGACGATGTCGATGCGCGCCTTCCTTTCGACCGGCGCGCTCAACGACATTCTCGACGATATCATCGACCGCACGGCCATCGCCGTGTTCGGCAAGGAGCACGGCATCGTCGCGGGCGACCGTCTGATCGACAGCGAGATCGCAAGCCTCGGCGCGTTCCAGGGGCCCGACGGCAAGTTCAGCGAGACCGCCTACCGCCAGGCGATCCAGCAGCGCGGCATTTCCGAATCGCTGCTGCGCACCGACCTCCAGCAAGGCCTCGTCGCGCGTCAGATCCTCGTTCCCGCGAGCTTCGGCGCGACGCTGCCGCGATCGATGGCGGCCCGTTATGCCGGTTTGCTCGAGGAGCGGCGCGAAGGCTCGGTCGTCGTGCTGCCCTCGCTGCTCTTCGCGCCCGAGGACAAGCCCACCGACAAGCAGATCGCGGCCTACTACAAGGCCAACACCGACGATTTCATCCGGCCCGAACGCCGCATCCTGCGCTATGCGACCTTCGGCCAGGACGCGGTCAAGACCGTTCCCGCGCCGACCGACGCGGAGATCGCCGCGCGCTACAACGCCAACAAGGCGCAGTACCAGGCCGTTCAGAAGCGCCGCATCACCCAGGTGATCGTGCCGACCGAGCCCGCCGCCAAGGCGATCGCCGACGAAGTCGCCGGCGGCAAGTCGCTCGAGACCGCCGCGCGGGAAAAGGGGCTGAGCGCCGCCGACCTCGAGTTCTTCGCCAAGCCCGACCTCGCGGCCCAGTTCTCGCCCGCGGTCGCCGACGCGGCCTTTGCGGCGGCCCAGGGCAAGCTCGCGACCCCGGCCAAGAGCGCGCTGGGCTGGCACCTCATCCGCGTCGACGAAATCGACGACCGCCCGGCCCGCTCGCTCGACGACGTGCGCGCCGAATTGTCCGGACAGATCGCGACCGAGAAGAAGCGCGCCGCGCTGACCGACCTGCTGGCCAGGCTCGAAGACCAGTTCGACGACGGTGCCAACCTCGCCGAGGCCGCCAAGAGCCTGGGCCTGAAGGTCGAGACCACCGAGCCTGTCACGGCGGACGGCGCGGTCTACCGTAAGGAGGGGGAGACCGTCCCCGAAACGATCAAGCCGGTGCTCCAGACCGCCTTTGCGATGGAGCCCCAGGAACCGCAGGTCGCCGAGACCGAGCGCGGCAAGACCTTCGCGATCTTCGACGTCCAGGAGATCTTCCCCTCGGCGCCCGCGCCGCTGGCGGAGATCAAGGAAGACGTGACACGCGCCTACACCATCGAGAAGGGCTACGCCGCCGCCAAGGAGGCCGCGGTCAAGATGCAGGCCGCGCTGCGCAAGGGCGCCACCCTCGAAAAGGCGATCGCCGATGCGGGACGCCGCCTGCCCCCGGTCCAGCGCGTCGGCATGTCGCGGCCCGACCTCGCCCGCATGCAGCAGCAGGGCGGCCAGATCCCGCCGCCGGTCCAGCTCATGTTCTCGATGGCGAAGGGCTCGATCAAGGTCCAGGCGGCGCCCAACGACCGGGGCTGGTTCCTCGTCGTGCTCGACGAGATCAAGCCCGCCGAGGTCAAGAAGGACTCTCCGCTGATCGCTACGGCGCAGCGCGAACTCGGCCAGATCGCGGGCAACGAGTACGCCGGCGCGCTGCGCACCGCGATCCGCGAGGACGTCGGCAGCACCAGGAACGAGACCGCCATCCGCGCGGTGCGCGACCAGCTCCTCGGCAACAACTGACCGACCGATGGGCGCAAGCGAAACGCAAGCGGACGACGAGACACGCACGCGACTGGCCGAGGGCAAGCCGGCGGTCATCTGGCGTCGGCTGATCGCCGACACGCAGACGCCGGTCGGCGCCGCGCTCAAGCTGTTCGAGCCGGGGCGCGGCGACTATCTGCTCGAATCGGTCGAGGGCGGCGAGACCCGGGCGCGCTACAGCATGATCGGCCTCGATCCCGATCTTGTCTTCCGCGCGAGCGGACAGGCCTGCGAGATCAACAGGAACTGGCGCCACGACCGCGACGCGTTCGCGCCGCTCGAGGGCGAGGTTCTGACCGAACTGCGCGCACTCGTCGCCGCGTGCCGCTTCCCGGTCCCCGAGGAGTTGCCCCCCGCGCTCACATGCCTCGTCGGGTATTTCGGCTACGAGACGGTAGGGCTCGTCGAAAAGCTGCCGCGCGCACCCGCGAGCGAACTTGCCCTGCCCGACATGCTGTTCGTGCGGCCCTCGCTGATCCTGGTGTTCGACCGGCTTGGCGACGAGCTGTTCTGCGTCGCGCCGATCTGGCCGTCCGATGCGGCGCCCGACCGCGCGATCGAGGCGGCGAACGAGCGTCTCGACGAAGTGGGCCGCAAGCTCGCCGCCCCCTCGCCGGACGTCGAGACCGCCGCCGACCTGCCCGAGCCGGCCCCCCGGCCGGTTCTCGCCGCCGGCGACTACGAAGCCAGGGTGCTCCGTGCCAAGGAGTACATCGAGGCGGGCGACATCTTCCAGGTCGTGCTCGCGCAGCGCTTCACCTGCCCCTTCCCGCTGCCGCCGATCGCGCTCTACCGCGCGCTGCGCCGCGTCAATCCCTCGCCCTTCCTCTATTTCCTCGACCTGCCCGGCTTCGCGCTGATCGGCTCGAGTCCCGAGATCCTCGTGCGCGTGCGCGACGGCGAGGTGACGATCCGGCCGATCGCCGGAACGCGCCCGCGCGGCGGCACGCCCGCCGAGGACAAGGCCAACGAGGCCAGCCTGCTCGCCGATCCCAAGGAGCGCGCCGAGCACCTCATGCTGCTCGATCTCGGGCGCAACGACGTCGGCCGCGTCGCCGCGCCGGGCACGGTCGAAGTGACCGACAGCTACACGATCGAGCGCTACAGCCACGTCATGCACATCGTCTCGAACGTCGTCGGCCGTCTCGACACGGCCAGGCACGACGCGATCGACGCGGTCTTCGCCGGGTTTCCGGCGGGCACGGTCAGCGGCGCGCCCAAGGTCCGCGCCTGCGAGGTGATCGCGGAGCTCGAGCACGAGACGCGCGGCGCCTATGCGGGCGGCGTCGGCTACTTCGCGCCCGACGGCTCGGTCGATTCGTGCATCGTCCTGCGCACCGCGGTGGTGAAAGACGGCGTCATGCACGTCCAGGCGGGCGCGGGGATCGTCGCCGATTCGGACCCCGTCTACGAGCAGCGCGAATGCGAGGCGAAATCGGGCGCGCTGTTCGCCGCCGCGCGTGAGGCGGTGCGGATCGCTGGAGAGCCGGGTTTCGGCCAGTGACGCGGCGCCTTCGGCCGGGCACGATCGCGCTCGCCGCCGCGCTGGCGCTCGCTGCCTGCGGTGACGCCGCCGACGGGACCGCCGAGGCCGAAGCCACGCCCCCGCCCTGCGAAAGCGCGACCTTCGAGGGCGCGCCGCTCACCCACTGCATCGCCGATCCCAAGCGCCACCGCATCCGCACCGTGCTCGGCCCCGAGGGCGGCGCGCCCTACCGCAGCCTGTCCGAACTGGCACTCGCCATCGGCAACGAGGGCCCCGAAGTCGCTTTCGCCACCAACGGCGGCATGTTCAATGCCGAGGGCCGGCCCATCGGGTACTACGTAGAGAACGGCGAGCGGCGCCATCGGCTCAATCGCAACGAGGGCTACGGCAACTTCCACCTGCTGCCCAACGGCGTGTTCTTCGGCACCGGCGGCGCCTGGCAGGTGCGCACCGCCGACGATTTCGCCCGCAACGTCTCCAAGCGTCCCGCGTTCGGCACCCAGTCCGGCCCGATGCTTGTGATCGCGGGCAAACTCCACCCCCGGATCGACGAGGACGGCACCTCGCTCAAGCTGCGCAACGCCGTCGGCGTCGACCGGCAGGGCCGCGCGCACTTCGTGATCAGCGACGCGCCGATCTCGTTCGGCAAGCTCGCCCGCTATTACCGCGACGTGCTCAAGACGCCCAACGCGCTGTTTCTCGACGGCAGCGTCTCTTCGCTGTGGGACCCGCACGTCGGCCGCGTCGACGGCGGTCCTCCGCTCGGCCCCTTGATCGTGGTGGAGAATCGGGCAAAGGCCCCAAGCAAGCAGCGCGAAGAGTAAGCCCGACGTCATGATCCTCGTCATCGACAATTACGACAGCTTCACCTGGAACCTGGTCCACTACCTGATGGAACTGGGCGCCGAGGTCGAAGTGGTGCGCAACGACGCGCTCTCGGCGGGACAGGCGATCTCGAGCGGGGCGCAAGGCTTCCTGCTCTCGCCCGGCCCGTGCACGCCCAATGAAGCGGGCATCAGCCTCGATCTCGTTGCCGCCTGCGCCGATGCCGCCAAGCCGCTCTTGGGGGTGTGCCTGGGCCATCAGTCGATCGGCCAGCACTTCGGCGGCACGGTGCGGCGCGGCGGGCTGATGCACGGCAAGACCTCGCCGGTGACGCACGACGGCTCGGGCGTCTTCGCGGGCCTGCCCTCGCCCTTCACCGCGACACGCTATCACTCGCTGGTGGTCGACGACATTCCCGATGTCCTCGTCGTCAACGCCCGGTCGGACGACGGCTATGCCATGGGCTTCCGCCACCGCGATCTGCCGATCCACGGCGTCCAGTTTCACCCCGAGAGCATCGCCACCGAGCACGGCCACGCGCTGCTCGCCAACTTTCTCGCGTGCTGCGGGATCGAAGCCCGCCTGCCGGCATGAGCGTGCTTCCCGAAGTCGCAGATCCGCTCGACGAGGGCACGGCGCAGGCCGCCTTCGCCGCCGTGCTCGACGGTGACGCCAGCGACGAGGAGATCGCCCGCTTCCTCATCGCGCTGTCCGAGCGCGGCGAGACCGCAGCCGAGATCGCCGGCGCGGCGCGCGCCATGCGCGAGCGCATGATCACCGTCCCCGCGCCCGCCAACGCGATCGACGTCTGCGGCACCGGCGGCGACGGACACCACACGCTCAACGTCTCGACCGCCGTGTCGCTGGTGGTCGCCGCCGCGGGCGTTCCCGTCGCCAAGCACGGCAACCGCGCCGCCTCGTCGAAGTCGGGCGCGGCCGACACTCTCGAAGCGCTCGGTCTCGATCTCGAGCGCGCGGTCGAGACCGCCGAGGAGACGCTCGCCGATCTCGGCATCTGCTTCCTCTTTGCCGCGCGCCACCACCCGTCGATGGGCCGGATCATGCCGATCCGCAAGGCGATCGGCCGGCGCACGATCTTCAACCTGATGGGACCGCTCGCCAATCCGGCGCAAGTCTCGCGGCAACTCGTCGGCATCGCCCGACCCGCCTACGTCCCGATCTACGGCGATGCGCTTGCGCGTCTCGGCACCGACCGCTCGATGGTCGTCTCGGGCGACGAGGGCCTCGACGAACTCAGCCTCGCGGGCGGCAATGAATGCGCCAATGTCGGGCCGGACGGGGTGCGCATGAGCCGGCTCTACCCGGTCGACGCGGCGCTGCCCGAAGCCCCGGTCGCGGCGCTTCGCGGCGGCGATTCGCGCTACAACGCCGCCGCGCTCAAGCGCCTGCTCGAAGGCGAGGACGGCGCCTATCGCAACGCCGTGCTGTTCAACGCCGCCGCCGCGCTGGTGCTCGCCGGAGTGGCCAGCGACATGCGCGACGGGGCCGAGGAAGCAGCCGAAGTGATCGACCGCGGTCTCGCCAAGGCGCTGCTCGACTGCTGGATCGCGACGACCTCGAAATGACCGCAAGCGCCATGTCCGACAAGCTCGCCGAGATCTGCGCCGTCAAGCGTGAGGAGGTCGCCGCGCGCAAGGGCGAGGCCACGCTCACCGATCTCGACCGCCGCGCCGCGACGCAGACCGCGCCGCGCGGCTTTCGCGCCGCGCTCGAACGCAAGGCCGCCTACGGTTTCGCGCTGATCGCCGAGATCAAGAAGGCCTCGCCGTCCAAGGGCCTGATCCGCGCCGACTTCCGCCCCGCCGAACACGCCGTCGCCTACGAGCGCGGCGGCGCCGCCTGCCTCTCGGTCCTCACCGACACGCCCTATTTCCAGGGGCATGAGGATTTCCTCGTCGAAGCCCGCGCCGCCTGCGCGCTGCCGGTGCTGCGCAAGGACTTCATGGTCGATCCCTGGCAAGTGGCCGAAGCCCGCGCGATCGGCGCCGATGCCATCCTGATCATCGTCGCCGCGCTCGACGACGTGCGCATGGCCGAGATCGAGGCGGCGGCGCTCGAACGCGGCATGGACGTGCTGGTCGAAGTCCATGACGAGGCCGAGATGGCGCGCGCAGCCAGGCTGCGCTCGCGGCTGATCGGGGTCAACAACCGCGATCTGAAGCGCTTCGTCACTGATATCGCGCTGACCGAACGCCTCGCTCCGCTCGCGCCCGAAGGCAGCCTGCTGGTGAGCGAAAGCGGCATCAACACCCATGCCGACCTCGTCCGGCTCGCACCATGCGCGCGCAGCTTCCTCGTGGGCGAGAGCCTGATGCGCGAGGCCGACGTCGAGGCGGCGACGCGCGCGCTGCTCACGGGCGGCTGAGGCTGTCCTACCCGCGCGAAGTCTGGCAGGCTGCCCCGATGGTCCCGATATCACCCTTCCGTCCGAACGCTTCCGACCCGCGCACCCGCGCCAAGGCCCCGGTTCCGCTTTGCTTCCTGGACACCGTCAACCGCGTCACCCTGTCATGAGCAAGAGCCTCACCCACCTCGACGACGACGGCTCGGCCCGCATGGTCGATGTCGGCGCCAAGCCCCAGACCGCGCGGCTCGCCGTCGCCAGTGGCCGCATCCGGATGAGGGCCGAGGCGCTTGCCGCGATCCGCGAGGGCAATGCCCCCAAGGGCGACGTGCTCTCCACCGCGCGGATCGCCGGGATCATGGCGGCGAAGAAGACCGGCGATCTCATTCCGATGTGCCACCCGCTCGCGATCGACGCCGTCGCGGTCGACTTCGCCTTCGAGGCCGATGGCGTCCGCGTCACCGCGAGCGCCTCGCTCACCGGTCGAACCGGAGTGGAAATGGAAGCGATGACAGCGACTTCGGTGGCACTTCTGACAATCTACGACATGGCCAAGGCGCTCGACAAGGCGATGGTGATCGACGCGGTTCGGCTGATCGAGAAGCGCGGCGGCAAGTCTGGCCACTGGAAAGCGGACGACGCCCTCTGATGGCCAAGGTTCCGCCGATTCCGCTCACCGAAGCCCAGGCCCGGCTGCTTGCGCTGGCCGATCCCCTGACCGTCGAGCATGTCGACATCGAGGGCTCGGTCGGCCGCTATCTCGCCGAGGACCTTCAAGCCCGCCGCACTCAGCCCGCTGCGGACCTTTCGGCGATGGACGGCTACGCGGTGCGGGCCGATGACCTCGCGGGGCCCTGGCGCGTGATCGGCGAGAGCGCTGCAGGGCATCCCCACGAAGGCGCCCTCGCCAGCGGCGAGGCGGTGCGTATCGCCACTGGCGCGCTCTTGCCGCGCGACGGTAACGTCGTCCTGCTCCAGGAAGACATCGCGCGCGATGGCGAGACGATCCGCTTCACCGGCGAACTGCCGAGCCCGGTCGACAAGCACATTCGCCGCTGCGGCATGGATTTCGAGCTGGATTCGATGGTGCTCGCCGCTGGAACCCGGATCGGCCCCGCCCAGGCCGCGCTCGCGATCGCCGCTGGCCACAAGCACTTGCCGGTACGCCGCCGCCCGCAAGTCGCGGTGATGGACAGCGGCGACGAACTCGCAGCCGACCCCGAGCTTTGCGCGCTCCACCAGATCCCCGCGAGCAATTCGCAGATGCTGGCGGCCATGGCGCGTTCGCTGCCGGTCGACGCAAAACGGCTCGGCCCTGTTCCCGATACGATGGACGCACTGGCACAGGCCTTCGCCGAGGCTTCCGACAGCGATCTCGTCGTGACGAGCGGCGGCGCCTCGGTCGGCGACCACGATCTCATCAAGCCCGCGCTCGAGGCCTGGGGCGCGAAGCTGGATTTCTGGCGCGTGGCGATCAAGCCGGGCAAGCCGATCCTGGTGGCGACGCGCGACTTGCCGATGCGCCGGCAAGTGATCATCGGACTGCCCGGCAATCCGGTCTCCAGCTTCGTCACCGCGCACCTGTTCGTCCTGCCCCTGCTGCGCGCGATGCTCGGCGCGGCCCGCCCGCTGCCCGCGCGCATCCGCACGCGGCTCGGCGCGCCGGTCCCCGCCAACGGTCCGCGCCAGGAGTTCCGCCGCGCGCTGTGGGACGGCGAAGTCGTGGTGCCGGTCTCCGAGCAGGACAGCGCCGCGCTCGCCGCGCTCGCCTCCAGCAACGTGCTGATCGACCGGCCGGCCAATGCGCCGGCGGCGGCCGCCGGCGAGGACGTCTGGTGCTACCCGCTTGAAAATGGCGGAATTGCTTGACGCTATCGAATTCGTTGCTTACTTGTTCCTCAATTGTTCACTAAAAGAACGCCTGAGGAGGCGGCCCGATGCTGACGCGCAAGCAACATGAATTGCTCCGTTTCATTCAGACGCGGCTCGAGGAAACCGGCATCTCGCCCAGCTTCGAGGAAATGAAGGAGGCGCTCGACCTCAGATCGAAGTCGGGCGTGCATCGGCTGATTTCCGCGCTGGAGGAACGCGGCTTCATCCGGCGGCTGCCCAACCGCGCCCGTGCGCTCGAAGTCGTCAGGCAGCCCGAGGATGCGACCCGGCGCCCGGCGGCGCCGGCCCCCGCCAACAGCAACGAGGCGCCCGCCGCCCCGCCCGTGGCGCGCGCCGCCAACGACGTCGTGGAGATACCGCTCCACGGCCGGATCGCCGCCGGCGCGCCGATCGAGGCCTTCGAGGGCGATACCTCGCTGCCGGTTCCCGCCGCGCTGCTCGGCGCGGGCGAGCACTACGCGCTCGAGGTTTCGGGCGATTCGATGATCGAGGCGGGCATTCTCGACGGCGATTTCGCGCTGGTGAAGCGCACCGACACCGCGCGCGACGGCGAGATAGTGGTCGCCCTCGTGCGCGGCGAGGAAGCCACGCTCAAGTACTTGCGGCGCGAAAGCGGCATGGTGCGGCTCGATCCGGCGAACGCGGCCTACGAGCCGCAGGTCTACCCTTCCGACGAAGTGATCGTGCAGGGCAAGCTCGCCGGGCTGCTGCGCCGCTATCACTAGGCCCGGGACGGCGGGCGCCTAGCGGCCCGAGCCGCGCGCGCGCCACCATCCGTGCCGTCCCTGCTCCTGCGCGACGGTTCGCACTTCGCCGCGCGCGAGGTCGATGGTCATGCCGCCGGTGTGCGACAGCAGCCGGCGATCGGCCTTGAGCCAGCGCGGACGGCAGCTCCAGGGCAGCCAGCGCTCGCTTACGACGATGTCGGTGCGGTCACAGGCGGCGGCGAGCGCGCGTTCGGGCACGTGATCGTAGCCGCGCGAGAGCAGCAGTGTCCATCTGCGCCCCCCGCGTTCGAGCACGACACTGCAGAATTCCCGGCTGCAGCGCGCCCGGGGCCAGGTCTCGAGCGGGCGCGTCGCCCCCTCCATCCCCGCGAGTTCGAGCAGGTTGTCGCTCACGTATTCGCTGCGCGTCTCGCGCAGCACCAGCAGTTCGTCCTCCAGCTCGCCGGTGATCCCCACATGTCGCCCGTCGCCAGAGATCAGCAGGTCGGGAGGCTTGAGCAGGAGCAGGCTGACCGTGCCCAGCGCGGCGGGGACGAGGCCCCAGAAGCGCACCTTTCCGCTCCACAGCCCGAGCCAGAGCCCGCCGGCCACGAACAGCGCGAAGGCACCACCGCCCATCGCGGGCAGCGTCCGGACCGCGCCGGGCTGGTCGGAGATCCAGTGCGCCAGGCCAAGCACGGCCGAAATCGCGGCGTCGACCAGCCACCAGACCGGCCGGCCCAGCCCCGCGGTGTCGAGCAGCAGCGCGAGCGCTTCGAGCGGCATGATCACCATCGTCGTCAACGGGATGGCGATGACGTTCGCCAGCGCACCGTAAGCGCCGGCCCGATGGAAGTGATAGAGCCCGATCGGCATCAGCGCGAGCTCGATGACCACGCCAGTCAGCAGCATTGCCACGAAATAGCGCGCGCCGCGCAAGATCCAGCCCTCTTCGCGCGGCGCGAGCAGCGCGCGCAGCGGCTCCGCGTTCGACAAGGCGACGAGCGCCAGCACCGCCGCGAAGCTCATCTGGAAGCTCGGCCCGACGATCGACTCGGGCCAGAGCAACAGGACCAGAAAAGCCGCCACCGCCAGGGTGCGCAGCGAGAGCGCCTGCCGCCCGAGCGCCAGCGCGAACAGCACCAGCAGGGCGCCGATGCACGAGCGCACCGTCGGTACCTGCGCGCCGGTGAGCAGCGTATAGCCGATGCCAGCGAGCGCGCCGACGCCGGCAGCGACGACCGGCAACCGCACGCGCAGCGCCAGCCAGGGCGACAACGCGAGCAGGCGGATCGCCAGGAGATAGCCCGCGCCGATCACCGCGCTGACATGCAGGCCGCTGATCGAGAGCAGGTGCGCGAGACCCGCGTCGCGCATCGCCTGCGCGTCCTGCTCGCCGATCGCGCCGCGATCGCCGGTCGCGAGCGCCGCCGCGATCCCGCCCGGCGCTCCGTCCAGCCGCTCGCGGATATGCGCCGAGAGCCCGGCCTTGGTTTGGGCGAGCCACCCGCCTCCCGGTCCGGGGTCGATCAGTTCGACCGGCCCCAGCGCCGACCCGGTCGCCGCCAATCCGGAGAACCACGCGGTTCGCGCGAAGTCGTAGCCGCCGGGAAACATCGGTGCCGCGGGCGGCATGAGGCGCGCCTTGAAGCCGACTTGCGCGCCGGCGACCAGCCCCGGACCGTCCTGTTCGTCCGACAGGTTGACGCGGACGCGCGTGCTGCGCCCGGTGCCGGGCAAGTCCGCGGCGAGGACGAGGCGGGCCCTGTCTCGCGCGGGCTGGACCTCGCGCGAGACCACGCGGCCCTCGATCGCGCCGATCCAGGGCCGCTCGATCGGTTCGGTCCCGACGATCTGCGATCGCGCCCAGATCGAACCGCAGCCCACCGCGACCGCCAGCGGGAGCACGATCGCCGCCTGCCGCAGAAAGGGATGATCACCCCGGGCGCGAAAGAATATCGCTCCGGCGAGCGAACCGGCAAGGCAGGCCAGAATCACCGCCGACCAGTCCCACGGAGTGGGCAAGGCGAACCATGCGGCTATCCCGGAACCAAAGGCGACCGCGAGCCAAGGCGCCCGATCGAACCCGGCGCGAGCAAGAAATCCTTCGCAAGCGGCCAACCCCCTCGACAATCGCAGTCTGGTGTTCCATGGCCCCTGTTGCATTGCAGCGCTACCGGACGGATCCGGCACCGGGACTTCAGGGTGCGTGGCATTGCTCGCCATGCGACCATTGAGACACGGGGTTGAACGAATGACAAGCGGCAGCGACACGAGCACGGCGGCGGCGAATGTCCCCGTGGTCACTCGCTTCGCGCCCTCGCCCACCGGATTTCTCCACATCGGCGGCGCTCGCACGGCGCTGTTCAACTGGCTCTTCGCCCGTCACAACGGCGGCAAGTACCTGCTCCGCATCGAGGATACCGATCGCGCCCGCTCGACCGAGGCCGCCATCGGCGCGATCTTCGACGGCTTGTCGTGGCTCGGGCTCGAGGGCGACGAGGAGGCGGTGTTCCAGTTCGCCCGCTCCGAACGCCATGCCGAAGTGGCGCGCACGCTGCTCGAGAGCGGTAAGGCCTACCGCTGCTACCTGACCAATGAAGAACTCGCCGAGCGGCGCCAGAAGGCGCAGGAAGAGCGCCGCCCCTTCCGGATCGAGAGCGAGTGGCGCGATGCCGATCCCGCCGCCGCGCCGGCCGATCGCCCTTTCGTGGTGCGGATCAAGGCGCCGCGCGTGGGCGAGACGGTGATCGAGGACCTGGTTCAGGGGCCTGTCACGGTCCGCAACGAGGAAATCGACGACTTCGTCATCCTGCGTTCCGACGGCACGCCGACCTACATGCTCGCGGTCGTCGTCGACGATCACGACATGGGCGTGACTCACGTGATCCGCGGCGACGATCACCTCAACAACGCCTTTCGGCAGCTCACGATCCTCGATGGCATGGGCTGGACGCGGCCGATCTACGGCCACGTGCCGCTGATCCACGGCGCCGACGGCGCGAAACTGTCCAAGCGCCACGGCGCGCTTGGCGTGGACAGCTATCGCGACGAAATGGGCATTCTGCCCGAGGCTCTGTTCAACTACCTCCTGCGGCTCGGCTGGGGGCATGGCGACGACGAGATCATCTCGCGCGATGATGCCGTTTCGTGGTTCGACATGGCGCATGTCGGCAAGTCGCCGTCGCGTTTCGACGTCGCCAAGCTCCAGAACCTCAACGGACACTATCTTCGCGAGGCGGACGATGCACGCCTTGCCGCGCTTGCGGCCCAGCGCATGGGCGGCCATGCCAATCTCGACCTGCTCACCAGGGCAATGCCCGTGATCAAGGTCCGCGCGAAGGACCTCAACGAGATTGCCGAAGGCGCCGCCTTCCTGTTCGCCCGGCGGCCGCTGGCGCTGACAGAGAAGGCCGCTGGCCTCCTTACCGACGAGGCGCGCGAGCGTCTTGCTTCGGTACACGATCGCCTATCCGGTGATACGGACTGGACAACGGAAAGCCTGGAAGCCAGTCTCAAGGCAATGGCCGAGGAACTCGGACTGGGTCTCGGCAAACTCGCACAGCCGCTGCGAGCGGCCCTGACGGGGCAGACGACCTCGCCGGGAATTTTCGATGTTCTGGTATTGCTCGGACGGGAAGAGAGCCTTGCGCGCATTGCCGCGCAGGCCAGCGCGCCCGCCGGGTCTCAAGCATAAAGGAGATAAGCAGGTGGGTGATCAGGCAAAGTTGAGCGCCGCAGGCGGCGACTACGAATTTCCGGTGCTCAAGGGCAGCGTCGGTCCCGACGTCGTGGACATCCGCAAGATGTACGGACAGACCGGGATGTTCACGTTCGACCCCGGCTTCACCTCGACCGCCTCGTGCGAAAGCGCGTTGACCTATATCGACGGTGACGAAGGCGTCCTGCTCCACCGCGGCTATCCGATCGGCCAGCTCGCCGAGAATTCGAGCTTCATGGAGGTCTCATACCTCCTGCTCAACGGCGAACTGCCGAGCCAGGACGAGCTGACCAAGTTCGAGTTCACCATCAGCCGCCACACGATGCTGCACGAGCAGTTGCTGCAGTTCTATCGCGGTTTCCGCCGCGACGCGCACCCGATGGCGGTGATGTGCGGCGTGGTGGGCGCGCTCTCGGCGTTCTATCACGACTCGACCGACATCTCCGATCCGCAGCACCGCAAGATCAGCTCGCATCGCCTGATCGCCAAGATGCCGACGATCGCGGCGGCCGCCTACAAGTACGCGATCGGCCAACCCTTCCTCTATCCCGACAACTCGCTGAGCTACACCGGCAACTTCCTGCGCATGACCTTCGGCGTGCCGGCCGAGCCCTTCGAACTGCACCCGGCGGTCGAGAAGGCGATGGACCGCATCTTCATCCTTCACGCCGACCACGAACAGAACGCCTCGACCTCGACCGTGCGTCTTGCCGGGTCCTCGGGCGCCAATCCTTTCGCGTGCATCGCGGCGGGCATCGCCTGCCTGTGGGGGCCCGCGCACGGCGGCGCCAACGAGGCGGCGCTCAACATGCTCAAGGAAATCGGCACGCCCGACAAGATCCCGCATTACATCGAGCGCGCCAAGGACAAGAACGATCCGTTCCGGCTGATGGGCTTCGGCCACCGCGTCTACAAGAACTACGATCCGCGCGCGACGGTCATGCAGTCGACCGTGCGCGAGGTGTTCGATGCGCTCAAGGTCGACGATCCGCTGTTCGAAACCGCGCTGCGGCTCGAGGAGATCGCACTCAACGATCCCTACTTCGTCGAGAAGAAGCTGTTCCCCAACGTCGACTTCTATTCGGGCATCATCCTGTCGGCGATCGGCTTCCCGACGACGATGTTCACCGTGCTGTTCGCGCTTGCCCGCACCGTGGGCTGGGTCGCGCAGTGGAACGAGATGATCTCCGACCCCGGCCAGAAGATCGGCCGCCCGCGCCAGCTCTACACCGGTCCGACGCAGCGCGAGTACATCCCGGTCGACAAGCGCTGAGCGCAGCCGGATTGCGACACGAAAAAGGCCTCTGCCCAAGCGGGCGGGGGCCTTTTGCTATCATGGGTCGGCAAGCCTCCGGCCATCCGGCCCCCTCCCCTTGCGGTCGGCGCCGCGAAGGCGCACACTCGCGCGAGGAGAAAGAGACCATGCAGTTCCTGCGCTTCGTGATGCTCGTCCTCGGTGTCTTCGCCATCGCGATGGGGCTGCTCTGGATGGGTCAGGGAACCGGACTTGTCATGTGGCCCGCCAGCAGCTTCATGCTTGCCGATCGGACCTGGGCGGTCAACGGCGCGGTGCTGGCGCTGGTCGGCGGGATCGTCGTGTGGCTCGCGCGCAAGCGGATCAGCCGCTGACCCCGCTCTCGGCCATAGCCTCGACATCGGCGGGAACCTCCAGAACGAAGCGGGCCCCCTGCCCCCTGGCGCTGTGGACCGTGAGCCGGCCGCCCATGGCCTGCGCGAGCCGCCGCGAGATATAGAGCCCGAGCCCTGATCCCCCATCGCCGCTACGGCCGAGCCGCTCGAACTTCTCGAAGACGATCGCCTGTTCGCTCTCGTCGAGACCGGGTCCCTGGTCGGCAACGATCACGCGGGCCCGGTCGCCGTCGGCTTCGAGCCTGATCCAGATGCGCGAATCGGCGGGCGAATAGCGGATCGCGTTGCCGATGAGGTTGAGCAGCACTTGCAGCACGCGCCGGAACTCGGCGATCGCGGGCAGCGATTCGCCGAGCGGCGGCGCATCGAGGCCGATGTTCTTTTCCGCGGCGCGCACACCCAGGATGCCCGCGGCCTGCCGCGCGACGTCGCCAAGGTCGATGTGATCGGGCTGGGTGTGGAAGTTCTCCGATTCGATCACTTCGAGGTCGGCTAGATCCTCGAGCAATTCGAGCAGGAGCTTGCCGGCATTGACGATGTCGCCCGCATAATTGGCGTAGGGCGAGGGCAAGGGCCCGGCGAGCTGGGTGCGGATCGTCTCGGCATTGGCGATGATCCGCGCGATCGGCTGCCGCAGCACCGGGGCGACGTCGAGCCCGACGACGCCGGGTTTCAGGCCCTCGCGCTCCGCCTCCGGCTCAGGCTCGGGCGGCGCGGCGGCGGGCGGCACGTCCGATACGAGCAGGAGTTCGAAACCCGAAGGCTCGAAGCCGGGAAGCACCTGCGGGATGAGAACGGCGCGCCAGGGCCGGTTCGAGCCCTCGACCTCGACTCGCGCGCCGTCGAGCAGGCGCCAGTGAAGCGGTTGCTTGTGCGTGGCGTCGAAGAGGTTGAGGTGATCGGTCCAGGAGGTGCCGATCCCCGCCTCCATGCGCCCGGCGACATCGGCCAGTTCGGGCGAGTCGCAAGTGACGGCGAGCAGCCGCTGCGCCGCGTCGAGGCGCGCGGTAAGCTCGGCGACCTCACGATCGAGATTCGTTTTGCGGCGATGCAGCACGCTTTCGCTTTCCTGCGGCGCGGGCATCGCGTGCCAGCTCCGCACGAGAATGTCGCAGCCATCGGCCTCGTCCTCGCGCGGCGAGACCTCCACCCAGGCGGTGATCGTCTCGCTGCCGTCGAACGCTGCGATCGCCCGCGCCAGCTTGAAGCCGTAAGCGCGGACCTTGCGCGCCAGCTCTAGCAGCTCGGGCACGGCGACGATCCCGCCGATCTCGCCTCCGCAGCGGTATTGCAACCCGGACAGCGGCTCGCCCGCCTCGATCAGCCGATCGGCCGCATCGGTCCGCGCACGCGCGATGATCGCTCCGTCCTGCGTCAAGCTTCGCTGTCCTCCGGGACGTCGGAAGCGAGGATCGCCGCCGCGCGATCGGGACCGAGCCGCTCGAAGCCTTCGGGCAGCGCGATCTCGGGATGGAGCGCAAGAAACTGCTCTTCGACGCTTGCGGGTCTGAGGCCGGCCGCGCGCAGTCCCAGCGCCAGCCGGGCGACCTGCGTCTCGTGCAGCGACAATACGACCGTATCGCGGTTCTGTCCCGTGAAAAGCGCCAGCGCGGTGGTGAAGATGGCAACGCCCGCGTGCGTCACCGACAGTGCGCCGGAGGCGGTGTGCCCCATCCCGTGAACGAGTCGGGCCATGAGGCCAAGCCTGTTCGCGGCTTCGTCGTAGGCCGCGCGAATGTTGCGCTCGGCGATCGCCGCCCGCTCGGCGGCTGGCATGTCGCGCGCCGCCTGCGTGCGCAATGCGATCAGCGCGGCGTGAAGCTGCTCGCCGGGAAGTTCGGCCAGGGCGAGCTTCATCCGCCGCTGCGCCTGCCCGAAGCGCGCCTGTGCTGCAAGCGCGCGCATCGCCAGCTCCTGCGTCACGCCATCCGGCGATGCGACCAGCGCCTGAAGCAACGGCGGCACGACCGGATCGAGCGACAGCCGAGCCTGCAGACGCTCGGTCAACTGCCACTCGATCGCGAGCGCGTGGACATGGGCAAGCAGGCCCGGATTGTCGATCAGCGCCTGCGCAAGCGCCGCGACCCGGCCCGGCGAGTGGTCGGCGGCCCGGTCCGCGCCGTCCGCGGCGACAAAGGCATCAAGCAACTGTTCGGCAAGGTCGCTCGTCATCCCGCGGACGCGGGCGAGGATCTCGTCGCTGAACACCGAATTATCGTCATTGGTGATCAGATGCCGCACGATCGGGACCACCGTTTCGACCATGGCGTTGCCGCGCGCCAGCTCATCGCGAAGCGCGGCTTCCACCTGCTCGGCGGTGTTGGTGCGGACAGACGGCTCCATCATGACCCCGATCTAGCCCCGGCTTGGTTAAATCAGGGTTATCCGTGAAACCTGGGCGGAATGACAAGCCCCGCCACCGCCAGCACGACACACAGCGACTGCACCACCGGCGCGATCATTCCGGCCGCCGAGGCGACGCACAGGATCAGCGCGAGCATGGCGCGGTCCGAGACCCAGGCGGCGATGCGCGGATCGAACAGACGCCGCACCAGACGCAACAGCAGCATCAGCATCACTGGCGCGAAGATCGCGTGTGCCATCGCGCCGATGACCTGGGCCTGCCAGGCGCCGATCAGCAGCCCGGCGAAGACGACGTCGACGAGCCATCCCAGCGTCTCGCCCCGGGTGATCGCTGGCGAGGTGATGCCCAGCGCGCGCCGCTCCGCCCAGCGCAGGATGGTACCGACCTCGACGAACAGCCAGGACGCACCGCATATCACGAAAGCCAGCGCGTAGAGTTCGAACCAGGCGAGCCCGCCGGCGATCAGCAATCCGGCGATGGCGGTCAGCCAGAGCATCGTGCTCGCCTTGCCGGCGTTGAGCATCGACGATCCGAAGGTGAGCACGCCCGCGCGCGCCAGCGCCCCGCCCAGCGAATGACCGCCCGTTCCGCGCAGCCCGACCCGCAGCCACTCGTGCTCGAAGGTGAGGGCCTCGCTGTCGGTACGGATCATCGCCCAGCGCGTGGAGGTGCGGTCGGCAATCGGAACCTCGCGAATGGGAATACCCGATTGCAGCGCGATACGCGTCAGAGCGGAAGCCGCTTCGCAGTCATGCGGCAACTGGTGAAGCTGGTCGATCAACCGTCCAGGGATGCGCAGGGCTCCCGCCGAGGCATTGTTGATGTCGATCCGCTCGAAGCCTGCGCCAAGTCCGGTCTCGACGGGCTGGACCAGCACCGCCGGGCCATTTTCGAGCAGCGATACCAGTGCCGAAGGCTCGACCAGAAGACCTTCCGCGAACACGAAAACGTCGTCCGCGGCGCTGACGAGACCCGCCATCTGCTGCGGCGAGGCCATGACGTGGAACTGCATCCCCGCATCTTCGGCGGCGTGCTGGATGTCGATCAGCTCGGGCGAAGTGCCGCGCGCGATGCAGATCACGCGGTTGCACGACAAGGCGTCAGCCGCGACGATCTGGTGATGGCCGAGCGAGAGCCCGGCCACGCGTAGACTGGCCCGCGGCACCGAGGTGCCGGCGCCGACCGGTTCGGTCATCGAGATTACGGCGATGCGCAGCGCGCTACTCCGGGCAGCTTCGGGGGCTGCTTAGACCCGCTGACGAAGGATTGCCAAGCGGCACATCGACCTAGACCTCGGAAAACTCCGCAAGCCATTGGGCAAGCGCGCGAACGACCGTCGGCTCGCCCGGCGCGGCTTCCAGCGCACGCTCGGCGAGTTCATGAAGCGGATCGACATGGAAGCTGGCGGCGAGTCCCTTGAGGCGCATCGCCGAGACCGTCCAGTTGCCGTCGCACCGCGATCGCGAGAGCAGATCGACTTGCCGCGCGACGCTCTCGCGGAATGCCTCGCGCAATTCCTCGTAAAGCTGCCGGTCCTCGCCGGCCGCCGCGGCAAGTGTCACATCGAGGGCGCCTGCATCCTGAGCCATGCCGCACATGGTAGTGGATGAGGGGTTAAACCGGGGTTTATCGCCCTCCCAGTCGTGCTATCCTCCTGCGATCATGGGGGAAACGCGTATCATATCCTTCGGCGGGTCGGACGGGGACAAGAACCCCGATTCCAGCGCGTCCGAAGGGCCGCTAGACACGTTCGACGAGGAGGCCGCGCCCTGGGTCGAGAGCGAGGCCGGCGGCGATTTCGGCGCGCGCGAGACCGACAGGTTCGGGCTTGTCGCCGCGGCGTTGGGCATTCTCGTCGCGGCCGGCTGGACCGGCTATTTCATCTGGGCCCACCATCGCGAGCTTGGGGCCTCGCCCGCGCCCGACCGGATCAGCAGCCTTGTTGCCGAGTGGGCGATCCCGGTGCTGCTCATCGCGGTGCTGTGGCTGCTCGCGATGCGCACGAGCTGGCGCGAGACCCGCCGTTTCGGCCACGCGGCCAGCCTCCTCGCGCGCGAGTCGGCCGATCTCGAACGCCGCCTCGTCACGGTGAACCGCGAACTCAGCCTCGCGCGCGAATTCCTGGCGTCGCAGTCGCGCGATCTCGAGACCCTGGGCCGACTCGCCAGCGAGCGACTGAGCGAGAATGCCGGGCGACTCGAAAGCCTCATTCGCGACAATGGCGCCCGCGTCGACACGATCTCGAACGTGAGCCGGACCGCGCTCGAGAACATGGACAAGCTGCGCGGCCAGCTTCCGGTCATCGCCAGCTCGGCCAAGGACGTCACCAACAACATCGGCAACGCCGGCCGCTCGGCGCAATCGCAGCTCGAAGAGCTGATCGGCGGCTTCAGGCAACTCAAGGACCTCGGCAGCGAAAGCGAGGCGCAGGTCTCGACCCTGCGTGAGCGCATCGAGAGCGCGTTGTCCGAGCTGTCGCGGCAATGCGATGCGATCGAGAGCGCCGCCGGGCAGCGTTTCGACGCTCTTGCGGAACGCGGCGAGGCGATGCGGCTAGAACTCGACAAGCACGAAATCGATGCGCTGGCCGCGATCCGCTCGCGCGCCGACGCGCTGCGCCGCGAAGTTGAGGACACGCGCGCGCATCTCGACGGACACGAGGCGGAGAGCCTCGCCTCGCTGCGCACGCGCCTTGCCGCCCTGCGCGACGAAGGGGACGGCGTCGCGCGCGCGCTGGTCGAGCGCCAGGATCGCCTGCTCGAGAGCTGGCGCCGCGGCCTCCAAACGGTCGAGACCGAAAGCGAACGTATTGCCCATGGCCTGCGCGAAACCGAAAGCGGAGCCGAACGGCAGTTCGCCGAGCGAGTCGCCGGGCTGGAGCGGGATATCGCGAAGCTCGACGGCCTGATGTCCGAGCGCCGCGAAGCCTTCGACACCGCGCAGCGCGGGCTCGCCGACGAAATCCGCGCGCTCCATACCCGGCTCGGTTCGGAAATCGACGAGCAGGCGCGGCGATCGGCCGATGACCTCGCCGCCCGGCGCGATCGCCTGACCCTCGCCCATGCCGAGAGCGTCGAGCGGCTCGATGGCATGCTCGCCGAACTCGATCGCAAGCTCACCCTCCACCGCGAGGCGCAGGCCCGCGACACGGAGGCCCTGCGCGAAAGTTCGGGTCGGATCACCGAGGAACTGGAGCACCACGCCGCGAGGCTGGGCGAAGTCGCGCAAAGCGGCAGTGCTCTCGAACAGTCGCTCGAACGCAGTCTCGAGGCGATTGGGCAGCGCCTTACCGCGAGCCGCGCGTCGCTCGCCGCCACCGACGGCGAGGTTGAGCGGCTGACCGATGCCGCCGTGCGCCTGCTCGAACTGATTCAGGCGAGCGCGAACAGCGCAAGCAAGGACCTGCCCGAAGCGATCGCCGTCTCCGAGGACAGGCTCGCGCGCGCCTCGGAATCGGTTTCGGACCTGCAGGCCGCCGTCGGCAGGGTCGTCGATAGCCAGGAGCGCTTGTCCGGCACCGTCGAGGAAACAGAGGCACGCATCCGTTCGATCGGCGACGAACTCGATTCCAACCACGCGAAGCTTACCGGGCAGAGCGACGAGCAGCGCCGGCTCCTCGAAGCGCTGACCAAGAGCGTTGGCGATCTCGACGCGCGCACCCGCGAAGCAGCGGATGCCGCGCGGAACGTACTGGCGGCGGCGATCGAGAAACTGGCGAACTCGGCCAAGGATACCGTGCAAGCGCTTGAAACCGATGCCGCCCGCAAGGTCGTGGAGATCGCCGAACGCCTCGGCGAGGACACCTCAAGCGCGCTCGAACGTGCCGTCCGCCAGAGTGCGGCCGAAGCGACGGGACGACTGGAGCAGGCCGCCGCGCATGCCTCGGGTGTCGGACGCGAGGCCGCGATCCAGCTTCGCGACCAGCTCGCCAAGGTCAACGAACTCGTCGCCAATCTCGAGAACCGCGTGTCGCATGCCCGCCAGCGGGCCGAGGAGCAGGTCGACAACGACTTCGCGCGCCGAGTTGCGCTGCTCACCGAATCGCTCAATTCCAACGCGATCGACATTGCCAAGGCGCTCTCGACCGATGTCTCGGACACGGCCTGGGCCGCCTACCTGCGCGGTGATCGCGGCATCTTCACCCGCCGTGCGGTCAGCCTGCTCGACTCGGGCGAAGTGCGCCGCGTGCAGCAGGCCTTCGAGAACGACGACGAATTCCGCGCCCACGTCAGCCGCTACATCCATGATTTCGAAGCGATCCTGCGCCAGATCCTGTCGACCCGCGACGGCAATGCGCTGGGTGTGACCCTGCTGTCCTCGGACATGGGCAAGCTCTACGTCGCGCTCGCGCAGGGCATCGAGCGCCTGCGCGGCTGATCAGGTGCGGTCGACGAAGCCGGGCGGGCGGCCGAAGAAGTTGAGATCGTCGACCTCAATCCAGCCAAAGACGTAGTTCGCGTAGAACAGGGCGAACAGGATCACCGCGACCACCGTCGCCCGCATCACCACGAGACCAGGCCGGAAATTGACCGGCGCGCTGTCGGCCTGGCCCTTCTCGACCTGGTGGCCTTCGACCTCGTCCGGCGTGCGCAACCCGATCGGCAGGACGGCGAAGGCGCTGACCACCCAGATCAGGGCGAAGATGGCGATGGCGGACGACACTTCCATGACGAATCAATCCAGATCTTCGAGACACAGGACGTGGACCTGCGGTCGCTTGCCCGTCCAGCGCACCGCCGCGCGCCGCGCCGCGAGGCGGGCGGCCTCGAGGATCGCCTCGCGGCCCTCGTGACGCTTGCGGGCGACCGCCTCGGCGACGTCGGCCGCCGCTTCCTCGACGAATTCCTCGGCATCGTCTTCGAGCGGCAGGCCCGAAACGCGGATATCGACCACGCCCGAAAGGTCAAAAGCTACCGAGACGAGGCCGTTATAGGCGATGCGCCGGCGCTGGACGATCGATTCCCCGTTCGCCGGAACGATCTCGGTTCCGTCGAGGACGAGCCGGCCGGCGCGCACTTCGGCGATCTTGCCCGGCAGACCGGGAGCGAGCCGCACCAGATCGCCGTTCTTCTGGAACACCGCCTGCGGAATGCCGCTCGCGAGACCCAGCGCGGCCTGCTCGCGCATGTGGCGAATCTCGCCGTGCACCGGGACGAGAATTTCGGGCCGCAGCCACCCGTAAAGCGCCTCGAGCTCGGGACGTCCGGGATGGCCGGAGACATGGATCATGCTCTGCCGATCGGTCACGACGCGGATGCCGCGATCGGCGAGCTGGTTCTGGATCTTGCCGATCGCGATCTCGTTGCCGGGGATCTGGCGCGAGGAGAACAGCACCACGTCGCCCTCGTCTAGCTTGATCGGGTGCGAATCGTCCGCGATCCGGGCCAGCGCCGCGCGTGGTTCGCCCTGCCCGCCCGTCGCGACGACGAGGAGTCCGCCGCGCGGCAAGTCCATGGCCGTGTCGAAATCCACCGTTTCGGGGAAGTTCTCAAGATAGCCGCTTGCCTGCGCCGCCTCAATGATCCGGTCGAGCGAGCGCCCCGCGACGCACAGCGTCCGATTGGTCGCCCGGGCGACCTCACCGAGCGTCTGCAGGCGCGCCACGTTCGAGGCGAACGTCGTCACCAGCACGCGCTTGCCGGTATGCTTGCGCACTTCGTCGAGCAGGCCCTCGAACACGGCTCCTTCCGATCCCGATGGCTCGGGATTGAAGACATTAGTCGAATCGCACACGAGGCCGAGCACGCCCGCGTCGCCGATCTCGGTCAGCTCCTCCGCCGTGGTCGGCGTGCCGATCTGCGGGTCTTCATCGAGCTTCCAGTCGCCGGTGTGGAAGATTCGGCCGTGCGGGGTCTCGATCAGCAGCGCGTTGCCCTCGGCGATCGAGTGCGCGAGCGGAACGTAGCGGATGCCGAAGGGTCCGAGCGTGAAGGTCTCGAGGTCATCCACCACGATCAGTTCGACGTCGCCGGTCAGCCCGGCTTCGTCGAGCTTGGCGGCCACCAGCTTCGCCGTGAACGGCGTGGCGTAGAGCGGAACGCCGAGCGCCTCGGCGAAATAGGGAACCGCGCCGATGTGATCCTCGTGCGCGTGGGTCAGCACGATGCCGAGCAGGTCGTCGCAGCGTTCCTCGATGAATTCGAGATCGGCGAAGACGAGGTCCACGCCCGGATATTCGGCGCCGCTGAAGCTCATGCCGAGATCGACCATCAGCCACTTGCCCTGCGAACCGTAGAGATTGACGTTCATGCCGATCTCGCCCGATCCGCCGAGCGCGCAGAAAAGCAGTTCGTTACCGGGCTTCACGATGCGGCACGCTCCGCCAGGATGGCGAGGCCCTCGATCGTGAGATCGGGATCGACGGCATCGAAAAAGTCGACCGCCTCGTCGAAGAGCACCGCGAGCCCGCCCGTCGCGACCACTTTCGCGGGACGGCCGATCTCGGCGCGCATTCGAGCGATCAAGCCTTCCATCATCGCCACATAGCCCCAGAAGACGCCGATCAGCATCTGGTCCTCGGTATTGCGGCCGATCACGCTCGTGGTCTGGGGCACGTCGATCGCGATGCGGGGCAGCATGGCCGTGTTGCCGACGAGCGCGTCGAGCGAAAGATTGATGCCCGGCGCGATGATCCCGCCCTTGTACGCGCCGTTGAAGTCGATTGCATCGAAGGTCGTCGCCGTGCCGAAATCGACGAGGATCAGGTCGCCGGGATACTTGGCGTGCGCCGCGACCGCGTTCACCGCCCGGTCTGCGCCGAGCGAGCGCGGCTCGTCGACGTCGATGTCGATCGCATAGTCAGCGGCTCCCTGGCCCGCGACGAGCGGTTCGATGCCGAAGTAGTTGCGGCACAGCACGCCGATATTGTGCAGCGCGCGCGGCACCACGGTCGAGATGATGACTTGCGTGACCTGGCGGGGTTCGACGCCACGGATCGCGAGAAGCTGCATCAGCCAGACCGCGTATTCGTCCCCGGTGCGCCGGGCATCGGTGGCGATACGCCAGCGGCCGATGATCTTGCGCCCTTCGAAAAGCGCGAAAACGACGTTGGTGTTGCCGGCATCAATGGCAAGCAGCATGAACTTGGCGATCCTTTCCTAGACCCCCGCGACGAGCGCGACGTCGCCCGCCTGAATGGTGCGCACGCCCGCGCCGATGCGCAAGCGAAGGTTGCCCTGATCATCGAGCCCCGCGAATTTGCCGGTCAGGGTCGGCTCGCCCGGCGGCGCAACGCTCAGGCGTGTTCCGATCGGGTGCGCCGCCTCCTGCCACCCGCGCAGGGTCGCGGCAAGGCCCACCGTGCGCCAGCGCGCCAGTTCTTTGGAAAACGAGGCCGCGAGCGTCTCGGCAAAGGCGTCGCGGTCGGGGGCCTGCCCTGCCCTTGCGAGCGACGCGATGGCCCGGTCCGCGACCGGCGGGGCGACGGCGAGGTTGACGCCCACGCCGATCACCACCCGATCGTCGCTGCGCTCGAGCAGAATGCCCGCAAGCTTGGCGCCGTCGATAAGCAGGTCGTTCGGCCACTTGAGCACGAGCCGCGTATCGCGAGCGGTCAGAGGACGTGTCGCCGCATGAAGCGCCAGCCCCACAACCAGCGCAAGCGTGGCGGGCGGCGGATCGTCCCGCCGCAGCACAACGCAGGTTGAGCCCATGAAATTGCCGGCGCCGCCCCGCCATTCGCGCGCCAGGCGACCGCGGCCGGCGCTCTGGCGATCGGCAACGAGCCAGTCACCCTCGCCGAACCGCTCAGCCGCGCCTCGCCGATCGAGCACGTCCGCGTTGGTCGAACCCGTCTCGGCGACGACAACGATCAAGGGGCGACGATCAACGCGCGGCGATCAAGCGGCGAGGAAGAGCGCCGTGGCCGCGGCATCGGCAAGACCGCCGAGCCACTTGGTCAGCAGGTAGCCGAGCGGAGAAATGAACAGCGCGGTCACGACGAGGAGAAACTGGTGCGCCCAGTCGCTCTTGCCACGGATCACGTCGACCGGCTCGTCGAAATACATGACCTTGACGATCTTGAGGTAATAGAACGCGCCGATCACCGAGGCCGCGATACCGATCGCCGCGAGCGCGACGAGATCGGCTTCGACCGCGGCCTGGAAGACCACGAACTTGCCCCAGAACCCGAACAGCGGCGGGATGCCGGCAAGGCTGAACATGATCATGGCGAGCGCGGCGGAGAGCCCCGGACGCGTGCGCGAGAGGCCCGCGATCTGCGCGATGTCCTCCACCGGCTCACCGTCCCCGTCCTTCATCATCAGGATCGCGATGAAACCGCCCAGCGACATCGCGACGTAGATCGCGAGGTAGACGAGCATGGCCGAGGCGCCCTGCATCGTCGCGGCGGCAAGGCCGATCAGCATGAACCCGACGTTGTTGATCGACGAATAGGCCATCAGCCGCTTGATGTTCGCCTGCCCGATGGCGCCGAGCGCGCCGACGACGATCGAGGCGAGCGAGGCGAAGATCACGATCTGGCGCCAGGCGTCGGACTGCGAACCGAAAGCGTCGATCGCGACGCGCATGGTCAAGGCCAGCGCGGCAACCTTGGGCGCGGTGGCGAAGAACGTCGTCACCGGCGTCGGCGCGCCTTCGTAGACGTCGGGCGTCCACATGTGGAACGGAACCGCGCTGATCTTGAAGGCGAGGCCCGCCAGCATGAAGACGATGCCGAACAGCGCGCCGTGCGAAAGCCCGCCCGAAATCGCGGCGTTGATCCCGGCGAAGTTGGTCGTGCCGGTGAAGCCGTATGTCAGGCTCATGCCGAACAGCAGGATGCCCGAGGCAAGCGCGCCGAGGACGAAGTACTTCAGGCCCGCTTCGGCCGAGCGCGCATCGGGGCGCAGGAAGGCGGCCAGCACATAGGCCGCGAGCGAATTGAGCTCGAGACCGATGTAGAGCGTGATGAGATCGGTCGCCGAGACCATGATGCCCATGCCGAGCGCGGCGAAGAGCACCAGGATCGGATATTCCGCGCGCATCGCGTTGAAGCGGTCGAAGAACTGCGGCGCGATCATCAACGAAGTGGCCGCCGCGAGGTATATCAGCAGCTTGGCGAAGCTGGCGAAGGCATCGGCACGGTACTGGCCGAGGAAAGCGACCGTATCCGGGCCCATCGCGCCCGAGCACAGCGCCGGCGCGACGAGGAAGGAAACGCCGACGAGCACCGCCACGGCAATGATGCTGATCGCACGCGCCGCCTTGTCGCCCGCCCAGGCGGCGACGAGCAGGAGGACCAGCCCGGCGATGCTCAGCGTCTCTTCGGGAGCGATGAGCTTGAGGGAATGCGAGAAATCCATCAGTGCACTCCCTCGGGCGCTGCCGGCGTCGCGCCGTGGCCGACTTCCGAAACGGTGTGGACCGCTGCCTGCGGCTTGCCCGGAGTGGGCTTGGAGTCGCTCTCCGGCGCGGCGCGGGCGATCCGGGCATCGAGCGCCTGGATGTCGGCGCGCATCGGCGCGAGGAAGCTTTCGGGATAGATGCCCATCCACAGCACCGCGAGCGCCAGCGGGATCATCATCAGGTACTCGCGCAGCGTGAGGTCCCCCATCGCGGCGGCGTCTGCGTGCTTCTGCTCGCCGAACGCGACGCGGCGATAGAGATAGAGCATGTAGGCCGCGCCCAGGATGATGCCGGTGGTGCAAATCAGCGCCACCCAGGTCGAGACCTGATAGATCCCGGCAAGGCTCAGGAACTCGGCCACGAACCCGCTCGTTCCCGGCAGGCCGATCGAGGCCATGGTGAACAGCAGGAAGAACAGCGCGTAATGCGGCATGTTGATCGAGAGGCCGCCATAGCGGTCGATCTCGCGTGTGTGCAGCCGGTCGTAGATGACGCCGACCGCGAGGAACAGCGCGCCCGACACGAGTCCGTGGCTCAGCATCATGATCATCGAGCCTTCAAGGCCCTGCGTGTTGAACGCGAAGACACCGACCGTCACGATCGCCATGTGCGCGACCGAGGAATAGGCGATCAGCTTCTTCATGTCGTTCTGGACCAGCGCGATCAGCGAAGTGACCACCACCGCGACCATCGAGAGCGCGTAGATCAGCCACGCGAACTGCGCGGACGCCTCGGGGAACATCGGCAGGCTGAAGCGGATGAAGCCATAGCCGCCCATCTTGAGCAACACGCCCGCCAGGATCACCGAACCCGCGGTGGGCGCCTGGACGTGCGCGTCGGGCAGCCAGGTGTGCACCGGCCACATCGGCATCTTCACCGCGAAACTGGCGAAGAAGGCCAGCCAGAGCCACGTCTGCGCCGCGGGCGCGAAGTCGGTGACCATCAGCGTCGGGATGTCGGTGGTGCCCGTCTCGTTCACCATCCACAGCATCGCGATCAGCATCAGCACCGAGCCGAGCAGCGTGTAGAGGAAGAATTTGTAGCTGGCGTAAATGCGGTTATCGCCGCCCCAGATGCCGATGATCAGGTACATCGGGATGAGACCGGCTTCGAAGAAGATGTAGAACAGGAACAGGTCCTGCGCCGCGAAGACGCCGATCATCAGCATCTCCATCAGCAGGAACGCGGCCATGTATTCGCCGACGCGCTTGTTGATCGAGGTCCACCCCGCGCCGATGCAGATCGGCATGAGGAAGACCGAAAGCATGATCAGCATCAGCGCGATGCCGTCGATGCCCAGCGCATAGGAGAAGCCGGCGAAGATTTCGGTCCGCTCGGTGAACTGCCATTGCGCGCCGCCGATGTCGTAGTTCGCCCAGAGCACGACGCCGAGCACGAAGTCGATCAAGGTCGCGACCAGCGCCACGGTGCGCGCGGGCCTGGCATCGAGGAACAGGCAGGCGATCGCGCCGACCAGCGGCACGAGCAGCATCAGGCTGAGAATCGGAAAACCACCCATTACTTGATCACCCAGCTGACCGCCGCGACAAGTCCGAGCAGCATCACCAGCGCGTAGCTATAGAGGTAACCGGACTGAACCTTCTGCGCGTAAGTCGCGCCCCTGGCGACGACCCACGCCGCCCCGTCGGGGCCGAAGCGATTGATCGTTCCCTCGTCGCCGCGCTTCCAGAAGACCCTGCCGAGCCAGAAGGCCGGGACGACGAAGACGTAGTGATAGAGCTCGTCGAACATCCACTTGCGGAACACGAAAGTGTAGACCGGTCCGAGCTGGCGCGCGACCGCCGCCGGGAACTCGGTATTGCGGATGTAGCCGTACCAGGCGGTGACGAAACCGATCGCCATGACCGTGAACGGCGACCACTTCACCCAGGTCGGGACCTCGTGCATCGCATGGATCAGGTGCTCGTGGAAAACGAGTGCGCCCTGCCAGAATTCGCCGGTGCCTTCGCTGACGAACGCGTGCTGGAACACGAAGCCCGCGAACACCGCGCCAAGCGAGAGCACCAGCAACGGGATCAGCATGACCAGCGGACTCTCGTGCGGATGATAGCCGCCGGTCCCTTCGTGCGCGTCGGCAGCGTGGGCCGAGTGCGCGGCGTCGTGGCCCGCGTCTTCCTGCGCCGGCGCGTTCTCGGCCTCGTGGCCATGGCCGTGCGTGTCGTGCGCGTCGTGGCCATGCTCATCGTGCAGCGCGTGCTGGATGTGCTCGGAGGCGGCCCAGCGCGGCTTGCCGAAGAAGGTCAGGAAGACGAGGCGCCAGGAATAGAAGCTCGTCATCAGCGCGGCGAGGATACCCATCCAGAAGGCGAACTGGCCGACCTGCGTGCCCGCGCCGAACGCCGCCTCGAGGATCGCGTCCTTCGAGTAGAACCCGGCGAAGCCGACGAAGCCCGCGATGCCGACCCCGGTGATGGCGAGCGTTCCCGCCGTCATCGTCCAGAACGTGATCGGGATCTCTTTGCGCAGCGCGCCGTAGTAGCGCATGTCCTGCTCGTGGTGCATCGCGTGGATCACCGAGCCCGCGCCGAGGAACAGCAGCGCCTTGAAGAAGGCGTGCGTGAACAGATGGAACATCGCCGCGCCGTAAGCGCCGACGCCAGCGGCGAAGAACATGTAGCCGAGCTGCGAGCAGGTCGAATAGGCGATGACGCGCTTGATGTCCCACTGCGTGCAGCCGATCGTGGCGGCGAAGAAACAGGTGGCGCCGCCGATCACGGCGACGAAGGCCATCGCGCTCGGGCTTGCCTCGAACATCGGCGAGAGCCGGCAGACCATGAAGACACCGGCGGTCACCATCGTCGCGGCGTGGATCAGGGCCGAAACCGGGGTCGGGCCTTCCATCGCGTCGGGAAGCCAGGTGTGCAGGCCAAGCTGTGCCGACTTGCCCATCGCGCCAATGAACAGGAGGATGCACAGCACCGTCATGGTGTCGAAGCGGTAGCCGAGGAAGCCGATCGTCGAACCCGCCATGCCCGGCGCGGCGGCGAGGATCTCCGGAATCGAGGTCGTGCCGAACACCAGGAACGTGCCGAAGATGCCGAGCATGAAGCCCAGGTCGCCGACGCGGTTCACCACGAAGGCCTTGATCGCGGCGGCACAGGCCGAGGGCTTGCGGAACCAGAAGCCGATCAGAAGGTACGAGGCGAGACCGACGCCTTCCCAGCCGAAGAACATCTGCACGAGGTTGTCCGCCGTCACGAGCATCAGCATGGCGAAGGTGAACAGCGAGAGGTAGGCGAAGAACCGCGGCTGATCCGGGTCCTCGTCCATGTAGCCCCAGGAATAGAGGTGCACTAACGCCGAGACGGTGGTGATGACGACAAGCATGACCGCGGTGAGCGAGTCCACCCGCAGCGCCCAGTCGAACGTCATCGCGCCCGATTCGACCCACTTGAGCACCGGCACGACCGAGGCTTCCGCCCCTCCCGCGACGAAACCGAGGAAGATCGGCCAGGACAGCACGCACGACACGAACAGCGCGCCAGTCGTCAGAATCTTGGCGGTCGTCGCGCCGAGCTGCTTGTTGCCGAGGCCGGCGGCGATCGCGGCGAGCAGCGGCAGGAATACGATGATGAGGATCGGATGCACCGGTTGTTACCCCCTCATCCGGTTCACGTCGTCGACCGCGATGCTGCCGCGGCCGCGGAAGTAGATCACGAGGATCGCCAGCCCGATCGCCGCCTCGCCGGCGGCGACGGTCAGCACGAACATCGCAAAGATCTGGCCTGTCAGGTCTTGCAGGAAGGCGCTGAAGGCGACGAGATTGATGTTCACCGCAAGCAGGATCAGTTCGATCGCCATGAGGATGATGATCACGTTCTTGCGGTTCAGAAAGATGCCGAGCGCGCCGAGCACGAAGAGGATCGAGCTGACCACGACGTAATGTTCGATGCCGATCACAGCGTGACCCCCCTCATAGTGTCACCCCCTGACCGACTTCCGGCTTGACGTTGACGGTCGCCTCGTCGGGACGACGTGAAACCTGCTTGGAGATGTTCTGCCCGCGCACGTCGGTGCGCTGGCGATGCGTCAGCACGATGGCGCCGATCATCGCGACGAGCAGGATGATGCCCGCAGCCTCGAACAGGAAGAGATACCGCCCATACATCAGCGCACCGATCGCCTCGATATTGCTCTCGCCCACCGGCGCCATCGCCGAACCGTCGGGCGTGCCAAGCTCGAGCGCGCCGGCGCGATAGGCGCCGATGCCGAGCACGAGTTCGGCGAGCAGGACCAGCGCGAGCGCCATGCCGAGCGGGAAGTTCTTGACGAAGCCCGCGCGCAGCTCGGTGAAGTCGATGTCGAGCATCATCACCACGAACAGGAACAGCACGGCGACCGCCCCCACGTAGACGATGACGAGCAGCATCGCGATGAACTCCGCGCCGACCAGGATCATCAGGCCCGCCGCGTTGAAGAACGCGAGAATCAGCCAGAGCACGGAGTGCACCGGGTTGCGGGCCATGATCGTGATCGCGCCCGAGGCGATCGTCAGCACGGCGAAAAGGTAAAAGGCGAAGGTCTGGATCATGTGAGCCGGTGTCCCCTGCGCGGCGCCCTAGCGGTAGGGCGCATCGGCTTCAAGGTTCGCGGCGATCGCACGCTCCCACTTGTCCCCGTTCGCCAGCAATTTCGCCTTGTCGTAGAGCAGCTCTTCGCGCGTCTCCGTGGCGTATTCGAAATTCGGTCCCTCGACGATCGCATCGACCGGGCAGGCTTCCTGGCAGAAGCCGCAATAGATGCACTTGGTCATGTCGATGTCGTAGCGTGTGGTGCGGCGCGACCCGTCGGCGCGCGGCTCGGCTTCGATCGTGATCGCCTGCGCCGGGCAGACCGCCTCGCACAGCTTGCACGCGATGCAGCGCTCCTCGCCGTTGGGATAACGGCGCAGTGCGTGCTCGCCGCGGAAGCGGGGCGAGAGCGGGTTCTTCTCGAAGGGATAGTTGATCGTCGCCTTGGGCTTGAAGAAGTACTTCAGCGTCAGGGCGTGGGCCTTCACGAACTCGTAGAGCGTGAAGGATTTGACCAGTTGGGCGACACTCATACGGTGTACCTCGTCAGCATCAGGTAGCCCGAGACCAGCACCACGAAGCCGAGCGACACCGGAAGGAAGACCTTCCAGCCAAGCCGCATGAGCTGGTCGTAGCGATAGCGCGGGACGGTCGCCTTCACCCAGGAGAAGACGAAGAAGAAGAAGAAGGTCTTGAGCAGGAACCAGATGATTCCGGGGACCCAGTAGAGGAAGCCGATCTCGAACGGCGGCAGCCACCCGCCGAAGAACAGCGTGGTGTTGAGCGCACACATCAGCAGCACGTTGGCGTACTCGCCGAGCCAGTAGAGCGCGAAGCTCATCGAGGAATATTCGGTCTGGTAGCCGGCGACGAGCTCGGATTCGGCCTCGGTCAGGTCGAACGGCGCGCGCTGGGTTTCGGCCATGCCCGAGATCAGGAACATGACGAACATCGGGAACAGCAGCGGGTTGAACGCGAAGGCGTTGATGAACCCGAAGATGTGCCCCTTCTGCGCGAGCACGATGCCGTTCATGTTGAACGTGCCCGCCCACAGGACGACGCAGATCAGGATGAAGCCGATCGAGACTTCGTAGCTGATCATCTGCGCCGAGGCGCGCATCGCAGAGAAGAACGGGTACTTCGAGTTCGAGGCCCAACCCGCCATGACCGTGCCGTAGACGCCCAGCGAGCTGATCGCGAGCACGTAAAGCAGGCCGACGTTGATGTCGGAGAGAATCGCGCCCGAGTTGAACGGGATCACCGCCCAGGCCATCAGCGCGACGGTGAAGGTCACGATCGGCGCGATCAGGAAGATGCCCTTGTTCGCGGCCGAGGGGATGATGGTTTCCTGCAGGAAAACCTTGAGGCCGTCGGCGAAGGACTGGAGCAGCCCGAACGGGCCGACCACGTTGGGCCCCCGCCGCAGTGCCATCGCCGCCCAGATCTTGCGGTCGGCGTAGATGATCATCGCGACCGCGAGCATCAGCGGCAGCGCGATCAGCAGGATCCCGCAGATCGTCGCGACCGCCCAGGCCCACTCGTAGGACATGCCCCAGGAAACGAAGGTCTCGGTCATTCGGCGGCCTCCGCAATCTCCTCGCCGTGGAGGAGTTCGGCCGAGCAGCGCTGCATCACGGCGCTCGCGCGGGCGATGGCGTTGGTCATGTAGAAATCCTTGACCGGGTAGGCGATGGGACCGGAGGCGGAACCGCCGCCGGCAGGCAGGTCATGCCCGTAGTCCGCCAGGCCCTCGATGCCAAGGGCCGGAACCGCCGCAATCATCGCCGCGCGCAATTCGTCGAAGCTGTCGAAGCCGACCGTGACGCCGAAAGCATCGGCCAGCGCGCGCAGGATCGACCAGTCCTCGCGCGCGTCGCCCGGCGCGAAGACCGCCTTGTCGGCGAGCTGCACCCGACCCTCGGTGTTGACGTAGGTCCCCGATTTCTCGGTGTAAGCGGCCGAAGGCAGGATCACGTCGGCGGCATGGGCGCCCTTGTCGCCGTGATGGCCGACGTAGACGATCATCGAGTCGGCGAACCTGGTGTAGTCGACTTCGTCGGCGCCGAGCGAGAGCAGGACCTTGGGCTTGGCGGCGGCGATGTCGGCGATCCCGCCCTTTTGCGCGAAGCCGAGCATCAGTCCGCCCATGCGACTCGCCGCCATGTGCAGGACGTTGAAGCCGTTCCACTTCGTCCCGTCCTCGAGTTCGCGCACGATGCCGATCGAATCGCCGAGCGCGAGCGCGGCCTCGAGCCCGCCGCGTCCCAGCCCCGCGCCACCGACGATGATCGCCGGGCGCTTGGCGTCGCGGATCGTCTCATAGACCTCGTTCGGCAGGTCGCCGAGCACCGAGAGATCCTCGCCGAGAAAGCGGCCGCCGAAGGTGGTGTCCCATTCAGGACCGATCAGGAACACCTTGGCCCCGCGCTTGACCGCCTTGCGCAGCCGCACGTTCACCAGCGGCGCTTCCCAGCGCACCTGGCTGCCCACGATCAGGATCGCGTCGGCCGTCTCGATGCCCGAGAACGTCGAGTTGAAGTTCACCGCGGCAAGGCTGTCGGTCGCATAGTCCATGCCGGTCTGGCGGCCCTCGACCAGCGACGACCCGAGCGCGCCGAGCAGCGACTTGGCGGCGAACATCGTCTCGCAATCGAGCATATCACCCGCCAGCGCGGCGATCGAATTGCCGGGGTTGAGCGAGGCAATCGCGGCGAAGGCCTCGCTCCAGCTCGCGGGCTGCAGCTTGCCCTCGCGGCGAATCCACGGGCGATCGAGCCGGCGGCGCGTCAGGCCATCGACTTGATACCGCGCCTTGTCGGAGATCCACTCCTCGTTGACGTCGTCGTTGATGCGCGGAAGCACGCGGAGCACTTCGCGGCCGCGCGAATCGATGCGGATGTTCGCCCCGCAGGCATCGGACACGTCGATGCCGAGCGTCTTCTTGAGTTCCCAGGGCCGCGCTTCGAAGGCGTAGGGGCGCGAGGTCAGCGCGCCGACCGGGCACAGATCGATGACGTTGGCGCTCATCTCGTGCTTGGCGGCATGCTCGAGATAGGTCGTGATCTGCATGTTCTCGCCGCGATAGAGCGCGCCGATCTCGTCGACTCCGGCGATTTCCTCGGAGAAGCGCACGCAGCGGGTGCAGTGGATGCAGCGCGTCATCACCGTCTTGATGAGCGGGCCCATGTACTTTTCGGTGACCGCGCGCTTGTTCTCGATGTAACGCGAACCGCCGCGGCCATAGGCCATCGCCTGGTCCTGCAGGTCGCACTCGCCGCCCTGATCGCAGATCGGACAGTCGAGCGGATGGTTGATGAGCAGGAACTCCATCACCCCCTCGCGCGCCTTCTTGACCATCTCCGAGTCGGTGCGGATCTCCTGGTTCTCGGCCGCCGGCAGCGCGCACGAGGCCTGCGGCTTGGGCGGTCCGGGCTTTACCTCGACGAGGCACATCCGGCAGTTGCCCGCGATCGAGAGGCGCTCGTGATAACAGAAGCGCGGGATTTCCTTGCCGGCGAGCTCGCAGGCCTGGAGCACGGTCGCCCCGTTGGGGACCTCGATTTCCACGCCGTCTACTTTGACTTTGGGCATGCGATCAGCCTTCGGACTTCGATTGGAGGGGGTGCGACTGGCGGTAGACGCCGAGCGCATACATGGCGCGTACCGCAGTGCGGTTGAGCGTGAGGGTCTGGCCTTCGCTGATGCAGGCCTGGAGAGCTTCACCCGTCGGATTGAGCGCGTTGACTTCGCCCTGGCTCGCGGGAAGCGTCTCGAACAAGGCGGCGACTTCCGCCGGCTTCGGCTTGGCGACACAGCCGCCGACTGCCTCGATCCAGTTGAGAGTGCCAGGTCCTTCGCTAATCGCGGGGACACTGACGCTATTCGCGGGGACACTGACCTTCGCGCGCGCGATCAGCGCTTCGGCCAGAAATCCGGCGAAGGGCAGGCTTGCAAACTTCAACTTGCTATTGCCGTGCAGGCACATCGCGTGGCCGCGCGCATAAGCGTTCGCGGCCTTCCCATAAGCCTTGCCGTTGGGATCGAGGGTCAGGAGCTTCTCTGCTCCTTCCGGCGTGCGCTGTACTGCGCACGATGCAAAAAGCTTGAGTGCGACTAGCGCATCGCCATCGTTCGCAGGCGCATCGGCCCAGACCGGGCCGGCAGTGGCCATCGCCACAGCCGAAAGTGCGATCGAGACGGACTTCACTCTTCCGTCCCCGCCGGCTTCGACTCGGTGCGAATGCGGTAGAGAACCTCCGCCATCGTCCCACGCAGCTGCGACTTCTTGAACTCGAGCGTCTTGTTCTTGGCAAGGCACTTGGAGAAGCTCGGCATCAGCGTCGAGAAGGAACCGTTCTCCTCGCTCGAGCCGATCAGGCTGGTGGCAAGCCGGTGCGCCACTTCGGGTTGATCGCGCACGACGCAATCGGCGAACTGACGGATCGCCACGCCCTGCTGCTCAGCGGCATTGAGCGGGCTGACGTCTTGAAAGTAGTCGGGCGACGCCAGCGCACTGAGATCAGGCACCGGATCGTTGCGATAAGTGTCGAGGTAGAGCCTCTGGTACATCGCGCCGCGAAACAGCGGTTCGGAAAACTTCATTCGACCCGTGCCGAGACAGTCTTCATCCACCAGCCTCGAGAGATACCTGCGCGATTCCCGGCTCTCGGGCAGCGCAGCCAGATACTCCATCGAGCTGTTGCGCCGCCGCTCGAGTGCGCAAGTCGCGAAATCGAGCACGGCCTTGCGAACGAGATCGGGATTGAGGCGGTCGTCGTAGCTGAACTCGGCCCGCTTCGGATGAATTAGCGTCGGGTTCTGCGCCCGTGCCGGAACCGCCGTCGCGTCGAGCGCGACGACCATTGTCACCACGCCTGCCAGGGCAAGTATGGTGCGCGATAGTCTCACTCGGCCGCCACCTGCACGGCGCCGAGACGTTCCTCGATGCGGCGTTCGAGTTCGGGGCGGAAGTGGCGGATCAATCCCTGGATCGGCCACGCGGCGGCATCGCCGAGCGCGCAGATCGTGTGGCCCTCCACCTGCTTGGTGACCTGCTGGAGCAAGTCGATCTCCTCGACGTGCGCCTCGCCGGTGCGCAGCCGCTCCATCACGCGCCACATCCAGCCCGTGCCTTCACGGCACGGCGTGCACTGGCCGCAGGACTCGTGCTTGTAGAACGACGAAATCCGGCTGATGGCGCGCACGATGTCGGTGGACTTGTCCATGACGATCACGGCGGCGGTGCCGAGCCCCGAGCCGACCGCCTTGAGGCCGTCGAAGTCCATCGGCGCGTCCCAGATCTCGGCCGCCGGCACCAGCGGCACCGACGATCCGCCCGGGATCACCGCGAGCAGGTTGTCCCTGCCGCCGCGAATGCCGCCGCAGTGCTTCTCGATCAGCTCGCTGAACGGGATGCTCATGGCTTCCTCGACCACGCAGGGCTTCTCGACGTGGCCGGAGACCTGGAAGAGCTTGGTGCCCTTGTTGTTGTCGCGCCCGAAGCTCGAGAACCACGTGGCGCCGCGCCGCAGGATGGTGGGCGCGACCGCGATCGATTCGACGTTGTTGACGGTCGTCGGGCAGCCGTAGAGGCCGGCGCCGGCGGGGAACGGCGGCTTCAGCCGGGGCTGGCCCTTCTTGCCCTCGAGGCTCTCGATCATCGCAGTTTCCTCGCCGCAGATGTAGGCCCCTGCCCCGCGATGGACGAAGACGTCGTAGTCGTAGCCCGATCCGGCCGCGTTCTTGCCCAGCAGGCCCGCGTCGTAAGCTTCCTGCACGGCGGCGAAGAGCGTCTCGGCCTCGCGGATGTATTCACCGCGAATGTAGATGTAGGCCGCGCGCGCGCCCATCGCGAAACCGGCCACCAGCGCGCCCTCGATCAGGAGGTGCGGGTCGTGGCGGATGATCTCGCGGTCCTTGCACGAGCCGGGCTCGGATTCGTCGGCGTTGATGACGAGGAAGCTCGGCCTGGGATTGCCGAGGTGGTCCTTCGGCGGCTCCTTGGGCATGAACGACCACTTCATGCCGGTGGGAAAGCCCGCTCCGCCGCGCCCGCGCAGCCCCGAGGCCTTCATCTCCTCGATGATCGCCTCGCGGCCCCTGGCGATGAGATCCTTGGTGCCGTCCCACGCGCCGCGCGCCTGCGCGTCCTTGAGATGCCACGACTGGTAGCCGTAGACGTTGGTGAAGATGCGGTCCTTATCGGCGAGCATCGCTTACCACTCTCCCCGGTAGTCGTGGTTTTCGGTGACCATCTCTTTGAGCGTGGTCGGGCCGCCGACCGGCTCGACCGTGTGACGGTCGGGGTCCTGCGTGCCGGCCTTGGGCGTCTCGCCCTTCGCCAGCGCGTCGAGCACGGCGTCGAGGCGCTCTGGCGTCAGGTCCTCGTAGTTGTCGTCGTTGATCTGCACCATCGGCGCAGAGGCGCAATTGCCCATGCACTCGACCTCGGTCAGCGTCCACAGCCCGTCATCGGTGGTGTGACCCTTGCTCATCCCACGCTTTTTGCACGCGGCCATGATGTCGTCCGAGCCGCGCAGCATGCACGGCGTGGTACCGCAGACCTGCACGTGGAAGCGGCCGACCGGGGCCAGATTGTACATCGTATAGAAAGTCGCGACCTCGAGCACGCGCAACACCGGCATGTCGAGTTCGGCAGCGACAAATTCGATCACGGGGATCGGCAGCCAGCCCTGCGTCTGCGTTGCCTCGCCGACCTGCCGCTGGGCGAAATCGAGCAGCGCCATCACCGCGGAGCGCTGGCGCCCCTCGGGATAGCGCGCGATCGCCGCCCTCGCCTTCTCGGCCCAGTGCGGTTCCCACGCAAAATTGCCCCAGCGCTCCCGCAGTTCGGGAGTGTCGGGCTCGAGATAGCGCTCAGCCATGCTTTCCCTTCTTCTTCAACCAGACGTCCTGGCCGAACAGAAACAACTCGAATCCGCCGATCGCCGTCACCAGCATCGGCAGCATCTCCGACGGCAGGAATTCGAGGTAGACCGCCCCGAGATACCAGACTGCCAGTGCGATCCCGGTGAGCATCGCCCAGACCCGGGTCATGTCCAAAACCTTCACCATACCGCGCACTCCCACCGAATCCGCTGCAACTCGACCAGTCCGGCAGGTCCCACCCCGCTGGCGGCCATCGATAGAATCCTTACCTGTCGCACTCTCCGAAAACGACGTCGATCGCGCCGAGAATGGCGGTCGCATCGGGCAGCATGTGCCCCTTGCACATGAAGTCCATCGCCTGAAGGTGCGAGAACGCGGTCGGCCGGATCTTGCACCGGTAGGGTTTGTTGCTGCCGTCCGAGACGAGGTAGACGCCGAACTCACCCTTAGGGCTTTCGGTCGCAACGTAGACTTCGCCCTCAGGTACGTGAAAACCCTCGGTATAGAGCTTGAAGTGGTGGATCAGCGCTTCCATCGAGCTTTTCATCTCGGCGCGCTTGGGCGGCACGACCTTGCGGTCGGTCGAGGCGACCGGACCATCCGGCATCTCGGCGAGGCACTGTTTCATGATCCTGGCCGACTGGCGCACTTCCTCGACCCGGACCATCATCCGGTCGTAGCAGTCCGAATTGGTGCCGACCGGAATCTCGAAGTCCATGCGGTCGTAGACGTCGTAGGGCTGGCTCTTGCGGATATCCCAGGGGATGCCGGCGCCGCGGATCATCGGGCCCGAAAAGCCCCATTTCACCGCGTCGTCGCGGCTGACCACGGCGATATCGACGTTGCGCTGCTTGAAGATGCGGTTGTCGACGACGAGGCTCATCGCGTCCTCGAACAGCGTCGGCAGGCGCGTGTCGAGCCATTCGGCCATGTCGGCGAGCAGCTTGAGCGGCACGTCCTGGTGGACGCCGCCGGGACGGAACCAGGCGGAGTGCATCCGCGCGCCCGAAGCGCGCTCGAAGAAGTTGAGGCAATCCTCGCGGATCTCGAACAGCCACAGGTTCGGCGTCATCGCGCCGACGTCCATGACGTGGCTGCCGATGTTGAGCATGTGGTTGCAAATGCGGGTCAGCTCGGCGAACAGCACGCGAAGGTACTGGGCGCGCAGCGGAACCTCGAGATTCAGCAGTTTCTCGATCGCCAGGACGTAGCTGTGCTCCATGCACAGCGGCGAGCAATAGTCGAGACGGTCGAAGTAGGGCAGCGCCTGAAGGTAGGTCTTGTGCTCGATCAGCTTCTCGGTGCCGCGATGGAGCAGGCCGACGTGCGGATCGACACGCTCGATCACCTCGCCGTCTAGCTCGAGCACCATGCGCAGAACGCCGTGCGCCGCCGGGTGCTGTGGGCCGAAGTTGATGGTGTAGTTGTCGACGACCTCGCCTTCGGTCGTGGGCGACTGCTCAAGCTGCATGCTCACGCTTCGCCTCCCTTCTCGTCATCGTCCTTGGGAACCGAGCTGTCGGTCGCCTTGGGTGCGTCCTTCTTGTCCTCGCCGGTATCCTGCTTGGCGGGCGGCGCGGGGGAGACCTTCTCGGCGGCCTTGCTGTCCTCGGGTTCGCCGGCGCCGCTGTCGCCCTTCTTCTCGGTGGTCACGGGCTTGTCGACGGGCGGCGGCGCGGGCTCGGCCTTTTCATCGCCGGGCAGGACGTAGTCGGCGCCTTCCCACGGGCTCATGAAGTCGAAGCTGCGGAAATCCTGCGCCAGCTTGACCGGTTCGTAGACGACGCGCTTGTCCTCCTCGGAATAGCGCAGTTCCTGATAGCCGGTCAGCGGGAAATCCTTGCGGAACGGATGCCCCTCAAACCCGTAGTCGGTGAGAATCCGGCGAAGATCCGCATTGCCCGCGAAGACCACGCCGTACATGTCGAAGACCTCGCGCTCGAGCCAGCCCGCGACCGGCCAGAGCGTCGTCACCGTCGGCACCGGAGTCGCCTCCGACGCGGTGACCTTGACGAGGATGCGGTGGTTCTTCGTCAGCGAGAGCAGCATGTAGACGACTTCGAAGCGCTCGGGCCGCGACGGAAAGTCGACTCCCGCGATCTCCATCAGTTGCTGGTACTGGTGCTCGTCGCGCAGCAGGCGCAGCGCATCCTCGATGCCCTGGCGCGCCACGGTCAGCACGATCTCGCCGTGCTCTTCCTTGGCGGCGACGAGCATCGGGCCGAGCGCGACGGAGAGCGTATCGAGCACGCCTTCGTTCGAGGCGCAGCGCGGGGCGGAGTGGAGAACGGGCATGCTCAACGCTCCAGCGTGCCCATGCGGCGGATCTTGCGCTGCAACTGCATCACGCCATAGAGCAGCGCCTCGGCGGTCGGCGGACAGCCCGGCACGTAGATGTCGACCGGAACGATCCGGTCACAGCCGCGCACCACCGAATAGCTGTAGTGATAGTAACCGCCGCCGTTGGCGCACGAGCCCATCGAGATCACGTACTTCGGGTCCGACATCTGGTCGTAGACCTTGCGCAGCGCCGGGGCCATCTTGTTGCACAGCGTGCCGGCGACGATCATCACGTCCGACTGGCGCGGGCTGGCGCGCGGCGCGGCGCCGAAGCGCTCCATGTCGTAGCGCGGCATGTTGACGTGGATCATCTCGACCGCGCAGCAGGCGAGGCCGAAGGTCATCCACCACAGCGAGCCGGTGCGAGCCCACTGGAACAGCTCCTCGGTGGAGGTGACGAGGAAGCCCTTGTTCGAGACTTCCTGATTGAGATCGTTGAAAAATGCCTGGTCGGGAGCGGTCACCGCATTCTCGGTGACGTGTCCCGCGGCGCGAGTCTGCGTGACGTCGGTCATTCCCAGTCCAGAGCTCCCTTCTTCCATGCGTAGGCGAGCCCAATCGCCAGTTCACCGAGGAAGACCATCATCGTGATCCAGCCCGGCCATCCCGTGAGATCGAGCGAAACGGCCCAGGGAAACAGGAACGCGGCCTCGAGGTCGAAGATGATGAACAGGATCGCGACGAGGTAAAAGCGCACGTCGAACTGGCTGCGCGGGTCCTCGAAGGCGGGGAAACCGCACTCGTACTCGGTCAGCTTGTCCGCCGTGGGGTTGTGCGTACCCGTGAGGTAGGAGACGCCCATCGGCAGGAAGACGAAGACCGCCGAGAGCGCAAGCGCGATCCCGAGGAAAATCAGGATCGGAAGGTATTGTGACAGATCGACCAAGTTTTTGACTCGCGTGTTTGTCGCTTGCCTGCGCGCACTAGTCCCGCCTTTGCCGCGGTGCAAGCCCGCCTTGTCGCCGATGCGGCACCTCACTATGTGGCAAGCAAGCCGGTCGTCGGTGCCACAACGGCAAAATCGGGCTTCCCGGGAAAGCTCAGGGACTCATTGCTTACGCCGCAGTGCAGCATTATGCGACTAGAAACGTCTAATCCAGCATCCAATCGGGAAGGATCCTTACCATGGCTCAGATTTCTGCGAATGATCCGATCGTAATTCTTTCTTACGCGCGCACGCCGATGGGAGGCCTCCAGGGCGTATTTGCCGACGTCGACGCGACCGAGCTTGGCGCTACCGCGGTCAAGGCCGCGGTCGAGCGCGCCGGAGTCGATGGCGAGGACGTCGAACGCATCTACATGGGCTGCGTGCTTCCCGCCGGTCTCGGCCAGGCGCCCGCCCGCCAGGCCGCGCTCAAGGCGGGCTTGCCCAAGTCGGTCCAGGCGACGACGGTCAACAAGGTCTGCGGCTCGGGCATGCAGACGGTGATCATGGGTGCCGAGGCGCTGGCGGCCGGTTCGCTCGATCTCGTGATCGCGGGCGGCATGGAGTCGATGACCAATGCCCCGTACCTGCTCAAGAAGCACCGCGCGGGCGCGCGGGCCGGCCATGACACCGCCTACGACCACATGTTCCTCGACGGGCTCGAGGACGCTTACGAGGGCGGGTCGATGGGCTCGTTCGCGCAGAAGACCGCCGACGAATACCAGCTCACCCGCGAGGCGCAGGACGAATATGCCATCGAGTCGCTGCGCCGCGCCAATGCCGCGATCGAATCGAAGGCCTTCGCCGGCGAGATCGTCCCGGTCACGGTGAAGAGCCGCAAGGGCGAGACCGTGGTCGAGATCGACGAGCAGCCGGGCAAGGGCAATCCCGAGAAGATTCCGACGCTGCGCGCCGCCTTCTCGAAGGACGGCACGATCACCGCGGCAAGCTCCAGCTCGATCTCGGACGGCGCCGCCGCCGTGGTCCTCACCCGCAAGAGCGTCGCCGAGGCCAAGGGACTCAAGCCGGTCGCGACGGTGCTGGGCGTCGCCGCCCATGCGCAGGAGCCCGCCAAGTTCACCACCGCTCCGGTCGGCGCGATCACCAAGCTGCTCGACAAGGTGGGCTGGTCGATGGACGAGGTCGACCTGTTCGAGGTCAACGAGGCCTTCGCCTGCGTCGCCATGTTCGCGATGCGCGATCTCGGGATTCCGCACGACAAGGTGAACATCCACGGCGGGGCGACCGCGCTGGGTCACCCGATCGGCGCGTCGGGCACGCGCATCATCGTCACGCTGCTCGCCGCGCTCAAGGAAAAGGGCCTCAAGAAGGGCGTCGCCTCGCTGTGCATCGGCGGCGGTGAAGCCACCGCGGTCGCGGTCGAACTGGCCTGATCTGACATATCCCCGGCCCTTCGCGGGGTCGGGGACGTCTTTCTGGCCCGCGCTTCGGCCTCGCCAACCCGGTCGGGGCCGGCGGTCTGGCGCCCCTTTCGCGCGGATCAGGGTTCCCCCGGCCCCCAGAGCCGGCTTTCGGGCATGAAGCCCTTGTGGCCGGCGACTTCGAATTCGCACCAGCCACTCGAACATTCGCCCAGCTTGCCGACGGCGCCCGGCTCGACCCGCCACAGCAGGGGCGAACCCATGCTGGCGCGCGCGTGGATTTCGCCCGGCTCGCTTCCGGTCACGAGCGCGGTGCGTTCGCGCGACAGCAGAAGATCGCGCATCCAGCCCCTGGTCCCGTCGGGATCCTCGATCAGCCGCCAGGGTCCCTCGCGGCGCACCACCTTGATCGGCAGCAGCTTGCGAACATAAACCCAGTCGATCTTGTAGCGCTGGGAAGGCCCGACGCGCATGTAGGCCTTATCGACCGTGATCGAGGCCCAGTACGGCACGTCCTCGTCGTCCGCCCGTGCGCTGGCAGGGAGAATCGCAGCCAGAATGAACAGGAACTTCGCGAGGCCTTTCATGGCCGCGATCATAGCGCCGCGCTCCGAAGCCAGGCAAGCGGCCGCAGGGCGCACGCGCGCGCTTGTCTGGGGATGAAAATCGCGCGGCAACCGGATTTCAATCCCTTCGCGCTAGGGAACACGCCGTGACCATCGGGGTCGCCGCAAGCCGCATTGCCGGAGGGAACACGCTTGGCCGACTACGCATTTCCGCGCTCCGCCCGCCGATACCGCGCATGGCCGCTTTGCCTTGCGGCCGGAGCCGTTGCCGCGCCCGCCTGGGCGCAGGACGGCAGTGTCATCGTCACCAACTCCGGGGACACCGCCTGGCTCATGGCGGCCGCGCTCTTCGGGCTGGTCGCCGCCCTGCCCGGCATCGCGCTGTTTCACGCCGGCCGCGCCGACGGCAGGAACGTGCTTTCGATCATGCTCCAGACGGCGGCGATCGCCGCCGCGGTGTCACTCGCCTGGATCGTGACCGGCTACACGCTCGCCTTCGGAGACGTCACCAACGGCTGGCTCGGCAGCGGCAATGCGTGGATGCTGATCCGCCTCGGTAACGTGCGGGCCGGGCTCGACGTGCCCGAGTCGGCCTTCGCACTCTTCCAGATCACGCTGGCGACGATTGCCGCAGCGCTGCTCGCGGGTGCCTGGGTGGGGCGCGCCCGCTTCGCCTTCGCGGTGACGATGGCGGGCTTCTGGAGCCTCGTCGTCCTCGCGCCGGTGGCGCACTGGGTGCGCGGGGACGGCTGGCTCTTCGCCGGAACCGGGACGATCGATCACGCCGGGGGCCTGACACTGCTTTTCCCCGCCGGAATCTCGGCGCTGGTGGTCTCCGCCCTGATCGGGCGCAGGACGACCGCGGAGGGCGCCGCCGAAGGCTTCAGTCCCTCGCTCACGCTCGTCGGCGCCCTGCTGCTCTGGGCGGGGATGCTCGGTCTGTGCGGCGGCGCGGCGCTGTTCGCGACCGACGATGCGGCCTCGGCGATGATCGCGGCGCACGGTGCCGCTTGCGGGGGCGGACTGGCCTGGCTGCTCGCGGACCGCCTGTTCGGCATGAAGCCCACCGCGCAGGGCTTCGCGCGCGGCCTGGTCGCCGGGATCGCCACGGCCCTCGCGGGTGCGCTCTACGTCTCGCCAGGCGGGGCGATCCTGCTCGGCGCCCTCGGTTCGCTGGCGAGCCGCGCGGCGGCGCGATTCGTCCGAGACCGGCTCGGCATCGACGATACGCTCGATGTGTTCGCGACTTTCGCGGTGCCCGCGGGCGTCGGCACGATCCTGCTGGCGCCGCTGCAGGCCGAGGCGATGGGCGGCGTCGGTTACGACCCGGGAATGAACATGATCGCCCAGCTCGTCGCGCAGGCGATCGGCCTGGGCATCGTCGCGATCTGGTCAGCCGTGGCCACGGCGATCGTCGCGGTCGCGATCTCGACGCTCGTCCAGATGCGCGTCGGCGAGGATGCCGAAACCCGGGGACTCGACCTGTCGAGCCACGGCGAGCACGCCTGACGGCACGCCGCGCCGCGGCAAGACAGCGCGCCTAGTCGCCCGTCAGGATTCGATCGACGAGCTGCTTGACCGTCGGCGTGAAGCCGTTCGAGTAGAATGGGTCCTGCTTGAACTTGTAAGCCGCATGACCCGCGAACATCAGGTTGTCCTGAACCGGGCCGCCGTGCGCGATGTCCTGCAGGGTCTTCTGGATGCAGAAGCTGCGCGGATCGGCGAGACGCCCGGTGGTGTAGTCGTCATGGTCCTTCCACGACGAGAATCCGCAATGCGAGAGGCAGCCCATGCAGTCCGCCTGATCCTGCCGGATCATGTCGCGCTCGTCGGGGGTGACGAAGACGATCGTGTCGTCGGGCGTGCGCAGGCCCTCGGTGAAGCCCTCGGCGGCCCATCCCCGGGCGCGCTGGAGATCCTTCTCCGCGACCCAGAAGTTCTTGCCGCGAACGCCCACGTCGAGCCGGACGGTGTGCTCGCCGGCCTCGACCTTCGAATAAGGGATCTGCCGATCCGAGCGTGCCTCGAGCGAGCGCAGGAACCTGTTCCTGACGGCCGAGGAGTAGAAGCCGGTCGGCGAGAACCGGTGAAGCAGCACGTCACCCGGCTCGAGATCGCGCAACGCTTCCTTCCAGGTGTCGGGAATCGGGCTTTCGTGCGTGAGCAGCGGGCGCGTGCCGAACTGGAAGGCGATCGCGCCGAGTTCGGGATTGTCGATCCACTCCTCCCAGTCGCGCAGGTACCACACGCCGCCGGCCATCACGATCGGCACCGTATCGGACACGCCTTCCTTGCGCATCGTCTCGCGCAGCGCCTTGACGCGCGGGTAGGGGTCCTCGGGCTTGGTCGGGTCTTCGGCGTTCGACAGGCCGTTATGCCCGCCCGCCAGCCAGGGGTCCTCGTAGACCACCGCCGCCATCAGCTCGGAGACCTTGTTGTAGGCGCGCTTCCACAAGGCACGAAAGGCGCGGCCCGAACTGACGATCGGCAGATAGTTGACGTTGAAGCGCGCGGCGATCTCGGAAAGCCGGTAGGGCATGCCCGCACCGCAGGTCACGCCGGTGACCATGCCGCGCGTGCGCTCGAGAATGCCTTCGAGCACGGCCTGCGCGCCGCCCATCTCCCACAGGACGTTGATGTTGATCGCACCCTGCCCGCCCGAGATCTCGTGCGCGCGGCGCACCTGCTCGACGCCGCCGTCGATCGCGTAGCGGATGAGCTGCTCGTGCCGTTCCTTGCGCGTGAGCTGCTCGTAAACCTGAGGGACGATCTTGCCCTCGGCATCGTAGCTGTCGGCATTGACCGCGCTGACCGTGCCGATGCCGCCCGCCGCCGCCCACGCGCCCGAGCTGGCGTGGTTGGTCGCCGAGACGCCCTTGCCGCCTTCGATCAGCGGCCAGACCTCGCGGCCGCCATAGATTATCGGATTGAGACCCTTGAAACTCATTTGTCCTTTGTCTTTCCTCCGGCGCGGCGATCACCCCTGCCCGTCGCGCGTCTCACCGGACTCTCGGCAAGGCTTGATCGCGGATGGAGCCGGTCTGTCACCCACGGCTTCGAATTGCGCGTAGTAGCCTTGCAGTTCCGGCTTACGTTCAAATGCGGTCAAACGAAAGCCCACCGCAACGAATTCGCAGAAAAGAAGGTGCGGGGGAATTCCGTGCTTGTCCGTGGGCCGGTCCACATCGACGACGATGACCCGACCGCCAGGCCGCAAGGCCGGGCGCATGTGCCACAGGAAGGCATAAGGTTCCCCGACCTCGTGATACATATGGACCAGAAAGATGCGATCGAAGCTCCGGTCGGGCAGCTTGGCATCGTCGGGCGCGCCGAGCCTGATCGAGACGTTGTCGAGACGCTCGCGCTCGACGCGCAAGCCGAGTTGGCGCACCGCCTGCTCATCGATGTCCTCGGCGAGGACGCGGCCGTCCTTGCCCACCCGCTGGGCGAGACGGACCGTGTAGTAGCCCTCGCCCGCGCCGATATCGGCCACGGTCATGCCGGGCTCGAGTTCGGCGAGGTCCATCACCACCTTGGCCTCGTTCATGCTGTCGCGCTCGGTCTCGGTCGAGAACCGCGTCGCGCCGAGCCGCGAGACCGGGCGGTCGGCGCGCGGAAACTGCATCGCGCTCTTGAGCCGGTCGCCCTCGTCGGACTGGGCATTGCAGCCGCCCAGCACCAGGACCATGGCCAGTGTCATGTGGCGGCGGGAAATCATGCGGCCCCTTAACGGCAGCTTCGCGAATTGGCAAAATCGGGCGAGCGGCCTGTCATCTGTCATCCCGATCCTTCGCATCGCCGTGCGTCCGGCCTCAGTCTATGTCTTCCACCTCGACCTGTTCGCCGGTCACGCGCTGCGACAGCGCGGCGGCCATGAACGGGTCGAGCGCGCCGTCGAGCACGTCGCTGGGCGTTGGGGAGACGACCCCGGTGCGCAGGTCCTTGACCTGCTGGTAGGGCTGCAGGACGTAGGAGCGAATCTGGTGTCCCCAGCCGATGTCCGATTTGCTCGCATGCTCGGCGCTCGCGGCTTCCTCGCGCTTGCGCATCTCTTCCTCGAACAGACGCGCCTTGAGCATGTTCATCGCGATGTCGCGGTTCTTGTGCTGCGAGCGGTCGATCTGGCTCGCAACGACGATGCCCGAGGGCTGGTGGGTGATCCGCACCGCCGAATCTGTGGTGTTGACGTGCTGCCCGCCCGCGCCGCTGGCGCGGTATGTGTCGATCTTGAGGTCGGCGGGGTTGATGTCGATCTCGAAGCTGTCGTCGATCACCGGATAGACCCACACGCTCGAAAAGCTGGTGTGGCGCCGCGCCGAGCTGTCGTAGGGGCTGATCCGCACGAGCCGGTGCACGCCGCTTTCGGTCTTGGCGTAGCCATAGGCGTTTTCGCCCTTGATCAGCAGCGTCGCGCTCTTGATCCCGGCCGCCTCGCCCGCGTGATAGTCGACCAGTTCGACCTTGTAGCCCTTGCGCTCGGCCCAGCGGGTGTACATCCGCTGGAGCATCTCGGCCCAGTCCTGGCTTTCGGTACCGCCCGCGCCCGCATGGATTTCAAGGTAGGTGTCGTTGCCGTCGGCCTCGCCCGCGAGCAGCGCCTGGACCTTGTCGTTGTCGGCCCGCTCGGCCAGCGCGGCCAGCGTCGCCAGCCCCTCGTTGACGGTGTCGTCGTCGCCTTCGGCCTCGCCAAGCTCGACGAATTCGACCGCGTCGGCCATTTCCTGCGAGATCTCGTTCACCGTGCCGATCGACGTCTCGAGCCGGCGGCGCTCCTTCATCACCGCCTCGGCTTCCTTGGGATTGTCCCAGAGCGTGGGGTCCTCGACGCGCGCGTTCAGCTCGTCGAGACGGCGCAGCGCACGCTCCCAGTCGAGGAACTTGCGCACCAGCGCCAGCGCGGCTTCGATGCGCTCGATATGAGCCTGCCCTTCGGCACGCATGACTGATGTACTCCTGTCGCAAAGACGGGCGGGATTAGCGGCAATGTGGGGTCAGGGAAAGCCCCCGGCAATGCGCCGGGCCGGAAACCGATCCGGCGCGAACGCGCGCGCCTACTTGGCGGCGAGTTTCTTCACCGCCTCGAGCGTGAGCTTGACGTGATCGCGGTAATCAAGCTCGGAATGCACGAAGGCGATCTTGCCGTCGGGCGCGATGACGTAGCTGGTGCGGTCGGTCATGCCCGCCGGAACGCCCTTGCGCTCGAGCGCGACGTCGTAGGCCTTGATCGTTGCCGGACTGGCGACGGCCACCGCGAACTTGTCGCGGCATTCCTCGGTCGAGAACTTGCGCAGCGTCGGCAGATCGTCCGCCGAAAGGCCGACCACGGTGGCGCCATACCTGGCGAACTCGTCCGTTGCCTCGGCGAAGGCGTGCGCCTCCAGCGTGCAGCCCTGGGTGAACGCCTTGGGGTAGAAATAGAGCACCACCGGTCCGCGCCGCAGCGCCGAGCGCAAGTCGAAGTCGATGTCCTTGCCGCCCTTCGCGCCCTTGGCGACGATGCCGGGAGCCGTGGCGCCCACCGGCAGACTGGCGTGCGCGGCGACCGGCAAGGCGATCGCGGCGAGAACGGCGGCAAGACGTGCGAGTTTGGACATGGCCCGTGTTGTGGCCCGGTCCCGGCGCAATGTCCAGCCGATCGGCGCCTTGCGTCTATTCGATATAGCCCAGGACGGTGCCGACTTCGTAGGTCTCGCCGGTCTTGGCGGTGATCTTCAGCGTGCCGGACGCGGGCGCCTCGACCTCGTTGGTCGACTTGTCGGCCTCGAGCGAGAACAGCGGCTGGCCTTCGCTCACCTGATCACCGTCCTTAGCGAGCCACTCGGCGATCTGCCCCTCCTGCATCGAGAAGCCGATCTTGGGGAGCAGGATTTCAACAGCCATTGTTTCTCTCGTCCTTGTGATGCGCGGACCGATGCGGGCACGCGCGCCCGGTCCTCTCAGAACTACGCCTAGCGCAACAATTCCGACTTGCAAGGGACGAGGTGCGCCGGCGGGAAGCGCGATGCGCGCAATTCACCGTGGCGATGAATGCGCGGAGCCCCTGCATGGCCATGCGGACGCGCGAAATCTTGCGACCATCCGCGCCGGACGGCAGCAATCGGCAAGAAGAAACGGTGATGCCCGGTCCGGGCCGAAAAATCACCGCGGGAGCGGCGGCGCCGAACCGGGGAGACAGAGTGCCATGGCGTCGAGGAACCTCGGCTATTTCAGGGAGTTCACCGCGCACTGGCCCAATCTGCTGGGCGCGACGCTGGGGCTGGCCCTCGGCTCCGCGCTCAACCACTACATGACCAACCTCTTCGCCCCGCCGCTCATCGCCGAGTTCGGGTGGGATAAGTCGCGCTTCGCGCTGATCGGCACGCTGGGCCTGGCGACGATGCTGTTCATTCCCGTCGCCGGTCGCTTCACCGACCGGTTCGGGGCGCGCGTCGCCGCCTGCGTCGGCTTTACGGCCGTACCGATCTCGTTCCTCCTGTTCTCGATGATGGACGGACGCATTGGCGAGTTCTTCGCGATCACGATGTTTCAGCACGTCTTCGGTGTGCTGACGACGACGCTGGTCTTCACCCGCGTGATCGTCGAGCGCTTCAATCTCGCGCGCGGGCTTGCGCTCTCGATGGTCATGAGCGGCGCGCCGCTGGCAGGCGCGGTGGTCGTGCCGCTGATCGGCGAGGTGATCGACGAGGAGGGATGGCGGACAGGCTACCGTGTGCTCGCGGCGATATCGGCGGCGGGCGGTATCGCCGCCGTCTCGCTCATAGGCGGGCGGGTGGAAGCAGCCGCCGCGACGGATCGCCCGGGCGGTGCGCGGATCACCCGCAGCGAGTTTGCGGGACTGCTGCGCCACCCCGCGTTCGTTCTGATGATCGCGGGCATGTTCTTCTGCAACTTCCCGCAAGTGATCGTCTCCTCGCAGCTCAAGCTCGTCCTGCTCGAAAGCGGCGCGCCGGGCCGCCTCGCGACCTGGATCGTCTCGCTCTACGCCGTCGGCGTCATCATCGGGCGATTCATCAGCGGCGTCGCGCTCGACAAGATCGCGCCGCAAAAGGTGGCGGCGGTGGCGCTTGGCTTGCCCGCGATCGGGTTCGTCTTGCTCGCCTCGCCGATCGAGACCGGCTGGCTGCTCGCGGGCGCGGTGCTTCTGGTCGGCCTAGCGCAAGGCGCTGAGGGCGACATCGGCGCCTTCCTTACCTCGCGCCTGTTCGACGTGGGTCAATTCAGCTTCATCTACAGCTTTCTCATCGCGTCGATGGGACTGGCGATGGCTGCCGGTTCGATCGTGCTGAGCCTCACGCTCGGCATGACCGATCGCTTCACGCCGTTCCTGCTGCTCGCGGCCGCGCTCACGATCGTGGGCGCCGCATGCTTCTATATGACCGATCGCGAGCGAAGACCCCGCCCCGCCACGCAGGCACTAGGCTCGCGGGCCAAGAGCGGTTAGCACGCGCGGCATGGATATCGCCGAACGCCCCCGCCGCAGCGCGCTTTACCTGCCCGCCTCGAACGCCAAGGCCATCGCCAAGGCACGCACCCTGCCCTGCGACGTCGTCGTCCTCGACCTCGAGGACGCAGTCGCCCCCGAAATGAAGGCCGAGGCGCGCGGTGCCGCGGTCGCCGCGGTTGCCGAGGGATTCGGCGCGCGCGAAGTCGCGATCCGCGCGAACGGCCTCGATACCGAGTGGGGCGCGGCCGACCTTGCCGCGATCGCGCGATCGAAGGCCGACGCGGTGCTCGTCCCCAAGGTCAATTCGGCGACGGACATCGCCCGCTACGAAGTCGCGCTCCAGGCCGCGCCGCGCGCGATGCAGCTATGGGCCATGATCGAGACCTGCGCGGCGGTGTTCCATCTCGACGAGATCGCCACCTGCGCACAGGGTGGCCGCCTGTCGCTATGGATCATGGGCACCAACGATCTGGCCAAGGAGATGCGCGCGCAGCTCACGCCCTGCCGCACGCCCTTCCTGCCGTTCCTCTCGATGGCGGTCGCCGCGGCGCGCGCGCACGGCATCGCCATTCTCGACGGCGTGTGCAACGAGTTCCGCGATCTCGAGGTGTTCCGCGCCGAGGCCGAGCAAGGGCTGATGTTCGGCTTCGACGGCAAGAGCCTGATCCATCCCGCTCAGATCGATCCTTGCAACGCGGTGTTCTCGCCCACAGAAGCGGATCTCGCCTGGGCGCGCGCGGTGATCGAGGCCTTCGACCAGCCCGAGAACCAGGGCAAGGGCGCGATCCGGGTCGAAGGCAAGATGACCGAACTGCTCCATCTCGAACAGGCCCGGAGGCTCGTCGCCGTCGCCGAGCGGATCGCGGCGGGCTAGGCTACTCCCCGCCGCCCTCGCCTTCGACCCTGGCGATCTCGCCCGGCGCGTTGGCGATGACCTTGAGCGTCGCGGCCCAGACGTCGACGTTCTGCTGCAAGGCATCCGGATCGACCTTGTCGAGCGTGTCGTCGGGCGTGTGGTGCAGGTCGAAATAGTGCGTGCCGTCCTGCCCGAGATCGATCACCGCGAGCTTCTGGTCCCTGATGATCGCGGAGATGTCCGCGCCGCCGTGCGCCGGGCCGGGGTGGTAGACGACGCCCAACGGCCACAGCGCCGCCTTGATCTTGTCGCCCAGCGCCGCGTTCGCCTCGTCGAGGCTCAGGCGCAGCGCCCAGATCCGGTCGGCGCCGAAGTCGCTCTCCATCGCCAGGGCATGCGCTTCTGCGGCATGCCGCCTGGCGTAATCCTGGGCTCCGCCAATGGGCGGGCCCATTTCCTCGTTGCCCGCCCACAGAACCCGCACCGTGCGCAGCAGCTTGCCGTCGCGCTGGGCCTGGAGCGCGGCGGCGGTGATGATCGCGCAGCCCGAGGCATCGTCGATCGCGCCCGTGCCCAGATCCCAGGAATCGAGGTGGCAGCCGAGCAGGATCATCGGCAGCGACGGGTCTCGGCCCGGCAACTCGCCGATCACGTTGCCCGAGGGCGCGTCGGGAAAGGGCTTGCCGGTAAGCGTGAGCTCGATCGCGATCGGCTTGCCGCGCGCGGCGACGCGCGCGATCAAGTCGGCATCCGGATTGGACACCGCGCCCGAGGGAATCGCGCTGACGCCCTCGGCGAACTTGGTCACGCCGGTGTGCGGGTTGCGGTGGCTATCGGTGCCCGCCGAGCGAATGATGATGGCGGCGGCGCCCTTTTTCGAGGCAATCGAGGGGCCCGAGCGGCGCACGTCGCCGTAGGGGCCGTAGCCGCTACCGTCCTGCGTGGGACGCATGGCGTGATCGACGAAAGCGACCTTGCCCTCGAGCGAGCCCTCGGGCGCGGCCTTGAGCGCGTCGAGCGTCGGGAAGTAGACGAGTTCGGCCTTCAATCCGCCCTCGGGCGTGGGCACGCTGTTGCCCAGCGCGGTGATCGCGAGCGGTTGTACGTAAGGCGAGGTGAGCCGCGCGGTCTCTTCGCCGCGCGTCCAGGCGTCGGTGCGAAACGTCTCGATGGCGACGTTGCGGAAGCCGAGTTCCTCGAGCTTGGCCTTGCTCCATTCCCGCGCCCTCGCCTCGGCGGGGGAGCCGGCGGGTCGCGGTCCGATCTCGGTGGTCAGGCCCTCGACGATGTCCCAGGCGACGCCCGAGCCTTGCTGCGGCGTGGCGCAAACCGGGGAGGCGAAGACGGCCGCGCCGAGCGCGGCGGCAAGGATCTTGTGGTTCATGCCGCTTTGCCTATCGCAGCCGGCAAACCTTGCCAATGCGGCCGCCCGCTTTTTCGCAATCCGCCTGCGGCTCGCGCGCGGCCTTGCAAGGCCCCGCCGGAATCCCCAATTCCGAGACCATCGACGGCGAACGGCGCGGCGCTTGCGCGCATTGCCCCCCGCCTGTAGAGACCCGCCAAAATCCCGTCACCGACCATTCCCAGAGGATTCCGATGGCCGCCCAGTACGCCTTCGTCATGAAGGACATGACCAAGACCTTCCCCGGCGCGCAGAAGCCGGTGCTCTCGAACATCTCGCTGCAGTTCTACCAAGGCGCGAAGATCGGCATCGTCGGCCCCAACGGCGCCGGCAAGTCGACCCTGATCAAGATCATGGCCGGCATCGACAAGGACTTCACCGGCGAGGCCTGGCCGGGCGAGAACATCACCGTCGGCTATCTCGAGCAGGAACCCGAACTCGATCCGACCAAGACCGTGCTCGAAAACGTCAAGGACGGCGCGCGCGGCACGGCGGACATGGTCGAGCGGTTCAACCAGATCGGCATGGAGATGGCCGAGGAAGATGCCGACTTCGATGCGCTGGGCGCCGAGATGGCCGACCTTCAGGACAAGATCGACGCGGTCGATGGCTGGACGCTCGACAACCAGCTCGAGATCGCGATGGAAGCGCTGCGCTGCCCGCCGGGCGACTGGGGCGTGGAAAGCCTCTCCGGCGGCGAGAAGCGCCGCGTCGCGCTCACCCGCCTGCTGATCCAGAAGCCTTCGATCCTGCTGCTCGACGAGCCGACCAACCACCTTGACGCCGAAAGCGTCGAGTGGCTCGAAAACCACCTCAAGGAATACGCTGGCGCGGTGCTGATGATCACCCACGACCGCTACTTCCTCGATCATGTGGTCGACTGGATCCTCGAACTCGATCGCGGCAAGTACTTCCCCTACGAAGGCAACTACTCGACCTACCTCGAGAAAAAAGCCAAGCGCATGGAGCAGGAAGAGCGCGAGGAATCGGGTCGGCAGAAGGCGCTCAAGGAAGAGCTGGAGTGGATTCGGCAGACCCCGTCCGCGCGCCAGACCAAGTCGAAGGCGCGTATCCGCAAGTTCGAGCAGCTTCAGGAAGCCCAGGCCGGCCGCAAGCCCGGCAAGGCGCAGATCGTCATCCAGGTGCCCGAGCGCCTCGGCGGCAAGGTCATCGAGGCCAAGAACATCTCGAAGGCCTATGGCGACAAGCTGCTGTTCGAGGACCTTTCGTTCATCCTGCCGCCGGGCGGCATCGTCGGCGTGATCGGCCCCAACGGCGCGGGCAAGTCGACGCTGTTCAAGATCATCACCGGCAAGGAGACGCCCGACAGCGGCGAGATCGACATCGGCTCGACCGTGCATCTGGGTTTCGTCGACCAGAGCCGCGATCACCTCGATCCCACCAAGAACGTCTGGGAAGAGATCTCCGACGGGCTCGACTACATGAAGGTCAACGGCCACGACATGTCGACGCGCGCCTATGTCGGCGCGTTCAACTTCAAGGGCGCGGACCAGCAGAAGAACGTCGGCAAACTTTCGGGTGGTGAGCGCAACCGCGTGCACATGGCCAAGATGCTGAAGGAAGGCGGCAACGTCCTCCTGCTCGACGAGCCGACCAACGATCTCGACGTCGAGACGCTGGGCGCGCTCGAGGAAGCGATCGAGAACTTCGCGGGCTGCGCCGTGGTCATCAGCCACGACCGCTTCTTCCTCGACCGTCTCGCCACGCACATCCTCGCCTTCGAGGGCAACAGCCACGTCGAATGGTTCGAAGGCAACTTCGAAGCCTATGAGGAAGACAAGCGCCGCCGCCTGGGCGACGCCGCCGACCGCCCGACTCGTCTGGCCTACAAGAAGCTGACTCGCTGATATCACGGGATTCGTTGTTCAGAATATCTGGCACCAACATTAACGGTTGGCGGCGAACCGGTTCACGTTTGTGACAGCGCGTTTCAGCTAATGAACCCATACGTCGATTTCGCCGGTCGACATGGGTTTGAGAGCTAGGACAGGTGTCACGAAAATGAACAGGAACAAGAGGACGGCCCTGCTGCGCACCGGCGGATGGACCGCCGTCGCCGCCGCGATCGCGATGATGGCGATTCCGGCGCAGGCGGCCGAGGCCCAGCGTGGCTGGGGACGCGGTCAGGAACGCTCGCAGCCGCAATACAACAACCGCGGACGCGGCGGCGGCGAGCAACGCGCGCAGCAGCGTGCGCAACGCTCGGACCGGGCGCAGCGGCCCGAGCGGGTCCAGCGCACGGAACAGCGCAGCAGCTCGCGCAGCACCGGTGGCCTGATCGTATCGGAGAGCCGGAGCGATACGCATGCCAGGATCGGCGCGCCGCGTCAGGCGGAGCGGCCCACTCCGACGCAGACGCAGACGCAGACGCGCCGCGACTACGGCAATCGCGACCGCAGCGACACCCGTACGCGCACCAATCCCGTCAACAATCGCTGGACGGGCCAGCGCAACGACGATCGCCGAACAGACAGCCGCCGCGATAATGACCGCGACCACACCTACAATCGCGGCGACCGCGCGCGCGACTGGCAGCGCAACCGCACCTACAGCGATCGCGACCGCAACCGCACTTACGACCGGCGCGGCAACTCCTGGCGCGACAACGATCGCCGCTGGTCCGACAATCGGCGCGATGATCATCGCAGGTGGGACCGAAACTGGCGTCGCAACGACCGCTACGACTGGTCGCGCCATCGCGCGCGCAACCGCACGATCTATCATATCGGCCGGTATTACTCGCCGTACCGCAACTACTCCTATCGCCGTGTCAGCATCGGCTTCACGCTCGGCTCGCTGTTCTACGGCAACCGCTACTGGATCAACGATCCTTGGTATTATCGCCTACCCGAGGTTTACGGTCCGTACCGCTGGGTGCGCTATTACGACGATGTCCTGCTTGTGGACACCTACACCGGCGAAGTGGTGGACGTGATCTACGATTTCTTCTGGTGAACCGTTTCCGGCCCGGTCGCGGCCGGACAGGAGCCTTCCGCTTCCCCTTCGCGGAAGGCTCCTTGCCTTTTCAGGCCTAGCGCCGCGCGCGCAGGAAGGGGACCATCCGGGCCATCGTGGCGTCGTGATCGACGAACTGGTGCTTTAGCGCACCGAGCAGGTGCAGGCCGATCAGCACCAGCATGATCGTGCCGAACACCTCGTGGATTTCGTGAAAAATCCCGCCCGTCGCCTTGTCCGATCCCACCGGCAAGGCCGGGACCGAGAACAGGCCGAACACGCTAACGGCATCGCCGCCGGTCGAGACCATGCCCCAGCCGGTGAGCGGGATCGCGATAATCAGGAAATAGAACAGGGCATGGACGATCCGCGCCAGCGCGACTTCCCAGATCGCAAGCGAACGATCGAACGGCGGGGCGCGATGCGTGACCCGCCAGAGAATCCGCAAGATCGACAGGATCAGGACGGTGATGCCGATCGCCTTGTGATTGGCCATCAGTTCGATCCGCTCCGGCCGGGGCAGGTCTTCAGCGACCCACACGGCGATGAAGTTCAAGATGATGAGCAGCGCGATCAGCCAGTGCAGCGCAATGGCGACGCGGCTGTAGGTCAGGCCTTGATTTCCGAGCATGCGCAAGTGATGGAACTTCGCGGCATGCATGGCAAGCGCCTATGCAGCCGGACAATCGCCATTGTGCCAAGGCACTGCGGAAATCTCGAACACGGCTCCGAATATCGCGATGACAGACACGGTTCCCGATCGAAAGGCGCTCGAGAAACTCGGCGCGCGAGTACGCGAACGGCTCGCGCGCGATCCTTCGGTCTATCGCATCCCCGTCGAGGAGGCGGAGCTCTTCGCGGTCGGCGATTTCCTTGACGACCGCGAATGCCGCGCGATGATCGAGCTGATCGATTGCGTCGCGGAGCCCTCGCAGCTCTACGACGAGACCTACATCGAGGCTTATCGCACGAGCTACTCGGGCGACATCCCGCAAGACGACAGCGAAGTCAGGATGATCGAGCGGCGGCTGTCCGACTTGCTCGGCATCGACATCTCGTGGGGTGAGCGCGTCCAGGGCCAGCGCTACGCGCCCGGCCAGCAATATCGCGAGCACTGCGACTTCTTCGACGTCAACGCGGCCTATTGGAAAGACGAAAAGGCGCGCGGCGGGCAGCGGAGCTGGACCGCGATGATCTACCTGAGCGACGTCGAGGAAGGCGGCGAGACCGCGTTTCCCTCTCTCGGCATCAGCGTGTCGCCGCAGAAAGGCTCGTTGCTTGTGTGGAACAACGCCAGCGCGGACGGCACGCCAAACATGGCAACGATGCACGCCGCGACTCCCGTCGTGCAGGGCACCAAGTACGTCATCACCAAGTGGTTCCGCACGCGCCCCTGGGCGTGATCCACGACCGTGGCCTAGTCGTCGCCCTCGATCACGATCTGGAGCCGCTCGAGCAGCAGGTCGAAACGGCGGTGCAGCCGGATGATCTCCAATTGCGTGCGCAGATTCACTTCGTAGTCGTGCCGCGCGGCGATGCGGTCTTTCTCCGACTGCCGGTTCTGGCTCATCATGATCACCGGCGCCTGGATCGCGGCGAGCATCGACAGGATCAGGTTGAGGAAGATGTAGGGATAGGCATCGAAGGGACCGATCCCCAGGCTTTCGAGGACCCGGCTGTTGACGAGCATCCAGCCCAGCAGCACGACGACGAAGCCACCGATGAAGCCCCACGAGCCCCCGATCGCGGCCACCCTGTCCGCAAGGCGCTGACCGAAGGTGGCATGGGCGGCGGCTTCCTCATGCGCGTCGCGCCCGAGCAGCGTGCCCGATGCGATGCGCTGGAGGACGCGCTGTTCCTCGCCGTCCAGCTCTTCGAAGAGCCGCCCGAGCAGCTCTTGCGCGAGTTCGTCAGGCGTCTTGGGCGTCTTGTGCATGATCATTGGCGGCAAGCGCCTCGGCGATCAGCTTGCGCGTCTCCGGGATGCCGTAGAGCGCGATGAAGCTGCCCATGCGCGGCCCCTGGCTCGATCCGAGCAGGGTTTCGTAGAGCGCCTTGAACCAGTCGCGCAGCGATTCGAAGCCGAATTCCTCGCGCTTGCCGATCTCGTAGACCGCGGTCTGCAGATCCTCGGCCGAGGTCGCCGGCCCGGCTTGCGCTAGCTCCGCATCGAGCGCGGCGAGCGCGGCCGCCTCGTTCGGCGCGGGCGCGCGCTTGACGAGCGTCGGCGCGATGAAGTCGCGGTTGTAGGCGAGCGCCGCCTCGACCAGCCGCGCCACTTCGGGATTGGCCTCGGGCGACGCGTCTGACACATAGTTGCCAAGATAGGACCAGACCTGGTCCGCCGTCGCCTCCGCGCCGAGCACGCCGACAAGATTGAGCAGCAGCCCGAAGGTCACCGGCAGCGTGTCGCCCGCCCCCTTGCCGTCGCCGTTCGCGCGCAACAGGTGCCACACCGGATTGCCGAGCTGCTTGTCGATCGGCTGGCTCGCGAGATTGCCGCGGAACTGCCAGTATTCGTCGACCGCCTTGGGGATCACGCCGATGTGAAGCTGCTTGGCGCTCTTGGGCTCGCGGAAGAGGTAGAAGCCCAGGCTCTCCTCGGTGCCGTAAGTCAGCCATTCCTCGATGGTGAGGCCATTGCCCTTCGACTTCGAGATCTTCTCGCCCTTATCGTCGAGGAAAAGCTCGTAGATCATGCCTTCGGGCTTGCGCCCGCCCAGCACCTTGGCGATCTTGCCCGACTGGGTGACGCTGTCGGTAAGGTCCTTGCCGCACATCTCGTAGTCGATGCCGAGCGCGACCCAGCGCATCGCCCAGTCGACCTTCCACTGCAGCTTGGCCTGCCCGCCGAAGATCGACTGCTCGATCACGCTGCCGCCCTCATCGGTGAAGCGGATCATGCCGCTTTCCGCGTCGACCACCTCGACCGGCACCTGGAGCACGACGCCGCTCTTGGGCGAGACCGGCAGGACCGGCGAATAGGTCTGCCGCCGTTCCTCGCGCAGCGTCGGCAGCATGATCTCCATGATCGCGTCATAGCGCCGCAGCACGTTCGCCAGCGCCGCGTCGAACGCGCCCGCGTTATAGCGCTCGCTCGCCGAGACGAATTCGTACTCGAAGCCGAAGCGGTCGAGGAATTCGCGCAGCATCGCGTTGTTGTGGTGCGCGAAGCTCTCGTAGCGGCCGAAGGGATCGGCAATGCGCGTAAGTGGCTTGCCCAGGTTCGCCGCGAGCAGTTCGGCGTTGGGAATGTTGTCGGGAACCTTGCGCAGCCCGTCCATGTCGTCCGAGAAGGCGATAAGCCGCGTCGGCGCGCCATCCGTCAGCACCTCGTAGGCGCGGCGGACCAGCGTCGTGCGCAGCACTTCCTGGAACGTGCCGATATGCGGCAGCCCCGAAGGGCCGTAGCCCGTCTCGAAAATCACCGGCGCGCCGTCCGGCTTCCCCTCGGGGAACCGCTTCAAGAGCTTTTGCGCTTCCTGGAACGGCCAGGCCTTGGAGACGCGCGCGGCGCTGATCAGGGCTTCATCGGTCATGGCGAGCGCCTTTCGCCGGAATCACGGCACTTCGCAAGGGGGCTGACGCGAGAGGGAACCAGCCGCGCAAGCGACGGTTTGGTTCACAAGGTAACGCAAGAGGACAACTCTGAACGTGAATTACATCAATACCCTGCGCGATCAGGTCGACGCGATGCTCAAGGGATTCGTGCAAGCCCTGCCGTCGCTGGCGATCGCGCTCGTCATTCTCATTCTCACCTGGCTCGTCGCCAAGGGCGCAGTCCGCCTCGCCGACCGCATCACTGGCAAGGCGCATATCCGCAACGATCTCAAGGCGTTGGTCGAGACACTGATCAAGCTCGCCGTCTGGATTGTCGGCCTGTTGATCGCGCTGACGGTCGCGATCCCGAGCTTCACCCCGGCGGGCGCCTTCGCCGGGCTCGGCATCGGCGCGGTCGCCATCGGCTTTGCCTTTCAGGACATCTTCGAGAACTTCCTCGCCGGCGTGCTGATCATGCTGCGCGACAAGATGCAACTCGGCGACTGGGTCGATACCGAGGGCATCAGCGGCACCGTCGAGAAGATCACGCTGCGCGAAACGCACATCCGCCAGTTCTCGGGCGAGCTGACGATCATGCCGAACTCGATGATCTTCAAGAACCCGGTCAAGATCCACACCGATCAGGTCGAGCGGCGCTTCGACATCATGGTCGGCGTGGCCTACGATACCGACCTGCCCGAAGCCGAGGCGGCGATCATGCGGGCGCTCAAGTCGGTCGACACGATCGCCCACAATCGTCCGGTCGATGCCTTCGCACGCGAGTTCGGCGCCAGTTCGATCGACTTCTGGGTCCGCTGGTGGGTCAACACCAAGGAACAGAACCTGTTCCTCGTGCAGCGCGACGTCGTCTACGCGATCAAGCGCGAGCTCGACGCGGCGGGCATCGAGATCCCGTTCCCCTATGTCACCCACACCTTCAAGGAAGACGTGCCGATCAAGGAAATGGCGGCGAGCAACGACGCTGCCTGACACGCGCATCGGTCCGATGCCCGGAGCGCAAGGGCTTGAATTACGCCGGCGCCCGGGCAGACTGGCTCCCGAAAGGGGGACCAGTCATGTTTTCACGAGTTCTGGCAATGGGGGCGCTCGTCTTCGCGAGCGGCGCGCTGGCATCACCTGCGCGCGCAGCGCCGCCGATCGTGGTCGAGCACATCGATCTGATCGATTTTCCCGACGGCGAGGCGCACCGGTTCGACGATGCCAGCCTCGTCATCGCGGATGGCCGCATCGTCTATGCGGGGCCCGCCGCGGCTGCCCCCTCCCCCGCCGGCGCGAAGCGGATCGATGCGAGCGGCAAAACCGCCATACCCGGCCTCACCGACATGCATGTCCATGTCTGGGACGAAGCGGGCCTCGGCGCCTATCTCGCCTACGGCGTGACCACGGTGCGCAACATGTCGGGCATGCCCTTCCACCTCGCGCTTGCGGAACGGATCGCAAACGGAGAGCTCGCCGGGCCGCGCCTGCTGACATCGGGTCCGATTCTCAACAGCAAGGGCCCCAACGCCCAGATCAATCACCAGGTCGTCGAGACGGCCGAAGAGGCGCGCAAGGCCGTCGCGGCACAGGCGGCAGCCGGGTTCACCCGGCTCAAGACCTACTCGAACTTGCGCCGTCCGGCGTACGAAGCCCTGCTCGACGAGGCCCGCGCGCATGACCTCAAGATCACGGGGCACACCCCCGAAGGCTTCCGCGCCGAGGGCGTTCCGTTCGACAAGCCTTTCGCGATCGGCTTCGAGGAAATCCTCGACGACGGCTTCGAGACGATCGAGCACACCGAATCGATCCTCTGGCACGGTCTGAGCGACCGGCTCGACGAAGACGCCGCGCGCGTCCTTGCCCGCAAGATCGCCGCATCGGGCACGCCGGTGACGGCAACGCTGCTTGCGCACCACAACCTCGTGCGCGTCGCCGAAAGCGACGGAGCCTTCGCGAAGCAGCCCGATGCCGCGACGCTGAATCCGGTCACGCAGCAGACCGAGACCGAGTATATCGCCTTCTGGGCCAAGCAGGATGCCGCCAGGCACCTGGAAAAGGACCGCTTCATCGGTACGTTCACGCGGATCATGGACGAAGAAGGCGTGACGATCGTCACCGGCAGCGATGCCGGGATCTTCACCAATGCCCCAGGCGTCTCGCTGGTGGACGAGCTCGAACTGCTGGTCGCAGCCGGGTTCTCGCCCACGCAGGCCCTCGCCGCCTCCACCAACTCGGTGGCCGGGGTGCTCGGCCTCGCGGGCGAGAGCGGATGCCTCGCGGCGCAGTGCCGCGCCGACGTCGTGCTCTACGCCTGCGATCCGACACAGGACATCGCCTGCACGCACCAGCCCTTCGCGGTCGTGGCCGACGGCACCTGGCACGACCGCGCCGCGCTCGACGCGATGCTGGCGAAGGCGGCGCGGCCCGACGTCGAGCGCACGATAGCGAACCTCGTCGAGGGGATGGCGGCGCAAGGGACGCCGCTCGATCCCGCCGTGCTGGGCAACTAGCCCGGCGCCCCCGCGCTCAGTCCGCCCAGGTCCAGTCGTAGGCAAGCGGCGCTTCGCGGAAGGCGAAGCGGTCGATGTGCTGCGCAACCACGTCCTTCAACCGATCGAGGTTCTCGCGATCGTTGCCGGATAGGTGGACGCGGATACCGGCATCGTCCGCATCGAGCGTCGCGACCGCGCCGACGAAGGTGACGACACCGCGCGGACTGGCGCCCTCGCCTTCGATCTCGACCGGCAGCTTGTGCGCCCAATGCTTGCAGAGCTGTCGGACGTATTTGCCGCCGTCCTTGGCGGCGACAATGGCCTCAACCTCGCTCATGGCTCGTACCTTTCCACCTTGCGCGTCGCTTCGTCGATGATCTCGGCCAGACCGAGGATCGTTTCGCGATTCGTCACGTCCGACGAGAGCCGGTCGAACACGGCCGACTTGAGCGAGTGCATCGCCCGGCGCAGCGGCGCGGGATCGAACTTCTCGCGCGTCTCTGCGAGCTTGGAGAGGCGCTGGCGCAGATGCGCGACCTCGCCTTCGTGCTCGGCGAGCTGGCTGCGGCCTTCCTCGGTGATTTCGTAGGACTTGCGCGCGGCGTCGGTCGAGGCGACCGCGATCACCCCCTGCTCTTCCATGTAGGTGAGCGCGGGATAGACCACGCCCGGGCTCGGCGCATATTCGCCGCCCGAAAGCGCGTCGATCTCGCGGATCAGATCATAGCCATGGCGGGGTTGCTCGGCGATGAGCGAGAGCAGCAGGGTCTGCAATTCGGCCTGGTCGAACAGGCGGCGCCTGCGGCCGCCGCGCCCGGGGCCGCCATGGCCGCGCGGACCGAAGCCCTGCCCGAGAAAGTCGCCGAAGCCGGCGCCCCTGCCGAACGGGCCGCGCGCGAAGTCCTCGCGGCTCGCACCGCAGCGGGAATGGGAGAAGAGATGTCTCATGGTCTTTCCTTGATCTATCAGGACCCTTGATGTGTCATGATGCGACTAAGATATATCTTGATATAGATCTTGCAAGAGGGCCGATGCACGAATTTGTCGCCGGCTCGAGATCGCGCGGCCCGGCCCCCTTACCGCCCCCCCACAGGTCGCGGGATCGGACCGTTTACTTTTCGTTCCGCCCTCCCCATGGTCCGATGATGACGCTTCCCGCCATCCATTGCAGTCACGGCGGCGCCTGGTTGCGCGATGCCTCGGGAACGCGCGCGGTGTCCAAGGGCGAGGCGGTCATGGCCGCGGCCGATACGCCGCTGCTCCTGCTCAACGCGCCGCTCGTCGCAACTCGTCTCGGCTATCCCGATCTGTCGGGCCTCGACTTGCTCGAACTCTACGCCTTCATCCACCCCGCGCGGTTCGTTGTGCCGACGCCCAAGGGACTCGCGAAAGCGCTCGGTCTCGCCGAGCCCGCGAGCGAGAGCGACATACCCGCGCTGCTCCAGACGGCCGCGGACGCACTGCTCGCGACCTGCGAGAGCGATGCCTGGGCCGAACGCGAGGGCGCCTGGAGCGCACTGCAATCGCTCACCCGCATGCGCTGGCCCTGGGCGGTGCTGCTCAACGGCCGCATCGCGCGGCCCGAGCGCGCCGAACGCTGGCTCTTTTCCCGGCTGCCGGAGTGGGAAGAGGCCGCCGACCTGCCCCAGCCGGCGCAAGTCCGTCTCGAACAGGACGAGGTGCTCGATCGCCTCGCGGCGCTGACCGGTTCGCAGGCCGAAACCCGCCCCGGGCAGCGCGCCTATGCGATCGAGACCAGCGAGGTCTTCGCGCCACGCCCGCGTCAGGGGCAGCCGCACGTTCTGCTCGCGCAGGCCGGCACCGGGATCGGCAAGACGCTGGGCTACCTCGCCCCGGCCTCGCGGTGGAGTGAGCGATCGGGCGGCACGGTCTGGGTCTCGACCTTCACCAAGGCCCTGCAGCGCCAGTTGCGCCAGGAAAGCCGCCGCGCCTGGCCCGAACGGCGCCCCGACGGCAGCCGCCCCGTGGTCGTGCGCAAGGGCCGCGAGAACTACCTGTGCCTGCTCAATCTCGAGGACGCGCTGCAAGGCGGCTTCGCCGGGCGGGCGGCGATCCTCGCCCAGCTCGTCGCGCGCTGGGCCGCCTATACCCGCGACGGCGACGTGATCGGCGGCGATCTGCCCGGCTGGCTCGGCACGCTGTTTCGCCAGCGCGGCATCACCGCGCTCACCGACCGGCGCGGCGAATGTGTCTACGCGGGCTGCCCGCACTACCGCAAATGCTTCATCGAGCGCGCTGCGCGCGCCTCGGCCAAGGCCGACCTCGTGATCGGCAACCATGCGCTGGTCATGGTCAACGCGGCGCGCGGACGCGACCACGCGGCGCGCCCGACCCGGATCGTCTTCGACGAGGGACATCATATCTTCGATGCCGCCGATTCGACCTTCGCGGTGGCGCTGAGCGGCGCCGAGGCGATCGAACTGCGGCGCTGGATCATCGGTCCGGAGAAAGCCTCGCGCGGGCGGCGGCGCGGCCTTGCGGCCCGTCTCGCCGACATCGCCAGCTATGACGAGGCGGGCGGCCGCGCGATCTCGGCCGCGCGCGAGGCGGCCGAAGCGCTTCCCGGCGACGGCTGGCTGCAACGGCTCGTCGAGAACACGCCCTCGGGCCCGATCGAAGAACTGCTCGCCGCCGTCCGCGCGCTGGTCTACGCGCGCGACGAAAGCGGCGGCGCGGAGGCGGGATACGGGCTCGAGACCGAGGCGGCCGAATTGGAGGGCGCCTTCGTCGAACAGGCCCAGGCCGCCCGCGCCGCGCTGGCCGACTTGCGGCAGCCGCTGATCCGGCTCGGCGTGCGCCTCGAGGCGATTCTCGAAGAGCCGCCCGACTGGCTCGATGGCCCTGGCCGCGCCCGCATCGAAGGCGCGCGGCACTCGCTCGCCTGGCGGATCGAACTCGTCGCCGCCTGGGAAGCGCTGCTAGAACGGCTCGGTGGCCCCGCCGATCCCGAATTCGTCGACTGGCTCGCGGTCGAGCGTTCGGACGCCCGCGAGTTCGACGTCGGCATCCACCGGCGCTGGCTCGATCCGATGAAGCCGTTCGCCAAGGTCGTGCTCGAACCCGCGCACGGTGTCGTCATGACCTCGGCGACGCTGCGTGACGGCGAGGACTGGGAATCCGCGATCGCCCGCAGCGGCGCGCGCCATATCGGCGTCGAGCCGCGCCTGTCCGCGCAGCAGAGCCCGTTCGACTACGCCGCGCAGGCCGCGGTGCTGATCGTCACCGACGTGCCGCGCGGCGACATAGCCGCGCTCGCTGCCGCCTACGGCCGGCTGATCGAGGCGTCGGGCGGCGGCGCGCTCGGCCTGTTCACCGCGATCCGGAGGCTGCGCGCGGTCCATGGCCGGATCGCCGACCGGCTCGCGCGCGGCGGGCTGCCGCTCTATGCGCAGCACGTCGATCCCATCGACACCGGCACCCTGGTCGACATCTTCCGCGACGATCCGGCCGCCTCGCTGCTCGGCACCGATGCCCTGCGCGATGGAGTCGACGTTCCCGGCCATTCGTTGCGGCTGGTGGTGATGGAACAAGTCCCCTGGCCGCGCCCCTCGATCCTCCACCGCGCGCGGCGGCTGACCGGCGGCGGCTCGGCCTATGACGACGCGATCATCCGCGCGCGGCTCGCGCAAGCCTTCGGACGCCTGATCCGCGGCCGCGACGACAGCGGCCACTTCGTCGTGCTCTCGCCCGCCTTCCCTTCGCGCCTGCTCACCGCCTTTCCCCCCGGCACGCCGGTTCAGCGGGTGACGCTGGACGAGGCCTTGCAACGGGTCGCCCGGCATGGTTCAGGAGACGGCATCGTTTCCCCCGACCGAGCCCAGTCCTCCGCATGAAGACCCTTGCCATTTTCCGCCATGCCAAGTCGGACTGGAACGACGCGCGGCTACGCGATTTCGACCGGCCGCTGAACGCGCGCGGCCGCAAGGGCGCGGAGAAGATGGGCGAACATATCCGCGCGTACGGGGTGCGCTTCGATCGCGTGCTCGCCTCGCCGGCGGTGCGGGTGACCCAAACGATCGAGATTTCCGCGCAGGCGGCGGGCGGGACGCCCCCTGTCACCTGGGACCGGCGGCTCTATCTCGCCAACTCGGCCACGCTGCAGGATGTGCTGCGCGAGATCGAGGGCGATCCCGGCACGATCATCATGGTCGGCCACAACCCGGGCCTGGAAGATCTCATTCTCGATCTCGTGCCCGACGACGGCAGCAGCCCGTTGCGCGACGTCGTGGAGGAAAAGTTTCCGACGGCGGCCTTTGCCGTGCTCGAACTCGACATAGATTCCTGGAGCGATCTGGCGGACGAGTGCGCGCGGCTGGTGCATCTCGTGCGACCGCGCGATCTCGATCCGCAACTGGGCCCGCAACTGCGCGATTAGGCCGAAGCCGGTCTGACGTATGCTTCAGGCGCGATCGAGCGCGGCGGCGAGGTCGTCCCGCACGGCGCGCAGCCGCTCGACCACCGATGCCGCGGGCTGGACAGCCGGAGCGGCCGCCGTCTCGGCCCCGCTCCCGTTACCGGAGGCCTTTGTTTCCAGCGCGAGGCGCGCACCCCGCAGGGTGTAGCCTTCGTGGTGTACGAGGCGATCGATTTCGGCCACCAGCGCCACGTCCTCGGGCCGGTAATAGCGCCGACCGCCGCTGCGCTTGATCGGCTTGAGCATCGGAAACTGCTCTTCCCAATAGCGCAGGACATGCTGGCGAATGCCGAGCGCGCGCGTCACTTCACCGATGGTGCGCAGCGCCTCGGGGTCTTTCCCGTCGTCGAATCCGGTGAACACCGCCCTGCTCACGATTCCGCGATGCGATCCTTGAGCATCTGGCTTGCCCGAAAGGTCAGGACGCGGCGCGGCGTGATGGGAACTTCGACCCCGGTCTTCGGATTGCGCCCGACCCGCTCACCCTTGTCGCGAAGCAGGAAGGTGCCGAAACCCGAGATCTTCACGTTCTCCCCTTCGGCAAGCGACTGACACATGTGCATCAGGATGGACTCGACCATCGCGAGCGATTCGGCCCGGGAGAGCCCGAGCTTGCGGTGAATCGCTTCGGCAATAGCGGCACGTGTAAGCGTCTCCGTGGAGCGCATCTGGTCCCCAATCCTGTCTGCGCGGCCCCGCGACGGATCATATGGAAAAAGACCGTAAAAGCAATGCCGTCAAACAGAAGATTTACGCCGCGCGGGCAAAATGGCGCGATCAGACGCGCAACAGGCTTGCCCCCCAAGTAAAACCCCCGCCCATGGCTTCGAGCATGACGAGGTCACCTTCGCGAATTCGTCCGTCGCGCACGGCAACATCAAGCGCAAGCGGCACTGAAGCAGCCGAAGTATTGGCATGCTGCGCCACGGTCATCACGACCTTTTCTGAAGGTAAATTCAGCTTCTTCGCGGTGGCGTCCAATATCCGGGCGTTTGCCTGGTGTGGCACCAACCAATCGATATCACCAATCGTTAACCCAGCATCTTCAAGCACTTCCTGAAGAACTTGCGCCAGATTGACGACGGCGTGGCGAAAGACTTCCCGTCCCTTCATTCTCAGCTTGCCGACCGTGCCGGTCGTCGAGGGACCGCCGTCGACGAAGAGGAGCTGATTATGCGCGCCGTCCGCGTGCAGCCTGGTCGCAAGAATGCCGCGCGGCGCATCGCCGGTTTCGTCGCGGGCCTCGAGCACGACCGCCCCCGCACCGTCCCCAAATAGGACACACGTGGTCCGGTCTTCCCAATCGAGGATACGGCTGAAGGTCTCCGAACCAATCACCAGCGCCCGATTCGCCATGCCGGTGCGCAGCATCGAATCGGCGACGCCGAGCGCGTAGAGAAAGCCCGAGCACACCGCCGCGACGTCGAAGGCGATACCGCCGTTGCAGCCCAGGTTGTTCTGGACCTGGGTCGCGGTCGCGGGAAAGGTCTGGTCGGGCGTCGCCGTCGCCAGGACGATCAGGTCGATGTCCTTCGGGGCGAGCCCCGCCGCCTCGAGCGCGCGCCGCGCGGCCAGCGTCGCCAGGCTGGAGGTCGTCTCGCCCTCGGCGGCAATGTGACGGTTCGAAATCCCGGTTCGCTCGACGATCCAATCGTCGCTCGTGTCGATCCGCTCCGCCAGTTCCGCATTGCTGATCGACCGGTCCGGAAGCGCGGAGCCGGTTCCCGTCAGTACCGATCGCCGCATCAGGCCTGAGCCTCCTGCGGGCGACGCATCAGCAGGCTGTCCTCACCGACGCGGGCGAGGTCGGCGGTAATCCGCACGGTGACGTTCTCCTCGAGAAGCCGCGCCGCGACCGCCACGGCATTGGCGACCCCGGCCGCGCTCGCGCCGCCGTGACTTTTGACGACGATGCCGTTGAGGCCGAGAAAGACGGCGCCGTTGTGATTGTTGGGATCGAGATGATGCTTGAGCAGCTCGGTCGCGGGTTTCGAGATGAGGAACCCGAACTTCGAGCGCAGCGAGCTGGAAAAGCCGCGGCGCAGCAGGTCGGCCACGAAGCGCGCGGTTCCTTCCACCGCCTTGAGCGCGATGTTACCCGAAAACCCGTCGGTAACCACGACATCGACATCGCCGAGGCACAGCTTGTCGGCCTCGGTGAAGCCGTCGAAGCTGAACGAGAGCTCTTCGGCCGCGTCCTTGAGGATCTGCGCGGCGTCGCGCAGCAGGTCGGTGCCCTTGATTTCCTCGGTGCCGATGTTGAGCAGCCGCAGTCGCGGCTCCTCGCGCCCGGTCACGACGCGCGCATAGGCCGCGCCCATCACAGCGAACTGGACGAGGTTGCGCGTGTCGCACTCGGTATTCGCGCCAAGATCGAGCATCACGACGTCGTTGTCGCCGAGCGTGGGTAGCAGAGCGGCAAGCGCGGGGCGGTCGATGCCCGGCATGGTGCGCAGCGTCAGCTTGGAGATGGCCATGAGCGCGCCGGTGTTACCCGCGCTCACCGCGGCGCCGGCATCGCCCGACTTCACCGCGGCGATCGCGCGCCCCATCGAGGTGGTCTTGGCGCGGCGCAGCGCCTGGCTCGGCCTGTCCTCGCCGCTGATGACGTCATCGGCGTGAAGGATCTCCGAGGAGGCACGAAGGTTCGGATGAGCCTCCAGCGCGGACTTGATGCGCGTTTCGTCCCCCACGAGGAGGAACTTGAACTGTTCGTGGCGACGGCGCGCGATCGCCGCGCCCTCAACCATGACGCGCACGCCTTCGTCGCCGCCCATCGCGTCAACTGCGATACGCGGCAGGCTCATTGTAATTCTCCGAAGCTCGGGTCGTTAGATCTCGACCGCGATGATCTCACGGCCGTTGTAGTGACCGCAAGCCGTACAAAGGTTGTGCGGCCGCTTGAGCTCGCCGCAGTTAGGGCATTCGTGGAACGCCTCGGCCTTGAGCGCGTCATGGCTGCGGCGCATACCCCTGCGCGAGGGAGTCGTTTTTCTTTTAGGGACAGCCATGTCGGCACCTGTTCCTGAAAATACAGCATTGTCAAAAAGGCCGCCGGTAACCGTCAGGTCCGGCGGCGCGCGAAGGCGGGCCTATAGCCGATTTTTCGCGCGTTGCAACCCGCTTCCGGCCCACTACGATCCGTCACCGCTACTGATTTGGGGAGCCATCCTTGATTTTGCAAACCACACTTTCGCTGACTGCAGCCGCAGTGATCATCAACTTATGGCTTATCTATCGCGTGCTTCGCCTGCGCGTTTCCCTGAAGGTGCTCCACGGCGACGAGGGCAACCCGCTGCTCATGCAGCGCATGCGCGCGCACGCGAACTTCATCGAGAACACGCCGCTCATCCTGATCCTGATCGGCGCGATCGAGATGACCGGCAGGGGCGGACGCTGGATCGCCTTCGTCGGCGCCGCGTTCCTGCTCGCCCGCGTGATCCACGCGCTCGGCATGGATAGTTCGAAGCCCAATCCGCTGCGCGCGGGCGGAATGCTGACGACCCTGCTGCTGAGCCTCGGCCTTGCCGTGGTGGCTATCCTGGTCGCGCTGGGCGTGCTCTAGGCGAGCGCGGCGTCGCCGACGAAGGGATTGCTGCGCCGCTCGTCACCGAAGGTGCTGATAGGGCCGTGACCGGGCACGAACGTGGTATCCTCGCCGAGCGGCCAGAGACGTCGGGTAATCGAATCGACGAGCGTCTGGAAGTCGCCGCGCGGAAAATCCGTGCGGCCGACCGAGCCGCGGAAGAGCACATCGCCCACGATCGCGAACTTGGAAGGCGCGTGGTGGAAGACGACGTGACCGGGCGTGTGGCCGGGGCAGTGATAGACGTCGAGTTCCAGCTCGCCCACGGTCACCTTGTCGCCGTTATGCAGCCAGCGGTCGGGCTCGAAGCAATGGGCTTCGATGCCCCAGCGCTGGCTGTCGTCGTCGAGCTGGGCGATCCAGAAGCGGTCTTCCTCGTGCGGCCCCTCGAGCGGCACGCCCATTTCCTTCGCGAGTTCGCCCGCGAGGCCGCAGTGGTCGAGATGGCCGTGCGTGACGAGCACCTTCTCGAGCGTGACGCCCGCCTTGTGGAGCGCGAGCTTGAGCTGGTCGAGGTCGCCCCCCGGATCGACCAGCGCGGCTTTCCCGGTCTTGGTGCACCAGATCAGCGAGCAGTTCTGCTCGAGCGGCGTCACCGGAACGATGGCCACGCGCATCGGCGGTTCGGGGCGGTCGGTATCGGACGAAGCGGTCTCGGTCATGGCGTGGAGATGGCTGCCACGCCGCGCGAATGCAATCCCCGCGCTGCCCGGCGCCATGGCCCGCGCCGCTAGATTCGTCCGCTCTTCCAGACGACGCGCCCGATCACCGCCAGCTCCGCCGCGTCGCAATCGATCGGGCGGTAGGCCGCGTTGTCGCTCAGCAGGGCGATACGGCCCGGCCGCCCCACCTCGACCCGCTTGACGAGCAGCATGTCGTCGAGCCGGACGACGTGGATGCCGTCGCGCAGCGGGCGCGGGCGCGTGTCGACGAGAATCTCGTCACCATCGCGCAAGGTCGGCTCCATCGAATCGCCGGTCACCGCGATGGCGGAAAGCCGTGCCGCCTCGAGCCCCTGCCCCCGCAGCCAACGCCGCGAAAAGCGAAAGCCATCGAAGCGCGCTTCGGCCGAAGACAGCGCGCCCGGCCCCGCCGAAGCGCCGAGATCGAGACGCGGCACTTCTATCCATTCGTCATCGGGCGCGGATGACGGCTGGTCATAGGAATTTTCCTTAGGAGCACCGAGTTCGGTCTCGGCAACACCGAAGTAGCGCGCCAGCGTCGCGCGATCGGTTTCCTCGAGCTTGCGTGGGCTCCGCTTACGGACGAATTGCTGAAGATAACTAGGGTTTTTACCTATAAGACGCGAAAGCTGCGCGAGACTGACGCCTTTCGTATCGGCAAGTTCGAGCAGGCGAGCGCGCGGATCATCGGATTCCATGGCGCGATCGTATATGAAGGAAAATTCCTAGACAAGTAGGATTTCGACAGGAACATAAAGGGTACATCGAGTCGATTCGCCAAGGGAGAACCATGCATGTTGCTGCGACAGATCGAACGCTTCCTCAACGAGACCGAAATGCCCTGGACCAAGTTCGGTCGGCTCGCCGCGCATGATCCGCGGTTCGTGGCCGATCTTCGCAATGGCAGGACGCCGCGGGCGGGCACCGAAGCGCGCATCGAGTGCTTCATGGCCGGCTACCGCGCCGCTTGCGAGCGCCTGGGCACGGAGGGCCGCGTCAATGCACGTTGATCCCGCCGCAACCCGCTCGCTCATCACGAAGCTCAGGGCGACCGGCGGCCGCGGCCCCTGGCTCGCCGTTCTGAGCGAATTGCTCGCTCTCGCCCACGGCGGCGCCAGGCTCCTGCACCATGAGGAACGACCCTGGTCCAGCGCGACCTTCTCGGGATCGCGGCATCGCTTCGCCTTTGAATTCGTCGGCGAGGATGCGATCGCGAAAGGCGAACACTGGCTGGAGGCCCTTCCCGAGCACGAATTCACGATACCCGGCCAACTCGTCGCCGACGCGCGCATCGCCAAGGTGGAACATGCAATGACGCCCGGGCCCAGGCTCGCCGTCGAGGCCGAAGTCCTGCTGCTGCTCGATGACTGAGGCGCGCTGGGACCGTGAGGCGCCCGCTCGTCCCGAAGCGACCGCCCGGTGCCTGGCGCCTCGTGCCAGGCTCGGGACGAGCGGGCGCCGGAGTCGAACGAGGCGCCCACCGGGCCGGGGCGTCAGACTTCCTTCGAAAGCTTCTTGATGTCGCTGTTGAGGATCCGGTCGTTCTCGGAATAGTCGACCGGGCAGTCGATCAGGTGCACACCGGGCGTGTCGCGACAGTGCGCGAGGGTTTCGGCAAGGTGCGCCGCGCTCTCGATCCGGTAGCCGCTCGCGCCATAGCTCTCGGCATACTTCACGAAGTCCGGGTTGCCGTAGGTCAAGCCCCAGTCCTCGAAGCCCATGTTCGCCTGCTTCCAGCGGATCATGCCGTACGAGCTGTCGTTGAGGATGATCACCGTGAGATTGAGGCCGAGCCGAACCGCGGTTTCCATCTCCTGACTGTTCATCATGAAGCCGCCGTCGCCGCAGATCGCCATAACCTTGCGTTCGGGGTAGACCATCGCGCTCATCATCGCCGAGGGCAGCCCCGCCCCCATCGTCGCGAGCGCGTTGTCGAGCAGCACGGTATTGGGACGATAGGCGGTAAAGCCGCGCGCGAACCAGATCTTGTAGACGCCGTTGTCGAGGCAGATGATCGCATCGTCGGGCAGGCAGTCGCGCACCTGCTTGACGAGATGCGGCGGGAAGATCGGGAAGCGCGCGTCGCTCGCAAGCTTGTCGGTGTGCGCCACTTCCGCCTTGCGGAACGCGAGCATGCGGTCGAAATTCCACGCGCCCGAGGGGACGATGTCTTCCTTGATCTGCCATATGGCGTTGGCGATGTCGCCGATCACCTCGATCTGCGGGAAGTAGACCGGATCGACTTCGGCGGTGTTGGTCGAAACGTGGATGACGCAGCGCTTGTCATGCGTGTGGCCGTCGTTGTGCATGAAGAACGGCGGCTTCTCGATCACGTCGTGGCCGATGTTGACGATGCAGTCCGACGTTTCGATCGCGCCGTGCACGAAGTCTCCGGCCGAAAGCGCCGCGCAGCCGAGAAACTTGGGATGCCGCTCGTCGAGCACGCCCTTGCCGAGCTGCGTGGTGAGGAACGGAATGCCGGTTTTCTCGACGAACTGGGCGAGCATGCGGCTCGTCATCGTGCGGTTCGCGCCCGCGCCGATCACCAGCACCGGATTCTTCGCCTTCTCGAGCGCGACCACGGCCTGGCGGATCGACTTGACGTCCGCCGTCGGGCGGCGGACCGAGCTGCGCTTCACCGGCAGCGAATCGGTATGCTCGTCGGCGATGTCCTCGGGCAGCTCGATGTGGGTCGCGCCGGGCTTTTCCTCCTCGGCGATGCGGAACGCCTCGCGCACGCGGCTCGGAATGTTGTCGGACGAGGCCATCTGGTGCGCGTACTTGGTGATCGGCCCCATCATCGAGACGACGTCGAGGATCTGGAAGCGTCCCTGCTTGGACTTCTTGATCGGCTTCTGGCCGGTGATCATCAGCATCGGCATGCCGCCCAGCGTCGCATAGGCGGCGGCGGTGACGAAGTTGGTCGCGCCCGGCCCCAGCGTCGCGAGGCACACGCCGGTCTTGCCGGTGTGCCGTCCGTAGGTCGCGGCCATGAACCCCGCGCCCTGTTCGTGACGGGTGAGGATCAGCTTGATCTTTTCGGAGCGGGACAGCGAATCGAGGAAGTCGAGATTTTCCTCGCCGGGCACGCCGAAGATGTATTCGACGCCTTCTTCTTCCAGGCATTGGATGAACAGATCCGAAGCCTTGGTCTTACCGCTTCCCGACATAGTATTCTTGCTCCCACTTTCCCCAGTGCGCCGGGTTAACAAATGGGTTTGGGCAAGTCACCGCAAATCGGCGGCGCCTGATACTACGATCAGTACCCCGCCTCGAGATCGACTTGCGACATCAGCGGCTGACCCAGGCGCCAGCGCTCGAGATTGGCGAGAAAGCGCTGCGCGCCGCGCTGGAAGAGCGATTGCTGTGCGCGGCCCGACAAGTGCATCGTGATGTGCACCCCGGGATGCGACCACAAGGGGTGGTCGGCGGGCAACGGCTCGGGATCGGTCACGTCGAGGAAGGCCCCGGCCACGGGACCGTTGTCGAGCGCCTCGAGCAACGCGTCCTGATCGAGCACCGCGCCGCGCGCGACGTTGACGACCACCGAGCCCGGCTTCATCGCCGCGAACTCTTCCGCGCCCATCAGCCGCTCGGTCTCACCCGTCGAGGGAACCGCGATCACGACCCAGTCGAATTCGCCGAGCCGCGAGCGCCAGGCGTCCATCCCGATCGCATCGGCACAGGGCTTGCGGCGCACTTCCACCACCTCGCTCCCGAAAGCGCGAAGCAGGTCGGCGATCCGGCCACCGATGTTTCCCGCGCCGACGATCAGCGCGGTCGAGCCGCAAAGCTCCATCCTTCCCGGCGGCTGCGTCAGCCATTCGTGCCGGTCCTGCGCGCGGACCACCTCGCGGTAGCCCTTGGCGATCGAGAGCATGCCCATGAGCGTGTATTCGGCGACGGTTATCGCGTGGAGCCCGGCGCCGTTGGTCAGCACCACACCGCGCTCGCGCAGGAGATCGAGCGGAAACTGGTCGACCCCGGCGGCCATCGTATTCAGCCACCTTGCCCGTTCCGCGGCCCGATAGGCGTCGAGCGAATGCGAGAAATCGAAAGTGTCGAACCAGCCGATTTCGACTTCGGGAGCGACCGCCATCAGATCCTCGCGCGTACCGAACCAGCAGGGTTCGACCCAGTCGGGCAGACGCTCCGCCAGCACCGGGCGGACCATTTCGTTCAAGGCAACACGCACGCGATCGGTCAATTCGCATCTCCGTCAATGGCCGCCGTGACCGCGCGGCGCAGGCCCTCGGGCATCTCGGGCGTGACCAGGTCATCGACCTTCCAGACCCCGTCCTCTCGTACGAAGGCGAACCTCGCCGTGCGCTGCGCGCCGGGGAATATTGTGATCAGCACCCTGGCGGTCGCAGTGTCCGCCTTGATCCGCGAATCGACGACTTCGGTGCTGAAGGTGCTCGCGTCCCAGTCCTGGCACTGGCACAGCCAGTCGCTGTCGCTCAAGGCATCGACTTCGTCGACCGGCACGGTCTCGCGCCACCGCGCGATCAGGTCGGTGAGGCCCCGCGAATAGACGGGCTGCTCCCAGGCCGGCGGCGTCGCTTCGAGATCGTCGATATCGGCGAAGTACGGCGCGTAAACGGCATCGACGGCCTGTTCGATTTCGCGGTCCGCCGCGAACGCGGGCGTGGTCGCCAGGAGCAGGCCTAGGGGCAAGAGACCTTTCATGCGTGTCAACCTCATCGCCGGGATCGATCGACACAATGCGCGATCACTCACCGGGTTTCCACTCCCAACCCAGCGGATCGCCGTCCATCACTTCGACCCCGCGCGCGACAAGCTCGTCGCGCAAGGCGTCGGAGGCGGCGAAGTCCTTCGCGGCGCGGGCCTGCCTGCGCCGTTCGAGTGCCTCCTCGATCTCGCTTTCGCTGATCGAGGCAGACTTCGGCCGGAGCCTCAGATCGGGACGGCGTTTTTCCAGCAGGTCTAACCCCAGCACCGCGTCCATCGCCGCGACGAGCGCGCGCTTGGCGCCCTGGTCCACTTTCTTGACCGCCAGCGCCTCTTCAAGCGCGGTCAGGGCGACCGGCGTGTTGAGATCGTCGCACACCGCCGCGTCGAACTTCGCGAGCAGCGGGCCGAGCTTGGGATGCGCGGCGAGGTCTGCTGCCAAATCCGCCTTGACATCGGCAAGCCGCTCGGCCGCCATGAGCATCCGCTTCAGCCGCGTCAGCGCCGCGCCGAGCCCTTCCCACGAGAACTCCAGCTCGCTGCGGTAATGCGCCTGAAGGCACATCAGCCGGTAGGCGAGCGGGTGGTAGCCCTTGTCGATCAGGAGCTGGACCCGCAGGAACTCGCCCGAGGACTTGCTCATCTTGGCATTCTCGCCGGCCTTCGGACGCAGGACGAGGAAGTTGTTGTGCATCCACACCCGCGCGCCCGAATTGGCGGGCTGGTCCAAACCATTGGTGCAGCAGAAGGCCTGGTTCTGCGCGATCTCGTTGGGGTGATGGATTTCGCGGTGGTCGATGCCGCCGGTGTGGATGTCGAACGGAAAGCCGAGCAGGTCGCCCGACATCACCGAGCATTCGAGGTGCCAGCCCGGCGCGCCGCGGCCCCAGGGCGAATCCCACTCCATCTGGCGCTTCTCGCCGGGCGGTGTCTTGCGCCAGATCGCGAAGTCGGCGGCATTGCGCTTGCCCTCGACCGCCTCGATGCGCCCTTCGCCCTCCTCGGTCACCGCGCGCGCCAGCCTGCCGTAGTCGGCGACGCTGGCGACGTCGAAATAGAGGCCGGACTCCAGTTCGTAGCAGTGCGCCGGCGCGATCTTTTCGGCGAATGCGATCATCTGCGGCACATAATCGGTCGCGATCGACCACTTGGCCGGCTGGCGAATGTTGAGCGCGGCGATATCGGCCCAGTAGGCCTCGGTATAGTGGCGGGCGATATCCCAGATCGACTGCGCCTTTTCGGCGGCCATCTTCTCCATCTTGTCCTCGCCCGCGTCGGCGTCGTCGGTGAGATGGCCGACGTCGGTGATGTTGATGACGTGGGTGAGTGTGTAGCCCTTGAAGCTCAGCACCCGGCCGAGCACGTCGGCGAAGACGTAGGCGCGCATGTTGCCGATGTGCGGATAGTTGTAGACCGTCGGCCCGCACGTATAGACGCGCGCCTCGCCCGGATGGATCGGCTCGAAGGGCTCGGCCGCGCGCGTCAGCGAGTTGAACAGCGTGAGCTTGGAGGCTTCGGTGGTCATGGCGCTTGCCTTAGGATGCCCGCCTCTCAGGTCAAGCCGCACCCGCCACCGGATGCGACACACGACCAGCCGGACATGGGCGAGACCCCCATATCCAAGTAAAGCTTTGCCATCGCGAAGTCCCCCACGCTAACTAAAGGAGAATCGAACGGCTAGCGGGGGTGTCGCGAACGTGTTCGCCTTGAAGAGATTGGTCGGCGGCATCGCCATCGCGATTATGGCATTTTCCGCCGGTTCCGCGCAGGCCGCATGGCGCGAGGCCTCGAGCGACCATTTCGTCATCTACGCTGATCAGTCCGAGGCGGCGATAACCCGCTTCGCCGACCGGCTTGAGCGATACCATTCGGCGCTGGAATTCTTCACCACCACGCCTCTGCCCAAGCCCAGCCCGTCGAACCGCGTCACGGTCTACGTCCTGTCGGACGAGCGCGAGGTCCAGGCCATCTACGGAACGAAGTCGTCCATCGTGCGAGGTTTCTACCGGCCCCGGGCGGGTGGCTCGATCGCGGTCGCGGCGGACAACGAGAACCTTCGCCGCGGCGGCGACATATCCCCCTCCCTGTGGTACCTGCTGCACGAATACGCGCACCACTTCACGCTTTCGACCACCGCCTTTCCCTGGCCGCGATGGATGAGCGAAGGCGCGGCCGAGTTCTTTTCGGCGGCGCTGTTCGAGCGCGACGGCGGGGTATGGGTCGGCCGTCCCTCGGGGCGCCGCAAGAACGAGCTGTTCTTCGCCGAAAGCGTGCCGATCGAGGAACTGCTCGATTCCAGTCTCTACGACCAGGGACGCGGCAAGAACCGGGCCTACGACGAATTCTACGGCAAGTCGTGGCTGCTCTATCACTACCTGATGTTCGGCGAAGCGAGGAGCGGGCAGCTTTCGACCTACACCTCGCGCATCGCGGCGGGGAAGCCCGCTCTCGAGGCCGCCAGGGAGGCGTTCGGCGATCTCGACGAGCTCAATCGTGACCTTTCCTCGTACAAGAAGCGCCTGAAGATGCGGGCCGCCTATCTTGCGCCCGAGAGGCTCAGCCCGGGGCCGATCGCCGTGCGCGAACTCCGTCCCGGCGAGGCGGCAATGATGCCGGTCCAGATCCGGTCCGAGGCCGGCGTCGACGAGAAGACCGCGCTCGAAGTGCTCGCCGACGCCCGATCCGTCGCGCAGAGCTATCCCGACGATCCCGCCGTCCTCGCGGCTCTGGCCGAGGCCGAATACGACGCGGGCTACGATGCCGCCGCGATCACCGCCGCCGACAAGGCCATCGCGCTCGATCCCTCGCGCGTGAACGCCTATGTGCAGAAGGGTTATGCGCTGTTCCGCCAGGCAGCCGAGGCCGACGATCGGGACGCCGCCTACAGGGCGGCGCGCCAGCCCTTTCTCGATCTCAACCGGATCGAGAACGATCATCCGCTGCCGCTGATCTACTATTACCGCAGCTTTCTGGGCGCGGGCAAGGCGCCGCCGCAGGTCGCCAAGGACGGCCTGGCCCGGGCCTCGCAACTCGCCCCCTTCGACAGGGGGCTGCATTTCGAGCTTGCCCAGCTCTACTTGCGCGACGGCGAGCTCAAGCTGGCGTCGTATCAACTGAGGCCGGTCGCCTTCGCGCCGCATGGCGGTCGCCTGAGCCGCACCGCGCGCGCGATGCTCGCGGCGATCGAGGACGGGCGGCTCAAGGGCGGCAGCTTCAATATGGCGCAATTTGCCTCGACCAGCGACACCGAGGAGGGTGACGACAATGGCGAGGACGGCGTGGACGAAGAGCGGAAGGATTAGCCGCCCGGCGCCCGTCTGGCCTGCCGCGCGCGGTCAGTCCGCGTGCGCGGTGAGGAGCAGTGCGACGCCGCCCGTCACCAGCGCGAAACCGGCCCATTCGTGGCCCGCGAGCGACTTGCCCGAAAGGCGGCGCGACAGCAGCGCGGCCAGTGGCATCTCGACGAGGCCGAGCGTGCGCACGTTGGCCGCGCTGGTCAGCGAGAACGAAACGAACCAGCCCGCCGACGCCAGCGCACCGAGAAATCCCGCGCCGATGCTCGCGCGCCATTCGCGCAGCGATGCAGCGAAGGCGGGCCGGTCGCGCATCGCGAGCCACGCGCCGAGGATAAGCGTCTGCAATCCCAGCGAGATCGCCAGCATCGTCATGCTGCGGATCAGAAAGCCGCCTTGCGAAAGATCCTCGATCGAGCCGCGAAATGCGATCGCCGACAAGCCGAAGCATGCGCCCGAGGCGACGCCCGTCGCCGCCGGTCGCAGATCGCCGACCAGCCGGCCAAGCTCGCGTGGTGGCGTCGAGGCGAGGATCACGCCGGCCGTCACCACCGCGATCGCGGCCCAGGCGAGCGGGGTCGGCATCTCGGCTAGCAGCAGCGCGCCCAGCAGGGCGACGATCACCGGCTCGGTCTTGATATAAGCGTAGGCGACGCCGAAGCCGCGCGCGTTCATCGACACCAGCATCAGCGCCGTCCCAGCGATCTGCGAGATCGCGCCGAGCGCCACCCAGCCCAGCGCCTCGCGCCCCGGAAGCGGCAGGGCCTCGCCTGTCCACCAGCGCGTCGTGCCGAGAAAGAGGATCGCGAAGGGAAAGCCGTAGACGAAGCGGACCTGGGTGGCGCCGAGCGTGCCGATCCGCCGGGTCAGCCCGGCCTGCGCGCCATTGCGCACGACCTGCGCCGTCGCCGCGACGAGCGTGAAGGCGACCCAGAGATAGCTGCCGCCCATCGCACTATCCCAGGAACGTCACCTGTTCATCGAGCGGCACGCGCTCGCGCTCGAAGCTGTTGACCGGGTGATCGGCATCGCGCCAGCCGATCGCGATACCGCAGAACAGCATGGTATCCTCCGACATGCCGAGATGCGCCTTGATGGTGCGGCCATAGAGCCCCATCCACTCCTGCGGGCAGCTATCGAGGCCCTCGTCGCGCAGCAGCAGCATGACCGTCTGCAGCCACATGCCGACATCGGACCATTGCGGCGCCTTCATGAGCTTGGGAAAGTGCGAGAGCAGCAGCACCGGCGCCCCGAACGAGGTAAGGTTCTGCTGCGAGAACAGCTCGCGCATCTCCGTATCCTCGCGCCCGATCGACATCGTGCCGTACATCTGCGCGCCGAGTGTGCTCAGCCGCTGCTTGTACTTCTCGACCTTGCCCGGCGCGGTGAAATCGTATTCCGGCGGATCGTCCTGCTCGCTCGCCAGCAGCGTGTCCTGCAACGCCTTGAGCGGGGCGCCGGTCAGGACGGTCGCTTCCCAGGGTTGGTAGTTGCAGCCCGAAGGCGCCATGCGCGCCGCCTCGAGCACGCGGCGCACCACTGCCATGTCGACGGGCTTGTCCAGGAACGCGCGCACCGAACGGCGGGTCGCGACGGCTTCGTAGACGTTCAAGCTCACTCCTCCTCGAACAGTCCGGCGAGCTGCTCGATCATCGTCCCGCCGAGCTGCTCGGCATCCATGATCGTGACCGCGCGGCGATAGTAGCGGGTGACGTCGTGACCGATGCCGATCGCGACGAGCTGGACCGGCGACTGGCGCTCGATCCAGTCGATCACGCGGCGCAAGTGCGCCTCGAGATAGCCGGCGCTGTTCACGCTCAGCGTCGAATCGTCCACGGGAGCGCCGTCGGAGATCACCATCATGATCCGCCGATCCTCGGGCCGCGCGAGCAGGCGGGTGTGCGCCCAGAGCAGCGCCTCGCCGTCGATGTTCTCCTTGAGCAGCCCCTCGCGCATCATCAGCCCGAGGTTCTTGCGCGCGCGGCGCCAGGGCTCGTCGGCCTTCTTGTAGAGGATGTGGCGCAAGTCGTTGAGGCGGCCGGGATGCTGCGGCTTGCCGCCCGCCAGCCAGGCCTCGCGGCTCTGCCCGCCCTTCCAGGCGCGCGTGGTGAACCCCAGGATCTCGACCTTGACGCCGCACCGCTCGAGCGTGCGCGCGAGCACGTCGGCGCTGATCGCGGCGATCGATATCGGCCGCCCGCGCATCGAGCCCGAGTTGTCGATCAGCAGCGTGACCACGGTGTCCTTGAACTGGACGTCGCGCTCCACCTTGTACGACAGGGATTGCCCCGGCGAGACGACGACGCGGGCAAGCCGCGCGGCATCGAGCAGCCCTTCTTCCTGATCGAAGTCCCACGAGCGGTTCTGCTGCGCCATGAGCCGCCGCTGGAGCCGGTTGGCGAGGCGGGTGACGACGCCTTGCAGGCCCTTGAGCTGGGCATCGAGATAGGCGCGCAGGCGGGTCAGTTCCTCGTCGTCGCACAAGTCCTGCGCGGCGACGACCTCATCGAACTTCTCGGTATAGACCTTGTAGTCGAAGCTGTCGGGCAAGTCGGTCCAGGGCCGGTTCGGGCGGACCGGCATCATGCCTTCCTCGCCGTCTTCCCCCGCCTCGCCGTCGTCCATTTCGTCCGACGAATCGCTCTCGCTCTCGCTTTCGCCCTGGTCTTCGCCCTCGGTCGGCTCGGCGGCGACTTCGCTGGGCTGCTGGTCCTGCCCTTCCTCGTCGCCGGCCTCGTCTTCCTCCGTTTCCTCGTCGCCGTCCATGTCGTCGGCGTCGTCGGGCTGCTGCGGCAGGTCCTCGACCCGCGTGAGTTCGAGGTGCTGGAGCATGTCGAGCGAGAGCGACTGGAACGCGCTCTGGTCCTCGATCTTGTCGGCGAGCGCATCGAAGTCGCCGCCCGCCGAGCCTTCGATCCAGTCGCGCAGCATGGCGACGCCCTTTTCGGCGGCGGCGGGCACCGGCTGACCCGTCAGCCGCTCGCGCAGGAGCAGCGAGAGCGCGGTCGGAATGGGCACCTCATCGGCCGAGCCGGCCCGCGCGATCGGGTCCGAGTTCATCCGCGCGTCGGTCGAAGCATCGAGATTGGCGCGGATGCCCGAGTAGGCGTTGGCGCCCAACGCCTCGTACCGCACACGCTCGACCGCGTCGTAGCAGGCCCGCGCGATCGGGTCGCTCGGCGCCGAACGCGCGTGGACCGCCTCGTTGTGGTGGCGCATCTTGAGCGCGAAGCTGTCTGCGAAGCCGCGCGCCTCCATCGCCGCGCCGCGCGGCAGGCTGCGCCCCGGCATCGGCACGCGGAACTGCTTGCCCGAGGCGCTGGGCGCCTCGGCGGTCCAGTTCACCTCGACCTCGGGTTCATGCGCGAGCGCGCGGCTGGCGCCGGTGAGGACGGACTTAAAACGGTCGGAAGGGGATTCGTCAGACATCGCCCTCCCCGCTAGCGCACCACGGCGGCCGGTCCAAGCCCGCCGCGCCGCAACATGGCAGGTCGCCCGCGCCGCGCGCCGCTCGCCTCGCGGCGTCGCGCGGGCAACAACAGGCGGGTCGCGATCAGATCGACTGTCCGGTCTTGGCCCAGTCGGCGAGGAATCCCTCGATGCCCTTGTCGGTGAGAACGTGCTTGAACAGGCCCTTGATGACCGCGGGCGGCGCGGTCATCACGTCGGCGCCGATGCGCGCGCTTTCAAGCACGTGCATGCCGTGGCGAACCGAGGCGACGAGGATCTCGGTCTCGAAAGCGTAGTTGTCGTAGATCAGGCGGATGTCGCGGATCAGTTCCATCCCGTCGAAGCCGTTATCGTCGTGGCGGCCGACGAAGGGCGAAACGAAGGTCGCGCCCGCCTTGGCCGCGAGCAGCGCCTGGTTGGCCGAGAAGCACAGCGTGACGTTGACCATGGTGCCATCGCCGGTGAGCTTCTTGCAGGTCTTGAGCCCGTCGATCGTCAGCGGCACCTTGATGCACACGTTGTCGGCGATCTTGCGCAGCACTTCGGCCTCGCGCATCATCCCGGCATGATCGAGCGCGACCACTTCGGCGCTGACCGGACCTTCGACGAGCCCGCAGATCTCCTTGGTCACTTCCATGAAGTCGCGGCCCGACTTGTGGATCAGCGAGGGATTGGTGGTGACGCCGTCGAGCAGGCCGGTCTCGGCGAGTTCGGCGATTTCGTGGGTGTCGGCGGTGTCGACGAAGAACTTCATGGCATGCCCTCGGTGTTCGATTCTCGCGGGCCCCTATAGGCAAGCCATGCCCGAGGGGCTAGGCGGTGCGGCGAAAATCGCGCAGCACGCCGCTGGCTCGCTTCGCTTACGCCGAAAGCGCCGCGATCAGCAGCGCATCACCCGTCGCCGCCGGGTTTTCGCGGATGCGGGCCTCTTGTGCTCCCACTTCGTACCAGATCGCATTGTCCGTCTCGAGCGCGAGCGCCTGGGCGGCATCGCCGATGTTGACACCCGCCAGCACCGACAGCGCCTGGGTCAGCACCGGATCGTTCGCCGCGCGCATCACCCGGTCGAGTTCGGGGATCATCGCGTTGACGAGGCTCGGCCCCATCGCCGCGCGCAGCACGGTCGTGGCCGCGGTCGGCTCGCCGCTGCGCAGTACGCCGTAGGCATCGGGGACCGAGAGCGACCGCACCGCCTCGGCGACCACCGGCGCGGCCTTGCGCGCGGCATCCTCGGCGAAGCGATTGAGCCGGCGCTGCAACTTCTCGCGGAAGGCCGGCGCGGCGAGGATGCCCTTGAACAGGCTGTCGCTCTTGCCGAACAGCGTCGGCATGTCGACCCGCGCGACCGCGCTGGTCCAGAAGCCGTCCGGCGCGGTGAGACTGTCGAAGGCGTTGCGCGTGGATCGTTCGAGCAGGCGCTGCACCGCCGCCGCGAAATCGACTCGCGACCCGCTCGACGGGGTCGCGCAGCCCGGCAGGAGCGCGATTCCCGCGACGAGCGCGGCGCCGCCCAGCAGCGCCCTGCGGCGCATCGGCAGACCATTTCGTGACATGCATCCCCGGTTCAACATCGCCTGCTCCTTTCCGGAATGCGTTCCGGCTGCCTATATCGCACGCATCCATGCGACGCGTCCGTCTTCTCGTCTTCAATGCCGCGCTCGGCGCGCTCGACTACCGCGTGCCCGACGGCATGACGGTGGAATACGGCTCGGTGGTAGTCGCTCCGCTCGGTCCGCGCCAGATTCTCGGTATCGTCTGGGAGAGCGAACGCCTCGGCGCCAAGGAAGTGCCCGAATCGAAATTGCGTCCGCTGCTCGACGTCATGCCGGTACCGCCGCTGCCCGCCACGCTGCGCCGGCTGATAGAGTGGACCGCCGACTATTACTGCGCCCCGCTCGCCGCCGTCGCGCGCATGGCGCTGGGCAGCACGGCGGCGCTGCGCGGCGGCGGCACCACCACCGAATACCGCCTTACCGGCGCCGAGCCCGCGCGGCTCACGCCCCAGCGCGCGGCGGCGATGGACGCGCTGCAGGGCGAACAGGGATCGATCCGCGAACTGGCCGACCTGGCCGGCGTGTCCGAAGGCGTGCTGCGGGGCATGGTTGGAGCGGGTCTGCTTGAAGGCGTGACGGTCGATCTCGACCGCCCCTATCCGCCCGCCCGGCCCGATTTCGCCGTGCCCGATCTGAGCGCCGACCAGCGCGCCGCCGCCGACCGCTTCGTCGCCGCCGTCGCCGAGCACCGCTTCACGCCGTTCCTGCTCGACGGGGTGACCGGCTCGGGCAAGACCGAGAGCTACTTCGAGGCGGTCGCCGAGGCGCTCCGCCGGGGCCGCCAGGTGCTCGTGCTCCTGCCCGAGATCGCGCTGACCGAGAACTTCCTGCGCCGCTTCGAGCAGCGCTTCGGCGTGCCGCCGATCCTGTGGCACTCCTCGGTCAAGTCGAGCGAGCGCCGCCGCGCCTGGCGCGCGATCGTCCATGGCGAGGCGCAAGTCGTGGTCGGCGCGCGCTCGGCGCTGTTCCTGCCTTATGCGAACCTCGGGCTGATCGTGGTCGACGAGGCGCACGAGGTCTCGTTCAAGCAGGACGACGGCGTGCGCTACAACGCGCGCGACGTCGCGGTGATCCGCGCCCGCTTCGAAAGCGCGCCGGTGATCCTCGCCAGCGCGACGCCCGCGCTCGAATCGATGCAGCTCGCCGAAGCGGGGATCTACGAGCGCGTCGAGCTGCCCGACCGCTTCGGCGGCGCCACGCTGCCCGAGATCACGGTGCTCGACTTGCGCAAGGACCCGCCCGAGCGCGGCAGGTGGCTCGCGCCGCCGCTGGTCGAGGCGATGCGCGAGCGGCTGGAACGCGGCGAGCAATCGCTGCTGTTCCTCAACAGGCGCGGCTATGCGCCGCTGACGCTGTGCCGCAACTGCGGCTATCGCTTCCAGTGCCCCAACTGCACCGCCTGGCTGGTCGAACACCGCTTCAGCCGGCGGCTCGCCTGCCATCACTGCGGCCACGAAGTGCCCGCGCCCGAGACCTGCCCCGAGTGCGGCACCGCCGACTGCCTCGTTGCCTGCGGGCCCGGTGTCGAGCGCATCGCCGACGAGGTCGCCGAAATCCTGCCCGAGGCGCGGGTGGCCGTGGTCACGTCGGACACGCTCAATTCGGCCGACGCGATCGGCGCCTTCGTGGCGGCTGCGGAGGAAGGCGCGATCGACGTGATCGTGGGCACGCAGCTCGTCACCAAGGGCTATCACTTTCCCGAGCTGACCTTCGTCGGCGTGGTCGACGCCGATCTCGGCCTCGAAGGCGGAGACTTGCGCGCCGCCGAACGGACCTACCAGCAGATCGCCCAGGTCGCCGGGCGCGCCGGGCGCGGCGAGAAGCCCGGCGAAGTCGTGCTGCAGACGCGCCACCCCGAGGCCGCGGTGATCGCCGCGCTCGCCGACGGAGACCGCGACGCGTTCTACGCCGCTGAGACCGAGGCCCGCCGCGACGCGGGCGCGCCGCCCTTCGGGCGCTGGGCCGCGATCATCGTCTCGAGCGAGGACCAGGCCGAGGCGCGCGACGCCGCGCGCGCGATCGGCGCGACGAGCCCGAAAGCGCCCGACATCATGGTGCTGGGCCCCGCTCCGGCGCCGATGGCGCTGCTGCGCGGCCGGCACCGCTATCGCCTGCTGATCAACGCGCGCCGCTCGGCGGAATTGCAGAAATACCTGCGCGAATGGCTCGAACCGCTCGAGTTTCCGCGCGGCGTGCGGATCAACCTCGACGTCGATCCCTACAGCTTCGTCTGATCGCAACGCCCTTGCGACGAGGCCGCGCGCGGGTCTAGGCGAGCGCGCCATGCCAGCGCGCCTCGCCCGCCTGTTCGCCGCGATCCTGTTTCTCGCCGGGGTCGCCCTGCCCGCCCACGCGGAGACGTGGCGGCGCGCGACGGCGCCGGGCTTCGTCGTCTACTCGCAGGGGGAGCCCGCCGAACTGCGCGAGGACATCGCCAACCTGCGGCGTTACGACGCCGTGCTGCACAGCGAGTTCTCGATTCCCCCCGGCCCCCAAGGCGCGCCCCTGACCATCTACCTGCTTGAACGGCCCGGGGACGTGGCGAAGATGCTCGGCCGCAAGGGCGTGGCCGGATACTACGCGCCCCGGCTCGAAGGCAGCTTCATCGTCGCGCACCGCGAACCGCCCGAAAAGGAAGGCGCGCTCGGCTGGCGCGAGACCCTGTTCCACGAATACGCGCACCACTTCATGTATCGCCACGTCCCCGCCCCCTGGCCGAGCTGGTACCGCGAGGGCGTGGCCGACTATCTGAGCACGGTCACCTTCCTCGACGACGGCCGCTGGGTCGTCGGCAGGCCGGCGCTCTATCGCCTCGGCACCGCGATCAAGGAGCCGGTGCCGCTGCTCAGGCTGCTCGAGAACGACGACAACGCGCTGCCCGAGGGGCGCGAGCGCTGGTTCTACGCCAATGCCTGGCTGCTGGTGCACCTGTTCCGCTCCGACCCGTACCTCGAACGCAGGCTCGAGGGCTATCTGGATGCGCTGGCGCGAGGCGCGAGCGAGCAGGTCGCGCTGCTCGAGCTGGGCAATATCGCCGATCTCCAGCGGCGCATGAGCGACCATGCCCGCACCGCCTTCGCCGACCGGATTTCGAGCGAGCGCCTCCCCGCCCCCGCGCCCGCCGAAGTCGAGACGCTCGGCCCCGCCGCCTCGCGGCTGGTCGGGCTCAGGCTTCGCTGGGCGACCGGAGTCGACCGCGACTCCGTCCTCGCCGATCTCACCCGGCTCGCCGCCGACTACCCGGACGACGCGCAGGTCGCCTATCAGCTCGCGGTCGCGCTCTCCCAGGCGATGAGCGACCGGGCCGAACCGCAGGCCGACCGCGTCCTCACGCTCGCCCCGGACATGCCGCGTGCGCTGGTGATGAAGGGCGAGCTCGCCCGGCGCCGCGATGCACCGGAAGCCGAGGTCAACGCCTGGCTGAGCAAGGCCGCGCGGCTCGCTCCCGACGATCCGCTGGTCCAGCTCGCCTGGTTCCAGGCCCGCGCCAAGGCGGGCAAGGCCGAAACGCGGATAGCCTTCGCCGACATCGAGCACATCTATCGCATGGCGACCGAGATACCCAAGGTGCGCCTGACCTATGCGCTCGCGCTCGCGACGATCGGCCGGGTCGACGAGGCAGAGGCGGTGCTGGTCAGGCTCGCCGCCGAGCCCGAAGGCGGGGGCCGCGCCAAGGCCGCGCTGGCGCGATTCCGCAAGATCCGCGCGCTGAAGGAACGCACGCGGGGCGCCGCGAACGAGTAGGACGGTTCAATAGACCAGCGGAACGCGATGGGGCCGATCGTGCGTTTCCGCCGGGATGTGCGCGAGCGACTTCGCCAGCTTCTCGAGCAGATCCAGACTGTTGTGCGGGTTGGCGCCGCCCGGGATGGCGTGCGCGAGGACGAGCAGCAGGCCGATCGCCAGCGCTCCGAGACAGTCGCAGCGGCGTTCCCGCCAGCGACCCACGAGCGATTTCATGACCGGTCTCCGGCTTCGCGCCGCAGCAGCTCCTGCTTGATCTCCAGCCCGTAGGCATAGCCGCCGAGCGATCCGTCCGAGCGAATCACCCGATGGCATGGAATCAGCACGGCGACATTGTTGGCGCCGTTGGCCGAACCGGCTGCGCGCACCGCGCCCGGCTTGCCGACGGCGGCGGCGATCTCGGCGTAGCTGCGCGTTTCGCCGGGCGGAATGCGCCGCAGCTCGCGCCAGACCGCTTCCTGGAAGGCGGTGCCCTGCACGTCGAGCGGAATCGCGCGCGAATCGCCCGGCTGCTCGACCGCGCGGACGACCTCGCCGAGCAGGCCGGCGAAGTCCGGTCCGCCCTCTTCGAGCGAGGCCCGGGGAAAGCGAATCGCAAGCGCCTCGGGGCCCTCGTCGAAGGCGAGCCGGCACACGCCCCTGTCGGTCGCGGCGACGAGCATCGCGCCGAGCGAGGTCGGCACCACCGCCCAGCGGATCGTCACCCCGAGACCACCATTGCGCCATGCACTCGGCGACATACCCAACCGCTCCCTGCCCGCCTCGTAGAACCGTGAGGGGGCCCCGTATCCGGCGGCATAGACCGCCTCGGTGACACTGGCACCGTCGCTCAAGACGTTGCCCGCGCGCTCGATCCGCATCGCGCGCGCGAATTGGGCCGGCGACAGCCCGACCGCGCGCTTGAACACACGCTGGAAGTGGCTGGCGCTATAGCCCGTTTCGCGGGCCAGTTCGGCAAGCGGGACGGCATCTTCGGCTTTGCGCAGAATCGCGATCGCGCGGGCGATCGCCGTCTCGTCGCGCGCGACGTCGTCGGGCTTGCAGCGCAGGCAGGGCCGCAACCCGGCTGCGCGCGCCTCCTCGGCGGAGGTGTAGAATCGCACATTCTCGCGGCGCGGGTGACGCGCGGCGCACGAAGGGCGACAATAGATCCCGGTCGAGTGCACGCCGGTAACGAATCGCCCGTCGAAGCTGCGGTCGCGCGCGAGCACGGCGCGCCATGCGGTGTCCGCATCGGGCAGCACGGGCTCGGCATCGTCGCGGATTTCCATCTCGTCCCCGCCGTTCGCAGGCGCTCCATGCGGACCGTCCGCACGGCATGTCACCCGAGGCAAGATTCGATATGTCATCGCAAACTCCATCACGCTAGGTAGCCCACCTAGGCGCAGCGCAGCACGGCGCGCTTCCCGCGGCTTGCGATCAAAGCGGAAGCGCCTTGGAAATGCTTGGACGGAGACTGGCGACTTGCAGCGATTTCTGGCGTTCCTCGCGGCACTGTGCGCCGTTTTGCTCCCTCAAATCGCGCATGCCGACCAGTCGGACATCAACGCGGCGGCGCGCAGCGTGGTGCGTGTGGTCCTGATCGAGGACGACGGCGAGGAGGAAGCCAATCTCGTCGGCTACGGAAGCGGCTTCGCGGTCACGCCCAAGCTGGTGGTGACCAACGCCCACGTCGTCGAGCCCGCCCGCCGCAACGAGCGCATCCGCATCGGCGTGGTCCCGCCGCAGGGACAGCGCGGCATGTTCGTGCGCGTCCTCGCGGTCTCGCCGCGCAACGACCTGGCGCTGCTCGAACTCGAGGAAGGCACGCTGCCGCCAATGTCGCTGTTCACCGGCGCGATCGCCGACGGCGCGCAGGTTTTCGCGGTGGGCTATCCCGGCAGCGTCGACTTCGCGCAGGGGCTGGACCCGTGGGAAATCATCTCGCCGATGAGCCCGGTCAAGACGCAGGGCAACGTCTCGGCGGGCCGCAGCGTCAAGACTTTCGAGACGCTGCTCCACACCGCGCCGATCGGGCAGGGCAACAGCGGCGGTCCGCTGCTCGACGGCTGCGGCCGGGTGATCGGCGTCAACAGCTTCGGCACCATCGCCAGCGAGGCCGATTCCGAGTTCTACTTCGCGGTCTCGATCCGCGAGGTCATGCGTTTCCTCACCACGGCGGAGGTCAAGCCCATGGTGACTGGAGCCGCGTGCCGCTCGATCGCCGATCTCGACCGCGAGCAGGCGAGCCGCGACGCCGCCCAGCGCGAACGCGACCGGATCGCACAGGAGCAGCACAACGAAGCCGTGCGCACCGCCGAGCGCGAGGCGCAGATGGATATCCTCACCGAGCGCGAGAACACGATGGCGCTCTCGGGCCTCGGGCTGATCCTCGCGGTCGTGTGCGGCGCGGCGGCCTTCGTCTTCGCGCAGAAGGAGAATCGTGGACGCGAGGTGAAGATCGCGGCCGGTCTCGGCATCGTGATCGCGATCTTCGCGGTCGTGCTGTGGCTCTCGCGCCCCAGTCTCTCCGAAGCGACCGAGCGCGCCAAGGACGCCGTCGCCGCGCGCGAGGACAAGGCGGCCGAAAAGGCGGGATCGAACACGCCGCTCACCGGCGATCTCGTCTGCGTGCTCGATGACGCGCGCAGCCGCATCACCGTGTCGCCGGCCACCGACGTGCCCTTCTCGTGGACCGAACAGGGCTGCGTCAACGGCCGTACGCAATACGGGCTGGGCGCGGACGGATGGTCGCGCGTGCTCGTGCCCAGCGTCGACCAGACCGTGACCGTCGCGTCCTACGACCCGCAAAGCGCGACCTACCGCACCGACCGCTTCCTGCTCGATCTCGACCGGATGGAGGCGCTGCGCGAGAAGCGCGGCGACTATCAGGCCCCCGCCTGCGGCAGCGGCGAGGCCGAGGCGCGTGCGCTGGGCGGTGAGCAGGACGCCTTGCGCGCCATGCTTCCGAGCCAGCCCAACGAGCGGCTCGTCTATAGCTGTTCGAAGGCGAAGTGAGGCGATGGGCGCGGCGGCACGGGGCTGGCGGCGGCAATCCGGCGCCCCCGGTCGCGACGCCGCTTTGCGCCGCTGTCCGATTCCTCCCGCCCCTGCCTTGCATCCCGTCACGATCGTCGCTATGCGCGCCCCGTCTGCGGGCCGGTCCGCGCTTCTGCGCGGTCCTTTCATGTGCTCCAGCCCACCCGAGGTAAGGATAGGACGCGCGTGGAGAATTCCAGCGGCATCAAGGCCAGCTTGCAGGGGCGCTACGCATCGGCGCTCTTCGATCTCGCAAGCGAAGACGGCGTCGTCACCGCTGTCGAGGCCGATCTCGACACGGTCGAGCAGGCCATTCGCGAAAGCGACGAGTTCTCATCGCTGATCCGCAATCCCCAGATCAGCCGCGGCGCCGCCGGCAAGGCAATGGAAGCGCTCGCACCGGTCCTCGGCCTTTCGGACCTCACCAAGAATTTCCTCGGCGTGCTCGCGGCCAACCGCCGTCTTTCGGCGCTGCCCGAGATCATCCGCGCCTTCCACGCGATCGCCGCCGCCCAACGCGGCGAGGCGACCGCCGAGGTGACCTCCGCCCACGCGCTGAGCGACAGCCAGCTCGAAGCGCTGCGGCAGAAGCTCGAGGCCCGCGAGGGCCGCAACGTCAAACTTCGCCCGAGCGTCGATCCCGACCTTCTCGGCGGACTTGTCGTTACCATCGGATCGAAGCGCATCGACGGCTCGATCCGCACCCGTCTCAACTCGCTCGCACAGGCGATGAAGGGCTAAGGCCCTTACAGATTTCGACGAAAGGCAAACCCATGGACATTCGCGCCGCAGAAATCTCCAAGGTCATCAAGGACCAGATCGCCAGCTTCGGCACCGAGGCGCAGGTCTCGGAAGTCGGCACCGTGCTCTCGGTCGGCGACGGCATCGCCCGCATCCACGGCCTCGACAAGGTTCAGGCCGGCGAGATGGTCGAGTTCAACGGCGGCATCCAGGGCATGGCGCTGAACCTCGAAGCCGACAACGTCGGCGTCGTCATCTTCGGCTCGGACGAGAACATCAAGGAAGGCGACTCCGTCAAGCGTTCGGGCACCATCGTCGACGTGCCGGTCGGCAAGGGCCTGCTCGGCCGCGTCGTCGACGCGCTCGGCAACCCGATCGACGGCAAGGGCCCGATCGTCGCCGAAAAGCGCGCCCGCGTCGAAAGCAAGGCGCCCGGCATCATCCCGCGCAAGTCGGTGCACGAACCCGTGCAGACCGGCCTCAAGGCGATCGACGCGCTCGTGCCCGTCGGCCGCGGCCAGCGCGAGCTGATCATCGGTGACCGCCAGACCGGCAAGACCGCCGTCGCGATCGACACCTTCATCAACCAGAAGGAAGCCAACGCCGGCGACGACGAGAGCAAGAAGCTCTACTGCATCTACGTCGCGGTGGGCCAGAAGCGCTCGACCGTCGCCCAGATCGTGCGCCAGCTCGAAGAGAACGGCGCGATGGAATACTCGATCGTCGTCGCCGCGACCGCCTCGGAGCCCGCACCGCTGCAGTACCTCGCGCCCTACACCGGCGCCGCGATGGGAGAATTCTTCCGCGACAACGGCATGCACGCCGTGATCGTCTACGACGACCTTTCCAAGCAGGCCGTCGCCTATCGCCAGATGTCGCTGCTGCTGCGCCGCCCGCCGGGCCGCGAAGCCTATCCGGGCGACGTCTTCTACCTCCACAGCCGCCTGCTCGAGCGCGCGGCGAAGCTCAATGACGAGAACGGCGCCGGCTCGCTGACCGCGCTTCCGATCATCGAGACCCAGGCGGGCGACGTTTCGGCCTACATCCCGACCAACGTCATCTCGATCACCGACGGCCAGATCTTCCTCGAGACCGGCCTGTTCTTCCAGGGCATCCGCCCGGCGATCAACGTCGGCCTCTCGGTCAGCCGCGTCGGCGGTTCGGCCCAGACCAAGGCGATGAAGAAGGTCGCCGGTTCGATCAAGCTGGAGCTGGCGCAGTACCGCGAGATGGCCGCCTTCGCGCAGTTCGGCTCGGACCTCGACGCCTCGACCCAGAAGCTGCTCAACCGCGGCGCGCGCCTGACCGAGCTGCTCAAGCAGCCGCAGTTCTCGCCGCTTCCGTTCGAGGAGCAGACCGTGTCAATCTTCGCCGGCACCAACGGCTACCTCGACGCGATCCCGGTCGGCGACGTGACCCGCTACGAGAGCGAGATGCTCAGCTTCCTGCGCTCCGAGCACGCCGACCTGCTCAAGCTCATCCGCGACACCCAGAAATTCGAGGACGAGCAGAAGAGCAAGACGGTCGCCGCGCTCGACGCTTTCGCCAAGCAGTTCGCGTAATTCGCGTCATCCCAGCGAAAGCTGGGATCGCTCCCCGCCAGGTCGAACCTGGCAGAAACAGACTCCGGTTTTCGCTGGGGTGACGAGGAAGAGAGACGAGAGTGGCTTCGCTCAAGGAACTCAAAGGTCGGATCAACTCGGTCAAGTCGACCCAGAAGATCACCAAGGCCAAGCAGATGGTCGCCGCGGCCAAACTGCGCAAGGCGCAGAGCGCCGCCGAGGCGGCGCGTCCCTATGCCGAGCGTCTGGCCAAGGTGATGGGCTCGCTCGCCACCAAGGTTAGCGGAGACGGCGCACCCAAGCTGCTCGCCGGCACGGGTTCCGACCAGCGCCACCTGCTCGTGCTCGTCAACACCGACAAGGGCCTGTGCGGCGGTCTCAACGCCAATCTCGTCAAGGCGGCGAAGGCCCAGGCCGCGCAGCTTCTCGGACAGGGCAAGGACGTCTCGTTCTACCTCGTCGGCAAGAAGGGCCGCGCGCCGATCAGGCGCGACTACGCGAAGAACATCGCACACCAGTTCGATACCTCGACCGTGCGCACGCCCGGCTTCGCCGAGGCCGAGCAGATCGCCGCCGAGCTGATCCAGCTTTTCGAGGACGGCAAGTTCGACGTCGCCCACCTCGTCTATCCGGTGTTCAAGTCGGCGCTGGCGCAGGACCCGACGAGCGTCCAGCTCATCCCGGTCCCCACGCCCGAGACCGCCGGGGCCGACAACGGCGCCGTGGTCGAATACGAACCCGACGAGGAAGCGATCCTCGCAGAACTGCTGCCGCGCTACGTGCGTACCCGGCTGTTCGGCGCCCTGCTCGAACGCGAGGCGTCCGAACAGGGCGCGTCGATGACGGCCATGGACAACGCCACGCGCAACGCCGGCGAACTGATCCAGAAGCTGACCATCCAGTACAACCGCAGCCGCCAGGCGGCGATCACCACCGAACTCGTCGAAATTATTGCTGGCGCGGAAGCGCTTTAAGGCACTGAAGGCAAGGAAACGAACATGGCCACCGCACCCGTGCTTAACCAGACCACCGCAGGCACCATCAGCCAGGTCATCGGCGCCGTCGTCGACGTGACCTTCGAAGGCGAGCTGCCCGCGATCCTCACCGCGCTCGAGACCGAGAACAACGGTCAGACGCTGGTTCTCGAAGTCGCGCAGCACCTCGGCGAGAACACCGTGCGCTGCATCGCCATGGACGGCACCGACGGCCTCACCCGCGGCCAGAACGTGACCAGCACCGGCTCGCAGATCTCGGTTCCGGTCGGCCCCAAGACGCTCGGCCGGATCATGAACGTGGTCGGCGCGCCGATCGACGAGCGCGGCCCCGTCGGCGCGGAAATGACCGCGCCGATCCACGCCGAGGCTCCCGAATTCATCGACCAGTCGACCGAGGCCGCGATCCTCGTCACCGGCATCAAGGTCATCGACCTGCTCGCGCCCTACGCCAAGGGCGGCAAGATCGGCCTGTTCGGCGGCGCCGGCGTCGGCAAGACCGTGCTGATCCAGGAACTGATCAACAACATCGCCAAGGGCCACGGCGGCGTCTCGGTCTTCGCGGGCGTGGGTGAGCGCACCCGCGAGGGCAACGACCTCTACCACGAGTTCCTCGACGCCGGCGTCATCGCCAAGGACGCCGAGGGCAACGCCACGTCCGAAGGGTCCAAGGTGGCGCTCGTCTTCGGCCAGATGAACGAGCCCCCGGGCGCGCGTGCCCGCGTCGCGCTCTCGGGCCTGACCATGGCCGAATACTTCCGCGACCAGGAAGGCCAGGACGTGCTCTTCTTCGTCGACAACATCTTCCGCTTCACCCAGGCAGGCGCAGAGGTGTCGGCCCTGCTCGGCCGTATTCCTTCGGCGGTGGGCTATCAGCCGACGCTGTCGACCGACATGGGCCGTCTGCAGGAGCGCATCACCTCGACCACGAAGGGCTCGATCACCTCGGTTCAGGCGATCTACGTTCCCGCGGACGACTTGACCGACCCTGCTCCGGCGACCTCGTTCGCCCACTTGGACGCGACGACCACGCTGAACCGCGCGATTTCGGAGCTGGGCATCTATCCGGCGGTCGATCCGCTCGACTCCACCTCGCGCGTGCTCGAACCGCGCGTCGTGGGGGCCGAGCACTACGAGACCGCGCGCAAGGTCCAGGAGACACTGCAGAAGTACAAGTCGCTGCAGGACATCATCGCCATTCTCGGCATGGACGAGCTTTCCGAAGAGGATAAGCTCACCGTCGCCCGCGCGCGCAAGATCCAGAAGTTCCTCTCGCAGCCGTTCCACGTCGCCGAGGTCTTCACCAACATCCCGGGCAAGTTCGTCCAGCTCGAGGACACGGTGAAGTCGTTCAAGGCGGTGGTCGACGGCGAGTACGACCATCTGCCCGAAAACGCCTTCTACATGGTCGGCGGCATCGACGAGGCGGTCGAGAAGGCCAAGAAGCTGGCCGAAGACGCCTGATCGGCGCGACGAAGGGAACCAAGATGGCACTGCACTTCGAACTCGTCACGCCGGCGCAGCTCGTCCGCTCCGCGGACGTCCACATGGTGGTCGTCCCGGGCGCGGAAGGCGAGTTCGGCGTGCTGGAGGGCCACGCGCCCTTCATGTCGACGATCCGCGACGGCGCGATCAAGATCTACACGTCGGCGAACGGCTCGCCCGAGGAGATCAAGGTCCAGGGCGGGTTCGCCGAAGTCGGCGCGACGGGCCTGACGGTGCTCGCGGAGCACGTCGAGGGCTGATCGCCAGGCATGGATGCGATGGGAAGGGGCGCCGCTTGGGCGCCCTTTTTCGTTTTTGATCGTCACCGGTGCGATCGCATGGCATCGCCGGACGACACGGCTGGAGCGGCGGGATGAACGGCATGGCTGCGAAACGGGACGGGATCACGCGCCTCGCCGCCGTCTCGATCGTGCTCCTTGTCGTCACGATCGCCACCCGCGCGCTCTGGTGGGGCAATCCGGTCGCCGATACCGACGAGCAGCTCTATTCGCTGATCGGCAACGGACTGCTCCACGGCGAGCTGCCGTTCGTCGACAACTGGGACCGCAAGCCGTTCGGGCTGTTCGCGCTCTACGCGCTCGCGCATGCCGTGTTCGGCGCGGGGCCGATCGCCTACCAGCTCCTGACCGCGCTGTTCTCGCTGGGTGGCGCGCTGATCCTCTACGCCCTCGCGCGCGAACTCGTCGATCGGCTGAGCGCGCTCGCCGCGGCGGTGATCTATCTCGTGCTGCTGCCCGCCTACGGCAGCCACTCCGGGCAGAGCGAGGCGCTGTTCGTGCCCGTGATGCTCGGCGCGCTGGCGCTGGTGCGCGATCCCGCGCACCCGAACGCCGTCGTCAGGAATTGCGCGGCGATGTTGCTGGGCGGACTGGCCCTGCAGATCAAGTACACCGTCCTGCCGCAGTGCGTGCTCATCGGCCTGTGGGCGCTGTGGAGCGAACACCGGCGCGGCGTTCCGCTCGCGTGGCTGGCGATGCACGCGGCGGTCTATCTCGCGCTCGGGCTGCTGCCGACCGCGCTGGTCGGGCTGTTCTACCTGGCGGCGGGACACTGGGACGCATTCGTTTTCGCCAATTTCGTCTCGTTCTTCGACCGCCTCCCCGGCACGCGCCTTCCTCAGAGCTTCATGCCGTTGCTCGTTCCCGTCTTCGGTCTAGCGCTGGGCGGCGTCTACGCGGCGCTGCGCATCCGGCCGCCCGCCGACATGCGCAGCTACGGGCTCTATCTTCTCTATTTTCTCGCCAGCCTCGCGACCGTCTACCTGCCTTCGACCGTCTACGGCTATTATTACGCCGCGCTGCTCGCCCCCACCCTGCTCGCGGCGCTGCCGTTCCTCGACCGGCGTGGCCCGCTCGGCCCCGCTCCGGCGGCTCTGTTCGTGGTCGCCGCTCTCATCATCCTCCATCCCATGGAGCGCTTCGCGGGTTCGCAGAAGGGCCGCGCCAGTGCCGAGGCGCTCGCCGCGGCGATCGCCCCGCATGTGAACGCACGCGAATGCCTCTGGGTGTTCGACGGGCCGACAGCGCTCTACCAGTTAACTCCCGCCTGCCGTCCGAGCCGGTTCGTCTATCCCGATCATCTCAACAACGCGCTCGAAACCGAGGCGCTGGGCATTTCGCAGACCGGCGAGGTGCGCCGCATCCTGGCGACGCGGCCCGCGGTGATCGTCACCGCCGACACGCCCTTCACCGTGCAGAACGAGGAGGCCAAGCGCCTCGTCCAGCGCACTGTGAGGCGCCATTACGCGCCGCTCGCCGCGCGAAAGATCGGCAAGCGCACGATCCGGGCCTGGCTCCGCCGCCCGCGATCCGCACGGCTCAGCGCCGCCGCGCCGCTGACGGCGCGTGAAAGTCTGGCGGCTTCTTCGCGATCCACTTGAGGAACCGCGCGATCGCCGCATGTTCGCGAAGCCGCGAGCGGTCGGCGCCGAACCGCGCCAGCTCGGCATTGGTGAAAGTGACGTGCAAGGTGCGGTGGCAGATCGGATGGAGCGGCTCGGTCACGCGCCCGCCCCGGCTCTTTGGCACGGGATGATGCCACTCGACCCTGCGTCCGAGCGGGCGCTCGCAGAGCCAGCAGGTCCCTTGATCGGGCTCTTCCATGCGCGAAACCTGCCTCACCATTAGGAAGTTATCAAAGTTTCAACCTTACTGCTCAGCCAAATTCCGCAAGACGAAAGAGCGCGACACTACCGCGCAAGGGGTTGAGCTTACGATGACGGCATTCGGGCGGCGCAACGGTGCAGGCGGCATTGGTCAGGGTGCTCGTCCCGCCTTCGGCGTGGCGAAGCCGCTCAAGAGCGGCCCGGGCGATAAGCCGCAGACCTCCAAGGGCCCCGGTTCGCCCCCGGCGGGCAATGCGCCCGTCCCCGGCGGCGACCAGTTCCCGCCGCTGCCTTCGTCCGACGGTCCACCGCCCGCGCCGCAGAACTTGCGCGAGGACGCGATGTCGCGCCTCGCCGACCGCGCCAACGCGGTGCACGAGGCGGCCGAGCAGGACGGCTTCGAAGCCTCGATCCACAAGATCAAGGAGCAGGTCCTGCCGCGCCTGCTCGAACGCGTCGATCCCGAAGCGGCGGCGACGCTGACCAAGGACGAGTTGTCCGAGGAATTCCGGCCGATCATCGTCGAGGTGCTCGCCGAGCTCAAGATCACCTTCAACCGCCGCGAGCAGTTCGCGCTCGAAAAGGTCCTGATCGACGAGCTGCTCGGCTTCGGCCCGCTCGAGGAACTGCTGAACGATCCCGACGTCTCGGACATCATGGTTAACGGCCCGAACCAGACCTACATCGAAAAGAAGGGCCGGCTTCTGCTCGCGAGCACCAAGTTCCGCGATGAGCAGCACCTGTTCCAGATCGCGCAGCGCATCGTCAACCAGGTCGGCCGCCGCGTCGACCAGACCACGCCGCTCGCCGACGCCCGTCTCAAGGACGGCAGCCGCGTCAACGTCATCGTGCCCCCGCTCTCGCTGCGCGGCACCGCGATCTCGATTCGCAAATTCTCCGAGAAACCGATCACCATCGACATGCTCAAGGACTTCGGTTCGATGAGCGAGAAGATGGCCACCGCGCTCAAGATCGCGGGTGCCTGCCGCATGAACATCGTCATCTCTGGCGGTACCGGCTCGGGTAAGACGACGATGCTCAATGCGCTGTCGAAGATGATCGATCCGGGCGAACGCGTGCTGACGATCGAGGACGCGGCCGAACTTCGCTTGCAGCAGCCGCACTGGCTGCCGCTCGAAACCCGCCCGCCGAACCTCGAGGGACAAGGCGCGATCACCATCGGCGACCTCGTCAAGAACGCCCTGCGCATGCGCCCCGACCGCATCATCCTAGGCGAGATTCGCGGCGCCGAGTGCTTCGATCTCCTCGCCGCCATGAACACCGGCCACGACGGCTCGATGTGCACGCTCCACGCCAACAGCCCGCGCGAATGCCTCGGCCGTATGGAAAACATGATCCTGATGGGCGACATCAAGATCCCGAAGGAGGCGATCAGCCGTCAGATCGCGGAAAGCGTCGACCTCATCGTCCAGGTCAAGCGCCTGCGCGACGGTTCGCGCCGCACCACCAACATCACCGAGGTGATCGGCATGGAAGGGGACGTCATCGTCACCCAGGAGCTGTTCAAGTTCGAGTATCTCGACGAGACCGACGAGGGCAAGATCCTCGGCGAGTTCCGCGCTTCGGGCCTGCGCCCCTACACGCTCGAGAAGGCGCGCCAGTTCGGCTTCGACCAAGCCTATCTGGAAGCCTGCCTCTAGGACACGATCCATTCGCGCGCGGCGAGGCCGAGCAGGATCAGCGCCCCGATCAGCGAGACGAAGAAGATCGGCGTCCACGGCATGAAGCCGACGCGGTCGAGATCGGTGCGGCGCATCCGCCGATGGTCGCCGGTCCAGGCCAGCAGAGCCATAGTTGCAAAAATTGCACCTGCGGTCGCGATGATTCGCAGCGATGTGTCCATTTCCAGCCCTTGCCCCGCATGGGACGGCGGTTAAAGCCTTCGCGTGGAAGACAACCAGCGTCCCGTCCTGGCCCTCGGCCTGCGCGTCGCCGCGATGATGGCGATCGCGACGATGTTCATGCTAGTGAAGGTCGCCGGTGAGCGCGGCATCGCCGGTCCCGAAGTGATCTTCTGGCGGCAGGCTTTGAGCGTGCCGATCATCCTCGCATTCCTGGTCTCGCGCGGGAACCTGCACATGCTGCGCAGCCGGCGCGTGGCGAGCCACGCACGGCGCGCGGCCACGGGCATGGCGGCGCTGCTGTGCAACGTCACCGCGGCGATGGTCCTGCCGCTGGCCGAGGCGACGACCTTCGGCTTCACCACCCCCCTCTTCGCGGTCCTGCTGACGCCGCTGCTTCTGCGCGACAAGGTCGGCCCCTGGCGCTGGGCGGCGGTGGTGCTCGGCTTCGGTGGCGTGCTGGTGATCGCCAATCCCGGGCACGAATATGTCGAGCCGCTCGGCGTGGCGGCCGGGCTCGGCGCCGGCCTCCTGGTCGCGGTGGTGAGCTTTCAGATCCGCGACCTCGCGCGGACCGAGCCTCCCATCGCCTGTGTCTTCTGGTTCGCCCTGTTCGGCGCGGCGATGAGCGCGGTGGTCATGCCGGTCTACTACAAGCCGCACGATTCGACCGACTGGATGCTGCTCGTCGCCATCGGCCTCACCGGCACGCTCGGCCAGTTCCTGCTGACCTCGGCGCTGCGCTTCGGACAAGTCGCCAGCGTGGTGGTGATGGACTACACCTCGCTGGTCTGGGCGACGCTCTACGGCTGGCTGATCTGGGACCGCCTTCCCAGCTCGGCGACCTGGCTCGGCGCGCCGGCGATCATCGCCGCGGGCCTCGTCATTACCTGGCGCGAACACCGTCTTTCCAAGGCGATCGCGCCGCTCGCCGCGCAGGGTGACGACTGAGGGAACACACGTGGGATTTACGTGTTTACCGGACCAGCGCCTCGCCTAACCTCAGGCGCGCACGGAGACAAAATCATGATCAAGAAAATGGTATTCGCGCTTGTCGCCGGCAGCATCGCGCTGAGCGCTTCGGCCTGCAACACGGTTCGCGGCGCCGGTTCGGATCTTCAGTCCGCGGCGAACGAAGTCGACAAGGAAATGTGATTCCGGCGTCGCGCGCGAGCGCGCGACCCACGGTAACAAGCGCAGGCGCGGCCTGTCACCACCGGAACCTGGTCACGGGTTCGCCTGCGCCTCGCGCCGGGAGGAGTCCGCCGAGCTCCCTGCACCGCCAGCGGAATCCTCCCGCGCGACTGTCCTCGCCCAGATCGAGGCGAGGACACTGCCGATCACGACATGGCACACCGCCGACAGCGCCGCGGGAACGGGCGCGAGTGCTGCCTGCGCGGGGCTGACGAACTGCGAGCGGAACGCGCTGGACGACGCGAGGCTCGCCCCCAGCCCGCTGTTCTGCATGCCCACCTCGATCGCGATCGCCCGTTGCGCCGCCTGGTCGAAGCCGATCAGCCGCACGACGATCCAGCCTAGCCCGAAGCCGAACAGGTGCAGGCCGACGACCGCGCCCAGCAGGTCGCCCGCGTGCGCCTCGATCAGCGGCTTCGAGCGGGCGATGATCCCGGCGATGATCAGCACAACCGCAAAGACCGAGACGAGCGGCGAGACTTTCGCCGCCTCGCGTGAGAAACGCGGAAGATAGCGTGCCAGCAGAACGCCCGCGATGACCGGCACCAGCACCACCGCGACCATCTCGCGAAACAGGCTGGCGCGGTCGATCGAGACGTAGATCCCGGCGAGCCAGCCCACCAGCACCGGCGTCACCGCGATCGCGACCAGCGTCGAGACCATGGTCATCGTCACCGACAAGGCGACGTTGGCGCGCGCGAGGTAGGCGATCACGTTCGAGGCCGTTCCGCCCGGACAGCAGGCGACGAGGATCAGGCCGACCGCGAGCCCCGTCTCAAGCCCAAAGGCCAGCGCCATGGCGAGCCCCGCCAGCGGCATCACCGTGAACTGCAGCGCGACGCCCGCCGCGACGGCGCGCGGCATGCGCGCGATGCGGCGGAAGTCCTCTATGTCGAGCGTGATCCCCATCCCGAGCATGACCACACCGAGCAGGACGCTGATCAGGGGCTGACCGAAGGGCCGGAACCGTCCGTCCGCGACCCACACGAAGTGCTCGGGCAAGAACCAGGCCCAGGCCGCGCCGAGAACGGTCCAGAAGGCGAATAGCCCGGTTGCGCGCTGGATCATATATGCCCCCTCTCCCGCGAGTGCCTATGGCAGCACCGGCGGGCGGCGGCAATGTGCGCCATCCAGGCCCTTGCGCCCGCTAGTCGGCGGGATTGGCCTCGCCTTTCCACACGAGCACGGGCTTGCGCGCCGCCATCGTCTCGTCGAGGCGGCGGCGTGGCGCGTAGACCGGCGCGGCGTGGAGACTCTCGTCACCCGCCCGCGCCCGTTCGGCGACGCTGCGCAGCGAGGCGATGAAGCGATCGAGCCCGACCTTGCTCTCGGTCTCGGTCGGCTCGACCAGCATGGCGCCGCGCACAACGAGCGGGAAATAGACCGTCATCGGGTGGAAGCCCTCGTCGATCAGGCCCTTGGCGATGTCGAGCGTCGAGAAATGCTCGGCCAGACCCGTGTCGCTGAACAGCGCTTCGTGCATGCACGGTCCGGCCGAGCCGAACGGCGCGCTGAGCACGTCCTCGCACGAGCGCAGCACGTAGTTGGCGTTGAGCACCGCGTCCTCGGCGACCTGCTTGAGGCCGTCCGCGCCGTGGCTGAGGATATAGGCCAGCGCGCGCGTGAACATGCCCATCTGGCCGTGGAACGCGACCATCCGCCCGAAGGCCTGGGTGTGCCCGAACGCGCCGGCGTTGTTCTCCTCGACGAGGTGGACGACACCAGCCTCGTCGCGCGCGGTGAAGGGCAGCGGCCCGAACGGCGCGAGCGCCTCGGACAGAACCACCGGCCCCGAACCCGGACCACCGCCGCCGTGCGGGGTGGAGAAGGTCTTGTGCAGGTTGATGTGCATCGCATCGACGCCGAGGTCGCCGGGGCGAACCTTGCCGACGATCGCGTTGAAGTTGGCGCCGTCGCAATAGACGTAGCCGCCGCAGGCGTGGACCGCGTCGGCGATCTTCTTCATGTCGCGCTCGAACAGCCCGCACGTGTTCGGGTTGGTGATCATCACCCCGGCCACGTGCGGCCCGAGCTTGGCTTCGAGCGCGGCGAGATCGACGCGGCCATCGGCGGTCGCCGGGATCGATTCGACCTTGTAGCCGGCGAAAGCGGCGGTCGCCGGATTGGTGCCATGCGCGCTTTCGGGCACGAGGATCACCTCGCGCGCCTCGCCCTTGGCCTCGTGCGCGGCGCGGATGCACAGCAGCCCGCACAGCTCACCGTGCGCGCCCGCCTTGGGGCTCATCGCCACGCCGTGCATGCCGGTGAGTTCGATCAGCCAGACCGCGAGTTCGTTGATCACCTCGAGCGCGCCGCGAACGCTCGCGGCTGGCTGCAGCGGATGGACATCGGCGAAGCCGGGCATCCGCGCGACTTTCTCGTTGAGCCGCGGGTTGTGCTTCATCGTGCACGAGCCGAGCGGAAACGGGCCCAGGTCGATGGCGTAGTTCTGCCGCGAGAGCCGCGTGTAGTGGCGGATCGTTTCGGACTCGGCGAGGCTGGGCAGCGCGGGCGCCTCCTTGCGCAGGAAGCGGGCAAGCCCGGCGACCGGCTCGGCCTCGACCTCCTCGAAATCGACGCCGCACTTGCCCTCCGTCGCGGCGAGTTCGAAAATCAGCGGTTCCTCGAGCATCAGCGCGTGATCGCCGCTGCAAGTCTCGGGGAGCGCCGAGGCCTCGCCGTCCTCGCCCATGCTCGGACGCCAGCCGCTCGAATTGACGACGTTCATGCCAGCACTCCTGCAAGTTCCTCGGCGAATGTTTCGATGTCTTCCTCGGTGCAGGTCTCGGTGACCGCCACGAGCAGTCCGTTCGCGAGCGATCCCTCGCCGGGGAACAACCGGCCGAGCGAAACCCCGCCCAGCACGCCGCGATCGGCCAGCTCACGCACGATCTCGCGCGCGTCGGCGGGCAGCAGCAGCGTCACCTCGTTGAAGTAAGTCTCGTTGATGCACGTCACGCCGGGGAGCTTGGTCAGCCGGTCGACGAGTTGCCGCGTGCGTGCGTGGCTGATCCGCGCCATGCGCGCCAGGCCCTCGCCGCCGAGCAGGGTCATGTGAATGCTGAATGCCAGAGCACAAAGCCCTGAATTGGTGCAGATATTGCTCGTCGCCTTCTCACGCCGGATGTGCTGCTCGCGCGTCGAGAGCGTCAGCACGAAGCCGCGCTTGCCGGCTGCGTCGACGGTCTGCCCGCAGAGCCGCCCAGGCATCTGGCGCACGAACTTCTCGCGACAGCCGAACAGGCCGAGATAGGGGCCGCCGAACTGGAGCCCGACGCCGAGCGACTGCCCCTCGCCGACGACGATGTCCGCGCCGAGATTGCCCGGCGCCTCGATCAGCCCAAGCGCGACCGGCTCGGTGACTACCGCGATCAGCAGCGCGCCCTTTGCATGCGCCGCCTCCGCGATCGCGGCGAGATCGGGAATGCGGCCAAGCACGTCGGGATACTGCACGACGGCGCACGAAGTGGCATCGTCGATCTCGGCGATCAGCGCCGCGTCGTCAGGGTCCGCCTCGAGCCTGGGGGCGCCGTGAACGATATCGTCGCGGGTGAACTTGGCCATGGTCCCGACGACCTGCGCGTAATGCGGATGCAACCCTTGAGAAAGCAGCACGCGGCGCTTGCGCGTGATCCGCGAGGCCATGACGATCGCTTCCCAGCACGCGGTCGAACCATCGTACATCGAGGCGTTGGCGACCTCGGTGCCGAAAAGCTGCGCGACCTGCGTCTGGAACTCGAACAGGACCTGCAAGGTCCCCTGCGCGATCTCGGGCTGATAGGGCGTATAGGCGGTGAGGAACTCGCCGCGCTGGATCAGGTGATCGACGGTCGCGGGAACGTGGTGGCGATAGGCCCCGGCGCCGAGGAAGAACGGCGCGCTTCCCGCGCTGATGTTCTTGCCCGCGAGCTTCGCCATGTGGCGCTCGACGGCCATTTCGCTCGCGTGGAGCGGCAGGCCCGCGATGAGGCCCGAAAGCCGCGCTTCCTCGGGCACATCGGAAAACAGATCGTCGACCGAGCCGGCGCCGATGACATCGAGCATGGCCGAACGGTCGGTATCGGTCAGGGGGAGATAGCGCATGCGCTCAAAGCTCCGCGACGAACGCGTCGTAGGCCTTGCGATCCATCAGCGATTTGAGTTCGGATGTGTCCGACAACGCGACCCGGAACAGCCAGCCACTCTCCTCCGCGTCCGAATTGACGAGTTCGGGTTCGTCGGCGAGCGCGGTATTGGCGGCTGTCACGGTGCCGCTCACGGGGGTGTAGACATCGGAGGCGGCCTTGACCGAATCGACGACCGACACCGAGTCGCCCTTGGCCACTTCGGTGCCTTCGGCGGGCACCTCGACGAAGGTGATGTCGCCGAGCTGGCTCTGCGCGTAGTCGGTGATGCCGACGGTGCCGACATCGCCTTCGACGTCGATCCACTCATGATCCTCGGTAAAATAGCGGGTCATCTCAGGCTCCTCAGCGGTAATAGCGGTGGGGTAGGAAAGGCAGGGGCACGACCCGCGCGGGCAGGCGCTTGCCGCGTGCCTCGATCTCGAGCGCGGTGCCCTCGCCGGCATAGGCGGCATCGACGTAGGCCATCGCGATGGGATGCTGGAGGCTGGGCGAGAACCCGCCCGAGGTCACGACGCCGATCTCGGCATCGCCCAGGTGCACCGTCGCGCCTTCGCGCGCGGCCATGCGGCCTTCGAGCGCCAGCCCGACCCGCTTTTTCGGCGCGCCGCTCTCGCGCAAGGCGAGGATGCGCTCGGCGCCGGGAAATCCGCCTTCGGCGCGCCGCCGCTTGGAGATCGCGAAGCCGAGGTCGGCGCTGATCGGGTCGGTCTCTGGGGTCAGGTCATGCCCGTAGAGCGGTAACCCCGCCTCGAGCCGCAGCGAATCGCGCGCGCCGAGCCCGATCGGCCTGACCAAATCGAGCGCCACGAGCGCCTCGGCCAGCGCCTCGACGTCCTCGCCCCGCACCGAAATCTCGAAACCGTCCTCGCCGGTGTAGCCCGAGCGGCTGACGCCGAGCGGCCGGCCGTCCCAGAAGAAGGGGCCGGACTGCATGAACTTGAGATCGTCAAGCTTGGGCATGCCCGGGAACGCGGGTTCGAGGCAGAGCTTCGCCAGCGCTTCGGCCGCCTTGGGGCCCTGCAGCGCGAGCAGGGCGTGCTCGTCGAGGTGCGTCATGGTGATCTCGTCGGGCAGATGCTCGCGCAAATGGCCGATATCGTCCCACTTGGTGGCGCCGTTGACGACCATGTAGTATTCGCCGCCGCGGTTGGTGATCATGAGATCGTCGAGAATGCCGCCATTCTCGTCGAGCAACAGTGAATACCGCAGGCGACCCGGCTTCAGCGCCGAGATGTCGCCGGGAAGCAGCGCTTCGAGCGCCTCGGCGACGCCTTCGCCCGAAAATTCGAGCTGGCCCATGTGGCTGACGTCGAACAGCCCGGCATTCTCGCGCGTCCACAAGTGTTCGGCGATGATGCCTTCGTACTGGACGGGCATGTGATAACCGGCGAACGCGACCATCCGGCCGCCGCGCGCGCGGTGCCAGGCATCGAGCGGCAGAGCCTGCGGCCCATGCTGATCTTCGGCGATATCATTGTCGTTCGACTGGTCTTCACTCAAGACACGGCTCCGCACACAGGTTGGCACACCAAATTCGGTGCCCCCTCTGTCTCGGAAGCCTGAGAGCTTTCCCCTGCGCAAATCCCGCGGGGTTACACCGTCGGCGGCCCGTCCGAAGGACGAAGCACTTTCCAGAGCATCGCTATAGACATTGCGCGGTCCTTTTGCCTGAGAGATTCCGGGGCGGTTGCTCCTTCGGCGCCTTTCGATCCGGGCTCGAATCGAAAAGTCTCTCCCGCGCTGTCAGCGATGACCTAACGATGCGGGAGTGCGCATGGCAAGTCAACTGCTGCGGCGCAGCACGCGCGCATTCACCCCCGCCCGCGCCGAAGCACGAGGTGCATCGCGTCGTATTCATGGACGAAGCGGCCGGGCGCCTTTTCGTGCGACAGCGCCAGCACGACGTCCGCCAGCGCGTCGGCGCGCATCGAGCGAAAGCGCCGGCTGCGGCCGTGGAGCGCGAGGTCGAACAGCGGCGCGCCGATCTGCGCGGCGGCCTCGAGCGGACGCCGCTCGCCGCGCGGGCCGAGCAGTAGGCCGGGGCGCAAGATATCGAGCCGTGCGAAACCGAGCTTGCCCAGCGCCGCCTCGGTCTCGCCCTTCACGCGCAGGTAGAAATTGCGGCTGGCGGGATCGGCCCCAACCGAGGAGATCGCGATCATCCTTTCGATGCCTGCCTCACGCGCGGCGCGCGCCGTGGTCAGCACGAGGTCGTGATCCACGCTGCGAAACGCCTCGGCGCTTCCCGCCTTGGCCATGGTCGTGCCCAGCGCGCAGACGAGCACGTCGGCCCGCGCGGTCTCGATCGCGTGCGGCCACTCGCGGGGCTCGGCCACGAGCACTTCCATGCGCGCGCCGACGGGCAGGCTGACTTCCCTTCGCGCGACGGCGACGAGCCGCACGTCCTCACGCCCGACGCACCGCGCGATCAGGCGGCCGCCGACAAGCCCCGTCGCCCCGACGAGGCAGATCCTGCGCGCTGCCGCCTGCGTCATGCGCCGGCAGCATCAGACATGCGAGAGGCTTTCGTGCGAGGAACCGTAGATCGCCTCGTGGCAGTTGAGCGCGAAACGGTCGGTCATGCCGGCGATGTAACAGGCGATATGGCGGCTGCGTCCGGGTTCGTGGCGCGGGAGCGTGTCGATCCACTCGTCCTCGAGCAGCACCGGCTCCTGCGAGTAGGCCGAGTAGAGCTCGGCGACCACCGCGCGCGCGCGCCGCGCGGTCTCGATCTGCATCGGATGGTGGTAGAGCTTCTCGTACATGAAGCGCTTGAAAGAGCGCTCCTTGGCGGCGAGTTCGGGCGAGAACGCCGCGGTCGCCTGCCCGGCGGCGCGAACCGCCTCGACGCTGTCGAGCCCCTCGCAGCGGCTGCGCGTCTCCTCGATCAGGTCGTTGACCATGAACCCGATCTGGCTGCGGATCAGCTCGGCGACCTGCCGGTCGCGCGGGGCGTCGGGATAGCGGCGCTCGACTTCGGCCCAGTGCGCCGCCACGAAAGGCTGCGCGATCAGTTCGTCGAGATCGAGGTAGCCCGCGCGCAGCCCGTCGTCGATGTCGTGGTTGTCGTAGGCGATATCGTCGGACAGCGCCGCGACCTGCGCTTCGAGCGAGGGCCAGGTGCCGAGGTCCAGCGGATAGTCCGCGTCAAGCTCCGCCAGCGCCCAGTTGGGCTCGGTGACCGGCCCGTTGTGCTTGGCCAGGCCCTCGAGCGTCTCCCAGGTCAGGTTGAGCCCCTCGTGCTCGCAATAGGGTGATTCGAGCCGCATCAGCACCTTGAGGCAATGCGCGTTGTGGTCGAACCCGCCGTGCCGGTTGAGCGCGCCGTCGAGCGCGTCTTCCCCGGCGTGCCCGAACGGCGCATGGCCGATGTCGTGCGCCAGTGCCAGGGCTTCGGTCAGATCCTCGTCGAGCCCGAGCACGCGCGCGACGACGCGGGCGATCTGCGCGACTTCGAGGCTGTGCGTGAGGCGCACGCGGTATTGGTCGCCGTCGGGCGCGACGAAGACCTGCGTCTTGTAGCGCAAGCGGCGGAACGCGATCGAGTGGATGATGCGGTCGCGGTCGCGCTGGTAGCAGGAGCGCGGTCCGCGCGAGAGCGCGTTCTCCATGGGAAATTCGCGCCCGCGCGAGCGTTCGGGGTGCGAGGCATACGCGGCATGAGCCAAGTCAGTCTTCTCCCAGGATCCAGTCGACCGCGGCCTCGGCATGGATCTGCGTGCAATCGAAGATCGGCAGCACGTTGGCGTCCACATCGACGATCATTTCGAGCTCGGTGCAGCCCAGCACGATCGCTTCAGCGCCTTCCTGCTCGAGCACGGTGATGATCGACTTGAGTTCGCGCTCCGACTGGCGCGTCGCCTTGCCGAGCATGAGTTCGTCGTAGATGATGCGGTCGAGCGTTTCGACCCGCCCGAGATTGGGCGCAAGCAGTTCGATGTCGCGCGCGATCAGCTTCTGGCGGTAGAACGTGTCGAGCATGACGTTGCGCGTACCGAGCAACGCAGCGCGGCTCGCCCCCTTGGCGACCATCGCCTCGGCGACGCATTCGGCGATATGCAGCACGGGGACCGAGACCGCCTCGGCCACCGTGTCGTAGATCTTGTGCATCGAGTTCGCGCCGATCAGGATCGCGCTCGCGCCCGCGCCTTCGAGGCGCCGGGCCGACTCGCTCAGGACAGTGGCCGCGCGATTCCAGTCCTCGGCGCTCGAAAGCCGCATCAGGTTGTCGCTATCGAGGCTCTCGATGATCATCGGCGCGCTCGCGTGGCGGCCGGCACGGGCCTGCACGCGCCGCTGGATCTGCTCGTAATAGGTTCGTGTCGAAAACCAGCTTAGTCCGCCGATCAGGCCGATCTTCCGCAAGGTCTGGGTCCTTCCATGGAAATGGTGTCGCGAGTTGCGAGCCTCGATTAGCGGACGAATCCCGCCGCGCACAAGGCGGCGGAACTCGCCGTCACCCCGATAAGTTCCGGATCGCCCACCCGCCGGACGATCGCGACGTAGTCCGCGAGCGTGCGCTTTTCGCCTTGCAGCGCCTCGAGCTTGCGCAACTGGCCGATCGAGAGGCGATCGACCATGCGGCTCGCCATGCATTGCGCGTTGCCTTCGGAAAGCCCGGCCTCGACCAGCGCGCCGCGCACTCGCTCCTGCGCGATCTTCTCGACGCAGCCCGCGAGCAGCAGCGCCGCGCCGAGCAGCGGCGCGATTGCCGGTCGCATCAGTCGGCGAGCGCCTTGTTGATTTCCTCGACCATTTTCTTCGCGTCGGACAGCAGCATCATCGTCTGGTCCATGTAGAACACGTCGTTGTCGACGCCGGCATAGCCCACTCCGCCCATCGAGCGCTTGATGAAGAAGACCTGCTTGGCCTTGTCTACGTCGAACACCGGCATGCCGTAGATCGGCGAGGATTTGTCGGTCTTGGCCGCCGGATTGACGACGTCGTTGGCGCCGATGATGAAGGCGACGTCGGCCTGCGCGAACTCGGAATTTATGTCCTCGAGTTCGAACACCTCGTCGTAGGGAACGTTGGCCTCGGCGAGCAGCACGTTCATGTGGCCCGGCATGCGCCCGGCGACCGGGTGGATCGCGTACTTGACGTTGACCCCATGCTCCTTGAGCTGGTCCGCCATCTCGCGCAGCACGTGCTGCGCCTGCGCCACCGCCATGCCGTAGCCCGGGATGATGATGACGGTCTCGGCCTCTTTCATCAGGAAGGCCGCGTCCTCGGCCGAGCCGCGCTTCCACGGGCGGTCGGTCTTGGCCGCGCCCGCATCGCCGCCGCCCGCGTCGGCGCCGAAGCCGCCCGCGATCACCGAGATGAAGGAGCGGTTCATCGCCCGGCACATGATGTAGCTGAGGATCGCGCCCGATGCCCCGACCAGCGCGCCGGTGATGATCATCGCGGTGTTGTGGAGGGTGAAGCCCATCGCCGCCGCGGCCCAGCCCGAGTACGAGTTGAGCATCGAGACGACCACCGGCATGTCCGCGCCGCCGATCGGGATGATCAGGAGGAAGCCGATCGCGAAGGCGAGCGCGACGATCACCCAGAACAGCGGGTTCTCGCCCGGCCCAGCCGCCTCCGAGGCGGCGAAGATCGCCGTGAGCGCAATGATCAGGATCAGCGTGCCCAGGTTGATGACGTGGCGGGCGGGCAGCATGATCGGCGCGCCCGACATGTTGCCGTTGAGCTTGGCGAAGGCGATGACCGAGCCCGAGAAGGTGATCGCGCCGATCGCGGCGCCGAGCGCCATCTCGATCCGGCTGACGGTCAGGATGTTGCCGTCGAGACCCAGGATGTCGAAGGCGCCAGGGTTGAGGAAGGCGGCCATCGCCACCAGCACCGCGGCAAGCCCGACGAGGCTGTGGAACGCGGCGACGAGCTGCGGCATCGCCGTCATCTGGATACGCCGCGCGATGACGAAGCCGATGCCGCCGCCCAGCGCGATCGCGATCAGGATCTGGACCAGCGTCGCAAGGTCATCGGCGGTGGGCTCGGGCAGGAACGCGCCTTCGGGAACCGGAGCCTTGAGCAGCATGGTCGTGAACACGGCGATCGCCATGCCGACCATGCCGAAGCGGTTGCCCTGCCGCGAGGTCGAGGGCGAAGAGAGCCCGCGCAGCGCGAGGATGAAGAACACCCCGGCGACGAGATAGGCGAGCGCCACCCAGGGATTGACCTGGTGCGCGACCTCGGCGGCGATCGCCGGATCGGCCATGATCTCGGGAGCCATGAGCGCCACTACTTGCGCTCCTTCTTCTTGTACATCGCCAGCATGCGCTCGGTCACGGCGAAGCCGCCGAAGATGTTGACGCTCGCCAACACGATACCCGCGAGGCCGAGCCAGCGCGCAGCCGGGCTCTCGCTCGCGGCCGCCGCGACGAGCGCGCCGACGATGATCACCGAGGAGATCGCGTTGGTGACGGCCATCAGCGGCGTGTGCAGCGCGGGCGTGACCGACCAGACGACGTAGTAGCCCACGAAGCAGGCCATGACGAAGATCGAAAGGATCGCGATGAAGTCCATGGCCTTACCCCAGCAGCCTTTCGTTGACGACCTTGCCGCCCTGCGTCAGCCGGATCGCGTCGCCGATTTCGGCGTCGAGCACCGGCTTGCCCGCGTCCTTGTCCCAGAAGGCGGAGAGAAAGTTGAACAGATTGCGCGCGAACAGCGCCGAGGCGTCGGCGGGAAGATGCGCGGGCGTGTTCGAATAACCGATGATCCTGACGCCATGCCTTTCGACGATCTGGTCGGCGACGGTGCCCTCGACGTTGCCCCCTTGCGGCGCGGCAAGATCGAAGATCACGCTTCCCGCCTTCATCGTCGCGATCTGCGCGTCGGAAATGAGGCGCGGCGCCGGGCGGCCCGGGATCAGCGCGGTGGTGATGACGATGTCCTGCTTGGCGATGTGGCTGGAGACCAGCTCGGCCTGCGCCTTCTGGTATTCCTCGCTCATCTCGGTGGCATAGCCGCCCGAGCCCTCGCCCTCGATGCCGGCGACGCTTTCGACGAAGATCGGCTTGGCGCCGAGCGAGAGGATCTGTTCCTTCGTCGCCGAGCGCACGTCGGTCGCCGAAACCTGCGCGCCGAGCCGCCGCGCGGTGGCGATCGCCTGAAGCCCCGCGACGCCGACGCCCATGATGAAGGCCTTGGCGGCGCTGATCGTGCCCGCGGCGGTCATCATCATCGGAAAGGCGCGACCGTAAGTGTCGGCCGCCGCGATCACTGCCTTGTAGCCAGCGAGGTTCGACTGCGAACTGAGGATGTCCATCGACTGCGCGCGCGTGATGCGCGGCATGAACTCCATCGCCAGCGCCTCGTAGCCGCCGGCGGCATAGGCATCGACGCGCTCGCGCTTGCCGAACGGATCGAGCCCGGCGACGATCCACGCACCGGAACTGGCGCCGGCCAGCATCGCGGGGTCGGGCCCCTGCACCCCGAAAACGATGTCCGCACCCGCCACGACTTCGCCGGCGCTGCCCAGCGTGGCCCCGGCGGCGGCATAGTCCTCATCGGAAATCGAAGCGGCCGAGCCCGCGCCCGATTCGACGCAGAGCGTCGCGCCGAGCGCCGTGAGCTTCTTGACCGTCTCGGGCGTGGCCGAAACGCGCGTCTCTCCCGGAGCGCGTTCCTTGAGGACTGCGATCCGGCAGGTTCCGGTCATGCCGGTATCAGGACGCGATCAGGAAAACGACGAAGGCCGCGACGATCACCGAAAGGATCGTCCCCCACTTGAAGAGCGTGAGAAAGCCCTCGTAGGTGCTGTTGGCAGTCTTCATGTCATGGCCGGTAGCCATCGCGTAGTCCCCCCGGTGATGCGGTCTTCGGCGTCTTCTCTAGCCGGGCCCTTCGCGCGGCTCAAGTGCCTAGCCTTAATCGGACCTTTACCCCCCGTCTTTATGCCGGTCTTCCTGACATTCAGGGACCCAAGGACCGCTCGCACGCCATGGCGGATACGGATACTCGTCTGCTAATGCTGATCGACGATGAGCCCGCGCAATCGCGGCTCATCACCGCGCTCGCCTCGCGCGAGGGCTGGCGCACGATCGTCGCGCGCGATGCCGAGACCGCGATCGCCCAGCTCGGCACGCGCCAGGGCATGGCGCTGTCCGCGATCATCCTCGACCAGTGGGTCCCCGGAGACGACGCCTGCGAACTGATCGCCGAGCTCAAGTCGCGCCGCCCCGCCCTGCCCATCCTGATGCTGACATCGAGCACCTCGCCGCTGCTCGCGGTCGAGGCGATGCGCGCCGGAGCCACCGACTACCTCGTCAAGCCGGTCGCGCCCGACCGGCTGATGCAGGCGCTGCGCGCGGCGACCACGCGCGAGGCGCCGCGCGACGAACTGGCGCCGCTGACCGAAAAGCTCATCGCCAACGCCGACTTCGAATCGATGATCGGTGCCGCGCCGAAGTTCCGCAAGGCGCTCGCCGTCGCCGCCAAGGCCGCGCGCGGCCATGCGCCGGTGCTGATCGAGGGCGAGAGCGGAACCGGCAAGGAAATGCTGATCCGCGCGATGCACGCCGCCAGTCCGCGCGCCAAGATGCCGTTGCGGATCGTCAACATCGGCGGCTTTCCGGCGAACTCGATCGAATCGGTGCTGTTCGGGCATGAAAAGGGCGCTTTCGCTGGCGCCTTCGACCGGCAGATCGGAGCGCTCCAGCATTGCGACGGCGCCACCCTGGCGATCGACGAGATCGACCGCCTGCCGGTGAGCGTGCAGGAACGCCTGCTTGAATCGCTGCGCAAGAACGGCGTCCGGCCGATCGGTGCGCGGCACAGCTTCCGCGTCGACGTGCGCGTGCTCGCGGCCAGCAACATGCCGCTGCGCGAGCTGGTCGACGCCGGGCTGTTCCTGCCCGAACTCCACGAGGCGCTGGCCCCGGTGACCGTCGAGCTGCCGCCGCTGCGCGAGCGCACCGGCGACATCTCGCCGCTCTCGCGTTTCTTCCTCGCGCGCATCGGCGAGCAGCCGGGCCTGCGCGAACTCGGCATCACCGACGGCGCGCTCTCGCTGCTCGCCGCCTACGACTGGCCGGGAAACGTGCGCCAGCTTCAGGCGGTGCTGTTCCGCGCCGCGGTGTTCTGCGACGGCGACGCGTTGACCTCGGAAGACTTTCCACAGCTTCTCGACATCCTGGGCACAGACCAGTCCACAGGGTTGTCCACAAGCCGGCACGAGGATGCGGGCGTGATGCTCTACACTGCCGACGGCAACCTGCGCCCGCTGGAGGAGATCGAGGCCGACGTGATCCGTTTGGCGATCGGCCTCTACCGGGGGCGGATGACCGAAGTGGCGCGGCGGCTCGGCATCGGCCGCTCGACGCTCTACCGCAAGCTCTCCGAACTCGGCATCGACAACGCCGCCTGACGGCGCGCCGGCACGACAAGGGCGGCGCGGCCTGCCCGGCCCGCCGCCGCCCTTGCGTGATCGGGAACGGGATCAGTCGCCGACGTAGACCTCGCCGACCGGATAACCCTTCTTCTGCATCTTCTTGACGTAATCGACGCGCTCATCCTTGAGTTCGCCGGCATATTCGTCCCAGGCGTCGCGCTTATCCTCGGTGTCGCTCGCGCGCTTGAGGTCACTGGCGAGTTCCTTCCTGGCCTCGCCGACGTTGCTGCGGTAGTTGAACCACCACTGGTTCTCGATTCCGGCGATCGGATAGCGGATGATCCGCGTTTCCTCGGAATGGGCGAGCTGCTCCTCGTAGAGCATCGGAATGGCCATGGCCGTCGCGGGCGCGAGCGCCAGAGCGGCAACGGCGATACGTGCGGACTTGGTGATGTTGCGGGTCATTTGGGTTCCCCTTCTCAACGTGACGCAAGGCCCGATTGCCTGCGTTCGGAAGGCTCAACGAGGAACCGGGCAAATGCCTCCCGCCAATCCGTCGAGCCGTTCCGCGCGGCGGGCAGGCTGCGCCGATAGCGCCACTTTTTTACATAATTTTCAGGTGGTTAATCTAGCAGACAGCTTCGATCAGAGCGCCGGAAGCTGGCTGAAATCGGTCAGAGCCGCGTCCCGCATGCCGCGCCAGACGCGCACCGCCTGCACCGTCTGCGCCACGTCGTGCACGCGCAGGAGGTGCACTCCTGCCTCGACCGCCTTGAGCGCCAGCGTGAGCGAACCGCCGAGCCGCTCGTGCGCGGGAGCCTCGTTGGCGAGCGCCCCGATCAGGCGCTTGCGGCTAGCACCGACGAGCAGCGGCTGGCCCAGCGCATGGAACATCGGCAGCGCATTCATCAGCGCGAGATTCTCGGAAACCGTCTTGCCGAAGCCGATGCCCGGATCGAGCACGATCCGCTCGCGCGCGATCCCGGCGGCGATCGCGATGTCACGCCGCTCGCGCAGCCAGTCGAACACATCGGTCACGACATCGCCGTAGCCGGGGCCGTCGTGGAGCGCGTCGCCCTCGCCCGGCGCGTGCATCAGCACGACCGGTACACCGGTCGCCGCCGCCAGTTCGAGGCTGCGCGGGTCGTAGCGCAAGGCGGAGACGTCGTTGAGGACATGCGCGCCCGCGCCGAGCGCGGCCTCCATCACCGCCGCGCGGCGCGTATCGACGCTGATGGCCGCGCCCGTCGCGGCAAGATGCTCGACCATGGGAACGACGCGCTGAATCTCGTCGCCCTCCCAAACCGCCGCCGCCCCGGGACGAGTCGATTCCCCACCCACGTCGATGATCGCCGCGCCCGCTTCGAGCATGGCCGCAGCATGCGCGCGCCCGACGTCGGGCCGATCGAGGAACTCACCGCCGTCGGAGAAGCTGTCGGGCGTGAGGTTGAGAATGCCCATGACCTGCGGCTGGTCCAGACGGATTACCCGTTCGCCGCACGTCAACGGGGCGTGAACCATGCGAAGGGCCGCCCATTGTGCCTCCGCTTCGGCGCCCAGCGCATCGCGCAGGCCAGCGATGGCATCGGCCATCTCGCAGGCCGCGACGCGCTCGCGCGAGACGACGCGGCCACCTTCGCGCACGATCAGCGCGAAACGGCTCGCCCAGACCATCGCGCCGCCTAGGCGAATCGCCTCGCCCTCCTCGCACTGCGGGCTGTCGACGAGTGCGATCGGCCGGATATAGACGGACTGGCTCATCTGCGCCGCGGCGATCTCACGGTTCGGTGGCGAGCAGGTAGAGCTGGCGGATCGCGTCGATCGGCTTGACCTGGCCCTCGTGCTCAAGGTGCCAGAAGGTCCAGCCGTTGCAGGCCGAAGCCCCCTGCACTTTCGCGCCGACGCCGTGGATCGAACCGTCGATCCCATCGGCCAGAAGCGAGCCGTCGGCGCGCACGGTCGCGCGGTACTTGCCCTTCTTGGCGGTAAGCTCGGTGCCGGGCGCGATCAGGCCGGTTTCCACCAGCACTCCGAAGGCCACCTTAGGCGCGGACTTGCGGCTCTGCATCGTGGTGAGCGCGCTTTCATCGAGCGGCAGCGCCATCTCGATCCGCTCGCGCGCCGCCGCACGGTAAGCCTCCTCGCGCTCGCAGCCGATCCATTCGCGGCCCAGCCGCCGCGCGACCGCGCCGGTCGTGCCCGTGCCGAAGAAGGGATCGAGCACCACGTCGCCCTTGTTGGTCGTCGCCAGCATCACGCGATAGAGCAGCGCCTCGGGCTTCTGCGTGGGATGAACCTTCGCGCCGTCCTTCCTGAGCCGTTCCTGTCCCGCGCAGATCGGCAGCACCCAGTCCGAGCGCATCTGCAACTCGTCGTTGAGCGTCTTCATCGCGCGGTAATTGAAGGTATAGCGCGCCTTCTCGCCTAGCGAGGCCCAGATCAGCGTCTCGTGGGCGTTGGTGAAGCGCGTCCCCTTGAAGTTGGGCATCGGGTTGGCCTTGCGCCAGACGATGTCGTTGAGGATCCAGAAGCCCATGTCCTGGAGCGTCGCGCCGACGCGGAAGATGTTGTGATAGCTGCCGATCACCCAGAGTGAGCCGTTGGGCTTGAGCACCCGGCGCGCCTCTGCGAGCCATGCCCGGGTGAAGGCGTCGTAGGTGGCGAAGCTGTCGAACTTGTCCCACTCGTCGTTGACGGCGTCGACCTGGCTGCCGTCGGGCCGTTCGAGGTCGCCGCCGAGCTGGAGGTTGTAGGGCGGATCGGCGAAGACCATGTCGACGCAGGCGTCGGGCAGGCCGCGCATCGCCTCGACGCAGTCGCCATCGAGAATCTGTCCGAGCGGCAGCACCGCGCGCGTCACCTGCGCCGCCCGGCGCTCCTTCAACATCACCTCGGCCATGACCGCTCCGACTTGCCCCTGAATTCCCTAGGGTGAGTCTTCGGCGACTCGCCGTCAAGCCGCGACTCGCCGGGAATCCTGACGTTTCATGGTTTAGGGGAGGTTAAGACGGCAAGAACGGAACGAGTCCGACACAAGATGTGGCATGCGCCCCCGAAGAGCGCCACCATATCTGGATGCGGAGTCGAGCGGATTCGGCCCGAAAATATTTTCAGCGCGCGGCGAAGTCCGGATCGATCCCGGTCATCTCGACCGACACCTTCCAGAGCCGCTCTGCCAGGGCATCTTCGCGCGAGGCCTTGCTGCGCGGCGAGAGGCCGGAATCCCCGCGCGTGCCGCGAAAGCCTCTCGGTCCGTAATAGCCGCCCGGCTGCGCCCCGGAATCGGTCGCCGCCTGCAGCGCGGGCCAGGCTCCCTGCGCCGGCGTGTTGAGCAGCAGATTGACGATCGGCCAGGTCGCGCGCGCGATCCACGGCAAGTGGCGCACCAGTTCGGTGGCCGCGACACCGGGATGGCATGCCATCGCGCTCACCGGCGAGCCCGCCGCGCGCAGCCTGCGATCGAGTTCGTGCGCGAACAGCAGGTTCATCAGCTTGCTGTCCGAATAGCGCTTGCCCCGCTCGTAGCTCCGGTGCGCGTCGAGATCGTCCCATTTGATGTCGCCGCTCCAGTGCGCGAGGCTCGCCGTCACGACGACGCGCGCGCCCGGCGACTGCGTTAGTTTGGGCAGCAGCAGTCCGGTCAGCGCGAAGGTGCCGAGATGGTTCACGCCGAACTGCAATTCGTGACCCTGCGCGGTTCGCGTCAGCGGCGGAAACATGACTCCGGCGTTGTTGAGCAGCACGTCGAGGCGCGGTTCGTCCGCGATCTGGGCGGCGCAGGCGCGCACGCTTTCGAGATCGGCCTGGTCGAGCGCCACGAAGGCGAGGTCGGCCGCAGGCACCTCCCGCCGGATCGCGTCCATTGCCGCGCTTGCCCGGTCCTCGCTGCGGCAGGCGAGCAGCACACGCGCATGCCGCGCGGCAAGCACCTTGGCGGCCTCGAAGCCGATGCCGGTGTTCGCCCCGGTCACCATCACGCACTTGCCCGCAAGGTCGGGCACATCGGCGGCGGTGAAGCCCTTCATAGCGCCATCTCAAGTTGCGCGACCGGCGCGAAGCTGCGGCGATGCCAGGGTGTGGGTCCGTGTTCGCGCAGCGCCGCGAGATGCTCGGGCGTGCCGTAGCCCGCGTTGCGCTCCCAGCCATAGTGCGGGTGCGCCAGCGCAAGCTCGCGCATCAGGCGGTCGCGGTGTTCCTTGGCGATGATAGAGGCGGCCGAGATGCACGGCTCCACGGCATCACCGCCGACGATCGCGCGCGCCTTCCAGCGCCACTCCGGACGCCGGCCCGCCGGAGTCAGGTTGCCGTCGACCCGCACTTCCAGCGGATCGCAGCCGAGTTGCTCGCACAGCGACGAGACCGCCAGGGTCATCGCCAGCATGGTCGCGCCGAAGATGTTGAGCCGGTCGATCTCGTCGACGTCGACCACGCCGACCGCCCATGTGCAGCGGCGCTTGATCGTCGCCTCGAGCTGCGCGCGGCGTTCGCGCGTGAGCTTCTTGGAATCGTCGAGCCCGGCGGGCCGGGGCTTGCACAGCACGACCGCACCGGCCACGACCGGTCCGGCCAGCGGACCGCGTCCGGCTTCGTCAACGCCGACGATGATACCGTTGACACCATCGGCGGCGATCTGCGTTAGGAGGACCATGACAACTCTTCGCTTCCTCACTCTCGTATCGCCTCTCGCTCTCGGTCTCGCAAGTTGCGGCGAGGCCGCATCCGGGGAAAACGCTCGGGAAACCGGCTCCGGAGCCCCCTTCACGATCGAGGTCGTGCAGCAGTTCGACGAGCCCTGGGCCATGGATTTCGACGAGGGCACCGGCACGCTTTTCGTCACCGAGATGAAGGGCCGCCTGCGCTTCATGAGGCCCGACGGCACCATGGGCACCGTTTCCGGCGTGCCCGAGGTCGATTACGGCGGACAAGGCGGTTTGGGCGATTTCGTCTTCGCGCCCGGCCAGACGAGCGACACGCTCGACCGCCGCACCGTCTACCTGAGCTGGGCCGAGGCGGGCGACGGAAACACGCGCGGCGCGGCGGTCGGCCGCGCGAATCTCGTGTGCGCGGAACCGGACGCCTGCGCCCTCGAGGATCTCGAGGTGATCTGGCGCCAGCAGCCCAAGGTCACCGGGCGCGGCCACTATTCGCATCGCATCGCCTTCTCGCCCGACAGGCAGCACCTGTTCATCTCGTCGGGCGAGCGCCAGAAAATGAGCCCGGCGCAGGATATGACCAACAACCTGGGAACGATCGTGCGGCTCGATCCGGACGGGACACCCGCCGCCGGCAACCCGATGGCGGACAAACCCGCGCCGACCAACCAGATCTGGTCCTACGGCCATCGCAACGTGCTCGGCCTCGCGTTCGATCCAGCGGGGCGCTTGTGGGATCTCGAGCACGGCCCGCGCGGCGGCGATGAACTCAACCTCGTCGAGCCGGGCCGCAACTACGGCTGGCCGCTGGTCTCGAACGGCGTCCACTACGACGGCGAGGCGATCCCCGACCATTCGACGCGTCCCGACCTCGCCGCGCCCGCGATAAGCTGGGACCCGGTGATCGCACCGGGCGATTTCATCTTCTACACCGGCGACGCCTTCCCCGAATGGAAGGGCGAGGCGGTGATCGCGGCGATGAAGCCGGCAGGCATCGTGCGCGTCGCGATCGAGGGCACCAGCGCCCGCGAAGTGGCTCGCTATCCCACCGAACACCGAATCCGCGAGATCGAGCAGGGACCGGACGGCGCGATCTGGCTGCTCGAGGACGGCGAGGAGCGCGGCGCGAGCCGATTGCTCAAAATGGTCCCGACCGGACGGTAAACGCCATCGACAACGGCGCGCGCAGCCCCTATCGGCGCGCCGGCTATGTCCGAAGCCGCGATCATCCCGCTCGATAACGTCGATCCCGTGCTGGTCGAGCAATTGCTCGATCGCGCCTTCGAACCCGAGCGCGGCCAGCGAACCGCCTACAAGGTCCGCGAAGGCATGGACTGGCTGCCCGGCCTCAGCTTCGCCGTGCTCGACGCGCACGACCAGCTCGCAGGGACGATCCAGTGCTGGCCGGTCGCGCTCACCGACGATGCCGGAAAGCCGCATCCGATGATCATGGTCGGCCCCGTCGCGGTGCTGCCCGAGTTGCAGGAGCAGGGCTACGGCAAGGCGCTGATGTCCGCCACGCTCGCCTGCATCGCGCCCGGCGCGCCGCTGCCGCAAGTTCTGATCGGCGATGCCGACTACTACGGCCGCTTCTGGGGCTTCAGCGCGGCGCCGACCGGAGGCTGGTCGCTTCCCGGTCCCTGGGACCCGGCCCGGCTGCTGGTGCGCTGCGACAACCCGGGCGTTCTGCCCCGCGAGGGCATGCTGGGGCCTTGGCGCGGCTGAGCCGATCTGGCATCGCGATCCGATGCCTTACGAGCCTCCCCCCGAGCTTGCCGGCCTCTCGCTGGCCGAGATCGCCGATCTCGTCACCGCGCGCAAACTGCCGCCGCTCGACCAGTGGTCGCCCGAACACGTGGGCGACAGCGAGATGCGGATCGCGGCGGACGGCCGCTGGTTCCATCAGGGCAGCGAGATCCGCCGCGCGGCGATGGTGCGCGCCTTCGCTTCGCTGCTGCTGCGCGACGCCGACGGGCAGCACTGGCTGGTGACGCCGACCCAGAAGCTCGCGATCGCGGTCGACGACGCCGCCTTCATTGCCACCGACGTGCGGCAGGACGGCGACGCGCTCGCATTCCGGCTCAACACCGACGATCTCGTCATCGCCGGCCCCGAGCATCCGATCCGCGCGGCCGGCGATCGCGAGACCCCCGCGATCTACGTCGCCGTGCGCCACGGCACCGAGGCGCGGCTCAACCGCAGCACATGGGCGCAGCTCGCCGAGATCGCGCTGGCCGGAAGCGGCGCTTCGGTCACGAGCCAGGGCGTGGAATTCTCGCTGACCCCGGCATGAGCATGCTTTTCGATCACGTCTTCCGCAAATACGAAACCGGGCACGCGGCGGCCCCGCAGGCCCTTTGGATCGACCCGCGTATCCACGAGATCGAGAGCTTCATCCCCGCCGCCGTGCTCGTCACCATCGTCGAGCGCGAGCGGCCGGGCATGCTGTTCCTCCACCGCCCCTCGAACATGCGGGCCCATGCCGGGCAGATCGCCTTTCCGGGCGGCCGCGTCGATCCCGGCGAGGACGCGGTCACCGCCGCGCTGCGCGAGGCCTGGGAGGAACTGGGCATCGACCGCGCGGCGGTGCGCGTCGTGGGCGAGAGCGATCGCTACCGCACCGGCTCGGGCTACGAGATCACGCCGGTGATCGGCGTCGTCTCGCCCGACATCGAGATCCGGCCGAACCCCGCCGAAGTCGCGCAGTGGTTCGAGGCGCCGGTGGACTTCGTGCTCGATCCGGCGAACCAGCAGATCAAGTCGATCGAGTGGGAAGACCGCACGCACAACTTCGTCGAGATCGACTGGGAGGGCCACCAGATCTGGGGTGTGACCGGCGCGATCCTCCACAACCTCGCCGGACGGCTCAAATGGCATGACTAGCTTGCTGCCCGAAGCCGACTGGACTCGCCGCGAGGACCTGGCCGCGCTCGTTGGCGCGCTCGGCGAGGGCAACGCGCGCTACGTCGGCGGCGCCGTCCGCGACACGCTGCTCGGCTTGCCGGTCAAGGATATCGACATCGCCACGCGCCTGCTGCCCGACGCGGTGATCGCACGCCTCGACGAGGCCGGGATCAAGAGCGTGCCGACCGGGATCGCGCATGGCACTGTGACCGCCGTCCTCGCCGGCGGTGCGGTCGAGATCACCACGCTGCGGCGTGACGTTTCGACCGACGGGCGCCATGCCACGGTCGCCTTTGCCGAGGACTGGCGCGAGGACGCCGCGCGGCGCGACTTCACCATCAACGCGCTCTTCGCCGACCCGGCGAGCCGCGAGATCTTCGACTGGTTCGGCGGCCTCGCCGATCTCGAAAGCCGCACCGTTCGCTTCATCGGCGACCCGCGCGAACGCATCCGCGAGGACCACTTGCGCATCCTGCGATACTTCAGGTTTCAGGCAAGATTCGGTTCACAACCTGCTGATGATGCATCTGAAAAGGCTTGCGCCGAACTGGCCGATACGCTGAAGGGCCTCTCGCGCGAGCGCATCGGCATGGAGACGATGAACCTGCTCGGCCTGCCCGATCCCGCGCCGACCGTGGCGCGCATGGCGCAGCTCGGCGTGCTCGCGGTGATCCTGCCCGAGGCCGATCCCGGAGCGCTTGCCGCGTTGGTGGCGCAGGAACACCGCCAGAAGGTCGCGCCCGATGCGTTGCGTCGCCTTGCCGCGCTGCTGCCGCCCGACGTCCCGCTCGCCGAGCAGGTCGCCGCGCGCTTCCGGCTCTCGGGCGCGCAGAAGAAGCGGCTCGCGCTGGCGGCAGCGCGCGAAGGCCACGCCGACGCCGCAAGACCGCTGGCATACCGCATCGGCCGCGAAGCCGCGCTCGACCGGCTCCTGATCGCGGGCGCCGACATCGCCCCGCTCGAAGGCTGGGACGTGCCCCAACTGCCCTTGCGAGGCGGCGAGATCGTCGCGCGCGGCGTCGGTGCGGGGCCCGAGGTCGCCCGCGTGCTGCGCGCGATCGAGGAGCGCTGGATTGCCGAGGGCTTCCCCGGCCGCAAACGCGTCGAGCAACTGCTCAACGAAGCGGTGGCGCGCTGATCCCGGTCAGCCCAGCGCAAGCATTGGTGTGCTAGAAAGGCGGGAAATGGACAGTTCCAGCTTTTCCGACCTTGTCGATTTCCTGCGCATGCAGCCGCTGCTCACGCTCGCCATCGCGGCGATCTTTCTGACGACGCTCGGCGGCATGATCCGCCGCTCCGCGCCGATGGCGGGCGGTTTCGTGCGCGGTGTCGGCAACCTCGGCCTGCTGGCCGCGCTGCTGCTCACGATCGCGCAAGTCACGCGCTTCACCACCGGCAACGACTTCGCGCTGCCGCAGCTCGACATGCCCGCCCAGGTCGTCGAGGGCGGCGAGACGCGCGTGCCGATGGACCGCGACGGCCATTTCTGGATCCGCGCCACGGTGAACGGCGTGGAACAGCGCTTCCTCGTCGATACCGGCGCGACGCTCACCGCGATCTCGCCGCGCACCGCGACGCAGGCGGGCGTGCCGCAACGCCAGTTTCCGCAGGCGGTCAACATGCGCACGGCAAACGGCAACATCCGCGCCGAACTCGCCACGATCGACGAGCTGCGCTTCGGCAACGTCGTCGCCCGCGGGCTCGACGCGGTCGTCGCGCCGGGGCTCGGCGACACCAACGTGATCGGCATGAACCTGCTCTCGCGCCTCGCGGCGTGGCGGGTGGAGGACAACACGCTGATCCTCGTGCCCAATCACCCGCAGCCGGTGACGGAGAGCTAGACGGCTACTCGTCGAGCCGCAGGAACCGCGCGGCGTTGTCGTGCAGGATCGCCTTTTTCTGTCCGTACGTCAGGAACGGCGCCGCGTTGATCGCGGACACGCCCTCGTCGATCAGCCCCGGCCAGTTCATCTGATCCGAACCGAACATGATGCGGTCGGCGAACCCGGCCTCGACTATGTCCTTGAGGAAGCGGTAGTACTCCTCGCCCGTCAGCGCCACCTGCAACACCCCGGTATCGACCATGAGCTGCGGCCAGGCATAGAACATGGCCTTGAGGTCCTCGGCATAGGGCCAGCCGGCGTGCATCATGTAAACGCGCAGGCGCGGGTGGCGGGTGAGCACGGCTTCGAGATGCTTCGGGTTCTGCAGCCGATATTCCGGGAAGACCATCGGCGAGCCAGGTGGCCCGACGCCGACATGGATGCCGACCGGAATGCCCTTGTCCTCGGCCATCTTCCAGTAGGGCTCGAAGCGCGGATCGTCGGCGAAGACCCCACGGTACTGGATCGTCACTTCGGACAGGAGCGCGATCTCGCCGCGATCGAACGCGGCGGCGATCGCCTCTGGCGGATAGTCGGGCAGGTCGGCCCAGCTCAGGTACTGCGCCGGAATGAACAGGCCTGCGGGCGCGGCGTCCATCCAGTCCTTGCGGCTCGCGAGATCGCCGCTGAGCACGGCGCGCGCGCGATGGCGGCGCAGCGCGGCGATCGTTCCGTCGCGGTTCTCGACGTCGGTCATCGCTCCCTTGATGGGATCGTCGCAGGCTGGCCGGGCCATCGACCGCCCCAGCGCCTCCATCCAGGGCTCGCGCGGATCGAAGCGCAAGTCCGCCGCGGCGCCGACGCAGACCATGCTGCCCGGCGGTCCGTTCTCGCCCGCGCCGGCGGTGTGGACATGCATGTCGATGACCGGACCTTCATAGACCCGGTTGTCCAGCGCGGCGTCTGGCGCGAAGGGGGCGTCCCGCGCGAAGCAAGGAACCGACACTATAGCGGCAATCGCCAGCAGCAGAGACGTCAGGCGCACGGGCATCGCTTTCGATCCTCCGTCGAACGGACGCGAAGTCTATCAGCTCAGAACTTGTTGTCGCGCGGAAAGCCCTGGGGCGGAAGGCGGCCGGCGGCGCCGCGCGCGACCTTCCACATGATCATGTCCTTCTCGGTCCGCGTGCGACCGGATTCGCCGCCCATCGTCCAGGACAGCCCATCCTCGAGCTTGAGCGTGGTCGCATCCGCCAGACCGCCGTCGCGGTAGCGCTGGAGCGTGACGCCCTGCCCCTTGGCGAGCACCGGCAGTTCCTCGAGGCTGAAGACCACCAGCTTGCGGTTGTCGCCGACGACCGCGACATGATCGTGCTCGGGCGGGATCTCGCGCACGACCGCCAGCTTCACGCCCGGCTTGGTGGTGACCACCGCTCTGCCCTTGCGCGTCTCGGCAAGCAGTTCCTCGCTCTCGGCGGCGAAACCCTTGCCCACGCTCGAGGCGAGCAAAAGCTGCATCTTGGGCTTGTGCGGCAGCACCGCGACGATCTGCGCATCGGCGTCGATGTCGAGCATCGTGCGCACCGGCTCGCCGAAGCCGCGCGCGCCCGGCAGCTTGTCCGCGCCGAGTGTGTAGAAGCGGCCGTTGTCGAGCGCGATCAGCAGCTTGTCCGTGGTCTGTGCGTGGAAGGCGAAGGCGGGGCCGTCGCCCTCCTTGAACTTGAAGTCGCCGTCGAGCGCCACGTGACCGCGCGCCGCGCGAATCCAGCCGCGCTGCGAGAGAATCACCGTGATCGGCTCCTTCTCGATCATCGCGTCCATCGAGAACTCGACCGTCGGCGCGGCCTGCGCGATGGTGGTGCGGCGGCGGCCGAGCGCGGTATCCTCGGCATAGTCCTTGCGCAGGTTGCCGAGATCGCGCTTCAGGCGCGTGCGCTGGCGCGCCGGGCTTTCGAGCAGCTTGTTGAGTTCGTCCTGCTCCTTGAGCAGGTCCTCGCGCTCCTGGCGCAGCTCCATTTCCTCGAGCTTGCGCAGCGAGCGCAGGCGCATGTTGAGGATCGCCTCGGCCTGGCGGTCGGTCAGGTTGAACTCGGCCATCATCACCGGCTTGGGCTCGTCCTCGGTGCGGATGATCTCGATGATCCGGTCGAGATTGAGGTAGGCGACGATGTAGCCTTCGACGAGTTCGAGCCGCGAGGCGATCTTGTCGAGCCGGTGGCGGGTGCGCCGCTGGAGGATGTCGATCTGGGACTTGATCCACTCCTGCAGCAGCAGCTTGATCCCCAGCACGCCCGGCGTGCGGCCCGCGTCGAGCACGTTCAGGTTGAGCGTGAAGCGGTTCTCGAGGTCGGTCAGCCGGTAGAGGCTTTCCTTGAGCAGCTCGGGATCGACGTTGCGGCTCTTGGGCACGAGCACGATGCGGATCTGTTCGTCGCTCTCGTCACGCACGTCTTCCAGGATCGGCAGCTTGCGGTCTGCTATAAGCTGCGCGATCTGTTCGATCAGCTTGCCCTTGGGCAGCATGTAGGGGATTTCTGAAACGACGAGCTGCCACTGGCCGCCGCCGAGCTTCTCGATGCCGGTTTCCTCCCAGGGCGCGTCGATGCCGCTGCCGTTCTTGCCGGTCGAGAAACGGCCGCGCACGCGAAAGGCGCCCTTGCCGGTCTCGTAGGCGGCGCTGATCGCCTCGGGGCTGTCGACGACGAGCCCGCCGGTGGCGAAGTCCGGCCCCTTGAACACCTGCATGATGTCGGCGTGCTCGGCGTGGGGATTGTCGATCAGCATCAACGAGGCGTCGATTACTTCGGCGACGTTGTGGCTGGGGATCGAGGTCGCCATGCCCACCGCGATGCCGGTCGCACCGTTGGCGAGCAGGTTGGGAAAGAGGCCGGGGAAGATCTCGGGCTCTTCCTCCTCGCCGTTGTAGGTCGGCTGGAAATCGACCGTGCCTTCGTCGAGCCCTGCCATGAGCTGGATCGCGGTCTTGGTCAGCCGCGCCTCGGTGTAACGGTAGGCCGCGGCATTGTCGCCGTCGATGTTGCCGAAGTTGCCCTGTCCCTGCACCAGCGGATAGCGCAGCGCGAAGTCCTGCGCGAGCCGGACCATCGCGTCATAGACCGAGGCGTCGCCATGCGGGTGGTACTTGCCGATCACGTCGCCGACGACGCGCGCGGATTTCTTGTAGGCGCTCGCCGGATCGAGCTTCAACTGCCGCATCGCCCACAGCAGCCGGCGGTGGACCGGTTTCAGCCCGTCGCGCAGGTCCGGCAGCGAGCGCGCGGTGATCGTCGAGAGCGCGTAGACGAGGTAGCGCTCGGACAACGCCGCATCGAACGGCGCATCGACGATCGCGTCGAACGGATCGGAATCGTCATCGGTGGTGCTGACCATGGCATCGGCCCTAGCAGGCGGCGATTCCGACCGGAAGGAGCAAGGCGGGCATTATCCATAGGAACCGGGCGGGTGACGGCCGATCCGCGCCTCGCCGCAAGACGGGTCGGGTCCGAGGAGGCGACGCTGGCGTGAGACGGAGCGTCGCGAAGTCCGGAACAACAGACCCCGCGCTTCCGTTGGTCTGGTATAGTTCGAGAAATTCCAAGGAGATATCTCATGGCCAGCAAGGTCCTCATCATCGCCACCGACGGTTTCGAGCAGTCCGAACTGCTCGAACCGCGCCGCGCTCTCGACGACGCCGGCATCGAGACGGTGGTCGCCAGCCCCAAGTCTGGAACGATCAAGGGCTGGGATCACACCGACTGGGGCAAAAAGGTCGGCGTAGACCTGACGCTCGCCGAAGTGGAAGCGGACAAGTTCGACGCGATCATGCTGCCCGGCGGTCAGATGAACCCCGACAGTCTGCGCCTCGAGGAACGAGCGGTCTCTCTGGTGCGCGAGTTCGTGACGGCGGGCAAGCCCGTGGCGGCGATCTGCCACGGCCCGTGGCTGCTGGTCGAGGCCGACGTCGTGCAGGGCCGCAAGGTCACGAGCTGGCCCTCGGTCCGCACCGATTTGCGCAATGCGGGCGCGAACGTCGTGGACGAGGAAGTGGTCGTCGACGGCAACCTGATCACCAGCCGCAATCCGGATGACATCCCGGCCTTCTCGAAGGCTCTCATCGAGGCCGTGGGCGCCACGGTCCCGGCCTGATGGCACAGCCTTGGCCCTAACGGCCGCGCTTGAAGAAGCGCCCCGGCGTCTAGCGGATCTGCATATCGCGCGAGACGCCGGGGATGCGCACTTCCAGCCCGTCCATCTCGCTGGTCAGTTCGATCTGGCACGAGAGGCGGCTGGTGCGGCACACCCCGGCGGCGAGATCGAGCATGTCCTCCTCGTCGGCGGAGGCTTCCGGCAGCCGCGAGAACCAGTCGCTCGCGACGATGACATGGCACGTCGAGCAGGCCATCTGCCCTTCGCAGGTCCCCTCGAGCGGCATGCCCGCCGACTGCGCGACTTCGAGAAGCCGCGAGCCGGGTTCGGCCTGTGCCATCACCCTGTCACCCTCGGCGGTCACAAAACAAACGCTCAACACTTCAAACTCCCTGCGCCGCCGCCGCGGCTTCGATACGTGCGCAGGCATCCTCCAAATCCGAAAGCGCAGTATATCTCCCGAATCCGAGGCGGATAGAGGCTTTCGCACTCCTGTCCGCAAGGCCGATCGCCTTGAGCACGTGGCTGGGGCGACCCGAGCCGCTGGCGCAGGCCGATCCGGCGGAAAAGGCGATGTCGCGCAAGTCCGACATAAGCCGCGCGACGTCGAGGCCGTCGAGCCGGACATTGAGATTGCCGTGCCAGCGCTGCTCGCCCGAACCGTTGAGCGTCCAGCGCGAAAGGATCGCCCGGGCGCTTTGCCACAGCGTGCGAACATGCGCGGTATCGGCCTCGAGCCTCTCGGCTGCAAGCGACGCCGCCGCGCCGAACCCGGCGCACAAGGCGGGGCTGAGCGTGCCCGAGCGCAGGCCCTGCTCCTGACCGCCGCCGTGCATCAGCGGATCAAGCGCGATGCCGTCGCGCAGCCACAGCGCGCCGATCCCCTTGGGGCCATGCAGCTTGTGCCCCGAGATCGCGATCATGTCGGCCTCGCCCGGCGCGGCGAGCTTGCCCGCGCCCTGCACCGCGTCGCACAGGAACAGCCCTCCGGCGCGGTGCGCCGCCCCGGCCAGCGCCGCGACCGGCTGGATCGTGCCGATCTCGTTGTTGACCTGCATGACCGCCGCGAGCCGCAAGCGCTCGGGCATCACGAGATCGCCCGCGACCAGACCCTCGCCGTCAACAGAAAGAACGCGCACTTCAGTCTCGCCGCGCATGGCCTCGGCACAGTCGAGCACGGCGGCATGTTCGATCGCGCTCACGGCCACGACGTCATCCTCGCCGCGCTGCGCCGCGCCCTTCATCGCGAGGTTGATCGCCTCGGTCGCACCGGAAGTGAAGATCACCCGCCCGCCCGGCGGCAGCAGCCCCGCGACCTGTTCGCGCGCGATCTCGATCGCGGCGGCCGCCGCCCGGCCGGGCCGGTGTGCGCTGTGCGGATTGGCGAAGCCAGGCGTGTCCGGCCCGCCCAGCCAGGGCAGCATCGCCTCGCGTGCTTCGGGGGCGAGCGGCGTGGTCGCCTGATAGTCGAGATAGATCACGCCGCGGTCCGAACCGATCGCGCGATCGCCTGCCAGGCATCGAGGAAGCGAACGACATCGGCCTCGCGCGTCTCGCGCCCGATGCTCACCCGGATCGTCTCGGCGGCGGCGCGCTCGCCCAGCCGCATCGCCGCCAGCACATGGCTGGGGCGCATCGAACCCGAGGAGCAGGCGCTCCCCGCCGAGACCGCGATCCCCTGCACATCGAAACGGATCAACTGGAGCGCGGCGGCCAGCCCCGGCATTCGCACCGCGCCGATCGTCGGGCATCGCTCGGCACCGGCCGCGACGATCTCACCACCGGCCGCCTGCACGCCTTCCTCAAGCATCACGCGCAGCCGCGCGGCTTCGCCCAGCCAGTCGCGCCCCGCCTCGAGCGCCGCCGCCATCGCCAGCGCGCCGGGCAGGTTTTCGGTACCTGGGCGATAGCCGCGTTCCTGGCCGCCGACCGCCTCGAGCAAGGCCCATTCGCGCACGAGCAGCGCGCCGACGCCGATCGGCCCGCCGAACTTGTGTGCGGAAACGGCAATGAGATCCGCATCGGGAAGATCGAGCTTGCCCGCGCCCTGCGCGCAATCGGCGAGCAGCAGCCCGCCCGATCGCCGCACCTGCGCCGCGACCCGGTCGAGCGGCTGGACGACGCCGGTCTCCGAATTGACCTGCTGCACGGCAACCAGGCCCCCTGTCCCGCAGCGGGCGGGATCGACCCTGCCGCATGCGTCGACCTCGATCCGCACGGCCTCGCCAGCTAGCCGCAGGACGGCATCGTGCTCGACGCTTGAAACCGCCGCGAGGTCCGCCTTGGCGTGCCGGGCCGCCAGCGCCAGCGCCTCGGTCGCGCTGGCGGTGAACACGATCTCGTGCGGCCAGCCAAGCGCCCGCTTCACCCGGTCGCGCGCATCCTCGAGCGCCGCGCGCGCCGCGCGGCCGGCCGCATGCGGGCTTGAGGGATTGGCCCAGACCGCGAACCCGCGCATCATCGCCTCGCGCGCCTCGGGCAGGAGCGGCGTGGTGGCGGCATGATCAAGATAAAGCGATTTCGCGGTCATCGTTTGCAAGTTGTTTTCATTCCGCGTGTTTCTATATAGCGAACCACTCTCTTAATCATCCCCGGCGTCCAGGTCTGTCCCCTGAAGCCGGGGCGTCATCAAGATCTGGCGCAAGATCTGGCACAAACCCGGGGTTCTCTATTCCATGCCCGCAGTAATCTTTCCTGGTCCCGAAGGCCGGCTCGAAGGCCGCTTCCAACCCGCTTCGCGTCCGCGCGCGCCGGTGGCGATGATCCTCCACCCGCACCCGCAGGCGGGCGGCACGATGAACGATCGGATCACGCAGCATCTCTACAAGACCTTCGTCAACCGCGGCTTCGCGACCCTGCGGTTCAACTTTCGCGGTGTCGGGCGCAGCCAGGGCAGCTTCGACAACGGCATCGGGGAATTGTCGGACGCGGCGGCGGCGCTCGACTGGGTGCAGTCGATCCACCCCGAAGCCTCGACCACCTGGATCGCCGGTTACAGCTTCGGCGCGCTGATCGGCATGCAACTGCTGATGCGGCGCCCGGAGATTCGTGGCTTCATCTCGGTCTCGCCACCGGCGAACATGTACGACTTCAGCTTCCTCGCGCCCTGCCCCGCCTCGGGCATCATCATCCAGGGCACGTCGGACACGGTGGTCACGCCCAATGCCGTGCAAAAGCTGGTCGACAAGCTGCGCACGCAAAAGCACATCACGATCCATCATGACGAGATCGCCCGCGCCAATCACTTCTACGAAAGCGAGATCGAGGAACTGATGCGCTCGGTCGACAACTATCTCGACATGCGCCTCGCGCCGGATTGCCCGATCAAGTAGCCGACGGACGATTAGCGGGCAGCGGGTTCCGGACCTGCCTGCCCGTCGTCCACGAGCGATCGTCCCGCTTCGTCGGGTACGGCCCACAGCGCGACGTTGGCGGCCATGACCGCGGCGAGCACGAGCATGAGAATCGCCTGCCGTCGCGCGCCGCCGCGCCGCAGCAGGTAGAGGGCTCCCACGACCAGCAGCAGCGCCGCGAGCACGAGCAGGGAAAGGGCGATGTCGGCCATGCCGGTCCGATAGCCGATGGCGCGCCGCTTCGCGAGCCCGAGTTGGTTAAGCGCGCGTTCGTGTCGTCTCGTCGGTCACACGGTGAACGATCGGAAACGAATTGCCCTCCAAATGCATTGCTTAGGTATCAGCAACGCCCAGGCGAGGTTTTCCGATGACAGACAAGCCCGACGAAAAAGCCACCGAAACCACCCCCAAGCCGCGCACGGCAGGCTCGTGCACCGGCGCGACGACGACACCGCCGCCGAAGACGTCCAAGGCCGTCAAGGGTGGCGGCATCGACGGCGACACGTTGCGGGTGCGGCACTCGACGCACGGCTGACCCCGCCCTCGACCGAGCGCGCGGGAGGCCCTGAAGCAGCGGCTGCGGCGGATGGGATAACGGTGCCGGCAGGACCGGCTCTGCCGCTGGCAGCTACTTCTTGCCGAACAGGCCGTTCGCGAAATCGGCGGCGTCATCGAGCGCGCTGCCGTCACCGTCACGGTCGAAGAAGGCCGAGACTTTGGACGGATCGTCCTGGATCATGCGCGCGAATTCGCCGAGCGAGCCCTCGCCGCCGATCTGCTCGACAATCTGCCTGAGAATCACCGAAGAGAGCCCCGTCGAACTGGCCGCCAGCTCGACCGTATCGCCCTGCTTCTGATGCGCCGATCCGAGTGCGGCAATGGCTTTTTCGGCCATGTCCTTGTCGATGCCGAGCTTTTCGGCGAGATTGGCGATATCGCTGTGTCCGCTGATTTGGCTCAGAATACCATCAAAGATGCTCATGGGGGTGGCTCCTCCTCTAAAGGCCCTCGCCGCGAGCAATAAACCGAGCCGCGTGACCGGACAAGGTCACGCGGCCGGCAATGTCAGGCAACCATTGACCAGACGGCCGAGGGGCTCAGGCGACCGGAACGGTCGGCGCGGCCTTGCGCACGCCCTCGTCTACGTGATCCTCGAACTGCGCGAAGTTGTCGATGAACAGGCGCACGAGGTTCTGTGCGGTCTTGTCGTATTCCTCGGTGCTGGGCCAGGCCGAACGCTGGTCGAGCAGGCTGTCATCGACGCCCGGAACGTGGACCGGGACCTCGAAACCGAAATTCGGGTCCTCGCGGAACTCGGCATCGTTCAGGCTGCCGTCGAGCGCGGCGTTGAGCAGCGCGCGGGTCGCCTGGATCGGCATGCGCTTGATGCCTTCCTGCGTCGCCTTGCCGCCGAACCAGCCGGTGTTGACCAGCCAGCACTTCACGCCGCCCTTGGCGATCCGTTTCTTGAGCAGGTTGCCGTAGACCGAGGGATGGCGCGGCATGAACGGCGCGCCGAAGCAGGTCGAGAAGGTCGCCTGCGGCTCGGTGACGCCGATCTCGGTGCCCGCGACCTTGGCGGTATAGCCCGAGAGGAAGTGGTACATCGCCTGATCGGGCGAGAGCCGCGCGATCGGCGGCAGTACGCCGAAAGCATCGGCGGTGAGCATGATCACGTTCGAGGGCACCGCGCCCATGTTGTGTTCCGAGGTGTTCGGAATGAAGTCGATCGGATAGGCGCCGCGCGAGTTCTCGGCGAGCGAGGCGTCGTCGAGATCGAGCTGGCGGGTCTCCGGGTCGATCACCACGTTCTCGAGCACCGTGCCGAAGCGCTTGGTGGTTGCATAGATCTCGGGCTCGGCCTCGGGCGAGAGGCGGATCATCTTCGCATAGCAGCCGCCCTCGAAATTGAAGACCGCGGTGTCCGACCAGCCGTGCTCGTCGTCACCGATGAGGTTGCGGCTGGCGTCGGCCGAAAGCGTCGTCTTGCCGGTTCCCGAAAGGCCGAAGAAGACCGCGGTGCTGCCGTCGGGACCGATGTTGGCCGAACAGTGCATCGGCATCACGCCCTTGGTCGGCAGCAGGTAGTTGAGGATGCCGAACACGCTCTTCTTCATCTCGCCGGCATAGGCCGTGCCGCCGATGAGGATCAGCTTCTCGGTGAAGTTGACCGCGATAACCGTCTCGCTGCGGCAGCCGTGGCGTTCGGGATCGGCGCGGAAGCTCGGCAGATCGATGATCGTGTACTCGGGCACGAAGCTCTCGAGCTGCTCCTCGGTCGGACGCACCAGAAGGGTGCGGACGAACAGGTTGTGCCAGGCGTATTCGTTCACGACGCGCACGTTGACCCGATACTCGGCCTGCGAACCGCCAAACAGATCGGCGACGTAGAGCGTGTCCTCGCCTTCGACGGTCTTGAGGAAGTCTTCCTTGAGCGCGGCGAAGTGTTCCGGCGTCATCGGCACGTTGACGTCGCCCCACCACACGGTGCTCTCGGTCTCGGCGTCGCGGACGATGAACTTGTCCTTGGCGGAGCGACCGGTGTGCTTGCCGGTCTCGACGACGAGGGGGCCGTCGGCGGCAAGCTTGCCTTCGCCGTTTCGGACCGCATGTTCGACCAGTTGCGCCGTGCCGAGATTGGCATGGACCGTAGCCTTGGTCACGATCCCCTGTTTTTCGAGCGGGCAGCTAAGCGAAGCGGTCAAGTCATCTTCTCCGGTTGGACGAACCATCCCGTCGGATGGCGCGTGAGATCATGGGGGCTAAGCGAGAGTCGGCGCCGCATAGTCCATCCGAATAATACGCGTCAAATCCCGCGAATCCATTGCAATAAACTGACACACCGTGCCGTCTCGTGCACTTCATGCAAATGCGCTATTGCGCTATGCGGAAAACCAGCAGGCCGCCCCACGACAATGCAAACGAATTGACCATGGCAGAATCACCCGCCGGAACAGACAGCGAGGCACCCGTCGCCGTTGGTCGCCAGAAGTGCATAGCCCTCGTCGACGACGACCGCAACGTGCTCACCACCGTATCGATCGGCCTGCAATCAGAAGGCTTCGCGACCCGCGTCTACACCGACGGCGAGACCGCCCTGAAGGCGCTGCTCGAAAACCCGCCCGACCTTGCCATCTTCGACATCAAGATGCCGCGCATGGACGGCCTCAAGCTGCTTGAGCAACTGCGCGAGAAATCGCCCTTGCCGGTCATTTTCCTGACCTCGAAGGACGAGGAGCCCGACGAGGCGCTGGGCCTTGCCATGGGGGCGGACGACTATATCACCAAGCCGTTCAGCCAGCGCCTGCTCGTCGCCCGCATCCGCGCTATCCTGCGCCGGTCCGAACTGGTGCGCCAGGAGCCCGCGGAGACGCACGACGAGGACATGCCCGAACCGATCGTGCGCGGCCGCCTTGCGCTCGATCCGGCGCGCCACCGCGTGACCTGGGACGGCACGCCGGTCGCGCTCACCGTCACCGAATTCCTGATCCTCGAGGCGATGGCGGTGCGGCCCGGCGTGGTGAAAAGCCGCAACCAGCTCATGGATGCCGCCTACAGCGAGGACATCTTCGTCGACGACCGCACCATAGACAGCCACATCAAGCGGCTGCGGCGCAAGTTCCGCGCGACCGACCCCGAGTTCTCGGCGATCGACACGCTCTACGGCGCCGGCTATTCATTCACCGATGGCTAGCCGAGGCGGCGACAGCAGGCTTAATCGTTGGGGATGGTCCTGGCGGGTTTCGCTGACGGCGCGGATACTCGCGGTGAACGTCATCGCCCTGGCGTTGCTGGCGGGCAGCCTTTTCTACATCGACAGCTACCGCAAGGAACTGCTGGCGGAGCGTTTTCGCCTTGCCGCCTCCGAGGTCGAGATCACCTCCCACGCGCTCGAGGAGCGCAGCCGCAAGCAGCGCCGCGCGCTGATGATGCAGATCGGATCGGGCCTGCAACTGCGCTTGCGGCTCTACGACGAGGACGGCGAACTCGAGGAAGACAGCTTCGATCTCGTGGAGCCGTCCTACGTCTTCGTCGATCCGGCGAGCGAATCGACGCTGCAGAAAGCCGCGCGGCTGCTCGACCGCGGGATGGATTTCCTCATCGGCGCGCCGCCGATCCCGGCCTACGCCGATCCGGACGGCCCCAGCGCGAACAACTGGCCCGAGCTTGCCGAGGCCCTCGAGACCGGCACCAGCGCCATCGGCCTTCGCCTCGCGCCAGATCGCACGCCGGTGATCATCGCCGCCGCCCCGGTCGGGGAGGACGGCGAGTCGCTGCTGATCACGCGCAACGCCCGCGACATCACCCAGAACGTGCGCGACGCGCGCCAGACGCTGGCGATCATCGTCGGCGCGGCGCTGGTCATCTCGATCCTGCTCTCGCTGTTCCTGGCGCGCACGATCGTCGAGCCGTTGCGCAAGCTGGTGCGCGCGGCGGTCCGCGTGCGCCTCGGCCGCGACCGCGAGGTCGTCGTGCCCCGCCTGCCCGAGCGCGGCGACGAGATCGGGCTGCTTGCGCGCGCCATTTCCGACATGACCGCCGCGCTGCGCGAACGCATCGACGCGGTCGAAAGCTTCGCCGCCGATGTCGCGCACGAGCTCAAGAACCCGCTCACCTCGCTGCGCAGCGCGGTCGAGACGCTCGGCCGCGTCGAGGACCCGGCGCTGCGCCGCCAGCTCCTCGACATCGCCGCGCAGGACGTGCGGCGCATCGACTTCCTCGTGACCGAGATCGCCGACGCGAGCCGGATCGACGCCGAACTCAGCCGGGCCCGGTTCGAGCCGGTCGACATGCTGCGCCTGATCATGGCGCTCGTCGCCGAGCGCGACCAGCGCGGCGTCAACGGCACCTGCAAGCTCGTCGTCGGACGCGAGGGCGGCGCGGACATGACCGTCGCCGGATCGCCCCCCCGGCTCGAGCGCGTGTTCCACAACCTGATCGACAACGCGGTGTCGTTTTCGCCGCCGGGCGCGTCGATCCTCATCGCCTTGTCGCGCGAGGGCGACCGCGTTCTCGTTTCGGTCAGCGACGAGGGACCGGGCATTCCCGCCGATGCCCGCGAGAAGATCTTCGAACGCTTCCACTCGCTGCGCCCGGCGAGCGAGGAATTCGGCACGCACAGCGGCCTCGGACTCGCGATCGCGCGGACCATCGTCGAGGCGCATTTCGGCCGCCTCACCGCCGGCGCGCGGGCCGACGGACGCGAGGGCGCGCGGCTGATCGTCTCGTTGCCCGCCTGGGAGGGCGAGATTTGAGCCCGCGCCAGTCCACCTGCGTCGCGATCGGCGCGCGTGCGGTCCTGCTCGAAGGCGCCCCGGGCAGCGGCAAGTCCTCGTTGGCGCTGGCGCTGATCGACCGCGGCGCCACCCTCGTCGGCGACGACGGCGTCGGCCTTGAAGTCGCGGACGGCCTCCTGCTGGCATCGCCGCACCCCGCCACCGAGGGGCTCATCGAGGTGCGCAATCTGGGCCTGCTGCGCATGCCCGCCGCGCGATCGGTGCCGGTGTGCCTGGTCTGCACGCTCGAGGCGAACGCGCCGCGCTTCGTCGAGCACGCCGGCGACGTCGCGATCGGTGGGCTGCGCATCCCGCACCTGACGCTCAGCCCCGACAGCCCGGTCAGTGCGATCAAGGTGGAGCTGGCACTCGAACGCTATGGACTTGGCGTCTGAGATCGTCCCGGGAAGGGACGAAAGTCCCCTTTTCTTTCGCCGGGCACAAGCGCATGGACAGGCGCGATGACAGGGGACGCACAAACCGGATCGAACCCCAAGCGCCAGCGGCTGCTCCTGGTGACGGGGCTGCTCGGGGCGGGCAAGACGACGGCGTTGCGCGTGCTCGAGGATCTCGGCTGGGAGATCATCGACAACTTCCCCATCCGTCTGCTCGATCGTCTCATCGAGGGCCCCGAGGGATCGGATCTGCGCGGAAAGCTCGCGCTCGGCTTCGATTCGCGCACGCGCGGATTCGATCCGGCCGGCGTCATCGCGCAGGTCAAGCGCCTCACCGAGCGCGAGGACCTCGAACTGACCACGCTGTTTCTCGATTGCGCGAGCCGCGAGCTCGAACGGCGCTACAACGAGACCCGCCGCCGCCATCCGCTTGCCAGTGAAAGCTCCGCTTCAGCGGGAATCCGCGCCGAGCGCGAACTGCTCGCGCCGTTGCGCCGCTGGGCCGACATGCTGATCGACACGACCGGATACTCGTCGAACGATCTGCAGGCGGTGATCCGCGAGCGCTTCGCCGAATCGGCCGGCGAGGATCTGACGGTCACGGTCTCGAGCTTCGGATTCTCGCGCGGCATGCCGCCGGTGGCGGACCTCGTGTTCGACATGCGGTTTCTCGACAATCCGCACTGGGTGCCCGAGCTGCGTCCGCTCACGGGACAGGACGAGGCGGTGGGCGACCACATCCGCAGGGACCCGGCTTTCGACGAGGCATTCGCGCGCATTCGCGATCTCGTGCTGATGCTGCTGCCGCGCTACCGGGCGCAGGGAAAGGCTTATGTTCACATCGCCTTCGGCTGCACCGGGGGCCGGCACCGGTCGGTGTTCACTGCGGAGCTGTTAGCTACCGCCTTGCGTGCCTCGGGATTTTCGCCCACATTGCTGCATCGCAACCTGGGCTCGCGCGCAGCCGACCTGCCCGAAGGGGGGCTGCGCCGTGAACGCTAGAACCATGACCTGGGAACCATCGCGGGAAATTTGGAGTTTCGCTTCCACATGATCGGGATGATCCTGGTTACCCACGGCAATCTGGCCGAGGAATTCGTTCACGCCATGGAGCATGTCGTCGGCGATCAGGCTGCGGTCCGTACCGTCTGCATCGGCCCGAACGACGACATGGAACAGCGCCGCGCCGAGATTCGCGCGGCGATTGATGCCGTCGATTCGGGCGAAGGGGCCATCGTGCTGACCGACCTGTTCGGCGGAACGCCGTCGAACCTGGCGATCTCGCTGATGGAGGCGGGACGCGTGGAGGTGATCGCGGGGATCAACCTGCCGATGCTGATCCGTCTCGCCAAGGCGCGCGAGTGCATGTCGGTGCGCGAGGCCGCCGCCGCCGCGCGCGACGCGGGCCGCAACTACATCACGATCGCGTCGGAATACCTGGGGCAGGATGCCTGACCAGGTCGCCTGCGAGTCGGTGACGATCGTCAACCGACGCGGCCTGCACGCCAGGGCCAGTGCCAAGTTCGTCAACTACGTCGCGGAGCTCCCGTCCTCTGTCGTGGTGCAGGTCTGCAAGGACGGCGCCTGCGCCTCGGGCGGCTCGATCCTGGGGCTGATGATGCTGGGCGCGGCCAAGGGCGATTCGATCGAGATCAAGGTCAGCGGCGACGATGCCGACACCGCGCTCGCGATGCTCGCGGCGCTGGTCCGCGACGGTTTCGGCGAGGAATGAACGCTTGCCCGAACGGCGCGTCATTACGGGGTTTTCCAACCCGACGGTCAAGTTCATGCGCGCCTTGCGCGACAAGAAGCATCGCCGCCGCGAGCAGCGCTTCCTCGCCGAGGGCCTGCGCCTGCTGACCGACGCCCGCGAATGCGGCAAGGTCCCCGAATTGCTCGCCATGGCCACCAATCGCGAGCCGCATCCGCTGCTCACCGCGCTCGAGGACGCGGTCTTCGCGGCCGGCGGCGATGTCGTGGAAATGGACGAGGCGGTGCTCGGCAAGGTCACCGGCAAGGACAATCCGCAGGCGGTCGCCGGAGTCTTCGCCGAGTTCGACACCAGCCTCGCCAGGCTGGACCAGACCGCCGCCCCGATCTGGCTGGTGGCACAGGCGCTGCGCGATCCGGGCAACCTCGGCACCATGCTTCGCACTTGCGACGCGGTCGGCGCGGGAGGGCTGATCCTGCTCGACGACTGCACCGACCCGTTTTCGGTCGAGGCGGTTCGCGCGAGCATGGGCGCGGTGTTCACCCAGCGCATCGCGACCGCGCGCTGGGACGAGTTCATCGGCTGGCTGCGTTCGGGCCCCGGCCAGCTCGTCGCGGCCTCGCTGCGCGATCCGACCGACTATCGCGAGGCGCCCTATGCCCCGCCCTGCTTCCTGCTGATCGGCAACGAATCGCAGGGCCTGCCCGCGGCCTACGAGGCGGCCTGCGACCTGCGCGTGCGCATTCCCATGCTCGGCCGGGCGGACAGCCTCAACGCCGCCGTCGCCGGCGCGGTGCTCGCCTACGAGGCGCTTGCCCGGATCGGTCGACCCTGAGGGGCTCGTTCATCCGGAACTAAGCATTTGCAACATAGGTTATGCTGCTATGCGGAAACGCGGCATCTTAGCAGCCCTGGTGCTTTTCAGTTCGGCCTGTGCGGGGCCCGCCGATTCCTCGCACCTCGCCGAATCGACCTGGAAGTTCGTCTCGATTGACGGCGAGGAACCGGCTTCGCAGAGCGCGGAACTGACGTTCGAGCGCGCGCAGCTCGATGCCACCGTCGGCTGCAATGCCCTGGGCGGCCCTTGGCGCACCGAGGCCGACCGCCTGATTGCCGGTCCGCTCGAACAGACCGAGATGGTGTGCGAGGGGCCGGTCTGGGGCCAGGAGAAAGCCGTTGGCGCCCTGCTGGCCGCCACGCCCAAGTACGAAGTCGAGGGCAATCGCATGGTCCTGCGATCGAGCGGCCACATCGCCGAACTGACGCGCGAGGAGGAGCCAGGACCGGGCGGGTAATCCACCCGGCGGCACCCTATTCGGCCGCTTCGGCCACCGACCCCTCGCCGTAGCGTGGCAACGATTCGATCTGCGAAATATCCTCGATCTCGCGCTTGCCGATCTCGATATGCTTGTCGCGCAGGCGGCGGCCCGACGAGAGCACGTTGCGCTCGAAGCTGCCGACGAACTTGTTGTAGTTGTTCACCGCCGTTTCGAGCCCGGCGCCCACGCGCTTCATGTGATCGGCGGCGACCGCGAGGCGATCGTACAGCTCGCCGCCCATGCGACCGATCTCGCGCGCTTCCTTCGCCAGGCCGTCCTGCCGCCAGACTTGCGCGACGGTGCGCGCGATCGCGACGAGATTGGTGGGGCTCGCGAGCAGCACCCGGCGATCGAAGGCGAAATCCCATAGTCCCGGATCGTATTCGAGCGCGGCGGCAATGAAGTGCTCGCCCGGCACGAACATCAGTACATAGTCGGGCGCGTCCTCGAACTGGCTCTGGTAGCTCTTGGCGCCGAGCGTCTGGATATGCGCCTGCATCGCCTTGGCGTGCTGCGCCAGGAACGCCTCGCGCTCGGCGTCGCTGTCGGCGTGAAAGGCGTCCTGATAGGCGTTGAGCGAGACCTTGGCGTCGATCACCAGCAGCTTGTTGCCGGGAATGCGCACGATCGCGTCGGGGCGCAGCCGCCCCTCCTCGGTCTCGATCGAATGCTCGGTGACGAAATCGGTGTGCTCGGCGAGGCCGCACTGCTCGAGCACGTTGCGAAGCTGCTGCTCGCCCCAGCGTCCGCGTGCCTTGGGCGCGTTGCGCAGCGAATTGCCGAGCCGCTGCGCCTCCTCGCGCACCCGCTCCTGCCCTTCGCGCATCGACCGGATGAGCCCAGTGAGCTGGCCGAACGAATCGACGCGCTTGGCTTCGAGCGCATTGACCTGCTCCTCGTAGCTCTTGAGCCGCGCGCCGACCGGTTCGAGCATCGTGCGGATGCGTTCGGCGTTCGCCTTCTCGCTTTCCGCGAAGCGCGCGCCCGCGCGCCGCAGGAAGGCTTCCTGCGCGCCTTCGAGGACTTTGGCGCCCGCGTTCTCAAACTCCTTGCGCAGCGCGTCCTGCGCCTCGATCAGGAGCCGTTTCTGCTCGTCGAAATTGGCGGTCTTCTCGCGCAGCGTGGCGAGTTCGCCGGAGAGCCGCGCGTGCTCGGCGCGCGTCTTTTCATGCGCCTCGGTCAGCTCGGAGCGGACCCGTTCGAGCACGTGCGCGTGCTCGGCGCGCAGCCGGTCGAGCGTAAGGCCGTGATCCGCGCGCGCCGCTTCGAACGCGGCGGCCAGCTCGTCCGCGCGCGCGGCCCTTTCGCTGGCGCTCGCCAGATCGCGAATCGCCGCGCGGAACTTCTCGTCAAGCTCTCGCGCCTCGGCATCGCGCGCCTGATAGCGCTCCCGCCAGTCCACGACAGGCCGCGAGCCAAAGAACCAGCCCGCCGCCAGCCCTACGGCAAGGCCCAGAACCAATGCGACGATAACGAGCAGAATCGGGTCCATGCCCGGAGGCTAGCGAGAACGAATGGAGAACGCCAGCCCTTTCGCACCGCAATCCACAACCACGCTTCGGGAGCGGCTCGAAGTCAGGCGGCCTTGCGCAGCTTTTCCAGCTTCTTGAGCGCCATCTGCCGCTTGAGGCGCGACAAGTGGTCAATGAACAGGATGCCTTCGAGGTGGTCCATCTCGTGCTGCAGACAGGTGGCCATGAGATCGTCCATCGCTTCCTCGTGGACGGTGCCGTCGAGGTCTTGCCAGCGCGCGCGGATGCGCGCCGGACGTTCGACTTCGGCGTAGATCTCGGGAACAGAGAGACAGCCTTCATTGTAGATCGCAAGATCCTCGGAAGGATCGAGAATCTGGGGATTGATGAAGACCCGCGGCTCCTTCTTCACCGGCTGATGGGTGTGCTGGTGGCCGCCGTGGTTGCACACTTCGGGCTCCGCGTCCGGGTCCTCGGGCTGGAGGTCGATCACCAGCACGCGCAGCGGCACGCCGACCTGGATCGCGGCAAGGCCGATGCCCGGCGCGTCGTACATCGTCTCGAACATGTCGGCGACGAGCGTCCTGAGATCGTCGTCGAAGCTTTCGACGGGTTTCGAGATTTGCTTGAGGCGCGGATCGGGCGCTTCGATGATTTCGCGGATAGCCATGCGCTCAAAAATAGGCGCGGCGCCGCGATTGCGCAATATTGCGCGTGACGATCACGGTGATCTTCGCGGCTCAGGAAACCGGGCGGCGGGCGCGCAGCGCCTGGGCCAGCGTGCCTTCGTCGAGGTAGTCGAGCTCGCCGCCCACCGGCAGGCCATGCGCGAGCTGGGTGATCCGCAGCGGATAGGCCTCCAGCCGCTCGGCGATGTAGTGCGCGGTGGTCTGGCCCTCGAGCGTCGCGTTCATCGCCAGCACCACTTCGTCGACGCCGCCGCCGGCGACACGCTCGAGCAGGCGGTCGATCGTCAGGTCCTCGGGCCGCACCCCGTCGAGCGCCGACAAGCGGCCGCCGAGGACGTGATAGCGGCCGGTGAACAGATGCGCGCGGTCGAGCGCCCAGAGATCGGCGACATCCTCGACGACGCAGAGCTGCCGCGCGTCGCGGCGCGGATCGGCGCAGATGCCGCAAGGATCGCTCGTATCGACATTGCCGCAGGTGCGGCACTCGACCAGCGTCTCGCGCACCGCGCCCAGGGCATCGAGCAAGGCGACCAGCGCGGTCTCGCGCCGCTTGATCAGCCACAGCACCGCCCTCCGCGCCGAGCGCGGGCCGAGCCCCGGAAGCTTGCTCAGCGCCGCCGCGAGCGCTTCGATCTCTTGCGATGCCATGGCTCGGCAGATAGGGCTTGCGGCCCTCCAGAGGAAGAACAAACCGGGACATATGCGCATCATCTTCATGGGAACGCCCGATTTCGCCGTACCGGCGCTCGTGGCGCTGACAGAAGCGGGGCACGAGGTCGTGGCCGCCTATACCCAGCCGCCGCGCCCCGGCGGGCGCAGGGGCCGCGAACCGACCCCCTCGCCCGTCCAGCGCGAGGCCGAACTGCGCGGGATCGCGGTGCGCCATCCAGCCTCGCTCAGGAGCGCCGAGGCGCAGGCGGAATTCGCCGCGCTGAAGGCCGATATCGCCGTGGTCGCCGCCTATGGCCTGCTGCTGCCGCAAGCAATCCTCGACGCGCCGCGGCTCGGCTGCCTGAACATCCACGCCTCGATCCTGCCGCGCTGGCGCGGGGCGGCGCCGATCCAGCGCGCGATCCTGGCGGGCGATCCGACCACCGGGGTGACGATCATGCAGATGGAAGCCGGTCTCGACACCGGGCCGATGCTGGCGACCTTGCGCACCGTGATCGAGCGCAAGACCGCCGGCGAGCTGACGCGCGAACTGGCCGAACGCGGCGCGCAGCTTTTGGTCGGAACCTTGCGCGACCTCGCGCTCCACCGCCCGGTCCAGCAGCCCGAGGACGGCGTGACTTACGCGAAGAAGATCGACAAGGCCGAGGCCCGGCTCGATTTCACCGCCGACGCCGAGCAGGCGGAGCGGCAAGTGCGGGCCTTCGCGCCGACACCGGGCGCCTGGTTCGCGTTCGAGGACGAGCGCTACAAGGTGCTCGCGGCCGATGTCGTCGAAGGCCGGGGCGCGCCCGGCACGGTGATCGACGACGGGCTGACGATCGCCTGCGGCAACGGCGCGATCCGGCCGCTGACGGTCCAGCGCGCGGGCCGCCCGGCCATGGCGACGGCGGATCTGCTTCGCGGCCGCGCGATCCCCGCCGGAACCGTCCTCACCGGATAGGCATCAGGCCTTTTCGGGCATGCGCCGGACCGGCGGCTCCTCGTCCGCCCAGCGCGGCTGCGCCGCGCGCATCGATTCCGCTGTGCGCTCCCACGAGGCGACCGGCTTGTCCTTGATGCGGATGTTGAAGCTCTCGGTCGTGCGGAACTCGAGCACTTCGGCGCCTTGCGGTCCGGCCGAGTAGCCGTAGGGGACCTCGCTGCCGACGAAGAACCCGTCGCCCGCAACCAGCGTGCGATCGCCCAGTTCGATCGACCCGGCAAGAACGTAGTAGAGGCAGTCGCAATCGTGCGTGTGGAGCGGCAGCGGGTAGCCGCTCTTGAACCACAGACGAGTCAGGCTCATGCCCGGGCGGCGATAGGGAACGTCGACGTACTCTCCGCCCGATTCGGCCATCGAGGCGTCGCGGGCCATGACTTCGAACATGTTCGCCGGCGCGCCTTCCATCGCCATGCAGCCGGCTTCGGCGAGCGTCGGCGCTTCGGCGCCGCGAAAGATCTCGAAGCGCGGACGTTCGGGTTGAGTCTCGTCCATTGCGGTCCCTTTCCTGAGTTTCGCGCATGGTGCCAGCTTGCTCGCACGCCGCCAAGGCCGTTTGCAGCAGCGCGAGGCTCGCGGTATCGGCACCCGCCTATGACGCGTTTCGCCCTGACCCTCGAATTCGACGGCACCCCGTTCATGGGCCTGCAGCGCCAGGCGCATGGACCCTCCGTTCAGCAATCGGTCGAGGATGCCGCCAGGTCGATCACCGGCGAGGACGTGACGATGCATGCCGCGGGGCGCACCGACGCGGGCGTTCACGCGCTGGCGATGCGCGCGCATCTCGACATCGCCAAGCCGCTCACGCCGTTCCGGCTGATGGAGGCACTCAACGCGCTGATGCGCCCCGATCCGGTGGCGGTGACCGCCTGCGAGACCGTGAGCGAGGACTGGCACGCGCGCTTTTCCTGCCTCGGCCGCGCCTACGAGTATCGCATCGTCAACCGCCGCGCGCCGCTCACGCTGGAGCGCGGCAAGGCCTGGCAAGTCGCCCGTCCGCTCGATCACGCGGCGATGCACCGCGCTGCGCAGGCGCTCGTCGGCAATCACGACTTCACCACCTTCCGCTCGGTCCACTGCCAGGCGAGAAGCCCGGTCAAGACGCTCGACCGGCTCACCGTCCGGCGCGAAGGCGAGACGGTGATCATCGAGGCGGCGGCGCGCAGCTTCCTCCATCACCAGGTTCGCTCGATGGTCGGCTGTCTCGCGATGGTGGGGCTCGGCCGCTGGCGCGAGGCGCGCGTCGCCGAGGCGCTGGCGGCGCGCGACCGCCAGGCGCTCGGCCTCAATGCGCCGCCCGACGGGCTCTATTTCGTCCGCGCGGTCTACCCCGAGGATGCGGCGGGGATGCGCCGGGGTTAAGTTCAGTCGTCCAAGCCCGTCCTAGGAGATGGCCCGCGGACGAAGGATGACGGTCTGTTGAATTCGGTGGTTGTCAAAGGATTCAAGGACTTCTTCGCCAAGGGGCCGCGGCTGGAGATGATCCGGCACGACATTCCCGAGCGTGATCGGGAGTGGTTCGCCAACTGCCGGATGCACCACCTCGAGCAGTTTCCATGGATCACGTCCGACCTGGTGCGCACGGGCATGGCGCTGTGGCTGATCGCGTCGGCTCCCCTCCACGCGTTCCTCACGGTCGCCGCGCTCACCGGTTCGCTCTTCGTCCTCGAGTGCGTGCTCTACTCCAACATCATGCGGATCGCGCCGGAGACGATGCGCCGCCTCAATATGCTCCGGGTCCTCCTGCTGGTTCGCGGCTGCATCTGGTCGCTGGCGATCGGAATCGCTGTCGCGGCCGCGCCCGCCAACGGCTCTGGCCAGGCGATCTTCTTCGGCGCGGCCGTGGTGATGATCGACACGATCTTCATGACATCGCTGCCGCTGGTGGGGCTCGGTTCGAATCTGGCGGTCATGCTCGCCATCGGCATGGCGCTGATCCGCGCCAAGGACGTCGATCCCTGGCTCGCCGCGGCGATGACGCTGATGATGGCGATGGGCGTGCACTACGCCATCTTCAGTCTCTACCATCTCTTCGCGACGCGCAGGCTGCGTACGCGCCGCCTCAAGACGGCCAACGAGACGATCGAGGTGCTGCTCAGCCACTATGACCAGCACGGCAGCGACTGGCTGGTCGAGATCGACCGCGATGGCCGCCTCGAGCGCCCGTCGGCGCGGATGTGCGCCGCGCTGGGACGCGACGTCGAGGCCGTCGAGGGCATGCACATCACATCGCTGCTCGAACCCGGCCCCCAATGGCGCGAGCTTATCCGCTCGGCGCAGGCGCTGCGCCAGATCAGCAACCTGACATTGCCCGCCCGGTTCGGCGACGAGCGGCGCTGGTGGTCGATTTCGGGCTGCCCGGTGTTCGACGGGGAGGGCAATCACACGGGATACCGCGCCTTCGTGCAGGACGTCACCGAAAGGCATACGGCCGAAGAACGGGTGCGCACCATGGCGCTGACCGACGCGCTGACGGGCCTTGCCAACCGCCCCGTCTTCACCGCGCGGCTGAGCGAGACGCTCGAGGCCTGCGACAAGGGCGAGGTCTGCGGCGTATTGTTCATCGACCTCGATTCCTTCAAGGCGACCAACGACACCTTCGGCCATGCCGCGGGCGACGAAGTCTTGCGCCAGACCGCCGAGCGCATCGCCGCGCTGGCACGGCCCGGAGACACCGCCGCGCGGCTCGGCGGCGACGAGTTCGCGCTGCTCGTCACGTCCGCCGAGACCGCGCACGACCTCGTCTCGCGCGCCGAGGCGCTGGTCTCGGCGCTTTCGCGCCCGATGCACGTCGACGGCAAGACCATGCCCGGTGGCGCCAGCGTGGGCGTCGCGCTCGGACCGCGCGACGGCGCCAACGGCGAATCGCTGCTGCGCGCCGCCGATCTCGCGCTCTATGAAGCGAAGTCGCGCGGCCGGAGCTGCCATGTCGAATATCAGCCCGCCCTGCTCGAGGAACGCGCCGAACGCCGACGAATGGAATGCGACCTGCGCCACGCGCTCGAGCGCGACGAGTTCGAGATCCATTATCAGCCGCTGATCGACATCGCGACACGCCAGACCAAGGGCTACGAGGCGCTGTTGCGCTGGAACCATCCGACGCGCGGCTCGGTCCCCCCTTCGGTCTTCATTCCGCTCGCCGAGGACCTCGACCTGATCAACACGATCGGCACGTGGGTGTTGCGCGAGGCGCTCGCCGAAGCCGCGACCTGGGACGAGAATCTCACCATCGCCGTCAACGTGTCACCCGCGCAGATGCGCGGCGAGGCCTTGCTCGGGCAAGTCATCGGCGCGCTCGCGGCGAGCGGCGTGGCGCCCGAACGGCTCGAGCTCGAGATCACCGAGAACCTGCTGGTCCACGAATGCGAGGTTCACACGCGGCTGCTGCACCGCTTGCGCGCCTTCGGCGCCCGGATCGCGCTCGACGATTTCGGGACCGGCTACTCCTCGCTCAACTATTTGCGCAGCTTTCCCTTCGACAAGCTCAAGATCGACCGCTCGTTCGTGCGCGATCTGACATGCGACGGCGACAGCCTCTCGATCGTCGAGATGCTGCTGCGTCTGGCGCGAGACTTCTCGATGGAAACGATCGTCGAGGGCGTCGAGAACGAGGGCCAGTTCGCGGCGCTCACCGCGATGGGCTGCGACCAGGTGCAAGGGTTCCTGTTCGGCCGCCCGATCCCCGCGAGCGAACTGCCGCCGGAGATCCGCAAGCCGGTCGATGCGGCGCCATCACTCGCGAGCGAGCCGATCGAGTGGCTGCGGCAGCGCGGCTGCGGCGCGCTGCCGCGTGATACGGGCTATTGCCAGGTGAGCTGTCGCAAGTGCTAGGCCCTCAGGCCTTGGCGACGACGCTTTCTGGCAGCTCGGTTCCGAACACGCGCTGATAGTATTCCGCGACCAGCATCCGCTCGGTCTCGTCGCACTTGTTGAGGAACGAGAGCCGGAAGGCGAAGCCGGGGTCCTTGAATATCTGCGTGTTCTGCGCCCAGGTGATCACCGTGCGCGGGCTCATCACCGTCGAGATGTCGCCATTGATGAAGCCCTGCCGCGAAAGATCGGCGACCTTGACCATGTCGGCGATCATCTTGGGATCGACACCGGACACCTTCGCGGTGACGATCTCGTTCTCCACCGGCTGCGGCAGGTAGTTGAGCCCCACGACGATGTTCCAGCGGTCCATCTGCCCCTGGTTGATCGCCTGGGTGCCGTGATAGAGCCCCGAGGTGTCGCCGAGACCAACTGTGTTGGCCGTCGCGAACAGGCGGAAACCCGGATCTGGGCGGATCACGCGGTTCTGGTCGAGCAGCGTGAGCTTGCCCTCGGTCTCGAGCACGCGCTGAATCACGAACATCACGTCGGGCCGGCCGGCGTCGTATTCGTCGAAGACCAGCGCCACCGGGTGCTGCAACGCCCAGGGCAGCAGACCCTCGCGGAACTCGGTCACCTGCAGCCCGTCGCGCAGCACGATCGCGTCGCGGCCGATCAGGTCGATGCGGCTGATGTGCGCATCGAGGTTGATGCGGATGCAGGGCCATTTGAGGCGGGCCGCGACCTGTTCGATGTGCGTCGACTTGCCGGTCCCGTGATAGCCCTGGACCATGACCCGGCGGTTGAACGCGAATCCAGCGAGGATCGCGAGCGTCGTATCGGGATCGAAGACGTAGGCCGGATCGAGATCGGGCACGCGCTCGTCGGCTTCGGAGAACGCGGGAACCTTCATGTCGATGTCGATCCCGAACGTCTCGCGCACGTCGATCTCGATATCGGGGGCGGGCAGGACAGTCTTGTCGCGGCTGTCGGCGGTGATGTTGGTTATCTCGGTCATCTCGCAGCCCGGCCTAAACGGACGGGCGCTGCGCTGCAATAACGTTACGGGCGAAAATTCGTGACCGGCCGCGCCATGGCAAGGCCCGAGGGCCCGGCGCTCAGCGGATCTTGGGCGGCAGCACGAACAGATCGATGAAGGCGCCCGCGAGATCGCGCTCGCCGGTGACCTCGATTCGCATGCCCGGCGTGTCGGGCGGAACCTTGCCGTAGAGCACCGGGAGGAAATCACCCGCGGTCGGCGCCTTGAAGGTCAGATCGGTCTCGACCGCGTCGGTGCCGAGGCGCGTGAACGACAAGGCCCCGTCCTCCAGCCGACCCAGGAAACGGTCCTGCCCGACCTCGAACAGCGCGGTCAGCGCCAGCTTCTCGGCCTTTTCGACGACGAGCATCGTCCGCATCGAGAGCATCAGCGCCACCGGCGTCATCGGCAGCGTGGGGTCATGAAGCGGCGAGCGCACCGCCCATCGTCCCAGTTCCTGGATCAGGGGTTCTGCCGCCCTGCCCCATTCTGTGAGATCGTAAAGCTGGACGCTCGCGGGCGGCTCCGAGAGCGTCCGCACGACGATACCCGCGCTTTCGAGCCGCTCGAGGCGCTCGGTCAGCACCTTGGCGCTGATACCGGGCAGGCTGGCGCGGATGTCGCTGAACCGTCTTCCGCCGAGCATAAGCTCACGCACCACCAGCAGCGACCAGCGCTCGCCGATCAGTTCCATGGCGAAGGCCGCGCCGCAGGCGTCCTCGTACCACTTGCCGTGAATTTCGCCTGCCTCGGTTTCTTTTCGTAACTTCATAGTTGCTTTTAGTAACTCTTATGGCCAGTCTGAGGCAAGCGAATCGCCCGCGAGGCCGACGTCCAAGGAGAAGCGCCATGCCTCGAATGATCTTCGTAAACCTGCCCGTCGCCGATCTCGACCGGGCCATGGCATTCTATGCAGGCATGGGCTTTGCCAACAACCCGCAGTTCACCGATGAAACCGCGGCCTGCATGGTCTGGTCCGAGACGATCTTCGTCATGATCCTCACCCACGACAAATGGCGCAGCTTCACCGAACGCCCGATCGCCCCGGCGGGATCGAGCGAAGTGGCGATCTGCCTCACGCTCGACAGCCGCGAAGAGGTCAACGCGCTGGGGAACAAGGCAGCACAGGCCGGCGGCACCAGCGACGTCAATCCCGCCATCGACCACGGGTTCATGATGACCCGCTCGGTCGCCGATCCGGACGGCCATGTCATCGAATTCACCTGGATGGACCTCGCCGCTTTCGAAGGCGCCGGCAAGGCCGCCGCCTGATCCCTTCGCGCCACAGGAGAAAAACCATGCCGATCGATCCCGACGCCACGATCGAGATCACCGCGTTCGAATGGGTGCCCCCCTTCGCGCAGGGCTTCGTGCGCGACTTGCGGCCGCGCTGGGCCTGCGAGGAAATCGGCCTTGCCTATCGCGAGCGCCTGATCAGCGCCGTCGACCGGCCCGAGTGGTACTATGCTGAACAGCCCTGGGGACAAGTCCCGCACTTGCGCGAGGGGGAGATCGCCATGTTCGAAAGCGGCGCGACGCTTGTTCATCTCGGCGAGAAAGGCGGCCTGCTGCCGAAGGACGGGCAGCCCCGCGCGACGGTGCTGAGCTGGCTTTTCGCCGCCTACAACAGCGTCGAGCCGGCAATGTTCGAGATCGCCAACGCCACGATCTTCGCGCGCAAGCAGGACTGGGCACCGCTGCGCCTGCCCTCGCTGCTCGAGGATACCGGCAAGCGGCTCGACCGGCTGGCGGCAGCGCTGGGGGACAGCGAGTGGATCGCGGGCGACTTCTCCATCGCGGACATCGCGATGGTCACGGTACTGCGCGACATCGACCGCACCGAACTCGTCGCCGAGCGGCCGGGCCTTCGCGACTACGTCGAACGCGGAAAGGCGCGGCCCGCGTTCAAACAGGCGCTGGCCGACCAGATGCGACATTTCGAGGCCAATGCCCCCAAGCAGACCGCAGGAGCCTGAACCATGAGCTATTTCGACGGCCTCGTGATCGCGGTGCCGACCGCGAACAAGGACGCTTTCATCGCCTATGCCCGGCAGGTCGATCCGCTCTTTCTCGAAAATGGCGCGAGCCGCGTCGTCGAGTGCTGGGCCGACGACGTGAAGCATGGCAAGCAGACCGATTTCTACGGCGCGGTCGATGCCCGGGACGAGGAGAGCATCGTCTTCTCGTGGATCGAATGGCCCGACAAGGCCACGCGCGACAAGGGCATGGCCGCGATCTTCGAGGCCGATCCCCCCGATCCGCGGATGGACCCTGCCCGCCACCCGATGCCGTTCGATGGCCAGCGCATGATCTACGGCAGCTTCGAGCCGCTGGTGATCGAGGGCAATCTGTCACGATTGCCCTATGTGCAGGGATTCCTCGTCCCGGTCGAACACGCCAGGCGCGAGGATTATCGGGCGGTAGCCCAGGAAGGATGGGACAAGGCGTTCCAGCCCCTGGGCGCCCTGTGCGTGCTGGAAGGTTGGGGCGACGCCCTCGAAAGCGGCAAGCAGACCGATTTCTTCCGCGCGGTCGACGCGCGCGAGGCGGAGAACGTCGTCTTCTCGTTCATGGCCTGGCCCTCGCGCGAGGCCTGCGATGCGGCGGGCGAGCGGATGCAGAACGATCCCGAGATCAGCATGCCCGCAAGCATGCCCTTCGACGGCATGCGGATGGTCTACGGCGGCTTCGTGCCCGTCGTCGTGCTGGAGAAGACCGATGCCTGAGAGCTGCGCGGGCTTCATCTGGTACGAACTGATGACCAGCGATCCGCAAGGCGCCGCCGCGTTCTACGGCGCGGTGATCGGCTGGAAGATCGCGGCGCACGCCGATCCGGACCCGAGCGCTGCGGGCATGGACTATCGCATGATCGTGCGCGACGACGGCGGCAATGCGGGCGGCGTCCTGCGCCTGACCGAGGCGATGCTGGCGGGCGGCGCGCGGCCTTGCTGGATGCCCTATCTTCAGGTTGCCGACGTCGATGCCGCCGTCGTCGCGATCGAGGCCGAGGGCGGCAGCGTGCAGATGCCCGCGGCCGATCTGCCGGTCGGCCGCATCGCCATGCTGCGCGATCCGCAAGGCGTGCCGATCTACGTCATGGCCCCCAAGCCTCCGCCCGGAGCGCCTCCCGGCGCGACCAGCGACGTGTTCGACGAGACCGCGACGCAGCGCGTGCGCTGGAACGAACTCGCCAGCCCCGACCAGCCCGGCTCGATGGCGTTCTACGCCCGGCACTTCGGCTTTGCCTTCGACGAATCGATGCCGATGGGTGAATTGGGCGACTATTGCTTCATCGACCATGGCGGGAAGCGCCTCGGCGCGATCATGCGCAAGCGGCTCGACACGCCGGTGCTCTGGGACTTCTACTTCGGCGTGCCCTCGGCGGCGGCGGCGAAGCGCGCGATCGAGGAGAACGGCGGCACCGTCGAGAGCGGCCCGCACGAGGTTCCGGGCGGGGACTGGGTCGTCACCGCGACCGATCCGCAAGGCGCGCGCTTCGGCGTGGTCGGGCCGCTGGGCGAATGAACGCAAGGCGATTGACCGCGCGCCTTTGTTCTATAGACGTTCTCACCTCGGAGATTCTGGGGAAACGATGCCATGGCCGATTACACGTTCTTCACCAATCCCATGTCGCGCGGCCAGATCGCGCGCTGGGCGCTGCACGAGGCGGGAGCCGCCTACGAACAGGTGCTGGTCGACTGGCAGGCCAAGCCCGCCGCGTTCCTCGCTGCCAATCCGATGGGCAAGGTGCCCACGATCATCCACCACGCCGCGAGCGGAGAGCGCGTCGTGACAGAGGCCGCGGCGATCTGCCTCTATCTCGCCGTGATGCACCCCGAAGCGAAGCTCGGCCCGGGCGACGACGAAGTCGCGGACTACCTGCGCTGGACCTTCTTCGCCGCCGGCCCCGTCGAACAGGCGATCACCGCCCGGGTACTGAAGTTCGAGCCAAGCTCTCCCGAGCAGGAAGGGATGGCCGGCTTCGGGTCGTTCGTGCGCACGATCGACACGCTCGACGCCTTCCTGACCGACCGCGCCTGGGTCTGCGGCGACCGCTTCACCATGGCCGACGTCTACGTCGGCAGTTCGGTCGACTGGGGGCTCAACTTCGGGATATTCCCGCCGCGCGAATCCTTTGTCGCCTACGCCGAGCGCTGCCAGAATCGCGCGGCCTACAAGGCGGCCAAGGCGATCGACAGCAAGCTGATCGAGGAAATGAAGAAGTGAGCGCCGCCAGGAAAGGCAATTGATGGAAAAGACCCCCGCCCCCGACCTCGCGCTCTACGGACACCCGTTCTCGTCCTACACCTGGAAGGCGCTGATCGCGCTCTATGCCAGTGAGCTGCCCTTCGATTTCCGCATCGTCGACGCCGATCATCCCGAGCACGCCGAACTCGTCGGCTCGGCGGGGCCCGCGGGCAAGTTCCCCGTGCTCAAGGACGGCGACAACGTCATCTTCGAGGCGAGCGCGATCATCGACTATCTCGCCGTCCACCACGTCGAGCACATCCAGCTCATCCCCTTGCAGTCCGACGCCTCGATCGGCGTGCGGATGATCGACCGCGTGTTCGACAACTATGTGATGGCCAATACGCAAGACGTCGTGAACGAGTATCTGCGCGACCGCGAGAACCCGGACATGGCGCGCGTCGAGGAAGCGCGCGCACGGCTCGAGAAGGCCTACGCCTGGCTCGAGGGCTGGCTGCAATACTATCCGGTGGTGGGGCAGGTCACGCTGGTCGAATGCGCCGCCGCGCCCGCGCTGTTCTATGCCGACTGGGTCCATCCCATTTCGGGCGCCTACCCCAGGCTCAGGCAATGGCGCGCGCATCTCGTGGCGCTGCCGCCCGTGGCGCGCTGCATCGAGGATGCCCGCCCCTACCGCCGCTTCTTCCCGCTCGGCGCGCCCGACCGCGACTGAGATCACGTTCGAGGAGAGAACCACGATGCCGCAGGAAAACCGCGAACTTTCGGTGACCCGCCTGATAGACGCGCCGCCCGCCAAGGTCTGGGAAGTACTGGCCGAACGTCAGAACGAGTGGTGGTGCCCCGCCCCCTGGCGCGCCGAGGTCGACGAGCAGGACCGGCGTCCCGGCGGTGCCTGCCGGATGACGATGTACGGTCCCGAGGGCGAAATCGTGCCGCAGAACGGGATCTATCTGGCTTACGAGGAAGGCCGCCGGTTCATCACCACCGATGCGATCGTCGATGATTTCCAGCCTTCGGAGCCCTTCATGATCGGCATCTGGGAGATCGCGCCCGAAGGCTCGGGTACCCGCTACACCGCCCGCGCCCGCCACTGGAGCGAGGACGCGTGCAGGCAGCACGAGACGATGGGCTTCGTCGAAGGCTGGACGGCCTGCGCCGACCAGCTTGCGACGATCTGCGAAAGGGAAAGGGCATGAGCGGCGCCGAAGGCGGCTGCGCCTGCGGCACAGTCCGCTACCGCCTGCTCGACGATCCCTACGTCGTGCACTGCTGCCACTGCCGCTGGTGCCAGCGCGAGAGCGGATCGTCCTTCGCGCTCAACGCGCTTATCGAGACCGCGCGGATCGAAGTGACCGGCCAGGCGCCCGACCGGGTCGAGACGCCCTCGGCCAGCGGCAAGGGCCAGGCCGTGTTCCGCTGCCCGGTCTGCCGCGTGACGCTGTGGAGCCACTTCGCCGGCGCGGGGGAGAAGGCCGCGTTCGTGCGCGTCGGCACGCTCGACGAGCCTGATGCGTGCCCGCCCGACGTGCACATCTATGTCGAGAGCAAACAGCCCTGGGTGGCGATCCCCGAAGGTTCGGAGACCTTCGCGGGCTTCTATTCGGGCAAGGACATCCCGCGCCTCTACGGCGAGGAAGGCGCCGCGCGCGCCAGGGCCCTGCGCGGCTGAGCGATCAGGCGAGCGCGGGCGCCTTGCGCAGGAGCTGATAGGCCTCGACCACTTGCCGCAGACGGTCCTCGCGGCTGCGGTCGCCGCCATTGTGATCGGGGTGAAAGTCGCGCACCAGCCGGGTGTAGCGGGTGCGCACCGCCTTGCGGTCGGCATCCTGCCCCAGCCCGAGCGTCGAGAGCGCGCGGCGCTCGCTGGGGCTGAAGCGCGCCGCGCTTTGCGCCGCGCGCAGGTCTTCGCGGCGTTCGCGCACATGCTGGCGCGCGCGGGCGCTGATCGCCTCGAGCGGATCGGAGAAATCGGCCCAGCGGGGAATACCGTCGACGCCCGCGTCGGTGCGGAACGCGCGGGTGTGCTGGTCCCAGCCGTGGAGCGGGGACTGCTCCTCGAAGATCTGCTCCGACGACATGCCCTCGAAATAGTCGTATCCCGAATTGAATTCGCGCACATGATCGAGGCAGAACCAGCGCCAGTCGCCCGGCCCATCGAAGCTCGCGCGCCGCGCGCCGGGAGCGCGAAATTCTCCCGCTTCATCGCAGCCCGGCCAGTCGCAGATCTTGCCTCTGGATTCGAAGCGCCCGTGTAGCCTGTCTCGTCTCACCCGCTTGAAGATGGGGCACTCATGCACGAAATGGAACCCATGACCGGACCGATCGCACAGGAAATGCGGCACCTGCTCGAAGCCGCCTTCGCGCCCAGCCGCCTCGACATCATCAACGACAGCGGTCGCCACGCGGGCCATTCGGGAGACGACGGCAGCGGCGAATCGCATTTCACCATCGAGATAGAGAGCGCGCGGTTCGAAGGCGTTTCGCGGCTGCAGCGTCAGCGCCAGGTCATCGCAGCGCTCGGCGACATTCCCGGCCAGCGCGTCCACGCCGTCGCCATCCGCGCGCGCGCGCCGGGCGAAGCCTGACGCGCGCTCAGCGCGCCGCCGTGCCGCGCCATTCGATCCAGGCGCCGTGCGCGTGGGCCGCCGCGAGTTCCACCACCGCCTCGCCGCCCGGCCAGTAGCGCACCGTCAGGCGATGGCCGAGCAGGCTCCGGTCCGCCTCAACCGCGATCCAGGCGAGCGCGCGGTCCGCAGTCGCCGCCGCGCCCGCCGCTTCCATCGCGCGCGTCACTCGTTCCTGCTCATCCGCCGGAACATATTGCCAGACGATCGAGTGCATCAGCACGCGGGTAGTACCGGCCTCCTGTGGCATCGCGAGTTCGGCTTCGACGAAATCCGCCGCGTTCATCGCCGCGAGGTCGGGCCGCCGACAACCCGCAGCAGCGATCGCGGCTTCGAGCCGTTCGAAGCGGACATGGTGCTCGGGCCAGATGTACGACTTGAGCCGAAGCGCCTGATCGGGATCGGTCAGATCGACGGGCGCGACATCGCAGCCGCGCAGCGATTCGAAGGTGATGGGATGCGAGGGCGGCGGCGGCCCGCGCCACTCGGGCGTGAAGGCCATCGCCGCATCGCGCGGACCGACCGCAACGCCGCCCAGATCGTAGCGATAGCGGTCGATCATGAGATTGATCCCCGCGCTCGAACCGATCTCGCGGCATGCGAATCGCGGCGGTAGTCCCCGATCCGCGAGCCACAGCATGGCGGCAACGAAATTGCTCGACCGGCCCGCCTCGTTGGTCTGCGGCGGCCCGTCGAGCCACGGCAGCATCCGCGCCGCGCGCGTCCGGCACAGCGCGCCGATCACCACGTCGTCATCGGCCTTGCGGCCCGCATAGATCGGCGCGAGTTCCGGCGCGGTGCCCGACAAGTGCAGCCCATGCACCGCCGCGGCCGAGCGCAACGGCAGCCCGTCGGCCAGCGCCTGTCCCTGCCACGCGGCGATCCGCTCGATGAAGGGGCCCGCGCCTGGGCGGCCGAGCTGCCGGGCGATCGCCGCGACCACGCGCGCGGTCACCGGCGCGCCGTTCGCCTCGCAATAGGCCACCTGGTTGGCATAGGCCTGCGCGACGCCGCCCTCGAAACCGTTCGAATCGCCCGAGTCCGCCTGCGCCATGTTGCCCTTTCGCGCGTCACACCCTAATTGGCCGCGACCATGCCCAATCCGCTGACCTTCGCCGTGCCCAAGGGGCGCATTCTCGACGAGGCGTTGCCGCTGATGGCGCGCGCCGGCGTCGTACCGGACGCGGAGTTCCACGACAAGAAGTCGCGCGCGCTCTCGTTCGCCTGCGAAGGCTCGGACATGCGGCTGATCCGCGTGCGCGCCTTCGACGTCGCGACGTTCGTCGCGCACGGCGCGGCGCAAGTCGGCATCGTCGGATCGGACGTGGTCGAGGAATTCGCCTATTCCGATCTCTACGCGCCGGTCGATCTCGACATCGGCCACTGCCGCCTGTCGGTCGCCCAGCCCGTCGGCGAGGCGGGCGAAACGCTGCCGAGCCACCTGAGGATCGCGAGCAAGTATCCCAATCTCACGCGCCGCCACTTCGAGGGCCTTGGCATCCAGGCCGAAGTGGTGAAGCTCAACGGCGCTATGGAACTGGCCCCCATGCTCGGCCTTTCGACGCGCATCGTCGATCTCGTCTCGACCGGACGCACGCTCAAGGAAAACGGCCTCGTCGAGACCGCGCGCATTCTCGACATCTCCGCGCGGCTGATCGTCAATCGCGCCGCGCTCAAGACCGACGAGCGCGTCGGCGCGCTGGTCGAACGCTTCCGCGCACTGGTCGCCGAAAAAGAGGTCGCGGCCTGATGCTGCGGCTCTCGTCCAGCGATCCCGGCTTCGAGAAGGCCTTCCGCCGCCTCGTCCAGGGCCGGCGAGAAAGCGACATCGAAGTCGCCAACGACGTCGCGCGGATCATCGCCGACGTGCGCGCGCGCGGCGACGAGGCGCTCGCCGAGTTGACGCGGCGCTTCGACGGCCATGATCTTTCGGGCGACAACGCCTGGCGGATCGAGCAGAGCGCCTGCCGCGCCGCTTATGACGCGCTCGACAGCACGCTTCGCGACGCGCTCGAACTCGCCGCCGCGCGCATCCGCGCCTATCACGAGGCGCAAAAGCCCGCGGACCGCGACGATACCGACGAAGCTGGGGTGCGGCTCGGCGCGAAGTGGACGCCGGTCGACGCCGCAGGGCTCTACGTGCCGGGCGGACGCGCGGCCTATCCCTCCTCGCTGCTGATGAACGCGATCCCCGCCAAGGTCGCCGGGGTGGAGCGGCTGGTGGTGGTCACGCCGACGCCCGCCGGAGCGGTGAACCCGCTCGTGCTCGCGGCCGCGCATATCGCCGGGATCGACGAGATCTGGCGCATCGGCGGCGCCCATGCCATCGCCGCGCTCGCTTACGGCACCGGGCGGATCACGCCGGTCGACGTCATCACCGGCCCGGGCAATGCCTGGGTCGCCGAGGCCAAGCGCCAGCTTTACGGCGTGGTCGGCATCGACATGGTGGCCGGTCCCAGCGAGATCCTCGTCATCGCCGACGGCCGGAACAACTGTGACTGGATCGCCGCCGACCTGCTCAGCCAGGCCGAGCACGATCCCACCTCGCAGTCGATCCTCATCACCGACGATCCGGTCTTCGCCGACAGCGTCGCCGACCGCATCGGCGTCGAGGCCGCGATGCTCTCGACCCAGAGGGTCGCCGAGGCGAGCTGGAAGGCGCATGGCGTGATCATCGAGGTGGCGAGCCTCGACGAGGCCCCTGCCCTCGCCAACGCGATCGCCGCCGAGCACGTCGAGATCGCGACCGACGATCCCGAGGCGCTGTTCGCGCGCATCCGCCACGCGGGCAGCGTGTTCCTCGGCCGCCACACGCCAGAGGCCGTGGGCGACTATGTCGCCGGGCCCAACCACGTGCTGCCGACCGGGCGGCGCGCGCGCTTCTCGTCGGGACTTTCGGTGCTCGACTTCATGAAGCGCACCAGTTTCATTCAGCTCGACGAGGCGTCGTTGCGCGAGATCGGCCCCGCCGCCGTCGCGCTGGCGGGGGCCGAGGGACTGCCCGCCCACGCCCGCAGCATTTCAGTGAGGTTAGAACCATGAAGGCACGCAGCAAGGCCCGCGCCGCCGCGCGGCTCGCCGCGGTCCAGGCGCTCTACCAGCACGCCATGGAGAACACTCCGGTCGCGTCGCTGCTCGACGAATTCCACCGCCACAGGCTCGGTGCCGAGATCGACGAGGACCAGTACGCCAAGGCCGAGGTCGCCTTCTTCGACGACGTGGTGAAGGGCGTGATCGCCCGGCGCGACGAGATCGACGCGCTCCTGACGTCGAAGCTGGCACAGGGCTGGTCGATCGAGCGGCTCGACCGCACCATGCTCCAGATCCTGCGTGCCGGAGCCTACGAGCTGCTCGCCCGGCCCGACGTGCCGACCGGCGCCGCGATCAGCGAGTATCTCGACGTTGCCCACGCGTTCTTCGACGAGCGCGAGGCAAAGTTCGTCAACGGCGTGCTCGACGCGGTGGGCAAGGCCGTCCGATAGCGCCGTCCGGCCGCTGGACAGGCCCGCGCCGGACCGGCATGTCCGACGCGATGTCGACCGAATCCGCCTTCATCGAAACCCTGCGCCGCCTCACCCGCGATCCCGCCGCGCGCGGGCTGGCCGACGACGCCGCGGTGCTCGAGTTCGGCGGCGAGGCACTTGTCCTCACCCACGACGCGATGGTCGAGGGGACGCACTATCTCGCCGGGCAGGACCCCGCGGACGTCGCCTGGAAGCTCGTCGCGACCAACATCTCGGACCTTGCGGCCAAGGGCGCCGAACCGGTGGGCGTGCTGCTCGGCTACAAGCTGGGCCGCGACGACACGCGCTTCCTCGAAGGTCTCGAAGAGGCGATCGACCACTTTGGCGCGCCGCTGCTCGGCGGCGACACCGTGGGCGGCGGCGGGCCGCAAGTGCTCGGCCTCACCGCGATCGGGCGCGCCACCCACCGCCCCGTCCCCTCGCGTGCCGGCATGCGCGTGGGCGACGCGCTGTGGATCACCGGCGCCGTCGGCGCCGCGATGATCGGCTTCGAGGCGCTGCGCGACGGCACCGGCGCCGACAGCCGCGCCTATCGCCGGCCGGAAGCGCTCGTCGCCGAGGGGCGCGCGCTCGCGCCGCACGTCTCCGCGATGATGGATGTCTCCGACGGGCTGCTGATCGACGCGCGGCGCATGGCGCACGCCAGCGGCGTGACGATCGCGATCGATGCCGCCCGCGTGCCGATCGCCGCGCCCGAAGCACGCCGCGACGAGGCACTGCGCTGGGGCGATGACTATGCGCTGCTCTTCGCACTGCCTCCGGGCCACGAACCGCCCATCGCGGCGGTCCGCATCGGCGCGGCACTTCCGCCCGGCCCCGCGCGGCTGCTGCTCGACGGAGTGGACGCGGGCGAGGCCGGGCTCGGCTACGAACACTAGGCGCTTTCAAGCAAGAGACGCGCCCGCGATTGGACTTGCCAGCCCTATAGCTAGTCGATAGCCAGTTGAGTCGAGCGGTCAAAAAAGGCCGCCGCAATCGAAATAAGAACAGGAGGGGGCGAAACGTGAATCTGATCACGATCGCAATAATTCTCGGTCTGGCGGCCGTCGTTTACGGATTCGTCACCAGCAGGCAAGTGCTGGGATCTCCCGCCGGAAACGAGACGATGCAGCAAATCGCGGGCGCCATCCAGGAAGGCGCGCAGGCCTATCTCAAGCGGCAATACACCACCATCGGCGTGGTCGGCGTCGTCGTCGCGGTGATCATCGCGGTGACGCTCGGCGCGATCTCGGCGACCGGCTTCGTCATCGGCGCGATCCTCTCGGGAGTCGCCGGGTTCATCGGTATGAACATCTCGGTGCGCTCGAACGTGCGCACCGCCGCCGCCGCGCAGACGGGCCTGCAAGCCGGGCTCACGCTCGCCTTCCGCGCGGGCGCGATCACCGGCATGCTGGTGGCGGGCCTCGCGCTGCTCGCGATCGCGGTGTTCTACTGGTACCTCACCGGCCCCGCCGGCTACGGCGTGGGCGGCACCGACCGCACTGTGGTCGAGGCCCTCACCGCCCTCGCCTTCGGCGCCTCGCTGATTTCGATCTTCGCGCGATTGGGCGGCGGCATCTTCACCAAGGCGGCCGACGTCGGCGCCGACCTCGTCGGCAAGGTCGAGGCGGGCATTCCCGAGGACGACCCGCGCAACCCGGCGGTCATCGCCGACAACGTGGGCGACAACGTCGGCGACTGCGCCGGCATGGCCGCCGACCTGTTCGAGACCTACGTCGTCACCGTGGGCGCGACCATGGTGCTCACCGCGCTGCTGCTGAAGGGCGCGGGCGACCTGCTTCCCAACCTCATGGCGCTGCCGCTGCTGATCGGCGGTGTGTGCATCGTCACTTCGATCATCGGCACCTATTTCGTGCGCCTCGGCGGCGGCACGAACGTGATGGGCGCGATGTACAAGGGCTTCCTCGTCTCCGCCATACTCGCCGTTCCCGCGATCTGGTGGGCGATCAGCTACGCGCTGGGCGACATGGGCACGCAACTGGGCGCCGCGCTCGGCGGCTTTACCGGCATGGACCTGTTCTGGTGCGCGCTGCTCGGCCTCGTCATCACCGGGCTGATCATCTGGATCACCGAGTACTATACCGGCACGGGCTTCCGCCCGGTCCGCTCGATCGCCAAGGCGTCGGAGACAGGCCACGGCACCAACGTGATCCAGGGCCTCGCGATCAGCCTCGAATCGACCGCGCTGCCCACGCTCGTGATCGTCGCGGGCATCGTCATCGCCTACCAGCTCGCGGGGCTGATCGGCATCGCCTACGCGGCGACGGCGATGCTGGCGCTGGCGGGCATGGTCGTCGCGCTCGACGCCTATGGCCCGGTCACCGACAACGCCGGCGGCATCGCCGAGATGGCGGGCCTCGACGACAGCGTGCGCGAGAAGACCGACCTGCTCGACGCGGTGGGCAACACCACCAAGGCGGTCACCAAGGGCTACGCGATCGGCTCGGCGGGGCTCGCCGCGCTGGTGCTCTTCGCCGCCTACACCACCGACTTGCGCGAGTTCTTCCCGGACATCGCGGTCGATTTCAGCCTCGAGAACCCCTACGTGATCGTCGGGCTGCTGCTCGGCGCGCTGCTGCCCTATCTGTTCGGCGCGATGGGCATGACCGCGGTGGGCCGCGCCGCTGGCGACGTCGTCAAGGACGTGCGCGACCAGTTCGCCGCCGACCCCGGCATCATGGCCGGCACCAGCAAGCCCAACTACGCCAAGACGGTCGATCTCGTGACCAAGGCTGCGATCAAGGAAATGATCGTGCCCTCGCTGCTGCCGGTGCTCGCGCCGATCGTGGTCTATTTCGTGATTTCGCTGGTCGGGGGAACCGCGAACGGCTTCGCCGCGCTCGGCGCGCTGCTGCTCGGCGTGATCGTCGGCGGGCTTTTCGTCGCGCTGTCGATGACGGCAGGCGGCGGCGCCTGGGACAACGCCAAGAAGTATATCGAGGACGGCAACCACGGCGGCAAGGGCTCGGAAGCGCACAAGGCCGCCGTGACCGGCGATACCGTCGGCGATCCCTACAAGGATACCGCAGGCCCCGCGGTGAACCCGATGATCAAGATCACCAACATCGTCGCGCTGCTGCTGCTGGCGGCGCTCGCGGCGGGCTGATCAGTCGTACCCGCGACAGTCGAGGGCCTCCGCCGGACCGCCGGCGGGGGCCCTTTTCGCAATGGAGCCGCCCGATCACGGCCGCGTTAGGATTTCCTTGAATTCGAGTCGCTAGAAGCGGCCGCCAGGCACCAGACGCCTGAAATGCGAAGGTTAACGCATTGGCCAGCTTACCCGACCGGACTGCCGGATCGCCAGTGGCGCCGCCGCATGCGCGCCGCCGTGTCGAGGGCGTGCGTCTGGATCGCGTCGACTGGCGAAGCCTTGGCGCCGAAGTCGCGGCGTGGGATGCCCTCGCCCGCGACGCCAGCGAGCCCAACCCGTTCTTCGAAAGCTGGTACCTGCTGCCATCGCTCGAACACCTTGCGCGCGACCTCCCGGTTTCGGTGCTTCGCTTCGAGCAGGGCGAGCGGCTGGCCGGTCTCCTGCCGATCGTGCGCATGCCGCGCTATTACCGCTGGCCGATCCCCAACATCGCGAGCTGGGTCCATGCCAACGCGTTCTGCGGGGCGCCGCTCGTCGCCAGAGGCAGCGAGGAGGCCTTCTGGCAGGCCGTCCTGCCCTGGGCCGACGCGCATGCGGGCACAGCCCTGTTCCTCCATCTGCGCGCGCTGCCTCTCGACGGACCCCTCTATGGCGCGCTCGCCGGGACGGCGGCGCGCGAGGGGCGCGAACTGGCGGTGGTCCACCGCGAGGCGCGCGCGATGCTCACCTCCGACCTGTCGCCCGAGGCCTATCTGGAGAGCTCGCTTTCGGGCAAGAAGCGCAAGGAACTGCGGCGCCAGACCAAGCGGCTTGCCGAGGAAGGCGAACTCACGGTCGAGCGCGAGCGCGGCGAGGCCGGGCTTGGCGCGTGGCTCGACGCGTTCCTCGCGCTCGAGGCGGCGGGCTGGAAGGGCAAGGCCGGCTCGGCGTTGTCCTGCGCCCGCGAGACCGAGAGCCTGTTTCGCGACAGCCTGTCCGGCGCGGCGCGCGGCGACCGGCTCGAACGGCTGACGATCCGCAGCGCTGGCCGCCCGATCGCCATGCTCGCCACCTTCCTGACGCCGCCGGGCGCCTTCTCGTTCAAGACCGCGTTCGACGAGAGCTTCGCGCGCTTCTCGCCGGGCGTCCTGCTCCAGCGCGAGAACCTCGCGGTGCTCGAAAACCCGGACATCGCCTGGAGTGACAGTTGCGCGGCGGAGGATCACCCGATGATCGACCACTTCTGGCGCGAACGCCGCGAGATCGGCCGCGTCTCGGTCGCCATCGGCGGAGCGCTGCGCCGCACCGCCTTCCATCATCTGGCGCGCCGTGAAACCGCGCGCCCCCGTCAGAAAGGGAAATAATGAGCGTTTTTTCCCAGGAGTCCCGCAGCGCCTTCGCCGAGGCCTATCCCGAAGTGCCGCACAAGCTCGCGCACGGGCTGCTCGACCACCCGCTGCTCGAACTCGAAGCCCTTGCCCGGTTCGCCGAGACATTGCCCGAGGCCTCGATCGAATACAACGCCTCCGACCAGCCCATCGGCATCGAGGGCAAGCCGGCGCCGACAGGCATCCCGATCGGCGAGACGATCCGCACGATCGGCGAGAGCGGAAGCTGGGCGGTGCTCAAGAACATCGAGCAGAATTCCGAATATGCCCGGTTGCTTGCGGACCTGCTCGACGAACTGCGGCCGGTCATCGAAGCGCGGACCGGGCGCATGCTCAAGACGCAGGGCTTCATCTTCGTCACGTCGCCGGGCGGGGTCACGCCCTATCACTTCGATCCCGAGCACAACATCCTGCTCCAGATCCGCGGCTCGAAGACGATGACGCAGTTTCCCGCGGGCGATCCGGCCTACGCCGCCGACGAGATGCATGAGGTCTACCACAAGGGCGGCGCGCGCGAACTGCCGTGGCGCGAGGAACTGCTGGCGGGCGGCAGGGACTTCGCGATCGGTCCCGGCGAAGCGGTCTTCGTGCCGGTGATGGCGCCGCACTTCGTGCGCAGCGGCCCGACTCCCTCGATCTCGCTTTCGATCACCTGGCGTTCGGAATGGAGCTTTGCCGAATCCGACGCGCGCGCGCTCAACGGCATGTTGCGGCGGCTGGGCATCCGCCCCGCCGCGCCCGGGCGCTGGCCCGTGAGCAATCGGGGCAAATCGCTGGGCTGGCGCGTCATGCGCAAGATCGGCGTGGTCAGCTAGACGCGGCGGACCCGCGCGGCCTGCAACGAAAAAGACGGCGATCCTTGTCCTCGATCAAGGAAAGCGTCCAGCATTGGTGAGACGCTCGTTCCAACAAAGGAGATGCGTCATGGCAACCGTCAGTGCTCCCGTACAGCTCGCAACCCGGTCCGGCATCGAACTGCAGATCAGGCCCGCCACGGACTTCGACGAATTGCAGCTCATCCGTTTCTTCAAGCAGGTTAGCGAAGACGACCGGCGCTTCCGCTTCCTGGAGGCGGCCGACCACCTCGGCCATGCCCAGGTCGAGCCGCTGGTCCATGTCGACCACTTGCGCTCGGAGAGCTTCCTCGCGTTCGAGACCGGCGAAGGCAAGCTGGTCGCGACCGGACAGCTCGTGTGCGATGAAAAATTCGAGACCGCCGAAGTCGCGGTCTCGGTGCGCGCCGACTTCCGCGGCAAGGGCGTGGGCTGGGCGATGCTCGAAAAGCTCGCCGACGAAGCGCACCGCCGGGGCGTGCGCCGCGTGATCTCGATCGAGGACCGCGCCAACACGGCGGCGATCGCGCTCGAGCAGGAATGCGGCTTCGTCGCCGAGCCGCTCGCCCTCGATCCCGCGCTCGTCATGCTCACCAAGAGCTTCGAGCAGCCCGCCTGAATCGAAGCGAACAGGGTCGCGCCCTTGCGGGCAAGCGGCAACCGCCGGCTTGCCCGCATCGGCGCGTCCGCGTGCCCTGCAAGCGCTAGAGCAGCGCCTCGATATCCTTTTCGATGGCGGCGGGCTTGTCGGTGGGCGCATAGCGGCGCACGACGCTGCCGTCGCGGCCGATCAGGAACTTGGTGAAGTTCCACTTGATCGCCTTGGTTCCCATCAGTCCCGGCGCCTCGGCCTTGAGCCAGTCGTAGAGCGGATCGGCCTTGTCGCCGTTAACCTCGATCTTGGCGAGAAGCGGGAAGCTGACGCCGAAGTTGGCGTCGCAGAACTCGGCGATCTCGTCCGCCGAGCCGGGCTCCTGCTTGCCGAACTGGTTGCACGGGAAGGCCAGCACCTCGAAGCCGCGATCGCGGTACTTGCGCCAGAGCGCCTCGAGCCCCTCGTACTGCGGCGTGAACCCGCATTTGCTCGCGGTGTTGACGATCAGCAGGACCTTGCCCGCCTTTTCGCCCAGGTCGAGCGTGGTCCCGTCGGGACGCGCGACCTTGAAATCGGCGATGCTCGTCACCGCGCGGCCCGTCTCAGGCCTTGGGAAAGTCCGAGCGCCGCGCCATCGCGCGGATCGCGCCGACCTCGAAGCGGGCATCGCCGCTCTTCTGGATCGCGTAGTTCGCCTGCTCGTCCTCGGGCAGGTCCATCACGAACTCGATGAGTTCGGCCACGGTGCCCCGGCGCACGGTCGAGAACTGGCGCAACACGCCCGAATCCCCGCGCCGCTGCAATTCGGCCGAATCGTTCCAGTCGAACACGGAATCGCCCGGTTCGCCGTGATAGGTGGTCGGATTGCTGCTCATGTCCCGCTCCTTTTTCGCCTCTTGACCTGACCCCCGAGATGGGGATCGAATGACCGTCTGGCCAGTCCTAATCGCGCCCGTTTGCCTGGTCGAGCACGCCGTCGTGCAGCCGCGCGACCCGATCCATCAGCGCGCCGAGCCGTTCGTTGTGTGTCGCGACCAGCGCGGCGCTGCCCTCCCCGCGCACCAGTTCGAGAAACTGCCCGAACACCCGGTCGGCGGTCGCTTCGTCGAGGTTGCCGGTGGGCTCGTCGGCGAGCACGAGCTGCGGCTTGTTGGCGAGCGCGCGCGCCACCGCCACGCGCTGCTGCTCGCCGCCCGAAAGCTGGCTGGGCCGGTGTTCGAGCCGCTGGCCGAGGCCGAGCGCGCCGAGCAGTTCGCGCGCGCGCGCCTCGGCCTCCTCGCGCCTCGTCCCGGCGACGAGCTGTGGCAGCACGACGTTTTCAATCGCGTTGAAATCGGGCAGCAGGTGATGAAACTGGTAGACGAAGCCGATGTGATCGCGCCGCATCGCCGCGCGCTGGTCCTTGCCCAGCCGCGAAGCGTCAGTCCCCGCGATCTCGATTTTGCCGCCGAAACCGCCCTCGAGCAGGCCGATCGCCTGAAGCATGGTCGACTTGCCCGAGCCCGAGGGCCCGAGCAGCGCGACGATCTCGCCCGGCTCGATGACCAGATCGACGCCGCGCAGCACGTCGATGGTAACGCCGCCCTGCGCGAAGCTGCGCGTCAGGCCGGTGATGCGCACGATCGGATTACTCATAGCGCAGCACCTGTACCGGATCGGTGCTCGCCGCCTTGAAGGCCGGGTAGAGCGTCGCCACGAAGCTGAGGACGAGCGCGAGCACGCAGATCGTCACGATCTCGACCGGATCGGGCCGGCTTGGCAGCTCGGTGAGGAAGCGGATCGAAGGGTCCCACAGGTTCTGTCCGGTCAGCAGTTCCACCCCGCGCACGATCGGCTGGCGGAAATAGAGGAACACGAAGCCAAGCGCCACGCCCGCCACGGTGCCCAGCGCGCCGATCAGGAAGCCGGTTGTCACGAAGATCTTTAGCAGCGAACGCCGCGTCGCCCCCATCGTGCGCAGGATCGCGATGTCGCGCGTCTTGGCGCGCACCAGCATGATCAACGAGGACAGGATGTTGAACACCGCGACCAGCACGATGATCGAGAGCACCACGAACATCGCCACGCGCTCGACCGCCAGCGCCTCGAACAGCGAGGCGTTGATCTTCTTCCAGTCGCTCACGATCGCCTTACCCGCCAGCTTCTGGGTGAGCGGGGCGAGGATCGTGTCGACCCGGTCGGGGTCGTCGGTGGTCACCTCGATCATGCCGATGGTGTCGCCCGAAAGCAGCAGAGTCTGCGCGTCCTGCATCGGCATGACCACGAAGGCCTGATCGTAGTCGTAGACGCCGATCTCGAAGATCGCGGCGACGGTATAGGCGATCTGTCGCGGCACCGTGCCGAACGGCGTCGCGCGGCCGGCCGGGTTGATCACCGTGATCGTATCGCCGACCCGCGCGCCGAGGTTCTGCGCGAGCTGCGAGCCGATCGCGACGTTGTCGGTGCCCGGCGAGAGCCGGTCCATGTCGCCCGCGAGCACCTTGGATTTGAGCTCGTCGATGTCCTGCTTGGTGTTGCCCCGCACCAGGATCGCCTCGACGCGGCCGTTGAAGCTCGCCAGCAGCGGCTGCTCGATCAGCGGCGAGGCGTGGGTGACATGGGGCGTGCGCTGCACGTCCTTGAGCACGTCGCGCCAGTCGTCGAGCCGGCCGCCGTAGGCCTGGATGATGGCATGGCCGTTCAACCCGGTGATCTTGTCGAACAGCTCGGCGCGGAAACCGTTCATCACGCTCATGACGATGACGAGCGCGGCGACGCCGAGCATCACCGCGACGAGGCTGATGCCCGCGACCAGCGCGATGAACGCCTCGCCCTTGCCCGGAAGCATGTAGCGCTTGGCGATGGTCCATTCGAAGGGAGAAAGGATCAAGCGAAAGGCCCGTGAATTGTGGTCGGGTCGGCGTTAGGGCCCGCGAAGCCAACTGGCAAGCGAGGCGGCCTCCACATTCCGCGACGGGCGCCCGGCTGGCCCAGGCAGCATCACAAAACGGCAACAAACTTCGGCAATTCGGACCGCTTTCCCATCCGGGCCCTTGCTTTCCGGCACCTCTCGGGCCACATGCGCCGTCGTAAGAAGCGCTCCCGGGTCCGGACGATTTCGATGAATCTCACTCATCCTTTTCTTGATCTCGACGGCGACAAGCTGCGCGAGGAATGCGGTATTTTCGGCGTCATCGGCGCCGAAAGCGCGGTCAACGTCACTGCGCTGGGGCTTCATGCGCTTCAGCACCGCGGGCAGGAGGCCTGCGGCATCGTGACGTTCGACGGCAAGGAATTCTACGCCCAGCGCGGCCTTGGCCACGTCGCCAGCGTGTTCAGCGGGCCCGAGCTCGCCAATGTCCAGCCCGGCGCCATGGCCTCGGGCCACGTGCGCTATTCGACCACCGGCGGCGCGGGACTGCGCAATGTCCAGCCGCTGTTCGCCGACCTCGCCTCGGGCGGCTTCTCGATCGCGCACAACGGCAACATCTCGAACGCGATGACGCTCAAGCGCGAGCTGGTCCGCCAGGGCGCGATCTTCCAGTCGACCTCGGACACCGAGGTGATCATCCACCTCGTCGCGACGAGCCGCTATCCCACCCTGCTCGACCGTTTCGTCGACGCGCTGCGCATGGTCGAGGGCGCCTACTCGCTGATCTGCATGACCGAGAACGGCATCATCGCCTGCCGCGACCCGCTCGGCATCCGCCCGCTGGTGATGGGCCGGCTGGGCGACGCGGTGGTCTTCGCCAGCGAAAGCGTCGCGTTCGACGTGATCGGCGCCGAGTTCATCCGCTCTATCGATCCGGGCGAAATGGTCCAGGTCGACCACAACGGCACCGTCTCGAGCCACCGCCCGTTCGGCAACGTCAGCGCGCGTCCGTGCATTTTCGAGCACGTCTATTTCAGCCGTCCCGATTCGGTGATGGACGGCCGCTCGGTCTACGCGGTGCGCAAGCAGATCGGCGTCGAGCTCGCCAAGGAATGCCACACCGAGGCGGACGTGGTGATCCCCGTGCCCGACAGCGGCATGCCCGCCGCGATCGGCTATGCGCACGAATCGGGCGTGCCCTTCGAACTGGGCATCATCCGCTCGCACTATGTCGGGCGAACCTTCATCCAGCCCTCGGAGGGCGCGCGCCACGCGGACGTCAAGCGCAAGCACAACGCCAACCGCGCCATGGTCGAGGGCAAGCGGATCGTGCTGATCGACGATTCGATCGTGCGCGGCACGACCTCCAAGAAGATCGTCGAGATGATGCGCGATGCCGGCGCGGCCGAAGTCCATTTCCGCGTCGCCAGCCCGCCGACCACCAACTCGTGCTTCTACGGCGTCGACACGCCCGAACGCTCGAAGCTGCTCGCCGCGACGATGGACACCAAGGCCATGGCCGAGTTCATCAAGGCCGACAGCCTCGCTTTCGTCTCGATCGACGGGCTCTACCGCGCGGTTGGCGAGGCCGGACGCAACGGGAAGTGTCCGCAGTTCTGCGACGCCTGCTTCACCAGCGACTATCCGACGAGCCTCACCGACAATGCCGATCGCGAATCGCACGACCTGCTGACGCTTCCCGTCCACAAGGTCGCCTGAATGACCGACCTTGTGGGCCAGATCGCGCTGGTGACCGGCGCGAGCCGCGGCATTGGCGCGGCGACCGCGATCGCGCTGGCCGGCGCGGGCGCGCACGTCGTGCTCACCGCGCGCGACGCCAAGGCGCTGGAGCGGGTCGAACAGACGATCTTCGAAGCGGGCGGCTCGGCGACGATCGCACCAGTCGACCTGACCGAGCCCGACGGCATTGCCCGCCTTGCCACCGCCGTCGCGCAGCGCTGGGAAAAGCTCGACGTCCTCGTCATCAACGCCGCGGTCCTGCCCGAACTGACTTCGGTCGCGGACATCGACCAGAAGGCGTTCAACCGCGCGCTCACCACCAATGTGCTGGCAACGCAATCGCTGATCGCCAATTTCGACAAGCTGCTGCGCGCCAGCGCGAACGCGCGCGTGATCGGCATCACCAGCGGCGTCGGCGCGAACCCGCGCGCCTTCTGGGGCGCTTACGGCGCGACCAAGGCCGCTTTCGACGTCCTGCTTGCCTGCTACGCGCAGGAGACCGAAAAGGTCTCGAACGTGCGTGTCGCGATCGTCAATCCCGGCGCGACGCGCACGGCGATGCGCGCGCGCGCCTATCCGGGCGAGGACCCTGATTCGCTCAAGCCGCCCGAGGCGGTCGCCGAACGGTTGCTGGCCTTGCTGGGCGAGGCATTCGCAAGCGGACACCGTGAGGCTGTTAACCCTTCGCGGTAAGCCGGCGTTAACTCCCCGCTGACATCCTTCCAATCTGCGAAGAAGCGACTCGATGCCGCGTCGCTTCAAGATTTCGAAGGTTTCAGACAGAGATAGCCAAGGCCCCTGCGATGATGACCACGAACGAAAACCGCGATCCGTATCTTACGGCAGCGCAGGAAGACCGCAGCGCGCCCCGCACGAGACTAACGATACCGGCCTCGTTGCGCCCATCGGGCTCCAAAGGATATCAGACAGTCGTGCGCGACCTGTCGCTTTCGGGTTTCTCGGCGACCGCGATCAACCGCCTGCACAAGGGCACGCTGGTCTGGCTGACGCTGCCGGGCATGGAATCGCTTCAGGCGACCGTGGTCTGGTGGGACAACGGGCTGGTCGGCTGCGCGTTCGAGTCACTGCTCAGCCCGATCATCCACGACAACCTTCTCGCCCGCTGGCGCGGCGACGGAACCTATACGGGCTGAAAATCCGGGAGCAGGCATGGCCGGCCTCGCTTCCGTCTGACGGGATTCGCACCCGAGCCGCCCGTCACCCCTCTTTCACCAGCGTGACTTGCGCGACGTCGATGCCGCCCCCCGCGAAGCCGCCCTGGCAATACATCAGGTAATAGCGCCAGAGCCGCACGAAGCGCTCGTCGAAACCGGCGGGCAGGCGTCCCTCCTCCACCGCCTCGTCGAAGTTGATGCGCCACTGGGCGAGCGTGCGGGCGTAGTCCTTCGCGAACCCGTGGCGGTCCTGCCATGAAAGGCCCCGCGCTTCCGCCAGGCGGCGGAATTCGGGCTCGTGCAGCAGCATCCCGCCGGGAAAGACGTAGCTCTGGATGAAATCGGCGCCGCTCGCGTAGCTGGCGAACAGGTCGTCGCGGATCGAGATGAACTGAAGCGCCGCGCGACCGCCCGGCTTGAGGTTGCGCGCGATGCAGTCGAGGAACGCGCCCCAGTACTCGCGACCCACCGCCTCGACCATCTCGACGCTGGCGATGGCGTCGTATTGGCCCGAAACGTCGCGGTAGTCCTGCTTGCGGAACACCAGCCCGCCCCGGTCGATCGTCCAGCGCTTGCGGGCATAGTCGAGCTGCTCGTCCGAGAGGCTGATCGCATCGACGTGGACGTCGCGCGCCTCGGATACGAAGGCGGCGAGCGTGCCCCAGCCGCAGCCGATCTCGAGCACGCGGTCGCCGGGCGCGAGCCTCATCCGTTCGATGATCGCCTCGACCTTGACCGACTGCGCGAGATCGAGCGGCTCGTAGAACTGGCTGGTCGCGCTCGGCCCCGGTCCTTGCGGACGAAACATGGCGCTCGAGTAGATCATCGTCTCGCCGAGCCACTGCTCGTAGAAATCGTTGCCGAGATCGTAGTGTGCATGGACGTTGCGCAGCGAGCCCGATCGGGTGTTGCGATGCAGGCGATGGATCATCCGCGAAGCCAGCCGCCAGGGCCCGCTCGCCCGCGCCGCGCCGCCGAGCGTCGTCGCGCAGTCCATAAACAGCGCGAAGAGACGGACCGGATCGGGACTGGTCCATTCCTCCGCTTCCCAGGCCTGGAACCAGCCCACCGACCCGCCCGTCGCCAGCCGCACCAGGGCGCGGTAGCTCTTGAGTTCGACGACGGCGTCGAAGCCGGGCGCGCGTCCGCCGAGCAGCCGCGTGGTTCCGTCGGGGAGCGTGGCCTCGATCGAGCCGCGCACGAGGCCGCGATCGATCCGGTCGAGCAGGCGATGCACACCGCCGGTCCACAAACGGGCAAGCCATCCCGGTCCGAACCCGAGGCCGCGTCCACCGGCGACGAGCTTGTCGCCTCTTCCGGGAAGCTGCGCATTCATGCCTAATATATGGGCTGAATGCCCGCCCGAGGCAATCGCCGGATCAGCCTTTCGCCGTCCGGTAGGCTTCGAGCGCGCGTTCTCTCGCTTCCCTGTGGCCAATTCGCTTCACCGGGTAGCCGTTGCGCTTGCCGTCGGCGGGATCGTGGATCTCATCGTCGGGCAGGTCCGCGAGTTCGGGCACCCATTCGCGGATGTAGTCTGCCGCGCCGAACTTTTCGGACTGGGTGAGCGGCGCCATGATCCGCGGAAACATGTTCGAATCGACTCCGCTGCCCGAGACCCATTGCCAGTTCACCGCGTTGTTGGCGTAGTCGGCATCGACCAGCGTGTCCCAGAACCAACGCTCGCCGTGGCGCCAGTCGATCAGCAGGTGTTTGATGAGAAAGCTCGCCGCGATCATCCGCACGCGGTTGTGCATCCACCCCGTCGCCCAGAGCTGGCGCATCCCCGCATCGACGATCGGGTAACCGGTGCGCCCGGCCTGCCACGCTTCCAGATCCGCGGCCGCGCCTTTGGTGCGCGCGGGATCGCGCCAGGGGAAGGACGCGAAGGTGTCGCGGTAGCTGGCTTCGGGATACTTCGGGAACTGGCAGATGACGTTCTGCGTGTAGTCGCGCCAGATCACTTCGCCGCGAAAGGTCTGCGCGCCCTTGCCGCCGTGATGCGCGAGCGCGTCCCACACCTGCGCCGGCGAGATCTCGCCAAAGTGCAGATGCGGCGATAGGCGCGACGAGCCGTCGATCGAGGGACGGTTGCGGTCGTCCTCGTAGTCGGCGACACGGTCCTTGAAGCCTTCGAGCGTCTCGTGCGCCGCGGCCTCGCCCGGCGTCCAGAAATCGCGCATGCCGCCTGCCCAGTCGGGCCGCGTCGGGAGCAGGTCCCACTCCGCAAGCGTGTCCGAGCCGGGCCAGGCATCGGGCAGCGTCAGCGAGGGCTCGCCGAGCACTTCTCGCGCGGGCAAGTGCGGCATCAGCGCTCTCGCGAAGGGCGTGTAGATCTTGTAGGGATCGCCCGCGCCAGTCGTCACGCCGCCGGGCGGCATGAGGTAGTTGCCATCGTGAAGGGTCAGATTGACCGCCTTGCCGAGTTCTTCCTCCGCCTCGCGCCACCACGGCTCGTAGTGGCGGATCGCATGCACGCCCGCCGCACCGGTCTCTTCGGCGATGCAGGCCAATTCGCGCACCGCGTCGCCGCGCCGCAGGATCAGGCGCGAGCGGTGGCGACCGAACCCGGCCGCCAGCGCCTCGAGACTGCCGTGCAGATACCAGCGCGAAGCCCCGCCCATCCGCCGGTTGCGGGGCCGCTCGTCATCGAGGACGTAAACGGGGATGACGGGGCCCTGGCCCGCGGCGGCATGGAGTGCGGGCTGGTCGGCCAGGCGCAGGTCGCGCCGGAACCAGACGATCGTGGGTGCGGACATGCTACGGGAACGCCTCCTGCTTCTGCCCGTTCCTTGCCCTTATGACCGTAGCGGCCGAACAGGTAACCCTGCCCCAAAGGGGCTATCGCATCGATCCGGGCAAGGCCCTGATCGCTTCGGCCCTGTGCTGGGCGGGCTTCGCTGCGATGGTCTGGGCGGTCACCACGGGCCACACCACGACGATCGACAAGGCGGGCCTGCTGTTCTGGCGCGACGCGGACCTGAGGCCCGAGGGACCGACCTGGCTGCTCGAGGCGGTGCGCGACGTCACCGCGCTGGGCGGCGTGCTGCTGCGCCACTTTTTCGCGATCATGGCTGCGGTCGCGCTACTGTTCATGAGGCTGCGGCGCGAAGCGGCGCTCATGGTGCTGACGGTGATGGCGGGATGGTTCGTCAATTCCGGGCTCAAGGCGCTGGTCGGGCGGGACCGGCCCGAGATCGTGCCCCACCTCACCGAAGCGGGCGGCGCGAGCTTCCCCAGCGGACACAGCTTCAACGCGGCAGCGGTCTACATCGCCATCGCGCTCGCCTTCGCGGCGATGAGCGCGCGCGAATCGGTGCGCTACACGATCGTCGCAACCGCCGTGGTGACGAGCATGACGATCGCCTGGAGCCGCGTCTGGCTGGGCGTCCACTGGCCGAGCGATGTGATCGCGGGCTGGCTGGGCGGCGCGGGCTGGGCCTTCCTCGCCAGCCCCCTGCTATATCGCCCCGCGCGCGCCACGGTCGCGGCGGCCGAGAGGACCACGCTGCACTAGCGATGCGCCGATGTAGGCCCCGCGCGGCCGTCTTGCTTGTGGCAAGCCGTTTCCATGGCACGGACGGCAGCGGAGTCGCGGCGAGCGGACAGTCGACAAGCACCTCCGCCCTTTGGCATGAGTTCGGCCAGGTGTCCGCTTCCGGCGAGCGCTTTGCGAGCCTCGAGCGTCGCGATTGCGTGGTTCCGCGACACACAAAGTCTGGCGGCCAGAGCGGACCTCACCCACGCCGCCCAAAACTCTTGGCCACAAGGTATTTGTGGTCGCCTACGGCATCGTCACCCGCCATCGTGGAGGCGATCGCGGAAAGGAATACGATGGCCAAGACAGCTCGATCCTTCATTGCCCTGCTTTGGGCATTCGGTTTGCCGGTGAGCGTCGCTCACGCGGAGCCTGCGACAAGGCACTTCGAAAAATGGCTGGCCGCGTTCAACTCCGGCGACAAGGCCGCGATCCAGAAGTTCTATGGCGAACACCTTGGCGATGCGAATGCATTGACTGCCCGTAATCTGCGCGTGGAAACCTGCGGGTTCGACCTTGCGAGGATCGAGGACGAGAGCGACAGATCCTTTCGCGCTCTCCTGGTCCAGCGTTGCTTCCCGACCCTCTTCCGTGTGTCGTTTTCGGTCGCGAGTGACGGACAGACGCTCGAGGAATTCAACCTTCAGCCCTTTGCGATGTCGGAAGCGCGCGTGCTTGCCGCCACGCGCGACATGGCAGAGCGGCTGGCGGCATCGGATGCCTTCGCCGGCGCGATCATCGTCGCCCGGGACGGCGAGACTCCGTGGACCTATTCCGTCGGGACTTTCAGTCGGGACGATGCGCGGCCGATCACTGCCGATACGCCGATGTTCCTGGCGTCGGCCGGCAAGATGTTCACGGCGGTGGGCGTCTTCCAGCTCATCGAAAAGGGCAAGGTTGCGCTGGACGCTCCCCTCTCTCGCTATCTTCCGGACTATCCGAACAAGGAAATGGCAAAGGTAACCATAAGGCAATTGCTGAGTCATCGCGGCGGCACCGGCGAGGATGGCGTTCTTCAACGCGAGGACTCGGCAAACCGGGCGTGGGTCCGGACAATCGACGATTTTATCAAGCTGAACGGCAAGCGACCCCCTGCTTTTACTCCGGGCAGCAAGTTCGACTATTCGAACTATGGATTCATCCTGCTCGGAGCGGTGATCGAACGGGTATCGGGAGAGTCCTATCAGGACTTTATCCAGCGCCACGTGTTCGATCCCGCCGGGATGACGCACGCGTCGTTCCCCGACTTGGAACACATCGCAGACATTCCGGTCGGCTATTCCACCTTCTTCGAAAGCGAGCCAAAGCCCCTCGCGGCCACCGACGTACTCCCCTGGCGTGGATCTGCGGCCGGAGGCGGTGTTGCAAGCGCGACCGATATGCTGCGCTTCTTCAACGCCCTCGGGTCAAACGTGCTGCTGTCCGCCGAAACACGCGCGATGGCGACCGCACCGCACGAGACCGGCTGGTACGGCCTCGGGTTTGTAACCCAGGGAGGCAAGCATCCGCTCTGGGGGCATGGAGGGTCCGGGTATGGGATGAGTGTCGCGGCGCAGCGGTTTCCCGACGACAAGACAACCTTCATCTGCATAGCGACCCGCGACATGGCTTGCGACCGGGTGATCTATGCGTGGTCCGATCGTTTGTTCGGCCTGACCGAATAGCAGTCAGCCTTGTTGTTCCCGTTGATCAAACGACGGACTTGTCGTCATCTCCCGAAAGTCCGCTTGTAGCGCCGATTGGCGCATACGAGACGTGCGTCTCCGCCACCAGGGGCTCTCGCGGCTAGCGGCAGCCGGGCCTCTCGATCGGCACGCGCGCGACGTGGGTGAAGCCGCCGCGCGTGCGCGGATCGGAAAAGCGCGCGTCACCGAACGTGACGAAGGCCTGGCACGGTTCGCGCTCGACCTGCGCGGTGGTCATCGTCGACCAGCGCAGGAACCGCTCGACCTCGGGACTTGCATGCATCGCCCGGCGCACGAGAGGATCGGACAGGTTGTCCGGCTCGGGCGGATCGGTCTGCGCGAGCGCCCCGAAGTTCACCAACGGATCGTAGCGCCCCCGGCCGATCATGCCGCGCTCCCGCCAGACCACCTCGCGGCGCCAGAAAGCCAGCGGCGGGGGCGAGGCGTAGACGCTCGCAGGTGCGGCGGCGCCGGCCCCCTGCGCGGGCGCTTTCCGGGCAAGCTGCGAGATCGCGCCGTTGAGCGCGATGTAGGCCACCGCCGCGGCAACCCCCGCGATGGCGGGAACGCCGGGCCTCGCCAGCCCTCGCGACCAGCGCCGTCGCGCCAGCCAGATCGCCGCGCCCCAGACGATCCAGATCCACGGATCGATGATGAACAGCGCGTCGTTGTGATACCAGCGCGCGTTCCACGGCGACATGAGCTGGACCGCGTAGGTGTTCTGCCAATCGAGCAACGGATGCGTCAGCGCGCCGAGATAACTCAGCGCCAGGAGCCAGCCGAAGTGCATCGGCAGCCCGCTCTTGAACGACGCGCCGCGCGAGGCCTGCCAGCGGTCGAGCAGCCAGAGCAGTGCGGCCAGTAGCGGCGGCATCAGCACCACGCCGCCGAGCAGGCCATGCGTGAAGCCGCGATGGGTGGCGAGCGGAATCCACGGCACCCAGCCGGTGAATACGTCGATGTCGGGCATGTTCGCCGCGAGCACCAGCGCGGCCAGACCCTTGCGGGTACGGCGCTTCAGCCCGGTTTCGGCAAGCGCCCAGCCCGCAAGGCTGTGCGTTACGTTGTCCATCCGCCGGTCGGGTCCGGCCTCAGTCCATCAGACCGTGGTCCGCGTCCTTTTCGGTCACCGTCCAAGTCTGCCCCTTGGCGAGCAGCTTGCCGAGATCGGCGACCTTACCCGCGCTGGCCTTCTCGCGCTCCTCGGCGATCGCGGCCTCGAAGGTCGGGCGCGGATCGTCGTAGAGTACGCCCAGCGCCATCGGGAACGGGCCGAACGGAAGCTCGACCAGCATATGCGCGAGGCCACGGTTCCTGACGTTGTGGACCGCGACGCCCGCCGCCTGCCAGTCCGGCGTTCCGTCTTCCTTGAGCGCGACATCAACGACCTTGAGCGCCAGCGTCTCGCAATCGAGCGAAAGACCCTTGATGCCCCCCGACTTTTCCGATCCGAACAGCAGCGGCTCGCCGTCGACGCACCAGAGCTGCTGGTCCTCGGCGCCCTTCGGCGCGGCGAAATCGTGGAACACGTCCTTGTTGTAGACGATGCAGTTCTGGAAGATCTCGATGAAGGCCGCGCCCTTGTGCGCGTGCGCGGCCTTGAGCACCTCGGGAAGCTTTTTCGAAACGTCGAAGCCGCGCGCCACGAAGCGCGCGCCCGATCCCAGCGCGAAGGCGCACGGGGACGCCGGACGGTCGAACGAGCCGAGCGGGCTCGACGGGCTCGGCGTGCCGAGGCGGCTGGTCGGCGAGAACTGGCCCTTGGTAAGGCCGTAGATCTCGTTGTTGAACAGCATGATCTGGCAATCGAGATTACGGCGCAGCACGTGCATCGTATGATTGCCGCCGATCGACATGCCGTCGCCGTCGCCGGTCACCAGCCAGACGTCGAGCTCGGGATTGGCGAGCTTCATGCCGGTCGCGAAGGTCGGCGCGCGCCCGTGGATGGTGTGGAAGCCATAGCTCTCGACGTAGTAGGGAAAGCGGCTCGAACAGCCGATGCCCGAAACGAACACGGTGTTCTTGGGGTCCGCGCCGATCATCGGCAGAGTGCGCTGCACCGCCTTGAGGATCGCGTAGTCACCGCAGCCCGGGCACCAGCGCACTTCCTGGTCGGTTTCCCAGTCCTTGAGCGTGGTTTCGATGGGGGTCATGTCGTTCATTTTTACGCCCTAACTATATCAAATCGCAGATGCGTTCGGAGAGCCGAAATTTCAGGCCGCTGTCGTCCACGATTACGTCGTCCACTGCAAAGACTGCGATATATCCCAAGCGCTCGAACGTGACGCCGGCTTTTTCGGAAGGTGCCGCGATCGGTTTGTCGTTTGTGAGGATCACACGCTTGCACCGCTCAATGGCTGAAACAAATTCGGACCACTTTTCACTGCCTTCAATGTAGCCCGGATCGCAATATTCAAAACATTGCATCCAGTGCCGGTGAACGCATGGCAATCGCTCGTCGTCAACGCTAGCGAACCACGACCCCCGCTCTCCGATTGCCTTTTTCTTTGCCACTCTAATTCTGCTTGCCCTCGGGGCTCGGAAGCTGGGTGTCGTTGACGGGGACTTCGCCCTCGTCGTGGCCGGGGATGCCATCGAAGAACGTGCCGATGGCATGCTCGATCTCGGCGATGGCGAAAGGCTGGCCGCTGGTCTTGTTGAGCGGCACTGCATCGACCAAGAACTGGTCGCGCAGCACCGTCTTGAACTGGCCGGTGTTCATCTCGGGCACCAGCACCTTGTCGAAACCGGCGAGCAGATCGCCGAGGTTCGCGGGCAGCGGCCAGACGTGACGCACGTGGATGTGGCTGACGCTCATCCCCTTGCGGCGCGCGCGGCGCACGGCCTGATTGATCGGCCCGTAAGTCGAACCCCAGCCAACCACCGCCAGGCGGCCGGTCTCGTCGCCGAGGCATACGTCCTGCGCGGGAATGCCTTGTGCGACGCCATCGACCTTGGCCTTGCGGGCATCGGTCTGCGTCTGGTGGACGTTGGGGGCGTAATCGATATTGCCGGTGTCGATGCCCTTCTCGATGCCGCCGATGCGGTGCATCAGGCCCGGCGTGCCGGGCTTGATCCACGGCCGCACGCCGCGCGCGTCGCGCTTGTAGGGAAGCGGCTTGCCGTCGGGCCCGTTGGCTTCCTCGAGGAACGTAACGGGGAACGGCTTGTAGCTCGCGGGATCGGGCACCTTCCAGGGCTCGGCGGCATTGCCGATGTAGCCGTCGGTCAGCAGCATGACCGGGGTCATGAACTGTGTTGCGATGCGGCAGGCCTCGATCGCGCATTCGAAGGCGTCGGCGGGCGAGCGCGCGGCGACGACCGGCAGCGAGGCATCGCCGTTGCGGCCGTAGACCGCCTGATAGAGATCGGACTGCTCGGTCTTGGTCGGCAGGCCGGTGGAAGGTCCGCCGCGCTGCGAATTGACGATCACAAGCGGCAGTTCGGTCATCACCGCGAGGCCCATCGCCTCGCCCTTGAGCGCGATACCCGGCCCCGACGATGACGTCACGCCAAGGCTTCCGGCGTAGGACGCGCCGATCGCGGCGCAGATCGCGGCGATCTCGTCCTCGGCCTGGAAGGTGGTGACGCCGAACTCCTTCATCTTCACCAGATTGTGCAGGATCGCCGAGGCGGGCGTGATCGGATAGCCGCCGAAGAACATCGGCAGCCCCGCGAGCTGCGCGCCCGCGACGAGGCCCAGCGACACCGCTTCCGCGCCGGTAATGGTGCGGTAGAGCCCGGCTTCGGCCGGCACCGGATCGACGTGGAGCTTCCTGAGCGGGCCGGAGATCTCGGCGGTTTCGCCATAGGCATGGCCGGCGTTGAGCGCCGCGATGTTGGCATCGGCGAGGATCGGGTTCTTGGCGAACTTGGTGCGCAGCCAGTCGATCAGCGGCGTGCGGTCACGGTCGAACATCCAGAGCGCCAGACCCAGCGTCCACATGTTCTTGCAGCGTAGCGCCTCCTTGTTGCCGAGGCCGAATTCCTTGACCGATTCGAGCGTCAGCGCGCTGATGTCGAAGGCGAGTACGTCCCACTTGGCGAGGCTGCCGTCTTCGATCGGGTTCGCCTCGTACTTGGCCTTTTCGAGATTACGCTTGGTGAACTCGCCGGTGTCGGCGATCACCAGACCGCCGGGCTTGAGCGCCTGGACGTTGGTCTTGAGCGCGGCCGGATTCATCGCCACCAGCACGTCGGGCGCGTCACCCGCCGTCGTGATCTCACTCGATCCGAAATTGATCTGGAACGCCGAGACGCCGAACAGCGTGCCTTGCGGCGCGCGGATCTCCGCGGGGAAATCGGGGAAAGTGGCGAGATCGTTGCCCGCCAGCGCAGTGGAGAGCGTGAACTGCCCGCCGGTGAGTTGCATGCCGTCGCCGGAATCGCCGGCGAAGCGCACGACCACCGCTTCGGGCGATGCCGTACCGGTCTTCGCCGCAGCGTCTCTTTCGGCTGAAATCGTTGCCATTCTCAATCCTTCGTGGCCGCCTGGCCCTTCCTATGTCGGAGCGTGCCCTATTCCGATCAAGGTGCGAAGCAACCTAGAAAATCTCTCAAGGCGCAAAGCGATGGCTCGAATGAAGCCGATAAATCCGGCTAGTCAAGGGCGTCGGCTTCGGCCATTCTGGCGGACATGAACCGGAATCGGCTCGGACCACCATCGACCCAATCGCCCTTGACCTCACAGTCCCGCTGGATTTTTGCAGAGGCATGAGCGATTCTTCCCAACTTCCGTACCGGCCTTGCGTCGGGGTCATGCTCGTGAATCATTCGGGCAAGGCCTTTGTCGGCAAGCGAATCGACAATCGCGAAGGCGACTGGTGGCAGATGCCGCAAGGCGGCGTCGACGAGGGCGAAGATCTGCGCGATGCGGCGCTGCGCGAGCTGTGGGAAGAGACCGGCGTCGTCGCGTCGAACGTCCAGTTCATCTCGCAGACCCGCGAGGAATTGCTCTACGACCTGCCCGAAGAGCTGATGGGCAAGCTGTGGGGCGGCAAGTATCGCGGGCAGCGCCAGGCGTGGTTCCTCGGCCGTTTCGTGGGAACCGACGACGATATCAACCTCAAGGCGCACAATCCGCCCGAGTTCTGCGATTTCCGGTGGGTCGAGCCCGATCTGCTGCCCGACCTGATCGTGCCTTTCAAGAAGCGCGTCTACCGCACCGTGCTCGAGGAATTCCGCGCGCTGATCTGAGGCGAAGCCCCGGTCAGCCGCGTGGCGATCCGCATCCGCTGCGCGGGCGCTCAGTTCTCCTGGACGACCGGCTTGGGCGTCACTGCCTCGGCCGAAACCATGCGCTTGGCGGGGCCGCGCTGGATCGCGGCGGAGAGCTGGCGGGTCTCGCTGCAATCGTCGCCGCACAGGCCCTTGAGCCGCGCGAGGTTGCGGCTCGCCTTCTCGGTCGCGCCTTTCTCGGCCAGCGCCTCGCCCTCGCCCGCGATCGCGGCGAGATTGCGCGGATCGCCTTGCAGCGCCTCGCGGTAGTAGTGCAGCGCCTTGCCCTGCATGCCGTTCAGCCGGTTGGCCGAAGCCAGCGCCAGCAGCACCTCGACATTGGCCGGTTGCAGCGTCAGCGCCGATTCGAGCGAGCCGATCGCCTCGTTCACGTTCCCCGCGGCGATCTGCGCCTGGCTCGCTTCGACGAGAGCCTCGGCGCGGGGGCCCAACTGGTCTGAAGGAGAGGAATGGAGAACGCTGGAACTGGCGGCGGCGACGAGAGAAAGAGCAAGGGCTAGGGGGGTGTAACGCATCAAGAAATCCTTGGCCGAGAGCATGGTCTTGGTCATGATGCGCTCAAGCTATCACAGCAAACCGAAACGCGCGATGAAAAAGCCGTCGGTCTGGTCGCGGCCGGGTGAGAGGCGCAGGCCCGCGCCCCGCGCCGTTCCCGCGCCGATTTCGCGCGGCGCCGCTTGCCATTGCGGATGGCGCGCGAGGAACGTGTCGGCCTGCCGCGCGCCTTCGACATCGAGCAGCGAACAGGTGACGTAGGTCAGCGCGCCTCCGGGACGCACGAGCGTCGCGGCGATGTCGAGCAGGCGCGCTTGCAGCGCCGCGTACTGGTCGAGCTGCTTCGCCGTCAGCCGCCAGCGCGCCTCGGGGTTGCGCCGCCAGGTGCCCGTGCCCGAACAGGGCGCATCGACGATCACCGCGTCGGCCTTGCCCTGCCAGGCACCCAGCGCCTCGACCTCGCGGCCCGGATCGAGCAACACGGTCTCGATCCAGTCCCATGCGCCCGCCCGCTCCGCGCGCGGTCCCAACCGCGAGAGGCGCTGGCGATCGGTGTCGCAAGCCACGACCTTGCCCTGCGGACCGACTGCAGCGGCCAGCGCGAGCGTCTTGCCCCCTGCCCCGGCGCACAAGTCGATCGCCAGATCGCCCGGCCTCGCGCCGACCATCGCGCAGGCGAGCTGCGAACCGGCGTCCTGCACCTCGATCGCGCCCAGCCGATAGGCTTCGCTATCCTCGATCCGGGTGCCGGACGGATAGCGCAGGCCCTGCGTCAAGGCGAGCGGGCTGCCGCCCTCGGGCGGATCGGCGAGCCCGGCGCGTAGCGGATTGATCCGCACGTCGAGCGGCGCCCGCCCGATCAGCGCGCGCGCCTCGTCGCCCTCGATGCCGCTATCGGCGAGCCGCGCCTCGAGCCAGGGCGGCGCGATGCCGCCCGCCGCGATCGGCTCGCCCGGCGTGATCGGCTGCGGCCCGTGGGTCGAGCCGTCGAACAGAAACGCGAGCGTCTCGTCATCTTCGGCGAGCCGCAGCATCGCCGCGCGCCCGTGCGGCGGCACGTCGCCGCTCGCGCGGATCGCGCGGTAGACCAGTTCGCGCACCGCGCGACGGTCTTTGCTTCCGGCGAAACGGCGCGTGCGGAACCAGTCGGCGACGATGCGGTCGGCGGGCGGACCGTTGCCGCGCGCCGCTTCGACCACGAGGTCGACGATCTCGATCGCGGCCTGGACCCGCGCGGCGGGAGTCATGGCTCAGCGCGTCGGATAGTTGGGCGCCTCGCGCGTGATCGTCACGTCGTGGACATGGCTCTCGCGCAACCCGGCATTGGTGATGCGCACGAACTGCGCCTGCTTGCGCAGATCGTCGATCGTCGCCGAGCCGGTATAGCCCATCGCCGCCTTGATGCCGCCGACGAGCTGATGGATCACGTCCTTGGCCGGGCCCTTGAACGCCACCTGACCCTCGATGCCCTCGGGCACGAGCTTCATCGCGTCCTTGATGTCGCCCTGGAAGTAGCGGTCGGCCGAGCCCCGACCCATCGCGCCGACCGAACCCATGCCGCGATACGACTTGTAGGCGCGCCCCTGATAGAGGAACGTCTCGCCCGGCGCTTCCGCCGTCCCCGCGAGCATCGAGCCGACCATGATTGTCGAAGCGCCAGCCGCCAGCGCCTTGGCAGCATCGCCCGAGGTGCGCAGGCCGCCGTCGGCGATCGCCGGGACGCCCGACCTGTCCGCCTCCTCGGCGGCTTCCATCACGGCGGTAAGCTGGGGCACGCCGACGCCCGCGACGATCCGCGTGGTGCAGATCGAGCCGGGCCCGATGCCGATCTTGATCCCGTCCGCCCCGGCATCGACCAGCGCGCGCGCGCCTTCGGCGGTGGCGACGTTACCGGCCACGACCTGCACCGAATTCGACAGCTTCTTGACCCGGTCGACCGCCGTGGCGACGTCCTTGTTGTGGCCGTGCGCGGTGTCGATCACGATCACGTCGCACTCGGCATCGAGCAGCGCCTCGGTTCGCTCGAACCCCTTGTCGCCCACCGTCGTCGCCGCCGCGACGCGCAGCCGTCCGGCCTGGTCCTTGGTGGCATCGGGGTAGGTGACGGCCTTTTCGATGTCCTTGACGGTGATCAGGCCGACGCAGCGGAATTGCTCGTCCACCACAAGCAGCTTTTCGATGCGCCGCTGGTGCAGCATCCTGCGCGCCTCTTCCTGGGTCACGCCGGCCGACACGGTCGCAAGGTTCTCGCGCGTCATCAATTCGCTCACCGGCTGGCGCGGATTGTCGGCGAAGCGCACGTCGCGGTTGGTGAGGATGCCCACGAGCTTGCCCGCCGGTTCGACCACCGGGATGCCGCTGATGCGGTTCTGGGCCATCAGCGTCTGCGCCTCGCCCAGCGTCGCGTCGGGGGCGATCGTTATCGGATTGACCACCATGCCGCTCTCGAAGCGCTTGACCGCGCGCACCGCGGCGCATTGTTCCGCGACGGTAAGATTGCGGTGGAGCACGCCGATGCCGCCCATCTGCGCCATGACGATCGCCATGTCCGCCTCGGTCACGGTGTCCATCGCCGCAGAGAGCACGGGAATGTTCAGCTCGATCCCGCGCGTGAGCCGCGTGCGGGTATCGGCCTGGGTGGGAATGATCTCCGAACGCGCGGGACGCAGCAGGACGTCGTCGAAGGTCAGTCCCAGCGGTATCTCAAGGTGCGCCACTAAGGCCTCCGGTTGGGGAATCGTGGCGGCCCATGTAACCAAGCGGAACCGGTTGGGCTAGGGGGTCAGTTCCCTTGCGGGGACGGCGGTGCCTTTCCCTCGGGCGGAACCGGCCCCGGAACCCGCTCGACATCGGCGAACCAGCGGCCGAGCGCGACCCCCAGCCGCACGTCCCGGACCGCGCCGCCCAATTCGAGCGGATGCGACAGGTCGTCGCTCGGCCGATGGTAATCACCATCGAAGAAGGCCCGCATCAACGCGATCTCGCCATAGGCGGTCGTTACCATGACCGTGGGGATATCGTGCTTGAGCATGGCCCAGCCGTCCTGCCGCTTGACGTATTCGTTGGCCTCGTCGCCGGGCACCACCTTGATGTGCTCGCGCCGGGCGACCTTCTCGACCAGCGGATCGAGCGCGGTCATGCCGCGCCCGACGATGGCGACGGGCGTCCCGGCGGGCGCGATCGCGACCGAATCGATGTTGAAGGCGGCGACGATCTGGTCGAGCGGCAGCGGCGGGTTCTCGGCGAAGGCATGCGCGCCCAGCAATCCGAGTTCCTCGGCGGTCGTGGCGAGGAAATAGATGTCGCGGTCGGGCTCCTTGCCGCGCACCAGCAGCCGCGCGATCTCGGTCAGCGCGGCGACGCCGCTGGCATTGTCGATCGCGCCGTTGCAGATCCGGTCCTCGGCCGTTTCCTCGCCGCAATTGCCGAAGTGGTCCCAATGGGCGACGAACAGGACCGCGCCGGCACCGCTGCGACGGCCCGGGATCTTGCCGATCAGATTGTGCGTGCGGATCGTGGTCTCGCTCGTGGTCGCCTCGAGCGAGGCGGTAATGTCGAGCGCGAGCGGCGTGAAACCGGGCTCCGCCGCAAGCCGTTCGAGTCCGTCGAGCGAATGCTTCGATCCCTTGAGCAGCGCTACCATCGCCTCGCGCGTGACGAATCCCTCGAGATCGCCGCCGAGGCTGTCGTCGGCGAGCGCGTAGCCCGACCTGCGGCGCCGGGCCGCGACTTCCTCCAGCGTGCGCTCGCCGTCGAGCACCGTCAGCACCGCCGAGGCCCCCTGCCCCAGCAGTGCGTTCTGTCGCGCGCCGCCCTCGACGTCGCCATCGAGCAGAACCGCGACGCGCCCGGCGAGTTCGGCGCGTGTAAAATCGACATCCTGCGCCTTGCCCACGAACAGCAGCGGCGCATCGCGCACCAGGCTGCGCTTGCCCGAAGTGAGCATCAGCACGCCTTCGGGATCGACGTAGACGGGCCGACGAGCGCGGCGGAACTGCGCGGTCGAACTCGCCGGTTCGCGCGCAACCAGCGTGACGGGCGCAAACCATTCGTGGCCCGGATCATTCGTTCCCGACACGAGACCGATATCGAACCATTCGCGGCCGAGGTAGCGCAGCGTCTTTGCCTCGCCCTCGGTGCCCGGCTCGCGGCCCTCGAACGCATCGCTCGCCAGCATGTCGATATGCGCACGCAATCGCTGCTCGATTTCGCTCTCGAGACGGGAAGGCGCGGCCCGCGCGCCGGGCACGAGCGCCGTCGCCGCGCAGCAGAGCGCGGCAAGAGCGGCCCGGATCGCGAAAGTGCCCCTGTTCATCGTCGCCTCACTATACGAACGAATGCGACCGGCAAGGAAGGGTTGCATCGCAGGCGTTTGAAACCTTTGCGCGCCAAGCCGATTTCACTTCCGGCCCGCCGCGAAAAGAGGCACGGTCGGCTCCGCCGGAAGCGGATACCAAGGGGACAATTCAACGTGAAACTGAACAGGTTCGATCCCTCGAACATCCGGGTTGGCAGCGGCGGGGGCTTTCCGGGCGGCGGCGGCGGCAAGCTCGGCTGCGGCACGCTGGTTATCGCGCTGATCGGCGCGCTCGTGTTCGGGATCGATCCGGGCCAGATGATCGGCACGCTCGAATCCGTCCAGCAGCAGGCCGGCAGCGGCGGGCAGGCGCAACAAGGCGCGCCAGACGGGCGCAGCGTCACCGAGATCTGCGAGCAGAACGCCTATTCGCTCGAAGCCTGCAACGCGCTCGATTCGCTCAACCGCACCTGGGAGCCGCTGTTCCGCGAGGCGGGCATCGCCTTCGAGCAGCCGCAGCTCATCTTCTATACCGGCGGCACCCGTTCGGGCTGCGGCGCGGCGCAGAGCGCGATGGGGCCATTCTACTGCCCCGCCGATCAGGGCATCTACATCGACACCAGTTTCTACGACCAGCTCGCCCGCCAGCTCGGCGCGCCGGGCGACTTCGCGCGCTACTACGTGATCGCCCATGAATACGGCCACCACGTCCAGCACCTCACCGGCTTGGCGAACCAAGTCCGCAGCGCGCAGGCGCGCGACCGGAGCGGCGCCAATGCGCTGCAGGTCCGCATGGAGCTGCAGGCGGACTGCTACGCCGGCGTCTGGGCAGCCAAGCACCGCGACCTGATCGAGCCGGGCGACATGGAGGAAGGCCTTCGCGCGGCGAGCAGCATCGGCGACGACACGCTGATGCGCAACGCCGGGCAGGCTGTCAGTCCCGAGAGCTTCACCCACGGTTCAAGCGCGCAGCGTATGGAATGGCTGGAGCGCGGGCTGACCACCGGCGACGAGGACCAGTGCGACACTTTCGCCGGTCTCGCGCGTTAAAGCGGAGACACTTCGTTTTCGCACGGCGAACGGTAAGAACGGCAAAGGAGGGCATCGATGCGTCGAGAACTGGTAATGGCGGCGCTGGCCGCGGCGCTTGTCGCCACCCCCGCCCTCGCGCGCGACCAGGAGGAGCGCGTGACGAACCAGGACCCCGATGCAATGGACGTCGCCAAGACGCCGATCACCGACCTCAACATCAGCAAGGACCCGATCCCCGCGCTGCTCGTCGCCGCGCAGGAACGTCCCTACACGCTGGCCGGTCTCAACAAGTGCAGCCAGCTAAAAAAGGCGGTCGAGGACCTCGACACGCTGCTCGGCCCCGACATCGACTTGCCCGAGGAAGAACGCGACCGGATCAGCGCGGGCCGTGTCGGCCAGTGGGTGGTCGGCTCGTTCATTCCGTTCCGCGGCCTGATCCGCGAGATTTCGGGCGCCAACGCGCATCAGCGCGAGTTCCTGTCCGCGATCCAGGCCGGGCTCACGCGCCGCGGCTTCCTCAAGGGCGTGGGCGCCTCGAGGCGCTGCGCCTATCCCGCCTCTCCCGCCACGCCCACGGTCATCGCCCAGTACAAGGCCGAGCTCGACCGCAAGGAGGCGGAGGAAAAGGCGGAGAAAGAACGCAAGGAAGCCGAGGAGAAGGCCGAAAAGGCGCGCAAGGAGCGCGAAAAGGCGAGAAACTGAGCATCGCTCCCCCGCCGAACCGCCTTGCGATGATCGCAGCCCCTTTCTGACGAGCCCATCCTTCGCACGGTCGAGACCCGTCTTATCCCGGCGAAGACCTTTCGGTCCGCGCGGCGCGCGCGATCGGTTCACCGCACGATGCGCTCGCATGAGCGTCCCGGGCCGGGCGCCGCGCGGAAGCGTTCATCTACGAGCAAGGTCGACCTGAACACCCATGAAGCGCGTTCGAAGCGCGGCGAAATCCGCCGCGCGAAATCCGAATGGGGGTGGGACATCCTGGACAGCCGGACACGTCACTTGCGGAAACGCCCGACGACGTACCGCGCGTACGCCGGCCGACCGTTGCAACACGAAGGAGTAGCGTAATGAGCGTCGTTTCCAACACCTCGCGATACCTGTTGATGCTTGGCGCGCTGGCCCTGCCCGCGACGGGCACCGTGGCCGCGCAGGCGCAATATCCCGGCGAAGCCGACCTCTCCACCACCGTCTATGCCGCGACCCCACCGCCTGCTTCCGAGATGGACGCGGGGCCCGAGATCGACGGCTTCATCTCCGCGCGCAGCGGCGACAAGATGCAGGTCACCACGCCGGACGGCGCGCAGACCGTCGTCGCGATCACCGATGACACGCAGATCAAGGCGAGCGGCGGCTTTCTCGGCCTCAACCGCGACACGCTGGCTGCCACCCAGCTGATGAACGGCCTGCCCGTCTCGGTCGAGACCCTGGCCTGGGAAGGCGGCCTCGTGGCGAGCAAGGTCGATCTCAAGAGCAAGGATCTCAAGACCGCCGCGATGATCCACAACGGCACCGACCAGCGCTTCGCCCAGCAGACGGCGGCGACCGAGGCGCTGCGCGGACGCATGGGCGACATCGACCAGTACAACATCAAGCAGACGACGAGCGTGAACTTCGACACCGGCAAGTACGCGCTCTCCACCGAGGCCAAGGACGCGCTGTGCGCCACCGCGTCGCAGGCCGAAGGGATGGACAATGCCCTGCTGCTGGTCGTCGGTTACACCGACTCGACCGGAAGCCAGGAGTACAACCAGATGCTCAGCGAAAAGCGCGCGGGCCGCGTGGTCAACTATCTCCAGCAGGCCTGCGGCTGGAAGCCCTACCGCATGCTGACGCCCACTGGCATGGCCGAGGCGGACCCGGTGGCCGACAACAGCTCGCGCGACGGCAAGGCGCAGAACCGCCGCGTGGCGGTCAACGTGCTGGTCAGCAAGGGCCTCGACGGCCTCTGAGGCGCGTCACGGCCGATCGCCAGAGCGAACAGGACCCTCCGGAGAGATCCGGGGGGCCTTCGCCTTATCCGGCGGCCTTCACGATCTGCGCCCACTCGGTCTCGTCGATCACGCGGATGCCGAGGTCCGCCGCCTTCTTCAGCTTCGAGCCCGCGCCCGGCCCGGCGACCACGAGGTCGGTCTTGGCCGAGACCGAGCCCGCCGCCTTGGCGCCCAGCCGCTCGGCCTGCGCCTTGGCCTCGTCGCGGCTCATCGTCTCGAGCTTGCCGGTGAAGACCACGGTCATGCCCGCCACTTCGCTGTCCCTGGTCTCGACTTCGTAGAGCGGCGGATCGACCTGCCCTGTTTCGGGATCAAGCAGGTCGGCCCATACGTCGCGGTTGTGCTGCTCGTGGAAGAAGTCGGCCAGCGCATGGCCGACCGCCGGTCCGATCCCGTCGGTGCGCACTTGCAGGATGCGCTTGATCTCGGCGAGCATCCGCGCCGCGAAGGGGCTGGGCTTCTCGTCCTCGCCTTGCGGGTTTTCCTCGCGGTAGCGGTAAATCTCCGCCGCCTTTTCGGGCAGCAGGCGAATATCGCGCAGGCCCTTCAACAGATCGCGCGCGGTGACCGCGCCGACATGCCGGATGCCGAGGCCGAACAGCAGCCGTGCGGCGTCGGGCGCGCGCTTGTTTTCCACCGCTGCCAACAGGTTGTCCACAGACTTGTCCTTCCAGCCCTCGCGGCTTAGCAGCTCGTCACGGTGCTGGTGGAGTCGAAAGATGTCCGCCGGGCCCTTGTCGAGCCAGCCGAGTTCGAGAAATTCGGCGATCGACTTCTCCCCCAGTCCTTCGATATCGAGCGCGCCGCGGCTGACGAAGTGGCGCAAACGCTCGAATTGCTGGGCCTTGCAAATGAGACCGCCGGTGCAACGCACGTCGACCTCGCCTTCCTCCGCGACCGCCTCGGATTTGCAGACCGGACAACGATCGGGAAAGACGTAGGGGTCTCGCTTTTCGTTGCGGGTAAGGTTGTCGACAACCTGTGGAATGACGTCGCCCGCGCGCTGGAGCACGACGCGGTCGCCGGGCCGCAGGCCGAGCCTGGCGATCTCGTCGCGGTTGTGCAGCGTGACGTTGGTGACGGTGACGCCGCCCACCAGCACCGGCTTCAGGCGCCCGACCGGCGTAAGCTTGCCGGTGCGCCCGACTTGTATATCGATGCTTTCGAGCACGGTCTCGGCGCGCTCGGCCGGAAACTTGTGCGCCAGCGCCCAGCGCGGCGCCTTGGCGACGAAGCCGAGCCGCCGCTGCCAGTCGAGCCGGTCGACCTTGTAGACGACGCCGTCAATTTCGTAGGGGAGCCCCGCGCGGCCCTCGCGGATCGCCTCGTAGGCGGCGAGCATCTCGTCGAGCGAGCGGCACAGCCGGAAATCGGGCGAGACCGGCAGGCCCCAGCTTTCGATCACGCGCACGACGTCGTGCTGGCTCTCGCCCGGCACGCTGCTTGCCGCGCCCCAGCCGTGCGCCCAGAAGCGCAAGGGCCGCCGCGCGGTGACGCTCGCGTCCTTCTGCCGCAACGACCCCGCAGCCGCGTTCCTCGGATTGGCGAACTGGCGCACCTTGGCCTCGTCGAGCGCCTCGCCCCTCGCCTCGGCGTCCGCCCGCGCCTCGTCCATCAGCGTTTCGTTAAGCGCGGCGAACGCGGCCTTTTCCATGTAGACCTCGCCGCGCACCTCGAAGACATCGGGCACGTCCTTGCCGGAAAGCTGCTGCGGGATATCGGCGATATGCGCGACGTTGGCGGTGACGTCCTCGCCCACCTGCCCGTCGCCGCGCGTCGCCGCGCGCACCAGCCTGCCCTGCTCGTAGCGCAGCGAGCACGAGAGGCCGTCGATCTTGTCCTCGGCGGTAACGACGACCGGCTCCTCGTCGCCCAGCGCCAGGAAGCGCCGCACCCGGGCGAGGAACTCGCCAACTTCCTCGGGCGTGAAGGCGTTGTCGAGGCTCATCATGCGAACCTCGTGCGTCACCTTGGACAGCGGCGAGGCGGCGACTTCGTGGCCGACCGCGTTGCTCGGTGAATCGGGGCGGACGAGATGCGGAAATGCGGCTTCAAGCTCGGCGTTGCGCCGCACCAGCGCGTCGTACTCTGCATCGGGGATCTCGGACGCGTCCTCGGCATGGTAGAGCCGGTTGGCGCGGTTGATCGCCTTGGCGAGGCGCATCAGTTCGTTGGCGGCTTCGGCTTCGCTGGTCATCGCGCCGGAATAGCGAGAGAGCGCGATTCGGCGAATGGCAATTCGCACGATGCATGCAGGCGGGGGCATGTCTTTCGGGCAACTTCCCTTTGCCGCGTGGCCCGGCTAGCGGTCGAAAGGTTCGCTCCCGATACGAAAGGTCCGCCGTGCGCGCTCTGCTCCCCGTCCTTCTGCCCCTGTGCGCCGCGCTCGTCCCCGTCGCGGCGAGCGCGCAAGGCTTCGCGCCGCCGATCACCGTCGCCGATGTCGATGCGAGCGGCACGCGCGTGACGATCAACGGGCTGCCGGGCAACTGGTACCCCGCCAGCGGCGAGGGAGAGCATCCCGCGATCCTGATGCTCGGCGGCTCGGAAGGCGGCCTCACCCAAGGCAGTGACCGCGAAGCCCGCGCGCTGCGCGAGCGCGGCTACAACGTGCTCTACCAGAGCTATTACCGCACCTCGCAGGACAACGCCGACTTCTCGATGGTGCCGCTCGAGACGTTCGACATGGCCATCGACTGGCTCAAGGCGCAGCCCTCGGTCGATCCCGAGCGGATCGGCATCGTCGGCGGCTCGAAAGGCGCCGAAGCCGCACTGATTACCGCCGCGCGCCGGCCCGAGATCAAGGCCGTGGTCGCGGCGATGCCGAGCAACGCGATGTGGGCGGGTTTCTCGTTCACCATGAAGCCGGGCGTCGACTACAAGTCGTCGTGGAGCCTCGGCGGCGAACCGGTCGCCTTCATGCCCTACGGCGCCTACACGCCGGGCGAACCGATGGTCACGATGTACGCCAACGGCCTAGCCGCCTCGGCCGGGCACGCGGACGCGCTGATCCCAGTCGAGAACATCGCCGGGCCGGTGCTGCTGATCTGCGGGGAGGACGATACGCTTTGGCCCTCGTGCCCGATGGCACGCAGCCTCAAGGCCCGCGCCGAAGCCGAGGACGGTCCCGATGTGGAGGTGGCCGCCTACGAGGATGCGGGCCACGCGGTGTTCGGCAGCCCCCTGCCCCAAGGCAGCGACCTCTCGCGCCTCACCTACTTCGGCGGCACCGGCGAAGGCAACAACGCCGCGCGCAAGGATTCGATGGGGAAGATGGAGGCGTTCCTCGACGCCGTGCTGAGCGACTAGCCGGCAAACCCGGCGCAGCCCCGGCCAATGACCGCAAACCCCGGTCCGGCGACGGCGGGCCTCAAACGCCTTCCAGCAGCCGGTTCGCCTGGGCGCGGGCCTCGTCGGTGACTTCGGCGCCCGAGAGCATGCGCGCGATCTCTTCCTTGCGCGCGCCCTCGTCGAGCAGTGCGACCGAGGTGCGCGTGACGGTACCTTCCGAAGACTTGGCGATCATGTAGTGCTGGCCGCCGCGCGCCGCGACTTGCGGGCTGTGCGTTACCGCCAGGAGCTGGCCCTGCGCGGCGAGCCGCGCCAGCCGCTCGCCGATCGCGCTCGCCACCGCACCACCGACGCCGCGGTCGATCTCGTCGAAGATCACCGTCGCCGCGCCGCCCTCTTCCGCCAGCGAGACCTTGAGCGCGAGGATGAAACGCGACAGCTCGCCGCCGCTGGCGATCTTGGCGAGCGGAGCGAAATCGGCGCCGGGATTGGTCGAGATGAGGAATTCGACCGAATCCATCCCGCTCGCACCCCAGCGCTCCTCGGGCAGCGCCGTCACCGCGGTACGAAAACGTGCGGCATCAAGCTTGAGCGGCGCGAGTTCGGCCGCGACCGCCGCATCGAGCCGCAGCGCCGCCGCCTCGCGCGCCGCGTGGAGCGCCTCGGCTGCCGCGCGATAGTGCCGCGCGGCCTCAGCAGCGGCGACTTCGAGCCCGGCGACCTCCTCGCTCCCGTGCTCGATCGCGTCGAGCTCAGCGCGCATCCGGCGCATCGTGGCCGGCAAGTCCGCCACTTCGCAGCGATGCTTGCGGGCGAGCGCGCGCAAGTCGAACAGCCGAGTCTCGATGCGGTCGAGTTCGGCGGGGTCGAAAGCCATCGCCTCGGCGGCGCGCTCGACGCGCTCCTCGGCGTCGCTCGCCTCGATCACCGCGCGATCGAGCGCGGACAGCGCCTCTTCGAGCAGCGGATGCTCGCCCGCGATCCGCTCGAGCCGCCGCGCCGCCGCGCGCAGTTGCGCCAGCGCCGAATCGGAGCCCTGCCACAAGTGCTGCAGGTCCGACAGATCGGCCGAGAGCCGCTCGCCCTTCTGCATCGTCGCGCGGGCTTGGGCGAGGCCCTCTTCCTCGTCCTCCTCGGGCGCGAGCGCATTGAGTTCCTCCAGATAGGCCAGCAGCAGGTCCTGGTCCTCGGCCGCCTTCTCCACCCGTGCGCGCGCCGCCTCGAGCGCCTCTCGCCGCGCCTGCCAGTCACGCCAGGCAGCCGCTACGCCCTCACCGTCGGCGCCCGCGCCCGCGTATCGGTCGAGCAGCGCGCGATGGCCGCGCGCGTTGATCAGCCCGCGATCGTCGTGCTGGCCGTGGATCTCGACGAGCGCCGGGCCGATCTCGCGCAGCAGCGCGACGCCGACCGGCTGGTCATTGACGAAGGCCTTGCTGCCGCCGTCGGCCTTGAGCTGGCGCTTGATGATGAGCGGCTCGCCCGGCTCGATCTCGATCTCCGCCTCACCCAGCGATTCGGCGACGGACGCGGGCAAGGCCGCGAAATCGAACATGGCGGTCACGCTGGCGCGGTCTTCCCCCGCGCGCACGAGGCCGCTGTCGGCGCGGTTTCCCAGTACCAGGCCGAGCGCGTCGAGCAGGATCGACTTGCCCGCGCCGGTCTCGCCGGTGAGCACGCCGAGCCCGGCGACGAAATCGAGATCGAGCGCCTCGATCAGCACGATGTTGCGAATGGAAAGCCGAGTGAGCATGTTCGCCTCGCGTTCTAGCGAAAAGCGGAACATGCGTCACCCGGCTTCACTCCGCGCGACGGCAAGGGGGGACGTGCACGCGAAGCTCATTTCCCTAACGTGTCAGAACGCCAAAAGATGCAGGAGGGCATTGATCCAGACGGCGAGCAGGAGCGCCGCTATCCAATCGATCTCCGCCGTCCAGCGGCCGTTTCCCGGTCCGGTTCGGTCAAGCCTCGCGCGAGACTTGTATTGCGGCTTCATGGCCTCAGAACTCCGTTTTAATCGTGAAACCCCAAGTCCTGGGGTCTCCGGGTTGGCCGACGATCAGTCCGGTATTGCCGCTCGGCACCGCAAGTTGTTCGAAATACTCGACATCGAACGCATTGCGGACCCAGCCGTAGAGGTCGATTCCGCCCGGCACGCGGAACCCCGCCCGCAGATTGGTGAGCGCGTAGCCGTCGACCCAGGTGTAAGCGGACGGCGAGGGATTGGACGAGAATCGCGACCGGTAATTGCCGTCGATGCCGAGATAGGCCTCGCCGTCGAGCCCGAACAGAACCGCGGGCACGTTGCCCTCGGCGCCATAGGAAAAGGCCCACTTCGAGACCCCGGGAAGGCGCTGGCCCGAAATGTCGCACGCGGCGGGACTGAGGCCGCCCGGGGTTCCCGGCGCGCCAGGCACTTGGCCTTCGCCGACGGTCGTCCCGCCCGAAAGCTCCGGCGGGCACGGCGCGTCGACAAAGCGCCGGTACGTGGCATCGGTATAGGCGCTGTTGGCATAGGCGTTGAAGCGGCGGCTTGGACGGATCGAAAAGTCCGCCTCCACGCCCTGCGTGCGCACCTTGTCGGCATTGGCGAGGTAGCCGCGCAGCACGCCGAGTTGGCCGTTGTTGACCAGCGCCTGATAGTCCGAGATGTCGGTGCGGAACGCGGCCAGGTTGACGATCGCCCGACTGCGCCAGAACTCCAACTTGAGGCCCAGCTCGAAGTGATCGACCGATTCGGGCTTGACCGACGCCGCAGCGAGCAGCGGTACGCCATTGGCGTCGGCGGGCAAGCCGTTGAGATTGACGCCGCCCGACTTGAAGCTGCGGGCGTACGTTGCGTAGCCAAGCACGCCCGGCGCGGCGTTGTAGCTGGCGGTGAAATCGTAGCTGACGTTCCAGTCGGAGAACTGCGCCTCGAAGCCCTGCGGCGCGAGCACCGCGCGCTGAGCGGCAATGCGCGAATCGCTGCTCGCGAAGGTCACGAGCTGGCCGTCACCGTTGACCACCACCGAATTGTAGCTGCCCCGCTTGCGGTCGTAGTTGAGCCGCACGCCCGGCTGGAGGGTCAGCGCGTCGGTGACCTTCCAGCTCACCTGGCCGAAGGCGGCGGCGCTGGTGTTACTCAGCCGGATATCGTTGCTGGCCGTGAGCCCGTCGAGCACCGTCGGATCCTGCGACAGCGGATTGGTTGGGTTTATCAGCCAGGCGCTCGCGGCGGGGCCCTGCGCCTGGCTGCCGCTCGTCCGGACCGTCTGGTGAAAGGCGAAGATACCGGCGACGAAGCCCACGCGCGCGCCGTCATGATTGAAGCGCAGTTCCTGCGTGTACTGGTCCTGCTGCGAGGGGTTCTGCGACAGGGTCGTGATCGGCAGGCCGAGATAGTCTCGGTCGTTGGCGGGCAGCCAGTCCCAGAAACGCCACGCGGAAATCGAACTCAAGGTGCCCCAGCCGGTATCCCACTCGGCCTTGAGCGCCACGCCACCCATTTTGTTGCGCGCGCTGAGTTCGGCATCGAGATCGGTCAGACGAGCGAACGGATCGGTGCTCGGCACCGCGTAGTGCTGCGCCGCGCTCAGGGCGGCGTACTGGCGCGCCAGATCGCGTTGGGTGGCGCCGGTGCGCACGTAGATTGTTGCGCAGCATTCGGGGTCCTGTCGCGAGAAGTCAGCAGATAAAGTCAACTTGAGGTCGTCGCGCGGTGTCCAGGCGAGCTGCCCGCGAAGGCCAAGATTATCTTGCTCGTTCACATAGTTGTCGGTGGTGACGTTGAAGATCGTGCCGCGCCGGCTGGTCGCGGAGATCGCCACGCGCGCCGCGAGCGTTTCGGACAGCGGTCCCGATATGGCGGCCTTGGCCTGCTTGAAGGCAAGATTGCCGATCGAGATTTCGGCGCGCCCTTCGAAGCCGTCAGTGGGCTGCCGGGTGGTGATGGCGATCGCGCCGGCGCTGGTGTTCTTGCCGTAGAGCGTGCCCTGCGGCCCACGCAGCACCTCGATCTGCGCGACGTCGAGAAAGTCGAACGTCGAGGAGGCGACGCGCGAATAATAGACGTCGTCGACATAGATGCCGACGCCCTGCTCGATGCCGTCGTTGGTCAGCCCGAACGGCGCGCCGATGCCGCGAATGTTGACCGCGGTGTTGCGCGGGTTGGACGAGTAGAATTGCAGCGTCGGCGTCAATTGTTGCAGCCGGCCAACGTTGAAGGCGCCTGTGGCGTCGATGTGGTCGCCTCCGACCACCGAGATCGCGAGCGGCACGTCCTGGCTCGATTCGGCGCGGCGGCGCGCGGTGACGACGATCACCTGGCCGGTATCGTCGTCGCCGGTGCCGACCGAGGTCGTGCGGTCATCGCGGGATTGCGGGAGCGCCTGCTGGGCAAATGCGGCGGGCGCGGTGAGGACGCTGCCGGCAAGCAGCGAGATGCGGACGAACGAATGCATATCCAAATCCTTGCGGTAAGGGAATTGGATGCATCCGGCGGTCCGGTCTGCATCTGGGCGGGGATGTCAGGTGAAGCGCTGGCGCTCGGTCACGTCGAGCTGGACGACGCGGCCATCGTGGATCGTGAGGTGAACGGCGCCGTAGCGCAGGCGGGAAACCGCCTCGGCCACGGCGGTCAAGGCGGCATGGCTCCTTGCGGCGATCACGGAATCCCCGTGGCCGTCGGAACCGGCGGTACTCTGGGCGGATGTCGCCCGGTCGGGTGGACCCATCTGGATACTCCTTCCGCGCCGAATTTATCTCTACTCATAAGATAGACAATATGGATTTTGCTTGGCTGCGCCCAAGCGAAAGTTTTGCGCGCCGACGTGAACGGCGCGCCCCGGAATCGGCGATGGGCGGGCCCGTCAGGCGGGGGGAGTCGCGTCGTCCTCATGGGGCGGCTCGGTCATGATCGGATCGGCGAGCGTGATCCGGTCGAGCATCGCCGCGGTCTCGTCGCGCAACATGAGCATCAGCCCGCGCAGCCGGCAGTTCGCCTCGGGCAGGCAATGCTCGCAGGTCTCGTGCGCGTTGCGGCTGGCGCAAGGCACCAGCGCGACGCTGCCGCGCGTGATGCGGATGATGTCGCCATAGCGGATGTCGACCGGCGGCAGCGCCAGCTCGTAGCCGCCGGTGCGGCCGCGATGCGATTCGACGATCCCCTCGCGCACCAGTTCGGACAGGATCACGGTCAGGAACTTGCGCGGGATATTCTGCGCCTGGGCAATCTGGTCGAGCCGCACCGAGCCCTGGCCGTAGTGGTCGGCGAGTTCCTGCAGCGCGCGGATCGTGTAGCGGGTCTTCTGGGACAGCATTGGCAGGCTATCCCAGCGCCTTGCGGGGCGCATTGTCAACTGCCCCGATAGACTAGCGGCCCAAAAGGCCGCGCCGCGCCTCAGCTCGCGACGGTATCGGGCGCGTTCTTGCGCATCAGCGAATAGGCCCGCGAGTACCACTTGCTGTCGGGATAGTTGGCTTCCAGCACGGCCGCGGATTTCTGCGCTTCTTCGGGCACGCCGAGCGACAGATAGGTCTCGACCAGCCGGAACAGCGCCTCGGGCGTGTGGCTGGTCGTCTCGTAGTTGTCGACCACGTTGCGGAACCGCAGCGTCGCCGCGAGCCACTTGCCGCTGCGCTCGTAATAGCGCCCGATCGTCATTTCCTTGCCTGCGAGGTGATCGTTCACCAGGTCGAGCTTCAGCTTGGCGTCGCTGGCGTAGGGCGTGGCCGGATAGCGCCGTATCACGTCGGTCAGCGACTGCTTGGCCTGGAGCGTGATCTTCTGGTCGCGGCTGACGTCGCTGATCTGCTCGTAATAGCTGATCGCGATCAGATAATAAGCGTAAGGCGCATCCTTGTTGCCCGGATGGATCGAAAGGAAGCGCTCGGCCGACTGGATCGCCTTGTTGTAATCCCGCGCGGCGTAATAGCTGAACGCGCTCATGAGCTGCGCGCGGCGGGCCCAGGGCGAATAGGGATGCTGGCGTTCCACCTCGTCGAAGAGCGCGGCGGCCTGCTTCGTCTGTCCCCGGTCGAGCCGCGCCTTGGCGGCGGCGTAGAGCGTATCGACGTCGCGCGCGACGTAGGCGGTATCCTTCACGCCGCCGCCTCCGGCGCAAGCGGCGGCCAAGGCGATCACCGATATGGCGATGCTGCGGCGGACGATCAGGAAAGCGGTCTCGGGGCGCGAACGGTCGGACATGGGAGCGCCTATAGCCAGCACGCGGCTGAACGCCAAGTGAAGTTAGGCGAAGGCTTCCTCGCCTTCCAGCTTGGTGCGGTGCATCAGCCGCCCGGACTTGTGATCATAGGGCAGCGCGCGGTGCATGGTGCCGGTGTTGTCCCAGATCACCATGTCGCCCAGCGACCAGGTGTGGCGATAGCAGAACCGCGGCTGCGTCGCCCAGCTCCGCAGCCTGACCAGCAGCTTCTCGCTCTCGTCGATGTCCATGCCCTCGACCTGCAGCGCGGTCGCGCCGAGCACGAGCGACTTGCGGCCCGAGCGGTGCTTCCACACGAGCGGCAGCAGGTTGCGCCCACGGCTCATCCACATTTCGAGTTCCTCGATGCTCGGCTCGGGCTTCCAGTAGAGTTGCGAGCGCCACATCGCATGGACGACCTTGAGCGGCTCGATCCGCGCCTTCTCTTCCTCGGGCAATTCGTCGAAGGCCGCATAAGTGTTGCAGAAGTCGGTCTCGCCGCCTTCGCTGGCGAGCGCGCGAGCGCTCATGATCGAGGCGAGGATCGGCTTGTCCGACATCGTCCCGTCGATATGCCAGAAGAACGCGCCCTTCAGATAGCTCGCGATCGGGTTGATGCTTTCGTCCATCGTGATCGGATAGACGGCGTCCTTGCCGTTCCGGCCGCCCTCGCCCTCCTCGTGCGCGAAAGTGCCGAGCGTGTGGGTGAAGGCGATCTGCTCATCGTCGCTGAGATTGATCCTCGGGAACACCACGACCCCGCGCGCTTCCATCAAGTCACGGATCTCGCTCGCCTTTTCGCCGCTGAGCAGCGTGCGCTTGTCGGTCTGGACGACACTGCCGATTTTGGGTGCGGCTTCGCGCACGTCCCAGGTCGCGGAAACGGTGGCCATGGTTCAAGCTCTCCTCGCGGTCGATCTGTGCCGCCGCTGAACAGGTGTACAGCCGCGGTGCGGCAGCGGTCAAGCCAGCGCGGACTTGGGCAAGGGCCGCCGCCCGACGCCCCGCCCGGTCAGCAACTGGTCTCGCGAATGGCGATCGCCGACGTGCATCGATGATTCACACGGAAAACCCACCGCTCATACGGAAAATTACGTAAATTACACGAATGCCGCCCGCTTCCCAAGCAAAGTCAACCGACATCTTTTCTTCGACAAGGCGAGGGAATGAAAGACAAATTGCGTTCGACTCTCCCGCCACTGTGTAATATACGCAATTTATGCTAATTCAGGGTGGAACGAGCTGACGGATATTCGACCAACAGAGGGGGCGGGGGCGATGTTGGTCTCGGCGGCCGATTTTGTGAGGCACTTCGCCAGATACAGGGACGAGGCGCGCAATGCCCCCGTCTGTATTTCGCATCATGGCCGCGAGACCCACGTGCTTTGCGAAGTCGAATCCTATCGTGCGATGCGGGATTCGGCCGCCACGTCGTCTGACGAAGAAGGCAGCGGCGCGGAAGCGCTCAACACGGCTTTCAGCCTCGTCGACTGGATCGACGAAGCGCTGATCGTGTGCGACGCGGACATGGTGGTGACTTTCGCCAACCGCGTCGCCCGCGCGCTGATCCAGCTTCCCGCCTCGGCGATCTTCGGCCGTCCGCTGTTCGAGGCGCTGCCGCGATTGAACGGCAGCCTGATGGAAGTGCACGCGCGCCGCACGCTCATCGGCCGGGAGCCAAGTTCCGCGGACATCCCCTCGCCGTTCAAGCCCGGGGCCTGGCTGCGCTTCCAGAGCTTTCCGCTCGACCAGAACCTCGTCATCAAGTTCCGCGACATCACCGAGGACGTCAACCGGCACCGCCTCGCCGACGTCAAGGAAGCGATCCTCGCGGGCATGTCGGTCCATGGCGCGATCGGCTACGTGCGCCTGTCGGTGCGCGGCACGATCGACCGCGTTGACCAGCCGTTCTGCGACATGCTCGACCTGCCCGAGGAGCGCCTGATGGCGGTCCCGCTCTGCGATCTCGTTGCGACCGGCGACAAACCGCGGTTCCGGGATCTGCAGGAACGGGTGCTGCGCGGCGACGGTCCGGACCGGGCCATCGTCAGGTTCCTCTCGAACCGGGGCGATCTGGTCGAGATGGTGCTTTCGATGGTGCAGCTTCACGGCGCCTACGGATCGGAAGGCGCGATCTGTCTGATGACCACGTTGCCGCCCGGCGAGCAGGAGCACGTCGCCGCCGCGTAGAGCGCGCCGCGCCGGACGGCGGCGCGCCATTTTTTCAACGCGGCCTGCGAAGCCCGGCCGCCCGGCAAGGCCGGGCGCCCCTCAGCTCACGCGAAGGGCTCTTCGCCTTCGAGCTTGGTGCGGTGCATCATCCGCCCGCAGGTCGGATCGTAGGGCTCGGCGCGGTGCATCGTGCCGGTGTTGTCCCAGATCACGAGGTCGCCCGCTTCCCATTCATGGCTGTAAGTAAAGTCCGGCCCCGTCGCCCAGTCGCGCAGCCCGTGGATGATCTTCGCGCTTTCGAGCGCCGACTTGCCGACCACCTCGGCGGCGGTGCAGCCGATGACGAGGCTTTTACGGCCCGACTTGTGCTTCCAGACCAGCGGCAGTTCCTGCTCGCCGACCTGGGCATAGCCTTCGAGCTTGGCGAGGCTCGGCTCGGGCTCGTAGTAGAACAGCGAGGCCCAGGGGCCATGGACCACGCGCAGATCCTCGATCTCGGCCTTCTTCTCGTCGGGCAGATCGTCGTAGGCGCTGTAGGTGTTGGCGAAGCCGGTGTTGCCCGTACCCTTGGGGCTGGGGATCTTGCACGAGAGCAGCGAGGCCAGGATCGGCACGCCATTGCGGGTGCCGTCGATGTGCCAGTAGAGCGAACCCTTGAGGTATTCAGCGGAGGAGGGATTTTCCTTCACGTCGAGCGTGATCTTCGAGATCACCTCCGGATCGCCGGGGCGCTCGGGCGCGAACGTGCCGAGTGTCTTGGTGAAGGCCACCTGCTCGTCATCGGTGAAGTCGATCTTGGGGAACACGAGCACGCCGCGCGCCTCGAGCAGATCGCGCAATTCGCCCGCGATTTCCCCCGACAGCAGCTCTTCCTTGGCATTGAGCACGCGGCTGCCGATCTTCGGCTTGATGGTCTCGGCCTTGAGTTCGACCTTGGTGGCGAGGGACATCCGGACTTCTCCCGTATCGTGTCGAGAACGTTGTTCCCTCAATATCGGCAAACCGGCCTATGATCCAGTGACTTGTGCGGCGCTCAGTCCGCGTTCTTGGGAAGCAGCCGGTCGAGCCAGCGCTCGACGTAGGCCCTGGCCGCCTCGTGCCCGTCGGAAACGCCGAGATTGTGCTCCATCACGATCGCGCGGCCGATCCCGGCGAGCATGAGGCTCAGGGCCTCTGGCTCGAGCCCGTCGTGCTCGGCCAGGCGGTCGCCAAGCATCTCGCGGATGATCTCGACCTGACGGCGGCGCATCATGCGGCTGTGCTCGGCCATCTGCTCGCGCAGCGACTCGCGGTGGTTCGCCATCGCCATGAATTCGAGCGCGCTGGCGGTGCGGCTCGTATCGACGAAGAAGGTCCACAGCGCCTTCATCGGCTGGTCGGAGGCCAGCGCCTCCTCGATCATCCGGTCGCTCTCGGCCGCGCCCCGGCGCGACACCTCGAGCAGCAGGTCGTCGGTCGTGGGAAAGTAGTAGTGCACCAGCGAGGGCTTGAGCCCGGCGCGCGCCGCGACCCGCCGCGTCGAAAGCGCGGCATAGCCTTCTTCGCGGATCAGCTTTTCGGTCGACTTGAGAATGAGTTCGCGAGTCTGCGAGGTTTCCGCCCCGACCCTGCGCGTCGCGCCTGCCATGCAATGTCCCTTCGCCCCGGGTCTACGGGCGCGCGTCCGGATTGGCAACCGCCCGGCCGGCAGCGGAGACGCGGCGCGGGGGAAGGAAGCAAGGCGTTCCCACCCCCCGCGTCGGCGCTCAGTTGCCGAACTTGTACTTGAGCCGCAGACCATAGAAGCGCGGCTGGCCGGTGATGATCGCCTCGCCGCCGAGCGAGGAGAGACCGTTCGCGGCCGCGACGTAGTACTTCTCCTTGGTGACGTTGGTCGCGAAGACCGCGAGATCGAACGGAGCGCCGCCGACGTCGCGCCAGTTGAAGTTGAGGTTCAGCAGGTCGGTCGCCGGCGCGATCCCCGCGTCGAACGGAATCGCCCCCGCCGCGAACGCCGAGGCGTTCGAGTAGGTCGTGATCTGGCTGTCGGTGTGCGTGTAGGTGGCCGAGAACGAGATATCGCCGACCGATTCGTCCACCGGCAGGGTGAAAGTGCCGGTCACGGTCAGCCGGTTCTTGGGCGAAAGCGGCAGCCGCTGTCCCGAGCTGAGGAAGCTCGCGTTGTCGCAGTCGAAGCTGGCGGGGCTGCAGTCCGGCAGGCTCGCGCCGATCACCTTGGCGTCGAGGTAGGAATAGCCGAGGTCGAGCCGCGCCGGTCCGGCGAAGAGGCTGGCCTCCACCTCGACGCCGCGCATCCGCGACTTGCCGATGTTCTGGATGCCGTTGATTCCGGTCGGGACCGGCTTGGTGCACGGATCGCCCGGCTGCCCGGTCGGCGCGCACTGCGGAATGGTGACGGTCGCCTGCTGGTCGCGAAATTCGTTCCAGTAGCCGCCCACCGCGACATTGCCCGAAACGGGCCCGCGAAAGCTCGCCTTCACGCCGATTTCATAGTCGTCGACGGTCTCGGGGTCCCACACTTCGGCGTTGAGGTTGGCTTCGTTGACGCCGCCGCCGCGATAGCCGCGCGCGTACTTGGCATAGACGAGGATGTCGGGCGTCGGCTCGTAGTCGAGGTTGATGAGCCAGGTGGGCTCGCTCGACTTGGTGCCGAAGGCGCGGGTGCACACGCCGCTGGTGAGCAGCGAGAACACGCCCGGATTCGGCGAGGGGGTCGCGGCGCGCGAACAGGTCGCGGCGACGGCGCCCGCGGGCGAGGGCACCACGCGGATATTGTCGGCGACGACGCTTGCCTCGTCCCAGTTGTTGCGCGCGCCAAGCGTAAGCGAGAGCTGGTCGGTAAAGCTGTAGGTGCCCTGCGCGTAGATGCCGTAGTTGCGATAGGTGTAGTTGTTGCGCGAAACGGACACGCTCGAAATGAAGGGCGAAAACGTGGTGCAGGTGAACGAGTAGACGTCCGAGCAGTTGGCGAGCACTTGCGCGTACTGCTCCTGGCTGCCGATCGGCGAGCTGCGCTCCATGTAGCCGCCCGCCTGCCACTGGAAGGTATCGTCGCCCGATCGGCCCTGGAGCTGGAATTCCTCGGTGAATGTCGATTGCGCGCCCTGGTTGCGGCCCGGCCCCGGATAGGTCACCACGAACGGGAAAGTGACATTATCCCCATCGAGGCTGAACGAATAGCGCTCGCGCGCCTCGGCATAGCTGATGATGTTCTTGATCGTCAGCGTGTCCGAAGCCATCCAGGTGGTCGTGTTCGATATCTGCCAGGTCCGGCTCTTCACGAAGGGGTTCTCGACGTTGTTGGAAACGTCGTAATAGCCGTAGCCCGCCGCTTCCTCCGCATCGATCTGGGCGCAGATCGAGGGGCGCAGCAGCGCGCCGAGCCCGGTTGTCCCGACGGTCCCGGGGACCAGCCCGTTGTTGCAGTAGGCAAGCCGCGGCACGGTTCCGTTGGTATCTGACTTCACGTAGCTGGCGATGAGATAGTTCTCGAGGTCGGGCGTCAGCTCGGCGAGCATCGAGAAGCGCGCGGCGAGATAGTCGATGTCGTTGAAGTCATCGGGGCCGATATTCGTCCGGTTCTTGCTATAGCCGTCGCGCGTATTGCGGTCGACGCCGAGGCGGACCTTGAAGGTCTCGGCCAGCGGCACGTTGAGCACCGCCTGCACTCGGGTCTGGTCGTAGTTGCCGTAGGTGCCCTCGACATAGCCCTCGAGGTAGCCGGTCGGCTTGCGCGGGACGAGCAGGATCGCGCCGCCGGTGGTGTTGCGGCCGAACAGCGTACCTTGCGGTCCCTTGAGGATCTGCACGTTCTGCAAGTCGAACATGTAGCCCGGCCCGGCGCCGTTGCCGCCGCCGATGTTCGACTGCAGCCGGGGCGCGACGACGTCGGCGAAATAGACGCCGACGGTGGGCAGCGTGTTCAGTTCCTGCGAGAACCCGCGAATGACGAAGCTCGCCTTGTCGGGCCCGTAGCGGCCACTGAGCGAGAGACCCGGCGTGTAGGTCGCGAGGTCGGTCGTGCTGGTAATGTTGCGCGCCTCGAGCTGGTCCTGCGAGAAGACCGTGATCGAGATCGGCACGTCCTGCACGTTCTCCTCGACGCGCCGCGCGGTGACGACGATGGCGTCCGAACTCGATGCCGTGGCCGACGATTGGGCGAAAGCGGGCGTCGCGGAAACGGCACCCAGTGCGCAGACGCCAAGCAGGCAGCCGCGATTGGCTTGGATCTTCATCCTTCCCTCCTCTCCTCGGCCTGCTGATGCAGACCGCCTTTGGCGGCAGCGTGCGCGCTTCTTGCGCTACACGGGCGGTTGGCACCGCCGCCGCGAAAGCTCTCCCGGGATAGCTTGGGCTGTCCTCTGTTTCACCGCGAATCCGGCAAAGCGCCGATGCTGTCAAGCAAGGGAACCGCCGCAATCATGCGCGACTAAGCATACGTACAGTTTGTTGTAAAATTACCACTGATGCCGAGGCGACTTGACCTTATCGCGAGCCCGCCCCGCACCGTACGACATATTCCGAAAGCGCGCGCGATTGGCGCCCGGACCTATCCGAGCGCCGTCCACGCGGCTCAGCTCGCGTTGACGAAGTCGAGGATCGACGGCACGAGCTTGGGCCACGAGCGGAACAGCGTGTGCCCATCGGTGCCCGCCATGGTCTGGCCCGAGCGATAGTTCCACTCGTTGTCCTCCCAGGGCGGGTCGATCATCTTCGAATGCCGCACCAGCCGGTGGCACCACTCACTGGTGGCGCGCGTATGCGACAAGTCGCTGCGGCCGCTGCGGTAGACCAGCACCGGCATCGTCAGCCGGGCGAAGTCGCGCGGCGTCATGCCCGGCACCGGGGTAATGTCCGAGGGGACGTAAGCCGCCGCCCAGCGCTGCATCACCGCGATGAACTTGTCGGGATCGTAGCCGCGAATGTGTTCGCGCGCCTGCTCGCTCTTCTCGAAATTCTCGGCCCAGCTCGTGGCCTTCATCACCGCTTCCATGCCGCCGATGCTGGCGAGCGTGCCAGCTTCGCCGCAATAGTAGGTGGCAAGCTGCATCAGGCCGATCGGATCGCCCGAAATCCACCAGATCACGAGATGCGAGCAGATCTCCGGATCGCGCGCCGCCGCCAGCATCGACACGCGGCTGCCGCCCGAACCGCCCGCGATCACCGTGGGCCCGAGATCGAGCTTGCGGATCAGGCCCGAGAGCGCCTCGGCCTGCATTTCCGATTCGCTCGCGCCGAGCAGGCAGGCGTCGGACTTGCCGCAATTGGGCCGGTCATAGATCAGCACGCGGCGCCCGGCCTTGACCAGTTCCTCGGCCATCTCGCGCAGACCGGGCACGTCCATGGTGAAACGCCCGCCGGGGGTCAGCGCCACCGCCGGATCGCCATCCTTGCCCAGCAGTTCGTAGGCAATGCCGATGCCGCCCACGTCGATCTTGGATTCCGCCATCTCTTTTCTCTCTCCCGTTCACGGCCGGCAGGCCGCCTTTTGCTCGCATCGTCGGCCGCTCGATCGAACGGCGCAAGTCCCCATAGAGGAACCCTTCGCCGATGCGTACCAACGCGATGAAGCCGGGACGGTCGCGGAACCGATTGTCGCGGGCGGACCGCGAAGCTAGCCTGTCCACTCCAGTCCGAGCGGAGCACCGATGAATCCCTTGCATAGGCTTGCCGAAGCGATCGGCCTTTCGCGCACCTGGCGGAACGTCGAAGGCCGCGAGCAGACTGTCTCGGACGCCTCGCTGGCGCGAATCGCCGCCGCGCTCGGCTATCCGGCGGACAGCGACGCGGCCATCGCAGAAAGCCTCTCGCAAGCGCGGGCCGAAGCGCGTGAGCCGCCGGCGATGATCGTCACCCGCGTCGGCGAGCCGACACGCTTGCCCGAGAGCATCGGCGTCGCCCGGCTGCGCGGCGAGAACGGCGAGGCCCGCGAGATACCCTTCGCCGACTGGACGCTGCCCGCGATCGAAGAGCCGGGCTACTATGCGCTTGCCGTCAACGGCCACGCGCTGACGCTGGCGGTCGCGCCGCCCGCCTGCCCCGCCGTCGCCGACCTGCTTCCGCCCGAGCGCGTCGGCGACAAGCTGTGGGGCACCGCCATCCAGATCCCCGCGCTGCGCACGCCCGCGCCGAGCGCCTTCGGAGACTTCGGCGCGCTGGCCTCGGCGGTCGATACGCTCGCCGCGCGCGGGGCCGATGCGATCGCGATCAATCCGGTCCATGCGCTGTTTCCCGGCAACGGCGAGGGCTTCTCGCCCTATTCACCGTCGAGCCGCCTCCACCTCAACGGCGCGATGGGCGATCCCGCGCTGCTCGGCCTCGCGCCCTTGCCGGCCGACGCGGACGAGCCTCCGACACTGATCGACTGGGAACACGCCCTGCCCCGCCGCCTCGAAAACCTGCGCGCGGCCTATCGCGCGCTCGACGACGAGACACGCGCGCGCATCGCCGCCGAGGCCGCGCGCCACGGCGAAGGCCTGCACCGCCAGGCGGTGTTCGACGCGCTCGACTGCCGCTTTCGCCCCGAGGGCGCGCACGGCTGGCAGGACTGGCCCGCCGAGTACCACGATCCGGCGGGCAAGGCGGTCGCCGAGTTCGCGAGAGACCAGGCCGACGAAGTGGCGTTCCATGCGTTCACGCAGTGGCTGGCGCGCGAGAGCCTCGCGGCGGTCCAGATGCGCGCGGGCGAGGCCGGGATGGCGGTCGGCCTCGTTGCCGATCTCGCGGTGGGCGTGCATACCGGCGGCGCCGATACCTGGGCGATGCGCGGCGACATGCTCCACGGGCTGACGATCGGCGCGCCGCCCGATCCGCTCGGACCGCTCGGCCAGAACTGGATGCTCACCACGTTCTCGCCGCTGGGCCTCAAGCGGCGCGGCTATGCGCCGTGGATCGCCACCTTGCGCGCCGCGCTCGAGCGCACCGGCGCCTTGCGCATCGACCACGCCTTCGGCCTCGCGCGGCTATGGGTCGTCCCGGAAGGCGAGGATTCGAGCGCGGGAGCCTATCTCACTTATCCTTTCAAGGACTTGCTGGGCCTTGCCGCGCTCGAAGCGCACCGCGCCCGCGCGCTGATCATCGCCGAGGACCTCGGCACCGCGCCGCACGGGTTCACCGCCGCGATCGAACGGGACGGCCTGCTCGGCATGCGCGTGCTGTGGTTCGAGCGCGCCGCCGACGAGGGCTTCATCGGCGCGGCCGACTATTCGCGCGATGCCGTCGCGATGACCGGCACGCACGACACCGCGACCGTCGCGGGCTGGTGGACGGGGCGCGACCTCGACTGGGCCGTGGAACTGGGCCGCCTGCCCGAAGACACGACCCGCGCCGAGGCCGAAGCGTGCCGCGACCGCGACCGCGCTCTGCTGTGGGCGAGCCTCTCGCGCAACGCCGCGCCGCATCCGGCCGCTAACGATCCGGCGCCGGTCTGCGAGGCCGCGCTGCGCCACATTGGCGCGACGCCGAGCGTGCTCGCCATCGTCCCGCTCGAGGATCTGCTGTGCGAGGTCGAACAACCCAACCTGCCCGGCACCGTCAGCGGCCACCCCAACTGGCGCCGCCGCCTCGCCGCATCGCTCGACGCGCTGCTTGCCGAGCCGGGCACCAAGACGCGGATCGCAGCGCTCGACGCGGCGCGCAAGCGGTAAGTTCGGGTCGGGCCCGCGCCGTTACGCGGAGCACGGCCCGGCCGCACCCGGCATCACGTAGCTGCGGTCGAGCTGGTCGAGCCGGGTGACGCCGAGCATGGCCATGGCGACGTCGATCTCGCCTCGCAGCAGATCGATCGCGTGCGCGGCGCCCGCCTCGCCGCCCGCCGCGCAGCCGTAGAGCGTGGCCCGGCCGATCAGCACCGCCTTGGCGCCCAGCGCCATCGCCTTGGCGACGTCCGCGCCACGCCGCACGCCGCTGTCGAACAGCACCGTCAGCCCATCGCGCACGGCGTCGACGATCGCCGGGAGCATGGCGATCGCGGGCGGCGAGGAATCGAAGTTGCGCCCGCCGTGGTTCGAAACGGCAATACCGTCGACCCCGTGATCGAGCGCCAGCCTCGCGTCCTCAGGGCTGAGGATGCCCTTGAGCACCAGCTTGCCCGGCCAGCGGCGGCGCAGTTCGGCAACGTCGTCCCACGAGACCGAGGCCGAGTTCGCGACGCGGCTGACGGTGCCGGTCAGCTTGCGGCCGACCTCGCTCGGATAGTTGGCGAACTGCGGCAGGCCGCCGCTCAGATAATAGCGCGCGAGCACGCCCGCGCACCAGCGCGGCCGCTTGAGGAAGTCGCTCACCAGCACACGGTTGACGCGCACCGGATTGCCCATCCCGGCGCGCTTGTTGAACTCGCGCAGCGGCCACATCGGCGTGTCGACGGTGAGCACGATCACCTCGGCGCCCGCCTCTCCCGCCGCCTCGACGACCCGCCACGACAAGTCGCGCCGTTCCCACAGGTACATCTGCATCCAGTGGCCGCTCGTCGCACACCCGGCGATATCGGCGAAGCTGGTGGTCGAACTGGTGGTCTGGGTGAAGGGGATGCCCGCCCGCGCGGCCGCGCGCGCGATGGCGCGCTCGCCGTGATGCCACAGGAGGTCCGAGACGCCGGTCGGCGCGATCACCAGCGGCAGCGGCTGCTTGCGGCCGAACAGTTCGATCCCGGCATCGCGCCGCGACACGTCGCGCAAGGTGCGCGGCAGCAGCCGCAGGTCGCGCAGCGCGGCGACGTTGCGCGCGATCAGGTCGTCGTCCTCGGTGCCCCGCTCGATGAACTCGAAGATCGCGCGCGGCAGGCGCGCCTTCGCGAGCGCGCGAAGCTGCGCGATGTTGTGGGCCCGACGCGTCACATCAGCCATGGCGCGCGGCCTCAGTCAAAAGGGTCGAGCCCAAGGTTCTCGCGGAACGTCGTACCCTCGTACTCGGTGCGGTAGATGCCCTTCTTCTGGAGGATCGGCACGACCTCGTCGACGAAGTCCTCGACCGACTTGGGCATGATGTTGGGAGTCATGTTGAAGCCGTGGCAGCCGGTCTCGCGCCAGATCCGCTCAAGCTCGTCGGCGACCTGCTCGGGCGTGCCGACGACTTGCGGCATGCCCACCGAAAGCCCCCATTTCAGCGCGACCTCGCGCAAGGTGAAGGGCCGGTCTCCGAGCACCGAGGTGAAGGCCTTCATCAGCCCTTGCGAGGCGTTGGTCGCCTGCTCGCGCATCGGCTTGTCGAGATCGATGCCCTCGAAGTTGACCCCCATCGTGCCCGACAGCCGCGCCAGGCAACCCTCGAGCGGCATGCGTTCGATCAGATCGCGCAAGTTGCGCTGCGCTTCCTCCTCGGTGCCGCCCAGGATCGGCTGGACGCCGAAGACGACGCCCGGCGCCTTGACCCCCATCTGAGCCGAGGCCTCGGCGAGCTGCCCCATGTAGCGCATCATGCCCGGCAGGTTGGGCTGGATCGCGAAGACGACGTCGCCGTGCTCGATCCCGAATCTCAGACCCCGGCCCGAAGTGCCCGCCTGGAACAGCACCGGCCGCCGCTGTGGCGAAGGCAGCACCGGGCCGACGGTCTCGCAGTCGAAGAACTCGCCGTGATAATCCACGAACCTGACCTTGTCGGGATCGGCATAGATCCCGGTCGCGCGGTCGGCGAGGATCGCGCCCTCCCCGATCGAATCCCACAAGGCGTAGCACACCTGCATGAATTCATCGGCGGCGTCATAGCGCCGGTCGTGCTCCATCACGTCCTTGTATCCGATCGCGCGATGCTCGCCGCGCAAGTGGCCGGTGACGATGTTCCACCCGACGCGGCCGCCCGAAAGGTAGTCCACGGTCGAAAGCTGGCGCACGATGGTCCACGGCTTGAACGAGGTGGTCGACATCGTCGCCGCGAGCCCGAGGTGCTCGGTCGAGGCCGCAAGCGCCGAAAGCAGCACCACCGGATCATGGCTCGGCCAGCAGACGCCGTACTTCACCGCGTCCTCGTGGCTTTCGCGGTAGCGATCGAAAACACCCGGCGTATCGGCAAAGAAGAGACCATCGAACATGCCTCGCTCGAGCGTCCGGGCGAGTTTCTGCCACTTCTTCAGATCGGACAGGGCCTCGAGCCGGTCATCGCCGGGCGCCGCCCAGCTCAGAACGGTATGATTGATCGGCGAATGGATTTCGAAGCTGATGAGATGCAGTTGCCTGCCCATGGGGCCTTCCTCTCCGTGATCGTGTCACTTGAGAGCCCGTGTGGCGCCTCGACCGGTCTGGAGCAAGGAAAATTCGCCGTAATGTATCCAATCTACCGATGACGGCGATAGGGATCGCGCCGCGCGCATTCGATCACCGCGAAAGTCAGCGCCAGTGCCGCGATGATCGAGGGCACGTCGAACAGGACGATCCGCGCCGGTTCCACCAGCGAACCGAACAGCAGGAGAGGCAGGTTTCCCGCCAGGCCGGCGATGTGCGCCCCGCCGATCAGGAGCGTATCTGCGCGGTCGTCGCGCAGCGCGATCGCGATGATCGCCAGGGAAAGGGCCAGGTCGATCGCGACCAGCAATGCGTCCGATGTCGTTTGCGGATGCATGGCCGTCGCGCCCGCCGACCGGACGATCGCCTTGCACAACATCGCCGCGGCGAGCCAGCGCAGCGCGCCCGGACATCGCCGATAAACGGTTGCGGCAATAAGCGCCGCCGCGAACACCGAAGCGAGGATCGCTACCCGGATCATGAATGACGGGGCGCAGGACCAATCATGACAGGATCTTCGCCAGTCGCGCCACCCCCAATGCCAGTAGTCCCAGGAGAAGAATTCCGCAGGCGATCCCCACCATCCGCAAGAACCTGGCGGTTACATCGCCGCGTCGCTGGCTCGCGACGCGGATCTCCCGTCGCGGTATCGTGGAAGCTGGATATATATCGTTAGATATATCATCATGACCATCCGGTTCCTCGGTGCGATACTGGCGGTAGGCCCTGGCCAGCTCCGACCGAACCACTCCGCCCATGCGCATGCGGACCGCCTCGATCCGCTGATTGACCGCACTTTCCGAGATCCCGAGCTTGGCGGCGATCTCCTTGCTGGTGTGGTTCTCGACCAACAAGTCCATGACTTCCCGTTGCTTTTCAGTAAGCGTCTCGAACATGTCGTCCCCGCTGGCTGAATCGGTGTCGCTCTTGCGCGAGTCCCGCCGACGCCACATGCGTGACTTCGCCCTCATCGAGACTCCCAAAAAATCAGAAATGCGCTCGTCACACATTCCGTTCCCGATATCGTTGAATATCTGTTAATGCGACAAAACCGCAACAGTCGCCATGCTTGATCGTTCGTTTACTTTGTTGGCCTAGCCTGCTCAGCGACGGAGGTGTCCTTGGCAGGCAATGCATTCCCGCAGTCGGCGCTTGATGGTCTCGGCGATGCCTACCCGCTCGCTCCGGCGAAGCTGAGCCACGCGATCGCGGACCATCCGCTGCTGTCACTCGATGCGCTGGCCGGGTTGGCGCGGCGCATGCGGCCCGCTTCGCTCGAACACAACGCCGCGGTCGATCTGCCGCTTGGCATCAGCAATGCCGAAACGCCCTACACCGGCCTCGACGTGCACGAAACGATCGCCCGGATCGAGACCTGCGGTTCCTGGGTGCTGCTCAAGTCCATCGAGCAGGACCCGGCCTATGCCCGTCTGATGGCCGACGTGCTCGGCGAGATCGCTCCCGTCGTCGAACCCGTGACGGGCGCGATGCTGCGGTTCGAGGCGTTCATCTTCATTTCCAGTCCGCGCGCGGTCACGCCGCTCCATTTCGATCCCGAATACAACATCCTGTTCCAGGCGCGCGGTTCGAAGACGATGACGCTGTTTCCCACCGCCGATCCCGAAATCGTCAGCCAGCAATTCTTCGAGGCCTATTTCGCCGGCGGGCCGCGCAACCTGCCGTGGAACGAAGCCTGGCGCACGCGCTCGCGCGAGATCAGCATCGCGCCCGGCGAAGGAATCTACGTTCCGATCCTCGCGCCGCACTGGGTGCAGACCCACGACGAAGTGTCAGTCTCGCTGTCGCTGACCTGGCGCAGCGAGTGGAGCTTTCACCACGCCGACGCCTGCCGGATGAACCGCCGGCTGCGCCACCTCGGGCTCACGCCCTCGCCGCCGCGTATCTATCCCGCGAACAATCGCGTCAAGTCCTACGGCCAGCGCGCCCTTGCGCGGATCGAGCGGTTGCTCCCGGCGGACTGAGCCCGCGAGACCGGCGCCGGCACCTGCCTGGCTTGGTCGGGCCGCGCGCCTTGCGCGATCGCCTCTCAGTTGCCCGCGATCGGCTGACCGCCGGGACCGCACCCGGCATATTCGCAATACTTGCCCGCCATGAAATCCCGATCGGTCTCGTAGCGCCGCTCGGTCTCGCGATACGCGGCGAAGTTGGGCCCTTCCGGGTTGGATGCTGCGTGTTCGGCGCGCATCGCCCGGAAGAAGCCCTGCTGGTCTTCGGGCGTGTACACCGGATTGCCGCCGACCTGCTCGGTATAGAGCCGTGAGATCGCATCCTGGTGCCGCATCATCTCTTGGCGGAAGCGCATCAGCGGGCCGGCATAGTACTGGTCGAGCGCCACCGTGCAGCGGTTGATCGCGTTGACCTTCTCGATCGGATCGGCGACCGCCGCGTAATCGTCGCGGCAGCCGGGATAATCGACATCGGAAAAGCGCGGCGTCGCGGGCATCGTCGGCAGCGGCTGCGAAGCGCGCAGCGCGTTCAGTTCGACCAGCGAGCCGGGTACGCCCGAGGGCGGGACCTGCATCGGCGCGGGGCGCGGCGTGGCGAAGTCGCTGGCCGCGGGCGCGGGCTGAGACGGCGTCTCGGGCGCCGCCGCGGCGAGGCGCGGGGCGGGATCGGCGGCGCCGGGCGCGGGCTGCGCGCGATCGGGGTCGATCGAGAAGATCGCGGTGTTGTCGGGCCGGACCTGCGGGCCGGGCGCAGGACCGTCGTTGACCGCCGGAGTGCGCGCGTATCCGGGGCGCACCGCGCTCGCCAGCGCGGGCGCGTCGGCCTGCAAGGCACGGATGTTGTCGCGCGCCATGCCGGCGAACAGGCCGTCGGGGAACTGGCCGAGGAACGAGCGGTAGGCGCCGACCGAATTGGCCGCGACGGCGCCCTGCCAGGCCAGCGCCTCGAGCGCGGTGCGATCGTTGGCCGATTGCGGCGCGGCCGCGGTGCGCGCGGGGACGATGTAGATCGGCGTGCCGGTCATGCTCGCCGAGACGAAGGGGCGCTGCTTGCCCCCGGTCGAGGCGAGCACGTCGTCGCGGATCGCGCCGCCCAGAAGCTGCACCGGCAGCCCCGGCTCGGGCAGGCGGCGGGCAAGCGAGGCGGCGAAGGGCGAGTTCGCCCCCTCGCCGTCCTGCGCGACTTGTCCGGGCGCGGCGGCGAAGATGATCAGCACGTCGTCGATCTCGATGCCCGAGAGGCCCTGCCCTACCGCGCGCACGCCGCGCCGCCACGAGTTGCCGAACGGGTTGTTGCGGCAGGAATCGAGCACGAGCACCCGCGTCTGCGCGCCGGTGACGCTTTCGAGCAGCCGGTCGAGGTTGATCGCTTCGTAAGGCAGGTCGAACTCGGTCTCGAGCCGCGCGTCGGTGGGGATCAGCCAGTTGCGGCCCTGCCCCTCGATCGCGTGGCCGGCATAGTAGATCATCGCGATGTCAGAGCCGTCGGCGCGGATGCGGAACTCGCGCAGGGCCTGCTGGAACTGGCCGTTCGACAGGTTCTCGACCAGCGTGACGTCGAAGCCCGCCTGCCGCGCCGACTGGGCGACGATGCGCGCATCGTTGGGCGGATTGTCGAGGCTGGTGGTGTTGGCATACTGCGCGTTGCCGATCACCAGCGCGACCTTGCGCGCGGCCTCGACGGGCATGGCCCAGAGCGCGAGGCAGGCGCCCAGCGCCGCCAGCACGATCCGCAGATATGTCGCTACGCGCCCCGGACCCGCACGGCCCGCGGCGCCCCTCGAGAAGGCCGGCATCGGCATTCCCTCCAGTAGAAACCCCGTTTTCCCTGAACCTGTCATGCCAAATCCGGCCGAGTCGTTCAATGTGAACTATGTCACAGCAGGCCCCGGGGCCCGCGCGGCTGGGGCGCCGGGCGCGGCGAAACCGTTCTCCTGCCCGCACCCCGCGCGGCATCCGCCCCGGCTTTCCGCACCGGAGAGCCCGCCGATGATCGTGACCGCCCGCACCCCAGGTCGACCCGCACCCTGCCCGCCTTCACCCCCGTCCCGCGCCGCTGCCAGCGCCACGACGGCTGGAGAATATCGTCCCCGTCCGATCTGCGCGCGGCAAATCGGCACTTTGGGTCACGCGCGATCCACGGCATCGAGGTGCCGGTGTATTCGTACGGAAAGCTCGTCGGCACCCGCCGCGTGTACAACGACGCGGTCCTTGCCTCGATCGACGCCAGGATCGACCGCATGCGCAAGGCCCAGCACGACAGCATGAGCCCCGAAACCCGCCGCCTGTAGAGGCGAACCAGCGCAGCCACCGCGAGGACAAGAAGGGGTACACGATGCCTTGGGATGAGGATCGGGCAGAGAAGTGAAGGGGAAGGAAGGGGTTATGCGAGGGTTATTACCCTCGCGCTCCCGGGTGCTTGGCGCGGAGCCGAGCCTTTGCGCTCAACCCTCGCCCTCCCGCCTGCGGGAGGGCAGCGAGATTTGGCGAACCGCAGGTGAGCCTAGTCGCAGCGGGATGGGCCATCACCGCGTTGCGCCACCCCCCCCCCCAAACCCCTCCCGCAAGCGGGAAACGGCCTTTACCTGACGCCGCCATTTGCGGCCTATCCCGCGTTGACTTGAGGGCAGATATGCAGAATTTGCCTGCCATGAGCGCATGCGACAACATCCGGCAGGGCCTCACCGAAGCCCTAGACTACGCGCAAGGCAAGCCCGGCGACGCAGTGACGCACGAAGTCACGGTGCCGTGCGATGAGGAACGGGGGATGGAAGAGAGGCAAGCGATAGGCGCGCACGATCTGTAATGTGAGCGCATTAAATCCATCGACAAGATATTGCTGACCCACGAACCAGCATGTAGCGTGCATATCAGTTCCTAGAGGGCACCCTTAAATTGACTGATAACCACGAAAACATTCATGAGCGAGAAATCCGCACTACAGCAGTGGATTTCTCTTTTGGCGAGCTTCTCAATCTGCATCGTGATGCTGAGGTCGTTATTCGACCAGAATATCAAAGATTGTTCCGATGGTCGAACGAGCAGAGGTCACGGCTCATCGAGTCAATCATCATGGGCTTACCTATTCCGCCAATCTTTTTAATTGAAAATGAAACTGGCATTCTCGAGTTGATTGATGGCTTGCAGCGCACCAGTTCAGTTCTTCAATTTCTTGATCATGAAGCCATTGACCAGCCCGAGCTGGTCCTCGAAGGATGTGACTTTATCCGTGGCCTAAACGGCAAAACCATGAAGACTATTGATACCGTCACACGGCTCAAAATCAAAAGAACGCCGATTAGGGCCACCATTATTAACAGATCTGGTGACGCTTTCGTGAAGTATGAGCTGTTTAAAAGGCTCAATACCGGCGGTTCCTTATTATCTGCCCAAGAGATTCGAAATTGTTCTTCGAGAATGGTGGGCGGCGGAGCAGAATTTTACGAACTTCTGCAATCCCTTGCTCAGGTGGAAAGCTTCGTCACTGCCACGGCGCGCCTTCCTGCGACAATGGTGGAACAGAGAGCAAATGAAGAGCTGGTTCTTAGATTCTTCGCGCTGATGAACTCCCGCGATACCTTCAAAGGAAATATCGAAGAGTGGCTTGATGGATATATGGAAGATATCCTCTTCGAACGGTCCGAATTTGACCATGATGCCATGACATCGCTATTCGAGAGAACTTTTGCCGTGATTTCTACGAAACTAGGCGATCAAGCATTTACTCGATTCAATTCGCATGGTGAAGCGACGGGACGCCTAGCCCCCGCGTACTATGAAGCGGTTTGCGTGGCATTTGTCGAGCGATACGACGAACTCCGCAGCATCGCGGCCGAAGACCTCTTATCGCGCCTGCAATCTGCTTTTGAAAGCGAAGGTTTTAAAAACGCCACGGGCCCAGGCGCCAATACTATCGCCAAATTACAACAGAGGATTCAAGTTGTGCAGGAGCACCTCAGTGATGAGGCCCCCGCTTGATGTAATCACAGATGATTTGAGTTGGCGCGAGGCAGAGCTTGGATCATTAAAGCTGTTGCTGGCAAGAAGAGATATAAGCGATGTCCAAAAAGACGTTCTACTCAGAGCTTCTTGGGCACTTTTATATGCACATTATGAAGGCTTCTCAAAGACCTCACTTACAATCTTTTATGATTATGCAACGAGGGCAATTGTGCAGTGTGGTAGCCTTCCACTAAAAACACGTGTATTTGCTTTAGGGAAAAAATTGAAGAAGCTGCGAACGCTCGAAATTGAACCATTTTTAAAACAAATCGAAAATTTTTCTGCCGAATTTGATAGCGCTTCGCCGGAATTTCCCGAAGTTGATACGAAGTCAAATTTATGGCCCAATGTACTAAAAACATTGCTCGAAGATGCCGATATTAATATCGATGCTTTATATGATCACAAGGTGAAGATCTCGACATTAGTACATAGACGAAACAAAATCGCACACGGAAAGCGAGATATTGTCTCTGAGATTTCTTATTATCGCAGTTTTGAGTCAGCTGTTTACGACATCATGTATGAAATGGCTTTCAGAATTGACGAGCGCTTAAAGTCAGATCCCTACGTTTGAAGTTTTGAAGTCATTGCTTTTCGCCGTGAAATGCGGCGACCGTCCAGAAACGTGTAGCGGATCGGCACGGCAACGGCATTGCGGCATAGATCGACAGTGACGTTTCGCCGCTTGCGCAGCACCTATTCGTCGAAATAACGGGTCTTAGCCAAGACGCTGCTTAAGCATTAAGCACTCATTATTGGGAGCGCGAGGGCGATGGCCCTCGCATTTTCTATTTTTGCTTCTGTTCCGCCTTCCGGCCTTTCCGTCGTGGCGAAGCCACGCCGTCGAACCTCGCCTGCGGCGAGGCCGGCCGGGTCGGGTAATCCGCTGCGCGGACCGGCTTCCAAGCTACCGTTCGCTTTGCGAACGTCGCTTAGGCGCCTTCACTCCTCCCCCATGCGCAAGGCGGCAATAAACGCCTCCTGCGGGATGCTCACATTCCCGTACTCGCGCATCTTCGCCTTGCCCTTCTTCTGCTTCTCGAGGAGCTTCTTCTTGCGGGTGATGTCGCCGCCGTAGCACTTGGCGGTGACGTCCTTGCGCATGGCGCTGATCGTCTCGCGGGCGACGACCTTGCCGCCGATCGCGGCTTGTATCGGGATCTTGAACAGGTGGCGCGGGATGAGGTCCTTGAGGCGCTCGCACATGTGGCGACCGCGGCTTTCGGCGACCGAGCGGTGGACGATCATCGAGAGCGCGTCGACCGGCTCGTTGTTGACGAGGATGCTCATCTTCACGAGGTCGCCTTCGCGCAAGCCGATCTGCTCGTAGTCGAAGCTGGCGTAGCCTCGCGAGATCGACTTCAGCCTGTCGTAGAAGTCGAACACCACTTCGTTGAGCGGCAGCTCGTAGGTAGCCTGGGCGCGGCCGCCGACGTAGGTAAGGTCGCGCTGGATGCCGCGCCGGTCCTGGCACAGCTTGAGGATCGGCCCGAGGTATTCGTCCGGCGTGTAGATCGTCGCCTTGATCCACGGCTCGTCGATCTGGGCGATGCGGCTGGGATCGGGGTAGTCGGCGGGGTTGTGCAGCAGGATCTCGCGCGCGTCGTCGGTTTTGCTCTTGTTGAGCTGGATGCGGTAGACGACGCTGGGCGCGGTGGTGATGAGGTCGATGTCGTATTCGCGGGTCAGCCGCTCCTGGATGATCTCGAGGTGGAGCAGCCCCAGGAAGCCGCAGCGGAAGCCGAAGCCGAGCGCCGCGCTGCTTTCGGTCTCGTAGCTGAAGCTGGCGTCGTTGAGGCGCAGCTTGCCGATCGATTCGCGCAGCTTGTCGAAGTCCGCCGCGTCGACCGGGAACAGGCCGCAGAACACCACCGGCTGCACTTCCTTGTAGCCGGGCAGCGGCTTGGCGGCGCCGTTCTTGGTGGTGGTGATGGTGTCGCCGACCTTGGCGTGCTCCACTTCCTTGATCTGCGCGGTGATGAAGCCGATCTCGCCCGGGCCGATCTCGGGCAGGTCGATGCGCTTGGGCGTCATGCAGCCGACGCGGTCGATCAGGTGGTCGGTGCCGCCCTGCATGAAGCGGACCTGCAGGCCCTTCCTGATCACCCCGTCCATCACCCGCACGAGGATGACGACGCCGAGGTAGGGGTCGTACCAGGAATCGACGAGCATGGCCTTCAGCGGCGCGTCGCGGTCGCCCTGCGGCGGCGGGATGCGCCGGACCACCGCCTCGAGCACGTCCTCGATGCCGATGCCCGACTTGGCGCTGGTGAGCACCGCGTCGCTGGCGTCGATGCCGATGATGTCCTCGATCTCGGCCTTGACCTTGTCGGGCTCGGCGGCGGGCAGGTCGATCTTGTTGATGACGGGGACGATCTCGTGATCGTGCTCGATCGACTGGTAGACGTTGGCGAGCGTCTGCGCCTCGACCCCCTGCGCGGCGTCGACCACCAGCAGCGCGCCCTCGCAGGCGGCGAGGCTGCGCGAGACCTCGTAGGCGAAATCGACGTGGCCGGGCGTGTCCATGAGGTTGAGTTCGTAGGTCTGGCCGTCCTTGGCGGTGTAGTTCAGCCGCACCGTCTGGGCCTTGATGGTGATCCCGCGCTCGCGCTCGATATCCATGTTATCAAGCACTTGCGCGGACATCTCGCGCTCGGTGAGGCCGCCGGTGAGCTGGATCAGCCGGTCGGCGAGGGTCGACTTGCCGTGGTCGATGTGTGCAATAATGCTGAAATTGCGGATCTGCGAGAGTTCGGTCATGAAGCGCCGTTAGCAGCGCTTCGCGAGGCTGTCAGCCAACCTTGCGCAGCGGCGGTGGCTGTACCTTGCCGGGCTTGGGCGGAACGAAGCTCACACCGCCCGCCTCGTCGAGCTCGAGCGGCAGGGCGAACTGCATGCCCATGCGGTCTTCCTTGCACCACCTCGCCGTCGCCTGGACGACGTAGTCGTCGGCCAGACGCACCGAGAAGACGGTGCCCACCGGCACATTCCAGATGCCCTCGATCATCGCGCCGGTCCGCGAGATGTTGCGGATCGTTCCGGCGTATTCCTTCGGTCCGTAGGCGAGCACGACCTTGCGCAGCATCGTCTGGCGGGGCGCGCGGGCTGATTGGGGTCCGCGCGCCACCGCGGTGAGACCCGAGGCCAGCCGCGCGCTCGCGGCCGCGGCATTGAGGGGGCGTTCGTAGATGAAGCCCTGGATGTGGCTGCATCCCAGCGTGCGGATGAGATCGAGTTCGTCGAAAGTCTCCACGCCTTCCGCGGTCGTTTCCATGCCGAGCGCTTCGGCCAGGCTCACGATCGACGAGATGATCGCGCGATTGCGGTTGGCCTCGACGGTCGCGCCGCGCACGAAGCTCTGGTCGATCTTGATCTTGTCGAACGGCGCCTTCTTCAGATAGCCGAGCGAGGAATAGCCCGTGCCGAAGTCGTCAAGCGCCAGACGCACTCCCACGCCCTTGAGCGCGGCGAACATCGCCTCGGTCGACTTGTCGTCGTTGAGGAAGACGCTCTCGGTGATCTCGAGTTCCAGCCGCGAGGCCTCGATCCCGGCGCCCGCGATCGCGCTGGTGACGATGGCGGGCAGCAACGGGTTGGCGAACTGGAGCGGCGATACGTTGACTGCCACGCGCACCTCGCGCGGCCAGCCGGCGAGGTCACGGCAGGCGGTGCGCAGCGCCCATTCGCCCATCGCCGTGATGAGGCCGGCATCCTCGGCGATCGGCACGAACTTGGCGGGCGAGAGATAGCCAAGCGTGGGGTGGTTCCAGCGCAGCAGCGCCTCGAAGCCGGTGATCTTCTCGGTGGTTACGCGCACTTGCGGCTGGTAGGCGAGCTCGAGGCCGCCCTGGGCGATCGCGTCGCGCAGATCCTGCTCGAGCTGCTGACGCTCGCGCGCGTCGGTGTGCAGGTCTTCGGCGTAGACGTGGTGGCGCCCGCGGCCGCCGTCCTTGGCCGCGTAGAGCGCGAGGTCGGCATTGCGGATGATCGCTTCGGATGTGGTGCCGTGTTCGGGACAGATCGCGATGCCGAGCGATGCACCGATGCTCACGCGGCTGCCATCGATCGAATAGGGCTGCGAGAGCGTCTCGATGATCCGCCTGGCGAGATGCTCGAGATCGTCGCGCGGCGCGCGCCCGTGGAGCAGGACCTGGAACTCGTCTCCGCCGAGGCGTCCCACCCGACCCGCATCGCCGACCGCCGAACGCAGCCGGTCGGCGACCTGCTTGAGCAAGGCGTCGCCCGCCGGGTGCCCCATGGTGTCGTTCACCTGCTTGAAGCGATCGAGGTCGAGCAGGAAGACGGCGCAGGATCTGTCCTCCGCCCGCGGCGCGCCGAGGATCTTCTCGAGCCATTCGGACATCTGAAAGCGATTGGCGAGCTTTGTCAGCGAATCCAGTCGCGCCAGTTCCACGACGTGGCGTTGCGAACGCCGATGCTCGGTCAGGTCCATGCCCGAGCCGCGAAAGCCCATGAAGTTCTTGTACTGGTCGTGGACCGGCGCGCCGGTGATCGACCACCAGCGCTCGTCCTTCTCGCGCGTTGCCGCCTTGACCTGCAGATCCTGGAACGAGGAGCGGGTGTTGAGATGGAACACGAGCGTACGCTCGCTCTCCTGCACCCCGGGGCCGAGTTCGAACAGATCGGTCAGCGGTTTGCCCACGAGGTCGCCCGCCCTGCGGCCGAGCAGCTTGCAGATCCGCGGCGAGATATAGGTGAGCAGGCCGCGGCGGTCGGTCTCCCAGAACCAGCCCTGCCCGGTCGCCTCGTATTCGGCGAGAAGTTCCTCGGCTCGGGCACGGGCGCGTTCTTTCTGGGCACGGTTCATCGCCACGATCCCGGCCTTGCGCACGTGCCAGATGGCAATCCTGATCCCCAGGACCGCGGCAACGCCGAGGATCACCAGACTCTTGTACGAATCGCCATAGACCGCCGGGCCGATCCAAAGCCCCATGGTCGCGGCGATGATCGAGACCATGCGGGCATTGAGCAGGCTCGTGGCGACCATTCCGAGAACGACCAGAACGGGAGCGGAGACATCCCAGTCGAGCGCTCCGGTCGTCACCGTCCAATGCGCGAAGGCCGTCCCGGTAAGCCCCATCGGCAACCCGACCGTGGCCAACATGACCAGGTAGCGCAGCCAGCTACTCGGTCCGAAACTCTGTTCGAGCCGGGCCAACTGGGGCGCGCAGGCGGTGACGACCACGCCAAGCACGACCAGGGTCACCGTCAAGGGATCGGGTATCGAGCGCGAGATCGCACCGATCACGACGAGCGCGCCGACGATGGTCGGCGCCATGTAGCTCCATTCGGGCGAGACGAAGAAATGCAACGGATCGCTGGTCAGCCGCCCGGGCAGGAAGGACTTGAGGATCGCACTGCGCCCCTGCGAGGGCGGCTGAGCGTGAGGAGCCGACCGCCTGTCTTCTTCGGCGACCGACGTCGCCGTTGCGCGCGTTCGCGCGCGCGAAGATCCGCTGGTCTTGCTCATCCCGGTTCCATGCCCTCCGCGCGCTTGCGAAACGGTTAAGCGGCACGATCCTTCGTTATCCGAAATCGACGCCGATCCGGCCCTGCGGCCGCAAGTCCCGGTTCGCGCAACCGGCACGGGCGCCTTTTTGCTTGCCGAACCGGGCACGGCCATGCTTGCCTTGCGTCCAAGCATCGAAAAAAGGAGAGGAATTGTGCGGCAGATCGCCATCGTCGGGTCGGGCCCAGCGGGCTATTACACCGCCGAAGCGGCGGTCAAGCAATGGGGCGAGGACGTGCATGTCGACATCTTCGACGCCTTGCCGGTGCCCTTCGGCCTGATTCGCAGCGGAGTCGCGCCCGATCACCAGTCGATCAAGGGCGTATCGCGACGCTACGAAGCCACCGCGCAGTCGGACAACGTCCGCTTCGTCGGCCACATCAACGTCGGTACCGACGTAACCGTCGCCGAGCTCCAGGAACTTTACGACGCGGTCATCCTCGCGACCGGCGCACCGGGCGACCGCAAGCTCGGGCTGGCGGGCGAAGACCTGCCCAACGTCTTCGGAAGCGCCGCCTTCGTCGGCTGGTACAACGGGCATCCCAATTTCGCCGATCTCGACCCCGCACTCTCGCACGACACCGCCGTCGTTATCGGCAACGGCAACGTCGCGCTCGACGTCGCGCGGATTCTCGCCAAATCGCGCGACGAGTTCGCCGGCAGCGACATCGTCAGCCACGCGCTCGACGCGCTGCACGCCTCGACGATCCGCCGCATCGTCATCCTCGGCCGTCGCGGGCCGCATCAGATCGCGATGACGCCCAAGGAACTGGGCGAGCTGGGCAAGCTCGCGCGCGCCTGCCCCCGCGTCGATCGCGCCGACCTGCCCGACGCGGCGCTGGACGATTCGCTCGAGCCCGGTACGCGCAAGTCCGTGGGCCATCTGCGCACCTTCGCCGCGAACGAGGCGCCCTGCTCCGAAAAGGACGTGGTGATCGAGTTCGATTTCTTCGCCTCGCCGCGCGCGATCCTCGGCGAGGATCGCGTCGATGCGGTGGAGGTCGAACGCACGCGGCTCGACGACGGTCGCGCGGTCGGCACCGGCGAGGTCTATCGCGTCGAGGCGGGGTTGGTGATCTCGTGCATCGGCTATCAGACCTCGCCCATCGCCGAGGTGCCCTACGACGCGAAGAACGGCCGCTTCGCCAACGAGGACGGCCGGATCGCGCCGGGGCTCTACTGCGTCGGCTGGGCGCGGCGCGGCCCCACCGGAACGATCGGCACCAACCGGCCAGATGGCTTCGCGATCATCGAGAAGGTCGCCGCGGACATCGGCGAAGGCGCCACCAAGCCCGGCCGCCCGGGTTTCGAGGCGCTGGCGGCGCGCAAGGGCCTCGACTTCATCAAATTCACCGACTGGCAGAAGATCGACGAGGCAGAGATCGCGAACGCGCGCGAGGGCAGTCCGCGCGAGAAGTTCGTCCAGGTCGATCACATGATCGGCACGCTGGGGCGCAAGCAGCCAGACCCGGCGAAATAGGGCGAGGCCCGCGCTCCGCCCTATTTCGCCGCCGTCAGACGCGCATCGGCATCAGCACGTAGAGCGCCTCGCTCTTCTCGTTCTGGCGGATCAGCGTCGGCGCGCCGGCGTCGGCGAGATGCAGTTCGACGCTGTCGCCCTCGATCTGGCCGAGGATGTCCTTGAGATAGTTCGCGTTGAAGCCGATCTCGAAACCGTCCGAGGCGTAGGCCGCGGGAAGTTCCTCGGCGGCGGTGCCGTTGTCAGGCGAGGTCACCGACAGCGTCACCTTGTCGGGCTCGAGCGCCATCTTGACCGCGCGGGTCTTTTCGGTGGCGATCGTCGCGACGCGGTCGACGCCTTCATAGAAGGTCTTCGGGTCGAGCTTGAGAAGCTTGTCGTTACCTGTTGGAATAACACGGGAATAATCGGGGAATGTCCCGTCGATCAGCTTGCTGGTCAGGACCACCCCGTTCTCGCCGCCGAGCGTGAATCGGATCTTTGTGGCCGACAGGTCGATCAGCACGCTGGTGTCGAGCGCCTCTTCGAGCAGCTTGCGCAGTTCGGCGACGCATTTGCGCGGCACGATCACGTCGGGCATGCCCTGCGCACCCTCGGGGCGCGGCAGGGTGAAGCGCGCGAGGCGGTGCCCGTCGGTGGCGGCGGCCTTGAACTCCTCGTCGGTGACGTGGAGGAAGATGCCGTTGAGGTAGTAACGCGTTTCCTCGGTCGAGATCGCGAAGCGCGTGCGGTCGATCATCTGCGCGAGCGTGGCCGCCGCAATCTCGAAGCTGGTGGGCAGTTCGCCCTCGGCGATCATCGGGAAGTCGTCGCGCGGCAGCGTCGGAAGCTGGAAGCGGCTGCGCCCGGCCTTGACCAGCATCCGGTTGTCCGCCGAGTCCAGGCTTACCTGGCTGCCCTCGGGCAGCTTGCGGGCGATGTCGAACAGGAGGTGCGCCGAAACGGTGATCGCACCGGGCGCCTCGACCGAGACCGCGCTCAGCGTCTCGACCACCTGCAAATCGAGGTCGGTCGCCATGATCTTGAGCGCGCCGTCGGCCGCAGCCTCGATCAGCACGTTCGAGAGGATGGGAATGGTATTGCGCCGCTCGACGACGGACTGCACGTGGGAGAGGCACCGCAGCAGGGTTGAACGTTCGATCGTGGCCTTCATTTCAGCCTCATGTCCCCTTGTCGGCCGGACGGATAACCGTCAGTTACGGACCATCCTCTCTAGCGTTACGAAGTCGAGCGGCAAGTAAAGAGTCCCCGCAGCGGGCCGAATCTGGGGATAAGGGCTGCGAAAAATCGCCTTGTCCGACCGCGATCGGGCCTCAGCCGCTCGCGCGCAAGCCGCACCGGCCCACGCCTGATTCAGCCGCACCGAGCCGGAATCCCGAACGACTCCGTCAGACCATCACCATGCCGCCGTTGACGTGGAGTGTCTGCCCGGTGACGTAGCTCGCCTCCTTCGAGGCGAGATAGACCACCGCCGAGGCGATCTCGTCGCCCTCGCCCATTCGACCGATCGGAATCTTGGCGTTCAGCGCGTCCTTCTGCGCATCGGGCAGGACGTCGGTCATCGCGGTGCGGATGAAGCCGGGCGCCACGCAGTTGACGGTAACGCCGCGCGTGGCGATCTCCTGCGCCAGGCTCTTCGACATCGCGGTGATCCCGCCCTTGGCCGCGCAGTAGTTCATCTGCCCCGGATTGCCGGTGGTGCCGACGATCGAGGTGATGTTGACGATGCGGCCGAAGCGCGCCTTCATCATCGGCTTGGTCGCCGCGCGCATCAGCCGGAAGGCGGATTCGAGGTTCACGCGGATCACCGCGTCCCATTCCTCGTCCTTCATCCGCATCGCGAGATTGTCGCGGGTGATGCCCGCGTTGTTGACGAGGATGTCGAGCTTGCCGAGCGAATCGATCGCGGCGGGAACGAGCTTTTCGACCGCATCTGGGTCGGACAGGTCGCAGGCGATGGCGATGTGATCGACTTCCTGGTGATGGTGCGGCGAGTGCTCGTCGAGTTCGTCGCGGAACGCGCGCAGCTTCGCCTGATTCGAGCCCGAGACCGCGAGACGGGCGCCCTGCGCGGCCAGCGCACGCGCGATCGACGAGCCGATTCCGCCCGACGCCCCGGTCACCAGCGCGGTCATTCCGTGCAGATCGAACATCGCATTCCTTCCCTCGTTGCGTTCTTTCGCATCCAGCGCTGTAGCCGCGATCAGAGCGCCTTGGCCAGTTGCTCGATGTCCGCCATCGACATGACCGAGGCGACTTCGACCTCGCCCGCGCTGCGCTTGATCATCGGGCCGACAACCTTGCCACCGAACTCGACGAAGGTCTCGACGCCCGCCTCGCGCATCGCGATCGCGCTCTCGCGCCAGCGCACCCGGCTCGTCACCTGCGCAACGAGCAGGCGCGTGACTTCCGCCGGATCGGAGACCATCCCGGCGGTGACGTTGGCGAAGAGCGGAAGGCGCATCGGACCGGCGGGCGTCTTCGCCAGCGCCTCGGCCATGGCATCGGCGGCAGGCTGCATCAGGCTGCAGTGAAACGGAGCGGAAACGGGCAGCGCCATGCCGCGCTTGATGCCGTACTCCTTGACCAGGCCGATCGCCCGCTCGATCGCGCCGGCATGGCCCGAGAGCACGACTTGCGACGGATCGTTGTCGTTGGCGACTTCGCAGACATCGCCTTGCGCGGCCGCTGCGGCGAGCGCGGTCGCCTTCTCGATGTCGGCGCCGAGCAGCGCCGCCATCGCGCCCAGGCCCACGGGCACCGCCGCCTGCATCGAGCGGCCGCGCAGCTTGAGCAGCCGCGCGGTGTCGGCAAGGCTGAAGGCGCCCACGGCGCACAGCGCGGTGTATTCGCCGAGCGAGTGGCCGGCGACGAAATCGCACTTGTCGGCGATCGCGATGCCGCCTTCCTTCTCCAGCACCCGCAGGCAGGCGATCGCGTGCGCCATGATCGCAGGCTGCGCGTTCTCGGTGAGCGTCAGCTCGTCTTCGGGGCCCTCGCGCATGATCCGCGACAGGTTCTGGCCGAGCACGTCGTCGACTTCCTCGAAGACCTGGCGCGCGACCGCGCTCGCCTCGGCGAGCTCGGCGCCCATGCCGACTTTCTGGCTCCCCTGCCCCGGAAACAAAAATGCTCGCATCGTAAGTCCACTCCGTTGTCCGGCGCGTCATGCCGGGTGCGCCTATGAGCGCATGCGACCTATTTTGGATGTGGCGGGGCGGACTATTGCGCTTATGCGTCGCTGGCAAGCCCGAATGGCACGATCTTGTTGTCCGAATCGTGCCCGATATCGGCGGTTCCGAGGAAGGCGATCGCGTGGCGATCGCACCAGTGGCGCGCAATCTGCTCGGGCGTGGCGCCGAACGGGCGCTGGTTTTCGGGCACCTCCGAGACCCGCCCGAGCATGAGCCCGGCGATCCCGCCGAGATGCGCGGTCAGGTGAAAGAACAGCCGGTCGACGGCATAGAGATACTCGGAGACCTCCTCGACCAGCACGACATGATTGGCGAGCCCGGGCATCAGCCGCGTTCCGCCCATCATCGCCAACGTCATGAGGTTGAAAGCCACGCGAGGATGCGGGTCGACGCATGTTTCGATGCCGGTCTTGCCGCCCGCGAGGTAGTCGAGCACGCGGCGGATCGCCTCATCCCCGCCCTCGCGGCGAATGCACGAAACCATCGGCGCGTGGACCGGCCGCCCGATCCGCTCGCGATAGAGCGCGCCGAGCAGATAGCCCGCGTCCGAAAAGCCGAGCCAGGTCTTCTCGCTCGCGCATGGCGCTAGGTGCGCGATCGCGTCTTCGGCGATGCGGCAGGCGCCGTAGCCGCCACGCGCGAACCACACCGCATCAATGGCGGGATCGTTGGCGCAGTCGACGAAGGCGGCGAGCCGCTCCTCGTCCGTTCCTGCAAAGTGGTCCGACGCCGCGAAGCATTGCGGGTGGAAGCTCAGCGCGACTTGCGGGAACTCGGCCGCGGCCAGCGCGGTGACGCGCTCCGCATCTTCGGGCGTGATCGGCGTGGACGGAGCACAAACAGCGATACGGGTCATGGAAGAACGCTCCTATCGAGGTTGTCAGCGCAGGCAAGCGCGCATACCGCATTCTCCATGACGCCTGCCGACACACTCGCCGACACACCCCCCGCCCTCACCGATCGCCCCTGGTTCTTCTGCGGCATCGGCGGCTCGGGCATGCTGCCGCTCGCGCTGATCCTCAACGGACTGGGAGCCGAGATCGCCGGGTCGGATCGCAGCCGCGATCAGGGGCGCAGCGCCGCCAAGTTCGACTGGCTCGAACGGCAGGGCATCCGCCTCTTCCCGCAAGACGGCAGCGGGATCGCCTCGGCGGGCCAGGTGCTCGTCGCATCCGCCGCGGTCGAGGACACCGTGCCCGAGATGGCGCGCGCCAGAGCGCTCGGCTGCGAGCGGATGAGCCGCGCCGAACTGCTCGCCGCCCTGTTCAACGCCGCCCCGCACGCCATCGGCATCGCCGGCACCAGCGGCAAGTCGACCGTAACCGGCATGGCCGGCTGGATCCTGATCGAGGCCGGCCGTGACCCGACGATCATGAACGGCGCGGTGATGAAGAACCTCGTCGCGCCCGACGCGCCTTTCGCCAGCGCGCGCGTCGGCAAAGGCGACGTCTTCGTCTCGGAAGTCGACGAGAGCGACGGCTCGATCGCGCTTTATCGCCCCGAGGTCGCGGTGCTGCTCAACGTCAGCCTCGATCACAAGTCGATGGAGGAACTGCGCGTGCTCTTCGGCGATTTTCTCGCCCGAGCCCCGCGCGCGGCGGTGAACTTCGACGATGCGGAGGCGCGCGCGCTCACGGTCCGCTCGCCCGATGTCATTTCGTTCGGGATCGACAGCGCCGAGGCGGCGATCGGCGTCGAGCCAGGAAGCGTGGCCGACGAACCGATCGGCCTTGCCGCCACCGTCCTCGACCGGCGTGACGGATCGCGCCACGCGCTCGCCTTGCGGATGCCGGGCCGCCACAATCTCGCCAACGCGCTTGCCGCGATCGCGGTGGCGAGCGCCTGCCACGTGCCGGTGGCCGATGCCGTCGCCGCGCTGGCGCGCTTCGAGGGACTCGCACGCCGCTTCGACGTGGTCGGCTCCAGCCCCTCGGGCATCGCGGTGATCGACGACTTCGGCCACAACCCTGAGAAATGCGCCGCGACGCTGCGCACGCTCAAGCAGCATCCCGGACGCGTGATCGCCTTCTTCCAGCCCCACGGCTACGGCCCGCTGCGCCAGATGGGCGCCCAGCTCGCCCGCACTTTCGCGCACGAACTGGGTCCCGAGGACCGCACGTTCATCTGCGATCCGGTCTACTTCGGCGGGACCGTCGACCGCAGTGAGGGCAGCGAGCGGATCGTCGGCCTGATCCGCGAAGCCGGCGGCGCGGCCGAGTACGTCGCGGCCCGCGAGGAATGCGGCGAACGCATCGCCGCACTGGCCCGCCCCGGCGACCGGATCGTCGTCATGGGCGCGCGCGACGACACGCTGAGCGCCTTCGCACGCGACCTCCTCGCCGCGCTGCCCTAGCTCCGCGCCGACCGGTCCGACAAGCGCCCCCGCAAAGCGAGAGCCAGGCGGCGTGGAAAAATCCAGTTTCGGTCCGGTACGCCCGCAATCAGGCTTGTCGGGCAAAGAACCAGACTACCGGACACGACGACATTGCTGACCGAGCCCATCCTCCACCCGTCATGCCAGCGAAAGCTGGCATCGCTCTAGGAGTTGCGCCAACATTCCGCCACGGGCGGTTGGACCTCTATTCTGCCTAACAAGCCTCACGCCGTGCTTTATTTCGGCGGCACGCCTGATCTGGCTCGCGGATGGCGCAACATCGAACTGGTTCAGACAAATCCTTCCACCGCACAGGTATGGGCTTAAGCGGTGCGTTCTCGTTGCACCGCATCGCGAGATTGACGCTGCCATCACACGTAAAAAGGCGCTGAAGGCATGGAAGCGCGACTGGAAAGTCGAACTGATCGGGCAAGCGAACCCTGGCTGGGAGGACTTGTTCGATCACCTCGCACAACCGTGAGCGATCCCAGCTTTCGCTGGGATGACGGATGAAGCTCAATATCCGCTAACCACGACATCCCGGTCGTTCAAGCAGTCTTACCCATTTCCCGATAGCGGACGATCGTTTCGGGCAGGAATGTCCACGCCGCCTAGACGAGCCGGACCTCGATCAACGTCTGGTTGTGCAACTGGAACGCGATTTCGCCGAAGGTGATCGGTCCGCCGAAGCCGCCGATCGCCTTTCCGGCCAGATCGCCGAACTGGTAGTTCAGGATGCAGTTGCACGAGAACAGCGTGCCCTGGCTGGGGACCTGCGCAAGCCGTTCGGCGAATGCCTCGGCATAGTCGCCGATCGGCCTGGCGAAGCAGTAGTCGACGCCGGGAAAGACGGGGGCGTAGAGCCGCACCCTCTCGGCCTCGACCTCCTGCAGCGAGGCATTGACGTAGGCGCCGGAGTAATCACCGACCAGCGGGAGCTGGCCGTGCTCGAGTCCGCGCGAGCGCACGTAGTCGGCGAAATCAACCTCGGCGCCGTTCACCATCGCCCGCGCGGGCGCGAACGTCGTCTGGTGAAAGCGGATCGTCTCGACGCGGTCGGGCTCGAACAGGTTGACGAACTCGAGATGCGGCAGAACGTCCTCGGGCAGCGCGACGTGAAGCACTGCGGCGCGATCGCCCGACCAGGCCTCGCCCGATCCCGCGAAGACCTTGGCGCTCGCGCCGGGCTGGTCGAGATCGTGGCCCGCGATCCAGCCGAAGGTCGGCTTGAGGAAGGCCTGCGGATAGTTCGCCGCGTCGTGGGCGAAACGCTCGTGACAGCGCGATCCGGCCGGGATGACCGTCAGCGCGAAGCCGCCGTCGGGCGTGTTGGCGGTGATCTTTTCCATTTCGTCGGGGCCGTAGTGCGCCACGCGCGTCTCGCCGAGATCGCCCAGCTCCGTGACGAAGAGGTGCTGATGGTCGAGCTTCGCACCGCCGGCGGCGGTCATCACGTAAGGCGTGGTCCCGCCGATCCACTGGCCGGCGGGCAACTGGCGCAAGACGTCCTCGTGCCCGGCAATGCACAAGGTCGCGCCGCCGGCGATGAGCGAGACGACGTCGCCCAGCGGCAGGACGGCGTTCACCCGCACTCGGTCAAAGCCGGTCGAACTGAGAAAGCTCATGCCCCAGGGTCCTTTCGTAGCGGGTAAAGAATTCGTGGATTTCCTGAACGCGGTCGACCAGCTCGGTGCGCTGGTCCCGATCGAGGCGCTTGGCCATCATCTGCGCTGCCGGATTCCTCAGCTCGAGTTCCTGCAGGCCGCCCGTGGCGAGCCGCTTCCAGCAGGGATGGATGAAGGGTGGTACAGACATTCCTCTTGCGTCCCTCGCGACTGGATGGGCTCTTGTTGGTCCGCGAGGCATTAGGACAGCGTGGCTTTTCGGCCCGTGGACCCAGTCCTAGGCGAACGCACCTAGCAGCGGGAAAGCCCGGATTAGCCGCGATGCGCGAGCATGGCGGAATGCGGCTAGTGCGCGTTCTCGCCGCGCAGCTTGCCGACCTGGTGCACGATGACCGCGAGCACCGCGCCGACGATCAGGCCGACGATGCCAGAGGCGATCGCGTAGGCGAGCCAGCCCAGCACGCCGCCGAGCGCGCCCGTCGCGTGTTCGACCGCGTGCTGGATCGCGTGCGCGAGATGCGCGGGCGCGGCGAAGCCGAGTTCCTCGCTGCCGTGCAGGAGAATGCCGCCACCGACCCACAGCATCGCCAGCGTTCCCACCGAGGCGAGCAGCTTGAGCACGATCGGCATGGCTTTCAGCAGCCCGCGTCCGGTCTTCTGCGCTGCGGGGCCATCTTTGCGGGCGAGGTGGAGGCCGATGTCGTCCATCTTCACGATCAGCGCGACCGCGCCGTAGACCACCGCGGTGATCACCACGCCGACCAGCGCGAGGATGATCGCGCGCGCCACGAGGCTCTGGTCCGCCACTTCGGACAGCGCGATCGCCATGATCTCGGCCGAGAGGATGAGATCGGTGCGGACCGCGCCCGCGACGCGCTGCTTCTCGAACGTCGCCGGGTCGGAGATGGTGTCCTCCAGCGTCTCGCCGTGCTTGGCGCCGCCGAGCTTCTCGATCACCTTCTCCGCGCCCTCGAACGAGAGGTAGAAACCGCCGAGCATGAGCAGCGGGGTGATCGCGGCCGGCAGGAACTGGCTCAGCAGCAGCGCGACCGGCAGCAGGAGCAGCAGCTTGTTGCGCAGGCTGCCCTTGGTGATCTGCCAGATGATCGGCAATTCGCGGTCGGGCGTGAAATTGGTGACGTAGGACGGGGTCACCGCCGCGTCGTCGATCACGACCCCCGCCGCCTTGGTGCCCGCCTTGGCCACGCCTGCCCCGACGTCGTCGATCGACGCGGCGGCGGCGCGGGCGATGACGGAGACGTCGTCCAGAAGGGCGACGAGACCGGATGGCATGGCGGCGCAGGCTCCTTGACCAGAAAGCGCGCCCAAAGGCGGGCGAGGCCGCCTGAATGCGGGCATTCGCCAAACCGATCAAGCGTCATCTTGTCGGCCCTCGATCACACGGCCCTTAAAGTCTCACCGGCCCGCGCCGTTCTTCCCCCTGACCGCAGCGGGCGACCGGCCCATTCCGGTCGAACAATCGGGGAAACGAAAAATGGCAGTCATCAACACGAATATCAGCGCGATCCGCGCCACCAACGCCTCGATCTCGGCCAACAAGATGCTTGGCACCTCGATGGAGCGCCTCTCGACCGGCAAGCGCATCAACTCGGCGAAGGACGACGCCGCCGGCCTTGCCATCACCACGTCGATGACGACGCAGATCAAGGGCATGAGCCAGGGCATCCGCAACGCGAACGACGGCATCAGCCTCGCGCAGACCGCGGAAGGCGCGCTCTCCGAGATCTCGAACATGTTCCAGCGCGTCCGCGAGCTCGCCGTGCAGTCGGCCTCGGGCACGTACCAGGCTTCCGACCGCACCGCGATGCAGGCCGAGGTCACCGCGCTCACCGATCAGGTCGCCGACGTTCTCGCCACCACCCAGTTCAACGGCAACACGCTGTTCTCGACCACTGCCGGCACGGACGTCACCTTCGACATCCAGACCGGCGCCAACTCGGGCGAAACCGTCACGCTGACCTCTGTCGCGATCGACGGCACCAATATCGACGCCACCGCGCTCGACGTCACCACCTCGGCGCTCGCGACCACCACGATCGACAACATCGACCTCGCACTCGCCGACGTCAACGCGACCCGCGCCTCGCTGGGTGCCGGCCAGAACCGCCTCGAATCGGCGGTCAACAACCTCACCAGCAACGTCGCCAACCTCTCGGATTCGCGCTCGCGGATCGAGGATGCCGACTACTCGGTGGAAACCACCTCGATGGCCAAGGCCCAGATCCTCTCGCAGGCCTCGACCGCGATGATCGCCCAGGCCAACCAGGCGACCGAGCAGGTCATGCAGCTTCTGCGCTGATCGCGATCACGAGCTAGTCAGTCGAGGCCCCGTGGACGGTTCGCCGTCCACGGGGCCTTTTCCGTCCGGCTTTCAGTACCCGGCCTTCGCCAGCCAGGCGTCGACACCCGGCATCCGGCCCTCGCTTACCGAGCGGCGATAGCGGATCAGCGCGATCGATTCCTCGGTGGGCTTGCGCGCGTCTTCCGGCAGGCCCGCGGCATAGCTTTCCAGCTTGCCGATCATGGCTTCGTCCAGGCTGGATTGGGCCAGTCCCGGGAAGTAGCGGCTCGCCGCCGAGAGATCGACGCGCTTCACCACATCGTCGTAGTGCGCCATCGCGAAGTCGAACGCCAGGTCGGGATGCTCGCTGGCGACATAGCGGATGATGCTGGGGCTGACGGTCTCGCCCGGCTCGTCGGTCAGAGCCAGTTCCAGCGCCTTTTGCGCCAGTTCGGGATCGCGTGCCGCCCCGAGGCGCGAATAGATCAGGCTGCGAAGCTGGGTCGACTGCTCGGACTTGGCCATCGCGTGCAGCTTGTCCCAGGTCGCTGCGTCGGCATGCGTGGCGACCACCCCGAGGATCGCGCTGCGCAGCGAGGGATCGATCGCCGTCGGGTCGCTCTCCGAAGCGGCGAAACGGCGCTTCGCCTCGGCCACGACCGTGGGTTCGCCGACATCGCCGAGCAGCGAGATTAGCGAGGAGCGAAGCTCGGTCTCGGTCGCCGGCTCGTCGGCCTTGGGCGTCCAGCCGAGCCGATCGAGCACCGGCAGGAACTTGGCGCCCACGAACTTCGTCAGGCGCCCGCGCAACTCGGGCTTGCCCTCGGCATAGGCGTAGAGCGCCGAGAAGTAGCTCGCGCCCGAGGCAAGCACTTCGGGCTCGGCGTCCGCCGGCATCGCCTGCACCAGATCGAGCAGGTCTGCCATCGGCTTGACCCCGGCGAGGCCCAGCGCGCCGGTGTCCGAGAGCAGGCCAAGCTGGTCGACCGCCGGAACTTCGGCGAAATTCTTCGAGATCGCCGAGAACATCTGCGGCGCATAGGCCACGCGGTAATAGCCGTTCTGGCCGGAGTTGACGATCACCGGGCCGCAGCCCGCGACCTCCAGGCTGCCGCTGCCCTCGAGCAGCGTCTCCGCCGGCGCGCCGCCGAGCGCAGCGGCGACGATGGGAACATGCCACGAGAGCGGCGTCTTGTCCGGACGATCGCGCGTGAACTCGCCCTGTTCGAGCGCAAGCACCGACTTGCCGCCCTTGCAAGTGCCCGAGACCTTCACCAGCGGGATGCCCGGCTGGCGGGTGAAGTCGTGCGCGATCTGGATGATCGGCTTGCCCGAAGCCTTTTCCATCTCGCGCCACAAGTCGTCGGTCACCGTGTTGGCGTATTCGTAGCGCTTCATGTAGGCGCGCACGCCCTCGCGCCATTCGTCGCGCCCGGTGTAGGCCTCGAGCATGCGGATCACCGACTCGCCCTTCGAATAGGTGATGCCGTCGAAGGCCTGGCTCGCTTCCTCGACCGTCTTGCGCTCCTGGATGACCGGGTGCGTCGTCACCAGCGCATCCTGGTTCATCGCCCCGTTGCGCGTGCTGACCGCGCCGAGTTCGGGCTTCCATTCGGGATGGAAGTGCTCGGTCGCGCGCGTCTCCATCCACGAGGCGAAACCCTCGTTGAGCCACAGGTCATCCCACCACGACATCGTCACGAGATCGCCGAACCACTGGTGTGCCATCTCGTGCGCGAGCACGGTGAAGATGCGCTTGCGTGCATCGACCGAATCGAGCTTGGGATCGAGCAGCATCGCGTATTCGAAAGTGAAGATCGCGCCCCAGTTCTCCATCGCCCCGAAGAACTGCGACTGGCCCGGAGCGGCGACGTTGTCGAGCTTGGGCAGCGGATAGGGCGTGCCGAAATAGGCGTTGTACCAGGGCAGGATGTCGGCCGAGGCATCGAGCGCGAAAGTCGCCTGGTCGGCCACGCCGCGCTTGACCACGACACCCACTTCGGCGTCGCCGGCCTGCCGGGTCGCGCGCTCGAAATCGCCCATCCCGAAGAAGAACAGGTAGGTCGACATGACTGGCGTTTCGCGGAAGCTGACCCGCTTCCTGCCCTCGCCCGCCGGCGCGGACTCGGCGACGGGCATGTTGCTCACCGCCATCTGGTCTTCAGGCACCACGGCATGGAGCGTGAACGTCGCCTTGTAGAACGGCTCGTCGAAGGCCGGGATCATGCGCCGCGCGTCTGGGGCCTCGAACTGGGTGTAGAGCGCGCGCTTCTCGCTCCCGTCGGCCGCGACGTAGTCGAGCGCGAACAGGCCGTTGGCCTGGGTGTTGATCGTGCCCGAATAGGTGGTCGAGAGGCGGTACTTGCCCGGCGTGAGCGGTTTGTCGAACGCGAACGTCGCGGTCTGCGCGTCGGGCTGGAGCGTGATCGTCGGCGTCATCGCCTGCTTGCCCCCCGCCGCCGTGAGCCGCGCGGAGGAGATCTTCAGATCGACTGCATTGAGCACGATCGTGTCGGTCGTCTCCACCACATCGACGTCGATCGCGACTTCGCCGGTGAAGGTGAGCGCCTCGGCATCGGGCGTGATCGTGACGTCATAATGCGTCGGCCGCACTGCGCGGGGAAGCTGGGTCGTCACCGTCTCGGCGGTGGCGCCGGGCGTGGTCGAGGGTGCGGCGAGGGCCGGCTGCGCCAGCGACGCGGCGAGCGCGGCGGCGGCAACCGTTGCAAGGTGCTTCTTCATATGTCTCCAGGGGATAACAGAGTGCCAGACTGTCGATTCGATAGGCCCCGGCCCTGCCCGATCAACCCAGATTCGGGCCAACGACAGACCGTGGCCGACGAACGACGTGGCGGTGTGGCCCGCCCGCCACAGTGCGCGAGGGGGCCCGCAGGCGCCAATGCGCGCTTGCATTTCGCCCCGGATGCGCTATGCGCCCCGCTTCCGCGCGCCGCGTTCGGCCGTGTGGAAAGCTGAAGAAAGCCGGAGGGGCCCCGCAATCGTGCGGACAAGCCAGCGATCGGTTGGAAGATGAAAAGGAAGCTGCCGTGCCGCTTTACGAGCACGTTTTCCTGGCGCGCCAGGACCTGAGCCAGTCGCAAGTCGACGCGCTCGCCGCGACTGCAACCGAGATCGTCGAGAAGAACGAGGGCAAGGTCCACAAGACCGAGACCTGGGGTCTCAAGAATCTCGCCTACAAGATCAAGCGCAACCGCAAGGCGCACTTCGTCATGCTCAACATCGAGGCCTCGGGCGACACCGTCGAGGAACTCGAGCGCCAGACCGCGATCAACGAAGACGTGATCCGCTGGATGACGATCCGCGTCGACGAGCACGAATCGGGCCCGTCGGTGATGATGCGCAAGAGCGACCGCGACAACCGTCGTCGCCGCGAACGCGAGGGGAACTGAGCCATGGCACGACCGTTTTTCCGCCGCCGCAAGTCCTGCCCCTTCTCGGGCAAGAACGCGCCGACGATCGACTACAAGGACGTCCGTCTGCTGCAGGGCTTCATGTCCGAGCGCGGCAAGATCGTCCCGAGCCGCATCACCGCCGTTTCGGCCAAGAAGCAGCGCGAGCTGAGCCAGGCGATCAAGCGCGCCCGGCACATCGGCCTGCTGCCCTACATCGTCAAGTAAGGAGGCTAGCCCCATGGACATCATCCTCCTGGAACGCGTCGAGAAGCTCGGCGCCATCGGCGACGTCGTCACCGTCAGGGACGGTTACGCGCGCAACTACCTGCTGCCCAACAAGAAGGCCCTGCGCGCCAACGAGGCGAACAAGAAGGTCTTCGAGGCCAACCGTGAACGTCTCGAGCAGGAAAACGCCGAGAAGCGCACCGAGGCCGAAAAGCAGGGCGACAAGGTCGCCGGCACCGAGATCGTGCTGATCCGCGCCTCGTCGAACTCGGGCCAGCTCTACGGTTCGGTCAACGTGCGCGACATCGTCGCCGGGCTCGAGGAAAAGGGCCACAAGATCGACAAGAAGCAGGTCATCATGGGCCATCCGATCAAGACGATCGGCATGTTCGACGTGACCGTCGCGCTGCACCCGGAAGTCCACGTCACGGTGAAGGCGAACGTCGCCCGCTCGCCCGACGAGGCCGACCAGCAGGCGCAGGGCGTCGACGTCCTCGCCGCGATGTTCGAGGAAGAGGCCGCGCCCGTCGGCTTCACCGAGGCCTACGATCCGAACGCCGAACCCGGTGACGTCGCCGCCATCCAGGCCGCCGAAGCCGCCGAGGACGAGGCCGAGACCCCGGCAGGCGAAGAGCAGGCCTGAGCCCGCTCACCGCCACGAGTCAAGAGGGGCGCCGGGCAACCGGCGCCCTTTTTCATCGGGCGTGCCTTGCGAAACCGGACACAGGCTCGGTTTGCTGCGGCACCGGCCCACACCCCCGCCCGACCAGGTTCGAATGGACGGAAGCCTCTTCACGTTGCGGCAGGAGCCAATTCCCAACCCCGCTCAGCCTGAGCTTGTCGAAGGCGTTGGCGCGGAGCCTTCGACAAGCTCAGGCTGAGCGGGTGGAGGTGCTTGCCGCTTGTCAGCCCACTCCGACTTTGCGGACATCGCGCCTGTCCACAGTGCCCGGCGAAAGCAGACGCTCGAGCAGAATGGACTCGTCCACGCCGTCTAGCCCTCAGGCAAAAACTCCGCGAAATCGAGCCGCTGAAGCTCGAACGCGGCGGTCGGCGCGAGCTGCACCTGCCCCCTCACCGCGCCCTTCTCGCAAGTCCAGGTGAAAGTGCCCTGGAGCTTGTTGACCGGCGCGACCGGCGCGCTCGTATCGCAGGCGCCAACCTTTTCCTTGAGCGCGGCGATCGCGGCGCGGCGGCGGTCGAGCGCGTTGTCGAGCGCGATGTTCACCGCGAGCGGCACAAGTTCCGGATCGCCCGCCTGCCAGGCCACTTTCGCGCTGACATAGGCCTGCTCGAGCAAGGCGCTCGGCGGCCCGGGCGCGCGGTCGGGAATGGCCCCTGCCCTTCGCAGTTCGCGCAATGCGCCGTAGGCGACCGAGCGGCCCGAGGAATAGGTCCGCGCGCTGAACGCGAACAGCGCCACGCCCGCGTCGGGCAGCAGGTGCACCGTCGAGCCGTAGCCCGGATAGCCGCCCGTGTGCCGCATGTTGCGCCCCACTTCGCACCCGTCGGAGACGAACCACCCCGCCGAATAGCCCTGCGACTCCGTGCAGGTCGCGCCTTCGGCGTCGGGCGGCGTGGTGATCGTCCCCCAGGGCGAGACCAGCATGGGGATCTCGCGGACGGTCGCGCGCCGCACGGGTCCGGTCTCGGGTGCGTCCGAGGCGGGCCAGGCGGAGAGCACGAAGGCGAGCCACTTCGCATAGTCGTTGGCCGTGGTCTCGACCCCGCCCATCGCGCCGAACTCGCCATCGGGCATGTCGGGCTCGCGCACCCATTGCCCGTCCTGCCAGCGGTAGCCGATCGCGCGCGATCCGGGCGGGTCGGCGAGCACGTCGTAGCCGGTCGACGTCATGCCCAGCGGCAGCATGATCTCTTCGCGGATGTAGTCCTGATAGCGCTTGCCCGAAGCGTTGTTGATGATCCGCCCGAGCAGCGCGAAGCCGTAGTTCGAATATTCCGGCCCGGTTCCGGGGCTCGATGCGAAGGGCATTCCGGCGCGCATCATCGCGCCGAACGCCTCGGGCGCGATACTCTGCTGGCGATCGCCCCAGGGGTTGTCCTCCACGAAGCCCGCGGTGTGGTGCATCAGGTCGGCGACGGTGACGGCCCGCGAATCCGAGGTCGGCAACGCCCAGTCCGCCACCTCGGGCACGTATTGCGACACAGGGTCCGCGAGCCGCAGCTTGCCCTCATCGCGCAACTTTAGGATCGCGAGCCCGGTGAAGGCCTTCGACATCGATGCGATGCGAAACCGCGTGTCGGCATCGACCGGCGTCCTGCTCACGAGGTCGCGAGTGCCGAGCCCCTCGACCAGCACCAGCTTGCCGTCCTGTACCACGCCGTAGACCATGCCCGGCACATGCGCCTCGGCCATGTAAGCGGTGAAGATATCGTGGAGCGTGCCCGCCATCGTCTCGATCGTCGCGGGCGCGGCCTCCTCGGCGGCGGGCTCCGCTTCGCCGGCCAGCGGCAGGGCCTGCGCCGCCAATACCGGCGCGCCGGGCAGGAGCGCGGCGACCAAGGCCAAAGCGCCGCACTGCCGCAACGTTCGTCCTCCACTACGCCCGATCATGCCCGCACGCCGCATAGCCACCCCTCTGTTCCGCTCCCACAGTCGAGACCAACCTTGCATGGACCGGCATTCGTGGCGACCGATTTCTTGCCGGCCGGGCATGGCTTGCATTGGCTCCATCGATCTATAGGACACGGCGATGGAAACGATTGAACACGTCATCGCGGAATTGGTCCGCCTTTACGACGAAACCGTCGCCACGCTTCGTTCAGACATCGCCCTTTTCGCCGAACACGGTACGCCGCCCCCACCCTTGCGCCGGGCCGAGCGGGCCTGGTGCTATCCCGAACTGCGCATCCGCTATGACGGCGACGAGCGGCGCCCCGAACTGCTGCATTCGTTCGGCCGCCTCACGCATGACGGGCTCTACACCACCACCGTCACCCGCCCGCGCTTCTTCGCAGACTACATCCGCGAACAGCTCAAGCTGCTCACCGAGAATTACCAGATCGTGATCGAGGCCGGCCGCTCGGCGCAGGAGATGCCCTTCGCCTACGTGCTCGATGGCGGCGAGGGACTGGGACAAGTCACGCCCGCCGAGCTAGCGGCGCACTTTCCCGCCACCGAACTCGCTATGATCGGCGACGAACTGGCCGACGGAATCGACATTACCGGCCCCGACGATCCGATCCCGCTGGCGCTGTTCGATGGCCTGCGCACCGATTTCAGCCTCGCCCGGCTTGCCCACTACACCGGCACTCCGCCCGAGCACTTCCAGCGCTACGTCCTGTTCACCAATTACCATCGCTACGTCGACGGGTTCGTCGACTGGGCGGGTCGGCAGGTCGGCACCGACAGCAACGTCGCGCTCTCGGGCGCGGGCGGCCTCTATGTCGATGCGAGCAGCGACCAGGCGCGCGCGCGGCTTTCGGACACCGCCTGGCGGCGTCACCAGATGCCCGCCTACCACTTGATGCGCGAGGACCGCTCGGGGATCACGCTGGTCAACATCGGCGTCGGCCCCTCGAACGCCAAGACGATCACCGACCACCTCGCGGTGCTCCGCCCCGAGACCTGGCTGATGATCGGCCACTGCGGCGGCCTGCGCGATTCGCAGAAGATCGGCGATTACGTGCTCGCCCATGCCTATCTGCGCGACGACCATGTGCTCGACCATGTCCTTCCGCCCGAGATCCCTCTGCCCGCGATCGCCGAGGTGCAGCAGGCGCTGGCGAAGGCAGCCGAGGACGTAAGCGGCGCGGGCGGAATGGACCTGAAAAAGCGCATGCGCACCGGCACCGTGGTCACGACCGACGACCGCAACTGGGAACTGCGCTACGCCGCCTCGGCCCGGCGCTTCAGCCAGTCGCGCGCGATCGCCATCGACATGGAGAGCGCGACGATCAGCGCCCAGGGCTTCCGGTTCCGCGTGCCCTACGGCACCCTGCTGTGCGTCTCGGACAAGCCGCTTCACGGCGAACTCAAGCTGCCGGGGCAGGCCAACCGCTTCTACGAGGAGGCGATCGGCGCGCACCTCAAGATCGGCATCAAGACCTGCGAACTCCTGCGCGAGGAAGGCGCGCGTCTGCATTCACGGAAATTGCGGGCGTTCAACGAGCCGCCGTTTCGGTAGGGGGTGGGGGACAGGTTGCAGATGATGTAGCCCCCGAGCGTTGCGCCTGGTTAGCGCCCTTGTCGGTCACTCGATATCTGAAATGGCGCCCCCGAAACCTGACCGCTTGATTTGCGTTGGCCGCAAAGGTTGGGTGCGGCACATGGCACCGATTTTGTCGCAACCGTACTCATTCATCGCGACCGGCGAGTGCCAACGCCTCAAGGAATTTCGCTGGATCTGGAGTTGGCGGACGCTGCTCCACGTGCGGCAAATATCTGGACGAGTCCGGCCCCCAATCAAAATAGAGCCCAGCCCCCGGCAAATGCAACGATGCAGCAAGATCAGGAGAAATTTCAAATTCTTGACTGAGCAATAGCTTGGGCTCGCGGTCGCCAAGGAGGCGCGCATAGACCTTCAGATGATACTTTCCAGCGATAAACTGGAAAGAGCATCCATCCTTTGGAGTTAGGAAGTGATGATTCGCTGCAACTCCTGTTTCGCCGACAAAAAGCCCGCTGCCCCGAACAAGCTTATCATCTCCATGAACCCAGATATTGAAGTTTTGATGTGATTCGTTGCGGTGTAAAGCCGCGTGCATGCTTTCGACTACGCGGCCGCGCTTCGAAGTCGAGAACAACAAGGCTCGCAGATAAATTTTGGGTGGAGGGCTCAGTTTATCAGCGCGGAGCGCATCTGGACCAAAGAAGACCACTGTTGGTTGCGTCATTCTAACCGTGCCTCGACGAAGCAGCGTCAGCCAAGCCGTCACACCAGAAATGCTCAACGCTAAAATAGAAACTGACAAGGTTACGGGATCGGCTATCCTTTGTGGCGTAGCTCAAATCCCACGATCTTCGAAACATCTAATTTCGACGAAGACGGCGCATGCGGTCGAGTGATATAATTACGCTGGGAACGGCGGGATATTGCCACCCTGCACTCCGAACCGGACAGTCGCCTACCGGCCCAAACCAGCCCCCACGCCATCCCAAGAGTTCACAAGGCGACAAAGCGCCTCTAGGCTCTGGCTCGCCCCATTCGCAGGGTACCATGACAGCACAACCCCACAACAACCGCGAAGGAACTGCCGATGTCGAGTGAAGGTCTCCACGCCCCCCGCGAACGCCTGAGTGCGAAGACGCTCGCGATGCACCAGGCGATCGTCTCGCTGATGGAGGAATTGGAGGCCGCCGACTGGTATCGCCAGCGCGCCGACGATTGCGACGACGAGGCGCTCAAGGCGATCCTGCTGCACAACATGCGCGAGGAAATCGAACACGCGGCGATGGTGCTCGAATGGCTACGCCGCAATGACGAGTGCTTCAACAGCCAGCTCAGCGAATATCTCTTCCAGGAAGGCGACATCGCCGGCCACGAGGAAGAAGCGACCAAGTAATCGGCGCGGCGCGGGTCTTTCCTGCCCGCGCGCCCGATGACAGACGGGAAGCCGGGGCGCACCGCGCTCCCGGCTCCTCGACATCGTCACTTTTCCGCGTCCTCGCGCGTGAAGATCGGCGCGCCGTAACATCTTGAAATCACGCGACTGGTGGCAAGTTTCAACCTGCGCCAGATCGACCAATTTCGTGAGGTTCGGACGCGGGCGGCGAAGCGGCTGATCGCCCGCCGCCCCGCGCGTCACCAGCCGCAGGTCTTGCCCGCGTTCTGCTTCTTGAGCCAGGCCGAGAGCGGCGCGAAATAGCGCAGCATCGGCTTGCCGCTCATCTCGCGGCTGCCGGTGAAGGCTTTCAGCGCGTCAGGCCAGGGCTTGCTCGCGCCCATTTCGAGCATGGCGTTGAGCTTCTCGCCGACTTTCTCGTTGCCGTAGAAGCTGCAGCGGTGAAGCGGGCCCTTCCAGCCCGCCTGCTTGCACGCGGCCTCGTAGAACTGGAACTGCAGCACGCGCGCGAGGAAATAGCGGGTGTAGGGCACCACCGCCGCCACGTGATATTTGGCGCCCGGATCGAAGGCATCGGGGCCGCGCTCGGCGGGCGGGACGATGCCCTGATATTCGAGGCGCATCCGCGTCCAGGCCTTGTTGTAGTCGGCGGGCTGGATCTCGCCCGCGAAGACCTTCCAGCGCCAGCGGTCGATCAGCAGGCCGAACGGCAGGAACGCCACCTTGTCCATCGCCTGGCGCAGCAGCAGGCCGGTGTCCTTGTCCGCGCCGGGCACCTGCGCCTTGTCGAGCAGGCCGATGTCGACGAGGTACTGCGGCGTGATCGAAAGCGCCATGGTGTCGCCGATCGCCTCGTGGAAGCCGTCGTTGGCGCCATCCAGATAGTAGGTCGGCTGCTTGTTGTAGGCGCGCTGGTAGTAGTTGTGGCCAAGCTCGTGGTGGATCGTGGTGAAATCGTCCGAGTTCACCTTGATGCACATCTTGATCCGCAGGTCATCGAGGTTGTCGACGTCCCAGGCCGAGGCGTGGCAGATCACCTCGCGATCGCGTGGCTTCACGAATTGCGAGCGTTCCCAGAAGGTTTCGGGCAACTCCTCGAAACCGAGCGAGGAATAGAAAGCCTCGCCCGCCTTCACCATCCTGAGCGGATCGTAACCCTTCGCCTTGAGCAGCTCGCCGACGTCGTAGCCGAGATCGCCCGCCCCTTCGGGCGCGACGATATCGTAGATGTTGCCCCACTCCTGCGCCCACATGTTGCCGAGCAGGTCGGCGCGGATCGGGCCGGTCGCGGGCTGGACCGCGTCGCCGTACTTCTCGTTGAGCTTGGTGCGCGTGTAGCAGTGGAGCTGGTCGTAGAGCGGCTTGACTTCCTGCCACAGCTTCTCGGTCAGCTCGGCGAACTCTTCCGGGCTCATGTCGTAGTTCGAGCGCCACAGCGCACCGACATCGGCGTAGCCGAGCTCCTTCGCCCCCTCGTTGGCGAGCGCGGTCATCTTCGCGTAGTCCGCCTTCATCGGCGCGCCGACGTTGTCGTGCCAGCTCGTCCACATCTCGGCGAGTTCGACCGGATTGCGGTTGGTGCCCATCGCCGCCTCGATGTCGCTGCCGCTGATCGGCTGGCCGTTCAGAGTGCCCTTGCCCGCGCCGTAGATGCCCTGGAGCTTGGCGTTGAGGCTCGAGACCTGCTCGGCCGCGCCGGGCGTGGTCGGCGCGGGCAGCACGATCAGCGTGCGCATCCGGTTGAGCTTGCGGGAAACGTCGTAGGACAGCCCCTCCTGCCCGACGTACTCGGCGGCTTTCAGCGCGGTATCGACGTTGAACTTGGTGACGTCCGCCCCCGCGTTCGAGGAAAGGATCTCCGAGTCGTGGTTGATATAGGTCTGGTAGACCCAGTCGGCGTGCGCCTGCGCCACTAGCTTGCGGCCGTATTCGGCCTCGGCCTGTTCGACGAAGGTCTTCGCGTCGGGCCTGTCGGCGTCGGCAGCGTCGGCCCATGCGGGCGTGGCGGCGAGCGCCCCGGCGAGCGCGGCCAGCGAAATGATAGGCTTGGTCATGGTATTGGCATCCCGTTTACTGGGTACTGTGGATGCCCGATGGTTGGAGGGACCGGGCGAGCCGGTCAAGCCGCGAGAAAATCGACGATGGCCTCGCCCAGTTGCCGCTGCGTCACCGACGACATGTGCGTGCCGGGCACCTCGGCATAGCGGCCATTCGGAAGGGCCTGGGCCAACCTCGGGGCGGAGCCGTTGTCCTGATCCTCGTCGCCGCAGACGACGAGCGTGGGCACGGTAATCCGCGCGATGTCCTCCGCCTTGGTATCGTCGACCGACTGGAGCAGCAGCCGCGCCGCCACGCGGTCCACCTTCTGCGTTTTCATGAAGGCCTGGGCGAAATAGGCCCGGTCGCCGCGCTTGATCTCGTCGAAACGGTCGATCGCGTCGATGAAGAAGGCGCTGCGCCGCGCCCAGTTGTCGAGCCCCTCGATACCCATGCCCGCGATCACCAGTCTCCGCGGCGCCATCCCGGCGACCACCGCGCGGACCACGGTGCGCGCGCCGAGCGAAAAGCCGCACAAGTCGAAGTCGTCGAGCCCCAGCGCCGCGGCGAGCGCGAAGGCGTCCTTGACGAGCACGTCCTCGGGATAGGCCTCGGGCTCATGCGGCGCGGCGCTCTGCCCATGCGCGCGCAAATCGGGCATGATCGCCTCGAACCCGGCGTCGGCGAGGCGCTGGGCGTGGCCGAACTTGATCCAGTTGACCTCGGCGCTGGAGAACAGGCCGTGGAGCAGCAGGACCGGCCTGCCCGCGCCGAGCCGATGAACCGCGAGCAGCGTGCCGCCCCAGCCTTCGAGGCTCTCGGTGCGCAGATCGCTCATTCGGGCACCTCGCGCCCGGCGTCCTTCCACAGCGCTACGGTCGAGGCGATCGCAGTGGTTTCGTACCGCGGAAGCGCGCTCGTATCGAGCCAGGCCTCGATGATCCGCTCCGCGCCGGCATGCGCGACGGGCCGGAAGCGCGAGGGATCGTCGAATCCGCCGACCATCAGGTCCATGCGCTCGCCCTTGCGCGGCCGCCAGCCGAGCGGCGAGCCACAGCGGCCGCAGAACAGACGCTGCGCGATCGGCGAACTGTCGTAGGCGTCGGGCTCGTGGTCCCAGGTCACCGCGTCGGTCGCGACCTCGACGAAGGTGCCGGCGATGCCCCCGGTCGCCTTGCGGCACATCGCGCAATGGCACAGCCCCGCGTCATCGTTCTCGAGCCTTGCGGTATAGCGAATCCGGCCGCACTGGCAGCCGCCGGTCAGGGTTCTGGTCATGGGCGCGCACCCTAGCGCGAGCGCCGCACGGCGCAACCGTCAGAGCGCCCAGCGAAAAGCGCGGCGCATCTCGTCCGCACCGTTGGCTTCGTAGGGCCTCCCGTGCGCCATGACGACACGCTCGGGCTCCCAGGCGACGGCCTGTGCGATCCGACGGCGCACATCGGCACGCTTCGGCCAGAAGGTGAGCCGCAAGTCGATCGGCACCTTGCCATCGGGGTCCATCCCGCCCGCCAGGCGGATCAGGACGCGCAGCAAGGGGTTGTCGACCTTCCTGCCCTCGAAGTTCTCGATCAGGTCGGCGAGCAGAACAGTGCGCGACGCGCGATGGAAGAACACGGCCTCGTTCACCTTGGTGCCCGGCACGAGCAGCCAGTCGATCTCGCCATCCCAGGCGCGCGGACGTGGTTCATCGAGCGGGTCGTCGATCCGGAAGGGTCGCTTGGCGCAGGTCACCAGGTCGGCAACCGCATGGCTGCGCGCCTCGGGATAGCGTGCGAGCCAGTCGGCCATGTACCAGTAGTGGATCGAGTTGGGCGCGACGAGATGTGCGACAGGTCCCAGCGCGTCGATCTGTTCGAACAGGCCTTCGTCGGGCGCGATCGGCGAATGGACCCACAGCCCGCCGTCGGCGAGGCGAGCGACGCACATTCGCGTGGGAAACGGCACCTTGAAGGGCCCGAGGTCCATCCGGATCAACGGCCCGTCGACGATCCACAGGCCCTCGCCGAAGGGCTTGAGCGTGTTGAGCGGTTCATAGGTCTGCATCCGCCAAGGATGCCATGCCGGAATGGCAAGATCTTGACGGACGGCGAGATGCCGTCAGTAGAAGCGGGCCTTCGGAGCCCCTTCAGCGGCCTTGGCATGCGAAGGCATCGAACGGGCATCGATGTCCGACCGGTCGACCGTCTCGCCCTTGTCGATGTCGAACAGCAGCCATTGCCCCCTGTTCTGCTGGTCCCATACGACGACGCCAACCTGGTTCGTTCCGACCATCGTCGGGGCATCCAGCGCGGCGATATCATGCGCGACGACAAAGCGCTTCATGTCCGAAAAGCGGATCAGTCTCGCCTCGAAAATCGGCTTGTCTTGCTTGGTGCCCGTCTTCACGAGACCGATGTATCCAGACGATGGCGCCCGGTCGTCGGCGTAGCGGCTCAGGATCGTCCCAGCATAGACCTGAGTCTCGGGATCGTCGGCGAACGCGGCCGATCGCCCGGTCTTCATTTCGACGAAGCGCAGGTTCTGGCGCGCGTCGGCCGCCTCGCCGGGCTCATCGTAGAGCACGATCGGGCCGCGCCTGCTGCTCAACTCCTGACCAGCGGGCTCTTTTGCGTCCGAGAGTTCCGCGCCCACGGTCGCCAACCGGCGCTCCGCGAAATAGCTCTGGGCAGAAACAAAAACCACGAACGCGGCAAAGATGATGCCGAGCGTCAGAAGCACGGCGACAGCAAACCCGTTGTAACGACGCAACCAATCGCGTTCCGCCATAAGAAAACTCCCAACGATCTTGGCGATCGCCGGGAGTTCGTGTCTCACAACTGAGCGGGACTGCCTAGCGGCAATCAGCCCTTCTTGAGGTGCCGGCGCCCGAGCAGCTCGGCGATCTGCACCGCGTTGAGCGCGGCGCCCTTGCGCAGGTTGTCCGAAACGCACCACAGGACGAGGCCGTTATCGACCGTGGGGTCCTCGCGCACGCGGCTGATGTAGGTTGCGCCGTCGCCCACGCATTCGACCGGCGTGACGTATCCGCCGTCCTCGCGCTTGTCGACGAGCATGCAACCGGGCGCCTCGCGCAGGATGTTCTGAGCCGCCTCGGCCGAAAGCTCCTTCTCGAATTCGAGATTGATCGATTCCGAGTGGCCGACGAAGACGGGCACACGCACGCAGGTCGCCACCACCTTGATCTTGGGATCGAGGATCTTCTTGGTCTCGACAACCATCTTCCACTCTTCCTTGGTCGAGCCGTCGTCGAGGAAGACGTCGATGTGCGGGATCACGTTGAAGGCGATCTGCTTGGTGAACTTCACCGGCTCGACCGGATCGCCGACGAAGATCGCGCGGCTCTGGCTGAACAGCTCGTCCATGCCCGCCTTGCCCGCGCCCGAGGTCGACTGGTAGGTCGAGACGACCACGCGCTTGATCCCGGCGGCATCGTGCAGCGGCTTGAGCGCGACGACCATCTGCGCGGTCGAGCAGTTGGGATTGGCGATGATGTTGCGCGCCTTGTACCCATCGATCGCGTCCGGATTCACCTCTGGCACGACCAGCGGAACGTCGGGCTCCATGCGGTAGAGCGAGGAATTGTCGATCACCACGCAACCCTGCGAGGCGGCCTTGGGCGCGTAGATTTTGGTCGGGCCCGAACCCGCGGCGAACAGCGCGATGTCCCATCCGGTGAAGTCGAAATGCTCGATGTTCTTGACCTTGAGCATCTTGCCGGTCTCGCCGAACTCGATTTCGCTGCCGGTCGAGCGCGGGCTCGCCACCGCGGCGATCTCGTCGCAGGGAAACTCGCGCTCGGCGAGGATGTTGAGCATTTCACGGCCGACGTTTCCGGTCGCACCGACGACGGCTACCCGATATCCCATTTCATTCACTCCATCGTACAATCGCGCGGTGCGAGCGGCCCTGCCGCGCCGCACCGCAAGTCTTCAACTTGGCGCGTTCACTCGGCCGGCGTCACCCCGTTGCGATCGAGGAAGGCGAAGATCGTCTCCCAAACGTGCGTACCGATCACCGGACCGCTGACGCGGTGGGTGTAGCCGGGGTAGAGCATCATCTCGAAAGGCACGCCCGCCGCCTGCAACGCCGCGAACATCGCCACCGAATTGTCGAGCACGACGTTGTCGTCGGACATGCCGTGGATCATCAGCAGCGGATCGGCGATCTTGCCGGCATCATGGATCGTGTCGGAGGCCTTGTAGGCGTCACCCACTTCGCGCGGGTCGCCCATGTAGCGCTCGGTGTAATGCGTGTCGTAAAGCTCCCACTTCGTCACCGGCGCGCCCGAGATCCCGGCGGCGTAAAGCCCCGGATCGGCTTCGAGCATCTTGAGCGTCATGTAGCCACCGTAGGACCAGCCGTAGGTCGCAATCCGGTCGGGATCGACGAAGTCGAGCGATTTGAGGTAGAGCGCGCCCGCCTTCTGGTCGGCGACCTCGACCGAGCCCATCGCCTGGCGAATGGGCTTTTCGAAGTCGACGCCGCGATTGGTCGCGCCCCGGTTGTCGATCTCGAAGAAGACATAACCCTTGTCCACGATCGCCTGTTCGAGCGCACCGCCCCAACCGTGCGTCACCATCTGCACGTGCGGGCCGCCGTAATGCTGGAAGAACACCGGATACTTGCGGCCCGGTTCGAGCGGCGGGGTGATCATTTTCCAGTGCAGGACCGTGCCGTCCTTCGCCTCGATCGTGCCGAACTGCGGTGCGCGGTGGCTAGGCAGATAGGGCGCATAAGGATGCGAGGCGTCGAGCTTGTTTTCCTCGATCCAGGTCAGCCGCTTGCCTTCGGCGTCGGCGAGATAGCTCTGAGGCGGATGGTTCGAGGACGAGCGCGAGACGACCAGCGTCTTGCCGTCCTTGCTCATCCTGGCCGCGTTGGTCCAGCCCGCCTCGGTCAGCCGCTCGGGCTCGCCGCCCGCAAGCGGCATGGCATAGACCTGCATCTCGAGCGGATCGTCGCGGTTGGCGGTGAAATAGAGCCGGCCCGCCGCTTCGTCGACGCCGACCAGATCGGAGACGACCCACGCGCCCTTGGTGAGCTGCGTCCACTTGCCGTCGGCGAAGCGGTAAAGATGGCCGAAGCCGTCGCGCTCGGACCACCACACGAGGCTGCCGTCCTTGAGGAAGCGATAGGCGTTCGACAAGTTGATCCAGGCATCGTTCGCGGACTCCTCGGTGAAGAGCACCCTGCTCTTTCCGGTCGCCGGATCGACCTCGAGCATGTCGAGGCGGGTCTGCGCGCGGTTCTCACGCTGGACGTAGAGCTTACTCGCGTCCTTCGCCCAGTCGACACGGGCGAGGTAGATGTCGCGATTCTCGCCGAGATCGACCTCGACCCGGCCGCTGCCGTCGGGCTTCATCACGAACAGCGAGACGAGCGCGTTGTCCGATCCGGCGACCGGATAGCGCTGCTGATAGGTCCTGGTCCCCTCGCCGCCGATCGCGGTGCGGGTGACGACGCCGACCGGCGCCTCGTCGAACCGCTCCACCGCGATGCGGCTGTCGTCGGGCGCCCACCAGTAGCCTTCGGAGCGGTCCATTTCCTCCTGCGCGACGAACTCGGCCTCGCCCCAATGCACCAGGTCAGAGGATTCCTCGGGCGTGACCGGCGAGGCTTCGCCGCCCGTCGCGCCGATCCACAAGCGCCCGTCGCGCACGAACGAGAGATAGCTGCCTTCGGGCGAAAGTTCGGGATTGAGCTCGTCCGCCTCGCTGTCGGTCAGCCGCTTCACCGTTCCGTCGAGCCCGGCAAGGTAGAGATCGCCTTCGAGCGGTACGAGGATTGCCTTGCCGTCCTCGGCCCAGTCGTAGGCGACGATGCCCTTCTGGTTGCCGATGCGCTTCCTCTCCCGCTGCATCTTCTCGGCCTCGCTGATCTCGCGGCCGGTCCCCAGCTTTTCGGAATCGACGAGCATGGTCCATTCGCCTGCGGTGCGGTCGAAGCCCCACAAGTCGTAGCGCTCGCGGTCGTCGGCGCGGTTGCGCAGCAGCGTGAGGTAGCGGCCATCGGGCGAGAGCTTGACCAGGCGTGGGCTCGGTCCGTCGAGCGCGGGGCTGGCGTTGACGCGCGCGAAGGTGAGATCGGGGGCGGAGGCTTGGGTCACGGCAGGCTTCTCGCTCTCGGCGGCAAGGAGGGGGACGATCGGGGCGCAGGTGACGGCGGCGCAAAGCAGGACGGCTGCAAGCCGCGTGCGGAAGGGAGAGGACAAGCGCAGGCTCCTGGAAGCAAAAGAGGCGCCCCGGCTGGTGCCAGGACGCCTCTCGAATGGTTCTACCCTATTCGCGGGCGGTGGGCCTTCAGCCCTCCTGGCCGGCGCGATTGTCGCGCCGTTCGGCGATGCGGGCGCGTTTACCGGTGCGGCCGCGCAAGTAGTAAAGCTTGGCACGACGCACGACGCCCTTGCGGACGACGGTAATCGAATCGATGGTCGGCGAGTAAAGCGGGAAGACACGCTCCACGCCCTCGCCGAAGCTGATCTTGCGGACGGTGAAGTTCGAGCCCATGCCGCGGTTCGAACGCGCGATGCACACGCCTTCGAAGTTCTGCACACGGCTGCGGGTGCCTTCAACGATGTTCACGCCGACACGCACGGTGTCACCGGGGCGGAATTCCGGAATATCCTTGCCGGCCTTGGCGATTTCCTCGGCCTCGATCTGCTGAATCAGGTTCATTGGTCCTGGTCCTTCGTTTCCTGCCGCGCGCCAGAGGCAGACTGGGCCCGAGCGCCGACGTGGCGCTCCCAAAGGTCCGGCCTGCGTGACCGAGTATCGATCTCCGCCTGATGCTTGCGCCAGGCGGCTATCTTCGCATGATCCCCCGATCGCAGCACTTCAGGGATCGTGCGCCCTTCCCATTCGACAGGTCGGGTATAGTGCGGGTATTCCAGAAGACCGTCCTCGAACGATTCTTCCGACCCGCTTGAAGCCGCGCCCATTACGCCGGGAAGCAGCCGAATGCAAGCGTCAAGCAGCATCAGTGCAGCCGGTTCCCCGCCCGAGAGCACGATGTCGCCGACGCTGACCTCCTCGACCCCGCGCCCGGCGAAGATGCGCTCGTCGAAACCCTCGAAACGGCCGCACAGCACGGTGACGCCCGGGCCTGCCGCCAGCGAGCGCACACGCGCCTGCGAGAGAGGCTTTCCGCGCGGAGTCATGGCAAGCACCGGGCAATCCGGACGTGCCGCCCGCGCATGGTCGATCGCGGCCGCGAGCACGTCCGCCTTGAGCACCATCCCGGCGCCGCCGCCCGCCGGCGTACCGTCGACGGTACGGTGTTTGTCCCTCGCAAAATCGCGGATCTGCACCGTATCGAGCGACCAAGTCCCCTCGCCCAGCGCGCGCCCGGCCAGCGACACGCCCAGCGGACCGGGAAACATCTCGGGATAAAGTGTCAGGACGGTGGCGGCGAACGGCATTCAGGGCTCTTTGCGGATATCGTCAGGGAGAAACATCGCGCGATCGGCGGCGAGATCGTCCGCGATAAGCAGCGCGGACCGATCTGGCTAGTCGCCTGGAGCCGCCAGCGAACGACCGACCATCATCGCCTCAGGCGCAGCGGACGAAAACGATGCCGTCGCCTTCGACGGGGTGGCCCGCCAGAGTGACCTTGGCGTTTCCCGTCGGAGGCATGACCGCGAGGCCGTCGGGTCCGCGTGTCTCGATCGGCAGGGCGGGTAGCGGATCGTCCCACTGCAGCGCGGGCGAGGCGCCGACATCGACCGCGCCGGTCTGCGGCGTCCCGGAGACGCGGGCCTTGATGATGTTCATGCCGTTCGCGTTGGGCGCGATCGCGAAATCGGGATGACCGCAATCAGCATCCGCGCCCTTGGCCACCCACTCGCCCCGCACGTAATCGCCGGTCACCGCCAGGCCCCCGGCACGCGCGGGATCGCGGTCGCGCGCGGGCGGATCCGCAAGGGATATCCGCGCGACCTCGATCGTGCCGTCTCCCTCCATGCAGAAGCCGGCCTCGCTGATCGTACCCTCGACGCGAACATACTTTCCGGTGTCGAACGGAACGTTGCCACCGAGTGCGTAGCGCTTGCCGTCGGGCGTGTGCAGCACGCGACATTCGCCGCCCAGTTCGATCCGGCCTTCACGACGCGTCGCGGCAGCGGGCTCGGGACGATCCGGGGCATCGGTCCGCGTGGGTGCGGCGGCCTGCCGCTTGGGAACGGGCTCGGGCTCGCGCGGGGAACACGACGCGGCCGCAAGCCCCGCGGCAACGACGATGGCGGTGGGTCGGGTCTGCTGTCTCATGCCCCCGCAACGAGACGAACGCGATCGAGGTTCCTGCCGCTTGCGCGATTACTCGGCGAAAGCGGAATGGACAACGAGCCGGGTCGCGTCCCATTCGGGCACGGCGACCGGAATCATCGGCACCATGAAACGCTTCCGGCGCCCCTTCCCGTCGGGTTCGGCGCACTCAATTTCGAGCACGTCGCCCGCGCCGAAGTTCTCCACCGCGACCACCGTGCCGAGCGCCGTGCCGTCCTCGTCCACGCAAGGCAGGCCGATGAGGTCGGCGTGATAATACTCGCCTTCCTCGAGCGCGGGCATGGCAGAGCGCGGCACGGTCAGTTCGGTGCCGCGCAGCGCTTCGGCGGCGTTGCGGTCGGTCACTTCGGCGAAACGAGCGATCGCCCCGCCCTTGTTGTCGTCGCGAATTTTCTTCGGCGTGAGCTGCGAATCGTTGAAGGCGCGGTAGCGCTGCAGCGCGGCCACGCCTTCTCCGAACAGCTTGAGGCGGACCTCGCCGGTCACGCCATGCGCGCCGGTAACGACGGCGAGCGTGACGGGCCGGTCCGCGGCAGGCGCCGCGGCCAAGGCTGCTTAGCCCTCGGCCTTCTCTTCACCGGCGTCTTCGGCGGGAGCCTCCGCAGGCGCTTCGGCCGCAGCCTCTTCGGCCGGAGCTTCAGCAGCGGCTTCTTCCTCGACGGGAGCGTTGGCCGCTTCCTCGGCCTCGCGAGCCTTCTCGGCACGCTCCTCGGCGCGGTCCTTGGCCTTCTGGCCCGGCTCGCCCTTCTGCGGATTGTTGGTCGCGGCGCGCTCCTTGATGCCCGCGGCATCGAGCATGCGGGCGACGCGATCGGTCGGCTGCGCGCCGACGCCGAGCCAGTAGCGCACGCGGTCCTCGGTCAGCTTGACGCGGTTCTCGTCGTCCTTGGCGAGCAGCGGGTTGTAGGTGCCCACCTGCTCGAGATAGTTGCCGTCGCGCGGGCTGCGGCTGTCGGCAACGACGACGCGGTAATAGGGACGCTTCTTCGCGCCACCGCGCGAGAGACGAATTGCAACTGCCATGCTCTTACCTTCCTTATGAACTTTGTTTTAAATCAGACATTTGAAATTATTTCTTGAGAAACTTCGATAAATCGGGCTGCCCGCCCGCGCCGGGACCACCGAGCCCCGGAAGGCCGCCGCCTCCGCCGAGACCCGGCATGGCGGCGTCGAGGCCACCCTTGCCGAACATCGCGGCGAGGCCCTTGAGGCCGCCCATCTTCTTGATCTGCTTCATCGCCTTGGACATCTCCATGTGCATCTTGAGCAGCTTGTTGATGTCCTGGACCTGCGTTCCGGAGCCCTTGGCGACGCGGATCTTGCGCTTTGCGTTGAGCAGCGCGGGATTGGCGCGCTCCTTGGGCGTCATCGAGCCGATGATCGCGTCCATGCGCAGCAGCACCTTGTCGTCCATGTTCGAGGCCGCCATCGCCGCCTTGGCCTTCTTCATGCCCGGCATCATGCCCGCAAGCGCGCCGAGGCCGCCCATGTTCTGCATCTGGCGAAGCTGGGTGCGCAGGTCGTTCATATCGAACTTGCCCTGCTCCATGCGCTTGGCGAGCGCCTCGGCCTCCTCGACCTTGACGCTTTCGGCCGCCTTCTCGACGATCGAGACGATATCGCCCATGCCGAGGATGCGGTTGGCGACACGGCTCGGGTGGAAGACCTCGATCGCGTCCGACTTCTCGCCGGTGCCCGCGAACTTGATCGGTTTGCCGGTGACCGCGCGCATCGAGAGCGCCGCGCCGCCGCGCGCATCGCCGTCCATGCGCGTAAGCACGACACCGGTCAGCGGAACCTCGGCGGTGAACGACTGGGCGACGTTGACCGCGTCCTGACCGGTGAGCGAATCGACCACCAGCAGCGTCTCGCGCGGCGCCGAGATGGCGGAAACCGCCTTCATCTCGTCCATGAGCTGCTGGTCGACGTGGAGCCGGCCGGCGGTATCGAGCAGCAGCACGTCGATCGCCTGGAGCTTGGCCGCCTGGAGCGCGCGCGTGGCGATCTCGGTCGGCTGCTGACCGGCGATGATCGGCAGCGTCGCGACGCCGACCTGTTCGCCGAGCACCTTGAGCTGCTCCTGCGCCGCCGGTCGGTTGACGTCGAGCGAGGCCATCATCGCCTTCTTGCCCTGCTTCTCCTTGAGCAGCCTGGCAATCTTGGCGGTCGTGGTTGTCTTGCCCGAGCCCTGGAGGCCGACCATCATGATCACGACGGGCGGTGCGGCGTTGAGATCGAGCCCGGCGGTCTCGGCATGGTCCGCCTCGGTGCCGCCGAGCATTTCGACCAGCGCGTCGTTGACGATCTTGACGACCTGCTGGCCCGGCGTGACCGAGCGCAGCACTTCCTGTCCGACCGCCTTTTCGGTGACCTGATCGACGAAGCGCCGCACCACCGGCAGCGCCACGTCGGCCTCGAGCAGCGCGATGCGCACTTCGCGCATGGCATCGCGGACATCCTGCTCCTTGAGCGCGCCGCGCCCGCGCAGCTTGTCGAATACGCCGCCGAGACGATCGGAGAGGGTATCGAACATCAAATCACTCCACTCGCGCGCCCCGCAAATCCGGTAAACGCCAAAAACGCCGGCGGACGAAACCTCGTCGGCCAGCGTGCTGTCATATCACCGGTGGGCCGCGAAAGCCGCACCTAATGGTGAGATTTGATCCCGGCCGAAGCGCGTCGGCGGGGACCAGATCTCACCCGTCCCGATTTCGAATGGTGGAGCCGAGGGGGATCGAACCCCTGACCTCTACAATGCCATTGTAGCGCTCTCCCAGCTGAGCTACGGCCCCGTCCCATTCGCGCGCCGGACCCTGGGAGATCCGGCGGTCCCGAGCCTGAACCCGGGAGGCCGCGCTACTAGTCGCGGCGCTCCGGGTTGGCAAGCGGAAATTGCGCGGATCGCGAAACTGCGCGTTCCACGATCGCGCCAACTCAGTTCTCGTCGTCCTCGTCGTCGCCGCCGCGCACGCCGAGATCATCGTCACCGCCCAGATCGACGTCGTTGTCGGGCGAATCGCCGTCATCGTCGATGTCGAGATCGTCGTCAGCCATATCGTCGTCCTGCTCGGGCTCCGGCTTCTTCTTTTCGATTTCCTCGAAGGGAATCGGCTGCTTCGACTTGAGCACGGGTTCGGGATGCCATTCGTGCCCGCACTCGATGCAGGTGACCGGATCATCCTTACCGAGGTCGTAAAAGCGGGTGCCGCATTTCGGGCAGCCGTGCTTGGCGCCCCATTCAGGCTTGACCATGAAAAATCCTCTATGTCCCGCCCGCGAAGAGGCGGCGCGTCAGATAAGAAAAAACGTGATGGTAACGCTGCCCTCGGAAATCAAGCCTCGGGCCATCGGGCGCGCGCCTTGCCATAGCCGCCCCGCGCTGTCAAAAGCCGCGCGCTTTCGCCCCTTGCCACTCAATCGGAAAAGTGCCTGCCTTGACCGCCCACGATCCCGCCGCGATGCGCCCGCGCCGCTTTCTGCCCGCAGGACCGTTGCGGGGCCGCATCCGCGTTCCCGGCGACAAGTCGATCAGTCACCGCGCGATCATGCTTTCGGCGCTAGCCGTGGGCGAAAGCCGGATCACCGGCCTGCTCGAGGGCGAGGACGTGCTGGCGACCGCCGCCGCGATGCGCGCGATGGGCGCCGAGGTCGAGCGGCTCGATGAAGGCGAATGGCGCGTCCACGGCGTCGGCGTGGGCTCGCTGCTGCAACCGCAGACCGCGCTCGACATGGGCAATTCGGGCACCTCGACCCGGCTGCTGATGGGCCTTGTCGCCAGCCACCCGATCACCACCACCTTTATCGGCGACGCCAGCCTTTCAAAGCGGCCGATGGGCCGCGTGATCGAGCCGCTCTCGCTGATGGGAGCGGCCTTCGAGGCGAGCCCCGGAACAAACGGCAGCCAGACCCTGCCGCTGATGGTGCGCGGCGCCCTGCCCGGCGTGCCGATCCGCTATCGCCTCCCGGTCGCCTCGGCCCAGGTCAAGAGCGCGGTGCTGCTGGCCGGCTTGAACACGCCGGGGATCACCACCGTCGTCGAGCCGGTGCCGACCCGCGACCACTCCGAACGGATGCTGCGCGGCTTCGGCGCCCGCCTCACGGCTGAGACCGATACCGACGGCGCGCGCGTGATCGCGCTCGAAGGCGAAGCCGAGCTGCGCCCGCAGGACGTCGAAGTGCCCGGCGATCCATCCTCGGCGGCCTTCTTCCTCGTCGCCGGTCTCCTCGTGCCCGGCAGCGATATCGTGATCGAGAACGTCGGCCTCAATCCCACCCGCGCGGGGCTGATCGGCTTGCTACGGCAGATGGGCGGATCGATCGAGGAAACCAACGCGCGCGTCGTCGGCGGCGAGCCGGTCGCCGATCTCGTGGTGCGGCATTCGGCGCTCGGCGGCATCGAGGTCGATCCGGCGATCGCGCCGAGCATGATCGACGAGTTTCCGGTGCTCTTCGTCGCGGCCGCGCTCGCCCAGGGCCGCACGGTCACCAGCGGGCTCGACGAACTGCGCGTCAAGGAATCGGATCGCCTCGCCGCCATGGCCGCCGCGCTCGGCGCGGCAGGCGCGCGGATCGAGGAGCGCGAGGACGGCCTTGTCATCGAGGGCACCGGCGGCGACCCCCTGCGCGGCACAGACGGGCCGATCACGACCCATCTCGACCACCGCATCGCGATGACGATGGCGGTCTGCGGGCTTGCGAGCCGCCATGGTGTCGAACTCGACGACACACGCCCGATCGCGACCAGCTTCCCGCCCTTCGAAGCGATGCTCGACGGGCTCGCGCAATGAATCCCGATCTTGCCAACGTGATCGGCTTCGTCGGCATGGGTTGCATCGTCTTCGCCTACTGGTACGTCACCGCCCGCGACCGCCCGAACCCCTTCGTCCAGCACGGCGTCAACCTCGCGGGCGCCGCGCTGCTGACGATATCGCTGTTGGTCCACATGAACCCGGCCTCGCTCGTCCTCGAAGTGTTCTGGGCCGCGATCGCGATCTGGGGACTTGGCAAGGCTTTTCGCCGCCGGAGCCGCGCGTGATCATCGCCGTCGACGGTCCCACCGCCTCGGGCAAAGGCACGATCGCGAAGGCGCTCGCCGAGCGCTATGGTCTGCCGCATCTCGACACCGGACTGCTCTACCGCGCGGTCGGGCGAGGCGTCGCGCTGGCGGGCGGCGATCCCGACGATCCGGCCGATGCCCTCGCCGCGACCGCGTTTCCGCCCGAACTGCTCGGCGACCCCGAACTGCGCTCCGAAGCAAGCGGCGGGCTCGCAAGCCGCGTTTCGATCCATCCCGAGGTCCGCGCGGCCCTGCTCGAACGCCAGCGCGCCTTCGCCGCGCGGCCCGGCGGCGCGGTGCTCGACGGGCGTGACATCGGCACCGTGATCGCGCCCGGGGCCGACGTGAAATTGTTCGTCACCGCTTCGGTCGAGGCCCGGGCCGAGCGCCGTTTCAACGAGATGCGCGAGGCGGGACGCGCGGTCACGCTCGAAGCCATCGCCGCCGACTTGCGCGCGCGCGACGAGCGCGACCGCAACCGCGCCGCCGCGCCGCTCGTCGCCGCGCCGGACGCCATCGTGCTCGATACCTCGGCGCTCAGCCGCGAAGACGCGATCGCGCGGGCGGTCGCGCTGGTTGACCGGATGAGCGCGAAATAGCCCCGGCCTGCCTCGGAACACCGATTCCGCTTGTCTTCCCGGCGCGTTTGCCCTAGGCGCGCGACCGTTCCGAAGGCATCGCCCAAGGGATGCCGTGGACGGCGATCGGCCCCCGCGGCGGTCTGGCCCTTAGCCCCGACCGAGCGCATGGTGCGCGGAGGCGGAGAAAAGACCGGCGGAAAAACCGCCTGGCCGGAAAATCGATACTAGAGAGACATCCTACATGGCCACTGCGGCAAATCCGACGCGCGACGATTTCGCGAAACTCCTTGACGAACAACTCGGCGGCGTCGCCGATGACGGCTTCGAAGGCCGCGTCGTCAAGGGCACCATCACCGCCATCGAAAACGACAAGGCCGTCATCGACGTCGGTCTCAAGAGCGAAGGGCGCGTGCCGCTGCGCGAGTTCGCGCGCGGCGAGGACGAGCATGGCCTCAAGGTCGGCGACGAAGTGGAAGTCTACGTCGACCGCGTCGAGAACGCCGACGGCGAAGCGATGCTCAGCCGCGACCGCGCCCGCCGCGAAGCCGCGTGGGACAAGCTGGAAAGCGAGTTCGGCGAAGGCAAGCGCGTCGAGGGCGTGATCTTCGGCCGCGTCAAGGGCGGCTTCACCGTCGATCTCGATGGCGCGGTCGCGTTCCTTCCCGGCTCGCAGGTCGATATCCGTCCGGTGCGCGACGTCGCGCCGCTGATGGACATGCCGCAGCCCTTCCAGATCCTCAAGATGGACCGTCGCCGCGGCAACATCGTCGTGTCGCGCCGCGCCGTCCTTGAAGAGACCCGCGCCGAGCAGCGTTCGGAACTGATCGACAAGCTCTCCGAAGGCCAGGTGATCGAGGGTGTCGTCAAGAACATCACCGACTACGGCGCCTTCGTCGACCTCGGCGGCATCGACGGCCTGCTCCATGTCACCGACATGAGCTACAAGCGCATCAACCACCCGAGCGAGGTGATCAACATCGGTGACACCGTCACCGTGCAGATCATCCGCATCAACCAGGAAACGCAGCGCATCTCGCTGGGCATGAAGCAGCTCGAGAGCGATCCGTGGGATGGTGCGGCGGTCAAGTACCCGGTCGGCTCGAAGCTGTCGGGCACCGTCACCAACATCACCGAATACGGCGCCTTCGTGGAGCTGGAGCCGGGCATCGAGGGCCTCGTCCACGTGTCCGAGATGTCCTGGACCAAGAAGAACGTCCACCCGGGCAAGATCGTTTCGACCTCGCAGGAAGTCGAAGTCATGGTGCTCGAGGTCGACTCCGAGAAGCGCCGCATCTCGCTCGGCCTCAAGCAGGCCCAGCGCAATCCCTGGGAAGAGTTCGCCGACAAGCACCCGGTGGGCACCGAGGTCGAGGGCGAAGTCAAGAACGCGACCGAGTTCGGCCTGTTCATCGGCCTCGACGGCGACGTCGACGGCATGGTCCACATGTCCGACATCGCCTGGGGCATCTCGGGCGAGGACGCGCTGGCGCTCCACCGCAAGGGCGAGCAGGTCAAGGCGATCGTGCTCGACGTCGACGTCGACAAGGAGCGCATCAGCCTCGGCATGAAGCAGCTTGAGCGCGGTGCTCCGGCGGCGGGCGGCGTGGCGTCTTCGGGCAGCGGTTCGCTGCGCCGTGGCGAAGTCGTTACCGTCACTGTCCTCGAAGTCCGCGACGGCGGCCTCGAGGTCCAGGCGGGCGACGACGGCGCGACCGGCTTCATCAAGCGCTCGGACCTCGGCCGCGACCGCGACGAGCAGCGCCCCGACCGCTTCCAGGTCGGCCAGAAGCTCGACGCCATGGTCACCGGCTTCGATCGCTCGAAGAAGCCCAACTTCTCGGTCAAGGCGCACCAGCTCGCCGAAGAGAAGCAGGCGGTCGAGCAGTACGGTTCGTCGGACTCGGGTGCCTCGCTCGGCGACATCCTCGGCGAAGCGCTCAAGAAGCAGTCGTAAGACCCCGCTTCCAGCGACACCGAACACGAAAAGGCCCGTCCGGAGCAATCCGGGCGGGCCTTTCGCTTTGGGCTTGCATCCCTAGATTGGCGGCAAAGGAGAAATCGATGCCGCCAGAAGTCCACCAGTTCGCCTGCCTGTCCGACAACTACGGCTATCTGCTTCACGATCCCGAGAGCGGCGAGACCGCCTGCATCGATACGCCTGACGCGGACGAATACCTCAAGCAGGCGAGAGCCAAGGGCTGGACGATCACGCAGATCTGGAACACGCACTGGCATCCGGACCACGCCGGCGGCAATGCGGCGATCAAGGCCGCGACCGGCTGCACGATCGTCGCGCCCGAAGGCGATGCGGGCAAGATCGAGGGAATCGACCGCAAGGTTAAGCAGGGCGACGAAGTCGCTCTGGGTGGCTGGATCGCCAAGGTCATCGACGTCGGCGGGCACACCATCGGGCACATCGCCTACCACCTTCCCGAAGCGGGCATGGCCTTCGTCGGCGATTCGGTCTTCGCGCTTGGTTGCGGGCGGATGTTCGAAGGCAGCGCGCCGCAATTCTGGCAGAGCCTCAAGCGGATCAAGGCGCTGCCGTCCGACACCTTGCTATACTGCGCGCACGAGTACACCAGCGCCAACCTGCGCTTCGCACTCCACGCCGATCCGGACAATGCCGCGCTCGCCGAATACGGCGAGGAGATCACCCGGCGCCGCGCCGATGCCCTGCCGACCGTGCCAGCCAGGCTCGGCCGCGAACTGGACACCAATCCCTTCCTGCGCGCCGACGATCCGGCGATGCAGGCCCGCTGGGGCAGTGGCGGCGACCCGGTGGCGACCTTCGCCGCCCTGCGCAGCGCCAAGGATGCCTTCTGACCGCAAGACCCAGAGAACGCCGCGCCCGGTCGCGGCTCACGGTTGGAGACTTCGGCGGACGCGCAACGAAAAAGGGCCCATGCCTCGCTCGGCATGGGCCCTTTTTATCGTGTCCTGGCCGCAGGCCCGCGAAGCCGCGGGGCTGGCTCAACCAAGCCGGATCAGATCGAACCGATCGCCTGGTCCACCAGCGCCTTGTCCGCCTCCGCGGTATGCCGCGCGGCGATCAGCCCCTTGGCGGCGACGGCGGCCGCATCGGCGGCCTTGGCGCGCAGATCGGAGACGGCCGCGCGCTCGGCGGCAGCGATCTTGTCCTCGGCCATCTTTTCGCGGCGGGCGATCACCTCGGTGGTGTCGGCCTCCGCCTTGGCGACGATCGCATCGGCTTCGTGCCGGGCATGCTCGAGCATGGCCGCCGCGTCCTTTTCGGCATTGGCGATCTTGTCGGCGTATTCCTGGCGGAGCGCCTCGGCCTCGGCGCGCAGCGCCTTGGCCTCGTCGAGCTGCTTCTTGATTTCCGAGATCGACTTGTCGAGACCGCCGGCCAGCATCCCGGGCACCTTCTTCCAGAAAGCGATCAGGAAAATGGCGATGATCGCAAGGCTGACCCAACCCGCCGGCGAGAAGCCAAGCGCGCTCGGCTCTGGATGGTGCATCTCAGCCTTACCGTCCGCAAGAGTTTCGGTCTTGATCGGGCTCTCCCCGCCATGTGCCGCTTCGGCAGCGGTTTCGTGCTGCATGTCGCTACCCTCAGCCAATGACCATGGACTTCTTCACGGCCGCGCGCGCAGCCGCATCGTCGACGCTAATCCCGGCGATCCGCGAAACGATGTCGCCCGCGGCCTGTGCCGCGACGTCCTCGATCTCGTCCATCGCCGCGTCGCGCGCCGAAGCGATCCGCGCGTCCGCCTCGGCGATCCGTGCATCGAGCTTGGCGCCGACTTCGGCGAGCCTGCCTTCAGTGGACTTGGCCGCAGCCGCCTTTGCCTCGGCGATGATCGCCTGGGCTTGCGCGCGATTTTCATTCTCGCGCTTGCGCCAGGCCTCCTCCTCGGCGTCTGCCGCACCGCGTGCCTTTTCGGCAGCGGCGAGATCGGCGGCGATTTGCTTGTCGCGCGCCTCGACGGTCTGCATCACCTTGGGGACCATTCCCCGACCGATGACGAAGAAGACGAAGCCGAACACCAGCAGGATCCAGAAGATCTGGCTGGCATAGGTCGCCGAAAGCTGGGCTATCTGAGGCATGGCGGATTCCGCTTGGTGGCCGGCCGGTCCGCGAGGATGCGGGGCCGGCCGGTCATTTCAGGTCGTTCGATCAGGCGACGAAGATGAGGATCATCGCGACGACGAACGAGAGCAGGCCGAGAAGCTCGGCGGCGGCGAAGCCGATGAACAGGCGGCCCTGCTGGCCGTCCGCGGCGCCGGGGTTGCGCAGCGCGCTCTCGAGGAACGAGCCGAAAACGTTACCCACGCCGATGGCGGCCATGCCCGCACCGATGGCCGCGAGGCCGGCACCGACCAGCTTGGCTGCTTCCTGATCCATGTGAAAACTCCTTCTTGGAAAATCGTGACTGGGTTGGATTGTGCTTAGTGAAGGTTCTCGGCGTCGTTGATGTACAGCGACGTCAACAGCGCGAAGACATAGGCCTGGATGCCCGCGACGAGGAACTCGAGCGCGACGATGGCGATCATCAGGATGAAGCTGAGCACGCTGACGACCGGGCCGATCCCGATGCCGGCGTTGAGACCGTTGATGACGAAGCCGGAGAGCACCTCGAGCAGCACGTGACCGGCCATCATCGCGACGAACAGTCGCAGGCCGAGGCTGAAAGGACGCACCAGGAACGAGACCAGCTCGATCACGAAGATCAGCGGTATCATCAGGACGGGCGTTCCATGAGGCACGAACAGCGAGAAGAAGTGGAAGCCGTGCTTCCAGAAGCCGACCACGAGCACGATCGAGAACGACAGGATCGCAAGCACGCCGGTGGCGCTGAAATGGCTGGTGAAGGTGAAGGCGTGAAGGCCGGGCACGACAGCCAGCGGCAGCAGGCCAAGCACGTTTGCGAAGAGAATGAACATGAACAGCGAGAAGACGTAAGGCACGTACTTCTTGCCCGCCGGGCCGATATTGGCCGCGAGCATCGAATCCACGAAGCCGGTGAAGCTCTCGACCGCCATCTGCCAGCGCCCGGGCACGAGTTCACGCTTCAGGCCGCCGGCGACGAAGACGAACAGCACCGCGGCCGAAATCATCATCCACAGCGAGGAATTCGTGAAGGCGATGTTGTAGCCCGCGATTTCCCAGCCGCCCGAGCCGAACAAGGGCTCGATGGTGAACTGGTGCATCGGATCGACTTTGCCAGATTCGGCTGCCACGTGCTCGCCCTCTTTGCCTTGCCTTACATGCGCGACAGCGCCCCTTGTGGTCCCCACCCCCGCGGGAATCAGTCAGGGCGCCGGTTCGACATCCGGATAATGTTCCTGAAGGCGACCACTATCCCGAGGAACAGCATCACCAACAGACCCCAGGGCGTCGTCCCGGCGAAGTGATCAATCACCCAGCCAATGAACGCGCCGCCGACAATCCCGCCGATGAGGTCCGCAAGGACACGGTTGCCGGCACGATAATTCTCGTCCGTTTCCGCGCCTGCGGCCGGCTTGTTACGCTTTTCTTCCCGCTCTCGGGCGGCCTTGAGCCGCTCGTCGAGCGCGTCGATCCGCGCATCTTCACCGACAGGTTCTCGTGCGTTTGGCTCGTCGCTCATGCCATCCTCCTGACCCCAGGAACGTTTGACACCAACAACGGCTGCCCGCCGAGGGCGTCGCCCCCTTAGGTTGGGGGTACCTAGGAGTCAACCGGTGCGGATCGTGCGATGCGGCGATTATCCCGAAGGGCATATCAGGCAGCGCCATCGTCTTCCGACAGCGAGGGAATCGCCTTCAGCACGAACTCGCCCAGCGCGCCCACGAACATCAGCGCCGAGCCCACGATGAACAACACCACGCCCGTCGTCTGCCACTCGGAAAACGAGGGGAGGAACAGGATACTGCCGACCAGGAACGTGAAGTTTCCCATGATGCCGAGCGACAAGTGAACCCAGCGAAAGTCCCGGACGATCGTCTTCAGCAAGCTGGAGATACGCGGCCCCCGATAAGATCAGATGTGCAGGGCGGCGGCCCCGATCAGGGACAGCGGCTGTCGCGCTCGGGGGCTCCGGCGCCGCGGGTCTTCCAGCTCCCGTCCGGAGCCTGGTACTTCTCGCCCGGCTTGGTCTGCGAGATCAGCAGGCAGCCCGAGGTGAAGGCGTACTGCTCGACCGTCGCGTGCTGCTCCTGCGCCTTCTGCGCGTAGACCGCCTTGCGCTTGATGTTGATGTCGTCGACCATCTTGCGCAGATCGGCGTCCCCGGAACCGACGATGCCGATGTAGCCGTCCATCTTCTCTCCGACCTTGCCGGCCGCGCGCGCGGCTTCGTAGGCCGGATCGCGCGCCAGGGCGGGCCCCGCGATCGCGCCCACGGCCAGGGCCGCGGCACCGAGGGCGATACCGAAACGGGCGAAACGGGTGGTCTGCATGGTGCTCCTCATCAGAAGATGTCCGGGTTGCTCTGGATCGTGTTCGAAGCGTCTTCGGCGAGACGGTAAATGACTTCCTGGGTGATGTTGATGTTGAGTTCGATGACGATCGGCTTGTCGGGCGCATTCACCGAAATGCAGCCCGCCGGCATCGTCGCTCCCAGCACCAGCATCGCCGCCGCACGCCGTGCACGTCGGCCCGATTGGCCCTGCCGCATCCCGTCTGCCGTCATGCGCTCGCTTCTTGCAGGCGGATGCAGGTGGGTCAATCGTGGGGAGTTCATGGCATATCCTCGCTTTCAGGAGGCTGAATGGTCGGTTGGGGAGCGGCGGGATTCGCCGTGCCGCCGGGGTTCGGCGGGGAAGCCGCCGGGTTCCTCGGCTCGCCGTCTTCGCCGATGAGGCCGAGCGTGCGCGGATCGCGGATATAGGACGGATCATAGAGCGACTTGAACGAACTCACGAGCTGGAAGAACGGCGCGCGCAGGTTGACGTTGAACTGGATCGGCAGCTTGCCGATGCGCCGGGTGAGGAAGTTCTTCCGCGCGCCCTCGCCCTGCCGGACGCCGAAGATCTTCACGCGGGTGAGGATCTCGCCCTCGAGCGCGCCGTCCATGCCGATCTCCATGCGCCGGTAATCGAGCGAGCGCAGCGTATCGAAGGCGAAGTTGGCCATCGTGGAGAGGTCCTTGTACGTCAGCTCGCCGACGTAGGAGACGTTGCCGCCCGGTTCGCGCGATTCGAGCGCGCCGCCCTCGATCCGACCGCCGTCCTTGTCGAAGACCAGGGGCATGCGCCCGTCGAAGGTGCCGCTGGCGGAGAGGTTCGCCAGCTCCATCCGCTCGATGAAGCGCGCCGCGTCGAGCCCGCTGATCACCAGCACATAGCGCCGGGTCTCTTCCGCGCCGATGGTCATCGTCACGGGCTCGAGATGGAGCGTGCCGCCGAAGAAGGGCCAGTCCGCGCCCTCGACCGCGACGACGTGGCCCGGACGCAGACCGAACTTCACGATCCCGTCGTTCACCTCGATACCCGGATTGACCGAAGCGACCCGCAAGGTCTGCCCAGGCGGCGTCACGAGGCCGAGCAGGTCGCTGAATTCGACGGTGCCCGCCAGTCCCTTGACCGGCCCGAACGCCGCCGCGAAATCCAGGCGGTCGGTGGAGAACCGGCCGCGCGAGGTGACCGCCTGCTCGTTCCAGTCGATGCGGCCTCTGCCGGACACGGCCCCTTCGGCATTGGCGATAACGCCGAGCGCGAGATAGGTGAGCGTGTCGGGCTGCAGCGCGGCATCGAAGACCACGCCCGGCACATCGAGATCGGCGTGGCCCGTTCCAGTCGCCAGATCGTGGCGGATCGTGGCGCGAACCACTTGCCGATCACTTTGCGGCTCGCGCAGCAGCGCCTCGGCATCGATACGGTTGTCGGCGAGGCGCAGGCTGGCGTCGCGCGCGATCAGCGGCTTGAACCGGTCGACCTGTTCGCGGTCCTCGAGCCGGAACGAGCCTTCGCCCAGCGTCAGCACGCCATCCGCGTAGCGCCACGTTCCCGCGGCCTCGAGGATGTCGAGCGGGACCGCGGCGAGCGTGACGTCGGAGCGTTCGAAGGTTCCGGCAATATCGTCGCCGAGGCGAGCCCTGAGGTCGGCGATGCGGAAATGCGAGGCCGTCGCCGCAGGCCCCAGCGCCACTTCGAGCGCGCGCGCGGTCAGCGCCCCCGGCCAGGCCATGCCGACCGGGCCGCTGGCGATCCGGATCGGCGTCCCGCCCAACCGCCCCGACAGGTTGAGCCCCGAAGTGCCCGCCGCGACGCGAAGCGGCCCTCCGCCTCCGCTGACGATGGCGCGGCCGCGCGGCGGGCAAAGCGGCAGGCGCTGGCGATCGAGCGTCAGGTTGGCGACCGTGAGCTGGTCGAAGCGGACTTCGACGCACTTGCGCCAGAACGCATAACTGCCGTCGTCGGCGATCCGCCCGTCGATCGGCAGGACGAGATCGCGCGCGCTGCCTCCCGGCAGCCGGCCGCTCAGCCGCGCTTCGCCCTTGAGCGCGAAGGCCCCGTCGCGCGCCTGAACCACCGTGAGCGAGGGCAGCGCCAGGCGGGCATCGCCCGCGGCATATTCAGGCATGCGGACGCGCAGCACGAGGCGGTCGTCGTCGTTGCGCTCCATTCTCCCCGAGACCGCGGGAAGCCCGACGCCGCCGGTCGCGAAGTTGCCGGCGAGCCGGGGCAGACCGCCATCGGCCCCGACGAGCATCTGGAAACGCGAGACCGCGAGGAGGGTCGCGCCGCTGCCGCCGCGCAGGTTGGCGCGCGGCACCACGAGCGTGGTGCCCTCCTCGGTCTTGCGCAGGATCAGGCTGCCGTCGAATTCGCTGCCGCGCGATTCGCGGTCAAGCGCGCTGCGCACTTGCGCCGTGACGGGCACGAGCAAGGTGCCCTTCCCCGCCTCCACGACGCTCGCCAGCGCATCAAACAGCGCCTCGCCGCCCGCGACCCCGCTGCCCTGCACGTCGCTTTCGATCTCGAGCCGGGAGACCCCGTCGAGCGTGCGCAGGCGGCCCTGCACCGCCAGGCGCGAGAGGCGCGCCTGCGGGCTGGCGACGCCGGGCGCCACGAGGTCGTAACGGGCGTTGAGCGCGCCGGCGCGGTACGAGAAGGCCACCGTCCCCTGCGTTCCCTCGACGCGGTTCGGACCATAGGCCACCGGCCCCGCGACGAGGCCGAGCTTGCCTTCGAGACCGTCGAGCGACTTGTCGACCACCAGATCGGCATCGAGCACGGTGCGGCCAAGGCGCAGCGGAAGCTGCGGGCACCGCGCCCCGTCGATCCGCAAGGGCCCGGCGAAGCGAGGCTTCTCGCGCGAAACCGAAACCTTGCCGTAGAGCGTCGTGCGGCCCGTCCGGCATTCGCCCTGCGCCAGCGCGGGCGCCACTGCCGCCAGTTCGCCCTCGAAGCCGCCACGCAAGCCGCCCTCACCGTCGAGCTTGAGGCCGACGCGTCCGTAGTCGGTTTCGATCAGCGCCCTGCCGTCGACGATGCCCAGATCGAGGTCGGGCATGCGGAACGGCTCGTCACCGCCGCCCTTGAGCACGGCGTCGAGACTGCCGAAGCTTGCCGCGCCATCGCGAAAGCTGCCGTAGAGCCGGGGTTTGACGAGCGTGATTCGGCCAATGCCCGGCAGCCCGAAGCCGATCCGGGTATTGAGCACGATTTCCTCGATGGTCAGATCGGGCCGCTCGGGATTGCCCACCACGAGATTGCGCACGACCTGCCGGTCAGGGCCGATCTCGGCAATGTCGTAGGTCGCGGGCAGTCCCATGCTTTCGAGCTGCTGCGAGATGTAGTCGTCGGCGATCCGTTCGCGCTGGATCCACAGATAGACGAGCACCAGCGCGACGATCAGCGAAAGCGACGCGAGCAGCAGGCACCCTCGCGAGCGATGGCGCCTGTCGATACCCCGCCCGGCTTCGGGATATTCCTTGTATTCCTCCTGCGCCATGCGCTCCATCACTTGCGCGTCAAAGGCCGGAAAGGCAATGCAGTTGAACAGACCCATGCCAGACGAGCGCCAACTTTTCGACGAGCAGAACCCCCGCCGGGAGGCGATCGACGCGGGTCAGGACGCCAGCGGCCATCGCGCGCGGCTGCGCAAGCGCCTGCTTACCGGGGGCGAGGACGCGCTCGCCGACCACGAGGTCATAGAATTCCTGCTGATGGGCGCGGTTCCCCGGCGCGACATGAAGCCGCTGGCGCGCTCGCTGATCGCGCGATTCGGCTCGCTCGCCGGCGTGCTCAACGCCGATGCGAACACGCTTCAGGCGCATCCCGGCATGGGCGAAGCAAGCGCCGCCGCGCTCAAGGTCGTCGCGGTCGCCGTGCGGCGGCTGGTCCGTCAAGAAGTGCGCGAGAGGCCGGTGATCGGCTCGTGGCAGGCGCTGGTCGACTATCTCATGGTCGACATGGCCGACCTCACGCACGAGCGCGTGCGCGTGCTCTACCTCAACGCGCGCAACATGCTGATCCTCGACGACTGCGTCGCCGACGGCGACGTCGACGAAGCGGCAATTCACCCGCGCAAGGTGATCCACAAGGCGATGGACATCGGCGCCACCGCGCTGATTCTCGTCCACAACCATCCCTCGGGCTCGGCCGAGCCGAGCCGCGCCGATATCGACATCACCAACCGCATCGCCGAGGCCGGTCGCCTGCTCGGCGTGACCGTGCACGATCACCTCATCATAGGCCGTCAGGGCCACGTCTCGCTGAAAGCCAAGGGCCTGATCTGATGTGCGTCGCCGCGATCGCGTGGCTGGCGCATCCGCGCTGGCGAGTGGCGATCATCGCCAACCGCGACGAGTTCCACGCGCGCCCCACCGCCCCGCTCGCCCGCTGGGACGACGGCAGCGGGGTCATTGCCGGGCGCGACTTGCGCGCGGGCGGGACATGGCTCGGCGTCACCACGCGCGGGCGCTTCGGGCTCGTCACCAATTTCCGCAGGCCGGGCTATCCCAAGCCCGAGATGGCCTCGCGCGGCGCGCTGGTGAGCGACTGGCTGCGGGCGCGGCCCGACGGCGACCATGCGGCGATGAACCCGTTCCATCTGCTACGCGGCGACGCAGGGCGCTGCGAACACCTGACCAACTGGCCGAGCGCGAAGGCCACGCCCCTCGCGCCGGGCATCCATGGTGTCTCGAACGGTGCGTTCGACACGCCATGGCCCAAGACCGCGCGGCTCGCCTCGGCGCTTTCCGAGTGGCTCGCGCAAGGCGGCGACGCGCTCGATCCGCTCTTTGCCGCGCTTGCCGACGAGACGCCGCTTCCGCCCGAGCCCGACAGCGAGGGCCCCGAACAGCGCTTCAGCCCGGTTTTCATCCGCGATCCCGATTACGGCACGCGCTGTTCGAGCGTGGTCCTGCTCGGCGCGGACGGCAACGGCTGCATCGTCGAGCGTTCGTTCGATCCCAAAGGCGCCGTGAGCGGCGAGATCCGGATCGACCTCGAAGGCGTCCGCGACCGCTGACCTAGACGGCCCGGATCGGCGCGGTGGGACAGGCGCCTTGTCATCCGAGCCCGATCAGCGGGCGCGGTCGAGATCGGCGAGCAAGGCCTTTTCAAACACTTCGGGTGCCTCGACCTGCGGAGAGTGGCCGAAATCGGAGAATGTCACCAGCCGCGCATCGGGCATCCGTTCTGCCGCCTGAGGCGCGACCTCGGGGATCGGGCGCAACCGCGCCTTGACCTCGTCCGGCGCCTGCCCCTTCCCGAAGGTGGTCGTATCGCGCATGCCGATGAACAGCGTGACCGGCATGCGCATCCGCGCGAAGCCGTGCGATGCGGGCTGCGTCAGGATCATCTCGGCGGTCTTGGCCTGCGCGATTTCGACCGCGTCGTCGTCGTCGGTGGCGTATTGCCCGGCGAGCATCGCCACCCACCGGTCGTAGCGCGGTTCCCAGTTGCCATGGTAGTAGGTCGAGAGCTGATAGGCCTTGATCGTTTCGGCGGATTTGCCGCGCTCCTGCTCGATCAGCTTGTCGAGCGGCAGATAGGGTACGCCCTCGGCCATGCGGTCGACGAGCCCGAGCGGGTTGATCAGCACCAGCCGCTCGGTCGCCTCGGGAAACATCTGCGCGAAGTGCATCGCCAGCATCCCGCCGGTCGAATGACCGATGACGATGGCGCGCGCCACGTCCTCGCGCGCCATCACCCGATGCGTCGCATCGGCCATCATCGCGAAGCTGTACTGCGCGTCGCGCGGCTTGGAGGATTTGCAAAAGCCGATCTGGTCCATGATCAGCACGCGGTAGCCCGCTCCCGCCAGCGCCCGCGCGGTGTGCTCCCAGGTCGCGCCGCAGAAGTTCTTGCCGTGGAGCAGGATCGCGGTCCTGCCATTGGGCGTCTCGGGCCGCACGTCCATGTAGCTCATCTGCCCTTCGGTCGTGCCGATGCGGATGGGCATCCGCTTCACCGGCCAGGGGTAGTCGAAAGCCTCGAGATCGGTGCCGAGCGGCACGACCGGCGCCTTGATCTCGGCAACGGCGCCGGTCGGCGCCGAGAGCGCCAGCGCCGCCGCAACGAGCGATAGGAAACTTCTCGTCATCGGCCCTTCCCCATAAGCTGCATCTTCTCACCATAGCGCGCAGTGCGCACGAAGGCTCCCGTGAGACTTGCCATGCCCGCCCGCGCCCCCTAGCGGCATGCGCGCCAGTCCCAAGGAGTCGAACATGGTCCCCCGCTACGCCCGTCCCGCGATGTCCGCGATCTGGGAGCCCGAAGCCCGCTATCGCATCTGGTTCGAGATCGAGGCGCATGCGGCGGTCAAGATGGGCGAGCTCGGCGTCGTTCCCGAAAGCGCGGGCAAGGCACTGTGGGACTGGTGGGCGAAGAACCCGGCGATCGACGTCGCCGCGATCGACGCGATCGAGGCCGTGACCAAACACGACGTCATCGCCTTCCTCGACTGGGTGGCGCAGCAGGTCGGGCCCGAAGCGCGTTTCATGCACCAGGGTATGACCAGTTCGGACGTGCTCGATACCACGCTCAACGTCCAGCTCACCCGCGCCGCCGACATCCTGCTGGAAGACCTCGACGCGCTGCTCGCAGCGATCAAGCGGCGGGCCGAGGAGCACAAGTACACACCAACCATCGGGCGCAGCCACGGCATCCACGCCGAGCCGGTCACTTTCGGGCTCAAGATGGCGCAGGCCTACGCCGAGTTCTCGCGCGCCAGGGCGCGGCTCGTGGCGGCCCGCGCGGAAGTGGCGACCTGCGCGATCTCGGGCGCGGTGGGCACTTTCGCCAACGTCGATCCCTCGGTCGAGGCCTACGTCGCCGGCCAGCTCGGGCTCGAGGTCGAGCCGGTCTCAACCCAGGTCATCCCGCGCGACCGCCATGCGATGTATTTCGCCACGCTCGGCGTGATCGCGAGTTCGATCGAGCGGCTCGCGATCGAAGTGCGGCATTTGCAGCGCACCGAAGTGCTCGAGGCCGAAGAATACTTCTCGCCCGGCCAGAAGGGCTCGTCCGCCATGCCGCACAAGCGCAATCCGGTGCTGACCGAGAACCTGACCGGACAAGCGCGGATGATCCGCAGCTATGCCCTGCCGGCGATGGAGAACGTCGCCTTGTGGCACGAGCGCGATATCTCGCACTCCTCGGTCGAGCGCTTCATCGGCCCGGACGCGACGATCACGCTCGACTTCGCGCTGGCCCGGCTCACCGGCGTGATCGACAAGCTGCTGGTCTATCCCGAGCGGATGCAGAAGAACCTCGATCGCATGGGCGGCCTCGTCCATTCGCAGCGCGTGCTGCTGGCGCTCACCCAGGCGGGGCTCTCGCGCGACGAGAGCTATCGCCTCGTCCAGCGCAACGCGATGAAGGTCTGGGAATCGGATGGCCAGCTCTCGCTGGTGGCGCTGCTCAAGGCCGATCCGGACGTCTCCGCCGCGCTCACCGACGCGCAGCTCGAGGAGAAGTTCAACCTCGACTATCACTTCAAGGAAGTCGATCGCATTTTCGACCGGGTCTTCGGCTGAACACCGTCCGCGCGCCCTCGCCTGCCGGTCAGCGGCAGCGCACCGGGCAACGATGCCTTCCCATTTCGGCGCGCTTTGCCTAGCATCCCCGATGAAGACAGGAGGGAACATGCAGGTCATAAGGACGATCCTCTGGATTGCGCTGACGGCATTGCTCGTCGCGTTCATCGCCATGAACTGGACCACCGCGCCGGTAAATCTGTGGCCATTGTCGGATGGAAACTATCTCCATTTCGAATGGCCGGTCGGAATCGTCGCGCTGTTGTTCTTCCTGCTCGGCTCGGTGCCGATGTGGATGCTCCACCGCGCCGGACGCTGGCGGATGAACCGCCGCATCGCCGCGCTCGAGAACTCGCTGCGCGCGATGACCGCCAGCTCCTCGCCGAGCCCAAGCCCGGCTTCACTCGCACCGGCGCCAACCGAATCCCACGAAACCAGCACGAAAGACCCGCAATGACTCACAATCCGGTATTCCTCGCACTCGACCTGCCGCGCCTGGATGCCGCGGAAGCGCTGGCGCGCAAGGTCGCGGGGCATATCGGCGGGATCAAGCTGGGGCTCGAGTTCTTCTGCGCGCACGGCCATCACGGGGTGCACGAGATCCACAAGATCGGCCTCCCGATCTTTCTGGACCTCAAGCTGCACGACATCCCCAACACGGTGGCGGGCGCGATGCAGTCCATCCACGTGCTCGAACCCTCGATCGTGACCGTCCATGCCGCCGGCGGGCGGGCGATGATGGAAGACGCCAAGGCCGCCGCCGGTGAGAACTGCAAGGTCGTCGCCGTCACCGTGCTCACCAGCCTCGACGAGAAAGACCTCGCTGCCACCGGGATCGGCTGTAGCGCGCATGACCAGGCGCTGCGGCTTGCCGAACTCGCGCATTCGGCGGGGATCGACGGCATCGTCTGCTCGGGCCACGAGGTCGAGGCGGTCCACAAGCAGTGGAAGGAAGGCTTCTTCGTCGTGCCCGGCCTGCGCCCGGCGGATGGCAAGGCGGGCGACCAGAAGCGTACGGTCACCCCGCGCGAGGCCCGCGATGCCGGCGCGAGCGCGCTCGTGATCGGCCGCCCGATCAGCCGCGCGCCGGATCCGCTCGCCGCCGCCCGCGCGATCGAGGCCACGCTCTAGCTTCGTTCAGTTTCGCGAAACTCGCCGTGGTCCAACGCGTTCCTCCCGGAGAGAGCCTGGAGGAAGTTGGCCCATGAAGTTCGTACCCTCGTTCGCCGCGGCGCTGCTCGCCGCGTCGGCGCCCTTGCCCGCCCTCGCGCAGATGGCGGCGCCGGTTCCCACGATCGCCGAGGGGCATACACTGCTTACCGTCACCGCGAGCGGCGAGACTACCCGCGAACCCGACTTGGCGCTGTTCAGCGCGGGCGTGACGACCCAGGGCAAGACCGCCAGCGCGGCGCTGTCCGAAAATTCGACGCGCATGGCCGCGGTGATCGCCGCGCTGCGCAAGACCGGCATTGCCGAGCGCGACATCCAGACCAGCAACCTCAACCTCAATCCGGTCTATGCGCAGCCGCGAAGGATGCCCGACGGCAGCTACGAGAACGAGGACCGCCAGATCGTCGGCTATCAGGCCAACAACACCGTCTCGGTCAAGCAGCGCAAGCTCGGTGAATACGGCAAGGTGATCGACGCGCTGGTGAGCGCGGGCGCCAACCAGGTGAACGGGCCGAATTTCCAGGTCGACGATTCCGATGCCGCGCTCGACGAGGCGCGAACCAAGGCGATGGCCAAGGCCCGCCAGCGCGCCGAACTCTATGCACGAGCCGCCGGCCTGCGCGTGGCGCGGGTCGTCTCGATCAGCGAGAGCGGAGGCTATGCGCCGCAGCCTGTCATGTACCGCAAGGCCGCAATGGACGCGGTCGCCGCGCCGCCCCCTCCGGTCGCGACTGGCGAACTCGAACTGAGCGCCAACGTGACGGTACAGTTCGAACTCAGTCCGTGAACTGCGCAAGGCAGAGCGGGCTGACGTCGCCCGAGCCTAGTTGAGCATCATTTCCTGCGACTGGATATTGTAGCCGGCCAGCGCCAGACGGTCGTCCTCGACCTTGCGGTAGATGAAAGTCTCGACCCCCGAGCCCTTCTGGAATTTCGTTTCCATCGTCACCGTGACGAAACTTCCGCTGGTGCTGACGTTGGAGTTCCACCCGACCTGCTTGCTCCCGACCACGCGACCGAGCTTGCGGTTGACCGCCTCCAGGATAGCCACGAATTGCGACTTCTGCGTCGCGCTGCGCATGTCCGGCGCGACCTCGTCCCAGATCGCGTCAAAGTTGCGCGCATCAAGGTCGGCATGGAACGTCGAAATCTCTGCCTTGGCATCGTCGATAGATTGCTGGACACCGCAGCTTGCGAGACTTGCGGCGAACGCCGCCATCACTAGAAGCCGTGCAATTCGATTCATCGCGCGCATATCCCTCACACAAGCCCTGAATAATTCAATTCGAGGATACGGCAAACAGATGTCCAGCCCCGCCACCAAAATCTGCGGGATATCGACCGCCGACGCCCTCGACGCCGCGATCCGCGCGCGCGCCGATTTCGCCGGGCTCGTGTTCTTCGAGAAGAGCCCCCGCTTCGTCGGCAGTGCGCGCGCCGCCGATCTCGCCGCGCGCAGCCAGGGGCGGATCGGGCGGGTCGGCCTCTTCGTCGATGCGGACGACGCGACGATCGCGCAGGCCGTGGACGCCGGGCGGCTGGAGGCGCTTCAGCTCCACGGCAGCGAAACGCCCGGGCGCGCCGCCCAGCTCCGCGCCCGTTTCGGCATTCCCGTGTGGAAGGCACTCGCGGTGACGGGCGAGGCCGACGTCGCGCGCGCCCGGACGTATGCCGGGGCGGCCGACATGATCCTGTTCGACGCCAAGACGCCCAAGGGCACGCTTCCCGGCGGCATGGGTCTGAGCTTTGACTGGCGCCTCGTCGCGGGCTGGCGCGGGCCGCTCGCCTGGGGCCTTGCGGGCGGTCTCAATCCCGAAAACGTTGCCGAGGCGGTGCGCCTGACGCAGGCGCCGCTGGTCGATACGTCCTCCGGCGTCGAGACCGCGCCCGGCGTGAAGGACCCAGACCTGATCGCCGCCTTCTGCCGCGCCGCGCGGAACGCCTAAGCAGCGCGGAAAGGCCGCCCCCCGGCTCAAACGACGTCCGCTCCGTATGGTCTTCACCCGGCAGTGACGTCCCTGATACGACGACATAGCGGTCGGACCCCCTTCCCCACCCCCACGACTCTCGCAACCTTCGAACCGTTGCCAAGACTCGTCCCGGCGTCTGCGAATCGTCCACGCCGCCACGAAAAAGGGCGGCCCCGCAGGACCGCCCGTAAACCTCGCAAGCAAAATGCCCGGTCAGAACGTCATGCCGAGGCCGACGAACGCCGTATCGGCGTCGGGAAAGCCGTCGCCCACGAACAAGTGGCGGTATTCGACCTTGCCGTAGAGATTGCCGGCGAACTTGTGCTGGTAGCCGCCGCCCAGCGTGACGAACTCCTCGCAGCCCGCGCACGGCTTGGTCTGCCATGTCGAGGCGACGAAGAGCCTGCCCTTCTCGCCCAGCTTCGCGCCGACGCGGCCGCCGAAGCCGAACGAAACGCGGGTGTCGTCGTCGAGAATCTTTTCGGCGGAGACTTCGGGACCGGCGAAAAGCGTGTCGCCGAGATCGAAATCGTAGCCTGCGGCGAGACCCGCGACGGCCTCGCTATTGTCGTTGCCGTTCCAAACCACGCCGCCCCGCGCCTCGACACGCGCTTCGTTTGCAGACGCGGGACCGGTTGCAGCGACGAATACACCAACAGTAAGAGCAGCAGCAGCAATACTGGAAACAAGATTACGCATCGTATTGTCTTTCTTAACTTACAGTTTCCGGAGACCCATTATCGTTCCGGCGGCTCGTTTGTTCTTGCCGTCAATGCCACTACGCCAGTTTTTCGATATTTCCAGAGTGAGAAATATCACAACATGCCGTTGATCGGTCGTTGTGTGTCGTTGGTCGATCGCGAGTCCGCTTTTCGTCGATCTGGACAAGCGCGAGGCCCTCTGCCAAGCGCTCGCGCATGACCGCAACGCCGCAGCCCAACAGCTTCCGCAACCAGCCCGACGAACACGGGCACTTCGGTCGATTCGGCGGTCGCTACGTCGCCGAAACGCTGATGCCGCTGATCCTCGACCTGGAGAAGGAATATCGCGCGGCCAAGACCGACCCGGCGTTCCGCGCCGAGTTCGACGACTTGCTGGCGAACTTCGTCGGCCGCCCCAGCCCGCTCTACCACGCGCCGCGCATGACGCAGCATTACCGCGATCTCGCACCAGAGGGGATGGGCCCCAAGATCTACTTCAAGCGCGAGGAACTCAACCACACCGGCGCGCACAAGATCAACAACTGCGTCGGGCAGATCCTGCTCGCGCGGCGGATGGGCAAGACGCGGATCATCGCCGAGACCGGCGCGGGCCAGCACGGGGTCGCAACCGCCACCGTCGCGGCGCGCTTCGGCCTGCCTTGCACGATCTTCATGGGCGCCAAGGACGTCGAGCGGCAGAAGCCCAACGTGTTCCGCATGAAGCTGCTCGGCGCCGAGGTGCAGCCGGTGACGAGCGGTGCCGAGACGCTCAAGGACGCGATGAACGAGGCGCTGCGCGATTGGGTCGCGAACGTCCACGACACCTTCTACATCATCGGCACGGCGGCGGGTCCGCATCCCTATCCCGAACTGGTCCGTGACTTCCAGAGCGTGATCGGCACCGAGACTCGCGAGCAGATGATGCGGGCCGAGGGCCGCCTGCCCGACATGCTGCTCGCCGCGGTCGGCGGCGGTTCGAACGCGATCGGCATGTTCCACCCCTTCCTCGACGATCCCGATGTTGCGATGATCGGCGTGGAGGCGGCGGGCCATGGCGTCGAGACCGGCGAGCACGCGGCGAGCATCGCCGGTGGCAAGCCCGGCATCCTCCACGGCAACCGCACCTACCTGCTGCAGGACGAGGACGGCCAGATCACGGAGGCGCACTCGATCAGCGCCGGGCTCGACTATCCGGGCCTCGGCCCCGAACATTCCTGGCTGCACGAAAGCGGGCGCGTGCGGTACGTGCCGATCACCGACAAGCAGGCGCTCGAGGCGTTCCAGCTCTGCTGCGCGCTCGAAGGGATCATTCCCGCGCTCGAAAGCGCCCACGCGCTCGCCGCCCTGCCCGAAGTGACCAGAACGCTGGGGCGGGACAAGCTGCTCGTCGTCAACGTATCGGGCCGGGGCGACAAGGACATCTTCACCGTCGCCGAGGCGCTTGGAGCGGACATCTGACCATGACGCGCTTCGAGAAGGCGTTCGGCAAGGGTCCGGCGCTCGTGTGCTTCATCACCGCCGGAGACGGCGACACCGCCGCGAACCTCGATGCGCTGGTCGAAGGCGGGGCCGATGTGATCGAACTGGGCATGCCCTTCACCGATCCGATGGCCGATGGCCCGGCGATCCAGCAGGCGAACATCCGCAGCCTCGCCAAGGGCACACGCACCGCCGATATCCTGAACATGGCGCGGTCTTTCCGCGCGCGGCACCCGGAGGTGCCGCTGGTGCTAATGGGCTATGCCAACCCGATGACCATTCGCGGGCCCGAATGGTTCGCGGCCGAATGCGCCAAGGCAGGCGTCGACGGCGTGATCTGCGTGGACATCCCGAGCGAGGAGGACGCCGAACTCGGCCCGGCGCTGCGCGAAGCGGGCGTGGCGATGATCCGGCTGGCGACCCCCACCACGGACGCGGCGCGGCTTCCCGCCGTGCTCGAAGGCTCTTCGGGCTTTCTCTACTACGTCTCGGTCGCGGGCATCACGGGCATGCAGCAGGCGGCGCAGGCCTCGATCGAGGAGGCGGTCGCCCGTCTCAAGTCGGCGAGCGACCTGCCCGTCGCGGTGGGTTTCGGCGTGCGCACGCCCGATCAGGCGCGCGAGATCGCCCGGGTCGCCGATGGCGTCGTCGTGGGTTCGGCGCTGGTCGACCTCGTCAAGCAGCACGGCGAGGCCGCGCCCGCCGCGATCCGCGAGCTGACCGAGGCCCTGGCCGAGGCCGTCCACACGGCGCGCTGACCTTGCGCGACTTCGCGACGTCCGAGAGCGCGGCGGTGCAGGCGCAGCTCGACCGGCTCGGCGCGCTTTCACTGCCGCAGGGCCGGCTCGGGCTCGACACCATTCGCGCCCTGCTCGCGGCGCTGGGCGATCCGCACCGCAGCCTACCCCCGACCTTTCATGTCGCCGGGACCAATGGCAAGGGCTCGACCTGCGCCTTCCTGCGCGCCGCGATCGAGGCCGCGGGGCAGCGTGTTCACGTCTTCACCAGCCCGCACCTGGTCCGCTACAACGAGCGGATCCGCGTGGCGGGCGAACTGATCGGCGACGACGCGCTTGCCGCGCTGCTGGCGGAAACGCTCGACGCGGCCGAGCGGGTGGGGCTGGCGCCCAGCTTCTTCGAGGTGACAACGGCTGCCGCCCTCCTTTCCTTCGCGCGCGAACCTGCCGAAGCCTGCGTGATCGAGGTCGGGCTCGGCGGGCGCTTCGATGCGACCAACGTGCTCGATCACCCCGCCGCCTGCGGTATCGCCTCACTCGGGATCGACCACGAGGCCTTCCTGCTCGCGCCCGAGGACGGGGCCCCGACCGACCCGATCGCGCGCATCGCCTTCGAGAAGGCGGGCATCGTCAAACCGGGCGTGCCGCTGGTGACGCTTGCCTATCCGCCCGCCGCCGAACTGGAGATCGAGCGCGCCGCCATGGTCGCGGGCGCGCCGCTGCACATGCGCGGGCGAGACTGGGACGCGGCCACCGGCGACACCATCGAATACAGCGACCGCCATGGCGCACTCAGCCTGCCGCTCCCGGTCCTGCCCGGTGCGCACCAGGGAGCGAATGCGGCACTGGCGGTGGCGCTGCTGCGCCATCAGGACAGGGTAAGCGTGCCAAGCGAGGCGCTTGCCCAAGCGATGCGCGGCGCCCGCTGGCCCGCGCGGCTGCAATTGCTCTCCTCAGGACCCTTGCGCGATTTGGTGGGCCATCGCGAGGTCTGGCTCGACGGGGGCCACAACCCCGACGCCGGCGCCGCGATCGCGCGCCACTTCGCGGGTCAGAAGCTGCATCTCGTGATCGGCATGCTGGCGAACAAGGACCCGGCCGCGCTGATCGCTCCGCTCGCGGATTCCATCGCGAGTATCCAGGCCGTCGACGTTCCGGGACACGAGGCCCACGGCCCCGGCGCCTTCGGTCCGCAGGCAAGTGCCGCTGCCGATGTCGCCCAGGCTCTCGCCGCCCTGCCCGACGACGGCCTTCCGGTGCTGGTCGCGGGCTCGCTCTACCTTGCAGGCGAGATTCTGCGGCTGAACGACGAACCGCCCGACTAGGCTGGGTCGGCGCGCGCGTCGCCTTCGCCGACTTCTCCCGCCGTACCCATCGCGGCGTCGACGAGGCCGGTGCGCATCATCCACCAGAACAGCGCGATCCCGGGCAAGGCCGCGATCGTCGTGAGCAGGTAGAAGTTCACGTAGCCCATCGCCTCGATCAGCGCGCCCGCCGTGGTGCCGGTAAGCAGGCGCCCCACCGCACTCGCGCCCGCCGAGATCAGCGCGTATTGCGCGGCTGTGAAGCGCAAGTCGCACAGCGCCGAGAAATAGGCGACCACGACCACGCCGCCATAGCCGCTGGCGAAGTTCTCAAAGCCGATCGCGGCGGCCATGCCCCAGTTGCTGTGCCCCGCCGCCGCGAGCATCGCGAAGCTGAGGTTCGAGATGGCCATGAGCACCAACGCGATCAGCACCGAGCGCTTGAGTCCGAGCCGCGCGTAGATCACGCCGCCCACGAAGACGCCCACGATCAGCGCCCAGAAGCCGACGCCGACATCGTAGATAGCGATCTCGTCGTTGCTGAAGCCGAGGTCGTCGAACAGAAGGCGGAAGGTGAGATTGGCCAGCGTGTCGCCGATCTTGTGGACGAGAATGAAGGCCAGCACGAGCCACGCGCCCGAGCGTTGGAAGAACTCGACGAAGGGCCCCGCGATCGAAGCCCAGATCTCGGTCATACCGCGCCGCTCGTGCGAGACCTTGTGGCGCGGCGGCTCGCCGAGCACCAGCGCGGTCAGGATCGCGGGCAAGGCGAAGACCGCGCAGATCGCATAGGCCCAGTGCCAGTCGCTGCGCGCGGCGACCACGAGCGCGAGCGAGCCCGCTCCCGCCGAGCCGATCCGCCAGCCGTACTGGCTCATGCCCGATCCCACGCCGAGCTGGTAGGGCTTCAACGTCTCGATCCGGTAGGCGTCGATGACGATATCGAAGCTGGCGCCCGCCAGCCCGAGCAGCACGGCTGCCGCGACCGTTCCGCCGATATCCTGTGCGGGATTGACGAGTGCCAGATTCACCGTCGCGGCTATCACCAGCACGCCGGTCACCAGCATCCAGGCAACGCGCTGACCGAGGCGGCCCAGCACGGGGATGTGCAGGCCATCGATCACCCAGGCCCAGAGAGGCTTGAAGTTGTAGACGAAGAAGGCGAGCGTGAACGCTGTAATCGTTGATTTTTCAATGCCATCCTGCGCCAGGCGCGTGGTCAGCGTCGCGGCGAGCAGCGCGAAGGGATAGCCCGACGAAAGACCGAGCAGAAACGCCGCGATCGATTCCTTTTCGAGGTACGGCTTGATCGAGTCCAGCACGCTGCGGCGCGGTGCTGCTGTCGTGTCGCTTTCCAAGCCTTGCTCCCGATCTGTGCCTGAACCCGATGCTTAGCGTCATGCCCGACAATGGGAAGGCTGGATGAACGCGCGATCAACAGCTAAGGGCCGCGCATGGCAAAACCTCCCGAAAGGTCCGGCGGCAAGCGCCCGCCCGTACGGCGTTCCCGCAGCCCCGGTCAGGGGCGGCCGGGCAGGCCCGGCGCGCCGCGCCGTCCAGCGGGCGCGGCGAAGGCGGCCGGCGTACCTGCCGGGTCGAGCGACGGCCCCCCGCGCGAAGGCGAACGCATCGCCAAGCTGCTCGCGCGCGCGGGCGTCGCCAGCCGGCGCGAATCCGAGCGGCTGATCGCCGAGGGGCGGGTGAAGCTCGGCGGGGAAGTCGTGACCACGCCTGCCACCGTGTTGCCCAACCTGCGCGGCGTCACGGTCGACGGCAAGCCGGTGCGCGCACCCGAGGCGACGCGGCTGTTCGCCTTCAACAAGCCCGCCGGTCTGATCACCGCCGAGCGCGATCCGGCGGGCCGTCCGACGATCTATACCGCGCTGCGCAACGCGCTGCCCCCCGACGTGCCGCGGGTGATGCCGGTCGGCCGGCTCGACCTCAACACCGAGGGGCTGCTGCTGCTCACCAACGACGGCGAGTTCAAGCGCGAGCTCGAACTGCCCGCGACGCAGGTCCCGCGCACTTATCGGGCGCGCACCTTCGGCGACATCACCCAGGCCCAACTCGAGGACCTGATCGACGGGATCGAGATCGAAGGCATGCACTATGGCAGGATCGACGCCAACATGGAGCGGCGGACCGGGCGCAACCAGTGGATCGAGATGACCATCACCGAAGGCAAGAACCGCGAGATTCGCCGCGTTCTCGAGCACCTCGGGCTGCAGGTCAGCCGACTGATCCGGGTGGGTTACGGTCCCTTCGCGCTCGACGAGCTTCCGCGCGGGGCTGCGGTCGAGATCGATCGCAAGCAGATCGAGCGGTTCCGCGCCCAGCTCAAGGGCACTGCCACGAAGGGAGGCCGGCCATCCTGAGGATCGTTGCTGGCGAATGGCGCGGGCGCAAGCTCATGGCGCCGCAGGGCGATGCCACGCGTCCCACCGCCGACCGCACTCGCGAGACGCTGTTCTCGATGCTGGCGAGCCGACTCGGCGCCTTCGAGGACTTGCGCGTGGGCGATTTCTTCGCGGGATCGGGCGCGCTGGGTCTGGAGGCGCTGTCGCGCGGCGCGGCACATTGCCTCTTCGTCGAGCAGGACGCGGGCGCGATCCGCGCGATCCGCACCAATATCGCCAACCTGCGCGCGCAATCGCGCTGTGACGTGCGCGCGACTTCGGCGCTGGCGGTCGGCCCCGCCAATGCGCCGCTCGACCTCGTCATGATGGACCCGCCCTACGACACCGGCGCCGGGGCGGTCGCGCTCGACAAGCTCGCACGTCTCGGCTGGATCGCGCCCGCGACCTGGGTGAGCATCGAGACCGCGCGCGGCGAGGGGATTACGGTCAAAGGCTTCACTGCCGACGCGACGCGCGATGTCGGCCGCGCGCGCTTGCATCTGCTGCGCAAGGAGTAGCCGCGCCTAGTCCTCGCTGGCGGGCTTGCCCGGCCAGTGGTCGAGCGGGGTGTTGCCGAACTTGAGACCCGCCTCGCGCGGATTTATGCAGCCGTCCTGACCGTCGCTGGTGCACACGACGTATTCCTTGCCCTCGATCATGACCTTGGTCGGCCGGCCCCTGGCGTCCTTTTCGACCACTTCGGCCTTGGGCATGTCGTGATCGGCGACGGCGACCCCGCCCATGAACATTGCGGCGCTCGCGGCGATGGCGAAGTTGAGCTTCTTCACTGGCAGCACTCCCATGCGGTCTTGCGCGTTGGCCGGACTATGCCGGTTCGATTGGCATGACGCAAAACGAAAAGGGGCGCCGCTCGCGCGGCGCCCCCATCGGCTGCCTGTCGGGCGCTCAACCGCCCAGATCGTCTTCTTTCATCTCGCTGGCGGGCTGCCCCGGCCAGTGATCGAGCGGGCGATTGCCCCAGTTCATCCCGGCTTCGCGCGGGTTGACGCAGCTATCCTGCACGTCGCCCTTGCAGACCGGGTAGTCCTTGTTCATCGCGTCCGCCGGCGGCGGCGTCAGCGCGCCTTTGTAAGGGCCGCCCTGATAGCTCTCGTCCTTGGGCATCGCCGGCTGAACCGCCTGGTTGGCCATCTTCGGATTCGGCACGCCGTTGGTCGGAATGCCCTGCCCCGGAGGATTGGCCTGCCCCGGCGGCGTGGTCGGCGTCGCGCCCGCAAGCTGCTGTCGGACCGACTTCCAGGCGATCGCGCGCTGCTCTGGCGACATCTGGTAGATCTTGCCGCGCTGATCGGGGGTCAGCGCCCAATAGCCCTGCTGCTGGCCCGGATCGAGCGTCCAGTAATATTCCTGATAACTTACCGGCCAGGCATCGTAGTCGGCGCGCTTTTCGACCGTCCAGGTCTTGTAGACGCTGGTCTGCTGCGGCGTCATTTCATACCCGCCGCGCTTGTCGCTCACGGCATTGGTGGAGCCCGGCACGCTCGAGTCAGGTGCGGGCTGAGCAGGCTCGGTGACGGTCGTGGTCGTCTCGGTCACCATGGTGTCCGGGGAAGTGGCCGTCTCGACGGTCGTGTCGGTCATCTGGGCCTGGGCGGCCGGCACACCCACAAGCGCGATCGCGCCGGCGCCGGCAAGAAGGATACTACGCATAACGTCTCTCCGATTATTGTTCGTCACGATGCCGAATCGACGATTGAAGCCGTTCATTGTTCCGCTGGTGCGACGAACCGACCTTGCGCCGCGACAACGCGTTCCCTAGTTGTTCGCATGTGAACGCACCGCCTGCCCCCCTGCCCGCTGCCTCCGACGACCCTCTTATCCAGGGCCTGAACGCCCCGCAGCGCGAGGCCGTTCTCACGACCGAGGGGCCGGTGCTGATGCTCGCGGGCGCGGGCACGGGCAAGACCGCCGCGCTGACCGCGCGGCTTGCGCATCTCGTGCGTGCCCGGCTCGCCTGGCCATCCGAAATCCTGTGCGTCACCTTCACCAACAAGGCCGCGCGCGAAATGCGCGAGCGCGTCGGCCAGCTCATCGGGCCGGCGGTGGAGGGCATGCCCTGGCTCGGAACCTTCCATTCGATCGCGGCCAAGATGCTGCGCCGTCATGCCGAGCTGGTGGGGCTGCAACCCAACTACACGATCATCGACACCGACGATCAGCTTCGCCTGCTCAAGCAGCTCATCCAGTCCGAGGGGCTCGACGAAAAGCGCTGGCCCGCGCGCCAGCTTGCCGGCTGCATCGATCGCTGGAAGAACCGCGGGCTCAATCCCGGCGATCTCGACGCGGCCGAGAACGAGGCTTACGCGAACGGCAAGGGCCAGCGCTTCTACAAGCTCTACCAGGACCGGCTAAAGGCGCTGAACGCGTGCGATTTCGGCGACCTGCTGCTGCACATGCTCAACATCCTGCGCACCGAGCGTGAAGTGCTCGAACATTATCGCCAGCGTTTCAAATACGTGATGGTCGACGAATACCAGGACACCAATCAGGTCCAGTACCTGTGGCTGCGGCTGATCGCGCAGGAGCGCCGCAACATCTGCGTGGTGGGCGACGACGACCAGTCGATCTATTCGTGGCGCGGTGCGGAAGTTGCCAATATCCTGCGGTTCGAGAAGGATTTTCCCGGCGCCAAGGTAATCCGGCTCGAACAGAACTACCGCTCGACCCCGCAGATCCTCGCCGCGGCCTCGGGACTGATCAGCGAGAACAGCCAGCGGCTCGGCAAGACCTTGTGGACCGAGCGCCATCCCGGCGATCCGTTGCGCGTGATCGGCGTGTGGGACGCGCCCGAGGAGGCGCGCCGGGTCGGCGACGAGATCGAGCGGCTGGAGCGCGAGGGCGCGCCGCTCGATCAGGTCGCGATCCTCGTGCGCGCGCAGTACCAGACGCGCGAGTTCGAGGACCGCTTCATCCAGATCGGGCTCGGCTACCGCATCATCGGCGGCTTCCGCTTTTACGAACGCGCCGAGATCCGCGACGCGCTGGCCTATCTGCGCGTGATCGCCCAGCCCGCGGACGATCTCGCCTTCGAGCGCATCTACAACACGCCCAAGCGCGGACTCGGCGCCAAGGCGCTCGAAAAGCTGCACGTGCTGGCGCGGCGGCGCGGCATTCCGCTGGCGGCGGCGGCGATCGAGATCGTCGACACCGACGAGTTGCCGGCTCGCGCGCGCAACACGCTGCTGGCCTTGATGCGCGACTTCTCGCGCTGGCGCGAGCTCGCGACGGGCGAGAGCCCGGCGGACCTGATGCGCACCGTGCTCGACGAATCGGGCTATACCGACGCCCTGCAGGCGGAAAAGTCGACCGAAGCGGCCGGACGGCTCGAGAACCTCACCGAACTGGCGCGCGCGATGGAGGAATACGTCACCCTCGGCGACTTCCTCGAGCACGTCAGCCTCGTCATGGACAACGACGCGGCGGACGACACCGAGAAGGTCACGATCATGACCATGCACGCCGCCAAGGGGCTGGAATTCGATCATGTCTTCCTGCCGGGCTGGGAGGAAGGCGTGTTCCCCTCGCAGCGATCGCTCGACGAAGGCGGGCTCGCCAGCCTCGAGGAGGAGCGCCGCCTCGCCTATGTCGCCATCACCCGCGCGCGGCGGCGCTGCACGATCCTGCACGCCGCCAACCGGCGCATCTACGGGCAATGGACAAGCTCGATCCCCTCGCGGTTCGTCGCCGAGCTGCCCGAGGACCACGTCGAAAGCGAAACCACGCTGACGGGCGGCGCCTCGCTGTGGCGGGCGCAATGGTCCGAGCATTCCGATCCCTTCGCCGACGTCGCGCGCGCGCAGCCCTCGCGCGTGGTCACGCGCGGGCCCGGCTGGCAGCGCGCGGCCGCCAGGGAGTATGACGCGACGCCGCGCCGCGTCGCCGAGAACACGCGCAGCGCCGCGAGCTTCGCCGCCAAGCCGCGCACCGATATCGCCATCGGCGACCGCGTGTTCCACGAAAAGTTCGGCTACGGCACCGTCGCCGGGCAGGAAGGCAACAAGCTCGAGATCGATTTCGAACAGGCCGGCCGCAAGCGACTGATAGACAGTTTCGTCAGACCCGCCTGAGCGCTTGCCATCCCCTGCCGCCTTGTCCCATGCTGAGCGCAGGCCGCAAGGGGGACGCACGACATGACGGACGGCTTTGGGAATTTCGCGCAATTCGATCGCCGGGCCATGCTGCGCTCGTCCATGCTGGTGGGAGCCGGGATGGCGCTGGCATCGAGCGGCGCGGCCTTCGCGGCCGACGACGTCAGGGCGCGGATTCGCGCCGCCGCGCTCGCCCAGCGCGAGGCCAGCGTGAAGCGCATCCAGGACTGGATCGCGCTGCCCTCGATCGCGGCGGAAAACCGCAACATGGCCGAGGGTGCGAAATACATGGCGCAGCTCGCGAGCGATGCCGGGTTCACGGACGTCAAGATCATCCCGACCGATGGCCATCCCGGCGTGTTCGGCGTGATGGACAACGGCGCGCCGACCACGCTCGGCATCTATTTCATGTACGACGTCAAGCAGTTCGACCCGGCCGAGTGGTCCTCGCCGCCGCTCGAGGCGCGGATCGTCGACAAGCCGAACTGGGGCAAGGCGATCGTCGGGCGCGGCGCGGTCAATCAGAAGGGACCGGAAGCCACGCTGCTCGCCTCGCTCCACGCGATGAAGGCGGCCAAGGTCAAGCCGCCGGTCAACCTCGTGCTGATCTGCGAGGGCGAGGAGGAGATCGGCTCGCCGCACTTCAAGCAGCTCGCCACGCACGCCGACGTCATGCCCGCGCTCAGGAAGGCCGGCGGCATCTTCATCCCCGCGAGCTGGCAGGGACCGGACGGCGAAGTCGAAGTCAACCTCGGCTCGAAGGGCGTGGTCGAGCTCGAACTCGTCGCCAGCGGCGAAAAATGGGGGCGCGGCCCCAAGGGCGACATCCATTCGAGCCGCAAGGCCATGGTCGATTCGCCCGCATGGCGGCTGATCCAGGCTCTGCAGACGCTCGTCACGCCCGACGGGAACACGGCCGCGATCGACGGATGGTTCGAGAACGTGCGAGCGCTGACGCAGCGCGAGAAGGACCTCATCGCCCAGGTCGCCGCCACATCCGACGAGGCCAAGGAAATGGCTTCGCTGGGCGTGACGCACTGGATCGACGACCTGCCCTACAACCAGGCGCTCGAACGGCTCGCGAGCCAGCCCACGGTCAACATCGAAGGACTGGTCGGCGGCTACACCGGGCCCGGCGGCAAGACGATCCTGCCCGGCCGCGCGGTGGCCAAGCTGGATCTGCGGCTCGTGCCGAACCAGACCCGCGCCGAAGCCGAACGCAAGCTGCGCGCGCACCTCGACAAGCGCGGATTCACCGACGTCGAAACGAATTTTTCGGGCGGCTACGATCCGACGGAGACCGCCGAGGACAGCCGGCTGATCCAGGCCGAACTCGCCACCTACAAGGCGCTGGGCGTGACCGCGAGCCTCAATCCCCGGCTCGCGGGCTCATGGCCGGGCGCGACTTTCACCGCGCCGCCGCTCTCGATTCCCGCAGGTCACTTCGGCCTCGGGCACGGCTCGGGCGCGCATGCGCCGGACGAATACTATGTCGTTGAATCGAGCAATCCCAAGGTCGCCGGGATCGTCGACGCGACGATGGGCTACGTCGAGATGATGTACCAGTTCGCGGCGGTCTGACGCTGCCGGATTCCGCACGGGCCCGGGCGCACGTCAAGCCCGCGCCGAGCGAAGCGGAGTCAGGCCAGCGCGGAGACTTGCAGGAAGCCCGGGATGGGGCCGTTCCAGGCGCCGTCCTCAACCGCTTCGGGCTCAGGCTCGCGCTCGCGGCGGCGCGGCGGTCTCGACCGGGGTTCGGGCTTCGCGGCCCGCGTTTCGGTCTCGGCCTCCACCGGCGTTTCCGACTTGCGCTGGCGGGATGATTGTGCCGAACTCTTCTGCTTCGCCGGCTTGTCCTGCGGGGCGTCTTGCTTCGGCGGCGCCTTGGCGGAGGAATCCAGGGTGAAGACCGGGATCTCGACCTTGGTCAGCTTCTCGACGTTCTCGATCGCCTCGGCATCGGCGGCCGAAACGAACGTGAAGGCGCGCCCGGTCGCCCCGGCGCGTCCGGTGCGGCCGATCCGGTGGACGTAGTCGTCGGGGTGCCAGGGCGTGTCGAAGTTGAACACGTGGCTCACGCCCTTGATATCGAGTCCGCGCGCCGCGACGTCGGAAGCGACGAGGATATTGACCTGGCCGTCCTTGAACCGCTTCAACTCGGCGAGCCGGGCGGACTGGTCCATGTCACCGTGGATCTCGCCACTGGCGAATCCATGGCCCTGCAGGCTCTTGTTGAGCTCGCGCACCGTCGTCTTGCGATTGCAGAAGACGATCGCTGTCTTGACGTCATCGGTCCTGAGCAGCGTGCGCAGCGCCTCGCGCTTCTTGCGCTGATCGAGGAAGACCTTGTGCTGCGCGATGTTGACGTTCGCCGTCGCCGCGCGCGCGACCTCGATCTTCTTCGGATTCGAGAGGAACTTGGCGGCCAGCTTTTCGATCGGCGGCGGCATCGTCGCCGAGAACAGCAAAGTCTGCCGCGCGGCCGGCAACTTGGTGCAGATGTTCTCGATATCGGGAATGAACCCCATGTCGAGCATCCGGTCCGCCTCGTCGATCACCAGCAGGTCGCAGCCGGTCAGCAGGATCTTGCCCCGCTCGAACAGGTCCATCAGGCGACCCGGCGTCGCGATCAGCACATCGACGCCGTCCTGCAGCGCCTTGATCTGGTCACCCATCTGCACGCCGCCGATCAGCAGCGCCATCTTGAGATCGTGGTTCTTGCCGTACTTCTCGAAGTTCTCGGCGACTTGCGCGGCGAGCTCGCGGGTCGGCTCAAGGATCAGCGAACGCGGCATAAGCGCGCGGCGACGGCCATGCGCGAGGATGTCGATCATCGGCAGAACGAAGCTCGCGGTCTTGCCCGTGCCGGTCTGCGCGATCCCGATCAGGTCGCGCATCATCAGCACTGAAGGGATCGCCTGAGCCTGGATCGGCGTGGGCGTGTCGTAGCCGGCGGTGGTAACCGCTTGCAGCAATTCGTCTGAAAGGCCGAGATCGGCGAAACTCATAGGCGGTGCGATTTTTCCGGAAAGTGCCATCATGGACCTAGCCTTGCGGTCGCGGAGCCGGGCCGGGCCCGTGCTGGTGCGATCCCCTAAGCGATCCTTGCGGTGGCCCTTTGAGGATATCGGCGCAAAAGTCAAGGAAATGGCTGCGGATCGGGCAATTCGATGGCGCGGCCCAAGGCGAGCGTCCCTTCGGACCACACGTTGCAAGACATATCGACGCGTCCCCGCCGGCGGTGTAGCATCACTCTGCCCGTCTCGCCTCGCGATCGCAGGAGAGATGCATGTCGATAGATCCGATAGCTGCGGCGCCGTGCACGATGCGTGACGGTGCCGCACCGATGGCCGCTTGTGACGGTGGCGCATCTGGCGCACGCGCCGCGACCCGCTCTGCCTGAAGCGGCTCCGCCCATGACGAAGTCCCGCCACGAGAGCGAGCAGCGCTCCCTCATCCACACAGAATTGCGGCGACTGCGATGCGAAGTCGCTGATCTGCGCGCGCGGCTCTCGGAGGGCGAGTCGCCCGAAGGCCGAGGCGGCGTTTCGGCCGCCGACCAGAGCCGCTGGCAACTTGCCGAAATGCCCGATGTCGACGGGCTTCTGCGCATCGCGCGCACGCTTCAGCGCAAGCGCAAGGAAAGCTTCGATCCCCGTTGGATAGAGGGGCCCGCCTGGTCGATCCTGCTGCTCCTGTTCGAACGGCGCGACAATCGCGAGTCCGAGACCGGCATTCGCATCGAGACCGGCCTCGCCCGCGCCCTTGTCCACCGCTGGCTCGGGTTGCTGAGGAACTTCGGCTTCGTCGAACTCTGCCCGCGCGACGGCAGGGAATACGCGAATGTGCGGCTGACCGATTACGGCAGGTTGCAGATGACCGACGTATTCTTCGAGACCGGACTTGCCCTCAAAGGCCACGCCGCCGACGCATAGCAAGCGATGCTGCGACCGCCGCGCCTCGTGTTCCTAGTCGCTGACCTCGACGAGTTGCCGGATGCTCGAGAGCTTGCAGTTGACGCCGCTGCGCGAAAGCAACGTGTCGCGATCGACGCACAGCTTGCCGTCGTTGCTTTTCGACAGATAGAAGCCGGAATAGAAGTCTCGCGAGGTGCATGAGCGCTCCAGCTCGGCGCTCACGATCCGCTGGTCGCGCATGAATAGCAGCAAACGGTTGCCGCCGTTGGGCTGGACACCCGAGATTCCCGAGACCGTCAGGCACTTACCCATCTTGCGCTCGACGAAGTGCGGGCCGATCTCGCGGTTGGGCACGCCGAACAGCATGTCGGTGCGGCGCGGCTGCGGCGCCAGCGGCGTGATCCGGATGGTCATGCGCCGCTCGATCCGGATCTGCCAGGCAGGATCGGGCTCGAAGCCGGTGCCGGACAGGATCGTCGGCCAATGCGGCGCGTCGCCGGCAACCGGCTCATCGGGATAGGCCATCGGCGCGGGCGCGCCCGCCGGATCGAACGGCCAGTCGGCACGACCGGTCTCCACGGCCTCATCACGCGCCTCCACGCCGCCCGCTGCTGGCAGCAGCAGCGCGAACGGCGCAAGCAAGACGGCAACGAGATTCATGAATGGTTCGGTCCCCGGATGCCCAATGGCTTGGCCAGACCCATACCGCAATAGCTTGAACCGTCGCTTAACCTGACTGATCTGGAAATATCGCCGGGGCCATGCGATGGAGCATCCGCAATGACGACAAAGACCAAAGCCAGCCCGTTTCTGGAAGCCGCGAGCGCGCGCCTCGGCCCGCGCGGACTGACCGACGACCCGGAGACGATGGCGCCCTGGCTGACCGACTGGCGGGGCCGCTTCACCGGGCGCGCCCGCGCGCTCGCCTCCCCCGCGAACACCGCCGAACTGGCCGAACTCGTCCGTCTGTGCGCCGCCCACGGCGTTCCGCTGGTGCCGCAGGGGGGCAACTCGGGCATGTCCGGCGGCGCGACTCCGGATACTTCGGGCGACGCCGTGCTGCTATCGCTGCGCCGGATGAACGCCATTCGCGAGATCGACACGCAGGGCCGCAAGGCCGTGTGCGAGGCGGGCGTCGTGCTCCAGACGCTGCACGAAGCGGTCGAGGCGCAGGATTTGCGCTTCCCGCTCACGCTTGGCGGCAAGGGCTCGGCGACGGTCGGCGGCCTGATCTCGACCAACGCCGGGGGCTGCCAGGTCCTGCGCCACGGCTCGATGCGCGCGCTGGTGCTCGGCCTGGAGGCGGTGCTCGCGGACGGCAGCGTCTACTCGATGCTGACCCCGCTCAAGAAGGACAACCGCGGCTTCGACCTCAAACAATTGTTCATCGGCTCGGAAGGCACGCTCGGCATCGTCACCGCAGCGACGCTGCGCCTGAGCCCCGCCATCGCCGAGCGCTCCGTGGTCTGGGCCGGACTGCCTTCGTTGCAGGCCGCCCGTTCCCTCTTGCTCCATTGCGAGGATTACGCCGGCGACGCGCTCGAAGGCTTCGAGATCATTCCGCATGCCAGCATGGAAGCGGTGCTCGCCCACGTGCCAGATACCCGCGCGCCGCTCGCCGATGCCTATCCATGGTACGTGCTGATCGAAGTCGTCGCCGACCGCGGCGATGCCGAAAGCCTGGCCGAACGGTGCGAGACGATGATGGCTGCGGCCTTCGATCGCGACCTCGTCGCCGACGCCGCGATCGCCGCCAGCGAAAGCCAGGCCGAGGCGTTCTGGCTTTTGCGCGAGTCGATCTCGGAAGCCGAGCGCGCACGCGGCCCCGCGGTCCAGCACGATATCTCGGTGCCCGTCGAGCGCATGCCCGAATTCATCGACGCGGTCGGACCGCAGATCGAGCAGGCATGGCCGGGAACCGAAGTGGTCGCCTTCGGGCACCTGGGCGACGGCAACGTCCATCTTCACGTCATCGCCCCGCAGGTGACGGACGCCGCTGCCTGGCATCGGAGTGACGGCAAGGCGATCAGCCGGCAGGTCCACGATCTGGTCACGAGCTGGGGCGGTTCGATCTCGGCCGAGCACGGCATCGGGCAACTGAAGCGCGACGAATTGCAGCGGCTCGGCGATCCGGTCGCCCTGCGGATGATGCGCGGCGTCAAGGACGCGCTCGATCCGGCCGGCCTCCTCAATCCCGGCAAGCTGATCTGAGCGCGCCGCGAGAACAGCCCGAAGCGCCAAGCTTGCGCGACAAGTCCTGACCGCCTAAAGGCACGCGCCAGTCGACTTCCCAAATTCCCGGAGAGTTAAAGATGGCCAGTGCGCCGAAGACCGCTTCGCTTCCGCTTTTCTACAAGGACCTGATCCCGCTCAACACGCAGGAACACGCCAACTACAAGACCCGCTCCACCGACAAGGCCGCCTGGCTCGTCAACACGCACGCGGTGCCGTTGACCGTCGAGGAGTTTCCGCAAGCGCAGCGCCACTTCCCGATCGTATTCTCCGCTGGCGAGAACCCGGTTCCGCTCGCGCTGATGGGCATGAACGAAGGCGTCAACGTCTTCTTCGACGACGACGGCACGATGAACACCCCGGTCTACGTCCCCGCCTACGTCCGCCGCTATCCGTTCCTGCTTGCGAAGATCAATCCCGAGAAGGAAGACCTCTCGCTCTGCTTCGATCCGACCAGCGAACTGGTCGGCGAGTTCGACGAGGGCCGCCCCTTGTTCGAAAACGGCGAACCCAGCGAATCCTGCCAGCAGACGCTCAAGTTCTGCGAGAACTTCGAGACCGCCGGCGCCAAGACCGGCCAGTTCCTCGATGTCCTCAAGAAGAACGACCTGATGATGGACGGCGAACTGACCATCGAAGCCGAAGGCAAGCCCTTCACCTATCGCGGTTTCCGCATGGTCGACGAGAAGAAGCTGCGTGAAGTGCGCGGCGACATCCTGCGCGAGTGGAACCGCAACGGCATCCTCGCGCTGCTCTACGCCCACCTCTTCTCGCTCGAACTGGTGCGTGACATCTTCGGCCGCCAGGTCAAGCAGGGCAAGGCGCCGCAGCAGCTCGCGCAGCAGGTCTGATTTTTCGCGGGAGAACGCGGCGCGGCGCCCGCGCCGCGCGACCGTTGGAGAGGCAAGGACAATGCGGGGGCTTGTAACTGCCCCCCTCCTCGCATATATTCGAGGACGTCTTGTCAGTGCTACCCTCATGGCCTGATGAGATTCGGTGCACTTCGTGCACCTCCTCCCTGAACCTTGGCCACCTCGCGCATCGCGCGAGGTGGTTTCTTTATAAGAAGGCAAGTGTCTGACTTGCTTGGGTAAACCCGCCTGAGCGCAAGCGCTTGCGCGCCTATTCGGCCGCTTGCCGCATACCCTCGTCGCCAAGCTGGCCGAGCTGCGAGACCTCCTGCGCGAGATCGCGCACCAGGTTCGTCAGCAAGGCCGCGACATCATCGAATCCGGGCCCTGGCTCCGCAAGCCTGCTGTCGAGGTAACGACTCCGGTCGATCTCGAGCTGGATCGCGTGCAATCCGCGCGACGTGTCCGAATGGCGTTCGAGCACATAGCCGCCCGCATAGGGTCGGTTATGCGCGGCTTCCTGATTCGCTCCGTGGAAGCAAGAAAAGGCGGCGGCGGTGATGCCGCCGTGGCACGAGGCTCCGAAACGGTCGCCGATGACGAAGTGCGGGCCGCCCCTTCCACCGTTGGACGCGAGCGGCGGCATCGAATGGAGATCGAGCAGCAGCGCCGCGCCCCAACGCGCCTGCAACTGCGCCAGAGTGCTCGCGAGCGTTTCGTGATAAGGGCCATGGACACCGGCGATGCGCGCATCGAGGTCGGCCAGGTCCTGACGCCGACGCCAGATTTCGCCGATACCGGAGAGCCGGCGCGGGATCAGTCCCAGGCCGCTGCGCGCCCTGCGGCTCGGCGCGCGCTGCATGCGTTCGCCGGCCGAACCGCGCGGGAACATCTCCCAGTCGACATCGTCAGGCGCGCGGTTGAGATCGATCATCGCGCGCGGCGCATTGGCGATCAGAAGCGCCGCGCCGGTTTCGCGGGCCACGGCATGCGCCAGTCGGTCGGCGTAGCGGTCCTCGAGCTTGAGCGCGGCGAGATCGGCGTGGCGCATGTCGCGCAGCAGCGCGCGCGGATAGACCCGTCCAGCGTGCGGAACCGCGATCATTACCGGAATTCTCGAAGGGTCGGGGCCGAACAGACTGAAGGCGGGAATCCCCGGCGCGCCGGGAATCGCCCCGCAGTCGCGCCTTTGCGAATCGTTCTCGCCGCCAATGGGATTCATCGGACATTTCCTGACCTTTTCGAACATCTGTGTCAAAGCCGGGCACCGTCAAACCCGGCCAAGATTTTTAACTCCTTGATGCTATGTCTCCTGGCGAGCGCCGACGCGGGTAACGGCGACCTGGAACCACACCTCAGCTTCACACGAGAGGGACATGATCCGAATCCTGCTTGCCGAAGACGATCCGGCCATGCGCACCTACCTCGAACGCGCGCTGGAAAACGCGGGCTACGAGGTGGTTGCCGTCGATCGCGGAACCGACGCGATACCTTGCCTGGAGCAGGAAAAATTCGACCTTCTGCTCTCCGACATCGTGATGCCCGAGATGGACGGGATCGAACTCGCCCAGCAATGCGCGCGCATCTCGCCCGCCACCAAGATCATGTTCATCACCGGCTTCGCCGCGGTCAGCCTGCGCGCCAGCCGCGAGGCGCCGCAGGCCAAGGTGCTCTCCAAGCCGTTCCACTTGCGCGACCTCGTGCTCGAAGTGCAGCGGGTCTTCGGACATTCCGAACAGGCGTGGATCTGACCGGCGAAAATTTGCGCCGCAAACCCGCTTGCATAGCGACTGGCACGACGCTATGTGGCGCTTCCGCCGAGGGGAATACCCGAAGGCGCACGCAAATGGCCCGGGCGTATAGCTCAGTGGTAGAGCACTATGTTGACATCGTAGGGGTCGCAAGTTCAATCCTTGCTACGCCCACCATTTGCAGCCGGTAACGGCCTGAGGACCCGCCGCGAAAGCGGCGGGTCTTTGCTTTTCGCGGCCACTTTCCAGCTTGCCCGGACTACTTGCCCTGCCACTGCGGCGGCCGCTTCTCGGCAAAGGCGCGCGCGCCCTCCTTGGCGTCTTCCGAATCGAAGACATGGGCGATGTAAGCGTTCTGGTGCGCGTTGATATCGTCGTCCGGCCAGAGCCAGGAGTCGCGGATCACCGCTTTCGACGCCGCGATCGCGAGCGGTCCGTTCACCGCGACGGCGGCGGCGAGCTGGCGCGCGCCTTCCAGCGCCGGCCCTTCGGTCAGCCGGTTGACGAGACCGAGCGCATGGGCCCGCCGTGCGTCGAGCGGCTCGCCGGTCAGGGCCAGTTCCATCGCCAGCGTGCGCGGCACTAGGCGCGGCAGGCGGACCATGCCGCCTCCGCCCGCGACCATGCCGCGCTTGGCTTCGGGAATACCGAACCGGGCATCGACGTTGGCGACGATCATGTCGCAGGCCAGCGCGAGTTCCATCCCGCCCGCCAGCGCATGGCCGTCCACCGCGGCAATCACCGGTTTCCTGGGCGTCCAACTCGTCAGTCCGCCGAAACCGCGGTTGCCGGCGACGGGATATTCTCCCTTCAGGAAGCCCTTGAGGTCCATCCCGGCGCAGAACGTGCCACCCGCGCCGGACAGGATCGCACAGCGCAAGTCGAACTCGGCATCGAGCCGATCCATGGCCGCCGCGATCGCCTCGGCGGCCTGCCTGGTCATCGCGTTTCGCTGCTCGGGCCGATTGATCGTGACCACGAGCACGCCGTCCTCGGCCTCGACCAGAACCTCTTCGCTATTCATTGCTCTCTCCCAAGTCGTGTTTGACGGGATTTTGCGCAATTCTCCCTAGCGATGTCCAGCAGACACTTGCCTTGCTAAGCACGGGAGCGATGCCTAAGAGACCGGGCAATTTCCATCCCCACGGAGCAACCAAGCATGGCAAAGATCAAGGTTCAGAACCCGGTCGTCGAGATCGACGGCGACGAAATGACCAGGATTATCTGGCAGTGGATCCGGGAACGCTTGATCCTGCCTTATCTCGACATCGACCTCCAGTACTTCGACCTTTCGATCGAGAACCGCGATGCGACGGACGATCAGGTGACCGTCGATTCCGCCAACGCGATCAAGGCCTGCGGCGTCGGCGTGAAGTGCGCGACGATCACCCCGGACGAGGCCCGCGTCGAGGAATTCAGCCTCAAGAAGATGTGGCGCTCCCCCAACGGCACGATCCGCAACATCCTAGGCGGCGTCGTTTTCCGCGAGCCGATCGTGATCTCGAACGTGCCGCGGCTGGTGCCGGGCTGGACCGACCCGATCGTGGTCGGCCGTCACGCGTTCGGCGACCAGTACCGCGCCACCGACACGCTGATCCCGGGCCCCGGCAAGCTGCGCCTCGTGTTCGACGGCGACAACGGCGAGAAGCTCGACCTCGACGTGTTCGACTTCCCCAGCTCGGGCGTCGCCATGGCGATGTACAACCTCGACGATTCGATCCGCGACTTCGCCCGCGCCTCGTTCAACTATGGTCTCGGCCTCAAGTGGCCGGTGTACCTTTCGACCAAGAACACGATCATGAAGGCCTACGACGGCCGGTTCAAGGACCTGTTCCAGGAAGTGTTCGACACCGAGGGCTTCGCCGAGAAGTTCAAGGATGCCGGCATCGTCTACGAGCACCGCCTGATCGACGACATGGTCGCCTCGGCGCTAAAGTGGTCGGGCAAGTTCGTCTGGGCCTGCAAGAACTACGACGGCGACGTGCAGTCCGACACCGTCGCGCAGGGCTTCGGCTCGCTCGGCCTGATGACCTCGGTGCTGATGGCGCCCGACGGCAAGACCGTCGAGGCCGAGGCCGCGCACGGCACCGTCACCCGCCACTATCGCCAGCACCAGCAGGGCAAGGCGACCTCGACCAACCCGATCGCCTCGATCTTCGCCTGGACGCGCGGCCTGATGTACCGCGGCAAGTTCGACGGTACGCCCGACGTCACCAAGTTCGCCGAAACGCTCGAGCGCGTCTGCGTCGAGACGGTCGAGAGCGGCAAGATGACCAAGGACCTCGCGCTGCTGATCGGCCCCGAGCAATCTTGGATGACCACCGAACAGTTCTTCGAGGCGATCGTCGAGAATCTCGAGAAGGAAATGGCGAAGCAGGGCCTCGGCTGAGCCGCGCCCGGCATCACGTGATCGCCAAGGAAGGCCCTTCCCTCGGGAGGGGCCTTTCTTCTTTTGAAGCGTGCGAAACGGGTACGGGCCCGGGGCCGCGCATCCGCCCGCCGCCTTGAACTGGCGCGAAAGCCCAGCATATCAAGCTGATGTCACGGCTTGCGGGAAATCAATCCTCCGGCGCCGAGCGCTGGAGCAGCGCGCTCGCCTCGGCGGCGGCCGTTGCCCTGATCGGCTGGGCGCTCATCTCCGGCCTCTCGTTCCTGCCGGAGCCGCACGAGGTGCGCCGGGCGCTCACCACGCTGAGCCTCTCTCCCAAACGGCCCGAGCCCGCCCCGTCTCCCACGCCAAGCCCGCCGCCCTCTTCTCCGGCCGAAAGCGCCGTGCGCAGTCCGGCGAAGGAGCCCGCGCCCAAGGACGAGGCGGGCAAGCGCAACCTCAAGAACGAGGCGACGCAGATCGTCGCCCCCGTGCTGCCGCCGCTGATCAAGCCGCCCGTGGTCGCGGCGCCGAATGCCGGCACGGGCGCGGCGCAGAACACCGGCGCTTCCGACCGGGCCGGCCCGGGTGAAGGCGCGGGAGACCATGGCGACGGCCGGGGTACCGGCGGTACCGGCGGACGCGGCGGCGACACGGCCGTCACGCCGCCCGAACACTTGCGCGGTCGCCTCAAGTTCAACGACCTCGACCGCGACTTGCGCCGCGATCGCGTTGGCGGGGATGTCGGCGTGCGGTTCCGCGTCGAGACCGACGGCCGCGTCAGCGCCTGCCGGGTATCGCGCTCGAGCGGCGACCCCCGCGTCGACGCGACTCCGTGCCCGCTGATCCGCGAGCGCTACCGCTTTCGCCCCGCCGAAGACGCGCGCGGACGTCCGGTCGCCTCCTGGGTCGAGGAGAACCACGGCTGGTTCTATCCGCGCGAGGACTAGCGGATTGAAAAGATATCGGTATTCGAGTGCAACCGCGCCGCGGAGGTTTTCGGATGTCTGAATCGGACCACTAGGCAATCCCTTGCTGGTGGCCGGCGTCAATCATCGCGAGCCCCATCCACCCCGCAAGCGCGTCTTCGTCTTCGCGCGACAATTCGACAGCGGCAGCGAGACCCCTCGCAATCAGGTTGCCCAGGAATGCATTGGCAATCGCGTTGGCATCGGGAGGCGGAACCGCGTTCAATGGCGCACCGCCCATCTGCGTTCCGCGTACGACATATTCGAGCGCCTTTCGAGAAACCTCGGTACCGCGCTGAGTGAGATAGTCGCGGGTCCAACCGGTCGATTGCGCAAGGTTGAAGTCATGCTCGACAGCGTATCGGGCGAGAGCTTCGAATATCGATGTCCATTTGGCGGTCTCGAGCGGGGGAACCGACAGTTCGCGAACCAGGGTCAGGCACGCTGGCGGCAGGTCAAGGCGTTCCCCACTCGCAGGATCGAGATGCCGGTCCGTGTCCCACAGGTACTGGTTGGTGATGGCCGCACCGGGCAGCGATAGCGATTCCAGAGCCGATACAAAGGTGCCGTGCCCGAGCCATTTCGAGGCCTTGGCTTCCGGCACTTCGCGGTTTGTTGCGTGCGCGAGACTTGCCAGGTTCATCGGCTTGGATGCATCGGCGTAGGCTTTTGAGACGAACTCAACGAAGCGGACGCGCAGCTTTTCGTTCGGCTCGACGAACTCCCGGGCATCGTCGGGTTCCGATACCGCTGCGTTCGCCTCGTCCGGACGAAGCAGGGCCTGGAGTTCATCGAACCCCAGGATCATGTCGGCGAGCGACGCATAGGCGCTCGCCAGGTTGCCGGGGCTGATGATGCCGGTCAGCCTGTCGTCCGCCCGAATCCGGCGCAGGAGCGGCGTGAAATCGGAATCTCCCGAAGCGATGAGGAACTCGTCGTAGCGCGTGCGGTGATCGAGCAGGTCGATGGCATCGAGAACCATCCGGATGTCGGCTGCGTTCTTGTTCGCGCGCGTAAGCGCAGGGCAGTCGATCACCTCGAACCCGGCGCGCATGAATGCCGGCCGCAGGCGTGCGAAGTGATAGCGCTCCCCGGTTTGCGGCAAGACGACATAACCCGACGGATTGAGATAGCAGCGAAGCGTGAGGAAGCGTCGCGCGCCAGCATCGATGAAACTCGTGGTGAGGGCCTGGAGCCATTCCACCGGCTCGGTCGCAAACCTTTCTCCCAACGCCTGGTCGAGGGACCATATACCGGAAAAGACATTATCGAAATCGAGCAGGAGTGCAGATTTTCGGATCACTTGGCCAGCCTCGGAAAAACTCGAATTACCAACTAACAGGAGTCATAATAGAGCTGAATTATTGATGAGAATATTAAACGTAATGGGCGGCTGTCTCCAGCCGTGCGGACATGAACCCTGTTTCGTCACGCAATCATGACCACGATGCGCTCGTGCCTGTCCGGCCCCCTCCCCTTTATTCCGCAATCGCACACTCCCGGCGGTGACAAACCGCTGAGATGTGGGATAGTGAGGCCATATGGCCGGATCTGCCGAACTCTACTCGCCCGTAATGTCAGATGCACTCGTCATTCTTGGCGCGGCGGGCATCGTCATCCCCGTGTTCAACCGATTCCGGATCACGCCGGTGATCGGGTTCATCCTCGTCGGGCTGCTCGTCGGGCCCTTCGGTCTCGGCCGTTACGTGTTCGACTATCCCTGGCTGTCCTACATCACCATTACCGATCCGGGCGGGCTGGAGGTCTTCGCCGAGTTCGGCATCATCCTGCTGCTGTTCTCGATCGGCCTCGAGCTTTCGTTCAAGCGCCTGTGGCAGATGCGCCGGCTGGTCTTCGGACTGGGCTCGCTCGAACTGATCGTGATCGGCAGTTCGCTGACCTTCATGTTCGCTGCGATCGGGCAGAGCTTCGACGGCGCGCTGGCGCTGGGGCTCGCGCTCGCGCTGTCGTCGACCGCGCTGGTGCTCAAGATCACCAGCACCAGCACGCCCGTCGGCCGCGCCGCGCTCTCGATGCTGCTGTTCGAGGATATCGCGCTGGTGCCGATCATCTTCCTGCTCGGCGCGCTCGCCCCGCACGCCGAAGGGGGCTGGAGCGGATTTGCCAACACGCTCATCCTCGGCACGGTGGTGGTCGTCGCGCTGCTGGTCTTGGGCCGCTACCTGCTGCCGCGCCTCTTCGCGCAGGCGGCGCGCACCAAGAGCCCCGAACTGTTCCTTGCCGCCAGCCTGCTCGTGGTCATCGTGGCCTCGCTCGCGACCGCCGCGGTCGGCCTCTCGCCGATCGTCGGCGCGCTGATCGCGGGCCTGCTGATCGCGGAGACCGAATATCACGGCGAGGTCGAACAGATCACGGAGCCGTTCAAGGGCCTCGCTCTCGGCGTGTTCCTGATCACGATCGGCATGAGCATCGACATCAACGTGGTTGCCGACAACATCGTGCCGATCCTCATCGCCACGATCACCGTGATCGCGCTAAAGGCCTGCGTCACGGGACTGTTGCTGCGGCTGATGGGCGCGCGGCGCGGCACCGCGACCGAGACCGGCATCCTCATGTCGAGCCCGTCGGAGACGACGCTGATCGTTCTCGCGGCGGCGACCAGCGCCCAGCTCATCCAACCGGGCACCGCGCAGTTCTGGCAGATCGTCACCGCCATCGGCCTCACGGTGACGCCGCTCCTCGCGCTGGCCGGGAAGGCTATGGGCCGGCGCGTCGATGGCGTGGAAGTGGCCGGCGCGAGCGAGGATGCGGCCCGGGGCCGCGCGATCGTCGTCGGCTTCGGCCGTGTCGGCCGGCTCGTTGCCGACATGCTCCAGACGCACGACAAGCCCTATGTCGCCGTCGACAGCGATACCGATCTCGTCAGCGAAGGCTTGCGGGAAGGCTACAGCGTGGTCTTCGGAGACGCGGCGCGGGCCGACGCGCTCGTCCGGCTCGGCGCGGACAAGGCCACCGCCGTGATCCTGACGATGGACGAGCCCGTCGCGGCGCAGCGCCTGGTCCGCAGGCTGCGCATCCAGTTCCCCGACATGCCGATCATCGCGCGCGCGCGCGACGCCAAGCACGCCGCCGAGCTCTACCGCGTCGGCGCCAGCCACGCGGTGCCCGAAACGCTCGAAAGCTCTCTGCAATTGTCGGAAGCGGTGCTGGTGGACCTCGGCGTGCCGATGGGCCCGGTGATCGCCTCGATCCACGAAAAGCGCGACCAGATGCGCGACATGATCAAGGAAGAAGGCCACCTCGATTCCCGGCCGAAGCTCAAGTCGGCGATCATGCAGGAAGAAACGGCCTGAACGCCGGATCGAAGAGCCCGATCCAAGAGCGCGAACCCCTGAACCGCGTCAGTCGCGCCGCTTCAGCTTCAGCATCAGGCCGCTCCCGGCTCGAATCGTGTCGCTCGTGCGGGGCTGAAGCGTGACCACCCGCTCCAGACCGAGCGTGTTCGAACCGCGCTGCCCGCAATCGTCGCTCGGGGAATCGTAGTTGATCGAGACTCGAAACGAATCGGGTAGCGCATGGCGGCTCCCGGGACTGATCGAGATCCGCAGCGACGTCCTGCGACCGTTCTGGGCGGCCCAGCTCGTAAGTTCCTCCTCACCCGGGCATGGCGGCAAGTATTCGTTCTTCGACTGGCTGAAACTGGCGCTGCGAGGTCCCCCGACCATCAGACTTCCGGACCAGAGAAGCGTTTTGCCGTCGCGCACCTCGACCTCCAGCGTGACGGGTTCGGGGTATTTGACCGCGCGCGCAATCGGATACGGCGCTGGCGCCGGCACCGGTCGCGGCGGGTCCCGAGGCGCCTTTTCCTGCGCCAGCGACGGAACGGCGATGAGCACGACAAGCGCCGCGGGCAGTCGGATTCGGTGCATCGGTTCTCTCCCGGACCGCTAAGTCCGCCAGCCAAAGCCTAGCCGGAAGATATCACCACACCGAAGGCCTGTGGAGCCGAAATCTCGCCACCCTTGCCGGTGCCTTGGCGCGATCCCGCGCCTCAGCCCGCGATCGCCGCCTTGACCGCCGCGATCGCCTCGACAGCCTTGCCGCCATCCGGACCGCCGCCTTGCGCCATGTCGGGGCGGCCGCCGCCGCCCTTGCCTCCGAGCGCCTCGACGCCCTTGCGCACCAGATCGACCGCGCTGATCTTGCCGGTGAGGTCGTCGGTAACGCCCGCGGCGATACTCGCCTTGCCCTCGTTGACCGCGACGATCGCGGCAACGCCCGAGCCCATGCGCTGCTTGGCCTGGTCGAGCAAGCCGCGCAGTTCCTTGGGGTCAAGCCCTTCGAGCACTTGTCCCGAGAACGGCACCCCGCCGACGTCCTCGTCGACCGGGCCCGCCGCCGCGACACCGCCACCACCGAGCGCCAGCGCCTTTTTCGCCTCGGCAAGTTCGCGCTCGAGCTTGCGGCGCTCCTCGAGCAGCGCCGCGACGCGCGCGCCGACGTCCTCGGGCGTCGTCTTGAGCACCGCAGCCGTAGCCTTGAGCGCTTCCTCGCGCTCGACCAGCCAGCGCCGGGCGCCTTCGCCGGTCAGCGCCTCGATCCGCCGCACGCCAGAACTGACCGCGCTCTCCGACACGATGCGGAACACGCCGATGTCGCCCGTCGCGCTGACGTGGGTGCCACCGCAAAGCTCGACCGAATAGTTGCGGCCACCCTCGCCCATTCTACCCATCGAGAGCACGCGGACCTCGTCTCCGTACTTCTCGCCGAACAGCGCCATCGCGCCCGCCGCGATCGCATCGTCGGGGGTCATCAGCCGGGTGAGCACCGGCTCGTTGTGACGGATCTCGGCATTCACTTCGGCCTCGATCGCAGCGATGTCTTCGGCATCGAGCGCCTTGGGATGCGAGAAGTCGAAGCGCAGGCGGTCCTGCGCCACGAGCGAACCCTTCTGCGTGACGTGATCGCCGAGGCGATTGCGCAATGCCGCATGGAGCAAGTGCGTGGCCGAGTGGTTGGCGCGCACCGCGTCGCGCCGCTCGACGTCGACCTCGAGATGGACGGTCTCGCCCACCGTGATCGTTCCCGCCTCCACCGTTCCGGCCATCGCGTGGAGCCGCCCGAGCGGCTTGGACGTATCGGCGACGATCAGCTTGAGGCCCTTGCCGTCGGTGATCGTCCCGGCATCGCCGACCTGACCGCCGCTCTCGCCGTAGAACGGGGTCTGGTTGGTCAGGACGACGACCGCGTCGCCCGGGTTCGCCGCGCGCACTTCGGCGCCGTCCCTGACGATCGCGACGACGCGGCCCTCGCCCGACGTCGAGGTGTAGCCGGTGAACTCGCTCGCGCCCTCGCGCTCGGCGATATCGAACCAGATCTCGTTGTCGGCCGCCTGACCCGAGCCCTTCCAGGCGGCGCGGGCCGCGGCCTTCTGCCGCGCCATCGCCGCGTCGAAGCCCTCGCGATCGACGCTGATGCCGCGCGCGCGCAAGGCATCCTCGGTGAGATCGTAGGGAAAGCCATAGGTGTCGTAGAGCCGGAAGGCGGTTTCGCCGGGCAGTTCACCGCCCTCGCCCATCGTCGCGGTCGCTTCGTCGAGCAGCTTGAGCCCGTTCGCGAGCGTGCGACGGAACTGGATTTCCTCGCGCTCGAGCGTTTCCTCAATGAGCGGCTGCGCGCGGCCGAGTTCGGGATAGGCCTGTCCCATCTCCGCGACAAGCGCGGGCACGAGCCGGTGCATCAACGGCTCGCTCGCGCCCAGCAGATGCGCGTGCCGCATCGCGCGGCGCATGATCCGCCGCAGGACATAGCCGCGCCCCTCATTCGAGGGCAGCACGCCGTCGGCGAGCAGGAAGCTAGTCGAGCGCAGGTGATCGGCGATGACGCGGTGGCTGGCGCGCGCATCTCCTTCGGCGCCGACGCCGGTGAGGCTTTCCGACGCGGCGATGAGGATCTTGAAGGTATCGATGTCGTAATTGTCGTGGACGCCCTGCATCACCGCCGAGATGCGCTCGAGGCCCATGCCCGTATCGATCGAGGGCTTGGGCAAATCGCCGACGATCTCGCCGGCGGCCTGCTCAAACTGCATGAACACCAGGTTCCAGATCTCGATAAAGCGGTCGCCGTCCTCGTCGGGGCTGCCCGGAGGACCGCCGGGGATATGCTCGCCATGATCGTAGAACACTTCCGAGCAGGGTCCGCACGGGCCGTCGTCGCCCATCGCCCAGAAGTTGTCCTTGGTGGCGATGCGGATGATACGATCCTCGGGCAAGCCCGCGATCTTCTTCCACAGGTCGAACGCCTCGTCGTCAGTATGGTAGACGGTGGCGAGAAGCTTGCTCTTGTCGAGGCCCCACTCGCCAGTCAGTAAAGTCCAGGCGTGGTGGATCGCCTGTTCCTTGAAATAATCGCCGAACGAGAAGTTGCCGAGCATCTCGAAGAAAGTGTGGTGGCGCGCAGTGTAGCCGACGTTGTCGAGATCGTTGTGCTTGCCGCCCGCGCGCACGCACTTCTGCGACGACGTCGCGCGCGGCGTGGCGCGCTTCTCGAGACCAGTGAAGACATTCTTGAACGGCACCATGCCCGCGTTGACGAACATCAGCGTCGGGTCGTTGTACGGCACGAGCGGCGCCGATTGCACGGCCTCGTGGCCATTCGCGGCGAAATAGTCGAGAAAGGACCGGCGGATGTCGTTGGTCGTCTGCATGAACGGGCAGTTAGTTGCTGCGCGCCGGAGCGACAAGCGGATTCAGCCGGTCAGACTGAGCACTATTCACGATCAGGCGAGCCGACGAGTTGATCGGGACTTTCCGGGGGAACGGTGAACCACTGGGGGCCCGTCTCGGTCATATGAAAGCAGTCTTCCTGGCGCACGCCGAAATGCCCGGGGCGATAGATGCCCGGCTCGTTGGAAAAGCACATTCCGGGCGCAAGCGGCGTCTCCTCGCCGTGGACGAGATTGACGGGCTCGTGACCGTCCATGCCGATACCGTGCCCAGTGCGATGCGAAAGGCCGGGAAGACGATACCCCGGCCCTAGCCCGCTGCGCTCGTAGAGTTCGCGAACGCGATCGTCGATCGATCCGGCCGGCGCGCCGAGCCGGGCCGCCGCGAAGGCCGTATCCTGTCCGCGCCGCACCAGGTGCCAGGTCTCCAGCGCCGCCGGATCGGGATCGCCGTGAAACACGGTCCGCGAGATATCGGACTGGTAGTCGGCGACGGTGCAGCCGCAATCGAACAGCACGGTCGAGCCCTCGCGCACCACTTGCGGCTTGCCCGTGCCGTGCGGATAGGCCGCCGCTTCGTCGATGAGGACCATCGAGAATTCGGGCGAACCGCCCAGGCTTCGCGTCGCGGCGTCCATCAGGCGCGAGATCTCGACATTGGTCATGCCCTCGCGGATGCGGGGGATCGTCCAGGCATAGGCCGCGATCGTCACGTCGCTGGCCGCCTGCATGAGCGCGATCTCCGGGGCGGTCTTGCGCATCCGGCAACCGCGCACGACGGGATCGGCCGAGACCATCGTCAGGCCGGGCAGGGCCCTGGCCAGGCCGTCGCTAGCGAAGAACCGGACCGTCGCCTCGAAGCCGATCCGCGCCCGGGCCAGGCCAGCCTCGGTCAGATGCCGCGCGATGAGCGCGGTCGGGCTTTCGTCTTCCTGCCAGACAAGGATCTCGGCATCGATCTCGAGCGATTCGGCGACCGAGGGTCGTTCGAAGAACGGCGTCACGATCACCGGCGGCCCGCTTGCCGGGATCACCGCCGCGGCGAGCCGCTCGGACCGCCACAAGCGCACACCGGTGAAATAGACCATGCTCGAGCCCGGCTCGAGCACGATCGCGTCGATTCCGTTCCCGTCCATCAGCGCGCGGGCCCGGGCCAGGCGCGCCTCGCGCTCGGCCTTGCCGATCGGCGCTATGCCGCCGGTGATCGGCGAGAGATCGGAGGCCTCGTCGTCGATTGCGGCGAAGAGCGGCGAGCCGTGACTGACGGCGAAACCTGCGGCCAGCAGTCCCGAGGCTGCGACCATCCGGCGTCGGCTCATCAGCATGCAGCGGCTCCCCTTCTCGCGCGATCCGTTCGTCTGCCCGCGTGACGGCTATGTCCCGTCAGGACGCGATCACTCGTCGTCTTCGGCCGAGGGGCCGGTCATCATCTCCTCGGCGAGTTCCTCGGTCTCGTTGCGGATCGCGCGTTCGAGCCGGTCGCAGACCTCGGGATTTTCCTTCAGATAGGTCTTCGCGTTCTCACGCCCCTGGCCGATGCGGATCGAATCGTAGCTGAACCAAGCGCCCGACTTTTCGACGATGCCCGCCTTGACGCCGAGATCGAGGATCTCGCCGATCTTGGAGATGCCCTCGCCATACATGATGTCGAACTCGACCTGCTTGAACGGCGGCGCGACCTTGTTCTTGACCACCTTCACGCGCGTGGCATTGCCGATGATTTCGTCGCGATCCTTGATCTGACCGGTGCGGCGGATGTCGAGACGCACCGAGGCGTAGAACTTGAGCGCGTTGCCCCCGGTGGTCGTCTCGGGATTGCCGTACATCACGCCGATCTTCATGCGCACCTGGTTGATGAAAATGACGAGACACTTCGAACGGTTGATCGAGCCAGTCAGCTTGCGCAGCGCCTGGCTCATCAGCCGGGCCTGGAGGCCGACGTGGCTGTCACCCATCTCGCCCTCGATCTCGGCGCGCGGAACGAGCGCGGCGACCGAATCGACCACCAGCACGTCGATCGCGTTCGAACGCACCAGCGTATCGGTGATCTCAAGCGCCTGCTCGCCGGTATCGGGCTGCGAGACGATCAGTTCGTCAATGTCGACGCCCAGCTTCTTGGCATAGACCGGATCGAGCGCATGCTCGGCATCGACGAAAGCGGCGGTGCCGCCCGCCTTCTGCGCTTCGGCGATGGCATGGAGCGCGAGCGTGGTCTTGCCCGAGCTTTCCGGCCCGTAGATCTCCACGACCCGGCCGCGCGGCAGCCCCCCGATACCAAGCGCGATATCGAGCCCGAGCGAGCCGGTCGAGATCGACTCGATCTGCATCGCCTCGCGGCTGCCGAGCTTCATCGCGGAGCCCTTGCCGAACGCCCGGTCAATCTGCGCGAGCGCCGCCTCGAGCGCCTTTTCACGATCCATGGACTTTTCCCTGCCTTCCGAAATCAGCTTGAGCTGTGCACTCATGTCACTTCCCCTTTCGCTAGAGCCGACCGGAAAGGTCAACATCACGCGCTTCGTATCGCATTTGTTCTCATAGAACAAGAGGGGAACGATTACTCTATTCTTACCGCACCTTATGCAACCGCCGCAGCGGCCTTCAAGCGCGACGGCCTAATTCCTGTGGGTTTTGCCCGAGCTTGGAAGGATTGCTCCGGCCTGGCGACATCACGCGGTCACTCGGCCGACAGCGCCAGGACCTCGCCAACCTTTTCCGAAAGTTGCTGCACCGAGAACGGCTTGGGCATGAACCAGGCGCGTTCGATACCGATTTCCTTGCGCAACTGCTCTTCGGCATAGCCGGACATGAACAGCAGCGGCATCGCCGGGGCGACTTTGCGGATCTCGCGCGCCATGGTCGGGCCGTCCATGCTGGGCATGACGACGTCGCTCACGACGAGATCGAACACCCCCCCGTTGGCGACGTGATCGAGCCCCTCCTCGCCGTCGCGCGCGGCGACGACTTCGTAGCCCTGGCGCGAAAGCGCACGCTCGGCGATCAGGCGGACCGGATCTTCGTCCTCGACCAGCAGGATCCGGCCGCCACCAGCCCATTCGTGGCGCACTTCGGCGACAGGCGCGCTCGGCGCGGAGCCGGACGGAACATGGAAGACCGGCAGGTAGACGGTGAAGCGCGTGCCCTTGCCCGCTTCCGAATCGGCGAAGATGAAACCGCCCGACTGCTTGACGATACCGTAGACGGTGGAAAGCCCCAGGCCGGTACCCTTGCCCTGTTCCTTGGTGGTGAAGAACGGCTCGAAGATCTTGCCGAGATGCTCGGGCGGAATGCCGCCGCCGTCGTCCTCGACGACGAGCGCGGTGTACTCGCCCGCCGGGATGATCTCGCTGCGCATGGCGCGCACTTCGGCCACGCTCACGCGCCGGGTGCGGATCGCGATATGCCCCTTGCCGTCGCCGCGCGCGTGGATCGCGTCGCGCGCGTTGACGACGAGGTTCATGATCACTTGCCCGAGCTGCTGCGGATCGGCGCGGACCGAGCCGAGATCGCGATCGTGGGTGACCTCGAAGCGGATGCGCTCGCCGACCAGCCGCTTGAGCATGTGCGAGGTCTCGGAGACGATATCGGGAAGCTGGATCACCTCGGGCCGCAGCGTCTGCTGGCGCGAGAAGGCGAGAAGCTGGCGGGTGAGCGCCGCCGCGCGGTTCGAGTTGGCGCGAATCTGCTGGATGTCGTCGTAGTCCGAATCGCCCGGCGTGTGGCGCATCAGCATGAGGTCGCAGGTGCCCATGATCGCGGTGAGCACGTTGTTGAAATCATGCGCGACGCCGCCCGCGAGCTGGCCGACCGCCTGCATCTTGGTCGCCTGCGCGACCTGGCGGCGCAGGCGCGTTTCCTCAGAGGTGTCGGTCAGGCCCAGCAGCACCGCCGGCTCGCCGAGCCCGCGCACGCCCGCAAGGCTGAGCGAGACCGGATCGTCGGGCTGCGCGTTCAGGCGGATGGCGATGTCGCCGGCGGTCGCCGGGCCCTGTCCGAAGCGGCGCACTGCCTCGGACAGCGCGCGCTTGTCCTCGCGCACGACGAGATCGGTCGGGTAGGTCGGTGGGACCTGCCCCTCGCGGCCGGCGGCGCGCATGAAGGCAGGATTGGCGAAGAGTAGGCGTCCGTCGCGATTGGCCATGGCGAGCCCGAGCGGCAATTGTCCCAGCATCGATTCGAGGTGCGGCACCGCGGCGGCGCCCTGATCGTTGCCGCCACCCACGCCGATCCCGGCATCGGCGACCAGCAGCAGCGACGGCGTCGTTTCGGGATCGGGGTCCTTGCCCGTGTCGGGATCGGCGATGGGGATGTAGTAGAGCGTGAGCAGCGGCCCGCCCTCGCCTTCGCTCGCCCAGGCGATGCGCCCGTCCTCGTCCTGGTGGAGCAGCGAGACGAACTCCTGCCCGGTCGTGTCGATGAAAGGATCGCCGGTGGCGCGCTCGGCAAAGCCCGCGCTGGCGGCGCGGATGATCCCGTCGGGATCGACCAGCGCGGCCGATATGCCCGCCTTGGCGAGCGTGCGGCCGGCCTTGCCGTCGAGCCGCCGCACGAGCTCCGCCACCGGGTCGTCGGCGGTGTCGGGGACGAAGCGCCAGATAAGGTGATCCTCGCCGCGCCCGGCGCGCTCCACTTCGACCCGCCAGAGCGATGGACCGTCCGCCACCGGACTGTCGAGCGATTCGATCGTCGCCCTGCCGTCGCGCCAGGCGGCCCTGGCGGCATTGGCGAGTGCCTCGCCCACGCCGCCGCCCGCCGCATCACCCGGAGCCGCGCGGGGCGGCGCGTGGGCCGCGCCGAGCCACTCGCGATAGCGCGCATTGGCGCAGACCAGCCGTCCGGCGCGATCTGCGACCGCGACCGCTGTATCGGGCCGCTCGATCGCCGCGACGGTAACCGACCAGTCGGGCATCGCGAAATCCTGGGCGGTCTCGACCGCGCGGCGCAGCGCCATGGTGGCGAACACGACGACGAAGACCAGAAGCCCGCCCGTGAAGACAGCGGTCAGAACCGGGTCGCGGCTCGCCAGCCAGACGAGCCCGGTACTCGCGGCGAGCGCGGCGGCGATCCCGAGCCAGTCGGTCCATTCGCGCCGCGCATCGCCCTCAATCGACATGCTTGTGATCTTTGCGGTGGATGATCGGCACCCGCGCAAGCCGGGCCCTGTGCTTGCGGCCGATCCAGGCACGCCAGAACCACGACGCGAGCAGGTAGCCGAGCGCCGAGCATACCGTCGAAATCACGAAAAGCCCGACGACCAGGGCGGGCGCGGCGTTGGAGAGCATCCAGTAGGTCCACTCGCGCAGCCCCGCTCCGCTTTCGTAGAGCGTGTAGAATGTCGTAAGGTCGGCGTGGAAGCCAAGCAGGTTGCCGACCCAGATCGAGGCCGCGATGATCAGCGGCGTCGTGCCGGGGTTCGAAAGGAACGTCATCGCCGCGGCAATCGGAATGTTGCCGCGCGAGGGCACGCACAGCAGCGCCGCACCAACGATCTGGATGCCGGGAATGAGCGCGAAGATACCGATGAACAGACCCACCGCGACTCCGCGCGGCACCGAGCGGCGCGTGAAGCGGAACAACTCGGTGCGGCGGGCGAACGGACGCGTCAGGCGGTTCTCCGCGAGTTGATGGTGCGTCGGCATCTGCTTGTGAAACCAGCGCGAGAGCCTGGTCAGGAATCTGCTCATCGGTGCTCCCGCAGCAGGCGGCCCTGCTCGCGCTTCCAGTCGCGCTCCTTGATGGTGTGGCGCTTGTCAGCCGCATTCTTGCCGCGCGCAAGCGCAAGTTCGACCTTGGCGCGCCCGCGGCTGTTGAAATAGATCGAGAGCGGAACGAGGGTCATGCCCTTTCGCTCGACCGCGCCTTGCAGCCGCGCGATCTCGCGCTCGTGCAGCAGCAGTTTGCGAGGCCGCTTGGGCTCGTGGTTGAAGCGATTGCCGTGGCTGAACTCGGGAACGTTCGAGTTCACCAGCCAGCATTCGCCGTTCTGGATGTCGGCATAGGCTTCCGCGATCGAGCCCTCGCCGAACCGAAGCGACTTCACTTCCGTGCCGGTGAGCGCGATTCCGGCCTCGAAGGTTTCGTCGATATGATAGTCGAACCGCGCCCGTCGGTTCTCCGCGACGCTTTTCTGCTTGTCGAATGTCTTGTGCTGGGGCCGTGCCATGGTGGGGCCATGTAGGGATGCCCCGGCCAAAAATAAATCGTCACATTGTCGTGGACCGTTCCCGGGTCACCGACGGGATCGCCTCTGCGGGCCGCACCGGGCGCTGACGAGCGTCAGTCGTGCTGGAGATAGATGTCGAGGTGGACCAGCTTTCCCGCCTCGTCGAACTCATAGACAGTGCAGGAATGAACCACCACATCCTCGCCCCCGACCGGCCGGTTGTGCTCGGTAAGCTCGAGGAACACGCGGCTCCCGACCTCGCTGATGCGTCGGAATTCGGACCAGAACTCGGTGGTCGTGCCCCATTGCATGAGGAGATCCCGGTAGACCGGCCAGCCCATCTCGGCCTTGTCGTTGCCGACACGCCGGAACTTCTCGGTGTCGAGCATGGCCGCAACCTCGTCCCAGCCCGACGCGTCGAACCCGGGCGCCTTGGCGCGCTCCACCGTTTCCTTGATCGCATCGACATAGGCGAGGACCTTGCGCGCATAAACGCCGGTCGCGGCGTCGCGGTCGGTCCAGCTCTTCTCGGCGGCAAGCGTTGCCATTGGCCATCCTCCTGTCGTTTCCCGTGCAGGCCGATCATCGCGCTGAACGCGTGTTCAGGCAAGCCTTCCGGCCATCCGTCGCGATATGCCCCCGCCCCGCCGCCTTGTCGGGATCGCTGAGCGGTCCCCGACCGTTGGAGAGACAAAGCCAAAGGAGGCAAAAGCCATGAAACTCTACTACGCGCCGGGCGCTTGCAGCCTGTCCGACCACATCTCGCTGCACGAGGCCGGCTTGCCATTCGAGCATGAGCGGGTCGACCTTTCGACCGGCAAGACCGAGCACGGGAACGACTTTTTCGCCGTGAATCCCAAGGGTTATGTCCCCGCCCTCGAGTTGGACGACGGCTCTCTTCTGACAGAGAACGTGGCGATCCTCGACTGGATCGGACAGCAGGCGCCAAAGCTTGTCCCCGAAGGACCCCTGGGCCGGACCCGCATGCTCGAAGCGCTCGCGTTTACCGGATCAGAGCTCCACAAGAACTTCGCCCCGTTCTTCGCCGAGGGCTCGGAAGAGGAAAAAGCGAAGGCGAGCAAGATGCTGGACAAGCGCTTCGGCGAGATTGCCGACACGATCGACGGGCCGTTCCTGTTCGGCGAGCGCTTCACCGTGGCCGATGCCTATCTCTTCGTGATCTCGACCTGGACCGAACATTTCGACCTCGATCTGCCCGCATCGCTGCGCGCGTTCCAGGATCGGGTGAAGCAGCGGCCCGCGGTGCGCAAGGCGATGGAGCACGAAGGCCTGCTCGAAGAGGCCTGACCGTCCCGGCGCGGATGCGCCCGGACGTTTTGCTCAGGCCAGTTCGGCGTGCGCAAGCGCCGCGTCGACGGCCTTCATCGCGGCCTCGCCGCACGGCACGAGCGGAAGCCGCAGTTCGTTGGCGATGTCCGGGCGCACCTTGCTCAGGGCGTACTTGCAGGGCCCGGGCGAGGAATCCTCGAACATCGCGTAGTGCAGCGGATAGAGCAGGTCGTTGATCCGGCGCGCCTCGGCCAGATCGTCCGCGGCGCAGGCGGCCTGAAAATCGGCACAGAGCCGGGGCACGACGTTCGCGGTAACGGAGATACAACCCACTCCGCCCGCGGCATTGAACGGCAGCGCCAGTTCGTCCTCGCCCGAAAGCTGGCAGAAGTCCTTGCCGATCCCCATGCGGTGGTCGGTAACGCGGCTGAGATCGCCGCTCGCGTCCTTGATGCCAACGATCCGGTCGGGATAGCGAGTCGCGAGTTCGCAAACCGTCTCAGGCTGCAGGTCGGTGACGGTGCGTCCGGGCACGTTGTAGAGCACGATCGGCAGGTCGTTATGCTCCACGAGATAGGAGAAATGGGCGATGAGCCCCGCCTGGCTGGGCTTGTTGTAATAGGGCGCGACGACCAGGGCGGCGGCGGCGCCACACTTCTTCGAAAAATTCATGTGGAGAAGTGCGTTCATCGTATCGTTGCTGCCGCACCCCGCGATCACCGGGACGCGGCCCGCCGCCTGCTCGATGCAGACTTCGATCACGCGATGGTGTTCCGCGTTCGAAAGCGTGGAATTCTCGCCGGTGGTGCCGCAGGGAACCAGCGCGCTCGAGCCGCTTTCTATCTGCCAGTCGACCAGCGCGCGGAACGCCGGCTCATCGAACGCGCCATCGCGAAATGGCGTGACGAGCGCCGGTATCGATCCCGAGAACATGGACTTTGCCCCTGCATTTGGTTCATGACTTCGACCCGATCCGCGATGCCAAAGGGGCGCGACGCGAGCCATCGTTCAGCGCCTGATAAGGAGCCTTTTGCAAAAATGTCCAGCATGCTGCGTGCCTCGACATTGATGCTGTTGCTGACAGCCGCCTGCGTTTCCACCCCCGCCCGTTGCCAGGAGGGCCGCGAGTGGGATCTCGCCAAGGCCCGCCTGATGCAGAGCCACGACATGGCGATGCGCCAGGCGATCGATCGCTGGCGTCAGCTCAGCGCGTCCAGTTCCATGCCTTTCGGCTCCTACGCGAGCTTTCTGATCACTTATCCCGGCTTCCCGCAGGAAGAGAAGCTGCGCGGCTACGCCGAAAGCGCGCTCGACCGCGAATCGCCCGATGCCGGAACGCTCGTCGCCTTCTTCGACCGCTTTCCCCCGCTGTCGAGCGAGGCCGCCGGACGTTACGCCACTTCGCTGATGCTGAGCGGCCGCACCAACGACGCCAAGGAATGGGCGCGCAAGGCCTGGCGGATGGGCACGCTCTCGGCCAACGACGAAGCGACCATTCTCACCTACTTTCGCAAGGAACTCGACTCGCGCGATCACGACGCGCGGATGGACGCGCTGCTCTGGCAAGGCGATACGACGCAGGCCGAGCGGCAGATCTCGTTTGTGTCGGCGAGCAAGCGCAACCTGTTCATGGAGCGGCTGGCGCTGGCGCAGGGCTCGGGTCCGGGCAGCCTCGGCATTACGCTCGATGGCGATGCGATGCGCGATCCGGGTTACGTCTACAACCGCGTCGTCCAGGCCCGCAAATCGGGCAACCTGGGCTCGGCGATCAACCTGCTGGCCAACCGCCCGCCGCTCAAGGAGCCGGTCCCCGAGCCCGAGAAGTGGGTGAAGGAACTGCTCACCGCCGCGCGCGGGGCGGGTTCGGACCCGGCCGTGCGGATCGCCTCGCAGATCGACGACGCCTTCGAACCGGGCACCGACATCTCGACGCTGAGCTATCGCCTGCGCGACGACTACACCTCGCTGATGTGGCTGGGCGGCACCAAGGCGCTGTGGAATCTGGGTGATGCACGCCGCGCCGCGCCGCTGTTCTACCGCTACGGCGCCGCCGCGCAGACGCCGGGCACCCGCTCCAAGGGCTTCTACTGGGCGGGACGCGCGCTGGCGCAAGCCGGAGACCGCGACGGCGCCAAGCGTTATTTCGAGATGGCCGCCGAGTATCCCGAGTACTTTTATGGCCAGCTCTCGCTCGAGCGGCTCGGACGCCCGATCCCCAATCTCGACGTCACGCCCAAGGCGCGCCCCTCGCGCGATGACGCGGCCGAGTTCGCGGCGCGGCCTCTTACCAATGCGGTGCGCGAAGTCGCGCGCGATTCCGACTGGCGCACGACCGTCCAGTTCTTCCGCGAGATTTCGGACCAGGCCGAAACCGAGGTCGACCACGTCCTCGTCGCCGATCTCGCGCGCGAGATCGGGCGGCGCGACCTCGGCGTGATCCTGGGTCAGAACGCGCATGCGCAGGGCTATACCGAGTTCGGCAAGATCGCCTTCCCGACCCTGGTGACGCCGCCCGGATCGAACTGGATCATGGTCCACGCGCTCGCGCGTCAGGAAAGCCAGTTCGCGCAGAACGCGGTGAGCCATGCCGGCGCGAGCGGACTGATGCAGCTCATGCCCGGCACCGCGCGCGAGCAGGCCGGAAAGCTCGGTCTTTCGTACGACAGGTCGGCGCTGATCAGCGATCCGAGCTACAACATCCAGCTCGGCAACGGCTATTTCGCGCGGATGATGGATTACTACGGCGGTGCCTATCCGCTCGCGGTCGCGGCCTACAACGCGGGCCCCGGCAACGTGAACAAGTGGCTGCGCGCCAACGGCGACCCGCGTACCGGCTCGGTCGAATGGGTCGACTGGATCGAGCGGATTCCGATCTACGAGACCAAGAACTACGTCCAGCGCGTGCTTGAGAACGCCGTGGTCTACGAAGCGCTCTATCCCGAACGCGGATTCTACAAGGGCGATAATCCGCTCAGCCGCTACCTCGGCAAGCGCACCCCGGGCTGAGCCCGCCGACACGACAGGCTGGCCCGCCTCGCCGGGCTCGCCTATCATCGCGCCGATGAAACCCGCCGGTCCCCCGATCACGCCCCAAGGCCTTTCCGCGCTGCGCGCGCGCTACGATCATCTCCTGTCCCGCGAGCGACCCGAGATCGTCGAGATCGTGAGTTGGGCCGCGGGAAACGGCGACCGCTCGGAAAACGGCGACTACCTCTACGGCCGCAAGCGCATGCGCGAGATCGATCGGGAACTGGCGCATCTCGCGCGGCGGATGAAGGCGCTGCGCGTCGTCGACCCGGCCGCGCAGGAAGACCGCTCGCGCGTCTATTTCGGCGCGCGGGTCACCATCGCCGACGAGGACGACGTCCACAAGGAAGTGATGATCGTCGGCGACGACGAGCAGGACGCGAGCACCGGGCGGATCGGCTGGGGCGCGCCCCTGTCGCGCGCGCTGCGCGGCGCCTCCGTCGGCGATTTGCGGACCGTGCGCCTGCCCTCGGGCGAAAAGGAGTGGGAAGTGATCGCGATCGCTTATCCGGAACGATGATTTCGGATCGCTTGGAATCGGCGGCACAATCGGTATGCTTTGGGCAGGGCATTCGGGGATAACGGCGTGGACGCGAACAACGAGGAAAACCGCGAGCTCAAGCACAAGCTGGGCAATGTGCGCGCCGAGAACGAGGCGCTGAAGAGCCTGCTCGGCAAGGCCGCGGACCGGCTGGAAGACGTGGTCGAATCGGATTGCGACGAAGGCGAGCAGGAAAAGGCGCTTTCCACCGCAGAGCGCCTGCGGACCGCTATCGACCTCAGCAGCGGCAAAAGTTCGACTCCGGGCTGACCGCCCGCGCCATTTCGCGGCGCCCCGGCGAACGGGGCATCGCGCCGCGCGACCGGGCGCACCTGCGCCTATCGACCGATCACCGGATTGCCCCGCGCGCAGCCCGCGCTTGCTGCTCCGGGCCTGGCCCTGCATAATCCCGCTACCGGCCACGAGGACCCGATGCGATGACGGCAGATTCCGGCAATATGGCGGGCCCGCTTGCCGTTCCTTCCGAATATCCCGAACCCGGCGGCACGCCGGCAGCCGCGAAGTTGCTTTACCACGACCTTGAGAAGATCGCCGACACCGCGATCGCCTTCGGCCGCGTGCTGATGGAATGCGGTGCCTCGGTGCGAGTGATCGAGCAAGGCGCGCTGACCGTGGCGCGCGGTCTCGGCGCGCGACCGATCGGAATGCGCGCGGGCTTTGCCTCGCTCACGCTCACCGTCTCGGGCGGCGGGCATCGCGTAACGAGGATGCGCCCGGTCGGCCGCCATCTCGTCAATCATCGGCTCGACCGGGCGGTGCGCGAACTGGTCGAGGACGTCGCCGCCCACGGCGGGCATTGGGAAACGGTACGCGCGCGGCTCGATGCCCTCGTGGCCGAGACGCCCAGACACGCGCCGCTGGTCGTCGCGCTCGGGGTGGGTGCTGCGTGCATGGCGTTCGGACGGCTGCTCGGGATGGACTGGCTCGCGGTCGTGCCCGTGTTCATCGGCGGCGCGATCGGCCAGTACGCGCGGCACCTGTTGCTTCATCGCGGGACCAACCTGTTCGTGATGGCCGCGATCGTCGCCTTCGTGGCGGCGGGAATCGGCGGCCTGCTCTCGGCGGTGGCGGGATCGGCGAGTGTGCGTCTCGCCTCGATCGCGGCGACCCTGCTGCTCGTGCCCGGGGTTCCCGCGACCAACGCCCAGACCGACATCATCGACGGCTTTCCGACGGTCGGCAGTGCCCGCGCCGTGACGGTGGCGATGCTGATGATCTTCGCGTCGGTGGGAATCTGGTGCGCCGAGGCGGTGCTGGGCGTGCTGCAATGAGCCCGGCCGACATCCTCCACGTCGCCCATCAGGCGCTGTTCGGAGCGATCGCGGCAGCGGGTTTCGGCGTGCTGTTCAACTTCGCGCCGCGCGATCTGGTGCGCTGCGCCGGGCTCGGTGCCGGTGCGCTCACCGTGCGCACGCTTTGCCAGGAAATCGGCTGGACGCTCGAGGCCGCGACCTTCTTCGCCGCGCTCATGACCGCGACACTCGTGTGGCTGCCCCGGCCCGAATTCCGCCAGGCATCGAACCTGCTGGCGCTGGCGGGATGCATCGCCATGGTTCCCGGCGCCTATTTCGAGCGCGCCGTCCTCGGCTTCCTCGCCCTGACTTCGCAGGAGCAGGATGTCGCAGGGGCCGCGCTCGGCGAGCCGCTGATCGCCTTGCTGCGGGTGATCTTCATTCTCGGCGCGATGGGCACCGGGCTCGCCATTCCGCCCCAGTTCCTCAAACGCCGCCGCGCCCCCGAATGAGCGCGATGCTCCACAGGAGGATCGGGCCGCTGCTCTCCGCGCTCGCCGCGGTGCTGGCCGCCCTGCCCGCCCCGGTGTGCGCCGAGTTCTCGGTGCCCGGCTTCGAGCTGGTTCACAATGCGCCAGCCGAAACGACGCTGGCGACGCCCGATCTGCGCGAGCCGGTCGCGGTGTGGACCGAGATGATCGCCCGCGCCCGGCACGACATCGCCATCGAGCAATTCTACGTCACCGGCGAACCCGGCGAAGCGCTCGATCCGGTGATGGAGGCGCTCGAAGCCGCTGGCAGGCGCGGCGTCCGGATTCGCTTCCTGATGGAGAAGAAGGGCGAGGCGATGTCCGATCCCGCGACGATCGACCGGCTCAAGCGCATCCCCAATCTCGAGTTCCGCACGCTCGCCTGGGGCGACGTGGCGGGCGCGGGCATCATCCATGCCAAGGTCTTCGTCATCGACGGGCGCGAAGGCTATGTCGGGAGCCAGAACTTCGACTGGCGCGCGCTCTCGCAGATCGACGAGACCGGGCTGCGCATCACCGACCGCTCGATCGCGCGGCGGCTCCAGGCGATCTTCGAACAGGACTGGCGGGCGCAGGCCCGCATCGCCGCGGGCGAGACGGCCCCGCCGGTGCGCGCGGAGACTTATGTGCCCCCGAGGCGGCGCGCCATGCTCGTGGCGAGCCCCAATGCGTACAACCCGCCCGGTGTCGGCGATTCGCAGTCCGCGCTCGTCAGCCTGATCGGCGCGGCGGAGCGCGAGATCGTGGCCGAGGTGATGCAATATTCGACCACCGCGTTTGGCGGCGGAGACTATCGCGTCATCGACGACGCTCTGCGCGCGGCGGCGGCGCGCGGAGTGAAAGTGCGGCTGCTGATCGCGGACTGGGCGCTGACCGAGCGCCGGCTGCCGGGGCTCCTCGCCCTCTCCGCCGCGCCCGGTGTCGAGATTCGCGTTGCGACGATCCCGCAACTTTCCTCGGGCGAGATTCCCTATGCGCGCGTGGTCCACACCAAGGTCATGACCATCGACGACGCCATCGCCTGGGTCGGCACGAGCAATTGGGAGGGCGGTTATCTCGACACCTCGCGCAACGTCGAGGTGGTGCTGCGCGACGCCGTGATGGCCAAGCGGCTGCGCGCGCTGCAGGAACAGCTCTGGACGAGCGCCTATGCCGCCTCGTTGGAGGAAGCGTGCAGCCGCCTCGCCGTCCCCGCCGGCGACTAGACCCTCAGCGCACCGCCGAGTCGATGAAGGCGGCGATGTCGGCCTTCTGCTCGGCCAGCGCCTCGGGGTTCACGTAGGTCATGTGCCCGCCATGGTAGTAGCGGAAAACGAGGTTCTGCTGCTCGCGCGGTTCGAGCATCATATGCCCGAGATCGTTCTCGGTGCCGAAGAACGGCGTCGCCATGTCGTAGTAGCCGTTGAGCGAGAGGACCTTGAGATAGGGATTTTCACGCATGGCCGCCGCAAGGTCGACGGCGGTGTTGGGATTGTTCTGCGGCCAGTTGCCGCCCGCCGCCTTGTGCTGCCAGTTCCACGTCCAGCCTTCGGCGTCGCGCGCGCTCAGCCGGTAAGGCATGTCGGAGCGATAGCCCAGCTCGCGGCCGAGATAGTCGCGGAAGCTGGCGATGAACGCGCCGGAGATGGCGTCGCTCGACTTGTCACTGTCGGGCCCCTCGCCCGCCGCGTCGCTGTCCGGCCCGGTATAGCGCGAATCGAAGCGGCCCACCGACAGGCGCTGGTCGCGCAAGAGCTCCTTCTGGAAGCGATAGAGATCCACCCGCAGATTGGCGCGGATGATGAAGTCGGTCGAAAGACCGGTGAGCGCGCTCAATTGCTCGGCCACCGCGCGGCGTTCCTCGGGAGAGATCGACTGCCCCTTGGCAAGCGCCGAAGCGTAAGGCCCCAGCGCGAACTGGCGGGCGCGCTCGACCACGCTCGCAACGTCCGCAGGCCTGTCCGGCAGCTTGTTGTGATACCAGGCGGTCGCGGCGTAGCTGGGCAAGTAGTTGATGTAGACCTGATCGAGGCCCGGCTGGCGGTAGCCGTAGTTCATGATCGAGGAAAGCAGGATGACGCCATTGAGCGCCATGCCGCGCTGCTGCATTTCATAGGCCAGCGCGCCCGAGCGCAACGTGCCGTAGCTCTCGCCGAGGACGAACTTCGGACTGTTCCAGCGCTCGTACCGGGTGATGTAGCGCTGGATGGCCGTGGCGAAGGCGTTGACGTCCTGGTCGACGCCGTAGAAATCCTGCGGCTTCGCATCGCCGAGCGGGCGCGAATAGCCCGCGCCGATCGCATCGAGGAAGACGAGGTCCGTCTTGTCGAGCAGCGTCTGCGGATTGGGGCCATAACGATAGGGCGGCGGCCCGATCGTGACCGGATCGCCCGTTTCCAGCCGGACCGGCGCAAACGAGCCCATGTGCAGCCAGAAGCTCGGCGAGCCCGGTCCGCCGTTGTAGAGGAAGGTGACGGGGCGCCTGGTGCCCGCCGGCTTTCCGTCGAGCGTATAGGCGACGTAGAACATGCTCGCGGTCGGCTTGCCCTCGAGCGTGCGCAGCGTGAGCGTGCCGGCCGTCGCGGTATAGGCAAGGTTGCGGCCGCCCACCGAAACGCTGTGCCGGCTGGAAACCTCGCGTTCCTCCACCGGCGCCGAGGCCCAGCCTTGCGCCGCGGAGGCATTCACGTCCTCGCGATGCTGCTTGTCGACCGATTCCACGGGCTTCTTGTCGGGCGCGGAGTCCTGCGCGAACACCGCCACGGGTGCCGCGAGCGAAAGGGTGGCTATCGGCAAAAGGAATGCGCGGGTCAGTTTCGCCATCTCGTCCTCGCTTGCGTCCCGGGAGCGGCGAGTATGGAATGGGCCGAGCGCATTTTGCAACACTCAAACGACACATTCTATCGTCAAAGCGCAATCCGGTGCTGGACGTTCGCACGAGCCGCGACGGCACAAGCGCCACCTATCTCACGCGATGGCGAGCCGATCCCGGCAAGGGTCCCGACGCAAGTTCCGCGCCGGGGCCTCTCCTGCCACGTCAGTTTTCGCCTTGCACCGGCGCTTCGGCCGCGTCGCCTTGCGCGGAGACGCCCCAACCACCGCCCAACGCCTTGAACAGGTCTACCCGGTCGGAGGACAAGGCCTGCAACCCATCCGCGTAGGCGGCCCGCGCGTCGAGCATTTCGCCCTGCGCCACGAGGACGTCGAGATAGGAGACCGATCCGGCGCGATAACGCTGGTCGTCGAGGCGCCAGGCGTGCTCGGAGCGCTCCTTGGCCTCCAGCAGGGCATCGAGCCGGCGCTGGCCGGTGTCGACGCGCGTCAGGGCCTGCTCGACTTCCTTGAGAGCCGTGAGGACCCGGCCGTCGAATGTCGCGAGCGAAGCCTCGGACTGCGCCCGCGCCTGGCGAATGCGGGCTCTGGCGACGGTGATGTTGGGGAAGCTCCAGGAGATCAGCGGGCCGAGCGAGAACGAGAAGGAATCGCTGCCCTTCACGTCGTCGTTGCGGAAGAAGTTGCCCGAGCCGCCCAGGCTGACGCGGGGATAGAGATCGGCCGTGGCCACGCCGATCCGCGCCGTATCCGCCGCCAGCCGCCGCTCGGCCTCGCGCAAGTCGGGGCGGCGGCGCAGGAGCGCGGTGCCGTCACCGATCGGCAGGACCGAGGCCGGCGGCTTCGGGAGCATGCAGGCCAGCGCGCCCTCGGGGATCGCATCCGGCGTCCGGCCCAGCAGGGCGGCGAGTTCGAGGAGCGCGACCCGCCGCTGGCCTTCCATCATCGGCACCGCCGCGCGCGCGGTGGCCGCGGCCGCGCCGGCGCGCTCGACATCGCGCCCGCTCGCCGCTCCGACCTCCTCGCGCTCCGAGACGAGCTTGAGGCTGTTTTCGCTGATTTCGGAGGAGCGGCGGGCCGTCTCGAGCGCATAGGCATAGGAGCAGGCGTTGAGATAGGCGCGCGTGGTTTCCGCCGCGACCAGTACCCGCACGCCGTCGCGCGCGGCCACGACCGCCTCGGCATCGGCACGCGCAGCCTCGATGCTGCGGCCGATCCGGCCGAACAGGTCCGCTTCCCACGAGACCGAAGCCGAGGCGTTGGTCGACCACTGCGTGTCGTTGAGGTTTACGAAGCCGCCGCCCTGATCACCGCCGACCCTCGCGGTATCGCCGTAGGAGCCGCCGCCCGACAGCGTCGTGGAAGGCAGACGCCCGGCGCGCGCCTCGCTCAGGACCGCACGGGCCCGGGCGAGATTGGCCGCGGCGACGCGCAGGTCGGTGTTCGCGGACAGGGCCTGTTCGACCAGATTGTCGAGCACCGGATCGTCGTAGAGCCGCCACCAGTCGTTCGGAAGCGGCTGTGTGGGATCGGTACCCTCCGCCCGGGTGACGAAGGCGCCAGCGGACGATGACGGCGCCTGTGGCCGTTGGTAATCGGGGCCGGCTGCGCACGCGCTTGTCAGGAGCGCGGCGAGCACGGCGATCTTGCTGCGGACCTTACGCATGGCCGGTCTCCCCGATTTGCGTTTCGTCGGTATGCGCCTTTGCCCGGTGGTCGGCGGATACGAAGGTGTAGATCGTCGGCAGAACGAACAGCGTGAACAACGTGCCGACGAGCATGCCCATCACCACGACGATGCCGATGGCATAGCGACTGGCCGCGCCCGCTCCGGCCGCGAAGATCAACGGTACGAGCCCGGCTACCATCGCCGCGGTCGTCATCAGCACCGGGCGCATACGTACCGCGGCGGCATGGCGGATCGCCTCGACGCGGCTCCAGCCGTGATCGCGCTGCATCTCGTTGGCGAAGGAGACCATCAGGATACCGTGCTTCGAGATCAGGCCGATCAGCGTCACGAGGCCGATCTGGGTGTAGATGTTGAGCGTCGTGAACCCGAGATAGAGCGGGACCAGCGCGCCCGACACCGCCAGCGGAACCGTGACGAGGATCACCAGCGGGTCGCGAAAGCTTTCGAACTGGGCGGCCAGGACCAGGAAGATGACGATCAGGGCAAACCCGAAGGAGATCGTGAGCTGATTACCCTCATGCACGTATTGGCGGCTGTTCGAGAGCCAGTCGACGGTCATGCCGGGAGGCAGGTCCTGGCTTTGCAGGAAGTCGACCGCCTGGCCCATCGTCACGCCCGGCATCAGCACCGCCGAAAGCGTGGCCGAGTTCATCTGGTTGAACTGGGGCAACTGGTTCGGTTGCGGATTGATCTCGATGCTCACGACGGTGGAGAGCGGCACCAGGCGGCCCGATCCTGCCTTCACGTAGAACTGACCCAGGTTCTCGGGCGTCAGGCGCTTGTCCTGCGGGACTTGCGTGATGACGTCGTAGGAGCGGTCGTACCAGTTGAAGCGATTGACGTAGTTTTCCCCGACCAGCAGCGCGAGCGTATCGGCGATTTCGGACATACTGATGCCCAGCTCTCCGGCCTTGGCCCGATCGATGCTGATGTGCGCGTCCTGGCTGTCGAACGCGAGGTCGCTGTCGACGAAGGCGAACAGGCCGCTGCCCCAGGCCGCGCCTGTGACCTGCTGGAGCGTCTGGTAGATTTCGGAGAATTCATCGGACGAGCGGATCACCATCTGCACCGGCAGGCCGCCGCTTCCCGCCGGGAGCGGACTGTCCTGAAAGACCGTGGTGTAGACGCCGGTCACGCTTCCGGTGGACGCTGTCAGATCCTGCTGGACGTCGTTCGCCGTGCGCGTGCGCTCGTCCCAGGGCGAGAGGATGATGCCGCCGAAGCCGATGTTGGCACCGTTCGCCCCGCCGATCGCGAAGAAGCTTCCGTCGTACTCGGCGATGTCGTGGAACAACTTCTCGACTTCGCCGCTGAAGTGCGCGGTGTAATCGACGTTGGCATATTGCGGGGCCTTGGTCTGGGTGAAGACGTAGCCCATATCCTCGGGCGGCGCGAGTTCGCGCTTGGCCCCGGTGAAGAACACCACCGTCGCCCCTAGGATTACCACGCCCGCGATAAGCACCGCGCCTCGGGACGAGAGCGTATGGCCCAGCACGCGGTCGTAGCGCTTCGTCAGACCGTGCATGGTGCGCTCGATCCGCTTCTCTAGTTTGCTCTCGCCCATCTTGTTGTGCAGCAGCTTGCTGCTCATCATCGGCGACAAGGTCAGCGCGATTACGCCCGACACGATCACCGATCCGGCAAGAGTGAACGCGAACTCGCGAAACAGCGCGCCGGTCAGCCCGCCCATCAGGCCGATCGGAGCGTAGACGGCGGCGAGCGTGATCGTCATCGCGATCACCGGCCCCACGATCTCCCGGGCGCCCAACAGCGCCGCATCGATCGGCTTACTGCCCTCCTCGATATGCCGGTGGATGTTCTCGACCACGACGATGGCGTCGTCAACCACCAGACCGATCGCCAGCACCATCGCCAACAAGGTGAGAAGGTTCAGCGAAAAGCCGAACATCAACATGACCGCCGCGGTTCCGAGCAACGACAGGGGAATGGTCACGACCGGAATGATCACCGCACGCACCGTTCCCAGGAACAGGAAGATCACGACGATCACGATGATGATGGCTTCGATCAGCGTATGCTCGACTTCCTCGATGGAGGCATCGACGAAGCGGGCACGGTCGAACATGCTCTCCACCGTCAACCCCGCCGGCGCCGAGCGTTGCAGGCGCGGGATCAGCTCGTTCACGTTCTTCACGATCTCGAGGGGATTTCCGTCCGGAGTCGGCGAGATCGCGACCAGGATGCCGGGCCTGCCGGCGCCGAGCGCCACCGCATCGTAGTTCTGCCCGCCGAGTTCGACCGTTGCGACATCGCCGAGCCGGACGAGACTGCCGTCGCTGCTCTTGATCACCATCTGACGGAACGATTCGACGTCCTTGAGATCGGTGGCGGCGGTGATGTTGATCGCGGTGCTCTCGCCCTTGAGCTGGCCCGGGGCGGCCTGGACGTTGTTTCCACGCAGCGCGCCGGCGATGTCGCTCGCCGTCAGGCCGCGCCCCGCCAGCTTGTCGGGGTCGACCCAGATGCGCATCGCGAGCGGCGCGCCGCCGTTCACCTCGACGGAGGCGACACCGGGGACCGACGTGATCAGCGGCCGCGCCACGCGGTTGACGAAATCGACGATCTGCGAGGAATCCAGCTTCTCGCTGGCGAAGCTGATGTACTGAACCGCCGAAGCGCCGTCGGTGATCTTGGCGATGACCGGGTCGGTGGTGCCTTCGGGAAGGCGATACTTCACCTGCTGGACCTTCGAGAGGATCTCGGTCATCGAGCGGTCGGCGTCGGCATTGAGGACCAGCTTCGCGGCGATGTGGCTCTTGCCCGGCTTGGAAGTCGAGGTCAGATACTCGATCCCGTTGGCGGTCGCGATCTCCTGCGCGATCGGCGTGGTCACGAACCCCTGCATGACGTCCTGCGTGGCGCCGGGAAGCGAGGTGTCTATGGTGATCGTGGCGCTTTCCATCCGCGGATACTGGCGGATCTGCAGCCCGAAGACCGCGCTCAGTCCGACGAGCAGAATGAGCAGGCTGACGACGATGGCCAGAATTGGCCGCCTGATGAAGGTGTCGGTAAAGGCCATGTCACTTTCTCTCGAGCGGAACGATCTGGGTGACCTTCACTTCGGCCCCGGGCTGAACGCGCAGTTGCCCTTGCGCCACCACGACGTCTCCGGGCTCAATGCCCTGGGTGACGATCACCGAGTTTCCTAGTCTTGCGCCGGTCTTGACCGGAACGATTTCCGCCTTGCCCGTCTTCTTCGGCGTCTTGCCGCGGATGATGACCACGCTGTCACCCTGCGCCGAAGTCTGGATCGCCGTGGCCGGTACGACGATGGCCCCCTTGCGCGGGGGGAGAGCGAGCGCCGCCGTGACATACATGCCCGGGCGCAGCGCCTGGTCGGGATTGCGCATCACCGCCTGCACGGTCACGTTGCGGGTGTCCCCGTCGATGACCGGCTCGACCGCGTTCACGCGCGCGGTGAACCGGCGGCCGGGATAGGCATCGGAACTGACGCTGACCGTCGTACCCGGCTCCAGTCGCGTCAGCTCCTGCTGGGGAACGGCAAACTCGACGTAGAGGCTGTCGAGCGCGGTCAGTGTCGCGACCGGGTCGCCCGGATTGAGGTACTGGCCGAGATCGACCCGGCGGATGCCGAGCCGTCCCGCGAACGGCGCGCGCACCTGCTTCTGGCGGATGCGGGCATCGATCTGTTCAACCGCGGCGACCGCCTGATCGCGTTCGGCGCGACGCTGCTCGAGCAGTTCACGCGATTCGGCGCCCGAAGGAATGAGCTTTTCGGTCCGCTCGAGCTGCAGGCGCGCATACTTGGCGCTGGCCAGCGCCGCCTTGCGATCAGCCCGCTCGGGGCCGTCATAGAGCTGGACCAGCAGCGATCCCGAGCCGACGTAGTTGCCGGCCTTGAACCGGATCGCGGAAACGCGTCCGGCGGCTTCGGGCGACAGCGTCACTTCGCGCACCGCCGTCAGCGTACCCACCGCTTCCAGCGCGTTCGGCACGTCCCGGGGCGTCGCCACCAGAGCCGCGACCGGAACCGCCTGACGCGGCGGCATCGGCCCTCCGCCGTTGCGCATGGCGCGCCAGGCGAACAGCAGCCCGAGCAGTACCGCCAGGGCGACGACGGCCAGCACGATGTTGCGCGCCTTCGGCCCGAAACGATCGCGCGGATTTTCCTCCACTGAATCTGCCCCCGTCATTTCCTTAACTCCCTCCGCACTGAACCGAATCCCGCGACGTGGCCCCATAACCGACCGACGCCGGACTTGGCATGAAGCCTCTGCAACGACGGCTTGATAACGGCGGCGAAGACATCGCGCGGCCTTCCCGACGATGGGTCGAGCGGTTCGTAAAGCAGATTCATGTCGGCTCCTCGAATATTGCTCCGCAGGTGGCGGAATTGCTCACCGGGGAAGCGAGCCGGCACCCCCTCTACAACCTCAACTATAGTTCAGGTCAATATCGATTTTTTCGATTTTCCAGACCGGCTCTTGCGATCATGCGGCCCCTTGCATCGGCAGGACATCCCGCCTAGCTCAAACCTGAACATTGGTTTTGGTTTTGGTCTTTATGGCAACTTCGGGAAAACAGACACTTACAGTGGGCGAGGTGGCGCAGCGCAGCGGCGTTGCCATATCAACGATCCACTTCTACGAGAAAAAGGGCTTGCTCCAGGGGTGGCGGACCGGGGGCAACCAGCGGCGCTATGACCGCGGGATACTGCGGCGCGTCGCCATCATCCGGATCGCCCAGCGCGCGGGCGTGCCGCTGACGCTGATCAAGGAGCATCTCGACAAGTTCCCTTCGGTGCCCATCACCGCGCGCCAGTGGCAGACCTTGAGCCAGGACTGGCGGGCCATGCTCAACGAGCGGATCACCAGCCTGGTCCAGTTGCGCGACCAGCTCGATAGCTGGTCGCCGGTGAAGAACGCTGAAGCCCGCAGGAAAGCGTGGGTTTTATCGAAGTCCAAGTAATCGAAATCACAAGGTT
>NZ_MWMO01000029.1 GCF_002556635.1 Novosphingobium sp. PC22D | reverse complement strand
CAAACAGGCGGCATAAACAACAACTGGGATTAGCTTAACTCAGCCGCCAAACTGTCCAAGAAGGCGGAACCACCTCTACCATGTTGGCGAATGGCATCACTGACCCGCTTGAAGACCGCGCTAATGCCTTGGCTGGTCTCCTTGACGATGCGCCCCTTGTTCCGTTCGAACTCGTCCAACGTCTGTTGAGGCACGACAAGTTCGGCTTCGCCATCGCGGATCAGGTCGATGAGCACATCTAGTGTTTTGAGGTGGCGATAGTCCTTGGCAATGTCGAGCCAGACGCAAGTATCGATCAGAATTCGCAGCATGTGGCCTCCCAAACTGGCTGTCATGGTAGGAGCAACAACTCTTGCGAAAAACAGGATTTCAGGCTGGCTGAGAGAATCTGACGGACCAGGCTTTTGGAGGGGCACAATATCGGTCGCCTCCCTCTCAGCCATCCCGCCCCAAAAATATTATATCAGTCGCACTCCGCGAACAAAGCCGTCATTCACAGGCTTGAATTCGCCCGTCAGTAACTGCCATTCATTCAGCAGCCCGACGATGACTGTAACTGGCCCGTTTGCATACTGTCCAGTTTCGGCGTGGTTACTCAAGAAGCGGACATTCGACCAAAGGCAGAGGGTGCCCATCACTCAGACTCAATTGTCATGTTCCGTCTCAACTACAAGATGAGCGCTATTTCCCGTTCACATTATCCTTCTTCGAATTGTCGGGGTTGTCGCGCACATATTCGCGGTTGTTGATCTTCACCACGTGTGCACCGGGATGCTCGCCACGTTTCACCTCCGCCACTGCGTTCCGCCGTGGAACGTTTTTTCGGCTTCCGATGTCATAGTGCTCATTGCGGCCGCCGGGACCGTCATTTTTGCCTTTGATTTTCGTCATGTGCTTTACCTCTCTCAGAATTCCAATATTGAATCAGTAGGGCAGTCCAATCGTCAATATGGTGTCGGGCCTTGAGGATTTCATGGGGTGAAAAGATTATGAAATTCGGGTTTAAGCAACCAAAACTGTGGGCTTGGTTCGGATACGCTTGCGAATTGCAGCTGATTAAAGGGGCGTCATGGCAAGTATCACAGTCGAAAGCCGATATCTAAGCGACATTTCGGTGGGTGATCTCCACGTCAAATGGAGCGCGAGGGGCGATCGCATCCTCCGCTACTATATCGACTTTCGTCATCGAACCTTGAACCTTCACCGCGAGCTCGGGGCTCCAGACCTGTCCATTCTGCAGGAGAAGGCAAACGCGCTTCTGGCTTCGTGGGACGAGAAGACGGACAAGCACAACATAAAAACGATGTTTGCTGATGGCAAAGCGGAAGCGGAACGCCTCACGGTGCAGGCAGAACTCGAACGCGACCGGCTCTCCAATATCTTGTCGCATACCCTCGGGATCGACGACACAGTCGATTGGGAAGAGCTTCGCAGGAAGGATGGATTTGCGCGTTCAAACAAGTTCGACAGACCGCGCCCGCAACTCGAGCGTGAGGAGGAACCGGCCTACGAGGAGCCGAAGATTACCTTCTGGGACACATTGCTCGGCAAAAAGGCCGACTTAATCCAGCAAGCTGAAGAGACTTACGCTGCTCGAATGGAAGAATGGCAAAGCCGCGAAATGGCTCGAAAGGAAGTGCACGAGAAGGCAGTTGTCGCCTACGAGATGGAGAAGGCCGCATTCCTGACCAAACATGCTGAGGACAAGGCAGCACATGAAGAAGAAGTTGCAGAACACAACCGGGCGATTGAAGACCTGATCGGATCCCTGCGAAGGGGCGATGAAGAAGCGGTGATGGAACATGCCTCTCTCGTTCTGGACGCTTCCGACTACCACGGTCTGATCGAGAAGGAGTTCGTCCTCGACTACCGAGCCCCAGACAAGACTTTGCTGATTGAGTATGAGCTGCCGAACCCCAACGATCTCCCGACCGTGAAGACCGTCCGGTTCGTACGAGCTACCGGCGAACTAAAGGAAACCTTGCTCGCCGTTCGTGCAAAAAAGGATCTGTTCGAAGACACGATCTATCAGATTGCCTTGCGGAGCATTCATGAGGTTCTCGAAGCAGATGAATTCCAAAACATCGAGAACGTGGCGTTCAATGGCTTCGTAACCGCTATTAACCCCGCCATCGGGCTTTCAAACCGCAACTGCATCCTTTCCGTTTTGTGTTCGCGAGCCGAGTTCGAGAAAATTGATCTCGCTCATGTCGAACCCAAGGCCTGCTTCAAGGCCTTGAGCGGCGTTTCCGCCGCCTCGTTGGCGGCCCTTGCGCCAATCCCGCCGATTATCAGTATCGACAAAAGCGACCGGCGCTTCGTCGATGGCCGCGAGATCGCCGATACCCTCGATGCTTCGGTCAACTTGGCTGCTATGGACTGGGAAGATTTTGAGCACCTGATCCGCGAACTGTTCGAGAAAGAATTCAGTTCGCGGGGCGGGGAGGTCAAAGTCACTCAATCGAGCCGGGATGAGGGAGTAGATGCGATTGCATTCGATCCCGACCCAATCAGTGGCGGCAAGATTGTGATCCAGGCCAAGCGCTACACACGTACTGTCGGCGTCACTGCTGTTCGTGATTTGTACGGGACTGTCATGAACGAAGGGGCCACCAAAGGAATTCTCGTGACAACTTCTGACTTTGGTCCAGATGCGCACAAATTTGCGACATCGAAGCCCCTTTCTCTATTGAACGGAGCCAACCTGCTGCATTTGCTGCGTAAGCACTCGTACGAGGCGCGGATCGATCTGGCCGAGGCAAGAGAGGCGCTGGGCTGAGATCAGATTGACATTCCTCCGCTTGACCTCGTCCCACTACGTCCACGTAGCCGCCACAGATAGGAATTGGAGCGTCCATTCACCAACCGATTGGGAAGGGCGATAAGAAGGTTGGGAGGTCAACATGACGCTCGCGGTTGTTGAAGAAGAGGTCCGCCGGTTTCTCTCGGACCCGATCCCTGAGGTCCTTTGCATCAAGGGCAAATGGGGTGTCGGAAAGACATTTGGTTGGCGCACGTTTCTGCGCAAAGCGCGCGACGATAACAACCTGGCGATGAGGCGATATGCCTATGTCTCGCTTTTTGGTCTGAACTCGCTCGACGATTTGCGCTACGCCCTCTTTGAGCGAACCGTCACCGGCGATGCAATTGGCGAAGATCCCAGTCCCGAGACCTTTCGGGAAATGGTTGGCGACCGAAATGCTGGCCGCAAGCTAAAGCCAATAATTGACGGCGCCCTAGCATTCTTCAATCGTCAAGGCGTTTCGGATCTGCTTGCCAAGGCGGCTATCCTGACAGTCAGGAATCAGCTTATTTGTTTCGACGACCTTGAGCGTGCCGGCGACGGCTTAGGGACCAGAGAGGTTCTCGGTCTTGCGTCCCTCCTCAAGGAAGAGCGCCATTGCAAAGTCGTCTTGTTGCTCAACGACCAAGAGCACGACGATCAAGACGAGTTCGCGCGACAGCTTGAAAAGGTGGCTGATGTCACTCTGAAGTTCGAGCCGACCACCTCAGAGGCATGCGACATCGCACTCGATCATGATGCTTCGTTCGCCGACTTGATCCGCTCCCGTATTGAGCAGTTGGACATCACCAATATCCGCGTGATTAGAAAGATCGAGCGCCTAGCTAAGCGCCTCGCTCGGATCCTCGACAACTATGATCCGATCATCGCGGATGAAGCGCTTGCGACGCTAGTTCTGGCCAGTTGGTCTGTTCAGCAGCCGAAGCTAGCACCGCCGATCGATGTTATGAGGCGCTACAATGCTCTGTCAATGAGCGCGCATTTTGGCGACAAACCTGTCGATCCCGAATTCAAGCGCTTCCAGGAGATCGTGGCGGACTACCCGTTTCGATACGCAAACGATCTCGACAGGGCGGTTATCGACGGAGCAGAGGCGGGCTATTTCGTTGAAGCCGATATAAGAGAAACTGCTCAACAGCTCGAAGCTGAACTCAAGGCGAACTCGCGCAATAACGCGCTTAGCCGCGCTTGGCATGAACTGTATCATGGATCGTTGGCCACCGATGACGACGTCTTCCTGGACGCGGTCTACGAGGGCGCACTGAAAGACGCGGCCTTCACCAATGCTGTGAACATCAATAGTGCAATCTACATCTTGCGCGAATGTGGCAGGGAAGATCAAGCTGCAGAGGTCACGAAAGCCTACATAGAAGCGAATGCTTCACAGAGGCCGGAGTTCTTTGACGTTGGCTCTCATTTCAGTGGCGGAGATAGGGTGGAGGATACGCTTCGCGCTGCGTTCGCCGAAGCACGCGCAAACTACGTTGATGACCGAGATCCGCTCGATGTATTGCGAGAAATAGGCGTACGGAGAGCCTACGACGAGCGCGATGTCATGCTCATGGCACGCCAAGGCCCGGACAATTTTGAGCTGATGTTCGAGGCTTTGCAGGGCGAAGAGGTCAGGCACTCAATCGAGATTATTCGCCAGCTTGCACGATCCCATCGACCGGAGGCTGCTGCTATCGATCAGGCCTCTAGAGAAGCGCTGAAGCGCATTTCAGAAAAGTCGCCTCTTCGTGCGAGAAAGATCGGGAGATTCATTGATCTTGACGGTGAAGGCCCTGACGAGACTAACTGAAGGGAAAGTCGAAGATTTTTGATTTCATCGCTAAATGGAAGTGATTGGGCTGGAAGCGGACCGCCGACTGTTAGCCAAGGTTTCGTGAAAGCGGACACCGCAAATATTTCTCAAAGCCTAAACGCATTACTCCTTTTTGAGGGCAACTTTTTTACCAGCATGTTCACGCCACAGGCCAAGACGTTTAATGCGATACTCCACCAACTGTGGTGATGTCCCATACCGCTTTGCCAGAACGGGCGCCGCTACACCGTCGGTAACAGCTTTCTGAACGACTTCGCGAGGAAGCAAGGACGCCGAAGCCAGATAATAGGCGTCGTGTTCCTCAGCACTGTCATAGGTACGTCCATACGCCTCAGCCACTCTTGAGACTTTGGTCAGCTTGTGTCCCATAAGTATGTGCCAATACTCCTCGAGCAATGTTACCCTCTGTCGTTCCACAGTGTGGCAATCATTTAAGAGCACGACCCACATCTCCATTTCGCGATCAAGAGGCAGGCTCATTGCTGACCATTCCGAGCATGCATCGTCGCGGAGTTTGCGTAGGGTCCGCCCATCAAGGCAGTCGGTTTCGGTCAGGCGGATGACTTGTACACCCTCCACCTCGACTTCCAAGGGTTCGAGCGTATCGGTTTCACTGAGTCCAAGGTCACTTCGAAACTTCGAAGCGATGGCTTCCAACTGATCCTTCGAAAGTTCGGGATAGGGCTCTGCGTCCGCGACCGGCACGGGTCCGTTGGCCACATCGTCGCCGTCCGCGCCGAATTCGTCCTTAAGACAGCTCGCCGCTCGTAGCAGCGACTGGACCGTTCCCGACTGCACGTTTTTCATGGCGCGGAAGTGGACCTGTGCGACGCGTTCAAAATCGTGACCTAGGTCCGCAGCGTCCTCACCTAGCCATTCTAATAAGCGGATCTTGGAATTCGTGTCTGGCGATCCATCGCCACGTTCGATCCGTGCCAGCGTTGAGAAGCTGATGCCCACCTGCGCTGAGAGGGCTCGAATGCTCAGACCCAAACGCTCCCGCTTCTCGGCGACGGCCTTTACCAACTTCGCTTCAAAACTTTTCATACAATCCCGTGCTGATGACACACTTGACACAGGGGCTGCTGCAAGTCAGCCTGTGCGAATGACACGCGAATCGCACATTGCGCACCGAAAGGGAAGCCTCAACCGACCTGTGGCCGCTGGCCGGATTCGCAAGCGCAAGGATTCCGAAAACGATCCGTTTTCCCTGAAAGGATAAAGTACAATGGCGACTGCTCCCGCCCGCGAACTTGATACATCCACTCTGGACGAAATTCTTCTCGATCTGGCTGTCCTCATCGAACTCAGCCCGCACGATCGAGAGATCGCGGAAAACCGCTATCGGCGACTCAAAGAACATGTCGAACGTCCTACGAGTCCGTTGCGGCCATATCTCGTCGATGGCGAAAGCCTGATCTATGCGCAGGGTTCTGTCGCAACCAGCACGACAATCTTGAGCGGCGACAACGACGACCGTTTCGACGTTGATGCGATCGTGGAAATCGACGTACCGCTTCACTGGTCAGAGAGTGAACCGCTCGACCAGCTGTTCGACACGCTGAAAAATTTCCCTGGCGCTATCGGGGTTGTTCGTTGCACCCGCTGTGTTCAGGTCCGCTTCGCGTTTATGCACATGGACGTCACAATCATGGATCGCCGGCAGCGCCTGAGCGGTCAGCGGCCCGGCCACATCTTTCACTCGCCGGACACCGGATCAGCTTATCGTGTCGACTCGAATCCCTGGGGATTCACTGGTTGGTTTCGAACCGTTGTGGGCATCGGCGAACACTCGTTCGAAAAACAGCTTAAAGCTGCGCGCGACGCGGCTGGAGTGTCTCGTCTAATCGTTCTCGACGAAGCGGAGCGCCGCATTCTCGCCGACGCCGAGCAAGTACCGCTGCCGCCGATGATTCCCTCGCGCATCGACGCGCAGGAAGCAGTCGCGCTGAAGCTTCTAAAGCGGTACCTCAACCTTTGCTACGCGCGCTTACGCCTAAAACGGCCCCCGTCGATCTGGCTCACTAAGCTCACTGGCGACATGGGCCTGGTCCGCGGCGGGTTGACCCTTCAACTCTATGCCCTGTCAAAGTTCATCTCCAATAGCCTGCGCGAGCATCTGGCGCGCAGCACGGTGCCTCGCGAAGCCAATCCGAGCTACCCGCCCGACAAGATTAATGATCGCTGGCCGCGACCGTGGCCGGAGGCGGAAGCCGACATGAGCACGGCCGCGGATCATCTCGACCTGTTGGCTGACGCGATCGAAGAAATGAACAGCTCTTCGCAAAGCGCGATCCTGAAGAAGATCGACCAATTGTTTGGTGAACGGTTCGGGCAGGAAGAACGCCGTATCCTCAAGGACCGCTATGACCGGAGGAACACCAGCGGGGACGACCTGCTCATCAAGCCGGGTTCCGGCACGATCTACACGCCGGCAATCGCTGCCTCGAAGCCGGATACACAGCCAATTCCCCAGCACCGCTTCCATCCCGGTCGGCTACCGTCGAAGGGAGATGCCCCGGGTGGCTGATGGCACACGGTCCACCCATGCACAACTGAATGCCATGCGCCGCCTGTGGCCGAACTTCGACGGGCGGCGCCACGATAACGGCCTTGTGATCTGGCGCGGAGTGCTCAAGCCGCGCGCGCAAGCCTATGCGGTGAGCATATTGTGGTGGCCGGGCAAGATTGATCGGCCCTATGTGATTATTGCCGAACCGCCGATCGAGCCTCGGCCGGGAGGCACCTATGACCAGATTCCGCACCTGATGTTCGATTCGGACAACCCTGAAAAGTCCGGGCTTTGTTTGTTCGACCCCGACGGGCGGGAGTGGAGCGACGCGGATCTTATCGCGGAGACCACGGTAAAGTGGGCGAACGAGTGGCTGCACTACTACGAGTTGTGGCACCTTACCGGGGAGTGGCTAGGACCAAGCGTCGGGTACGAGTCGGTCGCGCAGATGACGGTCGCCGAAGCGGAGTCCGTTCGCGCGGTTGTGGCTGATGTTCACTGATCGCCGCGCCGGAAGCCTGGCGTCTCGCCGGGTCCGTCAGCCTTGGCCGCGTGGCAAGGTTTTCAAGATACTTTCGCTCGACGGCGGAGGCATCAAGGGCATCTACAGCGCGCAATTCCTTTCCCGATGCGAGCAGGAACTGGCCGCTGGCAAGCCTTTGGCATCCTATTTCGATATGATCGCCGGAACCTCCACTGGCGGCATAATCGCTCTGGGCCTCGCGCTCGGCTTCTCCACGTCGGACATTTTGGATTTCTACGTGAATGACGGGCGCAAGATATTTCCTCCGCTGCCGACAGACCGCATCGGTCGATGGTGGCGAGGCTTTCGCTGGTTGTTCCGGCCGCATCTCGATCACGGGGAATTGGAAAAGGCGCTGAAGCTCCGGTTCGGCGACCATTCCCTTGGCGAAGCAACGACGCGGGTGGTCATCCCTGCCTTCATGGTTCCCAAGACCGAAATTGCGGTGTTCAAGACCGACCATCACTCGGACTTTCGCAACGACTACAAAACGCGCGCCTGGGAGGTCGCCCGCGCGACCTCGGCGGCCCCAACCTATTTGAAAGGGCACGAGCACTCGCCGTCTGGTCGTATTTTCATTGATGGCGGCGTATGGGCGAATAACCCGGTGATGGTGGCGCTCGTGGACGTCTTGAGCGCGTACGAGATTTCGCCTGACCAAATTGATATCCTTAGCGTCGGCACAGGCAATCCGCCGTTCGAGCTGCGCCCTAAGGCAGCACTAGGCGGCGCAGTCTCTTGGCGCGCGGCGATCAAAGCAGCGATGTTCCTGACGACCGACAACGCAACAGCTCAGACCAAGCTTCTGCTAGGACCAGACAAGTGTTTCCGGATCGAGCCTCTTGGCGAGGACGGAACTGTTGAAATGGACGATTACGATCGGGCGCTGTCTGTACTTCCGGGCTCAGCGGACCGAGATTTCGATATTTTTAAGGACGAGATCGCGCGGTTTTTTGACGAGAGCGTTCTCCCAAGGGAGCGGCACTACACCGATGTGGGCTCGGTCTGACGTCAGCTTTTGAGCGATCACGCCCGGCAAACGAATGACTGAGATTGGGGCGCGTTGCCGACAATGTCATCTATCAATGGGAACGGCAGCTTTTCGTCCTTGGCGTTTCCCAAGCCGCCGTTCCGGAGTGTCCGCAACCTAGGTCATGAGAGGTGAAGGGGCGCTCGGACGATAATGTTGCCTTGGAGCCTTCCTTATTTCCTCGCGCAACGCATCCGTTTCCTGTATGTTCTGCCGGAGTAACGAACATGAATGCGCTGATGACCGACTTCGACATCAACAAGGCAACTGAGGTCCCGCCCCAGCGGTGGGAAGGCTTCGCTGAAATCGATCAGGCGATCCGCGAGGACCGCCTGATGCAATACCGCCTGCGCAAATCGTGGGCCGATCCCTGGGGCCGCAAGCTGACGATCTTTTGCGTCACTGTGATTTTCCTCGGCTTCGCCTTCCTCGCGGGCGCGCAGGCTGGCCTTTGGTAACCGGTTCGTCCGGACCATCCCATTCCTTTACCTGATCTGCGATATCGGCACTTGCCCCCCGAGCGCTGCCGGTCACGCGCTGCAATTCTGCCTGTGTCCGCTCAATCCCTTGTGCTCCCGAAGTGCGAGCTGCTTCGACTTCATTGCGAATACCGCTTAAATCCACTTCAGGCGCCGAGTAGGCGCCGCTGCTCCCGACGTTGACGCCGCTTCTGACACCGGCTTCACCAGTGATGTCAGGCCGACTGATGGCTGGATCTGAGGAGAGCACGAGCTTGTCCTCAATCTGAGCCTTGAGGTCATCGGCATAGTTGGCGACGAACTTGCCCTGAAGCGCTTGCCCTTTTGCGCTGAGCTGGAAATCGATGTCGTCGAACCGGACCGGCCCATAGTAATCCCGATTGCGTTCGATCTCGGCGAGACCCCACTCACGATATGCCTGGGAGAGGTTCAGCGAGCCGGCGGCGCTTCTGCCTTCGAACAGGGAGGCCTGCGTCTCCAGCCGGTTGGCGATTTCCTCGGCTCGACGGGCTTCGCGCGTGTAACTCTCGGCTTCGGTAAGCGAGGTCGATAGTCCGTTGACCGCGCTGGAGAGCGATCCGCTGGTTGTCGAACTGATGGTGCGCACAAAGCCATCGCGTGTGCTCGACCAGTTCCGGCTGTCGGACTGCTGCTGGAGACTGCCCAGAATTCGCCCGCGTTCTTCGGAGGCAATACCGATGTCACTATCTGTCCAGGTGCGATTTCCACCGCCCTTTAGACCTGCGCTCGCGGAGGCAACCCCATTGGTTACGCCAGCGCTGACACCTGCTTCGCCACCTACGAACCAGGCCGTCGTGATATCATCGGCCGCGCGCCGCGACAGTCCGAACTGGCGCTGCAGCGAACGGGAAACCTGATCCACTTCGCTGAATGCGGTCTGGATGCTGTCCGAACTCGACTGCCCGGTGGTGTTTTCGAAGGCACTGCCGCGGTTGACCTGATCGCGCAGTTCGTTGAAGCGCGTGACAGCGTTCGACGTTGATTGCGCGGCAATGTTGGAGATGGTCTCGCTGTTCGAGCGCGCTTCGGAGGCGAGCGTCGAGAGCCGCGAGGTAAATTCCTGGCCAAGGCTCGGCGCGAACGGATAGCTTGAATTCGGGACCTGGTCGAAGCTCGCCCCGGCAAAGCCGGTTTCGACCGAGCCGCTCTCGCTCACCGTACGGGTCTGGCCCGCGCCATAGGCAAAGCTCGGCGCGATCGTGCCTTGCGCGAACTGGCGGGTCAGCATCGTCGAATTGTCGAGACTGGTGTTGCCGAGCGCGACATTTCCGGTGCTCGCTTCGCGTGCGGCTTCCTCTGCCGCGTTCTGACTGGGATTGAGGTAGCTGGTCGCCTGGCTCGAGATCGCGAGCGCGCCGCGCGCGACCCCGCCGGCAAGGAACGGCACCGAGGCGATAAGGTAACCCGCGAGCACCCCTATGTCGGAATTCACATCGGCCATGCCGGTGAAGGTTGCGAGCGTCAGGCCGTTGCCGGCCGCGGCTGCGCTCACATCGGCCGCGCCCTTGGCCATGAGCATCATGTGGAGAATGACGAAAAGCGGACCCCATGCGGCCAGATAGAAGAAACCCGTCATGTAGCCCTTCAGCGCTGCCGGTCCTGTCCGGGGCAGGAGGAACAGCGGGAACAGCACCGGGAAGAGCGCGTAGAAGAGCACGGTGAGGACGATGTTGAGCAGCGGCACCCATTTCATCGCGTTGCTCGCGATCGAGGCGTAGGTGCGCTCGGTCTGGATGTCGGCGCGGGTCTGCGCGTAGACATCGACCGCGCCTGTGCCGCTCGCGCCGGCCATCGCGTGCATCGCCTGGCTCATCGCGTTGATCGTCAGCGTCTGCTTGAGGATATCGGACGCGCTTGCCGAGACTCCGGCGAGATACTGGTAGGCAACCGGCAGGTCCGCCATGAGCTTGGCTTTGGCAAGTGCCTCGGTCCGATTGGGATAGAGCTGGCGCCCGAACAGCGTGCCCATCTCGTCGATGAGCGAGGTCCACTGGGTGCTGAGTGCGGTGTAGGCCTCGCGGCAGGTGACGATCCCGGACGTGACTGTGCCCGACGGATCGCGCGTCAGGAAGCGCTGCGCACGTGCCTGGCTACCCGGTGCGATCGTTGCCCAGATATCGCTCGCCTCGGCCAGATCCTTCATCGAATAGCGGCCAAGCAGCACGTCGTAGAACACGCATTGACGGAAATGCTCGTCGAGATTTGCGGCAAATTCGGGGTCGGAGATCCGCAGGCTTCTGGTCGCATCGTAGAGCCGCGCGCCGTAGATCATGCCGTTGGTTGAGTAATTGAGATCGCCCGGCAGGCCGAACACGACCTCGGCCGAGCCGGTAAGATAATCACCGACTTGGCTGGTGAAGCTCGCCATGAGCGCAAGGCCCAATGGGACATTGTCGACCTCGGCCGGCGCAAGACCGGGATTGAGCCGGTCTGTAAGATGCACGTCGAGACGCGGAACCATGAGGCAGGAATAGATGAGCGTTGCGCCAAGGAACCAGTTGATCCACGCGCGCCAGTCCTGGTTGAACGCGAGCGTCAGCGCCGAAAGTCCGAGCCCCATGACGAGGACAACCTGTAGCAGGCTCTTGTAGCCCCCGTTCCCGGTCCAGGCGGCGACCGCGTTGAAGACATTGACGAGGTAGTCGCCGCCCCCGACCGTGAAGATCTCGACCATCTGGCCTGTGCTCCTTCGTTTCGTCGGGGAGGATCAGTGCGTGAGCGCGCGCGTCGTCACCGCCCGCGACCAGTCAAGCGAGGCGGACATGCCCGGCGACATCGAGGTCGCGAGCACGTTCTCGATGAACTGGGTCTTCTCGATGATCTGCATGATCGCGCTCACCCGCAGGTGCGTGTTGGCCTGCCGGTCCGCCAGCGCCTGCTTCACAGCGTTCACCTGGCCTTGCCACATCGCGATCTTGGCTTCGTCGGCGCCGATGAAGCTCGACATCGACCGGCCCGCTTCGCCCACGATCCGGTCGAGCAGCGCGAAGAGCAGGTCGACGCTAGCGATCTCGGCGAGCGTCTCGCGATCGTCGGTCGGCATGCCGCGGCCATAGGCGGCCTGGACGGTCAGGATCTTGTAAAGCGGGATCGAGGAGACCTGGAGCAGTTCCTTCTGGCCCTCGGTGATCGGCGTATCGTCATGGATCGCCTGGATCATGCCGTCGATCAGCTCGGCGACGCGCGGGCGCAGCGCCTTCGATGGCGACAGGCTGAGCGGCTGGAAGCCGGGATCGAGGCACTTGTCGGGCTCGTCGCAGTCGAAGATGAGCACGCGCTCGGCGACGGTGCCGTCGAGCAGCGAGGTGACGATCGTCGAGGAGGCCTCGCCCGCGATCGGAACAAACTTGCCGGGATCATCATCCCTTGGCGGAATGTAGATGATCGTGCCGATCAGCGTCATTGCGTATTCGGCCAGTTCCTCGTCGAACGTGCCGCCGGGCGAGAAGAACGCGCTCTTCTTGAGGATCGTCCAGGTGTAGTTTCTCGGCACACCCGGATTGACGTCGTCGTATTTGCCTGCGCCCTTCGCGGTGGTGCTCGCGCGCTCACCTTTCGTGCCGCAACCGTGCTTGGCCGCGGCATAGTCGGTGAAGATGCCTTCGGAATTGCCGATCGCCTCGCAGATCGCCTTGTCGGCAAGGTCGCCCTTGGGCCAGATCCCGCCCACCAGCCCCTGCGCCATTTCGCAGGAGTTGATGCTGAGGTTGTTCATGAGCTGCGCCTTTTGCGAGAATTCCTGCATGATCTTCGAGCATTCGGGGCAGACGGTGTCGATCGCGAGGCTGAAGGCAAAGCCGACCGCATTGTTGGCGACCGCCTTCAGCATCGCGACGATCTCGCTCGCGTTGATGAAACTGAACGAGCCGGCAAAGATGTCGATGCCGCCGCAGCCCGCCCGCGCGCGTGGCAGCTGGAGATTGGCGAGGTTGGTCGTCTTCTGCGGGAAACGCGTCCAGACGTTGCCCAGGCTGTAGTAGCCCGCCGACTGGCCCTGGTAGGCGCTCGGCCCGGTGACATTGGCCGCTCCGCCCACGTCATCGAGAAACGCGTCCATCGACGAGCCGACATCTGCAAGCGCCGGGCTCATCGGCAGGGCAAGCGCGGCAAGCGCGGCGAGCGCGTGCGGGAACCTAAAAGTCACGGCCGGCGTCCTTCGATGTGAGGAGATAGATGCGGTCCTGAAGCTCGTCGGCCGACATGACGCCGTAGCCGATCGGCAGTGCGCGCGAGGTCGCCGCGTCCCAGAGCACGACCGCGGGGGTGACCCTGGGTTCGAGCCCCATGCGGCTGCGCTGGTTGGTCTCGACCGAATAGCTTGGGAATTGCTCGCTCGGTCCGCCGTCGGTCGAGACCGCGCGCACGGTGATGTGCCAGGTCGCCGCGACGCTCTTCACGATGGGGCTCATCACCTGGCAGGCACCGCAGCTCTGCGCGAAGAAATAGAAAAGCCCGTAACGCTCGGACAGGTGCGCCATCGTCGCATCGCGCTCGGCGCTCCTCGCATCCTGCCACTGGCGCTTGCCGAGCGTCGAGACCGGCCGTTGCAGCGTGTAGTCGAGATCGGGATCTTGCCAGATCGCGCGTTGCCACACGTCGGAGAACAGCGAGGCGCGGTCGAGCTGTTCGCGCTGGAAGCGGATGTAGGCGGTGACATTGGCGGGCGTCGGCTCGAGGATCGCGCGCGCCTTCAGTTCGCGCAGTTCGCCGGTCACGGCCTCGAGCCGTTCGGCCGCGGTTTGCTCCGGCGTGGCCTCGGTGACCGATGTGTTTTCGGGCGGCGCCGGCTTGCCGCAGTAGAACCAGTACCCGAGCTGCCGCTCCTCGCAGTAGAAGGCGTCCGATCCGTCGTCCGTCTCGACGAAGGGCGCATCCCCGGCTCGCGCCGGGGATGCCGACCAAGGCAAGGCCAGGGTGAGCGAAAGGGCGAGCGATAGGCCAAGCGTTGCGCGCCTTGCGGCGCGCGCGCGATCACGTGCCGGCACGGGCATAGTAATCCTCGATCTTCTGCTGGATCTGGGTTGCGGCCTCCAGTTCGTCGGGAAGCCGGGCGGCGTCGGTGAACTCGGCATAGACTTCGGAAAAGTCCATCCGGCTCAGATCAAGCTGCGCGAATTCCTCGACGGTAAAGCCCGCGCACTGCTCGCGCTTGGGCTTTGCCCAGGGCTTGCCGAGCTGCGCGCGGCCCTGCTCCTGGATGATCCGGGTGAGCTTCGATTCAAAGCAGCAGTAAACCTTCTTCTTGGTGACGCAGACGCCGAGGATCTTGTCCGAGCAGTAAGTCCCCACATACGCACACAGGCCCTGCGCATCGCGCTGGTGGAGCAGGATCTCCTCGCGGTTGCAGCCCAATGCCACGAGCAGACTGATCCCCGGGATCAGCGGGAAACCCTTGCCCTTGCAGCAGTTGATCACGCCAAAGACCTTGGAATGGCAGGTCTCGCGCTCGCCCTTGAACAGGGTAAGCGTATCCTCATCAAACTCGCGGTTCGCCTGCGCGAGCGAATGCAGCGCGGTGACCGCATCCTTGAACTCGGTATTCGCCTGGCGTTCGATCGTCTCGCAGCTGCCGTCGATGCAGTAGACATCACCGTCGCAGATGTACTGGTCGACCGGCTTGAGCTCTTCGGGGAGCGGGCACTCGTAGACGCGCTCGAAGGTGCGGCAGGGCTCTTCCTCGGTGATGCACTGCTCGGAAACCTGGTGGCAGTCCTCGCGAGCCGCCAAGGGGCCGCAGTCGTTCGCGGGCTTGTAGCGATAGCAGGTGTAGTCCCGCGTCCAGGCCCAGCAGGGCTGGGTCACCGCAACGCCATCGATGAGCCGGGTCTCCGGCGCGCTGTCGCTGCAGGTCTCGACGGGATCGAGGCACATTGTGTTGGCGGCAAGGTCGGTGCACGCGCTTTCGTCGCGGTGTGTCGTCACCGTGTGACGGGGAATGGCCATCTCGGCGGTCCATCCCGGGATCTGCTGCGAGCACGTGTATTCGTGGACCGGATCGCCGGGTTCGGAGCACCACTGCGTCCCATCGGGATTGGCGGACCATTGCAGGCAAGCACCGGGATGCGAGCCGGTGCGTGCGCAGGTGCCCGAGGGCAGCCCTGCGCAATCGGGATATTCGTCCGAGCCGAAGGGCGAGCAGTAATAGAGGAAGTCGGTTTGCGTCTCGACCTCGACCCCGAGCGGGATCGTGCAGCTGCGCGGTTCGCTTTCGAGCTCGTAGCCGGTGTTGCAGGTGGCCTGGTATGTGCCTGGCGAAGCGCTGCCCGGCGGCAGGGGAACACAGCGTCCTTCGGTTCCGGTCACGCTCATCCCGCTGGTGTAAGCGAGTGGATCCTCGCTGATCGTTTCCGATCGCGCGATCACCGCATCGAGCTCGTCCGCCTCGAAGCGTGCGCGCCGGTCCATCGAATCGCGCATGGCGCGGTAGGCCTCGTTACCGCTCGCAGCGCTCGCAGCTTCGCGGCTCATGCGGTCGGGATCGCCCCAATAGTCCGATTGCACGGGATCGCCGGTGTAGTGGGGAAGCCGGTTATCGTCGGGATCGGTGGTCGCCGCCGCGCGCGCGGCCGCCGCGGCTTCGCGGGCGAAGGCCTTGCCGTCGGCTCTGGCCGCATCGGTGCTCGACTGGGCGAGCGCGGGGCCCGCGAGTAGCAAGGCGAGGACCGCAAGCACGCGCCGCGTCATGGCCGGGCTCCTTCGAGGCGATCGAGGTGCTGGGCGGCAAGCCGTGCCCCCGGACCACCGCCGCGCGCGAACGTCTCGAGCGCATAGTGCGCGGTGACGTTGCCACTCATCCGGTCATGTGGCGGCGCGGCTGCCTGGCAGTCGAACCCGTCGCAGAGGTCAAAGTCGGTCGCGGTGACGACGTAAGTCGGTACGGCTTCGATATGGAACGCGCGGAAGAGGCGCGGATCGATGCCGACGCCGTCCATTGTCGAGCCCGGTTCGGCGACTTTCGCAAGCGCGGTGACGAAGGCCCTGGCGCTTCCTTGCGGGAAGCCGCGAAAGACTACGACCCCGCCCGCGCGGGTGACGTCGCCGATCATGGCTTTCAGCGAAGCGGCGGGCATCGCGGTGCTGGCAAAGGCGATGAAGCGCGGCGCTTGGCCAAGGTCGGCGCGGGCGGCCTCGCCGGCGTGGGCCACCATGGCATCGAAATCGATTGGCGCGTCGTTGTCTGGCTCCTGCGCGCCGCGCGCCTCGCTGGCATAGCGCCTGCCGTGCTCGAGCCCGGCGTCCCGCGTTGTTGTGGCTTCGCTGCGAACGGCTTCGGCGCGGGCGCGCGCTTCATGAGCCAACGCCTCGGCATCGGCTGCTGCTTCGGCGGCGCGCGCGCGGATCGCCGCGAGGTCGAGGTCGGTGCTGCCTTCGGGCAGAGCGATCTGCGCGCCCGCGGCGGCGGCAAGACCGGCGCATGCAGCGGCCGCGAGCAGGAGGGGGATGAGCGGTCTCATAGCGCGCAGCAATTGCGCTTGCGCCACACGAGGTAGCCCATGTCCTCGCCGATCGCGGGATAGATCTGGCCGGCGGATAGGAAGGTCGTCGAGGCGCCGATGGGCGCACACGCGTAACGCCCGCTCGTCTGCGGATTGGGGTTGGTCGCCTGGAAGCGGTATTGCTGCTTGCGCATCAGCGGCATCAGGTATTTGCCGCAGAGCCCTTTCGAACCCATCGTTCCCCAGGCGACCAGTTCGCGGTGGAGCTTGTAGGCAAAGCGCGCGAGCGCGAGGCGCGAGGCCTGGACGTGACCGATCGTTGCTGAGACATTGCCGTTCAGCGGATACATTGAGCCCTGGCACCCCGCACACCAGAAGAGCTTGTCCGAAGGCAGGTGCGCGGTCGCGGCAATGCAATCGGCGGCGCACGCGGCGAGCGCGAGCGGATTGGCGAAGAGCACGGCCTCGGGGTTGAGGATCGCGGTCAGTTCGCTGTCCTGCCAGAGCGGATCGATCTCGGTGATGTAGAGGATGTCGACCGAGCCTGATTCCAGGCACAGGAAGTCGGTGACGATCTCCATCCAGTAGATGAGCGGGTAGGCATACCAGTGGATGTGCCACTGCGAATTGTACTGGCTCGCGCCGCCCACCGCCGAGGGCCCCGCGATCGTCTTGAAACCGATGTCGAAGCCCGGGTCGAGCTTCATCCCGCCAAGGTTGACGAAGCACCAGGGCTTCATCGAGACATCGGCGAGCCGCACCGGCTCCCAGAATCCCATGGCGATGCCCGGACGCAGCCCGCACAGGCACACCGGCAGGCTCGGATTGCCGGGATCGGGGCGCGAGCCCGGCCAGATCCTGAGCGCACCGATCGAGATCGGGAAAAGGCACGACCAGCACACGTCGGTGATCGGATTGACGAACTTGCCGGTGCACAGGCCCGGGCCCGCAGAGGCGCGTGCGGGCGCCGCGCCGGCAAGACCGGCGACCAGCAGCAGCGCGGCCAGCATTGTGCGCAAGGGAAAGCGTCTCACAAGCTCTTCCCCTTTGCCCGGGGAAAAGGGATTTCGCTCACCGTCAGCACGCGCCCCTGCTGCTCGATCACGGCGGGAACCGCCCGGATGCCGAAGCGGCTGACGAGCTTGCCGCCCTGGTCGAAGTAGAAGCGGTGTTGCCGCTCCTTCATCAGTTCGAGCGGCGCGCCCTTGACGAGGATGATCTTGGCGGCTGCCGGCTTGTTTCGCGCCGTTGCCCAGGCCAGCTGCTCGGGATCGTCGCCATCGATAAAGACGAGCGGATGGCGCAGCGGCACGGTGTCGAGCGGATTGACGCGGGTTCCGGCCGCGAGGATCAGCCGGCCCTTGTCGTCAGCCACGTTCTCGGACACCGTGATCGTGGGATCGAAGCTCCACTTGCGCGGTGCCTCGGCGCGCGTGAGCCCTGCCACCGGGATCGGCCGGTTGACCCTCGCGATCGTGCGTCGCTTCAGCTGCGCGTTGAGCCGTGCGGTTTCGCCGGTCTTTTCCAGCTGCACGAGCTTCCCGTGGATCTGGGCAAGGAGATCGGTCTCGGCGACGGACCAGACTTCGCCCTGGCGGCCGTAGTCGCGCGCCGGGGCCGGGGAGGGCAGCGCCGCCAGAACGACGATCGCGCCGAGTACGAGGGCAGGAGAGATATAGGTCACAGGATCGACCTCCCGACGCCGATCAGGCGGTCGCGGCAGATCCACCCGATCGCGGCGTAGCGGCTGTCAAACCCCTCGGGATGATCGGTCGCGACGAAGTAGCAGCCCGCCGGGATGCGACCGGTCGGACCCGCCCTCAGCGGTTCGCCGCGCCGGGTCCGCGGCTTGGCAACGGCGACCAGATGGCCATTGACGAAGAACCGGTTTCCTTGCCGTGTCACCAGATCGCCCGGCATTCCGTAGACGCGCTTGCCGAAGGGCGCGGGATCCTTCCCGAAATGCGCTTCGAGGAGCGCCGAGCGCGGCGGATCGAACAGGACGATCTCGCCGCGGCGCGGCACAGGGCCGCGCTCGAGCCAGATCGCCCAGTGCGGCAGCGAGGGGCTGGCATTGACGAGCAGCGCGTGACCTTTCGCGAAGGCCGAGAGCTGGCCAAGGGCAAGCGCCCCGGCGCCGATCGTGGCGGCAAGCGCAAGGCGCGGCCAGACCGGGCGTAGCCTTGCGGGGGAAGACGGTTCAGCGGCGCACATCGGTTAATGCTCCCAGGCGCCGCGCCACGTCGCGGCGCACGGTCTCGGTCACGTCCTCGGCGCTCCCGGCTACGACCGCTTCGGCGACGAGCACGGTGCGACCGTCCTGGCCAAGCGCGTCCACCGAGGCATCGAGCGCGGCCAGATAGGCCTGCGTCGCGCGTTTGGTCTCGTCGGCGGGGCGTCCGGCGCGCGCTTCGGCCGTCACGAAATCGCCCATGATCTGCGAAAGCCGGACCGTCACGACCTCGCGTTTTGTCAGCGCGATCACCTGCCGCGTCGTCCAGGCAGCCCACGTGCCGGCCGCGATGAGCGCGAGGGCAACGCCCCAGATCGTCAGACGGACGCCGAAGACCTGGCGGCACAGGGCAGGCGTTGCCATGATGTTCCTCATGCCTCGTGTCCCCAAGCCAGCCCGGTCTCGAGTTCGGCCAGAAAACGCGGCAGCCGCCAGATCATGACGAGACTGGAGATCCCGAACAGGCCGAGGACTACGCCCTGCGCGAAGTCGGCGCGCGCTCCTGCCGATGCCGCGCCATAGTGCCCGGCAAGGCTGGCGATCTGGCCGAACATGATCTCGAGATTACCGCCCGAAGCGACGAGGAAGACGAGCAGCGGAAAGCCGAGCGTCACCATGTAGGCCGAGGCAAGAAAGCCGGCGGCCTTGAGGAGAATATAGGCAAGGTCCGCGCTTCGGCGGCGCCAGGCGCGCATGTCGAGCAGCGGTTCGTCGGGTGCCTCGTCGGCGATGCGGTCGAGCGGCGTGACAAGGTGGAGTGACATGGGGAAACGGGCCTCCTTGCTGGATCAGGTGTCAGTCGTGTGGGGAAAGGCGATGCGTTCGATCGCATCGGCAAGCTGGTGTCCGCGCGCGATCTCGGCGTCGATCGCTGCGAATGTCTCGGGCGAGCTCGAAAACAGCGTCGCCGAGTAGTCGTCGAGCACGAGCCGACCGATCGCCTCGACCTCCGGGCCCTTGATGAAGACTTCCGAATAGGCCGTGCCCGAGCGCTTCAGCGAACGGATCAGCGTTTCGGTGCGGTCGTCCATGTCGAGCCGCTCGGCGCGGCGAAAATCGGCGATCGTCTCGGGCTTCTGCTGGAGGATCAGCATCCAGTCGCTGTTTTCGAGCGCGGCGGTCGCGCCGTCCGACTTGTAGTAGTCGTTCAATGACTGGGTCGCGGTCGCAAGCGCGCCGCCGTACTTGCGGCAGGTGCGCGCGTAGGTCTCGACGAACTCGCCCATCGAGCCGCCCTTCAGCATCGACCACGCCTCGTCGATGAGGAGAAGCTTGCGCGTCGAGCGCGGACTGCGCGTCATCGCCTGGCTGGTCATGAACATGATCGCTGAAAGGACGACGCTTTTGAGCTCCTCGCGCGTTGCAAGGTCGGACATTTCAAAGACAGTGAAGTCCGCGGTCAGATCGAGGCTTGCCTGGCCCTCAAAGAAAGCGCCGTAGGTCCCGCCACGCGCGAAAGGCGAAAGCGAGGTTGCAAGGTCCTTGGCCGAACCACTGTCGAGCTCGCGCAACGCGGCTGCCACATCGGTGACGGTGGCCTGGCTTGCCCGGGCGTCCCAGACCGCGTTCACCGCCTGGTCGATCAGCCCACGCTCGGTGTCGGACAGCCGCGCGGTGTGGCGCGCCATCTGCCCGACGATCGCCTTCACCATCGCGAAGCAGTCGAGCCGGTAATCCTCGTCCTCGACAGCGCGCGGCGCATCGATCATCGAGAAGGGATTGAGGCAGAACCCGGCAGCAAAGGTGAACTCGACAAAACGACCGCCCTGGAGCTTGACCGAATGCTCGAAGCTGCGGCCGTCGTCGATGACGACGACCTGCGCGCCCGCACCTCGCAATGCCGCGCACATCTCCTGGAGCAGGACGGACTTGCCCGAGCCCGACTTGCCGCAGATCGCGACATTGTGATTACCCGCATCGTTCTCGAAGGGCGACCAGAAGAAGGGCTGGCCGCGCCGGCCGACAAAGAGGAGGTGCGGCAAGCGCCCGCCGAGGTACTCGCCCTGCATCGGCGCGATGTTCGCTGCGGTCGTCGAAAGTAGGGTGCGAAGGCGCTTCAGCCGCTCCATGTCGGCAGCCAGTCCGTCCGCCAGCGTCATCGGCATCGCGGCGAGGAGTCCCTGGATCTGGAGGTAGCGCTCGTCGGCAAGGTCCCAGCCCGCCGCCTTGTAGATCGATTTGACCGCACGCTCGTGCCGGTCGCCCTGGCCTGCCGGCGAATAGGTCGTGACGCCGTAGAAGACGCGCACGAGCCGGCGGCCTTCCTGCAGCTCGGCTTGGACATGCTGCCATTCGGCCGACTGCTCGGCGATCCTTGGCAGGAAACGCGCGCTTTTCGTGCCGGCAAGGCTCGTCGTACGCATGAACTTGAAGCCGGCCCTGGCCGAAGCGGCTTCCTGATCGGGATAGACAAGGCAGAGCATGGTCGCGGCAGGACAGGGGAAGCGCAGCTTGTCGGTGAAGAGATCGCCGATCAGCCGCGCGCATTCCCACGGCGCCCAGCGCGGCGGCATGGCGCGCACCGCGAAATGGCGCACATCGAAGCTGTCGGGATAGACCGCGCCGAACTCGGGAACGCCGTCCTCGATCGTGCCGGTCGCACGGAACCGCTCGGTCGCAAGCTGAAGCCGGTCCTCGTGAACCACGAGCTCTATATCGCGGCGGATCGCCTGCGAAGCGATCGGATCCATTGCATTGTAGGGAACGTGATCGTCCTGCGGCGCGGTCGTGGGCGAGGTGAGGTCGTCGATCAGGGCGATGAGCGCGGCGGGCTCAACCTCGCCGACGCCGAGGTTGAGCGACTTCAGCATGGCGATGAGCCCTTCGCGGGTCTGCACCAGCTCGGCATCGGCCAACTCAGGCGAGGCGGGTACGCTCACCGAGACCACGACCTGGTGGTGGCGAGTATGGAAGGGCGCATTCTCCTCGCCCGATTGCCACACCAGCGAATAGAGCCGGCTCGTACGGTGACGGGCGATGGCCTCGTAGACCCCGCCCTGCAGGTAGCGGGGCGCAAACCAGGGCGAGACGATCCGTGAAATGCGCGGGGACGCGAAATGCAGGATCTGCAGGCAGGCGCCGGGCGGCAGACCTTCGGAAAAGAACTGTCCGAGGATTTCGCCGGTGCGCTCGTCGGCGCCGATGAGCGGCGTGACCGCGAGTACGAAGCCTTTCGAGCGCGCGTTGTGGTAGATCCGGCTTGCCGGATCGTAGACCCTATAGGGAAGCCAGTCCGAGAGCATGTCGAGCGTCATTGCCGGTCGCGGGTTTTCAGCCGAGTCCGCATCGCCGGCGAGACCTGCCAGCACGCGCTTGCACAGCGTTCCGATCGAGAGCGCCATCAGCCAGGCTCCTCGGTAATGTCGGAGGCTGTTCCTGCACTCCGAGCCCGCGCGTTCTCGATGGCTTCGGCAGTGGGATAGGCGGGCGGCGTGGTCGCGCGCTCTGCCCCATGATCGAGGCCAGATCCGAGACTTCCAACGTCGGTTGGTCCGACAAGGGGCCGAGGGGTTCGATCATGCGGGGGTGACGACATGTCGAACCCCTCGACCGCCGGTGCCGAGGCACCGGCCACCGCCTCGCGCACCGTGGAGGGGAGGACCAGCGGCGAGGCAATCGAGAAGGGCGGAGTTGGCAGGAATTGGGTGTCGGGCTCATCGGCAGGCTCATCACGGCGCGCTTGCCGCAGCGTCTGCGCAACCGACGACGCACGAATATCTTCTTCGCGGTGCAGCTCGGCGGCCCAGCGCGCGGGCTCGATGACGGTCCAGGCGACCGCTTCGTCATGCAGCGTGCCGCTGGCATCGACGTGCGCGGGGAAGACTACACGCAAGACGCGCTCGCCGGTCCGGGCGAGGTCGCCGGGTGCGACTCCGGCGCGGCGGCGTGCGCCCACAAGCGCATTGTCTTCGCCCGCGCCGATTTCCCGCGCGGCGTTTTCGTCGATCACGCGGGTCGGCGCGCAGTCGCCCCTCGGCGCGCGGCAGGTGAAATCGCCGCGCATGTTGCCTCCAAGGCCAACACAGCCAGTAAGCGCGGCCAGAAGCGCGCAGGCGGGAAGGGCGAACGTCCGGGACATGATCACTTCTCCTTGTCGGGCCTGGCAGTGAGGAAGGCGCGCAGCTCGGCTGCGGGGCGGAAGCCTTCGAGGACCGCGCCGTCCGACGGGCGCACCACGACCGGCGTTCCTGAAAAGCCATGGCGCTTCGCGAAGGCCTCGTTGGCATCGAGACCGCTAGTATCGCACGGGCCGGGATTGACGAGCGCGACATCGCTGTAGGCAAGGCGCAACGCCGTATCGGGATGGCTCGCGCAGACGACCTGCTCGGAAATCCGCCGGCTTTCGGCGCCGAAGATCGAGATCGGCCGCTCCTCGACGCGTGCGCCGATCGCTTCGAGCTCCTTTTCGAGCTTGCGGCAATAGCCGCACTTGAAATCGGAGAAGACCACCGCCTTGGGGCCGTCCTTCGGGCCCCAGAGCACCGCGCCATTGGCCGGAAGGCCCGACAGATCGACCCTGGCAGGCGCCGACTTGCGGGCAGGCTGCGCTTCGTCCGATACCGTGCGCCGGGCGCCGCCCGCGGCCAGGAGATCGGGATTGAGCGCGAGGAGTTTCGCCGCGGTGAGGTCCTGGCGGCTTTCCATGTCGTAGATCCGGCCGATGACGAGATAGCGCGCCGCGCGATCGACATAGAACAGTGTCGTCTTTGAGGTGACCTCGCACAGACCGTCGAGATCCTCGCAGTCGATCGCATCGATCGGCGTTTTGGGAAGCCGCAGCTTGAGCGCGGCTTTGACCTGCTCGATCGCGGGGAGGGGCGATGCCGGGGCAGCGAGCCCGGCAACCGCCCACCCGGTGGCAGCAGACAGGGTAAGGACAGCGGCAAGCGCGGCGGCCGGGCGCGCCTGCTTGCGCGCGCGCTGGATCAGGGGAGATGTCACTTGGCGGTCCTCACGTAGACGCCGTCGAGAAAGACGATCTCGACATCGATGCCGGTCGGCATCTCGACGACGGGTTGATATTGTTCGGCGCGTTCGATGAGATATTTGCTGACCGTCTCGGCGGTGTCGGCCGCGCCCTGTCCCAGCCCGCCGCCGAGGATATCGCCGCCCGAGAGCTTCGAGCGCGTGCCATCGGCATTGGACGTGATCCCGGAAAAGACGCTGTTGGCATTGGCGGCAAAGCCGCGGCCGAACCCGCCGACGATGCCTGCGAGAAGCGCCTGGCTGACGAGCGAGCCCTCGCGGCTGACGACACGGCCGCGCACGCCCGACTTTCCGGCAAACGAGATGAAGCCCTTTACCTCGGAGACCGCGACGCGCCCGCCGGGCTGGTCGCACGTCATGCGCGCGAGCTTCACGTAGACCTTCTCCGAAGAGAGGTCGCCGCGCGCTGCGCCATTGACCACGCAGCCCGTAATCCGGGTGGTGAGCACCTTGCCATTCTGGACGACCGAGCGGGCAGGGCCGGTGATCCGCAGCACCACGGGCAGCGGATCGGTCTGGCTCGCAACACCCGCCGAAGCATCGACCCCGACGATCACGCGCGCCGGTGCATAAGAGTTGGGCGGCAGGTATTCCGGCGAATCTTCGACCACCAACGGCGGCACTTCGGGGCGTTGCGCGCGGATGCCTGCGGCACCCGCCTTGTCTGACGCGAAATTGAGCAGCTTGACCTCGCCGGGGCCGGGAAGCGCGTCGCTGCTTTCACTCGGACCGGTCGATCCCGCCTTTCCGGAACCGCGCGGCGGATGGCCGCGCGCATCGTAGCCACCGGCTTGCGGGCCGTAGGCAGGTGGCGGCGGCGTCGGGGCAGGGGGCGCTGCCGCTTGTGCCGCAAGCTGCGACTTCAGTTCGGCGTTCTCTGCCGAGATCGCATCGATCGCCGCCTGGCCGTCGCTGCGCATCGCGGCATTCTCGGCCTTGAGCGCCGCCAGCTGATCCTCGACTTCCTTGCGCGGCAGCGCGGCTTCGCGCAGCGCCTTCTGCTCTCGCGCCACCGCATCGAGACGATTGCCGTAGATCGTCACGAATTCGCGGTCGGCGAGGTCGCGGTTAACAAGCCCGGCGGTATCGATCGTCTGCGCGCCGGTGTCCTTCTCGCTTGAGGCATCCTCGCCGCCGAGGACGAACCAGCCCGCTCCGAGCACGAGGACGGCTCCGATCGACCCGAACAGCATTTTCTGGCGTTTCGCCGTCCGGGCATTGAGCGAGGCGAGATCGCGGGCCGGATCTGTGCGCTGCGGGCGATTGGGGGTCTGTGCCTCAGTCATGGCGCGCCGCTCCCGTCTCGCCCACGATGTAGGCGGTGGTGACTTCGCCGGGTGCGAGCTCGGGGGTCGTGATCGCGGCGGCCAGCGTGCCTCTCGGCGCAATGTCACGCTCTTTGAGCAAGACCGGCTTGCCCGAACGATTGGCGAGGCGAATGACCTTGCCGGCAAGGTCGGCGCCCGAGTATTCGGCGATCAGCCGCACCTCGATACCCTCGACGCGGCGCGGGGCGTCCGATGCCTGGCGCAGCGTGTAGCCGGGCACGCTTTCCTGGTTCGCCATCGCCCGGATCAGCCGCACGGCGATCTCCTCGCGCGGGGCCGCATTCTCGAAATCGGCGGCTTCGTTCGCGGCGATTGCAGGATTGGAGATGAAGACTTGGGCGGCCGGGATCGCCTCGATCCGGCAGCCGAACTTGTAGACGAACCTCTTCTTCGTGGTCGCGAAGAAGCTGATCGAGCGTGCTGCGAAAGTCTCGGGCACCGAAACATAGATATCGCCGCGCACCGGTTCGTTGGTTACTGCAAAATCGTTGTAAGGATAGCCCGTCGAGATCTTCGAGACGCTGGCGAACATGTCTCCGACAAGCGCGAAACGCGTGAGTTCGCGCGCCGAGACCGCGCAATCGATGCCGGCACCGTCGGCGGCCTGCTTGAACTGGTCGGCTTTGGCCGCCGGCGCAGCGAGCAGCGCTGCGGCAATCGCTGACACATGGATGAGCAATGCGGATCGCATCGACTAGCCCTCCTTGTTCGTGTCGTTGACCTGGACCTGCTCGAAACCCGAGAGCGCGAGCGAGAGGCCCCGGTAGGTCCAGTGGAAGCTGAAGCGGCGTTCGTCGCTGCCGATGACCTGTGCGCCCACGAAGGTCTTGAGCGTTCCGGTGACTTCGGAAGTGAGCGTTTCGGGATCGACACGCATCGCCTTGATGACGAAGGCCTGGGTCACGTCCGAGCCGCGCTGCGTCTCGACGATCGCAAGCAGGTCTGCCTTGAGGCGTCCGCGCGCGGCAGGGTCGGCGATCTCGAGGATCTGGCTCATCCAGTATTCGAGCCCCTCGGGACTGCGGTTGAGCAGCATCAGCGCGGTGTCGCGCGTGACGAGTTCGAGATAGTCGGCTCCGACTCCGGCGCTCGAGATCGTGAGTGGACGGGTGACCGTCGGAAGCAGAACGACCTCGCGGCTGCGGGTGACCGCAAAACCGGACGCGACGGCGAGCGCGATCGCAAGACCTGCGCTTGCCAGAGCGAAAGTATTGCGCTGGCGCAGCAGGACCTGCTGCCGCTCATGCGAGAGCACGAAATCCATGAGCTCGGTACTTCCTTTCAGCCGGCCAGCAGCCGGCAGTGGGAAGGCGGGGTCGACTTCAGCGAAGTGAACCCGGCAGGCAGATACCAGTAGGCGGCACGGAGGACCCAGGCGCTCGAACGCCCTGCCTTCGCCTTTCGCAGCGCGAACCAGGCGCCGAAGGCCAATGCGATGCCCACGAAGATATGCTGCGCGAGGATTCCCCAGGTGAAGGGTACGATCATCCCGGCAAACTCGTCGATCGTCCAAAGCCCGATGAGCTCGGGATCGTCGAGCCGGCGCGGTATGACGATCCTGTCCGCCATGGGAGCTGTCCCCGCCTTCCCGTGCCGATCGCTCAGATGACCGCGGTCACCACCGAAGTGACGATCGGCACGCCCGTGCCCACGCCGATGCCGACGCCGACCGGAACTGCCACCTGTCCGATTGAGAAGCGCCCGGAAGCCAGGCCAATGAGCCCGCCTGCAAGGCTGAGCACCGTGATGATCTTGCCGCCCGAGCCTTCGAGGAAATCCGTGAACTTGGTGAGTGCCGGGTCGAAGGTGGCGTCGGCGCCGGCGTAGGCGGCGCTTGCCGCGAGCGCGGCCACGATGGCGGGCAGGGCGAGGCTCGTCGCCTGGCCAAACCGGCGGGTTAGGGTGGGTGCTTTCATGTGTATGGCTCCGCGTGAAGATCGATGTTGCAGCGAGTTCTTGTTCGCTGTTTGATCTTCTTGGGCGCAAATCCAGAATATGAAAATAGGAACAACGGATGATCGGCTTTCTATGGACGAAGGCGGACGTTGCTTGCGATCCTGACAAATGCGCCGGGGAAAATTAGGCCAGATATCGAAGCATTATCGGCCATATATGCGACCTTCCGCGGATGCCATGGCCGCTCCATGAATGATTCGGGCGCTCGATACACATAAAAATGTTCTTTTAATGTTCTTTCCTACTTCCTGTAGAAGATCGGGCGGCGTATAGATCGAGTCGCCAGATGAAAGGCGTAATGGGATGGACATGGACATGCCTGCAATCACTGCGCCGGGAGCGAACGGGCGGCTCGCAAAGCTGCTTGCGCTGGCGGTCGATCGCTCTCGCCGATCGCGCCGCGAGATCGCGCGCGAGGTCGACATGAACAAAGCCACGTTCCTGAAGGCGCTGCGCGGTGAGCGTCCGATCAGTCTGGATGAAGCAGGGCAGATCCTGGCCGCGAGCGACGCGCCGACGCGTCTTCCGATCGTGCTAGCCCTGCTCGACGAGAATGACGATCTCGCCGAGCGTTGGCTGGGCGACGATGCCGGGACATTTCTTGAGCACTTGATCGTTTCGCTGCCACGGTCGCTGGAGGACGCGATCGGCGTTCGATCCGATGAACTCAATCCGCGTTGGGCGCTCGGGACCTCGCGGCTCGTCGCCAAGGTTCTGGCCAAGCACATCGAGGAGGTCGCAGCGAAGGATCCGTATCAGGTCTTTGTCAAATAGCGAATTGCGGGCCGGTAAACTTCTGAGGAGTGCGCATGCAAGATAGGACAGAAGAAAGTGTATCGGCCACGCCGACGTCCAGCAGTGATCGCCCGACGCGGATGCTGCGTCTCCCGGAGGTCATGCATCGCGTCGGTATCAGACGGTCGACGATTTACAAACGCATGAGTGAGGGTTCCTTCCCGACGCCCAAACACCTCGGGCCGCGCTGCGTGGCGTGGCTCGAGACCGATATCGATGAGTGGATCGACGGAGTGTCAATTCGAGGAACCTAGGTGAAGGGCAGTATCTACCATGACGGTCGCATCCTTGGCGCGATATCGTCGAAACGCTCGGACACCGTCGCCGATTCTCGCCAGCACGGCAGCTTGCCGTGGATCGGAGCTTTGGCTGCGGACATCCGGCGAAACGTTATCCTGGCGCGGCCTTCGCCCGATACTCGCGGAAGGGATGAAGCAGATCGTCTGCATCGAGCGCCGGTTGCGCTGCGCGGGGAGCGGAGTTTTAGGTGAGGGCTGGCGCTCGGAGGCAAGTGGCCGGCCAAAAAGCGCCGCGGGAGCGGGGGTCGCGCTCCCGCGGCGTTAGAGATCGCTGATGTCGTCGACACTTCCAGGCCGGCAAACGGACCAAGGTGCGAAGCTCGTTGCAGTCACGACATCGACACTTTCGCGGTCATCCAGCGTGTTGGCCATATCTTAGGCTTGCAACCATCTCGGCTCATCCCGCAAATGGGCCGGTTCAGCGGGCATTGGGTTGGGTTCGGTCCGATCGCGGCAACGGGCAAGGGATGGGACCAACCTAGATCATAACGAGGTGGGATATTCTTGGTATGTCGGACAAATCGCCGAGCCAAACCCGCAAGCTGCTGGTGACTGAGAGACCCTGTGCGCTCCCGCTTGCTGCGCACGGGAAAGGCCGACGAAAGACCCCCTCTCGTCCTCGATCTCCGTGCCCAGCCGAGCGCTTGCCCGAGCGCGCCAAGATATACCCTGGCAAAGGCCGTCGCGGCGAGCAAGACAGCCATGCTTGAGGGCCTTTGCGACCCGTTCATCGATTGCGAGGCTTGGGGTCGTGATTGTCTTCGATGCGACCCGTACGTTACCAGACAGTGTGCCGAACGCACGGATTTGTCCGACAACGTCCTAGGTCGGGAAGCAGCGGCGGAAAACGGCCAGAAGGTCTCGTTGCGCCGATCACGATCAGCGCTGAT
>NZ_MWMO01000028.1 GCF_002556635.1 Novosphingobium sp. PC22D | reverse complement strand
CAAACAGGCGGCATAAACAACAACTGGGATTAGCTTAACTCAGCCGCCAAACTGTCCAAGAAGGCGGAACCACCTCTGTTAGATACACTTTTCACGCCCGGTATCGAGCGAACTGCTCTTTCAGCCCATTCCTTCTGGTAGTGCCATTCGACTGTACCTTCCAGCGTGACCGATCCGTTTTTAACTACGGCTTTGATCTTATCGGCTACTATCGGAACTTCTCGCGTAATGCTTTTTACGGCGTCGGAGGCGATTTCCGTGTCGAGTCGCTCAACCGTAACCTTTACTTGAATGTCATTCGCAACTGCCTTTACTCCGCCAACCCTTTTTGCCGCCTTTTCTGCGTAGTAAGAGTCCATGAAGGTGTTCGTCGTTCCGGCCAGTGTGGCGATGCCTTCTTTGACTGTAACCGCGATACTTTCATGATGCTGGATAGAGGGATCGTATTTAATCTCCGCTTCTATGTCCTTTTTAATGCTTTCATCACTACGAAACGGTGTCATCATTGCTCTCCTTCAACAGAAGTCTGTGGCGATCACTCACCACAGGGCTGGATGGAGTGCAGCGAGGAAAGTGTCGCTGAGGCATGTCAGCCCAGCAGAGGAGGGAACATATGATGGGCCGGCCAATACCTGCTCGGAACTGACCTATATCAGGCCTTCCTCCCATATTTTTGCTATGAAATGTCGCGTTCGAGGACGAGTCGGATGCCGCAGTATCGCGAGGGATTATTGATCTCAGCGAAGCGCTTCGACCCGCTGCCTTGAAGTCACCCTTGCTATCAGTGAAGGAGACTGGAATTGGCGGTCGCAACCGGAATTTTAGAGGAAAAGCAGATTGTCATTGTCGATGGTTTGAAAAAACTATTGGCCGACACCTATACACTCTACCTGACCACCCATAACTTCCATTGGAACGTGACCGGGCCGATGTTCACTAGCCTGCACGCTATGTTCATGACCGAGTACACAGAGCTGTGGAACGCGGTCGACCCAATTGCGGAGAGAATCCGGTCTCTTGGTAGTTCTGCACCGGGTTCATATGCGGAATTCGCCCGCCTAAGTTCGCTTCCAGATGCTCCTGCCGATCCGCCTGAGGCGACTGATATGGTCAGAATCCTGGCTGAGGGGCATGAAGGTGCGGCGAGGACGGCGCGACGACTTGTTCCTGATGCGGAAGAGGGAAATGACCAAGCCACGGCTGACCTCGTGGTTGGACGGATTGGTGTACATGAAAAGACCGCCTGGATGTTGCGGGCGATTCTGAAGCAATAGATCTGCCCCGATCTGGCTTGGTACACCTGTCCGGCGCAGCCATGGTCCGCCGCCCCCACCCCCCGTCGGGCGGGCCATGGCTGCTTAGTTCTTACTATTCAAAATCCGGTGGATTGAGGGCTTGGTCGGCTTGCTCTAGCGCATCAATCAGCGCTGCCACACGACCGGCTGGGAGATGATGGCCATCGGATATCAACGCCTCGTCGTTTGCTATCCAGTTCATCGCCTCGGTCAACTCTGCGGACGTTGCATTCATACCCTCGATCGTGGCTATGGTTGTATCATCCAGTGCACCGGCAATTCTGGTAATTTCCTCGCGTTCCATGCTCCTGTCTCCTAACAATTGAACTGCTGCGACATGGGGTGGCCCGAATGGGAAAAGTCGAGGTCCCATTCCCGCGGGAATGGGACCTCATGCGCATCAGGCTCAGTTATTGGCCTTGCCGATCGGAATCTTCTTCAGCCGAGATTTACCTGCGGCTTTTGGCATTGTGATAGTCAGTACGCCGTTGTCGAAGTTCGCATGGCACTTTTCATCGTCAGCACCATCAGGCAGCGCAACTTGGCGCTCGAAAGAGCCATAGAAGCGCTCCGACCACCCATTATCGCGATCTTCGTTAGCGCTCGTCTTTTCGCCTCGGATGGTGAGGACTCCGTTATCAACCGAGACCTCCACATCTTTCTCCGTCAAGCCGGCCAGCTCTGCGGTCACGGTGACTTCACTGTCATTTTCCTTCACTTCAAGACTGGGCCATACCGGGAATGCCTTGGTCTGGTCGCGTAGAAGCGACGGGAACGAGAAGAAATCATCGAACAGTCGATCGACTTGTCGACGGAACTGTTCGACGGGGTGCCGTTCTTCCGGCCAGTTCGTCGTGGAACTCGGCGTTATTTCGGATGAGGTTTCATTCCGCCGCCACGGGATCAAATCTTTGATTGCCATAATTCACCTATATCAATTTCGAGTGAGCGAATGCCTCCGCCGCCGCCGTCATGCGGCGACGTCGGCACAACGGTTGGGTCAGAGATCAGGCGGCCTTTTGGCTTTGTGCCTGAGCCGTATCGATCTGCTTCGGAGCGGGTTCGCCGTGGCCGATCTCAATGCGGCGAGGCTTCATCGCTTCGGGCACCACCTTCCTGAGAGTGATGCTAAGCAGCCCGTTCTCGAAATTCGCCGAATCAACCTCGACATAGTCAGCAAGTTCGAACCGGCGCTCGAAGGAACGTGTTGCGATCCCCCGGTGTAGATATTCGCCACCGTCTTCGTTCTCGCCTTTCTTGCCGCTTACAGTGAGGCGATTTTGCTGCGCGATGACTTCCACCTCATCGGGTGTGAAGCCGGCTACGGCCAGCTCGATGCGGTAGCTGTCCTCGCCAAGGCGCACGAGGTTGTAAGGCGGATAGCCTTCCTGGCCATCGGTCTTGCCTTCGAGCATGTCGAAGAGACGATCGAAGCCGACCGTCGAACGGCGATATGGTGTAAGGTCAATACTCGTTCTCATTTCCAAATCCTCCTGTGAGCAATCTGGACTTGAGAAGCGTCGGTAATGAGAGCCGACGCTCTCTATGTCCACCGAGCCCTTGTGCGGCGCCCGGCACTGCAAGATTTAGGAGCGCTCTCTACCGGTTCAAGACCCCAAGTTGGAGCTTTGTCATTCTGACCTTTGTCATTGTTAAAGCAGGGTAATCCCCTCATACCCACTCATCCAATTCGCTCGAACGGAAGAGGCAGCTTTGGGGCACTGGGCGATCATCGTCGTCATCGTGGCAGCATTGGCCTCCGCCTTGGCGATTCTGAAAATCGTCTTTGCTGTCCGTAGCGCGGCCATTCCATTTCAAACTGAAAGCCATGCTTTCGTTGACACGGCCGACACTCCCTTAGGCGCGGAAGCGGAGGTTCTTGCCAATGAAAAGGGCGCGCTCTCCGGCTTCTCCCTAATGAACGAGGGCGGCGATGCATTCGCTGCGCGCCTCTCCCTGACCGAGTTGGCTGTAAGAAGCCTGGATCTTCAATATTATCTGTGGCGGAACGACCTATGTGGGGTGCTTCTACTGGACGCCCTTCGCAAGGCTGCCGAACGTGGCGTTCGTATCCGATTGCTACTAGATGGAAATGGCGCACTCTCACTTTACTCCGAGTTGGCGGCACTCAGTGCCGCGTCGAACGTACAAGTGAGGATTTTCAATCCGTTCCTGAGCAAACGCTGGCACTTCCTCGAATACCTAACCAGCTTTGGCCGCCTTAACCGGCGGATGCACAATAAATGCTTCATTGCAGATAACGCGTTTGCCATCATTGGAGGCCGCAATATTGGCGATGAGTATTTTGCGGTAGATGAGCAATCGCATTTTGCGGACCTTGATGCTCTGGCGGTGGGGCCGATCGTCGGCCAACTCTCTACGGACTTCGACCGCTTTTGGTCCAGTTCACTAGCCTATCCTCTTGAGGCTCTTTGCGACAGGGCGGCCACCTCGCCCGTTTCCGCACTGGCAGATCGTTTGTCCCAGGTAATGAACCCACCGCTTGCCCAAACTTATGTTCAAACAATCCGCTCGGCGCCATCCTTGCAGATCGGGTTGTCCAACAGTCTCGATTGGGCACCGGCAAGGCTAGTTAGCGACGACCCTGCCAAGGCACTTGGCCGAGCGAAACCGAGCCAACTCCTGGGAAATCGACTCAATCGCATACTCGAGACGCCTATCCGCGAAATCTCGCTGATATCCGCTTATTTCGTCCCTACCGCAGCTGGGGTCGACGTGTTCACGGCCATGCGTGAGAAGGGTGTTGAGATACGAGTGATAACTAACTCGTTCGCCGCAACGGATGTCTGGGTAGTTCATGCAGGATATGCATCTTATCGCAAAGCGCTGCTGCGAAAGGGCATCAAACTGTTCGAACTGAGAGGAAGGCGGCGGAGCAGCGGTGAGAAGCGTAATTTGCTCAGTAGTGGGGCCTCACGGCGAAGCGGGAAGGCAGGGAAGATTCTGCGGTCCACCGCTACGACACTGCATGCCAAGACGTTCACTATAGACAGGCGCCGCTTGTTCGTCGGCTCTTTTAATTTCGATCCACGATCCATGCACCTCAATACCGAGTTGGGTTGCGTGATTGAAAGCCCCACGCTTGCGAACCGGGTCGAACATGCGTTAAAAGAACTGCTCAGCAGTTCCTACGAATTGAAATTGTCCGACAGAGGTAAGCTCGTCTGGATGGAACACCGAGCAGGGATGGTGATCGAACACCGTGCAGAACCAGGGACAACTGCATGGCAGCGAATTGGAATCCGAGCGCTATCAAACATGCCGATTGAGTGGTTGCTCTAAATGGCTGTGCAATTCTGCATGGCCGGTGGGAGGATATGAATCAGCCAAAAACCTTGGCCGCGACTTGGGCCACCCGTCGACCCTGATAGCGGGCGCCTGCCAGATCAATATCGCTTGGTTGACGGCCCCCATCCGCGCCAGCAATAGTCGACGCACCATAGGGTGCCCCACCGACGATTTCCTTGTCATTCATCTGGCCAGCATAACCATAGTCCAACCCGACAATCGTCATTCCGAAGTGCAGCAGATTGGTAATGATCGAAAACAGCGTGGTCTCCTGCCCACCATGCTGTGAGCCGGTTGAAGTGAAGGCCCCGCCGATCTTGCCATTCAGGGCACCGCGAGCCCATAGGTCACCTGCCTGGTCCAGGAATGCAGCCATCTGCGCCGAAATCCGGCCAAAGCGCGTTCCTGTGCCTACGATGATGGCGTCATATCGTTCTAGGTCGCCGACGGAAGCAACTGGTGCCTGCTGATCGAGTCTGAAATGGGCGTCGCGCGCCACTTCTTCTGGCACAGTTTCAGGTACACGTTTGATGTCTACCACGGCTCCCGTCGAACGGGCACCTTCCGCCATGGCTTCAGCCATGGCTTCGATGTGGCCATAAGATGAATAATAGAGAACGAGAACCCTAGGCATAATGCGTGTGTCTCTTGCTGTCCCGGTGGTATGGATCGAGTAGCTATTTCGATTTTGGCTCGCTGACCCAATGAGCCTTTTGAATATCGTCGCGCACCTGCTGGAGGGGCAGCTGAAGAAATTGAGCGACTTCAACAATTTCCAACTTATGCACCAGATGCAACACTGCAGCTTCTTTAGGAGTACCTGTCAGCTTTTGAAGGCTCGGGCTTCGCAATGCGATTTCCTCCCTCTCTTGGGGTAGAGACGTGGCATCGGGGATTTGATCTTCTCTCCGCAACACCTCATCAGGCTGAAACCATTCCCAAAAATCGGCGTCAGGATCATGAGCCGGTTTTTCGTGTATCACTTCCTCAATACTCAGAAGACCTGGGGGCAGACTTTCAGCCTCCTTCGCAACGAGCACTTCTGCGGTTGCATGCATTAGTCCAATCAACCAGATGCGCGGTTCCAACAGGTCCGGCTTTTGTTTCCGGCTGCGCCAAGCTTTGAAAAGCGTCTCTGCAATCAAGTCCACTTCAGTCAATTGACCGGAACTGAGTTCGCCCGTCGCTTCTCGATAGGCAAGTTCCCGCGCCGCCGCATCCATCAGTGATGGAAGGTTTGCCCTTACCATATTCATGAAGGCATCTCTGGTCAGCGGCGCACTATCCATTATTTTCCCGCTCCGGTCCGGAACACCTTCGCGATGTCCATGTTCGAATAGGATCCACGCCCTTGCAGGCAAATTGCAGGCGACCGGCTGGTCGGACTTCCAAATCCAAGATGAGTGACCTCACTATGCGAATGACGGCTTGTCGCGCTGATTTATGTCAGGCGCGGGCGTTCTCGGCATCCCGGCCGTTTTGCGGTTGCCCGGTGTCGCTTGTTGCGTGCGAAGCATTGAGGAGAACCAAAAATCTACTTGCCGCCAGGCCGGTGACCGAAGCGCGGTGATCGCAAAGCGTCCTCGAGCGCGGCCGCCGAAGTTCGTGTGCTCAGATTCCGGGTTGGAGTTCGACGGACACATTGCGCTCCTCGCCGGCACGGAGAAGCGTAAGTTGTACTTTTTGCCCCACCTGAAAATCGTCAAGCCGCGCGAGTAAATCGCCTAGCCGTGACACCGGCTTGCTGTTTAGGGCCACGATCACGTCTCCTGGCAGGATTCCGCGCCTCGTACGCTGAACACCGACAAGGCCCACGCGCTCTGCGGCCGATCCAGGCTCAACACTCAGGATGAATACTCCGTCAATACCAGAAGCGCGCTTGAGCCGGTCATTGATTTCCTCATCACTTTCGATGCCAAGCGCGGGGCGCGTGTAGCGGCCGTTGGCAATTAACTGTGGCACCACGCGCATCACAGTGTCCACTGGGACTGCAAAGCTGATTCCTGCAGATGCGCCTGAAGGGCTGTAAATGGCGGTGTTTATGCCGATCAGCCGTCCGGCAGAGTCGAGAAGCGGACCACCTGAATTGCCCGGATTAACCGCTGCGTCAGTCTGAATCAGATGGCGGATATCCGGCCCATTCTCATTCGGGAGCGACCGGTCGAGGGCAGAAACAATCCCTTTGGTTAGCGTCCAGTCGAGACCAAAGGGATTGCCAATGGCAAAGACATTCTGTCCCACCTGTAGATCACTGCTGGTGCCGATCGGAACACGCGCCGGGGCGCTAAATCCTGCGCCACCGATCTTCAAAACAGCGAGGTCGTGCTGCGGGCTCACGCCCACGAGCTGGGCATTGAACTGGCGGCCATCGGACATCTGTATCTGAGCTTCCGAGGCTCCTTCTATTACATGGTAATTGGTGACGATGTGTCCGGCCCCATCCCAGATCAGGCCCGATCCCGAACCGCGCGGCACGCTGTAGACATTGCGGGTCCAGAAATCGGCAACACGCTGGCGGGTCGAGATGAACACAACCGAATCGCGCGCATTGCGAAAAAGATCGATAGTGGCTCGCTCATCGGCAGCAAGGTCGCCGCGCGGCGTAACAGTGCGAGGCTCAGCGACAAGCGCGGATTGCAATAGGAGGAGCGAAGCGACTGCTGAAAGGAGGAGGACGTTCATGGCGATTAGAGCAATTACTAACGGGCGCGAAGAGCGTGACGGTGTTGGTGTCTGTGGTTGCATTCCGGGAATCTAGGCTCCGGGATCGGTGGATCAATCTGCAATTGGTAAGCTGGCAGCATGATCTTTGGCGCTGCGCAAGGTCGCGTTTGGTGGCGTGCCCCCCTATCTCCCCTGGTTTCGCCGCATCTTACAAAGAGATTGCGGCACGAGATTCTCCCTGGCGGATAGCGAGATAAGGAAGGGCGCGACAAACAGGCTGATCCCAATTGCGAGCAGGAAGGGTTGGGCCAACGCATTGTCGAGTAAACCGGCACCCACACTCAGAGACACGAGAAGCAGGCTGAATTCACCGGCGTGGGCCAATATCAATGCCACCTTTGCGGACACTTCGGCGTCGGTGTCTGCCAGGTAGAGAATCGCGGCCAAAATCGCAGCTTTGAGGACCACGATGACCGCCAGCCAAGCAAGGACAGATCCAAACGATTGGTCGAGGATCGTAATGTCCATTTGAGCTCCTAGGCTGACAAAAAAGATCCCTAGCAGGAGATCCCGAAAAGGCCTCACTTCGCGTTCAACGACGTTTCGGGCATCGCCTTCGCTAATCAGCATTCCCGCGATGAACGCTCCGAGTGCTGGCGAAAGCCCGGCGTAGTGCGCTCCGACTGCTGTCGAAAGAACCAGAAAGAGCGCAAGCAACTGCGGAAGTTCGTTGTTGGAGCTTCGTTCAATCCACTGGGCGAGTGGAATGAGAATCTTCCTGGCCAGAATGAGCGCGGCGAAAAGACCTAGTGCGTTGAAGAAGCCCTTTTCGACCCCATGCCCGGTAGCACTTGCTGTCTGCAGAGCATCAATAAGGACCAGAAATCCTACCGTCGCCAGATCCTGAAAGAGAAGAATGGCAATCGACGTCCGGCCTTGAGCGTGGCCCAACGCACCGGAGGCCTCCAGTTGCTTGATACTCAGAGCAGTCGACGACATTGCAATGGCGGCGCCAAGCAATATGGCTATCGGCCAAGACACATCTAGAAGCAGATTCGCACCGAGCGCGACGATGACAGCCGTTATGCCGACCTGCGCCCCGCCAATTCCGAAGATCAGACGGCGGAGTTCCACGAGCTTCGTCCACGAGAATGTGAGGCCTAGGGAGAACATCAGCAGGATCACCCCTAGCTCCCCCAAGGCATCCAATGCGGCACCTTCCTCTTGCAGCAACCCCAGAACGTGTGGTCCCAATACGAGCCCAGTAAGCAGAAACCCCAGAATTGCTGGGACACCGAGCCGGACGGAAAGCGATACGACAACGAAGGCTCCGCCGATAAGGAGCGCTGCACTTTCGAGCATAGGGGTTGCGTTTGATGCGCTTTCCATTCTTGTTAGTCCTTGTGATCTCCCGTCAAGAAGGAGCGGACATAGGAGGCCTACCGGCGACGGCGATTGCTTTTGTCATCCCGCTAGTCGCCTTCATGTCTCCACTGCACCGCCTGCCTTTGCGATGCGCCGCAGACGGAACCCGAGCAAAAGCATCAACCCACCAAAAATCAGTGCGTAGATTCCGAACACCCAGCCAGCGGCGAGGACGGCGCTGCCCGGAAGGGCGATGATCAGGTAAATTGCTAGAATTCCGAAAAGCAGGGATATGAGCCCGGCGGCGACAAGTAGCCATTCGCCTTTAATTTCCTTCCGCATTCTTATGGCTGCGGCTATTTCCATTCCGCCTCGCATGATGCTCCAGAATGCAATCATGCCCCAGAGAAATAATGCGAGCGCGAGTGAAGCAACATATGGGGCAATGAGGACAATTGCACCCGTGACGATCCCGATCAGACCACTCGCTATTAGCCATCCCCACCTTTTATTCTTCCGCATCCGCCTCACCCCGGACCAAAGCGCGAGAACCCCGTCCACGAATGAGAAAGCTCCAAATAGGAGCGTTAGCGCGATAACCGCACTGATCGGCATTGCCAGTGCCAAGGCGCCCAATAGTACGAACAGTACCCCGCGTATGAAGAAAACCCACCAGTTTCCCGAGAGGGTGCATTCGATCTGACCGATAGAAAAGCCCGACATGTTTCGGACCTCGGAATCAATTGAACTAGCCATGCTGTCTGCTCCTTAGACCTCTAGTAAGCAAATCTCTGGGTATGGAGGATTTATTGGCTTCTCCGCTACCTGGCACGACGTTTGCCCGGATATTTGGGTGGGGCGGTGCTCGCTTCAAGAGCGGGCAATTCACCAGAGCCCTCGGCCAGCGACTGAAGCACCACTGCCCGATTGGATGGCCGGCCAAATCTTTTGGCCGTCATGTCAGGTCGAGAATATGGCTTGGGCGTTGAGAAGCAGCCCGTTCGAATCGAGAATCGTCACGTCCTTGCCGTTCACACGGAGGAGCTTTTCGTTCTGCAGAAGCGTGAATGTGCGGGTAACGGTCTCGCTGGTGAGGCCGAGATGATCGCCAATCTCGGCACGCGACATGAGCAGGCAAATCTCCCGGCGCCCGCCAAGGCGATGGACCAGGTCCATGAGGAAATAGGATAGTTTTTCTACTGCCGTCGACCGCGCGAGGAGAAATCCGCGTCTCAATGAAGCCACATGCGTCCTGGCACACCAAGACCACACAGAGTCTACCGCTGCATCACTGCTCGATGTCAGCGCCTGAAGAACAGAAGATGCTGTGATCAAGATGGACGTAGCGCAAAGCGCTTCGGCCGTTTGGCTTTTGACGCTCGCTTGATCGGCCCAGAAGAATTCACCCGGGAGGTGGAATCCTTCGATCCAGCGCCGTCCATCCTCTGCAATCACGCTGTTTTGCACAACACCGGACAATACCCAGTACAAATCCCCGGTCGGGCTGATGGATAAGTCCTGACCTTCCCTCAGCTCGATCACGCGCGGCGCCAGCCCAGAAAAGAGCGGCGGCAGCCCCAATGCTGCTGCGCGATTCATATTCGCAATATACCATATAGCACCATAAGTGCTATAAAGCATTAAATGTGACATATGTCACCATGATTCCGTTGCAGTGTGGCAAGCTACCAAAGCAAAACGGCTTTCGGGCTGACCTAGGTCAGCGCGAGGAGAGTTGGATTGACGCAACTTCGTCCCGCCAAAAGCAGGAGGGTGCGATGCAGTTGGTCAATATCTCAACGATCTGGATTGCCGGCCTGCCGCTGGAGGTCGGCCGCACCCGAGGAAGTCTTCTGAGGCTCGAGGCAGTCATGAGCCAGCTAGGGGAGCAATCTGAGGCTGAGCTGAAAGCGTTCGTGCGTCTCAAGAATCTCGAACAGCGTCTTTTTGATCGGATGTGCCGCTTACGAGAAACAAGAGGTCGATCCGCGGATGAGCTGTGCCGCCGCACACGTCTGCTGGGCGACGAATTGCAGCGCGAGATTACCAATTTTTGGTCACAGGCAACCCTGCCGCCTCGCCCAGATTCTCAACCCAAAATTAGGTGAGCTAAAGAAATGAAATCGGTACCGAAATCCCAATGGACCAGTTTCTGCAACCAAGTGACAGATGCTCTGACAGGACTCAGGGCAGAAATTGAGGTCGCGTCTCTCGACCTGGGAGATCAGGTGCAAGCAAAGAGCTTGCCGATCTTAGGGATCACTTATGACCATAAGAGCGACGTGTTCGAGATCGCCCTCGAAGGCCTCGATCATCTGATCAGACGGCCTGAATCTTTGATGGTGATGGATAGTCCTACAGGGGTGACGTCGATGCTCGTGGTCGATTGGGACGCAGTCCGGCACGTCATTCGATTCAAGGAACCGCTGATGCTGCCAGCGCCGCAAGGCGACTAGGGGCCTTCCGCTACATAATCTTCTCTCGCTGTTGAAAAGGGGTTTAGCCATGCTGTCCTTCCACAAAACTTCGCCCATCCTTGCCTTGGCGTTGCTCGCGACCGGCGCCTGTTCTGACAAAGGCGAAGAAGCCAAGGAGCAAACCCAGGCCTCTCCGAATGAAGTGACCGAGACAGCCTCGGCCTCTGACGAAATGAATGCCGTCGATGCCAGCGAACTCCTCGAAGAGGCCGTTGCAGCCCTTCAGGAAACGCAAACTGCGCTCGGGGCTATCGACGAAGAGGATGATAAGAAGGCACTGGAAGCTCTGGAGCGGGCCACAGGCAAGCTTGAAATCCTTCTCGCCCGCAGTCCGAATCTCGCGCTGGCGCCTGTCGACGTTTCGGTCGTCACTCACGATATTTTGGCCGATGAAGACGCCGTTAAAGCGCTCAAGAAGCAGGTCGAGGACAAGATTGACGACGGGCGCCTGCAGGAAGCTCGCCGATTGATGGATGGTCTAGCAAGCGAGACCATAATTCGCGTTAGCAACCTGCCTCTCGCAACCTATCCAGACGCCATCAAGTCAGCTGCAGCGCTTCTTGCGAAGGATAAGCCGCAGGAGGCCAAGGAAGTCATACTGGCGGCACTCGGTACAATAGTAGTTCAGGACACGATCATTCCGCTGCCGATCGCGCGGGCACAGGGCGCCATTAACGAAGCAAGGGAACTTGCTAAGAAATCTTCCCGAACCAAAGCGGATAATGACCGCATCACTGGCCTTTTGGAAAAGGCCCGGGAGCAACTCCGTTTTGCACGCGCACTTGGTTATGCGAAGAAGGATGACATCAAGGATCTCCTCGATAGCGTCGATGAAATTGAAGATGAAACGAAGAATGATCAATCGGGCAGCCGGTTCTTCGATAAGATCGAAAAACTCTTTGAGCGTGCCAAGAAGGCAAGCCAACCCGACTCAGCGGGCAACAATGGGTGAACTGCTTACAATTGAGTTCCTTGAGTTTTCATGCCTATCGATATCCGGCAGCTTCGCTTCGCGGTGATGGCGGCTGATGCGTCTAGCTTTCTAGGTGCCGCAAAAAAGCTCAACGTCAAACAGTCGACATTGAGCAAGCGTGTCGGTGTCCTCGAGCGGCGGCTTGGAATCACGCTCTTCGAGCGCTCGACAAGGGGCGTGGTCCTGACGGACCCTGGGCGCGCCTTCATCGAAGTGGCCAGACGCATCGTACGCGACGTTGACGGCCTCAGGGATACCGCCAGGGCAGTCCGGTCAGGATTGGCTGGTCAATTGAGCATGGGATTCTCATGTTCCCTGAGCAGTGGCAATTTGAGGCTGGTACTCGGTGATATTCTCAAAGACTGCCCCGGCGTGGAACTTGATATTCAGGAATCCAGGCCAGACCAAATGCTCTCAGCATTGCAGTCCCGGCTCATCGATGTGGCGATTCATGCTTGTCAGATATCAGCTGTCGGCCTCGCGCATCGCCCTCTGTGGTCTGAGAGGCTGATGCTCGTCCTGCCAAGAAATCATTATCTTCTCGATTTGGAAAAAGTCTTCTGGACGGATCTTCGCGATGCCATCTTCGCCTTCTCAAAGTATTCCACGGGTCCCACGGTTACGCGGGTGATCCGCCAAAGGCTCGCCGCACACGGTTTTGAAGCCAACATTCTCGTTCAATCCAACAGCACAGAAACGATTGCTTCGTTGGTTCCATATGGCAAATTCATTACGGCGATACCGGAGAGCGCGGCAATTGCGGTCCATCCAGACGTTGCCATTTGCGAGATCGCTGAGCCGACCGGCACAGCGCATCTCGATTTCGCCGCATGGTGGTCAGAAGACAACGATAATCCCGTGCTAGCTCGTCTCTTCAGGTTAGTCGACAAACGTTATCCTTCGTTCTCGACCTCCTGAACGGACCGGCGCGCTTTCGCGAAGGCTCTATCAGAAGATATAAATCTCTCGATCATCGGGGGAATAAGCTTGTCAGGATTAGGTGCGTTCTTGGCGTCACCACCATTGAGTACAACGGCATATGTGGTCAACTCTCGATGGAGCCGTACTGGAATTTCGATGGTGATCTTGACCGGCTTATCGTCGATAATGTCGGATAGCTTCAACCTCGTCATGAATGTTCCTCGAATATGATGTCGCGGGTCAATACTACGCGTAAGGGATGCCCGGGCCGGATAGTGAGCGTGGGCTGCACGTTCAACTGCCGGTCGACGATCCGCCGGCCGGTCTGATTGATCGTGTCCTGCGATCCCCGTCGCAACGCGCGGGTCAGATCGTCATCGCTGTCCGCGCCCAGTTCGGCGCCGACGCCAAGCAACGTCGAGATAGCCGCGGCCCGGAACAGCTTCCCCCAATGCTGGTTCACTCCGTCCTGCAATCCGGCAAACCCGGCCGGATCGGCACCAGGCTGGCGCTCAAGGACAATCGAGTGGCCATCCGGCATGATGAGGCGATCCCAGGCAAGCAGCACGCGGGTCTGCCCGGCGACAATATCGCTGTCGTATTCGCCGATGAGCCGCGCGCCCTGCGGAATGAGCAGGATGCGCCCCGTAGGGCTGTCGTAGACATTCGCCGTGACCTGCGCGGTGATCTGGCCAGGGAGGTCGGAGCGAATGCCGGTGATGAGCGCGGCCGGGATGATGCTGCCGGCCTGAAGGACGTTGGGCGATGCGAGCCCAGTCAGCCGCTCCGCACTCACTGTGCGCCGATCGGATGCCCGTTCAAGAAAGGCGCGCTTGCCTGCCTGGGAGCCCTGCAACGCGGTTTCCCCTGAATCGGCGGATGCTTGTGCCGTGAGGTCAGGCAAGACCGGAAGTGAGGCCGTGGCACTGGCCGCTCCAGCTGACCCACCACCAAGAAAAACCGTGCTGGTCCGCGCCGCATCGCGTTCCTGCTCGGCGCGTTGGCGCGCGGCTTCTTCGGCCTGGGCGCGCGGATCGGGCTGTGCGACGACCGGCGGCACCGGCACATTCTCGCCGCGTTCGCGTGCCGCGACGATCGGGCCGCCGAGATCGCCGGGCAGCGGCTCGCCCAGCTTTGGCACATCGCCATAGTCTTTCGGACCCAATGTGATTGCTTCGCTTGTGGCGCGGCTGTCGGTGCTGAAGAGCTCCTGGCCTTGTCGCTCGCCCGGCGGTTGCAGCGCATAGATAAGCGCGCCGCCAATACCGAGACCAGCCACTATGCCAAGCACCGCCAGCGCCTTTCGCGACAGGCGCATCACGCTCGGCGTCGGACCGCGAAGCTGGAAAGGCCGGGGATCGGTAGCCGGATATTGCGTGGTTCGCTCCGGCGCGGCAGGTTCGGCAAGGGTAGTTCCGTCGGGGTCAGCCATCACCGCCTCCGGCGCTTGTCATCGGTGCGCACGATCCGAACACGTCGTTCGCTGCGCTTGCCGCCGAGGCGCAGTTCGGCAGCAGCGAACAGCCGGTCCACCACCATATAGCGCCCTCGCACGCGGTAATTGACCAGTTCGGCATCGCCGGCGGCTCCGGTCACGAATAGCGGCGGCATTTCGCCCTGCGCGATCCCGGCGGGAAATTCGATGAACACCTGCCGACCATCATCGAAAGCACGAAGGGGTTTCCAGGGCACACGATCGCCTTCGATGCGGTAACGGAAATTGAGTGCGGACAGATCCAGGCCCGTTGCCGCAGGCGCGGCGGATGCCGCCGCGGCGTTTCGATTTCGCAAGGCAATCAGTTCATCCTGCGGATAGATCCAGGAGACCGACGCCATGTAAGTTGCAGGCGTGGCGCGCAGTTCCAGATGGTAGCTGCGCCGGTCGGTATTGATGACGAGATTGGTGGCAATGTCGGGCCGTGTCGGCTTGACCAGAATATGGACGCGGGCCGCCACGCCGCTGCCGCTGACTGTATCGCCGATGATCCAGCGCACGGTATCGCCTGCCGCGACCGGTCCGGTTCCGACAAGCCGCTCGCCTTCCTGTAAGGCAATGTCCGTGACCTGTCCGGGCGCGGTGTAGACCTGATAGAGCGCGCCATCCGCCCAGGGATATTGCTGGATGGCATTGAGAAAGCCGTCGAGCACAGGTTGCACACGCGCGGCCTCATTGGCCGCACCGATACGTTTCCTGGGATCGGCAGGCTCGGGCATCGTCTTGGATTCCGCGACCGGCTTCAACTGACCCGGCAAAGGCAGCGGCTCGGGAACGGCAACCACCTCGACCGGCCGGGGAGTCGCCGCTGCAGGCATGGCCGCGATCTCGCGAGGCGGATCGTCGTACGCGATTTCCGGCAGCCTTGGCGATGTGCTGGCACAGGCGGACAGAGTCGAGGCACCGAACGCGAGGGCAAGAGATTTGCGAGCGGATAATCGGATCATTGCTCCAGTTCCTTCGACCAGTTGATGGCATTGACGAACAGGCCGAGCGGATTCTTGCGCAAGGCATCGGGCGTGCGCGGGGTCTGTACGACGATGGATAGAATGGCCGACCAACGGCTGGTGTTTACAAGGCTGCCGTCCTGATAGCGGTGCTCGGTCCATGCGACGCGGAAGCTGTTGTCCGAGGCGCGAATGACGCTCGATATATTGACTGCGACCTGCACCTTGCCGACCTCGGCCAATGGATCATTGGCGCGGGCATAGTCATTGAGGGTCATCGCGCCTTTGTCGGTGGTGAAATCATAGGCGCGCAGCCAGTTCTGCCGAACGATCACCGGATCGGCCGGAATGCTGCGGACCTGTTCGATAAAGCGGGCAAGCTGGAATGCGATCTGCGGATCGGTCGGGCGGTAGTCCGCGGTAGCGGGTGCTACTGCCTGGGCCTGGCCCAGCTTGTCGATCTCGACCACCCAGGGAACGATGTGACCGCGCGCGGTCTGCCAGACGAGACCGCCGGCAAGGCCACCGGAAAGAGCGAGACAACCGAAAAAGGCAAGGCGCCAGTTCCGCGCCTGGACGCGGGCGGAGCCGATGCGGTCGTCCCATACCTGTGCAGCGCGCTGATAGGGTGTGACGGGCTCGGGCATCTGTCCGTAACGGATGGATGGACGTCGGAACATCGTATCATTCCTTCTCACGAATATCGGGACCGGAACCGCCGCCATGGCTGTCGCCGGCCCGCATCGTATGGGCCGCGACGCTCGCGCCATGAGCGGCCGCCTGACGGCGTTTCATCGCGGCTGCCCATGCAGGCTGTGATGAAGAGGAGGCAGTGCCTCCCGCCGTATCGGCGGCTGTGCCAAGACCCGTGCGAGCACCTGCGCGATGACTTTCCTTGAGCGAACCGGCGGCCTTTCTGAGCGGCGAAAGCACCGCGCCGGCCGCAGCCTTGCCGGCACCGGCAGCGCCGCCAGCGACGGCCGCGCTGCCGTTCTTGCCGAATGAGCCGGCGGCATAGGCCCCGCGCGCCGCGCCGGACGTGTAAGCAGCGCCTCTCGCCATACCGCCGATCGCGCCTGCCGCCGCGCCCGCGCCAAGTCGGGCGGCGGCCGCACCGCCGACCAGCGCACCACCGGCGGCCAGCGCGGTTCCGGCTGCGGCTCCTGCGCCAAGCTGGGGACCGCCTGTGACGATGCCGTTGGCAATGCCCGGGCCGAAGATCGAAAGGCCCAGCAGCGAGAGCGCGGCCAGCGCAATCGCCATGACCTGCTCCGCGTCGGGCTCCGGACCCATGGTGACGGTAAACTGGCTGAACAGGGTGGTGCCGATGCCGGTGATGACCGCAAGCACTAGCACCTTGATGCCGGTCGAGACGATATGGCCCAGCACGCGCTCGGCCATGAAGGCGGTGCGGCCGAAAAAGGCGAAAGGCAAAAGGACAAAGCCGGCGAGCGTCACCAGCTTGAACTCGATCAGGGTGATGAAGACCTGCACCGCGATGATGAAGAAGGCGAGCACCACGATCAGCCAGGCAATCAGCAGCACGAGAATGATGGCGAGATTGGCGAATACCGACCAGATGCTGCTGAACGCCTCGGTGGCGTCGATCAGAGGCTGGGCGGCGTCGAGCCCGGTCTCGGCGATGGAACCGGGTTGCATGAACTCCGCAAGGCTGAGAGCATCACCACTCGCCTTGAGCCCCAGCCCCGCGAAGCTTTCGAACAGGATCGTCGCCAGCGTGGAGAAGTTGCCGATGATGAAGGCGAAGATACCGATATAGAGCGTCTTCTTGACGAGCCGCTGCAACACATCCTCGTCCGCGCCCCAGGCCCAGAACAGACCGGCAAGCGTGACGTCGATGGCAATCAGCGTGGTCGAGAGGAATGCGACCTCGCCGCCCAGCAAGCCGAAGCCGGAATCGATATAGCCGGTGAAGACGCCGAGGAAATTGTCGATGACGCCGGCGTCGTTCACGGCCGGTCACCTTCATCGCTACCGAAGAAGCGTCGGCGCTTTTCCGCCCAGGCCTGTTCGCAAGCCGTATCGGGCATGGTGAGCGTGGCGCAGCGTTCGAGTTCGCGCGCCAGCATTTCCTGCCGCTCGCTTTTTTCGGCGACAGGCAGAACCGCTTCGCGCGGCATGTCGTCCGGTTCGCGCATGGCGACCAACGCCACGGCCAGCATGATCCCGGCGATCGCCGCGACGCCCGCGATCCTGGAATTGCGCGACATAGGCCGGCTCCTCTCAGTCGCGCCCGAAGAAGCGGCGGAAGCGTTCGCGCCCTTCGGCTTCCTCGGCGGCCTGCCGCGCGGAATCGAGTGCCTGCGCGCGACTCTGTGCCGCGACCAGCGCGGTCAGATCGGCAAGCTGCTGCGATTGCAGGGCGAGAAGCTGATTGCCGGCCTGGCTGGCCTGCAGCGCGCCGGTCGCCGACTGACTCGCCGAAACCAGATCATCCATGGTGGTGCGGGCGCCGTCGATATTACCGACGACACCGGCCTGCACCTTGAGCGAATCCTGAAAGGCGCCGACGCTGTCTTCCCAGCGCGCATTGGCATTGGCGATCATCTGCGCGTTGCTGCCGGTAAGCGCCGATCCCTTGTAACGATCGGTGAACGCCTGGTCGATCTGCTGCACATCATAGGCGATGCGCTGAGCTTCGCCGAGCAGCCGCTGCGTCTCGCGGACCTGATCTTGCAAGGTCTGAAGCGAGCTGAATGGCAGCGAAGCGAGATTGCGGGCCTCGTTGACGAGGCTGGCCGCCTGGTTCTGGATTTGCCGGATCTGATTGTTGATCTGTTCGAGCGACCGGGCGGCGGTCAGCAGGTTCTGCGCGTAATTGGTCGGATCATAGACGATCCCGCCAAACTGCGCGTGAGCCGGGCTCACAAAGGCAAGGCCAACGATGCTCGTGGTGGCAAGAACACCGGCCATAAGGGCAGGGCGCACATAGGGCAGCTTCATGTTTCAATCTCCATATCTGGTGTGAGGGAAAGGGAGTCCTCGGAGACAGAAGCCTCGGGCAGCAATTCGACAGCCCAGGCACAGCCGCGATGACGCAACCATTCGGCGGCGAAAGCCGATGGCCCATGCTTTTCGATGATGTCGGTAATGGTGAGTTGGTCAGTCTTTGAAGACGCCGCTGCGAAGGCCAGCGCCACTTCGCCCAAGCCCAGTTCAAACAGGCGGTTCCCCCGCCGGCTCTGACAATAGTAATCCCGCTTCGGGGTCGCCCGGCTGAGGATTTCAATCTGGCGGGCATTGAGCCCGAACCGCTCGTAGATGGCCGCGATCTGCGGTTCGGCCGCGCGCTCGTTCGGCAGGAAGATGCGCGTCGGGCAGGACTCGATGATGGCCGGCGCAATGCTCGACGTCTCGATGTCAGCGAGGCTCTGCGTGGCGAAGACGACGCTCGCGTTCTTCTTGCGCAGCGTCTTCAGCCATTCGCGCAGCTGTGCGGCGAAGTCCGGGCTGTCCAAGACCAGCCAGCCCTCGTCAATAATGATGAGCGTAGGCGACCCGTCGAGCCGACCCTCGATGCGGTGAAACAGGTAGGATAGCACGGCTGCAGCCGATCCCGCGCCGACAAGGCCCTCGGTCTCGAAGGCTTGCACGTCGGCTTCGCCGAGCCGTTCGGCCTCGGCATCGAGCAAGCGACCCCAGGGGCCACCAATGCAATAGGGTGCGAGCGCCTGCTTGAGCTGCTGGCTCTGCAATAGCACCGCGAGCCCGGTCAGCGTGCGCTCGGACGCCGGCGCGCTGGCGAGCGAGGTCAGCGCCGACCAGATATGCTCCTTGGCCTGCGGATCGACCGCGACGCCTTCGGACGCGAAGACCGCCGCCAGCCATTCGGCCGCCCAGGCGCGTTCGGCGGAATCGTCAATCTTGCTCAGCGGCTGTAGCTGCACACCGCCGTCATTATCGTCGGAAAGCCCGCCGCCGAGATCCTGCCAGTCGCCGCCCATTCCGAGCGCGGAGGCACGGATGCTGCCGCCGAAGTCGAAGGCGAAGACATGGGCGTTCTCGTAGCGGCGAAACTGCATCGCCATCAGCGCCAGCAGTACCGACTTGCCCGCACCTGTCGGTCCGACAATCAGCGTATGGCCGACATCGCCGACATGAAGGGAAAACCGGAACGGGGTCGAGCCTTCGGTCCTGCCGTAGAGCAAGGGGGGTTGTCCAAAATGCTCGTCCCGTTCCGGCCCCGCCCATACCGCTGCCAGGGGGATCAGGTGGGCGAGATTGAGCGTGGAGATCGGTGGTTGCCGGACATTGGCATAGGTGTGGCCGGGCAGGCTTCCGAGCCAGGCCTCGATCGCGTTCATGCCTTCGGCAAGGCAGGTGAAGTCGCGGCCCTGGATGACCTTTTCGGCGAGCCGCAGCTTTTCCGCCGCGATCGCCGGATCACGGTCCCATACCGTCACCGTTGCGGTGACATAGGCCATACCAGCATAATCGGCGCCCAGCTCCTGCAGGGCAGTGTCGGCATCGGCAGCCTTGTTCGAGGCATCGCTGTCGAGCAGCGTCGATGCCTCATTGGTCATGATTTCCTTGAGGATCGCGGCGACCGATTTGCGCTTGGCGAACCATTGCCGCCTGATCTTCGTGAGCAATTTGGTCGCATCGGTCTTGTCGAGCATGATCGCGCGGGTGGACCAGCGATATTCGAAGGCGAGCCGGTTGAGTTCGTCGAGCAGGCCGGGAAAGGTCGCGCTCGGAAAGCCGGTAACGGTGAGCGTGCGCAGATGATGCTCGCCCAGCTTCGGCTCCAGCCCGCCAGTCAGCGGTTCGTCGGCGAGCAGAGCATCCAAGTGCATCGGCGTCTCGGAAACGCGCACGCGCTGATGGCGGGTGGAAATCGTGCTGTGCAGGTAGGTCAGCGTCTCGCCGTCATCGAGCCAGCGGACTTCAGGCATGAAGCCTTCGACCAGATTGAGCACGCGGTCGCTGCGGTCGATAAAGCTCCCCAGCAGTTCCCACGGATCGACGCCGGAGTTCGACCGGCCTTCGTAGAGCCAGCCTTCAGCTCTGGCCGCATCTTCCGGCGGCGGCATCCACAATAGAGTCAGATAATAGCGGCTCTCGAAATGGCTGCCTTCCTCCCGAAACTGTTCGCGCCGCTCCATGTCGACCAGCGTTGAGACCGGATCGGGGAAGGTAGAGTCAGGATAGTCGAGCGCGGGCACCCGCTGCGCCTCGACGAAGATCGCCCAGCCTGAACCGAGCCGCCGCAGCGCATTGTTGAGCCGCGCGGTGGTGGCGACCAGTTCTGCCGGTGTTGCCGAATCCAGGTCCGGCCCCCGGAACCGCGCCGTGCGCTGAAAGCTGCCGTCCTTGTTGAGCACCACGCCTTCGCTGACCAATGCCGCCCAGGGAAGGAAGTCGGCGAGATGCGCGGCGCCGCTCCTGTATTCGCGCAAGGACATCATGGCCGCATCCATGTCGGGTAGCGCAGATGCCGCCGGGCCACGTCCACGAACTGCGGATCGCGCCGTGCGGCCCAGACCGACAGCGCATGGCCGATCGCCCAGATGGCGAGGCCGGCAATCCAGAGCCGCAAGCCCAGGCCGATGGCCCCTGCCAGCGTGCCGTTCAGGATCGCCAGCGAGCGCGGCGCGCCGCCAAGCAGGATCGGCTCGGTGAGCGCCCGGTGGACCGGCGCTATATATCCGGGAATGGGTTCACCCGATTCCATCAGACCAGCGCCCCACCGCCGAAGCTGAAGAACGACAGAAAGAAGGAACTGGCGGCAAAGGCGATGCTGATCCCGAACACGATCTGGATCAGCCGCCGGAAACCGCCCGACATGTCGCCGAAGGCCAGGGTCAGGCCCGTGATGATGATAATGATGACCGCGATTATCTTGGCGACCGGGCCTTCGATCGATTCAAGGATCGACTGCAGCGGCGCTTCCCACGGCATCGACGAGCCGCCGGCATGAGCAGGCGACGACAAGGACAGCGCAATCACGCTGGCGGTGACGGCAAGCATGGCGCGGCGGGCGCCATGCCGAATGGCATGGATCATGGCAGGTCTCCTGATGTGGGCTGGGAAAGCGAAGTGAGGCGATAATCACCGGTTGCGGGATTGAGTCCTTCGACACGGGACAGTTCGGCGAGACGGCGGCCGTGTCCGTTGCGGACCAGCACGGCGACGATGTCGATGGTCTCGGCGAGCAGCGCGCGCGGCACTGTGACCACGGCCTCCTGGATCAGCTGTTCCATCCGCCGCAGCGCGCCGAGTGCGGTGCCGGCATGGATGGTCCCGATGCCGCCGGGATGGCCAGTGCCCCAGGCTTTCAGGAGATCGAGCGCCTCTGCGCCACGGACCTCGCCGATGGGGATACGATCAGGGCGCAGCCGCAGGCTGGATCGGACAAGATCGGACAGCGAAACCACGCCGTCCTTGGTCCGCATGGCAACAAGGTTAGGCGCGGCGCACTGCAGCTCGCGCGTGTCTTCAATCAGGACGATGCGATCAGCCGTCTTCGCCACCTCGGCCAGCAGGGCGTTTACCAGCGTGGTCTTGCCGCTGCCTGTGCCGCCCGCGACGAGGATGTTGGCGCGTGTGGCGACACCCTCGCGCAGTGCTGCCGCCTCAGCCCCCGACATGATTCCGGCGGTCGAATAATCGTCGAGCGTGAACACCGCGACGGCCGGTTTGCGGATCGCGAAGGCGGGCGCGACGACGACGGGCGGCAGCAGTCCCTCGAAGCGTTCGCCGCTTGTCGGAAGCTCGGCCGAGACGCGCGGGCACCGGGCATGGACCTCTACGCCGACATGGTGTGCAACCAGGCGGACGATGCGCTCGCCATCGGCAGCGGACAGCGTCATGCCGGTCTCGGCGATGCCTTCTCCCAGCCGGTCGACCCAGAGCCGACCGTCGGGGTTCAGCATCACCTCGATCACGGCAGCATCGTCGAGCCATGCCGTGATCGATGGCCCCAGCGCAGTGCGCAGCATGCGCGCGCCGCGTGACCTTGCCTCGGAACGGATCGGATGGACTGTCAAGGTGAACCCCTGCTTGTCTGCCGGGCGAACCGCCGCCCGGCGTCAGGGGCCCATCAAGAAAGCCGCAAAGCGGAAGGACTCAACAGGAAAATACGTGCTTCGCAGGCCGGCGAAGAAAGACAGGGAATGGCGTAGGAGAACCCCGGGCCGCCGGGTAGTGACGGGAGGGAACCTTCAATGATCTAATGCTGCGGCACTCGGACAGAGCGGTCGTTGCGCCTGTCCACAATATCCCTTATGTTGAGGACGGATAATCGAAGGACAATGCCATGCCCAAGGCCATGACCCTGAATGTCCGTGTGAGCGGCGCGCTGGGCGAATTCGTTGCCAGTAATATCGGCGACGACGGCGCCTATGAAAATGTCAGCGAGTATGTCCGCGACTTGATTCGGCGCGACAAGGAGCGGGTAGAAGCCGAAGGGTTCGAACGGCTGAAAGCCGAACTGACGGCCGCTTTCGCTGCGCCGGAATCGTCCTATGAGGCACTCGATGCCGAGAAGGTGATCGCCCGCAACGCGCGAGGCTGATCGCATGGCCGTCTTTCGTGTTCAGAAACGCGCGGGCCGCCGTCTGGACGAAATTTACGTCTACACCCGCGACAATTGGGGTAAGGAGCAGGCCGCCCTCTACATTCGAGGCCTGTTCGAACGGTTCCACGAAATCGCGGCTCGGAAGATTCCATGGCGCCCGGTTCCGGCCGAGTTCGGAGTGGATGGATTCTACTGCCGATACGAACATCACTACATCTATTGGCGAGTGCTCTCCGACGGCGCGGTCGGAATCGTCACCGTGCTTCACGAACGGATGCACCAGATTGACCGCTTTCGCGAGGATTTGCCGTGATAGAGGGCGGCTCAACTTGAGTGGGGCAATTGCGGGGTCTCAGCGCGACGGCTTTCGTCAACGAAGCTGTCGTTCGCACGCTTCAATCAAATCATTGAGAGCTGCCATATATTCAGGTCTCGAAATGTCCTTGGCCGAGGTTTCCACAAAGATTATGCACCAGCGAGACTAGCACTGTCGGATACGCGGCGCCTTCAGTTCGGATTTTCAATCGCTCTGACAAGTAAGGAGAGCGCTGAGGGAAAGGGACAAGACTACGGCCACTTGGGGTACAAACGATGACAGGGCCGGTTACGCGTTTTAGAGAATGGAATTTTCGCCAAAGGGCGAGGTCCAGTGCTACGGTCGAACGAGCGGCGCCGCCCGACGATGGCATTGGCGCGAATGTACCCATTAAGATTGCGGCACAGGATCGCCTGAGGCGAACGGACTTCGCTGCCCGCGTAGCAGGAGTACTGTCTGACCTCAGCTTACGTGAAGGTCGTGTGTTCGCGATACGGGGGGAGTGGGGCTTTGGCAAATGATCGCTCAAGAACCTGATTACGGAAAAGCTCGATGCGCGCCCGCGAAGCCCGCCATAATGGCCTTAGACAAGTCACTATTCACATTCCGTCGCCCGACTGAATAGGCGGATTCGAGGCTGTCGCTTTCCTACGCCGGGGCTTGTTGGATGGCTTGGTAGCTGGCTTTGCTTTCCTGTTATTGCGCTTCACATCGCTGAGTACGATTGGTTCTTTTTCTGCAGCCAACTGCGCTCGCCACGCATGTTTCAAACCATCGAGCTGCTCGATGAACATGGCATAGTCATCGATTCGAGCGGCCGGTTCTTCATGCAGATTGTGGTCCCGCCTAACCGGAACTATCGCATTGCGAATTGCCTCTGCTTCAGGCGACTCGTCCAGCTGGGTCTCGATTTGGCGTAACGCAATATTCGCTAGTTCACGCGTTGCATGATTGGGATTATCGACTTTGAACAGTGCAACCCGCTCTGCGACCAATGTCTCGAGCTTCCTGTTGGAAGCATCATCGCTTGCGCGCCGGACCGCATCATTAACAGCACGGAAGACAATACGCATACGATCCAAAAACAGATCAACCTGCGGCCTCAGTTTAGCGTCGGGCGCATTGCAGACTTCAACCAGGGCCTTCGCAAAAGCAATCTTGTCGATCCGGCCCTTGTGGCGTTTTACTTCGCGATTGATGGCATCCAGCATAGGGCCGCCCTTCGCCACTTCTGCTTCTATCGCCGCGAGCGGAATTTTCGGAGGGGTGCCTTCACGAAATTTCGTCACCTCGTCGATGACCACTTCCATTGCCCGATGCGCAAGTGGAATTGGCACAAGATCTTCGATAACCGGTGCGGTAGGCCAGCCATCGACATCTTCGCCCAATTGTTTCAGGTCTAGGATGTTCTCAGCTTTAATCAGCTTCGTCAGGCGCTGATCCTTTGCAAAGTCTTCCTTGGCCGTCACGCCTTCCTCGTCACCATCGAGTAGGGCGACCACTGGTGGCTTGTCCGCACCCTGCCCACGGATCCGAAATACCGTATACCCGATCTCCTGCGCTGATCCGCTTGGTACGATGACCATCCTATTGAGGTCGAGCGTGTCATCTTGAATGCCCGGTGACTTCAGACGGGTCAGATTGGCTGCGCCTGCCAAAATGATCTGATCCGCGGCACCTTCCACCAGCAGGTTCACCGATCCGACAAACGCGCTTTCACCAACGAAAGCGCCAAATGCTGAACGCAATGGTTCATAGTGATTGCGACTGACGCTGGGCACTACACGGGTGCCGTCGAAACCGCTGCCCTTCTCCAGAACGCGGATACGCTCCGAATGATTCTTATCGAGCAGAAAAGGCGAGTGAGTAACATAAACGACCTGTATCGGTTCGACACCTGGTTCTGGCTCCGCAAGATCGCGAAACACCCGCATCAGATCCTGCTGCGCCTCGGCGGACAGATAGGTATCAGGTTCATCCATCAGTAGGATCGACTCCCGTCCAGATGAAGGGCGATGTATCTGCGTCTGGATCAGGTAGGACAGGAAGTAGCGTAGTCCACTGCTGCGTTCAGAGAAGGTGTAGACCGTGCCAGTACGGTCACTGATGACGAAGACCAGTTCACGATCGCGGGTCGCAACTTTGAGACTGAAATCTCTATCCTGTACCCAGTAACGGCGGAAATTGAGCTTACGGTCGAGTTGCTGGTTGGCGGATTCGAGTAGCCCGCCGACATAGCCGTCATGCTGCTGATCGATCCCATATGCGAGTTCGGAAAGGCTGTTCGGATCGATTTCGCCAAGGGTCAGAAGCAGGCTGCGTCCGAGTTCCAACGACTTGAGGGTGTTCTTGTCAACATGGTTCGCGATTGGCTCGGAAACGCCAGCAAAGGCGCTCACGACCTTGTCGGCATTTTTCTGGACAGCAGCTGCTCCCCCGCTGATCAACGGCCGAACGCTGCTCAGCGCACCGATTAGAGTTTCGATCATCGATCTAGAATAGGTTGCCGCCGGCGCGTCACCGCCCTTTTCGAGAAAAGAAAAGGGCACCGAATTGGGAAGAGCAACTTCGGAGTCGATTTCAAACGGTTTGGGAACCATTTCTTCGATCTGCCGAGTCTGCGTCTCGGATAGCTCATATTTTTCGAAAGTATTCCCGTGCGGAATCCAGAGCGTCAATGTGGTCGGTTCTTCCCGAAACATCAAAAGGCGACGAAAACTGGCGTCTGTAATCTCAATGACTTCGGCAATCCCCTGAGCTTCTTCCTTGGAGAGACCGTCCCATCCCACCCCGACATGCGGCCAACATCGCTGGCCCTTGGCCACCCCGAAGAAGGGGGAATAGCGACATAGGTCACGCTGCTCGATCTCTTGGCCGGTGATTGCCTTCTTAATGACTCCCAAAAGATGGCTCTTCCCGGACTCGTTCGCGCCAACCACAGTCGTGATGCGTGAATCCAGTTTTACGGTCACATAAGGGTAGAAGCGATCCCGGAACATTTCCCAAGGCTGCTTCTGGACGCGGACATCAAGCTTGCGCGTATGGTCGAAGTTGAAGGATTTGTAGAAACGCGCATAAGCTGTCTTGAGCTTCACAAGAAGTTCTCCTGCCTTCCGGAATCATCACTTCGTACCAAGCAAGCGCGATCCGACAATCTCGGAACAGAGTTGCACCTGTACATATATATCTCGGCCACTCCGATTTTGGCTAATCACCCGCTTATAGGCAAGACTAAGTCCCAGAAAGTTCAAGCCTGCGCGACATTCCAGACAGCCGCATTTCGGCTACACTGAACCAATGGCAAGATCGATGAAAGCGGCTCCAATAGCCGACAGTCAGGATCGTCGAACCTAGCGTTCATTTCTACTCGGATGGATTTCGATCCTCGACAACCTCTTGAGCAACCCTCCGTCCGCTGGCGAGCCTTCGTCCCAACGCATCCATGAAGGCATCGTAACGATCTCCGCCCAAGCTACGTAGCACGGCGCGTTCGCTTTCCGGCGGTGGCGGAGTGGATGTCAGCCAAAAGCGAACGAATAGCGCGACCATCTCGACACTGATGCCAAGATCACGTTCAAGCCGCGCCACCTTACGGTCAAGTCGGTCTACACGTTTTGTCATCGCCGCCTCGCGGCGCTCATCGCCATCGGGTGACAGGAAAGAGGCTATAGCTGCCTCGGCAATCAGCGAACGCGATTGCCCGCGCCGGTCGGCATAGGCAGCCAGCGCCCTCATAAGTTCCTGGTCGAGATAGACCGAAAGTCGCGCCTTGGTCGTCATAATTCAATACCGTCATCGGGATCGAGTGATGCCCGACGCGCTAGGGTCCGCATCTGACGGCTCACCGTGGCTTGCTGCGCGGCATCGCTATCCGGCTCGGGATCGTCCGGTTCGAACTCGTTGGCTGGCGCGGATTTGGGAACCGGTGAGATATCGACATGACGTTCCATATCCGGCTGTCGGCGCAACCCGGCATTTTCGGCCTCGTCATCCTCGCACGATACTTCGTCAGACGTGTTTACCGGTGCCGGTTCAGACACCGGTGACACAATGATTGGAGGCAGGCTGCTCCAATCATCGGGATGTGTCTTGCGTGCTCTGCCTTCAATATCCGGCGGAGAAACAACTCGTTCGGTGAACCGCCGGTCCTTGTAGTAGCGGACCTTCTGCGCCCTAATTGGCGGGATACCGGCGACCATGACGATCTCATCGTCGGGTGGAAGCTGCATGACCTCACCCGGCGTAAGGAGCTGGCGGGCAGTTTCCGAGCGCGACACCATCAGGTGCCCAAGCCAGGGTGACAGGCGATGGCCGGCATAGTTCTTCATCGCCCGCATTTCGGTAGCCGTGCCCAGTGCATCCGAAATGCGCTTGGCGGTACGTTCGTCATTGGTGGCGAACGACACTCGCACATGACAGTTGTCGAGGATCGCGTTGTTCGGTCCATATGCTTTTTCGATCTGGTTAAGGCTTTGGGCGATCAGGAAGCTCTGAATGCCGTAGCCTGCCATGAAGGCGAGCGCGCTCTCGAAGAAATCGAGCCGGCCAAGCGCAGGAAATTCGTCGAGCATCAGGAGCAAGCGGTGGCGCGACTGCCGGGCCCGCAAATCCTCGGTCAGCCGCCGTCCGATCTGGTTGAGGATCAGGCGGATGAGCGGCTTGGTGCGTGAGATGTCGCTGGGCGGCACGACCAGATAGAGTGTGATCGGCACATCGCTCTCGACCAGATCCGCTATGCGCCATTCGCAACTACGCGTCACCTGTGCGACCACGGGATCGCGATAGAGACCCAGGAAAGACATGGCCGTGCTGAGCACACCCGATCTTTCGTTCGCCGATTTGTTCAACAGCTCGCGCGCGGCGCTGGCGACGACGGGATGGACACCTGCCTTACCCAGATGCGGCGTGGTCATCATCGCGCGTAAGGTCGATTCGATGGGCTGCCGCGGGTCCGACACGAAGGCGGCGACTCCGGCCAGTGTCTTGTCTTCGCCAGCATAGAGAACATGCAAGATTGCACCGACCAGTAGTGCATGACTGGTCTTCTCCCAATGATTGCGCTTTTCAAGACTGCCTTCTGGATCGACCAGAACGTCAGCGACATTCTGCACATCGCGCACTTCCCAGGCACCCTTGCGAATTTCCAGCAGGGGATTGTAGGCGGCCGATGCAGCGTTGGTCGGATCGAACAGTAACACGCGACCGTGACGCGCGCGAAAGCCTGCCGTTAGCTGCCAGTTCTCTCCCTTGATGTCGTGAACGATCGCAGAGCCCGGCCAGGTGAGCAGCGATGGCACAACCAGGCCGACACCTTTGCCGCTGCGCGTGGGGGCGAAGCAAAGAACATGCTCGGGTCCGGCATGGCGCAGATAGTCCGATCCGAGACGGCCGAGAACGACGCCTTCGTCCCGCAACAGCCCGGCGGTCCGAGCTTCTCGCATGGTCGCCCAGCGTGCCGACCCATAGGTCTCAGCGTTTCGTGCTTCCCGAGCGCGCCAGACCGACATGCCGATGGCGACGATAACGGCTGCGAATCCGCCCGACACAGCGATATAGGCGCCCGTTCTGAAGATCTCCGGTGCGTAGGCGTCGAATGCAAACCACCACCAGAAAAAGGCCGGCGGTGGATAGACAGGCCGACCGAACGCCACGAACCAGGGCGATCCTAGTTCCGGCTGATAGGCCAGCGCCGCCGCCGTCCATTGGGTCGCGCTCCAGATCGAGACGAGCACGATCTGGAACACGGCGATGATCTGGCCCCATAGAATTCTGGTCGCGGACATGAGACCTCCTTCTCATAAAGAGGAGGTCAGCAAGCTACGGATGCAAGCAGCGATCGTGTCCAGAGCAGCCTGGCGAAGAAAGACAGGGAATGGAGTATTCGCTTATTTCGCGTGGTCGCAGAATGTCGGCTTCGCGCCTTACTAGGTTTCGTGGACAAAGGTTGACAGCAGGATCGGGCGTTGATTCAAGGCTGCCTTTTGGAGGTGGCGTTGGGCGA
>NZ_MWMO01000027.1 GCF_002556635.1 Novosphingobium sp. PC22D | reverse complement strand
AACCTTGTGATTTCGATTACTTGGACTTCGATAAAACCCACGCTTTCCTGCGGGCTTCAGCGTTCTTCACCGGCGACCAGCTAGCGCCACATGAGAGCAACTCAATCGAAGTCTACGAAGCTTGATCGAACGTTTATCCCGCATATAGCTGCGCGCGGGCGTGAATTCGAGTTCGGGTGGGGCTGGTTCGAGATCATCTGGCGCTTTCACGCCCATTAATTGAATTTCGTCATAAATCTTCTTAAGTATTTCTAATTCTTTGGTTCTAACTTCAGTATTTTCTTGGATGGAATGGGTAAGTTCAGTATCCGATGCTCTAGATAGATCCCATAAGTAATACGCTAGAAAGCAATTTGCTATTGCAACTATAAGAGACAATGCAGCAGCGTTATTGTTCGTCCATTGCCAAAGAGAAGAAAGATTCGTGCCGAGTTTTTCAATCTTATTAGACGCATCTTCTGGTGATATATCGCCGGACTGAAGGCTTTGAGCGATCTCTACGAACCGTTCGATGCTCTCTCTCGTGACTTCTGGTGCTCGAAATGCAACTAAAGTCTTGCCGATAAAGTCGTAAGTTCCATCTTGAAGCTTCCCAATTCCACCACATCCGGGAATCGGGCAAGATTCCCAGCAATCGGTGACAGTCACGTCTTCCGCATCTTCGAAGGCGAACATGCTAGATGTAAACTGAAATCCGCATTTTATGCAGCGAGCTGGTATCGACATCGGAACTCCGATTCCGCAGGCGGATATAATGATATCAAAAACCTTTACAGTCTAGCCGATCAAAATTCCCTCGTTTCGGCTACGTCTTTACAAGCAATCTCGGCCCTCGGCGTATTCGATCTCGGGCCTGGTGCGGTTCTGTTGGGACGGGTCGGTCTCGACGAGGTTGATCAGCACTCCGTCGCGGTCGCGCAGGCAGACTTCGAGCTGGCTGCGGTGCTCCATCGCGAAGGTCTGCGGTTCGGGCGCCCAGGTGGCGCCGAGCGCGCGCAGGTCGGCGATCGTCGCCATGATGTCGCGCACGTAGAAGACGAGCGCGACTTCGCCGATCCGCGCCGGTCCGGCGGCGGCCGGAACCTGTTCGTCGGTGGTGCCGTCGGCGAGCTTGAACAGTCCGACCATGCCGTAGTTCGGGCCGGGCCGCTTGACGATCCGGATCTCGAAGGGCCTCGGATCGTCGAAGCCGAGGATCGCGGTGGCCGAGGGGTGCTGCAGCTTGCCTTCGTAATAGACCTCGCTGAGCCCGATCGCCGCGTAGAAGCGTGTCGCCGCGTCCAGGTCGCGCACGAAGATCGTCGCGCGGATCAGCGCCGAGGAGGGGTGCCGGCCGGAGGTATCGGTCATCGCGCGTGGGTATCCGTTGCGAAGGGGATGGTAACGGGATCGTATTCGTGGATGGCCGGATCGAGAAACGGCGGCGGCGCTTTTTCGTCCCATTGCCCGGCCCGGTCGAAAGCGAGCGCCTGCGCGCGCGAGGCTTCCTGGATTTGCCGCGCGCGCGGGATGCGCACCGCCTGATAGGCCCGGATCGCCGTGTCGGGATCGTCGTGCGCGGCCAGCGCGCGGTCGAGTACGACCGCGTCCTCGATCGCAAGGCCCGCCCCGAAAGCGAGGAAGGGCACCACGGGATGCGCCGAATCGCCGATCAGCACGGCGCGCCCCTTGGCCCAGAGCGGCGCCACCGGACGGTCGAACAGTCCCCAGCGGTAGAGCGGGCGTTTCGCCGCCTGCGCGATCATCGCCCGCGCGTCGGCATGGCTGCCGGCGAAGTTCGCGGCCAGTTCGGCCGGATCGCCCCGCTCGCTCCAGCCCTCGGCGGCCCATTCATGCGAGCGGGTTATGGCGACGCAGTTCACCTGCGTTCCCTGGCTCATCGTATAGGCGGTCAGACTGTCATCGGGTCCCGAGGTGATCGTCGCGCCGAAGCCCTGCATCAGCGGCGCCGCCTCGCCGTGATCGAGCACGAAGCGCCAGGCGACGCGGCCCGAAAAGGCGGGCGAGCCGTCGCCGAACAGGCTGGCGCGCACGCTCGAACGCGCGCCGTCGGCTCCGAACAGCATGGCGGCGGCGATCGCGCTGCCGTCCTCGAAGCGGGCGACGGCGCCCTCGGCACCTATTTCGATCCCGGCAAGCGCCTTGCCGAGCCGCAGTTCGGCAAGGCCCGTCGCCTCCAGGCGGGCGAGCAACAGCGATTGCAGGTCCGCCCGCGACATGCGCCGCGTCTCCCACAAGTGCTTGGCCGTCGCGCGCGTGGTCAGCGGCTTTCCCGTGTTCCAGTCGAGCACCACCGCCGGATCGGGCGGTTCGGCCAGCCGGTCGATGTCATCGCCGAGGCCGAGATGGGCGAGCCCGGCGCGCGCGCTGGCCGATAGCGTGAGGCCCGCGCCGACCGGCTCGATCGAAGGCGAGCGCTCGCACACGATCACCTGCCTGCCGCGGTTGGCAAGGCCCAGGGCCAGCGACAGCCCGGCGATGCCGGCGCCAATGACGAGATAGTCTTTCACCGCGCCTACCTTCCCTCCGGCGCGGCTCGCGGCCAGCGCCGGACACCGAGTGGCCGACAGGTGATCAATCCGGGGCCTGTCCCCTTGCCCGCCGCCGCCCGGCTACCGAGAAAGGGCCGCAAGTCCCGAGCGCTCGCGCGGACAGGGGCCGGGCAGACCGATCCTGTGTGGGGATGACCGATGACCGATTCGCTTGGATACCGGATGAAGTTCGCCGTCGTGGCGCCTTCGACCAACACCAGCGTGCAGCCCGAATACGACGACATGCGCCCGCGCGGCGTCACCAATCACTTCGCCCGCATCGCGATTCCGGATACCGAGGTCGATTCCGACGAAAGCTTCATGGTGATGCTCGACAACATCCGCGAGGCGACGATGGATTCGATCGACGTCGCCTTGTCGATGGAGCCGGGCTGCCTGATCATGGGCATGTCGGCCGAGACCTTCTGGGACGGCGCGGACGGGGCCGAGCGGTTGCACGGGCGGGTGCTCGAACGCACCGGCGGCGTGCCGGTGATCATGGGTTCGACCGCGGTCGATGCCGCGATCAGGGCCTACGGCGGCATCAGGAAGCTGGGCATCGTCACCCCCTACATGCCGGTCGGCGACGCGAACGTGCGCCGCTTCTTCGAGGACCAGGGCTACGAGGTAACCGCGATCAAGGGCCTGCGCTGCCCCTCGCCGATGAAGATCGCCCACGAAAGCCCGCGCACGCTCAAGCGCGCCGCCGAGGAAGTGGCCGACGGTGCGGACGCCGTGATCCAGTGCGGGACGAACCTCGCCTTTGCGCAGGTTGCGGCGATCGCCGAATTCTGGCTGGAAAAGCCGGTCATCGCCATCAATACAGCAACCTACTGGCATGCGCTGCGCAGCATGGGAATCGCCGACCGGAAGGAAGGCTTCGGCCGCCTGCTCGCCGATTTCTGACGAACCTTTCTCGCGCCCCCCGACGCGAACTTCACGGAGTCTCACAAGATGGAATACGACTATGTCCCGATGCCGCAACGCCAGCCGCTCAAGTGGCCGGGCGGGGCGCGGGTCGCGCTGCTCATCACGTTCAACCTCGAAACCTGGGACCTGACCAAGGACACCGACAAGCCCTACTACGCGGGCGGTCCGGCGATCCTGCCCGACATTCTGCCCGGCAATACGCCCGATTTTCCCAACTACACCTGGCGCGAATACGGCCAGCGCGTGGGCATCTGGCGGCTGTTCGACTTGTTCGACGAACTGGGCGTCAAGGCGTCGTGCACCACCAACGCGGTGACGTTCGAGCGCCGCAAGGCGATGACCGACGCGGTGCTCGAACGCGGCTGGGAACTGCTCACCCACAACTGGGAGCAGGGCGAGCTGCTGACCAACTTCGCGCATGATCCCGCCAAGGAGCGCGAGATCGTGATGCGCAGCCTCGCGCAGTTCGAAAAGTTCACCGGGCGCAAGTCGAAAGGCTGGCTCTCGTCCTCGCTGCGCGGGACGCTGCAGACCGCCGACATCCTCGCCGAGCAGGGCTGCACGTTCTACTGCGACATTATGAACGACGATCAGCCCTATCTGATCCGCACCCCGAACGGACCGATCGTCTCCGTGCCCTATTCGAACGAGATCAACGACTTCACCTTCATCACGCGCAAGAACTTCACCACCGACCAGTTCCGCGACGCGCTGATCGAGGAACTCGACGTGCTCTACGAAGAGGGCGCAAGTTCGGGCCGCATCATGAACATCGGTCTGCACCCGCACGTCACTGGCCGCGCACACCGTGTCCGCGCGATCCGCGAGTTCATCGAGCACGCCAAGTCGCTGCCAGGCGTCTGGTGGGCCACGCGCGAGGAAATCGCGGCCTGGTATCTCGAGAACCACGAAAACCACATCCCCGGCCAGCTCGGCTGAGCGCGGACCGGCAATGACAGAGGAAAAGACCTTGGTACGCCCCGACATCCCCGATGCGGACGCGGTGAGCGCCGCGCTTTCGCCCGCGACCCGCGAAGCGCTGGCGGGCGACTTTCCGCTGCTGATCGACGGCAGGTTCGTCGAGGCGGCGAGCGGCAGGCACGGCACGACCAGCGATCCGGCGACGGGCCGCGACCTGGCGCGGTTCGCGATGGGCGCGGCCGAGGATATCGACCGCGCGGTGGCGGCGGCGGCGCGCGCGTTCGAGGGGCCCTGGTCGCGGATCGGCAACTTCGGGCGGGCGCGGCTGCTGCGCCGCCTTGCCGAACTGCTCGAGGCCAACGCGCGGACGCTGGCCGAGATCGAGGTGCTCGACAACGGCATGCCGCTGATCCTCGCCGAGATGATCACGCGCGGCAATGTCGAACTGCTCAACTATTACGCCGGCTGGGCCGAGCGGATCGAGGGCACCACGACGAGCCCGCCCGAGCGGATTCTCGCCGAAGGCGATGCGCTCACCTACACGCTGCGCGAGCCGGTGGGCGTCGTCGGCCAGATCATTCCCTGGAACGTGCCGCTGTCGATGGCCTGCCTCAAGCTCGCGCCGGCGCTCGCGGCGGGCTGCACCGTGGTGCTCAAGCCCGCCGAGGAAACGCCGCTTTCGGCGGTGCTGCTGGGAAGGCTGATCCTGGAGGCGGGCATTCCCGAGGGCGTGGTGAACATCGTCAACGGCGACGGCGCGGAGGCGGGCCACGCGCTGGTGCGCCATCCGCGCGTCTCCAAGATCGCGTTCACCGGCTCGACCGAGGTCGGCAAGGCGATCGCGCGCGACTGCGCCGACGATCTCAAGAAGGTCTCGCTCGAACTGGGCGGCAAGTCGCCGGTGATCGTCTTTCCCGATGCCGACATCGCCAGGGCCATCCCCGGCGTCGCCACCGCGACGTTCTTCCTGCAGGGTCAGAACTGCATGGCGGGAACGCGCATCTTCGTTCACGCCGATATCTACGAGGAACTGCTCGAGGGTCTGGCGAACCACTGCGCCCGGATGAAGATCGGGCATGGACTCGCGCCCGGCACGATGATCGGCCCGCTGATCTCGGCGCGCCAGAAGCAGCGCGTGACGGGCTATATCGAGGACGGCAAGGCCAGCCCCGCGCGGCTCGTCGCCGGCGGCAACGCGATCGAGGGCGAGGGGCACTTCGTCGAGCCGACGATCTTCGCGGACGTTTCGCCCGACATGCGCATCGTGCGCGAGGAGATCTTCGGGCCGGTCATGGCCGTGCAGCGCTTCGAGGGCGACCAGATCGACGACGTCGTGCGCCTTGCCAACGACAGTGTCTACGGCCTGTCGGGAAGCGTCTGGACACGCGATCTCGCCACCGCGCATCGCGTCGCCGGACGCGTCCGTTCGGGCCATGTCTCGGTAAACTGCCACGGCGCGGTCGCCGCGAACATCCCGTTCGGCGGTTATCGCCAGTCGGGCTGGGGCCGCGAATTCGGGCGCGAGGGCATGGACCTCTATCTCGAGACCAAGGCGGTTACGGTCAGCCTCTAGATCAGGAAGAGCGACATGAGTGCACGGCGGCTTGCGGGCGAGATCGTCTACAACCATGCCCTGGGCGTTCGCGGGCGCGAACGCTTCGACATCGACATCCGCCCCAATGGCCGCACCGTGCGCGCCTATTGCATCATGGCCAACGGCCAGCTCACGCGCGACGCAAGCTGGACGCTCGACGCCGAGCACCGTCCGGTCGAGGCGCAGGTGCGCGTGGTCCGCAAGGGCGAACTGGTCGGCGCCACCTCCTATCGCTTCACCGACGAGGAAACGCACTGCGAAGCGTTGACCGCCGCGCTCGGCCGCGTCAGCCAGGTCTTGCCGGGACGGCGCGACTATGTCGGGCTGCATCCGCTGGTCGGCGACGGCATGATCGCGATCCGTGTCGGCACCGCCAACCCCGGCGTGCGCGTCGAGGTGCCGAGCGTCACCTGCTCGTACGACATCGAAGGCGAATCCTCGCTGCTCGCGCTGCCGATCACGATCGGCGTGACGTACCTCGGCCCCGAGGAGATCGAGGTGCCCGCCGGACGCTTCGCCGCCCAGCATTTCCTGCTGGAATGGGGCCCGGACTGGCCGCCCGCGCGGCTCTGGGTCGATCCCGACGATTACGTGACGTTGCGGCTGAGCTGGGAAGTCTCGGGCCTGACGTCCGAACTGGTCAGCTTCGGAGAGGGCTGGTCGCTATAGCTGCGTGGACGAACTCCACCGGCTCGAACGGCGTCCGGTCTCAAGGGTCTTCATCCTAAAGCGGACCGTCCGGACTCGACGACAAAGCAGTCGGGGCACATCCCCAATTCCGCTCAGCCTGAGCTTGTCGAAGGCCTTCGCGCGTGGCCTTCGACAAGCTCAGGCTGAGCGGGCGAGGTGCTGGCCGGGCTTCCGCTCACCCCGACCATCGCGACGTTCCAGGCTCGCAAGCAGTTTGCCGAAAGCGGACACCTGGCCGAACTCATGCCAACGGGCGGAGGTGCTGGCGGCCTGACCGCTGCCTACGCCCTTCGTGCCATCCGGACTGTTTTCCAAGGCTCGTCCCAGCGGTGGTTCGTCAAGGCAGCGATTGTCCAAACAACCTAGGCGCCGGGCATGTTGCCCCCGTCGATGGGTAGGTAGACGCCGGTGATCGCCGCGCTTTCGGGCGCCGCGAGGAACAGCACCCCGCGCGCGATGTCTTCTGCGGTCGCGAGGCGGCCGAGCGCGCTGTGGGCCTCCAGTCGCGCGACGAGGCTCGCGTCGGTATCGTCCTCGAGCTTGTTGCCCATCAGCATCGCGGTGGGCACCGCGCCCGGCAGCACGGCGTTGACGCGGATGCCGTACGGGCCCGCCGCGCCGGCGGCGGTGCGGGTCGTCATCAGGACGGCGGCCTTGGAACCGCAATAGGCCGCGCCGGAGGGGTTGGACTTGATCGACATGCCCGAGCCCATGTTGACGATCGCGCCGCGCCCGCGCGGCTTCATGCGCCGGATCGCATGCTTGCAGCCAAGGAACGTGCCGTCGGAATTGACCGCGAAGTGCCGACGCCACAGATCGATCGGCATGTCCTCGAAAGCGATGTTCGGACGGTATATCCCCGCGTTGTTGACGAGCACGTCGGGCGCGCCGAACTCTTCCTCGCAGGCGTCCATCAGCGCGATCCAGTCGTGCTCGTCGGTTACGTCGAGGCGGCGGCGCACGATGCTCTCGCCGTCGGCTTCCGATGCATCAGGATAGGAGATGTCGGTCGCCAGAACCCGGGCACCTTCGGCGGCGAAGGCCTCGACGATGGCCGAGCCCAACCCGCCCGCCGCGCCGGTGACGATCACGGTCATCGCTGTGAAGCGGCCTGCGCTCATCGCGCGGTTTCGCGTGATGCGACGGGACGTGCGGCGGCGTGCGGCATCAGCGCTGCCCCGGATAGCGGCCGCCGCCCGCCCCGGCGGGCTGATGCAAGCCTTTCGGGATCGAGTATTCGAGCAAGCCCTCGTCGGCATACTCGCGCCCGAAGCCCGCTTCGCCCGAGCCACCGAAGGGCAGGTCGAGCGAGAGGCCGCCGCGGTTGTGCGCGTTGATCATGCTCAGCCCGGCTTCCAGCCGCGAAGCGAGCGCCCAGGCGCGGTCGGCATCGGCCGACCAGACCGAGGCGGTGAGGCAAGGCGCGGCGTCAGCCATGGCCACGACCTCGTCCTCGTCGCGCCAGCTCAGCACCGGGAACACCGGGCCGAACTGCTCCTCGCGCACGAGACGGGCCTCCGCGTCGAGCCCGGTGACGAGCCGGGGCATCGCGAAATAACCGTTGGTCTCGAGCGCTCCGGCGGCGCCCTCGGCAAGCAGGTCGATGGTCCTGCCACCCGCCGCCACGGCCTCGGCGGCCAGCGTCTCCACCGCGTCGCGCGCCTTGGCGGTGACGAGCGGGCCCAGATTGACCCCGGCTTCGAGCGGGTCGCCCATCTTCAGCACCCTGCGCGCGGTCTCGACATAGGCCTCGAGGAAGCGCGCCATGATCGTTTCGTGGACGAAGATGCGCTTCGCCGCCATGCAAACCTGCCCGGCGTTGAGCAGGCTGCCCCAGATCATGCCTTCGAGGCGTTCTGGCGCGAGGTCGCAGTCGTCGAGCACGATCAGCGGATCGTTGCTGCCCAGCTCCATGATGCACGGCACGAAGCGGCTCGCGGCCCTGGCCAGCACCGCGCGGCCGACCGTGGTGCCGCCGGTGAAGGCGATCTTGCCGATTTCGGGCGCCTCGATCAGCGCGTTTCCGGTCTCCGCGTCGCCGTTGACCACGCTGAGCAGGCCGTCGGGCAGGCGCGCGGCGATCGTGCGCAGGAAGGCGGTGGTCGCCAGCGGCGCGAGCGGGGAGGGCTTCACGACGATGGCGTTGCCCGAAAGCAGCGCGGGGGCGACTTTGGTCGCCGAAAGGATCACCGGCGCGTTCCACGGCACGATCGCGCCGATCACGCCCACCGGCCTGCGCCGCATCAGCCGCCGGCCGGGGCCGCTGCCGCGCTCGGCATCGGGCAGGAGGCGCAGGGCCCGGCGCTCCATGTCGCCGAACAGGATCGTCGCGAAACGGACCTCGCCCGCGCTTTCGCCGACGGGCTTGCCCATCTCGCGGGCCATGGTCGCCCCGAGACCTTCGAAGTCGGTCACGCCCGCCACCGCCTCGCGCAGCATCGCGGCGCGCGCCTCGAGCGGGAGCTTCGCCCATCCGCATTGGGCGCGAGCCGCGCTGGCGACGCGGGCGGCGACCTGCTCCGCATCGTCCTTGGCGATGCGTCCGACGCATTCGTTGGGCCGGGCGGGATTTTCGCGCTCGATCCAGGCAGCGGCGGTTTCGGTGGTCATGGGCAGGCTGCCTCGGTCTGGATTGCGGCGATGAGACAGGCGTCGGGTGTCGATCGCATGGTCTCGGGCCAGGCTAGCGCACGGCGCGCTCGTGCCCAGCCGGAAAGCGCGGTTTTGATCACCAAACGGACAACGGGGGATGGCCTTCCCGCGCTGCCGGGTGACACAGCGCGAATCGCTCCGGGGATCAGGACGCGAGCCCGAGCCGCCGGCATACTTCCTCGGCGATCGCCAGCGAGGACGTGAGGCCGGGGGATTCGATGCCGAACAGGTTCATCAGCCCGGGCAGGCCGTGATCGGCCTCGCCCTGCAATACGAAATCGCCAAGCGGCTCGCCTGGTCCGACCAGTTTGGGCCGCACCCCGGCGTAGGCGGGCACCAGCTTCTCAGGATCGAGCGCGGGCCAGATCCGCCGCGCCGATTGCGCGAAGGCGGCGTGGCGGGCGGGGTCGACGTGATAGTCGATCGCGGGCACCCACTCGATGTCTGGTCCGAACCGCGCTTGTCCGGCGAGGTCGAGCGCCAGGTGCGTGCCGAGGCTGCCCGGCACCGGCAGCGGATAGACGAGCCGCGAGAACGGCACCTTGCCCTGGTAGGCGAAATAGCTGCCCTTGGCGTAGTGGAGCGGTGGGACCAGCGCGGCATCGAGCGGTTCGATGCGCGCCGCCAGCGCCTGCGCGCCGAGACCGCAGGCATTGACGAAGATATCGCAGGCCACTTCGATCCCGCCCGCCTCGACCGCCCAGCGGCCGTCGCGAAGGGTCACCGCATGCGCGGCGGTCTCGCGCGCGAGCACCGCGCCGCGATCCTCCGCCTCGCCGAGCAGCGAGAGCATCAGGCCGTGCGAATCGAGGATGCCGGTCGAAGGCGAGTGGATCGCGGCCTCGCAGCGGATCGCCGGTTCGAGCGCGGAGGCCCGCGCCCCGTCGAGCCATTCGAGCTCGACTCCGATCGCGCCGCCCTTGTCGAACAGCGCCCGCAGGTCGGCGACGTCGTCGCCCGCGAAGGCGGCGACCAGCTTGCCGCAGCGGCGATGGGCGATGCCGTGCGCCGCGCAATAGGCGTAGAGGCGTTCGCGCCCCTCGATGCAAAGCCGCTCCTTGAGCGAGCCGGGGGGATAGTAGAATCCGGCGTGAATGACTTCGGAATTGCGCGAGGAGGTGATCGTGCCGAACTGTTCCTCGCGTTCGAGGATCAGCACTTCGCGCCCGCGCCGCGCCAGCGCGCGCGCCACGGCGAGGCCGACCACCCCCGCGCCGGCAACGATGGCATCGACACGATCCATGTCGCAGCGATGGCCTCGCGGCGCGCCGCGCGCAAGAGCCAAGATCGGGCCGATCGTCGCCTTGCGGAGCTGCCCATGATGACGCTGGACCCGGCGTGCGCTTGCGTTTAGCGGATCAGGATGTCCACCGGAGATTTCCTCAGCGACACAGCGCCTTCCTCGGCAGCGCAGGGCGCGACGGATCGGACCGCGATGATATGCGCGGCGGCGAACGAGCTACTGGCCGAAGACGGACTCGAAGGACTGACGATCCGCGCCGTGCTCGCACGCACGGGTCTGGCCCGCCGGGCGTTCTACGAGCGCTTCCAGGGCAAGGACGATCTCGTCCTGGCGGTCTTCGCGGAAACCCTGCGCAACGCGGGCGAACAGTTCGGCGCGCTGGCGCGCGAGGCGCCCGACGCCACGGAGGGGCTGCGGCGCATCGTGATCGGAATCGTGCTCGGCCAGCTCGGCTTCGAGCCCGACATCGGATCGGGGCACAACCGCCGCAGCGCCGCGCTCAGCCGCGAGCATTTGCGGCTCGCCGAATCCCGCCCCGCCGACTTGCAGGCCGCGCTGCGCCCGCTGCTCGACATCATCGCGTGGCAGGTTGAGCAGGGAATAGCCTCGGGACAGTTTCGCGACTGTGACCCGCAGGTCCACAGCAAGCTCGTCTACAATCTCGTCGCGACGACGGTGCACGTCGAACTTCTCGCGGAAGAGGGCGGCCTGCCCGATTACGAGCGGCGCAAGCAGCTCGCCGAGGCGATCTGGCAATTCTGCCGCCGCGCCACCGTCGCGGACCCGACGGGCTAGGCCGCCACCAGCGGCGGCATCAGCGCGAAGATGCGTTCGATGTCGGGCGGATGCGCAAGGCCCGTGCCCGCCGAAAGCACCGCCGCCGAGCCCGCCGCCATGCCGAAGCGGAAGGCGTCGAGATCGTCGCGGCCGCAGAGCATCGCGTGGATCATCGCGGCGAGGAAGCTGTCGCCCGCGCCGACCGCGCTCTGCGCCTCGATCTCCGGCGCGGCCGCGTGGACCCAGCCCTCCTTCCGCGCCAGGACCGCGCCTTCGTGGCCCATCGTCACCGCGACGTACTTCGCCTTGCCCGAGGTCACGATCCTCATCGCCTCTTCGCCGATTTCGGCGGTGGTGTTGAGAGTGCGGCCGGTCATCTGTTCCAGCTCACCCGAACTCGGCTTGACCAGCAGCAGCCTGCCGCCCTCGACGCCGAGCCGCAGCGCCTCGCCCGAGCTGTCGAGCACCGTGTCGATGCCGCGCTTTTCCATCATCGCCGCGGCACGGGCGTAAAAGTCAGCGGGCACGCCGCGCGGCAGCGATCCCGAAAGTACCATTACGCCGCACTCGGCCTCGTCCAGCGCATCGAGGCAGGCCTGCCATTCGGCCTCGGAGACGGTCGGGCCCTCGGGCGTGAAGCGATATTCCTTGCCGCTGTCGTGCTCGAGCACGGCGGCGGCGACGCGGGTCGGCTCGGCGATGGGAATGCGCGTGCGCACGAGCTGGTGCAGATCGACCAGCCCGTCGAGCGCTGGGCCGGTTGCGCCGCCAGAGAGGTAGAAGCAGCGTGCGTTGCCGCCCAGCCGCACGAAGACGCGCGCGACGTTGATGCCGCCTCCGCCGGGCGCGTAGGTCTCGGCCTGAGTGCGCATCTTGTGGGTATGCTTGACCAGGCCGACCTCGTAGGCGACGTCGATCGTGGGGTTCATCGTGAGTGTCGCGATGCGTTTCATGGGCGTCCCTTCTGTCTCGGTTTGCTGGCGGAAGACGCAAGCCGTGAATGGGCCAGTTATGCTGCAATGCGTCAAGACCGCAGTGCCGCCGCATTGGCAAGGTTGTGGCCGCGATGCGGCGTTCGGTCACGCCATTGCCGGCAGTCGCGTCATCCGCGCGAACGTGGCCAGCATCGGCGGATGGAGCGCGAGCGCGGCGAGCCCGGCGGCGACCAGCGCCCGATGTTCGCAGGCCCTTTGCAGCCACATCGCCCGGCGCACTTGCGTGGCGACCGCGCCCCGCAGCGCGCGGTGATAATGCGCGGGGCTCTCTCCACGGGCGACGGCACGCGCCGCGAGTGCGGCACTGCGCAGCGCGATCGCCATGCCGTCGCCGGTGAGCGAGGCGGTCATCGCCGCCTGGTCGCCGAGCCGCCAGAGCGCGCCGTCGTCTCCGTCCTCGTCGGCGCAGACGTAGCCGTAGGGCAGGTTGGCGATGGCGAGCGGCCTGGCGAAGACCGGCTCGGCGTCGGCAAGCCAGCGCGCGACCGCCTCTTCGCGCAGGACATGGGCGAAGAGCGCGTCCCAGGTGCCGCCGAGTTCGGTCAGCAGGCTCGAGCGCACGATCAGGCACATGTTGACGATATCCGCCCCGACGCGCTGCAACCCGGCGTAGCCGCCCGCGAACAGCGCCAGTTCGATCGCATCGTCGCCGATCGCGGGGGAGCGGCGGAAATGCATCTTGAAGCCGACGTAACCGCTCCGGGTGGCCGGCGCGGCGCGGGCGTGGCCGCGCAGATCGTGCTTCCCGGTCGCGAGCATCACCCGCGTGGCCGCGATCGAGCCGCGCGCGGTCTCGACCTGGCCCGGCGCGAGGCCACGCACCCGCTCGCCGCGCCGGACCCGCGCTCCTGCGCTCCCGGCCAGCTCCAGCAGCGCCTCGTCGAGCACGCGGCGGCTCAGACCCTGCGCGGCGAAGGGGAGCGCGGTCTCGACCCCGCGCCGTCCCGAAGAGACGCGCAGCCGCCGTACCGGCACCGCGCCCAGCCGCGCCGGATCGAGCCCGAGACGCGTGAGGTCGGCGCAGGCCTCGACCGAGAGGAATTCGCCGCAGATCTTGTCGTGCGGGCCGCTCTCGCGCTCGAGCACGGTGACCGCGTGGTCCTGCCGCGCGAGCAGCGTCGCCGCCGCCGCCCCCGCGAGTCCGCCGCCGACGATCACGGTCTCGTCGCTCACCGCCGGCGCTCGACGCAATAGCGGAAGGGGAAACGCCAGCGCAGCCGCGCCTGTCCGGCCAAGCCCGCCTTCGCGAGCAGCGCGTCCCAGTCCGCCCGGCGGAAGCTGCGCGCGATCGAGAGCGGGCCGTCGTGCCGCACGAACCGATGCCAGCGCATCGCTCCGGCAAGCGCGCGGAAGCCGTGGTAGGCGAGGGCATGGCGGTGCAGGTCGTTGACGAACCAGCCGAGCGTCGCGCGCGCCTCCATCCAGCGCAGGAAGGCGACGATCCCGGCGTCGTCCATGTGGTGGGTGACGAGCGAGGAGATCACCAGCGCGGGCGGATCGTGCTCGGGCCAGGCGAAGGCGTCGCCGGTGAGGAAGGCGATGTCGAGGCTTTCGGGCGTCATCGCGCGCGCGGCGGGCTCGCTGCGCGGGTTGAGGTCGATCCCGACCAGCCGCGCCTTGAGCCCTGCCTTTGCCAGCCGCCGCGCGAGCGCGCGCAGCATGTCGCCGGCGCCGTAGCCGACGTCGAGCACCAGCGGCGGTGGACCCTGCGGCGCGGCGGCGAGCACCGAGGCGACGAAATCGAGCGTCGGCCGGCGCGCCAGGGTCAGCGTGTTGACTCGGGCCAGGTCGGCCATGCAGGCGGCGTAGTCGTCCCAGGCGACGTCCTCGGCGTCCATCCACTCGGGCTCGGTCGCGCGGGCTGCGAGCGCGGCCACGGCGTCAGGCGAGGCGGAAGCGGAAAGTCTCGGCGGCGAGCCCTGGGCCGAATGCCATCGCGATCCCGTCGCGCTGCTCGCCCCGGCCGCCATGCTCGGCCAGCATTCCGGCGAGCACGAACATCAGCGTCGCCGACGACATGTTGCCGTAGCGGCGCAAGACCTCGCGCGAGGGCCTGAGCGCGTCATCGGGCAGCTCGAAGCCCTTCTCGACCGCATCGAGGATGGTGCGGCCGCCCGCGTGCACCGCCCACAAGTCGTAGTCGGCGGGAGAGAGCCCGCGCAGCAGGCCGCCCGGCTCGTTGCGCATGCGCTCGTTGGCGAGCGTTTCGGCGATGCGGATCGGGACGTGACCGTCGAGGTGCATCACGAAGCCGTTGTCGCCGATGCGCCAGGTGATGAGGTCTTCCGAGCCGCCGATCGCGGCCGAGCGGAAGTCGCCGAGCGCGATGCCCTTGTCCTCGGCGGTGACCAGTGCGGCCGAGGCGCCGTCGCTGAACAGCAGCATGGCGAGCAGCTTGTCGACTTCCTCGGTCTCCTGCAGGTGCAGCGTGCACAGCTCGACATTGACCACCAGGACCCGCGCCTCGGGCGTCGAGCGCACGATGTGGTGCGCCAGCCGCAGCGAGTTCACCGCCGCGTAGCAGCCCATGAACCCCACAAGCGTGCGCTCGGCGGACGGGTCGATGCCGGTGCGGCGGATCAGGATCTGGTCGAGCCCCGGCGCGACGAAGCCGGTGCAACTCGCGACGACGACATGGGTGACGCCCTGCGCGGCGATATCGGGATCGAGCCGGTCGATCGCCGCGTTGGCGAGGTCCGGCGCCCAGCGCTCGTAGCGCTCCATCCGCTGCGCGGTCGTGGGAAAGGCGCCGCGCCGGTAGAAGCGCTCGGTATCGGTCACTTCGCCGGTCTCGGTGGTGTCGGGCTCGATGAAGGAAAAGCGGCTCTCGATCCCCGAGCGCTTGGCCATGCGCTCGAAGATGGCGCGGCGGCGGCGATCGGAGAGCATGTGGTCGACGAGGCCGTTGAAGGCGGTGTGGACGTCATGCGGAGGGACGGCGGTGGCGATCGCGTTTATGTGGGCCGTCGTCACAGGGTGGCTGCCTGCATGGGTTGCGTGCTCCGTTGCCCCTTGCCGCGCGGGCATGATGCACGTCTTTGAGGCGGCGCGCAAACGCTTAGCAACCAGCCGGAAAAACAAAGTGGCCCGCCGCGCGTCATCAGGGAGACGCGTGACGGGCCACAAGATTTCCTCCCCAGGAAATCCCTTGTCTTGCCGGTGGCGCCGAAGGGGGGACGGCGCCGCCGGCGGGTCTGGTCAACGCCGGACGGCGCTGCCGAGACGGTGATAGAGGTTCGAGTACTTCGACGAGATCGGATCGTCGATGTGCGCCTGCAGGTAGAAGCGGACCGCTTCCTGAAGGAGCTTGAAGTCCTCGTTCGAGAGCACCGCGCGCGCGCGGGTCGGTTCGGCAGTCATGGTCGTCATGTCATTCTCCTTCCTTATTGGGCCTCCTGGCCCCTCCCACGCCGCGTCAGGCGGCAAACTGGTTCCCCTGCCGCGTCACGCGGCAAACTGGTTCATCGTGTTGTGCGCGCCGCCCGCCTTGAGCGCGGCCTCGCCGGCGAAGTATTCCTTGTGGTCGTCGCCGATGTCCGAGCCGGCCATGTTCTGGTGCTTCACGCAGGCGATGCCCTGGCGGATTTCCTGGCGCTGGACGTGCTGGACGTAGCCGAGCATGCCCATGCCGCCGAAGTACTCCTTCGCCAGATTGTCGGTGCTCAGCGCCGCGGTGTGATAGGTCGGCAGCGTGATGAGGTGGTGGAAGATCCCCGCCTCGCGCGCCGCATCCTTCTGGAAGTGACGGATGCGCTCGTCGGCTTCCATGCCGAGGTCGGACTCGTCGTACTCGGCGCTCATCAGCTTGGCGCGGTCGTATTCGCTCATGTCGCGGCCTTCCTGCTCCCAGGCGTCGAACACCTGCTGGCGGAAGTTCAGCGTCCAGTTGAAGCTGGGCGAGTTGTTGTAGACCAGCTTGGCGTTGGGCATGACTTCGCGAATGCGGCGGACCATCCCGCCGATCTGGCCGATGTGCGGCTTCTCGGTCTCGATCCACAGCAGGTCCGCGCCGTTCCTGAGCGCGTGGATGCAATCGAGCACGCAGCGGTCCTCGCCGGTTCCGGTGCGGAACTGGTAGAGATTGCTGGGCAGGCGCTTGGGCTTCATCAGCTTGCCGTCGCGGCTGATGAGGACGTCGCCGTGGCCCAGGCTCGAAGGGTCGACCTCGTCGCAGTCGAGGAAGGCGTTGTACTGGTCGCCGATGTCGCCGGCCTCGCGAGTGAAGGCGATCTGCTTGGTCAGCCCCGCGCCCAGCGAGTCGGTGCGCGCGACGATCAGTCCGTCATCGACGCCGAGTTCCATGAAGGCGTAGCGGATCGCACGGATCTTCGCGATGAAGTCTTCATGCGGCACGGTGACCTTGCCGTCCTGGTGGCCGCACTGCTTCTCGTCGGAAACCTGGTTCTCGATCTGCAGGCAGCAGGCCCCGGCCTCGATGAACTTCTTGGCGAGCAGGTAGGTCGCCTCGGCGTTGCCGAAGCCCGCGTCGATGTCGGCGATGATCGGCACGACGTGCGTCTCGTAGCTGTCGATCGCGTGCTGGATGCGCTGGGCTTTCATCTCGTCGCCGGCGGCGCGCGCCTTGTCGAGATCGCGGAACATCATGCCGAGTTCGCGCGCGTCGGCCTGCTTGAGGAACGTGTAGAGCTCCTCGACCAGCGCCGGAACGCTCGTCTTCTCGTGCATCGACTGGTCGGGCAGCGGGCCGAACTCGCTGCGCAGCGCGGCGACCATCCAGCCCGAGAGGTAGAGGTAGCGGCGCTTGGTCGAGCCGAAGTGCTTCTTGATGGAGATCATCTTCTGCTGGCCGATGAAGCCGTGCCAGCAGCCCAGCGACTGGGTGTAGTTCGCGGGATCGGCGTCGTAGGCGGCCATGTCCTCGCGCATGATCTTGGCGGTGTAGCGCGCGATGTCGAGGCCCGTGCGGAAACGGTTCTGCAGGCGCATGCGCGCGACCGACTCGGCTTCGATACCGTTCCAGTTGGGTTCGGTGCCGATGGTCCGCCCGGCGTCGGTGATGGCTTGCTGGTAGGTCACTTTACGGATTCCCCTGGAAAGGCGTTGCTGTCAGTGACCATGCAAATATGCGGCGAACGCGCGCTTCGGAACCGCTCGCGGAGTCACGCTGTCAAACTTTACAATCATTCCTTGTAAAGTTGTACAGTCCTGACATAGACTCCGCCCATGGCCGAATCCCGCCCGCTCTATCTCGGACCGCGCCTGCGCCGCCTGCGCCGCGAACTCGGGCTCACGCAGCAGGCGATGAGCGAGGATCTGGACATCTCGGCAAGCTATGTGGCGCTGCTCGAGCGTAACCAGCGCCCGGTCACCGCCGACATGCTGCTGCGTCTCGCGCGCACCTATGGGCTCGACGTCAAGGATCTCGCGTCGGAGGATGGCGACGACTACGCCAGGCGCATCGCCGAGGTGCTGCGCGACCCGATCTTCGCCGACATCGACTTGCCCGCGCTCGAGATCGCCGATCTCGCGATGAGCTTTCCCGGCGCTTCGGAGGCGCTGCTTCGGCTCCACGGCGCCTACCAGCGCGAGCATCGCGCGCTGGCCGAGCAGCGCGCCTCGGGCGGCGCCTCCGACGAGCACGACCCGGTCGCCGAGGCGCAGCGTTTCCTCGCGCGCCAGCGCAACTACTTCGACGCGCTCGACACCCGTGCCGAGGCGCTGGCCGAAGAGATCGGCGCGGAGGGCGGGGCGAAACAGTGGCTCGCCAAGCAGGGCGTGCGGGTGCGCTTCCTGCCGCCCGACGTCATGCTCGATTCGCTGCGCCGCTTCGACCGGCACAACCAGCAGCTCCTGATCGTCGACACGCTCGATGCGGCGAGCCGCTCGTACCAGCTCGCCGCGCATATCGCGCAATCGGCGCTGCGCGGCACGATCAGTCCGCTGCTGCGCGAGGAGAGCTTTTCCGGCAAGACCGCCGAAACGCTCGTGCGCCGGGCGCTCACCGCCTATGGCGCGGCGGCGCTGGTGATGCCCTACGCGCGCTTCGCCCGCGCGGTGGAAGAGCGGCAATACGACGTGACCGCTCTGGCCCGCGTGTTCGGCGCCAGCTTCGAGCAGGTCGCGCACCGCCTCACCACCTTGAGCCGTCCCGGGATGGAGCGGGTGCCGTTCTTCTTCCTGCGCGTCGATGCGGCGGGAGCGGTTTCCAAGCGGCTCGACGGGGCGGGCTTTCCCTTCGCCGCACAAGGCGGCGGCTGCCCCTTGTGGAACGTCCATTCGGTGTTCCGCTATCCGGGCGAAGTCCTGACGCAGTGGCTCGAACTGCCCGACGGCGAGCGCTTCTTCTCGATCGCGCGGACCGTGCAGGCGGGCGGCGGCGGCTTCGGGCGGCCCAGCGTGACCCGCGCGATCGCGCTCGCCTGCGCCGCCTCGGAGGCCGGGCGGCTGATTTACACGCAGGCGCGGCCCGAGCCGGCGGTGGCGACCCCGATCGGCATTGCCTGCCGCTTGTGCAACCGCGCCGAGTGCACCGCCCGCTCGGCCCCGCCGATCGGGCGCGAGATCCTCCCCGACGACAACCGCCGCACGATCCAGCCCTTCGCCTTCGCGGAAAACTAGCCACCGTCATCATTCGTCATTGCGACATTATATTTGCAATGACGAATGATGACGGTATGTCCGCGCGCAGACCGTCGCCGGGCCGATGGACCGGCACAGGCGTCGCACCGGGGCTTGGAACGCGCGCCCGGTTGCGCGAAAAGGGCGGGACGAACAGCCCTGGCGAGGGCGGCCATCGAGAGGAAGCAAGGCGTGAGCAGCATCGAGTCCGAAACGATTGATCCGTCATCGGCGAAGACCATGCCGCAGTTTCTCCACGCCATCGCCAGGGCCTATGGCGATGCGCCGGCGGTGGTCCTGCGCGATTCCTCGATCCCCGACGAGACGATCGGGTTCGCCGAGCTGGAGGCGCGGTCCGCCGAGCTGGCGCGCGGGCTGATCGCGCTGGGCGTGGGCAAGGGCACGCGCGTGGGCTTCATCTTCGGCAACGGGCCGCGTTTCGCGCTGATGTTCGCGGCGGCGGCACGGATCGGCGCGATCGCCATCCCGATCAGCACGATGATCCGCGCCAACGAACTGGTGCGCGTGCTGCGCCAGTCCGACGTGCACACGCTGATCGTGCAGCGTGAGATGCTCGGCAAGGACTATGTCGAGCGGCTCTGCGACGCGCTGCCCGAACTGGCCGAGGGCACCGGGCCGGAACTGCGCCTTCCCGCCGCGCCCTATTTGCGCCGGATATTCAGCTATGGCGACGACTTGCCGCCGACGATGCGCGACGTCGGCGAGATCGTGGCGGCGGGCGCCTCGGTCGATCCCGCGCTGCTCGCGGCGATCGAAGCCGAGGTTCACACCACCGACCAGATGGTCGAGATCTACACCTCGGGCTCGATGGCGCTGCCCAAGGGCGTGCGCCACAATCACGGGCCGGTGCTGTTCCGCTCGCACTACATGCGCGAGATGGTCGGTTTCGCGCAGGGGCGTGAGGCCAACGCTATGCTGCCGATGTTCTGGATCGGCGGGCTGATGATGTACCTCATGCCCTGTCTCGAGGCGGGGGCGGTCACCGTCTGTACCGAGAAGACCTTGAGCAACAGCCAGGTCGCGATGGGCAGCGTGCTGTCGGACGACGACCTCGCGCTGCTCGCCCGGGCGCCCAAGCCCTGGTGGGGGCTCGGCATGAGCGAGACGCTCGGCCCCTATTCCTACGGCGACGATTTCCGCGCGCCGGGCTACCCGGTCTGCGCGCCGATGGACCACTTCGCCACGGGCTACGAGATCCGCATTGCCGACGAGGACAACGCGCCGGTCGGCGACGGCGAGATCGGCGAGATGCAGGTGCGCGGCTACCCGGTTACGCCGGGGCTCCACAAGATCGAGCGCGACGAATACTTCACCCCCGACGGCTACTACCACACCGGCGACATGTGCCTGGTCGAGGAGCGCCCCGAGGGCCGGCGCGTGCATTTCGTCGGGCGCGGCGGCGACATGATCAAGTCGGCCAGCTCGAACGTGTCGCCGGCCGAAGTCGAGATGGAGATGCAGTCGCTCGACGGCGTGCACAATGCCTATGTGGTTGGCGTGCCCGACAAGCAGCGCGGCGAGCTGGTCACCGCCGCCGTCGTGCCGCGCGATGGCGTGGAACTGGATTTCGAGGCGATCGAGGCCGAACTGCGCCGGCGTCTTTCGGGCTACAAGGTGCCGCGCGCCTATCTCGCGATCCGGCGCGAGGACGTGCCGCTGCTGCACTCGAACAAGGTCGCGCGGCGCGAGATCGCGGCGATGATGGCGCGTCATCTCGGGCGCGGCTGAGCCGCCCGCCAAGCGGGCGTGCGATCGTTCGCCATTTCGAAATCGCGCTATTGACGCCCGGAAGACATCGACCTAGGCCACGCGTTCGAAATAGCGAAAGTGCTCATGTCGCGTTCTTCCCCCGGTGTCCGCCGCGTGGCCGCCATCCTGAATTTCATCGCGGATCATCCCGGCCAGGCTTTCGCGCTTACCGATCTCGTGCGTGCGCTCAAGCTCAGCCGCGCGACCTGCCACGCGCTGCTGACCGGGCTGGTCGATGTCGGCTATCTCTTCCGCACCAGCGACAAGACTTATGTGCTCGGACCCTCGCTCGCGGCGATCGGGCGCACCGCCGCCGAGAACTTCTCGCCGCTTCAGGTGGCGCAGCCCGAGATGCGGATGCTCGCGGATGAATACGACGTCGTGTGCGGCGCCTATTTCCTCGAGGGCGACACCATCCACTTGCGCGAGCGCGCCGCTTCGCACAGCCATGTCGGTTATCCGGTCCCGCTCGGCACGCGCATGCCGTTGCGCCCCGTCAATGCGATCGCCTATTTCGCGCGCTCGCCCAAGGACTGCGAGGCCTGGCTCGCGCGCACCGACCAGCCGCCCGACGATGCGCTGCTCGCGCATATGGAAGCCGGCATGGCCTTCCTGCGCGAGCACGGCTTCGTCGTCCATCTGCGGCGGCCGGGTTACGAGGTGCAGGAGGAAGTGCACTCGGTGCTGACCCGCCCCACCGCGGAACTGCCCGTCATCGCCGCGTCCGAGATCGACGATGCGCAGGTCTATCCGCTGGTCGCGCTGATGGCGCCGATCTACGACGACAAGGGCAGGGTGACGATCTCGCTGGTCATGGCAGGCTTTCACCAGCCGATGAGCGGCGCGCAGATCGTGGAGGCGGGCGGCACGCTCCGCGCCGCTTGCGAGCGTATCTCGCGTTTCCTCGCCGGGCAGCCGCCAATCGCCCCCGACGCGGCCGACTGAACCCGCTCCCATTTCCCGCACGGACTGGTCTGCGCGATTGACCAGGTCTCGTCGCACGGCTATTCCATGTGTGAATAATAATTCGAAATAACGAAAATATGGCAAAGAGCCGACGCGATGGGAGAGAAGCGTGTCCGATGTCATCGTAGCCCCCGAAACCCGCGACCTCGACGAACTCGCGAGCCTTCTCGGCGGCTGGCTCGAGACGAAGATCGAGGGCGCGCATGCGCTCAGCATCGGCAATCTTGCCTATCCGCGCGGCGCGGGCCAGTCGCACGAGACGATCCTGTTCGATGCCGCCTGGACCGACGCGAGCGGGACCGCGCGCGAACAGGGCTGCGTCGTGCGCATTCGCCCCGAGAAGTTCACCGTCTTTCCCGACACCCTGTTCGAGCAGCAATATGCGGTGATGAAGCTGCTGTCCGATGAAGGCTACGTGCGGGTCGCGAGGCCCTTGTGGTTCGAGGCCGACCCGACCGTGCTCGGCAAGCCGTTCTTCGTGATGGAGAAGAAACAGGGCCGCGTGCCGGTGAGCATTCCGCCCTATGCCCGCAGCGGCTGGCTTGCCGAGGCCACGCCCGAGCAGCGGCGCGTGCTCTGGCGCGAGGCGGTGGAGCAACTCGCCGCGATCCAGCGCGTCCCCGTCGGCAAGGTCGGCTTTCTTGCGGGAGAGGGCGGACTGAGCGGGCTCGATCAGGAATGGGACAAGTACTGCCGGTTCGTCGACTGGCTGGAGGAAGTGGAACCCCAGCCCACCCTGCGCGCGGGGCTCGACCGCCTGAAATCGCTCTGGCCCGACCACCGGCCCGAGGGCATGGTCTGGGGCGACGCGCGCATCGGCAATATGATGTTCGACGCGGATTTCCGCGTCGTCGCGGTTATGGACTGGGAGCAGCCTTCGCTTGGCGGGGCGCTGCATGATCTGGCGTGGTTCTGCGTCCTCGCGGAAACGATGCACGGGCCCAACGCGGTGCACGGCGCGCCGCTCGAAGGCATGGGCTCGCACGACGAGACCGTCGCCTTGTGGGAGCAGCTATGCGGCAAGTCGGCCGAAGGGCTGGGCTGGTACGAGGACTTCACCCATTTCAAGATGACCTGCACCGCCGTGCGCCTGGGCCACTTGCGCGGGCAGCCGATGGTCGACGAGGCGACCATGCGCAGGCGGCTCAAGCTGGACTGATCGGGAACGAAAGCGCGTCGACCGGACGGGGTGCCCGCCTGTTCAGCGCAGCAGCACCGGCAAGGCCGACGGGCCGCGCTGTTCGAGCCCGCCGGTCATGAAGGGCGCCGGGGCATCCGGGTCGAGGCGCATTGCCGGAAAGGCATCGAGCAGGGCATTGATCCCGCGCGACATCTCCACCTTGGCGACGTTCATTCCGAGGCAGCGGTGCGTGCCCAGGCCGAACGCCATGTTGGTCAGTTTCGGGCGATGGATGTCGTAGGCGTCCGGATCGTGCCAGCGGGCGGGATCGCGGTTGGCGGGGCCGAGGCCGAGTTCGAGTACGCAGCCTTGCGCGATCCGCTGGCCGTGGAAATCGGTATCCTCCATCACCAGGCGATAGTGGTATGGCGCGGTCGGCTCCCAGCGCAGGCTTTCCTCGATCGCGGCGTCCATCAGCACGCGGTCGGCTTTCACCTCTTCGAGCTGTCCGGGGTTGTTGAGCAGGGCGAACAGGGTGATGCCCATCTGCCGCCACGACGTGCCGCCGCCCGCGACCATCACCAGCTTGGCGTGAGTCATGATCTCCGCATCGGTGAGGAGGCGTGGCTTGTGCCCGGGCAGGTTCAGCTCCTTGTCGAGCAGGAAGCTGATGAGATCGTCCTCCGGCCGCGCGCGCCGCGCGGCGACGAGATCGAGCAGCAGCGTTTCGACCAGCTTGAAGTTGCGCATGCGCTCCTCGGGCGTCACCGAGCGGCTGGCGCTGGTGCTGTTGAGGTAGGCATGGCGGAAGCGCAGGGCGTCGTTGCCGTGCAGGCCGATGGCCGTCGTGATCGTATAGACGGGAATGCGCGCGCAATACTCGATGTTGAGATCTGCGGCGGGGCGTTCGGATAGTCGCTCGATCAGCCGTTCGATGATGCCGTCGATGGTGCGCGCCCGCCACCAGGAGAGCGCCTCGGGCATTACGAACTTGGGCTGGATGGTGCGGCGATAGGCGCGATGCCGGGGCGGATCGAGTTCGAGCAGACCGGTGCTTTTCTCCTCGGGCACGCGCGGATCTTTCTGAACCAGGTTGGAGAACACGCCCGGATTGCGCAGCGCGGCCTCGCAGGCCTCGTAGCTCAATACCGTGTAGTGTTGCCGTCCGGCGGCGGCCGCGTGCCGCTCATAGGACATCGGCAGGCCGAGGATTTCGCGCAGCTTGCCCTTGTGGACGGGAGCTTGCGCGCGCAACGCATGGATCTCCGCCGTCACGTCGCGGTCGATGAAATTGCCCATCGCCTCGGCCTCGCGCCGGACGTCGTAGAGTTCCTCGTACAGCGGATCGTCGGCGGTCAGGACGTCGTCGTCGCGACCGCCGGACTGGTCCAGCAATGCCATCGCTTCAATCCAGGCCGAGCAGCTTGCGCGCGTTGTTGTTGATGATGTCCTTCACATCCTCTTCCGGCACGCCCTCGAAGTCGCGCGCGATGATCTGGCGCGATCGGGGGAAGGTGGTCTCCGAATGCGGATAGTCCGAGGACCACATGATGTTGCGGCCGCCCGGCAGGTTGCGGTTGAGAATGCCCGTGCGGTCCTGGATGAACGAGCCGAACACATTGGTGTCCATGTAATAACTCGGCGGGTTCTTGATCGGGCACTCCGTCCAGAAACGCTGCTTTTCCCAGGTGCGGTCGTTGTATTCGGCGAACCAGGCGAACCAGCCCACGCCGCTTTCCATCGAGCCGATCCTGAGGTCGGGGAAACGGTCGAAGATGGCGTTGTAGATGAAGATGCCGATCGGCTCGGCCATCGCCATCTTGCTCATCGGCATATCGGCGAGGAAGTATTCCTTCTGGCCGAAGCGCGGCACCCGCGCGCCGAGGTGGAAGGTGATGACGACATTGGCATCGACCACCGTCTTCCACAGCTTGTCGAAGGCCGGATCGGAATATTGCAGCGCGCCCTTGGCATCGCCGGTGAGCGCGGAAACCTGCCCTTCCTTGAGCGCCTTGACGCCAGAGGAGGTTTTCCAGGCATCGGGATTCTGCGGGAAGGCGGGCAGGTTGATCGCCCGAAAGCCTTTCTTCGCCAGCCGTTCGACGTGCCGGCAGGTCTCGTCGATGTCGCGCATCGGCACATAGCCGACCGGGAACAGCCGGTCGGGCGCCACCGAGCAGAAATCGAGCACCCAGTTCTGATAGGCCTCGTAGCTGGCGACGTAGAGCTCGTTGTCGAACGAGCCGAGCGGGCCGCCGCCGAACAGCAGTGCCGCGTCCATCCCGTCGGCGTCCATGTCGGCAAGCCGGGTGGCGGGCTCCCAGACCTTGCGCTGTTCCTCGAGCCGGCCCTTCATCTTGAAGTTCTTGCCTTCGCGGCCGGCCTGGTTGTTGATCATCATGAACGGGCGGCGATTGCCCTCGAACTCGATATAGTCGCCGTCGTCTTCGTGCAGGATGCGCGGCGCGCGGTCCTTGAGATGCGCGGGGAGGTAATCCTTCCACATGTCGTGCGGCGGATCGATATGCGCGTCGGCATCGAAGATCGGACCGTAGGCCCAGTTGTCGATGGCGGCCTCCTTGATGGCCGGATCGGCTTCGCTCATCTCCAGTCTCCCGTAAGATCTGCTTTTGCAGTTATTCGAAATAGTGAACTGATTATCGCAGTTATGAACAATCGAGTCAAGCGCTTGGGCGCTCGCGCTCGCTGTCAGTCGCGCCGCAGCAGCATCGCGCCGTATCCGTAGCCGCCGTTCGAGACGAGGCAGGTGCGCGCGTCCTTGACCTGCCGCCCGCCGCCGCGGCCCCAGAGCTGCACCGTCGCCTCGTGGATGTGGCCGTAGCCGTGGAACCGCCCCGCGGAGAGCTGGCCGCCGCCGGTGTTGAGCGGCAGTTCGCCGTCGAGCGCGATCCGGGCGCCGCCCTCGGTGAAGCGGCAAGCCTCGCCGCGCGGGACGAGGCCGAGCGCTTCGAGCCACAGCCAGACGTGGATCGAGAACCCGTCGTAGATCTGCGCGCAATCGACGTCCCTGGGCCGCAGGTCGGTGCGCGACCAGAGCATCTCCCCGGCGCGGTCGGCATCGAGGCGGGTGAAGTCGCCCTCGAACTTGCCGACCCACAGCCCGCTGATCGCCATGCCGACCGCCTCGATCCGAATCGGCGGCCGCGCGAGGTCCTTCGCGGCGTCGGCGTGGCTGAGCACGATCGCGGTCGAACCGTCGATGTGCGAATCGCAGTCGAACAGCCGCAGCGGCGAGGAGATGACGCGCGCAGCGAGATAGTCGTCGAGGCTCAGCGGCTTGCGGTAGATCGCGTTGGGATTGTGCGCGGCGTTGGCGCGGTTGTTCACCGCGATCGCGCCGAGCTGCTTGCTGGTCGCGCCGTACTTGTCGAAATAGGCCTGCGCATAGAGCGCGAAGGTGTTGATCGGCGAGAGCGCGTTGAACGGCACCGTCCAGGCGTTGTTGCCCTCGACCCGCGTCGTCTGGCCGCCGGACATCAGCGTCGATTCGCGCGACGCCATGCGCGCGCTCGCCTGCGCGACCGAGCGGAACACGATCACGTGGCGGGCCATGCCGCAGGCGATCGCGTTGATCGCGTTGAAGATCGGCGCCATGTGGCTGAAGCCCTCGCCCGAGGCGAGCACCCAGCGCGGGTTCTCGATGCCGAGCACGGCCTGCACCTCGCTCGGGCTGACCGGGGCGATACCGCCGCCGAGGGGCGACTTGCCCGGATATGTCGCGATGCCGTCGATGTCCTCGGGTGCGAGCCCCGCGTCGGACAATGCGGCGAGGCAGGCGTCGGCGGTCAGTTGCAGCGCGGTCCGCCGCGACGGGCGGCCCACTTCGGACTGCGCCGCGCCGGAAATGCACACCAGGCTTTCGGGCTTGGCCGTCATGGCGCCGCGCTCTCGGGAACGAACATCGGCAGCCAGACGTCCTCGTGCCGCTCGAACCTGACTTCGACCGCCATGCCCCGCGTTACGCTTTCGACCGGGGCGAGGATGTTGGTGAACACATACAGTTCGGCCTGCTCGGCGAGTTCGACGGCGGCAAAGACGAACGGCACTTCGAGACCAGGCAGCCACTTTTCGTGGTTCACGGTGTAGCTCGCGATCCGGCCCTTGCCCGAGACCGGACGCGGCGCGACGTCCTCGCTGGCGCACTTGGCGCAGCGCGGGAAGGGCGGGTGCTGCCAGTGGCCGCAGGCTTCGCAGCACTGGATGCGCAGCACGCCGTCCGCCCCCGAAGTCCAGTAGAACGCGGTCTCGGGTTCGAGCCCGGGCAACTGGCGCGGGCCTGCCGCGAGGTCTCGCGGCATCAGAACACCACGCCCTGCACCTTGAGATCGATGATCGCGTCCTCGTCGTAACCCAGGCTTTCGAGGATCGCGTCGCTGTCCGCACCGAGTTCGGGCGAGCGGGTCGAACCCAGCGGCTCGCCGTCGAACACCATCGGCACGCCGACCATCGGGATCTCGCTGCCGTCGCCGTAGTCGACGTGCTTGAGATAGCCGTTTGCCAGCGCCTGCGGATCGTCGCGCATTTCGCCCACGTCCTTGACCACGTCCCACTGGCCGTCCTGCCGGGCGAGGATCTCGCGCCACTCGGCCAGCGTCCTGGAGGCGAACAGCGCGGTCACTTCCGCCCAGCACGCCTGCGCGTTCTCGCGCCGCGCCGGCGCATCGGCGAAGCGCGGGTCGGCGGCGAGGTCGGGGCGGCCCGCGACCTCGCAGAACGGCGCCCAGTACTTGTCGGCCTGCAGCATGCACAGCGCGAGGAACCGCCCGTCCGAAGTGCGGTAGGTGCCGACCAGCACGTTGAACGGCGGCCCGGAAGGCCGGGGGAACTTCTGCACGTTGTCGGCGGTCGCCTGACAGATGTAGCGCTGCATCGACCACATCGCCGATCCCAGCAGCGAGACGTCCACTTCGCCCGCTTCGCCGGTCAGCGCGCGCCTGGCGATCGCCGCGCAGATGGCGCCGGCGAGCATCGAGCCCGACAGCGTATCGCCGAACGCTGGGCCGGGCGGTCCGACGGGCAGCGCCGCGTCGGCCTCGGTCAGCGCCGAGGAAATGCCGCCGCGCGACCAGAAGGTGATCGCGTCGTAGCCGCCCTTGTCTGCCTCCGGACCCTTGGGGCCGAGCGCGCTTCCCGAGGCGTAGATGATCCCGGGAAAGGCGGCGCGGATGGTCGCCGCGTCGATCGCCATCGCGCGGCGCGCGGGCGGCAGCAGATTGGTGAGGAACACGTCGGCGCTCGCGAGCAGCTTCATCAGCACGGCGCGGCCCGACTCCTGCTTCAGGTCGAGCGTGATCGAGCGCTTGCCGCGGTTGTAGCTCTCCCACGAGTAGTCGATCCGGCGCCCGGCACCGTCGTTGAGATTGCCGATCTGCAATCCGCGCAAGGGGTCGCCGCTCGGCGGCTCGACCTTGATGACGTCGGCGCCCAGATCGGCCAGCATGCCGCCGCAGGCGGGCACGAAGGCCCACATCGCGACTTCCACGACCTTGATGCCTTCCAGCGGCTTGCCCATCGCTCTCCCCGTGATCCGTCCGGCGGGGCGCGACCGATTGCCGCGCCTCTGTGACCGACTGAATTCTATATTGCGAAGCATGGACCGAAATGGCGAATTGCGTCAAGACGGACGCAAAGCGAATCCATGGGAGAGACCGATGACCGATACCCCGAGCCGGGCCGCGCCCGACCTGCCGCGCGCCGCGGTCCCGCGCACGCTGGCCGAAGCGCTCGACCCGGCCTGGCTGAGCCGGGTTCTGCGCGGCGTTTCGGGCGGCGCGGCGGTCACTTCGGTCGAGCAGGTGGAAGTGATCCGGACGGTCGCCACCAAGGTGCGCTTCGCGGTGACCTTCGCCGGATCGGACACGGTGCACGCCTTCTGCCTCAAGGGTCTGCTCGATGTCGACGAGATGACCGCGCGCGGCGGACCGACTTGTGTGCTCGAGGCCGACTTCTACAGCAAGGTCGCGCCCGCGATCGCCGGCTTGCGCGTTCCCGAGTGCGTCGCGGCGGTGGTCGACCGCGAGGCGCGGCAGGCGGTCATCGTGATGCGCGACCTGATCGTCGAGGGCGCGCGGTTCTGCTCGGCGCTCGAGCCATTCGGCGCCGACGACGCCGCGCTGAGCCTTGCCGAGCTTGCCAAGCTCCACGCGAACAGCGCGATGCTAGAAGGCGCCGAATGGGTGCGCCCGCGCGCCGCCGAACTGGCGCGCATGACTTACATCACGCCCGAGATGCTCCAGGAGATGCTCGACGGGCCGCGCGGCGAGGCCCTTTCACCCGAGGTGCGCAGCGCCGAACGGCTGATCGCGGCGATGCGCGCGCTGGCCGACCGCGACGGCGCGCGGCCGCAGTTCATGATCCACGGCGATGCCCACGCGGGCAACGTGTTCCGCAAGGATGGCGCGATCGGTCTGATCGACTGGCAGCTCCTGCAACGCGGCGGCTGGGCGCTCGACGTCGCCTATCACCTCAACGCGGTGCTGCCCACCGACGTCGCCGAAGCCGAGGAGCGCCGCCTGCTCGGCGACTATCTCGCCCGCATGCGTTCGGCGGGAATGGCGATGCCTTCGGACGTGGAGGCCTGGGACCAGTACCGCGAGGCGGTGATCTACGGCTTCTATCTCTGGTCGATCACGCGCCGGGTCGATCCGCCGATCATCGTTCAGTTCGTCGACCGGCTCGGCCAGGCGGTCACGCGCCACGAAAGCCATGCGCTGCTGGGAATCGCGTGAGCCCTTCGACGCAAGAAGGCCCGCGCCGCATCGCGACGCGGGCCTTCTTGCTTTCGGTCGGCGCCGGTCAGGTGCCGAAGTTGAACTTCAGCCGCACGCCGTACATCCGCGGCGGGCCGTAGAGCTTGTCGGCAATGCCCGAGGTCGAGTAGCCGCCGCCGTTGCTGACTTCGACCACTTCGTCGGTCACGTTGGTCGCGAAGACGGCGAGGTCGAAGGGACTGTCGAACACGCGCTTCCAGTCGAAGTTGAGGTTGAGCAGGTTGCTCGGCGCGATCCGCCCGACAAATTCGAGCGGCGTGTTGCGCAGCGTGGTGTCGTTGAACTGCTCGGCGGTGTAGGTGTAGGTCGCGCCGAACGAGATATCGCCCACCGTGTCGGGCACCGGCAGCGCCACGCGTCCGGTCAGCGTGAGGCGGTGCTTGGGCGAGAGCGCGAGCGAGTCTCCCACCTGCCCGCGCGGGACCGGATCGAGAAACGGCGCGTTGGCCGCGAGCTGCGGGATCGCCAGTTCCTTGATCTTGGTGTCGAGGTAGGTGTAGCCGGCCGAGACGGTGAAGATGTCGAACGCGGTCACCGAGGTATCGACTTCGAGACCCTTCAGCGTGGTGCTTCCCGCGTTGATGATCGCATTGCCGCCCGCCAGAAGCTGCGCGAACTCCGGCTTGGGAATGGCCTGGGCAAAGACCTGCTGGTCGGTGAAGTCGTTGTAGAACGCCGCCACGTTGAAATAGCCGTTGACCTTGCCGCCCCGGAACGTGGTCTTGGCGCCGATTTCGTAGGCGTCGACCTTTTCGGGGTCCCAGGTCTCGATGCCCGGAACCGTGAAGTTCACTCCGCCCTGGCGATAGCCGCGCGAATACTTGGCGTAGAGCAGGATGTCCGGCGTCGGCTTGAAGTCGACGTTGATCAGCCAGGTCGGTTCGTTCGACTTGTTGGTGATGTTCGTGCGGCACTTGCCGAGATCGCCGCTGCCGTCGCCGAAGGGCAGCGGCGCGATGTTGACGTTGGGATAGTTTAGCGAATCGTTGCAGGTGATGCGCGCCGGCACGACACCGAGGCCGGGAACGGTCGCCAGCGTGTAGCGCACGCTCTCGCCGCGGCCGACGATCTTGTCGAAGGTCCAGCGGCCGCCGAGCGTCAGCGCCAACTGGTCGGTGAAGTTGTAGGTGCCTTGGGCGAAGATGCCGTGGTTGTCGAAGGCGAACTTGGTTCGCGACTGCGAGATCAGGCCGAAGCCGAGCGGCGTGGTGCAGTCGATCGTGCCGGGATCGTCGCATTCGGCGTAGATGCCGGTGCGCTGCTGGTTCCAGCCGAGCGGACGCGAGAATTCGAGGTATCCGCCGAGCACGCCGTTGAACTTGCCGTCCATGCTCTGGAACTGGAGCTGCAGTTCCTCGGTGATCGAATACTGGTCCGACGCGTTGTAGTTCGGCTGCTTGCCGAGCTGGATGTAGCCGAACGGCGTACCGGCGGGGGCAACGTTGACACCGAACTGCGACAGCGCCGCGAGTTCGTCGGAAACGAAGAAGTTGTCGCTGTAGAGGTTGAACGCCGAGTCTTCGGCAAACTCGCCGTAGCTGGCGATGTTCTTGACCGTGAGCGTGTCCGAGGCCTGCCAGGTCGTGGTGTTGATGACTTGCCAGGTGCGCAGGTGGATCTCGGGATTGAGCGCGCCGACCTCGACATCGTAGGCATCGTCGCCGCGCGCGTTCTGCCGGTCGATCTGGTCGCAGGCGGCGGTCGCGGTGGCAAAGCGGGTGAGGCTGCCGCCGGTGAGCGGCGAGGCCGCGTTGCGGTCGCACGCGACGTAGTGCGAGGCATAGCCATTGGTCTTCGAATCGCTGTAGAAGGCGATCGTGTAGTTCTCCAGCGTCGGCGTCAGATCCGCGACCATGCTGAATCGGAAATAGTCGTAGTTGATGTCGTTGTAGGCGTCGGGACCGTCGGCGGCCCGGTTTTTCATATAGCCGTCGCGCCGGTTGATGTCGGTGGCGAGGCGGATGCGGAAGGTGTCCGAAAGCGGCGCGTTGAACGCGGCCTGGACGCGCGTCTGGTCGAAATTGCCGTACGTGCCCTCGACATAGCCTTCGAGATTATAGGTCGGCTTCTGCGGCACGAGCAGCACCGCGCCGCCGGTCGTGTTGCGGCCGAACAGCGTGCCGGTGGGGCCCTTGAGCACCTGCACGTTCTGCAGATCGGTGAACGAACCCGCGCCCACGGTATTGCCCGAGGTGGTGCCGCCCGACGAGCGGACGCCCACCACGTCGGCGAAGAACACGCCCACGGTGGGAGCGGTCGGTCCCTCCTGCACGAAGCCGCGGATCGCGAAGGCCGATTTTTCCGGCCCGAAGCGCTGGTCGACCGTCAGCGAGGGGGTGTAGGTCGCCAGGTCGGATGCGACCGCGACGTTGCGTTGCTGCAACTGTTCCTGGTTGTAGACCGTGATCGAGATCGGAACATCCTGCAGACGTTCCTCGGTGCGTCGGGCGGTGACGATGATGTCGCTCGACAATGCGGCGTCCTGCGCGATCGCCGGCGTCGCTGCGACCGAGAGGCCGCCGAACGCGACGCTCCCGAGCAGGCCGGCCCTGTAAACCTTTGCAAGCATCCCAATCTCCTCCAAAAACCTTGTCGATTTCGGTTATGTTCTTGTTGCCCCGGACAAGCGCCGGCTCCGCCGGGCGCACCCTCTTTTCGGTTGGTTCGTGTCCGAGAATGGGGCCTTCGAGGCCCCGCCATGACCGTCCGCACCGGCCGGTCGCCATCTCCCTTTTTTCTGTCCGACCGGCTCGAGCCTTTGGCGGCTTCTCGGGTCGGGCCACATTTCTGTTCTTTGCCCGGCGCGCGCCGGGAGCCCTGTTCCTAGCTTGCCGAACGATTCTTCACAATAGCGAAAAGTGCGTCGAAAAGCTGAACTAGGTTACGATCCCCGGGGCACCACGCCCGATCTTCCCGTCGAGCAGGGCCAGTGTTCCCGCCCAGGCAACCGCGCTGGCCATCGGGTCGAAGGCGATCCCTTCCATGATGCCTTCGTGATCGGGATCGGTGAACGAATGCTGCGCATCGCTGAACACCGTTAGCTGATACTTGGCGCCCGCGGCGTCCAGTTCGCCCCGCAGATCGTCCAGTTGCGCGCGCGGCACGAAGGGATCGCGTCCCGCGGCCCAGACCGCGATCTCGGCCTTCACCGCGCCCGCCTGCGCGGGGGCATGCGTGTCGAGCAAGCCGTGGAAGCTGGTGACGAAGGCGAGATCGGCACCGCTTCGCGCCAGTTCGAGCACGCACTTGCCGCCGAAGCAGTACCCGAGCGCGGCGATCCGCGCGGGATCGACCGCGGGCAGGGCGCGGACGGCATCGAGCCAGACCAGGCAGCGCGCGCGCAGGCGCTCGGGCGCCTCGAGCAGCGCGATGAAGTGCGCGCCCGCGTTCTCGGGCGTGCTCAGGTCGGCCTCGGCGCCGTACATGTCGACGGTAATCGCCAGATAACCGAGATCGGTGAGGGCCTTCGCGTATTCGTAGAAAGTCTTGCCCGGCCCCGCGCCGCCCGGAAAGAGCATCACGGCGGGAGCCGGCCCCGCTCCGCCTGGAGAATAGATGCGCCCTTCCAGCGCTACCCCGTCGTGCGTGCAGCGCACGGGTGCGAAATCGGTCATGGTTCCGGCTCTCCCCTTGTGATCTTGTGTGTGATCTTGTGTGTGATCTTGCGTGGCGCAGAGACATGCGCACGGCTGCCGGCGCTGTCAAAGCCCCTCGCGGCATGCCATATCACGGCCATGGCCGAACCGGACTCTGTGCGACCGCTGAGGCCGCGGCTGGGCATTGCCCTGCTGGTCGCGGCGATCCACGTCATTCTGGTGATCGCGCTGGTGCGGGCCTTCACCCCCGATTTCGCGGCGCGGATCGCCTCGGGCGTCGAGGCGGCGCTGACGGTTACGGTGACGGCGCGTCCGCCCGAGCCGTCGCCCAGTCCGGAAGCCAGCCCCACGCCGACGCCACGCGCCGCCGTTCCCGAAGATGAAGGCGCCGCCGCCCCCGAAGCGGCGAAGGCGGCGCCGCGCGAAGTCGCCGCGCCCGAGGTGCGCTTGCCGATCGCGCGCGAGCAGGCCCCGCGCGTCGCGGGCACGGGCAACGAGAATACCGTGGGCGCGGGCCGCGAAGGGCAGGGCACTGGCGCGGGCGGCGAGGGCAGCGGCACCGGCGCGGGCGCGGCGGGCCGAGGTTCGGGCGGCGGCGGCGTGGCCAGCAAGCCGGTCAAGATCGCGGGCGACATCAATTCCGCGCGCGACTATCCGCACGAGACCCGCGACTTGCGGATCGGCGGCGAGGTGATCGTCGCGCTGACGGTGGGAGCCGACGGCGCGGTGAAGGATTGCCGCGTGGTCAAGGCGAGCCGCGATGCGCGGGCCGATCGGATCACCTGCCGGCTTGCGGTCGAACGGTTCCGGTTTCGTCCTGCAAGGGACGCGCAAGGCCGCGCGGTCGAATCGACGTACGGCTGGCGGCAGCGCTGGTATTATGGAAGTCCGAAATGAGGGAATTTTGTGTTCCCCTCCCTTCACGGCGTAGGCGATAGGATGGGGCCGATGAGCCAGATGACACCTGTGATTCTGTGTGGCGGCAGCGGCACGCGGCTGTGGCCGCG
>NZ_MWMO01000026.1 GCF_002556635.1 Novosphingobium sp. PC22D | reverse complement strand
AACCTTGTGATTTCGATTACTTGGACTTCGATAAAACCCACGCTTTCCTGCGGGCTTCAGCGTTCTTCACCGGCGACCAGCTACCACCGAGCCAGTCGGAACACGGCAATGGCCGCTTTGTTGGCGGCTGCTGCCATTGCCGCAAAGCGTAATGTTCGGTCGCACCGCTCCACTCAGGACAAGCCAGCTAATCGACCATCGATAGCATTACCGATCAGTTGGACTGCATCGAGGAGGTGGCAATCGTCCAAGTGCGCATATCGTGCCGTAGATTGGCTCGTAGCATGGCCCAGCAGCCTGCCGATCATGGGCAATGTCTCCCGGTTCATCGCCGCGTGGCTGGCAAAAGTGTGGCGCAGGTCGTGGATCCGCAGCTTTCCCAATCCCGCCCGACCGATGATCGTATCCCAAAGTGGCTGGACCGAGCGGATTGGCTTGCGCCGTTGCCGGTTCCAGAAAAGCCAATGTACCATGGCAATACGCGGTAGCTGGTCGATCAAGTCGCGCGCAGCAGAGCCAAGCCAGACTGTCCGTGGTCCAGTCTTACTGTCTCGCAAGAGCAGGCGATTTCCTTTCACGTCTCGCCATTGAAGCGTCAGGATTTCCTGCAGGCGGCATCCCGTTAGAAGCAAAAGGGTTATGGCGGCGGTCTGCAGTCGGACGTTCGGGTCGTCATTGCCACGCAGTTCGGCAAGCACGGCACCTAGCCGGGCGAGCTCCTCGGACGAAAGGAAGCGCTCGCACTGCCTGCGCCGGTTCGGCCTGACGCTGCGGCACGGATTCGTATTTTCGAGACGGTAGCCCCAGACTTCCGCCTTGTTCAGCATGTGCTTAAGGATTTCGAGCGTACGGTTCGCCGCGCCAGGAGTGGTGCGATCGTTCATATCCGAAAACCACCTGGTCACGTGCTCCTCGTTCAACTCATCAATGAACACACCGGTGAACGCGTCTTCGAGGTACAGACGGCGATATCCGACATGTGTCTTCAGCGTCGATGCCTTCCACTGCGGTGACCAGCGTGTCCAGTACTCCTCCAAAAAGTCGTCGAAACTCGGTGAGGATCGAATGCGTTTGCGTTCGCTGGCCGGATCGCGACCGACTTGCGCGTATGCGTTCACGCGCCTCGCCACCATTTGCGCCTGATGGCGCGTGAGGACGGATGCCGGTCCGATGGTGACGGTCCGCACCCTGCCCGCCATGCGTGTCTGAACGATAAAGACGTTCCGGCCGCTGGAATAATGCCGAATTCCGAACCCAGGTTCGACGCCGAGCCATGTTGTCGAACGCGCCCTGCCCTTGGGCAGGAGCAGATGATCAAACCTGGCGCCGACTTCAGCAAGCGCCTCCTCGACGATCCGCTTGAGACTGGCGGCGGTCACGGACGCAGTCCGATCGCCTTCGCCAGCGAGCCGGAAATGCGGTCTGCTGCGTCACCAATGACGTCATCTGACAAGTGGGCGTACTTCGCGGTGGTCTCAGGCAGGGCATGCCCGAGCAGTTTGCCAATAGTGGCAAGCGGAACATTGTCCATGATCGCGGTGGAAGCAAAGCTGTGCCGCAAATCGTGGATGCGGACGTCCGGCAAGGCACAGCGTCGTCGGAAAGGCAGCCACCAGTTGTCGAAATTGATCGGGTTTTTGCCGACTCGGTTTCCGAACACGAGCTGCGTATCGGCGCGGCGCTCGATCCCCTCCAGCACCTCAACGGCCTGCCTGCAGAGCCAGATCGTCTTCGCTCCGGTTTTACTGTCCGGCAGCAACAGCCTCGGCGGCTGTACCCAGTCCCAGCGCAGGTTCAGGATTTCGCCGACACGCGCACCGGTAAAGAGCAGCAATCGGGTGATCGCCACCTGCGCGGGATAGCTAGGTTCTTCTTCCCGCAAGGCAGCCCCTATCCGCCGATACTCGGCGGGGGTCAGATACCGCTCGATGGGCGTGCGCCTGTATCGCGGAATTCCACGGCAGGGATTGGAGCCCTTGCGCCGCAAGCGAAGGGCTTCGGCATAATTGAGCAGTGCCGCGAGGACAGGGATCGAGCGGTTGAACACTCCTTCCCTTGTCCCAGCACAGCTGTCCCGCCAGCGATGGACGTCTGATGGCAAAATCTCCGCCACACGCATCGCGCCAAATTCCGGCGCAATCGCATTGGTCCAGGCACGCCAGTTGCGTTTGGTCGTCGATGGTTTCCAGAGCCGCGCAAGGTCGCCCCAATAACTGCCGACGAAAGCCGACAGAGTCGGTGACGATTTGACGACCGCGCGCTGCGGAAGGCCATCGAGCGCAGCGATGGCCAGGAGACGTCGCGCCTGTGCCCGTGCCTGCTCTGCAGAAAGCTCTTCGGTCGTGCCCAACGTGATACGCCGATGATTTCGGCGATGCCGCACCCGGACGAACCAAGAGCGCCTTCCGCTCGGCCGGATCCTGAGGCCAAACCCGGGAAGCTCGGCATCCCAGATGGCGTACTCTCTGTCGCGCAAGGGGAGAGATCTTCGGGCGAAATTGCCGTCCAGAAGCGTCTGAAAATTGCTTCCAGAGCCTTTGGGGACCAAATGGCCATCACTGCCGCCAATTTTCACTCCGCAAGGCACGGAAATAGCGCGATTTTTGGGGCACAGATGGCCATCTACGGCACCCGAACTGCCGAGCAGCTTGTGCATCTCGCGCACTGATTTTATTGCATTTTTTCCCATACCACAGCGATGTATCGCGTACGGTGTGCTCCCCTGTCCCCTACCCGCCGATGAAATCCAGTCATGAGATGTGAACTGGAACGATCGGATTGAGTGCCGCTACCGGTCGTGTCCGTGCGTTCGTACCGGAACGCCAATGCCGGGTTCAAAATCTAATGCGATCAGGGCGATCGAGCACAAAAAAAAGGGGAAGCCCTGATGGGACTCCCCCTCGGCAACGGAATCAGAACTCGTCGTCCAGACCGCCAGGCACCATGTCTATGACCCGGTCCATCAGATGGTGCGGCAAGGCGCCGTAATCACCCTCATCGACGGCGATGTAACCGGCTTCCTCATCGGTCAGAATGTACTGCGTAAAGTAGGAATGAAAGGCCCGTGCGTGCGCCTGATCGAGCGCGGCGACATAGGCCGCTTCGCTGATCTGGAAACGGCCGGCGGCTATAGTGCTGGAATGGTGCATGATCAAATCCTCCTGATGTCCGATGCGTCGCATCAGGGGTTTGCCGCGATGTTCGCGACGGGCCGGGTCAGGGACCGTGCGCGCAGCGCGCGGCCGCACCAGCGGCGATGGGGGCAACGATTTTTTGGTGTCCCGAAGGGGCGGCAAAAAATGGTGGGGCCCCGTCGTCCTTGACGCGGCCCCAAAGCGGACGTCACGCTTGGCCAGTCTGCGAGAAAGACTCTCCCCAACCGTTCGTCCTGGCACCAGGTGGACGAAAGGCCCCCTCGGCCTTCGGGACAGGTAGGCACGGCGTTGGGATCGGCGTATCGTGCGCCGTCCAGTAAGGCTCCGCAGACGTGTCCCCATGAAACGTGTCGCACAATCAATGCCCGTCAGCGCGGTCTTGCCGATGCCGAGATGGAGAAACTCGGGCATCCCGAGTGGGCGAGGCGGGCGCAGGTCTGCACACATTGCAGCCAGCTCTACAGCTTCGAACAGGGGCAATCTGTACGTAGGCGTGAGTGGCCTTGATGATGAAAACCAGCGTGTTCCAAGTTTGTTCTTCACCTGGCGAGCAATCGGTGGCATCCTTTGCGTGGAGGGGACCCACGGCCAGAAGGAGGAATGCTCATGGCCAGGTCCAAGACAAGTTCGCGCGATGCTCTGCTCAAGCTGCGTGAACACCGCCGAGAGCTCGATGCCAGGGAGATAGCGCTGCGCGATGCGGCGGCGGCAGAACTCGGAAAGGTTCTGATCGAATGCGGCGCCGAACTCATCGAACCGTCAAAGCTCAAGGCGCTCGTTTCAAAGGCGCTTACGCTGGGTATCGATCCTGCGCTGGCGCGACTTTCTGCGGCTGATTGATATCCCGGACGGAGTAGATCCGTAGACCCAACACTTCCTCGACTGTTCGAAGGTAAAGCAAAAAAGAAGGCCCCGCCGGTCCGTGCCGACGGGGCCTTGCAATTTCGCGGATGCCGATCAGTCCTCGTCGATCGGCGGCGCGTCCTGGTTCGAACCGCTACGCGCCTTGCTCAGGAAATCCACCTTGTCGGCGATGATTTCGCAGCCGTAGCGCTTGGCGCCCTGGGCGTCTTCCCACTGGGTGTAGTGGATGCGGCCCTCGATGCTGACGAGCTGGCCCTTGCCGCAATACTTCGCGACGTTCTGGCCAAGGCCATTGAAGCAGGTGACGCGGTGGAACTCGCTGTCCTTGGCGGTGTAGCCGTTCTCGTCCTTGTAGGTCTTGCCCTCCTTGCGGGCGGGACGGTCGGTCACCACCGAGAGCGTGGTGATGTCGGTACCGCCGGTGGTCGAGCGGGTTTCGGGATCGCGGGCGATGCGGCCGACGAGGATCACGATATTGGTCATGGTACGTCTCCTGATGAAGCAATCCGGGGCCATCCCGGCTGCGAACCCCGTCAGAAGCGGCCCCGTGACGGACGCACCGAAGGGGAACCGGAAACGGACCGGGTGGTGCGGGCAGACGGCGGCAAAGCCGCCGGCAACACGGCCGGTCAGGAGCCGGTTGCGGGCCGGCAGGGGGATGGTTCAGGGAAAGTTCGCGTCAGGCCGGGTCTGGGCCCGATCCGCCCCTGTCAGGCGACGCCGTGACAGCAGTCCGTGCCTTGGTGCATCGTCACGTCCCGTGGGTATCGATCGGTTCGAGGGGGCAGATGCTGCATGTGGGTGGCCTAAATCCCGCGGCAAATGCCGGATGCCAAGGATGGGAACCCGTTCAAACAAGCGAGGTCCATCCTTCGCCGCATGGCCTCGGCCCTCGCGGATCCGGCATGCCTGAAGTCGGCAAGTTCGAGCGAGCGCATCCGAAGCAAAAAGAAAGCCCGGACGCGAAACGCCAGGGCCATGAAAAGTTTGGGAGAGGATGCCTGAAAGGCAGTATCAAGGTGTCAGACCACGCTCGATTCCGCAAGTGCGAATAGATCATGCGGCAATGCAAAATAAGTTTGCGCCCGCCGGAACGCGAACGATCGCTGGCTATCCGGCATCCCGCGCGGTGGCCTCAAGGTGCGCGATCCGCTCGGTGCAGATTGCTTCGACGATCGCGGCGAGCGCATCGACGCGCTCGCCGAGCCAGGCCAGTTCTTCCGCGGAGACGCGATAGTGCTTGGAATAGCGCGCCTTGACGTAGGCTTCCTTGAGCTTTTCGAAGAGCGCACGCTGCTTGCGGGTATCGGCAGGCCAAATGCTCAGAAGTCGCTCGTCGATCCGTTCGGCTTGCGCGCGCAGGAAGCCGAGATTGTGAACATGAGGGGTATAAAAGCTGCACGTGAGAAGGACTGTGTGGTAGAGACACTCCGTCGCTTGGTGGAAATTGAAAGCAGCCTCTTTCAATCTGCCCTGACCCTGAACATACTTTGCCGTATCGAGCCGACCAGTTCCGGCCGGAAACCATTCCTCAAAGTACTCGCGGGCCATCTCGAGCGCCTGGTGCGGAGTCCTGGGCTTTGGCTCGGGGAGATCGACATCGTCGGCCTCGTAGAGCGCAATGCCATCGCGGGCGACGTCGATGAAGAAGAAGCGGCCCTGTGCGAGGCCATCGTTTACTTCCTGCAAGGTGTGGACGATGAAGTTGACCGGCGTCTTCAGCGTACCGGCAATGCCGTATTCGCGGGTCAAACGCTCGTCGAGCCGGCCCCAGTAGCGCACCCGGTCAGTGAGGCGGCGATCGTTGACGATGATGAGCAGGTCATAGTCCGACTTGTAGCCCTTCGCAGTGTGCGGCTCGTCGATCCAGTTGCCGCGGGCATAGCTGCCGTAAAGGATGAGCTTGTGGATCCGCCCCGCCTTCTTCCATTCGTGCTGCGAGAGCGCGAGCGCGTCCTCGAACTCCTCGAAGACGAGCTGCACCACGCGTTCGAGTTCGCGTTGCTTGGCGGCGGGAAGATGGTCGAGCGAAGTCTTCATGGGCAAGGCCTGTCTAGCGTTCCGGTGGCCCGCTTCCAACCCGCTCAGGACCGGAGATATCCGACAGCCGCTGCAAGCCAACGGCGCCAGCAGCGGCGGCGCGGATAGCGCAGATTGAGCGCGAAGCTGGCCAGCGCGCCTGCGAGCTCGCCATCAGTATCGGAGCGCAGGCGGTGACGGATGCACGACATTGCGACAGGATCACGGGCATTTGTCCAGATCGCCATGAAGACCTGCCGCTCGCGGCGGGTGAGCCGGGTTAGCGCATCTTCACAGCGCGCCAGGAGGACCGGATCGTAGCCGGCCACACCGCGCGGAGACGTATGACCGGCGCGCGCGTCTCCGTTTCCATGATTATGCATGGCTTGATCCTTTCTCGAGGTCAGAATTGAGCCGGGCCGCAAGGACCCGGCGATGACGAATCAGGAAGCTGTTGCCTTTGGGTTGGTGCCGAGCGGTCCACGACGATCGACAACAGTGATCCGGCGCGCCTTGGCCTCGATCACGAGGCGTTCGAGCACGCCGTTGCCCGCAAATGCGATGACGTAGCGCGGCTCGAGCGAAAGCATCCGTTCGTTGCGCTTGAACCCGGCCCGGGCTCCCAGGCGCATGTCGAGCGAGAAGGTCACTTGCGCGATCCCGCGCCGCTCGGCCCAGGACGCCGCGAGGCGATCGACGCCCTTGGTGTCACCGCCATGGATCAGCACCATGTCGGGAACCAGATCGCGAACCTTGTCGAGCGTTGACCAGACATTGGTCGCGAAGGCCTTCGCCTCATCGTCGGTCGCATGGCGCGAACGGCCTCCGGCAAAGACCACCGGCGTACCTTCGGGCATCGCCGCGCGGCGCCGCGATTCGGCGCGCGCGCGCAGGAAATCGCGTCCTTCGACGAGCGCAGACGTGAGCATCGCCCCATGGTTGAAGCGCGAACTCGAAACCGGCTTCCAGGAAGAACCGAACTCGTTGAGGTAGAGCGCTGCCGCGATCTCGCGCATCTCCTCAAGGCTCAGCATCGCGGCCTCGGCGCACTGTGCGCGCTCGACCTGGGTTTCGAGGTCATGCGTGTGAACTTCCGAACCGTCGGCGGTGGCGACAAGCGCGCGAACCTCGTCGGTCGCGCGATCGAGCGCGCTACCCTTGCGCTGCGCGGACCGGTGGAAGAGATTGACGAAGGCCCAGCCCAGATCCTCGGCGTCGGTCTCGAGCGCGGTGCCCGAGACGAGCGAGAAGAGATCGGACCAGACGCCTTCGAGCGTCTGGATGACGGCCTCGCGACTGGGAAAATCGCTGGTCGATACCGGGCTCGGACCGATCGAAAATCCGGCGAGATCGAGACCGGAAAGCTGGTCGGCAAATGACGTATTCATCGGGTAGTCCTCCTGACTGCGTGACGCCGGCAGGACGTGCAATTTCGCTTGCCTTGCGAAACGCCGCACCGGCGAGAGCCCGCAAGGGCCGGCCATGCGGAGGCGCTGCGCACCCGTCAGGGGGAACCCGGCTTTGTCCGGGCTGGCGCGGGCAGGCCCGGCCTGAAGGGCCATAGGGCCAACGCGGGCCCGGCGAAGCCCGGGTTGCGCAGCGATCTCCGGCCGGCCCAGGGCCTCTCTCGACCGGTGCGGATGCCGCAGGAGAGATGACGCATGCGGCTGCGTCACAATGCCAGGAGCGAAAGCGTGGATCCGTACTTGCCAGCTGGCTAAGCGCGTCTCAGGCCAGATCGAAGTCCGTGGCAGTGAACGCGAACCTTCCGTCGCCCGGGAACGCCGCCAACGCGAGCAGGCGGCCATTTTCGAAGCGCAAGTGCCAGGTCCGCCGGATCGTGGGCTGCGCGGCGGCAAAGGCGGCCGGGTCGAGCAGCACCACATTGCACCGCGCTTCGGGATCGCGCGCGGAAGCGGTGCGAAGGAGTGCAACGTCGGCTTCGCGCGCCACGGCGCCGAGCGCCTGGCACTCGGAGTAGTCGACAGGGTCGATCCATTGCGAATGATGCGCCGCGAAGGGATCGCGCGTCAGGTCGAGCGCGCGATCGGTCGCGACTGCGACGGTAAAGCTCGTATGCTCGATCGTTGTCCGGGGCGGCTCGAAGCCCGGGGAGCGCAGATAGAAGCGCAATCGCCAGTAGGCGGTCTCGGCGATCGCAGTGGCCTCGGCTTCGCTCGCATAGAAGATTCCCGGGCGTTCGTTCGCCTTGCGGAACCGGCTTTCGCTGCGATGGCCGTAGCGGAAGGGTGAGGCCAGGAGGTAATGCAGTGCATGCGCCGCGCGTGGCAGATCCGGCTTTGCCGCTTCGGCCAGCGCTTCAAGGCGCTCCTGGTCGGCAAGGCTGTCGGCAAGCCGGTTGGTCGAGATGCGGTGCTGCGCTTCGACAACCCGCCAGATCTCGCCGCTGTAGCCGGTCCGTTCAGATGCGAGCGCGTCCGGCGTCCACATAATCGCACACGGCCATCAAGCCCTTGAAGGTGTCGATGAGGTCGAGCGGTCGCGCATCCAGATCGAGGTTGGGCGTCTCCAGCCAGCGGCGCGCGGCCTCGTCGTCGCTTCCCATCAGGGCGTCGAGGGATCGGAACAGGCGCAGCAGGTACTGCCCGGCCTCGAACGATTTGGAAGCCGGGTCGAGCACGCTCTTGCCACTACGAAGACGCGAGACGGTCGCAGGCGAAAGCCCCAGGACGGCTCCGAGCTTCGCGTGCGAAAATCCCCAGAACCCGGCAATACGGGTAAGCGCCGAAGTCAGCACTTCGGCATCGGAACGTTCGCGATGATCTGCATGCGTTGCCATGGGCTTATCCTTCACCTGCACGGTATAGGACAATTTCTCTCATTTGAGAAGCGGGTCCTTTGCCCGCTTGCGGAACACGCCCTCGCCGTTCGACATGTGCCCCAGGCAATCGTAGTCGCCGAACAGGCGATCGAAGCGCGGCGCGATCTGCGCCAGCCAATGTTGTGCGCGCGGCGATCTCGCTGTGCGCCAATCGGCATCGCGATAGGCCGGATCGTCCCGTTCGGCGATCCACACCGCGACGAGGCCACCGTAGGCCGAAAGGCCGAAGTCGGCATAGGCGTTGCGCGCGAGCACGCGGTCTTCCCTGTCGCGCCAGCCTTCATGCGCCTCGAGCGAGGGAAACGCGGCGATGGCGCGTTCGCGCAGATCCTCGCGCAGCCAGTCGTATTCGAACTCCCAATCCTCCTCGTTCTGGGCTTCGAGCACGGTGAAGGCGACGACGGCGCCCGAAGGGTAGCTGACAGAGCGGCCCATCGTTCCCTCCCTCAGGCAGCCAGCGCGTCAGCGCCGGCCTCATCGTCGGTTTCGGATGCGCTCCTGCCACCGAGCCTCAGAAGCAGGCTTGCAGCTTCCTCGGCTTTCGCCGCAGCGGTCAGGATCGCGCGATCATCGTCCTTCAGAAGCCTGAGCCAATGCTCGATATAGCTCGCGTGATGATCGAGGTGCGTTACCGGAAGACCGAGTTCGGCACCCAGGATCGCGCTTGAAAGTTCGGCGACGAGCTCCTCGGCGGCATAGGCGGCGCTGCCGAAGCGGTTCCTGAGATCGCGCCCGAGCCGGCTTGCGTGCCCGGTCCAGTGCGACAGCTCGTGCGCGAGCGTCGCATAATAGTGATCGAAACCGGTGAAGAGCTCGGCAGGCGGCATGGTCACGCGGTCGGGGACCGGTTCGTAGTAGGCTTCGTCGCCCCGGTGGCGCAGAATGACAGGGATAGCGGCAAAGAAGCTGTCGAGTTCGGCCTTGCGGCCTTCGGGCTCGATCATCTCCATTGTGGTCTTCGGGTGGAAATGATCGGGCAGGCCCTCGACCTGGTCCGCGTTGAAGACGGGGTACGCCTTGAGGACGCGGCGCGCCTCGTCGCTCTTCTCGCCGGTATCGGGCGCTTCCACTTCCTTGGTGTAGCTCTTGTAGAAGATCGCGATCGTAGACTTCTCGCCCTTGCGGACCTGGGCACCCAGGTCCTTTGCCTGCTTGTAGGTCATCCAGAAGGGCGAGGCGTAGCCGCACATGTCGGCGACCATCCAGAGCCAGAACACGTTCATGCCCTTGTAGGGGACGCCGCAGGCACGAAGCGGCCGGGAAACCGCCAGCCCGCGCCAGGGCTTGATCCAGGGCCTGGTGCCGGCCTCGAGCCGGGCGATGATCTCCTGGGTGATGCGGGCTGCAGGCGACACGCCGGAGCCAGACGATTTGCGATAGGTCATGGGGGTTCTCCTGATGGGGGATCCGGACGGCAAGGCGCGCCGACAGGTCCATGAAAGCGAAGCGCCCCCTCCCCTCTTGCCGGCTGAGCACGAAGGAAGCGGCCCCTCGCGCGAAAGCGAGGGGCCGCTTCACCGATCACGACGCGTTGGTCAGCCTGTCAGGAGGAGGTCAGGCTGCCAGGTCGTGAGGATCGTCGCCGGCGGCAGCCGGTTCGTCTTCGGACATCCCGACGTTCGCGGTTTCATTGCCTTCGGGAACGCCGGGTTCCTCGACCGGATCTGTTCCGGCAAAGCGCATCGCTTCGGGAACCCATGCGAGCGCGTTGTCGCGCACCTCGGCCTCGGTGATGGTGGTTCCGGCAAATACCCGCTCCGCGCTCATCGCGAGGTCACTCTTCTTGACCGAAGCGAACCGGGCGGCAAGGTCAGGCCCACCGACATCGCCGAGCGCCTCAAGGATCAGCGCCTTCGGGACCCGGTCGAAGTAGTTCGCCGCGGTCGGGCGCCACCAGCGTGCGATCTCGATCCCCATGACCTTGGCAAGATGGTCGTGAAGCGCGATGCGCCGCTCGCCGCCAAGGTTGAGGCTGGCCTCGAGCGTGCGCGCGACGACAAAACCGAGCCAGGCGCTGCGTGCTTCGTCCGGGAGACCCTGATAAAGCGCAAAGCGCTCGCTCGCGGTCTCGCCAGCCCGCCAGGTTTCATCGAGCCCCGACCGAAGGTCGGCCAGCGCGGCGGTCGCAGGCGCGTCTCCCGGCTCGAACCCGGCGATCGGGCCGCCGGGAACGCTGCCCCGCAGCGTCGTTGCCGAAGGCGAGCGCCAGTCGAGCGCGTCGGCATCGGCAAGGCTGAAGACCAGCACGTCGAGCGCAAGCGCGGGGTCGTGCGCAAGGTGGAGCGAAAGCACGTCGCGGCGCTGCATGGCAAGCTCGTCGACGAGGCGCTTGGAGAGCGTCGCGCGACGCGGGCCTGCCTCACCGCCCGAGGAAACCACCTCGATCGCCTCGCCGTCTGCCTCGCCGTCTTGGCCCCGAGCGACCGGCTTCTCGCCATAGAAGACCGGTTGCAGCACCGGCGTCCCGTCGCGCGAGAGTACGAGCACCATGCCCGCCTCGCGCCTCAACTCCGCTGCGAGAACCGGCGGCCGGTTGCGCAGATCCTGGCATTCCTGCTCGACCGTCTCGATCGCGGCTTCAGCGGCAGCGATCGCCTCCTCGGACGCGTCCTCGTCCTCAAGGACAGCGGCGTGCTCGTCATAGGCGGCATCGAGCTCCTCGAGCCTGGTGAGCTCGGCTTGCGTGAGTGGTTCCGGCTCGGCGGGGAGCCGCACCAGGCCCTCGACCAGGTCGTGGCTCGCATAGGGATCGAGGGTCGGGCGGACCCAGGCGAGACCCTGTTCGGCGGCAAGCGCCTCAGCGCGTTCTTCCATCGCCCTTGTTGCCAGCGTTTCGAGAAGCGCGACATCGCACCAGGCCTCGCTCGCATCGTCGTCGAAGAGCTCGCGCTCGATGCGGCCGCCCGCTTCGAGATAGGCCTCGCGCCCGACGAGCCGGGCCCTCGGATCGTTGCCGCGCACCGTTCCTGTCAGCACCATGCGGCGCACGCTGTCGGGATTGGGCGCGTAGTAGGCCGAGGCCATCTGCTCGAAGACACGCGCCTGGATCTCCTGGTCCGACGTAGCGCCGTAGGCCTTGGCAAGGTCGAGCGTGATCTCTCCCGAGGCGAGGGCCCTGAACACGACCGGAGCGAGTGTTGCAAGCCGCAGGCGGCCTTCGACGAAGCGTACGGTGAGACCAAAGCGCCGGGCGACATCCTCGCTCGATGCGCCGTCCTCGACGAGCGTTGCAAAGGCGCGCGCTTCGTCGGCGGGGTTCATCGCCAGGCGATGGAAATTCTCGGCAAGACTGGTCTCGATGGCCGAGCCGGCGCCATCCGCGATCACGAGGCAGGTCACTTCGTGATTGCGAACGAGCACCTTGTCCTCGACCAGCGAGAGCATCGCGCGGCGACGGCGCTCGCCCGCCTCGACCTCGAACTTGCCGCGCGGCGCAGGCCGCACGATGAGGTTCTGCAAGAGACCGTGGCTCGCGATGCTCGCCTTCAACTCGGCGTCGGCAGTGGCGTCGCTGTGCCGGCGTACGTTGCCCGGCGATTCGACGAGCTTTGCCAGGGGGATCGACTGGATCATGATATCTGTACTCCTGATACGAGCCGGCGTGCCCGATCAGGCCGCCTTCAGCTCGAACAGGCGCGAAGCCCCCTCCCCTCTTCCTCCCCGTGTCGTTCGAAAACCGAAAGATCAATTTTGACTTTGCCCGCGCGACAACAGCAATGTAATGGCGGCCACGCGCGACCCCGCAAGTTCGCGCGATACGACAACTTGCAACCTGGCCATTTCATATTGGCAGCCCCCGCAACTTCGCGGGGGCATTTTTTATGACCTGTCACCTTCCGGCCGGACACGCGCGCGGTAGTCGAGCCCGAACAGCCGAAGTCCCGGCGAGTGCGCGCACCAGTGCCGCCGCCGGAGGACGCGCGCGAGTTCGGGCGAGCGAAGCGTGAAGCGCTCGTCATAGGCCTGGTAGAGCGATGCGAAGAGATCATCGAGCCGGCCTGCAACCGGATCCAGGCTACACGACGACGAAGCCTGGCTTGCCGGATCGCCGTTTTCGATGCGGGCGAGGAGCGCGGCCTCGCAACGCGCCGGCTGGTCAAAGACCGCGCGGCGCTGCGAGAGGTCCTCGAGCCCCATGACAAAGCGGCGGATGGCAGGGGCCAGTCGCTCGCCGATGCATTTCTCCTCGTCGGGGAGGTCAAGCCAGGCCTGCCGAATGTCGCGCGCAAGGGGCCTTCGAACATGGGAGGATGGAGGCTTGTCCATTCGGACAAGAATCAGGTGCGCCAGGACCAGCGCAGGATAGGTCATGTGCAGGTTAGTGTTTTCGCCGATGATTTCCTCAAGCCGGTTACCGAGGTTGCGCAATGCGCCGGTGACGCCCTTGCACGAGACCGCGAGCACCGGCCCGATCCGTTCGGAGGTCACGAGCACATCCATGTGCTTGGCCTTCAAGGCGCCAAGGACAATGCCCTCACCGCTTCCTCCGAGTTCCGGATCGAAATGGAGGATCGCCTCACCGTCGCCGATCTCCTCGAGGGCGAAAGGCGGCCGTGGACGGATATCGTCGGGCGCGAAACCGCCTTCGACGACCAGCCGGCAGGCAACGTACCAGTGCAACGGCAGGATGTGTCCGAGCGACTGGACTTTGCCGCGATGGCGGGCAAAGGCGCCGAGAGCGGAGGCAAGCGAGGTCCAGCGGCAGAAGAGCGGCGGCTTGCGCCCCTTGGATCGAGATCGTGGTGCAGGATGCAGCGCCTTTGGAGTTGGCTGCCATGCAGGATCGGTCGGCCGGGCATCCCATTTATCGGCCGGCGATCTCATGACGGACAGCGATGACGTACGTTAGGACGAGTTGTATTCCTCCACCAAACCGAAGTGTACACAAACTGCCGTGAATTCCCATGCAAATATACGTGTCTTATATTCTCAGTATTGCGACTTCTAAACATGAAATTTTGATGATACTTTTGGGAATATTGAAAGCATGCCGGCATTCGGCCTGAGAACCCGTGTGCTGGCACTTGGCAGGGAAGGACGTTCCCTGGGACCCCGGCAGCTTGAGATGCCGCCCGGGATCGTGGCGCCGCCTGGTAGTCATGATGGACTTGGCACACGGCCTGATCGAGCTGATCGAACAAGTGGGAAGCCGTGAGGATCTTGGTGAAGCGATGACCGCGATCACGCGGCGGCTGGGTTTTGAGTTCTTTGCCCTCACCCACCATGTCGACGTCCAGGCGAACGAAGGTGACGTCATTCACCTGCACAATTATCCCGAACGCTGGGCCGAGTACTACGACAGTATGGCGCTGGGGCTTGCCGACCCGGTCCACCGCGCCGCGCATGTCACCAGCGTCGGCTTTCGCTGGTCGCAGCTTAAGAAACTCATCGCGCTCGAGAAGCGCGATATGAAAATCCTCGACAAGGGCAGACAGCAGGGCATCGGTGACGGATTCACCGTGCCGGCTAATGTGCCGGGCGAAGCGCGCGGATCGTGCACCTTTGCGAACAGGGACAGCTCGCAATTTCCCGAAGCGATGATGCCGCTGGCCCAGCTGGTCGGCGCCTTCGCCTTCGAGGCGGCGCGCCGGCTTTTGATTCCTCCAGGTGATCCGGCTTGCCAGGATCTGCCGCGTCTGACGCCGCGCCAGCGCGACTGTGCGCTCTGGGTCGCGCGCGGCAAGACCGACTGGGAAGTATCCCGGATCCTGGGAATCGAAGAGGATACGGTCACGCGCCATATCAAGATGGCCTGCGAGCGCTACGGTGTGAACAAGCGGACATTGCTGGCGGTCCGGACGCTGTTTGACGGAACGCTGAGCTTCAGCGAGATCGTTGCACGGCGATATACCCCTTTCCGGGAATAGCGCGAGAGCCCCCGCATCCCCGAGCCTTGGCCGACCTGCAACGGTCAAGGAACCCAGGCGATGCTTCATGTTCTCAAGTCCGGCGACCCGCTGGAAGTCAGTGTCCTTCGCGCCATGTTCAAGGCGCGCAAGGAAGTCTTCGTCGATCTGCTGCGCTGGGACGTTCCCGTCCTTGGCGACACCTTTGAGGTCGACCAGTTCGACAACGAACATGCGACTTACCTCGTGCTCGCCGGCCGTGATGGTCGGCACCTGGGATCGGCGCGACTGCTTCCGACCATGCGCGCCAATATCCTCTCGAGCCTCTATCCCATGCTCTGCGAGGGCGAGGTGCCGCGCTCTGTCGACACCTACGAGATCACCCGCTTCTGTCTCGACCGTGACTTGCGTGCGAGCGAGCGGCGGCTCGTACGCGATGCGCTTGTCACATCTCTGGTCGAACACGCGCTCGAGAACCGGATCGGCGCCTATTGCGCGGTCGCGCACATGAGCTGGTTCCAGCAGATCCTGGCCTTTGGGTGGAAATGCCGGCCACTTGGCCTGCCGCAGATGGTCGGGGGCACGATGCTCGCGGCCGCGCGGATCATCATCGAGCCCGATACGCCGCATCGCCTGAGCGCGGCCGGAATCGTTCCTGCGCCCCTTCCCGAAACCGCCGGTCGCAAGGCCGCCTGACCCAAGGGAGGACGATATGGCAACGAAACTCACCCCGGCCATCCCCATGCCGAACCCGACGGCATTGGCGCAATTGCGCGATAGCGGTTTTGCGATCCTTCGCGGCGCGCTCGACCCTGCGCTGATCGCCAATCTCCAGGCGGACCTTGAGGAGGACTTTGCGAACACGCCCTTCGGCAAGGGCGCCTTTTACGGATCGCGCACGCGCCGGTTCGGCCGCCTCCTGATCCGATCGCCGCTTGCCGAGCGGCTCGTGCGCCACCCAAGCGTACTCGATCTGGTCGAGACCCTGCTCCTGCCGTTCTGTGAGCGGATCCAGCTCAACACCGCGCAGGCGATCGCAGTCCATCCGCGGGCACCGGCGCAGATGCCGCACCGCGATCAGGACATGTGGCAGGCGCCCAAGGGCGAAATCGAATACCTCGTCAACGTCATGTGGCCGTTGACGCCGTTTCGCGAAGGAAACGGCGCGACGCGCATCTGGCCAGGAAGTCATGGCAGGGCCGCGCTCGATACCGAGGAGCCCGACGAGTGCCTCGTGCCCGACCTCGATCCGGGCGATGCACTGATCATGCTCGGCTCGACGCTTCATTGCGCTAGCGCGAACCGCACGACGGCCGAAAGGCGCGGGATCGTGATCGGCTATTCGCTCGGCTGGCTCAAGCCCTACGAGAACCAGTGGCTCTCCTATCCGCCCGGGCTCGCGCGTTCGTTCTCGCCCGATCTGGCAAGTCTCGTCGGTTATTGCCAGCACCGGCCCAATCTCGGCAATTTCGAGGGGCAATGCCCGTCGGTGTTGCTGGGCTCGCACGATGGACGGCGCCTCGGCGCCATCGATGCATTGCGTCCCGATCAGCAGGCCGCGGTCGAAGCCTATGAAGCCGCGCAGAAAGGCGGGGCATGAATGCGGGCGCAACCACGGCCCGCGTCTACGAAGCGCTGAAGGAACTCGTGACCTGCCGCGAGTTCCGGCCGGGCGACCGTGTCGACCCGGCCGCGCTCGCCGAGCGGCTTGCGTCGAGCGTGACGCCGGTGCGCGACGCGCTAAACCTGCTGACCGGCGAGGGGCTGATCGAATCGCGCATGGCCAGCGGTTACTTCCTTCCGCAGCTCGACGAGCCATCCTTGAAGGACATGCTCGCCTGGTCAGGCCAGATTGTCGGCGTTATCCTCCGAAACTGGGAGCCGCGCCCAGTCATAGACTGGGATCGGATCGCCGACAGGGAACCGGCCTATCCGGCGCGCATGCGCGACGCCTTCGAAGTCCTGGCGCTGGCCTCGCCCAACGAGGAACATCGCCGCGCGCTGGCGGCGATTGGCGCACGGCTCCACGCCGTGCGCCACGTCGAGCCGCAGATATTCGAATTTGCGGAGAAGGAGGCCTTGGCATTCGAATTGGCTATCGATCGGAGTGATCGCGCCGAAATCCGGCGCATATCGGGATACTATCACCGCAGCCGGGCGCGGGCTGCCTCTGCCTTGGTGAGAGCGGTCTATCGTGCCGATTGATAATGGCGATTATTCAAGGTCTCGGTCGAAAGCGGGCAAGTGAACAGGATTTGACTTGTCCTGGCCAGTTCGACGGATTGTCTGGCGAACTGCATCAACGGCATCTGGAGAGCAATCTTTCGCAAGACGGACCGACGAGCCTCCAGACCGCATCGATGACCGTGTCCAAACCGAGATCTTCGAGTTCGAGCGATGAGGCATAGGCGTGCCACTGACGCTGCTTCGCTTCATCCTCGAGCATTTCCAGCGACAGTCCAGGCGGCCTCAGAGCAGGGATTGATGTCCCGCGCCTATCGAACGTCGCCAGGATCGCCGCGTCGAGTTCATCGGAAGCGATCTCCAGATTTCTCGGGATCGCCCAAAGATCATAGTAGTCCTTCATTCGGCCATTGATCACACCGAGCGCGACCATCGCCTGAAACTTCTCGGCAATGACGGTTGCCGGCGGATAGGATCTAATACGAGGAACGGGAAGATCGAGGAGCGTGGGATATTCGAGCCGCTGGGTCACATCCGCCAGCGCATCGCCGAAGCCTATGTCGATCGTCACCGGAACCTTTGTGCGTTCCAGAAAGGCGGCGGTCTTGAGTCTGACGCCCCCATATTCCATTTCTTCGCGGATTGCGGTCGCAGTTAGCGCGTCGACGTCAAAAACCAGACCGTCATCTCCTGCGATTTGCATGATCGCCCGAAAGTCGGAGATCAGTTTGTCGGGATCCGCATCACCATGGCCCAGGAAATCAGCATCCCGGGTGACCCGGTTATCATCGCCAATCCACGCCGTGACCAGCATCCCGCCCTTGAGCACGAAGCGTTCACGGTGATCCGAGATCGATAGCCGGTAGAGCAGGCGCTCAAGGGCAAAACGAACCAGCAGCACGTCGAATGAACGACCTTCCTGGCGGGAAATGGCGAGCAGGCGGTCCTTCACCGATTTGGCGAGATTTACGGGAGCCCTAGCCATTTGCGGTGAGCGCCTCGAGATATGGGCGCATGGTTGTCCACACACCGCCGGCCTTGGCTCCTTCGGCGATGACGCTCGGCGTCACTTTGCGTTTTTCGATTGCCGCACGCAGACCTTCGACCGCGACCGAGCGATCGACCAGTTTGGGATTCCGGAATGTGTCGGCCAGCGTCTTTGAGACCGAGTAAATGGGTACATTGACACCGGCAATCAGGTGATGCTCGACGCCTTGACCTAGATAGCGATGGGTGAAGCGCACGATCCGCAGCGGCGGATAGGATTTTACCGGCGACCAGTCACTCGGACCGATCGCCATCCAAATCCGGCGTGGCATTTGATCTGTCAGTCCATGAAAGGCGAGAGCTGAAGTGAGAGCAATGACGCCCTTGGGAACGCGCATTGCTGCTTCAGCCAGAATCTGATTTTCTTCGATATCCGCGTCGCGACGCTGGTAGAGACCGCGCGAAATCCGTTCAAGCTCGCCATCCTCGACCGCACGCGCGATTGTTTGTGGCCCGATGCCGGCCGCGCGCAGCTCGCCTGCACGCATCATCGTGTGCGCGGCGAACAGATCGCGAAGTTTGGCCCGCTGCGAGACTGGCGTCGAGAGCATGTGACAAATCCTCTTACAGAACTCAATTCTATCATAGGATTTGTCACGAGTCACCCCGCAACAATCCGCCTCGCGCAGTAACCAGCAAGAGAGAAGCAAGCCGGGTCAGCAGCTACCGGGAAAAATACCAGGCGATCCAACATTCACGACATCGCCTGCGTATAAAGTTCGGATAGCGAGCCATGTTCCGTAGCCTTGGAACTGGTTGCAATGACGCAGCCGGCAAGAACGGAGACAAACCATGGACGATACCCGCTATGAACCTGACCAGGCCGAGGACCTCGGCGCCGCGAGCCTCGAAACGCTCGGCCTGCCCGGCGAAACGGACGAGTTCGGCGCGATCGCGCGCCTGAACGGCATCGAAGCCGAGTGAGCCCGGCGCAGGCCCGTGCCGCCGGGCGGCACGGGCCTGCCTGCAGGAGGCGATGCGCTCGTGCTGGACCTGGCAGAGGGGATCGGCGTGGCGGCATTCGAGGGCAAAGTCGTCGTGCTCGATATCCGGCAGGATCGCTACCGCGCCTATTGCGGCGAACTGGCCGCAGGCCTGCGCCAGATTGCCAGTGGCGATCACCAGCATCTTGATCCGCGTGTTATCGAGCGCCTGCTTCGTCTCGGCCTCGTCAGTCGCGGCAAGTACCTTCACTTGCGCAAGCCAATCAACACATTGCCGCCGGTCGAAGCGAGCGCGCTTGAGGGGCAGGATGGGGGAACGGCGGCGAAGCGCGAGATCGTGCGCACCTTCCTCGTCTGCAGGCGGATTCGCCGCGATCTGCGGCGCAAGCCCTTGCACGAAGTTCTGAGCCGCCTGCCGGAGAACGGCGCACTCTCGGATCCTGCAAAGCTGACAGACTTTGCCCGCACCTTCGACAAGGCGATGCGTCCCCTGCCGTTCCGGCCCCGGTGTCTTCCCGACACCCTTGCCTTCGCACACCTCGCGCGGCGCGGCGGGTTCGAGATCGACATCGTGTTCGGCGTGAAGCTTGAGCCGTTTGAAGCACACAGCTGGGCCCAGGCGGGTTCCTGCGTTCTTACCGACCCGCTCGAGAAGGTTCGGCGCTTCACGCCGATCTTCGCGTTGTGAACCCGCGCCGCTACCTCGCGGTCGTGGGGGACGCAGATGCTCCCCTCCCGCCCCATCTCACCGGCGAGGCCTTGGCGGCCACTGGTTTAGAGATCAATGTAGCGGCCCCTTGGCTGCGCATCTGGCATGATCCACGGATGCCGGTAACCGTGAACGCCGATTTGGCAGTTCTCGGCCATGTGGCTTGGGACCGCGAGGCACCAGAGGGCCCCCTGCAGGCTCTTGCCGATCTCTTGCCAGCATGGGGTGACTGGCTCGCGATCGGACGGGATCCGGACAATTGCGTATGGATCCAGCGCTCGCCGCTCGGCCATCTGCCCGCCTATGTCATGAACATCGGCAATCGCGTGCTGATCTCGAGTGACGCCGAGCTCCTCCTCAAAGCGGCCGGCTGCACACCAGCTATCGACTGGTCCTTCGTTACGACCCATCTGGCGTTCGCGCACCTGCAGACTGCTCAGACCGGTCTTGAAGGCGTAACCGAGCTGATGCACGGATCACTCCTGCACCCGGCGACTACCGAGACGCAGGAACTCACCTGGTCGCCATGGGCCTACACCTCCAGCGACCGGGAGATCAGCACATTCGACGAAGCGGTCTCATGCTTGCGAGGGGCCATCGATCGCGCTGTACGCGGCACGCTTGGAAGCCATCGGCAACCATTGCTCGAACTGTCAGGCGGCGTCGATTCCTCGGTGCTCGCGGCCTCGCTTGCGCGGGGGACGTGCGGCGCCAGTGCGGCAACGCTGGTTACCGATCGACGGGAAGGCGATGAGCGGCGCTATGCCAGTGCGGCCGCCATGGCGAGCGGGATGCCGCTTCTGGAGATCCCTGTTCCCGGCGCCCCGGATCTGGACCGCCCTATCGGTCGTCGCTTGGCCCGACCCGGATTGCCACTCCTGCTGTCGCCTGCCGACAGGAGTCTAGCCGATCTGGCTCGCCACGAGGATTTCGATGCCTTTGTCAGCGGCGCGGGCGGTGATTGCGTCTTTGCCTCTCCCATTTCCGCCGCGCCGGCAGCCGACGTGCTCATCCGCTTCGGTCTGGGCCGACGCGCGGTAAAGGCGATCGATGACCTCGCGCGCATTCACGAGGCGAGCGGGTGGGAAGTCGCGCGCATGGCCTGGCAGCAATCGCGGCGCGGACCGCTTCATCCGGTCTGGCAGCGTCGAACCGCGTTCCTGAAGAATGCCCATGACATTCCCCTCCCCGTCCATCCCTGGCTCGATGAGCCGGACGGCGTGCTCCCTGGCAAGCGCAGCCAGATCCGCTCAATCCTTGCAGCGCTTGCCCATGTCGATGGTTACGGCCGCCATGAGGTCGCGCCCTCGATCTATCCGTTTCTCAGCCGTCCCGTCGTCGAGACCGCGCTACGCATTCCGTCCTGGCTCTGGATCGAAGGCGGGATCGACCGCGCAGTCGCGCGCCGGGCCTTCAGTGGCTTCCTGCCGACGCTGGTGCTAGAGAGGCGAACCAAGGGCGGGCTTGATGGCTATGGCATCGCCGGGATCGAAGCGCATCGTGCCAGCTTGCGCATCTTCCTGCTAGAAGGCCATCTCGCCCGCCAGGGGATCGTCGATCGCGGCGAAATAGATGACGTGCTGGCACGACCAATTTCGCGAACCGACCGCTGCTATCACGGGCTTTTTCCGCTCATCGACACCGAAGCCTGGGTTCGGGCCTGGCTCGGCGATCCGTAGCCGCGCCAGCGCCGGTATTGCCCGGCCTTGGCCGGATCTGGATCGATGTCGCCCACAAGCCAGTAAGCGAACCACTCGAGATTGCGCGCGTTGGCGGCATACTGGTGCGCGGGCTGCCACTTGATGTGCATTTCTCCCGGAAAGGCCCAGAGTTCGGCCCCCTTCCCCGCGGCCTGAAGCCGCGCGATCAGTTCGACGGTCGGACGGTATTCCTGTTCGGGTAACTGCATGAGCAATGGCGCTGTGATGCGATCGGTATTGAAGGCACCCGATACCTCTCGCCAACCCTGTCGATCGGTGTCGGGATGGCCGACGCCCCAGCCAGACTTGAGTTTGCCGGCAACGTCGCGTCCTGCAAGCGCGTTGAACCAGTAGTAGGTCGGCGTCAGCATGACATTGGCAACCGAGAGCGCGCGAATCCGCTGGGTTTGCATCGCCATCCACAGCGCCACTTCACCACCGAAGCTGACCCCGCCAATGCCGACGCGTGATGGATCGACCACGCCTTCCCTGGCAAGCTTGTCGATGACACTGCCGATCCCGTCAGTCGCAATCCTGTAGGCTTCGACATTCGGGTACGGGCCATCGTGCGATGGTGCGCGATTGAGACAGAGTGTCGCAATGCCCCGGCTGGCGAGATCGCGCATCGGATACTCGTCGCCAAGCCCTCCGCGTAGGTAGCCGCCGCACAGGTAATAGTTGACGAACAGCGGGACCGGGCCGTCTTCGTGCAGGGGCAATGCCAGGTAGCCGGTGACATCCCGGCCGGTGCTGTCCTTCCATTGCATCCGCCTGAATGTCGGGCCAAGGTCTGCCAGCGCACGATTAGGCTCTGCGAGAATGTGCCGCTCACCGGTCGTGACATCGATACGGACAAGACGCGGCGGAACATTGGCGCTCGCCTCGACGCAGACCAGTACCGCCGCGCTTGCCGCGCAGCCCGCACCCATGTCGTCCCCGCCTTCGAGCAGGCCCTCGCCTTGCAATAGCGTGCGAACCGCGCCGGTTTCGGTATTCCAGACATGTAAACGTGACCGATTGGATTCTGGTCGGGTTTCGAAGAAAACTTCGGGCCGATCCCCTAGCCAGGCGACCGTATAGATATGGTTTGCCTTGCACTCTTCAGCGCGACAAAGGCGGGGCGCAGCGCCGGGGCTTGCTACGGCAAGCGCGCTCCCCTTCCCGTCCGAAAGCACCAGGGCGTCGCCTCGCCCGTCTCCCGATGGCACTTTCATCGCGACACGCTTGCCATCCATGTCTTCGCGTGGGCCGCGCGCCGGCACGTAATGTGCGGCTTCGCTCGCTGAAGCTGTCCGTACTGTCCCGGTTGCCGTATCGACAACCTCAAAGTCTGGTTCGTTCTCCTCAAATATGCCGCCTTCGGCAAACCATGGCCCTCTTAGGCGGGCACTGGCCCAGCGTCCTTCGCGCCAGTTCCCTCGGTAAAGCGCCCGGGAAGGATCGACACTCGCATCGATCAGCGTGCCACTTTCGTATTCCCGATCCTCGGCGCTCCGCACTCGGCTACGCGCAGGTCCAACCGCCAGAAGCAGCCTGCCCCCGCTTCCGAGCGACCGGATCGCCTCGATATTTCCCGCAGCAAAAGTGATCTGGGTCGCGGCGGATCCTTTCAGCTTGGCTTTCCAGACCTGGACTTCCCCGCCTGCGATCCTTCGGAAGTAGAGCGCGCCTGAATCCGCCGACCACACAGGGGTTTCGGGCAGCATGGCGCCATTGAGCCAGTCAGGCTCACCGGCATCGGCGAGATGGCGAGGAGGTGAACTCGCATCGATCGGCATGACCATCCAGACCGCAGAGTAGTCGTTGCGATCAATCGACGCGCGAACCTCGCGCCAGGCGACCATGCGACCATCGGGCGAGATGACAGGCGAAGTGAGCCGAGCCAGCTCGATCAGCGGGCGCAGCAGCTCTTCGCGCGCCATGGCAGGCTTCCCACTCGCCACGGCAAGAACCAGAGCGAGCACCAGGACCGACTTGCGCATCACCAGGCCTTGATCACCTGCAAGGCTATCAGCCGTCCGACCGGGCTCGCCTTTTCGGGATCGAAACCCGAGGCCGAGTACGGCGTACGATTGTTGACGTAAGGCGGTCCGGCATCGAACAGGTTGACCGCATTCAGCGAAACGCGGGTTCCCGAAAGCCATCCACCGGCGTCATCGAAACTACGCGAGATCTGTGCATCGAACGTGGTCCAGGCCGAGACCGGCTCGGCCGGCGCGACCGCGGTATTTCTGTAGCCGGCGGTATGATTGACGGTAAGGGACACGCCCCACCCGTTCCAGCGCGCGCCCACAAACGCGCGGGCGCGCAAATCGACCGGATTGCCGCTGGTGGCGAGCACGTCCACATAAGGCGCTGACGTCACGAGTTTCTGGCGGAAATGGAAAATCCACGAGCCGCTGACACCGCCATCGAGCGCCAAGCCGCCCAGATCCTTCGTATAGCCAAGATCGAAATCGAGCCCCTGCACTTCGGCCCGTGCCGAGTTCTTGTTGCGGCTGTCGACGAGGTAATCGATCGCCGAAGCCGCAATGCCGAACGGATTGAAGAAAGTGGGGTCCGCGTAAAGCGCCGCGACCGTCGCGGCATCGGGATTGGGCGTGAGCAGCGCCTCGAACTGGTCACGCTTTACAAGATAGGTCTGAAGTTCGGCCGAAGGGTTGGAAATACGGTCGCGGTAGGCGATGTCGAACCAGGTGACGCCGAGATGAAGCCGTGGGACGCGCACCGGCCGCAGATCGAAACCCGCCGTCAGGGTGCGTGCCTTTTCCGGGCCGATGCCGGCATCGTTGCCAAAGCGCGCGAGAACCTGGCTCACGCCGGTCGGGGATTGGGGGTCCGACAGGTTGAGGGGCGCGATCGAACTCAGCCCTGGCCCCTGCCGGACATCGAGGAAGCCCGGCGCTCTAAACGAAGTGCCATAGGTTCCCCGCAAGGTGAGGTCGGCGAAGGGACGATACGCCAGCCCCACCTTGGGATTGAAGGTCGAACCGAAGTCCGAATAGTGCTCGTATCTCCCGGCGACTGAGAGATCGAGCTTCTCGATACCTGCAAGACCCATGGCTTCGGACACCAGCGGAACGAGCAATTCAGCATAGCCGGCTGCAATATCGCGGCTGAGCGGGAAGCCGGTCGAGGACTCCTCGACCGGTTCGAGCGTGCGATCGTCGTAGATGTTGAACCCCGCGACACGCTCGTGCCGGAATTCACCGCCGATGGCGATGCGCAAGATCCCGGCAGGCAGCGCGAACAGCGGCCCATCGAGCTTGGCCCCGACGGTCGTCTGGCGCGTCCGCGTGCTCTGGATGGATCCTCCGCGCACATAGTCGAGAGTAGCCTGAGCGGTATTGCTGCCGTCGCCGAACAGGTTGAAGGCGCTCGCGGGGTCGGGATCGAGCAGAGCCTGTGCCAGCCTCGCGGTATTGGGCACATTTCCTGCGACCAGGGATTCGCGTTGCTGACCGTGGTTGGCGCGCAGTTCCGCGCGCCAGGTGCCAAGATCGGCGGCAAGCGATCCGGAGAGCGCCCAGGCCCGCACATGCGCGTCGTAGCTCGGCGCGCCGAAGTCCTCGCGAAAATCGTAGCGCACGCTGACCGGCTGTCCGGTCCCGATGGGATCGACATAGAAGGGATTGGCAGGCGTCACGCTGATCGCCGAATTGATCGGAAAGTAGCGCAATGAGGACCGGCGATCGGCAAAGAAGCCCTGGAAATTGGCGGTGAGGATCGATCCGAGCCCCTGTTCGAGCGACAGGAAGGCCGAATGGCGCCGGACCCGGGGCAGAAGATCGGTATCCTTGCGCCCATCCGAGGTGTTCGACTGCCCCGCAATAAGGTCGCTCGCAGCAAGCGCGGTGCCATCCTGGCCCGCCGGCACGGCAAAGACGCTGCCATCGGCCGCGACCAGAGTGGCCGGATTACCATAGGCCTGCCGGTAGTCGGGACCACCGAAAGCGCGCAGGTCCTCGGTTCCGAACGAACGATCGTTCGAACTCAACCGGCCGCGCTGGAAGTACTCGTAACTTGCCACGAGGTGGCCTGAGTTCCAGCCAAAGCCCAGGATCTGGCTCGCCTGCAGTTCGTCGAAGCCGTCTGCCGCGCCATAACGCCCGCGCGTTTCCGCACCCTCGAAGGCATTGCGCAGCCGAACGTTGACGACGCCCGCGACTGCGTCCGAGCCGTAGATCGCCGAGGCTCCGTCGGGCAGGACCTCGATCCGCTCGATGGCGCTGGCCGGAATAAGCGAGACATCGACGAAAGCGCCGCCGATACCGCCAAGCGCGAAGCGATTGCCGTCGACCAGTGTCAGCGTCGAACTCGTTCCGAGGCCACGCAGATTGACGCTTGAGCCGAAGCCGATGTTAGCGGTGGCGTTGTTGCGCTGGGTAAAGCCGATCGTCCCCTCATTGGGCCCGCCGCCAAAATTCTGCGGCAGCGCTGCCAGGATCTGCTGCGTGGTCGCGAGCCCAGTGCGGTCGATCTCCTCGCGCCCGAGCGTGATCACCTGCGATCCCGTCGCGCCCGCACCGCGAATACGGGTTCCGGTTACGAGAATGGCCGGGTCGGAACCGAGATCGCCGGATCGCGCATTCGAGGAATTGGCCGGCCGGACCACCCAGCTCGCGCCGACCCGTTCGGCGCGCAGCGCAGTTCCGGCCAGCAACCGCGCCAGTGCGTCGGGTACGCTGTAGCGCCCCTTCAGGCTTCCCGCCTTGCGGCCTTCGAGCAGGGTATCGTCGGCGATGATCGTAATGCCCGATGCTGCCGAGAGATCGCGGATCGAACGACCGAGCGGCTGTTCCGGCAAGTCGAGCAGCACGGCGTTGTCTGCCTGCGCATAGCAGGCCGCAGGAACTGCAAGGGATGCCGCCAGCGCCAGTGCGCTAGTCGTGATGGATGTGGTTCGCATGTGTCGTTTCCCCCATTCGCGCCCGAAGGGCTGTTGGGAGAGAGACGGCGGCCGGAAAAAATACCCGACAGAATTTTTTCCCGACTGGGCTGACTGCTGTCAGTTTGTTTTTGGAGACAGGACGATTTCGCCAGCGCGCTTTTGCATGTCGAGATCGAGAGCCGATGCGGCGGCCCCTGCAAAAGCCTCTGGCTCGCGCAGCCGGAAGCCGCCACTGAGCGTCCTTGCTGCGAGATCCCGCCCATCGATGCGGACCTTCAGGCTGTTGTAGCGATTGAGCGTCCGGGCGGCCTCGCCAAGCGGCATGTGATCGAGTTCGATCATGCCTTGGGGCCAGAGCCTGTCGCCCTTACGGTCAGAAGCTGTTGCTCTGACCGTTTGCCCCGTAATATCATCCGCCCCTGCTGCCTGTTCCCCACCCGTGACCCGGACCTTGCCCTCGATCACGGCATAGGACGGCTTCGAGCCGAGCACGCTCACGTCGAGCACACCCCCGCCAGCATCGACACGCAATTCGTCGGCTGTAACGATTGGCGGATTTTGGGTGCCATGCCGGCCGTCCACGCGTACCCGGCCACCCCTGACTGCGATCTGCGGCGCTCCGTCCTCGACTGTGACGACGACTTCGCTTTCGGTGTCGAGGGTGAGCACCGTGCCGTTCGCAAGTCGCCATGTCCGGATCTCGCCAAGGGCGGTCCGGTAGGTCTCGGCGCGGACCGGACTGCCAACCTCGACCGGCCAGGGAGAACCCAGTCCCTGGATCGAGACGAAGCCGACGACAAGAATCGCCGTCGCCGCGATCGCCGCCAGCTGCACGTTACGGCGCATGTAGAACGGCGCGCGAACGAGCTTGCGAGCGCGAACGAGATCGCTCTGTGCCAGCACCTGACTTTGCTCCCAGGCGTCTGCGATCTCGGCGTAAGCCGCAGCGTGCCGGGGATCGGCTTCGAGCCAGACCGCAAGATCGTGATCCGGTTGCACTTCGGGCGAGCGCTCGCGGCGCACGAAGCGACGGGATGCTTCCTCGTAGATCGCTTCGGAGATGGGTTCGCGCGCCTCGCCCATCATGGCGTTCCGAGATGTCGTGCCAGTTGCTTGATCGCCCTGCTCATCTGCTTCTCGACTGCCCGGATACTCAGGCCGGTCTGGTCCGCGATTTCCTTGTAGCTATAGCCGTCGAGCCGGCGGGCAAGGAAAATCTGGCGCGTGATTGGCTTCAGTTTGCCCACCGCAACCTCGATACGGCGAAGCTGGTCGCGCGCCTCGACAAGCGCCACGCCGTCCATCGAAGGTTCGATCGCCTCGCCTTCGATCAAGCGCCCTACCTCGCCACACCTTGCCACGTTCTGGCTTTCATCGCTCAGGATGTTGAATGAGGTGCGTGCCAGGTAGGCAAAAGGCGATTGGAGACCCTCGGCACCCTGTTCACGTCCGGCAAGCCGCGCGAAGGCCTGCTGGACGACGTCTTCGCTGTGGTCGGTGCCGGCACGGCGGCCCAGCAGACGCAAGAGTCCCGGACGATGCTCGCGATAAAGATCAGCAAGTTCGTTCGCTGCCGTCTCGTCGAGCCGCATCGAACGACCCGTGCTCACGACAGCCACCCGCAATGTCGGTTCTGCAATGCCAAGCCGCAGCGCCCTTCCGTTCGATCGAACGAGGCGCCCGACTGACCGGGTGGTGAGAACATGCTTGAGAACATGCGCCGATGCCTTTAGCCGCAAGCGGCCTGGACATACGCATCGGCAACCCGGTCAATAGACGATCAGGTTATTCGTGGCTCAAGCGAGGTTCTCACGCCTCGGTACGGCCAAAGCCCGACCGTACAGCCAAAGGCTATCAAGTGCGATTCGTGCGCGCAAGTCCCGGCTTAAACGCAACCGCCAGGAAATACTTGAACTGTACTATCGGCGCGCCTGAATGATCGCGGCGGGAGCCTGGGCCGGCCGCCACGGACCATTGTCGATCTTCTCGAGCGGGACACCGCAATTGTCGCAAAGCGCCGCGTGGCCGCCCTTTTTGCTGCGCGCCATCGACGAGACAGAAGGCTTGTGCCGGCCAAGGAAGCAGAACAGCGACATGGTCTCTACTATATAGAGCCAGCCCCGCCCCGAAACCAGAGTGTAGCGCGTCGATCTAGATGAGAAGCGCGCGGCGATCAGGATGAGAGTCTGATTGTCGCGGCGCGACAGTTCTGCGCTTGGGATGGTCCGATTGCAAGGCTTCAGGCGTTGTCCTGATGGTCGCTGGCGCTTTGCTTCTCGATGCCCTTGATTGTCGCGAACGCGGGCGGTCGTCCGGGCCCCGAACGACGAGCTTGCGCAGTGCGCCGCCGATAGCTTTCGACGTTCATTTCGAAGATGCTGGCGTGGTGTACGAGACGGTCGACCGCAGCGAGGGTCATGGCGGGATCGGGGAAGACCTTGTTCCACTCGCCGAAGGGCTGGTTGGCGGTGATGAGCAGCGAGCGCCGCTCGTAGCGCGCGCTGATCAGTTCGAACAGGACAGAGGTTTCCGCCTGATCGCGACTGACGTAAGCGAAGTCGTCGAGGATCAAAAGGTGATGTTTGTCGAGCCTGGCGATGGCAGCTTCGAGCGCGAGCTCGCGCCGGGCGAGCTGGAGCCGTTGGACGAGATCGGAGGTTCGGGCGAACAGGACGCGCCACCCGTTCTCGACAAGGCCAAGTCCGATCGCTGCGGCCAAGTGGGTCTTGCCGCCGCCGGGAGGTCCGAACAGGATCAGGTTGGCGCCTTTCTCGAGCCACCCGTCGCCCGCAGTCATGGCCATCACTTGCGCCTTGGAGATCATCGGCACGGCATCGAACGCGAAGGTCTCGAGCGTCTTGCCCGCCGGCAAGTGCGCTTCGGCAAGGTGGCGCTCGATCCGGCGTCGGTCGCGCTCGGCCAGTTCGTGCTCTGCGATGATCGAGAGGAACCGCGCGGCCGGCCAGCCTTCCTTGTCAGCGCGTTCGGCAAAGTCGCCCCAGATCTGCTTGATCGCGGGCAGGCGCAGCTCGTTGAGCATGAGCGTCAGGCGCTGGGCATCTATCGTTGCGGACGCATTCATGCCGCTTCTCCCGGAACGATCAGACTGTCGTAGCAGGCCAGCGATCCCAGTTGGACGACGACCATGGGCAGGTCGGCGGGATCGGGAGCGAAGTGGGAGCGCAAGGCTGCCATGTCGGGTATTCGCCGCGCAGCGAGGTCCGCCTCGAGCAAGCTAGCCAGTTCCGCTTCACAGGCCCGCTCATGGGCCAGCGACAGCAACTCGACCATGACGCGGCATGCGGCCCGGTCACCGAGAACCTCGACCATGTGATCGAACATCGCGCGATAGGCGGTACGCGGGAACAGACTGTCGCGATAGACCAAGCCCATCAGCGCCATCGGCTTGCGCCGCAACGAGTGGATCACATGCCGGTAGTCAACGACATGGCCATGCTTGCCGCGATCGCCCGAACGCCCTCGACGCAAGGTCATGAGCCGGGTCCCCCCGATGAACAGGTCGAGCCGATCATCGTAGAGCCGCACACGCAAGCGATGGCCGACAAGCCGCGAGGGGACCGTGTAGAACACCTTGCGCAGGGTAAAGCCACCCGAGGACGTCACGGTGACCAGCACTTCTTCGTAGTCGCACGTGCGCGTGTCCGGCAGTCGTAGCAGACTGGCACGCTCGGCATCGATCGCGGCCGCATGGCGGCGATTGCGGGCGATGACCACTTCGTCGATGAACCGGCGATAGTCGGCCAAGGTGTCGAATGCGCTGCTGCCGCGTAGCAGTAGAGCATCCCCGAGCGCGGCCTTGATATGGGCATGTGCGCTCTCGATTGCGCCGTTCTCATGAGCGACGCCGGTGTTGTTGCGCGTCGGCTCCATTCCGTAATGTGCGCAAAGCGCCTCATAGCGCCTGGTGAGATCGGCGCGCGCATCGGCCTCCAGATTGCGGAAGTCGGCCGAGAGGCTGTCGGTACGATGCAGCCGCGGCGCTCCGCCCGCCGACCACAGCGCGTTTTGCAGTCCCTCGGCAAGCGCCACGAAGCTCTCGCCACCCAGGATCACATGCGCGTGCTCGAAGCCGCCACACGGCAGGCGGAAGTGATAGAGCATGTGGTCGAGCGGCGCGCCCGCGACAATGATGCCGAGCCCGCCCATCGCGGTGAAGTCGGACAGGCCGAGCCGGCCGGGTTCATGGACCTGGCGGAAGATCACTTCGCGATCAGGACCATGCAAGGCTCGCCAACTGCGGATCCGACGCTCAAGCGTCCGGCGTGATCCGAACGCCTCGTCCGGATGGCGGCGGCGAAGTTCCTCGTAAACTGCGATCGGCCGAAGCCCCGGCGCCGCCTCGAGCAGTGGCACCACCTCTTCCTCGAAGATCCCTTCCAACGGATCGGGGCACCTGCGCCCGCGCGGTTCCTTACGCTGCGACGGAGGTCTTGCATCCTTCAGCAGGCGATAGGCGCTCGCAGCGCTCATTCCTGCTTTCGCCGCGGCACGTACCACCGGCTCGGTTCGTCTGTAACTCATGAACAGCCTCATTTGATGATCGTTGATGTGTCGACCAGGCACGAGACAGGCTCCCGCTTGCGGAAAAACCTACACCATACCTTGCCGCCGCGATCATCACCGGCCCTTCACAAAGGCCATCTGGGTTGGTGGGCCGGCTACGGGCTACGCCCTTCGCCAACCCACCAACCCAGATTCTCATCTTGATTGTCGCGCTTTCTCACCCTGATCGTCGCGCGACACCAGAGCTTCACCGGCCTCTGCCGGTGGAAAATGGTCATGGTCGTGCCATACCCGCGCTGGCGAAGCGGCTAGCGGCTCTGCACGATGCGTCCCAGGATAAAGGTCGCCGTGCTCGTAGGCACAAAGAGGCGCGTCTGGTAACGAATGATCTCTGTGAAGCAGCCTTGCACCTTGTACCAATCCAGCCTTGCCGCCGAGAAACCGACCAGTTCAAGGCGCTGCGAAGCGTTGACGAGACTGCGCTTCAAATGGAGCGGCTCTGGCCCGGCAATGGGCATCGCGCGGCCGGACGACAGGACGGCAGCCGCGGTTTCCTCAACGCCGAGCGAAGGAGCGCCGTCGATGGCGAGTGCCATCATCAGGTCAGGAATGGCATAGGCGGGCACTTCGCGTCCCAGCAGCGATGCGCCATCGCTCGCCGCAATACGGCTGACGCGCACGAAGTCGGTGGGCAGCTTGTCCCAGATCGGCAGGAGCAGGCCCGTTGCAAGATGCAACCGCTCGCGCTTGCGGGTCGCCTCGGCTTCGGACACCTCCAGCTTCCAGGCCTCGCGGAAGCTCTCCATCGCCATGGGCTCCCAGCTGCTCTCGTCGAGCTGGTCAGCCGTCATGTAGCCTCGCTTGAGCGGCCGGATAAGCTCGAAGCGGGCGATGCGCGTACCTTCGTCATCGAGCAGGCTGCGAGCCGGCAGGAGCAGCCCGACGCGCCCTGATCGGGCGTTGCGAAGGGTCTGCTGCGCCTGCTCTCCAAGGCCGTGGAACTGTTCGAGGCGATCCAGCGACAGGGCTCTCAATTTGCGCGCGATCTCCAGTTCGAGAAGGTGCGTCGTTGCCCCCGACATCGGATCGGTCCGCAGCACGGTATCGGTGAGCACCTCGAAGCTCTCGACCGCGATTGTCTCCAACCCGAGATCAAGCGTGCCCGCTTGGCGCGCGGCATCGGCGCGGGCTTCGACCAGCCCCATGAATTCATCGAAGATCGCGTTCTGCAACCTGATCGGAAGCGCGAGGATGCGGTTGAGCCAGCGCTGGATCGAAGGCAGGTCCTCCACCATCGACCCGTCCGGTGCCTCGATCCTGAGCCCCGTCAGCTCGGTGAATCTGTCCAGGGCGACGGCATCGAGCTTGCCGGCAAAAAGCAGGCCGAACCAGCGATGGAGCGCTTCCTTCGCGTAGACGCTCTCGAGGTTGTCGGCCGGATCGAACAGATTCTGTCCGCCCGTCTGCCGCTGGCCGCGGGTCAGCGCGCCGAGACTGTCGAGGCGGCGCGCGATGGTCGAAATGAAGCGCCGTTCGCCGCGCACGTCGGTCGTGACCGGCCGGAACAGCGGCGCCGAGGCCTGGTTGGTGCGGTTGGTCCGTCCAAGGCCCTGGATTGCGGCATCCGCGCGCCAACCTGGCTCCAGCAGGAAGTGGATACGCCGCGCCTGGTTCCTGGCGCCGAGATCGGCATGGTAGCTTCGTCCGGTTCCGCCGGCCTCAGAGAAGACGAGGATGCGCTTGTCCCCGTCCATGAATGCGCGGGTCTCGGCCACATTGGCGCGCGGGCCTCGCGATTGCAGCTTTTGCGATCCATCCGGGCCGATCAAGAGGCGCCGGCTGCGCCCGGTCACTTCAGCGACCTGATCGGTGCCGAACCGCTCGATGAGGGCATCGAGCGCAGTTGCGATGGGAGGGAGCGCGCATAGCTGCTCGATCATGGCGTCGCGGGCCGCGAGCGCAGAGCGGCACAGGACCGGATTGCCTGCTTAGTCGATCATTGGCTCGGAACGCGCGACGCCGTTCTCGTCGGTGAAGACCGCCATGAGCCGAACCGGAAAGCTCCTGGCGAGGTAATCGACAACATATTCGCGCGGGCTGAGATCGATCTCCAGCGCCTCACGCTCTTCGGCGGTGAGATCGGCAAGACGACGATTGAGCATGGCCTCGGCGGTCGAGACCAGCTGGACGACCACGGCATTGCCCTCGCAGAGCGCGGAATCGATGGCCGGCAACAGGCTCGGCAGCTTCATCGACAGGAGCAGCTGGGCAAAGAAGCGCTGCTTGGTGCCCTCGAAGATCGACAGCGCGGCGGACTTCGCTCCTGAATTGAGCGTGCCGCCTGTCTCCCCATCGACGATCCGCGTCGCTTCAAGCGCCTCGTGGAGGTTGGCATGAATGATCGCCCAGGCATCGGCATAGGCATCGTAGACCGCGGTCTGGTCGGGCGTCAGCGCGTGTTCGAGGATCTCGTATTCGACGCCGGCAAACGAAAGCGCACGCGCCGAGTAAAGGCCCAGCGCCTTGAGGTCCCGGGCTACGAGTTCCATCGCCGCAATGCCGCCATCGCGAATGTCGGCCACGAAGGCCTCGCGATTGGCAAAGGCGGTCTCGGGGCCCCAGAGCCCGAGCCGGGTCGCATAGGCGAGATTGTTGACGTCCGAAGCGCCCGTCGCCGAGGCATAGAGAACGCGGGCGCGGGGCAAAAGGTTCTGCAGCCGCACGCCGGCAACGCCTTGTTCGGAACCCTTGACCTTGCCCCGTGAGCCCTCGCCTCCTGCAGCATTGGCCATGGCATGCGCTTCATCGAAGACAATGACACCGCAAAAGTCATCGCCCGCCCAGTCGAGGATCTGCTCGAGACGGGTCGCATCGCCGCGACCCGAGCGCAAAGTGGGATAGGTCACGAACAGGATTCCCTCGCCCATCGTAACCGGGCATCCGAGCTTCCAGGTCGAGAGTGGCTGGATGTCGATGGGAAGACCGCCCAGAGCGGCCCAATCCCGGCGGGCATCCTCGAGGAGCGCCTCGTTCTTGGAAATCCAGATGTGGCGTCGTTCGCCCTGCACCCAGCGATCGAGGATCACCGAGGCGACCTGGCGCCCTTTGCCGGCTCCGGTGCCGTCGCCCACGAAGTAGCCTTGGCGATAGACCTGGCCTTCCTCGCAAGGCTTGAGCGTGCAGCCCTCATCTTCGGGTATGAAGCGCCCGGGCAAGTCGCGTTCGTGCGCGCTTGCGGCATAAATGAGGGACTCTGCCTGTGCCGCCGAGAGCAGGCCATTCCCGATCAGGTTGCCGGGCAGCATGGGTATCGCTGCAGGCAGCGGGGCAGTGATCGAGCCCATGGCAACCGATTCAACCAGGGGGGTCGGATGCGCGCGTGCCCCCTCGATGGTAACGCGGCTCGGCCTGTAGGGAAGATAGTGTCCGACCTGTTCGGCCATCGGCGCGGGCTCTGCGAGCGCCTGATAAGCACAGGGAACAATGCCTTGCGTCGGCCTTGATACAACCGGCGGCGCAAGCGGTGATGGCGGTCGCGATGCGACAAGGCGAACGGGAGAAGTCCGGGAGATGGTCGAGGGAGCATGGACTGAATTCGCACAGGATTGCGCAGGCAAGGCATCGATCAGGCTGGCCAGCTCCCAAATCGGGATTGGGTCCGCCAATCCCTCGAATGTGGTCGAGCCCTCCACCTTGTCGAGTACGACAAGACGCGTCGTAATCCCGGTTCCCTGCTTGCGAAAGGCACCTTCGATCGCCGCGTTCAACCGAAGCGTCGCTGGTTCCGTAAGCGAGCTCCGGAAGCGGCGCACATCGAACCATTCGGGCATGATCGCGACAAGGCGTCCCTGCGGCGCGAGACGCTTCCAGGCCGAACGCACATGCCGTGCGCCGGTTCTGCCGTCGTGCCCGCGTTCGATCCCGTGCGAGTATGGCGGGTTCATGAGCACGATGCTGGGCAACACTTGCGGCGCAAGCAGATCGTCGATGAGTTCGGCATCGTGGCCGGTGATGCTGCTCCCGGGGAAGAGCGCCTCGAGACACTCGCGGCGCTGTGGAGAGATTTCGTTGAGCGAAAGCCTTGCCCCGGTCTTCTCTGCCCAGAGCGCAAGCATGCCGGTCCCGGCAGAAGGCTCGAGGACATGGTCATGCGCCCCGATCCGTGCTGCCCGCGCCGCCAGCCAGGCAAGCCGCGGCGGCGTAGCGAACTGTTGCAACTCGATCTGCTCCTCGCTCCGCGTGGTCTGGGTGGGAACGAGCGCCTCGAGCCGATCGAAAGCCGCGAAGGCTTCGACCGGCGGGACTGCAGGTGTCAGGCCACTCTGCTCCTTGAGGGTGAGGACCTGCGCCAGTTCGAGCGCGGCATGGGCTTCGCGAACCGACCAGCAGCCATCGGCATCGGAACCGCCGAATGCCTCGATGAGAGCGTGCGAAATCGCAACACGATCGATCGGCGTGTCATTCTCAAGCAGATGTGCGAGCGAGCGAGCCGCGACAAGCAATCTCGGTTCGCTCGCCGGGACAAAATCGAACAGTTGGGAAGAGTGGGTCATGGTGCCTCCTTGCGGGACCGGTCACGCCTTGGTGGTCCCGCAAGGTAACCGCCCCCTCCCCTCTGTTCAGGATGAACTGGTCACCCGCTCCTGCAGCACATCGGCCCAGTCCGTGCCGCGCCGGTCGGGCTCGCAGGCGATGATCGTGCGATCCTTGCGGTCGTGCGCAATGCGCGCCTTCATTTCCGCAATGCGTCCGCCCGGATCATTGTCCACGAACAAGTGAAGCTCACGGACGCTGTCGGGGATTGCGACCTGTCCGAAGCGCTCGTTCCCGAGCGTTGCCCAGCACGGAATTCCGAACAGCTGCGTCGCGGCGAGCGCCGTCTCGATGCCTTCGGCCAGCCCGAGCCGCCCGCCTCTCGGCATAGCGAGCCGGACCGCACCGCGCTGCAGGCTTCCCAATGCCCGTTTGGGCATTGTGATCTGCGCGATCTTGCCCGAACGCGGATCGAGGAACGTGCGGTGGATGGCGATGACACCTTCGTCACTGCGGACGGCTGCCAGCATCGCTGCCCTGAACTGGACATTGTCGCGAGGGCCAAGCGGCGTGCGGCCCAGATAGCGCAGATCGCGCGATCGCTCGTCTATGCCGCGCCGGGTGAGATAGCGCTCGGCAGCCGTGCCGCCGAGCGCGCAAGCGCTCCGCCAAAGCCGGACCGCGTTCGCATTCTGGCTTTCCTTTGGCGCGCGAGACTCGGCCAGTGCCGATGAGCCATCAAACAGCTCGCGAAGGCCAGTGCCCTGGCCGGCAACGGCCGCAAGCACGGCCTCGTTGGTACACCCCGCGAAGCAGTGAAAAAGAATCGCCTGCCGGCCAAGCGTCACGCTGAGTGAGGGAGTTCGGTCGGCGTGCGCTGGACAACAGCACATGCCCTTGGTCCCGCGCCAGGTTCCGCCCAGCGATTCCACGAGTTTGCGGGCACAAACAGCCAGTGGCGACGAGGTTTGCGTATGCATCATGAGGCCTACTCCATTGGGCATGCCTCCCCGGCGCAGCCTCCACTCCGCGCCCTTTCACTGCCGATTGACGATGAATCGTTCTATAAATGTTCTCATCGCGTTTGAACAGATGGATGCGGATCGATGAGACACAGGATGAGACTTGGGCTTGCCATCATGGGATTGAGAATCCTGGGCGGCACTACCATTCTTCGGGCCGAAGACATGCGGACCGAATTTCCGGATCCGGGCGCGGTTCAATCCTCGGGGACGGGCGCGGCAGTCAGGGTCGACGATAGCGGGTTCCGATTGGTTGAGCATGGCAGATGGGAGAGCCAGGCAAGCCTCGCAGCTGAGGCTGGCTCACCGATTGCGCGCCCTCGGTCGGAGATGTCCCGGTCCGGTCCGCCAGCAGGTCCGAGGACAAACTATCGCCGGGAAATCTATCTGCCTCACGTCCGCGAAGCTGAATTCCGCTATGAACTACCTTCAGGCTTGCTGGATGCGCTGGTCTGGGTCGAATCGCGTTACAATCCATTGGCTGTTAGCAAAGCGGGCGCAGGCGGTCTTGGGCAGCTCATGCCGGGTACGGCTCGCGAGTTGGGCGTCGACAACCGGTTCGATCCCCGGCAGAATCTCGACGGCTCCGCCCGATACCTTCGCCAGATGATTGATCGCTTCGATGGGATCCATCTCGCGCTTGCCGCCTATAACGCCGGGCCTAGGGCCGTAGAACTGTCCAGCAGAATCCCGCTGAACGGCGAAACGCCGGCCTATGTTCGAAACGTTCTGCAGCGGTGGCGGCCCGGCAACCAATAATGGCTCGGTGCGTCATCGTCAGGCGACTCTTAGTTCGCTTTCGAGACGTAATGAACATTGAGGCCGACAAGCGGGTTGACGCAATCCTCCGTCACCGCTCGCTGCGGGGCCAACGTCTCGACTGCAATGCAGGCGCCACGCACACCGCCTTGGTTGCAATCTGAGAAATCGTGTTATTGGCAGAGCTGACCAAACCCTCCCTCCTGACGAAAAATTCACAAGCGATTTGGGCGCGGGATTGATGTGCAGATTGACAGCTTGGGCTCAAGCAGCCTCGCGAATTTTCCACCCAGCTCCAAGAGCGTCTCACGCGATCCGGAAGGCAATTTGTTACCTAGGTGTTTGGTCCCAGCATGTGATGGGTTGGTTGAACGATAAAGACATCGGGCTTTGATTTCCAGAGTTCATCGA
>NZ_MWMO01000025.1 GCF_002556635.1 Novosphingobium sp. PC22D | reverse complement strand
GCGGGCGTGAGCCTGATCGAGGTGCAGCAGAACTCGGACATCACCTACCGGCTCTACGACTACGGCCGCCCGCGCGACCTGCACCTCGATGCCGCCGTGGCGGTGGCGCACGGCGGCCCCCATCCCGCGCAGTGGCGCAAGCATGTCGCGCCGTCGGGCAACGCGATGCTGGTCGAGGGGCCGCTGTTCCGGCTCGACCAGGTCGCGGGCGCGCCTGCGGCCGAGGTCGCGGCGCGCTATGCCGGCCCGCTGCTGGCGATCCCGCGCGAGGGCCCGGTCCACGTCGCCGGCAGCGAGATCGCGCCGGGCGGCTGCGCGCTCGCCCGCTCGCTCGACGAGATCGACTTCGCACACTACGGTCTGTGTCTCATCGCCCAGCCCCTAAACTGAGCGCGACAAAAGGGAGGCTGCCGGCGGCAGCGGGCCGACAGGGCGAGACAAGAGCCGCGGGGACTACCGAGCGACAATGAAGGGCTTCCCCACCTTCAAGTCGAAGCCCAAAGATATTTCCCTATCGCCGACTTTCGGGGAAGGTCGCGGCGGCCTTGCTTGTTTATCCAACGACATGGGCCTACATTGATCCAAATGAACCGAGCGTCCTTCTTTTCACCCCAGGCCGGGCGCGTCATCGACGCGCCGCGCAAGGTGCGTGCCCGCTTCGCGATCGGCGACGTCGTGAAACACAAGCACCACGATTTCCGGGGTGTGGTGTTCGACATCGATCCCGTCTTTGCGAACAGCGAGGAATGGTACCAGTCCATCCCCGTCGACGTGCGGCCGGGGCGCGAGCAACCCTTCTACCATCTCCTCGCCGAGAGCGAGGAGTCAAGCTATGTCGCTTACGTCAGCCAGCAGAACCTGACGGAAGACGGTGACGGCGGTCCGGTCGATCATCCGCTGCTCTCGCAGCTATTCGAGGATTACTCCGAAGGGCGGTACCGGCTGATGCAGGGTCTGACGCACTGATCCTGTCGGCGCGGAGCGCGGCGCGCCGCCGGACGCCTCGTCAGCTCTTTATCTTCCAGCCTGAGCGCAGGACCGCGTAGGCCACCATGCCGAGCGCGACATTGAGCCCGAGCAGGCCGATGGCGCTATGCAGCACCGCAAGGTTGGTGTCGCCGATGTCGCTTCGGCCGAGAAACCCGAAGCGAAAGCCCGAGATGATGTAGAAGAACGGGTTCAGGCGGCTGATCGCCTGAAACGCCGGCGCCAGGTTGTCGATCACATAGAACGTGCCCGACAGCAGCGAGAGCGGCGCGACGATGAAGTTCGTGATCGCCGCGTTGTGGTCGAACTTCTCAGCCCAGATCGACGAGAGCAGCCCGAGCAGAGACAGGAAGATCGCGCCCATCAGCCCGAACCAGACCACCGCCCAGAAATGGGCAAGCGACAGATCCACGCCCGGCCAGAAACTCATCGCCAGATAGAGCGCGAGCCCGACCAGGATCGCCCGCGTCACCGCGGCCGCCGTCATCGCCGCCATCAGTTCGCCCTCGCTGAGCGGGGGCATGAGATAGTCGATGATCGTGCCTTGTATCTTGCCCGAAAGGAACGAGAAGCTGGCGTTGGCGAAGGCGTTCTGCATCATCCCCATGACGATCAGGCCCGGTGCGACGAACGTCGCGAAGTTGACGCCCAGAACCTCGCGGCCGCCACGCCCCAGCGCGACCGAAAAGATCACGAGGAACAGCAGCGTGGTGATCGCCGGCGCCCAGATCGTCTGTGTCTGAACCTTGAAGAAGCGCCGGACCTCCTTCATATAGAGGGTCCACAGCCCCACCCAGTTGATGCGGTGGATCGCCGGCTCTCCCTTCGCGCGGAAACCCGAGGTTGCCGACAGGGCTCCGGAGAGCGCCGCATCGGTCGAATTCGATTGATCGGCCATGGCACGGCGACTATCGGCTGCCCGCCCGCGTGGCAAGTGTCCGGCAGCGGACGAATACGAAGGAACGGATTGCGAATGAGCTGGACTGACGAGCGCATCGAAAGGCTCACCAAGATGTGGGAAGGCGGAGCGACCGCCAGTCAGATCGCCGACGAGCTCGGCGGCGTCAGCCGCAATGCGGTGATCGGCAAGGCGCATCGCCTCGGCCTCAAGGCCCGCCCCTCCCCGGTGAAGCCGAACGAGAAGCCGGTCCGCGCCGCGCCGCCGCCCAAGAAACCCGCTGCCCCCGCGGAGCCGGCGCCGCGCGCCGCGGAACCGCCCGCCGTCGAAGCCAAGCCGGCCGCACCGCCGCCACCGCCCCCTAAGGTCGAGGCCACGCCTGAGGAAGCGGCCGAAGCGCCGCCCGTCGCCGATCAGCCGCGCGTCGTGTCGGTAGGCCCTGGCGGCTTTCTGCGCCAGGGCCCCGGCGACCAGCAGCAGCCGATCCCGCCCGCCCCGCCGCGGCGCTTGGTTCCGGCCAAGCCGAGCCCCGAGATCGCCGACAAGACAAGCCTGCTCGACCTGAGCGACCGGATCTGTCGCTGGCCGATGGGGCACCCGGGCGAACCCGATTTCCACTTCTGCGGCGAGAAGGTGAACCCCGGCTTCCCGTATTGCGTCGAACACTGCGGCCGCGCCTATCAGGCGCAGCTTCCGCGCGGTTCGCGCCGTCCGCCGCCGCCGCTGCCGTTCGGCGGTCCGCGCGTGCGCTAGCCGCCCGATTTCCGTCGTTTTCGGACAGAGCGATCGTCCGCCGTTTCGCGGTTGCAAAACAGCGGGATGCGCAAGAATGATTGACAACTTCGTCCGAATTGGTTCGGATATGTGTGCAACTGCAAAAATCGGTCGCCCGCGCCCTTTTGGGCCGTAGCGCGACACCGATCGGCGCCGGGTGCAGGAACAGGCTGCGGGGCATTTGGTGATCAGACATATCGCAGAGCCAACCGCGAAATCGCGGATGGAAGGATCGAGCCACGGTTCGCGGGAGAGAGATCTTGCCGACCGGGGTTTCGGCCCCGGACCCGTGCCGAACAGCGGATCGTCGACCTTCGAATGAGCGCCAGTTACGCGATCGCCGGCTTCCTTGTCGGCACGCTCGTCGGCGTAACCGGCGTTGGCGGCGGCTCGATCATGGCGCCGTTGCTAATCCTCATGTTCGGCTTCAATCCCGCGGTCGCGGTCGGCACCGACTTGTGGTTCGCCGCAATCAGCAAGTCCTTCGGCGGAGCGATCCACCGCAAGATGGGCTCGCCGGACTGGCTGGTGATCCGCCGCCTCGCGATGGGCAGCATCCCCGCCTCGGTCGCGACGCTCGTCTGGCTCGGGGCCGTGCACGGCGGAAAGCTCGACAGCACGGTCCTGCTGCGCCTGCTGGGCGCGGCGCTCGTCGTTTCGGGAGCGCTGCTTCCGCTCAAGACGCAGGTCCGCCAGCCCTTCCTCGCGATACGCGAGCGGCTCGGAAACGGCATTCGTCCCTACCAGAGAGCCGCGACCATCTTTTCCGGGGCGGCCATCGGCGTCCTCGTGACGATCACGTCGGTCGGCGCGGGAGCCCTCGTCGCGGTCGCGCTGCTGATCCTCTATCCGCTGCGCCTCGATACCAAGTCGCTTGTCGGGACGGACATCATCCATGCCATTCCCCTCGCCCTCGTCGCGGCAATCGGCCAGTCCTGGCTCGGCAACGTCAACTGGAGCCTTCTCGGCGCGCTCCTGATCGGCTCGATTCCGGGAATCACCATCGGCGCCATGTTTGCCGGAAAAGTCGACGAACGGATCGTGCGCGGGGCGCTGTCGGTCATGCTGATCATCTCGGGCGTCAAGTTGATCCTGAACTGAACCAGCCCCGCTTGGCCCGGCGGCAGCGCTGTGCCACGCTATTCCCCATCCGACACCAACTCATCTGCATGGGAAACGACCGACATGTCAGGCAAAGCCCCCGTCCTCGTCACCGGCGGCGCCGGCTATATCGGCAGCCACGCGGTTCTGGCGCTGTCCGACGCCGGCTGGCCGGTCTCGGTGATCGACAACCTTTCCACGGGGTTCCGCTTCGCCCTGCCGGACGGCGTTCCTTTCTACGAAGGCGACGTTGCCGACCAGTCGCTTGTCTCGAGGATCTTCGCTGAGCAGGGCATGGGCACGGGAACAGGCGCCGTCATGCACTTCGCCGGCTCGATCATCGTGCCCGAATCGGTTTCCGATCCGCTCAAGTACTACCGCAACAACACCGCCAACAGCCGGACCCTGCTGGAGGCGGCCGTATCTGCGGGCGTGCCCCACTTCCTGTTCAGTTCGACCGCCGCGGTCTACGGATCGCCCGCGGTCGCGCCCGTCGACGAGCAGGCCCCGACGATTCCGATCAATCCTTACGGCACATCCAAGCTGATGACCGAGACGATGCTGCGCGACGTGGCCGCCGCGCATCCGATCAACTATTGCGCCTTGCGCTATTTCAACGTCGCCGGCGCCGACCCGCACGGACGCACCGGACAGTCCACCGCCGGGGCGACGCACCTCATCAAGGTTGCGGTCGAAGCCGCGCTCGGCAAGCGCGGTGCGGTCGGCGTTTTCGGAACCGACTACGATACGCCCGACGGAACCGGCGTGCGCGACTACATCCACGTGAGCGACCTCGCCGCCGCGCATGTCCACGCGCTCGAGGCGCTGATCGATTCGCCGACCGAATCGCTGCTGCTCAACTGCGGCTACGGGCACGGCTTCTCGGTGCTCGAAGTGCTCGATGCCGTCGACCGGGTCACGAACATGAGGATCACGCGCAACTTCGAACCCCGCAGACCTGGTGACGCAGCCATCACCGTTTCGGACAACCGCCTGATCAAGCGCAAGCTTCCCTGGGTCCCGCGCTTCGACGACCTCGATACCATTGTCTCCCACGCCGTCGCATGGGAACGCAAACTGCGCGAATTTCGCAGCGCGAGCTAGCACTACTTTGGCAGAAGTGTAATTTTTGGGATTCCCATGGCGCGGATTGCGTGATTCATGGGGAGCCAGCTTTGACGGAGGCTGGCGATGGACGAAGACTGGCATGCGGATCTGGAGCGGTGGCTTGCGCCTTATCTGGAAGGTCTGGCCAACAAGACGCGGCGACGGATGTGCCCGGCCTATATCGCTGGCTTGATCGGGCCGGGTGATCGCAAAAGCATCCAGCCCATGGCGGCCCGTTCGGACGCCATTTCCTATGACCGGCTGCATCATTTCATCGGAGCTGGTCTGTGGGACAGCGCCCCGCTGGAAGCGACCTTATGGGATCCGGCGGATCAATTGGTCGGTGGCGATGGAGCCTGGCTGATCATCGACGACACCGCCCTGCCGAAGAAGGGTAAGGCTTCGGTTGGCGTTGCGCCCCAATACGCCACGGCGCTGGGCAAGAATGCGAACTGCCAGACACTGGTATCGGTGACACTGGCCTCGGGCGAAGTTCCGCTCATGCTGAGCTTGCGGCTGTTCCTGCCGGAAAGCTGGACGAGCGATGCCGCGCGCATGAACAAGGCGGGCGTGCCTACGCCCTTGCAGGAATACCGCACCAAGCCAGAGATCGCGATCGAGGAGATCGATCGCATCATCGCTGCCGGGGTGCGCTTTGGCTGTGTGCTGGCTGATGCGGGTTACGGGCTGTCGGCTCCGTTCCGGCAGGCACTGAGTGCGCGTAGCCTTTGCTGGGCGGTGGGCATCCCCCGGCATCAGAAGGTCTATCCGGCCGATGTGCAACTGATCTTCCCGGTCGCAGGACGCGGTCGCCCACGGGTGCGGCATGTGCGGGACGTCAAATCCATTGCCGCGCACGCGATGCTCGAAGGCGCGAAGTGGCGACAGGTCAGTTGGCGCAAAGGAACCAAGGGACGGCTGACGGCCCGCTTTGCGGCCATGCGCGTGCGCATTGCCGATGGTGCGCCTCAACGGATCGGCTCTGCCGGGGCCCAGCACATGCCGGGCGAGGAAGCCTGGCTAGTGGGTGAGCATCGCTCGAATGGTGAGTGCAAATACTATCTCTCCAATCTGCCCCGCGACACCCCGATCAAGGCTCTCGCCGGCGCGATCAAGGCGCGCTGGATCTGCGAGCAGGCCCATCAGCAACTCAAGGAGGAACTCGGCCTGGACCACTTCGAGCGCCGATCCTGGACCGGGCTTCACCGCCATGCCCTGATGACGATGATGGCCTACGCCTTCCTGCAATCCCGAAGGCTCGCTCAGGCGGGACGGAAAAAAAAGAGTCCTCGGTCCGCCTCCCAAACCCACCTTGCCAGCAGTGCGCCAAGCCATCCTTGACCGTCTGTCTCGCTCACCGCCGGGGCATTGCCCTCACTGCGGATGTAGCCTCATCAGACACTCCAACAAACTTCTGCCAAAGTCGTGCTAGGGTCGAGACTCGTTCACAGCCAGAAGGCGATGGCAGCAGCGAGCGCGACGGCGGACTGGTAGTTGCGTGCGAGCTTGTCGTATCGGGTGGCAACTCGGCGGAAGTCCTTGAGGCGGCAGAACATGGCCTCGACAAGCCAGCGGTCCCGGTAACGGCGCTCGTCGTATTGGATAGGCTGCTTCCGGTTGCGCCTGCCGGGGATGATTGGGGTCGTGCCCTGATCGCGCAGCTTCGAGCGAAGCAGGTTGGCGTCATATCCGCGGTCCGCGATGAGGCGTTTCATACCAGCAGTCGCGCCGACGAGCAGATCAGCGCCCCTGATGTCCGATGTGTTCCCCGGCTTCAGTGCGAGGCGGAGTGGTCGCCCGAGGACATCGACGAGTGCGTGGATCTTCGTCGTGCGGCCGCCGCGCGAGATGCCAATGGCATTGGCTCGAGCCCCCCTTTTCCTCCACCCGCGCAGCGGTGGGCTTTGATGTAGCTGCTGTCGATCTGGGCGGTCTCCGCGATCCAGCCTTCCTCGGTTAACGCCGCCAGGATGCGCGTCCAGATGCCGCGATGGCTCCATCGGTTCCAGCGGTTGTAAATCGTCGTCGAAGGCCCGTACTCACTCGGGCAGTCCTGCCAGCGACCGCCGCATTTGAGCATGTGAACGATCCCCGAGATAACCCGCCGATCATCGACACGCCGCGCTCCAGGCTGGTTTTTCGGCAGATGCGGTTCAATCGCCGCCCAAGCTACATCCGACAACCAAAACAATGAACGCGACAACCTCGGCCCTCCTTTGATGAGAGGTCCTTTGAACCCATGGGCCGACCATATTTCAAGAGGATGATTGAGTTTGGACCCTAGGCCGGTTCGACCGCGCGATGCGCCGCTGAAAGCCGGGGCTCGTTCACCCCACGCGCAGGGGAAGTCCGTCGCTTCTGAGGCAATGCAGCAAATGTCCAACGCGCCATATTGCGTTGCACAAAAAGACCCGCTACCTCGCTTGTCTAAGTATGATTGCGTAGTCGGTTGCGTCGGCCCCGCCGATGTCGCCCGAGCATGCCGAATTCTGACGACAGGCTTCAGTGGGGACGACAAAGCCTTGAAAATCCTTATTTTCGGTTTGGGTTATGTCGGTTGCACGGCGGCTGGCTGCATTGCCCGCCAAGGCCATAAGGTCGTCGGCATCGACGTCAGCGCCGGCAAAGTCGATAGCCTCAATTCGGGCCGTTCGCCGGTCCACGAGCCCGGCCTGGCGGAGCTGATTTCGAGCGCGCGCGACAAGGGCCTGCTTGAAGCGTCGACCGACGTCGCGGACCACCTTGACGACGCGGATATCGCGATCGTCTGCGTGGGCACGCCGAGCGGCGTCGATGGTGCGCACAACATGTCCTACATCGCCCAGGTCACGCGCGCGATCGCGGATCAGCTCAAGCCCGGGCGCACTAAGCCGCTGACGGTCGCCTACCGCTCGACGATGCGGCCCGGCACCTGCGAGCAGATGATTCTGCCGATCTTTCAATCTAAGCTCGGTGGCGACTGGTCGTCCACCGTGGAGCTTGTCTACAATCCGGAGTTCCTGCGCGAAGCGACCGCGATCGACGACTACTTCCATCCCCCAAAAATCGTCGTCGGCACGCTATCGGGTGCGCCGAGCACGAACATGGAAGCGCTCCACGAGGGAATCGACGCGCCGATCTTCCATGTCGGCATCCGCGAGGCGGAGATCACCAAGTTCGTCGACAACACATGGCACGCGGTCAAGGTCGCATTCGCCAACGAGATCGGCCGCGTCTGCGAGAACCTCGAGATTTCGGCGCGCCAGGTACACGAGATCTTCGTCTCCGACACCAAGCTGAACATCTCGGCGTACTACACGCGCCCTGGTGGTCCATTCGGCGGATCCTGCCTGCCCAAGGACGTGCGGGCGCTGCAATACATTGCCGCGGATTCGGGCTCGAACACGCATCTGGTCGATTCCCTGCTGCGCAGCAACGAGGCGCACAAGCATCACCAGTTCCGGCGCGTCACGCAGGGACTGGAACCGGGTGCGCGCGTCCTGCTGGTCGGCCTCGCGTTCAAGGCCGACACCGACGATCTGCGCGAGAGCCCTGCGGTCGACATGGCGCGCAAACTGCTCGACGCCGGCTACGACCTCGACGTCTACGACCCGACGCTGCGCCCCGAGAACCTAGTGGGGCAGAACCTGGGCTACGCCTACGCCTACCTGCCGACCATCGGCAGCATTCTGGTTGACAAGGCGCGGGCCGAGGCAGGCGGCTATGCCGTCGCGGTGGCGACCAACCGCATGATCCGCGAGCTCGACCTCAGCCAGACCACGGTCATCGACGTGAGCACGATCGCATGAACATCAGCGCGACGGCGGACGAGTTCGCCTTTCCCACCGAGATCGAGGGGCAACCGCTCGCGGGCAAGAACGTCCTCATCGTCGTCGAGAACCTTCCTCTGCCGTTCGACCGCCGGGTTTGGCAGGAAGCGCGCACGCTCAAGGCGGCGGGCGCTGCGGTCGCGGTGATCTGCCCGACCGGCAAGGGCTACGAGAAGCGCCACGAGGTCATCGAGGGCGTCGAGATCTACCGCCACCCGCTACCGCTCGAGGCGAGCGGCGCGCTCGGCTTCCTGCTCGAATACGGCGCCGCGCTGTTCTGGGAGACGGTGCTGTCCTGGAAGATTTACCTCAAGCGCGGCTGGATGGCGAGATGGGCTTCGCCGCTGGCCGAGCCCTGCCCCAGCGCGATTCCTTCGAGACCGTCATCGCCGATCACTCCTCCCCACAGCGTGTTGTCGAGATCGAGGACCAGGCATTTGCGCGCGAGCCCCCTCGCGGCGGCGAGCACGCGGCAGACATGATCTGCGTAGAGCGGGATCGCATCGAGGGCGAATGGCATTTTGGCATCGTGCCAGCGCAGCGGATCGTGCCAGCGCGCCAGACCGACCGTATTGGCTATTCTCGCTATGTCGACCAGCAGGTCGCCGTCCCTGACGAGTTCGGTGACGAGACAGCGGTTGAAGGTGGCGACGAGGCTCGCCACCGTTCCCGGATGGCACGCATCGAAATTGCCGAAGAGCGATTCCGGCGGCGGCGCGAGCGTATGCAGCACGGCACCCGCACCGAGATTCGCGTGGCAGCCGTCGCGCAGCATGGCGACGTAGTCGACGGCGTTCTCGACCGCCCGTTCGGCGTCTTGCTCATCGAGCACGGGGCGCGACAGACCGAGTGCATGGATGTCGAGCGCCAACAGCACGAAGTCGGGCTTGAACGCCGCGATGCGCGAGGATGGATCGAGAAGTTCCTGCGCGGCCTGACCATAGTCCGCCCGCTCGCACTCGACGAGCAACCCATGACGCAACGATGTCGGCGCTAGGGCCTCTGCGACGAGATCGGACGTATGCGTGGCCACCACGCCGAGGCGAAGGGCGCGGAAACGCGAGCTCTGCGACAAAGACTCGCGGTGACGTTCAACGACCTTGCCGAGTTGACCGAGCTGAGACAGATCGAGCGCGAATCTGGACAGAGCACCGACCTCGTCGGGACTGCAATCCTCCGCAAGACGCAGTGCCTTCGCGACCTGGCGAAAGCCGTCCGGTGGCGGCAGGAGCCAGGGTAGCGCCAGTGGATCGTTCACGCCCACTCCTCCTGTAGGGCTCGGAGCCTAAATTCGGCTCAGGCCAGCTTCGACTGGATGAGATTCACAAGTTCGCCCACTTTGCCCAGAGCTTCGATCTCGCCATTGCTGAAGCGCAAACCGAATTCCTTCTCGATCGCTACCATGAAGCGTATGTTCGAGAGACTGTCCCACTCTTCGATGTCGGCGGCGCTGAGACTGTCGTCATATTCGACGTCGTCGAGGTCGAACACGCCTTCCATACATTCAACCAGTTTTGCGACAATTTCTTCGCGATCCATCCGGTTCGAAACCCCTGTAACCAATGCGGCCCAACGCGTTGCGGCCAACGGTAGTAGCCGCGCAAAAAATACCTAACGCCGGTCTCTGCGTTTTGCAACGCAGCATTTCCTCGCCGCACAACCTGCACCGCGCGAAAAAGGCAGCATGAGCCCACGATGGATAGTGCTTCCCTACACAAAGCGCGCTCATACATAATGTTCTTCTTTTGTTCCAAATGGCGAGCCCTATGCAAAACGACCCCTTTGAATATCTTTCCGATGGCCCCTCGACGCCCGCCACGCAGTGCTTTGCCGTCGTCCCCGACGATGCCGACCTCGAAAAGGTGATCAAGGCCCTCTATGTCGGGCGTGGCGGCGACATCGCGATCATTCCCCTCGCTCAGGAATCGAGCGTCATATTCCGCAATGTCCCCTCAGGTGGTATCCTCGCCGTGCGGGTGCGGGCCATTCTCGCCACCGGAACGACCGCATCCGATCTCGTAGGTCTCGCCTGATGGAGCGTTCAAGCTTCGGCTTTGGCCGATCAAGTCGGAACATGGCAAACGTAGCAATTTCACCCGAATTTCTGCTCGTGAACTGGCCATCGTCCAATTGGAACGGGACGGCGGGCAGTGGCTTTGCCGCCGCTCCGGCCGATCCGCCACGCACCGCCGCAAAACCCGCGATGCGCCTGCTCGTGCCGCCGAATCAATACTATAACAACGAGATCGTGGTCGGCGTGGTCGCGGCAGCGAATTTCAATGGCTCGCTCCGCGACAATCTCGGGACCGAGAAGGTCGTCGCGCATTTCGAAGGGAGCAGCGTGTCGATCACGTCTGCCTCTTTTCGAGCCATCGTCGATTCGAATGGCAAACTCGTCGCCTATTTCGGATGGTGGGTCTGTCTGGTGAATCGTGGATTGCATGGACATGCAAACCTCTATTCCGAGGCCATTCCCAAAGACGCGTCGATGCAGAGCCGCGTCATCGGCCCGTACCAGTTCAGTCCCGCGGCGGTCTTGCACGACTACGACCTTACCATCGAGCCTTCACAAGCCCAGGTGGTCGGATCCCGCTACCAGACGCTGCCGCCGGCGATCGCTTACCTCAAAAGCGTGAATGCCCAGAACCCGCGTATCATGATCAAGGAAGCGGGCAACTACGACGTTACCTTTACCGCGCCGACCTACACCGGCAACGGATGGCTCACAATCGAGGCCGACGTTCCGGTCAATCTCAAGCGCGCGACGCTCGATCCGGTCGATAACAACAACGTCTTTCGCTGCCGCTACAACGGCATCCGCTTCAAGGGTGAAAACATCACCTTCGACATGGTGAGCCACTCGGCGATCTGGACCGAAACGGCCACGCCGCAACGCTACCACTGGCTCGATGGGTGCAGGGTCACCAATTCCGCCATCGACGGCGATGAGAACAAATCCTCTATTGGCGCAAGGGATCGCGGCCCTTGGGCGTATTGGTCAACATGAGTTGCTGGATGACGGAATGTCAGATCGAGGACACCAATGACGTCGGCTATGCGGCGCAACTCGTGCGCGGGTGCCAATTCACCAATCTGCACGCCGATGCGTTTTCCGACGCGCGCTGCGTTGTCGGCAATACAATCAACCGCCTCGGCAATGTCTCGGCCACCACTTATGTCGAGGCGTTCACAGTCCAATACGTCGGTGCCGGGGCGACGGCCACGCTCGAATTGTCGGGCGGTTCCGATGCGAACACCCGCACTTGTACGGCTAAGGTCGATGGCAGCAGTGTCGGCACTTTTGCCGTAGCGAGAGATGATGCCGCCTGAGCAGCAGGGACCAACTATCATTTTGCCAATGTCGTTGCTTGGCTGAATGGCCTGTCCGGCTTCAACGCCACACTGGTTGATGACAGTCGGCGCGCCACGTCGGGGGCCGTTTATGGCATCGTCGGCGTCTTTGCCGCTACCGACTGCAAGACTGCGCCCCTGTCGGTCTATTCCTACTTCGACAAGCACAGCGATTTCTACCAGCAGCGTCAGTCGGGTCTCGCCGAAAGCGTGATCGTAGCGGACAACATTGGCGTCAGGATGCGCTGCCAGTGCATCTTCATCTCGGCACAGAGCGTCGATGCGTGGGACATGACGTTCCTAAACAACTCTTTCCACGTCGATGCGGCATCGGGCGCCTGGGACCCCACGACGTATCGAGCCCATTGCTGCGCACGAACGAGACGCACAGCCATGTCGTCGTCGCGCACAACAGCCTCGCCAATCAGGGGCTCTCGCTGCGCACTGACTATGCGGGGGGGATTTTCGAGCCATACTGTCTCGTCGCCAACAACGCGCTGCGCTATGTTGTGTGGACAGGTACGGCGTCGAGCGCCGTGGCGATCAAGGACAACCATATCTACGCCGGCGAGAGCGCGCCGACTTATGCCAGCGGCACGAGCGCTGGTGGCAGCGCGGAAAGCCTCTTCGTCGATCCGGCGAACGGCGACTTCACCCCGGCGGGAGCGTTGCTGACGAACCTGAAATCATCACGGCTGATATACAATCGCCTGCACCGTTCCCGCGCGACCCTGTCTTGCACGGGGGCGCAGAGCTAGGATCCTGCGACGAGGTGCAGGGCCAGCCAATCCGCGAGCAGGCGATGGGCCTCGCGGGTCAGGTGCAGCGCATCATGGGTGAGCATCGGCCGATCCTTGGCCGTCTGGAAAGCTTCGACCGGATCGCGAAATCGCGATCCGGTCGCGATGGCCACTTCGCGCATGGCGACCCGATAGGGCGCCACCCGCGCTTCAATCGCGGCGGTTCCGGCCGGCGGAGCCGCCAGCAGCAGGACCTGCGCCGACTGCTCCTGGCATTGCGCGACGATCTGGGTCAGCGCGTCGCGAAAGTCTGCGATCGGAACGCGATCGTGACTGGATAACCAGCCACGCGCGGCGGCATCGTTGGTCCCGTACATGAGAATGCAAAGCTGCGCTCCGCCCAGTCGCAGCGGCCGGCTCTGCCTCTCGCCCGCCGTTTCGCCGCCACGCCCCAGACTGTCCACGGAAATCCCGTGCCCGAGCCGCGCTTCCAGCGCTGCGGGGAAGGCTACTGCCGGTCCTCCGACCTTGCTGCCCGACACGTTGCTGTCGCCCAAGACCGCGATTCGCGTGCCGGGCGCAATCGGAATCGGAAACGAGCTAAGGGGCTCCAGTGGCGGTCTGCGAGACAGGGCGCTTCCCCCCATCATCCAGCGGGGAAACTCGCCCGACAGCATTGCCACTCCAAGCACGCCTGCCACGGCACAGCCCATGCTCGCAACCAAACACCATCGAGAAGACCGACGCATCCCGCCTGTCGATCCGGCCGCTAGGCTGAACGGATCAAGGGCGCCCACCAGCGCTCGTTGTCAAGGTACCAGCGCAGGGTCAGGGCGAGCCCGCTCTCGAAGTCGTAGCCGGGCTGATAGCCAATTTCCGCCCGCGCCTTGGTTTCGTCGATGGCATAACGGCGGTCGTGGCCCTTGCGATCCTCGACGAAGGTCTTGAGCTCGACCGTCGAGCGCCCCTTTGCGGCCGGGGCCCCGGGATAGCGCTCGGCCAATCCGTCGATTTCGGCGAAGGCCTTGTCGACTTCCTCGCAGATCCTCTCGATCACCATGAGGTTCGGCAGCTCGGCGCCGCCGCCGATGTTGTAGGTTTCGCCCGGCACGCCCTTCTCGATGCACGCCTCGATACCGCGGCAGTGGTCCTCGACGTGGAGCCAGTCCCGCACGTTCATGCCGTCGCCGTAGATCGGCAGCGGCTTGCCCGACAAGGCGTTGAGCAGGAACAGCGGGATCAGCTTCTCGGGGTACTGATAGGGTCCGTAGTTGTTCGAGCAGTTGCTCGTCGTGGTCTGCAACCCGAAGGTGTGCTGATAGGCGCGAACGAGATGATCGGAAGAGGCCTTCGAGGCGGAATAGGGCGAGTTCGGCGCATAGGGCGTCGTCTCGCTGAAGGCCGGATCGTCAGGGCCGAGCGAACCGAACACCTCGTCGGTCGAAATGTGGTGGAAGCGGTGTTCCATGCCGGAACCTTCGTCGAGCCAGACCTTGCGCGCGGCCTTGAGCAGGCTGTTGGTGCCCAGGATATTGGTCTCGATGAAGGCGTCGGGGCCGGTGATCGAACGGTCGACGTGGCTCTCCGCCGCGAAGTGCACGATCGTGGCGATACCGCGTTCGCGCAGCAGCTTTTCGACGAGATCGGTGTCGCGGATGTCGCCGACCACGAGTTCGGCCCGCTCCACCCCGGCGATCGTCGATTGGTTGCCAGCGTACGTCAGGCAATCGAGCACCACGATCACGTCGTCGGGGTGGTGCTCGCTCCAGTAGTGGACGAAATTGCCGCCGATGAAGCCGGCGCCACCAGTGACGAGCACGTTAGCCAAGCGCCTTTTCCTCCTGCAGCATCGTTCGAAGATTGGCCCGCCAGTGCGCGGGGCGCACGCCGAGCAAGTCGCTCGTGGCGCTGCTGTCGAGCAGCGAGAACGCGGGGCGCGCGGCGGGCGTGGGATAGTCGCGGGTCGCGATCGGGACGATCGGAATCGGACGGTCGAGCAATCCGGCGGTCATGGCCTCTTCCTGGATCGCGACCGCGAAATCGTACCAGCTCGCCACACCCGCGTCGCTATGGTGGTAGATGCCGCTCGCGCCCTTGGCGGCGAGCCCGAAGAGCACCGAGGCGAGCCCGGGCGCCCAGGTCGGCGCCCCGATCTGGTCGGCGACGACGCGCAGTTCCTCGCGCTCGCGCATCAGCCGCAGCATCGTGCGCACGAAATTCGCGCCGCCGGCGGCGTAGACCCAGGCGGTGCGCACGATCAGCGCCTCGGGACCCGCCGCGTCCTCTCCCGCGGCCTTGGTACGGCCATAGGCGGAAATCGGATTGCGCCGGTCCCCGGGACGATAGGCGCGCGGCGAGCTGCCGTCGAAGACGAAATCGGTCGAGACGTGGACCAGCCGGCCGCCGGTTTCGGACAAGGCTTCGGCCATGGCCCCGACGGCGGTCGCGTTGATCGCGAGCGCGAGCGCTTCTTCGGTCTCGGCCTTGTCGACTGCCGTATAGGCCGCGGCGTTGACCAGGAGATCCGGCCGGTCGCGATGAATTCTGGCCTGCACCGCGGCGATGTCGGTCAGGTCGAGGTCATCGCGCGCAAGCCCCTCGACGGTCCAGTCGGCGGGCGCCCGCGCGACGAGTGCGCGACCGAGCTGCCCCTGCGCGCCGGTAACGAGAACCTTCACGCGAAAGCCTCTACCTCGGACAGCGCCAGGCCCTCGCGATCCTTGGCCGAAAGCTGCGGCTCGATGCCCTCGAGCGGCCATGCGATGCCGACGGCCGGATCGTCCCAGGCGAGGCTGTGCTCGTTTTGCGGCGCATAGGGCGTGGTGCACTTGTAGAGAAAGTCGGTGTCGTCCGCGAGCGTCAGGAAACCGTGCGCGAAGCCCTCGGGCACCCAGAACATGCGCTTGTTCGCCGCGCTCAGTTCGACGCCGACCCATTGGCCGAAGTGCGGCGAGGAGCGGCGCAGGTCGACCGCGACGTCGAAGACCGCGCCGTTCACCACGCGCACCAGTTTGCCCTGCGCGCCCGGGTTCTGGAAATGCATGCCGCGCAGGACACCCTTCTGCGAATGGCTGTGGTTGTCCTGCACGAAGCCGAGGTCGAGCCCGGCCTTCGCGAAGACGGCCGCGTTCCAGCTTTCCATGAAGAAGCCGCGATCGTCGCCGAACACTTTCGGCTCGAGGATCAGCGGTCCCGGAATGTCACATTCGATGACGTTCACGCCTGCCCCTCAGTCCAGCAATTGCATGAGATATTCGCCATAGCCGGACTTGATCAGCGGCTGCGCGATTTTCTCGAGCTGCTCGGCGCTGATGAAGCCCTGGCGCCAGGCGATTTCCTCGGGGCAGCAGATCTTGACGCCCTGCCGCTCCTCGGTGATGCGCACGTAGGTTCCCGCGTCGATCAGCGAGGCGTGCGTGCCGGTATCGAGCCAGGCATAGCCGCGCCCCATGATCGCGACGTTGAGCGCGCCTTCATCCATGTAGAGCCGGTTGAGGTCGGTTATCTCCAGCTCGCCGCGCGCCGACGGCTTGAGATCGCGCGCGCGCTCGACCACGGTCTCGTCGTAGAAATAGAGCCCGGTCACGGCGAAGTTGGACTTGGGCTGCGCGGGCTTCTCCTCGATCGAGCGGGCGACGCCCTCCTCGTCGAAATCGACGACGCCGTAAGCCTTGGGATCGTTCACCCGATAAGCGAAGACACTCGCACCCGCGTGGCGCGCATTCGCCGCCTGCAGCAGTTCGGGCAGGCCGTGGCCGTAGAAGATGTTGTCGCCGAGCACGAGCGCGCTCGGATGGCCGGCGAGATAGTCGGCGCCGATGTGGAAGGCTTGCGCGAGGCCGTCGGGACTGGGCTGAACGGCATAAGTCAGCTCGAGCCCCCACTCGGCGCCGTCACCGAGCACACGCTTGAACTGATCGGAATCCTCCGGTGTCGTGATGATCAGGATTTCGCGAATCCCCGCGAGCATCAGGGTGCACAACGGGTAGTAGATCATAGGCTTGTCGAACACAGGCATGAGCTGCTTCGAAACGCCCCGAGTCAGCGGATAGAGCCGCGTACCTGATCCGCCGGCGAGAATGATCCCCTTGCGGGACTTACCCGTCATTCCAGTTCCTTCAATCACTTACGACAGAGCCGGCGGTTGAGAACCTGGCTTCGAGCTTGCGACACCACCCACGTCGCCACAGCCTTCATTCCATTGTGCATTGCAATAGATGCACCTCAGGTCAACTACCTAATCAGGCGGCGGGCTCGCCGGGTCGCAAAGGCAAAGGACGATTCGCCGACCCGAAAAGGCATGGCCCCCATGCCGCGTTGCGGATGACGGCGGCACAGGGGCTTTCACTAGGTGCTTTACCGAAGTATGGCTTCGGGCCATTGCCGCGACGTCGCCGGCGTCGAACTCGCGAGGTTGCGTGGTCCTTACACCCGAAGTCCGTCGAGGCCCGGCCCCGTCCAGGCCTGTGTCAATCCGCGCTGGTCGGACCGCCGTGGCATGACGACCACGTCCGCCCACGATCGCTCCCCGGGCGTGGCCGCGCAGGGCCACAGGCTTGCGGAAAAGCTTTCGGAGCCGTTCCACCACCTGATCGCGCTCTTGCTGATCACGCTGGTTTTTGGCGGCGGCGGCGCCGGCGAGGGGCTCAACAACCTGGTGGTCCAACTGAGCGCCTTGCTCGTCGCGGCGCTAAACCGCGATGCTTTTATCCGCTTTTATCGCAAGGCGCCCAGAACCCTGGTCTGGCTCGTCATCGCCTCTGTGGCCTTGCCTCTGGTCCAGCTCGTCCCGATGCCCCCGGCGATCTGGTCGCGCCTGCCGGGTCGAGAAATCCTGACGGAGGCGATGGAATTGAGCGGCGGCGCCGGATGGTATCCGATATCCCTGAACTGGGGGCGCACGCTGACGGCGTTCGTCGGCACGCTGGCGCCGCTGACGGTGCTGGTGCTCTGCCATGGTCTGGACAGTCGCCGGATGGACCGTCTGATCGCCTTTCTCGTGATCGCGGCCTGCGCGATCATGCTTTTCGGATCGCTGCACGTGATTTCCGGCCTCGGCGACCTCTATTCCGACCAGATGTCCATGAATGGCGTGCTGTTCGGCACTTTTGCCGATCGGATCGCGGCCTCGATCTTCTTCGTCAGTATCCTGTTGTTGCTGATCGCCATGCCCTGGCACGGGGTCTCCGCAATGGGCATCCTCGTCCGACTCTGCGCCGCCCTGCTGCTGTTCACGGGGACCATTCTCACCCAATCGAGATCAGGCATGGCCGCGCTGCTGGTGCCGCTGGCCTTTCTCGCCTGGCGGGCACTGGCTTTGCTCGGATCGCGAGTCACGGCCGGCAAGGCGGCGCAGATCAACAAAGGGCTCCTCGCCGGCGCCGTCGTGGGGATCGTCGCGCTCGCCCTCGGCGCCGCGCTCATCTTGTCTTCGGGCCGCGCGCAGGTCAGCCTCGACCGTTTCGACAACGGGGACGGCGGCCGGTCGGATCTGCGTGACGATGCGACAGTCGCAGCGATCACTTTCTGGCCGGTCGGATCGGGAATGGGCACTTTCGAGGATGTCTACCAGACGAACGAGGCCCTCGATCACGTCAAGACCCGGCTGGTCGGCAGGGCGCACATGGACTACCTGGAACTGGCGGTGGAGGCGGGCGCCATCGGGATATTCCTGCTGCTCGTATGGATCTACTGGTTCGTCGGCGCCGCCTGGCGCGCACTGGGCTCGCCGCCGGACTGGCCCGCGCGCGCGGCCATCGGCATCGTCGCGTGCATCGCGGCGCAATCGCTCGTTGCCTATCCCTTGCGCAACCAGATCATGCTTTGCCTGACCGCGATCACCGTGGTGCTGCTTTCGCGGCCCAAGGCGAAGGACGCCTAGGCCGTGTTCCGGATAGTTTGGATTCTGGCGATGGCGATCCTCGCGTTCGTCACGACAGCGGTCGAACTCGATACCGCGAGCCGCTATTCGGATCGGATCGCCCGCTGGGTTCCCGAGCCTTTTCGCGTATTCGCGCAGTTCTACGTCGCGACCGACGCCCTCGAGCACAACGATCCGCAAGCCGCGCTCGAAGAGGCGCGCACGCTGGTGCGACGCAACCCGCTGTCATCGGCGGGGCTTTACACGCTGGCCATGGCGCAGAACGGAGCAGGCAACGGAGGCGAGGCGAATGAAGCCGTCAATGCCGCCGCGGCGCGCGGCTGGCGCGTGCCATCCGTGCAAAGCCTCATGATTGACCTGACCATGCGGAGCGGACGGCCCGAACAGGCGGCCAAGCACCTTGCGGCGCTCTGGGCGGGCGACACGTCCGATCATCAGCTTGGCGAGGAAACGCGCCGCGTCCTGGCGGACCCGGCGGGGCGCGGTGCCTTCGCGAAGCTGCTGGTCACGATGCCATGGCGCCCTGCCTTTCTTCGATCGGGCCCCGCGATGATCGAACCCGAGATCATGGCGGACACGCTCGAGACCATGGCTGCCGCAGGCGGAACGATAGAGTGCAACACCATGAAGACGCGGCTGAGGCTATACCGCCGCCAGGGTCACATCGACGCGGCCGATCGCATCGAGGCTCTGGCCTGCAGTTGAGCCGGCGGCGCGATCCTTGAGCGAACCCGCCCGATTGTCACCGCAGTAGCACGCTTCGCCTGACGCCCCACGTGCCGTCGCCCCGCGTCGCAACAACCATTTTCCTACACCGCCGCAGATGGCTATCTCGTCGCGCTCCAACTCTTCAGGAGCGTCTCGCCATGGCCATAATCGAAGCGCTGATCGGTCCCGTCGCCAGGATACTCGACAAGATCATTCCCGACCCGGACGAGCGGGCGAAAGCCAAGCTCGAACTGCTCAAGCTCGAGAACTCGCGCGACATGGAGCTGCTGGAGACGCAGATGTCGGCAATCCTCGCCGAAGCCGGGTCAGGCGATCCGTGGACCAGCCGGGCACGGCCGAGCTTTCTCTACGTGATGTACGCGATGATCTTGTGGGCCGTGCCGATGGGGCTCGTCGCCGCGATCAGCCCGCATACCGCCTCGGCCATCGCCGAGGGCATGGCCGCCTATCTCGCCGGCCTGCCCGAGCCGCTCTACGCGCTGTTCGGCACCGGCTACCTCGGCTATTCGGCGATGCGCCAGTGGGGCAAGGTGCGCGGCACCGACAAGTAGCGCCTCTTAGCGAAACATAAGGACTTCGCGGCTAGGGTCAGCCAGCTATCCGGCCGACGCTCGGCCGCAACGGAGCATGGGAAGTGAAGCGCATCGCGGCACGAGTGGTGCTGGTTAGCCTCTGCGCGCTCGCACTCGGCGGCTGCGCCGATCACGCTCGCGAGCGCGAACTCGCCGAACAGCTCGCCGCCGCCAAACAGGAAGCGCGCGAGGCCAACGCCGCCGCCGAGCGGGCGCAACGCGAAGCGGAGAAGGCGCAAGCCGCTTCTGACAGGAGCGCGTTGGCCGAATTCTACAACAGCGAGGGCGACACCGAGCCCTATGATCCCGCGCCCGAGGAGAATGCCGACGGCGACGAGGCCATGGGCTCGAGCCCCGAGGTCGATGTGTCCTCGGCAGAGGTGGGCATGCTCACCGCCCCGGGCGGCGACACGGGCGCTTACACCGAATCCTGAGCCCGTCCCGCTTGCCTCCTGCCCCGGGCAGCGGCTAGGTCCGCGGCGCAAATCGGGAAAGAACGCTCATGGCCGAAAAGCTGATCTACGTCCTCAACGGTCCCAACCTCAACCTGCTCGGCCTGCGCGAGCCCGAGATCTACGGGTCGGACACGCTCGACGACATCGCCGGCATGCTCGAAGACCGCGCGCAGGAGATCGGCTGCGCGATCGAGATGCGCCAGTCGAATCACGAAGGACACCTGATCGACTGGCTCCACGAAGCCCAGGCCGACGGCGCGCAGGCGGTGTTGCTCAACGCGGGCGCGTTCACCCACACCAGCGTCGCGCTCTACGACGCGATTCGCTCGATCCGCACGCCGGTGGTGGAAGTCCACTTGTCGAATCCGCACGCCCGCGAGGCCTTCCGCCACAAGAGCTTCGTCGGCATGGCGGCGAAAGGCACGATTTGCGGGTTCGGCGCGCGCGGCTATCTGCTCGCGCTCGATGCCGCCGCCGCGCTCTAGACCGAATCAGCCGAGCGGAACGCCCGGCGTCGATTTGGCGGTGCGGATGGTCAGCGAGGTTTTGACGCTGTCGACGTTGGGCGCGGGAGTGAGCTTGGAAGTGAGAAATTCCTGGAAACTCTGGAGATCGCGGCTGACAATCTTGAGGATGAAGTCGATTTCGCCGTTAAGCATGTGGCATTCGCGCACTTCGGGCAGACCGCGCATATGCTCTTCGAACTGGCGCAGCGCCTCCTCGGCCTGGCTCTTGAGGCTGACGAGCGCGAATACCGTGATCGTGAAACCGAGCTTGGAGGCATCGAGATCCGCATGATAGCCGCGAATAATGCCCTCTTCCTCAAGGCTGCGCACGCGGCGCAGGCACGGCGGCGCGGTGAGCCCGACCCGCTGGGCCAACTCGACGTTGGTGATCCGGCCCTCCGCCTGCAACTCGGCGAGCAGTTTGCGATCGATTTCGTCGAGGTTGATCATGTTGCAGTCCTAACGTGCCAGCGTGTCGCGCCAAGGCCGCATTCCGCAATTTACCCAAGTGCCGATGCGTGACGCTGGTAATATTATTGTTCTCTAGCGTAATCGTCCCGCTTTGCAACGCTATTCGCCACCGCGCTTCCGATGGCCCGCGCTTTGCTAGATAAGAGGTTGGCGACTACCATTGGATACTTCCCCCGGGCCCACGCCCCAACGGGGCCTTGCGGAGCCTGAATGCATTTCGACGATCGCCTCGCCACGGTACTGCGCCTGCCGGTGAAGAGCGAAGCGCTCGCATGGGTTCAGTTCCGGCAATTGCTCGACATTCTCGGCCGCGCCGACGGCGAGATCAGCGACGCGGTCGCCGACGCCGCCTATGCCCGGCTCGACGAACTCGCGAAACACCTGCCTGCCGCGCGCCGCGCGCGCGTGCTCGAGGAACCCGGCACGACGATCCGCAACCCCGACCTCCTTGCCCGGCTGGCGCTCGAGCCACCCGACGTCGCGACCGCAGCGGTGCGTGCCGGGCGCCTCAGCGAGGCACAGTGGCTCGACCTGATACCGGCCCTGCCGGTCCGCGCGCGCGGCATCCTGCGCCACCGCCGCGACCTGCCCGGCCGCGTGCTGGCCCTGCTCGACCGTCTCGGCATCGCCGACCGCGGCCTGCCCCCGGCCCAGCCGCTGACGGCCACTCCCGCCGCAACCGGGTCCACGGCCTCCGAAGCCGTCGATCCGCCGCGCCTCGCGGTCGTCGACGAACAGAGCCAAGCGACCGCAAACCGAGCAGTATGCGAGTGCGGCGCGGCGGCCGAGAACGAGTCGGACGCGCACGCCGCGCGCGCGCGCCACGAGAACGTCGTCGCTTTCGAGCCCAAGCTTACGCCTCAGGCCGATCGCGAAGCGCGCGAAGCCGGTATCGGCGACATCGTGCGCCGCATCGAGGCTTTCCGCGCCACCCGCGCCTCGACGCCCTCTCCGACGCCACCACACGACGACCCGCGCCTGCCGCTCGACGACGGGCAAGTGGCGAGCATGCCGCTGGTCGAGGTGTTCGACTTCACCGCCGACGCGCAGGGCCGCCTGTCCTGGGCCGAGCCGACTGCCGCACCGATGGTGGTGGGGCTGCGGCTCGACCAATTCGACAGCCCGGCCCCGCCTGCGCGGGGAGGAATCGTGGCCTCGCTCCGCCATCGCCAGCCGATCCGCAACGCGCCGGCACGGATCGTCGGCGCGGCTCCGGTCGCGGGAGACTGGCTGCTCGACGCCGCGCCTCAGTTCGACGGACAGACCGGGCACTTCGCCGGCTATCTCGGTCGCCTGCGCCGGGCGAGCGAGCCACACGGCCAGTCTGCCCGCGCGGATCGCCCCGCACACTCCGAACCCGATCTGATGCGTCAGGTGCTGCACGAGCTGCGCACCCCCGCGAACGCGATCCAGATGTCCGCCGAAGTGATCCAGCAGAGCCTGTTCGGCCCGGTCCCGCACGACTATCGCGCGCTCGCCGCCAATGTCGCCGGCGATATCGCCCAGATCCTCGCCGGTTTCGACGAGCTGGAACGCGCGGTCAAACTGGAAGGCGGGGCCACCTCGCTCACGGGCGGATCGTGCGATCTGGCGGACGTTGTCACCGGCTGCGTCGCCCGGCTGGACGAGTGGAACCGGCCGCGCGGCAGCGGCTTCGATCTCGACGAGCTGGACATACCGCTTTTCGCCGCGCTCGGCGCGGAGGACGGCGAACGGCTGATCTGGCGCGTGATCGCCGCGCTCGCCGGGCGCAGCGCACCGGGCGAGCGGCTCGCGATCCGCGGCTGGTCGGCCTCGGGGCAAGCGGTGCTCGAGATGGAGCTGCCCGGCGCGCTGGCCGACCTCGATCCCGACCTGGGGTTCGGCGAACGTCTCGATACGTCCGAGCCCTATTCGCTCCTGTCCGGACGTTTCGGGCTGAGGTTCACCTTGCGGCTCGCGCGGGCCGAAGCGCGCGGCGCCGGAGGCACGCTGGAAAGAAATGGTAACGCCTTGCGCTTATCCCTCCCGGGGTTGACGGTCGCTGCCGTCGACAATAGCGCCGACGAGCCCGCGTCGACCGATATCGGACGATAGGGCCGCGATCAGCCGGGGGGAGTGAGCGAAGCGTGTCGGGCAGCAATCTTCTTGATCGGCCCGGGGACTCCGACTTCGCGCGGTTTTGTGAGGATTTCGGCCAGCGGTTCGTCGTCACCGTCGACGTCGAAGAGGAGTTCGACTGGGACAAGCCGATCCAGCGAGAGGCCTTCGGCCTCGCCTCGGTCCCGGCGCTCGCGAAGTTCCAGCAGTTCTGCGAGGGCTTCGGCGTCGTCCCGGTCTACATGATCGACTATCCGATCGCCACCTCCAGCATCGCCGCCGATATCCTCGGCACCGCCGCGCGCGACGGCCGCGCCGAGATCGGCATCCAGTTGCATCCCTGGGTCAATCCGCCGTTCGAGGAAGAGGTCAACGAATTCAACAGCTACGCCGGGAACCTCCCGGTCGACCTGGAGCGCGCCAAGCTGATGCGGCTGCGCGACGCGATCGTGGCCAACCTCGGCGTCGCGCCGAAGATCTATCGCGCCGGGCGCTATGGCCTCGGCCCGCGCACCGCCGCGCTGCTGGGTGAGGCGGGCGTGGCGATCGACAGTTCGGTGCGGGCGCGCTTCGATTACAGCAACGGCGGCGGGCCCAACTACCGCAAGCATCCCCTGCATCCCTACTGGATCGGCGATGGCCGCTCGCTGCTCGAACTGCCGCTGACCACCGTCTACTGGGGGCCGCTGCGGGAACTGGGCGAAACGATCTACCCGCACTTGTGGCGCGCGCCCTCGCTGCGGGGAGTGCTCGCACGAACGGGGCTGCTCGAGCGCATTCCGCTCACGCCCGAAGGAATCACCGCCGACGAAGCCATCCGCGGCACCGATATCGCGCTCGACGAACGGTTGCCGGTGCTCGTCTACTCGTTTCACAGCCCGTCGCTGGCGCCCGGGCATACGCCCTATGTGCGCACCGACGGGGATCTCGACCGCTTCTACGACTGGTGGCGCGCGGTTTTCGCGCATCTCGAAGGCCGCGGCGTGCGCCCCGCCTGCGTGGGCGACATCGTCGGCTCGGTCGTGCTTGCCTAGCGCCGCCCGACACGGTAACGCGCGGTGCCCGGTGCCGCATGGCTGTGCCGGGCGTGGCGTGTCTCGCGGATTGGGGCCTGTAGCTCAGCGGTTAGAGCTGGCCGCTCATAACGGCTAGGTCGCGGGTTCGAATCCTGCCGGGCCCACCACCGCCGTGAGGCCGCCGACGGGTCGGGGAGTAGCGCAGCCTGGTAGCGCATCTGCTTTGGGAGCAGAGGGTCGCAGGTTCGAATCCTGTCTCCCCGACCATTACCGTTTTCCGAGGGCGTTCCAGCGGCGCTCAAAGCGTCCCCATCGCCTCACATCAACTTAACTAATTCAGTGGTTTAGAGTTTCACTGAACCCATGGGCTGGACTTGCAGCCCATGCAATTTCCACCCAGTTTCTCGGCATCGATCACGCTGAGCCAAGAGATGTGCCAAGAACGGTACCAAGGTGCAGCATGCGCCGGAGTGCCGGAAATGCTGACAGATATCGCGCTCAAAGCCCTCAAGCCTGGCCCGAAGCCCTGCAAGCACTCCGATGGTGGCGGGCCGATCGATCGGAGGGAACGAACCGCGCCGGTTCCGCCGCAGCTCGGGTTGAAGCCGTCGCCTTCAGCGCACTGCCCGCGCGGATGGCGATCGGCGGGGGCGCAAGCAAACCAGCCAAGTGATCCCGACAGCGAGCGTCGAGGCGAACCAGAGCAGCGCGATCACGGCGGTACCCGGCGTCACGTCCGGCCAATAGCCCGTACCGGCCGGACTTGCCTGAAAGGCGCGCAGCACGGCGACCACGAGACAGAACAGCGTGATCGCGATGCCCGTGGCGGCCGCCAGCGCCGCGCCGCTCCATCGGCTGCCGGCCCCCTGGCGCTGCATTCGCTGCACATGGAGCCAGCCACCGGTCAGCGACAGGCCGGAAAGCGCGAGGCCGAACAGGAACCAGACGATCTTCGTCGTCATGCCGCCCCAGGTGCCGAAATGAACGGGGTCGGCCATGTCGGACCAGCGCCAATAGGCGCTAAGGTCGTCGGCCGTCTGATAATAGACCAGCCTGGCGTTCGCCGGATCGAGGTACATCTTGTTCGCCCGGTCGCGCACCAGCAGCGCGTCCGTTTTCCCCTCGACATAGAAATAGCCGTTGCGGTCGGTGCTCGCGCCGGTGATCTCGAGTTCGGGGGCATAGCGCCGCGCGGCAGCGACGAGCTCGCCGAAAGGCAGCATTTCGCTCTCCGCACGATGCAGCGGCGGCAGCGGATGCACCGCGAGCGGATAGGAATCGACCCAGGCGAACTTCCCGTCGAGCGCCTCGATCCGCGTTTCCTCGAAGAGATACCAGGCGCCGGTGATGCCGATGGCGGCGACGAACCACAGGCTCCACAATCCCGCCAGTTTGTGCAGGCTGCTCCAGAGCGCCTTGGCGCCCTTGTCGGTGCGCAGGTCGAAGAACCGCCGCCACCATCGCTTGTAGAAGACCAGCGGCGTCACCGCCGAGATCAGCAGCGGGATCGCGAAGATGCACACCGCGAACTTGCCCCAGCCGAGCAGGCCGAAGAAATCCATGTGCAAGTCGCGGAAGAACCGCTGGACGTTGACCGCCGAGGTACTGCCGGTCACGCGCAGCGAAACCGGATCGACATAGACCTGCCGCAAGGTGTGGTCAGGCATTTTGGCATAGGCGAGCGGCGCGAAGCCCGGCTGATCCGATAGCCAGACATAAGCGATCGTAGCCTCCGGCATGGCCTTTGCCACCGCGTCATGGATATCGACCACGGTCGGCGATGCCGTCTCGCTCGCGCTTACGCGCATCGCGGGCGTCGTCAGCCAGTCGAGTTCGCGCGAGAGCGTGGCGAAAGTCCCGCTCCAGCAGATGATGAAAAGCAGCAGCCCGGCGACGACGCCCACCCAGCTATGCCATTCGAACCAGCGGCGGCGCCCCGACGCCTTACGGGCCGGGGCCTTGCGCGCGGCGGGGCTGACCGACGTCGCCACGAGCCGCTCAGAAGGTCACCGCGACGGATCCGAAGACCGTGCGCGGCGCGCCGATGCTGACGCGAAGATCGCCGCCGCTCGCCGGATAATACTCCTCGTCGAGAATGTTCTTCACCGAGAGCTGCAGGCGCACGTTGTTGCTTCGCTCGAACAGGCCCAACGGCAGATTGTACCAGACCGAGCCGTCGACCAGCATGTAGTCGCCCAGCGTCCAGCTATTGGCATCGTCGCCGTAGCGGTCCGCCATGTAGAAGGCGCCTGCCCCCGCGCCCAGGCCGCGCAGCGTGCCCGCCTTCTGCTCATAGCTCATCCACAGGTTGAACGTATGCTTCGCGACATTGGTCGGACGGTTGCCGCTATCGGCGCCGGTGAGGATCTCCGCGTCGGTATAGGCATAGCCGGCCCAGATGTTGAGGCCGGGCAGCGGCTGGCCGTTGGCGCTGATCTCGAAGCCCTTCGACTCCTGGCCATCGGTAAGCTGCGGCACGCCGTCGACGACCGACAGGACATTGGTCTTTTCGATCTTGTAGATCGAGCCCTGGACATTGAGATTGCCGCTGAGCAGCCGCGCCTTGAGGCCTGCTTCGTACTGTCGGGAATCCTCCGGATCGAACAGTTCGCTGGTGGACGGCGCGCCGCTCGGATCGAGAATGAACGCGGTGTTGGGCTGGAACGCCTCGGCATAGCTGACGAAGGCCGACACGTTGGCGGCGACATCGTAAGTCAGCGCGAGCTGCGGGGAGAATTCGCTCACCGTCTTGGCGGGGCCGCCGCGGTCGACGTCGGAGAAATCGACCCGGCCGCCCAGCAGCAGCGAGAGGCGGCTGGTGATGTCGATATAGTCGTTGAGGAAGGCGCCGTAGTCGACGGTCTTGTCGATGATCGGGGAAAGCCCCGCGATGGACACTTCGTCCGGAAGCGTGCCGTAAACGGGGTTCTGGATATCGAACAGCGGTCCGCCGCCGCCATCGGCGACAGGGACGCCGTTGGTGATCGCCGAGGCGCCGAAAAAGCGGCTTGAGCGAAACGAGCGCCAGTTGCCGCCCAGTGCGACGCGATGCCGGATCCCGCCGGTCAGAAATTCGCCGTTGATCTGCGCGTTGATGTACCAGGATGTTTGCTTGTGATCCTGGCTTCCGTCGGTCCGGCGGATCAGGAAGACCTGGTCGGTCGGGGCGTCGAAGACGTCTTTCGGCGTCGCCGGTCCGGTGAAGAAGCCGTCCTGGATGGGGGCATTCTCATCGAATATCTGCACGAATCCGGGGCGTGACTGGAGGTCGTCGGATCGCGAATGCTCCCATGCGCCCGCCACGCGGATGCTCCACCGGTCGTTGAATTCATGGGTCAGGTCGGCGGTCGCGAACTGCACCTGGGTGTCGAATTGCTCGTAGGCCTCGCCGAAGCGGCGGGAGATCGGAATGTCGAGAAGGCGGTTCACGATCTCGCGTCCGCCCGGGGTCGGCACGGTAATCGTGCCGCGGTCGAAGGTGCGGAACTCGTCGCGATATTCATAGGACAGGTTCAGCCGCGTCCGGTTGGTGAAATCGTACCTGCCGGTCAGCGAAACCGTGTCCCGGCTGATGTCGAACAGGTCGCGGAAGGAATCGGAATCCTCGGTCGCGGCGTTGATGCGGATCGCGGCCTTGTCGCCAAGCGGCTGCGACCAATCGAGCAGCAGCAGGCTGCTGTCATAGGAACCCAACCGCGCCTCGGCGTAGATGCGCTGCTCGTCGAGCGGCTTCTTGGTAATGATATCAACGAGTCCGCCCGGTTCGACTTGTCCGTAGGTGATCGACGCGGGCCCCTTGATCACGCGGACGGCCTGGAGATTTGTGGTGTTGACGCGGAAGTTCGAAGCGGTGCGAAGTCCATCGCGATAGACCGTGTTGCGACGGAACCCGCGAATATAGAAGTCGTTGTTGCTTCCGCCGAAACCGTCACCCAGGCTGACGCCCGGAACGTTGCGCAAGGCTTCGTCCAGCTCGGTCACCTTCTGGTCGAGCAGAACCTGCTCGGGAATGGTCTCGACGACACGCGGCAGCTCAAGGAAATGGAGCGATATGCCGGTAAGCTGATCGACATTGTCGACGTCATAGCGGTCCTGCGGCGTCCCTCTGACGATGATGGAGTCATCCCGCCCGCCCGGCTGGCCCGCCTGCCCCCGTTCCTGTGCCAACACGGGCACGCCAACGGCCGCGACGAGCGGCGCCAAATAAACGAATTTCATGGATTCCCCCTCAAGATCGACGCGCGTCGCTAATGCATATAATTCGCAATATCAAGACTTCGCTTTTTCGGAGAGGCAGTCGGGCGGGTGGTTCGAAGATTCGCTTGATGCGCACGAGCCTGCCCCTGCGCGCGGGCCGGTCGCGGATCGTCTCGTGAGGATGCTCAGGGCTCGGGGCAGCGCGCCACATCAGCCGGTGCTTGACGACACAGGCGACGGCGGAGATCATCCGCCCGCTATCGACCCGTGGAACGCCACGCGAAGGCGGGGACAACGGCTCGATCCGGCGCATCGGCGCCGCAGAAACGCCGCGATCAGCGCCCCCTCGACGCCGAGCCGGAATCGGCCCCCGCCCAAGACCCGATCAATGCGGCGGGTTCTACCCCTGGACCGCCGTGCCGAGCCGCGCGAGCGCCCTGGCGCGGCCGATCAGTGGCAGCAGCGCCTTCATGTCGGGACCATGATCCATGCCCGTGAGCGCCTGGCGCAGGGGCAGGAAGAGCGCCTTGCCCTTGCGCCCCGTCGCCGCCTTGAGCGTGCCGGTAAGCGCGTGCCAGGGGTCCTCGTCCCACGCGATCCGCTCGAGCGTGGCCAGCGCCTCGGCGAGATAGGCGCGTGTTTCCGCGTCGAAATCGGGCGCGGCGACCTCGCCCGAGACGACCTGCCACCAGTCCGCCACGTCGCGCAGGCTGGCAAGGTTCGGCCGGATCGCCTCCCATGCGGCGGCGTCCATGCCTTCGGGCAGGCGCGGGGCGACCTGTTCGTATGCGAGACCGTGCACCACGGCGGCATTGACCCGCTCCAGTTCGGCCTCGTCGAAGCGGGCGGGCGCGCGGCCGAAACGCGACAAGTCAAAGCGCGCCGCGAGGTCTTCGAGCCCGAGCGCGGGATCGACCGGGTCCGAAGTCCCCAGCCGACCCAGCAGCGCCACGAGCGCCTGCGGCTCGATCCCCGCCTCGCGGAAATGCGCGACGCCGAGCGAACCCAGCCGCTTCGACAGCTTACCTTCGGTGCCGACCAGCAGCGCCTCGTGCGCGAAGCGCGGCGGCGGCGCGCCGAGCGCCGCGAACATCTGCGCCTGCGCGGCGGTGTTCGAAACATGGTCCTCGCCGCGCAGCACGTCGGTCACGCCCATGGCGATATCGTCGATCACGCTCGGCAGCATGTAGAGCCACGAACCGTCGGCGCGGCGGACCACCGGATCGGACATCTGCGCCGGATCGAAATGCTGCGGCCCGCGAATCCCGTCGTCCCATTCGATCGACTCGTCGCGGTCGAGCAGGAAGCGCCAGTGCGGCGCCTCGCCCGCCGCCAGCTTCGCGGCCTTCTCCTCGTCGGAGAGCGCCAGCGCGGCGCGGTCGTAGATCGGCGGCAGTCCGCGCCCGAGCAGGACCTTGCGCTTCAGTTCAAGTTCCTGCGGGCTCTCCCAGCACGGGTAGAGGCGCCCCGCCGCCTTGAGCTTTTCGAACTCGGCCTCGTAGATCGCGAAGCGGGCCGACTGGCGTTCCTCGCCATCGGGATCGAGCCCGAGCCACGCGAGGTCGGCGCGGATCGCCTCCACGTAGTCCTCGCGGCTGCGAGCGGTGTCGGTGTCGTCGATCCGTAGCACGAAGCGCCCGCCCGCCTGCCTGGCGAGCAGCCAGTTGTGCAGCGCGGCGCGGATGTTGCCGACATGCAGGTGCCCGGTGGGCGACGGCGCGAAGCGGGTGACGACGGTCATGCGCGCGCGCTTAGACCGGGCCCGCCGCAAAGCCAAGCGATCGGCGCCCGCGCGCTATCCGCTGCGGAAGGCGTGGGTGATCGGATAGCGCCGGTCGCGGCCGAAGTTGCGCGCGGTGAGCTTGACGCCCGGGGGGGCCTGGCGGCGCTTGTATTCGGCGAGGTGGAGCAGCCGTTCGACGTGCTGGACGGTCTCGCGATCGAAGCCTTCGGCAACGAGCTGGTCGACGCTCTTGTCGTTCTCCACCAGGCCGAGCAGGATCGGATCGAGCACCTCGTAGGGCGGCAGCGAATCATCGTCGCGCTGGTCCTCGCGCAACTCGGCGCTCGGCGCGCGGGTGATGATCCGCTCCGGGATGACCGGGCCCTCGGGACCGAGGCCGATACGCGGGCGGTGGCGATTGCGCCATCGGGCGATGGCAAAGACCGTCGACTTGTAGGCATCCTTGAGCGGATTGTAGCCGCCCGCCATGTCTCCGTAGATCGTGGCGTAGCCGACGCTCATCTCGCTCTTGTTGCCGGTGGTCAGCAGCATCGGCCCGAACTTGTTCGACAGCGCCATCAAAGTGACGCCGCGAATGCGCGACTGCAGGTTCTCTTCGGCGAGATCGGGCGCGCGGCCCTCGAAGCTCTCGGCGAGCATTTCGTCGAAGGCGCCGACCGCGGGCGCGATCGGGATCGTCGAGTGGCGGCAGCCGAGCGCCTCGGCGCAGGCCCGCGCATCGTCGAGGCTTTCGCGCGCGGTATAGCGCGAGGGCAGCATCACCGACCAGACGCGCTGCGGGCCGAGCGCGTCGGCCGCGATCGCCGCGCAGACCGCCGAATCGATCCCGCCCGACAAGCCGAGCACGACGCCCGGAAAGCCGTTGCGCTCGACATAATCGCGCAGGGCGAGCACCATCGCGCAATAGATGTCCTCCGGATGGGTCGCGAGTTCGGGGATCTCGCCCCGGTCGCAGCGCCAGCCCTTGGCGGTCTTGGTCCAGCGGGTGGTCGCTTCTTCCGCTTCCCAGTCGCGCAACTGCACCGCGAGCCCGCCATCGCCGTTGATGACGAAGCTCGCGCCGTCGAACACCAGTTCGTCCTGCCCGCCGACGCGGTTGAGATAGGCGAGCGGCAGGCCGGTATCGACCGCGCGGCGCTTGGCGACGCCCTCGACGCGCAGCGCGTCCTTGTTGATCTCGTACGGGCTGCCGTTGATGCAGATGAACATCTCGGCCCCGAAATCGGCGAGGTGGCGGCAGACTTCGGGCCGCCAGATGTCCTCGCAGATCGGCACGCCGATCATCGTCCCGCGTACGATCACCGGCTCGGGCAGCGGGCCGGGCTGAAACAGCCGCACCTCGTCGAAGGTGCCGTAGTTGGGCAGTTCGTGCTTGAGGCGAACCGCCGCGACCTTGCCGCCGTCGAGCAGCGCGACGCCGTTGTGCAGTGCGCCGTCGAGCACGAAGGCGGAGCCGACCAGCATCGCCGGACCGTCGCTCGCGCTCGCCTGCGCCAGCACCTCGAGCTCGGCCGCGGCACGCTCGATCAGCGAGGGCTTGAGGATCAGGTCCTCGGGCGGATAGCCGATGAGATGGAGTTCGGGAAAGACCAGGAGGTCCGAGCCCTTGGCGCGCTTGCGGGCCGCGAGCACCGTATCGGCGTTGTGCCTGATGTCCCCGACCGACTGGTTGTGCTGGGCCAGCGTAATCTTCAGCGTGTCGGGCATGACCGGTTGATGCCCACTGGCATCGGGACTTGCAAATGAAATTCAGAGGTCCGCGGCGATCGGAGCGAACGTTCGCCGGCGGCGCGCGGCGCCGGAGCCGGACAAAACAAAACCCTCCGGAAAACTCGCGGAGGGTGCCCTGTGTCCCGACTGCTTTTGCGGCATCCCGGCTCGTGCCGGTCCGTCAAAGGCGCCGGGTGCGCGAATGTTGGGGGCGGGTGCCCGTCTCGCGACGGGCGCCCGCCCCCGAACAAGATTACATAGCAGCTTCAGAAGCGGCTTCGGTCGCCATCGGGTCCATGGCTTCGGTCGCCATCGGATCGGCGGCCATGGTCTCTTCGGCCATCGTTTCGACGCTGTCGGTGGCAGCCTCTTCCGTGGCGGTGTCCGAGCTACCGCAGGCAGCGAGAGCCAGAGCAGCGGCCGACGCGAAAGCGGCGTAAGCAATCTTCTTCATGCGAATCCCCTTGCAATGTTTGGCGCAGGCGCCAACGCTTGCAGGCAAGCCTGCACTTGCGTGTGTAGACGAGTGCAACATCCAACGCAAATGGGAATGCGAGGGGTCCGGAACGCGCGAAACACGGCAGTTTTGCTTGGACTTGCGATGATATAAAGATTTCTTTATATGCTCGCCCATGCGGATCGACCCCCTCTTGCGGGCCCTCTCTGACCCCACGCGGCTGCGCATCCTGCGCCTGCTCGCGCACATGGAACTGGCCGTCGGCGAACTGGCCCAGGTGCTCGGGCAAAGCCAGCCGCGCGTCTCGCGCCACGTGCGGATTCTGTGCGACGCCGGCCTTGCGGAGCGGCGCAAGGAGGGAAGCTGGGTCTTTCTGCGCAACGCCACCAGCGAATCCAGCGGACCGCCGCTCGCGCGCGCGGCCGCGCGCCTGCTGACGGTGGCCGAGCAGGACGACGCACTCTTCGCCGAGCAGTGCGGCGAAGACCGGCGCCACCTCGCCGCGATCCGCGCCGCGCGCGAGGCGAGCGCGATCGCCTACTTCGCGCGCCATGCCCAGGAATGGGACAAGCTGCGCTCGCTTCATATGCCCGACGCGCCGGTCGAGGCCGCGCTGGAGGCGATGCTCACCAAGGCGCCGCTCGGCGCGCTGCTCGACGTCGGCACCGGCACCGGCCGCATGGCCGAACTGCTCGCCCCCCATGCCGATCGCGTGACCGGGCTCGACAAGAGCCCGGACATGCTGCGCATCGCCCGCGCGCGCCTCCAGGCCCTGCCCGCCGACAAGATCGACCTGGTGCAGGGCGACTTCGGCGCGCTGCCGTTTGCCGACGGCTCGTTCGATTCGGTGCTGTTCCACCAGGTGCTGCACTATGCGCAGGACCCGGGCACGGTGCTCGCCGAGGCGGCGCGCGTCGCGCGGCCGGACGCGCGAATCGCGGTGGTCGACTTCGCCGCGCATGACCGCGAGGAACTGCGCGAACGCCACGCTCACGCCCGCCTCGGCTTTTCCGACGAGCAGATGCTCGGCCTTCTCAGCGAGTGCGGGTTCGATGCCGAACCGCCGCTGGCGCTGGCGGGCAATCCGCTCACCATCAAGATCTGGACCGCACACAAGCGACCGGCGGGATCGTCCGCCGCCAACTCACGCAAGCAGGAAACCCTGAGCCAATGACCCCTCCGATCCTCAATCCCGCGCGCGAGGAACAGATGGCGCATGCCTCGCCGCTGTTCGCCGCCGTTCCCGGCGACATCGCCGTCTCCTTCGAGTTCTTCCCGCCGAAGACGGACAAGATGCATGCGCAGCTCTGGTCGGCGATCGAGACGCTGGCGCCGCTCGACCCGCGCTTCGTCTCGGTGACCTACGGCGCCGGCGGCTCGACCCGCGAGCGCACCCACGACACGGTCGCGCGCATCGCCCGCGAAACGAACATGGCCGCCGCCGCGCACCTGACGTGCGTGGAGGCCACCAAGGAAGAGGTCGACGCGGTCGCCGATGCCTACTGGCAGGCGGGCGTGCGCCACATCGTCGCGCTGCGCGGCGATCCGCCGGAGAAGGGCAAGCCCTATTCGACCCACCCCGGCGGATACGAGAACGCCGCGGCGCTGGTCGAGGGCCTGCGCAAGCTGCACCCCTTCGAGATCTCGGTCGCCGCCTATCCGGAGTGTCACCCGGACAGCGCCGATCCGCAGACCGACATCGACAATCTCAAGCGCAAGATGGATGCCGGAGCGAACCGCGCGATCACGCAATTCTTCTTCGAGCCGGACACCTTCTTCCGCTTCCGCGACGACGCCGCCAGGGCGGGGATCGACGCCGAGATCGTGCCCGGGATCATGCCGGTGATGAGCTTCGGCGCAGTCAGCCGCATGTCGGCGATGTGCGGCACCGACGTTCCCTCGTGGATGGCGACGCTGTTCGAAGGGCTCGACGACCATCCCGAAGCGCGCCAGCTCGTCTCCGCGACGATCGCGGCCGAGCTGTGCCGCCGGCTCTACGCGGGCGGCGTGCGCGAGTTCCACTTCTACACCCTCAACCGCGCCGAGCTGGCCTATGCAATCTGCCACCTGCTCGGCGTGCGCCCCAAGACGGACGCCGCGGCCCTCCAGGCCGCCGCGCGGGAGACTGCGATATGAGCCAACGTGAAGATGCCGAAACCGCTTTCCGCGCCCGCGCGGCCGAATCGATCCTGGTCTTCGACGGCGCCTACGGCACCTCGATCCAGAAGTACGGCCTGGGCGAAGAGGACTACAAGGGCGACCTCGATCTCGACCTCGACCAGAAGGGCAACAACGACCTGCTGTGCCTGACGCGACCCGACGTCATCCGCGAGGTCCACAAGGCCTACCTCGACGCCGGCGCCGACATGATCGAGACCAACACCTTCAGCTCCACCAAGCTGGCGATGGCCGACTATGGCTGCGAGCATCTGGTGCGCGACCTCAACATCGCCGCCGCGCATCTCGCGCGTGAAGCGGCCGATGCCGCCGAGGCGCAGGACGGCAAGCGCCGCTTCGTCGCGGGCTCGATCGGGCCGACCAACAAGACGCTCTCGATCTCGCCCGACGTCAACGATCCCGGCTTCCGCGAGATCGACTTCGACACGCTCAAGGACAACTACCGCGAGCAGTGCGACGCGCTGATCGAGGGCGGGGTGGACTTCCTCCTCATCGAGACCTGCTTCGATACGCTCAACGCCAAGGCCGCGGGCCTGGCCGCGCGCGAAGCCGAGGCGGCAAGCGGGCGCAGGGTGCCGGTGATGCTCAGCTTCACCATCACCGACATGAGCGGGCGCAACCTCTCGGGCCACACGATCATGGCCTTCTGGTACACGCTGCGGCACCTGAAGCCGCTGACCGTGGGCGCGAACTGCGCCTTCGGCGCGGACAAGATGCGCCCCTATCTCGCCGAACTCGCCAAGGACACCGACACGCTGGTCATGGCCTTCCCCAACGCGGGGCTGCCCAACGAGCTCGGCCAGTACGACGAGCTGCCGGAAAAGACCGCGGAACTGATCAGCGTGTGGAGCGACGAGGGGCTGGTCAATGTCGTCGGCGGCTGCTGCGGTACCACGCCGGGCCACATCGCCGCGATCGCGAAGATGCTCGCGGGCCGCAAGCCGCGCAAGATTCCCGAGGTCGAATGCAAGACCCGCCTTTCGGGCCTCGAACCGTTCGTGATGGCGGCCTGACCCGCGTCGGCCGCGCTCTCGCCCTGCCCTGAACCCCGACCCCTTCCGCGCCGAAGGGGGGAGATCGAAATGAACACGCAATCATCCACGCGCTTCGTCAATATCGGCGAGCGCACCAATGTCACCGGCTCGGCCCGGTTCAAGAAGCTCGTCCTAGCCGGTGACTACGCCACCGCCGTCGACGTCGCGCGCCAGCAGGTCGAGAACGGCGCGCAGGTGATCGACGTCAACATGGACGAGGGCCTGCTCGACGCGGTCGAGGCGATGACCACGTTCCTCAAGCTGATCACCGCCGAGCCCGACATCTCGCGCGTGCCGGTGATGATCGACAGCTCGAAGTGGGAGGTCATCGAGGCCGGGCTCAAGTGCGTCTCGGGCAAGCCGATCGTCAATTCGATCAGCATGAAGGAAGGCGAGGAGCCGTTCCTCGAACAGGCGCGCAAGTGCATGGCCTACGGTGCCGCCGTGGTCGTCATGGCCTTCGACGAGACCGGCCAGGCCGACAGCAAGGACCGCAAGGTCGAGATATGCACACGCGCGTACAAGCTGCTCACCGGGATCGGCTTTCCGCCCGAGGACATCATCTTCGACCCCAACGTCTTCGCCGTCGCCACCGGCATCGACGAACACAACAACTACGGCGTCGACTTCATCGAGGCGGTGAAGGAAATCCGCGAGGCCTGCCCGCACGTCCACTTCTCGGGCGGGCTGTCGAACCTCTCGTTCAGCTTCCGCGGCAACGAGACGGTGCGCCGCGCGATGCACTCGGTCTTCCTCTACTACGCGATCCCCGCCGGGCTCGACATGGCGATCGTCAACGCCGGCCAGCTAGACGTCTACGACCAGATCGACCCGGTGCTGCGCGAGGCCTGCGAGGACGTGATCCTCAACCGCACGCCCAAGGAGGGCGACCAGAGCGCCACCGAGCGGCTGATCGAGCTCGCCGAAAGCTACAAGGGCAAGTCGGTCGCCGAGGAAAAGGCCGCCGAGGAATGGCGCGGCTGGGCGGTCGAAAAGCGCATCGAGCACGCGCTGGTCAAGGGGATCGACGCGCATGTCGTCGACGACACCGAGGAAATGCGCGCCGCCACCGCCGAACGCGGCGGCCGCCCGATCGAGGTGATCGAGGGGCCGCTGATGGACGGCATGAACGTGGTCGGCGACCTGTTCGGCTCGGGCAAGATGTTCCTGCCGCAAGTGGTGAAGTCCGCGCGCGTGATGAAGAAGGCGGTCGCCCACCTCATCCCCTACATCGAGGCGGAAAAGCAGCCTGGCCAGAAGGCCAAGGGCCGGATCATCATGGCCACCGTCAAGGGCGACGTGCACGACATCGGCAAGAACATCGTCGGCGTCGTGCTCCAGTGCAACGGCTACGAAGTGATCGACATGGGCGTGATGGTGCCCTGGTCCGACATCATCGAAAAGGCCAAGCTCGAGGACGTCGACATCATCGGCCTGTCGGGCCTCATCACCCCCTCGCTCGACGAGATGGTGACCGTGGCCGAGGAAATGCAGCGGGCCGAAATGTCGATCCCGCTGCTGATCGGCGGCGCGACCACCTCGAAGGTCCACACCGCGCTGCGCATCGACGAGGCCTACGAGGGCCCGGTGATCCACGTGCTCGACGCGAGCCGCGCGGTCGGCGTCGCCTCGCAGCTCCTGTCCGACACGCAGCGCGACAAATACGTCGAATCGGTCGCGGTCGACTACGACAAGGTACGCGAGGCGCGCGCGGGCAAGGGCAAGTCCGACCTGCTGCCGCTCGCCGAGGCGCGCGCGAACGCGTTCACGGCCGACTTCGCCGACAAGGCGCCCGCACCGGCCTCGCCGGGCCTGCACGTCTTCGAGGACTGGGACCTCGAGGATCTGCGCAAGACCTTCGACTGGACGCCGTTCTTCCGCGCCTGGGAACTGGCCGGCACTTACCCCGCGATCCTCGAGGACGAGGTCGTGGGCGAAAGCGCGCGCAGCCTGTTCGAAGACGCGCAGAAGATGCTCGACACGATCATCTCCGAAAAGTGGCTCTCGGCGCGCGGCGTCTGTTCGTTCTGGGAATGCCACCAGGACGGCGACGACATCCTGCTCACCGACGGCACCCGCCTGCCGATGCTGCGCCAGCAGTTCAAGAAGAGCCGGGGCCGCGCCAACTTCTGCCTGTCGGACTTCGTCGATCCGGACGGCGACTGGCTCGGCGGCTTCGCGGTGGGCATCCACGGCATCGACGAGCACATCGCCCGCTTCAAGGCCGCGCACGACGACTATTCGGACATTCTCCTCAAGGCGATCGCCGACCGCTTCGCCGAGGCCTTCGCCGAACGCCTGCACCAGCACGTGCGCACCGAGTTGTGGGGCTATGCGCCGGGCGAACAGCTCACCAACGAGGCGCTGATCCGCGAGCAGTATCGCGGCATCCGCCCCGCGCCGGGCTATCCCGCCTGTCCCGACCACTCGCTCAAGCCGATCCTGTTCGACCTCCTGCGCGCGCAGGACAACGCCGGGATCACGCTGACCGAGAGCCAGGCGATGCTGCCGACCTCGGCGGTCTCGGGCTTCTACTTCGCGCACCCGGAAAGCCAGTATTTCGGCGTCGCGCGGATCGGGCGCGACCAGCTGGAGGACTACGCCGCGCGGCGCGGCATCGACGTGGCCGTGGCCGAGCGCTGGCTGCGCCCGAACCTCGACTGACCCGGGCCGCGGGATCGTGAGCGAAACGCACATCCTGCGGACCGAGATCGTCTACGAGGGCTTCTTCCGTTTCCTCAAGGCGACGGTCGCGCTGCCTGACGGCGCCGTTGTCGAGCGCGAAGTGCTCGAAAGCGGCGGCGCGGTGGCGGTCCTGCCCTACGATCCGGAGCGGCGCGTGGCGATGCTGATCACCCAGCCGCGCCCCGGCGCCTTCTATCGCGGCGAGCAGTCCCCGCTCGAAGCCATTGCCGGCGCGCTGGACGGCATCGAGCCGCACCGGCGGATCGTGGAGGAAGCGATGGAGGAAGGGGGGCTGCGGCTCGGAACGCTCGAGCCCGTCGCCAATATCTGGTCGCCGGTGAAGAACGCTGAAGCCCGCAGGAAAGCGTGGGTTTTATCGAAGTCCAAGTAATCGAAATCACAAGGTT
>NZ_MWMO01000024.1 GCF_002556635.1 Novosphingobium sp. PC22D | reverse complement strand
CCGGCAGGCGCTACGCGCCCTTGTCTTCATCAAGGCGATGCGGCCCTTCGAGGGACCGCTTCCCAATGTGCTATGGGACCGAATTCATCTCGCGCGCCCTCGACCACTGGGCCTACATCAACCGGGTCACACTGGACTTCAACAGGCCCGGAAAGCCGGCCGATAATGCCTTCGTTGAGCCCTTCAATGGCCGCTTGCGCGACGAATGCCTCAACACACATTGGTTCCTGTCATTGGACGACGCCAAGACCAAGATCGAGGCGTGGAGGACGGATTTCAACGAGAGCCGACCTCACACAACCCTGGGGTTCATGACGCCTGCCGAATTTGCTTCATCTCTCCTACTGGCCGGTGGCAAATCCGGGACACTGAAGCGTCCCGGGTTTTCCGGAGGCTCCGATTTATGAGAAGGAGCTTTCGTTATGAGTAGAACTCGGAACAAGTTTTCGCCCGAGGTCCGCAATCGTGCGGTGCGTATGGTTGGCGAACATCGCGCCGATTGGATCGAGGAAGTCTCCGTTCGAGCGTTGCGCGGCGCCGGGTGATATCAAGCCGCCGCTACCTCCACGATGGCACACATGAGCCAACATTCGAGCTGCTTATCGAACCAAATAGATATGGAGATCAGTATTGTAGGCTAACAAGCCTTCGTCGACGGGTTGCGGTGTGTCGCCTGCGCGCTGAACGCGTGTACGCTGCCTACGCGCTGCTCCGATATAGCGCAGGAAGTGGGCAGGGGGGAGGCGAGCATCAGCGCCTCGCCGAGTGCAACAACACCGCGGGTTTGACTGCGACACTGGAAGCGAAGGACGCCGGATGCCAACGAGAGTATCGCAAACGACCTGCCTTCCAGGCGTTACGCCCGAAGCCATCCGGACGGAAGGCAACCGCAGAAACATCGTCATCCTGGCATTCGACGGGGTCACGATGATCGATGTTGTCGCATGGGCCGAGGTTTTCGAACTCGCCGAGCAGTATGGCCGGACAGGAGGCCTTGGCGCTTACAAAGTCGTGATCGTCTCGGAAAATGGAGGAATGGTCCGGGGATGGTCGGGCGTCGCCGTCGAAGCGCGGCCATGGGCAGAGCTGGAAGGATCGTCGATCGATACGATCATCGTCGCGGGCGGCGGGCCGCCTGCCGATCCACCCGTGCCCTCGCCTGCCGTGGAATGGCTTGCAGCCAATGCTGGAAACGCGCGTCGGATCTGCGGAGTGTGTACCGGCACTTTTCTGCTGGCGGCGGCGGGCCTTTGTGAACGGCGCCGCATTACCACGCATTGGCAATCCCGCCCCACGATCCTGGAGCGCTATGACCTGGAAGTGGCCGAGACCGATCCGGTCTATGTCCGTGACGGTAAACTGTGGACCACGGCGGGATTCACCGCCGGCATGGATATGGCGCTCGCGCTGATCGAGGAAGATGTGGGCCATTCGCTCTCCGTGGACCTGGCCGGAATGTTGGTGATGTTTCTGAAGAGACCGGGCGTTCAGCCGCAATTGAGCCTCCAGCTCAGCGCCCAGCGGAGTGAGGATCCGGATTTCTCCCGCCTGCACGCATGGATTCTGGAACATATCGAGGAAGACCTGCGGGTCGAGCGGCTTGCGGAGCAGGTTGGCATGACACCGCGAACCTTCGAGCGGCGCTACACCAGTTCGGTGGGCCGCACACCCGCGCGAACGGTTGCTGAAATCCGCCTGGAAAAGGCACTGGGCCTGCTTTCCAGAAATGACCGCTCGCTCAAGGACGTGGCGCGCAGTTGCGGCTTCTCCAGCGAGCAGCAGATGCGCCGCACCTTCGTGCGTCTTCGCGGCGGCAATCCCTCTGATACCGTCTGGCCCTCGGGGGGCGGCACCGGGATCGGCCCGCGCTAGGTCCGGCGCCAGCGGTCGCCGCCAGTGCTGCTGTTTGGCGCGATATGACGCCTTATTGACGTTGTCCGTGCCCCCTTCAGCCCGTCACTATTCCGTCATCGGGTAGCTTAGGGATCAGGGGGCAACGATGTGGAAGACACGATTTGCGGTCTATGCGCTTCTTGCGGGCGCCGGCTATGCGACGCCCGCGAGCGCGCAGGCCCCGGCAAGCGATGACAGGGCGGACACCGGAACGCACCCGGGTGAGCTGGATTCGATAGTCGTCACAGCCCGCCGGCGCGACGAGAACCTTCAGGACACGCCGATCTCGATCACGGCGTTCGACGCGCGCGCGCTTGAGGAGCGGCGGATCGAAACCGTCGCCGATGTCGGAAAGTACACGCCGAACATGAGCTTCGAGGCTACCGCGAACCTTGCGGGCAGTTCGGCCGCCGCGACCGTATTCATTCGAGGCGTCGGCCAGACAGACTTTACCTTGACGACCGATCCAGGGGTCGGCCTTTATCTCGACGGGGTCTACATAAGCCGTTCGATCGGTTCGCTGCTGGATACGCTCGACCTGCAAAGCGTGCAGGTCCTGCGCGGACCGCAGGGCACGCTGTTCGGCAAGAACACGATCGGCGGGGCGGTTGTCCTGACTTCGCAGCCGCCTTCGGATCGGTTCGAAGGGGCGATCGAGCTCGCGACCGGAAGCTATTCGCGCTTCGATATCAAAGGCTACGTGAACCTGCCTGTGAGCGACAGTCTCGCGGTTCGCGCCAGCGCTTCCTACCAGAGCCGCGATGGCTACGTGGACCGCGTCCTGGCAGGCGACCGCCTCGGCAATCGTGACAGTCTCGCGGGAAGGGTGGTCGCACGTTACGATGCCGGTTCGGGATTTGCAGCGACGATCGCTTTCGACGGCACGCGCAACCGGGAAAACGCCGCCCCGGTCACGCTTCTCGGCGTCAATGTCGTCGACGCGGCGCCCGGCCCCGCCGATCCGCTGAGCTTTGTTTTCTTCAGCAACAAGGTGCTCAACGGCGCGGTCTGCGGCGGACCGTTCACGCCGACGCCGGACTTGCCCGAGTGCTTCACCGCGCAGTGGATTCCCGACGATCCATACACGAACTTCGGTACCGGACCGAACTACTCGGATCTCGATCTGTGGGGCATCTCAGCTGCGTTCGAATGGGAAATCGGTGTGCTTACGGTCAAATCGATTACGGCATACCGCGAGCTCGACAGCAGGTTCACGCTCGAGACCGACGCGGCTCCGATCAATCTCGCGACGACGAGCGACGAGTACCAACAGGACCAGTTCAGCCAGGAACTTCAGCTGGGCGGCGCTGCGCTACAGCAGCGGCTGAACTGGCTCATCGGTCTCTACTACCTCAAGGAAGAGGGAGAAAACCGGAACACGCTCAGTTTCTCGATCGCGGATTTTCTGAGCGGGGGGGACGGTCGACAACGAAAGCTATGCCGCGTTCGGGCAAGCGACTTTCGCACTGACCGACCGGATCGATGTCACTCTTGGTGGCCGCTACACGGAAGAGACCAAGCATTTCTCACCGGAACAATATATCGCTGCCGACCGGACCGGAACGTTGACCGGGCCCGGGGGAACGAGCTGCGCGCTCATTCCGGCAAACAACCCCGACTGCAACCTGATCCTGCCTCCAGACACGGCGACCACGAAAGCGAACGAGTTCACCGGCTCGGCCTCGATCGCCTATCGGGCCGCGGATGGCGTGATGGTTTATGCAAGCTATGCAAGAGGGTTCAAGTCCGGCGGTTTCACCCAGCGCATTTTCCCGCCAGAGCCCGTGATCCCCAGTTTCGATCCGGAATTCGTCACGACCTATGAGGTGGGAACGAAGCTGGAGCTTCTGCGGCGCACTCTGCGGCTCAATTCCGCGCTGTTCTGGTCGGACTACTCCGATCTGCAGATCATCCTCAATGACGGCGTGGCGCCGAAGGTTCGCAATGCCGGCAAGGCGCGAATCCGGGGCGTTGAAGTGGAACTGGAAGCGGCGCCGGCACGGTGGCTCAGGATCACCGGCGGCCTGGGCTATACGGACGCCGAATACAGGGCACTCGACGAACGGGCGGCGGGTATCACGCTCGGCAGTGCCTTGCCGAACACGCCCGAATGGACAGCCAATCTCGGTGCGTCGCTCAGCCTGGCGGAAGGCCCCTTGGGCGAACTGCGGCTGCGCGGAGATTGGTCCTGCAAATCAGGGCACTACAAGGACGCGATCAATACCCACCTCCTGAAGCAGGAGGGCTACAGCCTTATCAACGCCTCGATCGCTTGGGCTTCCCCAGATGAACGATGGACCGTCAGTGCCGGGGCCACTAACCTCACCGACAAGGCCTATCTGCTGTCCGGCTATGCCGACCCGGTTGCCGTGGGAGTTGTCGAGGGGGCTTTTAGCCGACCCCGGGAGTGGTTCCTCCGCACGCGCCTGCGCTTCTGAGCCGGCTCGCGCGAATACTATAAAGAAGGGAGACAGGATGCAGCAGATTTTTATCGAGCTCTGGTCGTACAAGCAGGCGTGGCATGATCTCGGAGAGGCAGGCCGCGCCGACTACGTCGCCAAACTCGGGCCAGCGATCGCCGACGTTCTCGCCCTCGGCATCGAGGTGATCGCCTGGGGCCACAACCGGCAGGATGTCGACATGCGCGTCGACTACGATTTCTTCGCGGTCTATCGTGTGCCGGACGAGGCGGCTTTCGCGGCATTGCAATCGGCCGTGAGCGCTTCGGGCTGGTACGATTACTTCCTCCACGCCAATGCCGGCGGGATCGCGAGCACTTCGGAAAGCGTTCTGGGTGACCACATCAGTTTGGCAACCCAAAAGCCGTGACCGCCATGCGCCATGAGGGACGTCCTGCGGGGCGGTTGTCTCCGGCCCACGATATCAGGGTTTTTATTCGGCGAAGGGTGCCGTTTCGATCTTGCGAATGAAGCCCAGGCCGACATGGCCGGCAATGTTCGAGTCTGGCTTCATCCGCGCTTCCGCGGACAGGCGCTGGGAGAAGCAGCGCTTGAAGCCTTCGCGAGGCCAATGCTCGACGACCCTCTCGACCTCTGCACGGTCGAAATCTTCCTTGCGCACGCCAATCACATCCATCCCAGCTCCAAGGTGCGTAAGCGCAGCTTCGGGACTTTTGCGTTGTGCGCGGCCGATTCTCGCGTGAAGGGCGATCGCCTCGTGGACGATGTCGGCACGATCGACCTCGGTTCCCCAGCCAATCAGGCTCCGCCGGGCCGTTCTCGCTCCCTCGATCTCGAAATCCTCAGGGCCCTCGCATTGGGGCACGAGCCCGAGATCATGCATGACGCACGCCAGAAACAGCAGCTCGGGATCGAATTCAAACCCGTCGTAGCGGCCGATCGCGCTTCCGAACACGAAGCTGCGAATGCCGTGGTTCAGCAGGTAGGCCGGTGAGACCTCCGCAACGAACCCGACCGCCTTTCGGCATAACGCGCTGTCGGGAAGGACAAGCGCCTCCGGGTCGAGCCCGATCGGTTTGCGCAGCCCCAGCTGGCGGCCCAGAGTATGGACAAGCTGCTGGGCCGCCATCTGTCCGAACTGCGCAACAAGGCTCCAGCGCGATTCCCGGCCCAGCCGGCGCATGAGAGGATCAGCCATTGGCGAGTTCGGCTTCCTCGCGCATGGCCCTGGCAATCGATGGGCGGGCCATCGCTCGCTCGTAGTACCGGTCGAGCGCGGGCCATGCGGAGAGATCTATTCCCTTGAACACCGCCCAGTTGAGCGTGGCGACGAGATAGGCATCGGCAACGGTGAAGCGGTCCAGGAGGAACTCCTGATCGTCCAGATGGGCGGCCAGGAAGGCGTATTGCCGGGGGAGCAGCTTTTCCATCACGAAGGTGCGTGTCTCGTCCGGCACGGCCGGATTGAACACGAAATAGAAAACGGCCTTGTGGATCTCGGTGGCGACATAGTTGAGCCACATCTGAAGCCGGGACCGTTCGAAGCTGCCATTGGGCGGCGCCAGTCCGCTATCCGGCGCCAGATCGGCGATATGCTGCAGCACGGCCGGCCCCTCGGTCAGGATCTCGCCGTCGCGAGTCACGAATGTCGGGACCTGTCCCTTGGGATTGACGGCGAAGTAGTCCGATCCGTCGGCAAGCTTCTTGCTGGCAAGGTCGACAACCTGAAAATCCGCGACAAGTCCCGCCTCATAAAGCGAGATGCGCGAAGCGAGCGAGCACGACATCGGCGAAAAATACAGGATCACGTGAACTTGCCTCCACAATAATTTTATGCGATTTCGCACACAAATAAACATGGAGCAACGTGTTTCTGTGCGAAGCGGCATAAAAAGTGAGCAGGGCCCAAGACGGGGGCGACCGCGGTCGTTCGACACAGACGCGGCGCTGGAGGCGATGCTCGAGGTTTTCTGGACGAAGGGCTATGCGCCGACATCGCTCGATGAGCTCGCGGCTACCGCCGGGATCAACCGGCCTAGCCTTCACGCCGCATTTGGAAGCAAACACGACATCTATCTCGCCTGTCTCCGCCACTTCGAGGGGCGAATGGAAGAGAATATCGCCGAATGCATGCGTGTCGGCGAAACGAAGCACGATCGCCTGCAGGCGTTCTTTCGAAGGACGATCGACCTCTACTTAAGCGGCTCTCCTGAGTCGCGCGGCTGCCTTGTCCTGTGCACCGCCACCGCCGAAGCGGTTTGCAATGAAGTCGTGCGTAAGCAACTGGAGGCCGCCCTTCGTGCCCTGGACGAGGGGATGGCCCGGCTTATCGCGGGAAACGCATCGCCATCGCCAGCCGAGTGCTTGCAGGGTGAACTCGCCGCGTCGATCGTTCACAGCCTCGCAGTGCGTGCGAGGTCGGGCGCCGCGCGCGCCGAACTGAAGAAGTTGGCCGACATGAGCGTCATGCTGCTGTGATGCAGCTGTGCGACCGCGCAGGCAGCGCCTCATCTAGCGATGGGCCGGCAACGCGGGCCAGAAGCGGTTATCGAGATCTTGTGACGTCAGGAGCAAGCTAAAGGCGAGCGTTTCGTGACCAGATCATCGCGCCGCGGCTTCGCGCAGGCAATGCAGGCATGCCGCAGGGATCATACAGCCGCCGAAGTGGAATCGTTTCCTACCATCTCGCGCCAGGCCCGCCAATTTCATAGGGCCGCGCATAGGACAGGTCCGATCTGTCGCGCGTGCCCTTGAGGAAGCCTTTGACTGGCGGACTGTGCAACCAGCTGGCATCACCTTGCATGGCCGTTTCCACCGTCGTTCGTCGCCATAAGATCCGCCACTCTCCGTTGCGGCGCTCCATCTGGTCCATATATCGTCCGGCGGCGAGCGTGCAGGTTAAGCCGTCATGTGAGAGCATCGTGCCGACCACATAAGTCTCGCAAAAGGCCGTGTCGCCATCGATCTCGCAGGTGTGGTTGGCGAGATTGTGCTGATTCATGGCGAACGCCGCCGCATGGCCGAGATTCGCCTTTTCGGGGTATTCAGTAGCCGGAAAGGGGACGGGGCCATGTTCGTCGGCTCCTTCTGGCCAATAGCAACTGGCAGTCAACTCCGCGTCGTGGCGGTCGCGTCCACGCGATTCCCGTACGATGACGTCCAGGATTTCCTGTCGGTCCCTGAGAAGCCGGACCTCGGCTTTGAGTTTCTCAAAATCGTCCTCAACATGCGCCATTGCTTTCATGAACCTCTCTTCCCTTGGCCTGCTGCCCTCAGTCTTGTTTTGCGCGGCTCCTGGAGAAGGCCGCGAAATCAGGTTGCACCTGCACTTCGAGTGCGATCAGGGTCCATGCGACCATCGCGAAGTATCCGCTGGCGTGGATCACATCCATGATCTGCCGGCGATCGAAGACGGCGGCCACGCGCTCCCACGTCGCATCGTCGAACCGGCCACCGTTGCAGGCTCCGTCGATGGCGATCATCAGGCAGCGATCCTCTTCGCCCCAGACCGACGAATCCGCGTCCTCCTTCATGGCCTCGACTTCCTCTTGCGTGACGCCGACCCGGAGGGCGCCAAGTGAATTGTGCACCCACTGATAAGTGGAGCCGCAACGGTGCGCCACGCGCAAGACAATGAGCTTCTGCTGGCGCGCAGTGAGTGTGGAATCTACCATGAAATACTTGCCCAGATTCAACGAAGCAATCGCCAGAGCTGGATGATTTGCCAGTGTCGTCATCGTGTTGGAGCGCGATCCGCTCGCGCGGGCCGGTTCGCCTTCCCAGTATGCAAAGACATCGCGCGCGTGCTCGGTCCATTCCTCGCGGGGCAGGGGTGGGATGCGGGGTGAGGTCAAGCGAGTGTCCTTTGATCTGCCGATGAGGCTCGTGTTTCAATGGCTGTCAACGCGTGATGAGGGGGTAGTAGTCGAATGGCACGACGCTGTGCGTATCGCGATAGGATGGCGGTCGACGCCCCTCCTTGTCCACGATGCCGTACTTAACAGCCAGTTCCGCTCCGATCTGCGTTTTGCCCGATATCTCGGGCAGGTCTGGATCGTTATAGAGCGCCCAGACCACGTGCCCCGTAAACTCGGGCGTCTCCAACTGTTCGCGCAGGAAGCCCAGTTTTTCGGGCGCGACCTCGATCATTGCGAGCAGCCGATCAGTCGCTAGCACTACTTTGGCAGATTTGTGTTGACGGTTTTGTTTCCGGGATTTCTCCGCAAGGGTTTGGGTGATTCATGGGGAGCCAGCTTTTGTGGAGGCTGGCGATGGAAACGGACTGGCGTGGCCAACTGGAGGATTGGCTGGCACCGTTTGTAGCGGGGTTGCGGCACAAGACGCGCTCCCGGATGTGTCCGGCGTATATCGCAGGCCTCATTGGGCCGGGGGATCGCAAGAGCATACAGCCGATGGCGGCGCGCGATGATGATGTCAGTTACGACCGCTTGCATCATTTCATTGCCAGCAGCGTGTGGGACGAAGAACCGCTTGAGGCGGCGCTGCTGGCCGAAGCCGACAGGCAGGTCGGTGGCAACGATGCCTGGCTGATCATCGACGATACGGCCTTGCCCAAGAAAGGCCGTCATTCGGTTGGCGTGGCGCCGCAATATGCCTCGACGCTTGGCAAGAACGCCAACTGTCAGACGCTGGTATCGACAGCGCTGGCATCGGGCGAGGTTCCGGTCATGATCGGTTTGCGCTTGTTCCTTCCTGAGAGTTGGACCAGCGATACGGCCCGACTGGAGCAGGCCGGCGTTCCCACCGATTGCCGCTCTTACAGGACCAAGCCCGAGATCGCGCTGGCCGAGATCGACCGGATCCGTGCGGCAGGTGTGAGCTTCGGCTGCGTTCTTGCGGATGCAGGCTATGGCATGTCCGCGCCCTTCCGGCAGGGTCTGAGCGAACGCGGTTTTACCTGGGCAGTTGGCATTCCGTTCAAGCAGAAGGTCTACGCACATGATGTCGCGATGATCTTCCCGGTCGCCGGCAGAGGTCGCCCGCGCAAGAATGCCATTCCCGATGTCAGGTCGATATCGGCCAAGACGATGCTGGAAACGGCAAAGTGGCGCAAGGCCAGTTGGTGACGCGGAACAAAGGGCGCGCTCTCGGCCCAGCCGCTTGCGTGGATACGGACGGACAATACTGCTTTTCATGGAGAGAGCGCACTGGAATCTCATACGTGTCCGGCGGTTCCTCAGACGCCGAATGTGCTGACGGGTGATCGCCGGCTTAGGTATCGCCGCGACCTAGGTTGAAAAGTGGGTAGAAAATTTTCCTCATCGGGACTGCTGACATCGCAAAGACCGCCAGCGGAGACGCCAGCGTGAATCCTCGTTTCGTACATGGGGTCAGTTGAAGTCCTGAGGCGCGGCCATTGGCGCAGAACGGCGTTCCAGCTTTTCCCAGCGGCTCCGCATGCGATAGATCGTCGATGCACTGACGTCGAGTTCCTTCGCCGCTGCGGGTATGCTTCCGCCTGCGCGGCTGATCGCGGCTTCCACGGCGGCGCGTTCGATCTCGGCCAGCGTGCGCGGTTCGGCGAACTGGCTTGCATGCGCTGGAGCTTGAGCGGTGGGCTCGATGCGTGGTGCCATTTGCGCTCCCGCCCGGCGTTCGGCGGGAAGATCGGCGACCGTCAGGTGCGGTCCCGCATTCATCACCGTCGTGCGCAACATGAGGTTCTGCAGCTCGCGGACGTTTCCCGGCCACTGCCGGGATGCGAGTTCTTTGACGATTTCGGGGCCGAGCGGATCGAACGTCTTGCCTTCCTGCTCGGCGAACCTTTCCAGAAAGTGCTGCGCGATCAGTTCGACGTCTCCGGGGCGATCGCGCAACGCGGGCAGTTCCAGTGGAATGACGGCCAGGCGATAGAACAGATCCTCGCGAAAACGTCCCTCGGCGACTTCCCTCGTCGGATCACGGTTGGTGGCGCAGATCACGCGCACGTCGATGGAGACCGGACGGCTGGAGCCGACGGGCTGGACCATCCCGGTTTGCAGAAAGCGCAGCAGCTTGACCTGAAGGTTCAGCTCCATTTCGCAGATTTCGTCGAGGAAGAGGGTTCCTCCGTCTGCTTCGCGCGCCGCGCCGACGCGATCTGCGATGGCGCCGGTGAACGAACCCTTCACGTGGCCGAACAGCTCGGATTCGAGCAGGTTCTCGGGAATGGCGCCGCAGTTGAGCGCGACGAAGCGCTTGCGCGCCCGCGGCCCGGCACGATGGATTGCCTCGGCCGCGACTTCTTTTCCGGTACCACTCTCACCTGTGATGAAAACCGTTGCCTTTGAACCCGCGACGTTTTCGATCGCGCGATAGACTGCCTGCATGGGCGGGCTTTTGCCGATGAAGCCGTGAAAGCTGGAACGGCTGGTCAGCCTGTTTGCTGTTTCCGCCTTTTCGACCAAGCTACGCCGCTCGATAGCGTTGCGGACGGTCGTAAGCAGGCGCGGCGGTGAGAGCGGTTTGACGAGGAAGTCATACGAACCCAGGCGCATAGCGCTGATCGCCCGCGTTATCGATCCGTCCGCGGTGATCACGACGACCGAACAGTCGCTGGTCAGTTGCTGCCGGCCTTCGAGCCATTCCAGGCCATCGCAGTCCGGCAATTGCAGATCGAGCAATACGGTGTCGAAAGGCTCGGCGGCGCTCTCCAGCGCAGCATTTGCGTCCTCGCCCGATCCGGCGACTTTCACCTCGTGGCCGTCGCCTTCGAGGATACCCGCGTACGTCTGTGCGAGGGACTCGGAATCTTCGACGATGAGGATTCGGGAGGACTGGCGTGTCATCAGGCAGGCGCCAGGCGGAAGACCGCGCGGTCGGCCCGGGGAGAGACTTCCCAGGTCAGGCTGCGCGGATCCTTGTAAACTTCGAGGCTACGGCGAATGAGCCCATAGGCAATATGACCCAGGGGCCGATGCGACTCGTAAGTCACGATGAGCGTGTCGCCGTCCTTTTCGGTCGTTACGCTTGGCGGTTGTGCGTCCCTGTAAAGAATGCGCACTTCCTCATGGATGTGCGGCCCGACATGAGAGAGCAGGGCATCGGCGGAATCATAGAGTTCCATAATATCGGGAAAGAGCTCGCCGAAGCGGTCGAACAGGAAGCTGCCGTAGTTCTGGCAGAGTTCCTCGAGCGGAACGCCGGACTTTTCGGATGCAATCGTAACGATCTTCAGCGCCTGCGAAGAAGGGTAGCTGCCCACCGAGGTGAATGCGCCGCCGCCGGGCAGATCAGCCTGCGTGAGCACTTCGTCGACGAATATGATCCCGAAGTTCTGCTCCATGAACTGGACCAGCTCGGTAAATATCACTCCTTTCATCGTTCCGCCTCTCCGTGCTTGGTTTGTTTCCTTTTTCGCAGGCTGCGCATCAAACCCTAGAAGACATGCCAAATTGCAATTGCCGTTACGCGCCTTTTGCAAAATGGCAGAGCCTGCTTTCTGCCATCGCATATCGCAAAAAATCCTTTGCAAAACGCAAACATCCCATGGCTTTTGGCAATATTTCTCGTGAGTTTCCTGAGTTTTGCGCGAATAGCGGGTTGGCATGATCCTTGATGGTCCCCGGGGCAAGAACTGTCCCGGAGATCGAACAATGCGCAATACGTGCCTATTTCTCGCCGCCGCCTCGTTGCTGGCCGGCTGTGCGGCGGGCCCCCGGCCCGAAAACAATGAAGGCGCCACCTGGATGCGGCAACAGGAACCGCTGGAAAACGGCGAGCGCTGTTTCGCGAACGCTACCCGGCTTCCGGAGCTTCCGCATGCTGACCTGGCTGCATCCTCGGCGATGCTGCTTGGTCCCGGCGATCGGCTTCGGCTGCGCGTGATCGGCGATAGCGACAAGCTCACCGGAACCTACGTCGTCGCCATCGACGGCAGGATCATGTTCCCGGGTGCCGGCTCGGTGACCGTCGCAGGCGGCACGGCCGAGCGTGCCGAGAGCGAGATCACGAGGCTGCTGGTTTCGCGCGGCCTCGTGCGTCCTTTGCGTCGTGTCGCGTCGCTGTCGCTTGTCGAAAGCGCGGGCGTCTCGGTGGCGGTCAGCGGGGCGGTGTTCCAGCCGGGGCAGGTCCGCGCCGGCGAACGGTCGCGTGAGGATCGCATCGGTCAGAGCGAAGGCGAAGCCAGCGGCGATGCCAACGTCGGTCGTTCGGTTTCGGCCGCCTTGCGTGCCGCGGGCGGTGTCCGCCCCGATGCGGATATTTCCCGGATCGGGCTGGTTCGCGGCGGCCGTCTGATGGTCCTCGACCTGCGGCCCGGCCATGACGGCACCGCGGCCGGTAATATCATGCTCGCATCGGGTGACCGGATCGTCGTTCCTTCGAGCGGCTGCTTCGACGCCAGTCTGATGCGGCCGTCGCCGGTGACCACGCCGGGTATTCGCGTGTTCATGTCGAACCTTTCGCGTCCGGCCAACAACAATGCGGGCGCGGCGGTCGGCAAGGACGCCACCAGTCTTCCTTACGGTACCCGCATGCTGCAAGGTCTGGTGGCGATGAACTGCGTGGGCGGTTCCGCGATGAACGCGCGTCGGCGCGCTGTCCTCATTTCCCGTAATCCGATGAACGGCCGCTCGGTCGTGATCGAGCGCGAGGTCGAGGATCTCGTGCGTCATGCCGACCGCGACGATCGCGATCCCTATCTGATGCCGGGCGATGCTCTGGCTTGCTACGACAGCCGGATGATGAACTTTGCCGACGCCGTCGGCCTCGTCAGCAGTGCCGCGAGTGCGGTGACGCCTGCTCTCCTCGTTGAAGAGGCTATCGGTCAATGATGCTCGCGCCACCCGAACAGCGCCGCCTCATGAGGCTTTGGGCCGTCGTGCGCGATGGCTTGCCGAGCGCGCATCGCTATCGCCGCTATGTCATGGCGGTCGGCTCGTCGCTGCTGCTCGTATGGGCACTCACCGTAGCCTATCTCGTGGTCGCGCCGGTCCGTTACACCAGCATGACCACATTGATCCTTCCCGGATCGGGTGTCGGCGGCTCGCTGAACCTGGACTCGGTCGGACAGGCGAGTTCTGTGACCGCTTCGGCTTTCTCGAGCTCCACGCTGAGCCCCACCGAGAACTACAAACGCCTGCTCATGGCGGACATCACCCGTCGACGCGCGGCCAGTCTCGTGGGCGAGGAACCCGGCAGCTTTCCCAAGCCGTCGATCAAACTGCTCGACCAGACCAATCTGATCGAGATATCGCTCTCGGGGGCAAGCGCCGAGCAAGCCCGCGAACGAAGCGAGGCACTGCGGGATGCCTTCCTCACCATTCTGGTCGGTTTGCGCAAGGACGAGGCGCAGAAGCGCGAAGCGGCCGATCGCAAGCGCATCGTCGAACTCGAAAAGAAAGTTCAGGATACGCAGCGTCGTCTTCTGGACTTCCAGGGCCGTACCGGGCTGGTGAGCCTCGATCAGTTCGACAGCCGCATCGGCGTGATCGACAAGCTGGAGGATCGTGAGCGCGACGCGCGCACCACCCAGGCGCAACGATCCGCGGTTCGCGCGCGCCTTGGCAGTGTTCTGCAGATCGGTCCGGATGGCGTGCGCAAGGCATTGTTGCTGAAGGCCGATCCGGTTTTTCGCGAATTGCTGGACCGCTACGCCCAGCGTGCTACCGATGCGACGGAAGCTGGCGGCACATTGGGAGAGTCGCATATCACGCGTGCTGAGCTGGATGCGGAAACCGGGGCACTGCGCGATGCACTGATTGCGCGCGGCAGATCGGTCAGCGGCCTGTCCGCGGCTGCTCTGAACCGGTTTGCCGACATGTCGGTGAGCGACGGCCGCGAACGCATGTTCGAGGCGCTCATCGGCGAGGAAGGTGCTTCGGCCGGTGCCCAGGCGGCGCTTGCCGAGATTCGGGGCCAGATCAATGAGCAGAACGCCCGTTCGACCGAACTCGTCGCTCAAGCGTCCGAGCTTGCCGACCTCACTCGCGAACATCGTGTCGCCGAGGCGGTGTTCTCCTCCGCGCTGGCGCGTCTGGATACCAACAAGGCCGATCCGTTCGCGTCCTATCCACTGGTGCAGACCTTCGAGGAACCGTCGTTGCCCAGTGAGCGGTCCTCACCTTCGGTGCCGCTCGCCCTGGCCGGTGCTTTCGTTGCATCGTTGCTCATTCTTATCGGATTTGCCTTGACGTGGCTTCGCCAGCCGATCCTGCGCAAGCTTCTGCCGAGCGCCTGATCGCAGGCACTATCGGCGCCACATGGGTGCTTTGGGCCGTCGGTGGGTTATATATCGCCGGCCCGGCACTCGGGTGGATACTGGCGGCAATGGCGGCGTGGAAACTCTACGCCGCCCCATTGCTTCCCGACGAGCGGAAGCCGTTGCCGATCGGTAGTGTGGTCACTTTCTGGCTGCTCGGAATGCTGGCGATGGAGGTGATCCTGCTCGTCGGCCACTTCGGCAACGGCCTTGGTATCGGGACCACGATCAAGTCGTCGATCGGTTGGGCAAAGGGCTGGGCGCTTCTCGCACTCTATCCATTCGCCGGTGCGGTATTGAACGTCCGACCGGAAATCATCTACCGCGCCGTCTGCAAGCTCGGCGCCCAGACGCTGGCGCTTTTGCCGCTATTTCTCGTCGCTCCCTTCATCGGACTGCCGGAAACCCTGTGGGTCTCGCCGCTCAAGGTGGTGGGCGGTTCCGGCCCCGAGTACTTTGCGGTGGTGCTCTACACGATAGAGCCCGGCGTCGGTACACCGCGCTGGCAGTTCTTCGCGCCGTGGTCACCGGCCGCGGGCATGATCGCCGTCGTCCATGCGCTCTGTGCGCTTGAGGAGAAGGAGGTGCGCTGGAAGATCGTGGGCGTGAGCGCCGCGCTGGCGGTCGCGCTCTTCTCGCAATCGCGGCTCGCGCTGGTTGCGTTGGCCATGGTCTGGCCCGCGGCATTCATGCTCTCCCAACTCGGTCGCGCGCAGATCTGGTGGCTCGGCGCGGCGGGCGTGCTCTTTCTTGGCTTTTTCGCGCCCGCCGCGATTGCCGCATTCGACCAGTTCAAGTCTGACTTTGCCAGCGCGCGCGCCGATTCCTCGCGCGTGCGCGCCGCGCTCGGACGCATCGCCATCGAACGCTGGCGAAGCGAGGCCCCGTGGTTCGGTCACGGCATCGTCGAGCGCGGGCCGCACCTCGTCGAGTACATGCCCATCGGTTCGCATCACAGCTGGTATGGATTGCTCTTCGTGAAAGGCGCGCTTGGCCTCCTGGCCTTGGCCGTACCTATGATCTGGAGCCTTGTGGTGCTCGGGTTTCTGGCTGTTCGCGATCCTATCGGCCGCGTCGGTTTTTCGATGCTGTTGCTGCTGGGGCTCTATACCTTCGGAGAAAATCTGGAAGTGCTCGGCTACCTGTTCTGGCCGGCGTTGGTATTGATCGGTGCCGCAGCACGGCGCGCGGTGCAACTGCGTGAAGACAGAGCCCAGGAGGATGAGACGCCAGCGCTCCTGTGAGCCTCGGGGCTCAGCCTTACAGCTTACCCGCTTCCTACATACCCCGACAGTATATGCGTCAGCGCCGGGATAATTGCTTTGCTGATTGAGCGCGGCAGGGCACGCCGCCGGTGGAGCTACCGCAGATCTCGTCGATCGGGGCTTTGCGAAAGGGAGACGGGGCGAGTGGGGTGCTGGTGATGAGTCAGGCCGGAGCAGGCATATGCGCAAAAAAAGAAAAGGCCTGACGCGCGTAGGGGAGAGGGATCGAACATGCGCGTCAGGCCTGGAGTTGGGCGTGGAGTTTTTCGGTCAGACAGGGTTGGAGGCATTTCCTTCCGACCCGATGCCACGCCTTGGGGCTTTTGCCCTCGTTTTGGTTATTCTCTGGAACAGCGTCCGCCATGCGAAGGCTCGTTCAGTTTCTGCATTCGCCATCGAAGCCCGCGCCGCCCTGGCCATGCCGGGCAGGTCGCATCGCGTCAGACGGCGGATCGCCTCGACAAGCGTCTCCGGAGTGTTGCAGTCGGCGACGAGGCCGGCGCGTCCGACCTGCTCAGGCAGGCCGTCGACATCGGCCACGATCACCGGCCTGCCCGCCATTCGAGCTTCGGCTGCGACCTGCCCGAACGCTTCCCAGCGCGATGGCACGACCACGACATCGCACTGCGCCATAAAGGCTGCGACATCGTCGACCTTGCCGACGAAGCGGACGTGTTCAAGCTTCGCGGCGCGCTCGCGCAGTTCGCTCTCGAGTGGTCCCATGCCGCCGAGACGGAGTTCGAATTGCCCGGGATCGAGCGAAGCGAATGCGTCGATCAGCACATCGAATCCCTTCGCCCACGCGAAGCGGCCCAGAGCGCCGACGCGTAGCGGGCGGTTCGGCATGAAGTCGGGCAGGGGAACGCGATCGAGGTTCTGGGCGCCGCTCCACGGATGCAGCACGTGAAGCCGCCGGGGCTGGACCAGACCGGCGCCAAGGAGCCAGTCGCGTTGCCCCTGCGACACTGCGACGATGTCGTTGAAAAACCGGTACGACAGTCGCAGAAGCTGCCTGAAACGCCTTCTGGAAGGTACGCAAAGGGCTTCCCAGGCACCCGTGTAGCTGTGCTCGATATGGACAAGGTGCGCCGACGGATTGCGGACGCGCAGCGATGCGAGGAACGGCAGCGCGCGCCAGCTCGGCGGGAAGTGCGTGACGATCACGTCCGCATCGAGACGCGGCGCGAGGCGCCATCCGGGGGTAACCGGTTGGACCCGGCTTTCGACCATCCCCGCAAGTTGCGGATGATCGAAAATGCCGAGCGCCTTGACGACGCCGCCCATGGCGAAGTCGTCATTCAGGTGCACGCAGCGCAGGCGGGTCATGCCGGGACCGCGTTGTTCAGGCGCCGCGACACCATTGCGTTGAGCAGTTTCTCGGGCAGAAACCGGCTGACCAACGCCACCGATGCAGTTTCGATCGTCTTGCGCGGCTCCGACAGCACCATCAGCGGATGCTTCACCAGCGCCTGCATCATCAGCGAACGGCCGAAGGAGAAATCGCCGAGCTGCACAGCGCGCCGTGCGAGATAGCGCAGCTGGTAGGCGGCGGCGGCACGCTCGTTGCGCCGAACGAGCGCAGGCGCATAAGATTTCGCCTTGCCGATGGCGCGCTGCCAGGTATCGAACTGGCGGACGATGTTGGCGGACAGTCCGCCGCCGACCATCCGGTATTCGGTGAGCTGTCCCTCGATACCCTCGAAACGGCAGCCTGCACCGGCGGCCATGCGGATCCACAGTTCGATGTCTTCCGACTGACGGAACGTTTCGTCGAACCAGCAGGTTCGCCCGAGTTCCTCAGGGTGTCCGAACGCCACGCGATCGAGAGCGGATCGCCGGATCACCGGCGCCGAGCCGTTGCCGACCGGATTGCGCTTCATCAGATGCGATGCGGAGACGCCCAGCAGGCGGGGCCGCATCGAGGCGGTGAGCGGCTGGCCGGTTTCTCCGATGAATTGCGAGCCGGCATAGCTGACGTCAACGGACGGGCTGGCGCGCAGATGGATGACGTGCATCATCAGCTTCTCCGGTGCCCAGCGATCATCGGAATCGATCAGTGCGACGAACTCGCCGCGCGCATGCGCGATCCCGGTGTTGCGCGCGCCCGCAAGGCCGCGATTGGCCTGACTGACGATGCGGATGCGCGCGTCTTGGAAGCTGCGGCAGATGTCGATGCTCGAATCGCTGCCGCCGTCGTCGACGATAATCAGTTCGAAATGAGGGTAGGTCTGCGCGAGAACCGAACGGATCGCCTCGGCGACGAAACGCTCGACGTTGTAGACCGGCATGATGACCGAAACACGTGCGGGGGTGTTCATTTCCAGGGTTCCTTTTTTAGGTCAGGCGAAGAGGCGGGTGCGAAGCGTGCCCGGGATGAGAAGGGCAACCAGCGAAGCGACGAGCGTCGCGCCGCCGCGCCGGAAGTCGTCGAGGAAAGCGGCGCGATCGAGCGCGAGACCGCGCATGGCGAAGCGCAGCGCCGTGTTGGCCGCGCCGCCGCTGCGCAAGGCGCGGCGCGCGAGATAGCGGCAATAGTGGGCTTCGGCGGCGTGCAGATTGTGCTGGCTGCCAAACCGCTGGGCCAGTTCCCGCCAGCCCGCGTACATCGCCTCGAAATCTGTCGAGAGCCCGGTCGGGGACATGCGATAAGCGACCAGCAGCTGCTGCAGTCCGCGGACCGATTCCCCGCGCGAGATGGCGCGCGCAAGCCATTCCTGATCCTCGGCATGGTTCATGCCGCGCACGAAATCGCCGATACGCGCGAACGCGTCGCGGGTTACGACGAGGTTGGACGTCGTGCAGACCGGATTTTCGCCGATCACCTGGCCGACCGTCAGCAGGCCGGCGGGGACGGTTGAGGTCGTACGCGGCTGGGCATCGCCCGGGGCGCCGGTTTCGAGGAAGGCGATCCGGGCGAAGCTGATCGAGAGATCGGGATCGGCATCGTGCGCCGCGCGATGGCTCGCCAGCTTTTCCGGGTGCCACAGGTCATCGGCGTCGAGGAAGGCCAGCAGCGTTCCCCGCGCCATTTCGACACCGAAGTTGCGCGTTGCGGAGACCCCGGAGTTCCTGCGCGAGACCAGCCGGATTTGTTCGTGCTGTTCCGCCCGGCTGAGCATGCGGGACAGGCTGTCGTCGGTGGACCCATCGTCGACGAGGATCAGCTCGAAGTCGGCATCGGTCTGGGCGAGCACCGAGTCGATCGTTGCGTCGATCGTCTCCGCCGCGTTGTACACGGGCACGATGACCGAAAAGTGAGGGCAGGGATTGGTCATGCGAAGTACTCCTTGGGAAAGGACGGTTTGCGTTGGGCCCGCAGGCCATGGGCGATAACGAGGCCGGTTGCCGGGAGCAGGACGAGCCACAGCGCGCCGACATAGGACCAGGCGGCCGCTTCCAGCCCGGACAGGCAGCCAACGGCGAGACCGGCCAGCGCGGCGGCGCTACCGACGCCGGCAATCACTGCATCGCGTTCGGCGCGATTGGTGGCGCGCAGCCAGGCGGTGGTGACGGAAGCGACGATCATGGGCAGCGCGGCGAGACACAGGATCGAGACCAGCGGTGCCATCGGCGCCCACTGTTCGCCGAACAGTAGCGGCACGTAGACGGGGGCGAGCAGGATTTGCGCGATCACGATGGGGCCGAACACCCCGAGCGCGAGTACGAGCGCGTGCTTCAGCCGGGTCGCGCGGTCCGCTTCGTCTTTCGTCTTGCAGAAGTGCGGGAACAGCACGATTGCCAGCGCTCCGACAAAGCTGTTGGCGATGCCGAGCCCGGCGTTGAACGCGAAGAAATAGTAGCCCAGCGCTTCGGTACCGAGCAGCGCGCCGACGATCAGCTTGTCGAACTGCTGACGGCCCGCAGTAGTGAGTTCGGTCACCAGCACTCCGGCTCCGAAGCGAAAGAAGCTGCGCGCCGGAGCGGGCGCGACGCCCTCGGCACGGTTCCAGGTGCGGGCGCGGCGGACAAGGACGAGCCAGATCGGCGCGGTAAGCAGCCGCGGCAGCACCAGAGCCCAGGCCGAGGGCCAAATAAGGGCGAGCATGAGAGAGAGCAGGTGATCGGCTGCGGTCTGCGTGGCGGCGATCCGCGCGGTCGCACCCAGGCGGCCATCACGCATCAGCAGGAAGACCTGCACGAGACCCGGCGGCATTACGAAGTAGACGACGCTTAGCACGGCGAGCATCGCCGCCACGTCCTGCTTGGCGAATACGAGCCAGAGCATGCATGCGACCAGAAGCTGGACGGCGGCCACGCCAGCGCACCACAGCGTGAACAGCAGGCGCGCAGCGTTGCAGACACTGTCGAGTTCGTCGTCGGCCGCGGCGATGATCCGCTGGCCGATACCGCTGTTGGCAAGGACGCGAACGATCTCGAACAGCGAGATAGCCAGTGCGGCCACGCCGATCTCGGCAGGGGCGATCTGCCGCGCTATCACGACGATAGCGAGAATGCGCAGCACCCGCGTGCCGATCTCCGCGGCGCCATAGGCGGCCAGGCCGCTGACCACCGGTCTGGCGGAAGCGGGAAGGACGCGTTCGATGACGTTTGCAAGCTGCATGGTGTTTCCTCGAATATCGGTATCGCCGTTTATTCAAGGACCGTGCCAACTGCGGAAATGCGGGGAATGTTCGTCCGACGGACCGAACCGGCACCCGGTTTTGCAGCTTGCAATCGCAAAGTGCCAATCCGGCTGTGCAAAATGCAAAAGCTCCCGCTCGCGCACCCCGGTCTTTTGGTCGAAAAATTCTATAAGTAATTGAGTTTAAATATAAAAATAGAATTGGCACGGTGGCTGCTGTGTCCCTCCGCACAATACTCACGGAGGACACCATGTATCAGTCATTCGATTTCGACTTCGCCGCACCGGTCAACGGAGCAGAGATTCCCGCGCCGTGGATCGCGGCTGCGCCGGCGACAAGCAGTCTGTTCGGCTTCGATATCGTTGACGCCGGTCGAGCGGATATCGCCACTCTGCTCGTCGAGCGGGCGCGTTATCGCCTGCCCACCCGCGTGGCCTTTCTCAACGCGCACTGCGTGAACGTCGCGGCCGTTGACAGGCAGTACCGTCAGTCGCTCGAAGAGAGCGATTTCGTGCTTCCGGACGGTTCCGGTCTGCGCATCGCTTCGAAGCTCGCGGGGCGATCCTTCGGCGACAACCTTAACGGAACCGACCTTTTCCCGCTGCTGTGCGAGAAGGCGGCGCACCGAGGCGTCTCCATCTACCTTCTGGGCGGTATGGACGGCGTCGCCCGCGCGGCCGCGCTGGCGATGGCCGATCGCTTCCCCGGTCTGCAGATCGTCGGAACGCATCACGGCTATTTCGGCGACGAGGACGAAGGCCGGATCATCGAGGAGATCAACGCCAGCGGTGCCGGAATGGTGTTCATCGGCCTCGGCGTGCCGCGCCAGGACCGCTGGATCGCGCAGAACGCCGATCGCATCGAAGCCTCGGTCCTGCTCGGCGTGGGCGGGTTGTTCGATTACTACTCGAACCGTATTCCCCGCGCTCCGGCGGCCTTCCGCGACCTCGGATGCGAGTGGGTGTGGAGGCTCGCCCAGGAGCCGCGCCGCCTCGCCAATCGTTATCTTGTCGGCAACGTGGCGTTCATGGTTCGCGCGCTGTCGTATGCCCTCGTTGCGCGCGGTGCTTTCGGGGCCGTCAAGCGCGCCGGAGACTTCGTCGCTTCCGCGCTCGGAATCCTGGCATTGGCTCCCGTCCTGCTGGCGATAGTCCTGCTTATCCGTCTTGAGGATGGCGGCCCGGCACTGTTCCGCCAGGTTCGCATCGGCAAGAACGGCAGGCCGTTTACGCTCTTCAAGTTCCGTTCGATGGTCGTCGACGCGGAACGGCAGCGGGGGAGCCTCGAAAGCAGCTCGGATCGAGATTCGGTCTGCTTCAAGCTGCGCCGCGACCCGCGGGTCACGCGCGTCGGAACTTGGCTTCGCCGGCTGTCGCTCGACGAGTTGCCGCAGCTCTTCAATGTGCTTCGCGGGGAGATGTCGATCGTCGGACCGCGTCCTGCGCTGCCGCAGGAAGTGCTCGCCTACTGGCCCGGAGCCATGCGTCGGCTCGACGTCAAGCCCGGCATCACCTGCACCTGGCAGGTCTCGGGACGCGCCGAAATCCCCTTCGAGAAGCAGGTGGAGATGGATATCGACTACGTCCGGCGTCCGAGCCTGCTGCGCGATGTTGCTCTGCTCTTCCGTACCGTGCCTGCCGTTGTGACCGCGCGCGGCGCCTATTGATCCCCGGTCAGTTCCCCGAGACCGAAACGGTGGCGGATATCGTTCACGGTATCCGCCACTACCCGTTCCACTTCGGCAACGTCGACCTGCGTCTTATCGGCCAGAAGATTGGCTAGCCGGTGCGCGCCGATATTGCCCGCGACCCCTTTCAGGCTATGCACCGCGCGTGCCCGGTTATCGGTGTGGCCGGCTTGTTCAGCACTCTTCAAGTCGGCCAGCAGTCTTGAGAGATCCTTGGTCGAGGAGAGCATTACCTGATGCCGCCGTGCTTCCGGCAGGGCTTCGAACAGCGCCATGATCGCGTCGACGTCTATCAGGTCGTTTTGCGGAAGAGGCACTTGCTCTGATCGATCGAGAACTTCCGCCATCCGCGAGGAGAGGACCTCGAGCTGGATCGGCTTGGTCACGCAGGAATCCATTCCGGCTTCCACGAGTTGCGCCTGTTCCGCTTGCTGGGCATGAGCGGTCACGCCGATGATCGGTATCTGCGCTTTCGCACCGGGAAGTGCGCGGATGACGCGTGTGGCCTCCCGGCCGTCCATGACTGGCATGCGCACGTCCATCAGGACGAGGTCGAAGACGTCGTCCTTCACTGCCTCGACGGCAGCGGCGCCGTCCGCAACGATATGATAGTCGCAACCGATCAGATCGAGCATCCCGGCGATTACGAGCTGGTTGGTTTCGACGTCTTCTGCGACCAGCAGACGCGGAGCGCGGCCATCGGCGGTCTTGAGGCGCTGGTATTGCTTGTTTCGCACCGGCTTTCCAGATTCCACGACTTCTATGAGGGGCAGTTCGAACCAGAAGCAACTGCCTTCGCCCGGCTCGCTCTCGATACCGATCGAGCCGCCCATTGCATTGACCAGCCGCCGGCAGATCGCAAGCCCCAGGCCGGCGCTCTGGGTATGATCCAGGGTCATGCTCTTTAGCCGGGAAAAGTCGGTGAACAGGTCTGCCTGCTTGTCGGCGGGGATGCCGGGCCCGGTATCTTCGACCTCGATCCTCAAGGCTGCGCCGGTGCTGCGCGCGCGGACCGTCACCTGTCCCTCGGGCGTATATTTCAGGGCGTTGGACAAGAGATTGTCGATGAGCTGGCGGAAGCGCGTGGGATCGACCGAAATCCTTTTCGGCAGATCGCCACCGAAGCTGACCTTGATCGCGATCTCTGGATTGGTGTTGGCCATTTGCCAGAAATCGACGATTCCATCGAGTGTCTGGGCCAGGTTTACCGGTTCGGGAAGCAGTTCGAGTTTGCCCGATTCTGCGCGAACGATCTCCAGGATGTCGTTCAGCAGCACGTTGAGCTGATACCCGGCTTGCCGTGCCAGATCGAGTTGGCGCCTTTGTTCCGGCGCCAGTTCGGTTGCCGAAAGCGTCGCGAGCATGCCGAGCACGCCATTCATCGGCGTGCGAATGTCGTGGCTCATCATTGCGAGGAATTGCGATTTCGAACGGTTTGCTTCCTCCGCCGCGGCATTGCTGTGCTGCAATTTGCGCGACAGCCGCTCCAGCTCGGTCACTCGTTCCGAAAGCTCGGCCCGCTGGGAACGCAGAGACTGCTCGGTCTTCTTGTGTTTCGTGACATCCGTGTAGATCTTCACCATTCCGCGCCCTTCGGCTCGCGGAATGACCGCTGCGTATACGGTCCGCCCGTCCGAAAGGACCTGCTCGAACGTCTGCTCGATGACCTTGCCCCGCGCGTCGCGTCTCAGCCGGTCCGCGCTTGCCGCCGGGTCGTGTCGCCAGTGCCGTGTGGCGAACGTCTTGTAGGGGAGCCCTTCGTGAAGCTGCCCCGGTTCGATTTCGGTCAGACCGGCCACGGTGCTATTCCAAGCGGCAAGCCGCAGGTCCTCGTCGAAAACTGCGATCCCCTGCGGCACGGTATCGAGGACGGCACGCAGGAAGCTGACGGCTTGCGCCTCCATTCGCGTCGTTTCCTGCAGCCGCACCGTGAGTTCGCTCAGCCGTTTGACCCGCCGTTCCGCTATGAGGCCGAGAGCGCGCACGCTGCGTTCCGACTTGCGCTGCTCTGTAATGTCCTGGACCGTCCCGAATATCGAACGAAACCGGCCCTTCTCGTCCACGTCGCGCTTCAGCGTCCAGCGCATCCAGCGTACCGCGCGGTCGGATTGTCGAATGATCCGGTGTTCATACGCGTGGCTGACGTTGGCGGACAGATCGGTGTAGAAAGCAAATTCGTCATGAGCGACGCGATCCCGATCCAGCGGATGCACGACCATGGCCAGGACGCTGGGGTTTATTTCAGTCCCGTCGCTAAGTCCCAGCAGGGCACGGAATTCAGGGGAGACGAAGAAGGTATCGTCTTTTGCGCGATAGATGGTGGCGATTCGTGCCATCCGTTGCGCGGCGAGCAGTTGCCTGTTGCCGAATTCGAGTCTCGCCTGCAGGTCCTGTTCCCGGCGGCGCAACTCCTGATTACTGCGGTCGAGTTCCCGGGCGCGGGTTTCCAGAAGGGCTTCGGCATCCTGACGTGCGTTTTCAGCCCGCTGCAATCGCCGTAAAAGCAAGGTGATCTGTTCGTCGGGCGGAAGTTTACTGAGCTGGAGAACGTCCATGAAATCCTCGGCCTGATTAGACCTTCATTTTGCGCACAGACTACTAATAGGTTGTTGAAAAAGAACATTGCATGGCAGATGCGCATGCAGTTCAGGTTCGAGTGCCGGGACCCGTGGAGGTGTGGAGGCCTTCCGCGTGAAGCCGATGCGGCGGGTTTCGAGACGAAGGGACGAAAATGCGAAAAGCGGCATTCAGAGCGAGCAATATGATACCGGTGCCTTCCTGGACGGCACCCGGAACGTTCGCCGGCCGAGCGTGGCCGGGACCGGCATGAGCATTCGGGACGAACCGGTTTCCGGCGATCGCCGCGCGCTTCTGTTGCTTGCCGGGGTAGCAGGTCTGGCCGGGATGGTCGGGCCGGGGTGGGCGGCGCAGCGTGTGTCCGGGCGCGGGCTGAACCTCATCGAGACGGCCAATGCGCCCTACGGCAGCGCCGCGGCAGCGCGGAGCCTCGAAGCCATCGCGTCGCTCGGTGCGAACTGCGTTGCGATCATTCCGTTCCTCTGGCAGGCGCATGAGCATGACCCGCGTATCGTCTATGGCGACGCAGTGCCGCCCGCCCGCCTTCGGCTGGCGATCCGTCAGGCGCATGCGGCGGGACTGCGCGCGATCGTCAAGCCCCATGTCTGGGTGCCGGAAAGATGGGCGGGCAGTGTGCGGATGCGAAACGCAGAAGACTGGGCACGGTGGTTCGCCGCCTATCGTTCGATTGTTGTCCAACTCGCCGAACTCGCGCAGGACGAAGGCGCCGATACGCTGATAATCGGCACCGAACTGCGCCAGACGACCGGCCGGAATGAGTGGGACGAGGTGATCGGCGCGGCACGGGAGCGTTTCTCCGGACGGGTGAGCTACGTCGCGCATGGCACTGAAGAGGCAGAGCGGATCGGGTTCTGGCACCGGCTCGATGCCATTTCGATGTCCCTCTATCCTCCCCTTGGACCCGATAGCGACCGGGAAAGGCGTAGGCGTCTCATCCAATCCACTCTTGCCGCCGCTCATTCCGTTGCGCAGCGCAGCGCCCGTCCGCTGTGCATTGCCGAGATCGGCGTACGTTCGGCGCGCGGCGCGGCGATGCGGCCCTGGGAAAGCGCCGAGGAACGGATCGCCGAACCCGATCCGGCCCTTCAACGGGCCGTGTTGGGTGATTGGCTGGATGCGATCGACGTCGCGCCGGCCGATGGCGTTCTGGTCTGGCGCTGGTTCACGGATCCCGGCGCCGGCGGGATGCTGGATACCGATTTCACCGTGCAGAACAAACCCGCCGAACACATGCTTCGCGCGCGCTGGCTCAGAAGCTGATCCAGACGCCGCCGAATGCCCCGCGCTCGCGCAGGGCATTCTCGCCGCCCAGCGTGCCGAGCCATCCGGCCTGAAGCGACAGGCCCGGTGCAACATCGTAGACCGCGCTCAACTGGGCATTGTGATAGCGGTATCGGTTGAAGATGCCGCGTCCGTCCCCGTCGCTGAAGGTGTTGAAGGACTGCGCCATGACAAGCAACGTTTCGACCGGGCGATAGCCGGCGGTGACGTCAAGATGAAATTCGTTGGGGGGATCGCCGTCGCGCAGGCGGTAGGCGCCCTGGATGTCGACAAACCCGCTGTCCGACCCGGACGCGAAGCCATAGATGCCCCTTAGCCGCGCATCGTATTCGGCGTCGGTGCTGCCGATCTGCGCGAGCACGTCCGGACGCGTGTCGCCGGGTATCCGTACCGTGCCCTGTGCTGCGAGCGACCAGCCGTCGCCCTCGGCAAAGCGATAGCGTGCGCCGACGTCGGTGTAGCCAAGACCGCTGCTGTCGTTGTCCGGTCCTTCGACCGAAACTTCGCGCAGGCTGGGCGTGAGGACCAGCGTGACGTCGTCTGAAACGCGATATTCGGTCAGGAGATAGAGTTCGAGCTTTCGATAGTCGGCGATGTCGATGCGGTCTCCATTGCCGTCATATCCTTGCTTGCTGTTGGAATAATAGAAGGAAGCAATCGCTTGCCAACGCGGCTCCCCCGAAACGGCAGGCGGAATGGTGGTATCCGATTGGGCACGCGCGGGTGGTGAGACGAATGCGGCACAGGTTGCCGCGACAAGAATCAGACACCGCAATGCGCTATTGAATTCGGCCATGCTGTCCTCCCCCGATCCATTCGCGTTCCATTCCCGAGAGCAGACGCGGAGCGAGCGTCTCAAGGTTTTGGTCCATATCCCAGGCAGTCAGTGTCGAAACCGTGACGAACGCGCTGGAAATCGAATTGCCGTGCGGTAGCTCGGCGGCTTCGACGGCCGTGCGAATGCCGCCGCAGGTTTCCGTCAATGCGGTATCCGAAGGCGCACGCGGCTGAACGAGCATGAAGGCGCCTTCGCCGTAATAGCAGGGCGTCGCCGCCAGCGGCGCTGGTACTTCGGAGATGATGCCGGCAATCCGGTTCAGCAACCTTGCGGCTGCGTCGGTGTCATGGCGTCTGGCGAACAGCTCGAACTCGTCGATCTGGACAAGCGCAAGCGCCGCCGAAACGGCACGCTCGCGGCAACTGCGAAGCATGAGTTCTACAACGATGCCGCCCGCAAGCCCTGTGACCGGGTCGATCAGCGTGGCATCCAGATTGCCGCGCTGCAGGTTCCGGTTGCGTTCCTCAAGCTCCGCGTCGCGCAGCAGCCTGCGTTCCAGCTCCCGCCCGAACCGCAGCAGCGTGCGCACACGCGCGAGCAGGTCGATCTGGTTGACCGGCTTGCCGACGAAATCGTTCGCACCGGCAACGAACGCCTGATTCAGCGCTTGCAGATCGCGCGCGCCCGAAAGCATCAGGATCGGGACATGGCGGGTGGGCTCGAAGAGCCGCAACCGGGCACAGGCCTCAATCCCGTCCATGTCGGGCATCACGATGTCCATGATAATAAGCTCGAAGCCTATTCCGGGCGCCTGCTGCGGGGTATTGCCGACGCCGATCTCGTCGAAGGCCTCGCTCGCGGACCGTGCGAATGTCAGATTGCCGAAGCCGCCTTCCTCCAGGAATGCGGCGGTGATGTCGGCCGAATCCTCGGAGTCGTCCACGATGAGAATCCGGGCTGGCGAGCCTGGCGCGGTCATAACGGGGCCTTCTCCCTGCGTGCATAGACGCGCCAGCGCTCGCTGTCGAAGACGCGTACATATCCCGGTCGGCCGAGGTCATACAGTTCGGGAAACATTCGTCCGATCCGGTCGCTGCCGAAACTCGACGCATGGTTGCGGACCACCAGCACCTTGGCGTCGCCGCCGCTGCCCAGACCCGCCAGTTGGAAGGCCTGCGTCTCTGCGCTGAAGATGCCAGCCGCCCGGCCGCGCAACGCGACCACAGCAGGCGCCGCTTCGGCGTCGAACAGGATCCCGTCGTGTTGCTTGAGCACGACGGCCAGTTCGGCGAGGTCGGGGTCAGGCGGCGGCACCGGCTGGCCCAGCGCAGCCCGCCGCCAGCGGTGCGTCTCCGAAGAATCGTCGGCCATGGAGAGGACCAGCGCGCCAATCATGCCTGCGAGGAGAAGCAGCAATGTCTCCCGGCGGGCCGGCCGCTCGTGCGGCCAGCGGACGGCACAGGCCGCCGCTAGGGGGACGCCGAGCCCGGCGACGAGGGCCGGCGAGGGAAGCAGGTCGAATAGCGCCGCCAGGATCGTTGCCGAAACCAGCCATCCGAGGAGTGCCAGGACAGCAAACCGCAGCGGAGGCATTCCCGACGTGCGAACAAACATCGACACGCCGATGGGGCACGCGGCGATGATGCCGATTGCCGCAAGAAGGGCCGGGTGCAGTCCGCGAAGACCGTCGTCCGCGAGGTTCGTCTCGGCCCCGGTGCCGAGTCCCGCGGTTTCGCGGCTCAGGGTATCGAGAAAGTGGAGGGGGGCACCGCCGAAAATCCAGTTCACGTAGAGGAAGGAGGCCGCCGTGAAGAGCAGCGGGAAGAGCAGGACGAGGAACGCCGCCGCCGGCGCGTCTCGCAGGCGATCGGGAGGCATGACGAGCGCGAGGAACGGCAGAACCGCGAAGGTGAGTACCAGCCCCAGCGGGTGCGAGAGGCCGATCAGCACCAGCGCGAGGGCGATGAGGATGATGTCGTTCACCCGATGGCCCCGGCGAAGCTGGAACATGCCGAGCGCCAGCAGCCAGACGCCCCAATGAAGTAGCACGAAGGCGGGACCTTCGGCCACGGCGCGCAAGAAAAGCGGATTCGCACCGAGCAGGAGTGTCGCGGCGGGAGCTGCCCATCTGCCGAAGCCGTTGTCGCGCAAAGTGGCGAACCACCCGCCAACCAGTACCCCGCCGAGCATGGCCGCCAGAAGCGAGGGTGTCGTCGGGCCCAGCCAGGGGAACAGCGAGGCCAGAACAATGCTCCCGAGATAGGAAAGCGGGGGAAAGGCCGTCAGGATGTCGTCGATCGCTATCAGGCGGGCATTGGCGAGCAGTGTGCGGCCCCAGAGGTCTAGACCGCTTCCCGATACATGGCCGCGCGCCTGCAGGGCGAGCAGCAGCGCGAGCAGCGCTGTCCCGGCGAGCAGCATGACGGCTGGGGTCCAGAGGCGGTTGCGCGTCATGCCGCCTGCTGCTCCCGCACCGCCTGCGCGACTTCGGCGGCAGTGTGTTTCGACAGGCCGTGATGCGTTTTTTCCCAGTAGAAGGGTTTGGTGACGAGTTGCCATGCGCCTTTCCAGGCAGCGGCGGACATCAGCGCCCAATACCAGATCACGGTCAGGCTGAACGGCGTCAGTTGAAGCCAGCGGCGGCGAAACGGCGCGAGCATCATCAGGAACATGAAGAGCCCGTTGCCGGCGAGCAGGTTGAACAGGGCCAGATAGAGAAGGATAGGTGGAAAGAGACTGTCGAGCGCGGTCGTCTGGGTGATCGCCCAGATCGCGAAGATCGCCCAGAATACCGGATTGAGCAGCCCCGAAAGCATCGTGCCGCCGATGAAGAACACGAAGCCCAGCGCACCCAGCGTCCCGGTCGTGCGCAGCAGATGTACCGGTCGGCGGATGTGGACCAGAAAGGTCTGCATATAGCCCTTGATCCAGCGTGACCGCTGCCGGACCCAGTTCTTCTGCGAGACATTGGCTTCCTCGAACGTGGTGGAGTCGACCAGCCGGACCTCGTAGCCTTTCTGAGTCATGCGAATGCCGAGATCGGCGTCCTCGGTGACGTTAAACGGGTCCCAGGCGTGAAGTTCGCGCAGAACGTCCATGCGGAAATGGTTGGAAGTGCCGCCGAGCGGGATCGGTACGCGCAGCTGTTCCAGCCCCGGCAGCATCAGATCGAACCACAGCGAGTAGTCGAGTGTGAACATGCGCGTGAGCCAGTTCTCGTCGCGATTGTAGTAATTGAGTCGGCACTGGACGCAGGCGACGTTGTCGGGGGACTGGTTGAACGCGACCACCACCTTTTTGAGCTGGTCGGGCTCCGGCTTGTCCTCGGCGTCGAAGATGACGAGATAGTCGCCGCGCGCGAAGCGGAATGCATAGTTGCATGCCTTCGGTTTCGTCTGCGGTTGCGAGGGCGGCACCCGGATAATCTCGAAAATGCCTTCCAGGCCGAGCCGGACCGCCGCGTCAATCGTTTCGTGGTCGCCCTCCTCGAGCACGATCTTGATGTCGAGTTTCGAGGTCGGATAATCGAGCTTGCGCAGCGCGTTGGCGAGGATGGGCAGCACGTCCGGCTCGCGGAACATCGGCACCAGCACCGTGTAGATGGGAAGATCCTCGTCGCGCAGCATCCGCACGGCGGACTCGATTTCGCGTGCGCGAGCATGCTGCTGGCTGCCCCCCGCCCAGATCAGGATTGCCTTGAAGACAAAGTTCCCGAGATAAAACAGTGACATGATCAGATTGAGAACGATCAGGGTCGCGATCGGGTGCAGCGCCAGCGCAATTGCACCGACGGTTGCCGCCGCCCAGCCGAAAAGCAGTTGGCCGGGCGTGAACACCGTTTGCGCCGACATGACCGGATCGCGTTCGGCGAGATCGAACACGGCGGCGTGACTGAACCGTTCGGAATAGATGTCCTGCACGGCGCGCTGGACATCGGGCTTGGTCGTCACGACGAGTGCGACTTCAGGGCCCCAGGTCCTGCGGATGTAGACGATCGCCTCCGGGCCGGGACGGGCGGTTGCGATATGGAGCCGTCCGTCGCGCACCTGCCACGGCACGGTCAGTTCGCGCATGTAATTGGTTACGTCGCTTTCACGCAGCAATGCCGGATCGGGCGGCGTGTCGCGCAGCCGGACATAGTCCATGCCGAACCGGGCCGCGAGCGTGGCGTAATAGGTGTCGGCGTCGATCCAGCTGCGCGCGAGCAGCACATCGGGCAGACTGGTTCCCCAGCGCAGCGCGAGGCTGCTCGCTTCGTTCAGCTGGGCAAGTGTAATCAGCCCCTGCTCGGCCAGGAAATCGCCGGTCCAGCTGTCGCTCGCGGTCAGTTCCGCCACGGCTCAGGTCTCCGTCCTGCGGGCCTGATAGATCCGCCGCAACAGATAGATGAAGCCGAGACTGACGAGCAGCCAGCCAGCCCCGATCAGCCACAGGTGATAACGCCGGACCAGGTCCGCGATGTCGGTCCGATCGGGATAGCGTATGTCGATCAGACGATCGCGTTGGGTGGAAAAGGCGAGGATCGCACCGTCGCCGTCGAAAAAGGCCACGTCTCCGCGTGAAAGACCGGCCGCATTGATGTCTGCCTCCGCCAGTTGCGCGAAATTTCCGCCGGGACGTATCCACAGGATCGGGCGATCATCATCGCGCAGAAGCTGCACTGTGGTGAGACCCTGCATCGCCGCCCCGTCTATAAGCGTCGCGCCGTCCTCTCCCGCGAGACGCACCTGCCCCTGATCGAAGCGCACGGGGGGATCGCTGCCCTTCGGCGGTGTGGAGGCAACCAGCACATAGGGACCTTCGGGGGGTATCGCGCGATAAGAGATGCGTAGAGGCGTTTCGCCGTCGATCAGAGTGCCGAGCAGCCGGCCGAGCGCGGGCAGCGCCTCCGCTCCGGGGACGACGATGGTTACGCCGCCGGCGAACTGGGGGCCGAGGTCGCTGAAATCCGCCGGGCTTCCGGCCTCGCCAAGCACGACGTGGCTGGAGGGCAGCAATTGCGCGGAATAGCCTTGCGGCGAATAGGCGCAGTCGCCCGCGCGCACTTGCCGCGTAACGCTTACCTCGATACTGTTGCGCGCGGCCGTCAGCCCCTCGGGCAAGTCGAGACGAAGCCGGGTCATCGCGCCGCGCTCGGCTTCCGCGCTGCCCAGCAGCAGTCCGTTCATCAGGACGGTCACGACCGGAGGCGTGGCGCTGCCGTCATCCGCTACGGCGACGTCTACGACGAGCGCGCTCGGCCGCCGGTTCTCGGGAAGCGAAGTTATCGGCAGGGCCAGTGTCCAGGTTCCCCGGTCGGCGATCGACTGGACGGATGTGTCCGCGCCGAGATCGGCGAAGGTAAGCCGCCGGTCCGGAGCGTCATCGGTCGCGCTGGCGGCGTTGGCAACGGCCCCGGATGAGGCTAGCGCCCGCCAGCGGCCATTCAGGAGGCGCGCCGTGGCGACCGGGTCGCTGCCCCCGAGCCGCAATGCCGGAATGCCGCCGCGTTCGACTAGCGCCAGCGACGGATCGCTGGCGCCTGCCAGTTCGATGCGGCTGCGTATCCAGTCGCCTTCGGTGGTGGCAGGCGTACCGCGTGCCATCGCGGCGTCCGGGTTTCCTGCGGCGAGAGTGAGAGCGGCGGCCGCCTGCGCTTCGGTCGGCCGGTCTGGCAGGACGATGCTGCCGGCGCGCGGCATGACCGCGGCTACCTCGGCGACGGTGTCGGCAGCTTTGGGCGAGAGGCCCATTGTCAGCCCGCCTTCGGGCAGGAACGCGAGATAGGCGCCCGAAACACGCTGATCGACGCAGCGATCCTCGGAGATCGCCCCGCTGTAGCGCAGGCGTATGGGAACATAGCCATCGCGGATCATCGCCGGTTCGATCGGCACCTCGATAATGCCGGTTTGCGTCTCGGTCGGCAGCGCGGTCGTCAGCATGGCGCGGTCGCGGACCTCGACTTGCAGACTCCGTCGGCTTTCAAAGGCGGAGCCGCTACGGTAGGGGAGGCGGAGGTGGAGCGTGCGAACGTCGGCGCTGTCCGGAACGGGAAAGAAAAGCTCGCGCGTCCCCGATAGCCCGCTGAGATCAAGGCCGTCGGGAAAACCGAGCTCCCGCAGCGAGATCGTTCGGCGAAGCGTGCCTGCGTCTGTGGTTTCGCCGGCACTTGCTGTTGCTGTGGAAGAGGTTCTTGCCCAGTCCGGCGCCGGCTGAGTCCAGGCATGAAGCGGCAGGACGAGCAGGCCCAGTACTGCGGATGCGGACAGAATGCGCGGTGTCATTGGCCCTCGGCTCGCTCTTGCTTCGCGACGTGACGCAGGCGCCGAAGGTGCGCGCGCAGTTTCTCGATCGATTCGTCTGCAGGGCGCGTTGCGGAGACGCGGATACATACGACCATGTCTTCACCGCTGCGGGCAAGGGCTCCGAGTTCATCGTAGCCGAGTACCGGCGCGGTGCCCGCCAGATCGTGAAGAATACGCTCGAGTTCGGCAAGCGCGCCGGTTTCGTTTCCTGCCGCTACCGCGGCGGCCGCTGTGTCCATCTCGTCGAGACGGGCAGGCAGGCGAGCCGAAAAACGCTCCGCGATGCGGGCCAGCGCGGGTGATGGCGAAGTTGGGGGCATGATCGTTTCATTCTCTCCCTGTGTCGGGCAGGAATACCATGAAGAATGGTTACGATAGGCTTACGGTTCTCTTCCAGAAGGGAAAATTATTTGAACGTAAATTCTTTGCCTTCAGATTATGTCCCTCCCTGGTTGTTGGGAGGACAAATGAGAATCCTGTATGTGGACGATGACGAAGTGCTGCGCGAGATCGCCGCATGGGCGCTTGACGAGCGTGAAGAGCTGGATGTGAGGATGGCCGCTTCGGGGATGGAAGCCCTGGCGATCGTCGATGCCGGAGGCTGGATACCCGATCTTGTCGTGCTCGACGCGAAGATGCCGGAAATGGATGGCCCGCAGACCTTTGCCGGTCTTCGTAAACGGTCGGCACTGGCAGATACCCGCGTTGCCTTCGTGACCGCTGCCGAACGCGGCGAGCGAGACGGCTTGCTTGCCTTGGGCGCCGATGCAGTGATCGGCAAGCCCTTCGATCCCGAAACGCTCGCCGAAACCCTGGTCCGCGTTGGTTCGTCCCCTCGGCGGTCAGTACGCTGAGCCGGTTGCTCCATTCGCTAGATCCGAATGCCGCAGCTCTCCGCGAGTTGTCGGTTAGACGGTTTCCGCGCGGGACACGATCGACAAGGCGAACGGCACGCGCTTGGCAGCCGCGAGGTGACCGTGAAAAGTCAATTCACCCATATCTTGAAGAGGCTCGACGTAAGGAACAGTGCGCCGGTTCTCACCGGGACCAGAGGCGAAGTCGCTTGGTCCGGAAGTGGCGGATAATAACAGAATGAAGTGTTAACGTGGTTTTTGTTTAAATGGGGCATTATAGCGTCGAGGAGACCGTCGGGACGACTTCAACTGATCGGTTGCGACCGAACAGAGCCGCGTTTCGAGCGAAAACGCCAAGGAAAAGGATGGAAGTGGGCTGATGCTCGGCGATTCTTCGCGAGGCATACGGCAGCTGGTGGCAACTCTTGTCCTCGCGGGTCTCTATGTGATGGCCGGCGTGGTCGGGCTGCAGCTTGCCACGCCGCCCGGATATGCCACTATCGTATGGCCAGCGTCCGGGATCGCTGTCGCCGGGCTTTTGCTTTTCGGCAAGCGGCTCTGGCCGGGTGTCCTTCTCGGAGCGTTCGTCGCCAACGCGATCAGTAACGCCGGGATATCCATTGCCGGTATCGAGGCGCGCCTACTCGTCCCCGCGCTGGTCATCGCGACCGGTTCGACGATCCAGACGCTGCTGGCCGCCGCTCTCATCCGTCGAAAGTTCGGGGCGCAACCGAATTTCACCGGGGTGCGCTCGGTGGCGCTGTTCGCGATTCTCGCGGCGCCGCTTCCCTGTGTGGTCGCGGCGAGCTTCGGCGTAGGAGTTCTTTATGGTACCGGCGCTCTCGGGCCGGACGCGGTGGTGCGCAACTGGCTAACCTGGTGGGGCGGCGACGTGCTCGGCATCCTCGTCGTGCTGCCGCTGGCGCTACTGGGGCCCTGGCGAAAGGACTATCTGCTCTGGAAGGGGCGGCCGCTGGTCCGCTTCAACGCGATCATGATCGTCGGTCTGGCAATTTTGCTGGGTCTTACATTCTATTCGTGGAAGTTCGCGCAAGAACGGGTTCACGAACGCAACGAGGCGGCGTTCGCCACGCTGGTTACCGATAGCGAGCAAGCGTTGCGGCATCGCCTCGATTCCTATGGCCAGGCGCTCGACGCGGGTGCCGCACTGTTCGAAGCCACCGACGACGTCAGGCTGTCGGAGTGGCGCAATTTCGTTGGCGTTCTCGATATCCGGAACACGCTGCCCGGGATCAACGGCCTCGGCTTCATCGAAGAGGTCGCTACCGCCGAGGTGCCTGACTTTCTTGCCAGAGCGCGGGCAAGCGGCGTTCAGGATATCGACCTACATCCCACCCTTCCGGCAGAACGCGACGCGTTCGTCATTACGTTTATCGAGCCTCTCGCGATCAATCGGCAGGCCCTGGGCCTCGATATCGCGTTCGAGCCCCGTCGCCGCAGCGCCGCGATCGCCGCGCGCGATACGGGCAAGGCGTGGATTACTCGCCGTATCGAACTGGTGCAGGACGAATCGCGAAGCTCGGGCTTCCTCTTGCTGCGACCAGTCTATGCCAGCGGGGCACCGACAGGCACCGTGGCCGAACGGCGCGCCGCCTTCGAGGGCTGGATCTATGCACCGTTCATCGCGCCACGTTTCATGGCGGGGCTTACCAGCAGCCAGGGAGAGAGCTTCGAAATCTCGGTTTTCGATGGCGATACTGTCGATCCGGATGAACTGATCTATTCCACCGCGGCATCGGGCGATACCCGGGAAGCGAACTACCGAACCACACGGACAATCCGCGTGGCCGGGCATCGCTGGACACTGGTCTGGCGCAGCACGCCCCGGTTCGAGGCGAGCGTGGCCAATCAGGAGCCGGTTCTCATCCTGTCCGCCGGTCTGGCGATCAGCACCCTGTTTGCCATCCTCCTGCTGTTCATGTCTCGCCAGGAGGCCGTCGTGCGTCGGCAGGTCGAGGAGAAGACCCGTGAGCTTGCGGCGCGTGAACAGCTGAATCGGTCGATCATGGATACGGCCCAGTCCGCCATTTTCCTTCTGGACGGCTCTTACCGCGTCCTGTCCGCCAACCATATGGCCGAGCACATGTTCCGCCGCTCATGGGATGCGATTTCCGGTGTCACGCTTCAGGACCTGCTGGGGATCAACCGGATCAATCACGAGGGCGAGATCGTCGAACTGTCACAGTCGGACGGACATGCGGCATTCCTCGATGTTCGCCTCAACGAGTGGGTCGGCGAGAACGGGGAGACGCAGTTCACCGCAATCCTGAGCGATGTTACCGAAATCAAGGAGGCGGAGGCGAGCGCGCGCGAAGCCGAAAGCCGCTTCCGCCGCCTTGCCGATGTCGCTCCGGTGGGAATTTTCGAATCCGGGCTGGAAGGGAATATCCGCTTCGTCAACAGAGCTTGGGCGGACAAGCTTGGCGTGGAGCCGGCCGAGCTCGTCGATCGAGGCTGGCAAAGATTTCTGCCGGAGGAACAAGTCGGTGCGTTGCTTGAGGCGCGCGAACGGGGAGGCGACGGCGAACAGCTGGAACTGGACGTATGCTTTCGCGCCTCGAATGGCGAAAGTGTCTGGGCCCAGACCGTTTACACTCCGGAGTTCGATGAGCGTGGGGAGCTTACCGGCTACGTGGGCGTCGCTATCGACATCACCGAACAACGGCGCGCCGCTGAGGCGCTGAAGGAGAGCGAAAATCTCTTCCGCCTGCTGGCCGAAAATTCGAACGACAAGATCGTTCGCATCGGTCTCGACGGCGTGCGGCGTTATGTGTCACCAGCGAGCGAGCGCATCCTCGGTTTCAAGCCGGAGGAACTTGTCGGTGGAACGTACATGGCAGCGATCCATGCCGAAGATCGCGCGCGTGTTATGGCCACCTACGAAAGCTTGCTCAGTGGAACCACCAATCCGATCTGTCGCTATCGGCAGATGCGCAAGGATGGCAGCTATGTCTGGCTGGAGGCTAACTATCGCCTCGTCGTCAATCCGGATAGCGGCGAACCGGAAGAATTCATCGCCAGCGTGCGCGATATCAGCGCCCGGCGGGAGGAGGAGCTTGCCGCTGCGGAGAACAGCGCGCGTCTGCAGGAAAGCAATCGCCTGCTCGAAATGGCTGAGGCGACCGCGCATATCGGCCATTGGCACGTCGACCTCGCCGGCGGATCGATCTTCTGGTCCGACGAGGTCTATCGCATTCACGGACTGGGCACCGATTTCGAGCTGACGCTCGAAAGCGCGATGGAAGTGTTTCATGAGGAGGATCGCGAAAGGGTCGGCGCCATGGTTGATGCGGCGGCGACCCTAGGGACGCCGATCGATTTTCGCGCGAAAATCGTGCGACCGAATGGGGAAATTCGCCATGTTCTCTCGGTCGGACAGGCGGAGCGGCTTCCTTCGGGCGAGATTATCGGCTTGCTCGGTATCTTCGAGGACATAACCGATCAGACGCTCACCGAGCAGGAACTGGTCGCGGCCCGCGATCAGGCACAGGCCGCGGTACAGGCAAAGGACGCGTTTCTCGCCAACATGAGCCATGAAATCCGCACGCCGATGAACGGGGTGCTCGGGTTTACCGAATTGCTTCTGCACAGTGATCTGGACGACGCGCAGCGGCGCCAGGTGCAGCTGATTTCCGATTCCGGAAAGGCCATGTTGCAGTTGCTGAACGATATTCTCGACCTCTCGAAGATCGAGGCGGGCGAGATGCATGTCGTCAGGGAACCCATTGACCTTGCCCATGTCGTGCGCAGTTCCATCAAGCTTGTCGAGCCCGCCGCCCGCAAGAAGGGTGTTCATCTCACCGTTCGGATCGACCCTGCATTGCCGCACCACGTCTGCGGCGACGCCATGCGCGTGCGGCAGATCTTGTTGAACCTGCTCGGCAACGCCGTGAAGTTCACCGATGAAGGCTCGATCTCGCTGGTCCTGCGCGTGGACGGCGACCAGGCGGAGATCGTGGTGCGCGATACCGGTATCGGCATTCCGGCAGAGCGCCAGCAGGCGGTGTTCGGACAGTTCGTGCAAGCCGATCCGACCACCGCTGGTCAGCGCGGGGGTACCGGTCTCGGCCTCGCGATCACGCAACGGCTCGTGCACCTCATGGAAGGCAGCATCCGCATGGAAAGCGAAGAAGGTATCGGAACGACCTTCTTCGTGCGTTTGCCGTTGTCGCCAGCGGATAAGGCAGTGATGCAGGTGCCGGAACAGCAGCTCTCTGCGCAGGCCGGGGGAACTTTCTCGTCCTTGCGAGTGCTCATCGCCGAGGATCACGACGTCAACCAGGAACTCATGCGGGCAATCGGCGAGCGGCTCGGGCTGCCTATCGATATTGCGCGGGATGGCGTCGAGGCCGTCTCGATGGTCGAGCGTGCGGCGGGGGCGGGCGATCCTTACCGGCTGGTGCTGATGGACGTGCAGATGCCGGAGATGGATGGCATCGCGGCCGCGCGCGAACTGCGCGCGCGCGGATACTCGAAAACCGTTCTGCCGATCGTCGCCCTCACGGCCAACGCTTATGTCGACGACATCGCCGCGTGTCTCGATGCCGGGATGCAGGCGCATCTTTCCAAGCCCGTATCCATTGAGGAACTGCAGCGCACGCTGACGAAATGGGCCGCTATCCCGCCACGCAGCGCGGCCGCTACGTCGGGCGTCAATCCGAAACCCGCGCTCAGGCACCGCTACGAGGCGCGCTGCGCCGATCTGCTGAGCAAGCTGAAAGACCTGAACGAACGGACAGCGATCGGCGAAGACGAAGCACACGACCTTGCCCAGCATCTCCACAAACTTGCGGGAACTGCCGGGTTTTTCGGAGAGGCCCGCTTGGGCGAGGCAGCCGCCGAATTTGAGCACGAGCTTGCCGAGGCCGACACCGAAGAGAAGCGCGCCTCGATCATCGCGCGCGCGCTGGAGTTGCTGCAACAGCGACAATAGCGAGGACAGGGCTCGCTGCGCCGAGGCGTTTCAGCGCGGAGCACTTCGGTTCATCAATGCCGTCGGCAGGCGTCCACATGGGACAATCGCGGGAAGCGAGTTCGTCCTGTTCAGCTAGTCGTCCGTGAACAATGCGATTTTGGCTCTGGGACGGCGCAGGGCCATTCGCGGCGGGCTGTGGCGAGCTGTTGTGG
>NZ_MWMO01000023.1 GCF_002556635.1 Novosphingobium sp. PC22D | reverse complement strand
AAAACCAAAGAGTCCTACCTCGGCTTCGTCAATCTCGTCTCAGCCCTGCAATGGATACCCTTTGTCCACGAAACCTAGTCGCCGTTCGCCGGCGCTGCCGCAAATGCCGAAAGCCGCCATTCGTTCATCCGGGCCGCGAACGCCCGCATCCGCCCCATCGTCCAACATAGGACGTTGATTTCATAGAGCCTGTTAGCGGGCGTTCGTGATCTTAGCGCATCCGGGGCTAGGCCCGACCCGTAACCAAGTATGCATGTGAGATGTGACGTCCCAGCCCGCGTTACGGAAGCTATCGCGGCAGCGAGCCTCAATTTCGCCATCGATTTGCAACACCGTATAGATGATATCACTAGAAAGTTGGTGGAGGTGAAGCTGGGTCGTTGATCAGATGAAGAGCGAACGCTTAGGTATTTTGATAGACACGAAAAAAATCCTTATACCTCGATAGTCATTAATATAAAGTGCGCCTGATGTTATCTAAGAAGATAGTGAATATTTGGAATTATTAGAATATTCTGTGGAACTGTTGCTAAAAAATCCTGTAATAATTAAAGTTATCACATAAGCCTGTTTGACGGCCCCTTATAAGGTGCATAGAACGGCTGCCGAGGCGGGCAGGGACGATCGAGCGTGGAAAAGACGGTTTTCTGGTCCTGGCAGAGCGATCTTGACGGCCGTGTCACGCGCGACTTGGTGCGTTCAGCGCTCGACCAGGCGATCGGCATGATCTCGGCCGATCTCGACGAGGCTGATCGTCCGAGCCTCACCTCTGACACGCAAGGAGTCGCCGGTTCGCCGGACATCGTCGCTACCATCCTGCGCAAGATCGACGAGACGGCGGTTTTCGTGGGCGATGTCACACCCATCGCAGTCTCGGCCGACGGGAAGGCGTGCGCCAATCCGAACGTGCTGATCGAGTTGGGCTACGCCCACCGCGCACTCGGTGAGAACCGGGTGCTGCAGGTCTGGAACACGGCGTTCGATGGGGCAACCCTCGATAAGCTGCCGTTCGACATGCGCGGGCGGCGCGGACCGATCGCGTTCCACCTGCCTGTTGGTGCCGATCGTGAAGAGCTGCGCCGCGTTCGCGCGGATCTCGCAAAGCGCTTGGTAGAGTATCTTGAGTTGGCGCTGGACCAGCTACCTGCGCCGCTTCCCGAAGCCGTTCATTGGCAGCCGCATTTTGCTGGTGATCCAGACCTATGGTTCGATCGCGCCGAACCGCAGTTAGTGACCAATCCGGCCCACGGTACGAGCAAGTTCCTCTGGAGGGACAAGCATCCCGGATATGCGCGGCTGATCCCCTCCAAATGGGCGACAAAGCCTGGCGTCAGGAAGGCGCTCGCAGAACATCCCGGTCATCCGGCGCTGCTCGCCCGCGCCAACTCTCTAACCTACGGCATCAGCCGGGGCGGGGCGGTCGTGTACTGGCCGGGAACAGAAGAACAGGGCGTGCATCCAACCGTCGCTGTAACCCAGTGGTTCGAGCGAACTGGGGAATTCTGGGGCGTCGGTGGGGGCTTCCTGTTTGACCGGGAGAACGATCGCCTCACCTTGGCGACCGGATACTTTTATCAGCGATGGCTTCATTTTCTCAAGCGCAACTGTGCGCTCGCACTCGAGCATGGTGGCTCGCTGCCGATTCATGTGCGCCTCGGGGTCAGTAGCATCAAAGGCAGTTGGTGGCCGCGCGGCCGGTTCGATTTTGGCGATGATGGCTATGCGGCGGTCGAAGATTCCTACGAGTATGACGCGACGCTGACCTCGATCGCGCCCGAAAATCTTCAGCGCATAGCGGTGGAGGCGTTTAACGGCCTTGCCGCGGCCTATGGCGTGGAGCCGTTTACTCACGAGCAGATTGTCAAAGAATCGAGGCTCTGAGCATGGACATGTTGCCCAGGCCTTCGCCGGAAGCCCCATCTCCTCCTGCCGCCGGGATCGATCTCGCTTGGGAGGTGACCAAGCTGAGCGCCCGGCAAACGATCACCGTGAACGCGGTTCTAATTGCAGCCTATCAAGCCGCCAGCTCGCCGCACTCGATCCGCGCGCTGAAATCGGACCTCGAGGCGTTCGACCTCTGGTGCCGACGGACAAAGCGGATAGCGCTGCCGGCGCCCCCCGAAATCGTGGCCGACTATCTCGGCTCTTGGGCGGGGCAGGGGCTACGGTCGCGTTTCCGGCGGCGACGGCGCAGTCAACTTCATCGGTATCTACTCGGGACGGTTCCATACGAACAACTCCTCCGACGCCCAACTCGGTCGTGTCTGGCCGGCGGTGTCCGTGAGAGAGGTTGTGGCAGCAGCCGAAGCCCGCGCCCTGGCTGCTCGGCAGGCCTAATATCGACCGCCCGGAAAATGACAAAGGCCTCTTCCGCTGGGACCGGCTGCGCACCTTGTGGGGTGAGCGCTGCAGGATCGGGAGGATCAATGCCACCAGGAGGCTCATCTGTCTGGCTAGACGGTGAGAGCTACCACATTCCCAGCCCCAAATAGCTTCTCGGCCGATTGCAGCGCCGTCGGCGACAAAGTCTGGGTTGCTAAGACAGCCAGCTTTTTCTTCGGCCTGGAAACCGCCACGTAAAAGAGATTCCGCGCCCGATAATACCCCTTCTCGTTCTTCGCGGTGATGGCGCCGGTCGTCAGCAGCTCAAGCAGCTGGGGCCAGTTATAATGGTTCCACCCGCCGCCAAGCACGACGATGACATTGTCGAACTCCGCACCCTTAACGCTGTGCTGTGTCGCAAACGGCGTCTGGCCTTCGATAAATTCGGCGAGCCGGACCAGTTCCTGGTACGGCGCCTCTCGAACGAGGCCATGCTCCTGAAGCGCGCGCGGCAACTCCGCACCATCTTCGGCTGCCGCAAGCTCCTGCTCGCGCCTAACAATCCGGTCCGGTAGCCGAGGTCGACCTGTCTCCTTCAAGAGGTCTACGACGTCGCCTATGCTTCCGTTGGCGCGCGCGTCCGCTAACGCGGCCATGTCGGTCGCCCACGCGACCTTGTCTTCGTGCGAGCTGAGCTCTGGTCGTGACCCAAGGATTCTGAACATGTCGCCGAAGCGCTTCTCGGTGAAAGCACGACACATCGGTTCCACGGTGTCGACAAGGAACGCGATCAACGGGTCCTCCTTCTTCGCGAAGGAGTCATTGTAACGATAAGCCTTGGCGATGGTGGGATAGCCGCGCTCAGCGGCAATCGCGTTATGCGTCAGCATAAGAATCTTCGTTTTCTCGGATGACAGATCCCACCCGTCCTGCTTCAGCCTCTCCGTCAGCTTCGCCATGAAACCCCGGCTGACCTCGGGCGGCGTGTCGTTCTTGGATGACGAGCTGCTGGTCCGTTCGCCGGTGTAGGAATTGGCATGAAAGAACCGTGCCTCGCCTTCAGCGCCGGGATCCTTGACGGCCTGCTTCAGCTCCGGTCGCAACGCGTTCAGCACGTTCACCACCGCGGGCACCGACCGAAAATTCGAACCCTTGTCGATCGGCTCAAGGGAGGGATAGGCCGCCAGACCATAGTCGCTTCGGTAGATGGTCTGCCAGTGATCCCCGAAGAAGCCGATCCTGGGACCGGTGCCGGTGGCTAGAAAGTGCTCTGCCAGCGCCGCCATGAAATGCGGGTCGGTGTCCTGATACTCGTCCACGAAAATGACGGGGTATGTGGCGGCAAACAGTGCCCGGAATTTCGGCTTGCCGAGCAGTTGCGCCATGAACCGCGGAACGTGGTCATGATGGAGAGTGATGCGCCTCTCGTCGATACCGAAGAAGCCCAGCTGATATTCCACGATCTGATCGGCGACCCCGCCTGCTTCAGCGATCTTGTCCTGCTTGCCCTCAAGGGCCGCGACGAGCGCCCGTAGATCCTTCTGGAACCTGGACATGAACCCCCAGCAGAACGCGTGGATGGTTTCCACAAGGATCGCTGGGTGCTGCTCGATCTCTTGCGCGATTTCCTCCCGCGCCACCTCGGTATAGGTTATGCAGGCGACCTTCTGGCCCACCCGCTGCAGGTCGCGACCGCGCTCGTTGATAAGCTTCTTGAGCGCCTCGACCAGCGAATAGGTCTTGCCGGCGCCGGCGCCGGCTTCCAATCGGAAGTTGCGACCTTCGTCCAAGCATGCGTCGACCCGTTTCTGCGCCTCCTTGGCAGCTTCGATCGCAGGGTTCGTCATAGATTGTACTGCTGCGCGGAGTTTGCAGGCGCGGCGGAACTGTCGTCTGAGCCTGTCGCGATCGGCGGCGCGTCCCCGCCGACACCAGCAAGCAGTGGCGAAGTTTCCGGAGGCGGTGGAGGCTCGGATAGCCAGGTCAGGCCTTGCTTAATGTATTTAGGAACGGCCCAATCAGCTTCCTGGATGGCGAACCGCAGGGCGGTCTCCGATTTGCTGAGGTCTTGTGCCATCTCCCACGCGAGCAATCCGCGATCGCCTTCCTCAGGCAGGCCAAACCGCTCAGGATTTGCGAGGATCAACGCATCCTCACAGCTCCGCCCGCACCAGCTCGAGCCATCTTCCGGCACCTGGTAAGCGATTGAGCGATAGAGGGAGAGCTTATCTTCCGGCGTCTTGGCGCAGAGCGCCTCGATGCTGATCTGCTGCCCCTTGGGGACCGAGAACCAGTTTCGGATCGCGGCGTTCGAGCTGTGCTCGCCTTCGGCGCAAGGACATTTGACCGCGCGCGGCTTATCCTTGGTCTTGTCGATCCGAACCGCATCGATGTCGGTGATGATCAGGCTCTTCAGTTCGAGGAAGTCGAGGAGTGGGTAGAAGATGTGCGCGTAGGCGCCGCCGACCTCGATCGTTGTGAGATATTGGCGGCCGAGCTTCCGTTCGGGCGCGAGCCCTTCGTCCACGAGCCGCACGATGCGGGGCATCAGGATACGCTCGGTGGTCCCCTCGACCAGGATCGCCTTGTCCGCGAAATACAAATCGCATTGGGTCAGGGTCATGTACTGATGGAGGAACTCGCGATCCTCCTGCGGGATAGCGGCGCTGCCTTTGCGGAAATCCTTGACCTTGGTACGCCGCGTCCCTGCCGCATCCTGGCTCGAACTCAGAAAATAGCGCACCGCTTCGAACGAGGCCGCGTTTGCAACGTGCGGCGAGTGTGTCGAGATGACGAACTGAACCTGCCAGACCGGCTCGCCAACATATTTGGCGGAAAGTGCCGCGACGGCGGCGTTCAACTGTGCGATCAGCACCTCTTGCATTTGGGGATGCAGGTGCGCCTCCGGCTCTTCGATGAAAACGAGATGCGTGCCGGGCCGGAGAGAGCGAGCGCGGTACGCCTTATGAAAGGTCTCGAGTTGCAACAGCATGTAGATCAGGTTGCGGGTGCCTAGGCCGTTATAACCCTCGGGTAGATGGACGCCGTGCTGGCCGGTGTAGAAGATCTTCGTGTGATCCGAGAGAAGCGTCTCGACGTTGAGCGACGTTTCAGGCCTCAACTCGGCGTCGTTGACACCCGGGAAGCCGAACGCGCTCAGTGCCGGCAGCAGGTCCTTCACCATCGTGTCGAAATCGTTCTGAATCGTCTGTTCGATCTGACTGACAGAGGTCTTCAGCGCGGCCGCTAGGGCTTGGTCGCTCTCCGCGGCCGTAATCGAGCTCGCGGTCTGGAATAGCGTTCCGAGGAGCCGCCCGATCACGGCGGTATCGCTCGGCTTGCTACTGTCGAGTGTTCGTTGAGCGCGCACGAAGCCGCATTGAACGAGCGCCGACAGTGCGCCGGTCCCGTCGAGCATGCGGAAGTTGGCCGGATCCGTGGGGTCGATCGCAGTCACACTTATGCGATAAGCTCGAGGCAATGTGTCACGGAGTTGGCGGTAAAAATGGGCGATTCCGTCGCTGCCGTCCTCTGCCTCCTGAACATCGAACAAGGTAGCGAGCGAGGCTGACGACGCGGCATATTCGATCCGCGCGATGGCGGTCGAGCAGCCAGGATCAAGGTCGATCACGAACGGTGCGAGAGGACCCAACTCGCCGATGTCGGGATCATATTTGATCGTGAGCGTAACCGCGATCGCCGGAAGGAGAGCGAGAACCTCCTCCGGGTCGCCACCGGACTCGCGCTTCGCCTTCGCTTCGAGAAACTTGCCTCGGGTGCTGGCCGAGAAATCCTCCAGCCTGAACTTGGGGCCGTGCTCACCTGCGAGACGATCAAAGATCTCCGTGAGCGAGGTTTTACCGCTGTTGTTCCGGCCGACGATGACGGTCGCAGTCGGTTCGAGCAGCAGCTCGACGTCTTCCAAGAGCCGGAATCCCTGCACCTGAATCTTTTCGATGAGCATGAATTCAATCTCAGCTTCGGATGGTTTGAACTAGACAGGCTCGCGGCGAGCGGATTGTTGTTAGCCGTCGTGCCGGCATTGCCTATAGAGAGCGGACCCGCCCGGCGGTGGGTATCGCCTAAGCCGCGGCACGGAGGAGTATCCTGTTTCCGGGTACGTGGCGGAAGGCGCGATCCCGGCACGTCAGCAATATGATCTGCATCCGCGTCGATGCCTCTGTCAGGATCTCGATCATCGTATCGAGACGGCCATCGTCGGAATATACCAGCGGATCGTCCAGGATCAGTGACACGGGCTTCCCTTGTTCAAGCAGCAAGTCCGCAAAGGCTATGCGGGTGAGGACGGCGAGCTGCTCCTGGGTGCCGCGAGAGAGATTGGCGCAGCTTTCGTCGACACCAGTCCGGCTGACGCTCGCCAGGGATAGATCCTCGGCAAAAGTAAGATCGCAGTCTGGCAGCAGTTGCGAGATATACCGCTTCGCGCGCTTCGCGACCGGACCGACGAACTTGGCGGCAGTCTCGTTTCTTGCGCTTTCCAGCGTGTCGCGGAGCAGCTTCAGCGTGTCTGCTTCCTCCGTGACGCGTTGGAGCGCAGCATTCGCCGCTTCGACTTCTTCTTGAGCCGCCGCAGCGCGATCGGCCAGGCCGAGGCCGCCTTCGCTTTCGATCGTCCCCTCAAGCCGGGCGATCTCAGTTTCGAGTCTCGTGCGCGTCTCAGCAGCGACCCGGACGCGATCATCAATGACCTCGATCTTGCGATTGATCGCGCCGACATCATGGGCCGATGCGTTCCGCTCGGCCTCTTCCAGGCGGACGGAGGCTTGCGCTGCCGTTTCCCGCGCCCGCTCTAGGTCCACATCAAGCGTCGCCCATTCCGGCCGAGTTTCGATCTCCTTGAGGAGCGCCGCCGCGTTGGTAAGGTCGCTTACCGCACCCGCTTCAATCAGTGCGAGCGGAGCATCGGCTTCTTCGGCACGTCGCAGCGCCGCGATCGCACTGTCCTGCGTCCCCTCAGCTCGCGCGAGCTTCGTGTCGGCAGCCTCGACGGCGGCGGCTAACGCGCTCACATCGGGAAGCGCCGCTTCCACCTCAGCCGCCTCCGGCTCAAGTTGAGCGACAAAGAGCTTTAACGCGTCGGCCCCGGCTGCGATTTGAAGTGTCTCGTCCGCGGGTGTCGCTGCATCGATCCGCGCAGCAAGCGTGCGAAGTTCGGCTGCGGCATCGCGAGCCGCCTCGTTGCGAGATCGAGCAGCCGCAAGATCGGCTACATGGAGCTCCTCGAGCGCAGACTGCCGTTTGCGGATTGCCGCAGCGAGGGTCTCTTCAGCGCTTGCAGCCGCGGCCGGCGGGCTGACGACCAACATGGTTCCTCCGATCGCGATGCTGGCAGCACGGGTGATGGTGCGCGCGCCAGCGGGCATCGGTTCACCGTCGATCGTTACTCCCTGGATGGCGCCGGACAGCGTCAGTCGGGTCGCGCCCGCGTCCACGACGGCTTGAGCTTGGCTCACCGCACGATCGTTCGCTTCGAGCGCTTCGAGCGCCTTGGCCGGAATGGCGGTCACGGCACGCGCCTTTGCCTCGCCATGCAACTGCTCGAGCTTCAGCAACTCGTCATGGCGACGGCGAGCGGCAGCGATCGCCGCTTGGCGGCGGCTGAGGCAGACAGCCTGTTCACCCGCTGCAAGCGCCGCTCGGGCGTCATGACGCTCGCCGCGCACCGCCTCGAGGTCCTCGCGTGCCGCAGCGAGCTTGGCCTTGCCGGTCGCAAGCGCCTCGCGGAGCTCGGCACGTTTTGCGCGCGCTGTTTCCACCGCAGTCGTGGCGCTATCGCGCGAGATCGTCGCCGCCCCGTGGCGAGATTTCAGATCTTCCAGCCCCTTCAGTTTCGCAACGGCCGCCTCCTCCTCGGCCTTTCGGGTCGATAGGATTTGCGCGGCCGCGCGGGCAATCTCAAGGGAGTCGACAAGCTCCTTGCGTGCTTGCGCATCTGTCTCGTCCGCAATCTCCCGCTGGATGATTTTGAGCCGCCCGCGCGCGGCATCGAGGTCGGAGAAGCTCCTCTCCAATGCGGCAAGGCGTTCACTCGCCTCGCGTGCGGCCGAGATCGCAGCTTCAGCCCGTTCCCGCGCGTCGTTCTGCCGGCCGCGCTTCTGGCCGGTCGGCGACCAGTAAAGTTCATATTGCGCGTCAATCCGTTGGCGCACGCGCCGATAGGCGTCTCCGCCCATAATCGAACCGACCTCAGCTTCGAGCGTGGACGCGATCGTGTCGCGAACGATCTGCCCAGGAGCCGAGACCGAGAGAGCCTCGGTCTGCGCGACCCACAGCAATCCCAGCGCCCCGTACGTTGAAACATCACCCCCGCGACTGGTGTCCCGGACCGAGCCAAACAGCGTGTTGAGCCGTGCTTCCGCGTCATCGCCTTGGGCCCGGCCCTGCGGGCCCGATATCTCAAGCGAGGGGCTCCTGAGGAAGCGCTTCGTCAACGACCAGGGAGAACCGTCGACGTCGAACGTCACCTTGATCTCGGGACCCACCGCCTCGCCGTACGGCGCAAAGGATTGGGCGAGCTGGTTACGCGTGTTGTGGCGAACGAAAAAGGCGGCACGGAGCGCCTCCAGCAACGTCGATTTGCCGGTCTCGTTCGGCTCGATGACGATGTTCAACCCGTCCGAGAGATCCTCGATTGCAAAGGGCGTCCGGAACTTCCGAAAGCCATCGACCGCAATTTGTCGGATGACGAGGCTCATGCCTCCTCCTGACGGCTGTACTCGACGAACAGTCGCTCGAGCGCGCGCTTCGCGATGATGCTGTCCGGACCGCCTGCGTCGATCTTCGCATTGAGCTTCGTCGCCGCCGCCCCGAGCATGCCTTCCACGGCCAGTGCTGCGAGGTCTTCCTCCCTCGGTCGTCCGACCAGATCGTCCGCACGAACGGCCAGGTGCCGCAGGCGATGACCCAAGTCGTTTTCGAGACGCGCGAGCATCGCGATCCGGTCGCCAAGGCTGGTGATGCCCGCCAAGCTTAGCTGGAGAAGCGTGTTGGGGGCATCGACATGGGCAAGGAGACGGTCGCATTCGGCATCTAAGGCAGCCTTGTCGTTGACCGTCCAATCGCGCGTGAGCCACTCGAAGCGGCCTGTTCGGATCGGCGTCACCGTCGGTGCAAGGTCGGGCTGGAGTTCGACAACGAGCGCGGAACCCGGTTCATCGCGCTGGAAGCGGTCCGTCTCCGGAGTTCCGGAATACCATGTCCGCGAATCGACCTTGAGAGTCCCCTGCCAGTCGCCGAGCGCGAGATAGTCGAGGTTCGACAGCCGAGCACGGTCCGGCGCGATCTGGTTCTTTGTCTCCCCGCGCGATCCAAAATCACGAACCGATCCGTGAGCGACGCCAATGCGTAGCCGGGCGCCTTGCGTCTCCATCGTATCGAAGAGCGTTGTCGGATCTTCCAAATTGTGCCGGTGGATGAGCGGTGCGGGCAACAACCAGATCTGCTCCTCGATCTCGCGGGGTTCGAGTTCCGAGAGGATGACGATCTTCTCGCCGGCTCGCTGCCGAACGCGATCCCACAGGCCACCATTGCGCGCGAAGTCGTGGTTCCCGGGCAGTAGCCACCAGCGGCAGGCGTGTCGGCCCATGCGCGAGATTGCCTGCACGATGGTGCGATCTTCCGGGCCTTCGGTATCGAATATGTCGCCGGCGACAATAACGTGCTGCGCGCCATGTTCGGTGGCGGCTCGTCCAAGCGCGTCGATTGCGTCGAAGCGGGCTTCCGTCAGGGCACCGCGAACGTCGGGATCGAAGCGACCATAGGGCTTTCCCAGCTGCCAGTCGGCGGAGTGAATGAACTTCATCTCGCCCTTATAGCGTCCCCGTGCGCAGACAGAAACTCCATCTGCTTTCATGAGGCGCAGGTCGTTCGTAATCTGCGAGAGTATCGCAACCCGAACACCGGGGAGGCATAAACGGCAGCTTTGTGCGGTCGGTTCTCTGCAAGCTGCCCTTCCGCTTCCGGCTCAGTTAGCGACATTATAGCCCCAACCCCCGCCCGCGCCCGAACGACCAGTCCACGCCGCCGTCGCCACGCATGACGCCGGAGATGTGCTTGCCCATCTGCCGGTCGAGCGAGGGGGACCAGGGCACGAGCTGGAATCCGAGCCCATTGTCGATCATAGCGAAGCGACCCGAGGCAAGGTTCAGACGCTGGCGCACCGTGCCCATGACGTAATCGCCGGTTTGTGACGGCGTATGCGGCAGGCCGATTTCCGCCGACAGTTTCTCGGCGGTGGCATCCAGTTCCCGCCGCCGGAGCGTATCGAGCAGATTGCGGGCGAAGACGATCTGTTGCCCTTGCCGCCGCGCCAGGCCCTCGTTGACGAGATGCTCCGCTCGGGCTTCCATTGCGTCCTTGACCTCCGCCCCAAAACCGCCGCCGAGATCACGCATGCTACCCGACATGTTCCGGCGATCGAGCCAGGTAGCACCGGGCGCGCGGACCTGTGCGTTCAGGTCGAAGTCCGAGCGCACGGCCAGTGCCATCCGCTGTCGGCCTTTGCGATCCTCGAAATGCCTTAGCTCGACGATTGCGCCGGGCCTGCAATCGCCGGTTGCGGCGATGTCGGGAAGCTGGATATGGTGCGTGTGTCCGTCGATGCCGTCGATGATCGCATAGGCCCTGCCGGTCAGATCGTCGTGCAACCCACGCTCGACCAGCCTGCCCATTACAGGCTGCCCAAGTTCGGGTTCAAGCACATAACTGGCGACGCCCCGGTCGATGCCCCGCTCTGTCATGGCGCGGTGCATCCGCTTGATGATGTCACCACGCGCCTGCAATTCGCGCAGCGCGGTTTCGGCATCGCCATGCATGGTCCACTGACCGGGCGCGACCTCGCCAGCGAGGCCAAGCCCTTCGAGCTTGCGCAAGCGGCCGATGCGCAGCGCATGATCCGGACCGGGCCGCGCTCCCCGTTCGGGCGCAGTGTCGATGATGCCGTTGCGGTCGCGCTCTCGTGCCAATCGGTGATCGATATCGGTCCAGCGTTCGGCTTCGACTTGCCGCTCCAGCGACTGGTGGATTTCGAGATCGGTGCGCAGGCCGAGTTCCTGCGTGACGATCTCGCGCGCCTGTGCCCGCATTCCCTCGCGGATGTAGTCGCGCGCAATCACGAGATCACGGCCGTCCTCGCCGACGCCGCGCACGATGACATGGACATGGGGGTTGTCGGTGTTCCAGTGCTCGACCCCGCGCCAGTCGAGACGGGTGCCGAGATCCCGTTCCATCTGCGTCATCAGTTCCCGCGTGAAAGTCTTGAGGTCGCGCATATGCCCGGCGTCATCGGGCGAGACGATAAAGCGGAAATGGTGCCGGTCATCCTCGCAGCGCGCGGCAAACTCGCTGCGGTCGAATTCGTCACCCTCGGTCCCGAATAGCATGCCACGCTCGCCATCACGGGTGACGCCGTCGCGTTGCAGGTAATCGAGATGTGCGCCAAGCGACGAGCGGCCTCCATGCCGGACCACGCGCGCCTTGATTACGACGTTGCGAGCCCGGCCACCGAGGCGATGGGCGGCGCGAATGCTCGCCGCACGCCCGCGTCCGAAGGTCGAAAACCCCGCACCTGAAGATCGCGCGCGTCCCGCGCCAAGGCCTCCAGCTCGCTGGGCGGCGGCAAGAGCCTGCGCGATGGCGGGCCGTGCGCGCTGCCCGCCTAGCGTGCGGATGCGGCCTGGCCGGACACGGAAGTCATCCTCGCCTTTCATGGCCGGGAATCCTGTGATGTGCGGCAAAGCCACGTAAACGGTGGGAAATGGCAAAAGGCACACATCGCGGACATTGCCGCGCACCTCGCGGCGGAACGCCGCAAAGCCTTGGTAAACAAGGCCACGACCGGCTGCGGATGGCTCCCCACATCGCGGCTTTTATCTTGCCATCGATTTTGCTTCGTCAATTCAATAGACTTGTCACTGCTCTGCCGCCCTCCAGCGGGGCGGAGAGCACGCCATTGGGCGCTGTGGGTGGCAACAGCCGTCATTGCCCTGAAAGCGATACGAAAAGACCGTTTGCCGGCGGCTCGACAGCACCGGGTGGCGCGGTCGGCGAAGAATCCGAAGCTTCGTCAGTCACTGCATCCTCCGTATTCGGGATGCCATCGGCCCGTGCGGGAAACAGGCCCGCGCGGCGCCAGGCAAATGGATCGGGCGGTGGCGCCGCAGCAAGCTTCGCGTAGCCGGAATTGCCCGTGACCGCTGTCAGCTTCGCGAGATAGGCGCGCGTCTCGCGTGGCAGCGGACGGCCCCGCGAAAGATACTGTTCGTAGCGACCCGGCCCGGCATTGTAGGCGGCGAGCATGGCGGCCTCACTGCCGTAGCGGTCGTGCATCTCGCGCAGATAGGCTGCGCCCGCCATGATATTGTCGCGCGGATCGAACGGGTCCGATCCCAGCTGATAGCGCACGCGCAGATTGGCCCAGGTCGCGGGCATGATCTGCATCAGGCCCATTGCGCCAGCGGTCGAAACAGCGCGCCTGTCGCCATTGCTCTCGACGCGCATGACGGCCCATATCCAGTCTTCGGGAATGCCGAACCGGCGTGCCGCTTCTGCCACATGCACTGCGTAGGGATGGCCTCCGGCAGTACCGTGTGCAGGTTCTGCCGTAGCCGAAGGCAAGCCGGCCATCTGCAAAGCGATTGCCAAAGCGGTGGCAAATGGCCTGCGTTTCATGGCGCGATTCCTCGCCAGATCAGCGGTCCGCCCGCCGTATCGCGGGTGAGCATCGGCGTCGCGCGGCCCAGCATTGTTGCCGCCTCAAGCGGGCCGAAATAGCGGCCGTCCATGCTGTCAGCCACGAACGGGTTCATGAACAGAAATTCGCCCGACCGAAGTTTGTGACACCCCTGCCAGACAGGCAGAAGGCGCCCCCGACTGTCGCGTTCAAGCGCGACGGCGACGGGCTGGCGATCGACGCTCACCATGTAGCCGATGCGGCAAACACGCTGCCCCGCTTTTGCCGCGACATGTTTCAGAAGCGGCACGCCTTCCGGGAGATAGCCGCGCTCGGCTATCCAGCGTGCCCATGGCTGCGGCGGGGTAACAGCTACCAATGCACCGGACGGCGGATCGTTGTCGGCGTGTATCCGGTAGAAACCGATCGGTGCGCTCGCGCTGGCGTTCCAGATGACGCGCGGACGCGGATCGGCAAGTGCCACCGCGACGAACAGAACGATAAACACCTGCACGGTAACGGCAGTGGCGACGACATAGCCAAGGCGAGTCATCCCTCGATCTCCCGTCGCTTGAGCCAGGCAAGGTGGCGTTCCATCGTATAGGGTCGTGGGCTCTGTCCGGCGGCGATACGGTTGTGAACATGGCGCCAATGGTCTGGTGCGGCTTCGCAAGGATCGACGCCGGCGGCCTCCACACTGTCGATCGCGGACAACACCTGATTGACCTTCGGCCAGCCCTCGATGTGCAGCAGAATTTCACCGCCGGGCCGCACGAACGGCAAGGTCGTGTATGCTTCGCCGGGCGCGACTGCGCGCAGCACATCTATGCGCGAACTGATCGTTCCATAGTCGTTCGCCATCCAACGCACGAATGCGAAGATCGCGTCGGGCCGGAATCCGACGACGCGGGTCTTGCGCGTGACAATGCGGTCCTGCGCGATCCGGCCGAAGCGTATCCAGTGCTCGAACTTTTTCTCGATCCACGTCAGCTCGACTTCGGTCAGCTGCTTGCCCGCAGAGCCCAATGCGCAGCCTCTGTGCGCACCACTGGGTGCGTCGTTATCCATTGCCGATCTCCTGTAAGGCGCCGTCGAGCAGACGCCTTGCCGACGAAGCAGCGCGCGATCTGTCCACAGCGGCGAGCTGCGTTAGCAAGAATCCGAAGGATTCGATTCTATTAGCACTGTTAGAAGGGGTGCGATTCCGTGAGGATTTCTGCGGGATTGCGGGCCACTCGCGTTCCCGATAGTCCGAGGATCGCGTTCCTGATGGTCCGAGTCCGGGTGTTCCCGATGGTCCGAACCTCATGACCGGCTATCCACAGGGTCAATGCCCATTCGGCGCATGGCGGCGTCGAGTGGATGCTCCGGGATGGGCGCGAAGTTCAGCCGATCACGGCCAAGTGCATGTTCGAGCTTGAGGACGTAACCGGGTAGAGGCTGGCGGGCGACGATCGCGCGCAACTCGAAAGCGAAGCGGCGCAGCGGCGAAAGCACGCCGGACTTCATGTGAAGGTGGGGAACGTCGAAGCTCCAACCGCCTTCCTGCCTCCCGCCATGCTTGCGCACGATGCGGTAAAGCCAGCGCTCCAATCCGCCAGTCAGATCGAAATAGGCCCGGTCTATCGTCAGCACGAGCGCGCGGTCGAGCACACCAGCATAGAACCAGTCCGGCAGGATCAACTCGATCCCGAGCGCCCGGCCCTGGCCGTCCGCTAGTTCACGCCATTCGTTGATCCACGAGAAGCGATGACGGCGACGCTGATGCTCCTGCCGGATCGACGTTGCGACAGTGGTGGATTGCAGCCGGTCGAGCGCAGCCTTGAGCCGTTCGTAGCTTGCCTTGCCGGTGCCGCGCCGGGTGAACGCCAATATCTCGTGTGGCGTCGTTATCATGAGACGCGAAGTGGGCCGGCCGGCATCGCGCGCCTCGATGAGCTGGCTTGCCGCCCAGATCAGCACGTCGGCATCCCAAATGGTCGCCATGCCATGTTCTGGCACGGCCTCGACCGATATGCGGGTCTTGCCCATACTGAAATCGATCGGCGCTATGCGCCTGCTCTTGGCCAGACTGAAAAATGGCCAGGCCATCAGATCCTGCGCATCGCGCGGCGTGAGATTGCCGGGAACCGAACGGAACAGTTCCAGCTGCGTCCGTTCGGCGCCGGAGCGGGTGGAAGGAGGCTGTGCAACGCCCATGGGTCTCAGCGTCGCACGCAACCAGTGGGGAGGCGCTTGGCTGGGTGGACAACGCCATTGCCAGGATCGGAGGTCGAACGGCGCAATCCCTGTTCAGCCCATGCTTCGAGATCGTCTACTCGATACACAATCCGTCCACCCAGCTTGTGGTAGGCAGGTCCGGTGCCGAAACAGCGGTGCTTCTCAAGCGTGCGGGGCGACAGACCCAGGTGAACAGCTGCGTCCGGGGTGCGCAAGTAACGCGGGCGTATTGGGGCTGGAACGGCGTCCATAAGAAATCTCCGCTAGGTGCTGGGGGCGGCGGCCAACTGCCGCCCCTCGCGGAGTGGAATGGCGCATCGGTGAGGTCGGGTGGGAGTGACAAGCTTGCAGGCCGAGCATCCGTCACCCCTTGGCGCCGCTGTGAGACTGTCCCGTTCAAAAAGATGAGGGGCGACCCCGGCCTCAACTGAGGCGGCAATGGGGCGGAATGTGGGAAAGGACTTGCCTGTAGCCGGTCGACGCCAATCTTCTTGCTTCCGCCATAAGGCGCAGCGTGTGGCGTCTCTCGCTCGAACCTTTCCATGTGGCGCCCTTCAACGGCCGCATTTTCGGAAAGATCTGGGAAAAGGCGATCTCGTGGGTGCTGGCTCCTGCCAGCCGCGCATCCAGGATGGTCAGCAGCCTTGCCAACCGCTGACGCTGGTATGCGGTGGGAGCAATCAGAGGGTTGGTGGCACGGCGCTTTCGGCCCCACAAGGCAACTAGAAAGTCTCGCATTGCCTCGGTCCGAAGGAGCACGAAGCCGTCGTCGGGCAAGACGAAGATAGCAGCGTCTGATTGACTGTTGCGCTGAACCCAGAGTCGAAATCGTGCCGAACCAATCTGTAAGATGGAATGTTCCCCATCCGTACAGCTGCAATTGTGGGTCCTGACCTTACTCCAGGGTGGCTTTCCAAGAATCAGGCTGGTGCGTCTTTGGCAGATGATTGTCGTGCCGAGCACGCCTGGAGACCAGTGCGCGGGTTCCATAATTGGAGATTTTTCCGGATCGCAGGGGAAAACTAAGGCCCCACCGTCGAGCCAGACCCTCCCTCTCTTTCACGGCAAGTTCGGGGGCTAATGCAACGCGTTGCTCGGTTCTGGAAAAGTCCCGGCGGTAATCCGGGTTTCGTCGCAAAAATTCCTGCGCGAAATCAGCGTAATCGTGGTTCTCATATCGACCGTTCGTGTCGGGCGATTGCCATGATGTATTACCAGACATCCTCGGTCTCCCAACCTAAGGGGCACAGGGCCGGGATGCAGGCTCCGACTTCGCCAGAGCGACAGCAAGTCACCAATTTTTCAGTACATTAGCCGCAAGTGAGGATACCGAAATCGGGGTAGAGTCACTTGAGAGGTCATCAATCGATCTCTGTGAACGCCTATCGTTGGGTGGCCAGTTGCCGATAGCCGGCACGGGCCATCCAGCGCGCACGCGCGAGATGAGTCTCGTAAACCGTTTTGGCCCGCTCAGGCTCAGCGTGCGCATCGATATGAAAGATGATGGCGGCAACCTCCCGCCAATCTGCGCCTTCCGCAACGGCGTCGAGCAAGCGGAGATAAGTCACGAAGTTCCGCTCGTCATAATCAGTGATGGTGTCAGCCTGAGGAGGAGTAACCTCAAATCCAGTCGAGATCATTTACGTTCTACCCGGCTTGCGGCAGCGGCCCGCCAAGAATGCTCTATCATCATTTGCTTGCAACGCGGTGACGAACCTCAGTGCCGGGAGAGGACAACAGATATCCGCCTACGAGCATAAGGGCGGCTTCCTTATCGATGCGATATTGCCATGAAAATATAGCAGCTTGGCGTGCAAGCACCGATTTGACGAGTATACTCCGTGGTTAAATACTCTGCAATGCCACTTTGTCAGTGGCATGAGCTTGCGTGAGACATTTGCGCTGAATCTCCGGCAGACCCGGGAAGCTGTGGGACTTTCTCAAGAGGAATTGGCTCACCGTGCCCAAATCGACCGCACCTATGTCAGCAGTCTTGAACGCTGCCAGTACGCTGCGACTCTGGATGTAATCGAAAGGCTGGCCAGGGCATTGAATGCCGACCCGGCCTCGTTGCTGCAAAAGCCGGTCGATCTTCATCAAAGCTAGGACCGCCAAGCTTTGATATGCTGGATCCGCGTGATCATCCACGCTCCGGAAACAACGGCAAGGTTCCAGCGCCAACCTCGTTGGACCGCGCCTCGCGTGTCAATTCGTAGGGGCGAAGGGCAGCGATGACGCGCGCAGTCAGGGTTTCGATGGCCACTTGCCGATTGAGCTTTCGCGTCGCTGTCATCACATCGCGTAGTGCATATCCGGGCGCAGTCGTCAGCGCGATTGCTATGACGTCGCGCAATTCATCGTTGTCGGGCCGAATCATCATGCACCCATGAGAACATAAATAGAACATATTGGCAATCGCTTCTCCTCATGGCTCGGAGCGGCAACGTCAATCTCTAGCGGATGACCGAGGAGCATGACGACTTGGCTCGCTTGCCGCTGATGACAACAAGTGTCGCCGAAAAATGGAAAGAACCCCGCCCGGCATGTGCCGGGCGGGGAGCCCCTGCGGGGGTTATTCGCCGTTCGTTTTCCGGCTGCGGGTCCAGATCAGGCTGAAGTTCTCGCCATCATCATCGGCGAAAAGGTTCGCGTAGATCGGAGCGACGAAACTCGGATCGTCCAGCTTAACCGAAAGGTAGTCGCGACCTTCCTGGCTCTGCTTGCTCCACGCGGCACCGATTTCGGCGCGGCCGACAAAGACTCGGTGCGAGGGCGCGTTTTCGCTTGCCTGTTCGCTTTCTTCGACGATGCGCACATTCTTCTGCTGCACGCTCATGGTGACGATTTCGCCCTTGTAACCGTTGGACGTCTTGGTGAAGTTGCCGATGTTGGCCATGATGAAATTCCTTTGCTGTTGCTCGAGCCTGCGCCCATCGCAGCCTCGATGGCTGGGCAAAGGCGGATGGGCGCGGCCGGCGCATCCCGTCAGGGACCGCAGCGAAGCGGAGGAGGGCAGCGGAGCGGGGCTATTTTGTTTCGCGATGCAAAAGAGCGCGCGAGCGCTCGGCGGAAAATAGCCCCGCGCTGCGCCTTTGCGCCCGAGGCCGCGCAAGGGCGAAGCCCGGCAGACGCCAGACACGCCATGAACGAGGCAGCCGGTGGAGCAGGCACTACAGCGATGGAAGAGGGACGAAGGCCAGCCTGACTTCGCGAGGCCCAACGAATGTGGGAACTATCGGTTAAGCGTGACCGCAAGGGAGGCTGAATGCCATCCGTTGGAGCCGAGCAGTACAGAAAAAGGTGGTCTCGCGGGCTTCTTGGGACCGTGGCGAGCGATGCCATGGAGGCGACAAGTTGGAACGGTCGTGCACCATCTTGGCGCTGGCGCCGCGATCTTAGATCCCGGTCGTCCTGCGGCTCTGCTCCGCCATGATGCGAAATTCGACCGGACCCGTGTTCAAGGCAAAACTGAACGGAGGACAAGGCGGGAAGCGGGATCGTCCCGCTTCCCGCTCCACGACCAAAACCATTCAGGCGGCCAACGACTCATTCTCCTCCAGGGCCGGCGCGTCGGGTCCGACCTCGATCCCGCGATCCCCACCGCCGCAGGTTTCCCTATCGGTATCGTCAGATTCGGTGAGCCAGCGCGCGCGATCGGCGGCGGCTACCGTCCCGACCCCGCCGCGCGCAGTATAGGCAGAAGGCGGGAATGTCATCCAGCGCGGCACCCACCGCTCGACCTTGGGGCGTTCGTTCGCGCCGGTCAGGTGGTCGGCGATCAGCCCCTTGAGCGTGGCGCCTTTTTCAGTCGCATTGGCGCTGGCGACGGCAGCGCCACCGACTTCGGACAGGATCGCCACCAGTACTTCCTTGTCGCGCAGAAGCGCGAAGAAGGCATCGTCGGCCTGCCAGTGATCAGCCATGTCGATGGCAAGGCGCGAACCGAGAAGTTCGATCAGCTCGCTGCCGATGGCAAGCGTCTCCGCCATGGCGAACGCCATGACCTGCATCACATGTTCATCGCTCAACGCCAGCAGGCGCAGCACCAGCGGCACAAGGTCGGCCCCATATCGGTCCTGACACAGACTCTCGCGCTCGACATCGAAGCCCAGCAGATCGAGAAGCTGTTGACGGCGCGCCGAATAGGCAGCCTCGGCGGAACAACCGGAAACGCTGTCATTTATCGCCGCATTGCGGCTGAAATGATCCGCCGGTTTGACGCTCCAGTGAACCGAACCGCAGATCATGTGCGCAACGGCCACTCGCAAGGCGAGCGCGGAGTCGCTTGCCAGAGCCTCGCGCACTACGGCATGCCGATGAAGATCGACATAGCTTGCCAGCGTCGCAGTCAGTTCGGGCCGGTTTGGCTTCTCGTCCACCTGCTCGCCGCGCGCGCGTTTCGCCGCCGCCTGCGCTTCGCGGCGGGTCACATAGCCTTCGTGGAACACCGCCTCGCCATTGACGCGCAACTGAATATAGACGCGCCCGCCTTTGCGCTTCGACGCATGGTCATATTCCCAGATCGAAAATTGCTCCATGGGCGGGACGATCACCGCCTCGGCCCAGCCCGCTTCGAGATAGGCAGCCTTACGCCTTTCGACCTCGGCCATCTGCGCTTGCCAGAAAGCATCGCTGTCCGCGAAATAGCCATCCTCGCCAAACAGATCGGCAACGATCTGGCCGGAATAGCTTTCCAGATCAAACAGTGCGACAGCGGTCGAAATCGACGTACCGCCGAACAGCCATGATTTGAGCTGGCTGCCGCGCGGGGCATAGGTTTCGGGATCGTCGAAGAGCGCCAGCCAAGCCTTTTGCTGCGCTTTGCTCGCGAGTGTTAGGTGACGCATGGTTGCGGCGTCGATCTCGTCGGCGCGGTAGGCTTCACGGATGCGCGGCAGGAGATTGCCGAGCGCGAGAATACGTTTCACCTGCGTTTCGGTGAGCGCGAAGATTGCGGCAATGTCATCAACGCTGCGTCCTTCCTTCACGAGGCGGGTGAAGCTCTCCCATTGCGTGACCTCATCGGGTTCCTGGCGCAGCAGGTTCTCGATCATCGAGATTTCGAGCGCCTCGGCGTCGTCGCCTTCGCCGATGACGATGCAGGGAAGGCTGCGTTCGCCGCCGCATTCCTTGGCGGCTTCGATACTGGCGAAATAGCGCCGCTTGCCCGCCAGTATCTCGAAATGCTCGGGTTTGCCGCCAACATCCCCCTTGGGGGAAGAAACGCTGCGGACGAACAGCGGCGAGAGCACGCCGCGCGCCTTCACCGATGGTAATATGTCACTGACGTCGGGCAGGTTGCGGCCGCGCCGCATATTGAGGGCCGAAACGGAAAGTCGCTCGAGCGGAATCTGGTCGATCTGCATGATATTACTCCTTTTGGTTCGCTTGGACTGGGGTGGCCCCGCCCTCCGTTCGGGGGACTTGGGAGGCGAAAGGCGGGGCCGGTTGGTCCCGCATCGGGCGGACGGCCAGATGCGGGCATCATTCGCCGCTATTGGCTTGGGGGCCTACGGCGGCGAATGTCTCCGCTCGCGCGACAGCGCCGCTTCCGCACGGGCAAGGTGATTGGGATGTTGGGTGATCTGGCCGCAAAGCCGCGCAGCTTCGGCGTAGACCGAAAGCGGGTGCGTCGCGGCGAAGGAAAGATCGCGCTCGATGGAGAGGCCGAATGGCAGGCGCACCGAAACGATTTCGGACAGGCTGGCCGATCCGAGTTCCGGAAAACCGAAACCAAGATCACACAGGCCGAACAGCGTATCTCCGTCGCCGTCGAGTTCGGAAAACAGCCAGGTCGCCGCGCCAACGGGATTGAAGAACTTGACGACCGGCAGGTGGTCGCCCTCGCATCGGCCATTGGCCAGCAGACTCTCGCGAAGGGATGGAGTGAGAAGGTCCATGTCAGCGCCTCCGGTTCAGAACATTTCGAGTTGGTTGCGGGCGTTCGTGTCGAACAGCCCATGATCGGCGGGCCGCTGATCCTTGCGGGGCAGCAACGGCGCATTCGCGAGCACGGCGAGCCGGTCGCCCAACGTCACCGGGGCAACTCCGGGCACCAAGGTCTGGCAACCGGCCTCGGTGTCCTCGGCCTCGAACGCACGGCCACGCGCGGGCCAGTCAGTCTCCCTGCTCACGCCGCCTGCTCCTTGGCGGCAGCGTCGTATTGCAGCAGAAACTCGGCAGCCTTGCTGGCATGACTGGCGGCCTTGAAGATCGCGCGATTGTCGGCGCGCAGCACTTCGAGCCAGCTGCCGAGATAGTCGGCATGGCGCACCGATGGTTCGATACCAAGCGCCGCACAGAGGAACGCGGAGGCCAGTTCGGCAACCAGTTCCTCACGCGCATAGGGAGCTGACCCAAAGCGTCCTGTCTGCTCGCGGTCGAGCCGCGAACGGTGGCCGGTCCAGTGGCCCAGCTCGTGCAGGGCGGTGCGGTAATAGTCGATCTGGTGATGAAAGGCCGGTTGTGGCGGCACCATCACGAAATCGGCAGACGGCGAATAGAAAGCCTGTGCCCCGCCAATCCTGAAATCCGCGCCGCTGGCTGCGATCAGGTCTTCGGCAGCGCGGTGCAACTCGCGTTCGGGCAATGGCGCTGGCTCGCTGACCAGCCCAGCGGGCAGGCCGTCGCACTGCGCGGCATTGAATACAGTAAACCGTTTGAGAAACGGGATTGAGCGGACTTCCTCGCCGCTCTCGACCTGCTCGCGCCCATGTCCGTTATCGGCGTCCTTCGGAGTGAAGCGGTCGGCATAGAATATCGTGCGCCCGCGTTCGCCCTTGCGAACGCAACCGCCAGCGGCCAGCGCCTGCCGAAAAGTGAGCCAGTCCTGCGAGGGATAGCCGCCCTCGATGACGGCTCCCCACAGAACAAGGATATTGATTCCCGAATAGGGCCGCTTGGTCACTGCATTGTGCGGCAGGCCCGGCGCGGCCTTGGCCTTGCTCCATGGCCTGACCCACGGGAATACGCCTTCGTCAAGCTGCCCGATGATCGTCGCTGTGACTTCATCGTAGAGCGAAGCGCGGGAACGCTCCCCGCGCGCGGCGCTGCGCGCCGCCCTTCCACGCCTGCCATCATTCCGAACCTTTGACTTTCCACGCGCCATCGTCGCCTCCCGAACTGCCCAAATCCGCACACCGGCCCCGGAAGGGGCGGGGTGGGCGGTGACAGCGACCAGAAAGGCGCGGGACGGACAGCCGCACCCGCATGGAGCGAGTGGCTGAATGGTCAGCCAATCCCAAAGGGCTGCAATGGTAATGGAAGACCCGGTCCCGCAGGGCCGGGTTGCGGCTGGCCGGACCGTGCCTAGACGGGAGCGCCGCCCACCCGCCACTTCCGCGGGCCGCACCAACAACGCCGGCGCGCTCGCGTGCCGTCCGCAGCAACCTGTTCTTGCCGCCAATCTCGGCGAGCGGCCAGCGAGCTGCGAAAGGAACGGGAATGCGCACCCTGAATGAAGGCGTAAGCTACCAGTTCGAGAACCGGGCGCTCCGACGGGGCCAGTCGTCGGGGAGGCCGGTTCTTGTGCCAGCCGCAGCCGTAATCAGAGTGCGTGCGGGGCCCGGAACGATGATGCCGCGCCCTCAGGAGCGCATCGCCAGATGCGCGGAAACGAGCGCGTCATAAGCCCCGCTCCGATTGACGGGCGTTGCGGGGTGTCCCCGCAGAAGGGGTAGCCGGAGACAGCGAAGCGGCTCAGGCTCAGGGGAAGGCTTTCCCCACCCCATGCTCCACCCGACCTTCTTTCCGCGGTTTGCAAGTATCCGGGGAGGCCTAAGACCTCCCCGGCTCAGTCCAGCGAGATTACACCATCGACAGCCTGCCATTCGGCAGGCCGTATCAACTGCTCATGAGCAATCCGGACCGACTGGATCTCCGCCTCGATTTCCCTGCGCCAATGGTCGAGAAATCCGAACAGGACCGGGAAATCCGGCGCCGCATCATACTCCTGCCACGCAAAGAGCTGCACAAGCGAAGGATGGTCGGGAAGGAAATAATAGATTTCCGCAGTCGTCAGCCCGTACCCTTCAATTTGGGCAATAAAGGCTCGATCGCTCATTGCACCGTGGGCCGCCCGGATTGAGGCTGGTCGACCAGATGCATGGCTGCGAGTACATCATCGACAGAGACCGGGCTTTCGAGGTCCGGAGGTTTCCGTAACGCCGGATGATCTCTCACGGCATACTGATCGGAGGCCCAGGAGGCCAGGATTGCGCGCTTCACCTCGGGCTCAAGCGAGGGACTGCGAGCGACATCGAAGGGATGAAGGTAGCGTGAGAAAGGTTGCGACATAGGAACTTCCTCCTTTCTGGCTCGTCGCTAGTTGCTCACTGCGGATCGCTCCGCCCGCAATATTTTGGACTTCGCGCATCGCTCGTCAAGATGCTGAGAAGAGGCACCAATATTGGCGTTTGGCACTTGGGACAATCGAGTGCCAAAAAATTTCTTCGGACCTCTTGAAGCCGTTTTTCCCCAAAACTAGATCGCGCGAGTCTCCTGCCGAAAGCGGGGGAGGCGCCTTTAGTCATATCGCTTGTACAATGGAGGTTATGCATGCATTTCCGCCCCTTGCACGATCGTGTGCTGGTTCGCCGCATCGAAGCGGAAGAGAAAACCGCAGGCGGCATTATCATCCCTGACACCGCGAAGGAGAAACCGACGGAGGGCGAAGTTGTCGCCGTTGGGCCCGGCGCGCGCGATGAAACCGGCAAGCTGGTCGAACTCGATGTCAAAGCCGGCGATCACATTCTGTTCGGAAAGTGGTCCGGCACCGAAGTGCGGATCGAAGGCGAAGATCTGCTCATCATGAAGGAGAGCGACGTCCTGGGCATTATCGAGCACACCGCCGAGCTCAAGAAAGCGGCGTAATCGAGAAAGCCCGATCTTCAGTTCAACCGAAGGAAGAGAAAGGAGCAGGCCAAAATGGCTGCAAAGGAAGTAAAATTTGCGTCGGACGCGCGTGATCGCATGCTCCGCGGCGTGGATACGCTTGCAAATGCGGTCAAGGTTACTCTCGGCCCCAAGGGCCGCAACGTGGTGATCGAAAAGAGCTTCGGTGCTCCCCGCATCACCAAGGACGGCGTGACCGTCGCCAAGGAAATCGAACTAAAGGACAAGTTCGAGAACATGGGCGCCCAGATGCTGCGCGAAGTGGCCAGCAAGCAGAACGACAAGGCAGGTGACGGTACCACGACCGCTACGGTCCTGGCACAGGCCATCGTGCGCGAAGGCGCCAAGGCCGTGGCCGCCGGCATGAACCCGATGGACCTCAAGCGGGGTATCGACACGGCCGTCAATGCGGTCGTCCAGGATCTGGAAAGCCACGCCAAGCAGGTCTCGGCCAATAGCGAGATCGCGCAGATCGCGACGATTTCCGCCAATGGCGATGCCGAAGTCGGCCGCATCCTTGCCGAAGCGATGGAAAAGGTCGGCAATGAAGGGGTCATTACGGTCGAGGAGGCCAAGAGCCTCGAAACCGAACTCGAAACCGTCGAGGGTATGCAGTTCGATCGCGGTTACCTCTCGCCTTACTTCGTGACCAATGCAGAAAAGCTGAAGGTGGAGCTCGAGGATCCCTATATCCTGATCCACGAGAAGAAGCTGTCGAACCTCCAGGCGCTGCTGCCGGTCCTTGAGCAGGTCGTGCAGTCGAGCCGTCCGCTCCTCATCATTGCCGAAGATGTCGAAGGTGAGGCCCTGGCCACGCTTGTCGTCAACAAGCTCCGCGGCGGCCTCAAGGTGGCTGCTGTCAAGGCGCCCGGCTTCGGTGATCGCCGCAAGGCCATGCTCGAGGATATCGCCATCCTCACGGCAGGCAACGTGGTCAGCGAGGAGCTTGGCACCAAGCTCGAGAACGTCACGCTCGGCATGCTGGGCCGCGCCAAGAAGGTCATCATTGACAAGGACAACACGACCATTGTCGATGGCGCCGGCAACCGCGCGGACATCGATGCGCGCGTCAGCCAGATCCGGGCGCAGATCGAGACCACGACCAGCGATTACGACCGTGAGAAGCTGCACGAGCGGGTGGCGAAGCTCGCCGGCGGTGTCGCCGTCATTCGTGTCGGCGGCGCAACCGAGGTCGAGGTCAAGGAGCGCAAGGACCGTGTCGACGATGCGCTGCACGCGACCCGCGCCGCGGTCGAGGAAGGCATCCTGCCGGGCGGCGGCATTGCCCTGCTGCGTTCGCTTAAGGCCCTCGATGGTCTCAAGGCAGCGAATGACGACCAGCAGTCGGGCATTGACATCGTCCGCCGCGCGCTGCGGGCCCCGGCACGGCAGATCGCGGACAATGCTGGCGAGGATGGCGCTTACATCGTCGGCAAGCTGCTCGAAAGCGATGACTATAACCAGGGCTTCAACGCCGCGACCGGCGAATACGAGGATCTGGTGAAGTCCGGTGTCATCGACCCGGCCAAGGTCGTCCGCACCGCGCTGCAGGATGCAGCGTCAGTCGCCTCGCTGCTTATTACCACCGAGGCACTGGTCGCTGAACTGCCGAAGGAAGACACGCCTGCTCCCATGCCGGCGATGGATTTCTAATACGGCCGCTGGCCCCGGCGCTCGCGCCGGGGCCCTTCACACTCTTTCTGGTTCCAATCGGCATGCGGGGAGCTGGGCAATTCTCCCTGCCTGCTCCGTGCATGGAGGATTGAAACATGAAGATTGCCCAGATTGCTCCGATCGCCGAAAGCGTACCGCCGCGCCTTTATGGAGGCACGGAAAGGATTGTTTCCTACCTGACCGAAGAACTGGTCCGCCAGGGCCATGATGTAACGCTATTCGCCAGCGGGGACTCAACGACCGCAGCGGAACTGGTTCCGATTACGGAGACCGCGCTCCGCCTCAATCCGTTGATTGTCGATGCCATTCCTCATCACATGATCCTGCTTGATGAGGTTGCGAGGCGGGCCCACGAGTTCGATGTTCTCCACTTCCATATCGACCTGTTGCATGCGCCGTTGACCCGCAGTTTTGCGAACAAGACGCTGACGACCCTTCACGGTCGTTTGGATCTTCCCGATCTTCAGCCCTTCTATCGCCGCTTCTCGGATATGCCCTTGGTGTCCATCTCGGACCACCAGCGTCAACCGATGCCGCCCGTCAACTGGGCGGGCACCGTCTACCACGGGCTTCCGCGCGATCTCTTGCCAGCCACACTGGAAGCGAAGGGAGACTATCTTGCCTTTCTCGGTCGCATTTCCCCTGAAAAGCGCCCCGACAGGGCAATTGAGATCGCTGCTCGTTCCGGCATGCCGCTCAGGATCGCCGCCAAGGTAGACAAGGCCGATCAGACATACTGGGATGAAATGATCGCTCCGATGATCGCGGCCAATCCCAATGTCGAATTCATCGGGGAGATCGACGAACATCAGAAGGCGGAATTTCTGGGCAATGCCCGTGCACTTCTGTTTCCAATCGACTGGCCCGAACCTTTTGGGCTGGTGATGATCGAGGCGATGGCCTGCGGTACGCCCGTCATCGCCTTTCGTTGCGGTTCCGTACCGGAAGTGATCGACGAAGGGGTGTCAGGTTACATTGTCACCGATGTGGACGAGGCGGTCCAGGCCGTGCAGCGGCTTGACGCGCTGGACCGTGCGGCCGTGCGAACGGCATTTGAAGCACGTTTCTCGGTCGAACGGATGGCCCAAGACTATGTGAAAATCTACAAGTCACTGCACAGAGGATATCTGGATGGCCTGGATGTCGACAGGTTAGTCGAAGCAGATCCGACACTCGAAAGTGAAGCCTGATTCAGGCGAGGGGAAGCGAGATGGATATGGCCGTAGCTGGTTCAGATTCTGCCCGGGCGACAGAGCCCAATGGCATCGCGAAAGCACCAACCCAGTTCTTCGTTCCGGCAACTGCCTCGTTGCATGAACGAAGACCGCGCACGCTCAAGCACGGCGATACGTTCGCGGTGTTCGATCACAGTGGCGATGCCATCAGCGGCCATGGAAGTCCGGAAGGGCTGTATCACCGGGATACACGCCATCTCTCGCATTTCTATCTGACACTCATGGGCGGAGTGCGGCCGATTCTTCTCAGTTCCGCATTGAGAGACGACAATGCGACGTTGACCTGTGATCTAACGAATCCGGATATCCACGATGAGGGTGGCGAATGCGTCTTGCGGAATGACCTCGTCCACATCCGCAGGACGCGCTTCCTCTGGAACGGCGTCGCATATGAACGGCTGTCACTCTTCAACTACGACGATCAGCCGCATCGATTGTCAGTGGAGATCGGTTACGCCGCTGATTTCGCCGATCTGTTCGAGGTGCGCGGCACGGTTCGCCCAAAGCGCGGAGAGCGATGCTCTCCGGTGTTCGGTGATGACCATGTGGTGCTGAGCTATATTGGCCGCGACAATCTGACGCGTCATACCACTCTGAGGTTTTCACCGCAGCCACAGGTTATCAGCCACGATCAGGCTGTCTTCTCATTCAAATTGGGGGCAGGCGAGCGGCAATCCATTCTTATTGAGGTGCATTGCGGGGAAGCGGATCTGAACCAGGATCTGCGTACCTCTTTCATACACTCGTTCCGGGCTGCAAGGAGGGCGTTGCGCGCATCTTCCTCGCGGGCTGCCGCAGTCGCATCATCCAATGAGATTTTCAATCAGGCGCTTCGCCGCTGTGTGGCCGACATCTACATGCTTGTCACAGACACGGAGCATGGCCCCTATCCATACGCCGGCATTCCCTGGTTCAGCACGATCTTCGGGCGCGACGCGCTTATTACAGCGTTGGAAACGCTGTGGATCGATCCGGAAATCGCTCGCGGTGTCCTGTCCTATCTCGCGGCGAAACAGGCAAAGGAATTCGATGCGGCCGCCGATGCAGAACCTGGCAAGATCCTCCATGAGGTTCGCCGCGGTGAAATGGCGGAATTGGGAGAAGTGCCGTTCCGCCACTACTATGGCAGCATCGATTCCACCCCCCTCTTTGTCATCCTGGCCGGCGCATACCTTCAGCGTACAGATGACGTCGAATTCGCCCGAGCCATCTGGCCGAATGTCGAAGCCGCCCTGCGTTGGATCCAGGACCATGGCGACCGGGATGGCGACGGCTATGTGGAATATGGCCGACACACGCAGGAAGGGCTGGCCAACCAGGGCTGGAAAGACAGTTACGACTCTGTTTTCCATGCAGACGGCCGCCTAGCAGCTGGACCGATCGCGCTCGCTGAAGTGCAAGCTTATGTCTATGGAGCGTGGGAAGCCGGGGCCGCGATGCTTGATCGACTGGGTAACGCCAAGGAGGCCCAGTCACTGAGAATGCGGGCCGAGGCGTTACGCGAGCGGTTCGACCGCGACTTCTACGACGAGGATCTCCGTACATACGTTCTTGCACTGGATGGAGAGAAACGGCCCTGCCGGGTTCGTTCGTCCAATGCGGGACACGTTCTCTTTACCGGGCTTGCCAAGCCCGAGCGCGCCGCTGCCGTCGTCGAGACGTTGATGTCGCCTTCCAGTTTTTCCGGCTGGGGCATTCGTACAATTGCCACTACCGAAGCCCGATACAATCCCATGAGTTATCATAATGGCTCGATCTGGCCGCATGACAACGCGTTGATTGCGGCGGGCTTCTCCCGTTATGGATTCCGGCTGGAGGCTTCGATGATTTTCGAGGCCTTGATGGGCGCTTCAACTTATGTCGACCTCCGCCGTCTTCCGGAGTTGTTCTGCGGCTTCCCCCGCCGTCCGGTCCAGGGTCCGACCTTTTATCCGGTGGCCTGCATTCCGCAGGCATGGTCCGCAGCCGCGCCGCTCTTTCTGATTCAATCGAGTCTCGGCCTCAGTTTCGATGCGAAGGCCGAACACATCATTTTCAGCGAACCTGTTTTGCCGAACTTTCTGGATGAACTCCACATTCGCCACGTTCGCGCCGGCGATGGACATGCCGACATCATGTTGAGGCGCTCGGGTGAGAAGGTTCTGGTCGATGTTCTGGATCGTACGGGCGACGTGCGAGTTCTGTCGATGGTCTGATGAGGAAGAGCCATGGAACGACTGATCGTCATTTCTAGTCTCGTTCATGCCTTAGCTGAAGGCGAAGCCGAAGCGCATGGAGGTGGCCTGCCGCAGCCAATCGTATCGGCAATGGCAGGTCGGAATGCGCTGTGGTTTGGCTGGTCCGGCAAAGTCACCGAACGCTTTACCGGTTCGTTGAAACTCGAATGCCGCGACGGGATGCGGGTGGCGAGTGTCGATCTGGACCCTGCCGATATTGATGAGTTCGTGAATGGGTATGCCAACCGGACATTGTGGCCGATGCTGCACGGCCGTACCGATCTTGCGGAATTCGAACGTCATTTTACGGACGGCTATGAGCGGGGCAATTCCCGTTTGGCTCGGTCTATTATGCCCTTGATCGAGGAGGACCACCTTGTCTGGGTGCACGATTATCCCTTGTTCCTGGTCGCAAACGAACTTCGCGCGTTGGGATGCGCCAACAGGATCGGCTTCTTCCTGCACACGCCCTGGCCGCACCGTTCGATACTGACCGCTCTGCCTGACCATGCCAGGATGGTTCAAGCCTTGCTGTGCTATGACGTTATCGGCTTTCAAACTGAAGATTACCGACAGGCCTTTCTCGACTATCTCGAGAGCGAACTCGGCATCTCTCCGATTGAAGATGACCTGATCGAATTCGAAGGCCGCTGTATCAGGGTTCTCGCTCTGCCCGTTGGTATTGATGCAGCCGAATATCGAGATTTGCTGGCCAGCCCCGAGGCACGGGCCAGCCATCAGGCTTCCATGGAAAGCGCGAATGGCAGGAGCATGATCGCCGGAGTCGATCGGCTGGACTTTTCAAAAGGGCTACCGCAGCGTTTTGCCGGTTATGACCGTTTCCTCTCCGCGCGGCCCGATATGCAGGAGCAGATTTTCCTGCTCCAGATCGCACCGCCCGCGCGCAATGACATTCCGTGCTACAGTCATATCCGCGAAGAACTCGAAGCTCTTTCAGGCCGCATCAACGGCAAACATGCGACCTCGAACTGGGTGCCGATCCGCTATGTGAACCGTGAGCACAGCAGGCAGCAACTTGCGGGAATCTTCCGGGCGGCCCGGATCGGGCTCGTGACTCCGCTTCAGGACGGCATGAACCTCGTGGCGAAGGAGTTCGTCGCGGCACAGGATCCTGAAAATCCCGGAGTGCTTATTCTGTCGAAATTCACCGGAGCGGCGGCTCAGCTGAAAGAGGCGCTCACCATCAATCCATTCAGCGCTGACGAATTGGCGGAAGCTATCGAACAGGCGCTCAAGATGCCGGTCGCAGAGCGCAAGCGTCGCTGGCGCTCGCTATACGACATCGTGAACCGGGAAGATGCGGCTTGGTGGTGTGACAGTTTTCTCCAGCGACTGCGCGGCTCATCCGAAATCGAAAGGCCGGTGCTCTTGTCGCAAGCGGCGTAGGAGCAATTCAGGCGTTCTTGCAGGGCTTGTCCAAAAGCCATGTCTTCACGCCAGATCGGGCGCGGAGCTGAAAAGCCTGCCTTCGCGGGTCATAGAAGCGCGCCTCGTCCGACAGGATGAAGAGATTTGCGAGAGCAGAGCGCGCCAATGCAGGATGCACTGATTCAGATCAGTGCGCCGCCTACCACCTGATGGAAGAAGAGCCTCATGGTTGGAGAGCTCTTACACTTTGTCTCTCTCAGCGGATGGGCTTCCAGCGCTTGCTTGTGGCGGTCCCGTACCTCCGATCGGACAGCCGGATCGGCTGCCTGCCTTACGCAAATAAGCGCCTGCCAAGTCGAGGCGTCGGCATGATCTTCATGCCGCTGGAAATGAAGGCCGGCCCAGTCTGGAAATTGCCTTAGGGAAGGAAGCACGATGGATCAGAATAAGAAGGGCCGCAAAACACGGGTACTGCATCGGGTCTCGGTCAGAGGTCTCTATGCTGCGTTGCTCCTCGGCGTATCCGTCAGCGCCAGCGCCCAGGAAAGCGACAAGGAATCTACAGCCCCGCCGAGCCAAGCGGAGGCGACGGAAGCAGTTGGAGCATCTGTTGGCGAGAAAGCAGGTGATGAAGTCACCAAGAAGCGCGCCGAACTTCTTTCCGAAGCTGTGGAGGCGCTCCAACAGACCAAACTTGCGATCGAGCATCTGGACAAGCAAGACGGAAAGAAAGCGCTGGATGCCCTCGCGACAGCTACGGGCAGGCTCGACATAATCTTGGCTCGGGATCCGGGCCTTGCGCTGGCGCCCGTTGATGTCGTGACCAGCCGCACAGACATCATCGCGACAGTCGCCGACGTCAGGAAAGTCCGGGACAGAATTGAAGCCCTGGTAAAGGAGGGGCGTCTGCAGGACGCGCGAGTGTTGATGGAAACCTTCGCCAGCGAGATTCGGATCCACACCACCAATATTCCCCTCGCAACATATCCTGCCGCCATCAGAGGGGCTGCTCGTCTCATCGATCAAGGCAAATTGGCTGAGGCAAAAACCGCTCTCAACACTGCTTTATCGGCCCTGGTGATCGAGGAAGAGATTCTGCCGCTTCCACTTTTGCGCGCTCAGGCGATGCTGAATGCCGCAGAGAAGCAGCTGCACGAAGGCTCTGCGAAGGCGGCGGACGAAGAGTCGGAGAAATCGCAAATCGACCCGACCATCTTCATCGACAATGCCTCGTATCAGGTGGAGCTCGCGAGGGCTCTGACATACGGCAATGACAGCCTTTATGAAAAGCTTGCTCGGGACATAGAGGATTTGAAGAAAAGGGTCTCTGCCAAAAACGAATCGGGGGATCTGTTTGAATCAATAGGCAAGCAGATCGATAATCTCGAAACGACAGTTAATGATTGACGAGAAGGAGGCGGAATTGTCTGACGAACCCTTCCTTGAAACTGTTCCAGGAAAGCTTCTCTGGATACTGGCAGCTTTGCTGGTGATCGCTCTCCTCGTTTGGTTCATTGGCCCGTTTGGCCAGGAGGAGGAAAAGGAGGTCACCTATGTTCCGGGCGCTAAGGATATCAGCGGTGGGGAATTGATAGTAACCGAACCTGATCCCCTCGCGGTCCCGGTGGAACTGCCCAAGACGCCAATGACGCCTGTTCCACCTGAAAAGGCGGAGTCAGCTTCAGAACAATAACCGCGCCTCTCACTCTGCCGTTCCCCGATCCGCGTTTTTGCCTCGCACTGACCTTTCACGTACTGGGTTGCCCGATATCGTGGTGGAGGCGCGGCTCTGGATGGCCTGAGGCAAGCGACTTTCGCGGGTTCCATCAAGACCACATAGACGTTCAAACCCTGCGTCGAATGGCGCGCGTATGAGCAGTGTCGCATTATGCGCGCAGGGCGGGAGTTACGCGGCGCGCGGACACGCTGCATTTCGCCGAATTTTCGGGTTCACCAGGAATTGAAACAGGTCGTCGTTCACCTAAATCAGTGCTGAATAACAGGTTGGAGGACCCACAGTGAACACGATGAAGACATTCATTCTGCTCGCTGCCTTGACCGCGCTTTTCATGGGCCTCGGCTACATGATCGGCGGCTCCAGCGGCGCATTGATCGCGCTCGTACTGGCGGCGGCGATGAACTTTTTCACATACTGGAATGCGGACAAAATCGTATTGTCCATGCACAGGGCTCGCGAAGTGAACGCCACCAGCGCCCCTGAATTCTATGGAATGGTTCGTGAGCTCGCGATCCGGGCCGGTTTGCCGGTTCCCAAAGTCTATATTATCGATAGCCCTCATCCGAACGCCTTTGCGACCGGACGCGATCCCGGCCACGCTGCGGTTGCAGCAACGACGGGTCTCTTGCGCATTCTTTCGCACGAAGAGATCGCAGCCGTGATGGCGCATGAGTTAGGTCACATCCGCAATCGCGATACGCTGATTATGACGATGGTAGCTACGATCGCCGGCGCCATCTCCATGATCGCTAATTTTGGCTTCTTCTTCAGCAATGACAACAGGTCCAATCCCTTGGCGCTGCTCGCGGCAGTCGTGGTCGCACCATTTGCGGCGATGATTGTGCAGATGGCTATAAGCCGTACTCGGGAATTTGGTGCTGACCGTGCCGGTGCGGAGATTTGCGGCAATCCTGCGGCCCTGGCTTCGGCTCTGAGGAAAATCGCCTCCCCGGCCCGGAGGATTCCTAACCCGGTTTCCGAACGCAATCCCGCAGCGGCACAACTCTACATCGTGCCAACGCACGTTTCAGAGCTGTTCTCGACGCATCCGGCGACCGAAAGGCGAATTGCTGCTTTGGAGGCTATGCGGGGCCAACAAGCAAACCGAGTGAGGCGCCCCAATGCGATTGGGCGGCTCGGACCATGCTGAGCGGTCAGGTTTGTGCAACAACGCAGGATAGTTGGGGCTGGTGGACGAAGACCCACGTCCATCGCCCCAACTGCCGCAGGTACATTCGGTGCAGGTGTGTTGGAGCGAGAGTATTCTGCTCCCTTGGCCGTGCGGTCGTCCAATTGCCATCCGCAGTGCGCTACACCTCAGCTTGCCGTTCAGCCGGTGCGGGGGCCAAGCAGAATAACCGCCGCCCCTATAAGGCAAATGGAAGCTCCCGCAATGTCCCAGCGGTCGGGGCGCAGGCCCTCAACCGCCCAGAGCCAACCCAACGACGCAAAGATATAGACACCTCCATAGGCCGCGTAAGCGCGGCCCGCAGCGTCGCTGTCCACCAATGTCAGCAGCCAGGCGAACAGTGCGAGTGATACTATTCCCGGCACAACCCATAACGGCGACTGTCCCATCCTCAGCCATACCCAGAAGGAAAAGCATCCGGCGATTTCGGTCAACGCTGCGCCAACATATACGAAGGGCGTGACTGTCATTCGCTTCCTTTCTCGACCATGTGCAGCGCGCGCTTGGAGGATCCGGCAATCCGCGACTGTCCACCATCCCATAACGCGACGAATGCGGCCCGTTCCCGTTACAACGCGGTGGTATTCGTTGCCTTGCCGAACTTGCCAATCGCGAGCGCCATTCCTGAGTCTGTAGCAGCCACAGAGTGCAGATAGTCGATCATTTACGGCAAATCGAAGTTACGGGCATTGATGATGCCGAAACGTCGGCGAAAATGTCATTCCAACCAATGCTTCATCTTTCGCAACCTCTCTGCTGCATGAGCCGGCGCTCGGTACAAATTGGGACAGTTTACCCGCCTGATGGGTAAACTTTCGGGACAGAGCGGCTTCATATTGCCTCCAACGCCTCCGCAGTGGAGCGTCATTGGAAAGGAACATGAACATGAAGAAGCTTGCACTTGTCACTGCCGCTTTCGCCACGGTCTTCAGCACCGCCGCCATGGCTGCCCCATCCTACGGCCAGAACAACGGCCGCGCGGGACACGGTGTGGAACAGCGCCACGACAGCCACCAGGACAACCGCAACTCGTCGTCTCGAGCCGAACAGCGCCGCGATAACGAACGGCAGGTCTACAAGACCTCGACGCATGGCTGGAAGAAGGGAGACCGTTTCGACAGCCGCAAGGCCGCCAACTTTCGGGTGATCTCGCAGCCCAAGGCCTATGGTCTGAAGGACGCCCCGCGCGGCTATCGCTGGGTACAGTCGGATAACGACGTGGTGCTGGTTGCGATTACCAGCGGCGTGGTTGCCGCGGTGCTTTCGAACATCCTTGCCTGATGGGGGCATGATGTCCAAAAACAGGCCCCGATGCCAAGAGCATCGGGGCCTTCCGGCACGAGGAGACGGGATTTTGGCGCAAACGCTTTCCGGACAGCCCCATATCCTTCTGGTGGAGGATGACCGGGACATTCGCGATCCGCTCGCGAGCTATCTCGGCAAGAACGGCTTTCGTGTGATCACCGCCGCCAATGCCGCCGATGCGCGTGAGATTGTGGCTGCCCATGCGATTGACCTGGCGCTGCTCGACATCATGATGCCGGGTGAGGACGGACTGGCGCTCGCGGGCTTTCTGCGCGCAACAGGCAGGCTGCCTATCATCTTCCTGACAGCCAAGGCGGAGGAAGTGGACCGGATCATCGGCCTGGAAATCGGCGCTGACGATTACGTCACCAAGCCTTTTTCACCGCGCGAACTGGCCGCCCGGATCAAGGCGGTGCTGCGGCGCGCGAACGAGGGCGGACAGGCTGTCCATCCTCCCGGCGCGGAGGCTTTTGCTTTCGGCCCCTGGGTTCTGCGCACCGGAGATCGCGAGCTTGTCGACAAGGACGGTGTCGCCGCGCCGCTCTCCGCGGGCGAGTTCAACCTGCTCCATGCCTTTGTCACCCATCCTCGCCGGGTGCTGAGCCGTGACCAGTTGCTCGACTTCACCCAGGGCCGCGAACTGGCCGCTTTCGAGCGCAGCATCGACAACCATATCAGCCGGCTGCGTCGCAAGATCGAGGCAGATCCGTCCGATCCGCAGCTTATCAAGACGATCTGGGGCGGCGGTTACATGCTGGCGGCCGATGTCAAACGGCTGTGACTCGCTTCCTGCCTCGGACGCTGACAACGCGTATGGTCCTGCTGCTGGGCCTGGCGCTGCTGCTGGCCCAGCTCGCCAGCTTCGCGCTGGTGTGGAACGACCGCCAGGAGATCAGCCGGGCGCGCAACGAGGCCCCCGCGATCACCCGCTTTGCCGAGGCGGCGGGCGACATCGCGGCGGCCGATCCTGAGTATCGCGATCTCCTCGTCAAGGATGCGTCCCGCCGCGGTGCCGGGTTCACGCTCGTCTCCAATCCGTCCATCACGGCAAGCGAACGCGACAGCGATCTCGAACAGCGTGTGAGCGAGGCGCTGGCAGATACCGGGCTCGGTAACACCGAAGTCGAGGCGGCTCGCCTTGCACCGGTCGGGGGAAGCGGTCCGGATGCGGACCGGCCGGTGCTGCGGATCGCGGCCCGGATCGCCGATGATACCTGGATCGCGGGGCGGTTCCGCTCGCGCCCGCAGGATCCGACGCTGATCTACAGACTCGGGGCCGCCACGTTGCTGCTGTACCTGTTCGTGCTCGGCGCCGCGGCCTGGGGCACCCGTAGCATCAACCGCCCGCTGCGCGAGCTGACCGATGCGGCGCACGAGTTCACCGGGCGCTCGTCCGCGCCTGCGCTACAGCCGCACGGTCCCGACGACGTGCGTGAGGCGATGGAGGCGTTCAACGCTATGAACGCGCGTATCATCTCGCTGCTCGAGGAGAAGGATTATCTGCTCGGGGCGATCGGCCACGATCTGCGTACGCCCCTGGCTTCGCTTCGCGTGCGGATCGAGAGTATGGAGCCGGAAGAGGACCGCGAGGCGGCGATCGCCAAGATCGAGGAAATGACCGCCATGCTCGAAGACATCCTGGTCCTCGCCCGCACCACCCGCGCGCAGCGCCGCCCGATGGACCTCACCGCGCTGGTCGAAGCGCTCGTCGAAGAATATGCCGAACTGGAGCGCCCCGTCACCTTCGAGCCCTCGTCGCGTGTGACCGCCGAGATCGCGCCCGACCTGCTGCGCCGCGCACTGCGCAACCTCATCGACAATGCGGTGATCTATGCCGGCTCCGCGCAGCTCAGGGTTCTCGGCGAGGACGGCAAGGCGATCGTCGAGCTGCGCGACAGCGGCTCCGGCATTCCGCCCGAAGAGCGCGAGCGGGTGGTCCAGCCGTTCCAGCGCCTCGAAACCTCGCGCAGCCGCGAAACCGGCGGCTCCGGCCTCGGCCTCGCCATTGCGCGCAGCATCGCCGAGAGCCATGGCGGCAGCCTCGAACTGCGTTCCAACGCGCCGCAAGGTCTGGCGGTAAGGCTGGGCATCGCCGAACGGGAAGCGTGAGATAGGATTGACGAGCTTCGCCAAAGGCGGTCAATAGTCGATTGTCTGGATCAGCAGACAAATGCGCCATTACGTGTAGCCAGAGTTTTGTCGAGTCATGGCAGCTAGGCGCCGGCACGAGACAGTCAGCTTTTTTCTGTGTGAAGCGAAATCCGGAAAATCCGCTGATATCCCGCGTGAAGTGACGATCATGTCCGTCGCGGTGTATCGGAACAGACTTCCTCACATGCCGGTAGGTAGAGAGTGACACAAAGGCCGAGGCCATCGACGCTTCCCGGCTCGGCGCTCACGCTTCCGCCGTGGCGTTCCATCGCGTGCCGTGTGATAGCAAGGCCAAGGCCCGTGCCGACCGGTTCGTCTCCGTCCCTGTCCGTCACTCGGCAGAACGGCGCGAAGATTGCGTCCAGCATCTCGTTGGGCACGCCGGGGCCCATATCGCAGACCCTGACGACAAGTCCATTCGCCGATGCATTCCCCTTGATCGCGACGACCGACCCGCTCGGCGCGAACTTGACCGCGTTGCGGATCACGTTCTCATAGGCGCGGTAGAGCAGTTCACCGTCGGCATTGACCACGAAGCGCGTCGGCAATCGACAGTCGATTGTGCATTGCCTGGCACGGGCCTCGAACTCGGCATCCTCGACGATAGCGTGGAGGAGATCGACAACGTCCAGCTTCATCGAATTGAGTTCAGCAACGCCGGAATTGAGCCGGGCCAGCGTCAGTATCTCGCCGATCAGCTTGTCGAGCCGCTCTACCTCGCGCTGCATGCGGTCGAGGCTGCCTTCAATCTGCTCGGGGGAACGCCGGGCGAGGCCGATCGCGACGTCCATCCGGGCGAGCGGGGATCGCAGTTCATGCGAAATGTCGTGAAGCAGTCGGTCTTGCGTTGCGACCAGCCTCTGAAGTCGGTCTGCCATACCGTCAAATTCGAGCGCCAGATCGGCGATCTCATCCACCCGGGTGCCCATGCGATCAGATAGACGGATTCCGAAATTGCCTTCGCCGATATCGTGAAAACCGGTGCGCAGAAGGGCGATAGGCTGCGACAGGTAAAAGGCCACGATGGCGCTGATGACCAGCGAGACGAAAAGGCCGGCTAGGACCGGAACCCAGATGCTCGGCCGGGTATCGTCGGCAATTTGGTAGGAAAGGCGGTAGCGCTCGCCTTGCGCAGAGATAATTGTCAGGCTGGCGGCATCGGACGGCATATCAGCGGTGCCGGCCAGCAGGTCTCCGGCTGCATTGCGCAGCGACACGTCATCCGCGCTGCGTGCGATCAGCCCCCGTGCCGCCTCCGGCCCGCTTTCCTGCAGCGCCTGCGCGATCGCAACAAATCCGGAGGAGTCGGCATTTCGTTCGGCAGCATCGCTCCTCGTCAGCTCGTAAAACCCTATGCCCAGCGCGAAAGACAGGAGGGTGGCCAGCGTGAACGCTGCGAAAAGCTTGCGAAACAGGCCGCCCGATCCCCGGGCGAGCGATAGCCGCGCATTAGGCCGTGGCAAGCTGGTAGCCCTGTCCGCGCACGCCGATGATCCAGCTTTCGCCATCGGGCCGCGGCCCGAGTTTCTGCCGGATCGAACTGATATGCACGTCGATCCGCCGGTCATAGGGTGTGAGCGCCCGGCCCAATCCATCAAGCGATAGCTGCTCCTTGGCGACTATCTGGCCACCGTGGCGGGCAAGCACTTCCAGCAGGCTGAACTCGGTGCTGGTAAGCGCCAGCACCTCGTCATGCCAGTGCGCTCGGCGCGATCCCGGCCACATCACCAGTGGCCCGGCCTCGATTGTTTCTCTGGCCTGCACAGCCGGATCGCCGGGCACACGGCGCAGGATCGCTCGCATCCGCGCCACCAGCTCGCCCGGTGAACAGGGCTTGGGCACGTAATCGTCGGCCCCCAGATCGAGCCCGGCGATGCGATCGACATCAGCCCCGCGTGCGGTCAGCAGCAGCACCGGGATATCGCTCTTGCGGCGGATCCGGCGCAGCAGGTCGATCCCGGTCACCCGCGGCAGCATCACGTCGAGCACGATCAGGTCGAAGGCGCCACTCAGCGCCTCGCTCTCGCCACTGGAACCGTCATGGGCGGCGGACACATTGAAGCCCTCCGCCTTGAGATACTGCGAGAGCATGAGCGTCAGTTCGCGGTCGTCGTCGATGAGCAATATATTGGGCATGATCTCATGTCGCCTATGACGCCTTCTCCCGGCGGCTCTCCAACTTTTACTGATCTTAACATGCATTTTGCATAACTTAACGTGGCCGAACACAAGTTTTGGCTGCACTGCGATAGTGGTGCAGCCCATATGAAGCTGCCCCGACGTGATGACGATATGCCGGTGATTCGCCGCAGGACAACCAGGCAGCGGCTGGTCATTGCCGCCGCGATGACCTCTGCCCTGTTGCTCGCCGGATGCACGCTCGGCCCCGATTATGAACAGCCCCGGCTGGCGGCAGTGCCGGTCCAGTGGGAAGCGCCGCAGCCCCACGACGGGGATCTCGCGAACCTCGCTGACTGGTGGGCGCAGCTCGACGATCCGGTGCTCGTCCGCCTGCAGCAGACCGCCGAGGACTTCAGCCCAAGCCTCGGTCAAGCCGTGGCGCGGATCGATCAGGCGCGCGCCAGCCTCGCCACCAGCCGGGCGGACGGCCTGCCGCAAGTCAATGGCAGCGGCTCCTATTCGGTCGCCGGCCAGATCGATATCGATTCCGGCGACGAAACGGACGAGAACGGCAATACAGTCACAACCGGCGATGGCCTCATCGTGACCAGCGACGGCCTCCAGGCCGGGCTCGACGCCAGCTGGGAAATCGACCTGTTCGGCAAGGTGCGCCGGCAGAACCAGGCCGAGCGCGCCCGGATCGAGGCGCGGGTGGACGATTGGCATGATGCGCGCGTCTCACTGTCCGCCGAAGTCGCCGATTACTACGTCCAGCTGCGGGGCTGCGAACAGCTTGCCGATCTATATGATCAGCAGGCCAGCTCGCAGGACGAAACCGCGCGCCTCACCCGCATCAGCGCCAATGCCGGATTTACCGCGCCTGCCGATGCCCGGCTGACCGAGGCCTCTGCCGCCAGCACGCGGGCTTCGCTGAAGGAGCAGCGGGCGCAATGCGACCTGCTGGTGAAGAGCCTCGTCACCCTCACCGGAATGAGCGAGGGCGAATTGCGCGCGCTGCTGGCGCCTCGCCGGGGCGAACTGCCCGGATCGCTCGAATTCCGAGTGGCTTCGGTGCCCGCCGATCTCGTGCGCCAACGCCCCGATGTCGCCGCAGCGGAACGCGAGTTGGCCGCGACCAGCGCCGAAATCGGGGCTGCCGAGGCCGATCTCTATCCCAGCCTGTCGCTGGGCGGGTCAATCCCGCTCGCCAGCGGGGTGGCGCAATGGTCGTTCGGACCCTCGCTCAGCCTGCCGATCTTCGACGGTGGCCGCGCCCGCGCCGGAGTGCGCAGTGCCGAGGCCTCCTACGACCTGCAATATCACACCTATCGCGAAGTCGTGTGGTCGGCCGTGCTCGAAGTGGAGCAGTCGCTGGTCCAGCTCGATGCCGCACGCGGCCGCGCCGACGATGCCGCCGAGGCGGCCGATGGCTATCAGGATTATTTCATCGCGATCGAGCGGCTGCGGGAGGTGGGATCGGCCAATGTGCTCGATCTCGAAAGTGCCCGCCGCAATGCGCTCGACGCCAAGCGCAATCTCGTGAGCCTGCGCACCGCCACCGCCCAGTACTGGATCGCCCTCTACAAGGCGCTCGGCGGCGGCTGGGACGAAGCGCAAAGCCCCGATTACACGATTCCAGCAGGAGACCAGACCTCGTGACCTCCATCAAGGCCAGAGGCCGCCGGTTCGCGGCCATCGCCGCGCTCGCGGCGGGCGCGCTGATGCTCAGCAACTGCTCCGCACCCGAAGAGGGCGACAGCAAACCAGCCGCCAGCCTGACCGTGCGCGTGACCACGCCGCAGGAAGACAGCTGGCCCGAAGTGCTGGCCGCGACCGGCGCGATCAAGCCGTGGCAGGAAATGGTGATCTCCGCCGAAACCGGCCCCTACCGGATCGCCCGGCTGAATGTCGATGTCGGCAGCTGGGTCGGCAAGGGCGCGGTGCTCGCCACGCTTTCGCGCGATACGCTGGAAGCCGAACGCGCCCGCCTGCAGGCGGCGATTGCGGAGGCTCAGGCCACTCTCAGCAAGGCCCAGAGCGATGTGCGCCGGGCCAATCTGGTGAAGGATACAGGCGCCCTGTCCGATCAGGAAATCGAGGGATACCGCGTTTCCGAACAGACCGCCCGTGCCAGCCTCGAAGCCGCCCGGGCCGAATTGCGCGCCAACAGCGTTTCGCTTTCGCAGACGGCAGTGCGCGCGCCCGACGGCGGTGTGGTGTCCTCGCGTTCGGCCGATCTGGGCAAGGTGGTAAGCGCGGGCGAGGAATTGTTCCGCATGGTCCGCCAGGGTATCGTCGAATGGCAAGCCGAGCTTACCGCAGAACAATTGCAGCGGGCCGAGGCCGGGCAGTTGGCCACCGTCACCCTGCCCGATGGCAATGAGGTGGTCGGTACCGTCCGTCTCGTCTCGCCCACACTCGATGGCGATACCAGCCGTGGTCTCGCCTATGTGCGCCTGCCTGTCTCCTCCGGAGCGCAGGCGGGCATGTATGCCAATGGCGGCATCGAACTCGATGCCCGCAAGGTCATGACCGTACCCGAAACGGCCGTGGTGCTGCGCGACGGCAAATCCTATGTCTTCGTGATCGGCAACAAGAATGTCGTCACCGAGACCGAGATCACCGCAGGCCAGCGGCGCGATACGCGGGTCGAGATTTCGGGCATCGGCAAGGGTACGAAGATCGTCGCCACCGGTGCATCCTTCCTCAGCGATGGCGCCACCGTGCGTGTGCAGAGCGATGGCAAGCAAGGCTCAAGCGCCCGGAAGGCCGCCGAGAAGGACGCCGAATAGTGAATATTTCCGCGCTATCCATCCGCCATCCGGTTCCGGCGGTGCTACTGTTCATCATGCTGACCGTCTTCGGCGTGATCGGCTTCCAACGGCTTGAAGTCCAGGATTTCCCGGATATGGACCAGCCAACGGTGACGATCAGCGCCTCGCTCGAAGGCGCTGCACCCGATCAGCTGGAAACCGAGGTGGCGCGCAAGATCGAAGATCAGCTGACCTCGCTGCGCAAACTCGATCACGTCACCACGACGATCACGGAGGGCAGCGTCTCGATCTCGGTTTCCTTCGACATCGACAAGGATTCGAATGAGGCGGTCGAGGAAGTGCGCAATGCGGTGGACGGCGCGCAGTCCGAATTGCCCGCATCGATGCAGCAGCCGACCGTCTCCAAGAATACCGAGGACAATTCGGCGCTGCTGACCTATGTCATCACCTCGCCGAATTACGACGAGGAGGAACTGTCGTGGTTCGTCGACAACGATCTGTCTAAGAGCCTGATCTGAAATTAAGTTGAGTGGTATCAGCGGGTTAGCTTGACGGCTGCCCAAGTCGTTGATTCAGCGGTT
>NZ_MWMO01000022.1 GCF_002556635.1 Novosphingobium sp. PC22D | reverse complement strand
GTAGAATCTGTCCCATAGGGTCCTCCGCTGCGACGATGACAAATTTACACCATCACATGCTGGGACCAAACACCTAGACTTCGTCTCCGACACTATGACCTGCAGCCGTCGGTTCCGCATCCTGTGCGTCGTCGACGACTACACGCGGGAATGCCTGGCGCTGGTCGCAGGAACGGCAGGTCGAGTGGCATTACATCGCTCCGGGCAAGCCGATGCAGAACGGCTTCGTCGAGAGCTTCAACGGGCGCCTGCGCGATGAATGCCTCAACGAGACGCTGTTCACGTCGCTGGCCCACGCCCGCTTCGTGCTCGACGCCTGGCGGGACGACTACAACCACGTCAGGCCGCACTCGAAACTGGGCGGGAGAACCCCCGCCGAGATCGCCGGCCAACCTGTCTGGGGCATGCCCCCAGACAGGTTGCCATCACCTCAAACAACCATCATGAAGGGGCCGGACTCTACCTCTGACTGGTAACAATCAGGGGAACACGTCAGGCCGAACTGTCTCCGTGGCGCTTGCATAACCTGAACTAGACTGTCTTCCGACGGCTCAGAACTTCCCGTAATCCTCACACCAACAGCCGATCGCTCCGGCAAAGTCGAATTTACCCCGCAGAGATCTGCTACGTCGGCGTTTGCAGCGATGCTCTCAAATCAACTCATCGAGCGTGATGCCCAAGGCGTCGGCCAGCTTCTTGACCGTCTCGATCGAACCACTCTTCCGTCCGGACTCGATATCCACGATCTGCACGCGGTTGACGCTGGAAGCTTCGGCGAGGGCGGTTTGGGTAAGGCCCCGAAACTCGCGCCAGACGCGCAGAGGGCTTCCGCCGGAGAGCATGCGCTTCACGAATTCGGCAGGCAGCAGTTCCTCATTGCCGTTTGCCAACTGTGCCACAGCGCGATCATAGGCTTGCAGATCGGCCAGCTCTTCGGCGGCGCCCTTCAAGCTGCGATATTCCTCAAGCGAGATCGAAATCATTTCGCCCATATCTGTCTCCATCAACCGTAGATGCTGCCACGCGGTCCTATATCGAGAACCGCCAGAACAACACCGTCATCATTCATGATCACGCGCCAATCACCCACTCTTAAACGGATACCTTCCCGTCCCTTGAGAGCCCTGACATTGTTGGCCTGCGAGGCTGGGTCGGCGGCATATTGCTCGATCTTTCCTATGATCCGTTCCGCTACGTCCACGTGCATCTTGCGAAGGGCCTTCAACGCAGCCCGCGTGTAGGTGACTGGCTTCATTTCCTGCGGTGTAGCTCATGACTTCAATGTAGTCAATGGCTACACTTGATGGGAATGGAGGCGGGCGCCGCCTAATGTGGATTGCGCCATGCTTTCATGTTATCAAATCGCCGCATAAAATATGCGGTTCACCGCATCGTAATTCTGGGGGTATCAGTGGGGGTATTTTGAGTGTAATTCTCAATAAAGTCATCATATATCAATATGATAAGAGTCTGAAAAATACTCCTCCTCCGCTACCACACCACTTTTCAGAGATTTCGATAAAGGCCGACAAAGGTCCATAAAACCGTTATAAATCGGTTCGTTACGCTCGATTCGCGTCCCTCGCGGTCTGTTGCGTTCGCTTGAGAGCCAGATTTGGAGCGGGGGTATTTTGGGGTATCGTCAGCCTGGCGGCTGATGGGGCGATACCCCCCGAGAGCGTTGACAGAACTTCAGGTGCGAAAGGCGCGAGGCGCGGGCCAAGGCCTGCAAGATGAGCGACAGTGGCGGGCTTTTCCTGCTCGTTCAGCCAAACGGGTGCAAGTTGTGGCGAATGAGGTTCCGCTATGCCGGGAAGGAGAAGCTTCTCTCCCTTGGCGCTTATCCCGGAGTCGGTATCGCAGTGCGCGTTCCAAAAGGACGTTGGCGAGGGCATTGTTAGCCGAAGGCAAGGACCCGATAGTCGACAACTCTGAAATGGATCCGGAGGCTGATTCCACCTTTCTCCAAGTGGCCAAGCAATGGCACGAGAATCGCAGATCGGTGTTGGATCCGGCCCACGCAGCAAGGGTCTGGGGGACGTCTTTCCACTCTTCGGTGATCGAAAGATCACGGAAATTTCGCCACGGACGTGCTCGCAATGATCAGGAAGATCGAATCACGTGGCGCGCTCGATATCGGTCGCCGAGCGAAGCAGGGCGCTGCGATTGCCTGCGGAATGATCGCAGATGGCACTGGAGAGTTTGTGTCTCCCGGGACGAGGGCGAACGGCCCGCTTTCCGAAAACACCACGAAGACTGGTTCGAGATGCAGCTCGCGCACTCGGAGCGAAACGAAGTGCGCGGAGCCTGCAATGCCGCCGAGTACCTCGCGCCGAGGCGAGCGATGATGCGGGACTGGGCCGATTTCCTGGATGGCGGCAAGGTCGTTTGCATCTCGATGGGCAACAAGAGGGTCGCGTGAACAATACGAAGTTCGACAAAGCTCAATTGCGGGCACACGAGCGCCGCAGAACATTTCGTACGTAGCCTGGCGTCTCGCCGTTGAGCGGGATACCTCTAGATTCCCCTGCTCGTGGCCCCTCGTTGCATGCGGCCAGCGTCAGCCTGATCCCTGTTCGGACCTCCCGGCGCCGGCAAGACCCACTTGGCCGCCGTCGGCCCAGTCGCAATTCTCGATGACGGTCACATTCGCGAGCCCGCCGCCCTCGCACATGGTCAGCAGGCCGTAGCGCTTGCCGCGCTTGCGCAGCGCATGGATCAGCGTTGCCATGAGTTTGGTGCCCGAGGCGCCGAGCGGATGGCCAAGGGCGATGGCGCCGCCGTTGACGTTGAGCTTTTCGGGGTCCGCCCCCGTGTGCTTCAGCCATGCCAGGGGTATCGAAGCGAAGGCCTCGTTGACTTCGTAGAGGTCGATGTCGTCGATTGTCAGGCCGGCCTTTTCAAGCGCCCTGTCCGTCGCGAACAGCGGTTCCTCGAGCATGATCACCGGGTCCCCGGCGGTAACGGTAACGTCGACAATCCGTGCGAGGGGCTTGAGGCCATGGCGCTTCACCGCCGCCTCGCTGGCGATCAGGACGGCGCTCGCCCCGTCGCAGATCTGGCTCGATGACGCCGCGGAGATCACGCCGCCCTCCTGGATCAGTTTGACGCCGGAAATCGCTTCGAGGCTGGCGTCGGCGCGCACGCCTTCGTCGGCGTCGTGAAGTTCCGGGCCGGCATCCGTTTCGATCTCGATAGGCACGATCTCGTCGGCGAAATCGCCGCGTTGCTGCGCCGCAAGCGCCTTGCGGTGGCTTTCGAGCGAAAAGGCATCGATGTCTTCGCGCGAGAAGCCGTGCTTTTCCGCGATCATGTCAGCCCCGGCGAACTGGCTGAACTCGATGTTCGGGTAATTCGCCTCGAGCCGGGGCGATTTCGTGTAGCCCATTCCGGCATCGCGGAACAGAAGAACCGTCGAGCCGAGCGGGACCCGCGACATGCTCTCGACGCCGGCCGCGATCACGATGTCCTGCGTTCCCGAAAGGATGGCCTGCGCGGCGAACTGGATCGCCTGCTGCGAACTTCCGCATTGGCGATCGATCGTCACCGCCGGCGTGCTGCGAGGCAGGTTCGACGCGAGAACGGCATTGCGCCCGACTTGCGCGCTCTGCTCTCCGCCCTGGCTGACGCAGCCCATGATCACGTCCTCGATGGCATCGGCCGGAACGCCGGCCCGCTCGACCACGGCATCGAGCACATGCGCGCCGAGATCGACCGGATGGACGCCGGCCAGGCGGCCATTGCGGCGTCCCCCGGCGGTGCGCACCGCCGCCACTATGTAAGCGTCTGCCATCAGTCAAAATCTCCATATTGTATCGGGATCAAGCGAACGGGCGGCCGCAGCGAAGATCCCCGGTGATCGGGGCGGGCCTTCAGGCTCGCCACCGGCGTTCGCGTGAACCGCCCTTTCGCCGCGAGGTAACTGCGGGCTTCGCGGCCCGGAAGAGAGTTCCCGGGGCAAGCCATGCCCGCGCATCATGGCTGGAGCCGTCACGCATTCCCCGGCGGCATCGCGCGCGCCGCGTATGAATTTCAGGCCCCTGGCGAGCCATGTTTGAAGGTCGGCTGACAGGAACGGCTAGGACGGGATCAATGACACTCAAGCTCGCGGGGCGCACGGCCTTCATCACGGGGGGCGCGAACGGCATAGGCCTCGGCATCGCGCGGGCGCTGGCCGGGGCGGGCGTAAAGCTCGCCCTGGCGGACATCGATGGTGACGCGCTGGAAATCGCCAGGGCCGAACTCCTGCCGCTCGCCGCGATCGAGACGTTCGTGCTCGACGTCCGCGATCGGGAGGAGTTTGCAAGGGCCGCCAAGGACGTTGAAGACAGGCTTGGGCCGGTGACGCTGCTTTTCAACAATGCGGGCGTCGCCGGAGGGGCGCCGGTCAGCAGGCTGAGTTACGAGCTTTGGGACTGGGGAGTCGACATCAACCTGCACGGTGTGTTCAACGGCATTCGCACTTTCCTGCCGCGGATGCTTGAGTTGGGCGAGGGCGGCTATATCGTCAATACGTCCTCCGGCGCCGGACTGGTCGCGGGAGCGGGGGCCGGGGTTCTCTACCAGTCGACGAAATTTGCCGTGGTCGGTCTTTCGGAAGCGCTCGCGATCGAGCTGGCGGACGAGGACATAGGCGTGTCGGTGCTGTGTCCCGGGCCGGTCGCCACCAATATCATCGAGCGCACGCGCGCTCTGCAGCCAAGCGTGACTCGTTCGATGACCCGCGAGCAGCTGGAGGCGGCCAGAGCCAAGAGCGGCCACATGAAGAGCTTCCTGGCGGGAGGCGCCTCGCCCGACGCCGTCGGGCGCCACGTCCTCGAGGCGATGAGCGAACGGCGTCTTTACGTTCATACCGATCCCGCGCTGGCTTCGCTCGTGGAGGAGCGCGCGCGGGCGATCATCGAGGCCATGCCGACCCAGATGCTGATCTGATGCCCGACGCGGCGCGCCGTTTGCGCGCCGCGTCGGGCGAGCCTGCGAGACTAATCGTCGAACAGGAAGGCGCGCAGAACTTCGGCCCATTCCTCGGGATGGTCGGCCCATCCGTGGCCGGCATTCTCGACGATGTGCTGCGTGGCGAGCCCGGCGGGAATCGCCTCGGCCATCTCGCGCGCCAGTTGGATCGGGAGGACCGGATCGCGGCGTCCGTTCAGAACCAGCGTCGGACACGCGATCCGCGCCAGGCCCGCCCGGAAATCCATGGTATGCCATTCGCCATTGGTGTTGAAGAAATGTTCGCGAACCGCAGGGCGATCGATCGAGCGGGCCAGTTCGGCGATCTCGACCTGCGAGACCTGGTACAGCGGGACACAGTGCTTCAGGTAGTCCGTCGCGGCGTCGGCTCCGCCGTCTTGCGACAGAAACCGGCGGGCTATGGCGCCGACTTGTTCTCCGCCCAGTTCGGTGAACGCGCGGATGGCCAGTTCCGCGTCGGTGCGCGGGGCCGTGGCGACGAGGGCCAGCTTGGCAAGACGATCCGGGTATCTGGTGGCGAAGGCCTGGGCGACGAAGCCACCGAAGGACGCGCCCAGAAGATAGGGGCGCTCGATGTCGAGCGCTTCGAGAAAGCCCGCGACGTCATCCGCCCACTGCGCCAGGTTCCAGTCCCGCGCTTCGCCCACATCGCTGCGCCCTTGGCCGCGATGGTCGAGGTAGATCACCTGCGCATGATCGGCGAACCGCGACATGAACGGCTTGAAGGTCGCGTGATCCGCTCCGGGGCCGCCGTGAAGCAGAAGCAGGGTGGGGCGCTGACGCATCGTCAGCCCGTCCGGGACCAGCTCGGCGCCTTCCACGTCGAAATACAGCCGCACGCCATTCACTTTGATCCGCATCTATCGGCACCCGTTGAAATTTATTGGAAATGATATACAAAAGATAATGATGATCAGTTTATAAGGTGTCAACCCGATGCGTGACCTCAAATCCCAAGTGACCCAGGCGATCGACGATCTGGGGCCCGAGATCCTCGACGTCGCACGCCAGATCCACGGCCGGCCCGAACTGGCGTTCGAGGAACGCTTTGCCTCGAACCTTCTGTGCGAGGTGCTCGAACGCCACGGGCTGCGTCCCACGCGCGGAGCCTTCGACCTGGAGACCAGTTTTCGCTGCGATTTCGGCGCGGACGAGGGGCCGGTCGTGGCGATCCTGTCGGAATACGATGCGCTGCCCGAAATGGGCCACGCTTGCGGGCACAACCTGATCGCCGCCATGGGGCTGGGAGCGGCGCTGGGACTGGCCCGTGTCGGCGATTTCGGAGGGCGGGTGCGCTACCTGGGAACGCCGGCGGAGGAAGACGGAGCGGGCAAGGCGATCATGGCCGCGCGCGGTGCCTTTGCGGGCGTCGACGCCGCGATGATGGTTCATCCGGCGGCAGTCGACCTCGAGGAGATGCCGACGCTGGCGGTCACCGCGGTCAAGGCGACGTTTCGCGGCAGGGGAGCCCATGCCGCGTCGGCGCCGCATGCGGGCGTGAACGCGCTCGACGCCTGTGTCGCCGCCTATCAGGCCATCGCGCAACTGCGGCAGCACATCACCCCGAACGAGCGGGTCCACGGAATCATCACCTACGGAGGGGCCGCCGCGAATATCGTGCCCGAGCGGGCCGAAGCGAGCTACTTTATCCGGGCGCGCGACGCCGCCGGGCTCCAAGCGCTGGTGCCGCGCGTGCGGGCCTGCCTCGAAGCTGGCGCGCTTGGCGCGGGCGCAAGCGTCGAACTAGACTGGCTCGAGCACCCCTACCTCGACCTGAAGAACAACCACCCGCTGTGTCTCGCCTACCGCGCCAATGCGGAGGCTCTGGGGCGGACCTTCTTCGAGATGGGCGACGTGCCGGTCGGCGTGCGCGGCAGCACGGACATGGGAAACGTCAGCCACCTGATCCCCGCCATCCACCCTACTATCGGCATCGATTCGCACGGCGCCTCGCCCCACACGGCATGCTTCGCGCAGTGCGCCGCCTCGGAGATGGGCGATACCGGGACGCTCGACGCGGCGAAGGCGATGGCGATGACGGCGATAGACTTCTTCCGCGACGCGGACCTGCGCGCGGCGGTCGCACGGGACTTCGGGGGGGATTTTGCGGGCGTACGGCGAATGTAGTAGGTCCGCAGCGGCATCGCACCTTTTGGAGAATTCCTTGGCTTCCCCTGCAAAGACCGGCAATCGCACCAAGCCCGCGCGCAGCACGATTTCGCTGCGCGAGCGCAAGCACCTGCGGGCGCGGCAGACGATCCTCGAAGAAGCGACGAGGCTGTTTCTGACCAAGGGCTATTCGGCGACGACGCTGAAGGACATCGCCGATGCCTCGGAAACCTCGGTCGCAACGATCGTGCGCTATTTCAACAGCAAGGAGGCGATCCTCCTTTACAAGGACCGCGCGGTGGTCGCCCAGGTCGCGGAGCGGGTCAGGGCACGCGCCTACAAGTCGCTCAGCGAGGGCGTGCGCGATGCGATGTGGACGTCGGTGCTCGGCTTCAAGGAGGAGCGCGCGCCGCTCTTCGACCTGATCTGGAACGACCCGGCCGGTATTCCCCTGCAAGCAGCCATGCGGCGGGACTGGGAAGAGGTTCTGGAGCAGCTCTTCCTGCAGTTCTCTCCGGACACTCCCGCCGCGCACCTGCGAGCCAAGAGCCTGGCCTACATGCTCGTCGCAAGCGGCATGGCGGGGCTCGAGTTCTGGCACGAGAACGGCAAGCAGGCCGATGTCGCCACGCTTCAGCCGGAACTCATCGACGAGTTCGTGAACGCCTTCGTGGTGCCCCTGGAAAAGAACGCTTCGCCAACCTGATTTGACGGCGCAGGGCCATGCGGGGCCCCGCACCGGCTCTTGCGCCATAATTGACAATGATACTCAAATGAGTACAACAGTCAATTTATGGCAACGGGCATGTCCTTCAGGGAGGCAGTTATGATGATGAACAAGCCATGCGTGGTTCGGCGAGCCAGGGGGCTAACGATGGGAATCAGCGGGGCGGCGCTGCTCTGGGCCCTTCCGGTCTGCGCCCAGGAGGGTGCGGCATCGCGGCCGCAATCGACGGGCCAGAACGACTGGGCGGCCGGTGACATCGTGGTTACGGCGCAGAAGACGGGCGCACAGTCGGTTCTGAGCGTGCCGCTGACGATCACCGCGATCGATTCCGGAACGCTGGAAAACGCAGGCGTCAAGGACCTGAGCGACATTTCGAAGATCGCGCCCAGCGTCAATCTCGTCGAGGCCTTCGGCCGTTCCGCTAATTTCCTCTCGATGCGCGGCGTGTCGAGCACGGAGACCGGTACGCCCACGGTCCAGGTCTTCGTCGACGGCTTCACCACCGGCACCAGCGCGGGGATCAGCACCACGCTGTTCGATATCGAACGAGTCGAGGTTCTCGAAGGACCGCAGGCCACGCTGTACGGCGCCAATGCCATCGGCGGCGTGATCAACTACATCACCAAGAAGCCGGGCAACGACGTCGAGGGCAGCCTGAAGCTGCAATACGGCGAATATGACGAGACCTCGGTGCAAGGCAGCATTTCGGGTCCGGTAATCGAGGACAAGCTCTTCGCGTCAGCCGCCGTCGCCTATCACCGCCAGGACGGCTATCTCGATGATCTCGGCACGGGCGATGAGGGTATCAATTCAGAAAAGGACGTGTCGGCTCGCGGCGCGCTTCGGGCGGTACTGGGCGATACCACGATCGATGCCTCCGCGACCTACACCTACACCAACGACGGGTGCAGCGACTGTTCGTACATTCCTCGCGACTATGATCTGAACCTGGCGCCTTCCGCGCCCTTTGATACGTCGTTGCGCGACGGCCTCGTCGATGTGAATGCCTACGATCTCACTGTGGATCAGGGCGAGAAGCACTATTTCCGCCGCCACGCGAACACCGAAGTGCTGACGATCGAGCACGACTTCGGCGGTCTCACGCTGACGTCGATTTCAGGCTACGGGCAGGTCGATCAGTCCATCGCCTTCGACCTGTCGCGCGCGGCCTCGCGCAATCCCAATCCGGTCTATGCCACTTACGTCGTTGCCGATTCCCAGGTCGAGACGGTGAGTGAGGAACTGCGTCTCGCGGGAGGGAGCAAGGGGCGGTTCAACTGGCTGGTCGGCGGCTACTATCTGCACCTGGCCGAGGACTCGACCACCTATCTTGGGTATGCGTTCCCGAATCCGATCGGCATCGAGCGGCGCCGGACCGAAAACCTCGCCGCCTTCGTCAACGCCGAGGTGCCGATCGGTCCGCACTTCCTGCTTAGCGGTGGTCTGCGCTTCGATCACCAGACGGTCGACAATACGAATTCCATATTGCTGATCTCGGGCAAGGCGAAGAGCAATGAATGGCTGCCGCGTCTGACCGCGCAATATGCGTTCGATTCCGGCCTGATGATCTATGCGACCGCATCGAAGGGCTACAAGTCGGGAGGCGTGAACGTCGCCACGCCGGACCCGAGCGTGCCGCGCACTTATGCGCCGGAATTCCTCTGGAACTACGAGGGCGGGATCAAGGGCCGGTTGTTCGACGGCCGGGCCACCTTCAGCCTTTCGGGCTTCCACATCGACTGGACAGACCGCCAGGTCCAGTTGCTCGACAGCAGCGGGCTCTATGCCTATCAGGCCAACCTGGGCAAGAGCACGATCGATGGTGCGCAGCTTTCCACCAACGTCAACGTGGTGCCCGGCTTCGACGTCAATGCCGCGGTCACGTATCTCGATGGCAAGATCGATCGCTATCTCGACCTGAGCGGTGTCAGCCAGTTCTACGGGATCGATCCCGATCTCGCCGACAACGAGCTTCCCAACGCGCCGAAGCTGCGCTTCACGGTCAGCCCGCAACTGGTGCTGCCGGTCTTCGGCAGTTTCGACCTGCGGGCCCGGGCCGACGTGAGCTATACCAGCGCGCGCTATTTCGACGCCCAGAATCTCCTGCGGCAGGACCCCTACACCTTGGTCAATCTCTACGTCGGGATCGAGCGCGAGAATTTCGAGATCGGGGTCTACGCGAACAATGTCTTCGACGAAGGCTACCACGGCGCCGGATCGCTGACGACGGTCGGCCCGCTGCTTTCGACCGGAGCACCGCGCATGGTGGGCGTGAGGTCGCAAATCAAGCTGTGACGGATCGCCGGATCGTGGCGGCACTGCCCCGGCGGTGCCGTCACGATCCGCACGCCGCGCGCGTGCGCCGCCGGCCTGGCGATGGCGGTGTTACGGATACGACGCGGCCAGCCGCGGTTCGCATCCCTGCCACGCGAAGAAGTCGTCTTGTCGTGCCGAAACGAATGGCAAGGCGCTCTCCCTGCCCGGCGACGGCCCCGCTTCGCGCGCTACTTGATCTGTTCGAGGATCGAAACGCAACTGGTGACCGCGCCGCCACCCATGTTGAAGCACAGGCCCAATTCGGGGCGCTTGGCGAGGGTCATCTCTCCCGCCTCCCCCGTCAGCAGCCGGGCGGCCATGACATGCATCGAAACGCCCGTGGCGCCGATGGGATGGCCCTTGGCCTTGAGCCCTCCCGAAAGGTTGATCGGCAGGCGGCCCTCGCGCTCGGTGGCCCCTTCGGCGAGAGCCTTCGAGGCTTTTCCGGGCCCGGCGAGCCCCATGGCTTCCATCGTCAGCAGTTCGGCAATGGTGAAGCAGTCATGCACTTCGGCGAAATCGATATCCCGCACGCCGACGCCGGCTTGGGCATAGGCCTGGGCGAAGGCGCGCCTTGGGCCCTCGAACTCCACCAGGCGCTTTGCCGACAGGGGCAGGAGATCGTTCACCTGCGCCGCCGCGCGGAAGCCGACCGCGCGCCGGAATTGCGGAACCATGTCTTCATGCACCAGCACGACGGCCGCCGCGCCGTCGGAAACCAGCGAGCAATCGCTGAGCTTGAGCGGGCTCGCGATCATCGGATTGCGATCGGATACGGTCATGGCGAAATCGAGGTCGATCGGCCGGTGCATCTGCGCCAGCGGGTTGCGCAGGGCGTTGGCGTGGTTCTTCACCGCGATCCGCGCCATTCCTTCGCCCGGATCGCCGTAAGCCTTGGCATAGGCCCGGGCGTATCGGGCGAAGACCTGGGGGAACGAAAGCCCGCTTTCCTCGGCCTGATATCCCGCGCCGGCGAGGGCGCGGGTTACGCCTGCGGTGTCGAGCGCGGTCATCTTCTCCGCGCCGACGACCAGCGCGGCGCGGACCCGTCCGGAGTCGATCGCGTCCATGGCGGCATAGAGCGCCGAAGAACCAGAGGCGCAGGCGTTCTCGCAGCGCGTGGCGCGCTTGAAGCGCAGCGCCGGGTCCGCCGCATGGACCATGGAAGATGCGAAGCCATCGGCGATCAGGCCGCCGTTGTAGTGGCCGAGCCAGACCGCATCGATGTGGTCCGCGGCGAGGCCAGCATCGGCGAGCGCCTCGCGCGACGCAGCGACGATCAGGTCCTCGAGGCCGAGGGCATCGTGCCTGCCGAACTTGGTGTGGCCCCATCCAACAATCGCCGCCCTGGTCATTGCATCCCGTCTCGCTGTCTGATGGTGTTGGCTGGCCGGCGCACGATGGGTGCGCGCCCGCCTGCTCTCTTGTCGCCCCGCACATGGCGCCCGGCGGCTATCGGGTCCAATGACAAGCGACTCCCGCCCATGCCTTACGGGAATGCGGGCGGCAGCGGACTTGCTGCGGGCGCCGAGGCGAGCCCGCCGCCGACCGCGGTGCGCGCCAAGGCATGAGCCGCGCGCATGTCCGGACCGTCGAACTCACTTCCGATGCTCGGGGCAGCAGCTAGTCCGTGTCCGGAAGACAAAGACCAAATCAGAGTGGGAGATGGGCAGTGTCCGAGATCGAGAAAAGCTTCACCCCGCCTGACGAGTTCGAACAATGGCCGATGGGCGATCTGCTTCGTTATCACGCGGAAGGGGGCGCGGCACGGCCCGCGATCACTTTCGGCGGCACAACGCTGACTTACGCGCAACTCGACGAGCGCACCAACCGGCGAGCGCGCCATCTCGCTGATCTGGGTGTCGGCGAAGGCGACGTCGTGACGATCGCCATGGCCAAGGGGATCGCCTTCTACGAGGCCGTGTTCGCGGTCTGGAAGCTGGGGGCGACGCCCAATCCCGTCTCCGCAAGCCTGCCCGCGGCGGAACGGCAGGCCATACTGGAACTGGCCAAGCCGCGGTTGGTGATCGGCCCGGAGGGTGACGACTTGCCGGGGTGGGAGGTTCTCGGCGCCGGGGCATTCGACGCGCCAGCCCCGCATTCCCCGGCCCGCCTGTCCGCCCCGCCCGCCAAGAACTGGAAGATCATGACCAGTGGCGGCTCCACTGGAAGGCCGAAGCTGATCGTCGACGGCCGTGCCGCGACGCATGATCCTCGGTTCCCGGTGCTGACGCAGGTCGTCGGCGACACGGTGCTCAACCCGGGTCCATTGTACCACAACACGCCCTTCACCGTGACCATGCACTGCCTCTTCACCGGCGGTCACGTGATCGAGATGGAGCGCTTTGATCCCCTGCGCACCCTCGAACTGATCGAAACGCACAAGGTCGGCTGGATCAGTCTGGTGCCGACGATGATGCATCGGATCTGGCGCCTGCCGGAAGATCAGCGCCTCTCCTTCGACCTGTCCAGCCTGCGTGTCGTCTTCCACAACGCGGCTGCATGTCCCGTCTGGCTCAAGCAGGAATGGATCGACTGGCTCGGCCCGGACCGCATCATCGAGCTTTACGGCGGCACCGAGGGGCAGGGCTTCACCGTCATCAACGGCCGGGAATGGCTCGCGCACAAGGGATCGGTGGGCCGCGTCGTGAATGGCTCGCGCCTCAGCGTCCGCAACGACGCGGGCGGGGAATGCGCGCCGGGCGAGATCGGCACCATCTACTTCCTTCCAGAGTCCGGGAAGGGCTCGACCTACCGCTACGTCGGCGCCGAGCCGCAGGCGCTGGGCGATTGGGAATCGCTGGGCGACCTCGGCTACCTCGACGAGGACGGCTTCCTGTTCCTCGCGGACCGCCGCAAGGACCTTATCATCAGCGGTGGTGCGAACATCTATCCGGCCGAAGTCGAGGCCGCGCTCGATGCGCATCCGATGGTCCTGTCGTCCATCGCCGTCGGCTTGCCCGACGCGGACATGGGGCAGCGCGTCCATGCCATCGTCCAGGTCGGCACCGAGAAGCCCGATCCGAGCGAAGACGCGCTTCGCGAATTCCTCGGCACGCGTCTCGCGCGATACAAGATTCCGAAGACCTTCGAATTCACGAGCGAGGCGTTGCGCGACGATGCCGGCAAGGCACGCCGTTCGAAGCTGGCCGAAGACCGTGCCGACACCAGTAGTGAGGGCTGAGCCCATGTCTGCCGAATCCAACACCGCGAACAGACCCGGCGCGATCGTCACCAGCGAGATCCGCGACGGGGTCATGACCATCGTCACCGACAGTCCGCCGGTCAACGCGCTGAGCGCGCAAGTGCGCGCCGGTCTGCTTGCCGCCTTGCGCGATGCCGAGGCGGACCCGGCCGTGAAAGGCGCGGTCATCGCATGCGCGGGGCGCACCTTCTTCGCCGGCGCCGACATCACCGAATTCGGCCGGGTGATGGCCGAACCGACGCTGCCGCAACTGGCCGGGGCGATCGAGGCCTGCGCGAAACCCGTGGTCGCGGCGATCCATGGCACGGCGCTGGGCGGGGGGCTCGAACTGGCGCTCGCCTGCCATTACCGTATAGCGGTGCCGTCGGCGAGACTGGGCCTGCCCGAAGTGAAGCTGGGTCTGCTCCCCGGCGCGGGCGGGACGCAGCGCCTGCCACGCCTCACCGGCATGGAGACGGCGCTCGGCATGATCGCGAAGGGCGATCCGGTCGAAGCGTCCGAGGCGCTGCACTGCGGTCTCGTCGACAGGCTCGCCGGTGAGGACGGCCTGATCGCCGACGCGGTCGGGTTCACGGCCGAAGTCGCCGCCTTGCGTCCCTTGCCGAGGGCGAGCGAGCGCGCCGTCGATTGTGATCCCGCGGTCTTCGCCGCGTTCCGCGAGGCCAACGCGCGCCGCTTTCGCGGCTTCGAGGCACCGAACGCGATCGTCGATCTCCTCGAGGCTTCGGCCGATCGGCCGTTCGGCGAGGGCATCGCCATGGAATCGCGCGCGTTCGAGGCGCTCCTTGCCGGAACGCAATCGGCGGCGCAGCGGCATCTCTTCTTCGCCGAGCGCGCGGCGGCAAAGATACGCGACGTCCCCCCGGACATGCCCCAGCGTACGATCGCTCGCGTCGGTGTGATCGGGGCGGGCACGATGGGCGGCGGCATTGCCATGGCGTTCCTCTCCGCCGGCTTTCCCGTAACGCTCGTCGATGCGTCCGAGGAGGCTCTTCGGAAGGCGGCGGCGACGATCGGCGGCATGGTGGACGCGAGCGCGGCAAAAGGCCGGATGACGGGCGAGCAGGCAAGGGCGGCGATGCAACGTCTCATGCCGACGCTGGACTTCGCGTCGCTCGCCGATGCCGATCTGATCGTCGAGGCGGCTTATGAAGACATGACGGTGAAGAAGGAGATCTTCGCCCGGCTTGACCGGATCGCGCGGCCCGGAGCCATCCTTGCCACCAACACCTCGTTCCTCGACATAGACATCATCGCGGCCTCGATCTCGCGTCCCGCCGATGTGGTCGGTATGCATTTCTTTTCTCCGGCGCACGTCATGAAGCTGCTGGAAGTGGTGCGCGGCGCACGGACCGCCAAGGACGTTCTGGCCACGGTCATGACCTTGGCGAAACGGATCGGAAAGATCGCGGTCGTGGCACGCGTGTGCCACGGCTTCATCGGCAACCGCATGCTGGTGCCTCGCCAGATTCACGCCGAAGCCCTGCTTATGGATGGTGCGACGCCCAGCCAGATCGATGCCGTGCATGTCGCCTTCGGGATGCCGATGGGCCCGTTTCAAATGGCCGACCTGGCCGGACTCGACATTGGCTGGCATCGCGACCCGAACCGGATCGAAACCCTGCGCGACGCGTTCGCGGCGCAAGGGCGCTGGGGCCAGAAGACCGGCGCGGGCTTCTACGACTACGACGACAAGCGCAGGCCGCACGCCAGCCCGGTGGCGGAAGCGCTGATCGCGCGGTTCCGGGCATCATCCGGCCACGTCGAGCGCGCCATCTCCGAAGAGGAGATCGTCGTGCGCACGCTCTACACCATGGTCGATGAAGCCGCGCGGATTCTCGAAGAGGGCATAGCCCAGCGCGCCGGCGACATCGACGTCGTGTGGACCCAGGGCTACGGTTGGCCGGCCTATCGCGGTGGCCCGATGTTCTGGGCCGATACGATCGGCTTGCCCACGATCGTCGCGGGCCTCGAAAAGTACGGCCTGCCCGTCGCGCCGCTGCTGCGCGAGACGGCGGCGCGAGACGGCCGCTTCAACCGTTGACCCCTCCCCGTTCGCAGACCTCGCCCGCCGTCGCGCGCGCGCGAGGCCGGCGGCGTATCAGCCAGGATCAGAACATGCGTGATTATTCCACGATCGAGGTCGTGCGCGACGGAGCCGTCGACTGGCTCACTCTCAACCGGCCCGAGCGGCTCAATGCGCTCGACGGCACGATGGTGCGTGAGCTGTGGGACTATTTCGACGCCCTGCAATCGAACTATCGCCAGCGGGTCGTGGTGATGCGTGGGGCCGGCAAGGGCTTCTGCGCCGGCCTCGACCTCACCTGGTTCCAGAAATCGAGGGAAGGATTGCCTCCGGGCGACACCGACGCGGGCCCGGGGCCTTCGCTTGACGGCATCATCCTCAAGATGCGCGCCTGCCCCCAGGCGATCGTCGCTCTGGTTCACGGCGCCGCTTGCGGCGGCGGCTTCAATCTCGCCCTGGCCTCCGACATTCGCCTTGCGGGGCGCAGCGCGAGGATGAACGTGGCGTTCGTCAAGCTCGGACTTTCCGGCTGCGAGCTCGGCACGAGCTACTTCCTCCCACGCATGGTGGGCATGTCCGTGGCGGCCGAACTGATGATGACCGGGCGCTTCATCGGCGCGGACCGGGCGCTTGCCGCCGGGCTCGTCTCGCAAGTGGTCGAAGACGACGAACTCGAGGCCGAGGCGCGCGCGCTCGTCGAAGACTTGCTTGCGGCATCCCCGATCGGCTTGCGCAAGACCAAGCGGGTGCTGCCGCGCGCGGCCGAGATCGACGATCTGGCCTCGGTGATCGCGCTGGAGGAGCGGACCCAGTTGCAATGCATCGAAGCGGGGCCTTTCGGCGCGTCGGTTGCCGAGGCGCTGGGCGGGGGCAGCAAGACACGGGCGGAGTGAGCGCTGCGGACGCGATCGGTATTCCTGCGAGGAATGAATGGAGTGGTGATCGCATTTGTTCCTCCGGCCCCCTGGTCCGAAGACGCTCGGCAAGATCCAGATTGGAGAGGCGGCAATGACGACCGACGGCACGACGCAAGCCGGCTACGAGCAGCTCTTTTACGAGATCCCGGCGCCCAAGGTCGCGCGGATCGTGATGAACCGCCCGGACCGGCGCAACGCGCAGGGCATCACCATGACCTACGAGCTGGACGATGCCTTCCGGCGCGCCTGCCACGACGATCGGATCAACGTTATCATTCTCGCCGCCGCGGGCGCCCATTTCAATGCCGGCCATGACCTCAGCGGGGAGGGGCCCGCCGATCCTCCGCGCGATCGCATCGCGGGCCTCTGGGGCGAGTACGGCGGCGAAGGCTGGCAGGGTGCCTATGCGCGCGAGAAGGAAATCTACCTCGAGATAACCGAACGCTGGCGCAACGCGCCCAAGCCGGTGATCGGCGAAATCCAGGGCTCGGTGATTTCCGGCGGGGTCATGCTCGCCTGGGTGTGCGACCTGATCGTCTGTTCGGACGACGCGCGTTTCCGCGATGCCACGGCCGCGGAGATGGGCATTCCGGGGGTCGAGTTCTTTCAGCACGCTTACGAAATGTCGCCGCGCAAGGCCAAGGAATGGCTCATGACCGGCGGCTGGATGACCGCTCACGAGGCGGAGCGGCAAGGCATGGTCAATCGCGTCGTGCCGCGCGAGCACCTGTCCGCCGCGGCGCTCGAACTGGCGGGCACGATCGTGGCACGAAATCCGTTCACGATGAAGCTGGTCAAGCAGGCGATCAATTTCTCGCAGGATCAGATGGGCCGCAAGGCGGCGATGGACCACGCTTTCCAGATGCATCAGATCGGGCACATGCAGGCGATGCTGGTGGGCGGCGTCCCGATCGACCTCGACAGCCTGCCCCCGGCCGTACGCGCCAATATCGACAAGCTGATCGCCGCGAACGGCCCGAAGCCCGATTGAACGAGCCCGCGGCGCTGCCGCGCATTCGCGCCGCGCGCAAACCGGCCCCCGGTTGTGTCGGCCCGCGACTGGATTGAGGAGCGATGGCTCATGAACTTCGATTTTTCCGACGATCAGAAATTCCTCAAGCGCGAGGCGCGCAAGTTTCTCGAGGCTGCATGCCCGATTGCCACGACCCGCTCGGTTCTCGATTCCCGGGACAAGCCCTTCGACGAACCGCTTTGGCGCAAGGTCGTCGAGATGGGCTGGACCGGGACGGTGATCCCCGAGAAATGGGGCGGTTCCGGTCTTGGCCATACCGATCTGTGCGCGATCGCGGAGGAACTGGGGCGCGTGATCGCCCCCATTCCCTTTGCTTCCACCGTCTATGTTTTCGCCGAAGCGATCCTCGCGTTCGGCGAGGATCGGCAATGCGAGCGGCTCTTGCCAGCCATCGCCGCGGGCGAGGCGATCGGCTGTCTGGCGGTCGGCGAGGGGCGGGGCCGGCTCGCTTGCGACGCGATGACGACGCGGGTCGAGGACGAACGTCTCCACGGCGCCAAGATCCCGGTAACGGACGGCGATATCGCGACGCATGCGATCGTCGCGGCGCGCGATGACGCGGGGCTGGGGCTGTTCGTCGTCGACCTCGCCACCGCCGAGGGAGTCCGGCGCGAGCCGATCGAGTCGCTCGATCCGACCCGCAGCGCGGCGCGCATCGTCTTCGAAGGCGCCGAGTGCGAACGGCTCGGCGCGGCCGGAGAGGGCAAGGCGCAACTGGATACGGTGATGAACCGCGCCGCGGTGCTGTTCGCGTTCGAGCAACTCGGCGGCGCCGACCGCTGCCTTGAGACCGCGCGGGAATATGCCCTCGAACGCTATGCGTTCGGCCGCGTGATCGCGAGCTATCAGGCGATCAAGCACAAGCTGGCCGACATCTACGTCAAGAACGAACTCGCCCGCTCGCATGCTTACTATGGCGCCTGGGCTCTTGGCGCGGGAGAGTCCAATCTCCCGCTCGCGGCGGCTGCGGCGCGGGTCGCGGGGATCCAGTCCTACGATTTCGCCGCCAAGGAAAATCTCCAGACCCATGGCGGGATCGGCTTCACCTGGGAGGTCGATTGCCACTTGCATCTGCGGCGGTCCCGCCAGTTGGCACTCGCGCTCGGCGGCATTTCCAACTGGCGCGAACAGCTCGTTCAAGAGCTCGAGGCCCGCAACCAACACTGATCGGAAGACTGCACCATGGACTTCAACGACAGCCCGGAAGAAGCCGAATTCCGCGCCCGCGCGCGGGCCTGGCTGGCGGCGAACGCACCCGAAGTGAACTGGGCGCAACTGGACCAGAGCGACGAGCCGGCGATGAAGGCGGCCGGACAGGCCTGGCAGGCCAGGAAGGCCGACGCCGGATTCGCCTGCATAAGCTGGCCGCGCGAATGGGGTGGGGGAGGAGAATCGCCGGTCATGCAGGCGATCTTCGATGAGGAAGAAGGGGCCTACGGCATCGCCTTCCGCTTCTTCGGAATCGGCCTGGGCATGTGCCTGCCCACGCTCATGGCCGTCGGCGATGCGCAGACCTGCAAGCGCTTCGTCGGCCCGGCGCTGCGCGGCGACGAGATCTGGTGCCAGCTCTTTTCTGAACCGGGGGCTGGCTCCGACGTCGCGGCGAGCCGCACGCGCGCGGTTCGGGCGAACGACGGGTCGGGCGACTGGATCGTCAATGGCCAGAAAGTCTGGACCTCGGGCGCGCACTATTCGGATTATGGCCTGCTCCTCGCGCGGACCGATCCCGATGTGCCCAAGCACAAGGGCCTGACGATGTTCTGGCTCGATATGCGCAGCCCCGGCATCGAGGTGCGCCCCATTCACCAGGCCTCGGGCGATTCTGAGTTCAACGAGGTGTTCTTCGCCGACGTTCGAATCCGCGATTGCCAGCGGTTGGGCGAGATCGGCGAGGGCTGGAAGGTCGCGTTGATCACCTTGATGAACGAACGGCTGGCGGTGGGCATGGGCAGCGGGCCAGGCTGGCGCGAGTTGCTCGCATTGGCGCGCGAGTTGCCAGGCGCTGATGGACGCCCGGCGGTCGAGGACCAGGCGTTGCGCGAGAAGCTGGCGGACTGGTACGTTGGTGCGGAAGGCATCCGGCTGACACGCCTGCGCGTCATGACGGCGCTCAGCCGCGGTCAGGCTCCGGGCCCCGAAGCCTCGATCGGCAAAATCGTTTCCGCGCGCCAGATGCAGGACGTCGCCACCGAAGCGCTCGACCGGCTCGACCAGTTCGGGATTGTCGCGGGCGAGGCGGGCGGCGCGGACATCGCCGCGTTCGACTACAACTTCTTTTTCGGCGGAGCGTTGCGCATAGCCGGGGGGAGCGACGAAATCCTCAAGAACATCATCGCCGAAAGGGTGCTGGGCCTCCCGGCAGACATCCGTGTCGACCGCGATGTCGCTTTCAAGGACATTCCCCGGGGACGGTGACCGGACCTAGCCGGAACCGGCGTCGCGTGCGCGTGGTGACGCGGTCGTCGCGCGAGGCCAGCGCCCCGAGCAGAGCGGGCGCGACGGCTGCCGGTTATACCCGTGTTTCGTCTTGCGCATCGATTGCCGGCAGCCGCTCGCGGCAGGCCTTGATGAAGGCGCGAACGGCTGGGCGGGGCGTCCAGCGCGACCGGATCGCGATCGCCAGCGGAGAAAGCGGGCGGGTCTCAAGGAACGGGACCCGGGTGAACCGTCGCTTGAACGAGGGAGTCTCGGTATAATCCGAGGCCACCAGCGCGATGGCATCGCTTTGTGAGACCAGGCGTGCAACGATCGGGAAATAGTCGATGAAGTGGAGCTTTGTCCGGGCCTCGATGCCGGCGTCCTCGTATATCCGGTGCATGAACGAATCGTAGGGGCGCGAACTGGAAGGGGAGATCATCTCGTACCTCGCCAGATCCGCCAGGGTCACTTCCTCGCGCTCCAGTATCGGATGACCGGATCGCACGAAAAAAGAGGTTCGGGGCCCGGCAAGGGCTTCGCACCGGAAATCGGGCTGCTCGCGGAACGCGGCCTCGAACCCTACGGCGACGTCGATCGCTCCGGCCCGCAATTCCTGCGCAGTACGATCGAAGTTTGACCCGGTAATGTCGAGCCGAATGCTCTTGTGTCGTTGCGTGAGCGTCGAGAGAGGTTCTACCAGAAGCCATTCGATCGAGGCCGGACAGATGCCGATCTTCAACACGCCCGCATAGGGATCGGACCCGGTGAACGAGCCTCGCAGCAGTTCCCGCGTCTCGTCCAGGATGCGGACCGATCGCTCGACGAAGCTCTGCCCGTCCTCGGTCAGGATCACGCCGCGAGCCGTCCGGTTGAAGATGACATAGCCGATCTGGCGTTCCAGATCGGCCACGCTCTTGGTGATCGCGGACTGGGTGACGCCGACTTCCGCCGCGGCGGCGGTGAAGGAACCGCGTCTCGCGGTGGCGACAACGTAGAGCAAACGACGATCGAGCATCCAGACATAACTAGAGAGAATATCTATGAGAAACCAGTACCTTTTTCGCCACGCACCGAGCGCGCGTGCGATGAGCGAAGATGGGGACAGGCGTCCTTTTCTGCGGGTCTCCGTAATATCTCCAAGGGTATTCCTACAAGGAATGTTGGTGGCGCCCAATGCATTGGCGGGTCGCACGCCGACTCGGCATCATCCGTATCTCGCGCGCAATTTCACGGCCGACGCGCAAGCGTCGTGGCCAAGAGCCAGGAACAAACGATGGGCAAGTTGGACGGCAAGGTCGCAATCGTTACCGGATCGGGTCGAGGCATAGGGCGCGCGGTCGCGCTCAAGCTGGCCGACGAAGGCGCGATGCTGGTCGTGAACGATCTCGATCCGGAACCGGCCGGCGAAGTTGTCTCGGCGATTGAAATGGCCGGCGGGCAGGCTATCGCTTGCATCGGCAGCGTGACGGTGCCGGATTTTCCCGATCGCATCGTGGGCACGGCGATCGAGTGCTTCGGCGGGCTCGATATCATCGTCAACAATGCCGGCTACACCCGTGACGGCGTGATCCAGAAGCAGGACGATGCGCAATTCCAGGAGATGCTCGACGTGCACCTGGCCGCGCCGTTCCGCATCCTGCGAGCCGCGGCGGACCCCATCAGGGCGTTCCGACGCGAAGAAGCCGAGCAGGGGCGCGAGGTGATCCGCAAGGTGGTCAACATTTCCTCGCTCGCGGGAACCCATGGCAATGCCGGACAAGTGAACTATGCGTCCGCGAAGGCTGGGATCGTCGGTCTGACGAAGACGCTTTCCAAGGAGTGGGGACGCTACAAGGTCTGCGTAAACTGCGTCGCATTCGGTTTCATCGAGACACGCCTGACCAAACCGAACAGCGATCCCGAAAGCCGCATCGAGATCGAAGGACGTAGCGTGCAGGTCGGCGTTCCCGAGCAGACCTCCGCGGCCGTGAGCGCGATGACCCCGCTCGGCAGGCCGGGGACGGCTGAAGAGGCCGCGGGCGCCGTCGCGCTGATGTGCCTGCCCGAAAGCGACTACGTGAGCGGGCAGGTCCTGATCGCCAGCGGCGGGCTTGTCATATGATTGGTGACCCGGCCGAGGCAGCCGGTGGCGGCAAGGTCTCCGCGCGCCGTGCCAATGTTACGCTGGCGCTGCTGATGCTGGTCGCGGTATTCGCCTATGCGAACCTGCAATTGTTCGCCTTGCTCGCGTCGGACATCAAGGCGGCCTTTGGAATTTCCGACACCAATGTCGGAATTCTTGGCGGCATGACGGTCAATTTCAGCACCGCGGTGGCTCTTATTCCCGTCGGCATGCTGGTCGACAGGAAGAACCGGATAAGGCTGCTCATGCTGGCATCCGGCCTGTGGGGGGCGTTCACGCTTCTGACTGGATTGACCGAGGGCTACTGGCAGTTGTTCGCCTGCCGCGTCGGCGTGGGCGCCGCCGAAGCGGCGGTCTATCCCGCCTGCTACTCGCTGATCGCGGATCTGTACGATCAGCGTCGGCGCGCCCTTGCGGTGTCGGTATTCCTGACCGGTACGCTCGCGGGTGCAAGCGCCGTGACATCGCTCAGCGGCACGATGATCGGCGTCTTCGAAGTGGCCAGGCTTGCGGGGCACGAGGCCCTGACCGTCCTCGCGCCGTGGCGTGTCGCTTTCGTCGCGGCCGCGTTGCCTGGTTTCATTCTTTTCGTGGCGCTGATGTTCGTCCGCGAGCCTGCGCGGCAAGAGCAACACGTAAGCCACGAGCAGGACGGGACGACGAGCTTCCGCCAGTTCCTCGTCAGCGAACGCTCGCTGATCGTTCGTCTGATCGGCGCGATCGTGCTTGCCCAGGTCGGCCTTGGGCCGATCTTCGCCTGGTTGCCGACGGCTTTCGTGCGCGTCCACGGTTTCGGCTCCGGCCAGGCGGGCGAATGGTTCGGCATGATCTTCGGCGCCGGGTCGCTTTCGGGAATTGCGCTGGGGACCGGCCTTGTCACGTGGTTCGGACGCAAGGACGTCACAGCGGCCCCGCTCAATGTGCTCAAGATCGGCACCGTGCTCGGCGCGCTGTCCGTTCTGGGCTTGCCATTCGCCCAGACACCCCTGATGGTCGCCGCCGCGGCGAGCGCGTTCATCGCTTCGGTCTACGTGGGTATGACCGTTACACCGACGATCCTGATGGCGACGGCCCCTAACCACTTGCGCGGCCAGCTCGTTTCGCTGCAGACCCTGAGCCTGATCTGCCTGATGGCGGTTACGCCGCCCCTCGTCGGACTGCTTTCCGATCTGGTCTTCGAAGGGACCGGGGGACTCCTGCTTGCGATCGGCGCCGTGACGATCCCGTGCAGCGTGTGCGCGCCGCTGCTGCTGCTGGTCAGGCGGCGCGGCGTCCTGCGACCGGCGCTCGCTCGCTGATCGGCAATCTCGACGGCGGTTCGTCTCGGGCGAGGAGACAGCGGCCGTGCGCCGCGCGAATCCTCGCCGGACGCGCTCGGTCGCGCTTGCCGCCGACTCGCGTGTCGGATTCCCTCATCGCCACTTTCTCCTGCAGGAACTATTCGCTACGCCGTCCTTGTGATTGCGATGCGTTTGCGAGTTTCCGCAGCTGTTCTTCTGCTCCTCACGACAGCTTGCGGTCAGGAAGGGCGCGAGCCTAAGCGTGATCCGGTGCCTGTCGTGGCGCAGGACATTCGCGTACTTCCCGAAGAGCTGAAAGTGGAAGCGATCGGATCAGCGCGCGCTTCAACGTCGGCGGAAATCTACGCCGAAACCGATGGTCGAGTGACGAGCGTGCTGTTTGCGGCAGGCGACTTCGTCCGGAACGGACAGCCCCTCATCCGGCTTGATGCCCGGGAGGAACGGCTCGCGGTCGAGGCTGCCCGGGTGCAGGTTCGCGAGGCCGACCAGCTCCTCGGTCGGTACCGTCGGATCGAAGACACCGGGGCGCTGTCGGAAAGCCAGATCGAGGCGGGCGAGACCGCCCTCGCTTCCGCCCGCGTTGCTCTCGAGCAAGCTCAGACCGCGTTGGCCGATCGCACGGTTCGCGCGCCTTTTTCCGGTCATGTCGGCCTGACGGAGATCGATACGGGCGACAGGGTCAACGACCAGACGCCGATCACGCAGCTCGACCAGCGCGGAACGCTCTTTGTCGACTTTCCCGCTCCCGAAGCGGTGTTCAATGCGCTGCGCCCCGGTCAGGTCGTGCAGGTGACGCCCTTTTCCGATCCGTCGCGAACGATAGATGCGCGCGTTGTGACGACGGACAGTCGCATCTCGCAGGAGAGCCGCGATTTCATCGTCCGGACTGCCATACCCAACAAGGATGACCGCTTGCGCCCCGGCATGAGCTTCCGTGTCGTATTCACTCGCGCGGGAGAGGCGCGACCGGTGGTGCCCGAGGAAGCGATCGTCTGGGGCGGCGAAGGTTCGCATCTTTTCGTCATCCGCGAGAGCAGGGCGGTACGCGTACCAGTGACGATCACCTCGCGAAGAGAGGGATCGGTGTTCGTCGACGGAGCCCTGCGGCGCAGCGACCGCGTCATCGTAGAGGGAGTCCAGAAGGTTCGCGACGGGCAGGAGATCCGGCTTGTTCGTGGTGGCGGGCCCGACCGGCAACAGGTCCGGTTGCGCAACCAGGAGGCCAGCGCCGCGCCGAGCGCGTCATCGACCGATGATGAATAAGTCCGATCTGCCCATGCTGGCGGTCAAGCGGCCGCTGCTGATCGGCGTGCTGAACCTGCTGATCGTTATTGCGGGAATCGCCGCGCTTCTGGGTGTCGAGGTTCGCGAGCTCCCCAATGTGGACCGGCCCATCGTATCGGTTACCGCCAGCCTACCAGGTGCTGCTCCCGAGACGATGGATGCCGAGGTGACGAGCCTGCTGGAAGACGCGGTAGCGCGTGTCTCCGGTATTCGGCAGATCCGATCGTCGAGTGAGGAGAACAACTCCCGTATCCGTGTCGAATTCAATCCGGGCATCGATCTCGATACGGCGGCGTCGGATGTGCGGGAAGCCGTCAGCCGGGTGACGCGAGAATTGCCCGAGCGCGTCGAGCAGGTGACGGTCGTGAAGGCCGACCAGGACGCGCAGCCGATAATGACACTGGCGGTTCTTTCCACGCGCCACGACCAAGCCGAACTGACACGGATCGTCGAAAACGACATCGTGCCGGAATTGCTGACGGCGGAAGGCGTCGCCAGCATCGAGCAATTCGGGACACGAGCGCGGCAGATGCAGGTCTCTGTCGACCCGGCGCGGCTCAATCGCTTCGGCTTGACCCTCACCGACGTGGCGCAAGCTCTAGAAGGCGCACCGTACGATGTCCCGGTCGGCTCGTTTCGCTCCGATGCGCAGGAATTGGTCGTCAGGGCCGAGGCCAGCGCGACTGACCCCACCCGGATAGAGAATGTGGTCGTATCCGGCACGACACGCATCGGCGATGTGGCGCAAGCCGATTTCGCGCCCGCCAATGCCGTTAATTTCGTGCGGCTCGACGGGCAACCGATTGTCGGGCTGGGTGTGGTGCGACAGGCCAATTCGAACACCATCGAGATTTCGAGCAGCATCCGCGACGGCGTCGACCGGCTGAACGAGCGTTTCGATGGCTTGTCCGTCGAGGTGGTCTCGGACGATGCGGATTTCATCCGTATCTCGGTTCGCGAAGTGCTGATTACGCTCGGCTTCACCATTGCCGTCGTCATCGGGACCATGCTGCTTTTCTTCCGCGCGTGGCGACCGACCGTGGTGCCGAGTGCTACCATCCCGGTCGCTCTGGTCGGAGTTATTGCGGGCATCTGGTTGATGGGCTTTTCGATCAACCTCCTGACGCTGCTGGCCTTGGTCCTCGCAACCGGCCTCATCGTCGACGACGCCATCGTCGTCCTGGAAAACGCGCAACGTCTCCAGAACAAGGGGTTAGGGCAACGCGCGGCTGCCGTCCTGGGCACCCGTCAGGTGTTCTTCGCGGTGGTGGCGACAACGGCCGTGCTGGTGTCGGTCTTCGTGCCGATCAGTTTCCTTCCGTCCGAGGCGGGGAGGCTGTTCCGCGAGTTCGGTTTCGTTCTCGCGGTCGCGGTGATCATATCCAGTTTCGTTGCGCTCTCTCTCGTCCCCGCACTCGCGGCGCGCTTTGACCTGACGGGCGATGACGATGCACCCGGTCGCCTGTCGCGCTGGGGCGAAGAGGCCAATAGGTGGTACGGGCGCGCGCTGACCCGCTGCCTGGACCGACCGAAGCTTGTCGGCGTGTTGTCGATCACCTGCGCCGCCGCCGCAGGGTTGCTCTATGCCGGGCTCGACAGCGAACTGGTGCCGGACGAGGATCGCGGTGTCATCATCGTCGACGCGACCGGACCGGACGGCGTGGGCATCGACTTCATGGATGGTGAACTCGACGAGGTCGAACGCGTGCTCCAGCCCTATCTCGACGATGGAGTCATCGAGAGCACCTTCTCCATCGTCGGGCGCTACGACCCGAACCGCGTGCGGGTAACGGCACAACTATCCGACTGGGGCGATCGCGATCGTACGCAGACCCAGATTGTCGAGGAACTGAACGAGCCGCTGCAGGAAATTCCAGGCTCGCGGACCGTTGCGCGGGGGCGCGGAACCTTGAGTTTCGGAGGCGGGGGAGAAGGCATCGAAGTTGCCCTGACCGGAGCGGAATACGATACGATCTACGAATCCGCGCAAGCGCTGGCCACCGCTATCGATACGCGGTCGAGCATACTGTCGAATGCCGAGATATCGTACCAGCCTACCCAGCCGCAGCTCTCGATCCGGATCGACCGCCAGCGCGCCGCCGATCTGGGTATCGACCTCGACGACTTGGCGCAGACGCTGCGAGCCATGGTCGGCGGCGACGATCTGGTCGACCTCAATGTCGGCGACCAGGCGGTGCCTATTTTCCTTACCGCGCAGGCCGTGACAGTGACCGACCCATCCGACCTGCGGAACCTGTACGTTCGGGGCAGGCTTGGAAATCGGGAATCGCTCATTCCGCTTTCGAGCGTCACGACCATCGAGGAACAGGGAATCGCGGCCCAGCTCGATCGTACCGAGCAGCGCCGGGCGATCGAGGTCAGCGCAAATATCGAGGCCGGAACGCCGCTACGCGACGCGGTGGACGAGATCGAACGCCTGTCATCCGGGGCGGTCGGCCCCGGCATCGATATGCTGCTCCAAGGCGATGCAGAAAGCCTGCAGGAAACGTCCAACGATCTCCTGCTGACCTACGCCTTCGCGCTGGTCATCGTCTTTCTCGTGCTGATCGCTCAGTTCGAAAGCATCACGAGCGCTCTGGTGGTGCTGCTGACGGTCCCCTTCGCGCTGGCAGCAGCGATCTTCGCGCTTTTCCTCTCGGGCGTATCGCTCAACATATACTCGCAGATCGGACTGGTGATGCTGATCGGCCTGATGGCGAAGAACGGCATCCTGATCGTCGAATTCGCGGACCAGTTGCGTCATCAGGGACGCAGCGTGCGCGAGGCGGTGGAGGAGGCCGCCGCGATTCGCCTGCGACCGATCGCGATGACGCTGATCTCGACCGTGCTGGGCGCGGTTCCCTTGATCCTGGCAAGCGGGGCGGGTTCGGAAGCACGCCAGTCGATCGGCTGGGTGATCTTCGGCGGACTCGGTATCGCAGGCATCTTCACGCTGTTCCTGACGCCGGTCATCTATCTGGCTGTAGCGCGCTTCGGCAAGCCGCGCAGCGTCGATCTCGAGCGGCTACGCGAAGAGATCGAAGACGTCGACGAAGACATGACCACGGCGCCCGCATGAAGAAACTGTGCGCGTCGCTCGCGGGCGCCATCCTCCTTTCTGCCTGCGCCAGCATCGAACCGGTTGCGATTGCTCCTGAGGTCGCTCTCCCGCGGGCCTACGCAGGCGACTTGCCGCGTCCAGGTGTCAATCGAAACTGGTGGCTGGGGTTCGACGACCCCGTTCTCGACACTCTCGTGATGAGGGGGCTTGCGGCAAATCTCGACATCGACGGCTCTGTCGATCGGTTGGCAGCGGCGGCGGCGTTGCTTCGCGCCGAACGAGCCGACCGCTTGCCGTCGATCGACGGCGCCGCTGAAGCCGGCGTATCGCTGGCCAACAACAGCGAGACGACCGCGACAGCCGGGCTCTTCGGCCTGTTCAATCCCGATATCAACGGGAGGCTGGTCGCGGAAGTCCGTGCCGCGGCGGCCGATTATGCGGAACAGGAATACTTGCTCGCGGATCAGCAGCGCATCGTGGCGGCAGCCATTGCCAGCCAGTATATCGAGTACCGCCGCACCGGCGCGCAGCTCGAATTGCTGGAGCAATCGACGGAACTGCAAGAGCAGACGCTGCAGATCGTCACGCTGCGGTTCGAAGCCGGGCTGGCCGCCAATCTCGATGTAAGACGCGCCGCTGCAGACCTTGCCCAGACCCGCGCACGGCGCGGACTTATCGCAATTTCCCGGACAGAAGCAGAGAACGCCCTGGCCATCCTGCTTGCCGAGCCACCCGGGCCATTTTCGGTCTCTGCGTCGGGTGCGAATGAGATACCCGACTACGGACTGGGACCAGCGGCCGGCGTTCCGGCCGACTTGCTGCGCCGCCGGACCGACATTCTTGCTGCGGAAGCCAGACTTGCTCGAGGAGCCGCGGACATCGGGATCGAGCAGGCCGACCTGCGTCCGTCGCTGACCATTCCCGGCTCGATAGGTGTCGGAGACGGCTCGTTGAGCGGAATATTCAGCGATTTCCTGTTCACGCTGCGCGCGGCGATCGACCTTCCTGTTTTCGACGGCGGTCGAAGGCGTGCCGAAGTTGAAGCTGCAGAATTCAAATCACAGGCTCGTTTGGCCGAATACCGCGCGACATTCCTGCGGGCGTTGGGAGAAGTGGAGAATGCGCTGGTCGCGATCAGCGCTTATCGTCAGCGCAACGTGGACCTGACCGAAGCCATCGAACAGAGCGAAACCGCGTTTTCGCAGTCGAACGCACTTTACCGGGAAGGACTTGCCTCGCTCTTCGATGTGCTCGATGCCCAGCGGCAATTGATAGCAAGCAGGCAGTCACTCATCGACAGCGAAGCGGCGCTGGCTAGCTCTTACATAGCTTTCCATGCAGCAATAGGCTCCGATTGAGCCTTGGCGGGCGCCATGCCTGTCCTGACAGCCGATGCATTTGCGATCCCGTGAAGCAAAGACAGCAGGCAGCCGCGGCTTTGGCTCGGATTTGCATCGGCTTTGTCGCTCCGGCGAAGAGGCTGATGCGCATACCGGTCATGTCGAGCGGATCGCCTTCGCTCGAGCACCATTGACGATTATGGATTTAAGATGACCGGGAGCGTCGAGAGGATTTGGATTGGCTCGACGCCCCTCGCAATTACCTTGAGGCATCGCGGCAGTCTTTACGACCGCCGCCGTGGCCGACGTGTTCGGCTATGGGATCATCCGGGTTCATCTGCGGCCCGGAGATCGTCCGATTTCATTCGATCGGCCTGCCGTCGTCGAGCAAGTCGGCCTTGCCCTTGCCGCCGGCGGCACGCTCGGCATCGACCATGTCCTTGATCTCATCGGCAGGCCGGATGTCCTCTAATGCCGCTTCGATCGGCTGGACCGGCTTCGCGGCGCGTCCGGGCATGGGCCCGTCCTTGTCCGGCGCGTAGCCCTCCAGCGGAAGCTTCGCGGAACGCGGGTCGAAGCGGAGCCGGTAGATCGGCTCGGGCAAACCGAATCCTGCGCCTTCCAACGCGGCCTTCACCGCGACGATGGCAAGGCTCTGCGTCTTGAACCAGTCGCTATCGCGCTGGTCGATCCAGCCCAGGAAACGGATGACGACGTTCGAATCGCCCACCTCGACCACGCGCCCCTCGGGCCGTGGATCCGAGAGGATGAAAGGCAGGCCGGCCAGAGTCTCGCGTCCCAGCTTGCGCGCCGCCAGCGTGTCGTCATCAGCATCGACGCCCAGATCGAACTCGAACCGGCGCTGCGGATTGCGGGTGTAGTTGAGTATCACGGCCTTGAAGACCATCGAGTTGGGAATGCGCAGATGGTTGCCATCGAGAGTCATCATGATCGTGGCTCGACTGGTGAGGCGGATCACCCGGCCCTCGTAGCTATCTATCACGACATGGTCGTTGGGGCGGAACGGCTGGCGCAGGCTGAGCATCAGCGAGGCGACATAGTTCTCGATCGTGTCGCGTAGCGCGAAGCCGAGCGTCAGGCCGACGAGCCCCGCACCGCCGAGTACGGCGCCGATCAGCGTGCCCGCGCCCACCATTTTGAGAGCGACCATCAGGCCCGCCAGCACGAAGACGAAGCGGATGGCACTTGCGATCAACTCGGCCAGGAAGCTGTTCGGCGCGAGGCGGTGCCACAGTCGGGTGAAGCCGGCGATCGCGTAGCCGAGCAGCGCGATGACGAACGCCACGCCTAGCGCCACGCCAATGAGCGGCAGCAGGGCCACGAAGTCGCGCAACTGCTCGCTCAGCGAACCGAGCACGCCCGCACCTGCTGCCACCGACACGTCGCGGCGCAGCCCGTTGTCGACCGTCACCACGCCCGAGACGCGACTAGCGATCGCCTCCGCGCGCGCGATGTCGGTCTGCTCCGGCACCGTTCCGCTCAGCACGACGACTCCCTGCCGGACCGCGACGTTGACTTGGGAATATGCGGGCAGCTCGTCGAATATTCCCCGGATGCGCCGGGCGATGCGCGCATCAGCGCCTGTGTTCTGCGTGTCGGCGATGGCCTGTTCGGACTTCGCCGACGCACTCGGACTTGCCGTCGGCGAGGATAGGACCTCGCCGAGCTGGGCTTGGCCGGGCGCCGGGTAAAGCGCTAGCCCGGCAAGCATGAGTGCGACGCTGCGGATCGCGCGGCCGCCGATCCGTCGGCGCCGAGACTGCAACTCGGTGAAAGCCGGAGTCCAGCTCTTCGGCGAATCCGACATGTGCTCACCTCCGCCATTGCCTGGAAGCAAGGCTAGCCGAGTGAGACCTCCCTTTGAAGCGGCGCGGTGGGCGAGGAAAGCGGTTCTCGAAGTGAAAGGAACGCAGGAGAACATCGCAGCGGCCGCCACGACCGGCGTTGGTTCGATCACGTCCTGCGCCCCCGGGTGACGTTCGCATACGGGGAGAACGGCCTCGAAGGGCTGATCAAGGGAAAGCGCGTCATCGTCATCCAGAGCCGGGGAGGACTTTATACCGAAGGCCCGACCAAGGGCATGGATTTCCGGGAGCCGTATCTGACGACGCTTCTCGGCTTCATCGGAATGACCGATGTCACGTTCATTTGCGCCGAGAGGATCGGCTACGGTCCCGAGCCGAAAACACGGGATCGGCCCGGATCGCCCACGAAATCTGGCTGGAAAACGTCAACCGCGGGGGCGGCCTGCTTGGTCGGGAAGTCCGGCTGGAACTCCACGACGATGCCGGAGACCAGGAGAGGACTCGCGCGATTTATGCCGATCTCGTCGCCAGCCCCGATATTGATATCGTTGCCTGTGGCTATGGGACCAATTCGCTTTCGACCCGGTCGAGTTCGTTGCGGGTACCGTCCATGGTCGTATCCGTACGCTGATGGCCTGGCACGGGGCTGCGTATCAGGTTACGACTGGGTGGGTTCGCGGTCTTCGCCTGGAATGCTGGTCTGCGTGTCAAGCGCCTCGCGAATGTAGAGGCGTTTTACCAGGACATAGGCCACAACCAGGATCGGCGTGGCGAAGACCAGGCCAAGGACCCCAAAAAGCAATCCCGCCGCCATGATCCAGAACAGCGTCAAGGCCGGGGGCAGCGACACCATCTTGCGGTGGATCAGCGGCACCAGCGTGTTACCCTCGATCTGCTGGACCGCCACGTAGACGACGAGCGCCCAAAGCGCGGTCATCGGGCTCTGCGTGAACGCGACGAGCAGGCCGGGGAACGAGCCCAGGATGGGGCCCAGGTAGGGAATGCCTTCGGTCAGTCCCGCGATCAGCCCGAGCGCGACGGGCGAGGGAACCCCCGCCAGCCAGAGGCCGATACCCGTAAGCAGGCCCACCGCCATCATCGACATCAGCTGACCCAGCAACCATAGCCGCAGCGCCCGGCCGGCATCGTCGATCGCGTGACCGGCAAGCGATCGCCGCCCCGGCGGCACCAGTTGAAGGACGCCGTCGCGATAGAGACGAGGCTGCGCTGCCAGAAAGATCGACCCGAAACAGATGAGGAAAAAGGCGGTCACCGCGTCGCCTGCCATGCGCATCAGCCAGGCCAGCCGCGTCGAGAGGTCCTCACTCTGCGTGAGCGAATCGAGAACCGAAGTCGCGAACGGAATGCGCTCCGCCTGCTCGCGCAACTCGTCCCACGAATGCGGCATGATCGCCGCGATCTGCCCAAACTGGGCTGCGACCTGCGTGCCGAACAACCATGCACTGGCCCCCGCAAGAAGAAGAGTCAGAAGGACGGCGATCGCGGTGGATGACTTGGTCCCCAAACCGGTGCGGCGACTGACGGGGTCGGCGATGCTACGCAGCAGGACGGCAAGAACGATAGCCCCCATCACGATGATGAGCAGGCTTCTCAGGGACCAGGCCACCCAAATCAGGACCACGGCCAGAGCCGCGATAAGCAGCCGCGCGATGAACTCGGACCGGCCAGTCTTCGGGGTCATTCGGACACCTCCTTGCGCAAGTTCTGTTCCTCGCGGTTCGCGAAGGTGCCTTCGGAAAGGGCGATGAGATCGGGATGCTCGCCATTCTTAAGCGATGCCTCGCGCACGTGGTCCAGCCAGGACATCAGCGGCCGGGCCGCGAGGCCGTGCACCACGAGGGACATGAAGACCATCAGCGTCGCCAGCGCATGCGCATTCTCGAACTGCGGGATCAGCACGTCGGAAGCGAAGGCGAGGTAGTAAAGGGTGGCGACCCCGCGGATGCCGAAGAAGGCCAGAACCAGACGGCCCCGCATCGGCAGCGGCGATCCGATCATGGCCAATAGCACCGAAGCCGGCCGCGCAACGAAGAGGAGAGCGGCGGCAAGGGCAGCATCCTGCCAGCCGAGCATGCTGAACTCGCCGCTGGCGACGATGGCGCCAAAGGCAATCAGCACGAACATGATGGCAATCCGCTCGATCTGCTCGATGAAGTCGGTCATCGACTTGTGAAAGGGATCGCTGGGGCAGGATTCGCGAAGCGCGAGTGCGGTCATGAAAACGGCGATGAAGCCGTAGCCCGAAGCCAGTTCGGTTGCGGCATAGGCCGACAGCGCGACACCCAGTGCCACCAATCCGCTGGCGGCTCCGGTGAGAGGAAAATGGCTTACGCCGAATGTCAGCCATCCAAGCAAACGGCCGATGCCCCAACCGAGCGCGATCGAAAGTGCAACGCGCAGAATGAGGTTCGCGCCGATCCAGCCGCCATCCAGTGCGTCTCCGCTCGCCAGGGTCAGGCCGGCAAGGACTATCGGGAAGGCGAGACCATCGTTAATCCCTGCTTCGCCGGAAAGGCCGAAGCGCACCTCGCCTTCCTCACCCGAACCGGGGGGACCGACCGCGACGGTAGATGCGAGGACCGGATCGGTCGGGCTCAAGGCGCCTGCGAGAAACAAGGCGATCGCGACGGGATAACCTTGCCAGATGCCCGCCAGTCCGACGCACAGCGCCATCACCGGCATGCCGATGCCGATCAGCCGCCAGGGCGTATTCCAGCGGCGCCACCCGAGCGGCCGGTCGATCTTGAGGCCGGCACCAAGCAGCGCCACGATCAGCGCGAGGTCGGTCAGCAGCTCGAAGTCCGATCCGGCGAACAGTGTCTCGAACTCAATGGCCAGAACGCCCGTGAACTCAAGCCCCGCACCCAGCCCCACGCAGAACAGGGGAAGCGTCAACGGTACGCGATCGAGCAGTTGAGGCAGCCAGGCAACGCAAAGGGTCAGGACGCCGATACCGAGAAGGAGTGGCGCGAGATTCACATTTGCGCCTCCCTGTCGCGACACGGTTTGGCGCGGGCGGGCAGGGGAGCGCATTCAAGCCCGGCTTTGCGATCAGCGAGCACGACGGCATCCGCGTAACCGCGTCTCACTGCAAATAGCTCGGATCGAACAGGGCAGTGGCTGAAAGCGCCTCGAAATCGATAAGCCGGAGCTGCTTGCGGGTGATCACCGCGAGATCGCGCCGGCGCAACTCCTGGATGACGCGGTTGGTGTGCACCTGGGTCAATCCGCATATTTTGGCAATCTGTTGCTGTGTCAGCGGAAACGGACAGGACCATTCGCGTGCCTGCCCCGATACTCTTTGTCGCACAAAAAGTTCGCACATGAGATGCGCGATGCGCTCGAGCGCAGAGCGCTGGCCAAGGCACATGAGCCATCGTCGCTGGATCGCCGACTGGAGTCGCTGCGACGCGGCGAGTTCGAAAGCGGCGTCATGGTACAAGGAGATGTATGCGCTGAAGCGGTCGCGCTCGATCTCGCCGAGGCGGAGCCGTGTCAGGGCGGACAGTGTGCCGTCGAGACGTTCTTCGCCAAAACTGTCGGCGCTGCACATTTGCCCGGGAAGATAGACCGCCAGCACCTGGCTTCGCCCATCGCGGAGCTGCGCATGCTGTTCCGCCCAACCATCCAGCACGATATAGATGCTTTCGGATCGCTGTCCTTCGGCGCGGATGGTTTCTCCTCGATGATAGGTCCGGGTCGTGTGGCGCAAGGCAAGCTCGCGCAAGGTCGCGGCTTGGCATGAGGTGTGCCCGACGGTGGCAAGCATAGAATCTCCCGGTCAGTTCCCACCCCGGGCGTCCGTCAGGCTGCCAGACCGCACTGCCGTGACAATAACCTGGGTTAACATGTCGCTCCAGCCGACGTGCATTCAGGCCGGTGCCGATGCTCTCGCGGGTGCTTTTCAGGACAACTTGTCTTGCCGCGCGGCACGGTCTTCTTCGCGCGCGATGTCTTCCCTGACTCTCCTGGCGCTTTCCTCAGAAACCGGATCGAGGCGCCGGTCTCTGCGAAGGTATTGCACCGTGCCATAGATCAAGGCCGCGGCCAGAAGGACCGGACCGGCGACGACAACGAACGCCCAGATAATTTCCATGGTTGTTCCTTTCAGGCGAGGATGCGGACGGGCACCGCTTTGGCGGCCGGGGTCTTCGAAAGCTGGTCATGGTACCAAAGCGGGATGAGCGGGTTCATTTCCGGGTAGTAGGCTCCCACGCACCCCCGAGGCAGGTCGAACGGGGTGACCGTCAAGCCGTCGACCTGGCGGTGCTCGCCGTCCTCCGCGTCGCTCACCAGCGAGACGACCTGGCCTTCGCGCAGGCCCGCCGCCGCGATCTCGGCAGGGCTCATGAGCAGGACGTCGCGCGTGCCCTCGATCCCGCGCATCCGGTCGGAATTTCCATATATCGTGGTGTTGAACTGGTCGTTCGAGCGCATCGTGATGAGACGGTAGCGGCCGACCGCATCCTCCGCGCCAACGGCGTTGAGCTTTTCGGGTATGGTGAATTCGGCTTTTCCGCTTTCGGTCGACCAAATCCGGTCGCGCGCCTTGTTGCCGCGATAGAACCCTCCGGGCGTGAACACGCGCGCGTTGAAGTCTGAAAAGCGATCGGGATAGGTCTGCTCGATCAGGTCACGGACCTTGGCGTAGTCGCCGATCCATTCGTCCCATCGAACCTTGGGGTTTTGGGGAAGCGTCGCTTTTGCCATGCCGGCAACGATCGCCAGTTCGGACAGCAAGTGCTCGCTCGCCGGCTTGCGCTTGCCCAGCGAGCCGTGGATGCATGAAAGCGAGTCCTCCATGGTTACCGCCTGTGGGCCGCTTTCCTGCATGTCCTCTTCCGAGCGGCCGAGGCATGGCAGAAGGTAGGCGACCTTGCCGTTGATCAGATGGCTGCGATTGAGCTTGGTCGCGATCTGGACGGTGAGGCGCATGCCGGTCCATGCACGCTCCATTTTCTCGCGCTCGGGAATGGCGCGCACGAAATTGCCGCCGAGCCCGACGAAAGCCTGAACCGTGCCATCGAGAATGCCTTCGCAGGCCTCGACCGTGTTCATCCCCTTGTCGCGCGGCGGATCGAAGCCGAACTGCTCGGCCAGATGGTCGAGCGGGACCAGTTCAGGCTTCTCCGAGATCCCCACCGTGCGCTGGCCCTGCACGTTCGAATGCCCGCGCACCGGCGAAATGCCGGCACCTTCGCGCCCGATGTTGCCGCGCATGAGCAGCAGGTTCACGAGCATGCCGATCGTCTGCGAACCGTGGACGTGCTGCGTCACCCCCATGCCGTATATGCCGATGACGGCCCGCGCATCACAATAGACGTCCGCGGCCGCTTCGAGGTCGGCGCGTGACAGCCCCGATTCCCGTTCGATTTCTTCCCAGCCGGCAGTCCGGACACTCTGCACGAAATTCTCGAAATCCTTCGTGTGCTGCTTGAGGAAGTCCACGTCGAGCAGGTGGTGGCGCTGCTCCTCCCACTGACGATTTTCGCGGGCGAGCACGTGCTTGCACATGCCCATGATCGCCGCGATGTCGCCGCCGGGACGAACCTGATGGTACTGGCAAGAGATTTCAGTCGGCTTGCCCACGGTCATCTGCGCCGGGTCCTGCGGGTTGACGAACTCGATCAGGCCTTTCTCGCGAACGGGATTGAAGGTGACGATCTTGCATCCGCGTTCGACCGCGCGCTGCAGCGGATGCAGGAAACGCGGGCTGTTGGAGCCCGTGTTCTGTCCGAAGAAGAAGATCGCGTCGCACTGGTCGAAATCGCTCAGGACGCAGGTTCCGACGGGCGAGCCGATAACCTTTTTGAGGCCCACGGACGTCGTCTCGTGGCACATGTTCGAGCTGTCCGGCAGGTTGTTGTGTCCGTAGAGGCGAGCGAACAGCGCGTAGAGGTAGGATGTCTCGAGGCTGGCCCGACCCGAGGCGTAGAAGATGGCGGATTTCGGATCGATCGCCTTAAGCTCGCGGCCAATGGCCGCGAATGCATCCTCCCAGGACGTCTCGACGTATCTGTCCGTGTCGGGGTCGTAACGCAAAGGATGGGTCAGCCGGCCCTGCTGCTCGAGATCATGGTCCTTCCATTCGCGCAATTCCGAGACGGTATGCCGCGCGAAGAAATCGGGCGTGCAGCGGTGGGACGTCTGCTCCCACAAGGTCGCCTTCGCGCCGTTCTCGCAAAATTCGAACGCGTGGGGCTTTGCCGGCTTCGCCCATGCGCACGACACGCACATGAAACCTCCCGGCTTGTTCTGGCGCCGCAGCGTTTCGAGCGCAGCCGGACTGTCCCACTCCTTGCCGAAGATGCGCGAGATGCCTCTTAGAGATCCCCATCCTCCCGATGGACCATCATAGTGCACTGTCTCGTCGGATTCTTTCTTCGCCACCTGATTTCCTCCCGACATTTTCGGGGCTCGAACCGAGAGCACCCGATGGTCATGCGAATTGAGGGCTGCGCGCCACTGAACCGGAAGCCCTTCGCTCGGCGCATCGTTCCGAATGCTTCCGGATCGATAACTTCGATCAATTTCGGCAACCCCTTTCGGTCCCGGTGGCTTGAGTGGGCATGTCGATCCAAGGATCAAAGGAAAATCACCCAATGAAGCGTGCCGCACTTCGCACAGTATCGATCCTTCTGCTCACCGAGGCGCGGCCGCACGAATTCGCCCGAAAGATCGCGCTCAATCAGTTGGAGAGATAGAAAATGTCGATACTGGACAAGGTTGCCTCGACCATCATGCCGCTCGCATCCGATGAGGACCGGGCCGAGGCGCGACGCAACGCGGAAGCGCTCGCACCGCAGTGTGCATGGCTGGCCGATGTTCTCGAGCACCACCGCCAGATCGAACTTGCTTTCGCGAAGGCCCAGGACGCGGCCGGACCGGAGGCGCGGCAGGATGCGTTCAAGGCCCTGGCGCTGATCCTGACCGGTCACTCGAATGCGGAAGAGGCGGTTCTCTATCCTGCGGTTTCGGAACATAGCGGCAAGCATCATGCGACCGAGGCCTATGGACAGCAGTCCACGGCAAAGGTCGAGATGGCGGCCATCGAGCAACTCGATCCGTTGAGCGACGACTGGCGCGAGAAACTCGACCACGTGAAAGGCGCCGTCGAGCAGCACGTCTACCAGGAAGAGAAAGAATGGTTTCCCGATGTCGTGCAGACGGCACCGGTCGAAGTGCAGGGGTTGCTCGCCGAGCGGTATCGTGAGGAGTTCAAGCGTTACTGTCGGTGAACTCGGCTGGGGGCGGACACCGTCGCCGCCCCCGCCTCATCGCAATCAACCGTTCTTTTTTCGAACAAGTCGCGCAATTCATCCTTGGCCGCTTCCAGCGTCTTGCGACGGTCGGCCGAAAGAATGTCGCTCGAACCTCACTTTCGCTCGTCTGGTTGCGCCATCCGGCGATGCATCTGCGCCATTACGGCATCGGGCAGAATGTCGGCGAACGCGGCCTGGATCTTGTTCATGAAACCGCTGACGATCTGGTTCTCGCCCTTCAGCAGTGCGGTGTAGCCGTCTCGTGCGACCTTTGCCGGATCGGCCTTGCTGTCATCCTGACCAACCTGCGTATCCATGAGCCCCGCACGTTCGAAGAACGCGGTGTCGGTGGGGCCGGGCTGCAGGCACGTGACGATCACACCCGTGTCCTTGAGCTCGTTGGCAAGCCCAACGCAGAAATCGTCGATAAAGGCCTTGGTCGAGTTGTAGACGAGCTGGAAAGCTCCGGGGATATGGCCGGCGATGGATCCGGTCACGAGGATGCGTCCGCGGTTCTTCGCGCGCATGAGCCGTCCCACGCCATGAACGAGCTGGCAGGTGCCGACGATGTTCGTCATGATGACGTGGCGGGCATCGGCCCAGTCCTCGTCGAGGAAGGCGCCCCCCCAGCCCGTGGCCGGCGTTCGCGATGAGCGCCGAGACGTCCCGTCCCCCGATTTTGTGCATGACCTGTTGGACGCCTTCCGCCGTCGCGAGATCGCAAGTCAAGGTTTCTACCGACTTGGCGCCCGCGGCCCGGGTCGCTGCTTCCGCCTCGCCCAGGTCGAGGTCGGCGACCAGCAGCAGGGAGACACCGTCCTTGGCCGCCAGTTTCGCCAGTTCGAGGCCAATTCCGCTCGAGGCGCCGGTAACGATGACGAAGCCGTCCAGCGCATTGATCTCGTGGCCGCTCATGCTTGCGTCTCCATCCCCGGCTTGAGCACGACCTTGGTCCAGACGTCCTGCTGCTCCTTGAAGTTCTTGTAGCCCTTGGCCGCGTCTTCGAGCGGCAGGCGGTGGCTGATGAGAAAAGTCGTGTCGAGCGTGCCATCCTCGATCTTCGCGAGAAGATCCTTGGTGTACTTCTGGACGTGGGTCTGTCCGCCGCGGACCTGCAGGCCCTTTTCCATGAGTGCGCCCAGCGGGAACTTGTCGGTCATTCCGCCATAGACCCCGGGGATCGAGACCCGGCCGCCGCGCCGCACGGCAAGGATCGCCTGCTTGAGCACACTGGCGCGATCCGCACCCACGCCGATCGTCTGCTTGGCGATGTCGAGCATGTTGTCGATGGCGAAGCCGTGCGATTCCATGCCCACCGCATCGATCACGGCATCGACTCCGATTCCGCCCGACATTTCCATGAGCGCCTCTCGCACGTTGCTCTCGCGGAAATTGATCGTCTTGGCGCCGAGCTTGCGCGCCAGTTCGAGGCGGTGCGGGTAGTGGTCGATCGCGATGACTTCGGCCGCGCCCATGGCCAGTGCGGACTGCACGGCGAACAGGCCGACCGGGCCGCAGCCCCATACCGCGATCGTGTCATCCGGACCGATGTCCGCATTCTCCGCGGCCATCCATCCGGTCGGGAGGATATCGCTCAGGAAAAGCACCTGGTCATCGTCCAGATGATCCGGCACGGCGATGGGGCCGATGTCCGAATAGGGTACGCGCACGTATTCGGCCTGTCCGCCCGAATAGCCGCCGGTCAGGTGCGAGTAGCCGAACAGGCCCGCCATCGAGTGCCCGTACAGCGTGGCGGACATGTCCTGCTTTTCGGCGGGGTTGGAATTGTCGCAGCACGAATACTGCTGGATCTGGCAATGGAAGCACTGCCCGCAGCTTATCGTGAACGGGACGACGACGCGCTGTCCCTTCTCGAGCGTCGACTTGGGTCCGGTCTCGACCACTTCGCCCATGAATTCATGGCCGAGAATGTCACCCTCCAATACGGCGGGGATAACGCCGTCGTAGAGGTGCAGGTCGGACCCGCAGATCGCGGTGGACGTGACCTTGATGATCGCATCGCGCGGATTGACGATCTCGGGATCGTCGACAGTATCGACACGGACGTCGTGTTTTCCGTGATAGGCAAGGGCGCGCATCAGGCGGGCTCCGTTTGTTGGTGTTGCTGGTGCTTGGCGGCGCGCGTTTCGCTTTTGCGGCGCGCCGACGTGGTGACTTCGCCGGTCTCCATCAGCATCTTGAAACGCTTGAGATCGTGTCGTGCCTGTATTTCCGGCTCACGCAGAAAGAGCTTCGCGACAGCCTTTCCCAGATCACCGCCCGGCGGGTCGTACGTCATGGTCAGACTGACCCGGGTTCCCCGTTCGCCGGGCGCATCCTCGAAGGTGACGCGCCCTTCGGTGCGGATCTCGGAATCGGGCGTCGATCGCCAGCCAATCAGTTCGCCGGGACGCTCCGCGACCATTTCCGTCTTCACGTCGACGGTCCGGCCCCCGGGTGCCATGATCGTCCAGACCGCGCCGCCCTGATCGCCTGCTTTGCGAACGCTGATCACGTTTTCCATGAACGAGCAAAGGTTCTCGAAGTCGATCCAGTAGTCGAACAATTCCTGACGCGGGCGGCCGATCGTCACCGATTTCCCGACAAGGTCGTTGCCGCGAAATCCCCGCCGCGCTGCGGAACCGGGCGCGTCGTCCGTCGTGTCGCGCGCCGATTTTCGAGAGGCGAGGAACGCGCCGCCCGCCGCAGCCATGATGAGCGCGGTCAAGCCGGCTCTGCTCGAGCTTTTCGCAATTCGCTGATGGCCTTTCGACATTGGTATCTGCTCCAGACTGTGGCGCGATCATGCAGGCCCCCGCCGCATGGGCGAACGAGATGGGCATGCTTGCGCCTGACATTTTCGGCTGTTGATCTGTTCAAATCACGTCGAGCCAACGTGAGATCGCCACCGATTGTTCCTGAAGATCGGAGCTGGCATCGAAAAGGCCGCGAACACGCCACTTTGGAGGCGCAGTCTATAATCTGCATTATAGACGCTTGCGAAGTGGAGGCTTCTCGCAGGGATGATCAACGCGATTGGCTCGCGAGTTCGAAAGCGTGCTTTGGGTGGCTACGATGGGACACTATTGGGCCGGATTACTTTCCTCGCCTGCCGAGGACTGATGCGCGCGGTTCAATGCCGCCTGTCGGTGTGGTCGAACAGGGCTGCAATTCGACCCCGAACGCGGGGCCCTGCCGACCCGACCTCTGAGCCGGCGCCAAGCCGTTGCCGACGCGACCCGCATTCTTCACCGCTGCCGGTCCCTCCCCATCGGAGTTCGGATACCGCCGGGGCATAGTGCGGTGCTTGGCGGCGGCAGCGGGGTGGAGCGAACCAATTCCTAACCTGTGTGGTCGCGGGAGACCTCGCAAGTTCCCAGCGTGAAGACCAGCGGATTTAACATAAACCGATTCCTGGGGTGAGCAGATGACTGAAGTTCCCGTGCAACGAAAGAAGAATCATCTCTGGATATGGCTCGTACTGCTGGTCGTCGCGATCTTGCTGATCTGGTGGTGGGTCTCGGAGACCGCAGAGGTGGAGCCTGATCGCACTGCCGAATACGCCGAGTCTGGCGAATACCCTGCCTATCCGGAGGCGGCGCCGTCTGCCACGTCGGGCCCGGCCACGGGCGATGTCGGTCGAACCACGATAGCGGCCATTCTCGATAATCCCTCGCGATATATCGGACGGGAGGATATCACCCTGCAAGGCGCAGTGCCTGACGTGCCGACCGATCGCGGCTTCTGGATCGAGGACGGCGGCCGCCAGCTCTTCGCGTTGATCATCGATCAGCCTCGCGAAGTGCCGAAGGATATAAACCCGGATCAGAGGCTGGAGGTCCGCAACGGCATGCTGCGCGGAAAGGACGATGTCGCGCAATTGCCCGGTGAAGTTATCGATCAGGACACACGCGCCATCCTGGACGAGCAGGACGTTTTCCTCGTGGTCGACGAAAGCGACATCGAGATCCTCTCCAGGCCCTAAATCGCAATTCAAGCGGGAGCCAGAAATCATGGAACGCAGTTTCGACAACCTTCGAGAGCTTGATGACTACGAGCTCGTAAACCGCGACCAGGATGTGCGTGGTCATCCGCTCAAATCGAGCGACGGGCGCAATCTCGGCATAATCAGGCGCATGCTGGTGGATCCCGAACGCGAAAACGTCGTCGCGCTGGTCCTCGATGACGGGCGCGGTGTACCGGTGGACGAGGTCGAAATCCGTGACGGACAGGCCGTCATCGATCCCGTCGAGGAATCACACTTCTTCGCCCCTCCCGCGCGTAGCGGCTCGATCCCGCGCAATCGTATCGGTGTCTTGAGAAGGACCTGACCGCGGTCCCTGGCGTCCGGCGGCGCCGGGCGCGGGGATCCGCCGTGGAACGACCGGAGGCGCTCCGTCAGCGCCTCCGGTCCCACGCTCTTGTCGGGCATCCGTCTGTGCCCGCTTCACACCTGCATCTCGCGGACTATTGCGAGGAATTGCTCCTCCTCGGCGAGGCACCGCTCAAAAACCGCCGCCGCTTCCTGATTGCAGACGCCCTCGGCGTGATCGCAGGCATCGCGGTATCGGCGCACTTCCGCTATCGCGAGTTCGATTGCAGTGGCTGGTGGCCAGCCGCCGGATCGGCCGAACCTGCGATCATCAGCCCTTCGCTCTCTCTTGGGCCACCCGTGGCGCAAGTGGGGATCGAGCCGGTGCAGCAGAGCGTCGAGCCGCGCAGCTTGTAGTGTGCTTCTTTCCGCATGGCAGACCAGCACGAAGGCGACCTTCGTGTGCGCCTCGCAAGAACCGGCTGCCTCGAGATAGGCGATCCTGGCCTGCGCCTCGGCGTCGCTAAGCCGCGCCAGAAGTGTCGCGGTGGCACTGGGATGACGGTGGCGCCCGAGCTGTGATTGATCGACCAGCATGTGGCGATCATGGCGGATAGTCGGCCCGGCGGCGCTGATCTGCGTTATCGGTGCGAACCGCCTGTCCCCGGACCGGGGCGCTTCATGCGTCCGGGAAGGCTTGTCAAGATAAGGCATCGAGAAGATCGCACGCGCCCCTCGTGACAGTGCCCGGCAGCGTGAACGGTGGCGGGTCGTGTGCGAGCGGGGAAGGGCGATCGAAACGACTTTTCGGGGCATTACGCGTTGAACATGGTATGAGCGACTCAAGTAAGTTCGGACATTGTTATGCTGGAAACCTATACGGCCCGCGAATGGGTATCGACCGCACTTGGCGATCGCGATCAATGGTCGGCGGGCTTACGTAGCATCGTCGATCTCGTACTCGCGCACGACCTTCCGACAATGCTGGTATGGGGGAAGGACCGCGTACAGATCTTCAATGACAGCTACCGTCACCTGCTGGCCGAGGATCGCGTTACGGGCTTCGGGCAAACCGCCGGCGGCCAGTCTGCCGAACTCTGGTCCGATGGCGGGGTGATCCATCGCCGGGTGCTGGCCGGCGAGACCCTGCGTTTCGAAGACATGCGCATTGCCGTTTCGCGCGGCGACGGCCTGGACGACGGCTGGTTTACGGTCACCTTCAGTCCGGTCCGCGACGACGATCGAGTCGCCGGGACACTCGTCTCGCTCTTCGAGACGACCACAAAGCACATGCTGGCGGCGCGCAGCGACGCCGCCGCCGCGAGTCTCAAGGCGAGCGAAGAAAGGTTCAGGGCTTTCGTCAACGCCAGTTCGGACGTCGTGTATCGCATGGACGCGGACTGGAGCGAGATGCGTGAGCTGGACGGTCGCGGAATCCTGACAGACACGCGCGAACCAAGCTGGAACTGGCAGAACAAGTATATCCTGCCGGAAGACTGGCCCCTTGTTGAACCCGAAATCCGCCGGGCGATCGATGAGGTTCGGATGTTCGAGATGGAGCATCGCATTCGTCTTGCCAATGGCGCTATCGGCTGGACGCTCTCGCGAGCCGTGCCGATCCTCGCGGAGGATGGCACCATCCAGGAATGGCTCGGCGCCGCAAAAGATATCACCTCCCGCAAAATCTCCGAGCAGTCGTTGCAGCATAGCGAGCGGCGACTGGAAATCGAGGTCGAGCGCTCCGCCTTGCTGCGGGACCTGGCCGAACGGCTGGTGACCGAGGACCGCACGGCGGAAATCCATGAAGATATCCTGCGCACGGCGATCTCGATAACCGACGCCGACGCCGGAACGTTTCAGATTTACGACCCCGAAACACGGGCGCTGGTCCTGCTCGCCACCTCGGGCTTCAGTCCCACCATGACCGATTACTTTCACCGCGTTGACGCCGACAGCAACACGGCGTGCGGAAGGGCGCTCAAGCTCGGCACCCGCGTTTTCGCCGACTTCCGCGAAGGCGATGACGACATTGACTGCCGAATGCATGTGGAAGCAGGATATCGCTCGGCACAGGCGACGCCGCTCGTTTCGCGATCTGGTGATCTAATCGGGATGCTGAACACGCACTGGCGCGAACCGGATCATCGGCCGAGCGAAAACCAGCTACGCTTTCTCGACTTGCTGGCCCGGCAGGCCGCGGACCTGATCGAGCAGCGGCGCGCGGGGGAAGAGCTTCGGCGCAGCGAGGAACGGCTGCGCCAGTTCGGCGAAGCGTCGCAGGACGTGCTGTGGATACGCGATGCACGGACGTTGCAGTGGGAATACCTCACGCCTGCCTTCGAGGCGATCTATGGGTTGAGCCGCGAGGACGCCCTTGGCGGGGACAATTTCCGCAGTTGGATCGAGCTGGTGGTCCCCGAGGACCGCAAGATTGCCGAAGATGCCATGCGGCGAGTCCGCGGCGGCGAGCATGTGACCTTCGACTATCGTATCCGTCGCCCATCAGATGGCACGGTTCGCTGGCTGAGAAACACCGACTTTCCCATCGAGGACGCCAGCGGCGAAGTGGCTCTCATTGGCGGGATCGGGCATGATTTCACCGAGTTGCGGGCGATCGAGAACCGGCTGACGACGCTTCTGGAGGGCATACCGCAATTAGTCTGGCGCGCTGTCGACCGGGGTGAATGGACCTGGTCTAGTCCGCAGTGGACCGAGTTCACCGGACTGACCGTAGAGGAGAGCTTGGGCAAGGGCTGGCTGGCAGCCCTTCATCCCGATGATCGCCAGGGCGCGCTGCAATTCTGGGACGAGGCGCGCAAGTCCGGCGCCCTGGCGATGGAGGCGCGCATTCTTCAGGCATCCACCCAAGATTACCGTTGGTTCCAGAGCCGGGCGACTCCAGTCCGAGACGAAGCGGGGACGATCATTGAGTGGCTCGGTACGTCTACGGATATCAACGATGTCCGCGAATTGCAGGACCGGCAACGGGTGTTGGTCGCCGAATTGCAGCACCGGACGCGCAATCTCCTGGGCGTGGTGCGGTCCATGTCGGACAAGACCGCTCGGGCAAGCTTGGACCTCGAAGACTTCACGGGACGGTTCCGTAACCGGCTTGATGCCTTGTCTCGCGTCCAGGGCCTGCTTTCGCGGCTGGACGAGAACGACCGGATCACGTTCGACGAGCTTTTGCATACCGAACTTGCTGCCATGGACGGGAGCGCCGAACGGGTGGTGGTGAAGGGGCCAACGGGCATTCGCATGCGCTCGTCCACGGTGCAGATCCTTGCCCTGGCCTTGCATGAACTTGCCACCAACGCGATGAAATACGGCGCTCTGCGTGGGCGTCGCGGCAAATTGACCATCAGTTGGTCTCTCGCGCAGGAACGGGACGGTGGTCGGCCCATGCTGGATATCGACTGGCGAGAGACGGGCGTGGAGGTGCCTTGCGAAATGGCCCACTCCCGTCGGTCTGGTCAGGGAAGGGAACTGATAGAGAAGGCTCTTCCCTATCAATTCAGCGCGAAGACGAGTTACAAGTTCGAAGCGGACGGGTTGCATTGCAGGATTTCTATCCCCGTCTCGGAAAGCAGGCGGGAGAATCCAGACCATGTCTGATCGGACCTTGCGCGGGTGCCGCATCCTGGTTGTTGAAGACGAATACATGCTCGCAGACGAGCTCAAGGTGGAACTCGAACAGGCAGGAGCCATCGTCCTGGGACCGGTTTCTTCGGCCGGGGCGGCAATCGAGATCATCGAAGGCGCCGTACAGCTCGACGGGGCCATCCTCGACATCAATCTCGGCGACGAAATGGTGTGCGCGGTGGCGGACCGGCTTCTCGAGGAAACCGTCCCGTTTCTGTTTGCGACCGGCTACGACGCTGCCGTCGTTCCGGATCGGTATGCATCCGTCGTGCGTTGCGAGAAGCCGTTGAATTTGCGCCGTGTGGTCGAGGTGCTGGGCCGGGAAATTGAACAGTAATCAGATCAGATGAGCCGCCGGCAGGCAGGCGAGAAACCGCCTCGCGCCGCCATCGAGCTTCGTTGTGAGCGATCCGGAAAGTTCGTAGTCAAATGCGCGTTCGATCCACTGGAGGTCGCGTTCTCCCGCTCCCCGGTCCGTCCAGACAAGCTTCAGGCCATTCGCCTTGCCGGCTTTCCAGCTTACCGAGATCGGATGGCTCCCGTCCTCGAGCGTGCCGATTGCCAGCTCGTGGATGAGAAGCGCCATCAGGCCCGTGGCCCGGGGGCTGAGCCTGATGGCACGACCCTTGATGACGACCTCGTGCTCGGCCTGCGTCCCGAACATCGCGAGCTGGTCTCGCACGAGTCCTTCCAGGTCGGTACCCATGCGCCGATCGCGCAATAGCGTGGATTGCACTCTGGTGAGTGCATCTACCCGTCCCTCGAGGCGCGCACGGTACTCGTGAGGATCATGCCCATTTTCCGACACCGGTTGCCGGATCAGCGCGCGGATGACTGCGAGCACGTTACGCAGATGCCGGATCAACTCCCGATGAAGATCCTCGCTGTCGGCGAGGGCCTGCCGAAGAAGCTCGGATTCAGAAGGGTCACCGTTCATGGCGCTGTCAGTCCCAGTCCCGGCGGCGCGGGGCTGGATTGGCTCGCCGGCCTGAGGTGCAGGTAAGCGGGCGTGAACAGCGAGGCTTGCGCAAGGGCGTCGAAGTCCGGAATCTTCACGGACCGGTTCTCGAGAACGATCAGGTGCTGCGCGCGCATTTCCTTCAGGGTCCGATTGATGTGAACCGAGGTTAGTCCGGCGGCGTCGGCGATATCCTGCTGCGTGATCGGCATGTCGAACCCGCTAGTGTTCGCGAGGCCGACAAGTTGCAACCTCACGCACAGTTCGCAAAACAGATGGCCGATCCTTTCCAGCGCGGTTCTCTGCCCGATGTTGACCACCCATTCCCGCTGTATCGAGACGGTGGCGAGAAGCTGTATCCAGAGCGCTGTCGCAATCCGCGGGTACTCCTGCGACAGCCTTTCGACGACCCGGTGGCTGATCTCGACATAACGAACCGGGGTCAACGTCCCGATCGAGTGATCCATTTCCGAAAGGAAGTTATTGTTCAAGTCGCAAAGGTCGCCGGGCAAGAGAAGAGCGACAGTCTGCCGGCGACCGTCCTCCAGCATCTTGTAGCGCGCCGCCCAGCCGCTGACGATCAGGAAGACCGCTCGAGTGGGATCGCCTTCGCGAATGAGATCGCTGCGGGCGTCCATGCTGCGAATCGATCCGAGCGAGGATGCGCGCAGCGCCAGCATGTCACTTTCGGTCAGCTCGCTGAGCCGTGCCAGCCGCTTGCCGAGAACGTCTTCCGCGAGCTGTTTCATCCATTTCATCATGGCCGGATACCGGCTTGGCGCAAGGTGCGGACTTACTCATGTTATTTTCCGGCGATGCCGGATGCGCCAACGGGCCTGCTCGCCGCACGGGTAACCTGAAATCATGCCGGATACGCACGCCTCGATCGTCCTCGTCGTCGAGGACGAATACTTCATCGCTGACGATCTCGCTCGTGCCCTGCGCGATGCGGGCGCGACCGTTCTGGGTCCGGTCCCCAATGCCGAAATGGCGCGCCGGATCGTTTCGGACTCGTTTGTCGACCTTGTCCTGCTCGATCTGAACCTGGACGGTTAAAGCAGCGAGGACCTCGCGATATGGTGCACCGAGCGCGGAATTCCGGTCCTGATCGTGACGGGCTACGATCATGCGGAAGTGCCGGCGAGCCTAGTCGATTATCCGATCATCCAGAAGCCCATCAGCAGTGCAGTCATTCGCGAACTCGCCGTTTGCCGCGGCGGTATCGAGGGAAGGCTCTCTGCCCAGCGGCGAAGCCGGCCCACCACGCGCCCGGATTGACGCTGCGCGTGGGCTCGGCGCCGGAAGAAGCAGGCCGCAAGCAAGCTCGCGAAGACATCGGCGCACACGCCTGTGCCGGCGCATTTTCTGGCCGGTGAAAAAGGCTCCCAGCCCGAAAGGCTTCGCCCGATGCCTGGGCCAGGGACGGCTTGCGGCGCCCGGTTTCAGGTCTCGACCGGTACGTGGATCTCGAAGCGTTTGGAGCCATCGCCAGGTGTGTGGAAGTGGCCCCCCTGCGCTTCGACAAGGCGCCGAACGAGAAGGAGGCCAGAGCCGCGCGTCATGGCCGATGACGGGCCTCCAAATTCGCTTCCATCGTCCTCGACGGCAATGCGAAGAGCGGAGCCATCATCGCGGCTTTCGAGGGTTATCAGGACGAGAACAGGAGCCGCCCCGCCCCTGCGGCCGTGTTTCACAGCGTTGGTCACGAGTTCATTGACCGCCAGTGTGAGGGGGATGACGCGGTTGGATTCCAGAACCGGCTCCCTGCCGACCGTGGTCATCGCAACCTGAACCGTGTCGGATAAGGCATTGGCTTTCGCGCAGAGGTTTTGCAACGATCGTGTCAGGCTGTCCGCATTCCGACCCCCCTGCCGCCACCCCGATGCAATGATCTCCAGACGGTCGAGGATCGACCGGACCTCTTCGGCCGCTTCGGCTGAAGAACATTCGCGGCGTGCGCTCTCGATCATGGCCAGGATCAGTTGCATGTCGTTGGCCCATTGATGACGAAGCGCGCGCATCTCGAGCGTGAGGTCCCGATGGATGCGATCCCGGCTCATCCCGGACTCGTCTCGCGGATCATGTTGGCTGGAAGGCATCTGGAAACTCACGACTAGGGCCATTCCCGGTCCGGTGCGTCGAATTCGCGCATCGCAAGATCGCGTACATGAATCTATTCCAGTTCGGGCCGGCTTTTCGTCGCATTCTCATGAAGGTCGGGGCTCCGGTCGCTCAGGCGCTGATCGTGAACGCGCTCCAGCGCCTGCACGATCTTCTCGGTTGGAACCGGCTTTTCGCAGCGCAAGACGTGGGAGAACTCGGGCGGAACGGTCGCAGGTCCGATCCCCGTCGCGAACAGAAACGGGATGCCCAGCGACTGGAGATCATCGGCAAGATCGAAGACGGTCTCTCCGTGGAGAGCGATGTCGAGGACCGCGGCATCCGGTCTGGTCCGTTCAATCAGCGCGCGCGCCGCAGCGGCGGTTGGCGCCGGACCGAGGATAATCGCATCCGCGCCTTCCAAGGCGTAGGCGAGATCGGTGGCTATGAGATATTCGTCCTCGACGATCAGGACCGTGCGACCAGACAGCGACACTGTCAGTCGGTCCCCGGGATTTGGACCGATACGCTCACTGAAGTTTTGCCCCGCAGAAATGGCAGCATGCAGGACCTTGCGTGCACAAGCGTCTCGAGCGTCATGATGATCGTAATCCTTCGGCGCAGGGTCATCGCGCTTCAGGTTACGATTACGACTCGGACTTGCCTTTACTTATCCGAAACCAAGCGGCGGTTCGTCGCTGCGGAAGCACGACTCGCTGCCCGCGAGCGGACCGGTCTCTTCAGCAGGCATCGTTATCCTGCCTCGCCGCATCGCCGGGACAAATGCTTCACGAAGATTTATTTCTCGTGGCTGCCAGTGTTGTCAGCTTTTGGGACGCGGTTTTCGCCGCCTTGTCTTAAGGCCGCGCTCCTCTTGGCGTTCGCCATCGAGGACCAGGTCCGGCCTCGGCCCCAGTTCTCCCAGAATCCGTTTTGCCCTCCCGATGATGCGGTCCTTCAAACGCTTGTCCGGTGTATTCATCTCTTGACCCTTCATCTTCCACTGCGTCCGTGTCGATACCAGCGCCACCAAGGTCGCAGCCGTCTGCGAGGCAGAGGCGCGCACCGAGGTGCGCGCCCATGATCCCGAGTGCGACGTCATGACGATCCTGGCTCTCCGCCGCCACGGCATCTTCGGGAATACACAGTCGGTAATCGCGCATCGCCGCATCGGCAGCCGTGAAAAGGACGCAGATATCGGTCGCCACGCCGCACAGGATCAGGCGCGACACTCCCAGCTTTGGCAGCAGCACTTGCAGATTAGTGGCATAAAAGCCCGAGAACTGCGGCTTGATGATGAAGTAATCGTCGTCGCGGGGCCGAAGCGCCGGGTCGAGGATACGGTCGCCAACATACTCGACCAGCGCCGAACGCTGCGAATGCCATTGGCCGAAATTGTCATTCACGTAGATGACTGGCGTTGCCGCCTTGTCCGCTCGGTCACGCAATCGGAGTATCTTCTCGGCAGCGGATCGTGCATGTGGGACGATCCGTTCCGCGCCGCCGAACTCGAAGCGGTTGATCATGTCGATGATCAGCAGGGCAGAACGATCGCCGGGCTGATCGCGCATCGGAGCTCGCGCGGCGGCGATGCGGCCGCCGCCGGGACGCTTGTTCATACGGCGGTCTCGTCCCGGTCCGGGTAGTCTTCGGGCTTGGCCTTGCCCTGGTTCTTCACGGCCTGCCTGTTCTCCTTCTGGAGAGCCGGATCGTCGTTCGGGCCGTCGATGCTCGACTTGCGACGCTGCCGCGCGCCGCCTTCGTCCAGGTGCTTGCGATCGCTCTTCATGATACTCATCCGTTTCCGTTCTTGCGCCGGGTCTCCCAGCCCTTGCGGGCCGCGGCTGAGCGCTGCTCGTGCGATCCCGATTTGTGGGCCTTGCCGCCGCGCGACGAGGAGGCATGGTTGTCCTTCTTGCCTCGTCCCGATCCGGATTGGTTGCCGCCACCCGATTCCTTGTTGACCGTGGCCCAGGCCCGCCGCTCGGCTTCGGCGTGGCTCGCGCCCCGCTTTTCATAGCCTTCCTCGATATGCTCGGCCTTGCGCTTTTGCTTGTCGGTATAACTGCTCTTGTCACCACGTGGCACGCGGTCGTCTCCTTGCGTTGCCGATGAGTTCACGTTCCGCATGCCTGTGCTCGGCCGCGGGATTGATCGTCTTGCTCACGAGAGGCCCTCTTCTCGTACCAATCGAATACGGCTCAAGAATTCAGCGAAACGACAAAGGGGAAGTTCCCTCGAACGCGATGGGACGTAGCGCCCTCAGGCTGACAGGAAGCCGCTCTTTACCCAGGTTAAGCGGACGAGGAGATCGCGGAGACGCGTGTGCGCCATGGCCGACGCATCCACCTCCCGCATCGGCGCGAAGCCTGGGAAATCAATGGAAAGCAGGTTTATCGGCTTTGAAATTTCGGCGCTAGAACGGCAGCATCCGCGTATCCTTGACGCACTTCAGCGCGAAGCTGGAGTTGATCGACGCAATGCCCGGCAAGTGGGAAAGCTTGCGTTTCAAATAATGCTCGTAGGCCTCGATGCTCGGCGACAGGATGCGGAGCATATAGTCGCTCTCACCGCTCATCGAGAAGCACTCTATGATCTCGGGGTGCTCCTCGACCGCGCGCTCGAGCGCCTCGAGCGTTTCCTCGCGGTGCGATGTCAGCCTGATGTGCGCGAATACGTTGACCGTCAGTCCTAGAGCGGCCGGATCGAGCATGACCGTGCGTCCCTTGATCACGCCTTGCTGCTCGAGCTTCTTGATCCGGCGCCAGCAGGGTGTCTGCGAAAGGCCGACAACCGGCGCGAGTTCGGTGAGCGGCAATTCCGGGTTGGCCTGAATTTCGCGCAGGATACGAAGGTCTACGTCGTCCATCTCAAGGTTCCTGGCGGCGGGGTGATTTTGGAAAAATTTTCCTCATTTTAGGATATAAAAGGAAATTAATCCTAATCCAAGCCTCGAACCTCTCCGAGATAGAACACGATTTTCCTGCCGCCCCCGTTTTAGAAAGGCGGCACGAAAAGAGAGAGGCAAATGGCAAATCGACCGCCGCTGGAATTCCATGTGCCCGAACCTCCGGCGAGGCCGGGGCAGTCGGCAAGCTTCTCGCATCTGGTCGTCCCCGAGGCCGGGCTCGTCCGCCGGCCCGATGCACTGGCAAGCGCGGCCGAAATGCGCGACCTGCCGTTCGAGCTGATCCGCGTTCTCGACGGTGAAGGTCGCGCGGTCGGCCCCTGGGACCCGCATCTCGCCCCGGAATTCCTGCGGCGGGGGTTGCGGGCGATGCTGCTCACGCGGGTCTTCGACGACCGGCTGTTTCGGGTTCATCGGCAAGGCAAGACCAGCTTTTACATGAAGTCGACCGGGGAAGAGGCGATCGGCGCGGCCCAGTCGCTCGTGCTCGAACCGCAGGACATGTGCTTTCCCACCTACCGCGTCATGAGCTGGCTCCATGCGCGCGGCTATCCGCTTGTCGACATGGTCCACCAGATCTTCTCGAACGCGCGCGATCCGTTGCGCGGCCGCCAGTTGCCGATCCTGTTTTCCGCCCGCGACTATGGTTTCTATTCGCTCTCGGGAAATCTCGGTACGCGCTACGGCCATGCCGTCGGCTGGGCCATGGCCTCGGCCTATCGCCAGACGGACAGTCTCGCGCTCGCCTACACGGGCGAAGGGTCGACCGCCGAAGGCGATTTCCATGAATCGCTGACGTTCGCCTCGGTCTATCGGGCGCCGGCGATCCTGTGCATCACCAACAACCAATGGGCGATTTCCAGCTTCGCCGGATTGGCCGGCACCCGGGATTCGACTTTCGCGGCCCGCGCGATCGGCTACGGTCTGCCGGGGCTGCGGGTCGATGGGAACGACTTCCTGGCCGTGGCTTCGGCCACCCGGTGGGCTGCCGAACGCGCGCGCGCCAACAAGGGCGCCACGCTCATCGAGTTCTTCACTTATCGCGCCGCGGGCCATTCCACGAGCGACGATCCGACCCGCTATCGTCCGGGCGACGAGGCGGAGCACTGGCCGCTCGGCGATCCGATCGAGCGGCTCAAGCAGCATCTCATCGCCCTCGATGAATGGGATGAGGATCGCCACGCGGCCCTGACGAGCGAACTCGAAGCGGAAGTCCGCGCGGCGCTGCGCGAAGGCGAAGCGATCGGGACGCTGGGGCGCTCCAAGCCGCCGCTTTCCGAGATGTTCGAAGGCGTGTTCGCCGAGCCCGACTGGCGGCTGATCGAGCAGCGCGTCGAAGCGGGCGCCTGAACCATGCGCGAACTCAACATGGTGAAGGCGATCAACGACGCGCTCGACGTGATGCTCGCCGTTGATCCCGATGTCCTGATCTTCGGCCAGGACGTCGGTTACTTCGGCGGCGTGTTCCGCGCGACGGACGGCCTGCAGGCAAGGCACGGGCAGAAGCGCTGCTTCGATACGCCGATTGCCGAGAGCGGCATCATCGCCACGGCCATCGGCATGGGGGCGCAGGGGCTGCGACCGGTTCCGGAAATCCAGTTCGCCGACTATATCCTTCCGGCCTTCGACCAGCTCGTATCCGAGGCCGCGCGGCTGCGCTACCGCTCGGGCGGCGAGTTCTGGGCGCCGATCACCGTGCGCTCGCCCTATGGCGGCGGCATCTTCGGCGGACAAACGCACAGCCAGAGTCCCGAGGCGATCTTCGCCCACATAACCGGGCTGAAGACTGTTATTCCGTCGACGCCCTACGACGCCAAGGGTCTGCTGATCGCGGCGATAGAGTGCGACGATCCGGTCATCTATCTCGAGCCCAAGCGGCTCTACAACGGGCCCTTCGACGGCCATCACGATCGGCAGCTCGCGACCTGGGCCGGTCATCCCGGCGCCCGCGTGCCGGAAGGGCGCTACACCGTACCCCTCGGCAAGGCGGCGATCGTCCGCCCGGGAGACGATGTTACGGTTCTGGCCTACGGCACGATGGTCCATGTCGCGCTTGCGGCGGTCGAGGAGACCGGCATCGACGCCGAAGTCGTGGACCTGCGCTCGATTGTTCCGCTCGACATCGAAACCATCGTCGCGTCGGCCAACAAGACCGGCCGGTGCGTGATCGTTCACGAGGCCTCGCGCTTCGGCGGCTTTGGCGGGGAGCTGTCCTCGCTCATCCAGGAGCGCTGCTTCTACGGACTGGAGGTTCCGATCGAGCGCGTGGCGGGCTGGGACACGCCTTATCCGCATGCTTTCGAGTGGGACTATTTCCCTGGCCCCGGACGCGTCGCGTCCGCGCTGCGCCGGGTCATGGAGAACGACTGATGGGCCGCTATGTATTCCGTCTTCCCGACATCGGCGAAGGCATTGCCGAAGCGGAGATCGTCGCCTGGCACGTCGGCGTCGGGGACATCGTCGCGGAAGACGCCCGTATCGCGGACATGATGACCGACAAGGCGACGGTCGAAATGGAAAGTCCCGTCTCGGGGAAGGTGATCGAGGTCGCCGGAGAGGTCGGCGAGGTCGTCGCCATCGGCTCGCCGCTGGTCGTGCTCGAAGTCGCGGGCCGAGGCGACCGGGCGGGAGAGGGCGACCGGCCATTCACCCCCACCGCCGAGCCGGACCCGGTTCGTGAAACGCCGCCGGTTTCGGAAAAGGCGGTTCCCGAGCCTGCGGACGAACCGTCGGCGCCGGAACCCCTGGCGGAGCCTGCGCCGCCATCACCGCGCGGCGAGCCGTCGCGGGGGCGGGTCCTGGCGAGCCCGGCGGTGCGAAAGCGAGCAGCGGATCTCGGCATCGACCTTGGCGAGATCCGCACCGCCGAGGGCGGCCGGGTCCGTCATGGCGATCTCGATGCCTTTCTCTCCTACAACGCCGCGGGCGGCTTTCTGCCCGCCGGTACGAAGCGACGGGACGAGCACGTCCGGGTCATCGGCCTGCGCCGCCGGATCGCCGAGAACATGGCGGCATCCAAGCGCAACATCCCGCATTTTGCCTATGTCGAGGAATACGATGTGACGGCGCTGGAGGCCTTGCGCGGCCAGCTCAATGAGGCCCGGGGCGATCGTCCCAAGCTGACGATGCTGCCGTTCCTGATCACGGCGATCTGCAAGCTGATTCCCAGCTACCCGATGTTGAACGCGCACTATGACGACGAGGCCGGCGTGGTGAGCCGCTTCGGATCGGTGCACATGGGCATGGCCGCGCAAACCGACGCCGGCCTGATGGTGCCGGTGATCCGCGACGCGCAGGACCGCAATCTGTGGCAGCTCGCGGCCGAGATTTCCCGGCTGGCGGCGGCGGTGCGCGACGGTTCGGCGAGGTCCGCGGATCTTTCCGGTTCCACCATCACCGTGACCTCGCTCGGCCCCATGGGCGGGGTCGCGACGACGCCGGTCATCAATCGTCCCGAGGTCGCAATCGTCGGCCCGAACCGCATCGTCGAGCGTCCGATGTTCGTTGGCGATGCAACCGGGATGGAGCGCGTCGAAAAGCGCAAGCTGATGAACATCTCGATGAGCTGCGACCACCGCGTCGTCGACGGCTGGGACGCCGCCAGTTTCGCGCAGGACCTCAGGAAGCTGATCGAGGCGCCTGCACTCATTCTTGCCGGAGGTATTTCGTAATGCGCGCGACCCCAGACTTTGACTTTGCGCTTGGCGAGAGCGCGCGGATGATCCGCGAGACGACGGCGCGTTTCGC
>NZ_MWMO01000021.1 GCF_002556635.1 Novosphingobium sp. PC22D | reverse complement strand
GGCTATACCAGGGACTGGCCGGTCGAACGCTACCTGCGCGACGCCAAGCTGCTCGACATCGGCGCGGGCACCAACGAAATCCGCCGCATGCTGATCGGCAGGGAACTGATCGGCGCCGGCGCCTGAGATCGGCAGTCCGGGCCAGCGCCAGGGGCCGCGTCTATCCGTCGCTGACTGGCCAGCGGGTCGGCGCGCGCCTCAGCCCTGCGGTTGCAGCGTGACGGCGCGCTCGGGAAGGCTCTCGAACGCAGGCCGAAACCCCAGCATCTCGTACATCTTTCGTTCGAGGTAGGGCGCGGCATCGCCTGCCGACATGTCGACCCGGGCGCATTCACCAATTCCAGGGAGTTCGGTTCGAAAGAGTCCCTTGCGCACGCGAGCCTCCGTACTGGAAAGAGCGGCCTACCGAAAAGACGGGATGCAAGTACTTTACCTGTGGCGGCAGAGTCAAAGTCGGCGCGAATCGGAGAACGGGTTTTCCACGCGATTGTCCACAGGCGATGCATCGGTAGTCGACCTAGCCGCCGATATTACGGTTTTATGACAAGAAATCCCTTGTCAACTCGTCTTATGCAGTTGCGAAGAAGCCTCGGCCGCAAATCTCGATTCCACCTATCATGCCCTTGCAACACTTCGGAATTAGCCGTGCAGACTTTTTGCTGCAGGACACAATCGCTTTGGCGCAAGCGTACGCGCGCGCCCTGGCCTTAGACGAAAGTCGCGCAAAGGCCCGGAAACGTTGATTGTCGGGAGGATTCTGGTAAGCATAAACCATCGTCGAAGCCGGAGCAGACACGCGGGTTTCAGTCTTGGTGTCCGGTGATGTTTTTCTGGAAGGATCGCGCCCGAGATGGGCGGTTCTCCGGGAGAGGAAAATAATATGGAAGCTACCCCCGAACTTATGCGCCTCGCAGGCGGCGCACGCGATTCCGGTCCGCTATCAAGCGACGCAAAGCCGCGAATCTGGCAAATGCAGGCAGAAGAACTGCATGAGCCGCGTTCCGCCGCCGGACTGGTGATTGCCGTGGGCCTCAGCCTCGGTGTATGGGTCGTGATCGCGCTGGCGCTCTTCGTCTGACCTCCAGTCCGCCTATGGCGTCGACCGAGGCTTACGCCACCTCGCGATCGCCGTAACGTGCTGGAATCGCGCTGACTCATGCAACCGCGCGCATTTGCGTGGGTTATATGCGTCATGAAGCACGATAGCGACCACATCCAGGATCATTGCCGGAGCGGTGCCACCTGCTTTGTCATGCCTGCGGTCGTCGCGCTGCTCGCGGCCTTCATCGCGATTTTCCTCGCCCCCTTCGCCAGCGAAGACACCGCCATCGCGGGGGAAACGCACAGCGCCGCCCCGCTCGAGCGCGCCGGCTAGCCGCCGGTGCCCGGCAAGCCGTCCTCTTCCAATGACCAGCCGCCCGCCGTGGCGACGTAGAGCCGCGCGACATTCTGGTATTGCCGGGTACGCGTCTCGATCAGCGCCAGTTCGGCGCGTTGCGAGGTTCGGCTGGCATCGACCACCTGCAGAATGCCGCTGTACCCGACCTCGAAGCTGCGCCGCGACAAGTGCAGCGAGCGCGCCGCGACGTCCTGCGAGCGCTTGCGCGCGGCGAGTTCCCGGCTGTCGCTCTCGAGCGCGGAGAGCAGCGTCGAGACTTGTCCGAAGGCTTCGACCACAACTTGCCGGTACTGCGCCGCGATCGCGCGCGCTTCGGCCTCGGCGCCGCGCTTCTCCGCGCGCCGCGTTCCGCCATCGAAGATCGGCGCGGTGAGGCCCGCGAACAGATCGAAGGCATTGTACTTGGTGTCGAAGACCTTCTCGGCTTCCGAGGTCGATTGCGTGACAGACGCGCCAAGCGTCACGTCGGGATAGAGTTCCGCCGTCGCCACGCCGATCGCCGCTGTGGCGGCATGGAGACGCGCCTCGGCCTCGAGAATGTCGGGACGCTTGCGCACGAGTTCGGAGGGGACGGCCACCGGAATGCGGGCGGGAAGCGTGAAGTCCGCAAGCGAGAATCCGGTATCGCCGAGTTCGGCGGGTGAAATCCCGAGCAGCACCGCCAGCATCGCGCGCGCTTCGGCGAGTTGCCATTCGAGCGCGGGAATTCCGGCGCGGTCGCTCTCGAGCTGGCCCTGCGCGGTCAGCACTTCGACCGTGGTCCCGTCGCCCGCCCTGCGTCGCGATTCGGTGAGCGAAACGTTGCGCTCGTCCTCGGCGATGAGCTTGCGCTCGGTCGCGATACGGTCATTGAGCGCGGCGATGGCGAGGACTTGCGCCACGACGCGGCCGGCGATCACGAGATGCGCGGTCTGCGTTTCGCGCATCTGCGCTTGCGCTTCGGCCGCGGCCTGTTCGAGCGCGCGGCGGTTGCGGCCGAACAGGTCGAGATCGTAAGTCACGCCCGCGCCGACGGTGTAGAGGTCGAATTCGGGATTGCCGATGCCGCCGCTGCCGAAGCGGTCGCCAAGCCCGAAGGCCTGAAGGTTGAACTTCTGGTACTCGCCGCGCGCGTCGGCGGTGACTTGTGGCAGGCGCCGGCCAGACACCGCGGCGATGCGCTCGCGCGCCTTCGCGAGCGTGGCGCGGCTGGCGGCGAGGCTGTGGTTGCCCGCGATCGCCCGTGCGACCAGATCGTCGAGCCGAGGCGAACCGAACGCCCGCCACCACTCCGCCTCGGGCCCTTCGCCGAGCACCGCGCGCGTGCCGCCGTCGCTGGCATAGCCCGACTGCGGCGGCGGCGCGGCCGGCCGCTCGAAATCGGGACCCATCGTGCAGCCAGTCGCGGCGATCGCGAGCAGGAGCGGCAGAGACTTGTTCATCGCGTCATTCCCCAAGGTGCATGGGCGGTTCGTTCACCGCACCGCCTTTCCTGGTCCGCATGAGCAGGATCAGCGGCAGCATGGCGAGGGCGATCAGAAACACGAGGTGGTAGATCCTGACGTCTCCCACCATCGCCGATTGCCTCGCGATCTCGGCGTTCATTCTCGCGAGCGCCTCGACCGAGTTGAAGTCGAAATCGGGCATCGCGTAGCCGATCGCCGGATTGTCCGGCCGCACCGCCTCGACGAGGCGCTGCCGCGAGTTCGCGGCATAGTGGACATAGAAGAACTGCAGCGCCGAAATGCCGATGGCGTTGCCGACATTGCGGGTGAGCGAGTACATCGCCGCGCCCTCGTTGCGCAGGCGCTGCGGCAGCGTCGAGAAGACGATCACCGACAGCGGCACGAACATCAGCCCGCCGCCGACACCTTGGACGAAGCCGGCCACCAGAAGGCCCCACTCGTCGACGTAGAGGTCCATCCGCGAATACATCAGCATGCTGTATCCGGTGATGGCGAGACCGGCGATCAGGATCATGCGGATGTCGACGTAGCTGACCAGCCGGGTCACGAGCAGCATTGAAACCAGCGTCCCGATCGCGCGGGGCAAGCCGACGAGGCCAGTGTGGAAGGCAGAGTAGCCGAGAAGCGTTTGCGTCATGACCACGACCATCGGGATCGTGGCGAAGGCGACGACCCCGATCAGCATGCTGAAAATCGAGCCGATCGCGAAGTTGCGGTCCTTGAACAGCTCGGGCCGGATGAAGGTGTCCTTGGCGGTGAACATGTGCACGAGCGTCAGGTAGAAGCAGATCCCGGCGACGAGGGCATAGAGCTGTATTTCGAGCGAATCGAACCAGTCGAGATGCTCGCCGCGATCGAGCATGAGCTGGAAAGCGGCCAGCGCGATCGAGATCGTAGCGAAGCCGAACATGTCGAACTTGCTCGAACTCGTCTCGTCGCTCGAGGGCAGGAACACCAGCATGCCGAGAAACGAGAGGACGCCGAACGGCAGGTTGATGAAGAACACCCAGCGCCACGAGAGCGCATCGGTGAGATAGCCGCCGAGCGTCGGGCCGATGACCGGGCCCGCCATCGAGCCGAGCGCGAAGATCGCCATGGCCTTGGCATGTTCCTCGGGCGGGTTGATGTCGAGCAGGATGGCCTGGCTCAGCGGGATCAGCGCCGCGCCACACGAGCCCTGGAGGAAGCGCGCCAGCACGATCGTCTGCAGGTCCGTCGCCATGCCGCACAGTGCCGAGGCCAGGGTGAAGCCGCCGACCGAGACCACCATCACCAGCTTGCGGCCGAAGCGCCCGGCGAGCCAGCCGCTGAGCGGGGTCGCGATCGCGCCGGCGACGAGATAGGACGTCAGCACCCACAGGACCTGTTCCTGCGAGGCCGAGAGGCTCGCTTGCATATGCGGCAGCGCGACGTTGGCGATGGTGATGTCCACCGCGACCATCATCGACGCGAGCATCGACGGGACGGTGATCAGGAACCGGCGCAGGGGGGTGGGGTATTCGCTCACGTTGCCAGGTCTTGCTCAGCCCGGTGCCGCCGCCGCGACGGCGCGGGTCATTTCCCCGCCGGCGCGGCTGCGACCGTGTCGGGCCCGAACAAGTGACGCTCGTGACCGGTGTCGACTTCGACTTGCGCGGATAGGCCCGCGCTCATCGGCAGGCCGGACGGAACCTCCGCGATGGCGATCTGGACCGGCAGGCGCTGGACTACCTTGACCCAGTTGCCGGTGGCGTTCTCGGCCGGAAGCACCGAGAAGCTCGATCCGGTGCCCGGACTGAAGCTTTCGACCCGCCCCTTGAGGACGTGGTCGGGGAAGGCGTCCACCTTGACCTCGGCGGGCTGGCCGACGCGCATGTAGCGAAGCTGGTCTTCCTTGAAATTGGCCTGGACCCAGAACCGCAGGCCGGTGAGCATGAAAACGGGCTTGCCCGGCGAGACATAGCTGCCGACCTGCAACTGGTTGACGCGCGTGACGATGCCGTCCTTGGGCGCGCGCACCTCGGCGTCGCCAAGCTTGATCTTTGCCTGCGCGAGCCGCGCCGCCGCGGCGCGCACGCCGGGTTCCGCGTCGATCCCGCCGCCGGCCATCTTGGCGAGCTGCGCGCGCAGGCCCTCGGCCTTCGCCTGCGCGGCGGCGATCGCATCGCGCGCAGTGCGCACTTCGGTCTGCGCCGCGTCGTACTGGGCGCGGCTGGCGATGCCCTCATCGAGCAGCGAACGCTGGCGCTTCGCGTCGTTGCGGGCAAGATCGTAGCGCGCCCGCGCCGCGCTGATCTGCGACTGCGCTTCCTTGTAGTCGGCTTCGAGCGAGGCCACGTCGCTGCGTGCTTCGACCAGTTCGGCCTCGGCGAGCGCGACTTCGTTGCGCAGCGTATCGGCCTTGATGCGGAACAGCAGGTCGCCCCGCTTCACCCGCTGGTTTTCCTCGACCGCGATCTCGACGACCGTACCGGCGACATTGGGGCTGATCGCGACCATCCCGGTCTGGAGCGAGGCATTGTCGGTCGATTCGATGCGTCCGCCCGTGAGGTAGAAATAGAGCGCGACGGCGATCACGAGCGCCGGGCCGCCGATCATCAGCACGAGGCGAATGCGTCTCCGCTGGGCGGTGATCCGCGAGGATCGTGCGGTTTCGGCCTTGATCGGGCTTTCGGCGTTCATCAAGCTTCCTGCAAAACTTTGTATCACGCCGATACTAAGCATGGCTACTATCGGCAATAGGAAAGCCTGGAATGACCCATACCGAACCCTCTTCGCGCGTCATCGAGCTGGAAGGCGTGCACAACTTTCGCGATTTCGGCGGCTATCGGGTCGCCGGCGGCGGCCGGTTGCGGCGCGGCATCCTGTGGCGCTCTGGCCAGCACAGCAAGGCGAGCGAGGCGGACCTCGCGGCGATCGACGCGCTCGGTCTGAGTTCGGTGTTCGATCTGAGGACCGATCGCGAGCGCGCGAGCCATCCCTGCCGCCGTCCGGCGGGCTTTTCGGCGACGATCCACCACGCACAGGACCCAGGCGAGCGGCACGCGCCGCATATCGATTCGGCGAAGGGCCTTGGCGGCGAGGGCCCCGAATCGGTGCGGCGCCGCATCGTCGAGGTCTACGGCGTCATCGCCTTCCGGCCCGAGCTACAGGCGATGGTCGGCAAGCACCTTGTCGAACTGTCCGAAGATCGCGGCCCCTCGCTGGTGAACTGCATGGCGGGGAAGGACCGGACAGGCATCGCGGTCGCGATCGTCCAGCTCGCCGCGGGGGTGCATCGCGACGATATCTTCGAGGACTTCATGCTGACCAACACGGCCGGCAATTCCGAAGCGCGCGTGGCGGCGGGGATGGAGACGATTCGGGCAATCTCGCCCGATGCCGACGAAGCGGCGATGCGCGTGCTTATGGGCGTGGAACCGCAATATCTCGAAGCGGCCTTCGCCGCGATCGAGGAGCGGCATGGTTCGACCGATGCCTTCCTGGAAGCCGGCCTCGGGTTCGGCGCGGCTCGCCGCGAACGGTTGCGAGAAGCGCTCGTCGAGAGTTGACCTCCGGGCCCCAACGACGCGAACCGCGTGGCCGGCTCGCCACGTCCGTGCCGAGCGAATCGGCGCGATCTCAGCTCAGGAAAGCCCTTACGTCGGTCATGAAGCGGTCGAACTGGTCGTGGTGCAGCCAGTGCCCGGCGCCTTCGTACTCGATCAGCGTGGCATCGCGAAAGTTGTCGAGCCGGCCGTCACCCGCCGGGCTCGCGGCGAAGCTGTCCTTGCCCCACAGGAGCAGCACCGGGCAGGCGATATCGCGCCACAGCGCGGTCTTCTCCTCGTAGGGAATGTCGGTCGCGTTCCAGACGTTGAGGTAGTTGTCGAACTTCCACGCCCAGGTGCCGTCCTCGTTGCGGCTGGCGCCATGAATGGTGAGGTGGCGCGCCTGCTCGTCGGTGAGGAAGCTATTTTCCGCCTTCATCCGCTCGTAGGCGGCGCGCAGCGTGTCGTAACGGCGCGGCACGCGCCCCGAAGCGGCGCGCTTGCCCGCGATCCATTCGCGCAGGCGGTCCGCCGTCGGACCCGCCTGCATCGGATGATCCTGCGGCGGCCCAAGTCCCTCGATGTTCACCAGCTTGGCGACCTTGTCGGGATAGAGCCCGGTAAAGCGCGTCGCGATGTTGCCGCCTAGCGAGTGCGATACGATCGTCACCTGCTCGTAGCCGAGCGTGTGCACGAGCTGGGCGAAGTCATAGACGAAGGCGTCCATGCCGTAATGGCCCTCGGGCGACCACTGGCTGTCGCCGTGGCCGCGCAGGTCGGGGGCGATCACGTGCCAGTCGCGGCGCAGCTCGTCGGCGACCCAGTCCCAGCTCCGGCAATGATCGCGCCCGCCGTGCTGGAGGATCAGTGGCGGCGCGTCGGTATTGCCCCAGTCGACGTAATGGAGGTTGAGCCGCTGCGAGACGAAGCGGTTCGAGGTCGGTCCGGCGAGGTCTTTCATGGCCCCGCACCTGCACCCGCCCGGCGCAAAGTTCAATCCGCCGCTTGATCGCGCGCGCGCGGGAGCGAAGATTGCCGCTCAAGGCCTCGTTTTCGGGAACGAATAAATTCCATCGGCGCGTTCGACTTGGCAAAACGGGGCTGCGCGCTCTATCTCGCCTCGCGGAAGGAACTGGAAAAATGGCGACACATACCACCCGCATGCTCATCATCGGCTCTGGCCCGGCGGGGCTGACCGCGGCGATCTATGGCGCGCGCGCGGGCATGGAACCGATCGTGGTGCAGGGTCTGCAGCCGGGCGGCCAGCTTACCATCACGACCGACGTCGAGAACTATCCCGGCTTCCGCGACGTGATCCAGGGCCCGTGGCTGATGCAGGAAATGCAGGCCCAGGCCGAGCACGTTGGCACCCGGATGATGTGGGACACGATCGTCGAGGTCGATCTGTCGGGCCCCAAGTTCCGCGCGATCGGCGACGGCGGCGACATCTACGAAGGCGATACGCTGGTGATCGCGACCGGCGCGCAGGCCAAGTGGCTGGGCGTGCCTGGCGAGCAGGAGCTTTCGGGCAAGGGCGTCTCGGCCTGCGCCACCTGCGACGGCTTCTTCTATCGCGGCAAGAAGGTCGTGGTGATCGGCGGCGGCAACACCGCGGTCGAGGAAGCGCTCTACCTCACCAATCACTCGGACGACGTGACCCTGATCCACCGCCGCGATTCGCTGCGTTCTGAAAAGATCCTTGCGGACCGGCTCATGGCCAATCCCAAGATTTCGGTCCTGTGGAACAAGCGGGTCGAGCGCTTCGTCGGTGATTCCACGACCGGCGAGCTGCGCGCGCTGGCGCTGATCGACACCGAGACCGGCGCGGAGAGCGAGATCGAGACCGACGGCGCCTTCGTCGCGATCGGCCACGCGCCCGCGACCGAACTGTTCAAGGGCAAGCTCGAGATGGACGCCTCGGGCTATCTGATCGTCGAGCCGGGCACGCCGCGCACCGCGATCCCCGGCGTCTTCGCTTGCGGAGACGTGATGGATCACACCTATCGCCAGGCCGTGACGGCGGCGGGCGTGGGTTGCATGGCCGCGCTGGACGCCGAGCGCTACCTCGCCGAAAAGGAGTTCGCCGAGGCCGCCAGGGAAGCCGCCGAATAGGCGCTTTTCAGCCGCGCAGGACCCTCAGCGCCTGTTCGAACAGCCAGTCGCGCGCGTGCGGCTCGACGTAGCTGTGCGTTGCGCCCGGGCATAGGCGGATGTCGGCGCCGGGTTCGGTCCAGGCCGAGAGGAATGCCTGCCCGGTGCGGTCGCGCTCGGCGACGAGGTAGACGACCGGCGCCGGAAACCGCGCGATTCCAGCGTTCATCTCTCCGACCAGCGAGGAGGGCGGGGACGCGGGCCTCGCCGCCGCGAACAGGCTGCGCACGAGCCCGCCAAGCGAGACTTTGCCGGTGAGCAGCCGCTTTATCGCGGCCGCGTCGGCAAGCCGCCCGCGATAATGGCGGCGCACGTCCTGCGGTGCGGGCGCTTCGCCGTCCTCGTCGAAGGTCCACGGATTGGAAAGGATCAGCGCGTCGAGCCCGGCACCGCCCGCGAGCATCAGTGCGCTCGCCGCGTCGCAGTTGCCCATGGCCACCACGCGCCCGAGCACCGGGCACTGCGCGCGGAACGCGCCGAGCGCCGCGGCGATGTCGGGCGCGCTGGCGCGGAAGCCGGCGTTGCGCCCCTCGCTGTCACCGGTGCCGCGCCGGTCGAAACGAAACACGGGAAAGCCCGAGGCGGCGAGGCGCGCGGCGAACTCAGACTGTCCGCCCCACGCGCCCGAGCGCAGCTCGTTGCCCCCGGTAACGAGCAGCAGTCCCGCCGGGCCGTCGCCCTCGTCGATCGTGCCGACGAGCTGCGCGCCCTCGCAATCGAAGGTGACGTGCCGCCGCGTCATCGCATGATCGCTTCGGCAACGATGCGGGCGAGGGCGTCGGCCTGCGCATCGCTCTCGCCCGGCTCGGCGCGCAGCCAAAGCCCGGGACCGCCGATGTCGGATTGCTCGATCACGCGGGCCGCATCGTCGGCGGGCTCCTCGATCGTCTCGAAGTCGCGGAAGAACGCTGCGCCGAGCCGGTGGCCCGAAAGCTCGATACCCTCGGCGAGCGCCTGCGCGCGGATCGTCTCGGTCGTCTCCTCGCGGCCCGCCTCGCGCGAGGCGAGGATGCGCGCGCGGATCATCTGGCGCAGCAGGCCCGAAGGCCGCGCGGGGGCGTAGTGCAAGCGGGGGAGTTCGGCGGGGGTGAACAGGCATCCGCCGCGCACGCCGAGCGCATGGCTCGCCGCGAAGGTCTCGGCGGCGGCCGCCATTGCGCGGGACCATCCTTCCGGCGTCTGCACGTCGAGCGCGCGCAGGCTCTCGTTGGTGCCGGGAAGATCGGGCAGCATGGTGTCGATCCCCGCTGCGTCGAGCCGGCGCATGACCTCGACGGTGAAGCGGCGCATCCGGTTCGCCTCGTCGAACAGCGCCGGAACGATCAGCAGGCGCAGCGCGCGCCTGCGGTCGCAGGCAAGCGCGTATTCGCCAGCCTTGCCGCCGTCGTCCGAGGGGCAGGGCCAGCGCAGCGGGGTCATGCCGGGTGCATCACGCGTGGGCGCGCTTGGCCTCGATGAACGCGAGCAGCGCACCGTAGGTCTCGAGCATCTCGCCCTCGATCTCGTCGTCCTCGATGAAGATATCGAGCCGGTCCTCGATCTCCGTGAGCAGGCCGGCGACCGCCATCGAATCCAGTTCGGGCAAATGACCGAACAGACCGGTATCGGCGTCGAATCCGTCCGCGCGGCCCGGCTTCAGGCCGAGCACGTCGGTCAGGATTGCGCGCAGGATCTGGTCGGTTTCGTCAGCCATTAACCCCTCGGATTTGCGGCAATGCGGCGTGGGGCATGGCGTCTAGCCCCGCTTGACCGTCGCGGCAAGGCGTCGCAGGCCGAATTTCGCCATGTCCGGCCAGTTGCGCGGAGCCGCCGGACGCAGCAGCGAGAGCCGGTAGCGCGGGCGCACGGCCTCCATCCAGTCGCGCTTGTAGGGATCGTCACCAGTACCGAAGTCGACCGTTTCGACCCGGTCCTCGTCGATGACGTGGCGAAACAGCGCCGCGCTCAGCACCGAGCCCGGGGAGAGGGGCCGCGCGCTTTCGCGATGGGCGAGCTTGTGAATCCAGGCGACCCCGGCTTCGATGGTCCACATTTGCGCCGCGACCGCGCGGCCATCCGCGCGGGCGATGCCGAGGCGCAGCCGTCCCGCGGCGCCCTCGGCCTCGGCGAAAGCGCGCAGGAAGTCGGGGCTGCCTTCCTCGGGCTTCCAGCTTTCCGCGTAGATCTGCTCGTAGTCGGCCCAGACAGCGGCATCGAAGCGCGTGAGCACGCGCGTTTCGACCTTGCCCGACTTGCGCTTGAGCGTCGTGCGCAGCTTGCCGGGGCGACCTGCGAGATAGTCGGCATATGTGCGGCCGGCGACCTCGAGGTAGTGGTTGACGTCGCACGGCTCGCGCACGACGAACCAGCCCTCCGCGCGGAAAGCCTCGGCGAGCCGGGTGGCGCAGCCATCTTCGTCGGGCAGGCCCGCGAGAGTCATCCGCTCCGTACGCGAGGCGAGATCGGACGCGAGCGTGCGCAGCAGCTCGGTCGAGCGCGCGCCCGGCATCAGGATCGGGCGAAAGCGGAAGGTGTACCAGTTGGCGAGCGCCGCGAGCCCGTCGCCCTGCCGCGCGAGCGGCAGCGCGGCCATGGCATCGCCGTCGCGGGCGACCGCCAGCAGGGGGTCAAGGCCGCAGTGGCGCGCGAGCAGGCGCCACCACGCGATCCGGTCGAACGGCCCCGCCTGCGAGGCGCGCGCGAGCAGGTCGCCAAGCACGGGGTCGCATTGCACTTCCTTAAGATCGGTATGATATTCGATCTCGACCAATCGCCATTTCCCCGAGACTTGCGGAGACCTCCACGGTAAATGTCCGGCGCGCCCGATCATCCGACCCGTCCGATCGACCATCTCCCGTTGCTGGGAGCCGATCGGGACCCGGCGCTCGTGCTGCGCTCGCACACGCTTAGCTACCAGGACTTAAGATCGCGTGTCGCTCTGCTGGCGGGCTGGCTGGCGCGCGAAGTGCCCGAGAAGGGCGCGCGCATCGCGACCTGGGCGGCCAAGGGCGAGCTGACCTGCCTGATGCCCCTGGCGGCGGCGCGCGCGGGGCTGGTGCATGTGCCGGTGAACCCGCTGCTCAAGCGCGCGCAGGTCGCGCATATCCTCGCCGACAGCGGCGCGGCGATGCTGGCGGGTACACCCGCGCGGCTCAAGACGCTGGAGGCGGGCGACGTGCCGGGCGGCTGCGCGGTGATCGAGGAGGAAGCCGCGATCGCAGCGGCCCATGAGGCGGGGGACGAGTGCGGTCCATCCGGGGCCGATCCCGACGATCTCGCCGCGATCCTCTACACCAGCGGTTCGACCGGGCGACCCAAGGGCGTCATGCTCAGCCATGCCAACCTGTGGCTCGGGGCCGAGAGCGTCGCCGGCTATCTTGGCCTCGAGAGCGACGACCGCACGCTTGCGGTGCTGCCGTTCGCGTTCGACTATGGACAGAACCAGCTCTTCTCGACCTGGTACGCGGGCGGCTGCGTCGTGCCGCTCGACTATCTCGTGCCGCGCGATCTAGTAAAGGCGGTCGGGCGTCACGCGATCACCACGCTCGCGGCGGTGCCGCCGCTGTGGGTACAGGTCTGCGAACTCGACTGGGCGCCCGATGTCGCGGCGAACCTGCGCCGCCTTACCAACAGCGGCGGCGCGCTCACCACCGACCTGGTGCGAAAGCTGCGCGCGGTGTTTCCCGAGGCGCGGCTTTTCGCGATGTACGGGCTGACCGAGGCGTTCCGTTCGACATATCTCGATCCCGCGCTGATAGATAGTCACCCGACCTCGATGGGAAAGGCCATTCCGCACGCGGAAGTCCTTGTTATCAATGATATGGGTCATATAGCTCAGAACGATCAGGAAGGTGAACTGGTGCATTGCGGCCCGCTTGTCGCGCAAGGGTACTGGCAGGACCCGGGGCGCACCGTCGAGCGCTTCCGCCCCGCGCCGTCCGGCTCCCGTTACGGCGGCACTGCGGTCTGGTCGGGCGACCGCGTGAGGCGCTCCGCCGAGGGCCTGCTCTACTTTGTCGGCCGGCGCGACGCGATGATCAAGTCGGCGGGCAATCGTATCAGCCCGCAGGAGATCGAGGAGGCCGCGCTCGCGACCGGCCTCGTCGCCGAGGCGGTGGCGCTCGGCGTGCCGGACGACCGGCTGGGGCAGGCGGTCCATCTCGTCGTCCGGGGCCACCCCGATGGTTCGGACCGATCCGATGAGTTGCAGCGTAACCTCATGCAGCAGTTACCGAATTTCATGCAGCCCACGCTCATCCACTGGCGTGATGCCATGCCTATCGGACCCAACGGCAAGATCGACCGGACCGGGCTCCAGGCGGAGCTTGCGGTGTGAAGCCGCTCGGTCCGATTCCCGAAGGGTACGCGGCGATCGAAGGCGTGCTCGCGGTGGACGGCCGCAAGGTCACCGAACTCGTCGAGGAGGCGGGCGGTACGCCGCTGTTCGTCTACGCTGGCGGTCTCGTGCGTCGGCGGATCGCCTCGCTGCGCGCGGCGCTTCCCGAATGCGTGGCACTGCATTACGCGGTCAAGGCCAATCCCTTCAGCCCCTTGCTGACCCTGATGGACGGCCTGGTCGACGGCTTCGACATCGCCTCGGGCGGCGAACTGGCGATCGTGCGTGATGCCGGGATCGATCCGGGGCGCGTCAGCTTTGCCGGGCCGGGCAAGCGCGACAGCGAATTGGAGGCGGCGATCGCTGCCGGGGTCACGCTCAACCTGGAATCGGAAAACGAGGCGTCGCGCGCGCTGGCGATCGCCGACGGGCTTGGCGTGGCTCCCCGGCTCGCGATCCGGGTCAATCCCGATTTCGATCTCAAGGGCTCGGGCATGAAGATGGGCGGCGGCGCCAAGCCCTTCGGCATCGATGCCGAGCGCGTTCCCGCGCTGGCACGGCGGCTGGTCGAGGCCGGGGCCGAGTGGCGCGGCTTCCACATCTTCGCCGGCAGCCAGGCGCTCGATGCCGACGCCATCGCCGAGACTCAGGCACAGACCCTTGCGTTAGCCGCGCGGCTAACGCGCGAGAGCGGTGTTCCGCTGCCGCGATGCAACCTCGGCGGCGGCTTCGGCATCCCCTATTTTCCGGGCGACACGCCGCTCGACCTCGGCATGGTTGGCGCGAGGCTGGGCGAGGCGATGGACGCGCTGCCGCCAGAACTGGCCGAGACCGCGTTCTGCGTCGAACTGGGCCGCTATCTGGTCGGCGAGGCGGGCGTCTATCTCGCCCGGATCGTCGACCGCAAGGTGAGCCACGGCGAGGTCTTCCTTGTCACCGACGGTGGCCTTCACCACCAGCTCGCGGCGTCGGGAAACTTCGGCACGGTGGTGCGCCGCAACTATCCCAGCGCGATCGCCACGCGCTTCGGCGCCGGGCCCGAGGAAGCCGCCACCATCGTCGGGTGCCTGTGTACGCCGCTCGACCGGCTCGCCGACAAGGGCGGCTTCCCGCAGGCCGACGTGGGAGACCTCGTGGCCGTGTTCTGTGCCGGGGCCTATGGGGCCAGCGCCAGCCCCGCCGCGTTTCTCGGCCAAGGCCCCGCGCGCGAAATGCTCGTTTGAAATCTTCTTAAACAATCAGGGGGATGGCCGTCCCGATCTGGGACCGTGACCAAGTTTGCCAGTCAAGGCTAACGCATTGTTCACCCTTTTTGGCGATAGCGCAGGCTGGCTTTCGCCTGCGTTCGCAGCAGTTCGGCTATCGCGACCCGGATTGCGGCGCCAGGCGCGGAAAAGGATGTGCCGATGCCCAAGTCCCGTTTCCTCCGCTTTCTGGGCGGAACCGCGCTGGCCAGCCTCGCGCTGACCGGCTGCGCGGGCGGGGCGAATGGCCCCGAGCTTCCACCCGCCGCGTTCGTCGCGATGCAGGAGGGCCCCGGCGAGGAATACGTGATCGGCCCGCTCGATGAGCTTACGATCTTCGTCTGGCGCAATCCCGAACTCGGCGCGAAAGTGCAGGTCCGCCCGGACGGGCGCATCACCACGCCGCTGATCACCGACATGCCGGCGGTCGGCAAGACGCCCTCGATGCTTGCCGAGGACATCCGCCTGCAGCTCTCGCAATATATCGAGGAGCCGCTGGTCTCGGTGATCGTCAACAAGTTCGCGGGCACCTTCAGCCAGCAGATCCGCGTCGTCGGCGCGACCGAGAAGCCCGCCTCGATCCCTTACCGCGCGAACATGACCGTGCTCGACGCGATGATCGCGGTGGGCGGCCTGTCCGAATTCGCGGCGGGCAACAAGGCGCGGCTGATCCGTTTCGACAAGGAAAGCGGCAAGCAGCGCGAATTCGCGCTCCGGCTCGGCGACTTGCTCAAGAAGGGAGACAGCTCCGCGAACGTGATGCTCACTCCGGGCGACGTGATCATCATCCCCGAAAGCATGTTCTAAGGACGCCGCCGCTCACATGAACATGCTCTACGAAGAACTGCTTTCGGCCATCCACAGCGTCTGGCACCGGCGCTGGCTGGCGCTTGCGGTAGCCTGGGCGGTTTGCCTGCTCGGCTGGCTGGTCGTTGCGCTGATCCCCAACAGCTACGAATCGCGCGCGCGGCTCTTCGTTCAGCTCGACGATGCGCTGGCCGAACAGGTCGGCATCGGCGTCGCCGACCGCAAGCGCGACATCGAACGCATCCGCCAGACGCTGACGAGCGCGGTTAACCTCGAGAAGATCGTCCGCTCGACGCCGATCGGCGACACGGTGGAGAACCCCAAGCAGCTCGAAAGCAAGGTTCTGGCGCTCGCCGAGAACATCAAGATCGTCAGCCAGCAGGACAACCTGTTCGAGATCACCGCGGTTTCGAGCGATCCGTCGTTCTCCGACGCGGAGAACGCGAAGATCGCACAGCAGATCGCCCAGAAGCTGATCGACATCTTCCGCGAGGAAAACCTCGCCGGAAACCGCGGCGAGATGAGCGAGACCATCGAGTTCGTGAACCAGCAGCTCAAGCAGCGCGAGACGCAGCTCGAGCAGGCGGAGCAGCGCCGCCTCGCCTTCGAGGCGCAGCATCCCGAGCTGGCGCAGGGAGCGGCGGCCAATGCCCAGCGGCTGGAAGGGTCGCGCTCCGAGCTGCGTGGTGTCGAAGCCGATCTTGCCGCCGCGCAGAGCGCGCTCGCGGCGATCGATGGCCAGCTTGCGGGCACGCCGCAGTCGCTTCCGGGCGGGACCACCGGCAGCGCCAGCGCCTCGCTGGCCAAGGCACAGGCCGACCTCGCCGGAATGCGCGCGCGCGGCCTGACCGACAATCACCCCGACGTGATCAGCACCAAGAACCAGATTCAGGGCCTTCGTGCCGCGGCCGAGCGCGAGCAGCAATCGGGCGGCGGGGTGCCCAACCCGGCCTACACCTCGCTCCAGTCGATCCGTGCCGAGCGCCAGGCCAACGTCCAGGCGCTCACCTCGCGCAAGGCCTCGCTCCAGTCGGAGGTGGCGAACCTTTCGGCGATGGCGATCGACAATCCCGAGGCGTCCGCCGAGTACCAGCGGATCAATCGCGACTACGACGTGCTGCGCCGACAGTACGACAAGCTCCTGCAGGATCGCGAGGAGCTCAAATTGCGCGGCGAGATCAAGACCGAGCGCGAGGCGGTGAAGTTCGAGGTGGTCGATCCGCCGACGACGCCGCGCACGCCCGTCGCCCCCAATCGCCCGCTGTTGCTGTTCGGCGTGCTCGTTGCCGGAATCGGCGCCGGCGCGGGCGCGGCTTTCGCGCTGGGCAAGGTGCGCTCGACCTTCGCGACGACCGCCGGGCTCGAGCGCGCGACCGGCCTGCCGGTGCTCGGTGCGATCTCGCAGACGATGACCGACGCCGCGCGGGCGCTGCGACGGCGCCGGCTGAAGTATTTCTACGGCGCGAGCGCCGCGCTCGGATGCCTGTTCGTCGTGCTGCTCGCCGTCGAATTCGTTCAGCGCGGCATGGTGGCCTGAGGAGGGGCGGATGACCAATCACAGCAAGATCCCGCTCCCCGATCAGGAACCGGAGAAGAGCGACACCGAACCCGGCAAGGCCGAGGGATCGGGTACGCTGTTCGAGCGCGCCGTAAAGCACTTCGACATCAAGAGCTTCACCGCGCCGCCGATCCCCAAGGATCGCATTCCGCCCACGCGCCGCAAGCTGCGCGAGGCATCCTCTCCGGCGAAGCCCGCCCCGCAGGCTGACCTCCCGGCCGAGGCTGACGCGGCGAAGGATGACGCGGACGGCGGATACGGCATGACGCCGAGGGCCGATTCCGGCGCGGAGGCTCCGGCGGACGCGCAGCCGCCGCGCGCCAAGCCGTCGGTCGTGGTCGGGCTCGACAAGGTGGAGCCGGTCCGCTTTTCCGGCCCGCACCATCCGGTCGATCGCGCGCATCTGCGCGAGCAGGGGCTGATCGTGCCCGAAGGCTCGGTTACCGCGCTGCTCGAGGAATTCCGCATCGTGAAGCGCCAGCTTCTCGTCCAGGCGGCCGACCTGCGGCGCCAGCAGGCGGGCGCGGCGGCGCAGCGAATCCTGATCTGTTCGCCCCATCCGGGCGAGGGCAAGACCTTCTGCTCGGTCAATCTCGCGCTCTCGATCGCGGCCGAGCGCGAAAGCGAGGTGCTGCTGGTCGATGCCGACACCGCCAAGCCGTCGATCCTCAGCACGCTGGGCCTCCCCGGCGGCCCCGGCCTGATGGACGCGCTGATCGACGAGAGCGCCGATCCGGCCGAATTCGTCATCGGCACCGACATTCCCGGCCTGTGGGTCCTGCCCGCCGGCGACACGACCAGTTCGGACAGCGAATACCTGCGCTCGACCCGGACCGCGCGCGTGCTCGACCGGCTGACGCAGGGCGCGCCGCACCGCATCGTCATCTTCGATTCGCCCCCGGTTCTCGCCGCTTCGCCTGCCGCCGAACTCGCGCGCCACGTCGGCCAGGCGGTCATCGTCGTGCGCGCGGACCGGACGGGGCAGGGCGCGCTCGACGACGCGATCTCGCTGCTCGACGCCTGCCCGAACATCCAGCTCCTGCTGAACGCGGCACAGTTCTCCCCGAGCGGACGCCGCTTCGGCTCATACTACGGATACAAGGCATGATCAGCGGCACGATCCGATCCGGGCGGTTCTCGCCCGTCCCCGCCGCGCTGGCGATCCTCGTCCTCGGCGCGTCGGCCGCGCCGGCGGCGGCGCAGTCGATCGGCTACGGCGATGTCAGCGACGGCGGCTCGGCAATGAGCGAACCCGACGGGGAATCCCCGCGCGCCTCGCGCCCGAGGGGGCAGGGCAAGACTTTCGAAGTCACGCCCTATATCGAGGCGGCGCAAGTCGTTACGGCGCGGCTTTCGCCGGGCGACGACGTGGTGACCTATTCGCAGCTCTCCGCGGGCGTCGACGGGGTCATCTCGGGGCGCAACACCGGCGTTGCCATGTCGGTTCGCTACACGCGCCAGTTCGGCTGGGGCAAGGATACGCAGGACGGCGATTCGATCAGCGGCCTCGTCAACGGCTATGCGACCGTGGCTCCGGGGCTGACGGTCCAGGCGGGGGGTCTCGCGACGCGCAGCGAGATCGACAACGGCGGCACCTCGGTGCCCGGCGGTTCGCAATTCGACGATACCGCGACGCAGATATATTCGGTCTACGCAGGGCCCTCGTTCGCGACGCGCGCGGGTGACGCCACGATCGCGGCGAACTATCGCATCGGCTACACGCGCGTCGAACAATCCGACGCCTTCGTCGCCACGCCCGGCGGGGCGGCCGCCGACGTCTTCGACGAGAGCGTCTCGCATGTCGCCGATGTCGAGGCGGGCGTCGCGCCGGGCACGGTGCTGCCCGTGGGCCTCGGCGGTGGCGCGAGCTACTATCAGGAAGACATCTCGAACCTCGACCAGCGCGTGCGTGACATACAGGTGCGCGGCATCGTCACCGTTCCGGTCGGCCGCACGCTGCAGGCCACGGGCGCGGTCGGCTACGAGGACGTCGAGATTTCCTCGCGCGATGCGCTGCGCGACGCCGACGGTCTGCCGGTGGTCGGCTCGAACGGTCGCTACGTCACCGACAAGAGCGCGCCGCGGCAGATCGCCTACGACGTCGACGGGCTGATCTGGGACGTCGGCGTGATGTGGCGCCCGAGCAGCCGCACCTCGCTCACCGCGCATCTTGGCCGCCGCTACGGCTCGACCAGCGTGACCGGCACGTTTTCCTACGCGCCCGACAGGCGCAGCCTGCTGAGTGTGGCCGTCTACGATAACGTCGCCGGTTTCGGCGGCCAGCTTACCCGCTCGCTCAATTCGCTCCCGACGGACTTCGAAGTGGTGCGCGATCCGCTTTCGGGCGACTTGCGCGGCTGCGTCGATTCGCTCGAGGGCAGCAACTGCCTCAACAGCGCGCTCGGCAGCGTGCGCTCATCGACCTTCCGCGCGCGCGGCGTGAGCGGCAGCTATACCGTCGCATTCGGCCGCGTCAGCGCGGGAATCGGCGCGGGCTACGATCGCCGCAAGTTCATCGCCGCCCCCGGAACCGTGCTGGCGGCGGCGAACGGCGTGATCGACGAGGCCTACTGGATGTCGGCTTTCGTGAGCAAGGAACTCGACATGCGCTCGGCGATCTCGGGCAACGTCTATGCTAGCTGGATCGACAGCAGCGATGCGCTCACCGGCGACGTGACCGGCATCGGCGCGACGGCGGCCTACAATCGTTCGCTGACACCCCACCTTTCGGCTTCGGCCGCGGTTGGCATCGATGGGACCAAGCGCGACGATGCGATCGACGACATTTGGAACGCGTCCGCCCTGCTGGGCGTGCGCTACAGCTTCTAGGACAGGGAATACCAGACCATGTTCGACGACTTTTACGGACTTGAGGGACGGCCCTTCCAACTCACCCCGGACCCCGCGTTCTATTTCGAGAGCAAGACGCACCGCAAGGCGCTGTCCTACCTCGGCTATGGTCTTGCGCAGGGTGAGGGCTTCGTGGTCATCACCGGCGAGGTCGGATCGGGTAAGTCGACGCTGGTCGCCCATCTGATGGCGACGATCGACCCGGCTCGGCTCACCGCCGCGCAGGTCGTGACCAGCAAGCTCGACGGCGAGGAGATCGTCCATGTCGTCGCGCAGGCGTTCGGCCTGGTGATCGAGGGGCACGACAAGGCCAGCGCGCTCGGCATGATCGAGAACTTCTTTCATGAGGAAGCGCGTGCGGGCCGGCGCTGCCTGCTGATCGTCGACGAATCGCAGAACCTCGAGATCAGCGCGCTCGAGGAGCTGCGTATGCTCTCGAACTTCCAGCTCGGCTCCTATCCCCTGCTGCAGACGCTGCTGCTCGGCCAGCCCGAGTTCCGCACGACGCTGCTCGAGCATCCCGAGCTCGACCAGCTCCGCCAGCGCGTGATCGCGGCGCACCATCTCGACGCGATGGACGCCAAGGAGGTGCAGCCCTACATCGAGCACCGCATGAAGTGCGTCGGCTGGAACGGCAATCCGACCTTCGACCAGCGCGTCTTTGCCGAGATCCACGAGGCGACCGGCGGCATTCCGCGCCGGATCAACCAGATCGTCAATCGCCTGCTGCTGCTCGGCGCGGTCGAGCAGCGCACGCGCATCGACGGCACCATGCTCCATCAGGTGCTCGAAGAGCTGACCGCCGACGGCACGCTTTCGCTGGTCAGCCCGACGCCTTCGCCGGCGGCGGGGAAAGAGCCTGAGGAGCCCGCACCCGCCGCGCAGGCGGAAGAAGGCAGGGCCGAAGCGCCGCGTCAGACCGTGGTCGTTCCGCCCGCAGACAGCGCGGCGATCGCGCGGCTCGAAGCGTCGCTCGCCGAGCGAGATGCGCAGATCCACGAGTTGCAGAACGCGGTGATCGAGCTTGCCAATTCGGTCGAGGAGGGCGCGGCCGCCGCATCGGCCGCCGATCGCTCCGCAGAAGATGCCGCCGAGATCGCGCGGCTCACCGCCGAGGTTGAGCGGCTCGAAGCGCGGCTTTCCGAACAGGACCGCACGCTTCGCCATACGCTGACGATGCTCATCGAATGGATCGAGAGCGGCGAGGGCCAGCGCGAGGCGGCCTGAACCATCTCGCGGGGTTTCGCGCCAGCGAAGGAGGTACGCGCATGACTGCCAGCGGACCGGCCAACGGTCTTTCGGTCGACGTGGAGGACTGGTTCCAGGTCGGCGCGTTCGAAACCGTGATCGACAAGGCGGACTGGGGTTCGCTCGTCGACCGGGTAGAGCGCAACTGCGACCTGATCCTCGCGATGTTCGACGAGGCCGAGGTCAAGGCGACGTTCTTCACACTCGGCTGGGTGGCGCAGCGCCATCCCGCGCTGATGCGCCGTATCGTCGAGCAGGGCCACGAGATCGCGAGCCACGGGCTCGAGCATGATCGGGTGTTCCGCCTCGGGCGCGAGGCCTTCGCGCGCGACATCGAGATCAGCCGCAAGGCAATCGAGGACGCGGCGGGCGTGCGCGTCGCCGGCTACCGCGCGCCGAGCTTCTCGATCGACCAGCGCACGCCGTGGGCCTACGAGATACTTGCCGAACATGGCTTCGCCTACAGCTCGAGCGTCGCGCCGATCGCGCACGACCACTACGGCTGGCGCGAGGCGCCGCGCTTCGCCTTCCGGCCGCTGCCCTCGTCTGATCTCGTCGAGATCCCGGTGACGACGGCGACATTCGCGGGGCGGCGGCTTGCGGCGGGCGGCGGCGGATTCTTCCGCGTGCTGCCCTACGGCTTTTCGCGCTGGGCGATCCGGCAGGTGAACCGCCGGGAAGGCCGGCCCGCGATCTTCTATTTCCACCCATGGGAGATCGACCCGGACCAGCCGCGCATGGCCGGCGCTCCGATCAGATCGCGCATCCGGCACTACACCAACCTTGAGCAGATGGCGCCCAAGCTGCGCCAGCTCCTCGCCGAGTTTCGCTGGAGCCGCATGGACGCGATCGCCGCGCGCGAGGCGGAGCGCGCGGTCGCGCTGGCGGCATGAACGCGCCGTTCTCCCCGCTTGGTGCCGGCGCGCGCACGATGGTCCGGCTTGCCGATCTGCGCGATCCCGACGAGCGGGCCGCGATCGAGCGCTTTGTCGCCGGTCACCCCGGGGGCACGCCGTTTCACCGACCGGCCTGGCTTGAGGCTGTGGCGCATGGCACCGGCAATTCCGCGCTGGCGCTCATCGGCGAGCGGGGCGGTGACATTGCCGCCTATCTGCCGCTCCACGAGATCCGCTCGCCGATCTTCGGCGCGGTGCTCGCTTCGAGCGGGTTCGGTGTCGGCGGCGGGCTTCTCGAAGGGCAGGGCGCCGATCCGGAAGCGATGTTCGCGGCGCTCGAGGAACTGGCCTCGCGCCGCTCTTGCCCGAGCGTCGAGCTGCGCGGCGGGACGGTGCCTGATCAGCGGGACGGCTGGACGCGGCGCACGGATTCGCACTGCGGCTTCGTGATCGCTCTCGCCGCCGACGACGATGCGCAGTTGAAGGCGATCCCGCGCAAGCAGCGCGCCGAAGTCCGCAAGGGGCTTGCCAATGATTTCACCATCGACGTCGGCTCGGGGCCGGCCGACCGCGAGGCGCACCACGCCGTCTATGCCGAGAGCGTGCGCAACCTCGGCACCCCGGTCTTCCCGCGCGCGCTGTTCGACGCGGTGCTCGACCGGTTCGGCGAAGACGCCGACGTCCTCACCGTGCGCGACCAGGGCCGCCCGGTTGCAAGCGTGCTCTCGCTCTACCATCGCGGCGCGGTGATGCCCTATTGGGGCGGCGGCGTATGGGACGCGCGGCGGCTGCGCGCCAACGACCGGATGTATTTCGAACTGATGCGCCATGCCCGCGCGCGCGGCTGCACGCACTTCGATTTCGGCCGGTCCAAGACCGGGAGCGGCGCCTACCACTTCAAGCGCAACTGGGGCTTCGAGCCCGAACCGCTCGCCTACGCGAGCTGGACCGCGCCCGGCGCCAAGCCGCGCGACGCCGATCCGACCAGCGCCAAGCACGCGCTCCAGATCGCGGTCTGGCAGCGCCTGCCGCTGGGGCTGGCCAATCGCCTCGGCCCATGGATTTCGCGGGGCCTGGGATGACGGGCGAAGTCCTGTTCCTCTCGCACCGGATACCGTTTCCGCCCGATCGCGGCGACAAGATCCGCTCGCATCATATCCTGAAGCACATTGCCCCGCATGCGCCCGTCCACGTCGCGACTTTCGCCGATGACGAGCACGACCTCGCGGAAGAGCCAGCGCTGGCCGAACTCGCGGCGAGCCATTGCCTCGTCGAGCGCACCAAACCGCTCGCGCTTGCGGGGGCCGAGGCGATCGTCGCTCGCAAGCCGGTGAGCCTGACCGCGTTCCGCAGCGCCCGGCTGGCGCACTACGTCGCGCGGCTGATCGCGACGCGTCCGATCGCGACGATCTACGTCTTTTCGGGACAGATGGGACAGTATGTCCCCGCTGGTTACAGCGGCCGCGTCGTCACGGACTTCGTCGACGTCGATTCCGCCAAGTTCGAGGCCTATGCCGCCGAGGGCTCCGGTCCGCGCGCGTGGATCGATGCGCGCGAAGGGCGCCTGCTCGCGGCGGAGGAAGCGCGGCTCGCCGTGCGCAGCAAGGTCAGCCTGCTCGTCAGCGAGGCCGAGGCGGAACTGTTCCGCGCGCGCCTGCCCCTTGGCGTGAGCGCGGACGTTCGGGCGATGGGCAACGGTATCGACACCGCGTTTTTCGATCCCGCGGCGGTTTCGGCCGAGCCGGCAATGCTCGAAACGGCGGGACCGCGGCTGATCTTCACCGGACAGATGGACTACGCTCCCAACATCGCCGCTGCCGAACGCGCGATCGGTGCGATCCTGCCGCGCGTCCGCGAACGCTTCGCCGATGCGACCTTCCACGTCGTCGGGCGCAATCCGCCGGCGTCGTTGCGCGCGCGGCACGGGCAGGGCGGGGCCTATGTCTGGGGCCGCGTCGCCGACATTCGCACGTGGATAAAGACCGCCGATCTCGCGCTGGTGCCGCTCTCGATCGGGCGCGGCGTGCAGAACAAGGTGCTCGAGGCGATGGCGATGGAACGCGCCGTCGTGCTCAGCGGCGAAGCCGCGACCGGCATCGCGGCGGCCGACGGGCGGGACTTCCGGGTTGGGCGCGACGACGCGGCGCTAGCCGATGCCGTTTGCGCGCTCTTGTCGAGCCCCGAACGCGCGCAGGACATCGGCCGGGCCGCGCGACGCTACATCCTCACTGCCGCGAACTGGGACGCGCAGCTACGCGACTTGCCCGCGATGCTTGGCCTGGCGGAGGGCGCGGCGCGCAATGCGGCCTGATTTCGCCTTGCGGCCAAGCGCCGCGCGTGCCGCCTGGAGTGGCCTGACGCCTGCATGGCGCGGCGCGATCGCGCGTCTCGCGGCGGTCTGGGCCGTTTTGATCGTCGTCTTCTGGACGGACTGGCGGGCGATGGCCTTGCAGTGGTGGGATTCCTCCACCTACAACCACGTGCTCCTCGTCCCCGCGATCCTCGTCTGGCTCGTCTGGCAGCGGTACGAAGAGCTGGTGAAGATAGCACCGCGAACGTGGTGGCCGCCGCTGCTGGCGATCTTCGCCGCCGGCTTCCTCTGGCTGCTCGGCGCGTTCTCGGGGCTCGATCTGGCGCGGCAGGCGGGGGCGGTGGGGCTGCTGATGGCCTCGGTACCCTTGCTGCTGGGCCCGCGCGCGAGCCTGGGGCTGCTGTTTCCGCTCGCCTACATGGTCTTCCTCGTTCCGTTCGGCGACATCTTCGTTCCCGCGCTGCAACTGGTGACCGCCGAGATCACGATCTTCCTCGTCAACCTCTCCGGCATTGCGGCGCATATCGACGGCGTCTTCATCGACACGCAGGCAGGCCTGTTCGAAGTCGCCGAAGCTTGTTCGGGTGTGAAATTCCTGATCGCCATGGTCGCTTTCGGCGTGCTCGCCGGCAATGTCTGCTTCGTGAGCTGGCCACGCCGGTTCGCCATGGTCGCGGCCTGCATCATCGTGCCGATCCTCGCTAACGGCGTGCGTGCCTGGGGCACGATCTACGCGGCGCAATATGTCGGGGTCGAGCGCGCGGCGGGGATCGACCATCTCGTCTACGGCTGGATCTTCTTCGCGCTCGTGCTTGCGCTCGTCATCGCCGGGGCCTGGCGCTTTTTCGACCGGCCAGGTGACGTTCCGCCGATCGATGCCGCCGCGATCCGCGCGATGCGGCTGCCGGGCTGGATCGACGCGGGCACAATGCGCCCCGCGACCGCGCTCGCCGCCTTCGCGGCGATCCTCGCGGTGTTCCAGCTCTGGGCGTTTCGCGCCAATGCCCTGGAAGCGCCGCTGCCCGGGCATATCGACTTGCCCGAAGTGCCCGGCTGGCACCGCGTCGATTATACGCCCACCGTATGGTGGGAACCACGCGCGGGCGGAGCCGACCACCGCTTGCTGGGCCGCTATGCCGACGGCAAGGGACGCACCGTAGACATCTTCTTCGCGCTCTATGGTTCGCAGGCGGAAGGCAAGGAAGCCGGCGGCTTCGGCGAGGGCGCGCTGACGCCCGATACCGATTGGTCGTGGCAGTCCCCCGCCGCCGCGATCGAGGGCGGCCGGTCCGAGCGCCTGATCGCGCGCGGGGTCGGCCGGCTCGCAGTGACCTGGTACCGCTCGGGCGACCTCGTCACCGGCAGCAATGCGCGGCTCAAGCTCGATGCGATGCGCGCGCGGCTGCTGCTCGACGAGGCGCCGACGGCGATGCTGATCCTGTCGAGCGAGGCTGGCGGCGCGGTTGCGCCGGCCGAATCGATCGCCGCCTTCCGCGCGGCGACGGGACCGCTCGGGCCATGGATGGACCGCGTGTCCGGCATCGAGTAGGTCGCACGGCGCATGTGCGGGATCGCCGGGATATTTCACTGTGAGACGGCCAAGCCGGTCGATCCGGCCCGGGTCGAGAGGATGTGCGACGCGATCGCGCATCGCGGGCCCGACGGCCATGGCGTCTGGACCGCGCCCGGCGTGGGGCTCGGCCACCGCCGGCTGTCGATCATCGACGTCGCCGGTTCACCCCAGCCGATGCCCTCGAGCGACGGCCGGGTGATGCTCGTCTTCAACGGCGAGATCTACAACTACCGCGAACTGCGCCGCGAGCTCGCCGCCGAAGGCGCGACATTCCGCACCGACGGCGACAGCGAGGTGATCATCGCCGCCTGGCAGCGCTGGGGCGCCGATTGCCTCTCGCGCCTCCACGGCATGTTCGCTTTCGCGATCTACGATCTGGAAGCGCGCACGCTGTTCCTCGCGCGCGACCGCCTCGGCGTGAAGCCGCTGTTCTACGCGCCGCTCGCCGATGGCAGCGTGATTTTCGCCTCGGAGCTCAAGGCGCTGCTGGCGCATCCCTCGCTGCGCCGCGAGATCGATCCGCTCGCGATCGAGGACTATCTCGCCTGGGGCTACGTTCCCGACCATGCCGCGATCGTGAAGGGCGTGCGCAAGCTGGGCGCAGGCCACTTCCTGCTCCTGCGCCAGGGCGGAGGATTGCCCGCTGAGAGCCAGTGGTGGGACATCTCCTTCGCCGAGCGGCGGCGCGGCTCGGTGGCCGATCTCGAGGCCGAACTGGTGCACTTGCTGCGCGACGCGGTGACTTCGCGCATGGTCGCCGACGTGCCGCTCGGGGCCTTCCTTTCGGGCGGGGTCGACAGTTCCAGCGTGGTCGCACTGATGGCCGAGGCCAGCGCGAACCCGGTCAAGACCTGCTCGATCGGCTTCGATGTGGCCGCCGTCGACGAGACCAGCCATGCCCGCGCGATCGCGCAGCGTTTCGGCACCGACCATCGCGAGCGGCTCGTCTCGCCCGACGATTTCGCGTTGAGCGAGCGGCTTGCCGCCATGTTCGACGAGCCGTTCGCCGACGCCTCGGCGCTGCCGACCCTGCGGGTCTGCGAACTCGCGCGCGAGACGGTCACGGTCGCGCTTTCGGGTGACGGTGCCGATGAGGCTTTCGCCGGGTATCGCCGCCACGTGTTCCAGCGCGCGGAGGACCGGGTTCGCGCGCTGCTTCCCGCCGGCATGCGGCGCGGCGTCTTCGGCGCGCTTGGCGCGGTCTATCCCAAGGCGGACTGGGCGCCGCGGGCCCTGCGCGCGAAGTCGACCTTTCTCGCGCTCGCGGAGGACGGTCCTTCCGGATACGCGCGCGCCGTCGGCGTCACGCCCTCCGAATTGCGTACGCAGATCTATTCCGAACAGTTCGAAAGACTGCGCGGCGCCTACCGCGCCGAAGATAGGATGTGCGCGCTGATGCGTGGCGCGCCCGCGCGATCCGACCTCGACCGGGCGCAATACGCCGATCTCAAGGTCTGGCTACCGGGCGATATCCTGACGAAGGTGGATCGCACCAGCATGGCGGTGAGCCTCGAGGCGCGCGAACCGCTGCTCGACCATCGGCTGATCGAATTCGCCGCGACCTTGCCGGAAGGGCTGCGGATACGGCGCGGGCAGGGCAAGTGGCTGATGAAGCGCGCGATGGGCCGCTATCTGCCCGACGACATCCTCTATCGCCCGAAACAGGGGTTCGTCACGCCGATCGCACAGTGGTTTCGCGGACCACTCGCGGATACGGCGCAGGCGATCGCCACGAGCGGGTTCCTCGCGCGCTCCGGATGGTTCGACATGAAGCGGATCGGCGCGCTGGCCCAGGCCCATATATCCGGCCGCGCGGACCACGGACGCCTGCTGTGGCAATTGCTGATGCTCGATCGGTCGCTGCACTCATTAGGCATTTCCGGCTAAGGATTTCCGGGCGATTCCGAACCGGCGCAGGGTCCGGCTTCATCCATCCTTTACCATCTGCCTGTTAAGCACGAGCGCCAAACGGGGTTCGATGCACGCCGCCAATGTTTAAATACGCCAAATCACCGCTGGTATTGGCTCTCGCCATGGTGGCCCTGTCGGTCATCGGCGAATTCTCGCAGATGCTCGAGCAGATGTACTGGAACGTCTGGTACAAGATCCACTCGGAGCCCGCGAGCAGCGAGTATGTCCTGGTGTCGCTGGACGACGGCGAACCGATGGCGCCGGATTCGGTGGGGGTCTCCACGGCCAAGCAGGCTCGTTTGCTCGATCTCGTCGCCAAGGCGCGCCCCAAGGCCATCTACATCGATTTCCCGCAAGTGATCGGACGCGACGAGGCGGGAGATGCCGCTCTGGAGGCGGCTTTGGCCCGCTCGAAGGGCATCAGTGCGATCGTCTACCGCGCTGAATTCGAGAAGTACGGCTTCGTGTCACTTCCAGCGAAGTCGGACTTCAAGTTTGCGCCGGGCACGCCCGCGCTGGCCTCGACGTGGAACGTTAACTTCATCAGCTACGTCGAGAGCGCGCCCGCCTACGTATTCGCGCGGAACGGCCGGCCGATCGAAACCGTGGCCGCGCGCGGCGCATCGCGGCAGATCGACCGCGCGATCGTCCCAAACTTCGCAATGAACCCCGACGACATACCCAGGCTCAGCGGTCGCGAAATTCTTGCCAGCGGCGTGCCACCCGGCGATCTTTCAGGACGCATCATCTTCATCACCGTGACCAGCCCAAGCGCCGCGAGCGCTATGGGCTATTTTGGTCACAAGAGACAGCCGGGGGCAATCCTCGATATCGCCGCGACCGAGGGCCGCAAGGAGGGCTCCACGTTACGGCTTGGCGGCATTCCGCTGCTGCTGATCTTCATGGTCATGTTCGTAATCGGCCAGCGATACGTCAACGGCCGCTGGAAGCTCCTGCACTACGGCGTCCTGATGCTCATTCTCCTGGTCCTGCCCGCAAAGTTCCGCTCGCTCGGAGTCCTCATAAATCCCGACTTCGCGCTGCTGGCGGCGATCACCTATTTGCCGCTGCGGTTCGCCGAGAAATGGCGCGAAAGGATCAAGCTCACCAACGCGGCATCTGGGCTTCCCAGCATCGATGCGCTGGCCTCCGAGCCGCAGTTGCAGAGCCACGACGTCGTCGCGGCCTCCATCAGCCAGTACGAGCAGATGCTGGCGACACTCCCGCGCGAACTGCATGGCGAGTGCGCCAGGCAGATCGCGCGCAGGCTCTCGCTCGGCTCGAACGATTCGGTCATCTACGACAACGACAACGGTCACTTCGTCTGGCTGGAAACCTCGCGCACGCTCGAGGAACTGGTCGATCACCTCGAAGGCCTGAAGGCCCTGTTCTCCTCGCCGCTGCAGATCGAGCAGCACGTTCTCGACACCAACATCCACTTCGGCCTCGACCGCAACTGGCAGAGCAGCCCGATCAGCCGCATCCAGGCGGCGCTGGCCAGTGCGTCGGAAGCGCAGGGGAAATCCAAGCTTTACGAGGAGTTCGGTCGCCAGCGGCTCGAGATGTCGGGCTGGGAACTCTCGATGCACGCCCGCATCGACGAGGGCTTGCGCACCGGCGCGATCTGGCTGGCTCTGCAACCGCAATACGAGCTCGCCAGCCATTCGATCTTCGGTGCCGAGGCGCTGATCCGGTGGAACGATCCCGAGCGCGGCTTCATTCCGCCTGACGAGTTCATTCTCCAGGCCGAGCGCAGCGGCCGGATCGAGGACCTGACATACTGGACGTTCGAGCGCGCGATGGAGATGTCCGGCGCGCTCAACCGGATCATGCGGATTCAGATCAGCGTGAACCTGTCCGCGCGGATGGTCGATCACCCGGCGCTGGTACGCCGGATCGCGGCGATCGCCGAGCGGCACCATTGCGATCCGCACATGATCACGATCGAGGTCACCGAGACCTTCAGCATGACCAATCGCGAAAAGGCGAAGGAGAACCTGTCCGAACTGCGCGAGCTGGGTTTCAAGCTATCGATCGATGACTTCGGTACGGGCCAGGCGAGCCTGTCATACCTTTCCGAGATTCCCAGTGATGAAGTGAAGATCGATCGGCGATTCATTAACGGAATCGTTCACAACGAGCGACAGCGCGCGATCGTCGAGAGCGTGGTGCACCTCTCGCATGCCCTCGGTCAGCATGCGGTCGCCGAGGGAGTCGAGGACAGTGCGACGCTCGAAATCCTGCGGAAAATGGGCTGTGACTATGCCCAGGGCTACCATCTCGCGATGCCCATGAAGTTTTCCGAGTTCGTCGATCTGCTCGCACGGGCGCGCACGAGAAATGGAGATTTGGTGCCCAAATCTGGTTAAAGACTTGTTAACGGTCACGAAGGACGCTAAAGCTTAACTCCTCTGGTGAATGAGGAGTTAAAGTCATGCTTGCTTGGCTGATGAATCTGTTCTTTAACTGAGCGCTCTCCGGCAAGCCCGGGTCGCTACAGGTGTCGCGCCATAAGGTGCTGAAAAACAAAGCCTATCCGTCTCGGATAGGCTTTTTTCATGCCTCGGATCAGGCCTCGCCGTGGCCGAGCGCAAGGTAGTCCGCGCTCTGCATTTCGTTAAGGCGACTCACCGTGCGCTCGAATTCGAATCGGCCGGTTCCCGATTCGTAAAGATCTTCCGGCGCGGCATCGGCGGCGGCGATCAGCTTGACCTTGTTCTCGTAAAGCGCGTCGACCAGCGTCACGAAGCGCGCGGCCTCGTTGCGCTTGTCGGGGCCCATCCGCGGAATGCCGACGATGATCACGGTATGGTAGGCGCGCGCTATCGCGAGATAGTCCGACGCGCCGCGGGCTTCGCCGCAGAGCCGCTTGAAGCTGAACACCGCGACGCCTTTGAGCGACTTGGGAACGTGCAGCTTGCGCCCTCCGCCCACGTCGAGCTCGCCGGACGGGACGTGGTCACTGTCTTCGGGCGGATAGTCGGTCAGCCGGAAGAACGCCTCGCGGGTCTGCTCGGTCGCGTCCTCGCCCAACGGCGTGTGCCACGTCGCCATTCCCCCCAGCCTCTGCAGGCGATAGTCGGTCGGCCCGTTGAGCGTCATCACGTCGAGGTCGTGTTCGATCAGCGCGATGAACGGCAGGAAGTGCTCGCGGTTGAGCCCGTCCTTGTAAAGTTCCGAGGGCGCGCGGTTCGAAGTCGTGACGATGGTCAGCCCGTGATCGCGGATCAGGCTGGTGAACAGCCTGCTCATGATCATCGCGTCGGCCGAATTGTTGACGACCATCTCGTCGAAGGCGAGGCAGCGCAGGTTGCGCGCGATCTGCGCGGCGACCGGGAGGATCGGATCGCCCTGTTCCTTCTTGCGCTCGTCGCGAAGCCGCTCGTGAACTTCGAGCATGAAGGCGTGGAAGTGCACCCGGCGTTTCTCGCTGATCGCAAGCGTGGCGTGGAACAAGTCCATCAGCATCGACTTGCCGCGTCCGACGCCGCCCCACATGTAAAGGCCGCGGGGGCTTTCCGCCTTCTTGCCGAGCAGCTTGCCGATCAGGCCGCTCGAGGATTGGCGGGCGAGCTGACGCTGGAGATCCTCGAGCCGCTCCGCCGCCGCCGCCTGTTCGGGATCGGCGCGCAGCTCTCCCGTCGCGACCAGCGCCTCGTAGCGTACGAGGATGCCGGTCACCGCACGCTCGGCTTGCGCAGGGTTCCGGAAAACGCGGCGATCGGATCACCGTCCTGCTCGACCATGCCGCGCGCGAAGATCAGCCGCCTGGTCTCACGCAGGATCTCGGTCACGACATCGACCGGCCGTTCGAGGCTGCCCGAGCCCAGAAACTGGCAGTTCAGGTCTATCGTGACCGATGCGGCGGTGTGGCCGCCACAAACGACGTAAGCGCTGGCGAACATCGCGATGTCGGCAAGGGCGAGGGTCACGCCGCCGTGGAGGCGGCCGTGCAGGTTGGCGTGCCTGTGGCCCGGCTCGAGCATCCGCATCCGCGCGCTGCGTTCACCTTGGGCACGCACGATCAATCGGCCGATAACCGCCGGGTTGAAGCGCTCGGGATCGTCGATGTCCCAGACGGTCCAGCCGGGATTGTCCGGGGCCGGCCGGTGCACGAACTCGGCGGTGGCAATCACGTCAGACGTGCCGTTCGGCCTGCATCTTCTTGATTTCGGCGATCGCGCGCGCCGGGCTGAGACCCTTCGGGCACACGTTGGCGCAGTTCATGATCGTGTGGCAGCGGTAGAGGCGGAAGGGATCTTCCAGCTCGTCGAGCCGCTCACCGGTCATTTCGTCGCGGCTGTCGGCCAGCCAGCGATAGGCCTGGAGCAGGATCGCCGGACCGAGGAACTTGTCGGAATTCCACCAGTAGCTCGGGCACGAGGTCGAGCAGCAGGCGCACAGGATGCACTCGTAGAGCCCGTCGAGCTTTTCGCGCTGTTCGGGGCTCTGGAGGCGTTCCTTGCCCGAAGGCGTGTTCGAGACGGTCTGCAGCCAGGGCCGGATCGAGGCATACTGCGCGTAGAAGTGGGTGAAGTCGGGCACGAGGTCCTTGATCACGTCCATGTGCGGCAGCGGCGTGATGCGGATGTCGCCCTTGAGGTCCTCGATCGCGGTGGTGCAGGCGAGGCCGTTCTTGCCGTTCATGTTCATCGCGCACGAACCGCAGATGCCTTCGCGGCACGAACGGCGGAAGGTCAGCGTGGGGTCCTGCTCGCTCTTCATCTTGATGAGCGCGTCGAGCACCATCGGGCCGCAGGCCTCGAGGTCGATCTCGAACGTATCGTAGCGCGGATTCTCGCCGCTGTCGGGATCGTAGCGGTAGACGGTGAACTTCTTGACCTTGGCGGCGCCTTCGGCCTTGTGGACCTTGCCCTTCTTCTTGATCTTGCTGTTTGCCGGGAGGGTGAAGGTCGCCATCGGTCGTGTCCCCGTTTGATGCACTGCGGCATTCGCCGCATCCTATTGGGGTCTCTCTAGCGATTCGCAGGCCCGGGGCAAGGGCACAATTAGGGAGGTATCCGCTCAACGGCGCGTCGGGCGCAGCAGCGGAATCAGCGGGACCAGTGCGAAAGTGATCACGCAAAGCAGCCAGAACCCGTTGACGTAAGCGACCATCATCGCCTGACGGCCGATCTCCCCGCTCATCCTCGCGATCGATCCGATCGCATCGAACGAGAAGTCGGGAAAGCGGAAGCCGAGGACAGGATTGTCGGGCCGCACGCCTTCCGCCAGCCGCGAATGCACCACCGCCTCGCTGCGGATCGTGAGCGTCTGCATGATCGAAATCCAAACCGATCCGCCGAGCGCGCGGAGCAGCGAATTCATCGCCGCGCCCTCGTTGCGCAGCTTTTGCGGAATCGTCGCGAAGACCACGGTCGTCACCGGAACGAACAGGAAAGCCGCGCCGACGCCCTGGACGAACCCCGAAATGATAACCGCGGTCTGGTCCATCTGGAGCGAGAACTGCGACATCAGCAGCGTCGAGATGCCCGAAACGACCATGCCCACGAGGATCAGGATGCGCGGGTCGTGGCGGTTCACCAGGAGGCCGACGATCGGCATGCAGATCAGCGTGCCCACGCCGCGCGGCGCCATCACCAGGCCCACGATGAGCGCCGGATAGTGCATCAGTTCTGCGAGCATCGGCGCGGTGAGTGCCATCACCGAATACATCAGGCCGCCGAGGAAGAAGCCGAAGACCGAGCCGATGATGAAGTTCCGGTCCTTGAAGATGGCCACGTTCACGAAGGGTTGCCGGGCGGTGAGCGTATGGACGATGAAGATGTAGAAGGCGGTCGCCGCGATCGTCGCCTCGAACCAGATCTCGCGCGAGTCGAACCAGTCCTGCGATTGCCCGCGGTCGAGCATGAGCTGAAACGCGCCGATCGCCAGCGCGAGCGTGGCGAAGCCGAACAGGTCAAGCGAGACTCGTTGCTCCTCGTCGAACGCGGGCAGCACCGCCGCGAGGCCCAGGAACGAGATGACCCCGAACGGCGCGTTGATGAAGAACACCCAGCGCCAGTCGAACGATTCCGTCAGCCAGCCGCCCAGGACCGGCCCGCAGATCGGCCCGATGATCACGCCGATGCCCCAGATCGCCATGGCCGAGCCGTGTCGTTCGGGCGGATTGATGTCCAGCATGATCGCCTGGCTCATCGGCAGGAGCGCGGCGCCCATCATGCCCTGAAGCATGCGAAACAGCACGAGCTGTTCGAAATTGGCGGCGAGCCCGCAGAGCATCGAGGCCACGGTGAAACCGGCCACCGAGGTGAGGAACAGCCGCTTGCGGCCGAAACGGCTCGCCAGCCAGCCCGAGAGCGGAGTGAAGATCGCGGCCATGATGATATAGCTTGTCAGCACCCAGGTGATCTGTTCGCGCGAGGCCGAGGTGCTCGCCTGCATGTGGGGCAGGGCGACGTTGGCGATGGTCGCGTCGAGTTGTGTCATGAACGCCGCGGCAAGCGTGAACACCGTGATCACGCGGCGGAGCCGGGGCGCGGGGTAGGCATGGTCCATTGTGGACCCGCCATCTTCGCAAACGCAGCGAAGGGCAAGCGCGCGATATCGTCGCCGCGGCTTGCCTGTGGAACGTGACGGTGGGATCGTCCACGCAAATCGCCGGGAGAGACGCGCATGGGCGGCGGAGCCAGAGCATGAATCACAAGGGGGACATCGCGCCGGACAAGGCGGTCGCGGGCAAGAGCGCCTATCCGCCGCCCCACGACGCCCCGGTCGAAGGCCGCAAGACCTGGATGCTGACGCGGCAGTGGAAGCTCACCCAGTTCGGCGTCAACATGGTGGAGCTGCCGCCTGGCAAATGGTCGACCCAGCGCCACTGGCATCGCAACAACGACGAACTCGTGGTGGTCGTCTCGGGCGAACTGACGCTGGTGACCGACGACGGCGAGGAAGTGCTTGGGGCAGGGGACTGCGTCGGCTTCAAGGCCGGCATCGCCAATGCCCATCATTTGCAGAACCGGGGCAATGTGCCGGCGGTCTACTATGATATCGGCGGGCGCGATCCGTGGGACGTCTCGACTTTCCCCGAGATGGGGCTGGAAGCGTACACGCATCAGGAACTGCGCTTCCGCGAAATCCGCGAGCCTTGATTCGGCTGTATTATTATCCCACGCTCAATGGCCACAAGGTCGCGATCGCGCTCGAGGAAATGGGCCTCGGCTACGAGATCGCGATCGTCGATATCCTCAAGGGCGGGCAGGACGATCAGCGATTTCGCGCGGTCAATCCCAACGGACGCATCCCCGCGCTGGTCGACGGGACGGTCGAGGTCTTCGAATCGGGCGCGATTCTCCAGTATCTCGGCCGCAAGTCGAAGCATTTCTATCCCGTGGACGAGGCGGTGCGGGCGCGCATCGATTCGTGGATTCACTGGCAGATGGCGGGGCTCGGGCCGATGTCGGGGCAGGTGAACTACTTCACGCGCGCCGCCGGAAACGCGGACCGCGATCCGGCCGAAACGCGCTATGCGATCGATCGCTTCCGCAGGGAGACGGCACGCCTGTTCGCCGTGCTCGAAGGCGCGCTTTCGGGCCGCGACTATCTGTGCGGCGACTATTCGATCGCCGACATGTGCGTCTGGCCCTGGATCAACAAATATCCCGACAACGGGGGCGGTCTCGCGGCGCATCCGGCGATCGCCGCCTGGCACCGCCGGATTCTCGAGCGGCCCGCGGTGGCCCGCGCGCTCGAAGCCGGGCTCGACCTGCTCGCGGTTTCCGACGAGGACAAGGCGAAGTGGGTGAAGCCCGGGTGAGCCGCTGCTAGCATCGCGGCCGGGAGAAAGCACCTGCATGAGCCAGACGGTCAAGACATTCTGCCGCAATTGCAGCGCCTTGTGCGCGATGGAGATCGACGTCGACGAGGGGCGCATGGTGCGCGCCCGGCCCGACGGCACGGCCTCGCCTTACGGCGCCTATTTGTGCCCCAAGGGCCTTTCCTCGATCGACTTTCACAATGGTGCCGAAGGCCGCCTGCTTCAAAGCCTGGCGCGCGGGCCCGATGGCGCGCTCGCGCCGGTTGCCAGCGAAATGGCGATCGAAGCGATTGGGGCGAAGCTGAAGGCTCTGGTCGACGAGCACGGTCCGCGCAGTGTGGCCGTCTACCACGGCACGGGCGCCTATCGCTGCGTGCTCGGCGGGCTGATGGAGCGGGCCTTCGTCGCCGCGCTGGGCACACCCAACTTCTTCTCGACCATGACGATCGACCAGTCCGCGAAATGGGTGACCATGGCCCGGCTTGGCACCATGGCCAGCGGCAAGAATGCCTTGCGCGACTGCGATGTCGCCCTGCTCGCGGGCGGCAATCCGCTCGTCACGCATCAGGGCGCTCCCTTCGCGGTGGCCGAGAGCGGCGCGCCCGCCAGGGGGTTCGAAGCGGCGCGTGCGCGCGGCTGCAAGCTGATCCTGGTCGATCCCCGACGTACGGAAACCGCGCGCTTCGCGGACCTTCTGATCCAGCCGCTGCCGGGCCATGATGCGGAGATTTTCGCGGCCATCGCCCATATCCTGCTTCGCGATGAGACCTACGACGCGGCTTTCGTCGGGAAATGGTGCAACGGGCTCGAGGCCCTTCGCGAAACCCTTGCGCCGTTTACGCCCGAACTCGCCGCGAAGCGCGCCGACGTGCCGGTCGAGCAGATCGAACTGGCGGCGAAATGGCTTGGCGAGGGCAGGCGGGTCTGCGCCGGATCGGGCACCGGGCCCTCGTTCTCGGCCCATTCGAACACCGCCGATCACATGATCGAGGTGGTCAACGCCTTGTGCGGGGGATACCGCCGCGAAGGCGACCGGGTGCGCAATCCGGGGACGCTGCGAACCAGGCCCGCCTACGAGATGGCGGTCGCGCCCTCGCGCAGCTTCGAGCACGAACCCAAGTGCCTCAGCGAAGATGTCGGCCCGCTGCTGGGCGAACTGCCCTCGGCGCTGATTCCGGGTGAGATCATGGCCGATTCGCCCGACCGCATCCGGGCGCTGATCGTCTTCGGTGGCGATCCGCTGATGGCGATGGGCGATCCCGCGCTTGCCCGACCCGCCTTCGAAGCGCTCGACCTGCTGGTTTCGCTCGACTGCCGGATGAACGCGACGGCCGGACTGGCCGACTATGTCATCGCCACCAGCCAGCCGTTCGAGCGCCATGAGATCTCGATACCGGGTGACGCGCTCTATCCCGCGCCCTTCGCGCAGTACACGCGGCCCGTGGTCGCGAGGCCCGAGGGTGTGATCGACGACTGGGCGTTCTTCTGGGCGATCGCGCGGCGCATGGGCGTGCCGCTGACCTTCAAGTTCTGGAACTATGGCCTCAACTTCGCGGATATCCCCGGCGGGCTCGACCTGAGTGGTCCGACGCCGCCCGATGCCGAAGCGCTCTGCCGCTTCCTTGCCGCCGACAGCGCGGTTCCCTTCGACGAACTGCTCGCGCACCCCGAGGGCGTCCGTCCCGACTTACCGGCCAGCTTCGTGCAGCCGGCTCCGGCGGACATGGGGCGGCTCGAACTCATGCCCGCCGATGTCGCGGGCGAACTCGCTGCGATCCTGCGCGAAGCCGGGGAGCCGGGCTTCGCCTTCCGCCTGATCAGCCGCCGGACGCTCCACACGCTCAACGGCGCCTACCGGAACTCCGCCGCGGCGCGCCGGCGCTATCCGGTCAACTGGGCCTACATGAACCCCTCGGACATGGCCGAGGCGGGGCTGGAAGACGGCGATCCAGTTGAGATCGCGAGCCGGCACGGCACGATCCGGACGCTCGCCAAGGGCGAGGACCGCCTGCGCCGCGGCGTGGTGTCGATGACCCACATGTTCGGACCGCTGGTGTCGAACGGCGATCCCGTCGCTGAGGGCGGGGCGAACGTCGGCCAGCTCTGTTCGTTGACCGAGGTGATCGAGCCGATCAACTTCATGCCGCGCTTCTCGGGCATTCCGGTGAACATCGCCAAGACCGTTTCCTGAGATCGTCCTGATCCGATCCTCGTTCGCGCGGCCCCTGCCGGCGGATCGACACCAGAGTGCTGGCATTTCAAGACCCGGGGCCTTTGTCCGGCGCTGGAGGGCAGCGCCTGTCCGCATTGCATGAGGCCGTCTCGAGCGCTCGCGTCAGTATGAAGTATTAATAATACTATCGGAATAATCCTGATTGCGGCAGAAAAACGGAAATATTATGATTTACAGATCTGAAAATTAAATAAAACCACGTAAATAATGATGGCACCTAAGCGTTAATACGGAGCGAAGTTGAAAATGTAACTTTTTCGCCCCTGTGGTGGGCATTTCGGGGAGGGAGCATTGACCATGTCATCGGATACTTACGCGGCCGCCGGGTCCGAGCGCGCCGGAACGCTGAAGCGGGCCGAGCAGCGCGCCGATCAGGTCGCTTCCGATTTCGAGAACCTGCTGGCCGTTTTCGTCGGCGGTCGAATCGCGTCGAGCGCGGCGGAGGCTGCTGTCGTGGAGGGCGGCGAGCCACAAGCCGCAGCCCCTCCGGATGCCGTCGTTCCCATCGTGAAGGCGCTGCTGTCGCATGTGATGCAACATGGCGGGAACTACACGTTGCTGGACAGCGGCATCATGGAACGTCGCGCCGCCTGTTTCCACAAGCGCTTCCCGAACGTCGTGACGCCGCAGGTCATGGCGGCGATCATGAGCATGCCGCAGGAAGTTGAGGCGCAATGCTTCAGCCGCCTCGCGCCGGGCAAGCCCTATCCGCTACGCTCCGAACTGGTCAGCTATCTGACCTATCCCGCGAAGCATCTCGTCACCGGCAAGACCGGAATCATGTTTCCGGCGAACGATGTCGAGGGCGAGGTCGATGCAAGCAATACGTTCGTCGGCCAGTTCATCGACCACGACCTTACGCGCGGCGCCGTCAACCTGTTCGAGCCGATCTTCCGAGACGCCGATCCGGATTCGCTGCCCGACAATCTTGCCTCGCCCACGCTCGATCTCGACAGCGTCTACGGCGGGCGCGAGGACCCGGCCGACCGGAGCAAGCGGATCGTGGTGCCCATCGACGAGGCGAGCGGAAAATTCGAACTCCGTCCGATCGAGCAGGGCGGTCAGACCATCGGCTACGACGTGCCGCGGACCTGTACCGGGGCGGCACTGATCGGTGACGCACGCAACGACGAGAACCAGATCGTGCTGCAGGTCCACATCCTGCTGATGCGGTTGCACAATGCCTTCGCCGACAGGACTCCCGAAGGCGAGCGACCCTTCGACTGGGCGCGCAAGCGGACCATCGAGCATTGGCAGGCCTTCGTGCGCCACCACTACCTGCCCGCTGTGTGCCGCCAGGACTACATCGATCAGATTCTTCCCAAGCTCAGGAAGACCGGCGCGGCCGGGCCGATCCATCAGCCCGAAGCGGACGGCAAGCTGCGGATGCCGCATGAATTCGGGATCGGGTTCCGTTTCGGTCACAGCCAGATCCGCAATCGCTACAGGATGAACACGAACGCGGACTTCCCGCTGTTCAACAGCGTCTCGGACGGGCGTGACGATTTGCGCGGCGGCAAGCCGCTCGACGCGGACCGGGTGATCGACTGGTCTGTCTTCGTCACCCAGAAGTCGATGGCGATCGATACCAAGATCAGCGAGGTCGCCTTCGACTTGCCGCAGTCGGCCGAGCCCGACGACGTCAAGCTCGTCGGCAATCTCGCTTTCCGCAATCTGCAACGCAGCGTCGACGTCGATCTGTGCGCCGGTGAGGATCTGTGGGCGCTCTATGACGCGCGGTACACCGGCGTGACCGAGTATGGACCGGGCGAAATCGAAGCCGAGCGGCCGGAACTCTTCCGCTTCGATCAGGCCCGTTTCCGCACGCCGCTCTGGTATTATCTCCTGCGCGAAGCCGAACTGGCGCAGATCGCGGACGAGCAGGCCGGCTGCGGCGGTCTGAGGGGAAGGCTCGGGCCGCTCGGCAGCTTGCTCGTCGGCGAAGTGATCCTCAACGCCATTTGCTACGCCGATGTCTCGATCTTCGGCACCGCTCTGTGGGAGCAAGACGACGCGGGAGACTACACCTTCGCGAAACTGGTTGCCATTGCCGAAGAGAAGGAAGTGAGTTCTGCGCCGAGCTAACACGAAAAGGCCCGCCCCGAACGTGTCGGAGCGGGCCTTTCGTGTGAGCCGAACCTGGCCTAGTCGCCGAAGGTGCGCTGCCACCAGCCTCGGCGCGGCTTGTCGGTCGAGGTCTCGTCTTCCGAAGAAGCGGAGATCTCGGCGTCCTCGTTCGCGCTGGCGGCCTGCGCGACCGGGGTGGCCTCGTCCTGCGTCACCGCCGGCTCGATCATCGCCGCTTCAGCCGTCGGCGCGGGCGTTTCGGGCTCGGCGGTCTCGGCCTGCGCCGCGTCCTCGGCGGGAGCGGTCGCGGCCTTGGTCCGGCGCGTGCGCTTGGGTTTCGGCTTGGTTTCAGTCTCGCCCGCTTCGGCGGTCGGGGTTTCCTCGGCCTTCTTGCGGCGCGTGCGCTTGGGCTTGGCCGGCGCGGCTTCGGCATCGTCGGCCGGAGCCGTAGCGGTGGCCGCGGCGTCATCCGGAGCCGCCTCGGCCGTTTCCGCTTTCTTGCGACGCGTGCGCTTGGGCTTGGGCGTTTCTTCCCCGGCTTCGGCCGAAGGCTCTTCGGCCTTCTTACGCCGGGTGCGCTTGGGCTTGGCCGCTTCGGCGGCAGGCTCGGGTGCCGGGGCCGTTTCGGCCTCGTCGTCGGACGCCGGGGCGGCCATCGCTTCCGGAGCCGCGGCCACTTCGCTCACGCTCGTGACGGCAGGGCCTTCGGCACCCTCGTCTTGCTCGCGCTCGCCGGCGTCGCCGACCTCGCGATCGTCGTCGGAGCCGTCGAAGTCCTCCTGCGAGGTGCCCTCGGCGTTGTCGCGGCCACGACCGCGCCGCCTGCGACCACCACGGCGACGGCGCTTGCGCGGCGCATCGCCGGTTTCGTCGCGCGCCGCGTCGTCGCTGTCGGCGTCATCCGAGGACTCGTCCTCGCCGGTCTCGTCGTCGCTTTCGTTATCCGTCTCGCTCTGCTCGTCACGGCGATCGCGGCCGCGACCGCCGCGACGACGCTTGCGCCGGCGCCGGCGCGACGAACCGCCCGAGTTGTCTGAAGTCTCGTCTTCGCTCTCGTCCTCGGCGTCCTCGTCGAAGATTTCCTCTTCGTCATCGTCGTCGTCGATGATCGGTTCGAACGTCGGCGGATTGGCGACACGCGGGCCGGAGGAGGCGACGCGCATCTTGGCGCCCTCGTTCTCGCCCTCGGGCACGACCTCGACCGCCACGCCGTAGCGGCTCTCGATCTCGGCGAGATCGGCGCGCTTGGCGTTGAGCAGGTAGACCGCGGCCTCGGTGCTTGCGAACAGCGAGATCACGCTGCCGCGGCCCTTCGCGGCTTCGTCCTCGATCAGGCGCAGCGCCGAAAGCCCCGCCGAGCTGGCGGTGCGAACGAGGCCGGTTCCGTCGCAGTGCGGGCAGGCGCGCGTCGTCGCCTCGAGCACGCCGGTGCGCAGGCGCTGGCGGCTCATTTCCATCAATCCGAAGCTCGAGATCCGGCCCACCTGGATGCGGGCGCGGTCGTTCTTGAGCGCGTCCTTCATCGCCTTCTCGACCTTGCGGACGTTCGAGCCGTATTCCATGTCGATGAAGTCGATCACGACAAGCCCGGCCATGTCGCGCAGGCGCAACTGGCGCGCGATCTCATGCGCGGCCTCGATGTTGGTGTTCACCGCCGTCGCCTCGATGCCGTGCTCCTTGGTCGAGCGGCCCGAGTTGATGTCGATCGAGACCAGCGCCTCGGTCGGGTTGATGACGATGTAGCCGCCCGAGCGGAGCTGCACCACCGGATCGTACATCGCGGTAAGCTGATCCTCGGCGCCATAGCGCTGGAACAGCGGCACCGGATCGGCATAGGGCTTCACCCGCCGTGCGTGGCTGGGCATCAGCAGCTTCATGAAGTCCTTGGCGGCGCGATAGCCATCCTCGCCTTCGACCACGACTTCCTGGATGTCGCGATTGTAGATGTCGCGGATCGCGCGCTTGATGAGGTCGCTGTCCGAATGGATCAGCGTCGGCGCGGACGATTTGAGCGTCTTTTCGCGAAGCTCGTCCCAGAGCCGCGCGAGGTAGTCGAAGTCGCGCTTGATCTCGGTCTTGGTGCGCTGGAGCCCGGCGGTGCGCACGATGCAGCCCATCGAGCGCGGGAGCTGCAGTTCGGAGATGATCTGCTTGAGCCGCTTGCGGTCGCTCGCCGAGTTGATCTTGCGGCTGATGCCGCCGCCGTGGCTCGAATTGGGCATGAGCACGCAATAGCGGCCCGCGAGGCTGAGATAGGTGGTCAGCGCGGCGCCCTTGTTGCCGCGCTCTTCCTTCACGACCTGGACGAGCAGCACCTGGCGGCGATGGATAACGTCCTGGATCTTGTAGCGGCGGCGCAGTGCCATGCGCTTGGCGCGCACCTCGTCGGCGGCCTTCGAGCGACCCTTGCCCTGACGGCGGCGGCCACGGCGCGGCTGCGAGGATTCTTCCTCGTCCTCGGCGCTCGCCTCTTCGCTGTCCCCGTCTTCGCTGTCGTCCTGGCCGGCTTCGATCGTCGCGACCTGGTCCTTCTCGGAGGTGTCGACCTCGGTCAGGCCACCGTCGTCGAAGTTGCCTTCGTCCGATTCCTCGTCGATGTCGTCATCGTCTTCGTCCGGGTCTCCGGCGCGCAGCGCGGCTTCCTCGGCCGCGGCCTCGGCTTCTTCGGCGAGCAGCGCTTCGCGGTCTTCCTTGGGAATCTGGTAGTAGTCGGGGTGAATTTCGCTGAAGGCGAGGAAACCGTGCCGGTTTCCGCCGAAATCGACGAAGGCAGCTTGCAGGGACGGTTCTACCCGCGTGACTTTCGCGAGGTAGATATTGCCTTTTATCTGTTTGCGGTCAGCCGATTCGAAATCGAATTCTTCAATCCGGTTTCCCTTGAGTACCGCCACCCGTGTTTCTTCCGGGTGGCGCGCATCTACGAGCATGCGCGTTGCCATTTTGAATTCTCCAGGCGCGCCGCGTCCGTTCCGGATATGGCGATGCAGCGCGATCATTTTCGGGATTGCCGCGCGACGGCGAGACGGTCCGGGCCAAGTGTGCCGGCCTCATCGTGTCGCGGGCGAGGGAGAGCTTTGGGGACCGGCGATCCGGCGCCATGCCCCGAGCTTGCGTGTCTGCGAGAAGGAGAATGCGCGTCGCCTTGGTCTGCGCACGGGCTTGCAACAGGGCCGCCGCGTCCGATGACGTCGACTGGCGGGGCTGCAAGGAAATTCTCATGTCTCGCGTCAACCTGTAGGAACCGGCAAGTCGAACGCCGACCGGCCATGACGGAGGGATTTCGCTGCGATCCTGCTCACTCTGTGGACGGTTTGAACCGTGCTTCGAGACTGCAACGACCGACAGCCAAAGTACCCCTGTCACAAAGGCCTAGCATTCATAATCTTGGCGAGCAAGTTCATTGCCCAAGGCAATGGTCGAGCGACACCCGGGTCCATGCCATGCGGTCATGCGCGCGACGTGGTTAGCGCCAAGTTAAAGAAAGCTAGGGATTTCGCGCCGTCCGGCAATTGCCGTGGGGCGGTGCCCGGCCTAGTCAGGTCCGATGGCTCGCGCGTTCCTGATCGTGCTCCTTGTGGTGGCCCCGCTCGCAGTGTTTCTCGGTCTCGTCGCGCTCGACCGGCACGTCGCGCCGGGCGGGGACCGGGACTATGTGGTGCGCATCGCCTTTCCCCTGAAGGACGCGGCGGTCGACTTGCCGCGGATCGACGGTCCGCCCGACGCGACGCGCCCGCTCGTCGTCATCGATCCTGGGCATGGCGGCTTCGATCCGGGTGCGGGCGCGGGAGACATCCGCGAGAAGGACGTGGCGCTCGCGATCGCCAAGGCGCTGCGCGCGCGGCTGCTCGAAGGCGGCGGCATCCGCGTGGCGATGACCCGCGAGGACGACAGGTTCATCACTCTGGGCGAACGGCCCGAGATCGCGCGCAAGCTGGGGGCCGACCTGTTCGTCTCGATCCACGCCGACAGCGCCGAAAGCAACAGCGCGCGCGGCGCCAGCGTCTACGTCCTGTCCGAGCGGGGCACGGACCAGGCCGCGGCCAGGCTCGCCGAGCGCGAGAACAGCGTCGACGTCGTGAACGGCGTGTCGCTTTCCTCGAGCGACGATGCGGTCAACGCGATCCTGCTCGACTTGTCGCAGCGCGAGGCGCAGGAAGGATCGGTCGATGCCGCGCGTCTGGTGCTGCGCGAGGCCGACGGAGACCTGCGCCTGCATCGCGGCGCGGTGCAGGCGGCCGCGCTAGCGGTGCTCAAGGCGCCGGACATCCCCTCGATCCTGTTCGAGACGGGCTATATCAACAACGCCGAGGACGGCGCGTTTATCGCTTCGGACAGCGGCCAGCGCAAGGTCGCGCAAGTGGCCGCGCGCGCGATCCGCGCCTTTTTCGCGCGCCGTTCAGGCGCATGACGGCGAAGCGCTGGCATATCCGCGAAGCGCCGTGCTAGAGGCCCCTTGCGATGACCGATACTGCCGATCCCGAAAACGAAACCCTGAGCTATCGCGTGCGCCGCGACGCGGGCTGCGTGCTCGCCTCGCTCGGCGCGGAATGGCGCGCGCGCAGATGGCTGCGGCTTCTCGTTTATCTGGGGCTCGCCGTATTCCTGGCGTTCCTCGTGTTCTGGTTCCTCATCACCCGCGATCTGCCCGACGAGAAGAAGCTGCTCGCCTACCAGCCGCCGCTGCCGACGATGGTGCGCGATATCGATGGCGCCATCGTCTACAGCTATGCGCGCGAGCGTCGCGTGCAGTTGCGCTTCGTCGATTTCCCGCGCCCGCTGATCAACGCGTTTCTCTCCGCCGAGGACAAGACCTTCTGGACGCACGGCGGCGTCGACTACACCGGGCTGCTCGGCGCGGTTGTCGACTACGTCTCGAAGTTCGGCTCGGGCGAGCGCGCCAAGGGCGGTTCGACGATCACCCAGCAGGTCGCCAAGAACATCCTGATCGGCGACGAGTACTCGGTAACGCGCAAGCTCAAGGAAATGATCGTCTCGCGGCGGATCGAGGACGTGCTCACCAAGGAGCAGATCCTCGAGCTCTATCTCAACGAGATCCCGCTCGGCCGGCAGAGCTTCGGCGTGCAGGCGGCGGCGCGGGCCTATTTCGACAAGGACGTCGGCGATCTCGACCTCCACCAGGCCGCGTTCCTCGCGATTCTGCCCAAGGCGCCCGAGAAGTATAGCCGCGCCAGGTACGCCGACGAGGCGATCGCGCGCCGCAACTACGTGCTCGACCAGATGGTCGATAACGGCTGGGCGACGCGCGCCGAAGCCGATGCCGCCAAGGCGCAGCCGCTCGGCCTGATCCCCCGGCGCGGGCAGAGCTACGATCCCGGCAACGGCTATTTCGTCGAGGAGGTCCGCCGCCGGCTCATCGACCGGTATGGCGAGACCGCCGAGGACGGCCCGCAAAGCGTCTATGCGGGCGGGCTGTGGGTGCGAACCTCGCTCGATCGCGAAATGCAGTCGGCGACGCGGGACGCCTTGCGCGCCGGGCTGCTGCGCTTCCACGGCGGGCGGAGCTGGACCGGGCCGATCGCGCATATCGACGACATGGACACCTGGCAGTCGCAGCTCATCTCATCGTACAAGACGATCGACTACGAGGACTGGCGCGTCGGCGTCGTTCTGGCGACGGGCAGCGGCACCGGGCAGATCGGGTTTTCCGACGGCGATACCGCCACTCTCACCAACATTCCCGACAAGGCCCGCGTCGGCGATTTCGTCGCCGCGGAGCCGATCGGAGCCGATGCCTACGCGGTCCGCACGATTCCCGAGGTTTCGGGCGGCATGGTCATCGAGCAACCCTACAGCGGCCGCATCCTCGCGATGCAGGGTGGTTTCGATTCCGGGCTCGGCTCGTTCAACCGCGCGACGCAGGCGATGCGCCAGCCCGGCTCCACGATCAAACCCTTCGTCTACGCGACCGCGCTCGACAATGGGATGACGCCCGCGACGCAAGTGCTCGACGGCACCTTCTGCGTCTATCAGGGCGCGCGCCTCGGCCAGAAGTGCTTCCGCAACTTCGGCAACAGCGGCGGCAGCGGCAATCACACGCTGCGCTGGGGCCTGGAGCAGTCGCGCAACCTGATGACGGTGCGCATCGCCAACGATGTCGGCATGAACAAGGTCAACCGGACCTTTCGGAACATGGGCATCGGCGAGTACAAGAACTACCTCTCCTTCGCGCTCGGCGCTGGCGAGACCACCGTAGAGCGGATGGTCAACGCCTATTCGGCGCTCGCCAACAACGGCGTGCAGTTCCCGTCCTCGGTGATCGACTATGTGCAGGATCGCAACGGCAAGGTGATCTGGCGCTCGGACAACCGCCGCTGCATGGGCTGCGACATGGCCGAGTGGGACGGCAAGCCGATGCCGCGCCTCCCGCGCCAGGGCAAGCAGGTGATCAACGCGGACACCGCGTTCCAGACCGTGCATATGCTCACCGGCGTCGTGATCCGCGGCACCGCGGTGATCCTGCGCGACCTCAAGCTGCCGCTGTTCGGCAAGACCGGCACCACCACCGGGCCGACCGACGTGTGGTTCGTCGGCGGTTCGCAGGACATCGTCGCCGGGGTCTATCTCGGCTACGACACGCCGCGCTCGCTCGGGGGCTATGCGCAGGGCGGCCGCATCGCCGCGCCGATCTTCAAGCAGGTGGTGCAGAACACCAAGGAACGCTGGAGCCACACCCCGTTCGTCGCACCGGCGGGCGTGCGCATGGTCCGGATCGACCGCGTGACCGGCAAGCAGGTGACCGGCGTCGAACCGAGCAATGAGCCCAAGGCGGCGATCATCTGGGAAGCGTTCAAGCCCGATACCGAGCCGCGCCAGTACACCGCCGAGGACGAGTTCGCCAAGCGCCGTGACGCGCTGATCGCGCAGATCCGGGCCTCGCAGAAGGCCATGGCCGATGCGCGCGCGGCGGCGCGCCAGTCCGAGCCCCGCGACTTCGCCGAGGAGCAAGGGGGGGTTTACTGACGGCGGCAAACGCCGAGGGAGAAGGGGGAGAACGAGGATGCCGGGGATTTCGCCAGGAAGGTTTGCAGCCGCATGCGCCGCGCTGGCGCTTGCAGGGGCGGGGCTCGGCGCGCAGGCGCCGGTCCTCGCGCAGGCGGCTGTCGCGGCACAGGACAAGGCCGCGCCCTTCGTGCGTCCCGACACCGCGGCCTATCTTGAGGCGTTCAACGCCAGGACCGTGCCGCCGCTGACGCGCGACGTGCTCGAGCAGCTCCACAAGCTGCCGCCCGAAGCGATGGCGGCGATGGCGCAGCAGGATCTGCCGGTCGGCGAGATGGCGGTCGAGAAGGACCTCGAGATGGCCGGGCCGGGCGGACCGATCCGGCTCAAGCTGTTCGACGTGCGCGCCGAGCGGAAGCCCGGGCCGGTCATGGTCTTCTATCACGGCGGCGGCTATGTGCTCGGCTCGATCGTGACTCACGCCGGGCTGGCCGCCGAGATCTCGCGTCGTCTCGATTTGCCGGTCGTCTCGGTCGAATACCGGCTCGCGCCCGAGAACCCGTTTCCCGCGGCCATCGACGACGGCGAGGCGGCGGCACGCTGGGTCGCCGCGAACGGTGCGGCGCTAGGGCTCGAGGTTACCGGACTGGTGCTGGCCGGCGACAGCGCGGGCGGAAACCTCGCGCTCGTCACCGCCGCCGCGCTGCGCGACGCGTCGGCCGCCGTACCGGTGGTGCTGCAACTCCCGATCTATCCGGCGACCGACTTCGCCGGAATCTATCCCTCGCAGGAAGCATTCGCGAAGGGCTATGCGCTCGACGCCACGACAATGGCGCTGATGACCGAGCACTATGCCGCCGATCCGAAGGACCCGCGCGCTTCGCCCATTCTCGGCGATCTGTCGGGTCTACCGCCGACGGTGTTGGTGACCGCCTCGCTCGATCCGCTGCGCGATCAGGGCCGGGCCTATGGCGCGAAGCTGATCGAGGCTGGCGTGCCCGTGGCGTTCTACGAGGCAAAGGGCCTGATCCACGGCTTCGCCACATACCGCAAGGCGATACCCTCGGCGCAGGCCGAAACCGAGGCGTTCCTCGCTCTCGCCAGGACGATGCTCGACGAGGTGTCGGCGAAGAAAATTGACACGATCGTGTCAAAGTGAAACGCTCGCGATGTGGAGAGAAAGCCTGATTCGCGACACCCTCTCGTGGGGTTGTCGGATGAGCTGATTCGTCTCAACGGACGGCTCAAGAGCCTTTTCGCCGATGCGCGGCGGACGGTGGGCCTCAACGATTCCGAACTTGCCGTGCTCAATGCCGTCGTCGAGGCGAGCCGGCCGCCGACGGTGCCCCAGATCGGGCGATCGTTCGGACAGCCGCGCCAGAACATCCAGCGCGCGGCCAATTCGCTGATCGCCGCCGGGCTGATCGAGCCGCTCGACAATCCCGATCACAAGCGCGCCGTGCTGCTGCGCGCGACCGGCGAGGGGGTCAAGATAAAGCGCGATCTCGACCGGCGAGCCGATGCCCTCGCCGCCGAGATCGCCGAGCCGCTCGATGAACGCAGCGTCGCGGCCGCCGCCGAGGCGCTGCGTAAGGTGCGGCAGGCACTGGAAGCACGGTTGCGCGTGCGGGAGGACGACTGAATGGATGCGGATCTCGATCGGATCGCGCCGCCGGGGCCATTGACCGAATGGCTCGACGCGCATGTGCCCGAGCTGGGCGACGGCCCGTTGCGGACCTCGCTGCTCTCTGGCGGCACCTCGAACGTCGTGCTTACGCTCGCCCGGGGCGAGAGGCCGATGGTCATGCGCCGCCCGCCCGCGGTGCCGCCGCCCGGCGCCGAGCGCGGCGTGCTGCGCGAGGCGCGCATCCTGACAGCGCTCAACGAGACGGAAGTGCCGCACCCCGTGTGCTACGGTTCGTGTGCGGACGACAGCGTCGTCGGCGCACCGTTCTACGTCATGGAGAAGGTCGACGGCTGGGCGCCGAACCTGCGCGATGAGAAGATCCACAACGAGCCGCCGTTCGACGCAATGCCCTACGAATACGGTATCCCCTTCGCGATCGTCGACGGGCTGATCGCGCTCGCCAATGTCGATTACGAGGCGATCGGGCTCGGCGACTACGGCAAGCCGGGCAAGTTCCTCGAGCGCCAGGTCGATCGCTGGGCGGGCCAGCTCGCCAGCTACAAGCAGCGCTACGGCTACGAGGGCCGCACGCTGCCCGGCTATGCCGAGACCGAGGACTGGCTGCGCCACGCGCGCTTGCCCGAGGAAGTGCGCGGGATCATCCACGGCGACGTCGGCACGCCCAACATGATGTTCAAATGGGGGCCGCCCGCGCGGCTCGCGGCGATGATCGACTGGGAGCTCTCGACGATCGGCGATCCGATGATCGACATGGGCTGGTTCACCGGCGGCATGCGCGACGAGGCCGATCCGGATCGCACTTTCGAAACCGCGCTCAACAATCCCACGCACTTTCCCACCAAGCAGGAACTTGCCCGCTATTACTGCGCCGGCACGGGCCGCGACATCCGCGACTTCGAGTGGTTCTCGATCCTCGCCAAGTTCAAGTCGGGCTGCCTGATGGAATACAAGGTGGCGCAGGCCGAGGCGGGAATGCTGCCCAAGGAGACCGGGCGGTTCTTCGCCCGGATCGTCGAAAACTGTTTCAAGGAAGCGGCCGAGCAGGCCCGGAGGGCGTCATGATCGATTTTTCCGTCGACCCCGAGTTTCAGGCCAAGCTTGACTGGATGGAGACCTTCGTCCGCGAGGAATGCGAGACGATGGACCTGCTGTTCCCCGAACAGGGTGCGCAGTTCGACCCGGATTACGCGGAAGCCAAGCGCCATCTCAAGCCGTTGCAGGACCAGGTCAAGGCGCGGGGGCTATGGGCCTGCCATCTCGGGCCCCATCTCGGCGGACCGGGCTACGGCCAGATCAAGCTCGCGCTGATGAACGAGATCATCGGGCGTTCGAACTGGGCGCCGGTCATTTTCGGTTGCGCCGCGCCCGATACCGGCAACGCCGAGATCCTCGCGCTGTTCGGCACGCCCGAGCAGAAGCAGCGCTACCTCGGCCCGCTGATGGACGGCGATATCGTCTCGTGCTTCTCGATGACCGAGCCGCAGGGCGGGGCCGACCCCGAGGTCTTCACCTGCAGCGCCACGCTCGAGGGCGACGAATGGGTGATCGAGGGCGAGAAGTGGTTCTCCTCTAACGCGCGCTTTGCCACGTTCCTGCTGGTCATCGCGGTCACCGATCCCGAGGCGCCGCTGACCGAGCGGATGAGCATGTTCATCGTGCCCGCCGAAACGCCGGGGATCGAGATCCTGCGCCACGTCGCCATCGCCGGCGACACCGATCCGGAGAACGGCCATCACGCGCATATCCGCTACAATCGGGTGCGCATTCCCTACGACCACATGCTCGGCGAGCGCGGCGGCGGCTTCAAGGTCGCGCAGGCCCGGCTCGGCGGCGGGCGCATCCACCACGCGATGCGCACCGTGGGCATGTGCAACCGCGCGCTCGACATGATGATGGAGCGCGCCGTCTCGCGCACGACCAAAGGCAAGATGCTCGGCGAGCACCAGATGGTGCAGGCCAAGATCGCCGATTCGATCATCGAGCTCGAACAGTTCCGGCTGCTCGTGCTCAAGACCGCGTGGATCATCGACGAGATCGAGGCGGGCCGGATGAAGCATGGTGCCAGCCGCAAGCACATTGGCATGTGCAAGGTGGCGATGGCCTCGGTCTACGCCAATGTCGTCGGGCGCGCGCTCGAGATCCACGGCTCGCTCGGCATCTCGCTCGATATGCCGCTGGCCAAGTGGTACGCGGGCAACATGGCGCTGGCCTTCGCCGACGGACCGACCGACGCGCACAAGTCGCAGCTCGCGCGCGCCTATCTCAAGCGGGTGAAGCCCGCCGAAGGGATGTTCCCCTCCGAACACATACCGACGCGCACCGCCGCCGCCCTCGAACGCTACCCCGATGCGCGCAAGCCCGTCGTCGGGGACTCCTGAAATGGACCCGCTGTTCGATTTCACCGGCAAGATCGCCGTCGTTACGGGCGGCTCGCGCGGGCTCGGCTACCGCATGGTGCGCGCGCTGGCGGAGCGCGGCGCCGATGTCGTGGTCGCCAGCCGCAAGATCGAGGCTTGCGAGACGGTCTGCGAGGAAATGCGCGGCCTCGGCCGACGAGCGCTCGCGGTCTCGATGCATGCCGGGCGCTGGGACGAGTGCGATGCCTTGCTCGACACAGCGTGGGACCACTTCGGGGCTGTGGACATCCTTGTGAACAACGCGGGGATGAGCCCCGCCATGCCGAGCCACGAGGTGACCGAAAAGTTGTTCGATTCGGTCGTGAACCTCAACTTCAAGGGCCCGTTCCGGCTCGCCGCGCAGGCGGCCAAGCGGATGTTCGACCGCGCCGAGGCGGGCGGGCCGGGCGGCTGCATCATCAACGTGTCGTCATCGGGCTCGCTGATGCCGTTGCCGCAGACGGTACCCTACGGCTCGTCGAAGGCCGCGCTCAACGCGATGAGCCGCAGCCTCGCCTGGGAATACGCACCGCACGTGCGCGTCAACACGCTATCGCCGGGCGCGTTCAGGACCGACATCGTCAAGGCCTGGCCCGACCAGGGCGAGGGACCGATCCCGACGCCGCGCGGCCATGCCGCCGATCCGGACGAGATCGTCACCGCCGCGCTGTTCCTCGCCAGCCCCGCTTCCATCAACGTCACCGGCTCGCTCGTCCGCTGCGACGGCGGCCAGCACTGAAGGAAACCGCAATGCCCCGTGCCGTCCTCGCCGATGCCTTCGGGCCACCCGAAAGCTACGCGCTGCGCGAGTTCGATCCCGGCGCGCCGGGCGAGGGCGAGGTGCGCGTGGCGCTCCGGGCCGCCGGAGTCTCCTATGTCGACGTGCTCACCGCGATGGGGCAATACCAGTTCCGCCCGCCGCTGCCCTTCATTCCCGGCAGCGAAGCCGCAGGCGTGGTGGAGGCCGTGGGCGAGGGTGTCACAGAGCTCGTCGTCGGCGACCGCGTGTTCTGTGGCGGCCTGGGCGGGCTCTTCGCCGAGGCGAACCTGTTCAAGGCAGCGGGCCTTTCCAAGATTCCCGAGGCGATGGATCTCGAGACCGCCGCGGTCTTCCCGGTCAACTACATGACCGCTTACTATGCCCTGGCCTATCGCGCCCGCGCGCAGGCCGGCGAGACGCTGCTCGTGCTCGGCGCGGCGGGCGGCACCGGCTACGCGGCGGTGCAGGTGGGCAAGCACCTGGGCCTGACCGTGATCGCCTCGGCTTCGAGCGAGGAGAAGCGCTCGGTGGCGCTGGCGGGCGGCGCCGATGCGGTGGTCCGGACCGGCGCGGACGACTGGCGCGATCAGGTCAAGGCGGCGAACGGCGGGCGGCCGGTCGATATCGTGTTCGATCCCGTCGGCGGCGATGCGACCGAGCTTGCCTTCCGCAATCTCGGCTACGACGGGCGTCATCTGGTGATCGGCTTTCCCGCGGGGATCGCCCGGCTGCCGACCAACCTGCCGCTGCTCAAGAGCGCCAGCCTCGTCGGCGTGCAGATGCGCGACCATGCCCTCAAGCGTCCCGCCGAAGCCGAGCAACTGCGCCGCACGGTCATGGCGCTGGCGGGCGAGGGGATATTCTCCCCCGCGATCGCCGAACGTCACGACATCGAGGATTTCGCTGCCGCCATGAACGCGGCCTTCGGCGGAAGGACCGCCGGCCGCGTCGTGCTCCGCATGGCGTCAGGCGGCTAGCGGCACGCAGGCCAGTCCCTCGTCGTGGCGCGAGGGAGTGCCGGGCGGGCGCGCCCGGTCGCGCGTCCCGGCCCGCTGACGGGGAAGCACCGCGAGCGCCAGAACATAGCCGAGCACTGCGCTGCCGCTGTAGCCCACCATCGGCGTCGGGTAGTTGCCCAGCGCGGCGGCTGCAATCAGCGCCAGCCACACGGCGCCGAACACGCGCAGCGGCGTGTGACCGGGATGATCGGTGAGCAGCGCGGGCAGGGCCGGCGCGAGCAGCAGCGCCGAGCCGCCCAGAACCGCCAGCCCCGCGGGCAGGCCGACGTCGAAAGCGGTGTAGAGGATCTGGTCGACCCACGGCATCGCGGGCTGGGTATCGGGGCGCAGCATCGTCACCGCGAAGGCCGCCAGGCTTGCGGCGAAGGGGAGGCGTCTGCGCGCGGCGCCGTTCGACAGGCGCAGCACGGCAAGGCCCGCGACGAGCGCGGCGGCCATCGCTCGGTCGGGTTGGAGCGCAACAGCCAGCGCGGCCAGGATCATCGCGCCATCGCCCAGGCGGCCCGGCCGTTTCGCATGCGCGACGAGCATGGCGGGCAGCACCACGAGACTCGGTTGAACTGCCAGCGGGCCGATCAGAAGCCAGCGCGAGGCGCCGCCGACCGGCTGCGCGAAGAGCGCGCTCGCCAGGAGACCAACCGCCAAGACCAGCGGCAAGGCCCCGCTCGGGACATCGTCATTCACGCCGGCCCGGTCGATCGCCGGAAGGAGCAGGAGTCCGATTGCGAAAGCGCCGCCGTTGACGGCGAAGTACCGCAAGGGCGCGCCCGCCAGCGCCATGTAAGCCATGCCCAGCAGCAGCGCCGCGAAGGCGCAGGTCAGCGCGAGCGGTCGGGGGCGCGGAAGCGAGGTCATGCCGGCATTCTCCTGATCACGGGAACGGGCCGCGCGACTCTGTCGCGCGGCATGCAAGCGAGGTTATGCCCGCCCCCGATCCGCACCAAGCCGGCTTTTCACGCGCTTGTGGAGTACTGCGCAAGGTTTGGAAAAGCGGCGCTTTTCCGAAAGAGTGGCGTTAGTGCCCCGTGCGGAACTGCTGCGGGGTCATGCCGGTCCAGCGCTTGAAGGCGCGGCCGAAGCTGGTCTGTTCACCGTAACCGAGCCGATCGGCGATCTCGTCGAGCGACAACCGGTTTTCGGCGAGGTGCGCGCGCGCCAGCTTTTCGCGCTGTTGCTCGACCAGCTCGGAAAAGCGCGTGCCTTCGGCCGCAAGTCGCGATTGCAGCGTGCGCACCGAAGTGCCCATCTTTTCGGCACAGCGCTCGATCGTGCACTTGCCCGAGGCGAGCGAGCCGCGGATGTAGCTGTCCACCCGATCGACGATCGACTGGCTGTGCTCGGTCTTCACGCGCTGCAGATAGGAGCCGAGCAGCTTGTAAAGCAGGCGGTTGGCGCTCGGCACCGGCTGTTCGAGTTGCTGCACCGGAAATCCGACCGAATTGCGGTTGCGGCGGCTGAGCACCTTGCAGCCCAGTTCGCGCTCGAGTTCGGGCAGATCGCAGCCGCGCGGCTCGGCCGAAAGGCTGATCCAGCTCGGCCGGAAGGCGGGTCCGCCCATCGCCTTGAGCAGCTTCACGTTGAGCATGGCCGCCTGGTAATTCGCCTGGTCGTTGGCGCCGATGTCGGTATTGACCAGCCAGGCGAGTTCGGCCGTCTCGCGGCCCTCCATCAGCACGACCTCGCAATCGGGCGCGTGGACCACCGGCAGGAAATCGATCAGGCAACGGATTCCCGCGCGCACTGTCGGCGCGGCGCGGCACAGCGCGGTGACGCAGCCGAACACCTCGGGGTCTTGCAGCGTCGCGATGTGCAGGCCGAACAGCGCATCGTCGAACACGGTGCTGCAATATTCGAAGGTATCCGCGACCTGCTGCGGCGCGATCAGGCTTTCGGGATCGGTGAGCACGCGCGCCTCCATGCCATGGCGTTCGACAATGCCGCGCGCATCGCGGCCCAGTGAACGCGCGACATTGGCAAGGCCTGCGAAGTTGGCCGCGCGAACCTGTCCGCCGCCCGGCGCGACGTCGAGCGGTCCGTCGAGGCTGAAGAAGCTGCGTTCAGTCATCGCATCGGCTCCCGTTACCCGGCCTTCGTGATGGGTCAGTACGTGCTGCCGGTTGGCACGCATTATCGAGATGTCTGCATTCATTGCCAATACCCCCCTGCTTGCCTGTGGCAGCACCCGGGCGAATACGAACGCGCCGATCCCGCGAGGTCGGCCAATCGGGAGAGGGAAATGGACACGATTGCCGAGCACAAGAAGGCCGCCGAGGCGCATGTGCTCTATGAGAAGGACCCCGCGACCAAGATCGCGACGATCACCTTCGACCGGCTGGACAAGCACAACACGGCGACGATCGGCATGCGCGCGCGCTTTGCCGAGCTGGTTTTCAGGGCGAACATCGACGACGAGGTCAAGGTCCTCGTAATCCGCGGCAATGGCGACAACCTAGGCAGCGGCGGCGATCTCGACGAGCACGGCGATCTCTACCTCAATCCGCAACCGGGAGACAGCTTCCTGGTCGACCTCGAGATCGAGGACAAGGACGTGAAGTACCCGCCGCCCGGTTCGTTCCGTTACCTTCACGGCCTTACCGACTACTACGCGAAGGCGCGCTCGGGAAACCGGCCGCTGCAGGAATTCAAGAAGATCTCGATCATCGAGTGCAAGGGCTATTGCTACGGCTGGCACTTCTATCAGTGCGCCGACGCCGATCTTGTCGTCGCTTCCGACGACGCGCTGTTCGGCCATCCCTCGTTCCGTTACGCCGGTTGGGGGCCGCGCCTGTGGCAGTGGGCCGACATGATGGGGCCGCGCAAGTTCATGGAGATGCTGTTCACCGGCCGCCCCTTCACCGCCGAGGACATGAAGGTCTGCAACTTCGTCAACTCGGTCGTGCCGCGCGAGAAACTCGAAGAGGAAACCGCGAAGTACGCGCACGCCTGTTCGATCACGCGGCCCAACGACACCGTCGTGGTCCAGAAGACCTTCATGGAACTCTACAAGCAGTACCGCGGCGAATACATGGGCAGCCTGCTCACCGGCTTCGTCGAGGGCATGCTGCCCGCGATGACCGACGACGGCGCGGCGGACGTCAATCTGGGCAAGGACGACACGTTCAAGCAGGGGATCGGCAAAGTCGTTAAGGGGCACGACGAGAACTATCCCGCCGACTGGCGGCTCTCGAAGCGCGGCCGGGGCAACTATTGATGAAAGGGCGCGCAATTTCGACTGCACGTGTTGCAGATGAGCTTGCGCGCCTTGCACAATGGGGCAAGTTCGTGGCATTAGCTGCGGAGTCATTCAACTCCGGCATGTTCGGAAAGAAACGTTTCGGGACGGCGCGCAACGCAGAACAAGGCGCCGCCCGACTTCGGGAGAGAGGAAATGGCTGAGACCTTGTTTTCACTCGATTCGCGCAACTATCGCGAATGTCAGAGCGTGTTTCGCGGGGATCACGAGCAGGAATATTACCGCGGCGACTTCTGGATCGAGGATGCGTCCAAAATCGATGTCGTGTCCGAGCGCCGCGCGGTCGGCCCGATATCGATCATCCGCCAGCGCTCCGCGTCGAATCTCTATTTTCGCCGGTCGCGCCAGCATATCCGCGAGGACGCGACCGACATCGCGATCATCTGGTTCGTCAGGCACGGCGAACTCGTGCTCTCGAACCAATGCGGCAACAAGGTCGCGCAGCCCGGCGATCTGGTGATCACGCGCTCTATGACACCCTTCTTCATCGAGTGCCGCACCGATGGCTCCGGGGTGCACGAGGTGCTGCACGTCACGGTGCCCACCCACATCCTGCGCGAGCATCTGCGCCAGGACATCAGCACCGGGCTGGTGATGCCGCTGGAGCGGCGCGAATTCGCGATCGCGCAGAACATTCTCTCCGAGGTGTTCGAGGACGACGGCAAGCTGGTCGACGCCTCGGCGCGGCTCCTGGTGGAATCGGCGCTCGGGCTGATCGGCAATGCCGTCCAGGCGAGCGCAGAGGCGCCGCCCGCACGCCAGACGATCGCCGATCGCCGCCTGCGCGACGTGCTGCGCTTCATCGAGGTGCACTTGTCCGATCCCCAGCTCTCGACCGCGATGGTCGCCAAGGGCTGCGGCATCAGCCCGCGCTATCTCTCCTTCCTGCTGCGGCTCAAGGGCACCTCGTTCTCGGAACTGGTCTGGGAGCAGCGGCTGGAGATGGCGAAGTCTTGGCTGGCGACGTCCGACCCGCGCGACATATCGATCAGCGAGATTGCCTATAGCGTCGGTTTCAAGAGCCCCGCGCATTTCAGCCGCATGTTCAAGCGCGTGTTCGGGGTCAATCCGCGTGAATATCGCGGAGACTGCGTCGATCTGGAAGATCGCGAGAGCGACACCGGCACCTTCACGACACTCAGCGAAGGCAGCAAGCTGTTGCAATGACCTTGCCCGGTTCGCGGCGAACGGGCGCGCTTGTTCGCCGTCGCGATGGGCGAAGCGATGCGGCTTGCCAAGCCGCGCCGCTTGGGGTCTATCCATGCTGAACAGGTGCGCAGCACGAACTGCGCCGGCGCGGGAGGATGAGAGGCATGGCAGAGTTCGACGAGACGTTCGACTGGATCGTCGTCGGTAGCGGAGCGGGCTCGATGGCCTCGGCGCTGCTGATGAAGCAGGCGGGCAAGACCTGCCTCATCCTCGAGAAGTCCTCCTGGGTCGGCGGCACGACGTGCAAGTCCGGCGGGGTCATGTGGATTCCGAACAACCGCTACATGGACCCGGGCGAGGACAGCCTGGAAAAGGCGGTCGAATACCTTGACGCGGTGGTCCCCGATGGTCCGGATTCGCCAGGCACGAGCCCGCAGCGGCGCAGGACCTACGCCGAACAGGCGCCGCGCATGCTCGATTTCATCGTCAGCCAGGGCGTCGAGATGGAGCGCGGCTCGCGCTTCTGGCCCGACTATTACGACGAGCTTCCCGGCGGCGTGAAGACCAGCCGCACCGTTACGGCCCTGCCTTTCGACAAGGCCGAGCTGGGACCGTGGGCCGACAAGCTGCGGCAGGGCTTCTTCGAACTGCCGATCCGCCTCGATGACGGCATGAAGATCCCCTTCATGAAGCATAGCTGGGACATCAAGAAGATGTTCGCCAAGGTCGCGTTCAAGACCGTGGTCGGCAAGCTGACGGGCAAGAAATGGGTCACCGCCGGGGCCGCGCTGCAAGGGCGCATGCTCAAGGCCGTGCTCGATCGCAAGGCCGCCGAGATCCGCGTCGATTCCCCGGTTTCCGAGATCCTGGTGGAGAACGGCAAGGCGCTTGGCGTTATCACCGTCGCCGACGGCAAACCGCGCCGCATCGGCGCGCGGCTCGGCGTGCTGGTCAACGCGGGCGGCTTCTCGCAGAATCAAGCGATGCGCGACCAGCACCTGCCGGGCACGCGGGTCGAGTGGTCGAACGGGATCGAATCGAACAACGGCGACATGCACCGCGAACTCGAAAGGGTCGGCGGCACTCTGGCGCAGATGGACGAGATGGTCGGCTTCCAGATGACCATGGCGCCGGGCTGGGACACCGACTACGTCAAGCCGGGCACGCAGAGCACCACCGCCAAGCCGCACGCGATCCAGGTCGACCAGAGCGGGCAGCGCTACATGAACGAGGGCGGCTCGTACGAGCTGTTCTGCGAGACGATGCTCAAGCACGACCGCGAGGTTCCCTCGGTTCCGAGCTGGGCGATCATGGACCAGCAGTACATGGACAAATACCCGCTGGCCGGAAAGATGGGTGTGAAGCGCAACCTTTCGAAATGGATCGAGGCGGGCTGGGTCAAGACCGGCGATTCGATCGAGGGGCTCGCTGCGCAGATCGACGTTCCGCCCGCGGCACTACGCGCGACCGTCGATCGCTGGAACGGCTTTTGCGCCAAGGGCATCGACGAGGACTTCCATCGCGGCGAACGCGCTTACGACGATTTCCTCGGTGATCCCTTCCCGCAGGGAACCGGGCACTCGCTCGGTCCGATCGACAAGGCGCCTTATTATGCGATCGCGATCTATCCGGGCGACGTCGGTACCTTCGGCGGCGTCGTCTGCGACGTCGATTCGCGGGTTCTCGGCCCCGGCGGCGCGCCGATCGAGGGCCTCTACGCCTGCGGCATCACCACCGCCTCGCCAATGGGCCGCGTCTACCCTGGCGCGGGAGCGAGCGTGGGCCCGTCGATGACCTTCGGCTGGATCGCGGCGAAGCATGCCGCCGGGCTCGGCAACCAGGTTTGAGTCCGCGCCCGGTCTGAGTGATCGCGCGGAGCGGGCTGAATCGTCCGCGCCTCGCGTTGCCTCCAGCGGCGCATTGCCCTGACTGAAGCGCCCGTGCGGCCTTCCGCGCGTTCACCGGCCCGGAAGCGCGTGATAGTTCGAACACTTCGCGCCGGACCATGCGCGCCGCTCGCGGCGGAAGGGAGGGAACGTGGATCGATCACAATTGTCGCTCGTCGTGGGAAGCCCGCTCGCCGAGGAGCCGGGGCAGGGCGCCCATACCATCGGGGGCTATCTGCGCGACGTCGCCGCGCGTTACGGTGCCGCCGAAGCGGTGGTGATGCGCAAGGGGGAAGCGCGGCTCTCGTGGAGTTACGACGATCTGGTCGTCCGTGAACAATGCGATTTTGGCTCTGGGACGGCGCAGGGCCATTCGCGGCGGGCTGTGGCGAGCTGTTGTGG
>NZ_MWMO01000020.1 GCF_002556635.1 Novosphingobium sp. PC22D | reverse complement strand
AACCGCTGAATCAACGACTTGGGCAGCCGTCAAGCTAACCCGCTGATACCACTCAACTTAATTTCAGATCAGGCTCTAAGGCCGGATCGGAAGCGCGAGCTTATCGACGCGGTTCGGCAGGACTGGCAGGTGACGATCCGCAGGGCATGTACAGCTTCGCAGTTTAATCGTTCGACCTATCACTACCAGTCCCGCCGAACCGATCCGGCCTTTCTGAAAAAGCGCATCAAGGAAATCTGCGAGACGCACGCCCGCTATGGCTACCGGCGGGTATATCACATCCTGCGCCGCGATGGATGGCATGTGAACATGAAGAAGGTTTACAGGCTTTACAGGGAGTTGGACTTACAGCTCAGGAACAAGACGCCCAAGCGGCGTGTGAAGGCAATGCTGCGTGAGGATCGTGCCCCCCCGATCATGTTGGCAAACTCAGCCGGTGAGACCAGCCCGCCGGATCTGGTAAAGGCGGAAAACTCCAGACCTGAGTGGTCCAAGGTCGGGTAGCGGTGCAGATAAGCCCGGAATCCAGTTATAACCGGAGGGGAAAGGGGAGCAGGTCAGGGGTCAACAAGCAAACCGAGTGAGGCGCCCCAATGCTATTGGACGGCTTGGACGACGCTGAATAGTCAGTAGCCGAGGGTTATGCGCCGTCGGTGCCGGTAAGGGATCAATAGCCCGACAAACCGGCGGCGCGAAACCTAAGGGTGCTCTGGTTTTTCCATCTTTGCGAGCAACCCAACTATATGTTGGTTCCAACAGCGCAGCGCTTCGCGCTTTTCATCTTTCCAGTCGTGGCGCTGGTAAATCCCTGCGACGCCAGCCCGTGATCCGCTAACGTGGTTCAGAACTGCTTCCGTGACTTCAAAGCGCACTCCGAGTCTTTGAAAGCCCGTTGCCAATGTGCGCCGAAGGTCATGTAGGCGCCACGGCGGCATAGGATCACCGCCATCGTTCTCCAAAAGATGGTCCAGCTTCAACTTTCCCTTATGATAGCCGGTGAACGGACCGCCTGTAGACGTTGGGAAAACCTTGCCGCGTCGGGGCCAATTTTCCCCTCCTGCGACATCATCCAGGACGGCTACCGCGAGATCGTTGAGCGGAACGCTGTTTGGCTCTCCATTTTTTGTCCTTTCCCCCCTTAGCGTCCACATGCGCTCGGCTCTATCCAGCTCTTCCCAGGTAAGCCCCGCCACTTCCTCGCGACGTTGGCCCGTCGTGATGAGCAGGCGCACGATCGGCCCGAAGCAGTGATGCGTTTTAGGGGCTTGCTGCCATATCCGGGGAAGTTCCTCATCGGACAACCAGCGGTCCCTCGGCTTGACAGGAGGTGGCGTCTCCATGCCTTCCATCGGGCTACGTTCAATATCACCTCTGCTTACAGCCCAGCGGAACATGCGTCTCAAAACCGCGAAGACGTTGCGCTTGTTGGCAACCTGCTCAGCGGGCATTCGATCGAACACCGCCACGATGTCCGCTCGCGTAATGTGAGGCAGGGGCTTGTTGCTCAAGACCGGCTTTGCATGAAGCCGGAACGAACGCTTCACGAGAGTTATCCATCCCTTGCCCGTACATGATTGTGCGAACCGGTCGGCATAGTTGTCGAAGGCGAGATCGACGGCTTCCCGACGTCGTTGTTTTTCCGCTTCGGTAGGGTCGGTGCCTTGCGCAATGAGCAAACTGAGCCGCTCAGCTTCTGCTCGTGCCGTAGCAGGTGTCCAGGGAGAACCATGTCCGCCGATCGTATACCGGCGCGTCTTGGATTCGCGCCCACCCATTCGATATTGCAGGATGTAGGATGCCGCGCCGGATGAAGTGACTTTCATCCCGAAGCCTTTGATATCCTCGTCCCATAAGAAGCCGGCAACGCCGGCCGAACGCATCGCATCGACCGCGCGCTTACCTATTCTTCCTGTAGCCATTTTCGAGCCTCCTGCAGGTGCTTTCCAGCAATCACCCAGCAATCACCGAAGCGGAAAAAGCCGCCAAGAGACTGCTAGTGTAGCGCAGTAAGGCTTAGAAAAAAGGTCGAAAAATCAACGCTATGCTACGCCTCAGTGCGCTTCCAGCGAAAATACCAGACTTCGTGACCCAGCCGGCGGGCTTTTGCCTCGTAGCGCGTCTCGGGCCAGCCGCCGGGGCGCTTGAGGAACTGCGCGGGGCTTTCGCAGAGCCATTCGAATTCGCCGGTGAAGCGCTGCATCACCATCAGTGCGTGGCGCAGGTAGACCGGATGGTCGGTGCCGAAGCGGAACTCGCCGCCGGGCTTGAGCTTGGCCGCGATCATCCGCACCGGGCCGTCGTTCATCATCCGCCGCTTGGCGTGGCGCGCCTTGGGCCAGGGGTCTGGATGGAGCAGATAGGCCATCGTCAGCGCGCCGTCGGGGATGCGCGCGAGGACGTCGAGCGCATCGCCGTGGTGGAGGCGGACATTGCCGAGCGGGGGGTGCGCGCCGGCATCGCCCGAGACGTGGACGAGCGCCTGCGCGACGCCGTTGAGGAAGGGCTCGGCGCCGATGAAGCCGTGGTCGGGCAGCATGTCGGCGCGCTGCGCCATGTGCTCGCCGCCGCCGAAGCCGATCTCGAAATGGAGCGGACGTGGCTCGCCGAACAAGCGTTCGGCGGTGACGGGACCCTCTTCGGGAACCGAGATCCTCGGCAGCAGATCGTCGACCAGCGCCTGCTGCCCGGCGCGCAGCGGCTTGCCGACCGAGCGGCCGTAGAGGCGGTTGAGCGTGGTCGGATCGCCGGGCTTGTTCGCAGTCATGATGGGGCGGCGCGATGGCAGGCGCGCCGGGCCGCGTCAATCGCGCGGCTTGCCGGTCATGCCGCCAGCGCGTGACGCGCCATGCGTTCGTAGTAGGGCCGCGCCGCGTCCGCGACGCGCGCGGCCCCGGCAGGCAGCGGCGCGCGATCGCGCGGGGCGGGGCGGTCGAATCCGGTCGAGCGCTCGACCACGTCGTACCATGCGGGGGCCCAGACCCCGTCGCTCTCGCGGCGTCCGGCGGGCCAGGCGAGCATGCTTTCGGAAAACGGGATGGCCAGCGCCTCGCACAAGGCGGCCAGCGCCGCGCGCGGATCGGCGAGGACATCGGCCGATTCCAGGACCGCGGGCGCCTTGCCGGTGCGGTCGGCGACGCGCTCGAACAGCTCGCACTGGCGCACCACGCCGATCGCATCGAGGCTGACCGCGTCGTGCTTGCGCGCATAGGACGCCACGACCGCCGCCGGATCGCGGATCAGGAAGGCGTTGGTGCAGGCATCCGTCCAGTCGAGCCCGAAGCCCGGCAGCATGTGGTGGCACATGTGCTTCTGGTACCAGACCGCCGCGCCGCCCGGCGCGGGGCCGGCCATCGCTTCGGCGACCGCGCGCCAGTCGGTCGGCTGCGCGGCGAGCACTTCGGCGCGCATCGGATGCTCGAGCCCGGTTGTGGCGAGGAAAGCGGCGTAGAACGGCTCGTCGCTGACCGCACAGTCCGCACGGTTCTCGAAGGCGCGCATCATCGCGGTCGAGATGTTGCGCGGGCCCGACCACATGGCGATGCGGACGGTCATACGAACGGGTTCGCCGCCGCGTCGGCGTCCTTGAGCGCGGTGTAGGCGTCGCGCACGCGGCGCGTGACGGGACCGTCGACCTGCGGCAGCGCCTTCCCGTCGATCGCGCGCACCGGACTGACCCCGCCCATCGTGCCGGTGACGAAGGCCTCCTCGGCCCCCGCAAGTTCGGCGGGATCGAAGTCCCCTTGCGAAAGCGGCATCAGCCCCTCACGGCACAGCGCGATCACGTTGCCCCGAGTGATGCCGTTGAAGCAGTAACGGTCGCCCGAGGTGTAGAGCGTGCCGCCGCGCGTCCAGAAGAAGTTGGTCGCGTTGCAGCTCGCGACGTTGCCGTGCGGATCGAGCATCAGCGCCTCGTCCGCGCCCGCCTCGATCGCCTCGAGCAGCGCGGTGATGAGATTGAGGCGGCTGTGCGAATTGAGGCGCATGTCGAACATCTCGGGTCCCGAGGTGCGGATGCTCGCGGTGTGGAGCGACAGGCCCGCGCCGGGGCCGGAGGGAACCTTGAATTCGGCGGTGCAGGCGATCGTCGCGGTGCCGAGCGCGTTGCGCGGGTCCTGGTTGATCGAAGCCTTGCGCCCGCGCGTGACCATCAGCCGCAAGTGCGCGCCGTCCTCCATGCTGTTGGCCGCCAGCAGCTCGCGCAGCCGCGCCTTGAGCGCCTCGCGCGTGAGGCCGATCTCGATCCGCAGCTTGCCCGCACCCCACCAGAGGCGGTCGAGATGCGCGTCGAGGAACAGCAGCGCGCCCTTGTGCAGCCGCAAGCCTTCCCACACGCCGTCGCCCATGCCGAAACCGGCGTCGAACAGCGAGACCTTGGCCTCGCGCATCGGCACCAGCGCGCCGTCGAGCAGCGCGAGCACGCTGTCATTGCGGGGGTCTGGGGCGAAATCCTGACTACCTGCCATGTCGCCTGCCTAGCGGCGCCGTTCGCCGCTGGCGAATCGAACCGCCGCGATCGGACGAAAATACTTGGCTGGGGCCAACGGGACCGACGAAAAACGGCCCGCTCCGTCAGGAGCGAGCCGTGTCCGTTTCCCGCAAGCGAAGGGGAATCAGGCGGCTTCGGCCTGCTCGTCGGGATCGCGCAGCACGTAGCCGCGGCCCCAGACCGTCTCGATGTAGTTGGCGCCGCCGCAGGCATGGCTGAGCTTCTTGCGCAGCTTGCAGATGAAGACGTCGATAATCTTGAGTTCGGGCTCGTCCATACCGCCGTAGAGGTGGTTGAGGAACATTTCCTTGGTGAGCGTGGTGCCCTTGCGCAGCGAGAGCAGCTCGAGCATCGCGTACTCCTTGCCGGTCAGGTGCACGCGCGCGCCATCGACCTCGACCGTCTTGGCATCGAGATTGACGAGCAGCTTGCCGGTCTTGATCACCGACTGCGAGTGGCCCTTCGAGCGGCGCACGACGGCATGGATGCGCGCGACCAGCTCTTCGCGGTGGAAGGGTTTGGTAACGTAGTCGTCGGCGCCGAACCCGAAGCTGCGGACCTTCGAATCCATCTCGGAAATGCCCGAGAGGATGAGGACCGGCGTCTGCACCTTGGCGACGCGCAGTTTCTTCAGAACATCGTAACCATGCATGTCGGGCAGGTTGAGGTCGAGCAGGATGATGTCGTAGTCGTAGAGCTTGCCCAGATCGAGGCCTTCCTCGCCCAGATCGGTGGAGTAGACGTTGAATCCCTCGGCCGACAGCATGAGCTCGATGGCCCGTGCGGTGGTCGGTTCATCCTCGATCAAAAGCACTCGCATGCAGGAGATCCCCTGTTCTGCCCCGGTCCGGCGCGAGCTATTGCTGCCGAAAGGGTTATTGCCGCGTATTAACCATATGACCTATGAAGGTTAAAGGTTAATTTTATGTAAAGGGCAATAGTCCCTTGAATCTAAGCTAAACCGCTTAGGTTTGCTTAACGCCGCCCCCAGCAGACAACCTTACTCTGCCGGCGTGGCCGCCGGTTGCGCGCGCGGCCAGCGGCGATGACGCAGCAGCCAGCGCTGCGCCGGCTTCTCGAGGCCGTGGTAAAGCGCGGCGGAGACGACCGCCAGCGCCAACACGAAACCGGCGATGCCTGCCCAGCCGAGCTGGAGCGTATCGTCGACGAAGGCGATCTTGAAGAGCCGGAAAAGAAGAACGTGCGCAAGATAGGTCGCATAGCTGATCTCGCCCAGATAGACGAGCGCGCTTGCCGAAAGCAGCCGCCCTGCCGCGCCCGCGCCGAGCGCCAGCCAGAGCACCAGCGCCGCGAAGAAGGCGGGCACGAACAGCGGCTCGGGCAGCGCGAAGCCGAGCCCTGCGCAAAGGATCGCGAGCGCCGCGAGACCGATGAGCCGGGCCGCGCCCCGTTTCTCGCCAAGCCCTTGCCACAGGATGCAGCACACGGTTCCGAGCGAAAATTCGAGCACGCAGCGGGCCAGGCCGAGCCGCGGGATGTCCGCGCCGAGCGAGGCGTGCCCGGTCAGCGCGAACAGCCCCGCGATCGCGGCAAGCAGCGCCAGCGCCGCAATCACCGGGACCGCGAGGCCGGACGGGCGCCGCGACAGTCCCAGGACGAGCAGCGGAAAGACGAGATAGGCACCCGTCTCGGTGCTGATCGACCAGGCGGGATCGTTCCAGGTCAGCGCCGACGTGAAGCCCCAGTTCTGGATGAGCAGCACGTGGAGCGGCAGTTCGGCGAAGGGCATGCCCTCGACCGGCCGCCCGGTCGCGAGCAGCAGCACCGCGAAACCGACGAATGCGAGCAATATCGCCGCGTGAAGCGGCCAGATCCGCGCGAACCGGCGCCAGAAGAAGTCGCGCACCGCCAGGCCGCGTCCATCCGCCAGCCTTCCGGCGTAGTTGTACCACATGACGAAGCCGGAAAGGACGAAGAACAGATCGACCGCGAGATAGCCCCGGGCGAAGACCGCGATCACGCCTTCCGGCACGATCCCGGTCAGCGTGGCCCGGATGTGATAGAACACCACCAGCCAGGCGGCGACGCCGCGAATGCCCGTGAGCGCATCGAAGTGCCCCGGCTTGCCTGCGGTTTCCGCCCGCGCGCTCATGACGAAGCACCGAGCGGTTTCATCGCGCGCGAGGGAGCCGCGCGCTCGCGCCGCGCCTTTGCCCCGGCGCCCTTCACCCGATAGCCGTGCGCGATCTCGAGCGCGACGATCATGTAGGAGAACGACTGATAGGCGATACCCACGAAGAGCGCCCCGGTCATGAAGACGAGGTGGCTGATCTGCAGCGCGTTCGCGAGGGCGGCGTCCGATCGCGCGCGCGGCTCGTCGGAGTTGCGCAGGCGCCGCTTGATCAACTCCATCTGGACGAGACCGATGATGTGGACGCCCAGCCACAGGAACAGCCCCGGCCAGCCCTGCTCGCCGAGCACTTCGAAATAGCCCGAGTGAAAGGCGCGGCCCTCGTCCTGGATCTGATCGGTCTCGACCACCGTGGTCGATCCCGCGGTCTCGGTCTGGGCGATGTTCACCGTGAACTTGTTCGCGAGGAATGCATCGAAGCCACCGCCGAAGGGCTGCTCGAACGAGCGCTGCAGCGTCCATTTCCACACCGCGATGCGGGTGGAGGCGGACTGGTCGGACTGGTGCGCCTCGATCGTCTCCATCCGCGCGGTGTACTGCGCCGGCAGGAACGGGATCGCGACCATGGCGGCGAGCGCGATCGCGCCGAGCCACACGGCCTTGCGGCGCGCATGGCGCAGCGCCAGCATGGTGAGCACGCCGATGCACAGCAGTCCGGTGCGCGTCTGCATGCCGACCGGCACCAGCAGGCAGGCGAAGGCGAGCGCGACGGCGAAGGTCCACACGCGCCAGTCGGTCGGGAAAACGGTGCCGAAGCGCGCGAGCCAGAAGATCAGCGGAATGATCGCGACGGCGACCGTCGAAAGCGTGCTGCCCTCGTAGATGCCGGCGTTGTCGGAGACGAACGCGGCAAGCGTGCCGTAACCGCCGCCGCCCGAGGCGAGCGTCTTGATCCCGGCGCTGATCGCGATGCCGCCCACGGTCAGGACGATGGTAAGGATGACCGCTTCCGAGCGCAGCCGCGTGCGCAGCGTGAGCGGCATGAACACAGCCCAGATCAGCGACTTCCACACCCACGACCACTTGGCCCAGGCCGCCTCGGGAAAGGCGGACTGGGTGGTCGTCAGCCCGCAATAGATGAGGAACAGCAGCAGCATGCCCTGCCGCACCGAGAAGCGCGTGCCCTCCTTCTCGTCGAGCAGGAGCCAGCCGCCGAAAGCCGCGACGAAGACGATCAGCGAGACCGGCAGGTGCACGAGAATGCGGTACGAGATGAGCTGCGGCACCAGCAGGTCGACATAGATGAACGCCAGCACCCAGACGAAGGGCCGCCTCGTTCCCAGGGTGAGGATCGCGAGGAGAAAGGCGGTAAGCCCGAGATCAGTCATCGGGCGCGCCCTGCCGGGCAAGCGGCTTCATCGCGGCCCGCGCCCGGCGCTTGTCGGACGCGGCGGCGCCCTCGCGATCGAGGTCTTCGCGCGAGAGCAGGCGCCAGATGGCGATCAACATCAGGCCATGCGTCAGAACCAACGCGAACATATCGATCATGCCGACCTCCTAGGCCAGCGGGGTTGACGGCGCGTTAAGCCTTGTGCCGCTAGGGATTGCGGCCATGCCCCGGATCCTGCACGTCCTCGACCACTCGCTCCCGCTTCACAGCGGCTACGCCTTCCGCACCCGCGCGATCATGAAGGCGCAGGAGGCGCTCGGCTACGAGGTGCGCGGCATCACCGGCCTGCGCCACACGCTCGACGGGCCGCCCAGCGAAGTCGCCGAGGGCCTGCTGTTCCACCGGACGCCGGGCACGGCCTCGGGTCCGGCGGGCCTGCGCGAATGGCGCGAGATCGCACTGCTCGCGCAATCGATCGAGACGCTCGCCGCCGACTGGCGCCCCGACGTGCTCCACGCCCATTCGCCCGCGCTCGGCGGCGAGGCGGCGGCGCGCGCGGCGAGGCGGCTGTCGATCCCGCTCGTCTATGAAATCCGCGCCTTCTGGGAGGACGCGGCGGTCGGCAACGGCGCGACCACGCAGGGCTCGCTGCGCTATCGCCTGACCCGCAAGCTGGAGGACCGCGTGGTCGCCCAGGCCGATGCGGTGGTGACGATCTGCGAGGGCCTGCGCGGCGATCTCGTCGCGCGCGGGGTCGATCCGGCGCGGATCACGGTGATGCCCAACGGCGTCGATCTTTCGGTCTTCGGCGAAGCCAGGCCGCGCGACGCGGCGCTCGCGCGCGAACTCGGCTTCGAGACCGACGGCGGCCCCTGCCCGGTGATCGGCTTCATCGGCAGCTTCTACGACTACGAGGGGATCGACGACCTGATCGACGCGATGGCGCTGCTGGTGCGCGAGCACCGCGACGCGCGGCTGCTGCTGGTCGGCGGCGGTCCGTGCGAGGAAGCGCTGCGCGCCCGTGCCTCGGCGAGCCCCGCGGCCTCGGCGATCCGCTTCGTCGGGCGCGTCCCGCACGAGCAGGTCGACCGCTACTACGCGCTCGCCGATATCATGGCCTATCCGCGCAAGCGCAGCCGCCTCACCGACCTCGTCACTCCGCTCAAGCCGCTCGAGGCGATGGCGCAGGGCAAGATCGTGGCGGCGTCGGACGTGGGCGGCCACCGCGAGCTGATCAGCGACGGCGTCACCGGTTCGCTGTTCGCGCCCGACGATCCCGCCGCCTGCGCCGCCGCGCTCGCCGGGCTGCTGTCGCGGCGCGAAACGTGGGACCGCTACCGCGCCGAAGGCCGCCGCCATGTGCGCGCCGCGCACGACTGGGCGCGCAACGCCGAGCGTTATCAGCCCGTTTACCAAATGCTGTTACCACCCACGGTTACACGTGGTGTCGGCGCGGTTGCCTGAGCGCACCGACGGGACGCAAGCGCAGCACGGGGATCATGGTTTGTCCGAAGTAAGCCGCAGGAAAGTCGCAGCAAAGCAGCCGGTTACACGGCATCCGTTGTTCCCCGCCGTCGTCGCGCTGTGGTTCGGAGCGCTCTTCGGGCTCGGCAGCCTCGCGATTCGCCCGGCGCTGCTCGAGCAAGCGGTGCTCGCCACCGGCATCGATGCGGTGATCCCGATGGCGACGCCCCCGCTGGGCATGACCGCGCGCATCCTGCTTGCCCTGGCGATGACCGGCCTTGGCGGCGTGATCGGCGGCCTGCTCGCGCATCGCCTCTTCCGGCCCGCGTCGCCGCAGCGCGAACGGCGCCGCGGCGCCATGCCGGCGACGGAGGAAATCTACGAGGCGGAGCTGGCGCAGGACCCCGAGGCCGCGCCCGCCTCTCCGGGTCGCCGCCGCGCGCTCGCGCTCAAGGAAGACGTGACCCCGCACCAGAACTTCGGCGACACCGCCCCCGTCCCAGGCGAGGGCCCGCGCATTCTCGATGTCTCCGAGTTCGAACTCGAGAGCTTCGACGAGGACGCCCACTACGACGACGCGCCCGAAGACGAGCCAGACCATGATGCGGCGCCCGCGTTCCTCGCGGACGAGGCATTGAGCGCCGGCGAAGAAGACGAAGCGTTCAACCTCGGCGCGTATCGGCACGCGCCAGAGGACGAAGCCCTGGCGCTGACGCCCGCAAGCGGGCCATTTCCGTCCGAACCGCGCCGCGTCGCGACACCGGCGGACGCGCAGGTCTTCCACGAACCCTCCACCGAGTTCGCGCTATCGCAGAGAGCGGAGTCCGACGACGAAGCCGCCGCGCCCGCGATTCGCGCCGCGGCTGGGCCTCACGAGGCGACCGACGCGCGGCAGATGTTCGATGCCGATCCCCTCTCCGCGCTGAGGAACGGCGCCGGGCCGTCCTCCGACGCGAATGCCGAGGACGATTCACGTCCCGCTCCCGAGACGGCTCCCACGCCGACATCGACGCTCAGCAATCGCCTGTTCGAAGCCTATTCGCGCAAGATCACCGCCCGTACCGAGCAATTCTCACGGGCTCCCGACGCGCCTTCGCCGTTCGAATCGCCTGCCGCGTCCCCCGCGCCCGAGCCCGGCGCGCGGCCTCTGGCCCGCCTCGGCCTGAAACGCTGGGAAGAACCCCTCGCCGAGGACGAGGATAAGACCGAATGCGATGGCGCGTTCGACCTCGAGGAACCGAACGAACCGCTCTTCGCCGAGGCCGCGCCCGCGCCAGACACCGTTTCCAGCGACGAGGCGGACGAGGCCGCGGCGGCGGCCATGGCCGCGAACGACACCGAACCGCAGGTCGCGAGCCGGCTTTCGCTCGGCGCGGCGGCGGCAAGTGGCAGCAACGAGCGGATCGCGAATGCCGAACTCGATTCGCTCTCGCCGCTCGAATTGCTCGAACGCCTCGCCATTTCGATGGCCCGCCGCCGGGCGGAGCGCGAAGCCGCGCGCGAATCGACAAACGAGCCGAGCAGCGCACCCGAAGTGACAGCTTCCGCACCGCCGCCCGAAGCCCAGACCTTCGAACCGATCGAGCAAGCCGCTTCGCCCGAGCCGACCCAACCGGCGGCCCAAGCCGAACCGACCGAACCGGATGCCCAGCCCGAAACCGTCGAGGCGCGCGAGGACCGGCGCGAATTCGCACCGCTATCGCCCCTCGGCGGAAACAAGGCGATCCCCGCCGCGCTGCGACCCGTCTCCTTCGACGACGATGACGACAGCGACGCCCTGCCCGGCTATGTGCCGCCCCGCCATATCGGTTTCGCGCCGCGCGACGCCGGGGCAGCGACGGCGGCGACGGCGGACGAGACCGCCAGCGAGAACGACGACGAAGTGCTCGAGGCCGGCTATTCCTCGCTGCTCGACTTGTCGCGCCCGCCATCGCGTCAGCAGTTCGTCCGCATCGAGGAACCCGAATCGAACGGCGAGATCCAGCCCGTCGTCGTATTTCCGGGCGAGGAACCGCAAACCAAGGCGCGTCCGCGCGGCGCCGCGGCGGAGACGTCGCCGCCGAAAGACGATTTCGCCGCGCCGCCAGCCGCACCGGCTCGCGGCGATCCCGACGATACCGAGCGCGCGCTCCGCGCCGCGCTGGCGACCTTGCAGCGGATGAGCAGCGTGGGCTGACGCCCATACCGCCGAGGCGATTCCGGCACCAGAATCGACAACTTTCGGAACATGGCTCGCCCCGCGCGGGCCATTTTTGTACGTGCCACGGGCTTCGCGGTTGCAAAAACGGGCTCAAATCGTCATGGGGAGCATTCGGGCAGCCTGCCGTGCATTCGGCAGTGCGAGTCGTGCGGGGGCGCGATTGCGAGGTTGGCCCGGCAAATGACAGGATGGGTTTTTATCGATGGGATTTCCAGAGCCCCAGGGCCTTTACGATGCGCGTAACGAACACGATTCCTGCGGTGTGGGCTTTGTCGCTCATATCAAAGGCGAAAAATCGCATGCGATCATAACCCAGGCGCTGGAAATTCTGAAAAACCTCGACCACCGCGGCGCGGTCGGGGCGGACCCGCTGATGGGTGACGGCGCCGGTATCCTGATCCAGATGCCCGACGCGCTGATCCGCAAGTGGGCCCACGCGGAGGGCAAGACGCTTCCGGCCGAGGGCGATTACGCGGTGGCGATGTGCTTCCTGCCGCAGGACGAGGCGGCGCGCGACCTGGTGATCGAGACCTTCGAGAAGTTCATCAAGAAGGAAGGCCAGATCCTGGTCGGCTGGCGCGACGTGCCGACCTCGCTCGACGGCCTCGGCAAGGCGGTGATCGCCTCGATGCCGGTGATCCGCCAGTGCATCGTCGCGCGCGGTCCCGGCACGCCCGACCAGGACGCGTTCGAGCGCAAGCTGCTGGCGATCCGCAAGCAGACGCAGAACCCCTTGAAGCAGATGGCCGAAAAGCACGGGTTGCCTGGCCTGACCGAGCTTTACATGCCCAGCTTCTCGTCACGCACGGTGGTCTACAAGGGCCTGCTGCTCGCGACCCAGGTCGGCGGTTTCTACGAGGACTTGCGCGATCCCGACTGCGTCTCGGCGCTCGGTCTCGTCCACCAGCGCTTCTCGACCAACACCTTCCCGAGCTGGAAGCTGGCGCACCCCTACCGCTTCATGGCGCACAACGGCGAGATCAATACGGTTCGCGGCAACGTCAACTGGATGAACGCGCGCCGCCGCACGATGGAATCGGACCTGCTCGGCTCCGACCTCGACAAGATGTGGCCGCTGATCCCGCACGGCCAGTCGGACACCGCCTGCCTCGACAACGCCTTCGAGCTGTTGCTCGCGGGCGGCTACTCGCTCAGCCACGCGATGATGATGCTCATCCCCGAGGCCTGGGCGGGCAATCCGCTGATGAGCCCCGAGCGCCGGGCGTTCTACGAATACCACGCCGCGCTGATGGAGCCGTGGGACGGACCCGCCGCGGTCGCCTTCACCGACGGCCGCCAGATCGGCGCGACGCTCGACCGCAACGGCCTGCGCCCCGCGCGCTTCCTCGTCACCGACGACGACCTGTGCGTGATGGCGTCGGAATCGGGCGTGCTGCCGATCAAGGAAGACAACATCGTGCGCAAGTGGCGGCTCCAGCCCGGACGCATGCTGCTGATCGACTTCGAGCAGGGCCGGATCATCGAGGACGAGGAGCTCAAGACGCAGCTCTCGTCGGCCGAGCCCTATCAGAAGTGGCTCGACATGGCGCAGTACATGCTGAGGGATCTCGACGTGATCGAGCCCGAGCTGGCCGAACTGCCCGTCGCCACCACCACGCTGCTCGATCGCCAGCAGGCCTTCGGCTACACGCAGGAAGACCTCGGCCGGTTCCTCGAGCCGATGGCGATGAACGCCGACGATCCGATCGGATCGATGGGCACCGACACGCCGATCCCGGTGCTGTCGAACAAGTCGCGCCTGCTCTACGACTACTTCAAGCAGAACTTCGCGCAGGTCACCAACCCGCCGATCGATCCGATCCGCGAGGAACTGGTGATGAGCCTCGTCTCGATGATCGGTCCGCGCCCGAACCTGCTCGGCCGTGACGCGGGCACGCACAAGCGGCTCGAGGTCAGCCAGCCGATCCTCACCGACCAGGGCCTCGCCAAGATCCGTTCGGTCGAAGCCGCGCTCGACGGCGCGTTCCGCACCGAAACGATCGACATCACCTGGGACGCGGCGACCGGCGCCGACGGGCTCGAGATGGCGATCAAGGAGATGTGCTGGGCCGCGACCGAGGCGGTGCTGGCGGACAAGAACATCCTGATCCTGTCCGACCGCGCACAGGGGCCCGAACGCATTCCGATGCCCGCGCTGCTCGCCACGGCGGCGGTGCACCACCATCTCGTGCGCCAGGGCCTGCGGATGCAGACCGGGCTCGTCGTCGAGACCGGCGAGGCGCGCGAGGTGCAGCACTTCTGCGCGCTCGCGGGCTATGGCGCGGAGGCGATCAATCCTTATGTCGCCTTCGAGACGATCGAGGACATCCGCAAGCGCAAGAACCTGCCGATCGACGCCGACCAGGCGCGCAAGAACTACATCTACGCGATCGGCAAGGGCATCCGGAAGGTCATGTCCAAGATGGGCATCTCGACCTACCAGTCGTACTGCGGCGCGCAGATCTTCGACGCGGTCGGCCTTGCGAGCAGCTTCGTCGAGAAGTACTTCACCGGCACCGCGACCACCATCGAGGGCGCGGGTCTTGCCGAGATCGCCGCGGAGACGGTGCGCCGCCACGCCGATGCCTACGGCCGCAATCCGGTCTACGCCAACATGCTCGACGTGGGCGGCATCTACGGGTCACGCGTGCGCGGCGAGGAGCATGCCTGGACGTCCGAGAACATCGGCAACCTCCAGCACGCGGTGCGCGGCAACGTGCCCGCCAAGTACGTCGAGTTCGCCAAGTCGATCAACGACCAGTCCGAGCGCCTGCTCACGATCCGCGGGCTGATGGAGTTCAAGGCGGGCGACAGCGTGCCGCTCGACGAGGTCGAGCCGGCGAGCGAGATCGTCAAGCGCTTCGCCACCGGCGCGATGAGCTTCGGCTCGATCAGCCGCGAGGCGCACACCACGCTGGCGATGGCGATGAACCGCATCGGCGGCAAGTCGAACACCGGCGAGGGCGGCGAGGAAGTCGACCGTTTCACCCCGCTCGACAACGGCGATTCGATGCGTTCGGCGATCAAGCAGGTGGCCTCGGGCCGCTTCGGCGTGACCACCGAATACCTCGTCAACGCCGACGACATCCAGATCAAGATGGCGCAGGGTGCCAAGCCCGGCGAGGGCGGCCAGCTTCCCGGCCACAAGGTCGACAAGACCATCGGCAAGGTGCGTCACTCGACCCCGGGCGTGGGCCTCATCAGCCCGCCGCCGCACCACGACATCTACTCGATCGAGGATCTCGCGCAGCTCATCCACGATCTGAAGAACGTCAATCCCATGGCGCGGATTTCGGTCAAGCTGGTCTCCGAGGTCGGTGTCGGCACGGTCGCGGCGGGCGTCTCCAAGGCACGCGCCGACCATGTGACGATCTCGGGCTACGAAGGCGGCACCGGCGCCTCGCCGCTGACGTCGCTCACGCATGCCGGTTCGCCCTGGGAGATCGGCCTCGCCGAGACCCAGCAGACGCTGCTGCTCAACAACCTGCGCAGCCGCATCGCGGTGCAGGCCGACGGCGGCCTGCGCACCGGGCGCGACGTCGCGGTCGCGGCGCTGCTCGGTGCCGACGAGTTCGGCTTCGCCACCGCCCCGCTGATCGCGGCGGGCTGCATCATGATGCGCAAGTGCCACCTCAACACCTGCCCGGTCGGCGTCGCGACGCAGGACCCGGTGTTGCGCGCGCGCTTCACCGGCGCGCCCGAGCACGTGGTCAACTACTTCTTCTTCGTCGCCGAGGAACTGCGCGCGATCATGGCCGAGATGGGCTTCCGCACCGTCGCCGAGATGGTCGGGCGCGTCGACCGGCTCGACATGAAGAAGGCGATCAGCCACTGGAAGGCCAAGGGCGTGGACCTCAGCCGCGTGCTGCACTTCCCGGGCCAGGGTGACAGCCCCTCGCTCGCCTGGTCGGGCACCCAGGACCATGGCCTCGAGAACGCGCTCGACAACGAGCTGATCGAGGGCGCGGCCGACGCGCTCGAAAAGCGCGAGGCGGTGCGGCTCGAAAAGCCGATCATCAACGTCAACCGCACCGTGGGCGCGATGCTCTCGGGCGAAGTGGCGCGGCGCTACGGCCATGCCGGCCTGCCCGACAACACGATCAACGTGAAGCTCTCGGGCGTCGCGGGGCAGAGCTTCGGCGCATGGCTCGCGCACGGCGTCACGCTCGACCTCACCGGCGATGCCAACGATTATGTCGGCAAGGGGCTGTCGGGCGGCCGCGTGATCGTGCGCCAGCCCGAACGGGTCGATCGCGATCCGCTCACGAACATCATCGTCGGCAACACCGTGCTCTACGGCGCGATCAGCGGCGAGGCGTTCTTCAACGGCGTCGCGGGCGAACGCTTCGCGGTCCGCAACTCTGGCGCGATCGCGGTGGTCGAGGGCGTGGGCGACCACGGCTGCGAATACATGACCGGCGGCGTGGTGCTCGTGCTCGGCAAGACCGGGCGCAACTTCGCGGCGGGGATGTCCGGCGGCATCGCCTACATCTACGACGAGGACGACACGTTCGAACCGCTGTGCAACCTGGCGATGGTCGACCTCGAGACGATCTCGCCCGAAAGCGACGAGGACGACGGCGCGGGCCGCCCGCAGCAGCGCACCAACGGGGTCAACGACCTCGGCATGGGCGACATGCTGCGCCACGACGCGGACCGCCTGCGCATCCTGCTCGAACGCCACCACCTGCACACCGGCTCGAAGCGCGCGCGCGCGCTGCTCGACGACTTCGACAACGCCGTGGGCAAGTTCAAGAAAGTGATGCCGCGCGACTATGCGAAGGCGCTTCGCCAGCTCGAGGCCGAGCGCCTCGAGGCCGCCAGCGTCGCCGCGGAATAAGGAACAGAACATGGGCAAGGAAACCGGCTTCCTCGAGCTCGACCGGCACGACCGGACGTACGAAGATCCCGCCAAGCGGCTGAAGGACTACCACGAATTCGTCATTCCGCTGCCGGAAGACGAACTGAAGGCGCAGGCCTCGCGCTGCATGAACTGCGGCGTGCCGCACTGCCACACCGGCTGTCCGGTCAACAACATCATCCCGGACTGGAACCACCTGGTCTACGAATCGGACTGGAAGAACGCGCTCGAGGTCCTGCACTCGACCAACAACTTCCCCGAGTTCACCGGCCGCATCTGCCCCGCGCCCTGCGAGGCGGCGTGCACGCTCAACATCATCGACGAGGCGGTGACGATCAAGTCGATCGAATGCGCGATCGTCGATCGCGGCTGGCAGGAAGGCTGGATCACGCCGCAGGTTCCGGGCGAGCGCACGGGCAAGTCGGTCGCGGTGGTGGGCTCGGGCCCGGCGGGTCTCGCCTGCGCCCAGCAACTGGCGCGCGCGGGCCATTCGGTCACGGTGATCGAAAAGGCGGACCGCGTCGGCGGGCTGCTGCGCTACGGCATTCCCGACTTCAAGATGGAAAAGCACCTCATCAACCGTCGCGCGGTGCAGATGGAGGCCGAGGGCGTCAACTTCCGCACCTCGACCGAGGTCGGCGTCGACGTTTCGATGAAGTCGCTGAAGGAAAACTTCGATGTGGTCGTGCTGGCGGGTGGCGCCGAGGAAGCGCGCCGGCTCGAGATTCCGGGCGCGGAGCTGCCGAGCGTGCGCCCGGCGATGGAGTTCCTCACCCAGCAGAACAAGCGCAACGCCGGCGACGACGAACTGCGCGCCGCGCCGCGCGGCTCGCTCACCGCGACCGGCAAGCACGTGATCGTCATCGGCGGCGGCGACACCGGTTCGGACTGCGTCGGCACCTCGAACCGCCAGGGCGCCGCTTCGGTGACCCAGCTCGAGATCATGCCCAAGCCGCCCGAGAAGGAAGACAAGGCGATGAGCTGGCCGTTCTGGCCGCTCAAGCTGCGCACCTCCTCGAGCCACGAGGAAGGCTGCGAGCGCGACTGGGCGGTGCTGACCAAGCGCGTGATCGGCGAGAACGACGTCAAGGGACTCGAATGCGTGCGCGTCGAGTGGAAGGACGGCAAGATGCAGGAAGTGCCGGGCAGCGAGTTCACGCTCCAGGCCGACCTCATCCTGCTCGCGATGGGCTTTCTCGGACCCCGCAAGGGCATGCTCGAACAGGCTGGGCTCGAACTCGACCCGCGCGGCAACGTCAAGGCGGACACGGTCAAGTATCAGTCGAGCGACGAGAAGGTCTTCGCCTGCGGCGACATGCGCCGTGGTCAGAGCCTCGTCGTCTGGGCGATCCGCGAAGGCCGCCAGTGCGCCCGCGCGGTCGACCTCGCGCTGATGGGCAAGAGCGAACTGCCGCGCTGATCCGGACGGCGGGCGCCACGCGGTGATCAGCCACGTCTTCCTGCCCGCCGCCGATTTCGCGCGGGCCCACGCCTTCTGGTCGGCGATCCTGCCCGGGCTCGGCTGGAAGATCCGCTTCTGCCAGCCGGAAAAGCCGTGGGCGGCCTGGCAGCCGGCGCATCTCGACGGACCGACCGGGCGGCCGCTGCTCGTCTACGGCGCGCCCTTCGACGGCGCGCCCGATCCGGGCAACGGCCATATGCTCGCCCTGCTCGCGCCGAACCGCGCCGCGGTCGGAGCCGCGCACGCCGCCGCGTTGGCGCACGGCGCCAGCGACGAGGGCGCACCCGGGCTGCGCCCGCAGTACCATCCCGACTATTTCGGCGCCTACTTCCGCGACACCGAGGGCAACAAGGCCTGCGTCGTCTGCCACGGTCCCGAGGACTGACTGATCCCGGTGCCGATGCACCGCGCCTTGACCGCACGGCCACGCGGTCGCAGGACGGCAGGCGCAGACCGAAAGTGGGGAAAATGGGAATGCTGCTGGAAATCGCCGAAGTCGAGACGTTCCCGGGCCGGGAAGAGCAATTCGCCGAAGCCATGACCGTCGGGGGCGGGCTGGAAGACCTCGCGCGCTGCCACGGCGTGGTCTCGGTCCGCTTCGGGCGCGGGATCGAGAACCCGAGCACCTTCACCTTCAACGTCGTGTGGACCTCGGTCGAGGACCATATCGCGGCGCGCTCGCTCGAACCGTTCAAGGCCTTCAGCGCGCGCTTCGCCGACCTTACTTGCGGCGGCAAGATGAACCACTACGAGATGGGCGAGCTGATCGAGGGCGTCTCGGCCTAGATCCGGCGTGTTCCCGTCAGGCGCGGTCCCGGCATTCGTCGGGACCCTGGCGGCAAAAAGCCTAGCCCTCGCTCATCCCGGTGAACACGAAACGCTGGACGCGGCGGCCGGTGCCGACCTCGGTGGTGTAGACGTTGCCTTTCGAATCGACGTCGACGCTGTGCAGCCAGATGAACTGGCCCGGATAGCGGCCGTTGCGGCCGAAGCTGCCGACGATGCGATGATCCTCGCGCAGCAAGATCCACACGCGGCCGTTCACCATGTCGGCAACGTAGACGTATTTGCCGTCGGGCGAGAAGGCGACGTCCGAGGCCGTGCGGGTGCCGCCCGATTCGGGCGCGATGAGGATATCGCGGACGAATTCGAGGTCCCCGTCCTTCTCGGCGAAGAGCTGGATGCGGTTGTTACGGCGATCGCAAACGTAGATCAGCCCGTCGGGGCCGCGCGTCACGCAATGGACGATATCGCCGAAGCTCTTCGATTCGGGGTCCGCCCCGCCGTCGCTGGTGCTGGTCGCCTGGCTCTGGTCGAAGGGCTGGTCGCGCGTCTCGCTGCCGGGCCGTGCGGCATAGGCGCCCCAGGCGCGCACGAAGGCGAGGTCTTCGTCGCCGAACTGGGCGATGCGCTTGTTGATGTAGCCATCGGCGACGAGAACGCTGCCGTCCGAATGGTTGATGTCGGCCGGATTGCCGAGGCTCGTCTCGCTGGCATTGCCCTCGGTGCGGCCACGCCGCCCGATCTGGCGGATGAATTCGCCCCCGGCGGTGAAATTGAGCACGACATGATCGCCGTCCCCATTGCCCGCGAGCCAGACGGTGCGGTCGTCGTCGACGTAGATGCCGTGGACATTGGCGGGCCACTGGTTTTCGCCGTCGATCTCTGGCGCGAGTTCGGGACCGCCCCAGGCCGAGAGCAGCCTGCCCTCGCCGTCGAAGCGCAGGACGTGCGGCGCGGGCTTGCAGCAGGCGACGACGATCGGCGGCTCCTCGGCCAGCCCAGCTTCGGTCTTGTCCAGCGAGTTGGGCCGCTGGATGATCCACACGGTGTCCTCGGCGTCGATCGACAGGCCCGGGACCTGGCCAAGGATCGTGTCGGCGGGGAGCTTGGGCCAGCTCGCGTCGGCTTTGAAGGTGGGCATCGGGATCGAGAGGTCGATATGCTCGCTCTCGACCTCGACCAGCGCCTCGGCCCGCGCCGGGGCCGCACACCAAAACGCCGCCAGAACGGCGGCGGAGCAGATCGAGACCGTTCGGGCGAAACTACGGGGACTGCGGCGCATCGGGACCTCGCTCGATCGTTCGGGAGAAGTGTCCGATCATAGCGGGAGGCGTGCCTTGGCGACAGCCCCCGTCGTCGCGACCGGATCGCCGGTCAGGACGATGGGACGGTCCAGTCGATCGCGCCGCGCCCGTGGCTTTCGAGAAAGGTGTTGGCCCGGCTGAAATGGCGGCAGCCGAAGAAACCGGCGTGGGCCGAAAGCGGGCTGGGATGCGGCGCGGTGAGCACCAGATGATGGCTCGCGGCGAGCCCCGGCACCCGCTCGGCCTTGCGGCGCGCATGGCTGCCCCAGAGCATGAACACGCACGGTTCGGCCTTGGCGGCGACCGCGGCGGCGGCGGCGTCGGTGATCTCCTCCCAGCCCAGCTTCTGGTGCGAGCCCGCGCGCCCCGATTCGACCGTGAGCGCGTTGTTGAGCAGCAGCACGCCCTGGCGCGCCCAGGACTCGAGGTTGCCGCCCTCGGGCCGAGCGATCCCGCAGTCGCTTTCCAGCTCCTTGTAGATGTTCACCAGCGAGGGCGGGACCTTGATCCCGTGCGGCACCGAGAAGGCGAGGCCGTGCGCCTGGCCGGGACCGTGATAGGGGTCCTGCCCGAGAATCACCACTTTCACCGCTTCGAGCGGCGTCAGTTCGAGCGCGCGCAGCCGAGTGCCGCGCGGCGGGAAGATCCGCTTGCCCGCGGCCTCCTGCGCCTTGAGAAAGCCGCCGAGCTGGCGCGCCTGCCTGCGCTCGAGCACGGGCTGCAAGGCGCCCTGCCAGCTTTCCGGTACCGTCACGGCGCTTGTCTGGCTGTTCATGATGCCCCGGCCATTGCGAAAGACTGGCCTTGTGCCTAAGCATTTCGGTCATATGGCTGTCCATCTCCACGAAGAAGATCTCCCCGAGGGCGTGCTGGCGCCCGGCCCCGTCGCGGTCGATACCGAGACGATGGGACTCATCACCCCGCGCGACCGGCTCTGCCTCGTGCAGATTTCCGACGGCGGTGCCGACGAACACCTCGTCCGCTTCAAGGTCGGCAGCGACTACGCCGCGCCGAACCTGCGCGCGGTGCTGGCCGATCCGGAGCGGATCAAGCTCTATCACTTCGCCCGCTTCGATCTCGCGGCGATCGAGCACTACCTCGGCATCACCGCCGCGCCGGTGTTCTGCACCAAGATCGCGAGCAAGCTGGTGCGCACCTACACCGATCGGCACGGCCTCAAGGACCTCGTTCGCGAACTGCTCGGCAAGGAGATCTCCAAGCAACAGCAGTCGAGCGACTGGGGCGCGGACGAACTGAGCGAGCCGCAGCGTGAATACGCCGCCTCCGACGTGCGCTATCTGCACGCCATGCGCGAGGTCCTGATCCAGCGGCTGGCACGAGAGGGACGCACCGAGCTGGCGCAGGCCTGCTTCGATTTCCTCCCGGCCCGCGCGCGGCTGGACCTCGCCGGATGGCCGGACCACGATATCTTCAGCCACGAAGCCGCCTGATCGCCGATGTCGGTCGAGGCCACGCAGATCAGAAGCCGCCGGCGGCATTTCGCCACGCCCGGCGGCTCGCACGACCGGCTGGTCGGCTTTCTCGGCAAGGCATTGCCGGTGGGCATCGGCGTGGTCGCGGCGGTGATGATCCTCGTGCCGCTCAGCCCGCGCGGCGAAATCAGCTTTCTGCTCGACCGCAACAAGGTGGCGATCACCGATGAACGCCTCGCGGTCGACGATGCCGCCTATCGCGGCCAGGACAACGAGGGCCGCGACTTCGTGGTGCGCGCAGGCAGCGCGGTGCAGAAGAGCGCCGAGGTGCCCGTGGTGCAGATGCAGACGCTCGTCGCCGACATGAAGCTGCGCGACGGCCCCGCCCAGATCCGCGCGCCGCGCGGCGCCTACGACTACGACCAGGCCCGGATCGACATCAACGGCCCGGTCGCGTTCACCGCCTCGGACGGCTATCGCATGGAAACCGGCAACGTCGAGGTCGACATCAAGGCGCGCGCCGCGGTCGGCACCGGCGGCGTCACCGGGCGCACACCGACCGGAACATTCCGCGCCGAACGCCTGGTCGCCGATTTCGAGAACCGCACCGTCACGCTCGACGGCAATGCGCGGCTGCGCATGACCCCGGGCAAACTGAGTATCCCACGATGAGCTCGCGTCCTTCCCGCCGATTCCTGTCGCATTCCGGCCTGCTGCGCGCGGGCCTCGCCGCCGCGCTGCTTGGCGCCGGGACTCTCGCCGGACTCCAGCAGACCGGTGCGCAGGTCTTTCCCGGACACAACACCAATGCGCCTGTCGACTACGCCGCCGACCGCATCGAGCTGCAGGACCGGCAGGACCGCGTGGTGCTTTCGGGCAATGTCGACATCCGCCAGGCCGAACTGCGGCTGCGCGCGGCGCGCACCATCGTCAACTTCACCGATGCCGGATCGCTGAGCATCCAGCGGATCACCGCGACCGGCGGCGTCACCGTCAACCGCGGCACCGAAGTCGCCACCGGCGATGTCGCGATCTACGATTTCAATCGCCGGATCATCACGATGGTCGGCAACGCCACGCTCAAGCGCGGCGGCGACACGCTGCGCGGAAACCGCTTCGTGATCGACCTCAACAGCGGCGTCTCGGCCGCCGAAGGCCGCGTTTCGGGCACCTTCAGCGTACCCAAGAAGAACTGAGCCGGTTTCCGGCGAGGCCGTGCTGTCGGTAACGAGCGGCCCGGACGAAGGCTGCGCGCGCTCCGCTGATTTCACCTCCGGTCAGAACGCGCGGTCGTGAACGAGGACGCGCATGGTGAGCAGCAGGATCTTGATGTCGCGCCAGATGGTCCAGCCCTCGAGGTATTCGAGGTCGGACTGGAGGCGGTAGACGAGATCGGATTCGTGGTCGGTCGCGCCGCGAAAGCCACGCACCTGGGCCAGGCCGGAAAGGCCCGGCTTGAGGCAGTGCCGCTGCCAGTAGCGCAAGTCGACTTCCCAGAACAGCTTGTCGCCCGCCTGCGAGCCGATCGCGTGCGGGCGCGGCCCGACCAGGCTCATGTCGCCGCGCAGCACGTTGAGCAGCTGCGGCAGCTCGTCGAGACTGGTCGAGCGGATGAAGCGGCCCACGCGCGTCACCCGCTTGTCGTCCTTCGAGGCCGAGACGTTGCCGTCTGAATCGGACTTCGAGGCGGTCATCGAGCGGAACTTGTACATGTTGAAGAAGCAGTTGCCGCGCCCCATCCGCCGCTGGACGAAGAACACCGGCCCGCGATCCTCGAGCTTGATCGCGATCGCGATCGCGATCATCAGCGGCGAGAGCGCAAGCACGCCGCCGCCCGTGAGCACGAGATCGAAAAGCCGCTTCAGGGCGCGGTCGCGCAGGCCCAGCGGACCGGTCGAGATCATCAGCAGGCCGTGGCGGCCGACGACACGCGCGCCCTGCGCACCGAGGCGGGCGACCTGATCGTCGAGCACTTCACCATCGACATTGGCGCCCTTGAGCATCAGCGACCAGGCATAGCGGCGCTCGGGTGGACAGCTGACCACCACCCGATCGATGTTGCGCAGGACGAGGCCGAGCCGGTCGAGCGCATGCGGGTCCTTGAGGTCCGCGCGCAGCCCCATCGCCGCCGCCGAGACACGGATCGCGCCCCGGATATCGATCCGCGGCCCGCCGTCATCGACGACGAGCTCGTTCATCACGCTCGTACCGCAGCGCCAGCGGACGAAGGAGCGCATCTGCAAGCGGCCCCAGATCATCAGGATGCCCGCGGCCAGCGCGCCGACGCTCAAGCCGAAACGCGAGAATTCCCGTGTTTCGCGGGCGTAGAAGGCGATGAAGACGACAGCCGCGAAGGACAGCGCCAGAGCAACGAGCGCCCGTGCGCTGCCGCTCCAGTGGTCACGCAGCGCCTTGATCGAATAGGCGCCGTTGTAGACGGCGATAGTCAGGAAAATGGGGAGCACGACCTGGGCCTGTACCAGCGCGGTGACACCGCCCTGGGCCCCGGTATAGAGATATCCGATCAGGCCGAAGCCCATGAGCAGCGCCGCCACGTCGGCGACGATCATGGCAAGGTAGCATTGCAGCCGACGGCGTTCGAGCGAGGGCGCCACGAGCAGCGCGTCGGCGACCGCACGCGAATAGCGCTCGTCCTCCTGCGGATGGAAAGACGCATCCACCCCGCTGCTCCCCGCTGATACTACGGCCTGAAACCCGCTCTCGTTGCGCACGGCAGTGCACTCCCGACCCCTGCACCTATTGGTACGCTGCAAGTGCGGTATGTATATGCCCTTATAGCTCCGCAAAGCAACGGATAAGGCATGATAATTAGATATATACCTTAGGATATATTCCCGGTTACTGGGAGGCTGCCTGCCGTCTGCGAACGATCATTGCGAGTCCCTGACTCAACAGCAGATCCGCATCGGCACTGTTAGTCAGAAGTAGCTGATGCAGACTGACAAGTCTGCGCTCGAGCCATTCGAGGCGCTTGCCGCGCCAGACGCGCAGTTGCGCGCCGATCGCCGCCTTGTCCTTCCAGAAGATCCGCCGCGCCGCGGCCTCGGCATCGACGAAGCCGGCAACGTCACCACGCCCGCCCATCCGCGCCGCCAGACTGGCAAGCTGGGCGCAGCGCCGTTCGAGCGCGAGCAGCGTACCGACCGGATTGAGGCCGAGTTCGCGGAAGCGCCGCAGCTCGGCCGCGACCGCCTGCGGCCCGCCGCCCAGCACCGCGTCGACGAGCGTGGCGAAGCCGTCGTCCTCCGTCTGCGCGCCGACCGCATCGAGATCGGCGCCGCTCGCCCGGCGCGGGCGCTCGGGCGCCGCGTCGAGATAGAGCGCGAGCTTTTCCAGCTCCGATCGCGCCAGCCGCGTATCGAGACCGCACCCGCGCGCGATGCGCTCGGCGATATCGCTGGCCACCTGCAGCCCGAGGCCGTCGGCCTGCGCCCGCACCGCCGCGCTCACCGACCTGAGGTCCGGCGGCCAGAACATCGCCACGAGGCTGTCGTCGCGTCCCGCCAAGAGCTTCGCGGTGCGCGACTTGTCGGTCGCGCCGCTGGCGATGATCAGGACGGGAGAGGGCTCGACCTCGCCGCCGATCAGCGTGGCGACGGCATCGTGCGCCTCGTCGCCCTGCGCGCGCACCCAGATGTGCCGCGCCGAGCCGAACAGCGAGCTGGACCGCGCTTCGTCGCCGAGCCGGACCGGATCCCTGCGCAGGTCGGAGCCCGAGATCTCGACGCGCTCGCCCGGATCGGCGAGCAGCGACGCGATTTTCGCCGCCGCGTCATTCGCGCCCGATTCGTCGGGGCCGCAGAAGAAGAAGATACGGGCTTCGCGTGCGGCGCGGTGGGCGAGCCCGGCGAAGTCCTTTTGCGTCGCCTTCACCGTCCGTCGCCGGCGCTTTCCCGCAACCGCAACGACAAGCTCGTCAGGATCCGGTCGGCAACGTCCTTCGAGAGATTTTCGAGCGCGGTCTGCTCGGCCGCAATCGTCGCATAGTCCGAAGACACGACGTCGATGCCCGCGTCGGAACCGACACTGTCGTCGAGCATGATCTTGCCGCTCGACAGATCGACGAGCTGGAAGCGCGCGCGCAGCGTGCGACGCTCGCGGCTGATGGTGTCGTCGGACAGGAGCGCGAAGCCTTCGAGCTTGTCGTCGAGGCGAACGTCGAGGCGATAGCGCGCGGCCCCGCTCGCGGGCTCATCGAGCTTGTCGACCAGCGCGTTGCGCACAAGCCAGCCGGCGCGCCCCTCGATCGCGGAGACCTCGATCGCCGAAAGCCCGCGCGCGACCGCGCCGCTGCCGCCGCCCGCGTACATCGGTTGCAGTCCGCAGCCGCCCAGCAGCGTGCCGGCGAGCAGCAAGGCTCCCGTCAGGGGAGCGAGGCGCTTCATGCGACCAGGTTGACCAGGCGGTCGGGCACGACGATCACTTTCCTTATCTCCGCCCCGTCGAGCGCACGCTGGACCTTCTCGCTGGCGAGCGCAAGCGCCTCCAGCTCGTCCTTGCCGGTGCCCTTGGCGACGGTGAGCGTGTCGCGCAGCTTGCCCTTGACCTGCACCGCGATCGTCACCTCGTCGTCGACCAGCAGCGCCGGATCGACCTTGGGCCAGGCCGCGTCGACGACAAGCCCCTCACCGCCGATCGCGTCCCACGCCTCTTCGGCAAGGTGGGGCATCATCGGCGCGACGAGCAGCAGGATCGTGCGGATCGCGGCCGAGCGGCTCGCCGAGGGCGGCGCCTTCTCGATCGCGCTCGCCAGTTCGTAGATACGCGCCACGGCCTTGTTGAAAGCCAGTGCCTCGATGTCTTCGGCGACGGCCGCCACGGTCTGGTCGCGCTTGCGATCGAGCGGCTTGTCCTCGCCCGTCGCAGCCGCATCGTACTGGCCGAACAGGCGCCACAAGCGCTGGACGAAGCGCGCGCAGCCCTCGATGCCGGCGATCGACCAGGGCAGGTCGCGCTCGGGCGGGCTGTCCGAGATCATGAACCAGCGGATCGCGTCGGCGCCGTAGTCGGCGAGGATCGCGTCGGGATCGACGACGTTCTTCTTCGACTTCGACATCTTGATGACGCGACCGATCTCGACCGGCAATCCACTACTCACTTCATAGACGTCGCCGTCACGTCTCTCGATCTCTTGAGGGGAGACAAAGTAGCTACGCGTAGCGTGAGTTTCGCCGACTTCGTTCGGGATAAACACTTGATAGGTCTCGTGCGTGACCATCCCTTGCGTGAACAGGCTGGCGAACGGCTCGGTGACGTTGATCAGGCCGATGCGCTTGAGCGCGCGCGTCCAGAAGCGGGCGTAGAGCAAGTGCAGGATCGCGTGCTCGATGCCGCCGATGTACTGTTCGACCGGCAGCCACTGCGCGATGACGCCCGGATCGAACGGCTTGTCGCCGGGCTGGCTGGCGAAGCGCAGGAAATACCACGAGCTGTCGACGAAAGTGTCGAGCGTGTCGGTCTCGCGGGTCGCCGGCTTGCCGCAGCTTGGGCAATCGACGTGCTTCCACGTCGGATGGCGCAGCAGCGGATTGCCCGGCGTCTGGAAATCGACGTCCTCGGGCAGCACCACCGGAAGCTGGTCCTTGGGCACCGGCACCACGCCGCAGGCCTCACAGTGGATGAACGGGATCGGCGTGCCCCAGTAGCGCTGGCGCGAGACGCCCCAGTCGCGCAGGCGCCACACGGTCTTGCCTTCACCCCAGCCGCCGCTTTCGGCGCGCGCGATGACGTCCGCCTTGGCGTCCGCCACGCTCATGCCATCAAGGAAGTCCGAATTGACGATCACGCCGTCGCCCGCTTCGGCCTCGCCCGCGAAGGGCTTGTCCGCGTCCGCCGCGTCGGCGGCAACCACGCGCACGATCGGCAGGCCGTACTTGGTGGCGAAATCGAAGTCGCGCTGGTCGTGGCCCGGCACCGCCATGATCGCGCCGGTGCCGTAGTCCATCAGCACGAAGTTCGCGATGTAGACCGGCAGCTCGGCGCCGCTGAAGGGATGCTTCGCGGTGAGGCCCGTATCGAAGCCAAGCTTCTCGGCAGTTTCCAGCTCGGCCGCGGTGGTGCCGCCGCGCTTGCATTCCTCGATGAAGGCCTGCGCCTCGGACGAGTTCGCTGCGACGCCCTGCGCCACCGGGTGATCGGCGGCGACCGCGACGAAGCTCGCGCCGAAGATCGTGTCGGGCCGCGTGGTGTAGACCGGCAGGCTCTCGCCGTTCGACAGCGTGAAGGCGAACTCGAGCCCCTGCGACTTGCCGATCCAGTTCTCCTGCATCAGCTTGACCTTGTCGGGCCAGTCCTTGAGCTCGGCCAGCCCGTCGAGCAGTTCCTCGGCGAAGTCGGTGATCTTGAGGAACCACTGCGAGAGCTTGCGCTTCTCGACCAGCGCGCCCGAGCGCCAGCCGCGCCCGTCGATCACCTGCTCGTTGGCGAGCACGGTCATGTCGACCGGGTCCCAGTTGACCGCCGATTCCTTGCGATAGACCAGCCCCGCCTCGTAAAGGTCGAGGAACAGCGCCTGCTCGTGGCCGTAGTAGTCGGGCTCGCAGGTCGCCAGTTCGCGGCTCCAGTCGAGCGCGAAACCCAGGCGCTTAAGCTGCGCCTTCATGTTGGCGATGTTCTCGCGGGTCCAGCCGCCGGGATGCACGCTCTTTTCCATCGCCGCGTTCTCGGCGGGCATGCCGAAGGCGTCCCAGCCCATCGGGTGGAGCACTTCGTGCCCGGTCATGCGCTTGTAGCGCGCGAGCACGTCGCCCAGCGTGTAGTTGCGCACGTGACCCATGTGGATGCGCCCGGAAGGATAGGGGAACATCTCGAGCACGTAGCTGCGCGGCTTGTCGCTCGCGTTGTCGGCGGCGAAGCACTGCTTCTCGTGCCAGACCCGCTGCCATCGCGCGTCTGCCGTGGCGGGATCGAACCGCTCGCTCATATCGGAACCGTCTCCTGGGCCGGCCTCAGCCGACCGAATCGCGCCTCAGGTCGCGGGCGCGGGTGAGGATGATGTCTTCGAGTTTCTGCACCGTCGCGGCCTGGACCGGCGCGGCGACCCAGCCGCCGCCCGAATTGACCTCGCGGCTCGCCGCGACGCGCAGCGCGTCGGCGCGCAAGTCCGAATCGAGGATCGTGACGGTGACCTTGACGCGCTCGCCCGGATTGCTCGGGTTGGTGTACCAGTCGGTGACGATGACGCCGCCCGCGCTGTCGGTCTGCAGCATCGGCATGAACGAGAGCGTATCGAGGCTGGCGCGCCACAAGTAGCCGTTGACGCCGATCGTGGTGACCATCGAGGGCGCCACGCTGGAGGAAACCTTCTTCTTGCCGCCGCACGCCGCGAGGCTGAAGGCAAGGGCGCCGCAAAGGCCGTAGACGGCGAACTTGCGCAGGTTACCGGAAGGGGCTTTCATGGTCGTTTGCATTCCTCGTGGCAGACTGCGCCGTTCGGGACGTGCGCATACCGTACTGCGCCTCTATCGCCGCGTTGCGCGCGCGGCAAGGGGTCCGGCGTCCGCGCCGCGCCTCGCGTGGCTGCGCGCGCGACGCTGGGACGGCGCGTCATCCTGTGTTAAGCTGCGCGCGCGAATAGCCGTTCGGGGATTCGAGTGACGGGCCCGCCCGAGCGAAACGGGCCACATGCGCGGGATGGAAAGTTGATCGCCATGGGCGACGATTGGAAAGACAAGCAGGCCAGGCCTGCGGCCAGCACGATCCGCTCCGGCGCGACGGCGGGGATGATGCTCGCGGGCGCGGTCGGCCTGCTGGCCCTGCCCAGCGCCGTGCTCGCCTTCACCACCCGCTTCGATGCCGGCAACGCTGCCGCGCCGTCCGCCGGTTCGGCGATCGAGGCCAAGGCGCCTTCGGCCGATCTCGCCAATGCGATTCCCTTGCGCTCGCTCGCCAAGGGCCAGCTCTTTCCGTTCACGCCGGCCGAAACGCCCGACCAGCCAGACCGCTCGGTCACGGTGGCAGTGCGCGTCGATGCCGCGACGGCCGAGGCGATTACCGTGCGCGGTCGCGCGCCCGGCTCGGGCGACGGCGATCCGGGCAAGCTGCGGATCGCCTCGAGCGCGTTCAACCTCGGCGTTTCGCGCGGCTATCGCGGTTTCTCGCAGGATCTCGCCGCCGCGCAGCGCCAGCCGAGTGGCGAGTTGCCTGATCTCGGCGCCTATAGCCTCGAACCGGGCACCGACAGCGACGGCGCGCGCTTCAGCCCGCGCATCTCGATCGACGAGAAACAGGCGTCCGGTCGCGCGCCCCGCACTTTTGCGGGCGACGCCGGCGAAGTCGACCTGGGCGGGGCCTACCGCGTGACCAAGAATCTCGATGTCACCGCGGGCGTGCGCTATTCGCAGGATCGCGAGCGGCTCGTCCCGCTGACCGACGGCAAGCAGGACAGCCAGGCCGTCTACGTCGGAACCCAGTTCCGCTTCTAGCCGCGACATTCCGGTCGCGACATCGCGGGCCGACCATGACATCGCCGGGGCGTTTGCTACAACCGCAAGGCCCGATGCGCAAAAAACCGCGATGAGTCGCCAAGCCCCTATTGCGGACCCCTGCCGCCTTTCATAGCAAGTGTCAGGAGATGCCTGATCGGGAGCTTAGGAAAATGGCAAAAGTCGCAATCGTTACTGGCGGTACCAGAGGTATCGGCGCGGCCATATCGCTCGCGCTGAAGGACCGCGGCCACACCGTCGTCGCCAACTACGCGGGCAACGACGAGAAGGCGAAAGCCTTTTCCGACGAGCACGGCATCCCCGTCTACAAGTGGGACGTCGGTGACCATGAGGCGACGATCGCCGGGTGCGAGAAGGTCGCCGAAGAGGTCGGCGCGGTCGACATCGTCGTCAACAACGCGGGCATCACCCGCGACGGCGTGCTGCACAAGATGACGTTCGAAGACTGGAACGACGTCATGCGGATCAATCTGGGCGGCTGTTTCAACATGGCCAAGGCAACCTTCCCCGGCATGCGCGCGCGCGGCTGGGGCCGCATCGTCAACATCGGCTCGATCAACGGCCAGTCGGGCCAGTACGGGCAGGTGAACTACGCGGCGGCGAAGTCCGGCATCCACGGCTTCACCAAGGCGCTGGCGCAGGAAGGTGCGAAGTACGGGGTGACGGTCAATGCGATCGCGCCCGGCTACATCGATACCGACATGGTCGCCGCCGTTCCCGCGCCGGTGCTCGAGAAGATCGTCGCCAAGATCCCGGTCGGCCGCCTCGGCCAGCCTTACGAGATCGCTCGCGGCGTCGCCTTCCTGTGCTCGGACAACGCCGGCTTCGTGACCGGATCGACGCTCTCGATCAACGGCGGCCAGCACATGTACTGAGAAAGGACCGGGCATGGACGCTACCGCGAGCGAGGCACCGGACGAACCGCCGCGCGGCGGCATCGCGCTCCGCCCGCTCCTCGCGCTCGCCGCGCCCGCGCTCGCCATCACGGCGGGCAAGCTCGCGCTCTCGTCCGACCTCGCCGCCGCCTATCCGGCGAGCGCGGTGCTGCTGTTCACCTGGCTTTGCGCCGACAGCCTCTGCCTTGGCTTGATGGCACGCGATTCGCGCAGGCGGCCCGCTCCGCGCGCCGTCGCCGGCGCACTCGCCACCGCGGCCTGCGTGGTCGCGCTCGGTCTTCCCGCGAACTTGCGCGAAACGCTGCTGGCGATGCCGCCGCTGCCGCTCGCGATGGCGCTGACGCTGGGGCTCTACCTGGGCTGGAGCGCCCTGGTCGCACGCGCGCGGTTCCGCGCGGCGCGAGCCGAGAACGGCCATGGCTGGACCGCGGCGGCGGAGACGATCGTACCGCCCGCGCTGCTCCGCTTCGCCCGCACCGAAATCGCTCTGCTAAGGCTCGCGCTGTTCCGCTGGCGCGCCGAGCCGGAGGTCCCGGCGGGCAGCACTGGTTATGCCTACCACCGCCATCTCGCGCCGATGATGATCACGCTGCTGGTGCTGCAGTTCATCGAGATCGGCGTCGTGCACCTGCTGGTGGGGCTGTGGAGCGCGCGGGCGGCGCTGATCCTGTTCGCGCTCAGCATGGCCGGTCTCGTCTACCTCGTCGGGCTGATCAAGTCGCTACGTCTGATGCCGGTGCTGCTCGGCGGGACCGGCCTGCGCGTGCGCGCCGGCCTGCTGATCGACCAGCATATCGCCTGCGCGCAGATCGCGGAGATAGCGACAAGCTTCGATCGCGAAACGATCGATGCACGCACAACGCTTAACGCGGCGCTGCTCGCATGGCCCAACGTCCTGCTGCGCCTGCGCGAACCGATCGTGCGGCCGGGCCTGCTGCGGACGCGGCGGATCGAGGCCGTGGCGTTCCGGCTCGACGATCCCGCGCCGTTCCTCGCCGCGCTGCGCGAACGGTTCGACGGTCAGCCGATCCAGTAACCCACGACCTTCCAGTCCGCTCCCTCGCGCACGAGAGAGAGCGTCTCGACCGTATCGGGCTCGTTCGCGAAGCTCGTCCGGAACTTCACCATCTCGACGCTGGCGGGCGGAGCGGGCACGCTCTCCTGCGCCGAAACCGTGCGCGAAACGACCGCGCCCAGCGGCGGTCGGACCCGTTCGGACAGCGACGCCCAGGTCTCGAGCGTGTTGAGGTCGCGGAACGCTTCGGCCGTGCGCGACCAGCTCTCGCTCCAGTCGCCCTCGTCGACGAGCGCGAGCCATGCGCGTGCGGCGCGCACCTGCTCCGATTCGGCCGCGACGGGAGCGGACGCGCCAGGCGCCGCCGCGAGAGCGGGAGCGCGCCGGACCTCGCGCGCATCCGGCGAAAGCGATGATACCGCGACGGCGGTGACCAGAATCGCGGTGGCGAGCACGGGAACAGACATGAAGAGCATTCCTCTGCTGAGCCGGGCGGGGCGCGATCGCCGCGCCGGGCCGATGGGCGATGCGTGCTCGTGTCGCACGGCATGCGCCGCTTGGCCTTCCCCCAAAGGCTTGTCCGCGAGAAAATCGGGGCCCCGCGCCACTGCCCCAGGATCGTCCCGCGCCTCGCCTTCCGCCTCGCGCAGCAGCCGTGCCGCCTCGCGGCTGCTCGACGCCGACATCTTGCGCCGCGCGTAGCGCAGCCGCTCGTTGATGGTGTGGACCGAGAGCCCGAGCTTGCTGGCCATCGACTTGGCATCGTGGCCCTGCAGGATCAGGCGGAGAGTCTGCTTCTCCTTCTCGGTCAGGGCCTCGTGGCCTTCTCCGCTTTTCGTGCGTGCTCCCGTCGTCATGACCGGAACCTTGAGCCCGCGCCTTGCCGCACGCCACCCCAAAAAAATCGTATGTCCGGGCAAGCCGCCCGGCTAGACGGGGCGGTCATGACCCCGCTGTTCCATCCGCCGGTGAAGCGCTCGATCGAGATCGCCGGGCACAAGACCTCGATCAGCCTCGAACCGGTCTTCTGGGACATGCTCAGGGCGCGCGCGGCCAGCGAGGGCGTGCCGATCAACGCGCTGGTCGCGCGGATCGACGCGCTGCGGATCGAGGCGGAGACGCCGCCGGGGCTGGCGAGCGCGATTCGCGTCTGGCTGGTCTCGCGCGATCAGTGAATCGCGGCCGGGGCGCCGGGTGCGTCGCCGTTCGCCTCGAGATCGGCGATAAGCCGCTCCATCTCGCCGATCTCGCGCACCTGCGCGTCGATGATCTCGTTGGCGAGTTCGCGCACGCGCGGGTCGGATATCCGCGCGCGGCGGCTGGTCATGATCGCGATCGAATGGTGCGGGATCATCGCCTTCATGTAAGACACGTCGCCCACTGTATCCTGGCTGCGCACGAGCCAGAGCGAGCCGGCGAAAGCGGCGACGGCCAGCCCGAGGATGAGCTGATTGACGCGGACCCGGCGATACATGCCCCACATGAACAGCAGCATGATCACCGCCATGACCGCGCCCATCAGCAGCGCCATCCACATCCGCGTCTGGCTGAACCAGACATGCGCGTACTCGTAGGTGTTGAGGTACATGAGCCCGTACATCACCACCGTCGATGTCGCGATCATCGCGAAAAAGCGCCGGTAGGGCATTCCGGCCTGCCCGTTTTCCTGTCGCATGAACGAGAAGCGGACGAAACCGCGAAGGGTTCCGCCCGCTTCTCCTGTCAACGTGCGCCTCTCGGCGGCGCCGCGCCTCAGTATGTCGAGGGCGGGTCGCTTGCCGGGAAGCTTTCGTCGCTCGCTTCGTCGATCTTGCTCCACGACTTGGGCGGTTCCTTCATCGCTTCGGGACCCGCGTCGCGAACCTGGCCGCCGGCATAGGCGGCTTCGTTGTCCCGCGTCGCGTATTTGTAGAGCGCATAGCCGGCGGCGCCCGCGACAGCCATCTTGATCAGACCCATGTGTTCCTCCTGTGAGGGTTTGCACACGAGAAACGCGTCAGCCGGGCTCGGGTTTCCGGCACCGGCAAGTCGCTCGTCGACGACGAATCCCGGTCCGGCGGAGTCTTCAGTCGCCGCCGACGCGCTCGATCTCCGCGCCGATCAGCGAGAGCTTCTCCTCCAGCCGCTCGTAGCCGCGATCGAGGTGATAGAGCCGGTGGACCTGTGTCTCGCCCTCGGCGGCGAGCCCCGCGATAACGAGGCTCATCGAGGCGCGCAGGTCGGTCGCCATGACTTCGGCGCCGGACAGCTTCTCGACCCCGTGAACGATCGCGGTGCGGCCCGAGGTCTCGATATGCGCGCCCATCCGGTTGAGTTCGGGGACGTGCATGTAGCGGTTCTCGAAGATCGTCTCGTTGAGCACGCTCGTCCCCTCGGCGAGGCACAGCAGCGACATGAGCTGCGCCTGCATGTCGGTCGCGAAACCGGGATAGGGCGCGGTCGAAAGCGTCACCGCGCGCGGCCTGCCCTGCGCGGCGACGTAAAGACCATCGGCGCGCGGCTCGACATGGACGCCCGCCTGGCGCAACGCCGCGACGGTCGCTTCCATCTCGGCGATCTCCGCCCCCGCGAGCAGCACGTCGCCACCCGTGATCGCCGCCGCGCAAGCGTAGGACCCCGCCTCGATGCGATCGGACATGACCCGGTAGGTCGCGCCGTACAGCCGGGGCACGCCGTGAACGGTGATGTCGCTGGTGCCGATTCCCTCGATCCTGGCGCCCATCGCCGTCAGCAGCCGGCACAAGTCGACGATCTCGGGCTCGCGCGCGGCGTTGTGAAGTGTCGTCTTGCCCTTGGCGAGCACGGCCGCCATCAGCACGTTCTCGGTCGCGCCGACCGAGACGATCGGGAACGAGAAACGCCCGCCGGGCAGCCCGCCGTCGGGCGCGATCGCGCGCACGTAACCGGCGGCAAGCTCGATCTCTGCGCCCAGCGCCTCGAGGGCCTTCAAGTGCAGGTCGATCGGACGGTTGCCGATGGCGCAGCCGCCCGGCAGCGAGACCGTCGCCTCGCCCATGCGCGCCAGCATCGGCCCCAGTACGAGGATCGAGGCGCGCATCTTGCGCACCAGGTCGTAGGGCGCGACCGAGCTGGTGATTCGCGGTGCCTCGAGCGTCATCACCCGGCCGAAGTCCTCCGGACGCGATCCGGCGATGGTGGTCGAGACGCCGAACTGGTTCATCAGGTGCTGGAACCCGTCGATGTCGGCCAGCCGCGGCAGGTTGCGCAAGGTGAGCGGCTCGTCGGTCAGCAAGGCGCAGGGAAGCAGCGTGAGCGCGGCGTTCTTGGCGCCCGAAATCGGAATGGTACCGGAAAGCCTGCGGCCGCCGCGAATGATGATCTTGTCCATGTCCGGCGTTTAGCGCGAAACGCTCACGCGGCAAGGGAGCCATCGCCGAGCGGATTGGTGCAAGCATCGGTTGCGGCGCAGCATCAATGCATCCTAGAGAGAGCCGCACCCAAGGAGGATCGATCCGGCATGCCAGCAGCCCAGTACAACAAGCCCGTCCGCAAGGCCGTATTCCCCGTCGCGGGCCTCGGCACGCGCTTTCTGCCCGCGACCAAGGCCATCCCCAAGGAGCTGCTGCCGATCGTCGACCGCCCGCTCATCCAGTACGCGGTCGACGAAGCCCGCGAAGCCGGCATCGAGGAATTCATCTTCGTGACCGGACGCGGCAAGACCGCGATCGTCGAGCACTTCGACACCGCTTTCGAACTCGAAGCGACGATGAACGAGCGCGGCAAGCCGCTCTCGCCGCTCGACCCGACCCGCATCCTGCCCGGCAACCTCGTCACCGTCCGCCAGCAGGTGCCGATGGGGCTCGGCCACGCGATCTGGTGCGCCCGCGCGGTCGTCGGCGACGAGCCGTTCGCGATCTTCCTGCCCGACGAGCTGATGCACGGCAGCCCGGGCTGCATGGCGCAGATGGTCGAGGCCTACAACGAAGTGGGCGGCAACCTGATCTCGGTGCTCGAAGTGCCCAGGGACGAGGTCTCCAGTTACGGCGTCATCTCACCGGGCGCGGCCTCGGGCAGCCTGACCGAAGTCACCGGCCTGGTCGAAAAGCCCAAGGTCGAGGATGCCCCCTCCAACCTCATCATTTCGGGCCGCTACATCCTCCAGCCCGAGGTCATGCGCACGCTCGAAACGCAAGGGAAGGGCGCGGGCGGCGAGATCCAGCTCACCGACGCGATGGCCAGGATGATCGGCACGCAGCCGTTCCACGCCGTGACCTTCGCCGGACGGCGGTTCGACTGCGGATCGAAGATCGGCTTCGTCGAGGCCACGCTCGCGCTGGCGCTCGAACGCGAGGACATGGGCGCGGACGTCCGCGAGATCGCGACGCAGTTGCTGGGCGCTTGACCGCGGAGCCGGGTGAGACCCTCCGACGGAAACCCGATCCGATCCGGACAAAGACAATGCGCGCGGCGAAGCCTATCAAACGATAGCGGCGGCGCGAAACCGCGCGAGACAACCCGCGCGCCCGCTTCGATGCGGTGCAGTCGAACCCGTGTGCGGCCAAGTCCTCGCGGCGGTTAATCGCGCGACCATCATATATTCGTTTCGCCAAGTACTTGTACCTTGCGCCCTCGTGGGGTTAACTGCTCGCAGCGGGGGGAAGGGAATCGCCGAGGTTCGGCGTCGCGGGCGAATGGCCGGAGCCGAATCCGGCCGTTCGCATTCCAGCTTGGGGGAATTCACGTGAGCGCAAATCGGCTTGCAATCTGGGGACCGGTAGCAGCAGCCCTTGTCGTCGGCTCCGCCGTGCCGGCGCGCGCGGCAAGCGATACGCCCTCGGCCGCGTCCAGCTTCGTCGTCGGCACATCGGGAACCACTTGCGAGGCGCAGAGCGTGAGCATGGGCGGCCTGCGCCAGTCGATCTTCGAGCGCAAATGGGTCGTGCTGTGCAGCGACGTTTCGCTGCCCGTGGGCACCGCCTATGCTTTCGAACCGAGCATCGACCCGCTGGCGCGGGTGGCGCCCGCGCGCGAGGAAGCGCTCGAGTGCGACGCGGCCCGGCCGGTCGAAACGGCGGGCGGCGCGTCCGTTCAGGGCCGTTCGTGCACGGGCCGCGAGTCGGGTCTCGAATGGCGCAGCTATTCTACGAGCGCGAACGGCAAGACCTACGTCGTCGAGGGCCTGGCCGGCTATGACAGCGCGCTGCGGCTCACCATCGCCAATCTCGCGACCGACAGCATCGTTCCGGGCGAAGTCGCCATCGCCGCGATCGGATCGGGCGGATCGCGCTCGATCATCCAGTCGCGCAGCCTCGTGGTCGATGCCGAAACGCTCGTCGGCGAGGGCTATCGCGGCAACAGCGCGGGGGCTTTCGCCGAGGCCGCGCAGGCCTTCGCTTCTGCTCCGGCGCTGATCGAGGCCGACAGCGGCACGCTCGAATCGCGCGCGGTGCGGCTGCACGAGGCCAAGATCAATCGCGCGCTGCAACTTTCGAACCTCGGCAATTTCGAGCAGGCCGACCGCCTCTTCGCCGAGGCCGAGGCGGACGGCGTGACCGATCCGATCCAGGTCCGCCTGACGCGCAACTACACCGCGATCCATGCGCTCAATCGCGGCGACCGGGCCGAAGCGATCCGCATTCTCGACGGCGAAGTGCCGCCGCTGATGGCCTCGCCGATGGTGGACGGCGACACGGTCAGCATCGATTCGTTCACCGCCGCCGGGCTCAACTCCACCGAGGAAGGCGGGGTTTCGGGGATTCTCGGACAACCGACCCGGCTTTCGCCGCAGGAGCGCGCGACGATCATCGACGCCCAGGCGCTGCAACTGCGCGGCACCGCCAAGCGGCTGAGCGGCGACGTCGCGGGCGCGCGCGCCGACCTCGCGACCGCGTTGCAGACCGCAGTGAGCGTGCGCAACGGTCGCGTCGCCTCGATCGCGCGGCTGCGCGCGCAGATCTATTCCGAACTCGCGATCACCTACGAGGCCGAGGGCAAATATGGCGAGGCCGAGGCCTATCTGCGCCGCGCGCTCGAACTCGTCGAGTTCCAGTATCCCGACAGCACCTCGGTCAACATGGCGCGCGCGCGCATGGCGGGCTTCCTCGCGCGTCGCGGCGAGGAGCAGGAGGCACGCGCCACCTACCGCGCCATCGTCGAGAACGTCGCCACCGCGCGCGGCCAGATCACCGGCTTCGAGAACCTGATGCGCCCCTATTTCGACATGCTGGTGGCGCGGGGCGATTCGTCGCCCGAGGCGGTTTCCGAATTGTTCGACGTCGCCCAGCTCGTGCCGCGCCCGGGCGCCGCCGACACGCTGATCCAGCTTTCGCGCGAACTCGAATCGGGCCGTGGCGAAGCGGCGCAGCTCTATCGCCGGGGGCAGGACATCAGCCGCGAGCTCGAACGCGCACGGATCGAGCTCGCGCGGCTCGAGGCGGCCGAATCCGCCGGCGCCGCGACGCCCGAACTGGCCGCGGTGCAGGACAAGGTCGAGCGCCTCGCGACCGAGCAGCGCGAGACCGTCAATGCACTGTCCGCCTATCCCTCGTACCGCGCCGTCGCGTCGGGCACGATCACGCTCGACGAGCTGCGCGGCATGCTGGGCAGCGGCGAGGCCTATCTCAAGATGGTCGAGCTTGCTGGCTCGGACTACGCGATCTACGCCTCGCCCACGCGCCTGACCGCGTGGAAGCTGCCGATCGATTCGGCCAAGCTCGACGCGCTGGTGACGACGATGCGCGACAGCATCTCGATCGTGATCAACGGCGTGCAGACCACCTATCCGTTCCAGATCGGAGCATCCGCCGAACTCTACGACGCGCTGCTCGGGCCGGTCGCGGGCGATCTCGCGTCGGTGAAGCACATCGTTTTCGAGCCCGACGGAGCGATGCTCGAATTGCCGCTCAACCTGCTCACCGGCGACAGCGTCGGGATCGAGGCCTATCGCGCCAAGGTCGCCAGAGGCGGCGACGAATACGACTTCACCGGCATAGACTGGCTCGGCCGCAACCGCGCGGTCAGCACCGCGATCTCGGCGGCGAGCTTCCGCGACGCGCGCAACGCGCCGGTCTCGGCCGCGAGCAAGTCGTTCCTCGGCCTCGGGCAGAACGCCCCGCTCGGCGGCAGCGGCATCTCCGGCGGCATGCGCAACGCCATGCTGACCACCGACGGCGGCGACGCCGGATGCCTGTGGCCCGCCGAAGTCTGGAACAATCCGATTTCCGCGAGGGAGCTGGTCTCGGCGACGAACGTGCTCGATCGCGGCGGGGCGACGCTGCTGACCGGCAGCGAGTTCACCGACACGGCGGTGAAGACGCGCGATGACCTCGCCGACTACCGCATCCTGCATTTCGCGACGCACGGTCTCGTGACAGCGCCGGCCATGGGCTGCCCGGTGCGCCCGGCGCTGCTGACCTCGTTCGGCGGCCCGCAGTCGGACGGGCTGCTCTCGTTCTCCGAGATCTTCGACCTCAAGATCGACGCCAACCTTGTCGTGCTCTCGGCCTGCGACACCGCCGGCGGCGCGAGCCTCGAGGCGACCAAGGAAGCCGGCGTCGTCGGCGGCGGCGGGCAGTCGCTCGACGGGCTGGTGCGCGCCTTCATCGCCGCGGGCGGCCGCCAGATCGTCGCCAGCCACTGGCCCGCACCCGACGACTACGACGCGACCGAGCGCCTTTTCACCAACTTCTACCGAGACAAGACCGCCTCGACGGGCGAGGCGCTGCGGCAGGCGGAACTTGCCCTGATGGACGATCCGGATACCTCGCATCCGTTCTACTGGGCGGGTTTCGCGATCATCGGCGACGCCGCGAAGCCCATCGCCGGCGACTGATCCGATGGCTCCGGCCGAGGGATCGACGCGGGGCGGGAGCCTTGACCTGCTCCGCAAGGGCTGGCGCAGCGTCCGGGCCGCCAGCGCGCTGCGCATGGCGAGCACCGGCGTCGTCTTGCTGCTCGCGCTGCTGATCGCGCGCTATAGCTGGTATCTGCCCGCGTTCAGCGACGCCGAGCGCTCGCTTTACGACGTGCGCGCGTTCCAGACCGCCGAGCACGTGCCGCAGGACGAGCGGGTCCTGATCGTCGCCTATACCGAACAGACCCTGATCAAGGCCGAAAAGCGTTCGCCGCTCGATCGCGGGATGCTCGCGCGCGCCTTGCGCCAGCTCGACACGATGGGCGCGAAGGCGATCGGCATCGACATCCTGTTCGACCAGCCGCAAGCCGAGGACGCCGAACTGATCGCGGCGCTGCGCGCGATGAAGACCCCGGTCAGCATCGGCTACACCACCTTCGAGGGCAACGCGCAGAACATCGTCTACGAGCAGCAGGCCTACCTCGATGCCTTCCTCGACGCGCTGAAGGGCACGCGCGCGGGTCCGGCGAGCATCCGGCTCAACTACGAGGATGGCGTCGCACGGCGCTGGCCCGAGCGGCTGCCCGGCTTTCCCCTGCTGCTCGGCAAGGCCATGCTGGAGAAGGCCGGCGACCCCGCTTGGAAGCCTTTCGATCGCTATTCCGGCGCGATCCGCTATCGATTGCCAGCGACCGAGGCGCCGATCTATTCGGCGCTCGAGATCGATCTCTTCGCCGACCCGGCGCTGCTCGAGATCCCCGAGTTGTCGCAGCAGATCGCGCAGCAGGTGCGCGGCCGCTACGTGCTCATCGGCGGCGAGATCGTCGATACCGACCGGGTGGAAACGGCTTTCACGCCCTTCCTCCCCGACTGCCAGATGCAGGAGGCCGCGGACGGTACCGAGTCTTGCGTCCGGCCGATCGAGGATCTCTCGCCGGCGCCGCCCGGAATCCGGGTCCACGCGACGATGATCTCGCAGATGCTCGACGGAGCGACGCTGCCCCACCTCGCGCCGTGGCAGCTTTGGCTCGCGGCGATCCTGTGGGTGGTCGCGGCGGGGCTCACCAGCCTCATCGAGACGCGGATCTCGCGGATGATGCCGTTCCTGGTGCTTCAGCTCGGCCTCATCGCCGGCATCCCGTTCTCGATGCAGGCGCAGGGCTTCGACACGCTCGGCCTGCCCGCGGTGGGCTGGATCATCGCCTGGGCGCTGGGGCTGTTCGCGGTGTCCTCGCTGGTGCGCGCATCGAGCGCGGTCGAGCGGCAGTTCGCGCAGACCGCGCTCGGCAAGTACCTGCCCGAGGACATCGCGCAGGAGATCATCGACCATCCCGACCGGCTCGCGCTCAGCGGCGCCAAACGTGAGCTGTTCATCCTGTTCAGCGACCTGGAAGGCTTTACCGAGCTGTCGCATCAGCTCGCGCCCGAGCAGGTCGCCAAGCTGCTCAACGACTATCTCGATCGGCTGAGCGCGGTCGTGCTCGAGCATGGCGGGATCATCGACAAGTACGTCGGCGACGCGGTGGTCGCGTTCTGGGGCGCGCCGATCTCACGGCCCGACGACGGCCGCAAGGCCGCGCTCGCCGGCTATGCGATGTGGCAGGCGGGCGAGGACTTCCGCAAGAGCATGGCGCCGGGCATGCCGCGTGTGGGCAAGACCCGCGTCGGCATGCATTTCGGCGAAGCGGTGGTCGGCAACTTCGGCGGCGAGCGCCGCATCCAGTACACCGCGCTCGGCGATGCGATGAACACTGCGGCGCGGCTCGAATCGGCCAACAAGGCGCTCGACTCGGCGGTCATGGCGAGCCGCGAGTTCGCCGAGCGTTCGGGGCTCGACTGGTGGCGGCCGATGGGCCGCGTGACGCTGCGCGGGCGCGCCAGCCCGGTCGAGCTATTCGAGCCAGCTCCGCAATTTCCCGAAGAAGATCGCGCCGAACTGACGCGGGCGATGGCGGTTTTGAGTTCCGATCCGGAAGAATCGATCGCGATAGTGCGAAAGCTCACAGACAAGCATCCTGCTGACAGGGCATTACTGTGTCTGCTAAAAAGACTTTCGGAGTGTGAAAGGGACAATGCATATGTACTGGGGTAAGGGAGCGGCAGTACTGCTTGCGGCCACGACCCTGGCATTGCCGCACATGGCGATGGCGGGAATCGTGGTGGCCTCGAGCGGTCCATCGGCCAGCAAGTATCCGGCAGGCACCAAGCTCGACGATTCGGCGTCGATCACGCTGCGCGCGGGCGATTCGGTCACCATCCTCGACGGCAGCGGAACCCGCGTCCTGCGCGGTCCGGGCGCGCAAAAGGTCGGCGCATCGGGGATGCCCCCGCGCACGATGGCCTTCAACGCGCTGGTCCGGCCGTCGCGCGTCCGGACCGGAGCGGTGCGCGGCTCGGGCAGCACCGCGCGCAACACCAACATCTGGAATGTCGATGCGACCGGCAACGGGCGGATGTGCATCGTCAATCCAGGGGCGGTGAGCATCTGGCGGCCGAACGGCGCCAACGCCTCGTCCTATTCGGTGAGCGCGCTCGACGGATCGGGTGATTCGTCGGTCTCGTTCAACAGCAACGCCTATGTCGGAACCTGGCGTCCGGCGGGCGCGGCCATCGCGAACGGATCGACCTACCGCATCAGCGGACAGGGCATGAGCCGCGACGTGACTTTCGTGGTTCTCGCCGAACAGCCGCAGACGCCGGAGGAATTGGCAAGTGCACTGATTGCGAACAAGTGCACGGCACAACTGCAAATGCTGACCGATACAATGGCATTACCAAGCAGTTGACGATACACAGAACTTGCCCGCGGGCAGTTCTGCTGGCACCTTGCCTTCGCTTCGGTGGAAAGCTCGGGTGCTGATATCTGCTTCCGTGGGAGTACGGAAGCGCCAGGGGTGGCGTAATAAGGGGCTGTCACGCGTCATCAAGCGCGGCAGCGAAAGGGGGGTTCGTTGGCTTTCGCAAAGGCGCACTCGAAGTTTGTCCGCCTCCGATGCGGTCGCGCATCCGCCGTCGCGGCGGTCGCGCTGCTTTCGTTCGCGAGTGCCGCCCAGGCGCAGCAGGCCAGCGTCCCGCCGACGCGCGAGGAACTCGGCATCGACGGCGCCTTGCGCGAGCAGCGGCGCGGTCCGCAACTCACCGTCGACAGTGAGATCGAGCGCGGCCCCTGCCCGCTCGCCGATCCCTCGTTCGCCGATACCATGGTCACCTTCGACCGCGTCGAGTTCAGCGGGCTCGCGGTCGTTCCGCCCGAACGGCTCGCCTCGAGCTGGCAGGAATTCGCCGGACGCGAGGTGCCGGTCTCGACACTGTGCGAAGTGCGTGACCGCGCCGCGACGATGCTGCGCGAGATGGGCTACCTCGCCGCCGTCCAGATCCCGCCGCAGCGGATCGAGAAGGCGGGCACGGTGCAGCTCGACGTGCTCATCGCCAGGCTCGTCGAGGTCCAGGCGCGCGGCGACGTCGGCCCCAGCGCAAAGCTGATCGAGCGCCACCTCGCCAAGCTCACCAAGGAACAGTATTTCAACGCCGACCAGGCCGAGCGGCACTTGCTGCTGCTTTCCGACCTGCCCGGCTACGCCGTGCGGCTGACGCTGCGTCCCGCCAAGGGCGGGGCGCGCGGCGACGTGATCGGCGACGTCCTCGTCGAACGCACGCCGATCCAGGCGGCCGTCGGCATCCGCAACTATGGCTCGAAGTCCGTGGGACGCGAGAACCTTTCGGCCCAGCTCGTGTTCAACGACCTCATCGGCATGGGCGACCGCACCGTCCTCGCCGGATTCGCGACGCTCGACTTCGACGAGCAGGTCGTCGTCCAGGCGGCGCACGACCTGGCGCTCAACGCCGACGGCCTGCGCCTTGGCGCCAATATCCTCTACGGTGAGAGCGAGCCATCGGCGGGAGGCGGCAATTTCAGCTCCAAGACGCTCGTCGGCGGCATCGGCCTGACTTACCCGCTGCTCCGCTCGCGCAAGGCGAGCGTGATGGTCGGCGGCGGGCTCGATATCGTGGACCAGTCGGTCGACTTCGGATCGACGCGGATCACCGAGGACAAGCTGCGCGTGTTCTACGCCCGGATCGAGGGCGAGACGATGGATGCCGACAGCATCATCGGCCGCGGCGGTTATTCGTTCCTCGAACCCAAGTGGTCGCTGCGCGGCGCGCTCGAACTGCGGCAGGGGATTTCGGGCCTGGGCGCGAGCGACGACTGCTCGCCGATTACCGACTGCATCGCGCCCAACGTGCCGATCAGCCGCGTCCTCGCCGATCCTTCGGCTTTCGTCGTGCGTTTCGAGGGGCTGGCGCAGTATCGCCCGACGCCCGAGATCGCGCTCTCGGTCGAGCCGCGCATCCAGTATTCGCCCGACGCGCTGCTCGGCTTCGAGCAGTACAGCGTCAGCAACTACACCGTCGGGCGCGGCTATGATCCGGGGCGCGTGCTGGGCGACAGCGGCCTCGGCGCCTCGTTCGAAGTGAGCTATGGCAAGCTCGTGCCGCGCGGCGTCGATGCCTTCACCATCCAGCCGTTCGCCTTCTTCGACGCCGCCTGGGTCTGGACCAACCGCGACGGCGGCGCCTTCGACGATCCGGAGAGCGTGCAATCGGTCGGCGGCGGGGTGCGGGGCCGTTGGGGCAATCACATCCAGGCCAGCCTGACCGTCGCGGCGCCCCTGACGAAGGCACCGTTCGAGACCGAGCGCGGCGACGTGCGGGTGCTGTTCAATCTGCGAGCGCTGCTGGCGCCATGGGATCGCTGACGATGAAATCGCAAAGCCTGCGCCGCCGCAAGTTCCATCCGAGCCGCTCGCGCATCCTGGGCGGGACCAGCACGCTCGCGCTGGTGCTGAGCCTCACGGTCGCGCCTTCGGCGGCGCGCGCGCAATCGTTTCAGGGCTCGCACGAAGTTCAGGTCGGTACGGCCGACTTCTTCGACGGATCGGGCACCACCACCGTCGAGGTGACCTCGGACGAAGTCGTGATCGACTGGACGCCGGGTCCGACGCCCGCTCCGACTCCCACGCCCACCGTCTGGGACTTCCAGCCCACCGGAACGACCGCCAACTTCAACACCGGCAGCGGCTTTTCGGGCCGCTTCGTCGTCCTCAACCGCATCCTGCCCGACGTCAACGGCCAGTCGATCAGCATGGACGGCACCGTCAATTCGTCGCTCGGCGAGATCTGGTTCTATTCGCCCAACGGCATCGTCATCGGCCCGAACGCCGATTTCAACGTCGCGGGCCTCGTGCTCACCACGCTCGACGTCGACTATGCGAGCTACGCCGCGGGCGACTTCCTCGCCGGGCGCTTCTCGGTCACCGGACCGGCGAATTCGGATTCGCGCGTCGAGATCCAGAGTGGCGACGGCGCCGCCTCGCTGATCAGTTCCTCCTATCTCGCGATCGTCTCGCCGCGCATCGTTCAGGCGGGCGACGTCAGCGCCGATGGTCCGATTGCCTATGTCGCGGCCGAGCAGGCCGAACTGACGATCAACACCGGGCTGATCGACATCAACGTCACCGTCGGCACCGACGATCCCGACGCCGAGGACGGCGGCCACGGCATCATCCATACCGGAACCACGACCGGCTCGGCGAGCACGTCCTCGCAGGACGTCAAGCAGATCCGCATGGTCGCGATCCCCAAGAACGACGCGCTGACCATGCTGCTGTCGGGCACGATCGGCTACGAGCCGGCGGCGATCGCCAGCGACGACGGCAGCGCGATCATCCTCTCGTCAGGCGCGGGCGCCGAAGCGAACAGCGTCTACGACTTCACCGACCTGCCCACCGACAGCCTGGGCAGCATGACGATCGGCCCCGGCGTCTTCCAGAACCGGGTCGATGCCTTCGCGACCGACACGATCAGCGTCGTTCCCGGCGTCAACCGCTCGGTGACCTTCGAGGGCCGCGTCACGCTCGACGCCGACAGGCTGACCGAGATCATCGCCGATGGCGACGCCGAGATCGCCTTCCAGTCGACGGGGACGTCGCTGTTCATCGATGCGACGGGTTCACCCAATGGCGCGGACGTCAACATCGAGACGCGGTCGGGCGCCTCGATCGTCTTCGCCGACCAGCTCACGGTCTATGCCGACGGCAGTTCGGATGATCCCGGCACCCCTGCGCAGGGCGGAAACATCACGATCCTGGCCGACAGCGGCCTGATTTCGGCGTTCGACATCACGCTCGATGCCTACGGAAACGGCGCCAACGACACCAGCCAGGGCGGCGATGCGCGCGGCGGCACGATCGATGTCGCGGTTGACAACGGCGGCACGATCGAAGCCAGTTACCTTTCGCTCGCAACCCCCGGCTTCGGCGGTTACGCGTTCGTCGGCGAGGGACCGGAAACGGGCGTCGGCGGAAGCGGCACCGGCGGCACGGTGAGCGTGCGGACCATCGAGGGCTCGATCGACGTATCGAGCGTTTTCATCAGTGCCAATGGCTTCGGCGGTTTCGGTGGAGCGCAAGGCGGTTCGGCCCAGGGTGGCAATGCCTCGGTCGAGGTGTCCGGCGGCGCGGACCAGACCTGGGACTTCCTCGACATCAATGCCAATGCCGAAGCGGGCTCCTCGGTCAATGGATCGTTGGGCGGCGATGCCCAGGGCGGAACGGCATCGCTGACGGTCACCGGCGCCTCGACACTCGACGTCACCTTCGGCGTGGACCTTAGCGCGGGCGCCTTTTCCGAGAACTTCGGCCAGCCCAATGCCGTCGACGGCGGCAGCGCCTCGGTCACCGTCGGCCCCGGTTCGACGCTGACCATCGGCGATGCGCTGACCGTGGGCGCGTCCGCGCGCGTCTCGGGCGGCGAGGGCTCACCCGATCCCGCGGACTCCTCGCCCAATCTCACCGGCGGCAGCGCCAGCCTCGCCGTCGCCGGGGGCAGCGTTACCGCGGCCAGCGTGACGATCTCGGGCAGCGCGCGAGGCTCGGGGGCGCTGACCTCGGCCGGCACCGTGCAAGGCGGCACGGCCAGCGTGACGGTTTCCGACGGCGGCAGCCTCGCGACCACCGGACAATCGCAAGTGGGTGCCCTGACGCTCACGCCCACGCCGACCTCGGGCGCCGGAAACCTGATCATCGATGCGCGCGCGTTCGGCGCGCGCGGCGGCTCGACTCCCGCCGACGTGATCGGCGGCACCGCGAACCTCGTAGTGAGCGGCTCGGCGCTGAACATCGTCGATTCGATCGTCGTCACCGCCGATGCGGGCGAGACCGATTTCTCCTTCGCACCACCCCCGCCGGACGGCGTCGGCTTCAATGCGACAGGTGGCGAGGCGACCTTCGACACCTACGCGGGCGTGAGCGAGACCCGAGTCACCGCCGACAACCTCTTCGTCTTTGCCCGCGGCAATGCCTCGGCGGAGTACGACGGCACCGCCGGCGGCATCGGCCAGGGCGGCACCGCAACCGCGCAACTGCGCAGCGGAACCGTCTTGATCGGCGAGCTGGTGGCGGTCGAAGCGCAAGGCGTCGGCGGGGATACCGTGCTGCCAACCCCGACACCAACGCCAACGCCAACGCCGACCCCCACTCCAACTCCAACTCCAACACCGACACCGACACCGACCCCCACTCCAACTCCGACACCGACACCGACACCAACGCCCACTCCGACACCAACGCCCACGCCTGCCGTCGCCGGCGGGCTCGGAGAGGGTGGTGCGGCCCGCCTCGTCGTAGAGGACGGCCTGTTCGAGGTGCTCGAGGCCAACATCGATGCCAGCGGCCAGGGCGGACTTTCCGAAATCGGCGATTCGGGCGCGGGTATCGGCGGAACCGCGGCATTCGTCTCCAACGGCGGCACCACCAACGTCCTCGGCAACGGCGATGACACCTTCGGACTGATCGCGGTCCGCGCCACCGGCGAGAGCCTCGATGCCGACGCCGGCGATGCCGGCACGGCCCAGGGCGGCACCGCGTCGTTCTCGGGGACCGGCGGAGACGTCTCGACCGACGGCATCCGCATCGACGCCACCGCGACCGGCGGCAGCGCGACCAGCGGTGGTGCGGGCGGCACCGCCACCGGAGGCACCGCCTCGCTCACCGCGACCTCGGCGCTCGCCGTAAGGGTCTTCGGCACAGTGCTGGTCGATGCCGACGCACTCTACGGCTCGGGCGCTGCCTTCAATCCCGCGACCAACCAGGCAGGCAGCGCCACCGTCAGCGCGGCGGGCGGCTCGATCGAGACCGACTTCGACATCGGACTCAGCGCCGAGGCCCAACGCGCACCCACCATCGTCGAGGGCTTCACCGGCGCCAATGCGACCGGCGGTGTCGTCACCGTGAGCGCGATCGACGGCGGCGAGATCATTGCCGGCGGCGATCTCGCGGCCAGCGCCCGTGCTGAAGGCGGCGACCGCTTCGGCGGCAGCGGCGGCGCGGGGTCCGGACAAGGCGGCTCCGCGCGCGTCGAAGCCGCGAACGGCGGCACGATAACCGCAGGCGGCTCCGAGATCGGGCTGTACATCGACGTTTCGGGCCGGGGCGGCGAGAGCTACGCGGCCGCCGAGCCCGGCGGCGACGGCACCGGCGGCGACATCACGCTCGACGTCGACGGCGGTTCGATCGATTCCTCGCTGGGCATCGGCTTCTACGCGGCGGGGCGTGGCGGCTCGAACATTTCGGATGGCGCCGGCGGCAACGGCGGCGACGGACTCGGCGGCACGTTCGACGGCGAGGTGAGCGGCGGCGGCTCGGTGACGACTTCGGGCGGCTTCAACTTCGACGGCAGCGGCATCGGCGGCTTCGGCGATACGCTTGGGGGCACCGGCACCGGCGGCGGGCCGAGCACTTTTGCGATCGGCACCAGCGGCGAGATGACCGTGAGCGGCGGCTTCTCGCTCATCGTCGCGGGCGTCGGCGGCGACACCAACGAGGGCACGGCGGGCGACGGCACCGGCGGCGCGATCACCGCGACGGCGGGCCCAGGCACGCTGACCGTGGGAACCGACCTCACGGTGAACGCCGACGGCACCGGCGGCGAGGCCTTCGATGCCGGCACGATGGGCAATGCCGAGGGCGGGACGGCCGCGTTCGACGTGACCGGCGCCACCGTCGCGGTCTCGGGCGATGTCTCGGTGACGGCAGATGCGTTCACCGATTTCGATCCGCAACCCGGTACCACCGGCGGCGACGCGGCGGGCGGCACCGCGCGGCTCAGCGCATCGGCGGGCAGCTTCACCGCGACCGGGGGCAGCACGGCGATCTCCGCCAGGGGAGTCGCGGGCTACGGCAGCGGCGCGGACACCACCGGCGGCAATGCGATCGGCGGAACCGCGACGCTTCGGTCGACCGGCGGCACGATCACGCTGGACGACGCCACTGTCGATGCCACGGCCGAGTTCGCGTCCAGCCCGGCAGCGGTGGACCCGGCAGAAGGCGGAACCGCGCAAGTCATCGCCGATGGCGGCACGATTCGCGTCGCCTCGCTGGTCGTGACCGCGCCGGCCACGCAGAACACCGACACGCCCACACCAACGCCGACGCCGACGCCGACACCTACCCCCAGCCCTGCGCTCACGCGCGACGCGCAAGGCGGCACCGTGCTGGTGACGGCGCGCAATTCAGGCCTCCTGGAAGTGAGCGGGACGCTCGACACCGATTCGGGGGCCGAGACGGGTCTCTTCGGCTCCAGCTTCGGGTCGGGGACCGGCGGATCGAGCGAGATCATCGCCGGAACGGGCGGCACCATCAGCGTCGTCGGTATTGCGACCATGCAGGCCAACGGGCGCGGCGGACGCGACGGCGACGGCACCGGGGGCTCGGTCCTCCTGGCGGAAAACGGCGGCACGCTCACCTTCGGCAGCGATGTGCGACTCGAGGCGCTCGGTTTCGGCGGCAACAGCAATGTGTCGGGCGGGGCCGGCTCGGGCTCGGGCGGCGACATCGGCATCGAACTCGGCGGCGGGCAGAACACCATCGGCGGCGACCTCGTGCTCGATGCGAGCGGCTTCGGCGGCATCGACGCGCTGAGCAATACGGGCGCCTCGCAGGCCGGGCTCATCGAGATCACAGGTTCGGCGACGAACACCGACAGCTTCCTGCAAGTCGGCGGCAGCCTCTTCGCATCGGCCAACGGCCGAAACGCGCGCGCGGACGGCATCGGCATCGCGGTATCGCTAGACAACATCGTCTTGCAGGTTCTGGGCAACTCCTCGCTCGATGCGACGGGCGACATCCTCCTGGACTTCGCGAATGCCGCGAACTTCACCACGAGCGGCACGCTCAGCGTGGTCAGCGAAAGCCTCGTGTCCGGGACGGGCCAGACCACCGCCGGCAGCAACGTCACGATCACCGCGCCGGACGGCATCGACCTCGAACGCCTCGCCTCAGGCGGCACGACCCTGCTCACCGCGACCGACGGCCCGATCGCGGTGAGCGTCGACCTGCGATCGGCCGGACAAGTCACCGCGACCGGCACCGACATCGAGCTCATTTCGCTGGCCGGGCTCGACATCGCCGAGGCCAACGCGACCGACGGGGACGTGTTCATCCGGACGGTCGACGACCTCGTCGTCGATGTCGTCGATCCGCCCGCGCGGGTCGATCTGATCAGCACGGACGGTTCGGTCACGATCAACACGCTGGTCGAAGGCGGCAGCGTATTCGTCTCGGCCGAGACCGACATAGATATCTCCGGCGAAGTGATCGCCAGCGAGCAGGCGAACTTCGACGCGGGCGAAACCTTCTTCCTGTCGGGCGACGCGGCGACGGTCGATTCGCCGGTCATCCGCGTGTTCTCGAGCGACATCGTACTCGATTCGGGATCGCGGCTGGGCGTGCGCCGCACGTCCGGGCAGTCGACCAGCTCGATCGAGCTGACCAACGTCAATATCGACAATCCGACCTACATCGGCGGCACCGCGGGGTCCGATCCGGCCTACAGCCTCGATCAGGACGAGTTCGGCCGTCTCGCGGCGGACGATTCGATCGCGATCTCCGCGGCCGGGGACTCGCCACTCACGGTGATCGTGCGCGACCTGTCATTCTTTTACGGCGACACCGGCCCGATCGGCAGCGACGGCACGGTTTCGATCGACACGCTCGGGCTCCTCCAAGTGGTCGGCGCGGTAGACCTCACCGCAGGCGGGCCGCTTTCGACTCTCGCCCTCAACGCGCAGCGCATCGAGGTCGTGATCGATCAGAACGGTCTCATCCGGCTGCTCGGCGACGATGTGCCGTCGGGCCGGCTTACCCTGTCGGCCGACGAGATCTTCGCGGCGACCTCCGCGGTGATCGACGATATCGATTCGGCAACGACCACCGGCCAGATCACCGCGCTGCTCGACCAGCCGACCAGCCAGGGCGCGGTGCTCACGGCGGGCGCGATCACGGCCACCGCCGATACCGGGTTCTACGTGCAGAACACCGGCGTGAGCACGCAATACGCCGATCGCGAGGGCATCCTGTCCGACACGCTCGACATCGACACCAACGGCACGACGACGATCATCGCGATCAACGGCGTGGTGAACGACGCGGCCGGGCTCGCGACCGAGCCCTTCGTGGTGATCAACGGCACCCCAGCGCCAACCGCCACCGGCTTCGACGATGAGTCGACGATCAACGGCTGCATCATCGGCCTGGCATCCGTGGGCTGCGTCGCTCCGACGCCGACACCAACGCCGACGCCAACTCCGACACCGACGCCAACGCCGACGCCAACGCCAACGCCAACACCGACGCCAACGCCAACACCGACGCCGACACCGACGCCGACGCCAACGCCAACACCGACGCCGACACCGACGCCAACACCGACGCCGACACCGACGCCAACGCCGACGCCAACGCCAACGCCGACACCGACGCCGACACCGACGCCAACGCCAACACCGACACCGACGCCGACACCGACGCCAACGCCAACGCCGACACCGACGCCAACACCAACGCCGACACCGACGCCAACACCAACGCCGACACCGACACCGACGCCGACACCGACGCCGACACCGACGCCAACGCCAACGGAACCGCCGATCGTGCCGGATCTGCCGCGCGATGCCGAACTCGGCGAACTCGAGGAGTTCGAAGCTCCGGTGGACACTCAGGAATTGATCGAAAGCGACACGGTCTTGATCGAATTTGAAGAAAGTCCGCCCGATTCACTTCTTCCTCTTGTTGACGAACCCGTGACCGGGGTAGGTAACGACGACTTGTGGGAGGAGAATTGCGGCGAAGACGATTCGGATCGCTGCGAACAAGGGGGATCATGACTGTGGCGCATACGGGGGCGTTGCGTTGGTCGTTCAGGCCATTTCTTAGGGCTTTTCAAACAATTTGCCTTGTGCTTCTGGCCTGCGGAAGTGTCTGGAGTGTCGCTCGGGCCGCGGGGACCTACGAAGGGGTCGCCAGTTGCGCCGGCTCGACTTGCCATGGCCGCAACGAGGGCGACGGCAAGGTCGTGCGCCAGGACGAACTGCGAATCTGGCAGGAGCCCTCGAGCAAGACCGGCGCGCACAGCCGCGCGTCCGCCGTGCTCTCCACCCCACGCGGCGAACGGATCGCCTCCGCGCTCGGCCTGGGCAAGGCCGGCAGCGCGACCGCCTGCCTCGGTTGCCACGCCACCAATGCACCCGCCTCGGCGCGCGGCGCGCGCTACCAGATCTCCGACGGCGTTTCCTGCGAGGGTTGCCACGGCGCGGCGTCGGGCTGGCTCTCCAGCCACTATGCGCTTCCCGCCACGCATGCGTCCAACGTCGCGGCGGGCCTGGTTCCGCTCGAACGCCCCAAGGTGCGCGCGCAAGTCTGCCTCGACTGCCACTTCGGCTCGAGCGACACGGGCCAGTTCGTGACGCACGCGATGATGGCGGCGGGCCATCCGCGCGTGTCGTTCGAACTCGATCTCTTCTCCTCGCTCCAGCAGCACTACAATCTCGACGCCGACTACACCCGCCGCAAGGGTCGGGTGGACAGCGTGCAGATGTGGGCGGTGGGCCAGGCCGAGGCGGTACGCCGGCAGGCGACGCTCTACGCCGACCCCAAGCTGGGCACCGAGGGCGCCTTCCCGCAGTTCTATTTCTTCGATTGCCATAGCTGCCATCGCGGCATCAGCGACAAGCCCGACGCCAGGCGGACCTTCGAGACCAATCCGGCGCGGCCGATCCCCTTCGGCAATCCGCCCTACAACGACGAGAACATCATCATGCTCTCGGCGGTGGCGAAAGTGCTCGCGCCGGGCCAGGGCGCCAGCTTCGATGCCGCCGCGCGTGCCTTCCACGCGGCGATGGGCAAGGGACGCGGCGAGGCGGCTGCGGCGGCGCAGAAGCTCGCTTCGGCCGCCGGCGCGCTGTCCGACACGCTTTCCGCCCGGGGCTATTCGGGCGGGACGGCATTCCAGGTGATCTCGGCGATCGCCAGCCAGACCACGACCGCGCGCTTCACCGACTATACCGGCTCGGCCCAGGCGGTCATGGCGGTGGACACGCTGCTCAACGCGCTGGTGCGCGAGGGGCGCGTCACCGTCGGCGCCGCCGCGGGCATCCGCGCGAACATCAATCGCGCCTATGCCGCGGTGAGTACGCCCGAAGGCTACAACCCCTCGGCGTTCCGCTCCGCGCTCGGCCAGGCGACGGGCGCGATCGGGAGGCTGCGCTGATGGCGATGCGCCGGGCGACAGCCCTGATCAGCGGCCTTGCGCTGCTGCTGGCCGCGTGCGGCGGCGGGGACGGCGATTCCTCGCCGGCCCCAACCCCGACCCCGACGCCCACGGTTCCGCCGCCGCCCTCGGGCTCGGTCTTCCAGGTCCCGGCGCAAGTCGGGCTCACGGTCGCCGATATCGAGAAGATCATCGCGCAAGGCGTCGCCGAGGCGCAGGCGCAGAACTTCAAGGCGGGCATCGTCGTGATCGACCGCGTCGGTAACGTTCTCGCAGTCTTCGTGATGAACGGCACCGACCTGACGCTGAAGACGCCGCTCGCGCCCGATGGCTCGAAGACCGACCTGCAGGGCCTCGACCTGCCGGCGCCGGCGGCGCTCGCGGGCGGTATCTCGAAGGCGCTGACTTCGTCCTACTTCTCGTCGGTCGGCGGCGCCTTCTCCAGCCGCACCGCCAACGACATCGTCCAGGAAGTCTTCCCGCCCTCGGCGACGACGCAGGGCCTCGAAAGCGGCGCGCTGTTCTCGGTGCAGCTCTCGCAGCTTCCCTGTTCGGACGTGTCGAACCGCTTCCTCGGGGTCGGCGTCCCGGGCAACCTCGCCGGAACCAAGCGCGGCCCGCTGGGCGTCGGGGCCGACGCGGGCGCCTTCCCGCTCTACAAGCAGGGCGCGGTGGTCGGCTCGGTCGCGGTCGTGGGCGACGGCGTCTACGGTTTCGATACCGAGTATCGCGACACCGACGCGGACCTGCGCGAGGAAACCGTCGCGCTCGCGGCGACCACCGGCTTCGAGCCCGCGCCCGAGATCAAGGCGCCGCGTATCTCGATCGACGGCACCCTGCTGCGCTTTTCCGACGCCACACCGAGCGACTTCCTGAGCAATCCGGCAAGCGCGCCGAGCTTCGCCTCGATCAACGGATCGGTGGGCGGTCTCGTCTCGGTGCGCGGCTACTACGACGCGACGGCGGGCATCGTGGCCGGCGCGGTCTACGGCACCGAGGAATCGGGCGTGCGTCCGGCCAAGCCCTCGGACGGGTACGACGATCCCGATATCTGGGTGGTCAGCGACGGCACCGGCAACACGCGCTACCTGCCCAAGGCCGGGACCGACGCCGCCAACGTCTCGCAGCCGCTCACCGCCAACGAAGTGCGCACGATGCTGATCGAGGCGTTCGACGTGCAGCGCCGCGCCCGCGCGCAAGTGCGCCGCCCGGTCGACAACCGCGCGCAGAACACGATCGTCGTGGTCGATACCAACGGCGAGATCCTCGGCCTGGTGCGCGGCCCCGACGCGCTGGTCGACGCGATCGACGCGGTGCCGCAGAAGGCGCGGACGATGGCCTTCTTCTCGAGCCGGTTCGCCGCGAGTGACCTCCAGGCCTCGGCCGATCCCGCGGTCCCGCCCTTCGTCGCCGCGTTCCGCGCCTTCCTCAACGATTCGTCCGCGCTGACCGGTGGCACCGCCTTCTCGGTCAAGGCGATCGGCAACCTCGCGCGGCCCAACTTCCCCGACGGCGAGCGCGGCAATCCGCCTGGCCCGCTGTCGGTGCCGGAAGACAAGTTCAGCATCTTCAACACCGGGCTGCAGTCACGGCTGGTGACGCCCGACATCATCGAGCACGTGCTCTACGTGCTGGGCGTCAATGCCAACGACGTGCCCAAGGTCTGCTCCGACCTGCCGATCGTCCCGGCGACCGGCCGCAACCGGATCAACAACGGCATCACGCTGTTCGCCGGCGGAACGCCGATCTATCGCGGAAACGAACTGGTCGGCGCGATCGGATCGTCGGGCGACGGGGACGACCAGAGCGACATGATCGCGTTTCTCGGCCTGTTCAACGCCAGCGAGAAGCTGGGTGGATCGGTCAACGTCCCGCCGCTCGCGATCCGCTCCGACAAGATCGTGATCCCGGCCGGGAGCGGAAGCCAGCAATTGACCTTCATCGCTTGTCCCTTCGCGCCCTTCATCGGCACGTCGGAACAGAACGTGTGTCAGGGCAAGTAATGGCGTACTGGCCTCTCGCTCTCCCGCTTCTCTTCGCCCAGCCGGCGTCGGATGCCGCCGGCATGGCCGAAGCGCCGTCCGCCGACGCGCCCCCCGCTCAGCAGCAGGACGGCGAAGAGGCAGAGGCGCAAACCGAAGCCGACGCCTCGGCCGATCCTGAAAACATCATCGGACGCCCCGGCACGCCGGAAGCGCCCGAGGATATCGAGGACGAACTGCTCGACGGCCGCCGCCGCCCGGGCGCGCAGCCGGACCTTCCCGACCAGGTCACGCAGGACAATCCCGGCGCGGTGCGCGCCCCGCCGCCCGAAGCCTTCCCGGCCGAGAAAGTCTCCATCCCCGACCGTTGGCGCCTGATCCAGACGCTAGGCCTGGTGAAGGAGAACTTCTTCGATCCCTATCACCAGAACACCTACAAGGGCGATCGCCCGATCAATCCGGCCAAGGTTCCCTGGCTGCCGATCAAGGGCGACGACTGGTTCTTCTCGCTGAACGCGGTCTCCGACACGGTGATCGAGCCGCGCAGCATTCCGCTGCCGGTCGGCATCCAGTATCCGGCACGGCCCGGCAGCAACGACGTCTTCGGGCGGCCGACCAGCCTGATCGCCTCGCAGACCTTTCTCGTCGGCGCCGCGCTGATCAAGGGCAACACCGCCTACAAGCCGCCCGACGTCGAGTGGCGCCTCGCGCTCGCCTATAACATGAACTACGTCGAGGTGCCCGAAAAGCGCATCCTCTACGTCGAGCCGACCAAGGGCCGCACCCGCTTCGACCAGTTCCTGGGCGTGCAGGAAGCCTTTCTCGACTACCACGTGCGCAACACCTCCGACCGCTACGACTTCGAATCGCTGCGCGTCGGCATCCAGCCGTTCCAGGCGGACTTCCGCGGCTTCCTGTTCCAGGACAACCAGCTTTCGTTCCGCTTTTTCGGAAATCGCGACAACAACCGCTTCGCCTACAATCTGGTCCTGCTCTGGCGGCTCGAGAAAGACACCAACAGCGGCCTCAACGACATCACCAACGCGCCGCGCGACGACTGGACCTTCATCGCCAACCTCTACCGCCAGGACTTCCCGTTAGTCGGCCTGACCAGCGAGGTCATCGCGGCGGTGAACATCAACCGCGAAGCCGACGACATCAAGATCGACGACAACGGCTTCCCCGTCCGCCCGGCGCTGATCGGCAACCTCGAGGGCCGCGACTACGACGTCGCCTATCTCGGCTACGGCGTCGACGGCCGGCTCGACCGGCTCAACCTGACCGCCTTCGGCTATCTCGCGCTCGGCAAGGACAAGAACAACGTCTTCACCGGCAAGCCCGCCGACATCCGCGCCTGGTTCGGCGCGGCCGAACTGAGCTACGATCGCAACTGGATGCGCTTCCGCCTCTCCGCGCTTTACGCCAGCGGCGACGACGACCCGTTCGACAACACCGAGAAGGGTTTCGACGCGATCTTCGAAAACCCGATCTTCGCGGGCGCCGATACCAGCTACTGGATCCGTCAGCCGGTGCCCTTCATCGGCGGTGGCCGCGCGATCAGCATCAACAGCCGCAACGGCATCCTCAACAACCTGCGCTCCTCCAAGGAGCAGGGCCAGTCGAACTTCAACAACCCGGGCACGATCCTGCTGGGCGCGGGGGCGGACTTCGACCTGACCCCCGAACTGCGCGTCTCGACCAATGCCAACCACTTGTGGTTCGACAACACCAAGGTCCTGCAGACGCTGCGCAGCGAGGGCACGATCCCCAAGGACATCGGCTGGGACATCTCCACCGCGGCGACCTGGCGGCCCAAGGCAAACCAGAACATCGTTCTACGCCTTTCGGGCGCGATGCTCGTGCCCGGTGACGGCTTCAACGACCTGTTCACCAACTTCGACGGAGACGAGAACTATTACTCGATCCTCGGCAACATAGTGTTGACCTACTGATGCGCCCAACGATGCAGATCACCCGGCTTCTTCTCGTTGTCTCAGGCCTGCTTGCCGCGCTGGCCATGCCCGCGAGCAGCCTGCTCGCCTCGGGCGGCGAAAAGCCGGTCGAGCGCGACTACGCGCTGGTCAAGGCGGCCCCCGCGCCCGCGCGCCAGACCCAGGCGCAGGTCGATGCCAAGTCCGCTGGCTGCATCTCGTGCCACACCGCGTCGGATGCACCGAGCATGCATGCGACGCCCGCGGTCATGCTCGGCTGCACCGACTGCCACGGCGGCAATCCGAAAGTCATGGGCAATCCCGATCTGGGCTTCGAGGCGGCGGCCTATGTCGAGGCCCGCGACCGGGCGCACGTGCTGCCCAAGTATCCGGAATCGTGGCACTATCCCGAATCGCGCAATCCGGAACGCTCCTACACGCTGCTCAACAGGGAATCGCCCGAGTACGTGCGCTTCGTCAATCCGGGCGACTATCGCATCGCCCGCGAAGCCTGCGGCGCCTGCCACCTGCCGGTGATCGAGGCGGCCGAGCGCTCGATCATGGCCTCGGGCGCGATGCTGTGGGGCGGCGGCTCGTACAACAACGGGATTCTGCCGTTCAAGAACTACGTCCTGGGCGAGGCCTACACGCGCGAGGGCGAGCCGGCCGTGGTCCAGTCGCCGGGCGAAAAGCCGGGCACGGTCACGCCCGAGCAGGAAGCGCGCGGCGCGATCGCAGCGCTCTATCCGCTGCCGCGCTGGAACGTGGTTCCGCCCGCCGACGTGTTCCGCGTGTTCGAGCGCGGCGGACGCAACATCAACACCCAGTTCGCCGAAGTGGGCCTGCCCAACCCGACCGGCCTGACCCAGCGGCTCGAGGAACCCGGCCGGCCCGACATCCGCCAGTCGAACCGCGGCCCCGGCACGGGCCTGCGCGTCTCGATCCCGGTGCTCAACATCACCAAGACGCGCCTCAACGACCCGTTCACCTGGTTCCTGGGCACGAACGACCAGCCGGGCGACTACCGCAGCTCGGGCTGCTCGGCCTGCCACGTGGTCTACGCCAACAGCCGCGAACCGCGCGAAAGCTCGATCTACGCGCCGCTCGGCCGTGACGGCCAGTCGATCACCAAGGACCCCACGATCGCGCATCTCAAGAAGCGCAAGCACGGTGAGCTCAAGGGCGAGAAGGGCCACGAGGAAGAGGCCCATGGCGACGGCCACGGCGAGGAAGCCTTCTCGCGCAGCGACGAGGACGACCGCGAGTACGGCCACCCGCTGCAGCATGTCTTCACCCGAGCCATTCCGACCGCGCAGTGCATGAACTGCCACATGCACCAGCCCAACGTCTTCGTGAATCCCTACCTGGGCTACACCATGTGGGACTACGAATCCGACGCGCCGCACATGTGGCCCGAGAAGCAGAAGTATCCGACCGCCGAGGAAGTCCACAAGGTGCTCGAGCGCAACCCCGAGGCGGCGTCGCCCAAGGGCAAGTGGGCCGACGTCGACTTCCTGCGCAACGTCTACGACCTCAATCCCAAGCTCAAGGACACGCAGTTCGCCGACTATCACGGCCACGGCTGGAACTTCCGCGCGATCCTGAAGCGCGACCGCGAAGGCAACCTGCTCGACGCGGGCGGCAGCCAGGCGACCTACGGCACCGATACCGACCACATCGTCGCCAACGACGATCCGGAAAAGTGGCGCAAGGGCGACGAGGGCAAGTGGGTCCAGCCCGGCACCAACCCCGGCAAGACGGTCCACATGATGGACATCCACGCCGAGAAGGGCATGCAGTGCGCCGACTGCCACTTCGGTCAGGACGCGCACGGCAACGGGCTGATCTACACCGAGGTCGCGAACGCGGTCGAGATCCGCTGCAACGACTGCCACGGCACTGCCGACGACTATCCGACCTTGATGACCTCGGGTCCGGCCGCGCCGCCCAAGGGCAACAACCTGGCGCTCCTGCGCAACCCCGACGGCTCGCGCCGCTTCGAGTGGAGCACCGACAGCTTCGGGCGCAAGCACCTGATCCAGCGCTCGATCGTCGATCCCGGCCTCAAGTGGGAGGTCAGCCTCGTCAAGAACGCGGTCGATCCCGGCTCGCCCGAGTTCAACGCCAAGGCCGCGCGCGCCAAGCTGATGAGCGCTTCGGGCGCGGTCGACGGCAAGTTCGGCTTCGGCCCCGGCGTCCCGCTCGAGGATCGCGCGCACAAGACCGACGAGATGGCCTGCTTTACCTGCCACCTCTCGTGGACGACGAGCTGCGGCGGCTGCCACCTGCCGATCGAGGCGAACTGGAAAACGACGATGCACCACTACGAGGGTGAGGAAACGCGCAACTTCGCGACCTACAACCCGCAAGTGGCGCGCGACCAGATGTTCCAGCTCGGCAAGCACCAGACAACCAAGGGCAACCAGGTCGCGCCGATCCGCTCGTCCTCGGCGCTGGTGCTCTCCTCCACCAACGTCAACCGCGAGCGCATCTACGTGCAGCAGCCGCCGGTGAGCGCGGCGGGCTATTCGAGCCAGGCCTTCGCGCCGCATTTCCCGCACACCGTGCGCCTCACCGAGACCAAGACCTGCACCGACTGCCACTTGTCCGACAAGGACGACAACAACGCGATCATGGCGCAGACGCTGCTGCTGGGAACCAATTTCGTGAACTTCGTCGGGCTCAACGCCTGGGTCGGGCTCGACAGCGGCATCGAGGCGGTGCGCGTCACCGAGTGGGACGAGCCGCAGGCCGTGATCGGCTCCTACCTCCAGAAGTACGCCTATCCCGATTACTGGCGGATGCACGTCGAGGACAACAAGCGCGAACTCAAGACCTGGGTGCGCGGCAAGACCTTCGACGCGAACCTTTCGGGCGAAACCAAGGCGCTCGAAAATTTCCGCAACGTGGTCCAGTCGACCCGCGGCGAAGTCGGGTGCCTCCAGCTTCGCGGCGAATACGTCTATGTCGCCGAGGGCAAGGGCGGCTTCCACGTCTACGACGCCGCCTCGATCGGCAACAAGTCGTTCTCCGATCCGCTGATCACCGCGCCGTTCTCGCCGCTGGGACAGGACACCCGGGTCAAGACGAAGAACGCGACCTGCATGGCGCTCGCCACCAACCAGCCGGTCTCGGTCAAGCGCAACGACGACATGAAGGCCAACGTCATCAAGGGTGACGACGGCAAGCCGGTCCTCAAGGACGACGGCACCGAACTGACGCTGCTCGACGTCAACCAGGAACAGCGGATGCACGAGATCTACCGCTACGCGGCGATCACCGACAGCAAGGAAGGCCTGATCCTGGTCGATGTCGATACCTTCCAGGACGGCGAGTTCCGCAACAACTTCCTCAAGCGTGCGGTCACCTGGAACGAAAACGGCGTGCTCAAGGGCGCGCGGCACATTACGCTGGCGGGCAACGTGGCCTACGTCACCGCCGACGCGGGCCTCGTGGTCATCGACCTCGAAGTGCCGACCAAGCCCAGGCTCGCGGCGGTCGTGCCGATGGCCGACGCGCGAGCCTCGGCGGTGCAGTTCCGCTACCTCTGGGTCACCGACGGCGAAGGCCTCAAGCTGTTCGACGTCACCAACCTGCGCCGGCCGGTCGCGGTGCCCTCGGGCACGGTGCGGCTCGCCGACGCCCGCAAGGTCTACGTCGCGCGCACTTACGCCTATGTCGCCGCCAAGCAGGAAGGGCTGGTGATCATCAACGTGACCCGGCCCGAGAGCCCGACGATCTACAAGAAGGTCACGCTCGACGGTCAGCTCGACGACGCCGAGGACGTGGTGGTCGCATCGACCAACGCCTCGCTGTTCGCCTACGTCGCCGACGGGCGCAACGGATTGAAGGTGCTCCAGCTCACCTCGCCCGACCTCCAGCCCAACTTCTACGGCTTCTCGCCCGCGCCCAATCCCGAGCTGATCGCCTGGGCGCGCACGCCGTCACCGGCCAAGGCGCTCTCGAAGGGCCTCGACCGCGACCGCGGCGTCGACGAGACCGGCGGCCAGATCGCGATCTTCGGCCGGCTCGGCTCGCGGCCTTTCACCCGGCCCGAGATGGAAAAGCTGTTCCTCAACAGCCGCGGCGTTCCCTACAAGGTCAACGACGAGCCCGACATGACTGCCTGGATCCCGATGCGCCGGCTGGCGAAGGACTGAGCCGGCGCAACCGACCACGCGGCGGGCGGCGTCTGCGAGCTTAGGGACAACCCGGTTCTGGCGCTGCGTGAGGAACGCGCAGGAACTTGCGCCCCTCCCGTCCCGCCGTCGTCACTCCGGCCAACGCTGGGTTCGCTTTCGACAGTCTCCACGCGGCGGCGGGCGACCCTCCGGCAGGAACGCCTAGAGTCGGTTTCATTTAGATTGAAGCGTATCCGGAGTTTCTGAGGTAGTTGGCGCATTCGTGCGGAGGGAAGGCGTCGAGCAGGGTTCCGATGCGGCGCCATGTTGCCTCGGTGGATCGCTCGGCTGCCTTTCGGAGCAGCAGCTTGAGCTTGGCGAAGACCTGTTCGATCGGGTTGAGGTCTGGCGAGTAGGGCGGCAGGAACAAGAGCTTGGCCCCGGCGGAGCGGAGCGCCTTGCGGACGGCCTGGCCCTTGTGGCTGCCCAGATTGTCCATGATGACGACATCGCCGGGTGCGAGCGTCGGTACGAGGCACTGCTCGACCCATGCCGTGAAGCTGAGGCCATTGATCGGTCCGTCGAGGACGCAGGGTGCCTCGATCCGGTCGTGACGTAGCGCTGCAAGGAAGGTCAACGTACGCCATTTGCCGAACGGGGCGCGAGCGACGAGCTTTGTCCCTCGCGGTGCCCAGCCCCGGATCGGCGTCATGTTGGTCTTGGCCCAGGTCTCGTCGATGAAGACAAGGCGCCGGGGATCAAGCCGGCCCTGATACTTCTTCCACTGCTCCCGCCTTCTCGCGATCTTTGGCCGCAGCTGCTCGACGGCGAACAGCGCTTTTTTTGAAGCGCAGCCCTTCCGAGCGCACCAGCCGCCACACCGATACCGTGCTCGTCGCGATCCCCTGCTCCGCCAGCTCGGCCACCAGCGCCTTCAATGTGATGTCCGGCACGGCTCTCACGCGATCAATCACCAGCGCCCGGTGTGGCTCGAGCAGCCGTTTGCGGTGACCACCCATCTGGCGCGATGCCGCCGTGCCCGTTGCCCGCTGGCGCTGCGACCACTTCACCACGCTCGCCACGCTCACCCCGAACAGCGATGCTACCTCTCGGCAACTCCGACCAGACGCCACCGCCGCTGCCGCTCGCTCCCGAAGATCATTCGAATAGGGTCTCGCCATCCATGCTGGCCTCCATCCCCAGCCAGCAGGTTGAATCAGAACTCAACCCCTTTGGGAATCCCCTTTCGATTCAATCAATCAGAAATCGAGTCTAATCCTTCGCGCCGCTGCGCCGCTCGCGGTCGATGAGTTGCACCACCGGCAGGAACTTCTCGTCGTAGTGAGCCAGGATCGTGGCGCCGGTGACGCTCTTGGTATGGGTGATCAGGTGCCTGCCGGTCCAGCGGTGCAGGGCGAAGACGGGCGGTTCGTCGGCGATCATCGGCCGGCCGTCGGGCACCGCGATATCGATCGGGCGCAGATCTAGCGAGGCGAGCGGCGCGGTCGAGGCGCTGACGTTGAGCGCGATGCCGTTCCACACGGTGCTGATCGTGCGGTGCAGGTGCCCCGAGAGGATCGCGACGACCTGTTCGTGCCCCGCGACCGCCGCCGTGAAGCGCCCGATCCAGGCCTCGTCTTCGCCGCTGTCGAGCCAGGCCAGGCCCGATTCGAACGGCGGATGGTGCATGACGATCACCGTCGGCGTTTCGGGATGGGCGGCGAGCTCGCTTTCCAGCCAGCGCGCCCGCACCGGGCAGAAGGCGCCGCCATGCCGCCCTTCCTCGAGCGTGTCGAGCACGAGAATGCGCAGGCCCGGAAAATCGAGCGCGTACTGCACGAAACCGTCCGTGCTCGGCACGACCGGGAAGGCGCGCAGCAGCTCTGTGCGCACATCGTGATTGCCGGTCGCGGGCCAGACGGGAAAGTCGCAGCGCGAGAGAACCTCGCGCAGCAGCGCGTAGCTCTCGCCGTCGCCATATTCGGTCAGGTCGCCGGTGAGCAGCAGCAGATCGGGCTGCTCTGGCCCCGCGGTCAAGCGATCGACCACCGAGCGCAGCCGCCGCAGATTGTGTTCGTCCGGATTGCCCCGGTCAAAGCCGACGTGAATATCCGTGATCTGTGCGATCAGCACATGAGCCTTCCTGTCTCCCGCGCCTTAGCTCGCCTTCGTCGTTTTCTTTTTTATGGTCCTGGCCGTCTTCTTGTTCTCAAGCTGCGACAGCACGCCTTGCCCCGGCGTGTGATAGCCGTGGCACATCGCACAGGTCGAGGGCGTCTTGGGAGCCTTGGCGTCCTCACCCAGGTGGCAAGTGCGGCAGTCCTTGACTCCGGGAAGCAAGAGATCGGTGTTGGCGGTCGAGGCATCGGCAAGGTGACAGGTGGCGCACTTTTCCTGCTTGTGCGGCCCGTGGTCGAACCAGCCGTCGTGGAAATAGCGCGTCTGCAGCGTGACGGGCAACACGCCCGGCTTGCCGTCCTCGAAATCGGGCCGGTGACATTCGCCGCACACGCCGCGCGGCGACAGCGCGGTGCGCCATTGCAGCCCTTGCCAGACCGGCGCGGAGAAGCTGAACTGATAGGGTCCGTCGGCGTAGAGTCCCGGACGGCGCCGCGGATTGGGCAGCGGCCGCGAGATGTCGGCGGAATTGAGTTCGGCGATGATCTTGTCGACGTCGCCGTGGTGCAGCTTGCGGAACTGCCCGCCGACCTCGTCGAACGAGAGGCTGTGGCAGGCCTCGCAATCGCGCTCCATGTCGACCTTGACGAAGCGCACGCCGTCCTTGGTGGCGTGGTGGCAGTCCTTGCACTGCATCCCGTCGGACCCGTAGCCGTGCTCGTCGCCGATGTTTGCCGCCATGCGCGCGACGCCGCCCTTGGGATCGAGGTGCAGCTTGTGCGGGAACGTGAGACCGTTGTCCTCGCGCGGCGTGCTGTCGAGCGAGACCTGCTTGATCGTCTTGGTCTGCGGGTCGGTCACGATCGCCGCGCTGAACTGCGGGTGGACCTTGCCGAAATCAGACGCGTTGCCGAGCGCGGTGCCAGCGAGGTTTGATTTGAGATCGGCGTGGCAATCGGCGCAGAATTGCTGGTTTTCCGCCTGCAGCTCGACCGGCCCCTCGTGCTCGGTGTGGCAGTCCGAACACGAATCCTGCCCTTCCTTGCCGAAGATGCCGCCGACCGAATAGAGAAAGCGCGTGCCCAGCGGCTGCCGCCCGTGCGCGGCGAGGAGCTTGTCGCGATCGGCATGGTCGTGGATCGTCTTGTGGCACGACTTGCAGGTCTCGTCGCGGACCGAGACGAAGGCATCGACGTGGCACGATTCGCAACTGTTCTCGAGCGAATGGTGCGCCAGGCTGAGTTCGCCGGTGCTCCAGGCCTTGTCGCCGATCACCTTCTGCCGTGCCGCGACGTCGCGCGTGGCGTGGCTGATGATCGGAACCGCGAGGAAGGCGAGCAGGATGACGAGCGCGAAGCCCCAGGAAATCCAGCGCTTGCTCGGCAGGACTCCGGCGAGCGAGAAGCCCTGCTTTTCCTCAAGGTCGCCGCCGATGCTCGCGCTTTTGCGAACCGTGAGCAGGACGTCGCCGTCCTCGCGCGCGATCGTGATGCGATAGGTGGCAAAACCCAGCTCGGCGCCGATCTGCGGATCGATCTCGGCATGCAGCGTATCGGTGCCGTCGACGCTGAATCCGAGCGTGCCCAGAGCGCGAATCTCGACGCGCCCGCCTTCGAGCAGCGTGGCGCGCGCATGGCGCGCCTCGAGCGCGAGGTCGGGCAGGTGAATGTCACAGTCGGCCGAGCGGCCGATGATGATCGCGCTGCCGGCAAGGTCGGTGTCGCGGACGATCTCGCGCCCGGTGGCGGTGACGTCGATCGATCTGAGCTTGAACGCCATCGCCCGGGCCTACCAGTAGAAGAAGACGCTGATGATGTGCGCGAGGAGCGCGGCGAGCAGGGCGACCGTCGCCGGCACGTGCACGAAGAGCCAGGCTTCGAGCATGGCCTTGAGCTTCATGTGGCGCCGTATCCTGTCGAGCTGTCCCTTGCGCCGCATCAGGAGGCGCTGGACGCGCTTGGCATCGCGATCGGTCGCGGGGGCGTTGTCGAACACCGCGATCGCCCGGGTCGTCGCGCAATTGGGATAGTAATTGAAGGCGCGGCGCCAGAAGCCGACCTTGAACGGGCTCTGGCCCAGCGCTTCGAGCACCAGGTCGGCCTGTTCGCGCGGCAGCGGCTGCGCGGCTTCGTTAAGCTGGCGATCGAGCGCCTTGAGGCCATCGAGCATCTGGCGCTGCGTCATCTCGCGGCGGTTGAGGCTGAGCTCGGCCGGGATGGTCGTGTAGAACCAGATGCCGACGATCCCCGAGAGGATCACCAGCATCATCAGCGCGTAAGCGAGCGTGTGAACGTTCCAGCCGAGCTGGAAGCCGGTGTGCAGCGTCGCGATGACGATCAGCGAGAGCCCGAGGTAGACATGCGCCGAGGTCCAGGCCTTGAGCGACCAGCCGCCCTCGGTGATCGCGCGCTTGCGAAAGCCCAGCAGCGAAAGCCAGACGATCAGCCCGGCGCCGATCGTGCCCAGCGTATAGCCGACCCAGGTGCCGCCGTTGGGGCGCGGCTCGACGTCGGCGAGGAAATAGGCCGCGATGCACACGAGCATCAGCAGCGAGGACAGCTTCAGCCAGCGGAAGCCGCGATGCTGGAGAAACCCTTCGTGGTCCGTGCGAAACTCACGGCCCGACTGCAGGGCGCCCGACGTCAGGTTGGTCGCCATCAGTTTTCATCCACCATGTTCGTGACCGAGAGGAATACGTCGGGCGAAACGCGGATCGCGGCGCCGGTGGGGCAGGCGCGCACGCAGCTCGGGCCGCCGTCGATCCCGGTGCACATGTCGCACTTGATCGCCTTCTTCACCTGATCGCCTTGCGCATGCTTCTTGCGCCAGAGCTTCGAAGCCTCGCCGGGCCCCGGCCCCCTGCCGAGGAACATCCACGAGAGCAGCGAGGGTTTCCTGGGCGGCCGCGCGTCCATGCGGATCACGCCATAGGGGCAATTGCGCTGGCAGTTGCCGCAGCCGATGCAGGTCTCGTCGATCGAGACTTCGCCGTCGGGCCCGCGATGGAGCGCGTTGGGCGGGCAGTCGGCCATGCAATGCGGATGCTCGCAGTGGCGGCAACTCGTCGGCACGTGGAGGTGGGCGAAGGTCAGCCCCGCCTCGCGGTCGAGCCGCGAGAGGCCGTCGTGGCTGTCGGCGCAGGCCTTTTCGCAGTTGTCGCAGCCCACGCACAGCGTCTCGTCGATCAGCAGCACGTCGGTCGCCTCGCCGATGCCCTGCGAGACGAGGAAGTCCGCCTGCTCGGAATAGAGCTGGACGATCGTCGAGAAGTTTTCCTTGCGCGATTCGATCATCTCGTTGGTGCGGCGGCGCACGTCCATTTCCTTGCGCGCCTTCTCGAACAGCGCCGGCCGGGCGGCGAGAACGCGCTGGAAGGCCTCGCCATCGAGCTCGATCACTTCGGACTTGATCGCCGCGCGCACCGTCGCCGAGCGCGGCAGGTCGTCGATCAGCGCCATCTCGCCGACGTAGGAGCCGGCGGGCAGGTAGGAGAGGAAGACCGGCTTGCCGCCGATGTTCTTCTCGACCGTCATCGAACCCGAACGGATGACGAAGATGTTCTTGCCGCGATCGCCCTCGGTGATGATCTCGGTGCCCGCCGGGATCATCTTGAACTTGGCGGTCTCCATGACTTCCTGGAGATCCTCGGCGGTCAGGCCCGAACCGAACATCTGCAGCAGTTGCCGCTCGGTCGAGATGCGCTCGATCTCGCGCTTGGCGGGCGGGACCTGGCTCATCAGCTTGAGCGCGGCGTTGCGGCTGATCTCGACGCAGATGGTCTCTTCGGCCGCGATCACGGTGGCGCTGCGGCGGCGTCCCGAGATGAGGCCGACCTCGCCGAAGATCGAGCCCTTCGCGATCGGCACGGTCTTGCCGGGGTCCTTCGAATCGATCAGCACCGAGACGCTGCCGTCGACGATCGCGAACAGTGAGGAACCCGGCGCGCTCTTCTCGAAGATCGTCTCGCCCTTGGCGTAGGCGCGCATGTCCGAATCGAGCATGAACTCGCGAAGCTGCAGCGTGCTCATCTCGTTGAGGATCGTGACGTTGGTCTTGAGGTATTCGAGCCAGTCCTCGACCGGCATCTGCCGCGGCAGGCCCGCAAAGGTCTCGACCAGCAGCGGCTCGTCGGCGGGCTTCAACTCGGTGTTGCCGTTGATGAACTCGACGACGTCGTAGCCCTGGTTCATGCAGTGCTTGATCAGCGGATAGCCCGCGAGCGCGCCGATCACGAAGATGCCCGGCGCGCTCGATTCGAAGACCGGCGAGAGCGTCGGATAGGCCTGGCGGTCGTCGCTCGTGAATTCGATGCCGCAATTCTCGACGAAGGCGCGCGGCGGGGCGGACCCGATTCGCGCAATGATCCGGTCACACCTGATCCGTTCCTCGCCGTCGCGGGTCGAGAGCGTCACCCAGCCTTCTTCGACCGCCTTGACCTCGGTCTCGTAGCGGATCGTCAGCTTGCCCTCGGCATCGTCCTCGATCAGCGCCTTGGCGTTGGGCTCCTTGGCGTTGGCGAAGCTCTCGCGCACGTTGGTGGACTTGGGCTTGCGGTTGAGGATGGTGACGACGTTGCGCTGCGCCGGGTCCTCGGCAAGTCCGCGCGCGTTCTCGATCCCCGCATCGCCCACGCCGATGACGACGATGTGTTCGTCGAGCACTTCGGTCGGATCGTCGAGCTGGTAGGTGACGTGCGGCAGGTCGCCGCCCGGCGCGGTGACGAGCGTCGGATTGCCCTGCGTGCCGATCGCCAGAATGACGGTTTCGGCGATGATCTTCTCGCCGTTGGCCAGCTCGATCTCGTAAGGCGGCTCGTGCCGCTGGATCTCGTTGACCTCGTCGGGCTTGCCGCGGCGGCGCGTGACGATCTTCTGCGTGCTTCCCGGGATCGCCGGACCGGTGCCGCGAACCGCTTTTACTTCGGCGTTGTACTTGACGTTGATCTTGAGTTCGTCGGTGCGGCTGATCCACTTTTCGAGGATCTGCTCGCGCTTGCCGGCATCGAATTCATGGTCGGAGCGCAGGATCAGCTGGTTGGGCGTCGCCATGACGTGCTTGCCCTTCTGATACTTGTAGATCGTATCGGACAAGTGATCGGTCTTCTCGAGCAGGACGTGCGGAATGCCGAGCGCAGCCGCGCGTCCCGCGGCGCTCATCCCTGCCGGACCCGAGCCGACAATCGCAATGCGAACGTGAGCTTCCACCCCTTCACCCCCGTTATCGCCCGACGAACGATTTGCATTGTCGATCGAACTTGCGCACATCCCCATGCGCAGCCGATCATCGCCCCTCGGTCTCCTCCACTAGTAATGAACGGTATTTCCTCATGACACAACACGCCGCGAAAACTTTCCGGGCCGGTAAAGTGCTTCTAGTGATCGCCGCGATGGTTGCCGCATTTGCGATTGTCTTTGCGATATCACGTAATCGTGCCGAGGAATCCGCTGAAAGCTTGGCTAACGCCCCTGCCGCGGCCGGCGACATCATCTCCGAACTCGAAGCCAAGACAGCGGCGAATCCGAACGATCCGGCGGCGTGGCAGCAGCTCGGCATGGCCTATTTCGAATCGGACCGATTCGCCGAGGCGGCCAAGTCCTACGAAAAGGCGGCGAGCATCGACCCGAAGCAGGCGGTCGTCTGGTCGGCGCTGGGCGAAGCGCGGGTCATGGCGAGCGATCGCGACCCGATGCCGGGGCCCGCCGCGGACGCCTTCGAGCGGGCAATCGCGATCGATCCCAAGGACCCGCGAGCGCGATACTTCCTGGCGGTGCGCAAGGACCTGTCGGGCGACCATGCGGGCGCGCTGGACGACTGGCTGGCGCTGCTCGAGGATACGCCCGCCGACGCGCCCTGGCGGGCCGACCTGATTCGCACCGTCGAGCAAGTCGGCAAGATCAACGCCGTCGATATCGAGAACCGCCTCGCCGAGGCCGGAGCCAAGTCTCCGCCCGCCGCCCCGCCGGTCGCGGCCCAGGCCATTCCCGGACCCTCGTCGCAGGATCTCGCCGCCGCCTCGCGCATGCGCCCGGCCGAACAGCAGCAGATGGCCGAAGGCATGGTCTCGCGGCTCGAGGACCGGCTGAAAGGCGATCCGGCGAACGTCGACGGCTGGATCATGCTGATGCGCAGCCGCATGGTGCTCGAACAGCCCGACAAGGCGGCCAAAGCGCTCGCCGACGCGGTCGCGGCCAATCCCGGCAAAGCCGACTACTTGCGCCAGCAGGCCGCGATCCTCGGAATCAAGTAATCGCGCAAGTATTGCCGCAGGACGCCCTGCCGCCGCGCCCGGCCGCGCCTCAGGTCAGCGAATCGACGATGACCTCGCGGTTCTCCCAGAGGAACAGGATGAAGGCGATGATCAGCCCGAGCCGGAAGACGTTGAAGGCATAGCCGAGGTAGCGGTACTTCTTGGCGCGCAGCACCGCGCCGTTCTGATAGACGTCGCGCAGCATCGTCATCATCACCCGGCCATCGGTTTGCGAGCGTTCCATGATCCTGTCGATCCACTCGTCCTGCGACAGCGACGTGTAGGTCCCGAAGAACAGCAGATTGGCACCGGCCGCGTGGGGGTCGGCGGTGCGGATCGAGGTCTTGGGCACCACCGCGACGATCGCGAGCAGCGCCGAGACGAACGCGGTCAGCGCCAGCACCAGCAGCGCGACGCTGTACTGCCCCGCCCCGGCCTGGCCGACCGCGAGGGTGAAAGCGAGGAAGTTGGCGCCCAGCAGGATATTGGCCTTCTGGTCGGCCATCTGGCTGAGCGCCATGTGATTGGTCATCGCCGTGCGCGCCATGTGGATGGCGTGAACGCTGACCGTCATGTCGTCGTACTTGAAGTCCTCGGCGGCCGCGCTCTCGATCGTGCCACTTTCCGCTTCGCGTCCCGCCATCGCGTATCCTGCCTTACACCACTCCGAACGCCAGCATCGCGTCGGCCACCTTCTTGAAGCCGGCGATATTGGCGCCCTTCACGTAATCGACGTAGCCGCCGCCCTGTTCCCCGTAAGTGAGGCAGCGCGCGTGAATGCCCGCCATGATGTCCTTGAGCATCTGCTGCAGCTCCGCCTCGCTCCACGAGCGCCGTTCGGAGTTCTGGCTCATCTCGAGGCCCGAAACGGCGACGCCGCCTGCGTTCGCCGCCTTGCCCGGCGCGAACATGATCTTGGCGTCCTTGAAGACGTGCACCGCCTCCAGGTCCGAGGGCATGTTCGCCCCCTCCGAGACGGCGACGCAACCGTTGGCGACGAGCGTGCGGGCATCCGCGCCGAGCAGCTCGTTCTGCGTGGCGCAGGGCAGCGCCACGTCGCAGGGCACGCCCCAGGGGGTCTTGCCCTCGTGGTAGGACGCGCCCGTGAACTCGTCGCAGTACTCGCTGATGCGGCCGCGGCGGTGCGTCTTGTGCGCCTTGACCCAATTGATCTTCTCGAGCGTCAGGCCCTCGGGATCGTGGATGAAGCCGCCCGAATCGGAAAGCGTCACCGGCTTGCCGCCCAGGTGGACGATCTTCTCGGCGGCATGCGTCGCGACGTTGCCCGATCCCGAGATGACGGCGGTCTTGCCGCCGAGATCGGCGCCCTTGACCGCGAGCATGTCGGCGAGGAAGTAGACCGCGCCGTAGCCGGTCGCCTCGGGACGGATCAGCGAGCCGCCGAACTCGAGCCCCTTGCCGGTGAGCACGCCGGTGAACTGGTTGGTGATGCGCTTGTACTGGCCGAACATGTAGCCGATCTCGCGTCCGCCCACGCCGATGTCGCCCGCCGGCACGTCGATGTCGGCGCCGATGTGGCGGTAAAGCTCGGTCATGAACGACTGGCAGAAGCGCATGATCTCGCGCACGCTCTTGCCCTTGGGGTTGAAGTTCGAGCCGCCCTTGCCGCCGCCCATCGGCAGGCCGGTGAGCGCGTTCTTGAAGGTCTGCTCGAAGGCGAGGAACTTGAGCACGCTCTCGTTCACGCTCGGATGGAAGCGGATGCCGCCCTTGTAGGGGCCGATCGCGTTGTTGTTCTGCACGCGGTAGCCGCGCTGGACGCGGATGTTGCCGTTGTCGTCCTCCCAGCAAACGCGGAACGAGACCACGCGGTCGGGCTCGGCGATGCGCCGCAGGATCTGCTGCGCGTGATATTCTTCCTTGTCCTCGATGAAGTCGAAGATGTCTTCCGCGACTTCCTGCACGGCCTGAACGAATTCGGGCTGGTGGGGATTGCGGCGTTTCACGCCTTCCATGAAACCGTTGAAATCGACGTGGTCCGAAACTGCCATCTGACTTCCCCCTATCAAGCGCCGGTTTATGTATTTGTCCGGCTGACTACCCCCGCATTTCCCGCAATGCCCCTCGCGCGCGCCTCAGCCGGCGGAAACGGCCTGGATGCCCGAAACGATCGCCCCGGCACCGAAGAGAATGAACACGCCGATGATCACGGTCGCGCCGAAGCGCCAGTTCAGCCGTCCGGTCAGCATCATGAAGCCGACGGCGGCCACGGCCATCACCGCCACCGCCGTGGCGACATTGCCCAGCAACGTGCCCTGCAGCCAGCCGAGCGCGGCGACGATCGGGCCGCTGCCCGCCGGATCGGCGGCCTGCGCCAGCGCCGGGCGCACCGAAACGAGGAGCAGCCCCAGGGCCGCCGCGATGCGCGCCGCGAGCCTCACCGGCGCACCGGCTCGGCGAGCCGCGACATGATCGCCGCGACGTAGAGCTGGGTCTCGCGGATCGCCGGAACGCCGCCGGCGCGCGCGACGCGCGCGGGCCCGGCGTTGTAGGCGGCGAGCGCCTTTTCGATGTCGCTGCCGAACGTGTCGAGCTGCATGCGCAGGTAGCGCGCGCCGCCTTCGAGATTGGCGAGCGGATCGTTGGCATCGACGCCGAGTTCGCGCGCCGTGACGGGCATGAGCTGCGCCAGCCCGCGCGCGCCGGCCGGCGAGACCGCGCGCTCGTTCCAGCGGCTTTCCTGCCAGACCACCGCCTCGAGCAGCGTCGGGCTGATGTCGTATTTCTTCGCCATCGCCGCGACCTGCTCGCGCCAGCGGTCCGGACCGGCGGCGTCATGGGCCTCGGTGAGCGATTGCGGATGGACGGCGGTATCGTCGAGCATTCCGGCGGCCGCCAGTTCCTCGGGCGTCAGCACGCTCGCTGCGCCCTGTTCCCGCGCGGGGCCGCCCGCGACCCAGGCATAACCGCCCGCGTTCACTTCGAGAACGTCGGCGCGCGCGACCGCGCCTGCGCCCAGCCCGCCCGCGCAGAGCAGGACCGCGCCAAGCGATCTGGCCAGAACCGATCTGGCAAATGCCGCCGTGTCGAACACCGAATCGTCCCTCTTTCCCCGAACGTTCGAGCCGCCACTATCCCATTTGCGAGCAAACTGCCAAGGCGTTGCTTTTACATGCGCATTACTTGGCGCTCGACACGCCCGGATTTGCCCGCAACGCGGCGGTGCGGCGCTTCGATCCGGTATTGCGACGATGGTGCTGCTGGGGAGGATTGAACTCCCGACCTCACCCTTACCAAGGGTGGAAAATCCCACATCTGGGCACAACGGCGGATAATGGAATCACCGGAATTCGGCGGTTTCGTGTCCACAGTTGTTCCGATGCATCCCCTGATGTATTCCATACGCATTCCATACGGAACGGAAAGGCGGCTGGAAGTGGCAACGGAACCGGGCAAGGCGAGCAAGCGGAAGCGGCACAAGGCTGTGGACCTGAGCAAGGTTGGCGAGCGCAACGAACTAAGGGCGCGACGTGAGCCGTTCTGGCAGCGGTTGCGCACCGGATGCTTTCTCGGGTTTCGTCCTTCAAAGCGCGGCGGCAAGGGAACGTGGATCGCCCGCGCCTATGACGAGGATGCTGGCAGGTATCATGTGAAGTCGCTTGGCGACTTTGGCACGCTCGCAGGCAATGAAATGTTCGCCGCTGCCAAAAGGGAAGCGGAGAATCTGGCGGAACTGGTCGAAGCGGGGGGCGAGGTTCGCCGCAAGGTCGAAACGGTTTCCGATGCCTGCCGGGAATACCTCAAGACCCATCCCGGCAAGATTGCCGAGGGCGTTTTCAACCGGCACATCTACGGTGATCCGATTGCAAAGGTGAAGCTCGACAAGTTGCGTCGCCACCATTTGCGCGACTGGCGCAAGCGGCTGGAAGATGCCCCGGCCATTGTCAGCCGGAGTCGCAAGGGCGAGGTCCGAACACGGAAGCGCGCGCAGTCCACCGTCAACCGCGACATGGCGCCCTTTAGAGCGGCGCTGAACAAGGTGCTGGCCCCCGGCGCGCCAAACAGCGAGGCCGCCTGGCAAGAGGCCCTCAGGCCCTTCGAGAATGCCGACCGGCGGCGCCTGCTATATCTCGACAAGACGCAGCGGCGCACGTTGGTGGCGCACGTTGCCGACGATGCGCGTCCGTTTGTCCGGGCGCTGTGCCTGTTGCCGCTTCGCCCCGGTGCAATGGCTGCACTTGCGGCGGGCGATTACGATAAGCGCACCGCCGAACTGACTATCGGGAAGGACAAGGCAGGCGGCAAGCGCCGCATTTTGTTGCCGACCGAGGCAGCGGCACTGTTTGCCCAACAGACGAAAGGCAAGCTGCCAGCCGCATCCATGTTCATGCGCGCCAACGGCAAGCCTTGGGATCGAAACACATGGGGCGATGCCATCGAGGATGCGGCGAAGGCGGCGAAGCTACCAAAGGGCACCACCGCCTACACCTTGCGTCACAGCACCATCACCGACCTTGTGAGCGCGGGCCTGCCATTGCTCACCATCGCCCAGATTTCAGGCACCAGCGCCGAAATGATCGAACGGCATTACGGCCACCTTGCCAGCGATGCAGCGGTCAAGGCACTCGGGGAGCTGGCCCTATGAGCCAGCCGCACCCCTACCGTGAAAATGACCCTACCGGGGAAGAGGAAAGCGACGACCTCAAGGCCATCCGCCGAGACATGGAGATAGACCGCCTGCTGCGCGAGATGAGCCAGCGACTCGATCCAGATGGCGGCAGGTTTCGTCGCGAATTAGAGCAGGTGGCGGAGGCCGCGCAAAACTGGGGCGCAGCAACATTCAAGCAGAGGTTTCGGGCGCTCCGAGTCGTCGTGAGCCGCTTGGGCCGGGAAGAAGCCCGCCTGCTAGCGTTGATGGCAGCGCCCAAGTCCAAGCAATCTTGGATTCTGAGTGTTCGGCATCGCAAGGACTCCGAAAAGTCAGATGGCGGAAAGCGTGACCGGGAGCGAGAGCGCGAGGATCTTGCCCAGAGAGTAGGCGAGGAAGTCTATCAGCGAATGGCCGCTGGCCAGCCCAAGGACGACGCAATCGCAGCGGTGAAGGAAGACTACCGGACGGGTGTGCCATATCCCCAGATTGGAGACTTCCCTGCCATCAATCGGCCACGGCTCAATCTTCCCGACGTTGAAGGAGTCAAAAAGCTGCTAAGCATATTTCGCCGCAATGCTCGAAAGCGCGGTTATGTTAATCCTAATGCTCCGTACCGTGGTTCTTCAGTCGTTCGCGAGCCTGACCTGAAAGTCAGCGACATTCCTAAGCGAGGCCGCCCCCGGAAAAAATAGGCCGCCAGCCGCGTCTATGCTTTCCATTTTTCGGTTTCTGGGTTCGCGGCATCCCCTGCCATGCCCTGAAGCATGGCGGCATTTCGTTCCGTCTCTGCATGGGCATGGAACCAACAATGACCGAACTCTTGACCGTTGCGGAATTCAAAGACCGCTACAAAATCAGCCATAGCGCCTTTTATCGCGAGGTGGCCGCCAATCGCATCCCCATCAGGAAAATCGGTCGGGCAACGCGCGTTTCGCTCGCCGACGCCGAAGCATGGGCTGCCAGCCTGCCGACGCACGGCGGGGAGGCGTCCAATGGCTAATGACCTGTTTGATGATGCCCCCAGCGCCGTTGCAGCGGCGCTGGGGGCCATTGCCTTGGGACGAGAAGCCACCGGGCAGATGGGAGGTTACCATGGGTAGCAATCCCTGCAAGCGACTTGTCGAGAAGGCCATCGGACCGGACGGCGAGCCTTTCACCGTGACGGGCCAGACAGCCCGGACGCTTGTCGCACTGGTCGAAGCCGGGGAGGCCGGCGTGACGGCGCTGGAAATTGCCTCCTGGGCCTTCCGCCTCTCCCACTACATCATGGTCCTGCGCCACAGGCACCGGCTGGCAATCCCGATGATCTGGGAAGCTCACGAAGGTGGCAATCATGGGCGTTACGTCCTGCGCTCGACCGTGACCATCATCGAAATCATTTCGAGCTGACAGACGGGACCGTGGCGGGGCGGCTGGCAACAGTCGCCCCGTTTTCGTTCGCCGAACCAATCTCGCTGCCGGGAGTGACTTGCCGTGGGCAGGCGACGCAGAAACAAACCGAATCAGACGGGCCGCAACCCCACCTCGCGCTTTGCCCGGCTGGACCACAGCCTCTTGAACTCGCCAGCCTATCGCGCGCTCAGCCTTGCGGCCCGCGCGCTGTTGGTCGAGTTGACGATGCTCGAGAATGGCGAGAACAACGGGAGCCTCTATCTCAGCATCCGCGATGCAGCGGGCCGCCTCGGCATGTCCGATCTGTCCGCCATCAGCAGCGCATTCAACGAATTGCAGGACCTCGGCTTCATTGAGGTGACCGAGGAAGCTTCGTTTCACGTGAAGGCCGCTGACAAGTCCCGCGCCCGATGCTGGCGATTGACTTGGCTGGCTGGTCCCGGTCGCAAAGGGCCGACGATGGCGTTTATGGAATGCCAGCCGGAGCCCGGCACAAAAGCGCACACGAGGATGGAACGCGGATTGCGGGCATTGAAGGCTTATCGCAAGGACCGCGACTCAGGCCGTTTGCCGGTGGTGGATTCCGATACGCTGGACGAAAACTGACGGAACTATCGGTAATCCCGGTATTGGAAACCGACACGCCGAATGCCGGAAATGGCAGAATTCCGCCAATCAGCATCGTATCGGATTCCGACGCACATATAGCTGCTACCATGGGTAGTGCTCCAATCTCGCTTGTTGACTATCGAAGCTCGTCGGAAAGCCTCTGCAAGCGTGCGAAACGACTCCATGTTCTAGCGGGAGCAACCCAGCCTAATCCTTCACTGGTTTGCGTTGGTAGCGCTCAGTGGCAGCTCAATGCCCTGCATAATGCGGTCGGTTTCAGCGAGGATCTTGATGATCTTCTGATAGTGGCGAATGTCATCCCATGACAGGGCGCGGCCCTTGCGGTCTTTGAGCCATTTCTGAGCAGGCTCGTAGCCGCCAATGGGGAAATCCCATGCGATGGCGGGGACGCCTGTGAAACCCTGATCCTTGTTGATCCAGACCTTGCCGCTTTCGAAGCGGAGTTTGTCGACAATGCCGTCGCCTTCGCCTTCGAAGGGGAACTTGGCATCACCAATGGCCGCGTCTTCCATTAGGTGAAGGCGGCGAAGTGATTCGCCTTGCTCGCTCACTTTGCGGAAGATTTTGGGCGATGGCGGGAAGGGGACGCGCGGGAAATCGATTTTCAGCAACTCGGCATAGGTTTCGCGATAGGCCGGGCAATGCAGCACGCCATAGATGTAGTCGAACACCTTAACCTCATCGGGGCGAGCATCGCTTGTTGCGAAGCGAAAGGCGTCGGTGCCGTCTGGCGCGACTGGCGATCCAGTCAGGCCAGCCGACTTCCGGATTTTCGCGTATAGTTTGGGGTCGAAATTGACGCGGACGGTTTGGTCCAGCGTGCCGTCGTCTGGGTAGAGTAAGAGGGGGCAGAAATAACCGCGCTCCTTTGACCGATTTGATACATAGCTGTCGTCTCCGATCAAATCGGCTATGAATGCGTTTGCCCAACTTTCACCAACTCCTTGCCTGCAAATGGCAATAGCGATGTTCGGTTGACCGAGCAGGTTTCGCATTACCTTTTCTCGCCAGCGCCAGAGCAACTTGTTGTCGAAGTAGGTCCTTCGGGCATCAAACGGTCGATATGCGATGGTCGTCACCCGCGACGGATCAAATTCCAAGTCCGCGCGATTCCCCACAACCCAATCGGCGTAGTTCTTGCCGAGTCCATAGCGGGCCTTGAGCTCAGCGGCGGTGCAGCCCGAGTGCAGCAGATATTCAATATTCGCTCGCAGGGCCGCATCGGTGTCTGCGATAATGAAGCTGTCGCCCATAGAAACGATGCCCGTTACGTTGGCAGGCATTAACTCTGCTACTGAAAAGCCCTTCGCGTATTCACCTTCCAGTTCATAGTCGCGCGGCACAAAAGGATAGGCAGGGGCCTTAGACGGAAGCTCGGCTGGCATGAGGCTCTCTGGTGCGCCATCCCAGAGTGTGGCGTATTTGGCCTCGCGACTGCCCCACAGTTCGCCGTGGCGAACCTTCGCCAGCGGCTTGTCTTCTTTGGCCTTGCGCCGTTTTTTGACCGCTAAAACGATGGCGACACCTTGCTTGATGTCGAACACGTTCCTGTCCGGCGAACCGTCTGGGCTGACTTGCTGTTTGTTCGAATTGCCATGGAGGTCCAGCACATGGATGCTGTCGAATGTCTGCATCAGGTGCCAGCGCATCCCGCGAAAGGTCGGATTGTCGAGATAGCCGTGATTGGTGATGAATCCCAACACGCCCTCTCCATTCTTTTCGATCATGTGTTCAGCGAAGCGGATGAACTTCACATAGTCGTCTTGCAGCCAGTGCTTGCGCTCTCCGAAGTGAACGCCATCAACGTATTTGTAATCTTCGATCTTGCCAGTGATCCACGCGCCGTTGTTTTGGCTGATGCCCGAATAAGGCGGATTGCCAATGACGACCATGATTGGCGTCTGTCGCTTGATGTCGCTGGCGGCCTTGGCTTCCTCTGCGATGGCGCGCGAGAGGCCGAAAAGCGTTTGATCTACTCGCTCGCCTTCTTCCAACGAATTGGTGAGATAGACCCCCAGACGGGGAGGCTTGGCGGTCGGCTTGTAGCCTAGCCCGGTCAAGATCATGTCGAGCTTCATGTGGCACATCGCGTAGCTCGCCATGAGCAATTCGAAGCCATGGATGCGCGGGATCAAGTTTTCTTCGACGTAGTTCGACCAGTTGCCAGGTGCGTGTCCCTTGATCCGCTCGGCAATCAGCTTGATCGCCTCTGCCAGAAAGGTTCCAGTGCCAGTCGCAGGGTCGAGAATCTGGACGCGATGCACCTCCTTCTTGATGGTCGCAGGCTTGCCCTTCTTGTCCGTTTGGCCTGTGTCCCAATCAATCGAAATGCGGCTGGTATCGGCAAGCCCGTCCGCCAGACCAAACTCAGATTTCAGCACTTCGTCGACCGCACGAACGATGAAATTCACGACCGGCTCAGGCGTGTACCAAACGCCTCGCGCCTTGCGCTTGGCCGGATTGTATTCGGCCAGGAACACTTCGTAGAAATGCAGGAACGGGTCTTGCCTCGCCGTCACCTTGCCGAAGTGGCGAAGCACTTGTTCCATGTTCGTGGCGCAGAAGACGTTGCATAGTTCATCGATCACGCGGCGCAGGCGCTCGTCCAGATTTGGCCCGGCGATGTAGATGAAAAGTTCGCGCAGGAACGGGTTGGATTTGGGCAAGAGGTCCAGCGCTTCGCCTCGCGTGAACGTGGCAGGCGTCTCATCATGCAAGCGCGCTGCGAACAATCCGTAAGCAATGGTCTCGGCATAGATGTCGGCAAACTCGTCAACCGTGATGTCGTGGATCAGGTTTGCCTTGAACGCCTCATACTGGCCGATCAGGTCGGTAGCTGGCTGACCTCCCTCCTTTGCCTTCATATCGGCCACCAGAGCGCGGCCCATGATGTCTTTGATGATGGCAGCCTTGCCCGCCATCATTTCCGCCAACCGCTTGGATGACGTGATGCTGAGCGGCGTAACGTGAGCAAAATCGCGCAGCCGGTTTTCCAGGAGCACAAAGCTGTCCGGCCTTGCGGGCATGGTCGGGATCAGGTCGGCAATGGTGATGAAATCCACCGCCTCGCCATCACGAATGAACTCGAAGTCCAGTCCATTGGTATAGATCAGATTGGGCAGGCCCTTGCGGTATCGTTCTTTCTGGCCCTTGCTGTAGTCATTAGCAGCGAACTTGCGGACATCTTTGCCGATGTCCTTGGCCTCGCACCAGCCGATGGCAACTTCCACGCGCTGAAAGACAAAGTCCGGCGCGCCGACATCGGTAATATGCTTTGGCTCATTGATTACGGTAATGGCCGGATCGATCGATGCGAACAGCTTCGCCAACGCAGGGCGGAAACTATGTTCGGTTGTCTGGCCACTGGCATAGAGCGCGCGAATTTCAGATAGATAACCTTGAACGTCCATTTGCGCTTGCGCCCTCCTGCCTTCGCGAGACTTAGCGACAACCAGATAGAGCGCCAAGCATCTTGGGCTCGCAGGATGAAGGTTGCTTACGCTCCGCTGGAAGGCATGACGTTGAGCTCTATGAATCGCGAGTCAGGTCACGCCGGTATACGCGTCGCAATTTGGGAAAAATTTGGCAGGCACACCGTACCCAGCGATTTCGGGATGCAAGGCTCCCTAATCCTTGAAGAATAGTGGTTTGGGCGAAAGTCACCCGCCGACGAGTTGAGCGGGTTTGCACCGATCCGCAGCCAACTCATCGTGCGACAAGGTCCTGAAATGGCGATGAAAATCCGCCAATGTCCGCGAGTTGTCTGCGGTCTACACAATTCGCCCGCCTAAGAGTCTGATTCAAAATTATCTGGCGTAATTTCATGGCCTTGCGGTGCGGCGAACGAAGAGCTGGATCGAGGCGATGAAGAGC
>NZ_MWMO01000002.1 GCF_002556635.1 Novosphingobium sp. PC22D | reverse complement strand
CAGGTTGCTCATGCTCAGTCTCCTTGCGGAGCCTGAATCATATCGCCGCCTGGCAATCAATGGGTCCTGAGCCTAGCCGTATCGCCCGGATTCCCGAAGCCGCGAAGGCGCAGCTGCGGGTCCTGTTCATTGCCAAGCACGTATTCTGGCAAGGCGGGTTGCACCACGAGGACGGCAACCACGCGGCCTATCATTGCGAGATGCGCGAGGCGCTCGAATCGATCGGCCTCGACCGGCTCGAACTGGCGGACAGCTATGACGCGCTCTTCGCCGATCCGGGCTGCGACTTCGTGTTCCCGCTGCTCAATCGCGGCGGCTTCCTCAATTCGGAGATGCTGCTGCCGCTGCTGGCGACCCGCCTCGGCATCCCCTATCTCGGCGCCACGCCGATCCTGCGCGGCCTTTCTGACGACAAGCATCTGGCCAAGCTCGAAGCGCGGTCGCGCGGCGTGCCGACCGCGCCCTGGGCGGTCTATCGCCGCGGCGCGCCGGTTCTGCCCGAAGGGTGCCCCGAGGCCGAACGACTGGTGATCAAGCCCAATGCCTCCTCGGCGAGCTGGGGCGTGCGCGACGCGGGTGACTGGGCCGGCACGCGCCGCGCGGTCGAGGAAATCCACGAGGAAGGTCACGACGCCATCGTCGAGCCATTCCTGGAGGGCAGCGACGTGGAGGTTCCGGTGATCACCTGCGGCGGCATGCCCTCGATCCTGCCGATGATGCTGTTCGAACAGGCCGATCCGGCGCATTTGCGCACGTATTCGGAAAAGCGCGATCTCGTGGCGCGAGAGGACAAGTACCGGCTCGTCCCCTTCGAGGGCGAGCAGGGGGCGGACATCATCGCCGCGCACACGCGGGCGATGGCGGGCGCGTTCTTTCCGTTCGATTATGGCCGGTTTGAATTCCGTTTCGACGAGCGCACCGGCTCGCTGCACTTTCTCGAGGTCAACCTGAACTGCAACCTGTGGTCGCAAAAGGTCTTCGGCCGGTCCGCCGCGCGGCTCGGCTGGACCCATGCCGACCTCATCGAGACCATTCTGTGCGAAAGCCTGCAGCGGCAGGGCGTGATACAGGCGGAGGAATTGCTGGCGGCATGAGTTCGGGGGGCAAGTTTCGCGCGGTCGTGCTGGCAGGGCAACGCAAGGGAGTGATCAACCCCCTGGCGATGCGGTTCGGCACGACCAGCAAATGCCTCATTCCCATCAATGGCCGCCCACTGATCGAATACGTCCTGGCGACGCTGGGGAACCATCCGCTGATCGAGGAGATCGCGGTCTCGATCGACGGCGATTCCGCGCAGGCCGTTGGCGAGGCCGCCGCGCGAGCGGGCGGCAAGGTCAAGGTGCGGCTCGTAGAGGCGCGCGACAACCTGGCCGACAGCGCCATCGCCGGCGCCGAGGGCGCGGCGGGCCCGATCCTCTTCACCACCGGCGACAACGTGCTGCTGGCGCCGTCCTCGATCGACGTCATCGCCAATGCGCTGGCGAGCGCGGAAGTGGTCATCGCCATGGCGCGCAAGGAATCGGTGCTCGCCGCGCATCCCGAGGCGCAGCGGCGCTTCTACGAGTTCTCCGACGGCGCCTATTCGAACTGCAACCTCTATGCAGTGAACGGACAAGGCGCGCTCAAGGCCGCCGAAGTGTTCCGCGAGGGCGGCCAATTCGCGAAAAACCCGGCGCGGATCGCCAATGCCTTCGGCATCGGCAACGTGCTGCTGATGCGCGCGAAGCTCGTTTCGCTCGAGGCGGCGATCAAGCGCGTGGGCAAGCGCATCGGCGTCAAGATCATCCCGGTCATCCTCGCCGACGGCTCGCAGGCGATCGACGTCGACAACGACCGCACGTACGGCGTGACCGAAGAGCTTCTCGCGCGCCGCGGCGCTTAGGCCGCTGGCGGCAATTAAGCGGTTTTGCTTGTTTTCGATCAACGCCGGGTACGCAAATCGGCTATAGGGGAGCCGTCAATTCTCTCGAAGGAGTCCGATCATGAACCTCTCCGAACTCAAGCCGCTCGAAACGCGTTCGGGCATCGAGCTCGATGTCAGGCCCGCTCGCGAGGAAGACGAAGCCGCGCTCGCCGCGTTCTTCGACCGCGTCAGCGACGAGGATCGGCGCTTCCGCTTTTTCGCGGCCGGCGAGCATGTCAGCCACGACCAGCTCGCGCCGCTTGTCCACGCCGACCACTTCCGCTCGGAGAGCTACGTCGTGCTCAATCGCGCGACCGGGGAGATCGTCGCTTCGGGCCTGCTCGCCTGCGACGGCCCGCTCGACACCGCCGAAGTCGCCATCTCGGTCTGCAAGAGCCATCGCGGCAAAGGTATCGGCTGGGCACTGCTCGACCTGCTCGCCGAGGAAGCCCGCACGCGCGGCGTGCGCCGCGTGCTTTCGATCGAGGACCGTGAGAACCACGCGACGATCGAGCTGGAACGCGAAAAGGGATTCGTCGCCGAAGCCTTCGAGGGCGATCCCTCGCTGGTGGTGCTCTCCAAGACGTTCCGGTAGTGGCACGCGGGCGAAGCGCATCCGCGCTTCGCCTGTCGAGCGATCGGGCCCGGGTTTGGCGCCTCAGCGCTTTTCGTACTTGACGAGGCCCGCGCCCAGCCGGTTGGCGCCAAGGTTCACCTTGTCCTGCGACCAGTCGGCGACGAACACGCTGCGTCGGTCGACTCCGGGCGCGAAGCGCGCGTCGTTGTCGTCGATCAGCAGGCCGTTCGAGGTGTTACGGATCGTCTCGGCGCCCACCGCGATGAAGGCCGAGTAGTTTTCCTTGTCCTTGCCCTGGACGAACCAATTGTGCTCGATCTTGCCGACCGATCCCGCGGGCAGGTCGATCATGTAGTTGGTTGCGCGGCCCGCCGAATCGTCGAAGCTGCAGTTGAACACGCCCACGCGCGCCGCCCGGCTCTTGAGGTAGTGGCCGCCGCGTCCGGCTTCGAAACGTGAACGGGTGACCGTCAGCGCGCCGTAGTCGCCGATGTAGATCGAATGCGCACAGCCGCCGCCGCCCTCGCAGGTGCCGAGCCGGGTGAACGTGGACTTGTCGACGGCGATCGTCGCGTTCGGGTCCTCACCCGCGAGAATGCCCTGCTCGCTGTCGCGGAACCAGCTCTGGGTGACCGCGAGATTGCCTTTCTCGAGGCGGATGCCCGCGCCGTTCTTGTCGGGCACGCGCATGTTGGCAAAGACCATGCCCTCGATCCTGGCGCTGTTGCCACGCAGCACCAGCGCCGCCTTGTCCTCGCAGGTGACGCCGTCGAGCACGCTGCGTCCCGGCACCGCCGCGACGTAAGTCACCGAGCCTGCGTTCTGCACCGCGCAATCGGCAAAGCGCATCGGCGCGAAGCGGATCGTGCCGGTTCCGCCGCCGATCGCGTCCACCGCTTCTTGCAGACGAGTGTAGCTGCGGCCCGTCTCGACCCAGGTGTAGGACGCTTGGCCAGGCTGCTGGGCGATGCCGGAGACGTGGAGGCCGGCCGCGAGCGCGGCGGCACCGATGGCGAGGGTGAGAGCGCGTTTCATGGTTTAGGCCTAGCACCGGCCGGTTAACCAACCGCGAATCTCCCAAATCGCTTGAAACCCTTTGCCAAGATGCGCATTATGGGGATGCGGGCCGGGCCCCTCTGGCGCGGCGCTTTCGTTTCCTGGGGAGAAATCCCGCGCGAAACTGGCGCCACGTGATGTCGGACCGCATCGGATGAGACCGATGCGCCGGCGTACGGGTTGCCCTGGAAAACCAAACCGGCCCCGGAACCCCGAGCGCCCGGCTCTTCCGATCGAACCATACGACACCTGTTCGATAGGGAGCTTTACAATGACCGACCGCTTCTTCCGCTTGCTCGAGCGTCTGCAGAGGACCGACGGCCTGCTGCGCCGCATCGAGGCAAGCCGCACCGGCAATCCGCTGCTGGTCGCGCGGCTGCGGCGCCACAAGCAGGCGCTGCGCGCGCGCCTTTCCCGCCTCCAGGCCTATCCCCCGGCGCTTCCGGGCCTTTGAGCGCCGGTGCCTGACTTGGATGCGAGGGTAATCCCATGGAATTCCTGACCGCCGACATGCTCGGCACGCCGGCTTGGTTCTGGCTGGCCTTCGCCGCGATCGTCCTCCTGCTCACGGCGTTCGACCTTGGCGTCCTTCACAAGGAGGACAAGGCGATGGGCATCCGCGAGTCGCTAAGGCTCTCGGTCTTCTACATCGCCATCGCCATGGTCTTCGGCGCGTGGGTCTGGGCCGAGAAGGGCGGGACCGCCGCGAGCGAGTACTACACCGGCTATTTCATCGAGAAGGCGCTCTCGATCGACAACGTCTTCGTCATCTCGATGATCTTCGGCTACTTCGCGATCCAGCCCAAGTACCAGTACCGCGCCCTGCTGTGGGGCATCCTCGCGGTGATCGTGCTGCGCGGCCTGATGATCGCGGGCGGCGCTGCGCTCGTCGCGCAGGCGCATTGGGTGCTCTACATCTTCGCCGCGTTCCTCGTCTTCACCGGGGTGAAGATGCTGTTCACCAGCGACCACGATCCCGACATCGGCAACAATCCCGCGATCCGCTGGATCTCGCGGCACATGCGCGTGACCAAGCAGCATCACGGCCAGCGCTTCCTCGTGAAAGTGCCCGACGAGAAGACCGGCGCGATGGTCTGGGCGGCGACGCCGCTGCTGCTCGCGCTGGTCGTCATCAACCTGGCCGATCTCGTCTTCGCGGTGGACTCGGTGCCGGCGATCTTCGCGATCACGACCGACACCTTCATCGTCTACACGTCGAACATCATGGCGATCCTCGGTTTGCGCGCGCTCTACTTCGCGCTGGCCGCGATGGTGCACCGCTTCGAGTACCTCAAGTATGCGCTGGCGCTGGTGCTGGTGTTCATCGGTGCGAAGATCCTGATCTCGGACTTCGTGCTGCAGACGAAGTTTCCGCCGCTCGTCAGCCTCGCGGTGACGCTGGTGCTGATCGCGGGTGGGGTGGTCTGGTCGTTGTGGAAGACGAGGGGCGAGGGTGTGCAGGGCGGCTCGCCCGGCCCCACCGCTTGAGTCAGGTGCTCGCCTCTGGGAACGCCGTGCGATAGCGTGCCCGCACGTCGTCGAGATCGGGACCGGCGAGCGAGAGGCCGGCCTGCTCGATGAACCGCGCCGCCTCGCGGCGCACCAGCTCGTGGCGCGCCTCGCCCTCGACCGAGCCGGCGGCGGCGCACAGCGAATCGAGCGTCACCAGCGCCGCCAGCCGATTGCTGGCAAGCGCCGACCGCGCCGCGCCGAAGCCGCGTTCGAGGTAATGGGCGAAACCGTCGCGCAGCGGAAAGACGCGGCGCTCCTCGCCCTGCGGTTCCGCCTCGCGATTGACGAGCGAGCGACGGCCCAGCGCGATCGTCGCGGCGCTCAGCCAGTGCACGGCGGTGATCGCGGTGAACGGGTCGTTGATCCCGGGTGAAAGCGCCCGCAGCGCGATCTCGACGAGTTCGTCGATCGGAAATTCGATGTCCTGCTCGGGCGTGCGCGAGGCGCCGACGGCGAAGCAGTCCGCCACCGCGTCGCGCGCCTCGTCGGGCAGATCGCCGGTGTCGGCGCCAGCAAGCGGCTTGCCCGGATAGATGAAGTCGCCGGTGCGCACGCGCAGCCAGAGCCGGATCGAATGCTCCTTCGCGGCCGAGCGCAACCCGTCGAAGTCGATTACGCGGACATAGCCGGTGCGGCGTGCGTCGATATGCGCGCCCACCGAAGGCTCGTGCCCCGCCGGCTCGGCCTCGCCCTCTTCGGGAAAGCGCCGGGGAATCGCATCGATCACGCCGCCGCCGATCTGCTCGATCACGGTGTTGATACGGATGCTGGAGGGGATGTGGTGAAGGAAGTAGACCAGCACCGCGACCGCGACGATCATCAGCCCAAAGGCGACGAGCAGCGACAACTGCGGCACGAAGCCCGGCGCGCTGGTGGCGGTCGCGTCGGCCACGAAGAGCGAGGCCTCGTCCTCCGACCGTACCGCGCGCAGCACCGTGATCGAATAGACGAACGTGCCGATGAAGGTCGCGAGGCTGAGCTGGTTGCCCTTGTCCTCCATGAAGTTCGTCAGGATGCGTGGGCCGTATGTGCCGCTGGCATAGGCGACCGCCGCGATCGTGATCGAGAACACGGTCGAGGCGACGCCGATCATCGAGCCCGCGAGCACCGTCAGCATGTTGCTCGCGCCGTCGGGCCGCGCCGGGCTGATCGCCGACCACGCGCTGAGCGACTGCGCCGCGCCGATCCGGTCGACGTGGACCAGCAGCAACGCGAGCAGCAGCGCGCCGGCCGCGAACAGCGCGGGGTAGAACCAGTAACTCGCGTTGATGTCGAACCACATCGAGCGAAGCCGTGCGATCATTCTGCCCTCCTGCGTGGTGTATAGAGCGTCTGGACCATTGGCGTTCCCCGCGAAAGGACTTTACGCCGGGGGCACAGCCTCTAGGGGGCGGCGATGGCCAGCGCCTCTTCCTCTTCGCTCCACCGGCCCGGGCATGACTGGTCGCCGCGCCATCTGGTCGCGCTGCTGACCGCCAATTTCGCGCTCGCGCTCGGGCCGTGGCTGGTCCGGCTCGCCGATACCGGGCCGGTCGCCGCGGGCTTCTGGCGGCTGACGCTCGCCTTGCCGGTGCTGTTCGCGCTGGCCATGCGCGAACCGGCCGGCCAGCGCCGCATCTCGGGCGGCACCTTGCTGCTGATCGCGGGCGCGGGCGTGTTCTTCGGACTCGACATCTCGAGCTGGCACATTGGCATCGAGACGACAAAGCTCGGCAATGCCTCGCTGTTCGGCAACGCGGGCAGCGTCATCCTGATGGCCTGGGGGTTGATCGCCGCGCGTCGCGCGCCGCGCCTGCTCGAACTCGCCGCGATCATTTCGGCGCTTGCCGGAGCGGCGCTGCTGATGGGCGGCTCGCTCGAGATCAGCCACGCGAACTTCGTGGGCGACCTGTTCTGCCTGCTCGCGGGCCTGTTCTACGCGTTCTACATTCTCATGCTGCGCCCGGCGCGGGCCCGGCTCGCCCCGTTTTCGGTGCTCGGCGCCTCGACGCTGGCGAGCGCGCCGGTCATGCTGGGGATCGCGGTGCTGCTGGGCGAACGGCTCGTGCCGCATGACTGGACGCCGCTGCTCGCGCTCGCGGTTTCGAGCCAGGTGATCGGGCAGGGGCTGCTGGTCTATTCACTGCGCCACTTCCCGCCGCTGGTGATCGGCCTCGCGCTGCTGACCCAGCCGGCGATTTCCTCCACCATCGGCTGGCTCGCTTTCGGCGAGACGCTCAGCGCGGGCGACGTGCTCGGCATGATCCTGCTCGCCGGCGCGCTGGTTCTCGCGCGCGCGGGGGACAGGGGCTAGTCGGCGCCCAGTTCCTTGTTCAGATAGGCGTGGAGCAGCGCGGCGCGCACCGCGTCCTCGGCGTGGTCGGCGCCAACCGAGTGTCCGCCCTCACGGTATTCGTGGTAGTAGAACGGCTGCCCGTACTCCGCGAGCCGCGCGGCCATCTTGCGCGCGTGGCCGGGATGGACGCGGTCATCCTCGGTCGAGAGGTAGAAGAACGGCGCGGGGTAGTCGGTGCCCGGCTTCAGCGCCTGATAGGGCGAGTACTTCGAGATGAAGGCCCAGTCGTCCGGCACGTCGGGGTTGCCGTATTCGGCCATCCACGAGGCGCCCGCGAGCAGGTGCGAATAGCGCTTCATGTCGAGCAGCGGCGAGCCGATGATCGCCGCGCCGAACAGATCGGGCCGCTGCGTCATGGCCACGCCCGCGAGCAGTCCCCCGTTCGAGCGGCCGGAGACCGCGATCTTGCCTTTCGCGGTCATGCCACGCGCGATCAGGTCCTCGGCGACGGCATAGAGATCGTCGTAGGCGTTCTGCCGCTTTTCGCGCAGCGCCGCCTCGTGCCAGGCCGGGCCGTATTCGTCGCCGCCGCGAATGTTGGCGAGCACGAACGCGTTGCCCTCCTCGGCCCAGTACAGCGCAAGGGGGCCGGCGCGGTAGGGCTGCGTCGTGAGATAGGTCGGCGTCTGCGCCGCGCGGAAGCCGCCATAGGCGTGCATCAAGAGCGGCACCGGCCCCTTCAGCCCCTTCCTGGTGACGAGGAAATAGGGAACCTTGGTGCCGTCCTTCGAGGTCGCGAAGTGTTGCGCGACGGCGAACTGCGCGGCGTCGAACTTGGCGGGTAGCGACTGCACCGCGTCCGCCTCGCCGTCCGCCGAAACCGCGTAGAGCGTGGGCGGCGAGAGGAACGATTCGGCGGTGACGAAAGCCAGGTCCTGTTCGTCCGCGTGGGCGGCGAATTCGAGCGTGGCGTTTTCGGGCAGCGCCGCCGGCCTTTGCGTCCACGACCCGTCGCCAGCGGGGGTGAGGACAACCAGCTTGCCCGCGACATCGTCGAGCAGCTTGATCCAGATCGCGTTGTCGGTGGTCGTGACTTCGGTGACCGACTGCCGGCCGCTCGGGGTGAAGACCACGCGCGGTCCGTTCGAACGGCTCGCCAGCATGTCCTCGATGTCCCACGAAACCACCGAGCCCGCCGGAATCTCGCCCAGCGGCTCGTTGAGATAGCCGAGCATGCGGCCCGCGATCAGGCCCTTGATGCTCGCGGTCTCGGGCACCGGCGTGCGCACCAGCACTCCCGGCGCCTGCTGGATGAAGAGCTGCGAGTTGTAGAACGAGGTGCCGCGCGAAACGAACACGCGGCGAGTGTCACCGTCCATCAGGGCAAAGCTGGAAACCGAGATGTCTTCGGGCTTCCCTTCTTTCACCAGCGTCGCTTCCGAAAGCGGCGTGCCGCGTCGCCAGCGCTTGACGGTCATCGCGTAGCCGCTCGTCGTCATCGAGCCTTCGCCCCAGTCGGTGCCGATGAGCAGCGTGTCGGCGTCTTCCCAGGTGACATCGGTCTTGGCGAGCGGGACCTCGAAGCCGTTCGGGACGAAAGCACCGGCCCGGCGGTCCCATTCGCGCACCACGTCGGCGTCGGTGCCGCCCGGGCTCAGCGAGACGAGGCAGCGACGGTATTCGGGTGCGAGGCAGTCGGCGCCATGCCAGACCCACGACTTGCCCTCCTGCTTGCCGAGCGCATCGACGTCGATCAGCACCTTCCACTCGGGTTCGCCGGACAGAAACGACGCGAGGCTCGCCTCGCGCCAGAGGCCGCGCGGATGCGCGGCGTCGCGCCACAGGTTGGTGACGACGTCGCCCATGACTTGCGCGGGCTCGGCGATCTGCGCGGGATCGTCCATGATCGCCTTGGCGCGCTTGCGGTCGGCCTCGAAGGCGGGCGATTGCGTGAGCGCGTCCATCGTCGCCGCGTTCCAGGCTTCGACCTGTTCGAGCGCTTTTTCGCCGTGGATGTCCTCGAGCCAGACGTACGGGTCTTCGGGCGTGGCGGCGATGAGCAGCGGCGCGGCCGCGACGGCGGCGGCGAGCAGGGACTTGCGGGCTGGGGACATGGCAGGGGTTCCAGACATCTCGGGTTCTTTTGTGTCCCGGTTCTATAACGACGTTTCGGGCATGGCCAGCCTTGCGCTCTTGCCGTCATCGGCGCATCGCGTGCGGCGATGGCCCGGCTGATCCTTTTCAACAAGCCCTTCGAGGTGCTCTCGCAGTTCACCGACGCGAAGTCGCCGACGCCGCGGGCGACGCTTTCGGACTACATCGACGTGCCCGGCGTCTATCCGGCGGGACGGCTCGACCGCGACAGCGAGGGACTGCTGCTCCTGACCGACGACGGCCGCTTGCAGGCCCGCATCGCCGACCCGCGCTTCAAGCTCGACAAGCGCTATCTCGTGCAGGTCGAGGGTGAGCCCGACGAAGCGGTGCTCGAAGCGTTGCGGCGCGGCGTGATGCTCAAGGATGGCAAGACCCTGCCGGCCAAGGCCGAGCGGATCGAAGCGCCCGACCTGTGGCCGCGCGACCCGCCGGTGCGCTTTCGCAAGACGGTGCCCGATTGCTGGCTGGCGGTGACGCTGCGCGAGGGAAGGAACCGCCAGGTCCGCCGCATGACCGCCGCGGTCGGCCACCCGACTCTGCGCATCGTGCGCTGGTCGGTGGGCGAATGGGCGGTCGAGGGTTTGACCCCGGGCGAGTGGCGCGAGGGAAAGGTCTGAGCATCCAATCGTCGTCACGGCTCGCGCCGGGATGACGGAGGCGGACGGAAAGCCGCCGGTCCGCGGAAGACGCGCGTTGCGTCCAAGCGCAGATGCCCCCGGTTGTCTCCCCGCCCGGCCCTAGGGCCGGAAGGTCAGCCGCAGCCAGACTTCGCGACCGTTGTCATAGGAGCACCAGATCTCGTCGCTGCCCGCCGGGCCCTTGGTCGGACCACCGCGAATGCCGCCGGGGAAGAAGATCGCGCCGGCATTGTTCGAGTTGAAGCACAGCCCGCTGGTGAACTGGTTGGTGAGGTTGTTGCCGATCAGCGAGACTTCCCATTTGTCGTCGGCGCCCGCCAGGCGGACGTTGGCATTGAGCTTGAAGAACTCGCCCTGATAGAAATCCTCGCGCCGCCCGAGGTTGGTGAGATAGCGCGACGAATACTGGCCGCTGGTGCCAAGGCCCAGCTTGACCCTGTCGCTGACCGGCAGTTCGTAGTCGATGCCGAAGGTCGCCTGCCATTCGGGTGCGCGGCTGAGCGGCGTGCCGGTGAGGTCTTGCGCGGCGTACTGGAACGGCGCGCCGGTTTCGGGGTCGGTGAAGTAATTGCCCGATGCGAGCGCGATCGCGTCGTTGGCGCCGTCCGAGCCGTTGGGATCGAGGAAGCGCGGCGTGAGGTTGCAGCCCTCGTCGAAGGTCTGCCCGCCCGCGCAGGGCGCGCCCACGAAGCTGGTGAACTTGGCCTTGTTCCAGTTGATCGCGGCGGTGAAGCGCAGTCCGTCGACGGCGTCGGGGGCGTAGCTCATGTCGAAGTCCACGCCGTAGACGCGCGCGGTGCCCGCGTTCTCGGTGCTGAGGACCGGCAGCCCGTTGGAATCGGCGGGCTGGTTCACGCCCACCTGCAAGCCGTTGTACTTGTAATAGTAGCCGGCGAGGTTGAGGTTGACCTGCCGGTTCGCAAGCCGCGTCTTGAGGCCGATCTCGCCGCCGCGCACGCGCTCGTCGCCGTAGGAGTTGTCCTCGCCCGGCGCGATCGGCTGGACGATGTTGTACGAGCCCGACTTGTAGCCCTGCTTGAGCGAGCCGAACAGCGTCAGGTCGTCGGTCGGGGTGAAGGTCAGCGTCAGTTCGGGTGACCAGTTCTTCGAGGACAGGTCGGGCGCGGTCGGGATGACCGTGCCCACGCCCGGATAGGTCGTGGTCATGTCGATCGAGCGGCGCTCGTCGGTGTAGCGGACCCCCGCCGAGACTTCGAGCTGCGGGACGATGTCGTAGAGAACCTGACCGAACCCGGAGATCGATTCGATGTCCATGTCGAACGTTCCGCTCACCAGCCGGCTGGGGAAGCCGAGGAAGGTGTTGCCGGGCAGGGCCGCGCGATCGAACACGTCACCCTTCTGGTAGAAGCCGCCGAGCAGGAAATTGAACGGCCCGGCATAGTCCGAACTCAGCCGCAGTTCCTCGGTGAAGTCCTTGCGGTGGTAGAACTTGGAGGCCGCGAAGGGCGAATAGGTGCCGAACAGCGAGCCTGCGGTCAGCGTGCGGCTCTTGATGTCGTAGTAGCCGGTCACCGATGTCAGCGCGAGTTGGGACGAAAGGTCGTAGTTGAGCTCGAGCGTTCCGAAGGCCTGCTTCAAGCGCGTGAACGGCTTGCCCTTGTTGGGCAGCCCGCCGTAGGCGACCGGGTTGAGGTAGATCGCGGCGGTGTCGCGATCGGGCTTGCAGTCCTCTCCGGGGGCGGAGGTGGAGGGCAGCGCGAGGCCGATGCTCGGCAGATAGTTCTCGGTGCCTTCGGGGCACGCCTTGTACTGGAACGGGCCGCCGCCCTCGGTGTATTCGTTGGCGTAGTTGAGCTTGAAGCGCGCCGAGAACGGGCCGCCGACGGGCTTGTAGAGCAGGGTTCCGCGCAAGTAGACGCCGTCGCCGTTGCCGAGCCGGTCGCGCGGCTGCTGCGCGCCCAGCGCCTGGATCGCGGCGGCGTTGTTCTTGAAATAGCCCTGCGTCGTCGAATAGGCGCCGGCCACCCGGAAGCCGAGCGTATCGGTCAGCGGGGTCGAGAACACTGCCTCGCCGCGCATCGTCTGGGCGTAGGCCTCGTAACTGAGCGTGGTGCGCAATTCGGTCTCGGGTCCGGGATCGGCGGTGCGGATCGAGATCACGCCGCCGGGCGAGTTCTTGCCGAAGAACAGCGCCTGCGGGCCCTTGAGAACCTCGACCTGGGCCATGTCGAAGAGGCCGATCGAATAGGCCGTGCCCTGCGTGAACTGCATGCCATCGATGTTGAGCGAGACCGACTGATCGATGCCCGGATCGAGCGAGGTCGTGCCGATGCCGCGGATCGAGACTTGCGCGCCGTTCTCGAGCACCGACTGGCCGAGCACGAAGCCCGGGGTCAGCCGCGTCACGTCGTCGAGATCGACGACTTGCGCCTGCTCGAGCGCGCTCTGGGTCAGGACATTGGCGACGACCGGGACCTTGAGGATCGATTCCTCGCGCTTGCGGGCGGTGACGATGATCTCCTCGCGCCCCGCGCCGGCGGCTTCATCGCCGGCCGCCTGCGCGATGGCCGGCGTGGTGCTCGCCAGTGCGCCCAGCGCCGCTCCGGCCCAAAGGATATGCCTCCTGCGCATTCGTTCCCCCTCCTCGTCCGGTCCGCGCGGGACCGTTGTTTTTCCGGTTATTGCGAAGAACCTACGCGTCCGGGCCCGGCTTTGCCGTCGCTAAGCGTGGACTGGGCCGAGCGTTCGTTCCAAATTGTCCGCGGCCGGTACGGTTCCAGCCCCGAAACGCGCGGTTTTGGGGGCGCGTCCGCCCGGCGCGCGCGCTCGGAAAATTGGAACAGATCGCCCCTCGCGTGTCAGGCTTTTTGCCCGGCGGGCGCGGATCGCGCGGTAGACACGGCGCTCCACGCGGCGAGACGTGCCGCAGGTCACCGGCGCCGCAAAGGAGAAGGGCCATGCCGCGAACGGCCACGACAAAGGCGCCGTCCGTCCGTTGCCGCGACGTGACGGCGCGGGAGGTTTGCCACTACATCGAACAGGGCTGGGCTTTCCTGCCGCGATTGCTTTGCGCCGAGGCGGTGGGCGCGTTGCGCGCCATGGCCTGCGCCCGCATGGGCGAGGACGGGCAGGGCAATGCCGTCGCGCCGATCGACCAGCCCTTTTTCAACCCGGAGGCGACCGAGGGGCCCGACCATCCGCTGCTCGGGCCGATCATTCGCGCGATCGGCGCGAGCGCGCGGCGCCTGCAGGATCGCCGTCCGGGGGTGGGCGTGCGCTATTTCGGCGACGTCTTCGCCGCCAAGCTGCCGACGGCCCGCGAGACGCGCCACCCCGGGGCGGGCGCGACTTACTGCCATCAGGACTTCACCAACTGGGCGGTCGACCGCTCGGGCGGGATGACGTTCTGGATCGCGCTGGAGGACCTGGCGCCCGAATCGGGCACCATGGCGTTCCACTCGGGATCGCACCGGCTCGGCGCGCTTGGCCACTACGACGCTTACGAGGAGGGACGCGACCTGCTCGACGACTATCCCGAGCTGGCCGAGCGCTGCCCGGCGCAAGGGCCCTTCGCCTATCGCGCCGGGGATGCGACGGTGCATTCGGTGATGATGGCGCACAGCGCCGGCGCGAACCTCACCGACCGTCCGCGCTGGGCCTGGCTGGTCATGACCAATCCGGCCGACGTGCGCTGGACCGGCGCGCCGCCGCAGGCTTACGACACCAGCGCGATGCGCCACCTCCAGCGGCTTGACGACGAGACGCGCTTTCCGCTGATCGGCTGAGCCGCCCGGTGCGCGCGGCGGTCGTTACTCCGGCGATCCGCCCTGGGCGCGGCCACGGTAGCTGAGCCGCCATTCGGGCGGGAACTGGCTGTCGTTGTCACGCACCGCGGCGGCCAGGCCCTTCTCGAAGGTCTCGCCGTTCACCGCGATCGCGCCTTCGTCTTCCTTGACCAGCGGCAGCATGCCCTCGAGCCAGCCGGACAGGATCGAGCCCATGTATTCGCCCTGCTGCTGCTTGAAGACCTCGAAGAAGGTTTTTTGCATCACGATCGTGTCCGCCGGGCGGTTCTTCGCGCAGGCGAGCGCGTATTTCATCGTCTCGGCCTCGAGCGCGTCGCGCGGGACGACCGCGTTGACGAAGTGGCACTCCTTCATCTCCTGCGCGGTGAAGGGGCGGCCGGTGAAGACCATCTCCTGGAACTTGCGCAGCCCCATGGTCAGCGCCCACTGCCACATGCGCGCGGCCCAGCCGACGTAGCGGAAGGCCGAATGACCGAACAACGCATCGTCCGAGGCGATGACGATGTCGGCATCGGCGGCCTGGTAGAAGTGCCAGCCGTAGCAGTATCCCTTGGCCTCGATGATCGAGATTTTCTTGAAGTCCTGCAGGCTTCGGAGGCCGAAGCGGGCGTCGGCGTAGAGATTGGTGACGTTGGCGATGTAACGGTAGGAATCGCGCGGCGGGTATTTGACGTCCTCGCTTTCCTCGATGCGGAACTCGTGGAGCGGCGAATAGTCTTCGTCCTCGTTGAACATGCCCGCCATCTCGGGAAGGTCGGCGCCGCTGCCGAAGTGCTCGCCGACGCCGCGCACGATCAGCACCTTGACGTCATCATCGACATTGGCGCGCAGCACGAGGTCGGCGTAGCGCTGGCGCGCGGCGACCGTCGGCGCGTTGAGAAAGCCCGGACGGTTGAGCGTGATCGTGGCGATCTTGGTCGCGGGGTCCTTTTCGTAGAGGACGATCTCCTCGGCCGAAGGGCGCGGCGCGGTGTCGCTCATCAGGCTATCTCCATTGCATTCCGGCGCAGCGGACTAGCCGCCGGGGCGCGGCGGCGAAACGCGAAAGCGTGGAACAGCCGCCCCGCCGTTCCAGTTTGGCTCACGTGTATTCGCGAATCTTGTTGAAGTCCTGGAAGTCGGGCTCGAGCTGGATGCCGAAACTTTTGCACAGCATCGCCATAGTGATGTAGCAACCGGCGAGGAAGACGACTTCCATGCGCTGTTCGTCCGAATAGCGCTCGCCCAGCGCCGCCCAGGTCTCGTCGGAGATGACCTGGTCCTCGCGCAGTTCGTCGGTGGCGCGGATCAGGACCCTGTCGAAATCGGTCAGGCAATCGCCGGTGCCGGTCTGGAAAGCCTCGATCTCCTCTTCGGAGAGCCCGGCCTTCTGCGAGATCGCGATGTGGTGCGTGCGCTCGTAGGTGTCGCCGCTCATCCACAGCATGCGCATCACGATCACCTGGCGGTCGCGCGGCGGCAGCACGGTCTTGGCGATCACTTCCTCGATCCAGCGCACGAACCACTGGTAGTTGCGCGGGCTGTTGACGATCACGCGCGAGAAGACGAGGTGCTTCCACTCGCCCACGAGCGCGGCCTGCTCGGGCGTCATCGCGTCGATCTCGACGGGGGGAATTCGCATCTTTTCGGTCATTGCACGGCTCCCGGTATCATGGCCGGGAACAGTGTTCCGCGCGCGCCGCGATTGCATCCGGCCCGCGCGGCGAAGGTTGGAGCGAATGGAGGCCATGTCCCAAGGATTGGGCGTGAGACAGGTAGCCGCGTTGCCGGCCCCTCCTGCCACCATCGCTCGGCCTGGGCTTGTCGACGCCTCCGGTGGAGCGGCGCTAGAACTCCGCTTCAACCTGGGCCCGGGCGGCCATGATCGCGCCGATCTGGCTATAGGGATCGCCCGCCGTGAGGCCACCGTCGATCGCCATGATCTGCGCGGTCACTTGCGGCGAGCGCGCACCCGCGAAGTAGAGCACGCCTTCGGCGATGTCGCGCGGCGTGGCCTGGCGCTTGAGCGGCTGGAATCGCATCCGCGCCTCGCCGACCGCCTCGCGCAGCCGCCGGGTCTTTTCGTCGTCGTCGCCGATCGCGAACGTGCCCATGTCGGTGGGTACGTTGCCGGGGCAGATCGCGTTGACCCGGATGTTGGCCTCGGCAAGCTCCAGCGCGGCGCACTTGGTGAAGCCAACCACCGCGGTTTTCGAGGCGCGGTAGATCGGCAGGCCCCAGCCCGCACGGGTGCCGCCGATCGAGGAGATGTTGACGATCGAGCCGCCGCCGCGCGCGGCCATCGCCCTTCCGGCGAACTGCGTGCCGAGCATGGTGCCCAGCACGTTGACTCGCATCACCTTGTCGAAATCGCCGAAATCGGCATCGAGCAGGCTGCCGTAGGAATTGTCGCTGAGCCCGGCGTTGTTGACCATGGCGTCGAGACCGCCGAACTCGCTGAGCGCGAAGTCGACCAGCGCCTCCACCTGCGCCTTGTCCGAGATGTCGGTGCGGCAAAAGCGCGCCGCCGCGCCCAGCGCGCCGGCCGCCGCGCGGCCTTCGTCCGCGAGCACGTCGGCGATGACGACATGGCCGCCTTCCGCCACCAGCAGCTCCGCGATCGCCCGGCCGAGCCCGCGCGAGGCCCCGGTCACGATCGCCACCCTGCCTTCGAATTCCGCCATCGTTCTCTCCCCTCGGTCCGGCCCGGCGATCTATCGCCACAGGCCTGTCTATGACCGAATCCGAACTTTGGAAGGGGGAGGCGCTTGTTCTAACCTTGGACCGTGCGGGATTGCGCCCGCCGACATTCGCAATGGTAAGGGGAGTCAAGGAACGGACATGCAAAAACGCAAACTCGGCGACGGCCTGGAAGTCTCGATGGTGGGGCTCGGCTGCATGAGCATCAGTGGCGCCTATGGTCCCCGCCTCCCGCAAAACGAGGCGGACGCCTTGCTGCGCGCGGCATTCGAGCACGGCATCACCTTCTTCGACACCGCCGAGATCTATGGCCCCTATCTCAGCGAGGAGATGCTCGGGCACGCGCTCGCGCCGATCCGCGACGAGGTGGTGATCGCCACCAAGTTCGGCTTCGATCTCGGGGCGCGGTGGGAACCGGGCAAGTCCTCGCAGGCCTTCAACAGCAAGCCCGAGCATATCCGCGAGGTCTGCGAGGCGCAGCTCAAACGCCTGCGCACCGATCGGATCGATCTGCTCTATCAGCACCGCGTCGATCCCGATGTGCCGGTCGAGGATGTCGCCGGGACCGTGGGCGAGCTGATCCGTGAGGGCAAGGTGAAGCATTTCGGCATGTCCGAGGCACCCGCCGAACTTATCCGGCGCGCGCATGCGGTGACGCCGCTCGCCGCCTCGCAGAACGAGTATTCGCTCTGGACCCGCGATATCGAGGCCGAGCTGCTGCCGACGCTGCGCGAACTGGGTATCGGGCTGGTGCCGTTCAGTCCGCTCGGCCGCGGCTTCCTGACGGGCGACATTGCGCCGGACTCGGTGCCCGACGAGGACTGGCGCTCGAAGATGCCGCGCTTCACCGGCGATGCGGCGCAGACCAATTACCGGCTCGTCAAGGCGCTCTCTTCGCTCGCGGAGGTCAAGGGTTGCACCACCGGGCAGCTCGCGCTCGCCTGGGTTCTGGCGCAGGGTGACGACATCGTCCCCATTCCCGGCACGCGCAGGATCGAGCGCATCGCGGAGAACGCCGCCGCCGCCGAGATCGTCCTTTCGGCCAACGACCTCGCGGCGATCGAGGACGCCTTCCCGGCGGCTGAAGTGGCCGGCGCGCGGTACGGATGAGCGCGGCGATGACCCTCGCGCGCGAGCCTGCGGCGATCCTCGCCGAACTCGATGCGCGCGCACGGCGGATCGAAACGCCGTGCGGCGAAGGAAGCATGGTCTGGCGCGTCTGGGGCGAGGGCGAACCGCTCGTGCTCGGCCATGGCGCGCAGGGTTCGTGGCAGCACTGGGTGCGTAACATCGACGCCTATGTCGCCGCCGGGCGGATGGTGATCGCGCTCGACCTGCCGGGCCACGGCGATTCCGCCATGCCCGCGCGGAGCGATCACGCGGGCGTCGCCGGGCCGATGGCGCACGGCTTGCGTGAGATCCTGGGCGCGCGGCTGCCGGTCGACATTTGCGGCTTCTCGCTCAGCGGCACCGCCTTCGCCTACATGGCCGCGTTCCATCCGGGCGTGGCGCGCCGGCTGGTGCTGGTCGGCTGCGGCGGGCTCGACACGCCGCACGGGGCCATCGACCTGGGCCGTGTCAGCGGCCTGACCGGAGAGGCGCGCAGGGCGCGGCTCAAGGCCAATCTCAATGGGCTGATGCTGCACGATCCCGATAGCGCCGACGATCTCGCCATCGCCATGCTGCTGCCCAACGCCAAGGCGGCACGGCTGGATATCTCGGGCTTCGTCCTGCCCGACAAGCTGCTCCGGATTCTGCCCGAGGTCGCGGCGCCGGTCGATGCGATCTGGGGCGAGTTCGACAGGCCGCACCCCGATCCGGCGATGCAGGAAGCCGCGTTGCGTTCGGTGAGGCCGCAAGCCGGTTTCCGCGTCGTCGAGGGCGCGGGGCACTGGGCGATGTACGAGCGGCCCGCGGCATTCGACGCCGCGCTGCTCGGCATCCTGGCGACGCCGCCGACAGGCTGAGGGGAGGGGAGAGCGATGCGAAAGGACAAGAAATGGTGACCTTCACCAATGCCCGCGTCTTCGACGGAACCGCGCTGCTGCCCGGTACGCGCACCGTCGCGATCGACGGAGACCGCATCGCCTCGGTCAGCGAGGAGCCGGGCGGGGCCGACGCGATCGATCTTTCGGGCATGACGCTGATGCCCGGGCTCATCACCTGTCACTTCCACCCCGACTTCTACAAGTTCACGCTGGCGATGGGCATGGCGGGCGAGCCCCTGGGCAAGGAACTACCTCCCGGCGTGCTCATGGCGATCGCCATCCGCAATGCCGGCGTGCTGCTCGAAAGCGGGTTCACCGGCTATGTCGGCGCGGCGTGCAGCAACGACATCGACGCCTCGCTCAAGATGGCGATCGAGCAGGGCATCATGACCGGCCCGCGCATTCGCGCCTGCAGCCAGCACATCGGCACCACCGGCGACGTCAACGATTCGAAGGCCTGGTGGCGCCGCTTCGACAGTCCCGGAACCGACGTCTTCGTCGACGGCCCAGACGCGATGCGCAGCACCGTGCGCGAGTTCGTGCGGCGCGGGGCCGAGACGATCAAGATCTTCACCACCTCGGGCCATGCCGGGCTGCCCTGGCCGGTCGAACGCACGATGGAGCGCGACGAGATCGAGGCGGTGGTCACCGCCGCGCACGGTCGCGGCGCGATGGTGCGCGCCCATGTCGCGACCCGCGCGATGATCCGTGAATGCGTCGAGATCGGCGTCGATATCATCGATCACGGCGACGGCATCGACGAGGAGATCATCGTGCTGATGGCCGAGCGCGGCACGTTCTGGGTGCCCAGCATGGTCTACCCCTCGTGCATGATCGGGCTCGGCTGGGCGGGCCCCGAGGAAGCGGCCGCGCAGGAGAATGTCGCGAAAATGCTGCCCATCGCGCAGGCGGCGGGCGTGCGCATCCTCACCGGCGATGATTATTCCGGCGTGTTCCGCGAGGTGATCGAGGACGATCCGCTCGACCACAAGGTCGGCGACTATGGCCGCGAGTTCGCTTTCTATCAGGAGCGCACCGGGCTTCCCGCCGAAGTGCTGCTCTCGTGGGGCACGAAGAACGCCGCGCAGGCGCTGACCGGCGGGCGCGACACGCTCGGCGTGATCGAGCCGGGCGCGCTTGCCGATATCGCGATCTTCGAGGGCGATCCGCTCGCCGATCTGTCGATCCTCTCGCGCCCGGCCGAAACGCTGCGCGCGGTGATGCGCGACGGGGCGCTCGTGATCGACCGGCTCGACAGACCATCGCAACATATGAGGGAGGCCGCCGAATGATCCCCGCGGATCGCAACAAGCAATACATGCAGCTCTGCTGGGTCGTGCCCGATCTCGAGGCGTCGATCGCGAAGTGGGTCGCGCAGAGCGGGGCGGGGCCGTTCTTCACGTTCGAGGACGTTCATTTCGAGGGCGGGCGCTATCGTGGCGCGCCGTCGGACATCGCGCCGCACCGCGCCGCGATCGGCCAGCACGGCGACATGCAGATCGAGCTGATCCAGCCCACGCAAGACGTGCCCGGGATATGGTCCGAGGTCGTGCCGCACGGCGGCTTCGGCTTCCACCACACCGCGCTCTATTGCGAGGACTACGAGGCGGAAAAGCGGGCGCTGCTGGCGAATGGCGCGGAGCTGGCTTTCGAGGGCCTGATGATGGGCGCCACGACCGGCTACCTCGATACGGTGGCGACGCTCGGCTTCATGACCGAGCTTATCACCGCCAACCCGGTCGCGGAGCAGGTGTTCGGCGCATTTCGCACGGCGGCCGAGGGCTGGGACGGGTCCGATCCGATCCGGACGCTCGGGTGAGGCGCGCGCGATGACCGATCACTCGCTTCCCGAGGGCTTCGCCGATCTCGAACGCTTCGTGCCCGAATGGGTCCAGCCCGACGCGGAACACCGGCTCGCCAAGCGGCTCTCCACCGACATGGACGCGATAAAGGCATTCTACGGCGCGATGCTCGCGCGCGGCGAGGCTGCGCTTGCCTGGCTGCGCGGCCATGAACTCGGCACGCTGCCGCCCGAGGGCGAGAACCTCCTGCGGCTGATGCTGATGCTCGCCGAAGTCGCGCCCGCGGTCGAATGGTACAACGACCAGCGCGTCTACGACGGATTCCCGGTCGAGCGGCTGCGCTACATCCACCAGATTTCCGACACCGCCGCGCAAGTCTGAGCGAAGGAGAGGCGCGATGAACGAGATGGCCAAGCCGCCGGTTCCCGGCATCGGCATCACCGCCAAGTACCCCGAGATCGGCACCGGGCCCTGCGATACGGCGATCTACCACGAACCCGAAATCTACGAGAAGGAGATGGCCGCCATCTTCCGCCGCTCGTGGTACATGATCGGCCGCGTCGAGCAGATCCCGAAGTCGGGCGATTTCTTCACCTACTACCTCCCGACCTTCCGGCTCGAAGTGCTCGTGTGCCGCGATCGCCACGGCGAGGTGAACGCCTTCCACAACGTGTGCACCCATCGCGGCAATGTCGTCGAACACCGCCGCGAAGGGCATTCGAGCGGCCTGTTCGTGTGCCGCTTCCACGGCTGGTCGTTCGATCTCGAGGGCAACCTCGCCAAGATCCGCGACGAGGAAGGTTTCTTCGGCGTCGACAAGGCGTGCAACGGATTGAAGCCGATCCCGATGGGCATCTGGGAAGGCTTCATCTGGGTCTGCCCCGAGGACGAGCCGTACCAGAGCCTGGAGGACTTCCTCGGCGACCAGGGGCGCGACACCGCCGGCTATCCCTGGGGCGCGTGCAGCCAGTTCTACCAGACCGAAGCCGAGGTGAATTGCAACTGGAAGCTGGTGAACGACAGCCCGGCGGAGGTCTATCACATCCCCGTGCTGCACCCGAAGTCCGCGGCGCCGACGATGATGGCCTCGGGCAACGTCATGGGCCGGCTGCTCGATACCCGGGTTCGCGGCAATCACCGCACCAACTCGCACTATTCGGTGCTCGGCGAGCCCAAGCCGGTGCAGAAGCTCGCCTATTTCCACGCCGCCGCCGCGCAGAACGTGGTCCAGGAGCAGCTCGACTACGAGATGCCCGTCGGCATCAACCCGACGCGCTCGCCGTTCTGGACCGTCGACCTCATCATGTTCTTCCCGACGATCGCGTTCACGCTCTCGGCGGGCATGTACACCGCGCACCAGGTCTGGCCGCTGGGGCCAAACAAGAGCATCTACCAGCAGCGCGTCTTCGTGCGGCCCGCGCGGACCGCGGCCGAGCGGTTCGGGCAGGAAAACACGATGGTCGAATTCCGCGACATCGTGATGGAGGACTTCTCCACGCTCGAACGCATCCAGCGCGCGCTCGACAGCGGGCAGATCAAGCAGTTCCATTACCACGACCACGAAATGGCGCTGCGTCACCAGCACCACGTCGTGACCCGCATCCTCGCAGACTACGACCGCGAGCAGGCCGCCGCCTGATCGCACGGGAGACAACGACCATGGCCACCAACGCAGACATCGCCACCGCCAGTCCTTGCCGTGAAATCACGCCCGGGGAAGCGGCGCATTACCAGGAGAAGGGTTGGGTGCTGCTCAAGCAGTTCATCAAGCCCGAAACGATCGCCGACCTGCTCGCCAAGGCGAAGGGGATCATGGGCGAGGACGGCGACAGCAATCCGCCCTACGGCATTGACCAGCCCTATTTCAACGCGATGCTGGCGAGCGGGCACGACGATCCCAAGGTGCGCCCGATGCTCAACGGGATCGGTGCGGCGGCAAAGCGGCTGATGGCGCGCAAGGCCGACGTGCCGGTGCGCCTGTTCAACGATTTCTTCGCGCCCAAGCTGCCCGCGAACAAGCAGACACGCAACCAGGGCAACGGCCCCACCAGCTTTCACCAGGACTACATCACCTTCGCGGTGGACCGCACCGGCGGCATGACCTTCTGGATTCCGCTCGAGAGCTACGGGCCGCAGGCCGGAACGATGTCGTTCATCGAGGGCTCGCACAAGCTGGGCGTGCTGGGCAACTACACAAGCTACGACGGCAAGGACATCCGCGAGGTCTGGCCCGAGCTCGAGGACCTGCCGATGAGCGAGCAGGTGACTTACGAACTGGGCGACGTGACCGCGCATTCGCACCTTACGGTGCATGGCGCGGGCGCGAACCTGCTCGACCGCCCGCGCTGGGCCTATCTCGTGCTGCCGCAGCCCGCCGACGCACGCTGGAACGGGGCGCCGCCCGAAGCCTTCGATCCCGCCGCGCACGGCATGACGCCCTACGGAACGTTCCCCGATGAGGCGTTCCCGATCATCGCGGACTGACGGCGCAGCCCCAGGCCCCGCTCGCACTTGCGCCGGGCAGGGCCGGGCGGGGCGATCAGCCCTGGCGGGTGCCGGTGAGCTTCATCGTGCCGAACATGCCGGCCTTGATCTCGCCGTCGAGGCTGTCACCCTCGATCGTCGCCCGGCAGTCGAGGTCGATCGGCATCGGCATGGTCATCTTCATCTGCCACTTGAGCGTATTGCCCTCGATCGTGCCGTCCTTGACGTCCATTGAGCCCATCGGCCCGCTGATCGCGCCGGTGAAGCCGTTCTCGCCTTCGGGAACGACGGTGAAGGTGCCTTGCTGGTCGCCCATCGGCGTCTTGGTGGTGCAGGCGTAGGTTCCGGCGACGGTCATCTCATTCTCCAGTTTCGGCGGGCTCGGCTGCGGGTTCGTCCGCGCTTCCGGCATCGTCCGGGGCCTCGCCCTCGCGGACTTCGACCGGCAGGCCGAGGCTCTTTAGCTGCGGTTCGACCACGCTGCGGTCACCCACGACGACGAACGTGAGCTGGTCGGGCTTCAGGTACTCGCTCGCGGCGGCATCGAGGCTCGCCTTGTCGGCGGCGCGATAGGTCTGGGCGAGCGTCTCGTAATAGTCGTCCGGCCTGCCGAGGCGCGTGTTGACGCGGATCGCCGAGGCGACAGCGCTGTTGGTCTCGAGCTGGTCGGGAAGGCTGAGGATGCTGCCTTCGGTCACCCGCTGGAGCTCCTCGTCCGATACCGGCCGCGAGGCGGGCAGCGCACGCAGGTCGGAGATGACCGCCGCGATCGATTCGCCGGTCTTGTCCGCCTGCACCGGCGCGATCACCGCGAAGGTACGCGGACCGGTCGACGAGGTGATGAAGCTGTAGACCCCGTAGCTCCAGCCCTTGTCCTCGCGCAAATCGGCGTTGAGCCGCGAGAGCAGCCCGTCGCCGATCACCTGGTTGGCGAGTTCGATCGTCTCGGTGCCCTTGGTCGTGCCCTCGATCGGTAGGACGCGGCCGGCGAAGATCACCGACTGCGGCGAATCCGGGCGGTCGAGCAGCACGATGCGCGGGCTCGGCGTCGGCACGGTGGCCGCGAGATCGAGCTTGGGCGCCGGACTCTTCGGCGCCTTCCAGCCACCGAACGCATCTTCGAGCAGCGGCTTGAGCTGCTCGGCGGTGAGATCGCCGACCACGGTGATACGCGCCAGATCGGGCCGCAGCCACTTGTCGTGCGCCTTGCGCAGCGCCTCGGGAGTCAGCGCCGCGAGCGATTCCGCGTCGCCGAGCCCGTCGCTGGGCTGCGCGTAAGGATGCGAGCCGAACAGGATCGGCATCAGCGAGCGGTAGGCGAGGCGGTTGGGCGTCGCCTTGGCGCTGGCGAGCTGGGCCAGAGCCTGCTGCTTGACGCGCGCGACGTCCTCGGGCCGGAACGCGGGATCGAGCACCAGCGTCGCCATCAGATCGAGCGAGGGCTCGAGATTGGCGGTGAGCGTGGACAGCGTGACGCTGCTGGTATCGACGCTGCCCGAGAAGTTGATCGAGGCGCCGAGCCGTTCCTGCGCTTCGGCGATCTGCGTCGCGTCGAGCTTGCTCGTTCCTTCCTCGAGCAGGCCGAGCATGATCGACTGCGTGCCCGGCGTGTCGAGCGTGTCGGCGGCGTAGCCCGCGGCGAAATCGAGCGCGACGATCGCCTTGGGCACGGCGGTGCGTCGCGCGAAGGCGACCGGAATGCCGTTCGAGAGCGTGAAGTGCTGCACTTCGGGGAAATCGAGTTCGGCGACCGGAGTGACCGACGGCATCGTGCGTTCGGGCGCGGGCGGAAGCGGCGCCGGCTCGGCCCTGGGGTCGGGTGGCGGCGGCGGGGTCGTGCCTTCGTCGCCCCAGCCGCCCATCGTCGCGCCGTCCTCGGTGCGCTCGCCCGGGATCACGTCGAGCTCGTAGACGGGACGGCTGAGCCACTTGTTGAGTGCGGTCTTGATCCGTTCGGGCGTCAGCGCCGCGATCTCGGCGAGGTCCTTCTTGTACTTGGCCGGATCGCCCGAATAGAGCTCGCCCTCGGCCAGCGTCGCGCCCTTGCCGTAGAAGCCGCCGACCACTTCGAGCGCGCCGATCTCGGACGAGAGCGTGCTCATCACCGCGCGGCGCACTTCGTCCTCGGTCGGGCCTTCGCGCAGGTAGTCGGCGATGACCTTTTCGAACGCGGCTTCCGCGACCGTGCGATCGACACCGGGTTTCACGTCCATCGTCGCCTGGAGGTAGCTCGCTCCCTCGAACGTCTGCGCCGACGCGGTCACCGCCACGGCGAGTTCCTGGCCGCGCACCAGCACGTTGTCGAGCCGCGAGCTGGCAAGCCCGCCGAGAATGTGCATGCCCACCTCGAGCGCGTTCGCGTCGGGTGCGTTCAGGCCCGGGCCGGTCCAGTTGCGCGAGAGCCGGATCAGCGGCACGCGGTCGGTCATCTCGCGCGATTTGGGCGCGGCGAGCGTCACCGGTCCGGCCTCGACCGGCGCGACCTTGGGGCCGCTCGGAATCGCGCCGAACCACTTCTCGACCTTCGGCCTGGCGGTGGCTGCGTCGATGTCGCCCGACAGGACGAGCACGACGTTGTTGGGCGCGTAGTGATCGCGGAACCAGTTGCGCACGTCGCCCAGCGTGGCCGCGTCGAGATCGGCCATCGAGCCGATCGTCGAATGGCGGTAGGGATGGCCGACGGGAAACAGGCCTTCGGACTCGGCGTAGCTCATCAGGCCGTAGGGTTGGTTGTCGCCCTGCCGCTTCTCGTTCTGGACGACGCCGCGCTGCTTATCGAGCTTGTCTTGGGTGACGGCGGGCAGGATGTAGCCCATCCGGTCGCTTTCGAGGAACAGCGCGAGATCGACCGCGCCGGTCGGCACCGTCTCGACATAGTTGGTGCGGTCGAGCCAGGTCGAGCCGTTGTTCGATCCGCCGACCGCCTCGAGCGGGGCGTCGAAGCTCGGCGCGTTGGGCGAACCGCCGAAGAACAGGTGCTCGTAGAGATGCGCGAAGCCGGTCTTGCCGCGCGGCTCGTGCTTCGAGCCGACGCGGTAGTACGTGGTGACGCCGACGATCGGCGCCTTGCGGTCGGTGTGGACGAGAACCGTGAGGCCGTTGTCGAGAACGAAGCGCTCGTAGGGAATGTCGACTGCGCCGACCAGTTGCGTCGGATCGACGCCTTCGGGCGCGGCCGCCGGTGGCGGCTCGGCGGCGAAGGCGACCGGTTCGAGAGCGAGGGTGGCGAGAGAAAGCGCCGCGAGGGCGGAAGCAAGGGTCCTGCGCATGGCGGTGTTATCTACCAGCTTTTCCCGCGCAAGCCAGAGCCTAGCCGACGAGCACCCGACGCGGCTCGACCGGCGTGGCCGCCGTGCGCGGCGAGGTCATCCGCGCTGGAAGATCTGGCCGCTGTTGAAGAACGAGATGCGCCATTCGCCCTCGGCATCGCGCGTGCACTCCATCTGCACGTCGGCGACGGCGAGCGGATCGGCATAGCCCTTGAAGGGCGGCTCGCCCGCCTTGGCGAAGAACACGAGCATGAAGCCGACGCTCGCCTTGTCGTCGGCCTCGAAGCTGACTCGCAGGCTGGTGATGATATGGCGCATGACGAGCACCGCCCCGGCTTCGCGCTGCGCGGCGATGCGGCCATTGTAGAATGCCTGCACCGCTTCGATCCCCTCGCGCCATTCGCCGCCGACGAAATAGCGCACGTCGCTGGTGAGGCAGTCGCGCTCGGTCATCTTCTCGCCGTTGTTGACGTCGAGTTCGTCGCCCCACTCGTAGACCGCCTGCTTGATCGCCAGGACCGCGGCGGCCTGCTCGGGAGTGAATTTCGCCATGATCTGTCTTTCGCCTCTCGCCGGATGATTTGCCGTCAGGCTAGGCAAGCGCGGCGGGCGCGCCAAGTCCTAATGTACAGCACTGTTGATTTCGCCGGGGTTGTTTCGGTTCGCCTAGCGCGCGGGCCGCAGCCCGCGCGGGACGACCGCGGCCTCGACGAGGTGGAACGCGCCTTCGATCGCCAGCGCGAGCAGAGCGGCGGGAACCGCGCCTTCGAGGATCGTCGCGGTGTTGTTGAGGCGGATGCCGGTGAGGATCGGCTGTCCGTAGCCGCCCGCGCCGATGATCGCGCCGAGCGTCGCCAGCCCCACCGCGATGACCGCGGCGGTGCGCACGCCCGCCATGATCGTCGGCAGGGCCAGCGGCAGTTCGATCCGTCGCAGCCGCGCCCAGGTCGAGAGGCCCAGCGCCTCCGCGCTCTCGCGCAGCGGACGCGCGATGCCGGTCAGCCCGGCATGGACGTTGCGCACGATCGGCAGCAGCGAATAGAGAAACAGCGCCGCGATCGTCGGCGCCGCGCCGATGCCGAGCAGAGGAATCAGCATGACGAACAGCGCGAGGCTCGGGATCGTCTGGAGCAGCCCGGTGGCGGGGATCACCAGCGCGCCGATCCGTCGGCTGCGCGCCGCCAGCACGCCGAGCGGGATCGCGACCACGAGCGCTCCGGCGAGCGCGATCGCCACCAGCCGCAAGTGCTCGATCGTGCGCAGGCCGATGCGTTGCCACAGGCCGGGCGGCGCGGCGCCTTGCGGCGCGGCGAGGCCGAGCGCGGCGCGCGCCGCCGCGCGCTCGCTCGCGCCGTCCATCACCACCATCCGGTTGAGCCGCTGCATCGCCCGCTCGTCGATCCGGCCGGCGAGCGCGTCGAGCGCGGCCACGGCGCGCGGATCGAGGTCGCTGCGATAGACGAAAACCGCGTCGTAGGCGGGAAAGAAGCGGCGGTCGTCCTCGAGCAGCGTGAGGCCATGGGCGGCGATCTCGGCATCGGTGGTGTAAACGTCGATCACGTCGATCTGGCCGTCGGCGAGCGCACGATAGGCAAGGTCGTGGTCGATCCCGCGCACTTCGATCGCGCCGAGGCCATAGGCGGCGGACAAGGCGCGCCAGCCGTCGGCACGGTCGACGAACTCGTTCGAAACGGCGACGCGCAACTCGGGATGGCGAGCGAGGTCGGAAATCGTGCGCAGGCCATGGCGTTCGGCGACTTCGGGGCGCATCGCCAGCGCATAGCCGTTGGAAAAGCCGATCGGCTTCGACACCGCGAGCCCCTGCCTGGCGAGCGCGGCGGCAATTCCGCCGTCGCCGGCGAGCTTCTCGGTCGAAAGGATCTCGAAGCGCAGCGTGCCGGTGTAGTCGGGATAGAGATCGACCTCGCCCGCCCTGACCGCGTCGAACAGGATGCGGCTGCCGCCCAGTTGCCGCCGGTGCTCGGCGGCGACCCCCGCGTCCTCGAGCGCGATGCGCGCCATTTCGCCCAGGATCACGCTTTCGGTGAACGCCTTCGAGCCCACGACGGTGTCGGCGCGGGCGGGGATGACGCCAAGCACCAGACCGCCGATGACGGCGATCGCCGCCAGAAGCAGAGCGAGCACCGCTGCGAACAGCTTCCTCACAGCGCTTCCTCCGCCGCCAGGAACTCGGCAACGAAGGGATCGGCCGGATCGCGGACCAGGTCGTCTATGGCGCCTTTCTGGATGATGTGCCCGTCGCGCATCAGCGCGGTCGTGCCGCCGAAGAAGCGCGCCTCGCCAAGCGCGTGGGTCACCATCGCCACCGTCTTGCCGAGCCGCGCGAAGATGTCGCGCAGATCGCCGGCGAGGCGGACGCGGGTGATCGGATCGAGCGCCGAGAGCGGCTCGTCGAGGAGCAGCACGTCGGGATCGAGCATCAGCGCGCGCATCATCGCGACGCGCTGGCGCTGGCCGCCCGAAAGTTCGCCGGGGAAGCGATCGAGCTGGTCGGCGGCGAGGTCGACCAGCTCGGCCAGTTCGGTGAGGCGCGCGTCGATGCGCGGCCGGTCCCAGCCGAGTTCGCCCGCCATCAGCACGACGTTGCCGCGCGCGGTGAGGTGGGGGAACAGACCGCCTTCCTGGATCACGTAGCCGAGGCGCGGGCGCAGCGCGCGCCAGTCGCTCACCGGCGCGCCGCGAAAGCGCAGGCTGCCGCGATAGCGGGCAAGGCCGATCAGGCAGCGCAGCAGCGTCGATTTTCCGGACCCCGAAGGACCGAGCAGGACGAGCGTCTCGCCCTCGGCGATGACCAGGTCGGTCGGCGCCAGCGCCTCGACCTTGTCATAGCTCACCGCGACGCCTTCGAGTTCGAACATGGCCGCGAGGGTAGCAAGTCCCGGAAAACTTTCCACCGTGGCGGACTTTCGATGGCCCTTGAGGCTTCCGCAGCCCAGGACAGTTCCTAAATACGGCGAAGCCGGCTCTTGCTGCGGCCTTGACCGAGCGCAAGGCGCAGGTGGTATCGGCGCCGCTAGGTCATCGGACCGGAAAATCTCTCCGCAACCCTTGTGTTGCAAAAATACAACACTACATCCTTCGTATCAGGAGGAAAGACCAAGCCATGAATCTCGAAAAGTTCACCGACCGCGCCAAGGGTTTCCTGCAGGCGGCGCAGACCGTTGCCATTCGCTTGAATCACCAGCGCATCCAGCCCGAGCACGTCCTCAAGGCGCTGCTCGACGACAGCGAGGGCATGGCCGCCGGGCTGATCCAGCGCGCCGGCGGCAATCCCAAGATCGCCGTCACCGAACTCGACGCCGCGCTCGCCAAGGTGCCCGCGGTCTCGGGCGGGGGCGCCTCGGGCGCGCCGGGCCTCGACGGCGATACGATCCGGGTGCTCGACCAGGCCGAGCAGGCCGCCGAGAAGTCGGGCGACAGCTACGTCACCGTCGAGCGGCTGCTGCTCGCGCTCACGCTCGCGACCAACTCGCCCGCGGGCAAGGCGCTCAAGTCCGCCAATCTCACCCCGCAGGGGCTCGAAGAGGCGATCACGCAGCTTCGCGGCGGCCGCAAGGCGGATTCCGCCTCGGCCGAGGAAAGCTACGACGCGATGACCAAGTATGCGCGCGACCTCACCGAGGCCGCGAAGGCGGGCAAGCTCGATCCGGTGATCGGCCGCGACGAGGAAATCCGCCGCACCGTGCAGATCCTCGCGCGCCGGACCAAGAACAACCCCGTGCTGATCGGCGACCCCGGCGTCGGCAAGACCGCCATCGCCGAAGGCCTGGCGCTGCGCATCGCCAACGGCGACGTGCCCGACAGCCTCAAGGACCGCTCGCTGATGGCGCTCGACATGGGCGCGCTGATCGCGGGCGCGAAGTATCGCGGCGAGTTCGAGGAGCGGCTCAAGGCCGTGCTCGACGAGGTGAAGAACGCCGAGGGCCACATCATCCTGTTCATCGACGAAATGCACACGCTGATCGGCGCGGGCGCGTCCGAGGGCTCGATGGACGCGGGCAATCTGTTGAAGCCGGCGCTCGCGCGCGGCGAGCTGCACTGCATCGGCGCGACCACGCTCGACGAGTACCAGAAGTACGTCGAGAAGGACGCCGCGCTGCAACGCCGTTTCCAGCCCGTCTTCGTGGACGAGCCGACGGTCGAGGATACCATCTCGATCCTGCGCGGCCTCAAGGAGAAGTACGAGCTGCACCACGGCGTGCGCATCACCGACGGCGCGATCGTGGCGGCGGCGACCTTGTCGAACCGCTACATCACCAACCGTTTTCTGCCTGACAAGGCGATCGACCTCATGGACGAGGCCGCGAGCCGCATCCGCATGGAAGTGGAATCGAAGCCCGAGGAGATCGAGGCGCTCGACCGGCGCATCGTCCAGCTCAAGATCGAGGAGCAGGCGCTCCAGAAGGAAAGCGATTCCGCCTCGCAGGACCGGTTGACGGCCTTGCGCGACGAACTCGCCAATCTCGAGCAGCAGTCGTCCGAACTCACCACCCGCTGGCAGAACGAGCGCGACAAGATCGCGGCCGAAGGCAAGCTGAAGGAGCAGCTCGACCAGGCCAAGATCGAACTCGAGCAGGCGCAGCGCTCGGGCGATCTCGCCAAGGCGGGCGAGCTTTCCTACGGCACGATCCCCAAGCTCGAAAAGCAGCTCGGCGAGGCGCAGGCGCAGTCGGCCAACGCGCTGCTGCGCGAGGAAGTGACCGAGGACGACATCGCGGGCGTGGTCTCGCGCTGGACCGGCGTGCCCGTCGACAAGATGCTCGAGGGCGAGCGCGAGAAGCTGCTCAAGATGGAGGAGATTCTCGGCGAGCGCGTGATCGGGCAGTCGCAGGCGGTCTCGGCCGTCTCGAAGGCGGTGCGCCGCGCGCGCGCCGGCCTGCAGGACCCGAACCGGCCGCTGGGCAGCTTCCTGTTCCTCGGGCCTACGGGCGTCGGCAAGACCGAACTCACCAAGGCGCTTGCCGGCTTCCTGTTCGACGACGACACCGCGATGGTCCGCATCGACATGTCGGAGTTCATGGAGAAGCACGCGGTCGCGCGCCTGATCGGCGCGCCTCCGGGTTACGTCGGCTACGAGGAAGGCGGCGTGCTCACCGAGTCGGTGCGGCGCCGGCCCTATCAGGTCGTGCTGTTCGACGAGGTCGAGAAGGCGCACCCGGACGTGTTCAACGTGCTGTTGCAAGTGCTCGACGACGGGCGGCTGACCGACGGGCAGGGGCGTCAGGTGGACTTCACCAACACGCTGATCATCCTGACCAGCAACCTCGGCAGCCAGTACCTGACGCAGATCGAGGACGGCAAGGACGTCGAAAGCGTCGAGCCGCAGGTGATGGAAGTCGTGCGCGCGCACTTCCGGCCCGAGTTCCTCAACCGGCTCGACGAGATCATCCTGTTCCACCGCCTGGGGCAGGACCACATGGGGCCGATCGTCGAGATCCAGGTCGACCGGGTGCAGAAGCTGCTCAAGGACCGCAAGATCGTGCTCGACCTCACCGATGCGGCCAAGCGCTGGCTGGGGCGGGTCGGCTACGATCCGGTCTACGGCGCGCGGCCGTTGAAGCGGGCGGTGCAAAAGCACCTGCAGGACCCGCTGGCCGAAAAGCTGCTCGCGGGAGAGATCCCCGACGGCGCGACGGTTCACATCGACGAGGGCGACGGTGCGCTGGTGATCAGCGTGGCCTGACCGGCGAAACCATAGCCGGGGCCACCTCCTGATCCGGTCCCGGACGCGGAACGGGCGGCGCCTCTCGCGAGGGCCGCCCGTTCTTCGTTTGCGGTCGTGAAGCGCGGCTGGCGGCTGTCCCGGTGCGCGCGGGGACGAACACCCGCCGCGCGGAGCGGCGCAAGGCGTTCAGCGCAAGTAGAAATCCACCGTCGTGACCACGCGCACCTTCTTGTAGGGCGAGCCGGCCACGCCCCATTCGCCGCTGTTGTCGCCATCGCGCGCGTCGATCGAGAAATAGCCTTGTGTCGCGCTCTTGATCGCGCCGACCGTCGTGCCGCTGTCCTTGGCGAACTGCTCGGCCGCGGCGCGCGCGTCCCTGGTCGCCTCCGCGACCATGGCGGGCTTGATGTCGTTGAGCCCGGTGAAGGTATAGGCCATGCCCGAGCCGTCCTCGAGCATGACGCCGCGGCGCACCAGTTCGAATTGCCGCTTCACCGCGGCCTGGGCGCGCTTGATGTCGTTCGAGCGCAGGCTCATGCGCTGGCGCACGGTGAAGGTCTGCACGCCGTTGTTGGTGTATTGCGAAACGTTGACGCCGGTCGGTTGCAGGGCATCGGCGGGAAAGCCCAGTTCGCCGAAGAAGGCGCGGATCTCGCGCGTGTCGCGGTCGACAGAGGACTGGGCCGAAGCGAGGTCGCCCGCGCTGGCCGAATAGGTAATCGTCCAGGTCGCGAGGTCGGCGGTGACGTCGCGCTCGGCAAGGCCGCGCACGGTGACCGCGCGATTGGCCTGCTGCGCGCGCAACAACCCGTCTCCGAGCAGATAGCCGCCGGCGATCAGACCGATCGCGACGATGGCGCTGCCGCCCAGCCAGACGCCGGTGGTCGGCCTGCGGGCAAAGAAACCGGTGGAGCGGTCGGGATCGTCTCGGCTATCGTCGGTCATGGCGGGCACTCCCCTCTCGAGTTCGCCCCGCGATACGCAATCCCGGCTTTCCGCGCGATGAACCGTGCAATGCCGTCGATGAAACGAAGGACTATCCGTGACGAAATACCTCCACACCATGATCCGCGTGACCGATCCCGACGCGACGATCGCGTTTTTCGAGCTGATCGGCCTTCAGGAAGTGCGCCGGATGGAGAGCGAAAAGGGCCGCTTCACGCTGATCTTCCTCGCCGCACCGGGCGAGGAGGGCGTCGCCGAAGTCGAACTGACACACAACTGGGACCCGGAGGAATACGACGGCGGCCGCAATTTCGGCCACCTCGCCTACCGCGTCGACAACGTCTACGAGACCTGCCAGCGGCTGATGGACGCAGGCGTGACGATCAACCGCCCTCCGCGCGACGGGCACATGGCCTTCGTGCGCACGCCCGACGGGATCTCGGTCGAACTGCTCCAGGACGGCAACCTGCCGGTGGCCGAGCCCTGGGCGAGCATGCCCAACGTCGGAAGCTGGTAACCCTCCCGGCCGCTGGCCGGGCTCAGGGCAGATCCGGCTTCAAGGCAGCTTCGGATCACCCGGCTCGGCCGGACTTTCCATCGCCTTCTCGCCGGGCGCCGGCGTCGTCGAAAGGCGCAGGATCGCGTAGCCGAGCAGCGACGACAGCAGCGAGCCCACGAGCACGCCGAGCTTGGCTTCCTCGACGAGGATCGGATAGCGCGGAAAGGCGAGGGCGCCGATGAACAGGCTCATGGTGAAGCCGATCCCGCACAGCACAGACATGCCCCAAAGCTGCGACCAGCTCGCGCCTTCGGGCTTGGGGGCGAAGCCGATCCGGTCGGACGCGACGATCGCGGCGAGGATGCCCACCTGCTTGCCGAGGAACAGGCCCAGCATCACCCCGAGCGGGATCGGATCGAGCAGGCCTTCCATACCGATGCCGCCCAGCGCGACGCCGGCATTGGCGAAGCCGAAGACCGGCACGATCAGATAGCTGTTCCACGGCACGAGCGCGTGTTCCAGCCGCAGCAACATGCTGTCGCCGCCCTTGCTCACGCTCAGCGGCACGCAGAACGCGGCGAGAACCCCGGCGATCGTCGCGTGGATGCCCGAGTTGAGCACGCAGAACCACAGGCCGAGCCCCAGCACGCCGAACAGCAGATAGCTGTGCAGGCGGTATCGGTTCGCCGCGATCAGGGCGATCAGGAACAGCAGGCCGCCGACGCCCCAGGCGAGCTTGATCTCGGCGGTGTAGAAGATCGCGATGATGGTGACGGCGCCGAGATCATCCACGATCGCCACGGTCAGCAGGAACAGCCGCAGCGAGGCGGGGACGCGCTTGCCCAGCAGCGCCAGCACGCCGACCGCGAAGGCGATGTCGGTGGCGGCGGGGATCGCCCAGCCGCGCTGCATCGGCTGCGCCGTGCCGGCGACCGCGAGATAGACCACCGCGGGCGCCAGCATACCGGCGGCGGCGGCCAGCACCGGCAGGCGCCTGCGTCTGGCGTCGGACAGTTCGCCGTCGAGGATCTCGCGCTTGATTTCGAGCCCGACGACGAAGAAGAAGATCGCCATCAAGCCATCGTTGATCCACAGGTGCAGCGTGTCGAGCTTATAGACCGGCGTCCAGGGAAGCTTGTCGTGGAACAGGTCGTGATAGGCATGCTGCAGCGGCGAATTGGCGGCCAGGATCGCGGCGATCGCCACCGCGATCAGTAATATGCCGCCGGCGGCCTCGCCGCCCAACATTTTGCTGATCTTCGTGGCCAGCCGGTTTGCCCAATGTCTCTCGAGGCTCATGCCCGTCCCCTTTGTCTAAACGCCCGCCGGTTGCAACCCAATAGGTTTTCAAATAGGCAATATTACGTATCGTTAAGAAAAATTGACGTTCCGCGGGGGTGTATTTGGGGCCGGTAGATGTCCTGCAGCGGGGGCTCGATGCGCTGCAGCTTGTTGAACACGAGTTGTTGCTGTTCGCGGCATTCTGGTTCGTCGTCGGGGCTGCGGACGAATTTGCGGTTGATCTCGTATGGCTCTGGCTGAAACTGACCGGGCGCATCGAGACCGAGCCCCCTGTCGCGGACAGAAACACCGAGCCCTTGTCCGGGCGAGCGGCGGCCTTCGTTCCGGCATGGCAGGAAGCGGACGTCATCGGTCCGATGATCCGTCACACGCTTTCGGCATGGCGGCAGGATGCATTCACCCTCTACGTCGGGCTCTATGTCAACGATTGGGCGACGCTGGAAGCGGCGGTCGCGGCGGCGGGCGACGATCCCCGCGTACGACTGGTGATCAACGATCGCGCGGGACCGACGACCAAGGCCGATTGTCTCAATCGCATCTATGCCGCCTTGTGCGACGACGAGGCCCGTAGCGGCGAGCGGTTCGCGAGCATCGTCCTGCACGATTCGGAGGACATGGTGCATCCCGCCGCGCTCGCGCTCATCGACGAGATGCTCGGGCCGATCGACTTCGTGCAGTTGCCCGTGCGCCCCGAGCCGCAGGCCGCCTCGCCGATGGTCGCGGGCCACTATTCGGACGAATTCGCCGAATCGCACGCCAAGGGCATGGTCGTGCGCGACGCGATCGGCGCGGCCATTCCCGCCGCCGGGGTCGGCTGCGGGTTCGCGCGCGAGGCGATCGCCGATCTCGCCCGCCGGCGATTCCAGCAAGGTCGCGACGGGCCGTTCGAGGACGACTGCCTGACCGAGGACTACGAACTGGGCCTCACCGTTTCGCGCGGGCGGCGCGCGCGCTTCGTCCGCCGGCACGACGTCTACGGCGAACTCATCGCGACGCGCGCCTACTTCCCCCCGAGCCTGGAAGCCTCTGTCCGCCAGAAGACCCGCTGGATCCACGGTATCTCGCTGCAGGGCTGGGACCGCCTCGGCTGGTCGCTCAATCCGATCGACATCTGGATGACCCTGCGAGACCGCAATGGACCGCTGACCGCGCTGGTGCTCGCCGTGGCCTATGTGCTGCTCGCGATCGAGGCCGTCCTCGGCGTCGCGCGGCTCGCTGGCTGGCAGGACGCAGTGGCCTTGCCGCCGCTGCTGCGCGCGATGATCGCGATCAGCTTCGCCAGCCTCGCCTGGCGAGCGCTGTGGCGCTTCTTCTTCACTGCCCGCGAATACGGTATCGGCGAGGGACTGCGCGCGATCGTGCGTATCCCCGTCTCGAACGTGATCACGATCATCGCCGCGCGGCGGGCGCTCTTCGCCTATGTCGGCACCCTGTTCGGGCGGCGCCTGCATTGGGACAAGACGCTCCACGCCGCGCATCCGGCGAACGCGACGCCGCGCTCCGCCGATATCACTCCGGCGACGGCGACGGCGACGGCGACGGCGAGGGCGCTGCCGTGACTCTCCGCCGCCTACGCGGACGGCCGCTGCTGGCGCTGATCGTGATTCTCGGCTCGTGGATCGTGGTTCGAGACCTGACCTGGACGGCGCCCGTCTATCTGCGCGATGTCGGCCTCGGCTCGCCGCAGATCGCCGTCGAGCCGGGGCCGGGCGCACCGGGGCTTGCCTTCGGCGGAGCGCCCGGTTTGCCCGATGCGTCGCCCAGGCCCGCGGACCGCGCGTCCGGGGCCGCGACGGCGTCCGTGGCGGCCGATGCCCGCTGGCCTGCCGCCGCCGCGCCATGGCCACGCCGAAGCGACCTCGTCGCGTTCATGGACACGCCTGACCGGCCCGGCGCCGACGCGGCGGCGCGGCAGGAGCTGGTCTTGATGGAGGCCTTTGGCCAGGCGGAGGCCATGTATCCCCTCCCGAGTTTTCGCGATGCGCCGAAGCCGAAGGGCCGGTCTCCGCGCTGGTCGGCGGACGGCTGGCTGCTGCTGCGGCGCGACGGGCGCGCAGAGCTGGCCTCGGGGCTGTTGCCCGCCAGCTATGGAGCGAGCCAGGCCGGCGCGGTCTTGCGCTATAGCCTCGACGAGGCGAGCGGCCATCGCCCGAAAGCCTATGTGCGCGGGACGACCACGTTGCGCGGGCCCGACGAGGTCCAGGCCGCTATCGGCCTGTCGACGAGGCCGGTTCCGGGAGTGCCGATGGTGCTTGCCGCGGAAGTCCGCGCGACCGAGGGCGATGCGGGCAGCCGCGTCCAGCCCGCGGCCTTCGCCGTGTCCGAACTTGCGCCGATCGCGCTTCCGCTCGCGCTGCGCGCCGAGATCTATGCGCAGGCCGGCTTCGTCGGTGGAGAATTCGCGACGCTGTTCGCCGACGGGCAGCTTCGCGTCGATCGCGAAGTGGCGCGATGGCGCGATGCGACGGCGCGTATCGGCGCCGGCGGCTGGGCAGGCGCGCAGAAAGGGGCCGCGCGCTTCGACCTGGGGCCCAGCGCGATGCTGGCGTTCCCGCTTGCAGACGCGGCGACGGCACGAGTGGCCGTCGACTGGCGCATGCGCGTCGCGGGCGATGCCGAGCCCCGCTCGGGTCCCGCCTTGACACTATCCGCAGGTTTCTGAAACGCGCCTTTTCTCCGCCATCGTGCTGCGGTAGCGAACATGGCGAGATGGACGTCTACCTTCCGATCGCGAACCTTTCCGTCAACGGCCTGGTCATCGTCGGCCTCGGCGCGCTGACCGGCCTGCTTTCCGGAATGTTCGGCGTGGGCGGCGGATTCCTGACGACGCCACTGCTGATCTTCTACGGCGTGCCGCCGACGGTATCGGCCGCCTCGGCCGCCAGCCAGGTGACGGGCGCCAGTGTTTCGGGGGTTTTCGCGCACTTCCGGCGTGGCGGCGTGGACTTCCAGCTCGGTTCCGTGATGGTCGCGGGCGGGATCATGGGCACCGCGATCGGAGCCGCGCTGTTCAGCCTGCTGCAGTCGCTCGGCCAGATCGATACGGTGATCAACGTGCTCTACGTCGTGCTGCTCGGCTCGATCGGCGGGCTGATGGCGAACGAATCGATCCAGACGCTGCGCTCCGAGCGCACCGGGCAGAAGATCGCCGCGCGCAAGCGCCGCCACCATCCGCTTGTAGCCAGCCTGCCGATGCGCTGGCGCTTCTATCGCTCCGGGCTCTACATCTCGCCGCTGGCACCGCTGATCCTGGGCATGCTGACCGGTATCCTGACGATGCTGATGGGCATCGGCGGCGGCTTCGTGCTCGTTCCGGCGATGCTCTACATCCTGGGCATGAGCGCCAATGTGGTCGTCGGCACCTCGCTGTTCCAGATCCTGTTCGTCACGATGGCGACGACGATGATGCACGCGATGACCACGCGCGCGGTCGACATCGTGCTCGCCGGGCTGCTGCTGTTCGGCTCGGTGACGGGCGCGCAGCTCGGCGCGCAGTTCGCGCAGAAGGCAAGTCCGGTGAAACTGCGGCTGGTGCTCGCCGTGCTGGTGCTGCTGGTGGCGCTGCGCATGGCCCTGGGGCTCGGCTACCGGCCCGACGAAATCTACACGGTCGCGCCGCTGTGAGGAGGCTCGCGGCCCTCTTCCTCCTGCTCGCGCTGGGCGCCGCGCGCGACCCGATCCTGGTGCCCGAGGTCTCGCAGCACGAGATCCGTCTGCGTCAAGGCTTCACCGGCACCGAGCTGCTGCTGTTCGGCGCGATCCTCAATCCGCAGGGCGCGCGCGCCGCGCAGGACTACGACATCGTCGTCGTGCTCAAGGGGCCGACCCAGTCGATCGTCGTGCGCGAGAAGTCCAAGGTTGCGGGCATCTGGATCAATGCCGACAGCACCGAGCTGCGCTCGGCACCCTCGTACTACGCGGTGGCCTCGACCCGGCCGATCTCCGAGATCGTCGACGACAAGACCGCGGCGATCTACGAACTCGGCCTCAAGTGGCTCCAGCTCTCGCCCATCGGGGCGATCGACACCGAGGAGCAGGCGCGCTTCGCCAAGGGGCTGGTCGAACTCAACGAGAGCAACGGGCTCTACCGCCAGGAAGAAGGCGCGGTGAAGGTGAGCGAGCAGGTGCTCTACCAGGCGCGCATCCAGCTTCCCTCGCAAGTGCCGACCGGGACCTACACCGCCGAGACCTTCGCGATCACCGACGGGCGCGTGGTCGCCTCGGCGAGCAGCACGGTTGTCGTCCAGAAGCTGGGGATCGAGCGCGCGATCGCCGATTTCGCGCAGGACTACGGCTTTCTCTATGGCTTGCTGGCGGTGGCGATCTCGGTCTTCATGGGCTGGGTCGCGGGACGGCTCTTCGCGCTCGTGTGAGGCGCCGGTTAGGCCGATGTTAACGGCGATAATCTAGGCCCGGGCTTGCTTTCGCGAATGCCCAGGGTGCCAGATGACCGAATTGAGTTCGAACGAATTCCAGACCTCGCGAGTCGCCGAAGACCGCGAAGTCACGACGCAATCGGGCATCGAGCGGGTCGACAACGCGCACGAGCCGATCGGCATGGTGCTCGAGATCGGCGGCTCGGGCAGCCGGATCGCGCTCGATCTCAACCGGCTGTCCGAATGCTCGTCCGACGCGGACCCCTCGGTGGCGCTGTCCGGGCAGGTCGGCAGCCAGGTCAAGGTGCGGGTCGGCAATAGCTGGCTGCTCGCCAGCGTGCGCAGCCAGAAGAAGGACACCAAGATCCCCGGCGGCATCCTCGCCTCGGCCGACTTCCTCGGCGAGGGCGACGAGGAGCGGCTGACCGGCAAGATCCACAAGTTCCGCCGCGGCGTCACCGTCTATCCGATCCCCGGCGCGCTGGTCTATCCCGCCACCAGCGAGGACTTGCGCCAGATCTACGCCAGCGACGGCCGCTCGACGATCCAGATCGGCAACGTCTATCCGACCAGGGACATCCGCGCGGGGCTCTATGTCGACGCGATGCTCGGCAAGCATTTCGCGCTGCTCGGCTCGACCGGCACCGGCAAGTCGACCAGCGCGGCGCTGATCCTCCACAAGATCTGCGAGCACGCGCCCGAGGGCCACATCCTGATGGTCGACCCCCACGGCGAATACAGCGCCGCGTTCCGCCATTCGGGCATGATCCTCGACGTCACCAACCTGCAGATGCCCTACTGGCTGATGAACTTCGAGGAGCATTGCGAGATCCTGCTCACCTCGCGCGGCGACGCGCGGCAGGAGGACGCCGAGATTCTCGCCAAGTGCCTGCTCGAGGCGCGGATGAAGAACCGCCTCGCAGAGCAGATGGGCAAGATCACGGTCGACGCGCCGATCCCCTATCTCCTGTCCGATCTCACCACGATCATCAGCAACGAGATGGGCAAGCTCGACAAGGGGCGCACCAGCGCGCCCTATCTGCGGCTCAAGAACAAGATCGACGAACTCAAGACCGATCCGCGCTACCAGTTCCTGTTCTCGGGAATGCTGGTGGGCGATACGATGGCCGAGTTCCTCGCCAAGATCTTCCGCCTGCCGGCGCGCGGACGGCCGATCACGATCATCGACGTCTCGGGCGTCCCCTCCGACATCACCTCGACCGTGGTCGCGGTGCTCAGCCGCCTGGTGTTCGACTTCGCGGTCTGGGGTCGCGAGGAGCGCACCCGCCCGATCATGCTGGTCTGCGAGGAAGCGCACCGATATGTTCCCAACGAGAAGAACGCCGACGGCTCCTCGGTCGGCAAGATCCTCTCGCGCATCGCCAAGGAGGGCCGCAAGTACGGCATCTCGCTCGGCCTGATCACACAGCGCCCCTCCGACCTCGCCGAAGGCGTGCTTTCGCAGTGTGGCACGATCATCGCGATGCGCCTCAACAACGACCGCGACCAGGCGTTCGTGCGCGCGGCGATGCCCGAAGGCGCGCGCGGGTTCCTCGATTCTATCCCCGCCCTGCGCAACCGCGAGTGCATCATCTGCGGCGAGGGCGTCTCGATCCCGATCCGCGTCTCGTTCGACGAGCTGGAGGACTACAAGCGCCCGGCTTCGGACGACCCCTCGTTCGTCGATCTGTGGAACCAGAGCGGCGGCGACGAGGAGATGGTCCTGCGCACGGTCCAGCGCTGGCGCGCGCAGGGGCGGTAGCGCCCGCCTCCTGCGCTCAATCCGCGATATGCCTGAAAGCGCCTGCCCGTTCGCGGCGGCGTGTCCAGACGTAGGCGAGGCTCATCAGCGCGACGGCGGCGACCGAGCCGAAGGGGAAGGCCCACCACAGCGCCTCGGAGCCGATCACGGGATAGAGCAGCGAATAGAAACTCAGCCGCGCGCCGTAGAGCGCCACCGCGAAGACGATCAGCGGCAGGATGACGACGCCGTAGGCGCGCATCGTGCCGACATGGATCATCGTCACGCCGACCAGGACGAACGACCAGGTGACGATCATCTGCATGTGCCGCGCCACGGGAATCGCGCTGCTCTCGCCGCCGAGGAACAGCGCCAGCAGCGGACGGTCGAAGACGACCAGCAGCACCGCGAGCACGCCCGTCATCACCACGTTCGCGCCGATGCCCTTGAGCGTGATCTCGCCTACGCGCTTGTTCTTGCCCGCGCCAACGTTCTGCGCGACCATCGTGCTCACGCCCGAGCCCAGCGCCATCGCCGGCATCTGGATGTAGTTCCACAGTTGCAGCGAGGCGCCGTAGGCGGCGGCGGTATCGAGCCCCTCGCGGTTCACCAGCCCCATCATCACCAGCCCCGCCGACGCGATGATCAGCATCTGCGCGCCCATCGGGATGCCCTTGCCGACGACGTAGGCCAGTTCGCGGCTGCTCGGGATCAGGTAGCGCAGTTCGGGGCCGCGCAGCCGCAGCGGCAGGTCCTTGCGGTAGATGACGACGATCATCGCCGTCGCGCCGATGAAGTTGGCGATGCCCGTGGCGATCGCAGAGCCGGCGATGCCGAGCGCGGGGATCGGCCCCGGTCCGCTGATCAGCAGCGGGTTGAGCACGATGTCGAGCAGCACGGTGAGCAGCATCGCGTAGAGCGGCGTCTTCGAATCGCCGACACCGCGCATGCCCATCGAGACCAGCAGCATGATCGTGCCGAGCGGCATCGTCACGAAGATCACCCGCAGGTAGGCGAGCGCTTCCAGCTTGCTCGCCTCGGGCGTCGAAAGCGCGTCGAGCATCGCGGGGGTCCAGATCCAGCCGGCCAGGCCGGTCGCGATCGCGATCAGCGAGCAGAACCCCAGCCCCGTGCCGAAGCTGCGCCGCATCGCCGGTACGTCGCGCGCGCCGAAGTGCAGGCCGACGCGCACGGTCGTCGCCATGCCGAAGCCGAACACCGCCGAGAACAGCAGGAACATCACGTTGTTGGCGTTGGCGGTCGCGGCCAGCGCGCTCTCGCCGATCAGGCGGCCCACCCAGATCGCGTTGATCGAGCCGTTGAGCGACTGGATCACGTTGCCGATCAGCATCGGCACCGCGAACAGCAGCAGGGTCTTGAGGATCGGGCCCTGGGTGAGGTCACCCTTCATCGGCGCATCGACCCGGCGCGGCGCTTCGAGCGGAGCCGCCCCTTCGGACGCCGCCTTGGTCGCGATCACGGGCGGCGCCTCGTTCATGTCCCTCGTGTGTCTCCAAACAGATGGATATGCAAGCGGTCTGTGAAGCGGTAACCGAAGCGCGGACAGGCTTCGGCGAGCCACTGCCCGCGCGCGCGCAGGCTCTGGCTGTCGCGGCCCTCGGGCATCACGAACACGCGCTCGGGCGCGATCGCGTATTCGCGGCGCAGCGCCTCGATCGCGTCGAGGTCGTCGGGCTCGGAGACGACGAACTTGAACCAGGCGCGTTCGTCGGCGGCGTAGGCGGCGAGCCGCTCGGGCACGAGCGCAAGATCGGCCGGATTGCCGCTGTGCGCGAGCTTGGGGCTGACGTTGAACTGCGCCACGAGCGGGTCGAGCGCGGGGTGCGGCGCGACGGTGCCGTTGGTCTCGATCTCGACGCGCACGCCGGGCAGCAGCGCCAGCATGCGCGCGAGCGCCGCGCCCTGCAGCAGCGGCTCGCCGCCGGTCACGACCAGCCGCGCCTGCCCGAGCGCGGCGATCCGCGCGGCGACGTCGGCCTCGTCGAGCGCGATCTGGTTGGCCTTGCGCTCGAAGGCGCGCGCGTCGCGGTGGGGGCGGTTGTCGCCGGTGAAGCGCCAGGTATAGGCGGTGTCGCACCACGCGCAGGCGAGGTTGCAGCGCGACAGTCGCACGAAGGCGCAGGGCGCGCCCGCCGAGATGCCCTCGCCCTGGATCGAGGCGAAGATCTCGGGCTCGCCCGGCACGGTGCAGGCGAGCGTCAGCGCCACGGCGCGGCCCCTGGGGTGACGCACTTGACGGTGTCCTGACGAAACCGTCCGGCCCCCGCAATCGCGGGGTTTTCGCGGACGGGGCAAAGGCGGTCGGGCATGGGCATCGCCCCCCTTACTGGCAGAGGTCGCGCGCGTAGGAAATCGCCAAGACGACGCCCCGCCGCTCGTGCCCTATCCCAGCCGCTTGAGCGCCGCGCCTAGGCGCTCGGCCTCGGCGGCGTGATGGGCATGGTCGGCGCGCGCCTTCTCGACCGCCTCGGGCTTGGCCTTCTCGACGAACTTGGGGTTCGCGAGACGCCCTTCGAGCGCCGTCGCCTCCTTGAGCGCGGCGGCCCGCGCCTTCTCGAGCCGCGCCTTCTCGGCGGCGATGTCGATCACGCCTTCGAGCGGGATGACCAGCGTCGCGTCGCCCGCGCCGATCTGCATCGCCGCGCCTGCGGGCGCGGGCTCGAAGGCGATGCCGTCGAGCCGCGCGAGCCGGTCGATCGCACCCGGATTGCGTTCGATGACGGCGCGGGTCGCGGCGGAGGGATCGGCGAGATAGGCGCTGAGCCGCGCGCCCGGCGCGATGCCGAGTTCGGCCTTGGCGCCGCGCAGGTTGCTTACGAGCGCGATCAGCCACTCGACTTCGGCCTTGGCCTCGGGATCGACCGTGGCGGCGGGGGTGGGCCATTGCGCCGTGATCAGCGGATGGTCGGGCCGGTCGCCCATCTTGCTCCACAGCTCTTCGGTGACGAAGGGCATGAAGGGGTGGAGCATGACGAGGATCTGGTCGAGCACCCAGCCGGCGACCCGCTTGGTCTCCTCGTCGAACTGGCCCTTGATAAGCTCGATGTACCAGTCGCAGAACTGGTCCCAGACGAAGTGGTAGATGGTGTTGGCGGCGGCGTCGAAGCGCAGCTCGGCCATGGCCCTGTCGAGTTCGGCGAGCGTCTCGACCACTTCGCCCACGATCCACTTGTTGACCGCCGACGTCGCCTGCGGAGCCTCGACCGAGGTGCTCGCGCCGATGCCGTTCGACTGGCAGAAGCGCGCCGCATTCCAAAGCTTGGTGGCGAAGTTGCGATAGCCCTCGACGCGCTTCTCATCCATCTTCACGTCGCGGCCCTGGCTTTCCATGGCGGCCATGAAGAAGCGCAGCGCGTCGGCGCCGTACTGGTCGATGAGGCCGAGCGGATCGACGACATTGCCCTTGGACTTCGACATCTTCTGCCCGTCCGCTGCGCGCACGAGGCCATGCAAGTAGAGCCGCTTCCACGGCACTTCGCCCATGAAGTGCATCCCCTGCATCGCCATCCGCGCATCCCAGAAGAACAGGATGTCGAAGCCGGAGACCAGCAGGTCGTTGGGATAGTGCTTCTTCAGCAGCGGCGCGTCCGCGTCCGGCCAGCCAAGCGTGGCGAAGGGCCACAGCGCTGAGGAGAACCAGGTGTCGAGGACGTCGTTGTCCCGAACGACAGGAATTTGTTTTCCCTGGCGGCCGGGATGATTTGGGTTAGCAAAAACATCGACAAACCATTGACGATAAGATTCCCAAGTATCGCAAATGCAAAAATCGATACCGGCTGGATACAGCTTCCTAAGGTCGACAAGAGCCGTATCAAGCGAGGCGGCAACAACGATATTGGGATTAGTTATCTCTGGCGGCTTCTTTCCGTCGATTGTGAATCCTGATTGGAAGGATGTGCTTTCGAATGAGGATAGAATTTTAGGAGCATACCACGCCGGAATCCGGTGCCCCCACCAGAGCTGGCGCGAAACGCACCAGGGCTGGATGTTCTCCATCCAGTTGAAGAAGGTCTTTTCCCAGCTCTTCGGCACGATCTCGATCGCGCCGGACTTCACCGCCGCGATCGGCGGCTGGGCGAGGGTCTTGGCGTCGACGTACCACTGGTCGGTCAGCCAGGGTTCGATCACCACGCCGCCGCGATCGCCGTAGGGCGTCTGGATCACGCGCTCCTCAACCTTTTCGAGCAGGTCGTCCTCTTCCATCAGCTCGACCACGCGCTTGCGCGCCTCGAAGCGGTCGAGGCCGATCAGATCGGAGGGCACGAGGCCGTCGGCGGTCTGGCACACCTTCGCCTCGGCATCGAGCATGTTGAGCATCTGCGCGGGCGCGATGCCGGCGCGCTTGCCCACCTCGAAGTCGTTGAAATCGTGGCCCGGCGTGATCTTCACCGCGCCCGAGCCGAGTTCGGGGTCGGCGTGCTCGTCGGCCACGATCGGGATCTCGCGCCCGGTGATCGGCAGCGTCACCTTGGCGCCACGCGCGAGCAGCGGCTTGTAGCGCTCATCGTCGGGATGGACCGCGACCGCCATGTCGGCCAGCATCGTCTCGGGCCGCGTGGTCGCGACCGAGATATGGCCCGAACCGTCGGAAAGCGGATATTTGAAATGCCAGAAATGGCCGTCGATCTCGCGCGTCTCGACCTCGAGGTCGGAAATCGCGGTGCCCAGCTTCGGGTCCCAGTTCACCAGCCGCTTGTCGCGGTAGATCAGGCCTTCGTTGTAGAGGTCGACGAACACCTTCACCACCGCCTCGGTGAAGTGCGGGTCCATGGTGAACTGCTCGCGGCTCCAGTCCATCGAGCAGCCGAGGCGGCGGAGCTGGCCGGTGATCGTGCCGCCGCTCTCGGCCTTCCACTGCCACACCTTATCGACGAACTGCTCGCGGGTGTAGTTGGTGCGCTTGTCCTGTTGCAGCTCCAACTGGCGCTCGACGACCATCTGCGTGGCGATGCCCGCGTGATCGGTGCCCACCACCCACAGCGCGTCCTTGCCGCGCAACCGCTCGTAGCGCACGACGATGTCCTGCAACGTGTTGTCGAGCGCGTGGCCGATGTGCAGCGATCCGGTGACGTTGGGCGGCGGATTGACGATGGTGAAGGGCGCGGCATCGGGCCGCTCGGGGCGGAACAGGCCGCCTTGCTCCCAGTGCGCGTACCACTTCGCCTCGATCGCGGCGGGATCGAAGGTCTTGTCGAGCGTCGCTGTGATGGTGTCCTCGGTCATGGCGCGGGCCTTTGCCAGCGCCCGCGCGCGCGCGCAAGATGGCCGCTGGTTTCACGCGCGCGCGCCGAGGGCAGGGCGCATCCGTCGCGGAAGGGGAACCACTTGCCGCCTCAGGGTTTTTCGCCCATGACGGGGGACCGATGCGCGAATGGGCTGACTACACGCTGTCCGAACAGGGCGAAGGCGGCGGCGCGACGCTCGCGCTGCGTGGACCCTTGCGTGTCTATTCGCTCGGCCGCCTCGACGCCGAACTCGATGCGATCGAGAGCGGCTATGACCGGGTAGACCTGTCCGAAGTCACCGATATCGACACCACCGGCGCCTGGCTGGTCGATCGCCTCGCGCGCGAGCACGAGGCCGAGATCGTCGGCGAGAGCGAGCAGGCCCGCCGCCTGCTCAAGGCGGTCGCCAGCGTCCGGGCGGACGAGCCCGAGTTCGAGCCGCCGCCGAACCTGCTCATGCGCACGCTCGGCGAGATCGGCGACCTGATCCTCAACTGGGGCCGGGGCATCGTCGATATCCTCTCGTTCCTCGGCGCGCTGATCGTCAGCTTCGGGACGCTCACGCGCCACCCCGGCCGGATGCGGTGGACGGCGATGGTCCACCACATGCAGTACATCGGCATCAACTCGCTGTGGATCATCGGGCTGATGAGCTTCCTGATCGGCATCGTCATCGCCCAGCAGGGGGCGGCGCAGCTCGCGCAGTTCGGCGCGGAGATCTACACGATCAACCTCACCGGCCGCCTGTCGATGCGCGAACTCGGCATCCTGATGACCTCGATCATGGTCGCGGGCCGTTCAGGTTCCGCCTTCGCCGCGCAGATCGGCACGATGAAGCTGACCGAGGAAGTCGACGCGATGCGCACCATCGGCGTTTCGCCGATGGAAACGCTGGTGGTGCCGCGCGTCGCCGCCTCGATGATCATGCTGCCGCTGCTCGGCTTCTATTCGGCGGTGATCGCGATCGTCGGCGGCGCCTTCATCTCGAACTTCGCGCTCGACATTCCCTTCCTCACCTTCATTCAGCGCACCCAGGAAGTGGTGCCGATCACCGACGTCTGGGTCGGGCTGATCAAGGCGCCGGTCTTCGCGCTGATCGTCGCGCTGGCGGGCTGCTATCACGGCATGCAGGTCAAGTCGAACGCCGAGGAAGTGGGCCTCAGGACCACGCAGTCGGTCGTCACCGCGATCTTCACCGTGATCGTGCTCGACGCGTTCTTCGCCATCTTCTTCACCAAGATCGGCTGGGAATGAGCATCGATCCCGATCACCAGTGCCCGATCGTCGTCAAGGGCCTGACCAACGCCTTCGGCGGCTACGTGGTGCACGAGGATCTCGATCTCGAGGTGCGCGCGGGCGAGATCATCGGCGTGGTCGGCGGCTCGGGCACCGGCAAGTCGGTGCTGATGCGCTCGATCATCGGCCTCCAGCGTCCGGTCGCGGGCGAGATCACGGTCCTGGGTCACGACATGGACCAGCAGCAGGCGGACGATGAAATCGATATCCGCTCGCGCTGGGGCGTGCTGTTCCAGGGCGGAGCGCTGTTCTCGACGCTGACCGTGGGCGAGAACGTCGAGGTTCCGCTCAAGCAGTTCTATCCGCGCATGACCGAGGAGCTGCGCCGCGAGATCGCGCAGTTCAAGGTGCGGCTCTCGGGCCTGCCCGAAGAGGCCGCGTTCAAGTATCCTTCCGAGCTTTCGGGCGGCATGAAGAAGCGCGCCGGGCTTGCCCGCGCGCTCGCGCTCGATCCCGAGCTGCTGTTCCTCGACGAGCCGACCGCCGGGCTCGATCCGATCGGTGCGGCCGCGTTCGACCAGCTTACCAAGGAACTGAAGGAAACGCTGGGCCTCACCGTGTTCCTTATCACCCACGATCTCGATACGCTCTACGAGATCTGCGACCGGGTCGCGGTGATCGCCGACAAGAAGGTCATCGCGGTGGGAACCATTCCCGAACTGCTCGCGCTGGATCATCCCTGGATCCAGGAATATTTCAACGGACCGCGCGGCCGCGCCGCGCTCGCGACGCACGAACGCGGCGAGGAGCATGCGGCAATGGACAAGTCCCTGGACGGAGGGCCATAAGGCAAGCGAATGGAAACACGGGCAAACCACGTCTGGGTCGGAGCCGTCACACTTGTCCTGCTGGCGCTGGTGGCGGCGTTCGTCATCTGGATCGCGCGGCTGAACGAGGGCGCGCAGAACCGCTACGACATCTTCTTCAAGCAATCCGTCGACGGATTGGCCAAGGGGTCGGAGGTCGCCTACGCGGGCGTGCCGGTGGGCCAGGTCAGCCAGATCGAGCTGTGGCCCAAGGACCCCAGCTTCGTGCGCGTGCGGATCGAGGTGGATGAAAAGGTGCCCATCACCATCGGCACCACCGCGACCATCCAGGGCAGCTTCACCGGCGTTTCCGACATCCAGCTCGAAGGCGCGCAGAAAGGCGCGCCGCGGATCGAGGAGCCCGGGCCCGAGGGCGTGCCGGTGATCCCGACCAAGCGCGGCGGCCTGGGCGAACTGCTCGCCAACGCACCGTTGCTGCTCGAACGGCTCGCGACGCTGACCGAGAACCTCAACCTGCTGCTCAACGAGGAGAACCGGCGCTCGCTCACGGGTATTCTCGCCAACACCAACCGGATGACCGCCGACCTCGCGCAGGCGACGCCCGAGTTCAAGAACGCGATGGTCGAACTGTCGGCCACGCTCGACCAGGCGACCAAGACGCTCGCCGCTTTCGAGGGCGTCGCCGGCAAGGCGGATGCGCTGCTCGGCGACGAGGGCTCGAGCCTCGCCATCCAGCTTCGCCGGACGCTGGCCTCCGCGCAGAAGGCGATGGACACGCTCGACAAGACGATGGACACCGCGCAGCCCGCGCTGCGGCAGGTTTCCGAATCGACGCTGCCCGCCGCCGAGGCCGCGATCCGGGACTTGCGCGCGACCAGCAAGGCGCTGCGCAACGTCACCGAGAAGATCGACGAACAGGGCGCCGGCGCGCTGCTCAAGGGGCAGAAGCTGCCGGACTACGAGCCGTGAGTCAGGGAACCGTGAGGAAGGAAGGGTTGCACACCATGCGCGCATCACGTCGCTTGCGGGGCGCCGCGTTCGCCATGGCCGCGAGCCTTGCCCTGTCGGGCTGCCTCGGGCTCGGCGGCAAGACGCCCGACCAGCTCATCTCGCTCACGCCGCGCCTGTCCGCCGATCCCGGCGCGACCTCGAGCGGTAAGATGTCCGACGCGATCGTCGTGCTCAATCCCGATACCGACCGCTCGCTCGATATGCTGCGCGTGCCGGTGCGCGTCGATGCGGCGACGATCGCCTACCTCAAGGACGTCGCCTGGGTCGAAAAGCCGGCGCGTCAGTTCCGCGCGCTGCTCGCCGAGACGCTACGCGCGAAGACCGGCCGCATCGTCGTCGAGGGCGGCGATTTCGAGGTCGCGGGTCAGACCATGGTCGGCGGACGGCTGCTGAAGATGGGCTACGACGCGCCGAGCCAGTCGGTGGTGGTCAGCTTCGAGGCGATGCGCTCCAATGCCGACGGTTCGGTCAGCACGCGGCGGTTCGAAAAGACCATTCCCGGCATCCCGCCCGAAGCCGTGGGCGTCGCCCCCGCGCTCAACCGCGCGGCGAACGACGTCGCTGAAGAGGTGGCGGAGTGGGTCAAGGGCTGACCTGATCGCACCGGCGGGCGTGGACTGAAGGATCGCGCGCGGGCGGGAGGCGGTCAGCCGCGCGCGGCGCAGGCTGCGATCACCGCGTCGATCCAGGCGCGCGCCGTAGCGTCTTCGCCGATGTCGCAGACGAATTCCTGACCGCGCCTGGCGCTGTCGAGCTCGTCCCCGGGAAGCCAGCGCGCCGGGTTCGCGTGATAGCTCAGGCCGCGCGCGCGCAGCCAGCCGGGCACCCGCCAGGTGTTGAGCGGCCCGCCGGGGCGCGTCAGGCGCAGTGCGGGCGAGGCGTTGCGCGCGGTCGCGCCGGGGCCGAAATAGAGCGCGTTGTTGCGCGGCCATTCGCCCGCAAGGTGCGGATGCGCGCGCGGCGGCTCGCGCCATGCGGGATGCGCGCGCACCGCCTCGGGCGCGCCGCAGGCGGCGATGCGCAGCCAGCCGAAGATGCGGTGATGGCGCTCGCCGGTTCCGGGCTCGGCGAAGAGTCCGAAGAACGCGAAGACGTCGCCCGGTCCGACGCCGTGCTTGCGCAAGTGGCCCTCGGCCGCGCCGCATTGCCCGAACCAGACATGCCCTTCGGCGAACATCGGATCGTCGTGGCACAGCGCCTCGCCGCCGATCCTGCCGCGCGTCGCCGCCGCGACCGTCTCGCCGAGCCCGCGATCGGCGTACGTGGTCGCCGAGCGGTCGGCCGCCGGGATCGGCAGCGAGACCGGGACGCCGCCGACGATCGGGGAGGGCGCGCGCCCGGCGGTGCTGTCGAAGCCCTTGCGGCTGAGGATGAGCTTCATTCCCCCCGCGCGAGCGCGGCGAAGCGCATCGCCTGGCGGAACGCCTCGAGCCGGGTCGCGCGCGCCGCCTCGGCCTCGGCATCGCGGCCCCACAGCTCGGCCTGCCAGTCTTCCTCGAGATTGGCGGCGGCCCACAGTGCTTCGGCGTCGGCATCGGGCTCGAGCGCGGCGAGCGCGACGACGAGCGAAGCGGACAGGCTCGCGAGCATCGTCAGCGCGGCGAGCGCGAACGGGTCGCACGCCTCGAGCACCGCGGCCATGCGCTCGCGCGTCTCGGCGCTCAGCGGCGTTGCGATCACGCCCGAGACGCGCGGGAAGCGCACGTCCCAGCGTGCTTCGGCGCGGGCGAGCAGCGGCTCCCAGACGTCGATCTGGCGCGCGTGGAGCGCATCGCCTTCATCGCCGCGATAGCACAGCGTGTCGGTCTCGGCGTAAGTGAGCAGCGCGCGCGCGGCGTTGTTGCGGTCGGGCGCGACGACGTCGAGCGCGTAGTCGGCCAGGTCGCGCAGCACGAAGGCCGTGGGATCGACCTGCTCGCCCTGCGCCGCCCATTCCCCGGCCATGGCCCGCGCCAGCGCCGCGCTCGGCACGCGCTGCGGCTGGCCGGCCTGCGTCTTCACGCCGCGCCCGTCGAGCGCGACCTGCCACTCGCCCTCGTGCTCGACCGGCCGCGCCTCGCGCCAGAACCGCTTCATCTCGGGCTCCGCCAGCGCCGCGCGAGCAGCAGGGGGATCACGAAGGTGTCAATCAGGCCATTGGCGAGCAGCACATAGCCCGCCCATGCCGGCAGCGCGATCGACTCGGCCGCGATCAGCATGCCGATCACGACCTGCACGACGCCGGCGATCCGCACCGCCTGGATCGCGAAGAACCGGTCGCGCGCGGGATCGCTCATGCCGTGAGGTACCTTGCGAGGTCCTCGGGCGTTTCGGCGACGAATTCGGCGCCCGCCTCGCGCAGTTCCTCGGGATGGTGATAGCCCCAGTCGACCCCGATCGCGCGTACCCGCGCATCGCGCGCCATGATCATGTCGTACGCGGTATCGCCGATCATCACGGCCTCGTCGGGCGCGGCGCCGGCTTCGAACAGCGCCTGTTCGAGCATCGCGGGATGCGGCTTGGAGGGATGGCGGTCGGCGGTCTGGAGCGTGACGAACAACTCCGCGATGCCGTTGCCGGCAAGACAATGCGTGAGCCCCCGGTCCGACATGCCGGTGGCGACGCCGAGCGTCCAGCCCGCCGCCTTCAGCGCGTGGAGCACCTCGGCGATGCCGGGAAACAGCGGCTGCGAGAGGCGGCCATCGGCGCGCGCGGCGCGGAAGGCGTCCTTGTAGGCGTCGACCAGCGCGCCGCGCGCGGCCTCGTCGGCCTCGGGCAGCAGCCGCGCGATCGCCTGCGGCAGCGACAGCCCGACCGCGCGGCGCACCTCCGCGCGCGAAGGTGCCGTGAGCCCGGCGCCCGCGAAGGCCGCTTCCATCGCCTCGCAGATCGAGGCCTGCCCGTCGATCAGGGTGCCGTCGCAATCGAATACCGCCAGCTTCATGCGATCACCCCGCGATCTCGCGCATCAGGCTGGCCATGCCCATCGCGCCCTGATCTTCCAGCCCCAGCGCGATCCGCTCGCGCTCGTCGGCGGAGCTGGTCTGCGACAGCTTGAAGGTCGGCCGCCACGCCGAGACCTCAAGTTCGAAGCCGACGATCCCGCCGAGCAGTTCCTGCACGCGCCGGGGCTCCATCTCGCTCATCCGCCAGGGCTCGCCGCCGACGATCCGCGCTTCCTGCCGCGCTGCGACCGCCTCGAGAAAGCCGACGAGGCCCTCGGGCGCCATCTTGCGCACCCGGCCTTCCATCTCGATCGCGACGTAGTTCCAGGTCGGCGCCTTCTCGGTATGGGCATACCATCGCGGCGAGACGTAGGCCTCCGGGCCGTTGACCACCGCGAGCGCGCTCGCGCCCGCGAGATGTTTCGTCAAGGCATTGCCGCGCGACAAGTGGAACTGGATCGCGCCGTCGCCGGTCCACAGCAGCGGCGTATGCGCCACGCGCGGGCCGTCGGGCGTCTGCGCGAAGACCATGCCGAAGCCCACTTCCTCGACCAGCGCTTCCCACAAGGCGCGCTCCTCGTGGCGGAAGGCGGCGTTGGGATGCATCAGCGCTTGCCCTTCTTCGGACCGGACGGCTTCGCGCCCGAAGCCTTGCGGCCGCTCCCGCGCGGGCCGCCGGGCTTGGAGCCTCCCGGCTTGCCGCGAGCGCCCTTCGCGGAGGCGGGACCGGGACCGCGCTTGCGCCGCTCGCCGCGCCGTTCCTTGCGCACGTCCTTGGCATGGGCCTTGGCGGCGCGCTTCCTGTCGTCGCGGGTCGGTTCGGGCGGGGCCATCTCGACCTCGATCTCGCCGTCGGCCTCGTCGAAGCCGAGCTGCGCCATGCTCGCCGCGAAGTGCTCGGGCAGGGGGGCGGTGACGTCGAGCGGGGCGCCGTCGGGATGCTCGATCACCAGCCGCCGCGCGTGAAGGTGCATCTTGCGGCTGATCGAGCCGGTGAGGAACGCGCCTTGCCCGCCGTACTTGCCGTCGCCGACGATCGGATGGCCGATCGCGGCCATGTGCACGCGAAGCTGGTGCGTGCGTCCGGTGAGCGGGTGCAGCTCGACCCAGGCGGCGCGGTTGCCGGCGCGGTCGACCACGCGATAGCGCGTGCGCGAGGGCTGGCCGCCCGCTTCGTCGACGTGCATCTTCTCGCCGCCGGTGCCCGGCTGCTTGGCGAGCGGCAGTTCGATGAGACCGTCCGAGATCTCGGGCACGCCGACCACCAGCGCCCAGTAGATCTTCCGCGCCGAGCGGCCGGAGAAGCGCTTGGAAAAGAACGCCGCGCTGCCCGGCGTGCGCGCGATCAGCAGCACGCCCGAGGTGTCCTTGTCGAGCCGGTGAACGAGCCGCGGGCGCGGCCCGTCGCGGTTGAAGGCGTCGAGCAGCCCGTCGACGTGGCGCGTCGTGCCGCTGCCGCCCTGCGTCGCGAGCCCCGGCGGCTTGTTGAGCACGATCGCGGCGCGATCCTGCGCCAGAACCATCGAATCGGCGAGTTCGAGTTCTTCCTCGGTCAGCTCGCGGCGCGGACGCGGGGCCTTGCCGCCGGGCCTCGCCTCGCCGCCCGGCGGCACCCGCAGGACCTGTCCCGCCGCGAGCCGGTCGGCGACGTCGGCGCGCTTGCCGTCGACGCGGATCTGCCCCGTGCGCGCCCAGCGCGAGACGGTGGCGAAGCCGACCTGCGGCATGTGGCGCTTGAACCAGCGGTCGAGCCGCACGCCGTCGTCGTCGGCGCCGACGGTGAACTGGCGGACCCGCTCCTCGCCCGGCGCGCTCATGCGCCGATCCGCATGACAAGAAGGCCCAGCCACAGGCCGATGAGCCCCGCCGCGACCGAGAGCACGACATAGAAGCTCGCGGTGCCGACGTCGCCGCGCTCCATCAGCGAGATCACGTCGAGGCTGAACGAGGAGAACGTGGTGAAGCCGCCCAGCACGCCCACCGCCGCGAACAGGCGGGTCAGCTCGCCGTGGCTGCCGAAGCGCGCCAGCCAGCCGACCAGCAGCCCCATCGCGAGGCTGCCGAGCACGTTGACGGTCAGCGTGTTGTAGGGAAAGGCACCCGCGCGCACGGGGCCCAGCGCCATGACCCAGAAGCGGCCGACGAGGAAGCGCAACCACGCGCCGAGGCCGCCACCGAGGGCGACGGCAAGCGATGCGGCAAGGAATGAGGGCTGATGCATTGGCCCGCGCCGTACACTGCCTCTTGCGCCAAGCCAAATCCTAACCAAATAGAAGGGCAGTACGCATCGGCCGCTCGCGGCGGCCCGCTCGCCTGCTTTCGGCTTGCAAAGCCCTGGCCCTTTTGCTAGCGGCGGCGCGTTCGTGTCGGCTCCTTTGGGGGCTGGGCACCGTTTTGCGTTCACAATTTCCCCGGTTGCCCCGCGCTCGGCGAGGCGCTTTGGTCACTAATTCAATGAGGTGGTTCGTTTATGCAGATCATGGTTCGCGATAACAATGTCGATCAGGCCCTTCGTGCGCTGAAGAAGAAGCTGCAGCGGGAAGGTGTTTATCGCGAAATGAAGCTGCGCCGCCACTACGAGAAGCCCTCCGAGAAGCGCGCCCGCGAAAAGGCCGCGGCGATCCGCCGCGCCCGCAAGCTCGAGCGCAAGCGCATGGAGCGCGATGGCTCGCGCTGATCGCGCGTTGCGGCCGCGGCGGGAATTCGCCTCGATCGCAGCGGCACGCACTTGAAGGCCGGCGACGGATCGGCCATGAGGGCGCGGATTGAGTTCCGCGCCCTTTCGCGTTTCTGACAGGACCTGCCGACGATGACCGAGATCACCCGCGTTCCCCTTCAGCCGATCGCCAAGGGTTCGCTCACCAAGCTGTGGGTCGGCATCGCCGCCATCGCGCTCGCCGCGGGCGGTATCGCCTATGCCGCGCTGCCCACCTCGGTCGACGTGGTGACGCTGCGCCCCGGCTCGGGCGAATCGCCCACCGCCGACGACGTGGCGCTGGTCAACTACAAGGGCACGCTGCCCGACGGTAAGGTGTTCGACGAGGGCGAGCAGGCGGTCTTCCCGCTTTCCGAGGTTGTTCCCGGCTTCACCAAGGCGCTCGAGCAGATGCAGCGCGGCGGCAAGTACAAGGTCGAGATTCCCTCCGAGCTTGCTTACGGCGACAAGGCGAGCGGGCCGATCCCCGCCAATTCGGACCTGACCTTCGAGATCGAGCTGCTCGACTTCAAGAGCCGCGCCGAGATCGAGCAGCAGCAGCGCATCCTCCAGCAGCTCCAGCAGATGCAGATGGGCGGCGGCATGCCCGGCGGCGCGCCGGGCGCGGCGCCGCACCCCTGACCGCGCGGCGCGCGCGCCGGTGAAGCGCTTGGGCGGACCGCGCGGGGATCTCTCCGGCGGGCCGCGCGGACGCTTTCCCGGCAAGGCGCCCAGGGCCGGTCGCGTCCCGGCCATCATTCCGCCCCGAGGATGATCCGCGCTTCGACTACGACGGCCGCCTGAGGCCCGACGCCTCCTCGCAACTTGGCGCATTCGTGATCGTGTCGCTCGCACTCGCTTTCGCGCTCGTGGTCGGCGCCGGGGTCGTCCTGCTGCTGCGCCAGGAGGCGCGCCGCGCGCCGGCCGGTGCCGCCGCCGCGCTCGTGGGCGTTCCTTCCGACGCGCGCGAGCAGGCCCGCCGGGCGCGCGAATCGTTCGAGGCGGCGAACCGCAGGTCGCAGGAGGTGTCACGCGAGGCCCGGCGCCGCTCGGAGGAGGCCATGCGCGAGGCCCGCGCCGCGCTCGCGAAGATGCGCGCCGAGGCGGAAGCCGGCGAAGGGGCGGATTGATCCGCCTTCGGGCGCTTCGCTTGCTTGAATGCGCCTTGCCCCGATGCTAGCTGCACCGCTTCCGGCGGGCCGGCGCATCGGGTCCGCGCGTAGCTGATAAAGGACTGGCATGTCGGTCGATACCGCAACCGTGGCGAAGATCGCCGCTCTCGCGCGCATCAAGCTCGGCGAGGACGAGCTGGAGGCGATGGTGCCCGAACTCAACGGCATTCTCGCCTGGGTCGAGCAATTGGGCGAAGTCGATGTCACCGGCGTCGAGCCGATGACCGCGGTGATCCCCAACACGCTGCGCCTGCGCGACGACGTGATCGACGCCGATCCGCTCACCGGCGGCAACAAGCGCGACGCGGTTCTGTCGAACGCGCCCGCCGCCGAGCACGGCTTCTTCGGCGTGCCCAAGGTGATCGAGTGACCGCCGGGGCCGGCCTTGCACTTGCGTCCTTCGACAGGCTTGGGATGAGCGGGCCCTGGGGCCTGCCCGGCTGCCTTGCGAACCACACCAGCCCCGCTCGGGCCGAGCTTGGCGGAGCCCATCGCGCGACCGCCCTTCGATCGGCTCGGGGCGTGCGGAGTACTTCTGAATGACTGACCTTACCGACCTGGGCGTCGCCGCCATCCGCGACGGTGTCGCCGCCGGAGACTTCACCGCGCTCGAAGTGGCCGAGGCGTTCAACGCCAATATCGCCGCCGCGCAGGGGGCCCTGAACGCCTTCATCGTCGCCACGCCCGAAAAGGCGATCGAGGCGGCGCGGGCGATCGACGCCAGGCGCGCGAAAGGCGAGCCGCTCGGCAAGATGGGCGGCGTGCCGATCGGCATGAAGGACCTCTTCGCCACGAAGGGCGTGCAGACCACGGCGGCGAGCCACATGCTCGAGGGCTTCGTGCCCGAGTACGAGAGCACCGTCTCGCAGAAGCTGTGGGACGCGGGCTGCGGCATGCTCGGCAAGCTCAACCTCGATCAGTTTGCGATGGGTTCGTCGAACGAGACGAGCTATTTCGGCAACGTCATCAACCCGTGGAAGCGCAACGATGGCGGCAATGCCTCGCTCGCGCCCGGCGGCTCGTCGGGCGGTTCGTCCTCGGCGGTTTCCGCGCGGCTGTGCCCGGCGGCGACCGGCACCGACACCGGCGGCTCGATCCGCCAGCCCGCCGCCTTCACCGGCATCACCGGGATCAAGCCCACCTATGGCCGCTGCTCGCGCTGGGGCATCGTCGCCTTCGCCAGCTCGCTCGACCAGGCCGGACCGATGGCGCGCGACGTCACCGACTGCGCGATCATGCTCGAGGCCATGGCGGGCTTCGATCCCAAGGATTCGACCAGCCTCGACATGCCCGTGCCCGAATGGGAAGCGAACCTCTCGGGCGACCTTGCGGGCAAGAAGGTCGGCATTCCGCGCGAATACCGCATGGACGGGATGAACCCGGACATCGCGAAATCGTGGGATCAGGGTGCCGAATGGCTGCGCGACGCGGGCGCCGAGGTAATCGACATCTCGCTGCCGCACACCAAGTACGCGCTGCCCGCCTACTACATCGTCGCGCCCGCCGAGGCTTCCAGCAACCTCGCGCGCTACGACGGCGTGCGCTACGGCCTGCGCGACCTGCCCGACGGCGCGGGGCTGCAGGACATGTACGCCGCCACCCGCGCGGCGGGCTTCGGCCCCGAGGTCAAGCGCCGCATCCTCATCGGCACCTACGTGCTCTCGGCCGGCTTCTACGACGCCTACTACACGCAGGCGCAGAAGGTGCGCACGCTGATCGCGCTGGACTTCAGGAACGCCTTTACCGAGTGCGACGTGATCCTCGCCCCCACCGCGCCGAGCGCCGCGTTCGCCTTGGGCGAGAAAACCGACGATCCGCTGAGCATGTACCTTAACGATGTGTTTGCAGTCCCCGCCTCGCTCGCCGGCCTGCCCGCGATGAGCGTGCCCGCCGGCCTCGACAGCGCCGGCCTGCCGCTGGGCCTCCAGCTCATCGGCAACATGTTCGACGAACAGGGGGTGCTGAACGCGGGGCTTGCCATCGAGCAACGCGCCGGGTTCACGGCCAAGCCGGAGAAGTGGTGGTGATATGGAGGTCAGATTCCAACGGATGTATGGGGCTGTCTTTGAGCGGCAACCTACGATCTCAGGCCCTGACCTTGCTAGGATCGTCGTACCAGTAGTTTCGCTGACCATTCTAAGTGCGGTGATTGGAGTTAATGCTGGAAAACTGCCTGACGATGGATCGACTACGCTCTCCATTGCCGGTTCCATAATCGGCATGAGTCTTTTCTATAGCCTGATGGAGCTTGTGTGGGAATCAATTACTCAGCGTCGCGCTTTGCGGACTGTTGTTATCATAATAGTCAACAGTTGTTTGGTTTGGATTTTTGCGCCGGTTTTGGCGTCGATCTCTAAGAATGTGAGCTTGATTGAGGGCGTTTTGTACGGCTGGCTAGTCGCATTCGTCATTTTGGCACTGCTTGCCAATCATAGTCACCAGCCTTCGGTTGGACCGGACGTCTCGGAGTTGGAACAGGAAAAGATATGAGCAATTATCCCATCCAGGGTGCTACGGGTGAGTGGGATGTCGAAATCGTCGACTACCATTGACGAGGGTAACGGTGCGATGGAGCGCATCACGACCTCGCCCGGCGAAATGCTGCGCGAGGAATTCATGGCGCCTCTGGGCCTCTCGGCCAACGCGCTCGCGCTGGCGCTGCGGGTGCCGTCCAATCGCATCACCGCCATATTGAAGGACAATCGCGCGGTGACGGCCGACACCGCGATGCGGCTGGGCCGCTATTTCGGAACCAGCGCCCGTTTCTGGCTTAATCTTCAGCAGGCACACGATCTGTCGCTGGCGAAGGCAAAGCTCGCCAAGCAGATCGAACGTGAGGTCCTGCCGCGTGTGGAGGCAGCATGAGCAACTATCGCATCCAGGGTGCCACGGGCGAGTGGGAGGTCGTGATCGGCCTCGAGGTCCATGCGCAGGTCACCAGCCAGTCCAAGCTCTTCTCGGGCTCGGCGACCGCGTTCGGGGCGGAGCCCAATTCGCAGGTCAGCCTCGTCGACGCGGCGATGCCGGGCATGCTCCCGGTGCCCAACCGCGAATGCATCCGTCAGGCGGTGCGTACCGGCATGGCGATCGACGCCCAGATCAACAAGTGGAGCCGGTTCGACCGCAAGAACTACTTCTACGCCGATCTGCCGCAGGGCTACCAGATCAGCCAGCTCTACCACCCGCTGGTGGGCGAGGGCCGGATCGAGATCGTGCTCGACGACAAGGACCCCGAAGGCTCGACCAAGACCATCGGCATCGAGCGCATCCACGTCGAGCAGGACGCGGGCAAGCTGATGCACGACCAGCACCCGACGATGAGCTATGTCGACCTCAATCGCTCGGGCGTGGCGCTGATGGAGATCGTCTCGCGGCCCGACATGCGTTCGCCCGCCGAGGCAGGGGCTTACGTCTCGAAGCTCAGGAGCATCCTGCGCTACGTCGGCTCGTGCGACGGCAACATGGATCAGGGCTCGATGCGCTGCGACGTCAACGTCTCGGTGCGCCGCCCGGGCGAACCGTTCGGCACGCGGACCGAGACCAAGAACGTCAACTCGGTGCGCTTCGTCATGCAGACGATCGAGCACGAGGCGAGCCGTCAGGTCGACGTCATCGAGGGCGGCGGCACGGTGGTGCAGGAAACCCGGCTGTTCGACCCCGGCACCGGCACCACGCGTTCGATGCGGTCGAAGGAAGACGCGCACGACTACCGCTACTTCCCCGATCCCGATCTGCTGCCGCTCGAACTCGACGACGCCTTCCTCGAGGATTGCCGCAACTCGCTGCCCGAGCTGCCCGACGCCAAGCGGCATCGGTACGAGAACGAGCTGGGCTTGTCGGCCTACAACGCGGGCGTGCTGACCGCAGATGTCGATACCGCGCGCTGGTTCGAACTGCTGCTCGCGCAGACCGCGAGCAAGGCGGGCAAGCAGCCCGCCGAGGTCGCCAAGCAGGCGGCGAACTGGCTCACCTCCGAACTGTTCGGCGCGCTCAACAAGCTGGGCGTCTCGCTTGAGGAATCGCCGATAACCCCCGAGAAAGGCGGCGAACTGCTTGCGCTCGTGGCCGACGGAACGATCTCCGGTTCGATCGCCAAGCAGGTGCTCGAAAAGATGCTCGAGACGGGTGATACGGCAGGCGCGATCGTCGAGCGCGAAGGGCTCAAGCAGACCTCGGACACCGGCGCGATCGAGGCGGCGGTGGACAAGGTTCTCGCCGACAACGCCGACAAGGTCGAGCAGTACAAGGGCGGCAAGCAGGCGCTGTTCGGCTTCTTCGTCGGCCAGACGATGAAGGCGATGCAGGGCAAGGCCAATCCGCAGGTGGTGAACGAACTGCTCAAGCAGAAGCTGGGCTGACGCAAGCGGGCGCGCGCTAATCGCAATTGCCCTCGGGCCGGGCGAATCCCATCTCTGGCGGCATGACGACCAAGCGCATGCCCGCCCTGTTCATCGGCCACGGTTCGCCGATGACCGTGATTTCAGATGTGCCCGAGCGGCGCGCGATGATCGGGCTCGGCCGCGCGCTGCCGCGCCCCAGAGCGATCCTCGCGGTGAGCGCGCACTGGGAGACGCGCGGGCGCACGCACGTGACCACCGGCGCCGCGCCGCGCACGATCCACGATTTCCGGGGTTTTCCCGAGGAGCTTTACGCGATGCGGTACCGCGCGCCGGGCTCGGCCTGGCTCGAGGGGCGCGTCGCCGACCTGCTCGGTGCCGGGCACGTCGCGGCGGACGCGGACTGGGGCTTCGATCACGGCGCCTGGGGCGTGGTCCAGCCGATGTTCCCCGAGGCCGACGTCCCGCTCGTGGCGATGAGCCTCGACCGCGCGCTCGATCCCGCCGGGCACCTCGCGCTCGGCCGCAAGCTCGCGCCGCTGCGTGACGAGGGCGTGCTGATCGTCGGCAGCGGCAACGTGGTCCACAACCTCGCGCTGTGGCGCGCGAGTGCGGGGACGCGGCCCGAGTGGGCGGTGGACTTCCAGCAGCGGATCAACGCCGCGCTCGTCGCGGGTGACGAGGCGGCGCTGACCGAGTTCGCCGCCGACGATCGCGCTGCCGCCGCCGCGATCAACTCGGGCGAGCACTACCTGCCGCTGCTTTATGCCGCCGGCGCCCGGCTGCCCGGCGATGGCGTGACCGTGTTCAGCGACACGATCGACGGCGCGTTGTCGATGACCTCGGTGCTCTACGGCGACCCGGCGCTGGTGCCGGCGGAGGCCCTGCCGGCTGCCGCTGCCTGAAAAACCGCGCCTCGCCTCCCGTTCCGTGCCCCGCAATCGCCTGAAATTGCAGGGATAAGCAGGGCAAACACGGTTTTTGCACTGCCGCATGAGTTCTTCGCACTTGCGGAATCGGGCAGGGCCTGAGACAAAGACCCTGCCTTTCAGGCATCCTCTCCCAAACTTCCAAGGCCCGGGCGCTCGCGTCCGGGCCTTTTTTCGCGCCGGGGCATGGCCGAGACAGGACCGTTGCCCGCGAATCGGCGAGGTTCGCTGCACTGCGGCGGATTCGCACGATCGCCGGGCACGAAATATCCATGCCGCTTGTCGCGCCCGGATGCGCTCCGGGTTTGCGCCGGCCGCGGAAAAATCGCTTGAGACGCGCGGCCTGGCGGAGAGATCGGGTCGGCGAAGCGCCGATCGGCTTCTCCAGTTGTTCTGTGGGTTGTTCCATTGCAAAAGGCTGGGCTCATCGCGAGGGCGGCGACGCCGGACAGGAGACCCGAGTTGACGATGGAACCGCACCGACCGGCCGCCCGTCCGATGACGGCGGCGGCATGAGCGCGAAAGGTGCCGGCGTGCCGACGGACGAGGCGCCATTTGCAAGCGGGGCGGCGGACCTGCCGGCCTATCTCGAGATCGCGCGTGCGCTCAAGGATGCGATCTTCGCCGGCCGCTATCCGGTGGGTTCCTATCTTCCCGCCGAAGCGCAGCTCGCGCGGACCTTCGGCGTCAGCCGCAACACCGTGCGCGAGGCGCTGCGCAAGCTGCGCGAGGAAAAGCTGATTCTCTCGCGGCGGGGTTCGGGAACGCGCGTGCTGCCGCCGCAATCGTCCAACTCGAACTTCATGCACGCCATGTCGCTCAACGATTTCCGGGCCTACGCGCTGAACTGGGACTTCGCGATCGAAGCGGTGGAGCTGCGCAAGATGCACAAGGACCTCGCATCCTGGATCGGCACCGCGCCCGACGAGGACTGGCTGGCGATTCGCGGGCTTTCGCGCACGCACGGCGCGCGGCATCCCGAATGCCGGGTCGAGCTCTACGTGCACCGGGACTATGCCGCGATCAGCCGCCTGGTCCCCTCGCATCCGGGGCCGGTGTTCAAGCTGATCGAGGACATGTTCGGGTCGATGATCGTCGAACTGACACAGGATATCTCGGCCGAACTGGTGACGGGCAAGCTGGCGAAGATGCTTGAGGTCGAGCCCGGCTCGCCGGCCGTGGTCGTGCGCCGCGCGTTCAAGACGGCAAGCGGCAAGGTCGTCGAAGCCGCGCACGAGACCTACCCGGCCTCGCGCTTCCGCTACGAGGTCAACCTCCACCGCGCCGAAGCCAAGCACCCCGGCTGAGGCGCGCGGCCCGGCGCGGTTACGCCAGCACGCCGGCGATCGCGTCGGGTTCGAACAGGAAGGGGCGCAGTTCCACGACCTTGCCGTCGCGGATGCGCCACAGCTCCATCACCGGCACGGTGAAGGGCTTGCGGCTTTCGCGCCCGACGCCGGAAAGCAGCAGGTGGCACACCACTTCGTCGCCGCCCGCCAGATAGTTGCGGATTTCGCATGTGAACTCGTCGAATCCCGCCATCACGCCTTGAAGCACCGCCTTCATGCGCTCGCGGCCCTTGTAGACGCCGCCGTAGGGCAGGGCGGCGCATTCGTGCAACTCGCAGTCCGGGTCGATCACGTTGGCATAGGCGCCGTCGCGGTCTCCGTCCTCGAGGTACTGGTAGAACCGTTTTACGAGCGCGATATTGGCTTGTTCCTGACTGGTCATTCGCTTCCCCGGAAGAAGAGGATCACCGCGCGCGCGGCACGGCAGGCGTGATCGCCACCGGCAGCGCGCCCATGCGCGGCATGCCGGTGTGCGGTTCGAAGTCGTCGTCCCACGCGGTGAGGTGGTTGACGTTGGTGCCGTGGCGGCGCGGGTCGTCGTCGGGTGCGCGGCCGAACCCGTGCATCATCGCCACGACCTTGCGGCGCAGCCCCGCGTCCTCCTCGACGATCGCGCGGACCTGCCCGTGGCGCGAGCGGATGCGCACTTCGTCGCCGCTCGACAGGCCGAGATCGGCCATGTCCGCGCCGTTCATGAACGCGGGATTGTAGCTGCGCCTCAGCGCGCCGCGCGCCTTGACGAAGGTGTTGGTCGCGTTCTGCAGGCGGCTGGGGATGAGCTGGAAGGCGAACCGAGCATCGGTGCCGCGACGCCCGGCCGGGTTCTCGGCGGCGACCTTCGCCAGTTCGGCGAGCATGTCGGCATCGGCGAGTTCGAGCCGGTCGGCGCAATCGGGATCGCGCGGGCCCACGAAGCGGCGCAGGTGCTCGTAGACATGGCCGTCACGATGGCTGCGAACCGCGTCGATCGGCGCGGCCGAGCCCGCGCACATCATCGCGTAGATGTCCATGGTCGTCGGCTCGCGGGTCATGTCGAGTTCGGGGCGGCTGTCCGAGGCCGCGCGCCAGTTGGTGAGCCTGAGCGGCAGGCCGAGCCGCTGCGCCACACGGTAATAGGTCTGCCACGATTCGACCAGATCGGCGCCCTCGGGCGGCGCGACAACCGCCGGGCCGCAGAAGGCGAAGGGATCGGCGGTGCCGTAGCCGGCATGGCCCGAATTGGCGATGATCTCGTTGAGCACGGTGATCGCCGGGAGTTCGAGCTGCATCTTCGTCGCGATCACGTAGTCGGCCAGCCGCGCGGTCGGCGAAAGCACCACGTCGTGGATCACGAGCAGGTCGAGCGCGGCGAGCGCCTCGCGCGTGCGGCCCGACTGCGGCCAGCTCTGCACCGCGCCGCCGTGGAGGAACAGCGCGCGGACCTGGCCATCGCCGGGAGTCAGGATCTCGCCGGGCAGCGCGGCGAGCGGCATGCCGGCGGGAGTCGGCTCGAAGCCCCTGATCCGCGTCTTCTCACCGAAGCCCCAGGCGGGATAGGGCGCGACCGGCTGGGCGCGGAATTCGCGCGGCGGAAGCAGCACGCTGGGGTGCATCGCCTCCTCGCCTTCGGCCGCCCAGAACCCGCGCAAGGTGTTGAGGCACAAGGCGAGATAGCTGGACAGGATGCCGCGCGTCGCCATGCTCGGCCCGGTGCCCAGAGCGACGTCGCCGGTGCGCGCCTCGCCCAGCACGCGGGCCACGGACCGCAAGTCGCCCTCCTCGATGCCCGCGCGCGCGGCGACGTAGGCGGGCGTGAACGGGGCCACGGCCTGCGCCAGCGCCTCGAAGCCGGCGGCGTTGGCCGCGATGAAGGCGCTGTTCGCATGACCCTCGCGAATCATGAGGTGGGCAAGGCCGGCGAGGATCGTCGGGTCCTCGCCGGGGATCGGCTGGAGGTGGATGTCGGCCAGCCGCGCGGTCTCGGTGCGGCGCGGGTCGATCACGACCAGTTTGCCGCCCGCGCGGCGCATGCGCTTGATCTGCATGCCGGGATTCTGCGGCAGGTACTGCTTCGAATTGATCGGATTGCCGCCGACGATCACGCTGACGTCGCGCGCCTCGGGCCGGGTGCGGCCGCCGCTCCAGCGTCCGTGCAGCGCATAGCCGATGGTCATGCCGGGCTGGTCGATGGTCGAGGCCGAGAACAGCATCGGCGAGCCGATCGCCTCGAGGAACGAGATCATCAGCGCCGACGCCGCCGGCTGCTCGATCACCCCGCCCGAAAGATAGGCGGCGACCGCGCGCGGGCCGTGGCGGTCGATGATCGTGCCGAGCCGGTCGGCCAGCTCGCCGATGAGATCCTCGCTGGAAATCTCGACGAACGCACCGTCGGGCTGCTTTTTCAGCGAGCGCGAGAGCCGCTCGGGATGGCGATGCAGCTCAGGCAGCGCGCGGCCTTTCGGACAGGTGTAGCCGTGATAGATCGGCGCGCGGCGATTGCCCTCGACCTTGACCGCGCGTCCACCCTCGACCGTCACGTCGATCGGACAGAAAGCGTTGCACGACCGGCAGATTGTCGTCGCCATGCGCGCTCAGTCCGCTTGGTCGGTCCGGTACCCGAAGTCGTGCTGCGGGCCGATCGCGCCGACCAGGATCGCCCAGAACGACCACCAGGCAACGCCGAAGGTGAACTCGGTCGCGCCCGCCTCGCCGAACTGGTCGACGACGCGCGCGAACAGCTCGTCGCTGACCGTGCCGGAGGCCGCGGCAAGGGTGAATTCGATCACCAGGCGCTGTTCCTCGGTGAAGATGTTGCTCACCTTCCAGTAGGGAATGGCGGCCTGCAGCTCGACTGGCAGGCCGTAGCGCTGCTCGGCCTTGGCGAGGTGCGACTGGAAGTTGAAATCGCACTGGAAATGCATGTTGAGCGTCTGGATCATCAGCTCGCGCAAGTCGGCGCGCTGCGAGGTCCAGGGCAGCTCGAAGGCCATGTGCTGATTGAGCCCGACGATGAGCGAGGCGAGCTTGGGCGCGCGGGCGATGATGGCGAAGCCCGCCGCGGCCTTCGGGATTTCGGGCGCGCCGAAGGCCGGCTGCATGGTCTCGATGAAGGCCTCGAACCCGGCGCGATCCTCCGGGCTCGTGGTGTCGGGCAACTCGTCGGGTGTGAATGCCAGATGCACGCGCGTCATCGCTTCCTTGCTCCTCTGTCCCCACGGCCGGTCCAGGTGGGTCCTGCCGGCTCTACTTAAAGGTCCATACTTATTGGAAGGGAAGCGCAGCGGGGTCAATGGGCGGGAAGGGCCGAACCGTACCGGAAGGCGGCTCACACATGGAATTAGGTGGAATTTTGCCCGAGAAACGTCCGATTATTACGAAATATCGCGATGCAGCATAATTCGATGCAAACCGCCGGTCGGGCGGGGCGGAGGGCCACGCCGCGATTGACAGTCCGGCAATCTGTAAATAAGTCCAGACAACTTAAAAAAGCTGCCGATTGAGCGGCGGAGCGTGATCGCCACGACACAGGGCGTCGCGCGTGAGGAGAGGGGGCTCGCGTGTCGCGGGAACGGATCACCAGATCACTGTCTTGCCCGCCCGTCGGTCAGCCCACGCGGCGGCGTCTCGCGGGCATCGCGTGCGGTGGCATCGCCGCGAACCGGGCCGACCGTAGCGAGAATGTTTCTGGCATCTTGAACCCGCCGCCGATGTGCAGTAGTAAAATGGATATTCGAACAGCGTTCGTATATTCGAATATCCGGGATCGTTTCGTGTCGCGGGGCGAATCCAGGGGCGGGACGGCGGCCGGAACCGCCGCGCGCGCCTGGCCCGAACACCGGTGAGTTGCCCCAAGGGCATAGAACAAAAGTATTTTTGGGATGGAGGATCTTGGCATGAAGAGGAAGATCGTCGCACTTCTGTGCGGAACCGCATGCGTGTTTGCAAGCAGCCAGGCACTTGCCCAGGCCGCCGATGACTCCGACGAGGAGGCAGCCGCGAGCAGCGGCTTCGGCGACATCATCGTCACCGCGCGCAAGCGCGACGAGACGCTCCAGAACGTTCCGGTCGCGGTTACCGCGATCGGCGGGACGGAGATCGCCGATACGCTCGCCAGCGACCTGACCAAGGTCGCCGAACTCGCCCCGCAGGTCTCGATCGGCGAAGGCGGTTCGGGCACCGGCGCGGTCATCGCGATCCGCGGCATCAGTTCATCCTCGAGCGACGCGGGCTTCGACCAGAGCGTGCTCGTCGAGCTCGACGGCGTGCCCTTCAGCCGCGGCACGATCATCGGCGCGCGGCTGTTCGACACGCAGAACGTCCAGGTCCTGTCGGGCCCGCAGGCGCTTTACTTCGGCAAGAACTCGCCCGCCGGCGTCATCTCGATCAATTCGGCCGATCCGACGTTCTCGCTCGAAGGCTATCTGACGGGCGGCTACGAATTCACCGCCGATCAGGCCTACAGCGAGGGCGCCGTTTCCGGCCCGCTGTCGAGCACGCTCGCCGCGCGCTTCGCGTTCCGCGCCAGCACGATGAAGGGCTGGACGCGCAACGTCGCGCCGGTCGTGCCCGGCCTGCTCGATCCCAGCGTGCCCACCGCCGGCGCGAACTACGGCAAGCGCATGCCCAACAGCGACGAACTGGCCGGACGCGTCTCGCTGCTGTGGGAGCCCGAACCGACGTTTTCGGCCAAGCTCAAGTTCACGGTGAACTCGGTCGAAGCCAACACCGGCAACGGCAACTCCGAGCCCTATTGCATCGGCGACACGACCGAGCCGATCACGCTCGGCCAGTTCCCGCTGCCCGGCGCCGATTGCGAGGCGAACCGCGTCACCTCGCACGGCGGCGTGCCGGAAGTCTATGCCCGCAACGCGCGTTTCGCCAACGGCGGCGTGCCTTACCTGGACAAGATCTTCTATTTCGGCGTGCTCGAACTCAACAAGTCGTTCGACAACTTCGACATCGCTCTGACCAGCGGCTATTATGACGAAGACATCAAACTGATGAACACCACCGACTGGTCGCCCTACGCCAATATCTGGGCGGCGGCGCGCTACCAGTATACGCTGCTGAGCCAGGAAATCCGCGTCTCGACCAGCTTCGACGGTCCGCTCAACTTCATGGTTGGCGGGTATTGGGAATATTCCAAGCGGCCCTTCGACAACGTCCCCGAGATCCTGCACGTCTACAATCCGGTCGCCGACAATTACGTCAGCGCGGACATGCACTCGGACACGAAGGGCGAATATCTCTCGGCCTTCGCGGAGGTCAGTTGGAAGATCCTCGAAACGCTCGAACTGTCGGGCGGCGCGCGCTGGAGCCGGGATACCAAGAAGCTCGACCAGGTGAACCTCTCGCTCGGCCCGAATTTCCAGTATCTCTACCCTGTCGGCGAGCACTTCCTGGCGGATTATTCCGACAAGCACGTCTCGCCCGAAGTGACGCTGACCTGGCGGCCCAACACCGACCACACCGCCTATGTCGCGTACAAGACCGGCTACAAGTCGGGCGGCATCTCGAACCCGTTCCTGCTTCCCGCGACCGCCACGCCCGAAAGCGTGCTGTTCCGGCCCGAGATCGCCGAGGGCTTCGAGGCGGGCTACAAGGCGTCGCTGATGGGCGGCACCCTGCGCTTCGACTTCAACGTCTACACCTACAAGTACGACGACCTCCAGGTCGTCTCGGCCGACAACAGCGGCGTCATTCAGGCGTTCAACCTGACCAACGCGGCGGCTTCGCGAGTGAAGGGCGTCCAGGCCTCGCTCAACTGGCAGGCGACCGACACGCTGCGGTTCAACGGCAACCTCGGGCTCAACAGCGCAAAGTACACCAAGTTCAACACCGCGCAGTGCTACAACGGGCAGACCGCCGCCGAGGGCTGTCTCCCCGCCGATCCGAACAATCCCAACTCGATCAAGGTGCAGGATCTTTCGGGCACGCGGCTGGTGCGCGCGCCCAAGCTGACCTTCAGCTTCGGCGGTGACTACAGCCCCGAACTGGTGAGCGGACTGAAGACGACGATCTCGGCGTCCGGGTCCTATTCGGGCGACTATCAGGCATCGACCGACAATGCGCCCGGCGGGCGGCAGAAGGCCTACTGGATCGTCAACGCGGCGCTCAAGGTGGGTTCGGAAGACGGCGCCTACGAACTGGCGCTGCTCGGCCGCAACTTGACCAACAGCTACTACAAGCTGCAGGCTTACGCCTGGACCGCGGCGGGCAATCCCGACCAGTATGTCGGGTTCTGGAACCGTCCGCGCGAAGTCGCGCTGCAAGGCACGGTGCGCTTCTGATCCGGACGCGGCGGGCGGCGCGCCGAGACGACGCGCCGCCCGCCGCCCGGGCCTTGTCCGCAAGCACGCTGGGAGCGATCCGATGAGCGATTTCGTGAGCGTGGAGGCGCAGGTCCGGCAACTGCACGCGCGCTATACCGATGCCGTCTGGCGCAAGGACGTCGCCACGTTCGGAGATTGTTTCACCCGGGACGCCGAATGGCGGGTCTCGGGCCTCGTCCTCAACGGCCGCGACACGATCGCCGGCTTCATGAGGAAGGTATTTCCCGAATACCGCCGTATCCTGCTCACGTTTCGCACGCCGCTGGTCGAACTGACGGGAAAAGGCCGCGCCAATGCCCGCACTTACGTCAGCGAGCAGAGCGTGCTCGCCGACGGCACCGCCTACGGGCCGATGGGCACCTATTACGAGCGGCTGGTCGAGGATGAGGACGGGCACTGGCGGTTCGCCTGGCGGCTGTTCCTCACCGACTATATCGGCCGGCCCGACTTGTCCGGCCAGTTTTTCGACAACCCCGATTACGGCGCTCCTCCGGCGATGCCGCCGCGCGATGCGCCGAGCTATGACCGCAGCGGCATCCTGACTCGTGACCGCGAGGCCTGAAGGCGCCATGATCGATCCGGCACCGATCCTCGATCTTGTCGGCCTCGAAGGCCGCAAGGTGATCGTGGCGGGCGCGGGTGGCGGCGGCATGGGCACCATGATCGCGCGCCTCGCCGGGCTGGCGGGGGCGACGATCGTCGCGGCGGACCGTTCCGCCGAGGGGCTCGAGGCGGCGATCGCGCCGTTGCGCGCCGAGGGCATAACGGTGGCCCCGGTGGTCGCCGACATCGCCAGCGAGGAGGGCGTGGCGGCGATCATGGCGGGCGCGAGGGACGCGCCCGGCGCGCTGTACGGACTGGTGACGGTCGTCGGCGGCGTTCCCGACCGCTATTGGGGCCCCGCGAGCGGGGTCACACGCGAGGACTGGCACGCGGTGCTCGATCTCAACCTCGATACCATGTTCTTCCTCTCGCAGGCGGTTGCGCGCGAGCTGCGGGCCGCGCGCAGGCCGGGCTCGCTGGTGGCGATCTCCTCGATCAGCGGGCTTGCCGCCACGCCGTTCCACATCGCCTACGGCGTCGCCAAGGCGGCGGTCAATTCGGCGGTCAAGACCATGGCGGTCGAACTGGCCGCAGACGCGATCCGCGTCAACGCGGTGGCGCCGGGCGCGATCCTCACCCCCACCGCCGCGGTCGAGCCCGATCCCGAACGCGACCGCTGGGCGGTGCCGATGGCACGGCAGGGCCGGGCCGAGGAGATCGCCGCGACCGTGCTGTTCCTGCTCTCGGACATGGCGGGCTACATCACCGGGCAATGCCTCGCGGTCGACGGCGGCGTGAGCGTCAAGTGGTCGCATCTCGATGCCGACAACGTGCCCGCCTATGCGCGCGACCGAAGCTGGCTGGAAAGCTGGCGCCGCGAAGACGAGGAGCCGGCGCGATGATCCGAAGCACCACCCAGATCGCGGCGGAGTTTGCCGATCGCGAGGCCATTCGCGATTGCATCTACCGCTATTGCCGCGGCATCGACCGCCTCGACGTCGACCTGATCCTGTCGGCCTACTGGCCCGACGCCAGCGACGAGCACGGCAATTTCGTCGCGCATTCGGCGCAGGAATTCGTCGACCACGCGGTGCCGATCATCCGCTCGATCGAACTGACGACGCACTTCATCGGCAACATCCTGATCGATCTCGATCCGGACGGCGCCACCGCCTTCGTCGAATCCTATATCCAGGCGTTCCACCGCATGCGCCGCGAGGATGGATCGCGCTACGACCACATGTCGGGCAGCCGCTTCATCGACCGCATGGAGAAGCGCGAGGACCATTGGCGCATCGCCCGCCGCGTCGTCGTGCGCGACTGGTTCCGAGAATTTCCCGATACCGCCGCCTGGGACAAGGGCGAGCTGGCAGGGGAACTTGGTTACGGCCGCGACCGCCCGCTCAGCCTCGGCCTGCGCAAGCCCGAGGACCCGAGCTACGCGCTGATGCGCCGGGGCTGACGGGCGCCCCCCTCAGTACGAGGGGCGCCGCAGCGTCGCCACCGCCAGCGCGCTCGCCACCATCAGCGCGATCGTTAGCGTGAGGAACTGCGAATAGCTGCCGAAGTGATCGTGCGCCGCGCCTGCCGCGAGCGGGCCGATCGCGCCGCCCGCCGCCATGGCGGTGACGATCGAGCCGAAGATCACGCCATAGTGCTTCAGTCCGAACTGGCGCGTGGCGAGGAAGGCGATGACGTCGACTTCGGCGCCGACGGTGAAGCCGAACAGGGCCGAGGCGATCGACTGGCTCACCGGATCGGCGCCGTCGAACAGCAGCAGCAGGCACGAGATCACCGGCAGCATGAACGCCGCCGCGCCGACGAGGCCGGGCGGGAAGCGGTCGAGCAGGAACCCGGTGCCGAGCCTGCCGATGATCGAGAAGACGCCGACGAAGGCGGCCACGCCAGCCGCGCCGAGCGCGCTCGCGCCTTGTCCCATCAGGATCGGGACATAGTGCACGATCATCCCCACCGCGGTGAAGGTGAACAGCAGGCTGGCGAAGAAAAGCTGGTAGAACGCGGGCGAGCGCAGCGCCTGCTCGACGCTCGCGCCGGGCAGGTCCGCCGCCGCCGGGCGATGGTGGTCCTCGTCGGGGGTCTTCACGTCCTGTGCGCCCCGGAAGAACAGGAACACCAGCGGGAACACCGCCACCGCCCAGATCACGCCGACCAGCATGAAGGCGGTGCGCCAGTCGAAGGCGATGATCAGCGATGTCGCCACGAAGGGCACCACCACGGCGGAAAACGAGGCGCCCGAGAAGGTCACCGCGAAGGCGATCCCGCGCGACTTCTCGAAGCGGCTGGCGATGGCGCTGGTCCAGACCGTGGCCTGCATCCACAGATTGGCGAAGGCGACCAGGCCCCACAGCACGTACCAGTTGGTCAGCGTGCCCGAGGCGGTGCCGAGCAGGCCGATCGAGGCGGGCATCAGCAGCGTGCCGGCAAGCGCGACCCGGCGCGGGCCGAGCCGGTCGACCACCATGCCCATCGGGATCGCGAAGAGCGCGCCGACGAGCCCGGCGATGGTCAGCCCGAACGAGATTCCCGCGCGTGACCAGCCGAATTCGCGTTGCAGCGGCTCGAAGAAAGGGCCGACGCCATACGTGTGGAGCACCGCGCTCGAATAGCCCAGCGCGCCCACGAGCGGGAGGAACCAGAACCGACGCCACTCCTGCGCGGCCCCTGCTTGTATGTGCACCTGAGAGGTCTCCCGGATATCTCTATGAATTCATGAAGGAATGAAGGCGCCCGTTCAGAGCATGAGCTGGCCGCCGTCGGCGTTGAGCGTCTGGCCGGTGACGTAGCGGCTCTCGTCGCTGGCGAGGAACACCGCGACGGCGCCGATCTCGGTCTCGGCATCGCCGAAATGACCGAGCGCGACGTCGGCGCACAGCTTTTCCAGCTCGTCCGGGCGGCTTTCGAAATAGGCGCGGCCCGTCTCGCCCAGCGAGGCGGGGTTGAGCACGTTCACGCGGATGCCGTGCTTGCCCCACTCGCGCGCCGCGCTTCGGGTGAGGGCGCGGATCGCCTCCTTGGCGGCGGCGTAGGAGCCGATCCCGGCCATCGGCTGCATGCCCATCTTCGACCCGAAGTTGATCACCGCGCCGCGATGCTCGCGAAGCTGGGGGAAGGCCTCCTGCATGTGCAGCAGCGTCGCGACCGGGCCGGTGGAGAGCGCGAGGTCCATGTCGGCCTCGGTGATCTCCTCGAGAGGCACGCCCGAGCGGCGCGCCTGCGCGTTGTTCACCAGCACGTCGAGCCGTCCGAAGCGTTCTACCGCGAGGGCGACGGCGGCCTGCGCGTTCTCGCGGCGGGCGGCGTCGCCCGCGAAGATCGCGACCCGGCCGCCGCGCGCCTCGATCGCTTCGCGCGCGGCTTCGAGCCGGGCCGCGTCGCGTCCGGTGATGACCACGGCGGCGCCCTGCGCGCAGAAGGCCTGGGCGATGCCGAGCCCCACGCCCTGGCCTGCGCCGGTTATGAGCGCGACCTTGCCCGCGAGCCTGCCCGCGCTCATGATCTGGCGACGTCCGCGATGGCGACGCCGGGCTCGGACCAGAAGGCGCGGCCGAGCCGCTGGCCGGCCGAGGGGGCGGGGTCTTCGATATCCTTGCCGAAGCCGAGCACGCCTTCGAAGCGTCCATCCTCGGCAAGCGGATAGATCGTCGCGGTGCGGCACTGACGCGCCGCGCCGCCGCCGGGTTGCACGATCCACACTTCCTCGGAAAAGACGAACCAGTCGGTCACCCGGCGGTTGACCACCGAGACGTGTTGCGGCCGCATCTCGGCATGCCAGCGGGTGAGGTAGCCGGCGGCGGCTTCGGCGCCGCGCAGCTCGGTCACTTCGCCGCCCTCGGTATCGGCAAGGTAATCGCGCTGTGCCCAGACGCATTCGGGCGTGATCAACCCCATGACCTTGGCGATGTCGCCCGCGCAGAGCGCTTCGAGCAGCGCCTCGTGGTTCTCGAGATTGGCGAGCTGGCGATCGGGCAGCGGCAGCGCGCCCGCGCTGTCGGAGGCGGGCTGGGGCGTGATATAGTGCCGCTCCCAGGCGTATTCGCCGGTGATGCCGCTTTCGTCATCGGTGACGAACATGGTCACCGTCTGCGCCGTGATCGGCTTGTTCGCCGCCACCCAGAAACGCGTGGGCACGTTCTCGATGAACACGAACCAGTCGGTCGCGAGCTGCGAGAGCACCCGGCTGGCCTTGGGTTCGGCGTTGCTGACCGAGCCCTTGTACATCTCGTCGATGGTGTCCCAGCCCGAGAGGATCGCAACTTTGCCGGGCTGGAGCGGCATGACGAAATGCGGGTGGGGGGCGACGGTATCCATCACCCCCACCATTTTCGTGCCGTACTCGCTGCGCATGTGGCGCTCGGACTTGACGAGGCTGGCGAGCTGCGGCTCGACCGAATGATTGATCGACATTGTGTGTTTCCCTCTCCCGTTTTCTGCGGCTCTGCCTTGGGTCAGTAGCCGCTGCTGTTTTCGGTCGCGCCGCCGCCGCCGGATTTCGATGCGGCGGGCGCTTCGCCCGGCACCCCGAGGAAGTCACCCTCCTCGCCGAACCAGGCTCGGAACTCGGCGAATCCGGGGATGCCCTCGAAGCTGGAGCTGGCCATCTGGTCGACCTCGACGTGGATCACCGCCGGCTTGCCCGAGGCGAGCGCGCGCTTGACCGCCGGGCCCAGGTCCTCCGCCTTCTCGACGTATTCGCCGTGCGCGCCGAAGCTCTCGGCGGTCTTGTCGAGCCGCACAGCCGCGCCCCAGCGGGCCTCGGGGGTCGAGGTGTTCTCGCCGAAGTTCGCCTTGTACGAGGCGGCTTCCAGCCCCCAGGCGTGATCGACCGAGACGACGCAGATCACCGGCAGGTTCTTGCGCACCGCGGTCTCGAGTTCGGAGATGTGGAACAGGAACGCCGAATCGCCGGTCAGAAGGAAGGCGCGGCGCTCGTTTCCGACCGCGAGCTGCGCGCCCATCGCCATGGGTAGACCGTTGCCGATCGCGCCCCAGTTGGAACTCCACATCGAGTCGCGCGGCACATATTGCATCAGCGCCGATGCCCACATGCTCGCGCCGCCGCCGTCGCGCACAAGGATCGAGTCGGCGGGCATTGCCTTGGAAGTCTCGATGGGCACCAGGCCGGGATGGATCGGCATCGAGGTCTTGGGCACGTAGTCCTCGATCGAGGCCTTGTGCGCGTCGCGCGCGGCGGTCCAGTCAGACAGCTTGGCGGGCAGCGCGCGCGAGACGCCGGCGAGCGCCTCGGTGAGCTGCGGCACGATGTCGCGCAGGTCGCCCACCAGCGGCACGTCGATCGGCCGGTTGACGCCCATCGCATCGGCGTCGCGCTCGACGTAGATCCACTTGCGCGTCTCGTTGCCGGTCTTCCACGCGTGGCCGCGCCCGTAGTTGAGCGCTTCGCCCAGCTCGGTGCCGATCGCGAGCACGACGTCCGACTGCGCCGCGATCTCGGCTCCGGTCGCCGAGCTGTAGGGGAAGGTGCGCGCCTCCATCCCGGGCAGCACCGCCTCGACCGCGTTGGTCTGGAGGATCGGGCAGGCGAGCCGCTCGGCCAGCGCGGTCAGCGCCTCATGCGCGCGGCTGACGAAGCCGCCCTGGCCGAGCAGCAGCACCGGCGCCCTGGCGCCTTCGAGCAGCGCCCTGGCCTCGGCGATCGAGCGCTCGTCGGCGCGCTGGTGGACGAGCCGGTACTGGTGCGGCCGGAGCACCGGCGAGCCGTCGAACTTGGCCTGCATCACGCCGAGCGGCAGTTCCACGAAGGTCGGTCCGGGCACGCCGCCGAGCGCCTTGCGGAAGGCTTCCTGCATGATCTCGTCGGTCTGCTGCGGATATTCGATGGTGCCGGCGAACTTGACCGTGTTCTCGAACAGCGGCGGCTGGCTCATGTACTGCATCATCCCGCGCCGCACCTTCTGTTCGTAGAAGCGCTGGCGGTTGGCCATGATGCACACCGCGGGCACGTTTTCCTTCATCAGGAAATTGACGCCCGCCATGATGTTGGCGACGCCCGGGCCCTTGTTCATGCACAGCACCGCAGGCTTGCCGGTCATGCGGTAGAGCCCGTCGGCGGTGAGCGCGGCGGCCTGTTCGTGGTGCGGCGAGACGATGCGCATGCCGCGCCGCTCGGCCTCGATGAACATGCCGAAGAAGCTGGGGTCGGGGATGCCGAAAAGCGTGTCGACATCCTCGGCCTGGATCAGATCGAGCAGGCGTTCGTACATCGTCTGCGTGCCCATGGGTCTCTCTCTCCCGTTTGGTTGGTTCGGACTTGTCGGTCGGGGTGCGGCTAGGCGGCTTCGAGCGGCGCGATCGCGACGTTGACGATCGCCGTCGCGCAGGGCTTGTCCTCGCTCTCCTGCCACAAGGTCGCCTCGAGGTTGGCGAGGCGCCGCCCGGCGCGCACGATCCGGGCCGAGGCGTAGGCGGGCCGTTCGAGCGCGGGGCGCATGTACTCGACCGTCGCGTTGACCGGCGAGAGCTTCGCCGGCCCGCGCCCGGCGCGCAGGTCGGCGTCGATCGTCGCGAGCGCGGCCATCTCGAGCAGCGCGGCGACGGCGCCGCCGTGGAACATGCCCGGATTGCCGCAAAGCTCGCCACTGTAGTCGAGCGTCAGGATCGGGCGCGCGGCGTCCCACGAATCGATACGGACGCCGATCGTTCCAGCGTAGGCGGGCAGGGTGATGTCTTGTGCGCTCATTGGGTTTGTCTCCTAAAGCAGCGCGAACGACGCGGTGACGAGGCAGGCCGGATCGGACGGGTCGCGCTCGTAGGCGATGCCCCGGCTGAAGGCGAAGCCGGGCACGATGCTGAGGCATTCGCTGCGGCACACCAGCGTGGCGCCGCGTTCGGTCGGGCGGACGAAATCGGCACGCAGGTCGACGGTGACTTGCGGCAGGTAGCCGCCGCGCTTGAGCATGATCGCGATGCCCGCCGAATTGTCGAGCAGCGTCATGATCGCGCCGCGCGCCATGGCGCCGGTGTCCGGATCGTCGACCAGCCGCTCGTTCCAGGGCATGGCGAGTTCGATCCAGTCCGCGTCGTGCGCGTGATAGCGCTGGCCGAGCAGGGCGTTATGGCCCTTGTCCACCAGAAACGCATCGAGTTCGGCGGGCACGAATTGCCAGTCGGAGACGGTATTCAAAGAGCTGTTCCTTCCGCTTGGATGGTGGGGGACGCCTGCGCGCATCGAATCGCCGGGGAAATCACCGGGCCGGCTCGGCCCCGGTGCTGTGGCCGAGCGAGGCGGAAATGGCGCGCGCGGCCTCGCGCACCTGCTCGCGCAGTTCGCTTTCGTCCTGGATCATCCGCCCGCTCGGGCCGGCGATGATCAGCGCGCCGAGAATTCCGGGAGAATTGTCGCGGACCGGCGCGGCCATGCCGGTGATCCCCTGGACCATCTCGTCGGCGACAATCGAGAAATCCTCTTCGCGTGCCTCACGGATGCTGGCGAGCAGCCCCTCGCGATCGACCAGCGTGCCGCTGATGATGCGATTGAGCGGCGTGGTCTCCAGATACTCCTTGACCTCTTCGTCGGACATGGCGGCGAGCAGGATGCGCCCGCCGGCAGTGCAATAGAGCGGGCTGCGATCGCCGATTCCCACCGAAATGCGGAGCGCGCCGCGGCTCTCGACGAGTTCGACGTAGGTCATCATCGCCGGTCTCTCGCCGGTGGAGACGCCGTAGAAAACGGTTTCGCCGGTCACCCGGTTGAGATCGCGCATGCCCGCGCGGATGTAGTCGTTGAGATGGTGGCGCTGGCGGGCCGAGAGGATCGAACCGGCCAGCTCGAAGGCGCTGCCGCCCAGTCGATAGGCGCCGTCGGCGGCAATGACGTAGTTCATGTCGACGAGGCCGCGCAGCAGCCCGATCAGGCTGGTCTTGGGCGTGCCGAGCTGGCGACTCAGTTCGGCCAGCCCGATCGGCTGTTCGGACCGGCTGAGAACCTGGATGATCTGGAGCACGCGCGCCACCGAAAGGGGCGCGCCGCCGCTGGCGGGCTTGGCCGTCATGCCTTGTTCCTCATCCCTTCCCCTATCCCCGGCGCCCGGTTGAAATGGCGTACGCTTGTCTTGCGGCCTTGCCAGCGCCGATCAAGCAATCTATAGATAGACACATATACGAATACTATTCGGATATACGAATATCGCGACCGGTGTCAAGCCCGCTCGTGGCCGCGCAGGAAATCTGCCGGACGTGGGCGTCGTCACCAGGCAAAAGCGCCCGCCGGACGGGACTCGCCCGCACGAAGAACAGGTCGAAGGGACAGGAAATGAAAGTCAATCTCGGTATCGCGTCGCAGAATTCCGCCGACTGGGAGCGCATCATCGCCGGCGACACCGACAGTCCGCCCGCGACGGATGACTGGCGCATGGTCGAACAGGCGCTCGCGCTCGGCGATCTGGCGGAACCGCTCGGCTTCGACGGCATCTGGGTGCCCGAGCACTTCGGCACGCCCTACGGCATGACGCCCAATCCGATGCAGGTGCTCGCCTATTTCGCCGGACGCACCAAGACCATCGGCTTCGGCACGCAGATCATCGTCGTGCCCTGGTGGAACCCGGTGCGGCTGGTGCACCAGATCGCCTACCTCGATATCCTCTCGGACGGCCGCTATCGCACGATCGGCCTCGGTCGCGGCGTCGCCAAGAGCGAGTTCGACTCGCTCGGCATCCCGCGCGAGACCAGCATGAAGCGCTTCGAGGAGACGATCGATATCCTCGAACTCGCCTTCACGCAGGACCGTTTTTCCTACGAAGGCGAGATCTTCCAGATTCCCGAGACCGAGCTGCGCCCAGCGCCCAAGAGCAAGGACCTGTTCTCGCGTCTTTACGGCGCTTCGGCGACCGGACCCTCGCTCGAGATGATCTCGCGGCGCGGGGTCAAGCCGCTGTTCGTCGGCAACAAGCCGCTCAGCGAGGCCGCCAAGGACGTGCGCAAGGTCAACACCATGCGCAAGGAAGAGGGCCTGCCGCCGTGCCAGCCCAAGAACATCCTGTTCACTTATTGCGTCTCCGACAAGTACGAGGCGGAGAAGGCCGACGAATACCTCGCGGCGGCCAACCGCGACGTCCAGCTCGCCTACGGGCTCAACGATCCGGCGAACTTCGCGGGCGTGAAGGGCTACGAAAGCTATGCCGCGCGCACCGGCACCGCGACCGCGCCCGACGCCAACAGCGCGCAGGGCAAGCCCGCGCCAAAGGGCTATGACCAGTCGAACCTGATGATCGGTACGCCCGAGGTCATCATCGAGCGGATTCGCGAGAGCCAGCAGGCCTGCTCGTTCTCCGAGATCACCCTGATGCCGCAGTTCGGCACGATGCCCTACAGCGAGGCGGCCGAGAGCGTGAAGCTGTTCGCCCGCGAAGTGCTGCCGGTGGTGCACGAGATGGACGCGCCGCTCCATGCGTCGGCGCTGCCAGAGGACGAAACGAGCGACGCCTGAGCGTCGCCGCCGGGGGAGAGGAAACATGGCTGACGATAAAGTGAGCCCGGATACGCGCGCCGGTTCGAGCGCCGATCTGTGGGTATGGGGCGACGCCGAGGTGCAGCCGCGGTTGCTCCATACGATGTTCCGGGTAGGGGACTTCGAGGCGTCGCTGCGCTTTTACTGCGACACGCTGGGGATGACGGTGCTCGATCGCTTCGACGTTACCTCGCGCCGGGCGACGGGGGTATTCCTGGGCTACGGCAATTACCGGCAGTCCGCGTTGCTCGAACTGACGCAGAAGTGGGACGTGGACGGCTACACGCACGGCGACGCCTTCGGGCACGTCGCGATCGGCGTGCCCGATCTGCCCGCGCTCGTCCGCACGATCGAGGCGGCGGGCTATGAAGTGACCGATCAGCCCAAGGTGCTGATGGAAGGCGGCCCGATGGTCGCCTTCTGCAAGGACCCGGACGGCTTCGCGGTCGAACTGATCCAGATCCGCAAGGATTGAATTTCCGGGGTTTTGCGGATGCAGCGACGATGACGACCTTTCATGACTTCTTGCGCGCGGGTGCCGAACGCCACGGCGAGCGGCTGGCGCTGATGATCGACGACGCGCGGCTGAGCCACGCGGATCTGCTCGCGCGCGGCGAGGCGGCGGCCGCGGCGCTCGTCTCGGCGGGGCTGGGCCCGCATGACAGCGTCGCCCTGCTGATGGACAACTCGCTCGAATGCGTGCTCGCCTGGCTGGCGAGCAGCCTGGTGGGCTGCACCGAAGTACCGCTCAACCCGCAATATCGCGGCGACCTGCTCGAATACCTGCTGTCCGACAGCGAGGTGAGCGTGGTGGTCTGCGACGCCGCCTATCTCGGCCATGTCCTCGAACTCGCCGACCGCCTGCCGCATCTGCGCATGGTGCTGGTGAACGGCGGGGCGCAGGATACGCGCGCTGGCCACGCCGGCATCGCCGCGCTCGATCTCGACGGCGATCCGCAAGGCTTCGCGGGCGTGGACGAGGCGCCCGAGCGCATCATCCTGTACACCTCGGGCACGACCGGACGCTCGAAGGGCGTGGTCCATTCACAGGCCGCGATGCTCGGCCTTTCGCGCTACAACGCGCAGGTCATGGGTTACGGCCCCGACGACCGGCTGCTCAACTTCTTTCCGCTGTTCCACCAGAACGCGCGCTACACCGGCGTCATTCCGGCGCTTTGCGCGGGCGCGGCGATCCGTATCCAGCGCCGGTTGAGCACGAGCACCTTCTGGCAGACCTGCCGCGAGGACGGAATCACCGCGTTCAACTATCTCGGCTCGGTCCTGCGGATGATCCTCAACGTCACCGAGCCCGGCTTCGGCCCCGAGGCGCACTCCATCCGCAAGGCTTTCGGCGCTGGCGCCGCGCCGGGCGTGTGGGAGGCCTTCGAGGAGCAGCTCGGCATCGCGCTTTACGAGACCTACGGGCTCAGCGAGGCGCCGATGGCGACGCTCAACGTGCCGCAGGCGCGCAGCCCGCGCGGCTCGGCCGGCCGCGCGAGCGACCTGTTCGAGGTCGCCGTGTTCGACGAGGCCGACGTGCCGGTCCCGGCGGGCACGATCGGCGAGATCGTGCTGCGCCCGCGCCGCGCCAACGCCTTCATGCTCGGCTATCACAACCAGGCCGAGGCCACCGTCGCGGCGCTGCGCAACCTGTGGTTCCACTCGGGCGATCGCGGCATGCTCTCGCAGGACGGCGACCTGTTCTTCGAGGAACGCGCGAAGGACTCGATCCGGCGGCGCGGCGAGAACATCTCCGCCTGGGAAGTCGAGAGCATTCTCGAAAAGCACCCCGACGTCGCCGAGGCGGCGGTCTACGGCCTCGTCTGCGAGGACGCCGACGAGGAAGTCGCCGCCAGCATCGTCGCCGCCGGCGAGGGCGCCGATCTCGACGCCATCTTCGCCTTCGCGCGCGAGCGCCTGCCCATTTTCGCCGTGCCGACGCTGATGCGGCTCGCCACGGACCTGCCCCGGACTCCCACCGCGAAAGTTCGCAAAGAAGAACTGCGGCGGATCGCCCGGGATTCCTACACGCCCATGCCGCCTTCGGGTCGCCCCCAGGCTGCGACGGCCACTGAACGATGAAAGGCAAGACATGACCTACCAGCCCGACGCCCGGATCGCGATGGACATCGCGGACGGGGTCGCGACGATCACGATCAATCGTCCCGAAGCCAAGAACGCCCTGACCAAGTCGATGTACGCGACGGTGCGCGAACATTGCCGCGCCGCCGAGGCGGACGACGCCGTCTCGTGCATCGTGGTCACGGGCACCGACGGCGCCTTCGCCGTCGGCGGCGATCTCAAGGAAATGCTCGACGCGCTCGAGAACGATCCGGGGCGCCTGCTCGACTACGACGACTACCTGCCGTTCGAGGCGCTGCGCACTGTTGCCAAGCCGACGATCGCGCGGATTGACGGGCTGTGCATGGGCGGCGGACTGACCATGGCGCTGATGTGCGACTGCCTCGTCGCCAGCGACCGCTCGCGCTTCGCGATCCCGGAGGCCAAGGTCGGCATCGTCGACGGCCACTTACCGCGCCTGCTGCGCGAGACGGTGCCGCCCGCCAAGCTGCGCTACTGGATGTACAGCGGCGCGATCTTCTCGGCGGCCGAAGCGCTCGAGGGCGGACTGCTCACCAAGGTGGTCGCGCCCGAGGCGCTCGACGAGACGGTGGCGAAGATGGTGCGCGAGATCGGTTCGAGCTCGATCGAGGCGATCCGCCATCTCAAGGTCGTGCTCAACGAGACGCGCCCGCTCTCGCCGATGACCGACGCCTACCTGACGATGCTCCAGCCGCACACCCGCGAACGGCTGATGGCCTTCGCCAAGAAGTAGCCGGGCCCGAAGAATCGCCGGATCGCCGCGCTGGCAGGCGATCCGGACCACACTCCCCCTGCAAACCGGAAATCCAAGGAGACAAGACATGGCGATCGGTGGACTCGTACGGCTGGTGCCCAAGCCCGGCGCCGAGGCGGAACTGCTCGAGCGGGTGCGCGACATCGTCGAGGACGTGCGCGGCGAACCCGGCAATGTCGTCGCCTATGTCCTGCGCGACGATGCCAATCCCGACGACGTGCTGATGTTCGAGCTCTTCGCCGACGACGCGGCGATCGCGGCACACCGCGCCGCGCCGCATTCGCACGAAAAGGGGCCGAAGATCGCCGCGCTGCTGGCCAAGCCGATGGAATCGCAGTTCGTCGAGACGCGCGAGTCGCTCGGCTAGCTTGCGCCGCGCATGCCGTCCGTCACGCCGGGCTCTCGCTCGGCGCGACGGGCTTGCCCGCGAAGAAGTCCTTGAGCTTGTCGGGATCGGCCGAGAAATCCTCGGCGAGCTTCACTCGCGCGACATTGGTGGTCCAGGCGGTGATGACATAGAGCATCGCCGTCGCCATCAGTTCGACCAGCCCGGGATAGCCGATCAGTTCGACAAGCCTGTCGCGCGTCGCCGGTTCGAGCGTCGCGGTACCGAGCAGTTGCACGCAGGCGTCGTGGACGGCGCGTTCCGCCTCGTCGGCGAACGGCGGCGTCGCGCCCGCGCGCACCGCGTCGATCAGCTCTTGCGAGATCCCTTCGTTGCGCGCGAACGGGACGTGGAAGTCGAACTCCACCATCGCGCCGAGCCGCGCCGAAACCACCAGGACGATCACTTCGCGCAAGCGGCCCGGCAAGTCCTTGCGGGCGCGGATATCATCGCCCAGTCTGAGCATGAGCTGGCCGAATTCGGGGAACTGCATCCAGGCATTGTAGAGATCGGGAAGGCGCTTGGTCTGCGGGCCGCCGGTATAGAAACCGCGCGGGCCGAGCGTGAGTTCGTCCCAAAGCTTGCGCTGCGCGGGGTCGAGACCTTCGCTGGTGACGTGGGGAAATCCGGTCATGGCCTTTGCGCCTCCTCTCGTTTGCCGCCAGCCTGTTGGAATGCGCGGGGCAGGTCAACCGATCATGTCCGCCGATGGAGAGGGAGAGGAACATGCGTCTTTGCAAACTGGGCTCGACCGGGCTCGAGATCGCGCCGCTGGTGCTCGGCGGCAACGTCTTCGGCTGGACCGCGGACCGCGATACCAGCTTCGCGATCCTCGACGCCTTCGTCGAAGCCGGGTTCAACGCGATCGACACCGCCGACGTCTACAACCGCTATGCGCCGGGCCTCGTCGGCGGCGAATCCGAGACCGTGATCGGCGAATGGCTGCGCGCGCGGGGCAACCGCGAGCGGGTGGTGCTGATCACCAAGGGCGGCCTGGCGATGGCCGAGGGGTGCGAGGGGCTCGGCCGCGACTACCTGCCGCGCGCCTGCGAGGCCTCGCTGCGGCGCCTCGGCACCGACTACATCGACGTCTATCTCGCGCACGCGCCCGATCCGGACACGCCCATCGGCGAGACTCTCGAAGCCTTTGCAGACCTCAAGGCGCGCGGGCTGGTGCGCCATGCCGGTTGCTCGAACTATTCGGCCGCGCAATTGCGCGAGGCGCTCGACCCGGCGGGCGAGGGCGGGGCGCGCTACGAGGTCGTGCAGCCGCGCTACAACCTTGCCGAGCGCGACGCCTACGAAGGCGAGATGGAAGACCTCTGCGCCGCGCGGGGGCTGGGGGTGATAACCTACTACGCGCTCGCCGCCGGGTTCCTCACCGGCAAGTACCGCAGCGAGGCGGACCTTGCCGGCAGGGCACGCTCGCGCGTGGTCTCGGGCTTCGTCAATCCCGAGGGGCTGGCGCTGCTCGCGCGGATCGACGAGGTGGCCGCGCGTCACGGGGCGAGTCCGGCGCAGGTCGCGCTTGCCTGGATCATGGCGCGCCCCTCGGTCGCCGCGCCGATCGCCAGCGCGACGAGCGTCGACCAGCTTCGCGACATCGCGCGCTCGGTCGATATCGCGCTGAGCGCCGAGGACATGGCTCTGCTGGAAGGCTAGGGCGTCTTCTAGAGGCTGCCGACCCCCGCCTCGAACTGCGCGCGCAGCGAGGCCAGCGCGCGCGGCGAGATCGGCGGCAGCATCCTGGCGGGCTTGCCCTGGCGCAGCGCCGCGCGATCCGCCTCGTCGGGCGATACGACGCGCACCCGCACGCCGGACTTGCCTTGCGCGCGCACGCCGAGCAGTTCGGCCGCGCCCTTCGACAAGTCGATGATCCGCGCCTTCTCGGTGAATGGCCCGCGATCGTTCACGCGCACGAGGATGCGCCGTCCGGTCGCGAGCGCGGTCACTTCGACGTAGCTCGGCAGCGGCAGCGTGCGATGCGCGGCGGTCACCCAGTCGGCCCGGAAGCGCTCGCCGTTGGCGGTCTGGTTGCCCGACTCGTTGCCGTACCAGGTGGCATAGCCGAGGAAGTCGTAGGTCGGGTCGGCAGCGGGCGTGTAGGTCGTACCGCGCACGGTGTAGGGCGGGCCGATCCGCACGGGCATGTCGCTCACCGGGCGATAGCGCGTGCCCGATGCGCAAGCGGCGAGCGCGGTCAGCGCGAGCGCGGCGGGCAGCGCGCGCAACACGCGGGCGGAGAGGCTGAGGCGGTCCATAGGCGCAGTCTAGGCGAGATCGGCGGCCGAGGCACCTGCTTGATCGGCGCGCACGGCTCGGCCTAGAACCGCGGGCGAGGGGACAACGTTTGGCCACGCAGGATATCCCGGTAATCGCCGTGCTCGGCGCGTGGGGCTCGGGCTCGAGCGCGGTCGCGGGCTATCTCGATCGCTGCGGCGCGCATAGCTGCCCGCCGCATTTCCGGACCAACGATGCCCGCACGTCGAATTCGCACGAGCCCGAGGCGCTTCGCGCGATCCTGCTCGACTGCTTCGACGAGGAGGCGCTTTCGCCGAAATACGGCAAGGCGAACTTCGCCGCCGACTTCGCGACGTGGATCGCGCGGGAGAAGGACCGTGCCGCCGCGCAAGGGCGTTCGCATATCGTCATCAAGCATCCGCTGCTCTGCCTGCTCGTCGCCGAACTCGAGACCGCCGTCGCGCCGCGCTTCCTTCTCGTGACGCGAAGCCTTGCGCGGATCGAGGCGACGCGCGCACGCCGCCAGTGGCCGTCGGTCTTTGGTGCGCAGGGCGCGAGGCTGCTGTACCCGCGCGCCGCCGCGGGGCTGCTGGAGACCGAGGCCGGTTACCTGGCGCTGCGCTTCGAGCGCTTCCTATGCGACGAGGCCCTGCGCGGCGCGGTGCTGGCCTATCTGGGAATGACCCCGAACGCGGAGCAAGCGGCGGCGGCGCGCGAGTGGCTGGAATAGCCGCGCGGCATTGCAATCGCGCGATCCACAACCACATCCCGGCGAGCCCCCTTGACCCACGCGAACATTTCCGGAACACCGCCGATCCATGAGCCTTACCCACATCACCGTGCGCGGCGCGCGCGAACACAATCTCAAGGGCTTCGACGTCGAACTGCCGCGCGACAAGCTGATCGTGATCACCGGGCTTTCGGGGTCGGGCAAGTCGAGCCTCGCGTTCGATACGATCTATGCCGAGGGGCAGCGCCGCTACGTGGAATCGCTCAGCGCCTATGCGCGCCAGTTCCTCGAGATGATGCAAAAGCCCGATGTCGAGCATATCGACGGGCTCTCGCCCGCGATCTCGATCGAGCAGAAGACCACCAGCCGCAATCCGCGCTCGACCGTCGCCACCGTGACCGAGATCTGGGACTACATGCGCCTGCTTTGGGCGCGCGTGGGCATTCCCTATTCGCCCGCCACCGGCCTGCCGATCGAGGCGCAGACCGTCTCCAACATGGTCGACCGGGTCATGGCGCTGCCCGAGGGCACGCGGCTCTACCTGCTCGCGCCGGTGGTGCGCGGCCGCAAGGGCGAATACCGCAAGGAACTGGCCGAATGGCAGAAGGCGGGCTTCACCCGCGTGCGCATCGACGGTGAGATCCACGCGATCGAGGACGCGCCCGCGCTCGACAAGAAGTACAAGCACGACATCGAAGTGGTGGTCGACCGGATTGCGGTGAAGGACGGCATCCAGACGCGGCTCGCGGACAGCTTCGAGCAGGCGCTGCGTCTCGCCGACGGGCTGGCCTATGTCGATCTGGCCGACAAGAATGTTTCAGACGTCATCCCAGCGAAAGCTGGGATCGCGGGCAGTGGTGCCGGAACTCCAGCGACCCCAGCTTCCGCTGGGGTGACGGGCAAGAATCTCAAGGGTGCCGGGCTACCGCCCAACCGCATCGTCTTTTCCGAGAAGTTCGCCTGCCCGGTCTCGGGCTTCACCATCGAGGAGGTCGAGCCGCGCCTGTTCTCGTTCAACGCGCCGCAGGGCGCCTGCCCGGCTTGCGACGGGCTGGGCGAAAAGCTGCTGTTCGACCCGCAACTGGTGGTGCCGAACGAGGCGCTGACGCTCAAGCAGGGCGCGGTCGTGCCGTGGGCCAAGTCGAACCCGCCGAGCCCTTACTACATGCAGGTCCTCGGCAGCCTTGCCGAGCACTTCGGCTTCGAACTGACGACGCCGTGGCAGGACCTGCCGGGCGAAGTCCAGATCGTGATCCTTTACGGCACGGCGGGCAAGCCGGTGCCGCTGACTTTCAAGGACGGCCGCAAGAGCTACACCGTCAACAAGGCGTTCGAGGGCGTGATCGGCAATCTCAACCGCCGCATGCTCCAGACCGAGAGCGCCTGGATGCGCGAGGAGCTGGGCAAATACCAGACCGCGCAGCCGTGCGAGACCTGCGGCGGCAAGCGGCTCAAGCCCGAGGCGTTGAGCGTGAAGATCGCCGGCTCGGACATCGCCGACGCCGCGCGGCTCTCGGTCGCGGACGCGCACGGCTGGTTCGGCGAGCTGCTCGGCAAGCTGACCGAGCAGCAGCAGCAGATTGCCAGGGCGATCCTCAAGGAAATCAACGAACGCCTTGGATTCTTTAATAATGTCGGGCTCGATTACCTGAACCTCGATCGCACTTCAGGTACTCTTTCGGGCGGGGAATCGCAGCGCATCCGGCTCGCCAGCCAGATCGGCTCGGGGCTGTCGGGCGTGCTCTACGTGCTCGACGAGCCCTCGATTGGCCTCCACCAGCGCGACAACGACATGCTGCTCGAAACGCTGAAACGCCTTCGCGATCTCGGCAACACCGTGATCGTCGTCGAGCACGACGAAGACGCGATCCGCGCCGCCGACCACGTCGTCGACCTCGGGCCCGGCGCGGGCGTGCACGGCGGCGAGATCGTGGCCGAGGGCACCTTGAAGCAGGTGCTCAAATCGAAGCGCAGCCTCACCGCCGCCTACCTCAACGGCACCCGCGAGATCGAGGTGCCCAAGGTCCGCCGCAAGGGCAACGGGCACAAGATCACGGTCGAGAACGCGCGGGCGAACAACCTCACCGGCGTTACCGCGAGCCTGCCGCTCGGCACTTTCACCTGCGTCACCGGCGTCTCGGGCTCGGGCAAGTCGAGCTTCACCATCGACACGCTCCACGCCGGCGCGGCGCGCGCGCTCAACGGCGCGCGGGTGATCGCCGGGCCGCACGACCGGATCACCGGCCTCGAAATGTGCGACAAGGTGATCGAGATCGACCAGTCGCCGATCGGCCGCACCCCGCGCTCGAACCCGGCGACCTACACCGGCGCCTTCACCCAGATCCGCGACTGGTTCGCCGGGCTCCCGGAGAGCGAGGCGCGCGGCTACAAGGCGGGGCGCTTCAGCTTCAACGTCAAGGGCGGGCGCTGCGAGGCGTGCCAGGGCGACGGGCTGATCAAGATCGAGATGCACTTCCTGCCCGACGTCTACGTCACGTGCGAGGAATGCCACGGCAAGCGCTACAACCGCGAGACGCTGGAAGTGAAGTTCAAGGGTCACTCGATCGCCGACGTGCTCGACATGACGATCGAGGACGCGGAAGAGTTCTTCAAGGCGGTCCCGCCGATCCGCGACAAGATGCACATGCTCAACGAAGTCGGGCTCGGCTACGTCAAGGTCGGCCAGCAGGCGACGACGCTGTCGGGCGGTGAGGCGCAACGGGTCAAGCTCGCCAAGGAGCTGTCGCGCCGTTCCACCGGGCAGACGCTCTACATCCTCGACGAGCCCACCACCGGCCTGCACTTCGAGGACGTGCGCAAGCTGCTCGAAGTGCTCCACCGCCTCGTCGACCAGGGCAACACCGTGGTCGTGATCGAGCACAACCTCGACGTGATCAAGACCGCCGACTGGCTGCTCGATCTCGGCCCCGAGGGCGGCGTGCGCGGCGGCAAGGTGGTCGCCGAGGGCACGCCCGAGCAGGTCGCCAGGGCCAGGGGCAGCTACACCGGCAAGTACCTCGCGCCGCTGCTGGCGCGCGCGACCTAGCCGCGCACGGGGCGCGCCAGCCAATAGCCCGCCCGCCCGGCGGATGCTCGCGAAACGCTCTCGCTTCCCCGACAATCGCGGCGCGCGCGCTTCTATCCCCCGCGCGCTCGGGTTAGGGCTTGGCCCTGCAAGGATTCGCCACCAGAGGAGGCCCGTCATCGCGGGACGACCCGTTACCGCCACCCGCCCCGGCACGCCGACGCGCGGCCGGGCGGGGCGCGGCACCACCGCGCTGTTCTTCATCGTCGGGCCGCTGCGCACTGGCTCGTCGCTGCTCTCGCGCTGCATCGACGACCACCCGCAGGCGATCTGCCTGTGCGAAAGCGAGATCAACCGTGCGCTCTTCGCGCCCTATTACCTCAAGCTCCATGCCGAACGCATGGTCGGCCACGGCGCCGGCTTCGACGAGATCATGCGCCTGCTCGACCGCAAGGAGCAGAACTCGCTCGAGCACTGGCTGCGCTGGCACGTCGAGGCGATGCGCGTGTTCCAGCGCAAGTACGCCAAGCCGAAGGTCCTCGCCTTCGGCGACAAGAGCCCCGACTATTTCGCGGCGCCGCCGCTGGTCGACCTGATCGCCAACCGCACGCGGGCGATCTACACCACGCGCAATCCCCGGGCGATCCTGCGCTCGATCTGGCGGCAGGACGTGCCCGAAAAGGAGAAGGAGCAGCGCTGGCGCTTCCTCAAGGACAACATCCGCGCCTGGACGCCGCACTGGGACCGCGCCAACGTGCTGATCTCGCGCTACGAGGACCTGGTGACAGACCCGGTTCCGGCGATGGCGCGCGTCTACGAATTTCTCGGGCTGGAGCCCTCGACGCGCTTCCTCGAACCCTTCGAGCGCCTCCACCCGCGCCGCTTCCTGTGGGACACCGCGATCGACTGGAAGACCGGCGCCTTCAAGGACTTCGACCCCCGCCGCGCCGTGATTGCCGACGAGGACCTGACCGAGGAGCAACGCGACCGTGTCTACTGCGACCCGCTGATCGTGGGCTTCATGGAGCGGTTTGGCTATGGGTGAGGATATCTCGCAGACCACTCAGAACGCGTGGCAGGGCGAAACCTTTGGGTGCTGACGATCTGGTTCTGAGTGTTGGTTGGGCGCTCTCCAATTTCCACGCCGTCGAAACGGGACTTTCTCGATGCTATGCATTTGGATAGCTCCGCCGGGTCGATACAGGGATCGTGCATTCGCCTTGCTTCGTCATTCCCGCTCAGGCGGGAATCCAGTAGCGACATCGAAGTGAAGCGAGACTTCGCCCCCACCGTCTACATTATGGCTTCGGCGCGAAACGGTACCTTATACGTGGGCGTTACGTCGAACCTCGCCCAGCGGATTGCCCAGCATCGCGCGGGGACTTTCGGCGGCTTTTCTTCGAGGTGTGCCACGCGGCGGCTCGTATGGTTTGAGCCGCAAGCAACGATGGAACACGCGATCGTGCGCGAGAAGCGGATGAAGAAATGGAGACGTGACTGGAAGATACGGCTTATTGAAGAGACGAATTCGAACTGGAACGATCTGGCACTCGAATTCGGATTTGACGCGTTGTGCTAGCTGGATTCCCGCCTGCGCGGGAATGACGAAGGCATTGGGGCTCGCGCCTCTTCACGTAAGAGCGTGCAGCCTGCAATTCAGCCGCGCCCTGGGAGGTCGGTTCTTGGTGCGCATGGTGCTCGCGGAAACCTGCCGGACGCGAGGTCGCCAGCCGCTCCCGGATCGTCGCTGCGACGGGCGGCATCGATCTCTTTCCTACACCACCTCACCTCGCATAAACTCCCCGGTTCCCCTCCACGCACACCACGAGGCGAACCATGGCCGACCCTACCGCATCGCATTGCCCCATGCCGTCCGGGCAGGGGTGGATAGCCGCCGCGGGCGAGAGCGGGGCGCGCGGGGAGGTGCCGGGCCTTCGACAGGCTCAGGCCGAGCGGGTGGGGGTGGCTTCGCATTCTGAGCGGGTTGGGTTGGCTTCGCGGTCTGAGCGGTCGGGGGTGGCTTCTCCGGTCCTTCGACAAGCTCGGGACGAGCGGACGGGAGCGGCTGCGCCGGATGCTCGGGCGGTCACTCCGGGCCCCGCGCCCGCGCACGACCCCTGCCACAACACCTGGACGCGCGAGCGCAAGGCGGCGTTCCTTCATCATCTCGCCGAGGCGGGGAATGTGCGGGCGGCGGCGGCGCGGGTGGGGATGTCGTTTCAGTCGGCCTATCTGGCGCGGCGGCGCGATGCGCTGTTCGCGCAGGGCTGGGCGGCGGCGCTGGTGCTCGCGCGCGAGCATGCCGCGCAAGTGCTCGCCACGCGGGCCTTCGAGGGGGTCGAGGAGGAGATCTGGTATCGCGGCGAGCTGGTCGGCACGCGGCGGCGCTTCGACGCGCGGCTGCTGCCCGCGCATCTCGCGCGGCTCGACCGGCTCGCCGATGAGACGTGCGCGGGCGAACTGGCGGCGCGCTTCGACGACGTGGTGGCGCAGGTCGCGGGGGTGACGCTCGACGAGGGCATGCTCGATCCGCGCGCGCCCGAGGGTTCGGCCGAGCGGGTCGTGCCGATGGCGCGTGACGACTATGCCTTCGAGGCCGCCGAGCGCGTCGATCGCGAGGTGCGCAAGGACTATTACCGCGCGGCGGCCGAAGCCGAAGCGCTCGATCCGGAAGCGCGCGTCGAGGCGATCGCGCGCGCCGAGGACGAGCGCGTCGCGGCGTTCCGGCAGGCGCGCGACGCGGCGCTGGTCGACTGGGACGAATGGCGCGCGCGGGCGCTCGCCGCCGTCGATGCCGCCGCCGCCCGCTGGCCGGGGGACGCCGCGACGAAGTCCACGACATCTCCCGGCGGTCCGCCGGGGCGCGAAGGCGGTGCCCGCTCGGGGGACGATCCGGCCCACCGCTCGCGCGCGGCGTCTTTCGATGCCGGGTGCGAGCGCGACTCGGGGCCGTGCCTGGCGATCCCGCTCGCATGGCGCGGGGCGCCGGCGGACTTCGGGCGGTCTGTGGGCTCGTCCGAAGGCCACGCTTCGCTGTGCTCCGGGCCGGGATGATCTGGCCGGGACGCGGATGGCCGGAGGGCGGCGCGGGGCCGCGCGCAGGATCGTCAGGGCCCGGCCTGCGATCCTTGCCCGCCCGGACGGCGCGCGGCCCCGGCGGCGAAGGATAATTGCCCGGCTCGCGACGAATTTGCGCTTTTGCAATGTGTTCGCCGCCGCGAAGGCTCTAGGGTGCGACTCGCGGGGGGATCGTCGCGGTCGGGGAGCGGCCGCACCCCTGGAGAGAGGACCGATCATGAACACCATGCACCGCAAAGCCGCCGCTGCCGTCGCCACCGCCGCCGCGCTGGGCCTCGCGCTCGCGCCGGGGCTGGCCGCCGCCGAGACCGTCAAGCTTCATGCCGATCTCACCGGCGCTGCCGAGACCGGCGGCGGCGATGCCGACGGCTCGGGCCACCTGATGGCCGAGATCGACCCCGAGGCGGGCGATTTCTGCTTCGTGCTCGGCGCCGAGGATATCGGCGAGCCGGTCGCCGCGCACATCCACGAAGGCGCGGCGGGCGTCGACGGCAAGCCGGTGATCACGATTTCGGTGACCGGCATGGAGATGGACGAATGCGTCGCCGCCGAGCCCGATCTGCTCAAGGCGATCGTCGCCAATCCGGCGGGCTACTATGCCAACGTCCACACCGGCGACTATCCCAAGGGCGCGGTGCGCGGGCAGCTTTCGAAGTAGCGGGCGGGGCAGGGCGCCGGTTCCTGCTCAGCACTGCGTCAAGAGCGTCACCCTCGCCGGGTGCAGGATGAGCGCGCGGCGGGGCCGGCTCAGCCGGCGGCGGCGAGGCGGGGCGCTTCGGGGCGGGCCTCGCGCTCGCCGCGCCGTTCGGAGCAGCAGACGCGGTTCTTGCCCGCGGCCTTCGCGGCGTAGAGCGCGGCGTCGGCCATCGGCACGACGTCGGCCGGGCTGGTCGAGGTCTCGGGCACGGTGGCGACGCCGAGCGAGGCGCTGATCGCGCAGCCGTGGAACTCGGACAGGCTCTCGATGCGCAGCCGCAGTGTCTCGGCCTTGTGCGCCGCGTCCTCGAGCCCGCAGTTGGGCAGGATGACCATGAGCTCCTCGCCGCCGTAGCGCGCGATCACGTCCGAGGGCCGCAGCGCCGCGCCGAGCTGCGCCGCCACGTCGCGCAGCACCACGTCGCCCTTGGCGTGGCCGTGCTCGTCGTTGAGCTTCTTGAAGTTGTCGAGGTCGATCATCAGCACCGAGGTCGCGCTGCCGGTCCGTTCGGCGAGGCTCACGTAGCGCTCGAGCGCGTCTTCCATGTAGCGTCGGTTGTACAGCCCCGTCAGCGGATCGCGCAGCGACTGGGTGCGCAGCTTCTCGCGCAGCGCGATGTTCGAAAGCGCGAGCGACATCGAATCCGCCAGCGCCCGCGCCACGCGCCGGATCTGCGTCAGCCGCCGCGCCGCCTCCTCGCCCTCGCAGCCGAGCACGAGCAGGCCGAACACCTGCCCGCGCGCCATCATCGGCACTTCGGCCGTCGCGGCCGTGCCGATCGCGTGCATGCAGCACAGCGAGTGGTCCGCGGGATCGTTGATGTGCTGCTTGCCGCGCTTGAGCGCCCAGCAATTGCCCGGCAGCAGCGCTTCGGCCGGACGGAAACCCTCGGTAGCGTTCCAGCACTTCGCGAGATCGAGCCGGTCGCGCGAGTTGTTGAAGACGTAAAGCGCGCCGCTGAACCCGGGAAGCAGCCGCTGCGCCGTCGCCATCAGGATGGCGCCGGCATCGTCATGGTCCTCGGCCGCCTGGAGCATGTCGGTCATCGCGAACAGCTCCTGGATCTGGCGCCGGGTCTCGTGCGCCTCGTTCATCGCGGAGCGCTGATCGGTGAGTTCCTCGATCGCGCGGCGGGCGTAGAGAAGCCCGAAGGCGAACGTCGTGCTCGCGGCAAGTACCGCGGCCATCGCCGCGGCTCGCGAATAGGGCGGCGGCGCCAGGACGGCGATGCCGGCCGCCACGATGCAGACGGCCTGGACCGATTGAACCAGCGTTCTTCGCAGGTAGGTGAAGCGTCGATCGCCGTTGACTTTGCTCGGACTCCGCATCGAAATATCCCGACTTGCCCGGGACAATACTTAATCCGACAGGGTGAATCGGCTGTTAAATTCTCCGATTTCGTCGCGTTTGATTGATCGAAATCGGGTTTTTCCGGATCTGTCAGATTCCATATGTTAGTGAATTGATATAGCGTGCGAATTTGAAACTGCTTGGGCACTATGAGGAAATGGTCGGACCGCATCGATCGCTCCGGAATGCCGGTTTCCAGACCGATGCGGACAATTCCTGGCAAAGTATCGAGAAGTAAAAATAGTTAAGTCCGGCTGAAGCGCCGCATGATATCGAACGGCGCGAATCATGATTTTCGCGCGCGCGACCAGAGCCGTGGTCACGTGTCCCGATCCGATCCGACCGGACACGATCACCGTCGCGTCGGCCGGGCGGGTGGGCGGGGCTCTCAGATGTGCGGTTGAGTGGGCATGTCCGCCCGAACGACGCGGTTTCGTCCGCTTTCCTTGGCGGCATAAAGCGCCTCGTCGGCCGCCTTGAGGGCATGGCGGGGCGTTTCGCGGCGATGGACTTCGGCGATACCGGCGGAGAAGGTTATCTGGCCGAAGGGGATATCGGTCGATCGGTTGACCATGCGCCGCGAGGCGAGCGTGCGGCGCGCATCGTCGAGCAGGGTCCAGGCCTGGTCCATCGTCCAGCCGCGCAGGAGAATAACGAATTCCTCGCCGCCATGACGCGCCACGTGGCATTTGTCTTCGGAAAGCTTGGCGAGCGTATTCGCGATCATGCGCAGGACGCGATCGCCGGCCTCGTGCCCGTGGGTGTCGTTGATCCTCTTGAAATGATCGATGTCGCAGAACGCGACGCAGAGCGGCTCGTCGGCCTGTCGCGAGGCTTCGATCTCCTCCTTGAAGACCGCTTCGAAGGCGCGCCGGTTGGGAAGCCCGGTCAGATGATCGATCTCCGCTTCCTTGCGCGCGTCGGCGAGGCACTTCTGGAGCGATAGTGTCTGCGCCTCGCTTCGCGCCAGCTCGGTCTGGACCTCGCGTGTCCGGGCAAGCATGTCGCGCGCGATCTTGGCGAGCTGGCTGAGTATTTCGCCGGGGTCCCGGCTTTCCCCCATGTCGCTGACGCTGGCCTCTAGGGCGGAGTTGTATTCGTGCGTGGCGGTCTTGGCGGCGCTGGCGGTGGTCGCGAACTCGTCGATCACTGCTTCGATCTTGCCCATCATCGCGAAAAGGTCCGCCTCGGACTCCGAGCGTCCCGAAGTCCTGGCGGCATCTTCCAGCCATTCTAGCGTGATCTGGTGGCGCGCCTTGACCCGGCGTTCGACGAGCTTGCTCAGGCGTGGATTTCGCCCCGTCATGATCTCGTACGCAATCCCCAGGCTCCAGCCGCTGACCTCGAGGTTGTGCGTGACAAGGAAGCTGCCGATGTCCTCGATGAGCTGCCGCCGCCGCCGTTCGCGCGGCGTGAGCGCGGACTTTTCCGGCTCGATCGCGCGCTCGTCATCCTCCGCGAGCGGAGCCGGACTCTGGCCAAGACCGAGCCAACGCAGAAATCCGCCGCCTGGGGCACTGGTTTCGAGACCGGACATGCTTTGTTCAACGGCAGTTCGGCGCAAAAATTTAGGCTCGCACCCGAGGAAAAGTCGAATCTAGCGCACGGCTTCCTTGACCGATTCCATCGCCACGAAGGTCGATGTGCTTGCAACGAAAGGAAGACTGCTGATCTTCTCGCCCAGGATCTCACGATAGCGGCGAATGTCGCTGGTCCGCACCTTGAGCAGATAATCGAAATTGCTTGCGATCATGTGGCATTCCTCGACCTCGGGAATGCGGCGCACCGCCTCGTTGAAGGCGAGCAGCGCGCTCTCGCGCGTGTCGGTGAGCTTGATTTCGGTGAAGGCGATGTGATCGATGCCCAGCCGCGCCGGATCGACCACGGCACGAAAGCCGCGAATGACGCCGCTTTCGATGAGCCGCTTGAGCCGGACCTGACAGGGCGTCTTCGACAGTCCGACCCGTTCGGCCAGCGCGGTCACGGTGATGCGGCCGTCTTCGCCGAGGATGCGGAGCATCTTCTTGTCGAAATGATCCAGATCGACTGCTCCGGGCGCTGATTTCATTCTCATGTCCTGTCTAGATCTGGAAATATAGATGGTATTCCCTGTTTTGGAGATCAATCAGGTGAGATCGCCTTGCTCGGAATAGACTATGGTTTCGCCATGGTCACGCCCACGTTCGCCGCCTTCGCGCCGCCGCTTTCGGACCCCACGCCGCTGCGCGCCGCCATCTCCGCCGCGACGCGCCGCGAGGAAGCTGCCTGCCTGCGCCCTTTGCTCGAAGCCGCGACGCTGCCTGACGATCAGCGCCGATTTGCGGCGGCGACCGCGCGCGACCTGATAAAGGCGGTTCGCGCGAAGGACCGGCGTGGCGGCATGGAGTCGCTGGTCCAGGAATACTCGCTGTCCAGCCAGGAGGGCGTCGCGCTGATGTGCCTTGCCGAGGCGCTGCTGCGCATTCCCGACGACGGCACGCGCGATGCGCTGATCCGCGACAAGATCTCGGGCGGCGACTGGCAGTCGCACCTTGGGGGCGGGCGCTCACTGTTCCTGAACGCGGCGACCTGGGGGCTCGTGGTGACGCGCCGGGTGGTCTCAACCGTCGACGACAGCGGGCTGTCGAAAGCGCTGAGCCGGCTGCTCCGGCGCGCGGGCGAGCCGGTGATCCGCAGCGGCGTCGAAGTGGCGATGCGGTTGATGGGCGAGCAGTTCGTGATGGGCGAAACCATCTCCGAGGCGCTCAAGCGGGCGCGCGAGAAGGAGGCACGCGGCTTCCGCTTCAGCTACGACATGCTCGGCGAGGCGGCGGCGACCGCCGAGGACGCGCGGCGCTATTTCGTCGACTACCTGCGCGCGATCCATGCCATCGGCCTGTCAACGCGCGAGCGCGGCCTTCACGAGGGCGCTGGGATCTCGATCAAGCTCTCCGCGCTGCATCCGCGCTACAGCCGCGCGCAAGGCGAGCGGGTGATGACCGAACTGCTGCCCCGCGTGCGAGAACTGGCGATCCAGTCGCGAGGTTACGGCATCGGCTTGAATATCGACGCCGAGGAGGCGGATCGGCTGGAGATATCGCTCGACCTGTTCGAGGCGCTCGCGCTTGATCCCGCGCTTGCCGGATGGGACGGGCTGGGCTTCGTGGTGCAGGCCTACGGCAAGCGCTGCCCGCTGGTGATCGACTGGCTGGTCGATCTCGCGCACCGGGCCGGGCGGCGGATCATGGTGCGGCTGGTCAAGGGCGCTTACTGGGACGCCGAGATCAAGCGCGCCCAGGTCGACGGGCTGGCCGACTACCCCGTCTATACCCGCAAGCTGCACAGCGACGTCGCCTACATCGCCTGCGCGCGCAAGTTGCTCGACCACCGCGACGTGCTGTTCCCGCAGTTCGCCACGCACAACGCGCAGACGCTGGCGAGTGTGCTGGCGATGGCCGGGCCCGACTATTCGCCCGAGGACTACGAGTTTCAGTGCCTCCATGGCATGGGCGAGGCGCTCTACGAGGAAGTCGTCAGCAGGCTGAAGCGGCCGTGCCGCATCTATGCGCCGGTCGGCACGCATCGCACCCTGCTCGCCTATCTGGTGCGCCGCCTGCTGGAGAACGGTGCCAACTCCTCCTTCGTCAACCGTATCGCCGATCCGGATGTGCCGGTCGAGGACCTTGTCGCCGATCCGGTCGCGCTGGTGCGTGCCATGCCCGAGCCGGGCGCGCGCAATCCGCGTATCGCGCTCCCCCACGCGATCTACCCCGAGCGCGAGAATTCGGCCGGAATCGACCTTGGCGACGAGCCATCGCTGCAGCGCCTCGCGGCGCAACTTCAGAGTGTCGGCCGGACGCATTTCGAGGCGCGCCCGACGACCGGCAGCGGACTTGCGCGCGCCGTGTGCAATCCGGCCGATCACGGCGACGTCGTCGGCACTGTCCATGAGGCAAGTGAAGCCGAGGCGCTCGACGCGATCGGCCGGGCGGCCGCATGCGGCTGGGCGCGCATTCCTGTCGATGCGCGGGCGGCCGCGCTGGAGCGGGCGGCGGATCTCATGCAGGCGCGCATGGAAACGCTCATGGGTCTCGCCATGCGCGAGGCGGGCAAGTCGGCCGCCAATGCGATTGCGGAAGTGCGCGAGGCGATCGATTTCCTGCGCTACTATGCCGGGCAGGCGCGCTTGCAGCTCGAGGGCGCACGGCCGCTCGGCCCGGTCGTGTGCATCAGCCCGTGGAACTTTCCGCTCGCGATCTTCACCGGACAGGTCGGCGCCGCGCTCGCCGCGGGCAATGCCGTCCTCGCCAAGCCGGCGGAGGAGACGCCGCTGATCGCGGCGCAGGCGGTCGCCATCCTGCACGAAGCCGGAGTGCCCGACGATGCCCTGCAGATCGTCCCCGGCGCGGGCGACATCGGGGCGGCGCTGGTTTCCGCGCCGGAGACCGCGGGCGTGATGTTCACCGGTTCGACCGAAGTGGCGCGGCTGATCCAGCAGACGCTCGCCGCGCGGCTCTCGCCCGAGGGGCGGGTGATCCCGCTGATCGCCGAAACCGGCGGCCAGAACGCGATGATCGTCGATTCCTCGGCGCTGACCGAGCAGGTCGTCGCCGATGTCCTGGCCTCCGCCTTCGACAGCGCCGGGCAGCGCTGCTCGGCGCTGCGGGTGCTGTGCCTGCAGGAGGACGTGGCCGAGCGTACGATGGAGATGCTGCGCGGCGCGCTTGCGGAACTGCGCGTCGGCAGCACCGATCGTCTGGCGGTGGACGTCGGCCCGGTCATCTCCGCCGAGGCACAGGCGGGGATCAATGCGCACATCGAGACGATGCGCGCGAAGGGCAAGCGCATCACCCAGATCCCGCTGCACGCGCAAGCGGGGCAGGGGACGTTCGTCGCGCCGACGATCATCGAGATCGACGCGCTCGGCGAGCTTGGCCGCGAAGTCTTCGGTCCGGTGCTTCATGTGCTGACCTTCAGGCGCGAGCGCATCGATGCGCTGATCGACGAGATCAACGCGACCGGCTACGGCCTCACCTTCGGCCTGCACACACGGCTCGATGCGACGGTGGCGCGCGTGACGGACCGGATCGAGGCGGGCAACGTTTACGTCAACCGCAACCAGATCGGCGCGGTGGTGGGCGTGCAGCCGTTCGGCGGGCGCGGGCTCTCGGGCACCGGTCCGAAGGCGGGCGGGCCGCTCTACCTCGGACGGCTGGTCCACGATGCGCCTCCCGTGCTCCCGGCGAGCCCCGCTCCGCCCGATCCCGCGCTTGCGGCGCTGGTCGCATGGCTCGAGGAAAGCGGGCTGACGGCGATCGCCGAGAAGGCAAGCGGGTTCGCCGAGGCGTCGCCCAACGGGCTCGAACTGGAACTTCCCGGCCCGGTCGGCGAGCGCAATCTCTATCGCCTCGAGCCGCGTGGCGAAGTTCTCGTGCGCGCGGCGAGCGAGGAGGGGCTTTGCCTGATGCTCGCCGCCGTGCTGGCGGCGGGATGCCGCGCGCGGATCGATGCCGGGCAGGACCTGCCGTCCGGTCTGCCGCAGGCGGTGAGTTCGAGAATATCCCCTCTCGGCGAGGCTCCGGTCTCGGCCGTGCTGGTCGAGGGTGACGCCGTGACGGTGCTTGCGACGCTGGCCGAAGTGGCCGCCTGGGAGGGCCCCGTGGTGCCGGTCCACACGATCCAAACCTGCGACCCGCGCTGGCTGGTCGAGGAGGTCTCGACCTCGATCAACACCACTGCGGCGGGCGGCAACGCGAGCCTGATGATGATCGGCTGAGGCGAGGAGGCCGGCGGGCTCCCTCGCGCGACGGCCGGCCGCTCAGGCGATCTGGAAGATCCGCGCGATGTTTTCCTCGCTCGCGGGGACGCCGGGGCGCTCGGTCCCCGCGATCGTGGTGCGGTGCATGACGCGACCCTCGTCGGTATAGGGCACGACCCGGTGCATCACGCCCTGGTTGTTCCAGATGACGAGATCGCCCAGCTTCCACTTGTGGGTGTAGACGAAATCGGGCTGCGCCGCCCACTGCTGCAGCCGCGTGAGCAGCGCGCGGCCGTGCGGGCCGGGCATGCCGACCACTCCGTCGGCGTGGGTGCCCAGCAGCAACGACTTGCGGCCGTCCGCGTGGGTCCATACCAGCGGCTGCTCCATCACCGCGGCCATCGCCTTGTACCGCGCGCGGCGCTCTTCGCTGGGATGGCCGTGAACCGGGCGGACCGCCGCCTCGACCGAATGGATCACGCGCAGGTTCTCGATCTCGCGCTTTTCCTCCTCGGGAAGCTTCTCCCAGGCGGCGTAGAGGTTGGCGAACTCGGTCGCGCCGCCGCTTGCGGACAGTTTGCGCGCCGACAGCACCGTCGCCTTGGGCAGCGGCTGGTCTATGGTGACCCCATCGACGTGCCAGAAGAACGTGCCCAGCACGTAGTCCGGCTCGGAGTTGAATTTGCTGTCGAGCGTGATCTTGTAGACGTCGGGTGAGGTCGCGTCCGAGCCCGGCACCTGCCTGGTGAAGTTGACGCGGTCGCCCAGCTTGTCGGTGAAGGCGAGCTGCAATTCGTCGCTGACGTCGATCCCGGGGAACACGAGCACGCCGCGGGTTTCGAGTTCGCGGCGCACCGTCTCGATCGTGTCGTCGTCGAGCAAGTGCGCCTTGTCGACGTGGACGATGCCGCCGATCTGCGGCTTTGCGGCTTCGACGGTGATGGCCATGACTCGATCCTTCTCCAAGGTTATTATTGAGCACCTGTACAGCACCGCTCGCGGCCCCCTGTCCAGCCTGGATTTTGGCGCTTGGTCGGTTCGCCAACGCCCTCGTCATCGGATGGGCGCGCTGGCGACCTTGCCGGCGGGTGCGTAGCCCCCGGGGCTCTTTTTCAAGTAAGCGCAAGCGCGTGTCTCGGGCACCGGGCGACGCCGGGAGATTTCACGGCTCTGGAACCAACCTTTGACCGGCCCGTTATTGGGGGCAGGTACGAAACTGGAGTTGCAGACTATGACCCTTATTCTCATCCTTCTGGTCGGTGGCGTCATCGGCTGGCTCGCGAGCATCCTGATGCGCACCGATGCGCAGCAGGGCATCTTTCTCAACATCGTCGTCGGCGTCATCGGCGCCTTGATCGCCGGTGTCATCGTCACCCCGCTCATCGGCGGCGCGCCGATCACCAGCGGTTCGTTCGACATCCTTTCGCTGTTCGCCTCGTTCCTTGGCGCAGTGATCCTTCTGGCGGTCGTCAATCTCTTCCGCCGCGGCTCGATCCGCTAAAGGCCCGGTTCGGCCTTAACTTCTAGCAACAGGGAAAAGAGGACCAATCCTATGAAACTGATCACCACGCCCCGCCTTGCCGCCATCGCTCTTGCGACGACGACGCTCGGCCTCGCGGCCTGCAACGACCCGGCAGACGATGCGATGGAGCAGAAGGCCGATGCGGTCGAAGCCCAGGCGGAGATGACTGCCGACGCCCTCGATGACCAGGGCATGGATGCCCAGGCCGAGGCAGTCGAGGACGCCGGCGAGGCGAAGGCTGACGCCCTGGAAGAAAAGGCCGATGAAATCGAGGACGCGAACTGACTTCGCATGCTCGGTGAAGCACGAGGGGGACGGCGCCGCGGCGCCGTCCCTTTCATTTTCAGCGAAAGGCGAATTTACCGCCAGGGCTCGGGTTGAATTGTCGCCGGCACGTCCAACATAGGCGCCACGTCCTTTCCTGCGGGTCCGAGTTCTCGGTTCCGCTCTCGCCGCAAATCCAACAACACAAACAGGAAAGATACCATGACGATCTCCCTTATGCCGCTGCCCTATGCCCAGGATGCGCTTGAACCGCACATCTCGTCGACCACGCTCGAGGTGCACCACGGTGCGCACCACAAGACTTACGTTGACAAGCTCAACGCCGCGATCGAGGGCACCGACGAAGCGGGCAAGCCGCTCGAGGACATCGTCAAGGCCGCCAGCGGACCCAAGTTCAACAACGCCGCGCAGGTCTACAACCACGGCTTCTACTGGCACTCGCTGTCGCCGGAGAAGACCGAGCCGAGCGAGAGCCTTGCGACCGCAATCAAGAACGACTTCGGTTCGATGGACGCACTGCTCGAGGCGCTGACCAACGAAGCGGTCAATCACTTCGCCAGCGGCTGGGCCTGGCTGGTCGTTGACGGCAGCAAGCTCAAAGTCATCTCGACGCACGACGCCGGGACGGCGATCACCGAGAACGTCAATCCGCTGCTGACGATCGATGTGTGGGAGCACGCCTATTACGTCGACCAGAAGAACAAGCGCCCGGCTTACGTGAAGGCCGTGCTCGACAACCTGATCAACTGGAAGTTCGCGTCGGACAATTTCGACCGCGGCACGCCCTGGGTCTACCCGGCCTGATCGGTTCGACCGAGCTGAAATCGCGAAGGGCCTCGCTCTGGATGGGAGCGGGGCCCTTTTGCTTGCGCGCGGCGCGCGCCTGCCTGGCTCTTCAGGCGGATGCTGCGATTGTCATCGGAGCACCGCCATCACGTCGACCAACTCGACGTCGCGCATTTGACCGAGATAGGCCTCGTAATAGCCCTTGTGCGACGCGCCGACGATGGCGAGCATCCGCGTCCCCGGACGGCGTCCCAGCACCTCTCTGATGTTCGCGACCATGCGCAGGTTGCGGGTTTCCCAATAGGATACGTAGCGTCTGCCAAAAGCCTGGGCAGAAGGTTCGGACAGTGCGGGCCCCCAGTCCGACTGATAGGCTTGCACCGCATAGGATGGGTCGTTCAACGCACGATAATAGTCGAGCAGACCATCGGCTCGGCCGAGGCCGCTTTCCAAGGTCCGGCCTTGCCTGTTGCGCGCTTTCGTCGCCGCGTTATCCCAGGCTTTCGATAAGGCGGCCCCATACGCGTCTTCGTCCTTCAGCTCTCCAAGATAGATAGACTGATCGTCCACGCTCCACACCCGCTCCAATCCCGCACGCGCCGCGACGCGCGCTGCAATCAGATCGGTCTCGTTTACCGTGGTCATGCGCTTGTCGAGCAGCGAGACGAGTTCGGGCGTGAGGATGCCGCCGCTCCTGCGTTCCGTCCCCGGCAGGCGCAACCATTGCACCAGCGCTGATGCCGGCTCGCCCGCGGCGAGCAGGACTGCCGCCAGTCGCCGCCGCATTTGAGGTTCAGGGTGCTCCGGCCAGTCCGCCAGCATGCGTTCCGCCTCCGCATTGGCAGCGGGGACGTCGAGACCGGTGGCATGCGCGGCCGCCGTCGTGTCGAAGCAATAGGAGAGATAGTCTTCTCCGTAGCGCGCAGGGTGCCGCCGCATGAAGTCGCAAAGGAGGCCGGAGTTGTCCTCGGTCGCGATCGCGGTGGGCCGCCAATCGACAAGGCGGGCGACCAGCGGCTCGACCAACTCGGCGCGGAAGCTATCGGGCAATTGCGACAGGTGCGGACTTGCCAGGACCATCACTTCGTTGGGCTCGCCGGCCGGCTCGTCGGTCATCCTGGCTGGTCGGAACGCCGGGGAATAGGCCTGACCGGAGACGGCGGACGGGAAGGCCATGGCGATGATCGCAATGACGCGGAGCGGGAAAGAAGGTCGCATTGGTCCCCCTACCGTCGGATGCGCGCTTCGCGAGCCGAAGCGCCACCGTTGTACAGCAACATCGTGAACAGGAAAGGAGCCTGGGCAAAGATAGCCGACCGTTAGCGGCCATCGCGATCCGGACAGGCGCGGCTGTCTAGGATGTCTTGCGCGAGCCGGACTTGGCTTTCTTTTTTGGCGATGCCGCTTCCCCGGGATCGCTATCGAGCAGCTTTGCGAGATCGGTGCGCGCGCGGGCAACGCGGCTCTTCATCGTGCCGACGGCGCAATCCGCGATCGCGGCGGCTTCCTCGTAGGTGAACCCGCCCGCGCCGACGAGCAGAACCGCCTCGCGCCGCTCGGGATTGAGCTTCTGCAAGGCGTCCTCCATGTCGGACAAGTGCAGCGGACCTTCCTGGTCGGCGTTCATCACCAGCAGGCGCTCTGCGACGCCTTCATCGAGATCGGTCTGGCGGCGGCTGCGGCGCAGTTCGCTCAGGTAGTGGTTGCGCAGGATCGCGAAGGTCCACGCGCGCATGTTGGTGCCGGGCTGGTAGCGCTCGCGCGCGGTCCAGGCCTTGATCGCGGCTTCCTGGGTGAGATCGTCGGCGAAATCATGGCGGCCGCATAGTCCGCGCGCGAAGGCTCGCAGATGCGGCAATGTCGCCAGAAGTTCGTCCCTGAAATCCTCGTCGGTGTAGTTCGCCAGGTGAGGATCAGCCATCTTCGCCGTCGTCCAGCTTCTTGAGCAAATCGTCGAAGCTGCTGGGCAAGGGCTCATCCACCACGGAATTGTACAGCTTGCGCAATCCCACGGCCCAGCCCGGTTCCCCGTCCCTGCGGGTCTCCGGGGGCAGCCCGGGCTTGCGCTCCGGCCCCTTGGGTCCTTCGGTATCGCTCAAGACTGACTCCCTTTCCGCGGTACTTGCCTGCAGGACCACCCGGCGGTCAAGTTTACGTCGCGCATTCTGTCGGTTAGCCCGACCCTGTCGGAATACCGGCGGCGATTGCGAGACACCTGACAAGGGAACATTTGAATGCGGGCAATGTTCCCCTCTTCTAACGTTGCTGTCAAATCGGCTAGGGGGCCCGCGGGGCCGCATGGGAACAGATGATCGCCAGGGGTTTTGAGCGGTGATTGACGAGGCTCTTCTCGAGCGCGTTCGCAAGCAGGCATGGTTCCACACTTATCCCCGTGGCTGGCCGCTGCTGCTGTTTCTCGTTGCGAGCATCGGCACCGCGGTCTCGGTCATCGCCATCGAGCGGGCAGACCGCCAGACCCGGCAGATCGAGCTCGACCGCAACTCGGTGGAAATCTCCGGCGCGCTGCAGCGCCGCATCATCGAGAATATCGCCCTGCTGCGCGCCGGCGCGGCGCTGTTCGCGACGCAGGACCAGGTTTCGGCCGAGGAATTCAACGAGTTCGTTTCCGACCTGCAGTCGAACGGCAACCTCTATGGCTCGCTCGGCATGGGCTGGGCGCCGCTGCTGCGCGCCGAGGACGTGCCCTATTTCGAGTTCTCGATGCGCGAGCAGGGGCTTGACGGGTTCACGATAACGCCGCCTCCGATCGAGGGGCAGGACTTCTCGACGCCGGTGTTCTTCCTGCAGCCGCTGACGGCGGCGAACCGCCGCGCGATCGGCTACGACATGTATTCCGAGCCGGTGCGGCGCGAGGCGATGGTCAAGGCGGCGGAGCTGCGCAAGCCTGTCGCCTCGGGCAAGGTTCATCTCGTCCAGGACCGCGGCGAGCCCGATGCCGCCGGCTTTCTCATCTACGTGCCGGTCGTCATCAACTCGGGCGGCGGGGAGCGCGTGAAGGGCTTCATCTACAGCCCGTTCCGCGCGAGCGATTTCCTCGATTCGGCCGCCGAACTTTACAGCAACGAGAATATCCAGGTCGCGATCTACGACGGCTCGGTCGCCCCGGACAACCTGCTGGCGCGCAACGCCACCAATGGCGAGCTTGGCGCGTCGCAGGAGCGCAGCCTCGATGTCGGCAACCATTCCTGGACCGTCGTCGTGCGCGACAAGAAATTCACGACGCTCTCCACGCTTTCGCGGATCACGCTGTTCTTCGGGATCATCGCCTCGCTGCTGGTCATGGCGATCGGCCGACTGATCACGAAGCGCGCGACGGAGGACCGCCGGGTGCTCGAGTGGCTGACGAACCAGGCCTCGATCCGCAATTCGCTGACGCGCGAACTCAATCACCGGGTCAAGAACACGCTCGCCAATGTGCTGTCGATCGCCGCGCTGACGCGCCGCCGGGCGCGCGATCTCGACGACTTCACCGAAAGCCTGACCGCCCGGATCAGGGCGCTTTCGGCCACGCACGACCTGCTGTCGCAAAGCGATTGGGCGAACGCCCCGCTGGGCGAGATCGTGAAGAGCGAACTCGCCCCCTACATGGAAGGCAACGAGAGCCACGTCGAAATGGAGGGGCCCGAAATCCTGCTCGCGCCCAACGATGCCATGTCGCTCGGCCTGGCGATCCACGAGCTTGCGACCAATGCCGCCAAGTACGGCGGGCTGAGTACGATCGACGGGCGCATTCATGTGAGCTGGAAGCTGCTGACGCCGGGTCTTGCCGAGATCTGCTGGCGCGAGTCCGGCGGCCCCGAAGTCAAGCAGCCCACCAAGCGCGGCTTCGGGCGTGACCTGATCGAGAAGATCGTCGCCCACGAACTGCGATCGGACGTCGATCTGCAGTTCCTCCCGGGGGGCGTTCGGTGCCGCCTTCAAGTCCCCGTGCGCGCCACCCGTGCGTTCGAGTTGCGGCGCAAGCCGGAAGCATAAGGCCGGGCGGAGGCAAACCGCGAATGGGGTTTGCCTCCGTCCGGCAAAGCTGTCGCAACCGCGCTTAGAGCGGGCGGCTCGAGCCGAAGAACAGGGCCTGGCTGATCGCGGCGCGCACGGTGGCTTCCTGGAACGGCTTGGTGACCAGGTAGGTCGGTTCCGGACGTTCGCCAGTGAGCAGGCGTTCGGGGTACGCGGTGATGAAGATCACCGGCACGTCGCCGAACTTGAGCAGGTCTTCGACCGCCTCGATGCCGGAGCTGCCGTCGGCGAGCTGGATATCCGCGAGCACCAGGCCGGCGCGGGCGCGTTCGAACAGTTCGAGCGCCTGCGCATGAGTCGCGGCCGTGCCGATCACGGTGTGCCCGAGGTCGGACACGAGCCCTTCGAGCTGCATCGAAATCAGCGGCTCGTCCTCGATGATCAGCACGTCGGTGGTCGACTCACCCTCGATCTCGGCGATGGCCTGGGCGACCAGGGCATCGACGTCGTCGGGCGTGACGTCGAGGATTTCGGCCGTTTCCTCTCGCGAGAATTCCTCGACCGTGGTGAGCAGCAGCGCCTGGCGATGGGTCGGCGCGATCGTCGCGAGGCGCGACTGGGCGGCGTTTTCGTGCAGGCCGGCGCCGCCGGGCGAGTCGGCTTCCTCGACGTGGCCTGTCGACCAGATCCGGGTGAAGGCGCCATAGAGCGCGGCGCGGCTGTTCGCGATCGCCTTGCGCAACTCCTGATCCGCCAGCGCCGCCTCCAGCGTGGCCCGGACATAGGCATCCCCTGAATGCTGCGACCCTGTGAGCGCGCGCGCGTAGCGGCGCAGGTAAGGGAGCTGGACACTGATTTGATCGGAAACGGACATGGAAACCTCAAACAACGAAAACGAGGATGCGTTCAATTTGATTGATCTTGAGCGCGATGCCAACCGGCATGCCCACCCGCATAGGAGCGATGCGCCCCTCGGGCAATCTGTGCATTCGGCGAAGTAGCATCCACCATGGTCGGCTAACATATGGATGTGCGGACAGGTAAGACAAAGACCACGGAAAAAATTCTTTGCGAATTTTCGCAGGGCCGGAACCTTTCCAGACGAAGGATGTTCTACACGTATCACCACTGGCCCTCCCCCCCCCCCCCCCCGCAAACCAGTGGTGACCCGATCCCGGAGGCCCCCGCCCACTCCCACCGAGTGCGGGGGCCTCAATTTTTTCCGGGATGGAAAAGGCGGCGGCGCACTGGCTGGAGAGGCGCCGGGCCGCAGCGTAAAGCGCACGATTGCACGTATGCGGGAACCATTCGCGCCCTTTCGCGTTCTACCCCCAACAGCAACAGTGGAAGGGAAGCGCCCATGCCGGCAGTCGCCGAAACCGAACAAGAGCACGTCACGAGGCTCAACGATCGAGATTTCAAGCGCGCCCTGAGCGAAGTCGCCCCCCACCTTCGAGCCTTTGCTCGCGGTCTTTGCGGATGCCGTGATCGCGCAGACGATCTCGCGCAGGAAGCCATGCTCCGGGCATGGGCCGCGCGCGACCGCTATGCGGCGGGGACCAATTTCAAGGCCTGGACTTTCACCATCCTGCGCAACCATTTCTACAGCGAAGCGCGCCGCGCGCGGTTCCATGGCGAGTACGACGAACTCGCCGCCGAGCGCATCCTGTGCGCCCCTGCGGGCCAGGACAGCGCGGTGGAGCTGGCCGATGCGTTGCGCGCTCTGTCCGCGATTCCCGACAGCTATCGCGAGGCGCTGATCCTCGTTGCGGCGGGGAACCTCTCTTATGAGGAAATCGCCGATATCTGCGGCATTGCCCTAGGCACGGTGAAGAGCCGGATCTGCCGGGCGCGTTCCATGCTGAGCAAGATCATCGAATCCGGCCAACTACCCGATTCCCGGCACGACTTCGTCCTCACCGGAGAGGCGATCGATGCTTTCTTCAACGAGCTGGCGAAGATCGCGAATACCGACGATCTGCCCGTCCTGGCTGCCTGACAGGAGGTATTCGGAGTTTGTTGGGGGCTTTGGGGTCCTCGGGTTGCAAGGTACTGGTTGTCGAAGACGAGTTTCTCGTCGCGCTTCAACTCGAAGACATACTTACTGATGGTGGCCACACGGTGATCGGCACCGTTGCCGATCTCGCGTCGCTGGCGAACTTGAGCGAAGCGCCCGAGGTGGCCTTCGTCGATCTCAATCTGCGCGACGGGCCTACGGGCCCCGAGATCGCCCGGCTGCTGTCCGAGCGGTTCGATACGCGCGTCATATACGCAACCGCCAATCCAACACAGATCGGTGCGCCGGCGCCGACGTGCGTCGGTGTCCTGCGCAAGCCGTTCTGCGACCGGAACGTGCTCGACGCCGTGACGTTCGCAACCGTCGAGCCGGGCAGCCTGCCCCGCCCGGCGGGGCTCGAGACGCCGCCGCCCAGTGTTGTGGGACGCGCGCAGGTCTAGCCGATCACCACTCGCACCCGGCGGATTGCAGGTTAATTGACTTAATTCGGGAACTGCGTGGCCTTTCCGGCATTGCTAAAGCGCCATGAGCGATTTTGTCCTGACAGCCCTGCAATACTACGGCGCCGGCGCCGCCGCGCTCGCCGCCTTCATCCTTTCGCTCAACGTCGGGCGCAAGTGGAGCGGCTTTGCCTTCGTCATCTTCGTCACCAGTTCGATTGCGCTGATCGCCTGGGGTTTTCTCGACGATGATGCCGAGGGGATCGGCGTGCAGAACGTGATCCTGCTCGTGATCAACTGCGTGGGCGTCTATCGCTATCTTCTGTCGGGCCACTGGAAGGACAAGGAGCGGGCCGCCTAGCCCCGCACTAGCCCCGCAGTCGATCCCGGCGCCCGCGCTAGCGGGCCATCAAGCGCATCGGCACGGTGGCCGTGACGCACAGGCCTTCCGGCGTCCAGTCATAGTCCAGCGATCCGCCGAGCTGGCGGCCGATGCTCAACTCGATGAGCTTTGCACCGAAACCCTTCTCGGCGTTCTGAGCGATCGCCGGGCCACCCCGCTCCTGCCAGATCATGACGATATCGTCGTCCGCGTGACGCAGGGTCAGGCTGACAGCGCCTTCGTCGGTCGAGAGCGCTCCATACTTGGCCGCGTTCGTCGCCAGCTCGTGAAAGTACAGTGCGAGCGGGGTGGCCGAGCGATCGTCGATCTGGACGTCGGCGCCGCTGATCTCGATACGCATGACCTCGCCGCCCTGATAGGGCTCGAGCAGGGCAGCGAGCATGTCTTGCAGGCTGGTGTAGGCCTTGTGCATGATTTCCTCGCCGCGATGGGTGCGCACGAAATCGTGCGCGCGCCCCAGCGCGAGGACCCGGGCTTGCAACTCGCTGCCCTTTTCGCGGATTTCCGGCGCGCCGCGCAATGTCATGCTGATCAGCCCGCCGATGACCGCGAAGATGTTCTTGATCCGATGATTGAGCTCGCGTGAGAGAATTTCGAGCCTCTCGGCCGACTCGCGCTGCTCGTGGATGTCGGTGCAGGTCCCGATCCAGCGAGATGGCCTCCCGTCCTCGCGGAGCATCGGCATCCCGCGCGCCAGTACCCAGCGATGCTCGCCGTCGGCATGGCGCAGGCGATATTCGGTCTCGTAGAGTTGCCCGGCGTCGGTCGCCTCGCGCCAGGCGAGACTGGTATGCGCGCGATCGTCGGGATGCACGTGATCGAGCCAGCGCGAGCCTAGGCTTTTTTCCGCGGGCAGCCCGACGAACTCGATCCAGCGACGGTTGAGGTAATCGACGCGGCCCTCCGCATCGGTCATCCAGACGAGTTGCGGCATCGCATTGCTGAGAAATTCGAAGCGCTGCTGAAGCTCCGTGATCCGATTGCTCGAGGATCGCGCGAAGTCCTCGCTCGAGCTCTCTTCGCGCGCCTTTTCGAGCAGGCCCATCGCCGCGATCGACAGCGTTTCGAGCCCTTCGCGCTGTTCGGGCGTCAGATCGCCGCGAGCCTCGGTATCGATGACGCAAAAGCTGCCGAGCGGCATGCCTTCCGCCGAGACGAGAGGCTGGCCTGCGTAGAAGCGAATGCCCGGCTGGCCGGTTACCAGCGGGTTATCGCGAAATCGCGCATCAATGGTGGCGTCGGGCACGATCATCGCGTCGTCGCGCAACATCGCATGGGCGCAGAAAGACCAGTCGCGCGGCGTTTCAAGCAATTCGGTGCCGCTTCTTCCGACGAAGACCTGCCGGTCCTGTTCGACGATCGAGACAAGCCCGACCGGAGCCTTGCAGATTTGCGCGGCGAGGCGCGCGAACCGGTCGAGCTGGCTCTGAAGGTCGGGGGCGGCGCGCGGATAGCGCGCGAGAACCTCCAGACGAGCTTGCTCGCCCGGGGTTTCGTTATTTCGTGTGTCGCGCTTGGTCACGCACACCACGCAATGGTTTCAGGCATCACGCGGCGCACGTAGCCGAACTGTCAGACCGCGCCAACCGCGTGTTCGCCTGCTTCCTCGTTTTCGATCGGCTTTCCGGCGAGCAGCTTGACCTTGCCCTTGACCGACATGTCCGAAACCCAGACTTCCGAATCCGCGATTTCGAACCGCAGCATCATCACGCTGGGATCGTTCTTGCCGTCCGGGAACCACGATTCAACGACATTGCTCCAGTGCTTGTCGCGGATCGCGGAGTCGGTTTCCTCGATGAGCGTTCCCGACAGGCAGGCGAACACGTCGTGGCCCTTGGCGGCGATCTGACCCATGGCCTTGCCGCCGTTGGCGATGCGGTTGTCGCGCTTGCAGAAGAACCAGATCTCGTGATGCGCGTCCTTGTCGAGCAGCGCCGTCATCGGCTCCGCGTGCTCCACGGAGCCTTCGAGCCGCATCATGACGAAGGGGCTGTCGGCGAAGGCCTTCCAGAACGTTTCGCGGGTTTCCTTGTCCATGGTGAATCTCCTCGAAATTCTCTTTGCTATCGGGATTCAAACGCAGAATTATCGGCGACGTTCCAGGCCGCCCGCGACCACGGCTCTGCCGGTCAGACCTGTCGTGCCGTCTCGGCGGCGAGCCGCAGGTCTTCGACCAGTTCGGCGTAGGCGCGATCGGCGGCGGCGGCGTCCGGAAGCCGCAGGACGTACGAGGGGTGCCAGGAAACAAGCCCGGTGCCCTCGGCGAGCCGCACGGGCCGGCCCCGCATCTTGCCGATCGCACCCGACTTGCCGGTGACGCCGCGCAGCGCGGTGGCGCCGAGCATCACTACCGCACGCGGCCGCACCAGACCGATCTCCCGGTCGAGCCACCAGCGGCACTGGTCGATTTCGGCCGCGTCGGGCTTCTGGTGAAGGCGGCGCTTGCCGCGCATGACATATTTGAAGTGCTTGACCGCGTTGGTGACGTAGACCTCGCCGCGTCCGATCCCCGCCTCGGAAAGCGCTCGATCGAGCACGTGCCCGGCGGGACCGACGAAGGGCCTTCCGGCCCGATCTTCCTCGTCGCCCGGCTGTTCGCCGACGAGCATTAGCCGCGCATCGGCCGGACCTTCGCCGAACACGCAGCCGCTGGTGCCTTTCCACAAGGGGCAGCGCCGGCACCCGCGCGCTTCCTCGGCCAGCGCCGCGAGCGAGACGGGGCGCTCTTCGGCTCGCGGCACGGACTGCTCGATCATGCGGGCCTCGCGTCCTTGCGCCGAGGCGATGAGAGGTGCGATCAGGTCGGCCTCGGGCAGGTTCTTCCAGTATTTGCGCGGCATCTCCTTGACCATCGCGCCGACCTTGAGCCGCGCGGGATTGAAGATCGCGGCGTAGTAGGCCTTCCATGCCTCCTCGAAAGCATCGTCGCCGGGGCTTTGCGGGCGTTCGGCGCCGGGGCTTTCGGTCAGCGCGGCGCCGTCCCAATGGACCGACAACTCGGGCGTGAGGATCGACCAACGCATCTGCGCGAAGCGGCGCACGAAAAAGCCTGCGTTGGCGCGCACGATATGGTGCTCGGGCTCGAACCAGGCGACGAAACGCGAGGCGCCGTCTTCGGTCTCGATTTCACGGAACCGCAGGAAGGCGCGCATCTTGTGAATGTCGCGGCGCACTGCCTTGGCCATGAGTTCGACACGGCGGACCAGCGGGTCGGCGTGGTCGGACAGCAGTCCGGGATGGTGGGTGACCTGCCAGAGCAGGCGATAGAGCAACGCGAAGCGCTCGGGGTCGGAATGGAGGATCGCCGTCTCGGCCAAATCGACGAAAGCGCGGGGCACGCGCAGCTCAACTTGCGGGGGAGGGGGCAGCTCCTGCCCGGCAGCGAAGAGATCGTCGGCGCTGTCAGCCGCGTGCCATACGATGTCTTCGGGCGGGACCTCGGCGGCGAGAAGGCGGCGCGCGGCGTCGCGCCAACCTTCCCAGTCGTCTTCGCGCTCCAGGCGTACGGCGCGCGGAGCAGTGGCCCCGCGCGCCTCCGCGAGTGGGGCGTCAGTCGCGTTCATCGCCCGGCTTGTCTTCCTCGGCCATCGCCAGTTCCTTGGGCTTGCGGCTCTCGAAGACCTCGGCAATCTTGGCTTCCGCCTTCGCGCTCAGCGACTTGGCGGCTTCGGGGAACATCTCTTCCTCTTCCTCGTCGATGTGGTGGAGATAGCGGTGGCGCATCTCCTTGAACTTGGTGAGCCAGGCGCCCGAGCTCATGTCGATTTCGAGCAGCTCGCCGAGGAAATCGTCGATCTCCTTGTGCTCGGAAACCGAGTGGCGGGCCTCGTCGCGCAGGTCCGGTTGGGCGAGCATGGTCGCATAGAGCGATTCTTCCTCGGCGGCGGCGTGGGCCTGCAGTTCCTTGCGCAGATCCTCGAACAGCGTCTTGCGCTCGTCGCTGGCGCCATGCGTCTCCGCGATCCTTTCGAGCATCTCGCGGTGCCGGTCGTGGTCGGTCTTCAGGTCTTCGAAAATGCGTGCATCTGCCATGCTGAATGTCTCCTCTGTTGCCAGGAAAAACGGTTCATCGCGGGGGTGGTTCCGGGGCTGCCCAAAGGTTCACCGCGCGAACAGCTCGAGTTGTTCGGCGCGCGGGGTGAGCAGGGTGCGAAGATCGGCGCGGTCGGTGTACCGGCTTGGCCGCCAGTCCGCCGTGACGATGAAGGGCCGGACCTTGGCGATCGACGAGGTGAGTCGCGCGAGATCTTCGAGCCGTAGCTTGCGGTAGCGTCGCACGGACAGGATCATCTTCACCGCCTTGGTGCCGAGGCCGGGCACGCGCAGCAGTTGCTCCTTCTCGGCGCGATTGACGTCGACCGGGAAGCCGGCGCGAAACTTGAGCGCCCAGGCAAGCTTGGGGTCGATGTCGAGCGGCAGCATGCCGTTCTCGCTGGCATCGCCGATCTCGTGCGGATCGAAGCCGTAAAAGCGGATCAGCCAGTCGGACTGGTAGAGCCGGTGCTCGCGCATCAGCGGCGGACGCTTGAGCGGCAGCACTGCGCTCGCATCGGGGATCGGCGAGAAGGCCGAATAGTAGACGCGGCGCATGCCGTAGGCGGTGTAGAGCCCCGCGGCGCGCTCGATGATCTGGCTGTCGGTCGCGGCATCGGCGCCGACGATCATCTGCGTCGACTGGCCCGCCGGCGCGTATTTCGGCGCAGAGCGGAAGTGCTTCGACGCGTCGCGGGCCTCGACGATCGACCGTTTCATCCCCGCCATCGCGCCGGTGATGCGGGCGGCGGACTTGTCGGGCGCGAGGCGGTGCAGCGCGGTATCGGTCGGCAGCTCGATGTTGATCGAGACACGGTCGGCCCACAGTCCCGCCTGCGCGACCAGATCGGGATCTGCGTCGGGAATGGTCTTGAGGTGGATGTATCCCTTGAAGCCGTGATCCTCGCGGAGACTGCGCGCGACCTCGACCAGCTCGCTCATGGTATGGTCGGGGCTGCGGATGATACCCGAGGAGAGGAAGAGCCCCTCGATATAGTTGCGGCGGTAAAAACCGAGCGTCAGATCGACTACCTCGTGCACGCTGAACGCGGCGCGGCGCACGTTCGAACTCTTGCGATTGATGCAATAATGGCAGTCGAACTGGCAGTAGTTGGTCAGCAGGATCTTGAGCAGCGAGATGCAGCGACCATCGGGCGCATAGGCATGGCAGATGCCCATGCCCTCGGTCGAACCGATCCCGCCCTTGCGGCTGTCGCGCCGGGCGGTACCCGAGGAGGCGCACGAGGCGTCATACTTCGCCGCGTCCGCAAGGATTTCGAGTTTCCGCCTGAGGTCGAGATGCGCCATAAGTTCTATATATGTTCCGTTCGGCTCGCTTGTCGATTGCCCCAAGGGGAACTCTGTGGAGTAAGCCGACAACCTGTGAGGTTCCCATGCGTTTCTCCGTGCGAACAAGCACTTGGATACGGACAGCCGATGGCGAAGCTTCATTACGTCGATGACGATCTGGCAGGAATCACGCGCCGCAAGGTGCGCGGCGGGAAGTGGGCCTATTTCACCCCTGAAGGCGCGCGCATCACCGATCGCGACGAGATCGACCGGCTCAACGCCATCGCCCTGCCGCCCGCCTACGAGAACTGCTGGTTCGCGCCGCGCGCCGATGCGCACCTGCTTGCCTACGGTTATGACGCGGCAGGGCGCAAGCAGTACCGCTACCACCCGGACTATCGCTCCGAGCGAGAGGCGCTCAAGTTCGATCTGTGCCCGCGCTTCGGGCAATCACTGCCCACGCTGCGCAAGCGGGTCGCCGAAGACCTGGCGGGCCGCGGGCTCACGGCCGACCGCGCTATCGCGTCGGTCGTCTCGCTGCTCGACACAGGTGCGATCCGCATCGGCAACGAGTGCTACGCCAGGACCAACAAGAGCTTCGGCGCGACCACGCTGCGCACGCGCCACGCCTCGATCACGCGCAAGCTGCTGCGGCTGCGGTTCAAGGGCAAGTCGGGCAAGTTGCAGGAGATCGATTGCGACGATCCCGCGCTGGTGCGCTGCGTGCGCCGGATGCAGGAATTGCCCGGCCAGCACTTGTTCCAGTATCTCGACGAGGACGGCATGCCGACGCCGGTCCATTCGCACGACGTCAATGCCTATTTGCACGAGACGATGGGCGAGGACTTCACCGCGAAGGACTTTCGCACCTGGGCGGCGAGCGCGATCGCCTTCGGCATGGTCTGGCAGGACCGCGACATCACGTTGAAGGCGCTGATGGCCGAAGTCTCGGACAAGCTGGGCAATACGCCCGCGATCGCGCGCAAGTCCTACGTCCATCCCGACGTGGTGGCCGCGGTCAAGGGCCTCGATGGCGAGCAGCGCATTCTGCCCGAACGACTGCCGCGCAAGACGCGCTGGCTCTCGCGCGAGGAGCGCGGGCTGCTGGCGTTTCTCGAAAGCGAAGAGGGCGAGGCGGTGCTGGCGGCCTAACGCGCGATCATGATGGCACAAGCGTTGGCGCCGCTTATCGCCGCAACCTCGCGATCGCGGACTTCACGTCGCGCAGCGAATAGGGCTTGGTGATGATCGGCACCGATGCGAAACGCCCGGCCGTGAGCGATCGGTCGCCGTAGCCGCTGGCGAGGATGAAGGGCGTGCCGAGTTCGCTGAGCTGTTCTGCGACCGCCTCGCTGGTTTCCTTGCCGAGGTTCACGTCCAGCATCGCAAAGGTCACGCCGCCGTCGTCGATGATCGCGCGCGCGGCCTGGACCGAGCCGACGATCTGGCAGTCGGTGAAGCCGTAGTCGCGCAGGATGTCCTCGGCTTCCATCGCGATGATCACGTTGTCCTCGACGATGAGCGCGGTGCCGGCGAAGAGCGCGGCCTCCAGTTCGCCGGCGTCGGGCGCTTCGTTCTCGCGTGACCGCTCGGTAGCGGTCGGCGTGTCGAACGAGGCGACGTGGCGGTCGGGGATATGAAACGCGGCATGGAGCCCGGATGCGGCGAAATCGACGTCGGCGCGGCCGCCCAGCTCGTGGGGTATCGTGCGCTCGATGATCGTCGAGCCGAACCCGCGATGTGCGGGCGCGCGCACTGGCGGGCCGTCGCTCTCGTGCCAGTCGATCTCGAGCGAGCCGTCCTCGCCGTGGCTGATCGTGACGGTGACCTTGCCGCGCGAATCGGACAGCGCGCCGTACTTGCACGAATTGGTCATGAGTTCGTGGACCACCAGTGCCAGCGTCGTGAAGGCGTTGGGCGCGACCATCGCGTCGGGACCGTGGATTTGCACGCGATCCGCGCTCTCGGTCGCATAGGCCTCGGTCTCGGTCCGGATGAGCTGGTAGAGCGATGAGGGCGACCAGTCGGTGCGCGTCACCTGGTCGTGCGCGCGCGCCAGCGCATAGATGCGGCTGCCGATGATCTCGGCGAACTCATCGATGGTGCTCGCGCCCTCCTTGCTTTGCGACACGAGCCCGCGGATCAGGTTGAGGATATTGCGCACGCGGTGGTTGAGTTCGGCGATGAGCATGTCCTGCCGCTTGGATGCTTCCTCGCGCTCCTGATGCGCGGCGTCGGCGAGGCGCAGTACGACTTCGAGCAGCGTCACGCGCAGCGATTCGGCCGCCTGGATTTCTTCCTCGGTCCAGGGCCGCGAATAGCCGCGCCGCTCTTCCCGCCAGATATCGAAGCTCTTGCGCGGAGTCAGGCGGGCGCCGTTGGGGCCGAGCTCGACCGCCTTTTCCGGATTGCCGGCCCAGTGCACCTCGCGCAGCAGCTCCTTGCGGAAGAGCACGATATAGTCGCGCGGCGTTCGCGAGACGGGCAGGGCGAGCAACCCGGCCGCCTGGTCGAGCCATTCCTTCGCGGGCTCGTGCAGCGCGCCGATGTTGTCGGTGGACCAGACGGTGCTCGCGCCCGCGGTGTTGAGGAAGCGGGCGAGCTTTTCGAACTGCGCCTGGCTTGGCGTCGAGCCGCGCTGGAGGAATTGGCCGTCGACCCAACCGATCACACCGTCGAAGGGCACCACGTCCTGGATCGATTCGCCGAATTCGCCGAAGGCGTCGAGCATGTTGCCGCCGCCGGCGACGCGCGCCATGATCTCGTCGTGCAGCCGCATCGACTGCCCGCGCATGGCATAGGCATGGTCGCTTTCCTTCTGCTCGAGCAGATACGAGAAGAACTCGCCGAACAGCTCCGCCGCCGTACGCACCGAATACGACAGGTTCAGCGGCGCATAGTGATGGCACGCCATCAGCCCCCAGAGCTTGCCGCGCCGCATGATCGAGACCGACATCGAGGCTTTTACCCCCATGTTTCGCAAGTATTCGATGTGGATCGGCGATACCGCGCGCAGCCCGCTCATCGACAAGTCGAGCGGAGCGCCGTCTGGATTCGTCGCGGGGACGATCGGCACGGTCGGATCATCGACGTCGCTGATGATGCGCAGGATGTTGCGGGCATAAAGCCGCCGCGCCTGCGCGGGGATGTCCGAGGCGGGGAAATGCAGGCCCTTGAAGCTGTCGACCCCGCCGTTGAGGCTCTCTGCGACCACTTCGCCGGCGCCGCTCGCCTCGAAGCGATAGACCATCACCCGGTCGAACCCGGTCAGCCCGCGCAAGTGGCGCGCGGCGCTCTGGCAAAGCCCCTCGAGGCTTTGCGACTTGCGCATCCGGTCGATCATCGGGCGCACGTAGCTGACGTAGTCGCGCCGCCGCCCGCTCTCGCTGCGCTCGATCTCGAGCACGAACGAACGGCCCGACGTGTGGATCGCGATGTCGAAGGCGCGCCCGTCGTTGTGCAGGTCCACCTCGAACAGGCGCTCGACCGAATCGCCGTTGCCGAGCACTTGCAGGCGAGTCCGGATGTCGTGGATCGCGCTTGCCGCTATGAACTGCGTCACCGGCTGGCCGACGATGTCGGTCGCGTTCGTTCCGAACAGTTCGTCGCAGTTGGTGGAGACGTGGTTGACGATCCAGTCGCTCGAACAGGCGATAAGCCAGCCAAAGCTCTGGATACGGTCGATGACGTGGATCGGTTCGAGATCGCACGTCGACAGGTCCACCTGATGAAGTTCGTCGGCCACCCCTGCTTTATCCTTGGTTCGCGCGCGCGCTCGCGGCGAAAGCCCGCTCGAACGTCGCGAAGGCCGCGAGGGCACTGGCCACGCTGGTCCGGGCATCTGCGGCGGCGGGCTCCGTCTTCAGCCGCGCGGCGAGGTCCTTCCACAGCACCAGGCCGGTCTGGTCTTCCATGTACTGCGAGGGCAGGCCGTTCGCGCGCCCCCAATAGCCGTTGCGGCTGATCGCGGCGAGCCCGAGGCGCGAGCCGGTGACGACATAACCCAGACCCGCCCCGCCGACGGCGCCGGTCGCTTCGACGCGCGGCAGGTCCGCGGTCTCCTCGCCGAGTTCGGCAAGATCGGCGCGCAGCATCGCCGGGAAGTCCGGACACGAGAGCCCGAGCGTGGTCTCGATGTATGCGCGGTAGTCCGCGAACATCGGCGCGAGGCCGATGGCGTGGGCGCGAAGGAAGCGCACGTAATCGTCGCGGTCGGCGATATCGAGGGAGCCGAAGGACGCGTCGAGCGACGCATGCGCATCCGCAGTCGCATCGCGAAGTGCCTTCAACAAGGTTTCAAAATTGAACTGATTCACGTCACCCCGCCAGATAGCTCCGAAGCCGTACCGTGTCCGACAGTCGAACAACGGCGCCGTATGCGGGCTCTTTTCCGTAAAAACACCCGCCCACACTTTTGTTCCGGACCGGTCAAGGTCCGATGGCGGCGAACTGGCGTGAATAGCCGTCTTGTCGCGGTTCGTCTGCTCACTTGTGACCACAGGCGGAACAATAATTCGCTGCGTCGGTTTTTCGGGGCGGTCCCTGTTCCCCCCGGCGGCGGGCTCATCCTCAATAATGGACGAGGTGTCGATGATCGAAGGCAGTAATCTGTTGGACGCGCTGCACCCGTCCGATCGGGCGGTTCTCGATCCCCTCTTGCGCGAGTGCGTCTTTGGAGCCGGAAACACGCTCTACGAGCCCGGCGACCTGGTCGATCATTGCTATTTCCCGAGGGGATCGGCGATCGGCTCGTTCTTCGTCCTGCTCGACGGCGGGACGGTCGTCGAAACGACCATGATCGGCCGCGAAGGCGCGCTCGGCGGAATCGTCAGCGACGGCTGCATGCCTGCCTTCGCCCGGTCCAACGTCATGCACAAGGGCAGCTTCTACCGGATCGCCACCGCGGACCTCAATCGCGCGAAGACGGATTCGGAAGGCATCCGCAATCTGTTCGCGCGCTACGCCGATTGCCTGATGGCGCAGGTGTTCCAGTCGATCGCCTGCAACGCCTCCCACACGATCGAACAGCGCGCCGCGAAATGGCTGACGGGGGCGGTCCAGCGCACCGGCGAAATGGACGTCTCGATGACACAGGAGCAACTGGCCTCGATGATGGGCATCGGCCGCAGCTACGCGAGCCGCGTGATCCAGCGCTTCAAGCGTGACAGCCTGCTGCGCACCCGGCGCGGCGGCATCGTCGTGCAGGACCTTGAGGGTCTGCTCGACCGGGCCTGCTCGTGCAACGATCACGTAAAGCGGCATTTCGAACTGGTGCTGGGCGGCGTCTACCCCGCCTGATGCCGCTTGCCGGAGCAGGGCCGAGAGCCGCATTGCGGGGCCCGGCACCGGTTTGGCGCGGATATCTTTTTGCCAATGCCCGCCGACTCTCACTGGCCATCGGCACCCGCTTGCCTTAATAGACAGGGGTGTTGGATAAGGATGACTTCCTCGCAAGGAAGTCCGGCGCAGCCGATGGAGAGAGATACGGTGAACAAACCAGAGACATTCAAGCCGGCGAACATCACCGCGCAGGATATGGACCAGGAACTGCTCGTCACCTATCCGGTCGAGGCGTTCCTTAGCCGCGAATATCTCGAGGCCGAAAAAACCCACCTCTGGCCCAGGATCTGGCAAATGGTCGAGCGCGAGAGCGACCTTCCCAATCCGGGCGACTGGCTCACCTACAACGTCGCCGATGAATCGATCGTCGTGCTGCGCAAGGACGACGGCACGCTCAAGGCATTCCACAACGTCTGCCCGCATCGCGGGCGGCAGCTCGTGTCGGTGCCGGACATGCTGCCCGGAAAGGTCCATTCGGTGCGCGGCAGCAACCGCAAGTCCTTCGTCTGCGGCTTCCACGGCTGGACCTTCGACAGCGACGGGAACAACACCTTCATTCTCGATCCGCAGGACTGGGACAACCGGCTCACGCCCGAGATGACCTGCCTTTCGGAGGTCAAGGTCGATACCTGGAATGGCTTCATCTACATCAACATGGACCCCGACGCGGTTTCGCTGAAGGAGTGGATGGGGCGCGCGGGGGAAATTCTCGGCGCCTACGAAATGGACAAGATGAGCTACAAGTGGCGGCAGTGGGCGATCTATCCGTGCAACTGGAAGACCGCGATCGAGGCTTTTCTGGAGCCCTATCACGTCGCCGGCACGCATACCCAGCTTCTCGCTTACGGGGACTACTACGCGCTGTCCAAGCAGTATGGCCTGCATTCGGTTTCGAGCTACGACACGCGCGACGACAAGTTCAAGATGAACGAGAGCGCCGGCACGACGCGCGCTGGCAAGGGAGACGATCCGCGCGTCTCGACCTACGAGCTGATCCGCGAGAACTACGAGACGATCAACTATTCGGCCTCGACCGAAAGCCTCGTCAACGCTGCGAGCCGCCTCAAGGACGAGTTGCCCGAAGGGGTGAGTCCGCAGGAATGCATCGCCTACTGGCTCAAGATCGCCAAGGAAGCCGATGCCGAGCGCGGCGTGACCTGGCCAGAGATTCCTGAGGACGTGATGAAGGAGACGGGGCTCGCCTGGGGCCTGTTCCCCAACCAGAACATCCTGCACGGACCGACCTTCGCGCTATGCTATCGCGTGCGGCCCTATGGCGACGATCCCAACAAGTGCATCTTCGAAAGCTATGCGCTCGAGCGTTTCCCCGAAGGCGAGGCGCCCGAGACCGAATGGGTCTATGCCGATCCCACCGGCGAGAACTGGGGCTCGGTGCTGGCGCAGGACTTCTCGAACATGGAGTTCGTGCAGAAGGGGATGAAGTCCTCCGGATTTCGTGGCCCGCTGCCCAATCCGCACCAGGAGCAGAAGGTCATCAATCTCCACCGCAACCTTGCCGAGTTCATGCAAGGCCGCGGCGCGCCGAGCCTGCTCGACGCCTGAGCCCTTCCGCGGGCCGAAGCGCCGGGCCGCCGGGACGGGGCGCCCCGGCATGGTCGCCCGGTCTTGTGGTCCGGTTTCGGTCCGGCGTGGTCAGTGCAGGCGCAGCGAACAGTCGCGGGAAAGCGCGAGCGGGGACTTCGTCGTCTCCGAGGCGGCCTCGGCAAGCGCCTGTGCCAGCGCGCTGATCGTCGCGAGCGTGAGCGTGGGAGCGGCCGCGCTCTGCTCGTGCTCGACGCCGGGCAGGACCACGGTCGCCATGCAGCCGCCTTGCCCGCTTCCCGAAACCATGTAGGCCACCGAATCGAGCATCGCGAGCAAGGCGCTGTCGAGCGCCTGCGCCTCGATCAGCGCTTCGAGCCTCGGCTGACTGGCGGGGCGCAGCCCCTCGATCAGCTCGGTCTCGGGCGCCTGATAGAGCAATTCGTTGAATTCGCGCAGCCGGTCCGCCTCCTGCTCGGCCGGGGAGCCGAGACAAGCAAGCGATAGCTCGTCCAGTTGCCCGAGCCATTCACCGCGCGCCATTGCACAGTGCAACATGTCAGCCATTGCGTGCCTCTTTCGCCGCTGCCTATCACTTTGGATAGTGGTATGCCTGTGCGTTTAGCAAAATCGTAATCAGCCCTCGGGGTTTCCCCATAGATTCGAAATTGTGTCGACCCGCGGGTCCATTCCTGCTGCGCTGCGACATTCGCGCTTGGCCTCGACGGCGAGGCGTGTAACGATCCCGGTCCGTGAGCCAGTTCGCTTCCCTCATCGTGCCCGCCATCGCGCTCCTCGCGGCGGGTCTGGCGGCGGGCTTTGCCGGCGGACTGTTCGGGATTGGCGGCGGCTTCGTCGTCGTGCCCGCGCTCGTGATCCTGCTGCCCCTGCTCGGCGCCGCGCCGGGGCAAGTGACCCACGTCGCCATCGGCACGTCGCTGGCGACGATCATCTTCACCTCGCTGCGATCGGTCACCGCCCACGCGCGCCGCGACGCGGTCGACTTTTCGGTGCTCAGGAGCTGGGCGCCATGGGTGGCGGCCGGGACGGTCGGCGGCATCCTGCTGGCCGACCAGGTATCGGGCCGCGCCCTGGCGGTCATCTTCGGGGCGGGCGTGCTGATCTTCGCGGCCTACTTCCTGATGCCGGAACGCCTCGATCGGCGGACGTTCGCGGCCATGCCGAGCGGCGCGGTGCGGATCAGCCTCGCGAGCGGGCTCGGCCTGCTCTCGGCGCTGCTGGGGATCGGCGGCGGCACGATCGCCACGCTGGTGATGACGAGCTGCGGCACGCCGATCCACCGCGCGATCGGCACGGCCTCGGGCATGGGCGCGGTGATCGCGCTGCCGGGCATGATCGGCTTCATTGCGATCGGGCAGGGCGAAGCAGGGCTCCCCTGGGGCTCGCTCGGCTTCGTCAATCTGCCCGCCGCGCTCGCGATCGTGTGCGCGGCGCTGGTTTCGGCGCCGTGGGGCGTGAGCGCGGCGCACCGGCTGAGCCCGTCGCTGCTGCGTACGGTCTTTGGCGCCTATCTCGTCGTGGTCGGAGTGACGATGATCGCCAATCGCTGAATGTGAAATCGCCAAAGGGGGTTAGAATGGATATCAACCGCAGGGTGTTCATGGCCGGAACCGCCGCCGCGACCGGGCTCATCGCGGGCGGACCGGGGCGGGCGGTGGAGAAGCCCGCCGGTGCTTCGGACTATTTCGGCCCCGGCCCCGGCGAGGCGCTGCTCAGTCGCAACGAGAATCCCTACGGCCCCGCGCCGAGCGCGCTCAGCGCGATTTCGCAATGCGCCAGCAAGGGCTGCTATTACGCCGACAAGGGCGTCGAGAAGCTGAGCGCGATGATCGCCGAGCGCCATGGCGTGCGCAAGGAGCAGGTCGTCCTCGGTTCGGGCTCTACCGAGATCCTCTGCGCGGTCGCGCTCGCCTGGGGCCGCAGCGGCATGATCGTCTGCCCCGACCTGTTCTGGGATACCACGGTGCTCTATGGCGAGCGGCAGGGCGCCAAGTCGCTGCGCGTGCCGCTCAAGGCAGACATGAACGTCGATCTGGCGGCGATGGACGCGGCCACGGGCGAGGGTGTCTCGCTCGTTCACATCTGCAATCCCAACAACCCGACCGGCATGCTCGTCGATCCTGCGGGGATGCGTACGTTCGCCGAGCGGATCACGCCCAAGGCCACCCTGCTGGTCGACGAGGCCTACAACGAACTGACCGACAATCCCGCCGCCAACACGGTGGTCGATCTCGTCAAGGAGGGGAAGGACATCATCGTGTGCCGCACCTTCTCGAAGATCTACGGCATGGCGGGGATGCGCGTGGGCTATGCGATCACGAGCGAGAAGAACGCGGCGCGCATCCGCGGCTACCTGATGAGCTTCGGCGGCAACGTCTCGGGCCTTGCCGCCGCGATCGGCTCCTACGACGACGCCGGCTTTCTCGAACGCTCGAAGGCGATGGTGCGCGAGGGGCGCGAGATGATCCTGGCCGCGGTCAAGTCGGCGGGGCTCACCGCGCTGCCGTGCGAAACGAACTTCGTCTTCGTCGAGGTGCCCGATGCCGACGCCGTGAAGGCGGCGATGGCGCAGCGCGGCATCGCGATCCGTGGCGCCTACGGCACGTGGAAGCAGTATTCGCGGGTCAGCACCGGCAAGCTGGAGGACGTGCGGCGCTACGCAGAAGCGCTGCCGCAGGTCATCGACGGCCTGCGCGGCTAACCGACGACACGACTCTCGCGTTCGCTTTTGTCGCGCGCCGCTGGCCTGATCAGAACGCCTCGGCGTCCAGCTCCATTATCGAGCCCTTGCCCGCCTTGATCGCGAGGAACGCGGCGGTCGCCTGCGGCAGGATGCGGTCGAAGTAGAAGCGCGCCGTCGTGATCTTGGCCTTGTAGAACGCGGCGTCCTCGGGCGCTTCGGCGAGCCTGGCCTTGGCGAGCAGCGCCGCCTTGGCGAAGCAGTAGCCCATCGCGACGAGCCCCATGAGGCGCGTGTAGTCGGTCGCGGCGGCGGCGGCTTCCTCGGGGTCGGCCATGCCCTTCTGCGCGATCGTCGCGGTCGAGAGCTGAAGCGCACCGAAGGCTTTTTCCAGACCCTCGATCATCTTGCCGAAGGTCTCGTCTTCCTTGTGCGCTGCGATGAAGTCCGCGATCGGGTGGAACAGGCTGCGCAGATAGCGGCCGGTGTGCGCGGGCAGCTTGCGGCCGACGAGGTCGAGCGCCTGGATGCCGTTGGTGCCTTCATAGATCATCGCGATGCGCGCGTCGCGCACGTACTGCTCGACGCCGCTCTCGGCGATGTAGCCGTGGCCGCCGTAGACCTGCACGGAGAGGTTCGCCGCCTCGAAGCCGAGATCGGTGAACAGCGCCTTCACCACCGGCGTCATCAGCGCGATGAAGTCGCCGGCGCGCTGCTTCACTTCGGGATCGGTCGCGTGCTTCTCGGCATCGAGCGCGCGGCTCACCCAGGCGCAGATCGCGCGGCAGCCTTCGTTGTAGGCGCGCGCGGTCATCAGCATGCGGCGCACGTCGGGGTGGACGATGATCGGATCGGCGGGGCCGTCCGGGTTCTTCACGCCCGAGAGCGAACGGCCCTGCAGGCGGTCCTTGGCGTACCACACCGCCGACTGGTAGGCGGCCTCGCCGATGCCGAGGCCCTGCACGCCCACCGAGACGCGCTCGGTGTTCATCATCGTGAACATCGCTTCGAGCCCCTTGTTCGGCTGGCCGACCAGCCAACCGACCGACTCGTCGAAATTGAGCTGGCAGGTGGCCGAGGCCTTGAGCCCCATCTTGTGCTCGATCGCGGCGACCGAGACGCCGTTCGCGGCGCCGGGCGTGCCGTCGTCCTTGGGCAGGTACTTGGGCACCAGGAACAGGCTGATCCCCTTCACCCCCGGCGGCGCGTCGGGCAGCCGCGCGAGGACGAGGTGGATGATGTTCTCGGTGAGGTCGTGCTCGCCGGCCGAGATGAAGATCTTGCCGCCCGAGATCTTGTAGCTGTCGTCACCTTGCGGGACCGCCTTGGTGCGCAGCATGCCGAGGTCGGTGCCGCAGTGCGCTTCGGTGAGGCACATGGTGCCCGACCACGTGCCCTCGATCATCTTGGGCAGATAGGCCTGCTTGAGTTCATCGGAGGCATAGGCCTCGATCGCGGTGGTGCCGCCGTGGGTAAGGCCGGGGTAAAGGCTGAACGAGAGATTGGAGGAGCAGATCATCTCCTCGGTCATCTTGTTGACCACTTCGGGCAGGCCCTGTCCGCCCCATTGGGGATCGGACGCGAGCGCGCACCATCCGCCATCGCGGAACATCTCGTAGGCCTGCTTGAAGCCCTCGGGCGTGCGCACGACGCCGTTCTCGAGCGTGCAGCCCTCGATGTCGCCCGAGCGGTTGAGCGGCAACAGCACTTCCTGCGCCACTTTCGCGGCTTCCTCGAGCACAGCGTCGACCAGATCGGGCGTGAATTCCTCGAGCGCCTCGAGATTGCCGAACCCGTCGTCGGCGTGGAGTTCGTGGATCACGAACTTCATGTCGCGCAAGGGGGCTTCGTAGACCTGCATTGTCACTCTCCTTGGGTCGCCTCGGGGACGCCCGAAATCCTGAAACGGCGGCGCGGTTCGGTGCCGTGCCGCTCCTCGCGCATCAGTTGCGCAGCGGCTTGCCGGTGTCGAGCATATGTTCGACGCGCGCCATGGTGCGCGGGTCGCGCACGCGCTGCATGAAGGTTTCGCGCTCGAGCTTGAGCAGGTCCTGCTCACTGACGGTATCGACGAGATCGGCATCGCCGCCCGACAGCACGCGCGCGAGCGAGTCCGAGACGACGAGATCGTAATCGGTCGCCAGGCCGCGCTTGTGGAAGCCCTCGGCCGCCATGCCGAGCGCGACGTGGCCGCTCTCGCCGGGAAGCTTGAACTCGGGCGGAGCGGGCGGCGCATAGCCCTCGACCAGCGAGAGCGCCTTGCGCTTGGCGTCGTGCAGCAGCCGGTCGCGGTTCATGGTGATGCCGTCGCTAGGGCGCAGCACCATCATTTCCATGGCCTGAGCGGCCGATTTCGAGACCGTGGCGGTCGAGACCGTCTCGAAGACCTTCGCGACCGCAGGCATGGGGCCTTGCGGCATGCCCTTGGCGCCGCGCCAGCGGTCGATCATCTCGCCGTTGCCGCCCCACCCGGGGATCAGCCCGACGCCGCATTCGACGAGGCCGGTGTACAGCTCCGCGTGCGCCTGGATCGCATCGCAATGGAGCAGGATCTCGCAGCCGCCGCCGACCGCGAGCCCGGCGGGCGCGCCGACCACTGGGAAGGGCGCGTACTTGAGGCCCTTGTAGGCCATCTGCCCGCCCATCACGAGCTTTTCGATCTCGCCCCATGCGGCGATGTTGACGCCGAACATGGCGAGGCCGAGATTCGCGCCGGCCGAGAAGCTGTCGGCGTCGTTGTAGACGACGAGCGCCTTGTACTTGTCCTTCACCAGCGGGATGGCCTGGACGATGAGCTTCATCACCTCGCCGTCGAGCGCGTTCATCTTGCCGGTGAACTCGAGGCAGACGACACCGTCGCCCACGTCCCACAGCGCCGCCGAGGCGTTCTTGAGCAGCGGTGTTCCGGTGAGCTTGACGTCCGCCAGGCGCATGACGCCCTCGGGCCGGACGATGTCGTGGTATTCGCCGTCGGTGCCGAGATTCTGGCGCTTGCCGTCCGCGACCCGGTAGAACGGCCTTTCGCCCGCCGTGCGCAGGATTTCGGGAACCGGCCGGCCCTCGGCCTCGAGGCGCTCGGCAAGCCAGGCCGCGCCCAGCTTGTCGATCATCTCGAAGGGCCCGGCCTTCCAGTTGTAGCCCAGCTTCATCGCGTCATCGATCGCGACCACCGTGTTGGCGGCGGCGGGCACAAGCGCGGCGGCATAGGCGAGGGTGCCGCCAAGCACGGCCCAAGCATAGTCGCCGACCTTGCCCTTCGCCTGCACCAGAGCGCGCAGATCGCCGCGTGCGGCCGCGCCGGAAGGCGCGCTACGCGGCGCGATCTTCTCGCGATAGTGGCCCGAATCGAGGTCGATCGATTCCTTGCGGCGACCCATTTCCTTGTTGAGCCGGTAGAATCCGCCCTTGCCCTTGCGGCCGGTGTAGCCCTCGCCGATCATCTTCTCAATCAGCGGAATGTCGCGCGCGATCGCGTGGTAGGGGTCGTCGGCCGGCAGGGTCGAGGTGAGGCTCTGCTTGAGGTGCGGCATCAGGTCGATGCCGACGAGGTCGACGAGGCCGAAGATGCCGGTCTTGGGCACGCCCATCGGCTTGCCTGCAATCGCGTCGGCTTCCTCGACGGTGAGGCCGAGGTCCATCGCCGAATTGATCCCGAGCTGGATCCAGTACGTGCCGATGCGGTTGGCGATGAAGCCCGGCGTATCCTTGGCGCGCACGACGGTCTTGCCCATCGCGACGTCGGCGAAACGCTCGACCCGGTCGGCCAGCGCCGTGTCGGTCTCGGGCCCGGTGACGATCTCGAGCAGGCGCATGTAGCGCGGCGGGTTGAAGAAGTGGGTGATCAGGAAATCGCGCTTGAACGCGTCCGAGCGGCCCTCGACGAGGTTCGCCAGCGGAATCGTCGAGGTGTTCGACGAGACCGCGCAGCCGTCCTTCTTCACTGCCTCCAACTTTTCGTAGAGGCCCTGCTTGATGTCGAGCCGTTCGATCACCGCCTCGACCACCCAGTCGCACTCTCCGACCTTGTCGAGGTGATCCTCGATGTTGCCGGTCTCGACCAGCCTGGCCGCGCGCGCCGACATGAAGGGGGCAGGCTCGGTCTTGAGCATGCGCTTAACCGCGCCCTCGGCGATGGCGTTGCGATTGTCGCCCTCCTTCGGGACGATGTCGAGCAGCACCACCGGGATTCCGGCATTGGCGACTTGCGCGGCGATGCCGGCGCCCATCGTGCCGGCGCCGATCACGCAAACCTTGTTGATGGCGGGCACGTCACTCATTCCGCCGCCTCCAGCACCGTGGCGACGCCTTGGCCGCCGCCGATGCACTGGGTGGCGAGCGCATACCTGCCGCCTTCACGCTTGAGCAGCGAGGCCGCCTTGCCAACGATGCGCGCGCCGGTCGCGCCGAGCGGATGGCCCAGCGCGATCGCGCCGCCATCGATGTTGGTCTTGGCGGCGTCGAGGCCGAGGTCGCGCATGCAGGCGATCGCCTGGCTGGCGAAGGCCTCGTTGAGTTCGACCACGGCGAGATCGCTCGTGGAAATTCCCGCGCGCGCAAGCGCCTTGCGGCTCGATTCGATCGGGCCGAGGCCCATCGTCTCGGGCGCGCAGCCCGAGATCGCGACCGACTTGACGCGGGCGAGGATCGGCAGCCCGTGTGCCCTGGCATAGTCTTCGGTCGTGACAAGGACGGCACTGGCGCCGTCAGTGAGGGGAGAGGAGGTCCCGGCGGTTACAGTGCCGTCCTTGTCGAACGCAGGCTTGAGCGCAGCGAGATCGTCTGCACTCGTGCCTGCGCGGATCGTGCCGTCCTGGCTGACGGTGCCGTCCCGGGTCTCGATCGGAACGATTTCGTCGGCAAAACGGCCCGCGTCACGCGCCGCGGCGGCGCGCTTGTGGCTCTCGGCGGCGAGCGCTTCCTGTTCGGCGCGCGGTATCTGATACTTGGTGGCAACGTTCTCGGCCGTCTCGCCCATGCTCATGTAGACTGCGCTCTTCTGCGCGAGTTGGGGATTGGGCAGCGGATTGTAGCCCATCATCGGCACGCGGCTCATCGATTCGACGCCCGCGCAGATGAACGCCTCACCCGCGCCGACCGCGATCTGGCCCATGGCGATGTGGATCGCGCTCATCGAGGAGCCGCAGAAGCGGTTGACGGTCATCCCGCCGACCGAGAGCGGCAGGTCGGCAAGCAGGCCGATCAGGCGGGCGACGTTCAGGCCCTGCTCGCCCTCGGGAAAGGCGCAGCCCAGGATCAGGTCCTCGATGCCGGCGGGATCGACGCCGGTGCGCGCGATCAGGCCGCGGATCACTTGCGCGGCCAGGTCGTCGGGGCGGACCCTGGCGAGAGCGCCCTTGTTGGCCGGGTGAAAGGGGGAGCGGGCGAAACCCGCGATGACGACGCTTTGCATGCAAACTCTCCACAATCGGCCGGCGCGCGATTCAGTTGCCGCCGATCAACTTCCCTTAAGGTGCGATTCTTTCCCTATACGTCAAGCAAATTTTGCGCTAGACCGAGTCCCGACGGTCGATGCGAGCGCTGTGTCCCGCGAAGGAACGGCGGCCCGGACCGGACGGAGAGTGATGAAGGAAAGGTCCCACATGCGATTGGTATTACCCACGGCGCTGGGAATGGTTTCGGCGCTGCTGGCCGCAAGTCCCGCTTTCGCCGACGAAGCGGATTCCGTGATCGGTAAATGGCGCACGCCGTCGAAGAACGGCGTGGTCGAGATCGCGCCGTGCGGCGCCTCGATCTGCGGTCGCCTGATCGATTCCGACAACATTCGGAAGAACCCGGAGCTGCGCGACACCGAGAACAAGGACGAGTCGAAGCGCGGCCGCAAGCTCAAGGGTCTGATGATCCTGTCGGGCTTCGAGCGCGACGACGGCAAGTGGACGGGAGGGTCTGTCTACAACCCCGAGGACGGCGGCACCTACAAGGGCACGATCACGCCGACCGGGGCCAACTCGCTCAAGCTCAAGGGCTGCATCGTCTGGCCGCTCTGCAAAACGCAGACCTGGAAACGCATTCGCTGATCAGCCGTTTGGATTCGTAGAACAAGAAGAAAAGCATACCGGAGAGAAGTCGTATGAAGTCTTACAAAGACCGTATCCTCGCGGGCGCGGCGGTCGCCGCTGCCGGGCTGGGATTTTCGACAGTCGCGAGCGCCCAGGCGTTCTACCTTCAGGAGCAGTCGGTTCGCGGCCAGGGCCGCGCCTTTTCGGGCGAGGCGGCTGATACCGGGGTCGAATCGATCTGGTGGAATCCCGCCGCGATCGGCGGCATCGAAGGCGGCGAAGCCAGCGTCCATGTCAGCGCGATCGTCCCGCGCGGGAAAGTGGTCGACGAGGGCTCGGTGATCGTCCGTCCGGGATCGGCGCCCGCGCCGGTCGGCGGAAATCCGGTGGCCAAGAACCCGATCAACAACGGCGTCTTGCCTTCGGGCGCGGTCGCTTACGGATTCGGAAAGGTGGCGGTCGGCCTCGCGGTGAGCGCGCCGTTCAATTTCACCACCAACTACGCCGAGGATAGCTGGGTCCGCTACACCGCGGACAAGACCAAGCTGCGGACCTTCGACATCCAGCCCACCGTCGCGGTCATGGTTACCCCCGAGTTGAGCATCGGCGGCGGGCTCAACGTCGAATATGTCGATGCCAGCCTCGGTAACTATCTGCCCCAGCTCGCGCCGGGCCTGCCCGACGGGCACCAGACGCTCGCGGGCGATGGCTGGGACGTGGGCTGGTCGGTCGGCGCGCAGTATCGCGGCGGCCCGGTCACACTTGGCCTTGCCTACAAGTCGAGCGTCGATCACACGCTCAAGGGCGATGTCACAACCGAAGGACTGCTCGGTCCGCTCGCGGCGCAGAACAGTGTGGTCGCGACCAAGGCGAAGTTCAGCACGCCCTGGCAGGCGATCGGCAGCGTTCGCGTCAAGGCGACCCCGCAACTCACGCTCAATGCCCAGGCCGTGCGCTACGGCTGGGGCGAGTTCGACGCGATCCGCCTCGGTTCGCCGCTCAACACCGAGCTTCCCGAGAACTACAAGGATAGCTGGAGCTTCGCGTTCGGCGCCGATTACGATGTCTCGCCCCAGTGGACGGTGCGCGGCGGCGTCCAGTATGGCGAAACCCCGACGCGGGACGGCAACCGCGACGCGCGCGTGCCCGATTCCGACCGGTGGAATTTCTCGGCCGGCACGAGCTATGCAATGAGCGATGCCTTCACCATTGACGCAGCGGCGAGCTACATCAGCTTCAAGGACGCTCCGATCGACCGTCCGACCGCCGCCTACGCCGGCACTCCGGCGCAGACGCCGGTCCTGGTCGACGGCGAGCTTCGCGACGCGTCGGCGCTGGTCTTCTCGCTCGGCGCGCGGGTGCGGTTCTGATGGGGGCCGCGGCGCAGTTTCGGGGCAAGATCGACCCGGCGGGCGCTTCGCCCGTGCCGGATGAAATGCCCCCGATCGCACCGCGGCTCATTACCGACTTGCTCGATCATGCGGTGGAGCGGCACGGCGGCTGGTCGGCCGTAGATTTCATGGGCCGGACCTGGACCTACGCCGAGATCGGCGAGCTTGCGCGCAAGGCGGCGCGCGGGCTGCAGGACCTTGGCGTGCGGCCCGGCATGCGGGTCGGGCTGTGCCTGCCGAACACGCCCTATTACGTCATCTGCTACTTCGCGATCTTGCGGATCGGCGGCGTGGTGGTGAACCTGAACCCGCTCTACACCGAGCGCGAGATGGGCCATCTCGTCGAGGATTCGGGCGCGAGCGTCATCATCGCCTCCGACCTTGCGATGTCGCTGCCCAAGCTGACGCCGCTGGTCGGCAAGCACCAGCTCACCCGCGTGGTGGTCTGCCCGATCGCCGACGTGCTGCCGAGCTGGAAGGGCAGGGCCTATCGCCTGTTCAAGCGCAAGGACATCGCGCACGAACCGCACGACCTGCGCTTCGCGCGTTTCGAAGACCTCATCGCGCGCGATGCCGCTCCCGATCCGGTCGAGCGGAACCCCGATGACCTCGCGATCCTGCAATATACCGGCGGCACCACCGGCGTGCCCAAGGGAGCGATGCTCAGTCACGCCAATCTCACGGCCAACTCGGCGCAGATGATCGCGCATGTCGGTCACATGCCCGAGCGACAGGAGCGCACGCTCGGCGTGCTGCCGATGTTCCACGTCTTCGCGCTGACGACCGTGCTCAACTATTCGGTGGATACCGCCGCCGAGATGATCCTGCTGCCACGCTTCGAGATGAAGTCTTTCCTCGATACCGCCAGGCGGACCAAGCCGACCCAGTTCTTCGGTGTTCCCACGCTCTACACCGCGCTCAACGGCGTCGACATGCACGGCGCGATGGATCAGGTGCGCGTGTGCATTTCGGGCGGCGCGCCGCTGCCGCTCGACGTGCGCCAGACCTTCGAAACCAGGACCGGCGTGCGCGTCGTCGAGGGCTATGGCTTGACCGAGGCGAGCCCGATCATCGCCTGCAATCCGCTCGAAGGGCAGGTCAAGGACAACTCCTGCGGCCCCGCCTTTCCCGGAACCGTGCTCGAGATTCGCGGTTCCGAAGATCCGCACAAGATCATGGCGACGGGCGAACGCGGCGAAGTCTGCGCGCGCGGTCCGCAAGTGATGCAGGGCTACTGGAACAGGCCCGATGCGACCGAGCGCACCTTTGTCGACGGCGCGTTGCGGACCGGAGATATCGGCTATCTCGATGAGGACGGGTACCTGTTCCTCGTCGACCGGATCAAGGACCTGATCCTGTGCAGCGGCTACAATGTCTATCCGCGGGTCATCGAGGATGCGATCTACGAGCATCCGTCGGTGTCCGAAGCTGTCGTGATCGGCGTGCCAGACGAGTATCGCGGCCAGTCGCCGAAGGCCTTTGTGGCCTTGCGCGAAGGCGCCTCCCTGAGCCAGGATGAGCTGATGGAATTCCTCAAGGAACGGATCAGCAAGATCGAGATGCCCTCGTCGATCGAATTCCGCGATAGTCTTCCCAAGACTCTGGTGGGCAAGCTCTCCAAGAAGGACCTCGTTGCCGAGGAGGCGGCGCGTCGCGCGGCCGGCGGCACCGCCTCGTGAGCAGACGGCGGGCGGAGGCATTATCTCCTGATGGCGAAAGCGAATTCCTTGGCATCCAGGAGGCCGCGCGCGAACTCGGCGTGACGATGCGGACCTTGCGGTTCTATGAGGACAAGGGCCTGATCGGGCCGCAGCGAGTCGGTACCACGCGGATCTATTCGCGGCGCGAGATGGGACGCATGCAGCTTATCCTGCGCGGCAAGCGGCTGGGCTTTACCATTCGCGAGATCGCCGAGTTCCTTGATCTCTACGAAGCCGATCCGGAGCACAAGGAGCAGGTCAAGCTGCTCATCGAGCGGGTTTCTGACCGGATCGGCGAATTGCGCCAGCAGCGCAAGGCGATCGATCAGACGATGGACGAACTGCGCCGGATCGAGGCCGAGGCGAGATCCTGGCTCAAGGACCACGGACCGGAATGACGCGCGCGATGAACAGATGAACAAGAGACTCAATCCTCCCGCGCAGATCGCGGACTTGCTCGATGTCGAGGAACTCGACGCCGATCTCTACCGCGGCGCCGCGACGGACGGGCTCGGCGGACGCGTGTTCGGTGGGCAGGCGATCGCGCAGGCGCTCGCCGCGGCGGGCAGGACGGTGGGCGAAGATCGCCCGGCGCACTCGCTCCACGGCTATTTTCTGCGCGCGGGGGATGCGAGCCGGCCGATCATCTTCCGGGTCGAGCGCGATTTCGACGGACGCAGCTTCGCCAACCGGCGGGTCGTGGCGCAGCAGGATGGCAAGGCGATCCTCAACCTGACCGCTTCGTTCCAGCACCGCGAAGACGGTCTTGAGCATGCAGCGCGCATGCCCGAGCTTCCCGGCCCCGAACAGGCCATGCCGATGCGCGACGCGCTGCAATCGCAAGGCGCGCGGATACCCGATTTCATCGCGGACCGCTTCGAGGCGTTCGACCTCGTGGCCGGAGGCATCAGCAGCGGCAGGAAGAACGAAAGCGGACTGGCGCGCCAGCACGGCTGGTTCCGCATTCCCGAGGTTTTCGGAGCCAGTGCCGCCACCTCGCGCGTCGCGCTCGCCTACGTCAGCGATTTCGGCCTGATCTCGACCGCGATCGTGCCGCACAAGATGGCGTTTTTCTCGCCCGAGATCCAGGGCGCGAGCCTCGACCATGCCCTGTGGTTCCATCGCACGCCGCCGGTCGGCGAATGGCTGCTCTACCTGATGGAGAGCCCGTGGTCGGGGCAGGGGCGCGGCTTTGCGCGCGGCGCGATCTATGACCGGTCGGGGCAACTCGTCGCCGATGTGGCGCAGGAAGGCCTCATCCGCTACCGGCCGGCACGGGACAAGGACGCGGATCGCTAGCGCCGCCGTCCGGACCGCGGGCGCGCTCGTGTCTCGCATGCCCGTCGAGGAGCCCGGCTGAATGCTGGCAAAGGCCTCAAACCTTCGATAGAGTCATTCGGCTTCCCGACTCGTCGGGGGCGATACCGGAACGGGAGAGAGGCCGCCACGAAAGGCGCCGGGGCCACGCGCCTCCAATAATCGTCAAAACACTTTGTGATCAGAAGGTGGTTCGACGTATGGCGTCCGACGGTCTTGCCCTTTCGGGTAAGAAAGGCCTGATAATCGGTCTGGCCGATGCCCGCAGCATTGCCTGGGGATGCGCCAGGGTGTTGCACGATTGCGGGACGCAATTCGCTCTCACCTGCGTGAACGAGAAGGCCCGGGCGGCGGTTCAGCCGCTGGCCGACGAACTCGAATCCGAACTCGCGATCCTGGACTTTCGCGAGGAAGGCGCGCTCGAGGCCGTGGTCGGATCGCTTGCCGAGCGCTGGGGAGGGATCGATTTCGTGATCCACTCCGCCGCCTTCGCTCCGCCCGATGCGCTCGGCGATCTGATCGACTGCCCCGCCGAAAGCTTCGCGCAGGCGCTTGATTTGTCCTGCCATAGCTTCGTGCGCACCGCGCGTGCGGTCCGGCCGATCATGAACGCCGGAGGCAGCCTGATCGCGATGAGCTATCTCGGCGGCGCGCGCGTGGTCGATGGCTATGCGGTGATGGGCTGCGCCAAGGCGGCGCTGGAAATGGCGGTGAAGGTTCTCGCCCATGAACTCGGGCCCACTGCGGTGCGAGTCAATGCGGTCTCGCCGGGACCGATCATGACTCGCGCGGCGGGCGGGCTTCACCACTTCGACGAGATCGTCGCCCATGCCAGCGAACGCTCGCCGCTCAAGCGCGAGGTCACGGTCGAGGACGTCGGCTGGCTGACCGCGTTTCTCATCTCCGACCGGTCGGGCGCGATGACCGGCGATACGCACTACGTCGATGCCGGCGTCAACATCATGGGTTGATCTTGTGAAGCACGAAATTCCCGTCCCACACGATTCCCAAACCACGCCTGCGGGCGTTTCGCCACCGTCCGCCGAATCGATGCGCGCGGTGGCGAACGCCGCCTACGAGGCGCAACGCCGCTCTCGGAATCAAGCCCAGGGCGGGCGCGAAGCCGAGGTCGAGGCCCTGCGCGCCGAATTCATGAACCGGGTCGCCGATCGTGCCGTGCTCGAGCGGATCGTCGCGACGATCGGTCAGGCCGCGTCGCGGGGGCTCAAGAGCATCCGCGTCTACACCTTTCCGTCCGAATTCTGCACCGATCGCGGTCGCGCGATCAACAACGACGAAGCGCAGTGGAGCGCCACGCTGTGCGGCGAGGCGGCGAGCGTTCATGCGCTGATCGAGGCCGAACTCGGCCCGCTCGGCTACGTCGTTTCCGCCCAGATCGTGACATGGCCGGAACTCATGCCCGGCGACGTGGGGATCATCGTCGGCTGGGACCGGGTAGCGCCGTGAGGATCGCGCCACGGCGGCTCCGGCGCGCCTTGCCGGAAATCGACGGAGCGCGTGACGAAATGATTTCCTGTTCGGGCGCAGCCGTGGCAGTCTGCTGTGCGTGCTCCCAAGAGGAGCAGTCGATTGCGCTCCTTGCCCGCGAGTGCCCCGGAGCATCCGTGGGTTGAGCTTCCCCCGGCGCTGCCGGGCCAATACGGGCCGGTCCGGCAGCGTTGGGGGAAGATCCCTTGGAGGTTCCGCCGCCGACCCATCGCGATCGCCTTGTCTATCCGGATCATTGCGCAAATCCCTGCCGAGGGTTCGTCGCTAGCCCTGCACGGGCAGCCGCCTGGTCGCGATACGGGTGACCGCCAGGATCGGTTTCGGTGGCGACTACACAAGTGACAATGGCGAGCAACATTTCGTCACAGGCACGACGGAGCCGCGCAACGTGGCGACCGCATATCTGTCTGCAGCAATCCATTACGGAGTATCCGATGATTTCTGCAGTCCTGATCGCCCTTTCGGCGGCCGCCGCGCAGCCGGCCGCGCCCATCGCCCCGGCAACGCTTGCTTACGGGCCGGACACGCTGGCCCACCTCAAGGGCCATCACGTCGCTCCCGCCTCCGAGAAGAGCGGCAAGGTTCGCGTCAGCGCTACCGGCTGCCATCCCGATCCCCACAAGGGCCGCTCGTGCCGCCTTCACGCGGCCAAGCTCGAGCAGCTAGAGCGTGAGGCTCTGGCCCGCAGTGGCCACGAGGAATCGACCGATCGCGAAGTCGCGCCCTGAGCCTGCGGCGGACCCTGGACATTCTGGCCAGTCTGACGAGCTCGAGGCCTTGGCGCTCGCCATGCCCGCGCTTGCAGGGTGAACATGCCGCGGGTGCGTGATTGACCTCGCCTCCGGGCCGCGGCAGGGGCCGTCGGCGTGTTCAGGAGACTGCCGCGGGCTTAACCCGCACGGTTTGAAAGGCCGTGCGGGCAGACTTATATGAAGCAGAGACAGAAACTGAACGATGACGGTTGCCAACCCCTCACGCCTGCCGCTCGATGCCGCCAGTTCGCCGCGGACCGTGCTTCTCGTCGAGGACGATGGAGCGCTGCGCACGCTGACTTCGCGCTCGCTGCGGCAAAGCGGCTACAATGTCTTGTCGGCCGCGACGGGCGCGGAAATGTGGGTCACCTTGCGCGAGAACACGGTTCATCTGATCGTGCTCGACATCATGCTGCCCGGCACCAACGGCTTCGATCTGTTCCGCAAGCTGCGCCGCGAAAGCGACATTCCCATCATCTTCATCAGCGCGCGCGGCGGTGAGGAGGATCGGGTCCTGGGTATCGAACTCGGGGCGGACGACTACCTCGCGAAGCCTTTCAGCACGCGCGAACTGGCTGCTCGCGTCGGCGCGGTCCTGCGTCGCGGCGGCGGGGTCGAGATCGGCGGCGAGCCCGGGAATGAGGGGCAGCCATCGGACGCGGTGAGCTTCGATGGCTGGCACGTCTCGCTGGTCCGGCGCGAACTGCGTTCGCCCAGCGGCGCGATCGTCGACCTGACCGGAGCCGAGTTCGATCTTCTGGCGACCTTTCTCGGCTATCCCCAGCGCGTCCTCGGCCGCGAGCGCCTGCTCGAGTTGTCGCGCTCGCGGATCGGCGACAGCTCGGACCGCAGCATCGACGTGCTTGTCAGCCGGCTGCGGCGCAAGCTCCAGTCCGAAAGCGGCGAGGCGCCGATCGTGACGGTGCGCGGCGTCGGCTACATGTTCCGCGCAGAGGTGACGCGCGCCTGATGTATCCCTCGCGACGATGATCAAGCGGACAGTCCGACTCTTCCGCAGGCTCGGTCTGCCCGAACGCCTGCTCGCCGTCCTCCTTCTGGTGATCGTCGTCGACGTGATCGCCAATTCGCTGCTGTTCGAGCGGGCGAACTCGTTCCAGCTTCGGCGCGACGATGCCGAGCGGATTGCCGAAAATCTGGTCCTCGCGACGCGAACGCTCGAACGAACACCCGGGCCGGAGCGCGCCGATGTCGCCGATCTGCTGAGTACGCGGCGGTTCTCGCTACGACTGAGCCCACCCACGGATCGCGGCAGGGGTTCGCTCGGCCTCGCCAATCTGCGCGCCCAGGTCATCGAATACGCCCCCGAACTCGCGCTCGCCGATCTCGAACTGCATCTCGAGGAAGTGCCCGGCCGCGGCAATATCGGCGGCTCGATCCAGCTTTCCGACGGCAGCGTGCTGCGTTTCCAGACTCATGCCAATGCCGCCTGGACGCTCACCGCCGGTCGGCTCGCCAGCATGATCCTGCCGACCTTGCTGCTCGTCGCGCTCGCCTGGCTGCTGCTGAGCGCGACGCTGAAACCCTTGCGCAACCTCATCGGCGCGACGCGGCAGCTCGGTTCGGGGCCCCCCGAACCGGTGCCCGAGCGCGGGCCGGACGAACTGCGCGCGCTGATCCGCGCGCTCAACGACATGCAGGATCGCATCCACCAGTCGCTGACCGATCGCACCCAGACGATGCTGGCGATCGGCCACGATCTCAAGACGCCGCTCTCGCGCATCAACCTGCGGCTCGACAGCGACACGATCGACCCCGAGCTGCGCGAGGGCATCCGCCACGATCTCGACGAAATGCGCATGCTGCTCGAGTCGATCCAGGCCTATGTCGACAGCGACGGACGCAACATCCCGGCGGCGCGGGTGGACCTTTCGGTGATGGCCGAAACGCTCGTCGATACAGCCGCCGACGCGGGAGCCGACGCGAGCTTCACCGGCACGCCGCATCTAGAGGTGGTCGCGCGTCCGGTCGCGATCCGTCGCGCGCTTTCGAACCTCATCGAGAACGCGCTTCATTACGGCGGCAATGTTCGTGTGTTTGCCCGGCGTGACGGCGGGGCCGCCGAAATCGTCGTCGAGGACGACGGCCCCGGCATTCCCGAGGACCGGATCAGCGACGCGCTTCAGCCCTTCGTCAGACTCGACGCCTCGCGCGCGCGCGACACGCCGGGCATGGGGCTGGGCCTGCCGATCGTGCGCAAGGCGATCCGCATGGACGGCGGCACCTTCGATCTGCGCAATCGCGCCGAGGGCGGTCTGCGCGCGACCATCAGGCTTCCGCTCGCGGCGGACTGAGCCGGGCGAGCGCCGTGTTGCGTTGCGGCAAAACTTCGTAACAGAGTCGAACGAGGCCGGACAAGCTTGGCACCTACCTCAAGCACATACGCGGTGATCCTGATCACCGCCGCAGATGCAACATTGGAAGGTGACACACGTGAACGAGCTCATCGGACGAGTATTCCACTTCGAAACCTCGATCTACCCGTCGAACGGTGAACTGTACGGCAAGCTGGCCCAGCACGGACAGTCGCCCAAGGCGCTCATCATCTCCTGCGCGGATTCGCGCATCGTGCCCGAGCATATCGTCCAGGCGCAGCCCGGCGACCTGTTCGTGTGCCGCAATGCCGGCAATATCGTTCCGCCCTATGCGACGATGAACGGCGGCGTGACCTCGACGGTCGAGTACGCGGTGGCCGCGCTCGGCGTCAGCGACATTATCGTGTGCGGTCACTCCGACTGCGGCGCGATGAAGGCGCTGAGCGATCCGACCGGCCTCGAAAAGATGCCGAATGTCGCAGCCTGGCTGCGTCACGGCGCGGCGGCCGAGCACATCGTCAGCAATTGCCACGGCCATCTTGAGGGCGGCGAACGGGTGCGCGCGATCACCCTCGAGAACATCATCGCCCAGATCAGCCACTTGCGCACGCATCCCTCCGTGGCGGCGGCGATCGCCTCGGGCGCGGTTACGCTCCATGGCTGGTTCGTCGACATCCACGCCGGCCAGGTCCTCGGGCTTGAGGGCGATAGCGGCGAGTTCGTTCCGCTGCGCGCGGATCGCGATCTTCCCGTCGCGCTTCCCGCCCGCTCGCGCGTCGCCACCGAATTCGCCGAGGCGGCGGAATGACGCCGGACGCCGCAGCCGCGCAGCCGCGCACCGGACCGTTCGCACACATCGGCCGCGACTTCACCGCCTCGATCGTCGTGTTCCTGGTGGCGATGCCCTTGTGCATGGGGATCGCGATCGCTTCGGGCGTTCCGCCCGAAAAGGGCCTCGTGACGGGCATCATCGGCGGCATCGTCGTCGGCCTTTTCGCGGGCTCGCCGTTGCAGGTTTCCGGACCGGCGGCGGGCCTTGCCGTCATCGTTTTCGAGTTCGTTCGCGAGAACGGACTCGAGGCGCTCGGTCCGGTGCTTCTGCTCGCCGGCGTGCTCCAGCTCATTGCCGGTGCGATGAAGCTGGGCGGGCTCTTCCGCGCGATCAGTCCCGCCGTCGTTCACGGCATGCTCGCGGGCATCGGCGCGCTGATCGTGATCGGACAATTCCACATCCTGTTCGACGAGTCCCCGCTCTCCAGCGGGCTTGAGAATATCGCGATGATGCCCGCGCGCATTCTCGGCCTCGATTTCAGCGACATCGCCGCCACCGAGCTGGCGCTTCTGATCGGCGGACTGACGATCGCGATCATGCTCGGCTGGGAGAAAGTCCGGCCCAAGTCGATGGCCCTCGTGCCCGGCGCTCTGCTCGGCGTCGTCGCCGCGACGCTGGTCGCCTGGGCGTTCGATTTCGGCGTGTCGCGCATCGAGGTGCCCGATTCGATCGGGTCCGCCTTCGATCTGCCGACGAGCCTCGCATGGTTCGCCCCGCTGGCAAGTCCCGCGCTGATCGTCGCGGCGGTCGCGATCGCCTTCATCGCCAGCGCCGAGACGCTGCTGTCGGCCGCCGCGGTCGACCGCATGCACGACGGCGTCCGTACCAAGTACGACAAGGAACTCAGCGCGCAGGGCATCGGCAACTTCCTGTGCGGCGTCGTCGGCGCGCTGCCGATGACCGGCGTGATCGTGCGAAGCTCGGCGAATGTGCAGGCCGGTGCGCGGACGCGGCTTTCGACCATCATCCACGGCGTGTGGATTCTCGGATTCGTCGCGCTGCTGCCGTGGCTGCTTCGCGAAGTGCCGATGGCGGCGCTCGGCGGCGTGCTGGTCGTTACCGGCTGGCGCCTGGTGAGCCTCAAGCACGTCCGGCATCTGTTCAAGGCGCATGGTCTGCTCCCCGCGACGATCTGGGCGGTCACCTTCATCCTTGTCGTGACCACCGACCTCCTGACCGGCGTTCTCGTCGGCCTCGCGCTTTCGGTCGTCGAACTGCTGCCGCACCTCAAGAACCTGCGCCTCAAGGTTCACGAGAACGACGAGGGCGAGCAGCGCCTGGTCCGGCTCGACGGCGCGGCGACGTTCGTCGGCCTGCCGCGCCTCAACAAGGTGCTCGAGAGTCAGCCCGCCGACCGGCCGGTGCATCTCGATCTCGGCGCGGTGAGCGCGATCGACCACACCACGGCCGAGACGCTGAGCGAATGGATCAACCGTCGTCGCAAGAGCGGTCAAAGCGACCGGATCAGCGGCCCCGCCAATGTGCTGCGGCCGCTGCCTCTCGCGACCTGACCTCGCAATACAGTCTACCTGGCGGCCGGGCACCCTCACACCTGGTCTCCAACCCCTGGGGCGGTCTTGCAACAGCAAGGCCGCCCATTTTTCTGTCAGCGGCGTGGCAACAGTTTGTTACGCGAACGACAGCCTCACGACATGTTCGATGCATAGCCTGCAATGGCCGATCCGACACAGTGTTGCCAAGAAGCTGCACTGGCGGGTCGGCCGCAGGACGGAACGCAAAGCAACAGCAACATGAGGGCGTTCCAACAATGACCAAGACCATCCTAGCCGCGGCGTCGGCGCTGGCTGTCGCATGCCTGGCATCCGTGGCGGCCCATGCGCAGACCGAAGTTCCCGGTCCGATCACCGTATCCGCCGAAGTGGCGCTCGTTTCGGACTACCGCTTCCGTGGAGTCTCCTACACCGATGAGGAGATGGCGATTCAGGGCGGCATCGAGATCGGCCATGAAAGCGGCTTCTACGGCGGTGCCTGGGCCTCCAACCTGTCGGGCTGGGGCACGTTCGCCGGCGCGAACATGGAACTCGATCTCTACGCGGGCTACTCCACCGAGATCTCGAGCGGCGTCAGCGTCGATGTGGGCGCGACCTACTTCATGTATCCCGGCGGCCTCGACACCACGGACTTCGTCGAATTCTACGGCAGCGTGAGCGGCTCGCTCGGCCCGGCGGAAGTGACTTTGGGCATGGCCTACGCGCCCGCGCAGGAAGCGCTCGGCAAGTGGTACTTCGACGGCGCCGCGGCAGCCGCGGGCGTCTATGACGATCCGGGCGACAAGGAAGACAACCTCTACGTCTACCTCGATGCCGGAGCCGCCATTCCCGACACGCCGATCTCGCTCAACGCGCACGTCGGCTATTCGAACGGCAACGACGGACTCGGTCCGCAGGGAACCAGCGTCGCGCCGACGGGCGAGTATCTCGACTGGTCGATCGGCGCCGACCTCGCGCTCGGACCCGTGACGCTGGGGGCGAAATACATCGATACCGACATCTCGAAGTCGGAATCGGCCTACCTGCTGCCCAACTTCGCCTCGACCAAGAATGGCTCCTCGATCGCCGGATCGACGATCGTGTTCTCGATCTCGGCGGGTTTCTGACCCTCCGCCCGGTTCCGGCGCAGCGCCGGGACCGGGCATATCTTCCCGCGGTCGGGCAATGCGGGGAGGCGGAGGGCTCGCGCCCGCGAGGCGAACGCGGTGATCGACCGGAAGGCCGCGAACAACCGCCCTTGCGGCGCGCTTGCGGATTTGCTTTGGCCCGCTGCGACGCGGACCGGAGAATCGCTTGAAGTATTGCCCGCCTCGCAGGCGTCTGCCGCTCGCGGCCGCGCTGATCGCGCTGTTCTCGCCCGTCGCCGGGTATTGCCAGGACGATGGCACGGACGGCGCCGTGCCGGACAGGGGCGAGATCGTCGTGACCGGACGCGGCCTCGAGGAGCTGCCCGGATCGCCCGCCTATTCGACGCGCGAACTCGACCGCGCGGCCATCGTTTCGAGCGCATCCGGCCGGATCGAGGACGTTCTCACCTCGGTTGCCGGATTCCAGCAATTCCGCCGGTCCGACAGCCGCTCCTCGAACCCGTCGGCGCAAGGCGTGACCCTGCGCGCGCTCGGCGGCAACGCCAGCAGCCGGGCACTCGTGGTGCTCGATGGCGTGCCGATGACCGATCCCTTCTTCGGCTATGTCCCGTTCACCGCGCTCGCGCCCGAGCGGCTGGGCAGCGTGAGCGTGACGCGTGGCGGCGGCTCGGGGCCTTTCGGTGCCGGCGCCTTGTCGGGCACCATCGCGCTGGAAAGCGCTGATGCGGCCGCGCTCGCTCCGGTCAGCGGGGGGCTGCTCGTCAATCAGCGCGGCGAGACCGAGGCGAGCGCGAGCGTGGCGCCGCGTCTCGGCTCGGGGTTCGCCGTCGTTTCGGGACGTTGGGACCGGGGGCAGGGCTTCTTCACGACGCCCAAGGACCAGCGAGTGCCCGCCACGGCACGCGCCGCGTTCGACTCGTGGTCGGTCGGCCTGAGAGGCGTCGCACCGCTCGGCCCGGACATCGAATTGCAGGCGCGCGGCCTCGTCTTCGAGGACGATCGCACCTTGCGCTTCGAAGGCGCCGACAGCTCGTCGAGCGGGCAGGACGCCAGCCTTCGGCTCGTTGGACGCGGCGACTGGCAGTTTGACGTGCTCGGCTATGTCCAGGCGCGCAATTTCACCAATGTCGTGATCAGCTCGAGCCGGTTCACCCGCGTGCTCGACCAGCGCAACACGCCCTCGACGGGTCTGGGCGGCAAGATCGAGCTGCGCCCACCGCTCGGCGAAGCGGTAAACCTGCGTACCGGCGTCGACTATCGCCGCTCGCGGGGCGAGCTTTACGAAGATGCCTATAGCGCGTTTTCGGGCGCGATCACCGCGCGGCGCAATGCGGGCGGGACCAATACCGACCTCGGGCTCTTCGCCGATGGCGACTGGACCTCGGGCGCGCTCGTTCTCACCGGGGGCGTGCGCGCGGACCGCTACACCATCCGCGATGGGTTCTACGTCGAGCGCGACGCCGCGGGGATGCTGGCGATCGACGAGCGCTACGCGAACCGCGGCGGCTGGCAAGTCTCCTACCGCGGCGGCGCATCCCTGGCCGTCGGCGGTGACCTGCACCTGCGCGCGGCGGCCTACACCGGCCTGCGCCTGCCCACGCTCAACGAGCTCTACCGGCCCTTCGTGGTGTTTCCGGTCGTTACCCAGGCGAACCCGGATCTGCGCAACGAACGCCTCGAAGGCTACGAGGCCGGGGTGCGGTTCGCGCCGACAAGCGGGTTCAGTCTCACGCTCACCGCCTTCGAGAACCGGTTGGAGAACGCCATCGCCAACGTGACGATCGGCGAAGATCTTCGCCAGCGCCGCAATCTGCCCGCGATCGTCGCGCGCGGGATCGAGGCCGACATGGGTCTTGCGGCAGGGGCGTTCCGGTTCGACGGTTCGCTGGCCTGGACCGATTCGGAAGTGCGCGGGGAAGGGGACTCGCGCGAACTTGACGGCATGCGGCCCTCGCAGACTCCCGCGCTCAGCGCGAGCGCGACGGTCGCTTTCGTTCCGGGGCCGGGCGCGCGCCTCGCGGCGACGGTGCGGCACGTGGGCAAGCAGTACGAGGACGATCTGGAGACCGAGGTGCTTCCCGCCGCGACCACGCTCGATCTCTTCGCCGAGCTGCGTGTGGCCGGGCGGCTTTCGCTGGTGTTGCGTGGGGAGAATCTTACCGACGAGTCGATCGTCACGCGCAATTCGGGCGGTTCGATTGATCTCGGCGTTCCGCGCACGCTCTGGGCGGGCCTGCGCTGGGGTCTGTAACGCGCGCACCGCGCGGCGGGACGGCTGCTCGGGACACGATGGATCATCCGGTGACCGGTCCGGCGACGCCCTTTGCGACCGCCGGCGAGGGTCGGCCGCAAGTCCATCTGACAAGTAATTATACCTATTTTATATCGCTCGAATGCGATCGTTTGTTCATCCGAAATGAATAGAATAGCCATATCTCCGGAATGGCGCATGATTTACATGACATCCGAATCTCGCAACTAAAGAATGCGGGCGTCAACGGTAACAAGCTGTGGCGACGAGCGGCCAGGACTGCTTACGAATTCATGCGATCAGAGGGAACCTGCGAGGCGTACTGAGGCGAACGCTGCTCGTGAAGCGGCGCGTTGTGCAAGGGTGTTCGGATGACCTATGTCTACAGTGTGATCGGATTCGTCGCATTTGTGGCCTTCGTCTTTCCGTATCTCGTTTATCCTTCTTCGCTGCTTCTTTTCGGCGTGCGGCGAATTCGTCCCGAACGCGGGGCGGATAAAGTTACATTCACGCTACTGTTCGCGGCGTACAACGAGGAACGCTCGCTGCCGCAGAAGATCGCCAACGTTCGCGAACTGAAGCGATCCGAGCCCGGCCTGCAGGTGGTCGCCTACTGCGATTTGTCCAGCGACCGCACGCAGGAGATCCTCGAGGCGGCATCAGATGTGATCGACGTGATCGTGGCGCGCGAGCGGACCGGCAAGGCCACGGGCATGGCGCGGATGGTCGCGCAGGCCAGAGGCGACGTCTGTGTCTTCACCGATGCCAACGTGCTGCTCGATCCGAGCGCCTTGTCGGAGCTTCGCGAATATTTCGCCGATCCGGCCATCGGCGGCGTCGCGGGCTCGCTCATCTACACCAACGACGCGGAGAGCGCGACGGCACGGGCGGGCGGGCTCTACTGGCGGCTCGAGGAGGTGATCAAGTCCCGCGAGTCGGCGAGCGGCTCGATCATGGGGGCCGACGGCTCGATTTTCGCGACCCGGCGCGAGCTGTACCCGACCGTGCCCCCGCACCTTCTCGACGACATGATCGTTTCGCTGAGCGTTGTGCTGGCGGGCAAACGGCTGGTCTATGCGCCGAGCGTGCGCGCTTACGAACGCAATACGACGACAACGAATGAGGAGTTTCGCCGCAAGCGCAGGATCGCGTGCCGCGCGTTCAACACGCATCGCTACCTTTGGTCCGACATTCGATCCGTATTCGGGGCGGCCGGGCTTTATAAATACTTCTCGCATAAGGTCTTGCGCTGGTTCGGCTTGCCGCTTCTCGTCATCGCACTCCTCGCCGCTGCGGCGGCGCTCGCATCGTCCGGACATTGGCTCGTGCTGACGGGCGGGCTGGCCGTGGTCGTCCTGTGTCTTGCGCTCGGAGCTTCCGGCATTCCGCCCTTCGCATTGGGCCTGCAGGTCCTCATCGCGATCTGCGCGACCTTTCTGGGCGTGATCGACGCGCTGGCCGGCCGCACCTATCAGACCTGGACGCCGGCGGCCTCTCGCGACACGCTCGGCGTTCCGGGCAAGAGCGGCAGCCAGTCGAGCAACGCCTGAGAAGCGCTCGTATCCTGCGAACCTCCGGGTCGAGGACCCGTCTGCTCAGCAGCTCCGATCAATAGTCCGAGTTTCATTTCACCAAATTGGGTGGTCTCCTCCAATTTGGTGAAATTACGTATCGCATAAGATCAGCGCAAATTGACCAATCGAAAACCGATCCATTTCAAGACATAGTAGAGAATTATTGGTAATAATACTTGGTTGACGGCGCTTTAAGCTCTCATATGATGCACTGCAATATCGAGACTCGTAATGGTGGTGACGACGCAACAGGACCAGGTGGGGGCATTTCCATGGCATCCATTCCCGAATTGTCGCGAAGTGCAATGCGCGATACGCGCCCTTTCGCAAGCGGCGGGAGCTGCGAACCGCTCGTAACGTCAGATCCCCTGAGCCGGGCCATCGTTGACGGTCCGGCGATAAACAGCCCGACGATCGACGGGGCCGAGGCTTTCGTTGTCGGTCAGACGCCCGACGGCAGGGCGAGAGGCAATGCGCGCAGCGTTCGCGCCTTCGACATCGCCGTGTCGCTCTTGCTGCTGCTCGTATTCCTGCCGGTTCTTGTGCTCGTCTCGCTGGCGATCCTGGTTACCAGCCCGGGGCCCGTTCTTTTCGTCCAGCAGCGCGTCGGCCGGGGCGGGAAGTCTTTTCCATGCCTCAAATTCCGCAGCATGGTGATCGATTCCCGTGAACGTCTTGCACAGTTGCTGGCCGAATCCGAAGAGGCCCGCGAGGAATGGGCGCGTGACCAGAAGCTGCGCAACGATCCCCGGATAACCTGGATCGGCGCGATTCTTCGCAAGACCAGCCTCGACGAGTTGCCGCAGCTCATCAACATCCTGCTCGGCCACATGAGCATCGTCGGGCCGAGGCCGATCGTCGAAGAGGAAGTCGCGCGCTACGGCTTGCGGTTCGCGGCCTATTGTTCGGTTCGTCCCGGTCTCACCGGCCTATGGCAGGTGAGCGGTCGCAACGAGGTATCCTACACCACGCGCGTGCGGCTCGACGCCTTCTACGCGCTGCGCAAGTCGGTGGGGTACGATGTGCTCATCTGCATGCGCACAGTGCCTGCCGTGCTTGCCCGCAGAGGGTGCTACTGACCGGGCCGATCCGTCTGCTTGCGGTCGGAGCCGCAGGCTGACCAGTCAATCGCGTCGGTATCGCGGAAAGCTGGTCACCACAGTCCCAGGAGCCAGGCAATAAGGGCCCAGATGGCCAGACCGGCGCCTGCGGCGATGAACCAATAGAGAAACTTGATACGCTTGGCGCCCAGCGGCCGGGAACCGTAGTCGTGCAGTCCAGTGTTCCGGCGATCGGCATCGGCTAGCCGTTCAGTGGATGCCTTGTGCCAATTGGGCGGTCCGCTCTTGTTCATCGGTTTGTCATTCGGTCCAAAAGGGCTCGAGATCGGTCGGTTCGGTAGTTTGTGTGGAGATATCGGCCATGCACAACTCCCTAGCGTCAAAGTGTTCAATAACCTTTGCGATGGGGTCGGTGCCTTCCCCGTTGTGATTCATTTCTTTAGATTCGGGATTAGTGACTTTCGATATCTTCGTCTAGTCGGACTTTAACAAGTTTCTTCGATTGGCGGCGATTTCGAACCGGGACGGGTAAATATCGGTCGGGCAATGTCACCGCGCCGCGGCTGATCGACGGAAAAGGGCAGAGTCTCCCGGCAGGCGGCGCGCGGCCCCGGGAAACGGCTTGTCGGGTCGTTTTGCCACGATCCGAATCGCCGGCAAAGAAAGTTCAATTTGGAGGCAATGTCCCCCTGCCAGGCCCGCGAACCTCGCGTCTCCCGCACTCTCAGTCGTCGGGAGACGAACTTTCGCCAGGCCGCGGCGCCGATGGAGGCATGCCGGCACAAGGGTAGGCGCGCTTGAGCGAGGAGACCACGACCGAAGCGGCCTGGCCGCGCAACTCGAACGGATAGCGGCGGGCATCCTTGAGGAAGAGATCCCGAAGGTCGGACTGGGTGAGCCGGTTCGAGGTGCAGAATTCGCGAAAGCCGAGCCAGCTCTCGTACGCGCGCACGGAATCGTGGACGGCGGCGAGATAGGCGAAGCAGTAGCTGGTTCCGGTCGCGGAGTCGTCCGCGCACTGCTTGAAGAGATCGGTGCCCGCCACGAACCCGAGGCTCGGGGGGCTCGCAAGCGCCGGATGGCCAGGAGGCCGGCCGCTTTCGCTCGGCGGGTCGCCTGGGTTCGCGGCAGGTTGCGCCGCCGCGCCCTGCATGCCGGCGACGATCAGAAAGGCAGCGGCCAAAGAGGCCAAGGGGTGCTTCATCGCTTTGACGAGTCCATCCTGTTCGATCCGTGTCGATGAAAAGCCGATCCGCGAACCGGGCGCAGTCTCAACTAGGTCCACAAAGAATGCGTTTGCGCTGGTCCGGCGGACGGATCGCGGCCCAATAAGGGCTCGGTGTGGCACACCGGCCGACTTCGAGGGCTGACGCGGATGGCACGATCGACGGTCAACGCCGGAGCGCTGGCGCTCTTGCTTGGCGTTCTGGGAACGCTCCTGGCGACGACCGCTTGGCTCGCGCTGGCGGCGTTCGGTATGCCCTCGATGGCCTGGCCGTCGCGGGAGCAAGCCGCACCCGCACCTGATGAGGAGCCGGGGCCGTCCGGCGCGCTGGCGCCGGAGCGATTGGTGTCGTCGGTCTCTCAAGCCTTGATGCCGGTCTCGCGGGAGGATGCGCTCAGGCTGAACGCATCGGTGCCGGAGGTCGACGAGCCGCTGGCCGTGGCGCAACCTCTCGTAGTCCGATCGGCTGATCCGCGCAGTCTGTCGCGCGCGCGCGAGTGCCTGGCCGCGGCCGTCTACTACGAGGCCGCCAGCGAGAGTGCCTCCGGACAGCGGGCCGTCGCGCAAGTGGTTCTCAACCGTGTTCACCACCCCGCCTTTCCGGCGACGATCTGCGGCGTGGTGTTCGAGGGCAGCGAGCGGCGGACGGGCTGTCAGTTCAGTTTTACGTGTGATGGCTCGCTGCGGCGCGCGCCCGCGCCGGCGGCCTGGTCGCGCGCGCTCGCCGTCGCCGATGCCGCGCTTGCGGGCTATGTCGAGCCGAGCGTGGGGATGGCGACGCATTACCACACCGACTGGGTCGTGCCTTACTGGTCGTCGAGCATGGTCAAGCTGCGTCAGCTCGGCACGCATATCTTTTTCCGCTGGCCGGGCCGCTGGGGCGACGTGCGGCACTATGCGCAGCGCTACAATCCGGTCGAGCCGCCTATCGCCTGGGCGGTCGCAAGGGCGGGCGAAGCCGCCGCGCCGCAGGATGCCGCATACGCCGAGCCGCCCGGGACCGGCCAGGCCGTCGAGGCGGGGCGGCGCCCGCTGCTCTCGATGTCCGACGACGCGCGCGAGTCCGGCGAGGCGGCATCGCCGGCTATCCCCGTTCACGCCCGCTACCGCCGGGTGCTGGGGCTGCCCGGCTCGTCCGATGCCGAGCGCGCGTCGTCCGACGCGCGCTGATGGCCAGGTGGGTATGGTGCCCCGGCTTCGCGCGCGGCTTGCGACAGTGCGGTAAACCGGTCTTCTCGCTTCACGTCTGACGGGCTGCCCCGGGCAACCGGTCCCGGCCGACGCCGCGCGTCGTCATCACATAATTCCTGACCGGGCCATGGCCCGAGGTGCGGGCCGTATTGCGACGGCGGACGGTCTCGCACCGCGTGACCGAACGTTCCGTCCCTTCTTTCATCAGCCTTTTGCAGTGCAGCAAGCACCGACTTCTAAAATATAAAATATACGTATTTATACTTATTTATTACTTTTGGATTCACCTTGTGTCACAAGATTAATTGAGGGAACCGGATGGTAAGAAGAAATCCAACGCAAATGATGAACAGAGGTTTGCATGTTGGATACGAATTCCCTCCTAGGTGGTCTAAAGGAGGTAGTTTTATCTTACGAAACTGGTCCGGAATTGTCGGGTTTGCTTGTCGATCTCTCGAAGATCGGTTCGCAATGGTATGGAGCCAGCGCGCTTCATGATGTGATCTTCATGCAGAGCGGCGCGGCCGACTTGGAGCGCTTTCAGGTTAACGGCGGCGCCAACGTGACGCTGGTCGGCGGGCACTTCGCGCCGACCTACAAGAACTCGGCCAGTACGCTCGCGTTCTATGATGTCGCGAACTCGATCCATGTCGTCGGCACCTCCGTCGACAACGCGATGACCGGCGAGCGCGACGGCATCGTCGTTGGTTCATCGGTCTCCCGCCCCGATGTCCTGATCGAATCCTCGTCGGTCACGAATGTCACCGGCAGCTATTCCGCCTACCACGGCGACATCTTCCAGGCCTACGGCCAGGTCGGCGAAGTGGTCATCCGCAATTTCGTCGGCACGAGCAACTATCAGGGCATCTTTCTCGGTGACAAGCCCGAGATGCAGCCGACCTCGCTCACGCTCGACGGCGTGCACCTGGACTATGCCGCGGGCCCCAATGCCTATCCCGTCCTGCTCTGGCTCGGCAACGATGACGGGGCGCAGTTCGCCACGAGCATGACCAACGTCACGTTCGGCGAGGCCGCCGCGCAGCGCGGCACCGATTTCGCGACCGTGATCAACGATGACGGCGGACGGGTTTACGGCAACCTCGATGCGGACGCGGCCAAGTTCGACAGCGCAAGCCTCACCGGCTCCATCAGCTTCACGGACCTTAACGGCGCGCTTCCCTATGGCGGCAAGGCCGGCGCCGGCTTTGACTGGATGCCCGAGGCGGTCGAGGCGCTCGGCGTCGATACCCTTGTGCTCGGCACTTCGGCGAACGACCGCATGCAGGGGACCTGGCAGGCCGACTATTTCTTCGGCGGCTACGGCGCGGACACGATGGAAGGCGGCAATGGCGACGACGTCTACGTCGTCGACAACAAGTACGACAAGGTCGTCGAATACCATGCCGATGGGCGCGGTGGCACCGATACGGTGCTCAGCGCCTATTCCTATACGCTCGGCGACAACGTCGAGAACCTTTCGCTGACTGGAAACGGAGCCATCAGCGGCGTCGGCAATCAACTCGACAACATTCTTCTCGGCGGACTCGGCGCGAACGTGCTCTCGGGCGATGCCGGCGACGACCGGCTCTACGGCGCCGAAGGCAACGACACGCTTTACGGCGGCTGGGGCAAGGATCTCCTCAATGGTGGTACGGGGGCCGACCGCATGGAAGGCCAGTACGGCGACGATACGTATATCGTCGACAATGCCGGAGACGTGGTCGTCGAGTGGTACTGCGACGGACAGGGCGGTTGGGACACCGTCGTATCGGGCATCGATTACGCGCTTGGCGACAACCTCGAGGCGCTGGTCCTCACAGGATCGGCCCTGTCGGGGATCGGCAATTCGCTCGACAACCTGCTCGTCGCCGGACACGCCGCTTCGCGGCTCGAAGGCCTCCTCGGGGATGACATCCTTCTCGGCGGCGCGGGGGACGACCGGCTCGACGGCGGCTGGGGTGACGATCTTCTGATCGGCGGCGAGGGCGGCGACCTGATGATCGGCCAGAACGGCGATGATCGCTACGTCGTCGACGATGTCGCGGACCGGATCGTGGAGTGGCATTCGTACGGCGCGGGCGGCTACGACACCGTCTTCGCGAGCGTCGACTATACCCTTGGCGACAACCTCGAACGGTTGGTGCTTCGGGGCGACGACGATCTCGGCGGAGCCGGCAACTGGCGGGCCAACACCATCATCGGCAACGCCGGCGACAACCACCTGTCGGGCGGCTCGGGCAACGACATCCTCGATGGCGGTGCGGGGCGCGACGTCCTGCGCGGCGGGTCGGGCAACGACATTTTCGTCTTTCGCGCCGGCGAAGCCGATGGGGATCGGATTCTCGATTTCACCAGCGGCGACCGGATCGAACTCGTCGGCTTTGGCGATCGTGCCAGCGCACGCCTGACCGAGGGTGGTCTCGAAATTCTTTCCGACGGAACCCTCGAAGTCATCGAAATCGAGAATGCTTTCTCGGCAGATCAGTCCTGGGATTTCGTCAGCGATACTAAATCATCAATATATGTTGATGAAATGATCCTAGGATATTCGGGATTCTGAATATCAAGAAAAAATATAGACAGCAAATCAAGACATTTATGCAGATCAGGGTGCAATAATGACCGATATTTCGTTTTACATCAAGAATAATACTGCCGACATCGACGGCATCACCGAATGGCTCGGGCGCTCTCCGGACAGCATTCAGCTTCACGGCGGGACGAGAAACTGGGACGACTGGCTGCGTTCGGTGGAGTGGATCGACAACCAGCTCGTCGGCTCGGCCGTGGACAAGATGTGGTCGATCCAGCTCATCCCCTACGGCGCGACGCTCGGCGAGGCCGCCAAGGGAAGCTACAACGACAAGTATCTGGCCATGGCCGAGCAGCTTCTCAAGATCGAGGGCGACCAGGACCAGATCTATGTCCGGCTCGGCTGGGAGTTCAACGGCGACGGGTGGAACTCGTCGTCCGCGGTCGGCCAGCCCGAAAACTATGTCGAGGCGTTTCGCAACTTCGTCGAGATCGCGCATTCGGTGTCGGACAAGTTCGTCTTCGAGTGGTGCCCCAACGTCGGCACGGTGGGGATGCCCGCAGACTCGGCCTATCCGGGCGACGCCTATGTCGACGTCATCGGCGTGGATTTCTACTACAATACCGCGTGGAATTCGCCGGATCCGCAAAAGGCGTTCGATTACTTCGTCAGCCAGCCCTTCGGCCTGCAGTGGCAGCAGGATTTCGCGGCGGCCCATGGCAAGCCGACCGCGATCGGCGAATGGGGGCTGAACAGCGATGCTCCGGAATTCGTCCGGCTCGTGGCGCAGTGGGCCGAAGACCACGACATGCTTTACGTGAATTACTGGGATTCGAACTCGGCGTTCCAGGGCAAGCTCAGCGAAGGCCAGTATCCGATGGCCGGCGAAGCTTTCCTAGAGGCCTTCGCGGGCAGCGACCTCGTTGTGGCGCCCGAGGCGCCGGTCGGACTTGACTCGGCGGCCAAGGCGATCGTGCTCGAAGCCGCGGCGCCGCTGGTCTCGATCGGGTCTTTCCTCGCCGACAGGCTCGACGGGCGCGGCGGCGACGTCGAGATGCGCGGCGGCGACGGCGACGACACCTACGTGGTCGATTCCGAAGGCGATGTCGTGGTCGAATGGTACAATGGCGGCAAGGGCGGGACCGATCTCGTCGAATCCGCGGTCAGCTTTTCGCTCACCGACAACCTGGAGAACCTGACCCTCACCGGGCAGGCCGCGATCGACGGGTTCGGTTCGAACAATCGCAACACGCTGATCGGCAACGACGCGGCCAATCTGCTGGACGGCGGCGGCGATGCCGACACGCTGTACGGCAACGGCGGCAACGACACGCTGCGCGGCGGCATCGGCAAGGATACGCTTTACGGCGGGAGCGGCGACGACATCCTCGAAGGTGGTGAATGGAGCGACATTCTCGACGGCGGCGACGGCGACGACCTGCTCGATGGCGGCAGCGGAAGCGATGCGATGACCGGCGGCGCGGGCAACGACACCTACATCGTCGACAACTACAACGACACCGTCGTCGAAACCGTCGAGGGCGGGCACGACACGGTCAAGTCGTGGATCTCGTACACGCTGGGTGCCAATGTCGAGGAGGTCATCCTGATCGGGGACCGCGCGATCAACGCGACGGGCACCGCTCAGGCCGATGGCCTTACCGGCAACGACGCGAGCAACCTGCTCATGGGCCTGGGCGGCGACGACCGGCTTCACGGCAATGGCGGTGACGACCACCTGATCGGCGGGGACGGAAACGACCTCCTCGACGGCGGGACCGGTGCCGACAAGATGGAAGGCGGCGACGGCGACGACACGTACGTCGTCGACAGCATCGGCGACACCGTTACCGAATGGGTCCACTACGGGCGCGGCGGCGTCGATACCGTCGAGTCATCGATCGACTATGCGCTGGGCGCGAATCTCGAGAACCTGACCCTGCTGGGCGGCGAGAACCTTCGCGCCGTCGGCAACAGCCTCGCCAATGTCATCACCGGCAACGCGGGCGACAACGAGATCGTGGGCGGCAAGGGCAACGATGTCCTCTACGGCGGAGACGGGGCGGACACGTTCGTGTTCACCTCGGACAGCGGTAGCGACGTCGTGATGGATTTCGGCATGGGCGACCGGATCGACCTTCCCGAGACCTTCAAGTCGCAGCAGCAGCCGACCGTCACCGCGAAGGACGGCAACACGATCATCAGCTTCGACAGCGCCGTGATCGAATTGCAGGGCATCGACCCTAGCCATCTCGTCGCCGACGTCGGGGGCTTCCACTTCGGTTGATGATGCCATCGCCACGGCCGGAAACGGCCCTTCCGCGGCCGACACTGCCGTCGGTCGCGGGCGGCTGCCGGTGACACGGCTCCTTGCGATGACATTGGGCTGGCGCCTGGGCCGACACGGAGCCGGGCGGTTCGTCCTGCACCGGCCAAGAGACGGTTCCCGGCGAGGGAGATTGTCCCGGATCGCTCGGGCACCCGGGCGATCCGGTCTGCATTGACGGGGCGCCTCGCGCGCGTTGTCGGTCAGGTTGTCCCTGCGCGCAGCGTGCAGAGCTTGGTGCTTCCCTTCCACAGCTCGACGTCGCGATGGCCGGCTTCGGTGCGGGCGATGAGCAGCGCCTCGCTGGCGTCGGGCGCTTTGAAGTGGAACGGCTTGCTGTCGCAGTCCGTCGTCTCGTCGATGAATTTCAACAGATAACTGAACATTTTCTCTCTCCGGCGATGAGAGAGCGCGCAAGTCTGTCGCAGGCGATCCGCTCCCTCAACATCACAAGGCGAAAACGGGAGCGTTCGTTCCCGGAGAGAAAAATAAAAAATCCATTTCTAACATAAGTTTATTCGTTGTTTGGTGATCATTCCGGGCCGGTGTTTTCGGCAATCAGCGTCCGCGCTTCGGCGAGGGCCCTGGCAGTGTCGGTTTCGCCGTCGACGATATCGTCGGCGGTCTGCAGCAACCGCGCGCTGATGACGGTTCCCGTCTCGGCTTCCTCCTTGATGAAGATGCCGCCGTTCGCCTCCGCGACGCGATCCCACTCGGCCCGCACGCCCTGCCAGTAGTCCTTGGTGCTCGCCCAGTAATCGTCGGCCGCCTTCACCTCGAAACCGTCGAACCGGGTATAGGTGTTCAACACGTATTCCTGAACGATCGGCACGAGCTTGCCGTCCTTGCGGCCCATCTTGGTGTTGTCCTGCCAGTGGATCCAGCCCTCGGGGCCGTTCTGATGCCGGTTGATGGCGTAGTAGCGGTCGTAGACGGGGTGGCGTACAGCATCGCGGCGGGCCAGCGGGCGCCAGGTCCAGTTCGAGCGCCAGCGCCGCACCCCGGCCTGCGTCTCGAACTGTCCCCAGCCGCCGTAACGCGGGGAGTCGTCGACTTGCCAGACGGTCTGCGACCAGCGCCCGGTGCGCATCCGCTCGGGCACGTCTTCCCATTTCCAGGTGTTGGTATCGGCATAGACCAGCACGCGCGCGGGCTCGTATTCCCAATCCTGACGCCAGTGCTTGATGACGTGCGTCTTGCCCTCGTGCTCGATCACCAGCAGGTGTTGCAGCACGATCCTGCGTCCGGTGTCCTCGATCACCCGTACGACCTCGTTGCCGCCCGAGATCTTGCGGTCGAGCGGGGAATAGGCGGGGTCCCAGCGCGTGCTCTCCTGCATGTCGAAGCGCACCTTGTAGTTGCCCGCCATGGCGAGGATGTCGGCGCGATCCTCCTCGAAACCGGCGGCAGCCGCCTCGGCGGTGATCGGCGGATGCGCGAGCGCCGGGCTGGTGGCGAAGGCCAGCGCCAGAAGGCTGCCGGCAAGAAGCTTGGTCAGGTGTTTCATGTTGATGGCTCTCCCTCGAACCTAGAAGCGATAGGTAAGCGAAACGCTCGCGTTGCGGCCGGGCTGGGTATAGGCGTCGGTCACGCTCGATGTACTGGCAAGGCCGCGCACGTCGCTCCACCAGGCGTACTTCTCGTCCAGCAGGTTGAACACACCGGCGCGCAGCTTGAGTGCCTCGGTGAGCGCCGCGAAGGCGGTCAAATCCAGGATCGTGAAGGCATCGGGGCGAAAGCAGCTCGGCGTGCACAGACCGGTGGTGCGATCGAGCGCCTTCTGCGCGCTGTGCGTGGCGATGACTTGCGCGCCGAAGCGTCCGCCCGGATCGCGGTATCCCGCGCCCGCCACCAGCTTGAGCGGATCGACCGTGGACAGCGGCGTGCGCGCGCCATCGGGATCGATGACCGTTCCCTTGGCATAGGACAGCGCGAGGTTCGCGTGGAGGCCGCTGGCCGACCGCGCCTCGAACCGCGCTTCGGCTCCCTTGACCCGCACGCGATCGAGATTGACGAACTGGTAGACGGCGGGGTCGGTCGGCGTGAAGCTGCCCGAGACCACTTCCTGGCTGATGAAATCGCGATAGCGCGAAGAGAAGGCGGTGAGATCGAGGCTGACATGCCGCGACGTCAGCCGCAGTCCGCCCTCGAAACTCTCGCTGCGCTCGGGTCCGAGATCGGGATTGGGGCGCGAGGTGTAGCCGAAGGCGAGGTTCTCGAAGAACTGGTTCACCTGCCCCGGCTCGGGCGCCTTGAATCCGGTCGCGTAGTTGGCGAATATCCGCACGCCCTCCGCCAGTTTCCATACCGCGCCGAGCTTGGGCGAGAGCCGCGAATCCTTCTGTCCGCTGGCATCGAATTGCGGCAGCAGCGGGTCGTTGCGCGGCGACAGGTCGTACCAGTCGAAGCGCAAGGCCGGATAGAGCGTCAGCGCGCCGTCAGCGATGCCGATCTCGTCGCCGACGAACAGGCCGACGCGGGTGAAATCGGTGGAGGGAAACGCGCGGGTCGGGAATGTCTCTCCGAAGGGCGGAACCGTGCCGTCGCGCAGGCCCTCCTGCCGTGTCCGGTTCACGTCGCCTCCGAACACCAGCCGGTGGAGCACGGGCCCGGTGGCGAAGTCGGCGCGGGCATCGGCCGCGGCGCCGATCACCCTGTTCTCGAAGGTATTGAGCCGCTCGCGGTCCTCGGCGGGAGTCCGATCCTCGTCGGTGAACTGCACGTCCTCGCCGTCCTGCCAGAAGACAGCGGCATGGGCGTAGTCGATCGCGCCGGTTCCCTCCCAGGTCCAGTCGAGCGTCACACGCTTGCGCTTGCCCGTGTCGCGTGCCCGCAGCAGTTCCACGGTCGAGCTGAGGTTGGTCAGGCCATCGGTGTCGAGGCGGGTATCGACGTATTCGCCCGTCAGGCGCAGTTTGTGCCCGCCCGCCGGTTCGTAAACCAGCCGGCCGAGCACCGCGTCCGAACGGCCGTCCTGCGGATTGGGCTTGGTGCGCGCGGCGCCCGTGCCCCCGACAGTGCCCTTGTTGTCGAGCTCTTCGAAATCGCGGCGGGTGTAGGCCGCCATCATCGACCACTCGCCGAAACGGCCCGCAAGAATCGCGGTTTCGGCGAACTCCTGGTCCGCGCTCGCATAGGATGCCCGCACGAACCCGCCGATCCTCTCGTTCGCATCGAGGAAGTCGGCCGGGTCGGCGGTGATGAAGCTGACCGCGCCGGCCAGTCCGTCGCTGCCGTAGAGCGCCGAGGAGGGGCCGCGCAGGATCTCGACCGACTTGATCAGGCCAAGGTCGACGTAATCGCCGCGGCCCGAAGCCTGCGCGCCGAAACTGAATCCATCGGGCACGCGCACGCCGTCGACCTGGATGAGCACTCGGTTGCCGCCGATGCCGCGGATGTTGAAACCGGCGTTCCCGTCGCGGCCCGTCGAGCCGAGCGCCGCGCCGAAGCGCGCGGGCTGGCGCTGCACGCTGACGCCCGGTTCGAAACGAACGAGATCCTTGATGTCGGTCGCCATTTCGTCGGCGATCTCCTCGGAGGACTTGACCGATACGGTGGCGGGCACGTCCTCGATCCGTACCGGCGTGCGCGTCGCCGTCACGACGATCTGGTTCAGCCGGTTGAGCCAGAAAAGCCCGTCGTTGTCCTGCGCCGACGCCGGCGGGCTCAGCAGAGCGAAGGCCATGGCCAGAGTGGCGCAGGCAGGGCGCGGGGCCCGCCTGCCGGGCGCTTTCGCCTCGCGGCAGCTTCCTTCACCAAGAGGACGACGATCGCGCTCCACAAAACCCCCTTTTGATAATGCAAGTGATTCGCATTAACATTCTATTTGCATCGAGGAGGGAGGTCGTCAAGCAGCTTGCGGACGAGGCCGTGAGGTGAACGATCCCGCCGCCGGGCGCGCGGCGAAAACCATCGTGCCGCGATGCTTTGGGCGGAGTTCTTGCGATCTCGTGCTTCGCGGCGGAGGCCGGCAGTTGCGGTGCGATCTTCGGTACGCCGAAGTCGGCGGGCCCTCGATCCCCTCGGGATCGGCGATGCGCTTGCCGAGCATGCCAGGAGGTGCACTGCCTTGCGACATGGCGGGGTGACCGGCCCCCGGTCGCGCCGGCTCCAGCGCTCAAACGGCGGGCCCCGGCGAGCCGGGCAGGACCTGAGGCGGCGGTGAGGGGCGGCGCGCCCCCGCCCGCCGGTCAGTCCTGGCGTTTCTGAAAGACCTCGCCGGCGACGGGCATGGCCGAGAACACGTTGGGCCAGCCCGCATAGAAGGCAAGGTGGTGAAGCAGTTCCGATGCCTCCGGCCTGGTCAGACCGTTGTCCATCGCCCGGTTGAGGTGAAAGCCGATCTGCTCCGTCTGGCCCGCCGCGACGAGCGCCGCGACCGTCACGAGGCTGCGGTCGCGCGGAGCGAGCGCCGGCCGCAGCCAGAGATCCTGGAACAGCAGCCGGGTCGTGTCGTCGACCACGCCTTGCGAGATCGAGCCGTAGGTGTCCTGGACGGTCTTCTGCCGCTGGGCCTCGGCCTCCTCGTCGAGCGGCAGCAGGTCGCTCGGGTCGGCCGGAGGCATCGGGGCCGCGTCCACGCCGCGTGCTTCGAAGACTTCCGCAACGCGCGGAGCCGCCTCCATCGCGTTCTGCCAGCCGGCATAATAGGCGAGGTGATAGAGCACCTCGGAAATCTCGGAAGGCTTCACGCCGCTGTCGAGTGCCCGGGCGGTATATTCGGCCAGGCTGTCGGTCTGGTTGCGCGCCACCAGCACGGCCACGGTGGCAAGACCGCGATCGCGTGCGGACAGCGCCTCGTTGCGCCACAGGCGACCCAGGATTTCGTCGCGGTTCGCATTTTCGAGCGCGGGTGAGACTGTCATGTCGGAATCCTTGATGCTGGTTGTCGGCTGGCTCAGGGCGGGGGCGGCGACGAACAGCGCTGCCGCGGTCAGGATCGGCAGTGTCTTGGTGGCCAAGGTTGGGTCTCCTGTGCTGCGATCGGGCGGACGACCCCCGCCGTGGGAGGAGGGAGGGAAGGCGAGGGCCGTCCTTTCGCGATCTTGCGTCGCGATTACTTCGCTCGAGCCTTGTCCTGGAACACCGGGAAGGCGCTTGCGTCACCGTAATCCTCGATCGGTGCGAGGGACTTGAGCTTTTCCATGTCGGCGTCGCTGATCTCGAAATCGACATCGGAATTGCTGCGCATGTGGGCCGGATTGGCGGTCTTGGGCAGCGGCAGCAGGCCGAGTTGCAGGCAATAGCGGATCGCCAGCTGCGGCACGCCGACGCCGTAGGAGCGGGCCATCGCGGTAAGTGTCTCGTCGCTCAGGATCTTGCCGTGGCCGACGGGCGAATAGGCCTCGACCCGAACGTCCTTGCTCTCGATGTAGTCGATCAGGTCGAACGGGGTGTTGCTGACATGGGCGAGGATCTGGTTGACCGCTGGCCGGACCGAGCCGTTCTCGAGGATGTTGTCGAGATCGACCTTCTCGAAGTTGGACAAGCCGATGGCGCGGATCTTGCCGGCCTGCTGGGCCTCCTCGAGCGCGCGCCAGGCTTGCAGGTTGCCGTCGAAGAAGTGCTCGCCTTCGCGGAATTGCGCCCAGGGCTGCGGGCTGTGGATGATCATCATGTCGATCATGTCCAGCCCCATCGTCTTCAGCGAGCCGTCGATGGCCTCGCGCGCGCCGTCGAGATCCTTGACCTCGGCCGCCAGCTTGGTCGTGACGAACAGTTCGTCGCGCGCGATGCCGCAAGTGCGGATGCCTTCGCCGACTCCGCGTTCGTTGCCGTAGGCCTGCGCCGTGTCGAAATGGCGATAGCCGATCTCGGCTGCTGCGCGCACGGCCTGCGCCACCTTGTCGTCGTCAATGAACCACGTGCCGAGGCCGAGCTTGGGAATGACGACGCCGTTGTTCAGCGTGTAGGTTTCTTCGAGTATCATGCTTCGAGCCTTTCCGTTTCTTCGATTTGGCATGGCGTCGCGCTGGTTCTGCAACAGACGATTCCGAGCGCGCCGAGCAGCGAGAATGCGGCGGACAGCAGGACCGCGTGGTTCCAGCCTTCAAGCAGCCCCGCGACGCCGCCTTTCGCCCCGGCGTGGGTGATGAGGACGGCGCAGATCGTGATGCCGGTCGCCGAACCGACATAGCGCGCGGTGTTATTGGCGCCGCTGCCCATCGCGCTGCGGTCCGTCGGCACGCTGGCCACGGCCTGTCGTCCCAGCGAGGCGTTGAGCACACCGTTGGCGGCGCCCGCCAGGATCATACCAGGCAGCAGGCGCAAGACCGAACTGTCTGCGGCTACGCCGAACACGGCGACCTGGCCGATCGCGCAGCCCACCAGACCGCCGACGAGCAGGGTCTCGGAAGACGCGGGCAGCCAGCGCACCGCGTAAGCCGTGATCGCGGTCGTTCCCGACCATGCGATGAGCACGAAGGCAGTCGCTATCGTGCTCACGCCCATCGCCCGTTCGAGCAGCGTCGGGATCAGCGACATCAGCGACAGGACGCCCGCGCCCGAAGCCAGCGCGCCGATGGTGGCGCCGGTGAAGGCCGGGCGGCGGAACAGGCCGATGTCGAGCATCGGCTCCGCGATGCGGCTTTCGACAACGACGAAGGCGGCCAACAGCGCCATCCCGCCGAACAGCATCGCGTAGACCAGCGGCTGGTCCCAGCCCGAGCGGCTCTGGGTCAGGCCGCCAAGCAGCGCGGCAAGTCCGGTTCCCAGCAGGATCGTTCCCGCCAGATCGACCTTTCGCGGTCTGGCCGCGGCGGACTCGGCGAGGAAAAAGCGCCCCGCCAGCGCGAGTGCCCCCGCGGCAAGCCCGGTAAACCAGTGCGGTGCGGTCCACCCGGCGAGGCCGTCGAGCCCCGCCGCCAGCACCGGCCCTGCGGCGACGCCCGCTCCGAGCGCCGCCGCCCAGATGCCGGACGCGCGGGTGAGCGCATGGCCGAAGTAGGCCTGCCCGATGATACCGAGCCCGCACGACAGCAGCGCCGCCCCGCCGATGCCCTGCACGATGCGGCACAGGATGAGCATGAGCGGCGAGAGCGACAGGGCCGCGCCCACCGAGGCGACCGCGAGCAGCGCCGCCCCCGCGACGAATGTCCGCCGCCGTCCGTAGTCATCGCCGATCGCCCCACTGGCGAGCAGGCCGATCGCGGCGCCGACGCTCATCGCGCTCAGGATCCATGCCTGCGCGCCGGGCCCCGCGGCCAAAGCCCGGGCCGTCGAGGTAAGCGTCGTCAACGGGACCGTGAAGACGACGAGAACCAGCGCGGTCGCCGCAGACACTACGGCCAGCGTGGTGCCGTCGCCGCGATCGTCGCTGGCGCGCGCGTTCATCGGTGGGGATGCCGGGGCCACGATCAGCGTTCTTTCGGGCGCTCGCCGTAGCCGGGCTGCTTGAGGAGCGTGTCCCACTTCGACAGAATATCCGGCCCGAAGACGGCATTGTTCCAGTCGGCGGCAGGGACCTCCTCGAAGCCGACCGACACCGACTGCTCGCCGTATCCGAGGATGGCGGTCACGTCGGCGACGATGGCGTCCGAAAGGGCGCGCTTCTGTGCTTCGGACTTGCCCGGCCAGAGCTTGACGACCACGTGGGGCATCGTCAGCCCTCGTCGGAGCCGGCGAGGTATTCCTCGTCGGTGACCTTCTCGAGCCAGGTCACGTTCTTGCCGTCGAGCGATTCCTGGATCGCGATATGGGTCATCGACGAATGGGGCGTGGCCCCGTGCCAGTGCTTCTTGTCCTTGGGGCAGAGCATGATGTCGCCTTCGTGGAACTCGATCTTGTCCTCGCCGTCCACCTGCGTCCAGCCGATACCGTCGGTGACGATCAGCGTCTGTCCGAGCGGGTGCGTATGCCAGGCGGTGCGGGCGCCCGGTTCGAAGGTGACGATTGCGCCGGTGATGCGTGAAGGCTCGTCGCGAGCGAACTGGCCCTTGATCGTGGCCTTTCCGGTGAAGTAGTCCTCGGGGCCCTGGACTTCCTGCTGTTCCTCGCTGCGAAGTATCTTCATCGCTTCATCTCCTTGTCGCGCCGGCGCGGCATTCGCGCTTGTCGCCACGAAGGCCGCCAGCATCGCCAGTCTCGTTCGGGGTGCCAAATTCCGGCTCCTTTGGTTTCATGAGCGCCCATACGGGCACCCACTCAATCAGGTAGCGCCGCAAAGAGTTCCCGATTAGGGGGCGCGAGGGCAACGAACTGATGAGCCGGACTCAACAATGCGTCGGTGCGCCGCGACGAAGCGCGCTGGTCTTTCCGGCAGAGCATGGCGGCGCCACGCCCGTCTTTGAGGCGGCCGGTTGCGCTTCACGCGCCTCGGCCTAAACTGAATCGATGAAATTCCGACACTTCGCGCTCGTTCCGGCCCTGCTTGCGGCCGCCGTTTCCGTTCCCGCTCTCGCCAAGGTCGAGGTCGATCCCGGCAATCTCGAACGCGACGTGCGCACCCTGGCGTCCGACGTGTTCGAGGGGCGCGCGCCCGGCACCAGTGGCGAGGATCGCACGATCGGTTACCTGATCGCCCGGTTCCAGGACATCGGGCTCGAACCGGCGGGGCCGGACGGAAGCTGGGTGCAGGCGGTGCCGCTGCTGCACACACGGCTCGGCGAGGGCACGATGGCCTTTGCCACGCCGCAAGGCGCGATGCCCGCCAATCAGGGCGAGCAGGTCTACGTCTCGACGCTCAGACCCGACGACCAGGCGCGGATCGCCAAGGCGCCCGTGGTGTTCGTCGGTTACGGCGTGAGGGCACCCGAACGCGGCTGGGACGATTTCAAGGGCGCGGATCTCAAGGGCAAGGTCGTCGTCTTCCTCGTCAACGATCCCGATTTCGCCGCCGCCCCCGGCGAGCCGGCCGCCGGCAAGTTCGGCGACCGCACGATGACCTACTATGGCCGCTGGACCTACAAGTTCGAGGAAGCCGCGCGGCAGGGCGCGGTCGGCGCTCTGATCGTCCATGAAACCGAGGCGGCGGGCTACGGCTGGAACGTCGTCGTCAGCCCGGGCGGCGAGAATTACGACATCGCGCGCAAGCCAGAGGATCTGACCACGCTGGCGCTGCAGGGGTGGGTCGCGGGCGATGCGGCGGAAAAGCTGTTCGCCTCGGCCGGTCTCGATCTCGCGGGCCTGCGAAAGCGGGCGCGTTCGCCGCAGTTCCGCCCGGTGACGCTAGAAGGCGTGACATTCGACGCGACCGTTCCCGTCGAGCATGAGCGGATCGAGAGCCACAACGTGCTCGCGCGCATCCCGGGCAGCGAGCGGCCCGAGGAGACCGTCAGCCTCGGCGCGCACTGGGACGCCTACGGCGAGGGCAAGCCCGAGGCGCAGGGCCGCAAGTACCGCGCCGGCGCCAACGACGACGCGCTGGGCATCGCCGCGCTGTTCGAGATCGCGCGCAGCATGAAGGCGGGGCCGCCGCCCGAGCGCAGCGTTCTGTTCGCGGCGTGGACCGCCGAGGAACGCGGCCTGCTCGGCTCCGAGTACTACGCCGCCAATCCGGTCTATCCGCTCGAGACCACGGTCGCCAACCTCGCGATCGACATCCTGCAGACCGCCGGGCGCGCGAGGGACGTGGTGCTCGTCGGCAAAGGGCAGGACAGTCTCGAGGACGACATGGCGCGGGTGGCGAAGGCGCAGGGCCGCACCGTCACGCCCGAAAGTCTGCCCGAGCGCGGACTGTTCTACCGCGCCGACCACTTCTCCTTCGCCAAGCGCGGGGTGCCGGTGATGCTGCTGATGGGCATCGCCGGAGCCTCGGACCTCGTCGAAGGCGGGCGCGAGGCGGGGCAGGCCTGGATCGATGCCTATACCGGCGATTGCTATCATCAGGCCTGCGACGCCTGGGACGAGAGCTGGAACCTCGCCGGTGCCGTAGAGGACATCGAACTCGTGGGCACCATCGCCGAGCAACTCGCGAACGCCCAGAGCTGGCCGAGCTGGAAGGACGGCTCGGAATTCAAGGCCATCCGGGCGAAGAGCGCGGCCGCACGCCGCTGACCGGCGGCGCGCTTCGCTGCCGCCGGGGCGCGGGGACCCGTCCGCTCGTCGGCAAGCCGCGCGGCTTGACAGCCGGGAGTGCGCTCGCTAGCCGGGCCGCTATTGCGAATTATTTGCAGAAGAACGAGGGTGACGCAGAAGGCGATCCGCGGCTGGTATCTCGTCCACAAGTGGACCAGTCTGGCATGCACGCTCTTCCTGCTGATGCTCTGCGTCACCGGTCTCCCGCTCGTATTTCATCATGAGATCGACGAACTGAGCGAAGCCGCGCCGCACTACGGCATGCCGGGCGTCGGCTCGTCGGGCGAGGCGCCGGGGCTGCTCCCGCTCGATGCCATGCTGGCGCGCGCGCTCGCCGCGCGTCCCGGCGAGGTGCCGGTGTTCATGGCCTTCGACAACGATCAGCCCTCGATGACGGTCACAACCGCCCCGCGCCCGGACTCGCCCGCAAGCGAGATGACGGTGCAGATTTTCGACCGCTCGACCGGTCGCGCGCTCGGCGCCGAGGACGACAGTGGCGTCATGCACTTCCTGCTCCAGCTTCACACCGACATGTTCCTGGGGCTGGCGGGCATGTTGTTCCTGGGAGCGATGGGGTTGCTGTTCGTCGCGGCGATCGTTTCAGGCGTGGTGCTCTACGCCCCGTTCATGCGCAAGCTGGACTTCGGCACCTTGCGCGTATCGCGCAGCGCGCGGGTAAAGTGGCTCGATTATCACAACCTGCTGGGCATCGTCGCGCTCGCGTGGATGACCGTGGTCGGCGCGACCGGGGTGATCAACGCGCTGGCCACGCCGATCACCGATCTGTGGCAGAGCCGCGAGCTGGCCGCGATGACGCGCGCCTACGCGGCGAAGGGGGCGGTGCCGCCCTCGCGCTATGGCTCACTCGACAACGCGATGGCCGAGGCGCGCAAGGCGCTGCCGGGCAGCAACCCCCAGTTCATCGCCTTCCCGGGCGGCAGCTTCAGCTCGAAGCATCACTACGCGGTGTTCTTCCAGGGCGACACGCCGCTGACCGAGCGATTGCTGACACCGGCGCTGATCGATGCCGAAACCGGCGTGTTCACCGACGCGCGGCCGATGCCCTGGTACTATCAGGCGCTGTCGCTGTCGCGGCCGCTGCACTTCGGCGATTACGGCGGACTGCCGCTCAAGCTGCTGTGGGCGGTGCTCGACCTATTCACGATCGTGGTGCTGGCGACGGGCGTCTACCTGTGGCTGGGCAAACGCCGCAATTCCGTCGCCTCCCATGTCCGCGAGGTCGAGAGCGGCGGCGTTCTGGCGCCCGCGGCATGACGCGCGGCGGTCGGCGGAGCGGGCGGCTGGGGGCGACCTTCGCGATGCCGGCCGCGATCTGCGTGGCCGGCGTGATCGGTCTCGTCAGTGCGTTGACCGGAGACGGCTGGCGCGACGCGCTCGCCTGGGTCGGGCTCGCGGTGCCCGTCATCGCCACGGCCTGGGCAATGGCGACACGGCGAAAATGAAGGAAAGGGCGCGATGCAATCAAGCGCGCGCAATAAGGAAAAGCAATGAAGACACAACGATTTCGCGCCGTCGCAGGGTTCGGCGCCTCGCTGCTGGCCGTGGCGCTCGCCGCGCCGGCGAGCGCGCAGGAGGAGAGCAGGGAGGAGATCATCGTCATCGCCCAGCGGCAGAATGCCACGGGCGTCGCGCGCGAAGGCAGCCTCGGCGTGCTCGGCGACAAGGCGGCCGAGGATGTGCCCTTTGCGATCAAGAGCTACAACGCCGCGCTGATCCTCAACCAGCAGCCGCAGACGCTGGGACAGGTGCTCGAGAACGATCCCTCGGTCCGGACCAGCTACGGCTTCGGCAATGCCGCCGAGCAGTTCGTGATCCGCGGCTTCTCGCTGGCCGGCGACGACGTCGGCTTCGATGGTCTCTACGGCATCACCCCGCGCCAGCTCATCGCGCCCGAACTCTATGAGCAGGTCCAGGTGCTCAACGGCGCGAGCGCCTTCCTCAACGGCGCCGCGCCGGGCGGGTCGGGCGTCGGCGGCAGCGTCAACCTGATCCCCAAGCGCGCCGGCAGCAAGGCGTTGACCCGGCTGACCGCCAACTACACCTCGAGCGCACACTTCGGCGGCAGCTTCGACGTCGCCCGGCGCCTGGGCGCGGGGGGCGAGTGGGGCGTACGCGTGAACGGCGCGGCGCGGCGCGGCGATGTCGCGATCGACGATGAGTTTCGCAGCACTTACGTGATCGGCGGCGCGATCGACTACGATTCCGGGCCGCTGCGGCTTTCGCTCGATCTGGCCTACCAGCGCGTGCACGTCGCGCGGCTGCGGCCCAAGCTGACGCTGGGCGCAGGCATCACCGCCATCCCGCGTGTCCCCGAGGCTGACGCGAACTACGGCCAGCCCTACCAGTTCACGACGCTGCGCGATATCTACGGCGAATTCCGCGCTGAATACGACTTGTCCGACGATGCGATGCTCTACGCCGCGTTCGGCGCGCGCGACGGGTCGGAAAACGGCTATTACAGCACCCTGACCCTGACCGATCTCGCGAGTGGCGAGGCCACCGTCTCGGGCTCGCTGATCCCGCGCACCGACAACAATGAAGCGGCGACCGCGGGCCTGAGGGTCAAGCTGGGCTCGGGCGGCATCACGCAGGAGTTCAACTTCGGCGGCTCGGCGATCTGGCAGGTCAACCGCAACGCTTACGAGTTCTATGCGGAATCGTCCGAAATCAACAACATCTACGCGCCGGTCACCGTCGAGCAGCCCTCAATGGTGACGTTCTTCGGCGGCGATCTCGACGATCCGTTCCCGATCTCACGCACACGCCTGATGAGCGCGTTCGTTTCAGACACCATCGGCGTGTGGGACGATCGCATCCTGCTGACGGCGGGCATGCGGTTGCAACAGATCCAGACCAAGTCCTATTCGGCCTTCACGCGCGAAAAGGTCGACGAGTACAAGCAGGACGCGGTGACGCCCGTCGTCGGCGTGGTAATCAAGCCGGTCGCAGGCGTCTCGCTCTACGCCAACCGCATCGAGGCGCTGGTGCAGGGCTCGGCCGCGCCGGCCGCGAGCGGCGACATACCCGTCAGCAACGCCGGGCAGGTGTTGCCGCCGATAAAGTCGAAGCAGTACGAGGTGGGCGGCAAGCTGACGCTACCGCGCTTCTCGGCGAGCCTCGCGCTGTTCCAGATCGACCGCGCGACCGCGATCCTGACGCCCGATCCCGATCGCGCCGGGTTCCTGCGCTATGGCCCCAACGGCATCCAGCGCAATCGCGGCATCGAACTGAGCTTCGAGGGCGAGCCGGTCGACGGCCTCAGGATCATCGCCGGCGGCTCGATCCTCGACGCCAAGCTGCGGCGCACGGCGGATGGCGTGAACGAGGGCAACGATGCGATCGGCGTGCCCGACTATCTCGTCAACGCCAACGTCGAGTGGGACGTGCCGTTCGTCCCGGCGCTGACGCTGACGGGCCGCGTCGTCCACACCGGCGAGCAGCCCGCCAACGCGGCGAATACGCTGAGCCTCGACGACTGGACCCGCTTCGATCTCGGCGCGCGTTACGTCGTCGTCGTGGGCGATAATCCGCTTACCCTGCGCTTCCTCGTCGATAACGTGGCGGACAAGCGCTATTGGTCGACCTCGTTCGACACGTTCCGGCCCGACTTGCTCCAGGGCGCGCCGCGCACGTTCAAGCTCTCGGCTTCGATCGATCTCTAGGACGTGCCCGCTCGCGCGTCGGGCGCGGCGATCTAGCGGAGCTGGCGCTTGTCGAGCTTGCGCGCGAGCGTGCGCCGATGCATCCCCAGCCGCCGCGCGGCTTCGGAGATGTTGAAGTCGCACTCGGCGAGGACGCCGTGGATATATTCCCATTCCACCGTCTTGATCGTGCTCTTGCGCCCTTCGAGCGGGACGTCGGGATCGCCCGTCGTCCGGCCGAAGGCTTCCTCGATGTCGTCGGTGTTGGCGGGCTTGGCGAGGTAGTGTGACGCGCCGAGCTTGATCGCCTCGACCGCCGTCGCGATCGAGGCGAAGCCTGTCAGCACCACGATCCGGGTCGCCGCGTCGGCCTCGTGGAGCATTCGCACGCACGAGAGCCCGGATGCCGTGCCGAGCTTGAGGTCGACGACGGCGAAATCGAACCGCAGGCCTCCCTCAAGCAGCGCTTCGAGTTCGTCCGGACTGGCGGCATGCGCGGTCTCGTAGTCGCGCCGCTCGAACGACCGGCGCAGGGTGCGGGCGAAGGCGGGATCGTCCTCGACGATGACGAGGCGCATGGAACCGGCGGTCATCGGGTATTCTCCATTTCGATCGCGAGCGCGGCGAGCGGCACGGTCAGCCGCACTTGCGCGCCGCCCTCCCGGCGATTGGCCACTTCGACCTTGCCGCCGAGCTTGCGCACGACGTTGACGACGAGAAACAGGCCGAGCCCCCCACCCGTCTTCTGCTTGGTCGAGGAATAAGGACGGCCGAAGGCTTCCATCATTTCGGGCGCGAAGCCGGGGCCCCGGTCGAGCACGTCGAGCACCAGCAGCGCGCCGGCGCGCTGCAGGTGGATGGTCGTGCCTTCCGGCGAGACTTCGAGCGCATTGTCAATGACGTTGCCGATCACTTGCCGCAGCGCCGGATCGGAAACGATCGCAACGTCCTCGCCGAAGTCGTCGATCAGGACGATTTCGCCCGAGGTCCGGTCGCGCCAGTCGGCGATGACGTCCGCAAGGAAGGCATGGACCGTGGTGACCGAGGGGTTCTCGCCGCGAATCTCGCCCGCCGACATCAGGATGCCGCCGACGATCAGCTTGCAGCGCTGCAATTCGTCCTGCATCTCGGCAACGTCGACCGCGATCTCCTCGTCGGCCGACACCTTGGGATGGCGCGCGAGATCGCCCAGGATCACCGACATCGAGGACATCGGCGTGCCCAGTTCGTGCGCCGCGCCCGAGGCGAGCAGACCCATGCGCACGATGTGATCCTCTTCCAGCGCGCGCTGGCGGATCGCGGCGAGCGCCGCGTCGGCCTCACGCAGGTTGCGGCTGATCCGCGTCACCAGCACGACCAGCAGGACCGCGCTCAGCAGGAAGCAGACGAGGCTGCCTTGCAGGTAGAGCGCCAGCGGGTCGTCGGCGTAGCGCGGCGGCAATTCAAGCGGCTCGGGCCCCAGCGTGAGTACGCCGAGCGCGACGAGGATGGCCGCGACGACACCCCACGACGAGCGCGCCTCGAGCAGCATCGCGCCGACCACCACCTGGAGCAGGAACAGCCACGCGAAAGGATTGGTCAGCCCGCCGCTGTGAAAGAGCTGCCACGACAGCGCGAAGACGTCGAGCAGCAGTGCTCCGGTCAGTTCGAGGTTGGAGACGCTCGTCCGCCGGCGCAGGTAGGGCAGGCTGACGATGTTGATCAGCGCCAGCAGCAGCGGCATCGTCAGCAATTGCGCCAGCGGCAGGTCGATATCGAGGATCTGCCAGGCGACCATGATCGTGACGAGCTGCCCGCCGACCGCGATCCAGCGGAGCTGAAGCAGCAGCAGCATGTTGCGCAGGCCCGCATCGGCAGGGAACTCTGCGTCCGCCTTCGGAGACGTCATCGTCGACATGAGTACACCTAGGCCATAGCGCGAAGCGGCCTTCGGGTCTCCCCTGCGATATGCCAGGCTCCGCCAAGGCAGAGCAGTGCCATGGCGAACCAGGTCAGCGCGTAGACCGCGTGGTTGTCGGCAAAGCGAACGACGGTAAGCCCGCCCACCGGTTCGCCGGGCGCGTTGCGCGCGGCATCGGCGTCGATGAAATAGGGAGCGGCGCGCGAAAGGCCGCTGGAATGGGCGATCGCGGCGACGTCGCGCGAATACCAATTGCCCGCTTGCGGATCGTTCGCGTGCAGGAATCCGCCGCCGGGCTCCGTGATGCGAAGCAGGCCGGTGATCGTCACGGGCCCGCGGACTTCGGGCCGCTGCGCATCGCGTGCGCTCTGGGCGATGAAGCCGCGATTGACGAGGACGGTGAACGCGCCCGTGTCCAGCGGGGTCAGCACCCAGTAGCCCGAGCCGAGATCGCTGACCGCGCGCACCAGCGTTTCCCTGTCGTAGTCGAACTGGCCCCGCACGCGGACATGGCGATAGGCATCGTCCATGGCGTTTATCCCGGCCCATGTTCCCGGGCCCGGCGCCGCGACGGGCGCGGCGCTGGTACGCGCCTCGACCGTCGCGATCAGCGCGTGCTTCCATGTCAGCCGCTCGACCTGCCACACGCCCAGCGCGACGAAGATCGCGGCGAAGGCAAGCAGGGCGCCCGCGAGGATCGCGGGCGAGCGCCGGGCGGCGCGGGCCGTCACGGCATCTGGCTCATGTCGGGCGGCATCGGCATCATGTTCGTGTTGAGGTGGTACATGACCCAAAGCGATCCGGTCATCATGATGACCACCAGGATGATGGTGAAGATCAGCGCGGTCAGCGTCCAGCCGCCTTCCGCCTTGCCGTTCATGTGCAGGAAGTAGATCATGTGGACCACCATCTGCACCAGCGCGAAGCCCAGAATCAGCGCGGCGGTGACACCGGGGCTGGCGAGCGGACGGGCCATGACCAGCCAGAACGGAATGGCGGTGAGCACGACAGACAGGCCGAAGCCGATCAGGTAGTCGCGCAGCGAGCCGTGGTTGCCGCCGTGGTCGTCGTGGTGGCCGGCGGTTTGTTCGTGGGCGCTCATCGCAGCATCCCCATCAGATAGACGATTGTGAAGACGCCGATCCAGATGACGTCGAGGAAGTGCCAGAACAGGCTCAGGCACTGGAGGCGGCGCTTGTTGGCCTCGATCAGCCCCTTGCGCGAGATCTGGACGACCAGGGTGAACAGCCAGATCGTGCCGAAGGTGACGTGCAGCCCGTGCGTGCCGACCAGCGTGAAGAAGGCCGAAAGGAACGCGCTTCGCTGCGGCGTCGCGCCGATGTGGATCAGGTGCTGGAACTCGTAGAGCTCGATCGCGAGGAAGGCCCCGCCGAACACCGCTGTGATCAGCAGCCACAGGCGCGTCTGGTTGAGCTGGTCGCGCTGCATCGCCAGCATGGCGAACCCGTAGGTGATCGAGGAGAACAGCAGCATCGCGGTGTTGACCGCGACCAGCGGCAGCTCGAACAGGTCCTTCGGACCGGGCCCGGCGGCGTAGTTCCCGCCGAGCACGGCATAGCAGGCGAACAGGATCGCGAAGATGAGGCAGTCGCTCATCAGGTAGATCCAGAAGCCGAGCATCGTCGAGTGACCGTCGGGGTGGTCATGCTCATCGAGGTCGTAGAAGCGCAGATCGGCCTCGGGCGTGATGGCGATGGCGGTCATGGGTCAGGCTCCTGCCGCGAGCGCGCGCGTCCGGCCGGTCTCGACCGTCTCGACCGTCGCGGCCGGGATGTGGAAGTCGCGCTTGTAGTTGAAGGTATGGCCGATCGCGACGACGAGGATTCCCGCGAAGGCGAGGCCGGCCAGCCACCAGACGTACCAGATCAGCCCCACGCCCATGACCAGCGACAGCGCCGACAGGATCACGCCGGTTCCCGTGCCTCTGGGCATGTGGATCGGGCGATAGCCGGACAGCGGACGCTCGTGGCCGCGCGTCTTCATGTCGTACCAGGCGTCGAGCGAGTGGACCACCGGGGTGAAGGCGAAGTTGTATTCGGGCGGCGGCGAGGAGGTCGACCATTCGAGCGTGCGGCCGCCCCAGGGGTCGCCGGTGGTGTCGCGAAGCTGGTCGCGCTTCCAGATCGAGACGCCGAACTGGACGAGCATGGCGCCGATGCCGGCGGCGATGATCACCGCGCCGAGCGCGGCGATGGCGAACCAGATCTGCAGGCTCGGATCGTCGAACACCCGCATCCGGCGCGTCACGCCCATCAGGCCGAGCACATAGAGCGGCATGAAGGCGAGCCAGAAGCCGACCACCCAGCACCAGAAGCTGATCTTGCCCCAGAACGGATCGAGCCTGAAGCCGAAGGCCTTGGGCCACCAGAAGTTGATCGCCGCGAACAGCCCGAACAGCACCCCGCCGATGATCACGTTGTGAAAGTGCGCGATCAGGAACAGCGAGTTGTGCAGCACGAAATCGGCGGGTGGCACCGCCAGCAGCACACCGGTCATGCCGCCGACCACGAAGGTGAGCATGAAGGCCACCGTCCACATCATCGGCAGCTCGAAGCGGATGCGTCCGCGGTACATGGTGAACAGCCAGTTGAACAGCTTGGCGCCGGTCGGGATCGAGATCACCATCGTGGTGATGCCGAAGAAACTGTTGACGCTGGCGCCGGAGCCCATCGTGAAGAAGTGGTGCAGCCACACGACGTACGACAGGATGGTGATGACCACCGTCGCGTAGACCATCGAGGTATAGCCGAACAGCTTCTTGCCCGAGAACGTCGCGGTAACTTCAGAGAACACGCCGAACAGCGGCAGGATCAGGATGTAGACCTCGGGGTGGCCCCAGATCCAGATCAGGTTCACGTACATCATCGGCGAGCCGCCGAAGTCGTTGGTGAAGAAGTTGGTGCCGACGTAGCGGTCGAGACTGAGCAGCGTGAGCACGGCGGTCAGCACCGGGAAGGACGCGACGATCAGCACGTTGGTGCACAGCGAGGTCCAGGTGAAGACCGGCATTTTCATCAGCGTCATGCCCGGCGCGCGCATCTTGAGGATCGTCGCGATCAGGTTGATGCCCGACAATGTGGTGCCCACGCCCGCGATCTGCAGCGCCCAGATGTAGTAGTCGACGCCCGTTGCCGGGCTATAGGCGATGCCCGACAGCGGCGGATAGGCGAGCCAGCCGGTCTGCGCGAACTCGCCGACGAACAGCGACATCATGACGAGCACCGCGCCCGCCGTCGTCATCCAGAAGCTGAAGTTGTTGAGGAACGGGAATGAGACGTCGCGCGCGCCGATCTGCAGGGGCACGACGTAGTTCATCAGGCCGGTGACGAAGGGCATCGCCACGAAGAAGATCATGATCACACCGTGCGCGGTGAAGACCTGATCGTAGTGGTGCGCGTTGAGATAGCCTTCCGAACCATTGAAGGCCCAGACCTGTTGCAGGCGCATCATGATCGCATCGGCAAAGCCGCGCAGGAACATGACGAGCCCCAGGACCATGTACATGATGCCGATCTTCTTGTGGTCGACACTGGTGAACCACTCGTTCCACAGCCAGCCCCACAGCTTGAATCGGGTGATCAGCGCCAGCACGGCGAGGCCGCCGATCGCGACCGCGGCGAAGGTCCCGACGATGATCGGTTCGTGCAGCGGCAGCGCGTCGAGCGTGAAGCGCCCGAAGATCGGGCTTATGGGCGTGGGTTGTGCGGTCATTACGGCTTGCCTGTGGCGGGAGGGGCGGGGTCGAAGGCGACGACGCGGCGGGCATCGTCGCTTGTGCCGGGGCGGCGCTCTCCGGGCCTTGAGAGCCCGGCGCCGAGGAGGGGAGAGGGATCGACCGGCGCGGCGAGCCCGGAACCGGCGCCGTCACCCGCTTCGGGTTCGCACAGCGCGGTGACCGCGCCGCGCCTGGGCGCCGGGTTCGAACCGCGCGCGGCGAACTTGTCGTAGGACAGACGGCGGGTGTTGTGGATGCCGGCAAGGCCGAGGCCGCCCCTGGCGTCGATCGCCATCATGTCGCGCATGCACATCTTGCCTGGCTCCACGCACATGTTGACGACGGCATCGAACAGGCCCGGCTCGACGCTTGCGAAGCGGCGGTGCGGCTCGTTCTCGCTCGGCTGCTCGAGCCTGAGATAGGCCAGGCGGTCGAGCGTGTTTCTGGATTGCCGGGCATCGCGGGCCCAGGCGGCGAAACCCGCGTCGTCGAGGCCGTTCACCGCGAAGCGCATGTGCGAAAAGCCCGCGCCGCTGTAGTTCGCGGAAAAGCCCTCGTAGCGGCCCGGCTCGTTGAGCACGGCGTGGAGCTTGGTCTCCATGCCGGGCATGGCATAGATCTGCCCGGCGAGCGCGGGCACGTAGAAGCTGTTCATCACCGAGGAGGCCGAGATGCGAAAGCGCACCGGGCGATTCGTGGGCAGCGCCAGTTCGTTGACCGTGGCGATGCCCTGCTCGGGATAGATGAACAGCCATTTCCAGTCGAGCGCGACGACCTGGATGTCGAGCGGCTTTTCCGTCGCGGCGACCGGCCGGCCCGGCGCGGTGCGGCCGATTGCGCGATAGGGATCGAGCAGGTGCGTGCCGACCCAGGTCAGCGCGCCCAGACAGATGATGATCAGCAGCGGCGCGGCCCAGATCACCAGCTCGAGCTGGGTCGAGTGATCCCAGTCCGGCTCGTAGCGGGCCTCCTTGTTGGCGGCGCGGTAGCGCCAGGCGAACACGATCGTGAGCGCCATGACCGGCACGATGATCAGCAGCATCAGCACCGTGGAGATCATCACCAGGTCGCCCTGCCGGCGGGCGACGTCGCCCGCCGCGTCGAGCACCACCATCTTGTTGCACCCGGCCATGGCCGGCAGCGCGGCAAGCGCTGCGGCGGGCCGCAGGATCGACCGGAATCGTCTGGGGAAGGACAGCATGCCGGGCGCCTAGTCGAGCCATGCTGCACTGCACATAGGACATTTTGTCCAATCCCTTTGATCAGGATCAATGACCATTGGGGTGCGATATCCGCTCCGGCGGAGCCCCCGATTCGCAACGAGAGCCAGATATGACAGCGCAGACCTCCGCCGAACGCGACGCGCGTGACCTGCATGCCGGGGGTCCCGCGCACAAGGTGACCGCTGGAGAGATCGCCATCGGCGTGGTCATCGGTCGCACCTCGGAGTTCTTCGACTTCTTCGTCTACGCCATCGCCTCGGTGCTGGTGTTTCCCAGTCTGGTCTTTCCCTTCCTCGATCCGCTTTCGGGCACGATCGCCTCGTTCGCGGTCTTCGCGCTTGCGTTTCTGGCGCGCCCGTTCGGGACCGCGATCTTCACCGCCATCGACCGCGCCTATGGCCGCGGCGCGAAGCTGACGGTCGCGCTGTTCCTGCTGGGCGGCTCGACCGCGGCGATCGCGTTCCTGCCCGGCTACGAGGTCGTGGGCATGGCGTCCGTGCTGCTGCTGGCGCTGTTCCGCATGGGGCAGGGCGTCGCGCTGGGCGGATCGTGGGACGGGCTCGCTTCGCTGCTGGCGATGAATGCGCCGGACAACCGCCGGGGCTGGTACGCGATGCTGCCCCAGCTCGGCGCGCCGCTCGGCCTGATCGTCGCCAGCCTGCTGTTCGTGTTCCTGATTTCGGCGCTGCCCGCCGAGGACTTTCTCGACTGGGGCTGGCGCTATCCGTTCTTCGTCGCCTTCGCGATCAACGTGGTCGCGCTCTTCGCGCGCCTGCGAATCGTCGTGACTCCGGAGTATCTCGATTCCTTCGAGCAGCGTTCGCTCCGCCCGGCGACCCTGGCGGACACCGCGCGCCACGAATGGCGCACGATCCTCATGGGCGCCTTCGCTCCGCTCGCGAGCTTCGCGCTGTTCCATATGGTCACGGTCTTCCCGCTCTCGTGGATCTTCCTGTTCACCGAGGAGAGCCCGGTGCGCTTCCTGATGATCGAGGCGATTGCGGCCTGCTTCGGGATCGGGGCGATTCTCGTCTCGGGCAAGCTCGCGGACCGCTATGGCCGACGCTCGGTGCTCGGTATGACCGCGGTCGCCATCGCGGCCTTCAGCGGTTTCGCGCCGCAGTTGCTCGACGGCGGAACGGTGGGCGAGACCGTGTTCATGCTGACCGGCTTCATCCTGGTGGGCCTCTCGTTCGGGCAATCGTCGGGCGCGCTGTCTTCGCGGTTCGCGCCGCGCCACCGCTACACCGGGTCCTCGCTGACCTCGGATTTCGCCTGGCTGTTCGGCGCCGGCTTCGCTCCGCTGGCCGCGCTGCTGCTGTCGAGTCGGTTCGGGATCATGGCTTCGGGTGCCTATCTGCTCTCGGGCGCGATCGCGACCGGGGCTGCGCTCTGGCTCAACCGCGAACTCGCACGCACGATCGACTAGGCGTCCGTTCCGGCGCCGTGGCGGGCCGCGCCGCGCGGGGCCGGGACGCCCTTGTGGACTGTCGTTAGGTTTTTGCGCGCTTTCGTGTTACAAGATTGCCGCTGACGTCGAATTTTGCGACGGACTTTGCCGGTTGACGAGCGCTCGTACCCCTTGAGGGAACCACTCAGGGGGAGAGGGCGCGACTTGGGCGACGACTTCCTTTCGATTGACGACCTTATGCATACCGTCCGCATCGTGCGGCCGGATTTTCCGAAAGCCCGTCGCGTCACGCGGCGGGTCCACTTGCGCATTCCCGAAAGAAGGACGCACTCCCATGCCCATCGGCACCGTAAAATTCTTCAACGCAGACAAAGGTTACGGCTTCATTCAGCCCGAGGACGGCGGCGAAGACAGCTTCGTTCACATCACCGCAGTTCAGGCGGCCGGCATGATGACGCTCGATCGCGATCAGCGCGTTTCCTACGAGATCGAGACCGGACGCAACGGCAAGAAGTCCGCGGTCAATCTCGCTTCCGCGTGAGCCACGCGAAGGTTGCGGACCGGCCTTAGGGCCGGTCCGCGATTCGGTGTTCCTTCCTTCCAGCAAGGAAACCAAGATGAGCATTTCCTACGAATTCGCCAATGAGCGCGCCGAAGCCGCGGCGCGCGATGCCGACAAGGCCGAACTCGACAACGTGCGCGAGCGCGCGCTGCGTTCCGAAGCCGCCTGGCGCTCGATGGCCAGACAGGCACTCAAGACCGAGGATGCGCGCCGTCAGCGCGAAGAGCAGGCACGCAAGGCGCGTGAAGAGGCGGCGGCAAAGTCGCAGGCCGAAGTGGACGTGGTTGCCGACGGCATCTGATCGCCGCGACCGTACGATCGTGCGATAGGAACCGCCGCGCGATCGCTATCAGCACTTGCCAGGCGGCGGGCGCGCAATGCGTTCGTCGGCTGCGAACGACGCCCGTCGATTCGGGCTGCGCTCATGCGGGCGCGGCACTATGGGGTGCGCATGATGCGCATGACTGGACCGCCTGACGAGGGCGCTGCGAGCTTCTATGCCTTGCCCCATGCCAGTCTCGCCGGTCGCGGGGCGGCGGGCGGGCGCCTCGTGGTCTATTGCATCGAGGGAGACCTGCAGATCCACGGCGAGGACGGCGGCTTCGAGGTGCGCGCTTCGGCGGTCGAGCGCCTGCGCTTCGGCATGACGGTGAGCCGGACCGCGCTTCACCACGTCGCGCGAATCCATCTGGTCGGCGAGAAGGACCCGCTTTGCCTGCGCGCGGCCAATGCCTCGTGCCGGGCCTATGGCATGACCATGCGGCGGTTCTTGCGCGCCGTCGCCGAGACGCGGGGAATGAGCCGGATCGAGCGGGGCCTGTCCTTCGGCTCGGCGTTGCTGCTCCTCGCGATGGTGCTGGCGATCGCCGGATCGTTCACCTCGGTTGCCCTGCTCTACTGGAGCCGCGAGCACGGCATGGCGGGCGCGATCGCCTTCGCCGCGCTGATGGTCGCGGTGGTCGCGCTGTGCGCCTGGCATGTGCTTGCCAACGAACTGCCGCGCCCGGTCAAGTCGCTCGAGGAAGCGGAAAGGTATCTTCCCCGGGGCCGCTAGGCGGCGCACTTGCACCCGCGCGCGATCGGCCTAGGGTCGCGTCGATGACGCGCAGTTCACCCGTTCTCCTCGCCGCCGCGCTCGCGCTCGGCCTGGCCGCGTGCCATTCGGGCCGCGGCGGGACCGACCTTCCCGGCGATCCCGACGACAAGCAGCCCTTCGCGCGCATCGCCGAGGACGATCTCGTCCACTTCACCGGGACCGAGCCGTTCTGGGGCGGGCAAGTTTCCGAAGGCGTGCTCACCTACCAGACGCCCGAAGACACCAAGGGCCAGTCGGTCGAGGTCGCACGCTTCGCCGGGCGCGCCGGGGTCTCGTTCACCGGTACGCTCGAAGGCCAGGACTTCGCGCTGATGGTGACCGACGGCGAATGCAGCGACGGCATGTCAGACCGCACCTATCCTTTTACCGCGACGCTCAAGGTGCGGGGCGAAACACGCGGTGGCTGCGCCTGGACCGAGACGCAGCCTTTCACCGGTCCGCAGGCGCCCTGAGCCTGATCCGCGCGCGCTGCCCGGCCTGCTTGCTGGACGCCTGACGCTTCCTGTTCGAAACCCGGCGGCCCGGGCTCTTTCGGGCGGCCGCGAACCCGTGCAGGTTCGCCGCGATACGAAGGGAGAGACAGACCATGGACGAGTTGCGCTTCGACGGCCGCGTGGCGGTGGTGACCGGGGCCGGCGGCAACCCGAGCCTGGGGCGGGCGCATGCGCTGCTGCTGGCGCGGCGCGGCGCGCGAGTCGTGGTCAACGATATCGGCGTCGATCCCGAAATGCGGCACTATCCCGACCGGGCCAGCGCCGAAGCGGTGGCCGAGGAGATCCGCGCGGCGGGCGGCGAAGCGGTCGCCAGCACCGCCTCGGTGGCGAGCGCCGAAGGCGCCGAAGCGATCGTCGCCTGCGCGCTCGACGCCTTCGGGCGGATCGACGTGCTGGTGAACAACGCGGGCATTTCGATCGGCGCGCCGATCGATACGATCAGCCCGCGCGACATCGAGCGCCATATCCAGGTCAACCTCATGGGCTCGATCTGGTGCGCGCGCGCGGCTTGGCCGCACATGAAGCGCGCGGGCTATGGCAGGATCGTCAACACCACCTCGGCGGCGATGACCGGCTTCGCCGAGCAGGCCGCCTATGCCGCGAGCAAGGGCGGCGTCTGGTCGATGACGCGCGCGCTCGCCGCCGAAGGGCTTGCGCACGGGATCAAGGTCAACGCGGTCAGCCCGGGCGGCTACACGCGGCTCGTGGTCTCGACGCTCGAAGCGGATTCGCCGCTGCTTGCCCACTCGCGCGAGAACCTGCCGCCCGAGCTTTCCTCGCCGGCGGTCGCCTTCCTCGCGCACGAGAGCTGTCCGGTGAGCGGCGAATGCATCGACGCCGTGGGCGGCGCGGTGCAGCGCTGCTTCGTCGCGCGCACGCCCGGCTTTACCGAGCGCGAACTCACGCCCGAGACGATTGCGCGGCGCTGGGACGAGGTGATGGACGAAAGCGCGGCAGAAACGGTGGGGCTCGCGGCGATGGACACCTCCGGCTGGGGCCTCAGGGCCTATGCCGCGGCGGACCTATCCGGCGATATCGCCAAGACGGAATGATCGTCCAAGCGACGGCTCGACGCGGCCGCCGTGCTGGGGCACTATCGCCGCCGTCACGAGGTGCAATGGAGAGAAGCGCAACATGGCCAAGTACGTAATGGTGGTGCAGTCGAAGGCGAAGCCGGGCCGCGACGACGAATATAACGAATGGTACGATTCGACGCACGCGCCCGAGATTCTCAGCCTTCCGGGGATGAAATCGTGCCGGCGCTTCGATTACGCGATGGGCATGGCGGGCGAGCCGGGCCTGCCTTATCTCGCGCTCTACGAAGTCGAGATCGACGACATCCAGCCGATCCTTGCCGAGATGGGCCGCCGTGCGGAATCCGGGGAAATCAGTCAGAGCGACGCGCTCGACGGGCCTGCCAGCGTGCTGTGGTTCTACAAGCAACGCGACTAGGCGTGCCGATGGCGGACCATCGGTTCGAGGTCAGACCGCCGAGCTGAGCCTGTTGCCCGTGAGCGCGCGGTAGGGGTCGAACCGTGCCGCGATCGATCGGGCATAGGGCAGACCGCCGGGCGCGATCACCAAATCGTCGCCGTCGAACGCGCAGACCCCTGCCTCGAGGTACGGCGCGAGGCTCGCGTCGACCTCGCGACGCAGGGCCGGTGCGATCGCGGCCTTCTGCCCGCAGAGCAATTGCTCGATCACGCGTGCGCGGCGGCGGTCGTCGGCGCTGCGTCTCACGCCGCGCGAGGGGGTGAGGCGATCCTGCGAAGTCAGCATCCGGTAACGGCCCGCGTTCTTTTCATTCTGCACGATGACTTCGGGCAGCGTGCTGATCGCGGAAACACCAAGGCCAAGCACCGACTGCGCCGAATCCTCGGTGAACCCCTGGAAATTGCGGTGGAGCCGACCGCTCAGGGCTGCCTGGGCGAGAGGATCGCCGGGTCGCGCGAAATGGTCGAAGCCGACGGGAACGTAGCCCTCGTCGATCAGCAGGTCGTGCCCTTCGGCTGCCATGTCGAAACGCATGCGCGCATCGGGCAGGGCGCTCGCGTCGATCTTGCGCTGCCGGGCGATCATATGCGGCACGTGGGCATAGCCGAACAGCGCGATCCGGTCCGCGCCGAGCGCGACGGCCTTGCGCAGCGAATCCTTGACCTCGGCCATGGTCTGGCCGGGCAGGCCATACATGAGGTCGAAATTGAGCGAGCGCACGCCCGCGTCGCGCAGCATTCGCACCGCGCTTTCTATCATGTCCTCGGGCTGAACACGGCCGATCGCCTGTTGCAGCGCGGGACCGAAGGTCTGGACGCCGAGGCTGGCCCGGCCGATACCGATGCCGCCGATCGCGGCGGCCCATTCGGATGAGAGCGTGCGCGGATCGAGCTCGATCGAAATCAGCGGGTCGGGGGTTCGGAACGCCTGCGTCAGGAGCTGGACGAGCCGCACGAACTCGACCGGCCGGATCGCATTGGGGCTGCCGCCGCCGAAGGCGATCCCGGTGAAATCCACGGCGCGCGGCGTGCGTTCGCTCACCAGCTCGATCTCGCGGTGGAGCGCATCGAGATAGCTCGTTACGCGGTCACGCCGGCCGGCCGCGCTGGTGTTGCAGCCGCAGTACCAGCAGATCTTCTCGCAGAACGGAATGTGCACGTAGAGCGAGGCTTCTCCGCGCAGCCCTTCGAGTGCCGAGACGAAGTCGGCAACGCCGATACTGTCCGAGAACTCCGCCGCCGTGGGGAAGCTCGTATATCGCGGCACGGGGATTGCGAGCAGTTCGGGATGGTACTTCCACATGTCGTGACGGATAGCGCCGCGACGGCTTTTCATCATTGCGATCGGTCAAAACGCTTTCGCGAACAGCCGGAATGGCACGCCTTGGCGCAGCACGGGCTCTGCTGGTCGGCGGGGCCGCGCGGGGGAGCGGCGGGGATCGTAACGGTGCCGCCCGAGCAGAGCGCGACCGAAAGCCCCTTCGCCTGCGCGGGCGGCGCGCCGATCATGGCGGGGACCATCGCGAGCAGGGCGGCCAGAGCGATCGTTCGCCTCATTGCCCGTTCGCCTCTTCGTCCTCGTCGATCAGGATGCGATTGGCGGCGCCGTCCAGGTCCTCGAACTGGCCGCTGCGCATGGCCCAGAAGAACGCGCCGAGCCCGGTAAGGCCCATCAGCAGCGCGAGCGGAATGAGAAAGCCCAGAATATTCACCCGGCCGCCCTCGCCAGGCGCAGCGAGTTGCCGACGACGATCAGGCTGGACAGCGACATCGCGACCGCCGCGATCAGCGGGGTGACGACGCCGAGGATCGCGAGCGGCACCGCAAGCGTGTTGTAGCCGATGGCGAGCGCGAAGTTCTGGCGAACCACCGCCATGGTCCGGCGCGAGACCTTGACCGCCAGCGCGACGGGCATGAGCCGCTCGCCGACGAAGACCGCGTCCGCCGCCTGCTGGCTGACGTCGCTGGCGCCGCCCGGCGCGATCGAGACGTGCGCCCCGGCAAGCGCCGGCCCGTCGTTGAGGCCGTCGCCGATCATCAGCGTGTGGTGTCCGGCTTCGGCCAGGCGTTGCAGGACATCGAGCTTGTCGGCGGGCTGCATGCCGCCCTGACCTTCGAGCCCGAGATCCTCGGCAAGCGCGCGAACCGCGCCGTCGCGATCGCCCGAAAGGATTCGGCTGGTGACCCCCATCGCGCCGAGCGCGGCGATGGTTTCGGCCACGTCGGGACGCTGCGGGTCGTTGAAGGCGATGCGCACGCGCCGTGCGCCGTGGACGAAATCGACGGTGAGGCCCTCGGCAGCGCCGTCGGGGCGCAGCAGCGCCGCGACCTCGCCATCAACGCGGGCGCGGACGCCTTCGCCGACGGTCTCGTCGACCGGTCCGAGCGCGGCGGGCTCGACGCCCGCGGCCTGAAGCGCCTGCACCAGTCCCCGGCTGAGCGGATGGCGGCTCGACTGGGCGAGCGCGAGCACGGTGCGGCATTCATCCGGGGCGAGGGCGGACAGATCGACCGGGCGCGGCTCGCCCAGGGTGAGCGTCCCGGTCTTGTCGAAGACCGCGCGATCGACTTCGGCGAGCCGTTCGAGCGCGCTGCCGTCCTTGATGAGGAGGCCCTTCCTGAGCAGTGCGCCCGAGGCGACGACTTGCGCGGCGGGCACCGCGAGGCCGAGCGCGCAGGGGCAGGTGATGATCAGCACCGCGACTGCGACCAGCAGCGACTGGTGCACACCCGCGCCCGCGACCATCCAGCCCACGAAGCTGAACGCGGCGAGCGAGTGGACGGCGGGCGCGTAGAAGCGCGCGGCGCGGTCGGCCACGCGCACGTAGCGCGAGCGTGACTGCCCGGCCTCGTCCATCAGCCGCGCGATGTCGGCGATGGCGGTGTCCTGCGCGGCGGCGGTGACGCGCACGCGCACCGGATTGCCGAGGTTGATCATGCCGGCGTGGATCAGGTCGCCCGGAACGGCGGGGCGCGGCTCGCTTTCGCCGGTGAGCATCGAGGCGTCGATCGTGGTCGACCCTTCGACGATCTCGCCGTCGGCGGCGAGCGATTCACCCGCGACGACGAGCATCATCATGCCGGGCGCGAGCCGGTCGGCCTCGGTCCACTGCGTGGTGCCGTCGGTATCGAGCACATGCGCGCCGCGTCCCATCCGGCCGAGCAGGGCGGCGATGCCCGAGCGGGCGCGGCTGCGCATCGTCGCATCGAGCGCGCGGCCCGCGAGCAGGAAGAACAGCAGCATGACCGCGCCGTCGAAATAGGCGTGCGCGCCTCCGGTCGCCGTCTCCCACAGGCTGAGCCCGGTGGCGAGCACGATCCCGATCGAGATCGGCACGTCCATGTTGGTGCGGCGATAGCGTAGCGCCATGGCCGCCGAAGCGAAGAACGGGCGGCCGGAATAGGCGATCACGGGAATCGCGATCAGCGCGGAGAGCCAGTGGAACAGTTCGCGCGTTTCGCCGTCCGCGCCCGACCAGACGCTGACCGAGAGCAGCATGATGTTCATCATGCCGAAGCCGGCCACCGCAAGGGCGCGGAGCAGTGACCTGGTTTCCTTGTCGTCGCGACCGAGCGGGTTTTCGGCGGCGCGCTGCGCCTCGAAGCCTAGCTTGCGCAGTTCCTCGATCAGCACGTCGTCGCTCAGCGCCGGCGCGTGGCTGACCGCGACACGCTTGGCCGAGAAGTTGACGCGTGCCCTCGTGACACCGGGAACTTGCGAGAGCCCGCGCTCGATCTTGCCGATGCAGCCGGCGCAGCGGATGCCCGGCACGGTGAAGCGACTGTCGATCGCGAGTTGGGGCGCGATCCCGGGCCCGGCTTCGTCCTGCGCTTGCGATGGAAGAGCGGAAACGGTCATGATTGCGCTATCCGAGCGGCTCCTCGCCGCGCCACGCGTGACCGCCCGCCTCGATCGCGATGCGAATGTCCCAGCGCCCCGCCGGCAGCGTCTCGCGGCTTACGACGTTGCCGTCGCCGTCGGACTGGAAGCTCAGAGCGATATCGGGCAGCCGTCCGAGCGGGTGGCGGGCCGTCGCGGTCACGGTCGGGAAGGAAGGGACGCCTTCGAGCGCGATCGCGACGCGACCGTCGGGGCGTCGTACCGCCTGGGCCTTCCAGCCCAGCGCGCGCGACCGTTCGGCCTTGTCGAGCCAGCCGTTGAACTCCTGGCTGGCGACGTAGGAGTTCTCGACCACCACGCCGCCGAAGGTCGTGTTGGCGAGTGTCGCCATGGTGAAGTTCACCGCGATGACCACGCCGAAACCGCCGACGAGGATCGCGCTCATGTGCTTGCCGGTGAAGCGCTTGGGCGCATGGGGGCGGGCCATCATTGCTCTCCTGGCGTATCGATGTAGGCCTCGACCGTGTCGGTCTCGCCCTGTTCGTCAAGCGCGCGCAGCGTGAAGGTGAAGTCCTTGTCCTGCGTGCCGGCGGGTACGGAAACGTAAGCGCGCATCGACTGGGTCTCGTCGGCCGCTACGGTGCGCCGAACGCTGCGGGCCGCCTGGTCGGCGCTGATGTCCTCGCTCCACATCACCGCGCCGGGCAGGCCGTTGATCGCCACCTCCATCTCGCGCGGGCGGCTCTCCATGTTGCGCAGCCGCAGGGTGTAGGCGTTGCGGATCGAGCCGTCGCTGAGCACGATATAGGGCGGATTGCGGTCCTTGGCGACGGTGAGGTCGGTGTGGACGCGGGTGCCGAGCATGAACAGCAGCGCGAGCCCGATCCCCGACCAGATGCAGAAGTAGAGGATCGTGCGCGGGCGCCAGATCAACTTGAGATGCCGCGTCGGCGGCTGGCCCTGCTTCTCGCGCTCGGAGTCCTCGAGCGTGGCGTAGTCGATCAGCCCGCGCGGCCGGCCGGTTTCCTTCATCACCCGGTCGCAGGCGTCGATGCACAGCGCGCAGGTGATGCAGCCGATCTGCGGCCCCTCGCGGATGTCGATGCCCGTCGGGCAGACCGCGACGCACTGGTTGCAGTCCACGCAGTCGCCGAACTGGCCGGGGTTCTTCTGCGCCTTCTTGAGGCTACCGCGCGGTTCGCCGCGCCAGTCCTTGTAGGTGACGATCAGGCTCTTCTCGTCGAGCATCGCGGTCTGGATGCGCGGCCAGGGGCACATGTAGACGCAGACCTGCTCGCGCATGAAGCCGCCGAGCACGAAAGTGGTCATCGTCAGCACGAAGACCGTGGCATAGGCGACCGGCGCGGCGGTGCCCGACCAGAATTCCTGGTGCAGCGTGGGCGCGTCGGCGAAATAGAAGATCCAGGCGCCGCCGGTGGCGAAGCTGATCAGGAGGTAGACGGTCCATTTGGCGAGCCGGCGGGCGATCTTGGCCGGCCCCCACGGTGCCCGGTAGAGCCGGGCGCGGGCATTGCGATCGCCGTCGAAGAAGCGGTCGACGTGCTGGAAAAGATCGGTCCAGACCGTCTGCGGGCAGGCATAGCCGCACCAGGCGCGGCCGACGGCGCTGGTCACGAGGAACAGGCCGATGCCCGCCATGATCAGCAGGCCGGCGACGAAATAGAACTCGTGCGGCCAGATCTCGATGCCGAACATGTAGAAGCGGCGATGCGCGAGATCGACCAGCACCGCCTGATCGGGGGCATAGGGGCCCCTGTCCCAGCGGATCCACGGCGTGATCCAGTAGACCAGCAGGCAGGCGACCATGATCGCCCACTTGATCCGCCTGAACTTGCCGTCGATACGCTTGTTGAAGACCGGCTCGTGCTTCTCGTAGAGCGACAGCGGCCGGTCTTCGGTCTTCAGGGTGGTGTCAGGGTTGTTCATCGACCTCTACCGCCGGATTTTCGGCGACCTCGACAAAGTCCTCGCCGCCGCCGAGCGAGTGGACGTAGGCGGCCAGCATCTTGATCGTAACCGGATCAAGACGCGCATTCCATGCGGGCATGACCCCCATGTGAGGATTGCGGATCTGGCTTGCAACCGCCTCGCGGGTGCCGCCGTAGAGCCAGATGGCGTCGGCCAGGTTGGGCGCGCCGAATTCGCGCAGCCCCTTGCCGTCGGCGCCGTGACAAACCGTGCAGTTGTCCGCGAAGAGCTGCGCGCCGCGCTGCGCCGATGCGCTGGGCTTCTCCCTGCCCGACAGCGTCAGGACATAGCTCGTCAGATCCTCGATCTGCCCGGGCTCCAGGATTTCGCCGAACGAGGGCATCAGGCTGGTGCGCGTCTGGTCGTCGCCCGGTTGGCGGATGCCGTGAACCAGCGTCGTCTCGATCGCCCTCAGGTCGCCGCCCCACAGCCAGTCGTCGTCGTTGAGGTTGGGGAAGCCCTTCGATCCGGCCGCGCCGGCGCCGTGGCATTGCACGCAGTTGACCTTGAACGCCGCCGCGCCGCCGGCCACCGCCTGCCGCATCAGGCCGCCGTCCTCGGGCAGCCGCTCGATCGGGACGCGCGCCAGCGCCTCGCGAACCGAGGTGCGGGCCTGGTCGGCCGCCGACATCTCCTTGGCGAGCTGCCCGCGGCTGGTCCATCCCAGCATGCCCTCGGTGCCCTGCTTGACCAGCGGCCAAGCCGGATAGGCCACGCAATAGGCGATCGCGAAGATGATCGTGGCGTAGAAGGTCCAGAGCCACCAGCGCGGCAGAGGGGTGTTGAGTTCCTCGATCCCGTCCCACTCGTGGCCGACGGTCTCGGTCTGGGTCGCTTCGTCGATGCGCTTATTGGCCATCGTTCTCGTCCTTGAATATCATCTGGGCCGCGTCGTTGTTCTTGGCGCGAGCGCCCGGGCGGAACGGCCAGAGCGCGAGCGAGAGGAAGATTACGATCATGATCGCCAGCCCCCAGCTATCGGCGAGATGCCGCAGCGCCTCGTACGTGGAGTGCGGGTTCATCGGCCCTTCTCCGTGGCGAGGTCCTCCTGCGCCGCGGCGCTGTCGACGTCGACGAGCGTACCGAGCATCTGGAGGTAGGCGACGAGCGCATCCATTTCGGTGAGCCGCGTCGGATCGCCGTCGTAGTCGCGGATCTGCGCCTTGGGATAGCGCGCGGCGAGATCGCCCGCGTCCGCCTCGGGATCGGCCTGCGCCTTGAGGTCGGCGGCGGCCATTTCGACATCCTTGTCGCTGTAGGGCACGCCGACCCGGCGCAGCGCGACGAGGTTCGCCGCGGGATCGTCGACCACCAGGTCGTGCTCCTTGAGGAAGCCGTACTGCGGCATCACGCTTTCGGGCACGACCGATTGCGGATCGGTGAGGTGCTGAACGTGCCAGGCGTCCGAATAGCGCCCGCCGACGCGCGCCAGGTCAGGCCCGGTGCGCTTGGAACCCCACTGGAACGGGTGGTCGTACATCGATTCGGCCGCGAGCGAGTAGTGGCCGTAGCGCTCAACCTCGTCGCGGAAGGGACGGATCATCTGGCTGTGGCAGACGTAGCACCCCTCGCGCACGTAGATGTCGCGGCCCGCCTGCTCGAGCGGAGTGTAGGGCCGCATCCCGTCGACCTTCTCGATCGTGTTGTCGATCCAGAAGAGTGGTGCGATCTCGACGATGCCGCCGATGGCGACAGTGACGAGCGCGGCGATACCCAGCAGCGTGACGTTCTTTTCGAGCGTCTTGTGCCTCTCGGTCATGGAAGTCATTGGTCGGTTCCCTTTGCGCGCGTCATTCGGCGGGGGCGAGGATGGGGCGATCGGCCTGCGGATCGTAGGCGGCGTCGTGCATCGGCACCTCGTCGCGCAACTTGCCCAGGATCGTGGCCCAGACGTTGATCACCATCAGGATGGCTCCCGAGAGGTAGAGCAGTCCGCCGAAGGCTCGCAGGATGAACATCGGGTGGAGCGCGGCGACGGTGTCGGCGAACGAGTTCACCAGATAGCCGTCGGGCCCGTACTCGCGCCACATCAGGCCCTGGGTGATGCCCGCCACCCACATGCTCGCGGCGTAGAAGACGATTCCCGAGGTCGCGAGCCAGAAGTGCCAGTTGACCATCCGCAGCGAGTAGAGCCGCTCGCGGTTCCACAGGCGCGGCGCGAGGTAGTACACGGCGGCGAAGGTGATCATGCCGTTCCATCCCAGCGCGCCGGAGTGGACGTGGCCGATGGTCCAGTCGGTGTAGTGCGACAGCGAGTTGACGCTCTTGATCGACAGCATCGGCCCTTCGAAGGTGCTCATGCCGTAGAAGGCGAGGGCCATGACCATCATGCGGATGATCGGGTCGGTGCGAACCTTGTCCCAGGCGCCGTTGAGCGTCATCAGGCCGTTGATCATGCCGCCCCAGCTCGGCATCCACAGCATCACCGAGAACACCATGCCCAGCGTCTGCGCCCAGTCGGGCAGCGCGGTGTAGTGCAGATGGTGCGGACCCGCCCAGATGTAGAGGAAGATCAGCGACCAGAAGTGGATGATCGACAGCCGGTAGGAGTAGATCGGGCGTTCGGCCTGCTTGGGCACGAAGTAGTACATCATCGCCAGGAAGCCGGCGGTCAGGAAGAAGCCCACCGCGTTGTGGCCGTACCACCACTGCACCAGCGCGCCCTGGACCCCGGCGAAGAGCGGATAGCTCTTGGAGCCGAACAGGCTCACCGGCATGTCGAGGTTGTTGACGATGTGCAGCATCGCCACGGTCAGGATGAACGCCAGGTAGAACCAGTTGGCGACGTAGATGTGCGGTTCGGAGCGCTTGAGGATCGTGCCGGCGAAGACCACCAGGTAGGCGACCCAGACGATCGTCAACCACCAGTCGACGTACCATTCGGGCTCGGCGTACTCCTTGGACTGGGTGACGCCCAGCAGGTAGCCGGTGGCGGCGAGCACGATGAAGAGCTGGTATCCCCAGAACACGAAACGGGCGAGGCCTGGAAAGGCGAGCCGCGCGCGGCAGGTGCGCTGTACGACGTAAAAGCTGGTCGCGATCAGCGCGTTGCCGCCGAACGCGAAGATCACCGCGGACGTATGCAGCGGACGCAGCCGGCCGAAGTTGAGGAAGGGCTCGAGATTGAGCACCGGCCAGGTGAGCTGCAGCGCGATGAACAATCCTGCGAGGAAACCCGCGATGCCCCAGAACACCGTGGCGATCACGCCCCAGCGGACGGGGTCGTCGTCGTATCGGCCTTCGTCGGGGATCTTGAGGATACCGCGCGCAATGCCGGCGTAGTCGGCACCGCTGATCGAAACCCACAGGCCGATGAGCGCGGCGAGCGCGACGATCGACATGTGAATGGCGAACCCGCCGTCAGCCGCCGCCGCGACCGCGATTACGGCGAAGAGAAGCACTACAAGCCATATGCCTGCCCGTGCGAGGACCGTTTGCATAGCGTGTCTTTCCGTTGATTGCCCGTCCAACCTATCGGTGGCCTTGGACCTTACCCCTACATCCAACATTGACGATCATCAAATTGGACGGCTTTGCAAAGATTTCTGCGAAACTTACGGAAATTGCGCGCAATCAAATTAACGCGACACCAAGTTGTGCAGAGCAAGTCCCACAGCCGCACGTTGCATGATCCGCAAGGGGTGGATCGGCGGCTTCAGAGAGACAGACTATGCACAAGACCATGCTTCTGGCCGCGGCGCTGGCCACAACCGCCTTTTCCACGCCGGCCCTGGCGGGAAATCCCGATGGCAAGGTTCAAGTCAAGCTGCTCGCCACCAGCGTCGACGTGAGCGGCAAGCTGGAGGATGTGAAGACCGATCTCATCGGCCTGCCAGCGGGCACCTCGACCAAGGCCAACACCAACGTCGTGCCGACCGCCGCGATCGAATACTTTTTCAACAAGAACTTCTCGGTCGAGACGATCTGCTGCTTCACCCAGCACCACATCAACGGCACCGGCCCGCTCGAGGGCGCGCGGATCATCAATCACGTGCTGGTGCTGCCCGCCACGGTCACCGCCAAGCTCCACCTCGATGCCGGACCGATCAAGCCCTACGTCGGCGCGGGGCCGGCGCTCTTCCTGATCTTCGGCGAGAAGCCCGGACCCGATGCCAAGGCGCTTGGCGCGACCAGCCTCAAGCTGCGCAACGAACTGGGCGTTGCGGTGCAGGCGGGTGTCGACGTGCCGCTTGGCGACCAAGGCTTCGGTCTCTCGCTCGATGCCAAGAAGTACTGGATCGATTCGCAGCTTCGCGTGAAGGCGGGCGACACCACGGTGCTCGACTCCAAGCACAAGCTCGATCCCTGGGTGCTGAGCGCGGGCGTCAGCTACCGGTTCTGATCTTCCGGAAATCGCTACCGCCAAATCGAGGGCGTGATGCCGGCGAAAGCCGGCATCGCTCTTGAGTTGCGTATCGGCATGGCCGGCACCGATCCGGCTTTCGCCGGGACGACGATCAGGCGCAGGTCACCCTGCCTCCGCCACCAGCGCGTCGTAGTCGAGGATCACGATGTCGCGGCGCGAGGGGAGCTCGACCAGGCCTTCGTTCTTGAGGCGGGTGAACTGGCGGCTCACGGTCTCTATCGTTAAGCCGAGCACGTCCGCGATCTGCTGCCGCGAGAAGGGCAGGGTGAGCGCGCGCTGCTGCGGGAAGCCGGGCACCGACTTGCAGCCCACGCCGGTCATCCGCTCGGCCATTTCGACCAGGAAGCTCGCGACCTTTTCCGAGGCCGACTTGCGCCCCAGCAGGAGCATCCAGCGGCGCGTGCGGTCAAGCTCGCCCAGAGTGCGCTGCAGCAGCTTGTGTTCGAGGCCCGGATGGTCGGCCGCGAAGCTATCGAAATCGCCGCGCGAGAACACGCAGACCTTGGCCTCGGTCAGCGCGGTGACGCCCTGGCTGGTGACGCCGCCGAACGGGCGACCGATGAAGTCGGAGGGATAGACCACGCCGACGATCTGCTCGCGCCCGTCCTCGGTGTTGGTCGATAGCTTGAGCACACCTTCGATGACGTTGGCGACGAGGACTGAATCCTCGCCTTCCCAGATAAGCGATTCGCCCGGTTCGAGCGTGCGGCGGCGTCCGATCGCATTGAGCGCCTCGAGCTCTTTCGTATCGAGCGCGGCGCAAATCGCGCGATTGCGGACAACACAAGTGTCACAATAGGCCATACGCGCCGCCATATAGTCATGGCGGCGCGTGGACAATTCGAAAGTTAGCACATGCCGAAACCGTCAAGCGTCACGACGCGGGAACGGCGACCTTGGCGGCGCGGCGCTCGGCATGGGACTTCATCATCGCCATGATATCGCCTGACGTGACCGGACGCTCGACGTCGAGGTGGTGTGATCCCCCCGAACTCTTCGGGGAGGTGTCGACGCCCTTGGCGGCGGCACGGGCGCGCAGCGCGCCCACGGTCATGTCCTCGCGCCGGTTGTGCTCGAACAACGCGTCGTGGCGGAACCAGCGAAGCGCGTTGCCGTGCGTCACCTTGTCGATCTGTGCATCGGTGAGATAGCGGCACTGGCGCCACAGGTGTTCGGGCGCATCGGGCCAGATCGCATCCGAGTGCGGATAGTCGACTTCGTAGGCGACGTTGTCCTCGCCGATCTCGACCAGGTTCTTGAGGCCGTATTCGTCCCACAAGAAGCAATGGAGGAAGTGGCGCCGGACCATCTCGCTGGGCTTGAGATCGCGGAAGCGCGAATGGGTCCAGGCGGCGTGCCGCCAGTTCGAGAAGTCGGCCCGTTCCATGAAATAGGGCACCCAGCCGATCGATCCTTCGGAAATGGCGATGCGCATGTCCGGATAGCGATGAAGCTCCTCGAGCTGGAGCCAGTCGGCAAGGCCCTGCGCCACCGAGAGCGGCATCGTCGAAATCCATGCCTCGATCGGCGTTTCCATCGAGGCGTGGGGCGCCGGATTGCCCGAGCCGATGTGCAGCGCCACCGTCATGTCGCAGTCGGCCACAGCCGCGAAGAACGGATTCCAGTAATCGTTGTGGATGCTCGGCAGGCCTTGCACCGTCGGGTTCTCGTTCATCGAGACGGCGCGAAACCCCTTGGCGGCGCAGCGCTTGATCTCGGCGACGGTCGCGTCGATGTCCCAGGTCGGCAGGATCGCGAGCGGGATGAAGCGGCCGGGGTAGGCCATGCACCACTCGTCGTAGTGCCAGTCGTTCCAGGCCTGCAGATGGCGCAGCGCCAGCGTCTTGTCGGGCGCCTTGTGGAACGTCTGTCCGTCGAAGCCGATCGAGTTGCCGAAGCACATCGAGGCGGCGATTCCGTTCGCGTCCATGTCGTCGATGCGCGCGTGAACGTCGTAGCAGCCCTCGCGAAGCTGGTCGAACGAGGTCGGCTCCATGCCGTATTCCTCGAATGGCCGCCCGACCACCGCGTTGAGACCGATCAGCCCGCGGATGTGGCCCTGGTACTCCCAGTAGTCGGTGCCGTTCTCGTCGGTCCGCAGCTTCGGCGCGGAGGCCAGAAGCTCTCCCGAAAGCTGGTTGTCGAACATCGTCGAGGGCTCGCAAATGTGATCGTCGACGCTGACGATCACCATGTCATTCAGTTCCATATCCCTTCACTCCTCTCACGAGCCCGTCGGCTTATGCGAGGCTCGTCTGGCGGGAATCTGATCGCGTCCGCCGCCCGCGCCATTGATCGAAATCAACACCGCCAGACGGGAAGGGGGCAAGAAAAGAGGGGGCGGCCGGTCACGAGGTTCGGTCGCCCCCTTTGAAGTTGGGGAGAAGCGGTCAAGCCGTTTCCGGGGAAACCGGGCTTTCTGCAACTCCGGGAACTCTACAAGACATCGGGCGCGCAACATTGATCGACATCAAATAAATGCGACTGCCGCGTACGGATAGGGCGCGGCGGATGAGATCGCGAAACGGCCGTCGCCACACGCCTTCCGCGCGGGGAGCAAGGTGGCGGGCGGGTTATCGCGAGGCGAGGCCGCGGTCGAGCAGGTCGCTGGCGATGCCGGCGATCTCGTCGGGTTCGAGGTCCTCGCTCCATACCGCGTAGCGCAGGCCGAGGAATACGTTCATGCCCATGATCGCCCAGGCATGCGCCTCGCTCACGTCGGCGCGCAGTTCGCCGCTCTGCGCACCGCGCTGCAGGCGCTCGTGGATGCGCAGGGCCGTGGTCTCGTAGTGCGAGCGGAAGCTCGCGGGATCGACGAACTCGGCCTCGTCGATGATCCGGTAGATTTCCTTGTGCTCGCGCGCGAAGGCGAGAAACGCGGCTAGCGCGGCGCGTTCGGTGCCGATTGCATCGTGCTCACCTTCGAGCGCATGGCGCGCCGCGTCGCGCACCAGGCCCGACAAGTCGCGCACGAGTGCGTGGAACACTTCGTCCTTCGAATCGAAGTAAGTGTAGAACGTGCCGAGCGCGACACCCGCCCGGCGGGTGATGCCGGTGATCGAAGCATCGTGGAACCCGCGCTCGCCGAATTCCAGCGCGGCCGCATCGAGCAGTTTGCGCAAGGTCTTCCGGCCCCGTTCGGTGCGCGGAATCTTGTCGGGAGAAGGGGGTGTCGGCCCGCTGCCTGTGCTCATGAAGCAACAGCTATCGTGCGAAGGCAGGGTTGGCAAACCCGGCGGCGAATTCCGACTTGAAACCCGATTCAGGTTTCGGTAACTGGGCGGCATAAGACAAAGTAGGGAGCTTTGGGATGCTTAAGGTGGATCGATTCCGCGTTCGTACCAGTTCGATCGCGCTCGCCGTGGTGATGGCGGGCGGGCTCGGCCTCGCCGCACCGGCGCTGGCGCAGGACGCTTCGGCAACGCAGGCCGAGGAAGACGAGGGCGGCGCGATCGTCGTTACCGCCCGCCGCCGCGAGGAGCGGCTGGTCGACGTACCGATCGCGGTCACGTCGTTCAGCGGCGAGCAGCTCGCCAACAGTGGCGCGATGGACATTACCGAGATCGCGCAGGCGGCGCCGAACGTGACGCTCGAGGCCTCGCGCGGCACCAACTCGACGCTTTCGGCCTTCATTCGCGGCATTGGCCAGCAGGACCCGGTCTCGGGCTTCGAGCAGGGCGTCGGCATCTATCTCGACGACGTCTATCTCAACCGCCCGCAGGCCGCCGTACTCGATATCTATGACGTCGAACGGATCGAGGTGCTGCGCGGACCGCAGGGCACGCTTTACGGGCGCAACACCATCGGCGGCGCGGTCAAGTACGTCACAAAGCCGCTGCCCGAGGACTTCTCGATCAAGGCGCGCGCCACTTACGGCACTTACGACCAGGCCGATGGCGTGCTTACCATGTCGGGACCGATCGCCGACATCGTGCGGATCGGCGGTTCGCTCGCCCGGCTCTCGCGCGGCGGCTTCGGCGACAACCTGACGACCGGGCTGGAAAACTACAACAAGGACATCTGGGCCGGCCGCGCCACGCTCGAGATCGGCGGCTATGACGAGCCGATGCTGATCCGCATCTCGGGCGACTACACGCGCGACAAGTCCAATCCGCGGGGCGGACATCGCCTGATACCGGGCCTCGTCTCCGGCGCGCCGGTGCTTGATGACGTGTTCGACACGCGCGGCGGGCTCAACGATCCCAAGCAGGACATCGAGGCCTATGGCCTGGCGATGAACATCACCGCCGAACTCAGCGACACGCTGACGCTGCGCTCGATCAGCGCCTGGCGTAAGGATACCTCGGAAACCCCGATCGACTTCGACGCGCTGCCGGTGGTCGACCTCGACGTTCCGGGCATCTACCGCAACGAGCAGACCAGCCAGGAATTCCAGCTTCTTTATGACGACGGTCCGCTCAGCGGGTTGGTCGGTTTCTACTACCTGAGCGCCAAGGCGGACACGCTGTTCGATTCGCGCATCTTCACCACCTTCGACGGCCTCACCGCCTTCACGGAGGCCGACGTCGACACCGAGACCTATGCCGTCTTCGGCGACTTCACTTATGACGTGACCGCGCAGATCAGCCTTTCGGTCGGCGGCCGCTACACCTGGGACGAGCGCAAGGCGGACATCCTGCGCCAGAACTATCTCGGCGGCGGCTCGCCGGTCTTCGGCGGGGCGGGCGTGCCCTACCTGGCGCCGAGCACCGACTTCGAGGGATCGGCCAAGTTCAAGAAGTTCACTCCGCGCGCCTCGATCAGCTTCAAGCCGACGCCGGATCACAATATCTACGCGAGCTACTCGCAGGGCTTCAAGGGCGGCGGCTTCGACCCGCGCGGCGTCGGCGCCAACGCGCCCGATCTCGATGGCAACGGCTCGCTGTCCGATACCGAGATCGCTTCGTTCCTGAGCTTCGAGCCCGAAAAGGTCGACAGCTACGAGATCGGCTACAAGGGCAACCTGATGGGCGGCGCGCTCTATGTCGCGGCGGCGGCGTTCTATTCGGACTACACCAACGTGCAGATCCCCGGCTCGGTCGCTTGCACCGTCGGCGGCCTGCCGAGCTTCTGCGGCGTCGTGTCGAACGCGGGCAAGGCGACGATCAAGGGCCTCGAACTCGAGACCAACGCACGCCTCGGCCGCGACCTTATGACTCCGGGCGACCGGCTGAGTTTCAGCGGATCGCTGGGCTACATCGAAGCCGAATACGACGAGTACATCACCAATATCGGCGGGGTTCCGACCGACGTCGCCGACTACCGCGAGGTGCAGAACACGCCCAAGTGGACCGCGAGCGGCACGCTGGGTTACGAGACGCCGCTGGGCGCGGGTTCGCTTCGGGCCTCGACCACGGTGTCGTACCGCAGCAAGGTCTACCAGTTCGAGATCCCGAACCCCTATATCGACCAGTCGGGCTATGCGCTGTGGGATGCGAGCCTGGTCTACAACGCCGACGGCGGCTGGAGCATCGGCGTTCACGGCAAGAACCTGCTCGACAAGGAGTACAAGACCTCGGGCTATACCTTCATCGCGGTCAATCCGGTGACCGGCGTTCCCGCGCTCGGACCCAACGGGCTGCCCGTCTCGACGCTCGGGCCCGACGGCACGCTCACCGCGTTCTACGGCAATCCGCGGCAGGTCTTCGTCACGGCTTCGGTCGAGTTCTGATATCGAGGGAGCGGGGCCGCGCGGCTCCGCCGAAAGGAACGATTCCATGGACTTTGCGGTCCATCGCTACCGCAGTGCCTGCGGCGGGCTCGAACTCGCCGCGCGACTGTACCCCGGCCCGACCGACGCGGCACCGGCCCTGCTGATGATGCACGGGCTGACGCGAAACAGCGCCGACTTCGAACCGCTCGCGGCGCATCTCGCCGGACAATACCGGCTCGTCGTTCCCGACCAGCGCGGCAGGGGGCTCTCGCAGTGGGACCCCGAGCCAGCCAACTATCGCCCCGATGTCTATGCGGGCGACATGTTCGCGTTGCTCGACGGTCTGGGCATCGTGCGTTCGACCTGGATCGGCACGTCGATGGGCGGACTGATGGCGCTGGTGATGAACGCGATGCGGCCCGAGGCGGCGAGCGCGGTGGTGTTCAATGATGTCGGCCCGGTGCTCGATCCCGCGGGACTGGCGCGGATCGGCGGCTATGTCGGCCCTTCGGGGCCGATGACGAGCTGGGACGAGGCGGCGGCGCGATGCCGGGCAATCAACGCCGAAGCCTTCCCCGACTTCGGCAAGCGCGACTGGCTCGCCTTCGCCGAGCGGACCTGCATCGAGCGCGAGGACGGCCTGATCGACTTTGCCTACGATCCCGCGATCGCCAGCGGCTTCGAGGATAGCGAGACCGGCGATGCGATCGTGCCGCCCGACTTGTGGCCCTTGTGGGACATGCTCGACGCCAAGCCGGTCATGGCGATTCGCGGAGCCCTGTCCGATCTGCTGAGCGCGGCGACCGTGGTTGAGATGGGCGAGCGCCACTCGGGGCCTTTCGCCACGGTCGAAGTCCCGCGCCGGGGCCATGCCCCGCTGCTCGACGAGCCCGAGGTTATCGCCGCGCTCTTGCCTTTCCTCGCCGAGTACGCGGGCTGACATGGCGGCGAGCGCGTCCCCGCCGCGTTCCGGTCCCGGGCCGCGCCTGGTGCTGGCGATGCTGCTCGCGGTCTACGTGTTCAACTTTGTCGACCGGCAGATTCTCGCGATCCTGGCGGCGCCGATCCAGGCGGACCTCGGCCTCGATGATGCGCAGATGGGCCTGCTCGGCGGGATTGCCTTCGCGCTGCTCTATTCGACGCTCGGCGTGCCGTTGGCATGGCTCGCCGACCGCACCAGCCGGAGCTGGGTCATAACCGGCTCGCTGCTGGTGTGGAGTCTGTTCACCGCGCTTTGCGGTTTCGCGCAGGGCTTCTGGCATATCTTCCTCGCGCGCGTCGGTGTCGGCGTGGGGGAAGCGGGCGGCGTCGCGCCGTCCTACGCGGTGATCGGCGACTACTTCCCCAGCGAGCGGCGTGCGTTTGCGCTCTCCATCTATTCGCTCGGCATTCCACTGGGCTCGGCGGCGGGCGTGCTGGCGGGCGGCTACATCGCCGCCGCGGTCGACTGGCGCGCCGCGTTTCTGGCGGTCGGCGCGGCGGGGCTGCTGCTGGCGGTGCCCTTCAAGGCGATCGTCCGCGACAAGCCGCGCGCGCACGCCGAGAGCGGCCCGGCCGAGCTCCGCTTCGGCGAGATCGCGCGCATGCTCGCGGCCAAGCCCGCCTTCTGGCTGCTCGCCTTCGGCGCGGCCTCGAGTTCGATGCTCGGCTACGGCCTCGCCTTCTGGCTGCCGAGTCTGCTGCAGCGCTCGTTCGGGCTCGACCTGGTCCAGACCTCGTGGTTCATCGGCGCGGTACTGCTGCTCGGCGGCGTTTCGGGCATGCTTGCGGGCGGGCGCCTGTCCGATCGCCTCGGTGCGGCGAGCCGCGCGTGGTATGCCTGGGTTCCGGCATGCGCCTTTGTGATCGCGGTGCCGCTGTTCGCGGGCGGGATCTACGTTTCGAGCGTCGCGATCGCCTTCGTGCTGTTCCTGGTGCCCCAGGCGATGGCCTATGTCTGGCTCGGCCCGGTGCTCTCGGCGGTCCAGCACCTCGTGCCGCCGCCCGCGCGCTCGACCGCCTCGGCGCTGTTCCTGCTCATCAACAACCTCATCGGCCTGGGCGGCGGGATCTACGCGCTCGGCGCGCTCTCGACCGCGCTGACGCCGGTTTACGGCACAGAGGCGCTGCGCTTCTCGATGCTCTTCGCGCTGTCGCTCTACCTGCTCGCCGCGCTGCTGATGGGCCTAGCAGGCCGTCACCTGCCGCGCGACTGGGTTGAGGAAGCGTAGAGCCGGGCCACCGCTTCCAGTCTGACTTCGGAGGTCCAGCCGCTAAACGCGGGCGTTCCGGACACGACGACATTGCGGAGGCGTTCCCCCCACGCATCATGCCAGCGAAAGCTGGCATCGCTCTCGGAGTTGCGCCACCGTTAGCGCTTTCACCGCGCCAACTGAACCGAACCCACCGTTCAATAACCGTACTGAGCGGACGTTTGTCGGAGTCCTGCCCGCCTCTCCAACCGCCAGTCCTTCTCCTCAGTTCCCCGCCCGCGCGGCCTCGCGCTCCTGCTGGCGTTCCGCCTGGCGCTGGTCGCGGGCTTCGGCGCGTTCGCGCTGGCGTTCGATTTCCTCGGCGATGCGATCTCCGTCGACGCGCACGCCGTCATTGTCGATGGTGAGATCGATCGGCACGCCTCCGATATCGCCGGTGAAGGTCGCGGTGCCGTCCTCGATGCGTAGCCGGTTGGACTCGCCCAGCGGAATATCGCCGAGATCGGGCACGTCGAGCGGCTCGACCGGGCCGCTGGGGTTGGCTTCGGGTCTGGGCTTGGGCGCGCGCGCCGGCCCCTTGCCGCTGGTGCGCAGCATGAAGTCCTTCCAGATCCGCGCCGGCGCGCCGCCGCCCGCCACACCCTTGAGCGGCGAGTTGTCGTCGTTACCGATCCAGACCCCGACCACATAGTCGCCCGCATAGCCGACGAACAGGGCGTCGCGGTTGTCCTGGCTGGTGCCCGTCTTGCCGTAGTTAGGCACGCTCAGCATCGCGGCACGGCCGGTGCCGGAGTTGATCACCGCGCGCAGCATCTGTTCCATCGCCTCGTGCTGGTTCGAGGAGAGACTGTCCTTGCCGTCGAAGAGCGAAGCGAACATGCCCTGCTCGGGAACGGGGAAAGCCGTCGGCGTGACCGGGAAACTGTTGGCGGCGACGCCCGCGTAAGCCGAAGTCAGTTCGAGCAGGCTCATCCCCGCGGTGCCGAGCGCCACGCTGGGATCGCCGCGCGGGATGGGTGCCGTCACGCCGAGGTCGCGGGCGGTGGCAATCACCGCGCGGTCGCCGACGGCCTCGAAAAGCCGCACCGCGGCGACGTTGCTCGATCGCGCGAAAGCTTCCGCCAGCGTCAGCGAAGCGGAGTAGTTCCCGCCCGAATTGCGCGGACGATAGCCACCCGTGGTGATCTCGGTGTTGGCGATCGTGTCGTCGGGCTTCCAGCCCTTGCGCAGCGCCGCGAGGTAGACGAACAGCTTGAAGGTCGAGCCGGGCTGGCGCTTGGCCTGGGTCGCGCGGTTGAACGGGGTCTTGGCGTAGTCGGTGCCGCCCACCATCGCCACGACCTCGCCGTTCCGGCGCATCGCCACCAGCGCGGCTTGCGCGCCCTTCGGCCGATAGCGGGCGATGGCGTCGCGCGCCGCGGCCTGCAGGCGGGCGTCGAGCGTGGTCGTGAGCGTGGAGCGCACGTAGCCGCCTTCGGCGAGCTTGCGCGCCTCGGGCAGCGCCCAGTCGGCGAAATATGTGCCGGTCGGCAATTCGCGCTTGTTTCGCACGTCGAGCACCGGAGTGGGCGTGTCGTGCGCTTCGGCCTGCGTCATGTAGCCCGCGTCGGCCATGGCCTGGAGCACGGTGCGCATTCGCGCCTCGGCGAGGTCGAAATTGCTGGTCGGCGCATAGCGCGAGGGCGCCTGCATCAGCCCCGCCAGCATGGCCGCCTGGCCGGGCTTGAGGTTTTCCGGCCTGCGGTAGAAATAGTGCATCGAGGCCGCGCGCAGCCCATAGGTATTGTCGCCGAAGTAGGCGTTCGACAAGTAGCGCTCGAGGATCTCGTCCTTGCTCAGCCAGGCTTCGAGCCAGAACGCGATCAGCACCTCGCGCGCCTTGCGCGTCACGCTGCGCTCTGGGGTGAGGAAGGTGAACTTGGCGAGCTGCTGGGTGATCGTGCTGCCGCCCTGGGTGCGGTCGGTCGTCAGGTTGCTCCACAAGGCGCGGGCGATGCCGTAGGGATCGACGCCCCAGTGATCGTAGAAGCGCCGATCCTCGATGGCGATGAAGGCTTCCTTCACGTGCGGCGGCAATTCGCTGATCCGCACGGGCGCTTCGATGTCCGCGCCCTTGCGCGCGATCGGGGTGCCGTCGGCGGCGAGCAGCGTGATCTGCGGCGGCTCGATCGGTTCGAGCGATTTCGAGAGCGGCGCGGTGATCGCCAGCCAGCCGATAATGACAATGAAGAGGAACACGAGGGCGGCCAACCCGCGCGATACCCACCACAGCCGCCCGCGCGGTCGTTTCGGCTTTTCGAAGACTTCGTCCTCGCCGTCGAGCGACGGATCGGGCCAATCCTCGTCGGGATCTTCGCCTGGGCGGAGGGAGGTGCGCGTGTAGTCCATCGGGGCCGGGAACCGGCTATACAGCCAAACGGCCCGGCCGGGAAAGCGGTTAGCGTGTCGCGAAGCCGCGCGCGAGCGTCGCCAGCACCACGACCAGCCACGCGGCGACGATCGCGGCGAAGGTCCAGAGCGCGGCGGCGGCAAGCCCGGCGAGGACGAGCACCACGGCGGCGGCGGCGATGAAGTCGCGCATTGTGATCCAGGTCACGACCTTCGCCGCGAGAGTCCCGCGGGCGAGGAAGCGGGCCTTCACCGCGTCGAAATTCACGCCCTTGCCGCTGCGGCGCGCAGTCAGGCCGAGCAGCGCGGTGCCGAGCATCAGCATCACCAGCCCGGCAAGCCCGGCATAGGCGGCGCTCTCGAGGCCGCGCAGCCAGAGATTGGCGGCAAGCCCGCCGATGAAGGCGAAGTTGGTCGCCGCGTCGGTCAGGCTGTCGAGCGTCGCACCCCGGGCCGAGGTCCGGAACGTGGCGCGCGCGATCTCGCCATCGACTCCGTCGAACATCGAGGCCGCCTGAAACAGCAGGGCGCCCGCGATCGCGCCCCACGCTCCGCCGAGCAGCAGGCATGCCGTCATCGCCACGGCCAGCGCCATGTTGACGTATGTCGCGTGGATCGGGCGAACCCAAGGCACGCGCAGCAGCCGCCGGCTCACCGCGCGCGATACAGGGCGGTTGATGTGGCGCGAGACAATTCCGTCGGTCGGCTTGGCGGTCGCGGCGAGCACGGCCCGGTCCCACTGCGCCAGCGCCGCCTCGGGGCCGAGCGCGGCGTCCCCGTCGGGAAACTCGCCTCGCACTTCGCGCTCGTAGGTACGTTCGCGGTTGCCGACGCCGCGAATCGCAAGGCCGGGGACCAGCCGCGCGAACTCGGCGTGGCAGAGCGCATCGGGCGTCCATCCGCCCGGCACGAGCACGTCGCAGGCGGTGATCCTGCCGTCGTGCGCGGCGTGATGCGCGGCGCGCGCGGCGGCGGGGATACCGGCGACGAGCGCATGGGCTGTCTGCGATGAGGCGAAGACGATCAAGACGCTGGCCACGGTATGGCGCACTCCCGGTGGCATTGCGACCACGTGTCGGTTCGGGCCTGTTCCGACCGCCGTCTTGCATATAGAGTCCCGTCCGGGCGCCGCAAGTCGGCGTTATCCTTGGAGGAATTTCCCAGATGCCGTCACGCGGCAATGCGCAGGGGCTTGACGCGAAAACCGCCCGCCGTGCGCGGCGGCAGCGGCCGACGCGACCGGTCGAGTTGCAGGACCGGCTCAATCGCCGCCTCTACCATCCCCTCGCGTGGCGTCTGGCGAGCGCGCTCGCGCGCACCCCGGCGACGCCCAACCAGGTCTCGGTCTTGGGCGCGCTGATGGTGATGGCGGCGGCCTATGCCTATTCGCGCCCCGGCTGGCCGCTGCCGGCGCTCGCGGGGCTTGCGCTCCACATGGCCTGGCACGTCGTCGACGGGGCCGATGGCGATCTCGCGCGGCTCACCGGCCGTTCGGGGCCCAAAGGCGAACTGGTCGACGGCATCTGCGACTATGCGGGCCACATCGTTCTCTACCTGACGCTCGGCGCGATGCTGGTTCCCGCGCTCGGTGGCTGGGCCTGGGTCGCCGTGGTCGCTTCGGGCGCCTGCCGAATCGTCCAGGCCAACCAGTACGAATGCCTGCGCCGCCAGTACGCTTGGTGGGTCTACGGCACGCCCTGGCTGCGCCGCGCGCCTCTGGAAGGCCAGGGGAGGGGGCACGCGCTGCTAACGGCGCTCGCCGAGGGTTATCTGCGTCTCGGAGCGAGCACGGCGCCCGCGAACGACGCGATAGACGCGATCCTCGACGGGGCGACGCCCGCGCAACGCAATGCTCACCGCGACGTGATCCGGCGGCACTTCGCACCGCTCCTGCAGCGCAGCCAGATCCTGAGCGCGAACTATCGCACGCTGGCGCTCGGTGGCTCGATGCTGGCGGGCACGCCGCTGTGGTTCCTCGGTTTCGAGATCGTGCTGTTGAGTCTCGCATCGCTGGCGATCGCCGCGCAACAGGCGCGCGTCACGGCGGCAACGCGGGCCGATCTCGCTCAGCCGAGCCCGAGCACCTCGCGGTAGACCACGAGATTGTGCAACGCGAAGCGCCGCCAGTCGAGTTCGGCGCCCCTGATCAGCCCGCGCTCGCGCAGCCGCTTGGCGCAGGTCGGGTCGTAGAGCACCTTGCAAAGCGCCTCGCCGATCGCCCGCGGGTCGTTTGGATCGACGTGCAGCGCGGCTTCGCCGGTGACTTCGGGCATGGCCGAGCGGTCGCTGGTGACGACGGGGCAGCCGCAGGCCATCGCTTCGGCGAGCGGGTTGCCGAAGCCTTCGCACAACGAGGGATGGAGCAGCGCCGCAGCGGCCGAATAGAGCATGACCAACTCGTCCGGCGCGACCGCGCCGAACACCTGGACGCGGCCCATCAGGCCCAGTTCGTCCGCGAGCGCGAGCAGCCGCGCGGCGCCGGGGCCGCGGCGCTGGACGAAGACGAGATCGACGTCCTCGTCTCCGCCCAAGCCCGCATGGAACCCGCGCAGGGCACCCTCGTGGTTCTTGTAGGGCGCGGACTGGCCGACGACGAGCACGAAGCGGCGTGCCGGGTTCAGCCCCAGCCGGACGAGCTGCCGCGGCTCCACGGTGACCGCCCGGAACGTTTCCGACACGCCTGAAAGCGCCACTCGCACCTTGTGGGCGGCCTCGGGATCGAATTCCGCGATGGCGTTGCGGGTCGCCTCGCTCACCGTCACGATCGCCGACGAACGGCGCAGCGCCCGGCGCATGCCGTGACCGTAGAAGGCGCGTTCGATCAGGCCGTAGAGTCGCGGATTGCACAGGCGCGGCGCGGTCAGCCACATGATGTCGTGCACCGTCGTCACCGTTGGCATGGGCAGACCGGCGGGCAGGATGTTCGCCGTGGCGTGAAACAGGTCGACACCGGACAAGTCTACGACCCGAGGCAGCCACCACAGAGTCGCGGGGCCGTTCGGGGAGGCGGGAACCACGACTTCGCGCACGTTTTGGGCCGAACGGGTCCGCGCCGGCCGGTCGGGATGCCTCAGCAGCAGGAATTCCATGTCCGGAGCAAGACCCGGCAAGTGGTCGGCAAGCGCCCGAACCATCTCGCCAATACCGCTGGGGCGGCTGCTGAGATACCGGCAATCAATCGCGATACGTTTCGGAATAATCGGCCCCATCGTGAAGAAAAGATTAATGTGTAAAAGTGCACACTTTATGCGCAATATGTCTTGATACTGGGGGAAAGTACGAACCTCTGGGAACTTTCAACGGATTGTCGTTAGACCAACCCCGTTCATCGCTCTCTGGGGCGGGATATATTGACGCCATCCTAGGACTGGCGGAAGCGTCGCGCGATGCAAATCGCAGCGAGATTTGCTCCAGAACGGTGGGCTTATTCCCCATTTCCAATCGCTTGTTGGTTATGGATGGGGAAATTGCCGGAGACGATACGGGTTTGAATGCATGGCCCCGTCATCAACGCGATGCCTATTCGTTGCTGCACACGCTCGCTTACGACACGCCCTTGGTCAGCCATAGGAAGTCATGTGACCCGAACTGAGATCGCCTCGCAACGGCGTTCGCCCGCGCGAATGCCCGACCGGGACGTCGCCGAATGAAAACGATCAGGGTTGCCGTCGTCGGCATGGGCAATTGCGCCAGTTCCCTGATTCAGGGCGCGCACTATTACAGGGCCTCCGGCTCGAGGAACGGGCTGATCCACGATCGCATCGGGCCATACGGCGTGGAGGACGTGCAGTTCGTGCTCGGCTTCGACGTCGATGCCCGCAAGGTCGGCCGCGACATGTCCGAGGCGATCTTCGCGCCGCCCAACAACACCAAGGTCTTCCAGCCGGATATTCCCCGAACGGGGACGCCGGTCAGGATGGGAAAGGTACTCGATGGACTGGCGCCGCACATGCTCGATGCCGGCGAGCGGGGGTTCGTGCCCGCCGATGCGGCCGAGCCGACGAAGGCCGAGGTCGTGAGCGCCTTGAAGGCGTCCGGCGCCGAGATCCTGGTGAACTTCCTTCCGGTCGGCTCGCAGCAAGCCACCGAATTCTACATGGAATGCGCGCTCGATGCGGGTCTGGCGGTGGTGAACTCGATCCCCGTGTTCATCGCCAGCGATCCGGTCTGGGAAGCCCGTTTCCGCGAGCGGCGGCTGCCGATCGTGGGAGACGACATCAAGGCCCAGGTGGGCGCGACGATCGTTCACCGGGCCTTGTCGAACCTGTTCACCGTTCGCGGTGTTTCGATCGAGCGGACCTACCAGCTCAACACCGGCGGCAATACCGATTTCATGAATATGCTCGACCGCGAGCGGCTGGGCAGCAAGAAGGAATCGAAGACCGAGGCCGTCCAGGCCGCGCTCGCCCAGCGGCTCGCCGACGAGAATATCCTCATCGGCCCGTCCGAATACGTCCCCTGGCAGAAGGACAACAAGGTCTGCTTCCTGCGGCTCGAGGCCGCGCAGTGGGGCGATGTTCCGGTCAATCTGGAACTGCGCCTCTCGGTCGAGGACAGCCCCAACGCGGCCGCCTGCGTCATGGACGCGATCCGCTGTTGCCGCGTGGCGCTGGATCGCGGAGACGGCGGCGTCCTGGTCGCGCCGTCGTCCTACTACTGCAAGCATCCGCCGCAGCAGTTCAACGAGGAAGTCTCGGGCCAGATGCTCGACAGCTACATCGCAGAAGTCCGCGCGACGGGGTGATGCGATGAACCTGACCTCGCCACCTGATCCGTTTCGGATAATTTCCCCAAGCCGCGTTGCCGGACGGATTCCATGGACGCGCTGATCCTTGCCGCCGGATTCGGCAGCCGCTTGCGCGCGCTCGGCGATTCGAAACCGCTCGCCTGCGTTGCTGGCGTGCCACTGATCGAGCTGTCCGTCCGCATGGCCGCGCAGGCTGGCGCGGAGCGCGTGGTGGTGGCGACGGGCCACCGCGCGGCGGCGGTCGAAGACTGCCTCGCCGCGCTGGGGCGCGAGATCGACGTCGAGATCGCCAGCGAACGGATCGCGCACTATTCGCGGCCGAACGGCTATTCGGTCCTTGCCGGCGCCTCGCGAATCCCGGGCGACTACCTGCTGATCATGGCCGACCACATCCTCAACGCGGCGATCCTGCGGGGCCTCGTGCGCTGTGGTGGCGCCGACCGGGGCGTGACGCTCGCGGTCGACCGCCGCGTTGCCGACCCCGTGCTCGATCCGGACGACGCCACCTGGGTCCGGCGCGACGCCCGCGGCCGCATCGCCGCGATCGGCAAGACCCTCGAACACTACGACGCGGTCGATTGCGGCGCCTTTCTCGCCACGCCCGAACTGGCCGACGCGATTCGGCGCGCGATTGCCCGGGGACGGCCGGGAAGTGTGTCGGACGGGATGCAGATCCTCGCCGATGAGGGCCGCGCGGCGACGATGGACATCGGTGATGCGCGATGGATCGACGTCGATGATCCGCGCGCGCATGCCATCGCCGAGGACTGGCTGCGCCGCCGTTTCCGCGAGGTGCTGGGCGATGACTGGCGCCCGCGACAGTGGCGGCATGCGGCATGACGCGCGAGCGGCCCTACCTCCTGGACGTGACGCGGCTTGTCTCGCGTAGCTGGACGCGCCGGCTTTCGACCGGGATAGACCGCGTCTGCTACGCCTATCTCGAACGGTACGCCGGGCGGGCGCACGCCGTGGTGCAGCACCGGGGCGTTGCCCGCACGTTCGATGCACCGGGTTCGGACCGCCTCTTCGAACTGCTGCTTGGGCCGGATCGCCGTTTCCGGCAGGACCTGGTCGGCTTCGCGGCGCGGCATCTGAGCCGCGCGCGTGCCGTCCTCGACGGCGGGGACGCGCTCTACGTCAACGTCAGCCACACCGACTTCGATCTGCCGAGCCACCAGCGCTGGGTTCGCCAAAGCCGATTGCGCCCGGTCTATCTGATCCACGACCTGATCCCGATCACGCACGGCGAGCTTTGCCGTCCGCATGCCGTGGCGCGGCATCGCGGCCGCGTGACGGGCGCGCTGCGCTCGGCGGCGGGTATCATCGTCAACTCGCACGCGACCGCACGCGATCTCGCAGCGTTCTCGAAGGCGCAGTCCCTGCCGCTGCCGCCGACGCTGCCGGCCGCGCTCGCCGGAGCGCCGCTCGCCGCTCCCAGGGCGCGGGCACCGATCGCGGAGCCCTATTTCGTTTGCGTCGGGACGATCGAGCCGCGCAAGAACCATATGCTGCTCTTGCAGGTCTGGCTCGCGATCGCTGCGCAACTCGGACGGGAGACGCCCCGGCTGGTCATCGTGGGGCAGTGGGGCAAGGGATCGGGCGCCGTGCGCGAGGCGCTGCGCGCCTCCCCGGCCCTCCAACGCCATGTCACGGTCATGGACCGCTGTCCCGACGAGGATCTGGCCGGTCTCGTCTCGGGCGCCGTCGCGCTGCTCAAGCCCACGCTGGCCGAGGGTTTCGGCCTGCCGCTGGTCGAGGCGCTGCGCCTCGGCACGCCGGTGATCGCGAGCGACCTGCCGTGTTTCCGCGAGATCGGTCAGGGGGTCCCCACGCTGCTCGATCCCGAGGACGCGCATGCCTGGACCCGGACCGTGCTTGGCTTCGCCTCGAGCACGGGCGACCCGGAACGTCGCCGCCAGCTCGCCATGATGCCCTCTTTCGCGCCACCGACCTGGGACGATCACTTCGCGCGGGTCGAGGCCTGGATGGAGCGGCTTCCCGTTTCCCTGCCTGCTCCGTGGACGCTCGGCCACCGACCGCGGGCGACCTTCGAAAGCAGCCGTGTCCGATAAATTCAAAAAACTCAGCCCGATTTTCGTCGCGACCGTGGTTGTGCCCACTCTCCTCGCGGTGCTCTATTTCGGGTTTTTCGCCAGCGACGTTTACATATCGCAGTCGCATTTCGTCGTGCGCAGTCCGACCAAGCCGAGCCCCTCGGGACTCGGCGCGATACTGACGGGGGGCGCGCTCGGCGGCGCCGGTGAAGAGACCAACGCGGTGGTCGAATATCTCGGATCGCGCGCGGCGCTCAGGGACGCCAACGCCAACGGCCTGGTCCGCGAGGCTTACGGCCCCGCGCACGCCTCGTGGTTCGACCGCTTCGGAGGCATGCTTTCTGGCACCAGCGACGAGCAACTCTACAAATATTTCATGGACAAGCTTGAGGTCGATCACGACGCGACGGAGCAAGTCACCAGCCTCACCGTGCGCGCCTATACCGCCAAGGATGCGCAGGCGATCAACGAGCGGCTGCTCGAGCGGTCAGAGGCGCTGGTGAACCGGCTATCCAATCGGGCGCGGGGCGATGCGATCGAGGTCGCCAACGCAGAAGTCGATCGCGCCAAGGCCCATGTCCGCGAGACCGCGGCGAAGCTCGCGCGCTATCGCAACGAGGCCGGCGTGATCGATCCCGAGAAGGAAGCAGGCGTGCGCCTGCAGATGATTTCCAAGCTTCAGGACGAACTGATCGCCTCGCGCACCCAGTTGCGCCAGATGCGGACCTATACGCCTGATGCCTCGCAGATCCCGTTCCTCAAGACGCAGGTGAGCTCGCTCGAGCGCGAGATCGCCGAGCAAACCCGTGGCGTCGCCGGGGGCAACCGCTCGCTTTCGGCAAGGGCGGTTCGCTATCAGGAACTCGCGCTCGATTCGGAACTCGCGCAGAAGCAACTCGCTGCGGTTCTGGCTTCGCGCGAGGAAGCCGAGGCGGAGGCGCGCCGCAAGCGCGCCTATGTCGAGCGCATCGCCGATCCCAACCTGCCCGACTACCCGCTGGAGCCGCGCCGCCTTCGCGGAATCATCGCGACGTTCGTGCTCGGCCTGCTCGCCTGGGGCGTGATCTCGACACTCATCGTCGGTGTGCGTGAGCACCGCGACTGATGGCGACGCAGCCGATCGAACGGGCCCCGTTGCGCGAGAGCTTGGCGATCCAGATCCGCATCCTGGGCGCGCTGCTCATTCGCGAAATGCTTACGCGCTACGGGCGGCACAATATCGGCTTCCTGTGGCTGTTCGTCGAACCGATGCTGTTCACTCTGGGCGTCACGGCCTTGTGGACCGCGACCAAGTCGGTCCACGGCAGCGACCTGCCGATCGTGGCCTTCGCGCTTACGGGCTATTCGAGCGTGCTGCTGTGGCGCAACATGCCGAGCCGCTGCATCGGTGCGCTCTGGGCCAACCTTGCCCTGATGTACCACCGCAACATCAAGGTGCTGGATATCTATCTGGCGCGCCTGATCCTCGAGTTCGGCGGGGCGACGATCTCGTTCACCACGCTGGCGCTCGTCTTCATAACGCTCGGCTGGCTCGAGCCGCCGCAGGACATTCTCGAGATCGTGGGCGGCTGGCTGATCATCGCCTGGTTCGGTTCGGCGCTGGCGATCTGGCTCGGCGCGCTCTCGCACGAGAGCGAACTGGTCGACAAGCTGTGGCACCCGTTCTCCTATCTCATGTTCCCGCTTTCGGGGGCCGCTTTCCTCGTCGATGCGCTGCCCAAGTTCGCGCAGGAAGCGGTTCTGTGGATTCCGATCGTCCACGGTGTCGAGATCGTGCGTGAAGGCTGGTTCGGCGAGCACGCCCGGGCGCACTACGATCTGGGTTACGTTCTGCCCTTCTGCCTCGTGCTCAGCTTCGTCGCGCTGATCCAGGTGCGCAAGACCGCGCGCAGGGTCGTGCCCGAATGATCAGCGTGCGCGACGTCACCAAGATCTACGAGACCCGCCACGGCGACAAGCTCGTGCTCGAGAACATCAATTTCGATCTCGCCATGGGAGAGCGCCTCGGCGTGCTCGGCCGCAACGGCGCGGGCAAGTCTACCATGATCCGGCTTATCAGCGGCGCCGAGCAGCCCACCGCCGGCGCGGTCGAACGCCATATGTCGGTCTCCTGGCCGCTCGCGTTCGGCGGCGCGTTCCAGCCGATGCTGACCGGCATCGACAACATCCGTTTCATCAGCCGGATCTATGATCAGGACTTCGACAGCAATCTCGCCTTCGTGGAGGACTTCGCCGAGCTTGGTGTCTATCTCAAGGAGCCGGTGCGGACCTATTCGTCGGGCATGCGCGCGCGGCTGGCCTTCGCGATCTCGATGATCATCGAGTTCGATTGCTTTCTGATCGACGAGATCGGCGCGGTGGGAGACGCGCGGTTTCACGATCGCTGCAATCACGAACTGTTCGAAAAGCGCGGCGATCGCGCGATGATCATCATCTCCCATGACGCTTCCTACGTGCGCAACCACTGCAATCGCTGGGGAGTGCTGCACGATGCTCACCTCGCGCTCTACGACGATTTCGACGAGGCTTACGCCCGCTATAGCGAGCAGATGGGGCTCGCGACGCAAAGCGTGAATCCCGTCGTCACGTTCAAGAACCGCGCGGCGCTGCTCCAGTCCCTCAGCGGCATCGCGCTGGCGGACGATCGATTCAGAATCCATGCCCAGCAAGGCGACTGGGCGCGCGACAAGGGAGACTGGTCCGGCGCGGAGCAGGAATACGCCGCAGCCCTGCTGCTCCATCCCTACGAACGGACGTACTGGATCCAGCAGGGCCACGTCATGCGGGAACAGGGCAAGATGGCCGGGGCCGAGATTTGCTATCGTACGGCCTGCGCGCTCGGGCAGCCGTTGCAGGATATTCGCGTGTTCCTGGAGGCGGCGATGGAAGGCTGCGACGGCGCGTCCGAGGCGCAGTTTCCGGCACGCGGTCTGACCGGGGATGCGACGTTCCGCCAGCCTCCGGCCCGTCCGGATATCGCCGTGCTGAGCAGGCTCTTCTGGCCGAACGACGATGTCCCGCAAGAAGAAGAGGTCCTCGCCTTGATGCGCGGCCATCCGAGCCTGGACGAGCTGGCCAGCGCCATGGTCGCCGACACGCGCTTCTCGCCTCACGGCCGCCCGTGGTTCGGGGCCGGGTCTGGCCTTGCCGACTCTTCCGACAAAGGCGAGGACGCCGTCGCCGATCGCTGGCTTGCGAACCTGTGCTTCCTGGCCACGCCCGACTTCGATTATGCCGATGCGTCGCTCAGGAGAGCACTGCTGACGGAAGGCGGCAGCGTGCTCGAAGCACTCATGTCGCAAGGCGGATTCTCGGACTGGCCGAAGACTCAGGCGGCCCTGCAAGGCGCCTCGCTGGCTCGCGTCGTCCATTAAGGTTCCTGGAGATGAGGCGATGAGCCGGATCAGAGATATTTTGCTTAACAAGAGGCGGTCGGATGCGGAGCAGAGCATCTCGGATCGCACGAAGAGCGTCTACATGGGGGACCGGACCGTTCTGTGCCGTATCCTCGGGGACAACAAGTTCTTCGTATTCAGCGATGATGCCGGACTGGCGCCGCACCTGATCTTCGACGGATACTGGGAATTCTGGCTGACGCGATATTTCGCCGAAATGATCCAGCCGGGCGATACGGTCATCGATATCGGCGCGAACGTGGGCTATTATTCGGTCCTTGCGGCGGAGCTGGTGTCGGGCACGGGGCGGGTCGTCGCGATCGAGCCGAACCCCGAAGTCTACGCGCTGCTAGCAAGGAACATGGGCGTGAACGGCTTTGCCAGCCGTTCCGAAGCGCGCAACTTCGCCCTCTCCTTCGCGGGAGGGACCGGCAGCCTGCCCTTCTTCGTACCGAAGGGAGAGCCGAAGAACGGTCGTTTCGTCGTCGAGGGCGAGAGCATCGACTTCCTGAGTGACCACGGAGCCGTCTTCCAGGTGGAACTGGGAGGGCTGCTCGCGAACGACTTCGACCGCATCGACTTCATCAAGATCGACGTCGAAGGGGCCGAAATCGCGGTCCTCGACCATATCCGACCGCTGGTGGAACGGTTCCACCCGAAAGTCGTGTGCGAAGTCAATTTCGCACGCGGTTACAGCTACGACGACATTCAAAGGAGTATCGGAACCAAGGACGATCTTCAGTTCCTTGATTTCGATGCGAAGGTGAAGCCGCTGACCAGGGAGATGGCGCACAACGAAAGGCCCGCCGACGACTGGCTGGTTTGCTTCTGATGCGAACGGCTTTCATTTCTCCTTCGCCGAGACGGTGCGCCCGCGCGGCCTCCAAGGGGGCTGCGGCGAGGGTGCCTTCGTCATGAAGACGGTCCTCATCGACGGCTACAACCTCGGGCTCGAAAAGGGCACCGGCGTCGCGACCTATGCGCGCAACCTCAGCTATGAGCTCGACCGGCTCGGGCATGGCGTCGCGGTGCTTTACGGCAATCGCGGGGGCACGTCGCGCAACCCGTTGCTGCGCGAGGTTTCCTTTTTCGATTCGAGCTACACCGAGCGGATCAAGCTGCTGGAAATGCTCGACAAGGTGCAGCGCTACGTGCCCAAGCCGCTGGGGCAGTCGGCGGTCGAGGTGCCGGTTACCGGCAAGGTCGTCTCGCGTACGTTCGATGCGCGGCTGCCCAAGTTCAACCGCATGTACAACGCGCCCGACGCCTTCTCCCGCTCGCAGGCCGCGTTCCAGCTCTGGGGCGGGCTATCGCCGATCAAGCTTCCCGAAAAGCCCGATCTCGCGCACTGGACCTATCCGCTGCCGATGCGCATCAAACGCGTGCCCAACATCTACACGCTGCACGACGTGGTGCCGTTGCGGCTGCCTTACACCACGCTCGACAACAAGAAGCGCTACCTCAGCCTGCTCAAGACGCTCGACAGGAAGGCCGATCATTTCGTGACGGTGTCGGAGTGTTCGAAACGCGATCTGGTCGAGATCGTCGGCATTGCCCCCGAGCGGATCACCAATACCTATCAGTCGGTCGACATCCCCGCGAAGTATCGCGACAAGCCCGAGGAACAGGTCGCGCGCGAAGTCGAGGGCGCGGCAGGCGTGGGCTTCAAGGAGTATTTCCTGTTCTGGGGCTCGGTCGAGCCCAAGAAGAACATCGGGCGGATGATCGAGGCCTACCTCGCCAGCAAGGTCGATACGCCGCTGGTGATGGTGGGCGCGCAGGCCTGGAAATCCGATGAGGAACTTCGCCTGCTGACGAGCGCCAACATCCGCTTTCAGCGGCTGGTCGACCGCGACATCCATACGCTCAAGCGCGTGATCCAGCTCTCCTACGCGCCGTTCAGCCTGCTGGTCAGCCTCATTCGCGGCGCCAGGGCGGCGCTGTTCCCCTCGCTCTACGAGGGTTTCGGCCTGCCCGCCCTCGAAGCCATGTCGCTGGGTACGCCGGTGATCTGCTCGAATACCTCCTCGCTGCCCGAAGTCGCGGGAGACGCGGCGCTGATGGTCGATCCCTACGACACCGCCGCGATTTCGGAGGCGATCCGCCGGATCGACGCCGATGCCGACTTGCGCGCGGATCTATCTCGGCGCGGCGTTGTCCAGTCCGCGCGTTATACACCCGAAATCTATCGCGAGAAACTCAAGGCGCTCTATGACCGATTCCTCTAACCGCGCGCAGAGGCTGCGGATCGTCGGGGCCGCGCTGTTCGCGCTGTCCCTCGCCGGTTGCGCGTCGCTGGGCGCGCCCGGGCCAACCTCGGGCAAGATCCGCGAGGCGGGCGAAACCGACTACGCGCAGGCCGATATCCAGGTGGTGGAGCTGGACGATCGTGTCTCGCGGCGCCTCACCGAGCTTGGCGAGGCGCGCCGCTTCTCCGAACTGTTCGGCGACGGCGGTGTGTCCGAAACGCGGATCGGAAACGGCGACGTGCTCGATATCTCGGTCTGGGAGGCGCCGCCCGCGGTGCTGTTCGGCGCGGGCGCTCGGCTCGGCGCGAGCGCGCAGACCTACGGCTCGGTGGCGCAGAACACCAACCTGCCGCGCCAGACGGTCGCCGAAGATGGAACGGTCGCGATTCCCTTCGTCGGCGCGGTCAGGGCGGCGGGACGCAGCCCCAACGAGCTGGCGCGCGAGATCCGCTCGCGTCTGGCGGGCAGGGCGCACGATCCGCAGGCGGTGGTCACGATCGCCGCTAACGAGGCGCGCAACGTCACGATCCTGGGCGAAGTCGCCAACAGCCGCCGCGTGCCGCTGGGGCCCAAGGGCGAACGCCTGCTTGACGTCATCGCAGCGGCGGGCGGATCGCGCCAGCCCGTGGGCAAGACCACGGTGCAGATCGCGCGCGGAAACGAGGCGGCGGCGATGCCGCTCGACGCGATCGTACGCGATCCGGCGCAGAACGTGCGCCTGCGCCCCGACGACGTGGTGACGGTGCTGTTCCAGCCCTACAGCTTCATCGCGCTGGGCGCGGTCAACCAGAATGCCGAAGTGCCGTTCGAGGGGGCGGGCCTGTCGCTCGCACAGGCGCTCGGCCGGATCGGCGGGCTGCGCGACGAGCGCGCCGACATTCGCGGTGTGTTCATTTTCAGGCTGGAGGACCCGGCGGTCTTCGATCCCGCGCTTGCCGCTACGGCCCGCAAGACCAGCGAGGGCAAGATCCCGGTGATCTACCGTCTCGACTTGTCGGATGCCTCGAGCTTCTTCGCCGCGCAGGACTTCGCGATCCGCGACAAGGACGTGCTCTACGTATCGGTCGCGCCCGCAGCGGACCTGCCCAAGTTCCTCGGCACGATCTCGAACATCGCCTTCACCACGATCGGCATCGTCAATCTCGTGAAGTAGGCAATCTGGTGAAGCGGACTGCTGCCGGCCCTGACGATCCGGTTTCGGCAAACCGGACGGCGGCGCTGTTCCAGGGGCGTCGCCGTCCGGCCTCTCCCAAGCTCGGTCAGCCGATTGCGATCTTGCATGTCCGGCCTTTGCGCCTGCTTGTCTTTCTTCATCTCCAAATCGAGCGAAATGGCGGCGTGGTGCCCGGCACACTCGGTGGCGATGGGCCGGGCCCGGTCAATGCGCTACGCCGCAAGGGAGAGGCGATGTATTGGGTATCTTACGGATGGAACGAGTCGCGTGGCCGCGCTTCTCTTTCCGGACAATTGCGGAGCGAGGCGCGGCGCCGTTGATGATAGCGCCGGGGCTCCGCAAGAGGAGAAACGCGATGACGTTCATTTCACCGAAGGAAGACGAATCCGCCATTCCGCTCTTTCAGCCCGACACGCCCTTCCTTATCGCCATGCGCACCGTCGCCGCCATGCAGGAGATGCAGACGAAGTGGTGGCAGGCGTGGACCGGGATCATGCTTCCGTCCGTTCAGACCAAGGCGCCCAAGACAGACGCGGACGCCGAGAGCGACACCGCCGAGTAAGCCGCGTGGTCTTGCGAGAGGTGCCGGCTCGATCGCCGCAAGCCTCTCTGCCCGCGTGGTCCGCCCGCGTCGCGGCTTCGTATGATTCCCAATGACGGCGAAGCGCCGCGCCCATAGGGTGAGCGCCTGATCCCGGAGCATGGCCATGAAGACGATCCTACTGCTCGCACATGACGACGAGGGCCAGGAAGCGCGCCTTCAGGTCGCGCTGGACGTGACACGCGCGCTTGGAGGGCATCTCAACTGCCTCGACGTGATCGCGCCGCCGGTCGCGATCGCCTCCGATGACTACGGCGGGGTATTGACCGCGGCGGTGATGGAGAACGAACGCTTGGACGAGTCGGCGAACCGTGCTCGCATCGAAGCGCGGCTCGGTAAGGAGGATGTCGCCTGGAGCTGGCACGAAACAACCGGCTTCCGCGAGGAGGCGATCCAGGAGGCAGCGGGCCTGTCCGATCTCGTCGTGCTGTCCAGTCGGCTCGGCGCGCATGCGCCTCCCGAATTGCGCCAGCTCGCCGGACACATGGTGGAAAAGCTCGATTGCCCGGTCCTCGCGGTTCCGGGCGACGCCATGCGGCTTGCCGTGGCCGGAACCGCGCTGATAGCGTGGGACGGATCGCGCGAGGCCGACGACGCGCTGCGGCACGCGGTGCCGCTGCTTCGGCTCGCGAGCGAGGTGGTGCTATTCGTTCTCGATGAGCGCGGGGGAGCCGTCACGGCGGAAGCGGCCGCCGAATATCTGTCGCGCGAGGATGTCCACGTTCGGATCGAAGAGGGGCACCGCCAGCCCGGACAGATGGTCTATTCCGAGATCCTCGACAGCGCGCGAGAGTTCGCGGCGGACTATATCGTGATGGGGGCCTATGGTCATTCGCAGGTCGTGGAAACGGTGTTCGGCGGGGTAACCCGTTCGATGCTTTCGCAAAGTGAACTGCCGCTCCTGCTGATGCACTGACCGCAGGATCGCCGGAGGCCATTGCGGGACGTCGGCACGTCACGGCCCGGCGCGGGCGTGGCTGAAGGCGATGGCCTTGAAGAGCCGTTCCAGTCTGCCCAGGATCGCGGTATCCTCGCCCTTGTGGGCGGCGGCAATCAGCCGACCGACGTCGCCGCCGCCGTAACCTGCGCCTTCGAACCGCGCCATTCGCCAGGTGCTGCAGAGCCTGGCGGTCACGACCGCCTTGCGCAGGATTCGCACATCGCGATGGCGCGGTTCGGAGAGGATGCTGACCATCACCATGCCGAGGTTGCTGTCGGGACCTTCGATCAACTCGGCGAAGTGCTCGGGCGTGGTGATAAGGATGCCGGTGATGTCGAGGGCCGAGTTACGCGCGATCGAGGCCGCCTGGAGATCGTCGAGAAAGGCGGCGCGATCGGCGTCGTCGACCAGCGGACGGCTCGTGTAAAGCAATGACAGCATCGGTTTCCGCCCCAATTTATCTGATGCGCAGTCTCCGCCTTGCCTCGCGGCGGTGCCATGCGGAATGATACGATGTCGATCGATATCGTACCTCTGGATGCTGTCGGGCGGCGACAGCGCCGATGTGGTGAGGGCGGCGAGTGCGGCGACGGCGCACACCGTTCGCGTTTAGAGACCTTTCGCGAAAGGTGCAGGCACCCGAACGGCGGGGGGCGGGGCCGGGAATGCCTGCGAAGCGACAGTGCTACGAAATGGGTGCCCGGCGAAATCCGCAATGTTCCGGAGCAGGCCGCTTCAGGAGGGCGGCGGGCCCGGGTCGTGCGCGGCGCGCCAGCGGCTTTCCGACCCCATTCCCGCCGCGAAGGCGATGCGCAGCGCATCGGCGAAGTAGGCGACCTGGAGCTTTGCCATCACATTCGCGCGATAGACTTCCACGGTGCGCGACGAGATTCCCAGATCATAGGCGATGGTCTTGTTGGGGTAGCCGCAGGCCAGGCCGTCGAGTACTTCGCGCTCACGCTCGGTCAGCTTGCCGAGTTGAGCCCGGGCCCAGTCGGCCCGCTCGCGCAGGGCTTCGCGATCGTCGATCTTCCGAAAGCCGCGCGCAAGCGAATCGAGCAGCTTTTCGCGATCGAAGGGTTTCACGAGGAAGTCGACGGCGCCTGCCTTCATCGCTCGCACCGCCAGGTCTATGTCTCCGTGCCCGGTCAGCACGATCACGGGGAAATCGAGCCCCGCGGCGGCCATGCGCTCCTGGACCTCGAGCCCGTCCAGGCCCGGCATGCGGATATCGAGAAGCAGGCAGGCGTGGGCCGATTTGTCCGCGTTGCCGAGAAAGGATTCGCCGTCGCTCAAGCGCTCCACGCGGTAGCCTTCGCTGCGCAGCAGGAACTCCAGCGAACGCCTGACCGAATCCTCGTCATCGATGACGTGGACGAGCCGGGAGCGGCCGGTGCCGTCAGTCATGGCCGGTCTCCGCTACCGGAACGGTGAAGTGGAACGCCGCGCCGCCTTCGGGCGGCGTTTCGCACCACATCCGTCCCCCGTGCGCCTCGACGATGGTGCGGCAGATCGCCAGACCGATGCCCATGCCGCTCGCCTTGTCGCTGACGAACGGTTCGAAGAGCTTGTCGGCCTTGTCCGGCGCAATTCCGGGTCCGGAGTCGACCACGCTGAAACGCATCATGGCGCCTTCCCGCTCCGCGCCGATTATGATCCGCCCCTTGCCGCCCATCGCCTCCATCGCGTTGCGGATCAGGTTCAGCAGCACTTGCTGGATCTGGACGCGATCGACCAGGACGGGCGCGAGTTCCGGCGGCACCGCGACCTCGCAGGAAATTCCTCCCGCCGTCGCGCCCGCCGCGCCGAGCTCGTGCGCCTGCAAGGCGAGCTCGCGCGGCGACACGACCGTACGCTCCAGCTCGCCGCGTGCGACGAAATCGCGCAATCTTTGCACGATCGTCCCGGCGCGGATGGCTTCGCGTCCCGCTTCCTCGAGCGCTTCGCGCACCAGCGCGATCGCGTCCTCCCCGCCGCGAGCCAGAAGGGCGGCCGAGGTCTGGACGTAGTTGGCGATGGCAGTGAGCGGCTGGTTGAGCTCGTGGGCGAGCGCCGTTGCCATGGTGCCGACCGCCGAGACGCGCGAGATATGGATGAGTTCGCTCTGCAATTCGTTCAGCCGGGCATCGGTCGCCTCGCGCGTCGTAAGATCGCGAATGAACCCGGTGAAGATGGTCCTGCCGCCGCTGCTTGCCCCACCGACGTAGAGTTCGTGAGGAAAGACCGAGCCGTCCTTGCGTCGGCCGAACACGCGGCGCATGTCGCCAATGATGCGCTGGTCGCCGGTCGCGTGATAGCGCGCGAGATACTCGTTATGGCGCGAACGGTCCGGTTCGGGGATGAGCATGGCTATGTTGCGCCCGACGACTTCCGCCGCGCGATAGCCGAACAGTTTCTCCGCCGCGGTGCTGAACGAGAGCATTTGCCCGTGATCGTCGATGGTGATCATCGCGTCGGGCACCGTTTCGAGGATGGAACGCAGATAGGCTTCGTTGGCTTTTATCGTCCGCAGGCTCTCGGCTTCCTCGGTGACGTCGTGCACCACGTGGCCGAAGCCGAGGCAATTGCCGGTCTCGTCATCGATCCGGCCCAGGGTCACATCGGCAAGGAAGCGCGAACCGTCCTTGCGTACGCGGGTCGAGCGGGCGTGAAACAGGCCCTCGTTTCGGGCAGCGGCCAGTTGGTCCGCCGGCACCTTCGAGGACCGGTCGCCGGCCTCGAACATCATTGCGAAATGCTGGCCCAGGACTTCATCCTCGCTCCAGCCGAAGAGCCGTTCCGCCCCTGTGTTCCAGATGCGCACGTACCCGTCGGGATCGAGCATGCAGATGGCGTGGTGCGTGGCGCTGTCGATCAGGAGATTGAGTTCGCTGTCGAGCGTCCTGGCCTCGCGCTTGCTCTCGATCGCGTCGGTCAGAACCTGGGTGAAGAGCACCACCCCCCCGATTTCGCCCGCCTCGTCGCGCCAGGGGACCATCTCCCACTCGATCCAGTCGGTCGCGCCGTCCGCGCGCGGAAAGGCCTCGGCGTGGCTCGATTGCGTTTCTCCGGAAAGCGCGCGGCGATGGATCTCGCGCATGCGCTCCGCAGTCTCGGGGAAGACTTCCTCGTGCGAGCGTCCGATAATGTCCAGACCTTCGAGACCGTAGTCGGTCCGCCAGCGGCGACTACAGGCGATATACCGCATTTCGGTATCGAACAGGGCGATCGCCGCCGGCATGTGTTCCAGCAGCAATTCGCTGACGCGCACGTTGGCGACGAAGTTCCGCAAGTTCCTGCCCCCCGCTTCAGCCCATCGGTTCCGGACATATGCTTCGCTCTGATGCGAGGTAGTGCCGGCTTGCCGGACGGGGAGCGAGAGCGACGCGGCGTCGCATCGCAGGGGATGCCGGAAAACCGGCAAAACCAGCCGGACGATATCTCGATGACTGGCGTGCGCCCGATGGCTTCGCTATCCGTAATGTTACCAGTTGCCGGACCACGAGACCCATGAGCGTCGCCCGGTGCATCCGGCGGTCCCTGGTCGGACGTTCCTTCACGCGGCTTCTTACGACAGCGCCTGCCCGACCCATGAGATGATCGCGTGCGCGGGCATGACGCCGGATTGCCGCGCGATCTCGCGTCCGCCCGTGATCAGGATCATCGTCGGGATCGAACGGATGCCATAGCGCCCGGCGATCGCCTGCTCGGCCTCGGTATCGAGCTTGCCGAGCCGCACTGTGGGTTCCAATTCGCGTGCGGCGGCTTCGAATTGCGGTGCCATCTGGCGGCACGGTCCGCACCATGACGCCCAGAAATCGACCAGCAGGGGAATGCTGCTGCGGGCGGCATGCGCGTTGAAGTTGGCCGCGGTGAGCGTCACCGGATGGCCATCGAATAGCGGCGAGTGGCATCGCCCGCATTTACCTCCGTCCGCCAGCTTCGTGCTCGGCACGCGGTTGAGCGATGCGCAGGCGGGGCAGGCAATGATCTCGGAGTCGCTCACGTCGGGGTCCTAGTCGCAGGAATTGCTGCAGATGTCGCACAAGGCGCGGATGATGTCGCGCACGATCGGGTCCTTCAGGCTGTAATAGCGGGTCTGCGCCTCGCTGCGGATCGCGGCGATGCCCTCATCGCGCAGCAGGGCCAGATGCTGCGAGACCGAGGACTGGGAAAGGCCGGTTAGGTCCACCAGTTCGCTGACCGAGACTTCGCCTTCGTCCATCCGGCACAGCATCAGCAGGCGCTCGGAATTGCTCAGCATCTTGAGCCGCCCCGCCATGGCATTGGCGTTGGACTTGAGCGCCTGGAGTTCGGACGGGTCGGTCGTCTTCATGCTTCGTGGCTTTCCAATGCCCTGCCGTCGTCGCGAAGGACGACGTAGATCGCGGGGATGACCAGAACCGTCAGCAGGGTCGATGAGGCCAGGCCGAACATCAGCGAGATCGCAAGACCCTGAAAGATCGGGTCGGTCAGGATCACGGCGGCGCCGATCATGGCGGCCGCGGCGGTAAGTACGATCGGCTTGAACCGGATCATGCCGGCCTCCAACAGGGTTTGGCGCAAGCTCTTGTCGGGCGAGCGGCTGTGCCGGATAAAGTCCACGAGCAGGATAGAGTTCCGCACGATGATGCCCGCCAGCGCGATGAAGCCGATCATCGAGGTGGCGGTGAAGGGCGCGCGGAACAGCATGTGCCCGAGCACGATCCCCACCATGGTCAGCGGAACCGGGGTGAGGATCACCAGCGGAATGGTGAAGCTGCGGAACTGCCCGACCACCAGCACGTAGATGCCCAGAAGCGCGATCATGAAGGCTCCGCCCATATCGCGGAAGGTGACCCAGGTGATTTCCCATTCGCCGTCCCACAGCAGCGAGGGCTTGCTCTCGTCATCGGGCTGGCCGTGCAGGATCACCTGCGGCTTTTGCAGCCCGTGCGCCTGCCAGTCGAAGCCCTCGATCGCCTCGTCCACCGCGAGCATGCCGTAGATCGGCGCTTCGTAGCGCCCGGCGAGTTCGGCGGTGACCATGTTCACGCCGCGCCCGTCACGCCGGAAGATCGTCTGTCCGCCCGGTTCGGTCCGCGCGGTGACGAGCTCTCCTAGCCGGACGAGCGTGGGCCCGGCCGGCCCCTGCGCCACGGCCACCGGCGTCGCGGCAAGCGCCGCCGACCATGTGCGCTGCGACTGGTCGAGTTCCAGCACGATCGGCAAGGGATCGCGTCCGCTGCCGTGGGTCCCGGCGTTTCGCGAGGCATAGCCGATGGTTCGGCTGCCGAGCAGGGTGCCGATCGAATCGAATAACTGGCGCTCGGACAGGCCGTAGTGGTCGAGCTTGGCCCGGTCGGGCACGAGCCGAAGCGTCGGACGGGGTTGGCCGAAGGAATTGTCGACATCGACGATGAAGGGCACCGAGCGGAAGATCTTCTCCACCTGCTCGGCCGTGTTCATCCGCGTGGCTTCGTCGGGGCCGTAGATCTCGGCGAGCAGCGTCGCGAGGACCGGCGGGCCGGGCGGGGTCTCGACGACCTTGAGCGAACCGCCGGCGGGCAGGGGGATCGCCTCGAGCTTCTCGCGCAGGACGACCGCGATTTCGTGGCTCGAGCGCGAGCGGTCGCCCTTGGGCAGCAGCGCGACCATCAGATCGCCCATCTCGGGCTGGCTGCGCAGGAAATAGTGGCGGACCAGGCCGTTGAAATTGAACGGCGCGGAGGTGCCGGCATAGCCTTCCATCGAGACCACTTCGGGCACCGAGCGGGTGATCGTCGCGGCTTGTTGCAGCACGCGGGCGGTGGTCTCGAGGCTGGTCCCCTCGGGCAAGTCGACGAGCAGTTGCACCTCGCTCTTGTTGTCGAAGGGCAGCAGTTTGACCGTCACCGCCTTGAAGTAGAACATCGAGCAGGCGAGCAGGGTGGCGATGCCGACCGCGATCAGGAATCGCCACGCGCTCCGTTTCGTGGCGATCACCCGGCTGGCGTAGCGCTTGTAGAGCGCGCCCAGCCTGCCGCCGTGGTCGTCCGCATGCGCGCCGCCGCCGCCATTGGCGAGCGTCTGGCGTGCGAAGCGGATCATCAGCCAGGGCGCGATGATCACCGCGACGAAGAAGCTGAAGATCATCGCTGCCGACGCGTTGATCGGGATCGGCGCCATGTAGGGCCCCATCAGCCCCGACACGAACAGCATCGGCAGCAGCGCCGCCACGACCGTGAGCGTCGCGATCACGGTGGGATTGCCGACTTCGGCGACCGCCTCGATCGCCGCGTCCACGCGGCTGCGCGCATCGCCGCCGGCGCCGTCTTGCATCGCCCAGTGCCGCGCGATGTTTTCGATCATGACGATCGCGTCGTCGACGAGGATGCCGATCGAGAAGATCAGCGCGAACAGGCTCACGCGGTTGATGGTGAAGCCCATCAGGTTCGATGCGAACATAGTCAGCATGATCGTCGTGGGAATGACGATCGCCGTCACGCCCGCCTCGCGCCAGCCGATGGCGAAGCCGATCAGCACCACGATCGAGACCGTCGCCAGCGCCAGGTGTAAGATCAGCTCGTTGGCCTTTTCGTTGGCGGTTTCGCCGTAGTTGCGCGTCACCGCCACCTCGACACCCTGCGGGATGAGCGTGCCTTGCAGAAGGTGCACGCGCTCGACCACCTGCTCGGCCACGACCACGGCATTGGCGCCGGCACGCTTGGCGATGGCGAGGCTGACGGCCGGAGCCATCGTCCAATCGCCCTTGTCGTCCCTGGTCCAGCGCACGGCGCGCGCCTGATCCCGGGTTGCTTCGCGTTCCACTCTGGCGACGTCGGACAGCAGCACCGGCGCGCCCGTGACTGAGCGCACGGTGAGCTGCGAAAGCTCGCGTGCATCGCGCAGGCTTTGCCCGGCGACCACGAGCGCAGTCCGGCCGTCTTCACGCACGGTCCCTGCGGGAAAGGCGCGGTTGGCCTGGCCGACCGCCTCGATCACGTTGCTCAGCGGCACATCGTAAAGCGCGAGGCGGGCAGGGTCGGGCACGACGCGCAGCGCCATCGTCTGTCCGCCGGTGATGAAGGTGAGGCCGACATCGTCGACCTTGGCGATCTCGGTGCGCAGCTTGCCCGCCAGTTCGGCAAGCGCCTGATCGTTCCATTGCCCCGCCGCGCCGGGCTTGGGCGCGAGCGTCAGGACGACGATCGGTACGTCGTTGATCCCGCGAACGGTCACTTGCGGGAACGGCACGCCCACCGGGATCAGGTGCTTGTTCGCCTCGATCTTCTCGTTGATGCGGATCGCCGCGTCCTCGGGATTGGAACCGACGAGAAATCGGGCGGTGACGAGCACGCCGTGGTCCTGCGCCTGTGTGTAGACGTGCTCCACCCCATCGACGCTCCTGACGATGGTCTCCAGCGGTTTGGCGACCAGCTCCACCGCGTCAGGCGCGGAAAGGCCGGGCGCCTGGACCATGATGTCGACCATCGGCACCTTGATCTGCGGCTCTTCCTCGCGCGGGATCGTGATCGTGGAGATCAGTCCGACGACGATCGCGGCCAGCAGGAAAAGAGGCGTCAGCGGTGACTGGATCGTCGCGCGGGTCAGCCTGCCGGAAATGCCCAGATTCATGCGCCGCTCGCGTCCCTCGCGGGGCCGATCAGCGTGTCTCCGGCCGATAGCCCGGACAGGATCTCGACCTTGCCCGGCTCGCTTGCCGCCGCCATCTGCACGGGCACTTCGGCGCCGTCTCCGTCCTTAGTCAGGACGGTGACGTAGTCGATGCCATAGCGGCTCGTGACGAAGGCGCGCGGCACCAGCAGCGCCTTGCGGGTTCCGGTTTCCACTCTCGCCGGCAGCCGACGGCCGATCAGCGAATTGTCGATTCCGGGCATTTCGACATCGGCCCTGACCTGTCCCGTCGCGACGGAAGGATAGAGCTTAACGACGCGGCCCATCGTCTCGCCGCCGCCGGCGCGCGAGACGCTCACGCGCGAGCCGATCCGGACCTTGTCGGCCAGCGATTCGGGCATTTCCAGTCGGACGATCGTCGGGCCGGCGGTGATCACCGCCACCGTCATGCCAGGCGTCACGGGCGAGCCGGGCGGCACGTCGGCGTGCAGGACGCGTCCGGTCGCGGGCGCGACGACGCGGCCCTGCCCGGCAACGGCCCCGACGGCCGCCTGCTGCGCCTGCGCCGCGCGGACCTGCGCCTGCGCGGCGGCAGCGGCGGCCTGTGCCTGTTCGAGTCGCGCCTTGGCGTAGACGCCATTGTCGTGGAGGAAGCGGACGCGCTCGAGTTCGGCCTTGGCCTGTTCAGCCTGCGCGCGGGCGGCGGCGGCCTGCGCGCCGTAGGCGCCCGACTGATAGCCGAGCTGGCTGTCGACGATGCGGCCGATGGCCTGGCCCTTGCGGACCATATCGCCTTCGCGAACAGAGAGCGTCGCCAGGATGCCGGGAATGCGCGCGAGCACCTGCGCCTGATCGACCGTGGCGATTTCGGCGCTGACGTCCTGCCAGTCGACCGTGTCGCTCGGCGTGAGCACGAGCCTCGGGCCCGCCGGGGCCCGTGCCGTCTCGGTGGGCTCCTCGGTTGAGCCGCAGCCTGCCAGGGGCACGGCGAGAAGCAGGCCGAGAGCCGCAGTTGCCGCGAGCGCCTTACGCATGATCGCTTACTCCGTCGGCTCGCGTGGGTGCTAGCGTTCCACGGGAAGCTTCGCCGCTTCCCAGCCGGCAAAGCCGCCGGCGAGGTGCGTATCGACCGATTCCTGCGCCGCGCCGCACTTGTCGAGCGCCATCGCCGAGCGCTTGCCGCCTTGGCAGTTGAGCACGAGCGTCTTGCCGGGCTCGACCGGCAGGTTCGACGGGCGGAACGTTGACAGCGGCATGTTGACGGCGCCGGGAATGTGCCCTGCCGCGAATTCATCGGCTTCGCGCACGTCGACGACCGTTGCCGCACCGTCGTCGATCATCGCCGCGAGCTGTTGCGCGCTGATTTCCCGATGCGGGCCCTTGCCTGAATTGGAGTTCATTTTCCTGCCTCTCGAGACGGCTCATCCGGAGCCTGCTGAACCTCTCTTGCTATATCGTAATTTCATTATATAAGTAAAGGGCGATATTGAGTCGGGTCGGACGTCTGTCTCCGAGCGGCTCGGCGTGCATCGCCCTTCGTCCCTGCCGCAAGCAGGAATGTCCAGGTATGCGGGACATTATGAATGGGCGTGCGGGCCGGGCCGATGCATCCGACGGACAGGAGCTGGATGCCATGACGTTACCCCGGATCATCATTCTCGGAGCTGGGCTGGGCGGTACGATAGCGGCTTACGAGATACGCGACGCGGTCAAGGGCAAAGCCGAGGTCATGCTGGTCAACGATCAGGACGACTACTGGTTCGTGCCCTCAAATCCGTGGATCGCGGTCCGCTGGCGCGAGCCCGAGGCGATCAAGGTCCACCTGCCGCCGATCATGCACCGGAAGGGCATCGGGTTCACCAGCGCCGGGGCCGAGCGGGTGCATCCGGCGGAAAACCGCCTCGAACTGCGCGACGGGACCTCGCTCGCCTATGACTATCTCGTCATCGCCACGGGCCCCGACCTCGCGTTCGACGAAATCGCCGGGCTCGGTCCGCAAGGCTTCACCCAGTCGGTATGCACGACCGGACACGCCGCCGACGCCGCCGACGCGTTCGACCGTTTCTGCGCCGATCCCGGTCCGATCGTGGTGGGCGCCGCGCAGGGGGCCTCGTGCTACGGCCCCGCCTACGAATTCGCGCTGATCCTCGATACCGAACTCAAGCGGCGCAAGATACGCGACAAGGTGCCGATGACGTTCGTCACGGCGGAGCCCTACATCGGCCACCTCGGACTCGACGGCGTGGGCGACACGAAGGCCCTGCTCGAAAGCGAGCTGCGCGAGCGCCACATCAAATGGGTGTGCAACAACCGCATCCTGGGCGTCGAGGACGGTCTCATGCACTGCGAGGAGCTGGCCGAGGACGGTTCGGTCAAGGCCCGGCACGACCTGCCGTTCGGCTATTCGATGATCCTGCCCGCCTTTCGCGGCATTTCCGCCGTCAGGGACGTGGAGGGTCTGGTCAATCCACGCGGCTTCATTCTTGCCGACAAGCACCAGCGCAACCCGACGTTCAAGAACGTCTATTCGCTGGGCGTGTGCGTGGCGATCCCCCCGGTGGGGCCAACTCCGGTTCCGGTCGGCGTACCCAAGACGGGGTTCATGATCGAATCGATGGTCGCCGCGATCACCGCCAATCTGAAGCTGGCACTCGACGGCAAGGAGCCCGCCGAGGAAGCGACCTGGAATGCGGTATGCCTGGCCGATTTCGGCGACGGCGGCGTCGCCTTCGTCGCCCAGCCGCAGATCCCGCCGCGCAACCTCAACTGGTCATCGAACGGCAAGTGGGTCCATTTGGCGAAAGTCGGCTTCGAGAAGTACTTTCTCCACAAGGTGCGGCGCGGTTCCAGCGAACCATTCTATGAGAAGCTCGCCATGCACGTGCTCGGCATCCGCAAGTTGCGGTTCAAGTGAGGAGACGACCGATGAATCTCGATGTTGCCGTTCTTCGCTTCGCCGGCGTGGTGGTTCTGGCCAGTGCGATCCTTGCGATCTATGTCCATCCCTACTGGATCGGGCTGACTATCTTCGCCGGACTCAACATGATCCAGGCAAGCTTCACCGGCTTCTGCCCGGCGGCGGTGATCTTCCGGAAACTTGGCGTCGCCCCCGGAAACGCTTTCCGCTGAGAGACCGCGATGCGTCGCCTGCTGCTTGCCCTCCTGCCGGTATCGTGTCTGGCCGCCTCGCCCGCCACGGCGGCATCGGATCTCGACGCCGCCATCGCCGACGCGCTTGCGAACGCGCCCGCGCTCGCGGCTGCGAGGGCGCAGGAAACGGCGGCGAAGGCGCGCCTCGATCGCGCCAAGGCGGAAGGAAATCCCTTGCTTCGCGTCGAGGGATCGGTCGGGAAAGGCCGGATCGACAACGGCGGGTTTTTCGGCATCACCGCCGCGAACACCACGCCGCTGGCCGTGCAGGGAACGGCGGAAATGCCTCTCTACGCCGGCGGTCGGATCGCGGCGGCAATCGATCAGGCCAGCGGCGGTGCGCAGATCGCCGGCTTCCAGGCCGAGCACGCGCGCTTGCAGACGGTGGTGCAGACCATTTCCGCCTATGCCGAGGTGCTGACCGCGCGCAAGCTCGATGCGCGTTTCGGTCGCCTCGTCACCGAACTGACCGAAGTGGAGCGGCAGGCGCTGCTTCGCTTCCAGTCGGGTGAGATCGCGAGTTCCGAGCTTGCGCAGGCGCGGGCTCGCAGGGCCGAGTCGGAAGCCTGGCAGGCGCGGGCGAAGGGGCGTCTGGCCTCGGCCGAAGCCGCCTTCGAGCGGCTGACCGGCAAGCCGGCGGGCGAACTGGCTGGACTTCCGGATCTGCCGGCAACGCCGCCGACGCTGGACGAAGCGCTCGATCTGGCGCGCGCCGCCAATCCGTCGTTGCAGCAGGCGAAGACGGCGGTGGATGTTGCGAAAGCGGGCGCGCGCGGGGCACGGGCCGAAGGTATGCCGCAGGTCATGGCCTTCGTCGAGGCCGACCATGTGCGCGACCAGTTCTTCTCCGACTATCGCGCGGATTCCGTCGCAGTCGGCATTCGCGGGCGGTGGACGCTCTTCGCGGGCGGTCGCGTCGCCAGTCAGGCCCGCGCCGCCGATGCCGATCTCGATGCCAGCATGGCGCGGCTGCGTCAGGCCGATCAAGTGCTGGAAGGTCTGGTGATCGACGCCTGGACGGGGCTTGCCGCCGCGCGGCGGATGGTGGAGGCGACCCAGTTGCAGAGCGAAGCCGCCGACGAGGCGCTTCGTGGCCGCAAACTGGAAGCGCAGGTCGGCGCGGTGCCGGTTCTCGCCGTGCTCGATGCCGAGCGCGAGGCGGCCGAAGCCCGGGCGGCGCTGCTCGAAGCCCAGGGCCAGCGGCTTGTCGCGGCGTGGCAGCTCAATGCCCTGACGGGCGGTTTCTGAGGGAGACCGACGGACAAGGTGACCGGCTTGCGCCGAAGCCTCCATCCGCCTGTCGGGCCTCTACCTCGCGGCGAAGAGCATCCGGCCCTCACCAAGCCGGGATAACACCTCGGAGAGATCGCCGCGCGTCAGGGTGAAGCAGCCGAGGCTCCGACCGATGCGGCCTTGCGAGCGCGCCATGATCGGGTCCACGTAACTTGCGCTATGAATGACGATGGCACGGGCCAGCGCGTTGTCGTTCTCGGGATCGAGCCCGATAAGCCGCCGCGATTTGCCGTGCTTGCCGTAGTAGGAGTTGGCGGTGAGAAAGGCGCCGTGGCTGGACGCGTTGGAACCCGGCCGGTTTGAGAATTTCTGCACGACACCGGTGTTCGCCGGATCGGATCCCTTGCCGTGGGCGACGAGATGATGGCTGATCACACGGCCCCCGGCGACGTCCACCAGTTGCAGCCGGGGTACTGCCGAAGGAACCGAAAAATCGACGAGCCCGATCAAATCCCGGTGCGGAATCCTGGAAGAATGCGTATCGAGAGCGGCCATTGCCTTGCGAAGCAGGTCAGGGCGGCTATCCGATTTGACCGCGGCGAATACGCGCGGAGAAATAAGGCCGGTTGAACCTGCAGCAATGGCGCCCAGAAGCGTGCGCCTGCTGAATGTCATGTCTTGCGAACCCAATTAGGAGTTGTTTCTTTGAAACTGGGAAGCCTGTGGCTTGTTTGCAATAGTGAACACATCGCCCGAGCGGGTCTGCTTCGTCGGTTGCCGATTTTGCTGGCGTACGTGACGCTCGGCGCGACACCCGTTGCGGCGCAGTCCGTCGCAGGCTGGACGCGGCACGAGGCCGATCGCCTGAAGGTCTGGGCCGCCAGGGCGCCGGAAGATGCGCTTCCCGCGCTGGATACGACGTCGCTTGACGACGCGATCGCCTCGGGCGACGGGGCCGCCATCGACGGCGAAGCGACGGCGCTGGCGCTGCGGCTGGCCCGTTGGCACCTGCTGGGCGCCGTTCCCGCCTCGCGCCGCGCGGGCTGGCATATCACCGACACTGACTCTTCGGTCGACCTGCGAGAGCGGCTGGCTCGCGCCTTGGCGATGAACAGCCTGGATTCGTTTTTCGAGGGTCTGCGTCCGGCCCATCGCGACTACGCCGCCTTGCGCAGGCAGTACGGCGTCGAATCCGACCCCGCGCGCCGGCGCACCCTCGCGCTCAACATGGAGCGCTGGCGCTGGATGCCCCGCGTGCTGGGCTCCGACTACATCCTGGTGAACGCGGCGGCCTTCGAGGCGCGGCTCTCGCTGCAAGGACGCGAACCGAGCCGCTGGCGCGTGATCGTGGGCAAGAGATCCACGCCCACCCCGATCTTTTCGGCGCAAGTGACCGGCGTGATCCTCAATCCCTGGTGGACGGTCCCGGCCAGTATCGTGCGCGAGAAGCGCGGCGTCTTTCCGGCAAGCGCCGGCTATGTGCGCAGCGGCGGCCAGGTCCGCCAGAAGCCCGGCCCGACCAATGCCCTGGGCGAAATGAAGCTCGACATGCCCAACCCCTATACGGTCTACATGCACGATACGCCGAGCAAGGCCCTGTTCGATCGCGAGGTTCGTGCGTTCAGCCATGGCTGCGTGCGCGTCGACCATGCGCTCGATTTCGCCCGAACCCTGCTCGCCGGAACGATGTCGCGCGAGCAGATCGATGCCGTCGTCGCGCGTCGGGTGACCACGACCGTGCCGCTGGAGCGGGCTCTCCCGGTCTACATCGCCTATTTTACCGCGAGCGCAAGCGAGGAGGGCGGCGTTGCATTCCACCCCGACATCTACGGACGTGACGCGAGGCAGGGCATGGCGGAAGTGACACGCCCGGCGGCAGTGGCAAGCAGCGACCCCGCGAGCGAATGCGGACAGGCCGAAGCGTTGGCCTTGAACGAGGCGCCAGCGGCGGCGCTCGTCCAGCGGTAGCGACGTGCGGGCGGCTGCCGAGACGGGCTCGCACACGCCGCGCCGAATTCCGTTATCCCACGAAGGCGCGCTCGATCACGAAGTCGCCCGGGCTGGCGTTGGAGCCTTCGACGAAGCCTTCGCGTTCCAGATCGGCCGCCAGGTCGCGGATCATGTCCATGCTGCCGCACAGCATGGCGCGGTCGGTCTGGGGATCGAAACGATGCGCTCCGCCGAGGCCGCGGAAGAGAGTGCCGTCGGCGATCAGGCTGCCGATGCGGCCTTGGGTGTGGAACGCCTCGCGGGTCACGGTCGGAATGTAGCTGAGCTGCAGCAAGGCCTGGTCGCTGACCAGCGGATCGTCGGCGAGATGGCTTTCCAGCTCGTCTCGGAACGCGAGGTCGCTGACCTGCCGCACGCAATGCACGACCACGATCTGGCCGAAGCGGTCGTAGATGTCGGGATCGCGAACCAGCGACAGGAAGGGCGCGAGGCCGGTGCCGGTGCTCAGCAGGAACAGCCGCTTGCCCGGGCGCAGGGCGTCGGCCACGAGCGTTCCGGTGGGCTTGCGTCCCAGATAGACCTGGTCGCCGGGCTCGATCGTCTGGAGGCGCGAGGTCAGCGGGCCGTCGGGCACCTTGATCGAGAGAAACTCCAGCTCGTCCGACCAGGCCGGGCTCGCGATCGAGTAGGCGCGCAGCAAGGGGCGGCCGTCGCCCGGCAGGCCAATCATGACGAACTCGCCCGAGCGGAACCGGAACGAGGGCGGGCGCGAGATCGAGAAGCTGAACAAGTGCGCGTTCCAGTGGCGCACGGCGCGCACCTCCTCGATCGTGAGCGCGGCGGAAGCGGGAAGGGCGGCCGCCGAGGCCTTGCGGTTGCTCATCACATCAATCCTCCGATGCATGAATGTGGAGCGCCGAGGGTTCGAAGCCGCCATGGGTCATCTCGGCGGAGCACGAATTCAGCGCGCGCAGCAGCGGCGTGACCGCCTCTTCGTTGACCAGCAGCGCCAGCGTTGCGCGGACGCGAGCCTCCCTGCCGAAGGCGACGTCGCGCCAGAGCGCCAGCAGGACGGCCTCGTGCTCGACGATGTCGCGGTGTTCAAGCGGCGCCACCGCCAACTTGTCGCGGCCTTCGAGGTTGAGCAGCACCATCGCGAGGTGGAAGTGCGGCAGCATGTCCATCAGGCCGTGAGCGTTGAAGCCGCGCATGAGGACGCGCGGAGGACAGCGTCGCGCCGCGATCGCCCTGGCCCAGCCGCGCGTCGCCCAGACCAGAAAGCGACCGCTGCGGTCGAGGTTGGCGACGGGCTGTTCGATAAAGTCGTACATGGTTCGCTCCGGTCAGCGGGGTTTCGTGGTGTTACCGACGCGCACTGGCGCTGCGGCGGACACCCTGACGAAATCGGTCTCGCCATCATTCATTTTGCTAATGCAAGTGATTCGCAATAACAAGCGATTTCGCATCTCGGCGGGCCTTGGTCAACCCGGTTGCCGTGCGCGACGTGCCGGTTGGTCTCTCCCGCTGTGAAGCCGGGAGCGACCGAGTTGACGGTGATGCCGCGCGGCCCAAGTTCCGCCGCGAGCACGCGGGTGAAGGCGTCGACCGCGGCCTTGGCCATGGTGTAGACGATGATGCCGGGATCGGTGAGCCTGGCCCCGGTCGAGGAGATATTGATCACGCGGCCGTTGTCGGCGATCGTGTCGAGCAGCGCCTGCGTCAGGAAGAACGCGCCGCGCACGTTGTTCGAGAAGGTCTGGTCGTAGGCCTCCTGCGACACGTCGGCAATCCGCGCGTAGTCGCCCCCGCCGATGTTGTTGACGAGGATATCGAGCCGGCCGCTTCCGCTGCGGGCGGTGAGTTCGCGTGAAAGGCTCGCCGCCAGCGCTTGCGCGGTGGCGGCGTCTCCGAGCTGCCCCCGGATCGCGAAGGCCGCGCCGCCCGCCGCCGCGATCTCCTCGACGGTCTCTTCGGCGGCCTCGGCGTTGCTGGCGTAATTGACCGCGACCAGCGCCCCGGCCTCGGCCAGGCGTTTCGCCATTTCGCGGCCGAGTCCGCGGCTGCTCCCGGTCACGAGTGCGGTCTTGTCCGCCAGGTCCCTCGTCATGCCATCCTCTCCCCCAATTCTCGGCTCGGACTATACCCGGCACGGCCTGTCGCGCTTGTCCCAGAGGGATGTTCCGGAGGTTTCAGCACGAAGGACGGGCGCGTGGTCCGCATTGTCGCGCAAATGCGATCGTTTCGCGAACCGGGCCGTATTCGGGCCAGGCCCGCCGTGCCTTCGGCGAGCTCGCCGGCGATGCCTTGCCAGCGGAACCGGATCTTGTCAGGGGAACGGCGGGCGCGAGAGCCGGTATCGACCGGCCCGCCTGCGAGCATTGCAGGACAAGGAAGCGAAAGAAATGACGGCTGACGATATCTCCCAGATCGTTAACGTCGTGAACCTCTATGCGGTGGCCACCGATTCGCGCCGCTACGAGCTGTTCCGGCAGGTATTCACCGATACAGTGCATCTGGACTTCGGCGCCGGCGCCGCGATCGACGGCCTCGACACGCTGATTTCGGCATACCAGGATATTCACGCCGGATTCTCCGCGACCCAGCACATGACGTCGGGGCACACGGTCCAGGTCGAGGGAGACGAGGCACGGGCGTTCAGCTACGTCTCGGCGCGCTTCCGGCGCGAACTCGACGATGGCGAAGGCTTGTTCACCTCGACCGGGTGGTACGACGACGTACTCGTGCGGACCTGGCACGGTTGGCGGATCTCCGAGCGCGCCTCGCGCATGGTTTCCTACGCCGGGGACCACAGGGTGATGCAGGCGATGCCCGGTGTCGACACGAACTACGTTCTCGCCTCGCTGTTCCAGGAGGCGGACGCGGGCAATATCGGTTTCCTCCGCTCTTCCTGAATCCGGCGCAATCGTCTCGAAAAGTCAAAACGGGTGCGTTAGACTGCGCGCCGGGGGCAATCCACGCGTGCTGAAGGTGCAAGACGATGACCACGGATATCCCGGTGATGACCGACATTCCGACCCAGAAGCTCGAAGAGGCTTTCGACCCCATCTTTTTCGAGTGCTTCACGCTCATGCCGGTCCGTTTCATGGAAATGATGCTCGCCTGGCAGAACCAGGTCCTGGAGATGGCGACCGTGATGTTCCCGCCGCTGAACCCTGCGGCGGTGGTCGAGATGGCCACGTCCGTCACGCCGCCGGTGTTTCAGGACTGATGCGCTGAGGCCGGGGTGCCGACGATACCGATGCAGATGCATCTCGTCGGAAACCCTGGGTCCCTGTCCCTCGCGCGCTCGCAAGACATTGGCAAAGACTGCACGCGAATCCGGCAGAGAGCCGAAGATCGCGGCCTCGCCGCGACCCGGCCGCAATGCATAGTGACAATACGCAAAGAACGGACGGCAGGAATGGGGCAGAACCGATTCGCCTCACCCACGAACTGACAGGTGCATAGAATGAACGAGATGACGCGTGCGGCCGAGGCCGACCGCAGCCCGCAGGACTTCGACCCGCTCGATGGCCTTGCGGCGACGATGGACCATGCCGCCACCGCGGCGGTCGCGCAGATGACGTCAGCGCTTTCGCCGGCGACCTTGATCCAGGCCGTGACCGACTGGGCCGTTCACTTGGCGATTTCCCCCGGCAAGCAACTTCAACTTGGGGCGAAGGCGGTGCGCAAGTCGATGCGGTTTGCTGACTACGTTTCGCGGGCCAGTTCCGATTCCGACGCCGAGCCGGCCATCGAGCCGCTTGCCAATGATCGACGCTTCCGGGACCCGGCCTGGTCCGAGCCGCCCTATTCGTTCATCTCGCAGGCCTTTCTCCTGCATCAGCAATGGTGGCACGCGGCCACCAACGGCATCGGCGGCGTGACGAAACACCACCAAGACGTGTTGTCCTTCGCGACTCGCCAGATGCTCGACGTGGTCGCGCCGACGAACTTTCTGGCGACCAATCCGGTCCTCCAACGCCGAATCCGGGAGACCGGGGGCAAGTGCCTGATCGACGGTGCCGCCAACCTGCTCGAGGACGCGCGCCGCCAGCTTCGCGGCGAGCCCCCCTGCGGCGCCGAGAACTTCCGGGCCGGCGAGACCATCGCGACCGCGCCCGGCAAGGTCGTCTACCGCAACCACCTGATCGAGCTGATCCAGTACGAACCGACCACCGACACGGTGCATCCCGAGCCGGTCCTGATCGTCCCGGCCTGGATCATGAAGTACTACATTCTCGACCTTTCGCCGCACAATTCGCTGGTGCGCTGGCTCACCGGGCAGGGCTTTACCGTGTTCATGATATCCTGGCGCAATCCGACCGCCAAGGATCGCGATCTCGCCATGGCCGACTATCGCGAGATGGGGCCGATGGCGGCGATCGACGTCGTCTCGCGGATCTCTGGCGGCGCCCGGATTCATGCCGCCGGCTACTGCCTTGGCGGAACCCTCATGGCGATCGCCGCCGCGGCGATGGCGCGCGACGGGGACGAGCGGCTGGCGAGCCTCACGCTCTTCGCCGCGCAGACCGAGTTCAGCGAGCCGGGCGAACTTGGCCTGTTCATCGACGAGGCGCAGCTTCACCTGCTCGAAAGCCTGATGTGGAGCGAGGGCTATCTCGACGGAAGCCGGATGGGCGGCGCGTTCCAGATCCTGCGTTCGAACGACCTGATCTGGTCGCACGTTCTGGGAACCTACCTGATGGGCGAACGTGAGCCGATGAGCGACCTCATGGCCTGGAACGCGGATTCGACGCGGATGCCGTTCGCCATGCACAGCGAATACCTGCGCTCGCTCTTTCTCAACGACGATCTCGCCGAAGGCCGCTTCCGCGTCGACGGGCGTGCGGTCAGCCTTTCGGGCATACGCGTGCCGCTGTTCGTCGTCGGAACGGAGCGCGATCACGTCGCGCCCTGGCGATCGGTCCACAAGATCCACGGCCTCGTGCCGGCCCAGATCCGCTTCGTGCTGGCCAGCGGCGGCCACAACGTCGGCATCGTCGCCGAGCCGGGCAGCAATCGGGCGAAATACCGCACGCTGCTGCGCGAAGAGGAAGGTCCCGCACTGTCGGCCGACGAGTGGGAAACGCGGGCGGAGCGCCGCTCGGGAAGCTGGTGGCCCGAATGGGGCAAGTGGCTCCACGAGCGATCGGCGGAGCCGGCCCCGCCGCCCCGCATCGGTGATCCTGCCAGCGCGTACGATTGCCTCGCCGACGCCCCGGGAACGTATGTGAAGGAGCGCTGAGCGATGACGACCGACGAGTTCATGGTGAACCGCACCTTCGACGAGATCGCCGTCGGCGACACGGTCACCGCATCGCGATCGCTCAGGACCGAGGACATCCAGCTTTTCTCGCTGGTGTCCGGCGACGTGAACCCCGCGCATGTCGATCCCGAATATGCCCGTCAGGCGATGTTCCACCGCGTCATCGCGCACGGCCTGTGGGGCGGCGGACTGATCTCGGCCTTGCTGGGAACGGAGTTGCCGGGCCCGGGCACGATCTACCTGAGCCAGTCGCTGCGCTTCCTCGCCCCGGTCGGCATAGGCGATACGATCACGACGAGCGTCCGCGTGGTCGAGAAGCGCGACGAGCACCATGTCGTCGTGCTCGAGTGCCGCTGCGTCAACCAGGCCGGGCAGGACGTCATCACCGGTACCGCAGAAGTGAAGGCGCCGACCGAGAAGGTTCGCCGCCGCCGCATGGCGCCGCCCGACGTGAAGCTGGCCACGCACGAGGGCCACCGCCGGCTGATGAAGGCGGCAGCCGGGCGCCCGCCCGTGCCGACGGCCGTCGTCCACGCCTGTTCCGTCTCGGCGATCCGGGGCGCGGTCGAGGCCTGCGAGGCGGGTCTGATCGACCCGATCCTCGTCGGGCCGGAAGCGAAGATCGCCGCTGCCGCGAAAGAGGCCGGGGTCGATCTCTCCAAGTTTCGCGTCGAGCCTGCCGCGCACAGTCACGCGGCGGCGGCGCGGGCCGTCGCACTCGTGCGCGAGGGCGAGGCGAAGATGCTGATGAAGGGCTCGCTGCATACCGACGAACTGATCGGCGCGGTCGTCGACAAGGCGACCGGCCTGCGCACCGAACGCCGCATCAGCCACGCCTACGTCTTCGACGTCCCAGGCCGAAGCGGCCCGCTGATCATCTCCGACGCGGCGATCAACATCGTGCCGACGCTCGAGCACAAGGCGGACATCGTGCGCAATGCGATCGACCTGGCAAAGGTCATCGGCGTCGAGGAGCCCAAGGTGGCCATCCTCGCGGCGGTGGAGACCGTGAACCCGGCCATGCGCTCGACGCTGGAGGCCGCGGCGCTGTGCAAGATGGCCGATCGCGGACAGATCGCGGGGGGGCGGCTCGACGGCCCGCTCGCTTTCGACAATGCCGTCAGCGAGGCGGCGGCGCGTGAGAAGGGGATCGATTCGCCCGTGGCCGGACGCGCGGACATCCTGCTCGTGCCCGATCTCGAGGCAGGCAACATGCTGGCCAAGCAGCTCACTTTCCTGGGCGGCGCCGATGCGGCGGGCATCGTCCTCGGCGCGCGCGTGCCGATCGTCCTGACGAGCCGAGCGGACAGCCTGCAAACGCGCCTCGCTTCGTGCGCGCTCGCCGTGCTGCTCACCGATGCGGAAACGCTCGCGGCTCCCGGCCTCGAGGATTCCGGGACGAGAGCATGAAGTCTATCCTCAGTCTCAACGCGGGGTCCTCGAGCCTCAAGTTCGCCGTCTTCGCGGCTGACGGTGGAGGCAGTCTCGATCCGCGGCTGTCCGGCAAGGTCGAGAAGATCGGCAGCGCGCCCAAGCTGCTCATCCGTGCGTCGGAGGAGATCATCGCCGAGCGCGAATGGCCGGACGGTGCGGACCTGACGCACGAGGATCTGCTCGATCAGGTTCTGACCATCATTCACGACGAGCCGAGCGTCCCCGATCTTGTCGCGGTGGGTCATCGCGTCGTGCACGGCGGGCGCGAGCATGTCGCGCCCGTTCGGGTCGATGAGGCGCTGATGGACGATCTTGCGGTGCTCGGCGAACTCGCGCCGCTTCACCAGCCGCACAATCTGGCCGGCATCCGCGCGCTCGCGGACCTGCTGCCCGCGCTGCCGCAGATCGCCTGTTTCGACACCGCGTTTCACCAGACCATGCCCGAGATCGCTTGCCGCTTGCCGCTGCCGCGCCGCTTCGACGAGATCGGCATGCGCCGCTACGGCTTTCACGGGCTGTCCTACGAATGGATCGCGCGCCGCCTGCGCGAGATTGACCCGCAGGCTGCGGCGGGCCGGGTGATCGCCGCGCATCTCGGCAACGGTGCGAGCATGTGTGGCATGAACGATGGCCGCAGCGTCGATACGACGATGGGCTTTTCGGCGCTCGACGGGCTGATGATGGGCACGCGCTGCGGCAGCCTCGATCCCGGCGTGGTGCTCTATCTGGTGACGCGGCTCGGTATGTGCGCCGAGGAGGTCGAGAGCATGCTTTATCGGGACTCCGGCCTGCTCGGCGTGTCCGGGATCGCCAGCGACATGCGCTCGCTGGACGAAAGCGAAGCCCCCGAGGCGCGTGAAGCGATCGCGATGTTCTGCTGGCGTGCGACGCGCGAAGCGGGCGCGTTGGCGGCGTCGCTGGGCGGCCTCGACGCGCTCGTCTTCACCGCCGGGATCGGCGAGAACAGCGCGCCGGTGCGCGAGACGATCTCCGACAAGCTCGAATATCTCGGCGTGGCGGTCGACCGCGCTGCCAACCGGTCCGGCGCCACGGTGATCAGCGCGCCGTCGAGTGCCGTGAAGGTCTTCGTCATTCCCACTGACGAGGAACGGATGATCGCGCAGCACACGCTGGCGGCGGTTATGCGGCAGGCTTGAGCGCGGGGGGCGCGAGCCGGCCCGTCAGGGCACGAGGACGAACGCGCCCTCGATCTCGCCGGCGCGCAGCCGGTTTAGCGCCGTGTTCGCCTCGCCCAGCGGCAGCGCGGTGACGTGCGTGCGCACCGGGACTTGTGCGGCAACCGCCAGGAACTCGGTGCCGTCGTCGCGCGTGAGGTTCGCGACCGAGACGATCTGGCGCTCTTCCCACAGGTCGGCATAGGGAAACGCGGGAATGTCGGACATGTGAATACCGGCGCAGACCACGCGCCCGCCTTTCTTCACCGCCTTGAGCGCTTGCGGCACGAGCGCGCCGACGGGCGCGAAGATGATCGCGGCGTCAAGCGGCTCGGGCGGGCTTTCCGATGATGCTCCGACCCAGGCGCAGCCCAGCTCTCGCGCGAAGCGCTGGCCCGCAAGGTCGCCGTCGCGAGTGAAGGCCATGACCTTGCGGCCCTGCCAGACGGCGAGCTGGGCGAGGATGTGCGCCGCCGCGCCGAAGCCGTAGAGGCCAAGCACCGGCGCGTGCCCCGCCATCCGGTAGGAGCGATAGCCGATCAGCCCTGCGCACAACAGCGGCGCGGCGTGAATGTCGTCGAAGACGTCGGGAATGGCGAAGCAATACTGCGCATCGGCCAGGCAATGGGTCGCGAAGCCGCCGTCGCGGGTGAAGCCGGTGAAGAGCGGGTCGTCGCACAGGTTCTCGCGGTGGCTGAGGCAATAGGGGCATGCGCCGCAGGTATGCCCGAGCCAGGGCACGCCGACGCGCTGGCCGATCGCGAAGTCCGTCACGCCCTCGCCAAGCGCCTCGATCCGCCCGACGATCTCGTGCCCGGGTACGACCGGCAGCTTGCCGTGAATGTCTCCGTCGACCACGTGTAGGTCGGTGCGGCACACGCCGCAGGCCGAAATCGCGATGCGCACCGCGCCGGGCTCCGGTTCGGGAAGCGCGCGTTCGACCATCCGTAGCGGCTGGCCCACCGCGTCTAGCTGCATGGCGCGCATCACGCTCATGATGCGCCGAGCCCCACGAGGCGCCTGGCCGACGCCAGCACCTCTTCGGGCGCCCCCGAGGCCGGCAGCCGCTGCCAGCAGCCGAGATCGCCGATGTCGTAGTCGAGCTGGCGCCCGACGATTTCGGCGTCCGCGTCCGAGGCGTCGCCGGTCCGCGCGCTCACGCGGCTGCGCAGGACATCGGGGGACGCTTCCAGCCAGAGCCCGGTGAAGCGCACGCCCGCCGCGCCCGCGACGCCGAATACCGCCTCGCGCTCATCCTCCGCCGAAAACACACCGTCGACGATCACAGGCATGCCCGCCGTGAGCACCTCGTGCGCCTCGTCGGCCAGCCGCGCGTAGACTTTTGCGCCTTGCTCGCGCGAATAGGCCTCGGGCGGCAGCCGTTGCTCGGGCGCGACGCCGGCGATGCGCTTGCGCAGCACGTCGGTTCGCAGCCAGCGCGCCCCTGGCGCGCGACCCAGAGCGGGCGCGAGGCCGCGCGCCAGGGTCGACTTGCCGGTCCCGCTCAGCCCTCCGACGGCGACGAGCACGGGTTCGTCGCGATCGAGATCGGCGAGGGCGGTCCGCAGATAGGCGCGCGCGGCTTCGGCCTTCCGGACCTTTGCGTCGCCTTCGACCTGACGCTCGGCCGCCGTGGCATTCACATGCGCACGCACAGCCGCGCGCATCGAGAGAAAGAGCGGCAGGGCCGCCAGTCCCTCGGCCTCGCCGCGCATGTCGCAATAGCGGTTCAGCACCAGCGAGGCGGCGGCGTGCTGGCTGCGCTGGCACAAGTCCATCACCAGAAAGGCAAGATCGTAGAGCGTGTCGGTGGTTGCCAGCGCGGCGTCGAATTCGAGGCAGTCGAACAGGGTCGGCCGGCCCTGCCACAGGCAGATGTTGGCGAGGTGGAGATCGCCGTGACAATGGCGCACCTCGCCGCTCGCGCCGCGCCGGTCGAGCAGGGGCGCGACCGCGTCGAGCGCTTCCAGGCTGCGTGCATGAAGATCGGCGCACGCCTCCGGGTCGAGTGCTTCGGGCGAGAGTGCGGCCATCGCCTCGCGATTGCCGTCTATGACCTTGCGCGCCCGCGCGGCGCCGTCTCCGGCCACGATTTCGGCCTCGTCGTGAAAGCGCGCGATCGTGTCCGCGAGGTCGCGTATCAGGCCGGGATCGAGCGGGCCTTCGTCGACCATCGCAGCGAGCAGTCTATCGGAGGCAAAGCGCCGCATGACGATCAACCAGTCGACCGGTTCGCCCTCACCGAGCGCGAGCGTCCCGTCGGCCAGCCGGCCCACGCAAACGAGGTCGAGGTAGAGTTCGGGCGCGGTTCGCCGGTTCAGCCGCAGCTCGGCCTCGCACACCGCCTTGCGCTTTTCCAGGCTCGAGAAATCGAGATAGCCCAGCTTGACCGCGCGCTTCATCTTGTAGGCGCGCTCCCCGGCGAGGAAGACGACCGCCGCATGGGTGTCGATCCGCTCGACCGGCCCGGACACGCCGAAGGCAGCGCCATCCGCGAGGAAGGCGAGCGTTTCGGACTGGTCGTCGCATTCGGTCAAGACAACTGGACCTCGATTGCCTGCGCGATGGACCCGGTGGCGAACGTCTGCGCGTTGCGCCTTGATGCCCGTCAATGCGATACGGAGCATGCGCCTGCAACAGTTTCGTGGCAGGTTCTTGCCTTGGGCCAGGTTCGGGATTGCAATGACACGTTCGAAGTTCGCCGGTTTCCGCTTCCCCATGTCTCGGGTCGGTTGAGCCGCATGTCGCGGCGCGCCGGGTTCATCCTGCTGGGCTTGCTGGCCTTGCTCGGCGCGGCCGCGTGGTGGCTGCTGTGGTCGCGGCCGGCCTCCGTCGAAATGCAGGCGGTCGAGCGCGGGCCAGCGACCGCGCTCGTCTACGCGACGGGTTTCGTCGAGGCCGAACATCCGGTCACTGTTTCCTCGCGGCTGACCGCGCCGGTGGTCGAGGTTCTGGTGCGCGAGGGCGAGCGGGTTGCGCGCAGCCAGCCGCTGGTTCGGCTGGACGGCTCGGAACAGGAGGCGATGCTGCGCCAGGCCGAAGCCGACGCGCGCGGCAAGGCGCTCGCCGAGAAGCGCGTGACGACGCTTTACGGGCAGGGCTGGGTCACGCGCGCCGCGCGCGACGAGGCGGTCGCAGCCGGCGATGCCTCGCGCGCCAACGCGGCGGCGCTCGCCGCCCGGCTCGACCAGATGACGGTGCGCGCCGGAATATCGGGCATCGTGCTCACGCGCGATGTCGAACCGGGGGACCTCGCGACGCCAGGCAAGGCCTTGATGCAACTGGGCGATCCGGCGCAGGCGCGCGTCACCGCGACGGTCGACGAGCGCGACATCGCGCGGGTGCGCGTCGGGCAGCAGGCGCTGATGTCGAGCGACGCGCTGCCCGGGAAGGTGGTGCGCGGCACGGTGACCGAAATCACGCCCGGCGGCGACCCGGACCAGCGTTCGTTTCGCGTGCGCATCGGCCTCGCCCGCGCGGCCGATCTGCCGTTCGGGCTGACGCTCGAGGTCAATATCGTCACCGCGCGTCATGAGAACGCGCTGCTGGTGCCTGCATCCGCGGTGACCGACGGCAGGGTCTGGGTGGTGGAGCAGGGCAGGGCCAAGGGCCGCGAGGTGCGCACTGGGATCGCGGGCACCGACCAGGTCGAGATTCTCGCCGGCCTCGCCGCGGACGAGAGCGTCATCGTCAACCCGCCCGAGGGCCTGGAGGATGGCGATCGGGTCCGGCGATGATCGGTCGCCTCGGGTTTCTGATCTCGATCGCGCTGCGCCATTTGTCGCGGCGCAAGCGCCAGACGGTGGTGGCGGTCACCGGCGTTGCGGTCGGCGTGGGCTTCTTTCTCGCGGTCTCGGCGCTGATGGTCGGCAGCCAGAACGACTTCATCGATCAGCTCATCGATGCCGCGCCGCACATCATCATCTCCGACGAACTGCGCAGTCCCGCGCCGCAGCCCGGCACGCGCACCTTCCGCGAGGGCGCGGTGGAGTTGCACGGCTACAAGATCCGCACCGAGGTGCGCGGGATCAAGGACTGGCAGAAGATCGTCGCCGCCGTCGATGCGATCGACGGCGCGATCGCGTCGCCGAGCCTTTCGGGCGGCGTCACCTTGCGGCTCGGCGGGCACGAGGAGGCGCTCGGCATCGTGGGCGTGGAGCCGGAGATCGAGGCGAGGATCAGCACCATCGAGGATCAGTTGCGCGTGGGGCACTTGCGCGACCTCGAGACCACGCAGGGCGGGATCATCATCGGCGAGGAACTGGCGAACCGGCTGGGCGTGCGCGTGGGAGACATCGTCGCGGCGACGTCGTCCTCGTCGAGCGCGCGGTCGATGCGCGTGGTCGGGCTGTTCAAGAAGGGGCAGACGCAATTGTCCTCTGGCACGGGGTATGTTTTGCTGCGCGAGGCGCAATCGATGCTCGGCCGCCCCTTCATCATCAACCGTATCGGCGTGAAGCTTGCCGATCCCTACGACGCCCAGCGCGTCGCACAGCGGATCGAAGGCCAGTTCGGCTACAAGGCGGAAAGCTGGCAGGAACGTTCGTCCGATTTCCTCTCGCTGCTGCTGACGCGCAACGTCATCATGTATTCGGTGGTCTCGGCGATCCTTCTGGTCGCGAGCTTCGGCATCTACACGGTCGTCTCGAACAGCGTGGCCGACAAGCGCAAGGATATCGCGATCCTGCGCTCGATCGGCTTTTCCGAAGCTGACCTGCAGATCGTCTTCGTCGTCGAGGGGATCGTGCTCGCGCTGATCGGCGTCGTGTTCGGCTGGCTGCTCGGCACTCTGTTGATGGAGATCCTGGGCTCGCTGCGCTTCTCGATCGGCGGCGAGGACGAGCGCATCCCGCTCGACCGCACGGCGCGCCAGTACGCGATCGCCGCCGCGGCTTCGTTCGCCGCCGGAACGGTCGCCGCCTGGCTTCCCGCGCGCAAGGCCTCGCGCGTCGATCCGGTCGACATCCTCAGGGGCGCGATGTGAGCGGTATTCTCGAGGCGCGGGGCCTGGGGCGCATGCTCCCCGGCGAACCGCCGGTGACGCTGGTGAGCGGCGTCGACCTGACGATCCAGCCCGGGCGCTTCACCACGATCGTCGGCCCGTCCGGCTGCGGCAAGTCGTCGCTGCTCTATCTGCTGGGCCTGATCGATCGGCCCACTTCGGGCGAGCTGCTGTTCGAGGGCCGCGAAGTGAGCGGCCTCACCGGCGACGAGCGCGCGCGCATCCGCCTCGCGCGCTTCGGCTTCGTGTTTCAGTTCCACTTCCTGCTTCCCGAGTTCTCCGCGCTCGAAAACGTCATGCTGCCGATCCAGCGGCTGGGCCGCCTGACCCATCGCGAGGCCAAGGCGCGAGGGCTGGAATTGCTGGCCGGCGTGGGGCTCGAGGACAAGCAAGGCAAGACGCCCGACCGCCTTTCGGGCGGTGAGCGCCAGCGCGTGGCGATCGCGCGCGCGCTCGCCAACGATCCCGTGCTCATTCTCGGCGACGAGCCGACCGGAAATCTCGACAGCCACAACAGCGCGCGGGTGGTCGAGACCTTGCGGACGCTGGCGCACGAACAGGGCCGCGCGATCGCCTGCGTCACGCACGATCCCGCCATCGCCGCGATTTCCGACATCCGCATCGAGATGCTCGACGGGCGGGTCGAGCGGGTGGTCGAGAGCGATCCCGCCTGATCTTCCCGCTCGCCCGCTTTGCTAGAAGTCGAGCTTGGCGCTGACGCGAAGGTCGCGCCCCGCCAGCGGCGCGTAGTCCTTGAGGTACGAGGCATGGCGCCGCGCGTTGACGTCGAAGATGTTGTTCGCCGACAAGGCGAAGCTGAGCGGGCGTTCGTCGCCCCAGGGGCGTACGCCGATCTCGGCGTTGACCATGGTGTAGCCATCGGTCGGCGTTTCGAAGCTGCTGATCCGGTTCTGGTCCCAGACATGCTCGACTTCGCCGCGCACGTCGAACTTGGGCGCGGTGTAGGTCATGCCGCCCAGCACACGAAGGGGCGGGATGCGCGGCGCGGGGCCGAAGCCCACGATCCGGGCATGAACATAGTCGCCCAGCGCATCGGCGACGACCTTGCCTTCGCCGAGCCGGGCCAGCGTGAGCGTACCCTGCGCCTCGAACCCGTAGTACCGGGCATCGGCCTGCCGGAACTGGTAGACGGGCAGGCCGTCTTCGACTTCGCCGGTCAGGTCGTCGTAGATGAAGTTCGAGAACCAGCTATGATAGGCAGAAGCCTCGAAAGTGTAGTTCTCGCCGCTGCCGCGCAGGATCGCCTCGAGACTCCATGACTTTTCGAGCGCAAAATCCGGATTGCCGACCTCGAAAGCCTCGGTGCCCGCGTGGGGGCCGTTGGCGAAGAGTTCCTCGGCCGCCGGCGCGCGTTCGGTGCGTGAGACGTTGAGGCCCACGCGCCAGGATGCGCCGAGACCGTAGGAGGCGCCCAGCGAACCGGAAAGCGCGTCGAACGTGCGCGATCCGGAGAAGAACTGCGGCTGGTCGTCGCCCGGCGTCGCATTCAGTTCGGTGTGTTCGAAGCGGGCGCCGGCCTCGATCTTGAGCGGGCCGTATTCGAGCTGCTGGAGCGTGAACAGGCCGATCTGCGCGGTCCTGTTCTTGGGCAGGAAGGCTTCCTCGCCGACGACGTTGAAGTCGCGGGTGAAGACCTGCACGCCGGTCGCACCCTGCCAGGCGCCGCGCTTGGCCTGGGTGAATTCGAGCCGGCCTTCCATGCCCTTGTTGTAGAACGCGGTGCCGACTTCGCCGCTCTCCTCCAGCTCGAAGTGCTGATAGTCGGCATAGCCGAGGCGGAGCGTGATCTTGTCGATAAGGTCGCCATCGGCGTTGATCACCGCGCGCGCGTCGACACGATCCTGTTCGAGGCTGAGGCGGGGCGCTTCCTGCTCCTGCCCGGGCTCGGTGGCGTAGCGCACGGGGATGCCGTAAAGGCTGTCGTAGTGGCTGTACGACACGCCGATGCTGCCGCCTTCGCCGATGTAGGCAAGGCCGGCGCCCGCCGTCCAGGTCTTCGCCGCGGAGTTGGGGAGCTTGCCCTTGACCCTGGCATTGGCCGCGAAGTCGATCGGCTCTTCGCCGGCATCGGGCGTCTCGGTGGGCAGAAGGCTCGACGCCAGCGCCTGCGCGCGCAGCTCGGGTGTCAGCGCATAGCCGCCGATGCGCATGTCGTCGGTCTTGAGGTAGCTGCCGTCGACATGCGCGACCCAGTTCGCGCCGAGCGGAACGTCGATCGCGCCGGCGGCCGAGCGCTCCTCGGCGGCGGAGCCGTACCCGGCCATGGCGCCGACATGCGCGATCTCGTCGGGCACCGAGGTCGGGATGCGTTTGTCGATGACGTTCACGACGCCGCCGATCGCCGATGATCCGTAGAGCAGCGACTGGGGCCCGCGCAGCACTTCGATGCGCTCGGCGAGCAGCGGGTTCACGACCACGGCATGGTCGACCGAGGTGTTCGAGACGTCGATCGCGCCGATGCCGTCGGTCAGCACGCGCACGCGCTCGCCCTGGAGGCCGCGCAGCACCGGGCGCGAGGCGCTCGGGCCGAACGAGGTCGCCGAGACGCCGGGCTCGTGCTGCAACGTCTCGCCGAGCGAGGGGCGCGTGGCCTGGAGCAGCTCTTCGCCCTGCACGACCGCGACGCTCGAAAGCATGTCCTCGCGGCGTGTGGGCAGGATGCCGGTCACGACGATCTCATCGTCCGGCTTGCGGTGATAGTCGCCGGTCGATTTCTCAGCCTCGGAGGCCGGTGCTTCCTGCGCCAGCGCGGCGAGCGGATGCAGAAATGCTGCGATCGCACAGCCGGTGAGAAATCTTGCCCTCATTCGAACGTACCTTCCAAATTCATGCCTCTTGCCCCGTCTGACGAGAGGTTTTCGCCTCCTAGACATGAATCCGAGATGTTACAACATTACATTTTGCGTGTTCGCTGGATTTTTGCATGCTGCACTCGCGAGGGCCCGCCTGCGGTGCGCGACGGCGGGCTGGCTGCCGAAGCGCGGCAGCTATGCCAGGGCGCGTCCGGCCCCACGACTCGCATTGCCCACGCGTATGACCAACCGCGCCGGACGTTCACGAGGATGGGGGCGTCAGAGGAAGATCTTGCCGGGATTGAACATGCCGGCGGGGTCGAGCGCGTGCTTCAGCGTCGCCATCAGCGCGACGGCGTCGGCACCGCGCTCGTCGAGGAGGCACTGGCGCTTGCCGATCCCGACGCCGTGCTCGCCGGTGCAGGTACCGCCCAGCCGGATCGCGCGCGCGACCATGCGCTCATTGATCCCGGCGGCGACGTCGCGGTCTTCCGGCGCATTGGGATCAAGCACGAAGAGCACATGATAGTTGCCGTCGCCGACATGGCCGACGATCGTCGCCAGCGCGCCGCTTTCATCGATGTCCGCGCGAGTCGCGGCGATGCTTTCGGCGAGGCTGGCGATCGGCACGCAAACGTCGGTGGTCCAAACCTTGGCGCCAGGACGCAGCGCCTTCGCGGCGAAATAGGCATCGTGCCGCGCCTTCCACAAGCGGGTGCGGTCCTCGGTCCGCAGCGCGGTTTCCAGTTCGCCGCCGCCGAGTTCGCGCGCGATCTCACCGAAGAGCGCGGCCTGCTCCGCGACGCCGTCGTCGGTGCCATGAAATTCGAGGAACAGCGTCGGGCGCTCGGCGAGATCGAGCTTGGAGAAAGCGTTGCAGGCGCGGATCTGCGCCTCGTCGAGCAGCTCGATGCGGGCGACGGGCAGGCCGAACTGGATCGCCTGGATCACCGCCCGGACCGCATCAGAAATGTCGTCGAAGGCAACCGTCCCGGCGAGGATCGCCTGCGGAATCCCGTGAAGCCGCAGGGTCACCGCGGTGATCACGCCGAGCGTACCTTCCGAGCCGACGAACAGGCCGGTGAGGTCGTAGCCCGCCGACGACTTCTTGGCGCGCGTGCCGGTTTCGATCACGCGTCCCTGGGCGGTGACGACCTCGAGCGAGAGGACGTTGTCGCGCATCGTGCCGTAGAGCACGGCATTGGTGCCCGAAGCACGCGTCGCCGCCATGCCGCCCAGCGACGCATTGGCGCCCGGGTCGATCGGGAAGAACAGGCCATGGTCGCGCAGCGCGAGGTTGAGCTGTTCGCGCGTCACGCCTGGCTCGACGCGGCAGAGCATGTTCTGGGGATCGATTTCGAGGATACGGTCCATCGCGGTCAGGTCGATCGAGAGCCCGCCTCTCACCGCCGACAAGTGGCCTTCGAGCGAGGTGCCCGCGCCGTGCGGCACGATCGCCAGACCGTTGCGCGCGCAAAGGTCGACCGCCGCCACGACGTCGTCGCGCGAGGCGGCCATCAGCACCGCATCGGGAAGCCCGCCGGTGTGGTGTCCTTCGAGACCGGCGTGCTGCGCGCGCGCCGCTTCGGACAGCACGAGCTTGTCGCCGAACGCGTCACTCAGGGCGGCGAGCGCCGTGTCTTCGGGTTCGAGGAGGTCGGTCTGCCGCATCGCCAAATTTCCAGTTTCGCCGCCGTTTCGGGGATCGTGCGGCGACGTTCGCCGATGCTAGACAATATCATCGATCGGGACAAATTCCTCGACGATGCCGTACTGGGGATCGCCAGACGGCTCCGGGCAGCGAGCACTCGCGACCGGTCGGCCTCGCCGCTCGCCCGGCCGCGCATCGGCGCGAAAAGCGGTCATGTCCGGTTGTCGCGCCGCGGCGCGAAGCCGTCGCGCAGGATGGCGAGTGCGCGCTCGTATCGCCGGGTGCCGTCTTCGTCGGCTTCGTGATCCCCCTTGCTTCGCGCGATCGCTTCGCTCGAGCGAAGCGTGTCCCTGGAACGGATCGTCGAAAGCATCGTGATAAGAAGGACCAGATCCTCGACCTCGAACGTCTCGCGCACGAGACCGTGCCGTTTGGCGGAGTTCAGCACGGTTTCCAGAACGCCATCGTATGTCGGCACGACGCGGATCGCGAAGTCCTGAAGGCGTTCGTCCTGGAACGTGGACAAAACGCGCAGGTGCGCCGCGACGGATCGGCTCTGGTCCTCGATCAGGGCGAGGAACAGGTCGGGACGATCCTCGCACTGCTCGACCTTGCGACGCAGAACCTCGATATCGTGGCTGATCGCGGCGATGATCAGGTCCTCGCGCGTGGCGAAGTGGCGATAGAGCGTGCCGCGGCCGAGCCGCGCTTCGCGAAGAATCGTCGCGAGCGGGACATCATAGCCTTGCTCGCCAAAGACCTTCGCGGCAGCCTCTATCAACGCCTGACGATGGCGGAGCGCATCCGCACGCATAACAACCTCCCGGACCCGAGCGCGCGCTTAGCAGACCGGTAACCGGAAATAAATGGACACGACTTGTCCGATTGCGGCAACTGGAGTAAGCGCGACGACACGCCATCCTCCCCCCGGATACGGTGAAAATTTTGTCGCTTATAATCAAATACTTAAATCCGACTACGATTCTCGTCGCGGCACTGCTCGCCGGTTGCGGCCGCGAAGATTCGCCCGCCGAACCGCCGCCCGTGCCGGTGGAATCGGTCGTGCTGCGCAGTCAGACCGTGCCCAATATCATCGAGCTGCCCGGCCGCATCGAGTCGGTGCGGATGGCCGAAGTCCGGGCCCGGACCGACGGGATCGTGTTGCGCCGTCTTTACGAGGAGGGGGCGACCGTGGCCGCGGGAACCGCGCTCTTCAAGATCGATCCTCGCGACTACGAGGCGCAGGTCGCCTCGGCGCGCGCCGCCTTGCAACGTGCCATCGCCGCCAAGGAGAACGCATCCTCGATCGTCATCCGTTACGGCCCGCTGATCGACGAGCGCGCCGTCAGCGCGCAGGAATACGACGCGGCGGAATCGGATCTTCGGCAGGCCAACGCGCAAGTCGCGGAGGCGCGCGCGGCGCTCGACCGCGCGCAGCTCCAGCTCAGCTACACCACCGTGCGCGCACCGATCGGCGGGCGCGTCGGCGCGGCGGAAGTGACAGAAGGCGCGCTCGTCAGCGGCGCCGAAGGCACCTTGATGACCCGGGTCGACCAGGCCTCGCCCGTCTACGCCGTGTTCAGCGCTTCCAACGCTTCTGTCCTCAACACGCTTTCGGCTGTTCGCGAAGGCCAGCTCAAGGTCCCCGCGCTCGATTCGGTCGAGGTTCGTCTGGAGCTTGAGAACGGCGAGGAATACGGCGTCATCGGCCACCTCGATTTCGCGAGCCCGGTCGTCTCGCCCGAGACGGGGAGCCAGACGATTCGCGGGCAGTTCGCCAATCCGGCGGGTCTGCTGGTGCCCGGCCAGTTCGTGCGCGGCAAGATCGCGCTCGGCATGATCGAGGGCGGGATCACCGTCCCCTCGCGCGCCGTGCAGTTCAAGGGCGAGGAAGCGCAGGTCTCGGTCATGGGCAAGGACGGGACGGTCACGTCACGCACCGTGCGGCTCGGCGAAATGGTCGGGTCCTCATGGATCGTCGAGTCGGGACTGAAGCCCGGCGAGCGGATCATTACCGACGGGTGGCAGAAGATCCGCCCCGGCCAGAAGGCGATCGACGCCGAACAGGCCAAGCGCGCCGCCGCCCAGCAGCAAAAGCAGCAGCAGGGACGCTGAGGCGATGAACCGCTTTTTCGTCTACCGGCCCGTGTTCGGCTGGGTCATTGCCGCGTTCGTGGCCCTGGCCGGCCTGATCTCCATGAACGCGTTGCCGATCGAGCAATACCCCTCGGTCGCGCCCCCCGCGCTGAACCTTTCGTACACCTACACAGGCGCCGACGCCGAAACGCTCGACAAGAACGTGACGGCGGTGATCGAGCGCGAGATGAACGGCCTCGACGGCTTTCTCTACATGTCCTCGGCCAGCCGCTCCAACGGCACCGGCCAGATCACGCTCACGTTCGAATCGGGCACCGATCTCAACGACGCGCGCAGCGAGGTTCAAGACCGGCTCAACCGGGCCGAATCGCGGCTGCCCGAGGCGGTCCGGCAACTCGGTATCCAGATCACCGACAACACCAACGGTTTCCTGATGGTCATGGCGATCTCGTCGGAAAACGGGGCGATGAGCCCGCTCGAGATCGGCAACTACACCAACAACAACATCGTCAACGAGATCCGCCGCGTGAACGGGGTGGGTGACGTGATCCTGTTCGGCTCGCAATACGCGATGCGCATCTGGATCGATCCGACGAAGCTGGCGGGCTATTCGCTGACGCCGGGCGAGGTCCTGTCAGCAGTGCAGGAGCAGAACAGCCAGACGGCCGGCGGCGGGCTGGGTGACCAGCCGGTGACGCGCGAGACCGAATTCACCGCCAAGATCGTCACCCAGAACCGCTTCTCCAATCCCGAGCAGTTCGAGCGGATCATCGTCAAGTCGAACCAGGACGGTTCGACGGTCCGGCTGAGTGACGTCGCGCGAGTCGAACTCGGCGCGGAAAGCTATACCTTCCGCGCACGGCTCGACGGTGACGATATCGCGGGAATGGGCATCCAGCTCGCCTCGGGCGCCAATGCGGTGGAGACCGCGAACCTGGTCCGCGAGCGCATGGCCGAACTCGAGAAGACCTTTCCGCCCAGCCTGCAATGGGACGTTGCCTTCGATACCACGCCGTTCATCAATGCCTCGATCGACAGCGTCGTGCACACGCTGATCGAGGCGATGGTGCTCGTCTTCCTCGTCATGTTCCTGTTCCTGCAGAACTGGCGTGCGACGCTCATCCCCGCGGTGGTGGTGCCGATCGCGCTCCTCGGCGCCTGCCTCGGCCTCTTCCTGTTCGGCTTTTCGATCAACACGCTCTCGCTCTTCGCGATGGTCGTCGCCATCGGCATTCTTGTCGATGACGCGATCGTCGTCGTGGAGAATGTCGAGCGCATCATGTCCGAAGAGAAGCTTCCGCCGCGTCTCGCCACGATCAGGGCGATGGACCAGATCCGCAGCGCGATCATCGGCATCACGCTGGTTCTCGTGGCGGTCTTCGTGCCGATGGCGTTCTTTCCCGGCTCGACGGGCGGAATCTACCGGCAGTTCTCGGTGACGCTCGCGGTTTCGATCTTCTTCTCAGCCGTGCTCGCGCTCACGCTGACGCCGGCCTTGTGCGCGACCTTGCTGAAGCCGCACGAGATGAAGGGCGAAGACGAAGAGGTGCGGTCCGGCATTCGCGGCTGGCCGGACCGCTTCTTCGCATGGTTCAACGACCGCTTCGGTCGCGCGACCCATCGCTATGGTGGCACGGTAAAGCGGATGATGTCCGTCCCGTTCCGCTGGCTGGCGGTCTTCGCGGTGATGGCCGTGGTGACCTTCGTGCTGTTCACGCGCCTGCCGGGCGGCTTTCTGCCCGAGGAAGACCAAGGCTACATCATGGTCAACTACGACGCTCCGGTCGGTGCGACGATGGACCGCACGGAGGCGGTCGTCGAGAAGATGGAAAAGCACTTCCTGGCCAAACCGCAGGTCGACAACATCGTCTCGCTCATCGGCTTCAATTTCTATGGACAGAGCCAGAGCGCGGCGCTTTCGTTCATCTCGCTCAAGCCTTGGGAAGAACGCACCGACGAAGCCTCTGGCGTGCCGGCGATGATCGCCGAAGCGCAGAAATTCGCCTACGGCCTTCCCGGAGCGACCGTCTTCGCGCTCAATCCGCCGGCGATCCAGGCGCTGGGCAACGCCACCGGCTTCTCGATGAAGGTCGAGGACCGCTCCGGCATCGATCGCGAGGGCCTGATCGCGGCGCGCGACGCGATTGTCGCCGCCGCCTCGCAGGACCCGACGCTGGCGCAAGTCCGTCCGGACGGGCAGGGCGACGCGCCCGAACTGTTCGTCGACATCGACCGGGTCAAGGCGCGGGCGATGGGGCTGTCGATCAGTTCGGTGAACCAGACGCTCGCGATTGCCTTCGGCTCGTCCTACGCCAACGACTTCAGCCGCGAGGGCAGCATCTTGCGCGTCTACATCCAGGCCGACGCGCCGGCGCGGATGACGCCCGACGACATCATGGCGCTGCGGGTTCGCGGCGACAACGGCCAGATGGTCCCCTTCAGCGCCTTCGCGAACGCCGAATGGCGCTCCGGCCCGATCCAGGTCGAGCGCTACAACGGCTATCCCTCGCTCACCATTTCCGGGTCGGCGGCGCAGGGCGAATCGTCCGGCGCGGCGCTCGAGGCGATGGAGCGCATTGCCGGCGAGCACCTGGGCGGCAATTTCGCCTTCGAATGGACCGGCACCGCCTACGAGGAAAAGCAGGCCGGCGGCCAGATCGGCATGCTGCTCGGTCTGAGCGTGATCGTCGTGTTCCTGTTGCTCGCCGCGCTGTACAACAGCTGGGGCATTCCGGTCTCGGTCCTGCTCGTGGTGCCCTTCGGCATTCTGGGCGCGGTGCTGTTCACGCTGCTGCGCGGACTTTCGGCGGACGTCTATTTCAACATCGGTCTGATCACCATCATCGGTCTGGCGGCCAAGAACGCGATCCTTATCGTCGAGTTCGCGATCGAGGACGAGGAGGGCGGGCGCTCGCCCGAGGACGCCACGCTCGAGGCGGCCCGTCAGCGCTTGCGGCCGATCCTGATGACCAGTCTCGCTTTCATCCTGGGCATGGTTCCGCTCGTTATTGCCTCGGGCGCGGGTGCGGCAAGCCGCATGGCGGTGGGCACCGGGGTCATGGGCGGCATGATCGCGGCGACCGCGTTCGGCATCTTCTTTACCCCGGTGTTCTATCTGATCGCGCGGCGATACCTTTCGAAGCGGCGCGATCCCGAAGGCGAAGACTCGCGCTGGCTCGCAGAGAACCGCCCCGGCCACGGCGAAGGAGGCGAAAGCCATGCGTAGTCTCGGCACCGCGCTCGCCGTCCTGGCCGCCGGCTCGCTTGCCGGGTGCAATCTCGCGCCCTCGTTCCGGCAGCCGGCGGCGCCGATCGCGAGCGCCTATCCCGCCGATGCGGATCGTGCCGGTGCCGCTTCGGCGGCGAAGCTCGGATGGCGGGACTTCTTCCGCGATCCGCGCCTGCTCGAACTGATCGGCACCGCGCTCGAGCGCAATCGCGATCTTGCCCAATCCTACGCGCGCATTGCCCAGGCCCGCGCGCAGTACCGGGTCCAGGCTGCCGACCGGCTGCCGACCATCTCCGCCTCGGCTTCGGGAACACGGGCGCGTCAGCCGCTCTCCGCGCTCGGGGCGCAGGGCGCGGCTGTCCCCGAGGGCGAGGGCGCCCCCTCGGGCGTGACCTTCAACCAGTTCAGCGCCAATGTCGGCGTCAGTTCGTTCGAACTCGACCTGTGGGGACGCGTGCGCAATCTCAGCGAGGCCCAACGGCAGACCTGGCTTGCCTCGATCGAGGGGGCACGCGCCTTCCGCCTGTCGCTCATCGCCCAGGTCGCGGCGACCTATTTCGACATCCGCGCGGGCGAGGAACGCCTGCGCCTCGCCCGGCGCACGCTCGAGGCGCGCCGCGAAGGGGTGCGGATCGCCGGGCTTCGCCTCGATGCGGGGGTCACCTCGACGGTCGACTACGATCAGACGATGCTCCTGCTGACTCAGGCGGAGACCGAGCTGGCGGAAATTCAGCGGACCACCGAACAGGCGCGCAACCTGCTCGAAGTGCTCGTGGGTGGTCCCATCGATGCGAGCCTGCCCGAGCCGCTGCGCTTCGAGCAGCAGCTCGTGCCGGTCGATCCGGGCCTGCCGTCGCAGCTCCTTGAAAACCGTCCGGACATCCTGCAGGCCGAGCACAACCTGCGCGCGGCAAACGCCAACATCGGCGCCGCGCGCGCCGCGTTCTTCCCGCAGATCTCGCTCACCGGCCTGTTCGGCTTCGCCAGCTCGTCGCTGGGGGATCTGTTCACCGGCGACAATCGCGCGTGGAGCTTTGGCGGCGACGCGGGTCTGCCGATCTTCGACTGGGGCCGCCGGGAAGGTCAGCTCGACCTCAGCCGGGCGCAGGCCGAGGAACTGGCCGCCGCGTACCAGCGCGCCGTGCAGGGCGCGTTCCGCGAAGTTGCCGATGCGCTTGTCGCCAAGCGCCGCTTCGCCGAGCAGATCGAAGCCCAGCAGCGCGCGCTCGAGGCGCAGCGCCGGCTCGCGCACACCGCGCGGCTGCGCTATGACAACGGTATCGCCATTTACCTCGAAGTGCTCGATGCGGAGCGCAATCTGTTCTCCGCCAGCCAGACGCTGATCCAATTGCGCGCGACCGAGCTGCAGAACGCGGTGAGCCTCTATGTCGCGCTTGGCGGCGGTACGCAGTCGGGCGACGATGCGGACGTGCCCGGCGCCTGACGCCACGATGACCGCCGTCATCGGGCCGGAATGGCCGAGCCGGAATTCTTGGTTCGCCGCGAGACGGGCCGGAACTTGTGTGCACCAGTCGTCTCTTAGCGTTGCAAAAACGCCACTTTTATCTTGAATTAATTTCTCAAGTCTATTGCTCCGTAAAAATACGGGGTTCGGATGTCCGGTTTGTACTACTGCTTGCGAGACCAGCACGACATTCGCTTTCTGTTGGTAGCCGGCGTTCTCTGTGTGCTGTCCGCGTCCGCCGCGATATTCATCCTGCGGCGGGCGACGTACGGCGAGCGCTGGCGCCGTCGCGGATGGCTCACGCTTGCCGGAGCCTGCGCCGGACTGGGCGCCTGGGCCACGCATTTCGTCAGCATGCTGGGTTACGATCCCGGCGGCGGTTTCGGGACCAGCTACGATTTCTCGCTCACGTTGGGCTCGCTCCTGATCGCCGTGGTGGCGACGACCGTCGGCTTCAATCTCGCGGTCTTCGACAAGCGATCGAGAGTTCATGCGCTGGCCGGGATCGTGGTCGGCGGCGGCTATGCGGCAATGCACTACACGGGCATGCTCGCGGTGGAGATGATGGCCGAGTTTCGCTGGTCGGTTCCGCACGTCATCGCTTCGGTGGTCTTCGCCGTCGGCTTCATGATTCCCGCGCTGACCTTCGGATTCGACCGCAGGCGCAAGAACAGCGCGCTGCTCAGCGGATCGCTTGCGGTGCTCGCCGTGCTCTCGCTGCACTTCACCGCGATGGCCGGCACGACGCTGATTCCGCATTCGCGGACCTTCGATTCCTCCGGAATGCTCTCCGACATCCAGCTCGCGGCGATGATCTCGCTCGTCTCGCTGTTCGTGCTCGCCTGCGGGATGTTCGCGGCCTTCGTCAGCTATCGCGTGCAGGTCTCGGCGGTCGAGCACGAGCGCGAGTTCCGGATCTTCGTGCAGGGCATTTCCGATTGCGCGATCTACATGTTGACGCCCGACGGGCACGTCGCGAACTGGAACGCCGGTGCCGCGCGGCTCAAGGGCTACACGGCCGCCGAGGCCGTCGGCCTCCCGCTGGAGGCATTCTACGGCGTCGAGGATCGCCTGGCGGGCAAGCCGGCGCAGGCGCTGCGAAGAGCCCGGCTGGACGGTCGATACTCGGCCGAGGGCTGGCGCATGCGCAAGGATGGATCGCGGTTCTGGGCCCTCGCCACGATCGAAGCGGTTCGCGACGACAAGGGGCGCTTCCGCGGTTTCGCCAAGATCACGCGCGACATGACCGAAACGAAGGCGGACAAGGATCGCCTGCTCGCCGTGACCGCCAATCTCGATGCCGCGCTGTCGAACATGCACCAGGGGCTGTGCATGTACAGTGCAGACCGCAGGCTGGTTTTGTGGAACGAGCGCTATTGCGAAATCTACGGCATCGCGCCGGACAGTCTCGCGCAGGGCATGTTGTTCGAGGACGTGCTGCGTTTGACGATGGCGTCCGTGAACGGGGAGCCGCTCTCGGACGAAGGCCTGCGGGGAATCGAGGAGCGTCTCGACGAATCGATGGCTCAGGGCGCGGGCGGCTCGATGGACATAAACTATGCCAACGGACTGCACGTCTACATGTCCCATCATCGCCTGGACAACGGGGGGTGGGTCACGACCTACGAGGACGTGACCGCGCATCGGCGCTCCGAGGCACAGATCGCGCACATGGCGTTGCATGACGATCTCACCGGCCTGCCCAATCGCACCTATTTCAATCGCCGGCTCGACGCCGCCATCGCCAGCGCCAAGGCAGGGGCCAGCCATGTCGGCGTCGCGGTGATCGACCTCGACCGCTTCAAGGAGGTCAACGACACCTGGGGCCATGCCGCCGGCGACGCGCTCCTGAGCAAGATCGGCGAACGCCTGTCCGGAGACGATTTCGAACGCGTTTTCTTCGCGAGGCTCGGCGGCGACGAGTTCGCCGCTTTCTTCCACTTCCGCGACAAGCGGGAGGCGGAGGATCTCGTATCGGGGATCGAGGACGCGTTCGCCACGCACGTGACGGTCTCGGAGTGCACTTTCAGCGCGGGCGCGAGCATCGGCTTCGCCGCTTTTCCCGAGAACGGCGAGAATCGCGAGCATGTGCTGAACAACGCCGACCTCGCGATGTATCGTGCCAAGAACATGATCGGCACCCGGATCTGCCAGTACGAAAAGAGCATGGACGAGAAGGCGCGGGCCGAACGCCAGCTCGCCAACGACTTGCGTCAGGCGATCGAGCGCAACGAGCTGTCGCTCGCCTATCAGGCCCAGCTTTCGCTCGCGACCGACGAGATCGTTGGCTACGAAGCGCTGTTGCGCTGGAACCATTCGCGGCTCGGCCCGATACCGCCTTCGCGGTTCATTCCCATTGCCGAGCAGACGGGCGAGATTCTTCCTATCGGCGAATGGGTCCTGCGCGAGGCCTGTCTCGACGCGGCGAAATGGGAGAAGCCCTGGAAGCTGGCGGTCAATCTCTCTCCGGTCCAGCTATTGCAGGCCGATCTCATGGAGACTGTCCTTTCCACCCTGGCCGAAACGGGACTGTCGCCAAACCGCCTCGAGCTTGAGATCACCGAGACCGCGATCGTCGCCGACAAGGAGCGCGCGCTGCATATCCTGCGCAGCATCAAGGCGCTGGGCGTGACAGTGGCGATCGACGACTTCGGCACCGGCTATTCCTCGCTCGACACGCTGAATTCATTCCCGTTCGACAAGATCAAGATCGACAAGTCGTTCCTGCTCGAATCGGGCAAGAGCGCGCAGGCACGCGCGATCATCCGCGCGGTGCTCGCGCTCGGGCGGAGCCTTCAGGTGCCGGTGCTGGCCGAAGGGCTCGAATCCTGGGAGCAGCTCGATCTGCTCAAGGTCGAAGGCTGCGACGAGGCGCAGGGCTATCTGCTCGGGCGGCCGCGGGCCGCGGGCGAGCTGTGGGACGGGGCGCGGGTGCCGCAGGAGCCCCTGGCGAGCTAGCGATGGCGGAGCCATCGGCGGGTTCAATTCGCGATCTGAGGGGCATGCGCCCGGTCAGGCACGGCGCGCCGGGCCGGTCAGTCGCTCAGCAGCGCCAGTTCAACCTTGCCGCTGCCCGGACCGACAAGCCCGATCTCGCCGGCCGCGGCGCGGCTGAGATCGATCACGCGATCGGCGTGGAAGGGGCCGCGGTCGTTGATCTTGACGATCACGGTCTTGCCGTTGCGGCGATTGGTGACGCGCACGCGGCTGCCGAAGGGCAGGGTGCGGTGCGCGGCGGTGAGCTGGGTGGGATCGAAGACGTCGCCACTGGCGGTGCGCCGGCCCGCGAACTTGCGGCCATAGTAGCTCGCGACGCCCGAACCGATCGGTTCGGCGGTGTCGGTCGCCGTCTCGTCCTGCCGCGCCGCTTCGGCCTCGGCTTGGCCGAGCAGGTCCGTCGAAGCGGGCGCGGCGCGCACCGCGTCGGCCACGCCGGCGAAAGCCGGATTGGTCGCGCGCGTCGTCAGCGTTTCGCCGGCGATCGCCGGGCTCTCGGCCGCGCCGAGCAGTGCCAGTCCGCTGACCGGCAGCGCGATCGCCGCAGCGAAAGTGATAGCCGGCCCGAAAATACCGGCGCGCTGGCCAAGGCGTTGTCCCATTGGGGTCCCACTCCATCCCGCTAGTGCGAGCGGGCAGGTACACGCTCAAATCGGCGTTGGGCACCCCTTCGCGGTCGGGTCGTCGCGAAACCGCAACGACCCGACCCAGGTGCGGGAACCTAGCGATCGCGCTGTGCGAGGAGCCGAAGCCTCAGCGCGTTGAGCCGAATGAAGCCCTGCGCATCCTTCTGGTCGTAGGCGCCGGCATCGTCCTCGAACGTGACGTGGCGTTCCGAATAGAGCGAATCGGGCGACTTGCGGCCCACCACCGAGGCGAGGCCCTTGTAGAGCTTGAGGCGCACGGTGCCGTTCACGCGGGCCTGCGAGTGGTCGATCGCGGCCTGCAGCATCTCGCGCTCGGGCGCGAACCAGAAGCCGTTGTAGATCAGCTCGGCGTACTTGGGCATGAGCTCGTCCTTGAGGTGCGCGGCGCCGCGATCGAGCGTGATCTGCTCGATCCCGCGATGCGCGGCGGCGTAGATCGTGCCGCCCGGCGTCTCGTACATGCCGCGGCTCTTCATGCCCACGAAGCGGTTCTCGACGAGGTCGAGCCTGCCGATGCCGTGCTTGCGGCCGAGTTCGTTGAGCGCGGCCAGCAGCGTGGCCGGGCTCATCGCTTCGCCGTTGAGCGCGACGCCGTCGCCCTTGTCGAAGTCGATGGTGATGTATTCGGGCGCATCGGGCGCGTCTTCAGGATCGACGGTGCGCGAGTAGACGTAGTCGGGCGTCTCTTCCCACGGGTCCTCGAGCACCTTGCCCTCCGAGGAAGTGTGCAGGAGGTTGGCGTCGGTCGAGAACGGGCTTTCGCCGCGCTTGTCCTTGGGGACCGGGATCTGGTGCTGCTCGGCCCAGGCGATCAGCGCGGTGCGCGAGTTGAGATCCCACTCGCGCCAGGGGGCGATGACCTTGATGTTCGGATCGAGCGCATAGGCGGAAAGCTCGAAGCGGACCTGGTCGTTGCCCTTGCCGGTCGCGCCGTGGGCGATCGCGTCGGCGCCGGTCTCGCGCGCGATTTCGATCAGGCGCTTCGAGATGAGCGGGCGCGCGATCGAGGTGCCGAGCAGGTAGTCGCCCTCGTAGCGGGCATTGGCGCGCATCATCGGGAAGATGAAGTCGCGCACGAATTCCTCACGCAGGTCGTCGATGTAGATGTTGGCGTCGGGCAGCCCCATCAGCTTGGCCTTGGCTCGCGCCGGCTCAAGCTCTTCGCCTTGTCCGAGATCGGCGGTGAAGGTGACGACCTCGCAGCCGTAAGTCACCTGGAGCCACTTGAGGATGACCGAGGTGTCGAGGCCGCCCGAATAGGCGAGGACGACTTTCTTGATATCGGACATGGGCATTGGCTTTCGTATCGGGATGGAGCGGGCTCGACGCGCCCCTAGGCCAAGGCCGGGGCGGCGACAAGGGCCGCGAAGCTAGCGCTGCGCGGTGCCCGGCGAGCCCAGCAGCTTGCGCTCCGCCTCGCCCATGTAGTCGCGCGCCAGCGGCAGCGTGCGGCGCAGTCGGGTGTACTGGATCTGGTAGTTGCACATGCTCCCGCTCTCGAAGGCGGCGGTCGCGCCCGCGAGGTAGAAGATCCACATGCGGTAGAAGCGCTCGTCGTGGAGCGCGACGATCTTGTCGAGGTTCCCGACACAGCGCTTGTACCACTCGCGCAGCGTCAGCGCATAGTGCAGCCGCAGCGTCTCGACGTCGCTGGCAATGAGGCGCGAGCGTTCGCTGGCCGCGACGGTTTCGCTCAGCGCCGGGATGTAGCCGCCGGGGAAGATGTACTTGCGCGTGAAGGCATCGGTCGCGCCGGGGCCGCCCATGCGGCCGATCGTGTGGAGCAGCATGACGCCGTCGTCTTCCAGCAGCCGCGCGCAGTCGGCGAAGAAGCGGTCGAACTGCGCTTGCCCGACGTGCTCGAACATGCCGACCGAGACGATCCGGTCGTAGCGCGCGCCGCTGGCGGCGAGATCGCGGTAGTCGACCAGCTCGAAGTCGATGCGATCGGCGACGCCGGCGGCCGCGGCGCGTTCGCGGGCGAGCGCGAGCTGCTCTTCGCTCAGCGTGATGCCGTGGACCCGCACGTCGGCGTGGCGCGCGAGGTAGATCGCCATGCCGCCCCAGCCGCAGCCGATGTCGAGCACGCGCTGGCCGGGCGCGAGCGCGAGCTTGGCGGCGATGTGCGCGAGCTTGGCCTCCTGCGCCTGTTCGAGCGTCATGTCCGGGCGCGGCCAGTAAGCGCAGCTATACTGCATGTGCTCGGCATCGAGGAACAGGCGGTAGAGATCGTTGCCGACGTCGTAGTGGTGGGCGACGTTGGACTTGGCGCGCGCGGCCTGGTTGATGCCGTCGAGCCGCGTCGCGATCCGCGCGCGCAGCTTCTTGAAACGGCTCATCTCGCGCACTTCGCCGCCCCGGTCCCAGGGGCGGTTGGCGCGCAGCAGCTCGATCAGCAGCATGATGTCGCCTTCCTCGACCTCGAGCTGGCCGTCCATGAAGGCTTCCGCCGCGCCGAGCCGGGGGTCGAGCAGGATGCGCCGCTCCGCCTTGTCCGACGCCAGCCGGATGGCGACGTCCGGGTATCCTTCTGCGGGTTGCCCGAAGCGCGCCACGCTTCCGTCCGGACGGCGGACTTCGAGAGTTCCCTTTCGCACGCCGCTCGAAAGGAAACGATCGAGAATGCGTTTGGCCATGTGCGTCCCGTGCCTGTGCTGCCTATGGGCGCGTACTTAGCCACCGCGCGCCGGGCCGCAAGTCTTCAGTCCCCGCGCGGGCCTCACTCCCGGGCGAGGAAGAGCACGTCGCGCGGCTGGCGCAGCAGGTGCTGGCCGGAATCGACGTAGAGCGTCTCGCCGCTCGCGAGCCAGCCCTGCGAGAGGAACAGCGCCGCATCGGCGATCTCGCCCGCGCCCGTCTTGCGCTGGAGCAGATTCATCCGGTGTGAGCGTTCGGTCTCGTCCTCGGCCTGGTCGTGGCTGGCGAGAATCGCGCCCGGCGCGATCGCGTAGACCCGGTCCGCCGCGTTATCGAGCGCCATCGAGAGCATCGGCACGGTGGCGGCGAGCGCGTGCTTGCTCATCGTGTAGGAGAAGAAATCGGGGTTGGGATTGGCGATCTTCTGGTCGGTGACCTGGACCACGCGGCGCCCCCCCTGGGCACGGGCGTGCGCCAGGAAACGCTGAGCCAGGATCGCGGGTGCGGCCGCGTTCACCGCCATCGCCCGCGTGAAGACGGCGGGATCGAGCGCGGCTACGCTGTCGAGCGGGAATATCCCGGCGCAGTTGACGAGCACGCGCCAATCGGAAAGCCGCTGCGCAAGCTCGTCGACCATGGCGATCGACGCGGCCGGATCGGCAAGATCGCACGAGACCGTCTCGGCGCTTGGAAGCCGTGTCGCCAGCGCCTCGGCCGCGTCCGCCGACCGGCCATGATGGATCACGACGTGCCAGCCCGCTTCAGCGAACCGGCGCACGATCGCGGCGCCGATCCGCTTCGCGCCGCCGGTGACGAGGACCGCGGGGCGGGTCATCGGCGTGCGCCCGGTTGACGCAGTTGACGGTGTTCAGTCACAAAACCCGCAATCGGCCATTTGTCGCAGTCTGACAGAGACTTGCGCGAAGTTCGGGAGAGGGCGGGGTAGCCGGGCATCGCGGCATAGGAGCAGATTTGCCGGGCGTAGGGAAGCGGGCGCGCGGTTCCATCGCCCCCATGGAAAGACGCCGCCTCCGCTAAGGAAGGACGGCGTCTTTCGAATTGTCGCGGCGGTCGTTGCCGTGCGCTATCAGCGGCAGCGCGGCTTGGAGTTGTTGCGGTCGATCTCGCGGCCGACCAGCGCGCCCACCGCGGCGCCGGCGACGGTGCCGACGGTCTTGTCGCGCCCGCCGTCGATCGTCCGGCCGAGCAGCGCGCCGGCGACGCCGCCGATCAGCAGGCCGGTGGTGCCGTTCGGCTTCTTGCAGCGGTAGCGCCCGTCGTCGCCGCGCCAGTAGCGGATGCCGTTGTCGGTCGTGTAGTAGTGGCGCTGCTTGGCCATGGCCGGAACCGTGGTCGCGGCCATGGTGGGGACGGTGAGGGCCGCCATCGTGGCGGCGAGGATGGTCTTGCGCATGATCTGCCCTTTCGGTTGCGAAACGTCAGAGCCCTAACGCCAAGATCCGTTCATTGATCCACAACCTCAGATGAACGTGGGCAAAAGGAGCCACCGGCACGACAGGAAGGGAGCAACGTGCGACCAATCGCGCGTCGCCCCTTTGCGGCCTGTGGTCGCTCAGCGGCAGCGCAGCTCGCCGCGGTCGATCTCGCGACCGAGCAGGCCGCCGGCCACTCCGCCGATGATCGCGCCGAGCGTCTTGTCGCCGCGTCCCGCGATCAGGCTGCCGCCCAGCGCACCGACGCCCGCGCCGATGATCAGCCCGGTGGTGCCGTTGTCGCGCTTGCAATAGTAGCGCCCGTCGCGCCCGCGCCAGACGCGGTCGTTGCGGCTCAGCCGACGCGGTTCGTAGTAGCGGCCCTGCGAATCGTAGATGCGGCGCTGCTGGCGGCGGCCGTCGCGATATCCCTCGCGATAGTCGCGCTGGTCGCGATAGCCGTGCGCGGGCGCCCAGGGCGGCGGATCGGCCTGGACCGGGATCACGGGGAGCACCAGCGCGGTCGCGGCCAGCGCCATGAGAGCTTTTTTCATCGAGAATCTCCTGCCTTGGCGGTTCCGTCCGCAGACTGGCCGCCGGGTTCGGAACGCGCGATTAACGAAACGAAAGCACCCGGCAGCCTGGGAGGCGATCAGCCGAGCGCCGCCTGCTTCTCGGCGTGAATCCGCTCCACGTCCTCGCGGTCGCGCTCGGCCCGGGACTTCTTCTCGGCGGCGGTCCGGAGCTGGCCGCAGGCGGCATCGATGTCGCGGCCGCGTGGCGTGCGCACCGGCGCGCTGATCCCGGCTTCGAAGACGATATCGGAAAAGCGGCGGATGCGCTCGGGCGTCGAGCATGCATAGGGCGCGCCGGGCCAGGGGTTGAACGGGATCAGGTTCACCTTGGCGGGCAGGTCGTACTTGCGCAGCAGCCGCACGAGTTCGCGCGCATCGGCGTCGCTGTCGTTCTTGTCCTTGAGCATCACGTATTCGAAGGTGATGCGCCGCGCGTTCGAGGCGCCGGGATAGGCCGCGCAGGCCGCGAGCAGGTCTTCAAGGCCGTACTTCTTGTTGATCGGCACGATCTCGTCGCGCACGTCCTTGCTCACCGCGTGGAGCGAGACCGCGAGGTTGACGCCGATCTCCTCGCCGCAGCGCGCCATCATCGGGATTACGCCGCTGGTCGAAAGCGTGATGCGCCGCTTCGACAGCGCCAGGCCGTCGCCGTCCATCACGAGACGCAGCGCGTCGCGCACGTTGTCGAAATTGTACAGCGGCTCGCCCATGCCCATCATCACGATGTTGGTGAGCAGGCGCCCGTCGGCCGAGTAGCCGCCTTCGTCCTCTTCGATCTCGAGCCCGTCCATCCGGCCCTTGGGCCACTCGCCGAGCGCGTCGCGCGCGAGCATGACTTGTCCCACGATTTCGCCGGGCGTCAGATTGCGCACCAGCCGCATCGTCCCCGTATGGCAGAAGCGGCAGTTGAGCGTGCAGCCGACCTGCGAGGAGACGCACAACGTCCCGCGATCGGCGTCGGGGATGAAGACCATCTCGAAGTCGTGGCCGTCGGCGGTGCGCAGCAGCCACTTGCGGGTGCCGTCGCGCGAATGCTGCGCCTCGACGACTTCGGGGCGGCCGACGACGAAGCGCTCGGCGAGCCAGGGGCGCATGGTCTTGGCGATGTCGGTCATCGCCGAAAAGTCGGTGACGCCGCGATGATAGAGCCAGTGGAACACCTGCTTGGCGCGCAGCTTGGCGGCCTTGGCGTCGAGCCCGGCGGCGGCGAACAGCTCGGTGATCCGCGCCTTGGGCAGACCGATCAGGTCGACGCGCCCGTCCGCGCGCGGCGTCACGTCCCGCGGCAGCGGAACCGGGTCGATGTGCCCGGGGATCGGCATAGGGCCGGCCCCGGCGGAGATGGTGTCCGGATCGGTCATGGTGAGGCGTCCATATAGGTCATCTGCGCCGCGAACAAAAGACACCCGCGAGCGGGCCCGCGCGAACAGCGGCCGAGGCCGATCGGTTCCGGCGGATCGTCGCTCGAATCATTCGAGATATCGCAAGAGTGTGTCTGAAAAACAACGCTTTTTTCGTTGTGTGAGGTTCAGGAAACTTCCTCTGGGACTTCGGCATTCCATCGGTCCGGCACCACGAGTGCCGAGATTTCTGGAGTACCTAAAATGAAGAAGATTCTCGTCTGCCTCGCTTCCGGAACCGCGCTGGTCTCCGTGCCCGCCATGGCTCAGCAGGCCGACTCGCCGTTCAACGGACCGCGCGTCGAGGCGATCGTCGGCTACGATGTTTCCAAGGCCGGAAGCAGCATCGACGACGACGTCAATGCCGACAACGACGAGTCCATCGACGGCTTCCTCTACGGCATCGGCGCGGGTTACGGCGTCGATCTCGGCAGTGCCGTCGTCGGCGTCGAGGCGGAACTGAGCGATTCCACTGCGAAGACCAAGTTCGACAACGGCGATTTCGAGGGCTTCGGCATCGGCAACGTCAAGGCCAACCGCGACCTCTATCTGGGGGCGCGCGCGGGCATCAAGGCGACCCCGCGGACGCTGGTCTACGTCAAGGGCGGCTACACCAACGCCAAGTTCGACGTGAACTCGTTCGACGGCACGACCGACCTCGGACAGGACATCGACGCCGACGGCTGGCGCATCGGCGCGGGCGTCGAGCAGGCGATGAGCAGCAACACCTTCGCCAAGCTCGAATACCGCTATTCGAACTACTCGAAGGCCGAAGTCGATTTCGATGGCGACTTGCCCGACAGCGAGCGCTTCGACGTCGACCTCGACCGGCACCAGGTGGTGGCCAGCGTCGGCGTGCGGTTCTGACCGCATAGCCGCCGCGTCAGGGAAGGGCGGGGCGCTCGGGTGCGGCCCCGCCCTTCTTCATGGGTGGAGCGGATGCAGGCCATGGGAACATCCGCCGCTTCCGCTGAGCGGGGTCGGCATGCGTTCGGCCAAGTGTCCGCTTTCGGCAAACGCTTTGCGAGTCTGGAACGTCACGAAAGTCGTGGTTAGCGGACACAAGTCTCTCGCGCCTCAACCCACCAAATCCGTCCAGTGACACCCCCACTGAATGCGCCGAGAACCGATAGCAACAGTGACCAAACTCCATTGGAGCCAATCCACTCGAGAACGGCTATCGGAAATGCGGCACCAGCCACAATCCCAACGATAATGTAAGCAGCGGGACTTTCTATCTGAAGTCTCGAAAGGATAGCAGTTGTTGGCAGCCCAACGAGGACGCTAGCTGTCAGAACAAAGCATAAAACAATTAAAAATGGAGATAGGGCAAACGCTATCGCGGGGAAAATTTCGCCACTCCCGTCAAATCCTTCGGGAATATAACTTAAAATGCCCATCACAGTAAATATCAGCGGAGCCCAAGATCCAGCAAGGGACCCAACGAAAACCGCCTTTACGAAAGCGCGCATCATATCTCGATAGACCAGACTATAAGGCGGTCAACGGGCATCCACATTGCGACCGCGCCCGCAACTTCGTCGTATCCCGAAAGGCCGCTTCCAGCGAGAAATATCGTAAGGCCGACAATCCCGCGGCTACCGCGCCTTGGCGCAGCCCAGCGCGGCCGCGTCGATGGCCGAGGCGGCGCCGGGGAGGGTCCAGGTGTCGTGGAAGCGGCGGCCGGTCTCGTCGGTGGCGCGCACCGTCATCGTCGGGGCCGAGCGGATCGCGGCGATGATCGCGGCGTTGGTGCGGTCGTCGGGGGGCCAGGCGTCGCCGCCGCCTCCGGTCAGTTCGAAGCGCTCATCGCCGACGCGCAAGTCGATCCGGGGAGCATCGGCGAGCTTGCGCGAGACGCGGAAATGGATCTGGTTGCGCACGCCGCGCTTGGGCCAGGTGCCGACCGAGGCATAGGGCTGGTAGTCGCGCCTGCGGTTCGACGGCTGCGCCTTGGCGATGGCATAGCAGCGCGGCACCATCGGATCGCGGAACGCGCCCCAGTCCGAATAGAGCCCGAGGCTGTCGCGCGCGATGGCGGCCGACGAGCCGAGCGGACTCAGGACAAGGCCGAGCAGCAGCAAAAGGACCGGACGCGCGAACACGACCGGCCCATTGCAGATTGCGGCGCGCGGGAAAAGCCCCGCGAGCCCGGCGATCAGGCGACTTCGCGCAGGACTTCGCCGATCTTCTTGCCGTCCTCGAAATAGCCGAGGCCGTAATCGCCCTTGATCGTCGAGCGGATCGTGCGGCGGTCGTACTTGGGATCGCAGCCTTCGACCGCGTGGAGCATGCGGTGATTGTCCCAGATCACCATGTCGGTCGGCTCCCACTCGTGCCAGTAGGCGCTCGTGCCTTCCCCGCGGCGATTGATCTCCTTGCAGACCGCGTCGAACATCGCGTCGCCCTCGGCGGTTTCGTCGTTCTCGACGCCGACCGCCATCCACGGGCCGGCATGCAGCACTTTCTCGCCGGTCTCGCGGGTCCAGACCGCCGGATGCATCGCGCGCGGGAAGATCGCCACTTCCTTGAGCAGCATCGCGGTGCTCGGCAGCTCGTCGAGCGGCTCGAAATCGACGGCGTACTTCTGCTTCGAGAGCCGGGTGTCGAGCGTGTAGATGATGGTCTTGCCCTCGATCTGGTCGCGCAGATCCTTGGGGAACTGGCGGTAGAGCTCGATCCCGTCCATGAAGCCGGTGCGACCGCCTTCGCCCTTGGGCGCGTTGAGCGGCGCGCGCAGCACGCCCGCGTAGTTGAGTTCGTCGTTGTAGCAGTGATCGAAGTGCCAGGGCGCGAAGCGAGCCAGGCGCTTGCCGTTGCGCACGACGATCCCCTCGTTGGCGTTCTGATCGGCATTGCCCTTGTGGAACATGTCGATCACGCCCTGGGCTTCGTCGCCGGTCTCGTCGTCGCGTGGGGTGGTCTTGGTCGGGTGGTCCTTGAGCGGGCCGAAGATCTTGCTGAGCGCGACCTGCATCTTGGCGGTCGGCTCCATGTTGCGGAACACGATCAGGCCGCGTTCGACGAACAGGTCGCGCAGTTTCTGCCGCACGCCCTCGTCCTCGATGTTGTCCCAGCCGAGACCGTCGACTTCGGAGCCGAAGTTCAGGCTTTCGTCGAGATCGCGAATCACCAGTTCACTCATTCGTCACTCTCCCTTGAATGCCGCTTGCCGTCTTTTGGAGTGCCGGGCAGGGCCTCGGCGGCGTGGGCAACTCTTAAGCAGGCTCATGATATAGCCTAACTCACAGCGACGCAAAACCGATTCTCGCGCGCGATTGTATCGCGCTCGCAATGCGAATTGACTGGCGGACCCGGCGCCCGCCCGTGCCATGGGCGAGGCGCCGGGTCTGACGGACCTGTCCGGCGCCGGCTAGTAGCCCGAGCCCGGTCCGTAAGTGATCTCGACGCGGCGATTCTGCAGTTCGCGCACGCCGTCGGCGGTCGGCACGCGCGGATCGCTTTCGCCGTAGCCCCGGCTCGAGATGGCGGCATCGGGAACGCCGCGGTCGGTCAGGTAGCTCCGCACGCTGGCGTTGCGCTCTTCCGACAGCGTCTGGTTGTAGGCCGCCGCCCCCGAACGGTCGGCGTGGCCCGCGAGCATGATCGGCACGTTGTCGCAGCTTCCGTAGGCCGTCAGCGCGCTGTCGAGGATGCCGCTCGCCTCGGGCGTGATCGCGGCGCTGTCCCAGTCGAAGAACACGATATAGGGGCCCTTGTTGCACACCACCTTAGCCGGCGGTGCGGGCGGAGCGGGCGGCGGCGGGGGAGCCGGCGGGGGCGGCGGTGCCGGCGCCGCCGTCCGCGGGCTCGCGTCCTCGCGGAACTTGAAGCCGAGCGTGACGCCGTAGGTGCGCGGCTCGCCCATCGGCGCGTAAGTGCCGTAGGTGGTCGTGCCCGAGTAGTGGATGCGGTAGCGGTGATCGGTGAGGTTGGTGCCGAACACGCGGATGTAGAACGTGTCGGTCGGATCGGTCCAGGTCGCCGAGGCATTGAGCAGCGCGTACTTGCCCTCGCGGAAGCGCTGTTCGTCCTGCCGGTCGGCGGGAACGCCCGGCGCATCGCCCCAGACGCTCGGATTGGTCACCACATAGCTGTCGGTGTACTTCACGTTGGCGGCGAGCAGCAGTCCGCCGTCCCCCATCGGGATATCGTAGTCGACGCCGAAGTTGGCCGAGAAGTCGGGCGCGCGCGACATCTGCAGGCCAGACAGGTCCTGCACCTGCGAGACGTTGAGATAGGTCTTGAGCGGATCGGAACTGGTGTTGATGCCCACTCCGCCCGGCGCGGCGTTGCTCACGCCCGCGCCGCTGAAGGTGAAGCCGTCGCCGTAGCGCGCGTGAAGATAGATCGCGCCGGCATGGACGCGGAAGTTGTCGAAGGGTTCGAATTCGAGACTGCCCTCGATGCCCTTGATCTTCGCCTTGGGCGCGTTGGTCACGTCGACGAAGGGGCTGCCTTCGGGCAGCGTGATCGTGGACGAGACCTGGAGGTTCTTGTAGTCGTAGTAGAATGCGGCCAGTTCGGCGCGGAAGCGCCCCCGCGCGGTCTTGAAGCCGATCTCGTAGGCGTCGATCGTCTCCTGATCCGCGGGCTGGTAGCAGCTCGGATTGGTGAGCACGCAGGGCGGCAACGTCGAATTGAAGGCGCCGCTGCGGAAACCCTTCGAATAGGATGCGTAGACATTCGTGCGCGGTGCCACTTCGTAGCGGATCGAGGCGCGCGGCGTGAGCTTGCTGAACTTGGCGTCCGCCGTGGTCGCCGGGCGGACCGACGAGGGCAGGAAGCTGTCCTGCGCGGCGAAGACGTCGAAGGTTTCCTCGCTGTAGCGTCCGCCGACGTTAAGGCTCAGCCGGTCGCCGAGATGGACGGTCGCGTCGGCATAGGCGGCCCAGGCTTCCTTGGTCTGGGAAAAGTCTGCGCTGAACAGCAGCGTATAGGCCGAAAGCGGGGCGGGGTTGGCCGGATCGTAGGGCGCCCCCAGGGCCGCCGGGCCGAGGTAGAACTGGTTGGGGTCGATGTACTTGTTGCGGTCGCGGAAATAGGTGCCGCCGACGATGAGATCGACCGAATCGATCGCGGTCACGGTGAAGTCGAGCGCCTGCTGGAAGGTGCGGTTCTGGATCTTGCTCGTGCTCCAGCTCAACGGGATGTATGAGCCGTCGAAATCGAAGCTGGTGCGTGCGCGGGTCTGGGTATAGCCGGTGATCGACTTGAGAACGCCGAGCCCGGTCTCGAGTTCGAGCGTGAGCGATCCCTCGTGCTGGCGCGTGGTGACTTCGGCGGCGATGTCCCAGGCGGCCACGCCCAGCTTGTTCGGCAGCAGCTCGCCGCCGGGCAGCAGATAGGTCGCGGGCCGGTTCTCGAAAGGCGTGAACATGTTGCCGCGCGCGTCGCTGACCCGGGTGTAGTTGTAGGCGAGCGTCGCGGTGAAGGTATCGGTGAGGCCGAGCTTGAGCTTGGCGCGGACCGAATCCTGCTTGAGCGGCGCGGCATCGCCGTCGGTCTCGCCCGGCGTCGTGCGGCTGGCGAGCTTGATGTAGCCGTCGCTGCGCCGGATGTAGCCTGCGAGGCTGAGCCCGACCCGGTCGGACACCGGCCCGGCGACGTAGGCGCTGAAGCGCTTGTCGTCGAAGCGGGCGTAAGTCGCCTCGGCCTTGCCTTCCCAGAACTCGCCCGGGGAGATCGTGTTGAGCAGCAGGGCGCCGCCGGTGGCGTTGCGGCCGTAGAGCGTGCCTTGCGGACCCTTGAGCACCTGCACGCTCTCGATGTTGGGCAGGTCGATATTGATGGTCTGCGGATTGACCTGGTAGATTCCGTCCACATAGACGGCGACGTTGTTCTCGTAGATGCCGTTGATCACCGTGGTGACGCCGCGCACCGAGGGCTGCGGGAAGGCGCCGCCCTGGCCGAGTTGGTAGCCGGTGGTGACGTTTGAGATGTCGCGCAGCGAGGTTACGCCCGCCGCCGCGAGCGTCTCGGCATTGACGACGGAGACCGACATCGGCACGTCCTCGAGCGCTTCCTGGCGGCGCTGCGCCGTGACGATGATGACGTCATCGGCGACGCTCGCGGTCGCCTGCGCTTCCTGCGCGAGCGCCGGGCCGGTGGCGAACGGCGCGCTCATCGCCGTGGTGGCCAGCGCGGTTGCGATGAAGCTCCGACGGCCGACGCCGCCGGATTGCGTTGGGCGCAATCCCCTCATGTTCCTCTCCCCTTTATTTTTGTACGTCTGTACAGTTTGCTTACTTTGGCTTTGCGTCGAGATGCAGAGCGGCCCGGAGCCAACCTTGGGACAATTCGGGCGATTGTTCGAGAAATCGCGCCGACGAGCGCTTGCGCGGGATCGCGGGGCCGCGCCGCTAAGGGTCAATTCGTAATCCGCGAGGGTGAAGGGACAGGCACTTGGACTACCGGCATCTGCTGATCGAGACGCTCGACGAGGGAACGATCGTGAGAATCACGCTCAATCGGCCCGAGGCGCGCAATGCGCAGAACCGGGTCATGCTGGTCGAACTGGGAGACGCCTTCGCGCGCGCCGAACGCGACGACGCGGTGCGCGTCGTGATCCTTGCCGGCGCGGGGCCGATGTTCTCGGCCGGGCACGATCTCGGCTCGGCCGAGCAGCGCGCCGCGATGACGCCGGGGCCCGGCCAGCACGAGACCGCGCGGACCAATGGCGGGACGCTGCCGGGCGGCGAGGGGCGCACGCTCCAGGAGTGGCACTACTACTATCAGAACACGCTGCGCTGGCGGAACCTGCGCAAGACGACGATCGCGCAGGTCCACGGCAAGGTCGTGTCCGCCGGCCTCATGCTGATGTGGGCCTGCGACCTCATCGTCGCCGCCGAGGCGACCGAATTCTGCGACGTCGTCGGCACGCGCCTCGGGATGCCGGGAATGGAATACTTCGCGCATCCCTGGGAGTTCGGGCCGCGCAAGACCAAGGAACTGATGCTCACCGGCGATGCGATCGACGCCGAGGAAGCCTACCGGCTCGGCATGGTCTCGAAGATCTACCCGCCCGACGAGCTGGCCGAACGCACGCTCGCCTTCGCGCGGCGCATCGCCGAGGTGCCGACGATGGCGGCGCTGCTGATCAAGGAATCGGTCAACCAGTCGGTTGAGGCGATGGGCTTCACCAACGCCCTGCAGTCGGCGTTCTCGCTTCACCAGCTCGGCCACACGCACTGGGAATCGATGCACGGCGGGGCCGGCGGCATGCCGATCGCGACTCCCGAGGACGGCGTGCCCGACTGGCGCAGCGCCCCACCGATCCGGCTGGCAAGGAAGGACCGCTGACCTTTCGGCGAGGGCCGTGCATGGCTCTCAGATCGGCGGGTAGGCGAAGAGGTCGCGCGCCTCGTCGAGCGGGCAGAGGCTGTCGGCGAAGGCGGGCAGCAACTCCTCGGCGATGGCCTGGGGCGTCCAGCCCTGCGACTTGTGCATCGAGCGGACCGGGCGCGGCTGGCTGAACAGCATGATCTCGTTCTTGCGCACCGCGAAGATCTGCCCGCTGACCGCGTGCGCGGCATCGGCGAGGAGGAACGCGACGAGTGGTGCGATCTTTTCGCTCGACATCGCCTTGAACGCATCGAGCGCGGGATCGCTCCCGTCGAGCCCGGCGATTCCGCCGATCATCCGGCTCCAGGCGAACGGCGCGATGCAGTTCGAGCGCACGCCGTAGCGGCTCGCGTCGAGCGCGATCGACCGCGACAGCCCGACGATGCCCATCTTCGCGGCCGCGTAGTTCGCCTGCCCGACATTGCCGACGAGCCCGGCGGTCGAGGTGAAGTGGACGAAGGCGCCCGACCGCTGCTCGCGGAAATGCGGGATCGCGGCCCTGGAGACGAGGAAGGCGCCGTGCAGATGGACGTCGATCACCTGCCGCCAGTCTTCCTCGCTCATCTTGTGGAAGATGCGGTCGTGCAGGATGCCGGCGTTGTTCACCACACCGTCGATGCGGCCGAAGGCGCGCACCGCGTCGGCGACGATCGAGGCCGCGCCCTGCGGGTCGGCGACGCTGGCGGTGTTGGCGAGCGCCCGTCCGCCGGCGGCGAGGATTTCCGCGGCGACATCTTCGGCGGGCGTCGCATCGGCGCCTTCGCCCTGGGTCGAGGTGCCGAGGTCATTGACCACCACCGCCGCGCCCTCGCGCGCGCAGAGCAGGGCGATGTCGCGCCCGATGCCGCGTCCCGCGCCGGTCACCGCGATCACCTTGCCTTCGAGCATCGCCTTTTCTCCCTTGGTCCTCGGGAGAGAAGTCTGGCGCGGCACGGCTCGGGGCGCAACGCTCCGGAGCGATATCGTCAGCGGATGCCGATGTTGCGCAGCGCGAAGCGGACCTGGAACGAATCGCCGCGCCGGGCGTCGCCGGTCGCGGTGTAGTTGCGCCGCCAGGTCAGCGCGATCTCGAGGCAGTCGTCCTCGTAGGCGATGCCCATGCGCGTGCGCAGCGGCTGGAAGCCGTCCGAGCCGAACACCGGATCGTCGCTGCGGTTGGTGAGGTTGACCACCGCCGAGCCGAACAGCGACCAGTAGCGCGCGAAGGCGACGCGCCCGGCGACGCGGGCTTCCTCGCGGTCCTGCAGGTCCTCGATGCTCTCGGGGATGTCGCGGTTGAGCTTGACGTAGCCGATCTCGGCGTAGGTCCGGGTATTGCCCACCGTGGCGTCGAACTCGTTGCGCCGGATCGCGAGGTTGTCCTTGTCGAGCCGGAAGCGGTGCACGAAGCTGACGAGATCGCGGTAGCGCACTTCGGTGCGGCCGACGAAGTCCGAGGTCTTGCTGGTGAGCCCGGTGCCGTCGGGCAGCAGCGTCGGCTCGTCGGTGAGACGGATCGATTGTCCGACCGTCGCCTTGATCGCCCAGCGCGGCCGCTCGAAATTCCAGTCGAGGCCGTACGTGAACCGCACCCCGTCCTCGATCCGGTCGTAGCCGGGGAAGCGGTTGAGCGCGAACAGGTTGCTCGTTTCGAGGTCGATCGCGCGCGCGTCCTCGTTGGGCACGTCGAGGTTCTTGATGCTCGGGCTCGCGACGATCTGGACGCGCGGTGTCAGCACTTGCGTGCCGCCGGCGAACTGGCCGACGAAGGGCCATCTCACGTCGAGCGCGGCCGTGGCGATTCCGCGCGCTTCCCAGCCGCTGTTGCCGCGATAGATCTCGGTCGTGGTGAGGTCGTTCTCGTCCGAATGGTAGACGTCGCCGCGAACCAGGCCGGTGAGCGTGATCTCCTGGCCCATCGCGGTCAGCTTGCGCAGGGTCCACTGGCCGCTGGCGAAGGCGCGCTGCGTGTCCTGCCCGGCGCTGCGCTGGATCGCGAGCGTGTTGACCTGCGTTTCGAACTTGCCGCCGAGCACCGGATCGTCGAAGCGGTGGCGATAGTCGAGCACCGGCAGCGCGACCGGAATCTGGCCCTGCACGGCGTTGACGCGCATCGTCTGCGTCGCCCACCCGGCCAGCGAGAAATAACTGTCCTGGTCGATCCGTTCGAGTTCGACCATCGAGCGTAGTCTGTCGTCGCGGTTGATGTCGTAGCGGCGCAGGAACGTGCGGTCGGTCGAGCGGCGGATCGATCCGGTCACACTCCAGTTCTCGTCGAACTGGAGCCGTCCGTTGGCCTCGAGATAGCCGCGAAAGTCGCTTTCCGCCGTCGGTGTGGACCCGAAGATCGGGATGCGGCTGCTCGCGGTCGCATAGCCGGTGATCTGGTAGGCGCCCTTCTCCGTGAGCGCGCGGTACTCGACCTGGGCCATCGGCGCGACCTTGGTGTAGACGAAGGCCGTGGCGGTGAGATCGCGGTTCTCGTCGATCCGCAGGTAGTAGGGCTGGCTGATTTCCACCCCGTTCGACGGCGTGAGCCGGAAATCGGGAATCAGCACGCCCGAGACGGCGCGCCCGTCGGTGGTGATGCGCAGGCCCGGCAGCGGCAGCGCGATCTTCTCGAACAGCACCAGCCGCGCGCCCTTGAAGCTGACGCGCTTGGCGGTGTCGTCGTAGACCACCTCGCGCGCCGTGACGCGCCAGCTCGGGCTCTTGGGGCAGCCCTCGGCATCCTCGATCGCGCAGCCGGTATAGGCGGCGCGGCTGAGGATGATGTTGCCGTTGTCGATCCGCCGGCCTTCCTCGGCGGCGAGGCGGCCGCCCTGACGCAGCGCGATCAGCAGGTTCTGCATCGCTCCGGTCTTGAGTTCGTCGGTCAGTTCGACGCGCTCGGTGTAGAGCTGGTTGCCGTCCTGATCGACCATCCGCACGTTGCCGCTCGCCACGATCTCGCCGGTCTCGCGGTTCCAGGTGACGGTCTCGGCCGCGACCGACTGGTCGTCCTTGCGCAGCACGACGTTGCCGCTGGCGGTGACGGTGTCGGCATCCTCGGCATATTCGATGCGGTCGGCCTCGAAGGCGATCGGCACGGCGTCGGCGGTTTCGGGCGGCGGCTCGGCGATCACCGGCGGCGGCCCCTCGGCGGGCGGCGTGAAATCCTGCGCCTGGAGCTGGGCCGGCCATGCCGTGCAAAGCGCCAGCGCCAGCGTGCTCAGGGGGAGGGGCCGCAGACGTTGGACAAGGGCTTGCACTGGGTACGACGCGGCCGGGAGCATGGGTTGCCTATCGCACCGCGCGTGCCTAACTGCAATCCGGCGATGCGGCGAGCGGACGCCTAATCCGCACAATCCAGGAGAAACCATGCAAATTCAGTTTCTTGATGCAACCGCTGACACCGACAATGTCTTTGTCGTCCGTTTGGTGAATCAGGACGCCGTTCCCGCCGACCTGGAACCCGTGATCAGCGAAGGCGCCAAGCGGTCGCGCTTCGCCGGCAAGGCCGGACAGATCCACGAGGGCTTCGTCGAGAGCAACGGCAAGGTCGTGCGCATGGTGCTCGCCGGGATCGGCAAGCCCGACGCCAAGGACCGTCGCAGCGCGATCGAGCGCGGCGTGGCGGGCGTCGTCGGCAAGTACTTACGCTCTGGCGAAGCGTCGCTCGCGATCGATTTCACCGGCGCCGGGCTCTCGGCGGAAGACGCCGCGGCCGCGCTGCTCGCGGCTCGCCTGCGCGCCTGGCGGCTCGATGGCTACAAGACCAAGCTCGCCGACGACAAGAAGGCCACGCTCGAGACGATCGCCGCCCTCGCCGCGCCCGATGGCACCGAGGCGCTCTGGCAGAGCGAAGAGGCGCTGGCGCAGGGTGTCGAATTCACCCGCGAACTCGTGACCGAGCCGGCCAACACGATCTATCCCGAAAGCTTCGTCGAGCGCTGCAAGGCGCGAATGGAAGGGACCGGGATCGTGTTCAAGGTACTCGACGAGGACGAGATGGCCGCGCTCGGCATGGGCGCGCTGCTCGGCGTGGCGCAGGGTTCGGTGCGCAAGCCGCGTCTGCTCGCGATGGAGTGGAATGGCGGCGAGGCCGGCGTGGCGCCGGTCGCCTTCGTCGGCAAGGGCGTGACTTTCGACACCGGCGGCATCAGCCTCAAGCAGCCCGGCGGCATGGAGGACATGAAGTGGGACATGGGCGGTGCCGGCGCGGTCGCGGGCACGATGCTCGCGCTCGCGCGGCGCAAGGCCAAGGCCAACGTCGTGGGCATCTGCGGGCTGGTCGAGAACATGCCCGACGGCAATGCCCAGCGCCCGGGCGACGTCGTCACCTCGATGTCGGGCCAGACGATCGAGGTGATCAACACCGACGCCGAGGGACGGCTGGTGCTGTGCGACGCGATGACCTGGACGCAGCGGACCTATTCGCCCTCGCGGATCGTCGATCTCGCCACGCTGACCGGCGCGATCATCGCCTCGCTGGCGCACGAATACGCCGGGATCTTCTCGAACGACGACGAACTGGCCGGCGCGCTTTCGGCGGCGGGCGACGCCACGGGCGACCGGCTCTGGCGCTTCCCGATGGGCCCGGCCTACGACAAGCAGCTCGACAGCGCGATCGCCGACATGAAGAACGTGGGCACCCGCTTCGGCGGATCGATCACCGCGGCGCAGTTCCTCCAGCGTTTCGTCGAGGACGAGCGGCCCTGGGCCCACCTCGATATCGCCGGCACGGTATGGGCCGACAAGCCCGGCGCTACCTGGGACAAGGGCGCGACCGGTTTCGGCGTGCGGCTGCTCGACCAGTTCGTGCGCGACACCGCCGAAGCCTGACGCGGCGCGCGTAGGCGATCGTGCGCGTCGACTTCTACCAGCTCAGCCGCGACCCCGCCGAGACGGCGCTGCCGCTGCTGGCGCGCGCCACGCTCAGGGCGGGCGAGCGGATGCTGGTGGTGGCGCGCGACGATGCGCTGCTCGAGCGGATCTCGCGCGGGCTCTGGTCGCTGCCCGGCACGTTCCTCGCGAATGGCCGGGCGGGCGAGGGGGCCGAGGACCGGCAGCCGGTGCTGCTCTCGAACGAGCCGGTCGCGGGCAACGGCGCGCGCTACATCGCGTTTGCCGACGGTGACTGGCGCGACGAGGCGGCGGGTTTCGAGCGCGTCTTCCTGCTGTTCGACGAGCGCTCGGTGGCGAACGCGCGCCAGGTTTGGCGCGGCCTGCGCGCGCGCGAGGAGGTCGAGCGCCGCTACTGGAAGCAGGAAGGCGGTCGCTGGATCGAGGCGGGGTAAGCTTGCTTGCAGCTTGCGATTATCCCGGCTAGGGGCGCGCGCAACGCAATCAGACCAACTTCAAGGAATAGGTAAAATGGCGGTCACCCGCACTTTCTCGATCATCAAGCCCGATGCCACCCGCCGCAACCTCACCGGCGCGGTCACCAAGATGCTCGAGGATGCCGGCTTGCGCGTCGTTGCCTCGAAGCGCATCCAGATGACCAAGGAACAGGCCGAAGGCTTCTACGCGGTCCACAAGGAGCGTCCCTTCTTCGGCGAGCTCGTCAGCTTCATGATCTCCGGCCCGGTCGTCGTGCAGGTGCTCGAGGGCGAGGACGCCGTGAAGCGCAACCGCGACGTCATGGGCGCGACCAATCCCGCCGACGCCGCCGAGGGCACGATCCGCAAGGTCCACGCCGAGAGCATCGAGGCGAACTCGGTCCACGGCTCGGACAGCGACGAGAACGCCAAGATCGAGATCGACTACTTCTTCAAGCCCGAGGAAATCGTCGGCTGATCGCCGCGCGTATCGCGAGAAATCGAAAAGGGCCGTCCGCGAGGGTGGCCCTTTTTCTATGCCCCGCGCGTGCATCGGCTTAAGCTGGACGAAACGACGAGAGGGCGGGCGATGAGATTGCGGATCGTGACGAGCGTGTTCCTGGCGCTTGCAGGATGTTCGCGGCAGGCGGCTCCGACGGATCCGGCGGACACTTCCACCGCAGCGGCGAGCCTCCGCGAAGCGGCGGCGCCCGTCGCCACGGCATCGCCGAGCTTCGCCTGCGCCAAGGCAGACACCAGGGCGATGCAGCTTGTTTGCGGCGATGCCGAGCTGGCCGCGCTCGATCGCGAAATGGCGCGGCTCTATGCACTGGCCTCCAAGGACGGCCCCCGCGACTCCGTCCGGCAGGAGCAATTGCGCGGCATGCAGCGCGGCTGGATCAAGGGCCGCGACGAATGCTGGAAGGCCGACGACCTGCGCCGCTGCGTGTTCAGCTCGTACAGTGGCCGGATCAGCGACTTGCGCCAGGGCTACGCGCCCGCGCGCAGCGATGACGCGAAGGGTATCTCCGAAGGACCGTTCTCGCTCGCTTGCGACGAAACGCCGTTCGCCATCGGCGTGACGTTCCTGAGGAGCGATCCGGGCGGCGCGTTCCTCCAGTGGAAGGACCAGGCCGTTGCGCTCGAGCGCATCGCGGGCGAGCCGGGAACGACGTATCGGGGCGTGAACTACGCGGGCGAAGCGGTGCTGACGATTTCGGACGATGATGCGCGGGTCACGCTCCCCGGCGAAACGGAGGAGCGCCATTGCCGGATCGAGGGCGGCGGCTGAACCTTCGCGTTTGATCCACTACGGCTCATTGCGCTATGCTCCCCCGCAAAGGAGAAGAACGCAATGCAAGGCATGGGTGAAGAGGGCGAAGCCTGCCCGTTCGAGTTCAATTTCGATCCCGCCACCTTCAAGGTCGGCGACATCGTCAGCTACCGCGTGACCGGCAGTCTCGAAGGCTTTCCCTTCGTGGGAACGCTGCTCGAGGTGCACGAGGACCACGTGATGATCGCGGGCGATCCGAAAGACCCCGAAGCCAAGTACCGCGGCACCCGCGAAAGCCGGCCGCTGGTCGACTACGCCGCGATCTAGCTCGCTGCCGAGTTGCCATTCTCGGCACGGTCGAAGTCGGGATAACGCCCGAGCAGGCCGTAGCAAATCGCGGCCACGAGCATGAAGGGCACCGCGACCAGCATCACGATCTCGTAGCTCGAGGTCGAATCGTAGACCATGTTCGCCACCAGCGGACCGGCGCCCACGCCGAACGCGATCGAGGTGTTGATCGCGCCGTAGAGGGTTCCGAAGGCGCGCTGCCCGAAGTGCCGGCTCGCGAGATAGGCGACGGCCGGAACTTTCGCACCGCCCAGCAGGCCGTAGACTGCGACCGCGCCGGCAGCGACCGGCACAGATCCGGCCATGGTCAGCAGCAGGACAGGCAGCAGCGAACACCCCGCCGCCGACACCGAAGCGATCGCCGCTGCACTGAACCGGTCAAGCAGCCAGCCGCCGAAGACCCGGCCCACGATTGTCGCGATGCCAAGGAGACCGGCGATGGATGCCGCCGTCGTCGGCGTCAGGCCCGTAGAGCGCAGAACGGGCACCAGATTGAGGATCAGCGCGACTCCGGCGGACATGCTCAGGAAGGCGCCGATCCCGAGCTTCCAGAACGAGGCTTGCCTGAATCCCTCGCGCGCGGTGAAGCCGGGCAGTGTCTCGGAGGTTTGGGCGGATTTCGCGGCGCCCTCCGTGGGTTGGCTTTTCGGCGCGCGACCGACGCGGAAGAACAGGATCAGCAGCGTCATCACGATTGCGAACCAGATCGCCGAAATCAGCAGGTAGGCCGAACGCCAGCCGCTTTCCTGCACTTGTGCATTGGCGAGTATCGGCACGAGCGTCGTGGAAATGCCGGAGCCCGAGAGCACCAGCGCGACGGCGAGGCCCTTGCCCTTTGTGAAGATCATCGAGACGGGCGTCAGCCAGACCGTCGGCATCGTGGCGCTGGCGACGCCGATCAGCGCCCACAGCCCCCACCACTGCCACAAGTGATCGCCGATCAGCGAAAAGCTGGCGAGGCCTGCGCAGAATGCCGTCGCTGCACTCAGCCCGACGAGCCGGGGCCCAAACCTGTCGATGAGCAGGCCGCCGCCAGTGCTGAGCACCATCACGATCAAGGGGACCAGCGAAGGGCCGAGGGTGATCTGCGTACGGGTCCAGCCAAGATCGCGTTCGATCGGCTCGATCATCACCCCGAGCGAGGCCGAGGTCACGCTGGCGAGCGAAACGCCCGATGCGGCGGCCAGCACCAGGGGCCAGCGACGCCCAAGCTCGGCATACGAATCGTCCCTGGCGCCCGCCATTCCACTCTCTCCCGCGAATCTCTGTTTGAGGAGAGGATGAAGAGGAGATCCGAACTCGGCAATCGACGGAATGGTCTCTCAGATGACTGAGCGGGTAGCAGCGGCGCTAGAAGTCGTCGGCCGCGTCGAGCAGCTTGGTCAACTTCTTGGGCGCCACCGCGCGCCATGACCGGCGCAGCCAGTCGGCGATCGCGTCCCAGTCGGTGTCGCCGAGGTCGAGGCGGATGCCGATCCAGCCGTCGCCGAAATAGGCGGGGCGGAAATAGCGCGCCTCGTCCTGCTCGATCAGCATCGCCTGTTCGTCGGGGCCGCTGATCTTGACGAGCAGCGCGATCCGCCCGTCGCCGTGATGGTCGGCGGTGAAATAGGCGAACTTCTTGCCCTTGACGATGCCGAAGCAGGGCATGCCGTGGCTCATGATCTCGTCCGCTTCGGGCATCGCCATGGCGCGCTCGCGCACCATCTGCGCGAGGTATTCTGGCGAGGTCTCGCGCGTGACGAGGCTTTCGAGGCAGCGCGAATAGAGCTGGTGCTCGGCGATCAGCACCCGCGCGGCGAGGCTGTCGGGCGTGTCGTCGGGCAGGATCGCGACCGGCGTCTGGCCGAGCACCGGCCCGCAATCGAGCTCGGCGGTGACGAGGTGGACTGTGACGCCGCCGTGGCTGTCGCCCGCCTCGATCGCGCGCTGGTGGGTGTGGAGCCCGGTGTACTTGGGCAGCAGCGAGGGGTGGATATTGACCATCCTGCCCTCCCAGCGCGCGACGAACTCGTCTGTGAGGATGCGCATGTAGCCCGCGAGCGCGACCCAGCGCGCGCCGCTGCGCCGGATCGCGGCGTCCATCGCGATGTCGTGCGCGGCGCGCTCCATGCCCTTGTGCGAGAGTGCGAAGGTGGCGACGCCCTCGGCCTCGGCGAGCCTCAGCCCTCCGGCCTCGGGCTTGTTCGAGGCGACGAGCACGATCTCGTAGGGGCAGTCCTCGGCGCGGCTGGCATAGAGCAGCGCGGCCATGTTGGTGCCGCTGCCCGAGATCAGGACCGCGACCTTCTGCCGCTCAGGCATCGTGCGCGGCGTCCCAGGCCTCGCGCGCGCTCCAGGTTCCGGCGCTGCCCGAAACCGAACAGCCGCGCGGGCCGGCCTCGATTGCGCCGATGCGGTGCACCGTCTCGCCCGCCGATTCGAGCGCGGCGCTGATCGCCGGGACGTCGTCCTCGGCCACGGCGATGACCATGCCGATCCCGCAGTTGAACGTGCGCGCCATCTCCTCGGGCTCGATCGCGCCCTGCGCCTGCAGGAAGGCCATGAGGCGCGGCTGTCCCCACGAATCGGCCTCGACCCGCGCGCGCAGCCCCTCGGGCAGGACGCGCGGTACGTTCTCGAGCAGGCCGCCGCCGGTGATGTGCGCCAGCGCGTGGATCTTGCCGCTGCGCACCAGCGGCAGCAGGCTCTTCACGTAGATCTTGGTCGGCGCGATCAGCGCGTCGATGAGCAGCACGTCCTGGTCGAACAGCGCCGGGCGGTCGAGCTTCCAGCCCTTGTCCGCGGCAAGCCGGCGGACCAGCGAATAGCCGTTCGAATGCACGCCCGAGGAGGCGAGGCCGAGCAGCACGTCGCCCGCGCGCACCTTGTCGCCGGTGAGCTGCTCGCCGCGCTCGACCGCGCCGACGCAGAAGCCCGCGAGGTCGTAGTCGCCATCGGCATACATGCCCGGCATCTCCGCGGTCTCGCCGCCGATCAGCGCGCATCCGGCGATCCGGCAGCCCTCGGCGATCCCCGCGACGACTCGCTCGGCAACGCCGTTCACCAGCTTGCCGGTGGCGAAATAGTCGAGGAAGAACAGCGGCTCGGCGCCCTGGACGATGAGGTCGTTGACGCACATCGCGACCAGGTCGATGCCGATGCGGTCGTGCCGGTCGTGGTCGATCGCGAGCTTGACCTTGGTGCCCACGCCGTCGTTCGCCGCGACCAGCAGCGGATCGACGTAGCCCGCCGCGCGCGGGTCGAAGAACCCGCCGAAGCCGCCCAGGTCGGCGTCCGCGCCCGGCCGCGCGGTCGCTTTCGCCAGCGGGGCGATGGCCTTCACCAGCGCGTTTCCGGCGGCGATCGAGACGCCCGCCTGCGCGTAACTGTAGCTTTGCTGGGACTTATCGTCGGTCATCGCGAGGCGGTTAGCGCTTTACGGCTTGGATTTCCACTTGCCTTTGGGCAAAAGGCGCGCCTCGAAGATGGTTATCGCCTCTAACAGCAGGACCAAGCGGCCCGGGTTTCTCGTGGGACGCCGCCCCGGGCCCGCCGCGCAGCTCCTGCTCGCGCTCGGCGGCGCATTGGCGATCGCGCTCGCGGTGGTCGGCCCGGCGCGGCTGATCGCGCAGATCGAGGGCGATCGCGGTATCCCTCCGCTCGCCAATTCCGACGATATCCAGGTGACGGGCATCGCCGTCGACGTGACCGGCAAGGACGCCGACGATGCGCGTACCCAGGGCTGGAAGCTGGCGCAGAAGAAGGCCTGGGAAAAGCTCGGCGGACCCGAGATGTCGGTGGAGCAGATCGACGCGATGGTCTCGGCGGTGGTGATCGAGAGCGAGCAGATCGGCCCGCGCCGCTACAAGGCGCGACTCGGCGTGATCTTCGACAAGGCCAAGGCCGGGCAATTCGTCGGCCGGGCGGAAGGCGGCGCGGCAAGCCGCTCGGCACCCTTGCTGGTGATCCCGGTGCTCTATTCGGGCGGCGTGCGCCAGGTGTTCGAAGTGCAGGGACCCTGGCAGCGGGCCTGGGCCAACTTCCAGGCGGCGGCGAGCCCGATCGACTACGTGCGACCCACTGGCGCCGGCGGCGAATCGCTGATCCTCAACGCGGGCCAGCCGGGACGGCGCAGCCGCCTGTGGTGGCGCACCGTGCTGGGCCAGTTCGAGGCGGCCGACGTGCTGATCCCGGTCGCCCGGCTCGAACGGCAATGGCCCGGAGGCCCGGTGCGCGGCACCTTCACCGCGCGCTACGGCCCCGACAATACCTTTCTCGAAAGCTTCACGCTCACTGCCGACGACGACAGCAAGGTTCCGGCGATGCTCGACGCGGCGATCGTGCGGGTCGACCGCATCTATCGCCGCGCGCTCGCCGAAGGCCGTCTGACGCCCGATCCGACGATCCAGAGCGGCGAGCTCGCCTTCGATCAGGCGCTCGACGCCTTGCGCCGGAAGCTGTTGCCCGGCGGGCCAGTCGCCCCGGCCGAGTCGAGCGCGCCGAGTCCGGCCGAAGCGCCGTCGCCCTCTCCATCGCCGTCCGGCGAGACGCAGTCGGTGGCCACGATCACCGTCCAGTTCGCCTCGCCCGATGCGTCCGCGGTCGATTCGGCGCTTGCCGCCGTGCGCGGCGCGCCCGGCGTGCAGGGCGCCGCGCCAACCAGTCTCGCGATCGGCGGCACTTCGGTGATGCGGGTCACCGTGGCGGGCGGCATCGACGCGCTCGCGGCCTCGCTGCGCGCGCAAGGCTGGCAGGTCTCGTCGAACGGCGGGGTCCTGCGGATCAGCCGCTAGGCGATGACGGTGATGTCGCAGATCGCTCTTCCGCTCGAGCCCATCGGCGGCGGCGGCCGGATCGTCGTCGGCAATGCCAATCGCGCCGTGCTCGATGCCTTCGGCACGACGTCCGACTGGCCGTTCCGCACCGCGATCCTGTTCGGTCCGCCGCGTTCGGGCAAGTCGCTGCTGACGCGCTGGTTCATCGAGTCGGGCGCGGGCGAGGCCATCGACGATGCCGACCGGCTGGAAGAGGACATCGTCTTCCACCGCTGGAACCGAGCGCAGGAAAGCGGGCGGCCGCTGCTGCTCGTCAGCCACGCGCCCGAGGGCGGCTGGAAGGTCGCCTTGCCCGACCTCGCCTCGCGGCTCGGCGCGGCGCTGCGCCTGAGCATCGGCGCGCCCGACGACGCCATGCTCGCCGAACTGATCGAGCTCCACGCGCAGGCCCGAGGGCTGGTTCTTGACCCTTCGGCAACCGAATATCTTGTACCACGCTGCGAGCGTAGCCATTTGGGCGTCGAAAAGCTGGTCGCCGCGATCGACCGCCTGAGCCTGGAGCGAAAGCATGCTCCGACCATGGCGATCTGGCGCGACGCACTGGCCGAGAGCCACGGAACCTGAGCGGCAAGCTTGCGTTGCGTACCGTTTGATGAAAGATTCGCGTCGATGATTGCTGCTCTTGTCCGTTATCTCGATTCCGTGAAGGCGCGCGATCCGGCGCCGCGCTCGCGTTGGGAAGTGCTGCTCTATCCCGGGGTCTGGGCGCTGTTCTGGCACAAGGTGGCGCACCGGCTGTTCAACGCGCGGCTGTTTTTCCTGGCGCGCTTCGTCAACCACATGTCGCGCTTCTTCACCGCGATCGACATCCACCCGGGCGCGACGATCGGGCGCAACCTGTTCATCGACCACGGCTTCACCGTCATCGGTGAAACCGCGGTGATCGGCGATGACGTGACCATCTACCAGTGCGTCACGCTCGGCGGCACCAACCCGACCAACGGCAAGGCGGGCAAGCGTCACCCGACGCTGGAAGACAACGTCATCGTCGGTTCGGGCGCGCAGATTCTCGGTCCCGTCACGGTCGGTCGCCGCGCGCGCATCGGCGCCAGCGCGGTCGTTACCGAGGACGTGCCCGAGGGCGCGACGATGATCGGCCTCAAGGCGCGCTCGACGCTCGTCGCCGCCGAGACCTGGGCCAAGGAGTTCATGCCCTACGGCACGCCGTGCAAGGAGCCGTGCGAACCGGTCGGCAACCAGCGGGTCGAGGAGATCGAGGCCGAAGTGGCGCGGCTGCGCGAGCAGGTCGAGGCGCTTCTGGCCGAGCGCGAGGCGGAAAAGCCCGCCAGCCAGCCGGCCTGCAAGGGCGTCTGAGCTGAATGGCCTCAGGCGGTCACGCGGCGAATACCGGCACGGTCATCGCCTTTCCCGGCAGGCCGGGCGGGCAGGTCGGCTTCGACCGGCTCGAATTGCAAAAGATCATGGACCTCTACGGCCGGATGGTCGCGGCGGGCCAGTGGCGCGACTACGCGATGGACTTCGGCCGCGATGCCGCCAGTTTCGCCGCCTACCGCCGCGCCGCCGAACGCCCCCACGCCCGCATCGAGAAACGCCCCTCGCTGCGCGGGCGCCAGGGCATGTGGACGCTGTTCGGCGAAGCCGGGCAAGTGCTCAAGCGCGGGCACGAACTGGCGGGCGTGCTGGTCCCGCTCGAACGCCGGCTGCTGAAAGTGGTCGAGGACTAGTTCAGGCAAATGTCGAGGCAGCGCGCAACGAGGTTTGCTGCGCCTGACTCACCTCGCGGATGATCTGCAACAGCAACCATGCGGACGCGATGAAGCTGAGGTCCGAGACGATATCGAGGAAGGACGTCAGCCGCGCGAAGGCTTGATCGTTTCGATCACCGAGTCGAAGGCTCGCGTTACTGGCCATACTTCCCACGATCCACGCTCCCCACCAGACTGGCAGGTTTCCGGAGTCGGTCCCGCCGTTTCCGGGGCGGCCGGTCAGGCTCGCTTCGCGCAGTTCGCGCATGGCCTGAAAGGGCTTGAACAGGTTGGCGATCGGGATGAAGTACCATCCCACGGCCCAGCCCGGACTGAATTTGAGGTCCCCGATCCCCGCGTCCCGCAAATTGGCATGGGCCCGGTAGATCCAGGTGGCGACGATTATTGTCGTGGCCACCATCGTGATGATGTAGGCTGCAAGGCTTAGACCGGCGGCGGTGGATGGCCGGTCCAGCTCGGCGGCGTCGAAGTCTATCAAGCCGCCATATTCGCAGATCGTAACGCCGATGCTGACGCCCGCCAAAGCCATGAACAGGATCAGCGCGATGTGTGCCCTCGCGGCGCGCGCCTCCAGAGTGCTCAACCCGGCATCGAGAGTCAGCACCATCTAGCCGCGCACATCCCTGTCCTTCTTCGCCAGCCTTGCCATGACTCGTTGCGACTGTTCCATGCCGTTGCGCACGGGCCGGTCGGTCGAGCGGTCGGCGATGCGGTCCCACGCGGCGGCGATGCCTTCGGGGGTGCGCTCGGCTTCGGGGAGCAGTTCGCCCTCGTTCATCGTCACCCAGGCCGACTGGAACACGCCGCCGCCCGCGCCGACGATCGCGCCGTTGGGCGCATCCTCGCCGACGAGAAACAGCGCGGCGGGCACCACGTTGTCGAGGCTGAAAGCGGCGAAGGCGTCTTCGGGGAAGATGTCCTCGGTCATACGCGTGCCCGCCGTGGGCGAGATCGCGTTGACGCGGATGTCGTATTTCGCGCCTTCGAGCGCGAGCGTCTTGGCGAGGCCGACCAGCCCGAGCTTGGCCGCCGCGTAGTTCGCTTGCCCGAAATTGCCGCCGAGCCCCGCAGAGGAGGTCGTCATCAGCACCCGCCCGTAGCCCTGCGCGCGCATGACGTCCCACACCGCGCGCGTCGCATTGGCGGCGCCGAACAGGTGGACGCCGACCACCGCCTCGAAATCCTCCTGCGCCATCTTGGCGAACGTGCGGTCGCGCAGGATGCCTGCGTTGTTGATGAGCACGTGGATGCCGCCCCAGGCGTCCTTCGCGCGCGCGGCCATGGCCTCCATCTGCCCGCTGTCGGTCACGTCGCCGCCGTCGGCCAGCGCCTCGCCACCCTTGGCGCGGATCTCGGCGACGACATCGGCGGCGGCCTGCGAATGCCCGGTGCCGTCGCGGCAAGTGCCCAGATCGTTGACGACGACGCGCGCGCCGCGCTCGGCGAGCGCCAGCGCATAGGCGCGGCCGAGGCCGTTGCCCGCGCCGGTCACGATCGCGACCTTGCCGTCGAAGTCGATGGTCATGGCCCCGGGGATGGCACGGCACGCGCGGGGATTCAATTGTTCAGCGACGCGCGTTCGGCGATGGGCGCACCTTGCGCCCGGCGACGCGCGGGGCCATAGGCGCAACAGACCCACCAAGCCCAACGAAAGGTCCTGCGATGAAGGTGCGCGTGCACGTCAGCCTCAAGCCCGGTGTCCTCGATCCGCAGGGCCGCGCGATCCATCACTCGCTCGAGGGGCTCGGATTTTCGGGCGTCAACGATGTGCGCGCCGGCCGCCTGATCGAACTCGACGTCGACGAGGCGACCAGCGATGACGCGCTCGACGAGATGTGCCGCAAGCTGCTCGCCAACATGGTGATCGAGAACTACCGGATCGAGAAGGTCGCGGCATGACCGGCGGCTTCCGCTCCGCGGTCGTCACGTTCCCCGGATCGAACTGCGATCGCGACATGGCGGTCGCGCTCGAGCAGGTCTCGGGAACCGCACCGATCCGCGTCTGGCACGGCGATGCCGAGCTGCCCGAGCGTCTGGACTTCATCGCCCTGCCGGGCGGGTTTTCCTATGGCGACTACTTGCGCTGCGGCGCGATCGCCTCGCGATCGCCGATCATGCGCGCCGTGATCGAGGCGGCGGGCAAGGGCGTGCCGGTGCTCGGTGTGTGCAACGGTTTCCAGGTGCTTACCGAAAGCGGCCTGCTGCCGGGTGCGCTGCTGCGCAACGCCGCGATCCGCTTTGTCTGCCGCGAGGTCGTGCTCACGGTCGAGAACGGGCAGTCGCTGTTCACCTCGGGCTACGAGCAGGGCGCGCGGATCCGCGTGCCCGTCGCGCACCATGACGGCAACTACTTCGCCGATGACGAGACGCTCGACCGGATCGAGGGCGAGGGCAGGGTGGCCTTCCGCTACGCCGAGGAGGTCAACGGTTCGTCGCGCGCGATCGCGGGCGTGCTCAACGCCGCCGGCAACGTGCTGGGGATGATGCCGCACCCCGAACGCGCCATCGAGCCCGCCCAGGGCAGCGCGGATGGCCGCGCCTTGTTCGAAAGCGCGGTGAAGGGTCTCGTCGGGGCCTGATCAGGCAGGCCGACCCCTTGCTCGTGCGGCAAACCGCATCCGCAGTTTGCCAAGGTCCGAACGGACGTCCGGACCGCACCAACCAATGACTCGCCGATGCCGCGATCGCGCCGCATCGGGCGCTTCGATCAGGCCGGCGCGGCGAGGCTGCGCAGGTCGGTCTTGCGGAACAGCTTGAGCGCGTCCTCGCGGTCCATCGGGCGGCCGAAGAAATAGCCTTGAATCTTGCGACAGCCGAGGTTGCGCACGATTTCGAGCTCGCGCTCGGTCTCGACGCCCTCGGCGGTCGTCGACATCTCGAGGCTGTCGGCCATCGCCACCACCGCGCGAATAATCGCGAGGCTTTCGGGATTGCCGCTCGCCGCGCCCTGGACGAAGCTGCGGTCGACCTTGATCGTCGAGAAGCGCAGCTTGCGCAGGTAGCCGAGCGAGGAATAGCCGGTTCCGAAATCGTCGAGCGCGACGCCGCAGCCCAGCGCCATGACTTGCTCGAGCGCGGCGCGCGCCATCGAGGCGTCGCGCAGGAAGATACTCTCGGTCACTTCGATCTCGAGGCGCCGCGCGTTGAGGCCGCTGCTGGTGAGCGCGCCGACGACGCTGGCGGCGAAATTGGCGTCGAGCAACTGCTCGCCAGAAACGTTTACCGCGACGCGCACATGCTCGGGCCAGTTGGTCGCCTCTTCGCAGGCCTGGCGCAGCACCCATTCGCCGATCGGCACGATCAGTCGCGTGTCCTCGGCCAGCGGGATGAACTTGGCGGGGCTGACCATGCCGTGATCACGGCTCTTCCAGCGCAGGAGCGCCTCGAAGCTGACGACGTTCTCGTCGTTGGCATCGACCACCGGCTGGTAGTTGACCACGAACTCGTTGTTGTCGAGTGCCCGGCGCAGCGAGAATTCGAGCTGGCGGCGCTCTTCGGCGTGGGCGTGGAGCGCGGGCTCGTAGACGTAGTGCTGCCCGCCGCCCTCGTCCTTCGAGCGGTAGAGCGCGAGATCGGCGTTGCGCATCAGCGTCTCGACCGTGGCGCCGTCGCGCGGGCCGATCGCCGAGCCGATGCTGGCGCCGACGTAGAGCGTGTGGTGATCGACTTCGTAGGGCTGCGAAAGCCGGGCGATGACCCGTTCGGCGATGCGCTCGACCTGCGAGAGGTCGGACGCGTCGCGGATGACGATCGCGAACTCGTCGCCGCCCAGGCGGCCGCAAAGCTCGTTTTCGGTCAGTTGCTCGCGCAGCCGCTCCGACACCCGCGCGAGAAGCTGATCGCCGACGAGGTGGCCCAGCGTGTCGTTGACCGCCTTGAAGCGGTCGAGGTCGATCATGAGGAAGGCGCAGCGCGTGCGCCATTGCTCGGCGTAAGTCAGCGCGTCGCCGAGCGCTTCGGTCAGCATCATCCGGTTGGGTAGCCCGGTGAGCGTGTCGTAGCGCGCCATGTACGCGATCTTGTCGGAGCTTTCGCGCGCCTCGGTGACGTCCGAGCCGACGCCGCGGAAGCCGTCGAATAGGCCGTTGTCGTCGAGTTTGGGCGTACCCGAAAGCTCCCACCAGCGCGCCTCGCCGTTGATCGAGACGCGCACCAGCAGGTTCGAGAAGCTCTCGCGCCGCTGCAGGCGCTCGGCAAGGTCATGCAGGCTGGAGGAGAACTGACCGGTCTCCCAGGCCTCGCCGGCGATCAACTGGATGAACGGCTTGCCTTCGATGTCGCGCGTGTCCTTGCCGAGCGCGTAGGCGAAGCGCGGCGAGACGGCGCGCACCCGGCGCGAGACGTCGATCTGCCACAGCCAGTCGGCCTCGCCTTCCTCGAACTCCTTGAGCAGCAGCGAGACGACTTCGTCCTTCTCGGCCGCTCCGGCCTGGGCGATCTTGGTGAGCAGAAAGCGCCGTGCGGTGACGGTCGCGCCGGTCAGGCAGATGGCGGTGAAGGCGGCCACGACCATCGCCATGTCCCACAGGCCATTGGTCAGGAAGAAGGTGACGCCCGAGAGGCCGAGCAGGCCGAGGAACAGCGACGTGCTCATCGGCACGGCGGGCAGCAGGATCGCCGAACTCGTCATCAGCAGGGCGATGATCGACCAGAATTTTATCTCGGTCATCGTGATGACGAACGGCCCGAACCCGGCGATCGGAATGACCCAGACCAACGCGTTGATGATCGCGGCCTTGGTCTGACCCATGGTCTCGTCATGCGCGATCCGGCGGCGTTCGCCGGTGATGAGCGCCGATTCGGTCCGGGCGATGTGGATCAGCGATAGCCCGAGCAGCGCCAGCCACGACAGGACCGCGGGCAGCGGAATCATGCCGATGAACAACGCCGCGGTCGCGATCGCGGCGAGGATCTGCGTCGCCGCGCGTGTCGTGGTGATTCCGCCCAGTTCGGCGAACTGCAGCCCGCGCAGCCTGGACCAATCGCCCTGAGCCGGATCGGTGAGGCCGAGCAGCGCCAGGACCGGCAGGTCGGTGGGCAGGGCCGCGTCTGATTGAAGTCGTCTGGGCACGGGTCTTACCTAGACCATAGGCGTTATCGCCCGGTAAAGTTCTGGTGGAAATACTCGCGTCACACCGTTTTGTGAGCGGCAAGGCTCAGGCGATGATCCATGAATTTGTCGTGAACCGCTTTTTGCGTACGAAATGCTTTCAAATGAAATTGAATTTTTTGGGCCGAAGGTGCAGGCAGTATTGAAAAAATACTAGGCGCGCGGGCGCATTCCGGCGTGCAATAGATCAACATAAGACCGCGTCGTGCGGCGTATTTTCCCTACGGCCCGGCGTCCCGGCGCTCCGCTATTCGACGGTAACGCTCTTGGCCAGATTGCGCGGCTGATCGACATCGGTGCCTTTGACGCAGGCGACGTGGTAGGCGAGCAATTGCGCGGGCACAGCGTAGACCAGCGGCGCGATCAGCGGGTGCACCTTGGGCATTTCGATCACGGCCATGCAGTCCTCGCCCGCTTCGGCGATGCCTTCCCAGTCGCTGATCAGCACCACCTTGCCGCCGCGCGCACGCACTTCCTGCATGTTGCTCACGGTCTTTTCGAACAGCGGGCCGGACGGGGCGAGCACGATCACCGGCACCTCGTCGTCGATCAGCGCGATCGGGCCGTGTTTCATCTCGCCCGATGCGTAACCTTCGGCATGGATATAGCTGATTTCCTTGAGTTTTAGCGCGCCTTCGAGCGCCAGCGGATAGTCCGGGCCGCGCCCCAGGTAGAGCACGTCGCGTGCCGGGGCGATGAGGTGCGCCATCCGCGCGATCTCCTCGTCGTGGCCGAGCGCGGCGTTGAGGCAGGCGGGCACTTCGATCAGGTGCCGCACGACCTCGGCTTCCTCTTCGCGGTCCATGCGCCCGCGCAGAACCGCCATGTGCGTGGCGAGCGCGGCGAGCACCGCGAGCTGGCAGGTGAAGGCCTTGGTCGAGGCGACGCCGATCTCGGGGCCGGCATGGGTCGGCAGCAGCAGGTCGGCCTCGCGCGCCATCGAACTGGTCGGCACGTTGACCACGACCGCGATGGTCTGCCCGGCCTGCTTGCAGTGCCTGAGCGCGGCGAGCGTGTCGGCGGTCTCGCCCGATTGCGAGATGAACAGCGCGAGGCCGCCCGGCTCCAGAACGGGATCGCGGTAGCGAAACTCCGAGGCGACATCGATGTCGACCGGCAACCGGGCGAAGCGCTCGAGCCAGTACTTGGCGACCATCCCGGCGTAGTAGCTGGTGCCGCAGGCGACGATGGTCACGCGGCTGATCGCGGTGAGATCGTAGCCGATCTGGGGCAGGGCGACCGTCTGGTCGATCTGGCGAATGTAGCTGCGCAGCGTCTGGGCTACGACGGTCGGCTGCTCGAAGATCTCCTTCTGCATGAAGTGGCGATAGTTGCCCTTCTCGATCGCCGCGGCCGAAGCGCCCGAAGTGACGATCTCGCGCTCGACCGGATTGTTGTCGGCATCGTAGACCTGCGCACCCTCGCGAGTGACGACGACCCAGTCGCCTTCCTCCAGATAGCTGATGCGCTGGGTGAGCGGCGCGAGCGCCAGCGCGTCCGAGCCGATGTAGGTCTCGCCCTCGCCGTAGCCGACCACCAGCGGCGAGCCGAGCCGCGCGCCGATCAGCAGGTCGGGATGGGCGCGAAAGGCGATCGCGAGCGCGAACGCGCCGCGAAGCTGGGGCAGGGCCCTGGCGACGGCCTCCTGGGGGCTCGCGCCGGCTTCGACCAGTTCGGAGACGAGGTGGGCGACCACCTCGGTGTCGGTCTCGCTCTCGAACTTGCGTCCGCGCGCCTCGAGCGCGTCGCGCAGCGGCCGGAAGTTTTCGATGATGCCGTTGTGCACGAGCGCGAGTTCGCCGGTGGCGTGCGGGTGCGCGTTGGCCGCGGTCGGCGCGCCGTGCGTCGCCCAGCGGGTATGGGCGATGCCGATCAGGCCGGGCGCGGGATCGCGCGCCAGCTCGCGCACCAGGTTGAACAGCTTGCCTTCGGCGCGGCGGCGCACGAGATGGCCGTCGTGGACGGTGCAGACGCCCGCGCTGTCATAGCCGCGGTACTCCATCCGCTTGAGGCCGTCGACGAGGCGGTCGGCGACTTCTTCCTTGCCGACAATGCCGATGATTCCGCACATGGACCGATAATGCCCCGTAGCTGAGGGTTAACGCGCTTCGGGCCGTCTATGCCCGCGCGGGATTGAATTTGGGTTTAACGCGCCCGAAGGGCCCGCGCGCGGTGGTTTATCAGTCGCCGTCGAAGATGTCGCCCAGGCCGCCGAGCAACGAACCCTCGCCGCGGTTCTGGCCGCCGTAGGACCCGGCGGCGGCGAGCATCCGGCCGGCGAGCCGTGAGAACGGCAGCGACTGGATCCAGACCTTGCCCGGGCCGCGCAGCCGCGCGAAGAACACGCCTTCGCCGCCGAAGAACATCGACTTGATCGAGCCCGCGCGCACGAGGTCGAAGTCGATGCCCGCGGTGAAGGCGGCGACGCAGCCGGTGTCGATGTGCAGCTCCTCGCCCGGGCCGAGCTCGCGCTCGATCACGGTGCCGCCCATCTGCACGAAGACCCAGCCGTCGCCCTCGAGCTTCTGCATGATGAAGCCTTCACCGCCGAACAGTCCGGTCATGATCCGTTGCTGGAAGTGGACGCCGATCGACACGCCCTTGGCGGCGCACAGGAAGGCGTCCTTCTGGCAGATCAGGCGTCCACCGACCTCGTCGAGCTTGAGCGGCACGATCGCGCCGGGCACCGGCGCGGCGAAGGATACGCGCGCCTTGCCCGAGCCGTGGTGGGTGAAGACCGTGGTGAACAGGCTCTCGCCGGTGACCAGTCGCTTGCCCGCGCCGAGCAGCGCGCCCATGAAGCCGCCGCCCGCTCCGGACTGCGAGCCGTCGCCGAACACCGTGGTCATCTCGATGCTGGCGTCCTTCCAGACCATCGCGCCCGCCTCGGCGACCGCGCTTTCGCCGGGGTCGAGCTCGATCTCGACGAACTGCAGTTCCTGTCCCTTGATCTCGAAGTCGATGTCGTCGGACACGGCGCTGCTGCGGCTGTGGCTCCAGGGGCTGTTGCTCATGTCAGGGATCTCCGAAGCTGGTAAGAGGACGGGCTACTTCGCCTTCTCGGCTTTTTTCTTCTTCATCGCGTCGTGGAAGCGGTCGGCCCAGCCCGGCTTGACGAGCTGCTCGGCGCGCACCAGCCGCAGCTCGCCGTCGGCGACGTCGCGGCTGACCGCGCTGCCCGCCGCGACGATGGCGTCGGCGCCGATCCGCACCGGCGCGATCAGCGCCGAGTTCGAGCCGATGAAAGCGCGGTCGCCGATCACCGTGCGGTGCTTGAAATAGCCGTCGTAGTTGCAGGTGATCGTGCCCGCGCCGATGTTGGTGCCCGAGCCGATCTCGGCGTCGCCGAGGTAGGTGAGGTGGTTGGCCTTCGCGCCCGCGCCGAGTACCGCGTTCTTGATCTCGACGAAGTTTCCGACCCTGGAGCCGACACGAAGATCGGCGCCAGGCCGCAGCCGCGCGTAGGGCCCGACTTCGACTCCGCCCGCGATCCTGGCGCCCTCGATGTGGCAGAAGGCGCGGATCGTCGCGTTGTCGGCGATCTCGACGCCCGGGCCGAGGACCACGTTGGGTTCGATCGTCACGTCGCGGCCGACCCGGGTGTCCCAGGAAAAGAACACCGTTTCGGGCGCGATCAGCGTCGCGCCTTCGGCCATCGCCTGCGCGCGGCGGCGCTCCTGCCAGCGCGCCTCGGCCTGCGCCAGTTCGGCGCGGCTGTTGATGCCCGCGACTTCGTCGGGATCGTCGGTGACGACCACCGCGCTGTTGCGGCCGTCGTCGATGGCGATGTTGACGATGTCGGGCAGGTAGTACTCGCCTTGCGCGTTGGCGTTGCCGATGCGGGCGAGCAGCGCGAACAGGTCGTCGGAGCGCGCCGCCATGATGCCCGAGTTGCACAGGCGGACGGCGCGCTGTTCCTCGGTGGCGTCCTTGTGCTCGACCATCCACTTGATCGTGTCGCCGTCGGCGACGATGCGGCCGTAGGTGAGGGGATCGTCGGGCTCGAAACCGAGGACGACGACGGGCGGCTCGTTCAGCCCGTGCAGCCGGTCCAGCATGCGCCGCATCGTCTCCGCGCCAACGAAGGGAACGTCACCGTAGAGGACGAGCACGTCGCCATGGAATCCGGCGAGCGCGGCCTCGGCCTGCTGCACCGCGTGTCCGGTGCCGAGCTGCGGCTCCTGGACCGCGATCGTCGCGCGGCCGGCGAGCGCCTTTTCAAGCTGTTCGCGCCCGTGCCCGGCGACCACGACCTGGCGCTCCGGCGCGAGCTCGGCGACGCTGGCGAGCAGGTGCTCGAGCATCGGCCGCCCGGCCAGCGGATGGAGGACCTTGTGGGTCTCGCTCTTCATGCGAGTGCCCTTGCCGGCAGCCAGGATGATGACAGCGAGCGGAGCAGCGTGATCGATCATGCGCACGGTTTGCCAGCAAATGCTTGCGGTTTCCACACCGACCCGTCATCGGCTCGTCGATGACCTCTTTTCCCTTTGAAATCGTCGGCTTCGATCTCGACGGCACGCTGCTCGACACCCATGGCGACTTGTCCGCCGCGGTGAATCACGCGCTCGTCGCCGAGGGCCGCGAGACGATCGCCCCCGCGCAGGTGCGCGATCTGATCGGCGGCGGTGCGAAGAAGATGCTCGCCCGCGCGCTCGATGTGACCGGCGGCGCGGTCGGGCCGGAGCGATTCGACGCGCTCCATGGCGAGCTTCTGAGGTACTACGAGGCCAACATCGCGGTTCACTCGGGCCTGTTTCCCGGCGGCGAGACGATGCTCGACGCGCTCCACGCGCGCGGGGTGCGGATCGCGGTGGTGACCAACAAGCTCGAGCGGCTGGCCCGGCGCCTGTTCGGCGAACTCGGCCTGACCGAGCGTTTCTTCACCATTATCGGCGGCGACACACTTGGACCGGGCCGGGCCAAGCCCAGGCCCGATCTGTTGCTCGAAATGGTCGAGAGGGGCGGGAGCGCCCGCGCCGCCTATGTCGGCGACACGACCTACGATACCGGCGCGGCGGCCGCGGCGGGCTTGCCCTGCGTCGCGGTCAGCTTCGGCTTTTGCGACCTGCCTCCGGCCGAACTCGGCGCGGCCGCCGTGATCGACCATTTCGACGACCTGATTCCGACGCTCGAACGGCTCTGATCAGGCGGGCTCGGGGCTGGCCCCGGCATTCGCCTCCGCCTTGCCGGCCGCCTTCGATACGCGCTTCGCCTTGCGCTCCTCGGCCGTCTCGGGCGGAACGAAGGAAATCACGACGTCGCCGTCGCGGATCGTGGGGGTGCGCACCGACGAGAAGATCTCGTAGCTGCCGTCGGGCCGGACCACCGCGAAGGGCTGCGCGCCGTCGTCGAGGTTGGCCTTGAAGTCGGCGAAGTCGTATTCCTGCGTGATGCGCGTTCGGCTGAAGATCCAGCCGTCGGCGGTGCGCGTCTGCAACTCGTAGATGTCGACCGGATCGAGGAATACGGTGTTGCCCTTGGGCTGGGTGAGCCCGTCGCGTTGGTCGGGCGCGATCTGGAGCACCTTGTCGAAGCCCAGTTCGGGGCCGAGTTCGGCGCAGACCAGCGCGTTGTAGGCGTCGCTGTCCGAGGCCGAGACGACATGGTGGAACTCGTTCCAGTCGAACTGGTGGCGGAACTTGTCGTTGAGCACGTCGCCCTTGCGCGAATCGATGTCGCGGAAGCGGGCATGGCGCTGCGAGAACTTCGAGTTGTCGGCCATCATCACCTCGACACCGGCCTCGCGCATCGCCGCCGCAGCAGCAGCCGACCACTGGTTGATGCCCACGATCATCAGCCCGGTGCCTTCGCCGCGCGCGATCCGCAGGGTCTCGGCCCAGATCTTCGCGGTGAAGCCGTGCGCCACGATCGTCGCGATGGCGGTCGCGAAGGCCAGCGGGACGAGCAGGTCGGCGCCCGCGACGCCGTTTTCGCTCAGCCGTAGCGCGAACAGGCCCGTCACCGCGACCAGCACGATGCCGCGCGGCGCGATCCAGGCGATGAACAGCCGCTCGCGCCACGACATGTCGCTGCCCAGCAGCGAAACGAGGACTGTCAGCGGGCGGGCAAAGAACAGCAGCAGGAACAGATAGGCGAGGAAGCCCCACTGCGCCCGGCTGATCACCTGCCAGTCGAGCGTCGCCGACAGGATGATGAACACGCCCGCGATCAGCAGGACCGAAAGGTCCTCCTTGAAGCGCTTGATCGTCGCCGTGGAGAACGTGGGCCGATTGGCGAGCGTCATGCCCATGACGGTGACCGTGATCAGTCCGCTTTCGTGCTGAAGCGTGTCGGCCGCGACGAAGGCGGCGATCACGATCACCAGCAGCATCGGCGCCTTGAGGTATTCGGGCACCAGTCCGCGCGGAAAGGCCCAGGTGACCGCGAGGCCGAGCGCGAGGCCGAGCACGCCCGCCGCCACCGATGCGCCGAGCACGGCCGGCACGCTTGCGGCATGATCGGCATCGCCGGTGGCGAAGGTCATCTGCGCGAACACCACGATGGCGAGCAGCGCGCCGATCGGATCGTTGATGATCGCTTCCCACTTGAGTGTGTCGGCGACTCGCCTCGGCACGCTGATCGCGCGCAGCATCGGTCCAATCACGGTCGGCCCGGTCACCACGAGGATGCCGCCGAACAGCGCCGAAAGCTCCCAGTCGAGCCCGACGCCGAGATGGACCGCGAGCGTGCAGGTCATCCAGCCAAGCGGTACGCCCAGGATGATCAGCCGCTTCACCGAGCGGCCGGCTTCGCGCAAGTCGCGGAAATTGAGCTGCAACCCGCCCTCGAACAGGATCACGGCCACGGCCAGCTTAATGATCGGCTGCTGCAACTCGCCGAAGTCGCGCGCCGGATCGAGCAGGCCCGCGATCGGCCCGGCGATGATTCCGGCGCCGAGCAGGAAGACGATGGCGGGTTTGCCCGTGCGCCAGGCGATCCACTGCGCGGTCATGCCGAGCACGCCGATCAGCGCGATCTTCAGCATCAGCGGTTCGGACAAGGTAGCTCCTGTTGCTGTCGAGGTGCCGGAAAAAGGCGGCAAGGCCTGGCCGTGGGATCGGGAGGAGACGCTTGCCTGACCGGCAGCTTCATGCAACCGATCGGGCAAGCGGATGTTCCGCGGCGCGAGCAATAACACGCAAACGGGAAAACGAGGAGAGGCGGCGATGCCAACGGCGGGCGAGAAACTGCGCAAGCTGATCGAGACGGGCGAACACTTCGTGTGCGGCGACGTGTTTTCGGCGATCACCGGCCGGATCGTCGAGCATGTCGGCTTCCCCGCCGCCTATCTCGGCGGCCACGCGTGCAGCGCCTTTCACTACGCGGTTCCCGACAATGGCGTCTACAGCCAGGTCGAGCAGATCGAGCAGGCCAGCCGGATCGCCAACGTGATGAGCATTCCGCTGATCGCCGACGCCGATACGCTGGGCGAGACTGTGGCCGACGCCTATCATTTCACCCGCCGCTACATCCAGCAGGGCATCGCGGGATTCCACGTCGAGGACGAACGCAATCCCAAGCATTCCAAGCTCGTCAACGGGCTCTGGTCGATCGAGGACCAGCAGGCGCGGATCGACGCGGCGCGCCGGGCGCAGCGCGATTCGGGCCAGGACCTCGTGATCATCGCGCGCTGCGACGAGCTTTACACCAGCGAAATGGGCGGCGGCGGCGGCGGCGACATCAACGAGGCGATCCGCCGCGGCCACGCCTACATCGAAGCGGGCGCGGACGTGCTGTTCTATCCACCCCGGCCCGAGTGGGTCGGCGATCTCGTCAAGGGGCTGGGGCCGAACATTCCCGTCGCGACGATGGGCTTCACGCTGCCGGACACCGCCTTCAACATGGCGACCGGCGGCTGGGTCACGGCGGCCGCGAACCACCTCAAGCTGATGCGCGAGCTGATGGACGAGGGGAAGATGAAGTCAGGCAACTGGAACTTCCCCGAAAAGTACGAGCTGATCGAGCATCCGCTCTACGACGGCCTGATCGAGGAATGGGCGGAGAAGACCGGACGGCAGAGCCGTCCCAATCACGCGCCCTGATCGTGCACGGCTGAACCTCCCGGCTTGACCGGGGACGCATTCGGCCGCGCCGTCGATTGTCCGGCTGCCGCGCTTGTGGTGAACCTTGCGGCTGTGCCGGCGGTCGACCGGCGGGGGGAGGCGCAATGAAGCTCGGCGTAACCGCAAACTATGTCTGGAGCGGCCCGCCCATCGCGAGGCTGGCGCGCCATATCGAAGCGCTCGGCTTCGAATCGATGTGGATGGGCGAGCATCCCGCAATCCCCTTCGCCTCGCTGGAGGCGGAGCGCTACGGCGTTCCGCTGCCTCCCAATTACCGCGACATGCCCGACCTGATGGTCTCGCTGGCCGCTGCGGCCACCGCCACGAGCACGTTGCGTTTCGGCACCAACGTATGCGTCGTCCCGCAGCATGAGCCGATCGTGCTCGCCAAGCAGGTCGCGACGCTGGACCGCTTGTCCGAAGGGCGCCTCATCTTCGGCTTCGGCACCGGCTGGATCGAGGAGGAGGCGGCGATCTTCGGCTATCGCTTCGACAAGCGGCTGGGCGTCACGCTCGACATGATCCGCGCGCTCAAGGTGCTCTGGACCGAGGAGCGGGCGAGCTATGCGGGAGAATACGTCTCGTTCCCGGAAATCTACTGCAATCCCAAGCCGCTGCAAAAGCCGCACGTTCCGATCCTGGTCGGCTCGGGCAACGACAAGACCGATAACACCGCGATCTTGCGGCGTGTCGCCCGGATCGCCGATGGCTGGCTCCCGTCCTTTCTTTCGCCGCCGCAAATGCGGGAGCAATTGCGCGAACTGCGCGGCTATTGCGAAGAGGAAGGGCGCGACTTCGCGGCGCTGGACATCACCTTGCTGGTTCCGGCGATCAGTTTCGGCGTCGGACCCCTGCCGCAATGGGGCGCGAAGGCGTACGAGGATATCAAGCCCCGCCCGGTCGCCGAACTGCTCGCCGAGTATCAGGAAGCGGGCGTTGGCAGGATCGCCGTGGGTTTGCCCGATCTCGAGGACGAAGGCGCGTTCGCGCTGCTCGAGGAAGTGGCCGCGGGGATGGGGCTGGCCTGATCGCTTTCGTCGCCCTCGGGGGCGAGCGCGACGCCCTGCGGCACCACGACGATACGGATTGCCCGGTCGGGATCGAGGTAGCGAAGCGCCAGGGCCTGAAGATCCGCGGGCGTGGTGGCCATCAGGATCTCGCCCGCACCAAGATAGCGATCGATCCGCGCGGGTTCGCTCTGTGCGCGGTCGACCAGCGCGAGCCAGCCGGCGTTCGACTTGAGCGCGTTCTGGAACCGCTCGAGCAGCGGCTGCCGGGCGCGCTGGAGCAAGTCGTCGGATGGCGCCTGCGCGCGCAGGGCGGCGATCGTCGCGCGGATCGCGTCGCTCGTCGCGGCGACTTCACCGACGTCGACCGAGGCCTGGACCGCGAACGTCCCGTAGCCCTTCCAGTTGTGCGACAGCGCGCTCGAGGCCTGCGGCGAGTAGCTCTTGCCCAGCTTCTCGCGCAGCGTATCGGTCAGCTCCACGCGCACGACGCGTTCGAGCAGATCCAGCCTGAGCGCTTCAACCATGTCGCTGTCGTCGCGCGTCGGCCAGGTGAAGCGCAGCAGCGCCTGGTCGGACGCGCCTTCGTGACGCACCACGCGGCGCGTGCGATCCTCGGCGAAGACGCGCGGCTGCTGCTGGCCGCTGTAGTCGCGGAAGCGGCGCTCGCGATCGGGCAGCGCGCCAAAGGTTGCGGCGACCAGCGCGATCGCCTGTTCTTCCTCGATATCGCCGACGATGCCGATCTCGATCGCGCCGAACTCGAGCCGTCCGGCGATGTCGCGGCGCAGCTTGGCGAAGGTCAGCCGGCGATAGGCCTCGACCGGCTGGAGCGTGAAGCGCGGATCGTCATCCGACAGGATTCCGCCGATCGCGGCCCCCAGCGCCGAGCCCGGCGTCGCGTCCTTGCGCTTGAAATAGGTGTTCATCTGTTGCCGGAACTGAAGCTGGCCCTCGGCGCGGTAGCCCGGATCGACGATGTAGGCGGTGAGAAGCTGAAGCTGCACCTCGAGATCGCGCGGCGTGGTGATGCCGCGCGAATCGAAGCTCGCCTCGCTGGTCCGGAAGCCGTCCGAAACGCTGCGCCCTGCAAGGATCGTCTGGAGATCGTCGCTCGAGTGCCGGGCGAGACCGCCTTCGTCCAGGTAGGGCACCATTTCGGTCGCGAGCGGGTTGGCCTTGGTGTCGAGCATGTCGCCGCCGTCGATGCTGACCGAGAAGCGCACGCGATCCTTCTCGATTTCGGTGTGCTTGACGTTGAGCATGACCCCGTTGGCGAAGACTATCTGGCGAATGCCGAGCGCGGGCTCGCGCTTGTCACTCACGACCACGCCCGCCGGGCCGAAGTCGGTATAGGCGAAGCCTGCGAGGTCGGTGGAGCTTTCGCGGCTGACCGCGGCCAGCATCGCCTCGTTCCAGGCGGCGCGCACCGCGTCGGCATCGCCGGCGGGCGCGAAGCGCGTGCGTAGCCGGATGTTCGGGTTCTCGAGCGGCGCCGCGTCGGCGACGAGCGCGGCCATGACCCGCTCGGGCGTGATCTGCGGGGCGAAGGCCTCGAAGCGGGCGAGCACCGTCGCCGGCTGCGATGGCACGGTGCCGTCGCTCAGCAGCGCCTCGACCGCGGCGTAGAGCGTGCCGTTGCTCTGCGTGCGCGCGCCCGCCGCGGCGTTTTCGAGCGAATTGCGGATATTGGCGAGCTGTTCCGCGACCTCGGCCTCGCTGAAGCCGTAGAGCAGCGCGCGGCGATACTCGCGCGCCGCCGCGATCAGGCCGCGCCGCCAGGTCCTGTCGACGGTATCGACGATGAGCCGCGTCGCACGGGCCGAATCGAACACGTCCCCCGTCCCGAACCCGGCGCCGCGAAATGGCGGATCGGGCGAGCGCGACAGCCGCTTGAAACGCCGGTTGACGATTCCGTAGCCCACTTGCGCGAGCAGGTTTTCCTGCCGCGCGGCGACGGTATCGGCCTCGTAGGTGTAGGGACGCGTGCGTTGCGCGACGATGCGTTCGGAGACCGCCGGGTCGATGTAGACGTCGGTGCGGCCGATATCCGCGTTGCGGATCGGCCCGGCATCGGGCCGTGGCCTCGCCTTCGGGCCGGTCCAGTCGGCGAAATGCGCGAGGATCGCCCGTTCGACCAGATCGGGCTCGAAATCGCCCACGATCACGACTGTGACGTTGCCCGGGACGTATTCGCGCTCGTAGAACTCACGCAGCCGTTTGGCGGTGGCGGTCTTGATGCTCGCCTCGGTTCCGATCGGGAAACGCTGGGCGAAACGCGATCCGGCATAGAAGAAGTTGGTTCCGGCCACGGTGTCGCGGTAGCTCCAGGTGTTGCGGTCGCGCATTTCGGCGAGCACCACCCCGCGTTCGCGATCGACCGCGCCGGGCGAGATCATCAGTTCGCTCGCGGTTTCGCGCATGAGCATCAGCGCCGTGTCGAGCAGGGCGGGATCGTTGCGCGGCAGGTCGAGCTTGTAGGTCGTGCGCTCGAACCCGGTCGAGGCGTTGGTGTCGGCACCGAAGGCGAGGCCGTTGCGCTCGAGCAGGGGCACCATCTCGCCTTCGGGCACGCGGGCGGAACCGTTGAAGGCCATGTGCTCGACGAAATGGGCAAGGCCGCGCTCAGCCTCCTTCTCGTCGAGCGAACCGGCCTCGACGATCATTCGGACCAGCGCGGTGCCCTCGGGCGTCGCGTTCTTGCGGATGACATAGCGCAGGCCGCTGCCGAGCCGGCCGAAGCGATAGGCCGGATCGAGCGGAATGTCGCTGTCCTCAAAGCCCCAGACCGGCTCGCGCGCATGCTCGATCGCGGCATCCCTGGCAGGCGCGGCGAGCGCGGGGGCCGGGAGCGCGACGATCGGAAGCAGGGCCGAAAGCAGGGCCGCAAAAAGCCGTAAGAGCTTCATCGCCGTTCAGGTGGCCCAGCCGGTCTTGCGATACAAGGCGCGTCGCACGGCCGGGACGCGGCCGACGGTCGACGTGCGCGGCGTATCGGGCGAACCGACGCTACTTGTGAGTCTTGCTGCCGCGCACCTTGCCGCGATGCGCGGTCAGATCGAACACTTCGCCAGGGGTGCCGTCGTCCTGGAGCAGCCCGAGCCGACGCGCGACTTCCTGGTAGGCTTCTTCCTCGCCGCCGAGGTCGCGGCGGAAGCGGTCCTTGTCGAGCTTCTCGCCGGTGTGCATGTCCCACAGGCGGCAGCCGTCGGGGCTGATTTCATCGGCGAGGATCACGCGGCTGTAGTCGCCGTCCCAGATGCGGCCGAACTCGAGCTTGAAGTCGACCAGCTTGATGTTGATCGCCGCGAACATGCCGCAAAGGAAGTCGTTCACGCGGATCGCCAGCGAGGAAATGTCCTGCATTTCCTCGTTCGAGGCCCAGCCGAAGCAGGCGATGTGCTCTTCGGCGATGAGCGGATCGCCGAGCGAATCGTCCTTGTAGTAGTACTCGAGCAGAGTGTGCGGCAGCAGCTCGCCCTCGGGAATGCCGAGCCGCTTCGAGATCGACCCGGCGGCGACGTTGCGGACCACGACCTCGATGGGAATGATCTCAACCTGGCGAACGAGTTGCTCGCGCATGTTAAGGCGCCGGATGAAGTGATTCGGCACGCCGATGTGGTTCAGGCGCGTGAACACGTACTCGCTGATGCGGTTGTTGATGACGCCCTTGCCTTGGATCGTGCCCTTCTTCTGGGCATTGAAGGCGGTGGCATCGTCCTTGAAATACTGGATCAGGGTGCCCGGCTCGGGACCCTCGTAGAGGATCTTCGCCTTGCCTTCGTAGATCTGGCGCCGACGCGACATCGCAAAACCCCTGGGTTCAAGAGACAACAAGCCCCGACCTGACGGAACGCGCAATAGCACGCCGCGCTGGGGCCGGGGCACGATCTGAGGCATATAGGCGATGGTCCCCCAAAAGCAAACCGGCTAGGCCCGGCTGGGGCATTGCGCGAGAAAGACCGGAGCGGGACAGAGGCACGGGGATGAAAGAGGATATCGTGCAGGCGCAGGCGCAATTCGTGCGCGAGCAGGTCGGCCGGACCTATCTGTCGGACTGGATGCTTGTCGATCAGGCGCTTATCGACCGCTTCGCCGAGACGACCGATGACCACGCCTTTATCCACGTCGAACCCGAGGCGGCGCGCGAAGCCGGGTTCGACGGGACGATCGCGCACGGGTTCCTCACGCTCTCGCTGCTTGCCCCCATGCGCGGGCAGATCTCGCGACCGGTCTTTCCCGGGCTCAGGTCTGGCTACAACTACGGGCTCGATGGCGTCCGGTTCCTGGCGCCGGTCGCCGCGGGCAAGCGGATCAGGGGACGCATGACGGTCGCCTCGATCGAGGAAAGGCAGCCCGGCCGCTTTCGCGAAGCGCTGGACGTCGTCGTCGAGATCGAGGGCGAAGACACGCCCGCGCTTGTCGCGACCTGGATCACCCTCCACGTCACATGACGGCGACGAACGGGGATGAGATGACCGAAGGAATCGCGATCGAAGACCTCACCGGCGCGCGGGTGCAAGCGGTCATTGCCGATCTCGCGCGTCTGCGGATGACGGTCTTCGCCGCGTTCCCCTATCTCTACGATGGCGACCCCGCCTACGAGGAGGACTACCTGCGCGGGTTCATCGCCGCCCGCGACGCCATCGTCGTTGCCGCGCGCGACGGCGAACGGATCGTCGGTGTCGCCACGGCCTCGCCGCTGGCGGCGCAGGGGGGCGAGATCCGCGATCCGGTGGCGGCGGCCGGTTTCGCGCCGGAAAGCGCGTTCTATTTCGGTGAGAGCGTACTGCTCGATGCCTATCGCGGGCGGGGGATCGGCCATGCCTTCTTCGACAGGCGCGAGGCGCAGGCGCGCCGTTGCGGCGCGCGCTTCGCGTGCTTCGCCTCGGTGATCCGGCCCGAGGATCATCCCGCGCGCCCGGCCGGCTATCGCTCGCTCGAGGGTTTCTGGCGCAAGCGGGGCTATGCTCCGGTGCCCGGACTGCGCATCGAGATGGCCTGGAAGGAGCATGGCGAGCCGGGTGAGAGCGCCAAGGCGCTTCAGGTCTGGATGCGCGATCTCGGCTGACACGCGCGCCGCCGCGCGCCTCACGCCAGTTGGCGACAAAGCGCCTCCGCGGCCTCGCTCACTTGCCGCCAGGTTTCGACGAAGCCCTCGGGGCCACCGAAATAGGGGTCGGCAACGGGCTGGCCCTCGCGCCCCGGCACATGATCGAGCAAGAGCGAGAGTCGCGTGCCGTGTCCGGCGGGGGCCAGCCTTTGCAGGTTGCGCAGATTGTCGAGATCGAGCGCGAGGATATGGCTGAAGCGCGCGAAGTCGCCGCGTTTGACCTGGCGCGCGCGATAGCCCGAAATGTCGATGCCGTGCCGCGCGGCCTGTTCGATCGCGCGCGGATCGGGCGGTTCGCCGACGTGCCAGTCGCCGGTCCCGGCCGAATCGGCCTCGATGGCGAGGCCAAGCGCCGCCGCGCGCTGCCGCAAGGCGGCCTCGGCCAGTGGCGAGCGGCAAATGTTGCCAAGACAAACGAACAGCAGCGACGGACTGGTCATCTGATCGTCATTCGGCAATCGGGGACGACAAAAGCGATTTAATCATTCGAAAGCCTTGCTATGAGTAAGTAATCTGGAGCTTCGGCTCGGGATGTTCGCGGGATCGTCGCGGCTGCCATCGCCTTAGGGCGCGGGTGGATCGCAAGGCAAGGGGGTGGGACCGGCGCTGACGCCTGGTCCCAAGAGGAGTCTGCGGTACGTGTTCAGCGAATCCGAGCTGGTCGATACCGGCGAAACCGGCAACCTCTACATCGATTCGCTCGTCTACGACTTTGCCTTCGTGCCGGGCATCACGATCAACTACGTGCTCGAGGGCAATGGTGCGTACGGCGGCACAACCTGGGGCAACGGCGCGCGCGAGGGCTTCGCGGCCTCGGTCGCGACATGGGCGGCGGTGGCAAACGTCAATTTCGTCGAGGAAGCGGGCCCTTACCGGGGCACCGGAACCACGCAGGCCTACGACTGGATCGAGAAGATCCGCACGCTCGACGACGGCTCGCTCGCTTTTCACACGCTGCCCTTCGCGGGGACGCTGAGCGGCACCTACAGCGATGCCGACGGGCTGTTCTCGGCGGGCAGCGTGGCGCCGGGCGGGTACACCTTCTCGACCTTCGTTCACGAGACCGGGCACGGCCTCGGCCTCAACCATCCCCATGCCGACGATACCGACGGCCCGGACCGCCTCGTCTTCCCCGGTGTCGACGGACCCTTCGTGCTTGGCGAGAACCAGCTCAACCAGGGCGTCTTCGTAACGATGGGTTACAATTCCGGCTATCTCGAGGTCGGCTATTCGCAGACTTACGACTACGGCTGGGTGATCGGGCCGGCCGCGTTCGACATCGCCGCGATCCAGTCGATCTACGGTGCCAACACGGCGACCGCCACGGGCAACAACGGCTATCGGCTCCCCGAAGCAAACGAACCGGGCACGGGCTGGACGACGATCTGGGACGCGGGCGGCACTGACGTTATCTCCGCATCCGATTCCACCGGCATGGGAGCGACCATCGATCTGCGCGCCGCGACCTTGCGCGACGAGCCGGGCGGCGGCGGCTTCGTGTCGTGGATCGGCGGCGTGATCGGCGGATTCACCATCGCCAACGGCGTCGTCGTCGAGAATGCGCAAGGCGGAACGGGCGACGATCTGATCCACGGTAACGGCGCCGACAACCGGCTGGTGGGCGGCGGCGGCTTCGACATCGTCAGCTACACCGATGTCGCGGCGGACCTCGTGATCGATCTCGGCGCGGGCCGCGCGACGGGGTACGGTTCGGACACGCTGGTCACCATCGAAGGCGCGATCGGCGGATTGGGCGACGACCGCATGGTCGCGGGCGCCGGGCGGATCGACGCCGATGCCTCGAACGAAGTCTTTCGCCCACAGAGCGCGATTGACGGCCTGACCATGGCCGATGCCTTCTCGCTCGATGGCCTGTTTGCAGTGGACGCGGACGATGCGGGGCTCGACGCGGACCCCGGCATGGCCAGCGTGCGGGTCCATGCCCTGGGCGGGGGCGGCGGACCGCAGTACTACAGTTTCACCGCGGGCACGGACGGCCGCGCGATCATCGACGTCGACAACAGCTTCGCCTTCGATTCCTATCTGACCGTGTTCGATGCGCAAGGCGGGCTCGTCGCGGAGAACGACGACGGCGAGATCGTCGATGCCGGCAGCGCCAACATCTACGACAGTTTCCTCGAACTCACCGATCTCGTCGCGGGCGAGACCTACATCATCGAGGTTTCGGAGTTTTACGGCTTCTCGCTGCCGCAGAACGCGCGATACGAACTCAACGTCTCGCTCGTCACCGACGCCCGGGCGCAGGCCGGCAGCCTGATCGGCGCATGGTTCGACGGCGGCGAGGGCAACGACGTCCTGCTCGGCGCGGATGGCAACGACCGCCTCTATGGCGGTTTCGGCAACGACGACCTGACGGGGGCGGGCGGCGACGATTTTCTCGACGGCGGGGCGGAAGTCGACACCGCGTTCTATCTCGGCGCGGCGGCCGACTACACTGTGCGCGTCGATGCCAAGGGGCTGGTGCAGATATCCAGCGCGGAGGGCACCGATACGCTGCGCGATGTCGAGTATTTCTCGTTCGCCGATGGTCTCTACCGCCTCTCCGAGACCGCCGCGCTCGAAGTCGCGGCCGATCCGCCCGTCATCAGCGGCGCGCGCAGCATCTGGGTGGAAGAAGGTGCTACGACGACCTTCGTCCTGCTGATCAGCGATCCCAACGGCGATCCGCTGACGTATGCGCTGAGCGCGCCGCGCCACGGCACGGCGGTGCTGACGCAGGTGGGCGAGGGCGAACTCAGCGTCGCCTATTCACCCGATGCCGGATATGCGGGGATGGACAGCTTCGCGGTCACCGTGAGCGATCCCGGCGGGCTGGAAACGCGCCAGGACATACAGGTGGAGATCACCGCGCCGCCGGGCATCCAGATCATCGCCAGCACCGGTTTCGCGGGCGAACTGGGCGGCCGGGCCCGCGTTTTCGGCACGACCGGCGCGCAGGACTTCACGGTGACCGGCAGCGACTCGATCGTGACCCTCGACCCCTCGTTCAACCGGGGCGGCGACGTCATTCGCTTCGCGGGCGAGGCTGCCGACTACACGATCGCCGCCTCCGGTTCGCTCGCGAGCATCGCGGGACCGGTGGGGACGGTGAACCTGCCGCTCGGCCCGGCCGGCGTCGCGATCGTTTTCGACGACGGCGCGCGCCTGCTCGCGATCGACGCCGCGAGCGCGAGCGTCAGGATCGGCGCGCAGACGGTCACCGGCGCGCCGGCGGCGATCCTTGCGGCGCCCGACGATACCGCATCCACCGTTGCGCTCGATCCCGAAAGCGGCGCCCGCGCGCTGTTCGAGGCCGGTGCCTCGGCCATTCTCGGGGGCGATTATCAGGTCTTCGGCACCGCCGGCGGCGGCGAGACGGTCGTGCGCCTGTTCGGCGACATGACCTTCGATCCCTCGTTCAACCTCGGCGGGGACCGCATCGAGTTTGAGGGGCCGGCGGCCGATTTCGCCGCCTACCGCGACGGCAGCACGCTGGTGGTGTTCTCGGAAGACGCGCGGGCGGCGATTCCCGTGGGCCTTGGCGAGACGCTGCTGGTATTCGGCGAGTTCGACGTGCGCACGCTGACGATCGACGTCGAGGCGGGCGCGATCGTTCTCGACGGGGCGCAGATCACCGGGACTAGCGTGGCAACGGCGCAGCCGCTCGATCCGACCGATCTCGCACCGCCGCTTGCCGCGACGCTGTCGGCGCTCCAAGGGGTTTACGATCTGGGGTAACGATGCCGTGGCCGGCCCGCTGCCTCAGCGGCAATCCTCGATCACGCGGCTCACTTCGGGCCAGCTCGGAACATAGAGCGTCGGCTGCCCGCCGCTCGCAATGGCGAATCGGCCCCGGCTGAAGGCCATGGCATCGAGCAGCGGATCGCGTGCGCCGAGCCGCGCCTCGATCGTCGGCGAAGCGCTCGGCTGGCGCCTCGCGACCAGCGTGCGCGTGCTCTTCTCGGTGATCACCGTCATCGGCACTTCCTCGGCTGGCGCGCCGGCGCGAATCAGGCTGACGGTGCGGTCCGAAACGTTGCACCGCATCGCGAACAGCCCATTCGCGAAGCGCGCGACCGATTGCCCGGAGACCATGCCCCAGGTCCAGTCGCCCGGCGTGATCGGTGCGTCCTGCCAGTCGACGGGCGGCGCCGTCGTCGGCAAGGGCCGGGGCGCGGCGGGTGGAGGCGTCGTCGGTGCGGGCGCGGGAATGACGCGGCGATCCGAGCAGGACGCGGCAAGGGCCATCGCGCCGAGGACCGCGAGGAGAGCGAGGGGGCGGATTGCCATCATGGCCTTCGTATGGAATCACTCTTGGTCTATCACAAGCCCCGCATCCCCATGACCGTCCCGCCCAAGACTCCAGCCGGCGCAAAAAGCCGGGTCGACCAGTTGCTCGTCGAGCGCGGCCTCGCCGAGAGCCGCACCCGCGCGCAGGCGCTGATCATGGCGGGCGTTGTCTTCGCGGGCGAAACCAAGATCGCCAAGGCCGGACAAACGGTCTCCACCGACGTCGCGCTCGAAGTGCGCGGGCGCGATCATCCCTGGGTTTCGCGCGGCGGAATCAAGCTCGCCCATGCGATCGAGCACTTCGGGCTGGACCCGAACGGCGCGGTTGCGATGGACATCGGCAGTTCAACCGGCGGTTTCACCGACGTGCTGCTGACGAAAGGGGCCGAGCGCGTCTTCGCGGTCGATTCGGGCACCAACCAGCTCGCCTGGAAGCTGCGGCAGGACCCGCGCGTCACGGTGCTGGAGAAAACCAGCGCGCGGCTTCTCACGCCCGAACTGATCGATGCGCCGTGCGACTGGGTGGTGTGCGATGCGAGTTTCATCGGGCTGGCCAAGGTGCTGGAGGCTCCGCTGCGGCTGGCCGCGCCCGCGTGCACGCTCGTCGCGCTGATCAAGCCGCAGTTCGAGGTGGGGCGCGGCGAAGTGGGCAAGGGCGGTGTCGTCCGCGATGCGGCGCTGCACGAGCGGGTTTGCGGCGAGGTGCGCGAATGGCTCGAATGCTCCGATTGGGATGTGCGCGGACTCGTCGAAAGCCCGATCAAGGGCCCCGAAGGCAACATCGAATTCCTGATTTGGGCCAAAAGGGGCTGATATCGGGCGGACTGTCGCATTGCACCATCGTTAGCATTTCTTAATAAACACGGGGCCCCTGCTCGATTCGGGAGACTGCGCCGCTCATGAATGTGATTGCTTCAACCGGTCAGCTCCGGGCCGGGCTCTTGCGATGGACGCTGCTGACCGTACCGACGATGCTCCTGCTCGGGCTGCTTTCGGGAACGCTTTCGGGCAGCGGGGCCGGGAACGTCTGGTTCGCGACGCTGGTCAAGCCCGCCGCCTACCCGCCAGCCTCCACCTTCGGCATCGTGTGGCCGATTCTCTACGTACTGATGGGGATTGCGCTGGCGGTGATCTTCGCGGCGCGCGGCGCGCCGGGTCGCGGCCCCGCCGTAGTCGTGTTCGTGGTTCAGGCCGCGCTCAATCTCGCCTGGTCGCCGGTTTTCTTCGCCATGCACGATATTCTCGCGGCGCTCGTGGTGATCGCGCTGCTCGATCTCGCGGTGCTGGCGACGATCCTCCTGTTCTACCGCGTCCGGCCGATCGCCGCGCTGCTGCTGGTGCCCTATCTCCTCTGGATCGGCTTCGCGACGTACCTCAACTGGGAACTGCACGTGCTCAACCCCGTCACGGAGAGTGTCGAAGTGAGCGGGGCGGTGCAGCGAATCGAGTTCTGAGGGCTCTTGTTTCCGGCCGCGAAGGCTGCCACCTAAGCAGTATGCAAAGCGAAAACCCCTTCGTCTCCGACTTCGTCAAGCTGATGAACAGCGCCGCCGGTACCGTCGCCGGGATGGGACGCGAGGCTCGCGATTCCGCGCGTGAGCGCTTCAAGGAATTCGTGGGTGACATGGATTTCGTCAGCCGCGAGGAATTCGACGCGGTCAAGGAAATGGCCGCAACCGCGCGTGAAGAGGCCGAAACCCTCAAGAAGCGCGTCGAAGAACTCGAGGCGCGGCTGAACGCCAAGTAGGCCGCGGCGCGACGATCACGGTTTCGGCACGGGCGCTGTTGCCCGCCGGGCCGAACTGCGCCATCGACCGGCCGGCATGCTGCTTTTCGGTTTCCTGTTCGTCCTTGGGTGCGTGGTTTCGCTGGCGGCGGGCCGAGCGATAGGGCGCTGGGCCTGTGCGCGGCTGGGCGATGCGACCCCGCGCTGGCTTCCCGGTATCGCGCTGGTGCCCGCGCTGCTGCCGCTTGCCTGGCACTACCAGTCGGCCCTCGCGCTCGCGCGCGCCGACTTGTCGGCGTCCAACGGCGATCTTGAGGGGCTGAGCCTGCTGGTGCCCTTCGCCGTCGTCGTCCTGTGGCTGGTCGGGACGCTCGCGGTGCGGCGGCTGCCGCTGCTCGCGGTCGCCTTTCCGATCCTTGCCGTGTTCCTCTACGTCCGGTTCGTCCTCGCTCGATTGCTCGGCCCGCCGCGCGACTTGCCGGTCGACCGCGAGGCGTTCGTCATCCTGCTCGGCAGCGAGGCGCTCGCCACTTGCGCGGCGTTCGGCTTCGTGTGGGGCGTGATCGGACTTTTGGGCATGCTGCGGTCCTGGCCGCGCGCGGAGCGGTGAACTTCTCTGAGACCGCGATCGTCTGCGCGGCGCGGCCGCATGGCGAGACCGCCGTGATCGCGAAGCTGATGACCGCGCGGCACGGCATGGTCGGCGCCTATGTCGCGGGCGGGCGCGGACGGCACTTGCGCCCCTTGCTCATCCCCGGCAACGAAGTCGCCGCCGAGGTGCGCGCGAAGTCGGAGGGACGCCTGCCGTTCGCGCGGCTCGAACTGGTGCGCAGCCGCGGCCCCTGGATGAGCGAGCCGCTGCCCGCTGCCGCGCTCGCCTGGGTGACCGCGCTCGCGGCGGCCGCCTTGCCCGAGCGTCACGCCTATCCCGCGCTGCATTCGGCGCTCGCGGCCCTGATCGAGGCGATCTGCGTCGCCCCCTCCGCGCGGCGCTGGGCGGGTCCCTTGCTTTCCTACGAAACGCTGCTGTTGCGCGAACTCGGCTATGGCGGGGGCAGCGCGCCGCCCGCCGAGGGCGCGTGGGCGGACTATCTCGGTGCGTTCGACAAGCTCGGGCGCCAGCTCGAACGCTATGCGCTTGCCGAACGTCGATCGGATGTTATGGCGGCGCGCGCCATGCTGCGCGAGCGGCTGGCACGGATCGAAGGAGGGTAATACGGTGAGCGGCGCCAACATGCGGATCGCGGTTTTTGCGGGGGACGGGATCGGGCCGGAGGTTGTCGGAGAGGCCGTGCGCGTCCTCGAAGCGCTCGATCTTCCCGGGCTGGACCTGATCGAGGGCGACGTCGGCGGGGCCGCATACCGCAAACACGGGCATCCGCTGCCGGCCGAGACGCTGGAGATCGCGCGCTCGTGCGGCGCGATCCTGTTCGGCGCCGTGGGCGATTTCGATCTCGACCACCTCGAACGCCATCTGCGGCCCGAACAGGCGGTGCTGGGGCTGCGCAAGGAACTGGGCCTGTTCGCCAACCTGCGCCCCGCTACGGTGTTCGAGGGGCTTGAGGATCTCACCACGCTGCGCGCCGAAGTCGCCTCGACGATCGACCTGCTGATCGTGCGCGAACTGAACGGCGACGTCTATTTCGGCGAGAAGGGCCGCCGCACCACGCCCGACGGGCGGCGCGAGGGCTATGACATCATGTCCTACGCCGAGGACGAAGTGCGGCGCATCGCGCACACCGCCTTCACCGCCGCCCGGGGGCGCGGCGGCAAATTGTGCTCGGTCGACAAGGCCAACGTGCTCGAGACCTCGCAGCTCTGGCGCGACGTGGTGATCGAGGTCGCCGCCGAATACCCGGACGTCGAACTCAGCCACATGTACGTCGACAACGCGGCGATGCAGCTCGTCAAGAATCCCGGCCAGTTCGATGTGATCGTCACCGGCAATATGTTCGGCGACATCCTTTCCGACCAGGCGAGCATGTGCGTCGGCTCGATCGGCCTGCTCGCCTCGGCCTCGCTGGCCGAGGGCACGTTCGGCCTGTACGAGCCGATCCACGGATCGGCGCCCGACATCGCGGGGCAGGGCCTCGCCAATCCGATGGCGACGATCCTCTCGGCAGCGATGCTGCTGCGTCACAGCTACCAGCTCGAAGCCGAGGCGGCGCGGATCGAGGCGGCGGTGGCCAAGGCGCTGACGGCGGGTGTCCGTGGCGGCGATCTGGGCGGAAAGGCCGGAACGCGCGAGATCGGCGACGCGGTTCTGGCGAATCTGTAAACAGGCTAAACGGATATTTACGAATTCTGTATAGCGGGCGTTAGATGCATTTGGTTCGCGACAATCTGGCTCAGGCCGTCGATGCCGCCGTCAAGCCGCTGGAGCTTGCCGTCGTGCTGCCGACCTTCAACGAGCGCAAGAACCTCGGCCCCATGATCGAGCGGCTCGACGAAGCGCTGCAAGGCATTGCCTGGGAAGCGATCGTCGTCGACGACAACAGCCCCGACGGCACCTCCGACGAAGCTCGCGCGATTGCGCTCAACGATCCGCGCGTGCGGGTGATCGAGCGGATCGGCCGGCGCGGGCTGTCGTCCGCCGCGATCGAGGGCATGTGCGCGACTGCCGCGCCCGTCGTCGCGGTAATGGATGCCGACCACCAGCACGATCCGCGCCTGCTGCCCGAGATGCTCAAGGCGGTGACCTCGGGCGAATTCGATCTCGCCTATGCCTCGCGCTTCTGCGACGGCGCCAGCACCGAGGAGTGGGGCCGGCCGGACCGGGTCAAGGCCTCGGGCCTCGCCAACCGCCTCGCGCGAAAGGTCACCGGCGTGACGCTGAGCGATCCGATGAGCGGGTTCTTCATGCTGCGCGCGGCCACGCTGCGCGCCGATGCCCACCGGCTTTCGGGCGTCGGCTTCAAGATCCTCCTCGATATTCTCGCCACTGTGGAGACTCCGTTGCGCGTGAAGGAATTCCCGATGTCGTTCGCGGCCCGCGCCGAAGGCGAGAGCAAGCTCGACCGGACCGTGGTGTTCGAATTCCTGGTCGGCCTCTATGACAAGTGGCTGGGCCGCATCATCCCGACCCGCTTCGCGCTGTTCGGCACGATCGGCGCGATGGGCGTGGTGGTGCACATGGCGGTGCTCTCCGCGATTCTTGCCGTATTCGGCGGCCCGCCGCTCAAGGGCCAACTCGTCACCGCCTTCGAAGTGGCGCAGACCATCGCCGCGCTCACCGCGATGACCTTCAACTTCTTCCTCAACAACGCGCTGACTTATGCCGACAAGCGGCTGACCGGCTTCGTCCCCTTGCTGCGCGGCTGGGCGAAATTCGGCCTCACTTGCCTGATCGGCCTCACCGCCAATGTCGGCGTGGCCGCGATCCTTGTGCGCTACGGCATCCACGAATACCCGGCTGCGCTGGTTGGCATCGTCATCGCCTCGGTGTGGAACTTCGCTCTGTCGTCCAAGTTCGTCTGGGGCAAATACGGCACCTGAGCGGCGTATTCTTGGCTGGGGCCGGCATAGGCCACCGCGGGGAACCGCCTCAGCGCCAGGAATCTAGCCACATCCACTTCGCGTAGGCCCGCTTGCCGTCGGCCAGTTGCATCGCCGAGATGATCGGGAAGAAGTACGCGAACATCGCGAAGGTCGCGATCAGCGAGAGCGGGGCAAGCCAGCGCCAGCGGTCGCGGCGGCTCCACAGGTCATCGAGCGCGAAGGCCAGGCAGGCCATCAGGAACGCGCCCGGCAGCAGGTAGTGGTAGTAGAACTGGATCGGCTTGCCGTTCACCACCCACATGCCCAGGCACGCGGCATAGAGCACGACGAAGCCGAGCAGGTAGGCCCGCTTGCGGCGCAGGCCCTGCCACAGGCACCACAGCAGCGCGGGCAGTCCCGCCAGCATCGAGAAGGGATTGCCGATCAGCACGATCCCGCGCTGGGCGCCGTCGACCGGCTCGTAGAGATACCATATCGCGCGCCAGTCGACGATCCACTGGTACCAGAAGCTGCGGTAGGGATGCGGTTTGCGCACGCTGTCCTGCAGCCGGATCATGAATTCGTGCTGCCCGATCACGTTCAGCGGATCGAGCTTCCAGCCGACCGGATAGAAGAACGCGGGCGCGTAGGTCGCCCAGTAGACGGCGAGCGGCAGCAGGCCGAGGAAGAAGACCGCCTCGGCCATCGTCACGCCGGAGATCGGGCCCGCGCCGCGCCTGCCGATGAAGACCGGCCCGGCGCTGCGGACGCGCAGCGCCAGGAAGGCGAGGCCGGGCAGGACGATCGCGGGAACGCCGCTCCATTTCGCGCCCATCGAGAGGCCGAGCGCCACGCCCGCCGCGAGCAGGCGCCAGCGCGCTTTCGCGGCCGGCGCCGCGAGCGCCGCGGCGAATTGCCACAGCCCGACCATCAGCAGCCCGGCGCTCACCATGTCGAGCATGGCGATCCGGCTCTGGATGAACCAGGTGAAGTTGGTCGCGAGCAGCAGCGCGGCGAGGATCGTCGCGCGCCGCCGCCGGCTCGACCACCATACGAGGCGCGAGAAGGCGAACAGGCCCACGCCGCCGCAGACCACCGAGGGCAGCCGCCAGGCCCACGAGGTGTCGCCGAACAGCCGGATCGAGGCGGCGATCAGCTCCTTGGCGAACAGCGGATGCTCGCGGTTGGCCGCTTTCAGTTCGAGCAGCTTGCGCGCGGCGGGGACGTAGTGGACTTCGTCGAAATAGAGCCGCGTGGGAATGCCGAGGCGCCAGACGGCCAGCGCGAGGAACGCCGCGGCGATCGCGATGCACCAGACCAGCGGGTCGCGATCATGGGCGGAGAAGCGGGCCATCGGCCGCGCCAGTAGCATGAACCGTCCCGCTCGCAAGCGAAGATCACTTGTCGTCCCGCGAGCGGGCGCTTGCGCGCGGGCGAGCGCGATTCTAAGGCCGGCGCGATGAAAAGAGATACCGGACAGGATCGCAGCAAGACCGCGTACTGGCGGCCGGCCACTCGTGCCGTGCGCGGCGGCACCTGGCGATCGGAGCAGGGCGAGACGAGCGAAGCGCTCTTCCTCACCTCGGGCTATTCGTACGACGACGCGGCGACGGTCGCGGCGCGCTTTGCCGGCGACCTCGACGGCATGACCTATTCGCGGCTGCAGAACCCGACCGTGGCGATGCTCGAGGAACGGATCGCGCTGCTGGAGGGCGCCGAGGCGTGCCGGGTGCAGTCGACGGGCATGGCGGCGATGACCGCCGCGCTGTTGTGCCAGCTTTCGGCGGGTGATCACATGGTTTCGGCGCGCGCCGCGTTCGGCTCTTGCCGGTGGCTGGGCGACAGCCTGCTGCCGCGCTTCGGCGTCGACGTGACCGTCGTCGACGCCCGCGACAATGCCGCGTGGGAAGCCGCGATCCGCCCCAACACCAAGGTCTTCTTCTTCGAGACCCCGGCCAATCCGACGATGGACATCGCCGATATCGAGGCGATCTGCGCCCTGGCGCGGGCGCACGGGATCACCACGGTCGTCGACAATGCCTTCTGCACCCCGGCGCTGCAGCGCCCCCTCGAATTCGGCGCAGACGTGGTCGCCTATTCGGCGACCAAGCTGATGGAAGGACAAGGCCGGGTGCTTGCCGGCGCGGTGTGCGGCAGCGAGGCGTTCATCAACGACAAGCTGCTGCCCTTCCAGCGCAACACTGGCCCGAACCTCTCGCCGTTCAACGCCTGGGTGGTGCTCAAGGGGCTCGAAACGCTCGACCTCAGGGCCCGGCGGCAGAGCGAGAACGCGCTCGAAGTCGGCAAGTTCGTCGAGGGGCGCGTGCCGGTCATCCTCCACCCCGGCCTCGAGAGCCATCCGCAGCACGCGCTCGCGCGCAAGCAGATGGACGCGTGCGGACCGATCTTCTCGATCGTGCTCGAGGGTGGCCGCGAGCAGGCGCATGCCGTGCTCGACGCGCTCGAACTGATCGACATTTCCAACAATATTGGCGACTCGCGCTCGCTGATGTGTCATCCCGCGTCGACGACCCATCACAACATGGGCCCGGAGGGCCGTGAGGCCATGGGAGTGAGCGAAGGGATGTTGCGCATCAACATCGGTCTGGAAGACCCCGCGGATCTGATCGAGGATCTCGACCGGGCGTTCTCGAAGGCCGGCCTCTGATCTCCAATCTGCCCGCGACCGGCGCCGCGGCGTTTCTCGCCGCGATCGTCGAATCGACCGACGACGCCATCGTCGGCAAATCGCTCGAGGGCGTGATCCTGTCGTGGAACGCGGCCGCCGAGCGGATCTTCGGCTATACCGCCGAGGAGATGACCGGGCGCAACGTGCGCAGTCTCATCCCCGAAGATCGTCAGGAGGAGGAAGACCGCATCATCTCCACGATCATGCGCGGGGAGAGAGTCCCTACCTTCGAGACCGTCCGCCGACGCAAGGACGGCAGCGAGGTTCAGGTCGCGATCACGGTTTCGCCGGTGCGCGACGAGGACGGCAATGTCGTCGCCGCCAGCAAGATCGCCCGCGACATCACCGAGCAGAAGCGCATTCGTTCGCGCCTTGCCGAGAGCGAGCAGCGCTTCCGGCTGATGGCGGACAACATCTCGCAGCTCGCCTGGATCGCCGACGGCGACGGCTGGATATTCTGGTACAACAAACGCTGGTTCGACTACACGGGCACCACGCACGAACAGATGCAGGGCTGGGGCTGGAAAGCCGTGCACCACCCGGAGCACGTCGACCGGGTGGTCGAGCGCATCCAGCACAGTTGGGACACCGGCGAGGACTGGGAAGACACTTTCCCGCTACGCGGCGCGGACGGAAACTATCGCTGGTTCCTCTCGCGCGCGGTGCCGATCCGTGACGAAGCCGGAGTGGTGCGTCTCTGGTTCGGCACCAATACCGACGTCACCGAGATGCGCGATGCCGAACAGCGGATCGAGTTGCTGCTGCAGGAGGTCAACCATCGTTCGAAGAACATGCTCGCGGTGATTCGCTCGCTGGCGCGGCGCAGCGACGCCAACAGTCGCGATTTCCTCGAACGGTTCGATCAGCGGATTGCGGCGATCGCCGCCAATCAGGACCTGCTCGTCAGCCGGGCGTGGTCGCAGGTGCCGCTGCGCGAGATGCTCGAGACGCAGCTCCAGTTCCTGGCCGACGCGCAGGCGCAGTGCGAGCTTGCGGGGCCGATAGTCGAACTGTCCCCCGCCGCCGCCGAAGCGCTCGCCATGGCGGTTCACGAGATGGCGACGAACGCGCTCAAGTACGGGGCGCTCTCGATACCCGAGGGACGGGTGCGGATCGTCTGGACCGTGTCGGGCGATGGCTCGTCCCAGGACCGGCGCTTCGCGATTTCCTGGCGCGAGAGCGGTGGGCCGGCGGTGGCGCCGCCGCAGGGGGCCGGCTTCGGCACGCGCGTGATCGTCGACGTGCCGCGCCACAAACTGGCGGCGCAAGTGAAGGCCGACTATCCGCCCGAAGGCTTCGCGTGGACTCTGGAATGCCCGCTCGAGGCGCCGTGATCCGGCGGGGCGAGCCTGGCCATGGCAGTTGTCGGCCCGAGATTTAGTCGTTAGGCTGAGCCTCGCGATGAAGGAACTTTTCCAGCATACAGCCATCACCGAGGGCATCGTCGTGCGGGTCGCGGTCAATTTCCTGCCCGAACAATCGCGCATCGAGGCCGGCAAGTGGTTCTGGGTCTATCACATCCGCATCGAGAACGATTCGGATGAGACCGTGCAACTGCTGACGCGGCACTGGCGCATCACGGACGGCAATGGCAACGTCAGCCTCGTGGAGGGCGATGGCGTCGTCGGCGAGCAGCCGGTGCTCGCGCCGGGCGCCACGCATGACTATGTGTCGGGCTGCCCGCTTTCGACGCCGCACGGCAGCATGGAAGGGCACTATACCTTTCGCGGCCCCACCGGGAACGCGATCAAGGCGTCGATCCCGTTCTTTCCGCTGGCCGCGCCCGCCACGGCGGGCTGACGCCGCGCCTCGACAGCGGACGCACCCGGCGATTGCCGCGCGCCCGACTTGGGCATAGGGAGGCGGCATGAAGCGTACCCACCTGCCGCTCAATGCCCTGCGCGTGTTCGACGCGGCCGCGCGCCATCTCTCGTTCACCCGGGCGGCCGACGAACTCGCGGTGACGCCCGCAGCGGTCGGCCAGCAGATCCGAGCGTTGGAAGACGTGCTCGGCGTCGTCCTGTTCCGGCGGACCAGCAAGGGCCTCGAACTCACCAAGGAAGCTAGCGAGGGGCTCGCCGCGCTGCGCACCGGCTTTCTCTATTTCGAGGATTCGGTCCGGGCGATGCAGGCGGGCCAGTCGAGCCACGTCTACACCATCGCGGCGCCGCGAGAGTTCTTCGCCGCCTGGCTGGCGCCGCGCCTCGCCGCGTTTCGCGCGGCCAATCCCAGCGTGCGCTATTCGCTGGTCGAGGACGAGATGGCTGACTTCACCGAAGCCAATCTCGACCTCGCGGTGCGCTGGATCGACGGGCCGGGCGACCTCGAGGGTGTGCCTCTTGGCTTGCCCGAATGGACCGTTATCGGCGAGGGCGACTGGATCGGCTGGCCCGGCGATCCGCACCCCGCGGGCGATGACACGGCGCCGCCGGTCATGGTGGGCGACGCCGGACAGGCGCTCGCCGCCGCGCGCGCGGGTATCGGCCGCGCGCGCATCCCGGCGCTGCTGGCGAACGCGATGGGCACGCAGGCAGCCGAACCGGTCACCGCCGCGAATGAAGCCTGCCGCCGGGCCTACTGGCTGGTCGCGCCCAAGCCGCAATGGCGCCAGAGCAAGGTGCGCGATCTGGTCGAGGCGCTGACTGCGGAGTAAGCGCGCGGTCCGCTTGCGTCCCGGGGGCGTGGGGCGCCGGCCCGGTCCACCGCGCTCTGTCCCGGCATATGGCGTCGCGCCGAGGCGGCGGCGGGGAGTTGTACCGATTGCTCGGACGTCCCGCCCGTGCGATCTTCGGGTCGCGCGATTGCCGGGCGCCGGCCGATCTTAGCCCGGTCAGGTTCCGGACAACGGGGAAGCGGCTGTTCAGATGAGTCTCGAGAACAAGGTCAAGCTCGCGCTGCTCGCTCTCGGAATCGCCGTGATAGGGTTTGGCGTTCTTGATCCGGATCGGACAGTGACTCGAACGGCTGTGGACTATGAGGCTGAGGAGCCGTGACCGGGTCGCCCTGCGGCGGCCCCGTACTCCACGTTGACGACGGACGGCCGATCTTGACCAGCGTCGTGAGCATGATGAACAGGAATATGTTCACGGGCACGAGGAAGCCGCCGTTCAGAAAGAGAAACTGAACCGCCAGCGCATAGCCGACCGCGAACGGAGTGCTGCCCCTGAAAATCGCCGCGAGCAGGCTCGCGAAGAAGACCCCGCCGACGAGAATTCCGTACTCGTTGGCGACCTTGGTCGCGGGGGTCCAGACGATGTTCGGACCCTCGGGCATCTGGCCGGCGCCGATCCCGGTCAGCGCGACGGACTGGTGCGACAGGTTCTTGATCGCGAAATCGTATTGCGCAACGAAGCGCTGGTTGGCGCTCGAGCCGTCGCGGGCGAAGTCTTCGGAGCGCTTGGCGACGTTGTCGAAAACGCCCATGCTTGCCGCGGTGATCACCGCGATCGGGGCCAGGACGACCGCCGCGGCGATGATCTTGGGCTTGAGGTGGGGCAGAACCACGGGAATGCATGCGGCCAGGAGGAGGAAGCCGGTGCCGCTGAACGTCAGGATCTGCGCGACGGCGAGCAGCGCCAGATAGGCGAAACGCCGGAAGAAGCAGATCTCGATAACGATGCCCGTGGCGATGATCTGGGCGAGATAGGACACTTCGAGATAGAAGAAGCCGTTCGGCTTGTACCACTTGCTGCCCCATTCGAGGGGCTGGATGTAGTTGTAGTGCACGAATTTGAGTTGTTCGGGCAGCAGATGCTCCATGTTGGGCATCGGCAGCCCCGCGAACTGGAATGCCCAGTCGGCCAGAATCATGCAGGAACTGAAGGCCGCGAGCATCTGAAAGACGCCGAGCAGCCTGAAGTAGGTCGGCCGCGACACCTCGGTCCGCACGGCGAGCGGCATGTAGAGCACGAGAACGAGCAGAAGCGAGGTCAGCGAATGCGCGGTCACGAGGCTGAGCGTGACGGCGCCCGCGCAGAACAGCAGCAACAGGAAAAGCACCGTGAGGTCGATGTGCGCCCGGTTCGTCGCCAGAAGCAGGAAGATCAGCAAGTATTCCAGCAGGATCGTGATTTCGAGCGGGGTTCCGGCGCCGAGCGGGACGGAAAGCTTTTGCGCGAGGATGCCGATCACCAGAAAGAAGGCGGTGATCGTGAGCACCCGCTCTTCGGCCTTGTGCCGCGCCGTCGTCTTGTTTCGGATAGGGGTGTGGTCCATGCGGAAGCTCTGGCCGTCACTCGCCGGATCGCGCAGCGGCGTATCGGCGGGGCGCGGGACCCGTGCGGGCGTCGCTGCCGGCGCCTCCGTCCAGAAAGCGCCGCGACGCGATCCGCTCGCCGATGCGCAGCGCGACCAGATTGAACAGGTGCGTCGCCAGCAGGGCGAGACAACATCCGACCAGTCCGTATGGGCGCGCCAGGAGCAGAAAGCCGACCGCGACCGATGCGGTGACAATGCGCAGGGTCAGCAGCAGCCGGCTTGCCCGCAGGACGATGAGGAAAGTGTCGGAAGGCTGGTTCATGCACATCGCGAAGAACACGAGGCCGAGAATGCGGATTTCGAGCGTCTGGTCGGCATACTTCGGCCCGAAGGCCGCCATCAGAATAGGCTCGGCAAATATGATGAGTGTTCCCAGATAGAGGCCGGTCACCAGCGCCAGCAGGCGGCGCGTCTTGCCGACCGATTGGCGCAGGCCCGCCAGCCCGTCGGAAGCCAGCGCGCGCGCGGCACGCGGCTTGTCCAGAGAATCGACCGCCGTCACCATGCTCACCGCCGGATTGGTGATCGATCGCGCTGCGTTGAATGCCGCGGCGGCCAGCGGCCCGTTGATCAGTCCGACCAGGACGACGACCGAGGCGTTGTAGATCGCGTGGGGAATGCTGGTCATCGTCTGCCAGAAGGCGAAGCCGCGGTTGTGCGACCAGATCTCGAAGCCCTCGCGCAGGCGCGGCCGACCCGGCGGCAGGGCCCAGGCGGCCACCGCGCCTCCCAGGACGCCGGCTCCAAGCCACGCGGCGGCGCCGGCCGTCGCAGACACATCGAACCGGAGCAGCGCGAGCGCAAGGCCGAGGCTGGCGAGCAGATAGCAGCCTGATGCGAGCGCGGCCGTGACCGGCAAGCCGGCCTGGAACAAGCAGCGCCGCCCGAACTCGTAGAACTGCAGCGCCGGCGTCACCAGCACCGCCAGGGCCATGGCGTCGACGAACCATGCGTTGCTTTCGTTCGGACCGCCGAGCCAGGCCGCGATCCCTGCGATGGCCGCAAGGCAGACCGCGATCGCCGCGAGCCATGCGAGGTTGAGCCACCACCATCGGCCGTCCGCATCGGTTCCCCCGTCATCGCCCTGCCCGACGTCGAGGATGAACGGCAGGACGATGGCCGTGCGGTGCAGACTGGCCACGAAGTAATGGACGCCCAGCATCGTCCCGATCGTGGCGAAGCCTTCGTGCGTGAGGCTGCGCGCGAGAACGATATTGACGGCGAGGTTGGCGACACCCTGCAACCCCTGATCGCCGAATGCCGCGAGTCTGGCGACATGGGGCTGCATGCGGCTGCCGAATGGAACGGCACCGATGAGGCGATGGGCGAAGGCATCGAGGCCTCTCACGCCCGCATGCGCCGTGCTTCGCGCCGCGCCGTGCTGCTGAGGGCCGCCATCAGTTGCTCGCCGCGCTTGTCCCAGTCGAAATTGTCCCGGCAGTACGCGAAAGCGGTGTTCTGCAGTGTATCGAGACGAGCGGTATCGTCGATCAGGGTGGGGACTACAGCCGCCATTTCGTCGAGCGTATCGACGCCGTGGTAGTGGACGCCGTCCACGAAGGTCGTTCCCGTCATCGCAGAGCGAAGCCCGAGAATCGGAACTCGCAGCATCGCGAGTGTCAGCACGCGCATCTTGAAGCCGCCACCGAGGTCGTCGGGCACGAGGCCGAGGCGCGCGCCGTGCAGATACCCGGGCATGTCCTCGACGAAGCCACGGAACGTGCAGTCGGGGTGGCGGGCGGCCAGTGCCGCGAGGTCTCCGGCGCCCGCGATCTCGATGCTTACTCTGGCGTCGGTGCCATGGCGGCTCAGAGCCTTGAGCGCGTGTTCGAGCACCAGGAGCTTGTGCGCGGATTCGCGGTTGCCGATGATCGTCGCCATCCGCGGCGTATCGGCGTCGATCCGGCGGGTGGGCGCGACCGGTCCCCTGTACCCCGGCCGCAGGACGAGGCCGGGCGTGTCGCACTCATTCGCGAATGCATGGGCATCCTCGTCGATGATGGCGGTGACGAGGTCTGCGGCCGCATTTGCGGCCAGTTCGAGCCTGCCGGCCTTCCATGCGTCATATCCGATCACGAGGTTCTTGGGGAAAGCGAAGCTGCGGGCCGCCGCGCGCCGCAAGGAGCGTTCGTGATTGTGGGTGATCATCACCAGCGGCACATCTAGCCCCGCCGCGTTCATGGCGCGCTTCAGCGGTGCGACGATCCACGCCATCGCGATGAAATCGACAATCACGGCGCCGCTCGTGCGCGCGAGTTCGACCGCCTTGGCGAGGTAGGCGCGGGAGCGGAACCGGAAGGCCACGTCGGGCAGATCCGACAGCACCCCGCGCAGGCGCGAGGGACGCGAATAGGGCAGGGTATGCCAGGTAATCGGCTGGCCGGCCGGGATCTGGACCGTGGCATCCTGGTAGGCGAGCGCCTGCACCGGCGTCTGCCGACAGAGGCTTTCCAGCAGTTCGCGGCTGTATTGAAAGGCCCCGCCGTAGAGCGGTGGATAGGGCGGAAAACGGGTCAGCCACAGGACGCTCAACGGGCGAGGCCCGTGTCGCGGGCGGGACCGCCTCGGCAGGGCCGGTCGGTGCCGGATCCGAACGCAGGCAGACCACCGGCAACGCGCGATTCCCAAAGAGAACCACCCATAAGGTATTCTACGAATGACATTGCGGGGTGAATCACCGGGCCTCCGAACTGAAAGACAACCTGTCCAGACAGTGCCTGTCCAAGCTTTCGCGCCTCGCTTCGAAACTATTTTGCTGCGGTATTTTGTGCAACGCACAATCTGGTGCGTTATGGTTCATTCGGCACTTGAACTCTTCGCGATCTGTTGGAGAATTCCGCAGCGGCCGAGTGTGTTGTCTCAATCCCGGCGAGAGCGGCGTTCCGATCTTGGCTCGCCCGCATCGGCACGGCCGCACGAACTCCGCTGCTTGCCGATCGCGATCATCGCAAGAGCCTCGGGGCGCCACGTTTACCTGCGGTTGCGTCGCATTCGGCCCGAAGGCAACGCGCGGGCGACGACCCGCGCCGATCGCACCCGTGCGGACCGCCTTGGGCAATTCCAGCGGTCTTTTGCGCAAGGTCTGATCGCGGTGAAACGCGCCGTACGGTGCGTTCAGGCCAGCAGTCCGTCGCTCATCGCAAAATATCACATGCCTAAAAAAACATTAAAATCCCGTGTGATTGCGGTCATATGTCAATATTACCTATATAAATTGAATGAAGATTGGATGTCTGTTGTAGTATATAGTTATAATAAAGTGGATTTAATCCGTTTTGGGCCAATTTCGTGGCCTAATTGGATGGTGAAGTCATTGATCATTTCCGTGGATCACTGCAAAAATGCAGAGGTGAAGTCGAGCAGTGATTGAGCGGAGATGCTCATTGTCGGTGTCAGTGTCGAGGCATTTCCAGATCCTGATCGGCTTCTGCCGTTGCCGTGCGCACGTTCGACTGCGGCGGGCGGCGGGGGCAAGGCCGGCGCGGCGATTGGAGTTTGCGATATTGCCCGATTCCAGCACATCCCGTTTTCCGCCGCGAACCCGCGCGGCCGGCGTTTGCGAGGTTCATCCCACGTCTCTGTCTCGCGTCTCGCGCGTCCCGAGTGCGACTGCGCGGATCGGTAGCGCGCGCTTGTCGTTCGAGCCGCGCGCGGACGAGGCGCGGGCGAAGTGAGCGAGGGGCCCGCCATCGTCGCAGTGGGTTACAATCGGCCCGATGCCCTGGCGCGCCTGCTCGATGCGCTGCGGCGCGCCGCCTATCGGCGGGCCGCTCCCCTCGTGATCAGTCTCGACTGTTCGGGCGAGGCCGGCCCCGGCGCGATAGCAGAGGCGTTCGACTGGCCTCATGGTCCAAAACGGATCATCCGTCATCCCGAGCGCCTCGGATTGCGCGAGCACATCCTGCGCTGCGGCGATCTCACGCGGGACTATGGCGGAATCGTTCTGTTCGAGGACGACATCATCCCCGCGCCGCACTTTCACGACTACGTTCTGCGCGCGATGCGCTTTTTCGAGGGCGACGACCGCATTGGCGGCATCGCGCTCTACAGCTATCGGCTGAACGAGTTCGACAATCGCGATTTCGAACCGCTCGACGACGGTTCGGACGTCTTCTTCCTCCAGGTCGCCGCCTCCTGGGGGCAAGCCTGGAGCTTGCGCCAGTGGTCCGGGTTCCGCGAGTGGTACGCCCGCCACAAGGACGAGCCTTTCTCGGTCGAGGACGGAACGCCGCGTCAGCTTGAGGCCTGGCGCGCCAATTCGTGGAAGCGCTTCTACATCCGCTATCTGGTGAAGACCGGCCGCTACTTCGTCTATCCGCGCGCATCACTCAGCACCAACATGGCGGTGCCGGGCACGAACACCAGGCGGGCGGTCAGCATCTATCAGGTGCCGCTCGATCTGGCCCCGCGCGAATGGCACATGCTCTCGCTCGACCGGTCGCGGGCACGCTACGACGTCTTCGCCGAACCCGAGGCGGAGTGCCTGTGCGCGCTCAATCCGACCTTGGGCGAAGCCGACTTCGATGTGGACCTGTTCGGGTCCAAGCCCGGCCCGGCGCTGCGCAGGCCCCGGCTGCTGACATCGCGTGCCGGCAAGGCCGATCGCGGCTTCGGCTTGCTCGACGGCGCGCCGCCCGCCGCGGCGATCGTTCAGAACCTGGGCGGGGATTTCTTTCGCATCGGCGCGAGGGAGCGGTTTGGATCGCTGTCGCTCCGAAGGCGCCTGAAGCTCATCAGGGCGACCCAGTCGGGGCGCTCTCTCGACGCGCTGGGGTTCCAGATGCTCAAGCCGGTGCAGACCGAACTGATGATCGCGCGCCAGACTCGCCGCGGAGCCTCGCGGAGTGCTTGATGCGCCCATCTCCCATATCCGCCGCGCAGGCCTCGCCCGGGGGGGGCTCCGCGCCGCGCTGGCGGAGATCGCGAAGGGCTTTGATCCGACGCTGCTCGTGGCGGCAGACGCGCGTATCGCGGATGCGGCGGACGCCTTTCTGGGCCCCGCGCTCGAGGCGCTGCGCGCGGGGTCGGCATTCGGCGCCTCTCTCTCGTTCCCTCGCTTCCGGCCCGGCACGCGCATTCCGGTGGTCCCGCTGGAGGATGGTTCCGACGTGGTGTTCGGGCGGTGCGCGCCGGATGTCGCGGGGCTGTTCGAGCCGGACGGCGCTCGTGCCATCCTCGAGGCCTGGCCCGCGTCCGATGCGGATGGCTTTGCGCGGGCGCTCGCTCGCCTTGGCGGCTTCGTGCTGCTGCCACGATCGCCGCTCGCATGCTTGCCCGGCGGGCGGGGGGCGATGCGACGCAACCTCGCAGTAGGCTGGCGCGACTGGCGGATTCCGCGGCCGGACGATGCGCTCGCGCTGTATGATTGCGACTGGAACCTCGTCGAAGCGGCCGCGCGCCGTCTCGGTCCGCTAAGGTCCTACCGGAATTTCAGGATCGACCTTTGGGGACAGAGCGCGGCGTCGTTGCGCGCAGACCTCATGGTGTCCGCACGCCCATGCCGGGCTCCGATCCTGCAATTCCCCCTCAGCTTCATGCCGCTGGAGGCAAACCTCACGATGGCAAGCACTCCTGGAACGAGCGGGCCGGGCTTCTTCTCGCTTGGCGCCGAGCGAGATTTCGAGGCGATGCCCGCCGCCTCGCGCGAGCGGTTGTTTCGCCATGCCACGCGCTACAACGCGATCGACGACTATTTGGGACAATTCCTGGCGCCGGTGAAAAGGCGCCTCGCGGAGCGATGGCGATGAGCGCGGCGAAGCCCGCGATCCAGATGATCTGGACAAGGCCGGTGGACGAGCAGCCGCAGGCCGGCCGGCTGCGCATAGCGGCGTCGATCCGCGATGCGCTGCGCGAAGGGGCCGAGGTCAACGAGATCGTCATTTCGACGGCGATGGAACTCTACGGCCGGGCCTGGCCGTTCGCGGTCGGCTGGAGTTGGCTCAAGGCCTTGCTGCGGGGCGAGATGCTGCCGGTACAATGCGCGCTGTTCGCAACGGGACGCCAGGTGCGTGAGGTCTGCGAAAGGCTCGATACCGGAGCGGAAGCGATCTACCTCGACGGCGTGCGCTCGCTGGCGGTGCTGGAGGCGGTGCGAAACCGGAATCCGACGGCGCACATCGTCGTCGACCTCGACGACCTCATGTCGCGCCGGATGCGGCTTCTGCGCGCGCTGGGCGAGACCTTGTCGCCCGGCTACCTGATCTCGCGGCTGTCGCCGACGGTGGTCCGGTTGCTCTCGGGAACGCTGGGCACTCTGCTCGTCCGCTACGAGGAGCAGACGCTGCGCGGCGCCGAGGCACGCGTCTGCGAGCTTGCGGACGCCATCGTCCTCCTGTCGGACGCCGACATGAAGGAACTCGAACCGTCGGGATGTGCCCGGCGGCTGCGCATCGCGCCTTCGCATTCGACACTGGGGAACGGCCTGCCCGCGAGGCTCGAGGGCGCCTTGCGCTTCGTCTTCATCGGCAGCGACCAGCTCACGCAGAACCGTCTGTCGATCGACTATCTTCGCGAGTTGTGGCGCAAGTACGAGATCCCGACCCCGCTCGTCATCTACGGCATCCAGAGGCGGCAGGTCGAATTGCCTCCCAACGTGAGATATGGTGGATATGTCGCTGACCTGCAGGAGGTTTATGACGGAGAGAGCATTCTTCTCGCGCCTTCGTTTCTGCGCGGGGGGATCAAGACCAAGGTGCTCGAGGCCTTTGCCTACGGCGCGCCGGTCATCGGCAATTCCGCCAGCTTCGAAGGTCTCGACAATTTCGACTATCCCCTGACAGTCGACGACGAAGCGCAACTGGTGGCCTTGCTCGTCGCTCCCGAGGCGTTCCGGGCGCGACTCATCGAGGCGGCACGCTGCGGGCTCGATCGTATCAGGAAGGCGCATTCGCCCGAGACTTTCACGCGGACCTGGCTTGAGGCCATGGGCATCGCCCCGGTGGGTTTGCCGTGTGTCCATGCGCAGCGCGGAGTCGAGGTCGGATGATGGGCGCCCCGCTCCTGAGGGTTTCGTGCATCGCGCTGGCCATGCCGTTCGCGCTGCTCGCGGCCTATGGCCTGCAACCGCTGCAAGGCGAGGAGGTCGGCAAGCGTCTCGATCGCTCGAAGCTCGAGCTGGTCTTCGCCGAAGAGTTCGATGAACCGATCTCGTTCTACGATGTCGAGCACGCGCCCGAGGGCCGTTGGAAGACCAATTTCCGTCATGGCGTTCAGGACCCGGCATCTCCCATTGCCTGGCAGGCGCGAACGCTCGTGCCGAACGAGGAACTCCAATACTACGGAGACCCCTTTCGCGACGCCAATCCCTTCGAGTGGCGGCCCGGCGAACTGACCATCGTCGCCACGCGATCCGAGGTCGGTGCGCCGCATGGCCTGCCCTATCTCTCGGGGTTGATCACCACCGAAACGTCTTTCGAACAGACCTACGGGTATTTCGAGGCGCGGGTGACGATGCCCGTGGGCAAGGGTCTGTGGCCCGCCTTCTGGCTGATTCCGGGCCTCGTGCCCCAGCCCGAGCCCGGGGCGCCGCAACCGATCCGCGAAGTCGACGTGTTCGAGAACATCGGCAAGGACGGTGAAGTCTACGCGTCCGTCCACCGCGAGGAAGACGGCAGGCACATCACCGACAATCAGCGCATCCCGGTCGATACCGTTACCGAGCCGCACACCTACGGCGTCTTGGTCGGGCGGAACACGATCACCTGGTACGTCGACGATGTCGCGGTCAAGGAAAGTCCGAACGTCGACTTTCACAAGCCCGCGCACATGCTGCTGAATCTCGCGGTCGGCGGCGACTGGCCCGGCAATCCCGACGCCACGACGCGGTTTCCCGCCCGCATGACGATCGACTGGGTGCGCGCCTATCGGCTGAAGGGACCCGCCTCGTGAGCTGTGTCCGCATCCCGGGCGTCGGGCTCGCGGATCGGCGGAAATGCGCCGGGCCTTCCGGTGCCCCGCCTCACGGCGATCACGCGGGAGCGAGGGCATGAACGCGATCCGCACGGACTGGGTGGCGCGCATGCTGGGGGTCCTGCTGGCGTTCCATGCGATGGCGGACCTGCTGAGACCCGAATTCATCCCGGTCAACCCAGGGTCCGACGTGATCGCCCACGAACCGAGCTTCTGGAGTTCGTTCATTCATCTTGTGGTGACCCTGGTTGTCCTGCCCTTGTCGCTGTGGGCGGGCCATTTCGGGCGCTGCGACCTGACCCGCTCGGGATGGTTCGCCTTGCTCACGACCGGACTGCTCCTGTTCGTCGCGATCAGCTTGATCCAGGTCGATACGATCATGCCGCTGATCTACTTCGTCCTGCTGGCAATGGTGCTTCTGGCCGCACTGGTGTTCGCCTCGACCGACCTGGCCCGGGACGGCGGCTTCCAGAACATGCTCGCGGCCGCGGCGATCGGCTACGGCCTGATCCTGTTCGCCGCGATCGTGATTGGCGAGTATTCGTTCGGCCGCCTCGCTTCGAGAGCGGGACCGACGAACCTGGGCCTCGTCGCGACGATGTGCCTGTGCTGTTCCGCCGCGATCGAGCATCCGCGGCTGCGGTGGGGGCTGATCGCGCTCTCGGCGCTGACCCTGTTCCTCACTTCGGCGCGGGGCGCGATGGTCACTAGCTTCGCGGCGGCCCTCGTCATGATCGTGATCGCCATAGCGAGGTGCGAGCCGCGGCGGCGCATGGGCTACTACGCCTTGTTCCTTTGCGGTGTTCTGACGCTGCCGCTTCTCATCCCCTATGTCGTCGAAGATCTCTTGCGCGTCGACGATCCCCGCCGGGGACTCGGGTCCGGATTGACCGGCCGTAGCGAGGCCTGGGGACAGGCCTTGCGGCTGTTTGCCGAGAACCCCCTGACCGGCGTCGGCTACCGCACCCACGAGACCTACATCACCGTGGCGACGTCCGCGCATGAGGCCTATCTCGCGGTTCTGGCCGAACTCGGACCGCTGGCGCTGTTGATCTATCTCTTTCTCATCGTCGGCGCCTTCGTGCGCGAACTGATCCGGGCGCTGAGGTCCGGGGACCGCGCCTCGATCGCATCGGCGGCGTTCATGTGCGCCTTCATTCTGATCGGGTTCACTGAGAACATGGCGCTGGCGACAGGATTGCCGATGCCCTTTGCGATGATGTTCATAACCGCTTTTGCGTGGCGGCGCGGCTTGCGCGCGACGCTTGCCGACAACGCCAAGGCATCCGCCCGGCGCGGGCCTTTGATGCTGACCACCAGCTATTCCGCCGAGCCGGCGATGCAGCCCGACCAATCGAAAGGGAGATCGACAGCATGAGCCCCAATACGATGGGTCTGTCACCGCTCGGGCTGGGATGCTCGCGCATAGGGTCGTTCAACAATCCCCAGTCTCTCGGCGAAAGCCGCGCGCTGATCGAGGCCGCTCTCGATATGGGCGTGACGACGCTCGATACCGCGAACATTTACGGCCAGGGCGACAGCGAGAAGCAGATCGGACGTGCCGTCTCGGGGCGGCGTGACAAGGCATTCATCGTTACCAAGGCGGGCCGCGGATTCTCCACCAAGATGCGGGTCCTGGCGCCGCTAAAGCCGCTGATCAAACCAGCACTGGCGGCGCGAAAGCGGCGATCCGGTCCGCCGGAGAGCAACGCCGTCTCGTCACGCCGAGAAGACGCGCTGCGGATGGACTGGTCACCGCACAGCCTTGCGCGAAGTCTCGACGGTTCGCTCGCGCGGCTGGGGACCGACCATGTCGACGGCTTTCTGCTGCACAGTCCGCCCGCCGGGATCGCTCGGGACGCGGGGGTCGCGCAGGCGCTCGCCGAGTTGAAGGCGCAAGGCAAGGTGCGGCACTTCGGAGTCTCCTGCGACGATCGCGAATGCTTCGAGGCCGCGATGTCCATGCCGGGGATTACCTTGGTGCAATTGCCCTGGACCATCGTCGCGGGGCTGCGGGATCAGGAGGTGTTGCATCTGGCGGAGCGCGGCATCGCGGTGATGGCGCGCGAGATCGTTCGCATGCAGCCCGCGCTCAAGCCGCTCGACGCGGTGCGAAGCGCGATCAGCCACCCTGCGGTGGGCTGCACGCTCGTGGGAACGACCTCGCGCAAGCATCTCGAGGCCTTGGCCGAACTGACCGTGCGCCAACCCGAGACGGAAGGGGCCGCGCCATGATCCGCGATGCGCGCAAGGCCGGGCTCCCGGCCGAGATCAATGCCGACGTGGCGATCGTGGGTGCGGGCGCGGCGGGCATCGTCCTTGCCCTTGAACTGGCCGATGCCGGCATGAAGGTCGTCGTGACAGAGGCCGGCGGCGACAAGTTCTCGCAGGCCAGTCAGGAATTCTACCGCGCCCAGAGCATCGATCCCGAGGGGCACGGACAAGTCGACATGTTCCGGCGGCGTAACCTCGGCGGCTCGACGGCGGCATGGGGCGGGCGCTGCATCCCGTTCGATCCGATCGATTTCGAGGACCGGCCCTGGCTGAACAAGGCCCGTTGGCCGATCGGCCATGACGATGTTGCGCCCCACTATGCGCGCGCGCTCGAATATCTCGACGCGGGCGTGCCCGAGTTCGAGGCAGCCCAAGCCTTGCCGGGTGAACCGGCGGACCTGGCCCCCGGCGTGCGATCGAGGGACGTGGTGCTCGATCGCATCGAACGATTCAGTCATCCGCTCGATCTCGGCAAGGGCTATCGCAAGCGGCTGCAGAGCGATCCGCGGATAACCCTGCTGCTGCACGCGCCGGTGCTGTGCGTTCTGGCCGAGCCGGGGGGCAATGCGGCACGCGGCGTGCGCGTCGCGCGAACGGATCAGGCGGCGCCGCTGGAGATCTTGGCGCCCACGGTCGTGGTGGCGGCGGGCGGTCTCGAGACGGTTCGCATCCTGCTCCATTCCAACGAAGAGCGCCCCTGCGGACTGGGCAACGACAACGATCTCGTCGGCCGGTTCTACCAATGCCACATCGAAGGCGAATTCGGCGAGATCGCCTTTCCGAAGGACGCTCGCGACGTACGCATGGATTACCAGCGCACGGCGACCGGAATCTACTGCCGCCGCTACATCTGGGTTTCGCCCGAGGCCCAGCGCAAGCACCGCCTGGCCGGGCTCGTGCTGCGGCCATACCATCCGAATATCGTCGATCCGGGGCACCGTAGTCCGATCCTGTCCTCGATGTATCTCGTCAAGGATCACATCGTGCCGGAATATGCGCGCAAGCTTACCTCGCTCGAGGAGATCAAGCGCCGCGAGGTGGGGGCGGGATCGCTCAGGTTCTGGGCCCGTCATGCCCGCAACATCGCGCTGGGCGGCCCCTCCCTCGCGCGTTTCACCCTCGACTTCGCGCGTCGGCGGACGTTCGCCAAGCGCAAGCTTCCCTCGGTGGTCCTGACCGACCCGCGCGGGATCTATCCGCTCGACATCAACGCCGAGCAGGAGCCCAACTTCGACAGCCGAGTGACACTGGGCAACGAACTCGACCGGAATGGACAGCGGCGGCTGCGGATCGAATGGCGCACGACCCGCGCCGATAACGAGCGTCTGGTCGCGGGCCTTCAACTCGTGGCGCATGCCTTCGAGCGCTCGGACGGAACACGGGTCAAGCTGACGCGAGAGGATCTCGACCGGGCCATGCACTGGAAGGTGCCCGTGGGCGGCCACCACATCGGCACCGCCCGGATGGCCGACTCGCCGTCGGACGGCGTATGCGACGCGAATTGCGAGGTCTTCGGGACGCGTGGGCTCTACCTTGCGGGCGCCTCCGTGTTTTCCACTTCGGGCTTCGCCAACCCCACCCTGACGCTCGTCGCGCTCACCTTGCGGCTGGCGCGCACCCTGATCGAGCGCGGCCGGCCCGGGCTTGCGAAAGAGACCGTCGGCGTGCTCGAACAGGCAGGTTAGCGGACCAGGAGTTGCATCCGAAGCGGATAGGCATGGTTGGCTGCGGCGGAAGTCTCGCGCAATCCTGCGCGGATGGAACGCAACGCGCCCGGTCCGATCCTGCACGCGCCAAGGCCGGGCTTGCTTCGCGCGAGAGCCGGCCCGCGGGAAGTTTGGTTCTGGATTGGCGGCATCTGCGCCTTGCTCGTGCTCGAGATCGCGCTGAACGGCACCAATGGCTATGCCGCCGGTTCGCTTGCGACCATCGTGCATCTCGCGCTGGGCCTTGCCGTGGTGGTGCGCGTGCGGGCCCGGCCGGAGGAATGGCGCTTGCTCGGGCCGCGTCTGGCATGGGCGGGCGCGCCGCTGGCGTGGCTGGTGCTGGCTTACGCCCTTGGCCCCAACCAGGTTCGCGCGAGCGGAGCATTCGGGCCGGAGTTCACGATCAGGCTGGGATTCCTGGCGCTGCTGGTCGCGGGTGCCTTGCTTGGCTTGCGCGGCGACTCGGGTGCGAAGGCCCTCTCCAGCCTTGCCGTGATCGGCGCGCTCTGGGCCCTTGCGGGGAGCGTCATGACATGGCTTTCCGGCAGCGCGGATCGCAGCGGCGAGGGCGCCGGGACGCCGCATCGTTTCGCCGTGACTTTGGACAACCCCAACGTGGCCGGAGCGGCGCTGGCGATGATCGCGCTTGCCTGTCTCGATCACTACCTGACCCGCACGCGGACCGCGCCGGTTCGTCGCGTGGTTCAAGGCGCCGCGCTGTTCGCGATCCTCGTCCTGATCGTGTGCACCGGCTCCAGAGCGGCGATGATCGCATTTGCCCTTGCCGCCGTGGTCCGGCTCCGCTTCGCGCCCAATAGTCTTGCAGATCGGGACCAAGTCCTTGGCTATGCCGCCGTGGTCCTTGCCGCGCTCGCGGTTTCGGCTGCGGTCATGTCTCCGGCCTTTCTGGCGCGGTTCGCCGATCTGACGAGCGATTTGCACGTTCGCATCGACGCTTGGCTTCTCTACGCGGGGCTTTCCGTCGAGCATCCCGTGTTCGGCTTTGGCCTCGGCTCTTTTCGCGCGGTGAACACCGCGCACCTGACGCCGGCCAATGCCGAGGTCATGTGGCGGTTTGGCGCCGCGCACAATTTCGTGCTTCAGGCCGCGCTCGAGGCCGGATGGCTCTACGTCCTGCTGTTGCTCGCATGGGCGGCGACGTTCGGCCGCGCGATAAGCCGGCGATGGCAACGCCGCGCACCTGACGATCCGGTGCGTACGATCGCGCTCGTGCTTGCAATCGCTCTGGTGTGCGGCTGGGTCGACATCGCGCTCGACGTGCCGGCCATCGCGTCGCTTTGCGCGTGGCTCGCCGGTATCGCGCTTGGCAATGCGCTCAGAGTGGCCGTTCCGCGACGGGGCTCCCTGGCAGACGAAGCGAGACCGTGATGTAGCTGTCGGTGCCGGCCAGAGCGTCGAGCACGGCGAGCCGCTGCCGGCGGCCGAGCCTGCCCAGCCAGATCGCTTCGGTCAGCATCGTCCGGCGGGTCACGGGGTCGAGATGGCTCGCTGAGCGCGCCGCGAGGGCTATCCGCGCGAGGGCGAAATCGCGCAGGTAGGGAGCCCGGCGGTAGGATTCCTGCAGGGCCACCATGGCCTCGTGCTCCCGGCCGAGTTGTGCGGCGGCAAGACTGCGCAGGACCGATGCCTCCCCCGACCCGGGCTGTTCGCCCTGCAGCCGCTCGGAAAAGCGGAGCGCCGCCAACAGCGCCGCATCTCGCCCGGGTCCCGGAGCCTCGCGCGCGGCGAGATTGAGATACAGCACCGCACAAGCGAGCAGGATGCGAGGATTGCTCCTGGAAACGCACGTCTCCTCGGTGGTCCGGTCCGGCGGTCCGGCATCGACCCGCTTCGCGTCGCCGGCAAGCTCGCGGATCACGCGCTCGTCGCGATGCGCGCGGACCGCGAAGATCAGCCCTCCGGCGAGAACCGCGCCGATCAGCACGGGCCATGGGGCCAAGCCGCGCCGCAAGGCTCAGGCTTCGACGTAGGACCGATAGAGATTGTAGTAATACGACCCGTCGTTGCGGGCGGTCCGCTTGCCGCGCACCGGCGCCCGGGTGAGAACGCAGCCCAGCAAGTGGCTGTGATCCTGACGGTAGAATTCGATCGCGATCCGCGCGGCGCGTTTGGGCGTCGCCCCCGATCGCGCCACGAAGATGGACGTGTCGACCGCCGAGGCGATCGCTCTGGCGTCGGCGACGGCGAGCGTGGGCGGCGTATCGAGCACGACGAAGCGATAGTTCTCGCGCAACTCCTCGAGCATCTTGTGAAAGGCCGGACCATTGAACAGGTCGACCGTTTCGAAGGTGTTGGGCGGTGCCGCCAGTATATCGAGGTTGGACCCGCGATCCGTTTCGATGGCATCCTTCCAGCCCACCTCGCCCTTGAGAACGCGCACGATGTTTTCCCGCGGTCCGTCGTCGCCAAGGAGCGTGCCGATCCTGCCCCTGCGCAAGTCGCAGTCGATCAGCAGGACGCGATCGTCCCCCAGGGCCATGGTGCGGGCCAGCGAGACCGCGACCGTCGATTTTCCTTCCGAGGGCAGGGCGGAGAGCACCGCGATGATCGAGGCCTTGCCGTCCGAACTCAGCACGATCGAATTGCGGATCGTGCGGAACGCTTCGGCAAAGGAGGTCATCGGCTTTTCGAGGACGTAGCGTTCGGGAGAGACGACCTCGCCGTCGATCTTGCGCCTGCTCGCCGGGACTTCGGGGACGGTCGTTATGAGGGGCAGCCCGCTCGCCAGGCTAAGATCGTCCGAGAAGCGGATGGTGCTCCCCAGGAACTCGTAGGTCAGGACCGCGGTGAAGGCGACGAGCAGCCCGAGCATGAGCCCGAGCACGCCGAACAGCAGGCGATTGGGGCTCGAAACATGCAGCGGAGGGACGGCGCGTTCGACGATCGCCGCTGTCGGCAGCAAGTCGCGCTGGATTTGCGAGACCTGCTCCAGACGTCGCGCCAGATCTTCGTAGGCGGATTGCTTGGCCTTGATCTCGCGGTCGAGGCTTTCGGCGAGCACCGCGGCACGGGTGTTTTCGGCCTGCTCGCCGCGAACCTGCGCGAGTGCGCTTCTCAGGCTGGCGGCGCGCGCGGAGGCGGCGCGCGCCTTGTTCTCGAGCCCCGCGACGATGCGGTTCGCTTCGGCTTCGATCGCGGCATCGAGATCGCGGATCTGCTCGGTCGCACGGGCGTTTTCGGGGTGCTTTGCGCCGTAGCGGGTCTCTATCTCGGCCTTTTCGGCGCTGGCGAGCGCGCGCTGGCGGCGCAGTTCGGCGATGACCAGCGAGTTGAGCACGCCGGAAACCGCTGTGATGTCGCCGCGCCGGATCTGGGCTTTCGCCGCCGCCATGTCGGCATTGGCGGCGGCCGCCTCGCTTTCGGCCTGGGCGAGCTGGACCGACAGCGGGCCGACCTGCTGATCGGTGATGGTGCCCTGGCTCTCCCCTTGAACGATGCCCGACTGCGCCCGGTAGCGAGCGACTTGCGCCTGGGTCGACTCCACTTCGGAGCCCAGCGATTGCAGCCGCGAGGTGAGCCACTTGGCCTGTTCGCCGGCCAACTGGCTGCGATCGGCAATGGTGTACTCAAGGTAGGTCTCGGCAATCGCGTTGGCGACTCTCGCGGCCTTTTCGGGGTCGCCCGAACTGTAACCGACGTCCACGATGTAGTCGTCGGAATCGCGCGTGATCGACACTCTTTCGAGGAACGCGTCGATCGCAAGTTTCCTGGAGCTGGCGTCGGCGGAGTCCTGAGCGTCCTTGAGCAGTTCGGGATCATCTTCGAGGCCCAGGCGGTCGACTACCTTTTGGGCGATGACGCGCGACCTGAGGATCTGGGTCTCGGTGTCGATCCGCGACTGTTCGGCCTGGGGCGAGGTCGAGCGTTGCGTGTCGTCGCTCAGTGCGCGTGCGTTAGGGTCGATCTTGAGCGAGGCCGAGGCGAAATACTGGGGCGTCATGAAGAAGGTCGCGCCCAGAACGAGCGCGAAGATCGCCAAGGTGATCAAGGCGATGTTGCGCGCCTGCCGGGCGATGATCTCGAAAAGCTGGCGAATGCCGAGTTCGCCGCCTCCGTCGACATCGTACGCAACCGATTGATCGATCCCGCCGCTGTATCTCGCTAACTGGTCCATCCGTCCTCCACGTCCTCGAGTGCGCGCTAGATGGCCAAGGCGAGCGCGACGATGCCCCTGATCTCATCGAATTCCTGGCCGCGATTGATGCCCTTGCTGGTCCGGTCGCTATAGGCGAGGCCTCCGGAAAGGCGCAGATTCCGGTCGATTAGGAAGTTGGCGCCGCCTTCCGCGATCCAGATGTTGTCGCGCCTGTCGATCCCCTCGAAGCGGTTGCGGGCGTAGCGGACCTGGCCGAAGAGCAGCAGATTGCGCAGAAGCTCGTGATCGGCGCGAAGCAGGAGCTCGTTCGAGAAGTAGCCGCTCGAATTGACGGTGACCGCTTCGCCGATGCTGCGCTGGGCGGCAGCGGATATCGTCGTGAGGCCCGAGGGGAAAAACTCGATCCTCGCGTCGTATCCGAAGCCCGACAGGTTCCGATAGATCGGACTTTTGAAGGTTCGCTCGATGTAGCCGATGCCCACGCGCGCGCGTGCGAGGGCGGTGAAGTCGAAGGAGGTTCCGGCCAGATAGCGGTAGTCGGACCCGTCGCGGTTCGGCCGGGCCTGGCCGATCGTGGCGAGCCGATAATCGATGTCGGACGCCGAGACCTCGCCGAAGATCCAGACGTCAGAGAACGCGGAATATTCGATCCGCGCCGCGCCGCGTGTCACGGTTCGGTCGCGAAAATCCTGGTCCAGCAGGGTCGTGCCGAGCTTCGCGTCCTTGAAGTCGAGGCCGTTGACGTCGCCCGCGATCGTCGCGCGGACGCGGCCGACGCCGTAAGTCGCGCGGACCTGGCCGAACGCCTTGACGAACTCGATCGGCGCGACCGCGTTGGCCGGGATTTCGCTCGAGTATTGCGACTGGTAGCCGCGGCTGATGCCCGCCGCGCCATTGATCTTGAGGTCACTGGATACGTCGAGCCGCCCGTCGATGCGGGCGGCCAGGCCGTCCTCGTTGCGGATCGAGCGGTCTATGTAGCGCCGGAAGGCGCCCGCGGCCGACACCGACACGCCGTGCCGCAACCAGTTGCTTGCCGCGCGGAGCCTGGGGTCGAAGGTGAGAAAGGCGGCGCTCTTGGCATCATCGGGAGCCGCGAAGACGTTGCTTGTCACGCCGACGCCGACCTGAGCCTCGGGATAGACGGTGAAGCCGCCGACGATCACGCCGTCGGCCTCGTACTCGGGCCGCGCCCGATCGAGGACGCTCACTTGCCGGCCGCGATCGATGTCGAGCGGGATCGGGCTTTCCAGAAAGGGGCCGAAGCTGTTCTGGGCGGAGGCCGGGCCGGCGGGGAGGGCGAGGCCTGCCGCGCCCGCCAGAATTGCGGATCGCACGCGGCCGATCGAACGGGATTGCCTCATCACTGGGCGTAGTCGCTTCCGCCGCCGACGTTGACGTTCGGCAAGCTGAAATTCAAACCGCCGCCTGCAGCGGAAGCCGATGTCGGCCCCGCACCGGTGCCGGCGCTGCAGCCACGCAAGTCCGCTCTCAGCTTCGCTATGGCCTTTCGCGCGGCGGTATCGACCGGCTCGCCCGCCGCTTCCGAGAGCGCCTTGAGGACGATCAGGCATTGCCGATTTTCCGTGGGCGAGGAAGCCGCCCCGCCTGCCGCCGTGCCGGATTGCAGCGCGCTGTCGACGACGATCGCGATCTGGGCCTGGTACACGTTCTGGTCGGAGCCTGCCGGCAATCGCGCGATCGCATCGAGGATGGATCGCTTGAGCGTGACGACCTGCGCCGTGCCTTCATCGGGCGCTTGCGCCGCCAGTCCGGCGCCGCAGATCGAAATGGATGTCGCGGCGCACAGCAAGAGCATCGCCTTGCGCCCCCTGTTGCTGATACCTGCCCCCATGAATCACCTCGTTCGTTTTGTTGTGGTTCTCTGCACGATCGCGCCCACCGCTCAGAAATACCGCTCGGCGATACGCACGGTATCTCCGGGATAGACTGCGAGGCTGGGCGTGATGTCGACGGCGACTTCCTTTTCGGAGCCCGCGCGCTTGATGAGGATGCGCCGCTTGTTGGCGCGGTATGTGAACCCTTCCGCCGACGCGATCGCCTGCAAGACCGTCATCCCGGGCGAATAGGGATATTCGCCGGGGCGGCCGACTTCGCCGAGGATGTAGAAGGGACGGAAGACCACCACCTCGCTCGAGACGTTCGGTGCGCGCAGATAACCGTCCGCCAGCTTCTCGGCGATGAGGTTGGATAGTTCTGCGCCGGTCTTGTTCTCGGCGGGGACGTCTCCGATCAGCGGAAACGAGATCATCTTGTTCTGCGCGACGACGTATTCGCCCGAGAGCGTGGGTTCGTTGTAGACCGTCACGCGGACCTTGTCCCCGACGTTCATGCGGTAGCTGGATTCGTCGGGCCCGGGCAGGGCGGCGGCACTCGGCGCAACGCTTTCGTATTCGCGCAGCCCCGAGCAGGCTCCCAGAGCCAGAAATATAAATGCCGGTAACCACCTTTTCATCTATCTAAACCCGTAGTTGCAAGGGGTAACGTCTATAGGAGAATGCGTGAAATGAAGGGTCTTGGCAACGGGAAGTAAATCTCCGATTTGGATTAAAGTATAACTGAAAGGTTTCTCTTACGATATGTAAGATATCGTAGGCCGAATAGCGATTTGGCCTGTCTTACAAGGACGTGTCGCTTGAATTTGGCGGCTGCGAAAGTCGCAACTAGACCATTTTGGACTGACTTTGCGCCTCATCGGAGTTCGACCGGCCGATCCGCGCATTCGCGCCCGCAGGGCTTGCCGGGCCGTGCGTCGGCGCCAATCGTAAACGGATGGTGACCATTCTCGTGAACCAAGTTCGCAGCGCGAAGCATTAAGCACTGGAATCTACTCAGATCAAAGGCGCCGGAGCCCGGCGTATCGGTCTGAGAGGTCCCTTTGGTGCGTCGGTTTCTTCCACTGGTGTTAATGATCTGCGCGTTTTCGGGCGCGGCCGAGGCGAGACCGGCGAGCGAACCGTTTGCCCCGTCCGGCGTTCCCGCCGAAGCGCCGCCGGGCTACGTCTCGATGTGCCACCGTAACCCCGAGGAGTGCGCCGACCGCCCCGCCGTCCGGTCCGCCGGGACATTGGCGGATGCGGACCGCTATGCCCTGATAAAGTCGGTAAACCGCCGTGTTAACCGCGAGGTGCACTGGCGCGCGGACCCGGTCGAGCGCTGGGAGCAGCCGACCGGCGAGCGGCTGGAGGGGGATTGCGAGGACTTCGCGATCGCCAAGCGCGCGGACCTGATCGCGCGGGGCTTCCCGCCCGAAGACCTGTTCTATCTGGTGGGTTATCTTCCGGGAACGGGGCTGCACGCGGTCCTGGTCGCGCATACCGCCGAGGCGGACTATATTCTCGACAACCGGACCAACGCCCTCAAGACCTGGGGCGAGGGCCCCTACGTGTGGATCCTGCGTCAGGCGGCCGGAAAGCCGTCGGAGTGGCGCAACCTGCTCGTTCGCGACGTGAAGCTGGCGGCCCGCTAGGGCGAGAGGGCGTACCGGTCCGATCCGGACCCGGCCGTCTATCCCCCCTGCCACGTGTGCGGCCAGTGCCGCTCACTCGGGCTCAGACACCGGCGTTGCGAGGTCGCCGCCCAGAACGCGGTAGACCGTGACGCGGTTCGCGGCGAGCGCGAGGAGCGTCGCGATCTCGGCTCGCCGGGCCGCATATTCGCTGCGCTGGGCATCGAGGCTGGTGAGGTAGCTGTCGATGCCCCCGCGATAGCGCGCCTCGGTGAGCCGCGCGGTGTCGGCGGCAGCGGCGGTGAAGGCGCGCGCGGCGCGCAGCCGCTCGGCGAGCGTGCCCTGGTCGGCGAGCGCGTCGGCCACTTCGCGAAACGCGGTCTGGATCGTGCCCTCGTAAGTCGCGAGCGCCGCCTCGCGCCGGGCTCTGGCGATATCGACATTGGCTCCGCGCCTACCCGCATCGAACAGCGGTGCGGACAGGTTGCCGCCCGCCGTGTAGCTGAAGGCGTCGCCGTCGAAGAGCGAGGAAAGCGCGTCGCTGGCGAAACCGAGCACGCCGGTGAGCGAAATCGCGGGAAACAGCGCCGCGCGCGCCGTGCCGATATCGAAGTCGGCGGCGCGCAAGGCGTATTCGGCCTCGATCACGTCGGGCCGCCGCAGAAGCACTTCGGAACTGGTCCCGGCCGCGAGCGGCGAGAAGCTCGCGGTCACTTCGGCGAGGCTCGATGGCAGCAGCGACTTGTCGAACGCGGCGCCGACGAGCAGTCGGATGAGGTTCTCGTCCTGCGCGATGCGCGCGGTCTGTTCGGCGATGTCGCCTTGCGCGGTGGTCAGGACCTGTTCGGCCTGCCGTAAGTCCGTGCGCGGCGCGACGCCGCCCTCGAGCCGCGCGCGCGTGAGTTCGATCGAGCGCCGGGCGTTGTCCGCCGTCGCCTGCGCGATCCCGAGCAATTCGCGGTCGGCGGCATAAGTGGCCCAGGCGTTGGCGAGATCGGCCACCAGTCCCAGCCGCACCGTCCGCGCCGCCGCCTCGCTCGCCAGCGCGCGCTGGCGTTCGGCCCGCGTCGCGTTCGCGAGCCTGCCGAACAGATCGATCTCGTAGCTCGAGACGCCGCCCTGGAGCGAATAGGACATGCCGTCGCGCCCCACGATGTTCGCGCCCGTGCCGCCGCCCGTTCCGGTGCGCGGCGTGCCGTTGTCGCCGGTGCCGCGATAGGTCGCCGATCCGGTGACGCCGATCTCGGGGAACTGGTTGGCCCGCGTCGCGCGGACCTGCGCCCGGGCGGCCGCCACGTTCGCGGCCGCGACGCGCAAGTCGCGGTTGTTGGCCAGCGCCTGCCCGACCAGCGCGCGCAGGCGCGGATCGGTGAATACGCTCTCGTAGGAAACGGTGGGCAGATCGCTCTCGCGCTGCGCCAGATAGGCGTCCCCGGCGGGCCAGGTTTGGGGGACCGGCGGTTCCGGCAGGTCGGTCGGCGGCGCCAGCGAGCAGCCCGCGAGCAAGACGAGCGGGCCGAGCGCGGCGAGGCGCGCGCGGCTCACGCCGAGGCTCCCGAAGGGGCGTGGGGGGTGTCGTCCGGGTGCATGTGCTCGCGCACCGCCTTGAGTCCGTCGCGCACGCCGCGCCGGACGATGACGAAGAACAGCGGAATGTAGAAGATCGCCAGGAGCGTCGCGGTGAGCATGCCGCCGACGACCGCGGTGCCGATCGCGAGGCGGCTGTTGGCACCTGCGCCGGTGGCAAGGGCAAGCGGCAGCGTGCCGAAGATGAACGCGAAGCTCGTCATCAGGATCGGGCGCAGACGGATGCGCGCCGCCTCCAGCGCGGCCTCGATCACGCGCTTGCCCTGCTTTTCCGCCTGCTCGGCGAACTCGATCATCAGGATCGCGTTCTTGGCGGCGAGGCCCATCGTCGTCAGCAGGCCGATCTGGAGGTAGACGTCGCTCTCGAGCCCGCGCAAGGTGACCGCGACGATCGCGCCGACCAGTCCGAGCGGGATCACCATCAGCACCGCCACCGGGATCGTCCAGCTTTCGTAGAGCGCCGCGAGGCACAGGAACACGACCAGGATCGAGAGCGCGTAGAGCATCGGCGCCTGGTTCGACGAGACCTGCTGCTCGTAGGACGAGCCCGACCACGCGACGCCGGCGCCCGGAATCTCGCGCGCGAGCGCGGCGATCCGGTCCATCGCGGTGCCCGAGCTTACGCCGGTGCTGGCTTGCCCGGAGATCTCGAACGCCGAGATGCCGTTGAACCGCGAGGTCGAGCTCGGAACGGTGGACCAGGCCTGGCTGGAAAAGGCGGAAAATGGCGTCATCTCGCCGTCATTGCCGCGCACGTACCACTTTTTGATGTCGTCGGGCGCCGCGCGGTAGCGGGCATCGCCCTGCACGTAGACCTGCTTGATCCGGCCCTTGTCGAGGAAATCGTTGACGTAGCTGCCGCCCCAGGCGGTCGAAAGCGTGGTGTTCACGTCGCTGACCGACAGACCATAGGCCTGCAATCTCTGCGCATCGATGTCGATCTTGAGCGTCGAGACATCGGGCAGGTCGCTCAGGCGCACGCCTTGCAGGTCCGGGTCGGCGTTGGCCTTGGCGAGCAACTCGTCGCGCGCATCAATGAAGTCGGCGCGGCTGAGGGCGCCGACGTTCTGCAACTGCATCGTGAACCCGGCCGAATTGCCGAGGCCCCGGACCGCGCCGGGCACGAGCGCGTAGACTTGCGCGTCGCGCAGGTTCGAGAAAGCCGCCATCGCGCGATCGGCGATCGCCTGCGCGCTGTTCTCTTCTCCGGGCCGCTCCTCCCAGTCCTTGAGGCGGATGAAGGCCTGCCCAGTGTTCTGGCCGCTCGCGCCGAAGCCACCGCCCGCCAGGGTGAACATCGTCTCGAGGTTCGCGCCCTCGTGCTCGTAGAAATAGCGCTCGACCGTGCGCTGCACCTTGCTGGTCTGCTCGAGCGTGGTCCCGGGCGGCATGCGGTATTGCACGATGACGAGGCCCTGGTCCTCGTTGGGCAGGAAGCCGTTGGGCAGCCGTACGAACAGCAGCACGAGCACGCCGATGATGATGACGTAGATCCCCAGGAACAGCCACTTGCGCGCGACGATGGCGTCGATGCAACGGACATAGCGCTCGCTGATGCGATCGAAGGCGTCGTTGAAGGCGCCGCGCGATCGTTCGGACCACGTCGCCAGCATCGGCAGGCGGCGCTCGAGAAAGCCCTTCGCTTCCCGCTCCTGCACCCTGGACTTGAGCATCGTCGCGGTAAGCGCCGGGCTCAGGATCAGCGCGACGAAGACCGACAGCACCATGGCGGAGATGATCGTCAGCGAGAATTGCCGGTAGATCACGCCGGTCGAGCCGCCGAAGAAGCTCATCGGCAGGAACACGGCGGACAGGACGAGCGCGATGGCGACGAGCGCGACCTGGATTTCCTTCATCGACTGGATCGTCGCCTCGCGCGGCGACATCTCGGGATTCTCCTCCAGCAGCCGCTCGACGTTCTCGACGACGACGATCGCGTCGTCGACCAGCAGGCCGATGGCGAGGACAAGCCCGAACAGGGTCATCGTGTTCACCGAGAAGCCGGCGACATAGAAGATCGCGAAGGTGCCCAGCAGGACGACCGGAACCGCGATGGCGGGGATCAGGGTCGCGCGCCAGCTCTGCAGGAACACGAACATCACGAGCACGACGAGCACGATCGCGATGATCAGCGTTTCCTCGACCTCGGCGACCGAGAGCTTGATGAAGTCGGTGGAATCGTTGCCGTATTCGTAGGCGAGGCCGTTGGGCAGGTTGCGGGCCAGGCGGCTCATCTCGGCCTTGACCGCCTCGGCGGTGCGCAGCGCGTCCGCGCCCGGCGCGAGCGAGATCGACATGCCGGCGCCCGGGTGCCGGTTGAGCCGCGAGACCACGGCATAGCTGGCCGCGCCGATCTCGACGCGGGCGACGTCGCGGATGCGCACGCTCGACCCGTCGGTGAGCGTCTTGAGGACGATGCCCTCGAACTCTTCGGGCGTCTGCATCAGCGACTGCGCGGTGAGCGTGGCGTTGAGCGCCTGGTCGGCGGGGGCCGGCACGCCGCCGACCTCGCCGGCAGCGACCTCGGTGTTCTGGGCCCGGATCGCGGCGATCACGTCGCCGGGCATGAGCTTGACCGCGGCCAGCTTGCGCGGGTCGAGCCAGATCCGCATCGCGTGCTCGGACCCGTAGACGTTGACTTCGCCGACGCCGTTCACGCGCGAGAGCGGGTCCTGGAAGTTCGACGTCAGGAAGTCGGCGACATCGACGTTCGAGCGGGTGTCGGTCTCGTCGTAGACCGCGACCAGCATGAGCTGGTCGGGATTCGACTTGGTGACGCGCACGCCCTGCGACTGGACCGCCTGCGGCAGCCGCGAGATCGAAGACTGGATCGCGTTCTGGACCTGGACCTGGGCAATGTCCGGGTCGGTGCCCTTGGAAAAGACCGCGGTGATGGTCACGCGGCCGCGGTTGGTGCTCTGCGAACTGAAATAGAGCAGGCCGTCGAGCCCGGTGAGCTGCTGCTCGAGGATCTGGGTGACGCTGTTCTCGATCGTCTCGGCCGAAGCGCCCGGATAGGTCGCGCGGATGTTCACCTGGGTCGGGGCGATGTCCGGATATCGCTCGTTGGGCAGCGACAGCAGCGCGCCGGTGCCTGCGAGCATGACGATGATCGCGATGACCCAGGCGAAGATCGGCCGGTCGATGAATATGCGTGACATCGGGTCGTCAGCCCGCCTTGGCGGCGGCTCCGGCCGTTCCCTTCGCCGGCGGCGCGACTTTTTGCGGCGTGTCGGCGGGGACCGGGCGGATGCCGGCGCCCTGCTTCAGGCCGTTGAGCCCTTGCAGGATGACCTTGTCGCCCGGCGCGAGCCCGGCGGTGACGACCCAGAACCGGCCCCGCGTCCGCGCGGTCCGGACCTTGCGCATCTGCGCCTTGTCGTCCTTGCCGACGAGCATGACGTAGGTCGTTCCGTCGAAATCGTGCTGAACGGCGCCCTGGGGCACAAGGTAGGCGGTCTTGTCGATCGCCTGGTCGAACTGCGCGGTGACGAACATGCCGGGCAGCAGCAAGCCGTCGGGATTGGGGAAGCGGGCGCGCAGCGTGACCGTGCCGGTCTCTTCGTTCACCGTCACTTCGGAAAACTGCACCGTACCGGGCAGCGCGTAGTCGCTGCCATCGTCCAGCTTGAGGCGCACTTCGCTGCCGCCGTCGACGATCCCGCCCTGCGCGAGCCGGCGGCGCAGCGCGGTGAGGTCCGAGGCCGACTGCTGCATGTCGACGTAGATCGGATCGGTGCGCTGGATGATCGCGAGCGGTGTATCCTGGTTCGCGCTCGCGAGCGCGCCCACCGTCAGCAGCGAGCGACCGATGCGCCCGCTGATCGGCGCAGGGACCGTTGTGAAGCGCAAGTTGATCCGGGCGGTGTCGAGCGCCGCTTCGTTCTGCTGGACGGCGGCGCGGGCGATGCGCGCCTGGGCCGCCGCGTCGGTGTATTGCTGCTTGGAAATCGCCTCGATCTCGGCCAGCGGCCGATAGCGCTCGGCGAGCGCCGAGGCCGCCTCGGCGGAGGCGCGGGCGCTGGCGAGATCGGCTTTCGCCTGGTTGACCGCCGCCCGGTAGAGGCTCGGGTCGATCTCGAACAGCGGCTGGCCCGCGCGGACATAGCCGCCCTCGTCGAACAGCCGCTTGCGAATGACGCCGCTGACTTGCGGGCGCACTTCGCTGGTCTCGTACGCGACCGTGCGGCCTTCAAGCTGCACCGGCATGGGAACGGCTTGCGGCGTCACGACCACATATCCGACTTGCGGTGGAGTCCGATCGCCCGCGCCTTGCTGCGAGCCGCCGCAGGCCGCCAGCAGGAGGGCGGCCGGCGCGCCGACGAGAAGCGCGGCGATCCTGCCACCGGAGGGGAAAGCGAGTTTGGTTGCGGGCAAGCCGTTTGCCTTGATAGGATTTGCCGCGCCTATTGAGCCAATTACTGTGAACTGCAAGTGATCATTGGCGCTTCGCGGCGTTTTGGGCGGCAGTCCGGGACAGAGCCGCTACGAATCCTTACCTATGAGATATCGGCTATCGTTTCTCTTCGTCGCGCAGGGTCAGCATGTAGGCTGACAGCGCGTCGATCTCCTCCGGATCGATGTCGAAATCCATCTTCTCGGGAAAGTTGTGCGAATCGCGCAGGAAGGCGGCGAGAGTCGTTCGCGTGAGGCCGGGTCTGTCGACGATCTCGGCGAACTGCGGCGCTTCCGGATTGGCGGAGACCTCGAGCGGCCTCACCGCGTGGCACTGCGCGCAATGCGCCTGCGCGAAGCTCAGGCCTCTTGCCGGAGCGGCGGCGTCCGAGGAGGTGGCTGGAGGGACCGCGAGGCACGCCGAAGCCGCCAGGGTGAGCGCCAGGGCGATGGGGATGGCTTTCATGCCGCGATCTTTTCCGTGGCGGCGCCGCCCCGTCAATACCCGCCGCTGCGAAGGGGCCGGCGATTGCGGTGCGACGCACGCGAACCTAGATTGGCGGCGTTCAGCCACGATGGAGAGGCCGGCTTGACCGTCGCCCTGATCAGCCACCCGGCCTGCCTGGAACATGATACCGGCGCCGGCCATCCCGAGCGCGCGGACCGGCTGCGCGCCGTCCTCGCCGCGCTCGACGACCCGCGCTTCGAGGGGCTCGCGCGTCACGAGGCGCCGCGTGCCGAGGTGGAGCACCTCACCGCCGTGCATGACGGCTCCTATGTGGACGCTATTCTCGCGCTCGAGATAGAGCGCGGCGATCTGGGCGCGCTTGATGCCGACACGATCGTCAGCCCCGGCAGCGTCGAGGCCGCCTTGCGCGCGGCGGGAGGCGGCATTCTCGCCGTCGACCTGGTGATGGACGGCGAGGCCGACGCCGCGTTCGTCGCGGTGCGGCCGCCGGGCCATCACGCCGAACCGGCAAGAGCGATGGGCTTTTGCCTGTTCAACAACGTCGCCGTCGCCGCGCACCACGCGCGGCGACGCTGGGGGCTCAAAAGAATCGCGGTCGCCGATTTCGATGTCCACCACGGCAACGGCACGCAGGACGCCTTCTGGGACGATCCCGACCTGCTGTTCGTGTCGAGCCACCAGTCGCCGTGCTATCCGGGAACGGGGGCGGGTCACGAACGCGGGCGCGCGGGCAACATCGTCAACGCGCCGCTCGATCCCGGCGCGGGCGGCCGCGCGTTCCGAGATGCCTGGCGCGAAGTGCTGATCCCCGCGCTCGACGATTTCGCACCCGAACTCGTGATCATCTCGGCGGGCTTCGACGCGCATCGGGCGGACCCGCTCGCCCAGCTCCGGCTCGACGAGGCGGATTTTCACTGGGTTACGGCGGAGCTGGCTGGGGTGGCCGATCGCCATGCACGGGCGCGGGTGATCTCGCTGCTGGAGGGCGGCTACGACCTTGCGGCGCTCGCCGCCAGCGCGGCTGCGCATGTCGATGCACTCATGCGCCGGCCCTGTCAGTCATCGCCGGTCTCGCTCACCCGAGCCTGACCGGCTTGCATCGGGACCTTTTGCGCGCAAGAGGCGTTTCGCGATTCTCGCGGGGGCAATACGGAAGCGCGAAAAATCGCGCCGCTCGCGATGGAGACACGATCTGACGACCATGCCAATGCCAGCACAGCGAAATCCGCTCTACGTGGTTGGTGGCCTGGCGCTTCTGCTTTGCGTCCTGCTGCTGATCATCGCCTGGTCAGTGGTCCGTCGCGAGGATAACCGGCCGACCGAAGCCGAGGCGCATGGTGCGGACGTTCCCGCCTTGCCGGCGCGGCCCGAGGATATCGAAGCGCACGGCGAGGCCGCCAAGACCACGCTCGCGCCGCCCGACGCGCGGCAGCGCAACGAGGCGGTACCGTTCGCCCCGAGGATCGACGCGGCAGCACGCCCGTTCGTGTTCAAGGGCAGCGATCAGGACCGCGCGCGCGCGCTTGCCTGCCTCGCGACCGCCGTGCTCTACGAAGCGGGCGACGACACCACCGGCGAGGCGGCCGTGGCGCAAGTCGTGCTCAACCGCGTGCGCCATCCCGCCTTTCCATCGACAATCTGCGGGGTCGTCTATCAGGGCTCCGAGCGTAGGACGGGCTGTCAGTTCACGTTCACCTGCGACGGATCGCTCGGCCGCAAGATGTCCGACGCGGCATGGCGCCGTGCCCGCGAGGTCGCCGACAGCGCGCTGTCGGGAAGCGTCGACGACAGCGTGGGCCTGGCGACGCACTACCACACCGACTGGGTCTATCCCTACTGGAGCCCCGAACTGCGCAAGCTGGCGCGGGTCGGCACGCACCTGTTCTTCGGCTGGCCGGGCACCTGGGGCGGGCCCAAGGCATTCAGCCGCGTCTATCGCGGCAACGAGCAGGCCGCGCGGGTCTTGCTCGGGGCGATGCCCGGCGGCGACGCGGACGATCCGGCGCCGGTCGACATGGGCGCGCCGAAGATCCTCGGGCTGCCGCAGCCCCCCGCCAAGCTCCCCGCGCGAATGGGCGAGGTCCCGCTCTACGGCAACAAGCTCAAGCTGGTGGGACGCGACGGCCACTCTTTCGGGCTGCTCGCGCCTTCGGGCATCGCGGCGGCCAAGGTCGTGAACGCCGCGCTGGCGCTCTGCGACGAACCCGGCCCGTGCCGCGTCAACGCCTGGGCGAACGAGGATGACATCCCCGGCGAATACCCGATCTCGCAAGGCAGCCGCTCGATGATGGTGTTCGAGTATGCGCGCGACGGGGCCGGCGCGAGGCCCACGCTCAAGTTCGACTGCCAGCGCTTTCCCAACAAGGACCCGAACGCCTGCCTCGACGTGACGTCGCAGGTGCCGGACGTGCTCGCGGGAATCCGCTTCAAGAAGAACTGACGACTTTCAGCGCCGGATCTGCGCTTTCGACCCGGCCACCGCGCAGCCGCACGCAGCGCGAGGCGAGCCTTTCGGCTTCTGTCTCGTCGTGCGTGACGTAGACGACCGGGATCGGGATCTCGGCGAAGGTCCGCGCGAATTCGTCGATCAGGCCGGCACGTGCGGCCCCGTCGAGCGCCGAGAGCGGCTCGTCCATCAACAGCAGGCGCGGCTGCGAGAGCAGCGCGCGGGCAAGCGCGGCGCGCTGCGTTTCGCCGCCCGAAAGACGCCCGGGCATGCGTTCGAGCAGCGGACCCACGCCCATGGCCTCGACGATTGCCTCGCGCGCGAATGGCCCTTCGACCGCGCGCTTTTCGGCATAGTCGAGGTTGCGCGCGACGCTGAGGTGCGGGAGCAGGCCGGCACCCTGGAAGACGTAGCCGACGCGGCGCCGGTGCGCCGGAACGAAATGGCGCTGATCCTGCCAGACCTCGTCGCCGAACCGGATCGTGCCATGCCGTCGCTCGAGCCCCGCGAGCGCGCGCAGGATCGTCGTCTTGCCCGAGCCCGAGGGGCCGAGCAGGCAGGTCACGCCCGTCAGCGGCAGCGCGAGATCGACGTCGATGGCGAAGTCGCGGCTGACCGGGCCGTGGAGCGAGATCGCGAGGTTCATCGCTCGATCACCGACCAGCGCCGTTCGACAAGCAGCAGCAGCAGCAGGGTGACGAAGGCGAAGACGACGAGCCCGCCGGCGATGCGATGCGCGGCGGCGAAGTCGAGGCTCTCGACGAGCTGGTAGATGCGGGTCGAGAGCACTTCGGTCTCGCCGGGAATCGCGCCGCCGATCATCAGCACCACGCCGAACTCGCCCACGGTATGCGCGAAGACGAGGATCGCCGCCGAGAGGAAGCCGCGCCGGGCGAGCGGCATAGCCACCGTCACGAAGCGATCGAGCGGCCCGGCGCCCATCGTCGCGGCCACTTCGAGCGGGCGGTCGCCGATCAGTTCGAAGGCGGTGCGCAGCGGCTGGACCGCGAAGGGCAGCGAATAGAACAGCGAACCGATCACCAGGCCTTCGAAAGTGAAGGCGAGGGTGCGGATGCCGAAGGGATGCAGCGGCGCCATCAGCGGGCTTTCCGGCCCTAGCGCGACGAGGACGTAAAAACCGATCACGGTGGGCGGCAGGATGAGCGGCAGCGAGACCAGCGCGCCGACCACTTCCTTGCTCCAGTGCCGCGCGCGGGCGAGCCACCAGGCGAGCGGCGTGGCGAGGATCAGCAGCAGGATCGTCGTGACCGCAGCGAGTTCGGCGGTCGTGCGGATCACGAGGTCCATCAGCGCGTCATGCGCCGTAGCCGTAGCGCTTGATGATCGCGCGCGCGGCCGGCCCGCGCAGGAACCTGGCGAAGGCTAGCGCCGCCGGATTGCGCGCGCCGCGCTTGAGGATCACGGCCTGCTGCGCGATCGGTGCGTGATACTTCGCCGGGACCACCCAGCGCGATCCGCCCTTGGTCTTCGCCACTTGGCTCAGCGCGACGAAGCCGAGGTCCGCGGCGCCGGTGGAGACGAACTGGTAGGCTTGCGTGATCGAGGTGCCCTTGACGATGCGGGGCGCGAGACGGTCCGTCACGCCGAGCCGGTCCATCGTTTCCACCGCGGCGCTGCCGTAGGGCGCGAGCGCGGGATCGGCGATCGCGATCCGCGCGAACCCGCCGCGCTTCAGCACGCCGCCGGCGGCATCGACCAAGCCCGGTTTGGTCGAGTAGAGCACAAGGCGCCCGGTCGCGTAGGTAAAGCGGCTCTTGGGCACCGCGAGGCCCTCGCTCTCCGCCTTGGCCGGCCGCTCCGAGTCGGCGGAGAGGTAGACGTCGAAGGGCGCGCCATGGGCGATCTGGGTATAGAACGCGCCCGAAGAGCCGAAGCTGAGAATCGCGCGGTGCCCCGTGGCCTTGCGGAAGGCCGTCGCGATTTCCTTGGCGGGTTCGGTGAAGTTGGCGGCCACCGCGACGCGGGTTTCGCCTGCGGTTGCCACCGGCGCTTGGGCGAGGCTTAGGGCGCCAAGAAGGATGGCGCAAAGGGCGCGCAGGACCATTAGTGGCTCCGTGGTTCGATTGCTGTATTCAGTTATATATAGCAATTGCGAACAGCGAAACCCCTGTCTTCCGCAGTGCGGCATCCGGGGCCTTGGGGCGTCAGGCGACTTCTAGCGAAGGCGGCTTTTGCCAGCGCCCGTTGACGACATGGCTCGCGGCGGCGGCGGCGGGCATCGGCTCGGAGACGAGGAAGCCCTGGATCTGGTTGCAGCCCTCGCGGGCCAGCTTGTCGAGCTGTTCCTGCGTCTCCACGCCCTCCGCGACCACCGAGGTGCTGAGCTGCGAGGACATCTGCAGGACCGAGCGCATGACGTGCCAGGTCTTCTCGTCCTCCATCTGGATGAAGCTGCGGTCGATCTTGATCGTATCGAAGGTGAAGCGGGTCAGATAGCTCAGCGAGGAATAGCCCGTCCCGAAGTCGTCGAGCGCAACCCGCACGCCCAGGCCGCGCAAGGTGTTGAGCGTGCGTGTCGCCGTGCGGTCGTCGTCGACGAGCACGCTTTCGGTGATCTCGAGTTCGAGACGCGAGGCATCCAGGCCGCTGCTGTGCAGCGCTTCCGAGATCGTCGCGAGCAGCAGCGGATCGTGGAACTGGCGCGTGCTGACGTTGACGCTGATCGGCATGCCGTCGAGCACCTCGCTCGCGGCCTTGCAGGCCTCGCGGATGACCCAGGCGCCGATCGGAATGATCAGGCCCGATTCCTCGGCGATCGAGATGAAGTCCTCGGGCGGAATGAGCCGGCCATCGCGATTCCAGCGCAGTAGCGCCTCGAAGCTCGCGACCTCGCCGGTCTCGACGTAGACGCGCGGCTGGAAGTGGAGGAACAGCTGGTTGCGCTCGATCGCCTTGGAAAGGTCCTCCTCCAGTTCCTGGCGCAGACGGATGACGCGGCCCATCTCCGGCTTGTAGCGCTGGAAGCCGTTGCGGCCGCGATTCTTGGTCGCATAGAGCGCGAAGTCCGCGTGCTGCATCAGCGTCGCCATGTCTTCGGCGTCGTCGGGACTGAGCGCGAGGCCTATGCTCGCGCGCGGCTGGATGACGTTGCCGGTGGGCAGCGTCAGCGGCTGCGAGATGTTCTGCAGGATGCGGTACGCAAGGTCGAGCGCCTGATTGGGGAAGGCGATGTTCGTGTGGATGACGGCGAACTCGTCCCCGCCGAGGCGCGCGACCGTGTCGCAATCGCGCACCCCGGCGAGCAGTCGCTCGGCGACCGCCGTGAGCACGAGGTCGCCCGAGGGGTGCCCGTGCAGGTCGTTGATGTCCTTGAAGCGGTCGATGTCGATCAGCAGCAGGGCGGTGAGCGTGCCGAAGCGCTGGTTCTTGAGCGCCGTTTCGAGACGGCGGTTGAACAGTTCGCGGTTCGGCAGGTCGGTGAGCGTGTCGTGCAGCGCGAGCCGGTAGATCGCCTTGCGCGCTTCCTCGCGTTCGCTGAGATTGGTCATGCGCAGGACGACGACGTTGTGACCGTCTATCTCGATCTCGCGGAAGCGGATCTCGACGGGAATCTCGGCCCCGCTGCGCGATATGGCGACGGCCTCGTGCACCGCGTCCGCGCCGGTTTCGAGCCAGGAGCGCAATTGCGAGCGCAGCCGGGGATGGATCAGGTCCTCGGGCCGCGTATCGACCAGCGTTTCGGATTTCGTTTCGAACAGCGTGGCCGCCGCGCTGTTGGCGCTGCGGATCAGGTCGTCGTGGATGAGGAAGATCGCTTCCGAAGCCACTTCGCCGAAGGCCGCGAGCCGCTGCGCCTCTTCGTCGGAGCGGTTCGCATGGACGGCCTGCGACCGCCTGGCCTCCGTCTCCTGGATCTTGTCCATCAGGCTGTTGAGCGCGGTGGTCAGCCCCTCGTTCTCGTCACCGGCCTCGACCTTGAGGCGATGGTTGGACGGGCTGTCCTCGAGCATGAACTCGACGGCGGCCTGCAAGTGATCGGTGCCCAGCTTGGCGCCGTGCTCGGCTGCGTTGAGGCCCAGCGCCTCCTGTTCGGGTGTCACGCGCAGGCTGATGAACGGGCGTATCGAGAGCGTGAGGATCAGGCCGGTGCCGAAGGCCCAGATGAAATTGAGCACGCTGCCTTCGAGCTGCACGAGCAGTTGGGTGCCTCGCGAGCCCGCGGGCAGCAGCTCGACCGGCGCCAGCAGCGCGACCCCGATCGTGCCGATGACGCCCGCCACGGCATGAACGCCGACCGCGCCGACCGCGTCGTCGATCCGGTGGCGCGTCTCGAGGTAGTAGTTGGCGGCATTGGCGCACACGCCGCCGACGGCGCCCAGCAGCAGCGCCGAGCCCGGCTCGACCAGGTGGCAGCCCGCCGTGATCGCCACGAGCCCGCCGACCACGCCGTTGACCGCGCGCTCGGGCAGCATCGCCCCGCCGAACCACATCGCGCCATAGCCGACGACACCGCCCGCCGCGCCGGCAAGAACGGTGTTGAGGATGATGCCCGGCACCTGGCTCGTGGCGGCGAGCGTGGAGCCGCCGTTGAAGCCGATCCAGCCGATGAACAGGAAGAGCGTGCCCGCCGAGGCGAGGACGACGCTGTGTCCGCTGAAGCGGATCGGCGAGCCGTTGGTGAACCGGCCGTCGCGCGAGCCCAGGACGATACACGCCGCGAGCGCGAACCAGCCACCCGTCGCGTGGACCACCGTCGAACCGGCGAAATCGACGAAGCCGTTGTTCGCGAGGAAGGCACCGCGCGAATGGGCGAGGGCATTGCCCCAGGCCCATTGCGTGAAGACCGGATAGACGAACCCCGCCACCAGGATGCACAGCACGATATAGGCGCGCAGCCGCATGCGTTCGGCGACTGCGCCGGAAATGATCGTCGCCGCCGTGCCGCAGAACATCACTTCGAAGATGAAGAAGGTCGCGTTGTTCCCCGAGACCCCGCCGAGCAGGAAGAAGTCCGGATCGCTGCCGATCGGCAGCAGCGTCGTCGAACCCCCGAACGCGAGACCGAAGCCGACCAGCGCGAACACGACCGTGGAAAAAGCGAAGTCGAGCAGGTTCTTCTGGGCGACGCTGACCGCGTTCTTGGTCCGGACCGAACCGGACTCCAGCAGCATGAAGCCCACCTGCATCATCATCACCAGGGTCGCCGCAATCAGCACCCAGATCATGTCGATCGTGGCGGTGAGATCCTCGACTCGGTTTTGAACCTGGGTCCCGGTTCGCACGAGCGCTGCCGCGTGTGCGTTCGCCGGAAATACAATGCAGACGGCCCCCACGACCGACGTAAGCCGGAAATTCAAGATCGTTTGTCCCGCCTTGTCGCTTCCAATGCGGCGACCGTGGACCAGAAACGTTAGTAAACCGTTGTTCGTCGTGAGTTAACTTTGAAATTCGGACGCGCCCAACTCGTTCGCCAGTTGTGAACGAGTGTTATCTTATTTCGCATCATCACCTATTCGGGCGCGGCCGTTCTTGCCGGGCTCCCGCGCCGGATCGGCTGCGCCTTACGGTGAGCCGGACAGGCCCGCCATTTTCGTCTGGCCAAGTCGTCGCCGATCCTGGAAACTCGCGCGCTCGCCAACCGGACACGAGGCCACAGTCTTGCCAAGCTACAGCGCCACGCTCGGGCAGCAGCGCCACCGGTTCGCCGACCTCAAGCGCTTGCTCGCCGCCGCCAGCACGCGCCGGTCGGGCGACGAGCTTGCCGGAATTGCCGCCGCCAGCGCGGAGGAACGCGTCGCCGCGCGGATGATCCTGGCGGACCTGCCGCTCGCGACCTTCCTCGAGGACCCCGTGGTTCCCTACGAGGACGACGAGGTCACGCGCATGATCGTCGACGGGCATGACAAGACGCTTTTCGCGCCGCTCGCGGCGATGACCGTGGGCGAATTTCGCGAATGGCTGCTCGGCGAGGCGAACGACGGGGCCGAGATCGCGCGGGTCGGTCGGGGGATCACGCCCGAAATGGCCGCCGCCGTCTCCAAGCTCATGCGCAATCAGGACCTCGTCATCGCCGCGCGCAAGATCAGGGTGGTCAGCGCCTTTCGCGACACGCTCGGCCTGCCCGGACGCTTCTCGACGCGGCTGCAACCCAATCACCCGCGCGACGATCCGGGCGGGATCGCCGCCTCGATCGTCGATGGCCTGCTGATGGCCTCGGGCGACGCGGTGATCGGCATCAATCCGGCGGGTGACGACCTTGCCGCGACCGGCGAGCTCTTGCGCTTGCTCGACGCGCTGCGCGAAAGCCTGGCCATTCCCACGCAGACTTGCGTGCTGACCCATGTCACCAGCACGTTAGAGCTGATCGGGCAGGGCGTGCCGGTCGACTTGTGCTTCCAGTCGATCGCCGGGACGCAGGCCGCGAACCGGGGCTTCGGCATCGATCTCGCGCTGCTCGCCGAGGCCCGCGAGGCGACCGCGTCGCTGGGGCGGGGCACGGCGGGAACGAATTGCATGTATTTCGAGACGGGGCAGGGCTCTTGCCTTTCCGCCGACGCGCATCACGGGGTCGATCAGCAGACGCTCGAAGCCCGGGCCCATGGCGTCGCGCGCGCGTTCGATCCGCTGCTGGTCAACTCTGTGGTCGGCTTCATCGGCCCCGAGTACCTCTACGACGGCAAGCAGATCATGCGCGCCGCGCTGGAGGACCACTTCTGCGGCAAACTGCTCGGCCTGCCGATGGGGCTGGACATCTGCTACACCAACCACGCCGAGGCGGATGCCGACGACATGGACGCGATCCTGACGATGAGCGCGGCCGCCGGCGTCAATTTCATCATGGGCGTGCCGGGGGCGGACGACGTCATGCTCGGCTATCAGTCGACCTCGTTTCACGACGCACTTTATGTTCGCGAGGCGTTCGGGCTCGCGCCCGCGCCCGAGTTCGAGGCGTGGCTCGAGGCCAACGGCCTGTGGTGCGATGGCAGGCTCACCGATCCGGGCACGAGCGAACTGCCCGGCCGAATCCTGCAACTGGCGACGCATCATGACTGACCAGCCTCTCGTCGAGCGGCTTCGCGCGCTCAGCCACGCGCGGCTGCGACTCGGACGGGCCGGCTCTTCGCTGCCGACGCGCGCGCAACTGGCGTTCGAACTCGACCATGCCCGCGCGCGCGACGCGGTGGTAAGCCCGTTCGAGCCCGTCGGCCTCGCCGACGCGCTCGGACGCGAGGTGATCGAAATCGCCAGTCGCGCCGCCGACCGGACCGAGTACCTTCGGCGTCCCGATCTCGGGCGCCGTCTCGATGACGCGAGCGCGGCGCGGCTGACGCGCGGCGACTACGACCTCGCGATCGTCATCGCCGACGGCCTCTCGCCCGCGGCGGTCCACGCGCATGCCGCGTCCGTCGCGCTGGCGCTGTTCGAGCGGCTGGCGGACTGGGCGATCGCGCCGGTCACGGTCGCTCGGCTCGGTCGCGTCGCGCTGGGGGATGAAGTCGGCGAGGCGCTGGGCGCGAAATTGGTTTGCGTCCTTATCGGCGAACGGCCCGGCCTGACCGCCCCCGACAGTCTCGGCGCCTATCTCACCTGGAACCCGGCGCCGGGACGCCAGGACAGCGAACGCAACTGCATCTCGAACATCCGTCCGCCACGGGGCCTGTCCTACGACAAGGCCGCCGACACGATCGCGCGCCTGCTGACGGCGGCCCGCCGGAGCGGCGCGACCGGGATCGGCCTCAAGGATGGTCCCGCCGCCTTGCCGCGGGCCGAGGGCTAGCTATGAGCCCTCCGCCGCACGGTCGACGAGGCCTCCGCCTGCCTCAGAAGTCGAACTCGAGTCCAAGCCGCAAAGAGCGCGGCTTGAGCGGAGTGATCTGGTTGCGGTCGCGGACCTGGAACGGCGATCCCAGCGCGAAGCGGTTGCCGGTCGAATCGAGCAGGTTCGAGAGCGCCAGGCTAAAGCGCAGCGGGCCCGAGCGCAGGCTCGCTTCGAGACCGGTATCGAGATAGTCGCCCTGCGGCTGGCCGAGGATCGGGCCGATGCCGAGGATCGACTTGCCGACATAGCGCGCGAAGCCGGTCAGCTCGAGGTCGTGGTCGTCGTCGAGCAGCGTCGACCAGGTGAACCCGACGCGCGCGGTCTTGTCGGCGATGTTGGGCAGCCGGTTGAAGCTCTCGCTTTCGACCTTCTGCTGGAGCTGGACCAGAATCTGGTCGCGACTGGTGACCTTCGATTCGTTGAAGAAGATCGCGCCGTCGAGTTCGAGGCCGGGGAGGGGCCGCCACCGGCCCGAGAAGCCCGCCGAGAACACGTTGCCGTCGCCCACGTTGCTGGTGGTGGGAAAGCCGAAGCCGTCGATCAGGTCCGCCTGGATGTTGCTCCAGTCCGTCCACGAGGCGCTCGTTTCTAGCTCGAGGCCCCCCGTGCGGTAGCGCAGGCCGGCCTCGACCGTCCGGACGCGGTCGCCCTCGTAGCGCTGCACGTATTCGCGGCGCACGGCGATGCCGCCCGGCCTGAAGCCTTCCTGATAGCGCGCGAACAGCGTCAGGTCCCGGTTCGCCTGGTAGGCGATCGCCAGCGAGGGCAGCAGGCGGGTTTCGTTGCGGCTCGCTTTCGCGCCGGGATCGAGATTGTAGGCGATCAGCGGAACGACCGCGTCCTGCGCGGCGCCGGACAGGCGCGAGGTCGCCGCCCGCGCGCCCACGGTCACGTTCAACCGCTCCGCCGGCGAAACCGTGGCCTCGCCGTAGACCGTGACTTCATTGACATTGTTCTGCACGCCGGTCAGCGGACTGATGAAAGGGGGCGTCTCGGTCTGGCGGCTCACCTTCGCCTCGTTGCGCAGGAAGCTCGTCGCCAGCAGCCAGCCGGTCCCGTCGGGCAGGCTTTTCGACAAGCGGACCTCGGCGGTGAACATGTTGATCACGTTCTTCTGGCTGAAGCGCGCGGCCTGCGCCGTCTCGGCCGGCGCCAGCAGAGAGTCGCTGACGCTGGTCAGCGCCGAGCCCTCGAAGACCTCGGATACGTTCTGGTAGGCGTATCCCAGCGATGTGGTGAGATCGATGTCGCCCCAGGACTTGCGCACGACCACGTCGGCCAGCAGGAAATCGTTGCTGTAGGGCTGCTGGATCGCGCTCGATCGCGTGAGCCCGCCGAGGTCGCGCTGGGCGTACTGGCTGTCGCTGCCCTTGATCCGCTGGCCGACGAGGCTGGTATCGATGAGGAGATCGTCGCCGTTGTCGAAGCGCAGCGAGGCACGGCCTCCCAGCGAGTCGACGTCGTTGACGTCGCTCAGGCCGCGCCCGGCATCGTCGATGTAGCCGTTTTCCACCGACCCGAAGGCAAGCACGCGCAAGCCGAGGCGGTCTTCCACGAGCGGCACGTTGAGCACGGCGCCGCCGTCATACCCCGGCTGGCCGTGCGAGACGGCCTCGACTCCCGCCCAGACCGAGCCGCCGGCGGTATCGAGCTGCGGCGCGCGTGGGACGACGCGAACGATCCCGCCCAGCGATCCGGCGCCGTAGAGCGTGCCCTGCGGGCCTTCGAGTACCTCGATCCGGCGCACGTCGAACAGCTTCAGGCTGGGATCGGGCGCGCTGTAGGTGATGCGGCTGTTGCCCCAGTACTGGCCGACGGTGGACTGGGTCGGGCCGACGAAGCTCGAATCGGCGATGCCGCGCACGAACAGCTTGTTCCGCCCCGGGCCGAGGTGGGTGGAGACCACGCTCGGCGTCGTCGCCGCGATCGCGTCGCTGCCCAGCCGGCCGGTGCTGGCGTTGAGCTGGTCGCCGTCGATGATGTGCACCATCCCGGGATAGGCCTCGATCGGGATGTCGCGCTTGGTGCCGGTCACGACGATCTCGACCGGCGGAATGTCCGGGATCGGCCTGTACGGATCGCGCGCTCGGGACGGGGCCGGGGGCGGCGATTCGCGCGCTTTGCCGAAATCGGGGTCGGCCTCGACGAGAAACGTGTCCTGCGCCACGCGTCGTGCGCGTGCGCCGGTCTCGTGGAGCATCAGGTAGATCGCCTCGCCCGCGGTGTAGCGCCCGCGCACCGCGTTGACGCGGACCCGCGCGACGCCGATGTCGCGAAAGCCGATACTGGCGCCGCTCTGCCGTCCGAGGGCGCGCACCGCCTGGTCGAGCCGCGAGGCAGGCACGTCAATAGGCAAGCGCTCCTCGCGCGCGAGCGCGGGAGACGCAAGGGTGACAGCGGCAAGGCCTATCAGACTAGCGGATCGCACCATCTCTAGGCGTCATCTCCCAGCCTTTGCCGTTCTTGCGGAATGTCACGCCCAGCAAGGGCCCGATCCTTGCGAAGACGTCCGATGCCGGTCCCTCCACGGCGAGCGTCCCGCTGTAATGCATGTCCCGCGCCACGGGCGAAACCGCGATCGGCGTGCCGGTCGTGCGCGACAGGTCCCTGGCGACGATCGTCAGCGTCGCGTCATCGTACTGGAGCAGCCCGTCGCGCCAGGCCCCGACGTTCGCCGGATCGGCCTTGCGCAATTCGATGGCTCCGTCCCGCCCCATCCGTACGAGGGCGTCGCCCGGTTCGAGCCTGACCGGCTGGCGCCCCGCGTCGTAGATGACCGCGCCCTCGGCGACCGCGACTTCGAAACGGCCATCGTCGTTGACGACGTTGAAGACGGTCCCCGCATCGATGAGTCGCGCCTTGCCCGCCTGGACGACGAAGGGGTTTGCTTCGTCGTGCCGGATTTCGAACACCGCCTCGCCGCGGTCAAGAGTGACCATGCGCGGCGTGTCGGGGTCGTAGGTCACCTGGCTGTCGCCATTGATCTCCATGCGCGAGCCGTCGGACAGCGCGATCGAGCGATGTTCGCCCAGCGCGGTGACATAGACGTTCGACGCGGGCGCGTCGGGCGCCATCGTCCACACCGTCACGCCCACGACCGCCGCCGCGACCGCGCCGCCGAGCGCGACCCATGGCCGCCTTCTCGCGGCGCGCCGCGGGAGAGCGGATTCGCTCGGCGCATGGACCGCGTCCCGGTTGGCGGCGTCGGCCAGTTCGCCCGCCCAGGCATCTTCCTCCAGCGCGCGTTCATAGGCGGGCAGGTGGCGCGGATCGGCCTCCAGCCACCGGGTGAGACCGTCCCAGTCGGTGAAGGCTGGGTCGTTCGCCCGCAGCATCCAGGCGCGCGCCGCGTCCATGAGGTCCGAAGAAGCCCCGGTCATGGCATGACCGCCTGTTGCATGATCGCGTCACTCTGCATCGAAACGCGCCTTGATCTCGGCCATGCGGCGATAGGCTTTCTGCAGATCCTTCTCGACCGAACTCAGGCTGATGCCGAGCTGGCTGGCGATCCTGGCCTGGCTGATGCCCTCGATGCGATAGGCCCGAAACACGCGCGCCACGCGTGGGCCGAGCTCGTCGAGCGCCTGCTCGACGATCCGCAGACGTTCGCGGGCGATCAGCACGCGCTCGCCGCCGGGCTGTTCCTCGTCGGTGCTCGCGGCCTCGTGCCAGTCGAACTGGCGGCGTTCGCGGCTGACCATCGAGCGTCGCTGGTCGCGAATGAGATTCTCGGCGGCGCGGAAAAGATAGGAAACCGGGTCCGCGATCGGCTGCGCATGCGTGGCCGAGACGCGCTGCCAAAGTTCGTGCAGCAGATCCTCGGCATCCTCCCCGGCGCCGCGCGCCGCCAGGAAGCGGAGCAGCCGCGCGCGCTCGTTGAGCAGGACGCTCTGCAAGCCGCTGGTCTGAACTTCGCTTCCCATTGTCGGCAGAGGCTTCGCTTCCCGGCGTTTCGATTCACTAACGATGCCCCCGTCGATCGCGCGTAAACGGCGCGACGCGGGATTCGTCAAGAAGTCATTGCGCTCCGGCGTCAAAACCCGGCTCCGCGATGGGGCCGCGCCGCCGCCGGAGCAAGCCTCGCGTGCCGCGTCCACGCGCCGCCCGCCGCTTGCCGCGGGCCAGGCGAAAGGCGGTTCGGTTCGAGCGAAATCGGCAATGTCTGGCCCTGTTCCATTGCAGACAAGACGAAGCCGGGCGCACCGAACCGCAAATCAAATATTCGGTTGCCCGGCGTGACACGTCTTGCGGGTTTGAAGCCGCCGCGACGTCCTTCCCATGTCAGCACCAAGCGGCGGCCATGCGATTGAAGAGCGATGCATCTTGAAGACAAAGCGAGGGCGGCCCTTTCGTCGCGAGGCCCGAAGTCGTCTCGAACGGCCCGGAAAGAGCGTCTCGATCCGTCCGCCACTGCGGCGGTGGGGGACCTGGCGCCCATGCCGCGCCGAGCCCGTCGGCGTGGCCGCCGGACGACCTCGTGGGCGCGCGGGGTCCCGGCCTGCGCAACCCGGCCGCACGCTTGCCTGACATGGATTTCGGCAAAGCCGGGCGCGGGGTTCGCAATGGCCCCGCGTCACCCGAAACCGGCCGGGGCTGCGGATCCAGAACCCCCTACTTCCTGCCCGATCCGCAGCCTCGGCCGGAATGGCCCATGCCGAGGAGACGAAGCTTGCCGGGTCTGACGCCCCGAGTTGGCTCGCAAGCTTCGTCTCCGACTTTTCCGAACCTACTAGAGACTCTTCGGGCGACGCGGGTGGCGTAGCCAGGCATCGAAACGCGAATACGGGCCGCGGCCTGCGCCGCGCTTGAGCCGGCCTGGACGCGGGCCGCTCAGGCGATCCGAACGTTCCTCGCCTGACCGGCGGTCCGTTCAGGTTTCGAGCGGCGCCGTCGCGATGCCGAGTTGCGGGATCGTGATCGACCGCCGCCCGCCGAAATCGGTGCGCACGACGATGAAGCCGCCTTTCTCGAGGTATTCGAGCAGGCGCCGGATACGGCCCGGCGAACTCGTGCCGTAGACGCGGCCGAGTTCCTCGTCCTCAGGGCAGGGCGCGTTGCGCTGGGCGGCGCGCGCCATGAGCAGATAGGGAGCAAGCAGGTCTTCGGGAACTTCGCTTCCGGCCTCGAGGATCTCGCCCCAGCCGGCGTCGTCGCTGGTCACTCCGGCCAGCGCCAGCGCGAAGCGCCGCCGGAACTGCGCGATATCGAGCGCCGGAGTGCGGATGCGGCGTTGGCGGCAGCGCATCGCGAAGTCCTGATAGAGGACGGCCGCCGAGCGGAAGGCGCAGTCGGGCTCGGCGGCCATCTCGGCGAGCACGTCGGCGATTTCCGTTTCCGCGTCCCGTCCGGGCTGGGCCTCGGCCTCTGCCGGGACGGCGGCTCTCGCGGCGATCCGGTCGATCAGGACGTCCGCCGTCGCGATGCCGTCGGAAAGCGGCATCGCCGGAAACGGCGGGGTCGGGCTCGGACCCGGAGGAAGCGGCGCGGCTTGTTCCGAGACTCGCGCTGGCGGGCCAGGCTTGGCCGGAGCAGCTTCGTCGGCGCTGTGGCCGCCCTCGCCGTGGAGCAGCGCGTGCAACTCGTCGCCGGTTATGCTCGGCGGCGGTTCCATTGCGTGCGAGACGGCTTTCGATCCCGTGCGGACCGGGCCGATGCGGACCGGGATCGGCCGCCGGCTGATCGCGGGGCCGAGGCCGAGAAAGTGGCCGCGGTCGAGGTCGCGGATCTCCTCGGCGTTGCGCCGCTCCATGCCGAGCAGGTCGGCCGCGCGCGCCATGTCGATGTCGAGAAAGGTACGCCCCATGAGGAAATTCGAGGCTTCGGCGGCGACGTTCTTGGCCAGCTTGGCCAGCCGCTGCGTCGCGACGATCCCGGCGAGCCCGCGCTTGCGCCCCCGGCACATGAGGTTGGTCATCGCGCCGAGCGAGAGGCGGCGGACTTCGTCGCTGACGTCGCCTGCAACGGCGGGCGCGAACATCTGCGCCTCGTCGACAATGACGAGGGCAGGATACCACTCTTCGCGCGGGGCGTCGAACAGGGCCGAAAGGAACAGCGCGGCGCAACGCATCTGCGCCTCGATCTCAAGGTTGTCGAGCGCGAGCACCACCGAGGCGCGGTGCTTGCGGATACGCCCCGCGAGGCGGGCGATCTCGCCGCCCGAATAGGCGGCCCCATCGACGACGACATGATCGAAAGCGTCGGCAAGCGTGACGAAATCGCCTTCGGGGTCGATGACGATCTGCTGCACCATCCCCGCGCTTTCCTCGAGCAGGCGGCGCAGCAGATGCGACTTGCCCGAGCCGCTGTTGCCCTGGACGAGCAGGCGGGTCGCGAGGAGTTCCTCGATATCGATCGCAACGGAGCCTCCGCCCGGACCCTGGCCTATCTCGATCTGCGCGCTCACGCGGTCTCGAATACGCGCTGGGCCTCTCGGGGCAAGGGCGGGCGGCCGTTTTTCCAGAGTCCTTCGCCATCCGGCGGTGCGGGGCCGGGGTCGGGGGTGAGAACGGATGCTCCCCGGGCCCTGGCCGAACGCCCGTCCGGCGGTCCCGGGGAGCGGGGATTCGCTTGGTTAAGCGAAGGGTGCCACTTCCAGCGGGACGATGCCGAGAGTTTGGTCGCCGAAGTGGATCGTGCCGTCGACGATCTGGAGTTCGCGCAGATCGGCCCCTTCATCGAAACCGATGGTCGTGGCGCCGAGACCGACGGGCACGACGAACGCCAGATTGATCGAAGAGATGATCACGTTCGATCCGTCCTGCACCGCGCTGAAGTCCCCGGCCGAGCCGTCGACCAGGATCGTGTCGCCGCCCCTGTTGAAGGAGGGGTCGAAGACGATCTCGCCGGACGTGATCGTGATCGTCTCGGAACCATCGGCGGTGCCGAAGACCGAGACGTGGCCGCCCACGCTGGCCGCCCCGCCTTCGTTCATCACCAATTGCGCCGAACTATCGGCGCCGATCCCGTCGACCGGAACCGGCACGTCCTGGGCTTCCGCGGTCAGTATCGTGAGCGTCTGGTCGATCACCTGATCGCCGATCACCACGACGTTGTCACTCTCTTCGATCTCGAGGATGCGCGGACCGTCGGCGAAGACCAGCGTGAGGCCGGTCGGGACCGCGGGAATGATCACTTCGGTGTCGCCGTCGAACAGGCTGACGCTCGATCCCGAGATGCTCGCGCTCCACTCGGAGGCATCGCCCGGGAGGCGCACCACGTCGCCGCCCCGGTTGAACGAGGGATCGAAGGAGATCCGGCCCGCGAGGTCGAGAACGGTGACGTCCTCGAAACCGGTGGTGCCGAAGACGTCGCCGCTCCCGCCGATTTCACCGATCCAACCGCTGTGGGTGATGAGCCGCCACTCGCCGCCCGAAGGATCGCTGGCGACGACGTCGAAGATCGCGGCGAAAGTGTCGCTCCCGCCGTTTCCGTCGCTGACGGTGACGTGGAAGCTGTCGGTGCCGACGAAGCCGTTTTCGGGCGTGTAGACGAACCTGCCGTTGCCGGTGTCGGTCAGCGTGCCGTGCACCGCCTCGCCGGCCGAATAGGACAACGCGTCACCGTCCGCATCGGTGGCGGCGACGGTGAACGCCGCGCCCGTGCCGGCGAGCGTCGCGAAGCTGCCGCTGTCGGGGCTGAACACCGGTGCCGCATTGCCGCCATCGGGATCGAGGACATTGACCGTGACGGTCGCCTTGTCGAAGCTGAATTCGTCGCCGACGTTGTGGGTGAAGCTCGCCATGCCGATAAATCCTTCTTCGGGAACGAAGGTCACCGTGCCGTTCTGCAGCGAAACGCTGCCCTGGGCAGCATTGCCGACCGCGATGATCTGGAGCGGCGAACCCTCGATATCGAGGCCGTTGGCTAGCAGGTTGGCGACCGGAATGTCGAGCGTCATGCCTGCCAGAGTCTCGACCGAGTCGTCCTGGCCCCGCGGCGAATCGTTCACCTCGCCCACTTCGAACTCGAAAATGTCGGAGGTGCTGTATCCACCGTCGCTCGCCGTGACCTTGATCAGCATCGATCCGGAGCAACCTTGGGTCTAGGTATAAACTCTTGTCAGATCTAACCGGACGATATCTATACAGATCTGTGGAAAGGCGCGGAAAAACGAAGCGTTGCATACCCGTAGCTTCCGGTCGAAGGTCCATTCAGAAGAACGACGGCTAAGCCGGACGCTCGAACGGCATTGTCGCCGTTATATATCGTTAGATAGTCCGCCGGCGTCGCGAATGGCGGGCCACTCCGCATCGGGTGAGCGCCCGATGGGCGACATCGCTCGTGTGCGCATCGTCTCAACGCCGCTTTCAAATTGGTGTCATCCAACCTCCGCGCAATTGTCACGGATCGGTCCTCAACCTGTCACCGCCGCGGCCTAGGTGCCCCTGCGAATTCAGGATCAGGGGGTCGACTGTGACATTCAGGATTGAACAAGCGGCCGCGTTAACGGGAATAATCGCGGTTGCCGGATGGAGCGGCGCGGCCTGCGCCGCCGAGGGCGCGGACGAGATGGACGCCAATGCCGAGGCCATCGTCGTCACCGGCTCGATCCTCGAATCCCAGCAGGCCTCGGTCGAGGCCAAGCGCCGGGCGGACAACGTCGCGGATATCGCAGCCGCCGACGCGGTCGGCCGCTTCCCCGACCAGAACAGCGCCGCCGCGCTCGCGCGCCTGCCGGCCGTCGCCGTCCAGCGCGACCAGGGGCAGGAGCGCTACATCCAGGTGCGCGGCGCGCCGAACCGCTGGACCTCGGTGAACATCGACGGCATCCCGGTGGTCGGTGTCGACGAGGGCGGCGATACCCGCGCGTTCCGCTTCGACGCGATCCCGGCGGTGCTGCTCTCGCAGATCGTCGTCAACAAGTCGCTGACCTCGAGCCTGCAGGCCGACGCGATCGTCGCGACCATCGACCTGCAGACCTATTCGCCGATGGAGCGCGAAGGACTGCACGTCACCGGCGATGCCGGCTACGGGTTCATGGACCAGGGCGGCGGCGAACAGCGGCAGGCTTCGCTGCGCCTGTCGTGGTCCAACGATCGGTTCGGCTTCGTCGTCGGCGGATCGCACTACCGCCGCAAGCAGTTGACAGACAACCGCGAGGTCGGCCTCTATGACGAGCCGTCCGACGCCTCCGACCAGACCTTCGGGCCGACCGAGTTCGACGTCCGCCAGTACAAGCTCGAGCGCTGGAACAACGGCCTGTTCGGCGGGATCGAGTTCAGCCCGGCCGACGGCCAGCGCCTCTACGCCAAAGGCATCTTTACCGAGTTCAACGACGACGAGCAGCGCAACCAGTACGAATTGCGGCTCGATCAGGCGGCGGGGGGAACACGTAATCTGGACGAGGGCACGCTCGTCCAGGTTCCGCTGCGCGGCAGCTTCAACTATGGCGAATACCGCAACCGCAACTACATCGGCACGATCGGCGGCGATTATGAGGGCGATGACGGCTTCGCCGTCCACGTCAAGGCGAACTACACGCGCACCGAGAACACGACCTATCTGCCGCTGACCCAGGCGAGCACGAGTGGCCTTGCGTCGCCCTCGCTCACCTACGACCGCAGCAATCCGAACTTTCCGGTCGTAACGCTCTACCAGACAGTCGCGGGCCCCGACGGCAACCCGACGGTCGGTCCGCAAATCACCGATTTCGACCAGGGCATCCTGAGCGTTGGCGGCACCTACATGATCGCCGCGCGTCAGAAGACGATCTCCGACAGCTACACGCTCAAGCTAGACATGACCAAGGAGTTCGAGGGTCTGACGCTCGGCTTCGGAGGGCTCTACGCCGATCGTGACATCGCGGGGAACAACTTCTCGTTCTCCAACATCGTCTATCTCGGCGCATACGGCGCCGCCGTCGGCCAGCCGTTCGACATCAACAGCTATGTTACCGGCAAGCCGTGGGACACCCAGTTCCCGCTCGGCTTCACGCTGAACTACGTCGACAACGTCGCGATGCGCAAGGACATAGACGCGCTGCTCGAAACGCTCCAGGCGGCCGGGTTGTACGATACCGCCAACGACATTCCCGCGACCGACAAATACTTCCAGAAGGAAAAGACGCTGGCCGCCTATGCCATGGCCAAGGCCGAGTTCGGCGCGGCGACGGTGATCGGCGGCGTGCGGTTCGAACGCTATATCCTCGACAACGCGGGCACCGTGCTGGCCGGCGGGGTCTATGCCCCGCTCGCCCTGCGCCGGACCTACAATGACTTCTTCCCAAGCCTGAACATCAAGTACCAGGCCACCGACAATCTCGTGCTGCGCCTTGCCGGGCAGCGCGGCGTGTCGCGTCCCGCCTACGGCGCGCTGCGCGTGGGTGCCTCGATCAACGACACGGCCTCGCCGGGCGAGATCGGCGGCGGCAATCCCGCGCTCGAGCCCGAATACACGTGGGGCGCCGATGCCAGCGTCGAGTACTATCTGCCTGGCAACGGCCTCGTCTCGGTCGCCGGCTTCTATCGCTGGGTGGACGACGTGCTCTACCAGAGTCAGCGCCCGGTGGGGTCCGACTTCTATGATTTCGGCGGCGTGGATCGCTCCGGCTATCTGCTGGGGGCCACGTTCAACGGCGACAAGGGCAAGCTCTACGGGCTCGAGTTCAACGTGCTCAAGCAGTTCGATTTCCTGCCCGAGCCGTTCGACGGGCTCGGCTTCCAGGGCAACCTCACGCTGCTCGACGGCAGCTTCGATACGCCGACCGAAAAGGACATCGTGTTCCAGGGCCTGTCGGACAAGATCGCCAATGCCTCGGTCTTTTACGAGAAGTTCGGCATCTCGGCGCGGGTGAGCTACCAGTGGCGCTCCGACTGGCTCGACACGCTGGGCGGTCTCGGCAGCGGCGAATATCGCAAGGGCTACGAGAACCTCGATGTTTCGCTGCGCTACGCGATCAACGAGAACTTCACGCTCTTCGCCGATCTCGCCAACCTGACCGACGAAACCTACATCGCCTACGAGGGCACCACCGACAAGCCGACCGAGGTCGAGCAGATCGGCGCGCGCTATCTGTTCGGCGGCCGATTCTCCTTCTGATGCGGAGCGATATGACCATGCGAAGCAAGCTTGTAACCCTCGCCGTGCTGCTCGTCACCGCGACGAGCGCGCAGGCGCGCGAACTGGCGACCGTGACCCGGATCGATGCCGATACCGTCGAGCTGACGCGTGAAGATACGAAGCCGGTGGCGGTGTGGCTAAGCGATGACACCGTCGCCGATGACGCCGATACGCTGGTGGCGCGCGACTGGACGGAGAGGTCCGTCCAACTGGACATGCCCGCCGATCGGCGCGGCTATGTGCTGCTGGAAGCGGATGGCGGCGAGCCGGTCGTGGCCGCCGAGCGGTCGCTGCCGCTCGCGCAAGCCAGCAACTTTCGCGACATCGGCGGCTACGTCACCAAGGATGGCCGTACGGTGAAGTGGGGCAGGGGCTTCCGTTCGGGCGCGATGCCGATGCTAACCGAGGCGGACTATGCACTCATCGGCCAGCTCGGCATCGACAGTGTCGTCGATTTCCGCTCGCTCGAAGAGCGCGAGGTCGTTCCCGATCGGATCGACGACAAGACCGGCGCACTGTTCGTATCGAACGATTATTCGCTCAAGCCGCTGTTCGCGCGCTTCGGCAAGGGCGATGGCGAGAACACTTATGCGGGGATGGAGAAGCTGCTGGCGCCGCAATACCGCAGCTTCTTCAAGCGCCTGATCGCGGACGAGGGTGCGGTTCTCTATCACTGCTCGGCGGGGCAGGACCGCACCGGCATCGCGACGGCCATTCTCTACGACGTGCTCGGCGTCGATCGCGAGACGATCCTGAAGGACTATCATCTCTCGACCGCGCTGCGCCGCCCGCAATGGGAGATGCCGAAGCTCGATCCCGAGGATTATCCCGACAACCCGATCGTGCAGTACTACTTCTCGCTCGGCGAGAACGCGCGCAAGACCGCAGAGCCGCTCTATACGCCGAGCGGGGCTTCGCATCTGGCGCAGTTCTTTGCCCATATCGACAAGACCTACGGCGGTTCGGAAGGCTATCTGAAACAGGGACTGGGCTTCACCGGTGCGGACCTGGCGCGGCTGCGCGAGGTCATGCTCGACTGAAGTCGCGCCGCGTCCGGACTGCGGGTGCGCCATGTCACTGGTCGAGGCGCAAGTCCTTGCGGTCGGCTGCAACTTGTGAATGCCGGGCCCGCGCCCTAGATTTCGATTGCTCCCAATCGCGAAGGCAGTCGAGACGAAAACTATGGAAACCCGCACCAGCGAAAAGACGCAGGCAGACGAGGGTCTTACGCTTACTCCGCCCGATCCGGTTCTGCCGGTTCAGGCGGAAAAGGCCGCCGGACTTGTTCCGGTGAACGAGGAAACCAAGACCAAGCTGCAGGGGCGGGTCGACGAATTCATCGAGGATCTCGTCGCGCAGGATGCCAATTCGCCCGAATTCGGCCGGCGTGTCGACCAGATCGCCGGGATGGGTCAGCGCGAGATCGCTCAGGCCTCGGGGCAGTCCAACCGCTTTCTCGACCGCCCCGTGCGCGCGATGGACGCCGATGCCGGCGTCGGCGCCGATCTCGCCGAACTGCGGCGCACGGTCGAGGACCTCGATCCCTCGCGCAAGGGCAACCTGCTCGCGCCGCGCAAGCTGTTCGGCGTGATCCCCTTCGGCAGCAAGCTGCGCAACTACTTCGACAGCTATACCAGCGCGCAGGGACACATCGGCGCGATCCTCGCCCGCCTGCAGGGCGGCAAGGACGAACTGTTGATGGACAATGCCGCGATCGACGTCGAGCGGCAGAGCCTGTGGGCCGCGCTCGGCAAGCTCGAGCAGATGATCCACATGTCGAAGGCGCTCGACGCCGGGCTCGAGGAACGCGCGGCGCAGCTCGACCACACCGATCCCGCCAAGGCCAAGGCGATCCGCGAGACCGCGCTGTTCTACGTGCGTCAGCGCACGCAGGACCTGCTCACGCAGATGGCGGTGAGCGTGCAGGGGTATCTGGCGCTCGATCTGGTCAAGAAGAACAATGTCGAGCTTATCAAGGGCGTCGATCGCGCCTCGACCACGACAGTGAGCGCGCTGCGCACCGCAGTCACCGTGGCGCAGGCGATGGCGAACCAGAAGCTGGTGCTCGACCAGATCACCGCGCTCAACACCACCACCGCCAGCATCATCGACGGGACCGGCCAGATGCTCAAGGACAACACCGCGCGCATCCACGAGCAGGCGGCGGGTTCGACGATCCCGCTCGAAACGCTGAGCCGCGCGTTCCAGAACATCTACGACACGATGGATTCGATCGACACCTTCAAGCTCAAGGCACTCGATTCGATGAAGCAGACCGTGACCGCGCTCGAAGGCGAGATCGGCAAGTCTAAGGCCTATATCGCGCGGGCGCAGGGCCAGGCCGAAGGCGGGGCCGACGCCGGCGGCAAGGACCTGCTGGAAGCGGTCGACTAGGCCGAGATGACCGGGACCCGCAGCCCTGCCCAGATGCTGATCCTGCGCGATGCGCGGCGCCAGCGCGCCCTGCGCCTCTACCGCGCCAAGAAGGAGCGCTGGCGGTTCCGCATGCGGCGGCTGCGGCGCGCGTTCCTGAGCGTGGCGCTGTTTGTTCTCGGCACGATCGCGGCGAGCATCGGGCTGGGCGGGCTGACCGACGGCACGCTGGTGATGCTGTTCCTGGCTTCGATCGTCACCTTCTTCGTGCTCGCGGTCTATCCCTCGACGCCGCGCCCGCGGGCGGAGAACCTCCACGAGGCCGACCTTCCCGAACTGGCCGGATCGACCGAGCTTTGGCTGGAGACGCGCCGCCGGTCGCTACCGCCGCCCGCGCTCGATCTCGTCGATCTGATCGGCGCGCGGCTGGAGCAGTTGTCGCCCCAGCTCGAGACGCTTCCCGAAACCGAGCCCGCCGCGCGCGAAGTGCGCAAGCTGCTCACCGAGCATTTGCCCGGCCTCGTCGACAGCTACACGCGCATTCCCCGCTCGTTGCATGGCAAGCCGGGCGCGAGCGGCGTCACGCCCGAGGCGCAGCTCGAAAACGGGCTGAAGGTCATCGCCGACGAGATCGGCACGATGTCCGAACAGCTCGCCCGCAACGAGCTGACCGCGCTCGCGGTGCGCGAACGCTTCCTCGAGACGAAGTACGTGACCGCCGACAAGGCGTGAGCCTTACCGAGGGCGCGCGAGGCGTCAGAACAGCTTTCGCGTCTCGACCCGCAATCGCGTGAGACGGCTCGATCGGATGCGCCAGCCGCTTTCGAGCCGGACATAGGTCTCGTGGTAGTGGCCGAACCCGTGGAGGTAGTTCGATCCGTCCTCGAGCGGGTGTTCCCTGGTGCGGTAGAGCCGGTCTTCCATCGCCCAGATCACTTTCGCTTCGTCATCGCCCAGGAAATCGATGATCGGCATGTGCCCGTGATGCACCGAAACCTGATCGCCCGTGCTGGCCGCGACCCACTCGATGATCTTGTCGAGCGGTTCGACGACCATGTCCGCCTCGGGAACTTCGAGCCGGCCGTCGGGCGCCCAGACCTTTGCGCGCCACAAGTCCCAGTCGCGATGATCGAGCCCATAGAAATAGTTCGCCTTGCAGGCCTTGATCGCGTCGATCGCGAGCAGGCGGTCCAGTTCGGTCATGGTATCCTCTCACGAGACGGCAATGTCGGTCCGGCGGCCTGTTTAGCCGCCGATATTTTCAACGATCGCTTAAATCTTGACGGCATTGATGATGTCCAGAGGCGCGCGCGTCAAGCCGTCTTGCCCAAGCTCGGGCCATCGTCATCCCTGTCTTGCGGCGGCGGTGCCTCTAGCCGGATCGAGTTGATCGAGCAGGCGTTCCACACAGGCTTCGACCTTGTCATGCGCCGCGTCGATGCCGAGCGCGCGCTCGGTGAGCAGCGTGCGACAAGTGGCGGCCAGCACGAAGGCGAGGACGTCCGGCTCGAGCTTGCCGGGTTCGAGATCGCCGTTCCTGAGTGCGGCGGCGATGATCGCGGTCTCGATGGCGCGGACCCGCTCGCCAGAGCGCGCCACTTCGTCGCGGATCGCCGGGCGATGGTTGGCAAGCGCCAGAAACTCGCCGATAAGGCCGGTATCGCGAGGATCGCGGTTCAGCGCCCACAGGCCCCGAAGCGGCGAATCCGAACCCATCGCCTTGACCAGCCGGTCGAAATAGATTTTCTCGAAGCGCCGGTAGAGCGCCAGAAACAGCTCGTCCATCGAGCCGAAATGGTAATGGATCGGCATCGACTTCATGCCCGCCCGCTCGGCAATGCGCCGCGAGCTGACGGCCGCGTAGCCTTCCTCCTCCATGATCAGCGCGGCGGCATCGAGTATCTCGGTCTTGGTATCCGAAGTCGCCTGCTTGCGTCGCCCGCTCATCCTTGCCCCGTTTCCTCCGGCAGATTGCAGCCGAGCCGACGCACCATCATGCGGGTCGCCGGACGGCACGCGTGGACTTATGCTTGAATATTTTAAGCGAATGCTGAAAAAGGGCAAGATGGACGCTCGCGCCGACGAGCGAGGATGCGAGGAGCCTCATGACCGAAAGCCGCTTCGAGAGCCTGTTCACGCCGTTCCGGCTCGGCCGCTTCACTCTGCCGAACCGCTTCGTGTTTCCGCCGATGGGGCTGCAGGTCTGCGAGGGCGGGGTGCCGGGAGAGGAAGCCGCCGAATACTACGCCCGCCGCGCCGAGGGCGGGGCGAGCCTGGTGATGACCGAGGGTGTCTATATCGACCATCCCTCGTCCGGCGACAATCCGCTGCTCGGCCGGTTTCACGGCGAGGACGCCTTCGCCGGCTGGAGGCGCGTCGCAGAGCGGGTCCATGCCAGCGGCGGCATCTGCGTTCCCGAACTGTGGCACGTCGGACTGATCTATTGCGGTCCGGACGTTCTGACCGGCGGACCGCTCGCCTATCGCCCCGAACTCGGGCAGGTCAGCCCGTCGGGCTACATCGATCCGGCGAACAAGGTCTGCGAGGGCATGACCCAGGCCGAGATCGACCAGGTGATCGAAGCCTATGCCCGCGGCACCGCGAAGGCGGTCGAACTCGGCTTCGACGGGATCGAACTGCACGGCGCGCACGGCTACATCATCGACCAGTTCTTGTGGAAGGCGCTCAATCACCGCACCGACAAGTATGGCGGCAGCCCGCGCGCGCGCGGACGCTTCGCCGCCGAAGTGGTCGCCGCATGCCGTGAGCAGCTCGAGCCGGGAATGCCGATCATCCTGCGCATCTCGCAGTGGAAGATGGTCGACTATGCCGCGCGGCTGGCCGATACGCCGCAGGAGCTCGAAGAACTGCTCGCACCGGTCGTCGAAGCTGGCATCGACCTGATCGACTGTTCGCAACGGCGCTTCTGGGAACCGGCCTTCGATGACGGCAGCGACCTCAATCTGGCAGGCTGGGTCAAGAAAGTCACCGGCGTGCCGACCTGCACGATCGGTTCGATCGGCCTCGACACCGACTTCTTCACCAACCTGGGCGAGGGCAAGACGTCCGAGCTCGACCTGAGCCGCCTCGACGACCTCATGCGCCGCTTCGATCGCGGCGATTTCGATCTCGTCGCGGTGGGGCGCGCGATGATCGCCGAGCCCGACTGGCCCAAGCTGGTGCGCGCCGGAGCGTTCGACCAGCTCAAGCCCTTCAATCCGCAGGCGCTCGACCAGGCGCTGATCGCGCACGTAGACCGCTAGGCTGCCGTGCGGGGCGTCGCCGCTCAGGGTTTCAGGCCGTAGCGCGCGTATTCGTCGGCCAGGCCGGGCAGGTGGCGCGACAGGTAGCGCAGTTCTTCCGTGCCCTTGGGATCGGCGAGAGCGCGCAGGGCGAAGGCCCGCACGAAGCGCGTCTGGTATTGCAGCGGATAGATGAGCAATGCGGCGTTCGCATCGTCGCGAGCCCGCGCGAAGTCGCCGCTTTGCAGGAAGGCGAGCGCGCGGCTGTCGAGCACCTGGCCGGGGTTGCGGGCCTTCTCGACAGCCTCGTTGCAGATGCGCATCATATCGTCGCCGCCGACGCCGAAGCGCGCGCGATACCAGCATGAACCGTTGAGCCGGTGCGCCTGGTCGGGCCGCTCGCTGACGAGCGCGTCGACCAGAGCGAGCCCCTCGATCCCCTTGCCGTTGAACGCGAGCACCTCGGCGCGGGCCATCTCGAAGTACTCATGGTTCGTGCCATAATCGTCATATTCGTCGATCAGCGCCATCGCCTCGTCGGGCTTTCCGGCCATTCCCAGCGCCGTCGCGAGCGAAATCGCGTGATTTGCGGAGGGCGCGAGTTCGAAGGCCTTGCGATGGTCCGCGAGCGCCGCCTCGTGGTTGCCGAGCAGTTTTTGCACATTGCTGCGCGATCCGTAGTTTTCGGCGCTCGGATCGCGCTTGATCGCCTCGTTCATATCCGCGAGCGCGCCTTCGAGATCGAGAATGCCTTTGCGGAAGCTGGCGCGATTGATCCAGTTGCGCGCGGGCTCGGGATCGCGCGCGATCGCGGCGGCATAGGCCTTTTCGTAAGGCGCGACGCGCCTGCGCAGCGCCGGCCGCGCATATTCCCAGCGCCGGGCAGCGTTTTGGGGCGCGAGCAGCGATGGAGCCGAGGCCGAGATCTTCGCCGCGGCAGCCTTGCCGGCGGGAATGTCGGCGGGCGCAATCTCGCCCCCCAGGACTTCGACACGCTCCTCGGCCCCGAGCCGGCCGTCAGCGAGCGTCACCTTGCGCGCGATCCGCATACCTGGGAAGCTCTCGTCGATCTCGGTGCGGCCACGCAAGACATAGCCGTCCTCGCCTTCGGGCAGGATCACGTCGAAACGGACGACCTGGAGTTCGGGGGCGCCCAGATCGACCGGAATCTCGCGCCACGCCGGTCGGGCCCGATCGTGATCGAAATCGAGATGCGTGCTGGGCAGCACATCGAGCTTCTGGACCCGGCGGCCGTCCTCGGTGCTCCACGGCGGGGAGATCAGCCCCTTGCCCTCGATGGTTACCGTCTGAGCGTCCTCATCGCGGATGATGGCCGTCTCGAACAAGGCGACATTGCGGTAGATCTGGCCGATCGCGCTCTCGACCAGCGACTTCCTCTGCTCGTCGCTCGCGCCCTTGTCGAGCGCGGTGAGCATGCTGGCGAGCGCGCCGCGATGGCGCAGGCGGAACGTCGCGATCGCGGGCAGATCGACGCCTCCCGATTCGTCGAAAACGATCTCGATCTCCTGCGCCGGTTCGGTCGGCAGGCGCGGCTCGATCGCCAGCAGGCCGGCGCCTTCCGGCCGCAGCGGCAGGCCGTAATGGAATGCGGGCGTGTCGGCGATATTGCCGGGCGTGACACCGGTTGAGGTGCCGTCGAGCCAGTAGGATCTGCCCGCGATCGTCGCGTGAACGATCACGTGGTCGAACACCCCGGCCATCGGCAGCATATCGGGAATACCGTCGCCGAAGCGTGTGTTCACCAGCAGCGGCTCGGATTCGATGCCCAGCGCATCGAGCAGCATCAGCAGGAGCACGGTCTTCGCCTTGCAGTCGCCGTAGCGCATCTCCCAGGTCCGGGTCGGTGCCTGCGGGACGTAGTTGCCCCCGTTCATGCCCACCGCGAGGTAGCTCACCTGGTCCTGCACCAGCTTCGTCGCCAATGTCGCGCGGGCCAGCGGATCGGCGCTGGCGGCCTCGATCTTGCGGATCTCGGCCGCGAGCAGCGCCTTGCCTTCCGCGAACATCGCCTCGTCGCGATAGAGCGGCGCGAAAATGCGCGAGACCTGCGGCCAGTCCTCGAAGGTGCCCAGTTGCAGGATCGGCGGCCGGGTATAGCGCGAGGGCGCGTCGCCCGGCATGTCTTCGCGTTTGGCGAGCGGCAGCGCGAGCGCGATCGTGTGCATTCCCCTGGCGGTCGTCTCGACGACGCCGTCGACCGCGGGGCCGGCGCGCCACGCCACCTTCTCGTCGACCGGCCAGGATGCGCGGACACGGCCGAACTCCGCCTCGATCGGCGCGGCGAGCAGCAGCGAGGCATTCTCGACCTGCCCTTGCAGGGCGGCGTCGCGGCTCGTTTGCGAATAGCTGATCCGGATGATGTCGCCCACCCGCAGGCCGGGAATGGCGAGCGTGGCGGTGAGCGAGCCGTCGAGCATGCGCTGTTCGAGCCCCAGTTCACGGCGCAGGACGCTGTAGCGATTGCCGCCGGCGAGCACGTCGATCGTTTCATCGCCTCTCAGAATCTCGACGCGGTGCACCGTGAGGTCGCCCTTGTCTGGAAACCAAATGGCCGCGCTGGTGCCCGCCATCGTGAGCGCTTCCGGGCTCGAGAGCCGCACCGCGTTGTCGAGATAGACCGTAAGCAGTCCGTCTTCGATCCGCTGCTGCATGTCGAGCAGTGCGATGGAACTGGTCTTGTCCTTGCCGATATCGGCGGCGTCGTAGACTTCGACCCACTCGGGTGGTGGTCCGTAGTGCACCATCTCGTCGGCGAGCGCCGGAGCAATTGCGGCTGTCGCGCAAAGCACGAGCAGAAATCCACGCACGAGGCGAAAGCCCGGCGTGATGGCTATCCCTTCGGCTAATCGTCCCGCGCGAGATCGAAAGCGGTTCCGCGCCGGCCCATGCCGAGTTTCGACCAGCGTCAAGCGAGGATCTTCTTGTGCGGCCGAAACCGGTGGAACCCAATTGCTTCTGACATGGAGGAGGCCCTGATCTATCGAATCAAGAATAGAGTCTCGCGACTTGTGATACCAGTTAAAAATCCCGTCATGCCGATGCGATGAGACCGCGCTGTTGTTGTTTTCGATGTGCTTGGATGCCGGCACATCGGCCGGCTGTTTTCGCGGCGACGATTCCACGCTCGGAATGCGCTTCCTTCGGTCGGCCTCGCCTCTCCCCTGCTGAATGCGATATCGAGAGATAGCTGACGGTCTGCCCTGATGACGAGGCCAGGCGCGAGCGGCGGCTTGCGATGGCGCGCGGTATGGTCGCGAGCCGACCGACGTGATCCTCCGGTAACCGGTCGCCCTGCGGTCATTTCATTTGCAACCATGCGTGGCCGAACTGCGTTACTCGACAAAACTCGAGCCGATCCCCCGGGGCGGTGGCGCATTGGAACGCCGGGCAGGATCAGGGAAAACGATCGGCAAGCAGCCAACCAGGGATCATCTGACGCTATGGACGACACACGAGGACTAGGTCTTTCCCGCCGCGGCATGCTCGCAGCGAGCGCGGCAACCGCGACGGTAGCGGCTGGCACCACGCCTGCCGGCGTCCTCGCCGCGCCGGCGCGGGTGCCCGTGCCGGGCAAGGTTCCTGTCCGGTTTTCGGTCAACGGGAAGTCCGCCGAGCTCTCGCTCGATACGCGCACGACGCTGCTCGATGCGTTGCGCGAGCACCTCGCGCTTACCGGCACCAAGAAAGGCTGCGACCACGGCCAGTGCGGCGCGTGCACGGTGATCGTCAATGGCACCCGGATCAATTCGTGCCTCAGCCTCGCGGTCCAGCACATGGGCGACGAGGTCACCACGATCGAGGGACTCGGCACGCCCGAGGATCTGCATCCGATGCAGGCTGCGTTCGTGAAGCACGACGGCTATCAGTGCGGCTATTGCACGCCGGGGCAGATCTGCTCGGCGGTCTCGGTGCTCAAGGAGATCGAGGAGGGCATTCCCAGCCACGTCACCGATGATCTCGAGGGTGAGATGCGGCCGACCAACATGGAGATGCGCGAACGCATGAGCGGCAACATCTGCCGCTGCGGCGCCTACTCGAACATCGCCGAGGCCATGGCCGAGGTCGCGGGAGCCGAGGCATGAGAGCATTCACTTATCAGCGCGCCACGAGCCCGCGCGAAGCCGCCGCCGCCGTCGCCGGCAAGCGCGGGGCGATGTTCCTTGGCGGCGGCACCAACCTGCTCGACCTGATGAAGCTCGAGATCGAGGTTCCCACGCATCTGGTCGATGTGCAGGACATCGGTCTCGATGCCATCGAGGAAACCGACGAGGGTGGCCTCAGGATCGGCGCGCTCGTGAGCAACACGGCGCTCGCGGCCGACGCGCGGGTGCGGCGCGATTACGCGGTGCTTAGCCGGGCGATCGTCGCGGGCGCGAGCGGCCAGCTTCGCAACAAGGCGACCACGGCGGGCAATCTGCTGCAGCGCACCCGTTGTCCCTATTTCTACGACCCGAACATGCCCTGCAACAAGCGTAAGCCGGGCACGGGCTGCGCCGCGATCGAAGGCTATTCGCGCCAGCTCGCGGTGATCGGCACCTCGGACAAGTGCATCGCGACCTATCCCGGCGACATGGCGGTGGCGCTGCGCGTGCTCGACGCCGAGGTCGAGACGATCAAGGCCGACGGTGCCACCCGGTCGATCCCGATCGCCGACTTTCACCGGCTTCCCGGCGATGCTCCCGAGCGCGACAACGTGCTCGAGCCCGGCGAACTGATCACCGGGGTGGTGCTGCCCGGGCCGATCGGGGGAACGCATGTCTACCGCAAGGTGCGCGACCGCCGGTCTTACGCCTTCGCGCTCGTCTCGGTCGCGGCGGTGATCCAGGATGACGGCACCGGCCGCGTCGCCTTCGGCGGCGTCGCTCCCAAGCCCTGGCGCGACGAGGCGGCCGAAGCCGCGCTGCCGCAAGGCGCCAAGGCCGTCGTCTCGCGCGCTTTCGCCAAGGCGCGCCCGAGCGAACACAACAAGTTCAAGATCACGCTGGCGGAGCGCACGCTCGCCGCGGTCATCGCAAAGGCGAGGAGCTGATCTCCATGGAATTCACCGCACCGGCCGGCCGCAACCTGTTCGATTCGTCGAAGGTTGTCGGCAAATCGACGCAGCGCATCGACGGTCCGCTCAAGACCACCGGTACCGCCCCCTATGCCTACGAGCGGCACGACGTCGCCGCCAATCAGGCCTACGGCTATATCGTCGGTTCGGCGATCGCCAAGGGCCGCATCACGGCGATGGACTTGTCGGAAGCCCGCGCGGCGCCCGGCGTCATCGCCATCGTCGCCGCGCCCGAGACCGAGCCCGTCGGCAAGGGCATGTCGAATAACGCGCCGCTGTTCGGCGGTCGTGACATCGCGCACTACCACCAGGCGATCGCCTGCGTGGTGGCCGAGACCTTCGAGCAGGCACGGGCGGCCGCGGGCCTGATCCGCACGACATACGCCCGCGCCGACGGCCGGTTCGACCTGCCCGAGGCCGCGCCCCAGGCCCCGCTCGCGAAGACTGGCGGGGGCAAGCCCGACAAGAAGACGCTGGGCGATTTCGACGCAGCCTATGCGGCGGCGCCGGTGAAGTTTGACGGGCGCTACACCACGCCCGACGAGACTCACGCGATGATGGAGCCACATGCGACGATCGCGTCGTGGGAGGGCGACAAGCTCACGCTGTGGACGTCGAACCAGATGATCCAGTGGGGCAAGGAGAGCATGGGGAAGATTCTGGGCATCGATCCGGAAAACGTCCGGCTCGATTCGCCCTATATCGGCGGGGGGTTCGGCGGAAAGCTGTTCATCCGCTCGGACGCGGTGCTCGCGGCGCTTGCCGCCAAGGCGGCGAAACGTCCGGTCAAGATCACGCTCCAGCGTCCGCTCGTGGCGAACAACACCACTCATCGCCACGCGACCATCCAGCGCGTGCGGATCGGCGCGCAAAACGATGGCCGGATCACCGCGATCGCGCACGAGAACTGGTCGGGCAACCTCAACGGCGAGGACGGCGAGAACGGCACGCTGCAGACGCCCAAGCTCTATGCCGGGGCGAACCGGCTCACCGCGAACTACATCGCCACGCTCGACTTGCCCGAGGGCAACGCGATGCGCGCGCCGGGCGAGGCGGTCGGCCATCTCGCGCTCGAGGCGGCGATGGACGAACTGGCCGAGAAACTCGGCATGGACCCCATCGAGCTGCGCATCCGCAACGAGCCCGAGATGGTGCCCGGATCGCCCGACAAGAAGTTCTCCGAACGCAACCTCGTGCGCTGTCTGCGCGAAGGCGCCGAGCGGTTCGGCTGGTCGCGGCGCAGTGCGAAGCCGGGCACGGTGCGCGAGGGCGACTGGCTGATCGGCATGGGCGTCGCCGCCGGCTATCGCGGCGGTCCGACGCAGGAGTCGGGCGCGCGGGTTTCGCTTGCCAAGGATGGCGGTCTCAAGGTCGAGACCGACATGACCGACATCGGCACCGGCAGCTATACGATCATCGCGCAGACGGCGGCCGAATCGCTCGGCGTCCCGCTCGAAAAGGTGAGCGTTGTCCTGGGCGACTCGCGCTTTCCGGCCTCTTCCGGTTCGGGCGGGCAGTGGGGCGCGGCAAGTTCGACTGCCGGCGTCTACGCCGCCTGCGTCGAACTGCGGCGCAAGATCGGCGAGAAGCTCGGCTTTGCCGGGGATGACGCGGTGTTCGAGAACGGCCGCATCCGCGCGGGCGGCAAGGACATGGCGCTCACCGAGGCGGGCGCGATCAGCGCCGAGGGGAGCATCTCCTTCGGCGACTTCAAGAGCGGCTACGACGTCGGTACCTACGCGGCCCATTTCTGCGAAATCGCGGTCGACGCCTATACTGGTGAGACGCGCATCCGCCGCATGCTCGCGGTATGCGACGCAGGGCGCATCCTCAATCCGCTCTCGGCGCGCAGCCAGGTGATCGGCGCGATGGTGATGGCCGCCGGGGCCGCGCTGATGGAGGAACTGGCGGTCGACACGCGCTTCGGCTTCTTCGTCAACCACGACCTGGCGGGCTACGAAGTGCCGGTCCACGCCGACATCCCGCACCAGGAGGTGGTGTTCCTCGACACGCTCGACGACATCGTTTCGCCGCTCAAGGCGAAGGGCGTCGGCGAACTCGGAATCTGTGGTCCGGGCGCGGCGGTCGCCAATGCGATCTACAACGCCACCGGTATCCGCGTGCGCGATTATCCGCTCACGCTCGACAAGTACCTCGACAGGCTGCCCGAGCCCGTCTGAGGCTCAGCGGTCAGCAAACAGAAGGCCGGCTTTCCCTCGGGAAGCCGGCCTTTGTATTGGTTGTCCGTGGGTTCGGATCAGAACTTCGCGCTGATTCCGAAGTCGGCGTTGACGCCGTATTCCTCGCGCGACGTGACGCGGCTGGAATAGCCCTGGTAGCCGACGAGCGGCTCCTCGCCGAAGTTCGAGACCGAGCCGAAGACCTCGACGCCCTCGAAGACGCGATAGCCGATCCGCGCGTCGAGCACGGTGCGGCCGTCGATGTAGCTGTCGAAGTCCCTGCTCGCGCCCACGCCGACCAGGTAGGCGTCGCGGTAGCTGACCGCGAGGCGGGCCTCGATCGGCCCCTTCTCGAAGAACAGCGCGCCGCCCGCGAGCCACTTGGACTGGCGGAAGAACGGCAGGTCGTCGTCATCGCGGCCGGGCACGTCGACGCTGGAATCGACATAGGTGACATTGGCCGAGATCCCGAAGCCGTCGAACGGCGCAGGCAGGAACTTGAGCCGCGTCGTCATGTTGGCCTCGAGGCCGAACAGTTCGCCGCTGTCGGCGTTTTGCGGTTGCGAAAGGCTGAGCAGGTCCACCCCGGCGAAAGAGGTATCGTAGATGGTCTGCGAGTAGATCGGGTTCTTGATGTTCTTGTAGAAGCCGGCGACGGCGAACACGGTGTCGGCGTCGGGATAGTATTCGGCCGAAACGTCCAGTCCCATCGAGGTGTAGGGCCTGAGGTTGGGGTTGCCCGATTCGCCGTTTCCGTCCTCTTCCTCGAAGGTGGGCACGACATCGGAGTAGTTCGGGCGGCCGATCGTGTTGGTCCACGCGGCACGGAACACCATCTGCTCGCTCGGGCGGTAGTTCAGCGTGACGTTGGGAAGGACGTAGGTGTATTCCTTCTTGAACTCGAGCGGGGTGATGTCGGAGATCTCGACCTCGCCGTCCCCGTCGGTGTCGCGAATGGCGAAGGCGTCGTAGGTGCCCGAAGTGTACTCGATGCGCGCGCCGCCGATCACGTTGAGCGCGCCCATGTCGATGCTGGCCATGGCGTAGCCGGCATAGATCTTCTCGCTTATGCGATAGTCGCTCGCCTTGTCGTTGAAGGCGGTCGCTTCCTCGTCCAGCTCCATCCGGCCCGAGCCTTGCGCGAAGGCGTAGTCGAGCACGCCGTCGTAATCCATGGCCGGGCCGAAATCGTACTTGCCGCCGAAGAAGCCGGAGATCGGGGCGAGGGCGCCGCCGGTGTCGGCGAAGCTGTAGCCGTCGACCGGAGTCCACACTTCCTGATAGTTGTCGCGGTCCTTGGAGCGGTCGGTGAACTTGCCGCCGAATTTGACGAAGCTGTCGGTGCCGTCGGCGAAATCGACCTTCACGTCGGCCTTCACCGCGTGCAGATCCTCGTCGATCGTCTCGCGGCGCAGGCGGATGCGGCGCATCGGGAAGGCGGCGGGATCGAACAGCGTGTCGTCGATCGCGGCGAAGGTCGGCATCGAACCGTCGACAACGATCGTCGAGACCTTGTCGCCGCCCGAGCGGAACTCGATGTCGTCGCGGATCGGCGTGTGCTCCTGCGCGTGGGCATACGTGTAGTTGAGCTTGAGTTCGATCGTGCCGAAGCGCAGATCGACACCCGGCGAGATATTGTAGAGCTTCTGGGTCTGGTTGTTCTGGCGGAATTCGCGCGTCGCCCGACCGCGGTCGTAGGTCACCTGGTTGCCCGAGACCGTCGCCGTGCCGCGGAACATGTCGTAGTCGAACTGGTCGCGGCCTTCGTGGTCGGTGAACTCGTTGTAGATCGAGTTCACGTAGACCCGCACGTCGCCGTTCGGCCGCCATTCGAGGTTGGCGATCGCGCCGATGCGCTCGCGCATGATCGAGTAGTTGTACATCCGCATGCCGCCGGGCGCCCAGAAGCCGTCCGCCACTTCGCTCCAGCTCAGCGGATCGACGAGCTGGCTGTCGATGAAGCGCTTGGAATAGCTGGCGCCGACGACGACACCGAACTGGTCCTCGCCGCCGAAGGTCTGGCCGTGGATCGCACTGGCGCCCAGGCTCGCCTTGTCCGCCTTGCTGCCGTAGATGCCGCGCGCCGAGACGAAGGTGTAAGGCTCGGAGCGGTCGTAGGCGCTCGGTGTGACGATGTTGATCGCGCCGCCGATCGCGTTGGCGTCGTAGTCGGGCGTGACCGTCTTAACCACTTCGATCGCGCCGACCAGATCGGACGGGATCGTATCGAGCGCGACCTGCCGCCCTTCGGCTTCGGGAATGCCGACGACGTTGCCGTCGATCGTCACGAGGTTGAGGTTCGGATCGACGCCGCGGATGACGACGTAGCGCGGCTCGCCCTGGTCGATGTCGACCGAGATGCCGGGCAGGCGCTGCAGCGCTTCGGCGGTGTTGTAATCGGGCAGCTTGCCGATCCCGTCGGAGGAGACGACGTCGGCGACGACCGACAGCGCGCGCTTGCGCTGGATCGCCAGCAGCCGCGAGGCGCGCGCGCCGGTCACCACGATGTCGCCGCCCCGCGCCGCACTGTCGGCGAGCGCGATCGAGCCGTTGGCCGTGACGGTGCCGGTCTGCGGAACGGTGACCTGCAAGGTCTCGTCGCGGTAGCCGGGCTGGCTCACGGTCAGGGTGTAGCTGCCCGCATCGACGTCGTAGAGAACATAACGGCCGTCCTCGTCGGTGGTGACCGTCGTGTCGCTGCCCTCCACCGCGACCGTGGCGCCGCGGATCGGCCGGTCGAGCGCCGCGTCCATGATGACGCCCGAAATCACGCCGGCGAACGCCGTGCCGGGCAGGAAAGTGCCGGCGAGAATGGCCGCGCGCAGCAAGCGGCGGCGGCCCCGGGGACGGAGCGAATGGATGGCTGTCATGTGCGGTTCCCTGTTCATCACTGTTCTGATGAGCGGGGCCTTTAGGCAGGTTCCGTGACATCTATTCGTAAGTTAGATGTCAGATATCTGAAAGTTATGTGATGCTTTGATGTCCATTGTGCGACGTTCGAGCGCGGAAGAGTGCAACGGGACTGTCATCGCTTTGCGATAGCGCCCAGCGCTATGACAACCGACGCCCCCCTCACTTTCGTATCGCGGCGCAGCCTGCTTGAGGCTGCGGCGCTGGCCCCGCTGCTTGGCCTTGCGCCCGGGACGCTTTACGCGGCGCCAGCCGCGCGGGGCTTCACCCATTCGGTCGCCAGCGGCGATCCGCTGCAGGACAGCGTCACCTTATGGACGCGCTACGTACCGGCGGGTGGCGGTTCGGCGCTGCTGCGCGTGGAACTCGCGCGCGAGCCCGAGTTTGCGTCGATCCTCGCGCGCGGCTCTGCGCGGGTCGGGCCCGAGAGCGACTTCTGCGCCAAATTCCGCCCCGAGGGGCTGGAGCCGGGCCGCTGGCTCTACTACCGCTTTACGGCGCCGGACGGAGAGGTCTCGGATGTGGGGCGCACCCGTACGCTCCCCGAGGGGCCGCTCGACCACTTCCGCATCGGCGTCTTTTCCTGCTCCAACGCGACCTCGGGCTGGTTCAACGCCTATGGCCATGCGGCCGCGCGCGACGACCTCGATCTCGTCGTGCATCTTGGCGATTACATTTACGAATCCAAGCTCACGCGGTCGGACGCGCTCCCCGAACTTGTCGTCGGGCGCGGCATCCAGCCGCATCACGAGGCGGTCAGTCTGCTCGATTACCGCCAGCGCTACGCCAGCTATAGGCTCGATCCCGATCTGCAGGCGCTGCATCGGGCCTATCCGATGATCGCCATGTGCGACGATCACGAGACGGTGAACAACTCCTGGCAGCACGGCGCGGCCAATCACGATCCCGCCGACGAGGGTCCGTGGGCCGTGCGGATGGGGGCGGCCATGCAGGCCTGGCACGAGTGGATGCCGATGCGCCCCGATCCCTATAGCCGCTACGAGCTGGGCGATCTGGCGAGCCTGTACCGCCTCGAGACCCGCATCCTCGCGCGCAGCGAGCAGCTCGACCTTGGCGCCTGGCTCAAGGACAAGCCCGATCCGCTCGCCGCCGCGATCGCCTTTCGCGACGGACCGCTGGCGGACCCCGCGCGCACGATGATGGGCGCGGCGCAGGAAGCCTGGCTCGCCGAGGGATTCGCCGGGTCGGTGGCGGCGGGGACACGGTGGCAGATCCTCGCGCAACAAGTCATAATGGGCACCACGCTCATGCCGCGCGACTACGGCGCGTGGTTTCCTGCCGGTGCGGCCCCGACGGAGCAGGAGAAGACCGAGCTCGATCTTGCGGCAAAGCTCGCCGAACTGGGCATACCGTTGAGCATGGACCGCTGGGACGGCTATCCCGCCGCCCGCGCGCGCGTGCTGTCGGCCGCCCAGTCGGCAGGGTGCGACCTCGTGGTTCTCAGCGGCGACAGCCACAACGCCTGGGCCTTCGACCTCGACAACGCGGGCAAGCCCGCCGGGGTGGAGTTCGCCGGGCACAGCGTTTCGTCGCTCGGCTTCGACAAGCGCTATTCGGGCGATCCCCAGGCGGTCGCGCGCAGCTACCGCGAGAGCAATCCCGCGCTGAAATGGTGCGACACCAGCCGGCGCGGCTACATGGTCGTGGACGTGCGACCGGATCGGGTGACGAACGAATGGCTGTTCCTCCATTCGCGCCACCGGCGCTCGCTCGAACTGCTTGACCGGCACCGGATGCAGGTGGAGCGCGGAACCAACCGCCTGGCGCTTGCCTGAGGCCGGCGGCGGGCACACGCACACTTGCATCGCCGGCGCGCTGCGGCCAAGCGGCTGCGATGCGCCTGGCCCTGTTCGAACCGGAAATCGCGGGAAACGTCGGCGCCGTGCTGCGGCTCGGCGCCTGCATGGGGGCGGAAGTCGATCTGATCGAGCCGATGGGCTTTGCCTGGGACGACCGGCGCGTCCGCCGCGCGGCGATGGACTATATCGACCACGTCACCGTGGTTCGCCACGCCGGGTTCGACGCCTTCCGGTGCGCGATTGGCTCGCGGCGGCTGGTGCTGTTCACCACCAAGAGCCGCCAGTCGGTTTTCGATTTCCGCTTCAGGGCCGATGACGTCCTGCTGTTCGGCAAGGAAAGCGCGGGCGTGCCCGACGCGGTGGCGCAGGCTTGCGACGCGCGCGTGCGCATTCCGATGCGGCCGCAGGTCCGCTCGATGAACCTTGCTTCGTCGGCCGCGCTCGCGCTCGGTGAGGCGCTGCGCCAGACGGACGGACTGCCCGGCTGACCGCCCCGCTGCCGTATCGTATCGTCATGGGGCCAGCAGCAGCGCGAGCGCGACCACCGGCGCGACGGCGCCCAGCGGCCCGAGCACGGCCGGCCGATAGGTGAGCAGCAACAGCACCGGGGCTGCGGCGGCCGTCAGCAGGCCCAGCCACCAGGTCACCGCCATCGAGAGTCCGTATGCCGAGAGGCACGGCAGCAGCGAGAGGCCCAAAAGCGCGAAACCGGCGGGGCGAGCGAGCCGCGATAGCGGCAGGTCGCGGCCCTTGCCGAACATCTGCTCGCGATGGCGCTTCATCGCGAGCGCCAGCAGGATGAAGCCCGTGAGGGCAAGCGCGAACGTAGCGAGTTCCATGGATCTTTCGGGCCTTTCGCTATTCGGCCGCAAGCCGCGCGGCGTGCGTGGCGACGGGCGGCTTGGACGCGGCGCGTGCGATACGCCTGCGCAGCTTCGCGGCGGCGGCGAGGAGCGCGAGCCCGGTTGCCAGCGCCACGAGGTCGAAGCCGGCGACCATCCAGTTGCCTGCGGGCACGGTCACGCCGAGATGGGCATGGCTGGTCATCAGGTTGAGCACGGGGAGCGCCGCGAACAAGGCCCCGGCGGCGGTTAGTTGCTCGAGCCATGCCGCCCTGAGCGGGCGCAGCAGCGGATGGACGAAGCTTGCCAGCCAGATCGCGAGGAAGCAGGCGATCTCCCATTCGCCACGATCGTCGAGGCGCGCGGGCAGCAGGCGATTGGCCCAGAAGTAGCCTGCCGTGGCGATGCACAGACCAGCCACCGCGCCGACATTGAGATGATCGACCAGCTTGTGGCCGAAATGGCCGGGCGCGCCTTTGCGCTTTTCCGCGCGCTTGACCGACCAGAGCACCAAGCCTGAGCCGACCATGACCGTGCCGCCCACGCCCGCCAGGAAGAACAGCCAGCGCAGACCCGGCGGGGCGAAGCGCGCACGATGGAGGCTGCCAAGGGCGGTGTCGATCGTGGCGATGGCCGAGCCGGGCGCGTCGCGCTGTTCGTCGATCAACGCGCCGGTCGCTCCGGCGAAGCGCAGCTTGACCGCGCCGAGGCCGCCGCTGCCGCTGTGCTGGGCCAGGCTGTCGTTCCGGGTCGGCAGGACCTCTACGAGCGCGCCCGGCTTGCCGGGATCGGTGATGGTAATGCGGCTTGCCGGCTGGCCCCAGATCCGCTCGGCCCGCGCCAGCATCGGCGCGATTGGCGCCATCGCCGGGTCCGTCCCGGCGGCATCGGCGAGGCGAGCCTGCAGCGCTTCGACTTCGCGCGCCTGCGCCGCGCGGGCTTCGGCCCGGCTGGCGCGCGGATCTTCTCCGAACGCCATGTCGCCCGCCCAGGGCAGGAGGGTGGAGGCGAACAGCAGCAGCCCCGAATAAGTGATCATGAGGTGGAACGGCAGTGCCAGCACGGCGGTGGCGTTGTGCGCATCGAGCCAGCTTCGCTGCCCCTTGGCGGGCCGGAAGGTGAAAAAGTCCTTGAAGATCTTCTTGTGCGTGATGACGCCGGAGATGATCGCCACGAACATCGCCATGGTGGCGATGCCGACGATCCAGCGGGCCCACTCGCGCGGGAGGGCATAGAGCTCGAAGTGGAAGCGGTAGAGGAACGTGCCGCCGGCGGTTTCGCGCGGTGTGATCGTCGCGCCGGTGGTGGCATCGAGCGTCAGGCTCTCGCCGCGATCGCGCCCGCCGCCGCGACGGCCGCGATTGCGGTTGCCTTCGCCTCCGCGCTCGCCGCGACCATTGCCGCCGCGCGCGCGCGTCTCGGGCTGCGCCTTGCGCCACGAGATCCCGAGCGTGTTGCTGCGGTCGTTCGGCAGGCTGATCCGCCAGCTTGCGGCATCGGGGGCAACGGCGGCGAGCTTTGCGATCGCAAGCTCGGCAGCTTGAGGCGAGGGGCGCGAGGCGGCCGTCTCGGGCTGCATCCACGCGGTCACTTCCTGCCGGAAATAGGCGATGGTCCCGGTAAAGAAGATCGCGAAGAGTAGCCAGCCGAGCAGGAGCCCCGACCAGCCGTGCAGCCACGACATCGACTGGCGCAGGCCCAGGTCCTGTCCCTTGCGCCCCTTCATGCCGCACCTCCCGCCGCGAGCAGGCCGAGCGCGGCGAGCGCGCTGGCCAGGCCGATGCCCGTCCAGGCGCTCTCGGCGCTTCGGCAGCCGAAGGCCCAGATGGCTGCCCCAGCATAGACCAGAAAGCCGATCATCCGGCCCAGCGTCACCGCATCGCGCGCGCCAAGGACGTTCGCGAGGCCAGCGGTGATCGCCAGCGAGGTCAGCACGGCCAGCCCGTAGCTCCCGAGGATCGCGGCCAGACTGCGCGAGGCGATGGCAAGCCGGTAACGACCGGTGGAGGGCGCCGCGGACGCCATCAGAAGCGGTATTCCAGATTGAGGAAAGCGCGCCGCTTGTTGCCCCACACGATGGCGCCGCTGCTGCGATAGCGGCGCCGGTCGTAGTAGGTCGCATCGAACAGGTTCTTGATCTGCGCGCTCACCTTCACCTGGCCTGCGGCCAGCGGCGCGGTGTAGTAGAGGCCCACGTCGACCAGCTCGTAGGACGGGTTCCAGTCGGTCTCGCCCTCGTCGTCGAAGCCGTTGTTGACCCGGTCGTAGAGCTTGAGGCCCACGCCTGCGCCGAGGTTGCTGCCGTCGGCCCAGTCGAACAGGGTCCAGCGGTTCCACAGCGTCAGGCTGTGTTCGGGCACATAGGGGATCTGCTTGCCGACGTTGTTCACGTCGTTCGATTCGACCACCGTCGCATCGAGATAGCTGTAGCCCATCGAGGCGGACCACCAGGAAGTGATGTTGCCGCTCAGCGAGATTTCGAGCCCGTCCGAGCGCTGCAGCCCGTCGAGGAGGTAGTAGCAGTATAGCGGCGCGCCCGGAGTGACGACGTTGGGATCACAGGTGTCCGGGTTGGCCGCGCGCGCGACGTTCTCCTTCTCGAGCCGGAACAGCGAGACCTGCAGCAGGCCTTCGCCGTAGAACAGATCGCGCTTGTAGCCGATCTCGTATTGCCGTCCCCGCTCCGGATCGAGGATGAGCTCGCCGTCGATGTCGTTGAGCGTCAGGCTGGACTGGGGCTGGAAGCTTTCGCCGAAGCTGGCGTAGATCGTCGAGCTATCGCCGATGTCCTGCATGATCGCGAAGCGCGGCGACCATGCCTCGACATCGTTGCGGGTGTCATCGTTGCGCTCGAGCGTACGCCAGTTCGAGATGCCGCCGCGTCCCAGGTTCTCGAACCGCGACCAGCCGACGGCGAGCATCACTCGCGTCGTGTCGTTGGGAAGTGTGATCAGGTCCTGGACGTAGAGATTGTAGTCCTCGCGCTTGTCCCAGGGCACCGCGAAGATCGCCTCGTCGAGCAGATAGGCGCCTTCCCAGTCCTCGTGGACCGGATCGAAGATGTTGAGGTCAGGCGGCGCCAGCGAGCGCGGCTCGCCCTCGCAGTCGTTCGAGGTCGTGCTCTGGCCGAACAGGCATGAGAGGTAGGAGGGAATATAGGATGATCGCGAACGCGTCTGGCCGTAGCCGCCGCCGACAAGCCAGTCGTGGCCGAGCCCGAAGGTCTCGAACCGGCCCGAGACGTCGAGCCCGAACGAGAGGTTCTCCCGCTCGGTCTCGGGCGAGGAATTGCGGCCCATCGAGACATAGCGCGGGACGTTGCCGTCGGCATCGGCCGACGCCGGATAACCCGCGCGGCCGCCGCCGGCGATGCGCGTGTTCTGATACCACTGATCGGCGCGCTGGAAGTTGGCGTAGGCACTGACCTTAAGCGCGTCGCTCGGTGTCCATTTCGCATCCCAGATGAGAGTGTGCGAGGTCCGGACCGCGCGGTCGTTGAGATTGCCCCAGAAAAAATCGCGCGGCACCGGGAAATACTCGCCGGTGGTGCCGTCGCGCTTGTTGTTCTCCTGTTCGGGGACCGATTCGAAGTCGTAGTACTCGTAAGTGAACGTGGTGCTGAATTCGGGCGAGGGGCTCCAGGTCAGGGCGGCGAGCGCGCTGACCGGGTTCGAGAAAATGTGGTCCTGATCGTCCTCGTAGCGCGAGTAGTTGCCGACGGCGCGGTAGAGCAGGGTGCCTGCGGCGTCGATCGGCCCTGTCAGGTCGATGGAACCGCCGTAGCTGCCTTCGCTGTCGACGTCGGCTTTGACCGCATAGCGTGCCGTGGCCTTGGGCCGCTTGTAGACATAGTTGATCACGCCGCCGGGCTGGGCCGCGCCGTAGTAGAGCGCCGCGGGGCCGCGCAGCAGTTCCACGCGTTCGAGATTGGCCGCATCGCGGTTCTGCGAGCCCAGGCTGTAGGCGCGCTGCCCGTTGACCAGCGTTTGGCCCGCGCCGCCGAGATCGAAACCGCGCACCTGGATCGAACGCGAGATGCCCTGTCCGATGTCGGCGTTGGTGCTCGTGGTGGTGACGCCGGCGAAATTTTCGAGCGTCTCGAAGATGTTGACGTCGCCGCGCTCCTCGATCAGTTCCTCGCTCGCCTGATTGATCGTGAACGGCGTCTTGCGGACCGGCAGCTCGATCTTGGTCGCGACCGAAGTCGGCGCCGGGGCGTAAGTCTCCTCATCATCGATCGCGCTGTCGACGACGGTCATGCCCTTGAGCTTGACGGCGCCCGCGGTCTCGGCGCGCGAAGGGGGCGGGGACGCCTGGCGCGGCGGCCGGGGCCGGATGCTGACCGTCGACGGGCCGGTGAAGCGGTAGGTGAAACCGGTTCCTTCGAGCAGCAGAGCGAGGCCCTCCGCGACCGAATGAGGGCCTTGCAGTCCTCGCGTCCGGGCATTGCCTAGGCGCGTGGCGTCGTAGACGATTTCCACTCCGGACGTTTCCGCAAAGGCGAGAAGCGCGGCGTTGAGATTGCCCGCCGGGATCGCGTAGTCGCGCCTTGCCGCGGCGCTTTCCTGGGCGTCGGCGGGCGCTGGCAAGGCCAGCGATGCGGTCGTTGCAAGCAAAGCGGCGGCCAATGGCATGCCGGCGGCACGAAACACGAGAACGGACAAACTCGGATCCCCCTTTCGATATGCTAATGCGAATGGATTGCATTAAGGACTCGAAGGGTAAGACGAACGTCTCGCGCGATCCGGTAAGCGGCGGTGCGATTTTTTTGCGAAGTGTCAGTGCAGGATCGTGCCGACGAGCGGAATTCGGGTGATTTGCAGCCCGAACTCGCTCGCGATCGCGCGCGTGGCGCCGTCGATGTCGTCGGTGCTGAAGGCACCGCTGACGAGGCGATCACGCGCGCCGCCGCCCCAGTAGCGAACCGGCGTTTCGCTATAGCGGCTGAGCATCTCGGCTGCTTCGGAGAGCCGCACGCGATCCAGCATCAGCCGGTCGCGTTGCCAGGCCTCGCCGACGGCGGCGGCCGCGTCCCTCCTGACGGGGCGAGAGTGCGCGCCGAACCGAACCGCGCTGCCTGGACCGACCATCACCGCGCCGTCATCCGCGCTGATCTCTATGCGGTGTTCGAGCGCGACGACGTCGGCCTCCTCACCCAGATCGTTGACGGTGAAGCGCGTTCCCAGCGCGCGAACGGTGCCGCCTTCCGACTCGACGACGAAGGGGCGCCCATCCTGCGCGGCGGGTCGCGCCTCGAACAGCGCCTGGCCTTCGAGCAGGACGATCCTTCGTTCCTCGTCCGAATAGGCAAGTTCGATCGCGGTGCGGGCATCGAGGACCACCCGGCTGCCGTCGGGAAGCCTGGCCGTGTGCCGCTCGCCCGCCGAGGTGCGCAAGTCCGCGCGTAGCGCCAGCGCGAGATGTGGATAGGAGGCGAGGCCGACCGCCAGCGCCACCGACGCGGCGAGCGCCGCCTTCCACGGGGTCGGCCCGCCGTGTCCCGCCCGGACGGGCACCGGGTCGGGTCCGTCGCAAAGGTCGGTCTCGGCCAGCGCATCCCAGGCCTGCGAGGCGAGCAGGAACGCTTGCGAATGGCGCGGGCTCGTCGCGCGGAACCGCTGCAAGCCTTCGGTGTCCGAGAAGTCCGGAGCGGCGGCGCGAACCACCCATTCGGCGGCTTCGGCCTCTATGGGATCGGATTCCGTGGCGTCGTCCGGGGTCATTTTCGCGCGGTCCCGTCATGGTCCTTCAACGGTATGACGTTTTCAGCGCGCGATCGCGTAATCGCTTCGCCTCGCAAGGGCGAGATAGCATGTGCCGCATGACGCACCCCGGCCGCCAGATGCTTTTGCACCGAGCTTTCGGAAATGCGCAGGAGACGGGCCGTCTGCGCATAGGAGTGACCCTCGATCCGCACCAGCCGGACGATCTGCTGGGTCAGTTCGGGAAGTTCCGCCAGCGCCGCGCGGACGCGATCGAGCCGGTCGCGCGCATCGAGCAGCCGTTCCGAATCGGGCTTGTCGTCGGCGATCGCCTCTGCCTCCGCATCGCTGGCGTAGACCGAGGCCAGGCGCGTGCGTCGCCGCTCGTGGTCGATCGCGAGGTTGGTGGCGATCCTGAAGAGATAGGCGCGCCCGTTCGCATAGTCGCGCGCGTCACCGCGTTCGGCGAGGCGCAGGTAGACGTCCTGGACCATGTCCGCCGCAAGCTGCCGGTCGCGCAACCGCCGCGAGAGAAAGGCGAGCAACTCCCTGCGATAGGCCAGGAACAGCGAAGCCAGCGATGCAGCCAATGTGCCTACCCAGCCGAACGAACGATCCTTGCCGCCAGCGCCCCGCGGGCCGGCGGCGCCTTCGCCGGGCGAACCGGCGGCGCCCGCGCGGTGATCGCGCAAGCCCTTTTGACGGCGTGAGCACGGGAGCTAATATTCTCGATATTGCGAGTCAATCGCAAACTTTGGACGAGCCCGCTGGAGGCGCGAGCCAGCCTGAGCGGGCTCGTGAGAGCGATCGGTGAGTGGATCATATCTGGCAATCCTCAGCACAGCTCGAGCGACTTTCCGGCAACCACGAGCCGTACCTCGTCTACCGCCTGCGCCGCGGCCTGGTTAACCAGACCGGCATGGTCGCGAAACGCGCGCGCCAGGGGATTGTCTGGGACGATGCCCCAGCCGACTTCGTTGGCGACCACGACGACCGGGCCGTGCGCGGTGGCGAGCGCTTCAGCAAGACGCGCCGTTGCCGCGCCGACGTCGCGTTCGGCCATCATCAGGTTGGTTGTCCAAAGCGTCAGGCAGTCGACCAGCAGCACGGCATCGGCGCGCGCGGCGGCGGTGATCGACTCGGGCAGATCGAGCGGCGCTTCGATGGTTCGCCAGTCCGGCCCGCGATCGCGCCGGTGGCGCGTAATGCGCTCTTCCATCTCGGCGTCGAAAGCCTGCGCGGTGGCGATGAAGATCCGCTCGCGCCGCATCGCTTCGGCCCGCTGCTGGGCATAGCGGCTCTTGCCCGATCGCGCGCCGCCAAGGACCAGGAGCCGGGTCACGAGGCGTTGCCCAGCCCGGCGAGGGCGAGCATCGCGTCGATGTCGAGATGCTGTTCGAGGACGGCGGCGATATCGTCGAGCGCGGCATCGACCGTGGCCGGGTGATCCGTCCCGTCCGATCGCGCGCCGAGCCGCGAGAGCAAGGCCGCGCGCAAGTCGGTGCTCGCGAGCAGGCCGTGCAGATAGGTTCCGATCACGCGGCCGTCGCGCGAGATCGCGCCGTCGCTGCGGCCGTCCTCGAGCACGGCGAGGGGGCGGGCGCGGTCGGGCCCGTCGGTCGCGCCGACATGCATCTCGTAGGCCTCCAGGTTCGCGCCGAGCGCCGTGCCGCGCACGTGCCGCAGGGCTTTGGCCGGGCCGAGCACGGTCTCGACGTCGAGCAGCCCGAGGCCTTCGACCGCGCCCGGCGGGCCCTCGATCCCCTCGGGATCGGCGATGCGCTTGCCGAGCATCTGATAGCCGCCGCATAGCCCGAGGACCGCCCCGCCGCGACGCGCGTGCGCCAGAATATCGACGTCCCAGCCTTCGCGACGAAGCGCGGCGAGATCCGCGATCGTCGCTTTCGAGCCGGGCAGGACGACGAGTGTCGCATCGGCGGGGATCGGCTGGCCGGGCGGCACCATCACCAGTTCGACGCCGCTTTCGGCCTTGAGCGGGTCGAGGTCGTCGAAGTTGGCGATGCGCGGCAGGATCGGGCAGGCGATGCGCAGCTTGCCCGAAGCGGGCCGGTCCGGCCGATCGAGCACGACCGCGTCCTCGCTCGGCAGGCGCGCGGCGGCTTCGAGCCATGGCACGACACCGAAGCCGCGCCAGCCCGAAAGCGCCTCGATCTGGCGATAGCCGTCTGCGAAGAGCGCGGGATCGCCGCGGAACTTGTTGACGATGAACCCCTTTATCATCGCCGCGTCGTCGGGGTCGATCACCGCGCGCGTGCCGACGATCGCGGCGATCACGCCGCCCCGGTCGATGTCGCCGATCAGAACGACGGGCACGTTGGCGGCGCGCGCGAAGCCCATGTTGGCGATGTCGCCCGCGCGCAGATTGATCTCGGCGGGCGAGCCCGCGCCTTCGACGAGGACGACGTCGCAGCGCGCGCGCAGCCGGCCGAAGCTTTCCAGCACCTCGGGGAGCAGCGGGCGGCGTGCCTCGCGGAAGTTGGCCGCGCCGAGCGTGCCGCGCATGCGCCCCGCGACGACAAGCTGCGCGGTGCGGTCGGCCTGCGGCTTGAGCAGCACGGGGTTCATGTCGCTGTGCGGCTCGGCCCGGCAGGCGATCGCCTGCAGGGCCTGCGCGCGCCCGATCTCGCCGCCGTCGACAGTGACCGCGGCGTTGTTCGACATGTTCTGCGGCTTGAACGGCAGCACCGCGAGCCCCCGGTTCGACAGCGCCCGGCATAGCCCGGCGACGAGCACCGACTTGCCGACGTCCGATCCCGTCCCTTGCAGCATCAGCGCGGTCATACCGTTCCTTCCCAGGCGGCGAGCGCGGCCAGCAGCCAGAGCAGCGCGCAGGCCCGCACGTAAACCGCCAGCGCCCTATCGATATCGCGCGGCCGCGCGTCGCGGCCTTGCGTGCCGATCCAGGGCTTGTCGTGCAAGACGCCCTCGTAGCGCACCGGCCCGGCGAGCCGCACGCCGAGCGCGCCGGCCATCGCCGCCTCGGTCCATCCCGCGTTCGGCGAAGCGTGCCTGCGCGCGTCGCGGCGCATCGTCGCCCAGCCCCTCGCGCCGGCGAGGCACAGGAGGCAGGCGGCGACGCGCGCGGGAACGAGGTTCGCGAGATCGTCGATCCGGGCAGCGGCCCAGCCGAACATGCGATAGGGGGCCTCCTTGTGGCCGATCAGGCTGTCGGCCGTGTTGATCGCCTTGTAGGCCCAGAGCCCGGGCAGCCCCGCGACAACCAGCCAGAACAGCGGAGCGGCAACGCCGTCGCAGAAGCTCTCGGCCAGGCTCTCGATCGCCGCGCGCGCCACCCCCGCCTCGTCGAGCCCTTGCGTGTCGCGCCCGACGATCCGCGCCACGGCATCGCGCGCGCCGCCGAGATCTCCCGAGTGCAACCTGTCCGCGACCGGGCGGACATGCTCGAACAGGCCGCGCTGGGCCAGCGCGGGCCAGGCGGCGAGCGCGAGACCGATCCAGCTCCACGGCGGGGGCAAGCGGCGCAGCGCCAGTTCGACCCCGAAGGCGGCCGTGCTCGTGGCGGTAACCACGATCGCGACGGTCGCGACGCCGAGCAGCCGGCGCGCGCGATCGCTTCTCGCGGGATCGTTCCAGCGCGCATCGAGCCTCGCGATCGTGCGTGCGAACAGACCCACCGGGTGGCCGGCGCGGCGATAGAGCGCTTGCGGCCAGCCGATGGCGGCCTCGATGCCGAGCGCGAGCAGGGCGACGGGTTCAGTCATCGCGCAGCGCCTCGTCCAGGCGGCGCAGTTCGGCCCGGTCCGCCGTGAGGCCGATGCGCAGCCAGGTCGCGTCGTAGTCGAACGGCCGGGTGAGAATACCGTGGCTTGCCAGCCGGCGGAACAGCGCGTGCGCATCGCCGGTCTCGACGAGGCGAAACAGCGGGCATTCGCCGCGCGGCGGCAAGCCGCGCGCGCGCAGTAAAGCATCTAGAGCAGCCCGGTCGCGGGTGAGGCGCGCGCGCGTGGCCGTGATCCACGCCGCGTCGCGACAGGCAGCGGTGCCGATCGCGATGGCGGCCGCCGAAACCGGCCATGCGCCCAGCATGTTCCGCATGGCGGCGACGATCGGCCGGGGCGCGACGAGGAAGCCGAGCCGGACGCCCGCGAGTCCGAAGAACTTGCCGAAGGAGCGCAGCACGATCAGGCGGCGCCCGTCGTCGACTTCGGGGGCGATCGCGTGCGCGGGATGGCAGTCCGCGAAGGCCTCGTCGACCACCAGCCAGCCCTCCGCGCCGCGCCTGGCGAGCAGCGCGCGAAGCTGTGCGCGAGAGTGCAGGTGCCCATCGGGATTGTTGGGATTGGCGATCACCAGCGTGCCGCCCTCGACTTCGGCAAGGCCGTGCCAGGGCACCTGACGTGACCGCGCGAACATCTCGCCGTGCGTGCGGTACGTCGGGTGCGGGACGTGCGCCTCTCCGGGGAGCAGCAGGCCCAATAGACGCAGGCCGATCTCGGTGCCGGGCAGGGCGCAGACTTGATCCGGATCGGCCCCGTAATGCGCGGCGGCAGCGGCTTCGAGGTCGCGCATGCCCTGCTCGTCGGGGAGGCGGTGCCAGTCGGTCGCGCAATCGCCCGCGCCCGGCCAGGGCCTTGGGTTGATGCCGGTCGACAAGTCGATCCACGCGGCGTCGGCGCGAGGGGCGAAGCGGGCCTTCGCGGCGGTCAATCCGCCGCCATGCCAGGTCCAGCGATCGTTCATGCCTGGGCCGCCGCGATGACGAGCGCGGCGAGCAGCCCGGCCTCGACGATCTCTATGCCCGCCCCGTGCCCGTCGCCCGAGATGCCGCCCAGCCGCCGCGCGAGCCACAGGCCCCAGCCGAACAGCAGCAGGGGCGTGACGAGAAGGGCGGGGACAAACCATGCGGCCAGTAGCAGCAGCGCCGCCCAGCCGATCAGGTCGATCGGCCGCACCGCGCCCCGGAAGCGCGACGCCAGCCCCTCGTGCAGAGGCTCCAGCCAGCACGTCCAGACGAGCGGCCCGATCCGCGCGGCGAAGGGGGCCAGTGCGAGGCCGGCCCAGAGCCCTCGCGCGATCACGAGGTCGAGCAGCACCAGCTTGGCGATGAGTTGCAGGCCGATCGCGGTCACCGCGAAGCTGCCGACATGCGGGTCGGCGAGCACGGAATGCAGCCGGGCGCGGTCCTTGTGGAGGGCGCCCGCGGCATCGGCGATGTCGCCCAGTCCGTCGAGATGGAGCGCGCCGCTCACGCCAACCCAGACGACGAGAGCGGCGAGCGCGCCGAGCCTGGGATCGATCAGCGCGCCGGTCCATCCGGCCGCGGCGACGAGCCCGCCGATGATCGCGCCCACGACCGGATACCAGCGCATCGAGGCGGCGAACTGCGCGCCGCTGACGGCAACGGCGGGCAGCGGCAGGCGCGTGAGGAACTGCAGCGCGATCACGAGGCCCTTCACGGGCGGAGCCCGACGATCTGCGCCGCGCGCGGCGGACCCGGCCAGAGGCGCAGGGTCATCGCCACGCCATAGGGCAAGTCGAAGGCCCACAAGGCGGGCTGGTCGAAGCCGAGCAGCACATGCAGCGCGGCGCGTATCGCGCCGCCATGGGTGACGACGAGCGTGTCGCGCGCGGGCAGCGCCGCGATCGCGTCGGCGACGCGATCGGTAAGGTGCGACCAACGCTCGCCGTCGGGCGGCGGGTTGGCGTCAGGGTCACTCCAGAAGGCTGCGCGCGCGGCGGGATCGATCTGCGAGGGATGCAGGCCGTCCCACGCACCGAGATCGAGTTCGCGCCAGCGAGAGTCGATCGTCGCGGCGAGGTTTCGGTGCGCGGCGATGGCCTGTGCTGCTCTGGCGCAGCGCACCAGATCGGAGCTGACCAGCGCGTCGAACGCCAGTCCGTCGATCCGGTCGACGCACCGGGCAATGCCGGCGGGAGTCGGCGCGGCGTCCGTGTGACCAAGCATGAGTCCGGGCGTTTCGGGCGCGCCGTGGCGCAGCAGGTGGAGCAGGCGCGCGCGCATCACTCGCTCGCCACGCCCGCCTCGGCGAAGGTCGCCATGCCCGCGTGCGCGGCAATCGCGCTGCGCACGATCTGCACCGCGATCGCCGCCCCGCTCCCCTCGCCGAGCCGCATCTCGAGGTGCAGGAGCGGGTCGAGGCCGAGCCGGTCGAGCAGGCGCCGGTGGCCCGCCTCGGCCGAGCAATGGCCCGCGAGACAATGCGCGGTCACGTCCGGAGCGGTCGCGGCGAGCGGCGCGAGGGCCGAGCAGCAGATGAACCCGTCGAGCATGACCGGGATGCGCATCCGTCGCGCCATGAGCACGGCGCCCGCGATCGCGGCGATCTCGCGACCGCCGACGCGGCGCAGGATCTCGAAGGGAGACGTCGCGCCGTCGCGGTGCAGGGCGATAGCGGCATCGACCACGCGCGCCTTGTGCTCCAGCGCCGCGCCATGCATGCCGGTTCCTGCTCCGACCCAGTCGCGCGCGCGGCCGCCGAAGCTCAGCGCGCACAGCGCGGCGGCGGCGGTCGAATTGCCGATGCCCATCTCGCCCAGCACCAGCAGGTCGGTGCCGGGTTCGACCGCGTCCGCGCCCGCCGCCAGCGCGGCGAGGCAATCGGCTTCGCTCATCGCCGCGCCCTTGGTGAAATCGTCGGTGGGTCGCTCGAGCTCGATCGGCACGACCTTGAGGCCGATCCCGGCGGCGCCGCAGAGCGCATTGATCGCCGCGCCGCCCGCGGCGAAGTTGGCGACCATCTGCGCGGTGACCGAGGCGGGAAAGGCGCTCACGCCGCGCGCGGCGACGCCGTGATTGCCCGCGAAGACGAGCGCGCGGACCGATTCGAGCGCCGGTCTTTCGCGGCCCTGCCACCCGGCGAAGAACACCGCGAGCCGTTCGAGCCGCCCGAGCGAGCCCGGCGGCTTGGTAAGCTGTGCCTGGCGCGCCTCGGCCGCGGCGATCGCAGCGGAGTTGGGCAGGGTGAAGGAGGCGAGCGCCGCCTCGAAGTCGGCGCGGGTGCGAAAGCTCATGCGGCGGAGCTCTCGAGCGGCGGCGAGCGTGTGAGGAAATGCCCTTTCACGCCTTCGGGCCAGTCGGCATAGCGGACTTGCCCATCGTCGCTGGCGGCATAGTGCACCGCGTAGTCGAGCAGCGCGCGCGCGGCATTCGCGTCGGGCGAGAAGTGCCCCATGACGTAGCTCATCTTGCCGCGCTCGCGCAGATGCACGGTGCAGAACGCGCTGCAGGCGAACAGGCAGGCCATCTCGCTCACGGTGACGGCGGCGTAGCGTGCGTCCGCCGATCGCGCCGACCTCAGCGCGTCGGCGAGCCTGGCGCCGCCGCGCCGGCCTTGTGCGTCTTCGCGGGCTTCGGCGGAATGGCGGCAGGTATTGCACACGACGATCTCGGGACCGCCGGTGGACGACCGGGAAGGGTTCGCAATCACACTCGGGCACCTCGCGACGTGGCCCCGCCGCGCACGGGTCGCGGCGACCGCCGGACTGCGGGCGACACGATCCCCGCGCGCAAGCGCGAGCCGGACCTGTCGCCACCCGGGTTCACCCCCGTCCGCCCGGCACACCCTGTCCGCGCGAAGGACGACGGCGACGGGCAGGTCTCCTGGCTCGCGGGTCGTCGCCGGTTTCGCGCCGCCTTCTCGGGATTGCGGTCCCAATGGCCCTGGCGCGCGGCTATCCGCTTACAGTTGCAGGGGCAGCCGGGGTCTTGCACCCCGTTCCCGTTTTCATCCCCGGCGGGCGGGGAACCTGTCGCTGGCGGCGACTTAACCGGGGCGTGCAGCGGCGTCAATCGATCGGTCTTTCGCTCGATTTCATCCACACGACCAGCGCGAAACGGGCCGGGCCGCGCAGGGGACGGCTGCGATGCGGAGTGAAGCGATCGAGAAACAGCGCCGAGCCCGCCGGGCACGAGGGGCTCGCGACTTCCGCGCCGGCCAGGTCGCACGCGTCGATCGCGAAACCGTCGGTCCGGTGATGCGGCAGTGGCTGCTCGCGCCGGCCGGGTGCGACGTCGAGCGCGCCTGTCGAGGGCGTCACCGAGCGCAGCGGAATCCAGGCCGTAATGCGCACGCGGCCGCAGTCGGAGCCGTCGAGCAGCGCGACGTCCGAGTGCCAGCGATGGAGCTTGCGTTCGAAGGACTCGATCGCGGCGCGCACCCGCACGACCTTGCCGTCGATCGGCACGCCCGCGAGCCGTTCGGCGGTTCGCACCAGCTCGGGTGAACGGACCAGCTCCTGCATGTGCGGCCCGTGCTGCGCGTCGGTGCACACGGCGATGCGCAGCAGGTCGGCGAGACTGCGGTCCATCCGATGAATTCGATCGAGGCGGCGGGCGAGCGGTTCGCCGGGAAAGGTATCGGCGATCGGGCGATAGAGCGCGTGCGCGATCCGGTCGATATGCGCGGCGATATCCTGCTCGGCGGCGGCGACCAAAGCCGGATCGAACACCGGCGCGACCGTATAGCCCTCATTGCGAAACCGGTCGATGCTCATCGCTGTGTCTCCTTTGCCGCGACTCGTTCCAGCGGCACGATCAGTACGCCGTCGCCCATCGGCTCGATCCGCGCGCGGATGCCGTAGACGGCTTCGAGCCGATCGGGCGTGAGCACCGCGAGCGGGCTGCCGTCGGCGACGATCTCGCCGCGATCGACCAGCAGCAGCCGGGCGCAGTAGCGGGCCGCCAGGGTCAGGTCATGGAGCACCGCGACGACGAGCGCGCCGCTCGCCGCCTCGCGCCGCAGCAGGTCCATCACGTCGAGCTGGTGGCCCGCGTCGAGCGAGGCGAGCGGCTCGTCCGCGACGAGTCCCGCCGCGCCAACCGCGAGCGCGCGCGCGAGCAGGACGCGCGCCCTCTCGCCGCCGGAAAGCTGGGTGGCGATGCGGGCGCGCAAGTCGAGCACGTCGGCGCGCGCCATCGCCCGGTGGATCGCGGCGCGATCGTCCGACGAGAGCCGATCGGCGGGGGCGAGGTGAGGGATGCGGCCGAGCCCGACCAGCCGCTCGACCCCGAGCGGCCAGTGCACCGTCTGCCCCTGCGGCAGATAGGCGAGCTTGCGCGCCACTTGCGCGCGCGAATGCCGCGACAGGTCAGTGCCGTCGAGGCGGATTTCGCCGCTGTCGGGCCGGACGAGGCCGAGGATCGCGCGCACGAGCGTCGACTTGCCCGCGCCGTTGGGGCCGATCACGCCGGTCAATCGCCCGGGCTCCAGCCTGGCCGAAACGCTTTTCAGGATCGGCCGGCCGGAAAGGCTGACGCAAAGGTCCTCGAACTCGACGGTCACCATATCCGCCGCTCCCTGAGCAGATGGGTCATGAATACCGGCACGCCGAGGAAGGCGGTCACGACGCCCAGCTTGAGCTCGGTGGTGGTGGGGATGAGGCGCACGGCGATGTCGGCCAGCGTCAGCAGCAGCGCACCCGCGAGCAACGAGGGCAGCAGCACGGCGGAGGGGCCGCGGTCGGTGAACGGGCGCACGAGGTGCGGCACGATCAGTCCGACGAAGCCGATCGCGCCGGACACCGCGACGGCGCCGCCCACGCCGATCGCGACGCCGCTCAGGATGACGATCCGGCTGCGCGCGAGATCGACGCCCAGCGAGCGGGCGCCGTCCTCGCCCAGGCTGAGCGCGTCGATCGCCTTGCCGCTGGTGAGCATCAGCGCGCAGCCGATCGCGACGCAGGGCAGGGCGATCCGCACGTGCGCGAAGGAGCGGTTCTCGATCGAGCCGAGCAGCCAGGTCATGATCTCCATCGCCGCGAAGGGATTTGGCGAAAGATTGAGCGCGAGGCTGATCCCGGCTGCGGCCAGGGTCGACACCGCGATACCGGCGAGGATCAGTGTCAGCGGGCTTTCGGAGCGTCCGGCCAGCATGAACAGCAGCGCCAGCGCGCCGAGCCCGCTCACGATCGCCACGGCCGGCATGGCGACGCCGTGCCAGTCGGCCAGCCCGAAATACAGCATGACCACCGCGCCCAGCGCCGCTGCGTTCGAGGTGCCGAGGACCGAGGGTTCGGCGAGCGGGTTGCGCAGGAAGCCTTGCAGCACCGCGCCGCCAAGGCCCAGCGCCGCGCCGACCAGCAGGCCGACGAGCAGGCGCGGCAGCCGAAGGTCGACGACGATGGCCTGTGCGACCGGGTCCGCCCGTCCGACGAGCGCCGCCACGACGCGCGTGGGCGCGAGGTCAACCGGTCCGAGCGCGAGCGAACCGCAGGCGGCGAGCAGCAGGAACAGGACGAGGCCCGGCAGCAGGAAGCCATGACGCCGCGCATCATGGAAGGTGTCGTTGACGAAGACCTCGCATCGCTCGTCCCTTCCCGGAATGCCGGTGTCCGGGACGGTAGCTTTCCCTTGAGCCAGAGTCGCGCGCGGCGGGTCGATCGGTCTCGCCCGGTTCATGACGCGCCCAGTTGCTCGACGAGGCTGCGGGCGGCGCGTACGTAGGCGGGGCCGCCGCAGACCGTCCAGGCTTGCGGAAGCACGATCCGGCGCACGCCGCGGAGCGCGGGATGTTGCAGCATCTCGGTTCCCTGATCGCTGACTTTTTCCGCCGCCGCCTCGACGATGATGAAGTCGGGCCTGGCCGCGACCAGTTCCTCGAGCGAGAGCCGCGAAAGCGCGGGCTTGTCGAGCCGGCCGGCGAGATTGACCAGCCCCGCCCGCTGCATCAGGTCATCGACCAGCGTTCCGGTGCCGGTGAGATAGCCGCGCCGCTGGTAGTAGGCCGCGACCCGCCCCTTGCCCGGCTGCGGCAGCCCGGCGAGATCGCGCTCCATGCGCGCGACGAGCGCCGCGCCGCGCCCATGGTGCCCCACGGCATCGGCGATCTGCCGGGTCTGCGCGGCGATCTGCGCGAAGCTCGTGGCCCATGCGAGATCGACCAGTCTGTAGTCCTGCGCGGGAAGCGCGGCGAGCACGGGACTGCGCCGCGACCGCGCGCCGATGATCAGGTCGGGCTGGATTTCGAGGATCTCTTCGGCCGACTGGCCGAGGATGCGCAGCCCGCGGGCATCCTTCGCGGCTGCCGAGAGATCGGGGTCGGTCGCGTTGCGGGTCAGTCCTGCGATCTGGTCGCGGTCGGCAAGTGCGAGCAGATACTGGTCGGCGCAAAGGTTGAGCGAGACGATGCGCCGCGGGCGCGCTCCGGGCTGCGCCGCCGGCGTCGGACCGGCGGGCGCGGCGCCGATCCATGCCAGTGCCGCGCCGAGCCCGGCAAGGCCGATCACCGCGCCGGAGCGGAGCGAGCGTGCGCCGGAGCTGGCCGCCATCGCACCTTCGCCCCGGAAAAGCTTGCCCCGCTTCAAAACTCGATACCCGCCTGCGCCTTCACACCGCCGCGAAAGGGATGCTTGACCAGCGTCATCTCGGTGACGAGATCGGCCGCCTCGATCAGCGCGTCGGGTGCGTTGCGGCCAGTGACGATGACGTGCTTCATCTCGGGCCGCGCGGCGATTGCTTCGAGCACTTCGTCGAGCGGCAGGTAGTCATAGCGCAGCACGATGTTGAGCTCGTCGGCCAGCACCATATCGTAGCCGGGATCGGCGATCATCCGTTTCACCTCGTCCCAGGCCGCGCGGGTCGTGGCGATGTCGCGCGCGCGATCCTGCGTGTCCCAGGTGAAGCCTTCGCCCATCGGCTTGAACTCCACGTGCTCGGGAAAGGCGTCGAAGACCGCCTTTTCGCCGGTCGCCATCGCTCCTTTCACGAACTGGACGACGCCGACTTTCTTGCCGTGCCCGATCGCGCGCACCACCATCCCGAGCGCGGCGGTCGTCTTGCCCTTGCCCTTGCCGGTGTGGACCACGAGCAGGCCTTTCTCGACCGTCTTGCCGGCCATGACCCTTTCGTGCGCGGCCTGTTTCTTCTTCATCCGCTCGGCGTGTTGTTGCTCGGTTCTATCGGCCATCGAGCCGTCTCCTCAATTTTGCGGGTAACCGGCGGGGCGGCCGAGCCACCCCGCACTGGACAGATCTTCGGATCAGAAGCGCACGCGCACGCCGCCATAGGCGCTCGCGCCGAGGGCATTCTTGCCGTAGCTGACCTGGTACTGCGCGTCGGTCACGTTGGTGACGCGGCCGTAGACCTCGATCTTTTCGGTGATGCCGTAGGAGGTGAGCAGGTCGAGGATCGTGTAGGCCTCGGTATCGCCGCCGTAGCCCGATTCGTCGCCGTCACGGAAACGGATGCGGGCGGTCAGCGAGGCACGTTCGATCGGGGTGAGCGTGACCGAAGATGTCGCGATGGACTTCGGCCGGCCGCTGTCGATGTAGCCGCCGGTCTGGTCTTCGTCGGTCTCGTGGTCGATGTAAGTGTAGGTCTGGCGCAGCGTGAGCCAGGGCAGGGGCCGCGCGACGAGCCCGGCCTCGATGCCTCTTGCCCGCGTCCGGCCGTACTGGGTGTAACCGCCGTAGGGCGCGATGCTGCCGTCGAACACGATCTCGTTGCGCTTCGAGCCGAAGAAGTAGGTCAGTTCCGCCTCGAGGCCGCCGGCGATCGCGAGGTCGATGCCGACATCGCCGCCCTTGCTGGTCTGTACGCCGAGATCGGGATTGCCGTAAGTCGGATCGAAGAGCTGGTAGAGGCCGGGCGCCTTGGCGCCGGTGCCGTAGCTGGCGCGCAGCTTGGCCGGACCGAAGGCATAGGCGATCGTGCCGCGATAGGTGTCGAAGCTACCGAAGCGGCTATTGTCGTCGATGCGGGCCGCGCCGGTGAGCGTCAGCCCATCGATTGGCCGCAAGGCGACTTCGGCGTAGGCCGACTTGGTGTCGATTTTCTCGCCGAGATTGCCGGAATAGTTGGTGACCTGATCGGTCTTCTCCCATTCCATCTCGCCGCCCGCGGCGATGCTGATCGGGCCTTCGCCGCCCCAGCGCACGGCGAGCCGCAGGGCGTCCTTGGTGCCCTTGTAGAGATCGCCTTCGGGCAGGTTGGACGTGCCGAAATAGAGCCGCCGTGCGACGTAGCGGCTTGCGGTGAGGTCGGCCTTGAGCTTGCCGTCGGTCGAACGGAAGCTGCCTTGTCCGGCGAGGGCGTATTCGCGCTTCTTTACGGTGTTGAGATTGTCGGTGGTCGTGCCGTCGAGATCGGAAAAGGCGTCGAGCCAGAAGCCGATCGCCTGGAACGACAAGGTATCGGTCGCCGCCAGGCCCGCGCGGCCCGAGAAGCCGTAACGCCAGTATTCGTCGTCCTCGCTGACCGAGCCGGGGGGATTGGCGGTCGCGGGGTCACTGAGCGAAGGTCCGTCGTGGCGATAGCCCGTGGCGGTGAGGCGGAAATCGACGGGGCCCGACTTGCCGAGCACCGAGGCGCCGCCGTTGAGCGTGTCGTAGGCGCCGTATTCGGCCTGCGCCGACACCGACAGGCCTTCCTCGCTTGCCCGGCGGGTGATGATGTTGACGACGCCGCCGATGGCGTCGGACCCGTAGAGCGAGCTCTGGTTGCCGCGCAGCACCTCGATCCGCGAGATGTCGGCGGCGGTGAGGTGTTCGGGAGAGTATTGCGTCGAGGTCGAACTGGGGTCGCCCAGTTCGATGCCGTCGATCAGCCAGAGCGCCTCGTCGTTGTCTGATCCGCGAATGCTGACGCTCGTATTGGCGCCCGGCCGGTCGGTGCTGACGACCACGCCCGGCACGTCGAGAAGCGCGTCCTTGACGAAGATGATCTGATTGCGCGCGAGCGCCTCTTCGGTGACGACGGTGACGGTGCTGCCGATTTCGCGTGCCTCGTCGGTCACGCGCGAGGCGGTGACGACGATGGAATCGTCGCCCACGGCGCTCCCGTCGGGAACGGGCTGGGCAAGAGCGGGCGTGGCCGCGACGAGCGTGAACAGGGATAATGCAGGATACAGTTTCATGGGTATGGCCCCCGGCGCCAGAGCAACTGACGGCAGGGGCGAACCGCAAGGTCCCGATGGCCGGTGCAGGCACCGGTCAGGCGAACGAACGGCCGGCCCGCGCGTCGCGGACGGGCGCATGTCGCCCGCGCAGCGCAAGGCCGTGCGGCCCCAGCCGCAACGGTTCGTCGCTCTGACGGAGAGATACCGTGCCATGGCCAACCCCTGAACCGCGGCAAGAGCGACAATGCGCCGGCAGGTCTCCTGGCTCGCGGGTCAAAGCGCTGTGCACGGCCTTCCCAGGCCTTGGATGACGGTGCATCGGGCCCAGTGGCTGCCTTCTTCCGGAAGGAAGAAAGCGATGTGCATCACGCTCGCCGCTTACAGTTGCAGGGACAGCCTCGGATTCGATCCGCCGCAGGGGCGTTTCTCACCGTGTTCCCGATTAAGCCCTTCCGGGCACCGGCGCGTGTCTGAAAGCAGGGCAGGCCCGCTTCCGGCGACGCTCATAAGCGGACCGCAATGAAAAGCAATCCCTCGTTCCCGGTGAAGTCGCGAGGCGTCGCGCGATCGTTATGGTCGGTGCGTCCGGGACAAGCCTGCCCAGGCGCCGCACAACAGCAGCCGATACAGACGTTCGCGCGCACCCGGCGCGCCGTCATCGCCGGCCAGCCCGAGCCGTCGCAGCGCGGTGCGCTCGGCGACGTCGGGATTGTGGCGCATGCCGTCCCAGGCGAGGGCGGCAAGCGCGCTCGCGCTCGAGCCTGCCTCGCGCAGCACCGTCAGCGCCCGCAGCGCGGTCTGCTCCTCGGCGGTGAAATCGCTGCCGAAGGGGAAAGGGGCAAAGTGCCCCGCCTCGCGCGGCGCGCGCAGCAGGTCTTCGAGCCGCTCGGGCGTGTTGCGCTCGACCTCGACGTGCGCGTTGCCGTCGATCTTGCCCGCCTTCCTCGCCGTATCGAGCAGTTCGGGGGCGAAGCGCGCATCGCTGATCGCGGCCATGCGCGCGATGCACTGCGCGTCGCTGGCGGCCTTGAGATGCGCGACGCCGTATTCGCTGACGACGACGTCGCGCATGTGGCGCGGGATCGTGGTGCGATCGAGCTGCCAGACGATGTTGCTGCTCGTCTCGTCGTCGCGGGTTCGGGTCGAGGCCACGGTCAGGATCGAATGCGCGCCGCGCAGTGCCAGCGCCTGCTCGACGAAATCGTGCTGGCCGCCGACTCCGCTGATCACGCGCCCGTCGCCCAGCGTATCGGCCTGCGCCGCGCCGAGTACGTCGGCCTTGATCACGGTGTTGACGAAGCGCGCATGGACACGGTCGGCGCGCTTCTCGTCCTCGTCTCCATATAGGGCGTTGGTGAACGAGACAGCGGTCATGTCAAAATCGGCGCGCCGCGCCTCGTCCATCGCCTTGAGCCGCGTGTAGAAGCCGCGCGAGCCGACGAAGAAGGCGCCGTGCAGCACCGGACCGCGCGCCGAGCGGCGCTTGAGAATGCCGGCGTCGTAAAGCTCGAGAAACCCGTCGACGAACATTTCGCTCGCCGCGTAGAGGCCGTGCTCGAACGGCTCGGTCTCGCGCGGCTCGTCGGTGATCCGGCTGAGCAGCTCGCGAAACAGTGCGTTGTGGCGGTGGCGCAGGATCAGCGCATAGGCGATCGCGTCGCCCATCGAGCCGATGCCGATCTGCAGCGTGCCGCCGTCCTCGACGAGGCTCGCCACGTGAAGGCCCGTCACGTACTCGGCGGTCGAGACTGGACGGCGCGGCGCGGCGAAGATCGGGAATTCGACCGCAGGATCGTCGAGCAGGGCGTCGAAGCGGTCGGCGGCGATCTCGGCGCTGCCGGGCATGAACGGCAGGTCGCGGTTAACTTGCCCGACGAACAGGAACGGCGCGCCGCGCGCGCGGCGCTCTTCCAGTTCGGACAGGATGTCGAGCGTGACGTCGGGATTGCACGCGAGGCTGTAGCGCGGCTTTGGGCCGCTCTCGTCGACGGCGACGAGCTGCGCGAGCAGGTTGATCGGCTTGGCGAGGATGACGTCGCGCGGGGCGGCGCTGTAATTCACGCTCACGTAGTCCTGCTGAGCACGCGCGTTGCCGAGCCAGGCCCCCGAATTGAGGAAGAATTCGGTGACGGCGACATTGTCGGGCAGGCCGTCGCCCCGCAGCGCGCGCGCGTAGTCCAGCTCGACATAGCCGGCGAAATGGCGGTCCACGAAGGGTTCGAGAAACCGCGCCTGAAGATCGGAACTCGCGCTCGGCCGCTCGAGCGTGAGGGCGGTCATGATCTCGAGCCGCAACGCCGGGTCCTCGCGCGCCATAGCGAACAGCGCGTTCGCGACATGCGTCGCCTTGCCGATGCCGAGGGGCAGGGCGACGTGCAAGCTTTGCCCGGCCTGCCCGACGATCCATCGCGCGAGGGCCGAGGGATCGGAAAACCGCTCCATCGCAGCCCTCAGGTCTTGCGCCACCAGGCGCTCGGCGCGTGGTGCGGGCCGTGCAGACGCGCTTGCTTTTCAAGCGTGCTCGCGACATCGGCGAAGCCGCGCGACCGCGCATATTCGATCGGTCCGCCGCGAAACGGCGCGAAGCCGGTGCCGTAGACCATCGCCGCGTCCGCGCTCTCGTCGTCCTCCACCACGCCTTCGTCGAGCGCGGCGGCGACGGCGTCGATCATCGGCAGGATCAGCCGGTCGGCCATCGCCGCGTCGGGCTCCTCGCGGACCGGGTTCTTGAGGGCCTTGCCGTTCTCGTCCCAGGCGTAGAGCCCGGTGCCGGTCTTGCGGCCGAGTTCGCCGCGATCGACCTTGATGCGCAGGCCTTCCGGGATTTCCGGCATCGGCCGATCAAGCCCCTCGGCAAGCGACTCCGCGACGGCGAGACAGATGTCGAGGCCGACCTGGTCGGCGAGTTCGACCGGCCCGACGGGCATGCCGAAGCGCTCGGCCGCGGCGTCGATCCGCTCGGGCTGTTCGCCTTCCTCGATCATCAGCAAGGCTTCGCCCAGATAGGGCATGAGCGCGCGGTTGACGAGGAAGCCGGGCGCGGCCTTGACCGGCAGCGGCAGCTTGCCGATCGCGCCGACGAAGCGCAACGCGCGGGCAAAGGCGTCCTCGGCAACGCCGTCGTGGCGCACCACCTCGACGAGATCCAGCTTCGAGACCGGATTGAAGAAGTGGATGCCCACGAACCGCTCGGGATGCTTCAGCCCTTTCGATAGCGCGTTGAGATCGAGGCTGGAGGTGTTGGTCGCGATGATCACTTCTTCGCCGACCGCGCCTTCGATGCGCTCGTAGATGCCGCGCTTGAGATCGGTCTTTTCGGGCGCGGCCTCGATTACGAGGTCGGCGTGACGCAGGCCGGCTCCATGCACGTCGGGCACGAATCGGTCGTTCGCACGCAGCCGTTCCGGACCGTCCAGCTTGCGCGCAAACAGCTTGTGCGCGCCCGCGACAGCCTTGCTCAGCGAGGCCGTCATCGGGTCCTCGATCGTCACATGCATGCCCTTGAGCGCGCACCAGGCACCGATTTCCGCGCCCATCGTGCCCGCCCCGATGACATGGACGTGGGCGACCTCGTTCTTGCCCTTGCCGTTGGTCTTGAGCCGCTCGCGCAGGAAGAAGGCGCGTACCAGGTTCTGGGTCGCGGTGAGCGGCAGCAGCGCGGCGAACGAACGGCGTTCCGCCTCCAGCATCTCGGCCTGCGAGCCGCCGTGACGCTCCCAAAGCTCGATCAGTGCGTAAGGCGCGGGATAATGCTCGTGTGGCGCGCGCTTGTCGGCTTCGGCGCGCATCCTGCGGCCCGCCGCGAGACGCGCGGGGCGAAGATTGAGCGCATCCGCACCGAAGCCCGCGCCGCGCCGCTCGATCCGTCCGCGCGCTGCCTCGTCGACCGCCTTGGCGACGTTGCGCTCGGGCACGACGGCATCGACGATACCCAGCTTGAAGGCCTTGCGTGCCGACACGGTCTTGCCGGTGAGCATCAGCGTCATCGCCTCGATCGGCTGGATCCGGTGCGTCAGCCGCGCGGTGCCGCCAAGGCCCGGATGAAGGCCGACCAGGACTTCGGGAAACCCGAGGCGGGTATCGTCGCGCGCCACGATCCGGTCGCAGGCCAGCGCGAGCTCGAGGCCGCCGCCGACGCAAGTGCCGTGCACCACCGCCACGGTGCGCGCCTTGAGCGCGGCGACGCGGTCGATCACGTCGTTGGCCTCGGCGATGCGGCGATCGAGTTGCGGGCCGGCATCGACGCCGCGAAACTGCGAAAGATCGGCGCCCGCGGCGAAGCCCGAGGCCTTGGCCGAGCGGAAGATCACGGTGCGCCAGTGGCCCTTCTCGACATCGTCGAGCAGGGCGTCGAGCTCGGAGAAGACCTCTTCGTTGAAGGTGTTGGTCGAAACGCCCTGCCGGTCGAGCACCAGCCAGATGCGGTCGCCTTCCTCACGGCGCAGCCAGTGCGTGCCGCGCGTGCCTTCGCTGCCGGTCATCGGTTCCGGGCCGAGGAACTGCTTCACGCTCGTCTTGGTCTTGGCCGTCTTGGTCATATCGCTATCCGTCATCATGCCAGCTCCACCAGCATCGCGCCGCCTTGGCCGCCGCCGATGCATTCGGTGGCGATGCCGCGTTTGCCTCCCGTTCGCCGCAGCGCGTTGACGAGGTGGAGCACGATGCGCGTGCCGCTCGTACCCACCGGGTGGCCGAGGCTGATCGCGCCGCCATCGATGTTGAGCTTGGCGCGGTCGATGCCGCCGATCGGGGCGTCGAGCCCGAGCACCTCGCGGCAGAACGCCTCGTCGGCAAAGGCCTGGAGGCAGGCGAGCACTTGCGCGGCGAAGGCCTCGTTGAGTTCCCACAAGTCGATATCGTCGAGACCGAACCCGCCGCGTTCGAGCAGCGGGGCCGAGCACAGCACCGGCCCGAGGCCCATGACGCGCGGGTCGAGCGCGGCCCACTCGCTGTCGCGGATCGTGGCGATCGGCGTGAGGCCATGGCGCTGCACCGCCTCGTCGGAGGCGAGGATCATCCAGCATGCGCCGTCGGTCACCTGGCTGGCGTTGCCCGCGGTGACGTCGCCATAGCGCTCGAACACGGGCTTGAGCTTGCCAAGCGCCTCGATCGTGCTGTCGGGCCGCACGCCGTCGTCGTGGTCGTAGATCGTGCCGTCGGGCGCGAACATCGGCTCGACTTCGTTTGCCAGCCAGCCTTCCTCCTGCGCCCGGGCGAGGCGGCGGTGGCTTTCGAGCGCGTAGTCGTCGGCCTGCCAGCGGCTGATGCCGAAGCGGTGCGCCAGTTCCTCGGCGGTCTGTCCCATGGCGAGGCCGCTGACCGGATCGGTCAGGCCCTGCTTGAGGCCAATCTCGGGCGAAAGGAAGCCCACCTGGAACCGGCTCATCGCCTTGACGCGATCGGCGGCGCTGCGCGCCTGCTGGAACTCGGCAAGCCACTCGGTCGCCTCGTCGGACAGGATCAGCGGCGCGCGGCTCAGCGCTTCGGTGCCGCCGGCCAGGACGAGGTCCATGTCGCCGTGCGCCACCGCGCGGAAGGCATCGTCGAGCGACTGCATGCCCGAACCGCAATTGCGGTGCACCGTCCAGGCGGGCATCTCGTCACCGCAGCCGAGCCGCAGTGCCGCGACCCGGGCGACGTTCATCTCACCCGCGATCTGGTTGGCGCAGCCCAGGATCACCTGGTCGAATTCGTCGGGCGCGAAAGGTTGGCGCAGCAGCAACGGCCTACCGCACTGGACGGCGAGATCGGCCGGACTGAACGGCCCCGGCTTGCCGCGCGCCTTGATGAAAGGCGTGCGCGCGCCGTCGATTACGTGGACGGGACGGGCTTGCGATCGGGCTGACCGTTCGATGGCTCCTGCTCCTTCTTCTTTTCTTGGCTTGTGCGACCGGCGAGAACGCCGGTCAGTTCGTCCGGATCGAAATCGTCGACGGCGACGACCTTGGCCACGGCCGCCTGAGCCTGTTTCAGGGCCTCACGCTCGGCGTCGTTGAGCGAGGCTTCGCCCAGCTTGCGGCGGCGGTCGTGCAGCGCCTGCGTCTTTTCGACGAGATCGAGCGCCACTTCGAGTTCCGACAATGGCGCGGAGGGCGGGCCTTCGTGAACGCCGCAGGCGATGCGGTCGCGCTGGCGCCCGCTCTTGAGGATGGCGTCGGCGCAGGCGAACAGGGTCTCGTCGCTTGGGCCGCGTGGATGGCTGCGGAACGGCAGGGTGACCGCACGCAGAACCTTGTCGAGCAGGGGCACCGGGAAGTTGACGAAGATCGCATCGAAGCGGTCCTCGATCCGCGAGAAGCCGGTCTGGCAGCACCACTCGACCAGCGGCAGGTCCTCCGCGAGGCCGCCGTCGTCTTCCCAGCGCTTGAGCACGGCCGAGAGCAGGTAGAGTTCGGCGAGGATGTCGCCGTATCGCGCCGAGATCGCCTCCTTGCGCTTGAGCGCGCCGCCGACCGCGATCAGCGCGCCTTCGGCGGCGGTCGCCAGCGCGGCGCTGTAGCGCGACATCTGCTTGTAGTAGCCCTTGACCGGCCCTGCCCTGGGTGCGTTCGCGATGGCGCCGCCGGTCCAGGCGGCGGTCATCGAGCGGGCGAGGTTGGCGAAGATGTGGCCGGCGTGCTTCCACACGACATCGTCGAAGTCTTGGAGCGCCTCGTCGCCCTCGGCGCCGAGCGCGGCCATCTCGTCGATCAGGTGGGGATGGTCACGCGTGGCGCCCTGTCCGAAGATGATGAGGCTGCGGGTGACGATGTTCGCGCCCTCGACGGTGATGCCCACCGGGACCGAGCGATAGACGCCGCCGAACCAGTTGCGCGGGCCGTCGATGATGGTCTTGCCGCCGTGGACGTCCATCGTATCGTTCACCGCCTCGCGCATGCGGTCGGTGGCGTGGTACTTCATGATTGCCGAAACGATCGAGGGATGGTGGCCTTGGTCGAGCCCCGCGCACGTGAAGCGGCGCGCGGCCTCGAGCATGTACGCGGTGCCGGCAATGCGGCCGAGGGGTTCCTTGACGCCCTCGAACTTGCCCACGGGGATGCCGAACTGCTGGCGCACGCGGGCATAGGCGCCGGTCGCGCGTGCGCCGAGGCAGGCGGCGGCGGTGGCCAGCGAGGGCAGTGAGATGCCGCGTCCGGCGGCGAGCGCGGCCATCAGCATCTTCCAGCCCTGGCCGATCTGTTCCTCGCCGCCGATGATCGCCTCGAGCGGCACGAACACGTCCTCGCCCGAGACCGGGCCGTTCTGGAACGCCTGCATCGAGGGCAGGTGGCGGCGGCCATGAACCACGCCGGGCGTGTCGGTCGGCACGAGCGCCACGGTGATGCCGCGATCCTCCTCGCCGGACAGAAGGTGGTCTGGATCGCGCAGCTTGAAGGCGAGCCCGAGCACGCTCGCGACGGGGGCGAGGGTTATGTAGCGCTTCGAGAAGGTGAGGCTGATGCCCAGCACATCCTTGCCGTCGATCTTGCGGCGGCAGATCACGCCTTCATCGACCATCGAGGACGCGTCCGAGCCCGCTTCCTCGCTCGTCAGCGCGAAGCAGGGGACTTCGCGCCCGTCAGCCAGGCGCGGGAGCCAGTGCTTGCGTTGCGCGTCGGTGCCGAATTGCAGCAGCAGTTCGCCCGGGCCGAGCGAGTTGGGCACCATCACCGTGACCGCGGCGGTCACCGAGCGCGTCGATATGCGCTTGACCACTTCGCTGTGCGCGAAGGCACTGAAGCCGAGGCCGCCATGCTCCCTGGGAATGATCATCCCAAAGAACTTCTCGCGCTTGAGGAAATCCCAGATGTCGGGCGGCAGGTCCATGTCGACCGCCGCGATCCGCCAGTCGTCGAGCCGGTCGCACAGTTCGGCCACCGGTCCGTCGAGAAAGGCGCTTTCCTCGGCGCTGAGCGCGGGCGGGGCCATTGCCCGCATCGCCTCCCAGTCGGGGGCGCCGGAAAACAGGTCCTTGTCCCACCAGGTGTCTCCGGCCTCCATGGCCTCGCGCTCCGTGGGGGACAGCGCGGGAAGGCTTCCCTTTGCCCACGCGAAGATCGGTCGTGTGAGGATCTTGCGGCGCAGCGCTTTCAGCATGGTGGCACTCCAAATTCCTTGGCCCGGCCGTGGCGGCGGCGGGCGGTCCTGGTGAAGGAAGGCGCGAGCCGGGGGCAAGGTTCCGAAACCGAAAAAGATGCCGGTCGATAGGGGGCAGCCCTGCGTCGCGGAGCGGTGCGCGTCGCCTCACGCCAAGCCGAAGCCAAGCAGCGCGAGCAGGACCATTGCCGCCAGTCCCGCGATGAACACCGTGCGGCGCGGGCGGGTGTCGAGAATGATATCGGCGCCGCGCGCTTCGCGGGCGGTGCGGGTGATCGGCTGGTCGGTCATGCTGCGTCCTTTCGAGTGGCTTGCGGGCGTTCGGGTTGCGCCCTTGCCGACTCAGTGAAGGGCGGGCCGCGATCGTTCCGAAAGCCGCGACGACCTGTGGCTTTCCCTGGACGGCTTACGCGCCACCGATTGGGTTCGGATGGCGGTCAGCCAACCGGGAAATATGTCGCTCACAACGCGCCCTGTCGGCTCATGGCGACGATCCTGTCGGCGGTCCGGCAGGCGATGGCCTGGATCGTGAGCGACGGGTTCACGCCGCCCACGGTCGGGAAGACGGACCCGTCGCAGATCCACAGGTTCGGCACGTCCCAGCTTCGGCAATCGGCGTCGACCACGCTCGTCGTCCGGTCGAAGCCCATGCGTGCGGTCCCGCCCAGATGGCAGGTATCGCCCATCTCACGCCAGGTCTCGCGCGCGCCGGTCGCCTTGAGACTGTCTTCCATGAACCGCGTCGCATGGCGCATCATCGCGCGCTCGTTGTCCGAATAGGAATGGGTTACGCGTGGGATGCGCAGGCCATACTGGTCGGTCTCGTCGGCGAGCGTGACGCGGTTGGCCGCGTTGGGCAGCGCTTCGCCGACCATCTTGAGGCCCACCGAATGGTTGGCCCGCTCCATCTCGTCGAGCAACTCACGCCCCCACAGGCCGCGGCCGCCAGCCAGCGTCTTGGCCCAGGTGACCGGCAACGGCCCCTGGCTCATGTAGCTCCAGCCGCCGTGGTAGTCCTTGCCTTCGTCGCGGTAGTTCCAGTGTTCGGAGACCGCGAGGCTGGGCGGCCCCTTGTAGGAGCGGACCTCGTCGTCGACCTGCCCCCAGGCGGCCTGGTTGAGCTGGATCATGAGATTGCGCCCGACAAGCCCCGAGGAATTGGCGAGGCCGTCGGGCTGGTCCGCCGTCGCAGAGGCGAGCAGCAGGCGCGGCGTTTCGATCGCGTAGCCCGCGACGATCACGGCGCGCGCACGCTGGAAGCGCCACTGGCCGCCGCGATGGTAGTGCACCCCGGTCGCGAGACCGTTCGGGCCCGTCTCGATGCGGCCGACCATGGCGCGGTCGCGCACTTCGGCGCCGGCGCGGAGCGCGCGCGGAATCCAGGTGACGAGCGCGGATTGTTTTGCGTTGGTCGAGCATCCGGTGACGCAGAAACCGCGATAGACGCAAGGATGCGCCTTGCCGATCGGCGCAGAGAGCGTGGCGATCGGCGTCTCGGCCCAATCGATGCCCAGCGCCTCGGCGCCGCGCGCGAGGTAGTCGGCGGCGGCGTTGAGCGGATGCGCGCGCAAGGGATAGCGCGGGCGCTTCGGCCCCCATGGGTACGAGACCGGCCCGGAGATGTGCAGCACTCGCTCGACCTCGCGGTAGTAGTCCCACATTTCGCGCCAGTCGATCGGCCAGTCGGCGCCGTAGCCGAGCAGCGAGCGGCTGCGGAAATGATCGGGCCGGAAGCGCAGCGAGACCATCGCGAAGTGGACGGTGGAGCCGCCCACGGACTTGCCCGAATTGTTCGATCCGAGGACGATTGGATCGTCGCCGTCGACGATGCGATCGTCAGTCCAGAACAGCTTGGACTGATGGCTTTCATCCGAGGCGAAGTCCTCGAGCGGACGCCAGAACGGCCCCGCGTCCATCGCCACGACCGAGAAGCCCGCCTCGGCGAGCCTGGCCGCGAGCGGAGCACCGCCCGCGCCGGTGCCGACGATCACGAAATCGACCGGCTCCTCGCCGTATTCGCGCATTTCCAGCCAGCCGCCGGGCACCAGCGGATCGGGCGCGCGGCCGCCGGCGCAGCGGATGTCGGCATCGTCCTCAGCCATCGCCGTGCTCCTCTGCCTCCCAGGGATCGCGGCGATTGACGTCGAGCCGGACATAGCCGCGCGGTGAGGCCGGGCCACCGAAGCCCATCGCGCTCCACAGCGAGGGATGCGACCAGTGCATCGAGACGATGTCGGGGATCACGCGCCAGTTCCAGAAGTCGCGGGCGGGCAGGGCGATCCAGTCGGACGCCTGCGTCTCACCCGCCTCGATGCCGCGCAGCAGCGCGTCGGCGCGCTCGGCGTCGAGGCCGGCGAAGGCGCGGCCATGGCGGGCCTGTGCTTCGGCCTCGATCGCATCGAGGCCGCGCAGCCAGCACTCTCGCAGCCGCGGCAGGGTGGCGGGGCGGAAGCCTTCGCCTTCGTCCTTCACGATCTTGTGCGCCAGCAGCGCGACGGTGTTCGCGGGCGCGTGGCGCTCTGGCTGCGGCGCGATGCGCGAGACGAGGCGGCGCAAGGTGGCGAGTCGCGCCTCGCCGATGCCGGCGTCGGCTTCGCGCAGCGACATGCGCGCGTCGATGACCTGGCGGGTCTTGTCATTCCAGCTTGGCGTATCGCGCTTGTCGAGCACGTCGTAGTGCGCGTAGCGGTCAGCCATGGGTGCGTCCCTTGAGCAGCAGCAGCGCGCCGAACCCGGCGATCGCGAGCCCGGTGAAGGAGGGCGGGGCCGGGATCGGCGGCCCGGCGAGCAGATTCTGGCGCCAGTTGCGCCAGCCACCCATGTTGCGCGAGACGCCCCAGGCATGGAACGCCGCCCCCGCGAGGCCGAGCGTCGCCGTCATCGCAAGCAAGTAGGGCGTCGCGGGCGAGGGGATGGCGCGCGCCACATCGCGGGCGAGGCTCAGCGCCGTCAGCGGAGGGATCGAGACCGGCAGCCACATCGCCGGATTGTGAAAGGCGCCGCGAAAGTGCAGCAGGCCGGCTTCCGCGACCGTGCCCGCGAGCCCGAAGGCAACGACGGCTCCCGCGGCCCGTCCGGTCACGAGACGCGGGACGACCGCCCCCGCCCGGCTCTCGCGCAGCGCGCCGGCGATCGCGCCCAGCAGGCCCGTCAGCACCAGTGCTCCGGGCGCGCCGAGCGGCGCCTTGTAGAGCAGGTTGCCGAGCCGGTAACCGCCCGTCTGGCGACCGACGTTCCAGGCGTGAAAGCCGAGCCCGCCCAGGCCGACCGCACCCGCCGCCACATGGACGACGTCGGCGGTCTTGCGGGAAAATGAACCGCCGCCGCCGTTGATGATCAGCGAGGCCGAGGCCGAGAGCAGCGGCAGCACCATCGCGGGATTGCGGAACGAGCCGCGGTAGTGCTCGGTCGCCGAATCGGCGAGGACCGATCCGGCGAGCACCGCCGCGCCGCCCGTGAAGAAAGTCGCCGCGCGGGCCTCGCGGCTCGCCGGGCGGGCGATCCGGAGCAGGATACGGACGAGCGGGAGGGCGAGACTTCGCCCCCGCATCAGTCGCCGCCCGTCAGCGTCGCCGTGAGCTGCTTGATGCTGCCGCGGATCATGCCCGCTTCGTTCGGATCGCCTTTCGCGGTCGCGAACATCATGTTCTTCGCCTGCTTGAAGGAGATGTGCGGCGGCAGCGGCGGCACCTCGGGATCGGTCTTGACCTCGAGCAGCGTCGGACGGCCCGCCGAGAGCGCCGTCTCCCAGGCATTGGCGAGCCGGTCGGGATCGTCGACGAAGATACCGGCAAGGCCGATCATCTCGGCGAAGCGGTGGTAGGGGACATCGGGCAGGCGCTGCGTCATCTCGGCCTTGGGATTGCCCTCCATCACCCGCTGTTCCCAGGTGACCTGGTTGAGATCCTCGTTGTTGAGCACGCACACGACGAAGGTCGGATCGGCCCACTGCTGCCAGTACTTGGCGACCGTGATCAGCTCGGCCATGTTGTTCATCTGCATCGCGCCGTCGCCGACGCAGGCGATCACCGGCCTGTCGGGATGCGCGAACTTGGCCGCGATCGCGTAAGGCACGCCCGCGCCCATCGATGCGAGCCCGCCCGATAGCGAGCCCATCATGTCACGCCGCATCATCAGGTCGCGCGCATACCAGTTGGCGCACGAGCCCGAATCGCTGGTCACGATCGCGCGGTCGGGCAGGCGCGGCGAGAGCTCGGTGAACACCCGCTGCGGATTGACCGGATCGGCGCTCACCATCGCGCGGTCGCGCAGCTTGGCGGTCCAGTCGCGCTTCCAGCCGGCGATCTCGTCGCGCCACGCGGTGTCGGTCTTCTGTTCGAGCAGCGGCAGGAGCGCTTCGATCGTCGACTTGACGTCGCCTTCGAGCGGCACTTCCATCGGGTAGCGGATCGAGAGCATGCCCGGATCGATATCGACCTGAACGCCGCGCGCCTGGCCTTCTTCCGGCAGAAACTCGGAGTAGGGAAAGCCCGAGCCGAGCATCAGCAAGGTGTCGCAATCCATCATCATCTCGTAGCTCGGCTCGGTGCCGAGCAGGCCGATCGAGCCGGTCACCCAGTCGAGATCATCGGGCAGCACCTGCTTGCCGAGCAGCGCCTTGGCCGCTCCCGCGCCGAGCCTGTCGGCAATCGCGATGACCTCGTTCTCGGCCCCGACGCAGCCCGCGCCGGCGAGGATGGCGACTTTCTTGCCCGAGTTGAGCACTTCGGCCGCGCGTTTCAGGTCGCTCGCCTCGGGCACGACCTTGGGACGCGTGTAGCCGACGCCCGAGAACACCGAGCCGTGCTCGCGCGCTGGCATTGCCATCGGCTCTTCCTGGAGATCGTTGGGAACGATCAGCGCGGTCACGCGCCGCCGGCCGAGCGCGATCCGGCACGCGCGATCGACCAGATGGCGCACTTGCGGCGCCTCGGCGGCATAGCCGGTGAAGGCCCCGGCCACGTCCTTGAACAGCGATTGCAGGTCGAGTTCCTGCTGGTAGTGCGCGCCCACCGCGCTGCGGGCCTGCTGGCCGACGAGGGCGAGCACGGGCATGTGATCCATCCGCGCGTCGTAAAGCCCGGTCACGAGGTGCGAGGCGCCGGGTCCGGAGGTGGCGAGGCACACGCCCAGCTCACCGGTGAACTTGGCGTGCGCCGAGGCCATGAAGGCGGCCATTTCCTCGTGGCGCACCTGTACGAATTCGAACTTGTCGCGCAATTCGTCGAGCGCGCCCACCAGGCCGTTGATCCCGTCTCCGGGGTAGCCGAAGATGCGGCGCACACCCCATTGGTGAAGTCTGTCCCAGATGAAGTGGGAAACGGACGTGGACATGGCGGAGGCCTCCTTCGGTCGGCGGTGATCAGTACTGCCCCCCGAGCGGCGATTTCCGCCGTTCCCTGAATCGGTAACCATCGCCCCTCGCATGCGTTCCGAGAAAAGATCGCATGCGTTCCGAGAAAAGATCAAAAAGGAGATCGACGATGGAACCGCTCGGAAACCGCCGCTGGGTCATCCCCGAAGGCTTCATCCCGGACGCGAGCATGGCGAACGCGGACCGCGCGCTTACCAGCCACGAGGCGGCCTGCGTCCTCAACACCAGCGATGCCGATGCCCGGCTCGAGATCACCTTGTTCTTCACCGACCGTGAGCCCGCCGGTCCCTACCGCGTCACCGTGGGCGCGCGGCGCACGCTGCATCTGCGGTTCGGCGAGCTGGAGGGTGAGGAGCCGGTGCCACGGGGCACCGACTATGCCAGCGTGATCGAATCCTCGGTGCCCGTGATCGTGCAGCATACGCGGCTCGACAGCCGCGCCGCCGAAGTCGCGCTGATGACCACGATGGCCTACCCGGCGGGGTGAAGCGCGGGCGGGTCCTTCGCCGGGACCACGATGTTCGAGCCGAGCTGGTCGAGTGTCTCGACCCCGATCTGGCCGAGATCGTTGAGCATCTCGGTCTCGAGAATCTCGAGCGCCTTGCGCACGCCGCCTTCGCCGTGGGCGCACAGTCCGTAAAGCGTGGCGCGTCCGGTCAGCACGGCATCGGCGCCCAACGCCAGCGCCTTGAGGATATCGCTGCCCCGGCGGATGCCGCCCGAGATCATGAGCGCCTTGTCGCGCGGGACCAGTTCGCGCACTTCCGGCAGGACGTCGAGCGCGCTCACCGACCAGTCCGCCTGGCGGCCGCCGTGCGTGCCGAGGATCACGCCGTCAACGCCGTGCTCCATGGCCTCGCGCACGTCGCCGGGATGGATCAGGCCCTTGATCAGCAGCGGACCGTGCCAACGCTTGCGGATTGCCTCGACGTGCCGCCAGCCGAGGTCCTTGGGCATCTGGTCGCGAATCCAGAACGCGCCTTCGAAGAACCCGCGTTTGTCTTCCGGCAGGAAGTGGCGCACGTTCGCGAATTCGGGCATGCCATGGTTGAGCGTGCTCGCCAGCCAGCGCGGATGGCGCGCCGCATCGAGCGTGGTCGAGGGTGATGGCAGCGACCGGCCGATCCGCTGGCGCTCGTCCCATTCGCGCATGCCGTAGACCTGCGAATTGACCGTGAGCACCAGCGCCTCGCACCCGCAGGCCAGCGCGCGGTCGACCAGTTCGTGCCAGATGCGCTCGCCGCCGAACACGTAGAGCTGCCACCAGTGCCGCAATCCGGGAATCCGCGCCACGTCCTCCATCGTCTCGTTCGACATCGTGCTCTGGATGAAGGGCACGCCGAAGCGGGCGGCGGCGCGCGCCAGCGCGAGGTCGGCATGGCGCATGAACAGGCCGTTGAGCCCGGTCGGTGCGATCGCCAGCGGCAGGCGCGCGTCGCGGTCCAGGACCGCATGCCGGGCCGAGCGGTGCGAGACGTCGCGCAGCATGCGCGGCAGGAACCGCCAGTCGGCGAACGCCGTGCGTTCGCGCGTCAGCGCGGCCTCTTCCCCCGCGCCGCCTTCGAGATATTCGAGCACGAAGCGCGGCATGAGCTTGTGGGCACGGGCGCGCAGGTCGGCGATCGACTGCGCCCGAGACAGCATGGGACCATCGTAGTATTCGCGGAACGGTCCTCGACCCGGCAGGCTGGCAATGGTCTCGCGGTCGTCCTGAGGCATGGCGCAATCCTCGTCAGCGGCTAGCCGGTGGTCTCGGGCAGCGGCTCGGATTCGGCCTTGCGTTCGTTGCCGTCCTCGCGCGGCCCGAACAGGCGGCGCGCGGCCGTCACCAGCGCGAGGTGCGAGAGCCCCTGCGGAAAATTGCCGAGCTGGCGCGGCGGGTCTCCGGGGCTGATTTCCTCGGCCATCAGGCCCAGATCGCTGGCGTGGCCGGCGATCCGCTCGAACATCGCGATCGCCTCGTCCTCTCGGCCCTGCATGTAATAGACCTCGGCAAGCCAGAACGAGGGTGCGACGAAAGCGCCCTCCGAGGTGCCGATGCCGTCGTCGAACATATCGGGGTTGTAGCGCCAAACGAAGCCGTCGCGCACCAGATGGCGTTCGATCGCCGCGACCGTCGCGATCATGCGCGGATCGTTGGCATCGATGAACCCGACCAAGGGCAGCCGCAACAGCGCGGCGTCGAGACCGGTATCGTCGAAGGCGGCGGTGAAGCTATCCGCCTCCTCGTCGAAGCCTTCTGCGAGCACGCGTTCGCGCACCGTTTCGGCGAGGCGGCAATAATGCTCGGATTCCTCCTTGTCGCGATCGCACAGGAGCGCTGCGGTGCGATCGAACGCGACCCAGCACATCGCCTTGGAATAGGTGTGGTGTCGGTTGGGGCCGCGGCTTTCCCAGATACCGGCATCGGGCTCGCACCAGATCGCTTCCAGCTTTTGGGCCAGCGCGCGGATCAAGCGGCGGGCCTCGCCCTGGTCCTCGACGCCGTCGCGCACCGCCTGGAACAGCGCGTCGATCACCTCGCCGTAGATGTCGAGCTGGAGCTGTCCGACGGCGTCGTTGCCGAATCGCACGGGCCTGGCGCCGCCGAAGCCGGCAAGCCAGTCGGCTTCCCATTCGGGCAGGCGCCGCGATCCGTCGATGCCGAAGAAGGGCTGCAGCACGATCGGATCGCCGCCGACCGCGCGAGCGAGCCAGTCGATCCAGTGGCGCGCCTCCTCGCGCAGGCCCATCCGGCTGAAGGCGAGCAGCATCAGCGTCGAATCGCGCAGCCAGCAATAGCGGTAATCCCAGTTGCGCTCGCCGCCCGCCGCTTCGGGCAGCGACGACGTCGGCGCCGCGACGATCCCGCCGGTCGGGCGATGCATCAGCGCCTTGAGCGTCATCAGCGAGCGTAGCACCGTCGGCCGGTGCGCGGCGTCGTAGTCGATCTGTTCGGACCAGTCGCGCCAGAACCGGACGGTGTCGTGAAGCGCGCACATCGGGTCGACCCGGCGGGGCTCGGGCAAGTGCGAGGCGAACCAGGTCAACACCAGGCTGCGGCTCTCGCCCTCGCGGACAGTGAAACGGCTCACGAGACGCCGGTCCTGGGCCTCGATGGCACAGTCGAAATGCAGCGAAACGCCGTTGGGCCCGGCAATGGCGACCGCGCGTCCGTCGCCCGACTTGCGAACCATGGGGTGGATGCGCCCGTAGTCGAAGCGCAGCACCAGGTCGCTTTCGACCTCGACTTCGCCTTCCAGTCCTTCCACGATCCGCACGACGTCTGGCGCCTCGCCGCGGATCGGCATGAAATCGGTGATGCGCACGCGGCCGCAGGGTGTTGCGAAATCGGTTTCGAGGATCAGGCTGTCGTCGCGGTAGCGGCGCGAAACGTTCTCGATTTTCCCGGTCGGTTGCACGCTCCAGCAGCCGTTCTCACGGTCGCCGAGGATCGCGGCGAAGCAGGCTTCGGAATCGAAGCGCGGGAAGCACAGCCACTCGATCGTCGCGTCGCGATGGACCAGCGCGGCGGTTTCGCCGTCGCCGATCATCGCGTAGTCCGCGATCCGCCGGTCCGCGCTCATGCCTTGCGCGCCGAAAGCGCGGCCGCGAGCCCGCCGATCAGCGCGAGGCCAGATCCGGCCGCCACTGCCAGGCGGTGGCGGCTCAGCCAGAACTGACTGCTGGCGTTGCGTGCGGTGGCGTCGAAGCGGCCGTGCGCGCCGTGGTCGCCTGGCACCGGCTCCCACAGATTGTCGCGGCGGTCGGGCGCGACAGGCTCGTCGCCCTGTTGGCCGGAAAAGGCGGTGCGAGCGAGATAACGGTCGAGCAGCGGCGAGGCGAAACGATCGCCCCAGACGGCCTCGAGCGTCGGCCATCCGAGCTTGAGCGACTTGCGCTTGTGCTCGGAAGCCCAGCGGATCGCGCGGGCGGCGACTTCGGGCTGATAGGGCGGGCTCGCCGGTTTCGGCTTCATCGGCAGGTTGGTGCGGATCCAGTCGAACTGCGGGGTGTTGACGCCGGGCAACTGCACCATCGTGACGTGCACCTTCGACTTGGCGTGGAGCAGTTCGCTGCGCAAGGAATCGTGGAATCCCTGGATCGCGTGCTTGGCGCCGCAGTAGGCCGACTGCAGGGGAATGCCACGATAGGCGAGCGCCGAACCGACGAGCACGATCGAGCCACGATTGCGCGGGATCATGTGCTTGAGCGCGGCATGCGTCCCATGGACCTGCCCGAGGTAGGTAACCTTGGTGACCCGCTCGTAATCGTCGAGCGACATGTCGACGAAGCGCGAGAGAACCCCCGCGAACGCGGCGTTGACCCATGTGTCGATCGGCCCGAAGGCCTTTTCCACCTTGTCGGCGGCGGCTTCGACGGCGCGATGGTCGGCGACGTCCAGCGGCAGGACGAGCGCCTCGGCTCCGGCCCGCCTTGCCTCGCTTGCCGCGCCTTCCAGACCATCGGTGCCCCGCGCGATGAGGCCGAGCTTGACCCCCGGCGCGGCGAATTCTCGGGCGACCGCGCGGCCAACTCCGGCGGATGCGCCGGTGATGACCACGACTTTGCTTTGCGTGTGTCCAGCCATGCAGTCTTAATTGGCCGGCGCGCGCCAAAGTTCCGATCGATCGGGAACTTCGGTTCGCCTCGCTCCTTTACGTTCATGCGAAGGGGAAAGGCGCTTGCAAATCTTCTCGCCCTCGGCGGACACCTGGTTCCGGGCCGGGCTTGCGGCATTTGCCGTTCTAGTCGCGGCGCTGGCGCTGGTGGGTGGCGGCTACGCGCGCTCCGAGTACCTCACGCAAGTCGGCTGGACGAGAGATCAGCAGGTCCCGTTCAGCCACAAGCACCATGTGGGGGACCTCGGGATCGATTGCCGGTATTGCCACACCTCGGTGGAGACAGCGACCCGGGCCGGGCTGCCGCCCACGCACACCTGCATGACCTGTCATTCCCAGGTGTGGACCGGAGCGCCGATGCTTGCCCCGGTGCGAAAGAGTCTGGCGACCGGCGAGCCGCTGCACTGGCGCCGCGTCGCGCAATTGCCGGACTACGTGTACTTCGACCACTCGATCCACGTCGATCGCGGCGTCGCCTGCGTTGAATGTCACGGGCGCGTCGATCGCATGCCGCTGACCTGGCGGGCCAAGGCGTTCGAGATGAAGTTCTGCCTCGACTGCCATCGCGACCCGGCCCCGCATCTGCGTCCGCCCGAGCAGGTTACCCGCATGGACTGGTCGGACTGGTCGGAGGATCGGGCCGAAGCCTTCGGCATGGCGGCGATGCGGCGATTTCACGTCGAACCGGCCCGGCTCGACAGTTGCGAGATCTGCCACAGATGAGCGGCGATCGCCCCGTTGACGGCCTCGAAGGCCTGCGTGCCAGCAGCGGACGGCATTACTGGCGCTCGCTTGAGGAGCTGTGGGACAAGCCCGGCTTTCGCGCCCGGGTCGCGCGGGAATTTCCAGCGCTCGCCCGCATCGCCCCCGATGTCGACCGGCGCGGTTTCTTCAAGTGCCTGGCCGCCACGGTGGCGCTGGCCGGCCTGGACGGCTGCGAGCGCCAGGCGGCGGAAGATGCCTATCCGCTGGTGCGCGATCCCGACGGAAGCGCGCCGGGTTCGCAGCGCGCCTATGCCACCGCCTGGGAACTCGACGGGATCGGCCAGCCGGTGATCGGGCAATGCCGCGACGGTCGCCCGATCAAGCTCGAAGGCAATCCCGGGCATCCGGCGAGCCGGGGCGCGACCGACGCTTTTACCCAGGCCGCCTTGCTCGGACTTTATGATCCCTCGCGTTCGCCCGCCCCCAGGCACGACGATGGACCCGCGACCTGGGACGACTTCGACGCGTTTGCGCTGGGCGAACGTCAACGGCTCGATGCGGCGCGGGGTCGGGGCTTCCGGCTGCTGACCGGGCCGGTCGGCTCGCCCACGTTGCTGCGCCAGATCGCCGAACTTCAGGAGCGCTGGCCCGGCATGCGCTGGCATGTCCATGCGCCGCTGGGGCGGCGCGATGCGAGCCGAGACCTCTCGTTCGCCGATGCCGAGGCGATCGTCTGTTTTGACGATGACCCGTTGGGCAATGGTCCCTTCCAGACCTGGCACGCGGGCAACTGGGCACGGCGCCGCCGCGCGTTCCAGCAGGGGCAGGGCGATGCGCTGCTGATGGTGGCCGAGCCCAGCCCGACGCTCACCGGCGTCGCCGCGCAGCATCGCCTCGCGAGCGCGCAGGGGCGGATAGGCGTATTGCTCGCCGCGCTCGCCGCCGCGCTGCGCGGCACGTCCGGTCCGGGCGGAATCGGCCCCGTGGAACGCCGCTGGATCGAGCAGGCGGCAAGGACCCTGCGCGCGCATCGTGGCAAGAGTCTGGTGAGGGTAGGCGCCCACCACCCGGAGGCGCTGCAAAGGCTTGCGCGCGCCGTGAACGACGAACTGGGCAACACCGCGCCCGCCCGCCCGCAGGCTGGGGACAGCCCACCCGATCTCGCCGATCTCTGTCGCGACATGGCCGCGGGCGCGGTCGCGACGCTGCTGATCCTCGATGCCAATCCGGCCTCCAGCGCCAGTCCCGATCTCGGCTTCGAGCGCGCTCTGCGGCGCGTGCCCCGGCGCATCCATGCCGGGCTCCACAACGACGAGACCGCGCTCGTCTGCAATTGGCACCTGCCGCTTGCGCACCTGCTCGAAAGCTGGAGCGACGTGCGCTGCGCCGAAGGTTCGGCGGCGCTCGTCCAGCCGCTCGTGCGGCCCTTCCTCGACGTGCGCTCGCGCCACGAAGTCCTCGCGGCTTTCACGGGTGGCGAGCGTGGCGGCCGCGCGATCGTTCGGGCGACCTGGCCGGGCGACGAGGCGGCGTGGCGGGCGCGCCTCGTCGCGGGCGTGGTCGACGCCGAACCGGTCGGCGCCTCGCCTCGCGCGCCGTCACGATCGCCGGGGCGGCAGCCGCCCGCCACGCCTTGGGGCGAGCTGGAACTGATCTTCCGGCCGGACCCGACGATCCATGACGGGGCCTTCGCCGCCAATCCCTGGCTGCAGGAAATGCCCAAGCCGCTCACCAAGCTGACCTGGGACAACGCCTTCCACATCGCCCCGCGCCAGGCCGAGCGCCTCGGCATCGCCAATGGCGACATGGTCGAGGTCTCGGTCGGTGGGCGCGGTTTTATCGGCCCGGCCTGGATCGTGCCCGGACAGGCCGAGGACACGATCCTCGTCCATCTCGGTTACGGCCGCCGCGCGGGCGGCAAGGTGGCCGACGGCTGCGGCTTCGATGCCTATGCGATGCGCTCGGCCGAGAGCCCCTGGGTGCGCCGCGACGTCAGCTTGCGCAAGGCGGGCGGCCGGGCCGACCTTGCCTGCACCCAGACGCACTGGGCGATGGACGGGCACGACTGGATACGCTCGGTGAACGAGCCGGACGAGGCGCTGCCGGACAAGCCGGAAGGCGCGAACTTCTATCCGCCCCGCAAGGCCGAGGCCGGCGGGCCTGCCTGGGGCATGGCGATCGATCTCGATCTGTGCATCGGCTGCAACGCCTGCGCGGTCGCCTGCGTCGCCGAGAACAACGTGCCCATGGTCGGCAAGGAGCAAGTCGCCAAGGGCCGTGAAATGCACTGGCTGCGGATCGACCGCTACTACGAGGGCTCCGCCGAGGACCCCGATCACGCGTTTCAGCCGGTGCCCTGCATGCATTGCGAGGATGCGCCGTGCGAAATGGGCTGCCCGGTCAACGCCACGGTGCACAGCCCGGACGGTCTCAACCTGCAAGTCTACAATCGCTGCATCGGCACGCGCACCTGCTCGGCCTACTGCCCCTACAAGGTGCGGCGCTTCAACTGGCTCGACTATACCCGCGATGCCGAGCCCGCACGGGTCGCGCAGCGCAATCCCGAGGTCACCGTGCGCGATCGCGGGGTCATGGAAAAGTGCACCTATTGCATCCAGCGCATCCAGACCGCGCGGATCGAGGCGGACAAGGACGGTCGCCCCTTGGCCGAGGGCGAGGTCGTGACCGCCTGCCAGCAGGCCTGTCCGACCCAGGCGATCGTCTTCGGCGACCTTTCCCGGCCCGAGAGCGCGGTCAGCCGCCGCAAGGCGGATGGGCGCGACTATGCCTTGCTGGAAGAAGCGAATACCCGCCCGCGCACGACCTACGGGGCCAAGATCAGCGGAGGTGCGAAGAAGGCATGACCGCGCCCTCGCGCTATCACCAGATCACCGGCGAGGTCGTCTCCATTCCGCCGCGCTTTCCGGCGCCGCGCGCATGGTGGCTGCTGTTCGCGGGGGCGCTCGCGCTGCTCGCGCTCTGGGTCGTCGCGGTCGCGGTGCTGCTGGTGCGTGGTCCAGGGGTATGGGGCAACAACATCCCGGTCGGCTGGGGCTTTCCCATCATCGGCTACGTCTGGTGGCTGGGAATCGGCCATGCCGGAACGCTCATTTCCTCGATGCTGCTGCTGCTCTCGCGAAGCTGGCGCAATTCGCTCAACCGCTTTGCCGAGGCGATGACCCTGTTCGCGGTCGTCTGCGCCGGGCTGCTGCCGATCCTCCACCTCGGGCGGCCCTGGTATTTCTATTGGATGGCGCCCTATCCGAACACCATGGGAGTCTGGCCGCAGTTCCGCAGCCCGCTCGCATGGGATTTCTTCGCGGTCGTCGTCTATCTCGTGGTCTCGGTGGCGTTCTGGTACGTCGGCATCATCCCCGATCTCGCCTCGGCCCGCGACCGGGCGACCAAACGGCGCTGGCAGTTCTTCTTCGGGCTGCTCGCGCTCGGCTGGCGCGGCGCGGGAAGCCACTGGCTGCGCTGGCGGCAGGCCTATCGGCTGACCGCGGCGCTGGCGATCCCGCTTGTCGCGCTCGTGACAGCCTCGTATGCCCTGCTGTTCGCGGGCGGACCGGTGCACGGCTGGAACTCGACCATCTTTCCGGCCTATTTCCTGGTCGGCGCCGTCTTCTCGGGGTTTGCCGTGGTCGGCATCCTCGCGGTCGTCATCCGCAGCCTGCTGGGGTTGCGCGACCTGATCACGCCGCTCCATTTCGACCGGATCGGCAAGCTGCTGCTCGCGACCGGGCTGATGACGCTCTACGGCTATCTCGCTGACGCCTTCACCGCGCTCTACGGCGGTGGCTACGAACTCGAAACGCTGCACGACCGGGTCGGTGGCGCCTACGCCTGGAGCTTCTGGGGCGCCGTCGTGCTCAACTTCGTACCGCTCCAGTTCATGTGGCGCCGCCGGTTCCGGACTTCGCCGATCGTGCTCGCGCTGGTCGGCGTCTCGGTCGCGGCGGGAATGTGGCTCGAGCGCTACATGCTCGTGGTGACCGGACTGTTCCGCGACTGGACCGGCTCCTCGACCGGGCTGTTCCACGCGACGTTCTGGGACTGGGCGTTATTCGCCGGGTTCATCGGCGTGTTCGCCACCGGCATGCTGCTGTTCGTGCGCCTCCTGCCGGTCGTCTCGGCCTTCGAGATCAAGCGCGAAATCGGGGAAAGCGGTGGCTGAGCGGACCTGCCCCTACGCGGTGCTTGCCGAATTCGACGCGCCTCGGGCGCTTGTCGAAGGGGCCGGAACGCTGCGCGGCGACGGCTGGCGGATCGAGACCTTCTCGCCGTTCCCGCTCGACGGACTCGGTGACGCGATCGGCTTTTCGGATAGGGCCGTCCCGGTCGCGGTGCTGGTCGGCGCGGTTCTGGGCGCGGCGCTGATCTTCGCGATCCAGGCCGGCGCCAATCTCGACTACCCGCTCGACGTCGGCGGGCGACCGCTCGTTACCGTGCCCGGATTTCTGCTGGTGACGCTCGAGTGCGGCATTCTCGGCGCGGTCCTCGCCGGGATCGGCACGATGCTGGCGCGCAACGGGTTGCCCCGGCTGCATCATCCGCTGTTCAATGCCGAACGCTTCAGCCTGGCGAGCGACGATCGCTTCTTTCTCGCGATCCTGGTCGATGGCGACGCCGATCGCGCGCACGACGCCCGCGCCGCGTTGTGGCGTTGCGGCGCGGTCGATGTCGTCGATGTCGGCGAACAGTTGGTCGCATGAGGCCGGTCCGCGCCATGGTCGTGCCGATCTTGGGCTGCGCGCTCGTCGCAGGCTGCGGCAAGAACATGGTGCAACAGGCGCGCTACGATCCGTACGAGAAGGCTCCGCTTTTCGAGGACGGCATGGCGATGCGGGCTCCCCCCGAGGGTGTCGTCTCGCGCGACGCGCCGCAGCGCCGTGCCGCAACCCAGCGCCCGGCGATGAGCGCGGCGCTGCTCGCGCGCGGACGCGAGCGCTACGGCATCTATTGCGTGCCATGTCATGCGCGGGACGGATCGGGCAACGGCATCGTGCCCGCGCGCGGCTTTCCGCATCCGCCCGATTTCCATTCCGAGCGCCTCAAGGCCGCCTCGGAACGCCATTTTTACGACGTGATGACCCAGGGATATGGCGTCATGTACGCCTATGCCGACCGCGTGCCGCCGCGCGACCGGTGGGCGATCGCCGCCTATATCCGCGCGCTGCAGGCGACGAACCTGCCCGAAGATCGCACGGAGCCTCGCCGTGGCGATTGAGCTGCCGGTCCGCGAGCGGCGCGTCGCCGCGCTGGGCGGGGTGAGCCTCGCGGCGGCGCTGGTCTGCGTCCTGATATCGCCTCGCGAAGCGCTGACCGGCTGGCTCGGCGCGGCGGTTCTGTTTCAGGCGTTGCCGATGACCGCGCTCGCCTTGCTGGCGACGATGCGTCTCGTGCCCGGCGAGTGGGAGGTGGATCTTCGCCCCGTGTGCGAGTTTGCCGGTCGGCTCTGGCCGCTGGCGGCGCTCGCCTTCGTGCCCGTTCTCGCCGGGATGGGCACGATCTACGACTGGAGCAGCGAGCCCGCGGCGAGCGATTTTCAGGACGCGTGGCTGGGCTATGTCCCTTTCGCGCTGCGCACCGTGCTGTGGTTCGTCGGCCTGGGACTGATCGCGCGCGGCCAGATCGGCCGGAGGGCCGGGGAGGGCGCCTCGTCGGCGGCGCTGGTGTTCCTCGTGCTGGGCGGCTCGCTGGTGGCGGTGGACTGGCTGATGTCGCTCGACGCGCATTTCCATTCGTCGGGCTTCGGCCTGCAAGTCCTCGCGATCGAGGCGGGCGCGGCCTTCATGGCGCTGCTGATCGTCCGCATGGCGATGCCCGGCCCGATCGCGCGGCCCGGAATTCTCGGCGGCCTGCTGCTCACGCTCATGGTGGTCTGGGCCTACTTTCAGTTCCTGCCCTATCTGGTGATCTGGTCGGGCAATCTGCCCGAGGGTGCAGCCTGGTACGCGCAGCGAGGCGGCGACGGCTGGAGCCTTGTGCTCTGGGTCGTGATCGCGCTCTCGCTCGCCGTGCTCGGGGCGCTGTTCTTCGCGCAGGTGCGCACGCGGCTTCGCCCGTTGCGGCTCGCGGCCGCGATCGCGCTGGCCGGCAAGGGGCTCGAGTTCGCATGGTTCGCGCTGCCGGGGCGCGGCGGGCTCGCCGTTCTCGCCTACGCCCTCACGCTTGCGGGACTGGCGGCGCTCGGCGCGGCTGGCTTGGGGATTCTCTGTAGGATGGAGACGCCGGCATGATCCGCGATCTGCACGCCCACACCGATCAGCAGCGCACCGACGATCCGTCGAAGGTGCCCGCGCGCGCGCGAGAACTGGGCTACGAACCGCAGGACTGGCCGATTGGGCGCATCGCCTGGGGATTCGGCGCGCTCTTTGCCGGGATCGCGGTGTCGCTGGGCTTCGTTGCCGTTCTGACCGGATGGCTGGGGCCCCCGCGCGGCACCGGCGATGCCTTTGCCGCCTGGCAGGAGTTCACATCGCCGGCACCGCCGCTCGAGGCCGAACCGGGGCAGGCGCGCGCCTATCTCGACAGCACGCAGGACCTGCGCCTGCACCGCGCGCCGCAGCCGATCGAGGCGGCCATGCGCGAAACCGCAGCGCGCGGCTGGAAGGACGGCGGGTCATGAGGCTCTGGCTCGTCCTGCTGCTCATCGCGCTGTCGCCCGCAGCCTGGGCGGCCGCGCCGTTCGATCCCTTCGGCGCCGCGCGGATCGACGAGCGGCCGGGCGCGCAAGTGCCGCTCGATGCGCGGCTCGTCGATGCACGGGGACGCCCCACTAGCCTGCGCGCGATCGGGCAAGGCAAGCCGATCGTGCTGACCCCGGTCCTCCACGAATGCCCCAATATCTGCGGCGTGACGCTTTCCGGGGTGGCGGATGCCTTGGCCGCGCAGGATGACCTGCGCGCGGGGCGCGATTTCGCGGTGGTCGCTTTCGGCATCGACCCCGAGGAACGCCCCGCCGACGCGCGGGCCGATATCGGCCGGCTCGCGAAGCAGCGGTCAGACGGCTTGCCGGCTAGCCTCGTGGCGACCGTCGGTGACGCCGATCAGCTTCACGCCGTTACCGATGCCCTCGGTTACCACTACGCGTTCGACCCGCGCATCGGCCAGTACGCCCATGCCGCCGCGACGGCGGTGCTCACGCCCGACGGGCGGCTGGTCCGCTGGCTCTACGGTCTCTCGCCCGATCCCGCGCAGATGCGCGAAGCCCTTGCCGATGCCGAGGCGGGGCGCACCGGCGGATTTCTCAAGCAGTTGATCCTGTTGTGCTATCACTACGATCCCGAGACCGGCACTTATTCGCTGCTGATCGATCGGGTCGTGCGCTATGCGGGAATCGCGACCGTTGTCCTGATCGCGGCGCTTATTCTCTTCCTGCGCAGGCGCTCGGCATGAGCCCGTCGATCGAACTGTGGCCACCGATGGCATCCGAATACGCCGGGCGCGTCGATCTCCTGATCGCGAGCTTCGGCGCGCTGGTTGCATTGCTGTCCGCCCCGGTGTTCATCCTCATGGCGTTCTTCGCGGTTCGCTATCGCCGGGGCCGTCGCGCCGACCGCTCGCACCGCGAGGATCGCAATGTCTGGGTCGAAGTGAGCTGGTCGTTGATTCCCTTTGTCCTGGTGCTCGGCTTCTTTGTCTGGTCGACCAAGATGTTTCTCGACCAGCGCTCACCGCCCGAAAACGCGCTGACGCTGACCGTGGTCGCCAAGCAGTGGATGTGGAAATTCCAGCACCCCGAGGGCGCGCGCGAGATCGACGAGCTGCACGTGCCCGCCGGGCGCCCGGTCCGCCTGACGATGACCTCGCAGGACGTGATCCACAGCCTCTACGTGCCCGCGCTGCGGATCAAGCAGGACGTGCTGCCCGACACCTACAGCCAGCTCTGGTTCATCGCCGACCGGCCCGGTGTCTACGCACTGCGCTGCGCCGAGTACTGCGGCACCGACCACAGCGAGATGATCGGCCGCTTCATTGTCCAACGGCCCGAGGACTATGCCCGGTGGCTGGCGCGGTCGGGCACCGACGAGGGCCTTGCCGAGCGGGGCGGCAAGCTGTTCGTCAAGCTCGGCTGCTCGGGCTGCCACGGCCCTGCATCGCCGGTGCGCGCACCGTCGCTGGCCGGGCTCTACGGCTCGGTCGTGCCGCTCGAGGGCGGCCGCGTGGTCCGCGCCGACGAGCAGTACCTGCACGATTCCATCATGCTGCCCAACAAGGATGTGGCGGCGGGGTACAAGCCGATCATGCCGCCGTTCGGCAATCTCATCGGCGAGGAGGAAGTGAGCCAGCTCGTCGCCTGGATCAAGTCGCAAGCGGACGCGGGGAGAGCGCAGCCATGAGCAGGCGCACGTCGCAGGACGCGATTCCCGACACCCGCGAGGAGCGGGCGAGCTATCTCAACGCGGGGCAGGGGCTGGGCTCGTGGCTGCTGACGCACGACCACAAGCGGATCGCGCTGCTCTATCTGATCTCGATCACGTTCTTCTTCGCGGTTGCCGGATGCGCGGCGGCGCTGATCCGCGCCGACCTGCTGACGCCCGAGGCGGATCTGCTGAGCAACGAGGGCTACAACCGCGCCTTCTCGCTGCACGGGATCATCATGGTCTGGTTCTTCCTGATCCCCTCGATCCCCAATGTCTTCGGCAATTTCCTGATCCCGCTGATGATCGGCGCGCGCGACGTCGCCTTTCCGCGGCTCAACCTCGCTTCGTGGTACATCTTCATGGCCGGCGGGCTGCTCACGCTGGCGATCGTTGTCATGGGCGGGGTCGACACCGGCTGGACGTTCTACACGCCCTATTCCTCGACCTACTCGAACGCCTATGTGATCGGCGCCCTGGCGGCGGTCTTCATCTCGGGCTTTTCCTCGATCCTGACCGGTCTCAACTTCATCGTCACGGTGCACAAGTGCCGCGCTCCGGGGATGACCTGGGGACGCCTGCCGCTGTTCGTCTGGTCGCACTATGCCACCTCGGTGATCTTCGTGCTCGCGACCCCGGTGCTTTCGATCACGCTGCTGCTGGTGGCGCTGGAACGGATATTCGGCGTCGGCATCTTCGATCCGGCGCTCGGCGGCGATCCGCTGCTGTTCCAGCACCTGTTCTGGTTCTACTCGCACCCGGCGGTTTACATCATGGTCCTGCCGGCGATGGGCGTGGTCACCGAACTGATCACCGCCGCCGCGCACAAGCGCGTGTTCGGCTACTGGTTCATCGCCGGGTCCTCGATCGCGATCGCGGTGATTGGCTTTCTCGTGTGGGGCCACCACATGTTCGTCGCGGGGCAGAGCCCTTATGCGAGCGCGGTCTTCTCGTTCCTGTCGATCGTCGTCGCGGTGCCGAGTGCGATCAAGGTCTACAACTGGACCGCGACGCTGCACAAGGGCGAGATCCTGCTCGACGGGCCCTTCCTGTTCGCGCTCGCCTTCATCGGCCTGTTCGTGGTCGGCGGGCTGACCGGACTGATGCTGGCGATGCTGGCGATCGACGTGCACGTGCACGACACCTACTTCGTCGTCGCCCACTTCCACTACATCATGGTCGGCGGCACGGTCTCCGCGTTCTTCGGAGCCTTGCACTACTGGTGGCCGAAGATCACCGGACGGCTCCATTCCGACCTCTGGTCGCGGGTTTCGGCGATCCTCATCTTCGGCGGGTTCAACATGACCTTCTTCCCGCAGTTCCTGCTGGGCTACGAAGGCATGCCGCGCCGCTATCACGTCTATGACCCCTCGTTCCAGGTGCTCAACGTGATGTCGAGTGTCGGCGCGTCGATCCTGGGTCTCGGCTATCTGCTGCCGCTGACGTACCTGCTGTGGTCGCTGCGTTACGGCAAGCCCGCCGGGCCGAACCCCTGGGGCGCGACAGGGCTCGAATGGTCGGTCGCCTCGCCGCCGCCCAAGCACAACTTCGAGACGATCCCGCTCGTCGCAACGGGACCCTATCGCTATCCGCTCGAAGCCGACGCGCCTGACGAAGGCGAGGGCGAGAAGGAGGCCGAACGTGTCTGAACGCGCGCTCCACGATCCCTTCACGCGGCTCGACCGGCAGCGCGAGGCGGACCGGCTGGGCATGCTGCTGTTCCTGGGCTCCGAGGTGATGCTGTTCGGCGGCCTGTTCGCCGCGGCCATGGTACTGCGCCTGCAGCATTCGCACGACTACATCGCCGCCTCCAAGGAGATGCATTACTGGCTGGGCGGCATCAACACGGCGGTGCTGCTCACTTCCAGCGCGCTGGTCGCGGGCGCGCTGGAGGCGACCCGGGCAGGGCGGGCGCGGCTGTCGGGCTGGCTGCTCGGCTTCGCGATCGCTCTCGGCCTCGCGTTCCTCGCGATCAAGGGGACCGAATACGCGATCGAGTGGCGCGAGGGCGTCGTGCCGCGCTTCAGCGACGCCAAACTGCATGGCGGGCCGCACGAACTGTTCATGGTGCTCTATTTCTGCGCGACCGGGCTTCACGCCCTCCACGTTACGGGCGGGCTGACGTTGCTGGGTATGATGATCTGGCCCAAGGGCGCGGCGCGCGCGGAGCGTGAGGCGACGACGCTGGGCAATGTCGCGCTCTACTGGCACCTCGTCGATCTGATCTGGATCTTCCTCTATCCCACGCTGTACCTGGCGCGCTGATGACGGCAAGCTTGCGCCTCGTCCTCGTCTGGGCCGCGCTGATGGGCCTGCTGGCGCTCACCATCGGCGCGTCTTTCCTGCCGCTGGGACCTGTCCTGCCGGTGATCAGCTATGCCATCGCCGCCGCGAAGGCAGGCCTCGTCCTGTGGTTCTTCATGGAACTGCGCGAGGAGGGCGGACTTGCCCGGCTCGCCGGAATGGCGGGCTTCATCTGGCTGGCCTTCCTGCTCACCCTGCTGGCCGCCGACCTGACGACGCGCTGACGCCGCCGACCCGCCGCGTCCGTCACGCCGGGCCCAGCATCTGTTCCGGCCGCACGATGGCGTCGTAGTCCTGCGCGCTGATCTTGCCGCTTTCGAGCGCGGCTTCGCGCAATGTCTGGCCCGTCTCGTGCGCCCGCTTGGCGATTTTCGCCGCCGCCTCGTAGCCGATCGAGGGAGCGAGCGCGGTGACGAGCATGAGCGAGCGATCGAGGCTCGCCGCGATATTATCCTCGCGCGGCTCCAGCCCCTCGACCAGATGCTCGCGAAAGCTGTCCGCCGCGTCCGCGAGCAGGGTGATCGACTGGAGGACGTTGAAGCCGACGAGCGGCCGGTAGACATTGAGTTCGAACTGCCCCTGACTGTCCGCGAAGGTCACCGTCGCGTGATTGCCGAACACTTGCGCGCAGACCTGCGTCATCGCCTCGCACTGGGTCGGGTTCACCTTGCCGGGCATGATCGAGGAGCCCGGCTCGTTGGCGGGAAGCGCGAGTTCGCCCAATCCCGCACGCGGCCCCGAGCCCAGGTAGCGGATGTCGTTGGCGATCTTGAACAGCGAGGCGGCGAGCGTGTTGAGGGCACCGTGGCAGAACAGCAGCGCGTCCTGCCCCGCCAGCGCCTCGAACTTGTTGGGCGCGCTGACCAGCGGCAGGCCCGTCGCGGCGGACAGCGCTTCGGCGATGGCCTCGGCGAAGCCCGCCGGCGCGTTGAGCCCGGTTCCGACCGCGGTCCCGCCCTGCGCGATCTGGTGGAGCCCCGGCAGGGCGGCCTCGATGCGCGCGCGCCCGTTGGCGACCTGCATCGCATAGCCCGATACCTCCTGCCCGAGCGTCAGCGGGGTCGCATCCTGGGTGTGCGTCCGCCCGATCTTGATGATCTCGGCCCACGCCTCGGACTTGGCGCGTAGCGCGGTATGGAGCGCATCGAGCGCGGGGAGCAGCCGGTCGCGGATCGCCGTCGCGGCGGCGATGTGGATCGCGGTGGGAACGGTGTCGTTAGAGGATTGACTGCGATTGACGTGATCGTTGGGATGCACCCGCGCGTATTCGCCGCGCGCGCCGCCCAGGATCTCGTTGGCACGATTGGCGACGACTTCGTTGACGTTCATGTTCGACTGCGTGCCCGATCCGGTCTGCCAGACGACGAGTGGAAACTGGTCGTCGTGCCGTCCGGCGATGACCTCGTCGGACGCCGCCACGATCGCCTCGGCCAGTTCCGCGTCGAGATGGCCCATGTCGCGATTGACTTGGGCGGCGGCGCGCTTCACTTGCGCGATGGCATGGACGATGGCGATCGGCATGCGCTCGCCGCCGATCCGGAAATTCTCCAGCGAACGCTGCGACTGGGCGCCCCACAACTTGTCGCGCGCAACCTCGATATCGCCGATCGAGTCGTGTTCGGTGCGCGTATCACTCATTTCCGTCTCCTTGGAGCAGCCGATGGTCACAAGCTCATGAACCCGATCGCGCCCATCCCCGCGATGTAGACGATGAGCACGGCAAGCGAGTCGTAGCCCATCCTGAGGAACGCCTTGTCGCGGCGTTCGATCAGGCCGACAAGGAAGATCGCCGTAAGCAGGATGCCGATCAGTGCCGCCGTCATGGATGCCTGGTCGACCTGCCGCAGCGCCAGTCCGCCCCGCAGGCCCGCGTCGACCAGCAGCACCAGTGCGATGTCGAACATGTTGCCGCCCAGCACGTCGCCGATCGCGAGTTCCGCGCGGTTGATGCGGACCGCCGCGATCGAGGTGCTCAGTTCGGGCAGGGACGTCGCGGCGGCGAGCAGCGTGAGACCGAGCAACCCCGTGTCGAGACCGGACTTCTCCGCCATGGCCTCGGCACTGAGCGTCAGCACCGTACCCGCCAGCAGGATGGCGAGCGCGGCCCCCGTGGTGAGCGCCACGAGCTTGCGCTTCGCCAGGAAGTCGGCCTGCACGCGCTCGTCTGGCTCGACGAATATCTCGGTCGGCGTCCAGCCCGACGCAGACCCTTCCTTGTTCAGCAGCCAGACGGAGAGGACGTAGGTGACCGCGATAAGCAGCGGGAAGACGCCGATCCCGAGCCCGGGAATCGGCCAGTCGCCCATCATCACGCCGATCGTGACCAGCACGAGCAGCACGATCGAGATTATCGCGTTGAGCATCGTGCGGGGCCCCGGGACCATCGCGGTCAGTGCGCCGCGTCTGACGAAGAGATCGGCCAGCGCCAATACTACGATCTGGAAAGAGACCCCGCCGATCAGGTTGTTCACGGCCATCCGGCCGTTGCCGGTCAGGCTGGCGACCCCGGTTGTCGCGATCTCGGGCAGGGAGGTCGCCGCGCCGAGCAGCAGGACGCCGACGACGGCGTGTCCGAGGCCGGATCGGTCGGCGATCTCGTCGGCATAGCCCGCCAGCTTCGCGCCCGCGAACCAGACGACGGCGGCCGCACCGAGGAACGCCAGACCGAGGACGGGCAACGAAAGTGCGGAGAAATCGGGCATCGTGTCAGCGGATCAGGGGCTGGAGCGTGCCGTAGCTTTCAACGATGCGGCCCCGCTTGAAGCAAAGCGCGCAGATCGCAGCTCCGCCCGCCACGCTCACAATCATGTGGGCCAGGGACCCATCGTAGAGCCAGGGCGAGACGGCGAAACCCACTCCGATCGGCAGCAGGAGGAAGCGCGCTGCGCGGGTCACTTCGGCGGCGGCGACGGCGAGCACCGTGATCACGAGCGAGCCGAGCAGGTGATCGGCATCCGCCATGCCGCCTTGCGCGCCGAGCGTGAGCCGGGTGAACAGGAACGACAGGCCGATCAGTCCGGCGAGCCACAGCGTCCAGGGCAGGTTCACCGCGCCCGACCACATCGCATGCAGGATCGCGCCCGGAGACCGCTCGAATTCGCGATAGGGCTCGGTCAGCCGCTTGCCTTCGTCGGGACCGCCGAACAGCAGGACCCGCAGCAGGTTTTCGCCCTTCTTGCGGCGCCGGTTGATGTACGAGAGGCTCGCCGCCAGTTCGTCCAGCGAATAGGGGATCTGCACCAGCATGGCCGTCGCGCCGATCAGCGCCAGCGTGCTCCAGGTGCCGATGACGATCGGCTGGATGACGATGAAGGCGATCGAGACGATGCCGAGCGGAACGATCATCAGCCCGAAGGCGACCACGAGCCAGGGCATCGTCCGCCAGCGCGCCCGCGAGCCGACGATGCCGGTCAGGATTTCGAGCATGTAGGTATAGGCACCCAGCGCGGCGTCGGGCACCGGCCAGGCTTCGGAGACGCTGGAGGTGACGATCTCCTCGGTGCCGTTCCGCGGGTCTGCCGCGGACCCGGCGAAGAACGGCTCCCACACGCTGTCGACGTGGCCCATCTGGTAGGCCGCGAGGTAGCGCGAGAACAGCAGCCCGACGATCGCGAGCACGATCACCGGAAGCCGCTGCACCCAGGCCGAGGGGTTGAAGCTCCAGCCGTGCGGTATCTCGGGCTCGGCGCGGCGGGCGGAGATGTCGGGCCCCACTTCGGGCGGCGTGCCCACCGCGAAGGCGAAGATCAGGCCGCCCGCGAGCGTGTCGGAGAGATAGGCCGCTGCGTTCGGCGTCACGAACAGTACCGGCAGCGCCATGACCAGCGCGCCGATCGCGGCCGAGGCCCAGCGCGCCCAGCCGAAGCGCCAGCTCAGCGAAAGCGTGGCCGTCACCAGCAGCGCCACGCCCAGTGCAACCTCGCTCCAGGCATAGCCGGGCTGGCCGATGCCGATGAGCGGAGGTTGCGTGATCAGCCAGAAGGCTAGCGCCATGTTGGCGAAGTGTGCCCATCGCGTCGCCCGGTGCCGGTCGATCCGCACGGTCTCGACCTCGGCGCGCAGGTCTTCGGGTTCCTCGCCGACCTCGGCCGCTTCGCGCATCCAGTCGGGCGGAGTGATCTTGTTGCGCTCGTACCAGGCGGCGGGGTCCGCCTTGAGGTTGGCGATCATGGCCGGCAATTCGTCCTGGAGGCGATGGCGCGGGCGCCAGCCGAGCCAGTCTTCGGTCCGCTTGATGTCGAGCGCGTAATGATCGTCGGCCATGTCGATCATGAACGGGCGGATGAAGGGCGGTTCGCCCTGATCGATCGCGTCGGGGATGACCGGTTCGAGCTTCTCCTGCGCAAGCGCGCCCGCCTTGGCGAAGGGCTTGGGCACCTTAATCGTCTCCCATGCGTCCTTGCCGTGAACCAGCTCGCCGATCTCGTCCTGGAGCGCGTCGTAGCCGGGCGCGAAGGGCTCGCCGACCAGCACGACGGCATCGTCGGGAAGCTGTCCCCGGCGCTCGACGGCGCGCTTGACGGCCTCGACCATGTCGTCGCGGTGGAGCATCGATTGCCCGGCGTCGAGCGCTCCGGAATAGAGGTGGGATTCGAGCTGGCGTTCGTAGATGCGCGCGATCTGCTGGGAGAGCGTGGGAACCGCTGTGGCCTCGTCATAGACCCCGGCGAGCCGCAGGATCGTGTAGGGCATCGTTGCGTTCTGCCGGATCGTCTCCTCGACCTCGAGCTTGGAGCGCGGATACTCCCAGCGCGGCCCGAGCGGCGATTGCTCGTCGATCCGACGGCCCGGATCGACCGGCGCGTGAACGAGCATGGTCGAGGCATAGACGAAGCGCTCGACCTCGAAGTCCGCGAGCGCGGTAAGCAGGTTGCGCGTCCCTTCGACATTGACCTTTTCGTAGAGCGGGCTCGGCTTGCCGGAAAAGTCGAAGAAGGCGACGAGATGGATCATCGCCGCCACCTTGCGGCCGTATTGCTCACCGATCTTGTCCAGCGCCAGCGAGACCGACGATGGCGAGGTGATGTCGAACTCGACGATCTCCATGCCTTCGGTCCCGGCGGCGCGATCGAGGCCGACGATGGTGAATTGATCTTCAAGCGCGCGGAACAGGGAGGTTCCCAGGTTTCCCGCCGCTCCGGTGATGATGACCAGGGGTTTCTGTCTGGCGGCGTGCTCGCTCACGCGGTCCTCCGTCGCTCCGGCGTTCCCTAAGCCAACAAGTCAGCGGACAAAGAGTTTCCGGACCAATTCCACGGTCCGGATCGGTCGCGCGGCCAGACGGCGATATCGGATGGCGACATTAGCCCCCGGGCGGCGGTCAACCGGCGAAACGCTCGCGCATGCCTTCCGCGTGCAGGCGGCGACCCCCGGATCGTCCGTCGCGGCAGATCGGCTTCAAAGCGTGGAAACGAGATGGCCGCCGTCGACGACGATGTCGGAGCCGGTCATGTAGGACGACTGGTCCGATGCCAGCAGCAGCAGCGGGCCGTCGAGTTCGTTGAGCGAGCCAAGCCGGCGCTGCGGGATGCGCTTGATCAGCCGCTCGCCCGCATCGCTTGCGAAAAACGCCTGATTGAGCTCGGTCTCGAGGTAGCCCGGCGCCAGCGCGTTGACGCGGATGCCGTAGCGCGCCCATTCGAGCGCGAGCTGCCTGGTCATTTGCAGGATGGCCGCTTTCGACATCGCATAGGGCGTGACGTTGCCCCCCTGGCGCAAGCCGAGGATAGAGGCGATGTTGATGATCGAACCGCCCTTTCCCTTCATCTGCCGCGCGGTGTGCCGGGCCATCTCGAACGGCGCGCGCACGTTGATCTCGAACAGGTGGGCGAAGGCGTCGCCATCGTAGTCCATTGCAGGCTGCGTGCGGGTGACGCCGGCGTTGTTGACGAGGATGTCGGGAGCGCCGAGCCCGGCGACGGTCTCGGCGACGCAGCGTTCGGGGCTCCCGTCGGCCTTGAGATCGGCGGTGACCGTGAGAACCTCGACTCCGGTCGCGCGCAATTCTTCGGCGAGCACCACGAGCCGGTCTTCGCGGCGCGCGATCAGGGCGAGGTTCGCGCCGGCGCCGGCGAGCGTCCTCGCGAAGTGCTCGCCGAGGCCGCTCGAGGCTCCGGTGACGATGGCGATCTTGCCCGATAGCAGCTTGGCGGTCATAGCCTCTCTCCATGGCGGTCGTGCGGTATTGGTCGTTGCGCCGCCCTCTAGCACAATTCCTCCGACATCCCTGGGGCGGCACCGGCCAAGCCGGGAGGCCTCGTTGATCGAGATCAAAGTTCGACGCGGTTCGACTCGCTAATAAGTCAACAGTGTTGTTGATTAAGCGGGAGAGAACGATGTCGATCTACAACCCCACCACGTGTCCTCCGGCAGAGGGCATCGACATTCCCGCGATCCGCGCGAAGTATCTCGCCGAGCGCGATCGCCGCCTGAAGCGCGACGCCAACGATCAGTACGTGCCGACGAGCGGCAAGTACGCCGATATCTACGAGAAAGACCCCTATAATCCCGTGGTCCCGCGCGATCCGATCCTCGGCGAGACCGACGTCGTGATCCTAGGTGGCGGATATTGCGGCATGATGGTCGCGGCCCAGCTCAAGATGGCGGGCATCGAGGATATTCACAACATCGACCACGCCGGCGATTTCGGCGGCACCTGGTACTGGAACCGCTACCCCGGCATTCAGTGCGACAACGACGCGCTGTGCTACATGCCGCTGCTCGAGGAAACCGGATACATGCCGTCGAAGAAGTTCGCCGACGGTATCGAGATACAGAAGCACTGCCGGATCATCGCCGAGAAGTACGGGCTTTATGACACGGCGCTGTTCCACACGCTGATCACCTCGCTCAAGTGGGACCCGGAGATCAGCCGCTGGCACGTCGGCACCAATCGCGGCGACGACATCAAGGCCCGCTTCGTCGTGCTGGCGATGGGGCCGCTCAACAAGCCCAAGCTGCCCGGCATCCGCGGCATGGACGATTTCAAGGGCAAGATGTTCCACACCGCGCGCTGGGATTATGAATATACCGGCGGCGAATGGGGCCGTCCCGAGCTCGAGAAGCTGAAGGACAAGCGCGTCGCGATCATCGGGACCGGGGCCACCGCGGTTCAGGTCGTGCCCTATCTCGGAAAGTACGCCAAGCAGCTCTACGTCATCCAGCGCACGCCCTCGACGATCGACTTCCGCAACAACCGCGAGACCGATCCCGAGTGGTACTGGTCGCAGGAGCCGGGCTGGCAGGACCGGCGGATCGCCAATTTCCACCGCGCCGCGATGGAGCGGATCGCACCTCGCGACATCGACATGGTCGAGGACATCTGGACCGAGATCAGCCGCAACTGCGCCGCCGAGCTGGAGGCCGAAGGCTGGCCCGACGAAACGCCGGAGCAATACGCCGCGCGCCGCGAGGTGATGGATTACCGCGTCATGGAGCGGCTGCGCGCCCGCGTCGACGAGATGGTGGACGACCCCGAAACCGCCGAGGCGCTCAAGCCCTATTACCGCTACTTGTGCAAGCGCCCCTGCTCGAACGATGACTTCTATCCGACCTTCAACCGTCCCAACGTGAAGCTGATCGACGTCGCCGAGACGCAGGGGCTGGAGCGCCTGACCGAGCATGGCTTCGTGCACAAGGGCGAGGAATACGAGATCGACTGCCTGATCTTCGCCTCGGGCTATGAAGTCACCAACGACCTCGACCGGCGCTGGGGGATCGAGACGATCGAGGGTGCGGATGGAGTTTCGATCTACGATTACTGGCGCGAGGGCTTCAAGACCTTCCAGGGCATGATGGCGCACGGCTTCCCGAACATGTTCTTCACTGGCTTTACCCAGGCCGGGGCCAACGCCACGAACTCGAAGACCTTCATCGATCAGGGGCGCCACATCGGCTACATCGCCAGCGAGGCGCTCAAGCGCGGCGCGGCCGTGATCGAGCCGACGCAAGAAGCGCAGGATGCCTACATCGCGCACCTGCGCTCGGTCGCGGTGGACAATTCCGAGTACGTCAACTCGTGCACGCCGTCCTACTTCAACAACGAGGGCGACGAGACGAAGAAGCGCCACATTTTCGGCGAGCCTTGGGGTGAGGGCTACTACGCCTTCGAGGCCATGCTCGCGAAGTGGCGCGACGACGGGGCGCTCGCCGGGTTGCGGTTGACGAAGGAAGACGAGCTCGAACCCGCGGAATGACGTTTACGCCGGACGGCGGACGTCGCTCCGCCGCCGGCTCCAGAAGGAGGATGCCATGAACAAGCCGGCGGATCTCGGGAACCAGGCGCTGCAAGCCTCGGTGATCCCGGTCGAGGCCTATATTTCGCCCGAATACGCGCGCGCCGAGGCGGAGAAGCTGTGGCGCAAGGTCTGGCTGCAGGCCGGACGGGTAGAGGATCTGCCCGAGGTCGGCTGCTATATCACTTATGACATCGGCCACGATTCGATCCTGATCGTGCGCGTCGCCGAGGGCGATGCCGCGAACGGCGCGAACGGCTGCATCAAGGCCTACCGCAACGTGTGCACGCACCGCGGCCGCAGGCTGGTCGATACGCCCGCCGGCCAGCGCAACGCGCGCGGCAAGCGCCGCAATTTCGTGTGCGGGTTCCACGCCTGGACATTCGAACTCGATGGTACGGCCGGCTCGATCGCGCACAAGGACGCCTGGGGACCAGCGCTGTGCGACAGCGTCACGCGTCTTGGCGAAGTGCAGTGCGACACCTGGGCCGGGTTCGTCTGGATCAACCAGGACCCTGAGGCCGAACCGCTGCGCGACTATCTCGAGCCCGCCGCCGCGATGCTCGATCCGTTCCGTCTGCAGGACATGCGGGCGCGCTGGCGCAAGTGGACGGTTTTCGACTGCAACTGGAAGGTCGCGCTGGAGGCGTTCAACGAGACCTATCACGTTCCCGGGACGCACCCCGAGTTCACCCAGTTCGGCGACTTCACCGGCTGGGGCCGTCCGCAGGGCAAGCACAGCCATATCGGCTACGACGCGCCCGAGGGGCTCGACGAGAACAAGGCCAAGTTGCGCCTCGGCATCGGCGATCCGCGCGTCTCCACCGCCGAGATGCAGAAGTACACCTGGGAAGGCGTCAACACCAACACCACCCAGACGCTGGTCGATGTCGCGCAGACGCTGCCCGACGTCCTGCCCGAGGACACGCCGCCCGCCGAGGTCTCGCGCTATTGGCTGGAGACCGCCCGCCGCATCGACGAGGAGCGCGGCGTGGTCTGGCCCAAGGTCGATTCCGAGACCGTCGGCGCCAGCGGCACGAGCTGGCAGATCTTTCCCAACCAGCAGATCGGCCACGCGGTCAACAACATGCTGTGCTACCATGCGCGCCCCTTCGGCAGCGATCCCGACAAGTGCTATTTCGAGGTCGCGGTCTACGAGCTGTTCCCCGAGGGACAGGTGCCCGAAACCGAATGGGTCTACGCCGATCCCGACCAGTTCCCGCACGTGCTGCGTCAGGATTTCTCGAACATGGCGGCCGTCCAGCAGGGCATGAAGACCGGCGGCTATGCCGGCAACATTCCCAACCCCGTGGCCGAGGGCGCCGTGCTGTGCCTCCACCGCAACCTTGCACGTTACATGGGCACCGGCATGCCGCGCCCGCTCGAAACGCTGACCGAGGAGAGCGCGTCATGAACAAGGCCGAGAAGATCGTGTCGGACGACTTGTCCGAAGCGCTGACCTATCCGGTCGAGGCCTTCGTCAGCCGCGAATACGCCGAGGCCGAGCCCGAGCGGCTCTGGTCGAAAGTGTGGCAGCAGGCCGGTCGGGTCGAGGAACTCAAGGCGGTGGGCGATTACATCACCTATAATATCTGCCACGATTCCATCCTGATCGTGCGCGATACGCCCGAAACGCTGAAGGCCTTCCACAATGTCTGCCCCCATCGCGGCCGCAGGCTCGTGGGGAACAACACAGGCGGCGGTCCGAAGACCGTGGCGCAGGACAAGGGCGCGCACTCGGCGAAAGGCAATAGTCTCAAGTTCGGGTGCAACTATCACGCCTGGACCTTCGGCCTCGACGGGGATGCGACCTACATCCCCGACCGCGAGGACTGGAACGGCGCGCTCGAGTTCACCTGTACCTCGCTGACGCCGGTCCAGGTCGATACCTGGGGTGGCTGGATCTGGATCAACATGGATCTCGAGGCCGGCCCCTTGCGCGAATGGCTCGAGCCGGTGGCGACGCTGATCGACCCGTTCGAGTTCGACAAGATGCGCTATCGCTTCCGCTACTGGGGCATCTTCGACTGCAACTGGAAAGTGGCGCTCGAAGCGTTCCTCGAGCCCTACCACGTCCAGGGCACGCATCCGCAGCTCATCAAGTACGGCGACTTCTACTCGTTCTCGAAGGCCTTCGGACTCCACGGCCAGACCGGCTTCGATTCCAAGGCGCACCGCGAACAGGGCTCGGCGGTCGAGACCAGCGTCCACCGCGCCGCAGGCGATGGCGATCCGCGCCGGACGATCGCGCAGATGCAGCTCGAATACTGGGAGACGATCGGCGCCAGCACCTCCGAAACGCTGGTGAAGACCGCCCAGACCTTGCCCGACGTCCTCCCCGAGGGCACGCCGGCCGCCGAAGTCCACGCCTACTGGCTCGAAACCGCGCGCCGCGTCGATGCCGAGCGCGGCGTGACCTGGCCCGAGATCACCAACGCGCAGATGGCCGCGGCGGGTCTCGCCTTGTCGATCTTCCCGAACATGAACTTCATTCCGGGACCGACTTTCGCGCTCGCCTATCGCGTCCGGCCTTACGGGACCGACCCCGACAAGTGCGTGTTCGAGGCCGTCGCGCTCGACCGGTTCCCGCAAGGCGAGGAGCCGGAGACCGAGTGGACCTTCGTCGAGCAGGATCTCGACAAGTGGCCCTACGTCATCGCGCAGGACATCTCGAACATGGTCGAGGTGCAGCGCGGCCTGAAGTCGCGTGGGTTCAAGGGCCATCTCACCAACCCGTGGCAGGAGCGCAAGGTCACCAACCTGCATCGCGGCCTCGCCCGGTACATGGGCTCGGGCGCACCCCAGCCGATCGATTGAGCTGACTGCAAGTCCGCGCGCAATTTGCGCAAGATCAAAGCTTGCAGCGGGCGCATGCGGTCAGATTGAACACGTGTTCAGCAAAATGCGAGGGGCGCCGATTCGTTCGGCGACCCCTCGGGCACAACCGTGGAGAGAGACAAGATGGCTACCGCTGCCCCGACCCGAACCGAACTTCGCTTCGAGACGATCAAGCCGAAGATCGGCGCGCGCATTCGCAACACCAAAGCCGAGTTGCTCTCGGGCGATCTCACCGACGCGATCAACGATCTGCTCGAACAGCGCGGCGTGCTGGTGTTCGAGCAACTGCACTTCACCGACGAGGAGCAGATCGCCTTCACCAACCTGCTCGGCGGCAACGTCGACGAGATTCGTGGCCAGTCGATCTTTCCGATCTCACTCGACCGCAAGGTCAACCAGGAAGCGGTCGAATACCTCAAGGGCTCGCTCTACTGGCACATCGACGGCACCATGAACCCTGTGCCGATCCGCGGCTCGATCCTGACCAGCAAGGTGCTGCCGACCTGGGGCGGGAATACCGAGTTCGCCAATTGCTACGCCGCTTACGACGACCTGCCCGAGGACCGGAAAGTGGAGATCGCCGAGCTGAAGGTGGTCCACTCGATGTGGAACACCGGGCTCTACCACACGCCCGAACCGAGCCTCGCGCAGCTCGAGGACTGGCAGGCCAAGGGCGAAGTGGTGCTGCCGCTGGTCTGGACGCACGCCTCGGGCCGAAAGAGCCTCGTGCTCGGCAACACGGCGCAGGCGGTCGTCGGCAAGAGCCAGGCGGAAAGCGCGCGCATCCTTCATGGCCTGCGCGAGTTCGCGACCTCCGAGCCTTATACCTACAGCCACGAATGGCGCGTGGGCGACTCGGTGATGTGGGACAACACCGGCACGCTCCACCGCGCCATGCCCTACGATCCCGACTGCGGGCGCCTGCTTCACCGCACCATCCTGATGGGCAGCGAACCGGTCGCCTGACCGGCCGCGAGAGGGAGAGAACCGATGGCAGACTATGATTTCGCCGAAGCCATGCTGGCGACGAACCCGCTGGCGATCACCGACCCGCGCGCGATCCCCTCGCGCCGCTACTACGACGAGGCGTTCTACCAGCTCGAATGCGAGAAGCTGTGGCCGCACGTCTGGCAGATGGCGTGCCGGCTCGAGCAGATCCCCGAGGTCGGCGACTGGGTCGAATACAGCAACGTCGGCAAGTCGGTGCTGGTCGTGCGCACCGCTGACGGGGTGAAGGCCTACAACAACCATTGCCGCCACCGCGGCGTGCCGATCGCGGGCGGTGACGGCAATGCGAGCGGCAACTGCGCGGCGTCGGGCTTCGTCTGCCCGTTCCACGGCTGGCGCTGGAACATGGATGGCGAGAACACCTTCGTTTATGGCCGCCAGCTCTTCGATGCCGACCAGCTCGAGCATGCCGATCTCGCGCTCAAGCCGGTGAAGTGCGAGACCTGGGGCGGCTGCGCCTTCATCAACCACGATCTCGACGCCCCCTCGCTGCGTGAGACCATGGGGCCGGTGCTTGACCGCCTCGAGGCGCACGGAATGAGCAAGCTGCGCTCGGAATGGTGGTTCGCCACCGAGCTTCCGGCGAACTGGAAGATCGCGATGGAGGCCTTCATGGAGGGCTACCACGTGATGGCGACGCATCCGCAGCTCCAGCACTCGGTCCCGGCGCTGTACAACGCACGCTACGGCGACGATACCGGCGGGCTTGGGCCGTCGATCGATCCCGACCAGTCGGTGCGCGACAACATCGCCAGCCAGATCGAAAATCTCGAACTGCTTTCGAGCGGCATGGCGGGAATGTGCCATGCCAAGGAAGTGGAAATCGCGCGCGGACTGGCTGATGCCGACCTGCCGTCCACGGTCGCCGAGGCGCTGCCGGTCTGGTTCGGCCTCGTGCAGGAGGCGATCACGCGCAAGCTGCGCGAACGCGGCGAGGACGTGCCGGATCTCAACGCGGTGTGCCAGTCCGACCCGGTCAACGCGGTCGAGTTCCTGTTCCCGCACTATTTCCTGCTGCCGTTCTTCACCTCGATGGCGAGCTACCGCATCCGCCCGACCGGCCCGGAAACCTGCCGGTTCGAGATCTGGTCGCTCACCCATTTCGCGCCGGGCGAAGAGCCGCAGGCGCCGATGGAACCCACCGTGCTGCCCTACAACAGCCAGGATTTTCCGATGATTCCGCGCCAGGACTATTCGAACATCCCGCTCCAGCAGAAGGGCCTGCATTCGGAAGGGTTCGATTTCATGCGACTGTCGGGCAAGGTCGAAGGGCTCATCAGCAACTACCAGCGGCTGATCGACGGCTATATCGCCGAAGTCGACAAGCCGATCCTCGCGGATCAGACCTGTCGCCTAGGCGGCAACTTCGACGGACCGATCCTCGATTTCGCGCAGCCGGGAGCGCCGCCGGCCGAAGGAGCGACCGGTCAGGCCTAACGCGTTACCGGCGCGGTCGGCCACGGCATAAGGCAAGGCGGGCTCTCGCGCCCGCCTTGTGACGGGGGCTAAAGACCCAGCGGCCGAAGCTCGCGGATCAGGTCTATCAGAAGCCGCAGGCCGGTGGGAACCTGGCGGCGGCCCGAGTAATAGACGTGCAGGGCCTCGCCCATCGAGGCCCATTCCGGCAGGACGGGAACGAGGGCGCCGCGATCGAGGTCGGGCCGGAACACCGGCTCGGCGCCGTAGACGATGCCCACGCCCGCGCGCCCGAAACACAGCGCCGCCTGGCTGTCGTCCACCGTCACCGGGCCGGGCGTGGCCATCGCGATGGCCTCGTCGTCGCGTTCGAATTCCCACTCATAGAGCTGATCGTTGCCGAGACGGATTCCGACGCAGCGATGCTCGCGCAGCTCGTCGGGATGCGAAGGGGTGCCGAAGCGTTCGAGATAGGCGGGCGACGCCGCCGCGATCCAGCGTATTTCGGGCGACAGGCGCTGGGCGATCATGTCCTCGGGGACCGTCCCGCCGTAGCGGATTCCGGCGTCGTAGCCGCTGCCGATCACGTCGATCATGCGATTGTTCGCGCTCACGTCTATGGCGACGTCGGGATAGCGATCGACGAAGATCGGCATCACCGCATCGAGCAGGAGCGGCACCGCGTCTTCCAGCACGCTTATCCGGACCCGTCCCGCCGGCTCGTCGCGGAACCGGTTGAGGTTCTCGGACGCCTCGGCGATCCGGTCGAGCGGGCCGTCGATCATCGCGTAGAGGTCCTCGCCCGCCGCCGTAAGAGTGACGCTGCGGGTGGTCCTGTTCAACAATCGCACGCCGCGCCGTTCCTCGAGCGCGGTCATCGCATGGCTCAGTGCAGATGGCGTGACGCCCATTTCGAGCCCGGCCCGGCGGAAACTGCGATGACGGGCGATCGCCATGAAATAGGCGAAATCGGCAAGGTCGGCGCGACTGATCTGCATGGCGTCTCTTAGCGCGTTGTTGAGCCCGGTTCATCAGCTCTTTGCGCTCGAGCCGAACGGTGCAACGTGCAGACGCCAGGCAGGAGTCTGCCTGTGTCGCAAGCGTCCGCACTAATGTCGGTTCCCGTCATCCTCTCCGCACGGCGACGGCTCTAGCCTTCGCTTCGATGAAAGAGGTGAGATCGTGACCCAGATTTCCGACGACCTGCTGCTCTCGATATTCGAGAAGATGGCCCTGCTCAAACAGAACGACGAGAAGATGCGCGCCTCGATCTCGTCAGGGCGGCTGGTCATGCCCTACTACAGCTATCGCGGGCAGGAGGTCATTCCTGCCACGATTTCCGCGCTGCTGCGCGATGACGACACGATCTGCACGATCTATCGCGGCACGCACGACGCGCTTGCCAAGGGCTGTCCGGTCGACCGGCTCTGGGCCGAACTCGGCGGGCGGGCGACGGGCACCTGCAAGGGCAAGGGCGGGCCGATGCACATCACCCATCCCGAAACCGGCGTCATGGTGACGACCGGCATCGTCGGCTCGTCGATGCCGATTGCGAACGGTCTCGCCTGGGCCGCGAAGCTGGAAGGCAGCGATGCGGTGACGGTCGCCTATTTCGGCGACGGTGCCTCCAATATCGGTGCGTTCCACGAGTCGCTCAACCTGGCTTCACTGTGGAAGCTGCCGGTGCTGTTCGTGTGCTCGAACAACCTCTATTCCGAGCATACCCGGTTCGCGGCCGGGACCGCGATCGATTCCGTCGCGAAGAGCGCGGCCGCTTATTCGATGCCGGGCGTGCGGGTCGACGGCAACGACGTGCTCGCCATGCACGCCGCCGCTGCCGAGGCCATCGACCGGGCGAGAGCGGGCGAGGGACCGACGCTGATCGAGGCGATGACCTTCCGCTTCCACGGCCACGTCTTCGGCGACGACGATGCCTACATGGGCGAGGGCGAGAAGGCCGAACGCATGGCGGCCGATCCCTATCCTCGGTTCCGCGCCTGGCTGATCGACGAGGGCCATGCGAGCGAGGACCGGCTTGCCGCGATCGAGGCCGAGCAGGCCGAGCGCATCGAGGCCGCGATCCGCTTCGCGCTCGACAGCGAATTTCCGCCCGCGAGCGAAGTCCTGACCGATGTCTATGAGCAGGAGATGGCGCGATGAGCCAGGTCACCTTCGTCCAGTCGATCAACCAGGCGCTGCATGACGCGATGGAAGACGACGCCCGCGTCCTCGTGCTTGGCGAGGATGTCGGCGATGCAGAGGGCGGCGGCGTCGTCGGCATCACCAAGGGGCTGTCGCAGGCGTTCGGCTGCGAACGCGTCAAGTCGACGCCGATCTCCGAGCAGGCGATCATGGGTGCCGCGATCGGAGCGGCGCTCAAGGGCTTCCGGCCGGTGGCCGAGATCATGCTGATGAACTTCACCACGGTGGCCTCGGACATGATCGTCAACCACGCCGCCAAGCTTCGCTTCATGTCGGGCGGGCAGACGAGCGTGCCGCTGGTCGTGCGCACGATGACCGGCGCGGGCGTAAGCAACGGCGGCCAGCACTCGGACTATCTGGAAGCCTGGTACGCGCACACGGCCGGCCTCAAGGTCGTGCTGCCTTCGACCCCGGCCGACGCCTACGGGCTGATGCGCGCCTGCATCGACGATCCCGATCCGTGTATCTTCGTCGAGACGCTGCCGGCGTTGTTCAACAAGGGCGAGGCACCGGTTCGCGGCAGCCGCGTCCCGCTCGGAAAAGCGGCCGTGCTGCGCGAGGGCCGCGACGTCTCGGTGATCGGCTACGGACGCATCATCCAGTCCGTCGCGCAGCTTGCCGACCGGCTGGCCGGGGAGGGCGTGTCGATGGAGGTGATCGACCTTCGCACCGTTTCCCCCTTCGACAAGGAGGCCGTGCTCGCCTCGGTCCGCAAGACCGGCGCGGCGGTGGTCGTCCACGAGGCGGTGCGCGAATTCGGCGTCGGATCGGAGATCTCCTCGCTGATCCACGAGGAAGCCTTCGCCGCGCTGCGTGCCCCCGTCCGCCGCATCGGCGCCAAGTTCGCGCCGGTCCCCTTTTCGAAGCCGCTGGAAACCGCCTCGCTGCCCTCGCTCGACGAAGTCGAGGCCGCCGTGCGTGAGCTTGCCGCCGTCACCGCTTGAACCCGGCGCCGAAATAGCGGCGCGCCGAGGGGCCGCCAAGGACGCCGCGCGGCCAGCGCCGCAGTTCGCTTTCTTGCCTCATCCTGCAAAAGCAGCCTTACCGGATACGACGACAAAGCGGTCGGGGACATCCCCAACTCCGCTCAGCCTGAGCTTGTCGAAGGCCTTCGCGCGTGGCCTTCGACAAGCTCAGGCTGAGCGGGCGAGGTGCTGGCCGGGCTTCCGCTCACCACGAACTCGGCGACGTCGGATGGGTTCGAGAAAGGTCTGCGAAACGGGCATCGCACGCGCGCCTCGTCATCCGGGCCCGTTGCAGGGATGACGAGGACGAGGGCGGCGGCATTGCCGCCCCGGGCGGGGCTGGTCCGGACGGCTCTGGCGAACCGGCCCTGCGCTGCTACTCCGCCGCGATCGCCTGTTCGAAGTGGTGCTCGGGGCCGATGAAGCGGCCGGGGAACTTGCCGGTGAACACGCCGTTGTCGAAGGTCGGGATGCCGTTGACGAGCGTCAGCCGCATCGGCGCCGCGGCGCGGACGTAGCGGTAGGTGCGCCCGCCCTCGCCATCGGGGATGTCCCATAGCTTTTCCTCGTCGCGGCGCTCGATCTCGCCAAGGTCGAACACGCAGACATCGGCGGCCATGCCGGGGGCGAGGACGCCGCGATCGTCGAGACCGAAAAACTCGGCCTGCCGCCCGGTGAGCGCGTTGATGCCCTGCTCGATGGTAAGGTCCTTGCGGTCGCGGACATATTCGGTGAGCAGCAGCGCGTTGTCGCCCGCGCCGCAGAACATCTTGCCGTGCGCGCCCGCGTCGGAAACGTTGGCGACGCTGCGCGGGTCCTTGAGCAGCCGGACGATGGTATCGTGCACCCGCGCCCAGCCGTCCTGCAGCGCGACCGAGTCCGCGCCGTTGCGGATCACCCAGTCGGCCAGAGCATCGGAGGGGTGGGCGATCCCCTCCTGCTCCATGAACACTTCGAGCTTCACCCCGACGGGGCCCGCCCCGTTCTCGCTTTCGCGCAGGAACACCGATTGCGGGGTGAAGGCGTTGTTCGAAAAGCCCGCGTCCCATGCCTCGCGCGCGCGTGCGCGCCATTCGGGATCGGCCAGCATCTCGAGCTTGGCGGCATCGTCCTTGATCTCGACGATGTCCTGCCACGGCTGCAGGCCGAGTTGCGCGAAGATCAGCGTGCGCTTGAAATCGACCGAGAACATGTACTGGACGTGGGTGAAGCCGGTCCAGAACGGCAGCCCCTCGGCCTTGAAGTCCTCGTGGAGTTTCCACTGTTCGGCCGCGGCCTCCTGCTGGAAGTCAAGCGTGGGCAGCCCGGCCCACTGAAACGTGACGCCGGCCTGCTTGCACAGCGCGCCGATCCGCTCGACCACCCGGGTCGCGGTCATGTGCATCCAGTTGTCGATGATGAGCTGGAAGGTCGCGCCGGGATAGCGGGCGAGGACGTCGAGCAGCGCGAGGTATTCGGCGTCGTCGGCAAGCTGGGTGGGCAGCGGCCTGTCGTGCTTGTCATGATCGAGCTGGTTCGACGACATTCCCATGGCGCCCGCCGCCAGCGCATCCTCGAGCAGCGCGCACATCCGCGCGATTTCCTCGGGCGTGGCGGCGCGCTCCCAGGCCGCCTCGCCCATCACGCACAGGCGAATCGGGATATGGCCGCAGTAGGAGCCGAAATTGACGGGCGTGCGCACGTTGCGTTCGTGCGAGGCCTTGTATTCGCTCCACTTGTGCCAGTCCCACGCGATCATGGTCTTCATCGGGACTTCGGGAATGTCCTCGAAGAAGTTGAAGATGTCGACGATGTCGTCGCGGCCGGTTTCGCCCTGCGGCAGCGGCGCGAGCGAGAAGCCGCAATTGCCGTTGATCGAGGTCGTGACGCCGTAGCCGGGGAAAGGCTCCATGTTCGGCGACCACCACACCGCCGCGTCCCAGTGGTTGTGGCACTCGATGAAGCCGGGGGTGACATAGCAGCCGCTGGCGTCGAACACGCGCTCGCCATCGCCCGATTGAAGGTCAGGGCCGATTTCGGCGATCCGCCCGGCGCGGATGCGCACGTCGGCCTTGAAGGCCGGCTTTCCGGTTCCGTCGACGACGGTCCCGTTCGTGATCAGCGTACGGTATTCCATGAGCTTCTCCCGGATGCTTGCGTCCCGCGTCGCGCGCGAGTGTCCGCCATTGTCCCGTCGAGGGTACGTCCGGCGCGGCGGGGGCGTCTATGACACGGCGCGACAAGTGGCGGGCCGCCAGCGACAGGCGCAACTCACGAGAGCGCGATCAGCGGGACGCCGTGCGTGTTTCCAAGCGGTCCGAAGCCGAACATGGCCCGCTGCCGCTCGTCGAGCGCCGCGATCGTCTCGGGCCGCAGGGTTTCGTGCCAGCACGCCTGCGGTCGGATGAAGCCGCGCGCATAGTAGGCGAACAGCAGCGCGCGGTCGCGATCGCGCGAGACGTTGTCGCCCGAGCAATGCCAGGTGCGCCCATCGAGCACGATCGCGGAGCCCGCCCTGGCCTCGAAGGGCAGCGTCGCCGCGGCGGCTTGGGACGGCAGATCTTCGAGGCGCGAGATCAGATGGCTGCCCGGAAGGTAGCGGGTCGCGCCGTTCTCTTCGTCGATGTCGTCGAGACACCAGATCACGTTGAGCGCCCAGCGTTCGCGCCAGGGCCCGGGGAAGACGAGCGCCATGTCCGAATGGATCTTCATTGCCCGTGCACCCGGGCGCGCGATGTTCGCGGTGAAGTTCGAGATGATCCAGTCGGGACCGAGGCAGGCGTCGACGGCCCGAGTCACCTCCGGGGCCGTCAGCAGGTCGACGAAGGCCGGATCGTGATCGGGCAGGTCGTAGATCCGCACATTGTGCGCATTGGGATCGATGATCGGGGTATGAGTGGAGATGCCCCTTTCGCGCAGATCGCGGGCGATCTCGCGCAGGCGGGTGCCGAGGCGGGCGGCGGTATCGCGATCGAGCGCGTTGTCCACCACGCTGAAGCCTTGCCGGTCTAGGTCGTCGGCGATGGCGGGGTCGGCGAAAGCATCAAGAGACATGGGCGAAAGCGGTCTTTCTCGCTGCGGAGCACGGCCGAGGATGCCGCAGGCCGGGTCCGGTCGCCACGGAAGGTTGCGGATATGGCCGGCGGTGCCCGCAGTTTGTCGCCTGTGGTCATGCCGGTGCGTTGGCCACCGCCCGGACGCTTCACTACGCTACGGCAAACAGTCCCCGCACGGCTTGTGGGCACGGATATGGAGACCTCGGATGCCAGCCTACTCCCCCGACGAGATTCGCGATGACTGGGTTCCGAAGGACGACTTTCTCGACCGGGCCTTCCATGAACTGGAGAAAGAACACCTCTGGCCAAAGGTCTGGCAGATCGCCTGCCGCGAGGACGAGATCGCGCAGGCCGGCGACTACGTGGTCTACGACATCATCGACGATTCGATCATCGTCGCGCGCGGCACCGACGGCGCGGTGCGCGCGTTCCACAATGTCTGCCCCCATCGCGGCACCTTGCTGGCCGAGGGGCGTGGCAACGCGAAGCAGTTCGTCTGCCCGTTCCACGGCTGGCGTTTCGGCAACGACGGCCGCAACATCAAGGTGATAGACCGGCAGGACTGGGGGGCATGCCTGACGAAGGAGGACATCGACCTCGTGCCGGTTCAGGTCGGCACCTGGGGCGGATTCGTGTGGATCAACATGGACCCGGACTGCCAGCCGCTCGATCAGTTTCTGGCGCCGATGAAGGCCAAGTGCGAGCTGTTCGAGTTCGAGAAGCTTCACCCGGCCTGGTACAAGACGGTCACCGTCCCGGCGAACTGGAAGACGACGCTGGGCGCCTTTACCGAGTTCTATCACGTCCAGACCACGCATTCGCAGATGCTCAGCTATACCAAGGACTATTCGGTGAGCCGCGCGATGGGGCGGCACGGCTGGATCTCCTACGCGGGCGGAACCGGCCTGCCGGTGGGGCGCAGCGACCGCCTGCCGCCCAAGGAGATCGCCGATTTCCGCGAATACCTGTTCGAGTATGCCGACCAGTTCCGCGACAACCTGAAGGCGATGCAGACCGACCGCGCGTATGAAGCGACGCAGCGGCTGCGCACCGAGGTCGCGGCCGATGCGCCGGCGGAGGAAGTGCTCGGCAAGTGGGGCCAGTTCATCTACGAGGCCGCCGTCGAATCGGGCGCCGGCTGGCCCGAGGGGCTGACCCCCGAATACATGGCCGAAAGCGGGTTCGACTGGCATGTCTTTCCCAACACTGCGTTCCTCCACCCGGCTGTCGAGGCGGTGATCTGGTATCGCTTCCGCCCTTGCGGGGACGATCACGAGAAGACGATCTTCGACGTCTGGTCGCTCGAACGCTTTCCCGAGGGCAAGGCGCCCGACGTGGTTCACGAAGTCTACGACGACTGGCGCGACGGCGACTATCCGCTGATCTTCCGGCAGGATTTCGAGAACATCCCGCGCGTCCAGAAGGGCATCAAGTCCCGCGCCTTCAAGGCGGGCCGGCCGAGCCCGATCCAGGAGCGCGCGGTCTCGCACTTCCATCGCACCTTGCGCCGCTTCCTCGCCGATCCGCATGCGGACGATGCGCTGGAACCGGAACCGATGGTGGAGGTGCCGGCGACGGCCTGAGCCGTCGCGCGGCCGCTGTCAGGCGGAGCAGCGCGAAACCTCGGCATGGCGTGCCGGATCGAGCAGGCTCACGTCGTCGATCTGGCGCACCGTGCTCGGCGATTCGCCGAACCAGCGCTGGCAGCTACGGTAGAGCACCGACAACTCGGAATAGCCGAGCATGCCAGCCACGGTCTTGAGTGGGAGCCGCGTCTGGCGCAGGTAGCGCACCGCCGCGTCCCGCCGGACCTCGTCCTTGATCGCCTCGAAGTTCTCTCCCTCGCTGCGCAACCGCCGCTGCAAGGTGCGCGGATGCATCCCGAGCGCGGCGGCCACTTCAACCTGCGTGCAATTGCCTTCGCCCAGTTGCTTCTCGATGCTGATCCGCACCCGGTTGCGGATCAGCGAATCGGGGGAGGGGAACTGGGTGTCGATGAAGAACGTCGCCAGTTGCAGGACGCGGTCGTCGCGCCCGGCGACCGGGCAGGCGAACTCGCCGCTGGAATAGAACAGCGCGTTGTACGGCTGCGCGTAGCACACCCTGCAACCGAAGACCGCCTCGTGATCGACGGTGCCTTCGAGCGGTTCGTGCGTGAACCACACCTCGCGCGGGGTTGCCTTGCCGCCCGAGAACATGCGTGTCGCGAGGTGCGAGATCACCAGCGCGTGCTCCACCGCCTGGCGTTGCCGGTAGAGTCTGGGAAGAATGATCTCGAAGCGGATCGCGGTGCGGCCCCGATCGTCCTCCGAGACGATGTCGACATGGGCGCCCGCACTGTAGGTGTAGGCGTGGTCCGCGCAGAATCGCCAGGCGTCCTCGACGGTGGCGGAATTGCGCATGGCGATGTCGAGCGGCCCGAGGATTCCTTCCTCGTACTGGCGCTGGGCGAGCCGCATTCCGAAATCGGGACAGCCCAGCTCGTCAGCCGCGGATTCGAGAAGCTGGATCATCTGTCGGTAGGGCACGAACTGGTCGCGCACGCCGACGATCGCGGGGTCGATCCGCGCCGCCGCGAACAGCGGCAGGGGATCGTGTCCGCGCGATCGCACGACTTCGGCGAAATAGGTCAGGCTTTCGGTTCGGACCATCGCGGGCGCGCCCGGTTCCGTCATGGCGCCGTCTGCTTGCGGCTGGTTCGTCGACCCGCTCAACAACTCTCTCCTCAAGGCATCAATCCTTGTCTGTCTCCGCTCTTTGTGGGCGAAGTACAGGTCCGAAGATGCCAAACAACCCGGCTCATGGCAATGCGCGCGGAACGGGCGAGGGCGGTCAAATCCGATGTCGGCTTTGCTCCGGCGAATGTCGCCGCGTGTCAAAGACACTCCGACGGGCCGCCCCTAGTCTCGACCATTACCCGCCTCGAGCGCGAAAAAAGGCACAAGGGCCCCAAGGGCCCGCTTGGGAGAGAAGACCAGATGGATTTCGCCGAGAGTTACGACCTCGTGATCGTCGGCAGCGGCTGCGCCTCGGTGACGGCGGCACTCGCGGCCAAGGCGCAGGGCGGCAGCGCGGTCATCATCGAAAAGCAGGCGCTGTTCGGTGGTTCGACCGCCTATTCGGGCGGCATCGCATGGATACCCAACAACCCCCTGCTCGACGATGACACCGAAGCCGCCTCGCGCACCTATCTGAACCACATCGTCGGCGAACCCTCGAAAGCCTCGCCGATCGCCAAGCGCGAGATGTTCCTCAGGGAAGGGCCGCGCGCCGTCCAGTTCCTGCTCGATCAGGGGGTCAAGCTCATCCGCGTCTATTGGCCCGACTACTATTCCTCGGCGCCGGGCGGGCACGACTACGGCCGCACGATCTCGGCCGAGCTGTTCGACCTGAACGAACTGGGCGGCTGGAAAGACCGGCTAGGCAGCTTCTACGGCTTTCCGGCGCTGCCGATCGGCAGTCACAAGTTCGTCGACCTGACGCTGGCGAAGCGGACCTGGAAGGGCAAGCGTACCGCCTTGCGGCTGGGCTGGGACATGCTGCGCGACAAGGTGACCGGATCGCGGCGCAGGGGCTCGGGCAATGCCGTGCAGGGCCGCATGCTCAAGGCGGCGCTCGACGCGAAGATCCCGCTCGAGATGGAGACGGAGCTGGTAGGCCTGATCACGCGCGACGGCGCGGTGGTCGGCGTCCGGGTCAAGGGGCCGAAGGGCGAATACACCATCAAGGCGCGCCAGGGCGTGCTGCTCAACGCGGGCGGGTTTTCGCGCAATCAGGAAATGCGCGACACGTACCAGCCGCAGCCGTCGAAGACCGAATGGACGATGGTCAACCCGGGCGACACAGGAGACGTCATGCAGATGGCGATGGCGCTCGGCGCCGATGTCGATTGCATGGAGGAGGCGTGGTGGACGCCCGGTTCGCTCCTTCCCGACGGCTCGTACGGCGGCTTTCACGTTCCGGGGGAAAGCGGCAAGCCGCATATCGTCATCGTCGGGCCCGACGGGCGGCGCGTGGGCAACGAGGCCGGGTCCTACATGGAATTCGGCCAGCGCATGTACGCGAGGGGCGCGGTGCCGTCCTGGGCGATCCTCGAGAGCCGGGCTTTCCAGAAATATGGCTGGGGGCCGGTGATGGTCGGCAAGTCGCCCGAGCCTTTCGTCGAGAACGGCTATCTGGTGAAGGCGGACACGCTGGAGGATCTCGCCGCGACTTGCGGAATCGATGCCGCGGGCCTCAAGGCGGAGATGGATCGCTTCAATCGGTTCGCGGCGCACGGCGTGGACGAGGACTTCGGCCGGGGCGGCAGCGCGCACAACAAGGCGATGGGTGATCCGACCAATGCGCCCAATCCCTCGCTCGGGCCGATCAGCGAGGGCCCGTTTTATGCGACGCGGATCTGGCCGCTCGACGTCGGCACGTCGGGCGGCCTCGTCACCGATGAATTCGCGCGCGTCATCACGGTCGAAGGCCGTCCCATTCCCGGCCTCTACGCGGCGGGCAATATCACCGCGCCCGTGGTCGGGCACAGCTATCCGGGCGCGGGGGCAAGCATCGGCGGGGGCATCGCGTTCGGTTATGTCGCCGCGCGCCATGCCATGGGCGCGAACCTCGTCGGCGAGGCGCAAGCAGCATGAGCGCGCTGGCCGATCCTGTCGAGCAACTGGCCGAGGCCTTCTTCTCGGCGCTGGAGGACGGGTCCATCGAGCGCGTGCTGGCGTGCTATGCGCCCGGCGCGCGGATCTGGCACAATTTCGACCAGGTGGCGCAGACGCCGGCGCAGTCCGTTGCCGGACTCGATTTGCTCTTCGGGAATTTCAGCGATCGCCGCTATCTGGAGGTGCGCCGCCAACCCACGCCGTCCGGCTTCGTGCAGCAGCACGTGCTGCGCCTGACGACGCACGACGGCGCGGTGATCGACTGGCCGGCGTGCCTCGTCTTCGACGTTGCCGACGGCAGGATCGCCAGGCTCGACGAATATGTCGACATGTCGATGCTTCAGGAAGGCGCCTGAAGTGCCTGCCGCGCTCGCGACCGATCGGCCTGACGAGGCCGCGCTCCTTCCGGCGGCGCAGCGCGAGGCGCTGGCGCGGGACGGCTTCTGCATTGTCGAGGGTGCCTTGCCGCCGGACATTTGCGCACGGTATCGCGAAGCGCTGGAGCGGGTCGCGCGCTTCGACGAGGAGGCGGGATGGCGCCGTCGCTACGGCTATGACGGCGGCGAGAATGCCAACCACCGTATCTGGAACCTCATCAGCCGCGATCCGATTTTCTGCCGATTGGTCGAGCACGACCTCGCCCTTGGCTTCGTACGCGAAACGATCGGATGGCCCGCGCTGCTGTCGGGCAGTTCGGCCAACATCGTCGTGCGGCACGCAGATGAGGAAGTGCTGCACTGCGACCAGACTTACATGCCCGAGCCGTGGGCGGGTCCGCATGGCGTGAACATCGGCTGGTGTCTCGACGCCTTCACCGCCGACAACGGCGCGACTCGCGTCGCGCCGGGCAGCCACCTGCGCAACCGCAGCCACCGCGAAGGCGAGCCGGTTCCGCCGATGGTCGCGATCGAGGCGCCTGCCGGGGCGATGATCGTCATCGACGGGCGCTGCTGGCACCAGACCGGACGCAACGAGACCGACCGGCCGCGCGCGGGCGTGTTCAACTGGTACACGCTGCCGATCTATCTGCCGCAGGAGAACTGGTTTCTCTCGCTCGATCCGGCGATCCGGCAGTTCGGTTCCGAGACCTTGCTGAGCCTGCTGGGGTTCCGGCCGCAGATCGTGGGCCGGGTCAACGGTCTTGCGCCATTCTAGGCCGATGCAGGAGACCGCCCGATGACAGACCCCGAACCCCCCGCCCGCTTCACCATCTTCAGCCGCGAGGATGCGCCCGCGCTCGCGGAAAGCGGCATGATGCACTTCGAGCCGTTCCGCGAAGCGATCCTGCCCGTGCTTGGCGAGGTGCAGGAGGCCGGCGTGTTCAACGGCGAGGACGCGCGCGTGCTGTTCGCGATGCCCGGGTTCAGCCTCGTCCACGTCTGGTTCAAGCCGGGCTATCCGCTGCCGCTGCACAGCCACGACGCCGACTGCCTCTATTACATCGTCGCCGGCTCGATCCGGATGGGCACCCGGGACCTGGGCCCGCGCGAGGGCTTCTTCGTCCCGGCGGGCGTGCCCTACAGCTATACGCCGGGACCGGACGGCGTCGAGGTGCTCGAATTCCGGAACGCGACCAGCTTCAATTTCGTCAACCACGCCAACGGGCTCGCGTTCTGGGAAAAGGCGCTGGAGACCGTACGCGGCTCGCAGGACATCTGGGACCGTGCCGAGATGCCCGTCGCGAGCGGCGCAGCGGAGCGGTCATGATCGAAGACACACGGCAGCGCCTGTCGGCTCGCTACGATCCGTTCAGCAGGGACGTGATGAACGATCCTCTGCCGTACTACGAGGCGCTCCGCGAGGAAGCGCCCGCGCTCTACCTCGAGAAATACGATACCTGGGTCTTCTCGCGGTTCCAGGATGTGATCGACGTCCTCACCGTGGGCGCGAACGCCTTCATCGCCACCGACACGACGCTGCCCACGCCCGAGATCCTGCGGCGGCACAATGGAGGGCAGGTTGCGGAACTGCCGCTCGACCCGCTGCCGATCGGCGCGATGCTTGGTTCGCCCCATTTCGAGGTGTTGCGCAACGCGCACATCAAGCCATTCCGGCCCCGCGCCGTGCGCGAACTCACCGACTTCGTGCGGGATCTCGCCGAGGCCCGGCTCGCCGAACTTCTGCCGCTGCGGCGTTTCGATCTCACGCAGGCCTACGGCGGGCGGGTTTCGGCTAGCGTGATCTGCCACTTGCTCGACATGCCGCTCGACCGCGCCGACGAGGTGCTCGATCTCGTCAATTCGCTCAGCCGCACCGATCCCGAGAGCGGCGGCACCGACGTACCGACCATCATCGGCCGCTGCATCGACATCATGAGCGAATACATCGCGAAGCGGCGAGCGGCGGGGGCCGACGGATCGGTGCCGCTGATCGACGGTCTTCTCTCGCTCGGATACTACGGCCGCGCGCTCACCGACGCCGAAGTCGCGACGCAGCTTACCTGCGTGTTCATCGGCGGCGTCGAGACTGTGCCCAAGATCACCGCGCACGGCCTCAAGGAGCTGCACGATGCGCCGGATCAGCTCGATGCGGTGCGCCAGGACCTTGCGGCGAACGTCCCGGTCGCGGTCGAGGAGATGATCCGCTTTTGCGCGCCCGCGCAGTGGTTCGCGCGCACCGCGCATCGCGACGTGGAGGTGGCCGGGGCGAAGGTGCGCAAGGGGCAACGGGTAATGGTGCTGTTCGGCTCGGCCGCGCGCGATCCCGCCGAGTACGATCAGCCCGATAGCTTCATCTGGAACCGCCCGATCGAGCGCGTGCTCTCGTTCGGAACGGGGCAGCACTACTGCATCGGAATCCACCTCGCGCGGCTGGAATTGCGCATCCTGATCGAGACGTTCCTGCGCCGGGTGGAGCGTTTCTCGTTCGACATGGATCGCGCGGTGCGACTGCCCTCGAGCTTCCAGTGGGGCTGGAACGAATTGCCGGTCGTGATCGAGGAGCTGCGGGCGTGAAGGTGATCGAGCCCCGCGTGGACCGCATCGGCGAGAGCGAGGATTCGATCGGCGAAACCCCCGTCTGGCGGGCCCCCGAAGGCGCGCTCTACTGGATCGACTGCGACGGGCCGCCGCGCCTGCGCAAGTGGGAGCAGGCCAGCGGCCGCATCACCGAATGGCCGATGCCGGAACGGATCGGCGGCTTCGTGTTTCGCCGCGACGGAGGCGCGCTCGTCACGCTGGCTTCGGGCCTGTTCACCTTTGATTTCGAGTCGGGGGCGCTCTCGCCGCTCGTCGCCTCGCCCTTGCCCGACGCGGTTTCGCTGCACGAGTGTGCGTGCGACAGGGCAGGGCGTTTCTGGGTGGGCTCGATCGACCACCGCGTCGGGCCGGGTAATCCGCATCCGGGCGGTGCGAAACTGTTCCGGCTCGACGGGGGCGATCTGGTGCCGGTGATCGAGGGAATCTCCTGTGCCAACGGGCTGGCGTTCAGCCCCGGTGGCGACGCGCTCTACCTGTCGGACTCGACGACGATGCGTTGCGACCGCTACCCGCTCGATCCGCGAACCGGTGCGATCGGCGCGCGCGAGACCTTCTTCGAACTCGGCGAGGGCGACGGTTTCGTCGATGGCGCAGCCGTCGATGCGCAAGGCGGATATTGGGCCAGCCTCGTCTATGCCGGGAAGCTGCGCCGCTATCTGCCCGACGGTACGCCGGACCTCGAAGTGCGTCTGCCCTTCGCCAATCCGACCAAGCCCGCCTTCGGCGGCGCGAACATGCGCACGATCTTCGTCACGACGATCCGCCACGGCCTCGACGGCAAGCAGCACAGTCCGCTCGACGGCGGGCTGTTCCGGTTCGCGGGCGACCATGCGGGCTTGCCCGATCCGGACTTCGCGGGCTGACGGCATGGCAGGCTTGCGCGAAACCCTGCTTGGGCCGCCCACCGCCTTCGGGACATGGATCGCCTGCGATTCCACGGTGGCGTGCGAAACGATGGGACGCGCCGGCTATGACGCTGTGGCGGTCGACCTGCAACATGGCGCTGTGACGCTCGCGAGCCTGCTGCCGGTGCTGCAAACGTTCGATGCGACCGGAACGCCCGCGCTGGTCCGCGTGCCATGGTGCGATCCGCCGACGCTGATGCGCGTCGCCGATCTCGGTGCCGCCGGCGTGATCGTGCCGATGGTCAACTCGGCGGCCGACGCGCGGACGGCGGTCGCGGCAGTCCGCTATCCCCCGCGCGGTATCCGCTCCTTCGGCCCCGTTCGGCAATGGTACGGGGCGGGCGAGGGACACCACGATTGCCTGTGCATCGCGATGATCGAAACCCGCGAGGCATTGGATAATCTCGCGGCGATCGCGGCGACGCCCGGCGTCGACGGCTTGCTGGTCGGGCCGGTCGACCTGGCGCTGAGCCTTGGCCACGAACTCTCGCTCGACATGCCCGCAGCGGTGCTCGACGCGATCGCCACGGTGGCCCGCGCCTGCGGCGACCACGGTCTGATCTGCGCATCGGTGTCGTTCGGCCCGGCGAACGCGGCCTTGCAGCTCGAGGCGGGCGTGACGTTCCTGACATCGGGCAGCGACACGATGTTCTTGCGCAAGGGAGCGGCGGAAGATCTCGCGGCGCTGCGCAGGCTGGGCCACGGGCTATGACATCCACCGTGGCAAGCCAGGGCGCGGTGCTGGGCGACGAACTCGCCGCGCTGCTCGACCCCCGCTATGTCATCCCCGGGAGCGCCGCGGACGCGCGGTTTCGCCGCGACGTGCTCGGCAAGTATGCCGCCGATCCGGCCTTCGTGGTCCGTCCCGCATCCCCGCAAGAGGTCTCCGGCGTGATGCGGATCGCCGGGCTGCATGGCGCCTCGGTCACCGTCGTCGGCGGGCAGACCGGAACCGTCGGCGGCGCGATCGCGGCGCCGGGCGGCATCGCGTTGTCGCTCGATCGGATGGACAAGGTCGTCGCCGTCGACACCGCCGCCATGGCCATGACGGTCGAGGCCGGATGCATCCTGCAAGTGGCGCAGGAGGCGGCGGAGGCTGCTGGCGCGTTCCTGCCGCTCGATCTCGGCTCGCGCGGGTCGGCGACGGTCGGCGGCTCGATCGCGGCCAATGCCGGCGGCAACCGCGTGCTGCGCTGGGGCATGCTGCGCGACATGGTGACGGGGCTCGAAGTCGTGCTTGCTGACGGCACCGTGGTCAGCTCGCTGACCCCCATGATCAAGGACAACGCGGGCTATGCCTGGAAACACCTGATGATCGGCAGCGAAGGGACGCTCGGCATCGTCACGCGCGCGGTGCTTCGTCTCCGGCCCCGCCCGGTGACCGATCAGACCGCGCTGGTGGCGCTGGAAAGTTTCGATCAGGTCATCGCGCTGCTGCGTCGGCTGGAAATGCGCCTTGGCGGGCGGCTGTCTTCCTTCGAGCTGATGTGGGGTGAATTCTATGCGGTCATGACTCGCTCGCAGCGCGAATCCCGAAGCCAACCGATGGCGCAGGGGCACGCCTTCTACGCTCTCGTCGAGATGCTGGGCGGCGATGCCGAGAACGATCCGGACCAGTTCATGCAGGCGCTGGCCGAAGCGATCGAGGAGGGGCTGGCCAGCGACGCGGTGATCGCCAAGTCGGGCGGCGAGCGCGAGGCGCTCTGGGCGGTGCGCGAGGACATGGCGCCCGCGCTCGCGGCCTGTCACCCGTTCCTCGTCTACGACGTGAGCATGACGCTGGCGGCGATGCCTGGATTTGTCGAGGCCGTGCGGGCGGCCGTCCTCGTGCGCTATCCCGAGGCGCGGTTCCTTTTCTATGGCCACGCCGGGGACGGCAACTTGCACATCATCGTCAATCTCGGGAGGGGTTCGGCAAATGCGAGCGGCGACGAGGATACCGTCGACGCGCTTGTCTATGGCGAAGTCGCGAGGCTGGGCGGTTCGATCGCGGCCGAGCACGGCATCGGCCGATCGCGCCGGGCCTTTCTGCACCATTCGCGATCGCCTGAAGAAATCGCGCTGATGCGCAGGATCAAGCAGGCGCTCGATCCGGACGGACTGCTCAACCCGGGCAAGGTGGTTCCGTGATGCGATCGCCCGATGATGATCGACAAAGCCAGGAGAGCGATCGGATGGAATTTCGCGAAATCGGCAAGCAGGTCTCGAACTGGGGGCGCTGGGGCGCGGACGACCGGATCGGCACGCTCAACCATCTCACACCCGAACGGACCGCGCAGGCGGCGCGGGCGGTGCGCAGCGGACGGATCGTCAATCTCGGCCTGCCGCTGAGCAACCAGGGAATCCAGGTCGGGCTCGGCGGGCGTGTCAACCCGATCCACATGATGAGCCTGACCCCGCCCGATTTCGCCGACCGCCCCGACCGCATGATCGTCGCCGACGACGCGCTCTACCTGCCGCTGCAATCGGTGACGCAGTGGGACGGATTGGGCCATGTCGGCTACGACGACCAGCTCTACAACGGCGTGCCCTCATCATCGATCACGACGGGGGCGGGCTCGGCGGCGCTCTCGATCGATCAGATCGCCGAACGCGGGGTCGCCGGGCGCGGCGTGCTGCTCGATCTGGCGCGGCTGCGCGGCAAGGACCGGCTCGAGGCCGGCGAGGTGATCACCGCGGCGGATCTCGACGCGGCGCTCGCGGCGCAGGGCTGCGAGACGCGTCCCGGCGACATCCTGATCGTGCGGACCGGCTGGCTGCGCTGTTTCACGAAGGATGGCGACGCGGCGCGCTACTGGAACGGCGAGCCGGGCATCGCGCTCGATTGCGCGCCCTGGCTGCACGAACGCGAGATCGCCGCGCTTGCCAGCGACAACTGGGGCGTCGAGGCGATGCCAGCCAACGACAGCGCGTTCGAGATGCCGGTGCATTGCGTGCTCATCCGCGACATGGGCATGACGCTGGGCGAGGTTTTCGTGCTCGACGAGCTTGCTGAGGTCTGCGCGGCGGAAGATTGCTGGTCGTTCTTCTTCACCGCGCCCCCGCTGCTGGTAAAGGGCGGCGTCGGATCGCCGCTGACGCCGCTGGCGATCCTGTGACACTCGCCAAGGCCACCGCTGGCCAGCTACCCGCGCCGACGCGCGATCGCGCGCAAATGCTGGCGGACATCGCCGAGCATGGCCTTGCGATCGTGCCCGATGTGCTCACCGGCGACACGCTGGCGCGCACGCGCGACGCGCTCTACCGCGCGGCGGAGTCCGATCGCGCGCGGGGTCGCGAGCAACGGCTCGCGCTCGACTATGCCGACGATGCCAGCAACCAGCGTGTCGCCAACGTGCTGAGCCGCGATCCGCTGTTCGAGGACCTTGCCTTTCATCCGCTGGCGATCGACCTCTTGAAGGAAGTCGTCGGCTGGCCCGCGCTGCTGTCCAACATCTCGGCGAACATCACCGGCCCGGGCGGCGGCGAAATGGTGCTCCATGCCGATCAGCTCTTCGTGCCCGAGCCCTGGCCGCGGGCGCCGCAGGGAATGAACGTCGGCTGGTGTCTCGACGATTTCACCGCCGAAAACGGGGCGACGCGCGTCGTGCCCGGCAGCCACCGGCTGAACCGGATGCCGCAAGGCGAAGAGCAGCAGCTCGACGGTGTCGCGGTCGAGGCACCGGCGGGCTCGATCGTCGTTTTCGAAAGCCGCCTGTGGCACAAGACGGGCAACAACGTGACGGGAAACGAGACCCGCGCGGGCGTCTTCGCGTGGTATTCCTCGTACATCTACCGCAGCCAGGAGAACTGGTTCCTCTCGCTGCGGCCGGAGATCCGTCAGTTCGCCACCGAGGAAATGCTGGTGCTGCTCGGCTACAAGGCCTGCGGCTTCGGCGTCGTCAACGGCGCCTCGATCGTCTGAGATGGGTCCCCTCCGGCCTCGCCGGAGGGGATGCTTTCGATCAGAACCGCACCGTTGCCTGCAGCACCACTTCACGCGGGCGCAGCGTGAACCCGCCGTACTCGCCGGGCGTGCCGAAGGTCTTGTCGTTGCTGATGAGCTGGTAATACTCGTCGGTGAGGTTGCGGCCGATCAGCGCGAGTTCCCAGCGGTCGTCGATCTCGGCTACGCGGACGCTGGCATTGAGGCGCCAGAAGCCGTCGACGACGCCGTCCGGCGAGCCTTGTTCGTCGGTGAGAAAGTCGTCGGTATAGACCGCCTCCGCGCTTAGTCCTGCTTTCAGGCCCTGGCCGATCTCGCGCTCGTAGGTGCCGCCGAAGTTGAATGTCCACTCCGGCGCGCGGGGCAGGCGCTGCCCGCTGCGATCGTAAAAGCCGTTCGCGCAGACCGGGGTGCCGACGATCTTGAGGTAGCACTGGGCATTGGGAAAGCTCAGGTACTTGGCCTTGTTGTACGAGCCGCTGGCATTGAGCCCCAGTTCGGGCGTCGCCTGCCAGGCGAACGAAGCCTCGACGCCGGTCGTGCGCGATTTGCCCGCGTTCTTGATGAAGTAGGCGATCAGCGTCGGCTCGAACGAGGTGAGCTGCAAGTCGTCGAAGGTATAGCGATAGGCCACGAGATCGAAGCGGATCGAACGCCCTGCGGCCTCGCCCTTGATGCCCGCCTCGAAGCCCTTCGACTTTTCGGGCGAGAAGGACAGCAGGCTGGGATCTGCATAGACGGCCGAGATCGTGGCTGGCGTCGACAGCCCGCCCGATTTGAACCCGGTCTTGTACGCCACGTAGGTCATGAGGCCGTCGGTCGGCTTGTAGGTCAGCGTGACTTCGGGCGACCAGTTCGAAAACGACACCTTTTCGCTGATCGTCTGGCCGACGGGGAGCAGTCCGAAGGCCTGGCCCAGCACGTTCAGATAGAGGTTCCGCCCCGAGATTTCCTTCTTCTCGTGCGTGAAGCGCACGCCGCCGGCGAGTTCAAGGTTGTCGAGGATCGAATAGCGCAACTGGCCGAAGGCGGCATAGGTGTTGCCCGAATTGTCCCATCGGTTCTCGAAGGTATAGGCCGAATTGCCGTTGTCCGCGTCGAAACCGACGAAGCCGAGGATCGGCTGGAACGTGTTGAATCGCTTTGAATCCTCGAAAAAGCCACCGAAGGTGAAATTGAGCGGCCCGTCGTAGTCGCTGGCCACGCGCAGTTCCTGCGACCAGGTTCGGGTGTCCTCGACGAGGTAGGACCCCACCGCCGCGAACGACGTGAGATCATAGAAGCCGAGGTTGCGGCCCTTCAGCTTGGTATAGCCGCTGACCGAGGTGATGGTGATGTCGTCGAGCTGGTAGTTGAGCACGAGGCTGCCGATCCACGTGGTCAGGCGATTGTACGAGCGGCCATCCCGGGCGCCCGGCCAGTTGTTGAGCACTTCGGCCGGCAGCGCGCCCTGGGCCCTCACCTTGTCGAGGCGGCAGTCGGTGCTGGGGGCGTAGACTTGCTCGCCGGTTACCAGGTTCGTCGTCGAAAGCTGCCCTTTGCCGAGCGCGGGCGGGGCGCAGAAGCCCTCGATCGCGTCGTCGCCGTTGCCCTTCAGGTAGCTCCCGGCGAGCTTGAACGTCGCGTCGAAATTGCTGGTGGGCTCCCACTTGAGCGTGGCGCGTCCTGCGTAGGAGGTATAGGCGGGCGCATCTCCGGTCGCCGGTCCCGGGATGGGGAAGGGATAGATCGGGTTTTCGCCGCCCGGCGCGACGTTCTTGATCCAGCCGTTGAGGTCGGAGATCTTGCCGGCGACGCGGAACAGCAGGTCGTCCGCGATCGGGCCCGATACGAAGGCTTCGACGTATTTCTCTTCCGCCTCGAATTCGTATCCGCCGCGGATCATCGCCGCGAAATCGGAGGTCGGCGCCGCCGAAGTGATCGAGATCACGCCGGCGGGCGAATTCTTGCCGAAGAACAGCGCCTGCGGGCCCTTGAGGACCTCGACTTGCTGGAGGTCGAACTGCGAGGCGAGGATGAAGCGGCCCCGGCCGACGGAAACGTTGTCGACCAGCACGCCGACCGACTGCTCGATGCCCGGATCGAGGTAGGACGAGCCGACACCGCGGATCGATATCGTGCCGCCGCCGCCGCCCGAGGCCGGGGCGATGAGCAGCTGCGGGGTCATCTGCGCGATCTGGGTGACGTCACTGATGTGCGCCTTTTCCAGCATCTCGGCGGAGATCGCGGAAACCGCCACCGGCACGTCGAGCAGCGATTCCTCGCGCCGCCGCGCGGTGACGACGATGGTGTCCAGCGCCGTTGCGTTCTGCGCCTCGTCGGGGGGCGGCGCGTCCTGCGCCGTGGCCGCGACCGGCGCCGCCAGCGCGAGCAGACTGGCGGCCGTCAGATAGCGAAACGAGACGTCTGGCATCGATTTTCTCCTCCCAGGACGACCCGGTCTTCGGACGACCCGCGCAAGGGGTCGCCCGGCCGATCGGCATGCCGGGACCGTCGTTTGATTGATTGTTGCCCAGCCTTAATCCGACGCGGCGGGCACGCCAGCAATGGTCGCTCGCGACAACGAAATGGCGCTTCGCGACATCCCCCGGCAACGGCGTTGCCTGCTGTGTGCTGGCCTGCCTAATCAGGGTTTCGGCGCAACGTGGACCGAAATCGGCGCCGGGGAAGGATGCGAGAATGAAGCCGGACGATGCGGTGGCGCCGCGCCTGAACGTGGACCTTTATGATCCGGGCAACCTCGCGCGGCCCTGGGATATGCTGCGCAGCATTCGCGAGGCGGGACCGCTGGTCTGGAACGAACAGGGCTTCTGGATGACCGGGCATGACCGCGTGTGTCGACAGGTCCTCAACAGTCCCGATCAGTTCGGACAGGAGGGGCTGATCGCATCGCTGTTCGGAGAGGAGGCCTTCATCTCGATCGACGAGCGCGCGATGCACAACGCGCTGCGCAACGTGTGGGTGGCGGCCTTCGGATCGCGCGGCGTCGAACGGCTGGTTCCCTTCGTCCGCGATGCCATCGTCGATCTGGCGGATGGCGTCGTCGAGGAACTCTCCGGCGGCGGGCAGGTCGATATCATGGCGCGCCTGTGCCGCCCGCTTCCGGCGGTCGTGATCGCGAGGATGATGGGCGTGGCGCCCGACATGGTCCCCGTCGTCATCGCCTGGAGCGACGCGATGGCCGACGCGACCTCGGGCGGCTTTCCCATCGACTACGCCAACGATCCGGCTTGGCTGGCATCCGAGGCGGCGAAGCGCGACCTGGGCGATTACATCCGAGACCAGATTCGCTATCGGCGGGGCAATCCGGGCGAGGATCTCGTGAGCATGATGGTGGGCTCTGACATTGCCCGTACCCTGTCCGACGAGGCGCTTATGGTGAACATTCGCCAATTGCTCTTCGCGGGCAACGAGACGACCGCGAAATGGCTGGGGCATATCGTCGTCACGCTCGCGGAGGACGCGGATCTGCGCGGCGAATTGCGCCAAACGGCCGATCTGATTCCGGATGCGGTCGAGGAAGTCCTGCGCTGGCAGGGCGTGACGCAAGTGCTCCCGCGCGGCGTGATGAAGGACGGGGCGCAAGTCGCCGGAGTGGCGCTGCCGCAGGGCGCCCAGATCATCCTTCTGATCGGCGCGGCGGGAAGGGACCCCGCGCGCTGGGACGCGCCCGACCGCTTCGACCTCCACCGCGCGAAGAAGCCGCACCTCGCATTCGTCTTCGGACTGCATAGCTGCCTCGGCGCCACGCTCGCGCGCATGGAAGCGCGCGAGTTCACCGATGCGCTCTTGCGCCGTGTGCCGGATTTCCGCGTCGCGCGGCCCGTCACTTTCGGCAATTTCAGCCTGCGCGGACCGGCATCGATCGTGATCGAGCGCGCCTGATGGGCGCGTTTCGCTTTCGGTTGCGCGCGGGCGTGCCGCCCGTCAGCGTCGCCGGATGGCGCGAGGCCGCGCGCCGGCGGCTGCCCGACATGGCCTGGAGCTATATCGAGGGCGGGGCCGACGATCGCGTCACGCTGGACGAGAACGTGTCGGCGTTTGCCCGCCATCGGTTGCGGATGCGCTCACTTACCGGTGTCGGTATGCCCGACACCGGCGTGACCGTCGCCGGAACGCGGCTGTCGATTCCCGTCGCGCTCGCGCCGGTCGGCGCGACGGGAATCGCGCACTGGACCGGAGACGTCGCGGCGGCAAGGGCGGCCGAGACGGCGGGCACGCGCGCGGCGCTCTCCACCGCGGCGAGCTATCTGCTGGAGGACGTCGCGCGGGCCACGACGGCGGGGCACTGGTTCCAGCTCTATCCGATCGGCGGACGCGCGCGCATTCTAGAACTGATGCAGCGCGCGAAGGCGGCGGGCTATTCGGCGCTGTTCGTGACCGTCGACATCCCCACTCTCGGCAACCGCGAGGGTGAGCGCAAGTGGCACTTCCAGCTTCCCTGGACCGTCACGCCCGGGCGCATGCTGCACCTCTTGCGCCATGCGCCATGGGTTTACGAGGCGTTGCGCCACAAGCGCCTTGCCGCGCGCCATTTCCTCGAAGTTCCACAAGCCCCGCCCGAACAGGAGCCCGAACCCGAGCCCGATGGTCCCGCGGGGGCGATGTCCGCCGCGGCCAATTCGAGCGCCAGACTGGCAAGCCAGATCCGCTCGGACCTGACCTGGCAGGATGTCAAATGGATGCGTGACCATTGGTCCGGACCGTTCTTCGTCAAGGGCATCCTCGATCCGGAGGACGCCGCGAGCGCGGTCGACGACGTCGGCGCGGACGGGGTCGTCGTCTCGAACCATGGCGGCAGGCAGCTCGATCGCTGCCTGGCGTCGATCGACGCGCTTCCCGCCATCGCGCGCGCGATCGGCGACCGCGCGACGGTGCTCCTCGACGGCGGCGTGCGGCGCGGCACCGACGTGATCGCCGCCGGCTGCCTGGGCGCGGACGCGGTGCTTGTCGGCAGGCCCTATCTCTATGGTCTGGCGGCAGGCGGCGAGGCGGGCGTGGCGGCGGTGCTCGACCTGTTTCGCGAGGAAATCGAGCGCGACCTCAAGCTCATGGGCTGCGCGTCGTTTGCAGCGCTCGGCCCCGAATGGCTCGTCCGGCGCGGCGACGACGTGTCCCGCCCATAGGCCCGTCCGTGCCTCGCAGCCATCAGGCGTTCACGACGATGCCGCCGTTGGGATGGAGAACCTGCCCCGACATGTAGCTGGCATCGTCGCAGGCGAGAAACAGGAACGAGGGGGCCACCTCGTTGGGCTGGCCGGGGCGGCCCATCGGCGTGCCTTCGCCGAAATGCTCCAGCTTTTCCTTGCTCGCGCCGCCGCAGGGATTGAGCGGCGTCCAGATCGGGCCGGGCGCCACGGCGTTGACGCGGATGCCTTCGCCGACGAGGTTCTCCGACAGCGAGCGGGTGAAAGCGGTGATCGCGCCCTTCGTCGCGCTATAGTCGAGCAGGTTCTTGCTGCCCTTGTACATGGTCACGCTGGTGCAGTTGACGATTGACGCGCCCGCCTTGAGGTGGGGGCGCACCGCCTGGACGAGGAAGAACATGCCGAAGATGTTGGTCTGGAACGTCCGGCGTAGCTGATCCTCGGTGATGTCGGTGATCTCCGCGTCGGGGTGCTGCTCGCCCGCGTTGTTGACGAGGATGTCGATGCGGCCGAACGCTTCGAGCGTCTGCTCGACGATCCGCTCGCACATCTTCTTCGAGCCGACATCGGCCCGGATCGCGATCGCCTCGCTGCCCTCTGCCTCGACGATGCGCTTCGTTTCGGCCGCGTCGTCGTCTTCGAGCAGGTAGACGATCGCCACCTTCGCGCCCTCGCGGGCATAGAGCGCGGCGACGGCCCGGCCGATACCGCTATCGCCCCCGGTCACGATCGCGACCTTGTCCTTGAGGCGGTTCGATCCCGGATAGCGGGGCGTCCAATCGGGCTTGCGTTCGAGCGCGCTTTCATGGCCCGGCAGGGAATCCTCGTGGATCATTTCAACAGTGTCGGTCATCAGTTGTCTCCTTCGCGATTCCAACGCGGGCGGAAGTACGAAAGTTCACACGAGGGATGCGGGAATTTGGCTGAATTTACAAAAGTTAAGCCGCGATTTCGGTTGAGCGGACGGGAGGCTCTATTCGCCGCAAAGCAAATAGTGCGCGAAACTTCGCCCCGCCGGTTCGATTGCTGCTCTAGTTGATGACTTGCAGACAGGGATACGACCATGAGCCAATTCGAACTTTCCAAGGGTGGCGCCAATCATCAGAAGCCCGAGGGCAAAGACGACGTCATGACCACGGCGCAAGGCGCTCCGGTCGCCGATGACCAGAACTGGCTCAAGGCGGGGGCGCGGGGCCCCTCGCTGCTCGAAGACCATATCGCTCGCGAGAAGATCTTCCACTTCGATCACGAGCGGATTCCCGAGCGTGTCGTTCATGCGCGGGGCTACGGCGTGCATGGGACGTTCGAACTCACCGATCCGATCCCGGAACTGACCCGCGCCCCGGTGCTCGCGGGCGAGAAGGGCAAGAAGACGCCCGTGTTCGTGCGCTTCTCGACTGTCGCGGGCAACAAGGGCTCGCCCGACTTGGCGCGCGACGTGCGCGGCTTCGCGGTCAAGTTCTACACCGACGAAGGCAACTGGGATATCGTCGGCAACAACATACCGGTGTTCTTCATCCAGGACGCGATCAAGTTTCCCGACCTCATCCACGCGGCCAAGCCCGCGCCCGACCGCGGCTTTCCGCAGGCGCAGACGGCGCACGACAATTTCTGGGATTTCGTGAGCCTGTCGCCGGAATCGATGAACATGATCATGTGGATCATGTCCGACCGCACGATCCCGCGCTCGTTCCGCCTCATGGAAGGCTTCGGCGTCCACACCTTCCGGCTGGTCAACGAGAAGGGCGAGGCGAAGTTCGTCAAGTTCCACTGGAAGCCCAGGCTCGGCATGCAGTCGGTGATCTGGAACGAGGCGCTCAAGATCAACGGCATGGACCCGGACTTCCATCGCCGCGACATGTGGGCCGCGATCGACGCGGGCGACTTTCCGCAATGGGATCTCGGCGTGCAGGTCTTCGATCAGGCGTTCGCGGATGCGTTCGAGTTCGACGTGCTCGATGCGACCAAGATCATCCCCGAGGAGCAGGTGCCGGTCCGCATCGTCGGCACGATGACGCTCGATGCCAACGTCGACAATTTCTTCGCCGAGACCGAGCAGGTTGCCTTCTGCACGCAGAACATCGTGCCGGGGATCGACTTTACCGAGGACCCGCTGCTGCAGGGGCGCAATTTCAGCTACCTCGACACGCAGCTCAAGCGGCTCGGCGGGCCGAACTTCACCCATATCCCGATCAATGCGCCAAAGTGCCCTGTGCACCACTTCCAGCAGGACGGGCACATGGCGATGCAGAACCCCAAGGGTCGGGCGAACTATGAGCCAAACTCGTGGGGGGCGGGAGACGGCGCCGAAGCAAATCGCGGTCCCCGTGGCTGCCCGATGCGCGGGTTCACCTCCGCCCCGGTCGCGCTCGAAGGCGCCAAGGTTCGCGAGCGCAGCGAGACCTTCGCCGACCATTACAGCCAGGCCCGGCAGTTCTACGTCTCGCAATCGCCGGTCGAGCAGACCCACATGGCCAATGCGCTGACCTTCGAGCTTTCCAAGGTCGGCCGCATGGACATTCGCAAGCGCATGATCGGGCACCTGCGCCATATCGACGAAGGCCTGGCCCGGCAGGTGTGCGAGGGCATCGGACTGCCCGAGATGCCCGACAAGGTGCCGGCGGCGCGCGATCCGATCGCCGACCTGCCTGAAAGCCCCGCGCTGTCGATCATCCGGAACGCGCCCAACAGCTTCAAGGGCCGCAAGCTCGGCATCTACATTGCCGAAGGCGCCGACGCGGGCGTCGTCTCCGCATTGAAGGACGCGGCCGCCAAGGCGGGTGCCATGGTCGAGATCATCGCGCCGCATGTCGCCGGCGCGAAGCTTTCGGACGGCACCATGCTCGAGGCCGACGAAAAGATCGATGGCGGTCCCTCGGTCGTCTACGATGCCGTGGCAGTGGTGATGAGCGAGGCCTCGGCCAGGCGCTACGATGCGGACAAGCCCAGCATCGATTTCGTCAACGACGCCTTCGCGCACGCCAAGTTCGTGGCCTACGTGCCCGCAGTGCAGCCGCTGTTCGAGAGCGCGGGCGTGTGGAAGTGGATGGACGAAGGCTTCGTCGATGTCTCCAAGCCCGCCGATGCCGAAGCCTTCATCGAGAAGTGCGCGCAGCTTCGCTTCTGGGACCGCGAGGCCGTCAAGCAGGACTGACGGCGGTTCAGTTCCGGGCGGCCGTTTCCGGGGCCCCGCTTGCAGAGCCACGGCGCGGACCGGGCGGCGGCCCGCGCCGTGGCTTTTGCGTCAGAACCAGGCGCGCAGGCCGATCACTCCCACCACCCGGTCGGGATTGTCGCCGGTGGCGGTTGCGAGGGTAGCGGTCCGCCCGAACTGCTTTTGCCATTCGAATCCGACGTAGGGGGCGAACGTGCGCCGCATTTCGTATCGCAGCCTGACGCCTGCCTCCAGCGAGGTGATCCCTGAGCCCAGCCGTATCTCCGGGATGTCCTGCGCCGAGAAGTTCGCCTCGACCCGCGGTTGCAGGATCAGCCGTTGCGTCAGGCGCTGATCGGTCTCGGCTTCGATCCTGCCCGTGAGTTCGCCCTTGGTGGAGACGAAGGCGGTGGCCGATACCTCGATCATGTAGGGGGCCAATCCCTCAAGGCCGATGGCAAGTTGGGTGCGATCGGGACCCGGGAAGATCTGTTGCCGGACCCCGGCGTGCAGGTCGAACCACGGCCCGACGGCATGGCTCCACAGGGCCTGCACCTCGGCATCGTCGAGCCCGTCGCCAAATTCGCCGTCGCCTTCCGTCGTGATCCAGAACCGGTCGATGTCGCCGCCCACGCTCATGCTCGCTTCCCAGGCGAAGCCGTCCTGGCCCTTGCCCGGCTGCCATTCGAGCCGATCGAGCATGAAGAAGGCGGCCTCGAAATCATCCATCTCCGCCGTCATCATCTCGCGGGCATGGGCCATCGCGCCATCGGCATAGTATTCGTCCGCGGCATGGACCGGACCCGAGAGGGCCGCCGGAGGCGGCGGCGCCTGCGGAACCGGCGCTTGCGCATTCATGGGCATGGCGTGTCCGGAGTGGTCCATTACGGGCGAGGCGGGCGGGTCCATGCCCTGCATCGCATCGCGCTCCTGCGCCGTGCCGTGCGCGGCATGCGCGTTGTCGCTCTCCTCTTTCTGCTTCGACATGCCGGCCATGTCGTGTGCGCCGTGGTGGTCATGCGCGGCCTGGCCGGTATCCTGCGCCGTTGCGGGGAGGGCCCAGAGCGTGGCCGCGAGTGGCAATAGGTACCTCATGCCGCGTCTCCCCCGAGAGGGCGCACGGTCACGACGTTGAACATGCCCGAGATCATGTGCAGCAGCAGGTGGCAATGAAACGCCCAGTCGCCCGGCTCGTCGGCGGTGACGTCGAAGGCGACGAAGCCGCCCGGCAGAACGTTGACCGTGTGCTTGCGCGGCAGCCTGTCGCCTTTGCCGTTGACGAGGTCGAACAGGAAGCCGTGCAGATGGATGGGGTGCGTCATCATGGTCTGGTTGACCAGCTTGAAGCGCACCCGTTCATTGCGCGCGAGCCGGATCGGTTCGACAATGGCGCTATAGCGCCTGCCGTCGAACGACCACATGTAGCGCTCCATATTGCCGGTGAGGTGAACCACGATCTCGCGCGAGGGCGCAGATATGTCGCGGCGCGGCTCGGGTGCTTCCAGATCGGTGTAGACGAGGACGCGGTGGTCGGCGTCGTCGAGCCCGAGGCCGCGATCACCGGTGCGGTCCACCGGCATCGGCGCGATCATGTCGACACCGGGAGTGAGTTCGACGCCCGGCGCATTGGCGCCGTCGCGCATCGACATCGAGCCGTGTGCGCGATGATCCATGGCGCCCATGCCGCCCATGCCCATGTCCTGCATGGTGAGGATCGGGGGCTTTCGCAGCGCGGGAACGGGGGCCGCCATGCCGGGGCGCGGAGCCAGGGTGCCACGGGCATAGCCCGACCGGTCGATGGACTCGGCGAACAGCGTGTAGGCCTGCTCGCCGGGCGTGACGATCAGGTCGTAGGTCTCGGCGACGCCGATCTGGATCTCGTCGGTCTCGACCGGCTTCACGTCGCTGCCGTCCGCCGCGACGACGGTGAGCGGCAGGCCCGGGATCCGTAAGTTGAATATGGTCATGGCCGAGGCGTTGATGATGCGCAGCCGTACCCGCTCGCCCGGATGGAACAGCCCGGTCCAGTTCGCATCGGGTCCCTGTCCGTTGACGAGATAGGTGTAGGTCGCGCCGGTCACGTCGGCGATGTCCGCCGGCGACATGCGCATTCGTCCCCATTTCATCTTGTCGGCGATGCTCATCGGCTTGCCTGACGGCGCGTCGAACCACGTCTGCTGCCGGTAGTTGAAATAGTCCGGTTGCGCTTTCAGCTTCCGCAGGATGTCCAGCGGCGGCATGAAGCTCCAGTCGGAGAGCATGACGACGAACTCGCGGTCGGCGGCCACGCGTTCGCCTCCGGCGGGATCGATGACGATCGGACCGAAAAGGCCCGTGCCCTCCTGTCCGCCCGAATGGCTGTGGTACCAGTAGGTGCCCGCCTGCCGGACCGGGAATTCATAGGTGAAGGTCTCGTGGGGGCGGATACCGGGAAAGGTCACGCCCGGCACGCCGTCCATCTGGAAGGGAACGAGCAGCCCGTGCCAGTGGATCGAGCTGTCGACGTCGAGGTGATTGGTGACGGCGAGCCGCACGTCCTGCCCTTCGCGCAGGCGGATGAGCGGGCCGGGAAGGGTGCCGTTGACGGTGGTGGCGCTCGCCGTGCGGCCGCCGAGAGTGAACGGTGCGCGCGCGAGCGACAGGGCGATGTCTTCGCCCGACAGGGCTTCGGCGGCACGCGGCGGATGATGGCCGGTCTGCGCGCGCGCCCATTGCGGGAAGAGGGCGGCGAACGCAGCCGCGCTCCCCGTGGCAAGGGCGCCGCCGAGCAGGGCGCGCCGGTCTAGTGACGATGTGAGCATGAAAGTCCTTCCGGCCGAGCCGGTCACTGGAAGTGTTGAGAAATGGCTGGTGATGCACGGTTGGCGTGGACCTGTGTCCGCCAGGGCCGGCGGCATCGGTCGCATCTGAGCCGCGCATGGGCAGCGCAGAGGCCGTGCGGCGGCGAGCATCAGCCGGATGCGCCGCGTGTCAGGCGCTCAGGACGAGCGCGGCGGGGGCGGGTCGACGGGCGACGGACGCGGCGTGAGACGCTTTTGAACGGCGAGGTCGGGAGCCATCCCGAAGACGGGCGACTCCACCGCCGGATCGGGCGCGGCGGGGCGCATCCCGGACATCGCCGCGAGGCAACTCGCGAAGCAATGGATGGTGTCCTGAAGCGGTGAAGGGCCGTGCCGCGACGGTCGCGTCGAGCAGTCTTCGTCAGCCTGCGCCGCGTGGTGCGGGGCCGTCCGGGACATTGCCTGCGGCGCCGTTGCCATGGCCGGGGCGGAAGCCAGCATCAACGCCGCGCCGAGCAGCATCCAGACCGCGCTGAAGCGTTCGGCCGCGCTCTTCAGGAGCGCGAGCGGTCTCAACGTCCGACCTTTTCGAAAAGATCCACCAACTCGCGGAATTTTTCGCGCTGGTCCTCCGCATCTCCGGACTTGATCGCATCCTCGATGCAATGCGCGGCGTGGATTTCCAGCACCTTGGACTTCGCCGCCCGGATCGCCGCCTCGATCGCGGAAAGCTGCTGGAGGACATCTATGCAATACCGCTCCTCCTCCATCATCCGCACGATCCCGCGCGCCTGCCCTTCGATGCGCTTCATGCGGGTGATTTCCCGGGAGAACTTGGCGTGCATGGTTCGGTCGGCTGGATACGGTTGACGGGCAATGCTCTCCTATACCCTACCCCTGTATGTTGCACAATCGGAAAATACCCGGTAGGGGTATGCTCGGACATTGGGACAGCGCGGAGGCTATTCGCTTCCGCCGCGTTTTCGCCCGGCGGGCGACGAACACGTCCGAACGGCACCGGAACAGGCGCTCAGGCCGAAGGATCGAGACCAAATGGATCAGCATGCGCATCGCGGCGCGCACACGCACACCGCTGGAGGTCAGGAAGAAGTCATCGACCCGGTTTGCGGAATGCGCGTCGATCCCGTGGCGAGCGCGCATCACGCCACGCACGAAGGGTCGGAGTATCACTTCTGCTCGGACGGATGCCGCGCGAAGTTCGTCGATGACCCGGGCAAGTACCTGAGGCAGCGCGATCCCGAGCCGGTCGCGCCCGGGGCCATCTACACGTGTCCGATGCATCCCGAAGTGCGCCAGCAGGGGCCGGGAACGTGCCCGATCTGCGGCATGGCGCTCGAGCCCGAACAGGTCAGCCTCGACGACGGCCCCGATCCCGAACTGATCGACATGCGCCGCCGCTTCGTGGTCAGCGCGGTCTTCACCGTGCCGCTGTTCCTGTTCGCGATGGGCGAGATGCTGCCGGGCAATCCGCTCGCGAGCATTGTCCCGCCGGAGTGGGCGCAATGGCTGCAAATGGCGCTCGCCACGCCGGTCGTGTTCTGGGGCGCGGCCCCGTTTTTCGTGCGGGCGGTGGCTTCGGTGCGAACGCGCAATCCGAACATGTTCACGCTGATCGGGCTGGGCGTCGCCATCGCCTACGGCTTCAGCTTCGTCGCCACGCTGGCGCCGGGACTGTTCCCCCCGGCGTTCCGCGACCATACGGGGCGTGTGGGCGTCTATTTCGAGGCAGCGGCGGTGATCACCACGCTCGTCCTGCTGGGGCAGGTGCTCGAACTGAAGGCGCGCGGGCAGACCTCGGGCGCCTTGCGCGCGCTGCTCGAACTCGCGCCTCCCGCCGCGATCCGCATCGGCGCCGACGGCGATCAGGAGATCCCGCTGGAGGACGTCCATCCCGGCGACCGCCTGCGCGTGCGCCCGGGCGCCAAGGTCCCGGTGGACGGCACCGTCGAAAGCGGATCGAGCCACGTCGACGAATCCATGGTGACCGGCGAGCCCATGCCGGTGGCGAAGGCTGCGGGCGAGCGGCTGACCGGCGGCACCGTCAACGGTAACGGCAGCCTCGTCATGGTCGCCGAGCGGGTGGGGCGGGACACGCTGCTGTCGCGCATCGTGCAGATGGTCGCGTCCGCCCAGCGCAGCCGCGCTCCGATCCAGAACCTTGCCGACCGTGTCGCGGCGTGGTTCGTGCCCGCGGTCATCGCAAGCGCGCTCGCCGCGTTCGTCGCCTGGGCGATCTGGGGACCGCCGCCTGCGCTGACTTACGCGCTGGTCAACGCGATCGCCGTGCTGATCATCGCCTGCCCCTGCGCGCTCGGCCTCGCCACCCCGATGTCGATCATGGTCGGCACCGGCAAGGGCGCGCGTAACGGCATCCTGATCCGCGACGCCGAAGCGTTGCAGGCGCTCGAGACGATCGACACCGTCGTCGTCGACAAGACCGGAACGCTGACGGAAGGCAAGCCCCGGCTAGTCGCGGTGGACACTTCGGACGGGTTCGCGGAAGATGACCTGCTCGCTCTCGCCGCGGCCATCGAACTCGGCAGCGAACATCCGCTCGCCACCGCAATCGTCGCCGGTGCCCGCGATCGCGGCATCACGGTGGCGGAGGCCGAGCAGTTCGAGGCAGTCACCGGACAGGGTGCGCGCGGCGATGTCGGGGGCCGCAAGGTGGCCATCGGCAACGCGCGCTTGATGCAGGGTCTCGGGATCGCCGATGAAAGCGCCGAACAGCAAGCGCAGGCCGGCCGCGCGAAGGGCCGCACGGTCATGTTCGTCGCGGTGGACGGCAGGCTGGCTGGGCTTCTCTCTGTCGCCGATCCGATCAAGCAGAGCAGCGCGGAGGCGGTGAAGCGTCTGCACGGGCAGGGCGTGCGCGTCGTCATGCTGACGGGCGACGCCGCCACGACGGCGCAGGCGGTCGCGGGCGAGCTGGGGATCGACGAGGTCCATGCTGAAGTCTCGCCCGAGGACAAGCACCGTATCGTCGGGCAGCTCAAGGACGCGGGCCGCAAGGTCGCGATGGCCGGAGACGGAATCAACGACGCCCCCGCGCTCGCCGCCGCCGACGTCGGCATCGCCATGGGCACGGGCACCGATGTCGCGATGGAAAGCGCGGGTGTGACGCTGGTCAGCGGAGACCTGCTCGGCCTGGCGAAGGCACGCCGCCTGTCGCACCTGACGATGCGCAACATCCGGCAGAACCTGCTGTTCGCCTTCGGCTACAACACCGTGGGCGTGCCGGTTGCGGCAGGCGTGCTCTATCCATTCTTCGGACTGTTGCTGAGCCCAATGATCGCCGCTGCCGCGATGAGCCTTTCTTCGGTGTCGGTCATCGCCAATGCCCTGCGGCTTCGCCGGGCCGAGCTCTGACGAGGCGCTGGCGCGGCCGCGATCGGACCGGCGTCGCCAAAGCTCCTGACGGCGAGGCCGGGATCAGGCGATGAGCCTCGGCTCGGCCCAGCGCGGCTTGGCGCGATCGCCGGGATGGCGCGCGCCGGCCCGTTCGCGAGGGTCGTCCGCGTCCATGCGGAAACGGGTGACAAGGCGCGCGAGGTTTTCGGTCTCGTCGGAAAGGCTGATCGCGGCAACGGAGCTTTCTTCCACCATCGCGGTGTTCTGCTGGGACGTGACGTCCATCGCGGCGAGCGATTCGTCCGCCTCCCGGAGCCGTCCCGATTGGTTCGACGCGGATTCGGTAATCAGCGTCACGATCTCGGTGGCATCGGTGATGCGTTCGATGATCTTCTGAAGCGACGAGCCGGTCCGCTGGACCATCTCCACTCCTTGCCCAACCTGGTCGGTGCTCGTCTCGATCAGGCCGCGCACCTGGCTGGCCGCTTCGGTGGTGCGCTGTGCCAGCGCCCGCACCTCGGTCGCGACCACGGCGAAGCCCTTTCCGGCTTCCCCGGCCCGAGCCGCCTCGACGCCCGCATTGAGCGCGAGGAGGTTGGTCTGGAACGCGATCCCGTCGATGATGGCCATGATGCTGCCGATTTCGGCCGTCGAGCTCTGGATCGCGTCCATCGCCGTTACCGCCTGCGCCACCACCTGGCCGCCCTCCTGTGCGACATTCACGGCTTCCTGCACGCGGCGGTGCGCCTGCTGCGCGCGCTCGGCGGTGGAGGAAAGGTCGGCGTTTAGCGTGCGGACAGCCGAAGCCACCTGAGCCAGCGCGTCCGCGTTGCGTTCGGTGCGTTGCGCCAGATCGGTGGATGCCTGGCTGAACTCCATCGTTCCCGACTTGATGCTCTCGGTCGAATCCGAGACCGAAATCAGGGTCTCGCGCAGTTGCTGGACCATGCGGTTGAAATCGGTCTGCAGCCGCGCGAACGCCTCGCCCAGTTCGGGCAGTTGCACGGTCACGTCGCCCTCGGCGAGGTCGTGCATTCCGCGCCCGACCACCTCGAGCATGCGGCGGGTTTCCGCCTCGACCTTCTGGTTCTCGGTCAGGGTGGCCTGCAGTTCCTCGGCCATGGTCCGGGTCTGTTCCTCGATCTTGCGGTTCTCGATCGTGGTCAGCCGCAGCCGCTCGGCGGCCTGGGCGAGTTCGCCCACTTCGTCGTGCCGGTTGAGGTAGGGCACGGCGAGGTCCAGTCGCCCGTTCTCGATGGCGAAGATCGTCTCACGGACGTTGCCCAGTTCCTCCAGGATGGTGGACCGAACGCCCTTGGTGAGCAGGTAGGAGGCGAGGCCGGTGACGAGGCAGATCGCACCCATCACGATCAGGGCCGCGTGGGCCAGAGAGTTCTGGGCCGCATCGAGCTCAAGGCTGCGTGCGACCACGGGACCGCGGATGGCTTCGATATTGTTGTCCACGACCTCGCCGGAAGCGACGATGTTCGCGACCGTCGCCTTGCCGCCCCTGGCAAGCTCGCGCTCGACGACATCCACGTAGGCGTCCGCGCTTTCGGCGACTTTCGCCAGCGCACCGGTCTCGTCCGCGCCGAGCAACTTGCGCGTGTCTTCGATCGACGTTTCGAGATCCGTGACGTTCGCGGTCAGGCTCTCTCGCGTTTGCCGGTCGCGCACTAGGGCGTGGCGGAACACGTCGCGCTCGAGCGAGGCGAAGTCCTTTTCGAGCAGGGCCGATTGCAGCGCCTGCTCGCTGGTCAGGGTGGCGCGTTCGACCATGCCGATGCTGAGCACCGAATTCACCACCGTTGCGCCGAAGACGGCCAGTCCGGTAACGATCGCTGTAAGCGAAAGGATCGCAAGCCGCTGCGTGATCGAACGATCCCGCAACCAAGAAGCGTTGACCTTGTTAGAGACTACCATGCCAGTTCCTTTGCGCTGCCGCGCGGTGAGAGTGCGTTACGGTGCCATCGCATCGAATGATTACTCAGCGGGGCAAGGGCGGATAGAGGACTTTCCTGAGCGGGCTCGTCGCGGCGAAGGAAGAGAGGCATGAAGGCGACGCTCCCGCTTCGTCCGTGCCTGCGGTTGCAACGGCGAAGCCCGGGTCGGATCAGAAGGTGTAGAGCGCCGACGCGTAACCGTATTTCGTGTCGCCGGTCCGCGGGGCATTGGGCGCCGTTTTGAGGAAGCGTCCCTTGTCGAGATAGGCGGCGCCCGTTTCGAGCTGCATACGCTTTGGCACGAGCCAGTAGCGCGCCCGGGCCTGGAACTGACTGCCGCCGTCCCGGCCCGAGTTGCCCTCGGGATCGATCACGCGTGTGAAGGAAAAGGCGTCGCTGGCCGAAACGAGGCCGACCCGGCGCCATTCGCCGAAGACGTCGAAACGCTTCGAAGGCGCGATGTCGAACCGGATGCCGGCGCCCTTGATGTTGCTGCGACCCAGCGGGCCGAACAGCGAGGTCGGCCCCCAGTCGCCGCGGCGCGGGCCGTAAAGCGAATCGAAGCGCTCGTACTTGCGCGTGCCGGCCTTGTCGCCGCTGGCAATGTCGCCGAACACGGTGATGCGCGGCTTCAGGCTGCCGCCCAGCCGATAGGCGAGGTCGGCATGCATGCTCCAGGCGCGAACGGGCACTTCGGGAGCATCGGCGGCCTTGGATTCGCGGATGTTCCCGCGCTGCACCATGCCCTCCAGCTCGGCCGAGATTCCGCTCTTGAAGGAACGGCGCAGCCGCGAGCCCACCGTGACGAGATGCCGATTGCGGGTGGCCTTGCCGGGATAGTCGTTCTCGTCCAGTCCGATCACGTAGAGCTCGCCGTCGATCGTGCCGATCTTGCGCGCGACATGCGCGCCCCAGAACCGCAGATCCCAGCGCTCCCGGTCGAACTTGAACTTGTTGCGGGCGAGAGCCGGCTTGTCGTTGGGCAACCTGTCATCGGGCAAGGTGAAGAACGCGGTGAGGGCGGTCGGGCTGTCGCCCTGGCCCTGCCAGTCGAAACGAAGGCCGGTAAAGGCGTTCGCCGCGTTGCGATATGCCGGATCGCCGGCGAGCCGCTTCGATCCGATGTTGAGAAGGAAGCGGCCGGCGGTCAGCCGGGCGCCCTCGGCAACGTCCGCCGCGACCCAGGCCTGGGCAACCTCAAGGGCATCTATGTCGCCCGAGCCGAGCGGCGTCGTCTCGTCGATCGAATAGGCGCGCGAATCGCGAATCTCGAGGCCCGCGCCGAACCCGTCACCATCGTAGGTGACGCCGAGGCTGGTACGGATGGAAACGGCGTCCTCGCTCTCGCGTCCGCCGGGCCGGTAGCCGCCGTCGTATGCTTCGTAGCGGACTCGCGTGCTCGCCTCGAAGTCCCATCCCGAGGCGGGCGCGTCGGCCGCGTTCGCTGCTCCGGAGAAGATCCCCAGCGTCGCGATGCTGGCCAGCCCCCACCGCGCGATCCGGCCGGGGCGTGTGCCGGCAAGGACGGATTTTGCTCGTGCATCCTGGTTCATGGGATCAGAACTCCTCCCAGCTATCGTCTGTCGCGGCGAGCTGCGGAGCGCCGCCCCCGGTGGCGCTCGCTTTTCTCTCGAAGGCCGGAAGCGCCGCCTTCGGCTGCGCGGCGTACAAGCCGGTCGGCGCGGCAACGTCGAACCGGTCGCGGGCATCGACGACGTTGCCGCCACCCAGCTTGAACCGGCCGACCAGCCCGGCCAGCTTTTCGGTCTCGCTCGAAAGCGAGCGCGCGGCGGCGGTGCTCTCTTCGGCCATCGCGGCGTTCTGCTGCGTCGTGATGTCCATGGCGGCGACCTGCTTGTCGGCCTCGCTGAGACGTATCGACTGGCTGGAGGCGGACTGGTTGATCTTCATCACGATCTCGGTCGCGGAATCGATGCGCTCGATGATCCGCTGAAGCGACTCACCGGTGCGCTGAACGAGTTCCACGCCCTGCTCGACCTGATGCGTGCTGGTCTCGATCAGGGCACGCACGTTGCTTGCCGCCTCGGTCGTGCGCTGCGCGAGCGCCCGCACTTCGGTGGCGACGACGGCGAAGCCCTTACCGGCCTCTCCGGCCCGGGCCGCTTCGACGCCGGCGTTGAGCGCGAGGAGGTTGGTCTGGAACGCGATCCCGTCGATGATCGCCATGATGCTGCCGATTTCGGCGGTCGACTTCTGGATCGCGTCCATCGCCTTCACCGCATGGGCAACGACCTGGCCGCCTTCGTTGGCCTCGTTGACCGCATCGCCGACGCGGGAGTGCGCCTGGCTTGCGCCTTCGGCGGTCTCTGCCATGTCCTCGCTCAGGGTGCGGATGGTCGCCGACATCGAGGCGAGGCCGCCCGCCTGCTGCTCGGTCCGGTGCGCAAGGTCGGTCGAGGCGTCGCTGAACTCCTTCGTGCCGGCCCGGATGCTCGTGGTGGACTGGGTGACCGACGACATGGTCTCCTGCAATTGCGCGACCGTGCGGTTGAAGTCGCGGCGCAGGCTGTCGAACGCCTCTCCGATCTCGGGAAGCTGGATGGTTACGTCGCCCTCGGCGAGATCGTGCAGGCCGCGCCCGACCATCGCCAGCATGTTGCGGGTCTGCTCTTCGATCTTGCGGTTCTCGATGATCGTCAGCCGCAGCCGCTCGGCGGCCTGAGCCAGCTCGCCCACTTCGTCGCTCCGGTCGAGATAGGGAACATCAGTCTCGAGCTCCCCTTCCTCGATGGCGAAGATCGTCTGGCGAACTCCGCCCAGTTCGTCGATGATGGTGGTGCGAACGGCGCGCGTCAGCAGGTAGGAGACCAGTCCCGTGACGACGCAGATGGCCCCCGCGACGATCAGTGCCCAGTGGGCCAGCGAATCCTGGCTGGCGGCGATCTCTTCGCTGCGCGCGATCACGGGGTCGCGAATGGCTTCGATATTGCCGTCGACGATCTCGCCGGCCGCGACGATGTTCGCCACGGCGGCCTTGCCCCCGCGATCACCGGCAAGCTCGCGCTCGACGACGTCCACGTAAGCGTCCGCGCTTTCGACGACTTTCGCCAGGGCGCCGGTGTCGTCCGCGCCGAGAACCTTGCGCGTCTCGGCGATGGAGCTCTTCAGGTCGGCGATGTTGCTCGTCAGGTTATCGCGGGTCTGCTGGTCGCGCACGAGGCCATGGTGGAACACGTCGCGCTCGAGCGAGGCGAAGTCCTTTTCCAGCAGCGCCGATTGCAGCGCCTGCTCGCTGGTCAGGCTGGCGCGCCCGACCATGTCGATGCTCAGCACCGAACTCACGACCGTGGTCGCGAGGACGGCGAGCCCGGTGACGATCGCGGCGAGCGAAAGAATTGCGAGCCGCTGCGTGATCGAGCGGCTGCGCAGCCAAGATTTTTTGACCGTGTGCGAGCTTGCCATGAGGAACCCTTTTTGCGCTGCACCGAAGGAAATGTGCTGCAGGGCCACTCGCATTAATCATTTACCGACACGGTCAATGGCAGCTAGCGGACTCCCCTGAGGCAGTCGGCAAGACACTGCCGAGCGAAGCGTGAGCCGGAGGCAGTGGGCGAGCCCGGACAGAGCGCCCATCGGCAATGGAGGTTCGCTTGCCGACGCGGCTCGTTGGAACGGCGCGAGGGGCGTCTCCGCGCCGAAGTCAGCCGGCGCGGGCGATGCGCCGCCAGGGCTTGCCGTCCGCCAGGATTTCGCGCGCGGCGTTGTGGCCGGGGGCGCCGGTCACACCGCCGCCGGGATGGGTGCCCGCGCCGCACATGTAGAGGCCGCTGATCGGCCCGCGATAGGCGCCGTTCCCCAGCACGGGCCGCGCCGACCAGAGCTGGTCGAGGCTCATATTGCCATGCATGATGTCGCCGCCGATCAGGCCGAACTTGCGCTCGAGGTCGAGCGGGGAATGGATCTGCCGCGCGATGACGGACGGTCCGAAGCCCGGCGCCCATCGGTCCACCGTTGCCACGATCAGGTCGGCCGCCGCGTCGCGCGCGTCGTCCCAGCTTCGCCCCTCGGGCAATTCAGGCGCGAATTGCTGGCAGAACAGGCTGGCGACATGCGCCCCGGCAGGTGCCAGACTGTCGTCGACCACCGTCGGAATCAGCATCTCGACGACGGGAGCCTTCGACATTCCGGTCTGTTTGGCGTCGGTGTAGGCCCGGTCCATGTAGTCGAGGGTCGGGGCGATGATGATGCCGGACTGGAGGTGCTCGCCCGGCTCGGGCAGACACGCGAAGCGCGGCAGTTCGCTGAGCGCGACGTTCACCCGGAATGTGCCCGAGCCGACCTTGTAACCGCGCATCGCCTTGCGGAAATCGGCTGGCAGATCGTCGGACGCGATCAGGCGGTCGTAGAGCAGGCGCGGGCCGACGTTGGCGACGATGGCCTTGCCGAACACCTCGCGGCCGTCTTCGATCCGAACCCCGATGGCGCGCCCGTTGTCGACAAGCACTTGCTCCACTGCGGCATCGGTCGAAATCTCGACGCCAGCCTCCTCGCAGGCGGCGCGCATGGCCTGGGTGATCGCACCCATGCCGCCGATGGCATGGCCCCAGGCGCCCTTGGTGCCGTTCACTTCGCCGAAGACGTGATGGAGCAGCACGTAGGCCGAGCCGGGCGTGTCCGGCGAGGCGAAGTTGCCGACCACGGCATCGAACCCAAACGCGGCCTTCACCGCCTCGCTCTCGAACCAGCTATCGAGAAACGTCCGCGCGGACTTGGTTAACAGGGCGAGCATCTCGCGCTGTCCGGAAAGATCGCGCTTAAGCACACCGCGCCCCTGTCTTGCCGCCGCGACGAGGGCGGCAAGTCCGTCGCCGGCATTCGGCGGAGTCTTGAGCGCGAGGTCGCGCAGCAGGTCCGCCACCTCTTCCAGCGCGGCGAGGTAGTCGGGAAGCGCATCGGCATCGGTGGCGGAGAACTTGCGGAATTCGGCCTGCGTGCGCTCCATGCCGCCGCCCGTCATCAGGTAGCGGCCGTCCTCTTGCGGAAGAAAGTTCGAGACGGGCCGCTCGACGATCCGCAGCCCGCGCCGCGCGAGCTTCATGTCCCTGATGACCTTGGGTTGCAGCAGACTGACGGTATAGCTCGCCACCGAGTTGCGGAATCCGGGATGGAATTCCTCGGTGACCGCCGCGCCGCCAACCATCGCGCGCCGCTCCAGGACCCGGACCGACTTGCCCGCCCGGGCGAGATAGTAGGCGCAAACGAGGCCGTTGTGGCCGCCGCCAATGATCACGGCGTCGTACTTGGTGGTCATCGAAGGCACTTCCCGTTACGCGGCGCGCCGGCACCGGCTTCCAAGTCTAACAGGATTCCTTCGCAGGCGCGCCCGCGCCGCCTTAGCCTTCGGCCTTGTCCGCGTCCTCGTATTCGCGAATGCCCCATTCCGAGGTGTCCATCGCGGCGAGCCCCACGGTCTCGGCGTCCGTCTCGTCGAGGATCTCGTCGATCCGCCGGGCGACGGTCTCGACGGTGTGGTCGCGGTCGCTGATCCCCTTGGTGCGGGCGATGTAGCAGCGCTGCAGGTCGCCGCCGACCGAATCGATGCACTCGCCGGTGATCTCGCAGCTTTCATGCGCCACGTAGAGCACCGCCGGCGCGCAGAGTTCGGGTTGCAGGCTCTGCCTGGAATGCGCGAGGAGGGGGGAGTCGTCCTCGAACGAGGAAATGACCATCCGCGTGTAGGCGCCCGGGCTCACGGCGTTGACGCCGATGCCGTGCGCCATGCCTTCGGCCGCGAGACCGCGCGTCAGCGACCATGCGCCGCCCTTCGTGGTCGCGTAGATGACCTGTTCGACATAGCCCGTCATCGAGCCCGAGGTGATGTTGACGATCCGACCGTAGCCCTGCGCCTTCATCACCGGCCAGACCGCCCGCGCCATCCAGACCGAACCGAGGACATTGACTTGGACGTGCCGCTCTATGTCGCGGTCGCTGATCCGGTCGAACGGCGCGTTGATGCACACGCCCGCGTTGTTGACGAGGATGTCGACGCGCCCGAACGCCTCCATCGCCTGTTCTACGACGGACTTCGCGCCCTCGGAGGTCGCGATCGAGGCTTCGCTCGCGATCGCGCTGCCGCCGGCTTGCTTGATTTCGTCGGCAACCGCCCGCGCGTTCGCCATGCCGGGATAGTGGCGTGCTTCGGGATCGCGACCGATGTCGTTCACCACGACATTGGCGCCGCGCGCGCCCAGCATCAGCGCATAGGCGCGCCCGAGGCTCGGATTGCCGCCCGCGCCGGTTACGATCGCGGTGCGACCGTCGAAACGCAGTTCGTCCATCATGTGCTCCTCAGGCGGTTTCCACGGCGCGGTCGAATTCGATCGGAAGCCCGCGAATGCCCCAGGCGCCGGGGAAGGGCCGCCAGCCTCTCGGCCCGGGCGAGCGCGGATTGCGCAGTCGCCCGGCAATGATGTGCAGCCCCTCCTGGATCAGCGCCTGCGCGAGATACTGGCCGAGGCAGATATGCGGACCCAGGCCGAAGGCGATGTGCTTGGTTTCCGCCTTGCGGTCGGGATCGAAGGTATCGGGCGCGCTGACGTAGCGATCGTCGTGCACCGCGATCGACATGGGAAACCACACGATCGAGCCCTTTTCCAGCAGCACGCCGCGATACTCCATGTCTTCAAGGAGCACGCGCTGCGTCGAGGTGGTCGAGTGATAGCGCAGGGCCTCCTCGACCACGCGGCGGCCGTAATCGAAGTCCTCGCCCACCTTGCGGTACATCTCGGGGCGCGAGAGCAGCAGGTTCATGATCAGCGTCGTCATGTTCTTCGATGTGTCGTAACCGGCGACGAACAGGAAGATCAGCATCTCGACCAGTTCCAGCTCGGTCAGCTCGCCGCGCGCGTGATAGCCCATCAGCAGGTCGAGCAGGTCGTCCTCGCCCGCATGCGGATTGGCGCGGCGCTCGGCGACGAGTTCGACGACGAAAGCCTCCATCCGCTCGACCCCCTCCTGCATCGCCGGAAGCCAGCGCTTGTCCATGCTGGTGGAAAGCCCGATCGCCTCCATCGCGGTGCGCAGGCCGGGGACGACCGAGGGGTCGGCGCCGATCATGCGGCACATGACCGAAATCGGATAGTAGCTTGCGAATTCCTCGAAATCGAACGCGCCTTTCGGGGCCCACTCGTCGAGCAGATCGCGGATCGTTTCGCGCATCAGCGGCCGCAGCTCGTTGACGCGGCGCGGCGTGAACGAGGCGGCGAGCATGTCGCGGTAGCGCTTGTGGCTCGGGCCCATCTGGTTGAGCATGTGGCGCTTCTGGAAATCGCCCCAGCGCGTGCCTTTCGCGTCCATGATGTCGACGATCTGGTCGTAGAGCTGCCCCATCTCGCCCTCGCGGGCGAAGAGGTCGCGCATTGCCTTGTAGTCGGTGACGACATAGCCGAGCACCCAACGCGCCAGCCAGGGATGCTGCGCCCGGGCGCGCTCGATACGCGGGATCGGGTCGGCGGCGAAATCGTCGCTTTCCATCTCGAGATAGGGCAGGTCGAGGTCCTGTCCCTGCTGCACCGTCTGCTGCATCGTTCGCGCTCCTCTCTCCGGTCTTTTTCAGCCGGCCTTGCGGCCCGTCTTTTCCTCCCAAGCCGCGAAGGCGGCTTCGGCTCCCGCGGTTCGCTTCGCCTCCAGCCGGTCGATCGCGTTTTCGAGGTCCGCGTAGCTGCTCTGGCGATTGCGATTGGTCCGCGCGAAGTGGGGCATGACGAACCGCGCGTAGAGCTCGTAGCTTTTCTTCGTCTCCTCCCACTCGGCCCAGTTGTGCGCCTGGAGCAGGACCACGCCGAACTCGCCCTGCTTGGCCTGCAGCTTCTCGATCATCGCGATCGCATCGTCGGGCGTGCCGATCACCGCGCGCCCGGCATTGACCAGCAGCTCCGCCGGATCGCCCGCGCCGCTCATGCCGCGCATGCCGGCGGGCGCGACGCGGTCGAAGTATTCGACCCACCGCGCCAGGCCCTGAGCGACGTCCGCGCGGGCCTGATCGCGGGTATGCGCGACGTGCATCGGCACGACGAGACGCAGCTTGGCCGGGTCCATCGTCACGCCGTTCTCGGCGGCGATCTCGTTGGCGATCCGCCAGTTTTCCTCGAGCACGTCGAAACCGGCCGTCTCTGTCGCGGCGACGCACAGCATGCCGAAGCCGAACTTGCCCGCGAGCATGCCGCCCGACGGCGTGATCGCGCTGGCCACTGCGATCTCGGGGTGCGGCTGGGTATAGGGCAGCAAGTGCGTGCGGGCCTTGTTCAGCGTGAACCACGAAGTCTCGCGCGTCACTTCCTCGCCCGAGAGCAGCGGCACGATCACTTCGGCCACTTCGGTCAGCTTCTCGCGCAGGGACTTCACGTCGACTCCGATCATGTCGGCGTCGGTCGGCAGCAGCCCGGGACCCATCCCGAACATCGTCCGGCCCATCGTCATGTGATCGAGCTGGAGGATGCGGTTCGCGACCATCAGCGGGTTGTGATAGGGCATCGAGACCACGCCGGTGCCAAGCCGGATGCGGCTGGTGCGTTCCGCCGCCGCCGCGATCATCAGTTCGGGCGAGCAGATCGTTTCCCACCCGGTCGAGTGGTGCTCGCCGAACCAGGCCTCGGCGAAGCCGAGCCGATCGACCCACTCCACGATCTCGACGTCGCGCCGCAGCGCGATCGTCGGACTTTCGGTAACGTCATGATAGGGGGCGATGAAAAGCCCGTGCTGCAGGGTCGTCACTGTTAGCCTCTTCCGGTTCGCCCTCGTGTCCGCGCTGGTGATCAGGCCGCGGCCGGGGTCGTTCGACCGTCCTAGGCCAGAAAATCGGGAAGGGGAAAAACGCCTGTTCTACGAAGCGCGGCCAGGACGTGCGCCGCATTGCAAATCGGTCGGCCTTTGCCCAAACGGGGGGCATGAGGATCGATGCGGAACAGCGGCGGCGGGCGATCGCGCAAGTCACGATCGACCTGGTCGCGAACGAAGGGTTTGCCGCCGCGACATTCCGCCGCATCGCGGCCGAGGGCGGATGGAGCACTGCCTCGATCACCAATTACTTCGACGACAAGCACGACCTGCTGGTCTGGACCTTCGAAGTCCTTTCGGCCGAGGGCGAGGTTCGCTTCGACGAGGCGCTGCGCGCGGCGGGCGACGATCCGATCCCGCCGCTGCTGACGATGCTTCCGTGGTGTCCGGCCAATGTCCGGCGCTGGAAAGCCTATCTCGCATTCTGGGACGCGGCGGTTCGCGACGGCGAACTCGCCGCGCGGCTGGCAGGCAGTACCCGTGTCGGCACGCAGCTTCTCGAACGGCTGGTGCGGCGGGCCTGCCCGGACGCGCCGGACATCCGCGCGCGGGCGCAAAGGCTGAGCATAAACATCCAGGGCCTTGCGCTGCACATCCTGGTCGATCGCGGCAATTGGCCGGAAGCGGCCATCCGCCAGACGCTCGATGACCTGCGTCGCGACCTGCTGACCTTATATGGCGGAAACGGGCAGGGGCCGGGATAGCGCGGACCCTGCCGATGCCCCGGCAAGTCAGGCGGCGGCGACGGTCCGCCGTCCCGCCTTGGCGATGATCCGCGCTGCCAGAGCGTCGGCGGCCTCGACCGGCGTCGTCCCCTGCGTGTCGGCGAGATCGAGCACTTCGCGCATCCGGTCCGCGATCTGGCCGACCCGGGCATCGACCTCCGCCGTGTCCCAACCGGAATACTCGGCCGCGACATTGATGATGCCGCCGGCGTTGACGAGATAGTCAGGCGCATAGAGGATGCCGCGATCGGCCAGTTGCCGGGCCTGCATGTCGGTTTCCAACTGGTTGTTGGCCGCTCCGCACACGACTTTCGCCTGGAGCGCGTCGGCTGTCCTGGCCGTGATGGCGCCTCCGAGTGCGCAAGGCGCGAACACGTCGGCCCGCGCTCCGACGAGCGCCGCAGGGGTCATGACCTGCGCATCGAAGGCGACCACGGCTCGTGCCGCCACGTCGCTGCGCGGTTCCGCGACCAGCAGTCTCGCGCCCGCTTCGTGAAGCCGTTCGCACAGCGCGAAACCGACATGGCCGAGGCCCTGCACGGCAACGGTCAGGCCATCGAGCGAGGTGCCGAGGCGGTGCGCCACGGCGACCTGCATCGCGCTGAAGACGCCGAGCGCGGTCCATGGCGAGGGATCGCCGCCCGGCTGGCCCGGCACTTGCGCGAGCCCGGCGACGTGAGTCGTCTGCGAGGAGACCTGCGCCATGTCCTCGACCGTCGTGCCGACGTCCTCGGCCGTGACATACAGACCGTCGAGGGCTTCCACCGCACGACCGAACGCGCGGAACAAGGCGCTGCGATCGTACGTCCCGGTCGGAGCATCGATCACGGCCTTGCCGCCTCCGAACGGAAGACCGGCAAGGGCGTTCTTGTAGCTCATCCCGCGCGCGAGCCGCAGGGCATCGGCCGAGGCCAGTTCGAGCGAGGGGTACGACCAGAACCGGCACCCGCCCGCCGCGGGGCCCAGGCGCGTCGAGTGAAGCACGATGAAACCGGCGAGGGCGGTTTCCTCGTCATGCAGACGGACCACTCTTTCGGGCAGTACGTAGTCCTTGGCGGTTTCGAGCGTCATCAGATTGCCTCCAGGTTCTGTCGCAATCATAGGTCCGCATCTACGAAAAATCCGGCCTCATATCGTTTCCATTCGGCGGATTTCAGGATGTTCATGCCCAATAACACGGATTATACGGTCGTTCATGCCCGATGAACTCGATCCCTACGAGCGCAAGATTCTTGCCCTGCTGCAAGATGATTCGAGCCTGTCGACCGCCGCGATCGCCGAGAAGGTGGGGCTGTCGACCTCGCCGTGCTGGCGGCGCATCGACCGGCTGGAGCGCGATGGCTTCATCAAGCGCCGCGTAGCTCTGGTCGATCGCCGAAAGGTCGGGCTCAACGCGCAGATTTTCGCGCAGGTGAAGCTCAACGCGCACGGCAGGGCCAATCTCGACGAGTTCACCGTAGCGATCCGGGAGTTCCCGGAGGTGCTCGAATGCTACGTGATGATGGGCTCGGTCGATTTCATGCTCAAGGTCGTCGCGGCGGACATCGAGGCCTACGAGCGTTTCTTCTTCGAGAAACTCTCGCAGATCCCCGGGGTGCAGGAAATCAACTCGACGGTCGCGCTGTCCGAGATCAAGCACACGACGTCGCTGCCGCTTCCGTCGCGGTGAAGCGCGGCGCCGACAGGGGAGCGCGAGGGAAGGGGCGGAGCCCAGGGAAACGGCGCCCGCGAGCCTGCGTCCTGTCATTTCAATAACGAAACGTTGACAAAACATAGATGAACTGCTGTTTTAGCGGCCGCCGAAGCGACGGAGGCGGCATGGGCGGTATCATTCCTGCGGGGATCTGGGTCATGGACGAGGCACGGTCCCGCAAGCTCACCCCGGGCTCGCTGTCGCTTTGGGTCCTGCGCGACGATGGCGATCAACTCGTCTGGGTGTCGGTCGAGACCGATTCCGAAGGCCGGATCGCGGTGCACAGCTTCGATGGCCGCTACGGAGGGCCGCCGACGACCGTGCTGGGCAACGGTTTCGTCGTTTCGCTCACCAGCCCGGCGCCGCGCCGGATTCAGGTCACCGGCGACATACCGGGCATGGGCGCCTTCCGGGAATTGAGCGAAGTCTCCCAAGACGGCCGCCGGATGCTGGTCAGCGGCGAAGTCGGGTCCGGCGGCGACGTCAGAACCTGGTACGAAGAATTCAACTGGCAGGGTCCAAGCCCTCATCGGGCCTGACCGCGCGGGAGCACGGCATGACGATCGCGACTATACCCGATTCCGCCGATTGGCCGACGCTCGGCGTCGCCGGCCGCAATACCTACCGGGTCAGCGATCAGGTGGTCGACATGCGGCGCCCGCCTCGCGAGCCTCGCCCCGTCCGCCTCTCCGCATTGCCGCAGGACGTCGTCGTGGATCTGTCCCGGGCGGCCATGGTGATCATCGACATGCAGAACGACTTCTGCGGCGCGGAGGGGTGGATCGCCTCGCTGGGCATCGACTTCGCCGGCGGGCGCGCGCTGGTCGAACCGATCAGCCGCGCCGCGACGGCCATGCGCGATGCCGGCGCGCCGGTGATCTGGCTGAACTGGGGCGTGCGGCCCGATCGGGCGAATCTGTCGCCCGGCACGCAGCACCCCTTCAATCCGAACGGACGCGGCCCCGGGCTCGCCGGCCCGCGCCAGGCCGGCGCGCGCGAATACGGCGTATTGCAACATGGCGAGTGGGGCGCCGAACTTATCCCGGGCCTGGAGCGGCACGAGGGCGACATCTGGGTGGACAAGCACCGGATCAGCGGGTTCCACGACACGCCGCTCGACGCGATCCTGCGCAACCATGACGTCACGACCGTCCTTTTCGCGGGGGTCAACGCCGATCATTGCGTTCTCGGCACACTCATGGACGCGAATTTCCACGGCTACGACACGATCATGCTCGAGGATTGCGTGGCGACGACCTCGCCGGAGTTCTGCATGCAGGCGACGCTCCACAACGTCCGCTTCTGCTTCGGCTTCACGACGACCTCGCAGGAACTGGCGGAGGCGGCGGCGCGCTGACCGCCTCTGGGTGGATCGACCCGGTCGGCGTGCGGGCATCGCGGCTGGCCATGCGGCAGCCTTCATCATTTCCGACTCAATCGCGTTCGCTGCCATCGGCGTGCGAGCACCACGTCCCGCGTGCCTTCCGGTGCCGCGCGGGATTGCGTCGGGTGGGGACGCCGTGAATGGACTGACTTCCAATGATAAAATCAATTCAACGATAAATCATCAATAAAATGATTGCGAATCGTCAAAGGTCTGTCATCTTGATCGGGAAGCGGGGCACGGGGTCCTGTGAGTCAGGTTGCCGAGAGGGGGGCATGCGCATGGGCTGGTCTGGGCGGTCATCGCGAAGCTACGGTGTATTGGTGTGCGGTACGGCGCTCTCCTCGCTGGTGGCGGGGGCGGCCCATGCGCAGGAGGCAAATGGCGTCGACGAGGCTGGCGGCGACGCGATTGTCGTCACGGCCCAGCGCCGCGCGCAGCGACTGCTCGACGTCCCGGTTTCGGTCGAGGTGACCGGCAAGGAGGAGATCCGCACCGAGAACCTCACGTCGCTGGTATCGTTCGCGCGCCAGAACCCCTCGATCAAGGTCCAGGGCAGTGGGCGGTCGAGCAACTTCTTCATCCGCGGCACCGGCTCCGGCGAGAGCCAGTCGTTCGACCAGTCGGTCGGCACCTTCATCGACGACATCTATCACGGCCGCTCGCGCAATTCCGAGGCGACGTTCCTCGATCTTGAGCGGGTCGAAGTGCTCAAGGGGCCGCAATCGACCTTCTTCGGCAACAACGCCATCGCCGGCGCCTTCAACATCGTCTCGGTAAAGCCGTCGGACGAGATGACCGGCTGGATGCGTGGACTGATTTCGCCCAGCAGCGGCGAAAACGGCGGGCAATACGCGCTCGAAGGTGCGGCCACGCTGCCTTTTTCCGAGCAATTCCAGATGCGCGTCGCGGGCACGATGAACGGCCAGCGGGGGGTCTACCGCAACGTCGCGACCGGCCAGCGTTCGCCCAACCAGGAAAACTTCGCCTTTCGCGCCACGGCCCGCTATGCGCCGGTCGAAACGTTCGAAGCCTTGCTCAAGGGCGAGATCAGCGAGAGCGTCACCAAGGGCGGACTGGTGCTGCGCCAGACGTTCTGCCCGCCCGACGAGCCCTTCACGGCGGCGGGCTTCTGCGCCGCGAACGTCGCGGCCGGCGCGCCCAGCGGTCTGGAGAACAGCCTCTACACCTCGAACGTCGGCAACTACAGCCGGCTGCGCAACAAGGAGGCGGTGCTGACGCTGAACGCCGGCGTCGGCGACCACACGCTGACCTCGACGACCGGCTACTACGACTACCGGTTCACGCTGAGCCTCGACAACGACGGCACCGCGAGCAAGTTTCTCAACGTCCTCGCGCCCGAACGGTATCACCAGTTCAGCCAGGAAGTGCGACTGTCGTCGGCGCTCGGCCAGCCGCTGGAATACATGGCCGGGCTCTATTTCCAGGACGAGAAGCTCGATATCCAGCAGGATGTCAGCTTCTTTTTCCTGACCGCCAACCTCGCGCCGGTTCCGGTCTTCGCGCCGCTGGCGCCGCTGCTTCCGATCGGCCAGCGGGTTCTCGCGACGCAGAAGGCGCGCACGTACTCGGGCTTCGGCAGCGTGACGTGGAACCTGACCGAGACCATCAGCCTCAGCGGCGGTCTGCGCTACAGCGTCGTGAAGAAGGACTTCGACTGGCGCCTGCGGCTCGGGACCGCGACGCGCGACTACGGCGGCATCGCGCCCTTTCCCGAAGCGCTTCAGCCGCTGGCGGGTCTGATCGGGATCGGCACGCCCGGCGATGTCAGCCTGAAGCGGACCGACAAGCAGCTCATGCCCTCGGCCCGCATCCAGTTCGAGCCATCGCCCGATCTGATGGCCTACGCCTCCTATTCGCACGGCTTCAAGGCCGGCGGCTTCAGCGTCGCCGAGCTTTCCGCCAATCCCGACAACTACGGCTTCGATCCCGAGAAGGTCGATGCCTACGAAGTCGGGCTGAAGGGCCGGTTCCGCGACGGGGCCGTGAGCCTCAACCTCGCGGCGTTCCGCAATGATTTCTCCGACCTGCAAGTCGTGATCAACGGAACCAATGCGGCGGGCGCGCCGGTGAACTTCGTACGCAACGCGGCACAATCGCGCGCGCAGGGCCTCGAACTGGAGGCGCGGGCGAAGCTCGCCTCGTTCTTCCAGATCGCCGCTTCGGGCACCTATCTGGATTCGAAGTACCGCAACTACACGGATGCCGGCGCTACCTACGCGCAGCAATATGCGGCGATCCAGGCGGGCCGGAACCCTTCGGGCGAGCGCCAGGACCTGAGCGGCAAGCGCACGCTTTACGCGCCCGAGTGGAGCGGCTCGGTCACCGGAACGCTGACGCTGCCGGTGGCGGACGGGTCGAATCTCATCGCCGAGGCGACGGGGATATTCTCCTCGCGCTACAACACGATCTTCACGCTCGATCCGCTGGCCGTGCAGGACGGATACGCGCGGCTCGATGCGCGTCTGACGCTCGAGATTCTCGACGGAGCGCTCGCCTTCGACGTGATCGGCAAGAACCTGACGGACACCACGATCCTGACGTTCTCGGGCTATCAGCCGTCCTCGCTCGGCAGTTTCTTTCAGGACCGGCAGCCGTTCCGCAACGTCGCCTTCCAAGTCCGCTTCGCCTTCTGAGATATCCCGATCGAAAACACGATCAGCAAGTGCATGAGGAGAGACGTCCGTGTCCGATTCCGAGCTTTCGGAGGAGTTCCGCCGTATCTACACCGAATGGGGCGATGCGATCGCCGAAAAGCGCCATGACTGGCTGGAAGACTTCTTCGCCGACGATTTCCTCGGCACCGCGCAGCCCTGGCCGACGCTGATCGTCGACAAGCGGCAGATGATCGATCTCGACAAGGCGATCGAGGCGATGGACACCGTATGGGTCAAGGTCGAGGCGCAGCGGATCGGCGAGGATGTGCTGACCGTCGGGCATGTGCGCTACTTGCGCGAGGATTTCCGCGACGGGGCGGCGATAGGCGAAGGCATGCCGAGCGGCAGCCAGATCGCGCAGCTCACCAAGGGCAAGATCGCGGTTTATACCAACGCCTGGCGGCACAACGGCAAGCGCTGGCAGTGCTATGACCACCATCTCGTCGCCGTGATCGAGGACAAGGGGTTCGACTGAGGCCGGCGAAGGTCTCGGCGGCCGGAGGATGTCCGCCTAGCCGAACAGGTCCTTGGTCATCGACTCGCGATAGTGCTGGTCGAGATCGGCGGCGGGCATGTCCTCGATCTCGGCCAGCGCCTTCATCATCGTGCCGGGCGAGGGGACCGAGCGGCGATCAATCATGCTTTCCGACTTCCACAGACCGGCCCGGTTGATCGCCTTGCCACAGTGGAAATAGACCGCCTCGATCGCCACCACGACGGCGACCTTGGGCACCTTTGCGCCTTCCGCGAGACATTCGCGGATGGCCATGTCCTGCGTGATCCCCGCCTTTCCGTTGATCCGCATGAACATGTCGAGCCCGGGGAACAGAAACACCAGGCCCACCGCGGGATTGCGCACGATATTGCGCAGCGTCTCGATCTTGTTGTTGCCGGGCCAGTCGGCGAAACAGACCGTGTGATCGTCGAGCGGATGAACCAGCCCGGCCGAACCGCCCCTCGGCGAGGCATCGAACCCGTCGGTCCCGCCCGATGCGATGACGAAGAAAGTCGCGCGCTTCAGGAACTCGTGGTGAAATTCGGTGAGATGTCGCGTCGTCGCGCGTTCGACCATGGCCGCTGGCGCTTCGAAGAGCGCGTCGAGTTGCGCCTCGTCGAGAAAGGCCAGGTCTTCGCGCATTACCAGTCTCCGATGGATTAAGGATATATCGATATATTGTAGATAAATTATCGTTATATCAATCCATAATCTCGTCGAAAAGCATGATTTTTCGTTGATCGACAGGCGCTGATGGTGCGAATGCATCGAGGGCAAGTCATCGATAAGATACCGTGATAGTCCGATAACGGAAGGAAAGCCCCCATGTCGAAAGCGTCACCCGATCTGGAGAGCGAGGCCGCGCGGCAACTGACCGAGCTGGAACTCACGCTCACGGTCCTGTGGAACAGCGTGCGCCGCTGGATGAGCCAGCGCGGCAACTCGAACGACGTCAGCGGGCTGTCGGAACTCGACGTGTTCCTGCTGCACCTGCTGGTCTATCGCAACCGGCAACTGCGGGCGACCGACCTTGCCTTCGCGCTGTCGATCGACGACATGCACCTCGTCACCTACTCGCTCAAGAAACTGGCGCGGCTCGGCATGGTCGACAGCACCAAGATCGGCAAGGAAGCCTTCTACGAGGCGACCGATCGCGGCAGGGACCACTATGCCGACTTCCACGAGGACCGGCGCACGTATCTCGAGCCGGCGATGGCCTTCATGCCGCAGGAGGGGATCGATATCGCCAAGGTCAATCAGTTCCTGCGCGCCTTGTCCGGCATGTACGAACAGGCCGCCCGTGCCGCCGCCTCATCGCGGGGGTGAGGGCGGAGTACGGAGGGTTGATCGCTTCTTCATCCGACGCCTCGCTGATATGGTGCGGGAGCGTGCGGCCCCTTTGTGCGGTTGACGGGGCGGGTCGCGTTTCGGCAAGCAGGGTCGTGAGCCTGTGTCGCCATGGGCGCGAGCGCCCATCCGAAAGCAGCGTCGCAACTTGCGGCGCATACGTTCGTTGGGCTGATGATCCGGAACGAGACCAGCAGGGGAACCGATGTCCGATCCCGTCCTGACGGAAGCCGCCACTCTCGAAGAAAGCGCGAGGATCAAGGTCAATCCTCCCGTCTTCTACACGTCGGCGGGCCTGATCCTCGCGTTCGCCCTGTTCGGGGCCTTGCTTCCCGAGCGGGCCGGGCGGATCTTCGATCATGTCCAGGCCTTCATCGTGCAGGATTTCGGCTGGCTCTACATCTCGTCGGTCGCCGGCTTTCTGATCTTCGTGATCTACCTGATGCTCAGCCGTCACGGCGACATCAAGCTGGGGCCCGACGAGAGCGAGCCCGAGTACAGCTACCTTTCCTGGTTCGCGATGCTGTTCAGCGCGGGCATGGGCATCGGTCTCGTGTTCTTCGGCGTGGCCGAGCCGATCCAGCACTACTCCGCGCCTCCGATCGGCGAGGCGAGCACGGTGGAATCGGCCCGGCAGGCGATGATGCTGACCTTCTTCCACTGGGGCCTGCATGCCTGGGCGATCTATATCGTAGTCGGCCTGTCGCTGGCCTATTTCTCCTTTCGCCGGGGGCTTCCGCTGACGATCCGTTCGGCCCTCTACCCCCTGATCGGCCACCGCATCGACGGGCCGATCGGCCATGCGATCGACATCTTCGCGGTGCTGGGCACGATGTTCGGCGTGGCGACCTCGCTCGGCCTCGGCGTCCTGCAGGTCAATGCCGGGTTCGCCTATCTGTTCGGCGTGCCGGTGGCGAGTTCCACCCAGCTCATCCTGATCGCGGTCATCACCGTGCTCGCGACCATGTCGGTGTTCCTAGGTCTCGACAAGGGCGTGAAGCGCTTGTCGGAACTCAACATCATCCTCGCCGTGCTCCTGCTGGGCTTCGTCCTGTTTTCGGGCTCGACGGTCTTCCTGCTGCAGGCCTTCGTCCAGAACGTCGGCACCTATCTGGGAGAAGTGGTCCCGCGCACCTTCCGCATGTACGCTTACGAGCCCAATCCGTGGCTGGCCGACTGGACGCTGTTCTACTGGGGCTGGTGGATCGCCTGGTCTCCGTTCGTGGGCATGTTCATCGCCCGCATCTCGCACGGGCGCACGATCCGCGAATTCGTGGGCGGAGTGCTGCTGGTGCCGGTGCTGTTCACTTTCCTGTGGATGACGGTCTTCGGGAACACCGCCATCTTGCTCGACTTGTCGGGCGTGGAGCCGATCGCGCGGACGGTTGCGAACAATCTGCCCGTAGCCTTGTTTGAAACCCTCGCGGCTTTGCCGTTGGGCTCGATCACCTCGCTGATCGCGACCTTCCTGGTGATCACCTTCTTTGTCACCTCGGCCGATTCCGGCGCGCTGGTGATCGACATGATCACATCGGGCGCGGCGGAAAATCCGCCGGTGTGGCAACGTATCTTCTGGGCGCTTTGCGCCGGTGGGATCGCGGCGGTGCTGCTCGTCGCCGGAGGTCTGGAGGCGTTGCAGACCGCGGCGATCGCCAGCGCGTTGCCCTTCGCGGTGATCATGATCTTCATCAGCTACGGCCTGTACCGCGCGCTCCGGATGGAAGCTCTCGGGACCGGAAGCGATCTGATGCTGGCGCCCGTCAGCATGAGCCCGACGCCGGAACTGAACTGGCAGCAGCGCCTGACCTCGATCATGGGCCATTTCGACAAACGCCACATCGACGTCTTCCTGCGGGATACGGCGCGGCCCGCGCTCGAGGCCGTCGCGGACGAGATGCGCGCCAGCGGCTTCGCACCCGATCTCGAGGAGAAGGCGGACGGGCTGGAACTGACCGTTCCGCACGGCGAGCGCGGCGCCTTCCGCTACACCGTGCGCGGCCGTCCGTTCCTGCTGCCGAGCTTCGTCTGGGCCGAGACGCGCAAGGCCCACGACGCCGAGCCGCGTCACTACCGGGCGATGGCCCACACCTCCGAGGGCGAGACGCCGCATGACGTCACCGGCTTCTCGCGCGATCAGATCATCAATGATCTGCTCAACCGCTACGCGCGGTTCCGCCATTCCCGGCGGATCGCCTGAGGCGGGGGCGGCGCGAGTCTCAGCGGGTCCAGCTCAGGCCGATCCGGCCTACGACGTCGTACCGGTCCAGGCCGCTGGCGACGTCGCCGTTGGGAACCCACAAGTCGAACCCGCCGCGCACCGTCAGGCCGGGGGCCTTCTCCGGCGCGGGCTTGCCCGAGAGGATCAGCCCGGTGCGAAAGAAGCCGAAAGTTTCCGTCCCACCGTCGAGCCCGTCATAGTATTCGTCGGACAAGCCGATCATCAGCGGCACCGCGACATGCACGCTCGCCCCGCCGAGCCGGGCATCGAACGATGGGGTAAGCGAGGGCTGCACGTAGAGCGCATCGCTCCGGCCCGGGCGTCCCGCTTCCTGCACCAGCCGCAGCGAGGGCGAGAGGCTGAAGTTGTCGAGCGGGATGATGTCCTGCCAGACGCCGGAATCGTCATACCCCACCACCAATTCCAGATCGTTGTACCCTTCGAAGGAATTGCCGAGCGATTCATAGCGAAAGTAGGTCGCGGATATGGTCCACCTCTCTGAAAGCCGGAACGCCGCGCCGGCATAGAGGTCGGTTTCGTAGAAGCGCGTCAGCCGGCCGGCCGGACCCGGCGGTACCGAACCCAGCTTGATGCTGCCCCAGCTTCCGACAAACAGGCCCGCATCGTCGACAATGCCGCCTTCCAGTTCGGGAAAGTCCATGGATATCGTGAGTTGGGGCTGAAAGCTCACCTCCTCGGCGAACATCACTCCGCGTGAAATATACTCCGTCACCACATCCGCCCCGGCGGTTATCGAGAAGCGATTGCCTGCTCCTCCCGGTTCCGCTTCGGACCGGACGGTCTTGGTCGGTTCGCTTTCCTGTGCCGTCGCCGGGACGCTGAGCCCTTGGCAAAGCGCGAGGGCGGGCAGGAGCAGATGTCTCATGCTGTCTTCCGCGGAGGATGGGCGCCATGTCGTTCCCCCCTAACCCGGCGCGGAAAGCGCTGGTTCCTGAAAGATGCAATTTCCCGGCCTGGCTCGGCAGTCAGCGGGCGGTGGGAGACCGGAACTAACTCTCCGCGTCGAGGACCTTGAGAGCCGCCTTGGGACAGGATGCGACCGCGCGGGCAACCGCTTCGCGCTCGTCTTCACGGACCTCGGCCCGGATGATCTCCAGTTCCTCGTCCTCGTCGATGCGCAAATGGTCCGGCGCATGCTCCACGCACAGCCCGTTGACATCGCACAGGCCTCTGTCGACCACGAGCATGCCCCGACGTGTCATTCCGCGGCCTCGAGGACGGGACGGTCGACGATGTACGGGGATACGAGGCTGCCCGGCGTGGTCCCCGTGGCATGGTCGCTGCGATGCGTGAGGATGCCGTTCACCATGATGAAGCGGTAGCCGCCGGCATTGCCCTTGCGCCGCCAGTCGCCGCCCGGCATGTCGTGGACGATCTCGTAGCGGCGCGTGTCGAAGTGCAGTTCGTCGAGGTCGTAGGCGATGATGTCGGCGACGAAACCGGGAACGATCGCGCCACGGTCGTGCAGTTGCAGCGAACGGGCGACCTTGAGCGCGAGATGAAAGTGCATCTCCTCAAGCGTCATCAGGCCCTCTTCGCGGACCAGCCAGATCAGCATGTCTGTGGGCACGTGGCCCATCCCGAAGGACTTGGTGTGCGCGCCGCCGTCCGACCCGCCGATGACCGTGGCGTAGTGGCCGAAGAGACGAGCGGCCTGGTGCGGATCGGTCGACGAGATCTGCGGCGAGCGCAGTTGCAGCGCCAGATGCGACCGCGTGCCGAGATCGAGCATGACCTCCACTACGTTGCAGTCCCGTTCGGCCGCGATCTCGCCGAGAGTGCGATCGAGGTAGGATTGCAGTTCGGGTTTGCCGCCTACGTCGATCACGGTCTGACCCTCTAGCCCGTTCGCCCCGTTCGTCGGGCCCTTGCGCGCGTATTCCTCGGCGAACTCCGCGCGGAAGGCAGGGTCGGAGATCAGGGCGAGCACCGCATCGTCGTCGCGGCAGGCGGCGATCTTGCGCACCGAGCGCAGCATGCCGCACGAGACGTCGAGCTGACGCATCCCCGCTTCGATCCAGCCGCGATTGACGAGCACGCTGGACACCACGTCGAGGCCGCGCGCGCGCAGACCGTCGAGCCAGGCAAGATCCTTCTCGACCGCGTCGGGCATCAGGTCCGAGGTCATCATCGCGTTGTGGATCACGTTGACGCCCGAGCCCTTCGCCATTTCGGCGACGCGCTCGGTCAGGTCGCGATCGCCGTAGACGATGAGGTGCGACAGGAGCTGGATCACGCCTTCGCCGCGATCGACCAGCGCGCGGCAAATGGAGACCACGTCATCGTGATGGAGAATGTCGGTCGGCATCGGCGTGCCGTCGCAATCGAGGTGCGAATTGCCTTCCTCGCCCATGGCCGAAAGCGAGATGCCGAGCGCGCCCGCGTCCATCGCCTCGTTGATCAGCCGGTGCATCTGCGCGATCTCGTCGGCGGTCGGACGCCGCGACTTCGCGGCCTCTATCCCCATGACGTAGACGAGCAGGGGGTTGAGCGGCAGGTAGGTCAGCACGTTGACGCCCTTGGGCAGCAGCCGCAGCCTCTCGAGATAGTCGGGAAAGCTTTCCCAGTCCCAGGGCAGCGCCGCTTGCTGATGCGCGACGGGGATCTGTTCGGTGGTTTCCAGCATCTGCATGGTGCGCAGCTTGTCGGCAGGCCGGACGGGCGCGACGCCGAAGCCGCAATTGGCGTTGACCAGCGTCGTGACGCCGTTCTCGCCGGCGTTCGAGCAATAGGCGTCCCAGAATAGCGCGACGTCGTAGTGCGAATGCTGGTTGATGTGCCCCGGGGCGACCACGAGGCCGTCGGCATCGATCGTTTCGCGCGCCTCGGCGAGGTCGAGCCGCCCGATGGCGGCGATGCGCCCGTCGACGATGCCGATGTCGGCGCAATACGATGGCGCCCCTGTGCCGTCGACGATCCTTCCGCCGTGGATGATGGTATCAAACATCGCTCTGCCTTTTCTTCGCTGGTCCGGGGCGGGCTTGGCGCATCGCCTTCACGCCATCCAATTCTTTCGCCAATCTGTCCGGACACATTTCGAATTTCGGTTGTCGCCTTTTGACGATCATCCCAGTCCCTCGTGCACGACACCTATTGGGCCAGAGCGGAGAATGCCATGATTTCGGATGATGTCGACCTACTCGATACCGATCCGTTTTCGCTTGAACTGATGACCGATCCCGGGCCGTTCTATCGCGCGCTGAGGGATCGCGATCCGCATCGCTATTACCCCGAATACGACACGTACTTCTTCTCGCGCTTCGAGGACGTCTGGCAGATCCTGCGCATCAGCGGCAACGTCTTCCTCGCGACCGAGACCAACCTGCCGACCCCACAGTATCTGCGCTCGCGCCACAACACGGAGGCGCCGGCGCTGGCCTCGACCGATCCGATGGCGCCGGGCCCCAGCCTCCATTCGCCCTACTACGAGCAGATGCGCCAGGCGCATATCGCGCCGCTGCGTCCTAGGGCGGTGAAGCGGCTCACGGACTTCATCGAGACGACGGTGGAGTCCCGCCTTGACGCTCTGCTGCCGCTCGGCTCGTTCGACCTCGTGCGCGACTACGCGGGCGTGACGGCGGCCAGCACGATCTGCCATCTTTTCGGGATCGCGGTGGAGAAGGCCGAGGAAATCGTCGACTTCGTCTACATGATGACCCGTCTCGACCCCGAGCAGGGCGGTGTCGATCTCGCGAGCTTCTTCGTCAAGCTCAAGCGCTATATCCTGCCGCCGATCGAAGCCCGGCGCGCGGCCGGAGCGGACGGCGCGAACGCGCTGATCGACGGGCTCATCCAGTATCGCACACCGGAGGAGGGGAGGGCGCTCAGCGACGGGGAGATCGCCGATCAGCTCGTCTGCGTGATGATCGGCGGACTGGAATCGGTCGCGAAGGTGACGGGACAGGGGCTCATGGAGCTTGCGCGGCATCCGGCGCAGCTTGCCGAGGTCCGCGCCGATCTTGAGGCCAACGTTCCCGTCGCGGTGAACGAGATGGTCCGGTTCGGGGCGCCTGCCCAGTACACCTTCAGGACCGCTCATGAAGATACGCACTACGCGGGGTTGGCGATCCGCGCCGGGCAGCGCGTCGCCTGCCTTCTGCATTCCGCCTCGCGCGACGAGCGCGAGTTCGACGATCCGGACGCCTTCATCTGGAACCGCGATATCCCGCGCGTGATCTCGTTCGGCCTGGGCCAGCATCACTGCATCGGCAAGCATCTCGCACTGCTGGAAGTGAAGACCCTGGTCCAGCGCTTCCTGGAACGCGTCGCGGACTATGACATCGACATGAGCGCCGCCGAGCGCAATCCGAGTTGCTTCCAGCGCGGGTGGACGCGGCTGCCGGTGCGTATCCTGGCATGACCGGGGCCAATGCCCTTGCCGAGGCCGAGCCGCGCTACGTTGCGCTCGCCCGCCTCTTGAAGACCCGTATCGAGACCGGCAGCCTTCCCGTCGGACGGCGGCTGCCCAGCGAGAAGGATCTGTCCGAAGAGTTTGCCGCGTCGCGCCACACCGTGCGCGAGGCACTGCGCTTGTTGCGCGAGGAACAGCTCATCAGCTCGCGCAAGGGCTCCGGCTCGGTGGTTTCAATTCCGCCCGCTTCGGAGTCCTTCCGGCTCGATGCCAATTCGATCGACGATCTCGTGGCCTATGCCGTCGACATGTACACCGAGATCCGGCAGGTCGGCATCGAGGACGTGGATGGCCGCGAGGCGACCCGCGCCGGGCTGCGCGGCGGCGCGCCCTGGCTGGTGGTGCGCGGGGTCGCGCGGCATCGGCGGCGGCAGCGGCCGGTCTGCTGTTCGGACTACTACATCAACCGCACCTTCGCCGATCTGGAACCGGCGATCCCGGCCCGGTCTGGGCCGATCTTCCTGCTGATCGAGGAGCGGTTCGGCGTGCGCATCGCGCAGATGGACCAGCGTATCGCCGGTGCGTCGCTGTCGCACGACATGGCGGTCGAACTCGGCGGCGAGGCCGGGGAAGCCGCGATCGAGGTACGCCGCACCTACCGCACCGCCGAGGGTCTCCTGGCGCAGGTCTCGGTCCACACCCATCGTGCCTGCTTCTTTCAGCAGACGATCCAGATGCGGCGGCTGTGACGGCGAGCGCGCCGATCCCGGCTGGCGGGCCGCCCCGCTACGGCTCAGGCCTGCCGGGTCGCGAGTTGGCCCGACTTGATCCGGTCCACCGATTCGTCCTTCAGGAACATCGGCAGGTTCTCGTCGCTGAGATGCGTCCACTTGAGATTGCAGCCACCATCGACGGTGAGGCACTGCCCCGTCATGTAGGCCGCCAGGTCCGACAGCAGGAAGAGCACGGGCCCGGCGATTTCGTTGGCGCTGCCGAAGCGTGCCATGGGCACGCCTCGGCGCAGCCGGTCCGGCTCGGTGTTGAGACTGGCGGTCGGCGTGACCGTCGCGCCGGGAGCGACCGCGTTCAGGCGAATGCCGTCGCGCGCAAACTCAAGCGCAAGCGACTGCACCACCGAAAGCAGCGCCGCTTTTCCGGCGCCGTAGCCGATGTTGTAGGGCGAGGCGGTCAGCCCGCAGATCGATGCGATCGAGACGATGGAGCCGCCACGCTGCTGGTCCTTGAGCGCGGCGGCGAAGGCCTGCGTGATGAACAGCATGGAATCGACGTTGAGCTCGATCTGCGAGCGCCAGTTCTCGCGCGAAAGCATCGTCGAGGGGCCCCAGGTGGCGGGCGGCCCCCCGCCGACGACCGTAACCAGGCCATGCAGCGTGCCGGGCAACTCCTCGGCGGCGCGCATGACCTGGGCCACGCCATCCTCGGCGAGGATATCGGCGCGGATCGGATGCACCGACAGCCCCTCTTCTTCGCGCAGGGGGGCGAGATCCGAAGCGATCCTTTCGAGCGAATTGTCCACGGCCAGAACACTGGCGCCCGCCTGCGCGGCGAGGCGGGTGATCTGCGTGCCGATGCCGCGCCCGGCGGCGCCCGTGACGATCACTTTCAGGCCGTCGAGCCGCAAAAGATTCTCGGACATCACTGTTTCCTCCCGGACCGTTCTTGCTTTCTGATGGATTTGAGCGATTGCACAATATTTCGGCTTTGGTCAACACCGTCAGAGATCGGGAGCCCAGCGATGAGGAGGATATGACGCCGGTTTATGCGCGGATTTAAGCGGGTTGACCGGATGGCGGTTGCGAGCGTAGATGCATTTGGCAATTGCTCAAAAACAAGATGAGTGAACATCGGATTGGTCATGCCGATCCGAGCAGTGCGAACGAAGATGCCGCCGCGCCGCGAGAGGCGTGAACCGGCACGTGCAACATGGGGAGAAGGATGAGATGAAGGTACGTTATTCGCTGCCGCTGACAGCCGCGGGGCTGCTCTTCGCGTGCCCGGCCATGGCGCAGGAACGGCAGGGCGATCCGGCCTCGGACACACCGCAGCAGGCCTCTTCCGCGCCCGGCGACATCATCGTGACGGCGCGTCGCCGCGAGGAATCGATCCTGCGTGTTCCGGTCGTGGCGACGGTGCTGACCGCCGAGACGCTGGAGCGACAGCAGGTCGACGATCTCTATTCGGTCGCGGGCCGCGTTCCCGGCTTCATCATGGCCGAATCGGTGGGCACCGTCGGCATCCAGGCCTCGCTGCGCGGGATCGGGCCGACGTCCCAGACGCCGTCGGTGGACCAGTCGGTCTCGCTCAACGTCGACGGCCTGCAACTGACCCAGGGCTTCGCCTATGCCGCCGCGATGTTCGACGTCGGCGGGATCGAAGTGCTCAAGGGGCCGCAGGCGCTCTTCTTCGGCAAGAACAGCCCGGCCGGCGTGATCTCGATCCGCAGCGCTGATCCCACCGACGAATTCGAACTGATCACTCGTCTTGGCTACGAAGCAGAGGCCGAGGAAAAGCTGGGCGAACTGATCGTCTCGGGGCCGGTGAGCCCGACGCTCGGCCTGCGGTTCGCGGGTCGCTTCTCGGATTCGGAAGGCTTCTTCCGCAACAACGGCGTGCCGATCCCCAACACCGGCAATGTCGCGCCCAAGTACCGCAAGTTCGCGCCCAAGCGCAGCTATATCCTCAAGGGCACGGCGCTGTGGGAGCCGAGCGACAGCTACAGCGCCCGGCTCAAGCTGAACTTCGTCGACGACCGCACCGAGGGTAACGGCGGCGACGGCCAGCTCGTCTATTGTCCCGACGGCACGGGCGGCGTGCCGCCGCTCAACATCCCCTTCATCGGCGATGCCGACTGCACGCTGGATCGCTACACGCAGCTCGGCGATTTCGATCCCGCGTTCTGGCCGAACATCAGCAACGGCGGCGTGCCCTACATGGATTCGCGCCAGTACTTCGGCACGCTCGAGCAAAATCTCGACGTGACTCCGGCCATCCGCCTGACTTCGATCACCGGCGGCTATTCGCTGCGGCAGAACAACCTCATTCGCGGCAGCGGCAGCAGCAATCCCACGATCGCGGCGGACTTCGAATTCCGCAACCGCCAGTTCACGCAGGAACTGCGCCTCGCTTCGGACTTCGTGGATTCGCCCGTCAATTTCACTCTTGGCGGCTTCTACCAGTATGCCAAGTTCGAGAGCGACAACAACTTGCGCGCCAACACCGCGTTCGGCTTGCCGCCGATCCTGCAATCGGCGCGCCACCAGATCCGGACCTACTCCGCTTCGGCCTTCGGGCAGCTCCTGTGGAAGCTGAGCGACCAGTTGGAGATCGGCGGCGGCGCGCGCTTCACTAACGAGATCCGGCGCCACACCGAGCAGAACGGCCTCGCGGGCTACGCCGAGGTCGATCTGCTGGTCCCGCGGATCGAAGCGAACAACCTCTCGCCCGAATTCTCGGTCACCTGGACGCCGACCGACGACTTCACGGTATTCGGTTCGTATCGCCAGGGCTTCAAGTCAGGCTCGTTCAACACCATCGTCTTCATCGACGAGAACACGCGCGCCGATTTCGGCGAGGAAAAGGCCAAGGGCGGCGAGATCGGCATCAAGACGCGGCTGTTCGATCGCAGCCTGCTGTTCAACCTGGCGGCCTATCGCTACACCTATTCTGATCTTCAGGTCGGCGCCAACGAGGTCTCGCCCACCGGCGGCATCATCCTGCGCACCGTCAACGCCGCCTCGGCGCGCGTGCAGGGTATCGAGGCGGACGCGACGTTCTATCCGCGCGGCGTGCCGGGCCTCAGCCTGCGCGCGGCGGTGAACTACAACCACGCGCGCTACCTGAGCTTTCCCAATGCGCCTTGCGGCAACGGGCAGACGATCGCGCAAGGATGCGACCAGCTTTTCAACCCCGCAACCGGACGCTTCACCTCGCAGGATCTCGAGGGTGAGCCGCTTGTCCGGGCGCCTGACTGGAGCGGCAACGTCGGCGTCGACTACGAAGGCGATGCCGGACCCGGCCTGACCTTCGGGGTGGGCGCCTCGGCGGTCTACAGCTCGAGCTTCCAGACCAACCTCGTCGGTTACGATGCCTATCGGCAGGGGGAATATGCCAAGCTGAACCTCAACCTCTCGCTGCGCAGCGAGGACGGATGGGAAGTCTCGATGATCGGCAACAACCTGACCAACGAAATCACCGCGGCGCTCTGCTCGAATTCCAATACGCAGAACGGCACCGTGTTCGGCGGACAGCTCTCCGGGGCGCCGAATCAGGGGCCGGCGGGCGGCGATGAACTCGGTTGCGTCGCCGAACGCGGGCGCGAGCTCTGGCTGCGCATGACCTTCCGCTTGTCCGACCTCTTCTCGTCGCGGTGATCGCACGCGGAGAAGCGGGCAGGGAGTGGCGGGCCGGCTGGCCGGTCGTGCTCGCCGCAACGGCAGGCACGACCCTGCCGATCGTGCATCTCTACTCGACCGGGGTGATGCTGCCCGCGCTCGAAGCGGAGTTCGGCTGGACGCGCGCCGAGATATCGTCGGGTCCCGCGATCGTGTCGGTGGTTGTCGTCCTGCTCGCGCCGATCGTCGGGATGCTGGTCGACAGGTTCGGTCCGCGCCTCGTCGGGCTTGCGGGCGGCTTGTGGTTCTGCCTGTCGATTTCGCTGCTCGGTCTGGGCGACCAGCCCATCGCGACATGGTGGGCCTTGTGGGCGCTGGTTTCGCTGGGCGCGGTCGCCGTCAATCCGTCGGTCTGGGCGGCCGGAGTCTCGCGCACCTTCAACGCCAGCCGCGGCCTGGCGCTGGCCGTGGCACTGACGGGAACCGGCATCGGCGCCTTGCTGGTGCCGATCGCGGCGGGCGGACTGCTCGAAGCGTTCGGCTGGCGACAGGCGTATCTGTTGCTCGGCCTGTGCTGGGGACTGGTGGCCGTACCGCTGATCTACGCAGGGTTTCGGATGAAAGATGACCGATCGCCCGCAAAGCCGGAGGGCACCGTCCGCTCCGGCGGGGCGCGCACGATCCTGCTTTCCCGGCGTTTCGCGATGCTGGCCCTGGCGGCGACGGCGGTCACCTTCGCCGGCAACGGCATCGTCATCAACCTCGTGCCGATGCTGATCGACCGGGGGCTCGCCCCGCTGGAGGCGGCGGGCGTCGCGGGCGTGGCGGGCATCGGGTCGATCGTCGGCCGCCTCAGCGGCGGGCTATTGCTCGATCGGATCAACGCCGGCATCGTCGCGGCGCTGAGTGCGGGTACGCTGTGCCTGGGCGTTGTCGTGCTTTTCCTGCTGCCGGCTTCGCCGGGGCAGGCGATCGTCGCGGTCGCCGTTCTGGGGCTTGCCGTCGGGGTGGAATTCGACGCAGTCGCCTATCTCGCCTCGCGCCATTTCGGGCTCGAGAAATTCGGCCTCGTCTTCGGCACGATCACCGGTCTTCTCGCTCTGACCGGCGGGCTGGCCCCGCTGGCGACGAACACCATCTTCGACGTCTCGGGCTCCTATTTCGGGGCGTTGTTTCTTTCGGCTCCGCTCGCGGTGGGCGCGGCGGCGCTGTTCCTGCTGCTGGGGCCCTATCCCGCCGATGACGGACCCCACGCGGCCGCTTCCCAAAAATCCCGAAAGGCATAGTCAATGGCTGACACGACAAGTCGCATCCCGTCCGCGGACCGGCTCCAGGAACTGCTCGACCGGCAGGAAATCTTCGATTGCATCAAGCGTATCAGCCGCGCGATCGACCGCTTCGACGAGGACCTGTTCGTGTCCGGGTTCCACGAGGACGCGCTGATCGACGCGGGCGCCTTCGTCGAGCAGCCGCGCACGGTCTATCGCGGCGGCATGGAACTTCATGAGGCGGGGCAGTCATCGACCCTGCATCATCTCACCAACCACACCTGCCGGATCGACGGCTCCGAAGCGCATGCCGAGACCTATTTCCTCTATTTCGGCCGCAATCGCGACGGGACCAACTGGGCCGCGGGCGGCCGCTATGCCGATCGCCTCGAATGCCGCGATGGCGACTGGCGGATCGCCTTCCGCTGCACCCTGCTGGAATGGTCGGGCATGATCGAGCCGACCGACGTGCCCCTGTTCGCCAATGTCGAGGATCTCGGCGTCAACGGCGTCTCCGCGCGCAGCCGCGAGGATGCAAGCTATCGTCGGCCCCTGGTCAATCGCCGGACGATCCAGTCGCCGGAAACGCCGGGGGCGCTCGGGGACCCGCGCGGAAAGCGGCCTCCAGGCGCTTGACCTCGGGCATGGCATCCCCGCAAACGGACACCATGGACTCGGCTGCAACCGACGCGAAGCCCCCGCGAGAGGCAATACTCGACGCGGCGGAGCAGGTCATGCGCGAAAACGGCTATGCCGCCGTGACGTCTCGCCGGGTCGCGGCCGTCGCGGGTCTGAAGGCGCAACTGGTCCATTACTATTTCCAGTCGATGGACGAGCTGTTTCTCGAGGTCTTCCGCAGGCTCGCCCGTGAAATTCTCGCGCGGCAGGACGAGGCGGAACACGCCGACAAGCCGCTACGCGCGATGTGGGACCTGCTGAGCGACAGCCGCTATCGGATCCTGATCTACGAGTTCGTGGCGCTTGGAAACCACCGCAAGCAGGTGGGAACCGAATTCTTCCAGTTCGGCGACGAGCTTCGCGAGAAGCAGGTGAAGCTGATGCGAACCGCGCTGAAACGGCGTGGCCAGACCGATTTTCCATGGTCGCCCGAGTTCGCCGCGATCCTGCTGCACGCGCTGAGCCGGTTCCTGTCGCTGGAAGCCGAACTGGGCGTTTCGGCCGGTCATGCGAACGCGATCGCGGTGGTGAACTACTACCTCGATCTCTACGACCGGCCGGAGTCCTCGCTCGAACGCCGCTGCCGAGAACTGGAAGCGGAAAACGCGGATCTGCGGGCGCAACTGAAAAAAGGTTGAGCCGCCGGACCAGCCGTTGGTTTTCCGCTTTCGCCGCCGCTTCGGGCCGGCTTCAGCGCAGGATCGGAAATTCGCGGCCGTCGGAGAGCGTCAGCGCCGTGTCGGTCAGCGTGGCTTCGACGGTGAGGTCGCTTGCGATCCTGGCCTTTTGCTTCGTGGATTCGGCCCAGCGCTTGGCCGAAAGCGTCATCTTGTCGCCGCTGCGGACGAAGGTGCCGTAACCGCTGACGACTTCGCTGGCATCGCCCGCCACAAGCACGAACCGGTTTCCGGTGAGCGCGAGCCGCCCGTTGGCGAAGCGGCGGATGGCGATGTCCGAGGCGGGTATCCGCGTGAAGGTCTGAACCGTACCGCTGCCGAAGGTGAGCGTAAGATTGTCGCCGGTGTTGGCCGCGGTGATATCGTGGTGCGTGCTTGGCGTGAACGAAAGCGGTTCGGCGGCGGCTTCGGATATCGCGATCGTCTGTTCCGCCGTGAGCTTGATCCCTTCCGGCGTCACTTCGTAAGGGCCGGCGTGCGCCATGGCCTCGGCTCCTTCCGCCGCGGGTGTATCGAGCGGTGCGCCCATGACCGCCTGCTCGAGAAACTCGCCGTCGTGCATGAGGAATACGCCCTCGATCGGCAGTTCCTTGCCCTTGGACGTGACGAGCTTGTCATGATGCCAGAAGCCCTCGACCTCGTGAGTGGTCGCCCGCGTCTCGGGCGATGCGTCGGCCTCGGTGGAATCGGGGGCGGCACAAGCACCCAGCGGCACGGTGGCGAAAATGGTGATGGCGGCGAGGGCCGCGATCCTAGATGTCTTCATCATGGCGTGTCGTCCGGGTCTCTGGCCGATGGTCTCGGCGAATGGATCAATCTGGGCGGGGCGGGGCTCAGCCGACGGCCGCCGTCGCCTCGATCTCGATCAGGAAGTCGGGCAGGGCGAGCGACTGGACGCCGATGAACGTGTTCGCGGCCGGGACCGCGCCTTCGTAGAACGCGCCGATTTCGGGAAGGACGACGCCCAGCTTGTCCGGGCTATGGTCGACCACGTAGGTGCGCAGACGCACGATATCGGCAGGCGTTGCGCCTGCTTCTGCGAGAACCGCCTTGAGATTGGCGAGCGCCTGGCGAGTCTGCGCCGCGAGATCATCCCCGCCGACCACGTTGCACTCGGCATCCCAGGCCACCTGACCGGCGAGATGAAGCGTCTTGCCGCCTTCCTGCAGGCTTGCGTGCGAGAATCCGTAGCTGACGGCGTCGTAGAGCGACTTCGGGTTGATGCGCGTGATCATGGTGCCTTCCTGCTGCTGTCAGTCGACGATTTCGAGGCTGTGGCCGAAGGGGTCGGTCATATAGACGTTTTTCTTTCCCGCGAGCGGACCGGCATCGATGTGGATTACCTCCATCGCGGTGCAGCCGTGCGCCTCGAGGTAGGCGATCGCCTTGTCCACGTCGTCGACCTTGAGGCCGAGGTGGTGGCCTCCGCGATCGCAGTTGCGCGGCAGCTCCTGGCGGATATCACCGGGCTTGTCGTACTGAACGAGCTGGAAGTTCATGTTGTCGGTGAGCTTCATCATGACCAGCGTGAGGCGGGCGCCGGGCACGTTGACGTGAGTCGCCATCCAGTCGCGACCCTCGTCGTCGAGCGGCATTTCGGCGGCATCGAGAGGACCGAGGCGGAAGAGTTCCTCCGCCCCGATCACGTCCCGATAGAAGGCCAGCGCCGCTTCCAGATCGGGCACGGTCCACGAGATATGGTCGACCGAGAGGAAGGTGGGCTTGGGCGGCGTTTCCGTCATGGGTTTGCGACTCCGAGGGGCTGCCGGGTGGTTGGGGCCTTCATGCGAACTCTGGGGCCGTAAAACATGGCGAACAATGAGGGCACTCTGCAAACTTCGTTGCGCTGAATGCAAGATCATTCCGGCGCGGCGAGATCGCCGAGCATGACCGGGCGAGCGGGGAAGCGCGCGCTGAAGCCTGGGTCGGCGCGGTCGCCGAGCAGACGCAGCAGGGTCGGCTCGCAGTTCCGGCCCTGGCACGGGCCCATGCCGCAGCGGCTCGCCAGCTTGACCGCGTTGGCCGAACGACCGTCGAGACAGGAAACGAGATCCGCGAGGCGCACCGCTTCGCAGCGGCATACGATCGTGCTCGGCGCCATGACCGGGAAATGGCCGGTCGGGTCCGCGATCCGATCGAGCAACGCGGCGAATTTGAGGTGCTTCGCATGGGCTCGCCGGACTCCGGCCACGCGCCGCTCGGCGGCCCCGGGCGCGAGGAGGCCGAGATCGAGGGCGATGCCGGCTCCCGCGATCCGGCCGGCGCACTGCGCGGCCGCCGCGCCGGCGACGCCCGTTGTCTCGCCGGCGGCATAGAGCCCCGCGACCGACGTGCGCTGCCAGGCATCGCATTCTGCGGCCCATCCGCCTGCCGGCCCGGCGGCGCGCATCCCGGCGCCCGCCATGCGCGGCAGGGCCGATTGCGGCACGAAGCCGTAGCACAGGCCCACGGCGTCGCAGGCGGTCTCGCCCGCGCTGCTGCGCACGCCCTCGACCCGCTCGCCGCCGACGATGCCGAGCAGGCTTTCGCCGAAGCGGACTGGAACGCCCCGGCGACGCAGCCGCGCCATCGCGGCGCCGGCGGGAAGCAGGGCCGAGGCTTGCCGCGCCGCCACGAGCGGGCTTTCGGCGAGCAGCCGCGCCATCGCCTGGCGTGACTGCGCGAACATGACGGCGCTCACGCTTGCGCCCGCCGCGACGATCTGGTCCGCGATCAGCAATTGCAGCGGGTGCGTGCCCGCCAGCACGATGCGCTTGCCCGGAACGATCTGCTGGCTCTTGACGAAGGCCTGGATTCCGCCCGCCGCATAGACGCCGGGAAGCGTCCAGCCGGGCAGGGGCACCGCCAGGTCCTGGCAACCGGTGGCAAGCAGCACGCGACGTGCACGGAGCGTTTCCACGCCCGAGCGCCCTGAGAGGGTCAGCACGAAGCTCGCGTCGCTGGAGCGCGACAGGCCGAGCACCGACCGGCCGCCGAGCCAGTCGAGACCGGAAAGGGCCTCGAATTGGCCGAGTTGCCGCCGCAGTGCGGCATAGACCTTGCCACCCATCCAGCCTGTCACGCCAAACTCGCGCGGTGGCTGGCGCAGGATCTGCCCGCCGGGATGTGGCTGCTCGTCGATCACCGCGACAGCGAGGCCGTGCCCTTGCAGCGCCAGCGCGGCGGCCTGGCCGGCGGGGCCACCGCCGACGATGGCGAGATCGTAGCGCTCAGCCAAGGCCGATCTCCATGCCCGGTTCCGCTGCCGTCAGGCAGGCGCGCACGCGCCGTCCTTCGGGCAGGATGGTGACCATGCACAGACAGCACGTACCCATGTTGCAGAACAGGCCCTGCGCGTCCCCGTTCGCCATGTGGCCGATGACGGGGGACCGTTCGACCAGCACGGTGGCGATGGTCTCGCCCGGATAGGCGCGAAGCGTCTCGCCCTCGACCTGAAGCGAGAAGGGGGCCTGCCGTTCGACCTTGCTTTCGATGCGCATCGGCTACCCCATGAAGCTGTTGAGATGCTCGAACCGAGCCGGAGAGACGATGTCGAGTTCCGGCGCCGCGCGGCCGCCCATGGCTTGCGCCATGAGCCGGGCGAAGGTCGGACCGAGCGTGAAGGCCGAGCCCCCTCCCGCGACCCAGCAGCCCGGCATGCTCGGCACCTCGCCGACGATCGGCAACTGGTCCGCGCTGATCGCGGTGACGCCGGTCCAAGAGCGGATGAGGTTGAGCTTTGCCACGAAGGGCGCGGTATCGATCGCCGCGCGCATGTTGCCCGCGAGCGAAGCCGCGATCATCTCGGGCCGTCTGCGCGGATCGAACGTCCCGTCCGGCGCTTGCGCCAGCCGGGCCGGCCAGCCCCCGCCGATGAGAATGTTCCCCGCATGGGTCTGCTTCATCGAGAGCCGTCGGCCGACATGCTGGACCAGATGGCGCAGGCCCTTTGCGGTGCGCTCGGTCGCGTTCATCAGCAGCGCGACGGGGAAGAGGGGCATGTGCAGGTTCAGCCGGGCGCAGATTTGCGCGGTCCATGCACCGCAGGCGATGACCAGCCGGTCGCCCTGCAGCGTCTCGTCGGCACAGGCGATCTCGAAGCCACGGTCGAGCCGGCGCGCCGACGTCACCGGACTGCGCATCCGCAGAATCGCTCCCGCGTGCGCGGCGGCCTCGGCGAAGGCGCGAGTGACGGCGCGCGCGTCGGCATGGCCCTCGTCGCCGGAGAATCCCGCGGCGAGTATGCCTGCCGACAGGTAGGGCGCGATGGCGCGGGCCTCGTCGCCGTCAAGCAGCCGGGTCGCCAGCCCCTCGGCATTCTCCCGCGCGATCTTGCGTTCGAGCACGCCGACCTGCTCGGCGGTCTCGGCCACCATCAGCCCGCCGTCCATGACGACGTGCAGATCGGCGCCAAGTTCGGCCTCGAGCCCGCGCCAGTCGTCGATCGCGAGGCGGCTGAGCGCGGCGGTGCGCGCCGCCTGCTCGGCCAGCGCCTCGCCGTTCTCGAGGAAGCGGCGTTCGAGCTGGAAATGCAGCGATCCGGCGTTCTGGCCCGAGGCGCCCATGCCGATGTCGCCGGCTTCCAGCAGCGTGACCTGGGCTCCGCCGCGTGCCAGATGCCATGCCGTGGCGCAGCCGACGAGGCCGCCCCCCACGATCAGAACATCCGCCTTCCGCATGGCGTCTACATGCGCCCGGCGGCGACCAATGTCTTCCTGATTTCGTCGAGAAATTCCTCCGCGACGTCGCGCAGCGGGGCCCGGACCCTGCCGCCCGGCAGGCCCTGGAGGTTGAGCGCGGCCTTGAGCACGGCCGGTCCCGATCCGAAGCGTCCGGTCAGTTCGGGCGTGTACCAGTCGTCGAGGATGAGACGATCCTTGCGCCCGCATGCGCGGGCCGCCTCGATGTCGCCGACCCACAGGTGGTTGTAGAAGTCGGGCTGGATGCGTCCCAGGACGCCGCCCGCGCCCATCGTGCCGTCGCCGCCGCGCGCTTCGAGCAGCGCCAGCCCGTGCTCGTCCATCGCATGGCCGAAGACGCGGATCTGGTCGTTGAGTGCGAAGAAGGTATTGGTGAAGCGCCGAAGGTCCGAGGTCGACTGCTTGATCGCGACCACGTTCTCGATCCGCGCCAGGCGCACCAGCAGTTCGGGCGGCATGTCGATGCCGGTGCCCGGCGGCCAGTTGTAGATGCAGATCGGCAGCGGCGTCTCGTCCGAGATGGCCTGGTAGAAATCGACGATCTCTTCGGGGCCCGGACGCAGATAGGGCGGCGGCGTCACGAGAATGCCCTCGAACCGGCACTCGCTGGCGCACTGGGCGTAGGCCAGCACTTCGCGCGAGGTGAAGGCGGTGCAACCGGCAATCAGCGGGATCTTGCCGCCAAGCTGCTCGCCGGAGGCCTTGAACACCGTCTTGCGTTCCTCCGGGCTGAGACTCGTCCACTCGCCGGTCGTGCCGGCGATGACGAGACCGTGCATGCCTTCGGCCTCGAGCCATTCGAGCAGAAGGCCGAGCGCGTTGAGATCGAGATCGCGCGATTCATCGAACGGAGTTGTGATCGCGGGAAGATATCCCTTCCAGTCGACACGGTTACGCTTGTTCAAGATGGACCACCCTCCGCACATTGACGCGAGCGGATCGACCCGCCCCGTTTCGTGTTGCGACGAAGCGGCTGGCGCGGCAATGACAATGACTTGCCAAATTTGTTGCGCCCGGCGCAATATCAAGCAAAGTCGCGTCACGATCGCGGCCTGACCGCCGCAGCAGGAGAATGCCATGTGGGACACAGCCCTCGCCTATTTCTATGAAGCCGCGAACCTCGGTTCGATGCGGCTCGCCAGCGAGAAGATCGGCGTAGCGGTGTCGTCGATCAGCCGCCAGATCGGGCAGCTCGAGGCGACCATGGGAATCACCCTCATCGAGCCGGGGCGCCGCTCGATACGGCTGACCGATGCCGGGCGGCTGGTGTTCGAATTCCATCGGCGTCAGCTTGCGGACAAGGAATCGCTGTTCAACCAGCTCAAGGAGCTGCGAGAGGTCAAGACGGGGCATGTGGTGCTGGCGATCGGCGAGGGCTTCATCGGCAATTCTCTGGCCGGCACGATCGAGCACTTCCAGCGGCGCAATCCCGGGATCGCGGTCACGATCCATAGCTGCGCGAGCAGCGAGATCGTGCGCATGGTGCTCGAGGACGAAGTGCATATCGGCATGATCCTGCATGTCACCGACGAGCCGAAGATTCGCACGCGCCTCAGCGTCGGCCAGCCACTCAGCGTGCTTTGCGCGCCGGACCATCCGGCGGCGAAGCTCGATTCGGTGACGATGGAGGATCTCGCCGGCTATGTGCTGTGTCTGCCGCCCAAGGGTTTCCGCATTCGCGCTTCGCTTGCCGCCGCCGAGCGGCGCGCGCGGGTCATGCTCGAACCGATGCTGGTGACGACCTCGATCCAGATGATGCGCGACATGGCCAAGGCCGGCCGCGTGGTCACCGTGCTGCCGCGCATCTCTGCGCTCACCGAGCTGGACGAGGGCAGTCTGGTCGAACGGCCGCTGCGCGATCCGGAGCTCGAGCATTCGACCGTCAGCCTGATCCACCGGCTCGGCCGCCAGCTCGACGGCGCGCCGGCCCGGCTGCTCTCGCTGCTGGAGAACAACCTCAAGACCCGCACGCCGCCGCAGCCGGTCGCCGCCGAAGCGGCGTCAGGCGGCGAGGGCCGCGGCGCGGTCGCGTGAAGGCATGGCGATCGAGACCAGCGCCGCGACCGCGGCGTTGACGGCCATCGCGACGAGGCCGGTGTCCCAGCCCGGCAGCAGTCCGCTCCAGAACGGCTGAAGCTGGGGCAGGAGGGCGATGTAGCCGCACACGATTCCGGACGCCACGCCGATGGCGCGCGCGCGCGGCCAGAGGAAGGCAAAGTAGACGCCCGGCGCCAGCATGCCGATCGCGGCATAGGCGGACAGGCCGACTTCCACGAGCGAGCGGTTCGCTCCGAGCGTGAGCCAGACCGCGATGCCCGCAAAGACGATCAGCGAAAGGCGCGAGGCGAGCAGCGCCGCCCGTTCAGAGAGGTTGGGAATCATCGGCGTGAGGACGTTGCGGCTGAAGAGAGAGCCGGCGGTGAGCAGGAGCACCGAGCCGGGCACCAGCGCGAGCAGGCAGGCCGTGCCGGCGAAGAGACCCACCGCCCAGGCCGGATATTCCCGCGCGACGAAGCTGATCAGGACCGCATTCGAATCCCCGTCGGGCGGCTCGATCCCGGCCAGAAGGGCGGCGAAGCCGAGCAGGATGATGAAGAAGTACGACAGCGAATAGACCGGCTGCAGCACGGCGTTGCGGCGGATCGTCTTGCGACTGCCCGCCGAATAGCAAAGCTGGAACAGGTGCGGCAGGATCCAGTTGCCCAGCGCGACGTTGAGCGCCGAGGTCATCAGCCAGGTCGAGGTGAGCCCGGCATCCGGCTGGCGTCCCGGAAAGCTGCCGATGCCCGGATGCATGTCCTGCACCCGGGCGAAGACGTCGAGCATTGAGGAAGCGCCGACCCGTGACGCGGCGGTGCCGCACAGGACCACCACGACGACCAGCATCAGGACGTCCTTCACGCCCGCCGCGAACGCCGCCGAGCGCAAGCCCGCGAGAAAGACGAAGCCGATCATCACCACGGCCGCGATGAGCGCCGCGCTGGTCGGGCTCACTTGCGGGCCGAGCGTCAGCCGCAGGATCAGGCCCAGCGCGGTGATCTGGATCTGGACGTAGACGATGAGCGCGACGATCCCGGCGACGGCGACGATCACGCTCAGCCATGTCGCCCGGTAGTGCGCGGCGAAGAAGTCCGCCTGGGTGACGAGGTTGTAGCGGTGTCCTTCCTCCCAGATCCGCGGCATCAGCCAGTAGCCGATGACCGCCGAGAGCGAGACCGAGGTCAGCGCCAGATACGCCGGCGCGCCGAAGGCCCAGGCGAAGCCCGAGATGCCGAGCACTGCGAAGGTCGTGTAGATCTCCCCCGCGTTGAGGAACCAGAAGATGAGGATGCCGAAGCGCCGTCCGCCGACGGCCCACTCGGTCAGCGTCTTCGCGCGGGCCTGCCGCTGGCTGTAGAGCAATGCGCCCACGACAGTCCCGCGCACGATGCCGAAGGTCAGGATGAGGATCATGGGGTCGGTCCGTCCGCGCCGCTGTCGCCGCGCTCGGCCTTTTCGTCGAGCGCGAAGACGACGGCGATGATCGCCGTGGTGAAGAGGATGCCGAGCATCTGCCAGACCATCGGGAAGGGCAGCGAGAACGGACGCCAGGCGATGTCGTTGACCAGCGGCACCGCGCCCACCTGCCAGAGAAACGGGAGCAGCAGCAGCCAGCGGTGGCGGTAACGCCGGTCCGTCACGCCAGCCCGCCTCCGGCCGCGATCCAGCTATCGATCTTGGCTTCGAGGACGTCCATCGGCAGGCAACCCGTGCCGATCGCCTGATGGTGATAGTCGCGCACATCGAAACGCTGTCCGAGATCGGCGGCGGCGCGGGCGCGCAGTTCGCTGAACTTGAGCTGGCCGATCTTGTAGGCGCAGGCCTGCCCCGGATAGGCGATGTAGCGGTCGATCTCGACCTCGACGTCGCGAGGCGCCATCGAGGTGTTATCGAGCATGAACCGGATCGCCTGTTCGCGGCTCCATTTCCTGGCGTGGATACCGGTGTCGACGACGAGCCGCACCGCGCGCAGCATTTCCATGTCGTAGTGGCCGAACATCTGCATCGGATCGGTGAACATGCCCAGTTCCGGACCGAGCGATTCGGCATAGAGGCCCCAGCCTTCGGCGAACGCGGTCGCCGATCCATAGCGCAGGAGCGGCGGCAGCGCCGCGTTCTCGCGCGCCAGCGTGATCTGGAAGTGGTGGCCGGGGATGCCTTCGTGCAGCGTCAGCGTTTCCAGTGTCGGGATAGGGCGGGTGTCGAGCATCGACATGTTGAAGAACAGGACGCCCGGCGTCTTCCCGTCGGGAGGACCGGCGCGGTAGTAGCCGGTGCCGCGCTGGTCGCCGAGCGCGGGCAGGGGGCGCACCTCGAAAGGCGCCTCGGGCCGTTCGTGGAACAGGCTGGGGATACCGGGCCAGATGCGCGCCTCGATCGCCTTGAAGCGGCCGAGCAGCTCCTCCGGGGTCTTGCAATAGAACTTCGGATCGGTGCGAACATATTCGAAGAAGGCCTTGAGGTCTCCCGAAAAACCGACTTCCTTCTTCACCGCTTCCATCTCGCCGCGGATGCGCGCGACCTCCGAGAGGCCGAGTTCGTGGATCGCGCCGGGCGCGAGCGTCGTCGTGGTGTGGCGGCGCAGTTCCCAGGCGTAGAGGCGATCGCCGTCCTTCATCGCCCACCGGCCCGGAGCGGCATTGGCGCGCGGCAGGTAGGTTTCGCGCAGGAAGCTCTGCCAGGCACGGTAGCCGGGATAGACCTTGTCGACGACGCGCTCGCGCGTGGCCTGGGTCAGGCGGGCGCGATCGGCGGCGTCGAAACTGGCGGGCATGCGTGTGATCGCCGACCAGAACGGACTTTCCTCCGGCGGCGTGGCGACCATCGCGTCGACTTGCTTGAGCAGGTTTTCAATGAGGATCCTTGGCTGGCTATACCCCGCCTCGAGGCCTTGCGAGGCGAGCGAGACCACATTGCGGAGATAGGCGGCGAAACCATCGAGACGCTGGAGATTGCGCTCGTAGTCCTCGACCGTCGCGAAGGGCGCCGGACCGCCGGAAACGAAATCGGGAAACTCGACCTGCAAGCCGAAGGACGGATTGAACGGCGCCATCCGCTGCACCTGGAACAAGTCGTCCTCGAACAGCGCGAGCGCCTGCTGCAACTGGTAGGCGAACACATCGTAGGCGACCTGGTCGATCGCGGGCAGCCGCGCGCGGTCGATCGCCTGGAGCGCCCGCCACTCGCCCATCTTGTCGGCTTTCAGCGTCGTCCAGTACCATTCGCCGAACGGATCGACGAAGGCGGGCCCCTCGTCGGCGCCGGACGCGCTCTTGCGTACGGCCGAAAGCGGGTCGAGCCGCGCGGTTGCCGCCTCGCTGCTGTCGAGGAGCGCGCGCAGCCGCGCGGACTCGCTCGCGCCCGCCTGCGCCATGGCCGGCAGCCCCGGCATGACCGCGGCGGCACCTGTCAGGGCCATGAGGCGCAGCGCCTTTCGACGTGTGGTGGCAGAAGTCACGGCCAGGTTCATGGCAAGCCCCTTGTTCGATTCCGGCATGATCCTAGCGCGTCGAAGCGAAACCGCATCATCATCGAAGATGGCGGTGCGATCCAAATTAGCCTCGATAAAACAAAGGGATGGGTGAATAACTCGAGCGGATTGCGTCTTAAATTGCGCTGAATGCAACAAACTTGCATTCTTTCGCGCATTGTCCGCACCGAAACCTTCGTCATCCTGTTCGCGTCGGCACCATGGGGTGCTTTCTCGAGGGATCGCAGGGGGAACGGTCATGATGTCGCCACGAAAGCTGAAAATTCGCTCGCTTATCATGGGGGGCGCGGCGCAGGCGGCGCTGCTGACCGGCTTTCCCGCTCTTGCCGAGACGATCGCGCTCACCGGCGCCAATGTCGTCGACATCGACGGCAAGGCGCCGATCCGCGATGCGGTCGTGCTGATCGAGGACGAGCGGATTTCCGCCGTCGGTCCGGCCGCGACCACGCCGGTGCCCGCCGATGCGCAAGTCATCGCGCTGCCCGGAAAGTGGCTGATCCCGGGGCTGATGAACATGCACGTCCATCTCGCGCTCAATCTTCCCGGCGCCTCGCATGTCTACGACGAAAGCCATGAATCGATCGCGCTGCGCATGCTCGACAACGCCCAAAAGTCGCTGCGGTCGGGCGTGACGACGATCCGGCTGACGGGTTCGCAGGATGGCATCGACTTCACCATCAAGAAGATGATCGACAACGGCACCTTTGACGGTCCGCGCATCCACACCGCGGGCACCTCGATCGTGCCCACCGGCGGGCACGGCTCCTACGAGGTCAATGGCGCGGCCGAAGCCGCGCGCGCTGTGCGCGAGCAGATCAAGCGGGGCGCGACCTGGATCAAGCTCGGCATCTCGGGCGGCATCTCCGACACGCATGGCGACATCGCGGCCTCGCCCTTCACCGATGACGAGCTGCGTACCGCGATCGAGGTGGCGCACCGCAACGGCGTGAAGGTCACGGGCCACAACGGCTCGCCGATCGCGGCCGAAGTGGCGATCGATGCGGGGATCAACGGCTTCGAGCACGGCTACTACCTGACCGCGCCGGTCCTGACGAAGATGAAGGAGAAGAATGTCTGGCTGGTGCCGACCATCGTCGTCACGCAGCCGGGTGCCCGCGCCTTCTACAAGAAGATCGGCTCGCCCGACTGGTATCTCGACCGGGTCGAGACGGCGGGACGGACGCACTTCAAGACGCTGCAGGAGGCGATCCGCATCGGCACGCCGATCGCGCTGGGCAGCGACCAGTACCCCTGGGAACCCAATTCCGGCACGACCGCGACGATCCGCGAGGCCGAACTCTATGTGAAGGCGGGGATGACGCCGCTCCAGGCCCTGCGTGCGGGCACGATCGAGTCCGCGCGCATGCTGGGCGTCGACGATGAAGTGGGCGCGCTGCGGCCCGGCTATTTCGCCGATATTCTGGCCGTCGATGCCGACCCCACCGCGGACATCGCCGCGCTGCGATCGATCAATTTCGTGATGAAGGGCGGCAAGACGATCGTCGGCGGCACCGATGCGACGGCGAACGGTCACTAATTTGCGATCAACGCAACGAAAGTCGCTAATCGGTGTCATTGCAACAAATTTGTAACTGACAGACAATCCTCGCGACGGCCTGGAGAGAAGGCCGCTTGCTTGTCCGAAAATGGGGGTTCGCGTGTTCAGAACGTTAGGCCTTCGGGCCGCCGCTTCCGCGCTGTTGCTGTTCGCCGCCCCGGTCCATGCCGAGACGCAGGCTCCGCCGGCGTCGGCTCCCTCCTCCGATGTGCTGTCGCGGATGTTCGTGTGGTGGGACGAGGCCTTCAAGACGCCAGGCGCCTACACAAGGGACAACTTCGCGAGGTTCTTCACCGAGGACGCGACGCTGATCCTCGAGGGCAAGCTCGTGATCGACGGGATCGACGAGTGGGTTTCGCATTTCCAGGCCATCCAGTCGCGCGGCGGCGAGGTTGAGATCGTCGTTCCCTTCAAGGAAGTCTTCGAGGCGGACGGCAAGATCTACACGTATCACGTCATCCGCTCGCGCCGCGAGGGCAAGGCAGCGTGTTCGCTCGCTGCGGGCCACGCGACGCTGCGCGACGGCAAGATCGCCTCGATCGTGCTCGTCCGCTCGCCGCTCGATCCCGCCAAGGGGCCGCTCGATCCGCAGTGCTGGACGCAATGATGCACAGCTCGCGCCTGCAACCAAGGCCGGCGCCCTCCCGTCCGGGACCGATCAAGGGACAATTTCTGAAAACCACAAGGCCGGTACGAAGCACAACAAGGCCACCGGCGCCATCAAGGGGTTAGAACATGAGGCATAAACTTCGTCACCGCCGGCTTCGCAACGCCATCTCTTTCGGTGGGCTTCCCGCGATCGCGGTCGCGCTTTGCACCGCTCCCGCCCAAGCTCAGGTCGCGGCCGATGCGGGCGTTGGCGGCGACATCGTCGTTACCGCGCAGCGCCGCACGGAATCGATCCAGGACGTTCCGATCGCGATCACCGCGATCGGCTCCGAGCAACTCGAGAACCAGAACGTGCGCGGCGTGGAAGACTTCTTCGCGATGACGCCCAACGTCTCCTTCCAGTCGAACGGCGCGCGTGACCGCAAGGATCTCTCGATCCGCGGCATCTCCAACCAGCTCAATCCTTACGCCGACGTCCGGCAGTCGAGCTACGCCTTCTACATCGACGAATTCAGCGTCGCGGCGGGCACCAGCAACCCGCAGATCGTCGACCTCGAGCGCATCGAGGTCCTGCGCGGCCCGCAGGGCACCTACTTCGGCCGCAACGCGGTCGGCGGCGCGATCAACGTGATCACCAAGAAGCCGACGAACGAGTTCGAGGGCGAAGTGCAGCTCGGCTACGCCAGCTTCGACACGAAGCGTGCCCAGGGCGTCCTCAACGTCCCCGTGATCGATGGCCTGCTCGCGCTACGTGCCTCGGGCCAGTGGGAAAAGTCCGACGGCTACATCAAGAACATCAACCCGATCGGCGGCGGCAACGACAGCGAATATTACACCGGCCGCATCCAGGCGCGCCTGACTCCGCTCGACAATCTGACCTGGGATTTCACCTACAGCTTCTCCGATGAAGAGATCGGCATGCGTAACGGCGTGCCCACTGGTTTCGTCACGCGCACGTGGGCGTCCGTCTATTACGGCGCCACCGCGGGCACGATCGCCGATTCGGACGGCCTCGACTTCTTCCCCAAGAACAAGGACGAAGTGAACTTCAACCGTCCGCAGAGCGTCGGCGGTGACTTCGAGTACTTCAGCAGCCGCGCCGTGTGGGATTTCGGTCCGGTCGAACTGACCGCAGTCGGCGGCCACCTGACCTCGAGCGTGTTCAACTACGGCGACGTCGACGGCGGCAGCATCGACTTCTTCTACGAAGACCTGCTGCTCAAGCGCAAGTCGACCAGCGGCGAGCTTCGCCTTGCGTCGACGGGCAGCAACTTCCTCGACTGGAGCTTCGGCGCCTCGCTCGGTAAGGACTCGGGCGTCAGCGACCAGAGCACCTACCATGGCGCTGCCAGCCCGCTTTGCCCCGCGTCCTACAACGGAAGCTGCGAGGGCCTGGAGGTGACCGGTGCCGATGGCCGCAGCACGTCGCGCTACTTCGCCATGTTCGCGCAAGGCACGCTCAACTTCTCCGAGCAGCTCTCGTTCACCGCGGGCCTGCGCTATTCGTGGGAAAAGGTCACCAACGTCTCGCAGTCGCGCTCCAACACCGTCGTGACCGGCAACAACGATCGCTCGGCCTCGTTCGAGGACGTTTCGCCGAAGTTCACGCTGACCTACAAGCCGAGGCCGGGTCTCATGGTCTACGCGACCGCTTCGCGCGGCTTCAAGGCGGGCGGCACGCAGACCAGCAACTCCGCGCAGCTTCGCAACGAGTTCGATCCCGAGACGCTGTGGAACTACGAAGTCGGCACCAAGTTCGATTTGTTCGACAATCGCGTGCGTTTCGACATCACCGGCTTCTACATGGACTGGAGCGACGTTCAGCAGACGATCCGCTTCCAGTTCATCGATCCCGACACCGGGCTGCTGCGCGGCGTCACGGGCATCGCCAACGCGGCCTCGGCGGAAAGCTACGGCGTCGAAGCGAGCATGGACGCGCGGATCACGCCCGAATGGCAGATCGGCGCGCAGGTCGGCTACAACAAGACGAAGTACAAGGACTATCCGGGCGCGCTGATCGACGGCGTCGTGCTCGATCTTTCCGGCGAGCAGCTTACCACGGCGCCCGAGTGGACGCTGGGCGCGCAGTCGCAGTACACGCTGCCCCTCACCGATACGCTTGACGCCTTCGTCCGGGGCGAGTGGAACTTCCGTTCGAAGATGATCTCGAACCCGTACTACTATCTGTACAAGGACGTGCCGGGCGAACCGTTCCTCAGCCCGAGCTATCACAACGTGAACCTGCGCGCGGGCGTGGACAACGGGACGATCCGCGCGGTCGCCTATGTCGAGAACCTGTTCGACGCCGACTATTACGCGAACGCGTACGAGAAGGCCTTCTACAGCGGTGTGCAGGTCGAACCGTCCTTCCGCGAGTTCGGCGTGAGTGTCAGCTACAAGTTCTGATCTGACGAAGGAGGGGGCGATGGCCGGGAACGGCGGTCGCTCCCCCAAGGCCATGGGAGTCGAGGCGGTGCAGGGCAAGCCGGGAAGCCACGAAGGCCGTCTCGGCGGGCCGGAAGGTTGGTCCCCGCGGACGGTGGCACTCGGTATTGCGGTGCTGCTGGCGGCGATCGCCGTTGCCTTGCCGCCGTCGATCGAGGCGCGGGCCGCAGAACCCGCACCTGGCGCATCCGCCGAAGCCTGTTCGGCGCTGCGCGGCGCACGCTTCGACCTTCCGCGAGAGATGCCCGTCTTGATCGGCAGCGCTGAACTGGTTGCCGCATCGGCCCTGCGTCCCGAAATTTGCAGGGTTCGCGGTTACGTGGCGCCCAATACGAATTTCGAACTGGCGCTGCCGGCGACGGGCTGGAACGGGAAGTTCTTCTATGCCGGGTGCACCGGCTCGTGCGGTATCGCCGGCGAATCCGTCTGGGCTCGCGAGTGCGATTATCCGCTGGCGCGCGGCTATGCCTGCATCATCTCGGACATGGGGCATCGCTCGACCACGGCGGACGGCCTGTGGGCGTGGCGGAACCTGACCGCCAAGATGGATTTCGGCTATCGCGCCACTCACCGCACCGCGCTGACCGGCAAGGCCGTCGCCACGGCCTTCTATGGGAAGGCGCCGCGCCATGCGTACTACATGGGCTGTTCGACGGGGGGACGGCAGGGTCTCGTTTCGGCGCAGCGCTTCCCGCACGACTTCGACGCAATCATCGCGGGCGCGCCGGTGATCAGCGAGGCGGCGACCTCGATGAGCTTCGTGTGGACGCTGCAAAGCGTCGCGCGCGACGACGGCTCGCCGATCTTCGACGACGCGAGCCTCGCGCTGCTGCACCACGGGGCGGTGGCCGCGCTCGATCCCGCCGACGGACGCCAAGACGGCGTGATCGACGATCCGCGGGCGGGTTTCGATCCCGCGACGCTGCAATGCCGCTCCGGCGAGGCTGGACGATGTCTGTCGGCCGAACAGGTGCAGGCGGCGCGCCGGGTCTATCGCGGCCCGACCGATTCCGAGGGCAGGGCGGCAACGCACGGCGGCGGCTTCCTGCCTGGTTCCGAGTTGGGCTGGCGCAGCTTCCTGGCGCTCGGTGGTCCCGCGCAGGCGAGCCGATCGGGAACCGATACCACGCGCTTCATCCAATCGGACTTCGGCCCCGGATGGGATGCATCGCAGTTCGACTTCGACCGCGATCCGGACCGCTTGCGCGAATATGAAGTGCTCTACTCGGCTTCGCATCCCGACTTGCGCGCCTTCCGCGACGCGGGCGGCAAGCTGCTGATCTACCACGGCTGGGCCGACTCGCGCGTGGCGCCGCTCGGGACCGTCGACTATTACGGGATGCTGGCCCGCGCGATGGGCGGGATCGAGGCCACGCGCGGTTTCGCGAGACTGGCGATGGTGCCCGGCATGAATCACTGCTGGGGAGGGGACGGTCCCTTCGCGATCGACTACATCGCGGCGATGGAGGACTGGGTGGAACAGGGCCAGGCGCCCGACCGGCTTCGCGCGGCGCATCGCGACACCGAGGATTCGTCCGGCACGGGAGCCACGTTCATTCACGCGTTCCCCTCGCAAGCCGGGACGGAGCGCGGCGAACGGATGCTACCGACCTGGACCGAACCTCCGGCGGTAATGGAATGATGGAGAAGGGAAACGTGCTGATCGACCGCCGTCACCTCATGCGGGCTTGCGCCGCATCGGGCGCCCTGTTGGCCATGACGCGACCGGGGCGGGCCTTGGCCCAATCGTCGGACGCCGCGCTGGAGGCGCTGCTCCAGCGACATTGCGAGGCATTCCTGCATCGCTCGCCCGAAGAGGCGACGGGCGCGAACTTCGACATCGGCGCGAACGCCGCTTTGCGGTCCCGGCTCGACGACCGCTCGCTTGATGCGCGCGCGGGAGACCGTGCCGCGGTCGCGCGGGCGCTGCGCGAACTGCGCGCCGTGCCGACCGCCGGTCTTTCGCCGCGCGCTGCGCTCGACCGGGATGTCGCCCTCTACGTCTACGAGACGCTCGAGCGACTGCTGGGCTTCTACGGCTATGCCGACATCAACCTCCGGCCCAGTCCCTATGTGGTGAGCCAGATGAACGGGGCCTACTACTGGCTCCCCGACTTCATCGGCAGCCGTCACCCGATCGCGGATGCCGCCGATGCGCAGGCCTGGTTCGACCGGCTCGGTGCGTTCGCGGTCGCGCTCGATCAGGAGAGCGAGCGGATTCGGCACGATGCCGGGATCGGCGTCGTGCCGCCCGATTTCGTCATCACCAAGACCATCGCGCAAGTGAAGGGCCTGCGCGACCGGCCCCCGCTCGAATCCGCGCTCCTCGCCCCGGCCCTGCGCAAGCTGGCCGCGCTCGGCCGCGAAGGGGATGCGCAAAGGGCGCTCGAAATCTTCAACGAACGCATCGCCCCCGCGCTCACGCGCCAGATCGAAGCGCTCGAGGCCGTGCTGCCGCAGGCAGTGAGCACCGCCGGCGTGTGGCGCCTGCCCGACGGCGAGGCCTACTATGCCAGCGCCGTCCAGTCGAACACGACCACCGACATCGACCCCGGCGAGCTGCACAAGCTGGGCCTCGATCAGTGCGCGTCGCTCATTTCCCAGATCGACACACTGCTCAAGGCCGAGGGCATGAGCCGGGGCACGGTCGGCGAGCGCATCAAGGAACTGAACAACGACCCGCGCTTCAAGGTCAGCGACGACGATGCCGGCCGCGAGAAGCTGCTCGAACTCGCGCGCGGCTATATCTCGGACATCACCGCGCGCCTGCCGCAGGCCTACGGGATCGCGACCGTCGATCCGATCGAGGTGCGGCGTATCCCGCCCGCGATCGAGGCAGGTGCGCCGGGAGCCTTCTACAGCGAGGGTGCAGAGGGCGAGCCGGGAATATATTCGCTCAACCTGCATCATCCGGGCGAGCATTCGCTGTGGCGGCTGCCCACGCTGACGCACCACGAGGCGGTGCCCGGCCACCACTTCCAGTACAGCGTGCTGAGCCACGCTCCGTCGTTGCCGTTGTTCCGCCGGGTCGTGCGGTTTTCCGCCTACACCGAAGGCTATGCGCTCTATGCGCAGCAGGTCGCGGCCGAACTCGGGATTTTCGACGGACAGCCGTTCAATCGCATCGGCGAGTTGCAGTCGCAGCTTTTCCGCGCGGCGCGCATCGTCGTCGACACCGGCCTGCACCACGAGCGCTGGACCAAGGATCAGGCGATCGCGTGGATGGTCGAGAACGCCGGCGAACAGCCGCTCGCGACCGAGCGCGAGGTCACGCGCTATGCGGTCTACCCGGGGCAGGCCTGCAGCTTCAAGGTCGGCGCCACGCGCATCGTCGCGGCACGCGAGGCTGCACGGCAGGCCATGGGCCCGCGCTTCGACGTGCGCCAATTCCACGATCTCATCCTCACCTCCGGACCGATGCCGATGGCCGTGCTGGAAAAGGCCGTAGCCCAGTGGGCGAGCGGTACGATCTGAACCCGAACTGGAGATGTCCCCCATGAATTTCCGCATATTGCGGCGCTGGATCGTCGGCCTCGCGGCCGGCCTTGGCGTAAGCGGCGCGCAAGCGCTGCCCACGGCGGCACCCGTCGCTCCGACGCATACGGACGCGGTCGTCGCGCTTACCGATGCCAACGTCGTGGCGATCGACAGCGGCGAGGCGGTGCGCAATGCGACCGTCGTCATCCGTGACGGCAAGATCGTGGACGTCGGGCCCTCGGTCAGCGTCGCGGTGCCCGAAGGGGCCAGGGTCGTGCCGATGGGAGGCCGCTGGCTGATCCCGGGCCTGATGAACATGCACGTCCACTTCGGCCTCATCCTGCCCGGCGCGCAGGGGGCGGAACTGGCCAACGAGACGCCCGCAGAGGAAGCGCTGCGGATGGCGGCGAACGCGCGCAAGTCGCTGCTCGCGGGCGTGACCACGGTGCGGCTGGTCGGCGAGACCCGCGGAGTCGACTTCGGCCTGCGTCGGGCGATCCAGAAGGGCGAGGTGATCGGCCCGCGCATCAAGACGGCGGGCGAGATCATCGTGCCCACCGGTGGCCACGGCTATCTCGAGGCGGACGGGCCCTATGCGCTGGCACATGCCGTGCGCGAGCAGATCAAGCAGGGCGCGGACTGGATCAAGATCGCCATCTCCGGCGGCATCGCCGACACCCACGGCGCGATTGCCGCGGCGCCGATGACCGACGACGAACTCTCGACGCTGATCGACGTCGCGCACCGCAACGGCATTCCGGTGACGGCGCACAACGGCTCGCCCGAAGCCGCCCAGCAGTCGCTCGAGTACGGCATCGACTGTTTCGAGCACGGCTACCACCTGACCGAGGCGAACCTCAAGGAAATGAAGGCGAAGGGAGCCTGGCTCGTCCCGACCATCGTCGTCACCCAGCCCGGCGCGCGCGAGTTCTACAAGAAGATCGGTTCGCCGGACTGGTATCTCGCGCGCGTCGATTCGACCGGCAAGGATCACTGGAAGATGCTCCAGACCGCGATCCGGCTCGGCGTCAACATCGGTCTGGGCACCGACCAGTTCCCGTTCGAGCCCAACGACGGCACCACCGCGACGGTCGCCGAGGCCGAACTCTACGTGAAGGCGGGCATGACACCGTTGCAGGCGCTGCAGTCGGGAACCACGCAGACCGCCAGGCTGCTCAAGATGGAGGGCGAGGTCGGGCGCATCCAGCCGGGCTACTTCGCCGATATCGTCGCGCTGGAAAGCGATCCCACCCGCGACATCTCGGCTTTGCGCTCGATCAGCTTCGTGATGAAGAACGGCGTGATCTACCGCGACGACAGCCGGAACTATCTGGCACAGTTCTGACTGCGGGGCACCTTGGGGGCTGTTCAGGCACCCGCCCTCGAGGCCGCGATGCGGCGCCTCGAGGGCGGGACGCCTTGCCCGGAGACGCCCGGCGCTAGTCGATCCAAAGACCGTGCGCGCGGTGCCAGTCCTCGAGCCCCATGTCCGCATACTCCTCGAAGCACGCGTCTTGCGCGCCGATCGCGGGGACGACCCAGGAGGCCTTCGCCCCGAGCATCATGTGCACGAGCGAAGGCGCCTTGGGCAATTCGCTGTCGACCGCCGAGGCGAAGGGATGGCAAAGTTCGGGGTATTCGGGGCTGTAGACCCACAGGGCGCTGGCGCAAGACGGGCAGAAATGCCGCTCGCCCGAACTTATCGTGCAGCCGCCCCGGCCGTCGTCCAGCGCCGCGTGATAGACGGCGGTCTTGCCTTCCACCTGCAAGGTCCGCCTGTCGGCGTGGAGGTTGATGGCGTATCCGCCGCCGCCCGCCGTCTTTCGGCATATCGAGCAATAGCAGCGCATGAAGGGAACCGGGGCGTGACTGTCCACGGAGAAGCGAACCGCGCCGCAGCGGCACGAACAGTCGAGTTTCAAGGGCATGGGACAAGTCCTTTCTTCGGCTGAGCCGCCGGGCCGGGCATGTGTTCCTGGCGAGGCTCAGCCCTGGGGTTTCGGCTCGGCAATGCGCGCGCGGGGCTGTGAAGGTCGCGCGCGCTCATTCGGCGCCGGGTATCAAGGGTATGGGCCCCCGGGGCACGATCCCGTTGGGATTTATCTGTTCGTGGCTCTCGTAATAGTGATGGCGGATATGGTGAAAGTTCACCGTCTCGGCGACGCCGTCGAGTCGGTAGAGGCGGCGGGTGAAGGCGGCGAGGTTAGGATAGTCGGCGATGCGGCGGACATTGCATTTGAAATGGCCGTGGTACACCGGATCAAAGCGGATGAGCGTGGTCCACAACCGGATGTCGGCTTCGGTCAGTTGCCCGCCGACCAGCCATTCGCGCCCCTCGAGCCGCGCCTCCAGCTCCCCAAGGACGGCGAACAGCGGTTTCACCGCCGCGTCGTAGGCTTGCTGTGAGGTCGCGAAGCCGGCCTTGTAGACGCCGTTGTTGACCGCCTCGTACACGCGGTCGTTCAGCGCGTCGATTTGCTCGCGATGCGCCTCGGGATAGAGATCGAGATCGTTGGCGCCGACGCCGTCGAAGGCACTGCCCAGCATGCGCAGTATGTCCGCACTTTCATTGTTCACGATCGTGCCGGTCTTGGTGTCCCAGAGCACCGGCACGGTCACATGGCCCGAGTAATCGGGCTTCGCATGGGTATAGACCTGGTGAAGGTAGTCGGCGCCGATCAGGGGGTCGGGGGTCACGCACGGGCCCTCGCGGAAGGACCAGCCGCCTTTCTTCATCAGCCAGTGGACGACCACCAGGTCGATCATGCCGGTCAGTCCCTTGAGGTGGCGCGCGACATTGGCCCGGTGCGCCCAGGGGCAGGCGAGGCTAATATACAGGCGATAGCGCCCCGGCTCCGCCGCGAAGCCGCCGTCGCCGCTTGGGCCCGCAGACCCGTCCGGCGTCACCCAGTTGCGAAAGGCGCTGTCGTCACGCTCGAAGGCGCCGCTGTCCTCGTCGTTGTGATCCCACTCGTCATGCCATTCGCCGTCTTTGAGAAAGCCCATGTGCCGTTCGTCTCTCCTCTTCCTGAGACGAAAGCGCCGCGGCGCCGCGCGGGTTCCCGATCTTGCGGCCGGCAAGCGGTTTTGCGCTTCGGCATGTCCGCGCCTAGATGAAGCGATGACTCACCCATTCATCTATCGCGCAGCCAGGCTGGATGACCTGGAGGCCCTGCATCGCGTGATGGAGCGATCGATCGCAAGGCTGCAGAGCCAGTTCCTGACGCCGGAGCAGGTGGCGGCCAGCCGCAAGGTGATGGGACTGGACAGCCAGCTCGTGCGCGACGGCACCTATTTCTTGGCCGAATCCGGCGATCGCATCGCCGGGTGCGGCGGTTGGAGCTTTCGCGAGACCCTTTATGTGGGCGATGAGAGCGTGATCGCGCGCGAGCCGGCCGTCGCCAATCCGGTGAGCGGCGCGGCGAAGATTCGCGCCATGTATACCGATCCCGATTTCACGCGGCGCGGCGTCGGCGTGCGGATCATCGCACTATGCGAGGAAGCCGCTCGCGCGGCCGGCTATCGCCGCGTCGAACTGATGGCGACCGCTGCCGGCGTGCCGTTATATGAAAATTGCGGATACCGGCCCAAGGAGCGGCTCCAGTTCGCCCATGTCGATGGCGTGGAAGTCCCGCTGCTGCGAATGGAAAAAGCGCTCTGAGGGCCGTAATCGGCGGCGCCGAAGGGCCGAAGCATACGGCAGCGCGCATCGGCAATGGTTTCGCGTTGGCCCGAGAGGCAAGCAGGCGAGCATGAACGAACTCGCCCGATCGGAACCTGAAGGATGCCCGGCCGGGTGATCGAAAAGCTGAACAGATGCTCGTTCCAATGCGGGACCGAGCCCACTTCCGCGATGGTCAGTGCGGATGACAGCGGGAGTCTTGCCGATGCGGTGAGACGGTAACTCACCCCTGCGTTTTGCTTGCTCTGACACTTGGCTGGAAATCTGCGGCTCGCGATAGAACGAACTCGATTGGCACCATGACTTCGAGCGGCTCGGGTCTGTCATCGGGAATCCTGGGCAGCGGCTCAGCCCGCCGCAACGTGTCGAGGGCTTCACGGTCGAGCGCGGCGCAACCCGAGCCTTGGGTGATGGCGGCGTCTATGACGCGGCCCTCCCTGTTCATATGAAAGCGGATATGGACAACCCCTTCCTCACCCTTTCGAAGCGCTTTGCGCGGGTAGCGGCGGAATTGCTCGATGCGGGCCAGGAGCAATCCCTCGTATGTCGCTTCGCTATCGGGTGTGCTCGAGCGCGGTGGCGCCGGGCTTTTCAGCGAGAAATCTTCCAGGCGGATGGACTTAGAGACAGACGTCAGCGGAAGGATATCCGGTGGGTCTAGTGGAATGATCGGCTTCGCCGCAGCAATTGACGGACTTGGCGGCGAAGGCAGATCGGCAGGCTTTTCGGGCTCTGCAGGAGTGGGCTGCGGCTCCGGTTCGGGGGGCGGGGGAGGCAGTGACACCTTAGTGATCACGATGGGTTCAGGGGCCGGTAGCCAAGCCTTCGACGGGGTGGGAGCCCAATGTTGGATCAGGAGGAGGGCAAACCCCAGATGCAAGGCTGCGCTGATCGTGAGGCCGATGGCTTTGCGAGCTGGCAATGCGCCGCGCTGGCTACCAGGTTCCGGCCCATCAGCGGCGTAGACGGGATCGGGACACTCCGCGCGACTTTCCCCATCGTTGAATGACGGCTTTTTTTCCGGCGATCCGCAGGTCAGCATTCCGTCTTGCCTATCGGGTGGGGCGTATGCCGCCAAAGCGCTGCGCCCGGTCATGCAGCAAGCCCACCGCGGCAAGTTGCAGGACCGCCATATGCGCCGCAGTCCGCTCCATGTGAGCCATCATGCACCCGACCGCTTGCTCGCAAACGAGCAGTTCCAGAATTATCCGTGCGCGATCGGGGCAATCGGCGACGATATCTGACCACAGCGCGAGCAAGACCGCCTCGATCCCGGTTATCCGGCCGTGGCCCAGACGGCCGAGTGCCATCGAAAGCCGGCCCTGCCTGTGAAGATCGAGCATCAACGCGTGGAAATCGTCCAGCACATCATGCGCTGCCATATGTGAAAACGACGATGCAAGCGTCACTACCGGGCAGCGGTCTTGCTGCGCGGACATGACCCGACCGCGCATCGCTTCCAGGACGAACTGGCTGCGTGCCGTGAGGCGGTCGCAAGGCTGGTCGACGAACTGGTACAGGGCAATCTCCAGCTTCGACGAATACGCTATTGCGACGCAGTTGCAAATAGGGTTTCTGAGTTCATGGATGGTCTGCGATCCTTGCCAGATTTTTCAGCTCTGCTTCGGAAAGCCGGACGCGGGCATCCAGGCGCGCGCAGTTGCGGTACGCGGTGGATGACGTTATCGCCAGTTGCGAATGTCTCGCAACAACTCTCTGCCTGCCCGTCCGTCCGGCGCCTTTGCGGCGCAAGCCGTCCTACGGGCGCCGGAGGAGGATGTCGCGCTTGCCGTCTATCGCGAGCAATATGCGGCGCTGATCGCTTATGCCACGCGCATCCTGGGCGATGCGGCGCAGGCGGAGGATGTGGTGCAGGACGCCTGGATCGCGGCCTCGCTGCGGGCGCAGCACGGCGAGGTCCGCGAATTCGGCGCCTATCTGCGGCTGACCGTGCGCAATCTCGCCATCGACGCAATCCGGCGGCGCGACCGTTATGGCGAGATTGCCGGCGGCGGCTATGACGCTGCGATGGACCGCGTGGCCGACATCGCGCCGGGTGCCGACGACAGGCTCGCCGCGCGGCAGGAACTGGAACGCTTCCATCAGGCGCTGGAGCGACTTCCCGAACGGCAACGCCTTGCGGTGGAAATGCACCGTATCGGCAATTACAAGCTGCGCGAAATTGCCAAGCGACTGAACATCTCGGTCGCCTATGCGCAGGATCTGGTCGCCAAGGGGCTGGCCGCCTGCGCGCGGTTCCTGGCGGAGGGGCGCTGATCCGATGACCGCACTTCTATCGCGCCGGAAAGTTGAAAACGGCCGGGTCCGTTCGTCTATCCGATATGCAGCATCGCCTTTTCCGACGGATGCTCGGGCATCGTGCCTTACCGCCAGTCGCAGGAGCGCCGGTCATGGCCTCTGACCGCGACCGCGCGCTCGACGAAGCGGCCCGGTGGTACACCCGCATCCTCGAAGAAGACGAGCCGGGTATCGAGGCTCGGTTCGATGCCTGGCTGGACGCCGATCCGCTGCACGCCGAATGCTGGGCGCAGATCGCGCACACGGCCAACGGCATCGCCCGGACCGAGCCTGTCCACCAGGAGCAGTGGAACAAGCCGCTTGCCGATGCGGAGGCACCTCCACCGCGCGCCCGCAAGGGCAACGCCGCGCATCGCCCGGCTCGCGGAGGCTGGCGGCGGCGTGTTGGCCTGAAAGGTATCGCGGCGGCGGCCGTCGCCGCCTGCGCGCTGGCGGTGATCGTGCCCGATGCGATATTGCGTCTGAACGCCGACATGCGGACCGCGACTGGCGAAGTGCGCGACGTGAAGCTGGCGGACGGCACTCGCGTTGCGCTCGGCCCCGACAGCATGATCGATGTGGATTACACAGCCGGCAAGCGCACCGTCCGCCTTCTCAAGGGACAGGCCTGGTTCGAAGTCGAGAGCGATCCCGCGCGCGCCTTCCGCGTGGAGGCCGAGGCGATGACCGCCACCGTGCTGGGCACCGGCTTCGACGTGCGCATGATCGGCGATGCCACGCGCGTCAGCGTGGCGCATGGGCGCGTGCGCGTGGAAGGCGGCTCGGCCTCGCGCGTGCTGACCGCCGGACAGTGGGCGAGCGCCAAGTCGGGGCGCATGACGGGCGGAAAGAGCAAGCCCGCCTCGCTCGGCCTGTGGCGCGACGGCGAGATCGTGGCCGGCGACGGCGGCACCGTCGCCGGCGTGATCGACGAACTTCGCCCCTGGTATCGCGGCCATATCGTTCTGGCCAGCGACGAACTGGGCGAGCGGCCGGTTGCCGGCTTTTACCGCACTGACGACGCCGCGCGCACCCTGCGCAACCTCGTCGCTCCCTACGGCGGCACAGTGACCACGATCACGCCCTGGCTGATCGTGGTCACGGGCGGGTGACGGTTGCCTGCCGCGCCGGACCGCCTCAAAAGCGAGCGTCGAGGCTGAGCAGTATGCTCCTTGGAGCGCCGGGATAGGCAGAGGTGAATGCTCCGCCGGAGCCGGTGGCGTCGGTGTAGTATCTTGCGTCGGTCAAATTCCGGATGTTCGCCGAAAGGCGCATGTTGTCGGCGGCATTCCAGCCGATGAAGGCATCCGCGATCGTGTAATCGGGCACTTCCACGCTGTTCGTACCGTCGATCGGCATCGTTCCCTTGTGAGTCAGGCCACCGCCGATCTGCCATGCGTCGAGTGCATCCGGCAAACGGTATGTCGCCCAAATGCTTACGGTCGTCTTGGTCGAGCGCGCAAGCCGTTTGCCGACAATCGCCGCATTGCCGTCGCGGCGCGTTTCGGGGTCGAGGAGGGTCATCTGCGCGATGAGGTTCAAGCCCTTTACGGGTTCGCCGCTGGCTTCCAGTTCGATGCCGCGGATGCGCACCTTGCCGGTCTGCTCGGAGAAGCCCGGATTGCTGTTGCTGGGCGTGGGAATATTGGTCTTCTCAAGCTGAAACAGCGCCGCCGTCGTGGTCATGCGCCCGTCCAGCCATATGCGCTTCGCGCCGATTTCGACCTGTTTGCCGCGCGACGGGTCGGCTTTGCCGCCTCCGATCAGATTGGCGTTGTAATTCGGCTCGAAGGAACTTGCATAGCTTACATAAAGCAGCGAGACGTCATCGGGCTTGAAGGTCAATGCCGCGTTCGGGGAGACGGCGTTCGCCGTTTCCGGAATCGTCTTGTCCCTGACGCGGTCGTAGCGCAGGCCGAACTGAGCGCCCCAGCCATTGCCGAAGTCCATGACGTCCTGGAGGAATATCCCCCAGGCACGCGTGTCGTCGCGCCTTTTGCCCGGTATCGGATTGTCCAGCGGCGTACTGCTCACCACCGGATCGTGGATGTCGAGCGCGGGCAAGGTCAGGATCGTCCAAGCACCGCCATCGGTCTTGTCACGGATATAGTCTGTGCCGACCAGCACGCTGTGCTCGATCGGCCCGGTATCGAGCGTGCCGCGCAGTTCGAGGCGCAGCGTGTCCACGACGATGTCGTAATAGGGCGTGTACCAGACTTCGCGATTGGTGCTTTGGCCATCCGGCGTGAGGCCCGTGTGGATCAGCCACTGGGTCGGCCGGGAAAAATCGTCGTGTGCCGCCTGCGCGCGCAATTGCCAGTCGCTGCCAAGTGAATGGGTGAGTTCCGCCGCCAGATAGGTGCGCTCGCTGGTGAAGCTCGCCGTCGTTTCGCCATAGAAATTGCGCATGCCTATGGCATCGGCCGAAGCGAGATCGGTCGGATCGGGGACCGGCAGGCCGGGATTCGACGTCTGCTGGATGTCGTTATACTCAACCGACACGTTCAGCGCGGTGTCCTCGCTGACATTCCAGGTCAGCGAAAGCGCGCCTCCCCAGCGCTCGGGATCGACATAATCGGTATAGGCGCCGCCTTCCTCATAGGCACCCGTCACGCGGTACAGAAACTTGCCATCCCGATCGACCGGGCCGCTGAGGTCCAGCTCGCCCCGATGCCAGCTATTGCTGCCTATCGAGAGGCTTCCCGCATAGCGCTGCGTAGCCAGAGGCTTCTTGCTGACATAGTTGATCAGGCCGCCGGGCGCTGTCTGGCCATAGTCGATCGCGTTCGGGCCCTTGATGACCTCGACCCGCTCGACATTGAACAGCAGCGGTTCGGTCACATGGAGCACCCGCGCGCCGTCGCGCAGGTAATTGGTGCTGTTGTCGGCCATCACGCCGCGCAACATGAAGCTGGAATACAGCCCCTGATATTCGTTGCGCGCGGTGATGCCGGAAACATACCGCATGATTTCCGTCTCGCTGAACGGCTTCACGTCGTCGATGAGATCGCGCGTGATCACGCTGACGGCGCGCGGTGTATCGAGCGCCGCCTGACCCAGCCTGTTGCCTTGCAGAGGCGTTTCCGGTGCGGCGTAGCTGCTGGCCCATTCGCCCTGAACCGGACGGCTTCCAGACCGCTGCAATCCGCCGGCTCCCGATCCGGTTGCCTCGACCCGCACCGGCCCCAGCCGGATCGCACCGTCGCCCGAGGCCCGCGGCGCGCGTTCGATGCGCACGGCGTTCGCGCCGAGGAAGCGGAACGTGAGGCCCGTCCCCGTCAGCAACCGGCTCAAGGCTTGGCCCGGAGCCATCGTGCCGCTGACGGCCGAACTGCGCCGCGCGGCGGTGAGACCGCTATCGGAGGAAACCTGATAGCCCGACTGGCGCGCGAAGACGATCAGCGCGTCGTCGAGGCTTTGCGCCGGAATGTCGAAATCCCGCGTCGATGCCGCCTGCGTCTCCTGCGCGTGCGCCACGCCCGCCGGCGCCATGCCACCCGCCAGAGCCGTGGCCGCCAACAATCGCTTGAACGCCTTGCCGACAGCCCACGCTTTCCCCCGTTCGTTCATCAATTCGTCCCTTTCATCGTCGAAACCCGAGGCGGCCGCCCCGATCATTCGCTAATGCGAAAAAGTTGCAATTACCGCTCGTGCGGTTCGACGACGGGGCCTCCGAGTATTCCTGCGCCGATGCGAAAAAAATCGCGGGCGGGCGTTCAGCCGGATCTGGAGACGAGGATCAGCCAGGGCGTGATCCGGCGGATCGAGCCGCCATGGACACTGAGCAACAGCGACAGCGCCTCTTCCGGATCGCGGGGATCGTAGGCGCCGGTTACGCGCTGGCGGCCCATTTCCGCGTCGGTCAGGATGATGGCGCCGCCATACCACGGGCGCAGGCGGTCGATGACTTCGGCGATGGGCCGGTCTTTCACCACCACCGTCGCGCGGTCCGGCGCGCTGTCGTCGCCCGTGCCGGAGCCGTGTTCGACCTGGCGATCCTCATCCACGCGCAGCCAGTCGCCGGCGGTCAGCACGCGCCGGATGGCAGGGCCGTCCTCACCGCCGTCCACGCGCACACGGCCATGCGCCACGGCGACCCAGGTTCCGGTGCGTTCCCGACGAACCTCGAACGCGGTGCCGAGCACGGTCGTGCGCACGTCGCCCGCCTTCACCCGAAAGGGCCGCGCCGGATCGGGCGTGACGTCGAAGGAGGCTTCCCCTGAAAGCAGCGCCACGATCCGCTGCCCCGCGCTGTAGCGGATACGCACCGCGCTGTCGGGGCCGAGATAGACCCTGCTGCCGTCGTCGAGCGTCATCGTCTCCAGCTCGGCCGTGCCGGTGATCCGGTCGGCGGAGACGTGAAGCCAGAGCGAAGGCGCGGCGACGACGATCAGGCCCGCGGCGACGGCGGCGATGGCCAGCGCGCGCTTTCGCGGTGTCCTGCGTTGCCGGCGGGGGGCGATCGGCTGCCGTTTTTGTGTTCCGCCGGACCGGGCCGGTCGCGGCCGACTTGCGCGGGGCCGGAATTGGGGTGCTTGGCCCATGGCATCATACGTATCGGTCGCAGCGGCCCATGCGCGCCGGTTGGCGGCGCTGGCGTCCAGCCATGCCTCGAATTGCGCGCGCAGCTCGTCCGCGACGGGCTCTTCGGCCAGCAAGATCAGCCAGTTGGCCGCTTCGAAAGCCGGGCTCTTGCCATTGGGTGCGTCCGTGCTCATCGGCAAGCGCCGTCCAAGGGGGATAGCCGGGCCGGCTCTGCCGCGAGGGCGGGTGAAGGTGCGAGGTTTGCCGAAGCGGCGCATATAGGCGATGACGAATTGCGCGTGCCTATTTCCTTCGCCGACATGACAAGCGGCGTCATAAATCCGGGTCCCGGCGCTGCATGCAATAGTGCAGACCCTCGACGATAATCCCCTGCGCGCGCGAAACCGAAATGCCGAGATGCGCGGCGATGTCAGCCAGGCGCTTGCCTTCCATGCGGTGCATCCGGATCGCGATGCGTGTGCGTTCGGGCAGCTCGTCGAGCGCGTCGAACACGATCTGCAACTCGGCCCGCGCGATAGCCTCGGCTTCCGGATCAGGCCGGGCATCGGCCTCCACTTCCAGCCTTTCGCTCGCCACGTCGTCGTGGATCCTGCTGATCCTGCCGAGCTTTCGCCTGCCGTCGATCGCAAGATTGCGGACGATGCGATACAGATAGCGGACCGGCTCGTGCACCGGCCGCGCGCGTTCCGCCCGCTCGAAACGCAGCCAGGCTTCCTGAACCACATCCTCGGCCTCGCTGCGGCTGCCGACGATGCCGCTGGCATAGTCGATCAGCACATTGTTGTGAGATCGGAACAGTCTTGGCAGCGGGCGGTCGGCGCTCAATTCGTTGGTTACCTCCGGTTGCGCGGTGTTTTCCACGCTACCTGTCAGGCGGGAAACGGGACGCACTTCGCCTTATTGCGAAGGGTTATCAAAAATCGCCCTAACCAGCCGCCCACGATTTGACAATATTTGACGGTGGATCGCGGTGTCCGAAGCCGAATGCCCCATGCGACGCAAAAAAAATTTCCGGCATTTGCTGAATCCGGCGTGCCTCATCCGTCAACTCCGGTGAATAGCCGTTTTTGCGACGCATTAGCATAAATGGCGGTCCATTTTGCATATCGTATGAGGGAGTCGTGCATCGATGTTGAGGGCGAACGGGGGAACGGGCGGCAAGCGTATCAGCATGGTGCTGGCCGGGCCGCTGCTGGCGACGGGCGCGTTGGTCGGGCCGCTCGCGCCCGTCGCGCTGGCGCAGGAAGTGCCCGCTGCGCAGGGGGAATTCCGGATCGCCGCACAACCGCTGGGTGATGCGCTGGTCGAATTCGGACGCCAGTCGGGGCTGGAAGTCACTGCCGATCCGGCGCTGATTGCGGGCAAACGCTCGGCCGAGGTCTCGGGCAGGTTCGCTCCAGGCGCGGCGCTCAGCCGCCTGCTGGCGGGCACCGGGCTTACGTTTCGCTATGTCAGCGCGACAGGCGTGACGCTGGAACGCGCGCCGCAGGCATCGGGCGATGGCGCGATCCGGCTCGGCCCGGTGCGCGTCGCAGGGGCCGGTAACGCCGGCGGCTCCGGCATCCTGCCGAGCATCACCAGCGATCCGGGCGCGACGGAGGGGACCGGCTCCTACACCGCCAGGTCGACCAATACGGCCACCGGCCTCAGAATGTCGCTGAAGGAAACGCCGCAGTCGGTCACGGTGTTCACGCGCGCGCGGATTGAGGACCAGGCGTTGAGCGAGATCAGCGAAGTGCTGGATCAGACGGTCGGCGTTTCCGCCAATATCGGCTCCGCGCTGGGGACGGACGGGACCAGCTTCTACTCGCGCGGCTTTCGGGTCGAGAATTTCCAGATCGACGGGGCCGAGCGTCCGAGCACGATATACGGCTTCGAAGTGACGACGGCCGACATGGCTGCCTACGACCGTATCGAAATCGTGCGCGGGGCAACCGGCCTGCTCAACGGTGTGGGAACGCCGGCGGCGACCATAAATCTGGTCCGCAAGAAACCGACCTTCGACTTTCAGGCGCATGTTTACGGCCAGGCGGGATCGTGGGATCGCTATCGCTTGGAGGGCGATGTCAGCACGCCTCTCACCGCCGACGGCTCCGTTCGCGGCCGTCTCGTCGCGGCCTATCACGAAAATGACTGGTTCATCGACCGCGAGCATCTGGAAAAGCAGCTCTTCTACGGCATCGTCGAAGCCGACGTGACGGACCGCCTGCTGCTGCTGACGGTCGGCGCCGAATATCAGAAGTTCCGCAATTCGGGCGGCGCGCGGTCGGGCCTGCCCTTCTTCTTCACCGACGGCCGGCCGACGGATTTTCCCCGCTCCACGAACAGCGCGGCCAAGTGGGGAGATTTCTACAACCGCTCGCTCAACCTGTTCTCGTCGCTCGAATACGATCTGGGTGGCGACTGGAACCTGAAACTGGACGCGGAATATTCGGACCGGAAATATGACGACACGCTGGGATATGTGAACGGTTCCAACCCGATCGACCCTCTCACCGGGGTCGGCGGCAATTTCCTGACCGCCCGGTGGAACGGCTATCTCGAGGAGGTCTATGCCAGCTTCAGGGCGTCTGGCCCCTATACGCTGTTCGGGCGCGAACATGATCTGATGGTCGGCATCAGCTACAGCGATTCACGGGACCAAAACGACGACTTTCCGGGCTGGTGGAGCGGCTCCGCCTATTCCCATCCGAATTACAATTTCTTCGACCTGATCGACAGTGGCGAGATCGACAAGGCGCCTCTTTCGGCAAGCGGCGCCAAGTTCGGAACGATCGTCAAGCATGCCAGCGGCTATGCCGCCACCCGGCTGAAACCCTTGGACGGAATTTCCCTGATCCTGGGCGGACGGATCACCAACTGGACCGAGCAGGACTGGAACGAAGGGGCGACGGACTCCACCGCGTCATCCGGACCGAAGACGAAGGAGAAAGGCGTGTTCACGCCCTATGGCGGGCTGGTCGTCGACATTACCGACAGCGTCTCCGCCTATGTCAGCTATTCGAAGATCTTCAATCCGCAGACCAACGAGGACATCGACGGCGATCGCCTCGCCCCGCTTACGGGGGCCAATTACGAAGGCGGACTGAAAGCGTCTTTCTTCGATGAAAAGCTCAACGCCAGCATCGCGGTCTTCTACATCGCGCAGGACAATTTCGCGCTCGATACCGGCCTCCTCAATCCCAAGGGCAATACGGCCTATGAGGCGGTCAGCGGCACCAAGTCCAAGGGCTTCGAACTGGAAGTCTCGGGCGAGGCGCTGCCCGGCTGGCAGGTCAGCGGCGGGTTCAGCCATGCCAAGGTGAAAGATCGCGACGATGCTCCGCTCGAAACCCATATTCCCGTCGACACGTTCAAATTCTTCAGCAGCTACGATTTTTCGGACACGCTGGAAGGGGTGACGATCGGCGGCAATCTGCGCTGGCAGGGCCGGGTCTATCGCGAAGACGCTTTCGGCGTCTGGGCCAATAACGACATCTTCGAACAGGACGGGTTCGTGCTGGTCGACCTCATGGCGCGATACGCGGTGAGCGAACATCTGTCTCTGACCGCCAATGTGAACAATATTTTCGACCAAAAATATTTCAGCGCAGTGGGATATAGCGGGCGTTACGGAACGCCCAGGCAGGCGCTGGTTTCGGCGAAATACCAATTCTGATCGATGGCGCGCGAAGGGTCTGCGGACCGCGGGTCCTTCGTGCCCGAGCGATCGGGGCGGACCCGACGGAGGCTCTCTTTCGTCCGCGAGGAGTCAGGCATCGCCAGCCCCCGGCTTGCGGCGGCGCATCCGCCCCGCGGGGCGTGCAGGAGGGGCAGTCGGAAATTTTCCCGAAAACAGTGAAAAGGCGGTCGCCGGGTTCGTCAATGAAGTGTGGCAATTCAGAATGATTAGCATGACGGACGAAATTCAAGGCCCTCTCCGAGGCGCTCATGATCCTTTGACGGCGCTGGCCGCATGAAGGAGACACTGCGTCAGACGATGGCCTGGCTCCATACCTGGGTGGGGCTGGTGGCGGGCTGGGTGCTGTTCTTCGTCTTCGTGACGGGGACGGCGGGGTATTTCCAGCAGGAGATCACGCGCTGGATGGAACCCGAGCGGCCGCTGGAGGTCGCGCCCGCACCCTATGACGCTGCCGAGCTGACCGGCCTGGCCATGCGGCGGCTCGACGAAGTGGCCCCGGTGGCAGCGAGTTGGAGCATCACCCTGCCGCATCAGGAAGCCAGCCGACGAGGCTGGAACGATTTTTCCATTCGCTGGGAAGAGATGCCGCGGCCCGGTCATGATTTCGGCGCGAGCAGCAGCGAGCGGCTCGATCCCGCGACCGGGGCCGTCCTGCCGCCCGAAGCCGAACCGCGCGATACGGCGGGGGGCTTCGGCCTCTACCGGATGCATTATTCGCTGCATTATCTGCCTTATGACTGGGCGATCCGCATTGTTGGCATTGCCACGATGCTGATGCTGCTCGCGATCGTCAGCGGCGTCATCACCCACAAGAAGATCATCCGCGACTTCTTCACGTTTCGTCCGGGAAAAGGGCAGCGCAGTTGGCTCGACGCGCACAACGCCGTGAGCGTTATGGCGCTGCCGTTCTTCCTCATGATCACGTACACCGGACTCGTCTTCTTCCTGTTCCAATACATGCCTGCTGGGCGAGACATGCTCTACGGCGCCGATGATGACAGCGTGGATGCGTATTACGAAGAGCTGTACGGCGAGCATGAGCATGCTGCCATCGGTCGCCCCGCCGCGTCGATCGCGCCCCTGCTGAAACAGGCGGAGGCGGACTGGGGGAAAGGCAATCTGGCCTCCATCGTCGTTGAACGCCACAAGGGCGAGGAGCCGGAGATCGTGCTCTCCCGCGCACGCATGGGCCTCGATCAATACAACCCGCCACAATTGCGCTTCCACGCTGAAACGGGTGCGCGCTTGCCTGACGAACCGCGCGAGGGCGGCGCCCCGGTAGCGACGGCGAACGTCATGTATGGTCTTCACGAAGGACGCTTCGCCGACATCTGGGGGCGCTGGGTCTATTTCGCCGCCGGGCTGCTGGGCTGCGGCATGATCGGCACCGGGCTGACGCTGTGGACGGTCAAGCGGCGGCGACGCCATCTGAGCGAGGAGCGGGAGGCCGATGAGCATCCCGGCCTGCGGCTGGTGGAAGTGCTCAATGTCGCTACCATTGCCGGGCTGCCTCTCGCCGTGGCCGCGTTCTTCTGGGCCAACCGGCTGCTGCCGGTGGAGATGGCCGACCGCGCCGCCTGGGAGTTTCACAGTCTGTTCGCGGTCTGGCTGGGCACGCTGTTCTATGCGCTGGGGCGGCCCCTGCGCCGCGCCTGGATCGAATTGCTCTGGGCAACCAGCGCGGCTTTCGCGCTGATCCCGATCGTCAACGCACTGACGACCGATCGCCACCTGGGCGTGACCCTGGCGCAGGGCGACTGGGTATTGGCGGGCTTCGACCTCACCATGCTGGGGCTTGGCGGAGCCTTCGCCTTCACCGCCGTGAAGGTAACCAGGCGGCTGAAACCACGGATTTCGTCCGCTCAGGAGCCGGCTGCCGTGTCGGAGCCCCCCTTGCAGGAGAGTCACGCATGAGCAGCCGGAGCAAGGAAGTGTCCGCACGCCATCGCTGGACGGTGGCATCGCGTGTCGCCGCGGCCTTACTGGGCGGTTATGCGCTGACCTCCGCCGCGACCGTCTTGCTGGCGCTGCTCTGGCCGATTCCCAGGGCGCAGGGCGTATTCGCGGCATCCATGCTCGGCTTCACGATCTACACGATCGTGGTCCTCTGGGCGTTCCATTGTCCGAGCGTGAAGCGGGTATGGATCGTCATGCTGGTTGGAACGGCCGGTCTGAGCGTGCTGGCCTGGTTGCTGAATGCGGGTGGTGCGGCATGAGCGTCACGCATCTGGCGATATTCGTGCTCAGCCTGCTTGGCTTTGCCGGGCTGGCAGTCGGTACCGAGCGCTACGCTCCGCAACTGGTGGGCTTCAAGCCCGCGAAGCCTGCCCGCAAGGCCTTCTGGATTCTCGGCTGGCTGCTGCTGGCGGTCGCCCTGGTGCTGGCCGCGCAGACCCTGCAAACCGCGGCGGTCGGCGTGACTCTGTGGCTGGGCTGGCTCAGCCTTGCCGGGCTGAGCCTCGTGTTCCTGTTGCCCGAACTGCCCTGGCAGAGATCCGTGAAGACAGCGCCCCGACGTGCGCCCCGCAAGGCGACCACGAATGACGACAAGCCGGTTCGCAAGTCCCGGCACTGGATCGGTTTGAGCCTGCTGGCCGTTACCGTTGCCGTGTGCGTGGTCGCGCTGCTTCGCGTGGAGACGATGCCGCTCCACCGGGACGATGCCATAAAGGGCAAAGTCGGTCCCTGGAGCTTCACCCTTGCCGAGATCGACCGCGATCCGCCTGAAGTCATGTATCTCGACGTGCCGCTCAAGGCTTACCGTATTCGTTTTTGCGATGCCTGCGATCTCGAGATCCTGCGCGCTTATCTGAAAGTGAACGAGCCTCGGGCGCTGCGCGTTTCCGGCATGGCCTTCGGTGGCAATGGCCGGGACCGCGACGTCGAGATCCAGTTGCCATCCAATCTCACCGGCGACAGCGAACTCTGGCTGACCGCGGTCGGGAAGGACGGCTCCGTGCACCGGACGTCCTGGCCGATGAGCAGGGTGTCGCCAGCGAGCGCCGCGTGGTTCGCACAACAGGAGACTGCCCGATGAAAGCTGCCAGATTTGTTCTGCGACATGCGCTGGTCTGTTCGCTGTTCGGCGGTCTCGCTTCACCCGCCTTTGCTCATGAGCCGGTTCTCAGGTGTGTGTTGCTCGATGAAAGCACTGTCCGATGCCGTGGCGGCTATGCCGAGGGCGAGGATGCGCCCGGCGTCAATCTCGAAGTGGTCGATTATGCCGGCGAAACCTTGCTGGCCAGCAAGCTGGGCAAGGATTCCATGCTGACCTTCCCGCGCCCGAAGACCGGTTACTACGTCCTGCTCGATGTGGGGCCGGGCAGCCAGGCGATTGTCGAGCATGACGAGATCGGTCCGCCCAGATCGCGCGACATGGCGCGCTGGATGCGGAACTGACCGATGGCTCCGCTATCTGAACAGAGGGACCGGATATGGTGGCGCGTATGAGCCTCCAGCAGCGTGCCGAGATCCACGGAGACGTCGAGTTTGGAGAGGACAAGAGTGCCTCGCTTGCGGCAGTCACGTTCAAGTCCGACGGCGAAACGGTCTACACGCGTCAAGGCGGCTATTCAGGGCACAGCGCGGGCGAACGCTCTTTCGGTCTCATCCTGACGATCGCCTTCCACATTGTCGTGCTCGGCGCCTTCGTTATCAATTGGGGCGTCAGCTACATGCAGCAGGAAACGCAGACGCTGAGCGTTTTCGATGTGGCGGCTCCTGCGGCACCGCCCGAACCCGAGACCGAAATCCCGCCGGGGCCAGAGCAGGTTCAAAAGGAAAAACCCCTTCCCGAACCGGACCGGCCGAAGATCGATCGGCCCGAGATTCAGATCCTGAGTAACAATCCGGTCACGCTGCCGGAAATCAAGCCGGTTCCCGATCCGGGGCCGCCTGTCGAACTGACCACCGCGCCTGAAAGCAAGCCCGCGCCGCCCGCGCCGCAAGTGAGCGATGCCAAGCCGACATGGGAAGGACGGGTGCTGGGAGCGCTCAACAAGAAGAAGCGTTACCCTTCTTCGGCGCAGCGCCGCCGCGAACAGGGCATCCCGTGGATCCGCTTCGTGATGGACCGTGAAGGCAAGGTGCTTTCGGTCAGGCTTGAACGCTCATCGGGTTTCCGCGCTCTCGATGACGAAGCGGTGCAACTGCCGAAGCGTGCCGCCCCGCTTCCCAAGCCTCCCGACGACGTGAAGGGACAGACCATCGAGCTGGTGGTCCCGGTCGAGTTCTTCATCGGCGCGCGGTGACGATCATGTCTGTGTTGTTTGCAAGCCTTGCCCTAGCAGCGGCGGGAACGGGGAGCGCTGTCTCCCATGCACGTGCGGTTGACGCGGAGCGAGACCAGGCCGCAGCGGTGGCCGTGGAGCCCGAGCCGGTCTATCCGGCCGACTTCTATGCGCCCTTCCAGCCGCAGACCGCGCTCGACATGCTGGAGCGCACGCCGGGCTTCACATTGTCGGAAGGCGATTTCGTACGCGGTTTTGGCGGCGCGGCGGGCAATGTTCTGATCGACGGACAGCGTCCCACCGTGAAGACCGGCGGTATCGGCGAAGTGCTGCGCCGCATCCCCGCCTCCCGCGTCGAGCGCATCGTGCTCCTGCGCGGTTCGGACACCGCCGAGGCACAGGGACAGGTGCTGGTCGCCAACGTCGTCTTGCGCGCGGCTGCCGCCGGATCGGGTAATGCCACGCTGACCCTCGCGCACACCTTCGATGGCCATATCTCGCCTCAGGCGGCGATCAGCTATGCCAAGGCGATCGGTGCCTGGCAGGCCAGCATCGAACTGTCGGGGGAGATCGTGCGCTATCCTTCCGATGCCGTCTATCGTCTCCGCGACGCTGGCGGCGCGCTTACCGGGACAAGGATCGAGACGGTGTCGGGGCGCTCGCCCCAATTGGGCTTTGCCGCCTCGGCCTCGCGCGATGCCTTTGGCGGCACGCTGACGCTCAATGCCAGGCTCAACTGGGACCCCTATCTTGTCGATCAGACGATCGACCTGTTTGCAGGCGAAACCTCCGGCTCGCCCACCGGCGTGCGCACCATCGACTACGATGAAGACAAGGCGAGCGGCGAACTGGGCGTCGACTGGACGCGCGCGCTTGGCAGAGGGTGGTCGGCCAAGCTGGTCGGGCTCGGCCGCCTCGAGACCTACAGCTCCGACGAGGATTACGCCGAGCCCGGCTATCGCGGTGTCTCCGCACTCGATCAAAAACCGCTCGAACTGGTGGCGCGCGCCACCGCCGCGCGCGGCGGCAGTGCCGCCTTCCGCCCGGAGCTGGGCATGGAAATCGCCTATAACCGCCTCACCAGCAATCTCGATTATGCGGAGGACACCGGAGCCGGTCTGATCCCGGTCGCGCTCAGCAACGCCAAGACGCGCGTTTCCGAATTGCGCGGCGAAGCTTTCGCCAATGTGACCTCGCGGCTTTCGTCCACTCTGGAGCTGGAAGCGGGAACCGCGTTCGAACTCTCGCGTATCCGCGTCACCGGCGATGCCGATAGCGAGCAGAGCCTGTCCTATTTCAAGCCGTCAGCCGCCTTGGTGTGGTCGCCGTCTTCGAGCACGCAACTGCGTCTCGGGGCGCGCCGCACGGTCGACCAGCTCGACTTCGGCGATTTTGCCGCTTCGGTCGACCAGGCCGATGGCCGCCCGCTCGGCGGCAATGCGCAACTGCGCCCCGCACGCGTGACGAGGGCATTGCTGCGGTTCGATCATCGCTGGGGCAAGGGCGGGGCGCTGTCGCTGGAGGCGTTCCATCAGTGGCATCAGGGTATGCTCGGCTATCTCCTGCTGCCCTCGGGCGACGAGGCGCTGGGGACCGTCGGCAATGCCCGGCAATGGGGCCTCACCGCGCAGGCCGCCCTGCCGCTCGATGCCATCCTGCCCGGCGCCCGGCTGACTGCCGACAGCACGCTGCGCGGTTCGCATTTTCGCGATCCGCTGACGCACGAGGTTCGGAACATGGACGATGTTCTTCCCTTCGAACTGTCGGCCGAGCTTCGCCACGATCTGCCCGCGCTCAAATCCTCCTGGGGCGTCACCTATGCCGCGCCTCAGAAAGGTGAGGTCTTCTACAACGGTGAACGCCTGTTCTGGCGCGAGCGGGCCGTATGGGGCGCTTATGCCGAAACCACTGCCTTGCCCGGGTTCAAGGTCACGCTGAGGGTCAGCGCCATTGGCGGAGCCGACGACTATCGCCTGCGCCGTTTCTACAGCCCGAGCCGGATTGGTGCCTTCACGGGCAGCGAACGGCGCGACAAGCATCAGGGGGCGAGCGTCTCGCTCACTCTGTCGAGGCAGTTGTGAGACGGGCGCGGGTCAGACGGTACGAACAGCACCGGGCACCGATCGCATTGCATCGCCGCTCGGCGATGGAACAGCGTGTTGTTCGCATCCTGCGCGGCGAGAGTATAGGCGGCGAGAGTATAGATGGAGTCCGTGACGCGACTCTTCATGCCAGCCAGTTCGACAAACTGCGCTCGCTGGCTGCCCGAAATGCGCTCGTGATCCAGGAGCCGGGCGTTCCGTTTCTTTCAGTCAGCGAACTCAATCTGCTCGCCTGGCTTGCCCAGGCCCAGCGCGTCGCCAGCTACACTCGTCAGTTTCATCCCGATCCGATGCTCACCATGACGATCGTCCATTGCGCCGGCACGCTCGACGCTCTCGGCATCCGTCTGCCCGTACTCTCGATCCATAATCCAAGCGTGCAGCCCGAGCACGACTGATTTCCGTGCGGCTCGTTGTCGCCTGTCAGCATTTTCGCCCTCGGGGACGAGGCATGCCATCCCTCGCACGCTGAGAGCCCTTGGCCCATCCACTCGGCCGATGGCCGCGCGCTTTGTATCCGGCCGATACCGTGGTCGAATGCGGCGCTCGCGCGCTGCATGCCTATGACGGCGCCTGGTCCGGGCGCGAGCAAACGCGAAATCGTCGTCGCCATGATGGGCCACGTCTTGCTGATACGAAGTCGCTCGCGAAAGGGCCGGCAGCCACCCCGTACAGTCGCGTCGGCTGCCCGCGCAAAATTAGATGACGGACCGGGCTAGGACAGCTCGTCAGTCATCGCGCATTTGGAACCGCTCATGAAATCTCTGGGGGATGGCAGTGTGCCAGATTGTGCCAAACCCCCGAAACCATCCTTATTTTCCAAAGGATGCTGGTGCGGTCGAGAAGACTCGAACTTCCACGGGCTTTCGCCCACAACGACCTCAACGTTGCGCGTCTACCAATTCCGCCACGACCGCTAAATCTGAGGGGCTGATTTCGCATCGCCCCGAGGCAGGAGCGGGCCCTTAGCAAAGGGTTTTCGCGGCTGCAAGCGTTGTCGGCAAAGAAGTCCGCAATTCGTGCGGGGGCCGCCGCAGCCGGGGACTCAGTCGGGTTTCCAGCCGATCTCGGCGGCGACCGCGGACTTGGGCACGTCGGTTACCGCTTCGTTGATCGTCACCGATTCGCCCGGCTTGAGCGTCCGCTTGGGCGGGGCGACTTCCCAGGAGTAGACCACGCGGTCGCGCGCGTCGCGCAGGACGATGAGGATCGTCGGCACGTTGCGGGTCTGCTGTCCGATATTGGTCACCGTGCCGCTGGCCCCGAAGAATTCGGTGCCGTTGGGCAGGGTTCGCTTGTCCTGGCGATTGCGCGGGAAGTCGAGCTGCAGGTCGCGCTGCGCCTCGGCGAAGGTCGGGCGCGGGATCGGCACCCAGTCGGGCACGCCGTTGAGCGCGATCGCCGCGGCCGCGCCGAGCGTGACGACGGCGAAGACGACGGCGAGATAGGTGCCGAGCCTCGCCCAGTTGCGGCGCGGCTTGAACGGGGGCGAGAAGTCGAAGCTCGACGGCGCCTCGTCCGCATAGGAAATCGACTCGACGTCGTCGTAGACCTTCGGGCGCTCGCCGCTCCGTGCGGACCGGGCGGGGGCGGCATCGAAGACCGGCACGGCCTGTTCGACGGGCTCCGGCTCGCTGACCTTCTCTACGGACTCGCGGGTCCGGATGTCCGGCGGGGGCGGGGAAGGGGGCGGAGGAGGAGGAGCGGAAGCAGGCCGCGGTTGGGCAGCGGTGGCGGGCGCTGTCGCCGCAGCGGCGGACTGCCGCGTCCGAGTCGCGTCTCCAGCCCCTACTTCGGCGAGCGTCGGTCCTTCCTGAAACCAGCTATGCCTGCACTTCGCGCAACGGACGGTCCGTCCGTCGAGCCCGATCGCGCTGTCGGGGACAGCGTATCGGGTGGAACAGGCAGGGCAGGCGATAATCATGATCCGTTTAAACATCAGTGACGCTGACGCGACAAGTCACGCGGGTGTGGGTGACGCTCCGGACGGCCTTTTTTCCACACTCATTGACGGCTATAGGCCTCATCGCGTCGCGCCAGAGACGGATACAGACCTAATTCCATGACCCAGAGCGCCGATGGCGAAATCGTTCAGTTCGACAACGTCGGCCTTCGCTACGGCACCGATCGCGAGGTGCTGAGCGACCTTTCGTTCACGCTCTATCCCGGCAGCTTCTACTTCCTCACCGGCGCCAGCGGCGCGGGCAAGACCTCGCTGCTGCGGCTGCTCTACCTCGCGCAGCGCCCGTCGCGCGGGGCGATCCGCATGTTCGGATCGGACGCGATCACCCTCGCGCGCGGCAAGCTGCCCGAGCTGCGGCGGCGGATCGGCGTGGTCTTTCAGGACTTCCGCCTGATCGGCCACTTGTCCGCTTTCGACAATGTGGCGCTGCCCCTGCGCGTCTCGGGCTTCAGCGACGAGGAGTTGCACAAGCCGGTTTCGGACATCCTCGAATGGGTCGGGCTGGCCGGGCGCATGAACGCGCGTCCGGCCACGCTTTCGGGCGGCGAACAGCAGCGCGTCGCGATCGCGCGGGCGATCATAGGCCGTCCGCAGATGCTCGTCGCCGACGAGCCGACCGGCAACGTCGACCCCGACATGGCGATCAAGCTGCTGCGTCTGTTCGAGGCCCTGAACCGGCAGGGCACGACCGTGGTGGTGGCGACGCACGACGTGCACTTGCTCAAGAAGGTTCCGGCGTCGCTGATCATGCGGCTCGACAAGGGGCGGCTGTTCGATCCGACCGGTGCCCTGCGCTATCCGCCGCGCAGAGTCTCGCGATGATGTTGGGGCCGATGCGCCTGGGCATGGCTCTGGACCGCAAGCGGCGCAGTTTCGCGGGCGGCGGCACCGAGATCGTCCCGCAGCCGCGGCTTTCCGGGCCGATGCCATGGGTCATCGCGATCATGGTGGCGATGACGGTGATCGCGCTCGCCGCCGGGCTGGCGCTGGGCAACGCGGTCAGTTCGGCGAAGGCGGAACTCGAAGGCGGGGTCACCGTCCAGCTCGTGGAAGCGCGCGAGGACGTCCGGCAGAGCGAAGCCGACGCCGCGGTCGAGGCGCTCAAGCGGATGCCGGGGGTCGTGTCGCTGCGCAAGGTGCCGCGATCCGAAGTCGACGCACTGATCGAGCCCTGGCTGGGCGACGATATCGAGGGGGCGACAGGCTCCGACGTGCCCGTGCCGGCGCTGATCGACGTGCGGCTCGACGGCACCGCAAATCGCGCGCGGCTTTCCCGGATCGAAGCGCTGCTCCGCCCCGTGGCGCCTTCTGCGCGGATCGACGCGCAGTCGAACTGGCTCAAGCCGGTGTTCGCGGCGGTCGTATCGTTGCAATGGCTGGCGGTCGCGCTGGTCGCGCTCCTGTTCGTCGCGCTGGCGGCCGCGGTGCTGCTCGCCGCGCGCTCGGCGCTCGGCGCGAACCGCGATACGATCGAGATCGTGCATTTGCTCGGCGGCACCGACAGCCAGATTGCCCGGGTCTTCCAGCGCTCGATCGCGATCGACGCGATGGGCGGCGGGATTCTGGGGCTGGTGCTGGCGACCGTGGTGATTCTCGCGCTGGGCCGCCGTTTCGCCGGGCTGGGCGCGGGAATGGTCGACAACGGCGCGCTCGGTCCGCTCGACTGGGCGCTGCTGGCGCTCGTGCCGATCGTCGCGACCGGACTGGCGATGCTGACGGCGCGCATCACCGTGATGCAAGCCCTGCGCAAGATGCTATAGGCGCGCTCGTCATGTATCGTCGCATTGCCGCATCGGCCGTTCTCGTCTGGATGCTCGGGTTCCTCTGGTTCGCCGTCGCCCTGCCGTCTCCGGCCGGAGAAGCGCGGACCGATGCGATCATCGTCCTGACCGGAGGCGCGGGGCGAATCGATCACGGGCTCGACCTGCTGCGCCGCAAGGAGGCGCCGAGCCTGCTCGTCTCCGGCGTCGATCCCGAAGTACGCGAGGCCGAGTTCCGCGCCGAGTACGATGTGAGCGCTTCGCTCATGCAATGCTGCGTGACCCTGGGGCGCGATGCCTACGACACGCGCAGCAATGCCGTGGAGGCGGGCGACTGGGTGCGCGCCAAGCAGGCGAAATCGGTGCGGCTGGTCACGTCCGACTGGCACATGCGCCGGGCCTCGCTCGAAATCGCGCGCGAGCTTCCCGAGGGCGTGAAGCTGGTGACCGATGCGGTGACCACGCGGCCCAGCCTCGGCATCCTGTTTCTCGAATACCACAAGTGGCTGGCGCGCCTCGTGTCCGGTTTCTGGTTCGACGCATGAAGGCCGGCCCCGGCGATGTCATGCGGACGCTGCTGTTCTCCGTCTGCTTCTATGGCGCGACGGTGCCGATGGTGCTGGCATCGCTCGTCGCCATGCCGTTTGGCGGCGAAACATTTCGCGGAGTGGTCGAGAGATGGGCTGCGCTTCACCGCTGGTGCGCACGGCACATCCTTGGCATCGAGGTGGTGGTCGAGGGGCGGATTCCGCAGGGCGGCGTGCTTGTCGCGCTCAAGCACGAGAGCTTCCTCGAGGCGATAGAACTGCCGCTCGCGCTTTCGCATCCGGCGATTTTCGCGAAAGTCGAACTGCTGCGCATCCCGCTCTGGGGCAGGGCGGCGGCGCAATACGGTGTTGTGGCCGTCGAGCGCGACCAGGGCGCGAAGGCGCTGCGCAAGATGATCGCCGCCGCGCGCGAGCACATCGCGGCAGGGCGACCGCTGGCGATCTTTCCAGAGGGCACGCGGGTGCCGCACGGCGAGCGCAAGCCGCTCGGAGCGGGATTCGCGGGGCTCTACAAGCTGCTCGCCCTGCCGGTCGTGCCGGTCGCGATCGACAGCGGGCCGCTCTACCAGCGGCGCTGGAAAAAACCCGGACGGATCACGTATCGCGTCGGCGAGACGATCCCGCCCGGCCTGGCGCGGCCGGTGATGGAAGCGCGCGTGCTCGATGCGATCAACGCGCTCAACCCGCCCGGCGGCTAGCGCTCAGGCCTCGCGCACCTCGACCGATTGCGAGCGCATGTGCGCGGCGCCGTACGAGGTGAGGAACGAGACGTCGGCGGCATCGCGCCCGACGCCGATCTTTGCCATGCGGTCGGACGAGGACATGCCCGTCGCATCGACGAGGTACCAGGTCCCGTCGAGGAACACTTCGGCCACGGCGTGAAAGTCCTCCGGCGTGACGCCGAGTCCGTAGACGCTCACGAACCGCGCGGGGATCGTGCTGGCGCGGGCGAGGGTGATCACCAGATGCGCGAAGTCGCGGCACACCCCGGCGCGGTCGATGTAGGTCTGCATAGCCCCGGTCTCGGCATTGCTGCTGCCCGGCGCATAATCGACGTGCTGGTGGATCCAGTCGCGGATCGCGGTGATCTTCGCCCCGCCGTCGAGATGGCCGAACTCGTCCTCGGCCAGCGTCTGGAAGCGGTCGGAGGGGCAGAAGCGTGAAGGCAGGATGTACTGGATCGTCTCGCCGGGAAGCTGGTGCGGGGGCACCGCGGAAAGCTGGGAGATGTCCGCGCTCAGCCGTTCTATCTCGACTTCGGCGGTGTAGGTCACGGTCAGATCGCCGCCGTGGCGCAGCCAGATGCGGTCGCCGATCGTGTCGTGGCCGGGGACGCGGGCGAAGTGCTCAGTGCCCGGCAGGTCGATATGCGCCGACACAACCTTCTGTTCGGGAATGATCGCGGCCTCGACCTGCAACAGCACGTCGCAGCGTTCGGGGAGCACGTAGTCGAGTTCGGAGCGGATCGAGAGCTTCATGGAAATATCGCGGCCTCGGATGTGGTCGTTCGCGCGCAAAACAGCGCGGCACTGCTATCGGATCCCACGATGGCGAAAATTTTTCAGGCGTCGCCGTCGTGGTCGGCGCGGCCGAAGTCCGGACGGGCGTCGTCCTGGCCTTCCTCGATGATCGAGCGGCGGATCGCGCGCGTCCGCTCGAAATGCTTGTAGAGCGCCTCTCCGTCCTCGACGCGGATCGCGCGCTGAAGGGCGGTGAGATCCTCGGTGAAACGCTGGAGCATCGTTAGCACGGCGTCCTTGTTCGAGATGAAAACGTCGCGCCACATCGTCGGATCGGAAGCGGCGATGCGCGTGAAGTCGCGAAATCCGCCCGCCGAATACTTGATCACTTCGCCGCGAGTGACTTCCTCGAGATCCGAGGCGGTGCCGACGATGGTGTAGGCGATGAGGTGGGGCAGGTGGCTCGTCACCGCGAGCACGAGATCGTGGTGCTCGGCGTCCATGATCTCGACTGTCGCGCCCAGCGCTTCCCAGAAGGCGACGAGTTCGGTCAGCTTGAGCAGGTCGGTCTTTTCGGGCGGCGTGACGATGCACCAGCGGTTGCGGAACAGGCTGGCGAAGCCTGCCTGCGGGCCCGAATTCTCGGTGCCGGCGACAGGGTGCGCGGGAATGACCAGGTGGTCCGGCAGCGCCTTGGCCAAGGCGTCGGCGACCGACTTCTTGCTCGATCCGACGTCGCTCACCAGCGCGTCGGCCGGGATCGCGTCGCGCAGCCCCTCGGCGACTGTGCCCATCGCGCAGGGCGGCACGCACAGGATCACGAGATCGGCGTCGCGCACCGCCTCCTCTCCGGTGTCGCAGACCCTGTCGACCAGACAGCGCTCGCGCGCCACGTCCCGGTTGGCGGCGCTGATGTCGTAGCCGCTAGTGCGCACGCCGGGGAGATAGGCGCGGATCGCAAGCCCGATCGAGCCGCCCTGCAGGCCGAGGCCGATGATCGCGACGTGATCGAACATCAGCCCGCCGTCTCCACCATCTCGGCCAGCGCGGCGGCGATCGCGTCCATGTGTTCGCGCAGACCGATGGTGATCCGCAGCGCCTGCGGCAGCCCTTGTCCCGGCAGCCAACGCACGATGTAGCCGCGCTCGGCAAGGCCGGCGTAAGCCGCCTCGGCGCTGAGCGCGCCCTCGAAGAGGACGAGGACGAAGTTCGCCTCGCTCGGCACCGCGCGCAGCCCGTGATTGCCGAGCGCCTCGATCGCGTCGACGAAGCGCGCGCGTTCCTCGCGGTTGTGGGTGCGGCTGCGCTCGACGAAAGCCTCGTCGCCGACGGCGGCAAGCGCCGTCGCCTGCGCCGAGTTCGAAAGGTTGAAGGGGCCGCGGATGCGATTGAGGATTTCGACCAGCGCGGAGTCTCCGGTGCCCCAGCCGACACGCTCGCCCGCCAGCCCGTAGGCCTTGGAGAACGTGCGCGTAACGAGCACGTTGGAATGCTCCGCCGCCAGTTCGAGCGCGCCGTCGTCGTCCTCGGGCGCGACGTATTCGGCGTAGGCCTGGTCTATCACCAGCAGCACGTCGCGGGGCAGCGCGCGGTGCAGCCGCGCCAGTTCGCTCTTGGTCAGATAAGTGCCGGTGGGGTTGTTCGGATTGGCGAGAAACACCACCCGCGTCCTGTCGTTGACCGCCGCCAGAAGCGCTTCGATGTCGGTGCCGTAGTCCGCGTCGGGCGCCATGACCGGCTCCGCCCCGCAGCGCCGCGCGACGATGTCGTAGAGCGAGAAGCCGTAGCGGACGTAGAGCACTTCATCGCCCGGTCCCGCGAAGGCGGCCGCGGCGCAGTTGAGCAGTTCGCCCGAGCCGGTACCCATGATGATTCGCTCGGGCGCGATGCCGTGGCGGGCGCCCAGGGCCGCGCGCAGGGCGGTGCTGTCGGGGTCGGGATAGAGCGAGGGCGCCACCGCGCCTTGGCGCGCCGCGAGCGCGGCCTCGCTCGTGCCCAGCGGGTTCTCGTTGGCGGACAGCTTGATGAGCACGCGGCCGTCGTCGCCCTTTGCCTTGCCCGGTACATAGGCGTGGATCGCCTCGATCCAGGGCTTGGGGACGGGGCGGGCGGCGGGGATCGGGGACTCGGTCTGGCTCATTTGGAGGCAGCCTTTAGCCGAGGCTATCCCGCTTGGACAGCCTGCGCGGGCGCGATCGCGGTCGGTTGCGCAATTGACATGGCATGCTCGCTGCACCACTTCCACGCCACCATGGCGAGTGTCCCCCTATCCGAGACCAGCGAAGTCCTTGCCCTGGCGTCGCCCCTGGCTCTCGACGGCGGGCAAACGCTCGAGAACGTGCGCATAGCCTACGAGGCCTACGGCACGCTTTCGCCGCGCAAGGACAATGCGATCCTCATTACCCACGCGCTGACCGGCGATCAGTTCGTGGCGAGCCCGCATCCGATAACCGGCAAGCCCGGCTGGTGGCAGCGCATGGTCGGCCCGGGCCGCCCGATCGACACCGACCGCTACTACGTGATCTGCGCCAATGTGATCGGCAGTTGCATGGGCTCGACCGGCCCGGCGAGCCTCTCGCCCGACGGCAGGCCCTGGGGCATGCGCTTTCCGGTCATCACCATCCGCGACATGGTGCGCGGACACGTCGCGCTGCTCGATGCGCTGGGGATCGAACGGCTCCACGCGGTGGTCGGCGGCTCGATGGGCGGGATGCAGGCGCTGAGCCTTGCGGCCAACTTTCCCGATCGCGCCTCGGCGGCCCTGGTGATCGCCTCGACCGCGCGCCATTCGGCGCAGAACATCGCCTTCCACGAAGTCGGACGCCAGTCGATCATGGCCGATCCCTCGTGGCGCGACGGCGACTATTACGGCAGCGGCAAGGGCCCCGACAAAGGCCTAGCGGTGGCGCGCATGGCCGCGCACATCACCTACCTTTCGGAAGCGGGGCTGACCGAGAAGTTCGGGCGCCGGCTGCAGGACCGCACCGAGAAGACCTTCGGCTTCGACGCGGACTTCCAGGTGGAAAGCTACCTGCGGCACCAGGGAATCTCGTTTACCGACCGTTTCGATGCCAATTCCTATCTCTACATCACGCGCGCGATGGACTATTTCGACCTCGCCGAGGAGCATGGCGGCCTCTTGGCCAAGGCCTTCGCGCGATCGAGCGCGCGGTTCTGCGTGGTCAGCTTCGACACCGACTGGCTCTATCCGACCAGCGAATCGCGTAACGTGGTGCATGCGCTCAACGCGGCTGGCCTGCCGGTGAGTTTCGTCGAGCTTTCGGCGCCGTTCGGCCACGATTCGTTCCTTCTCGACGTCCCCGCGCTCGACCAGGTGGTTGCGGGATTCCTCGGATGATCGAACTCAGCGACGAGATCGGGCGGTTCGACCTGGACCGGATTCACGGCTGGCTGGCGAACAGCTACTGGTCGCCGGGGCTCGCGCGTGACGCGTTCGAACGCCAGTTCGCCAATTCGCACAACCTGGGCGCCTACGACGCCGAGGCGCGGCAGGTCGGCTACGCGCGCGTGATCTCGGACAAGGCGACCTTCGCCTGGCTCGCCGACGTGATCGTCGACGAGGCCGCGCGCGGGAAGGGCATCGGCCGCAGTCTCGTTCGGTGGTTCCTCGATCACCCCCACTACGCGAGCGTGCGCCGCTTCGCGCTGGTGACGGCCGACGCGCATGGGGTCTATGCCGCGCTCGGCTTTCATTCCCCGCTGCGGCCCGAGCGTTACATGGAGCGCCTTTCGGCCGACTTCGCCGCGCGGATCGATCCCGGCATGCCGGACAGGCGCGCATGACCGGCCTTCGTCCCGACCTCGCGATCATCGCCGACCACGTGTCTCCGGGCGCGAGCGTGCTCGACATCGGCTGCGGCGACGGCGAGCTGCTGGCCGCGCTGCGCGACCGGAAGGGTTGCGACGCGCGCGGCATGGAACTCGACCCCGCCAACGTTTCGCATTGCGTCGCGCTCGGCCTGCCGGTCATCCAGGGTGATGCCGATACCGACCTCGCCTTCTATCCCGATAATTCGGTGGACGTCGCGATCCTGAGCCAGACGCTGCAAACCACCATGCGGCCCGACAGGATCCTCGATCAGTTGCTGCGCATCGGCGAGCGGGCCTTCGTCAGCTTCCCCAACTTCGGCCACTGGCGGGTGCGCACCTCGCTTTTGTGGAACGGGCGCATGCCGGTGACGCGGCTGCTGCCGGTCGCCTGGTACGAGACGCCCAACATCCACCACCTGACGATCGAGGATTTCCGCCATCTCGTCGCCGAGCACGGGATACGGGTCGAGAAGTCATGGTTCCTCTCGGGTGACCGGCTTTGCAGCCCCGCCGCGGCGAACTTCCGCGCCGAGCACGCGGTCTTCCTTCTCTCGCACTGATCCGGGCGCCGCCGCGTCCACGGTTCAGCCCATTTCGAGACCGTAGTAGGCGCCCAGCTTGTTGCCGTCGGGATCGCGCAGATAGGCGCCGAAGGCACCGCGGGCTTGCGGCTTGGGCTCGGGATCTCCCTCGCTGGCGCCGCCGTTGGCGAGCCCGGCCGCGTGCCAGGCCTTCACCTCGTCCTCGCTCTGCGCCTCGAAGATGATCGTCCCGCCGTTGGCATGGGTGCACGGCTTGCCGTCGCGCGCGGGGCCGCAGACGAACTTGGTGCCGCCGGGCAGGCTGTACATCGCGATCGGATACTCGGGCGGCGCGCTCGAGGGCCCGACTCCCAGCGCGCCGAAGGTCGCGTCGTAGAACGCCTTGGTCTTGTCGAGGTCGTTGCTGCCGAGCCGGATACTCTTCAATAGCATGTCGTTTCTCTCCCGCTTTTGCGATCCGCCGCGCTGGTCCCGGGCAGCTTGTTCGCTCGCTCCCGCGCGGTCAATCGCTAGGCGCAGCGCCGGTGCGATCGCAAGCGCGTCTCGCGGCGCGAGACACGCGCGCGCCGAACGCCGCCGGATGCGCGGGTTGCCGGGCTTTATCCACGCCTATTGGATTTGCCGGGCGGCGCGCCTGGGTGGACGCTGCGTGCGGGCTTTGGCATCCCCCTTGGCCATGTGGCACATCTATCAGTTTCCGCTCTGTCCCTTCAGCCGCAAGCTGCGCCTGCTGATGAGCGAGAAGGGCATCGCTTACGAGCTGCGCACCGCGTGGCCGTGGAAGGACGGCGAGCTTCTCTTCCAGATGAACCCGGCGGGCCGCACGCCGGTGATCCGTGACGAATCGCGCGACAACCTCACGCTCAGCGACAGCCGGGCGATCTGCGAATATTTCGAGGAGACGGTTGACCGCCAGCCGCTGATCAGCGGCACCGCGCAGCAGCGCGCCGAGCAGCGGCGGCTGATCGCCATGTTCGACGAGAATTTCTTCGACGATGTCGGCGCGCCGCTGCTCCAGGAAAAGATGATCAAGCGGCTGATGGGCAACGCTCCGGTCGCCGGTGCGCTGCGCGACGCGATGAAGTTCGGCCACGACTATCTCGACTACCTCGACTACCTGATCGACCATCGCCCCTGGCTGGCGGGACCGACGATGACGCTCGCCGACCTGACGGCGGCGGCGCATATCTCGGTCGCGGACTATCTGGGCGGGCTCGATTGGTCGAGCCACGAGCAGGCCAAGGGCTGGTACATGGTGATCAAGAGCCGGCCCAGCTTCGGCCCGCTGCTCAAGGAGCGGATGGACGTGATCCAGCCGCCCAGCCACTATTCCGACGTCGATGTCTGATCATCGCCGCCCGACGCGGTCGCTCCAGAGGAGCGAGCCTGCGGTGGCCCGGCCCGGATCAGCGCGCGGTCGACGTGTCCGCGAAGCGTCCGTGCTTGCGGAACGGCACCATCCAGCGATCGAGGAACAGCTCGAGCGGGCGAGGGCGCACGCCGAGGTCGGCAAGCCCCGGTAGCTTGCCGCTCGCCACGCTGCCCGCCTCGAGCAGCGCGAGCTGGTCGCTGGTGATCGGCGCGCCGGGCAGCCAGCCGGTGGCCGCGGCGATCGCCCGGGACACCGAGCCGGGCAGCTCGATCAGCGCGCGATGGCGGCACTGCGCCTCGGCGATCCGGCGGTTGAACTCGATCATCGTGATCACTTCGGGGCCGGCGATCTCGAAGATCTTGCCCTTGGCCGAATCGGTCGCGATGGCGCTGGCGATCGCTTCGGCGGCATCGTCGACGAACAGCGGCTGCAGCTTCGCTTCGGGGGCGAAGACGGGCAGCGCCGGGAAAGCCGCGATCAGCTTGGCGAACATCATCACGAAATTGTCGTCGGGACCGAACAGCAGCGAGGGGCGCAGGACCGTCGCCTCGGGGAAGGCGGCGAAAACGGCGTCCTCGCCCTCGGCCTTGGTACGCGCATAGGCAACCGGCGAGCCCGCGTCGCAGCCGATCGCGGAGATGTGCACGAACGAGGCGACACCGGCCTCTCTGGCGACCGCGGCGACTTGTCCCACACCCTTGCCCTGCAAGGCATCGAGGTTCCCCGAAAACGCGCCGACGAGGTAGACCACCGCGTCCGATCCGGCGAGAACGCGCGCCAGCGTTTCGGGCCGGGTTACGTCCACCCGCGCCGTGGCGACTTGCCCGAGATTGCCGAGCGGCTTGATCTTGTAGGCCTTTTCCGGATTACGGCTCGCGATCCGCACCCGCGCGCCGCGCGCCAGCAGTTCCTGCGCGAGATGCCGTCCAACGAAACCGCTGCCGCCCAGCACGGTGACGATCTTGCCGGTGAGATTGGGTGTCGCGCTCTCGATCATGCCGTATCGCTTCCTTCCTGCCCTGCGCCTCAGCGCCATTGGCACAGGCCCCCGCGAACGGCAACCGGGCAATCGTGCCGACGACGCTCGCAAGCGTTGACAAGCGCGCGGCCAGACCCTATCGGCCCCCACCTACCCGCGGCGCACCAACGCGCCGCCCGTGCCCAGATGGCGGAATTGGTAGACGCACCGTCTTCAGGTGGCGGCGCTCGAAAGGGCGTGGAGGTTCGAGTCCTCTTCTGGGCACCATTTGTTCTTCTCACGTTCTCCCAAATAATCTATAAAACCCGCAGAAATCCTAGGGATTTGGCCCTTGGATCGTTCCGGATCGTCCCGCCTGTTCTCGGGGGTTCCAGACACTTTTGTGGGCCTTTTGAGGCCATTTCGCAAAGGCCCAGATGAAAAGGCCCCCACGTGCCGCTGACAGATACTCGCCTCCGCGCACTCAAGCCCAAGGATAAGCCGTACAAGGTAACCGATGAGCGCGGCCTATATGTTGAGGTCACGCCGACCGGCGGCAAACTTTGGCGATTCCGATACCGGATCGGCGGAGCGCAAAAGAAGCTCTGCATCGGCAGCTATCCCGACATCAGCCTCAAGCAAGCGCGAGACGCGGCCTACGAGGCACGACGAGCTGTTGCTTCTGGGGGCGACCCGGCCTTTGAGAAGCGGAAGCGGAAAATCCGCGCAGAGTTCCTTTCTGCACAGACGTTCGAGGCAGTCGCACGTGAGTATATTGAACAAATAATGGTCCAGAATGGCCGCGCCGATGGCACGATCGTCAAGGCCAATTATTTCCTCGACAAGCTTGCGCCTGCCATCGGGAACCGACCCATCGACGAGATCGAGCCGTTCGAAGTCCTGGCTCCTCTCAAACGACTGGAAGCCACTGGTAAGCACGAGACTGCGAAGAAATGCCGCTCGTTCGCAGGCCGCGTGTTTCGCTACGGTGTTGCTACCACCCGCTGCAAATCCGATCCGACCAGTATGCTGAAGGGCGCTCTCGTAACGCCGAGAGTCACGCATTATGCAGCAATCCTCGAGCCCACCGAGCTAGGCGGGCTGCTGCGCGCAATCGACGACTTCACTGGCTACATGGTGACGAAGTTGGCTTTGCAGATAGCGCCGCATGTGTTCGTACGCCCCGGCGAACTCCGGCACGCCGAATGGCATGAGATCGACCTCGTCGATGGGGTCTGGAAGATCCCTGCCGGTAAAATGAAAGCGCGCCGAGCGCATGCCGTCCCGCTTTCCAAGCAGGTTAGAGGCTATCTCACTGATCTGGCCGAGATGCTCGGCCGCGAAGGATATGTTTTCCCATCTGCGCGCAGCTCCAAGCGTCCCATGAGTGAAAACACGCTCAATGCCGCATTCCGTCGCATGGGATACTCGAAGGAAGAAGTCACCGCGCATGGACTCCGGGCGACAGCATCGACATTCCTCAACGAGTCGGGCCTTTGGAATCCCGATGCGATCGAGCGTGCCCTGGCACATGGCGACAGCAATGTTGTGCGTGGCATCTACCATCGCGGCAAACATTGGGAAGAGCGCGTGCGCATGGCTCAATGGTGGAGCGACTACCTCGATGAGCTCCGGACAGGAGGAAAGGTCATCATGGGAAAGTTTGCGAATGGTTGATCGGAAGAACGAATTTCTTCTCAGCCAGTGCAGGATTGAAGGCTCAGGACCAGCCCTGTCAGGAACACTGACGCGAGCAGGGCGAACTCAATTCTGATGCCCCATACCTTAAGCCACTTCCGCATCGTGCCGAGCCTCAGTTCGTAGAGCTTTGGCAGCTAAGCTGATCGAAGCGCTCAGCAACAGTCTTCCACGTTGCTATGCCTGCCTCGTCCCCTTCGTTGGATAGCCGCTGGATTTGCTGCGCGATATACGCGGTTCCCTTTTTGCCATGGTTCTTTTCGACCCAGAGTGCGACGGCCCACAATTCCTGATCGCGGTTCAGCACCATGGTTCACGCCTCCCGGTCCAGGTTCGCGCCAGGCCTTCGCTGACCAGCTGATCGCCAAGCGAGCGGCCGCCGCGCGTTACAACCCGCAATTTGCGACCGTACTGATCCTCATCTCTGCTCCCGATAGTCCTCAGTTCAAAGGGCCCGTCATTGAGCAATTCGACAAGGCGGTGCGTCGCGCGCATGCCGAGCTGGTATTCATAGTCGCAACGAGGCTCGCTGATCTCGGGAGTGTCGATGTCGGCAATCCGGATCTTCACGCCATCAAGCCACAAAGTATCTCCATCCACGACGCATGTGCGTCGGATGGATCCGCAGATGTTGAATTGTGGGGAGCTTGCTTGCTGGAATAAAGCCTGAGGCTGCTGATCGTCGTTAGCAAGGCTGGCATCATGGACTGGCCAGTTGAGTGCCAGCATCCCTCCAGCAAATACGATCGCGAATGCTCCCAAACCCAACGCGATCTCCTTTCTCAGCTTCCGGCGCTTCTGTGTCTTCAACGCCTTGCGAAAGTCGAACGGCTCACCGGGGGTCTCATTCACTGGCGTTGTCCGTCTTCATTCCGGCACATGATTTCAGACAATAGCCGGAAATCAGGTAGTTTCGTCAATTGTACGTACCAATTGCTTGCCAACGTCCCAACACAGACCGGACATATTGCGGCGTTTCACCATTGTTGGGAATGCCGCGTGATCGGGAGACGGCACCTGGGCCAGCATTGTAAGCAGCCAAGGCCAGGTGGACCGCGTCGAACCGGTCCAACATATCGCGAAGGTACCTGGCGCCACCGTCGATCGATGCAAGAGGGTCATGACGGTTCCGGACGCCCAGTTCTCTCGCCGTGGCCGGCATAAGCTGAGCCAGCCCGGCAGCACCGGCCGGACTCACAGCCATCGGATTGAAGCGGGACTCAGCCCAGATAAGAGCACGAAGCAGGTTGGTCGGAAGCCCGTAACGGCGTTCAGCCTCGGCTATCGCCGCCATATACAAGCCTTCCCGGTAGGATACGTTTGCTGGCTCGGCCTGGTAGATTGCAGGAAGATATTCCCTTGCCGGCTGCTGGTCCGCCTTCGGCGGAACGATCGCGTGCTCGAACAAGGTGAAATCCTGGGCGCGAACTTGCTGTGAGGAGGTCGCGATCATCCCCAGACAGGCGACCGCTAGCGCGGTCAGACAATTGAGGCAGGTCATCTCGACTTGTGCTCCATTGATTCGAATCGAAAGAGAACATAAAAAGAACATGTGCCTGTAGGAAAGCCGCGAATGCCTGCCTTTGGGAGAGGAGAGGAACGCTGATGAGGGGGCCATTTTGCATGCTGAGGAGCTCGCATGTCCCTGTCAGTCCAAACTCATCCCAACCGGTCGCTTGCCGAGACCGCCCGTCGTATCTGCGAAGCGCGAGGGGGCAAATGGTCCGGCACAAAGGGCATGGCTTGTTGCCCCGCGCATGATGACCGCACGCCGTCCCTTGGTGTGACGCTCGGCCAAAAGGCCATCCTCTTCCACTGTTTCGCGGGATGCGATCAGCAGAGCGTGCTGGCTGCTTTGGCGCGTGAAGGTTTCGAAGCACCGGCGCTTTTTTCAGCTTCTGCGACCACCAACGAACCCGAATCGACCAGCACCCGCAAACCCTCGGCGGCAGCGCTGAGGATCTGGCGCGATGCGCAGCCACTGCGTGCCAGTCCGGCAAAGGCATATCTTGAGAGCCGCGGCATCCTCGCCGTATCGCCGGCGCTCCGCTTCCACCCACGAACGCCGCTTGGTCCGAAGGGACGCACTCGCTTTTTGCCCGCCATGATTGCGGCAGTCAGCCTCGACGAGGGGCCGATCGCCATCCATCGCACATTCCTTTCGGGCGACGCCAAGGCCGACTTCGAAAAACCGAAGCGCGCGCTCGGCGCGCTCGATGAAGCTGCTGCCCGTCTCTTCGCTCCGGTTTCCGGCAAGCTCGGCCTTGCTGAGGGAATCGAGAGCGCGATGTCGGCCTATGCTCTCACCGGTATTCCCGTCTGGGCGACCCTGGGCAATGAGCGCTTCGGCCTCGTCAGCGTGCCCGAGAGTGTGGCCGAGCTTCATCTCTTCGTCGATCATGATGCTGGCGGCGAGCTGGCCGCGTCGCGTGGCCTGGCCGCTTATGCCCGCGATGGGCGAACGATCCACGTTCGCAAACCCTCATCACACGACACCGACTGGAACGATGAACTGACAGCATGGCTGCGCCGCAAAGCGGCGCGGTAGAGGAGAGAGAGCTTCTCGAATTCCTGATCCGGCAGAGGGCGTGTCCCAATGCCCCCATCAGGAGGACGAATTGCCATGTTTCAATCAGACCTGTTTCCAGCTGGCGAGCAGTTGTCGTCAGTGCCATTGGCCTACGCCATCGGCACCAGGATTGCCGAGCTTCTTGCTTCGGGACGTCATCTTGCCCGTGCGGACATTTCCGGCTTGTTTGCCCAAGAGACTGGCGTCTTAGACTGGGGAAGCGCCTGGACGATCGACGACTACAACAACGCGGTCGAGATCGGCGCGCTGCTCTGGCTTCGAGAGTCCTCACGGATCGATCTGGCGACGAATGTACACGAAGCCGAAGCGCGGTTCGACTGGCTCGAAGCAGCCTTGCCGCCGCGGCACGTTCGCAGCGAAGCACAGGTCGAGCTCCAGCAGTTCTCGACCCCGCCAATGCTGGCCTGGCTGATGGCGAAGGCCGCAGCTGTCTCGGCGCAAGACACGCTCCTCGAACCGTCCGCAGGCAATGGTGCCCTTGCTCTCTGGAGTTGCCTCCAGAACGCTTCGCTGCTCCTCAACGAGATCGATCCGGCAAGACGAGACGGTCTGGCCCACGTCTTCCCTTCGGCCACCATCGCTGCGCATGACGGGGAACTTATCGCCGACCTGCTTCGCGGCCCTGTTCCGTCTGCCGTGCTGATGAACCCGCCGTTCGCTCACAGCCTGGAACGCGGCAAGGACGGCGGCACGGCGCAGCGCCACCTGCGCAGCGCGATCCGGGCCGCTGCCGATGGGGCGAGGATTGTCGCCATCATGCCCGAAGGCTTCGATGCTTCCACCTTCGCCGAGGCACAGGACGAAGCGTCGCTTCTCCTCGATGTGCGGCTGCAGCAGATGTTTCGCCGAACTGGGACAGGTATCGCCGTTCGCCTGGTCGTGTTCGACAAGACGCCGACTGCGCCTGCGTCAGCGATCACCGGAGATACCGCCGACCTGATCGGACTCCACGAGCTTATCACTGCGCTTCGGCCCCGCGCGCAGACATCAGGCAACATTCATCGTCTGCCAGTCGGCAAACCTATGCGCCTTGTGGGCAAGGCTTCGACCCAACGCACGCCGGTCCGGCCGGTGGCGCCGTTCGCAGCGACACCAGAAGCCACAACAAATACAATCGATCTTGCCTATTCGGTCCTCGCCGACCCCGCACCGGTGCCTGAACAGGCAGGCATCTACCTGCCTTACCGGCCCAGCCGCATCGCGTTCGAGGATGCGCCGGTCCATCCTACCCCGCTCGTGGAATCGGTCGCCATGGGTTCGGTCACGGCACCGCAGCCCGAAGTGCGGCCGCTTCTCCCTGCAGGCTGGCAAGCCGATGGCCTTTTATCCGAGGCTCAGTGCGAGACACTGGTCTACGCTGCCCAGGCATTTGCGCGCGATCTTCCGGGCCTGTTCAAGGTCAGCCAGGAAGGTACCGCGCTCCAACTGTCCGAAGACGGGCACGCATACCGCCAAGGCTTCTTCCTTGGCGACGGAACCGGAGCGGGCAAGGGACGACAGATCGCCGCGGTCATCATGGACCGCTGGCTCGCAGGTGAGCGCCGCCATATCTGGATCACCAAGAACGAGGCGCTGCTCGAAGATGCGCGCCGCGATTGGGAAGCGCTTGGCGGGCTGCCGCTCGATCTCCAGCCACTCTCACGCTGGAAACTTGGCCACCCTGCAACGATGTCCGAAGGCATTCTCTTCGTCACCTATCCGACGCTGCGCTCGTGCCGCGCCGAGGATACGCGGCTCGACCAGATCCTTGCCTGGGCGGGCGAGGATTACGATGGCGTGATCGCTTTCGACGAAGCCCACGCCATGGCCAATGCGCTCGGGGGCTCTTCAATCCGCGGCAAGGTCAAGGGCTCCGAACAAGGAATGGCGGGCCTCAGGCTGCAGAACCATCTCCCGCGCGCCCGCGTGCTCTACGCGTCTGCCACTGGCGCTTCGGATATCGCCAACCTCGGTTACACCTCACGGCTTGGTCTCTGGGGACCCGAGACCGCTTTTCCGACCCACGAGGCGTTCATGACCGAGATCCGCGCTGGCGGCGTCGCGGCGATGGAGCTTGTCGCCCGCGACCTAAAGGCTCAGGGTCTCTATCTCGCCCGTGCGCTGTCCTTCGCCGGGATAGAGTACGAGATCCTCGAACACAGCCTGACCGACGCGCAGGTGAAAATCTATGATGCCTATGCCGAGGCCTGGGCAATCATTCACCGCAACCTCGAAGCTGCACTCGAAGCAACCCGCGTGGTCGACGAGGACAGCGGCGATACACTCAATCGCAACGCCAAGGCTGCGGCGCTCTCAATCTTCGAAGGTACCAAGCAGCGCTTCTTTGCCCAGCTCCTGCTCTCGATGAAATTGCCTAGCCTGATCCCTGCAATGGAAGCGGCGCTTGGCGAGGATCATTCGGTTGTCGTGCAGCTGGTCTCGACCGCAGAGGCCATGCTCGACCGGCGCCTTGCCGACCTTACCGTGGAAGAACGCGAAGCGCTCGATATCGATCTCTCACCGCGTGAATATGTCATCGACTACCTCACGAAGAGCTTCCCGGTACGATTGATGCAGGTCTTCGCCGACGAGGACGGCAATCTTCGCTCCGAGGCGATGAGCGACGGAGAGGGCAATCCCGTTTTCTGCCCGCGCGCCATTGCTGCGCGCGATGCGCTGATCGAACAGCTTTGCGCACTGCCGCCCATCGCCACTGCGCTCGATGCGATTATTGAACATTTCGGAACCGACGCCGTGGCCGAAGTCACGGGCCGGACCCGCAGGCTTGTCCTGGGCCGCGATGGTGAGCAGCGCCTCGAACGGCGTAGCCCCAGCGCCAATGTTGCCGAAGCCCAAAGCTTCATGGAAGGGACCAAGCGCATCCTGGTCTTCTCGGATGCGGGCGGCACCGGGCGTTCCTATCATGCCGACTTGGGCGCCAGGAACCAGCAGCGCCGGGTTCACTTCCTGCTTGAACCGGGATGGCGCGCCGACAACGCCATCCAGGGTCTTGGTCGCACGAACCGCACCAATCAGGCCTCGGCCCCGCTGTTCCGCCCGGTCACCACAGATGTGAAGGGCGAGCGCCGGTTCATCTCGACTATTGCGCGAAGGCTCGACGCTTTGGGCGCGCTTACGCGCGGCCAGCGCCAGACGGGCGGACAGAACCTGTTCGACCCGGCAGACAATCTCGAAAGCGATTACGCGCGCGATGCGCTCAGCCGCTGGTTCCAGCTGCTCTATGACGGCAAGCTCGAGGCCACGAGCTTCAGTAACTTTGTCGAGCGCACCGGCCTCCGGCTCGAAAACCCCGATGGCGGGCTGACCGACAATCTCCCCACGATCCAGCGCTGGCTCAACCGCATCCTCGCCCTGCCGATCGCGCTCCAGAACGGAATCTTCGACGAATATCTCGGGTTGGTAGAGGCGCGGATCGAAGCCGCACGCGAAGCCGGAACGCTCGACCAGGGACTGGAAACCGTCAGGGTCGATCGCTTCACGGTCCTTGCCGACGAACTTCTCCGCACGGACCCCGTGACCGGAGCCGAGACCCGCCTCGTCTCGCTCGAAGTAACGAGGCACCTTCGGCCTCTACGCTTGCAGCGCCTCGTACGCATGCACGAGATCGGCGGCCCGCGCGCGATCCCGATGCGCAATGCGCGCTCTGGCATGGTCGCACTGTCGGTTCCGGCCCGACGCCTCATTGCTGACGACGGGGCCGTGATCGAACGCCGCCGCCTGCTGCGCCCGCTCAAGTCCGCGAACTGGACACTTGAGGCACTCGGTGAGAGCCACTGGGAAGAAATTGGCGTCACCGCGTTCACGAGCGCTTGGCGGGCCGAGGAAGAGGAAGCGGCCAAGTCGCCGGTGACCGAGCGCGTCCATCTCGCCACCGGGCTGCTACTGCCAGTGTGGAAGCGCCTGTCTGGCGATCATGTCCGCGTCACTCGGCTCGTTGCCGAGGACGGCCAGTCGATCATTGGGCGTGAAGTGCTCGATATCGATCTCGCCGCAATCGCCGAGACCTTTGGCCTCTCCAGAGTTACCGCTCCGGCGCCGGACCAGATCGGCGACCTAGTCCTGGCCAGCGGCAAACCGCTGGGCCTTGCCAGCCACGATCCACTCACGGTGAAACGCTCGCTGGTCGGCGGCGAACAGCGCCTTGAACTGACCGGGTTCTCGCCCGATCGGCTCGACTGGTACAAGAACAAGGGCTGCTTCACCGAGATCATCCGCTACCGCACGCGGCTGTTCGTGCCGGTGTCGAGAGCCTCGTCGGTCCTCCCCGCGCTTGCCGCCTGATCCTTAGGGCAGACCCCAATCTCAGAATGAGAGTGGAGGGAGCCCTTTGGGCTTGTGGGCCTCGTGATCCTCACCTGCGCCTTCCTTCCATCAGGAGAACACCCATGATCCAGTCGATTCCCTTGAAGAAGCTCGTCCCGAGCCCGCGCAACGTTCGCAAGTCGAACGACGTGCTGGCCGACCTCCAGCTGCGGGCAGACATTGCTGCGCGCGGTCTGCTGCAGAACCTCGTCGTGCGCAAAGGAAAGCGCGGCAAGTTCGAGGTCGAGGCCGGCGGTCGCCGCCTCGCCGCGCTGCAGGCGCTGGCCGAAGAGGGCACCTTGCCGGAGAACCAAGAGGTTACCTGCCTCGTCATCGAAGGCGAGGAAAGCGAAGTGCGCGAAGCCAGCCTTGCCGAGAACTTCCAGCGTCTCGCGATGAACCCGGCCGACGAGGCGCAGGCTTTCGCGGCGATCATCGAGGCAGGCGCTACCGCCGAAGACGTGGCACGCCGCTTCGGCCTCACCGTCCGTTTCGTCGAAGGGCGCCTGCGTTTGGCAAGTCTTGCACCCTGTGTCTTCGAAGCGCTCGCCGAAGGCACGATCACGCTCGACATGGCCAAGGCCTATGGCGCGATTTCGGACGTCGAGCGCCAGGCGCATGTCTATGCCGAGCTGCAGGACGCCTGGTACCAGATCACGCCCGACACGATCCGCCGCATGGTGCTTGATGCCACGGTGCGTGGTTCCGATCCGCGAGCTGTGCTCGTCGGACGCGATACCTATCTCGACGCAGGTGGCCGGATCGAGCGCGAACTGTTCGACGACGATGCCAGCGAGAGCTGGATCGATGTCGCGCTGCTCGAAGACCTCGCGCACAAGACCATGGAAGAATCCGCAGAAAAGGTCGCGCTTGAATATGGCCTTGCCTGGGTGCGCGCGACGCTTGGCACCTATGTCAGCCATGACCTTGTCGAAGGTCTGAGCCGTCTGCCCTGCGAGCCTGCACCAATGACCGAACAGGAAGTGCAGGAGCTCGGCGAGCTCGAGGCCGACTATGACCGCGTCGCCGCTGTGCTAGAAGATGAAGACAGCGACGAAGATGAGGTCGCTAAGGCCGAGAAGGAACTGGTGGTGATCGACCGCGCCATGCGCGCGCTCAATGATCGTCCCCCCGTGCTTGCCGACGAGCTGAAATCGGGGGCAGGTGCCTTCCTCGTCCTCTCGCGCAATGGCGAGCCAACACTGGTCCCGCAGTACTACACCCAGACCGAGGTCATCACCGACGAAGGCGTGGTCGAACCCATTGAAGAGAGTGGTGCGGCGAAGCCCAAGGGAAGCTCATTGTCGCAGCGCCTACTCGACGAGCTCGCGATGCAACGCCGCGATATCCTGGCGATCCATCTCGCCAACGATCCGGCACTGGCGCTCGACTTTATGGTCTTCACGCTTGCCGATGCCGATGGGCACGATTGGCGCGCGAAGAAAGCGTCTACGCTTGTCGGCTCTGTCGCGACCGGCCCCGCCGCCGGGTTCGAGGCCAAGGATGCACCGGCGAGCGCTGCCTTGGCCGAGTTTGCCGGGTCGCTCGATGAAAGCTGGCGTGCTGGGACAAGCGAGGTCGAGCGGTTCGCCAACTTCCAGGCGCTTTCCGACGAGGCGCGCTCGGCCTGGCTTGGTCATGTCGTCTCGCGCACACTCATTGCCAGTCTTGCCTGCGAACGCGAGCGTTCGGTGCCACTGCACGAGATCCTCGGGTCGCTGCTCGAGATCGAGACGGCGCATTGGTGGCGGCCAACGGCGGCGAACTACTTCGACCGAGTGGCTAAGGCCCGCACGCTCGAGGCGCTCGATGCCGCCGGAGGTCCCGAACTGGTCAGTCGGTACGCTGCTTCGAAGAAGGCTGAGCTTTCGAGCGCTGCCGAACGCATCTTCTCGGGCAACTTCATTGGCGAGCCCGAGGTCAAGGAACGGGCGCAGGCTTGGGTTCCGCCGATCATGCGTTTCGCCGGTTCTGAAGGAGCCGAACTGGCGGATCACGGAGGCGACGAGGCGGTCAACGCCGAAGCAACTGGCGAAATTGCCGAGCAGGCTGCCTGACCCCTCCTGACAGGTCCAGATCACTCGGCGGGCGGTCCGTCCCAATCGGGACGGGCCGCCTTTTCCGTGTCAAATTGTGGGCCGCAAGCCGACTGTCCGATGTTAGCGGCGTGAGCGCACAAGGCTGCCATTCAGCTAATGACCCAACCGAAATTCGACGGGCTCGCCGACCACGGCTTAATAAAACCAGGGCGCTATCGCCATGATCACGGCGCCTGAGACGATTGCAGCTGCAACCCAGCGAATGTCGGCACTCGCGCGGCTGCGATCCGAAGGCGATGAAGCCGGCGGCGTTCTGTCTTGCTCCAACCGGCGGATCGCTGTCCGGATCAGGCGCGGCGCATCATCTCCGATCTTGAGCAATTCCCAGGCGACGCCCTGTAGAACGGGAGCCCAGTGCTCGGGCGACAACCGCGCTTGCGCGATTCGAAACGAAGAGCGTCGCATGGCATGCGTCAGGTCGAAATCCGGTTCAATTTTCGACAACACGCCGTCCATCGTGATCAGCGCCTTGAAGATCAGGAGAAGATCGGGTGGTAACGTCATGCGCTCGTCGCGCATCAGCCCCAGAAAGTCGGTTACCATGGCGCCCAGAACCAATCGACCGCTGCCATGGCGCGCGATCAGCCGTTCGGATGCGGAGAGCACGCGGTCGGCCGGAACGTCGTCGCCCACTGACCACCGCGTCAGCACGTCGGCGAGCTGCGCGGGGCTGCCAGTGCTGAGCGCCTGCACGAAGCTGACGAATTCCTCTCTCCTGCGCGGAGATACATAACCAACCATGCCCAGGTCCAGCAGAGCTATATGGTTGCCCGGCAGGCAGAGAAGGTTCCCCGGGTGCGGATCGCCGTGGAACCGGCCGTTCACCAATATCATGTCGAGCACCATGTCGGCGCCCAGCGCTGCTACTCTGGTCGGATCGAGCCCTGCAGCGACCAGAGCCTGCGCATTGCTCGGCGGCACACCGTTTATGTAATCCATGACGAGCAACGTCTCGGACGTCCATTCCCAGTGGATTTCGGGCACAACGACGCTCGGCTCGTTCGCGAAATCCGTCCGCAGACGATCAGCATTGCGCGCTTCATTCGTGAAGTCGAGTTCCTCGACCATCGCGTCCGCAAGCTGCCGCATCATCCGGCTCGGTCCGAAGCGCTTGGCTTCGGTGCTGCCGCGTTCCGCAAGGGTCGCAATATGCGCAAGGAGCCGGATATCAGCCTCCACCCTCGGACGAATGCCGGGCCGGCGGATTTTGATCACCACCGCGCGCCCGTCGTGCAGCGTCGCACGATGGACCTGCGCCATGGAGGCCGCCGCCAGCGGTTCTGTATCGAATTCCGCAAAGGTGCATTCGGGCGCCTCACCAAGCGCCTCCTCGACAATCGGTCGCAACTCCTCGAAGGGAAGCGTCGGCGCCTTGCTATGCAATTGCTCGAGTTCGGCGATCCATTCCGGAGATAGAAGATCGGCGCGTGTCGCCAGGATCTGGCCGAGCTTCACGAAGGTTGGCCCAAGCTCTTCCATGGCAAGGCGGGTGCGCCGAGGCAGGCTATGTGACGACCCGTCGCCGGCATCGTCGCTGCCCGTCCGGTCCAGTCCTATCCGCGCCAGCAGAAGGCCGAGTCCATAGCGGGAAGTGACGCTGAATATTTCCTCCAGGCGCTTCCGGTCCCGGCGTGCGATACGAAGGGTCTTCAACATGGCTTAGCATATGGGCACGCTGCAGCTTCTGTTCCACAGCTAACTTGCTTGGGTGATCGCGCCCAATTGTCCAAGCGGAGAAAATCTGGCGTAGCTTATCCCACGTGGGGGTTGCGTTGCGGCCATGTTGTCCGCTGCACTGAAAGGCTATTTAAGGTCCAGCGACGTCGGCTTTCCACGCTAATTTTCGGGCGTCATCAATACGATATTGACTTCCCGAGTTCGACCGTCAGCACGCCTGCACTCGATGACAAATCATGGGCCGTTAGCTGCCAGTCTGAAATGGAGCGACTCCAGGCGATAGCCGACGGTCCGCTTCGCGTCCCGCTAACATCGCGCTCGCCTCATCATTAGCGAGGACGTTGTCAGTTTCCGGCATTCCAGCCCGCGTTTTGCCTCCTCTACCTCAAGCGGCACATGCTAGGCTGCCCTCGCTGTCTGCGCTGCCCGCCAATTCAGCCAGAACCCGGCTGCAAGGGCGGCGGCCGTGAGTATTTGCGCAATCACCGTTTCCCTCGTCGGGATCAGGCCAAGCATGTCGACGTGTGGAACGGCGAGGAACGGGGTGACATCGATGATCCCGCCTTCCTGCAGTCCCCCGATGCCCTTCCCGGCGAGCACCACGGCGAGGATCGCAATGAGGATCGAGCTGTAGGTGAAGAACGTCGAGATCGGCAGCTGCCGGCTGTAGCGCAGCATGGCGACCGCAATGATGGCCAGAAGAACGGTCGCCGCCACCGCGCCGCCGGCAACGGCGCCGCCGTTTCCGTCTGTCCAGAGCGCGGTGTAGAAGAGGATGGTCTCAAACACCTCGCGATAGACCACGACGAACGTCAGGCCGAACAGGAACCACAATGACCGCTGGGATAGGGCGGCGCTCATGCGTTCGGCAATGTAGCGCTGCCATGCACCCGCCTGTGCCTTGCCGTGCATCCAGATGCCCACCGAGAGGAGGACAATGGCCGCGAACAGGGAGCCGAACCCTTCCGTGAGCTCCCGGCTCGCCCCGCTGATGCTGATCAGGTAGGTCGCTGCGAGCCAGGTGGCGGCGCCCGCCAAGAGAGCAGCGATCCACCCGCCATGAACGTAGCGCATGGCGTCCTGCCGCTCGGCCTTCCTGAGGAAGGCCATCATGGCGATGACGATGAGCAAGGCCTCGAGACCTTCGCGAAGCAAAACCGTGAAGGCCCCGATGAAGGACGACGCCGAACTGGCGTTTTCCGGCGCCATTTCCGTCTCGGCGTCGTCTAGCAGCCGCAGGACTTCGTCCACCTGCTGACGCACATTGCTCACCGGCTGCTGATCGTCGATCCTCGAGCGCAGCTCGGCCATTGCGGCTTCGATCGAGCGCATCAGTGCCCCGTTGCGCGCGGTCAGGATCGGCTCCACCGGCTCGAAGCCGTCGAGATACGCGGCGAGGGCGAGATCCTCGGCGCTGGAGAAATGACCCACTTCGTATGCAGCCAAGGTCTCTTGCAGCCGGTCCCGCGCAATACCGAGTGAGCGTTCCGCGCCGCTGCCAAGGACTTGCGGCTTTCCGCGAAGGAATGCCGTGAGGGCAGTGCCCTCAGCCGAACCGAGGCTTTGCTCGAGTTGCGCTGTTGTGAGGCTGACGAGCGCTCGCATGTCAGGCACGGCCGCTTGCGCCCGAGGGTTGGCCCAGACCTGCTGGCCACGGGCGGCGAGTTGCTCGGGGTAGGCATACCGCCCCACGTGGAAGGCCAAAGCCCAGCGGTCCTCCACCGGAAGATGGGCAAAGGACTCCATGGCGGTGCCCTCAAGCCCCTGTTCGATCACCTGGTAGAGCGCGAACACGCTCCGCTCTCGCGCCCGCGCCCGATCTGTAAAGTCGATCGGCGGCGGGTCCATGCCTGCCGACTCCAGCCCGCGGCCGTTCCCGCTTGCACCATGGCAACTCGAGCAGTGCTCCGCATAAAGGGCCGCGCCCCGGGCGAGATCTGGCGCCCCGGGAGGGGCAAGGGGCACCGGATAAGCTGCGAGGAGATCGCGCCCGAGCGCGCGTGCCGAGATGGCCACCTGAAGTGGAGGCGCTTTGGCGGCGATGATGTCCTGTAGTGTCTCGGCCTCGCTGACGAGCGACGCACGTGCTGTCGTGGGCGGGAGTTGCGCCAGCCGCTGCCGCACACTGGCCGAGAACTCGACCATCTCGACATACTCGGCCTCGTTGATGACACGGCCCTGCGCAACGGCTCCGGAGTAATCGACCGCGATGTAGTCGAGCAGCCGCCAGATGGTTTGCGCAGGGGCGGTCTGTGCATGGGCCGGCGAGACTGCGGCAAACGCAAGCAGAACCATCAGGAACGCCTGGCGCAGGAAGCTCGCCGGCTTCATCGCGGCTCGCTCAGCTCCTTGCGAGCATCGCCGATGATCTCCCAGGCCGAATGGAGGAACACGACCGCGATCGCGGCCGCAACGAGGAGGTCCGGCCAGGCGCTTTCGAGCCAGAACACCAGCCCGGCCGCGATGATCACGGCCACGTTGTTGATCGCGTCATTGCGCGAGAACAGCCAGATCGCCCGCGCCTGTGCGTCGCCGCCTTCACGAAACTTCGCGAGGACCAGCGCCGCTGTGACGTTCACGGCCAGAGCCGCGATGCCGATGCCCCCCATCAGTTCGGCTTCCGGCGGCACCGCGTTCATCGCCCGCCACACGGCCATGCCAAGCACCCACACGCCGAGTAGCGCCAGGAAGATGCCCTGGGTGAGCGCGACCTTGGCCCGGGTCCTTTCAGCCCACGAGAGCGCGAGCAGACCGACGAAGGTGATCGAGCCGTCGCCGAGGAAGTCGAGGGAATCTGCCTTCAGCGCCTGACTGTCGGCGAGGAAGCCGCCGACCAGCTCGATCAGGCCGAAGCCCACATTGAGGATGACGACGATCCATAGCGCCCGGCGATAGGCCGGATCTTTCGCTGCTTTCTGCGTGTCGCCATGACAGCCGCAGCCGGATTCCTGGTTCGAATCACTCATGCGGGAGCCTATAGAACCTCCAGTCACTGGAGGATCAAGGGCGAGGCGATGGCGAGGCTGATGATTGGGGACCTGGCACGGCGGACGGGGACCAAGATCAACACGATCCGTTTCTACGAAGAGATTGCGCTGATGCCTCGGGCAACCCGGACCGATTCTGGCCGCCGCACCTATGATGAAGACGATGTCCGGCGGCTCGGCTTCATTCGCAATGGGCGGGAGCTCGGCTTCTCGACCGACGAGCTGCGGTCCCTGATCTCACTATCCGAGCAACCGGAGAGGGACTGCGGCGCCGCTGCTGCGATCGCTCGAAACCACCTCGCCGACGTCGACGCGCGGATTGCAAGGCTCCTCCGACTGCGGGAGGAGCTGCAGCAAGTCGCGACCACCTGCGAGGGGGGCCGAATGGCCGATTGCCGTGTTATCGATGGGATCGCTGATGGTGGCGTCTCTTGAGCTCGCCGCGGGTTCAGGAGAACGGGCGAGTATGATCGTTCTGCTGCGACTGGGCGCAGACCTGCCTCAACGGGACGACCACTTACCCACAGCAGACACTCACAGCTTTCGTTGTCGGCTGCTTCTGAACCGCGCGATTTAGCGACCGAATGTCGCACTTTAAGGCGCATAACGGTCATCATTGAACGAGAGGAGAGGGAGCTTTGCTCTTCCTGAGCCGGGACATTTTCGCCCCGGTCATCAGGAGAACTCCCATGACCAAGTCCCGCCGCATTGCTTCGACATCGCCAGCCCAGCGAATTACCGCCGCAATTATCGAGAAACTCGAGCACGGCACAAAGCCCTGGGTCAAGCCATGGCGCGGTGTGCCCGTCTCGCGGCCGTTGCGCTCTTGCGGGACGCCCTATCGCGGCATGAACACCTTCTGGTTGTGGATGGTGGCCGATGGCTGTGGCTACGCCTCGCCCTACTGGATGACGTACCGTCAGTGTCAGCAGCTCGGCGGACAGGTCCGCAAGGGTGAGAAATCGACCATCGCGATCTTCTACAAGAGCTACACCAAGGAGGTCGAGAACGCCGAAGGCGAGGCCGAGACCGAGAACCGGCGCGTGCTCAAGGCCTATGCCGTGTTCAACGCCGACCAGTGCGATGGCCTCCCCGAGTTCTATCATCCCAAGCCGCTGGTTGCCGCGCTGGAGCCCGAAGGGCGCGAAGAGCGGCTTGATGTCTTCTTTGCCCAAGTGGGCGCCAACCTGCGCCATCATGGTGCGCAGGCCTATTACGAACCGCTGCCCGACCGCGTCACCATGCCGCCAGCCGAACTCTTCGAAGCCTACGACCACTACTACGCGACACTCGCGCACGAGCTGTCGCACTGGACGGGGCATTCCTCGCGGCTCGACCGCGATCTCAAGAACCGCTTCGGCAGCGAGGCCTATGCTGCCGAGGAGTTGATCGCCGAACTGTCCTCGGCTATTCTCGGCGCTGAACTGGGGCTTCCGGTCACCCACCTCGACCATCACGCCAGCTACATCGCGTCCTGGCTCAAGATCCTCAAATCGGACGAGCGCGCGATCCTCACCGCCGCGGCCAAGGCCGAAGAAGCGGCCAGCCTGCTGCTCGGACTGGGCGGATACCAATCAAGCGAAAGCGAGGCCGACATCGATCTCGCTGATGCAGCCTAAGGAGCAGTGAGATGGGACGTTCCGTCAGCTATCCGATCGGCTCCGTGGTTGCCTTTCGCCTGCTCGATGACGGCGAAGACGCAGATGTCGACTGGGCCTACGAGTGCCTCGTCGATGAGATCATCGATACCGCGAAGGCGGCCTTTCCTTCGTTCGAGCGCTTCGATGGATGGCGCGGCCGCGAGAACCGCATCCTCCTGCGAAACGCCTTCGCCGATTGCGGCATATCGACCTATTGCGGGCTCGCCGCGATCTGGCTCGCCGAGCGCGACGATTCCCAGTACTGGGAGGCGGATTTCTACATCCCAAGAACGGCAAGGGCACGGCACTGGCTCGCCCAGGTGTCAGGAAGGTTCATCGACCTGTTCGGCGAGCTGCGCATGGTCGGTCGGTTCTCGAATGGCGAAGCGATCTTCGAGCGCTCCCGATCCGCTTGCGCCATCGGTTCCTGATCTTGCCTCATCCCTGCCCGCCGGGAGAGGCCCTTGGGCCGGTCGGGGCGCGTCGCAACCTGCGGCCCGTCGGCCCGTGTTGCCCGCGCCAGCCTAGGGCCGCAGGTTTCCCGCTACGCGGTGCGTCTCGCCCCTTTCCCCGGCCCTGATCGGGCTCCGGCGGACAGGGCCGAGGCAACGGTGCCTCCTCTCCTTGTCCCAGCGATCAGGAGACACCCCATGTACGACAGCTTCATCGACCAGCTGAGCGGCCTTGACCTTTCAGGCCTCAGCATCAGGCCGGCCCCATTTAACGAAACCGACTTTCCCTGCGAGGACGCGATCGAGCAGACGCTTGGCGCCGTATGGTCCGACCTCTTCGCGATGTTTTCCGACACGGCCCTGGAAGCTGATGCCGAGGACATTGCCTGGGGCGTGGTCAATCTCTTCCACCGCGCAGCCAGCCGCAAGTCGGCTCAACTTGATCGGGCCAGCGACGAGATCCGGGTCCTCCTCGCATCTGCCGATGGGTCCGAGGTACATTCGAGCAATCTGGAAGAGCAGGTCGAGCGCGCGCAGGCCGCCGAGGCCAGCATGCTGGCCTTCGAGCAGATGCGGGAGGCTGCCGCAGCACTTTACCGTGACGAGACCGGTTCCTCGTGGAAGCCTGTTTCTGGCTCGCGTACGAGCCATTCGCGCCACCTTACCTCGGCTGTGATCGATGCCCGCGATTTCCTCCGCGCACGCGCCGAGAACCGTCGTCATGCCCTCATCCCGGACGGAATTCCAATCGTCTTCGCCGGTGGTCGCCAGAGCTTCGAGAGCGCAGAGGACGCGCGCACCTATGCGGACAACATCTGGGCGACGCTGGACAAGGTTCGCGATGTGGTTCCCGATCTCTTCCTGGTCCATGGTGGTGACGGCAAGGGTGCCGATCGCCTCGCCGCGAGCTGGGCCGAGCGCCGCGAAGTCCAGCAGCTGACCTATTCGCTTGATCGTCGACTTGGTGCCCGCGCCGGGTTCAAGCGCAACGAGCAGATGCTTTCGCTCAATCCGCGTTACGTCGTCGCCTTTCCGGGCAATGGCGTCACCGAACGACTGGTGATCGATGCCAAGACGCGCCGGATCACCGTGGTTGATCGTCGCGGCCCCTTGGGCACCTCTCCCGGGTCCTGAGGGGGCCTTTACAGTCTGCAACTGCATTGCCCGGATGTGCATTCGGCGCAGACCCGACTATGGACCGGTCATGCAACTTGACGATCTGCTGCAGCGCTACTTTGCCACCACCGACCTCTCCGGGGTTTCTCCCGACACCTTTGCAGCCGGCATCGAGTATTGCCGGGTCGATCTCGGCCTTGAGGAGGACCGGGGCAAGCGCTTTGCGCTGTGGTCGTTCCTGCACATGTTCGGGTCCGCCCCCGATCTCGATGTGGCGTTCGAGAACGAGGAGGATCGGGAAGCAGCCCGCAACTTCATGGATCTCCTGGCAGCATCGGAGGGTGATGGGGCAGGCTGATTGCATCAGGGTCTTGGCACCTTCAGACCCACACCCGACACCCATCCGGCTTTCTTCGCGAACAGTCCTGAATCAGGTCAGCTGAGGACAGCAACCCGTTCCTTTCCGGCCGTGTGGTCGCGCTTCGCGCGCCTGCCCGCACCACCCGTCATGAACAGGTTTCCCTTGGAGCTTCGCTCCCGCGGTGCAGTCCTCCCATGCCCTGCTTCTTCTGGATGTTCGCAAGCCGGAGATGGTCTCCGGTTTGAGGAACCGAAGGACTTACACCATGACCAATATCGCAATCCTCACCGGCCGCATCGCTCGCGATCCCGACACCCGCGAGACCAAGGGCGGCACCAATGTCACCGGGATTACCGTCGTCACCGATCGCCCCGCACGCGACAAGGATGGCAAGACCTACAAGGACGAGAACGGCTACACCGCCAAGGAAAGCGAGTTCCACCGGGTGACCTGCTTCAACGGCCTCGCCAAGACCGTCGGCCAGTATTGCTCCAAGGGCCAGCTGGTCAGCGTCCAGGGCCGCATCCACTACACCCAGTGGGAGGACAAGGACGGGGTCACGCGTTACGGCACCGAGATCCTCGCCGACAAGATCGACTTCCTCTCCCGCGGTAACGGCCAAGGAGACGACACCGGCGACGACAACGACAACACCGACGCTCCCGATATCGACTGACATCGATCCCGGCCGTGCCCCCTACGAAGAGGCTCTGCCGCAAGCGGCAGGGCCTCTTCTTCTGTGGTTACTGGGTTCCCGGCGCAGCATTCGAAGCACGGGTTGCACCGCGCCCCGTCAGTTTCTCGATCGCGGCATCCTCGCCGAGTTTCCCGAGTTCTTCGGCAACCTTCCTCAGGCCCTTCTTCGAGAAGCTTTCGAGGCCGCTTCCCAGGATGATTTCGCCGAGTTCTCTGGCCGCTTGTACTTCGAGCTCGCGTTGTTTGGCGTCGAGCGCCTCGCGGTCTGCTTCGAGCTTTTGTAGAGCTGCAATCGCGCTCCTGTTTCGGGGCATGTTACCTGTCCTTTTGTCCCCCTCGGATTTGCTCCCTGGTTGTCTCCATGCCTGCGTCATCGGGGTGTAGGAAAGGCAATTCGCACGCAGCAGGCGTTCGATATTGGGGCGGAGGTGGTGGGTTCTTGCTCACGGTTCTCCCAGCATGATGGCCTTGCGCCTCCCGCCTCAAGGACGGCGGGGCCCCACCATTTTGTTCGCCACCGGATTGCATCCGGCAGCGAACAAAATCGTTACCCCCACCGCCGCTATCGCGGTCGCCCATTCGGGCGATCCCTGACCCGGGATGCACAAGACCATCGCGCGCACCTCCTGTCGTCTCACGACAGAAATCAGGAGGATTATCATGGCTTATTCGATGCATTGCGCCGTTGCGTCCCGGAGCTATTTCGAGGCTCTGGAAACAGCCGAGAAGAGAGCGCTACACAGCTTCTTCGATCAGCACGTTATCGAGGATCACGAACTCGGGTACTTTGCCCTCGACGAGGGTGACTACAACATCTTGCCAGCACATCTCGCAGCGCGGGTGGTCCACACGGTCCACGGCGGCATGCTCGACGAGTTTTGAGACTACCGACAGGGCGGGAACCGGGAACGGTTCCTGCCCTTTTTTCTTGTTCGCCGGGTAGTCCAATCAAGCACAAAACCCGGTTCGGTCGGTTGCTCTGACGGCTGCCCACCGCACTGCGGCGGCACCCGATAAGTGGAGCGGGCCTGTGGACGCACTCTGTCCCGCGCAACTTGCGATGCGCTCCTGAGGGTGCGGCGTAATTTGTTCTTGGGCCCCGCGCGCACTTGCGAACCGGCACCGGGTCGGGCGGCGGGAAGCTAGGGCATGCGACATGCCCCGCTTGCCTTGCTTCCCACGCGCCCTTGGCCGCTGCCTCTTTCGCAGGTGCTGTCTTTGGCTGGAGGCGTCGAAATGCTCTCGATCTGCACCCGAAGAGGTGCCAGGCCTGGTTGCTCGCGCTCCAACATGGAGATCGGGAAAGGTCGTCCTTGATCAATCCCCCTTATTGCCTGGACCTCCTCGCGCACCTGGGAACAAAGGAGCACACCCTACCCCGCGATTTCGGGATTTATCTTTCTGTTATTGCTAAAGAATGTGGTTTTGGGCGAAATCAACCCGTCTGCGAGTTGAGCGGCTTTGCGCTGATCCGCTGACAACTCACATCCATCTATCACTCTGAAATATAGCCTGAATCTTTCGATTGACTGCGAGTTGTTCACGATTTATTCTCATCAGCACCTTCCGCGAGGTGAGCCAGGTTCCGTCGGCCCGACAAGGAACCTGTTTCATGACCCGACAAGATCGGCTTCAGACATTCGTATCTCTCTCCGTTGGTAACTGGGTTCGCCAGTGTGCCGCGGACCATGGCGTCAGTGTCAGCGTCTTTATTCGTGACCTCATTGTTGCAGCGTGGCAGCGCGATAACGAGGCGAAAGAACGCCCCGCAGGGCTCGATCCCGCGCGCCAGGCAATCTTCATTTCGGTGGCGCTCGATGCGCTTCTGGCTAGCCATCCTGATGCGAGTTTGCGCGACCGTACTCACGAAGCGTACCGGCGACGCCTCGAGCGTCTTGGCCTCCCCGTCAACGCGAACATGGGAGGCCAATCCCATGAAGCATAATCTCCTGAACTTCACCCGCGGGAGCCAGCTGCTCGGCCACTTCGGTTTTATGTTTGCAGCGGGCCTGAAGGGGCCTTTGATTGTCACCGGCCTGGTCGCGGTCGGCACCTGCTATTGGGAAGTGCGGTCGGCTCTGAGCGATCACCAGATCTACCTGGTCTGGATGCATATCTACGCCAGTCTCTATGCCTTCATGGAGTTCGATCCGGCCAAACTGGTCAACCTTGAATTGCTTGACGGCGAAAGGGTCGGCCTCCCCTTTTCTATCGTTCGCGAGTTCCCGCCGATGCGCGAGGCGGTCGAGGCGTTTCTTACGGCAGTGAAGCACGGCTTGCTGGTCTCGGCGGTACTGTTGATCCCGGCCTTCGTGTTCTTCTGGTGGTTCGCCGAGCGCTTTGGCGGGCGGTCGAAGGAGCGCAAGCACGAGCGCGGCGCAATGCTTGTTTCGCTCGACGAACTCGAAGAAGAAATCGAGCGTCACAACAAGGCATTCCGGGCCGAGGAACTGGGACACAAGTTCGGCTGGAAGTGGCGGCTTGCGAGCTCGTCGGCGCTCGCCGAAGCGGGCCACTACCAACCCGCACATCTTGCCGGTGTAAGCTGGCCGTGGCGGCTCGAACAGAGCCACGCCATGCTTATTGGCACAACCGGAACCGGCAAGACCGTGGCGCTTACCGAACTCGTTGCCGAAGCGCGTGAACGCGGCCAGCGCGCGGTCATTTTCGACCTGACAGGGGCCTTTATCGAAGCCTTCTATGATCCCGCGCGCGACATCATTCTCAATCCTGTCGATGTGCGGTGTCCGCTGTGGAGCGTGTTCAACGACTGCACGACGGAAGCTGAGTTTCATGCCGCTGCCGAAGCACTAGTGCCCCATGACGGGGGTGGTTCAGAACAGTTCTGGGTGCTCGCGGCGCGCATGCTGTTCGTTGAGATGTGCCTCCATCTTGCCCGTACCGGCACTGCGACCAACGAGGCTTTGGCGCGGCAGCTGATGACCGCAGATCTGTCCGAAGTGCATAAGCTGATGCGCGGTACCATGGCCGATCCGCTGACCGCTCCGGAGGCGGCCCGCATGGCGGAATCGATCCGCGCGGTGTTCAATGCGAATGCGAAAGTGCTCAAGCTTTTGCCCTCATCCGGACCGCGCTTTTCGGTCCGCGACTGGGTCAAAGGCGACTGCCAGGCGGGCTCGATCCTGTTCCTTTCTGCCCGCTATGTCGACATGAGTATCTCTTCTCAGTTGCTGACGCTGTGGCTCGACACGGCGATGAATACGCTGATGACGCTCGAGCGCACGCAGGACCTGCGGATGTGGTTTCTGATCGACGAACTCGGCGCCCTTCACCGACTACCGGCGCTTGAAAAGGGGCTGCAAACCGCACGCAATTTTGGCGGTGCGATCGTCACCGGGGTGCATGCGTTCGCCAAGCTCAAGGAAGTCTATGGCGAGAACATGGCCATGACACTGTCCTCGCTTGCGCGCACCAAGCTCATCCTGGCGACAGCCGATCGCGAAACGGCGACCTGGTGCTCCGATTTCATCGGCCACCGGCAGGTGCGCGACATGGAAGAAGGCTACAGCTACGGGTACAACAATGCGCGCGACGCAGTCAGCCTGACGCCGAGGCGGCAGATCGAGCCGCTGCTCCTGCCCGACCAGTTCATGAACCTTCCGAGGTTGTCAGCCTACATCAAGTTTCCCGACGGATTTCCCGCTGCGCCGGTCTCGCTCATTCCGCGCACACGTGGTCGTATTGCCGAGGGATTCATCGCCCGCGAGAAACCGCTCATAAGGCCTGGCCAGGGTCCTGCGGCAACGACGCCCCAAGCCAAGCCGGGTTCGAAACCGAATGACGAGCATCCCGCTTCGAACGATGACGGTGCCGGTAAGCCTGTCGATTTAAGGCAGCTCAAACTCGACCTGGAGGGGCAGCGCCGTATCGCCGATGAACCGCAAGATCGACAGGAGCCTGTGCCGCTTGAAAGGCGGAACGCAGGGCGCGCTGCTGGTGATCTCGGTGCCGAAACCCGGTCCGTTACGCATCTGGATGCAGGTCCAACGCTACCTCTCGCCGCAGTGCAAACCGGTGAGGATGCACCAGCAATGGGCGCGGAACAGCATCTGTCCGAACCAGGAACCGCCAGTGATGACGCAGGTGAAAAGGATGGTTCGAAGCCTCAAGCCCGTTCGGCTGCAAACGGGCGCCAGCCTCTCACACCGGTCGAAAAAGACCTACGCGAAGGCGCGGTCGCAGATCCTCCCGAAAAGGATTTCGGCGAGTTCGAGCCCGACATGTGAAGACGAAATGGGGAGGGGTTTACCGGCCGCGAGGGGAGCCGTGACGAGGACCAGGCAGAATGCTTTCCGTCGCCAATGTGCGCTCCCCTTCCGCCGCCGCGAGCTATTTCGCGGCAGACAATTACTACACCGGCGCTGATGCCGATCGTTCCGGAACCTGGGTCGGGAAGGGAGCGGAACGACTTGGCTTTGAGGGCCGCGTAAACGCCGAGCAGTTCGATGCCTTGCTGCGGGGAGAACTGCCCGGCGGCATCCAGGTTGGCAATGCGGGCCAGGCCCACAGGCCGGGAACCGACCTCACATTCTCACTCCCGAAAAGCTGGTCGCTGCTCGCGCTGGTGGGCGGCGACCAGCGGATTATCGATGCCTATCGCGAGGCCGTCATCGAGACCTTGCGCTGGGCAGAAAAGAACGCGGCGCAGACCCGGATGGGCAGTCAGGCTGGCTACGGGAAGGTCGCGACAGATAATCTGACGATTGGTCTTTTCCAGCACGACACCAACCGCAACCAGGAGCCGAACCTGCATTTTCACGCGGTCGTGGCGAATGTCACGCAAGGCATCGACGGGAAGTGGCGCGCGCTTCGCAATGACAAGCTTTGGTCGTTCAACACCCTGCTCAACTCGATGACCATGGCGCGCTTTCGTCTGGCGGTGGAGAAAATGGGCTACGAGGCGGGGCCGGTTGGAAAGCATGGCAATTTCGAAGCAGCGGGCATCGCCCGCGAGCAGGTCATGGCTTTTTCCACGCGGCGCGAAGAAGTCCTCGACGCGGTACGCCAGCTGGGTGAGAACACCCCGAAAACCCGTGACATTGCTGTGCTCGCTACAAGGAAAAGCAAGGCGCCCGTCAGGGACCGGGAAGGCCTTCTCGATGCATGGCAGCAGAGAGCCCAGGAAGTCGGGATTGACCTTGCCGGTTTGATCGATGCGTCGCAGATGCGTGCTGCAACGAAGGACATTCCCAGCGCGAATAAGGGCAGCCTTCTGCAGCGCGGAATTGCGAAGCTGAGAGAGTTCGCGCAGCGGATCAAGGGCGATCCGACTGATCCACTGATCCCTGCCCATGTCCTCAAGCAGGATGCACCGACCATCGCGGCCGCGCAGGCTGTTGCTTCCGCGGTGCGTCATCTCTCGCAGCGCGAGGCAGCCTTTCCCCGTGAGGGATTGCTGAAAGCGGCGCTCGATTTTGGGCTACCGACGACGGTGGATCACGTCGAAACCCGTGTGAACGCATTGGTCAGAAGCGGCGCACTTGAGCCCGGCAAAGGCGAACACAAAGGCTGGTTGGCGAGCCGCGAGGCGCTTGACCTTGAAAGCACCATTCTCGCGAACGTCGACCAGGGACGAGGTGCGGTGTTGCCCATCCTGAATCGGCCGGACGCCGCAGAACGGGTTCAGGCAGTTGCTGCGATCAACCACGGAATTTCGCTCAACGAAGGGCAGAGGAATGCGGCGAGTCTTGTGCTCTCATCGCGTGACCGGATCGTAGCGATCCAGGGCATAGCCGGGGCGGGCAAAAGCAGCGTGATGAAGCCGGTCGCCCAGCTGCTCCGAGAGGAAGGCAAGCAGGTGCTGGGGCTCGCGGTGCAGAACACGCTCGTCCAGATGCTCGAGCGCGACACCGGCATCCGTTCGATGACCATTGCCCGCTTTCTCGCCCAATGGGGCAGGCTTCTGCACGAGCCGGGAAATGCTACGTTGCTGAGCGAGGCTCGGAGTGCGCTCGGAGACCATGTCCTGGTGCTCGACGAGGCGTCGATGGTGTCGAACGAGGACAAGGCCAAGCTGGTACGGCTGGCTAACCTTGCCGAAGTCCATCGTCTGGTTCTCGTCGGTGACAAGCGACAGCTAGGCGCCGTCGATGCGGGTAAACCCTTCGACCTCGTCCAGCAGGCCGGGATCGAGCGCGCCAACATGGATGTGAATTTGCGCGGCCGCGATCCCATCCTGCGGCGAGCCCAGGCCGCCGCGCAGGAGGGACGCATCGACGATGCGCTCCGGGCTCTTGCTCCTTCAACCATCGAGGCACGCGGCGACAGTGCGATTGTTGCTGCCGAAAAGTGGCTTTCGCTCAGCCCGGCGGATCGGGATCGGACGTCGATCTACGCGTCGGGACGGGCTTTACGGTCTGCGGTTAACGAGGCTGTCCAGCGCGGACTCAAGGCCAACGGCGAGCTCGGCCCACGATCGGGCCGGCTGACCATTCATTCTCGGGTGAATGTGACGCACGAAGAGTTGCGATACCTTCGCACATACCAACGGGGCATGGTTCTCAATTTCCGCTCGCGCGACAGCACCCAGAAACTCTCCAAAGGCGACTACACCGTCAAAACCATCGACCAAGCGCGCAAGCAGCTCGTGCTTGAGGACAGGAAGGGGCGTCTGCGCAATTTCAATCCTGCGCGTTTGCGGCCGGGCGCAGACGATAGCCGGCTGTCGCTCTTCGACCGCAAATCGATATCCATCATCGAGGGTGACAAGATCCGTTGGACCGACAACGACCATAAGCGCGGGCTGTTCAACGCCGACCAGGCGAGGATCGTGGCCATCGACACAAAGGGCGTCTTGGTGGAGACATCAGCGGGCAAGGAGCTCCGCCTGAGCCGCGGCGACCCCATGCTCAAACGCATGGACCTCGCCTATGCCCTCAATGCGCATATGGCGCAGGGACTGACCTCTGATCGCGGGATCGCGGTGATGGACAGCCGCGAACGCAATCTCGCCAATCGGCAGACCTTCCTGGTCACGGTCACCCGGCTTCGCGACGGCCTTACGCTGATTGCAGATAATGCCGAGAAACTCGGCCGGGCTATCAAGTCCAACAGCGGCGAGAAAGCATCGGCACTCGAAGTAACGCAAAGGCTCAAGGCGGCAGCGGCCAAGGGCCTATCACAAGACAAGGATGTTGGCAGCGCTTCGCCTGCAAGTGACAAGCCCGAACTCATGAAGGAAAGGGTAAAGCCTTTTGAAATCGGCATTTGATCACCGACAGCCTGGACGATTTCCGCGTTACCAGGCACGATGCCTGTTCGAGAGAAGTGCGGAGCGTTGCCGGTGAAGGGTGTATTCGAGATCAGCGGCAATTCGCGCTACGACGACCTCATTACCGAGCGGTATCATTTCCCCTCGCAATATCTTCCTCAGGCCCGCCAGCTCGAGAACGACTGGATCCTTTACCGTGAAACCCGGGTATCGGGCGGCCGGATGGCTTATATCGCGACCGCCTTCGTTGAGCGGATCGATCCCGATGAGGCTGATCCAACCCATTACTACGCGCGCGTCAGGGACTATCTACCCTTCGATGATGCGGTGTCCTACCGCGACAAGGACGGACGCTTTGCCGAACGCTTCCTTCGCGAGATGGCCCGTCCTGGCGATGCTGGGAGGACGCTGCGCGGAAAATCGGTGCGCACGCTCGATGGCGATGATTTCGTCGCGATCGTCAATCAGGGCCTGAGCGAGACGCTCGACCCGGACAACCGGATCAGGCTCGAGCTCGACGAGCGGTACATCGACGATGCAACTGCCGCGCTCCTTGCCGATGATTTTGGCGAACGCCAGATCGAGCAGATCCTGGTGAATAAGAAAATCCGGGCCGCCAGTTTCCGCAATCAGGTTCTCGACGCTTATGACAGCACCTGCGCCGTCACGGGATTGCGGATCATGAATGGTGGCGGGAAAGCAGAGGCACAGGCGGCCCATATCTGGTCTGTCGCCGATGGCGGACCCGATGTTGTACCCAACGGCGTGGCACTCTCGGCTACGGCCCATTGGCTGTTCGACCGACATCTCATCACATTCGACGATAACCTTTGCCTGCTCGTATCGCACAACAAGGTGCCGTCCGACCTGTTGAAGCTCTTCCCCCCTTCAGGACAGAAGATCAGGCTTCCGGTCGATCCGAGGGATCACCCCCGTCCGGACTTCGTTGCCAAGCATCGCGCGCGTTTTGCGGGGTTCTGATCCGGTAGGATCAGACAGCGCGTCCGAACCAGATGACACGGCCGACCACCTGGATCTCGGACCGGTCGACATCGTCCCAGCTGGGATAGGCCGAATTGTCGCTGCTGATGGTGATCTTGCGGCCACCTGGCTTGAGCGTCACGCGCTTGACCACCAGCGCATCGTCGGCGCGTAGGACGTAGATGCCGTCACGTAGCCGCGAACCCTGGTCCGACGCATCGACCAGCACCTCGTCGCTATCGCTGAGTGTCGGCTCCATAGAGTCGCCCAGGACATGGATGATCGAAAGGCTAGCACTCTTTGCTCTGGTGAGCCTGGCAAGCCAGCGTTCGTCGAAACCGAAGCGGGTATGGGCGGTCTCGCTTTCGGCAATCGCTCCAAAGCCCGCCGATGCATCAACATTGAGCACGGGAATTTCGATCAACCCGTCACGCATGGGTGCGGGGGGTCCGCCAAGCACTTGCTCGTCGACCCCGAAAAAGCTGGCAAGCGTGCGCCGGTCATCATCATCCAGCTTTCGCGGCGAGCCGCGCTTGATGAACTGCTGAATGTAGGACGAGTTTCGTCCGATCATCCGCGAGATCGAGGAATATCCGAGCCGTCGCTGCTGGATCAGGCGATCGAGCTCCTCTCTGACGTGTTCCATCGTGTCGTTCCTTCTGACGGTCTCAGGAGAGAAGGAAATCTCCTAGACTCGATGGAACCTTCCTACTAAGAACAAACCAGGAACACAAGGGCTGAGTGAGTCGAGGAAGGCTATGAAATTGCTGGATCGCATTGAGAGACACCTGAAAGAATCGCACATGTCGGCGACACGGTTTGGTCGTCGCGCGGTTGGCGATCCGCGCTTCGTGCTTGACCTACGAGCTGGCCGCAGGCCGCGTCGCCGAACGGTAGAGAAGGTGGAGCGCTACTTGGCTGATCGGCCAACTTGCTAACGCGGCGCTTGCGCTCATACCCTCGGGCTATGATGGTTGGCAGTTGTCATTGTCTATCAGGCCGAGAACTACCACGTTCTCTAGAACTTTCAGTGCTTTGGATCGATCAAGGACGTCCTGTACTTCCGTATCAATCTCAAGCTTCGACACGACCTCACTGCCTCAGATGCTCGTAAGGTGCCCGACGATGACTGCGACGCGATCAGATGGATGTCGCGGACCAGTCGGTTCGACGAGATCTGAGCCGTTCCGTTGAAACGCGAACGAAGGACAACGGGCACTTTGAGCATGAAGGGGATCGGGACCGCGATCGTATTTGCCCTTCAAGTGTTGAGCGGCTGTATTTCCCTATTTACCAGATCGATAGATTGGTGACACATGTAGCGCTAAGACCGCTTCTGGGGGATGACGAGAAATGCAGGATGGCGACGCGGCCGAGACGCAATCGGATGGAAGCGAAGAACTAGAGAACCGCGTGATCGCGGAAATCGTAGAGCTGCAGCGCGAATTCTACTTCGAAAACCGGAATAAGGACAGCGAGCGACGCCGGCGCCTTCGTGACATTATCGATCGCGCCACTCCGTTGGGAGGAGACTAATCATGTGGCTCGATGAAATCACTCTGAAGGATTTTCGCTGCTTCCATGGCGAGCATACCATCGAATTCTCGATGGATCCGGATGAAAACGTTACTCTGATTCACGCGGAAAACGGCGTCGGAAAGACCACTCTTCTAAACGCCATGCTTTGGTGCTTCTACGGCACGACTACTGCCAAGTTTGAACGCAAGCAGGACCTCGTTAACCACGACGCCAAGGCCGCGGGGAGAGATTCCTGCTATGTAGAAGTCCTCTTCGAGCACAACGACAAGCGTTATCGTGCCCGTCGCTTCCACGGCAACGGCACCATGGGCGGTCGTGAGTTCTCAATCATGCGGATCGATGATGGCCACAGCGTTTCGATCGACAACCCCGATAGCTTTATCAACACGGTCATACCGAAGACCATGGCGGGACACTTTCTTTTCGACGGTGAACATGCAGAGGTCTTCCTCGGCGAGGAGAACCGGCGCGGAATCCGCAAGGCAGTCCAGGATATTCTCGGATGCAATCTAATCGAGACAGCGATCGGGGACCTTGAAGAGACGGCTGCGTACTATCGGCGGCAAATGCCTAAAGCCAAAGCGACCGACCAGATCGAAGTCCTCTCGAATGAGATCGACCGGCTTACGGACCAGCTCAAGAGCGGCAGGGAAGCACTCGACGGTCTGAAAGGGCAAGCGGAACAGAAGCAACAGCAGATTGCCGACATTGAAGCCAAATTGCGTAACTCGGCCGCTGCGCGAGAACTCCAGGCCAGCCGCGACAGGGCGAACAACTCGCTCAAGCGTGCTATCACCAGAGCAGCGAGCGCACAAGACGAGTTGCTGAAGTGGCTCGGCGACAATGGCCGCTTCCTCGTCTCCTCTCGCATTACCGAAAAGACATTCGATCATCTCGAGGCTCAGGATGTGAAGGGCCGCATCCCTTCGCCCTACAACGAAGAGTTCGTTCAGGACATTCTGGAGATGGAAGAATGCATCTGCGGGACGGAGCTGAAAAAGGGTTCCACCGAATATGAGAAGGTTCGAAGTCTCCTACAGAAGGCAGCAAACAAGACGTTGCGCAGTCGACTTTCGAGCGTTCGCTCCACCCTTAAAGAACTCAAGCGAGAAAGGGAAAAAGCGCCAGGCCGGTTGGACGCAGCTAACAAGCGACTAGCCGAAGCTCGACACGAGATCAGCGCCATTGAAGCAGAACTTGGGGAGATCTCCGACAAGCTCTCTGGCATCGATTTCGATGAGATCGCCGAACGCGAGCGGCGGCGGAATGAGCTGCGAGGCGAACTCGATGGGATAAACCGGCAGATCGGCGCCCTGGAAAACAATCTCCGCAGTTCCGAGGCGTCCAAGGCGAACAAGGAGCGCGAACTCAACAAGCTGCTTGAGAACGACGAGGATGCGAGAATTTTCGTCCGACGTCACGAACTGTGCGAACGGCTCAAGGAGCGGCTCGAAGCTGAACTCGTCGAAGAAGAAGAGGATGCTCGAAAGATCCTTCGCTCGCAGATCAGCAAAGTCCTTCAGGCCACCACCCGGAAGAGCTTTAAGCTGAGACTGACCGACGAATACGCAGTGGCTCTCGTCAATGAAGAGGGAACGCAGCTCCCCAAATCCAGTGGCGAAAACCAGCTACTCGGTCTCGCATTCACGGCTGCGCTGGTCGAGTACGCCCGACTTCGTCAGAACGCGCAGGATCACCGACTGCTGCGTGGCACGGTCGCCCCCCTCGTTCTGGACTCTCCCTTCGGCCAGCTCGATGACAGCTATCGCGAGACAACGGGCGAGCATGTGCCACGCATGGCCAGTCAGGTGGTACTGATGGTCTCGGGTTCGCAGGCCAACAACGCTGTGATTGACGTGCTGCGTGCGAGAGTAGGGAAGGAATACGTCCTCGTTCGGACCAACCGTGCTTCCGGAGAAGGGAAGAAAGGCGAGACCCGTCAGTTCAACGGGAAAGACTATGCCGTTGCTCTGTTCGATCAAGAGGCCGATGGCACCCGGATCGAGGAGATCGTTCGATGACCGCCAGAGCACCAAACATCAACCGGTCCAAGATCTACGAGGAGTATGTCCAGAAGCTGGCAGCCATACCGCTTCCGGGTTCCGAAAGGAGGCTCTTCCCGACTATCCGTGAGTTGCTCTGCTTCGCAGCTCTTCTTGGATTTTCGGAGAAGCGGCGTCTCCCGCTCGATCGCTCGCAGGGTGTCGAAGATGTCTCCTATCAACAGTTCGAGCGCGGTGACGCAGAGAATCTCATCTACCTGATCGCGCTTGCCGAGACCGAGGATCCCGACATCCTTCGCGAGGGGGAAGAGGGGCGCTGCGCCGAGATCTTCGAAGAATATGCTAACGGGGGGCTTGCCATCATCAAAGACCACCTTCTGCGTGAAGGCGGGGAATATCCTGACAGGGCCTTGATGAGCATGCTTCGGGAAAGAGGCTATCTCGTGCCCGCGCAGGCGGAGCCGGATTTAGCAGCAATATCATTCTGAGGCGCTCGATGGCGCTAATGAACATCCAGGCCAAGGGGGTCTACAAATCCGACCGGGACAACATCCTGGAGGATTTCTATTTCCCCGCGCTGTCTGCCGCGGTTCGCTACGACCGGGCCGTGGGCTTCTTCTCGAGCTCAACGATCACATACGCTGCCCAAGCGCTCAGCACCTTCACCGCGAACGGTGGAAGAATGCGCCTCATCGTCGGGGCGTTTACCGATGCTCGCGACATAGCCGCTATAAAGCGGGGCGAAGACCAGAAGCGGATCTCTGAGGAGATCGGCGAGCAGTTCCTCGCCGCGATCGAGGAAGCGCAAGGGGAGGTATTCGAACAGCGTTTCCAGACCTTGGCGTGGCTTGTGGCCGAGGGAAGGCTGGACATACGCGTGGCGCTCCGGCCACACGGAATGTATCACGACAAGGTCGGGATTATTACCGACGAGGCGGGCGATGCGTTCGTCTTCGCGGGGTCAGCGAACGAAAGCGCTCAGGCCCTGCTCCCGACCCACAACTACGAATCCATAGACGTCTTCCCCACCTGGAAGCTTGAACTCGAACCCTACTTCTCCGAACACCGGGCGGCATTCGAGCGCCTCTGGGAGAACAAAAGTCGCGGTACGGCGGTCATCGACGTTCCCACCGCGCTCGAAGACCGCCTTCTCGAAGTCGCCGAGCGAATGGATGCTCCACCAGATCCTGCGCGTGAACTCGCCATTCTGAAACGGCTCAAAAGTCAGGAAGACGAATTAGACGTAACTCCCAAGGAAAGAGGACCGAGGCTCCCCGAGACGATCGGCGGCTACAAGTTCGAGATACGCGCCCACCAAAGGGACGCACTCAATGCCTGGCGCGAGAAAGGCGCGTTCGTAGGCGTCTTCGATCTAGCCACCGGTGCAGGCAAGACCATTACCGCTTGCTACGCCGTAGTACAGCTGGCCAAGAGCATTCCCGGTCTGACCGTTGTAATCGCCGTGCCCTACCAGAACCTCGCCGACCAATGGTGCGAGATACTGGAAATCTTTGGGATCGAGCCGATCCGCTGCTACGTCTCAAAGACGGAATGGGAAGACGATCTTCGCCAGACCATCCACGATGTCGAAATGGCGGCGATCAACTTTGCAGCGATCGTGGTCGTGAACCGGACGATGAAATCTCCGGAGTTCCAGAGCGCAATCTCAAGAATACCGGAAAACCGGTTCCTATGGATCGGGGACGAGTGTCACCACCATTCGTCCGAAAGCTATGCCGGTTTCCTGCCGCAAAACGCAAAGTATAGGATCGGCCTTTCGGCCACTCCTCACCACTATCTCGATGAGGAGCGTAACCGGCGCCTCACAGAATACTATGGAGACATAGTCTTCAGCTACACATTACGGCAGGCGATCGAGGACGAGGTTCTTACGCCGTATGAGTACCACCCGCACATCGTGGAGCTCACGCTCGACGAAGCGAACGAATTCGCCGATCTCTCCAATGAAATTGCCAGACATTTCGCTCGGGAGAAGTCGGCTGGTTCCAAGCCAAGCCAAGGCCTGACGGCCCTTTTGATGCGGAGGGCCCGCGTCATAGCGTCGGCGGTGAACAAGCTGCCTGCTCTTGAAAGCGTGCTGGCGGGTAAGCGGCCACAGAACCATACGCTGTTCTATTGCGGGGATGGCACGGTCGAGACCGATCCCGCCGATGAAGAGGACGAGATTCTCGAGGGGCGACAGATCGAAGTCGTGAGTCAGCAACTCGACCGGCTTGGCTGGCGCATCTCGCGTTTCACATCGAGAGAGCCGCGTCGGGAGCGGGACTCGATCCTCACCAATTTCAAGTTTGGCCTGATCGATGCAATGGTCGCTATCAAGTGCCTCGACGAGGGCATCGATGTACCGGCCTGCAGTACCGCGTACATCCTTGCGAGTTCCCGAGACCCCCGGCAGTTCATCCAGCGGCGTGGGCGCATCCTGCGCAAGTCACCCGGCAAGGACAGCGCTACCATCCATGATTTCATCGTAGTCCTGCCCGAGGGCTACGAAGATGCGGCGGGGCATGCACGTAAGCTGGTAAAATCCGAACTCAAGCGGGTCGCCGAATTTTCAAACCTCTCCCTGAACAGCGCAGAAGCTTATCAGATCCTGCGGCCGATCCTTACGGCCTACGATCTCGAGCACGTGATCTGAACCTCGGCTTCGCTTCGCGATACGCGAAGCGGCTTGTTCTCGGGTCTTCTTACTTGTGGCAGGCCAAGCAAACCTTCGCCTGCCCGTAGAGCTCGTCGAGATCAATCTCGCTATCGTCTGATCGCAGCGGATTGCGGACTCGCTTAGCCTTCGCTCTTTCCAGACGCTTGCGGTGTTCTTCCCGAATCTGTTCCACGCGCTCTGGCCGCGCGAGATCTTCCAGGGATTCCCCCTGGCTCCAAGTGAAGGGCGAACCGTGTTCGATCGCATTCTTCTCGTAGGATTTCGCCTCTTCGAAGCTCTCGGGGTGACGCTCCATCAGACGGACCCATTCGATCTTCTGTTGGAAGAAGCAGAAGGTACAGCCCGAACGTGACCGCCACTCGTAGTAGCTAGGAAGTCCGAGACCGCTCGCCTCGAGGATGTCAATCACACCCGCCTTGTCGACTCCTTCCTCCCTGAAAGGAAGCAACACCGAGAGGTTGGGGTGAGTGGAGGAATAGCCCTCGCGGTAGTTCTCGTCGGATCTTATCGCGACGTAGCTCACGACCTCGTCGCCGTCATCCAGGGCAGGCCAGAGCCATTGTTCGAAAGGACGGATCTTCAACTGCCTTGTGCACCACCGGGTCCGCGGGCTCGGTAGGAATGACTTGTATTGGCGGAGCCAAAAATCGAAGTCGCGGTCGGGATTAAGCCGCTCGATCGGCTTCCCTAGAAAACCCTCTAGGCGACCGAGGTACTCATACACCTCGGGCAGCTCCTTGCCCGTGTCCGTGAAAAAGTACTCCAGCTCGATGTCCGGCCGCGTCTGGGCCATGTGGACAGCAAGTGCGGCGCTATCTCGGCCTCCCGAGAGGCCCAGGACGTGTCGTTGCCTACTCACGAAACTCCTCCCGTCGCCACGATCGGAGAACACGACTCCGGCTCAGCAACCTTGTCTTCCTGCGCCAAAAGTGAAGCCAGTTCGGCAGCAGCAGCTATCGCCACATCCCGGGAAACGCCCGCAGAGATTCTTTCGCGGAGGCTATTGGCGATCGCCCGCGCTTGATCGAGCTCTCCTGCGTCAAGTTCGACCTCCGGTCTTAAGACGCCGGCGCCCTTTGGGTCCGACATAAAGATGGCGAGCGCAAAGCGCGATTGCTCGCGACCAGCAACATGGGCTAGCCCTTCCGCCCGCAGGAAATCACGGGCCAGAGCAGCCAGTTCGATCCGCGCGGCATCCACATCTCGATCGACCCAATCCCGCGGCGGCTTGTTCGCCGCTAGACTGGCGAGACCTTCGAGAACGTCCATACTGCCGTCGAATGAGGAAAGGCGGGTCGCGAACGCATCCAACCGGAAGTTGCCTGTGATCCCTGTGACCCTCTCCGCCCTGGCGCGCAGGTTTGCGAGACCCTGCTTCCCCTGGACGCGCAGTTCCCTCAGCAGATCTTTCTCCAATGAGGCTAGCATTTCAGGATAGGCCTCGGAGATTTCGTTGAGCCCTTCCTTCAATATCCGAGCAACCTGCTCTGGCTTTCCTGCCGAACTCACTAGCGACGGAATGTCATCGAGCATGAATTTGTTCGGATCGTGTGCTGTCATGGCGAGATCGCGGACCTTTCGGGCGGAAGGAGAAAGGCGCGCAGTCCGCCTTACCCAGCCCGGCGTCTCCATGACCAGGGAAACGAGTTTCCTGCCAACCAATAGCGGCTCAGCCGCCACAATCTCATCGCCTGTCAGTCCTTCGAGAACACCGGCCACTTCCTTCAGGATGGCTGCGTCGCGCTTGGATATCTCGCTGTACCGCAAACGAATGCTCGAGGCTTCCTGGAGCAGCCTGTCTACGAACAGATCGCTTATGTCCGAGCAGAAGCTTTCATCGAGGTATAGCGCGAGAGTGTCGCGCCGCGTGAGCAGATAGGCGAGCCCAAGAATGGGCAGGAGGCCATCTTTCGTGCCGAAGGGTCGGGCCTGCCAACCATCGAACAGTTTCTCCAAACCGATACCGTCTGGTCCCGCCTTCTCTACGAGCTGATCGGCCTCCTCCCAAAGGGCGTGAAGATTGGCGGAATCGTTCTTCGGTTCGCGCAAGGACAGCGCGCCACTTCGATCTGCGGCGTGAAGTCCTGTGGTTTCGAGAAGCGAGACATATAGTCCCTTCTCAGGCGGATACTTCTGGATCCCGAGGCTGGGCTCGTCCGCTGCCGAAATCATCGCGTTCATCAAAGCTCGTGTGGCCGCGACCGCGTTCGAAGATGGCTTCGTACGGTTGACGAGTTCGTTGCGGATGCGCGGAGCCTTCGAATACAGCTCGGCTGCCAGGCGAGATGCGATGACGGAGAGATCCTTGACCTTTCCAGCAATGCCGATCTCGTCCGAAGCAAGCGCCGGTATCCGCCAGGAGATGGTCGAGAAGCCATGGCGGATCCGGTCTTCGAGTTCTCCGGCAACCCGTACCAGTCTGCTCGCGACCTCTCTGCGTGCGACAGCATCTCCCTTCAGTTCGGGGCGTGACGCTTGGACCCGTTCGAGAGCGATTAGCTCTCGGCTTAGTTCGCGAAGCATATAGCTGTCACTCGACAGGCCAATTGCGATGGGCCGGTCGCCAACTTCCTTCTCCAGCCCGTCAAGCACCCGCCGCACTTGAGCCGGACTTTCGCCATCCTCATTCACGAGGAGTAGGAACAATCCAGAGGAGCCTCGTCCCTCTTGATAACTTGAAATCCGCTTCTGCGCATCGGCTAAAGTTGCAATGTCCACCTCGAACCAGCGCATTGCACCAGTCTCATGATATTCGCGCTTGGCCAGAATGGGGGCCAGAACACCGCTTCCGCCAAGCTTGGAAAAATCGCATCCAACGACTTCGCCGAGTGCCTCTTCCAGTGCTTGCTCGACGTCGAAATCAGAGCCGGCATAGAGGGTGAAGCCGCCGAGGTGCCTGCGGAAGATCACAACCGACCTTCTCTTTAGCTCCTCGAGCGCAGCAACGATTTCCTCTTCCTTCAGATCGGGAAGAGCGGCAGCAAGAATCTCGGTGGATGCAACCAGTCCCGAGCGATCTCGGAAAAGGTCCAAGAGTGCGACTGCTCGCAAGACGGAGAGTTCGGGCTTGCTTGCGCCGGCGACTTCCGAACGTTCGATGGCGTCGAGCGCGAGCGACCACCTATGTGAGTCCGGAGACGCCATGATCGATGGCTCGAGATTGGCTCTGAGATAGCCCCACAACCAGTCGCAGTCGTAGGCCGCCGCTCCCTTCACAGGTGTCGAGCTGAGGAAGTCCTGAAATCCACACGGTTCGGCGGATCCGAGGAAGCCGAAGAGACTTCGTTGGTTCTGTCCGAACCGGCGCCTCGACAGCGGCCCGAGCAGGCACGCGACCACCGGCCCGAGCGGCCAGCATGACGCGAGACGGCGCTCCGCCGCATCAGAACCGCCGCGCGCCCCACCAATCGCTTTGGCGACTTCCGATATGCCCGCTATTGCTTTTGGCGGCGTGTCGCACTCTATCGCACGGGAAAGCAATTCGATCTGCTCTTCGCCAGTCGGATTGAGCGGCACATCAACATATCGACCCTGTATCTTGAGCCAGTCCTCGCGGGTCTCGCGTGCAAGCCGATAGGCGTAGTCATCGAAAGCCTGATGCAGCACACCGACCACCACCAGATGGCCATCCGAGCGCGACGCTGCTTCGGCCAATTCCTGGAAAAAGAATGCGTCACCCCCTTCGGAGGCAGCATGTTCGAGCAATTTGCCCATCTCATCGATGACAAGCAGGGTGCCGATTCCGCGCTTGGCTTCGGCGACGAGGCGCTCGATCGGTCCACGCCCCTTCTTGATGCCCGCTTCATCGAGCGCGGAAGTAAGGACCGAAGACGCATCTGAGCGCGAGCCGACGATCGAGAGAGTGGTCCAACCTTGCGGTTCCCATCCCATTTTCGTGACGATCTGCTCGCGGAGTTCTGCGGGGAGTACTTCAAGCGCTTCGTCGCGAGAAGGCCCGGTTGGCCCGAGCAGAGCGGCAAGTACAACCGCTAGACTCGACTTTCCGCAACCATAGGGGCCGGTCCAAGTGAAGGCCCCATGACCGAGCGCGGAGACATGCTCGATGGTGGTTTCGAGCGCCTGCGCTGCGGTAGCAGTACAGATGAAGCCCTCAGCAACACCAGCATCATCACCCACACGGATGGAGCGTTGGAAACGGCGACGGACACGAGTGATATCAGAGAGAGTCTTGCTCATGCCGCCTTCTCCAGGATGTCAAAAAGCGGGTTGAGGAGGCCGTCTGCATCAATTCGGTCGAGTTCCTTGCGACGAGACACCTGCCGCAATCCGCCGCCTTCGTCCCACACCAGCGAAGCGGACGTGAATTCTTCAATCCGCTCTAGACGCTCGACTAGGGAATCCTCGTCGAGAAGGAATGCTCGTCCGGGTGAGCCAGGGTCATGGGCGATGGTCTCCAGGGAGAGCGAACCGCGCGTGGAAAACTGCGAGCGCCAAAACTCTACAAGAGCGAATGCGAAGACTTCATCGGGCAGCGAAGGCTTCGGTCCCCGGCGGAACTGCAACGCGCCTCCCGCCATCGAGGCAATGAGCCCAAGCTCAGCGAACGGGCTTTCGAGACCATCCTCGATCGTTCCTCGCCTCGAAGTCTTGGTCACATAGGTGCGAACAAAGCATTCGGCGTCCCTATCGACCGTGTTCTTCGCTATCCGGCTGTTCGCCAGACGACCAACCTCTCGCAGTTCCTCCAGTCTCGCCCAGAGACGGGCAGCAAGGGTATCCTTGGTGAATATCGCATCGTTAAATTCGTTAAAGGAGTAATACCAAGTCGTGGCCCGCCCAGGGCTTGCAACGAGCCGCCAGTGAAGAAGCCAGAGAGAAGCCGGAAGCTCGAGATAGGGGTCACCTCCACCGAAGATTCTATGGCCTAGTGCTGTAGGCTCCAGCAATTCGAGCCGTCCCACCCGCTCCCCCTGTGGCACAAGTACTCCGCAGGCGAGTGACCAATGCCGCATCGAAGCGACCATGTTCTTGCCAACACCGAACTTTCCTATCCCTGCATTTGGGGAAAAAGCATGCTGTTGCTGTTCATCTTCGACTGCCAATTCTTCACAAACGGCGTCGTAAGACTTCTTTAGCCACCCATATCGGCAGGGAAAGGTCTCATGTCCGGCCACCTGCAGCTTGATGTCGTCGCGGTCCAAAAGGCTTCGCATCCCACCCATTTCCCTATCACTGGACAAATTCACCAGTGATGATAGCGAGTAGGGTCACTGGTGACAATCACCAGTGCTAGTGTCTTGTGCATTTTGTTCGTGGAACGCAAAGAGAACAACGGGAGGTGAGCGTGATCTATCTGGACCATCAGGCATCCACGCCGACCCATCCCCAGGTCGTCGCTGCGATGCAGCCCTATTACACCGAGCACTATGCAAATCCTCACGCCGCGGACCATGCGGCAGGCTGGACTGCTGCCGATGCGATCGAAGCGTCTCGCAATAATGTGGCGCATGCTGTCGACGCAGATGCCGATGAGATCATATTCACTTCCGGCGCCACGGAGGCGAACAATCTCGCGATACGGGGGCTGACGCGATCTGACCCGAATCGGAAAAAAGTTATCGTAAGCGCCATTGAGCACAAGGCCGTCCTTGCGCCGGCAAGAGAGGTGGCTCGCGAGGGAGCTGAACTGGTGGTTGCTCCTGTCGATCGTGAAGGACGGGTCGATCTCGACAGGCTTTCCAAGTTGGTAGACGATCAAACCCTGCTTGTGTCCATAATGCTCGTGAACAACGAGATGGGCGTTGTCCAGCCAATCAAGGAGATATCTCAGCTATGTCGGTCCGCCGGAGCACTATTACATACTGATGCTGCGCAGGCGCTTTATTGGCTGCCGATCGATGTTTTGGAGCTTGGTGTCGATTTCCTCAGTCTGTCAGGGCACAAGGCTTCTGGCCCCAAAGGTATCGGCGCTCTCTATGTTAGTCGCGAGGTGAGGTCCCGGCTTCAACCATTGATACATGGCGGTGATCAGGAAGGTGGTCTGCGCGCTGGAACCCTTCCGACCCCATTGTGCGCGGGCCTCGGCGAAGCATGCCGGCTGCTACCCGATGATCGTGCTGTTGCCGAATGGAGATCCCTGACGCTGGAACTGGAAGCGGGGCTGCAAAGCCTGTTCCCTCAAATGGAGACGATCGGTAATCGCGAAGACCGCCACCCTGGCAACCTTTGCGTCAGGATACCTGGTGTTGATGCGGAGAGGCTCGTTGCTCTTCTGCAGCCTGACGTGGCCTTGGCGCGCGGTTCGGCCTGTACTTCCGGAATTCCCGAACCAAGCCACGTTCTCCGTGCGATGGGACTCGATGCGAATGAAGCCGCCGAGGTCGTTCGTCTTAGTACGGCACCGACGACCTGCAAGGGCGAGATCGCGATGGCGCTACAGTGCATCGCTGAAGCTGCTGACCGAATGAAGGTCATCGCATGAGTCGCAGGTTTCGATGGGCGGATCGCCATGACCGAAGAGCAATTCTCGCACCGATGCTTTTCGTACGCTTTCGGCGGGGATCGGGGTTGGTCCGATAGTTTCCCAAATCTCCTGAAGCTGTTGACGGCCAAGGAGTTACAGACTTCTGCTCGCCTGCCTATTGGCCTGCTAGAATGATCTGAATCCTCGCTTTGCCTTTTGTGCCATGGCGCCTGGCACTCCGGCGTCTCGTGCAAATTGAGACCAGCGGTCTACTGCGGCACCGATCTCGGATATGATCGCTTTTGTCTCAATCGTTTTAAGGTCAGCGAACTTTCCGAATTCCAGCAAGTCATCGAGTTCGAAACCGTCGGTTTTGCCGGCCAGAGACATCTGGTGCTCGTTGGTCCAGTCCCCGTCAGGATTGTAGGCATAGACGACATCGAATGCGGGCGAGAGGCTCCAGCGACCCGCGCTATTCATGAGGAAGGCGATGTTCTTGGTGTGGTCGTCCTGGTTGCGAATGAAGACATTGAGCAGCGCGCGGCGTACCTGCTCTTTGATCGCCTCGCGGCCGAAACCGAGCATGCGGATTGTCTCGATCGCCTGCTCGTAGCTGTAGGCGCGGGCCAAGTTGAAATCGAGATGGCGCATCGCGCAAAGCGACTGCATGTGGAGCTTCTTACCGTCAGGCGTGCGATCGAAGCGCTGGGTCATGAAATGTGCCCGCCCGCCTTCTTCGTGCAGGCGAGAGCGAGCCATGTCGATGCCAGCCTCTCGGGCTAGCAGATAGCAGGCGTACTCAAGCCGGCCGAAGCCCATCGGGTCGGCAAGTTCCTTGTCAGCATTGCCCGACACGCCGTCGAACTTGACGAGCCATTGCGTATAGCCGGGCCCTGCAGTCAGCTGCCCTGAATGGAATTCTCCGGTCGCCTCGTTCCAGGCGAGGACGGCCTTGGCCCGGGCGCCGCCGGCGGAGGTGCCGACGCGCAGGATCTCCTGGAGTGCGCGGTGGTCATCCTCTCCCTTGAGCACACCGGCCAGTTGTTCACGCGCGGCAATGACCCTGTTGGCGAGCTCGACAAGCGGAGCGATATCGACCGACCGACCCTGTTCACGGCGCTCACCGGTGGCAGGTTCGAATTCGAGCGCGCCCATGCCTCGGCGACCGGTATAGCAAAGACGCTCGACCGGATCGAAGCTGTCGGCTGTGCGGCCCTGCTCGGCAAGCCAACGGTTGATCAGGGCGTTACCAAACTTGTCGGGTAGGCTGTCGGCCAGCATGCCCGGAAGCCCTTTGAAAGTCTCGTAATTCAGCGCGGGAAAGTCGTAGACGCCACTTCGCAGGGGCATTGTGAGCGGGGCGACTTCGATACCGCTGCGGCTGAATTCCGGAGTGTATTCGAAAACCCCGACATCGCGATCCTCATCCCACAGGACGGCGCCGATCTGACGACCCCAGAGATTGACTACGGCACGCGTCATGGAGCCTCGTCACCCCAGCTCCATTCCTCGCCAGCCTCACCTTCAGAAGACTTGCGCACCCTTTGCCGCGCCTTGCCAGTATCGGACCGGGGATCGAGCGGGCTCAGCTTGGCGTCCGGCATGACATCCAGCAGGCGGTCTTCAATTTCGAGCGCACGCATTATCCTGGCGAGGCTATCGATGGTCCCGCCATTACCGGCTTCCAGGCGGGCGAGCGTTGAACGCGAGATACCTGCCATTTCCGCAAGCTCGGCCTGTTTGAGATTGCGTGATATGCGATATGCTTCGATCTGCTTCCCGAGGTCGGATAGCAGCACCGATAGAGGGCGCAGGTCTGATGAATCATAATGTGGCATTATCGAGACATTATCTCCGATATGGAGCTTTGTGTAGCGATTTTGCGTCTTTACATGAAGGAACCTAATGTGTCAATATCGAGACGTAACTTGGCTTATAACCGATAATGCATCAAATTTGCGACTTTATGTAGGCCGGAGTGATGGAAATGGATGACGAGAAGGAGCAAAACGACCAGACGGACTGGAAGGGTCTACGAGAGATCGACCGTGCCATCTCCGAAAATCGGCGTATGGAATACAGCTGGAAGAAGGCTCTAGCAGATCCTTGGGAACGACGCGGACTCTGGCTACTTGGGCTGGTCGTCGTCGCATTTGCGGCGTTCGTCATCCTGCAGGATTTCGTGCTGTAGCTATCTATTGCTCCATTCTTTGACGTCGTCTGCAGCTTCCTCACTCGCGCCCGTGGCACCTTCCGTCTGGCGATCAAGATAAGTTCGCACGGTTCCAATCCTGCCACGACCCTGTCGGCGCACCCGTTCGACCTCATCTGTGATGCCAGACCGATCAGGAGTATCGGGCATTGAGGGACCACCCGCAGAACCCACGGCTCCTCTTGCGCGTACCTGCTCAGCACTTCCGATCCCGGGGCGGCTGACAGGAGCGAAGTCCGGCAGCGAAAGGTCGGCTTCGATGTCGTCTTGCAGGCGATCAGCATAGCTCTCGACAAACCGCGATTGCAGCTGCTGGCCGCGGGCGCTCATCTGGAACTCGATGTCGTCGAACCGAACCGGCCCGTAATAGTCGCGATTGGCTTCCATCTCAGCCATGCCCCATTCGCGATAGGCCTGGCTCAGGTTCAGCGTGCCTGCGGCGCTGTTGGCCTCGTACCAGCTGGCCTGGTTCTCGAGGCGGCTGGCCATCTCTTCGGCACGACGCGCCTCTCGCGTATAGCTTTCGGCTTCTGTCAGCGATCGGCTGAGACCCGACGAACTGGTCGACACCTGCGATACCGAGCTCGAGCTCGTCTCGCGCAGGAAGCCTTCACGCGTGTTCGACCAGTTACGGCTATCCGAAAGCTGCCGCAGCGTGCCCATGATCCTGCCACGGTCTTCCGAGGCGATCCCGATATCGCTGTCGGTCCACGACTGATTTCGGCCACCGCGGACGCCAGCCTGCGCGTTTAGTACTCCGCCTTCGGCCTTTGCTCCGGCTCCTGCTTCGCCGTTAAGGAACCAAGAAATAGTAATGTCGTCTGACGCGCGCCGGGACAGGCCAAACTGCTGCTGGAGCGTCCTAGAGGCATTGTCGACTTCGCTGAATGCCGTGCCGATGCTGTCGTTCGTGCCGACGCCGCTGACCGTGTCGGAGCTCTGACCCTGGCTGTAGGCGTTGCGGATCTCGCTGAACCGGGTGAGCGCAGAGCTCGTCGATTGCTGGGCGAGGTTGGCATAGGTCTCGCTCTGCGTCCGGCTCTGGCTCGCCATCGTTCCGAGGCGGCCGGTGAAGTCCTGCCCGAGAGTCGGCGTGAACGGATAGCTTGAATTCGGGACAGCAGCGAACTCGCCATCGGGGAAGCTGGTCGTCTGCGTACCGCTGTCGCCGAACCCACGCGTCTGTGCCGCGCCATAGGCGATGTTGGGTGCAAGATTGCCCTGCGCAAACTGGCGGGAAAACACTGTCGAATTGTCGATGTTCGAATTGCCGAGCGAGACATTGCCGGTGCTCGCTTCGCGCGAGGCTTCCTCGGCCGCGTTCTGGCTTGGGTTGAGATAGCTCGTTGCCTGGCCCGAAATCGCCAGCGCACCACGTGCCACCCCGCCGGCAAGGAACGGGATCGAGGCGACAAGATAGCCCGCCAAGATGCCGATATCGCTGTTGACGTCGCTCATGCCGGCAAAAGTCGCTAGGCTGAGGCCTGTGCTGCCGCCAGCGGCGGCGATATCGCCCGCGCCTTTAAACATCAGGATCATGTGCAGGATGACGAAGAGCGGTCCCCACGCCGCAAGGTAGAAGAAGCCGGTGACGTAACCTCTCAATGCAATGGGTCCGGTCCGCGGCATCAGGAACAGCGGAAACAGGACAGGGAACAGCGCGTAGAACACTACCGTCAGCACGACATTGAGGATCGGGACCCATTTCATCGCGTTGTGCGCGATCGAGGAATAGGTCCGCTCGGTCTGAATATCGGCCCGGGTCTGCGCAAAGACGTCGATACTGCCCGTTCCGCTCGCCCCTGCAAAGCCATGCATGGCCTGGTTCATGGCATTGATCGTCAGCACCTGGCGGAAGATGTCGCTCGCGCTGCGCGAGATGCCGGTGAGATACTGGTAGGCAATCGGGAGGTCGGCCATGAGCTTGGCCTTGGCGAGCGCTTCGGTCTGGCGTGGATAGAGCTGGCGCCCCGCGACAAGCGTCATCTCGTCAATGAGGCTCGCCCATTGCCCCGACAGCGCGGAGTAGGCTTCGCGGCAAGTGATGATCGAGGCCGTTACGCTATCGTCGGCCTGCCGGGTCAGGAATTTCTGCGCGCGCGCCGCGCTCCCCGGTGCGATCGTTGCCCAGATGTCATCGCTCTCGGACAGCTCCTTCATCGAATAGCGGCCGAGCAGCAGATCGTAGAACACGCATTGCCGGACATGCTCGTCGAAGTTCGCAGCAAACTCCGGATCGGAAATGCGCAAGCTGCGCGTCGATTCGAGCAGCCGTGCGCCATAGATCATGCCGTTCTTCGAGTAGTTGAGGTCGTCCGGCAGGCCGAATACGAGCTCGGCAGAGCGGGTCAGATAGTCCCCCGCCTGGCTGGTGAAACTTGCCATCAGGGCGAGCCCGAGCGGGACATTGGCCACCGTTGCCGGTGCAAGGCTGGGATTGACCCGGTCGGTCACATGGACGTCCATGCGCGGCACCATCAGGCACATGTAGATGAGTGTCGCACCGAGGAACCAGTTGAGCCAGGCCCGCCAGTCTTGGTTGAACGCGACCACGATGACCGCGAGCACCATGCCCATCACCAGCGCGACCTGAATGAGGCTCTTGTAGCCGCCCGCGCCGGTCCAGGCGGCAACGGCGTTGAGGACATTGACGATATACTCGCCGCCGCCGACCGTGAAAATCTCGACCATGCTGCCTGACCCTTATGGAACGATGGAGCGGGACTGCATCCCGCGCGACCAGTCGAGCGCGGCGGCCATCGACGGTGACATCGAGGCAGCGAGCATATTCTCGATCATCGCCGTCTTCTCGATGATCTGCATGATCGCCGAGACCCGCGCCTGTCCGGTCGCTTGCCGCTGGGCGAGGCTCGATCGCACCTCGGCAACCTGAGTGCGCCAGATCGCGAGCTTGGCTTCGTCGGCCGCAATGAAACTCGCCATCGAGCGTCCAGCCTCTGCGGTGATGCGTTCTAGAATGGCATAGAGGAGATCGATGCTGGCGATCTCGGCCAGCGTGTCGCGGTCGTCGGTTGCCATCCCGCGACCATAGGCCGCCTGAACGTTGAGGATCTTATAGAGCGGCACCGATGCCACCTGGAGCAGCTCCTTCTCCTCGTCGCCGATCGCTGTGTCGCTGCGGATGGCCTCGACCATGCTGCCGATGAGCCGGGCAACGCGCGGCCGGATCGCCTTTGCGCTCGAGAGGCTCATCTGCTGGAAGGTGGGGTTGAGGCACTGGTCGGGCTCGTCGCACTGGAACACCCGCACCGATTGGCCCTGTGTCCCGTCGAGCAGTGCGGTCACCAGCGTCGAGGAGGCGTCGCCTGCGAAAGGCACGAACTTGCCCGGCTCGTCGTCGCGGGGCGGCACGTAGATCACCGTTCCGATGAGCGTCATCGCATACTCGGCAAGATCGCGGTCGAAGGTGCCATCCGGGTTAAAGAAGGCGCTCTGCTTGAGGACGTGCCAGGTGTAATTGCGCGGCACACCGGGATTGACGTCAGCATAGTCGGCGCCGGCGCCCTCGTTGGTCGAGGCGCGCTGGCCGCGCGTTCCGCAACCATGTTTGGCTGCGGCATAGTCGGTGAAAATACCTTCGGAATTGCCGATTGCTTCGCAGATCGCCTTGTCGGCGAGATCGCCCTTGGGCCACACGCCGCCGACCAGTCCCTGCGCCATCTCGCAGGAGTTGATCGAGAGATTGTTCATGAGCTGCGCCTTCTGGCTGAACTCCTGCATGATCTTCGAGCATTCGGGGCAGACGGTGTCGATCGCGAGGCTGAAGGCGAACCCCACCGCATTGTTGGCGACGGCCTTGAGCAATGCGACCATCTCGCTCGCGTTGATGAAGGAGAAGGACCCGGCGAAGATATCGATACCGCCGCAACCAGCGCGGGCACGCGGAAGCTGGAGATTGGCGATGTTGGTCGTCTTTTGCGGGAAGCGCGTCCAGACATTGCCGAGGCTGTAATAGCCCGCCGACTGGCCTTCGAACGCGCTCGGCCCGGTGACATTGGCCGCCGCGCCCATGTCGTCCATGAAACGGTCCATGCTGTCGCCGACGTTTGCGGCGACGGGGGACGCGACCATGCCGGCGGCAGCTATGGTGAGCGCCGCATTGCGGATGCTAGTAATCATGTCCGGCTTCCTTCGAGGTGAGGAGGTAGATGCGGTCCTGCAGCTCGTCGGCCGAGAGCACGCCGTACCCGATCGGGATCGGGCGCCTGGCCACGCTGTCCCACAGCACGAGCGCCGGGGTGATGCCGGGTTCGAGCCCCATGCGCGGCCGCTGGCCGCTTTCGACCTTGTAGTCGGGGAAGTGCCGGGACGGTCCGCCATCGGTCGAGATCGCCCGGACAGCGATATGCCAGCGGTCCGCCACCGAACGCACGATCGGGCTCATCACTTCGCAAGCGCCGCAGGTCTGGGCGAAGAAGTAGAACAGGCCATAGCGCTCGGAGAGCCGGGCCATCACCGCATCGCGGTCGGCAGCGCGCGCGTCCTGCCATTGCTTCTTGGCGAGCGCGCCGACCGGCCGTTCGAGCGTGTAGTCGAGCTCGGGATCCTGCCAGATCGCGCGCTGCCAGACATCGGAGAACAGCGAAGCCCGGTCGAGCTGGGCACGCTGGAAGCGGATATAGGCGGTGACGTTTTCCGGCGTCGGATAGAGGATTGCACGCGCTTTGAGTTCGCGCAGTTCCCCCGTGACCGCGTCGAGTTCTTGCGTTGCGGTTAACTGGGCCGGTGGCTGCGCCATCTGCGGCTCCTCTGCCGGCACCGGCTTTACGCAATAGAACCAATAGCCGAGCCTGCGCTGCTCGCAGTAGAGGCTGTCTGCTGACGCAGCTGGCTCTGCCAGGCGCGCTTCCTGGGCAACTGCCCGAACGGGAAGCAGTGCAGCGAGACACATGGCCAGTGCTGGGAGGGCCAGCATCGGCAGTGATTGGCGGCGCGTCATTGGCCACTCCTTGCGTAATAGTCTTCGATTTTCTGCTGGATGAGGATGCTGGTCTCGAGCTCGTCGGGGAGCCGCGCAGCCTCGGTGAACTCGGCATAGACCTCGCTGAAATCCATCTGGCTGAGGTCGAGCCGGGCGAATTCGTCGAGCGTGAAACCCTCGCACTGCTCTTCCTTGGGCTTGTCCCACGGCTTGGGCAGTTGGCGTCGGCCCTGTTCCTGCAGGATCCGCGAAAGCTTGCTCTCGAAGCAGCAGTAGACCTTCTTCTTCGTCAGGCAGACGCCGAGGAACTTGTCCGAACAATAGGTCCCGACATAAGCGCACAGCCCTTGCGCATCGCGTTCGTGGAGCAGCACCTCCTCGCGGCTGCAGCCAAGCGCGACCAAAAGGCTGATCCCGGGGATGAGTGGGAAGCCCTTGCCCTTGCAGCAGTTGAGCACCCCGAAAACCTTGGATGAGCAGGTGTTGCGCGTGCCGCGGAACAGCGTCAGCGTCTCAGGATCGAACTGGCCGCGGGCCTCGTCCATCGCATGGAGCGCGGTGACCGCATCCTTGAACTCGTCGTTCGCAGTGCGCTCGATCGTTTCGCAGCTACCATCGATGCAATAGACATCGCCGTCGCAGACATACTGGGTGGAACTGTCGGTACCGGGAAGCGGACACTCGTAGATGCGCTCCCAGGTCTCGCAAGGGTCTTCGTCGGTAAGGCATTCCTCACGGACAAAGCGGCAGGTTCCTTGGCTTTCGAGGTCGGAGCAGTCGGTCGCCGCTTCGCGCGCAATGCAGGTGTAGCTACGTTGCCATTCCCAGCAGGGCCTGGTGACAGAGACGCCGTCGATCACGCGCGTCTGCGGATCGCTATCGGTGCAGATCTCTGCGTCCAGCGTGCAATCGCTATTGTCCGCAAGACCTGTGCACTGGCTTTCGTCAGGGGTCGTTGTGACGGTGGTCGCGGTGGTTATCCGGTAGGGCGTTTGTCCTGCGACCTCTTCGTCGCAGGTTAGCTCGGTAAGCGGATCGCCCGGCTCGGTGCACCACTTGCGCCCGCCGGACCAACCCCACTGTAGGCAAGGACCATTGCGGTGTCCGGTAACCCGGCAAAGAGCGCCCGAAAATTCTTCGCAATCCGGCTCACCTGACAGGTTGAAGCTGCCCAATGGGCTGCAAAGGTAATGATACTGCGGTTGCTGGCTGACCCTGGCGACGAGCGGGACCGTGCATTGGCCTGCCGACTGATCGATCCGTGTGCCCGTATTGCAGGTTGCGGTATATGTGCCCGCCGACCCCGAACCGGGCGGCAGCGGCACGCACGATCCCTGGCGGCCCGAAATTGCCATGCCGCTGGTGTAGTCGAGCGGCGTCTCGTTGATCGCGAGGCTGCGGGCAATCACGTCCTCGATCTCGTTCGGCTCGAACCTTGCGCGATTGGCCATGCTGTCGCGGATCGTCCGCATAGGCGTGCTGGTCGTCGCGGCGCTGCGTCCGCGGGCCTCGATCTGGTCGGGATCGCGCGCAAGATCCTGCAGGTCGCGCGTCGCTTGCGGATCGAAATTGGGAACGCGCGCCGCGTCAGGATTGGTCGTTGCGGCATCGCGCGCCTCGCCCAGCAGCTCGGTGGCAAAGTCTTTCCCATCGGCCCGGGCTTCATCGCGGGTCTGAGCGTGAAGGGAAGCCGCGCTTGTGAGGGCGACGAGTGCCGCAAGGAGATTGGCGAGGGTTCTGCCGGTCATGGCCGTTCCTCCCTGGAGAGCTGGCGCAGATGGAGGCGGGCAAGCTCGGCGCCCGGACCCTTCCCCGAGGCAAAGGTCTCGAGGACTTCGCCTACGCTGATGTTGCCGGCGATCCGGTCGTGCGGCGGCACCTCGCTGGTGCAATCGAACCCATCGCAGGGACTGAACTCGGTGCTCAGCATGACGAAGCTCGGTGCGGCATCGATGTTGAACGCGCGGAACAGCCTTGGATCAATCCCGAGCGAACCGGCCTCGTTGCGGGTGCTCCAGATGGCAGCCAAACGCTTCTTGAACGCCTCGCTGTTTCCTTGCGGGAAGCCGCGCAGCACGGTGACGCCTCCCGCCCTGGTCATGTCTTGGACCAGTGCTTTCAGCGCCTCGGGCGGCATCGACAGGCTGGCAAAGGCAATGAAGCGCGGGGCTCCCCCGAGCGATGCCTTCTCGGCGGCAGCTTGCCCCGCGATCATCGCGTCGAAGTCGAGGACGGCGTCGGTCTCGATTGCCTCGATGCTGTCCGCATAGGCTGCGCGATTGGCCTGCGCTTGCGCCTGGATAGCCTGTGCATCCTCGGTCAGTGCCTCGGCGCGCTGGCGGACATTGGTGCTGAGCGCCTGCGCATCGTCGGCGTGTTCGGCCGCGCGCTCGCGGATCGCTTCGAGATCGATGCCTTCGGGCGCGCTCTGGGCGAGAGCGAGGCCACCGAGGGTGACGGCAAGGCCGACGGGCAAAAGGAGGAGGTGCTTGTTCATAGCGCGCAGCAGTTCCGCTTGCGCCAGACGAGATATCCCATGTCTTCGCCGATGGCGGGGATGACCTGTCCGGCCGATTGAAAGGTGGTGGAGGCGCCGATAGGCGGGCAGGCGTAACGGCCCGAGGTCGCCGGGTTTGGGTTGGTGGCCTGGAAGCGGTATTGCTGCTTGCGCATCACCGGCATCAAATATTTGCCGCACAGTCCCTTGGACCCCATCGTCCCCCACGACACGAGTTCGCGGTGGAGCTTGTAGGCAAAGCGCGAGAGCACGAGCCGCGATGCCTGGACGTGGCCTATGCTGGCCGAGACATTGCCGTTCATCGGATACATCGATCCCTGGCAGCCCGCGCACCAGAACATCTCGTCGATCGGCAGCTTCGCGGTCGAGGCGACGCAGTCGGCCGCACAGGCAGCGAGCGCCAGCGGGTTGGCAAAAAGCACGGCTTCGGGGTTGATGATCGCGGTAAGCTCGGAATCCTGCCACAGCGGATCGATCTCGGAGATGTAGAGAATGTCGATCGAGCCCGATTCCAGGCACAGGAAATCGGCGACGATCTCCATCCAGTAGATCAGCGGATAGGCATACCAGTGGACGTGCCAGCTCGAATAATACTGGCTCGCGCCGCCCACCGCCGACGGACCCGAGATCGAGCGAAAGCCGATATCGAAACCCGGATCGAGTTTCATGCCGCCGAGGTTCACGAAGCACCACGGCTTCATGCTGACATCGGCAAGCCGCACCGGCTCCCAGAAGCCCATCGCGATCCCGGGCCTCAGACCGCACAGGCACACCGGCAGATCGGGGTTGTCGGGATCGGGCCGGCTCGACGGCCAGATGTCCAGCCCGCCGATCGAGATCGGGAACAGGCACGACCAGCAGATGTCGGTGATCGGGTTGACGAAGCTGCCGGTGCAGCGACCAGGACCGGCATCGGCCATGGCGGGCGTTGCGGTGGCGAGACCAAGAATGGCGGCCAGCACGAGCGCCAGCTTTCTTAAGTGCATCATTGGGCTGTCCTCCTTTTCGGTGGCAGCGCGATTTCGCTGATTTCGAGCAGGCGGCCCTCCTGGCGCACGCGTGTAGGCACCGACCTGATCCCGAACCTCTCCGTGAGCTTGCCGCCCTGGTCGAAATAGAAGCGGCGCTGGCGGGCCTTCATGAGCTCGAGCGGCGCACCCTTCACCAGGATCAGTTTGGCATTGGCGTCCTGCTTGAGCGCCCAGGCGAGCTGGTCGGGATCGTCGCCGTCGAGAAACAGGAGATCAGCGCGAAGGCCGACGCTGTCGAGCGGATTGACCCTCGTGCCAGCGGCATGGATCAGCTCGCCTTTTGCCCCGCGGATATCGGCAGCGAGCGTGATCGTCGGATCGAAGTGCCAGCGCCGCGCTTCGCTGGCCCGGACGATCCCGGCGACGGGGTCGGGCCGGTTCACCCGCGCGATCGTGCGGCGCTTCAAATCTTCATTGAGCCGCGCGGTCTCGCCCGAACGTTCCATCTGCGTCAGGCGCGAATGGATCTGCTCGAGGAGGTCGCGCTCGATCACGGGAAACACCGTGCCGCGCTGCCCATAGTCGCGCGCCAGCACCTCGGCAGGGCAGAGCAGCACTGCAAGCATGGCTGCGGGGAGGATGAGTTTGCTCACAGGATCGCCCTCCCGCTGCCGAGGATCTGGCCGCGGCAGACGAAACCGATCTCGGCGTAGCGGCTGTCGAGGCCGCGGGGATGGCTGGTCCCGGTGTAGAAGCAGCCGTCGGGGATCGGGCCTTCGGGGCCTTTGTGTAGCGCAATGCCGAGACGGGTCTCATCGAGCCGCGCGGCGATCTTGCGACCGTTGATGAAGACCTCGTGGCCACGGTGGCTCACGACATCGCCCGGCACGCCCAGCACCCGTTTGCCGAAGAGCTGCGTGCCTTTTCCGAAATGCACTTCGACGAGCCTGCCTGCCGGCGGCTCGAAGAAGATCAGGCTGCCGCGCTCGATCCGCGCATGCTTGTCGAGCCAGAAGGCCCAGTTGGGCAGGCTCGGGCTAGCGTTGATGAGGAAGGCATGGTCTTTTGCGAAGGCGTCAACCGCGCCCCATCCGAGCGGCAGCAGCACCAGCGCGGTCAGGACAAGCGGCCGTTTGATCGTGCGGACAAGACGAGAGGCAAAGTGCGTCACTGACCGCCTCCCTGCTGAAGCTGGCGGGCGATCCGTGCGCGCAGTTCGTCGGTGGCATCGGGGGCATCGCCCGCGAGCACCGCTTCGCCGACCAGCACCACGCGGCCATCGGTTCCCATTTCTGCAACGGCACGCTCGGAGGCCTGGAGGAAGGCGAGCACGCGCGCCTGACTGGCTTCGGGATCCTGCTGCCCGCGCGCTTCGGCATCGACGAATGCGGCGATGGTCTCGGCAAGCCGGACGGTGACGATCTGCTGGCGCGGCTCGGAAAGCTCGCGGCTGACCCAGGTTACCCAGAGCAGTGCGGCGACGAGCGCGAGCACGCCAAGAATTCTCAGCAAGAGCGGGCGATTGAAGGATGGTAGTCTGCGCGTGTCAGTCACGGTTTGCCTCCCGGGCCGGATGGTTGTCGAGATCGGCCGCGAGCCGCTTGAGGAAGCGCGGCATGCGAAACAGCGTCACCGCGCCAGCGAGGACAAGGAAGCAGCCCTTGAGGTCCTGGCTGAACAGGCTGCGGCGCAGGCCGTCGGCTTCGAGATATCGGTCCGACAGATTGGCGAGCTGGGTGAAGAGGCCGCCAAGGTCCCAGCCCGCAACGAACAGGAACAGCGCGAGCGGCAATCCCAGCACGATCAGCAGCGAGGTCGCGGCAAAGCGCGCGGTCTCAATGAGGATGAAGCAGCTCCCTTGCAGGAACGGCAGCAGGCTGCGGATGTTGGCAGGAGGGGTCCGGTCGGCGAGATGCGAGACCATCATTGTCCGCCTCCCGCCACGATGCGGATGGCATCGGCGAGGCTGTGTCCGCGCCGCTCGCAGTCCTGGATCGCTGCATAAGTGTCGGGATCGGAGGAGTAGATCGTCGCCGAGAAGGGATCGAGCACGAGCCGGCCGACCGCCTCGGTCTCGGGACCCTTGATGAAGACCTCGCTGTACTCGGTGCCCGAACGCTTGAGGCTGCGGATCAGCGTTTCGGTGCGGTCGTCCATGTCGAGCCGCGCGTTCGCCCTGAAGTCGGCGATCGTCTCGGCCTTCTGCTGGAGCACCAGCATCCAGTCGCTGTTCTCGAGCGCGGCGCGCGCGCCATCGGACTTGTAGTAGTCATTGAGGGACTGGGTCGCGGTCGCAAGCGCGCCGCCATATTTGCGCGCGGTGCGGGCGTAGGTCTCGACGAACTCACCCATCGATCCGCCCTTGAGCATGGCCCAGGCCTCGTCGATCAGCAGCAACTTCTTGGTCGCCCGCGATGAGCGCGTCATCGCCTGGCTGGTCATGAACATGATCGCCGAAAGGACGACGCTTCGCAGTTCCTCGCGGGACGCGAGATCGCTCATCTCGAAGACGGTGAAATCATCGTCGAGTGCGAAGCTCGCCTTGCCTGCGAAGAACCCGCCATAGCTGCCGCCGCGGCAGAAGGGCGCGATCGCGGTGGCGAGATCGCGGCCCGCCTCGCTCTCCGAGCCATGGAGTGCATGCGCGACATCGTCGACCGATGCGCCGCTTCCGAGGGCCTCCCAGGTCGCGGTTACGGCCCGGTCGATCAGTCCGCGCTCGGTGTCGCTCGGTGCAGTGCCCGGTCGCGCCATCTGGCCGACAATCGCCTTGATCATGGCGAAGCAGTCGAGGCGGTAATCCTCGTCTTCGTGCGCACGGGCATCGTCGATCATCGAGAAGGGGTTGAGCGAGAAGCCCGAGGCGAGCGTGAACTCGACGAAGCGTCCGCCCTGCAGTTTGACCGAATGCTCGAAGCTGCGCCCGTCGTCGATCACCACGACCTTGGCGCCCGCACCGCGCAAGGCGGCGCAGAGTTCCTGCAGCAGCACCGACTTGCCCGAGCCCGACTTGCCGCAGATCGCGATATTGTGGTTGCCGGCAGTGTTTTCGAACGGCGACCACCAGAAGGGCTGGCCGCGGCGGCCAACCAGCAGAAGGTGCGGGATCACGCCGCCGAGATATTCCCCCTGCATCGGCGCGATATGTGCCGCTGTCGTCGAGAGCATGGTCTTGAGACGCTTCAGCCGCGCCATGTCGTCGGCGAGGCCATCGGCAAGGCTCAGGGGAAAGGCAGCGACGAGGCCCTGCAGCTGGAGGAAGCGCTCGTCTGCCAAATCCCAGCCCGCTGCCTTGTAGATCGCCTTGATGATGCGTTCGTGCGCGTCGCCCTGGCCGAGCGGCGAGATGCTGGTGAGCCCGTAGAACAGCTTCACGAGCTTCTTGCCGGCCTGGAGTTCTGCCTGAACGTGGCGCCATTCTGCCGACTGTTCGGCGAGTTTGGGGAGAAAGCGCGCGCTCTTGGTCTGGCTGAGGCTGGTCGTGCGCATGAACTTGAAGCCCGCGCGCGCCGATGCGGCTTCCTGGTCGGGGTAGACGAGGCACAGCATGGTCGCCGTCGGACAGGGGAAGCGCAGCTTGTCGGTGAACATGTCGCCGATGAGCCGCGCGCATTCCCAAGGTGCCCAGCGCTCAGGGGTAGAGCGCACGGCATAGTGCCGCACGTCGAAATGGTCGGGATAGCATTCGCCGACTTCGGGATTGCCCTCTTCGTCGCGGCCGGTCTCGCGAAAGCGCTCGGTCCTGAGGATCAGGCGATCGTCTTGGACCTCGAGCTCGATGTCGCGGCGGATGGCCTGGACATCGAGCGTATCATGCGGGTTCCACGCATGGATAGCGGTCTCGTGCGCGGTGGTCGGCGAGGTGAGCTCGTCGATCAGCGCCAGCAATCCGCCCGGGCGCAGCTCTTGCGCGTGGAGTCCGAGCGAATGGAGCATGCCCATCAACCCTTCGCGGCATTCGGAGAGTTCGGCATCGGTCACGCTGCCGGGCACCGGCACGCCAAGCGAGACGATCAGCCGGACGTTGCGCGCGTGGAAGGGCGCATGCGCTGAGCCCGAATTCCAGACGAGATCGTAAAGGCGCCTGGTGCGCGCCCTGGCGATCGCCTCGTAGATACCGCCCTGCTCGTAGCGCGGAGCGAACCAGGGGCCGACCACGCTGCCGATCCGCGGCGATGCGAAGTTCAGGACCTGGAGGCAGGCGCCCTGCGGCAGACCTTCGGAGAAGAACTGGCCAAGGATCTCGCCGGTCCGTTCGTCGGCCCCGATCAGCGGGGTGACTTCGAGCACGAAGCCCTTCGAGCGGGCATTGCGGTAGAACTTCGCCCCCTCGTCATAAACCCGGTAAGGCAGCCAGTCCGAGAGCATGTCGAGCCCGAAATGTGCTTGCGGATTTTCAGGCCGAGCCGTGTCGGCAAACAGGCCCCGCGAGAGTGCGTCGCGCGCGGCAGCAAGGGATAGCGTCACTGGCTCTCTCCTTCGGTCATGTCAGGGTGGGGGACCGGCTCGCGGGGAGGGGAAAACGAGCCAGGTCCCCCGGGTTCCGGCACGTCAGCGCCGGGCATCGCCGGAACGGGCTGCGAGGGGATGAACAGCTGTTCCGGCAATGTGTCTGTTGGTTGGAAATCGGTTGCGGGGTTGCTCTCGCGCGTCGCGGCAATAGTCGATGCCAGCGAGCGAAGGACTTCGCGGCGGCCCTGCGGGGCGCGCCAGCCTGTCCCTGCTTGTTCGGGCAGCGTCAGGTGAACGACGCGCGCCTCATGGTCGCGGCCCGCCGCGTCACGGTAGCCTGTCAGCACGACCTGCAGGCGGCGAACCGCTTCGCCGGTCGGGGTCACCGTCCAATGCGCGTCAACCGTGTCAGCCTTTTCGATGCCGGTCGCCCCGGCATCGATCGCGGAAGTCGGCGCGCAGGTCCCTTCGGGAGCGCGGCAGGCAAAGCTGCCTTTGACGTTGCCGCCAAGGCTGGCGCAGCCACTGGCCAAAAGGAGCGGCGCAGCGAGCACCATGGTGCGAAGGATCGGAAGCCGGCTCATTGCGCCACTCCCTTGCCTTCGGCGACGAAGCGGCGGATCGCCGCGGCATCGCGGTAGCCATGAAGCACCGCCCCATCGCGGGCGCGCACGATGACCGGAGTTCCGGCAAACCCGTTGGCTCTCGCAAAAGCTTCGTTGGCATCGAGCGCCTTGGCGTCCTTGCAGGTTTTGCCGGTCGCCGGCACCTGGCCGGCGTAGGCCGCATGGAGCGCCTTTGGCGGATCCTTCGCGCACAGCACCGCCTCGGAAATCTTGCGGCTTGCCGCGCCGAAGATCGAGATCGGTCGCTCTTCGACATGGACCCTGGCCTTGGCGAGTTCGCCCGCCAGGCGCTGGCAATACCCGCACTGGAAATCCGAGAAGACGACCAGGCGCTCGCCCTTGGGGTTGCCCCAGTGGATCGCGCCCGCAGCCGGAAGTGACGAGAGGTCGACATGGCTGGCGGCCGCCTGGATCGGTGCTTCGTCGCGTCCCGCCGGCGCGTCGCTGGCTACGCGTGCCGCACCGGCCGCAAGCAGGTCGGGATTGAGTTCGAGCAGGCGGGCGGCGGTCACGTCGCGCCGTTCTTCCATGTCGTAGAGACGGCCCACAAAAAGGTAGCGGGCGGTCTCGTCGATGTAGAACAGCGTGTCGCCCGAGACGACTTCGCACCAGGGGCCAAGCGTATCGCAGCTGATCGCATCGATCGGGGTCTTGGGCAGCCGCAGTTTCAGCGCCTGCGCGACATCGCTTGCCATGCCGGCGGCGCTCGCAGGCATGGCTGTGACGGCCGAGACGCCGAGCGTCAGCACGGCGGCGGCGCTCGAAAGGGCAAGGGCAAGGTGGGCGGCGCGGGCCTTCAGGCCCGGCCGGTGGTTATTGTAGTTCATTTGGAGGGGCTCCTGACGTGGACGCCGTCGAGAAAGACGATCTCGACCTCGATGCCGGTCGGCATCTCGACGACGGGTTGGTATTGTTCGGCGCGTTCGATGAGGTATCGGCTGACGGTGTCGGCGGCTTCGCCGGCACCTTGGCCAAAGCCGCCGGCGAGGATGTCGGTCGGCGACAGCGCCTCGCGCTGACCGTTGGCGCCGACCTGGCCGGTGAAGATGCTGTTGGCGTTGGCGGAAAATCCGCGCCCGAAGCCGCCAACGATCCCGGCCAGCAGCGCCTGGCTGACAAGGCTACCTTCGCGGCTGACCACGCGGCCACGCACACCCGACTTTCCGGCAAAGGAGATGAACCCCTTGACCTCGCTGACCGCGAAGCGGCCACCGGGCTGCGCGCAGGTCATGCGCACCAGCTTGACGTAGACCTTCTCGGCCGAGAGATCGCCGCGCGCCGCGCCATTGACGAGGCAGCCGGTAATGTCGGTGGTGAGCAGTTTGTTGCCGCGCATCACCGAGCGGGCCGGTCCGGTGATCCGGAGCACCACGGGAAGCGGATCGCTCTGGCTGGCAACGCCGGTCGAGGCGTCGACGCCCACGATGACCGTTGCCGGTGCGTAGCTGTTAGGCGGCAGGTAATCGCGGCTCGCTTCGAGCAGCAAGGCTGGCGCAGTCTCTGCCGCACGCGGCTTGCCGTCCTTGCCCGTCTCCGCGCCGAAACTCATCAGGCTGAGCTGCCCGCCCTGCGCCTCCGGTGCTCCTTGCGGAGGCTGGACAGCCCCGCCGGTGCCGACACCGGGGCCATAGGCCGGTGGTGGTGGCAGCGGCGGCGCAGCGGCCGGCGCCTTCGCAGCGTCGCTCAGCTGTGAACGCAGATTAGCGTTCTCGGCCGAGATCGCGTCGATCGCCGCCTGGCCGTCGGAGCGCATCTGGGCGTTCTCGCTGCGCAGGGCTTCGAGCTCCTGCTCGATTTCGGGGCGCGGCAGCTGGGCTTGCTGCAGATCCTTGATCGCGCGGCCTTGTGCATCGAGCCGGTTACCGTAACTCGCGACGAACTCGCGCTGCGAGAGGTTACGATTGACGAGGCCGCCGGTGTCGATCGTCGCCGCACCATTGGCATCACTGCCGCCCTCGTCGCCGTCGCCGCCGAAGATGAACATCCCGCCGCCGATGAGCGCGATGGCCCCGATCCCGGCGAGCAGCATCTTCTGGCGCTGCGCGATCTGCGAATTGAGGTTGCGCCGTCCGCTTTCACGCGCTTCCGGCGAGCCCGGCAGAGGCCTCTTTTCGGCGTCCTTCTGTGTTGCCTCGGCCATCAGTCGAGCCCTCCCTTGGCAAAGACAAGGAAGGCACTGGTCGCTTCACCGGGAGCGAGTGCATCGCGGCCATAAGCAAAGGCGAGCGCGCCTGCGGGACCCTCTCGCTCGGAGCCAAGCGCAAGGCTCTCCTTGCCGAGGTTGCGCACGAGGAAGCGCTGTCCGGTGAGTTCATCGCCCTGGTATTCGGCGACCAGCTGGACCTCGATCCCGCCGGTGCGGCGCGGAGCGGAGAGTTCAGCGCGAGCCGTGAACCCGGGCAGGACGGCATCGCTTGCCATCGCCTCGATCAAGCGGATCGCGGCGCCCTCGAGTCCGGTCTCGGTCTCCCATTCGGTAGCTGCGGATTTAGCGAGCGCGGGATTGGTGATGAAGAGCTGGGGCGCTTCTTCGCCGCCGAGGCGGCAGGCGAACTTGTAAACATAGCCCGCCTTGCTGGTCGCAAAAAAGCTGACCCGGGCAGCGGCAAATTGCGGGGGCACGGAGATATAGATGTCTCCGCGCACCGGCTCGTGCGTCACCTGGAAATCGTTGTAGGGAAAGCCGCTCGCGATCTTCGAGACATTGGCAAAGCCGTCATCGATGAGCGCAATCCGGGTGAGTTCGCCGCGGGCGAGTTCGCAGTCGATGGTCGCGTTGTCGGCCGCTTCGACGAACTGGTCGGCATGTGCCGGGACCGGCGCGAGCGCGAAGGCAAGGAAGGCGAGGCCGGTCAGCTTGAGCCCGTGATCGGGGCGCCGTGTCGCGCCGATCGCGAAACAGGCAAGGCCGGTTCCGGCAAGCGCAGCAGCGAGGGGAGATGGGAGAAGGCTCATTGGCCGGGTTCCTCCTTATCGGTGGGAAGTTGCTCGAAGCCGGCGAGCGCGAGGCTGAGGCCACGCTTCGCCCAGCGGAAACGGAAGGAGCGGCGCTGGCTCGCGATCACCTGCGCGCCGACAAAAGTCTTGAGCGTGCCGGTAACGGTCGAGGTCAGGTCCTTGGGATCGACATGCATTTCCGCGATCACGAAGGCCTGGCTGATGTCCGAGCCGCGCTGTTCCTCGACGATTCTGACGAGCTCGGCCTTGAGGCGGCCGTGCGCGGCGGGATCGGCGAGCTTCAGAATGTTCGCCATCCAGTAGTCGAGGCTTTCGGGTGCCCGGTTGAGGAGCATCAGCGCCGTGTCGCGGGTGACGAGCTCGAGATAGGGCGCGTCGATCCCGCCGCTCGAAACGGTGATCCGCTCGGCAGTGATCGGCACCAGCACAACCTGCTCGTCGCGGGTCACGGCGGCGCCAAGGCTGACCAGCGTGGTGAGGCCAAGGACACTTGCCAGCACGGCAAAGCGGTTGCGTTGTCGAAGGTAAGTCTGCGCCTGTTCGTGCGCGAATTCTGCTCGCATGGTTTGCCTCCCTCAGCCCGCCAGCAGGCGGCAGTGGGAGGGCGGCGTGGCTTTCAGCCCGAGAAAGCTCCCGGGCAGGTACCAGTACGCAGCATGCACCAGTGCCGAACCGGCGCCGCGTGCCTTTGCCTTCCGCAAGGCAAGCCAGGCCCCGGCGGCCAGGCCGATACCGATGAAGATATGCTGCGAGAGAATGCCCCAGGCGAAGGGAATGAGAATCCCTGCAAACTCGTCGATGGTCCAGAAGCCGATGAGCTCCGGGTCGTCGAGCCGCCGTGGAACGAGGTACCTGTCGGCCATGCCGCCCTCCTGTCGTGACCGGATCCGCTGATCAGATGACCGCGGTCACGACCGAGGTGACGATCGGCACGCCGGTGCCGACACCGATCCCGACGCCGACCGGCACCGCGACCTGGCCGAGCGAGAAGCGCCCGGAGGCGAGACCGATCAAACCGCCCGCAAGGCTGAGCACGGTGATGATCTTGCCGCCCGAGCCTTCGAGGAAGTCGGTGAACTTGGTCAACGCGGGGTCGAAGGTGGTGTCGGCGCCGGCAAATGCGGCACCGGCGCAGGCCAGCGCCACGCAGGCGGGAAGAATGTAGTCGCGGCCATGAGCACGGTTGAGCGTGCGCTGCTGGGCCGGAAGGGCAGTCTTGGTCATGGATGGAACCTTTCGAGGAATTGAACATCAGCCAGCGATGCGTTCGCTGTATGTTCTTTCCTCTTCCCGGAGCCGGGCTGTAGGAAATCGGGAACTGGATTTTGGGGCTGCCGATCAAGTAAAAAGCGACATCTGAAGGTGCGATGGCCGGGATTTGCGCCGGCCAATTGCGCTGCAGCGCCGACTGTGCCGGCTTTGGCGCGAAGCGTGCCGTCATATGCGCGAACACGACCGGAATTCGCGCGAATCACCGAAGGAAGCTGATTCGTTCCTTCCTCTATGTTCTCTTAATGTTCTTTTCGTTTTCCTACAGGCTTCCTTCGCGTTTAGCCGGTGATTCGATCACCTCCACCGGAAAGGATTCGCCGATGACCAACATGGCGCTCTTTGCAGAACAACAAGTTCGCGCCGACCTCGCCCGGCTGCTTTTGGCCGCCGTCGAAGCCAGCGGCCGTGCCCGCTGCGACATCGCGCGCGACGCGCAGATCCATAAGGATGCCCTGCGCCGCGTCCTTGCCGGCGAACGGTCGGCCAGCCTCGGCGAAGCCTTGCGCATTCTTGCAGCGTGCGGCGTCGCGCCGCACGCGCACTTGCTGCTGTTTCTCGTCAGCAGCGGCGATCACGCGATTGCGTGGCTGCAATCGGACCTCGCGCAATTCTTCGAGGACTTTTCCGGCGAACTGCCTTCAGCGCTCGAACGTGTCCTGGGCAACCAGGTTCACGATGTGAAGCCGCGCTGGGCTAAGGGCACGGCGCATCGTGTCGCCCGCCTGCTTTCCGATCACATCGACGAGCTTGAACGCAAGGACGCCCTGATTGGCGATGTCTTCGCCGGTACCGAAGGAGGCCATCGTGGGTGAAGAGATCGACAAGGAGGCAACAGAGCCCCGTCGGGTGACGCGTCTCGTTCGCTTGCCCGAAGTGCAGCACCGCGTCGGGCTTGGCCGTTCAACGATCTATCGCTGGATGGCCGAGGGCAAGTTTCCGAGGCCTGTGCAGCTCGGAGGATACTCGGTTGCGTGGGCGGAAAGCGAGATCGACGGGTGGGTGGCCGATCGTATTAAGCACTCGACATAGCCACCTCGACGTATCCCCTGTGACCAATAGAAAGAGCCCAGCTACCGTGCAGTAGATTGATCAGCTGGGGAGGGTGCCTCGCGAAGCCGGCGGGCGCGTTCGACAAAATGCTCCATCTGCGTGGCAGCGTGCAAGGTAAGCGGATGCGGCTTCGCATCGGCACGCGGGGATATGAATTCCGCGATTTCTTCGATTGCTGCCAGCTGATTGGCGCTGGCCTTCGACAGAAGGCCGAGCACCATGTTCTCAAGGGCGATCACCCTGATGCGCAACTGGATCATTTCGGCATCGGAAAGTGGCGGAATATCCCATTTCTCACAATCGGCAGCGAGCGCTTCCTGCGGCCCGCAGGGCAATGCCCCGCCTTCGTCTTCCCAGCGCGACAGCGCACCGGCTTTTCCCGTTTCCGACATATGCGGTTCCTTTCATAAGCACCGAGGCGATTGTCTGCGCGCTGCTCACATAGCACAAAGCCATGCCGGGACGCGCCTGGCACGGCGACAGCGAAGCCGGGCAAACGGAACCCCGCGCGTCGGGTTGGTTTGCACGCGGGGTTCCTGAACGGCCCCTTGGGGGCACCTGCGACCCGCAGGGCGTCGGGGGGAGGCGGGGCCGTCCTTTCCTGATCTTGCGATGTTCGTTTGTGTTTTTGCCGAGGGTATCTCCTGGATAGCCGTGTCACCGGGAAACGCGTCCGATCACATACCTTCCATGTCGTGATCGGCCATCGAGGACATGTCATGACCCGCATGGGGATCGGCCGGCTGGGTCGCCTCGCTCGCGGGTTGCGTGCGTGTTGCTGGAGGTGCGGGTGTGGCAGTTGCGCGTGATGCGGGAGAGGCAGCGTGCCGTGAGGCGGGCGTGGCGGCGCCATTTGTCGAAAGAGCGTCCTCCCGAGCGGTCGCTGCCTCATCTTTGGAGGGAGAGGCTGCCGGATCGGCAAGACCCGCCTCGGGTGCCGTGCCAGCCACCACCGCAGCTTCGCCCATAGGCGAAACCTCAGCAGCCGGTGTGCTCTCCTGCGCTTGGTCACAAGCGGCGAGAGCGAACGTCAATGGCGCGGTCGCGAGAAATGCTATCGCGGTGTTCGATTTCAGAATTCGCATGTTATTCAACTCCTTCAGAGCCACGAAACGCCAAGATGGTCCGGTCCGTGCGCGAGCTCGCCGCCAAGGAACCCCTGGATGAGAACGAGTGCCGCCATGGAGAAGATCGACGCGCGCAACCATGCGCGGCTCTGGCTCGGCCTGCTCGCGAGGTATGCCATCGCAATACCGAGAACCGCGATCAGCATACCGGTCCATCGATGGACTTGCATGACAGTATCGCCGCCGAACCACAGACCGGTGTGAATCCATCCGAACAGAACTGCGACGACTGCGCCGATTGCTCCGCCGTAGACGAGTACGCGCACCGCACTTTCCAGGCCCGCTCCTTTCCGGCGCATCACGAACAATTCGGTGGCCGCAGCCATGAAAAACAAGGCGATCGGGAAGTGGATCGTTGCCGGATGCAGCTTTTTCAGTACGGCCATGACGCCGGTTTCGCTCTCATCCGCATGGCCACCGGCCTCGTCATGGGCTGCGCCCGCTTCATCGTGCGCGCCGGAGGACTCGCCAGCATCCGCAGTCTCGCCCATCTGCGCCATGGCCGCCTGGTCGTGCACATCGCCATTGGTGGCAGCAGGCGCGGCGCTCGCCTCTTCGCCGTGCTTTTCGTCGCCATGAGCCTGAACGGGTCCGACGAAGAGCAGGCTTGCGGCGAGCAGCGCCAGAAATGAGGGGGCTTTCATGTCTCGTATGTCTCCCGACCCTGCAGTTAAAGTGCGACCTATGTGCCTGATACGCACGGCAGCCGCGTGCCCCTCGCATTAATTTGATAGTTCAGCGCGACTGAAGTGCGCCCGGGTGGTCACGCTTGCTGGCGGCATCATCGCGATCGTCGAACGCATTCGGCTCCTGGCCGCGTTCGGCCTGGCGAACGAGGGTAAGGCGTTCGCCCACGCGAATAAGCCCCATGGGCTCAGGCGAGCTTGCTCTTCTTTGCGCGGCGGCGCAGCCTCGGCATCCGGTTCGCCAGCAGGACGAAACCCGACAGGGCTATGATCGTGCCGCCAATGCCGAACAGCAGCAGCCACCAACTGTTGATGCGGTCGCGCTCGGTCCAGTCCATGATGTGGAGGCCCCAGATGAAATCGAACAGGCGCCATGTATCGCTGCGCGCCGCCCCGAGCGTGCCGCTGGCGGCATCGATGTAGATGCGCGTCGAAGCCTCGTCAGCATAGGTGACCTGCCAGGCCGGAAAAGGGCCGCGAAACTCGGTTCCGATGGGGTCATCGACGATCCGTGCGGCCTCGATGGTCGTGCGCGGCCCGGTCCATGCGCGCAAGGCGATGGATTTTGCCGTTGCCGCCGAGATGGGGGAGAGTTTACGCCCAGTCACCGGATCGTGGAGGCTCACGCTACCGTCAACCTTGCGGACCTCGGTCACGGCATCGCCGTCGAGCGAACGTGTCGTTACCGCTGCAAGAGTACCGTCGTTTGCGACCCAGGCCGGGAGCGGGGCATCGGCGGGCAGCGCCTCTTGTTCACGCGAAACGACATGTTCGGAGCGAACTTCTTCCAGGTCGAGAAACGACATGAGGGCGCCGGTTCCCATCCACAAGAGAACCTGGACACCGACGAAAATCGCCAGCCATTTGTGGATCTTGCTGCCGAGCACATGCAGGCGCAGCTTCAGCGACGGCGTTGCCAACCGGTGCTACCTCTTCGAAAGCCGTAATCAGTTGCGCGGCGCGCGCGACGAGGAATGGTACTGGACGATTCTCCACCCGTCCGCATCGTGAGCAAGCACCGATGTCGCCACGCCGTCGCGCTCGATCACCCGGCCATCGCTAAGTTCGATGCGATAGCCATACGTCTCATAGGCATGGGCCATGTGCCCCATCCGGGTGACGGTCAGCGTGGGGTCGGTAAAGGTGAAGCTCACAATCGCGTCGAGCTCGGGGCCCAAATGGTGCTCCATGTAATTGGCAAAGCTTCCTTCGGCCTTGCCATTCTCGAAGATCGCCGAGTCCTCGGCGAAGAGCGCGCGCATTGCCTGCGCGTCGCGCGCTTCAAGAGCGGTGCGATAGGCCTTGAGGGTTTCTTCAGCGCCCGCGACATCGTCCGCCGAAGCGTCCATCGCGTGCATCTGATGGTTCGCATGGGAAGAGTGGTCCATCTGCTGCGCGAAGGCTGGCAGCGGTATCAGCGTGGCAACAAGCGCAGTCGCCGCGATGCGTGTCAAAGGCTTGGTCATGGAAGTTCTATCCTTTTTGAGATTTCAGAACCAGAATCGCACACCGACGACATAATTGGTGACGCTCGGATCCTCTCCGGCGGCCCGCGCAAAATCCGCGCTGTCGCCGATGCGCCATTCCTGGGAAACGCCGACATAGGGCGCGAATTCGCGTGCGAACTCGTAGCGAAGACGCAGACCTGCCTCGATCCGGTCGAGGCCAGCGCCAATGCCGAGTTCGGGAATATCCTGAGCGGAAAGTGCGATTTCGGCACGCGGTTGAAGGATCAGCCGCTGCGTGATGCGCTGATCAAGTTCGCCCTCAAAACGCGCCGTCACATCGCCCTTGGTGGAGACGAAGGCCGCGGCATCGACCTCGAACTGGTAAGGCGCGATCCCTTGGATACCGATAACCGCGTGCGTGCGTTCCGGACCGGTCAGGTCCTGGCGAACACCCGCCTGGAAATCGAAGAAGGGCGCAATGGCGCGGCTCCAGAGCGCCTGGACCTCGGCGCCTTCTATGGGTTCGCCGAAGCTGCCCTCACCCTCGGACTTGAACCAGAATTTGTCGATGTCGCCGCCATAATATCCCTGGATGTCCCACAGATATCCATCCTTCCCCTCGCGGGCGCGGTACTCGAGCCGGTCGCCCTGAAACCAGAAGCGCATTCCTCCGTCGGTCTCGCGGACAAGCTCGCGGCGCGCTTCGTTCATGGCTTCCTCGCCCCAGATGGCGACCGCCGCGCGCGCTGGGCCGCTCCCTGCTTCTGGAGGAGGCGGCAGCAGCGGGATATCATCGTCCGAGCCCATCTGCATCGCCGAATGGTCCATGCCCTGCCTGTCCTGCGAAGGCGTCTCCCCATGGTTCATCTGGCTGTGATCCATCTGCCCATGGTCCATCGACGAACTGGCCTCCGCCTGACCCATCTCGCCGTGATTCATCTGCGAATGATCCATCGCGCCTTCGGCGGGCTTGCCCTGCGGCATCGAGCCGTGATCCATTCCTTCATGACTTTCGGGCGATGCCTGTGGACGGGCAGCGTCCACAGGCATTGTCATGCCAGAATGGCCATCCTGAGCGGTCATCGCACCATGATCCATGGTTGAGTGATCCATCTGCGAGCGGTCCATGGCGGCTTCAGGTTGAGCAGCCGGTTCGCATGCTCCATCTGCAACCGGATGCCCCATCGCGCGGTGGCGCTCGGCTTCTTCCTCGCACTTCGTCTTCGCGTCAGCCTGCGCCTCGGCGCTTTGCTGCGGCTCCGCCGGCGAATGACCGGCATGCTGCGCCGCCGCGGGGGAGGCGAGAACTGAGCCGGCTGCGACCGATGCGAGCAGGCTGACAATACGAATTTTCATGCTTCGCTCCCGTCGGGATTGGCGACCGTGACGATCTGAAACATCCCGGCATGCATGTGGTAGAGAAGGTGACAGTGGAAGGCCCAGTCGCCCGGCTCGTCCGCCGTCAGGTCGAACTGCGCGCTGCCACCCGGCTGCAGGATTACCGTGTGCTTGAGCGGTTGACGATCGGCCGGCGCGCCATTGACCAGCTCGAAGAAATGACCGTGCAAGTGAATGGGGTGCGCCATCATCGTGTCGTTGACGAGCTTCACGCGCACGCGCTCGTTATAGGCGAAACGGATCGGCTCGTCTGAGACGGCGGAGAACTTCTTGCCGTCGAACGACCACATGTAGCGCTCCATATTGCCGGTCAGATGAATTTCCATTCGCCGGGACGGCGTGCGGCCCTCGCGGTGTGGAGTCAGCGCGCGCAGCTTGCGATAGTCGAGCGTACGATGCGGCACATCGGCGAGACCGATGCCGGGATCGCCCATGCGGTCGACCGGGTTCATCGAGACCATGTCGAGACCGGGCCCGACCTTCACATCGGGCGGCAGAAGCGACGTGTCGCGCATCTGCATCCCCGACATGCCGGCCATGCCTGCCATCTCGGATTGGCCGGACGAACCATGATCCATCCCCGCCATGTCGCCGCCACTTCCGTGGTCCATGCCCGACATGCCGGCATCGCCAGACGAGCCGTGGTCCATGCCGCTCATGCCCATGTCGGCCATGGTCAGAAGCGGCGGATCGCGCAGCGGCGGAATGGCGGCGCGAGCGCCGGGTGCGCTCGCGAGTGTGGCAATACCCATGCCCGAGCGGTCCATCGACTCCGCGACCAGCGTGTAGGCTTGTTGCGCGCCCGGCGTCACGACGACGTCGTATGTCTCGGCCACACCGATCTGGAACTCGTCGACCTCCACCGGCTCGACGTTCTGCCCGTCCGCCTGAACGATGGTCATCGGCAGGCCGGGAATGCGAATATTGAAGAAGGTCATGGCGCCGGCATTGATGAAGCGCAGCCGCACGCGTTCGCCCGGGCGGAAGAGGTATTCCAGATTGTCGAGCGGGCCATGGCCGTTCAGAAGATAGGTATAAGCCGCGCTCGACACGTCGAGGATGTCCGTCGGCATCATGCGCATTTTCGCCCACATCCGGCGATCCTCGCCCGAAAGCGGGTAATCGTCGGTCCAGGTGTTCTGGTTGTAGTTGAAGTAGCCTTCGCCCTTCTTGAGCTTGTCGAAAATGGTGTGGGGCGACATGGCGCTGAATTCGCTCAGCACCACGATATATTCGCGGTCGGCCTGAACCGGATCGGGTCCGGCGGGATCGATCACGATCGCGCCGTAATGCCCGGCCTGTTCCTGCAGGCCGCTATGCGAGTGCCACCAGTAAGTGCCCGATTGGCGAACCGGAAACTCGGCGGTGAAGGTCTCTCCCGGTTTGACACCGGGGAAGCTCACGCCGGGCACTCCATCGAGCTGAAACGGCACGAGCAGACCGTGCCAGTGGATCGAAGTATCTTCCTCGAGCTGGTTATGGACATTGAGCCGGACGGTCGTGCCTTCCTGCAAACGCAACAGCGGACCGGGGATCGTGCCATTGACGGCGATCGCGCCGCCGCGCCTGTTGCCGGTCGCGAAGGCCGATCGGGCAACGGTGAGGTCGATATTGGGGCCGGATATCTCGTCCAGCCCCTTGCGGGCGTTACCTGCGAGGATGTCCGCGCCCCGTGCCCAGGCAGGCATCGCCCCGGCAAGGCCGAGCAGACCCATTCCTCCTGCTCCGGCTCCGAGAAACTTGCGTCGATTGACGGCGATCATAAAGGGCTCCTGACTTGGCGTTTACCGTTACTTACGCGCGCGCCCAGCCAACCCCTCAAAGTTTTTCGAAGCGCTCCTTCAGCCTGTTGCGCGCGCGATATACGCGGGTTTCGATCGCCTTTTCGGTCGTTCCGAGAAGATCGGCCGCCTCGGCCTGGCTACGCCCCTCGATGGTCACGAGCACAAGCGCTTCGCGCAGCCTTAAAGGCATTCGCGCGATCTCGGCCTGAACGAGATTGAGCTCTTCCCTGGAAACGGCCAACGCTTCAGGACCCGGCAAATCGTCGGCGATGGAATGGAGTTCGTCATCACCCGACAGTCCGAAAAAGCCTGCGACCTTGCGCCTGCGCAAACGGTCCCGGCAGCGGTTGAGGACGACGGTTGTCAGATAGGGTCCGATCGGCTTGTCCGGATCGAGCCGATGGCGCGTCAGCCACACCGAAGCGAGGCTGTCCTGAACAACGTCCTCCGCCTGAGAAGGAGAGGAAAGCATGCGTGTCGCGAGCGCGAGAAGCCGACCGGTTTCATGCTCGACGAGCTTGCTGAAAGCCCGCTTGTTACCGGCCCTCACCTGCGAGACAAGGGCCTCATCCGGATTGTCGCCCGCCCCCGACATGGCGCTTCAGTCGCGCGGGTCGCGGGTCAGGGCGTCGGAGACCTTGCGGTCGAACTGGCGTTGCTGCTCGGGTTCGAGAATTTCACGCATGTCGAAGACATGCCGTACCGTTGCTTTCTGCAGATCGCCCATACGCGCATGCACCTCGTCGATCGCGGCCGAAACCTCGGGACCGTACTCGTGCTCATTTTCCATCGCCTGGGCGAGCCGGGCATTGGCTGCGCGCGCCGATCCTTCGAGCCGTGCCCTTTCGACAGCGAAACGGGCCTCGAGCGCATCGAGACGCTGCTCCTGGTCGGCCGTCAGGGTGAGCTCGTCGTGCACGAAATCGTGGAGGCCGGAGCCGGCCTCGTGATTGGCCCAGCGATCCGCGGCAATCGCGCCGAGGCATCCTGCAAGTGCTGCGAGAAGCACCGCGAGAACGATATGCGTCGTCTTCAAACCCTATTGCTCCACATGGAGGAGCGCCGATGGGGACAGCTGTTCGCCGAGGATAAGACCCTCGCCAAATGACGCGGAAGACGTGCCATAGCCGCCGGGCCAACCGCTCGTTCCGGCGCCAGCTCCAAGCCCGACGACGAACAGACCGACGAAAAGGGCCGTCCGGCGGCGTCGGTCGGCGATTTCGCCAAGCTGTCCGGCGCGCTGCCAAACGCCATCCATGAAGTCGGCTGGGACCTCGTTGGCGGCGGTGGTGGAAAGCGTTCCGAGCACCGCATCAAGAGAGTGATTGTCACGCATCCGAAAAACTCCTGTGGGTTGCACGTGTCCTATACGCGCTCGCCTGCACAATCCCTTAAACTTCTTTTTTTGAGGGAATGTCCAGCGCCATACGTAACCGAGACGGGTCTGTCAGAATCGGGTCGAACCCGGGATGAATGGGAACCAGCTCGTGAACAATATCACCGCACCTGAAGATCACGGCGAATTTACGCCTCTTCTTGGCAAGAGCTTTCTGACGCCCCTTTACGACCGGGCGATCGGTCTGTTCACCCGCGAACATCTCTGGCGACAAAGGATTGTCGAAGAACTGCACCTTGTCCCCGGCGACCGGGTGATCGATGTTGGCAGCGGAACCGGCACTCTTCTCAAGGCCTTGATGACGGATTGTCCGGAAGCGGGTCTGATCGGTGTCGAACCCGACCCGGATGCGCTCGCGCTTGCGCGGCGCAAGTTTGGCGCGGGAGCCGATCTCGTGAAATGGCACAATGGCTTTCTCGAAAGCCTCAAGCTGCCCGCAGGGTGGCAGCCGAACAAGATCGTCAGCAGCCTCGTCCTGCACCAGGTCCCCTTGCGCAAGAAGCAGACAATCCTGGAAACCATCGAAAGCTTGCTCGTGCCAGGCGGAACCGTGTTGATCTCCGATTATATGAAGCAGGATAGCCCACTCATGCGGAGCCTCTTCCGGGCGACCGTCCAGTCTCTTGACGGCATAAGCGACACGCAGCCCAGCGCCGACGGCGAGGTCGAAAAACTATTCGCCGAAATCTTCACCGAGCCATGCCTGCTCCAACGGTTCCCGACGGCAACCGGGACGATCTCGCTATGGCGCGGATACAAGAAAGGAATTGCACAATGAATTTGAAAAAGCCTTCGCTGCTCCGGCGATCGATTAGCGGCGCGGCCTTGCTCGTGCTGGCAGCCTGTTCGAACGTGGCTCAGGCAGCGACCTATACGATGTTCAGGGACCCCGGATGTGGATGCTGTCTCAACTGGGCAGGCCATCTTGAAGATGGGATGAACGCGAAGGTGGCATCGGTCGATAGCAACGACATGGCGGCGATCAAGACAGCGCGCGGCGTACCGGAAGAATTGTGGTCGTGCCACACGATGGAGGTCGATGGATACATCATCGAAGGTCACGTGCCCGCCGAAGCCGTCGCCCGACTTTTGCGCGAGCGGCCCGACGGCGTTGCCGGTCTAGCGGTTCCGGGAATGCCTCTGGGATCGCCCGGCATGGAGGCCGGAAACCGGATCCAGCCCTATGAGGTCATCGCCTTTGGTCCGACCGGACAGAGCGTCTTCGCATCTTATCGGTGATTGTAAGGAACTGACGCCAGTGGCCGCGCGAGAAATAAGGGCGATGTCTCGTTGAAGAACAATCGCGCGGGAATAACACAGAAGCCCGGGACACCGGGACGGGCGCTAAGATGCCTGTCGATCATCCCGCTGGGTCCGGGGCCGGCTGCCCCGACGGTCCCGGACCCTTCCGTTTGCATAATTTTAGGACGCACGAAGTGGGAGAAATGCGATGGTAAAAGGATCAATCAAGAACTCGATATTCGCATGGGGCTGGACGCTCAGCGTGTTCCTGCTTGTCAGCTACCTCCTATGCATTGCCTTCGGAGTCCTCGCACCCGAGCGGTTTCACATGCACCAAGCCTGGGCTCCGTTGCTGCCATGGTTCGAATGGCTGACCCTGTCGGGATTTCTTGCAGGAGCGGTGGGCAGTTTTCTCTACGGCTGGTACATCGCACTCATCGCGGTCCCGCTGCACCGGTTTTTCCAGGCCCGGTTTTCCTGATTTGACGCGCTGAATATTAGGCGCACTCAGCGTGGACTGCCGTGCCTTGACGCGCCGCCATCGGCATCGCTGCAGGAAGAAAGAGCGCGCCGCCGGAAATCGATAGCTCAACGCGATTTCGGGGCCAGCCCAAGGATGGCTCATGCCCCGCCAGAAAATTTTTTGAGGGGTGAGCCGCTTCGCAACGTACTGCTTGTCGTGATGTTTCTCGGACGGGAGGACATCGACAGGGGAAAGACTTGCAGACAGATGGCAACGATCAACATGGGAAGAGTGCTGGATCGATAACGCTGCTTGGCGGTGTCGCAATGGGAACCGGCGTCATGATCGGCGCTGGTATTTTCGCACTGACCGGCCAGATTGCCGAACTGGCTGGACCGCTATTTCCGCTTTCTTTCATAGTCGGCGCCCTGGTCACTTCCCTAGCCGCCTACAGCTACATCAAGATGTCGAACCGCTGGCCCTCCTCTGGCGGCATCGCGATGATTCTTCAGAAGGCCTACGGACCGGGTGTTGTTGCAGCATCGGCATCGCTCCTGATGGCGCTGTCGATGGTCATCAACGAAAGCCTGGTCGCTCGGACCTTCGCGACCTATGCCTTGCGGCCCTTTGGGCTCGAGAGCAGCGGCATTCTGGTTTCCGTCGCGGCACTGGCGCTCATCGTCTTCGCCTATTTCGTGAATGCGGCAGGCAACAAATCGGTCAGCGGTTTCTCTCTCGTCATGTCGGCGATCAAGATCGGCGGCATCGCCCTGTTCGCGATTGCGGCGATCTGGGCCAGCGGCTTTTCGGGCGGCGCCTTCTCAGAGCCAGTCGCGCTTTCGGGTCTCGACGCGTTGCTCGCGTCGGTCGCCTTCTCGATCCTCGCGTTCAAGGGTTTCACCACCATCACCAACAGCGGCGGCGAAATCATCGATCCGCACCGAAATGTTGGCAGAACTATTATCATTTCGATCACAGTATGCGTGGTCGTCTACCTTCTGGTCGCGGTGGCGGTCGGAGCCAGCCTCAGCACTTCGGAAATAGCGCAAGCGCGCGATTACTCGCTTGCGGCAGCTGCGCGCCCCGCGCTCGGAGAGCTTGGGTTCTATTTCACAGTCGCAATCGCGATCGCAGCCACGACCTCGGGTGTCATCGCCAGCGTTTTCGCCGTTTCGCGAATGCTGACGATGCTGACCGAAATGAAGATGATCCCGCATAGCCATTTTGGGATGAAGGGACCGATCCGCAGTCACATGCTGGTCTATACCGTCGTGGTCGCCGGCACGCTCGCGGTCCTGTTCGATCTTTCGCGGATCGCCTCGCTCGGAGCGTTCTTCTATCTCGTAATGGACATGCTCGTGCATTGGGGCGTGCTGCGCGGTTTGCGGGAAGAAATAGGCGCGCGTGCCTGGATCCTCTGGTCGGCGCTCATGGCGGACGGCGTAGTCCTGACAGCTTTTGCCCTCGCCAAGCTCAAAACCGACCCTGCGGTCGTCGCCTATGCGGTCGCAGGTATTGCCGCAGTGTTCGGAGCCGAATGGTTCTATCTCCGTCGGAATCCTGCGCTGCGTGAAATGCCCGCCACACACGATGGAGATCATCGATGATCGCCGCACTAATTCTCGCCATTGCACTTTTCCTGGCCTCGGTCGGCGTGCATCTGTCGATCCTCGGCGCAGGGCATCGCATGCTCGACGCACCCGGAAATTTCTCCGCCAAACTTGGGGTCGCGCTTCTCGTCCTGGCATCGCACCTGCTTGTCGCGACGCTCTTCGCTGGCGGTTTCTGGCTGGGCGCGGAGCTGGGCCTCGGCGGGTTCGACAAGACGCCGGCGATGAGTGCGATGGACTATTTCTATTTCTCGCTGATCAACGTGACCACGCTGGGGCTCGGCGACATCTACCCGACCGAGCACCTGCGCGTCATTGCCGGCGTCGAAGCCTTGACCGGCTTCGCGCTCATCAGCTGCTCGGCACAATTGTTCTGGACCATGATGAAGGAAGGAGAAAACGCATGACTGAAAGCACATCCCACTCGGATAAGGGAGGGGGCGGGAACTACTGGCGATTCATGGCCATGGTATCGACCTCGACCGTGATCATGTTCTTCCTGATGTACGCCAACAGCTTCGACATGGACGACGTGTTCTGGAGCGAGACGCGCTTCTGGATGATGTTCGTCATGGGCGCGATGATGATGGTGGTCATGCTTCTCTTCATGTGGGGCATGTACAAGGACCGGACCAAGAACTTCATCATCCTGGGCGTCGGAGCCCTCGTATTCGCACTCGCGCTATGGCTCGTACGCAGCCAGACCACGGTCGACGACACCGAATACATGGCCGCGATGATCCCGCACCACTCGATCGCGATCATGACCAGCGAGAGGGCGAGCCTGAAGGATCCGCGGGTTCGCGAACTTGCGCAGGCCATCATCGTCGCGCAGCGGCGTGAGATCGCCGAGATGAAATATCTCATCGAGGACATCGAGGAGAACGGTCCACGCACCGAAGAACGCCTGCCCGAGGAGATGCAGCAATGAACAAGATCGCACTTCTGACGCTTGCAGCCCTCCCGCTGGCGGCCTGCAACACCAATACCGCGGTCGGCAATGATCGCGAAGCGCAGCTCGATCCTCCGGCGACGGCAGCTCCGATAGAGAGTGCTGCGAGCGCTCTTGCCAACCTCAGCCCCGGCCTCATGCTGCCCGAGACCATGAGCGAGGCGGACCTCGCCGCGCTGGGAGCCGAAAACACGTGCCAGTTCCGCCTGACCGAGGTCGCTTTTCCGTCATTCGTCTACGACAACAGCGGTCGCGGGGCCATCAAGATCAACGGCAAGCTGATCCCTGTTACGGCAAGCGCCTCGGGTGAGTATGCGAATGGTGAGCTTCGTATCCGTACGCGCATTCTCGATGACGAAGGAGACGCGGGCTTGCAAATGCAGGAGCTCATCGTCGCCGGCCCCCGGATGAAGGACGAGTTCGGGTTCTGGGGGTACACGACTTGCGGCAACAGCGAAGCGTGAACACGAGCGAGCGGGCGCCGGCTTCCGTCGGTGCCCGCTCCATAATCATGATCGGCCCGGCAAGCGCGGCCGAATTTACAATGAGGTGCTACAGTGGAAGCTGAGCCTGTGACCGATGCAGCCCCCCTTGCGGTCTTCGGTGCCGGAGGAAAGACCGGCACGGAAATATTGCGCCATGCGGTCCGCAAGGGCATCGCGGTACGAGCGTTCGAACACACCCTGCCCGAACCATCGGACAGGGTCGACAATGTCGAGTATTTCCAGTGCGACGTTCTCAATGACGACTTCAGCAGCGAGCTTGAAGGTTGTCGTGCGGTCATTTCCGCACTCGGTATAGGGTTCAGTCCATCCACGACGATCGATCCGCCTCCGCTTTACACGGAGGGAACCCGCAGGCTGGTGGAAGCGATGTCGACGACCGGCATTTCCCAGATCGTCGTGATATCGGCGGCGTTTGTAGAGCCGCAACCCAGCGTTCCTGCATGGTTCGAGCTCACGGCAAGACCAGCCTTGCACAATATTCTCGAACAGATGCGCGCCATGGAAGATCTTCTGGAGCGCGCGAAAGGCCTGAAATGGACGGCTGCGCGACCGGGCTGGCTCCTCGACGAACCCTATACGGGTGAAGCCGTCATTACCGACGAGCGTCTTGCCGAGGGTTGCTTTCGTTGCAGGCACGCCGACCTCGCGGCAGCCATGCTCGAATTCGTCTGCGAGAACACCTGGGTCAACGCTAAACCCGCTATCGCCCGGCCAGAAGCAGACCGCTTCGAGAACGTCTCGGCGCTCAAAGCCGAATTCGGGATCGACTAGATCGACGCGGGCTCGCGGAAACACTCTAACGACGAGGCAAAACATGCTGCTCGAGAAGATAAAGACCCCCGGCCTCTCCCACCTTTCCTATCTGATTGGTTCGCAGGGCAAGGCAGCGGTCATCGATCCGCGCCGGGACTGCGAGATTTATGTCGAGCGTGCCCGCGCCGAAGGGCTGGAGATCACGCATATCTTCGAAACGCACAGGAATGAGGATCTCATCACGGGATCGCCGGTATTGGCCAAAATGACCGGTGCCCGCGTTCTGCACGGTCCAAACCCTGCGGACGAGATTGTTTTCGCCGACACCGCGCGAGAGGGCGACGTTTTCGAGATCGGGAAGTTGCGGATTTCGGTGCTCGAAACTCCCGGTCACACCGACGATCATCTCGCCTTCGTCCTCCATGACGACGATTTTCCCGAAGGACCGGTCGGCGTGTTCACCGGCGATGCGCTCTTCGTTGGCGACGTCGGACGCACCGATTTCTATCCCGAGCGCGCGCGGGAGGTCGCGGGCCTCCTGTACGATTCACTGCAGAAGATTTGCGGTCTGGGTGACCAGGCGATCATTTACCCCGCGCATGGAGCAGGCTCGGTCTGCGGTTCGGGAATGGCGAACCGGGAATTCTCGACCATAGGCCACGAACGTCGCAACAATCCGCGGCTCCAGATAGCCGATCGCGAGGAATTCATCGAGGCGAAGCTCGCCGAGCATCATTACCAGCCACCCTATTTCAGACTGATGGAGCGTCTGAATGTCGAGGGAACATCTCCTGCGCCACGGATCCTGCGACCAAAACGTCTCATGCTCTCGGACATCCGCGAAATCGACGCCGACCATGTCGTCGACGTGCGGGATCCGCTTGCATACGCAAGCGGGCATCTGCCTGGTTCGATATGCCTTCCGGTCGGCATGATTTCGGCGTTTGCGGGCTGGTTCATCAGGGAGGGTGAAACAATCGCCCTCGTCGGATCGGCGGAAGACCAGCTGGCTTCGGCCATGACGCACCTTGTGAGGATCGGGCTCGACTCGATCGTCGGCGGCTATGTCGGTATCGTGCCGGCTGCAGCGCAAGGAATGAAGATGGCGAGCCTTCCGATGATCGGGACGAACGAGGTTCAGGATCGTCTCGAGCGCAAGCGCGACGACTGGACCTTGCTCGATGTGCGTGACCTCGATGAGCGGCGCAGCGGCGCGATCGAGGGATCGGACCACATCTACGTGGGCGAGCTCAATTCCCGCTTCGCCGAGCTCGATCGCGAACGCGCCTATTCCGTCATGTGTGCCAGTGGAATGCGTGCGAGTGTGGCGGCGGGCTGGCTGCAAAGCAAAGGATTTGGCAAGCTCGATATATATCTGGGCTCGATGGGTGCCTGGCAGCACGCGTCGTGATGAACCATCGCACCCGATGCGAGGTCCTTGTCTTGCGCTCTTCAAAGCTTTACGCTTTTTTTATGCGAGTCTTGCGCACCCTTGGACTGCTACTGATCGCCTGCGGGCTGTTCGTCCAGTCGGCAGCGCATGCATCTGCCCTGCCTCAGGCGGTCGATGCAGGCAAACCGGCCTGCGCCGAGATGGAGATGATGGCGGGCGCAGCTTCCATGGACGATCATGACGGCGTGCCTTGCAAGAACCTTCGGCTGGATTGTCTCGTGGCATTCGGCTGCATCCCGCCCCTCGTTCCAGGGGGTGATGCGACCCTGGTCGGTGAAATACCGGCGCAGGCTTCTCAGTTCAGCAGATTAGTCTCCAATTCGCTCGCGGCCCCAAGGCTGGGGCCAGAACCGCCACCTCCGCAATTTCCGGCATGACCCGCGTGCAGGCATAAGCCTGTGCGCTCCTGCCTCTGGATGGACGACCTGCGCTCGATGCGGGCCGGTGATCCGGAACGCGTGTCTGACGCGCTCCTTTTGCGGATGAACGATCATGCAACGAATTACTTGGACCGCGATTCCGGTCCTGCTGGCCCTCGCGCCGGCGAGTAATGCCCAGTCGGTGGGCTATGAAGAAGCTTTGCGAGCAGCAACGAGCGACCAGCCCCAGGTTCGCACAAGCGAGCTGCGACTGGACGCCCGGCGCGAGATCGCCGACGCTGCCGATGAACTGCCCGATCCGCGCCTTCGCGCGGGCATCCAGAACCTGCCGGTAAGCGGGCCGGCTGCGTTCGAGCTGGGTCGCCAGCTCCCTACGCAAATCCAAGTCGGTATCGAACAGGAGATTCCCAATCTCGCGAAACGTCGGGCCCGGTTCGGAATTGCGGACGCCGACATCGACCTTGCCGCAGCACAATTGCGTCAGACCCGTTACAGGGTACGCGTCGGAGCAGGAATGGCATGGATTTCGTTGGCTTATGCCCAACGGGCTCTGACCGTCGCCGACGATGCACTTGCTGAAATCGAGGGGCTCGTACCACTCGCGCGCAGTGCTGTCGCCGCCGGTTCGGCCAGACCCGCCGAAAGTCTGGAAATACGCCGTGCCGTGCTCGAAGTCGAGGATATGCGGACCAGGATCGAGGCCGACCGAGAGGCCGCTCAGGCCATGCTGTCGCGCTATACCGCTCTGCCGACCGCCACCGCGACCGGAACCATCCCTTCGGCCGATCTCGATCCCGAAGGTTTGCGGACCATGCTTCAAAGCAATCCGGAGCTCGTCGTGGCGCTTGCGCAGGTCCGCCAAGCGGAAGCGAGAAGCGATCTTGCCCGATCGGAAAGGCGTCCGGATTTCGGCGTCAATGTGAGCTATGGACGGCGCGATCCCGATTTTGGCGATGCAATCTCGGTGATGGGTTCGATCACGCTCCCGATTTTCGCGGACCGGCGCCAAAACCCGCGTATAGCCGCCGCCGAAGCCGAAGCGGCTGCGGCACAGTCGGCCAGAGCCGATCGGCTGCGTGAACTCGAAGCCCGGTTCGAAACCGATCTCGCGGCATGGCGCAGCGCTTATCGACAATGGCAGCGCGCGACCGACGAATTGCTTCCCCTTGCCGAAAGCCGCGTGGACCTCGAGCGCGCGAGCTTTGCCGCGGGCCGCGCGGAACTGCTCGACGTCATCGACGCCATCAAAACGCTCGCCGTGCTGCGGGTGGACATTCTGCAACGCGAGGAAGCGACCGTCGAAGCCGCCGCGAACCTGCGACTGACCTATGGGGAGTATGGCCGATGAGAGCCGCAATGGGAGCCGCGTGGGACAGGCTGTCGCCGCGCCAGAAATCCTGGACGATGGCAGGCACGGTCGCGCTCATCAGTCTTGCCGCCGGCTATGGTCTCTCGCAGCTCGGCGAAGGCCAGGGTGGTGCAAGCGACGCGGGCGGCAGTGCGACCGAATGCGAGGAGGTCCTTTACTGGTACGACCCGATGGTGCCGGGGCAGCACTTCGACGAGCCGGGCAATTCGCCCTTCATGGATATGCAGCTGGTGCCCAAGTGCGCGGGCGAGGAGGCCACTGCAGGCGTCAGGATAGATCCCGGCCTGGTGCAGAATTTCGGCATCCGCACCACTGAAGCCGAGTACGGCGTCCTCGAGCCGGAAATAACCGTCACAGGCGTTCTGGCCTACAACGAACGCGACGTCGCGATCGTCCAGCCACGTGCCGGAGGCTATGTACAAAGAACCTACGGCCGCGCGCCCGACGATGTCGTTGGACGGGGCGCGCCGCTCGCGGATATCCTGGTTCCCGAATGGGGCGGAGCGCAGCAGGAGTATCTGGCCGTCCTGAACAGCGGTGATGAAGAACTTGCGCAGGCCATGCGCTAACGCATGCGCCTTTTGGGCATGCCTCCAGGCCTGATCTCATCGGTAGGGCGCAATGGACGTCCGCAGTCCACGATCACCGTTACCGCGCCGATTGGAGGTGCCATCACATCGCTCGGCGTGCGTCCGGGAATGACAGTCATGGCCGGACAGACGCTCGCCGAGATAACCGGTTTCTCACCGATCTGGCTCGAAGCCGCGGTGCCTGAAACGCAGGCGGCGAATGTACGCGTCGGGCAACCTATCAGCGCGACGCTGACCGCATTCCCCGAGGAACGCTTCTCCGGACCCATTGTCGCTATCCTGCCGAGCGCGGAGGATGCAAGCCGTACGATCACCGTTCGTGCGCAACTGCCCAATGCATCCGGTCGCCTCAAGCCGGGCATGTTCGCACACGTCTCGCTGACCCCGGACACACGCCGCGCGCTGCTGGTGCCGTCCGAAGCCGTTATCAGGACCGGACGTCGAACCATCGTGATGGTGAAGCAGGACGAGGGCGGTTTCATGCCCGCCGAGGTCCGGATCGGCCGCGAAGCGGGTGGCAGGACCGAGGTTCTGGCCGGTCTGTCGGCCGGCGAACAGGTCGTGACATCGGGTCAGTTCCTGCTCGATTCCGAAGCAAGCCTTACCGGACTCGACGTCCGTCCGGTCGATCAGGCAGATGACGCTTCCACCGGCGGCGAGGACGAACCAGCGACCTTCGGTGCCACCGGCACGATCCAGTCGATCGCCAATGGTTCGGTGACGCTGCGGCATGGTCCTGTGCCCCGGCTCGATTGGCCCGCGATGACCATGACCTTCCGCACGAAGAGCGCGGCGCAAATGCGCGGGCTCGAGACGGGAGACAGGGTGCGCTTCACCTTCACCCAGCAGGATGCCGGCCCCCGGATCGAGTCTATCACGAGGGCCGGACAATGATTGCTCGGATAATTGATGCCTCGATCGCCAACCGCCTGTTTATCGTTCTCGCCGCCGTCGCGGTAACGCTGGCCGGTTTCTGGGCGGTGCGCACGACGCCGGTCGACGCGTTGCCCGATCTGTCCGATGTGCAGGTTGTGGTCCGGTCAAACTATCCGGGGCAGGCCCCCCGGATCGTCGAGGACCAAGTCACCTACCCCCTGGCAACGACCATGCTTTCGGTGCCGGGGGCGAAAACCGTCCGCGGCTACTCGATGTTCGGCGACAGCTATGTCTATATCATCTTCGAGGACGGTACCGACCTCTACTGGGCGCGATCGCGTGTGCTCGAATATCTCAACCAGGTGCAGGTCCGCCTGCCCGATGGCGTGACGAGCACGCTCGGCCCCGATGCCACCGGGGTAGGGTGGATCTACGAATATGCGCTGATCGATCGCAGCGGCGGACACGACCTTGCCGGACTGCGCAGCCTGCAGGACTGGTTCCTGCGCTACGAGCTCAAGACAATCCCCGGCATTGCCGAGGTCGCCAGCGTCGGAGGAATGGTCAAGCAATACCAGGTCGTGCTCGAGCCTTACCGGATGGCCTCGCTCGGCGTGACTCACGCCGAGATCGTGAGCGCAATCCAGTCCGCCAACCAGGAAGCGGGCGGCTCGATCGTCGAGATGGGCGAAGCCGAATATATGGTCCGTGCCTCGGGTTATCTCGGCGACCTCGACGATTTCAGGGCGATCCCGCTGCGCGCGGTGAGCGGCGGCGTTCCGGTCACGCTGGGCGACGTAGCGACGATCCAGGTCGGCCCCGAACTGCGCCGAGGCATCGCCGAGCTCAATGGCGAAGGCGAGGTTGCCGGCGGCATCATCGTCCTGCGCCAGGGTGCGGATGCAAGAAGCGCAATACAGGCCGTCGAACAGAAACTCGACGACTTGCAGGCAAGCCTTCCCGAAAGCGTCGAGATCGTCACGACCTACGATCGCTCTCAGCTCATCGATGCGTCTATAGAGAACCTCACCACGAAGCTCATCGAAGAGTTTATCGTCGTGGCGCTCGTATGCGCGCTGTTCCTCTGGCACGCGCGCTCGGCACTTGTCGCCATCATCACCCTGCCTTTGGGCGTGCTCGCGGCCTTCATCGTGATGCGCATCCAGGGCGTCAATGCCAACATCATGTCGCTGGGTGGAATAGCCATCGCGGTCGGTGCGATGGTCGATGCCGCCGTCGTCATGATTGAGAACGCGCACAAGCATCTCGAGCGATGGGAACACGAGAATCCCGATACCGTGCTCGCGGTGAAGGAACGCTGGCGGATCATCGCCGATGCATCGAAGGAAGTGGGACCGGCGTTGTTCTTCAGTCTGCTGATCATTACGCTGTCGTTCCTACCGGTCTTCACCCTGCAGGCGCAGGAAGGGCGGTTGTTCGCTCCGCTCGCTTTCACCAAGACCTATGCCATGGCGGCCGCGGCCATTCTGTCGGTAACGCTGGTGCCGGTAATGATGGGATGGCTGATCCGTGGGAAGATCCCTTCGGAGGATTCCAATTTTCTCAACCGCTGGCTGACGAAAATCTATCGTCCGGGGCTCGACTGGGTCATGCGGCGCCCAAAGGCAACGCTGGTGATCGCGGCGCTGATCTTCCTGACCACCGCGATCCCCTTCACCCGGCTTGGCGGCGAGTTCCTCCCGCCGCTCGATGAAGGCGATTTGCTTTATATGCCGAGCGCGCTGCCCGGCCTCTCCCCCGGCGAGGCTTCGGCGCTGCTGCAGCGCACCGATCGCCTGATCAAGTCGGTCCCCGAGGTGGAAACGGTGTTCGGCAAGGCGGGGCGCGCCGATACAGCGACGGATCCGGCTCCCCTGACGATGTTCGAAACGACGATCCGCTTCAAGCCGCGCGAGGAGTGGCGCGAGGGAATGACGCCCGATCTGCTGGTCGAGGAACTTGACCGGGTCGTCCAGGTGCCGGGCCTCGCCAATGTCTGGGTGCCGCCGATCCGCAACCGGATCGACATGCTCGCGACCGGGATCAAGAGCCCGATCGGGGTCAAGGTTTCAGGCGACGATCTCGATCAACTCGAACGCGTTGCACTCGATGTGGAGCGTATCGCCAAGACCGTGCCTGGCGTGAGTTCCGCCCTGGCCGAGCGGCTGTCGGGCGGTCGGTATGTCGATGTCGATATCGACCGGATGGCGGCCGCGCGATACGGGCTCAACATTGCCGACATCCAGCAGATCGTCTCTGGTGCAGTTGGCGGTGCCAATGTCGCACGGACCGTCGAGGGGCTGGCGCGCTATCCGATCAATGTGCGCTATCCCCGCGAAATCAGGGACAGCGTCGAGGAACTCAGGGCCTTGCCGGTTCTGACGCCGTCCGGCCAACAGATCACGCTTGGCACTGTCGCCCGTATCGCCGTCAGCGACGGTCCGCCCATGCTCAAGAGCGAACAGGGCCGACTGACCAGCTACATCTACGTCGACGTCCGGGGCCGCGATCTTACCTCGGTGGTCGCCGATCTGCAGGAGGTCGTCGCCGCGGGTGCCGATCTTCCTGCCGGCGTCAGCCTGTCCTATGCGGGCCAGTTCGAATATCTGACGCGCGCATATGAGCGACTGAAGGTCGTGGTTCCCGCGACGCTCGCGATCATCTTCCTGCTGCTATATCTCATTTTCCGGCGCTGGGACGAAGCCTTGCTGATCATGGGCACGCTGCCCTTCGCGCTGACGGGCGGATACTGGTTGCTCTATCTGATGGGCTACAACCAGTCGGTGGCGACTGCGGTCGGTTTCATCGCGCTTGCCGGCGTCTCCGCCGAATTCGGCGTGGTGATGCTGATCTACCTGAAAGCCGCACTGGAGCGGCGGCGCGGTGATCTGAGCGCCGAAGAAGTAGACGAGGCCATCCGGGAAGGCGCGCTCCTGCGCGTGCGGCCCAAGGCGATGACCGTCGCAGTCATCCTTGCCGGTCTCTTTCCGATCCTGATCGGCACGGGCGCGGGCTCGGAAGTCATGAGCCGCATCGCCGCGCCGATAGTCGGCGGCATGATCACCGCCCCGCTCCTGTCCATGTTCCTGCTTCCCGCCGCTTATCTGTTGTTGCGGCGCCCCCGTCCGGAAAAACCGGCCAATTCTCAAGGAGAAGAAGAATGCGTACCCTAACCTACATAATCCTGCTCGCGGCACCGCTGGCGCTTGCAGCCTGCGATGCTGCGGACGATACCTCCGAGACCATGATGCCTGACGAAATGGCGAACTCGGACAGTATGCCCATGTCAGGCGAAATGCCGATGGCGGAGGAGACCGGCGGCGAGCAGAGCGCCAGCGCGGAGGGAACGGTTACAGCCATCGATCCCGAGGCGGGCACCGTGACCATCGAGCATAGTCCGGTCGAAAGTATCGGATGGCCGGCAATGACCATGGCCTTCGAAGCCGACGCGCAGATCCTCGAACAGGTCAGTATCGGTGAGGGAATAGCCTTCGAATTTCGTACTGGAACCGAAGGCAGTGTCGTTACCTCGGTGACGCCGCGATAGAAAAATAAGTGGGAGGTGCTCGGTCGCGCCGGCGCCTCCCACGCCAAAGCAGGTGAATATGCCAGGTATCGACAGGCCCAACTTTCAGGATCGCCGCGACTTCATGAAGAGCGTCGGCCTCGCGGCGACGAGTTTCGCGGTGCTGCCGCTAGTGGGTTGCGACACGCAAAGTAGGATGTCGCTCGATCGATCAGGCGCTAGCAATCCCCTCGCCATACCTGAGCTACAGGCAGGAACCATCGAACGGGGGGAGCGTGTCTTTCGCCTGTCCCTGACATCGGGCGAGAAAGACTTCGTGCCTGGCACTCCGTCTCCGACAATCGGTATCGACGCATCCTATCTCGGACCGACCCTCGAAATGCGTCGCGGCGAACAGGTTCGATTTCACATCGACAACAAGCTTGCCGAAGATGCGACCGTCCACTGGCATGGCTTCGAACTTCCCGCCACCGCGGATGGCGGGCCGCACCAGCTCGTGCGGCCCGGCGAGCGCTGGAGCCCGTCCTTCGAAATACGCCAGCGCGCGTCGCTATACTGGTATCATTCGCATTTACATCAGCGGGCGGGACCACAGGTCTATGCCGGTCTCGCAGCCCCGATCTACGTGCGCGACGAGGAAGAGGATCGCCTCGATCTGCCGAGCCGGTACGGTGTGGATGACATACCGCTCATCGTGCAGGATCGCGTGATCGACAGCTCGGGCCGCCTCGTTTACCCGCTCAACATGCACTCGCGGATGATGGGAGTGCTGGGCGAGCACATCTATGTGAACGGAACGGCCAATGCCGTTTTCGACGGCGCCGCCGGCCCGCTGCGCCTGCGGCTTCTCAATGGATCGAATGCGCGGTTCTACACCTTCTCGCTCGAAGGTGATCGTCCGATGCAACTCATCGCAAGCGATGGCGGCCTGCTTGCCGCACCCCGGAAGGTTCGAAGTCTTACCCTTGCCCCAGGCGAACGCGCACAAGTGATCGTCGACCTTTCCGAAGGGCGCCCGCTGCGCCTGAATGCCAGCAGTCCTGATAACGCCATGGGCATGATGGCCGGAGAAGGCGGGGGTATGATGGACGGCGGAATGATGGGAAACCGGACCGGTCGCGAGAGGCAGGGCCGCACCTTTTCGATCCTCGATATGCGTCCCTCCGGCGCGTCGACTTCAGTTATGCTTCCGCCCACCCTGGCCGCGCTTGCCGCGCCGGACCCCTCGCTCGCCGTTCGCAGCCGCCGTTTCGTGCTCGATATGGGCATGATGGGTCGAGGCATGTCGATCAACGGCGAGACCATGGACATGGACGTCATCAATCAACGCGTACCGGTGGGTCAGTGGGAAATATGGGAAATCGCTAACGCTTCGATGATGGCGCATCCCTTTCATATTCATAACGTGCAGTTCCGCTTGCTCGACCGGGACGGTCGGCCTCCGCGGGCGGAAGAGGCGGGCTTCAAGGACACCGTTATCGTCAACCCGCGTGAACAGGTCAGGCTGCTGTTGCGGTTTGAAGAGAATACCGATCCCGACAATCCCTACATGTATCACTGTCATATCCTCGAGCACGAGGACGCAGGCATGATGGGGCAGTTCGTGGTCACGGCCAATTAGGGGAGAACGACAGATGAGCGATGGGCACAATGCAATCGAGGGTACGGCGACCGACCCCGTTTGCGGAATGAGCGTGAAGATGGACGGCGCCCGCTTCATCGATCGACACGAGGGTGGCGACCATTACTTCTGCTCCTCGCGCTGCCTCGACAAGTTCCGCGCGGATCCGGAGATGTATCTTTCGAAGGCGCACCTCGATGCTGTCGAGGATGTCCCGGAAGGTACGATATACACCTGTCCGATGCATCCGGAGATCCGGCAGCCGGGGCCGGGCTCCTGCCCGATATGCGGGATGGCCCTCGAACCCGAAACGGTCACCTTGAACGAGGGCCCCGATCCCGAACTCGTCGACATGCGGCGAAGGTTCTGGTGGAGCGCGCTCTTCACCCTGCCGCTCTTCGCCTATGCGATGGGCGACACGATCCCGTCGCGACCGTTCGATCAGGTCATCGAACCCGCTTTCGCGCAGTGGCTGCAGCTCCTGCTGGCCACTCCGGTGGTGCTTTGGGGCGGCTGGCCCTTCTTCACCCGGGCGCTGCAATCGGTCCGGACCATGAACCTCAACATGTTCACCCTGATCGGCTTCGGCGTCGCCATCGCTTATCTGTTCAGCCTTGTGGCAACCCTCGCCCCGGACATCTTCCCCGAGGCTTTCCGCGATCATGCGGGCCGGGTCGGCGTCTATTACGAGGCCGCAGCGGTTATCACGACCCTCGTGCTGCTCGGGCAGGTGCTCGAGCTCAAGGCGCGCGGATCGACATCGAGCGCCTTGCGAGCGCTTCTCGAACTCGCGCCCCCGACCGCGATGAAGATTTTCGGTCGCGGAGACGAGCGCGAAGTACCGCTCGATGAATTGACGTCTGGGGACCTGCTGCGCGTGCGTCCGGGCGACAAGGTCCCCGTCGATGGCACGCTCGAGGATGGAAGCAGCGCCATCGACGAGTCCATGATCAGTGGCGAACCCATTCCCGTCAAGAAAAGCGCGGGCGATCAGGTAATCGGGGGCACTGTCAACCAGACCGGCAGCTTCACCATGCGCGCGACGCAGGTCGGCGCGGACACCATGCTCTCGAAGATCGTGCAGATGGTGGCGGAGGCGCAGCGCAGCCGGGCACCGATCCAGCGGCTCGCCGACCAGGTCACCGGATGGTTCGTGCCCATCGTCGTCCTTGTCGCTATCGTGAGTTTTGTCGTCTGGGCCATCTGGGGACCGGCACCGGCCCTTGCCTACGCGCTCGTCAACGCGGTCGCCGTTCTGATCATCGCCTGTCCCTGCGCGCTCGGACTGGCGACGCCAATGTCGATCATGACCGGCACCGGCAAGGGAGCCCAGCACGGCATCCTGATCAAGAACGCCGAAGCGCTCGAAACGCTGGAAAAGATCGATACGCTGGTTGTCGACAAGACCGGCACACTGACCCGGGGCAAGCCCGATCTTGTCGACGTAAAACCGCAGTCAGATTTCGACGAGCAGGAGTTGCTGAGCCTTGTCGCTGCTGTTGAGAGAGGAAGCGAGCATCCGCTCGCCCACGCGATCGTCGAAGGGGCTCAAAGCAGAGGCGCTGCCATTCTCGACGCTTCCGATATCGAGTCAGTGACCGGCGAAGGCATCCAGGCAAATGTCGACAAGCGCCGGGTCGCGATCGGGAATGAAAAGATGATGGAGCGCATAGGGGCGCTCGAAGAAAGCTGGCGGTCCTCGGCCAATGAGGGTCGAAGCCTCGGACAGACGGTGATGTTCGTGGCCGTGGACGGGGCACCGGCAGGCCTTATCGCTGTCGCCGATCCGATCAAGGAAACCAGCCGCACCGCTATTACCGCGCTGCATGAGCGCGGCATCAAGATCGTGATGCTTACCGGCGACAGCGAAGCCACCGCGCGTGCGGTAGCAAGCCAGGTCGGTATCGACGAAGTCGAAGCGAATGTCTCGCCCGAGGACAAACATCGCAAGATCGAGCAGTTGAAGAGCGAGGGTCGCCGGGTCGCTATGGCCGGCGACGGCATAAACGACGCACCCGCGCTTGCCGCTTCGCATGTCGGCATCGCGATGGGAACGGGTACCGATGTCGCGATCGAAAGCGCGGGCGTGACATTGGTGCGCGGCGACCTCGTCGGCGTTGTTCAGGCGCTCGTCCTGTCTCGGGCCACTATGCGCAACATCAGGCAGAACCTGTTCTTTGCCTTCGCCTATAACGCGCTCGGCATTCCGGTCGCCGCAGGTGTTCTCTATCCGTGGACCGGGTTGCTTTTGAACCCGATGATCGCGGCCGCGGCGATGAGCCTGTCCTCGGTATCGGTGATCGGCAACGCCCTGCGCCTGCGCGGCCTCGCTCTTCCCAAATTCGATACCTGAGCGATGGGCACGGGAGGGAGATGGCAAGAGTGACGGATTAGACGATGCAGGATCAAAACCAAATCTCTGAGAAATCGCGCGAATGGCGCGGTGCTCATCCAGCGCTCTGGATCGCGATATTCGGAATTCTTATCGCATTCGCCTGGGAGATGCTTCAGCTTCCTTTCTACCAGTCGGGAGATCTGTCGCCTGCCGAGGCAGCACGTCGCTGCGGCCTGGCCTCGTTCGGCGATGCCGGGATCATGGTGGCCGCTTATCTCGGCGCCTCTGTCGGCAGTGGTAAAACGCCGTGGCTCGTAGACTGGCCGATCTCGCGTTTGGTCGTGTTCCTGGGAATCGGCCTGGCCATTACTGCCATGGTCGAAGTGCTGGCTGTCGGTGCCGACTGGGGGTGGTCCTATAGTGCAATCATGCCGCTTGTGCCCGGGACCAAAATCGGCCTGGTACCGATCGTGATGTGGGTCGCGGTTCCCACCGCCACCTTGTGGCTCGCGCGCCGTCTCGGCACCGGACCCCGCTGATCGCAAACCGGGATCTCCTATCCCTCGACAGCTGCCGGCTGCGGTCCCGATGGTGATCGACTTACCCGAAATCCGGCAATCAGGGCCAGCAGCGTGAGCAATTGCGCGCCGATCGTCTCGACCGTCGGGAAGAAGCCGAGTTCGGCGAGGCGCGGCAAGCCGGCGATGAAAGTGGCGGAAAGAACTCCGGCCTCCTGGAAAGCGCCCACGCCCTTGCCCGCGAGAATGACCGCAAGGATCGCAATCAGGATAGCACTGTAGCGGAAGAACTGGGTGATCGGCAGTTTGCGGCTGTAGCGCAGCATGGCCCAAGCAATGAGCGCCAGCAGCGCTACTGCCGACAAGGCACCTAACAGTATGATGCCGCTGCTCTGCGGGTTCCACAGGGCAGCGTAGAACAGGATAGTCTCGAAAGCTTCGCGGTAGACCACGACAAAGGCGAGCCCGAAGAGAAACCATGCCGATCCGCGCGAAAGCGCCTTGCCCATTTTTTCCTGGATATAGCGCCGCCACTCCTCGGCCTGGGATTTGCCGTGCATCCAGATCCCGACCGATACGAGAATGACAGCCGCAAGCAGCGCGCCGATCCCTTCGGTCATCTCGCGGCTCGCCCCGCTGATGCTTACGAAGTAGGTTGCTACGACCCAGGTGGCGACACCTGCGAAAAGAGCAGCGATCCAGCCACCATGGATATAGGGCAATACCTCGGAGCGCTGCGACTTTTTCACAAAGGCGATCATGGCGATCACAACCAGAAGTGCTTCGATCCCCTCGCGCAGCAGGATGGTGAACGCCCCGAGAAAGGTCGAGATTTCGCTGGCCGCCTCAGGAGCCAACGCTCCCTCGGCTCTGGCCAGCAGACTATCGATGCGAGCCCTTAGTTGCTGTAGTTCGGATGGATCCGCACCGGACTCTATTCCGGCCCGAAATTGCCCGAGCGCCTGTTCTACCTCGCGCATCAAACCGCCATCGCGCGTTGCAAGGAGGGCCTCCAGGGGTTCGAACCCGTCGAGATAGGCAGAAAGGGCAAGCTGCCGCGCTTCTTCACGGTCGCCAGCCCGATAGGCTGACAGGCTGCGATCGAGCGTATCGCGAACGAAAGCGAGCGAACCTGTGTCATTTGCCTGTCCCACCGCATTGGGATTGGCGCGAAGATAGGCCATGACGGCGAGCGCACGGTCCTCTCCGATCTCCTCGGCCAGACTTTCCGGTGTGAGCGCGGCGAGCGTCTCGAGATCGGGGACAAGCTGGCGTATGCCATCATCTTCCCGCCAGATACGCTCGCCTTTGGCCACATCTTCAAAAGCAATGCTGCCGGCATAGAATGCAAGCGCCCAGCGATCCTCGTCGGACAGCGATGCGAAGCTGGCCATGGACGTTCCTTCAAGCCCCTGCGTGATGACCTGGTAAAGCCCGAACGCACTGCGCTGCCGTGCCCGGTCGATATCGGTAAAGTCTATCGGCGGGGGATCGAGCGCCTGCATTGCGGCCGGTGGCGCACTTCCGGCGGCGCCGTGACACGAGGCGCAGTTCTGCGCGAAGAGAGTGCGGGCGCGGACAAGGTCGGGCGCCTGCGAAGGGGCGAGCGGAACCGGGTAGGCTGTCAGCAACGAGGCTGCCAGCGCGCGCGCGAAGCGCCCAACTTGCTCGGCAGGTTCCTTGTTGGCGATCAGAGCTCGCAGCTGGTCCGATCGGCGGATGAGTGCTTGATTGTCTTTAGTGTCCGGAAATGCAGCGACCTGCCGCGCCACGACATCGGAAAACTCCACCATTTCGCGATATTCGAATTCGTCGGCAACACGTCCCTCGGAAACCGCGGAGGCGTAGTCGACCGCGATATAATCGAGCAGACGCCAGGTGGTTCGCACATCGGGTTCTTCCGCGTTCGCGGTGACGGACAGACACAGCGCAAGCGCCAGCAGAATGAGCCGCAGTGCCGGATGGACGGTGGCGGAGACGATGCGATGCATGAGGGGTCTCTATATCTGTTGCAATTAATTCGCAATAGCAGAGTCTAGACGGAAACGTATTTCCCTCAATCCGCAATCGCGGGCATATTCTGGAGTTTAGGTAGAGCGCAGTTCGCCACGTGCCTGTTTGAAGACTTCGGCACTTCCCCACACCGCCAGTCCTGCCATGATGCTCGCCACAACCAGATCGGGCCACGCACGGCCGGTGCCGAAAACGCCAATCGCTGCCGCCAGCACGGCGATATTACCGATCGCGTCGTTGCGCGAACAGATCCACACCGAGCGCATGTTCGCATCGCCCGAGCGATACCGGAACAGCATCGCGGCGACGGCGAGATTTACCGCCAAAGCAAGAGAACCGATGGCGCCCATCGTTCCCGGGTCGGGCGACGCCCCGACAAAAAAACCCCAGATGGCCGAGCCGAGCACCCACAGGCCGAAAGCCAGCATGGTCGCCGCCTTTACGAGAGCCGCACGCGCGCGCCAGACGAGCGCCATGCCCGCTACGCCGAGACTGATAGCATAGTTTGCCGCATCACCGAGAAAGTCGAGCGCGTCGGCCTGCAAGGCGCGCGAATCCGCAGCAATGCCTGCCACGATCTCCACACCGAACATGATTGCATTAAGGCCCAGCGCGATCCACAGAATGCGCCGCCATGTCGGATCGTTGTTGTTTGCACCGCCCTCATCGGGACCGCAGCAGGTCTTTCCCATTTACTCGACTCCTTGCGTCGATCCGCCCTATGCACCTTGTAGTAACTACAAGGTCAAGCCGCAGGAGCCTTTGTCATGAGAATTGGTCAACTTGCCCGGATAACCGGCGTCAAATCCGAAACAATCCGCTTCTACGAGCGCGAAGGTATCCTCGCTGCCCCTCCGCGCACGAAGGCCAATTATCGCGACTATGGACCTGCAGAGGAAGCGCGCCTTAACTTCATACGGCGCGCGCGTGATCTCGGCTTCTCGATGGCACGCATCAGGGAATTGCTCGATCTCTCCGATGATGCCGACCGGTCCTGCGCGGGCATTGACGCTCTGGCCAGAAGCCATCTCGGCGAAGTCGAGCGCAAGATCGCCAGCCTGGAGGCGTTGCGGACGGAGCTTGGGCGCATGATCGCTGCCTGCGAGCAAGACACGGTAGGCGATTGTCGCATCATCGATGCACTTGCCGGTACCACCGAGCCTTGATGCCCGCGCCTCGTGCGCCAGTTCGGTCAGGCTCGCCGATGCACGGCTTTTGTCCGCCGCCCCTAAGAGACTTAACTTCGGGAAGGCCGACGAGTGCGAAGCTGCCCGTGTCGCCATCCCGGGTCTGTCGAACGGGTTATGATGCTGCTGTCGGCCAGTTCCAGACGGCCATTTTTTCAATGCTCATATCCTCCATCGTGTAGGCGATCCCGCCGACGCCAAGCCCGGAGCGGCGCAGCCCTGCAAAAGGCATCCAGTCGACGCGGAATGCCGTATGGTCGTTCACCATCACCGCCGATCCCGTCAGAGACCTGATGCAATGATTGGCGATTGACAGCCGATCGCTGAATACAGCGGCCTGAAAGGCGTAAGGCAGGGCATTGGCCTGCTCGATAGCCAGGTCGATATCGTCATAGCCATACACGCAGATCACGGGGCCGAAGATTTCTTCCTGGGATACCTTGGCGCTTTCCGGAGGATCAACAATGACGGTCGGGGAGAAAAGAGTGTCACTCAGACGGCTTCCCCCGCACACCAGGGTGCCTCCTGCTGCGATGGCTTCATCGACCCAGCGTTCGACGCGGTCAACTTCCTCCGTTCGGATCAGGGGTCCGCATTGGGTCTCAGCATCGGCGGGATCGCCCACGACCAGCTTTTCGGCAGCTCGCCCTAGGTCATTGGCGAAGTCTTTCAATTCTGCAGCAGGGACGAATACGCGCTGCACGGAAACGCAGACCTGACCCGAATGATAGAACCCGCCTTTTAGCAACGAGGCGATCACTGCTGCGCGCTCCACGCCGCTGTCCACGATTACCGGCGCCGCACCGCCGTGCTCGAGAGCAATGCGGGTTCCCGGCGCCAGCTTCGAGCGAAGCATCCAGCCGATTTTCGCAGAACCGATGAATGAGAAGAACGCCGTGCGCGGATCGGTTACCATTCTTTCGGCGACATTGTTGCTGCACGGAGCGAACCGGCACCAGGCCCCGGGCAGGCCGGCTTCATGGAGAATGCCCACGAAGCTCTGGCATGAAAGAGGCGTTTCCAGCGCAGGCTTGATGAGAACGGGGCACCCGGCTGCTACCGCCGGTCCAACCTGATGGACGATTAGGTTGAGCGGGTGATTGAATGCCGAGATCGCCACGACAGGACCGATCGGCTCGCGGAAGGTATATGCCGTCCTTCCCGCACCCGCTTCTGTCAGGTCCATGGGGATCTCGTGACCGCCGCCATCGCTGAGCGCCTGAACGCACAAGTCGACGCTGTTGATCGCGCGACCGGCTTCCACGCGCGCATCGACCAGGGGTTTGCCGCCCTCCCTGACGATCTGGAGAGCCAGATCCTCGGCTCGTTCGCGCATGATATCCGCAGCCCGCCGGAGGATGGCGACACGCTCGTGCACGGCAAGCCAGCCATGGCGGTCGCGGTGGAGCAACTGCGCTTCATTCAGCCATTCATCGATTTGAGCCCAGCCAACAAGCGGTACTTCTGCAATCGGCGAGCGGTCGAAAGGATTGTGAACGATCGTTTTCATAGCTCACACACCTTTGCGCCGAGTTCATCAATCAGCACCTTCTTGTTTTCGGAATAGTCGACGGGCAGATCGACAAGGTGCACGCCGCCAGCCTCGAATGCGGCGTTCAGGACCGAAACCAGATCCGCACTTCGCTCGACACGGTGGCCGGTCGCTCCATAGCTTTGTGCGTAGGTGACAAAGTCGGGATTGGAAAAGGTCAGGCCGTAGTCCGGAAAGCCAAGCTGGTCCTGCTTCCAGCGGATCATCCCGTATGCTGCATCATTCAGAACGAGAACGACAAGGTTCAGTCCAAGCCTGACGGCCGTTTCCAGTTCCTGCGAGTTCATCATGAACCCGCCATCGCCGCATACCGCGAGCACTCTGCGCCCCGGCGCCAGCATCGCAGCCATCATGGCGGATGGAAGGCCAGCACCCATCGTCGCCAATGCATTGTCGAGCAGGATGGTGCCAGGCTCGTGGGCGATGTAGTTTCTGGCGAACCAGATCTTGTAGATGCCGTTGTCGAGCGCAACGATATCATCGCGCGCCATTACGCTGCGTACGTCGGCAACCACGCGCTGGGGGACCATTGGAAAACGTTCGTCGTCGCTGGTCTCGGAGATGTGCGATGCAATCTCGTGATGCAGGGCGGTATAATAGCTGCGGTCGCACTGCAGCTTGCCATCCAGGCGGTTTCCCAGCCGCTCGACCGATCCGGCGATGTCGCCGATGACCTCGAGCTGCGGGAAGTAGACCTGATCGACTTCGGCTGCCTTGTAATTGATATGGATGACGGTCTGCCCGCCCGGCTCCATGAAGAAGGGCGGCTTCTCCACCACGTCGTGACCGATATTGACGATCAGATCGGCCTTTTCGATTGCGCAGTGAACATAATCGCCCGACGATAGCGCCGCGGTGCCCAGATAGAGCTCGCTATCTTCATCGACCACGCCCTTGCCCATCTGGGTGTCGAAGAAGGGAAAGCCGGTATCAGACACGAATTTGCGCAACGCTTTCGAAGCGCGGCGGCGGTTCGCTCCGGCACCGATCAGGAGCAATGGCCGCTCAGCCGCGATGATGCGCTCGGCCGCTTCGTCGAGCGCAGCATCTCCGGCGACCGCATAACGCCTGTCATGCGGCGGTATGACCGGTTCGATCGTTTCCTCTTCAGCGATATCTTCGGGCAGTTCCAGGAGGACGGCTCCGGGTCTTTCTTCCTGCGCCAGGCGGAAACCTTCGCGAACGAGAGAGGGGATGCGGTTGCCGTTCACAATCTGGGTCGAAGCCTTGCAGAGCGGAGTGAACAGGGAAACGACATCGACGATCTGGAACTGGGCCTGTTTCGATGTCTTTATCGGCTTCTGTCCGGTAATGATGACAAGCGGAAAGGCCCCGAGCGCGGCATAGGCCGCCGGTGTGGTCAGGTTCGTCGCCCCAGGCCCGAGAGTCGCCAGGCACACACCTGCCTTGCCGGTCAGGCGGCCATAGGTCGTCGCCATGAAGCCAGCGCCCTGTTCGTGACGGGCCAGAACCAGCGTGATGGCGGAAGTTCGCAGCGATTCCAGAAGATCCAGGTTTTCTTCGCCTGGAACGGCGAAAACATATTCGACGCCCTCGGCTTCGAGTGCGGCGACCATGAGATCGGATGCTTTCATTCGTTGGTCCTCATTTTACGAGTTGCAGGGCGGTTTATGCCGTGCGCTGCCAAGCTGCTTGCCCACAGCGACCGACCCGATCGCCGCGCTTGTCAATGGTCGTGGTCATGGTCGTGGTGATGGTTCTTCTCGACCTGATGGTCCGGGATCATGTCCGGATCACACTCCGCAGCGAGACAGGCTTCGAACGTTGCATGGGCGATGGCGTGCTGCGTCTCGAGCATACCGCGAGCCCGCGCCTTCACATCCTCGAAAGCCTGCAGCGAAGATTCGGCAGGAACGATATGCGCCTCAAGCGCGCGATAATGCTCACTGATGCTCCAGACATGGACGTGATGGACGTCGGCCACGCCTTCTGTGTCACGCAGGTCGCTCACAATGCGATCGAACTCGCTTTCGCCCGGCACCGCACCCATCAAGAGCCGCACCGTGCGAGGCAACAAAGTGACGCCCTGCCAGATCACATAGGCAGCAATGACCACAGTGATGATCAGATCGGCAATATAAAGTTCGTATCGCAGAATGAGTACGCCAGCCACGATCACACCGACCGAAGCCAGCGCATCGGACACATTGTGCAGAAAGGCGGCTTTCATGTTGAGGGAGTTCTTCGAGCTGGCGTAAACCATCACCGCCGTAACCACGTCGATCACCAGCGCTATCCCGGCGACCCAGATTACGGTCCACCCCTCAACGGGTTGAGGGTCTGCGAAACGGTTGATCGCCTCGACGAGCAGATAGAAACCGATGATAAGCAAAGTCGTCAGATTGATGAGCGCCGCGACGACTTCCGCACGAGCATAGCCGAAGGTCATAAGCTTGTCGGCTGGCCGGCGCCCGATCCGCCTCGCAAACAGAGCCAGTCCAAGCGATGCCGCGTCGCTGAAATTGTGCAGCGCATCGGCGATCAGTGCGAGCGAACCCGACAATATCCCCCCGATGATCTGGGCGACAGTCAGCAGGACGTTGAGGGCGACGGCCAATACAAGGCGGCCGTCGCTCATGCTTTCTTCGCCGTGACTGTGCCCGGCATGACCGCCCGATTGTGCCACTACCTGCCTCCTTTTTCTGTTCTCTTGGTCGTCGTAACGGACTGCGCGGGGGAATGCTGGAACGTGCTGTTCGAGACATCGAGTTCGCGCGACAGTTCTCCAAGCGCCGAGATCGCGAGGCCGAGCAGCGCGAACCCTCCGACGAATGCCAGGAGCGTAATATGATTGGCGGCGACCGATCCGGTTCCCATGCGAAGCAGCGCGCGCGCCGATGCAACTATAAGAAAGCCCGGGATAATAGCCGCTAGCCAACCTCGCCCGTTGTCGGTGAATCCGTGCAGCGCCCAAAAGGTCAAGAGAGCGATCCCGATGAAAAACAGGGAAAAGAGGACAAGTAGCGCAAGCTGGTCCATCCTGCTCACTTGGGCGGATCGGTATTCATCGATCGCCTGGCGTCCTATTTCCAGGTTCGCAAAAACAAGCGCTGCAGACACCGCCATTGCTGTCGTCGCGGATGCAGCAGCGGCAGCACCCAAGATAACGCTGTAAGGCAGGATATCGGACGCCATCGACACCGAGATGCGACGTACCAGGGTTGGCCTATCGGAGCATCGCTCAGGTCCGTCATCATCCGGTCTGAGTTTTGCGTATCGACCAAGCTCGTTGAAAATCAGAAGCAGCAGGCCGCCCGCCAGCATCAAACCAGTGAGTGTCCAGCGGGTGAGAGGAGATTGTCCCAGCGGAAGAGTTAGCAAGACGGCAAGGGCGGCAAAAGCACCCGAAACGCCGCCCGGCAGGAGCGGATGCAGGAAGCTCCAACTGCCTTTTGCCAATTTGCCGTCAATCATGACCCCGATGCCTGATAGCATCGCCAGGACAAGGACCCGCGAAAGGTCCTGCGCGGCAAACAAGGTATCGATTAGCGTCAATTCCTCTTCTCGCCGTGGACGGTTCCCGCCTCGTCGTGCACATCCATATGCGTATCGCGCAGGATCTGCACTCCGCCGTAAAGCGCTATGCAGGCGACCGCTATTCCGACCACTAGGTCGGGCCAGTTGGCACCGGTAATCAGCACAACGATGCCGGCGATGATGATCCCGCCATTGGAGATGAAGTCGTTGAAGCTGAAGGTTGTCGCCGCCCGCATATTGACGTCCTTGTTCTCCACCTTCTGCAACAGGCGCAGGCAATAGAGATTCACCAGTCCCGCGACGAACGCCATCGCCATCATCAGCATGCCGCCCGGATCGGAACCTTCCACGAACCGTCGGTAAGCATCGAAAATGACCCCAGCGGAGAAGACCAGCAGCATGATGCCGGAGAAACGCGCGGCCCCGCGTTTCCAAGTCCGCGAGCGGGTTAGCGCAAGCAGGCTGAGCGCATAAACGATTGCATCCGATGAATTATCGAGGCCGTTTGCCAACAGCGCGTTGGAATCGGCAAAATATCCGACCGCGAAGAAGCCGATCGCGATGGCGACGTTAAGCCACAGGACAACCCACAGGGTCTTGCGCTTTTCGGGCGACCCGGCATCGACCTCATGTCCGCCACTCATGCTGCGTCCTCCCCGGTTTGTACCCAGCTTTCCGCATGACTACGCTGTGATGGCCGGAAAAACTTCATTTCGGCGCGGAAGAGTGAGGATGACAATTTCCAGCCCCGCTCTTCCCATTTGCTGTCGCCGATCATGGCGATCCGGCCGAAACAATCCTTATGCCGGATGTCGAACTTGAGATCGCGCCAGAGACCTCCGAAGTTCCAACCCGAAAAGTCAGGCGCGAGCTCGATCACCATCGGGACGGTACCGGCCTCGCGCTCTGCGATATGTTCGAATTGGGGAATAAAGCGGTCATAGGCTTCATCCCCCAGCCTGCCTCCGGCGCGTATCCAGAGCAGTCCGTTCTCTTCCTTCAGTGCCAGCACCGTTTTTTCCTTTCCCGATCGGTCATGCGATGTCCTTCAGCTCGCGCTGCTCATCGCTTGTCACGTTGCGCCGCAGCCGGTCCCACCAGCGCTGTCGCCAGGTCCGGTCATCTTCTCTGGTACTGAAAACCAGCTTCAAAATTGCGGGCAAGACGAAGAGGGTCAGAGCGGTAGCGGTGATCAACCCTCCGATGACCACTGTCGCCAAAGGACGCTGCACTTCCGCGCCGGTCCCCGTCGCAATCGCCATCGGCACGAAGCCGAGCGATGCAACGAGCGCGGTCATGAGAACCGGCCTCAGGCGCGCCAGGCCACCGGCCACGATGGCGTCATCGAGCGCCATGCCCTTGTCGAGCCGCTGACGGATCGCAGTCACCATCACGAGCCCGTTCAAGGTCGCTACGCCCGACAGGGCGATAAAGCCTACCGCCGCAGAAACCGAGAATGGCATCCCGCGCAGGGCCAAGGAGAATATTCCGCCTGCCAGGGCCAGCGGGATCGCGCTGAACACGGCGAATGCCGGCACCCAGCCCCCGACCGCCATGTAGAGCAACAGGAGAATGACCGCGAACGCGATGGGAATGACGATCTGAAGTCTTTCCTGGGCAGCTTGGAGGTTCTGGTATTGACCGCCCCACTCGATAAACGCGGCAGCGGGCAGTTCGACTTGCGCCGCAACCCTTTCCTGCGCCTCTTCGACGAAAGACCCGAGATCGCGCTCCCGCACATTGGAGGAGACGATGACCAGTCTGCGTCCCTGTTCCCGGCGTACCTCCGCGAGACCATCCACCACACGGAACTCGGCAACCGAGCGTAGCGGTATGGTTGCCCCGTTCGGGAGAAGCACCGGCAAAGCACCGAGCTGGTCGAAATCGTCGCGGGTCGCGTCCGACAACCGCACAACCACATCGAAGCGGCGATCGCCTTCGAAAACGAGGCCCGCAGGCCGACCGCCCAGTGCGATCGCCACCGATTGCGCAACGTCTTCGACCTTCAGCCCGTAACGGGCAATCGCTGGCCGATCGAAGGCAATATCGAGGGTGGGGAACCCGGTCACTTGCTGGACCTTGACGTCCGCGGCGCCGTCGACATTGCGCAGCACGCCCGCAACCTCGTTCGCCGCCGAGGTCATGGCGCTGAGATCGTCTCCGTAGATCTTGACGGCAACATCTCCGCGAACGCCTGCGATCAATTCGTTGAACCGCAATTCGATCGGTTGGCTGAACTCGTAAAGGTTGCCGACGAGACTGCTGAGGGCGCTCTCCATTTGCGCGACCAACTCGTCCTTGGCGAGGTCGGGATCGGGCCATTCCTCACGGGGTTTGAGGATCACGTACGCATCGGAAGCGTTCGGCGGCATCGGGTCACTGGCCACTTCCGCCGTGCCCGTCCGCGAAAAGACGAGCTCGACCTGCTCAAACTGCTCGAGCCGGTCCTCGACCCGCCTTTGCATCGCGAGCGAACGTTCGAGCGATGTCGAAGGAATACGCAGCGATTGCACGGCGATGTCGCGCTCGTCCAATTGCGGTGTGAACTCGCTCCCGAGGAAGCTGAACACGAAGGCCGCAAAGGCGAAGATGCCGACGCCCATGCCGATGACCGGCCAAGGGCGGGTGATCGCCCTGCGGACCAGCGGTCCGTATCGCTCCTTGGCGATCCGGATCGGCTTGACCTCCTTTTCCGTCAGCTTCTTGTTGAGCAGGATGGCGATCATTGCCGGGACGAAGGTCAGCGACAACACGAACGCCGAGGCGAGCGCGAGCATGACCGTGATCGCCATGGGCGAGAAGGTTTTGCCTTCGACCCCGGTAAAGGTCAGAAGCGGTGCGAAGACGAGAAGTATGATCGCCTGCCCGTACACAGTCGGCTTGATCATTTCCTGCGCGGCAAGCCGCGTTTCCGTCAACCTTTCGCCCAGTGTGAGAAGCCGGCCTTCGTGTTCCTGCCGGGCCGCGAGCCTCGCGACACTGTTCTCGACGATGATGACGGCACCATCGACGATCAGGCCGAAGTCCAGCGCACCCAGGCTCATGAGATTGCCCGACACGCCGAGCCGGTTCATTCCGATCGATGCCATCAGCATGGAAAAGGGAATGACCAGCGCCGCGATGATCGCTGCCCGGATGTTGCCCAGCAGCAAGAACAGGATCGCGATCACCAGAAGCGCGCCTTCAACGAGATTCTTCTCGACGGTCGCGATCGTCGCATCGACCAGCGAAGACCGGTTGTAGACGATCTCCGCGACAATTCCTTCCGGCAGGGAGCTGCGAACTTCCTCGAGCCGTTCGGCCGCCTGGGCCGACACGGTGCGGCTGTTCTCGCCCGCGCGCATGAGCACGGTGCCCACGACCGCTTCATCGCCGTTCAGCGACGCCGCGCCCGTTCGCAGGTCGCCACCGATGCTGACCGTGGCGACGTCTCCTACGCGAATGGGGACTCCTTCGCGTGTAGAAACGACCGCCTGCTCGATATCCTCGACACTGCCGAGGCGCGCATCAACTCGGGCGAGGAGGGCTTCGCCTGCCCGCTCGACGAAATTGGCCCCTTCGGCGAGATTGGCCGCTTCCAGCGCATCGATCACTTCGTCGAACGATAAACCGTACCCGGTCAATCGCGCGGGATCGGGTTGGACAAGGTATTGCTTTTCGAAGCCGCCGATCGAGTCGACACCCGCCACACCGTCGACCGACCGCATGAGGGGGGCAACCACCCAGTCCTGGATGGTTCGCAGATAGGCAGCCTTGGCAACATCGCTGTCGAGCCGGTCGCCACGTTCGGTCACAAAGCTCCCGTCGGACTGCCAACCGACCGCTCCGCCCAGCGGTGCTTCCTTGCCGTCAGGAAACTCGTACTCGATGGTATACATGAGCACTTCGCCCAAGCCGGTCGAGATGGGTCCCATCACCGGTTCGGCACCCTCGGGTAGGGAGGCACTTATGGGCGTCAGCCGTTCGTTGACCTGCTGACGCGCAAAATAGATGTCGGTCCCTTCCTCGAAAATCGCGGTCACCTGGCTGAACCCGTTGCGCGATATTGAGCGGGTCATCTCCAGACCCTCGATACCGGCAAGCCCGGTTTCAACGGGATAGGTGACCTGCGTTTCGACTTGCGAAGGCGACAGGGCTGGTGCCTCGGTGTTGATCTGCACCTGTACATTGGTGATATCGGGCACGGCATCGATGGGCAGGCGCAGCAAATTCACCACGCCATAGATTGCCACACCGAGCGTCAGTACGACCATCGCCCAGCGAAAGCGCACGGCGACGTCGAGGATCCCGCCGATCAGGCCATGGCGGTGGGAGCGATCCGCGTCCTGCATGTGATCAGTGTCCATGCTCGGCCTCCTCCTTCTCGAGTTCAGCCTTCAGCAAAAAGGCATTGGCGGTGGCGATCCGCCACTGCGCTTCGAGACCGGACTCGATGACCACGCGTCCTCCCGAACGCGCACCGGTGACCACCGGACGGGCTTGAAACCCGCGGCGCGTGCGAACGAAGACCACTTCTGCGCCATCGATTGTCTGGACGGCACTTTCCGGCACCGACATGCGGCCTGTATCGACCTCACCCGAGGGGCGGATACGTGCCTGCAGGAAGGCCCCGGGTTGCAGACCGGGGATCGGTCTTGCCAGCGACAGGACCGCCGTAGCGCTGCGGCTTTCGGGATCGAGCGAGGGAGTGACAGACCGCACGCGCGCACCCACTTCCCGGTTGTCCGCGATTTCCAGCGTCGCCTCGTCGCCAGGCTCGATGCGGCTTGCTTCAGCCGACGGGAGGGCAACCTCGACCTGCATGCCGCTCGGATTCACGACCTGATAGAGTTCTTCCCCGGCATCGACGAAGGAGCCGAGAACGATAGGCGCCGAGGTCACTCGGCCTGCGAGCGGGCTCGTGACCGCAAGGGAGCGCCCGTCGCCGCTAACGCCCGCCGCGGAGACTGCCGCCTGGGCGCGCGCAAGTTCCGACTGGGCGACCTGCAGATTTGCTCGCGCGGCCTCGAGATCCTGCCGTGCGGTGACATTGGCCTCGAACAGGCGGCGCTCCCGATCGTAGGCAGCGGACAGTTCGTTGACCCTCGCGCGCGCTGCGCTCAACTGCGCTGCGAGAGCAGCCGCGTCGGCGCTCTCGATGCGGGCAATCGTCTCGCCCTGCCTCACGTAATCGCCCAGCGTTTTGCCGACACTGCGGACCACGCCCGCCGCGCGGGCATCGATGCGGGCACTTGCCGTCGGGCTTGCCGCGACGGTGGCCGGGAAGACCAGCTCGACCGCCGATCCCTGGCCGACGATTTCGACCACTATCTGGGACGCTTCAATTTGTTCGGCGCCAAGCAGGACAAGGCCTTCGGGAAGCTCGACCTCCTCACTCGTCTCCTCGGCGATTTGGTCAGCTTCGTTATCGGGCCACAGCATGAGCGCCGCGACTACAAAGAGAATCGAAAGGCCGATCGCAACGGCCAGACGTTTACGGTTCATCGGAAAATACCTCATTGTGCACCGAGCCAGATCAGTGTCGCCGCCAGGCGACCACGATCTTCCTGAGCTTGAATCAAAGCTTCACGGATGGTGTCACGCGCTTCGGCCGCAGCCAGAACTTCGATCAGCGGAAACCTGCCGTTGCGGTAGCCAATCCGAACGAGGCGCAAGGCTTCTTCGGCTTGGGGCAAGGACGTCTCCGCGAGGGTCTCGACCCGCGCTTCGGCTGCCAGAAATTGTCCGCGGGCCTGCGTGACCTCGAGTTCGAAATCGGTGCGGGCAATTGCTTCCCGCGCCGTCGCGGCGCGAAGCCGCGCTTCGGCAGCGGCGATGTTTCCCTGGTTGCGATTACGCAATGGAAGCGGGATCGAAACCCCCACGAGAAACGCCTGGTCTCGACTTTCCTCGAACCGTCGGACTCCGGCGGATATTGCCGGATCCGGAATGCCGAGAGAGCGTTCCCGGGCGATCGCGGCATCCGCGGCCTCGCGTTCGGCACGGGCGACCTGAAGTCGTAAGGCCGAAGGTGACGCGAGCAGCGTCGCCGGAGGTTCGATCTCGGGGAACACCGAAGGCACGTCCGTAGCAGGTGTTGCCTCGCCCCAAAGCGCGGCGAGCGCGTTCCTCGCCGTACTGTCGGCAGCCAGGGCCGCTTCAAGCTCCGCGAGCGCCTCCGCAAGTGCCGCTTCGGCACGAAGCGATCGCAGAGGAGGCTCCCGCCCAACATCGACCAGTACGCCTGCGATCCTGGCAAGCTCGCGATTGCGCTCGACTATGTCCCGCGCGAGTTCCAATCGGGCTGCCGCAGCGACGGCTTCGACATAGCGTTCGCGCACCGATCGCCCGAGCTGAGCAACCGAGAGCGCTCCTGAAAGGGTCGCGACGCGCGCTTCCGCCTGGGCGGCGCGGACGCGCGCTCCCCGTTTGCCGCCCAATTCGAGCCGCTGGCTCAGGGACAAAGTATACTCGGTGGCCTGCAATCCCGAAAACGCGCCGCTCCCGGCAATGTTTTCGGCTTCGAAAGCAATTTCTGGGTTGGGCCGCAGCCGCGCCTGGTCGACTAGGGCCCGCGCCGCGTCGGCTTCGGCCCGCGGTCCGATCAGGCGCGGATTTTCTGGGGGCTCATCTGCGCTGTCGACGATGCCCGCACGAGCGAGCGCAGCTTCGAGCGTCAGAAGCTCACGCTCCTGCGCCGCCACGGTCGTGGCTTGAGCGGCGAGGAACAGCCCTCCAAGGAGGACCCCTCGCCAATGAATGGCTGACATTTTTCGAATATTCCTCTGCTGACGATCCGAACTGCGCTGCGGCATGTAGCGCGGTGACGGTCGTCAGGCGCGAGGGGGGCGCTTCAGTCGGTCGGCAATGTCGAAAGCGAGCGCTTCGGCGGGAGGCGCATCGGGAACCACAACCAAGTGAGGAACCGAATTCTTCTGCACGGTGCTGGCAAAGCTCGCCCCATGATGACAATGGCCGTGCCCACACACGCCGTGTTGCTCGGTCGGCGCATCCGGATCGCCCGGAACTTCGTCAGTAGCTGCGGATGACGCGGACGCGCTGTCGAGCGAAACCAGAACGGGCGTGCTTCCGGGCGCCACTTCGGCGCCGCAAGCAGCAGCATCCGCCGCCGTCACGAACACCATCGCGACCAGCATGAGCAGGACGACGAAAGGATGCAGGACAAGGCGACGATAGCTTGTGGTCATGGATTCCGACGGCTCCTAGCAAACCGGATCAAGATTGCAAGCTCCGTAACACGATGAAGTATAAGTCTTTTGTTATAGTATAACAGTCCTCGAATACTGTTTCGGTCTTTTAGAACGGCGCGATCAGGCCGCGCGAAGCTCGGGATGCGGATGCTCGCAGCGATGAACTTCGATCGTGACGTGCACATATTCTGCATGCTCTGAAAGTCGGCTGGCATAATTGTCGGGCGCGAGCGGATCATCGGCGATGAGCGAGGCGATGACTGCATACTTGCCGGGACCGATCCGCCAGATGTGCAGATCGCCGATCGCGGCGTCCCGGTCCTCGAGCGCCTCGCGCACCTCTGTGTACCGTTCAGAGGCCGCTTCGGCGTCGACAAGCACGGCAGCGGTATCGCGCAGCAGTGACCATGACCAGCGCCCGATCACGAATGCACCCACCAGCCCCATTGCCGCGTCCATCCATGCCCAGCCGAGGTACATGCCGGCGAGAAGGGCCACGATAGCCAGGACCGAGGTCAGGGCATCGGCAAGCACGTGGAAATAGGCGGAGCGCAGATTGTTATCGGCATGCGCATGGTCGTGGTGATGATGATGGTCATGATCATGCCCATGGTGATGATTGGCACCAAGCAGCCAGGCACTCGCGAGGTTCACCACGAGGCCGAGCACGGCGATCCAGATCGCCTCGGTATAGGCAATCGTGAGCGGACTGACGAACCTTTGAGCCGATTCAACCGCGATCCCGATTGCGAAGATGGCGAGGACAAGCGCGCTCGCGAAGCCGGCGAGGTCGCCCACCTTGCCGGTACCGAATGTGAAACGCGGGTTGTTCGCATGGCGCTTGGCAAACCAGTAGGCGAAGGCCGCGACGCCCAAGGCACCTGCATGGGTCGCCATGTGGATACCATCGGCGAGAAGCGCCATCGATCCAGTCCACAGCCCCGCAACAATTTCGATCACCATCATCGCGGCGGTCAACGCGACAACATAGCGCGTGCGCTGCTCATGCGCGTCGTGCGAAGCGCTCAGAAAGTTGTGATCATGGGCGAGCGGTTTAGAGTCGGCGTGGTGCATGCGAGGCTGATAATCGGTATTACGGAAGGGCGAAACCTGAATGGAGCTTTCGACTCCGAGACCGAGGTGAATTTCGGACCTAGTAATTCCTTCCCGTCAGTCAGACCGAGAATCTGGTATTGCGAAAAGTAGGACCTCACTTCTCGCGATATCCGCTGCATTTACTCTCAATCCTACCTGTGCGATGAGCGTCAGCGTTTGAAAATCAACAAGATACGACAGGTATCCTATCGGTCCGATTCTGTTCATCCCGGGAAGGTCACAAGCTGGCCATGAATGCAAAAGTCATCACGAATTTCCAGCTTGGCAGCCGCGAATCCTCCTCGGCGCCGGATGTCTTGCCCTTGGCTACAGAGCATGCGCTGCAATCCGCCGGAGCTGCTTTCCATGCGCTCGCCGACACCATGCCGCAGATGGTTTGGTCGACTCTTCCCGACGGCTCCCACGATTATTACAATGCGCGCTGGTATGAATTCTCGGGTGTCCCTGTCGGATCAACCGACGGCGAAGGATGGGCCGGGATGTTTCATGAGGATGACCAGGCCGATGCATGGAATAAATGGAACCACAGCCTCGCTACCGGCGAACCGTACGAGGTTGAATATCGCCTGAGGCATCACAGCGGTGATTATCGCTGGATGATCGGTCGTGCGCTGCCGATCCTCAACGAGCAGGGTGAGATACAGCGCTGGATCGGCACTTGTACGGATATCGACGAGCAGAAGCGCACCGCCCTCCAAAACTGTTTGAAAGCGTCCAGGTCCTCAACGGCGCCAGCGCCTTCCTGAACGGTGCAGCACCGGGCGGATCGGGACTTGGCGGAAGCGTCAATCTGCAGCTCAAGAGGGCCGGAGACACCGACCTCAATCGCGTAACCGTTTCAGCCAGCGAGAATGCCCACTTCGGCGGCAGCTTCGATGTCGCTCGCCGCTTTGGCCAGAACGGCGAATGGGGCGTTCGCCTGAATGCAGCCTATCGTGACGGCGAAACGTCGATCGACCGTGAAGATCGCCGCACTCAGGTCGTGGGCGGTGCGATCGATTATGACAGTGGCCCGCTACGGGCAGCTCTCGACCTGGCGTTCCAGAATGTCCGGATCGACGCCTTGCGGCCGAAGGTCACCGTCGGAAGCGCAACGATCCCCGCCGTTCCCGATGGCGATGCGAACTATGCGCAGGATTTCACCTACACCGAACTGCGCGATGTTTTCGGCGCGCTGGCCGTGGAATACGATCTTGCCGACAATGCATTGGCATACTTCAGGGCCGGTGCGCGCGACGGGCGCGAGGAAGGCATTTACGGCGGCATTACCGTTCTCGATGCCGGTAGCGGTGCTGCCAGCGGCACGGCGCTGTTCGTCCCGCGGACCGACAATAACGAAGCGGTCGAAGCTGGCATCCGCGTGAAGTTGGGCGAAGCGATCACCCACGAGTTCAATTTCGGCGGCAATGCCAGCTGGCAGGTGAACCGCAACGCCTATGATTTCCGTTACGGGCCTGGTTTTGCCGGCTACGCCACCAATATCTACGACGCCCCGCAGGCCGAACTGCCGTCTTCGGCCCTCGTCGGCGGCGACCTTGAGGATCCCTTCCCGATTTCGCGGACGCGGCTCTGGAGTGCTTTCGCATCGGACACGATCGGGATGATCGAAGACCGTTTGCAGGTCACGGCGGGCCTGCGCCTGCAATCCATCAATGTGAAGAGCTACAGCTATTTCGGCGGCGACCTGGCGACCGAATACGATGAAAGCGCAGTCACGCCCGTAATCGGCGTGGTCCTCAAGCCCTTCGATGGCCTGTCGCTATATGGCAACCGGATCGAGGCGCTCCAGCAAGGTCCGACAGCGCCCCTCGATCCGGCGCTCGTCAGCAATCCGGGAGAGGTGCTCGCGCCCCGCAAGTCGCTGCAGTACGAGGTTGGAGGCAAGCTGGCACTGGGCGATGTCTTCGTCGGTCTCGGCGCCTACCGCCTTGAGCGACCGGGAGAGGGTGTGCTTGCCGACGGCAGCTTCGGATACCTCGGGGATCAGACGCACCAAGGCATCGAGTTCACGGTCAACGGCGATCTGACACCCAGCCTGAGACTGATCGGCGGCGCAGCTCTGACCGATGCGAAGCTCGTCAGCGGCAACGAGGTACCTGGCGTTTCCGAATACACCGCCAATGCAGACTTGGAGTGGGACTTGGGCTTTGTGCCTGGCGCGACGATCACAGCGCGTGCAGTGCACACGGGTCCGCAGTGGGTCGATGCCGCCAACACGCTCGAACTCGATAGCTGGACGCGTATCGATCTCGGTGCGCGCTACGTCTTCGCGGCGGACGACACGCCGGTCACGCTCCGCCTTTCGGCCGATAATATCACGAACGAAAAGTACTGGGCCAGCGCGTTCGACGTCTTTTCTGCCGCACTGCTGCAAGGAACCCCGCGCACAATCAAAGCCAGCATCTCTGCCGACTTCTAAGTTGGGCTGCGATGGGTCCGCTAGTGGTCAGTCCGGTCCTGGTCGACAAGGCGCAGATAGCGGACATTCGGCTTGCGACCCGTGAGCGGACATTGGTCGCATTACACCGCTGTGTGAAAGCAGTCGTTGGGTTGGAATGGAGAGAACTCCGGCGATCGGGTGCTGCTCAACCCAACATAGATCCGGCGTCGGAGGCAGCTGTAGGGTAAGCAAACATAGTCGATTTAATATCGTCCGCATTAAGCCCATGTCGGATGGCTAAGCCGAAGATATTGATCAGTTCGTCAGCGTCAGGGCCGACCAGGTGAGCCCCAAGGATGCGTCCTGTTCCAGTTTCGACCAGCACCTTGTGGCCGTAGATCTCTTCGTTCAGCCGCCTTGCCGAAAACCAACCTGGGTGCGATCCAGCATTCACCGTGAAATCCAAACCTGCCTCGTGCGCCTCGCTTTCCAGCATTCCGACCCGCGCCGCCGGCGGCTCCGTGAAAAGTGCACTAGGAACCCCACAATAGTTCGGAGCTCGGCCGCTATCTTCGAGTATGTTCTCAAGAACCACTTTGGCATCATGACTGGAGACCGGAGTCAGTGGCGGACCATTTGCAGCAGCGTCACCCGCCGCGAAGACTTTGGGGTTGCTTTGGCTTCGTAGTTGAGCGGTAAGCACCAAGCGACCCTCGTCACAGGCGACGTCTCCCGCCCCCAGATCGAGCGAACCGATCGCAGGGACTCTTCCGGCAGCGTGCACCACCAAGTCCCCTTCGATCCTGCGGTCGCCAGCATGGACGGTCAGAACGCCGCCTCTCTTCGCTACGCTGTTCACCTCGGCGTCCACGATTTCAATGCCGAGATCGTCGAAACTCGGCATGAGCCAATCGACCGTGTCAGGGTCGAAGGCTTTCAGAATGCGGCCTCGTTGGATGATGGTCACCTTTGCACCTGCCCGCGCCGCGAGGTGGGCAAATTCCGCAGCTATGTATCCACCGCCGACGAATACGATCCGATCTGGAAGGGTTTCGAGTTCTAGGAATGCATCGCTGTGGGTCAGCAACGGCTCGCCTTCGATGCCAAGTGATCGAGGCTCCGCCCCCGTCGCGATAAGAGCGTGGGAAAAACACAGTTCGGTCTCGCCTATCACGATCCGGCCGGGGCCAGCGAAGCGAGCCGTGCCGTGGAAGGTCGCGACGCCCTTTCGCTCGTAGCGAGCTTCCTGCTTTTCAGGGACGGGGTCGGTGAAGCTGCGCTTGAATGCCTGGAGGTCACCCCAGTCAATCGAAACAGAACCTTCGATACCCTTCCCCTTCAATCGCCTGTGTGCAGCGAGCGCTTCCTCTCCACTCACCATCATCTTTTTCGGATCGCACCCTCGGAGCGCGCATGTGCCACCGTAGGGCCTGTAATCGATAACCGCGCAACGCTTCCCGGCGTCGGCCATCTGGTGGACCGCGACCTGCGCAGCCGTTCCCGATCCGATCGCAATGAAATCGAAAGCCTCAGCCATTGCAGCAGTCCCCTTCCTGTATCGGAGGACAGCGAACTGTGCCGTAGGAGCAGAACACGCAGCAATCGCCGTGGAGCGGCTTGAGACGCACGCCGCAGCCCGTGCAAGTGTAGAAGAACATGCAGGCGTTGGTCGGCATTTCCATGTCTTCTTCATGACCGCATTCGGGGCAGCGCAAGCGCGAGATCAGGATCGGATCAGCCATAGAGGAAGGCACCTGTCAGCAGCGCAGCACCGATGGCAATCCCTATGGCGGTCAGCGCTCGATAGGTCGGTGATCCGCATGCACTGTCCGCCGGGCATGTTTGTGCCTGCCTAAACTGCCAGAGCAAACGGAGGGTCGCAGCGAGGAGAAGAGCCGACGCGAGGGTCAGCAGGGGGAGGCGATAGGGGGCTACGACAGGCGAGATGCTGCCAAGCCACGCGGAACCCACACCAACTGACGTAAGCGTCAATGGGAGTGCACAGCAAGCAGCTGCTCCGAAGGCAGCAAAGACACCGCTGCCCGCCGCTAATCCGTTCCACCAAGTGCTGAAGCTGCGCACCAGTCGTCCCTTTCCAAAACCCGATTCCCGCAATTATTTACAGTCTGTAGCAACTACAGACTCAAGGGGTTTCGTGTGAAAATCGGTGATGTATCGAAACAGACCGGATGCAAAATCGAGACAATCCGATATTATGAGCGGATAGGAGTCATCGACCCGCCTCCACGAAGGGGCGCTTACCGCGACTACGGTCCTCGGGACATCGAGCGGCTGCGTTTCGTTCGGCGTGCGCGCGAACTCGGCTTCTCCCTTGAAGAGGTGCGGGCGCTGCTCGACCTCACACCGGGGCCCGATGTGCATTGCGATCAAGTGCAATCAATCGCGGAACAGCATCTCGGGAACGTCCGCGCCAAGCTGGCGGACCTCGCGCGCATGGAAACTGCTCTGACAAAATTGATCAGGCAGTGTGGCACTACCAGTGATGATCGGTGCCCGGTATTGGAAAGCTTAGCCGGCGAAGGCTAATCCAGCAGATCCAAGCTACGGACCAACGTTCCATCCAACACTCACAATTGACTCAGCCTGCCAGAGCAGAAAAGCAAGCGGTCCGCTTTCGGGCACCTTGCTATGCGCGGGCTACGTCCAGAATCCGGGCGTATTGTGTTGAAAAACTCTGCCACCCGTTTTGGTCGGTAACACTAGAACTTTGGCACGCCTCGTAGTGTAACAATGATTCAAGCGGCAAGCTCACTCTGAATTTTTGTTGCCCGAAATTAACCTCCGGCGCGGCGGGGCCGACTTTTTCAACACAATACGGGCGTAAAGCTGACATTGATATCGCCCAACTCGCATAGGGAGAAATTGAATTTGGAGTCCCGAAAAAGGCATCGAACCAATGCATTAGACGGCTTTTGAGGGCCTTTTGAGGGCTTTTTGGAGACGACCGAATTCCTAGCTATCTGATAACACGTAAAAAATTATTTCGAATGTGATGCCTCTTCTGGGCACCATTAGCTTAAAGCATTGAAATACATAGAAAAATGGGATACTTTGAGGACTCACATTGGTTCTCCAAATTCTTGTCTCGGCTTGTCTTTTCCCTTCTCTTTCAATGCCTATCGGTCTCCAGCGTTCGAATCATCGATAGTCCCGGATCATTCTGGCTTGAAATTCTTGCGGGCCTTTCTATGGGCCTTCTGAAAATCCGAATTAGGAGGCCCGCATCGTCATTCCCGTGAGGAACGCCTCTTTCCTGTCTCTTGAGCGATTGCCACGCTTGGGGAAGTTTGGGGAGCGGTCTAGGCAACTTACCCTGCAATTCGTATGAATTGAGGAGATGCTGCGTAAATCTTGCATTTCCGGTCTTTACCCTGCATTTTCGTGAAATCGCAGATTGCAGGGTAATACATGAACTTCAAACCGTTTTCCGACGAACAGGCAAGGGTGATCGTCAATCTCGAGCAGACCTACCAGGTCTGGATGGAGGCCCTGCGTGCGCTGAATGAGATGCCCTACAACATGCGCATTAAGGAGGTTTCTGGTCGAGAATATCTTTATGAGGTTACAGATCGGCGCGGATCGATGAAGAGCAAGGGCCCGCTCGATCAGGAAAAGCAGGCTGAATTCGACGTTTACAAGGCTGAGAAGGCAGAGCTCAAGGAACGTCTTTCAGGAAGCAAGGACGCGCTCAAGGAACAAGCGAGCCTGTACCGCGCGCTGCGTCTCCCAATGCTCCCGGCGGAGGCGGGCAAGATCCTGCGCGAAGCTGACCGCCTTCGTTTTCTTGGACATCAGGCCATGGTAGTCGGCACCAACGCTCTGATTGCATATGCCTTGGAGGCAAATGGATTCATTCGAGATGCGCCCGACACAACACTGGATTTTGACATGGCGTTGACCGGAATCGAGGCTGATGAGGACCGACCAACCTTATGGAAAGTGCTTAAAGAAGCCGACTTGACCTACTCGGTGAACACCGAGCGGCCTTTCCAGGCACGCAACGCCAAGGCATACGAGGTGGAAATTCTTTCGGCCCCTAGCCGCATTAGCGGACAAGTCTTGCAGGACCGACCTCGGCCCATACCGCTACCCGAACAGGAATGGCTGTTGAATGGACGACCGGTCGACCGCGTCGTTGGTGTACGCGACGGCGAAGCTGCGCGCATGGTTGTTCCCGATCCGCGATGGTTCGCCTTGCAGAAACTGTGGATGGCAGAAAAGCGTGAGCGCGATCCGCAAAAGAAGCCCAAGGATCGCAAGCAAGGAAATGCCGTGCTTGATGCAGTCTGGGTTGCCATGCGGCATTACCCATTGGATGAAGAATTCTGCAAAGAGCTGCCCGAAGTATTGAAGCCGCATTTTGAACGATGGGATGCCAAGAAACCGCAGCGCGATTAAGCGATCCGACGCCGGCTCCCTTGTTATCGGTTGCTTTCAGGTCATCGGTAGGTGTCGCCGTACTAAGCTTTCCGGGATCACTGTCGTAGCGATGGTGACAGAAACTGGGCCGATTGCGGACTGTCGGCTTTTTGGGAAATTTGTACGGATATTACATGTAGCGGCGCGAGGCTGGTCGGAGCGAGAGTCTCGCGCTGAATTTTGTCTTCCGACATGCGTTGTGAGCGGGGTGGGTTATTGCGCCGTCGCTCTCCAGTTGAATAGCCCCTAGATTTGTGGACGCCTTCTTTCCTAAATTTGAGGACAGGAGGCGACGATGGGGAAAGCTAATTTCAGCGACGAGTTCAAGCGTGATGCGGTGGCCCAGATCACCGAGCGCGGCTACCGGGTGACCGAGGAGCGCGACATCCTAAAAAAAGCCACCGCGTATTTGACCTTTGGCCACTTCGTTCCGCCAGGGATGCAAAGTGAGATACGCGTTCGTTGCCGAG
>NZ_MWMO01000019.1 GCF_002556635.1 Novosphingobium sp. PC22D | reverse complement strand
TCCCAGAGCCGCAGCGTCCCGTCTCTGCTCCACGAGAGAATGCGCTTGCCGTCGAGCGCCCGCGCGCCGTTGATCGCGTCCGTGTGGCCTTCCATGGGCGCACCGAGGGGGTGTCCCTCAAAGTCCCAGAGCCGCAGCGTCCCGTCTAGGCTGCACGAGAGGATACGCTTGCCGTCGAGCGCCCGCGCGCCGTTGATCGCATCCGTGTGGCCTTCCATGGGCACGCCGATGGGGTTTCCCTCGAAGTCCCAGAGCCGCAGCGTCCCGTCTAGGCTGCACGAGAGGATGCGCCCGCCGTCGAGCGCCCGCGCGCCGTTGATCGCATCCGTGTGACCTTCCATGGGCACGCCGAGGGGGCGTCCCTCGAAGTCCCAGAGCCGCAGCGTCCCGTCTCTGCTCCACGAGAGAATGCGCTTGCCGTCGAGCGCCCGCGCGCCGTTGATCGCTTCCGTGTGGCCTTCCATGGGCACGCCGAGGGGGTGTCCCTCGGGGTCCCAGAGCCGCAGCGTCCTGTCTTGGCTCCACGAGAGGATGCGCCCGCCGTCGAGCGCCCGCGCGCCTTTGACCGGACCCGTGTGCCCTTCCATCCTACCCTTCTCCGGCTGCCTATGGCTAAAATGCCCAGGCAGGGCAGCACGTTGTTTAAACTGTGCCAGTTTGTCCGGCCAAAGACCGCTAATAAATGAACCGTTGTGAGCTTGAGACAAAATCGAGTAGTCGCGACTGATCAGTTCAAACCATGAGCGCAAGTGGCTTTGATCTTTCCAGATTTCCTGCGCTTGGAGTAGAACTTGCAAAACTGAACTGAGACGGCCGCGAACCCCACGCTCGCCAAGATAACCCGCATCAAACAGAGGGGCCACTGCCTCCGTCATGGCAACGGTCGGAGGTGACGCATCTGCGCCGTCGAGCAAATGCTCCACCCCGGATTGTGTCGCGTATTCGGAAGGGTTTGATTGCCACAGTCTGCAAAATTCGAGCAGGTACGTGCGCGCGCTTTCAGTCCGGTATTCGAGAACGCGTGCGAACACTTCTGCTAAACGTGGGTGGACGAACTGAAGGCGGATGCCCCCGTCATCACGCTGTTGGATCATCCAGCGCGCAACCCGGTGATTGAGTGCGTTCAGATTGATTGTCGAGACATCGACGTGAGCCTTGCGTGCCAGACCGATGACGCGGTCAATGTCCCGGACACTGATTGGTGATTTCGTGACTGTCAGCAATGCCAATACGAATTGTGCGCCACTTGACCATTCAACTTCGCCGTCAAGCGTGTCGAGCTGGGTCCTAACGTACTCGTCGAAGGGTTCGGGCAATTCACCAATCTCGACCAGCATTTCGTCAGCCGTCGCGCCATCCGCGAGCCTCGCATGCACGTCTTCGATCAGATAGGACAGAAAGAGCGGGATGCCGTCGCAAGCTCTTTCCAGCTTCGCAGCCATTCTGGTCGCTGTCTCGTAATCGATGTGACCAACAAAATCTTCGAGCCACCATGTGATGTCCGCAATCCGCATCGGGTTCAGAACGATGCGACGGGTTTCGATGTTCGGGCGCGGGATGAGCCAGCCTTTGAGGGCTCTGGGTTCCTCAAGCCCGGAAGCCCGGCACGAAACCACAAGATGAACCCCGTGCCCCAGACGGTCCGGCAGGATTTGCGAAAGTCTGTCACTGTTGGCTTCGTCAAGGCCATCCAGAAACAGGACAAGTCGCTGGCCTTCGTCCCGATCCTGCTTCAGGTGATGATGCAGCCAGTCAGCAAGGGCGCGCTCGTTTAGTTCGGGGCGCTGTTCGACGTCGAAGATCGCCGCCAGTTGTGCAACCAGATGGCCGAAGATGTCGATTTCATCGACAGTCCGCAGTTCCTGCGAGAGAATGAAATGCCGGACGACTACATCGCCTGCGTCAATGCGCCGCCGTACGAGGTTGGCCATTAGCGCGGATTTGCCCATGCCGGGCGGGGCGGTGATGATCATCAGGGAGGAGCCGTGCCGGATAATGTGATTTTCGACATCGGCTATCGGTTCGCGGCGGCCAAGGAAGCGCATCGACCTGCGACTGAAGATCCTTGACACTTCTTCGGCTGGGCGAGAAGCCTGAAACTGGTCGCGTGGGAAACGCGCATCGAGCAGGTGCTGAAGGTTCTCTTCGAACGCCGACATGTCATCCCGAACCGCTCCACGAAGAAACGCAGCCAGTTCATTGGTGTCAGTCGAAGCCGAGGCGCGGGCAGCAATCTCGCGGTCGATCCTGTCGAACCGCTCTCCCAGATCGCCAGCCATCTGCCTGATCAGGGCAACGGCGCCCGACAACCCGGTGTCAAGCTTATGCAGGCGGTCAAACAGGACCACAGTCTTGAGGCGATCATCGGATTTTATGGCTTCGATGAAAAAGGCCTGAGCCGCTGACTGCCAGCAGACAGTGTTTCCCTCCATCATGAACGCGGCCCTGAAATCCGGCGGCGCCGAATGCCTGATCGCTAATTCCAGTTCTTCGAGTGTGTGCCTCTCGGCAGACTTCAGGAGGTCGAGGAAATCCTCGTGCCGAAGAGCGCTATCATTTCGGCGGGCTGTGGGGATAACCTCTTCAAGATACTGCGCAACCGGCTCTCCCAACAAAAACTCGGCATCATCGGTATCGCGCCGCTGGCGGGAAACATAGTCTAGTGCATCGTCAACAAACGCTTCCTCTGAAGGCATGTCGTGCGCCGTCGGGTCCGCTCTGATCTGGTCCCGGTATTGGAGGAGTATGTAGCGGATGCCATCAAGTTGCGCACGGCGAGCTTCCCGTGCAAAATCATGGTTCAAGGGGAGGCGCCCGTTGCGCGCTGCATTCTTGAGCGCGTTCGCTACGCTATCAAAAGCGCCATACGCGGCGTCATACGCAACATTTCCGGCAATGCCCCCGCCCAAGGTCGATGCGAAGGTCGCCAGTGCGGTGGTGGTGGCGACGGCTGCCCCAGCCTCCCCACCCAAAGCCGTAGCGGCGACAAGACCGCCGGTACCCACACCAAAACTGATAAGTCCCCGGACGAAGTTTCTCAAGATTGCTTCCTTAAAACTTCTTACTTTACAGCATGTTAGGCAGGTTTTTCGTTTATCTTATTCTCAGCCTCCTGTATTGTGGCAGGACATCGGGGGGGCGCCAAGTTGCTTGTCGGGTATTGCAGAACTTCTACGGCAGAGCAGGTCGCAGGACTTGAAGCACAGGATCGCGACCTGCGTGCAACGGGTTGCACGAAGCTCTTCTCTGAACAGGTTTCTTCCGTCTCGGAGCGGGCTCAACTTGTAGCCGCCCTCGATTTCGTTCGCGAGGGAGACAGCCTTGTCGTCACCCGTCTGGACAGGCTCGCACGCTCGACTGCGGACCTGCTCTCGATCATCGCAATTCTGGAACGCAAGGGCGTGGCGCTGCGCATCCTCGATTTCGGCGGGGATGCAGTGGATACAGGATCGCCATCGGGACGCCTCATCGTCACCATGTTCGGCGCGGTTGCACAGTTCGAGCGCGAGCTACTGCTCCAGCGGCAGCGAGAGGGCATCGAGAAGGCGAAGCGGGAGGGGAAGTATCGGGGACGTGCGCCGACAGCCCGGCGACGGGGGCGCGAGGTGCACCAGTTGCATGCCTCCGGCCTCGGTGCGTCCGAGATTGCCGGGCGGCTCCGCATAAGCCGCAGTTCAGTCTATCGCATCCTCGCCGACGCCAAGACGGCATGACGTCAGTTACCGCGCAGCGCATCGGCAGGGTCATGGCCGGTCTGGAAGACCTTCACGCCATCGCGGCGGATGCGCTCGGCACTGAAGAACCCGGCGACCTTGAGCGCGTCCTTCTGGACCAGCTACTGTCTGGACTGGCCGACCTGATCGCGGATGTCCCTCGCGAGGAGCATTGTGGGGACCATGTCAGTGGCTCCTAGCCGACGTCCTTGGGAGACGGACTACAATGGCTGGACATGGGAGGAGCGGTGCGCCGTGACGCCACTACAGAACGCGCTGTTCCTCTCGGGCCGACTGGCCCGGCCAGTCCGATGCTCAATCTGCCGCTTCAGCGATCCGAGCCGGATCACCGGCAGTGGCTACATCTTCGCTCACACGGAGAACTACGCGCGTTACGCCGACCTCTATCCGTGTTGCAAACGCTGTCATGCTGCGGTCCATGCCCGTTTCCGCGATCCCGCTCGATGGCAGGGAGTGCTGGCCCGGCATTTCCGATCCGGTGAGTGGTTCACGATGCTCAGCCTCGATCCGGCATGCCAATGGCAACCCTACGGAGTGACTTACCCTCAAGGTCTACCTGTGCCGTTCGCGGGCCTTCGCAGACTGGACCGGCCTCGCGACTAGCTAAGCTGCCTGTTCCGCCGAAATCACGGCAAGCAGTTCAAGCCCCGCGTTGTAGAGAGCCATTCGTCGTTCCCGATGCTGCCTCGTTGTCCCGTCGGGCAGTATTTCGCGAAGGTCTTGCCTGCCGCAGGTGAGGTAGGCGATAATGAGCTTGTGCTTGGCATCCGACAGGTTCGGTGGAGTGGCCCGGTTGTAGTATCGGACAGCAGCCAGTTCAGCCAAGCGGCACGCCTCCCAGCTTTCCCGCGTACGCCACATCGGATAGGCTCGGGCAAGATGGCTGATCTTGCTTTCGACCTCACCGATTTCTTCGTCGGTCAGCACGGTGGATCGCTCGACGATCAAGTGTTCGGCCAGTTTTCGGCCATTCGGCTCCCAGTTGAGCCGATGCCTGATTGCGCTCCCCCAGTGGCTCGCGAACTGCACAGGAAGATGTCTGCTGGTGAACGCAACGGTGTCGTTGATCCTTAGCGCCAGCGGTCCGGCTTCGAGCCCTTGGGCCACTTCCTCCAGTTGTGCTGCCCATCGCGCAACGTCCTCTTGTCCCCTTCCTAGGATGAGGATGTTGTCGGCATAGGTCACCACCTGGCCCATGCAGGCCGTGTCGAGCAGCGAACGGATAATGACCTCGCCAACGACCGGGGACGTCGCGGCACCCAGAGAAAGCCCCACCAGACCACTGGCGGAAGGATCGTCGTCCTCACTGCAGACCACCAAGGCATCGTCCAGTCCTCTACGGACTGCATGGTCCCAGACGACATTGTCTGTGACTGCCCTTGGCAGTGGTCGCAGCAGGTCCGCCAGACCCGGCGGGCGCATCCTCCCGTAGAAATCGATCAGATCGACTTCTGCCGCGTGGGTGTAGCCTTGCCGGAAGGCGTCTTCGATGGCCTTGAGGGCCATCGGCATCCCCCCGCCAAACAGGAACTGGTCCTGACGGGGAGGATGTAGGGAGCGAAGCACATCAGCAACAAGTAACTGGTGCATGCGCTTCAGAGGCCCGAAATCCTGCACGATCCGCGTGCGCCGGATGGCCCGACCCGAGGTGGCATAGCCATGTCGGACGGGCTCTCGGGAAGGCATGAACGGATTGCACCGGGCCGCAAGAGCCTCGACACATTCTGCATTGGCGGTATCCGGCCTTCGCTTCGCTTTCAGGGCGTCAAAGGCGTACACCACGTGCATGGACCCGGATCGGAGCAGCTTGCGCACCTCGCCATGCCTCTCGCGTCCTGCCAGCGTCGAGAGCCGTGCCAGCCGGTTTCGGTTTCGGCTCCTCAGCGATTGAATGCGTTCGACGAACTCGGGGTCGCGCTCGGCAATAGCCTCGTACCAAGACGTGGTACGTTGAGAAGGGCTGTTGAACCGGGTTGCCATTACAACATCGGTATGCGTGATCACGGATAAAGATTTGCTAACGCGAAGTGCGCGATGTGGTGCGACATCGCCTCATTGCCCAGCCTTCCATCAGCTTGGATGTCTTGGGCAATCTCAACGGTTTGTTTCCTTCCTTCACCTAGGTCTGTGGAATGAGGAGGGCAGCCCCCATGTCCGGTCGAGCCAGATGGTCCAACGCGCTGTTCGCGCTGCTTGCGCTCGTTTCGGTGCCAACGAGCGCGCAGACGATTTCCGGCCCCGCCAAGGCCATTGATGGTGATACGCTGGACATGACCGGCACACGCGTCCGGCTCTTCGGCATCGATGCGCCAGAGAAGGCCCAGACCTGCCAGCGGAACGGCACCGCATGGAACTGTGGCGAAGCTGCCAAGACGCTCGTCGAGACGCTGATTTCAGGCAAGCAGGTGGAATGTGTGGGGCGCGAAACTGACGTCTACGGTCGGCTCGTTGCTGCTTGTACAAGCGGTGGCCTCGATCTTGGCCGTTCCGTCGTGGAGGGTGGCCTTGCTGTCGCTCTACAGGGGCCAGAGAGCGAGTATGGGGCCATTGCAGAGCGGGCAAGGGGCTTCCGGCTCGGCATCTGGGGCTCAGATTTCAAGATGCCGTCCGATTGGCGCGCCGAACATCCGCAGGAAGCGCGTCCGGTCAGGGCTGTCGCGACGGTCGAGAGCCGAACACGCGCCAAGCCGCAGGTCTACCGCAATCAGTTCGGCTGCGCGATCAAGGGAAACCGCAACCGGCGCGGTGAATGGATTTATCACCTCCCCGGCATGCCCTACTACGATCAGACCCGGCCCGAAGAGCTATTCTGCACCGAAGCACAGGCGCTCGCCGCTGGTTATCGCCGTTCCAAAGCCTGAGCAGGGCTAGTCGAGCAGGCGTCCCGGCTCAACACCCAGAGCCGAGGCGAGACGCTCGACCACGTCAATCGCACATTCGCGAGTGCACACCTCGATACTGTTTGCATTCGACCGGCCATTCCCTTCGAAATCGAGGAAGGTCGTGAAGGCGTGGACTGCCATCACTCGCATGTCGGTTTGCTGGAAGCGGTACAACTCAGGTCTATCGAGCGAGGCCGGTTGGGTTCTCAGTGTCATTGTTCCAACGTTGGAACGATTGCCAACCGAAGGTTGAAACTGCGATCAGAGCATAGATGAAAATGCCAATAGCGATGCGCTCGCCCCACTTGCCGAGTGATGCGATGAAACCCATTGCAATGAAGATCCCAAGTATTCCAGCAGTCCAAGCCAAGATGCTCCAGATCAATGCATCCTCCATTCCCGCCTAAGGCGCCATGTACAACCGACTGATTAATAATCTGAGTGCCTCGATGAGATTACGGGCGGTTTCCATCGTGCCCGCTAAGGGGCGATTTCTGGCCTCAGAGGTGGCTCTGTGTCCATTAGGGGTGTCCAATGCTATTTACCCGTCGCGGCCTTGAGCGGGCCGGATTTCAAGGCTGGCGTCCATTCTCGGACATCCATTCCTCTCGCGACTGCCCTACAAGCGGTGGTGTCTATGTCGTTGTGCGAACCGGGACTGACCAGTGCACCGTCATGGCCACAAGCTGCGGCGGGTGGTTCAAGCAGCAAGACCCAACGGTTAGCCCCGATGCGCTTGCTGCGAACTGGGTGACCAATGCCGAATGCCTGTACATCGGCAAGGCCAACAACCTGCACCGCCGCCTGAAGCAGTTCGCCAGCTTTGGCGCAGGAAAGCCCATCGGTCACTGGGGTGGCAGACTGATCTGGCAACTGGCGGACCATCCCCGTTTGCTCGTGGCATGGAAGGAAACGCCCGACCGCGACCCGCTAGCCGTTGAGGCGGAACTGATCCGGACATTCCGGGAAGCTTATGGCAAGCCACCTTTCGCGAATGAGCCTCACAAACTGGGTCGCTGACGACGGCGCTTCAACCGCTATGACGGATGCCCAGCCCAGCGTAAATCCTTGATTTTATTGACAATGGGTTGTCGGCAGCGACCGCAAGTGAGCCATAAAGAGTGGGAATGCCTAAGGGTGTCACACGTTCTGTAACACTTTCGGTTGGAGTATGGTGATTATCTTATTGAAAACGTGCAACTTGTTGCAACTGGGTCTTTCTCCCACCCTCTCCGCCACGGACCATTCCTTAGTGGTCCGCACAAGACCACTGGTCTCGACTTTTTTCCTCCTGAAAACCGACGCTTAACAGACCGGTTCGGCCTCGGCCGTCCGTGCCCGTCCACGCCCATCCACCGATTCGGAGCGCTCAAAACGAGGTACGAGCGGTCGAAAAACGAGGTATTTTCTGGAGATCGAGCCATGCTCACCGATGCCAGGGTGCGCAACGCCAAGCCGCGCCCAAAAGCCTATAAAATCGCTGACGCCAATCGCCTCTTCCTGATGATCACACCCAGCGGTGGCAAGCTCTGGCGTTGGAACTACGAATACGACGGCAAGAACAAGACAATGGCATTTGGAGCCTATCCTCTCGTCTCGCTGGCCGATGCCCGGGCGAAGCGTGACGAGGCGTTCACGATCCTTTCCTAAGGCCACGATCCTGTGGTGGTGAAGCAGCTGCAGAAGGAGGCGAATCTTGAAGCCGGGCGTCAGACCTTCGAGCGCGTGGCGCGCGAGTGGCATGCAAACTCCAGGGCGCAGTGAGCCACCGTCCATGCCAGCGACGTCATTCGTAGCCTTGAGCGCGACGTCTTCGCGACGATCGGCGCCTTGCCTATAGCGCAATTCACCCCGCCGCTGATCCTCGGCGTCCTGCGGGAAATCGAGGCTAGGGGCGATCGAAACCGCCAAGCGCGTCCGGCAGCGCATTTCGGCTGTGTACGTCTACGCCATTGCGCAGGGGATAGCGGCAAGCGACCCCCGCCGAAAAATTGGGCGCTGTCCTCAAGCCCTTGCGCAAGGGCCGGCAGCCGGCGATCACCGAAATCGTGCCACTGCGCAAAATGATCCTGGCCGCCGAGGAGGACAATGCGCGGCCGATCACAAGGCTCGGCCTCAGAATGCTTGCGCTCACCGCAATGCGACCAAGCGAACTTCGCGGTGCCAAGTGGGCCGAATTCGAAGATCTCGACGGCAAGCTTCCATCATGCCTTCCCTCGTTCATATGCTGGACTTTCACGCGCTGGCGAGACCCAGGGCAAGATCGAACGCTGGCACCAGACCCTTAAAAACCGCGTCCTGCTGGAAAACTGCTTCCTGCCCGGCGACCTCGAGACCCAGATCGAGGCGTTCGTCGAGCACCACATGCGCTGCGTCCTGGCGCTGGTCAACGAGGGCGCGAGGATTCTCGGCGAAGGCATCGCCTACCACCCGGTCGACATCGATGTCGTCCACCTCGACGGTTACGGCTTCGCGGCGACGCGCGGCGGGCCGATGTTCTTCGCCGACACGCTCGGTCTGCCCGAAGTCGTCGCCCGCATCCGCAGCTTCGCGCAAGGCCGCCATGGTTGGGCCTGGGAGCCCGCGCCGCTGCCGGTCGAGCTGGCCGATGCGGGCCGGAGCTTCGGCCAGCTCAATTCTCTGTGATCGAAAGGAAATCCCTATGAGCATCGACCTAAGCACGCGCGTCGCGATTGTGACGGGCGCGGGTGCCGGGCTGGGCGCTCAGCACGCGCTGGCGCTGGCGGCCCACGGCGCGCGGGTCGTCGTCAGCGACATGAACGGCGAGGCAGCCGAAGCGGTCTGCGCCCAGATCTGCGCCGCCGGCGGCGAGGCGATCGCCTGCGCGGTCAGCGTCACCGACCTCGCCGCGGTCGAAGCTATGCGCGACGAGGCACTCGCGCGCTGGGGTCGGGTTGACATCCTCGTCAACAACGCCGGCATCCTGCGCGACAAGACCTTCGCCAAGATGTCGATCGACAATTTCCGCGCGGTGATCGAGGTCCACCTGATGGGCTCGGTCAATTGCACCAAGGCGGTGTGGCAGACGATGCGCGACCACAATTATGGGCGCATTGTGTTCAAAATCTCGTTACGCGGTCGAGAAGCAGACCGTCTCGGTGCCCTATTTTACGCCGGCCCGCTGCGAGTTCGTCTGCGGCGAGCACAAGGCCGAAGTCTGGCCGCAGCCGATCGTAGTGCCCACCGGCCCCCGGGGCGTGACCGGGCCGCTCGTCCGCCTCGACGTCAAGGGCCGCTGGCTAGGCGAGATGGCGGGCGCGATCGCGCTCGTCGACCTGCCCGTCGGGCGCTGGTCGACGATGATGGCCAAGCCCGTGCGCGGGCCGGTCGAGGCCGCCTTCGCCGCGGGCGCCAAGGCGGTGGTGGTGATCAGCAACGGCCCCACCGGCAAGATCATCGCGCTCAACACCGATGGCCGCAAGCCGATGTTCTCTAGCCCTGTCGCGCTCCTGGCGCCCAAGCAGGCCGACGCGTTCCGGGCGGGCGCGATCGAGGGTGCGAGCGCTACGCTCCATCTCGAAGGCGAGGGCGGGCGCCGTCCGGCATTCAACTTCGGCGGCCGTCTCGACCGCGGCAAGGGCCGCTGGCTCGCGATCTCGACCCCGCGGTCGGGCTGGTTCACCTGCGCGGGCGAGCGCGGCCCAGGCATCACCGCCTGGCTCTGGCTGGCGCGCTGGGCGGTCCAGGCGGTGTCCGACCACGATCTCGCCTTCATCTGCAACTTGGGGCACGAGTATGAGTATCTCGGCGCCGCCGAAGCCAAGGCGAAGATCGCCCCGCCGGTCGCGCAGACCCGGTTCTGACTGCATCTGGGCGCAAATGCCTGCGCGCGCGATTGGCACGAGCTGCCCACCAGCCTGCGGCCGCTGCCGGGGACCGATTCGCAGCGTTTCCTGTCGGTGACGCCCGACCTGCTCCCCAGCTCCCCGCCGCGCGGCGCAGCTTCGCTGGTCGGCTTCGAAGCGCTCTGGTCGAGCGACGACATGGCCGCCGGCGAGCAGACCGAGATCCTCGCCGCGGGATACAAGACGGTCGCCGGGGTTTTCGACATCCACCGCTACCACCACGTCGTGCTCCACACCGCGCAATGCGTGATCGCCAGCGAGTTCGCCGCGACCGCGGCAGCGTTCCAGTCTTTCGTCGCGGGGATCGTCGCCGCCTGAGGCGGATAGACTCTATTCGCTCCGGTCGCGCTGTTCGAGCGCGTGGAGCCGCTCGAGCGTCTGTTCGAGCAGCTTGCGGTTGGCGCCGATGAGGTCGGCGAGCAGGCCGAACATCGCCGCGACTGTGCCGAGCGTGAGCAGCCCCGCGCCGAGCACGATCGACTGCACGTGGCCCCCGCCATCGCCGATCGCGAAGAAAAAGAGGAAGCGCACCAGCGGCAGCAGCCCGAGCAGCGCGAGCCCCGCGCCGATCAGCGCGAAGACCTTGAGCGGGTTGTACATCGCATAGGCGCGCAGCATCGTCGTGCTGGTCGACAGGATGAAGTGCGGGATCGAGTTGAAGAGCCGCGAGGGGCGGATTGGCCCGTTGGTCCGCACTGGCACCGAAGTCACCGCCATGCGCTTGCGCCCGGCCTGGATGAGCATTTCGGTGGTGTACGAGAACTCGGAGGTCACCGTCAGCCTCCGCGCCGCCTCGCGGCTGACCGCGCGGAAACCCGAGACCGCGTCCTGGATCTCGACGCGCGAGAGCCAGCGCACGGTAGCGCTGCCGAGAACCTGGAGCTGGCGCTTGGTCCAGCCGAAATGCGCGTTGCGCTCCACCCCGCGGTCGCCAACGACGACGTCGGCGCGGCCGTCGAGCACGGGCTGGACCAGCGCGGCGATGTCGCCCGCGTGGTACTGGTTATCGGCATCGGTGTTGACGATGATGTCGGCGCCCGCCTCGAGCGCGGCGTGCAGCCCGCTGCGGAAGGCCGCGGCAAGCCCGCGGTTGCGGCGATGGCGCACGATGTGGTGCACGCCCAGGCGCCGCGCGACTTTGCTCGTCCCGTCGCTGCTGCCGTCGTCGATCACCAACCATTCGATCAAGTCGATGCCCACGATTGCGCGGGGCAGCGCCGCGAGCGTCTCGGGCAGCGACTGCGCTTCGTTGTAACAGGGGATCTGGATGATCAGCTTGATCGGGCGCGGTGCCGGGTTCGCGGCGATCTTGAGCTCGGGAAACGCCTCGTCGGCAGGGACGCGCGGCCAGTTGGTCGGTTCGCTGTGCGAGGTCATTCGTCCTGTGCTCCACGTCGCTGCGAAGCCGCCGGGCGCGCCTTCCGCAAGGCCGGGCACGCGGGGTGACTTCGTGTCGATCGGGTTCTATTCGCCGATTAGTTAAAGATTAACCAAGGCGGGCGAGAATAGGCGCGCTGGTGGAGCAGGGGGGGCTTCCCGCCGGCCGATTTTGCAGGCAATGGGGGCGCAGTGGCAAGGGGCGACACGTATGATGGCGCGGGATCGCCGGCATCCATGGCGGCACCGCGCGGTGAAAAGTGGCCGGTTGCAGCGCTGCTCGCCGTCGTGGTCTGCGCGCTGCTGTTCTACCCGGCGCAGCGGCTCAACCACGACAGCAGCTGGTTTCTCGTCGCGACGCGCAAGTTCTTCGGCGGCGAGCAGCTCTACGTCGATATTTTAGAGACCAACCCGCCGCTCGCGTTCTTCCTGACCGAGCCCGCACTCTACCTCGCAGACCTGACCGGACTGAGCGAGGCGAGTGCGTTCGCGCTGACGGTGATCCTGGCGGCGTGGCTCTCGGGCCTCTCGACCATCGCGCTCCTGCGCCGCGCCTCCATCACGCCGGGCGAGCGGGCGGCGCTGCTGATGGCGGGCTTGGCGATCCTGTTTCTGCTCCCGCTCGGCGAGTTCGGCCAGCGCGAGCACCTGTTCCTGATTTTTGCCATGCCCTATGTCCTTGCTGCCGGCCTCGGGCGCGAGCGGCTGGGCCTCTCGCCCGGCGCTGAGATCGCAATCGGCCTATGGGCTTTCCTCGGGGTCGGACTGAAGCCCTATTTCGTGCTCGTGCCCCTCGCGATGACGCTCGCCGGGCCGCCCCGGCGCCTGCCGCATCGGATCATCGCCCTGCCGAACTTCGCGCTGGGCCTCGCGCTCCTTGCCTATGCTGGACTCAGCTACCTTGCCTTTCCGGTCTATTTCGAGCGGCTCCTGCCTCTCCTGCTCGAGGTCTATGCGGGCATTGGCGACGATGCCGCAACCGTCTGGCGCCGCCCCGAGATCGTCGGGCTGGGCCTCGCCGCGCTGCTCTGCCGGCGCGAGCGGGCCTGGCAGGACGGGGCGAGCCTGCGCTTCCTCGCAGCGGCACTGGGCGGTGCTGCGGTCTATCTCGTGCAGTTCAAGGGCTGGAACTACCAGATCCTGCCGATGTCCGGGCTCATGGTGCTGGCGACGCTCTGGCTGGTCGCCGAGCGGCGGTTGTTCGCGCGGCGCGCGGGGCTCTCGCTCGGGCTTGCGGCGGCGGTGCTGGTCGCGACGCTAGGCACGCAGATCGCGCTCGGGCCCTATCGCTCGCTTACCGCCGATCACTTCGCGCGGTTCTCGCACGGGCCGGGCGAAAGCGTGCTGGTGCTCTCGACCAATCTCTCGGCCGCCTTTCCCTTCGTCAACGAGGTCCGGGCGACCTGGGCAAGCCGCTATCCGCTCCAGTGGCAGATTCCCGGCCCGGTCCGCGCGCTGCGCGATACCGACTGCGTCGCCGCGCCGCGTGCCTGCGCGCGCAGCAGGGCGATCCTGGACGACGCGCGCGCGGCGATCGTCGCGGACATCGCGCGCTATCGTCCCGATCTGGTGTTCATCGACGAGCGCACAAAGAAATCTTACTTCGCGGGCGCGCGGTTCGACTACCTCGCGTTTCTCTCGCGCGATGCCCGGTTCGCGCGCGACTGGCGCGCCTACCGCAAGGTCGGCGCGGTCCCGGGCTATTCGGTCTGGCAGCGTGCGGGGACCTGAACCGCGCGAGAGCATAGTTTACGAGGATTTAACAAGCCGCCGGGTAGGACGAGGCATTGCAGGGGCAAGGGCAGGGCCGGGCGAGCGATGACGGATATGAGCGTTCGGATGCAGGATCGGGGGGCGATCGCGGTCCTTACCGGGATCGATCGGTGCAGCTTGGCCCTGGTGCTGCTGGCATTGTTCACGCTGGCAGGCGGCTTCCTGGCGAGCACTGGATACTTTACCGTCGACGAAGCGATCTACGCCGCCGGAGCGCGCGCGTTTGCCGCCAGCGGCAATTTCGTCATCGACAACGGCCTGCCGGCGCTCGATTTTCCCGACCAGCACTTGTGGTTCTTCGCCGAGGGTCCCGAGGGCCTCGTCCCGCAGTATCCGGTGGGCCAGGCGATCGCTGCGGCGCCGTTCTACGCGCTGCTGGGCGAGCGCGGCTTCATCCTGCTGAACACGCTCGCCGGGATCGCGATGATCTTCGTGCTGCCGCGCATGGCAGCGAAGTGGTTCGGCGACGAGCGCGCGGCGCTGGTCGCGCTCGCATTGCTGCTGGGCGCGACGTTCTGGATCGAATTCGTCTTCGCGCTCTGGCCGCACGCGGTGACCGTGCTGTGCGTCACGCTCGCCTTGACATGGCTGCGCGCCGGCCTTGACGCCGAGACCGGCTTTGCGCGCAAGGCCTGCGGAGTGGGCGCGGCGGTCGGGTGCGCCATGCTGTTTCGCGCCGACACCGCGCTTGCGCTCGTCGGCGTCGGCGCGGTAGCAGTGCTGCTCGCGCGCCGCCCGTTTCGCCTGCTGACCTGTATCGGTCTTGGCGTCGCGCCCTTCCTGGCCTTCGCGGCGCTCGCCAATCTGGTGAAGTTCGGCAGCCTCAATCCGGTGAGCTACGGGCAGGCCGCCGACGGCGGGACGGACCTCGGCGCGCATCTCGTCCCCGTCGTGGCGCTGCTCCTCGTCGGCCTCGGCGCGGGCGTCGCGAGGCTGACCGGATGGCGACCCGGGTGGCGCGTCTGCGTGGCGGGCGGGGTTCTCGCAGTCCTTGCCCTGCTGATCGTGCCCGAGGCGCGCGGCCTTGCGACACGCTACGTTGTCGGAGCCTGGGCGCTGACCGGAGATGCGACGACGATCGTCGACACGCGCTTCGGCATGACCTCGCTGCCGGGCGGCCTGTTCGCCTTCAATGGCCTGTGGAAGAAGGCGCTTGGCCAGTCGATGCCCTGGCTCGGCATTCTCGCGCTCGCGCCGTTCCTGCCCGCGGACCGGCATGTGCGGCGCTCGCAACTGGCGATCGCGATCTTCGCCGCGATCTGGACGCTGCCGTTCTTCCTCAGGAGCTGGCACGGCGGGATGGGGAGCAACATGCGCTACTTCCTGCCGCTCGTCCCGCTCCTGTGCGCGATGGCGGCCAAGGTTCTCGTGGACCTGTGCCGGCTCGTGCCCGATCCGGTGCGCGCGCTGCGGCTCGGCGCGATCGGCGGTGCGGCGGCCGTCCTTGGCTGGGCGCTGCTCCACCCGACCGGGATGCCGGGCGCGGAGCAGATCCTCTCGACCTGGCTGCTGCTCGGGGTAACCGGGCTCTTTCTCTACGCTGGCCTTGCCGGCCGGCACCGCGCGCTGGCGCTGGCGGCTGTGGGCGCGGGACTCGTCGCCTCGACGATCTTCGCCTATCGCGATGTCTCGCAGAGCCAGTGGATGCGGGCCCAGGGCGAGCGCACCGCTGTCGAACTCGCACACCTTCCGGACAACGCGTTGGTCTATGCCCCGACTCGGTTCCTGACCGGCTGGGCCTTCCGCCCCGGCCACGTCGCCGCGCTGCCCGACTATCATTCGCACCGTCTCGACCCCGCCCTCATCCGCGCCGCGCAGGCGCGCGGGATGCGCGTGTTCGTCTGGTCCGAAATGCTCGCCGAGGACCGCACGCCCCCGCCGGGGCCCCTGCGCCACTGGAGCGGATCGCGCGCGGTCGCGGTGGAGGAGATCGTGCCCGAGAGGCTGACCGCACAACAGTGATGACGCGCAAGCCCGTCACCCTGATCGCGCCGGTCGCGCCCTTTCGCGGGGGCATCGCGCGGCACAGCGACGCGGTCGCGCAGGCGCTGGCGCAGGACCCGCCGGTCGATCTCGCGGTCGAGAGCTTCGCGCGGCTCTATCCGGGCTGGCTTTACCCGGGCGAGAGCGACCGTGATCCGGCGCGTCGCGACGTCGTGCCCGGAGCCGCCAAAGTGCACCGCCGCCTCGACACGCTCAATCCGCTGACCTGGCGGCGCCTGGCTGAGCGGGTCAGCGCGCGCGGCGGTCTCGCCATAATCCCGGCCTGGACCTTCTTCGTCGCGCCAGCGCTCGGTACGGTGGCGCGGCATCTGCGCGCGCGAGGCCTCCGGGTGGTGACGATGGTCCACAACGCGGCCGACCACGACGGCGGCCGGTGGAAGGCGGGCGTCTCTCACTGGCAACTCGCGGCCTCCGACGGCTTCGTCGTGCACTCTCAGCATGTTGCCGACCAGTTGCGCACGGCGGGGCACCGCCAGCCGGTGCTCTGCCTGCCGCATCCCGCGTACGACGACTATCCCGCGCCGACCGGCGCTTTGCCGCGCGAGCATGCGCTCGAGCTGCTCTGCTTCGGCCTCGTGCGGTGCTACAAGGGCGTCGACCTGGCGCTGCGTGCCCTGGTGCGCGCCGAGGTGCGCGACGTGCGCCTAACCATCGCGGGGGAGATCTGGGAAGATGGCGAGGCCATTCGCAGCCTCGCCGGGACAATGCGCGAAGGCGTGCGCGTCGAGCTCATCGACCGCTATGTCTCGGACCAGGAGGCGGCCGAGCTCTTCGCGCGCTGCGACGCGGTGCTCGCGCCCTATCGCGCCGCGACGGGATCGGGCGTCGCCGCGCTCGCGCGCCACTACCGCCGCTCGCTCGTCGCTAGCGCGGTCGACGGGCTGAGCGAATGCGTCAAGGAGGGCGAGGACGGCTGGCTCTTCCCGGCGGGCGACGAGGCCGCGCTGGCCGCGCTGCTCTCCGGCCCGGTGCACCGCGAGGCCGCGCAGGCGATGCACGCGCACATGCATGCTCCAAACCCCGGTGAGGGCTGGAAAGACTTCACGGCGCAGATCGTGGTGTTCGCCGAGCGCCTCTGACCGCATCAGAATCGGCCGATGTTGCGCAGGACCTTGCGCGCCCTCCCCGGATTACCTGCCACCGCGCGCATGAGCGGGGCGAGGTGGCCGCGCGCGTGATAGAGGAACGCGGCGGTCGCGCTCGGGTTGCGCAGCCCCGATCCGCGCGAGAGCACCGCGTCGGCGAGCAGTCCCGCCGCGGTCCGACGCACCCAATTGCGATGGAAGGCGCTCGGTGCCTGTGCGAGGTCGTGCGCGAGCATGGCATCGCACCCGGCGACCGCGGCGCGGATCGTCGTCCGGTCCGCCGCGGCTTCGTAGGCGAACAGCGCGAGCAGCGGCTGCAATTGTTCGACCAGCGCGGCGGGCAGGCGGCGCGCGAGGTTCGCCTCGCCGGTCCTGCGGCAGTTGGCGGCCTGCTCGCGGCGCTTGGTGACCGTGATCGCGCCCGCGTGGCGGCGGTATCGCACGAGCACCTCGGGCAACACCGCGGTCCTGCCCTGGAGCGCGAGCCGCGACCAGAAGTCGAAGTCCTGCGCGGTGCGGAAGCTCTCGTCGTAGAGGTTCGCTGTGCCGTCGTCGCGCAGGCGCCGGAAGAAATATGTCGGATGCGGCGCGGGCGGGTTGAACCCGCCGAGCCAGCGGACCTGCCAGTCATCCAGCGGCTCGCGCGTGGTCGCAAGGATCTGGCCCGACCCGTCGACGAGGTGATGCCCGCAGGCGACGGCGACGTGGTCCCGGTTGTCCTCGAGGAAGCACAACTGCCGCTCGAGCCTTTCGGGCAGGAACGTGTCGTCCGCGTCGATGCGCGCGACGTAAGGCGCCGTCGCCGCGCGCAGGCCCAGGTTGAGTGCGCGCGTGAGGCCGAGGTTCCGGTCCTGCTGGATGATGCGCAGGCGCGGGTCGGTCGCGGCGGCCTGCGCGAGGATCGCGAGCGTGGCGTCGCTCGAGGCATCGTCGACCACCACGAATTCGAAATCGGACAGGCTCTGCGCGGCCACGCTGCGCAAGGTCTCGTGCAAGAACGGCTCGCCGTCGTGCACCGCCATGAGGACGCTGACGCGCGGGCTCACAAGCGCGGGCCTGCGTCTATCCGATAGATCGCGCGGAAGCCCTCGTGCGTGGAATCGACGTAGACCGCGCGGCCATCGGGAGACCAGCGCGGATGGAGGTCGCAGCGCCATTCGTCGACATAGCGCGGATCGGCCGCGAGCGCGCCGATCCGCTGCCGCGCGCCAGGTTCCTCGCCGAAGAGGTAGAGCGTCTGCTCGCCGTAGAGATCGGGATAAGTATCGGTGAGCCAGGTGCTGCCGACAGGGCTGCGGCTCGGGTGCCCGTCGATCAGCGGCGCGCTTTCGAGCAGCGCTGTCACCGCCTCGGTCGCGACGTCGTATAGCCAGTAGCAATGGCCTGCACGCGAGGCGGTGGTATAGGCGATCCGCGCCTCGTCGAGCCACCAGTAGTGCGAGGCGCTGCCGGGCAGCGCGACGCGGCGCAGCTTCGAGCCATCGGTCTCGCCGACCACCGCCTGGACGTCCCAGCGCGACGGATCGTTCGCAGAGTGCATGCGCTTGTGCAGCACGCTGAAGCGCGTGCCGGCGGGGCTGAGCGCGGCGGCGTTGAGGTAATGGAACGCGCCCGGCCGGTCCTCCCCGGCGAGCGCGGCGAAGTCGGAAAGCGGGTAGAGCAGGTCCTGCCGCCCGCTCACGAGATCGACCAGCGTCACCCCGTCGCGGCTCGGCAGGAGTTCGTCCGCGAAGGGATCGGCGATGGCCGGAAAGCCGTAGCCGGGCCGCGCTTTCGCCAGCCGGCCGAAGTTGAGCGCGATGCCGGTCCGCCCGTCGCGCGCGAGGTCGAACACCGGGCCGTCGCACAATGTTTCGCTGGTCGCGCCCTCGCGTGCGGCGACGAAGCAGGGCCGGCCCTTGTGCAGCGCGTTGAAGGCGAGCGTCCAGTCATTCCCGGGCCACCAGCAAAGCCGCGCGCCGAGTTGCCAGCACCACAGCGTGGTGCGCGCCAGTTCGACGAAGCGGCCGTCGTCGAGCGTGAAAAAGCCGACCTTTGCCATGTCGTCCGCGCGGGCCGGGCGGCGTGCAGCCTCGGCGACATGGGCGAGCAGCGCGGCGCTGTCCGCGCTCACTGGCGCGATGTCGTAGTAGCCCATGAACGTCTCGTGGCCGGGCACGCGAAAGCGCTGCGCTTCGACCGCCGAGGGCGTGGCGCCCGAGATCCGCCGCCAGAACCTGAGCGCGGGCGGGATGATCCGGGTGCGCGCGAGCCGTCTTAACGGCTTGGGAACCGCTCCTGCGATAGAGGCGAAGGAATTGTTAGGCATAACCAAGTGCAGCTCTATAGATGCGAAAAGTTGAAGCAATGCAACGACGTTCCAAATCGCCGGGCAAGCTCTATAGCCAGGAATTCCACGCGGATCGCGATGCGCGCACGCGCCTGACGGCCGAGACGATCCTCGGCCAGTTCGCGCGCTGGACCGCGATGGACAGCGTCTGCGACGTCGGTTGCGGCGTGGGCACCTGGCTCGCCGCCGCGCGCGATCTGGGGGCCGGGTGCGTGCAGGGCTTCGAGGGGCCGTGGGGCGAGGCGGTCGAGCTCGTCGTTGAGCGCGGGCTCATCCGGTTCGGCGATCTCCACGAACCCGTCGCGGATACGCGGCGTTATGACCTCGTGATCTCGCTCGAAGTGGCCGAGCACTTGAACGCCGCGCGCGCACCGGGCTTCGTCGCGGACTTGTGCGCGCTGGGCGACGTCGTGCTGTTCTCGGCCGCGATCCCGGGCCAGGGGGGCACGGGCCATGTCAACGAGCAGTGGCAGAGCTACTGGGCGGGGCACTTCGCCGCGCAGGGCTATCAGGCGCACGATGCGATCCGTCCGCTCGTCTGGGACGATGACCAGGTTGCCTGGTGGTATCGCCAGAACATCCTGCTCTATGTGCGCGAGGGATCGCCGGCCGCGACCGCGCTCGCTGGCGCGGGGCTGCGTGCGCCGGTCTATCTCGACCTGGTGCACCCCGCTTACTACACTATGTTCGAAGCCGAGCATGGCCTGCGCCGATTGAAGCGCAAGGCGCGCGACCTGATTCGTTCGGCCTCGCAGCACTTCGACGGGATAGTGCGCAAGCCGTCTGCGGCTGCGCCGAATGGCTAGCGCGGCCCGTTTCAAGCCTCGATCGCGGCAGGTATGCGCCTGCGCCAGACGCCTAGCCAGCACACGAGCTGCGCGGTCACGTTGAACGCGAGCTGGGCCAGCGCGATCCCCGCAATTCCGAGCGCGCCGAGCAGCAGCGCGACCACGAGATAGAACACGATCGTCCCGTAGATGATCGAGCGCAGGAACAGGCCCGATTCGCCCAGCGCGATGGTGAGCGGAAGCTGCGTCACGCCCGACATCAGTACCGCTGCGGCGAACAGCAGGATCACCAGCGTCGGCGCAGCCTCGGCGAAGTCCGGACCGAACAGCAGCCGCAGGCCGAAGGCACCGAGGAAGATCGCCGCCACGCCGAGCAAGGCGGAGGCGGCGCCCGCTGCCAGCCCGATCTTCGCCGCATAACGGATCATCTCAATGGTTTGGCCCTGGGCCGAGAGCCGCGAGATCGGCGCGCTCGCGACTTGCTGGAGCGGCCGGCCGAGCTGGGTCACGACTGCCGCCACGCTCTTCGCTGCGCGCAGCAGGCCGGCTGCGGCGGGGCCGAGCACACCGCCCGCGATCAGCACGTCGGCGTCCTGGCTGAGCAGGCGGATGCCGAAGGTCACGTTGGTTTGCCAGAGCAGCGGCCAGAAGCGCTCCGACCGGGCGATCGCGCCCGCCGCGTCGGCGTGCCTGAGCTTGGTGTAGCCGCGCCGCCGTAGGACGAGGATGCTCCAGCCGATGAAGCCGAGGTTGGCCACCACCTCGCTGCCCAGCCAGACGTAGAGGAACGTCTGCGCCCCCGCACCGAGCGTCCAGGCGACCAGCGAGCCGATGAACAGCAGTACGGCCTGGCCGCTGGGGCGAAGGCCGATCGACCAGAACTGGTCGAAGCAGCGCAGCACCGCCTCGCTCACGCCGAAAGTGCGCGTCAGGATCACCGCGGCGTAGATCGCGGCGGGCCCGAACCAGTCCAACGAGATGCCCGCAAGCGGCCCCGCAAAGGGGAGCAGGACCAGCGCGACCAGCGTGGCGAGCAGTGCGGTCGCCCCGTCGACGAGGAAGCCGGCCTTGATCAGCCCGCAGAAGCGGTCGCGGTTGTCCTCGTGCTCGGCCTCGGCGAGAAATCGGGTGAGGACGTTGACGGACTGGAAGTTGAACAGGCCGTCGATCACTTTGACGTAGGCCTGGATGAGCGCGATCGCGCCGAGCGCGGGAACTTCGAGCGCGCGCGCGGCGATGGCGAGCGCGAGGAACTGGAGAACGCCCGACAGTCCGTTGGTGCTGACGAGCTTGAGCCACCCGGCGATCAGCGTGCGATCGGCTCGCGCCATGTCCTGCCCCGGCTCCTTTCTCAAGGGCCCTGCGACCCGCCCCGCTCCGATCGGAGCGCCCAGGGTGGCATAAGTCCGATGCGCGCCGCCGCCTAGGGGGCGGGCGCCCATTCCCGCCGCGCCATCAAGCCTCCATCGCAGCGGAAACCCTGAATCACGCCCGCCCGCACATCACAAAGCCGTTTATGAGTTTACCGCCTAGCACTACTTTGGCAGATTTGTGTTGACGGTTTTGTTTCCGGGATTGAACGAACCCGCTGACGCGGGAGAGGCGTGAGTATTGGCTGGAATGGCCTCCTGATGGGAAGGTTTGGTTGCTGAAGAGCAACCCCTGACCCGGAGACCATCCCATGGCTGATACCACCACGACAGCGGTGAGCCCGCTGCGCCGCCGTATGATCGACGACATGAGGCTGCGCAACCTGTCGCTCGCGACGCAACGGTCGTATTTGCACGCCGTCACCAAGTTCAGCCGCTATTTCGGGCGCTCGCCAGATCGGCTCGGGCTCGAGGATGTCCGTGCTTTTCAGGTCTATCTCGTGCCGCAGGGGATATCCTGGCCGTCGCTGAACCAGACTGTTTGCGCGTTGCGGTTCTTCTACGGTTTGACGTTGAACCGGGGAGAGATACCCGAGCGGATTGCCTACAGGACCAAGCCCGAGATCGCGCTGGCCGAGATCGACCGGATCCATGCGGGAGGTGTGAGCTTCGGCTGCGTTCTTGCGGATGCAGGGTATGGCATGTCCGCGCCCTTCACCGTGGGCGGCGGTTTCATGACCGAGGAACTGATCGAACAGACGCGCGAGGAACTGGGTGTCGAGGTGCTGCGCATGTATGCGATGGCGGAAAGCATGGCGCATTGCCGGGTGGTGGTGGTCGGCTATCCGGATCGTGTGTTCGGAGAGCGCGCCTGCGCGGTTGTCGAGCCCTATCCGGATGCCAATTTCGACATGGAGACGATGAAGGCGTATCTGCTGGACCAGGGGCTTTCCAAGGAAAAGCTGCCCGAACGCCTGGAAATCCGCACGGCGCTTCCTCTCTCACCCGACGGAAAGATATTGAAGGGAGCCGTCAGGGCAGAGATCGGGACCGACCCGAAGGCCATGGGGGCCGCAGGCGCGTAGCCTATCGGCAGACGAGGTGCCGTCGGACGGTGTCGTCGGAGCACATGCACCGAATGGAAAAGTGATCAGGTGAGGGCGGGCGCCGACGTGCCCCGACTCGGAAGCCCCGTCAGACCGGGGCCTTGAGCACGAAGATCCAGCGGCGCGTCGTCTAGACCTCGGCGCCGAGCGCAACGAGGACGTGCATAATGTTGTCGGAATTCGAGAGGATGAATCCGTTCGCGTCGGGCCGCCTGCCACCGGTCCGCGGGGCCATTGACCACCAAGTGAGAATACCTCGGGATTGGTCTGCCAGCTAGCGATGGCCCGGGCCGATGGCGGACCCGGGCCCCGCGATATTGGTACATTGAACAGTTGGACGGACGCTCGCGCGGGCGCATTGCGTGACAATGGCTATCTCCGCGACCCGCCCGCAATCTCTTCTCAAAGAGCCGCCGCGCCATCTGGCGGAGTGGATCGAAGGCGGCGCTTTCGACGAGCGAACGCTGGCCCAGCACGCCGACGAACTCGCCGAGGCCGATCCCGATTTCGTGGCGCTTGTCGATCGCGATGCCATGTTCACCCGCGCCGAGATCGTGGCCGAGGCGGAGGCGCTCAGCGCCGCGCTGCATGAGCGGGGGCTGCGTCCCGGCGACGTGATCGCGTTCCAGGTGCCGAACTGGCGCGAGACGATCGTGATCAATCTGGCGGCCGCGATGTCGGGCTTCGTGATCAACCCGATCGTGCCGATCTACCGCGACCATGAAGTCTCGCTGATGCTCGAGGATTGCGGCGCCCGTGCCATCTTCGTCGCGGGGACCTTCCGCAAGTTCGATTTCGGCGCGATGGCGCGCCGACTGCGCGAGCGTCTGCCCGAACTTGCCCATGTCTTTACCGTGCGCGGCGCGGGTGCGGACGATTATGCCGCGCTGGTCGCGCAAGGGCGCGGTCGCGGCTTCGCGCGGCCCCGCGTCGATCCGTTCGGAGTGAAGATGGTGCTCTATACCTCGGGCACCACCGGGCGGCCCAAGGGGGTGCTCCATTCGCATGTGGCGATGCCGCGGATACTGGGCGCAAGCTACCGGTTCTGGGGACTGCTCTCGGGCGAGCCGCTGCTGATGCCCTCGCCGGTCACGCACATCTCGGGCTACGCGAACGGTCTCGAGGCGCCGCTGTGCGTGGGAACGCGCACGATCCTGATGGAGAGCTGGAGCGCGGCGGACGCGATCGCGCTGATAGACCGCTACGCGGTCGTCGCCACGATCGCGGCCACGCCGTTCCTCGTCGAGCTCGCGGCGGCGGCCCGCGCGGCGGGGCAGCGCCTGCCCGGCCTGCGCTTCTTCGCCTGCGGCGGCGCGGCGGTTCCCAACGACCTGATCCCGGAGGCCAACAGTGCCTTCGACGCCTGCAAGGCTTTCCGCGTGTTCGGCGCCTCCGAGGTCCCGCTCGTCAGCTTTGGCTGGCCTCGGGACGAGCGCCTCGCCGCCACGACCGACGGCAAGGTGGTCGATTACGACGTGCGTATCGTCGATGCCGACGACAACGCGCTTCCCCTCGGCTCGGAAGGCGAGATCCTGGTGCGCGGCCCGGCGATGATGCTGGGTTATGCCGATGCCGGCCAGACGCGCGAGGCGATCACCGCGGAGGGCTATTTCCGGACCGGCGACCTCGGCGTGCTCTCGCCCGAAGGCGCGATCACGATCACCGGGCGCAAGAAGGACCTGATCATCCGGGGCGGCGAGAACCTGTCGGCCAAGGAGATCGAGGACGTGCTCCACGGCCATCCCGACGTCGGCACGGCGGCGGTCGTGGCGATGCCCCATGCGCGGCTCGGCGAAGGTGTGTGCGCCTATATCGTGCCGAGTGGCGAGACGCGCGACGCGGCGCAGCTCGTCGGGTACGTCGAAGCGAGCGGCCTTGCCAGGCAGAAGATCCCCGAGCGCTTCGAGTTCCGCGACGAACTTCCCGCGACCGCCTCGGGCAAGATCCGCAAGGACCTGCTGCGGGCCGAGATCAAGGCGCTGGTCGAAGCCGAAGGGTCATAGCGCAACCGATCCGTCCGCGTGGCCGTACCGCCGCGTCCGCTTCCGGCGCGCAACCGCGCGCCGGGTCGGACACATCGCTGGTCAGGAATCCGAGAAGTCCGGCTCGCGCTTTTCGAGGATCGCCTTGACCGCCTCGAGATGATGCGGCGATTCCCAGGACTTCGTTTCCAACCGCAGCATCTCGCCCATGTAGCGTCGCGCCTTGTCGACAAGTTCGAGGTTGAGCGCCTGCTTGGTCGTCTGCACCGCGGCGGGCGACTTGGCGAGCAGCCCCTTCACCCAGCGCTCGACCGCCGCATCGAGGTCTTCGCGCGTGCTCGCCTCGGTGATCAGGCCCTTGGCGGCGGCCTCGGCTCCGGTCAGCGGATCGCCGGTGAGCAGGTGGCGGCGGGCCTCGACCAGTCCGACGAGATCGGGCCACAGCAGCGCGCCCCCGTCGCCTGTCGCCAGGCCCACGTTCACGTGCGGATCGGCGATTCGCGCGTCCTCGGCCATGATCGTGATGTCGGCGGCGAGCGCGAGGCTGGCGCCCAGCCCCATGGCATGACCGTTGATCCGCGCGACGATCGGCTTGGGGCATTCGAGCATGCCGAGGATGATCGCGCGCGCCTCCACCATGCTGACTTGCCAGTGGCCGCGATCACCAAAGGTCTCGACCATCCCGTTGAGGTCGCCGCCGGCGCTGAAGGCCCGCTCGCCGCTACCGGTGAAGACGATGCAGCGCACATCGGGATCGGCCCCGGCGTCGGACCAGATCCGTGCCAGTTCGTCGTGCGTTTGCGGGGTCATCGCGTTCAGGGGCGGATTGTCCAGCGTCACGGTCAGGACGTGGTCGCGCAAGGTGACCGACAAGGCTTGGTAGGATTCGTAGCGCCCGGGCACGGCATTTCCCTCTCTCAGTTGCGCGGCGATCCTTGCCGCCGAAGCGCGCGCGGCACAACCCTTCGCCTGATGTGCCTGTCAGGAGGAGGGAAATTGAACCTCTGAGCCTTCACCACTCAATGTGCAGACTGGCGTTTTAGCGATACATTCGTCGAGACGGATGGAGATATTGCTTGGGTCGGCTGAGCGCGGCAGGTGATCCGCTTGAGCGTCTAGCGGCCGTCGTGGATTTCGAGGTTTTCCGAGATCAGCTGGTGGCAGCCTTGCATCGCAGTGCGCGCGGCAAGAGCGGCAGGCTCCCATTCGATCCGGTCCTCATGTTCAAGGTCCTGGTGCTGCAGGCGCTCTACTTGCTGTCTGACGAGGCGACCGAGTGCCAGATCAAGGATCGCTTGCCTATCCAGCGATTCCTGGCTCTGGGGCTCGATGGTACCGTGCCCGACGCGACGACGGTACGGGTATTCCGCGAGAGGCTGGTGAAGGCCAACGCGATCGATAAGCTCTTCGCCAGGTTCGATGCAGCCCTCTCCGACCGGGGCTATCTCGCTATGGGCGGCCAGATCATCGACGCCACGGTCGTATCGGCAGTCCGGACCCGGGGCACTTCCTGGGTGACGATGTCGCGATGAAGCTGCTATACCTCGTGCTTAACAAGGCGGCCGAGGAATGGGGCCTGTCAGTAATTTTGTGCGCGAGGCCATAGAGATGGATAGAAAGGACCATCGATATGGCGATCGACAAGGACATGCTGGACCAGCTGCTGGCTGGTCGTGATCCGCAGGATTTGTTCGCGAAGGACGGGCTGCTCGACGAGTTGAAGAAGGCTTTGTCGGAGCGGATGCTGTCGGCGGAGCTGGAAGACCATCTGGAAGCCGAGAGCGCCGAAGGCGCAATGAACCGGCGCAACGGCTCGTCGCGCAAGACGATGCTGACGGGGACCTCGAAGGTGACGCTGGACGTTCCGCGCGACCGGGCGGGCACGTTCGATCCCAAGTTGATCGCCAAATACCAGCGGCGGTTCCCGGACTTCGACGACAAGATCGTGTCGATGTACGCGCGCGGGATGACGGTGCGCGAAATCCGCGGGCATCTTGAGGAGCTGTACGGCATCGACGTATCGCCCGACCTGATCTCGACGATCACCGATGCGGTGCTGGAGACGGTCACGGAGTGGCAGGGTCGACCGCTCGACGCCTGCTACCCGCTGGTGTTCTTCGACGCGATCCGGGTCAAAATCCGCGACGAGGGCTTCGTTCGCAACAAGGCGGTGTACATCGCACTCGGCATCCTGCCCGACGGCACGAAGGACATCCTGGGCATCTGGATCGAGCAGACCGAAGGCGCCAAGTTCTGGTTGCGCGTCATGAACGAACTCAAGAATCGCGGCGTTGCCGACATCCTGATCGCGGTCGTCGATGGCCTCAAGGGCTTCCCCGACGCGATCAATGCGGCGTTCCCCGAGACGGTGGTCCAGACGTGCATCGTCCACCTGCTGCGTAACTCGATGAGCTTTGCGTCATGGAAGGACCGTAAGCCGATCGCCCAGGCGTTGCGCGCTGTCTATCGCGCCGACACCGCCGAGGCCGGCCTGGCGGCGCTCGACGCGTTCGAGGCTGGCCATTGGGGCAAGCGGCATCCCGCGATCGCCCAGAGCTGGCGGCGGCACTGGGACCAGGTGATCCCGTTCTTTGCGTTCCCCGAAGGGGTGCGTCGGATCATCTATACCACGGATGAGATGGACAAGACCGGCCGCAGAAAATTGTGCTATGGAGGTGGCGCGCGGGCGACTCCGTGGCGAAGAGCGGAACCCAGGCTGCGAGTTCCGTCAGGCCGCCTTTTCACAGTCCTGCCGGTTTGGAGCGTCCGCGCACCTTTGGCTTTGTCTCCCACTGGGCAACGAACTGCTCATAGGCCTGCTCGGCATGGCGGGCGATATCCATTTCCTGATCGCGCAATGCCCTGACGTTGTAGGCGTAAGCTGGGCCGGGCTTGTTGCCCTTCTTCTGCGGTTTTCCGGCCTTGAGTTCCATGGCCCGACGCTTGTTGGCGATCAGCGCTGGGCGCGCCCAGCGATAATCGGTCTGCTTGGTCAGCAGATGCCAGCACAGAACCGTCAGCTTGCGCGCCAAGGCGACGGCCGCCACCTGATGGCCACGCTTGGCCCGGATGCGGACGAAGAATGCATGCAGCGGCCCAGGCGTTTTGGCGGCCGCCCATGCCGCCTCGACCAGCATCGCTCTGACGTGGCTGCGTCCGACCTTGCTGATCCGCCCATGGTGAGCCGCGCCAAGCCCCGACTGGCGCACCCGCGGGTTGAGGCCGAAGTAGCTCACCAGCTTTTGCGGGCTCGAGAAGCGATTGATGTCGCCGATTGCTGCCACAATCCCCGCTGCCACGGTCAGATTGATGCCCGTGATGGTGAGCAATCTGGCAATTGCGTCATCGTCGAGCGCGTCGCCGGCGATTTCCTTGTCGACGGCTGCCAAATCGTCAGTCAGGCGGTCGAGCTCGCGAATGTGTCGCTCGATAGCGCCACGTTCGTCTTCCGGCACGGGCTGGCGCAACAGCCAGGCACGGCCAACGGTGCTGAACAGATCGGCATGCGGACAGCGCGGGATCAGGTGAGCGTGCAGGATCGAATGCACCTCGTTCTTGATCCGCGTGCGGTGCCGGACGATTTGAAATCGCCGGGCAGCAAGCCGGCGCATCCGCTCTGTCGCTGCATCCGGTGTCCAGATTTCCGGCAGGTAGCCGGCTGCATGCAAACTCGCCAGCGTGCCTGCATCGATCTTGTCGGTCTTCACATGCGCATGCGCGATCGCCTTCACCTGAAGCGGATTGGCGATCACTACCCGGGCCACAAACGGCGAGAGCACCCGCGAAACCGCCATACAGTTGCCCGTTGCCTCGATCACGACCTCGTCGGTAGATCTCAGTCCTTTGCCGAAACCCTCCAGCGCCGTCCGGGTCATATCGACCCGTCCGGCATTCCTGAGCCGGCCTTCCTCCCAAATCACCACCTCGCCAAAGGTGCGGTGGATATCAATGCCAATGACGCGCCGCATCAACGCCTCCTGTCAGCCAAAGTGACGGGAGCGGCGGGCGACACGACAACTACGGATCCGCGCTCGCAGCGCAACCGGGTGAGTCGCAGAGGCGGTCAGCTACTAACACGAGCTCGCAGCTCATCGAGTACATCGACCTGCCCGCACATTCGTGCTCCCGGTGCCTCTGTCCCGGATGGTCGCACCATATGCCGCAACCCGTGAGTCGCAGAAGGAACTTCGGCACCGACGTCCTCATACCGGTTACCAACGCGATCGAGGCGCTGAACTCGAAGCTGCGACGTGCGGTTCGAACCCGCGGTCACTTCCCCGGTGACGATGCCGCGATGAAGCTGCTATACCTCGTGCTCAACAAGGCCGCCGAGGAATGGAAACGGCCGCCGCGCGAGTGGTCGGAGGCAAAGACCCAGTTCGCCGTGATCTTCGGCGAAAGGTTCGTCATCTGATGACGACAATCGGCCTCGCGCACAAAATTACTGACAGGCCCGAGGAATGGAACGGCCACCGCGCGAGTGGTCAGAAGCAAAGCCCCAGTTCGCCGTGATCTTCGGCGAAAGGTTCGTCATCTGATGACGGTAACCGGCCCCGCGCACAAAATTGCTGACACTCCCCGCCATCCCGATGTTAGGCTACAAGAGTCGCATAGGCATAGATCGTGCCCATGATCTCATCCGCACTTGGGACGCGAGCGCGGCCAATGGCCACGACGGCGCTCAGCTCGCAGACGTGGTCAGCAAGGATGACACCGGCTCCAGCGTCTGGGCCGATAAGGCCTTCTGGTCGCCCACTCGCGCGCCTTGACGTCCCCAGTGTACCGGAATCAGCCGGTTCTTCGAGATGTCGAAACGACTCTAGGCGCTTGCCCAATACATACTTTCTTTCCCAAATCAGGTGTAGACCGGCTGATATCTCCTCCTGGGTGCTTGAGATCATAGGTTATCAATATCACTGCCATAGCAATAAACGTTCCGACTATCGCAACCGCATTGACCTCTGAGTCGATCCGAGTAGGGTTCTCGGGCGTAATTCGCTCATTCCAACCGGCGATTGCCGCGTAATCAATGGTGGAATGATGGGGGCCGAGGTAACGACTCGGTCCCCACTTCACTTATCAGTCGTAAACACCTCATGGCTAACCCCTTGGCGGGACTCGCTAAATCTGGTTTACTACCGTTGGCGAATTGAAATATCCGAAGATGTCTCCGCAGATGTCCATGTCGAGATCGGTAGGCCCAACCTATGACCGCCCGCACCGAAGCCTCGATCCTACTCGCCCTGCTGGTCTACGTGATCGGCGGCAACCTGCTGCAATGGCTGCACGGCTAGCGTGCGATTACGCATAACTGATAGTTTCCACGGTCTCCGACGATACCACCAGCCCTTTCTCCCTCTGATGCCTTAGGGCAGCTCCTACGCGCCGAACCAAGAGTGGAACGACTTCCGGTCTCCAGCACCAGACCGCGCTCCAAGATCATCTGGCCAGCGATCTCGCGAGTCGCGAGAGGATCGCGCGTTTTCTGCGGGATGGACAGCACAAGGCGAGTCAATCTGTGCGCGCGAGGACCAGTCTTCCGGTGGGCGGATATCTTGGGCCGAATGGCCTCAACTTCCATGTTAGGAGCCACGACTGCCAGCGCGCCGTCTATCGCGGATAGATCTTGCACCGGCTTGGAAACCCGGTCATGTGCTGCCCGGAATTCGCCCGCTATCTCTGCCCGCCGCTTGGCAATAAGCCCGTCACCCACATAGTCCGTCATGTGCCGACATTACGCGTCGCGAGCGATGTCATCTATCCTGGCGTTGGTGCGCTTGCTGCCTAATGCCGGTAAATTGGTCGGGACGAGAGGATTCGAACCTCCGACCCCCACACCCCCAGTGTGATGCGCTACCAGGCTGCGCTACGTCCCGACCGAGGCGAGGGCCTATAGTCGGGCCGTGGCGCGAGTGCAAGCGCTCTGGCGACGGGTCGTGTCGCGGGGCGCGTTGCCAGTGCCGGTCTTTGTTGCTAACCGCCCGCGCAGATGGGCAACGCGAGCCCGGGGGCGCGCCGCTTCGGCAAGCCGCCGTGGGGCGCGCATCGCGACAAGAACGACAAGAAAGCCAATTCGCAAGATGAACGACACGGTTCTCGATCTCCTCGCCGCCGGTTCGGCCGGTTCGGCGCCGCCGGCATGGATGCAGTTCCTGCCGCTCGTGGCGATGGGCGTGATCTTCTGGTTCCTCATCCTGCGCCCGCAGATGCGGCGGCAGAAGGAGCATCGCCAGAAGGTCGAGGCGCTCAAGAAGGGCGATGAAGTGCTGACCGGCGGCGGCCTGGTCGGCAAGGTCGTCAGGGTCGACGAGCACTACGCCGAGGTCGAGATTGCCCAGGGCGTGCGCGTCAAGGCGGTCAAGCACACGATCACCGACGTCAATCCGCCCAAGGGCGCAACCCCCGCGAACGATTGAGCGGCGCCATGCTCGATTTTCCTCTCTGGAAGCGCGTGTGGTTCTGGGGCGTCACGCTGTTCGCCCTGGCCTGCGCGCTTCCCTCGCTGTTCGCGGTGGCCAACGTGGGCTGGCCGCGATACCTGCCCGACCCGACGATCAACCTCGGGCTCGACCTCGCCGGCGGCAGCCACATCCTGCTCGAGGCGGACAAGGGGCAGGTGGCGCAGCAGCGCATCGAGAACATGGAGGAATCGGTCCGTGGCCGGCTCCGCCTCGCCAATCCGCGCATCCGCATCGGCGATATCTCTAGCAGCGGCGGGCGGCTTTCGTTCATGCTGCGCGATCCCGCGCAGGTCGACGCCGCGCGCGACGAGATCGAGCCGCTGACCTACGGGGCCGGGCTCACCGGCCAGCGTGACTGGACGATCGAGGTGGTCGACGGCAGCCGCTTCGTCCTGACGCCGACCGAGGCGGGGCTCGACCAGGCGGTCTCGAACGCGATGGAATCGGCGATCGAGGTCGTGCGCAAGCGGATCGACGCGCTGGGCACGCGCGAGCCGACGATCATTCGCCAGGGCGAAGAGCGCATCGTCGTCCAGGTGCCGGGGCTGCAGGACCCGCAGGCGCTCAAGAACCTGCTCGGCCAGACCGCGAAGCTCGAGTTCAAGCTGGTCGATCCGACCGCGACTCCCAGCGACGTCGCGCAGGGCATCGCTCCGCCGGGCAGCGAGATCGTGCCTTATGCCGACCCGGCGGGCGCGGGCGGGGTGCAGGCGCTCGCGGTGCGCCGTCTCGGCGGCATCAAGGGCGACAACCTCACCGATGCGCGCCAGACTTTCGATCCGCAGAACAACTCCGCGGTCGTCTCGATCACCTTCGACCAGACCGGCGGGGCCAAGTTCGCCAAACTCACCAGCGAGAACGTCAATCGCCCCTTCGCCATCATCCTCGACGGCAAGGTGCTTTCGGCGCCGAACATCAACGAACCGATCCTGGGCGGGTCGGCGCAGATCTCGGGCGGCTTCAATGTCGAGACCGCGAACCAGCTCGCCATCGCCTTGCGCTCGGGCGCGCTGCCGGTCGACCTGACCGTCGTCGAGGAACGCACCGTCGGGCCGGACCTCGGCGCCGATTCGATCCAGAAGGGCCTCATCGCGATGGGCGTCGGCTCGTTGCTGGTGGTGCTGTTGATGATCGCGAGCTACGGCCGCTTCGGCATCTACGCGACCTGCGCGCTGGTGCTCAACGTGCTCATGATCCTGGGGATCATGGCGCTGATGAACACGACGCTGACGCTGCCGGGCATCGCCGGTTTCGTGCTCACGATCGGCGCGGCGGTCGACGCCAACGTGCTGATCTACGAACGCATGCGGGAGGAGCGAAAGCGCGGGCGGCGAGTGATCGCGGCGGTCGAGAACGGCTACAAGGAAGCGAGCCGCGCGATCTACGACGCCAACGTCACCAACTTCATCGCCGGCGCGCTGCTGTTCCTGTTCGGCTCGGGGCCGGTCCGCGGCTTCGCCGTGGTTCTCATCATCGGCCTGTTCACCAGCGTCTTCACCGGCGTCGCGCTGACCCGCATGTGGGTCGCCTCGTGGCTGCGCAAGGCGCGGCCGACCGAGCTGCACGTCTAAGGAGGGCCGGACGATGAAACTGCTCAAGCTGGTTCCCGAGAACACCAACATCCACTTCCTCAAGTGGCGCGTGCCCTTCTACATCATCAGTGTGGTCCTGATCATCGCGAGCTGGGCGCTGGTGATGACGCAGGGGCTCAACTACGGCGTCGATTTCGCCGGAGGCCAGGAAATCCGCGTCGCCTTCACCCAGGAAGAGGAAGCCCCGGTCGCCGAACTTCGCGATCTGGTCGGCGGGCTCGGCTACGGCGATCCGGTGATCCAGCGCTTCGGCGCGCCGAACGAAGTCTCGATCCGCACCAAGCTGCCGCCCGAGGCCGAGGGCAATCCCGGCATGGCCGAGAAGATCAGCAACCAGATCGTCGGCGCCCTGCGCGCCAACCATGCCGACGTGCGGGTCGACGGGATCGATACGGTCTCGGGCAAGGTCTCGGGCGAGTTCCGCGAGAAGGCGATCTATGCGCTGCTCGCGGCGATGCTGGCGATCGCGATCTACATCTGGGTGCGCTTCGAGTGGCAGTTCGGTGTGGGGGCGCTCTTCGCGCTGTTCCACGACGTGTCGTTGACGCTGGGGATGTTCGCGCTGTTCCAGCTCGAATTCAGCCTCCAGATCATTGCCGCGATCCTCGCCATCATCGGCTATTCGCTCAACGATACGATCGTGGTCTACGACCGTATCCGCGAGAACCTGAAGAAGTATCGCCGAATGCCGATCGTCGAACTGCTCGACCTTTCGGTGAACGAGACGCTGGCGCGCACGGTGATGACCTCGGCCACGCTGCTGATCGCACTGCTGCCGCTGCTGTTCTTCGGTCCGGAAAGCCTGTTCGGCCTCACCGCCGCGATCGTGCTGGGCATCTTCGTGGGCACCTACAGCTCGATCTACATGGCCGCGCCGATCCTGATCTGGCTGCGCGTGAGCACTGACAGCTTCGTCCCGAAGGAAAGCGAGATGGACCGGCAGGAGCGGCTCGCCCGCGAACGCGGCGGCTGACGGCGCGCCCTGCCCGCCGGAGCGGTCTGCGCGATCAGCTCGCGGCGGGCTCGGGTTCGCGCAGGCCGACGGCGTTTCCCGCGAGCACGTCCTGCCAGAACCGCACCAGGTTCTCGGCGTTGACGCTCCAGCTGAAGTTGCGTGCGTGCGCGGCGACGTCGGTTTGCGCCGGCGGATCGGCGAGAATGTCGGTGACGGCTTCGGCGATCGAGGTCGCGTCGCGCTCGACCAGGCGGCCGGCGGCGCGGTCGCGCACGATCTCGGAGGCGCCGCCGATATCGGGGATGACCAGCGGCGTGCCGCAAGCCAGCGCCTCGATCCACACGTTGGCCAGCCCTTCGCTGCTCGAAGGCAGCACCACCACGTCGGCCGCACAGAGAAGCTGCGGCAATACGTCGTGCGGCACCAGGCCGAGGAAGTGCACTCGGTCGGCAACGCCGAGATCCTTGGCGAGCTGGCGCAGCGACTGCTCCTCCTCGCCGACGCCGGCGAGCGCCAGCCGCGCTTCGGGCAGATGCGTGAGGCTGGCGATCGCGAGGCGTTGCCCCTTGCGCTCGATCAGCGCGCCCGGCGTGACGATCAGCGGGCCTTCCGACCAGATGCCGAGGTTGGGCATCGCCGACACGAGCGCCCGGGCGGCACCGCGCTCGATCGGGTGGAAGCGCTCGCGGTCGAGCCCGGTGTAATGCACCGCGATGCGGTCGGCGGGCATGCCGAGCGCGATCATGTCTTCGCGCAGCGCCCGACTCACCGCGAGCATGCCTGCCGACTGGCGCGCGGCTTCAAGCATCTGCGCGAGCGCCGAGGAGCGCTTGCCCCAGTAGTGGATGTCGCCGCCGCGCGACTTGATGGTCAGCGGCAGGCCGAGCTTGCGCGCGATCTTCGCAGCGGCCGGGCCGTCGGGAAAGAAGAACTGGGCATCGACGATGTCGAACGGCTTTTCGGCATGGAGCTTTTCGGCGAGCGGCAGCACAGCGGACAGGATGCGGCTGGGGTTCGAATCGCCGCCGATGCGGGGGAAAAGCGTGAACTTGGGATAGTGGACCGGAAGCCCGACTTCGTCGCTCATGTCGGGAATGCGCTTCAGCTTGTCGTAGGGCTCGCGGCGCGAAAGCGGCCAGGGCGGCACGCCGATCGGGCTGATCATCGTCAGATCGACGTCGTCCCGGGTCGAAACCGCGCGCATCTGGTTGCCGACGAAGATGCCGAATGAGGGGCGAACGGGATTGGGGAAGAGCGTCGCAAGGGAAAGAATGCGCAAGCTAGAAGGTCCTGACCAGCATATAGGCGACCGCGATCCAGAGCGGGTGTTCGATAACGATCTGCCTTTGTCCTGTGCCGAGCGGTAGCACCCCCACGCGGGGGCCGTCACTGTCGAACAGACGTCCGAAAGCGAATCGTCCTTCGGCCCGGGCGACGAGCACGTCGCGATTGATGTGCCGGGCGAGGTCTTCGGGCGAGACCATGCGCAACCAGATCTGGTCGCCCGCCCGGTATTCGCCGCTGCTCACCTCGACTTCGATGACTACGATATCGCCCGACGAGCCGTGGTGAAGCACCGCCTCGCGCGGCTTGCCGATCGATTCGACGTCCTTGTCGATCAGCCGCGCGACGACCTTGGGGCCGTCGGCTTCCTCGCCGCGCACGAGCAGCGTCGGCTCGACATCCAGCGCGGCACCGATCCGGTTCATCCAGTCGAGCGAGAGGGTGCGGGTGCCCGTCTCCAGCCGGCCCACCGTCTGCGCCGTGGTGGGTGGGGTGCAACGCGCCGCCACGTCGGCGAGGGTAAGCCCCTTGGCCTTGCGGACATCCCGGATGCGGTTGATCATGCGAACGATCCCGGAGAACCAAATCGGTTCAAGGCTTTCCTACAGACCTCGCGATTGGGCAAGTGTCGAATCGTCTGACCAGCGAAGGAGGAAATGCCCGTGAAGCGCCATCTCGTCGAACGCGAACTTACCGAGGAAGGGCCGAGGCGGCGTGCGGGGGCCGCGCGGGGGCGTCGCACCGCCACCGTCAATCTCGCCGAGTCGCCGGTCGCCTGGCTCCACGCGCGCGGCCATCTCGACGAGCGGCAATTCGACGCCGGCGAGCGGCTGCGGGCGGATTGGGAGTTCGCCCAGCTCAGTCAGCGTCTGACGATGCGCTGGGATCCGGTGCGGACGAAAGGCGGTCCCGACGCGGGATTGAGCCCGACCGAACGCCAGATTGCCGCCAAGGCCCGGTTCGATGGTGCCGTCGCCGCCGCCGGCTCCGGATTGTCGGATATCCTGTGGCGCGTCGTCTGCGCGGGCGAGGGACTGCCCGATGCCGAACGCGCGCTTGGCTGGCCGACGCGCAGCGGCAAGCTTGTGCTCCGCCTCGCGCTCGATCGCGTGGCCGACTTCTACCGGATCGGCTGAGGGTCGCTCGGGCTTGCGGCCTGTGCGCAATGGGGGCAAACGCGACAGCACAGAAAATTTCAGAAATGGACAACTTCCATGCACCGTCGCCAATTCCTCTCCGCCAGCGCCGCCGCTGTGGCCGTCGGCACCGTCAGCACCGCGCCCGCTTTCGCGGCGGCCTCGGGGGACGAGGCCTTCGCCGCCCTGCTCGACGAGCTGTTCTACGCCGGGATCGATGCCTCGCCCGAATCGGCGACCGCTAGCGGTCTCGACAAGGGCGAGCGCGCCGCGCTCAAATCGCGGCTCGATGACGAAAGCAGCGCGGGCCACGCGAAGACCGTGGCGCGCAACCGTGCCGGGCTCGCCGCGATCGAGGCGGTCGATCCGGCGACGCTCAGCCCTGCGGCGCAAAACCAGCGCGAAGTCGCGTTGTACGTCTATCGCCAGCGGCTCGCCGCGGTCCCGTTCGAACTCGATTCGATCCGGCGGCCCTATCCGATCTTCCAGCAGGGCGGCGCCTATTTCGGCATTCCCGATTTCCTCAACAGCCAGCACACGATCGAGGAGGCCGCCGACGCCGAAGCCTACCTTTCGCGGCTTTCCGCCTTCGCCGAAGTGCTCGACGAGGAGACCGCCTACCAGCGCGATCTCGCGCCGCGCGGGGTGATCGCGCCCGGCTGGTCGATCGATCTGACGCTGGGTCAGATGGGCAAGCTGCGCGAACCCGGGCCCGAGGCTTCGGGACTGGCCGATTCGGTCGCGCGCCGCGCCGAAGCCAAGGGCATCGCCGGAGACTGGCGCGCGCGGGCCGCGAAGATCGTCGAGGCCGAGGTCTATCCCGCGCTCGACCGGCAGGCCGCGCTGATGGCCGAACTGCGCGGCAGGACGCCCGAGGGCGACGGCGTCTGGCGGCTTGATCAGGGTGAGGCGATCTATGCCGCCGCGCTCAAGGACAGCACCACGACCGATCTCGCGCCCGAGGCGGTCCATGAGATCGGTTTGCGGCAAGTCGCCGAGATCAGCGCGCAACTCGAGGAAATCCTCGGCGATGCCGGGATCACCGGCGGCAGCGTGGGCGAGCGGCTGGCCAAGCTCAACACCCGGCCCGAGCAAGTCTACGCCAACACCGACGCGGGCCGCGAAGCGCTGATCGCCAGCCTGAACCATGGCGTGGCGCAGATGAAGACGTTGCTGCCCAGGGCCTTCATGAACGTGCCCGACAAGCCGCTCGAGATCCGCCGCGTGCCGCCCGCGATTCAGGACGGCGCGTCGAACGGCTATTACTCGCGTGCCGCGCTCGACGGGTCGCGCGACGCGATCTACTGGATCAACCTCAAGGACACGGCCGACTGGCCGAAATACCAGCTCCCCTCGCTGACCTACCACGAGGGCGTTCCCGGCCATCACCTGCAGCTCAGCTACGCGGCGACGGCGGGCGACGTGCCGCTGTTGCTGCGCACGTTGTTCATTTCGGCCTACGGCGAGGGCTGGGCGCTCTATGCCGAGCAGCTCGCCGACGAACTGGGCGGCTACTCGGGAATCGAGAAGGCCGGCTACCTCCAGTCGTTCCTGTTCCGCGCCGCGCGGCTGGTGGTCGATACCGGCATTCACGCCAAGCGCTGGAGCCGCGAGAAGGCGACCCGGTACCTCGTCGATACCGTCGCCTTCCCGCAGGCGCGCAGCCAGCGCGAGATCGAGCGCTATTGCACGCAGCCGGGGCAGGCCTGCAGCTACAAGATCGGCCACAACAAGTGGCTCGAACTGCGCCGGCGCGCCCAGACGAAACTGGGCGACAAGTTCAGCCTGCCGTGGTTCCACGCGGTGCTGAGCGAGGGACTGATGCCGCTCGACCTGCTCGAGAAGCGCGTCGATCAGCGGATTGCGGCGAAGCTGCGGATGGGCTGACGGCTAGTCCGCAGCTGCGCCGGCATCGGGGGCGAGGAGGTCGAACACGGCCACCGTCATCGCTTCGGTGCCGAGCGTGACCGCCGGTTCCGGCGCGATCTTGAAGAACGGCGAGTGGTGCGCCGGTTCGGGCTTGCCCGCCTTCTCCAGCGCGTCGAGTTCGGCCTTGGGCGTGCCGCCGACATTGAAGTAAACGCCCGGCACATCGGTGTTGGGCGTCACCAGCACGCCGAAGTCCTCGGCGCCCATGCCGGTCTGCGGCGAATCGGTGACGATCGTGTCGGCGCCGAAATGGGTGGTGAAGGCTTTCTCGATCCGCTCGGTGACGGTCTTGTCGTTGATCGTCACCGGGGTCGACTGGACGATTTCGATCTCGGGCAGCATGTCGTCGGGCAAGCCGTTCATCCGCCCGACGCCCTTGGCGATCCGCTCGATCGCGGCGATCAGCTTGTCGCGCACTTCGTTGTCGTTAGAGCGCACGGTGAGTTGCAGCTCGGCGCGGTCCGAGATGATGTTGTGCTTGGCTCCGGCATGGAACGCGCCGACGGTGACGACCGCCGGTTGCAGCGGCGAAATCTCGCGCGAGACGATCGTCTGGAGCGCCATGACGATCTCCGCGCCGATCACGATCGGGTCCTTGCCGGCGTGCGGATAGGCGCCGTGCGTGCCGACGCCGTGGATGGTTATGTTGACCGAATCCGAGGTCGATGCGGTGATTCCCGGCTGGATTTCGATCCGGCCCGTGGCGAGCGGGGCGCCGACGTGGAACGCCAGCGCGTAGTCGGGCTTGGGAAAGCGTTCGTAGAGGCCGTCCTCGAGCATCGCGGAGGCGCCGTTGACGCGCTCCTCGGCGGGCTGGGCGATGAAGACGACGGTGCCGCTCCATCGATCCTTCAATTCGGAGAGGCGCCGCGCAGTGCCGATCAGCGAGGTGATGTGCACGTCATGCCCGCAGGCGTGCATCACCGGCTGCTCGATCCCCTCGACATCGACCTGCCGCGCCTTCGAGGCATAGGCCAGCCCGCTCGCCTCCTCGATCGGCAGCCCATCCATGTCGGCGCGAACCAGCACGGTCGGCCCGGCCCCGTTCCGCATCACGCCGACCACGCCGGTTCCGCCGACGCCTTCGGTGACGTCCACACCGACCGCCCGCAGTTCCCTCGCGATGATGCCGGCGGTGCGAAGCTCCTTGTGCGAAAGCTCCGGGTTGCGGTGGAAATCTAGGAACAGCGCCTCGAGCTTCGCGTCGTAGTCCGCGGCCACCGCCTCGCTCAGCCCGTCGGCGGCGAGCACTTGCGGCGGAATCGCACCTGCCGCGAGCGCGAGTGCGAGCGTCATCGTCTTGTGAAAGGCCCTCATTACCATTTGTCCCCTGATTCCGTTGTGCCGTTCGGAAGCGCGATCCTGAGGCGGGGCGCGTCGAAAGCCAAGGCCGAAGGGAAAATCGACAGGTTCAGGATGAGCGGTGCCGGGCATGGGGAGCGCAAGCCCGTGAAAGCTTCTCAGCCCTCGACCTGTTCCGCCAGTTCGAGCCAGCGTTCCTCGGCGGCTTCCTTTTCGGCGCGGGTCTTTTCGAGTTGCGCTGTCAGCGCGGCGAACGTGTCGGGATCGCGGCTGTAGAGGTCGGGATCGGTCAGCGCAGCTTCATCGCGGGCGATCGCGGCGTCGAGCTCCTCGATCCGGCTCGGCAGCAGGTCGTAGTCGCGCTGGTCCTTGTACGAGAGCTTCGTGCTCTTCGGCTTGGGCGGGGGAGGGGGCGCGGCGCTGTCGCCCGATTTCGACGCCTTCGCGGGCTGGGTGCGCTGCTTGCGCTTGGCTTCCCAGTCGGCATAGCCGCCCGCGATCACATCGACGCTGCCCGATCCGTCGAGCCCCAATGTGACCGTCACCGTCTTGTCGAGGAAGTCGCGGTCGTGGCTGACGATCAGCACGGTCCCCTCGTAGTCGGCGATCACTTCCTGCAGCAGGTCGAGCGTTTCGAGATCGAGGTCGTTGGTCGGCTCGTCGAGCACCAGCAGGTTCGACAGCCTCGCGAATTCTCGGGCGAGCAGCAGGCGCGAGCGCTCGCCGCCCGAAAGCGTGCCGACCTTGGCGTCGACCAGGCCCGGGGCGAACAGGAAGTCCTTGAGATAGGCCTGCACGTGCTTGCGCACGCCGCGCACGTCGACCCAGTCGCCGCCCTCGGCGATCACGTCGCGCAGCCGCTTTTCGGGCGCGAGCAGACTGCGCTGCTGGTCGATCACCGTGCCTTCGAGCGTCTTGGCGAGGATGACCTCGCCTTCGTCGGGTTCGAGTTCGCCGGTGAGTATCTTGAGCAGCGTGGTCTTGCCCGATCCGTTCGCGCCGACCAGGCCGATGCGGTCGCCGCGCTGGATGCGCAAATTGAAGTCGCGCAGGATCGTTCGGTCGCCGAAGCGCTTGGTGACGTGTTCGGCGACGATCACGGACTTGGTCTTGGTGTCGTCAGCGACGACCTTGAGCTTGGCCGCGCCTTGCGGGCTGAGCATCGCGGCGCGCTGGGCGCGCATCTCCCACAGCTTCTCGAGCCGGCCCTGGTTGCGCTTGCGCCGCGCGGTGACGCCGCGTTCGAGCCAGTGTGCCTCGAGCTTGAGCTTGGCGTCGAGCTTGTCGGCCGCGCGCGCTTCCTCGGCGTAGACCTGCTCCTCCCAGGCCTCGTAGCCGCCGAAGCCGACATCCTTGCGGCGCAGCGATCCGCGGTCGAGCCAGAGCGTCGCCCTGGTCAGCCGAGTGAGGAAGGTGCGGTCGTGGCTGATGACCACGAAGGCGCCCGAATAACGCTGCAGCCACGATTCGAGCCAGTCGATCGCGGCGATGTCGAGGTGGTTGGTCGGCTCGTCGAGCAGCAGCAGGTCGGGCTCGGAGGCCAGCGCGCGGCACAGCGCGGCGCGGCGGCGCTCGCCGCCCGATGCGCTCGCCGCCTCGCGCGACAAGTCGATGCCGAGCTGGTCGGCGATGGCTTCGACCTCGTGTCGCTGCGGTGCATCGTCGCCGTCGAGGGCGAAGTCGAGCAGCGTGTCGTAGCCGGTGAAGAACGGGTCCTGTTCAAGCGTGACGACCCTGGTGCCCGGCTGGATCGAGCGCTTGCCGCGGTCCGCCTCGACCTGCCCGGCGATCAGCCTGAGCAGCGTGGTCTTGCCCGCGCCGTTGCGCCCGATCAGCGCCAGCCGGTCGCGCGGGCCGATGTGCAGGTCGAGGTCCTGGAACAGCCAGCCCGAACCCTGGATCAGGCCGAGGCCTTCCCAACTGAGGATCGGTGGTGTCGCCATCCGCGCGCCCCTAGCCGCCGGGGCCGGGGCTTGGCAAGCGAGCGGGCCGCTTCCCGGCGCCGGGAACCATCGCGGCACCGGCGTGTTCAATCCCAGCGTCTATATCGAAAGTTGCCATTCCATGCGTCTTACCGCCCTGCTTCTCCTGGCCGCCGCCGCCAGTCCGCTCGCGGCGCCGATCGTTGCCCGCGCGGCTGAGGTGCAGATCGCCGTCGAGAACCCCGTCGTCGAATTGACCATCACCGAAACCGTGATGTCCGAACCCGATACCGCCATCGTCGGCGCGGGCGTTACCGTGCGCGCGCCGAGCGCCAGCGCGGCGCTGCGCCAGAACGCGGCGCAGATGACCAAGGTGATCGACAAGCTCAAGGCGTTGGGCATTCGCCGCGAGGATATCCAGACCTCGAACTTCAATCTCAACGCGCAGTACCAGTACCGCAACGACGGCCAGCAGCCCACCTTCCTGGGATACGACGCCAGCAACTCGGTGAACGTGACGCTTCGCGACATGACGAAGATCGGCGAGACGCTCGATGCGCTCGTGGGCGCGGGGGCGAACAACGTCTACGGACCGAACTTCTCGCTGAGCAAGGACGAGCCCGCAAGGGTCGCGGGCCGCAAGTCAGCTTTCGAGCGGGCTGGGGCGCAGGCTCGCGAATATGCCGCAATGGCGGGATATTCGGGCGTGCGGCTTCTCGAGGTCTCGGAAACCTACAACGCCTATTCGCCTCCGCCGATGCCGATGGCGATCACGGTGACGGCGCGGCGCGAGTCGACGCCGATCGAGCCGGGGCAGGTGGGAACCGCGGTGACGCTGACGGCGAAATATGAAATGACCCGCTAGATCGCTGTCCCGATCCTGAAAGAACGGGCATTCACGGCTTGTTCAAGCCGTCCGGTCTATGCAACCGGGCATCATGAAACGATCCCTCCTGATGCTGGCGCTTGCCGTCGCGCTGCCGACGGCGCCCGTCCTTGCCGACAAGAACGGCGGCGAACAGGCGAGTGCGCGCAGCAACGTGCGCAACGGCGGCGCGCTCACCAGCCGGCAGATCGAGGCGATCGTGCTGCCCAAGATGCGCGGCAAGAACTACATCGGCTTCACCTACTATCCGGTCGAGAACATCTACCGGCTGCGGTTTCTCGAAGGCATTCAGGCGATCGACGTCGATGTCGATGCGCGGACCGGACGGATCATCTCGCGCTCGCGCTAGGCGGACCAGACCGGGCATCGCCCCGCCGGGAACCGGGGGGAATCACCGCGCGTTTGCTTGACCGGGCAAGCCCGAATCCCCATTTGTAACAAGAACCAACAGCAATCATCGAGGGGAGTGAGTGCATTGCGCATCCTGATCGTCGAGGATGAACCCACGCTCGGCAACCAGCTCAAGACGACGCTGGAACAGAACGGATATGCGGTGGACCTCTCGACCGACGGCGAGGACGGGCACTTCCTCGGCTCCACCGAAGAATACGACGCGGTGATCCTCGACCTGGGCCTGCCCGAGATCGACGGACTGACCGTGCTCGGCATGTGGCGGCGTGAAGGCCGCAATTTCCCGGTGCTGGTGCTCACCGCGCGCGATAGCTGGTCGGACAAGGTGGCCGGGCTCGATGCGGGCGCGGACGACTATCTTGCCAAGCCGTTCCAGACCGAGGAGCTGATCGCCCGCCTGCGCGCGCTGATCCGCCGCGCCTCGGGCAATACCTCCAGCGAACTGACCGCGGGCGACGTGCGGCTCGACACGCGTTCGGGGCGCGTGACACTGGCCGGAGAGCCGGTCAAGCTCACCGCGCAGGAGTACAAGCTGCTGTCCTACCTGATGCACCACAAGGGCAAGGTGGTCAGCCGGACGGAGCTGATCGAGCATATCTACGATCAGGATTTCGACCGCGATTCCAACACCATCGAAGTTTTCGTGACGCGCATCCGCAAGAAGCTGGGCGCCGACGTCATCACGACCATCCGTGGCCTCGGTTACAGCCTCGACGACCCCGCCGACGCGCCCCGCACCTGATCCTGCCGAAGCGCCGGAGGCGGATGCGGCGGGCGGCGCGGCCAAGCCCCGCCTCGGGGGGCGCGGCAGTACGGGATCGCTCGCGCGGCGCATGATGCTGATCGCGGCGGGATGGATCTCTATCCTCCTGCTGCTTGGCGGAGTGGCCCTCGACCGCACGCTGACCGGCCTCGTCACGCGCAACTTCGACGAACAGCTCGGCTACATGCTGACCGGCATGATCGGCTCGGCCGAGATTGGCCCGGACGGCGAGGTCTTCTTCAACCGGCCGCTGGGCGACCAGCGCTTTCTCGAACCCAACAGTGGCCTCTACTGGCAGATCCGGGCCGCCGGACACGAGGATTTTCCCTCGCGCTCGCTATGGGACCGCAGCATCGACGTTCCCGCCGACCATTACGACGCGCAGCCTCACGTCTACGATTCGAAACAGTTTCCCGGAGAAGAACTGCGGATCATGGAGCGCTCGATCATTCTGCCGGGAAGCGATACCCAGTGGATGTTCACGGTCGCGGCCAGTCGCGAAAGCCTGGAGGAACAGCTCAAGTCGTTCCGCGCGATCCTGCTCTATTCCTTCGTCATTCTCGGCTTCGGCCTGCTGCTCATGGCCGGGATGCAGACCTGGTACGGCCTGTTTCCGCTGCGCCACGTGCGCAAGGGGCTCTCGCGCATGCGCAAGACCGGCGCGAGCCGGCTCGACGAGCCGCTGCCGCAGGAAGTCCAGCCGCTGGTCGACGAACTCAATGCCCTGCTCGCGCACACCGACAAGCAGGCCGAGGAAGCCCGGACCCACGCCGGCAATCTCGCGCACGCGCTCAAGACGCCGCTCACGGTGGTGATGAATGCGGCTACCGCCAAGGCGCCCGATCTTGCCGATACCGTGATCCGCGAGGCCTCGGTGATGCGCCGGCAGATCGACCACCATCTCGCCCGTGCGCGCGCCGTTGGCCGCCGCGCGGCGGGGCTTTCGCGCGCGAACGTCTGGAGCAGCCTGGAAGCCGTGCTGCGCGCGGTCGAGCGGCTCTATGACAACACGCGCTTCGACTTGGCCGGCAACGCCGATTCGGCTGTCGCGCTCGAGCGGCAGGATCTCGAGGAAATCCTTGGCAACCTCGTCGAAAACGCGGCCAAGTACGGCGGCGGCTCGGTGTTCGTGACCGTCGATCCCGGTAATGACCCCGTGCTCTGCGAGATCTGGGTCGAGGACGATGGCATGGGCATTCCCGAGAGCGAGCGCCAGCGCATCTTCGATCGCGGCGCGCGGCTCGATACCGGCAAGCCGGGGACCGGGCTCGGCCTCGCGATCGTTCGCGACGTGGTGGAAATCTACGGCGGTTCGGTCGAACTCGACGAGAGCGAGGATCTCGGCGGTCTCCTCGTGCGGGTCAAGCTGCCGCGCTCGGCGACTTGAGAGGGCTCCGCTCGCGAGCGGATCCAGAACGGCAACGAGCACCGGGACCGCCCCCCGGTGCTCGTGCGCCCGGCTCGGGCCGGCGGTTCAGGAGCGCGCCGACTCGAAGCGGCGTTCGCGCAGATCCACGGCGTCGGGCTCGTTCACCAGATCGTCGAAAAGGGCGCGGTAATGGATCATCGCGGCGCGCAGCTCGTCGGTGGTGGCGTCGCTGCGCCTGTGCGATTCCACGATCGCATGGCCCTTGCGATAGTTCTGCACGACCTCGGGATGATCGACCGAGAGATCTTCGGCGGCGTGTTCGAAATCGGTTACCGGATAGCCGCGCGCCTGCATGACCTCGCCGAGCAGATCGTCGGCGCGCATCACGGCGTACGACGGGTCGTCGACGAACTGGGCCTGGACCTTCTGCCAGGTCGCGACGAAGTGCTCTCGCATCTTCGGATCGAGCTTGCGGATCGTGTACCTGGAGACGCGGCGCTCGCGTTCGGAAAGGATGGCGATCGCCTTGCGCTGGTCGCCGACCCTCGACATCGTGCGGTCGTATTCGGGGCCGAAGCGGTCACGCAGTTTGTCGGTCCGCATGCGGCCGCGCTGCCAGAACATGATGCCGATCGCGACGAGCGCGATGGCGATGACAGCGAGAATGGCAATCGTGGCGTTGTTGGTCATGTCTCCGTTCTCCAGCCGCCGGCGGGAGAACCGGCGCATCCCGCGTTGCTCACATGCCCTCAACAACGAGGCATGCGCGGCGCGGTTCCCGCGGTTGAAAACCGGAGACCGGACGGTTGTCGCAATTGCCGAACGGTTCGCCGGGCGCCCCGCGCCCCGGTCAACCCTTGTCGGCTTTGGCCAGCTCGTGATGGCGGATCACTTCCTGGATGATGAAGCGCAGGAACTTTTCCGAGAATTCCGGGTCGAGGTGGGCGTCCTCTGCCAGCTTGCGCAAGCGGGCGATCTGCCGTTCCTCGCGCCCCGGATCGGAAGCGGGCAGCTTGGTCTTGGCCTTGTGATCGCCGACCGCCTTGGTGATACGGAAACGCTCGGCCAGAATGTGGATCAGCGCGGCATCGATGTTGTCGATGCTGGCGCGGTACGCGGCGAGGATCGGATCGGGTTCGGGTGCGGGGTCGGCCATGGCCCGGCGTCGCTAGCATGACGATCCGGCCGTGCCAATCGCAAGGCGCGCCGATGGTCAAGGGGCTTGCCATGCGCCGCGCGAAGCGCCATGCGCATCAACGATGAGCGCCGATGTCGTTGCCTTGCGCCCAGGGGGCGGCCAGCCTTCGCTGGACCCGATCCTTTCCCTCACCGCACCGGGAATGAACCGCGTCAACGCGGTGATCCTCGAACGCATGCAAAGCGAGGTGCCGCTGATACCGGCGCTGGCCGGACACCTGATCTCGGGCGGGGGCAAGCGCATGCGCCCGATGCTGACGGTCGCCGGCGCGGAGCTGTGCGGCTATCAGGGCACGCGGCATCACAAGCTCGCGGCCGCTGTCGAGTTCATTCACACCGCCACCCTGCTGCACGACGACGTCGTCGACGGATCGGACCTGCGGCGCGGCAAGGCGGCGGCGAATATCGTCTACGGCAATCCGGCGACCGTGCTGGTCGGCGACTTTCTCTTCACGCGCGCGTTCGAACTGATGGTCGAGGACGGCAGCCTCAAGGTGCTCAAGATCCTCTCAGGCGCGTCCTCGGTGATCGCCGAGGGCGAGGTCGACCAGTTGACCGCACAGCGCCATATCGAGACCAGCGAGGAGCGGTATCTCTCGATCATCGGTTCGAAAACGGCCGCGCTCTTCGCCGCCGCGACGCGAATCGCGGCCGTGGTAGCCGAGCGGAGCGAGGCCGATGAAGTCGCGCTCGATTCGTACGGACGCAATCTCGGCATCGCCTTCCAGCTCGTGGACGATGCGATCGACTACGAGTCGGAAAGCGCAGAAAGCGGCAAGGCCCAGGGCGACGACTTCCGTGAAGGCAAGATGACCTTGCCGGTAATCCTCGCCTACGCGCGCGGCGACGAGGACGAGCGGCGCTTCTGGCAGGACGCGATCGCCGGCTTCCGCGTCGAGGACGAGGATCTGGCGACCGCCGTTTCGCTTATCGAGAAGCACAATACCGTGTCGGCGACACGCGATCGTGCGCGCCACTACGCGCAGCGCGCGATTGACGCCATAGCGGGCTTTCCGCCCGGCGCGGCACGTTCGGCCATGGCCGAGGCGGCGCAGTTCGTGGTCTCGCGCCGCTACTGATCCGCGTAGTTCAGACGGCCTTGAGCCGGGGGCGCGGGCGGATGAAGCCGTGCCGCACGGTGCGGTTCCGCCCGCTGCGCTTGGCTTCGTACATCGCTTCGTCGGCCTCGTGCATGGCGCGGGCAAGCTCGCCGGCGCGGGCCCGGGTAAATCCCAGACTGATCGTCGGATGGACCAGCACGCCGTCATTGTCGGGAAGGCCGAGCGCGGAGATGCACAGGCGCAGCCGCTCGGCCGTGGCGAGCGCCGCCTCGGGATCGTCGGTCTCGATCAGGACGCCGAATTCCTCGCCGCCGAGCCGTCCGCACAAGTCGCTTTCGCGTACGCACTTGCGGATCGCCGAGCCGATCGCGGCGAGCACGCGGTCGCCGGTGGCGTGGCCGTGCAGGTCGTTGATCGCCTTGAAACGGTCGACGTCGGCGAGGATCAGCCATCCGCTGCCCCGGGCGAGCTTTTCGTTGGCGCGGGCAATGAAGGTCTCGCGGTTGGCGATACCGGTCATCTGGTCGGTCCGCGCGCTGCGCTCAAGGTGCCGATAGGCGCTGGCGAGATCCTCGTGCAGGCGCCGGACGCGCCCTTCCTGGCGGACGTAGAGCAGCGAAACCGGCGTTGAAACGCAGATCGCGCACAGGATGCCGACGAGGAAATAGCGCTGCGGGATATCGTAGCCGGGGACCAGATTGACCGCGAGCATGAATACCAGCGTGGCCACGACCGAAAAGCCTATGCCCTGTAAAAGCCGCGACACCTGTTTGAACCGCATATCTGAAACCCTCCCCGCGGCCTCGTTACCTAACCGTCGTTAATATAGGCTTACGCGGCGCCGGATCGCGGGTGAACCGGATCGCCGGCATCGCGGCGGCCGCCATGGCGCGGGGCCCTCTCACTCGCTATGGCGCGCCCATGTCGCGACTGCCGATCCTCGACGCCTTGCCCGAACTGCTAACGGCGCTGCGCGCGCCGGGCGCGGCGGTGCTCGTCGCGCCGCCGGGAGCGGGCAAGACCACGGCGGTGGCGCCCGCTCTGCTCGGCGAGGACTGGTGCGAGGGGACGGTCATCCTGCTCTCGCCGCGCCGTGTCGCCGCTCGGGCGGCGGCCGAGCGCATGGCCGAGGCGCTTGGCGAGCAGCCGGGAGAGACGGTCGGTTACGCTACCCGCCTCGATACGCGCCGTTCGGCTCGCACGCGCATTCTGGTGATGACCGAGGCGATCTTCGTCGCGACGATCCTTGCCGACCCGGAACTCGGCGGGATCGGCGCGGTCCTGTTCGATGAGGCGCACGAACGCCACCTGGACAGCGACCTCGGCCTCGCGCTCGCGATCGAATCGCGCGAGGTGCTGAGGCCCGATCTGCGCCTGCTGGTGATGTCCGCCACGATCGACGGCGCGCGCTTCGCCCGGCTGCTCGAAGCGGCGCCGGTGGTCGAAAGCGCGGGGCGCGCGCATCGGCTGGCGCTTCGCTGGCTCGGCGCTTCGCCGCAGGCCGCGACCGAGGATGCGGTCGCCTCCGCTATCCTGCTCGCCTGGCGCGAGGAGGAGGGCGACATCCTCGCCTTCCTGCCGGGCGTCCGCGAGATCGAACGCGTGCGCGAGCGGCTGGCGGAGTGGCTGCCCGCCGCGCTTGTCCTGCCGCTCCATGGGCAATGCGAGCCGGGCGCGCAGCGCGCCGCGATCCGGCGCGATCCGCAGGGCCGCCGCCGCATCGTGCTCGCCACCGCCATCGCCGAGACCTCGCTGACGCTCGACGGGGTACGCGTGGTGGTCGACGCGGGCCTCTCGCGGCGGGCGGAGTTCGACAAGGCCGCGGGCGTCACCCGCCTTGTCACGCATCGGGCCAGCCGCGCTTCCGCCTCGCAACGCGCGGGCCGCGCGGCGCGGCAGGGGCCGGGCGTGGCCTACCGGCTGTGGGAGGAGGCCGCGCACGCCGGTCGGCCCGAGTTCGATCCGCCCGAGATCGAGACGTCGGATCTGGCGCCCCTCGCGCTCACGCTGGCGAAGTGGGGCAACACCGATCCCGCCGCGATGGCCTGGCTCGATCCGCCGCCGCCCGCCGCGCTCGATGCTGCGCGCGGGGCGCTGGCGGCGCTCGGCGCGATCGACGCTGCCGAAGGTCGCATCACGCCTTTCGGCGAGCGTATTGCGAGCCTGCCGATGGACCCGGCTCAGGCCGCCATGGTGCTGCGTGGGGCGATGCTCGGCGATGCACGAACCGCGGCGCGGCTCGCGCTCTTGCTGCAGGAACGCGGGCTGGGCGGACCGGACGGTGACCTCGCGCGCCGCCTGTCGCGCTGGAACGGCGATCGCTCGGCCCGCGCCGAGGCCGCGCGCAAGCTCGCCGACGGCTGGGCGCGCCGCGCCCGCGCACTCGTTGCGGACGCCGAGGTGCGGTCCGAGGTTCCGTCGGGCGTGCTGCTCGCCATGGGCTACCCCGACATGCTCGCCCGCCGCCGCGATGCGAGCGGCGAGACCTGGCTGTCCGCCGGGGGACGCGGTTACATGCTTGACCCGGCCTCGCCGCTCGCGTCGTCCGAGTGGATCGTCATCGGCGACGCGCAGGGTCAGGCCAAGGGTGCGCGCATCTTCGCAGGGCTCGCGCTCGAGCAGGCCGAGGTCGAGCGCTGGTTCGCGGATCGCATTGCGCGTCGATCGGTGCTGCGCTGGAACGAGGAGCAGCAGCGCGTCGAGGCGCGGCTCGAACGCCGCCTGGGCGCGGTCGTGCTGGCAAGCGGGCCAGATCCCGCGCCGGACGCCGCGGCCTTGCGGGCTTTCCTGATCGCGCGCGTGCGCCTGAAAGGGCTCGACATCCTGCCGCTCTCGAAGGCGAGCCGCGCGCTTCTTCGACGGGCGACCTATGCGGGCAGCCACGCGTTGGGCGAAGAGGCGCTGATCGCCGATCTGGAGGCATGGCTCGCGCCGCTGCTGGCGCGCAGCCTCGATGCAATCGATCCGCAGGCGCTCCACGCGGCGCTGCGCGCCCGGCTTGACTGGACCGCGCAGCAGGCGCTCGACCGCATCGCGCCCGCCGAGTTCAAGAGTCCCGCCGGCTCGCATCACGCCATCGACTATTCGGACGAGGCGGGCCCCTCGGTCGAAGTGCGGGTTCAGGCGTTGTTCGGGCTCGACCGGCACCCCACGTTCGGCGCGCCGCCGCAGCCGTTGCTGCTCAAGCTGACTTCGCCCGCGGGCCGTCCGATCCAGTCGACGCGCGATCTGCCGGGCTTCTGGCGCGGTTCCTGGCGCGACGTCCAGCGCGAGATGAAGGGACGCTATCCCAAGCACCGCTGGCCGGACGAGCCCTGGACCGAAGACCCCAGCCTGAAGACCAGAAATGCGTTCGAGGCGTCCAAACGCTCTTGATTCGAAGCGCGATTCGTGGGCATGGCGAACGGCATGAGTGCACGCATCTTCCAGCGACCGAAGAACGCCATGCAGTCGGGCAGGGCGCTTACGGACCAGTGGATCCTCGAGTTCGCGCCTGAGGAGGCGAAGCGGCCCGATCCGCTGATGGGTTGGGCCGGATCGGGCGACATGAAGCAGCAGGTCCAGCTCAGGTTCCCGACCCAGGCCGACGCCATGGCCTATGCCGAGCGCTACGGTATCGCCGCCGAGGTGCATGCGACCCCGCCGCGCCGGCTCAAGATCCAGGCCTACGCCGACAACTTCCGCTGATATTGCCCGATCGTCGACCGGGCCGAGCCATGGACCGGGCTTGCATCGTGAGCCGCGTTTCGCCATATGCGCCGCCGGGAGTCGGTCGGGCGCTTGCGTCCGCCAACCTGGTCAGGTCCGGAAGGAAGCAGCCACAACGGGTTGCGGCGGGTCGGCCGGCTCCTTCTTCACTCCAAGGTTTTTCGCCGAAACGCGCTGACATTGTGACTCTCAGGTCCTACCTTCGCGCGTGATGGACGATTCCCGCGACATCTTCGGCCAAACGCCCCCCTGGCAGGAGGACGAGTCCGCCGAACAGCCGCCCGAGCGGCCGAGTGCGTCCGACCTCGAGGCGGCGGGCCAGTCCTCGATGTTCGGCGCGCCCCCGTCCTCGCCCCCGCCCGCGCCGGAGCCGCCTGCCGCTCCCGCCGAAGCGGGGCCGGCTCCCAAGCAGCCGCCCGCGCAGCAATCCGCACCGGTCGCCGCGGCGCAACCCTATCGCGTGCTTGCGCGCAAATACCGCCCGCAGACCTTCTCCGAGCTGATCGGCCAGGAAGCGATGGTCACGACCCTCGCGAACGCGATCAAGCGCGACCGACTGGCGCATGCCTTCCTGATGACCGGCGTGCGCGGGGTCGGCAAGACATCGACCGCGCGGCTGATCGCCAAGGCGCTCAACTGCGTCGGGCCGGACGGCACCGGCGGTCCGACGATCAATCCGTGCGGCCAGTGCGAACCATGCGTCGCGATCGCCGAGGGGCGCCACATCGATGTGATCGAGATGGACGCGGCGAGCCACACCGGCGTCGACGACGTGCGCGAGATCGTCGAGGCCGTGCGCTACGCGGCGGTTTCGGCGCGCTACAAGATCTACATCATCGACGAAGTCCACATGCTCTCGCGCAATGCGTTCAACGCGCTGCTCAAGACGCTCGAGGAGCCGCCGGCGCACGTGAAGTTCCTGTTCGCGACGACCGAGGTCGAGAAGCTGCCGGTCACGGTGCTCTCGCGCTGCCAGCGCTTCGACCTGCGGCGCATTCCCGCGCCGATGCTCGCCGAACACTTCGCGGCGATCTGCGAGAAGGAAGGCGTCGGCGCCGAGGATGAGGCGCTCTCGATGGTCGCGGCCGCTGCCGACGGATCAGTGCGCGACGGTCTGTCGATCCTCGACCAGGCGATTGCCCATGCCGATCTCGACGGCGAGGGCCGGGTGCTCGCCGCGCGCGTGCGCGACATGCTCGGGCTTTCGGACAAGAGCGTGCAGCGCCAGCTCTTCGCCGCGATCCTCGCTGGCGAGGGGGCGACGGTGCTCGAACTCGTCGCGCATCAGTTCGCGCTCGGCGTCGATCCGATCGCGCTGGTGCGCGGGCTGATGGATCTCACCCACCGCGTCACCGTCGCGCAGGTCGGCGGGACGCCGGCCGATGCGATCTCCGCCGAGGAGCGCGAGGCGATCGGCCTGTGGGCGCGCGACTTGAGCGCCGGGCAGCTCCACCGGATGTGGCAATTGCTGCTCAAGGGGCACGATGAGGTGAAGTCCGCGCCCGATCCTCTGGTTGCGGCGCAGATGGCGCTGCTGCGGATTCTCCACGCCGGTACCATGCCCGATCCCGGGATGCTCGCGCGCCGCATCGAGGACCTCGCGAAGGCCGGCCCGCTGGCGGCGGGGGTCGCCGCCGAAGGTTCTGCCGGACCGGTCGCGCAGGCGGCGCCCGCGCCGTCGGCACAGGGCTGGGAAGAGCTTGTCGCTCTCGTCGAGCGGCGCGGCGCGCTCGCCATCGCAAGCATGATGCGCATGCAGGTTCGCGTGGTCGAACTCGGTTCGGAGCTGCTTCGGTTCACGCAGCCGGGGGAGTTTCGCGATGACATCACCCAGGCATTGCGCGACGGCCTCAACCAGGCGACGGGGCAACGCTGGCGAATCGAGCGGGTCGAGGCGCAAGGCGCGCCGACGCTTGTCGAGCAGGACGAGGCGCGCAAGCGGGCCGACGCCGAAGTCGTCCGCCGTTCCCCCTTGGTCGAAGCGACGTTTTCGGCCTTTCCCGAAGCCGAGATCGTCGAGGACGACCGGCAGGCCGCGCATGGCGGCGGACGTAATTGGAGACGCTGATGAAGAGCATGGAAGAGATGATCGCGGCCGCGCAGCAGGCGGCCGAATCGATCCAGAAGCAGATGACCGAGACCCAGGGCAAGCTCGATGCCATCGAGGTCGAGGGGCTTTCGGGCGGGGGGCTCGTCAAGATCCGCTGTTCGGCCAAGGGCCGCGTCATCGGCGTGTCGATCGACGACAGCCTGATCCAGCCGGGTGAGAAGGCGATCCTCGAGGATCTCGTCGCGGCGGCCTACAACGATGCCCGGGTCAAGGCTGACAGCGTCGCCAACGAGGAACTCGCGAAGGCGCAGCAGGGCATGGGTCTGCCCCCCGGCTTCAAGCTGCCGTTCTGAGCCGGGACGGGACGACGATGAGCGTTCGCCTGATTCTCACGGTCAGCGGGAGCGACCGGCCCGGCCTGACGCAGGCGGTCGCCGACGCGGTGTTCGCGGCCGGCGGCAACTGGCTGGAAAGCCATCTCAGCAAGCTGGGCGGGATGTACGTGGGCTCGGTCCTCGTCGAGATCGCGCCCGATGCGGCAACGAAGCTCGAACACGAGGTCCGCGCGATCGATTCGCACGGTCTCGCGGTCAGCGTGGTTCCCGCCGGAGAGGATGCGGTCGCCGGCGGGGAGCCGCTGCTGATTGATCTCGTCGGACAGGATCGCCCCGGTATCGTCGCCGAACTGACCAGGCTGCTCGCCGGGCTCGGCGTAAATATCGAGGAAATCGATACCGAGATCGAGAACGGTGCGTGGTCGGGCGAACTGCTGTTTCGCGGGCGCGTCCACACCCATGTGCCCAGCGGCACCGACCCCGAGAAGGTCCGCTCCGCGCTCGAGACGATCTCGGGCGACATGATGGTCGATTTCACCTTCGGCTAGGTGCCTGGCGCGCGGGAGCCGGGCGGACCATTGCCCGACGGATCGGCCGCCTAGGAGACCTGCGCGACCGCCATCGCGGTCGCACGTTCGGCTTTTCGCAGGGCGGCGTCGTAGATCTCCTGGATCGTCTGCGCCTCGACCGGCTGGCTGAGATGGAAGCCCTGCAGGTGTGTGCAGCCGGCGACCAGCGCGGTTTCGACCAGCGCTTCCTCGCTCACCCCTTCGGCGACGACTTCGGCGCCGATCTGCCGGGCCATCTGCACGGCGGCATCGAACACGGCACGCGAGGTCTCGTCCTCGCCGATGTCGATCACGAGGGAACGATCGAGTTTCAGCCGATCGAACTTGAAGTTCTTCATCATGCACAGCGACGAATAGCCGGTCCCGAAATCGTCCAGGGCGATGCGGAACCCGGCATTGCGCAGCAGTTCGAGCGTGAGCAGCGCGCGCGCGTTGCGCTCGATCGAGATCGTCTCGGTGACTTCCAGAATGACGCGGCGGGGCGAAATCCGGTATTTTTGGCAGGCCTCCAGCAGGAAGCTGACGAAGCCTTCCTGCTGGAGCTGGATCGGTGACAGGTTGACGCTCATCGCCAGGCCCGCCCAACGCGACAGGTCCGACAGCGCGCGATCGACGATCCAGGCACCCAGTTCGGGCATGACACCGCTGCGTTCGGCGGCGGGGATGAAGCGGCCTGGGGAGATTTCGCCGAGCCGGGGGTGGCGCCAGCGCACCAGCGCCTCGATCTCCTGCGCGGCATTCGTGGTCGGGTAGATGGGCTGGTAAACCATTCGAAGCTGGCCGCCGCCAAGGGCTTCCGCCAGATCGCGTTCGAGCGCCCGGTCGAGATCGCGTTCCTGCGAGAGATCCGCGTTGAATCTCGTCGCCCGATTGCGGCCGTTGCGCTTTGAGGCATAGAGCGCGAGATCGGCACGATGCAGGATATGCTCGATGTCGCCGTCCGCCGACTCGATTTCGGCGAAGCCGATCGAAACCGTGATTGAAATGGCCGTTCCGTCGAGTTCGAACGGTTGACGAACCGCTCTGGTCAGCGCGTCGCAGACAATGCCGGGCGGGGCCTGGTCCTGCGTCGCGCAATAGATCGCGAATTCGTCGCCGCCGATGCGGGCGAGCAGGGCGTCTTCGCCGAGGGCTTCGCGCATGCGCTCGCCGAGCAGCCGGACCAGCCGGTCGCTCGACTCATGACCGAAGTCGTCATTGATGTACTTGAATCGATCGATATCAATCAGCGCGATGAACGCCGGGGCATCGTGATCGCGGTTCATCAGCAGCCTTGGCGCGATTTGCACGAAGGCGCGGCGGTTGGGCAGGTCCGTGGACGGATCGGCGAAGGCGAGGTCCTGAACGGCGAGCGCATTGCGCCGGAAGGTCTCAAGCGATCGCGCCAGGTCGCGAAGCTCGACGAGTTTGAACCTTTCGATCGGCACGTCGAGGTCGCCCTCGGCGAGACGCTTGAGCGACCCGTGCATGCGCCGCAGCGCGGGCAGGATATTGCGCGAGATGTCGAAGTGGATGGCAAGCGCGAGCGCGAGCAGCACGAGGGCGAAAATGGCCACTTGCCGGTTCCAGCGCTGCGCCGAGCCTTCGAGCCGCGCGATCGCCTGGTCGCGCCGCGCCTGACTTTCGTCGCTCAGCGCCGTGGCGGCGTTCAGCATCTCGTCCAGCCGCCGGGCGCTGCTGTTCGAGGACGATGTATTCCGTTGCGAAACAAAACCTTCCACCACACGGTCGAGGTCTTGGAAGACCTGGTCGTGCCGTGCCGGGTCTATCGCACCCAGACCGTCCAGTCGGAGCGCGTTGACCACCTCCTCGATATCCATCGCGGTGTCGGTCAGCGCTCCGGCGTAGCGGGCCATGCCGTCCGGGCCGGGCGGGATGGCGGCGCGCGAATCGAGCTTGAAGCGGATGACGAGCTTCAGCAGCCGGTCGCTCTGCGTCGCCATCGAGACAGTACGGCGCAAGTCTTCGCCCTCGTGCGCCAGCGCATTCGCGCGGTCGTGTGACACGAACTGAAGACCGAGGATCGCAAGAACGATGATTGAAACCGCAATGACGAGCCGTTTTTCGAATGATCGACTGGTGGTTGGGATCAGTTCTCCGATCCGCAAGCCCGGTTTATGTCCGATACGCGCGACCGCACCGCGTTCCACTATGGTTGGCCCCCAACTGCCATGACGCCCACCCCCGGTGCGCTATCCAAAGCTATCGCCTTGATAGGTTTACGTTTCATGACCGAAAGCGGGGCGGCGAAAGATTTTGTCCACGCGGCGAAAGGGTCTTGCGCGGGCGAATGGCTCGCCTGGCGCGCCGGGCCGCGGATGCATCCACAAGCAGGGGGCTTATCACCATTGCGCGCCAGCGGGGGCGCCCCCATATTCCCCGGGAAACCGGATATGTACGGTTGGGCGCGTAGCCAGCGCCCTTCAAACGATGGACTTGCCTGTGACCCAACTTCCCCTCCTTCCCCTTCGCGACATTGTGGTCTTCCCCGGCATGGTCGTGCCCTTGTTCGTCGGCCGCGAGAAGTCGGTCGCCGCGCTCGAGGCCGCGATGGCGGGCGAGAAGGACATCTTCCTGCTCGCGCAGCTCGATCCGGGCTGCGACGATCCCGACCGTGACGATCTCTACGAAACCGGCGTCATCGCCAGTGTCCTGCAATTGCTCAAGCTTCCCGACGGCACGGTCCGCGTGCTGGTCGAAGGGCAGGATCGCGCCCGGCTGGAAGCGCTGCGCGAGGAAGAATCCGACGATGGCGAAATGCTCGTCGCGAACGTGAGCAAGATCGAGGCGGTCAGTTCGTCGGGGACCGAGGTCTCGGCGATGATGCGTTCGGTGATCGACCAGTTTCGCGAATACGCCAAGCTCAACAAGAAGCTGTCGCAGGAAGCCGGAGACCAGCTTGGCGACATCGACGATGCCGCCAAGCTCGCCGACACGGTCGCCTGGCAGCTTTCCGCCAAGGTTTCGGACAAGCAGGCAGTGCTTTCCGAGCCCGACCCGCTCAAGCGGCTCGAGATGGTCTATTCGTTCATGGAAGGCGAACTCGGCGTCCTGCAGGTCGAGCGCAAGATCCGCGGCCGCGTTAAGCGGCAGATGGAGAAGACCCAGCGCGAATACTACCTCAACGAACAGCTCAAGGCGATTCAGACCGAACTGGGCGGCGGCGACGGCGAGGACGGCAACGAGATCTCCGAGCTTCAGGAGAAGATCGAGAAGACCAAGCTCTCGAAGGAAGCGCGCGAGAAGGCGACCTCGGAACTCAAGAAGCTCAAGTCGATGCAGCCGATGAGCGCCGAGGCGACCGTCATCCGCAATTATCTCGACGTCCTGCTCGATTTGCCCTGGGGTAAGAAGTCGAAGCTGAAGCGCGACATTTCCGAGGCGCAGGGCGTGCTCGACGCGGACCACTACGCGCTCGACAAGGTCAAGGACCGGATCATCGAATACCTCGCGGTGCAGGCACGCACCAACAAGCTGAAGGGGCCGATCCTGTGCCTCGTCGGCCCGCCGGGCGTCGGCAAGACCTCGCTGGGCAAGTCGATCGCCAGGGCGACCGGACGCGAATTCATCCGTCAGTCGCTCGGCGGCGTGCGCGACGAGGCCGAGATCCGCGGCCACCGGCGCACTTATATCGGCTCGCTGCCGGGCAAGATCATCACCAACTTGCGCAAGTCGGGCAAGAGCAACCCGTTGTTTCTGCTCGACGAGATCGACAAGCTCGGCCAGGATTTCCGCGGCGACCCCGCCTCGGCGCTGCTCGAAGTGCTCGATCCGGAACAGAACGCCAAGTTCCAGGACCACTATCTGGAGCTCGACTACGACTTGTCGGACGTGATGTTCGTTTGCACCGCGAACAGCCTCAACCTTCCGCAGGCGCTGCTCGATCGCATGGAGATCATCCGGCTCGAAGGCTATACCGAGGACGAGAAGGTCGAGATCGCGGAGCGGCATCTGATCGCCAAGCAGGTCGAGGCGCATGGTCTCAAGCCCGAAGAGTTCACGCTGACGCAGGAAGGCCTGCGCGACCTCATCCGCCACTACACGCGCGAGGCGGGCGTGCGCACGCTCGAGCGTGAGATTGCGCGGCTGGCGCGCAAGTCGCTCCGCCAGATCCTCGAGAAGAAGGCCGAGACGGTTACGATCACGCCCGAGAATCTCGCCGACTTCGCTGGGGTGCGTAAGTTCCGCTACGGCATCTCCGAAGAGGAGCACCAGGTGGGGGCCGTCACCGGTCTCGCGTGGACCGAAGTGGGCGGCGAACTGCTGACGATCGAGAGCGTTCTGGTGCCCGGCAAGGGCGCGATCAAGTCGACCGGCAAGCTCGGCGAAGTGATGAGCGAATCGATCCAGGCCGCCTTCAGCTTCGTGCGGGCCCGATCGCCCGCTTACGGCGTGAAGCCCTCGGTCTTCCAGCGCAAGGACGTGCACATCCACTTGCCCGAAGGCGCGGTCCCCAAGGACGGCCCCTCGGCGGGCATCGGCATGGTCACCTCGATCATCTCGACGCTGACCGGCATCGCGGTGCGCAAGGATATCGCCATGACCGGCGAAGTGACGCTGCGCGGGCGGGTGCTGCCGATCGGCGGCCTCAAGGAAAAGCTGCTGGCGGCGCTTCGCGGCGGGATCAAGGTCGTCCTCATCCCCGAGGAGAACCGCAAGGATCTCGCCGAGATTCCCGACAACGTGAAGCAGGGGCTGGAGATCATCCCGGTGCGCCACGTCGACGAGGTTCTGGCGAAGGCGCTGGTCGATCCGGTCTCGCCGATCGAGTGGACCGAGGCTGATGAGCTGGCGAGCCAGTCCACTTCGCCGGGACTTGGCGGCAATCCGCCCTCGCCGACTGCGCACTAGTCTACACTTTTACTGGGCGGCATCTGGCGTGCCGCCCGCGCTTGTTCGCTGTTGTTGCAGTGCACAAGCCGGGATAGTCGAAGACTTTTTTATCAAACGTCCGGTGCAGGCGCACTTCGGCGGCTTTTGATTTTGACTTCGGTGACAAATCGGTTTCAATTCGAGCTGAGTCGAGAGGCGATTCTTGCAACTTTCCGATTCACCGTGGCTTAGGGGGTTCCCAGAATGAACAAGAACGATCTCATCAGCGCTGTTGCCGATACGAGCGGACTTACACGGAGCGACGCCACGAAGGCCGTCGAAGGCGTGTTCGACTCGATCACGGGCGCGCTGAAAAAGGGGGATGAGGTTAGACTGGTTGGTTTCGGTACGTTTTCGGTCGCGAAGCGCAAGGCGTCGACGGGCCGCAATCCGCGCACCGGTGAGCCGATGGAGATCAAGGCCTCCACTCAGCCCAAGTTCAAGGCGGGCAAAGGACTGAAAGACGCCGTCAACTAACGAGAGAGGCGGCCTGGTCCGTCAGAAAGTCGATTTTCGAAAAGCGCCGTGCTTTGAATAGAAGCGCGGCGCTTTTTTGAAGTAATGTGTACTGGTTCGCGGTCGTCGCCTATTCGCGCTCGATCGCTTGCGTCGCCCCTGTCTCCGTGTCGGTTGCGGAGGCGTCACTTTCCCCTTTGCGACGGTGGCGGCGGGCATAGGCAATCGCGCCGATCGGAACCAGAGCGAGGTAGCCCATCGTCAGGGCGGCCAGTGTCAGCCAGGGCTCGGTCAGGAGCGCCGCTACGAGCAGGCCGACGACGGCAATGACGCCGATGCGGATTTCGCGCGGTGGACGCAGTTTCGACCAGCTCAGCGTCGGCAGGTTCGAGATCATCAGGAAGGCGATCAGCGCCATCCACAAGCTCACGGCAACCGGATGCGCGAACTCGTTCACGCCGCTGGCGATCCACAGATAGAGCGGCAGGAAGGCGAGACCGGCGCCAAGCGGCGCCGGAACCCCGGTCAGGAAGCCCGCGACCTTGTGCGGCTGGTCATGAATGTCGAGCCGCGCGTTGAAGCGGGCCAGCCGCAGCACGCAGCAGATCGCGAAGGCGAGCGCGGAGATCCAGCCGATGCTCGGCAAGTCGCGCAAGGCCCACAGATAGACGATCAGCGCCGGTGCAACGCCGAACGAGATCGAATCGGCGAGGCTGTCGAGTTCGGCGCCAAATCGCGTCTGCGCCTTGAGGAGCCGCGCGGCGCGGCCGTCGATCCCGTCCAGCAGGCCGGCGAGGATCACCGCCTGGACCGACTTTTCGAAATCGCCGGCGATCGCGAAACGGATGCCGGTGAGGCCCGAGCAGAGCGCCGCCGCGGTAATGGCGTTGGGGACGAGCGCGCGCGCGCTCAGTCCCTTGGCGAGGCGTCGCTTGCCGCGACCGGGCAGAGGATCATCGACGAAATCGGGGTCACCGAGCGCGTCGGTCACTGGGAAACGCCCTGGATCAGCGGCGCCTCGCCCAGTTCGGCAAGCACCGTCTCGCCCGCGACGACCTTCTGGCCCATCAGCACGCGCGGCTCGCTGCCGCGCGGCAGATAGACATCGACGCGGCTGCCGAAGCGGATAAGCCCGACACGCTGGCCGGACGCGAGGATATCGCCGGGCTTGATGAAGGGTACGATCCGCCGCGCGACCAGTCCCGCGATCTGCGTAAAACAGATCTGCAGGCCGTCGCCGCGTTCGATGAGGACGTGCTGGCGCTCGTTCTCCTCGCTCGCCTTGTCGAGATCGGCGTTCACGAACTTGCCGGGGATGTAGATCACCCGCCGCACCGTGCCGCCGATCGGGGCGCGGTTGATGTGCACGTCGAACACGCTCATGAAGATCGAGAGGCGGGTGACCTCGTCCGGCGGAAGCGGCGCCAGGCCGCTGCCGTCGTCGGTGGTCAGTTCACGCGGGGGCGCGACCTTCTGGATGAGGGTGACGAGGCCATCCGCGGGCGCGACGAGGAAGCGGTCCTCGGTGGGCGTAATGCGGACCGGATCGCGGAAGAACGCCACCACGCAAACCGTGAGGATCGCGAGCGGCCAGGCGATCCAGGTCCATCCGAGGATCAGCGTCACAAGACAGGCAACCGCGACGATCGCCCCGAACTTGCGGCCTTCCGGATGAATCGCAGGCCATTGCCAACTGACTTCGCCCCGGCCCTGATTGTCAACTATCTCTCCGGGCATTGAAGGCATGTAGGGCCTCCGCTGCCGCGCCGCAATGGCGCAGGCCGCATCAGGGACGGCCGAACGCGATCCTGACCCTGGCGGCGCCCCCTTCGGCGCGCCGCATGTCCCGCATCATCCTGCCCCATTCGTGCAGCGCGATGCGCAGCGGATTACGGCTGTCGAGGCCGTTGACAAGGCCGTAGCGCAGTCCGCCGCCCGCGGGCTCCTGCCGGAACGTGCCGAAGAGCCGGTCGAACACGATCAGCACGCCGCCGAAATTGCAGTCGAGGAAGGCGGCGTCGCGCGAATGGTGCGCCCGGTGATGTGACGGAGTGTTCAAGATCCATTCGAGCGGCCCCAGCCTGCCGACCATCTCGGTGTGCAGCGGGAACTGATAGAGCAGGTTGATGCCAAGCAGCGTCACCACCACCACGGGCGGGAAGCCGGCCAGCAGCAGGCTGGCGAAGAACAGCCAGCCGAGCGAGAAGAACTCGGTCCAGCCCAGCCGGACGGCGGCGGGCAAGACCATCTCGGTCGCGCTGTGATGCACCGCGTGGGTCGCCCAGAGCCAGCGAACGGTGTGGCTGAAGCGATGAAACCAGTAGTAGACGAACTCCACCGCGACGAAGCCCGCGACCCAGGTGCGCCAGTCATCGACCGGCCATGCGAACGGTGCAACTTGCGCCAGTCCGCCGAAGATCACGGCAAGCGCGATGCCGGTCAGCGGCCGGATGATGCCCTGACCGACGGCGACGCCCAGGCTGGCGAGAGCCGCGCCGCCGTCATAGCCGTGCTTCGTCCTGCGCCGCCAGACGAATTCGCCGGCGATCAGGGCCAGCAGGATCGGGAGGATCCAGGGGTGCTCGAGGGCGAGCCGCATGGGGCTATTGCCGGGCTCGGGCGTTCTCCGCCCGTTCGGTCATGGCCTGCGCTTCGGCCTCGGTCACGCGGCCGTCGCGATCGGTATCGGCAAGGTCGAACAGCGTCGTCGGCCCGTCTACGAATTCGGCCCGGCTGATGCGGCCGTCGCGGTTCGTGTCGAACTCCTGGCGCAAGGTGCTGATCCTGTCGCCATCCCAGCGCTTCTGGGCAAATCCGGGCAGGTCGTCGCGCGAAAAGTAACCGTCGCTGTCGCGGTCGAAGCGCTGCCATTGGCTCGCGCGCATGGCGAGGAATTCTGCGCGGCTGACCGCGCCGTCGCCGTTGGTGTCGGCGGCGCGGAGCCGCTCCATCGCGTTTTCGGGGATTTGCCGCGCGCCGGCCGGGAAGACGGTGACGCCGAGGAGGGCGCCCGCGCACAGCATGAGGGTGAAAGACTGGTTCATTTTGATCAAATCCGGGAAGAGGAGGCCAATACCCCGCCGGACCATGCGCGGCATGCATCCGGCGGGGTGACCGAAACCGTCAGCGGCAGGGGATCGTATTGCCGTAGGCATCGCTGCAGGTCCCGGTGTGGACGGGCTTGCCCGTCGCGGGGTCGATCTGGGTCGTGCCCGAGTAGGAATTGCCGGTTTGCGCGTTGGTCGCGCTGCTCGAGCGGCTGCCGGACCATGTGCCGTCCGACGAGCGGGTGAAACCGCCCTGGCTGTAGACGCTGCCGCGCGGGCCGGACGCGCCCGCCTCGCCCTGGCGCGAGACCGAGCCGTCGGGCGAGACCGTCGTCGAAGAGGCGCGCGCGCCGCGGCTGCCGTTGTAGCCGGCGAAGGCGCCGCCGCTGGCGTGGGTGACGCTGCCGTCGCTGTTGCGCACGGTGCCGCGTGCGCGCACCGCCGCGCCGCGCGGCCCGGCCGCGGCCGTGCTCGCGCCGTTGGGGCCCGTGGCACGAATGACGCCGCGCGCTTCGACAGTGGTGGAAAGGAGGGCTGCGAAGACCGCCAGCGAAGCGGCGGCAGTGCGGATTCTGGTCATCTGCGGGTTACTCCTTGGTGGAATCGGGCCTGTCCTTGGGACGGCCTCTATCTCGACCGAGGATGCGTCGCGGTGATGTCGCGGCGCGGCGATGCGATGGCAATTCGTTGCGCGCGGCGCGGTTCGTAACGCCTTGTCACATTTTCCCGGCTGGCCGCCTCGCGGATGTGCTGGCAGTCAGGAGATATGAGCGACAAACCCGCCCGCGTCCTGGTGGTGGACGACGATTCGGAACTGCGCGCGTTGTTGCAGCGCTTCCTTTCCGAGCATGGCTTCGCCGTGCGCACCGTCGATGGCGGCAAGGCCATGAACGCGGCCCTGCGGCGCGAGCCGGCCGACGTGATCGTGCTCGACCTGATGATGCCGGGCGAGGACGGCCTCGCCATCCTGCGGCGGCTGCGCGCGGAAGGCGAGCAGGCGCCGGTGATCATGCTCACCGCGCGCGGCGAGCCGGTCGATCGCGTGCTCGGGCTCGAAATGGGCGCGGACGACTACCTCGGCAAACCCTTCCTCCCGCGCGAACTGGTCGCGCGTATCGCCGCGCTGCTGCGACGCATCGCCCCCGGCCGGGCGCAGGCCGATGACGAGGTCTGCGAAGTGGGGCCCTTCGTCATCAACCATTCGACGATGAGCGTGACGCGCGATGGCGTGCCGCTCGACCTGTCGTCGCGCGAGTTCGCGCTGCTTTGCGCGCTTGCGCGCAGTCCGGGGCGGCCGCTCAGCCGGGCGCAGCTCATCGAGCGGGCGCTGGGGCGCGATGCGGAGGTGACCGACCGCGCCATCGACGTGCAGATCGCCCGCCTGCGCAGGGCAATCGGCGACGACGCGGCGAGCCCGCGCTTCGTCCGCACGGTCTGGGGCGTCGGCTATGTCCTGACTTCGGGAAGCGATGTTTAGGCGCCTCGCCCAGCGCAAGATCGCGCTCATCGTCGGGGTGGTGCTGGCCGGTCAGGTGCTGGCCGGCCTGTTCGTGATCACCTTTGTCATGCGTCCGCAGATCGCGCGCGTCGCCAATGTCACCGCCGACACCGTCTCGGCGCTGTCCGAAGTGATGGGACGGCTCCCGCCCGCGCGCCGCGAGGCGCTGATCGCGCGGATCGAGCAGGGCGGCGAAATCGCGATCCGCCGCTCGACCGATGCGCCGCAAGGCGGCGCGCGCATCCCGAACCTGATCGAACGGCAGTTCATCCGATCGCTGTCCGAGCGGCTGAACCGGCATGGCGATCTCGAGTGGCGCACCGATCGCGGCCGGCGCCTCTGGTTCCGGCTGAAGCTGGGCGGCGAGCCCTACTGGATCAGCGTCACCCCGCCGACCAGGCGCGGCGCGCTGACCGGCTTCGTGGTCTCGCTCGGCGTCGCCTTCCTGGTGGCGGTGGTTTGCGGGTTGCTGCTGCAACGGCGGCTCGATGCGCCGATGCGGCGGCTGGTGCGATCGGTCGATGCCTGGCGGCCCGATCGCGCCAGCGCCCCGCTGGATATCGCGGGGCCTGAGGAAGTCGCCGCCGTCGCCGCCGCCTTCAACCGGATGACGCAGCGCCTTGAACGCAACGAGGCCGAACGCGCGCTGATGCTCGGCGGGGTCAGCCACGACCTGCGCACGCCGCTCACCCGCTTGCGGCTGTGCCTCGAGATGATGCGCGGGACCGATGCTGACTTGCGCGCGACGGCGATGCGGCAGGTCGATGTCATCCAGGCCATGCTCGAACAGTTCCTCGATTTCGCGCGCGGCTTCGAGGACGAGGTGCCGGTGCGCGTTGATCTCGCACGGCTGGTCGAGGACGTCGCCGTGACGGCCGCGCCCGAGGGCGCCATCGCGACCGAGGTGGCGCCGGGCCTGACGGCGTGCCTTCGCCGCGAGGCGCTGGCGCGCGCGCTGGGCAATCTCGTCGCCAACGCCTTGCGCCACGGCGGCACGCCGGTCTCGATCCGCGTGCGCGAAGCCGGCGACGGCGCGATCGCCTTTACCGTTGCCGATGCCGGGGCGGGGTTCGACGAGGGCGCGGCCGATAGTTACCTCCGGCCTTTCGCGCGCGGCGACAGTGCGCGCGGCGGAGACGGGGCCGGGCTCGGCCTCGCCATCGTCGAGCGGATTGCCGCCGCGCATGGCGGATCGCTGACGTTCGAGCGGAGGCCGGACGGTTTCGCTGCGATCCTGCTGTTGCGGCCCCAGACCTGAGCGCCGGGTGAGCACACTGATCGAAACCGACACAGCAGGGGCGACGGCGACGGATGGTTAAATCCGTCTTCGCGCGCGTTAGGGCTGGTCGGAGTACGATTCGTTAAGCTTGTTGTGCGAAATCGTCGCGCATGAGAAATCCGATCCGAAACGCGGCAAGACACGGAGCGGCGCGGCTCCGGGACGACCGGTCGGGCGGTGTCGCGCTGATCGCGGCATTGGCGCTGCCCGTCGTCATCGGAGCGACCGGTCTTGCCTTCGATCTCAACCAGGGACTGCAGCAGCGCGTCGCCAACCAGCGCGCCGCGGACGTGGCGGCGCTCGGCGCGGCCATGGCCTTTCAGGATTCGTCGAACGCGAGCGTTCTTCAGCCGACCGCGGCCGACATCGTCACCGCGAACGGCATCACGGGCGCGACGGTCAACGCGGTCATCGTCAACGATTTCCCGGAGAGCGGGGACCAGGCGGTCCGCGTGACCGTCACCACCGAAGTGCCGTACTCGCTGGCGCGCGTGCTCGGTTTTACCGGAACCTACGATGTCGGCGTGCAATCGACGGCATCGCTGACCTCGGAGGGCTCCGCCTTCGCCGCGCCCTGCTTCCTCGCGCTTTCGGACGCAAGTGACGCGCTCAAGACCACGGGCGGCGCGACGATCGATGCGCCCACCTGTGCGATCGCGGCTTTCGGCAAGGTCGCCAACCTGGGCACCCGGATCAACGGGCACGACATCATTTCCGGCGGGTCCGACGTCGAGAACAACTACGGCACGCTGAACGCCGAGTCGGTGCGCTACGCCGGCGATTTCATCAATCCGTTTTGGAACAGCAATGTCCCTTCGGAGGACAAGTGGGTCAACCAGGCGACCGTATTGCTCGACCCCTGGGCAGAGAACGAGGAAATGCTCGACGCGATGGATGAGATCGGCGATTCGTCGAACATCCCGCCGATCTCGAATCCGACGACGCCGTCGGGCAGTAACTGGACCTTCGACTGGAGCCATGCGGGCCCCGTGGCGGCGTTCTGGCAGGGCGACGGCAAATACGTCGTTCCGGCTGGCAACTATACGATCGGCCGCCTCTCGGTCGGTGGCGGAATCAACGTGACGTTCCAGAGCGAATCGAACATAACGATCAAGAATGGCCTGCAGAACGGCGGCGGGTCCAATCTCCTGTTTGGAGACGTCAACCTCTATGTCAACGGCGGGTTCGATACAGCGTACAACAACGTGACGATCGGCAAAGGCGCGCTGTGGATCGGTAGCGGCACCAATCGCTTCGCCGGTACCACACGCAAGGGTGACGGCACGGTCATCATCAATTCGATCCTCAGCGTCGAAGGCGGCTCGAAAGTCTATCTCGGCGAAGGCGATCACTTCTTCGGCGGTTTCAACCTCGGCGGCGGCGGCAACTTCACCATGGGCGACGGTGACTTCGTCGCGGCGAACGGCGTCACGATCTCCGGCGATACCGAGCTTTCGATGGGCGATGGCAACGTCATTATCGGTCCCTCGAGTTCGAATTACGCGATCAATCTGGGCGGCGGCGCGCGCTTCTTCATGGGCGACGGCACGTTCAGCGCGAAGGGCAACATCAACACCGTTGGCGGCAGCCGACTGGTCTTCGGCAAGACCGCCAATCACTATATCGACGGCAATCTGGTCGTTGCCGGCTCGGTGATCTTCGGACGCGGCCGCTATACGATCGATGGCAACTTCGTGAACGGCACTGGCGGCACGCAGTGGCCCTACACCTCGTGGATGAACGGGGTGACCTACGGAAACACGCTCGAGGGCGTCAATGTGGCGGGCTACGATCAGGCGGGCGTCGGCGTCACCTTCGTGCTTGACGGCACCGTCAATCTCGCGGGCGGCGCCAAGTCGAAGCTGATCGCGCCAACCACCTCCACGTCGGGCGCGGAGATTTCCGATCTCCTCATCGCCAGCCTTACGAGCGCGGATACGAACTGGGCGGCGGGATCGGGCAACAATTTCGCCGGCTCGGTCTATCTGCCCAATTCCAAGGTCACGATGAGCGGCGGCAACACGACGCTGAGCGCCGGCCAGTGCTTCACGCTGGTCGCATCGAAGATCTGGGCCACCGGCGGCGCGGCGGCCGGCACCGCATGCCCGACGGTCGAGGGCGTCTATGCGGGCGGCGAAAGCACGAGCATAAGGCTCGTCCTATGATGATCGCGCTTATGCGCCGCCTGCGCCGCGATTCGCGGGGCGTCGCGGTGACCGAGTTCGCCGTGTGGACCACGGCCATGTTCTTCGCGATCATGACCGCGATGGACTTCGCCGGTTTCTACCTCCAGCGCGGCCAGATCAACGAGGCGCTCTCGGCCGCCGCGATCACGGCTTTCAAGGAACGCGACAACGTCCCCTTCGACGACGTGTCCGCGACCGTGCGCAACCTTGCCGAGAATCCCAACCTCGCCGTGACTCTTTCGTGCAACGGCGTCGCCAACGAATGCGAGAACGCCTCGCGTTCGTGCGGCTGCCTGAGTTCGACCGGCACCTACACTGCAAAGGAGTGCGGCCAGACGTGCACGGGCACGGGCATGACTGCCGGTTCGACCGCAGGCTATTATCTGACGATCAATGCCCGGCAGGACTACACTCCGGTGCTGGTGCCGTTCAGCGTGCTGGGCGACAAGGCCGTCGAGCAATCGGTCACGGTGCGTCTCGAATGAGGCTGTGGGCTCGCCTTGCAGGCGACCGCGAAGGCGCCACTCTCGTCGAGTTCGCGCTGGTCGCGCCGGTGTTCGTCGCCATGCTGTTCGGCGTGATCGAATCGGGCCGGCTGTTCTGGGTCAAGCAGACGCTCGACGAGGTCGCCTACAGCACCGCACGCTGCATGTCGGTCAGCTCGACCTGCGACGACGAGACCAAGCGCGAAGACTTCGCCGTGGATCGGGCGGCCGCGCTCGGCATAACCATTGCCCTCGAAGAGATATCCACCGACACCGACGTTACCTGCAAGAGCGTCGCGGGCTCGAACGAAGTGCGGATCGACCACCCGGTGACTTCGGCGATGACCGGCCTGATCCCGGTCCTGCCGCAGAGCCTGAGCGCGGAAGCCTGCTTCCCCAAGCTCGGCTGAGCCGAGCCGCCGTCCGGCGCCGGCCGGCGCCGCGCCAATCGCCTGCTGACAGATCGCTGCGTGGGCGCTACGCGCACCGCGGATGCAACGCTTGCGCGCCTTGATTCGGGAGCACCGCCGCCTAGCGCTGGCGCTGCTCTTGCTGGTGTTCTGCATCAAGGCGCTGGTGCCGTCGGGCTTCATGGTCTCCGCATCCGGCGACACCGTGCTGACGGTGACGATCTGCGCCGATGCCACCAATGGACCGAAGCAGATAAAGCAGATCATACCGGGCAAGCACAACCGCGACGGCGGCCACCCGGATGGCGCGAAGAAGGGCGAGCATTGCGCTTTCTCCGGTCTCGCCAAGGTCGCCGTGGGCGGCGCCGATGCGATCCTGCTCGCGCTCGCGTTCGCCTTTATCCTCGTGCTCGGGCTAGGGCCGGTCCGGCGCTTGCCCTTCCGGCAAATCGCCTATCTTCGTCCGCCCCTGCGCGGACCACCGGCGACCGCCTGACCATCTGACCTGACTTGTCGGCTAACCGGCACGCGCCGCCGGTGCGCGCCGCGCCTGCCGGTCCATGTGATCTGGGCGTGATCTCGGCCTGTCTCGGTGCGAGGATCGCCCGGCCTGTCAGAGCAGACACGCGTCGCGCTCCCCCCGGCCCGTTGATGTCGGGCCGAGGCGGCACGCTCCTCGATCATCGATACCCGCCAGGGCCGCCAACGCCTCCCCGCCGCGCGGGGGGCGCTCCGGCCTGGAGCCCCTCACCGAAGAAAGGCATGAGAAATGCCCGAGTATTGCAGATTGCTTCGTGTTGCCCTTTCCGCCGGCTGCGCCGCCATACCCATGGCAGGCCACGCGCAGGAGACCACCTCCATCGAGGCGATCGACGTCGCTTCCGACCGGGCGAGCGAGAACGTCGCGCGGACCCCGATCACCGGCGTTCGCGTCGATCGCCAGACGCTCGAGCGCCGGCAGGCGCGCAGCAGCGACATCGCGGAGCTGCTGGCCGATCTGCCCGGGGTGAGCGCCGCCACCGGCGGCGGCTTCTCCTCCATGCCGTCGATCCGTGGGCTGTCGGAGCAACGTCTGACGGTGCTCGTCGACGGGTTCGCCATCGATGCGGCTTGCCCCAACGACATGAATCCGCCGTTGTCCTACACCGACCCGCAGAGCATCTCGTCGATCACCGTACTGACGGGTGTGGCCCCCGTGAGCAGCGGCGGCGACAACATCGGCGGCGTGATTTCGGTCGAGAGCGCGCCGCCGAAGTTCGCGGTGATGGGAAGGACGCTCGTGACCGGCGAAGCGAGCAGCTTCTACCGTTCGAACGGGGACGCCTTTGGCGGCGCCGCGACGCTGACCGTCGCGGGCCCCGGCCTGAGCGCGACCTATACCGGGTCCTACATCCGGTCCGACCAGTATCACGGCGGCGGGAACGACGGGCTGGTGCGTTCGAGCGAATACGCCAAGACCGATCACGCGCTGGCGCTCGCGTGGCAGCACGCCGCCGGCCTGCTGCGGCTCAAGGGCGGCATCCAGTCTTCGCCCTACGAAGGCTTTCCCAACCAGTACATGGATATGGTCGACAACAAGAGCTGGTTCGTGAACGCGAGCTACGAAGGCTATTTCGACTGGGGCGACCTCGAACTGAAAGCCGCCTATCGCGACACCGACCATGCGATGAACTTCCTGGAGGACAAGCTTCCCGGAGCGATGCCGATGAACACCGAGGTCCACAGCCTCGATGCCTCGGCCAAGGTTTCCCTGCCGGTTTCGATGCATGACACGGTGCGGATCGGGAGCGAATACCATCACCAGTGGCTCGACGACCGCTGGCCGCCCGTCCCCGGCAATACGATGATGGGGCCGAATGCCTTCGTGAACATCAATGGCGCGACGCGCGACCGGATCGGCGCCTTTGCCGAATGGGAACGGCACTGGAGCGACCGGGCCTCGTCGGTGGTGGGCATCCGCTACGATCGGGTCGAAATGGATACCGGCACCGTCCAGCCTTACGGCACGGGCATGATGCAGATGGCCGACGTCATGGCTGCCAGTGCCTTCAACGCCGCCGGGCGCAAGCGTACCGACAACAACTGGAGCGGGTCGGCGCTGTTCGTCTACGAGGTCTCCGCGAGGGCCGCCCTCGAATTCGGTTACGCCCACAAGGTCCGCTCGCCCAACATCTACGAGCGCTACAGCTGGGGGCGCGGCTCGATGGCCAGCCGGATGATCGGATGGTACGGCGACGGCAACGGCTATGTCGGCGATCCCGACCTCGCCCCTGAAAAGGCCGACACGCTCAGTGCGGCTCTCGCGCTCGGCGGCGAGGGTTCCGCGTGGACCTTGCGGATCGCGCCCTACTACACACGCGTCGACGACTACATCGACGCGGCCTTCCTGCAGGACCTCACCGACATGGCGGGCATGCCCACCGGCTTCGTGCAGTTGCGGTTCGCCAACCAGGACGCCGAGTTCTACGGCATCGATCTGTCGGGCACGGTCCAGCTCGCGAAGGGCGAGAACGGCGACGGCACGCGGCTCAGCGGCTCGATGTCATGGCTCGAGAGCCACAACCTCACCGATGGCGGCCCGGTCTATCGGCAGATGCCTCTCGCCGTGAAGATCGGCGTGGCCCATCGCCGGGACGCGCTCGAACTCAGCGCCGATTTCGAGTGGGTCGCGCGCAAGACGCGCGTCGACGCGACGCGCAACGAGCCGATGACGGCCGCCTACGCCCTGCTCGATCTCGGTGCCGCCTACACCGTCTCGGGAATTCGCGTGAGCCTTGACGTCGAGAACGTATTCGACACGGCCTACGATCTCCCGCTGGGGGGCGTGTCGCTTGGCGACTACAAGGCGACGGGCGTGCTTCGCTCCGTTCCCGGTCGCGGGCGATCGTTCAACCTCGGGTTCTCCACCCGGTTCTGACGATGCCCGGGATCTTCTCGGCTCGTGCCGAACCGCACACCGGTTGGAGCCTGCCCGGTTTCGCCGCGACGGCGGCAGTGCATCTCGCGCTGCTGGCGGTCGCGGTCGCGTCCTTTCGGGTCGGGGATGCGGGCAGCGAGAGGGAGAGGAAAGCCGTCATCGCGGTCTTTCATGCGGCAGAGCCTGGCAAGGACAATGCGGAAGCCGAGCCGCCGGATCGGCCAGCATCGGATCGGCCCGCGTCGGGTCGGTCGCAATCGCGGCGACGTGCGACCCCTCCGGGCTTGCCGAGGAATATGCAGGAGCGTCCGGAACGGAGCACGCTTGCGGCCGGGCTCCAGTCCCGCACCATGCTGCCGCCAGCGGGTCTCGCGCAAGAGCCGCCGCTGATCGCGCCCGGCCCGGCCGCCCCGGCAAGCGATCCGACGCCCGGGGCGGATAGCAGGACCGACGATGTGCTGTCCCGCTATGTGGATGGCCTTCGCGCGGCCATCCTACGGTGGAAGCCGGGCGGGCTGCGAAAGGAAGGGACGGCCATCGTGGGATTTCGGCTCGATCGCGAAGGACGCTTGATCAGCTCGCAACTCGTGGAGTCGAGCGGGGATGTCCAGATCGACCGGATGGCCTTGCGAATGGTGCGACGGGCCGCCCCGTTCCGGAAGCCTGACGAAGAGATTCCGGCCGGCAAGCTGGATTTCGTCCTGCCCGTGCGGTTTCACTAGCTTCGCCTTGTTCCGCTGATCGCACGAAGCGGGGCGACGTCCGGACGACCACAGGCGCCAGGGCCGGGTCTTTAGGGGGCCAATTGACGGTGATGGCCGATCCGGTCCGGAATGATGGTGAGAATGATACCGAATGATAGCGTGTTCCTGTTGCGCCACGCTGCGTCCATCTCATATTCAGTGGTGCGTAGGTTGATTGTTGTCTCCAGGGCGAAGCATTCTCCTGTTGGCTCGGACACCCGGGAACCACGAGAGCAAGGAGGCACTTTTGGGCCCCAGTGAAATCGAAGCCGGCTTTCATGCCAGGAGCGTCGACGAGAGTTTCGCGGCGCTGGACAGCGGGCCCGCCGGCCTGTCGTCCGAGAACGCCCGTCTTCGTCTGCAACGCTTCGGCCCGAACCAGCTCCCCGAACCGCCGCGTCGCAGCGGGTTGCTCCGCTTTTTCGGCCAGTTTCACAATCTCCTGATCTATGTCCTGCTTTTCGCGGCGCTGATCACCGCCGCGCTGGGACACTGGATCGATACCAGCGTGATTCTTGCCGTGGTCGTCGTCAACGCCATCATCGGCTTCATCCAGGAAGGGCGCGCCGAACAGGCGATGGACGCCATTCGCCAGATGCTCACCCCGCACACATCGGCTCTTCGCGACGGCAAGCGCGCGACCATCGAAAGCCATGCTGTCGTTCCGGGCGACATCATCCTGCTGGAGGCCGGCGAACGCGTTCCCGCCGATCTGCGGCTGATCGAGGCGACGGGTCTGTCGGTGGAAGAGGCCATCCTGACCGGCGAGTCCGTGCCTGCGGACAAGGGCGTCGCGCCGGTTGCCGCCGATGCCGCGCTGGGAGACCGCGCCTGCATGGCCTTCAGCGGCACCCTGGTCGTGCGGGGCACGGGGCTTGGCATCGCCGTCGCGACCGGCGAGGATACCGAGATCGGGCGCATCAGCGGCATGTTGCGCGGCGTCGAGACGCTGACGACGCCGCTGATCCGGCAAATGGACGTATTTGCGCGCTGGCTCACGCTCCTGATCCTGCTGATCGCGGCAATTCTGCTCGTCTACGGCTACTTCGTGGGGAATCTGCCTTTCGGGGATCTTTTCATGGCCGTCGTCAGCCTTTCGGTGGCGGCGATCCCCGAGGGACTTCCCGCCGTGCTGACGATCACCCTGGCGGTCGGCGTCAAGGCCATGGCGCGGCGCAACGCGATCGTGCGCAGGCTTCCGGCCATCGAGACGCTGGGCGCGGTGTCTGTGATCTGCAGCGACAAGACGGGAACGCTGACGCGAAATGAAATGATGGCCGCCTCGCTTGCGACCACCGATCACCTCCTGTCGGTCGGCGGCGACGGTTATGCGCCGGTCGGCTCGATCCGTCTCGACGACACCGAAGTCGCCCTCGAGGACCATGCCATTCTCGCCGAGTTCGCCAGAGGCGCGGCCTTGTGCAACGACGCGGCGCTGCATTCCGCCGAGGATGGCTGGCGGGTCGAAGGCGATCCTATGGAAGGCGCGCTCAAGGCCCTAGCCGGAAAGATCATGCCCGACGGTCATGAAAGTTTCGCGGCGTGGTCGAGGATAGACAGCATCCCCTTCGATGCGGGCAGCCGGTACATGGCGGTGCTGCATCATGATCGGGAGGGCAACGCTCTGATCCATGCCAAGGGCGCGCCCGAACGCATTCTCGAGATGTGCGCGAGCCAACTCTGTCACGAGGGCGGAACCGGCAAGCTCGATACGGACTACTGGCTTGGACAGATCGACCGCATGGCCGCGCAAGGGCAGCGCGTGCTGGCGCTGGCGGTGCGTTCGGCATCGCCCGATCGCCGCGTGCTGAGCGGCGCCGATCTGGAAGGGCAGATGGTGCTGGTCGGCCTGGTCGGGCTGATCGACCCGCCCCGCGCGGAAAGCGTGGCGGCGGTGGCCGAATGCATCGAGGCCGGAATCCGCGTGAAGATGATCACCGGCGACCATGCGGGCACGGCCTCTGCCATCGCCCGGCAAGTCGGCCTGATAAACCCCGACAAGGTCGTGACGGGCGCCGAGATCGAGCGGATGGACGATGCCGAGCTCGCGGCGGTGGTCGTCGAGGCCGACGTTTTCGCGCGGACGAGCCCGGAGCATAAGCTGCGGCTGGTCACGGCGCTCCAGTCGCACGGTCTCACCGTCGCGATGACCGGCGACGGCGTCAATGACGCCCCGGCCCTCAAGCGCGCGGATGCCGGCGTGGCCATGGGACTGAAGGGCAGCGAGGCGGCCAAGGAGGCCGCCGAGTTCGTCCTGGCCGACGACAACTTCGCCTCGATCGTCGCGGCGGTCCGCGAGGGGCGGACGGTCTACGATAACATCAAGAAAGTCATAAGCTGGACCTTGCCGACGAGCGCGGGCGAGGCGATCGTCATCATCGTCGCGCTCTTCTTCGGAATGGCGCTGCCGGTCACGCCGGTCCAGATCCTCTGGGTCAACCTGATCACCGCGACAACGCTCGGCATCGCGCTGGCATTCGAACCGACCGAAGCCGGAACCATGCAGCGCCCACCCCGGCGGCGCGACGTTCCGCTGCTGAACGGCCAACTAATCTGGCATCTGGTGCTTGTCTCGGGACTGTTCATCGTCGCCGTGTTCGGCATTTCGGCCTATGCGACCGGCAAGGGCTACCCCGAGGAGCTGGCACGGACCATGGCACTCAACATGCTGGTCGTGCTGGAAATATTCCACCTGTTCTTCATTCGGAACATCTACGGGACATCGCTCACCTGGCAGGCCGTCAAGGGAACGCGGATCGTCTGGACCTGCGTGGTCGTGATCACTCTTGCCCAGTTCGCGATCACCTATCTGCCGCCGATGCAGGCCATCTTCGACACGCGTGCGGTTCCCCTGCTCGACGGCCTGCTGATCGTCGGCTGCGGCGCGCTGTTCTTCGCCGTTATCGAGATCGAAAAGCAGATGCGGCTCGCGCTGAGGAGGGCATGACGTGCCCGTGCTGCAAACCTTGACCCTCGACATCCGAGCATAGGATTCCTCCGGGGCCGCGCATGCACGCCAACATACCATACCTGCGAGAGATCATCCTTTTCCTGGCCGCCGCCGGCCTGGTCATGCCGGTCGTGCGGCGGCTGAATATTAGTCCGGTTCTCGGCTTTCTTTGCATCGGGCTTGTGATCGGCCCCTACGGCCTCGGTCGGTTCGAGGAGCGCTTTCCCGCGATCGGCTATTTCGTGGTGTCCGACCTCGAAGGCGTCCAGACGATCGGCGAACTGGGCGTGATATTTCTCCTGTTCAGCATCGGCCTCGAGATGTCGGTCGGACAGCTTTGGGGCATGCGGCGAACGGTGTTCGGGCTCGGTTCCGCGCAGATCCTGCTCAGCGCCGCCGCGATCGGACTTGCCGCGGGCGTTCTCGGCGCCGAGCCGCAGACGGCGATTCTGCTCGGACTGTGCCTTGCGCTGTCTTCGACGGCCATCGTCATGCAGCTCTTGTCGGAACAGTTGCGGCTGGGGTCGCAGGCCGGCAGGACCGCGTTCGGCGTCCTGTTGATGCAGGATCTCGCCGTGGTGCCGATCCTGTTCTACGTCGGCCTGCTCGGGTCCGAGGTCGAAGGCTCGTTCTGGGCGGCCGTATCGCTGTCGATCGCAGAAGCGCTGCTCGCGATTGCGGCCATATTCGCGATCGGTCGCCTCGTGGTTCGTCCGGTCCTGCGCTTCGCGGGAAGCAGCGGAAGCCGCGAAATGTTCATGGCCTCGGTGCTGCTGTTCATCCTGGGGACCTCGGCGCTGACGGCCCAGGCGGGGCTTTCGATGGCGCTCGGCGCCTTCCTGGCCGGCCTGTTGTTTTCCGGCACGGAATACCGTCATCAGGTGAACAGCGACATCGAGCCCTTCAAGGGCCTGTTGCTGGCCCTGTTCTTCATTTCGGTGGGGATGAGGCTCGATCTGGCCGCGATCTGGAGCGACCTTGCCGCAATTGGCCTGGCGGCCGCGGCCCTGATCGCCGGCAAGGCCCTCATCCTCGTCCTGCTGGTGCGCGCCTTCGGACGTCCCTGGGGCGTCGCGATGGAAACCGGCATGCTGCTTGGCGAAGGCGGCGAGTTCGCGCTGGTCGCGGTGACCGCGGCGCTGGGCATGGGGGTCATGGCGCCCGACCTCGCGCAGTACGTGATTTCCGTCGTGGTGGTGACGATGCTCGCTTCGCCCGGGCTCGCATGGTCGGGGCGCAAGATCGGGAACGCGGTCGCGGCATCGGAGCAGGAGACCGCGAACGCCATGCCCGAAGATGTCGCGTCCGAAGCGATCGTGATCGGCGGGTTCGGCCGGGTCGGGCGCACGCTCGGCAGGATCCTCGAGGGGCAGCGCATCCGCTATGTCGCGATCGATTCCGATCCCCATCTCGTCGCCACGGAAAAGGCGCGCGGTCTTCCGATCTACTTCGGCGATGCCAGCAATCCCGAATTGCTGCGCCATATCGGCATCGAGCACGCCGCAGCCTTCGTCACCACGATGGACCAGAGAAGCGCTGCCGAACGCATCGTGTCCGCGGTTCACAAATCGTGGCCGCATATTCCCATCTACGCCCGGGCACGCGATCCCGATCATGCCCGCAAGGTGAGGAGCCTGGGGGCTTACGACGCGATTCCCGAAACGACCGAAGCCAGCCTCCAGCTTTCGGAATCGCTCCTCTTCGGCCTTGGGGTTCCCGATGACGTGGCGAGATCGGTCGTCGATCAGGAGCGCGAATACTCGAGTCAAGACGGCCCTCACCGCGCTGGCGGGGAAGGCGGCGCGACCAGGTCGGCGAAACGCTAGCCCCGCGAGGTTCGGCCCTTGCTCTTCGCAGACGCTCGGACCTGCCTTTCTGAGCGGTCCGCCCGCGCGGCTTCGGGGCATCACCGAAAACCCGCAATTCGATCGCGAAGCCTTCGAACGACGGCGCACTCTCCGGCGTGGCCTCTCAACCGCCGTATCCGGGAAAATGGCGCCGGGCGGCTTGCGGAACACGTCGCAAATCCAGGTTGCGGACCGGTAACAAGAGCGGGCATGAGCGCCTGGGAGGGTGCCGTGGATCTAAAGCAGTTGCGTTTTCTGGTCACGATCGCGAACGAAGGCAGCTTCAATCGCGCTTCGGGTGTGCTTCGCATCGCCCAGCCTGCGCTTTCGAGGCAGATCCGCGATCTCGAGGGCGAACTCGGTTCCGACATTTTCTTCAGGTCGGCCGCTGGCGTCACGCTGACGCCTGCCGGAGAGGTGCTCTATGCCGAGGCGAGGCGCCTGCTGCCGCAGTTCGATCTGGCGGGCACGCGGTTCAAACGCGCGGCGGCAGGGCAACTCGGGGTGGTGCAGGTCGCGTTGTCCCTGAACGGCGCGCATATCGGCCGCGTCGTGGGCGCTTTCGCAGACGTGCGCAACGCGTTGCCGGACGTCGAATTCCATATGAGGCTGGCAAGCACCGCCGACCAGCTCAGGTCGCTGCAGTTCAGCGAGATAGACGTCGGTGTGATGTTCACGTTCGCGCCGATTCCCACGGACCTGAGGACCATCCTCCTGCGGTCCGAACCCCTGCGGTTGCTGGTGCCCGTCGATCATCCTCTTTGCGGCAAGGACCAGGTCTACCTTGCCGATCTCAACGACTATGAGCTGGTATTCCCACCGTTTGACGAGGCCGCCGAAGTCTACAATCCGCTAATGTCCGCGTGCCTCAATGGTGGGCTGCGGCCCAAGGTCGCGATCGAGGCATTCGATATGCGTGTCATCGCGCACTTCGTGCGCGAGCGGATCGGGCTTGGGTTCTGTATCCCGCTGGCTGTCGAAGAGATGGTCGGCACCGAGCTTGCCGTTCTCGATGTGGTTGACCTGCGCCTTACGCGTCACGCCTATGCCGCGTGGAGAGCGGAACGCGAGACGCCCGCGATTCTCAGTTTCGTCGACAAGCTGCGCGAAAGGCTGGCCTGACACCGCGGCGGGACACGTGCCGCGACATCATCGAATTGCCTGCCGGTCCCGGTTTTTCGGCCTGGCTCTATTTTTGCCGCCGATTCTCGTAAAGCATTATAATAAAATAATAAATTCTTCGCCATTCGATCGCTAATGCCGAAACGGTATAGCCAGTGCAGGAAAACGGCATTGGCGGGCATAAGCGCAATTCGCCCATGGTCGGGCGACTTCACCGCGCAAGGATCGAAAAGGTCTGCGGTGGAGTCCAATCGGATTGGGAGGAGAGGACATGACTGAGAAGGGCATTTTGCTGCCATCCGCCGCTGTGGCTGCTGTGACGATGTTGACGCCGCATCAAGCCCTTGCGCAGGCTGGCGCGGCCGAGACCAGAGGCAACGAGATCATCGTCACCGCGCGTCGACGCGAAGAAACGCTTCAGGATGTGCCGGTGACCGTCATTCCGATCACCAAAGAAGCGATCGAGAACAATCTGACGACGGACCTGTTGAAGCTGAGCGAATTGGCGCCCCAGGTCATCATCGGCAAGGGAAACAGCGGCACCGGGGCCATCATCACGATGCGTGGCATCAGCACGACCCCGACCGACGGCGCCTTGGATCAGAGCGTTTCCTTCGTTTACGATGGTGTGCAGTTGAGCCGGGGGAAAATCATCGGCACGACCCTGTTCGATATCGCGCAGGTCGAAGTCATGCAGGGGCCCCAGGCCCTCTATTTCGGCAAGAATTCGCCGGCGGGCGTGATCTCGGTCAGGAGCGCCGGGCCGACCGATGAACTGGAAGGCTTCGTTCGCGCCGGGTACTAGATCAAGGCTCGCCAGCGCTATGCCGAAGCCGCGATTTCCGGGCCGCTTTCCGACACCTTCGGCGCCCGCCTCGCCATGCGGGCGAGCAAGATGGACGGCTGGATCAAGAACGTCGCCGTGCCGATCGAGAACCCCTTTCAGCCGGGCGTGGCCATTCCGGGCGCGCGGCACGGCAAACGGTCACCCGAAACCGAGGAATACGCCGCTCGGCTGACCTTGTCCTGGGAGCCGTCCCCCGACTTCGACGCCGAAGCCAAGCTCATGTACCACGACCATGAGGGCAACGGCCGGACGGGCTACGGCGAAACCTTCTGCATCGGCAGTACGACAATTCCCACGCAGTCCGGCATTCCTATTCCCAATGCGGACTGCAGGAAGGACCGGGTCAAGGCGGAGTCCTCCATCCCGTCGCAATTTGCCGGGAAATGGCCGGAAGTCGATGTGAAGGATGGCGTCCTGTACGACGAGGGCGAGTTCTTCATCGCGTCCCTGCGACTGAACAAGCGTTTCGGCGCCCTCGAACTCGCCTCGACAAGCGGATACTACGATCAGAACGAGGCGGGGTCCTACAACGCCGACTACGGCGCTTTCGCGCAGGCGCTGGTGCCATCGAAGCACGATTACCGCCAGTTCACCCAGGAAATCCGGCTCACCTCCGAATTCGAGGGGCCGTTCAATTTCATGGTGGGCGGCTTCTTCGAGGACGGGAAGCGCTACTGGGTCAATGCACCCGATCTCTTTCATACTTACGATCCGGTATTCGATACATATGCCGATGCTGCGAGCACTTCGGATACGGATACCAGGTCGATATCCTTCTTTGGTGCGGTAAACTATCAGCTTACGCCTACAATCGAGCTTTCGGGTGGCCTTCGCTACAGCAAGGACAAGAAGTCCGCTGTTCTCGTAAACAAGTACGTCAATCCCAACAGTATCGCGATCGGTGGGCTGCGAGCGCAGGGCGATGCGCTGTTCCCGGTCTACAAGGACGACAATCTCTCGCCCGAAGTGACGGTTTCCTGGAAGCCATCGCGCGATCACCTGCTCTTTGCCGCCTACAAGACGGGTTACAAGGCGGGCGGCATTTCCAATGACGCGCTCCTGTCCCCGGCTGCCACCGTGGATACCGTCAAGTTCGGCAACGAGGAGGTCGAGGGTTTCGAGGTCGGCTACAAGGGGACGCTCGCGGACGGTACGCTTCAGTTCGACGTCACCGGCTACTATTACGACTACAAGGGGCTCCAGGTCGCGTCCTACGACGTGGATGCGCTGCGCAGCCGGATCTTCAATGCCGCCAAGGTCCGCACGACCGGCGTGACCGCGACGGCGACCTTTCAGCCCACCGACAGGCTCTCGTTCAACGGCAACCTCGGCTACAACGATGCCGAGTATGTCAGCTTCGAAAATGCCGCCTGCTATAGCGGTCAGACCGAGGCAGAGGGCTGTATCGGCGGCTTCCAGGACAACTCGGGCAAGGCTCCAAACCGGGCGCCCAAGTGGAACTTGTCGTTCGGCGGCAACTACCTGATCGACCTCGGCGGCGGCTGGAACTCGAGGATCTCGGTCAGCACCAGCTATTCCTCGTCGTACCAGACCAACACGGACTTCGCTCCGGGCGGCGTCCAGGATGGATATTGGCTGCTGAACGCCTCCGTGCGTGTCGCATCTGACGAAGACAAGGGCCTCGAACTTGCTCTGATCGGGCGGAACCTGACCAACTCGTACTACATGATCTACAATTTCCAGCAGCCCTTCACTGGAAATCCCGAGCAATATTACGGCGTTTTCAATCGTCCTCGTGAAGTCGCGCTTCAGGCATCGTTTCGTTTCTAGGAAATTTCCGGAAGCAACGAAGTCGAACGGTGACGAGAGGCGGAAGAGAGACTGCCCGCATTTAGGAAGAAGGCAAGATGCACCCGAAGTATCCAAACATTTTCCAGCCAATCGATCTGGGGCCTGTCAGACTTCAAAATCGCTTTTACGCGTCTCCTCATGTGCAGCCCATGACGGACGCGCAAGGGGCGCCGACCGAAGATGTGATCAGCTACTACGTCGAGCGGGTGAAGGGCGGCTGCGGGTTGATCATCCTGAGCATGACCGTGCCGCACCGCACGAACCTGGTGCAGCCTTCGCCCGAGGCGGCCGAGAACATTCCGGGCCTGCGTGCGCTGTCAGAGGCGATCCACGACGCCGGCGGCAAGATATTCGCGGAGCTCTTCTACTGGTGGGGGCGTCCCGGCCAGTGGCAGCCATACAGCACGCCCGCACCGTCCATGGGGCCGTCGATGGTGCAGTACAATCATTTCGATCGGGGCATGACCACCCGGGAAATGACGCGCGACGAGATCCGCCGGATGATCAAGTCCTATGCGACGGGTGCCAGGAACCTGCGCGAGGCCGGCTACGACGGCATCATGATGCACGCCGCGCATGGCGCGCAGCTCGAACAGTTCATGTCCCCGTACTTCAACCGCCGCACCGACGAATATGGCGGCAGCTTCGAAAATCGTATGCGCTTTCCGACGGAGGCTTTCGAGAGCGTGCGCGAAGCGGCGGGCAGCGACCTCGCCGTTGGCATGCGGCTCAACTGCGACGAATTGGTCTCGGGTGGATATTCCACCGACGAGGCGCGGGGGATCGTCGAACACTTCACGAGCGGCGGGCTGGTGGATTTCGTGGATCTGGATATCGCGATCGAGCCGAACCAGTTCTTTTACGGGATGGCCCCGGCCTTTGTGCCCGAGCATCCCTACGTTCCTTATGTGAGGGCGGTTCGCGACGGCGCCGGGAAGGTGCCGGTGCTGAGCGTGCTGGGTCGGCTCACCTCGATCGCCGACGGCGAAAAGGCGTTGGCCGAAGGACTTTGCGACATGGTCGGCGCCGCCCGTGCGCTCATTGCCGAGCCCTATCTCGTCGTCCGTGAACAATGCGATTTTGGCTCTGGGACGGCGCAGGGCCATTCGCGGCGGGCTGTGGCGAGCTGTTGTGG
>NZ_MWMO01000018.1 GCF_002556635.1 Novosphingobium sp. PC22D | reverse complement strand
CAAACAGGCGGCATAAACAACAACTGGGATTAGCTTAACTCAGCCGCCAAACTGTCCAAGAAGGCGGAACCACCTCTGACCACATCGAAGAAGTGCAACTGGACCTCGAAGTCGAGGAACCGCCCGCGCCGAGACCAGAACCGGAGCCGGTGACCGAGTCCGACCCGGCAACGGAAGCCTTCGCTCGTCTTGAAGGCGAGATGGCGATGGTACGCCATACAGTCCAGAACATGGCCAGGGAACGAGCCGACATGGTGATTCCGGACTACACGGCCACGCTCGGCCAAATGGCCGATCAACTGGCACAGGTCTCCAAGACGCTGACCGCAATCGGCAACAAGCCCGCCATCGAGCTGACGCCGGAAGATATCGCGGTTCAGATCAAGCGCGCCTCTCTCGACATGCTGCGCGACAGTAGCGACCTGTTCCGGCAGGGCCGCAAAGACCTGGACAATGTAACCGGTCGGCTCACAGTTATTGTCGGGCGCGTCCGCGCAGAGGCCGAACAGACGCGCCAGACCTGGCGCTTTGCAGGCTTAGGGCTGGCTGCCGGTATCCTGCTATGGTCGATCTTGCCCGGCACCATTGCACGCACCATGCCCGAAAGCTGGCACTGGCCCGAACGAATGGCTCGCAAGGCTGTTGGAGAGCCGACAATCGTGGACGCCGGAATACGGTTGATCCGGTCTCAGAACCCCGAAGCCTGGGAAGAACTGGCTACAGCGCAGCGCATCCTCAGTGCAAACCGCGAGGTGCTCGAACGCTGCAACGAGCGGGCGCGAGAAGTGGGGCATTCGGTCAGTTGTGCGATCCAAGTGGCACCGTAGGGCGCTATCGCAATCGCCGAATACTATACTCTCTTGGCCCTACAGCCCATTTGCTCTCGATTCGTTATCGCGGGATCATTTACTGAACTGGATCACGAAGACTCGCCTCCCAAATCGCTTGCATTTGGCTTGGCGGGTTTAACAAGCACCATATCTTTCGCACGATCGTATCACGCAGTTTTGCCATGTCGGGGTAGTCATATACGCAAACCATCGCTTCGAAGATGCCGCGCTTTGGTTCGTATTCGGCGTGGATGCGTTGGTCAGCCAGAGCTTGATCTATGACACTTTGATCTTTCATCCAATTGTTTAGAAGCGTTTTCACTGAAGGGAAATCAGACAGATTTTCAAACTTTTTCGCGTTATCGACTTCATTCACCATGTGATACGCTAGAAGTTGGCCGTTGCCTTGAAAGATTGAGTCCGCAATTCGGCCCGCAACATGATCGAAGCCTTTGTCATTGAGATCCGCAATGAAAAGCGGTCGCTTTCCATTAAATCGGTTTTCAGCAAGAATCCTACATTCGCGCAGTTCCTGTGCTAACGGAGCAGCAAATTCGTTGCCTTGTTGCTTATCGAGCTTCACAGCAGTTTCTAGATCGGTGATCGCGTCTTCGAACATCAGTCGCCAGCGATACAACTTCGCTCGGTTGATGAGCGGTGCAGGATTCGGGTTTGCTTCAATCGACCTCGTGTAGAGCGCTATCGCGTCGGCGGTACGATACTCGCTGGCCGCTCTCATACCCTGCTCGAAAAGGTGCTGACCGGTTTCGTACGCGGGCGATTGAGGCGCGCCTCCGCCAAACAATTTTCTGAACAAAACTAAACCCTTCCGATTCAAATCAAAGCTGCAAGTGGCTTAAGATGCGATATCTACAATGTCACCTAGGTGGAGGATCAATTTTGGGCATACCGGCTTAAGCATGGGCACCAGAACAGTATTCTCCCCACGCATCCATCAGCTTCACTCTCGCGCCTGGATTCTCGGGCGTGCCGAGATAGGTCGTTCGCCGATACGCGGCCTGCACAGCATCCGGCGTCTTGTGCGCTAGTGCCGCTTCGACAACTGCGTTGGGGAAGCCTTCGTTCGCCGCCCAGTCGGTAAAGCTGGAGCGGAAACCGTGGACGTGGAAAGGCTCCTGCATATCGCGCATGACCTTGAGTAGCGTCATGTTGGACATCGCCGTACCGGTCATGCCAGGGAATACGACTTCGGCACCCTCAAGCCGCATCGCGTCCGCTTTCACAAGAACCGCCATCGCCGCTTCTGACAGCGGCACGATGTGCGCCCTGCTGCGCTTCATGTGTTCGGCTGGAATTGTCCAAAGGCGTTGGTCCAGATCGAATTCATCCCACTTCGCGAGCCGCACTTCCTGCGAGCGAACGCCGGTCAGAATGAGCAGGTCGAGCGCCAAACGCGAATAGGATGGTTTGCGACGCAGCGCGGTCAGGAACGGAGGAACGGCGACGTATGGCATCGCCTTGCGGTTTTCAGGTTTCTTGACCTGTCGCGGCAACCCTCGCCCCGCTTTCAGGCTACTATTGCCCGATGGAGCTTCTGTAGAGCGCCAGCCCTTTGCGTGGGAGTAGTCGAGGACCGCGCAAATCCGGTTACGAACCTGACGGGCTGTTTCGGGGATTTCCTGCCAAATCGGGGTGAGCACCCCGATAATGTCGGCAGCAGTGATTCCGCCGGTCGTCATGTCGCCCAGTTTCGGGAAGGCGTAGTTCTCCAGACTGGCGAGCCATTGACGACCATAGACATCGCTTTTCCAGCCCGCCTCGTTCTCCGAATGATATTGGGTAGCGGCTTCGCGGAAGGTGACCTTGGCAGCGTCCTCGTCCTTGCGCTCGGTCAGCACATCCCGCTTTTCGACCTTTACCGCCTTGCGGAGTTCCGCCGCTTTGGCGCGCGCTTCGGCGAGCGTAACCAGCTTCGCGCTGCCGACGCCGATATCTCGTCGCTTACCATCCTGTTGGAGTCGCAAATTCCAGTAGGCACCACCGCGTTTGTCCACTTTCAGGAATAATCCGTCACCGTCCTGATAGGTGCCCGGATTCGCCAAAGCTGCCTTGACCGCTACCGCCGTGAGTTTGCCCATTGCTCTACCCCCACACTTTTCGGGACCGAGTTGCGAAACCAAAGTGTGGGGGTAAGCTACTTTACCCCCACATTACCCCCACACTTGGCTCCGGTTGCAGGCAAATTGCAGCGGTCAAACGCGGACGGTAATGGCGATAATACCCTTGGTTTTCTGCGATTTCTAGGGCTTTTCGGAGATGTGCTGAGAAAGGGCGGTGGTGGACAGGGCTGGATTCGAACCAACGTACGCTTGCGCGGGCAGATTTACAGTCTGCTGCCTTTAACCACTCGGCCACCTGTCCACACCGGTTCGCGGAAAAATCAGGGGAGGGATCTGGCCCGCCCCGCGCCCCCCGAGGGGAGCATTCCTGCCGAGAAGGCGCGCTCATGGCGAAGCGAACCTTGCCTGTCAATGGGGTCGCTGGCAGGAGCGCGCCTCGGGACGCGAAACTTTTGCGTCGAATGCCAAAAAAAGGACGAGACATGGCGAAGCGCGGGTCGGACAAATCCGAGCGGGCCCTCAGGGGCCGGGCCGGGCGCATGCGCGGCGGCAGGGGCAGCGGACGCGCCTCGCGCGGGCAAGTGCGCTTGTGGGGCCGCCACGCGGTGGAAGCCGCACTGATGAACCCCGACCGGCAGCACCACAAGCTCTGGGCCACGCGCGAGGGCGTCGAATCGCTGAGCGGCGATCTGCCGCCCGACTTTCCCGTCGAATGGGCCGACGTTGCCGATCTCGGCCGGCTCGTCGCGCGCGACGCGCCGCACCAGGGGCTGGTGCTCGAGTGCGCGCCGCTCGAGGACATCCACCTCGCCGACGTGCTCGATGCCGACCCGGCGCGGCCGCTGATCGTGCTCGACCAGGTCACCGATCCGCACAACGTCGGCGCGATCCTGCGCTCCGCCGCTGCGTTCGACGCCTGCGCCATCGTCACGCAGGACCGCCACGCGCCGCCCGAATCGGGTGTGCTGGCGAAGTCCGCTTCGGGCGCGCTCGAGATCGTGCCCTGGGCGCGCGTGGTGAACCTCGCCCGCGCGCTCGAGGAAATCGCCGAAGCCGGGTACTGGCGGATCGGCCTTGCCGGCGAGGCCGAGGCAACGCTTGCCGACGCGCTTCCCGCAGGCCCCGTCGCGCTCGTGCTTGGCGCCGAGGGCGAGGGCATGCGCCATAATATCGAGCAGCACTGCGATGCACTGGCGCGCCTGCCGATCAGTGAGGCGATGGAAAGCCTCAACGTGAGCAATGCGGCCGCGATTGCGCTATACGCTGCGGCGACGCGCTGAAGGAGGCACCTTCGGCCAAACGCTGGCAGGCAGGGGGAGATCATGAAGCTTGTACACAAACGGCGGACGGCGGCGGCGGCACTGGTCGCCTTGCTATCGCTGGCACTGAGCGCGTGCCTTTTCGCACCGGGACGGTTCGGCTCGGCGCTCGATGTCAAACGCGATGGGAGCTTTCGCTTCAGCTATGCGGGCGAACTTTATCTGATGCCGCTGATGAAGGCGGCGGAGAAGGCCAAGTTCACGCCTGAGCCGTGCTACGACGACGAGACCGGCGAGGCGCGCAAATGCAACAGCGCCGATCTCGATCGGCAGCGCAGCGAGTGGGAGGCCGAGCGCCAGCAGGACGCGAAGGGTTCGGCGGCGATGATGGGCATGTTCGGCGGTGTCGATCCGGGTGATCCCGAAGCGCCTGGCGCCTTCGCCGAGACGCTCTTGCGGCAGAAGGGATGGCGCAAGGTCGAGTATATGGGCGACGGCAAGTTCGAGGTCGACTTCATGCTCGAAGGCCGCCTCGACCACGATTTTCTCTTCCCGACCATCGAAGGCTTCCCGATGGCCAACGCGCTCGTCCAGGTCTCGCTGCGCGACGACGGCAGCGTGCGGATCGATGCGCCGGGCTACGGCGCCGGCGGCGGCATGATGGGGGGCATGGCGATGCGCGGGATCATGAGCGGAGCGATGAGCAAGGTCGAGCAGACGTCTACAGAGGCCGACGCAGACGACATGCCGGCGATCGACGGCACCTTCACCATTACCACCGACGCGCAAGTGCTCGCCAACAATACCGACGAGGGACCGCAGCAGACGCCCGTCGGTCAAACGCTCACCTGGAAGGTGAACAACCGCACGCCGGCGGCGCCGACCGCACTGCTGCGGCTGGCAGACTAGCGGACCGCGACGAGATCGGGGCTGCGCGGCGCCGCGATGCGAACGCGCAGCCCTTGCGGTCGCGCGTTGCCGGTCATCCGGCGCGAAAGCGCGACCGCGCGCTTCCACTCGCTGCCCAGAGTGAACGCCGAAACGGCGAGAGCGACAAGACCGAACAGGGGAAACAGAAGCGCAGCAAACGTGATCATCTCGACCTCCTGACTTCGGGGAATTCCTGTGCACCGCCTGTGTGTGCCTTGTGGAAAACCACGAATCGTTCTAAATATGTTCCAGAGGCACGTTGTTCATGCTTTGTTCTATCTAGTCAAGCGTTATTCCCTGCAGCGTGCCCATCGTGTCCGTTCGCGGCGGCATCCCTCGCGAGCCTTGGCATTCAGGCCGTTTTGCACGGCTTGGCGAAGTGATGAAGGCGGTGCGCGGGGAGTTTCGCCGTCCCGCTGGTGCGCCGGCGGGATTTTCGCCTCGGCAGCGCAGGCGGTGCGGACAGGGCGTGCCGCTTGCCGATCGCATGAAACCGCATGGTGACGCGCATCCTCTCGTCCGGGACGGCGACGTGCCGCCACAGCGAACGGATTTCCGGGCCCGCGCGGCATAGGCTCTGGCGGGTCAATGTGAGCGCGATTGCGGCGGCGGCTGCGAAAAGCAGCGATATGAGTGAGGTCATGACGTGCTCCGTCGGTCTTGCCCCCGATGGATTCGTTGCGTGGCGGCGTGGCGCTTCGCTCCGGGATCGCCGCGCGAACCGGCCGGCTTACCGCCGCCGCGCGTCCGCAAGCCGCCCGCGCATGTGCCTGCGACCTGACTAATCGCAGGAAAATCAAGATGTTCCTCGATTTGTCGGGGTTAGTAAGCAAGTTGCGGCGAATCGACTTTGCCTCGGGGCGAAGCGAGGGGCTGGATTTTCGCAGCGCAACTCGCTAAGGCCCGCGCCGCCGACCAATGTCTGTTTCCGAATCGCGGGCAGGCGGGCGGCAAATCCACATGGGACGCGCCCATACCGGTGCCGCAGCAGGCGAACTGCACGGTTCCAGCGTCCCAGAGGTCGAACCGGAAAGGAACTACTTATGGCGGCTCCCGTCGTCACCATGCAGCAATTGATCGAGGCCGGCGCGCACTTCGGCCACCAGACGCACCGCTGGAACCCGCGGATGAAGCCGTACATCTTCGGCGCCCGCAACGGCATCCACATCATCGACCTGTCGCAGACCGTGCCGCTGATGGCGCGCGCGCTCGAGTTCATCTCGGCCACCGTCCAGGCGGGCGGCAAGGTCCTGTTCGTCGGCACCAAGCGCCAGGCGCAGCAGCCGATCGCCGAAGCCGCGCGCGCGTGCGGCCAGCACTTCGTCAACCACCGCTGGCTGGGCGGCATGCTCACCAACTGGAAGACGATCAGCCAGTCGATCAAGCGCCTCAAGAGCCTCGAGGAACAGCTTTCGGGCGACACCGCGGGCCTCACCAAGAAGGAAGTGCTCCAGCTCACGCGTGAGCGCGACAAGCTCGAGCTTTCGCTCGGCGGCATCCGCGACATGGGCGGCATTCCCGACGTGATGTTCGTGATCGACGCCAACAAGGAAGATCTCGCGATCAAGGAAGCCAACGTGCTCGGCATTCCGGTCGTCGGTGTCCTCGACACCAATGTCGACCCCAATGGTATCGCTTTTCCGATTCCGGCCAACGACGACGCCAGCCGCGCCGTTCGCCTTTACTGCGAGGCCGTGGCCCAGGCCGCGACCAAGGGCGGCCGCGAGGCCCAGGTCGAATCGGGTATCGACATGGGCGCGCTCGACGAGCCCGCGGCCGAAGAGGCCGCCGCCGAGGCCTGATCGACCCGCGTGTCGTCATGAGCCCCACGGCGTCATGAGACTGTCGCGCGCCGGGTCCATGGGCCCGGCGCGCCTGCAAACTTTACAAGAGGATAATCGCGATGGCTTACACCGCCGCTGACGTTAAGAACCTGCGCGAGAAGACCGGCGCGGGCATGATGGACTGCAAGAAGGCGCTCGACGAGGCCGATGGCGACTTCGCGGCCGCCGAGGATGCGCTGCGCGTCAAGGGCCTCGCCGCCGCCGCCAAGAAGTCGAGCCGCACCGCGGCCGAGGGCCTCGTCGGCGTCGCCGTCGAAGGCACCAAGGGTGTCGCCGTCGAAGTGAACTCCGAGACCGACTTCGTCGCCAAGAACGACCAGTTCCAGGACTTCGTGCGCAAGACCACCGAGGTCGCGCTCACCGTCGCGGGTGACGACGTCGAGGCGCTCAAGGCTGCCGCCTATCCGGGCGGCACCACCGTCGGCGACGCGCTCACCAACAGCGTGGCGACGATCGGCGAGAACCAGCAGATCCGCCGCATGAAGACCGTCGAGGTCGCCAATGGCGTCGTGGTTCCCTACATGCACAACGCGGCCGCGCCGAACCTCGGCAAGATCGGCGTGCTCGTCGCGCTCGAGAGCGAGGCTTCGACCGATGTCCTCGAAAACCTCGGCAAGCAGCTTGCGATGCACATCGCCGCCGCGTTCCCGATGGCGCTCACCGCCGACGACCTCGACCCCGAGATGATCGAGCGCGAGCGCAAGGTCGCGGCCGAGAAGGCGGCCGAGAGCGGCAAGCCCGAGAACGTGCAGCAGAAGATGGTCGAAGGCGCGGTCGCCAAGTTCGCCAAGGAAAACGCACTGCTCAGCCAGGTCTTCGTGATGGACAACAAGACCCCGGTGCAGCAGGTCGTCGATCAGGCCGGCAAGGAAGCGGGCAGCAAGATCGTCCTCAAGGACTTCGTGCGCTTCCAGCTCGGCGAAGGCATCGAGAAGGAAGTCAGCGACTTCGCGGCGGAGGTCGCGGCGGCCGTTCAGGGCTGACCTTCGTTTCTTTCTCAAGATTATCGGCAAGGGGCGGGAACGGTTCGTTCCCGCCCCTTTTCGGTTTGTGCGGACCGGTGGGGCTTGCCGGGCGATCCGTCCGGCGGCGTGACGCCGGGCGCCGATCCCCGGCGCGGGAACCGGCGGTAATCCACGGGCATTCCACCAGTGCGAACCGATCAGGTCCTTGGCATTTTCCGCCGTGCCCCCTAAGGGTTGGCCGCGTTCATTCCCGAGATCACGAGCCCATGCCCCAGCCAGCCTACAAGCGCATCCTCCTGAAGCTCTCGGGCGAAGTGCTCATGGGCGAGCAGCAATTCGGGATAGATTCGGGGTTCGTCGCCGAACTCGCCGCCGAAGTGAAGGCGGCCAAGGACACGGGTCTGCAGATCTGCCTCGTCATCGGCGGCGGCAACATCTTTCGCGGCATGGCGGGCGCGGCCCGCGGCATGGACCGAGCGCAGGCTGACTACATGGGCATGCTGGCGACGGTGATGAACGCGCTCGCGATGCAGAACGCGCTCGAGCAGCTCGGCGTCGATACGCGGGTGCAGTCGGCGGTGCAGATGGACCAGGTCTGCGAACCCGTCATCCGCCGCCGGGCCGAGCGCCATCTCGAAAAGGGCAGGGTGGTGATCTTCGCGGCGGGCGTGGGCGCGCCCTACTTCACCACCGATTCCGGCGCGGCGCTGCGCGCGGCGGAAATGCAGTGCGACGCGCTGCTCAAGGGGACCAGCGTCGACGGGATCTACGACAGCGATCCCAAGACGAACACCTCGGCCAAGCGTTACGACAGCGTCGACTATGATACGGTACTCGCGAACAACCTGAAGGTCATGGACGCCTCTGCCGTGGCGCTTTGCCGTGACAACAACATACCGATCGTGGTGTTCTCGATCCGGGAGAAGGGAAATCTCGCCCGCGTGCTCTCGGGCGAAGGCACCCAGACGATCGTCCAGAAAGGAGCCTGAACCATGGCCAAGTACGACAAGGCCGACCTCGAACGTCGGATGAAGGGCGCGGTCGACGCGCTCAAGCACGACCTTTCGGGCCTGCGCACCGGCCGTGCCAATACGACCCTGCTCGATCCGATCACGGTCGAGGTCTACGGTTCGCAAATGCCGCTGAACCAGGTCGCGACGGTGTCCGCGCCCGAGCCGCGCATGCTCTCGGTGCAGGTCTGGGACAAGTCGAACGTCGGCCCGGTCGAAAAGGCGATCCGCTCGGCGGGGCTCGGGCTCAACCCGATCAACGACGGCAATACGATCCGCCTGCCGATCCCCGACCTGACGCAGGAGCGCCGCAAGGAACTCGCCAAGCTCGCCGGGCAATATGCCGAGAAGGCGCGCGTCGCCATCCGCAACGTGCGCCGTGACGGCAACGAGGCGCTCAAGGCCGACGAGAACAAGAAGGAAATCTCGGAGGACGACAAGAAGCGCGGCGAGGACGAGGTGCAGAAACTCACCGACGAGATGATCAAGGCCGTCGACGAGGAACTGGCGCGCAAGGAAAAGGACATCCTGAGCCAGTGAGGCTCCGGGAGCCGGTCTCCTGATGACGGATGATGCACCAAGAGCGCGGCACGTCGCCATCATCATGGATGGCAACGGCCGCTGGGCGAAGAAGCGTCACCTGCCGCGCGCGATGGGGCATCAGCGCGGTGTCGAGGCCGTGCGCAAGCTCGTGCGCGGCGCGCGCGAGTTCGGGCTCGAGGCGCTGACCATCTACGCCTTCTCGACAGAGAACTGGCGCCGGCCCGACGAGGAAATTTCCGACCTCATGGCGCTGATGAAGCGCTTCATCCTGTCCGATCTCGACGAGATGGCGGACAACGGCATCCGGCTGAAGATCATCGGCGATTACCGGGCGTTCGCATCCGACGTCGTCGAGCTCATCGAGGGCGCGCTGGCGCGAACCGCCGACAATACAGGCACGATTCTCGCCGTTGCGCTCAATTACGGCTCGCACGACGAAATCGCGCGCGCGGCGGCCAAGGCCGCGGCCAAGGGCGCGGTCACGCCCGAGGCGATCGAGGCCGAACTCGACACCGCCGACCTGCCGCCGCTCGACCTGCTGATCCGCACTTCGGGCGAGGAGCGGCTGTCCAATTTCCTTCTGTGGCAGGCGGCTTACGCCGAACTGATCTTCACCGAGGTGCTGTGGCCCGATTTCACCGCCGAGCACCTGGGCGCGGCGCTGGAGACTTTCGCGCAGCGCGAAAGGCGATACGGTGGCCGCTGACAAGCCCCGCAAGCGCGATCGCATCAAGGGCTACGTCACCGTTCCGCTGTCCGTGCGCACCGCGGACCTGCCCAAGCGCGCGGCCTCGGCCGTGGTCATGCTGGCGATTTCGGGGGCCGCTCTCTGGTTTGGCGGGATCGTCTGGACGCTGTTCGTCGCGGCGGTGGCGATCGGCGTCTACTTCGAATGGTCGGTGCTCGCGCTGCTGTTTCGCGAGCCGGGAACGCACCGCAATCTGTGGCGGTTGGCGGGCGCGGTCTACTGCGCGGCGGGCGCGACGGTGCTGATCGCGCTGCGCGATTCCGCGCTCGGCATCTTCGCGGTGCTGGTCCTGCTGGGCGCGGTGATCGGCACCGACGTCGGCGCCTATTTTTCCGGTCGCACCTTTGGCGGTCCGAAGATCGCGCCGCGCATTTCGCCGTCGAAGACCTGGGCGGGGCTCGCCGGCGGAGCGCTCGGCGCAAGCCTGGTGATCTGGCTTCTGTTCGATGCAGTCGGCGCCTCGCGGCTCGGGGCGGACGGCGCCGCATCGGTTTCGTCGGCGGCGATCGGCGGGCTGCCGTCGGTCGTGCTCGCGGGGATCGTCGCCGCCGTCGTGGCGCAGGCGGGCGACTTCTTCGAAAGCTGGATGAAACGCCGCGCCGGGGTCAAGGATTCGGGCAAGCTGCTGCCCGGCCATGGCGGCCTGTTCGACCGCGTTGACGGCCTGCTGTCGGTTTCGGTCGCCGTTGGCGCTATTTTCATGGTAGCGCGCGTAGCAGGAGCTTTGTGAACAAACGATCCATCTCGATTCTCGGGGCCACCGGCTCGATCGGCGCATCGACGCTCGATCTGCTGCGCCGCCGGAAGGATGACTGGCGCGTGGTGGCGCTCACCGCCAATTGCCAGGCGGCCGACCTCGCGCGGCTGGCGATCGAGTTCGGTGCCGAGATCGCGGTCGTCGGTGACGAGACGTGCTTTCCCGAGCTGCGCGAGGCGCTGGCCGGCAGCGGCGTCGAGGCGGCCGCCGGCGCGGCGGCGCTGATCGAGGCGGCGGCGCGCCCGGTCGATCTCACCATCGCGGCCATCGTCGGCTGCGCGGGTCTTGCGCCGACGATGGCCGCGATCGAGCAGGGCGGCACCGTGGCGCTTGCCAACAAGGAAGCGCTCGTTTCGGCGGGCGAGGTGATGACCGCGGCGGTGGTGCGCCATGGGGCGACTGTGCTGCCCGTCGATTCCGAGCACAACGCGATCTTCCAGTGCCTCGCCGGCAATGACCGGGCCGACGTGCGCCGCATCACCCTGACCGCGAGCGGCGGGCCGTTCCGCGAATGGGACGCCGACCGGCTCGCCGCCGCGACTCCGGCGCAGGCGGTGCGCCATCCCAACTGGGACATGGGCGCCAAGATCAGCGTCGATTCGGCGACGATGATGAACAAGGGTCTCGAACTGATCGAGGCCTTTCACCTTTTCCCCGTCGGTCTCGATCGCCTCCGCATTCTCGTGCACCCGCAATCGGTGGTGCACTCGATGGTCGAGTATCGCGACGGGTCGACGCTTGCCCAGCTCGGCCCCTCGGACATGCGCGTGCCGATCGCCTCGGCGCTGGCGTGGCCCGCGCGGATGGACACGCCGTGCGATCCGCTCGACCTCGCGGCAATCGGCACGCTGAGCTTCGGCACGCCCGACGAAGCGCGCTTTCCCGCGACGCGACTCGCGCGCCAGGCGGCCGAAGCGGGCGGCGGCATCCCCGCCGTTCTCAACGCCGCCAACGAGATCGCGGTCGCGGCATTTCTTGCCGGTCAGATCGGGTTCACCCGCATTGCGGCACAAGTGGAAGATGTTCTTGCCGATTATGCCCCGCCGCCGCCCGCGTCGCTCGACGACGTTCTCGCGGTCGACGGCGAGGCGCGCGCGCGTGCGCGCTTCCTGATGGAGACAGCCTGACTTGACCGCCTCCCCCTCGATCCTGACGACGATTCTCGCTTTCGCGCTCGTCCTCGGTCCGCTCATCGTCATCCACGAACTGGGCCACTATCTCGTCGGCCGCTGGTTCGGCGTGAAGGCTGATGCCTTCTCGGTCGGCTTCGGCAAGGAACTGTTCGGTCGGACCGACCGCAGGGGCACGCGCTGGAAACTGTGCGCGCTGCCGCTGGGCGGCTACGTCCAGTTCGCCGGTGACATGAACGCGACGAGCACCCCCGCTCGCGCCGGCGACGGGTTGAGCGAAGCGGAGCGTTCGCGGCAATTCCATCACAAGCCCTTGTGGCAGCGCGCGCTGATCGTGCTGGCCGGACCGATGACGAACCTGCTGTTCGCCGTCGCGATCTTCACCGCCTTCAACCTCGCGCTCGGCAAGGCCGTTGCGGTGCCCGACGTCGCGACGTTCACGGAGAACTCGGCGGCACAGGAAGCGGGCCTGGAAATCGGCGACCGGATCGTCGCGGTCGACGGCCATGCCATCGACAGCTTCACCGATATTCCCCAGTACGTCGTGCCTTATCCCGGCCGAACGATCGACGTCACGGTTTCGCGCGGTGGCGAGACCCTGGCCATCCCCGTGAGGATCGCCGAGGAACTGGAGACCGATCGCTTCGGCAACGAGGCGCGGGTTGGCCGCATCGGCATCGGCGCGGGCTCGGGCGCGGTCGAGGTCACCAAGGTCGGGCCGGTCGAGGCCGTGACGCTCGGCTTCGAGCAGAGTTTCGACATCATGCGGATGATGGCGGCTGGTATCGGCCAGATCATCACCGGCGAACGCTCGGTCAAGGAACTGGGCGGACCGATCAAGATCGCGAAGTATTCGGGCGAGCAATTCACATTGGGCTGGCTTCAGTTCGTAAGCTTCGTCGCCTTGATCTCGATTAATTTGGCATTCATCAATCTCCTGCCAATTCCGGCGCTCGACGGCGGTCACCTGGCCTTCTATGCGGCCGAGGCGGTTCGCCGGAAGCCGCTTGATCAGCGCAGTCAGGAATGGGCGGTTCGCACCGGGGTAGCCCTGGTCCTTGCCCTGATGCTGCTGGTGACGATCAACGACCTGGCTGCGCTCCCGTTTTTCGGGGGCTAGGCGAAAGGAAAATCTCGAACGATCACGATCTCGCCGGGATTGTCTGCTTGATTGGCTATCGTCCATCGGGCAGAGGGCGGCGATTGTTCGCGGGGAGGCGAATGTCCCTGAACGGGGATGCATGGCTTCGGTCAACGCGCTTACGGGAATTGGCTTGGAATGATGGGATTGGATAAGGTTCGCAGCTTCGATGCCGGATATGGCTCGAAACTGGCCGTGGCTCTTCTGGGCACGACGATCCTGACCGGCGTGCCGGTCGCTGCCTATGCGCAGCAGGCTCAGACGCCCGCGGCCCCGACCGATGCGCCCGCGGCGACGCCGGCCCCGACGGCCACGCAGGGCGACACGATCAAGTCGATCCGCGTGGTCGGCTCCGAACGCCTCGAGCCTCAGACGATCCTCTCGTACATCCAGCTTCGCGCGGGCCAGACTTATACCGCGGCCGCCGCCGACCAGGCGCTCAAGGCGCTTTACGAGACCGAACTCTTCGCCGACGTCCAGATCACCAACGAGAACGGCTTCGTCTCGATCCAGGTGAAGGAAAATCCGGTCGTCAACCGGATCATTCTCGAGGGCAACAAACGGATCAAGAACGACAAGATCCTGCCCGAGATCAAGGTCGCACCGCGCCAGATCTTCACCCGCTCCAAGGTCCGCGCCGACGTGGCGCGCATCATCGAGCTGTACAAGCGCCAGGGCCGTTATGCGGCGACGGTCGAGCCCAAGATGGTCATGCTCGACCAGAACCGCGTCGACATCGTGTTCGAGATCACCGAGGGCGACAAGTCGAAGGTCCGCCAGATCAACATCATCGGCAACGAGAAGTTCTCCGATGGCGAGTTGCGCGGCGAGATGGTCACCAAGGAGACGGGTCTGCTCAAGATCTTCTCCTCGAACACCAGCTACGACCCCGACCGGATGGCGTTCGACCAGCAGAAGCTGCGCCAGTTCTACCTGACCGAGGGCTATGCCGATTTCCGCGTCGTTTCGGCCGTCGCCGAGCTGACGCCGGACAAGAAGGACTTCATCATCACTTACGTCGTCGAGGAAGGCGACCGGTACAAGTTCGGCGACATCGAGGTCGACAGCCAGCTTCGCGACTTCGACGGCGAGACGCTCAGCAAGCAGTTGCCGATGTCCAAGGGCGACTGGTACAACGCCAAGCTCGTCGAGGACACGATCGAGAAGCTGAACGAGACGGCGGGCGCCTTCGGCTATGCCTTTGCCGACGTGCGGCCGCGCTACGACCGCTCGAAGGAAGACCTCACGATGAGTCTGACCTTCGTGATCCAGGAAGCGCCGCGCGTCTACGTCGAGCGAATCGACGTCAACGGCAATACGCTGACCCAGGACAAGGTCGTGCGGCGCGAATTCCGCCTCACCGAGGGTGACGCGTTCAACTCGCTCCAGGTCAAGCGGTCGTCGAACCGCATCAAGTCGCTCGGCTACTTCCAGGAGAAGTTCGAGGTCGAGCAGAAGCCGGGCAGCGCGCCCGACCGCATTCTGCTCGAAGCCAACGTCGAGGAAAAGCCGACCGGGCAGCTCCAGCTTTCCGCCGGCTTCTCGAGCCTCGAGAGCTTCATCTTCCAGGCCTCGATCCAGCAGCGCAACTTCCGCGGCCGTGGCCAGACGATCGGGCTTTCGGGCAGCTACTCGCGCTATACCAAGAGCATCGAGGCCAGCTTCACCGAACCCTATGTGTTCGATCGCAATGTTTCGCTCGGCGTCGACGTCTATCGCCGCGACTACAACAGCTTCCGCTTCACCGACGATCGCGACACCACTTATCAGCAGGTCACGACCGGGTTCCAGATCCGCGCGGGCCTGCCGCTCACCGAATACCTCACGGGTATCGCGCGCTACACGCTGAACTACGACGACGTTACCCTCGACGAGGGCATCTTCTTCTCCGACCGTCTCGGCCAGAACCAGTGCGACCCGCTGCTCGCGGGCCGCTATCTGTGCGAGGCGATCGGCAAGCGCACCAGCTCGATCGTCGGTCTCTCGCTGATCTACGACCGCCTCGACAACCGCATCCGTCCCTCGCGCGGCCTGCTTGCCTCGATCGGCGCGGACTTCGCCGGGCTCGGCGGGTCGGTGAAGTACGCGCGCCTCACCGCGAAGGCCGCGCGCTACTGGCCGCTCGGCAGCGGCTTCATCTTCTCGGTGCAGGGCGAAGGCGGGGCGATCAAGGCGCTGTCGGACCGCAACCAGCCCGGCGTCGACGACGTTCGCCTGACCGATCGTTTCTATCTCGGTGAGCCGCAGATCTACGGTTTCGACATCCGCGGCGTCGGTCCGCGCGTGCTGCGCAAGCCCTACATCGATTCCAACGAGGACGGGATCATCGACGGCGACAGCGGCGACGGCTTCTCCGACAGCCGGCGCGACTGGTCGGACGACGCGCTGGGCGGCAAGTACTATTACATGAGCCGCGCCGAACTCGAGATCCCGCTGGGCTCGGGCGCGCGCGAACTCGGTCTGCGCCCGTCGATCTTCGTCGATGCCGGCGCGGTCTGGGGCATCACCAAGCCGACTCTCGACCGTGTGGCGACGGCCACGCTCATCCCCGAGCGCAATGCCAACGGCGAAGCCACCTACACCCAGATCGAAGCGGTCGACGCGAACTGCAACGCGACCGAGGTCTCGGTCGTGACGAACCCGACGAATCCGACGCCTCCGGCCTGTCTCGCGAGCAACGCCAACACGGCGCGCGGTTCGACGATCGCGCCGTTCCAGGAATTCTTCGTCGGCAACACCTGGAAGCCGCGCGTCGCGGTTGGTATCGGCGTAAACTGGAATTCGCCTTTTGGTCCCTTCCGGATCAACTTCTCGAAGGTCCTTCTCAAGCGTGAGGGGGATGACACCAAGGCCTTCACTTTCAACGTGGGAACCCAATTCTGATGCGTATCATTCTCAAGTCCGCGCTGGCCGCCAGCCTGATCGCCGGCGCCGTGAGCGCGCAGCCCGTGCTCGCGCAGGCCTCCGGGACGGTCGTCGAGGGTATCGCGGTCGCCAATCTCGATGCCGTGGTCGCCAACTCGAACGCCTTCAAGACCGCCGAGACGCAGCGCCAGACCACTTACAAGGCGCAGATTGACCAGGCCTCGCAGCGCCGCGACGCGATCACCGCGCAGCTCAAGCCGCTGGTCGACAAGTTCAACGCCGACAGCCAGGCCGCGAGCCCCAACCAGGCCTCGCTGCAGCAGCAGGCGGCGACCATCCAGGGCATCCAGGAAAGCGCCCAGGAAGAGCTGCAGCGCATCCTGCAGCCGGTCGCGATGTCGCGCGCCTACGTGACCGAGCAGGTCGAGGACAAGCTCGACCAGGCGGTGAAGAGCGCGATGGCCAAGAAGAAGGTCTCGCTGCTGCTCAGCCCGCAGGCGGTGGTCGCGGTGAATGCCGCGGCGTACAACCTCAACCAGGACATCCTGACCGAACTCAACACGCTGATTCCGTCCGCGCAGCTCGTGCCGCCGGCCGGCTGGGAGCCGCGTCAGGTTCGCGAAGCCCGCGCGCAGCAGGCGGCAGCGGCCGGCCAGGCCGCCCCGGCCGCCGGAACGAGCACGCAGCCGCAGGGCCGCTGATGGCGGGCGAACCCGAAACGGGCGGCGCGGACGCGGATCTGGTCTACGACATCCCGAAGATCCTCGCGGCGCTGCCGCACCGCTATCCGATGCTGCTCGTCGATCGGGTGGCGTCGGTCGGCGAGGACGAGATCCACGCGGTCAAGGCGGTCAGCTTCAACGAGGGCTTCTTCCAGGGCCATTTCCCCGGCCGGCCGATCATGCCCGGCGTGCTCCAGATCGAGGCGCTGGCGCAGGCGGCTGGCATTCTCGCGATCGAGAGCCTCGGCCTCGCCGGGACCGGCAAGCTCGTCTATTTCATGGCGATCGAGGAAGCCAAGTTCCGCAATCCGGTCGAGCCCGGGCACTTGCTCGATCTGCGGGCGGGATTCGTCCAGAAGCGTTCGCGCGTCTGCAAGTTCTGGGGCAAGGCCTCGATCGGCGACAAGACCACGTGTGAGGTCAATTTCACCGCGATGATCGCGGATAGCTGATCGCGGCCGGCGCGCCGGTTCGGCCGAGCGCGCGGCACACGCCGGAACGGTCGGCGAGCCGGGGATCGACGCGACGAGTCTTGCAATTTGGCGCCCGCCCCGCTATGCGCGCGCCTTTCCAAAGGCAGGCCGGTCGGAACCGGCCAAGCAGAGAGATTCGACATGAAGGCCGATACGCACCCCGATTACCACACGATCACCGTCCAGATGACCGACGGCACCACCTTCCAGACTCGCTCCACCTGGGGCAGCGAGGGCGACACGCTGGTGCTCGACATCGACCCCACCACGCACCCCGCCTGGACCGGCGGCAAGGCGCAGATTCAGGACGGCGGCCGCGTCGCGCAGTTCAACAAGCGCTTCGGTGGGCTCACGCTCAAGAAGGGCTGATCGGGCGCGAAGAGCGCTTCGGGCTCTTCATCCCAGACGAAAAAAGGGCGGTCCCTGCCGGGGCCGCCCTTTTCGTATCCGCTTCGCGTATCGGCTCAGTAGCCGCCGCAATCCATCAGCGCATGCCAGTCTTCGCGATCGCTCGGCACCGGATGGAGAAATTCCATTCCCACCGATCCGTCGCGCGTCCAGCGGATGACGGCCTCGAGCATGTCGCCCTGGCCGATGCCGATGGCAACGAAACGGCCGGGCCGCAGCCAGTCCGCCTCCGACTTGATGCAGGCGCCATGCCGCGACATGTCGATGAGATCGGCCGTGGTCGTCGATCCGCTCATGCTGCGGATCGTCATTTCGCAGGCTGCCGCGTAGCGTGGCTCGCGGCGGCGATCAGCGGCCATGGACAGATCGGCGCTCAGCCGGGAAAGCGGGGCATTCATTTCTTGGGGTTCCTGGAGGCGACCGTCGATGTTCACTCGAGACGGTCTCGCTGCGAAGCGGTTAAGGACGTGTGTTTCGATAGGCTTGCTGGACATTAACCAACCATAGCGCGGACGCCCGCGCATTGCGTTAAGACCCGGGGCCGGTACTGTCCGCAGGGTTGCAGAGGGACAAGCGCGATCGCAGACCGCCCCAGTGAACTGAAATCGGAAGCCGGCGCCATTCCGGCGCGTCTCGAACGCTTGCCATGGAGCCGGTTTCACTGGCTCGTGGTCTTCGCGCTCGGGATCACCTGGATACTCGACGGGCTCGAAGTGACGCTCGCCGGTTCGGTCGCGGGGGCGCTGCGCGATCCCGAGAGCCTTGCCCTTTCCCCGTCGCAAGTGGGCCTCGCCAATTCCGCCTATCTGGCGGGCGCCGTGACCGGGGCCTTGTTCTTCGGCTGGCTGACCGACCGCTGGGGCCGCAAGCGGCTGTTCTCGGTGACGCTGGGGCTCTATCTGCTCGCGACGGCCGGGACTGCCTTCGCCTGGGACTTTCCCAGCCTGGCGCTGATGCGCTTCCTGACCGGAGCTGGCATCGGCGGCGAGTACAGCGCGATCAATTCCGCGATCCAGGAACTCATTCCGGCGCGCCGGCGCGGCTGGACTGACCTTGCCATCAACGGCAGCTTCTGGATCGGCGCGGCCATGGCGAGCGGCGCGACGATTGTCGTGCTCGACCCGGACCTGTTCGCGCCCGACCTGGGCTGGCGCGTGTCGTTTTTCGGGGGCGCGATCATCGGCTGCGTGATCATCTGGCTGCGGCGCTACATACCCGAGAGTCCGCGCTGGCTCGCGGTTCACGGCAGACCCGAGGAAGCGCACGCGATCGTATCGGACATCGAACGGCGCGTCGCGGCCGAGGGCCACGACCTCGGCCCCGTCCCGCCCTCGGCGGTGCGCGTGACGCCGCGCGTCGCGACGAGCCTGGCCGAAGTGGCGCGCACGCTACTGAGGACCTATCCGCGCCGTGTCGTCTACGGGCTGACCCTAATGATTGCGCAGGCGTTCTTCTACAATGCGATCTTCTTCACCTACGCGATGATGCTCACCGATTTCTACGCCGTGCCGGTCAGCGGTGTGGGTTGGTACATCCTGCCGTTCGCGGCGGGCAACGTGCTCGGCCCGCTGGTGCTCGGCCGGTTCTTCGATTCGATCGGACGCAGGCCGATGATCGTCGGGACCTACGCCGCCTCCGGCGTGCTGCTGCTGGCGAGCGGTTTCGCCTTCCGCGCGGGGCTTCTCGATGCGACCACGCAGACCTTGTGCTGGAGCGCCACGTTCTTCTTCGCCTCCGCCGCGGCCTCTTCCTCGTACCTCACGGTTGCCGAAGCCTTCCCGCTCGAAATCCGGGCGCTGGCGATCGCGCTGTTCTATGCGCTCGGCACCGGACTTGGCGGCGTCGCCGCGCCGTGGTTCTTCGGCGTGCTGATCGAGAGTGGCTCGCGCGACCAGGTGCTTGTCGGTTACGCGCTCGCCTCCGTCCTGATGCTCGGCGCGGCGCTGGTGGCGTGGCGGATCGGCTTTGACAGCGAGCGTAAATCGCTGGAGGACGTCGCCAAGCCGCTGTCCTGGGATTGAGGACGGCGGGAACGATTGACCGCATTTCGGATTTGCATTCGCGTACCCGTAGGAGAAACCGCAAGATGACGAAGCCCACCAAAGCCCTCGCCCTGAGCGCCATCGCCGCTCTGATTGCCACGCCCGCGCTTGCCGACCACCACGAGGAACACGCCATGGCCGACGCCGTCGCCAGCGCGCCGATCATGGATGTGGAGGGCAACGAGATCGGCACCGCCAAGCTCAAGCAGACCCCCACCGGCGTGCTCGTGACGGTGAGCGCCAAGGGCCTCTCCGAGGGCGAGCACGGCTTCCACCTCCACGAGAAGGGCGTGTGCGACGCCTCCACCAAGTTCGCCAGCGCGGGCGGCCACTACAATCCGGGCGCAAGCGAGCACGGCCTGCTGGTGAAGGACGGCCCCCACGGCGGTGACATGCCCAACCAGTACGCCGACGGTTCGGGCATGCTGATGGCCGAGGTCCTCAACACCGGGGTGTCGCTCGACAAGGCGGCCGCGAACACGATCTACGATGCCGATGGAACCGCGCTGGTCATCCACGCCAAGGCGGACGACTACATGAGCCAGCCCTCGGGCGCGGCGGGAGACCGTGTCGCCTGTGCCGTGGTCGCGTCGCCCAAGTAAGGGCCCCGCGCGCCCGGCTCAGCGCCAGGCGCGCTCGCGATACCAGCGCGTAACCACGTACTTCATGCCGCGCCGCACCTTCATCGCATGGTGCAGCGTGTCGGGGTTGGGGCTGCCGTCGGGCCGCAGATTGTTCCAGCACACCAGCATCCCGCGCTCGGGCTGAATCAGCTTGTCGAGCGCGGGAAAGCGGGTCGTGCCGCCCGCCTCGACATCGTTGAGATAGGTGAGGAAGGTCCAGGTCCGTTGCCCGGCGACCGCACAGTGCCGCTCGGTTTCCGGATCGTTCGGCTCGAAAGTATCGGTGTGGGCCTTGAACTCCTGGCCGATCGCGTAGCGCTGGCCTTGCAGCGCCTCGCCGTAGCGCGGCGGGATGCCGGAGATCCGGTCGAGCTTGCCGTCGAGCCAGTTCACCACCGGGTCCCGCGTGTCGAACTCGCAGGTCGAACTGGTGCGGTAGCTGTCGTCGCCGTTGCCGTAGACCACTGTCGAAGGGCGGTGCGATGCCTCGATCCGCGTGATGAGCGCGGTGCACTCGGCCTCCGAGAGGAAGCCGCGCAGCACGAACATGCTCACCCTGCCGCCGGTCGGCACCGGCTTCATGCCGACTTTCAACAAGTGGGCGATGTCGATTTCGCCCGGCCGAATCGGTGCCGGCTGCGGCGCCCGCAAGGACGGAGGCGAGGTCGGCGCGAAGAGCCCGGGCCAGTTCGTCAGCGCCGGAGTTGCGGTTAGCGGTTCCATGCCGCGAGACTATTCCCTCGGCATCGCTCCAGAATTGACCTCGATCAAATTTCCTGTGCGCGGATCAACCCCAGGGCTTTTCGCGATACCAGCGGGTTATGACGTGCTTCACGCCGCGGCGGACTTTCATCGCGTGATGCAGCGTTGCCGGGTTGAGGCTCTTGTCGGGCCTGCGGTTGTTCCAGGCGAGCAGCTTGCCGCGCTCGGGCCGCACGATCTTGTCGATCACCTTGAAGCGGGTCGCGCCGCCGGCTTCGACGTCGTTCAGGTAGATCATGAAGGTCCAGGTGCGTTGCCCGGAGACCGAGCAGTACTTCTCGTAGTCGGGCTGCTGCGGATCGAAATAGTCGGTGTGGGCCTTGAACTCCTGCCCCACCTCGTAACGCTGGCCCTGCAGGTTCTCGCCGTACCTGGGATCGATCCCCGAGATCTCGGCGAGCCTGGCGTCGAGCGCCGCGACGGCCGGATGGGCATGATCGAGATCGCAGGTTTCGCTGGTCCGGAAGTAGTCGTCACCGTTGTGGTTGGCGACAGTCGAGGGGCGGCGCTGCGAATCGATCAGGTCGACCAGCGCAGCGCACTCCCCGGCGGAGAGGAAATCGCGCTTCACGAACATCTCGACGCGCGGCGAGGGCACGCGCTGCATCTCTCGCGCCGACAGGAAGCTTGCGCTCGTTTCGCCCGGTTCGCGTTGCGGCGGGCCATGCGGCGCCTGCGCGGAGCGGACATGGACTCCCGGCGTGCCCGAGAGCGGGCCGGACCAGAAGGAGGTCGAAGAGGCGGTCGAGTCGTCGGTCGGGTCCATCATGCCCAGCATAACCGTGCCCGCTCGCGATGAAAATCTGTCATTGCCGAGTCGCTTTCGGTCGTGGCGGGGTGCGATGCGATTCGCCGCGCGCGGCCCGGCTCGGTGAAGGCGCGAGGTCCGCGCAATAAAATTACGCGGGCCGGCAAGCCGGCAACTTTTTGCTTTGCAACACGCCCGGCTTATGCGAGAGCGCTCGCCCGCGCCAATCGCTGCTTGCAGCGGCTCGCGCCGTTCCCTAACAGCGCGCCTCCAGCATGCGCGCATCTGTGTGGCGATCGTAGCTCAGTTGGTTAGAGCGCCGGTTTGTGGTACCGGAGGTCGTGGGTTCGAACCCCATCGATCGCCCCATTTCTCCCGATGATGCGCGCGCAGTCTTTGCCAAGGAGCGATGCGTGCCCGCCTTCTGGACCGAGCCTGATTTCGACGAACACGAACTCGTGCACTTCGTGCATGACCGGGCGAGCGGGCTGACGGCGATCATCGCGCTCCATTCGACGCACCTCGGCCCCGGCGCGGGCGGCACCCGGTTCTGGCATTATGGCGATCCCGGCGGCGCTATGCGCGACGCGCTGCGCCTCTCGCGCGGGATGAGCTACAAGAACGCCATGGCGGGCCTGCCCATGGGCGGCGGCAAGGCGGTGATCCTCGCGGGCGCCGACAAGGCCAAGACGCCCGCGATGCTCGCGGCATTCGGCGACGCCATCGAAGGGCTCGGCGGGCGCTACATCACCGCCGAGGACGTCGGCATCAACGAGGCCGACATGGTTGCGGTGGCGCAACGCACCTCCTACGTCACCGGACTGCCCTCGACCGACAGCGACAGCGCTGGCGGCGATCCCGGGCCGTTCACCGCCAAGGGCGTGTTCCTCGGCATAGAGGCGGCGGTGGCGCACAAGCTCGGTCGCTCGCTCGAAGGCGTGCACGTCGCGGTACAGGGCACCGGCAGCGTCGGCGGCGGCGCGGCACGGTTGCTCGCCGAGGCGGGCGCGCGGCTCACGCTCGCCGATGTCGACGCGGCCCGCGCCAAGGCGCTCGCCGACGAACTCGGCGCCGAAGTGGTCGCATCCGATTCGATCATGGACGTCGCGTGCGACGTGTTCAGCCCCAACGCGCTCGGCGCGATTCTCGACGATGCGGGTATCGCGCGGCTGCGCGCGCCGATCGTCGCGGGCGGCGCGAACAACCAGCTCGCGCGCGCGCACCACGGCCCTATGCTCGCCGAGCGCGGCGTCCTCTACGCGCCCGACTATGTCATCAACGGCGGCGGCATCATCGCGGTGGCGCTGGAATATCTCGCGCGGCGCGACGGCAAGCCCTGCGACATCGCCGAGGTTCATGCCAAGGTCGCCGAAGTGCCCGTGCGCCTGCGCGCGATCTGGCGGGAAGCCGAAGAGACCGGCAACTCGCCCGACCGCGTCGCCGACGCCATGGCACAGCGGCTTATCGGCCGGTAATTTCCGGCGGCACGCGGCATCGCGGGGCTTGCGGGCGGCGGCGCGCGGACTAGAAGCGTCGCTTGAGATGCACGGCTTCGCGAACCCGGCCCGTTTTCTGCGCATTGCGCGCTGGTTGACCCCGGCCTGTCTGGTCGCGGGTCTCGTGGTGACACTCGCCGCGCTGGCCTACGGGCTTTTCGCCGCGCCGGCGGATCGGCTGATGGGTGACACCGTGCGCATCCTGTTCATCCACGTGCCCGCAGCCTGGCTCGGCATGGCCGGCTGGACGACGATCGCGGGCGCCGGCGTCGCCGAACTGGTCTGGCGCCATCCGCTCGCGGGCATCGCCGCCCGCGCCGCGGCGGTTCCCGGCGCGGCTTTCACCGCGATCTGCCTTGCCACCGGTTCGATCTGGGGACGCCCGACCTGGGGCACCTGGTGGGTCTGGGACGGACGGCTGACCTCGATGCTGGTGCTGCTGTTCCTCTATTTCGGCTACATCGCGCTCGCCGACGCGACGCGCGGCGAGGGCGGCGGCAGCGGCCGAGTCGCCGCGATCTTCGGCATCGTCGGCGCGATCAACGTGCCGATCATCAATCGCTCGGTGGTCTGGTGGAACTCGCTGCACCAGCCGCCCAGCATCACGATGGGCAAGTCCGCGATCGACGCTGCGTTCCTGTGGCCGCTGCTCGGCGCGACGGTGGGCTTTTCGCTGTTGTTCGCGGGCGTCGTGCTGGCGCGGATGCGCGCGATCCTCGCCGATATCCAGGCCGAGGCGCGCTTGCGCCGCAAGGCGATGGCCCGGGCGGAGGACTGATGCGCGAATCGCTGGACCAATGGGCCTTCGTTTGGGCCGCCTATGCGCTGGGGATCGTCGGCACTCTGGCGATGGTCGCCTGGGCCTGGTGGTCGATGCGCCGTGCCGAGGCGCGGCGCGACAAGTCGAGGGAACGCTGATGGCTTCTGCCGCCAATTCGGGCCTAAAGCCCAAGCACCAGCGGCTGGTGCTGTTGGTGATCGCGCTCGTCGTGCTGATCGCCGCGGCGCTGCTGGCGATCTGGGCGCTGCGCAACCAGGCGAGCTATTTCTACGTGCCGAGCGAGATCGTCGCCGATCCGCCGTCGCCCGACCGCGCGGTGCGGCTGGGGGGCATGGTCGAGGCCGGCAGCCTCAGGACCGAGCCCGACGGCGTGACCATCGCCTTCGTCGTTCAGGATGGAGAGGCCCAGGTGCCCGTGCGGTTCTCGGGCATCGTGCCTTCGCTTTTCGTCGAGGGCTCGGGCGTGGTCGCGGAGGGCAAGATGCGCGCGGACGGCACTTTCGTGGCCGACAACCTGCTCGCCAAGCACGACGAGAACTACGTGCCGCGCGAAATGCAGAACATGACCGAGAAGCAGGCCAAGCAAGTGGTGGCCGAAACGCAATGATCGCCGAGTTCGGTCTCGCCGCGCTCTGGCTCGCGGCCGCGCTCGCCGCGTTCCAGCTCATCGCGGGCTCGCTTGCGCTCACCGAGCGCGGCGAGGGGCTCGCGGGCGCGGTCCGCCCTGTCGCGGTGGTGCAGGGCCTGCTGACCGCGATCGCTTTCGTCGCGCTGATCCTCGTTTTCGCGCGGACAGACCTCTCGGTGAAGCTCGTGGCGATGAACTCGCACTCGATGAAGCCGCTGATCTTCAAGATCGCCGGGGCCTGGGGCAATCACGAGGGCTCGATGCTGCTCTGGGTCACGGTGATGAGCCTGGCGGGCGGCTTCGTCGCGCTGGTCGAGCGGCGGCTGCCCGAGCGCACGATGCTGGCGACGCTCGCCGGGCAGGCCTTCGTCAGCCTCGGTTTCTATGCGTTCCTGCTGATTTCCTCGAACCCGTTCGAGCGGCTCGATCCGGTGCCGGCCGAAGGCAACGGGCTCAATCCGCTGCTGCAGGACCTTGGCCTCGCGTTCCATCCGCCGACGCTTTACCTCGGCTACGTCGGGCTCTCGGTGGCCTTCAGCTTCGCGATCGGGGCGCTGATCACGCGCGAGGTCGGCCCCGCCTTCGCGCGGGCAATGCGGCCGTGGGTGCTGGCGGCCTGGATTTTCCTGACGCTGGGCATAACCGCGGGGTCGTACTGGGCTTACTATGAGCTGGGCTGGGGCGGCTGGTGGTTCTGGGACCCGGTCGAAAACGCCTCGCTGATGCCCTGGCTCGCCGCGACCGCGCTGCTGCATTCGGCCAGCGTGCTCGCCGCGCGCAACGCCTTGCGGGCCTGGACCGTGATGCTCGGCGTCGTCGCCTTCTCGATGTCGATGATCGGCACGTTCCTCGTGCGCTCGGGCATTCTCACCAGCGTCCATGCTTTCGCGGTCGATCCCGAGCGTGGCAGTTTCATCCTCGTGCTGCTGGCGATCTACATCGGCGGCGCGCTCACGCTGTTCGGCCTGCGCGCCGCGACTGTGACGGAGGGTGAGCGCTTCGCACCGGTGAGCCGCGAGGGCGCGCTGGTGATCAACAACGTCGCCCTGTGCGCGATTCTCGGCATCGTCCTGTTCGGGACGCTCTATCCGCTCGTCACCGAGGCCTTCGATACCAAGGTCTCGGTCGGCCCGCCCTATTTCAACCCGATGGGGGCGGTGTTCTTCGTGCCGATGCTGCTGGTGCTGATGGTCGGGCCGTTGCTGCGCTGGCGCCGCGATTCGCTGGCGCGCGTGCGCCCCGCGATCATTGCCGCCGGGCTGGCGATTCTCGCCGCGGTCATCGCCGTGCTGCTGGTGGGCGGTGTCGGCGTTCTGCCCTTCATCGGACTGGTGCTTGCCGTCGGGCTTGCCGTGGCGAGCGTGATGCCGCTGCGCGGGCGCAACCTGCGCCGCACCCCGCTCGCGGTCTGGGGCATGGTGCTGGCCCACCTCGGGATCGCCGTCGCGCTGTTCGGCATGGCGAGCGAAAGCGCCTTTTCGGTAGAGCGGCTGGTTGCCCTGCGCGAGGGCGAGAGCGCCACGGTCGGACCCTGGACAGTGCGGCTCGATGCGGTCGAGCCCGTCGCCGGGCCTAACTGGACCGCGCTCGAGGCGCGGATGACCGCACGCTACAAGGACGGCGGGGGCTCGATGCTGCTGCCGCAGGCGCGCAGCTTCTGGGCCCCGCCGCAGCAGACCACCGAATCGGCGCTCAAGACGCGCTGGAACGGCCAGCTCTACACCGTGCTGGGCGGCGAGAGCCCGGGGCAGACGGGTCCGGGCCGCTGGCAGGTGCGCTTGTGGTGGAAGCCGTTCGTGACGCTGATCTGGTACGGGGGGCTCTTGATCGGACTGGGCGGCGTGCTCGCGCTGATCGGGCGCACCGCGAGCGACATCCGCCGCGTCATCGCGCGCGACAAGATCGCTTATCGCCGCGAGAGGCAGAATCGATGAGCGGGACCGGGCAGGACAAGGCGGCGAAGACCGGCCGCTGGATGATCTGGCTGCCGCTCGTGCTGTTCGCGGCTTTCGTCGCGCTGGTGATGATCGGCCTGTTCCGGCCCGCGCCGCGCGAAGTTGCGAGCACACTGATCGACAAGCCGATGCCCGAATTCGACCTGCCGCCCGGGCTCCCCGGCCGGCCCGGCCTCGCCAGCGCCGATCTCAAGGGCGGCGAGCCGCATCTGGTCAACATCTTCGCGAGCTGGTGCCTGCCGTGCCGCGTCGAGGCACCGCAGCTTGAACGGCTCGCGGCGATGGGCGTGCCGGTCGAGGGCATTTCGGTGCGCGACCGCACCGCCGATCTCCAGCAGTTCCTCGCGACCTACGGTGACCCTTTCGAGCGTATCGGCGCCGACGACGACGGGCAGGTCCAGCTCGCGCTCGGCTCCTCGGGCGTGCCGGAGACCTACGTGATCGACGGCAAGGGCGTGATCCGGTACCAGCATATCGGCGAGATCCGCGCGGAGGACATCCCGATGATCCTCGAGAAGCTGGAGGAGGCGCGCCGGTGAAGCATGTGCTCGCTATGTTGCTGGGGCTGATTGCCACGACGCTCGCGGCGCCCGCCGTGCTTGCGCAGGAAGAGCAGACCGCGCCCTACGCCTATCGCCAGCTCGACGATCCCGAGCAGGAGGCCAGGGCGCACGATCTCATGGTCACGCTGCGCTGCCTGCAGTGCCAGGGCCAGTCGATCGCCGACTCCGACGCGCCGATCGCCGGCTCGATGCGCTCGCTTGTGCGCGAGCGGATCGCCGCCGGCGAGACGCCCGACCAGATTCGCGACTGGCTGATGGAGCGTTACGGCGATTACGTCAGCTACGAGCCGCGCGTGACCGCGCTGACATGGCCGCTGTTCGCGCTGCCGGTCGTGCTGATCCTGCTTGCGGTGGTCCTGCTGCGCCGCCGGTTCCGTTCGGGAAGGGCGGCGGCATGAGCTGGGTCCTGCTGATCCTGCTGGCGGTTGTCGCCTTCGCGGTGCTCGCCTTCGTCCTGAAGGCGCCACGCGGCACGTGGGAGGCGCTGGGCGCGGCGCTGCTGTTCGGCGTCGCCGGCTATGGCCTCCAGGGGCATCCCGGCCAGCCCGGCGCGCCCAAGCAGGCGCGCGAGCAGGCGATGGCCGATCCCGCCGCGCTGGTCGAGGCGCGCAACCGCGTCGCCGACAAGGGACCGATCTCGCGCGACGCCATGGTCAGCGTCGCCGATGGCTATGCGCGCAACGGGCGCTTCGGCGATGCGGCTGCGGTGCTGCGCGGCGTCGTCGAGGATAATCCGAAGAACGGCGAGGCCTGGCTGGCGCTCGCCAACGCGCTCGTGGCGCATTCCGACGGTCTGCTCACGCCTGCCTCGCTCTACGCCTATCGCCGGGCCATGCTGATCGAGCCGGACAGCGCGGGCCCGCCCTATTTTCTGGGCCTCGCGATGGCCCAGTCGGGCCGGTTCGCCGAGGCCAAGGCGATCTGGACCGATCTGCTCGCCAAGCTGCCCGAGGACATTCCGCTGCGCGCCGACATCGTCGACAAGATGGGCCGGGTGGACCAGCTCATGGCGAGCCAGGCCATGATGGGACAAGGGCGATAAGACGCGTTGCTCACGGTTTCGCTAACTGCTACCCGCGCGCGACATTTCAGATGCGAAGGCCTATGTACCCGAGCGACATGAGTCCGTGCGATGAATGAGAGCACGCCCGATAGCGGGGCGGCGCAGTCCGAGATCGTCGATCCGGCTACGGATTCGTTCGAGCACGCCGGGCCGGGGGCCGCGCGCAACAAGAACGTGGCCAAGCTGGCGTTCGGCGCGATCGGCGTGGTCTTCGGCGACATCGGCACCAGCCCGATCTACGCCTTCCGCGAGACCTTCGTCGGCCCGCATCCGCTGGCGATCGACGATCTGCATATCCTCGGCGTCGTCAGCCTGATCTTCTGGTCGATGACGCTGGTCGTCTCGCTGCAATACGTCTCGGTCCTCATGCGGGCGGACAACAAGGGGCAGGGCGGAAGCCTTGCCCTTGTCGCGTTGATCTCCGGCCGGCTCAACAAGTCGCGATACGCCGGCATCGCCGTGCTGCTCGGCGTGTTCGCCACGGCGCTGTTCTACGGCGACAGCATGATTACCCCCGCCGTCTCGGTGCTCTCCGCGGTCGAGGGCCTGACCGTCGTCGAGGCGCGGCTGTCGCCGCTGGTGCTGCCGATCGCGCTGATCCTGCTGATCGCGCTGTTCATGCTCCAGCGCAGCGGCACCGCCAAGGTCGGCGCCCTGTTCGCGCCGGTCATGACGATCTACTTCGTCACGCTGGCGGTGCTGGGTATCTACCACCTCGTGCAGATGCCGCAGGTGCTGGTGGCGCTGAACCCGTGGTACGCGATCCAGTTCTTCCTGACCGATAAGATGCTGGGCTTCCTCGCGCTCGGCTCGGTGGTGCTGGCGGTGACCGGCGCCGAGGCGCTCTATTCGGACATGGGGCATTTCGGGCGCGGTCCGATGCGCATGTCGTGGTTCGGTTTCGTCATGCCCTGCCTGCTGCTCAACTATTTCGGTCAGGCGGCGATGATCATCGGCATGGACGATGTCGCCGCCGCGCAGGCGATGGAGAACCCGTTCTTCAACCTCGCGCCCGAAACGCTGCGCCTGCCGCTGGTGATCCTGGCGACCTGCGCGACCTTCATCGCCAGCCAGGCGGTGATCTCGGGCGCGTTCTCGATCACCCACCAGGCGATCCAGCTCGGCTTCATCCCGCGCCTCTCGACCCGCCACACCAGCGAGGACGAGTACCACCAGATCTACATCCCCTCGATCAACTGGGCGTTGATGACCGGCGTGATCGTGCTGGTGCTCTATTTCCAGAACTCGTCGAACCTCGCCTCGGCCTACGGTATCGCGGTGACGGGTGCGATGCTGATCGACACTTGTCTGATGACGGTGCTGCTGACGATGATCTGGCGCTGGAAGCTGTGGATCGCGATCCCGATCGTGCTGATCTTCTTCATCGTCGACGGCGCCTATTTCGCGGCGAACTTCACCAAGGTTTCCGATGGCGGCTGGTTCCCGCTGATGATCGGCGGCATCGTCTTCACCTTGCTGACCACCTGGGCCAAGGGCCGCCGCCTGATGCGCGATCGCATGACCGAGGCGGCGCTGCCGCTCAACGTCTTCGCCAAGAGCGCGCACGGCAGCGCGGCGCGGGTTCCGGGCACGGCGATCTTCATGGCCTCGAGCAACGCCGGGGTGCCCTCGGCGCTGCTCCACAACATCAAGCACAACAAGGTGCTGCACGAGCGGGTGGTGGTGCTTACCGTCGCCATTCAGGACGTGCCCTATGTCGAGGAGGCCGAGCGCTTCGAGATCCAGGATCTGGGCGAAGGCTTCTACCGGATGACGATGAAGTACGGCTTCATGCAGGAAACCGACATCCCGACCGCACTCAAGCGCACCGAGATCTGCGGCGGGCCGTTCGAGATGATGAAGACCAGCTTCTTCCTTTCACGCCAGACGTTGCTGCCCTCGGCCAAGCCCGGCATGGCGATCTGGCGCGAGAAGCTGTTCGCATGGATGATGCGCAACGCGGCGAGCGCGATGGAATTCTTCCGCCTGCCGACGAACCGCGTGGTCGAACTGGGAAGCCAGCTCGAAATCTGAGCCAGCCGCCGACGAAGCGCTGATCGTCATCGACGGATGTCGTTGTCCGCCGCGGGGATTGGCCGCAAGGTGTCGCGATCCGGGAGGAGACCTCGCATGCGCCGTTTGCCCGCTCTTTCGATCACGATCCTGCTGGCTGTCGCCGGCCCGTCCGCTTTCGCCGGGACCGTCCCGCCGGACAGCTTCGTCTCGGCCCTCGCCGATCCGCGCCGCGACGAGCCGGCCCGAAAGCTCGACGACAGCCGCAAGCCAGCCGAGGTGCTCGCCTATCTCGGGCTCGAGGAAGGCATGCGCGCCGCCGACATCATGACGGGCAGCGGCTACTGGGCCGAGATCATGGCGTCGGTCGTCGGTCCCGAGGGTAAGGTGACGGCGTTCGAGCCGGAACAGTTCTACAAGAGCCCTGAAGAGCAGGTGAAGTGGAAGGCGATCGTCGCGGGCTGGCCGGAAGTCGAATGGGTGCGCTATCCGTTCGAGGCCTTTTCGGCCGCGCCCGGCAGCTTCGATTTCGCCATCATCAATCTGAGTTATCACGATCTCTACTGGGAATCGGAGAAATTCGGGATACCCCGCTCCGACCCGGACGCGTTCGTGAGCGCGCTTTTCGCCGCGATGCGCCCGGGCGGCATCGTCGGTATCGTCGATCATGTCGGCCTGCCGGGTGATACCCGCGCGATCGTGGACAAGCTCCACCGCATCGACCCGGCGACGGTGAAGCGCGACTTCGAAAGGGCCGGCTTCGTGCTCGAGGACGCCAGCGAATTGCTCGCCAATCCCGAGGACGATCACACCAAGCTGGTGTTCGATCCGGCGGTGCGTTTCAAGACCGACAGGTTCGTCTACCGGTTCCGCAAGCCCAAGGGCTGATACCGGTCCGGATTCAACTGGCGGCGGCGATGACCGCGAGCGGATTGAGATACTCGGTGTGCTCGATGATCACGCCATTGCGGATGCGCACGAAGATCACGTAGCTGTTCGCGTAGGGTCGGCCGCTGGCCATGGTCGTTCGCGCGTTCGCTGTGACGACGACAAGTTCGGGGTCCTCGGTGCGCAGGATCACCTTGTCGCTGAACACCAGCGGTTCGCGGCCCCGGGCGGACTGCGCCAGCGCCGCGCGCGCCGTCTCGCGTCCGGCGAATTCGGTCGGCAGGCCTTCGGGCATGAACGGCAGGCGCAGCACGAAGTCCTCGGCGACCCCGCCGGGATACTCGTCGAAGTCCCCTTGCGGCATGTGCTCGAGCCACTGGCTCACCTGTTCGACGATATCGGACACGGGGCTCTCCTGAACATTTGTCTCCTGACCCTAGGGGCAGGAGCGCGTTCGCGAACCATCTGCGTTTTCGCGCATTGCCTTAAGCAAGAACGAAAGCGGAGAACGTGATGACGAAATTCGGATACAAGCTCATGACCGAGGAGCACGGGCCCAAGGCGCTCGTCGAGAACGCCGTCCGGGCCGAGCAGGCGGGGTTCGATTTCGTCTCCATCTCGGACCACTTCCATCCCTGGCACGAAGCGCAGGGCCACTCGCCCTTCGCCTGGAGCGTGCTCGGCGCGATTGCCCACGCGACGACGAGGATCGGCATCACCACCGGGCTAACCTGCCCGATCATCCGCTATCACCCCGCCATCATCGCGCAGGCTGCCGCGACCATCGCCGTGATGAGCGAAAACCGCTTCAGCCTCGCCGTCGGGGCGGGCGAGCGGCTCAACGAACACGTCACCGGCGAGCTTTGGCCTTCCACGCCCGAGCGCCACGCGATGCTCGGCGAGGCTGTGGAGATCATGCGCATGCTCTGGTCGGGCGGGGTGCACAGCCATGTCGGCGAATTCTTCTCGCTCGATCATGCGCGTCTCTACGACTTGCCCGAAGAGCCGATCACGGTGACGCTGGGGGTAAGCGGCGCCAAGTCGGCAGCGCTTGCCGCCGAAGTCGCCGACGGAATCATGGCGACCAGTCCCGATGACGGGCTCATCGAAGCCTTCGCCAAGGCCAAGGGCAAGGCGGGGCCCGCCTACGGCGAGGCCGCGCTGTCTTATGCCGCACACGAGGATGCCGCGCTCAAGCAGGCGCACGAACGCTTTGCCTTCAGCGCCTTCGACTGGACGGTGAACAGCGAACTGCGCGATCCCGCCGGCTTCGATGCCGCGAGCAAGTTCGTGCGGCCCGAGGATATCGCCGCCAATGTGCCGTGCGGGCCCGATCCCGAAAAGCATCTCGAAGCGATCCGCCAGTGGGTCGATGCCGGTTACGACCACATCGTCCTGCTCGGCGTCGGGCCCGACCAGGAAGGCTTCATTGCGTTCTGCGAGAAGGACCTCTTTCCCAAGCTCAAGTAGGCTTCAGGTCAGTCGGCGGGCGGGTTCTGGACCATTTCCTTCTCGGCGGCCTCGCCCATGCCGTGCTTCAGCACCATCGGGATCTGCGAGAAGGTGAACACGAACGAGAGGGCGGTGAAGCCCCAGAGCTTGACCTGCAGCCAGGTCCCGAAGCTGACCGAATACATCAGCACGGTGTTGAGGATCGCGAGGAACACGAAGAACACCGCCCAGTTGCGCGAGAGCTTGAGCCAGCCTTCGTCGGTGAGCCCCTCGAACGCCGATTGCAGCAGATAGCGCAGCATCGGCTTGCCCTTGATGAGGCCGATGAACAGCACCGCGGCGAAGAGCAGGTAGATCGCGGTCGGTTTGATCTGGATGTAGAACGGATCGTTGAGCAGGACGGTCAGTCCGCCAAATCCGATGATCAGCACGGTCGAAAGCCAGACCATCGGCGAAACTCGGCCCAGCCGCCATTTCGAGACGATCAGCGCGATCACCGTCGCGACCATGAACGCGATCGTGCCCTTGGTCACCGCGAGCACGACGCCGAGGCCGTTGTTCTCGTCCTCGGGAGCGAAATGCCGATAGACCAGGAAGAACACGAGCAGCGGCCCGAAATCGACCAGCAGGTTGATCCACGAGGACTTGGGCTTCTCGCCCGCTGCGGGAGGCGTGGTTCCGCTCATCACGCGATCCCCACGATGACGCGCGCGACGAGGTCGGGGTCGAACGGGCGCAAGTCGTCGATCTTCTCGCCGACGCCGATGGCGTGGATTGGCAGGCCGTACTGCTCGGCCGCCGCGACCAGCACGCCGCCGCGCGCGGTGCCGTCGAGCTTCGTCATGACGAGTCCGGTCACGCCCGCCACTTCCTTGAAGATCTCGATCTGCGCCAGCGCGTTCTGGCCGTTGGTGGCATCGAGCACCAGCACCACGTCGTGCGGCGCTTCGGGATTGAGCCGGCCGAGCACGCGGCGGATCTTGGCCAGTTCCTCCATCAGCTCGCGCTTGTTCTGCAGGCGCCCGGCGGTGTCGACGATCAGCGCGTCGGTGCCGCGATCAGTCGCGGCCTTGACCGCGTCGAACACGATGCTTGCCGGATCGCCGCCCTCGGGGCCCTTCACGATGTCGACGCCGAGCCGCTCGGCCCAGACAGCGAGCTGGCCGATCGCGGCGGCGCGGAAGGTATCGCCCGCCGCCAGCATCACCGCGTAGTCCTGCTCCTGGAACAAGTGCGCCAGCTTGGCGATCGTGGTTGTCTTGCCCGAGCCGTTGACCCCGATCACGAGGATCACTTGCGGGCGCGGGAAGGCCACGATGTCGAGCGGCTTGGCGACCGGGCGCAGGATCTCGGCGATCTCGCGCGCGACCGCTTCCATCACCGCCCGCTCGTCGGCATCGTGGATGAAGCGTTCCTCGGCGATTTTCTCGCGAATCCGCGCGGCGGCGCGAGGGCCGAGGTCGGACATGATCAGCGCGTCCTCGAGGTCGTTGAGCTGACTCTCGTCGAGGCGCGACCCGCCGACGATCCCGGCGATGTTCTGCGAAAGGCGCTCGGAGGTCTTGCGGAAGCCTCCGAAGACTCGCTGCGTCCAGGCGTCGGTGGCGGGAGGTTCACTCGTCATTGCAGCATTCCTTCGACGACCGCGCGGGGCGTCAGATCGATCAGGGCCGCGCGCGCCGTGCCTTCGGGCAGGCGCACCGGCGCGAAGTTGGCGGCATGGCCGGTCCCGTCGCTCTCGGCAAGCACCGAAAGCGGCGTGCCGACGAGACCTTCGAGCCAGCGCATCCGTTCGGCGGCGACGGCGGCGCGCAGCTCTGCGGCACGCGCCTTTATGGTCGGGCGTGCCACTTGCGGCATGCGCGCGGCAGGCGTGCCCGCGCGCGGCGAATAGGGAAAGACGTGCCCGTGGACGATGCCGAGATCGGCGATCGCCGAAAGGTTGGCGGCATGCATGGCCTCGTCCTCGGTGGGAAAGCCCGCGATCAGGTCGGCGCCGACGGCGAGGTCGGGGCGGGCGGCGCGCAGTGTCTCGACAAGCGCCGCCGCGTCGCGCCGGGTGTGTCGGCGTTTCATGCGCTTGAGGATCATGTCGTCGCCCGATTGCAGCGAGAGATGCAGATGCGGCATGAGGCGCGGCTCGTGCGCCAGCAGGTCGAGCAGTTGCGCGTCGATCTCGGCGCCGTCGATCGACGAGAGGCGCAGGCGCGGCAGTTTCGGGAACCGGCGAAGGATCGCCGCGACGAGTTCGCCGAGGCGGGCATCCGCGCGCAGGTCCGGCCCCCAAGAGCTGAGGTCGACGCCGGTGAGCACCACTTCGCGCGCGCCCGCTTCGAGGTGCAGGCCGATCGTCTCCAGCACTTCGGCGACCGGCCGCGAGCGCGCCGGGCCGCGTCCCTGGGGAATGACGCAGAAGGTGCAGGCGTGGTCGCAGCCGTTCTGGACCGCGACGAAGGCACGCGAATAGGCACCGTCATGACCGGGCTGCGGGCGTGGCACTGGTGCCGGTACGTTCCAGACGCGCGGATCGAGCTTGGCCTGGTTGGGTACGAGGCCGTCGACTTCGGGCATCCGCGCGATCGCCTCGCGCTCGACTTCGGCGGCGCAGCCGGTGACGAGCAGCCGCGCGGCGGGCCGCTCACGCCGGGCGCGGCGGATCGTCTGGCGCGTCTGGCGCATGGCCTCGGCGGTCACCGCGCAGGAATTGACCACGACGAGATCGTCGTCCGGAGCGAGCAGGCCGCGCAGCGTCTCGCTTTCGGAGAGGTTGAGGCGGCATCCGAGCGAATGCACGGTCACGCTCAAGCCGTCGCTCCGTAGTCGGCGGGCTCGAAGGTTCCAGTGAAGCTGATCGTCGCGGGGCCGGTCATGCGGATATGCCCGTCGGCCTGCCAGGCGATCGACAGCGTTCCACCCGGAAGCGTGACCTCCACGTCGCGGTCGGCCAGGCCGCGCCGCATCGCGCCGATCGCGGTCGCGCAGGCGCCGGTGCCGCAGGCGCGGGTCTCGCCGGCGGCGCGCTCCCATACCCGCAGGACGATCGAACTGCGCGTGGTGACGCTGGCGACGTTGACGTTGACGCGGTCCGGGAACAGCGGATCGTGCTCGATCATCGGGCCGAGCGACGCCAGATCGATCGCCTTGGCGTCGGGCACGAAGAAGATCACGTGGGGATTGCCGACGTTGACGGCGGTGGGCGCGTCTAGCACGTCCCAGCCGACCGGCATCGTCAGCGTGTCCATGGCATAGGAGAGCGGAATCGCATCCCAGTCGAAGCGCGGCTTGCCCATGTCGACCGAGATGCCGCCTTCGTGCGGCTCGGTCCGCAGGATGCCGGCGATGGTCTCGATCCGCGCCTTGTCGCCGTGGAGCAGGCCGACGGCGCGCGTGGCGTTGCCGCAGGCCTCCACCTCGCCGCCGTCCGGGTTGAAGATGCGCATGCGCATGTCGGCGCGCTGGGACGGCTCGAGCAGGATGAGCTGGTCGCAGCCGATCCCGGTGCGGCGATCGGCAAGCGCCGCCGCGAACGCGCCGGTCATCGCCGGCACGGCTTGTGCGCGCGCGTCGATCACGACGAAGTCGTTGCCCAGGCCGTGCATCTTGGTGAAGGCGATCGCCATGGCCGCGATCTATGCGCTGGACGGGCGAACGTCCAGTCCGCCGGCGCGTGTTTCAGGTGTCAGCCGTTGCTGACCGCTCTTTGCGGCGGCATGGTCTCTTCGCGGCCGTGCCCCCCGGTTTCGGATTGTCGGGGGCGCGTGACCCGTCCCTTGCTCTCGAGCCAATCGCGCACGACGGTAGCCGGTTGCGGGCGTCCATAGAGATAGCCCTGACCCTTGAGCGGGCCATAGGGCAGCAAGTGCTCCAGCACTTCGCTGGTCTCGATGCCCTCGGCGGTGATCGGCAGCTTGAGACCTTGTCCGAGCATCGCGATCGAATGGACGATCGCGGCGCTGTCCTTGTTCTCGACGATGCTGCTGACGAAGCTGCGGTCGATCTTGATGCGGTCGAACGGCAGGCTGCGCAGTTGCGCGAGCGAGCTATAGCCGGTGCCGAAATCGTCGAGGCTGACGGTGATGCCCTGGTTCTTGAGGCTGGTGATCAGCGAGCGGACCTGCACCACGTTGTCGTGCAGGCAGCTTTCGGTGATCTCGATCTCGAGCCGATGCGGCGGAAAGCGCTTCTCGGTCAGCAGCCGCAGCAGCTTCTGGGCGAACCAGGGGTCGCGAAGCTGCACCGGCGAGACGTTGACCGCGAGGCTGAGCGCCGGGTCCCAATCGCGCGCATCGTCGAGCGCCTGGCTGATCACGCATTCGGACAAGTCTCCGATCGCGCCGATGTCCTCGGCGATCGGGATGAAGATGTCGGGCATGATCAGACCGAAATCGGGCGATTCCCAGCGCGCCAGCATTTCGTATCCGGTCAGCTCGCCGGTCTGGAGGTCGATCTGCTGTTCGTAGTACGGCACGAACTCGCCGCGCGGGATGCCGAGGCGGATGCCGGCCTCGATCTCGCAGCGGAAGCGCATTTCGTCGGCCATCGGTCCTTCGAACCAGTAGTAGCTGTTCCGGCCCTGCCGCTTGGCATGGTACATGGCGATGTCGGCCATCTCGAGCAGGCCGCGCGCGTCGCCTTTGATCGTGCCGCCCAGCTTGGAAATGTCGGAGCGCGCGATGCCGATCGAGGCGGTCACGTCGACTACGACGTTTCCGCAGTCGGTCGGCTGGGCGATGCGGTCGACGAGGCGCGAGGCGACGCGTTCGACGAGCGCGGGAAGATCCGACTTGAAAGTCACCGCCACGGCGAACTCGTCTCCGCCGATCCGGCCGACGATGGCGTCACCCGGCACGCAGCCGGAGATCCGCGTGGCGCACGCGCGCAAGAGGATATCGCCGGTCTGGTGGCCGTTGTAGTCGTTGACCTGCTTGAAGTTGTCGAGATCGATCATCAGCAGCGCGACCGCCGAGCCTTCCTCGGCCGCCTTGGCGATCCGCGCGTTGACGGCATCGTCGAAGCTGCGGCGGTTGAAGAAGCCGGTCATGGGATCGGTCTCGGCGAGCATGCGCGCCTGCTGTTCGGCCTGGCGCCGCAGCGTCACTTCCTCGGCGAGTTCGCGATAGCGGCTCCAGCCGAAGATGATCAGGGCGATGTTGAGCAGGAAGGCGCCGACCAGCGCGCTGTCGGGACCCTTGCCCCGGCCCAGGAACGAGTTCAGCACCTCGGGACCGACGGTGCCGCCGATACCGACGAACAGGATGATGGCGGCCGCGACGATGCAGATCGCGATGACGTCGCGGTCGGCATCTTCGTGGTCGATCAAACGGCCATCGTTGTGCTCGGCTCCTGCCGGGTGCCTGTCCAAGACGCGCCCCTTTCGATTGCGGAGATCGCAATATCTTACGGGGCTGAAATATTCGTTAAGTGCGGGTGGCCTTTCGGACAGGAAAAGAGGGGCTCAGGTCTTGAGCCCGATTTCGCGCAGCCGCTCCTGCAAGTAGTCGTCGGCCGTGATCCGCTCGGGATAACGATCGGGGTTTTCTTTCGTTATACACTGCGGCAGCGTCTCGAAGACGAAATCGCTGCGCAAGTGGACGAAGAAGGGCATCGAATAGCGGCTGTATCGCGCGCGTTCCCCGCTCGGGTTGCGCACCCGGTGCGTGGTCGAGGGCAGGACGTGGTTGGTCAGCCGCTGGAGCATGTCGCCGATGTTGACGACCAGGGCTCCCTCGGGCGGAGCGACCGAGAGCCACTGGCCGTTCTTGCCCAGCAGTTCGAGCCCGGCTTCCTCGGCGCCGAGCAGAAGGGTGATGAGATTGATGTCTTCATGCGCGCCGGCACGGATCGCGCCATCGGCATTTTCGGTGACGGGAGGGTAGTGCAGCAGCCGCATGACCGAGTTGCCGTCCTCGATCGCCGGATCGAACCAGTTTGCCGGCAGGCCGAGGTCGACGGCGATGGCGCGCAGCAGCTCTGCGCCGACCCGATCGAATGCGCCGTAAAGCGCGGTGAAGGTCTCGCGGAAACCCTCGGGCCGCTCGGGCCAGATGTTGGGCGGCATCGTTGTCGCGAGCGGATGGCCCGGCGGCAGGTCGCGCCCGACGTGCCAGAACTCCTTGAGGTCGGTCACGCTCGCGCCCTTGGCGATCTCGGTGCGGAACGGCGTATAGCCGCGCGCGCCGCCCTGGCCGGGGACGTGGTAGCGCATCTTTTCCTCGAGCGGCAACTCGTAGAACGCCTTGGTCAGACGCCAGGCCTCGGCGATCAGGCGCGCGTCGATACCGTGGTCGCGCACCATGGCGAAGCCGTTGCGGCGAAAGCTCGCGCCGATCTCGGCCGGCAGCGCGGCTTTGCCGTGCGCGAGGCTGAGGACGGGGATTTCGGCAAGTTCCATTCTGGCAATGTCCCGTTGGAATCGTCTATCGCGCCGCTCTAGTCAAAAATGAAGGGCGATGCATGGCAAAGAGCTACTGGCTGATGAAATCCGAGCCCGACGCCTATGGCTGGGATGATCTCGTCGAGCAGGGGGAGGGGACCTGGGACGGCGTTCGCAACCACCGCGCCGCGAACAATCTTCGCGCGATGAAGGAGGGTGACGAGGCATTCTTCTATCATTCCAATATTGGCCGCGAGATCGTCGGCATCATGACGATCAGCAAGGCGGACATGACCGACCCCACCGATCCCGAGGGGAAGTGGGCCGCGGTCAAGGTCAAGCCGGTGCGCAAGCTTGCCCGGCCGATTACGCTCAAGGAAATCAAGGGCGATCCGGGGCTGAAGGACATCGAACTCGTCAAGCTCTCGCGGCTCTCCGTCGCGGTGATCACGCCCGAGGAGTGGGACCACATCATCGGCCTGTCGAACAGTTAGAACGCCTTGTCGTCCCAGCGGAACCATCGGTCCGGGAAGATCGTTGGTATTGCAACGGTCCGGCGGATTTTTCGCTGGAAAGACAAGGAGATATTCTCATGGGTGAACTCAAGGACAAGGCCAAGGGCATCGCCAACGAAGTTGCCGGCAACGCCAAGCAGGCTGCGGGCCGTGCGGGCGACGATCCTTACCTCGACGCCGAAGGCCGCAAGCAGGAACGCAAGGGCGAAGCCCAGCAGGCCGCCGGCAAGGTCAAGGGTGCGCTCGGCGACAGCATCTGAGCGAACGCCGACGCAAGCGATCGCATCGCGATCGACGAAAGGCCGCTCCTTCCGGGGCGGCCTTTTCGTTTGCGCGTCCGGTTCCCGCGAAGACCTGGCCATGCGCGCCACGTCCCAATTCGGGATAAGGATGTTGCCGCGCTGGCAGGATGGTAAATAAAGTCTTAATCTGCGGGCATGAGCAGAAAACGCCGTGCCCTTGTTCTTTGCGACGAGACCGCCAAACACCACTACCTGCGGTCGCTTCCGCCCCATGTGCGCCGGGTCGGGGTGAGCGCCAGCGTCGCGAACAGCGCCGACGCGCGGGTGAGCGCTAGCGTCGCGAACAGCGCCGACGCGCGGGTGAGCGCGGCCAGCGACTGGCGCACGTTCCTGGCGGTCTATTGCGTGGGCTTCGTCGCCGTTTCGGCGTTCATCGTCTGACGCGTCAGGCGGCCTGCGCCGCGCGCTCCGCCTTGAACAGGCGATAGCCGAACCACGCCGAGATCAGGCAGCAACCCGCGACGACGAGAAGCTGCTTGACGACCGCGATCCCGATCAGGCTCAGCAGACCGGCGACGATCGCGCCGCCCGTCATCGCGCCCGAGTTGACGATGTTGTTCGCCGCAATGGTCCGCGCGGTCTGCGACTTGGGCACGAAGGTCGTCAGGAAGGCGTAGAGCGGCACGACGAACATCCCGCCCGAAACGGCGATGCCCAGCAGCGAGATCAGCAGCATCGGCGCGAGCGGATGCATGATGAAGCTCGTTACATCGAGCATCTGCGTCCCGTCCGCGACCGTCCAGGCGCTGCATACCGATTCGAAGACGAGGAGGAAGGCGCCCATCGCGATCACCGAGATCGGCGAATACCGCGCCGAGACCGCGCCCTTGAGCAAGGCGTTGATCGAGACCGAGCCGATCGCCACGCCCACCGAGAAGATCACCAGGAACAGGCTCGCGACTTCCTTGCTCGCGAAGAGCACGTTCTTGGCGAGAGGCGTGAACTGGACGAACAGGATCGTGCAGATCGCCCAGAACACGCTGATCGCGACGATCGCGAGGAACACCCGGCGATCGTGCATGGTGCTGTCGATGAGCCGGTAGGACGAGCGCAGGAAGTTGAAGTCGAGCGGCTCGATCTCGCCCTGCGGGGGCGCGGGCGGGACCTTGCGGGCGGTCAGCGCGCCGGCCGCGGCGACCAGCAGCACGACCACCGCCGCGTGTTCGACGCCGATCCAGCCGGCGACGATCGTTCCGGCGAGCACCGCGATATAGGTCCCGGCCTCGACCAGCCCGGTGCCCGCCAGGACTTCCTCGGATTTGAGGTGCTGCGGCAGGATCGCGTACTTGATCGGGCCGAAGAAGGTGGAATGCACGCCCATCGCGAAGAGGGCGAGCAACAGCAGCGGGATCGACAGGGTCTGGATCGCGACGCCTTGCCAGGCGAGCACGAGCCCGACGGCGCCGACCAGCATGATGAATATCTCGCAGACCTTCACGACGCGGATGATCCTGGCCTTGTCGCGCATGTCGGCCAGTTGCCCCGCCAGCGCGGAGAGCAGGAAGAAGGGCGTGACGAACACGCCGGACGCGATCGCGCTGAACCACATCTCCGCGCTCTCGGAGTTGTACACCGAGTAGACGACGAAGAAGACCATCGCGTTCTTGAACAGATTGTCGTTGAACGCGCCAAGAATCTGGGTGGTGAAAAGTGGCAGGAACCGTCGGGCGCGGATCAGCTGAGTCGAGGTCGTCATCAGTCCATTTCAAGCTGTCCGCCCATCCTCGCCGGACACTTAATGCCACCGCGCGGACGCACAAGCCCCGAGCGCGACTTTATTCCGTCGCGAAAAGAGGGCAATGGGGCCCTTCGACATGCTGACCCTGCCCAATCTGCTCACCCTGTCGCGGATATTCGCGGTGCCCTTGCTGGCCTTCCTCCTGTGGTGGCCCGACTGGGAGTTCGGTTACGGACTCGCCTTCGCGCTCTACTGCTCGATGGGCATCACCGACTACTTCGACGGCTATCTCGCGCGCTCGAGCGGCACCGTATCCAAGCTGGGTGTCTTTCTCGATCCGATCGCGGACAAGATCATGGTCGCGGCCGTGATCCTCGTCCTGACGGCGCAGGGCGTGCTGCGCGGGCCATACGTGGGGGACGCGCATGTCGTTGCCGGGCTCGTCATCCTGATCCGCGAGATCGCGGTTTCGGGGCTGCGGGAATTCCTCGGGCCGCTGCAGGTTTCCGTGCCCGTTTCCAAGCTCGCCAAGTGGAAGACGGCCTTCCAGATGATCTCGCTGGGGGCGCTGATCCTCGGCCGCGCGATGCCCTGGTGGAACGTCCCGGTCGACGAGATCCTGGTCAACGTTCCGCATACGATCGGCCTCACCACGCTTTGGGGGGCCGCGGCGCTGACCCTGATCACCGGCTGGGACTATCTGCGCGTCGGGCTCAAGCACATGGACTGAGCCGTCTTGCGGACGATGCGACAATGTCTCGATTGCCGCCCTGGGCCTAACGGACGTAAACGGGCCTCATGATTCGCGCTGAGACGTTGTCAGGGTCCGGCTACCGGCCAGGCTCACCGCGCCAACGCGCGGTCTCGATCGTGCTCTCGCTCGGCGTCATGGCGCTGCTGGCGCTGCTCGCGCTTCTCTTCCAGGCGCATGCTCCCATCGCCAAGCGGCTGCCGAACCTGACGACCTTCTCGACCAGCGACAGCGAATCGGCCGCCGCACCCAAGGCAGAGCAAAAGAAGCCCGAGGCCAAGCGGCCCAAGGTCGTGCAGAAAGAGGCCGAGCCGCCCAAGCTGCCGAAGGCCCCAAGGCTCAGCGACAAGACCGAAGTGCGCGAGGAAGGGCTCGATTCGATCCCCGGCTTCATCAAAATGGACCGCAAGCAGTTCGCCGCAGCGGACATCAGCAAGATGCAGGGCCCGCCCGATACCGGCGGGGGGGCGGGTTCGGACGGCAGTGGTCTTGCCATGCAGGGGCCCGGCGAGGGGCCGGGCGGTGTCCGTCTCTACAACGCCGACTGGTATCGCAAGCCCACCCACGCCCAGCTCGCGACCTACATGCCGCGCAACGGAGCGCGCACGGGTTGGGGCCTGATCGCCTGCCGCACGATCGAGGACTACCGGGTCGAGGACTGCCAGATCCTCGGCGAATCGCCGCGCGGATCGGGCTTCGGCCGCGCGGTGCAGGAGGCGGCCTGGCAGTTCCGCGTGGTTCCGCCAAAAGTGAACGCCAAGCCGCAGATCGGGGCTTGGGTGCGGATTCGGATCGACTATACCGAACGCGGGTCCGAGGCCGGCTAGCGGCGGCAGATTTCGTTGTGCAACTGCGATAAACCGGAGTGCGGCAGGGCTGGTATTCGCGCGGCTTCGCGCCCATCTGCGCTCGCATCGCTTTGTCGCAACGCAGCGTGAAGGGTTGTTTCTTGTCATCGCCGATCGCCCGACGGAGCCCCGGGCTCATCATCTTCGCCTTGTCGGTGGGCGCCTTCGCGATCGGCACGACCGAGTTCGCGGCGATGAGCCTCCTGCCGTTCTTCGCGGCCGATCTCGGTATCTCCGAGCCCGTGGCGGGGCACGTGATCAGCGCCTATGCGCTTGGCGTCGTGGTCGGCGCGCCGGTCATCGCGGTGCTTGCGGCGCGCCTCTCGCGCCGCACCCTGCTGATCAGCCTGATGGCCCTGTTCGCCGTCGGCAACGGCCTCTCCGGGATCGCGGGCAACTATCAGGGCCTGCTGGTCTACCGCTTCATCAGCGGCCTGCCGCACGGCGCCTATTTCGGCATCGCCTCGCTGGTCGTGGCATCGATGGTCCCGCTTGATCAGCGCGCGCAGGCGATCAGCCGCATGTTTCTCGGGCTCACGATCGCGACGATCATCGGCGTTCCGGCGGCCAATGCGCTCGGCCAGCTCCTGGGCTGGCGCGCGGGCTTCCTCACCGTCTCGGTGCTCGCGGTGGCGACGATGACGCTCGTGGCGATCGCGGCGCCGCATGACCGCCCCTCGAGGCACGCGAGCCCGCTGCGCGAACTGGGGGCGCTGCGCAATCCGCAGGTTCTGCTCACGCTGCTTTCGGGCGCGATCGGCTTCGGCGGCCTCTTCGCGGTCTACACTTACGTCGCTTCGACCCTGATCGAGGTGACCGGCGTTTCCGAAGCCTACGTGCCGCTCGTGCTCGGCGTGTTCGGCGTGGGCATGACGGTGGGCAACCTCGCCGCGGGCAAGGCGGCCGACCGCGCACTTGAGCGCACGGCGATCGCGGTCTTCGTCTGGGGGGCGGTGTCGCTGGCGCTGTTCCCGGTCATGGCGTGCAACGTCTGGACGCTCACTCTCGACATGCTGCTGATCGGCTGCGCGGGCGGACTCGGCCCGGTGCTGCAGACGCGGCTGATGGATGTCGCCGGCGATGCCCAGGCGCTTGCCGCCGCCGCGCATCACAGTGCCTTCAACCTTGCCAACGCGCTCGGGCCCTGGCTCGCCGGGCTCGCGATCGCGGCGGGCTACGGCTTCACCGCCAGCGGCTGGATCGGCACGGCGCTCTCGCTTGCGGGACTGGCCGTCTTCCTCGCGGCGCTCGGGCTCGAGCGGGCGGGCTCGCGCGCGCGTTCGCCGGCCGGAGGCTGCTGAAAGCTCAGCCGGCGCGCAGCTCGTCGGCCAGCATCCGGAATTCGTCCGCGCGCGGCGAATTCTTGCGCCAGACGAGCGCGATCTCGCGATTGGCGTTTTCGGAGACCAGCGGCCGTGCGACCACGTTCGTGCCGGTGAGAATACCGGCGTCGAGCGCCATCTCGGGCAGCATCGTCAGTCCCAGGCCATTGTCGACCATCTGCACCAGCGTATGCAGGCTTGTGCCGATCATCGTCGCGCTGGCGCGCAGCTCGGGCCGGTTGCAGGCCGCCAGCGCGTGGTCCTTGAGGCAGTGCCCGTCCTCGAGCAGCAGCAGCCGCGTCTCGTCGATCACTTCGGGCTGGACCTCGGCGGGCGGATCGCGCGGGTCGTCCTTGGGAAAGGCGACGAAGAACGCGTCGAGCTCGATCGTCTCCTTCTCGACCTCGCCGGTGGCGTAGGGCAGGGCGAGCAGCACGCAGTCGGCGCGGCCGTGATGGAGCGATTCGATCGCCGCCGCGCTCGGCTCCTCGCGCAGGAAGAGCTTGAGGTTGGGCCGCTCGCGCCGCAGCCGGGGCAACATGCGCGGCAGCAGAAACGGCGCGATCGTGGGGATCACGCTCATCCGCACTTCACCGGAGAGCGGCTTGCCGCTCGACTGGACGAGGTCGGAAAGCTCCTCGGTCTCGCGCAGGATGCGGTGCGCCTTCTCGACCACCGCGTTGCCCAGCGGGGTGAAGCGCACCGCGCGCTTGGTGCGTTCCACCAGCACGACGCCGAGCAGCGCCTCGAGATCGCGCAGGCCGGCCGAGAGGGTCGATTGCGACACGAAGCAGGCCTCGGCCGCGCGCCCGAAATGCTCGTGCTCGTGCAACGCGACGAGGTATTGCAATTGCTTGAGCGTAGGCTGGTAGACCGTCATGCGCCGGGGCTAGCCGCCGGCGCCCGCGTCGTCGACGTGCGTCATCTTGAGCTTGCCGTTCTCGACCGCGAAGGCGAGCTTGCCTTCGACGAGATCGAGTGCGTCGTGGCCGAAGACGTCGTAGCGCCAGCCTTGCAGAACGGGCAGGTCCTTGCGCACGCCCGCGGCCAGAAGCTCGAGGTCGTCGCTGCGCGCGAGCAGCCGGGCGGCGGCGTCGATCTCGCGGGCGCGGATCTTGAGCAGCAGCTTGAGCAGGTCGGCGACAAGCGCGCCTTCCTTGCCGAGCGGCGCGCCGCGCGGCGCGCGCGGCGGCATCTCGTTGTCGGACAGCGGCTTTGCCGCTTCCAGCGTCGCCATGAGCCGCTTGCCGATCTCGTTGTCCTTCCAGCCCTGCGAGAGCCCGCGGACCTTGGCGAGATCGGCCTGCTTCTTCGGCGGGTGATTGGCGAGGTCCGCCAGCGTCTCGTCGCGGGCGATGCGGCCGCGCGGGATGTTCTTGTCCTGCGCTTCCATCTCGCGCCAGTGGGCGATGGCCTTGAGCCGGCCCAGCATCGCCGCGTTGCGTCCCGATGCCTTGATCCGGCGCCAGGCCTGCGAGGGATCGTTGCGGTAGTTCTCCGGATCGGCGAGCTTTTCCATCTCCTGGTCGAGCCACTCGCCGCGGCCGGTCTTCATCAGCCGCTTGAGGATCTTGGGGAAGATCTTCGACAAGTGGGTGACGTCGCCGATGGCATACTCGATCTGGCGGTCGGTCAATGGCCGGCGCGACCAGTCGGTGAAGCGCGCGCCCTTGTCGATGGTCAGGCCGAGCCACGATTCGACCAGGTTCGAATAGCCGATCTGCTCCGACTGGCTGATCGCCATCATCGCGATCTGAGTGTCGAAGATCGGATGCGGCGTGCGGCCCGTCAGGTTGTAGATGATCTCGACGTCCTGCCCGCCGGCATGGAAGACCTTGAGCACCTCTTCGTTGCCGGTCAGCAAGTCGAGCAGCGGGCTGAGGTCGATCCCGCTGGCCATCGGATCGACGGCGGCGGCCTCTTCGGTGTTCGCGATCTGCACCAGGCACAGCTCGGGCCAGTAAGTGTTCTCTCGCATGAATTCGGTGTCGACGGCGACGAAGTCCGATTTCGCGAGACGCCCACACAACGAGGCCAGGTCATCGGTGCTTGTTATCAGCGGATGAATCTTCATGTGTCAGGCGCGTTACGCCTAACGCGAGGCCGATTCAACTTCGCGTTAGGAAGCGGCCGAAAAGCCGTTGGATCAGGCTTTCCTTTTCGACGTCCTGCGTCTGGGCGATGGACTCGGCAGTCACGAGCTTGTGGCGCAACTGCTTGCCGGTCACATGGATGCCCGGCGGAGGCAGGTGCCAGGCGAGATCGTCTTCGCTGTCCTCGCCATCCTCGATCAGCTCGGCCGGTTCGTCCGAGGCGGGGGCATCGTCCTGCCTGAGCTCGCGCAGCTCATCCTGCCACGACGTGTACTGCGCGCTTGACGCTTGATCCTGCTCGGAATTTTCAAAGTCGTCCGCAGGCCTGCCGGTTTCTGCAGCGTGTGACTGCGGAGGCGGGTCACCCCAGTCGATGGCGCCGAAATCGATCTCCTCGGGCTGCGCCGCGAAGCCGTATTCGTCTTCGTCTTCCTCGTCGTCGTCGTCCGCAGCCTCGTCCGAGTCGCTCAGTTGCAGGAAGCCTTCGGGCAAGGCCTGGTCCGGCGCGGTTTCGGCAGGCGCTTTTGCGATTTCGCCGCTCTCGGCTGCTGGGAGCGGCGGCTCGGCGCCACCGGTTTCGTCCGAATCGACTGCTGGTTCACGGTCGGGTCCGGCCGGCGCGATTTTCGCATCGGGATCGAGCGGTTCGGTTGGCGGCGGCAGATCTGGCTCGGCGGGAGGAGGCAACTCCGCTTCAATCGCATCGATATCCGCCGAGTCCGCCCAGTCCGCCGAGTCCGCCGATGTGGGCGTGGGCGGGGGGGCGACGTCCGCGACCGGCGGCACGCTCGCGGTCACGATGTCGAGCGCGGTGGCGACCGGCGCGTCGAAGCCGGGATAGCTGTCGACGCCCGCCACGAACACGGCGAGCGGGCGGCACATGTCCTCGCGGCGGATCGTTTCCCTGACGCCCGCGTGGATCAGCGCGGCGACGTAGGCGGCGCCGATCGCATAGGCCTGCGCGTCGGCTTCGCTCGTCGGGATTGCCGGGTCCGCGACTCGCGCGCCGAGATCGACGACCGCACCGTAAAGCGCGTGAATGCCGCGAACCGCGAGCGTCTCGTCGCAGGCGTCGGCCGAGCCCTGCCATTCGGCGCCGTAGGAGGAATACCCCTCCATCAAGGCGTCCCTGTCGCATTCCGAGAAGGGGAAGGCGCTGTCGGTGTAGAAACAGGTCTCGACGAAGGGATCGAGGCGCCCTTGCTCGTCGGGGCTCATGCCGATCGCGGCGGGGTCGGCGATCTCGATGCCGATTGCGGTAATCGGATAGCTGTCGCGATCGAGTTCGCGCATGCGATCCTTCAGGCTGCTCCAGCCCTCGATCGTGACGTCGGATGCGCGCGCTTCGAGGAAGGAGGCCGGCAGGGGGCCGTCCGCTCCGCAATAGGGCGCGAGCAGCCCGGCGAGGTGGGAAAGGGCGCGATCGACCTCGTCGTCACGCAGAAGCATCTCGATCTCGCGCAGGAATTCGCGTTCGCCGAGCTCTCCGATCGTGACTTCCGCAAGCATGTCCTACCCATCGCAGCATCTTGGTTGAGCAGAACTATCTCGCAATGGTTTATAGGACCTTACATGGCCCCGCCGGTGCCCGATACTCGGGGTGGTGGCGCTTGGACTGGAAATCCGCTTGCCAGTCGACTAGGGGGCTCGGCTTGCCGTTCAGCTCCATCGTGAAAAGCCGAAGCTCATGACTCATCCCTACCGTTCGCACACCTGTGGCGCCCTGACGGGTGCCGACGTCGGGCAGACCGTCCGCCTTTCCGGCTGGGTTCACCGCAAGCGCGACCATGGCGGCGTGCTCTTCGTCGACTTGCGCGACCACTACGGCATGACCCAGATCGTCGCGGACAGCGACAGCCCGGCGCTCGCGCTGTTCGAGACGCTGCGCGTCGAAAGCGTCGTCACGATCGACGGCGAGGTGAAGGCGCGCGACGCGGCGACCGTCAATCCGAACCTCGCCACCGGCGAGATCGAGGTTTTCGCGCGCTCGGCCACCGTGCTCGGCCGCGCCGAGGAACTGCCGATGCCGGTCGCGGGCGAGCAGGAGTACCCCGAGGACATCCGCCTGCGCTATCGCTTCCTCGACCTGCGCCGCGAGACGCTCCACGCCAACATCATGAAGCGCACGCAGATCATCCGCGAGACGCGCCGCCGCATGGAGGACATCGGCTTCACCGAGTTCTCGACCCCGATCCTCACCGCATCCTCGCCGGAGGGCGCGCGCGACTTCCTGGTGCCGAGCCGCATCCACCCGGGCAAGTTCTTCGCGCTGCCGCAGGCGCCGCAACAGTACAAGCAGCTCCTGATGGTCGCGGGTTTCGACCGCTACTTCCAGATCGCGCCGTGCTTCCGCGACGAAGACCCGCGCGCCGACCGCCTGCCGGGCGAGTTCTACCAGCTCGACCTGGAGATGAGCTTCGTCACCCAGGAAGAAGTCTGGGAGACGATGGAGCCGGTCATGGCCGGCATCTTCGAAACCTTCGCGGAGGGCCGCTCGGTCACGCCCGCGGGCGAGTTTCCGCGCATCCCCTATGCCAAGGCGATGCTCGACTACGGCACCGACAAGCCTGACCTCAGGAACCCGATCGTGATCCGCGACGTGACCGAGGCGTTCAAGGGATCGGGCTTCGGCCTGTTCGACAAGATCGTCGGCACCGGCGGTGTCGTGCGCCTGATCCCGGCGCCCAACACGGCGGACAAGAGCCGCAAGTTCTTCGACGAGATGAACGAGTGGGCGCGCTCCGAAGGCCATGCGGGGCTTGGCTACGCGACGCGCAAGGGCGGCGAATTCGGCGGTCCGATCGCCAAGAATCACGGTCCCGAGAAGATGGCGGCGCTGTTCGACGCGCTCGGTCTCGGTCCGGACGACGGTGCGTTCTTCGCGGCGGGCAAGGAAGAGCAGGCCGCCAAGCTGGCGGGTGCGGCGCGCTCCCGCGTGGGCGAACAGCTCGACCTGATCGAGAAGGACGCGTTCCGCTTCTGCTGGATCGTCGACTTCCCGTTCTTCGAGTGGGACGAGGAAAACAAGAAGCTCGACTTCGCGCACAACCCCTTTTCGATGCCGCAGGGCGGGCTGGAGGCGCTTCAGAACGAAGAGCCGCTCACGATCAAGGCCTATCAGTACGATATGGTCTGCAACGGCTACGAACTGGCCTCGGGCTCGATCCGTAACCAGCACCCTGACCTGATGGTCGCCGCGTTCGAGAAGGTCGGGCTCTCGCAGGCCGATGTCGAGGAGCGCTTCGGCGGCATGTACCGCGCGTTCCAGTATGGCGCCCCGCCGCACGGGGGCATGGCCGCCGGCGTCGATCGTATGGTCATGCTGCTGTGCGGCGTGCAGAACCTGCGCGAGATCACGCTGTTCCCGATGAACCAGCGCGCCGAGGACCTGCTGATGGGCGCGCCGAGCCCGGCGGAGGCGAAGCAGCTTCGCGAACTGCACTTGCGCGTGATCGAGCAGGCCAAGCCCGAGGCGGCGGCCAACCCCGCCAAGGTGGTCGCGCCCGACGCGGGGTAGGCGCGCGCAACCGGAAACGGCGGAGGCCCGCGAGGCAAGGTCTCGCTTGTCTCGCGGGCGGCCGAAGCGTATATTTCTGGGCGTCAGAAATGGGTAGGCCGGCTCTGGTTGAGTCGGTCGCCGTGCAGCCTTCGTAGTGTTGGAGGGCAGCGCGGTTCCAGGCGGCCTTCGGGTCAGCCCCATGGCCTTGGAACCGGATCGGCAGTCGATCCGGCAGGCAATGGAGTGTACCCCATGGACAAGTCTCTCATGCAGCAGATTTCGCTCGTCACCCTGGGCGTGGCCGATCCGGCGCGCGCCAAGCGATTCTACGCCGAAGGCTTCGGCTGGGCGCCGGTGTTCGAGATGGACGATCTCGCCTTCTACCAGATGAACGGCCTCGTGTTCGGCATCTGGGACAAGGCCCAGCTCGCCGAGGACATGCTGCGCCCCGCCGCGGCGCCCGGCTCGATCGCGCTGGCGCACAACGTCGCGAGCCGGGAGGCTGTCGACGCCGCGATCTCGCGGCTTCTGGCCGCGGGTGCGACGCTGCTGCGCGCCGCCGACGCGCCCCCGCACGGCGGCTATCGCGGCTATGTCGCCGATCCCGACGGGCATGCCTGGGAGATCGCCTGGAACCCCGCCTGGGCGATCGAAGAAAGCGGAGCGATTACTTTCGCGCTGTAATCGGGCTCGACGGGCCGGGCCAATCTTGCGCAGCGGACTTGCAACGGCCCTTCCCCCGCATTAGGGCGACTGGCAAGATTTCATCCTCCCATTGAGAAGGGGCCAATACATGAGCGATACCGCCGATCGGGTTAAGAAGATCGTGGTGGAACACCTGGGCGTGGAAGCCGAGAAAGTCACCGAAGACGCAAGCTTCATCGATGATCTGGGTGCGGACAGCCTCGACATCGTCGAACTGGTCATGGCTTTCGAAGAAGAATTCGGCGTCGAGATCCCCGATGACGCGGCTGAAAAGATCAGCACCGTCTCCGACGCGATCAAGTACATCGAAGAGAACAAGGGCTAACGAGCCCGGCTTTGCCGCTTTTCCCCGCGGCGGGAGGCCTCGCGGTTTTTCGCTGGGATAGCGGCAAGAATTTGGCGGGCTCGGCCTCGGGGGAGGCTCGGGCCTGTCGCGTTTCTGGAGATAGCAATGCGTCGCGTCGTCGTAACCGGCCTGGGACTCGTCACACCGCTCGGCGGTGATGTGGAGACGAGCTGGGCGAACATCCTCGCCAGCAAGAGCGGTGCGGGTCCGATCACGAAGTTCGACGCTTCGGACCAGAAATGCCGGATCGCCTGCGAGGTGAAGCCGGCCGATCACGAATACGGCTTCGATCCGAACAAGCGCGTCGATCCCAAGATCCAGCGCCAGGTCGATCCCTTCATCGTCTATGGCATCGATGCCGCGGGCCAAGCGCTCGAGGATGCCGGGCTGCTCGACATGGACGAGCAAACCAGACTGCGCGCGGGCTGCTCGATCGGTTCGGGTATCGGCGGCCTTCCGGGGATCGAGAGCGAGTCCCTCGTGCTCGCCGAGCGCGGCCCGGGCCGCGTGAGCCCGCACTTCGTCCATGGCCGGCTGATCAACCTCATCTCCGGCCAGGTTTCGATCAAGTACGGGCTCAAGGGGCCCAATCACGCGGTCGTCACCGCCTGCTCGACCGGCGCGCATTCGATCGGCGACGCCGCGCGCATGATTCGCGACGACGATGCCGACATCATGCTCGCGGGCGGGTCCGAAAGCACCATTTGCCCGATCGGCATTGCCGGCTTCGCGCAGGCGCGCGCGCTCAACTCGAGCTTCAACGACCGCCCCGAGCAGGCGAGCCGTCCCTACGACAAGGACCGCGACGGCTTCGTCATGGGCGAAGGCGCGGGAGTCGTCGTGGTCGAGGAATACGAGCATGCCAAGGCGCGCGGCGCGAAGATCTACGCCGAAGTCGTCGGCTACGGCCTCTCGGGCGATGCCTATCACGTCACCGCGCCTGATCCCGAGATGGACGGCGCCTTCCGTTCGATGAGCGCGGCGCTCAGAAAGGCCGGGCTCACGCCGGCCGACATCGACTACATCAATGCCCACGGCACTTCGACGATGGCCGATACGATCGAGCTGGGCGCGGTGCGCCGCCTGTTCGGTGATGCCATGGCCAAGGTCTCGATGAGTTCGACCAAGTCGGCCATCGGCCACCTGCTGGGCGGCGCCGGCGCGGTGGAATCGATCTTCTGCATCCTGGCGATGCGCGATCAGATCGTGCCGCCCACGCTCAATCTCGATAATCCGGACGAAGGCACCGACGGCGTCGATCTCGTGCCGCACGTGGCACGCAAGCGCGAGGTGCGCGCGGTGCTGAACAACAGCTTCGGCTTCGGCGGCACCAACGCCAGCCTGGTCATGCGAAAGATCGACTGATGTCGATGCGGCGCGGCTGCCTGCTGGCCGCGCTCCTGGCGCTGGCCATGGCGGTCGCGCTCGGCGTCTTCCTGAGGGGCTGGTTCGGCTCCGGGCCGCTCGAGAAGGATGCCTCGTTCATCGTCCCGTCCGGGGCGAGCCTTGGGGCCGTCTCGGAAAAGCTCGAGGACGAAGACGTGATCGTATCGGCGCGCGGCTTCCAGATTCGCGCACGCCTGTTCGGCGGCGGCGCGCCGATCAAGGCCGGCGAATTCCTCATTCCCGCACACGCCAGCGCGCGGCAAGTGCTCTCGATCATCCAGAGCGACGACGTGATCCGCCGCTTCGTCACCGTGCCCGAGGGCATGCCCTCGATCATGGTCCACGAACGGCTCATGGCGCAGCCGCAGCTTACTGGCGAGGTCGTCGTGCCCGAAGAGGGCTCGGTCCTTCCCGGCACCTATGATTTCGAACGCAGCGAGCCGCGCGCCGACCTGCTGCGCCGCATGCAGGCGGCGATGACCCGCACGCTCGACGAACTGTGGGCCAAGCGCGCCAAGACCATCGCCGTTTCGACCAAGGCCGAGGCGGTCGTGCTGGCCTCTATCGTCGAAAAGGAGACCGCCAAGCCGGCTGAGCGTCGCATGGTGGCCGGGCTCTATTCGAACCGGCTCAAGAAGGGCATGCTGCTCCAGGCCGATCCGACGATCATCTATCCGATAACCAAGGGCAAGCCGCTCGGCCGCCGCATCCGCCAGTCCGAGATCCAGGCGGTCAACGACTACAACACCTACACGATGGTCGGCCTGCCCAAGCACCCGATCACCAACCCGGGCAAGCAGTCGCTGGCGGCGGTGCTCAATCCGGCCAAGACCGAGGCGCTCTACATGGTCGCCGATGGAACCGGCGGCCATGCTTTCGCGAACACGCTCGAAGAGCACAACCGCAACGTGGAAAAGTGGTTCGCGATTCGTCGCAAGCGGGGCGAACTCTAGCGCCTAGCGCAAGGTGCCGTCCGCCGCCTTCCTGCTGGCGTACCAGACCGAAAAGGCGCCGACGGTGGCGATTACCAGCGGGAAGACGACCGTCGAGGCCCCCTTCTTCGCGATCAGGCCGTAGCCCAGGAAGCTCCACCCGAACTGCACAACAACGCCCGCGAGCGAGACCGCGAAAAGCACGGCGGCAACCTTGCGGCGCGCGAGCAGCGCCAGCGCGGCGGCGGTGCCCACCCAGACCGCCACGGCATAGGCCGACCAGGCCCAGGCCGGCATTGCGGCGAAAGCCTCGGCGGTGACGGGATCGCTTTCGGCGAGCGCGTCGAGATCCGCGCCCGCTTGCATGAGGTAGGCGGCGTCCCCCATGAGGTTCCACAAGAGCAGGACGATGGCGACGATCCAAAAAGTGCGCATGACGATGTTCCCCCAAAGACGCGCCCCGCGATACGGGTGCCATGGACCCGCTCGGTTGGCAATCGAGCGCGCGGAACGAGGAGAGGGGGCATGAGCCCGCCGCCCGGCACCTCCCAGGGCGCGCCGCTGCTCGTCTGTGCGCAGATGCCGGGCGATGTCTTCGCCTGGGCGGACGCTTTGCGGCGCGCGCATTTCCCGCCCGAGCGCAACAAGCTGCGCGCGCATGTCACGCTGTTTCACGCGCTGCCGCCGGGCATAGAGCCGGAACTGCGCGAACTGCTCGGCACGCTGGCCGCCGCACCGCCGCCCGATGCGCACGTCACCGGGCTGATGAAGCTCGGCGGCGGCACCGCGCTCGCGGTCGAATCGCCGGGCATGGTCGCGCTGCATGCCGAGATCGCGGAGCGGATGCACGGCTTGATGACCCGGCAGGACGCACAGCCGCTGCGCCTTCACGTCACGATCCAGAACAAGGTCACGAGCGCGGCCGCCAAGGCGCTTCAGGCCGAGCTCGGCCCCCGGCTCGATCACAAGCGTTTCCGCTTTCGCGGATTCGAGCTCTACGCCTACGAGGACGGGCTCTGGCGCTACATCCGCGACTTCCCGTTTCGCGGCTGAAAGGGGCGCGATAGGAGGTTGACCACGTCTGGCCCCGGCCCTAAAGGACGCCGCCTGCCCCGCCGAAAGGCCGGGGCCCGACGATGTGTGGCGGAGTAGCTCAGCTGGTTAGAGCAGCGGAATCATAATCCGCGTGTCGGGGGTTCAAGTCCCTCCTCCGCTACCATTCCTTGATCCGGAAGCTTCCACTAGCTTCCGCATTTTTCCAAAAATCGAAAGAAAAGCAGAGGTTTGCGGGTGATTCGCGTCCGCATGCGCCCATGGTCTTCCACATGCAGCCAGATTTGGTGTGGGGGTATTTTGGGGGTATTTTCGCGGAGTGTCGGAAAGGAGCGATACCCCCAATGCCTCTCACGGAGACTCAGGCCCGAAATTCCAAGCCAAGTGATCGCGCCTACAAGCTGGCCGACGGGGAGGGCCTATTCCTGTTCGTCCAGCCGAACGGATCAAAGTTGTGGCGGATGAAGTACCGCTTCGCAGGCAAGGAGAAGTTGCTCTCGTTCGGCGCTTACCCAGACCTCGGGATAGCTGCAGCGCGTGCCAAGCGCACAGCCGCAAAGGCGTTGCTAGCCGAGGGCAAGGATCCAATGAAATCCAAGGGGGAAGTGATCTCGCAGGAGGGTGCCACTTTCTTTGATGTCGCAAAGCGCTGGCATGAAAATCGAAAGAGCGCGTTGAATGCCGCGCACGCCGAACGCGTCTGGTCGCGCATGGAAAGGGACGTGTTTCCAGCCATCGGCGAGAAACTCGTTCATGAAATCACGGCGCCCGACGTCCTGGCAATGATACGCAAAATCGAAGCAAGAGGCGCGCTCGATATCAGCCGGCGTGCGAAGCAAGGGGTGGGGCAAGTCTTCCAGTTCGCAATCGCGTGTGGCCTGGCCTCGAATGATCCGACGACACATCTGCGTGGGGCGCTAAAGCCGCGACCACGAGTGAAGCATATGAGCCGTCTGCCGCTCAGCGAATTGCCCGCATTCATCGAGAAGCTGCATGCCTACCAGGAAGAGGGCGAACGGCGGTCCTCAATCACCCGTGACGCAGTTCTCTTTGCGCTCCTGACTTGGGTTCGAACGAAGGAGCTCCGCTTCGCCGCCAAATCCGAGTTCGAAGACCTCGGCGGCAAATCACCTGTCTGGCGCATACCGGCCGAGCGAATGAAGATGGGACGAGAGCATTTGGTGCCCCTCTCGCAGCAGGCAACGCACATCGCGAAATCTATGATAGCAGCAGCGCCTGGCGAGTTTCTCTTCCCGGGTAATGGCCCAAACATGCCGCTTTCAGAGAACACAATGATCTACGCGCTCTATCGCCTCGGATACCACAGTCGCCAAACCGTACACGGCTTCCGGGGCTTGGCGAGCACCTGGGCCAATGAGCAGTTGGTCGAGTTCGGCAAGCCGCCCATGTGGATCAGGAAATACCATGAGGATTGGGTCGAACTACAGCTCGCGCATTCGGAGAAAAACGACGTGCGTGGAGCTTACAATGCCGCTGAATACCTGGCTCCTCGGCGCCGGATGATGCAGGACTGGGCTGACTATCTGAGCGGCGGGAAGGTCATCGACATCAAGAAGGCAGGGAAGCGCGCAGCCTGATAACTATGGCTTCGATCAGACCGGTCCAATCCAGTCTGCGCGCAAACGATCTCGACCTGCGACAACCCCCTCGACAATCACCGCTGATCCGACGAATTCGCATTTGGGTTCTTCGCTCTCGATGATCCAGACGACGTCGTCTGTCGTGGTCAGGAACAACCCGCGTCTACCACGGCTCAAAACTCCCGAGACGCGTCTTCGATCCGCGCTCACAACACCCCCCCGTTCAAAAACGCCAATGGCGCAGCACTTCACGCACATAGGCCGGTGTCTCGCCATTGCGAGGAATACCGCCTGCGCGCTCGACGGCACCTGGACCTGCATTGTAGGCAGCGAGGGCCAGATGAACCACCCCGAACTTGTCCAGCATCTGGCGTAGGTATCGGGCCGCACCCAAGATGTTCGCCTTGGGATCGAAGCGATTTGAAACGCCAAGGTCCCGCGCTGTCCCTGGCATCAATTGCCCCAAGCCTGCGGCCCCGGCCTTGCTGATGGCCATCGGATTATATCGTGATTCCGTCCATACAAGAGCGTCGAGAAGGCCGCTTGGTAGCGAGTATTGAGCCTCAGCAGCGTAAACATGAGGAAGGTAGCTTGCCCGACGGAAGCCCGATGGCGCGCTGCTTTGGGGCTTTGGATATCGATAGGGCAGATAGGTTCGACCCGCATCGGTAGCCAGCGGCTCGGACGAGGCCGTTGGAGGCTTTCTCCAAATGCCATGTTCGACGAGAAGGAAGCCATCAGTCCCTTCTGCAACGCGGAAGCCATCGGTCGTCAACTCCGAGGCAACGGTCATCTGAGGGGGCTCCATCTCCTGCGCGTGAGCGGGGAGGACGGACCCAAATCCTGTCGTTGCCCCTGCAACTACTGCCCATTTCAGTCTCATTCCCAAATCCTTTGGTGGTCGAATCGGGAAAGAACATATATAGAACATATGATGTAGGAAAATGAAACGTCAGCGACGCAGAGCGGAGGCTGCGCGGGTGGAGGCACGTTACGATGGAGATGCCCCCATGCACCAACACCGATCATCCCAATTCCAAGGTCTGCAACTGGAAACCCGCGCGCGCAAGATAGTCGAGCAGCTGGGCGGTGCCTGGTCGCGTTCGCGCGGAATGTGCTGCTGTCCGGCCCACGACGACCGCACTCCTTCGCTAAGTATCACACTCGGAAAGCGCGCAATTCTTGTTCATTGCTTTGCCGGCTGCACGAACGAGGCGGTGATAGAAGCCATGGCCGGGCTCGGAATAAGAATTGCGGATCTGTTCGATGGCACGAGTGGTCCGATCGTGGCCGAACCGCGCGAGGAAGTCGCCAATCGCAATGCGCTGAGGCTCTGGCGTGAGGCGTCGACCATCGCTGGCAGCCCCGCCGAGAAGTACCTCGTGTCCAGAGGCATCACGATTTCTTCGCCGGAGCTGCGTTTCCACCCGCACATGCCGCTGGGGCCAAAGGGTGCTGTCCGGTTTCTACCCGCGATGGTGGCAGCCGTGCGCAATGATGCCGGAATTCTGGCGCTGCACCGCTCCTTCCTTGACCTCGACAAAACCAGCTTGGCTTCTTTCGATCAGCCCAGGCGTGCGTTAGGCAGCCCCGGTTCTGGGGCGGTGCGTTTCGCGTACCCGAATGGCGGACGCCTTGGCCTCGCAGAGGGAAACGAAACGGCCCTCTCAGCGATGCAAATGTTCAAGGTTCCCTGCTGGGCGACGCTAGGAAACGAACGCTTCGGCTTGGCCACAATCCCGGAATCGGTGCACCAGCTGTATCTCTTTGTCGACAATCATGCGGGCGGGCACCTTGCTGAAGAGCGTGCGCGAGAGGCCTACGCTTGCGAAGGGCGTCTGATTGTCACCAGGCGTCCGGAGCTAACCGGCGACGACTGGAATGATGTGCTCATGCGCTCAGTCCGAGCTGCGGTCTGAATGTCGGTGAGAGGAAAGCGGGCTTGGGGCCTTGTGAGGCCCCCGGGCGGATCCATCCGAACGGACACCCGGACAAACCCAGGGCCTCTTCAGGAGGTCTCTCATGTCACACGCAAATACCGCTTTCGCATTCTCCGATCCCGCCGAGCTGCCAGTGCTGGCAGCGGCGAGGGCGCTGGCCGCGCGGCTCGTTGCAGATCAAGCAATTTCACGGCTCACTGTGAATGCAACGATGGCCGATCACTTCGGCGGTAGCGACGCCGAAGGACGCTGGTCCGTACGCGATGCCCATGCGGCACTTGAATTGGCGCAGGTGTTGTTTCTGGCGCAGGCGACCGAATTCTCACCTGCAATGTCACCCAGCTTTGCCGATGAGGCTTTCACGCGCCTTGAAGGTCTGGTCCCGACCCAGTCCAACCGTAGCGACGAGCAGATCGAGTGGCAACAATTCGCGACGCCGCCCCGTCTGGCCTGGATGGCTGCAAAGGCATGCGCGATTTCTGCCGCTGAACTGGTTCTCGAACCGTCGGCCGGGACCGGGATGCTGGGCGTATGGGCAGCAAAGGCAGCTGCGCGTCTCGCTCTCAACGAGATATCGCCGCTGCGCCGCGAATGCCTGGGCGCCGTGTTCCCAGAGGCGACAGTCACGGGATTTGACGGGGAACTGATCGACGAACTTCTCAAGCCCGACGTGGGTCCGAGCGTGGTGCTGATGAACCCGCCCTATTCACACGGAATCGAAAGGGGCCACGATAGTCGCACTGGCGATCGGCACTTGCGTTCTGCCTGGAATCGCCTTCTGCCCGGTGGCCGCCTGGTCGCAGTGATGCCCGAATGGTTCGAGCTTCCGAAGTTTCTTGTCGGGATCGCCGGTCCCGTCTCGTTGCGCCTCAACGCGATGATCGAGCGCGGTTTCGTCAAGCAGGGCACCTCTATCGCAACCCGGCTCTTGGTTCTCGACAAGGCTGACGATGGTACCAGCCCGATCATCGCCCAGCCGGCAAACTTTGCCGAGCTTCATCTGCTGATCGATATGCTGCCTGACCGGGTAAGCCTGCCCGCCGAGCCCAGCATCGGCATCAAGCCAGCATTGCCGCTTCGGCTGGTTGCGAACAGGACGAAACCTGTTCCACTTAAGGTCCATCCAACCGCTGCGGCGCCGTCGATCCTGCCGCTTGATTTTACTCCGCTCGAAGCACCTGCGCCGATCGAAAGCCAGGTTGGGCATTATTTGCCCTACCGGCCGAGCCGGATCTCAATTGCAGATGCTGTCCCGCATCCGACCCCCCTGGTCGAATCCGTTGCGATGGGTTCGATAACCGCACCCGTGCCCGAAGTGGTGCCTCAGCTTCCGTCGCGCCTCATTGCTGGGGGCGTCCTATCCGCTGCGCAGGCCGAGACCCTGATCTATGCCGCAAGCGCGCATGCCCGCGATCTGCCGGGACGGTTTGAGCCCGACGACAAGGGCTGTGCCTTGAAGGCGAGCCCCGACGGGCACGCCTACCGCATGGGCTACTTTCTTGGTGACGGAACTGGTGCAGGGAAAGGACGGCAGGTCGCTTCCGTCATCCTCGACCGGTGGGTGAGGGGCGAACGGCGCCACATCTGGATTTCCAAGAACGAAGCTTTGCTCGAAGATGCCCGCCGCGACTGGACCGCGCTCGGAGGCCTTCCCATCGACGTCCAGCCCCTTGGCCAATGGAAGCTCGGTGTCCCGATCGGGATGCGCGAAGGCATACTCTTCGTGACTTATCCGACACTACGCTCGGGCCGCAGCGACGCGACACGGCTCGAGCAGATTCTCGAATGGGCAGGGGAGGACTTCGACGGGCTCATTGTCTTTGACGAAGCCCATGCGATGGCCAACGCCGCTGGCGGGGAAGGCTCACGTGGTAAGGTCAAAGGATCGGAACAGGGCATTGCCGGTGTTCGCATCCAGAATCTGCTGCCGCGCGCCCGCGTGCTCTACGCATCGGCGACCGGGGCATCCGACGTCAATAATCTCGCCTATGCCACCCGTCTTGGGCTGTGGGGTCCCGAGACGGCTTTTGCCAATCGCGAAGCCTTCGTCGCAGACATTCGCGATGGCGGTATCGCTGCAATGGAACTGGTCGCCCGTGATCTGAAGTCACTTGGACTGTACGCGGCGAGGGCACTTTCATTCGCCGGAGTTGAGTACGAGATTCTCGAGCATTGCCTGACCCCCGACCAGGTAGCGGTTTATGACGCGTATGCAGACGCTTGGGCAATCATACATGGCAACCTGCGCGAGGCACTCGAGGCAACCCGGATCGTCGACACTGATAGTGGCGAAACCCTCAATTCAGGTGCCAAATCAGCGGCGCTTTCGGTTTTTGAAGGCACCAAGCAGCGCTTCTTCGCGCAGCTCCTTCTATCGATGAAGTTGCCGAGCCTACTGCCCGCAATCGACGCGGCACTTGCGGACGGCAACGCGGTTGTCGTGCAACTCGTCTCGACCGCCGAAGCCATGCTCAACCGCCGCCTCGCTGATCTCTCCGATGCGGAACGCGAAGCACTCGAAATCGATCTCTCCCCTCGCGAATACGTGGTCGATTACCTCACCAAAAGCTTCCCGGTTCGGCTGATGGCGGTGTTCACGGACGAGAATGGCAATGCCCGGTCCGAACCGATGAGTGATGAGAATGGTGCTCCTGTTCTCTGTCGTTCGGCGCTTGCCGCGCGCGACCGCATGATCGAGCAGCTCTGTGCCTTGCCGCCGATCGCGACGGCGCTCGATGCGATCATCGAACGGTTCGGTGTCGATCAGGTCGCCGAAGTCACCGGACGTACCCGCCGCCTGATCGTCGGACGCGATGGACGCCAGGTGCTCCAGTCGCGCTCTCCGCGCGCCAATGTCGCCGAAACGCGAGATTTTATGGACGGGACAAAGCGGATTCTGGTTTTCTCCGATGCCGGTGGCACCGGCCGCAGTTATCATGCCGACCTTGCGGCAAAGAACCAGATGCGCCGGGTCCACTTCCTGCTTGAGCCGGGTTGGCTGCGGCGCGACAATCAGGGTGCGAACAGCGCGACAATGAAGATGAGAAAGGCGTCGGTGTGTCTGTCGGGACGAGGGGCGTAGCCCCGAGGAGCGGCAGACACACCGACGCAAGCGTCTTTCTTTCCGGGAAGGGCGTGATGGTGATCGCGATCTGCCAGGCCTGCCTTCCCTTGGAAGGGGAGAAGCGGTGCCTGGGAGCCACATCAACGATCATCAGGTGAGATTATATATGAAGATGAGACAGACGATGTCGCCGCGCAGTGCGGCGGCGTGCGCTGCGTTCAGCACGGCGACGGCCTATAGGCTGGAGGCGGATATGCGGCTTCCCTCGCAGAAGAAGGCGCCGCGCGGCCGCCGGCGTCCTGATCCGCTGGCGGGGATCTTCGACGAGGAGATCGTGCCGTTGCTGGAGGCGGCGCCGGGGATCCGGGCGGTTGCGGTGTTCGAGGAGCTGCAGCGCCGTCATCCCGAGCTTCCCGACGGGGTGCGGCGGACGATGGAACGCCGGATCCGCAGTTGGCGGGCGCTGCGGGGACCGGATCGCGACGTGATCTTCCGCCAGGTGCATGAGCCTGGACGGATGGGGCTGTCGGATTTTACCGACATGGCAGACCTGGGCGTTCGAGTGGCGGGGGTGAAGCTCGACCACCGGCTGTATCACTTCCGGCTTTCCTGTTCGGGGTTCGAACATGCCCATGTGATCCTGGGCGGCGAGAGCTATGTCGCGTTGGCGGAGGGGCTTCAGAATGCGCTGTGGGCGCTGGGCGGAGCGCCTCGCGAGCATCGCAGCGACAGCCTGTCGGCGGCGTTCCGCAATCTGGATGCATCGGCGCGCGAGGATCTGACCCGGCGCTACGACGCCTTGTGCCGCCATTACCGGATGGAGCCGACCCGCAATAACCGCGGCATCGCGCATGAAAATGGTACGATCGAGAGCGCGCATGGTCATCTGAAGGCGGCGGTGCGCGATGCGCTTTTGATGCGCGGATCGGCGGCCTTCGACGATCTGCCGGGATATCGGCGCTTCATCGACGAGCTCGTCGCCCGCAAGAATGCGCGCTGTACGAAGCGGATCGATGCCGAGCGGGCGGTGCTCCAGCCGCTGCCGAGCATGCGAACCAGCGATTATGAGGAGGTGCTCGTCATGGTGACCTCCTCGGGCGGGTTTACGCTGCGCAAGGTGTTCTACACCGTGCCGTCGCGGCTGATCGGTCACCGGCTCAGGGTGCGGCTTTATGATGACCGGCTCGACCTCTTCCTCGGCGGCACGCCGCTGTTCACCCTGCAGCGCGGCCGCGCTGACGCCAGCGGGAAGCATGGTCATGTCGTCGATTATCGCCACGTCATCCACGCGCTCCGGCGCAAACCAATGGCGCTTCTGAACCTTGTCTACCGCGACCAGCTCTTCCCGCGCGAGGCCTATCGACGCATGTTCGATCGGCTGCTCGAGCGGCTTGCCGAGCGCATGGCGTGCCGGACGATGGTCGACCTGCTCAGCCTCGCGCATGAGCGGGCCTGCGAAGCCGAACTTGCCGCTGTGCTGGAATCGCTGCTGGCGACGCCGAGAGGCATGCCGGACATGGCGGCCTTGCGTGGGCGGTTCGCGCCCGATCCCGCGTCACTGCCCGAAGTGGTGGTCGAGCTTGCCCCGCTCTCCGCCTATGAAGCGCTGCTCGACGCTCGCGCGGAGGAAATGGCATGAGCATCGACGCCACGAAGCTGACGCTGATGCTGAATGAGCTGCGGCTGCCGACAATCAAGCAACTCTGGCCGACGTTCGCCGAACGGTCCGATAAGGAAGGATGGCCGGCGGCGCGGTTCCTGAGCGCGATCACCGAACTTGAGATCGCCGAACGCGACCGGCGCCGGATCGAGCGCCATCTTGCCGAGGCGAAATTACTGCCTGGCAAGACGCTCGACGCGTTCGACTTCGATGCGGTGCCGATGATATCGAAAGCGCAGGTCATGGCGATCTGCGCCGGCGATGGCTGGCTTGAAAAGGGCGCGAACCTCATCCTGTTCGGCCCACCCGGCGGGGGCAAATCGCATCTGTCGTCGGCGATCGGGCTCGCGCTCGTTGAAAAGGGCTGGCGCGTCCTGTTCACCCGGACATCGGACCTCGTTCAAAAGCTGCAGGTCGCGCGCCGCGAGCTTGCACTGGAAAACGCGATCAATCGCCTCGACCGGTTCGATCTGCTGATCCTCGACGACCTTGCCTATGTCGCCAGGGACCAGGCGGAAACCTCGGTCCTGTTCGAACTGATCAGCACGCGGTACGAACGACGCTCGCTGCTCATTACCGCCAATCAGCCGTTCGGCGAGTGGAACCGCGTCTTCCCCGATCCCGCCATGACGCTCGCCGCCGTCGACCGCCTCGTTCACCATGCCACCATCTTCGAGATGAACGTTGAAAGTTATCGCCGGCGCGCAGCCATCGATCGAAAACAGCATGGCGCGGGGCGTCCCGCCAAGGTCGCGACAATCAAAAATACCGGCGTGTCGCTCCCCGACAATCAACCCGACACATAGCCCTTGTCAGCGACAATCAGACACACCAATACAGCACCGTCGCGGTCAGCGCTTCTCATCCTGATCGTCGCCACCTTCTCACCCAGATCGTCGCGCTACAGGGTTGGCGGGCCGATGCCGCAATTCAGGGCCTTGGCCGTACCAACCGCACCAATCAGGCGTCGGCCCCATTGTTCCGCCCGGTGACCACCGACGTGCGTGGCGAACGTCGGTTTATATCGACCATTGCACGTCGGCTCGACAGTCTCGGGGCACTGACCCGAGGGCAGCGCCAGACAGGTGGGCAGAACCTCTTCGATCCTGCCGATAATCTTGAGAGCACCTACGCCAAGGAGGCGCTTCATCGCTGGTTCGGCCTGTTGTTCGCAGGCAAGCTGGAAGCCGTTACGCTTTCTCGGTTTGAGGAATTGAGCGGGCTCAGGGTCGAAGGGCCCGACGGCGGGATGGTCGATGACCTGCCAACAATCCAGCGCTGGCTCAATCGCATCCTCGCGTTGCCGATTGCTTTGCAAAACGGCATATTTGACGAGTTTCTCGGCCTCGTCGAAGCGCGGATCGATGCAGCACGCCAGGCCGGCACGCTCGACATTGGGGTCGAGACTATTGCGGTAGAGCATTACGAGGTGCTGACCGACACGCTACTGCGCACCGATGCGCTGTCGGGTGCGACTACGCATCTCCTCGAACTCGAGATCGCCCGCGCGCTTAAGCCTTTGCGTCTCGAACGCCTCGACGAGCTCTACGGCTTGTCAGGTGCGCGTCAGCAACTTCTGCGTAATGCGCGCTCAGGCCGGATCGGGTTGCTTGTCCCGGCTCGCAGTCTGCTCACCGACGAAGGTATGCGTGTGGCCCGCTTCGAGCTAGTTCGTCCCTTGAAGCACGGACACATCACTGCCGATCAACTCGAGGAGAGCAACTGGGAAACAGTGGATCCAACCGAATTTCAGCGCCTCTGGCAGGCGGAGGTCGATGACGCCGCCTCAAATCACAAGCGTGAGCGACTGCATCTTGCAACCGGCCTGTTGCTCCCGGTGTGGGACAAACTCCCTTCCGACTATGTTCGCGTCAGCCGGATTTCGGCGCGAGACGGACGCTCGCTGTTAGGCCGGGAGGTTCCGCTCCATTGCGTGCCCGAACTATGCCAGGCGCTTGGGCTTGAAGACGAACATGCCTTTTCGGCAGAGCAAATCGTCGATGCGGTGAACGGGACCGGGCGGCCGATGCAAATCAAAAGCCGCGAAGCGCTCACGCTCAAGCGCAGCCTCGTCAACGGCGCGCAGCGGCTCGAACTGACTGGTTGGTCGGCGTCTCGCCTAGACTGGTACAAGGCACATGGGTGTTTCACCGAGATCATACGCTATCAAACGCGACTTTTCGTCCCGACGACGAGCGCAGTATCGGTCTTGGCGCGACTTGTGGGATGAGATTGTTATCTTGCCAAATGGCATTCAATGTGATATATACTGCCATATGGAGAATGCTCATGTTGGCACTGCAACCCGTTGATACCGTCCCCGATGCCTTCCGGCCCGATCCTATAACTCAGGAGGAAGCAGCGGCGATGTTCCGCGCCGTGCTGAACCTGTTTGGGAAATGGGAACTCACCGACGAGCAGGCAGCGACTTTGCTCGACATGCCGGTTCGCTCCTACCGGCGATGGAAGGCTGAGGGGCCGGGCCGTGTCTCGCGTGATGGTGCGGCGCGGCTCTCCAACCTGATGGGTATCCACAAGGCGCTGAGGATCATTTTTTCCGAAGCCCAACGTGGCTACGCCTGGATCAAGGCAGGTAACGCCGCCTTTGCCGGAGTGAGTGCGCTCGACGTCATGCTTGGCGGCGAGCTGACTGATATCATGCGGGTGCGTCGCTATCTTGATGCCGAACGTGGTGCCTGGTGATTGATCCCAAGGAGATTCCGGTTGCCCAGGTCGAGTGGAAAGGTGCTGTACGGATTATCCGCAGTGCCTTTCCACCGATTGACCTGTTCGAAGACATCGCAGACCCTGCAGATTGGCCGCTGCTGATCTCCGCCGAGCAAAAAACCAATCCTCGCATTATGGCGACGATCGGCAATCTCGATCTGGTGCCGGCTGATCGCCGGGTAGGCGGAAATGGCGCATCCTATCTGATGGCGCCGTTCACGCATGTTAGCACGGACCGGCCAAGTCGCTTCACCGATGGGACCTACGGCGTGCTATACGCGGGGGATACATTCGAAACAGCGCTGTTCGAAACAATCCATCATCATGCCCGCTTCATGACTCGCACTGCCGAAGCGCCAGGTTGGATCTCGCAGTTCCGTGAAATCGTATTGTCAGTAAACGCCGACCTTCGTGATCTCAGGGGCATTGAGCCAGAGGATCCTGCGCTTGATCCCGACAGCTATGTCGCATCGCAAAGCCTCGCTGCAACGCTCAGGGCGAATGGCGCGGAAGGTCTGGTCTATCCGAGCATCCGGCATCAGAACGGCGAATGTGTTGGGCTGTTTTACCCCGACCGCGCGTCAGACCCTATTCAAGGGCGTCACCTAGACTATCACTGGGATGGTACGGGGGTCGACCTAGTTCGAAATGCGGGAACAGGTGCCGTGTTTCGAGTGGTATCTACCTGAAAGGTGGGCAACATTGAACAGCGAGCAAATCGAAACTGTCCGAACCCGCGCCCAGAAGGCGATTTCTCCACTAGAACCAGCAGATTTCAGCATGCGAGCGCCGAAGGGATTTCTCTTCAACGCAAAGCGCACCGATGCCGGGCGGACGCTGCCACCATATTATCTGGTCTACTTTCTTCTTGTCGACTTGCTGGGTTTCACGAATCTAGGTCAGTTCGAAAAGGTAGCCTGGTCAGTCCCGGTGGAATATGATGGGCGGCCCTTCCTTGTGGAACACCGCAAATTTGGATTGGGCGTCTTCGCTGCCAATGTTCCAGAAGACGAAGAAGCGGCTGCCGAAATTGTCAGATTGATCCACAAGGCCACCAAAGCGGCGCAGCCTTATTTCGATTGGAGGGCTGAGCAGGCAGCAAAGGCCTCCCAACTCAATGTCGTCAACCGCTCGCCCGATCTGTTCGAACGGCTAAATTTCTACCTCGATCTTTATGACGACAGGCAACAGCAAGCGGAGGGCCGGAAGGACGAGCGGATTGTCAACCATCTTAGCGATATGAGCTATACGGTAGCCTTTCCGGCAGTCGAGCTCAATCGGGAGGCCAAATGGCTGGGGCTCTCTGCCATCGAATGCTTCTTTAGCTGGACTGAGCATGTCTTCATCCACATCGCCATCCTTCGCGGTAACTGCGCGACAGGGGAGGATGTCACCAAGCTCGCAAAGGCGGAATGGGCCGAAAAGTTCAAAGCAGCGCTGGATATCACCGACCCCACCACAAAACAATTTTACGATCAGCTGGCCATAGTCCGGCGTCAGCTTCGAAACTTCGTTGCCCACGGGGCGTTCGGGAAAGACGGCGAGGCGTTCCACTTCCACTCGAAGGCTGGGGCTGTACCGATGCTTCTGCCTCATCCGCGTGACCGTGCCGCTTTGAAGTTTGGACAGGGTGTCGATTTCGTGGCCGCTGAGGCTATCGCACTTATCCGGGATTTTATCGATCATCTTTGGTCAGGCTCACTCGAGCCCGCAAAGATACACATTCAGGACTTTGGTCTGCCTCTCAACCTGACCAAGGTCGTTAACGGCGACTATGCACGCGCCATGGCTTCAGTCGACGCCATGGAGAGCTATGCCGATTATCAAGTGCACTTGAACGATCGCTACGCCAACATGGATTTTTGATCGATCCTAGACGAAAGCCGCCGCCAATGCCGCCTCGCTACGCAGCGGCTCCTTGGGAAATTCATCCCAAGTTTGGCCGTCAAGCATTCGACCAGCCTTCTTCTTGTTGACGCCGCCCCATTGCTTGAAATGGAAGGCCACACCAGCGCTCTGGCACTGGTCGCGAATCGATCGCACCCAGCTAGGGTTCATCGGTCTTGCACCTGGCCCGCTTTCGCCGCCTGCAATAACCCAATCGATTCCCTGGAGGTTCATGTTCTCAAGCGGCCCAAGCAGGGGCTCTAAGCTCAAAAATTTGATGGCCGCTTTTGTGCGGCGCAGGTGGTCGATGCGATAAAGGTAGTCTGCATTTTCAACGCTTACACCCATCCATACATTTGCTGGCCAGTCCAGCTTACGAGCGAGCTCTTCGAGCCGTTCCGCGCGCTTGGTAAGGATTTGATAGGTGTGCTGTGGAGTTGCCCTCATGGTTTCGAACACGCGCTGCACAAATTTCACGGGCACGGCCTCATGAAACAAGTCGGACATTGAGTTCACGAAAATCATGCGGCCCGTGCGCCATGTGGCGGGCAGCCTAAAGCTTTCCTCGTCAATCCGCACAACGCCGTTCCACTTCGGTCGTCCACCAGACATTCTGGTGGTGCCTGCGTACTTGGGCTGGCCCATGGCTTCGAGCCGTCGCGCCATCCGCATGGCATAGCAATTAGTGCAGCCAGGCGAGACCACATTGCAGCCTGCGACGGGGTTCCATGTCGCCTCTGTCCATTCGATTGATGAATTCGTCGCCATGCTCAGCACCCTTCCTTGAACTGGACCTTCACATGGTCGGGGTAGGTATCCTTGCGACGCTTCCCTTTAGTCGAATACGCCGAGACCCTCTCTGCGGCTTCAAGCGCACTAAGCGCCTCGCGGTAATTCCTTTTGATGTATGGCTTGCCTACGCTGTGTCGCTCATAGATTTCCGTGAGTGACAGGGTTTGTCCCGCGAAATCTTCCAGCAGCATCTCTTTCAGCTTAGACATGGGTTGGACCAGCGAAAACAAAAGCGGCATCGACGCATCAGCAGGTGAATATGTGAGCGACGGGACACCTTCGTCGAGAGTTGAGCTCTCAGCCGCCATAATGTCCTTCATAATCTCATAGCCCTTGAAGTGCTTTGAGACGAAAATCAGCTTATGAGATGTGCGCGTGCCTTCGCTGTTACGGAATGTGAAGGGCAGCACATACTTGCCACCAAGCGACTGAATCTCATTGGCCAGCTCTTCGAGAATGGCAGCCTCTCGCAATTCCGGCGTTAAACCGGGGAGCCTCGCGCGAAGCGTGTCCGCGCGCTCTTCTCCGAACAGCGCATCCATATGCTTTTTTACGCCGGGATTGTTGATCCCCGCATTGATCCGATTGTAATTGAAGAAGAATACACAATCGCAACCCCAATCTTTGATGACGCCCTGGACAATCCTAAGAGAGAGGCCTTTGTAACCGAAAGGATCGACAAACGAGAACGAAGGGACGAGGCGCGTTTCGTTAAAATACGTCGCGGCATCATCATCTACCTCACCACAAGTCACGACGGGTTTATATTTGAGTTTTTCTAGACCCGGGAGGCTATCGATTTCTGTTTGGAGCGTCGAAGTTTTGTCACCATCTGCGTCGTTGAAATAGGCGGTGAGCATTTGTGACATTAGCGGATGATTGATGGCCGTTTGCAATACGAGAAGGGGCGTCGCCGCCGCACCATCCTTGTAGCGGCCTGGGCCGGCATAAAGGTCCATGTAAGCGATCTTTCCGCCGCGCTTCGCAACCGTGGGCATGACGACCTGTGCCCAAGTAGAGAAGTACTTGTTCACGATGCGGGCTTTGACCTCGGATTGATCAGTCCTCTCTTCGAAGAACTTCTGGTTTGCCATGCTTTTTCGCCGCCTGTCGATTGATCATCCATCCAGTAGAACAAAATGCGAACCAATACAATTCGTTTGGCTTGCCATGGGGAAGGTAGTTTCCGTGATGCAACAGCATCGGTTCGATCCTTGGGCCGTGTTCCCTTCTTCCATAATTTCGTTTGGCCGCAGAACGTCACCTGTCTGACCGGCCACGGTGAAGAGAGAGGGAAGGGGGCTTGCTTCTGACTGAGCCGAAGGAGCGTCGATGGTCGATGCCTGTGCTCGCAATCAGGAGTATGTCCCATGATCAAGTCGATCCCGTTGACCAAGTTGGTCCAGTCTCCTCGCAATGTGCGCCGCCACGGTGACCCAGCTGCAGATTCCGAACTGAAAGCGAGCATTGCAGCCCATGGGCTGTTGCAGAACCTCATCGTTCGGCCTGCGGCTCGTGGCAAATTCGAGGTCGAAGCCGGAGAGCGCCGCCGCTGCGCCTTGCTGGCGCTTGCCGAAGAGAGAGTCCTGCCGAAGGGCTACGAGGTTACCTGCCTCGTGCTTGAGGACGATGCGGAAATCGCAGTCGAAACGAGCCTGGCCGAGAACTTCCATCGCCTCGCGATGAACCCCGCCGACGAAGCGCAGGCGTTCGCTGCCCTGATCGAGGCAGGCGCCTCGACGGAAGATGTCGCGCGCAGGTTCGGACTGACGGTCCGCTTCGTCGAAGGCCGGCTGCGTCTCGCGACCCTTGCGCCTGTCGTCTTCGATGCTCTGGCATCCGGTGAAATCACTCTCGATCTCGCCAAAGCTTTCGGCGCGACCTCCGACCAGGAGATTCAGGCTCGCGTCTATGAACAGGCGTCCTCGGGCTATTATGCGCCCAGCGCCGACAGCATCCGGCGCATGGTGCTCTCCGGCACGGTTCGCGGTAGCGATGCTCGGGCCCGTCTTGTCGGTCGCGACGCATATACCGCTGCAGGTGGCCGGATCGAACGCGAACTATTCGACGACGATGACAGCGAGTCCTGGGTTGATGTCGCGCTTCTCGAAACCCTCGCCTCGGAGGAGATGGAGAAACGCGCCAAGGCGCTCGCAGCAGAGCAGGGCCTTGCCTGGGTTAAGCCGACGCTTGACGCCTATGCCAGTCACGATCTTGTGGAAGGCCTCATTCGCCTTCCGGCCGAGCCGGCTCCGTTGACTGACGCCGAACTGGCCCGCCTTGACGAACTCGATGCTTCCTACGACGATCATGCGGCCATTCTCGAGGATGAAGACAGCGCAGAAGAAGCAATTGCTGCGGCCGAGGCGACGATCGAAGCGATCGAGCGCGAATGCCAGGACATTCGGGCAAAGCCCCCGGAGCTGGCGCCCGAACTGAAGGCCAATGCCGGAATGATCCTCGTTCTCTCGCGCGACGGGACACCGGTCCTCCAGCCGGTGTTCTACGGCGAGCGCGATATCGAAGTCGTTGGTGACGACGATGTCGTCGAAGTCGTGGCCAGTGTCGACAGTGATGGCAAACGCCGTGCAGCGCTTTCCAAGCGTCTGATCGACGAACTTGCGATGCAACGTCGTGACGTGCTCGCGCTCCACGTGGCATCGGATCCCGGCCTTTCGCTCGACATCATGGTCTTCACCCTCGCGGATGCCGACACCCACGACTGGCGGTCACGCGCGGCCACGACCCTGCGTGGCGGCGTCCCTGCGGGTCCGATTGTCGGGTTCGAAGCGAAGGATGCGCCGGCAAGCGCATCCCTTGCGGACCTGCGCTCTGGTCTCGATGAGAGCTGGCGATCTGGCGAAGACGCTTCGTCGCGCTTCAAGATGTTTCGGGCACTCGCTGATGAAAGCCGCGCAGCATGGCTCGGCTTTGTCGTCGCTCGCACGCTCGAGGCGAGCCTCAACATGGCAGGCGAACGCCAAATCGCGTTCCAGGATCATCTGGGCAGCGCGATCGGCATCGATATGGCGCAATGGTGGCGTCCGACCGCGGCAAACTACTTCGACCGCGTCTCGAAGCAGGTCATCCTCGATGCGCTCACCGATGTCGGCGGCCTGGAACTGTCCTCGCGCTTCGCATCGGTGAAAAAGGGCGATCTCGCGATGAGCGCCGAGCGCGTCTTCGCGGGGACCTACATCACCGAGGTCGAAGTTCGGGAAAGGGCCCTCGCCTGGGTGCCCGAGGTCATGCGCTTTGCCGACCTGCCGGAAATTCCTGCCGATAACGAAGCGCAAAGTCCCAACGCGGATTTCGTCGCCAACGACGACAATCAACCCCCGAGCGAGTTGGCCGCCTGACCTCCTCCTGACAGGAACGGCTACTCGCCACCGTGAAGCGGTCCTCCGGCACATGCCGGGGGGCCGCTTCCTTCATGGAAAGAGAGCGGAGGGGGCTCCGGGATCTCCGGCACTGACCGACGGAACTGTCGTCAGGCCATTTCAGGAGATCCAACATGGCCTATCGCAAGGGACAAAGCGGCGGAGTGTCGCCTGCGACCCGTATCACCCAAGAAATCATCGCCCGCCTCGAGTCCGGCACGAAGCCGTGGATCAAGCCATGGCGCGGTGTGCCAGTCTCGCGTCCATTGCGGGCGTGCGGCGTCCCTTATCGCGGCATGAATGTATTCTGGCTCTGGATGGTTGCCGATATGTGCGGTTACGCCTCGCCGTTCTGGATGACCTACAATCAGGCCAAAGAACTGGGCGCACAGGTGCGCAAGGGCGAAAAATCCACCATCGCCATATTCTACAAGAGCTACACCAAGGAAGTCGAAGCCCCCGACACCGGCGAAAAAACTGACGAAAGTCGTCGCGTGTTGAAGGCCTATCCGGTTTTCAATGCCGATCAGGTCGAAGGTCTTCCGGAACGTTTCCATCCCGCCGCGACGCTTGAGGTGGTGGAACCCGAGGGCCGTCAGGCTGAACTCGACTCATTCTTTGCCAATATTCCGGCCGTCCTGCGTCATCAGGGCGACGAAGCCTATTATGAGCCGGTAGCTGACCGGGTGACAATGCCGCCCGCGCATCTCTTCTCGGGCTTCGACCACTATTACGCGACGCTCGCGCACGAGCTGTCGCATTGGACCGGCCATGCCAGCCGCCTCGACCGTAATCTCAAGAATCGCTTTGGTTCTGCAGCTTACGCTGCCGAGGAACTCATTGCCGAACTTTCGAGCGCTATGCTTGGCGCTGAACTCGGTCTGCCAGTCACACACTTGGATAGCCATGCGAGCTATATCGAGCACTGGCTCAAGCTCCTGAAGCAGGATGACCGTGCCATTCTCACCGCTGCCGCAAAGGCGGAGGAAGCATCAAGGCTTCTGCTCAAACTCGGAGGACGTGCCTCTGCCGATGATGCCGACGAAGCGTCTGCCGACGCTGCATTGGCCGCCTGAAGGAGGGTGTCATGGGCCGATCAGTCAGTTGCCCCAGCGGGGCCGTTGTGGCCTTCACCGTGCTCGAAGTTGAAGACGACGACGACTGGGACTTCGAATATGAGTGGCTCCGCGAAGATCTGCGCGAGCGCGCAGGGCAGGTATTCCCTTCCCTGATCGCCCACGACGGTTGGCGGGGCCGCGAAGACCGCATCCTCATGCGCAATGCCTATGCAGATTTCGGCGTGTCGGTTTACGCCGGCCTGGTTGCGGTGTGGATTGTCGAGCGTGACGATGGCGCCTATTGGGATGCCGATTGGCGCACGGCCAGATCGCCCAGAGCACAGCGCTGGCTGTCCCAGATCGCCTCGCGCTTTGAAGCGTTGTTCGGCGACTTCGTCTGCCTCGGTCACATGTCGAACGGTGAGGGCGTCTACGCAAAACGGGTGGCCTGAATGCGCCAGTCACTTTGATCGTGGCGAGGTGCCTGTCCTCCCTAACGAAACTTGCTTTAGCACTCATGGCCTGAAGCCATGCGAGAAAGGCCCTGGGCCAGCCGCCAGTCTGCCGCAACCCGGCTTGCGCAGGCCCGAGTTGGCCCGGCCCTGTGGGCCGTTGGCCTGCCCGCGCCAGCCTGCCCAAGCGGGTTTCCCCTGTCGGGTGCGGAGACTGCCTCAAGCTGGCCCTGACGGGCTCTCGCTGGCGCAGCCATGAGCGGGAGCGTCAGCCTCACGCCAGTCAGGAGGACAATACCCATGCACTCATCATTTTCTGACCAACTTGCCGGCCTCGATCTTTCCGGTTTTTCGATTGGTCCTGCCCCTGTTTCCACCAATGACTTTCCGGTCCACGAGGCGGTCGTCCAGACTCTCGAAGCGGTTTGGTCCGATCTCTTTGCAATGGTCACGGGGACTGCGCTGGAGGCCGATGCCGAGGACCTCGGCTGGGCGTTCGTCAACATCTTCCACCGTTCCGCGACCCGCAAATCGACCGCCGTCGACCGCGCAACCGACGAAGTCCGAGCGCTCGTCGCCACTGCAGATGGATCCGAAATTCACACCCATGAACTCGAGACCCAGGTTGAGCGTGCGCAGTGTGCCGAAGGGGCTATGCTCGCTCTCGAAGAGATGCGCGAAGTGGCCGCTGGCCTCTATCTCAACGAGTTTGGCTCCTCGTGGAAGCCCGTGTCGAGTTCGCGCTTCAATCACAGCGCCATGCTGACTTCCGCGCTTGTGGAGGGCCGCGAGTTCGTCCGAGCCCGGTCCGAAGCCAAGCGCCGCGCCGCCATGCCAGAAGGTACGCCGGTGATCTTTGCCGGTGGCCGCACACGCCATCCAAACGAGCAGGACGCTCTCACTTTCGCCAACAACGTCTGGGCTACTCTGGACAAGGTTCACGACCGGGTTCCTGACATGGTTCTTGTCCACGGCGGTGATACCAAGGGCGTTGACCGTCTGGCATCTTCTTGGGCGGAACGACGCAACATCCCGCAAATCAGCTTCTCCCTCGACATGCGCCTGGGCGCGCGCGCAGGCTTCAAGCGCAACGAGCGTATGCTCTCGCTCGACCCCCGTTATGTCGTCGCCTTTCCCGGAAACGGGGTCCTGGAGCGCCTCGTCATCGAAGCCAAATCCCGTCGGATTACCGTCGTCGATCGCCGCGGTCCGCTTGGAACTTCTCCCAAGCGCGCGGCTCAGGATACCGACTGATGCGTCCGGCATCGCGCCAGCGCCATCGGCGCTGGCGCAGCCCTTTAGAGGAAAGAATTCGCCTGTTCTCGTGGGCAAGACGATCTGTCCTTGCCCCCACATTGCAGGAGAAATCTGATGACTGATTTTCAGGCGATCATGGCGGATTTTGCTGTCCGCCAGGCCGAGCGCGCGGCGCAGGCACAAAGTGAAATCCAACGGCTCAAGGCAGCTATCATTGCCCCGCTGCGCAATGCCGAAATTGCCCGCGTAGAAATCCGTTTCGATGGGTGCGGCGACAGCGGTGCAGTCGAAGAATGCGTCTTCTCTGACGCCGTCGGGGCGAGTGTTCCGTGTCCCGAAGTGACGATCGACTGTGCTGGAGAAGGCGGCGACCAGAGCCTCAATTCCACCCTCGAGCAACTGACTTACCTTGCTCTCGAACGCCATCATCCCGGATGGGAAATCAATGATGGTGCCTGCGGCGAACTGGTCATCGACGTGGCTACGCCGAGTTTCGTTCTGGACTGCCAGCTGCGTTACACGGCGACCGACGACCATTCGACTGATCTCTAGGAGAGGTGCGATGGCTCATTGCTACTATCACGCCCTATCGTCGGTCCGGAAATGGGGAGGGGTGGTGGAAGATTACCTGCCGCTCCACCAATGGTTTGACCAGTCGAAGACGATCTTTGCTGATCCGCGGCACCGGGCCCTTCGGCATCATGCCGAAGGCATCTTCATGCTCGAAACGCTGTTCGGTTCTACCATCGTCAACGCCGACAGCCGTGTCGTGCCCGTTCGCCTTGTAGGCGAGCAGCACGTCCGCGAGGACTTGGGTACGATTCCTTCCTTTGCGGATTGGGGGCGCCTAATCACCCCCCAAGACTGGATGCTGCGCGGACATCGTCTGGACGAGCCTATGCCGCTAGGCACTGTGGAGACTGGTGCTGGCGGCGCGTTTTCAGGACGTCATTCGTCGGCTTCGGGAGGAGCTTTCGTAGTCGAGATATGAGGTCGCCTTCGAGGCAGGCGAAGTCAGGGGGCACGTCGCATCCCGATAGTACGAAAAGTCATGGCTTGGCCTGTGCAATGCACTCGGGACCAACCCGGCCTGTAAGCAAACCTTTCCTGAAGCATCCCCGTCGAGACGCGCAACCCCGATCAGGTCCGGCCGAGTTGCCGGGCTGCGCCCGGCTGCCCGCACCACCCGAACCAGATCGAGGTTTCCCTTCGGTGCGCTTCGCCGTGGCCGCTTCCTAGTCGGGTTTGCAGCCGGGATGGACCCGGAATGCTCGATCAGGAGAAAGACCATGACCAATCTCGTTATCCTCGTTGGCCGCATCGCTCGCGACCCCGAAACCCGCACTACCCAGGGCGGCACCAGCATCACCTCGATCTCGGTCGTCACCGACCGTCCCGCCCGCAAGGACGGCAAGACCTACAAGGACGAAAACGGCTACACCGCCAAGGACAGCGAATTCCACCGCGTGACCTGCTTCAACGGTCTCGGCCAGAACGTCGCCAAGTACTGCACCAGGGGCCAGCTCGTGACGGTCGAGGGGCGCATCCACTATACGCAGTGGGAAGACCAGGACGGCACCAAGCGCTACGGCTGCGAGATCATCGCCGACAAGGTGGACTTCCTCACCAAAGGCCGGGCGTCGAACAATGAGGGTGCGCCCGACATCGACGAGGACTGAGTTCCTCCCGCATATGACAAGGCTCCGATGGTTCGCGCCATCGGGGCCTTTTTTGTGCTCGCTGCTTGGACGGCGGGGCGGGGCATCGAGCCCACACCCCGCCGCAGTTGAAGTGTCAGGCGGGGGAGAGCCGCTTGAGAGCATCGTCGATCCCGATGGTGAGAGATGCGCGGATGAGCTGCTTCAATTGCGCAGGTTCGATAGTCTCGGCTCCGCATTCGAGAAGAACCTTGCCCAGTTCGCCGGCTGCTTCATCTCGGAGCCTGGCCTCCTGTGCATCGAGTTCGTCGCGCTGTTCACGCAGTTTCTTGAGCGCATTACGCGCGCTCGGTTTGGACCTGGCCATCAGATTGTCCTTTCGCTGGCCGTTGGTCCCCTCCACGCGCGACAGTGCCAGCATGGGGCCATGTAGGAAAACGGTTTTTGCCGCGATGCCAGTGCTTTTCACGCTGACGTTGGAGAGGTCTCTCTCGCAGAAAGTCCAAGTGTGATGCGGGCTTTGGGGCCGCGTCAAGGACGGCGGGGCCCCACCATTTTTACCGGGCAAGCCCGGCAAAAATCGTTTCCCCCATCGCCGCTTCGCGGCCGCGCTATGCGCGGTCCCTGACCCGGCCCGTCACCCACATCCTCGCAGCTCCTGATGCGACGCATCGAACATCAGGAGGAAAGATCATGTACGCTTCACTGAACATCGCGCAGGGTTCATTCCAGGCAGATCAGGCAGCTTTCGTTGCCGCACTCGACAAGGCCCATGCCCGGTCCCTTCACAGCTACTTCACCCAATATGTCCTGACCGATGGTGAGGCAGGTTACATCGCGGTCGATGAGGGCGATTATGGCGCACTGCCCAAGGCCATGCTGGACCGGGTCATCGACACAGTGCCCGGAAAGCTGAGCGATGAATTCTGATGCCACACACAAGGAGGAAGTCCGTCAGGGCTTCCTCCTTTCTTTTTGCTCGGGTCCCGTATTGTCGCTCCCGTAGGTTTCGCGCGAGCATTCCCTGCAGCATCAGTCCTCGGCGTTAGACGCATCGAATTCCTCCAGCCGATCGGGCATGTCGAGCACCTTCATGGCCGCTGCTGAAATGGCCTCGGCCTTCGTCGGAAAGGCTTCTGCCGAACTGATCGACACGCCACTCGAATAGGTAACGGTTGCCTGGAAACCGTTGCCTTTGGGCGTCGCGCTCAGTGTTACATCTGCCATAGCCATGCTCCTGGTGGGGTGCCCGCGACACCATTCTTCCTGCTGGCGGACTCGATCGATCTTTAACACAATCGGCAATCGAGCGGCATGGTATTCATCCCTTGGTTTTGGGACTTCAAAACCGCCGATCCCGTGCTGGTCATGACACTGGAACCTACCATCTAAGCAGGGGACGGAAGAGCACACCGTACGCGACGGGTCGCAAGTTTCAAATAGCTGATATGAAACGTGAAAATGGCGATTTTTGCCTGATGTCGCAATGTGCTGCAAAGTGGCTACAGCGCTGAATTGTCTTGCCGCTGCATGACAAGGGCGGGGAAGGGCGCAGGAATGCGCCAGTCTTCTTGTTCTTGACTTGTTCTGCATATTCATGCATTGTCTGTTTCGCCTTTCGCAGCGTGTAACCGGGCTCCGCAACCACAAGGAGTCCGCGTCATGGCGCGGTCGATCAGTCTTCAGGTTCGTGTTTCCCCCGATCTCGCCGCGCGATTGCGCGCGCATTGCGCATCGCATGGCGTATCTCTCAGCGAGCGTATTCGTACGCTGATCCTCGACAGTCTCGATGGGTCCGGCACCGCGGAACGGGACCGGATGGTGCGCCGCACGTCCCGGCAAATGGTCTTCGTCATGATCGGCGTGGACGCACTCCTGGCGGGGCATCCCGACCCCGACCTGCGGGGGCGTTCGCACCAGGCTTATGCGCGCAAGTGTCGCGAACTCGGCATCGTCTCGGTGCCCGGCGAGGGAGACGAAGCATGAAGCGCAACCTCGTCAATTTCACCCGCGGCAGCCAGCTCCTGGGGCACTTCGGCTTCATGTTCGCCGCAGGGCTCAAGGGGCCCGTCATCATCGCGCTCGTGGTCCTGTCCTGGACGTCGTGGTGGATGATCTCCTCGCAGCTTTCCGACCATGAAACCTACCTTGCCTGGATGCGGATCTATGCCGGGACCTACACCTTCATGGAGTTCGATCCCGAAAAGCTGGTGGCGATCCGCACGGCGCTCGGCGGCTCGATCGAGATGCCGATCGCGATCGTCCACAAGTATCCCCCGGTGCTGCGTGCCTGGGACCACCTGACCGCCATTCTCGCATCGGCCCTGTGGCGCGCTTCGCTCGGACTCGTTCCGGCTTTCGCATTGTTCTACTGGTTCGCGGCAAGGTTCGGCAGCAAGTCGAAGGCGCGCAAACATGAGCGCGGCGCGCAGCTTGTCACGCTCCCCGAGCTCGCCCAGGAAATCGCGGCCTATAACCGCGAGGAGCGCGACCGCGAACGCGACGCCGCGCTGGGCTGGCGCTGGCGACTGACCGCACCTTCGGAACTTACCCGCGTCCTTCCCTACCGGCCCTCGCATCTGGCCGGCGTTGCCTATCCCTGGCGGCTCGAGCAGAGCCACGCGATGCTCATCGGGACCACCGGCATGGGCAAGACCGTCGCGATGGGCGAGATGGTCGAGGAAGCACGGGCGCGCGGGCAGCGCTGCGTGATCTTCGATCTGACAGGCGCCTATATCGAGCACTTCTTCGACGCATCGCGCGATGTCATACTGAACCCGCTCGATGCCCGCTGCCCTGTCTGGAGCCTCTTTGCCGACTGCCGGACTGAGGGCGAATTCTGGTCGGCGGCCGAGGCGCTCGTGCCCCATGATGGAGGCGGTGAAGCCCAGTTCTGGGTCATCGCCGCGCGCGCGCTCTTCGTCGAATTCTGCCTCAAGCTCGTCGCGCAAGGACAGGGTTCGAATGCCGCACTCGCCGACCAGCTGATGACTGCCGATCTAGCCAAGGTCCACGCCATGATGCGCGGGACGATCGCCGATCCGCTGACCGCGCCCGAGGCGGCGCGCATGGCAGAATCGATCCGCGCGGTATTCAACGTGAACGCCAAGGCCCTCAAGCTCTTGTCACGCGAGGGCCGGACCTTCTCGATGCGAGACTGGATCGCCGAGGGTGACGAAACCGCCGGATCGTTCGTATTCATCTCGGCGCGCTACGTCGACATGAGCGTGTGCTCGCAGCTGCTCACGCTCTGGCTCGATACCGCGATGAATACGCTCATGGCGCTCGACCGTTCGAGCGAACTGCGCCTCTGGTTCTTCATCGATGAACTGGGCGCTCTTCATCGCCTGCCCGCACTCGAGAAGGGGCTGCAGACCGCCCGAAACTATGGCGGCGCAATCGTCACCGGGATCCATGCCTATGCCAAGCTCAAGGAAGTCTACGGCGAGAACATGGCGATGACCTTGTCCTCGCTTGCCCGCACCAAGCTCATTCTGGGAACCGCCGATCGCGAGACCGCCACCTGGTGCTCCGACTTCATCGGGCACCGCCAGGTCCGTGATATGGAAGAGGGTTATACCTACGGGTTCAACAACGCGCGCGATGCCGTGAGCCTCACCCCGCGCAAGCACATCGAGCCGCTGCTCTTGCCCGACCAGTTGATGAACCTCTCGCGGCTTCGGGGCTACATCAAGTTCCCCGATGGCTTCCCCGCCGCACCGATCCGGCTGACGCCAGTGTCGAGGCCGAAACTGGCCGAGCCCTTTATCGGGCGCGCGCAGGACCGGCCTTCAGCCCGTGCCGCTGACATCCCGGGTGCCGAAGAGGCCTCCGATCCTGCGAGGCCCGTCGAGGGCAATGCACATCCGGCTTCGAACGACGATGGCGTGGGCAAGCCGACGGTCCCGAAGCAGGCCGAATTCGACCTTCACAAGGCCCGTCCTGGGAAGGCCGAACAGACAGAGATTGAGGGTCAGGGGCGCGCGGACGATATCCATCCAAAGGACACGCGGATGGCTGACCCGAAGGCCTCAGGGCACACTGACGATTTCAGGCATGTGGAGGAGAATGCTACTGGCAAACCTGACCGGCCGCCGCTTGCGCCACGCGAACCAGGAAAGGCTTCTGCTAACCCCAAGGGCGAGGAACAGGTCCGCGAGGCACAACTTGCCAGGCGCTCCGATCTGCCGAAGTCAAGTCCGGGCGAGCAGCCCTGCGAGCGCGATCCCCGACGCGTTGCACAGCGCCGCATGCTCTTCGAGGATGGTTTGCCCGAGCAGGCCGATCGGGACGAAGCCGTCCGCGATCTCGGCGACTTCGAGATCGAGCCATGATCGGCGGGGTTCGTGGCAATGACAGGCAGCCGGGCCCATGCTTTCGGTAGCCAATGTCCGCACTGCGGGCGGCGCTGCGAACTACTTTGCCGCCGACAACTACTACACGCGCGCCGATGCCGACCGCTCGGGCGAATGGTTTGGCAAGGGGGCAACCTTGCAGGGCCTCAGGGGCCGGATCAACGCGCGTCAGTTCGAAGCCGTGTTGAAGGGCTGGCTCCCCGATGGGAGCCGGGTTGGAGCCGAGGGCAGGGCGCACCGGGCCGGTACCGACCTCACATTCTCGATGCCCAAGAGCTGGTCGATCCTGGCGCTGGTCGGCGGAGATCATCGTATTCTCGAAGCTTACAAGGATGCCGTGCGCGAGACGCTATCATGGGCGGAGAAAAACCTTGCGGAAACCCGCATGGAGGTGCGCGGTAAGGAGAAGGCAGTACGCACCGGCAATCTGATCGCCGGCCTCTTCCAGCACGACACCAACCGCAATCAGGAGCCCAACGCCCACATCCATGCCGTCGTCGCCAATGCCACGAGGGGCCGCGACGGCAAATGGCGCGCGCTGCGCAACGACAAGCTCTGGGAGCACAATACGCTCCTCAACGCCGTGACCATGGCCTGCTTTCGGCTGTCGGTCGAACGCCTGGGTTATGAGATCGCCGAGTTTGGCAAGCACGGCAATTTCGAGGCGGCGGGCGTGCCGAGGGACGTGCGCGACGCCTTCAGTTCGCGCCGCGCCGAAATCCTCGAGAAGCTCGAGACCATGCATTCGCGCAGCCTCGAAGCGCGCATGACCGCAAACCTCATGACCCGCGCGGACAAGGGGCGTGTTGAAGATCGTGATGCCCTGGCCGCGACGTGGCGCGACATGGCCAAAGGATTTGGTTTCGATCCCGGAAGCGTGATCGCGCGCGCCAATGCGCGCGCCGCGGATCGATTTGGCGAACAACCAGCGGTGCGCAGCCTGACGCAGGAACTTGGGACGCGCGCTCGCGCGCTGGGAAGCGCGCTGATGGAACGCCTGGGTCTTTCGCAAGGTGATCTTCTGGTGCCGCCCGACATGGGACGGCGTTCTCCCGAAGCGATTGCGGCGGTGCATGCTGTCGCCTCGGCCATCCGCCATCTGGGCGAGCGAGAAGCCGCGTTCGCGCGCACGGCGATCTACAAAGCCGCGCTCGATTTCGGGCTCCCGACGGCATTGCCGGAGGTCGAGAAGCGCGTCGACGAACTGCTCAAGCAGGGTTTGCTGGAGCGGGGCAGGGGAGCCGACCGCGATCTCGTGACCACGCCCGATGCGCTGGCCAGTGAACGCGGCATCTTCGAAGCGGTCGAGACCGGCCGAGGGGCGGTCCGCCCCCTCCTGGCTCCCGACATCGCCGGTGAGCGTCTGCAGGCGCTCTCGCAGATTCGTTATGGTCTCTCCTTGAACCCCGGACAGGAAGCGGCAGGACGCCTGCTTCTCGCGACCAGCAACCGGATCGTTGCGATCCAGGGGGTCGCAGGAGCCGGCAAGAGCACGGTGCTGAAGCCCGTCGCCGACATTGCGCGCGAGGAGGGAGGTGCCGTGCTCGGGCTCGCAGTGCAGAACACGCTCGTCCAGATGCTCGAGCGCGATACCGGCATCCCCGCGATGACGGTGGCGCGTTTTCTCAAGCAGTACGCGCCCTTGCTCGATGGATCGGACAAGGCTGCGCTCGCCAAGGCCCGGGCGGACATGCGCGGCACCATCGTCCTTCTCGATGAAGCCTCTACGGTCGGCAATGCCGACAAGGAGAAGCTGGTCCGGATCGCCAATACCCTTGAGCTGGGGCGGTTTGCCAGCATCGGCGATCGCAAGCAGCTCGGGGCCGTGGATGCCGGTAAACCCTTCGATGTGATGCAGAAGGCGGGCGTCGAGACCGCCACGATGAACCGCAATCTGCGTGCCCGCAACGATGCGCTGCGCTCAGCGCAGTCAGCCGCGCAGGGCGGTCACATCGAGGAAGCGCTGCGGTTCCTTGGATCGAATGTGGTCGAGGTCGAAAATGGCGCGGCGGTAGAGGCTGCAGCGGCATGGCTCAGTCTCTCGCCTGCCGAACGTGAAACGACGGCGATCTACGCCTCAGGGCGAAAGCTGCGGAGCGAAGTCAATGCCGCAGTTCAGACAGGTCTCAAAGCGAACGGCGAACTGGGTACCAACCCGCTCAAGCTCGAAACGCTCGCACAAGTCAACCTGACGCATGAAGAGCTGCGATACGCGAAGAGTTACGCGGTCGGAACGGTTGTCGAGTTCGACAGGCAACTGCGTGCACAAGGGCTGCAGAGAGGCCTCCAAACCGTCGCCGCGAGCGATCCGGCTTCCGGGATCGTCCGGCTCGTGGACAGGAGAGGCAAGGAACGCGAATTTCGGCCCGCTCGGATGCGAACGCAGAAAAACCGCGATCCGCTGCGCGTCTACGAGATCAAGCCCCTCGAAATCCATGAAGGCGACCGGATTCGCTGGACCTCGACCGACCACGATCGCGGTCTGCTCAATGCTGACCGGGCGCAAGTCTTGCGGATCGAGGGCGGGAAGGTGCTCATTCGCACCTCGCTCGGGATCGAGCAGCAGCTCGAAGCGGGGGATCCCATGCTGAGGCGCCTTGATCTCGCTTACGCACTCAACGCGCACATGGCGCAAGGGCTCACCTCGGATCGCGGCATTGCGGTCATGGACAGCCGCGAGCGCAACCTTGCAAACCAGCAGACCTTTCTCGTCACGATCACGCGCCTGCGCGATGGACTCACGCTTTACGTCGACAACGCCCAGAAGCTGGAAAAGGTAGTCGAGCGCAATCCCGGGATGAAGCGATCGGCGCTCGAAACCGTCGGGCTGCTGCGTGAGGCGGCGGCGAGCGGCCTCGCCAGGGGGCTGGGGCAAGGCCACGAGCGGCCGCTTCCCGAGCGCGAGCGTACGATCGTCAAGCCGTTCGAGATTGGCATCTGATCCGGGTGCATTTTGCCTGTCAGACGCGGCTGTCACTCTTGCGGCGGTTCACTTGCCGCATCGATGCTGGCCCCAGAAGCGCCGCCATTTGAGGACAGTGCCGCTTCTCACCATCATGCAGGAGAGGTCCTGTCCCCCGGGCAGCGTGCACCAGGCGCCCGTGCGGTTGCCCTTGGCAGGCCCGGTCGAGACGCAGCGAAGTCGTGGTCCATTGACGAGGACGTGTCCGGTTTCGGCTCGCCCCCTGGGCCCTCCCAGGATTGCAACGAGCGCATCACGCGCGGCCTCGGCGCTCGCCCTGGGGCAGGGCTGGTAGTCGCGGCAGGCGCCATCGATTTCTCGCGCGGCGATCCCGGATAACCGTACGTGGGGACCTTCCGCGCACCAGATAGGACCATCACCATCCCAGACGCGGATCGGTGTGCAGGTAAAGACCTGGCCTTCTTGTATGACCGCTACCGCGACTAGAAATGTAAACATCATGGCTATTGAAGCTGGCGTCCGAACCACAGGACGCGACCGACCACATCGACCGAACGCCGCTCAAGCCCGCGCCAGCTGGGATAAGCCTTGTTGTCACTCACCACTGAAATCCGCCGGCCTTGCGGCTCGATCGCAATCCGTTTGACGTTGAGCGCATCGTCCATGCGCAGCACATAGATACCGTCGCGAAGCCGCGCGTGACCATCGGCCTGGTCGACCATGACATCATCGCCGTCGCTCAGCGTCGGCTCCATGGAATCGCCCAGAACCCGGATGATCGACAGGTTGTTGGCCTTGCTGGCCGTCATCTGCCGCAGCCAGCGTTCCTCGAACCCGAAGTGCGAGCATCTAGCCTCGTGGTCAGCTATCGAGCCGTGGCCGGCGGAAGCTTCGACGTCGAGCACCGGAACCTGGACGAGGTCTGACTGGATCCGGGATTGCTGTTCGGAGCCTCCCAGAATGGAAGGATCGACGCCAAAGAAGCGCGAGAGCAGTTCGCAGTCACGCTGATCCAGCGTACGCGGGCTGCCGCGGCGGATGAACTGCTGAATGTAGGCAGCGTTTCGGCCGAGCAGGCGCGAGATCGAGGCGTAGTTGCAGCCTCGTTCCCTGATGAGCCGGTCCAGGGTTGATCGAACGTCGGTCATGGTTGTGCCTTGACGACAGGAAATAGGAAGGCTTCCTACATACTGACGAGAATGAACAAAGCAAGAACATTCTTTGCGGATTTGAGGCAGGGCACGCCTGAATTGCTGCCGTTCATCCAGCCAGAGTCGATCGCTGAAACCAGCCGTCCGTTCACGTTATGCAGATTGCCTTAGCAATCGAAGCGATTGGGCGCTGACACGCTACTAGGTATCCAGGAAGTCCCATTCGCTGCCAGTGACCCAGCGCAATGCGCTCAGCTTGCCGTTGAGCATCCCCCACTCGAAATCGTCCCAAGGGCCGAGGTTCTCTTCGCCAATCTCTTTTCTAGTCCGCTCGCCAGCAGCCAGCGCGGTCTCCAAAGTGCCGCGCGTGATCTGGTCTTGGCGGTAATAGCCCTTCTCGGTCTTGCCCAACTCGTCGACGATCTCAATCTCGCCACTCTCGACGCGGTCCATCAGATTGAGATGGCGGTTGTACCAGATCTGCCGGAAAAGCATGTGTTCCGCCTCCAATATCTGGCTCAAGCTGCGTGGCTTTTCCTCATACTCAAACTCCCACTTCAGTTCTTCCATCCAGTCAGGAGCATAGGCGTTCAGCACCTCCCCGAGGGCGAGGGCATATGTGGAACCCTCCGTCGCGAATAGGTCGCCGATATCGGGATGCGGCGCTCGCTCATCCCCGTGCATGTCCGAAAAGTCGTGCTTATTGTGGGTCACGAGGGCGAGGTGTTCTTCGTCGCCTCTGCCAGCCAACATGTCGCGATAGATTTCCAACAACACGGCATCCGCCATGCTATTCTTGTTTTTGTGAAACGGGCAGAGCTTATCGATGGCGCGCTGCGCGGCCCTGATCTTCACGTCATCTGAAGTCTGAATGATCGCCCCGCCGGTCAACAGCTTCTCAATGCGGTCGATGTAGGAATTGGCATATTCTCCCTGTTTGCCGATGCGGTAATCCATGTCGCCCAACTGTTTGAGCAAGGCGTCACGGCCTTCTTCTCCACCAGAGGTGGTGCCGGTTTCTTGGACAGGATGCTAAGCTACTCCCGAGCTGATGGATTGGTACGGGAATGAAGACGACG
>NZ_MWMO01000017.1 GCF_002556635.1 Novosphingobium sp. PC22D | reverse complement strand
TCGTGCCGTCTTTGATAAACCCCTTGCGGACGGGGCGGGCCATACGTTTTTAGGATGTCGCGCTCCTCGGTCACCCGGTAGCCGCGCTCGGTGATCTGGGCCACCGCATCACGCTTGAACTCGTCGCTGAAATTAGCTTTCCCCATCGTCGCCTCCTGTCCTCAAATTTAGGAAAGAAGGCGTCCACAAATCTAGGGGCTATTCAACGTCGGCATCCATGAACTGCGCAAGAGCTTCCTTGCTCAGACCAGGCTCGGTCGCCGTGTCTCAGTCTTCGCTTTCAGCCTGCCCGAAAATAGCCGGAAGCGTATGCGCGCGAAGATGCGGAAGCGGATCAGCGGCGAGGTCGCGGTAGACAATTTCCGCATCGGGATAAACCTGCGTCAGCTTTGTCATGACCTTTGCGGAACATGTCCCGCGAAAACGAGTTGGGCTCCTGAACGCCGACATCGAGCGATCGATATACACTATCTTCATTCTCGTTTCCCGCCACCAATTATGGAATGGCCCGCCCCTTTTCCAGCATCTGATAGGATGCGGTTGTTGGTGAAAAGGAAAGGAGCGAGCCATGACTATTTGTACACTTGGAGTCGATCTGGGCAAGAACAGCTGCAGTGCTGCCGGGCTTGATACGACTGGCAAAGTCGTGCTGAGCAGACGCATGCGCCCGTCCACAATTCCAGGCTTCACAGCGAAGCTGGCGCCATGCGTGATCGCGATGGAGGCCTGTTGCGGGGCGCATCATCTGGGTCGGTTGCTGGCGGCTCAAGGCCATACCGTCTGGTTGATGTCGCCGGAATATGTCCGTCCCTACGTAAAGGCGCAAAAGAACGATGATCGCGACGCAGAGGCGATCGCGGAAGCCGCAACGCGACCGACCATGCGGTTCGTCGAGATGAAGACCCAGGATCAGCTCGATGTTCAGTCGCTCCATCGCGTGCGGTCGCAGCTCGTGGGAGCGCGTACGAACCTGATAAATCAGGCGCGAGCGATCCTAATGGAACGCGGGATCGTAGCGCCCCAAGGCCGCCAGAAGTTCGAGAGGGCACTCGATGCGATGCTAGCCGATACGGATCGTCTTCCCGAGGGTCGGATCCGTCGGTTCATGATGGAAACACGCGAGGAGTGGAAGACGCTGGACGACAGGATCGCGGCGCTTGATATGGAGTTTCTAGAACTCACCCGAACCGATGAACTGGCGCGCAGGCTTTTGACGATCCCAGGGATCGGTTCGCTCAATGCGACAGCCCTGGCAGCCGCAGTCGGAGATGCGTCGACCTTTGAACGGAGCCGTGATCTCAGCGCTTGGCTGGGCTTGGTACCGAAGCAATACACGACAGGCGGGAAACCGAAGATTCGAGGAATAAGCAAACGCGGAAACAGGTACCTGCGAACCCTTTTGATCCATGGTGCAAGAGCTGCACTGCCATCGCTTGCCAAGAGCGAGACGCCGCTGGGGAGCTGGCTGCTCGGCCTGCTTGCCAGATGCCACTACAACACGGTGACGGTGGCACTGGCCAACAAGCTGGCCCGGATCGCTTGGGTCACACTGCGTCGCGGAGACACGTTGTCGATCGACCGTGCTGCAATGCCGATCTGAGTATCCTGGTCACCGGTCCTCGACCGGTTGTGTGACCACGATGTCTGCGGGAGGAATTTTGAAGATGGCCTGACGGTAAATCGACGCCCTGAAAGCCTGGTACCAAGAACGGCACTTTGCTGCCACCCCCATTATGAGGTTCAGAGCGTGCGAAGCTCCATCTTGGCGACAGCGCAACGCTGATATGCCGTATACGTTGATGCAGACCAGTCAGTTGCCAGCCTCAAAATAGTCCTTGCAGACGGGGCGGGCCATACGTTCTTGAACCGCCCCGGGATTGCCGGAGGCCCTAACTCCTGAGAGGAAGGGTCTACGATGAGCAAGACAACGAACAAGTTTTCACCTGAGGTGCGTGAACGGGCTGTTCGCCTGGCGCTGGATCAAGAGAGCGAGCATCCCTCCCGTTGGGCAGCGATCACATCCATAGCGGCCATGATTGACTGCTCGGGTCACACGCTGCTGGAGTGGGTGAAGAAGGCCGAGGTGAACAGCGGCAAGCGTGCCGGCGTTCCGGTCGGGGACTGTCAGTAATTTTGTGCGCGAGGTCATATAGATGGAATGGAAAGGACCATCGATATGGCAATCGACAAGGAGTTACTGGACCAGCTGGACGGACGTGACCCGCAAGAGTTATTCGCCCGGGACGGACTGATTGACGAGTTGAAGAAGGCACTGTCGGAACGGATGCTGACGGCAGAACTGGACGATCATCTCGAATCGGAAGCGGAGGCCGGCGTCGCCAATCGGCGCAACGGCAGCTCGAAGAAGACGATGCTGACCGGCACGTCGAAAGTGACGCTGGATATTCCGCGCGACCGTTCGGGTACATTCGATCCCAAGCTGATCGCCGAGTATCAGCGCCACTTCCCGGACTTCGATACGAAGATCATCTCGATGTACGCACGCGGCATGACGGTGCGTGAGATCCGGGGGCACCTGGAAGAGCTGTACGGCATTAACGTGCGCCGGATCTGATCTCCACGATCACCGACGCCGTGCTGGAAACGGTGACCGAATGGCAGGGCCGGCCGCTCGATGATTGCTATCCTCTGGTGTTCTTCGACGCGATCCGCGTGAAGGTTCGCGACGAAGGCTTCGTTCGCAACAAGGCGGTCTACATCGCGCTCGGCATCCTGCCCGACGGAACCAAAGAAACCCCCAGACGAGGCCCGCACTCCGCTAATCTACGCCGCGAGTTGCGCCAAATGTTCTGACGACGGACACTATTGCTCTCTCCGTATTGCCCCCCGAAACAATCAGACTGCTTCTGTGCACATAAAGCGATGCCGGAGCAACCAGATGGGCATGCGCGTCGATGATCATCTATCCTTACCCCCGTTGGTTTAAGCGCATTTTCGGGCTGAAGACAGAGTGTAGCAACTCAAATCGGGTAGACCAGATAACGGGGGAGAACCGATGTATCGAGCTCGGCGCGGCGGGACAGCAACTTGGCGCCACCATCGTCTGACAGTCGCATTGTATCGAGATAGCGGCCGGCGGCCAGGACTTGGGTGACGCCGGCATCCATCGGCGTCATGAACACCGAGAAATTCGAAACCACTTCCACCGTTCGGGCATCGACCTGGCGATGGCTGACGCGCTGGACGAAATGACGGGTGCGGTAGTCCTGAAAGGTGCCGGCCCAGATCTCGTTCACATAGGTGACGCGATCTTCGAGCCGTGCCCGGCAATCGTCGAACATGAATCCGAGCTCGAGGTTGTGCTCGCTATTTTCGACCGCGCGGCAATAATAGGATGCTTGTTCTTCCTCGGCATAGTTCGCCAGCCAGCCCGGCATGTCCTTGCTGTCAAGCGCGTTGGCATCGGCCAGCAGCAATCGGTCGATCGCTTTTTCCAGCTCGGGAGTGGTGGCCGTCATGCCTCTGCCCTCTCGAAACCCATCGCCGAGCGGTAATATTCCCAGCGGGGCAGATTGCCGCTTTCATCGTTCTGCAGAAACTCCGATTCCAGCTTGCCCGGATCACGCACGCCTTTCTGGAAGATAGCGTTGCCCGGCGTGTGACTGCCGATGTGGATCCGGTGGAAGATCGAGGCGTCTTCCATACTGATCAGCCCGCAGGGACCCAACAGGTTGGAACTCTGCCGCAAGCGGTGGCGAACCATGTCCGCATCGTCGTCCTGGTGGGCGAAATAGGCGTAGTGAACTTCTGTAGTCTCTGCGTCGACCGGGTTGGCAAAGCGCAGATTGATGACATCGAGGTGCTTGGTCGAGACGAAGGTGGGGAACAGCTGGACGATCCGCGACCCGACCGATGGATCCTGCCCCTTGAAGGAAATCAGATCCTTGTCTTTCAGAACGCTGGGGCCGCTCGCCACGGAGAGTGCCGATTCGAAGCAGACATGGCCGCGTTTGGTGGCGGTATACTGCCGCCCCTTGCCGCCCTGCCAGTTGAGCATCTTGAACGCCGCGTGCAGCAACGGGGCATGATAGCCGTCGTTGTCGTTGTAGCCCTTCCAGTTGCTGTCGTAGCGAACCTTCTGATAGCCGAGCAGCTTCAGCCGTCCGTCGCCGGCCATCAGTTCGCGCAGTGTTTCGCCGGCTTCGCCGAGGAACTCGTCAAGTGGCTCAGTCTCGGCCGAAAACGTGACGAAGATCAGACCATAGAAAAGTTCGAAACGCGGTTGCTCCAAGGGGTAATCGGCCTTGTCGAAGCCGGGCAGGAATTCGCGCGGGTTGGGGCAGCCGACCAAGTTCCCCTTGGCGTTGAACAGCCAGCGGTGATAGGGGCACTCAAACTCGGTCTTGTTGCCCATCACTGCGGTTTCGAGCTGGTTGCTGCGGTGCGAGCAGGCGTTGTAAAACACCCGCACCACGCCGGCCTCGTCGCGAGAGATCAGAAGCGGGATTCCGGCCAGCCGCATCGTCTTGAAATCACCGGGATTGGGCAATTCGCTTTCATGCGCAATCGGGTGCCATTCCGGGCCGTGAAAAATCCGCCTGATCTCGTCAGCGTAGAGATCCGCCCGAGTAAAGGCCGCCTTGGGAACTTCATTATAGTTCTTGGGCCAGGTCAGTGTTGTTTCAGCCATCCTCGTTTCCCCACAGGTTTGATTGCAGCAATTCAGCTCATTTCAACGCTCCGCCTCGAGCGCCTTGCCCAGTTCGGCCCACATCCTGCCCGAATTACGCGCACCTTCGAGATAGTTTTCGGGACACAGGTGATAGGGCGGACGGCAAGGTCCGGCGTTCATCCATCCACCGGCGGTCATCCGCGCCTTTTCCAGCGGAATGTTGTAGGTGGAGAATTCCTTGAAGCTGCCGTTGGGAAACAGCGTTGCTGCCGTGGGCGCGAGCCGCCCCATGAATGTCTTGGCCTTGCTCCAGTCGCCGGTGGCGCGGGCCTGGGCGACGAGATCCCGCAATGTCGTACTGACGAGAGGATGGCAGACCGCGCCGCTGGTCCAGAAGGCATCGACCGAATCGTCCATCCGCGCCGCGCCATAGTAATCAAAATCGATCGGCAGCAGCTTGATCCGCCCCTTGATCGCGGCCAGATCGGGCAGCAGTGTGCCGACGCCGATGTACTTGGCAGTGACAACCTGCGGAATTTCGGCGACCTGACCCCAGAAATGGCGCGGGAAATCGAACTTGAATGCTTCGGGATTGGCATAGATTGCAATATTGATATCGGGCACCGCCTCAGCGACATCCTTGTAGAACTGGACCGCGACATCGACGCTCGGCGCGCACCACATCGGTACGCCCAGCATCGTCCCGGTCGCGCCGATATCGACTGCCTGGCGGGTCAGCGCGATGGTGTCGCGGGTGTTGATGCAGGTTGTGCCGACAAACACCGGCACCCGGCCCGCGGCGGCATCGACGATAGTCTTCATAAAGACGAGCTTTTCGTCAAGTGTCATGGTCGCGGCCTCGCCCAGCGTCCCCATACTGAGAATGCCGTCGACCCCGGCCTCAATCAGGCCGTTGACCATGCGGGCTGCTTCGTCGACATTAACAGTATCGGTGGCACGCCAGTCGGAAGCACCTTCCTTGGCCGGCGTCGGCACGATCGCCCAGGCACCCCTCACATCAGCAGCAGTCAGCAGTTCACGCGCCACAAAACATCTCCCAAATACTCTTCAAACATTAGCCAATGTGTAACGCATTGCCTATTGACTTGGCAAGGGTGGAATACGGATTTATGAGGCCGAATGCCACTAGGATTGCACGCGTCCGGCCGGATGCGGTGTGGGTTGGGAGAAATCAGGGATGACAGACGCGAACGGCAGATTTGCAGGCAAGATCGCAGTTGTCACAGGAGCAGCCCAGGGGATCGGCTTTGCTACCGCCCAGCGCCTAGGGCGAGAAGGGGCCACGGTCGTGGTTGCCGATCGTGCAGAACAGGCGACACTGGATGCGGTTGCGCGACTTATGGCCGAATCTGTCGACGCGCACCCCGCCATCCACGACCTTGAGCAACAGGCTGGAGCCGCTGCCCTGTATAACGCTGTAAGCGATAAATTCGGGCGGATCGACGTGGCCGTCCATAATGTAGGTGGTACGATATGGGCCAAGCCCTATTGGGAATACACCACCGAAGAAATCGTCGCCGAGATTAATCGATCGCTGTGGCCGACGCTGTGGTGCTGCCATGCAGTGCTGCCCCACATGCGCGCGGCAGGTCGCGGCGCGATTGTCAACATCGGCTCGGTGGCAACGCGCGGGGTCAATCGCGTGCCCTACGCGGCTGCGAAAGGCGGCGTGGCGGCGCTGACCGCTGCGTTGTCTCTGGAATTGGAGGATTGTGGCATCAGGGTAAATTGCGTGGCTCCCGGCGGGGTCAACGTGACCCGTGTCACCCCACGCAATCCTGCCCCGCCCTCCGACGCGGACCGCAAGGGCTTTGGCGAAGTGATGGAGCAGACCTTGCGCGATACCCCGCTGGGCCGCTTCGGCGAGCCCGAGGAACTGGCCGCCGCAATCTGCTTTCTCGCCGCTGACGAGGCGTCCTACATCACCGGCCAGACGCTCTACGTCGCAGGTGGCGGGATCGGCTGATCCCGCCCGCCTTGCGAGCCTAACCAGCCTGCTTGAGGATTTCGCGGAGCGACACATCGGCATCGGCCAGCTGCCCGGCCGACGCCTTGGCCCGGCGCTCTATCAGCCGTTTGCCGATGCCCATGTCCGGGGCGCGGTTGACAGTCAGGATGCCCTCGATCGTCTCGCCTGACCGGAAGAATGCGGTAAACTGGTTGCTTGCCATGTCTCCGCGCAGGGTTACCTCGGCTTGCGCCGGGATATGGCCGCAGAACTGGATGTTGAGATCGAACTGATCGCTCCAGTACCAAGCCGGCTTGCAGTAATCGACGTCCTGCCCGAGCATCGCGAGCGCTGCTGCCTGGGCCTGGTCGGCAGCGTTCTGGTAGGTTTCCTGGCGGATATGACCGCCGAAGAAGCTGTCCTGTTCGGCGACGTCGCCGGCGGCAAAGACATTCTCATTGCTGGTGCGGCACTGCCTATCGACGATAATGCCGTTATTGGTGACGATGCCTGCGTCCTTGGCAAGGCTGGTTTCCGGCACGATGCCGACCCCGACCACAACGGCATCGCAATCCACCAGCGACCCGTCGTCGAGTTCGACCTGAGTCACCCGACCATCTAGGACTCTCATCGCGTTCACGCCGCGTCCGAAGCGGGTATCGACGCCGCGCTGGCGATGTTCCTCGCCCAGCCATTGCCCGAACTGCGGCCCGAGCGCCCGGATCATCGGCGCCGCGAACGGCTCGATCGCCGTCACCCGGCAGCCCAACTTGATCGCGCTGGCCGCCACTTCCGCGCCGATCACGCCCATGCCGATTATGACGATGCGGGCCCCATCCTTGAGATCCGCCGCCATTCGCGTGGCATCGTCGCGGGTGCGCAAATAATGCACGTTGGCGGCATCGGTGCCCTCCATGTTGAGCTTGCGCGCCGAGCCGCCGGTCGCGAGGAGTATGCGATCTGCCTGGACCAGTTCGCCTCCGCCCAGGCGGACGCCGCCTGCGGTCAGATCGAGCGCTTCTGCCCGCACCCCGAGCCGCATGTCGATACGGTTGTCCGCGTACCATGCTTCATCGTGGAGGAAGAAGTTGTCCGGTACGTTGGCCGGATCCCACAACACTTCCTTGGACAGCGGCGGGCGCTCGTAGGGACGCCAGGGTTCCTCGCCGATCAGGGTGATCCGGCCATCAAAGCCAGCCTGGCGCAAGGACTCCACCGCGCGGCCACCCGCAAGATTTGCTCCGACCACGGCTATCGATTTCATGCAATTCTCCCAACTTTGAAAGCATACCGGAACAGCCGGCTGTCATTCGACCACCTTCCTTCCATATCTTTGCACATTATGTAATGCGTTGCAAATGTGTGATTGCGCTATGTCCGGCCAGTGGGTCCGATCTTTTCCATTCTCAACGCCAACTGACGACGCGACAGCCCCAAAGTACGGGCGGCTCGCGCAAAATTTCCGCCCGAGGCTTCCACCGCCTCCCGGATGACGAGGCCCTCCACGTTCGACAGAGTTTCGCCACCCTCGACAATCAAATCGAGCACCTGGCGAATCAACTCCGAACGATCATGGATATCGGTAACAGGCATAATCTTGCCGTCACTAGCCAATCCCATGGCCGGCTTTAGATCGGGTAAATCGTTACCCAGAAACAGATGCCGGAGGTCGATCGCCTGCCCATCATCGGCGAGCAACACCGCCCGCTCCACCATTCGCTCGAGTTCGCGCACGTTGCCGGGGTAATCGTAGACCAGCAAGGCATTGATCGCCCTCGTGGTGAACCCAGCTACCGCGCGTTGGTGACGACGCGAGAAACGAAAACGGAAATGCTCGATCAGCCCGGGTATGTCTTCGCGGCGCTGGCGCAGCGGCGGCACCCAAATCGGCAAGGTCGAAATCTGGTAGAACAGGTCGGCGCGAAACAGGCCATCGCGCATCGACTGAGTCAGATCGGCGTTGGCAGCGGCCATCAGGCGAACATCCACCTTAATGGTTCGCGTGTCGCCGACACGCTCGAATTCGCCTTCCTGGATCACACGCAGGATCTTGCTTTGGGCCAGAGGCGAGAGAGTGGATATCTCATCGAGGAAGAGCGTCCCACCATGGGCAAGTTCGAAGCGACCCGGTCGCGCAGCCACGGCCCCGGTGAAAGCGCCTTTGGCCACGCCAAAAAGCTCGGATTCGATCAACCCTTCAGGAATGGCGGCGCAATTGAGCGCGACAAAAGGAGCTTCCTTCCGCCGGCTCAAGCGATGCGCGAATTTCGCCAGCACCTCCTTGCCGACCCCGGTTTCTCCCGTGAATAACAAGGTTGCGTCGCTTGGCGCCGATCGCTCGATCATCGTCTTCACGGCAATGAAGCCAGCCGATACGCCAACGGCCATGCTGTTTTCGCCGGAATCCAGGACCGGCGGTTCCAGCGGCAAGGCCGATTTTTCCGGGCTGTCAAGGTGTGACCATTCCATGGCTGGCTTGGCATGCAGCAGACATGCCGCATCGCCCATACCGGCACACTCCAGTTCGCGCATGATGATCGGCTGGCCGGCAAATGCAGTGGCAAAACCGCTGGCAAAGCCAGTCTGCATCCAGCAGACCGGATCGGTGGCGCGGCCTTCGGCGTTGAGGTGAATGGCGGCTTCGATTGAATCGTGGACCAGGAACCGTCCTTCGAAGTGTCCGCGGGACTTGTCGTTTTCGAGCGCTTCGATCTGGGTCCAGCCAAAACCGGTCAAAGCATGGGCCTGGGGTCCTACGGCAAATGCATCGAGAAAGTCTCGATCGGGTCGTAGTTCCTTCGCGCCGACTGCACACCGCGCACCTTCGGCAAAGCCGAGCTCCCAGAAGAACTTGCTGGCCGCGTCCAGTCCTAACTGGGAAACCATGTGTCCCCGAAGCCCGGCAAGGGCAGAATTGCTTAGCAAGACGCAACGCTCGCCATCGCGCCAGATGCGGCCCATCTCGGGTGAGAACTGGAACGGATCTTTGGACGCTGCTGGCTGTTTCTAGTCCATACAAGCCAGATTCCCAAAACAGGCGATTATTTCCGCACGTTCATGGGCGAAGACGATGTCATCGTCATTCGCCAGAAGGACGGGTCGATCAAGGCGTTCCTGAACAGTTGCACCCACCGCGGGAACCGCGTCTGCCGCGCCGACCGCGGCAACGCAAGGGCGTTTACCTGCAACTACCACGGCTGGTCGTTTGCCCCCGATGGGGCGCTCGCCGGGGTTCCGCTGGAAAACGAGGCCTATTTTGGTAAGCTAGACCGCAGCAAGTTCGGGCTGGTTCCCGTGACTAAAGTGTCCGAATACAAGGGTCTTGTCTTCGGCTGCTGGGACGCAAATTCGCCCAGCCTCGAAGACTATCTAGGCGACGCAAAGTTTTCCTCGATGTCTGGCTGGATGCCATGCCGGGCGGATCAGCGCTGCTCGGCGAAACCCAGAAGATGGTGCTAGGCACCAACTGGAAGCTGCCGGTCGAGAACGTCTGCGGCGATGGCTATCACCTTGGCTGGGCCCATGCCGGCGCGATGTCAGCCGTGCAGTCCATGGACCTCACGGGGCTCAACGTCGGCAATTCGGGCGTCGATCTTGATGGGGGGCTCTCAGTAGCCGGCATGAACGGCCACATGGTGCTGAGCGCGCTCGACGGTGTTTCGGGCTACGCCTTCTATCCCGATCCCAAACCGATCCTCGAATACCTGGAAGCCAACCGCCAGACGGTGATCGACCGCTTGGGCGAGGTGCGTGGCAAGCAGGTCTGGGGAGCGCAGGTCAACATTACCATCTTCCCCAACCTGCAACTGCTGCCCGGCCTCAACTGGTTTCGGGTCTATCATCCCAAGGGCCCCGGGCAGATCGAGCAGTGGACCTGGGCGATGGCCGAAAACGACATGCTCGAGGCGGTCAAGACACAAATCCTCGAGAACCAGTGCCTGACCGTCGGCCTGGCCGGACTGTTCGACAACGACGACGGCGACAACCTTGCCGCCTGCACTGAACAATCGCGCGGCTGGCGCACGGCGCAGATGGATGTCTATACCAATATGGCCCTGGGGCGTTCCGGGAAACGCGAAGGCTTTCCGGGCGACATCGCCGCCGGCCTGGTGAGCGAACACAACCAGCGTTATTTCTACCGCCGCTGGCAAGAGCACATGATGGCGGAAACCTGGGCCGAGGTGCCCACCTACAACATCAACTCGCTGACAGCGCAGGAGGCCGAACATGCTTGACCGGCCCCTGTCGCCTCCCCCGGTCGAGGTAATCGTCGCGGTCACCCAGGCGCTCCACTGCGAGGCGCGGCTGCTCGACAATGAAGACTTCGACGGCTGGCTGGCCATGCTGAACGAAGACATCTGCTATCGCATGGAATTGAAGAGCCGCCGGTTTCGTGCGGATCGTTCGCCCCCCTTGCCGGTCGGCCCGGGCGTGATCTTCAACGAGGATCTTGGCCGTCTCAAGCTGCGGGTGGATCGCTTGAAATCCGGCTTCGTTTGGGCCGAAGACCCGCCCAACTTCATTCGCCGCGCCATCTCCAACGTCGAGGTAGTGGCCAGACCTGCGGAGAACGAGGTGCGGGTCCATTCGGTGCTGATCATGCACCGCAACCGGATCGACGGCACCACCCGCGTGCTCACCGCCGCGCGCACCGACCTGTGGCGCGGCGAAGGCCAGGCCTGGCTGCTCGCGGGGCGCGACATCGTGCTCGACCATTCCGTGCTGCCCGACAGCAATCTCAACGCCTTCTTCTGAACTGCAATTTCAAACATCACAATTGGGAGGTTAAACCATGCGCTTCGAACGGATCGGCCGCGAGCCGGATTATTCACGCTACATGGACCTCAAGGAAGGCTGGCTCGACCGGCGGATCTTTTCCGACGCCGATATTTATGAGGAAGAGCTTTACCGGATCTTCGCCCGGTCGTGGCTGTTCGTCGCCCACGAAAGCCAGATCCCCAAGGCCGGAGATTTCCTGACCACCCATATGGGCGAAGACGCGGTGATCGTCGCGCGTCAGGCCGATGGTTCGATCCGGGTCATGCTCAATTCCTGCCCGCACCGCGGCAACAAGGTCTGCTTCGCCGATGCCGGCAACACTCGTCGGTTCGTCTGCAATTACCACGGCTGGGCCTTTGACACCGCAGGCGACCTCAAAGGCATGCACGAGGAATATTGCTACGACAATGGCGATATCGACTTCAAGAACCATGGCCTCAAGAACGTCGCCAAGGTCAGCAGCTACAAGGGCCTGGTGTTCGCCACCTTCAACGGCGATGCGCCGAGCCTGGAGGCATGGTTGGGCGATTTCCGCTGGTATCTCGACATGATCCTCGACAACGAGGAAGGCGGCACCGAATTCATTGGCGGCTGCATCAAATCGGTGATGAGCGCGAACTGGAAGTTCGGGGTCGAGAACTTCATCGGCGATGCTTACCACGCCGGCTGGACGCACGATTCCGGCTGCCGTTCGATGAACGATGGCATGCCCTTCCCGCCGATCGACATGGAATACTCCTATCATGCCAGCGTGAACGGTCACGGCTGGGAATTCGGCACCGAGGGCGTTGGCGATCTCGTCCTGCTCGGCCGTCCAAAGGTCATGGACTATTACAACAAGATCCGCCCCAAGATGGCTGAACGCCTGGGCGAGATGCGCTCCAAGATCTTCGGCTCGGTCGCCTCGGCCTCAATCTTCCCCAATGTCTCGTTCCTGCCCGGCATCTCCACCTTCCGCCAATGGCAGCCCAAGGGACCGATGCAGTTCGAATTGAAGACCTGGGTGATCGTCAACAAGAACATGCCTGATGACATCAAGGAAGAAGTCACCAAGGGCGTCATGCAGACCTTCGGCCCCGGTGGCACCTTCGAGATGGATGACGGGGAGAACTGGGAAAACTGCACCACCGTCAACCGCGGAGTCGTCACCAGGCACGAGCGCCTGCACTATCGCTGCGGCATCGGCCGCCAGATCGAACATGATACCCTGCCGGGCATCGTCTATCGCGGCCAGTACAACGACGCCAACCAGCGCGGCTTCTACCAGCGCTGGCTCGACATGATGACCCATGACGAGTTCGGTAAGATGCCGACACGCCCCGAACCGAGGCTTGGCAACGTGGCCGAAACCCGCGACCTGCCCGGCCTGTTCGCGCTCTGAGAGGAATCACAACCATGACCGACACCGCAACCCTCGAGCGCACACGCCAAGGCACTGCCGCATCGCTCGAACTGACCCACGCGCTGGCCCAGACGCTTTATCGCGAAGCGCGCCTGCTCGACACCGAGAACTATGCCGACTGGGCAGAGATGCTGGCGGAAGACCTGCATTACCACATGCCGGGAATCGAAACCCGCTACCGCCGGGACAAGACCGATCAGGTGACCGACCTGACCCGGATGGCCTATTACAACGACAGCAAGCCCGAAATCCTCAAGCGGCTTTCGCGGCTCGAGACCGGAACGGCCTGGTCGGAGGATCCGGCGACGCGCTGCACCCATATCATCACCAACGTCGAGGTGGAGCTTACCGAAAACGCCGACGAGTTCCGGGTCTATTCGGACTTCTATGCCTATCGCAATCGCAACGAACGCGACGAGGATTCGCTGATCGGCAACCGTATCGATATCTGGCGCCAGGTCGGCAACAGCTTTCAACTGGTCAAACGCCGTGCGATCCTCAAGCACAACGTGATGCTGAGCAAGAATCTGAATATCTACGTTTAGTCTATCCACGCTTATAAATAAAAATACATCAACAAGAGGGAGAATGACGCCAATGACAAACCAATCGTTCAATTTCCGGAAGGTCGTCCTGCGCACCAGCGCCTCGGCGATCGTCGGATCAATCGGGCTCGCACCGATGGCGGCGCATGCGCAGGACGCCGCAACAAGTGAGCCTCAGGCTGAGGAGCAACAGACCGGCGGCCTCGAAGAGATCATCGTGACTGCGCGCAAGCGGGCCGAGAACCTGCAGGAAACGCCGGTCGCGATCACCGCGTTGACCGGCGGAATGCTCGAGGAACGCCAGGTCACCAACGTGGCCGAAGTCGCAAAATTCGCGCCGAACGTAAACATCTCGCCGGTCGCCAATCTCTCGGGTTCCAGCGCCACGATCACCTCGTTCATCCGCGGCGTGGGCCAGACCGATTTCAATATCACCGTCGACCCGGGCGTGGGCGTCTATGTCGATGGCGTCTATGTCGCCCGCTCGGTTGGCGCGCTGCTCGACATGGCCGACATTGCGAGCGTCCAGGTCCTGCGCGGGCCGCAGGGCACACTGTTCGGCAAGAACACCATCGGCGGCGCGATCGTCGTCAATTCCGTCGAACCGCAGTACGATTTCGACATGAAGCTCGAAGCGGCGACCGGCCGGTTCAACCGCGCCGATTTCAAGGGCATAATCAACGTGCCGCTGAGCGACACTCTCGCAATGCGCGCGGTTGCTTCCTATGAAACCCGCGACGGCTACCAGAAGCGTTTGTTCGACGGCGGCCGCCAGGGCAACAAGGACAGCTTCGGCGGACGCATTGCGTTCAAGTGGGAGCCGACCGACAAGCTGACCGTCAACCTGAGCGGGGATATCAATATCCGGCGCGAGGAACAAACGGCTATCTCATTGATCGAACTGCGAGACCAGCCGGTTCCGTTGCGTTTTGTGGAGATTCCCAACAGCGCCCCCCTGGGGGCACCAACCGCCAGATCGCCGCGCCCAGCTCGATGTATTTTTGGAACAAGATCCGCGTCACCGATGGCAGCTGCGGAGCACCTTGGGGCGGGTTTGGCGTTCCGGGTACCCTTGCGCCGACCGGCAACCCGGCCTGCGCCAGCACCCGCTGGATCACTGGCGACATCGACACCACCTGGGCTGGCGGCGTCAACCGGTCGGACTTCGATCTATGGGGCACCAACCTCACGCTCGATTACGATTTCGGCGATTTCAGCCTGAAGTCGATTTCGGCCTACCGCGACCAGACTTCGCACATGGAATACGATTTCGACGGCACTCCGCATACGATCCTGCGGATCGCGAGCGATATCGATGTGTGGCAGGCCTCGCAGGAACTGCAGTTTACCGGAAGCCTGATGGCTGGCCGGGTGAAGTTCGTTCTGGGCGGCTATTATCTCAAGGAAAAGGGCACTGACTACACCCCGATGGAATTCGGGTTTGCCCAGTTCTTTAGTGGCGGCGACATCGACAACGACAGCTATGCCTCATACCTGAAGGCCACCTTCAATTTGACCGACCGGTTCTCGATCACGCCGGGCATCCGCTACACTAACGAGACCAAGCGGTTCGACCCGTCTGTGCAGACGATCTTCAACGACCGCTCGCAACTCGATCCAGTGCTGGCATCGGTCTATCCGCAGGGCGCATTCGTCGCGTTCAGCCAGTGCCTCGTCGGACAGGCAAACCCGGCGGCCAACCTGTTCCCGTCAGGCCCGCTGGCCGGTTTCCCGCTACCGAACTGCACGCCTTCGGCGACCAACCCGGGCGGCAACCACACGATGCCGGCCATCGAGGTTTCGGCCAAGGCCAAGGAGTGGACCCCGGCGATCTCGGCGGACTACAAGATAACCGACAATTCGCTGATCTATGCGTCCTATTCGAAAGGCTTCAAGAACGGCGGGTTCAGCCAGCGCATCTTCCCGGCTGAAATCGCGACCCCCTCGTTCACGCCGGAATTCGTCGAATCCTACGAAATCGGCCTGAAGAACGAACTGTTCAACCGGCGCCTGCGCCTGAACATCGCGGCGTTCCTTTCCGATTACAGCGACATGCAGATCACTGTGAACGAAGGGATCGCTCCGAAGGTTCGCAACGCCGGTGCCGGCCGGATCAAGGGATTTGAGGTCGAGGGCGAAGCGGCTCCAATCGATCAGGTTCAGTTGACCTTTGGTGTAGGTTATCTGGATGCCTATTACACCGACATCGACTTATCAGCCGCCCCCGTCACCACGGATTCGAAATTTGCTTTCGTACCCAAATGGGCAGCTTCGGCAGCTATCAATGCGGATGTCTATGAAGGGCAAGCCGGCAAACTGACGCTTCGTGGTGACTGGTCGTATCAAAGCGACACCTTTAAGGATGCGGTAAATAGCCCGCAATTGTTTCAGCCAGCATATAGCGTGTTCGGCGCCAGTGCTTCGTTCACCGAGAAGAGCGATCACTTCACCGTGACTGGCGGCGTCACCAACTTGACCGATAAACGATACATCCAAGGCGGGTACGTCGATCTCGACATCGGCGGCGCCGCCACCGCAAGCTTCTCGCGTCCGCGCGAGTGGTTCCTGAAGCTCGCCTACAAATACTAAGACCCTATACCCGAGGGCGGCGCACCGCCGCCGCCCTCACCCTTGCCTCGACGGTCAAGGCCAGAGCAAAATAACTCGGGAGAAATCCGAAGGACGGACTACGCTATTTTCTCATCCCAGTCATGACCTTGGCGGGCGTTATCGGATTCATGCTCGGCGGTAGCTACGTCTGGCTGGGCGCGGCTACATTCCCGGTTCTAATGGCTCTGGACCTGCTGCTGCCGCCCGATCACAAAGTCCGCGCGAAGGGCGCCGCCATGCTCGGTGACATCGCGATGTACCTGCAACTGCCCCTGATGATCCTGCTCGTCTGGGCCTTTGCCCGATCGGTTGCGACCGCGATCAACCCGATCACCGGCGCCGACAATTCAAGCTGGCAACTGGCCGGATCGCTGCTCAGCCTGGGCTGGCTCTCGGCGGTGCCGACCCTGCCGGTAGCGCACGAGCTGATGCACCGCCGCCACTGGTTCGCCCGCTATGTCGCCAAGTGTCTGAGTGCATTCTACGGCGACCCCAATCGCGATATCGCCCATATCGTCACCCACCACGTACATCTCGACACGGCAAAGGAAAGCGATACCCCTCGGCGCGGGCAGACCATCTACAGCTTCGTGTTCCAGGCGACCTGGGGTTCTTACAAGGACTCATGGGAGAAGACGGTCGAAATCCTCGGCAAGCTGGGCCATCCTCGGCTCGGTTGGCGGAATGTGATGTGGTTGTTTCCGCTGCTTTCGGGCGGCATTGTCGCCTATGTGGGTCTGACGGCGGGGCTTGCCGCTGCGTTGACTGCCATCGGTGCCATGCTTTTGGCAAAGATGTTCGTGGAAGGGTTCAATTATTTCCAGCACTATGGCCTGATCCGGGTCGAAGGGGCGCCGATCGAGCTCCATCACGCCTGGAACCATCTCGGAGCGATCGTCCGGCCGATCGGTGCGGAAATCACAAACCACATCAACCATCACCTTGACGGGCATATCCCCTTCTATGCGCTGAAGCCCGAACCGCAGGCACCGCAGATGCCCTCACTGTTCCTGTGCTTCGCCGCCGGACTGATCCCGCCGGTCTGGTTCCGCTTCATCGCGCAACCGCGCCTCAAGGACTGGGACGAACGTTTCGCCACCCCCGGCGAACGCAAGCTGGCGGATCAGGCCAACGCACAGGCTGGTTGGCCGCGCTGGCTGGCCAGCACTTGAACGCCAGGCCAATCGTCCACCCTCATTCGGGCGACAATCCGCAACTGCGGATTCCGCCCGCCCATTTCGGACAAACCCGACAATGTTTTCTTTCCTGCGCAAATCCAAGATGAACACCGTAACCGTGGAAGGATCGCCGACCACGCTAGACATACCGGCGGGCAAGACACTTCTTGAAGCGATGCTGGACGCGGGTTTGGCCATGCCGCACGATTGCAAGGTCGGCTCGTGCGGTACCTGCAAGTTCAAGCTCGTGTCTGGCAAGATCGGCGAATTGAGCCCGTCGGCCCTTGCACTTGAGGGCGACGAACTGCGCAGCGGCTTTCGCCTCGCCTGCCAGGCCATTCCGCGCTCGGATCTGACAATCGCGGTTGATGCGCCACTCTCGCAAGGGATCGCCATTGCTACATATCGCGGCACCATCGTCGCTGCACAACGGCTGTGCGAGGATATCATCGGGCTGACCATCGAACTGGATCGGCCACTGGCCTTCACTCCCGGACAATACGCTGATCTGACCGCTCCCGGCATCGAAGGTGCACGCAGTTATTCTTTCGCCTTCGCGACGGTTGGCGAACCCACCCAGCAACTGCATTTTCACATCCGGCACGTTCCGGGCGGCGCATTTACCGACTGGCTGTTCTGCACCGATCGCACCGGAATGGAGCTGAAGGTTACCGCCCCCTATGGGCAATTCGCCCTCAAGGACAGCACTGCCCCCATTCTTTGCATCGCAGGGGGTAGTGGTCTAGCGCCGATAATCTCGATTCTGGAGCAGGCGCTTGACCGGGGCGCAGACCGGGCGGTGCACCTGCTGTACGGTGCGCGCCGTCAGTCCAATCTCTATGCCCTCGACAAAATTGCGGCCCTTCGTCAACGCTGGATGGCCCCTTTCGAATTCGTCCCGGCCTTGTCGGATGAAGAGCCAGACAGCGACTGGGCAGGAGCGCGTGGGCTGATCACCGAGCAGATTGCGGGCGTTGCAGATCTCGCGGCGCACGAAGCCTATCTGTGTGGCCCACCGGCGATGATCGACTTTGCCGAAGCGCAATTGCTCGCCGCCGGCATCTCACGTTCGGTCATTTCGGCTGACCGCTTGCTCGATCGCAGCAATCGCACGTAAAAAAAGACGGGCGCTCGACGAAGCGAGCACCCGCCAAGGGTGGAGAGATTTAAGCCGCTTCAGCCTTCGGGACGCTTGCCAATGCCCATGCCACCATCGCTGAGCAAAACCGTTCCTGTCATGTAGGCCGAGTCCCGACGCGAGGCTAGCAAGGCATAGAGCCCTGTGTGATCATCCGGTTCAGCGATCCGCGCGAGCGGCGTCATCCCGGCAATCATCGCGTCGAGGCCTTCCATGTCCTCCATGTGGACATCGGCCGTTCCGCCCGCCTTGGTGCCGCCGAGGGGTGTCCGGGTGCCGCCCGGAGCCACGCCGTTGACCCTGACATCGGGGGTAAGTTCCCATGCCAGCTGGCGGATCAGACCAAGGACCGCGTGCTTCGATGCCACATAGGGCGTGCCACCGCCGCCGGTATAGAAGCTCGAGGTCGAGGCCGTGAAGATGATGCTGCCCTTGGTCTTCCTGAGTTCAGGGATCGCGGCTCGGGCACCAAAGAAGTAGCCCTTGACGTTGACCCCAAAGATCTCGTCCAGCGTTTCGGAGAGCTTGTCCGGATCCATGTCCGCTAGCGGGGTCATGTAATCCCAGATGCCGACATTGCCGACAAACACGTCGAGCTTGCCGAAGGCATCCACGGTCGCCGCGACCGCCCGTTCGTTGTCGGCGTAGTTTCGGACATCACCCTCAACCACGACAACTGCCGCGCCATGCCGCATGCGCACCATGTCAGCTTGGTCGGCGTCCCTGACCAGGACGCCTACCTTTGCACCTTCTTCGAGATAGCGGGCGAGGACCGCCGCGCCGATCCCGGTGGCGCCGCCGGTCAGCAGCGCCACCTGTCCTTCGAGTCTTGCAGTCACATCGTTTGTCCCAATGATCGTTGCTTGCCGATCACTGATCGAACATTCCGGTGCGACCTTCCTGGAGGTTGACCACCACCGACTTGGTCTGGGTGTAGTGATTCAGCACTTCATGGCTGAATTCACGCCCGAAGCCGCTCTGCTTGTAACCACCCAGCGGCATGTTGGCCTTCAGGTTGTAGTAGCGGTTGATCCACACCGTGCCGGTTTCGAGCTGACGCGCGATCCGGTGAGCCCGGGCGATATCCTTGGTCCAAACGCCGCCGGCCAGACCGTAGGTGGTGTTGTTCGCCTGCTTCATCATGTCGTCTTCGTCGTTCCAGGTAATGACACTGGTGACCGGACCGAAGATCTCTTCCTGCGCGATACGCATGGTGTTCTTGACGTTGGTGAACACCGTCGGCTTGATAAAATTGCCATCGGCCAGATCTGCGGCATCCGAGCGGCTGCCGCCGGTCAGGACTTCGGCCCCTTCCTCGGTCGCGAGGCGCAGGTAGCTTTCAACCTTGTCGAATTGCATCTTCGATGCCTGAGCACCCAGCTGGGTCGCCATGTCGAGCGGGTCGCCCTGGCGGATGCCTTCAAGCGCGGTCTTGAACTTGGCCAGGAACTCGTCCTGGATCGACTGGTGCAGGAACAGGCGCGAACCGGCCAGGCACACTTCGCCCTTGTTGAGCACGGTCGACATGGTCGCGCTTTCCACCGCCGCGTCGATGTCGGCATCGCCGCAAACGATATGTGCAGACTTGCCGCCGAGTTCGAGCGTCTGCGGGATGATGTTGGCCGAGGCGTACTGGATGATCCGGCGCGCAGTCGCTACTGACCCGGTGAAGGCGACCTTGGCGACATCGGGGCTGGTGACCAGCGCCTCGCCCACGTCCGCGCCATAGCCGGTGACGACGTTGATCACACCCGGCGGCAACAGATCAGCCATTTCCACGAAGAATTCAATCACCGAAAGGCAGACCGTTTCGGCCGGCTTCAGAACGACAGTGTTGCCCGAGGCCAGCGCGGGCGCGATCTTGCACGCCATCATCAACATCGGCACGTTCCATGGGATAATCTGCGCGCAGACGCCGAGCGGTTCGCGGTGGACGATGCCGATCGCGTCGGGATAATCGAGCGTCTGGCCATGCAGGCCATAAGCTGCACCAGCGAACAGTTCGAACTGGCCAATTGCCTGCGGCATATCGAAATACATCGATTCGCGCATCGGCTTGCCGTTGTTGAGAGTTTCGAGGGTGGCATAGTGCGAATGGCGTGCCTTCAGACGACGCGCAACCTCGATCAGGATTTCTTGGCGCTCGCCGGGCAGGCTCTGCGACCACTTGGGAAACGCCGCCTTAGCGGCGGCAATCGCGCGTTCGATATCCTTGGCGTTGCCGGCCTGAATCTTGGTCAGCACCTTGCCGGTCGAGGGATTGAGCAGATCGATGGTCTTGCCGCTGTCCCCGGCGATCCACTCGCCGCCGATATAGTGGCCGTACTCGGACTTGATCCCGTATTCGTTTTCTGCACTTTTCAACTGCGTAGCCATCACAATTCTCCCTTCAATTCATGAAACTTCGATCAGTAGGTTATCCAATGGGTAGAGCCGACAGGCGAGCGCATAGCCTTGGCGCAGGTCTGTCGCGGAAACTTTAGCGGCGCTCATCTTCCCTGTCCGGTACTTGCCTTCGACGACGCGAACTCGGCAAACTCCGCAACCACCACCGCGACATCCAATGCTTATGTGGTCAGCCCCTCTACGTTCCATCGCGGTCAGTACGCGTTCATCCCCCCGGCAAGGGAACTGTCCGCCACCGACCAATGTGATTTGATGTGAATCAGCTGTCATCCGACCAATCTTCTTCGACCTTGACTTGCTTCGCACCGGCGGCCTTGGCTGCAAGACTCTGCCCGCCTACCGCGAAATGGGCCGGCGCCATTTCACGCAGGATTACCCGAACCGATTCCCGCGGCGCTCCAATCGCGTCGATGGCCGCGTCGGTCAGCGCCTGGATCAGTCGTTCCTTGGCTTCGGGCGGACGCCCTTCGAGCAGGTTGACCTCAATGATCGGCATGTCAGTCTTCCACCTGGAACATGACCGCGCCGAGATTCTGCACTGTCGTCCGCACAGTCTGACCCGGTGCCAGGTTGGGCGCTGCGGTAATGCCCCCCGCCATGACGATGTCACCGGCGTTGATCTGTTCGCCCGATTCGGCAACCAGCCGGGCCGCAGCAACCAGCGAACGGATGGGGTGGCCAAGGATCGCCGCGGTCGACCCGACCTGTACCACTTCGCCATCGATTTCGAGGATCACGCCCAGATTCGAAAAATCGATCCGGGGATCGTGCCAGGATCCGATCACCAGCCCCGACGAGGAAGTGTTGTCGGCGATCACGTCTTCCAGCGCGAACTTGAAATTCTCGTATCGGCTGTCGATGATCTCCATTGCAGGGGCGATCGCCTCGACCGCCGCCAGTGCTGCGGCGGCCGTCACCTTGCCGACCAGAGGTGCCTTCATCAGGAAAGCCACTTCGGGTTCAACCCGGGGATGGACGTAGCGAGCGCGCGACATGGCCGAGCCCTCCTCGATCAGCATGGCATCGGTCAGCCGCCCCCAAGCCACCTCATCGACACCGACCTGCTGCATCTTGGCCCGGCTGGTCAGCCCCATCTTCACGCCGATGCGTCGCTCGCCGCGCGACAGGCGTCGATCGACCGAGAGCTTCTGCACCTGGTACGCCTCGGTAACGGAGAACTCCGTATCTACAGGCGTGATCTGCGGCGTAGCATTCGCCTCGCGAGCAGCGGTGTCGAGGGTTTCGGCGTAGCGTGCAAGCCTGTCCATCTCAGTTCGCCTTGGCTTTGATCAGATCAAGTGCAACGTCGATGATCATGTCTTCCTGGCCTCCGACCATCCGGCGGTTGCCCAATTCGACGAGGATCTCGCGGGTATCGATTCCGTACTGTTCCGCTGCCTTTTCCGCATGGCGCAGGAAGCTTGAATAGACGCCTGCATAGCCCAGGCTGAGCGTCTCGCGATCGACCCTCACCGGACGGTCCTGAAGCGGGCGTATGATGTCGTCCGCCGCGTCCATCAGCGCCATCACGTCGCAGCCGTGCTTCCAGCCCTTGCGGTTGGCCGCGGCGATGAACACCTCGAGCGGCGCGTTGCCGGCGCCCGCGCCCATCCCGGCAAGGCTGGCGTCGATCCGCACCGCGCCGGCCTGAGCGGCGACGATCGAGTTGGCCACGCCCAGCGACAGGTTGTGGTGCGCGTGGATGCCGCGTTGAGTTTCAGGTTTGAGCACCCGGTCATAGGCTTGGAGACGTGCAATCACGCCATCCATGTCGAGCGCCCCGCCGCTGTCGGTGACATAGACGCAATGCGCGCCATAGCTTTCCATCAGCAGCGCCTGCTGGGCGAGCGCCTCGGGCTCGATCATGTGGCTCATCATCAGGAAGCCCGATACGTCCATGCCCAGATCGCGCGCGATGCCGATGTGCTGCTTGCCGACGTCGGCCTCGGTGCAGTGGGTCGCGACCCTGACCGAGCGCACTCCCATCGAATAGGCCCGCTTGAGTTCTTCGGCGGTGCCGATACCGGGCACCAGAAGCGTTGTCAGCACCGCGTTCTTGATTACGTCGGCGGCAGCCTCGATCCAGTCCCAGTCGGTATGGGCGCCAAATCCGTAATTGAAGGTCGAACCGTTCAGGCCATCGCCGTGCGAGACCTCGATCGCATCCACCCCTGCCTCGTCAAGCGCCTTAGCGATCGTGCGGACGCTGTCGGTGCCATACATATGCAGGATGGCGTGCATCCCGTCGCGCAAGGTCACGTCCTGGATGTAGAGCCGATCAGATGTTGGATCAAAGGTCATGCTGCAGTCTTTTCCATATGAGTCTTGGCCAGGCTCTCGCCTGCCGCCTTGGCGGCAGCGGTCATGATGTCGAGGTTGCCGGAATAGTTGGGCAGATAATCGCCCGCGCCCTCGACCTCGAGGAACACGCTGGTCTTGAGTCCTTCGAATTCACCGTAGCCGGGGATATTGAGCGGCCGGTTCGAACCGAAGCGTTCGAACTGTACTTCCTGCTTGAGCCGGTAGCCCGGCACGTACGACTGCACCCTTGCAATCATAGCCAGGACCGAATCGCGCACCTTGTCCTCATCGACCATTTCCGACAGCGTGAAGATCGTATCACGCATGATCATCGGCGGTTCGGCGGGATTAAGGATGATCACAGCCCGGCCCTTGGCCGCGCCGCCGACAGTTTCGATCGCCCGCGCCGTTGTGCGGGTGAACTCATCAATGTTGGCACGGGTGCCGGGACCGGCGGAGCGCGACGAAACCGACGCGACGATTTCGGCGTAGTGCACCTTGGCGACCTGCGAGACCGCCGCGACGATCGGGATCGTCGCCTGCCCGCCACAGGTCACCATGTTGATGTTGCGCACCGCGGCATCGACCGCCGGGTTGACCGGGGGAATGGTCGCCGGGCCGATCGCGGCCGGGGTAAGGTCGACCATCAGCTTGCCGTCACGGGCGAGGATTTCGTCGTGCGCCTTGTGCGCATAGGCCGAGGTCGCATCGAAGGCGATGCCGATATCGGCATATTGCGGCATCCGGCACAGGCCCTCGATTCCTTCGTGGGTCGTCGGGACGCCGCGTTCGCTGGCCATCGCCAGCCCTTCGGAGGCCGGATCGATCCCGACAACCGCCGCTAGCTCCAGTGTATCCGAACCCTTGAGCAGCTTGATCATCAGGTCGGTCCCGATATTGCCGGAGCCGATAATTGCGCACTTCATCTTGGCCATTTGACCAGCCTCCAATTTGAATTCAGTCAGCGGCGAACGCGGCGCGGACCGTTCCGAGTCCGTTGATCCGGGCTTCGACCACATCGCCGCGTGCAACCCCGGCCATCGGCCCGAGCGCGCCCGACAGGATTACATCGCCTTCGAGTAACGGACGCCCCGCTTTGGCCATCACCCGCGCCAGCCACAGCGAGGCGGTGATCGGGCTGCCCAGACAGGCGATCCCGGCACCGACCGAAATCGGCTCACCCTTGGCTTCCATGACCATGCCGCAGCTGCGCAGATCGAGCCCGTCGAGCTTGCGCGGCACCGCGCCGAGCACGAACAGCCCGCTCGAGGCATTATCGGCGATCGTGTCCCAGATCTTGATGTCCCAGTTTGCGACGCGGCTGTCCACGATCTCGATTGCCGGAACGACATATTCGACCGCGCGAATCATTTCGGCGGTCGTCATGTCGGGGTGGGGCAAATCCCGCCCAACGACGATCGCAATCTCGGCCTCAACCTTGGGCTGGATCACCTGGTCGAGCGACACCGGGATGCCTTCCGGCACGTCCATGTCAGCGAACAGCATCCCATAGTCGGGCTGATCCACCCCAAGCTGGCGCTGGACCGCGATCGAGGTCAACCCGATCTTGCGGCCGACCAGGCGCCGTCCATTGGCGAGGTAGTGCTTGGTGTTGGCTTCCTGCACGGCATAGGCGGCTTCGACGCCACCAGCCGAAATCAGGTCGCGGATCGGGCTGACAGGCTTCCCCGTTTCGGCCGCGCCGCGCAGGGCCAAGGCCGCTTGTTCGATAGTCTTGGAGTCAATTGTCATCGTCTTACAGCTTCACGCAAATGTTGGTGATCTCGGTGTAGAATTCGAGGCTGTGCACCCCGCCTTCCCGGCCGATGCCGGAATGGCCGGACCCGCCGAAAGCCGTGCGCAGATCGCGCAGGAACCAGGAATTGACCCAGCACACCCCCACGTCCATCGCCGCCGCCACGCGGTGTCCGCGGGACATGTTTTCGGTCCAGATCGAGGCGCACAGGCCGTAAACCGTATCGTTTGCAAGTGCGATCACCTCGTCCTCGCTGTCGAACGGCACGATACCGCAGCACGGTCCGAAGATTTCCTCGCGCATCACGGTATCGCCGTGGGCGACGTCGATCCACAGCGTCGGTTCCACGAAGAACCCACCGGCTTCCGCACCCGAGATTTCGGGAACGCCGCCGCCGGTGACCACGGTGGCCCCGTCCTCGACCGCACGGCGATAGTAACCCAGCACTTTCTCGCGGTGCTCGGCGCTGATCAGCGGGCCGAGATAGGCGCGATCACCGGTCACGCCCGGCTTGAAGCCCTGCGCCGCCGCCGCCATCCGCGCCACGAAGGCGTCGAAGATCGGTCGTTCGACATAGACCCGCTCGGTTCCGAGGCAGACCTGCCCCGTGTTCAGGAAGACCGAGCGCGACAGACCCTCGACCGCCTTGTCGAGGTCGGCATCGGCGAACACAATCGCCGGGTTCTTGCCACCGAGTTCGAACGAAATGTCGCGAACGCCGATCGCGGCCTTCTGCATGATCGCCTGTCCGGTGCCGGTCTCGCCGGTGAAGGTGATGGCATCGACATCGGGGTTGGACGTGAGGAATTCGCCGGCCGAACCCGGACCGAATCCGTGGACGACGTTGTAGACACCCTTGGGCATGCCCACCGCGTTCATTACTTCACCCAGCAGGGCAGCAGTCCGAGGCGTTTCCTCGGACGGCTTGACCACCACGGTATTGCCGCAGGCCAGCGCCGGGCCAACCTTCCAGGTCATCAGCAGCAGCGGGAAGTTCCACGGGCAGACCACCGCGACCACACCCTTGGGCTTGCGCACGGTATAGTTGAGCGCCTGGCCGCCATCGGGGGTCGATGTGTTGAAGCTTTCGCCCGGCATTGTCGAGACGACATCCGCGAACATGCGGAAGTTGGCGGCCCCGCGCGGAATGTCGATGTGCGAGGCAACGTGGCGCGGCTTGCCGGTGTCGGCCACTTCGGCAGCCAGGAAATCATCCGCTCGGCGTTCGATCTCGGTCGCCACGGCGGCGATCAGCTTGACCCGCTCGGCCGTGGTCATCTTGCCCCATGGCCCGGTAAGCGCTGCCTTGGCCGCAGCCACGGCGTCTGCGACGTCGGCCTGGCTTGCTTCGTGGACGAGCCCGATCTGCGAACCGGTGGCGGGATTGACGTTGGGAAACGACTTACCCTCGCTACCTTTGCGATAGGAACCGTCAATGAAGTTCAGGATAGTTTCGGTGACCGGAGAGGAGGAAGTTGAGGTCATTGGTGCATAATACCTGAGTTGGCCGGAGGCCATGGTGCGTCAGAATTGCCTTGCGCCGATCGCAGCGAGACCGGCGTTGGCGTATTCGACGTCCATCGCTTCGCTCCCGCCGGAAACACCGATCGCACCGACGAATACACCGGCGATTTCGATCGGCAGGCCGCCGCCGAACATTGCTAATCCCGGCTGCGCGACGATTCCGTCGCGCAGGGCCGGATTGCCGGAAACCATCGCATAGAGATCCGGCGTCGGGACGCGGAAGCTGGCGGCGCTGTAAGCCTTATCTTGCGCGATCTTTGCGGATGGCGAAGGGGAGCCGCTGGCGCGGACGAACGCGACCAGATCTCCCCCGGCGCCGACCACCGCGGCAACGACCGGACAGCCCGCCGCCGCACCCATGGCAACGGCGGCAGCCGCTGCCTTGAGCGCCAGTTCGTGGCCTACCGTCCGGACCGAAACCACCCCGTCCATGATCAGGTGTTCACCGTCATGAAGCGGTCGTTCAGCGCCTTTTCGTAGTAGAAGATCGCCTTGCCGGCGCTCTCTGCCTGCCACATGCGCTGCGGATTGTCGGGATAATAGATGTAACCGCCGCTGAAGGTTTCGTTGCGGTTACCCGAGGGATCGAAGAAGTAGATCGTCTGGCCGCGGGTGATCCCGTGACGCGTCGGCCCGATATCGAGCGAAATGTCGTAGCGGCTGATAATGTCGGCTGCGTGACCGACGTCGTGCCACGATTCCAGATTGAACGACGTATGGTGGATCTTGCCGTCTTCGGGATAGTGGAGGAAGGCGACGTCATGCGCCTTGTTGCTGCAGCTCAAGAAAATGCCTAGGCGGGTGCCGCTGCCCTCATCGACCAATTCCTCGGTCACCGAGAAATCGAGCGCATCGACAAAGATCTTCGCCGAGGCCGCAATGTCCACGCCGTTCAGCGCGCAGTGATCGAAGCGGGTAGCGCGCATCCCGCGTGGCTCAACCACCCAAACATCCGGGTTCTTGGTCGCCGGACCGGTGGCCGAAAGTTCCATTTCGGCGTAAAGTTCGAACACATGCTGTGTGGGCGTATTGAACCTGATCTTGCGGCCAACCCCTGGATCTTCGCCAGCCGGGACCACATCGACATGCACACCGAAATCAAGCAGGCGTTCCGCGAAGTGATCGAGATCTGAATCCTTGGCGACCTTGAAGCCCATGACGTCCATGCCGGGATGATCGGCCTCGCGCAGGATGATGCTATGGCGATCGAACTCGTCGAAGGCCTGGAAGAAAGCGCGGTCGCCGTCACGGCTGACAAGATTCAGGCCGATGCGATCCCGATAATGGGAAATGGCTTCGTCCAGGTCGAGAACTCTGAGCTGCACGTAACCAGGACGAATGACACCTGTTAGAGCCATGACGTTTACTCCTCTCCGATCAGGCCTTGAGGCCACTTTTAAAAAACTCTGCGACAGTCCGATTGAAACTCGCCATCCGCTCGATCTGGACCCAGTGGCCACATTCGGCAAAAAGGTGGAGGTCGGCCCGCTTCAACAACGTGGCGAGGCGCACGGTCGAATCCAGCGGGATCACCTGATCGGCAATACCGTGCAAAATCAGGGTTTCGTGCTCAATCGCGGCGATGTCTTCTTCGCGGCTGGCGAGCATCGCCACGTTGGCCTGGCGGTCGGCGCCGCCGAACGTTGCATGATAGGGTTCATGTGCTTCGGGCCGGGCGCTGGCGACATAGCGCGACTGAATCAGATCCTCGGTCAGGCGGCTGTGATCCCAGGCAAGGTACTTGAGCGATTCGCGCATCGCCTCGACCGAGGGTTCATAGCCCCAGACCTTGTCGAGCGCAGGGGTAATCGGAAAGTTGAGCCCTGCAGGTCCCATCAGAACGGCGCGCTCGACCCGATCGGGGTGGGCAATCATGAACGCCAGTGTGATCCCGCCACCGAAAGAATTGCCGACGATCGAAACCTTGTCGATGCCCAGACCGTCGAGAAAGCCGGCGAGCTGATCGACCCAGACCTGCTTGTCCTCGATCCGGCCCTTGCTGTCCGAATAGCCGAAGCCGAACATGTCGGGCGCGATGACCCGGAAATCCTCGGCGAGGATCGGCATATTCAGCCGCCAGTTGGCCCAGGCTGTCACACCGGGGCCCGATCCGTGGACCAGCAGCACCGGATCGCCCTCGCCAATGTCATGATAATTGGTCGAGCTTCCGCCGACAACCAGCGACTTGCCAATCTCCGGACGGGTCGTGTCCAAAGTCGCGTCTGCCATTCTGCCCTCCGATCCTTTCCCGCCTCGATGATTTTGCATTCGGCTGGACCTGGACGCCGAATCGCTGTCTCTGTCGCCAGCAGCCTCATCCATTGCACTATTTGAAACGCATTTGCAAATGAAGAACGACGTGGGCGACGGCAATCGCCGCCGCCCCGCGCTCTTCGATCAGATGAGCCCTTCAGCCTTCAGCGCCGCCCCCACCGCTGGCCTTTGCGCAATCCGACCGCAATAGGCGCCCAGCGCGGGATAGGCGCTCATGTCGATTCCGACATGGGCAGGCCAGCCCAGTATCACGAACAGATAGATGTCGGCCACGCTAAAATCGGCGCCCACATAGTGCTCTTTGCCGGCAAGATCCTTATCGAGCGCGGCCAAGTGATTCTTGACTGCGGTCGTAGCGGCTGCCTTGGCTTCATCGCTGGTGCCGGGCGTAAACAGGGGCACGAAGGCCTTGTGGAACTCCGAACCCAGGAAGCTCAGCCGGCTGAGCAGGCGGTACCGGTCCATGGTGCCGTCGCGCGGCGCCAGGCCGGCTTCCGGCTTCTGGTCGGCGATGTAAAGCAGGATCGCGGGATTTTCGGTCAGGGTTTCGCCGCTGTCGAGGGTCAGCGCCGGAACCTTGCCCGACGGGTTGACCGTCAGGAAATCGTCTCCGGTCTCGACCTTGCGGGTCGCCAGATCGACCTTCACCGCATCGAAAGTGGCGCCGGTTTCGCGCAGGGCGATATGCGGAGCGAGCGAACAGGCACCAGGGCTAATGAACAGCTTCATGGATAGTCTCCTTCTGGGAAAAACAGGAAATTGGGGATTGGCTCAGATCGGGGTCGCCAACAGCGTGGCGATGCGCAGCGTGTCATAGATGCAGGTCCGGCTTTTCAGTCGAACGGTTCCACCGCTAAGATCGAACCGATCGACATATTTGCCGGCATTGTAGATGCGCGTTTCACCATCATTACGGGTCTGGAAGACGACATAGCTGGCTTCAGCAGAAACCTGGTCGCCTTCCACGCCGGTGATTACCGCACGCCCAATCAGGTGCCGGTTGAAATGTTCGGGGAAGACGTTTGCCTTGCGCAGCGCGACCACCCGATCGACCAGCATCGCCCTGCTGTCGCAATACATCACCGCCGCTGGCAAGCCGTTATCGACATTCTCTCGCGCGATCACCTGGTACAGGCAATCGTCAACGAACAGGTTGGGCCATTGCTCGAGCCGGTCATCATCAAGGCAAAGCCCGTAAGCCGCGTTGAAATCGTCGATCGCACTTTGCGCGACTTGCGCTACTTCGGCTGCAGCGCTCATGCCCGGCCCTCCGCTGCGAGATCGGCCAGGGCATTGCCCATCAGCCCGAGATAGCCCTTCCAGAACCCCCGCACCGAATTTTCATCCATGCCCATCGGCGCGTAATACTGGCGCACGTCGTCGCCGCCCATTTCGACGAAGCTGCGTTTGCCTTCGGCGCCGATCGTCCCCTGCTGGCACAGCTCCACCGCTTCTCCGTCTTCCATCGAGATCAGCCCGGATGGCCCAACCAAATTAAGGTTGCGCAGCCGGTGGCGGGTCGTTTCCTCGTCGTCGTCGGCGTAACCGAAATAGGTCCAGACCAGCTCGGTCCTGTCGGTCCCGTGGGGCACGATCTGCCTGGTGGCGAGGGTGTTCTGGATCTGCTGGACAACGACAGACGGGAAGATCGACTGGATGTGCAGTCCGACATCATCAGCGATCTCCGGGCGGAATGCCAGCAGGCGCTCGTCCTGCAACTTGGCCTCACCCTGCATCTCGCGGTTGGCCTCGTCACCGAACGAGCCGTAGTCGACATCGCCCTTGGGCTTCGACACCGTGAACACGTTGTGGAAGCCTTCTTCCGAAAGCTCGCCTGCACTTTCCTGGCTCTGACGGTATATGCCGAAGGTCGGATAGAACAGGTGAAGCAGTGCCCCGTGGTAGCTGTCACGACTGTTTTCCGAATAGAGCTTCCAGTTGCCGGCCATGAACTGCCGCGCATAACCCAGCACCTTCACCGGGCGCTGGAAGACGCGAGAAATATACTTGCGCATCACCGGACCGAGAAAGTCTTCAAGCGGGGCAATGGCCGGACTGAATGTGCCGAACACCATGCCTGCAAAGGATTCCACTCGCAGCCTTTCCAGCGAATGCTCGGCTGGATCGAAATCGGCCTGGTACCCGCCCACGCCTTTCATCCCCCGCCGGAACGGCACGCCGACAAGCGCACCGGTCGCGTCGTAGGCCCACTGGTGATAGACGCATACGAACGCCCCGTCGGCCTGATTACCGCGCAGCGAGCGGCACACGGTTGCGCCCTTGTGGGCGCAGCGATTTACCCAGGCATGGATGGTGCCATCGGTTGCCCGCGTCACCACCACCGGAGTATTGCCGACATGGGTCGAACGGAAATCGCCGCTGTTGGCCAGCTCGGCTTCGAGGCCGAGGTAGCACCAGGTCTGTCCGCGAAAGATGTTTTCCTGTTCGGCAGTGAAGATCGCCTGGCTGTGATAGACTGCGTAATCGACCGCATTCGGCTCCGACCCCGCAGCGACAGGCATGGTTTTGGCGTTCATGTTCTTTCCTCCTAAGCTTGTTCGAAACCGCGGCCCGAAGCGAGTCGTCCGCAAATGCGCATCGCGCTCAGCATCATCGCGGCATCGGCTCTGCCGGTACCGACGATGTCGTAGGCGGTGCCATGGGCCACCGACATGTGCAGGTACGGCGGCCCCATGATGATCACGCTGTTGCCCGAAAAGCCCCAGGTCTTGACAGCGATGTGGCCCTGATCGTGGAACATCGCGAGGACCATGTCGTAACGGCCCTCGATGCACTGGCGGAAGACCGAATCGGGCGCGATCGGCCCTTCGACATCGATGCCCCTGGCCCGCGCCGCTTCGACCCCGGGTGCGATCTCAAGGCGATCCTCGTCACCCATGGCATGTGGGTTGAGGCCGGCAACCGCGATCCGCGGGCGGGCGATGCCCCACGATCGCATGGCTTCGTGCAATTGCCCCACCGCCGTGGCGACGAGATCGGCTGAAATGACGTCGATCACCTGGCGCAGCGACATGTGGTCGGTGAGATGCGCAACCCTGAGCGGCCCGGTCAGCAGCACCAGATAGCTTTCGCCCGGGGTCGGGCTGATGACCCTGTCGAGCTTCTTGGCCAGTTTAAGCGAACCAGTGCTGATCGGCCCCATGATCGTGGCGGCGAAAGAACCGTCGCGGGCCAACGCGTCGAGCTCATCCAGCCATTGCGCGGTGGCGTGCCCGGCGGCCTCGGTGTCCTCGCCCAGGGGCAGAACGCCATCGGGCAGCGCGCCGGTATCGATAACGTCGATGATCGCGGGATCGTCGCTGGGTTTTTCGAAGCTGCGCATCACCCGCAGCCGTGCCTTGATGCCAGTGAAATCGAGCGCCCGCTCTACCGCCGCAGCAGACCCGACCAGCACGGGGATCGAATCCGCGTGGACGGCACCGTCGGCCAGCGCCCTGACCGCCACTTCCGGTCCGATCCCGGCGGGATCGCCGATCATCGTCCCGACGACGGGGCGCACCCGCTCAGAGGCTGTAGACATCGGCTATTTCTTGGAACAGGTCGGTGACGACAACCGTCTTCTTGCGGCGGATCACGAACGTATCATCCCGAGATTCGAGGTCATAGAAGGCCCACCCGCTGAGAGTGGCGACTTTTCCTTCCAGCACCGAAACCGTGGTCCAAGACGTCCGCGCATGCACCTGGCCATCGCTCTCCTCAGCAGACAGCAGGGAGAACTGGTGAACCGTGCGTGGCTGCGGCGTGCTCGCCGCCGAGCGCCGGGTCCTGATCCGAAACACCCGATCCTCAAGCCCGCCCCGGTTGGGATAGTAGATCAGCGAGACTTCGTTCTGCGGATCCGCAGTCGGCCGTTCGTGATCGTCCCAGGCTGGAACCCAGTATTCCGCATCTTCGTGATAGAGCGCCAGCCAGGCATCCCAGTCCTTGTCGTCAAGCGCCATGGCTTCCTGACCGATGAAGCGGGAAACCGCCAGCCAGCGCGAATGGAATGCGGTCATCATGCCTTCTCCAGCGAACGCTCAAGGAAGGCGGCAAGCTCGCTGCACTCGCTGTCGATGGCCTTTTCCATGAGCGTGAGCCACTCGTCATGGATCGCCACATAGAGGCCTTCGTCGGCAACCGCCGGGCTGCTCAGCACCACATTTAAATCGAGCGGCTCGCCGAACTTGCCCGGGCCGGTGTCCCAGCGCGTCGAACCGCGCGACATCTCGTTGTAGCGGCCTTCGCCGGCGCCAAAGCCGGTCTGGCAGTTGTTGAATTCGGTCAGGTCGTCCGGGGTCGCCATGCCGGTCGAATTGAAGAAATCCTCATACTGACGCAGCCGCAGGGCCCGCGCCTCGGCGCTTTCGCCGACCGGGGCGATGCACACCGTGCTGACTTCGGTCTCATCCACCGCCAGCGGCTGGATGATGCGGATCTGCGTGCTGGTCTGGTCCATCAGGAAGACGTTGGGAAACAGCTGCAGGTTGCGGATGCGCTTGTTCATCCACTTGGCCTTTTCGGCGCCGTAGGACTCTTCGAGCCAGTCGAGGATCTCGAAATTGGGGCGATCCATGTAGTTGGCATAGTCGGCCCACAACACAGTGTGTCCGTTGTGGAACGAGAACGACCCGCCATCGCGCGCGGTGAAGCCGTCGAAGCTAATCGCCTTGGTTTCGTTCTTCGAAACGCCTTCGACGCGGCGCTGAACCGTCATGAAGTAGTTGGCGTGCGTGGTCATGACGTGATAACCGTCGAGCCCGTTCTCGACCTGCATCTTCCAGTTGCCGTGATAGCGGTAGCGGTTGGTTCCGGGCAAAACTTCCATTGCGCCGGACTTCGACTGGTCCACCAAGATATCGATGAAATCCCGCGCGCCGGCGAGGTGATCGACCAGCGGGACGACATCGGCGGAGAGGCTGCCAAAAATGAAGCCACGGTAGCTTTCCACCCGGGCGACCGGCTGAAGCCCGAAATCAGCGCGATTGAATGCCTCCGGATAGCCCCCGATGCTCTCATCGGTGACGTCCAACAGGTCGCCCCCGGACGAGAACGTCCAACCATGGAACGGGCACATGTGGTTGCGCTTGTTCCCGGCCCGCTCGCGGCAAATGCGCGCGCCACGGTGCGAACACGCATTGACGAAGGCTCGGACCTCTCCCGTCTTGTCACGGGTGACCAGGATAGGAACGCGCCCGATCTTGGTCGTGATGAAATCGTTAGGTTTAGCGATCTGGCTCTCATGCGCCAGATAGACCCAGTTGCGCTCGAAGATGTACTTCATCTCGAGCTCAAACAGCGCAGCTTCGGTGAAAGCGGCGCGGTCCAGCTGGAAGATCCCGCGCTCGTGATCCTTCTTGAGCCAAGCGCGCATGCGCTCTTTCAAGCCCTGCAAGTCGGCAATCCTGCCGCCGATTTTCTCAGTGAGTTCCATCAATCCTCTCCCGTTCTGTGCGTCGGGTACCCCATACCTCCGCGAATCAACCGCAGATCGCACAAGGCTACTACCGCATCCCATCATTTCGTGCAACGTATTGCACAATGAAAAACGTTCTGGTAGGTGATTGTGCAGAAACTGGTAGGTGATTACGCAGAATTGGCTGAAACTGGCGGCTCGAATCGAAGCAAGGCGGCCAGAAAATCGCAACCAGAAAAACGCAAAATGTCCCCGCTTTGGGGTGAATTGGGAGAATTTGAACTATGTCGGTCGTCACCGAACTCGGCTATCTTGGTCTTACCGTTTCCGATCTCGCTGCCTGGCGCGCTTACGCCGCCGAAGTCGCCGGCATGGAAGTCGTCGATGAAGGCGAAGGGGACCGGCTCTATCTGCGGATGGACCTTTGGCATCACCGCATCGTCCTGCACGCTGATGGCAGCGATGACCTGGCCTACATGGGCTGGCGCGTGGCCGGGCCGCAGGAATTCGCCGCGATGCAGGAAAAGCTGAGCGCGGCGAAAATCCCCTTCACCGTGGGCACCGAAGCCGAGGCGCGCGAACGCCGGGTTCTCGGGCTGCTCAAGCTGGCCGATCCGGGCGGCAACCCGACCGAGATTTTCTTCGGCCCCCAGGTCGATACGCACAAGCCGTTTCATCCCGGACGCCCGATGTTCGGCAAGTTCCTGACCGGCTCGCAAGGGATCGGGCACTGCATCCTGCGCCAGGACGATGTCGAGGCGGCGGCCCAGTTCTATGAACTGCTCGGCCTGCGCGGGTCGGTTGAATACCTTCTCCACCTGCCCAACGGCATGGTCGCCCAGCCCTATTTCATGCACTGCAACGAGCGCCAGCACTCGGTAGCCTTCGGCCTCGGACCGATGGAAAAGCGCATCAACCACCTGATGTTCGAATACACCGATCTCGACGATCTCGGGATGGCCCATGACATTGTGCGTGAGAAGAAGATCGACGTCGCGCTCCAGCTGGGCAAGCACGCCAACGACCAGGCCTTGACTTTTTACTGCGCTAACCCGTCGGGTTGGCTGTGGGAATTTGGCTGGGGTGCGCGCCAGGCGCCGAGCCAGCAGGAATACTACACCCGCGACATCTTCGGGCACGGGAACGAGGCAGCCGGATACGGGATGGACATTCCGCTGCTCTGACAATCTCAATTTGAATCAGTTCTTGACAGGGAAACAGATCGACCATGTCGAAAAACTTACGCCTTTGTGAAGTCGCCGACGTGAAGGACGGTGAGCCGGTCGCGGCCTTCGCCGAAGGGATGCCTGCGCTCGCTGTATACAATGTCGATGGCGAGATCTTCGTTACCGACAATCTCTGCACCCACGGCAATGCCATGCTTACCGACGGGTACCAGGACGGCGATGTCATCGAATGTCCGTTTCACGGCGGCTCGTTCGACATCAAGACGGGGGCGGCCAATGCCTTTCCCTGCCAGGTGGCGATCGTCTCATATCCGGTCGAAATCGAGGATGGCTGGGTCTGCATCACGAAGCCCGAAGGGGCGGCATGATGGGCCTTCCCACCCTTGAGCAGATGCAGTTACAGCATGCCGCTGCGCAGGTCAATGCGCTTCACGCGGAACTGATCGATGACGACCGGTTGGAAGAATGGCCCGACCTGTTCGAGGAAAATTGTCGATACAGTGTGATCTCTGCGGAGAACCACAATCGTTCGCTGAATCTGGCCGCGGTGTTCTGCGACAGCCGCGGCATGCTGGTCGATCGCATCGTGTCTTTGCGCCGCGCCAACATTTTTCCCGCGCACAGCTACCGGCATATTCTCGGTCCGACCCGCGTGAAGTCGACGAGCGGGCAGATCGTCACCGCACAGACCAACTATGTGGTCCTGATGACGCGCAACGACGGTCAGACGTCGATCTACAATTCCGGAAAATATGTCGATGAAATCGACGTTTCCGGGGCTGCCCCGCGCTTCCTTTCCAAGACCGCGATCTTCGACACCCACCTCATCGATACGATGATGGTCCGCCCGATCTAGCTGCAAAGTTGAAAGCACCCAATTATGTCCATTCGCCAGCAAACAGACGCCTTCGATCAAGCCCCGTCCACTGCAGGATGCCGGGTTCCGTACCGCGTTTTCACCGATCGCCAGTACTACGATCGCGAACAGGAGAACATTTTCAAGGGTAACTGCTGGTCCTTCGTCGGACTTGAGGCTGAAGTTCCGCAGGCGGGTGATTTCAAATCGACCTTCGTGGGCGAAACACCGGTGATCCTCACGCGCGACAGCGACGGCTCGTTGCATGTCGTGGTCAATCGCTGCGCCCATCGCGGTGCCCTGGTCTGCCGCGAAATGCGCGGCAACCGCGCAAGCCTGGAATGCGTCTACCACCAATGGGCCTACGATCTGAAGGGGAACCTGATCGGGGTTCCCTTCCGCCGCGGCCTTAAGGGACAGGGCGGGATGCCGGGCGATTTCGACATGTCCCAGCACAATCTTCGCCAGCTGCGCACCGAAACCGTTGGCGGTCTGGTGTTTGCCTCTTTCTCCGAAACTGTCGAATCCTGCCGCGATTTCCTCGGTCCGATCGTGGTTGAGCAGATCGAGCGGATCATGTGCAAGCCGATCACCGTGCTGGGCGACCAGCGCCAGCGGATACGCGGGAACTGGAAGCTCTACGCCGAGAACACCCGCGATCCCTACCACGCCAGCCTGCTGCACCTGTTCCACAACACGTTTGGTCTCTATCGCTCGACCCAGACAGGTGAGGCATTGATGGATGCCAACAAACGCCACTCGCTGCTCTATTCGATCGCGGCCAGCAACGACGATGCCGCCGACAAGCAGGCCTATGGCGATTCGCGCACCTTCGACACCGAATTCAAGCTGCAGGACATGTCGCTGCTGAAAGGTCGGCAGGAGTTCGCGGATAACGTCACGCTGGTGATCCTTGCGGTCTACCCCAATCTGGTCCTTCAGCAGATCCAGAACACGCTCGCGGTGCGCCAGACGGTGACCTACGGGCCGGATGAATTCGAGCTCGTCTGGACCCATTTCGGCTACCAGGACGACGATGCGGAAATGCAGGCCATCCGGCTCAAGCAAGCCAACCTGATCGGCCCCGCCGGGCTCATTTCGATGGAAGACGGCGAAGCGGTGGAAATTGTCCAGGACGCCATCGTCGGCGAGGCAAGCGCGACGTCCTACATCGCGATGGGTGGCGGCCGAGCGGAGGATGCCGACCATCTCGTCACCGAGGGCGCGATCATCGGCTTCTGGGACAACTATCGGGAGATGGTCGGATTCGACCTTGAGCCCGCATGACCCGCACTATCGACTTTTATTTCGATTTCATCAGCCCGTTCAGCTACCTCGCGCAGCTGAAGCTGCCGGAAATCGCCCGGGCGGCGGGGTGCGAGGTCGACTACTGGCCGATCGACATACCCGAAGCCAAGATTGCCGCCGGCAACTATGGCCCGTCCAATCGCGAGGTCCTGCCCAAGATCAAGGTGATGAAAGCCGATCTCGAACGTTGGGCGGATCGCTATGGCGTGCCCCTCAACTTTCCGGCCAGCTTCGACTGCGCACACTGGAATTGCGCGGTCCTGTACGCCCGAAAGCACGGCAGGGCTGAACAGTTCGTGACCGACGCGTATCGCCGGATCTGGGGCCAGGGCATCGATCCGCGTGACCGCGGCGAACTCGCCGCTTGCGCGACAGCGGCAGGCCTCGATGCCGATGCGCTGCTGGCATTCGTCGATTCTCCGATCGGACAGAACGAATATCGCAAGGCACGTTCCCAAGCGATCCAGCGCGGCGTGTTCGGTGCCCCAATGATGTTTGTCGACGACCAAATATTCTGGGGCAACGATCGAATAGATTTTCTTTCTGATTACCTTACTAAATAAATACATAAACTAAGATGGGAGTGCTGAAATGGCGTGGCTGAAAGCTCATTCAATTACCCTGCTTTGCGCGACTGCATTGACCCCGCAGACGGTCTTGGCCCAGAGTGTCAACACCTCGCAAGAACAGAACTCCTCAACCGGACCGGAGGCATCGCAAGAAGCAGAAACAGGCTTGGGCGATATCGTGGTGACAGCCACCCGGCGCGAGGCGAAGCTGCAGGATGTGCCGATTGCGGTTACTGCGGTGACCGGCGATACACTTGCCGCGGCCGACGTGTCGACAGTCCGCTCACTGACGCAGGTTGTTCCCGGCTTCATCGGCAGCCGCAACATGGGCGTGTTCCAGCCGGTCGTGCGCGGTGTCGGTTCGACGGGGATTTCGATCGGCGACGAGCCCAACATCGCTACCTATGTCGATGGCGTCTATCAGCCTGAATCCGCCGCCAACTGGATCGATCTGGTCGAGGTCGAACGCGTCGAGGTGTTGCGCGGCCCGCAGGGTACAACCTTCGGACGCAATGCCACCGGCGGTCTGATCAATGTCATCACCCCCGATCCCAGCTTCGATTTTCGAGGCAAGGCATCGCTGCGGATGGGGCGGATGCGCCGCGACGCGGGCGACTATGATGCCCGCGTCTATTTCACTGGCCCCTTGAGCGAAAACGCCGCCGCCGACTTCGCCGCCTTGTTCCGGAAGAACGACGGATATATCGACGATCTGGTTCGGGGAGGAACGCTCGGCAATCAGCGTGTGATCGACCTGCGCAGCAAACTGCTGTTCGAGCCGACCGACAATTTCAAGGTTGTCCTGACGGGCGAGTACTTCAACCAGGAAAGCACCACCAACTCCCCACAACCGTTGGACGGAAATACGGCGGGTCGCCGCTTTCCCGGCGTGATCCTACCGACCGATGCCTGGCAGGCATCGCTTACGAAGGATCCGACGTTGGACCTCAAGCGCTATTCCGCAGCGCTGCATACGAAGCTCGATCTCGGCTCGGTCGCACTGGACACGACAACCGGATACATGCTGCTGCGCTGGAAGCAGGACACCGATTCCGACGCGTCCAACCTGCAGCTCGGTAATTTCCTAGCGGATTTCAATGTCGAATCGATCAGCCAGGAAATCAAGCTGAACTCGGCTAATCCCGGTCCTTTCCAGTGGCTCCTGGGCGGCTACTTCTACCAATTCGGCGGGAATTCCTTCCTTCAGCCGTGGACCGCCGCAAATCCCACGCTCCCTCTTGCAGGTCCAACGCTGGAACCCGAGCTCGAAGGCCGCTCCTTCGCGGGCTTTGGCGAAGGGACTTACGAAGTAACGCCCGGATTATTTTTCACCGTTGGCGCACGGTACACTACCGAAACGCGTAACTTCACGCAGCGGATCAATGGAAACGTCGTCGTCAACGACGCCGAAGAGACCTTCAACAAGTTCAACTACAAACTCGGCGTTCGCTACGAGATCACCGATAACACCAGCGTTTACGCCACTTACAGCACCGCGTTCAAGAGCGGGGTGTTCAATATGGCCGCAGCGAGCGCGACGGCGGTCGATCCCGAGAATATCAGCGCCGCAGAGTTCGGCATCAAATCCGATCCGCTCGACTGGTTGCGGACGAACCTGTCGATTTACTACTACGATTACCAGGATCTCCAGCTACAGGCGAAAGACGCCATCGGTCCTAGTTACATCCTGCAAAACGCCGCCAACGCGGAAATCTACGGCGGCGAGTTCGAGGTTTTCGTCCGTCCCGTAGCAGACCTGACGCTGCGGAGCGCGGTAGCGTATACCCACGCCCGTTATCAGGATTTCCCCGATGCCCAGGGCTTCTTTCCGCGCGCCGACGGCGGCAACGACGTGGTGACATTCGACGCTTCGGACAATGTCATGACCCGGGCCCCCGAATGGTCCGGCAACTTCGGCATCGACTGGGGCAGTGACGTCGGCAATGGTCGTATCACTTTCGCAGGTAACCTGTCCTGGAGCTCACGGGTCTATTACGACTTCGCGAACCTCTTCTCGCAACCGTCCTACACGCTCATCAACGGGTCGGTCAGTTGGACGCCCGAGAGCGAGCGATTCAAGATCGGGTTGTGGGTCACCAACCTCACCAACGAGAAGGTGCTGCAGACGGTCCGGCCCGGCGCACTCAGCACCGACGGGTTCTATGAACAACCTCGTAAGATTGGAATGACAATCGAGACCGAGTTTTAAAGTGACATAACAACAGGGAGGATGACACCAATGACAAAGCAATCGATCAATTTCAGGAAGGTCGTCCTGCGCGCCAGCGCCTCGGCGATCGTCGGATCAATCGGGCTCGCACCGATGGCGGCGCATGCGCAGGACGCCGCAACAAGTGAGCCTCAGGCCGAGGAGCAACAGACCGGCGGCCTCGAAGAGATCATCGTGACTGCGCGCAAGCGGGCCGAGAATCTGCAGGAAACGCCGGTCGCGATCACCGCGATGACCGGCGGAATGCTCGAGGAACGCCAGATCACCAACGTGGCTGAAGTCGCAAGATTCGCGCCGAACGTGAACATCTCGCCGGTCGCCAACATTTCGGGTTCGAGCGCCTCGATCACCTCGTTCATCCGCGGCGTGGGCCAGACCGATTTCAATATCACCGTCGACCCGGGCGTGGGCGTCTATGTCGATGGCGTCTATGTCGCCCGCTCGGTCGGTGCGCTGCTCGACATGGCCGACATTTCGAGCGTCCAGGTCCTGCGCGGGCCGCAGGGCACACTGTTCGGCAAGAACACCATCGGCGGCGCGATCGTCGTCAATTCGGTCGAACCGCAGTACGATTTCGACATGAAGCTCGAAGCGGCGACCGGCCGGTTCAACCGCGCCGATTTCAAGGGCATGGTCAACGTGCCGCTGAGCGACATTCTCGCAATGCGGGCCGTCGCGTCCTATGAAACCCGCGACGGCTACCAGAAGCGTTTGTTCGACGGCGGCCGCCAGGGCAACAAGGACAGCTTCGGCGGACGCATTGCGTTCAAGTGGGAGCCGACCGACAAGCTGACCGTCAACCTGAGCGGCGATATCAATATCCGGCGCGAAGAAATGGCTGCGTCGACGCTGGTCGACCTTTTCGAATCGCCCAACCTGCTGCAGGTTGTCGACTTGAATGGCCGAACCGTGGTTTTCCCCAGTTCGACTTATGCCTGGAACAAGTTGCAGGGCGGCGCAGGTTTCTGCGGTGCGGACGGGGAGCTAGCACCGGTCAACGATCCGCGCTGCGCCACCACGCAGTGGATCACCGGCGATATCGATTCAACCTGGTCCGGGGCCAAGAACCAGTCGGATTTCGACCTGTGGGGCACGAACCTGACGCTGGATTATGATTTTGGTGACATCAGCCTGAAGTCGATCAGCTCATATCGCGATCAGAAGGCCACGATCCAGTTCGACTTCGACGGAACGCCACATCCCTACCTCACCCTGACAAACAATATCGACCTGTGGCAGGCCTCGCAGGAACTGCAGTTGACCGGCAGTGTCCTGAATGATCGGGTGAAGTTCGTTCTGGGCGGCTATTATCTGAAGGAAAAGGGCCAGGACAAGAACAACCTGCTGTTCGGCTTCGCTGACTTCTTCAGCGGCGGCAAGATCGACAACGACAGCTATGCTGCCTATCTGCAGGCAACGATCGAGGTGACCGATCGCCTTTCGATCACGCCGGGCATCCGCTATACCGACGAGACCAAGCGGTTCGATCCTTCGTTCCAGACCATCAATGTTGATTACACTGCTCCGCTTGGGCAGGCCGGCATAATCCCTTACCCCGAAGGCGTGTTCATCGCCTTCAGCCAGTGCGTGACCGGCCAGCCAGAGCCCTTGCTGGTGACCGATCCGGCGAGCCCGCTGTTCGGCTTCCCGCTGCCTGGAGGCTGCGAACCAGCCGCCACTAACCCTGGTGGAAACCACATCTTTCCGGCGGTCCAGGTTGCCGTCAAGGCCAAGGAATGGACCCCGGCGATTTCGGCTGACTACAAGATCACCGACGATATCCTTGTCTATGCCTCCTATTCCAAGGGTTTCAAGAACGGCGGCTTCACGCAGCGGGTCTTCCCGGCTGAACAGGTTGCGCCGGAGTTCAGGCCCGAATTCGTGGAATCATACGAACTCGGCCTCAAGACCGAGCTGCTGGATCGCCGTCTGCGCCTGAACTTCGCCGCGTTCATGTCAAACTACGATGACATCCAGGTCGTCGTCAGCGAAGGCATCGCCCCCCGGGCACGAAACGCCGGTTCCGGCCGCATCAAAGGCTTCGAAGTCGAAGGCGAGGCGAGTCCGACCGATTGGCTAAGCCTGACCTTCGGCGTTGGCTATCTTGATGCCTATTACCGCTCCATTGATCCGTTGGCGTTCCCCGTGAACCTGGACTCGAAGTTCGCCTTCGTGCCGGAATGGACCGGATCGGCCTCGTTCAACGCCGACGTCTATGAAGGCGACATGGGCAGGTTGGCGCTGCGCGGAGACTGGTCGTACCAGAGCGAAACCTTCAAGGATGCGATCAACAGCCCGCAACTGCGCCAGCCTGGCTACAGCGTCTTCGGCGCCAGTGCTTCGTTCACCGAGAAGAGCGAGCACTTCACCGTGACCGCTGGTGTGACCAACCTGACCGACGAACGCTATATCCAGGGCGGTTACGTCGATCCGTTCGTCGCCGGGACAGCGGTGGCAACCTATTCACGCCCGCGTGAATGGTTCCTCAAGCTCGCCTATAAGTACTGACACTTACCACCCCCGGGGGCGGCGGTCCGCCGCCGCCCTCACCCTTCTGGTGGCACCGACCAAGAGCCTGCGAGACACCTCGCCGCCCAAATTTGGTATTGGCAACTTGTCTTGCGGCTAAAGGAGCAATGTCTTGGGCGTTACGATCCCCCCGCTCGAGCGCAGCGATTTCCTGACCGGCCAACCGCTTGTCGACGGCGCCGAGATCTGTGCCGGCTCTACCTACGCGGTCACTAACCCGGCAACCGGCAAAACGCTGGCGAATGTCGTCAAGCTGGGCGCTGCCCAGACGCGCCGGGCAATTGAAAGCAATGCCCGCGCTTTCATCGATTGGCGCAAGCGGCCCGCTCAGGAACGCGCGCGCCTGCTGCATGACTGGCTGGCGCTGGTCCGGCTCCATCGCCACGATCTTGGTTTGCTGATGACCGCCGAACAGGGCAAACCGCTGGCCGAAGCGCTGGGCGAGGTCGATTACGCCGCAAGCTTCATCCAGTGGTTCGCCGAAGAGGCGCGCCGTGTCTATGGCGAGGTCATTCCGGCCAGCGCTGACCGGCGGATCGTCGTGATCCGTCAGCCAGTCGGCGTGGTGGGCGCCATTACGCCGTGGAACTTTCCCGCCGCGATGATCACCCGCAAGGTCGCGCCTGCACTGGCGGCGGGCTGCACCGTGACCCTCAAACCGTCCGAACTCACCCCCATGACCGCTTTCGCTCTGGCGAAGCTCGCCCTCGAAGCGGGCATTCCGCCCGGCGTGTTCAACGTGGTCTGCGGGGATGCGCCCGCAATCGGATCGGTCCTGACCAGCCATCCCGATGTTACGAAGTTCACCTTCACCGGTTCGACCGCGATTGGCAAGTTGTTGACCGCACAATGCGCTGCCACGCTCAAGCGGGTTTCGATGGAACTGGGCGGCAATGCCCCGCTGCTGGTGTTCGACGATGCCGATCTCGATCAGGCTGTCGAGGGGGCGATCGCCTCGAAATTCCGTAACACCGGACAGACCTGCGTTTGCGCCAACCGGATCCTCGTGCAGAGCGGCATTCATGACCGCTTCGTCGAGGCGCTGGCCGCCAGGGTGTCCGCGTTCCGGGTCGGCAACGGCCTTGAAGGCGCAACCGACCAGGGACCGTTAATCACCGCATCAGCCTTGGCCAAGGTTCAGGGGCATGTCGCCGATGCCGCGGCGCAAGGTGCCCAGCTGGTCACCGGCGGCAAGAGACACGAGGCCGGAGATCTGTTCTTCCAACCAACCGTACTGACCGGAGCGAGCCCGGCGATGCGACTGGCGGACGAGGAGACCTTCGGGCCGGTTGCCCCGGTGTTCCGTTTCGAAACCGAGGCCGAAGCGCTGGCGCTTGCCAACGCCACGCACTCGGGGCTGGCGGCCTATGCCTTCACCCGCGACATTGACCGCGCCTGGCGGGTTTCCGAAGGCCTTGAGACCGGGATGGTCGGCTTGAACAGCGGCATCGTCTCGACCGAGACCGCCCCGTTTGGCGGCATCAAGGAATCGGGACTGGGCCGAGAAGGTTCGCGACACGGTATTGAAGAATTCCTGGAGATGAAGACTATCAGTGTTGGGGTCCGGCCCGAGAGTCCGGTGTAAGCGGAATGCGGTCCCAAGGAATCAAGATTTTTGTTGCTCAATGCGGAATGCATTGTATGATGTCGACAAAAGATCGGGAGATGGAATTCAGCATGCCCTTCAGGGCTAGGCCTTACGCGACCTTGACCGCCCAAAACGCGCAGGAAAGTCTCCTGCCTTGAAACGCATGGTCGTGGGGATTACCGGCGCAACCGGCTCGGTCTATGGTCTTCGCCTGCTTGAGCTGCTGCGCGAGACGGGCGGTTGGGAAACCCATCTGGTGATGTCTCCGGCGGCGCTGCTCAACATTCGCGAGGAACTGCCCGAAGGCAAGGCTCGGCTCGAAGCGCTGGCCGATGTGGTGCACAACGTCCGCAACGTCGGCGCCTCGATCGCCAGCGGTTCGTTCGTGTGCGAAGGCATGGCGATCGCGCCATGTTCGATGCGCACGCTGGGCGCGGTGGCGCACGCCCTGTCCGACAACCTCATCACCCGCGCGGCCGACGTGATGCTGAAGGAACGGCGCCGCCTGGTGATGATCACCCGCGAAGCGCCGCTCAACCTGGCGCACCTGCGCAACATGACGGCCTGCACCGAAATGGGGGCGGTGATCTTCCCCCCGGTGCCGGCCTTCTATGCGCGGCCGAGCTCGCTGGCCGACGTGGTCGATCACAGCTGCATGCGGGTACTGGATCTGTTCGGGCTTCATGCGAAGTCGGAGAAACGCTGGCAAGGCCTTAGCAAAGAGGCGGCAAGCCTTGTTTCGGGTGCTGGGCAAATGGAAGGGAATTGAGAATGGCGTGGGATGTCAGCCGTCGCACGGTAATGAGCGGTGGCGCCGTGGGTGCTGTCGTTGCCGGTCTGGGAATCGGCCGCAGCGCTTTGGCGCAGCGGCCGCGCAAGATCATCGTCATCGAGGAGACGGAAGTTCCCGAAAGCAGGCTCTTTGCCCAAACTTTCGTCAACTCGGGGCGAGCCGCAAGAGTGATCCGGATCGACCGCTCGCTCAACGGCCTGCTGCATGAACTTGAAGCGATTGAAGGCGTGCTGGTCGGCCTTACTTCCGATCCCGCGGCGATGATCGCCGAGCAGATCCTGGTGGCCGGCGGCGCCCGCCCGCTACTGCAGTGGACCCATCAATACCGCAAGCTGCGCTGGGAACACCAGACTGTTGGCGCGCCGAAGCTGCTTGCGCGGGCCAGCGTCGGCTGGCCCAGCGTTCTTGCCCACCACATGCAGGATGCGCTCGTCGGCGATCGCCAGGATGCCGAACTGCGGTGCCAGTCAGGACATTGCGGCCTCGATGGCAAGAGCCCCGGCATGCTCGTTTCATGGGCATTCGAAGCGGGAGTACAACACTCGTGAGCACGCGCATGCCCCAAGGCGTCGATGCCCCGACCTTTCGCAAGGCACTTGACGAACTGGCCGCGATCGTCGGCAAAGAATGGGTCTTTGTCGATGAGCTTCCGCTGTCGACCTACCGCGATGCCTATTCACCGCTAGCCGATGGCGAGTTGCTGCCCTCGGCTGCTGTGGCACCGGCCAACATGGAACAGATTCAGCAGGCGCTGAAGGTATTCAACGCTTACCAGCTGCCGATCTGGACATTCGGCAACGGCCGCAATTTCGCCTATGGCGGCCCGGCCCCGCGCCAGTCCGGTTATGTCATGTTCGACCTCAAGCGGATGAACCGCATTCTCGAAGTCAACGAGAAATACGGCTATGCGCTGGTCGAACCAGGCGTTTCCTATTATCAGCTTCACCGCCATTTGCGCCAGATCGGCAGCAAGCTTTGGGTTGATCCGGCGGCTCCGGGCTGGGGTGGCGTGATGGGCAACGCGCTCGAACACGGTGCCGGCTACACGCCTTATGGCGATCACTTCATCATGCAATGTGGCATGGAAGTGGTTCTGGCCGATGGCCAGGTCGTCCGCACCGGCCAGGGCGCAATCGAGGGATCGCCGCACTGGCAATCCACCAAGCATGCAGCGGGCCCGCATTTCGACGGCATGTTCACCCAGTCCAACTTCGGCGTAGTGACCAAGATGGGCATCTGGCTGATGCCTGAACCGCCGGGCTACAAGCCGTTCATGATCACCTACGAGCGCGAGGAAGACCTTGCTGCGATCTTCGACGCGGTGCTGCCGCTGAAGATCAACCAGGTGATCCCCAACGCCGCTGTGGCGGTCGACCTCCTGTGGGAAGTCTCCGCCAAGACCACGCGCCGCCATTATTTCGACGGCAAGGGCCCTATCCCGGACTCGATCCGCAAGAAGATCGCTTCGGACCATGACCTGGGCATGTGGAACTTCTATGCCGCGCTGTACGGCCCGCCTCCGATCATCGAGAACAACTGGAAGCTCGTCGAGGAAGCGATGATGAGCATTCCCGGCGCAAAACTGTACCTCAGCCGCGAGAACGATCCCGCCTGGGATTATCGAATTCAGCTCATGCGCGGCGAGCCGAACATGACCGAGTTCAGCATCATGAACTGGATCGGCGGCGGCGGGCATATCAACTTCTCGCCGATCTCGGCACCCGACGGCAAGGAAGCGCTGAGCCAGTACAACCTGATCAAGCAACGCTGCCATGATTACGGTTTCGACTACATCGGCGAGTTTCTCGTGGGGTGGCGCGACATGCACCACATCCTGATGATCATGTACGACCGCGCCGACGAGGTCATGCGCAAGGGAGCCTACGATCTGTTCGCCAAGCTGGTCGACGAAGCGGCGGATGCTGGCTTTGGCGAGTATCGAACGCACCTCGCCTTCATGGACCAGATCGCCAAGACCTATAAGCACAACGATGGGGCGCTGTGGGATTTGCACCATCGCCTCAAGGATGTGCTCGACCCCAACGGCATCCTTTCCCCGGGCAAGCAGGGGATCTGGCCCAAGGCGATGCGCAACCAGGGGTGAGCGTACGACCGCCTGCAAGACGAATACAAGGATCGAGAGACCATGACCCAACTTGAACACTGGATTGGCGGAGGCGCCGTTGCCGCATCGAACGGTGCCTACTTCGACGACCTCAATCCGGTCGACGATTCGGTCTATTCGCGGGTGCCGGCCGGCACCGCCGATGACGTGAACCGCGCGGTCGAAACCGCCTATCAGGCTTATCTGAAACATCGCGATCTGCCCGCACCCGTGCGCGAAGCATGGATCGCGAAAGCCGCCGAAATCATGGAGCGCGATACCGCCAAATTCGCCGACGTGCTGGTCGACGAAATCGGTTCGCCGATCGCCAAGGCCGGGTTCGAAACCCGCTTCGCGGTCAGCTTCCTGCGCGCGGCGATCGGCGTGCCGCGCCGGATTCGGGGGGAAACGATCCCTTCGGACACCCTTGGGCGGTTCAGCATGAGCCTGCGCCAGCCGGTCGGTGTGGTCGCCGGGATTACCCCGTTCAACGTGCCGCTGATCAAGGGGATCAAACAGTCAGCCATGGCCCTGGCCACAGGCAACGCCTTCGTGCTGCTACCCTCGGAATCCGCGCCAATGATCGCCGATCTGCTCGCTAAATTGTGGAAGGAGGCCGGCGTTCCCGACGGCTTGTTCAACGTGGTCTACGGCAATGGCGCGGAGATCGGCGACGTGCTGACCGGCCATCCCAAGGTCGCATCGATAACCTTCACCGGGTCCTCGCGCGTCGGCAAGCACATTGCCGAAATCGCGGCCCGCAACCTCAAGAAGTACACGCTGGAGCTGGGCGGCAAGAGCCCGCTGGTGATCTGCGCCGATGCCGATCTGGACAAGGCGGTCAACGCCGCGCTGTTCAGCATCTTCATGTACCAGGGCCAGGTCTGCATGGGGGCTTCGCGGATCTATGTGGAACGGTCGATCTTCGACCAGTTCGCTGAAGCTTTCGCCGCCGCGACAGGCCGCGCCAAGAGCGGCGAACTGCGCGAGCCGACCACCATGCTGGGGCCGATCATTTCGGAGCGCCAGCGCGACCGCGTCCGCCGCCACATCGACGATGCCCGCGCCAAGGGCGCCGAGGTACTTGCCGGCGGCGAATGGGACGGGAACTGCTGTTCCGCCACGGTGCTGCGTGGAGTCACGTCGGAAATGACGGTCTTCGAAGAAGAGACCTTCGGGCCGGTGACCTCGCTTTATCCGTTCGACACGCTCGAGGAGGCGCTCGAACTCGCCAACAACACCGAATACGGCCTCAGCGCCTCGATCTTCACCCGCGATCTCGACAAGGCGCTGGCCTTTGCCCAGCGGGCCGAAGCGGGGATGGTCCACATCAACGCGCCGACCCTGCACGACGAGCCGCACGTTCCGTTCGGCGGGACCAAGGCATCGGGTTTTGGCCGCGAAGGGACCGAAGCCGATCTCGAAATCATGACCGAATGGAAATGGGTCACGATGCAGTCGGCGACTGCGGGCGCGGGCGGACACTGACAGGCGGGATGCAACGGCAATGAACGATCTTCCCAACCGCGCCCGGTCGATCTCCTCGCTGCGCGATTTCCTCGAACTGCTCGAGGATTCGGGCCAGGCCATCACCTGGAGCGATCCGGTGATGCCCGAACCCGGCGTGCGCAACATTGCGGTTGCCGCCTCACGCGATGCCAACGGCGCGCCGGCGATCGTGTTCGACAACATCACCGGCTATCCCGGCAAGCGCCTGGCGGTGGGCGTTCATGGTTCGTGGGACAACATCGCCCTGCTGCTGGGCCGCCCCAAAGGCACGACAATCCGCGAGCTGTTCTTCGAGATCGCCGGCCGCTGGGGCGATCAGGAAGCGCAGATCAGCGTTGTTCCCGAAGCCCAGGCCCCGGTGCACGAATGCCGGATCGAACAGGACATCAACCTTTACGATGTCCTCCCGGTCTATCGGATCAACGAATATGATGGCGGCTTCTACATCGGCAAGGCCTCGGTCGCCTCGCGCGATCCGCTCGATCCAGACAATTTCGGCAAGCAGAATGTCGGCATCTATCGCCTGCAGATCCAGGGGCCGGACAGTTTCACCCTGATGACGATCCCCTCCCACGACATGGGACGTCAGATCATGGCGGCCGAACGGGAAGGCGTTCCGCTCAAGATTGCGGTCATGCTGGGCAATCATCCCGGCCTTGCGGTGTTTGCTGCCACCCCGATCGGCTACGAGGAATCGGAATATTCCTATGCCTCGGCGATGATGGGCGCGCCGATGCGGCTGACCAAATCGGGCAACGGGATCGACATCCTGGCCGACAGCGAAATCGTGATCGAGGCCGAGCTGCAACTGGGAGAACGCGAGCTGGAAGGGCCGTTCGGCGAATTTCCCGGTTCCTACAGCGGCGTGCGCAAGGCGCCGATCTTCAAGGTCACAGCGGTGTCCCACCGGCGCGATCCAATCTTCGAGAACATCTACATCGGGCGCGGCTGGACCGAGCACGATACCCTGATCGGCCTGCACACCTCCGCCCCGATCTATGCCCAGCTGCGCGAGAGCTTCCCCGAAGTCACCGCGGTCAACGCGCTTTACCAGCACGGACTGACCGGGATCATCTCGGTCAAGAACCGCATGGCCGGCTTTGCCAAGACGGTCGCGCTGCGCGCGCTGAGCACGCCGCACGGCGTGATGTACCTCAAGAACCTGATCATGGTCGATGCCGATGTCGATCCGTTCGATCTCAACCAGGTGATGTGGGCGCTTTCGACCCGCACCCGTGCAGACGATATCATCGTGCTGCCCAACATGCCTGCCGTTCCGATCGATCCTTCGGCAGTGATCCCAGGCAAGGGGCACCGCCTTATCATCGACGCGACCAGCTATCTCCCGCCCGATCCGGTGGGTGAAGCGCACCTTGTCACCCCGCCAACCGGGGACGAGATCGACGCCCTGAGCAAGCGGATCCGCGAAATGCAGCTGGGAGCCCTGTCATGACCACCACCGTCTGCGGGCGCTGCAAATCGAGCGGCGCTGTCACCGATCATCAGGGCAGGCAGGACGGCGCGGTCGTGTGGACGATCCTGCGCTGCCCGACCTGCAACTTTTCCTGGCGCGACAGCGAACCGGCCCGCGCGATCGACCCTGCTGCGCGCTCGGCCGATTTTGCCGTCGATGCCGGCGATCTCCAACGTTATCCCAAGATTCTCCAGCAATAAGGCTCCCAACGCCATGATCGATCAAGCCCGCCAGACGGCCACGCTCGGCACCCTCACCCAGGCACTGGGCAAGGAGACCGTCGATACCAGCCCGCAGACCCTGGCCCGCTATGCTGCCCCGGGGATGGTACCGGCAGGCGTGGTGCTTCCGGCCGATGAAGCCCAGCTCGCCAGGGTGCTGGAAGCCGCGCGCACCAGCGGCGGTGTGGTCCAGACGGTCTGCAACGGCGCCTACGGACTTGAAAAAGCCGTACAGGACAAGGTGATCGTGCTTGACCTGCAGAAGATGAACAAGGTCCTCGAGGTCAATGACGAACTGGCCACCTGCCTGGTCGAACCGGGCGTCACCTTCCGCCAGCTCGATGCCCACATCAAGGAAAAGGGGATTAAGCTGTGGGTCGACTTTCCCGGCAATCCCGATGAAAGCGTGGCCGCCAGTTTCATCAACCGGCGCCCCGGCTACACCCCCTATTCCGATCACTTCCTGATGCAGTGCGGGCTCGAGGTGATGCTGGCTGATGGCAAGATGGTGCGAACCGGCATGGGTGCCATGCCCAAGAGCACCTGCTGGCAGCTGTTCAAGTTCGGCTATGGCCCGTGGGTTGATGGGCTGTTCACCCAGTCCGATTTCGGGGTAGTGACCAAGGTCGGGATGTGGATGATGCCGCAGCCTCCGGCGCACCAGACCTTCATGGTCGCGGTTCCCAAAGAGGACGATCTTGGCCCATTGCTGGATGTGCTCGGGCCACTCAAGCTCAACATGGTGGTGGCCAATGGCGTCGCGGTGGGCAATGCGCTTCACGAAGCGGCCCTGCTCGGCAAGCGCCGCGCCGACTTTGAAGGCCAGGGGCCGATGGCGGCGAGCGCGGTCAAAGCCGCGGGCGAATCACTCGGCCTTGGCTACTGGAACCTCTACGGCTCGCTCTATGGGTTGCCAGACAACGTCGCGATCCTGTGGGACATGGTCAAGGGCGCGTTTTCGTCGATCAGCGGCGCCAGGGTCATCGTCGATGGCAAGGGCGTGGATCCCAAGCTGTGGGCATGGCGGATGGGCTCGATGACCGGCGTCGTGACCGATCCCCCGGCCAGGACCGCGGGCTGGAGCGGCGATATGGCGCTTACGGTCAACCCGGTCAGCCCTGTGGATGGCGAGGAAGCCGTCAAGCTTTATGAACTGTCGCGCGATATCTGTGCCAAGAACGGCTTCGACTTCGTTGGCGAAACCACCGCGATCTGGCGTTCGGCCAACCATCGCCAAGTACTGTCCCATGCCGCCGGGAAGGGCGAGGATGCGGCACGGGCCAAGAATTGCGCCGAAGCCCTGATCGCCGCGCAGGCCGAGGCCGGCTTCGGCCAGATCCTGACCGACCCCGGGCTGGGGGCGGCGGTTGCCAAGACCTATGAAAAGGGTGGCCGCTCGGCCCTGCATGCGCGGGTCAAGCAGGCGCTCGATCCCAACTCGATCTTTGCCTCGGTCTGAGCCGATGCGTCGCCATGCCTGCGGAGGTACAATGAACAAGCTCCTCGTCCTTTCGCTCCTCGCCACTCTTGGCGCCTGTTCGTCCAAGCAAGGCGAAGTGGTCGCGGATGGCGCGGAGAATTATGAGCGTTACTGCGCAGGTTGCCACAACCCCGGCCCGGGCCACGGTGGCACCATGCTGCTGGCCGAAAAAGGTGCTCCGGTGCCTTCGCTCATCGGTCGCAAGGACTTAGATTACGATTACCTACATTCGGTCGTTCGCCAGGGCCTGATCGAAATGCCGCCGTTCCGCCCGACCGAATTGTCGGACACGGAAATCAAGCAGATCTACGATCACATCATGGCGCAGAAGCTTCCCCCCGCGAAGGCTCAACCCGCCAAAAACAAAACACCGTAAACTTAAATCAAAATGGGCGAGAAAGATTAACAGGGTTCCTATGGCTGAACTTGGTGCGACGCCAAAGGAGTATGCGGATAGCCAGTCGCCATAGTGAGGACGCACCTTGTGTTGGATAGTCGTCGTTATCTATGGCTACGACGCGCAATTTATCGCTTGATTGCACTGGTGTTCGGTTCCGCTTCGCTGCTCGACAAAAGCGCTTTTGGCCCAGTTTTCCTCGCTGGCCCGGTTGGCCTTATGCTCGGCAGGGTAGCCTTCGGGGGAATTTCAGCTCGCTACAACCGCATGCGGGTATTTGCGTGGATTGTTTCACTTTCGGGATTTGTCCAACTCACAAGGTTCGCGGTAACGCTTGAAGAACTCCTCGCCATTACTGCATCTGAACCGAATGATATCATATGACGAGTGGAATTTATGATCGAGATGGCACGGTTTGATTGGAGCGATCCCTTCAACTTTGACGATCAACTGACTGAAGAAGAACGAATGGTGCATGATGCGGCTCATGGCTTCGCGCAAGGCGAACTTCAGCCCCGGGTCATCAATGCCTTCCGCGAAGAGCTGGATGCAGCAGAGTTGTTTCCACTCATGGGACAAGCCGGCTTGCTTGGAGCGACGATCCCACAGTCTTATGGCGGTGCTGGAGCTGGCTATGTCTCCTACGGTCTGATCGCGCGCGAGATTGAGCGCGTGGATTCGGGCTATCGGTCAATGGCATCGGTGCAAAGCTCGCTCGTCATGTATCCGATTTTTGCTTTCGGCTCGGAGGAACAGCGGTTTAAATATCTGCCTGGCCTAGCCGCAGGCTCGCTGATCGGCTGCTTCGGCCTGACAGAACCTGATGCGGGATCTGATCCTGCGGGCATGCGCACAATCGCGAAGAGGATTGATGGTGGCTATGTCCTTTCCGGCATCAAAACATGGATTTCGAATGCTCCTTTCGCCGACGTCTTTGTCGTCTGGGCAAAGAGCGAAGCACATGATGGGGCCATTTGCGGCTTCGTGCTTGAAAAGGGCCTGAAGGGGCTTTCCGCTCCCAAGATCGAGGGCAAGCTCAGCCTGCGCGCCTCGACCACCGGCATGATCGTGATGGATGAGGTTGAGGTTGACGAAGAAGCCTTGCTCCCCGGGGTCCAGGGTCTCAAGGGCCCCTTCGATTGCCTAAACCGCGCACGCTATGGGATCAGTTGGGGAGCGCTCGGCGCAGCAGAATATTGCATGCACGCAGCCCGCCAATATGGGCTTGATCGGCACCAGTTTGGAAAGCCGCTTGCCTCCAACCAACTCTATCAAAAGAAGCTCGCCGATATGCAAACAGACATTGCGCTAGGGTTGCAAGCCTCATTGCGTGTCGGCCGCCTAATGGATGAAGGCAGGTTCGCGCCGGAGATGGTCTCTCTCGTCAAGCGTAACAATGTCGGAAAATCGCTTGATATTGCGCGCCATGCCCGAGACATGCACGGCGGTAATGGCATCAGCGATGAATATCAAGTCATGCGGCACATGGTGAATCTGGAAACCGTCAACACCTATGAAGGCACGCACGATGTGCACGCGCTCATCCTTGGTCGAGCACTCACTGGCATTGCCGCATTCTAGGGCAGGCCACCTTTCTTCTTCAGTGTTGCGCTGCCTGGTCGCAGCAACAATCGTTGTGTCGAGTGAGCGGAAACGACGGAGCGTGGTGGCCGCCTCAATAGCTTCGCGGTAGTTTCAGGACATGCTCTGCGATGAATGACAATATGAGATTGGTCGAAACAGGTGCCACCTGATAAAGGCGGGCCTCTCGAAAATTCCGTTCGATGTCGTATTCCTCAGCAAAGCCATATCCGCCATATGTCTGGATGCAGGCGTTGCCCGCTTCGACTGCTACGTCCGCGGCAAGCATTTTTGCCATGTTCGCCTCGGGTCCATGTTCAAGCCCCGCTTCGTAAAGGCGCGCGGCCTCATGGACCATGAGCTCGGCAGCGCGCATATTTGCGTGGGCTCGCGCGATCGGGAAAGAGACGCCCTGATTCATGCCAATGGGGCGATCGAAAACCACCCGTTGATTGGCATAAGCAATGGATTTTCGGGTAAACCATTTTGCATCACCGACGCATTCGGCAGCAATAAGAACTCTTTCCGCATTCATGCCCGAAAGGATGCAATGAAAGCCCTTGCCTTCTTTGCCTAAGAGATTGGCGACCGGGATGCGCATCCTGTCGAAGAAAAGTTCCGTCGTGGCATGGTTCATCATGGTGCGGATAGGCCGGATCGTTAGCGAACCCGCGGTGCGAGCCTGATTCATATCGACGATGAATATGGAAAGACCGTCGGTTTTCTTCGTCACTTGATCGCGCGGCGAAGTCCGCGCTAGCAGCAGCATGAGATCGCTGTGTTCGGCGCGACTGGTCCAGATTTTCTGGCCGCTCACCACAAAATAGTCCCCATCGCGAACTGCCGTCGTCCTTAACGCAGTGGTATCGGAGCCGCTTCCCGGCTCGGTTACGCCGAAAGCCTGCAAGCGCAGTGCGCCGCTTGCGATCGCGGGAAGATAAAGGCGCTTTTGCTCATCCGATCCATGTCTGAGGATGATGGCCATGTTATACATCTGGGCATGGCATGCCGCTCCGTTGCAACCCATCGCTTGAATCGTCTCAAGGATGGCAACTGCAGCCGAAAGGCCCAGACCTGATCCGCCATATTCCTCGGGTATGAGCACCGAAAGATAGCCAGCGCTCGTCAACGCATCCACAAAGGAGGTCGGATATTCGCGATCAGCGTCGAGCTTGCGCCAATATTCACCCGGGAACTTTTCACACAGCCGGCGCACGCCGTCGCGGATTTCGTGAAAGTGTTGAGGTTCGAAAGGACTAAGAAACTGCATCGCCCTCATCCTGAGAGATTGTGAAAAACCCTTGATCTGCAACGATGACGTCGCGCTCGAGCACCGATGCCCGAAAAGCGCCATTATTCCAGATTTCGGTTCTGATGGTTTCACCAGGGAACACCGGCGCGGCGAAACGCAGTTGCACTGCGCGCAGGCGCTCGGCCTGGTAGCCAAGTCGCCCGCGGAGGATGGCGTGAACGATGATGCCCATCGTGCCCAAGCCGTGCAATATCGGCATCCTGTACCCGGCGCGCGCCGCGATTGCGGGATCGCTGTGCAGCGGGTTGAGATCTCCATTGAGACGATAGATCAGGGCCTGTTCGGGACCGGTCGTCAGGTCAATGACAAGACCGGCATTGCCTTCCGCCACGGGTACCGGCGAACTTCGCGGTGCTTCGCCTTCCCCTCCGAACCCGCCGCCGCCGCGAATGAAGATCGTACGTTCAAGACAGGCAAAGCAGGTGCCGCGATCATCGCGGATATTGGTTTCGGTGAATATCAACGCGGCCTTGCCCGCGCCTTTGTCGACAATGTGGGTGACGCGGGTTGTGCTTTCGACTTCGCCAGTTGCCGGAACCGGGCCAAGCAGTACCATGGATTGGCCGGCATGCAGGACGGAAACCGGATCTACACCGGAATCAGGGTGCCCCAGCCAGAACCCGGGACTCGCGAGAACGAGCGCCATGCCGGGCATGGCAACCGGTCCACGAAGGGGATCCACGAATGGCAGCTGCGCGAGGTCGGTAGGATCTCGCCCCATCCCGATCGATAAGGCGTAAAATGCAGCATCGCGTGGAGTGACGGTCTGACGAACCGCAGGAATACGAAAGTTGAGCAATTTTTGCGGATCGATTGTCACTTTCAATTTCCCTGGAAGGTGGTCAAAGGGTGGCGCTGGCAACCATGATCGGACGGCCATCGCGCGCATGGGCGACGAACTGAACACTATTGCCGTTCGCGCGAAGCGCCAAATGCAGTTCCTCGCCGCAGATCGCGGCAGACACCGCTCGGCAATCGAAGCACCGAAGCGCATTGTCGCCGAAGTGCTGCTGGGCGAGTTCCAGCAGCAGTGTCGCCGTCAACGGACCGTGAACGACGAGGCCGCGATACCCCTCGATTTCGCAGGTGTAGGCCCGATCATAATGAATCCGGTGACTGTTGAAGGTCAGCGCCGAAAATCGGAACAGCAAGGTTTCGGAGGGGACCAGCGCGCGGTGCGCAACCCATCGGGATCCGTCGAAGATCATGTCAGACGGCCTTGGCAGCTCTGCGGTGCCCAAAGGCATGGGATCCCGATAAACGATCGCTTGGGTTTCGCGAACGGAGAGTTCGCCTTCGCAGCGGGTTTCTTGTGCTATCTCGACGAAAACAAGCTTGCCGGTCGCCCCTTGCTTTTCGGCGATGGAATTGATCCGCGATCTGCGCTGCACCTTCTGACCGATGAGCAACGGCGAAAGAAATTCGATCTTGCTCGATGCCCACATCCGGCGCGACTGAGGAAGTGGTGGCATGAAGCTGCTTTCGCCGCCGCGCACCGGATGGCCATCCACGCTCAATGCCGCTGTTGGCGCGTCTGGCAGGCAAAGGCACCAATGATAGCCTTGCGGCACGCTGCCATCTGCCGGCGCAACGCGGTCGAAAGTCGCCAGCCACCGTCTTGCGGCAGCGAGTTCCAGATAGTCGTGACGCAATTCTTCACGACCGATCCAGCTTTGCCATTGTTCGTCTGGCTGGGTGGTCATAAATCATCTCCGGTCAGGCCGCGGGCAATCACCTGAGCCTGAATTTCCGCAGCGCCCTCGAAAATGTTGAGGATGCGCGCATCGCAAAGGATGCGACTGATCTCGTATTCAAGGGCATAACCATTGGCGCCGTGGATCTGCAGCGCAGCGTCGGCGTTCGACCAGGCGGCGCGAGCGGCAAGCAACTTTGCCATGCCGGCCTCAATATCGCAGCGCTTTTCCGAATCCCTGGCTCGCGCGGCAGCATAGCAGAGTTCACGCGCCATCACAAAATCGACAAGGCTCATCGCCAGCTTGTCCGACACGCGCGGAAACCCGACGATGGCCCTGCCGAATTGCTTGCGAACCAAGGCATAGTCGAGGCCCAGTTCGAGGGCCCGCCGCGCGACGCCGACTGCCCGCGCGGCGGTCTGGATGCGTGCGCCCTCGAAGGTACGCATGAGCTGCTTGAACCCTTTCCCCTCCTCGCCGCCCAGCAGGGCGTCTGCCGGCGCGGTCATGGCATCGAACTGCAGGGCATATTCGCGCATCCCGCGATAACCGGGGACCTCGATCTCGCTTCCGGTCATGCCAGGGGCTGGGAAACCGTCATCGCTCGTGCCCCGAGGCTTGGGCACCAGCAACATCGACAGCCCGGCGTAACCCCTGGCTTCAGGTAATGTTCGCACGAGCATCGTCATCAGATCTGATCGGCTGGCATGGGTAATCCAGTTTTTCGCCCCGTTGATGACCCAGTGATCGCCGTCGTGCCGTGCGCGGGTTTGAATGGAGCCAAGATCCGATCCGGTGTCGGGTTCGGTGAAGGCTGCTGACGGCAAAACCTCGCCGCTCGCGATCCTGGGTAGCCACCAGGCCTTTTGCGCTTCGGTGCCGTTCAAGCCGATCAGTTCGCCGGCGATTTCGGACCGCGTGCCAAGCGAACCCGCGCCAATCCAGCCGCGCGACAATTCCTCGGTTATGATGCACATCATTAGCTTGCCAAGGCCAAGACCCCCATAGATTTCGGGTATGCAGACTCCGAATGTACCGAGATCGGCCATGGCCTGAATCACTGCCTCGGGGATAAGGTCATTCGCCAGATGCCATCCGTGCGCCTGGGGCACGATGACAGCATTGGTGAAGCGACGGTATTGCTCGCGGATCGTGTCGGCTTCGGCATCATCGAGCGACTCGCTTGGCCATTGCCCCTGAGCCAGGGCTGCGGCCACTTCGCCTCTGGTTGCCGCATAGTCCACATCGAGCAGGTCCGCGCACCGGTCGAAAAGCGTGCGGGCAGCGCTGCCAAGTCCGAGGTCGCCGGGGCGGAAGATTTCGTTCTGGCCCATCGGCAGGCCGCCACCGATCTGGCCAATGCATTCAGCGAAGGCCAGAATGGCGATCCTGGCGTCAAGATCATTCTTGCTGCCCCTGGCCTCGGACCATTCGAGCACCGCTTCCAGCGCAGCCACAAGCGTGGCCACCCAGGCATAGCCGTGCGCGGCCCGCTGCTCCTCATCAATCCTTCCGGACACCAAGCGCGCGCCCAACGCTGCCTTGACCGAGGCGCGATAGTCTCTCGCGGCGTTCAGGGCCTGGCGCAGATCAGCCACCTTCAGGCCGCGCGCTCGAAGATTGCGGCGATGCCTTGTCCGCCGCCGATGCACATCGTCTCAAGACCGTAGCGGCCTTTCGTGCGCACAAGTTCGCGGGTAAGGTTGGCAAGAATACGACCACCGGTTGCACCGATCGGGTGGCCAAGCGATATACCCGAACCATTGACATTGAGGATTTCGTTCCGGCCGTCGTCATCCGACCAGCCCCATCCTTTCAGAACCGCCAGGACTTGCGGTGCGAAGGCTTCGTTCAGCTCAACCAGATCAATATCGCCCCAGCCAAGGCCGCTGCGGGCGAACAAGCGTTGCACTGCAGGAACGGGACCAATTCCCATGCGACTGGGATCACAGCCCGCCGCGGCCGAGCTATGATAAAAGGCGATCGGTTCCACCCCCAGTTCGTCGAGTTTGTCTTCGGCCACCACTAGGCAAGCGGCAGCGGCGTCGTTCTGCTGACTGGCGTTGCCAGCGGTTACGACGCCGCCCTCAATCGCCTTCAGCGCGCCGAGCGAAGCCATCGTCGCGTCGCCGCGATAACCTTCATCGTGTGCGAAGATGGCAGGCGCGCCCTTTCTTTGCGGCACCACAACCGGCACGATTTCGTCGTCGAACATTCCATTCGCCCAGGCGGCCGCGGCCCGCTGGTGGCTGCGCACGGCATAGGCATCTGCCTGTTCCCGGCTGATGTCATAATCCCTGGCAAGATTTTCGGCCGTTTCGATCATGCCGGAAATAACACCAAAACGCTCCGTCGGCTGAGACATAAGGCGTCCGCGCGTCAACCTGTCGTGAAGGGTGATATTGCCGGAACGCTTGCCCCCGCGAAGGTCGGTTGAATAATGTTCGACGTTGGACATTGATTCGACCCCGCCGGCGACAACAACGTCGGACATCCCCGTCTGCACCATCATCGCGGCGTTGACGATCGCCTGCAGCCCCGAACCGCAGCGCCGGTCGAGCTGATAGCCGGGGACTTCAAGCGGCAGGTCGGCAGCCAGCCATGACCAGTGGCCGATGGCCGGCGCCTCGCCGTTGCCATATCCCTGACTGAACACGACATCGTCAACCCGGGCGGGATCGATCTTCGTGCGCTCGATCAGGGCCTTGAGGATGACTGCGCCAAGCTCGCCTGCAGTCATCGGCGAAAGAGAGCCGCCAAACTTGCCCACCGCAGTGCGGATCGGCATGACAATGGCTGCGCGACGAAGGGTCATTTCGGGTCTCCACTCGCTATGTTGCCCACAATACCTGCGTCGATCAGGCGGCCGATTTCGGCGGCAGGCAGCGAGAGCAGATCCGCCAGGACTTCTTCGGTATGCTGGCCATTGTACGGCGCGGGACAAGGCTCCCGACGGTGCATTTGAGGAACGGTGGCGAATGTGCCCGCGGCGGGATAGTCGAAGCCGCTGGGATTTGGCACCGTCCCGAAAATCGGATTGTTCGCTACCAGCGCTGGATCGTGAACCGCATCAAGCATCCTGCGATAGGGCGAAAAGACGATTCCCCCCGCATCGAAGGCAGTGGACAGATCGGCGTAATCACGCGAACGGATTGCCCGTTCAAACAAGGGATAGAGCATGTCACGCAAGGTATATCGGAGGCCGTCATCCTGTTCGAAAGAAACACCGCGCTCTTGTTCGATGGCCGCAACATCTTCGGAAAGGCCCAGCGCTACCAGCAAATTGGCCCACTGGCGATGCGTGGCAACGACAATCATTGTCCGCACCCCGTCGCGCGTGGTGAAGTCGCGACCGAACAAGCCATAAACTGCATTGCCAAGGCGCGGACGATCCCGGCCCGTATAGAGCATTTCTGCAAGTCCACCGAGGTTGGCGACCGTGCCGATCGCCACGTCTGACAACGGCAGCCGGATCTCGCATCCTTCGCCACTTGTGCTTCGCCACTGCATCGCGGCAAGCATGGCGAATGCTCCGTATGCGCCGGAAATGAGATCCCACGCGGGCAGGACATGATTGACCGGATCGGGGCCGGTTCCAGTCAGCATAGGGTATCCCACGGCATTGTTTATGGTGTAATCGAGCGCGGGCGAGCCATCGGCCCACCCCATTATCCGCAAGGTGACAAGATCCGGACACCCCTGCGCGAGGAGGGCATGGGACAGGAAACCATCCGCCGGAAAATTGGTGATGAGCTGGCCGGTTGCCCTCACCAGTTCCTGCACTATTTCACGCCCCTCAGGCCTGCGAAGATCAACCGCGACTGACTTTTTTGCACGATTGAGATTCTCCCAATAGAGCGAGTCGTTCGCCTCCGTCACAGGCCAGCGCCGGTAATCGGGGCCGCCGCCAGTCTGGTCGACACGTATCACCTGTGCGCCAAATTGCGCGCAATAAAGGCCCGCCGTGGGAGAGGCGACGAATGACGATGCCTCAATGATCGATAGGCCATCGAGAAAACTATACATGGCGTTTGATCCGGCCCGCAGGCGAATTGGCCACGCGCCAGGGCGGGGCGGAATGAAACCCCTGGCCGCCCATGGTGCAGCCTGCGGATGAAGTGCAACCCACGAAGGTCAATTCGCCGCCGCAAATTCGCGCAGCATGTGCTTAGCGATCTGGAGTTGCAGGATCTGGGTCGTGCCTTCATAAATCCGATATATGCGCGCATCGCGGAAGAAACGTTCGGCATCGTATTCGGCAAGATAGCCGGCACCGCCGTGGATCTGGACGCAGGCATCAACCACCCGGCCGCACATTTCCGTCGCGAAAACCTTGAACGCCGCTGCTTTGCGCAAGATGTTCTCGCCTGCGTCGGCGCGCCGGGTGACATCGTCCATCATGCATTCGGCGGCATAGATTTCGATCTCGCTCTGGGCGAGCATCTGCTGGATCAACTGGAAGTTGGCAATCGGCTCGCCGAATGCCTTGCGCTCGGTCGCGTATCGGATGGCGCTGTCCAGCGCCCGGCGGGCATAAGCGGTCGCTGCGGCGCCCACCGACATCCTGCCGTTGTCGAGGCTCATCATCGCGAATGCAAAGCCCTTGCCAAGTTCGCCGCCGAGCAAAGCCTGGCTGCCAACGTGGACATCTTCCAGCACGATATCGGCGATATGGCTACCCGACTGGCCCATCTTCCTGTCCGACTTGCAGATCGTCACGCCGGGTATGTCAAGAGGGACGATGAATGCCGATATATGGGCGTTCTTGGGCAGATTTTCCGTGGCCGTCCGCGCCATGATCAGTCCAACCTTCGCAAAGGGCGAGTTGGTAATATATCGCTTGGTGCCATTGAGAAGCCAGCCGTCGGCGGTCGGCACCGCAGTCGTCTGCAGACCCGCCGCATCTGATCCCGAACCGGGTTCGGTCAGGCCGAAAGCGGCGATTTCACCCGCGGCAATGCGCGGCAGCCATGCAGCCTTCTGCGCTTCTGTTCCACCATTCTTGAAGGCTGATGCGAACATGCCGACATTGATCGAGATGATCGAGCGGAATGCCGGCATCGCATAACTTAGCGTGTGCATGGTGCGGATATACTGGCTGATGTTCATGCCGGCGCCGCCATGCTCTTCCGGTATGGTCAATCCAAACAGACCCATGTCGCGCATCGCTTCGAGGACGCTTTCGGGGATGAGGTCGGTTTCAATAATTTTGCGCTCGACAGGAATGAGCCGGTCGCGCACGAAGCGTTCAAGCTGTATCAAGAATTGTTCGAAGACTTCTGCATCCATGCCGGCGTTGCACATCGGTTACCTGTCAGATTGGATCATAAGGAAAGACATGCGCCGAGACTTCATCGGCGCGCGCGAAGCTGCTGCGAAACGAAGGTACAAGCTCGTGGGCAATTGCCTCCGGCGTCCAGCCTTCGACCTTGGTCATCGACCGGATCGGCCGGGGCTTACAAAACAGGGCGATTTCATTCTTGCGAACCGCGAAAATCTGGTTCGTCACGTCCTTGGACAGGTCGGATGCCAGATAGGCAACCAAAGGCGCGATCTTGTCTGCCGACATGGATTGCAACCGTTGGACACGTTCGTGTTCGGCAGGGGTTGTCGCGGGAATTGACGAGGTCATGCGGCTCCACGCAAAAGGCGCGATGCAGTTCGAGCGGACGCCAACCCGCGCCATGTCGAGCGCGATAGACTGCGAAAGCGCGACGACGGCCAACTTTGCCGCCGAATAGTTCGCCTGCCCGATGTTGCCGATCAGACCGCTCGTCGAAGTGAAATGAACGAAACTGCCCGCCTTCTGTTCACGAAAATAGGGCGTGGCGGCCTGGGAAACGTTGAAGACACCAGTAAGATTGACCGCGATGACGCTGGTCCAGTCCGCGTGACTCATCTTGTGCCAGATGCTGTCTCGCAGGATGCCTGCATTGTTCACGACCGCATCAATTCGGCCAAATTTCCGTACCGCATCCTCGATAATGCTCTGCGCCTCCGCCGGATCTGCAACATTACCGAAGTTGGCCGCCGCTTTGCCCCCGGCAGCGATGATGTCGTTGGCGGTGTTCTGAGCGAATGCGGTATCGCCGCCGTTGCCCGCCTGCGCCACGCCAGGATCGTTGACGATAATTGCCGCCCCCTGCGCGGCGCAATACAACGCCAGTTGGCGACCTATTCCGCGCCCGGCACCAGTGATCGCGACAACTGATCCATCCAGGCACCGATCCATATCCCGTTCCTCAAATGCAATTAGCCCGACAGGCAGGACTGGCTCAATGCCAGGCCCTGGCAACAAGCTCACCCAGTTCCTCTGCCACTCCGCCAGATGTGCTCGCCAAGGTACAATAGTTGGCAAAGCTTGCCTGGACTGCTGCTTCGGACGACTCGGCACGGGTCAACTGGTCCAGGTCCAGCCCAGCGAGCATTTGGGACTGGACCAGACGTTCACCATGCAACTCTGCCGTCTTCAGCGCCGCATAGGCTGCGGCGTTAATTTCCGACTCAGGCGTACCTTGGCACCACTGCTTCATCCAGCGCCGCACCGAACGGACCGGTTGCACGAAGCGTTCATTCGCAGTTGCTGCCGAGTGCTGCGCGGCCTCGATGTCCGAAACAGCGAGAATGGTGCTACGCGCCCCTGCCAACCAAAGGCAAAGCAACACCGTGTTGACGTCACACCCATGCTGGTCCTGCAAGGCAAGGCAGGAAGCTGCCACACCCGGCTTGGCATAAATGTGTAAAGAATAGTCCCATAACGCCGCCGCGTGCTGCTCCACCTGAATTGAAGCTTCATCACCCACTGGCGGCACGGCCGGGCCTTGGTCCGACCGTGCCGAAGTACCCAATCGCGGACCTTGGTGAAAATGCTGACCAGACATGCAACGAGGCCAACCGCCTAGAACGTGCGGGCGCCGAAATGGATTTCCATCATCGGACGCATGACATCCCACCGTTCCAGCTGCGACCAGTGGCCCGAACGGTCGAGAACGTACAGCTCGGCATGCTTGAGATGCTGGATCAGGTAGAGGCTGGTGTCGAGCGGCACCACCCGGTCCTGGCGGCCATGGAAGATCAGCACTTCGTGCGGCATTTTGCCCAGCAGTTCGGGCGGCATGTTGAGCGTCTCAATGCCGTTCTTCATCGAATCGATCATCTTGACCGCGGTCTTCATGATTCCCGGATCGGTGGCGATCTTGTAACGGTTCTCGACGATTTCCTCCATGCCTTCGAACTTCTCGGCATCGTAGGCGAAGCTGTGCATCACCTGGCGATAGCGGGCATATCGTGGATCGGAATAGAACGAGAGCAGGCGGATCAGTTCCGGGGTGCGCGGGCCGGGGGCTCCGATCGAACCCATCAGCACCACCTTGTCGATCGTGTCGGGCTCCTCGCTCATCATCTGCAGGGTCAGCGCGCCGCCCATCGAATTGCCGACAACGTGGGCCTTCTTCACACCGAGCGCCTCAAGCAGGCCAAAGCACTGGTCGACCCGGGTGCCGATCCAGCCCATCACGCTGTCAGGCCACGGATCGGGAATCACCGACTGGCCGAAACCGATCAGGTCGGGCGCGATCACGAAGAAGTTTTCGGCGAGGTCCGGCATCAGGTGATACCAGTTGGATGCGGCATGTGCGCCCGGACCCGCACCGTGAAGCAGCAGAATTGCCGGCTTGGACGGATCGCCGGCCAAGAGGGTGTGCGAGGTCAAGCCCCGGCCCGTGATCTTTTCTTCCCTGATAACCCCTTCAGCAGCCATGACATTCTCCCATGTGATCCTGACGAAATATCCGCGCGACTCCTTATATCCGCGCGACTCCTTGCCGGAGTTCACAGTCAATTTCGCCGGAGCCTAAGATATCGTTTGACATTGTGCAATGAGTTTTCCCAAGTGTTGCGCATTGGGAGCAGGACACATGACAGGCGAGACATTCGACGATCGACTGGTCGCGCAATTGGCGCAGGAACTCGACCATGCCGAGCAGACCCGCGAACGGATCCGGCCGTTCTCCGTGCGCTATCCAGGCATGCAGATCGAGGATGCCTACCGCATCAACCAGGCCTGGGTCGATCTCAAGCGAGAGCGCGGCCGGACCGTCTTTGGTCACAAGATCGGCCTGACCTCGCGCGCGATGCAGCAGGCAGCCGGAATCACCGAACCCGATTACGGCACCTTGCTGGATGACATGGTGTTCGAACAGGGCAGCGACGTTCCGGCCGCGCGGTTCATCACGCCCAAGGTCGAGGTCGAGTTGGCCTTTGTGCTCGGGCGCCGCCTGGAAGGAGCACAGACGACGATTTTCGATGTCCTGAGCGCCACCGACTATGTGGTTCCGGCAATCGAAATCATCGACACACGGGTGCATCCCAAGGATGCCGAAACCGGGGCCGCGCGCAAGGTCCTGGACACGATCAGCGACAATGCCGCCAATGCCGGAATCATTGTCGGCGGTCTGCCGGCGAAACCCGACGGGCTCGACCTGCGCCGCATCGGCGCGCTGCTCAGCCGCAACGGGGTGATCGAGGAGACCGGCCTTGCGGCAGGGGTTCTCAACCATCCCGCCAACGGCGTCGCGTGGCTGGTAAGGCGGCTCGCGCCCTGGGGGCAAGGGCTAGAAGCCGGAGAGGTCGTGCTCGGCGGATCGTTCACGCGTCCGGTCGAAGCGGCGCCGGGCGATGTCTTCAACGCCGATTTCGGCGAGTTTGGTTCAATTGGGTTCCGGTTCGTATAGAGGGCGACAATGCAAACACCCGTCAACCGCTTCAAGGCGGCCTTGCGCGAAGGTCCGGTCCAGCTTGGCTTCTGGTTGGCCCTGGCCCATCCAGACATTGCCGAAATCAGTGCGGGCCAGGGCTATGACTGGCTGCTGATCGATGGCGAACATGGCCCGCAGACCCTGCCCGGAATCGTCGCGCAGCTGCGTGCGATCGAGGCGACGCCGCCGTGTTCGGCGATCGTCCGGATTGCCGGCCACGATCCGGTAGCAATCAAGCAGGTTCTCGATCTTGGAGCGCAGACTCTGATGGTTCCGATGGTCGAAACCGCCGAACAGGCCCAGGCCATCGTAACTGCGTCCCGCTATCCGCCTGCAGGCGAACGCGGCCTCGGTGGCGCCCGTGCCGCGCGCTGGGGTGGCTATCCTGCTTATGTCGCAGAAGCCAATGCGCAGGTTTGCATCATCGCCCAGATCGAGACCGCGACCGCCGTCGACAATATTGAGGCGATCGCCGCAGTGGACGGGATCGACGCGCTGTTTCTTGGACCTGCGGACCTGGCCGCGACCGAAGGTTTGCTGGGCGGAAGCAGCTTCGATGCCCTGTTCAAGCTGACCGGCGAGGCGCTGGCGCGTATCGTGGCAACCGGCAAACCGGCCGGGATCCTTTCGCGCGACGAGCGGCTCGTCCAGCAGTTCCTCGATGGCGGTGCCCGCTTCATCGCCAACGGGATCGACAGCCTCACCTTGGCCAAGGGCGCGGGCGACGGACTCCGGGTCTGGCGTGAGCGTATCGCGGCACAGGGCGGCAACTGAGGCTATGGCGAAACCGGCTTGGCAGACGCCTCGTTCCAGTGACCCGGTCAAACCGCTTGATGGCGTCCGGGTGCTTGAATTAGCCCGCATCCTGGCTGGCCCATGGTGCGGACAGCTGCTGGCGGACCTTGGCGCCGAAGTGATCAAGATCGAACGGCCCCGTGTAGGAGACGATACGCGGCATTGGGGGCCGCCGTTCGTGACAGCGGAAGATGGCACCAATTTGGGAGCGGCCTATTTCCATTCGACCAATCGCGGCAAGCGGTCTTTCGCAATCGACATCGCCAGCGCGGAGGGCCAGGCCATCATTCGCGAACTGGCAAGCGGCGCAGACATCGTGATCGAGAACTACAAGGTCGGCGGGCTGTCGAAGTACGGGCTTGACCATGCCGCGCTTTCCGCACTGAACCCGCGCCTGATCACCTGCTCGATCACAGGGTTCGGACAAACCGGGCCTTACGCCCACCGCGCAGGCTACGATTTCATCGCCCAGGCCATGGGCGGCATGATGTCGATGACCGGCGAACCCGATCGCGAACCGCAGAAGGCGGGCATCGCCGTGGCCGATCTGTTCACGGGCATGTACAGCACGGTGGCGATCCTCGCTTCGCTCAACCGCCGGGACCGCACCGGCAGCGGCGCCCACATCGACATGGCACTGCTCGATACCCAGGTGGCGGTCATGGCCAATCAGGCGATGAACTGGATGACATCGGGTAATGTGCCGCGCCGGTTCGGCAACGGTCACGCCAATCTGGCACCCTATCAAGCCTTCCCCACGCTTGACGGGCCCTTGGTGATTGCGGCCGGCAACGACGGCCAGTTCGCCAGCTTGTGCCGCGTTTTGCGGTGTTCACTGCATGAAGACCCACGCTTCGCCACCAACCCCGCACGGCTTGCGAACAGGTCCGAACTTATCGAAACCGTGGAGACGCTTACGGCCCGATGGAACCGGCAGGAACTGTTCAACGCGCTGGAGGACGCGGGCGTACCCGCCGGACCGATCAACGAGCTCGACGAAGTGTTCGCTGATCCGCATGTCGTTGCAAGGGGTCTGGCGGTAACCCCGGAAGGCTACAAGGGTGTCGCTAGCCCGATCGTGATAGACGGTGTGAGAATGGTTTCGGACCGACCGGCACCGGGCATACCTCAGCCCTTCAAGGTCGAATAAGTCCGGCGATCAGCCTTTCGTCCGTACCGCCACACTCGCTGCGAACAGTCTGCCCCCCTCGCTGAACAGTACCAGTAGAATAGTCACAGTCGCCACGCCAACGAGCGAATAGGCCAAAGGCAGTGGCGAACCGTCGTAGGCCTGACCGATCAAGGCACCCAGCCCAGCACCAAGTACCAACCGAAAGAAGGTCTGGACCGAGGCGGCAGCGCCAGCGAGCTTACCGAACGGCTGCAGTGAAATTGCGGTGAAATTGATGAATACCGTGATCAGCAGGCACATGTTCGCGGACATCAGCAAGACAAATTGCAACAAGGTCTCGCCCGGGCGCGATGCCAGATAGACCTGGCAGACCGAGACGATGAGGTAGCAGAGGATCGCGGCATGCCCAAGCCGCCGGGTTCCGAAACGGTGTACGATCGCAGAATTGGCAATGCTGGCCAGCATCATCGAGCCCGCCATCAAGCCAAAGATTACCGAATAGGCCCCGCCGGCCCCGAAATGTTCGCCGATCAATTGCTGCGAGCTGTTGATGAAGCCGAAGTGAGCGCCGAAAATCAGGGCCATGCCAATGACGTAACCGATCGACCGGCGGTTTGTCAGAACGAGGCGGATGTTACCGAACAATTCTCTGGCACCATGGGACTGCCGCCGGGAAAGCGGCAGCGTTTCTTCCATGCGGTAGAAATACCATGCTGACACTCCCATCGACAGCACGCCGATGACAATGAAGACGGCACGCCAGCCGAGCGTAGTAAAGATCACATAACCCAAACTTGGGGCAAGGGTCGGGACTGCCATAAACAGCATCGCGACAAAGGCTTGCAGCTTGGCCATGTCTTCGCCTTGATAGCGGTCGCGAATGATCGCCATAGGAAGGACGGTCAGGGCGGACGAGGCACAGCCAAGCAGCGCGCGGGCCGCCAGCAGGACGGAAAAGTCAGCCACGAAAGCACAAAGCAGATTGATCAGGGCGAACAGGCCCATGCAAACCAGCAGGACCGGCTTCCTCCCAAGCCGGTCGGAGATCGTCCCCGGGACGAGCGAAAACAGGCCGGAGCAGATCAGGAAGGTGCCGATGACCCATTGCCGCTGGTTTGAACCGCTTGCCCCCAGATCGTTTGCCATGACACCTAAGACCGGAAGCAAAGTTGTAAACCCAAGTGACTGCAATGCCTGGATCATCGCCATCATGGCGATGAACTCCCGTTTGCCGATTGGCTCTTTATGGGTCAGCGACAATCTTTATACCTTCCGGATGGTCGGGCCTGGCAGCGCCCCCGCCATGAAGCCGGTCCACCAATATGGAGGCCAGTCCACTTCTGATGGAAAACCGCAGGAGCTATCCTTGCCAGCCGATCGCACGACTCGCTGCTATGGCCGCCGAACGGATCTTTTCGATCTTCGGCTTCGAATAAAAATGCTTGTCCTGAACTCGCGAGAGAACGCTCATCGTTGCAACAAGCCTGTTCCCGGAACCAAGCACAGGTACACTCAAGGCAGAGAGACCAGGCACAACTGTACCCTGTGTGGTCGCGTATCCCATCTCGCGCGCTTGGACTATCTGCCTTTCCAGTTCGTCGTCGGAAACCACCAGCCCGCTGGCGCGCTCCTGGGCGATGACGGGCCGAGTCAAAGCTCGTGAACAATGGGTCAAATACAGGATGCCGGTGGACGAAGCCTGCAAGGGCAAAACAGAGCCGACGTGCAAACTGGTAAACAGGGGCAGACCGCCATCGATCCAGCGAATCACCGTTGGCCCATAATTGCCCCAGACCGACAGCAACCCAGTCGTTTGCAGTTCTTCCAGCACGCTCGCCAGATTATCGCCAGCGATCCGTACCGGCTCCACCCGCGCCAGCGCGGCCATGCCAATACGAACTGAAAACTCACCTAGTGCATAGCGGCCATTCTGGACCTTCTGCTCGACCACGCCTGTATTGACAAAAGACAGCAGGTAACGGTGTGCCTGGCTGCGTGACAGACCCGATTTCTCGGCAACATCACGCAGATGTGCGCCATCCCTTGGGCAATCCATCAAGGCCCTGAGGACGCGAACACCAATTTCCACGGACTGGATAGCCTTGCGCGGCGAATCATTCGCGCTCAAATCTTTGGGAGGCAAGCGCTCGGTAGCCTGATGTTCCATTTCATCACCTTTAGCTGAAAGCTGGCTAGCCTTGCGTGCATTCATTCGGTACTCCCATTACCAGCATTGCCCGGCCCGAAGTCCCCTTGCATGACGGGAAAAGAGTTGCATATTGTCCAACGAATAGTGTAGGCGGCAAAATTGTTCAAGAGCATAACCTCGGTCAAATACGACAAAGAGGCCAAGCGTCAACCCAACTAGGCGCTTCTAAGCCAGTGAGAGGAAAGGAACCCGGGTAATGGCTGCAATCGCGTTTCCCAGATCGTCCGAAGAGCATTTCGAACAGCTGCGAAAGGCGCCCGTTCTCGCCCTGCCGACGGCTCTCCTGTTTGTCATTTCCATGGCAGGGATCGCAACGACCTGGTACCTGGCGCTGAACTCGATGCTTCCGCTTTGGGTCGGCGCAATCGCCAACGGACTGATCACCTATCTGCTCTTCAGCGTGATCCACGACGCCTCGCACAAGTCGTTGTCTAGCGTTGGCTGGATCAACGAATCGATCGGCGCGATCGGCTTGTTCTTCCTCTTTCCCTATGCCCCGATGGTCCTGGTCCGCTGGGTCCACAACAAGCACCACACGCATACCAATGGACCCAAAGACCCCGACCGGTTCGAGCATGAATCGCCCTGGTGGCAGGTTACATTCCGCTGGACCTTCTTCGATGGTGCCTACATCTGGTATTTCGTCAAATATGGTCAGAACGTGCGCAAGAAACATGGCACCGAACTGCTTGTCTTCTATTCGCTCCTCGCGCTGCTGTTCGTTGCGGCAATTTACTTCGGCTTCGGCTGGGAACTGTTCATGCTGTGGTTCGTGCCGTCACGGATCACGCTGTTCCTCATCGCCATCGTCTTCGTCATCCTGCCACATCATCCCGCGATCATCGCGCAAGACGAAGACCCTTACATGGCGACAACCATGCGGTTCGGCTGGGAATGGTTGCTCAACCCGCTGATGGTTTATCAGAATTACCACCTGATCCACCACCTCTGGCCGGAAATCCCGTTCTACCGGATGCACAAGGCCTATTACCTCAAGTACGATGAAATCAACGCCAACCGTATCACGCGCCAGAAAGCCTTCGCCCTGAAGCCCGAGAACTATGACGACCACTTTGCGGTTCGCCGGGAACTCGACCAAGCGCAAGGCAAGGCAAAGCCTGCCTAACGAAATAACGGCCGGACCGTTCGGTATGGTCCGGCCGTACCTCCAGACCGGGAAACGCACTGATGGCCAAGCAACTTCACCTCGGGGCGTTCATGCGTCCGGTCAGCATCCACACCGGAGCCTGGCGGTATCCAGGTGCCTTACCCGACGCGAACTTCAGCCTCAAAGCGATCCAGCGCTTCATCCGCAGCCTTGAAGCTGCCAAGTTCGATTATTTCTTCATGGCTGATCACCTCGGCGTGCTCAACCTGCCACGCCAGGCGCTGATGCGCAGCCACACTGTGACCTCGTTCGAGCCATTCACGTTGCTTTCCGCACTGGCCGGGGTGACTGAGCGAATCGGCCTCGTCGCAACGGCCTCGACCACTTACGACGAGCCGTTCCATGTCGCGCGCCGCTTTGCCTCTCTCGATCACATCAGCGGCGGGCGGGCCGGCTGGAACGTTGTGACCACTTCGAATCCGGACAGCAGCCGCAACTTCGGCCTGGAGACCCAGCCAGATCACGCCGCGCGCTATCACCGCGCCCGCGAGTTTCATGACGTGGTGACCGGGCTGTGGGACAGTTTCGCCGACGATGCCTTCGTTATGGACGCAGAAAAGGGCATCTATTTCGACCCCGCCCGGATGCGTGCGCTGAACCACAAGGGCGAGCATTTCTCGGTCACCGGGCCGCTTAACATCGCCCGTCCGGTTCAAGGCTGGCCGGTCATCTTCCAGGCCGGTGCCTCGGACCCGGGCCGCCAGCTCGCTGCCGAAACCGCCGAAGCCGTATTTGCTGCGGAATCGACGCTGGAAGGCAGCAAAGCCTATTACGACGACGTCAAAGGGCGGGCGGCGACGGTAGGACGCAATCCCGATCACATCAAGATCATGCCGGCCGTATTCCTGGTTGTTGGAGACACCGTCGAGGAAGCCCAAGCGAAACGCGCGAAACTGGACAGCCTGGTCCACTACGACAGCGGCATCCATTCACTGTCCGGCATGCTGGGTCACGACGTATCGAGCTTCGATCCCGATGGCCCCCTGCCCGACATCCCCGAATCCAACGCCAGCAAAAGTTCGCGGCGGTTCATGATCGAATTGGCCAGAGCTGAGAACCTGACGATCCGGCAACTCGCCGCCAAGGCCGGCAGCTATGGCGGGCTGGCCTTTGTCGGCACCGCCAAGACCATCGCCGATGAAATGCAGCACTGGCTTGAGCAGGGCGCCTGCGACGGCTTCACCACCATGTTCCCTTATCTGCCCGAAGGCCTGGAAGACTTCACCGGCAAGGTCGTGCCGGAACTGCAGGCGCGCGGCCTCTTCCGCACCGAATACGAAGGCGAAACGCTGCGCGATCATCTCGGCTTGCCGCGCCCGGAAAACCGCTTCTTCGCCTGATGCGGTGAGCCGGTTTGTCATCATCGGCGCCGGGGCAATCGGCAGTTTCCTGAGCACGCGGTTGCACAACGCCGGGCATGAAGTTCTGCTGATCGCCCGAGGAGCGCGGCTCGAGGCCTTGCGAAACACCGGCGTGCTGCTGTCCGAAGGCGGGGCCGAGCGGCAAGTGCGTGTGCCGGTGTCCGCAGCATGCGATCCCGCAACGCCGCCGGATCATGCCATCCTGGCAACCAAGACGTTTCAGATCGAATCCGCGCTTGCCCTGCTCGAACCACTGCGCGGAAGCCGCTTCACGCTGCTGACGGTGCAGAATGGGGTCGAAGCACCCGGCATCGCCCAGGCCGCCCTGCCCCGCGCTGTCGTGCTTGGCGCACGCATGCACGGCTTCTTCGAGCTGGAAGACGGGATCGTGCGCCACACCGGCGTCCCCGCCACGCTGCTGGCCGGCCCGGTCGCCGATCGCGCAACCGACCCGGCTGCCGGACAGGCTTCGGCAATCCTTGCGGGCGACCTTATTGCCGCTGGGGTCCCCACCACTCTGACAGGCGACATGCGCCCAGCGTTGTGGGACAAGTTCCTGATGGCCGCGACGATCGGCGCGGTGGCCCCGGCGTTCGGCCTGAAGGTCGGTCAGGTGCTGGGCCATCCCCAGGCCAGCGCGCTTTTGCGCGAGGCCATGGCCGAGGTCGAACGGATCGCAGCGGCGTTGGGCATCGAATTGCCGCCCGATTGCATATACGAGAAGCTGGACTTCATCGGCCGCTTTCCACCCGACGTCACCAGTTCGCTGCAGCGCGATCTCGAAAGCGGCAGACCTTCGGAATTCGCTCACCTCACCGGCGCGATTCCTCGTTTCGCCCGGCAGGCAGGGCTGCCCTGCTCTGCGGCAGACGATGTTATTGCGCGGTTGCGCGCCCGTGGACTACGCCTTGACTGATCCGGCGGTTTCCCGCTCAACCGCGCGCACGGCAAACCAAGCGCCCGCGACAATCACTGCGTGCGCTGCCAAGGTCGTCAACCCGACCCACAAAGCCTCACCGCTCCAGACAATGCTATAGATGTCCCAGGCCGAACCGACCAACTCGGTCAGCACGATCACCGGGACGAGCGCGCGGTAATGCATCGGGTCGCGAGCACCCCATAGTGCCACGACGCCGATCGCGGCCAACTGGACGCCGACGATCAGCCATGCGTCGAGCAACAGGCCGAACATCGGCGTCCCCTGCCCCAGCGCGATCCCAGGGTAGATCAACGGCAGCGCCGCGCCGTAGACCGGAGGCCAGAGCAGCACGAGATTGCAGAGATACCAGATCCCCACGGCGATCAGGTAAGTACGCAGAACCTTCATGGCGGCCTCCTCAGGCGATCGCGAAGATATCCGATGTGGCGCAGGCGATGCGCGCATCCTTGTGCGGCGCATAGTCCGGATCGTTCATGAAGGCGTCGATCGCCTCCATCGAAGGAAACCGGATCACCACGACATAGTCAGGTGCGGCTCCCTCGCCCTCATAACGGACGAACTCGTGCGAACGGCAGACCATCTCCCCGCCGTGGCGTCCGATCAGCGCCGGAACCGCGGCCATATAGTCTGCCACCCAGGCTTCGTCGTGCGACTTGATCGATCCGATGAAATAGGCAGCCATCACCCTGTTTCCTTTCGTCATGGCCAGGATCGCCAGCCTTCAGGCTAGAATCCCAGCAACTTGGTGCGGATTGCCTCTGCAAATCCGGCGGTTGTCCCGTTTCCGCCAAGATCGGGGGTCCTGTCAATATCAGGAGCAATGAGCGAGGCTTCGAGCGCGCGCATCACCAGCGCGGCGGCTTCGTCTTCGCCCAAGTGCTCCAGCATCATTGCACCCGACCAGATCTGGCCGATCGGATTGGCGATGCCCTGCCCGGCGATGTCCGGGGCAGACCCGTGGACCGGCTCGAACATCGAAGGGAACCGCCGTTCGGGGTTGAGGTTAGCAGAAGGAGCCACAGCGATGGTGCCAGTGATTCCCGGCCCCAGATCGGATAGGATATCACCAAAAAGGTTCGAACCAACCACCACATTGAACCGTTCGGGCGACATCACAAAGCGTGCGGCGAGAATATCGACATGATACTGATCGGCGGCAACATCGGGGTATTCGGCGCCGATCGCGGCAAAGCGCTCGTCCCAGAACGGCATCGAATGATAGAGTCCATTGGACTTCGTCGCGCTGGTCACATGCCTGCGCCCGCTCCGCCGAGCGAAGTCGAAGGCATAGCGCAAGATGCGGTCGGTGCCCCGGCGGGTGAAGATCGCCTGCTGGACGACGATTTCGTTCTCGCCGGTCCCGGTCCGACCGCCGATCTGGGAATATTCGCCTTCCGAGTTTTCGCGCACCACCCAGAAATCGATGTCGCCAGGAGCCTTGTCGCGCAGAGGCGAAGCGATGCCCGGCAGCAGCCGCACCGGACGCAGATTGACGTACTGCTCGAACTCGCGCCGGATCGGCAGCAGCAGCCCCCACAGCGAGATATGATCGGGTACCCCGGGAAAGCCGACCGCGCCGAGGAACACCGCATCATGATCCCGCAACCGATCTAGCCCGTCATCGGGCATCATCTTGCCGGTTTTGAGGTAGGTCTGGCAGCTCCAGTCGAAGTGCCGGAATTCGAGCACGAAACCGCACTTGGCCGCTGCCGCCGTCAGCACCTCGATTGCGGCAGGCACCACCTCGCGGCCAATTCCATCTCCCGGAATGCTGGCGATAGAATAACGCCTCATGGTCAATCTTTCACTACAGATAGCTGTTCAAAGTCTTGAGCACCCGATAGGCGCTGAGGAAGGCTGGCGCAGGAACCTGCAGTTGCTCCGCTGCCGCCGCGAGCGGCCCCAGGACCTCGTCAACTTCCATCCGCCGGCCCGCTACGAGATCGTCATGCATCGAGGTGCGGACGGGACGGTTTTCCGGCTTGAATCTGGTGCCCATCGCCATGACACCGGACACTGCCTCTTCAAAGCCTTCACGGTCAATCTCGACCAATCTGGATACAGGCGCGAAATAGTTCTGCGGTTCGTAGCCAAGTGCCTTGTAGATCGCCAGCAGATCCTTGACGACGTGGACATAGTGTTCGGCGCCTTCGCGAACCGCCACACCATCCACAAAATCGAGCTTTGGAAGCGCGCCCAGCGTACTGGCGCTCCACGACGATGCTCCACCGACCTGAACCAATTTTTCCCAATGGACATGGACAATATCGGGAGTTGAGCGCGAACCCATGCCCGCAGCGTCGAGCGCTTCGGCCATGATCCGCGTGCGCTCGCTCTCCCCGCCTTCCAGCTCGCCGAAATAAGCGGTGACGGGAACCGCCATGTGATTGAGCGCCTTGCCCGGTTCGAGCAGGGTCGCCCCGTCCATGATCGAGCCGCCGATCACCTTGTCCTTGCCAAACGCGGCCTGGAGTTTGCCTTCCTTGCCCACGCCGTTCTGCAAAGTCAGCGCGCAAGCGGTGCGATCGACCAACACCTGCGCATCGTCCAGCGCCTGATCGGTACCCTTGGCCTTGGTCAGCAGGATGTAATAGTCGATGTCGCCTTCAACCTCCTCGGGCGTTTCGACCGCGAAGAGGTTTTCGCGCTGGACGAATTGCGCCCGCACACCCGAAATACTCAGGCCATCCCGGCGGATCGCCTCGACATGGGGCTTGCGCGCAATCAGCGTGACCTTGTGGCCGCCGCGCGCAAGGAATCCGCCGATGACCGAGCCTAGCCCGCCGGCGCCGTGGAAACAGAAATGCAATTGCTTGGACATGCTTTGGGATTCCCGTTGGTTCGGTTCAGGCAATGCCCAGTTCGATCAGCTTGGCCCTGATCTGCTCTTTCTTTTCCGGCGTCACATCAGCCACCGGCGGCAGGATCGGGCCAGCCTTGAGGCCAATCGCTTCGTACCAGGCCTTCACATTGGCAAGTGCGCTGGCATAGGTCGCGGTGCGGGCGATATCCCACAGGAAGTTGTCGTGATAGAATTCGCGGACTTCGCTGAGCTGATCGGAAGCGGCCCGCGCTTCCTCCCATTTTCCTTCATGCGCCAGGCGGATGTATTCCTTGGCGAAATGGCGCTTCTTGCCGTACAGCATGTAGGACAATTCACCCCAGCAAACGGTGCCGCCAAGACGCAGATCGTCGAGGAAGAAGTATTCGAATGGCTCCATCGTGTTGAAGCCTTCAGGCATTAGCTGGCGGATCTTGATTGTCTCGGCACGGCTCATGGCACCTTGTTTGACGCCGATCACGGTTTCGATATCGGCCAGGCGGCGCATTAGGTCCCAGCTCAGCACGGTGCCCGAAACCGGGGTCCGGTAGAGGCAGACGGCCAGATCGGTGTGGTCGGTCAGGAACTTGAACCAGGAATAGATTTCGTCGTCGCGCTTGAGCTGCACAACCGGGTTGATCACCTCAGCCCCGTTATACCCGAGCTTCTCGACGAACTGCATCTTCTCGATCGCGGTATAGACGCTTGGATCGAGCACGATGGTCCACAGATCGAGCCGCCCGGCATTCGCCTCGGCAACGATCTCGTGATAGCGAAACCAGTCTGACGCTGAGACGTTCCAGCATTCGGCGATGAACCCGCCGACGGCCAAGCCATCTACGCCCATTTCGACATATTTATCGATGTTGTAGCGGATACCGTCCACATCGAACTTGTAATCGGCGGTCATCGGGGTGATCGGACACTGATAGAAGCCCCTTACGGTCTTCGTTGCCCAGGCCTTGGCATCCTTACGATCATATTCCATTTTAGGTGCACCTCATCTCGATTTGGTTCAGAATTTCAGCTTGCATCGTCCGTTCATGGAGGCGCCAGCGCCGCCTGGGCCGCAGCCAGTCGGGCAATCGGCACCCGGAAAGGCGATGCGCTGACATAGTCCAACCCGATCTCCTCACAGAAGGCGATCGTGGCCGGATCGCCGCCGTGCTCGCCGCAGATCCCCAGTTTTAGGTCGGGCCGGGTTTCGCGCCCTTTGCGCGATGCCATTTCGATCAGCTTGCCGACCCCTTCGATATCGAGGGTGACGAACGGGTCCTTGGCGATAATGCCTTTTTCCACATAAGCACCCAGGAAACGCGCCGCATCGTCGCGGCTGATCCCCAGCGTAGTCTGGGTCAGATCATTGGTTCCGAACGAGAAGAATTCCCCGCTTGCAGCGATTTCGTCGGCAACCAGGGCTGCCCGCGGCAGCTCGATCATGGTGCCAACGCTAAAGGCGATCCGCTCGCCTTTTTCGGCGAACACGACTTCAGCGACCCTGTACAGGGTATCCTTCAGTGATTCCAGTTCATGCGGCAATCCGACCAGCGGGATCATGATTTCGGGACAGACCGCCATGCCCGCCTCGCCCGCGACTTCGAGCGCAGCCTCGAAAATCGCGCGAGCCTGCATTTCGTATATTTCGGGATAAACCACGCCCAGTCGGCAGCCTCGATGCCCCAGCATGGGGTTGGCTTCCGTCAATTCGATTGCGCGATGCCGAACCTGCTCCACGTCAATACCCATCGCCCGCGAAAGCTCGGTGAGTTCGCTATCCGTATGCGGCAGAAACTCGTGCAGCGGCGGATCGAGGAGGCGGATGGTGACTGGCAAGCCTTCCATGATCTCGAAGATCCGGCGGAAGTCGGCGCGCTGTTCGGGTAATAGCTGGTCGAGCGCGGAGCGTCGTTCCTTTTCGCTGTCGGCCAGGATCATCTGCCGCATGGCGAGGATCCGGCTTTCATCGAAGAACATGTGCTCGGTTCGGCAAAGCCCGACCCCTTCGGCCCCGAACCGGCGGGCCATTTCGCAATCGAGCGGGGTTTCCGCGTTGGTCCGAATCTTCAGGCGGCGATGCTTGTCAGCCCATGCCATCACCGTTGCGAAATCGCCCGAAAGATTGGGCAGGATCGTCGGCAGTTCGCCCAGGAACACTTCGCCGGTCGAACCGTCGATCGTGATGAATGCGCCCTCTTCGAGCCGCTGGCCGCCGATCTCGGCGACCCGCGCGACCGGGTCGATCTTGAGACTGGCGGTGCCCGCCACGCATGGCCGGCCCATACCCCGCGCGACCACGGCCGCGTGGCTGGTCATGCCGCCGCGCGCCGTCAGGATGCCGGTTGCGACGTGCATGCCATGGATGTCGTCAGGCGACGTCTCATGCCTGACGAGGATGACCTTCTCTCCCAATTCGGCCCACCGTGCCGCTGTTTCCGCATCGAATACCACACCTCCCGAGGCTGCCCCGGGCGAGGCAGGCAAACCCTTTCCGAGCAGCACCCGCGGGGCATTCGGATCGAGCGAGGGGTGAAGCAACTGGTCGAGCGAGGCCGGGTCGAGGCGGAGCAGCGCGGTCACTTCGTCGACCAGGCTCTCTTCGACCATGTCGACGGCAATCTTGAGCGCGGCCTTGGCGGTGCGCTTGCCCGAACGGGTCTGAAGGAGGTAGAGCTTGCCGCGTTCGACTGTGAATTCGATGTCCTGCATGTCGCGATAGTGGCGCTCCAGCAGTTCGAACACCTCAGCAAGTTGGGTATAGGCCTTCGGCATCGCTTCCTGCATTGAGGGAAGCCGCGCACCTGCGGCTTCGCGGGCAGCCCTGGTCAGATACTGGGGCGTGCGGATGCCGGCGACAACATCCTCACCCTGGGCGTTGGCCAGCCATTCGCCGTAGTAAGCCTTCTCGCCGGTTGCAGGGTTGCGGGTAAAGGCGACGCCGGTAGCGCTAGTCTCGCCAAGATTTCCGAACACCATGGCCTGGACGTTAACCGCCGTGCCCCAATCTCCGGGGATATCGTTCAGGCGCCGGTAGACCTTGGCTCGCGGTGAGTCCCATGAGCGGAACACCGCCTCGATTGCCGTCCAGAGTTGTTCCTGTACATCCTGAGGAAAGGCCGCGCCGTGATGGGCAAGCACGAGATCCTTGAAGGTCGCGATCACGCCGCGCAGATCCTCCACTCGAAGATCGATATCCTCATCGACGCCGCGATCTTCCTTGATGCGGTCAAGGGCTGCCTCGAATACACCATGCTCGATTTCGAGCACGACACTGGAATACATCTGGATGAAGCGGCGATAACTGTCGAGCGCGAACCGCTCATCCCCGGAGGTCTGGCCCAGGCCGGTGACGGTCGCATCATTGATGCCAAGGTTCAGGATCGTGTCCATCATCCCCGGCATGGATACCCGCGCGCCCGAACGCACCGAGACCAGCAGGGGATCGCGAGGATTGCCGAACGTCTTGCCCGTCGCCCGTTCGACCAGCCCCAAAGCAGCCGAAACCTCATCGCGGATGCGATCAAGTGACGCTCTGCCGTGGTCAAGATAAGCGAGGCATTCGCCGGTGGCAATAGTGAAGCCCGGCGGGACCGGAAGGCCGATTTGCGCCATTTCTGCAAGATTTGCGCCCTTCCCGCCAAGGACGCGTTTGTCCAGCACGAGCGCGCCTTCGGGTCCAATGCCCGAACCAAAGGAAAATACGCTCTTCATTTCAGCTGGAAGTCCTGGTGACCGCCCCGTGGGCCTACATTTTGAGAATAGCCTTGATCGCCTTGCCGGTCTTTTCGGTATCCTCGACGGCCTGGTTGATCTGGTCGAGATCATAGAAGGTGCAGAGCTTCTCGAACGGGAACAGCCCGGCTTCCTGCATCGCAATCAGTTGCGGGATGAAGACCTGCGGGGTGCTCGATCCTTCGACTACGCCGCGCAACTTGCGGCCAAACAGCATGTTGTTCATGTCTAGCGAAAATTCGGTGCCCAGCTTCGCCCCGCCGACCACTGCGGTTTCACCCATGTTGTGCGTGCTGTCCACCGCCGAGCGCAGCACCGCTGGAATGGCGGTGGTATCCATGGCATAGTCGGCGCCGCCACCGGTCATCGCGACGATCGCTTCCTGAGCGTTGACCGTGTTGGCGTCGATCACATCGGTGGCGCCCAGTTCGCGCGCCAGTTCCAAGCGGTCTGCGTTGCGGTCAACCGCGATGATCTTGAGGCAGCCCGAGGCCTTGGCGGCCATCACTGCGCTGAGGCCGACCGACCCGACCCCGAAGATCGCGATCGAGGAGCCAGGTTCGGGACAAAGCGCATTGAGGATGCTGCCCGCCCCGGTCTGGATACCGCAGCCCAGTGGGCCCAAAAGTTCGATCTGTGCGTCGTCGGCAACCTTGACGCAGTTGTTTTCCGACGCGATCGAATAGGTCGCGAACGAGGATTGCCCGAAGAAGCAGGCGTTGACCTCTTGGCCGTTGCGGGTAATCGGCGTCGAACCATCCAGGCGGCGGCCCATGAAATTGAGCGGGAACAGGCTCGGACAATAGGCCTGATGCCCCTTGAGGCACGATGGACAGGTGCCGCAATAGCTGAAGGAGAGCACGACCTTGTCGCCTGGCTTGACAGTGGTGACGCCACGTCCGACCTTTTCGACAACGCCCGAACCTTCATGGCCCAGCACCGCCGGCAGCGGCGTCGGGTAATATTGATCGCGAACCGTCAGGTCGGTATGACACATGCCAGCTGCGGCAACCTTGACCAGCACTTCGCCGTCGCGCGGATCCTCGATAGAGACGTTATCCAGAACGAATTCGCCGCCTTGACGCTCGATAATTGCCGCGTATGCGTCCATTCTTGCTCTCCCGTTTCCTGATTTCCAGTTGATTGAATTTGCTTATACAAAGAAATAGAGATTCTTGTCCTGCACGACGCGCGCGTCGATATTCAGCTTTCTGCTGAATACCTTGAAGCCGCTGTCTGTTTTCCGCAGCTTGTCTTCGCGTCCCAGCGTGTGCACGTAAACTTCGCTCTGTCGGCGATTGCGGTGCACCAGAACATTAGAGAAGACCTCGAATTCAAACGGTGCAATTTCGAATGCTTCGACATTGGTGACGAAATAGCGGATACGTGATGGCGGATCTTCCATCCATACCTGACCCGTCAGCAACCGGTCGACCCGCTGCTGCAGCTCGGCATAGTCATCGTTGTAGATTGCGGCATCCCCCGGGGTTGGATCCGGGCGGCGGTCACGTGCGAACCGCTGTTCGTAAACTGGCATCCAGTAATGGATATCTTCGGCGATTACAGTATCGAACCATTCGCGATATTGCTGGTTCTGCAACATCCGCACCTCGGCGGAATAGTGACTGACGATGGCATGATGCAGTTCCATGCCTACGGGCTTGCGTGTTTCGGTCATCTTGCGGTCCAGATTGCTGTCGGGATCAGTCTTGCGGCTCGGCTTGCTTCGCCGACAGACGTTCAGGCCAGAAATTACGGTTGGTCCACATTGCATCCCAGGTATCGTCATTGGCCCGGATGGCGGCCCAATCTGGCGCATCGAGCATTTCTTGCCAGAAACGATAAAAGCCTCGATACGAAGTTTCGCCGATGAAGCTGACCCCGACAATTCCTGGATAGACGGGGTGCGGCCCTTCGCGGTCCTTGCCCATGCTCGAATTCATCCACCCCTTGCGGGTGATGATACCGTTGTTGTTGTAGGTGGCCGACGACATGTTTTCGCCATCGTCGCTTTCGAGCGTTCCCGCCGTACCAAATGAACGGATCGCTTCGCGCTGGATCGACCGCTTAGTTTCGGTGTCGGCATTCTTCGGCACCATGGTATAGGTCCAGACCTCGATTTCATGCGGCCCGCGCGGATGCCAGATCTTGAAGGTGTTGGTTCCGTAGAGGAACGAACAGTTTGGGAAGATCGACGTATTCCAGTGACCGACATAAAGCCGTTCGCGCTCCGGCCCGAATTTTTCGCGAATTCCGCCCCGCGTCTCCTCGAGATATTTGACGTACCCGTCGCGCTTGACGTGGATCGCAGTCGCCGCGTTATCGATCAGGCCAAACCCGTGGCCATGCCGCATGGTGAATTGCAGACCAAGGTCGTCAAACGGCATGTCGGCGCGATTGCCCGATAGGCCAGCCAGCTCGCCCCCGATCATCTGGAGAGCGGCGGCATGCGTCCAGCCCACGTGATACCCATCGCCGACGAAGTTCTCGGTCGGGACTTTCCAATTGCAGGCGAGGGTGCTCTTCAACGGCGGCCCGAGCAGTTCCAGACCACCGTCCGGACCATCCCAGATCGTATCGAGGTACCAGCAGAAGTCCCCCAAATAGTCCTCAAGCGAGGGCGCTTCGGGATCATGGCAGCCGAAGATGAAGCCCTTGTAAGTTTCGACCCGGATCGGCGCGAGCCCCAGCTTGGATTTGTCGAGATCGCTGTGATAGCACCGCTCTTCCATCGGAACATCGACGAGCGAACCATCCTGACCGAAAACCCAACCATGATAATTGCACACGAACGCCTTGGCGCTGCCGCTGTCGGCATGACAGATCTGGTTGCCGCGGTGAGTGCAGGAATTGATGAACGCCTTCAGTGAACCGTCCGGCTGCCGCGACAAGATGACACGGTCTTCTGCCATGTACGTAGTAATGAAGTCGCCCGGTTTGGGAACTAGCGAATCATGTCCGAGCATGAGCCAGCATCGCGAGAATATCCGCTCCAGCTCCAGCTGATAGACATCTTGATCCCAGAACACCCGGCGAGACTGGCTCGCACCGATGTTGTCGACGAGTGCCGACGATCCTTTCATAACATCGCTCCCATGCATTTTTGTCTGAGTACTGCATAGTCGATTCGCACTATACATGCAACGCGATGCACCATATGCAATGCACTTGTGGGATGCAAGCCGTATCTTTCGGTCCCCGGTGCCGGGTGAGAGTGCAATGTCGACAGTCGATCACGTCCGACGTTTCAGGCACGGAATTGTGTCCAGTTTTTGGCACACTCCGACGCTGCTGCTGTGCCTGGCAAGTTTCTTTTGGGCATTGAACCCGATTGTCGGTCGGGCGATTCGAGACGACCTGACCCCAGTGACGATAGGCTTCTGGCGATGGCTTATCGCCGCGGCATGTGTCCTGCCATTCGCCTGGCCGCATCTTCGCGATGACCTTCCGGCTATTCGCCGGTCCTGGCCCTTCCTGGGATTGCTGGGGTTCTTTGGTGTCGGGGTCTTTTCCTTGCTCGTCTACAGTAGTCTCCAGCTGACTACGGCAACAAACAATCTGCTGCTCCAATCCACCATGCCGATCATGACGCTGGTCATGCCGGCAGTGATTTTCCGCGAACGCGTGGCCTTGCTCCATTTTGCCTGCGCCGGACTGTCGATCTTGGGCGTCGCATGGTTCATGACCAAGGGGCAATTGGCGAACCTGCGCCTCGAGGCGCTCAACACTGGCGATCTGCTAGCGTTGGCCGCGGTGTTTCTCTACGCCGCCTATGCGACGTCCTTGCGCAAGGCACCCCAGCTGCATCACCTGAGCCTGCTGGTGGTGTTGTTTGCGGCGGGTATCGTCTCGCTTGCCATCCCCTACGCATTGCACCTGTTGCTCGAAGGCCCGTCCGCTCTCTCGCTAACCTCGGCAAGTGCGCTGGTGTTCATTGGCATCTTTCCTTCACTCGTTTCCTATGCCTTGTTCAACCGGGCGGTTGCCCTCATTGGATCGATGCGGGCCGGCATCTACATGAACCTTCCGGCGGTGTTTGGCGTATTGATGGCTGTACCGCTCCTGGGAGAGAGGTTTGAGCAATATCATGTACTTGGATCGCTGATCATAATCGCGTCGATCCTGTTGTCGAGGAAAGTCAAAAAATGAGTTCAACCGGAAACCCATCGTCGCAGGGCGCAATACGCCGCCTTGAGAGGGCACAGCAAGAAGCCAGCGAGAACGCAGCCGAATTCTGGGGGCGGGCAGCCCAAGCCATCGACTGGTTCACGCCCCCGAATGTGGCATTTGATGATATTGAGGGATGGTTCCCGGACGGCAAGCTGAACACCTGCCATAATTGTCTCGACCGGCATGCGGCAGCAGGTCGCGGCGGATCCACTGCGCTGATTTACGACAGCCCGGTCACCAAGACGATCAAGCGGTACAGCTATTCCGAACTTCTCGAACAAACGGGTCGGGTGGCAGCAATGCTCAAGAACCTGGGAGTGGCGCAAGGAGATCGGGTGGTCATCTACATGCCGATGGTCCCGGAGACCGTCTTTGCCATGCTCGCCTGCGCCCGGCTCGGTGTGGTTCATTCGGTGGTGTTCGGCGGCTTTTCGCCACTCGAACTCGCCAAACGCATCGACGATGCCACGCCGAAACTTGTCTTGACCGCTTCTTGTGGGATCGAAGGCGGACGAACGATCGCTTACAAGCCATTGGTGGACGAGGCGATCGCGCTGACCTCTCACCCGGTCCAGAACGTCGTGCTCCTCCAGCGCGAACAGGTTGCCGCCACGCTAAACCCGTACCGCGATATCGATTGGATGGAACTTCGTACACGCACCATTGGCGATGAAATACCGCCCTGCGCTCCGGTAGCGGCAACCGATCCGCTGTATGTACTCTACACTTCGGGAACAACTGGCCTGCCCAAAGGCGTGGTGCGCGAGAATGGCGGAAATGCTGTGGCGCTGGCCTGGTCCATGGAAAATATCTATGGTATCGAAGTCGGCGACACGTTCTGGGCGGCTTCCGATGTCGGCTGGGTGGTCGGTCACAGCTATATTGTCTATGGACCCTTGCTCGTCGGAGCGACAACCGTCCTGTTCGAAGGCAAGCCGGTCGGAACACCCGACCCCGGGACATTCTGGCGGATCATCGCCCGTCACCACGTGAAGTCGTTCTTCACCGCGCCGACCGCAATCCGCGCCATCCGCAAGGAAGACCCTGACGGAAGGTTGCTCGGGCAGATCGGCACCGGACGATGCCAGGCAATCTTTCTGGCTGGCGAACGCGCCGATCCCGATACGATAGACTGGCTTGAACAGAACAGCGGCCTGCCCGTGATCGACCATTGGTGGCAAACAGAGCTGGGCTGGCCCGCCATCGCCACCTGCATTGGCCTGGGTGATCGACGCCGCAAGCGCGGCAGCGCCGGCTTGGCGGTGCCGGGCTATGAGTTCGCGATCCTGGACGATCACGGAAAGCCCGTTGCCGAAGGCGACAGCGGCAATGTCGTCATTCGTGCGCCGCTAGCGCCTGGGGCCTTCCGGACCCTTTGGAACAACAAGGCGGGCTATGAGAAGAATTTTGCGACTTTTCCCGGTTTCTATGAAACGGGCGATGCCGGCTATCGCGACCTCGACGGCTTTCTCCACATCATGGGGCGCACCGACGACATCATCAATGTCGCTGGTCACCGGCTTTCGACCGGTCAGATGGAACAGATCGTCGCGAGCCAGGACGGCGTTGCCGAATGTGCTGTAATTGGCGCCGATGATCCGATCAAAGGCATGATTCCGATTGCCTTTGTCTCTGCCCGCACCGGGCACGACGGCGACGAGGCTCTGGCAAGCCGCACAGTTGAAGCCGTGCGCGACGAGCTCGGCGCGCTGGCGGCTCTGAAGAAAGTCCATGTTGTGCCGCAATTGCCCAAAACCCGTTCCGGCAAGATTCTGCGCAACTTGCTGCGCAAGATCGTCAACAGCGAGCCTTTTGAAATTCCTCCCACAATTGAGGACACTTCTGTTCCCGCGGCAATTGCCACGTTAGTGGAGGCCAAGTCGGCGAAATGACTATCGCGGCAGCTCGTTTCGCGATTCAATGCCCCATTGACATGCCGCCCGATTTCGTCGGTCGCGGGGCGAGCCAGATGAGGGCCGTGGCCATTAAAAGCATGGCGGAGGTTGCCCAAAAAACGTGAATGACCGCCAGCGTGGTCGCCTCCATTTCGACCATATTGCTTATCACCTGCCGGAACTGTGAATAGCCCCGAGTTGTCTAGACGCCCTCGGTGCTCATCATCTGCTGCCGTTCGAACTCTACGGGTGACAGCATCCCGTTCCTCACATGCTTGCGTATCGGGTTGTAGAACATCTCGATGTAATCGAACACATCCTGCCTGGCCTCGTCTCGTGAGCGATAGGTCCGTCGCCGGATGCGTTCACGCTTGAGCAGGTTGAAGAAGCTCTCGACCACCGCGTTGTCATGGCAGTTGCCACGCCGGCTCATCGAGTGCTCCAGGTTGTGCGCCTTCAGGAACGAGGCCCAGTCCATGCTGGTAAACTGCGATCCTTGATCCGAGTGGATCAGCACGGTGTTCTTCGGCTTCCTGCGCCACACCGCCATCAGCAGTGCCTGCAGGACCAGATCGGTGATCTGGCGGTTCTGCATCGACCAGCCCACCACTCGGCGGGAGTAAAGGTCGATCACCACCGCCAGATAGGCAAAGCC
>NZ_MWMO01000016.1 GCF_002556635.1 Novosphingobium sp. PC22D | reverse complement strand
CAGGTTGCTCATGCTCAGTCTCCTTGCGGAGCCTGAATCATATCGCCGCCTGGCAATCAATGGGTCCTGAGCCTAGCTTTGAGCGCGTGGATCAAGGCGTCTTCGGCACGGATGAGGAGATATAACAACGAGTTATATTTCAACGACAGGTAATCGTAGGTGGGCCGGAGCAGGTCGATTTGAAGACAGTCCAGCAGTTCTCCGCGCGGTCCAGCGAGTTGCTGAAAATGATCGACCGCAGGATCGAAATATTCGCCATCACCGGGCTCGGCGCGCATGTCGCAGAAGCGCTGATCAGGCTCGATGTCGGCTTCCGCACGCTTCTGGCATTCGTCTGGCGTAAGAAAATGCCAGCTGATCGAGATCAGCCGATTGCTGTAATCGCGCATGAGAGTCTCCATTAGTCGCCGCTCGTCCGTCGTCTCCCGCATTACTCCGTGCGGTGCGTGATCTTCACTCGGTGCGCGACGATGTTGGCCGCCACTTGACGGTAGATCTTTTCCGGCATCGCGCCGATCACACAGTTTCCATCCGTACCGGATCGGACGTCAGGCCCGACCCATGTGAACTCATTAACATCGTTCCACACGACGCTGCTGCGTATATCGAGGCGGAGATGGTCGATCAGGCGTAGCGGTAGCTTGATCGAGAAATCGGGCGAGTAGTCGCGCGTGGTCAGCGGGACGGTGATAACGCGAAGGCGCCCCTCTTTGCGATAAGTGGCCACCACCATGCAGGGCCGTACTTTCCGGCCGTCGTCCTGGCCGCGTTCGTACTCGTGCCGCCAGAGGTAGAGGTAGTTGATGATTTCGCCGGCGCGCGGTTCAGTCCAGGAATTTGTTGGCATCGTAGGACTCGGCGACCGGATCTGCATTGCGGATGGCGTTGATGGCCTCGTTGCTCAACTCTTCGGGTGCAAGGGCGACGTGATCGAGGCGTGACAGACGCTCGAATTCAGCAGCTGAGAGCATGACGACGCGTGCCGCACCGTTGCGTTCGACGGCGATCGGGTGGGTCATGGCTTCATCGTAGAAGAAGCCGAAGCGCTTCGAGACTTCGCTCGAGCGGAAGGTTTCGATGGACGAGCTCATGGCCTGATCTCCTGCTGGCGCGAAATCCGCATAGCGATATACATTCCGTATATTACGGAATACGCGGATTTGCAATTGCCGCATGACGTTCAAAGGTCGTCGCGCATCATGATCGTCATGACGCGCCGGCTGACACTGGCATCGGCCGGATCGGGCGAGCCATACTCCAGGTTTGTGTCGTAGGCGTCGATCGCGAAATAGACGGTGTGGCCCTGATACTCGATCTGGCCGCGGTCGTGTTCGCTTCGATCGTCTGCCGGATAGACGAACTTGCGGATCGCGGCGAGGATCTGGGCTTGGGCAACCAGTTCATTGACCTTGCTATCGCCGGCGAATGTCCCAAGGCAGGTCCGGGTCATGACTGTCCGCGCGTTGCGGTCGAGACCATGCCTGCAGCGGTCATTGAGGCGCGCGAGGATCTCGCGCCGGGATAGGTCCTTGGGCGCCGTTGTGTTCAACATCAGAAGTCTCCGGTGGTGTCAGGCGGCCAGTTTGGGCCGCTCGGATGGCGGGATTGCCGCGTTGAAGCGTTCGATCCAGCTGCGCATGGTTGGCCGCTCGGCAACCGGGATCGATGCCGCGACGTCCTGGAAGCGGATGAGGTCGAGTGGGGCCTCGCGGGTGATCTGGTCGATGTCGTCTGCGGGGAGCAGACGTTCATGCCGGATAAAATCCGTCATCCGGCCTGGCCGCGCGCGGGTGGACTTGCGCCAGAGCCCCTCGACAGTGTGCAGGCGCGGCGCCGCACGCGCTTCGACCAGGACAATCAGGCGCAGACACCAGACCGGCAGTGTCCGGACTTCATCCGGGGTCATTCCGATGCAGAACCAGCAGCTCGATTTGGGCGGCACCGGCAGGCCGGCAGCGGCGATGCGCTTTTCGCAGGCCTCCCGGTCCATGCCCCATTCGCGTAGCGGGTAACGGTACTCGTAGAGCGGATCGACGATTTTGGCCGCGCGCGTGTAGCGGATCGTGTCGCGCTTGCCGGCGTCGAAACCGATCAGGCGGGTGACCTTCTGGCCCCTCGCCCATGCGTCGATCGCGGGCTGCCACGTCTTCAGGAATGCGTCCTGCGGCGCCTTTTTGTATTTGAGCGAGCAGCTCGACCCGCCCAAGCTCTTGCTCGGCAGCGTGGCATTGGTGAGGCACATTTCGAGCAGCGAATAGTATGGCGGCCAATGTTTGAAGCGCCGCGGCTGATAGCGCACGATTTCGAAAGGAATGCCGCGCGCGGCCATCCATGGCCGGATGATGTCGAGGTATTCGTAAGTAAGAGGATTCTCGACTCCCGTGTCGGCGGCGAGGACCAGGTCAGGCGCCTCGCCGCGCGCTTCAAGCTCGACCAGGAGCGCGGTGGAATCGACGCCGATGCCGTAAGCGAGGACAACAGGCGGCCGCGGCAGCGCCAGATAGTCCCGCACCCGGGTTGTTGTGCGCATGGTCTGCGATGGCATCTGCAGCCGTGTCATGCGGGCACCTGGGTTTCATGATCCCATGCGAATTGCGGCAACTCGTCAATGCACGGGCCATCGCAATCCCACATGATCCATTCGCAGTTCTCGCGTTTGGCAACGTCGATGGCCGCGTGGATCTCGGCCGGCAGGTCATTCGCCCGGATGATGCCGACATCGACGGCGGCGTACATGAACCACCCGAAGTCGGCCTTCTCGAAACAGGCCCAGGGACAGAGAGGCATCCAGTTTTGGGCTGTGTCAGGGCTCATATGTTCCGTGCTCAGCACGAGCATATGGGCCACCTCGTGGAGAGTTGCCTTGCTGTGAGAACGGGCGATGGCTTCGCGTGAGGTCCTTGCGCTAGTCATGCGAAGCCTCCTCAGCCGTCACGACAAGAGGCGGCACGGCAAAATCGGCAGCGTCGAGATAGGTTTCCACGGCCTCCAGACTGCCAAGTTCGGCGATCTTCGTGCGGTCGACGTAGGGGTTGCCATCGTTGCCGATGGGAAAGGTGACGGGTTCTCCTGTGCCTGTGAAGACGACGCGTTCAGCGCCCCACTGGCTGTCATAGCCATTACAGGAGCGAACGAAGGGAACGCCGTGCCGGTGGCAGAGCTCTTCGAGCTTCGTGAATCTGCCGTAGGCGACTTCCTCGGCGCACAGCTCCAGCGCTTGGCCATCGATACGCTCCGCTTCGTCGAAGGGTTCGCCGCCCCAGTCGGTGGACAGGCCCTCGTCCGCGATCGCGGTTTTGAGGTTTGCCCAGACGGCGGGATTGATGGAGCCGCCCAGCGTGATCCAGGCGGAAACGCGATCTACCATGATGGCCTCCTCAGTGAAGTTCGTTGAGAATGTCGTCGCACAGCTGCGCGTGGTCGCGCGCGAGCCGTTCGACGCGGGGCATGTCGTCCATGTCGATGATCTCGAAATCGTCGGACATGGAAGCATAGTCGGCGGGGCAATATTCATCCTGCCAGCACCAGGTGCCGTCCGGCCAAACCATGATCTTCACGCCGCCGTGAGGCGCGGCTGCTGCGGGCTGCTTCGTATCGGGGGACATAGGACTTCTCCTTCCGGCGTGGACTTACTCCGCCTCCGCCCTTCCCTTTCCCTCTCCACTCCAAGGCCGTGCGAGAGGGGAAAATTTAGCTTGCCGCGCCGTGGTGTTCGAATTCGAAAGCCGCATAAGCGCGCCAGAGATGCCCTTCAGCCTCGATCAGGTTCTCGAAGGTTCGCGTATCGCTGCCGATGGTGACGAGGAGCTGTTCCTTTTCGTCGAGGTCGATGCTTCCCGGTTCATAGATCCGGTGTGTGCGCACCGCCTGGCTACCGGGTTCCATGTCGGCACCGGTGGCCAAGAGGTTGGGGATGTCGCGCCCGCCGCACCGCCATGCGTCGAAGCGTTCACCCTCGGATGTGGCGGTGAGGTAGTGAGCCTTGGCGATCGACCAGGCCGCGTTGACGTGATCAAGGTCATCGCCGATGTCCGTGATCTTGCCTTGGGCGATCAGCGCGGCGCCGCGGCAGGACAGCCAGACGTCATGCATGATCATGTTCGCATCGATGTAGTCGTGAGAGGCACAGGCGCCGGGCATGATCGTCCGGTTGGCGAGGCGCATGGCTTGCCACTCTCTACAGGTCAGCGCCTGGGCCACGGCCTTGGCGAAGGCGCAGGCGAGAGTTTCACGGTTGGCGTGTTCCATAGCTTCGGCCTGGTCATCGCCGGAATAGATAGGCACGAGGTCATCTTCGGTGTCGCGGCGGTAAAGCGCGAAGCGCGGCGCGCCGACGATCTCGCGCATCGCCGGGTCGAGATAATCGATCCACATTTCCACTGGCTCGCCCATCGGCCCGGTACAGGCCTTGAAGCTGGGCGCGGCGTCGTTGCGCCAGCTCTCGTCGATCCAGTTGTCGGGTATCGGCGGCATGGCCGCAGGCGGGAAATCGGGGAAATGCGCAGCCCATAGGGGCTTGGCGCCGGGAGTAGCGGAACCGGCGACGGTCGGACACTCAGCGAGGACCGATGACGTCTGGTGGGACATCGCGCCAACGGGGCGCTCGTGGGCGTTCGGACGATTGGGGCCATCGTGGTCGCTGGGCTGATCGAGCATCAGAACGAGGATCGAAGGGCGATCCTCGAGCGGCAACGAACGCGCATCGAGGATATGGCGGCCGCCGCGTCCGATGCCGAAGGCGTTGAATATCGGCGAATGTTCGCCATCGGTATTGGGGATCGCCGTGCCGGCACCGTGATACTGGATGTCGACGAATTCTGCCGGGCCATAGTCCTTTCCGGGCAGGAAGCAAAAGGTGACGCGGCGTCCGTCGCTGGTTTTGGCGGTAATCGTGAATTCGCCGTCCGGTATGTCAATCGGCTTGTGCGGCACGTCGTTGAAGCCTGCAAAACCGATCGAGACGGCATCGGCTTTGGTCATGACGGGAAGATCCCTGATATCGGCCATGGGCGTTTCCTTTCGTGGTAAGGTCAGGCGGCCCGCCGCAGAGCAAGCAGGTCGGCAAAGCGGGCGCGCACCGCGCGGGCCGTCGGGAAGTGATTGGCCAGCTGGTGGCGCGCGAGGATCGGCGCGCGGGCCTTGGCGATCAGGTCCGCCTCGGCCATGGTCGGAAGGCGCGGCGGCCAGCCTTTGACGTAGCGCAGGCCTCCGGGCATCGCGGCTTCGGCCTCTCGGCGATGCTGGGCATCGATCTTGGCTTCCGCAATGCGCGTCCGCAGGTCTGCCGGCAGCAGGCCGGGCGCCGTGTCGGCAAGCCAGCGGGAGGGCTGAAACGAGAAGGTCGATTCCGCTTCGATCCCGCACAAGTGGACGAACGCATCGCGGTTGGCCGGGGCGCTCGCGGATGCGCGGGCGTCGGCGCTCGATTGCAGGACACAGAAGCGGCACGAGAGCCGCGAGCTGGCGTAGCAGGTGTAGGCCTCGTGTAGCGGGATGCCGAGACAATCGTGCGCGGAAAAGACCTCGTCCGCTGCCCAATTGGCGATGGGATGCCAGAGCATCATGCGCGTACCATGGGCGTTGCCATTGGCCGCATAGCGCGTGTCGCGTTTCCAGTCCGGCGCATGTGCCCGGGCAGTGCTTTCGTCGCGACGGATGCCGAGCACGTTGATGATCGTCGCTCCGCGCAGCACGCGGGCAAGATGCGGGCCGATAACGTGGGCCTTGGCCTCCGACGTACAGAAGCGGAGCGAGGCGGAGGACCATGGCCAATGAGATTGTAGGTCTCAAGGGCCTCGTAACGGCGCTTGCCGTTTGCGAAACGCTGCGCCCAGCGATCGAACAGATCGCCGGCACCGCGGCGGACCACCGTCAGAGGAAGTCCGGCCAGCGCTGCGAGCTGTTCGACCAAACCGGGTGTGCTCTCCCATTCGGCCCGGCCGAGATCGGCGTGGATGACGGCGCGCCGCTCGCGCGGGTGACCGAGCTGGTCGAGCACGATGTTGACGGTGAACATCGCGGCGGAGGAATCCTTGCCGCCCGACACGTTGAAAACGACCCATGCTCCGCTTCGGATCGCCGTGAGGATTTCCGATGGAAGCGTGAGGGGCGGCAGGCCTGCCGGCAGGGTGCCGGCAGGTTGCAGGATGGCCGGGCGCATCGGTCAGCGCTTCTGGGGTAGATGCGCCATGATTGCGGCTTCCTCGGGGACGGGAAGTCGCTTGGCGAGACTTCGTGCGATCGCTTCGCGATACGCCACCGCGATCCAGAAGGCATCCGGGTATCCTTCCCAGTCCTTGCCAATCAACGTGATCCGGTCGCCGTATTGTTCGATCCGCTGGCCGTTGTAGGATACGAGGACTTCGCCTTGCGTGACGCTGAATCGCTTGTGCTCGATTGCGACGCATGCCGGATCGAAGGGAAGAATGGCCGCGGCGGCAAGCGCGCGGCCGACCATAGCGGGCGTGCTATCAATGTTGATTCCGGCCTCGGTGATGACAGCGCAGCCCCCGCCGAATTCGTCGGGACGCAGCCGGTCGCAAGTAAACGCCCACGAGAAGGCGCAAGGCAGGGCAGACTTGCAGGCCGTGAAGATGAGCTTGGCGACCTGTTCGACGCCGAAGTTACTGCCGTTGAAGCTTACTGCACAGCACCCTTCGGCGTTGGAGGTATCGATGGAGATGTCACAGTCGAAGCTGGGGAAGTTGCGATCGTCGAAGAGGTCGAGGAAGCTTCCGAAATCGTCGCCATCCTTGGGTGGAAACAAGGCGGCAAAGCGGGGTCCGAGATCGGCGTAGCTGACCTCGTCAGCCAAGTCGCTGAGCGCTTCGCTCGCGCGCTGCGCCAGGCGGACCATCTCAGCGTCCTCGGTGGACATTTCGAGGACGAACGAACTGGTAAGGTAATGATTGGCCATGTGGGTTCTCCCTGGGTTATCTGCTGGCGGGCAGATCACCCTCCCCTTCCCTCTTCTCTCTAATGGGTCCCGATCCTCCCCGGGTGAGTGCCACTCTTGGGTCGGCAGGACACTGGCCTCGGGAGGGCCGCCGATGCGCCGGGCCGGATAGCGCGCGTGCCAGATGGCCCGCATAGACGGACACCGCTTTCCAGTAGGCGGCCATCGGGGCTTTGTGCCGGCGCCAGGATGTCTCGGCACGCTGGCGGGCATCCATCTGCAGGTCGATGAGAACTGCGCGAAGGGCGGACCGGCTGTCGGGGTCGAGTGTGCGAAGTCGCTCGGCAGCGGGTAGCGACAGGACGGGATTACGCACCTCGGCGCGGGTTGGACGGGCAGTCATGCCGATGCGTCCAGAGCGAAGGCAGCCTGGTCGTTGTTGACTGACAGCGCGAGCGCACCGGGTTTGGCCCAGATCTCGCGGCTCGAGAGGAAGAAGCTTTCGCCCATGTCGGCAAGGATGAGGCTTTCGCCGATCGTTTCGGCCATTCCGGTAGCGGCAGCGCCGGGGACCATATTGCCGATCCATTCACGCTTGGTGACGTCGCTACCCTCGATCAGGTCGAACGGAGTATGGCAGCGCCAGATATCGCCTTGCTCGGTTGTTTCCTGGAAGAAGATTTCTTCGGGATCGAACAGGGACTGCAAGGCGCCGAGATCCAGCGTGGTGAACGGGCGGTGCCAGGTGCCGTCGGTGGCGATGATCCGGCAGGTCAGGCGATCGTCGGGCTTGGGCAGCGTGATCGGATCGCTGTCGAATACTGCCTCGCGCGGGTCAGCGACGGACCAGGAACCGTTGTTGTTCTTCGCATAGGCAGGGATCGCGCGCGAGGTTTGGTGCCATGCCGTCACACCGTAATGCCCTTGCGTAGAGTAGCCTTCGCGATCAGGGCGATTAAGGCAGGCGGGCCGGGGATCCGCGACGGCAAAGGCACCATCACCGGTGGTGCTGGCACCGATCACGGCGCGGGTGCTGCGATCGTAGGGCGTCACCTTGTATTTGGTGGTGGTATATCCCTTTCCCTCTGGACGCGGGTCCGCGACAGCGACGCCGCCGGCAGGGCCGCCGGGCCCGGCGACGGCCGGTGAAGCCTGATCGAAGGGAACGATGCGAAATACGTTGTTGAAGCGCGGTTTCCCGGCGATGCGCGGATCCGCGATCGAGTGGGCCCCTCCGCCGGGAAGGGATTGGCCGGATACGGTTCCCGCATTCTTGTCCCATTCGTTGACGCCGTATTGGTGGTAGGTCTGATTGGCGCTCGCGGGCGGCCGGGGATCTGCAACGCTGTAAGCGCCGTTGGTCGAAGAGCTCCGGCCAGCGACTGTCCCGGTGTGTTTTTGCCATTCGCGCACGCCCAGGACGTCGGCATTCCAACGCGTATCGACACGGGGATCGGCAACAGAGAAGCGGCCCTGCCCCGGAGCGCGGTGGGTGGTGATGACCGGCGCGGTATCGGCCCAGGCATTCACGCCCAGCGCATTTTCCCGCAGCGGCATTTCGGGCACCACGCCGAAATCCCGCAGGTTTCCATCGACCACGGATAGCTCGTTGAGAGCCCGCCAGTCCTTGCCGGCAGGCACAAGAGCAAGGCGCAGCCATGTCTTCCACTGCAGGGCGGGCACCCGGTGCATGGCGCCGGCTATGGGATCGCCGGGAAGAGGCAGTTTGCCGATGACTTCACCGACGCCGCGCAAGCGGTGTTCGCGGGGCTGGTAAATGAACGGCGGTACTTTTTCGATGTGTCGTGCTATTAGCAGTGCGCGTTTGCGGCTTTGGGCCAGGTTGCCGATGACGCCGCAATCATGCGTGTCGAGGTTTACGGAATAGCCGTAGGCGCGGAACAGCGCGGTGATCTGGTCGAGTAGCCATTTGCCGCGCGTCAGGATCCTGGGGACGTTCTCGAAGAGGATAACCGGGATCGGGTTGTCCTTATAGGCTTCCAGCATTAGCCAGACGCCGCGCAGGGTGAGGCGATTGAGCGCCTGGTACTTGTCCGTTTTGGACTGGGCGGCGGAGAGCAGGCCCGAGAAGCCCTTGCACGGCGCCGAAAGGAAAGCGACGTCGACTACCGGGCCAAAAGCCTTACGGATGTCGGCGGGGATCGCCTCCTGCCAGTCGTTCGCCGGTTCGCGGCCGTGCCACATCATGTATTGTTCGCGATCGAACAGGTCCATGACGGTGCCCTGGCAGCCGGTGATCCGCGAAAAATTGCGGATGGCGCCGGCGTCTACATCGATACCTCCGACACAAACGAAGCGGGCCAGAGTGTTGCCGACGCGGGGCGAGGCTTTGTTGAAGCCCCTCGCGCCGCCACCGATGCCACAGAACAGGTGAGCATGGCGGATTTCGCGCACGCGGGTAATCGCCCCATGATGCATGGTTCGCAGCCTTCCTGAAATGGGGGTTGAGTTATGCCGGACGAACTTCCGGCTCCGGGTCCGTCACATCACCGAGGATGATGTTGATGCCCGCAGATTTGAGTTCGCGGCAGAGTGCCGCCTTGCGCTCGTCGGAATCACCGGTGTGGCAGATGTAGCTGCTGCGAGCTTGGTGGAAGGCAAATCCGGAGCGTTTCAGGCAGCCACGAAAGCGTTGGTGGGTTCGCTGGCTCCAGTTGTAGGTGCCGGCGTAGTTGCGAAACGCGGCCACGGCATGCACGGAACCGTAGTTCTCCTCGCGCCAGCGCAGTTCGATTTGGGGCTTTGCCTTGGTCATGAGTGAGCTTCCCCCGGATTATCAACCAGACGGCTAAGTCGCGCTTGAGCGCTCTCGGCGCATTCGGGGAATGCGGCTGCGAGGTTGTTGTGGAGCGTCTCGAAGTGGGGAATCGCGAAGCGGCCGTCCGCGGCCGGCCTTGTGGTCAGCAGCGCGCCGATGACGACTTCGTCAAGCTGGGGACGCGGAATGCGGGCGACTACTCCATCATAGTCGATCGGTGGCGCCATTCCGGCATCGTGCCAGTTGTCGAGTCCGTCCTCTACCGCTTCAGCATAGGCGGAAACAGCGGTGTCGTTCTCATTATCGATCTGCAGGACGAGCGTGCGATAGGTGCCGAAATCATGCTGGTTGGGCTTGCTGGTGAGCCGGCAGCCTTCGGGGGGAAGGCCATGGATAGCGATGATAGCGATCCGGTAGGCGTCGATTTCGAAGCGGTTGACCCGTTCGAAGTCAGGGGTTTGGCCAAGCTGGGCGCACTCGGCGTTGGCCGGTGCTGCTCCGATATCGATGGTGTAGGACAAGGGAACCTCCGTCGATCCTTCATGGATCGACAAGCCCTTGCCCCCTCACCTCAAGCGCATCCGGATCTTGTATGGTAGTATTGGCGTATTCTCAGGCCGCTTCGATGTCGGTCTGGGGAAAGTCATCGCCTTTGAACAGGAGCGGCACTCCGGCGATGCGCGCGCAGGCATAAGCGAAGCAATCCCCGAAATTAAGCGCAGCCGGATGACGCGACTTGCCGTAGCGATCGTAAGCATCGATCGCCTGCTTGTGGGCTCGCGCTGGAACAGCGGTGACCTCGATGCGGGCAAGCTGGAGGAACTCCTCGACGGCCTTGTGCGCCACGGCGACCTCCAGATCGAGGATGCGCCGAACCGCAAGGGCCGACTCCCATATTGCGAGAGGCGAAGTTATGCGTATGCGTGCATCCTGGAGACGCCTGAGCAGGTCAGCGGCATCGCTTTCCCCCGCGAGGATGGCGGTGATCGCCGATGCATCGACGAACATTAAAGTTCTCCGTAAAGGTCGTCGATGAAAGCCTTGTCGGCAGCCCTGCCCGCATTTGGCCCCGCACTGGCACGCAGTGCGCGCGCGAATGCCAGGCCCTTGTCGACGAGGGTCGGCGTTTGTTCTTCGCGTTCCAGTTCGTGTTCGAGCGCTCGGCGCACCGCTTCGGTCTTGCTTACACGCTGGATCGCGGCGAGGCGCTGCGCCATGCGGTTGACCTCCTCGTCCTTGACGTAAAGAGACATCGGAATATCCTCCATTGCGTTGGGATATACTACACTGCCGGGTCTAATCCAACTGTGTCCCGACAGGGGTCATTCCGGCTCGATCGTGAAGTTCCAGCCATGGACGTGGAGCATTTCGTTCTCGCTGCGGTCGAAGGCAAGGAAGGTGGAATCGAGATCGGTGCCTGGTTCGATCAGCAGCTCAAGAGTGTGCTGGGAACAGTCCGCCACGACTGCGCGCGTATATCCGGCCTCGCGTGCTTCCGCTTCGGAGCGGATCGGCGGAGGCGTTGCCTGGATGAAGGGCTTGGCGGCCATTTGGGCCGGACCGTCGAATGTGCCGAGCGACTTGAGGCGGTCGGTTTCGAGCATAGCGCCAAGATTGTCTGGAAGGTCGGCATAGTCCGCTGCGAGGGCGATCGCTGCCGCGGCGGTGGGGAGTTCGCCGGGCGCGGTGCCGCGCCAAATGAAAATGGCCTCTTCGCCATCGATTCGTGGATGGGGCTGCATCACCTGGACGAAGAACGTCGCCAGCGGGCGATCCCATCCGATCGTAACGCTGTTGGCAACGCCTTTGCCGGGAAAGTCATATCGGCTCATGATCATGGATCTCCTGTCAATTGGTCAACATCAGGCATTCGGGTTGCCGTTGCCGCAGGTGCGCCGCCGGGCAAATTGCTCGATGCCGACCGTTCGCACTATCGGGATTGCGGGGCGGGTTTTACGGCGACAGCGCGGAAGTTTTCGGCACCGATGACTTCGCTGTCCCAAGGTCGCGCTGCGCATGGCTCGACGTGGCCGTGGTGTGTCTGGTCGTTGATCAGGGTGCGGACTTCGCGCCGGGCCTGTGCTTGAGTGAGCCATTTGGGGCAGCGGATGCGGACAACGACATCGATGGTCTTGGACGAGGGCATGGGTGACATCCCTGATAGGGTAAAATGTCTTACGCGGCGACTGTTTCAGGAATGGCAGGCCCCCGGGCAGCGGCCGCCAGCGCATGTGATTGCCCGGTGGCGCCAAGTTGCAGCTCGCGTCGGATTCGGGCGGCGAAACGCGCCGTCTTCACGAATTCACGCATGGAGGCGAAGCGCAGGCGATCGCGCGCCGCTGGTCCGCGCTTGGCGAAGTATTGAACTTCGTTGCCCTCGTGGAGCGGACCGACGCTCAGAGACACCTCGAGGTCGCACGTGCTGAGCACGACGGCGCCCGAAATCGCTGGGTCGCCGTGAAACGAGGTCACGCGATAGCAGCCTTCAGGAAGCCCGAGCTCTCTGGCAAGTCCGCGCATGGCAGTCCGGCCGTCGGCGTGAAAGCGTTCTTTGGCCGCCCGGTCGTTGTTGACGCCGTGTAGTGCGAGCGAAAGTAGCGCCGGGAAGCGCTCGAGTTCACCCATACGGTGGCGGCAAAGCGCGCGCAGGCTGTCATCATCGGCGCGGAATGCCATGATGCGGGCGAAGTGGCGGACGAGTAGAACGATGGCTGGATCGTGTTCAGGATCGACGCCGGCGTTGCGGCAATCTTCGATGCCCTTGCCGAGCGCGTGGAACGTCGCAGCGATCGTGGTGAGACTGCTGGGATCGAGCGCCTGTTGGTGGCGAAACGGGACGTCGTATGTCATCGTGGGGCTCCGGGACGGACCGGGCGCAATCATCGCGCCCGCCCTTCCCTTCCCCCCTCTTCTCCGGGGCTAATGGCCTTCAGGCGGCGTTGGGCCGTTCGCGGTAGATGTCGGCTGCCCATGCCTCGATCCAACCGCCGGTCACTTCATCGTGAGCGAGGTCGCCAGATTCGATGAGGGCTCGCATCTCGTCCCGGGCCTGCTCCACGGCCGCCTCCCATGGATCGGCAGGCATCGTTTTCGGGACAGGACTGGGCGCGATCGCAAGAGGACGATGGGGCTCGCTGAGCCGATCAAGCTGCGCCCCTGTCCAGCGCTCCATATGGTCTGCTGCGAGCTCGTCGGACTTGGACACGCGCCGGCGATGCGCGTCACGGCGTGCCGCGGTGCCCCAGGCCTGCGAGTCAAGCGAAGCGACGCGGTGGGCATAGGGTTGCAGGTATGGGATGGCAGAACCTTTGACACCGAAAAGGTGGAGCCGTGGTCCGGGATTGGGCAGGATCTTGTCGAGGTGCGCTACAACCGCGAGCAGGCCGTCTGGGCCATCGATGTCGCGGCGGCACATCGATCCGACGCCTACGACGGCGCCGGGAAGCATCGACCAGGCGAGGGCTTCCGCGCACCGTTCGTAGTCCTGCGGGTATCGTCCCTGCAGCACGGGCATGAACCGATCGATGATCCCGAGGTCGGCCGCGCGTGAGCGGCATTCGCGGTTAGTGGCGACAGTTCGCGAGATCCGGTCGAGGACTTCGGCGCGATCGTTTGCGATTTCGGCCTCGCAGCAATAGTCGGCCGCCGCGAAACGACGGAATGGATAGGACGCGGCTAGCGCCATGTAGTCGGCGATCGACCAAGGATAGCCGCCATATCTGGCCATCAGGACATATCCGGCGCTGTCCAGATCGAGGCTTTTGAGCCCATGGGCATTGGCAAGCTGGCCGGTGCGCCAGCCTTGCCATTCGCGCCAGCCACCTGAAGCGGTGCGCCATCGCGACAGGCAGTTTGCGGAAATCAGCATGGGTTGCTGCATCATGCGCGCGCGCTGCAGGATCGGCCCTTCATTGAGGTGCGGCAGGCCGATGATGACCTCGATTGTCATGGCAGGATCTCGGCGTCGAGTTCATCGAAGCTGATGACGCTGCCGCGCGCCTCGTAACGAGCTGCATCGACCAGGGCCTTGACCATGGGATCGGCGTATGTGGGGCGGGCCAGATGATCGACGCTGACGAGGGTATAGCCAAGGATACCGACTTTGCCCTCCGGCACCCAATCGGCCCAATCGCCATAGGCGGTGGTCACGACAAGCTTGCCGATGCGTGCCTCGAAGGCTTCGCGCTCACGCCTGACGTGGCTTTGGCGTGGTTCGAGCGCCTCGCTGGCATAGGCTTCCCAGCGTTCGGGCCGCCAACTCTTGACGGTACTGGTGGCAAGCGAGAGTTCGATGTCGAAGAGCGGATCTCCGGCAGCGGCAAAATCGGTCTGGAACGCCAGGATCACGAGTGACCAGTCAACGTCATGCTCGTATTCGGGTTCGTCCAGACGCAAGGCCGCCGGCATGGCGGCCTGGCGCGCTTCGGAGATGACAAAGCCGCCATGCGATGGGGTCACGACGCGCCAGATGCCGGGCAGGCGCTGGGTGGCCGTGGCGGGTTTACCCCAACGGGTCATTTCGGGTGCGGGGGAGGAAGCGAATGCGGGCATGTATGTTCTCCTCGATCGTTCGCTCTCCCCTCCCCCGCTCCCCTCATTCAGCGTCGGCGAGCGAGGCCGACATGGTCTCGACAACGGGGCGGCGTTCGCAGTGTCGCCGGGCGCCCTCGGCGCTGTTGATGGCGCTGTGGAGGCGGCTCGCCGCCTTGGGGGCGCCTGCTGCGCGCAGGAGGCCGCGCGCTCGGCGCATGAATTTCAGGGCGTCGTCGATCTGATGCTTGGATCGCGGTGATGCGGGTTTCAGGCGGGACATCTCAAGTCCTCCTGTCTCTTGAGGGCAATGCGCACGGCGACTTCGCTGGCCGATAGATCGGCGCGCTCGATCACGCGCCAGGGCTGCATGTCATCGCCGGGGGCGACCATGACGGCGATTCCGGACTGCATCATGCGCTGCGCGACACGGATGGCATTCTCGCGGCTGCAGAGCCGTGCCCGCAGCGGCGAGAGGCTGGATGCCCTTCTCATGGCGGTGGCATCGTTGAAGAAGGACGGGGCGCGAAGATCGTTCGATGGACCTTCGTTTCCGGGACGATCGACCAGTCGAGGTCACGGAAATTGCGGATGCGATAGTGGCCGTGCCTGCCAACGGGGCGGAAGGTTATGGTCGCGCCGCGTTTGATGACAGTGAACTCGTCACCGGCGAAGCCATCTGTGAAGGTGATCGCCTGCGGGAATTTGACGCGCATGCCATCGACGATCTTTCGGGAACGCTTCTGCAGGCGGGCGAGGCAGCGCCGGCGCCAGTCGAGAGAATATTCGTTAGTGGTTGGCGTGAGCAGGCGAAGGATGTTCTCCGGGGCCTCAGCCTCGCAAGGGCCCATGCTTTCGCTCATGTCCTTGTACCCGAAGTGCATGGCCTCCTTGTCCCTCGGGTTCCACTTTACGAGGCAGACCATGGCGATGACCTCGGTCGGCACGCCGTTTTCGGAGTATTGCACCGCTGCGTACCAGACCCGGTTGCCGGGGCAGGACGATGCAAGAACGCGGGCGCCGCGCGCGACTCCGGTGTCGTCCGGCGCATTGATGAAGGTGAACTGGGCGTCGAGATAGGACTTGGGGGTAGCGTGCCCGCCCATGTGGTGCCTGTTCATGAAAAGCCAGCCCATGGTGATGTCTCCTGATGTGTGAGGTCATGCCGCTGCCTTCAGGGCATCGCCGGCAGGCGTATTCGCCTCGGCAAGGCTGAAAGCGCGCAGATAGTTGAAGGCTTGTTCGGCTTTGGCCGAGGCGGTGAAGATGGCGCTGTGGTCGGCGCGAAGTACCCTGACCCAATGCGCGAGGTAGCTGGCATGGCTATCGTGCAATTCGGTCGGCAGGCCGAGTTCAGCGCAAATGTAACTTGTTGTCAGTTCAGCACAAAGTTCCTCGACGCAGTAGGCATCGTCACCGAAACGCTTGCCGAACGTCCGGTTGAGACGGTCCTTGCTCCCGCTCCAATGGGCGCTTTCATGTCCTCTGGTAGAGGCGTAAGCGTCACCCGACTTGAAGCTGCCGGGATGGGGTAGCTGGATGTAGTCGCCCAGCGGGCTGTAGTAGGCTTCGTCGCCGCCATGGCGTACCCGCGCAGGAATTGCCGCGAAGAAGGTGTCGATCGCGTCCTGGCGCTGCGAAAGCAGGCTCGGTGTCGGGGGTACGTCGCGAGCGTAGTAGTAGTCGGGCAGGCCCTCGATCTCGTCTGCGTTGTAGACGATGTAGTGGCGCAGGAAGCGGATCAGCTGGCCGGTGGCCTCGCCCATCAATCCGGGTTGCCCGGCCTTGCGGAAGCTGGAGGCATAGATCGACATGGACGGATCGGCCTTGCGGCGCACTTGCGCGCCGAGTTCTTCGGCTTGTCGGGCGGTCATCCAGTAGCGGCTGCGGTATCCACGCGCGTCGGCAATCGTCCAGAGCCAGAGGCAGTTGATGCCGTTGTACGGGGTGCCTTCGTGGCGCAGTGGACGGCCGCCCTCCCCGGTCAGCGACCAGGAGCGGGTCCAGGGCGTGGTGCCGGCCTCGAGCCGGGAGACGATGGCATTGGTGACTTCGCGCGCGATGTCACGCGAATTGCGGGGAGTCTTCACGGGGTATGTCCCTTGTCCGGTGTGGCGAGAAAGGTCGCCGGTGAGCCGCACAGCCCACCGGCGGTTCATCAATGAGGTTGGAAGGACGCGCGTTATTCCGCCGCTTCGGCCCACTCGCTGACCGCATCATCGTCGCCAAAGACAGCAGGCGAACCGTCATCGACCTGCTGATCCTCGTCGCCATCGGTCGAGTCGTCGTCATCAATGGAGACACCCTCGCCGTCATCGCCGTCGTCGGGTCCAGCAAGGGCTGCGTCGATCAGGCTGGCCAGATCGTCCTCGGCTCCGTTGGTATCAGTGGGCGCATCGCCATCGTCCTGATCGGTCGACGCCTCGGCGGCGGCGAAGCGCATCGCAGCGGGAACCCAGGCCAGTGCCCTTTCCTTCACGTCGGCCTCGATCACCGCGTCGCCGGCGAACAGCTTCTCGCAGGAAGTCGAGATTTCGCCCTTCTTCTGGCTCGCATGGCGGCTCGAGAGAGCGGGCCCGCCCACTTCGTCGAGGAGCGAGAGTAGCGAGCCCTTCGGTACGCGGTCGAAGAAGTTCTCGGAGGTTGGCCGCCACCACTTGGCGACATCGACCTCGAGCAGGCCGGCCAGGTGGTTCTGCAGGGCATTCTGGCGATGGCTGTAGCTTTCCTTCGACTTGAACGACGTGGCGACCGTCCATGCTAGCCAGGCCGCCTTGACCTCATCATCAAGTGCCCGGAAGGCATCGAAACGGGCGATCATGGTTCGATGCTCCTGCCAGGAAGCGTCGAGACCTTCGCGCACTTCGGCGAGGTAGTCATGGGCGACCGATTTGGGATAGGCGTCGAAGCGGACCGGATCTTCCGGGTGCGGGGCGCGGATGGTAGTGCCGCAGGTCTCGTCCGTGCCCGTGGACTTGTCGACCATGGCGAACAGCATGTAGTCGAGCGCGAGCGCAGGGTTGGCGATCATGGATGCGCCTAGAACGTCGCGGCGCTGAACCGCAAGCTGGTCGAGGAGAACCTGGCTGAGCGCCTTCCCGCCCGGTGCGGCCTCGTCGGGCGACACTTCCTTGGTTGTGCCGGTGATGGTCCCGGTCTCGCGTTCCTCGATGCGGAAAGTCGGGGCGCGCGGGGCAGCTTCGCCCTCGATGCTGTCTTCGCCCGTGTCGCTCGCGTCCTCGCCGTCTTCATCGGGTTCGACCATGGTGACGCTGAGCGGCGTTTCGCTGTAATAGGTGTCGTCGAGTTTCATGCTGCCGTCCTGCGAGAGCGTCAGGAACAGGCCGACACGCGGGGCGAGTTCGGGAGGAAGGATCTTCTCGCGGCGACCGGCATCGCGCAGTTCGTCGCTGAGAGCATCGTGTTCAGCATCGAGGGCCTGCCAGGCTTCTTCCTCGAGTTCCTCGTTTTCCATCTCGAGGCTTACGATGCTGAGGCGTGCTTCGATCTCGCTGATGCGGGTGGCTTGGGCATCGCTAAGCGGCAGGCTCGGCAGGTTGACGCGGAACAGGTCGCGCGCGACTTCCCAGGTTGAGTTCGAGGCGACAGGGCGAATCCAGGCGAGGCCACGTTCTTCACCGATCCGCCTGGCTTCGGCTTCCATCGCCGCGGCTGCCAGCGTGTGGGCGATCTCGGGGTTGGTCCAGCGATCGCCGTTGTCGCTGAACAGGTCTCGATCGACGATGCCGCCAGCAGCAACGTAGGCTTCTTCACCGACAAGGCGCGCAATCGGATCGGTGGACTTCATGGATTCGTTGGCGATGACGCGGCGGATGGTGTCGGCGCTGGCATGGTAGCTGTTGGCGCCGTAGCTCTTCCACACCATCAGCTGGCGCTCATGGCTTTCGGTGGAGGCGTATGCCTTGGCCATGTCGAGGGTCAGCTCGCCGGACGCCAGGGCGTCGAAGATCGGCTCGGCAAGGTTTGCGAGGCGCAGGCGGCCTTCGACAAAGCGGCGGGTGATGCCGAAACGCCTGGCGACCGCGTCGATGTCGCCGCCCTGACCAAGACAGTGCTGGAAGGCGCGGCATTCGTCGGCGGGCGACATATTGAGGTGATGGAAGTTTTCAGCGAGCGAGGCTTCGGAAAGCTCGTCATTGCCGCCGCTCAGGATCAGCACGGGCACGTCGTATTCGGCCTCGTTGATGTCGCCGCGCTCAGCCAGCAACTTGAGAGCACGAAAGCGGCGGCTGCCGGCGATGACGCCGTAGGAGCCGCGCGGCTTCTTCACGGAAGTCACGACCAGGTTCTGCAGGATGCCGCGCGCGAAAATGTCGGCGGCGAACTGTTCGATCAGGTCTTCGCCGCGGGTACGCACGTTGATGTCGGACAGCACCAGCTTCGCGAGCTTGACGGTCTGGATCATGGGGAAAACACCTTTTTCTCATCGTCCGGCCAATTCACGGACACCCCTTCTCTTCCCCCTCCCCTCTCCTGACCGACCTGGCAGCCACGGCACTCTTGGTCGATCAGGAAGGATAGGGCCGGTGTCAGGAAGGCTTGAGGATCTCGGCGATGATGGCCTCGGCCTGCGCGACAGGGATGAAGATGCGGGTGCGATACTGGATGATCTCGGTGAATGCGCCGAGCGACTTGAGCCATGAAAGCTGCGATGCCGGAGCGTCTACGATCTCGACACGCGGGTTGCCGTTCACATGCGAGCGCTTGAAGGCCATCGGGAACGGGCGGGTAACTTGGACGCTGCGCCCGGCGAGGACGGCATTGGTGATCGCTTCGACGGGCATGTCTTCGCTGCTCGCAAGGCCGAGCTTGGTGAAGAGTTCGACGATGCTGTGCTCGAAGACGATACGGCCAAGCCAGCTATTGCCATTCTTATCGACGATCCGATTGACCGCGAGGTGATCGGACGGCAGCGCCGACCAGATCGGCAGCAGGAGGCCGGTTGCGAGGCGCACCGTCTCGGTGTCCAGCTGCCCGGCCGCCTCGTTGACTTCGGCCTGCCATTTCGCCCGGAAGGTGTCTTCGTCGATTTCCTCCCAGGCCGTCTCGAACAGATCCGCCTCGCGCATGGATTTGCGGCTGCAGGGTCGCTGCAGCTCGATGCGAAGGATCGGCTCGCCTTCGTCGTCCATCCAGGCGTTTGCCTTGCTACGTAGTGCAACACGGCCCGACTTGGCGTTCATGACGAATGCCGGGTTCTCGCGCCAGCGGACCATATCGAGGATGCGCTCGAGCGAAATCGGGTTTTTGCGCCGTGCGATCTCGATCGTGAGAAGGTGCGTGGTGGCGCCGGTGCCGGGATCGGTCCGCAGGATCGTGTCGCTGATGACGCGGGCGCTGTCGGCCGTGATCGTCTCGACACCCACATCGAGGGTGCCGGCCTCGCGTGCCGCGGCAACGCGGGTTTCAACGAGGGTGAGATATTCCTCGAAGATCTTGTTCTGCAGCCCGATCGGCAGGGCCAGCAGGCGATTGAGCCAGCGCTGGATCGGCGGCAAGTCTTCCTTCAGGACGCCGTCGCCCTCGGTGATCTCGAGCCCGCTCAGGTCAATGAACTCGGTCATGTTCGTGCTCTTGAGCTTGCCGAGATAGAGAAGGTGGAACCACGAGACGAGGGCGTCGCGCGCGTAATCGCTTTCAAGATTGTCGGCGGGATCGAAGAGGCCCTGCCCTCCGGTCTGGCGCTGGCCGCGCGTGAGGGCGCCAAGGCTGTCGAGGCGGCGGGCGATCGTCGAGGTAAAGCGCAGCTCGCCCTTGCAGTCGGTGGTGACAGGCCGGAACAGCGGCGTCGATGCCTGATGGGTGCGGTGCGTGCGACCGAGACCCTGAATGGCCCGGTCAGCGCGCCAGCCCGGCTCGAGCAGGAAATGGGCGCGCCGGTCCTGGTTCACCGCGTCGAGGCTGGCATGGTAGGATCGGCCCGTGCCGCCTGCATCGGAGAAGACGAGAACCTTCTTCTGGTCATTCATGAAGGCGCTGGCCTCGGCCTGGCTGGTGCGCGGCGTGCGCGTCTCGACCTTCTGGCGGCCGTCCGGTCCGGTGATCAGGCGCTTGGAACGCCCGGTGACTTCAGCAATCCGATCCGGCCCGAAATGTTCGATCAGGGCATCGAGACCCGACTTGATCGGCGGGAGCGCGCAAAGATGCTCGATCAGGTTGTCGCGCGCGGCGATGGCTTCGGGATTGTGGACCGGGTTGCCGTCCTTATCGCGCATGGGCCTGGAATGCTGGGCGCCGGTATCGTCCGTGAAGACCTCCATCTGATGAGTCGGAAAGGCACGCTTGAGGTAATCGACGATCTGGTCGGTGGGAGACAGCTCGATCTGCGGCTCGGCGCGTTCCTCGGCCGTCATCTCCGAAAGGCGCCTGTCGAGGATGGCCTCCGCCGTCGTCACCAGCTGCACGACTACGGAATGATCCTGCTTTAGGTGCTCCTCGATCGCCGCGATCACGGTGGGGAGCTTCATCGAAAGCAGAACCTGACCGAAGAAGCGCTGGCGCGTGCCTTCCAGGCGCGAGCGAGCGGCGGCCTTCGCGCCCGAATTGAGCGTCTTCCCTTCAAGGGCGTCGACGACGTTCGTCGCTTCGAGTGCGGCGGCAAGATTGGTGTTGATGACCTGCCAGGCGCGGCAATAGGTGTCGTAGATCTCGATCTGGGCAGGTGTCAGTTCGTGGCGCAGCACTTCGTATTCGACGCCCGCGAAACTGAGCGCGCGCGCCGTGTAAAGGCCGAGCGCCTTGAGGTCGCGGGCCACCAGTTCCATCGCCGCGATGCCGCCCTGCCGGATATTGGAGATGAACGATTCCCGGTCGGGGAAGGAGGTTTCCGGCCCCCAGAGGCCGAGGCGCACGGCGTAGGCGAGGTTATTGACGTCAGAGGCGCCAGTGGCGGAAGCGTAGAGGACACGCGCATCAGGAAGGTGGTTCTGCAGAAGGACGCCGCAGATGCCCTGCTGGGAGCCTTCGGTCTTGCCAAGGGCGCCCTCGCCGCCTGCGACACCGCCCATCTCGTGAGCCTCATCGAAAGCGATCACGCCATCGAAGTCGGGCCCTGCCCAATCGAGGATCTGCTGAAGGCGGGTTGCGTCCGAGCGGCCAGATCGCAGCCCCGGATAAGTGACGAACAGAGTGCCTTCGTCCATCGTGATGGGCTGGCCGATCTTCCAGTTCGAGAGCGGCTGCACGTCGGCCGAGAGGCCGCCAAGCGCGGTGACGTCGCGGCGGATGTCCTCGAGCAGCGGCTCGTTCTTGGTGATGAAGATGTGGCGTCGGCGGCCCTGCAGCTTGTTGTCGAGGATGCAGGCAGCGATCTGGCGGCCCTTGCCCGCGCCAGTGCCGTCGCCAAGGAAGAAGCCCTTGCGGTACTTGCGACCTTCAGGATCGATGTCGAGGCCAACGCCCTCCTTGGCAGGCTTGAAGGTGCCGGGCAGCGTCTGGCTCCATGCGTGGCCTGCATACACGACGGTCTCGAGCTGGGAGGAGGACAGGAGGCGTTCGCTGACGGTGCGCTCGGGCAGATGCGGGATGTGCGTGGGGATCGGTGCCGGGATCGAACCCATCGCGACCGATTCAACGAGCGCGGTCGGGTGTTCGCCGGCGGCGTCAAAGACGATGCGGCTTGGCCGGTAGGGCAAGTAGACGCCGACCTGTTCGGCCAGAGGTGCGGGCTCTTTCAGCTTGCTATAGCCGACCGGCAGGACCGCATTGGCCTTGGGCGCGTGGTAGGGACGCGGAGCGGCCAGCTTGGTCTTGCGCGCGGCGCCGAACAGCGAAGTCGGTTTCGCAGGCACATGGTGAACCGGAAGGTTCGCGACGGGCTCGAGCTTGATGCGAGCCGGGATGTCGACGGTATCGAGGAAGTCGAGGACGGCCGCGCGCTCGATGACCGCAGGCATGAGGTTGCCGGCGATCTTGTCGATGACATAGAGGCGAACGGCAATGTCGGTGCCGTGTTTCCTGTAGCAGTGCTGGAGTCGGAGCGATGCGCGCACGGTGCAACCGGCGAGGATCGCCTCGTAGGCCGTGCGCAGGCGGGCGCAGGGTCCGAACCAGTCGGGCATGATGGCCACGACGCGGCCGCCCGGGCTGACCCGCTTGATCGCGGCCTGCAGATGGCGGAGCGCCGCCAGGTCATCGGCGCCGCGGCCGATGCTGCGCGAGAACGGCGGGTTCATGAGGACGACGCTCGGGCGCGGAAGATCCGCGTGAAGCGCGACCAGCGACGCGCCATCATTGGCGGTGATCGTTGCATAGGGAAAGATGTGAGCGAGCCGATCACGGCGGCGCGGGTCGATTTCGTTGAGTTGGAGCGCGCGACCGCGCGGGGCCTGGGCGATCAAGAGGCCGTTGCCAGCGCTCGGTTCGAGCACGATGTCGTCGTCGCCGATCGCGGCGAGCAGCATGGCCAGCGCCGCGATGTCTGCGGGGGTCGAGAACTGCTGAAGCTCGATTTGCTCCTCGCTTCGCACGGTCTGGGTCGGCAGGCGCTGCATCAGCGCGCTTGAGATGGCGATGTCTGCCAGTTTGTCGATACGATGCACATCGCTGGCGAGGTGAAGGGCAAGAGCGTGTTCGAGCATTTCGAAACTGTCACGCTGGGTCCAGTAGCCGTCTGCGTCGCTGCCTCCGAACGTCTCGGACATTGTCGCGTTGAGTTGGCGTCGCGTAACGGACCCGCCTACTGCAAAGTGCGCTGCGATCTTGCGTGCGGCCTGCGCGTCGTTGACGACGGTGTAATCGAGAAGATCGGACATGGAGGTCTCCTTGGGGCATCTGCGGCTTCGCAGATCACCCCACACTCCCCCCTCTCCTCTTTTGCTTTCGATGCGTGTTGAACGATTTGGGTCGGCTAGGAACCAGGGATGTTCGCCTGCCGTAGGCCGGCGAGCGATTGTTCTGTGCGGATGCCGATTTTGTGTTGTCGGATGTACGCGGCTGCGAGGATACGTGACCGCGGGCAATGATCGTTAGGGTCGTTTCGGCGCGATGATGTCGGCCCAATCGTTGAACCCATCGGGGCATGGAAGCATGTCGATGGGGACATCTTCGGTGCTGCGTTCCGCAATTGCCGTGTTGGCCAGGGAGATGGCTTGGGCCTGATTGTCCGGGAGCAGTGTGATACCCTTGATGTGGCTTGGAGGCGTGACGATACTAAAGTTGCGCTCGCCAAAACATGTGGCGCCAGGCAGCGCTTTGATCTGTTGGAAAGCGCAGGCCGTCTCGAAACCTTCCGCAAGATGGAGTTTCGTACCGGGATGATAGCTTGGCCAGATACCGCCTCGGGAATTGCCCAGCATCATTCGTGCGGTCCGCTCAGCAGTAGTGGGATCGAGAAACTGACGCTGGATTGCGCAAAGTTGGCCTAACCTGAAAACGCCTACGATGAGTGCCGGGAGGTATTGGACGTCCCTCCCCTTCCCCTTTGGGCAACGCGGATGAAAACGGACGTCTTTGGGGATGAACGTGATGCCCCGGATCTCCTTCAGGTAACGCTCGGCGAGTGTTCCACTGATCGGCCCGGCTTGCTCCCAGATCTGCCTAAATGAGGTATTGGGTAAGCGGTGTGGAGCGACCGTTGGATTCTGGTCCTCTACCGATCGCCCGAGGACGCGGCGGATCGATGACATGACTGCTTGCCCGGAACAGCCGGCAAAGCAGTGGACGAGGATGGACCGGCGGCCCTGCTTGATGCTGAGGCTGGGCTTCCGGTCATTATGCGCGGGGCATCTGCACAAGGCGTAATGGCCGTGCCATTGGCCGCCGAGACGTTTGACAATATCCAGGGTTTCCGATGTCGGGTTGTGCGTCACGGGATCTTCTCCTCAAATTACGCCCTTCCCTTTCCTCGCTTCCCTCAAAAGCTGTTGCAGCGTGGTACTGCTGCCAAACCGGCGTAGTACATCTAATTCTAGAAAATTTCTCGTGAATACTATATTTATGCATTGAGCCATATTTTATATATTTTGAGTATTTGGGGATAAGATTGGTTAATAATATTTAATTACAGGGGTGTTGCTATAGAGGTGTCTCCAAGGCTATCACCCAACATCCACATGGGGGAGCCCTGTTTCTCTCACGAGTGACGGGGCTTCATTTTAAGCATCATCTATCATCTGTTCTAGTGATGCCATGACATCGCCATTTTCGAGATCACGGACATCCAATGTCATAGTCCGGTGAAACTCCTCGAAACGTTTGCGTTCAAGGGCTTTCATTTCAAGGTATTGTGGGCTTCGCTCCCTGAGGAGCTGGATCGCAAAGTCAGCCTCGAGCCCTGTCCTGTGATCGAGAAATGCCACGATCGCGTCTGGTCTTACCATCCCGGCATGCGTGACGACGTCGAATAGCGGTTTTTTGACGGCTAGTTCGACACGTTTGCGGCGCATCTTGTATTGAAGCGTGGTGAGCGTTTCAAGGAGAACGCGATCACTATGCCGGTCGACGGGTATGAACCTGTTTCCCTTGAACACTGGCTGCGCGTAGGCCCGTAACGGCAGGTATCCCTCACGCGGATTGTGTTCGCCGATTACGACCAAAGCGATGAAGGGTGGTTCGACCTTGGCGCGAATGATGCCGGTGTGCTGTATGCGATTTCGAATATCGAGGTCGCCCAACCCCGTGTGAATGGTCGTGCCTGAAATGGCATGAGCCTCAAGGACGAGAAATGCCTGTGGTGCATGTCCTTCGGGCCAGGCGCGTTCCGCTTCGCGCAATCGTGCTTGTACCCGACGGGATTCCCATTGCTTCACGTTGAAATAGAGATGATCCGATAATTTGACGTGGGGCGCGATTTCAAAACGTTCGGCCGCGGCATGAAGACGAGCGAATTCATGGTTCAACCCGTGATTAGGTGATCCGTGCGGAGGAAGCGGGGGCAAGACATTTGTGTGTCCCGCCTCCAGAAGCATCCACATCAAGCGACCCAGACGTGGTATGGCAACTCCGCGACTGCGATCGTCAGGATCATCCTCAAGCGGCTTCTGGGCTAGTTTTTCAGGCGCCTCTTTGTGGGCTGAGAAGAGTCCTTTGGGATATTCGATCTCAAAAAGGCTGTCGTTTGGGCGTTCGCGAATCCTGTCAGGTGAAGGGGGGAGATAGAGAGGGCAGCGACGATGGTGATGCGGTCTGCCGGTGAGACGGCGGAGGTAATAGGTTTCAGCTTCCGACAGATATGCCGGGCTGATGAGCGGAGGTGGCTGCTCGTGGCTCAAACAGTCGCAGGCGATCCATTGAGCGTTTTCTCGAGCGGTGACGACGAGAGAAACAGCCGCTCGATGATCGGCGTCGGAACCGCTTCCAACGTACCAGCGCACCAGGGCGCTGCGTAAGGCCTCCGGTATAGCAGTCCGGCTTTTGAGGCCATTGGTGTCACGAGGTACGATCCACACGGTTTCCGATCCCGGGAAATGCAAGCCGTTCCAAGTATGTTCTCATATCAAGGAAAGCGGTACTGTCCAAGGCTCGAATGGTTGAGGGCTGAGGAGGTTGATGAAATGCTGGGGAGGTGATTGTTTGCAGGAGCCTCCTGCCCTGCCCTAACAATGCGTTGATGTGCTGCAGGTAGGAGAATCTCCTTTCCTGATCTCATATCGAAGATCCCGCCGCAGGCGGAATGCGCGTTAGTGGTGTTAAGGGTGAAGTTAAAGAGTTAGCGGCATTTCCCAGCGCAGAACTTGTCCAGAAAACCGGCGAGTCGCTGGTTGTGGACAGATTCTGAAAACACGTCGGATTCGATCTGAAAGTACGTTGCGGCTGATTTGAAAACACGTCGATCCGCATCTGAAAGTACGTTGGCCAAGGGCGCGGTGTGGATAACTCAGCCGGATGTCGCGAGCATGATGGCTTATGATGTTGGAATTGCGGCGGATGTATGGGGTGTCTGGCATCTGCGAAGGCTTGAGGAACGTGTTTTCGGGAACGTGTGTCAAACGTCGTATCGTGTTTTCGGGAAGGTCGATCTTCTCGATTCTCGGCGGTTCATGTCGGGTTGGCGTGGTTGTTGACATGAATCGCGGTGTGAACGCGCGAGAGGAGGCATAAGCGCCTCAATCGCGCGCATTTTGGCGATCTATTCCACGTTCGAGTGATGGCTCCGTACCTTTGAATTAGGCAGGGAAGGGGGCCTAACACACTGTCTACCTTCGACGGCGTTGCAAAGGTAGGCGCGGGCGGATCGATGAATTGTCCGATTCCTGAAAACACGTCGGCGCGATCGTGGGCCAGGCATTTGCGTGGGGAGGGGCCCGGGAGGGCAGAGGATGAGGGCAGCGGTCTCGTGTGCAGGGCGAGAGGCGCGAGACGTTTAACCTTGTCGAAGTTGATATTTGTTGCGCTCGTGATGCTTGCGCATGAACCCTAGAAAGCGCTTCGAGTAGTTGTGCGGCAATTCCTCGGGATTTGCGTTGAGAAACGCGTCGAAGGTTTTCATCATAACGTCGAGGTCCCAGCCAGGGCACTCGGTTCTTATGGCGTGGTATACGCCTGGATCGAGTATTCGCTCTGCTCGGGTGGTGGCGCTGCGTTTCCTTTGGCCCGACGGTTCGCTAGAGGCCGCTCCTGCAGGAGTTTCGAGGTCGTTTGCCTTCAGCAGGTCGGCTACGTTGGCAATCACGTTTCGAGCGGCTTCGACACTCACAAATTCATTATCGGGTGCATCTGAAGTACGTTGTTGTGCAGGACGCGAGACGGCGGTGCGCTCGGGTTCAATGGCCCGGGAAGCGGAGCGCAGGGCAGGGGGCTCTTGATCATCACATGGCGGCTCCTCCTTGAGGAACTTGCGCATTACCATCTTGAGTTTTGGCCTTGCGGTGTCGGGATCGATGACCTCAAGGCTAATGTCTGGAAGGCTGTTCGCTCTGGCGAGCTCGATAATCTTGTTTTTGAAGGAGGGCAGCGAACTTTCGCTGCCGCTCTTTTGATGGAGTGTTTCAAATCCGATCGTGAAGCCGTTTGCTCCGTTGCCGCCGGCGTGTTTTCGGCTCGCGCGATAGAGCCACTTGCCAAGACCGCTGGTGATCTCGAAGTAGAGAGGAGAGATGGCGAGGATGTTGCGTTGGTCCATAATGCCATCAAAGAACCATTTGGACAGCGTGATTTCCATCCCGAGCGAGCGTTGCGTGCGCTCGTCAACAAGATGGGTATAGCTGTCGATCCAGGAGAATGTCGTTTCGCGGGTCTTTGAGTTCGCGCGGATGTTCGTCTTGATGGTCGTGGCTTGAAGGCGGTCCAATGCCGCAACCAGGCGTTCATAGGCACGGCCGCTCACACCCCAGCAGATACGCTTGAGGAGGTCGCCAGGTTGGATGCGGATCGAAGGGGAGAGGTCGTTTTCCCCTCGCTCGCGCAGCTCATTAAGGTGCGAGGCGAGGTAGATCATGATGTCCGCGTCCCAGATCGTTGCCATGCCGTATTGAGGATTGGCCGAGACGTTGACGCGAACGGATTTGTCGGGGCTGACGTAGTCGATAGGCTTTAGCCGCTTCCTCTTGGAGAGGCTGAAGAAGGGTCGCTGCATTGTCTCCTGATAGTCGCGAAGGGATATGTCGCTGAAATCGGGCAGCGTGAAGAACATTTCGAACTGGACGGGCCTCCCGTCTATGATCGTGGTTGTGTTCTTGTTTGACACTGCGTGAACCTATCTGAGGAGCGGCGTTTCCCACGCGTGGGAAATTCAACGTATGTATATGAAAATCAAGACGAAACCGTGCAATTTTGGCGTTCAAAATGTCGACAAGCGGTGCCGGGAATGCCGTCAATGTCGAGGCGCTACGAGGGCGGCGGTAATTGGAAAATTTTCGACTGTTCGATCAGCGGCTTGATTGCGTCGAGAATTTCATCCGCGGACAGGGTGCTTGGCTTGAGCGTAATCGTAAGGCCGGTTGAGCGATCACGGTCGACCTGGCCGATTGCGACGTCGCCCGACTGGATGACGGTTTTTGTGTTGCCTCTTGGGCGGTTGGCCGTAGCTTTAATAAGTCGATCGACGACGGCGCTGCCTGCAATGGGCTCTTCGTCACCGGACTGACGGAAACTTTGCTCTGCGGCAATGGCCTTAGCTGCTTCTTCCATCTTGTGGCGTTTGGTTGGATCGCGAAGAGCAGGAAGGATCTTGTCAGCATGACGGACTTGCAGGTCCATCGGCGAATTGAAGGCGGATACGATGATGCTGGGGATTTCGGTCAGGCTGATGTAGCGGGCCAGCATCGATTTTGAGACTTTGATACGCTCGGCCATGCGGGTCTGGACGCCGCCATAGTACGTATCGACAGCGAATTTGTAATTTCGTCCGCGCTCGAGGTCGGAGATATCTTCGCGTTCGCGGTTCTCAATGTCAGCGAGACGAAATGCAGCTTCATCGTCGAGATCATCGATGATGCCGACAAGATCGATATCGGGGTAGTGGTTGGCGTTGAGCCAGGAAACTGCCCAATGTCGCCGGGTGCCGATGATCAATTCATAGGGCAGGGGGGCTTTTGGGGTACGTCGAACGACTACGGGGATCTTGTTTCCGTTCTCGGCTTGAATGGATTCGATCAGGGTTCGTAGGCGGTCTTCGGACAGTTCTTGATAGTCGCGGGCGTTGCCCGGCCAGATCGAGCATTCCGCGGGCTTGAGCTTGATGGTGGGCCGCTTGACCATGCGCGATGCTTCGCTGAATGCGTCAAGACGCTTCGCGGTAAACGTGGTTCGTTGCTCCGGCGCTGTGGGGGCCGCTGGTTCGCTTTGATCGGTGGCCGCTTCCGGAGTGGAGGCCAAAGCCTCACCGATAATTGATCGACGGCGGGGACGGCTCATGCTGCAATACTCCCGGAATCGTCCGTCGTTCGTTGCATCGCAAGATTCTTAGAGGGCCATTGTTGGCGAATTTGTTGCAGAACCTCGCCAAAGACCGAATCAAGGTTGTCGCGGCAACGCTGATATGTCGCAGTGGCAGCCGATGGCTTGCTTTCGTAGATCGAGCGGAATGCTTGCGTAGCGTTCTTTATTTCTTCTGATGACAGAATGGGCTGGCTCAGGAGAAAATTGGCGTAGGTCGCTTGCATCATCTGCAGCATTTCGTGTTCGCCCGGCTTGCCAGGGTTGAAGGCGGAGCACACAATTCGAATGAAACCGTAGTCGACTGGCGTTCCGTGGGAATCCAGGATCTCGAGATTTTCAGCGATCGTTTCCATGAAGTGTATGGTCGAGAGGTAATCGAGTTGGCGGGCAGGCACTGGAATAAGGATGCCCGAGGCAGCTGCCATTACGTTGAGGCCCAAAAAGCCCATGGCTGGCGGAGGATCGAGTAGGATGACGTCGAAATCTTTGATGACCGTCTGCAGGCCGATCCTGAGCCGTTGAAGGCTCTCTCGAACAGCTTGGCTTCCTTCGGTAAGTGTCGAAGTGAGATCCCATTCAGCGTCCTGCAGGCCAAGACTGGAAGGGACAATTTTGGTCGTCGGCCAAGCGGTGTCGTGAATTGCCTTCGGGAATTCATCGAAGGTACTACGAGGCGATAAAAATTCGCCTAGAGTACATTCGTCGTCGAGGAGCGATTCGGGTTGGATGTCGAACATTGTGGTCGTGGATGCTTGAGGATCGCAGTCTACCACAAGAACACGATAGCCATGCAGTGCTAGATAGTCTGCAAAGTGCTTGGTGATGGTGCTCTTGCCAACGCCGCCTTTGAAATTCTGAACTGCAACGACGACAGCATCTTCATCGGACGCTTTACCGACTTCGATGCCGAACACCTTTCGGATATGTGTGAGGTCATCGATTGTATAATATCGACGAGCGTTCCCCAGCTGCTTGGGCTGCGGCAGGCGACCGTCTTTTTCGGCTTGCCGGATAGCTTCAACAGAACGCCCGACCAGTTCGGCGGCAATGCCAGGACCGAACGTAAGGTTGAGCACTTTGGTATTTTCGGGTTCGAATGCGATCTGTTTGACTCGGTCGCGCATGTCCTCGCACGAGCGAGTCAGAGCGCGAAGTGTTTTGACGGTATACGATGGCATGGATGAACCACTCCGGCCTGATTCGAGAATTTCGAACAACTTTGATATTCATGCCAGTATTCAGCGTCAAATGTCAAACTGCTGTTCAAAATAGCCCGATTTTGCAAAGCCGCGACATCAACCGCTCGTGTTCTCAAAGGCTCGCAGCGAACAAACCGGATTGATGTCAGTTCGGAGGGGGTGTAGGCCATCGCGGCGATACCCACAGCCAGGCTTTGGAAACGAGGTCTGATGTGAAGACGTTGACGATTATGACGGCCCTGGCGTGTGCTTTGGGGTGGCTAGGGTCTGCCCAGGCTCGCGAAGCCGATGTTCAGACATTCTCAGGGCAACCGGTTGGCTTTCAATTGCTGCAGCCGGGCAACACGCCGGCGGCGGAGGTTCGACGTGAAAATGATCCGTCCGCATCTGCGGGACTGAACCTTCAGTCGGAGTTTCTCGGATTTGGTGATGATGAATTGCCGAGTCGATCATCTGCGGGAGACTTGGTGTATATACCGTCATGGATGCGTGGCGGCGGAGCCGGGGTAACTGGGGATTTTCCAGCGCGGCTCTCCGAAACCCAATGTGGTCAACGCCAATATCGGGCCTACCCGGGGTTGACGGCAGAGCAGCAGGTACGGCGAGCCAGATTTTTCGAACGGATGGTCACGGCCGCCTGCAGCGCCGGCGTACCCGTAGATTTGTTTGATGCGCTCATCGTCCAGGAAAGTCGCTATAATCCGGCGGCGTTAAGTCCGAAGGGTGCAACCGGCTTAACTCAGCTTATGCCAGGCACCGCGCGGCTTCTCGGCGTTGCCGATCGGTGGAATGTCTCGGACAATCTCGAAGGTGGGGCGAGATATCTGCGGCAGCAGCTCGATGCGTTTGGAAATTGGGCACTGGCGCTGAGCGCCTATAATGCCGGCCCTGCCAACGTGCAGAAATATGGCGGTGTCCCGCCATTTCGCGAGACGAGGGCCTATGTTCGTAAGATTTTGGCGTCTATCGAGCAGCACCAGCAGGGTCGTGGTGATGAACCGGTCGGAACGCGCGTGCCAACTCGATCGGTGATGCTTGCTTCGTTTATCCCGTAGGTTCGATGTTCCAAAAGACGTCGAAGCCGACATGATAGGCAAAATACAGCGCAATGAAGGCGATTACGGGTGTACCAAGCAGATAGTTTCGTTGCCATCGCAGCCATATCTTGGGCAAGGCGAGGGCAATGTCGAGGCGGGTGGCAAAAGAGGGGCGCCATTTTCCTTGAAACAGGTCGAGAAACGTGGCTACCGCGGCAAGAGCACCGCAAATAAGCGCCATGCAGCCAACCGCGATGTAAAGGGACGTCCAGGCTATGAGCGCTGCTTGGTTCATGCTTGAAGTGTAGTCCCAACTCACGCAAATATCATTAACAAGCAACCAAGGGCTTGTGTTCCGCAGTTCTCCTGCGCGCAAATACAGTATGCCCGATGTTTAAATCGCCGTCGGCGGCTTTACGGACTATTCCGCGCATATAGGCATCGGCTGATTTGTGAATCTTACTCTCCGCCACGAGCTGGCCTGTGATGAGCAAGCACAGTGTCGTTGCGGCGATGCCTAGCGCGGCGACGGAGGCATCGGCGATGTTGTTGGACACGCCTATGAGCCGCGCCAGTTCGTGTGGTGTCGACCGGGTAGGACCATGACGCAGATTGATCAGATCGTGCGTGAAGGGAAAAAGCCAAGAAGTCTCACGCCACGAAAATCCGCTTCGAATGATGCCGTAGGGATCTTCGAAACCCGGTTTAGAGGTATCCCCTAAAGACCTTGAAGCGGGAAGGGAGCGGCCGTCGTGCGCGTACTCCTCTTCTGCCGAGCTGCTACTTTCACCTTGGTTTGTTGAATCGTTGTATTGGTAGTGGACGGTATCGTCCGGTCTAGTGGACGACTCGTCCGCAAAATCGGGGCAACGGATCGCAGATTGCAGTAGCTGTTCTACTTCGAGCAGGAAGTCTTCAGCATCGGAGCAAATGGCCTGAAGCTCGGCTATGTCAGCGTTTCGTAGCTGGTCTCTTTGCGCCCTTAACATTCCGAGTTTTTGCTCTGCCTCGTTCGCCCACGAGCAGTCGGTTACGCTGCGAAGGAGAGTTGAGGCTGACCGCAGTGCGTCTGTGGTTCGCCTAGGCAATTCGATTCTCTTCATCCTCAGATGTTCCTCGGTCTGAACGAGGTCCTCTATCGATTTCACGAGGATGCGCAGGGGGGCCAATGACCATCCAGATCCAATCGGCCCGCTTGCCGTTCGACGATAGGATCGATGCCCATTGCCCTTGGCGCAGAAGGGGATGATCATGCCCCAGCGCGCCAATTCGCGCAGCACACGCCTTGCGTTCTGGATGTTCCAGCGGTCTTCGAGTGTTTTGTTGCTTGCGCCCATTACCGGACCTGCTGGAGCTGACCAGTCCTGTTCATGGGCGCACATGAGGCAAAGCTCATAGAGTTTACCCCAGGTGTTTCGCGTGATGGGATGGGTCACGCTACCTCGTTTCGCAAGGTAATTCAGCGCACAGAGCAGTCGTGCTCGAAGTGGTTTGTTAGGGGTTTCGAGGTTGTTAGCCGCGTTCCTCAAACTTGAATACACGAGTGCCGCCCATCGAGATCTGTCCGCCGGCGTGAGCAACTCCGGGATCTCGGTAGGCAGCCGATCAGCGAGTTTAACTAAGTCCCCGATCGCACTGGAATGACCGCGATACGCACTTGTTTGGTGGGTCGTCACGATTCCGGCCGGACATATGGCAATACTCATTCGTTCGCTCCCGCGTGTTGCGAGAGACGGCACAGACGCGATCATACTCCGCGGCAGGCGCGGGTTAGATCTTGTAGAATGCGAAGGTGAGGCGTATTTTCGGACGTGAACTTTTGGCGCTGCCCGCCTTTTCAGGCGGAGGCCTCATCCTTCCAAGGGCCCGGGCCATGCCTGGGTCTTTTTTGTCTGTGCTATCTCCTCCTTCGTGGACCAGTGAAGGTCGGGCATACGCCCGGCCGGGCTTGGCGTACCGTTGGAGCGCAGCAAAACGCTGCGCAAAATCGGTTGCGCCAAAAGGGTTGGACTGGTAAGGAGAAAGTGACTGCTTTTCCCACCAGCGGGTTATGAAAAGGGCTCGGCGCCAACCGAGCCCTTTTTCATTCTGGGTTGCGTTGAATTGCTACATCGTCGTTCTGGTGCCTTTCTCGATTAAGGTAGGAATTGATGACGTTGGTAATGACAGCGTCACGGCTTACGCCGTCCCTTTTCAATTCGTCGATGCTGTTGATGAGGCTCGCGGGCAGCCAGACTTCCAGTGGCCTCAGGCCGCGGTCCCGCATGCGCTGTCTGTGCGTTGCCTTTCGGTCGATCGCCATGTGGGTACTCCTCTCGGAGAGGAACGTTACGCGGCTGTTCCTAGGGACGGGGAGGCTGAACAATGGCAGGGCCGATGCACAGTGTCAGGCGATCGGAGTTTCCTCTCGCTCTACGACCCGCGCGTGGTGAGCGCAGATTTGTTCTGTGATCTTCTGCGCGTGGGATCGGCAGAGGTTTCTGCGTATCGGTTTGAAATCACCCCGGACCGCAGAGAGCTGCTCGTTTAGAGCGATTCCCAGTTCTTCGGTGTAGGCAGCGATCGTTTCGCAGCATGGATCGAAATAGGCCTGCGGATTATTGAGGACTTGGACGGCGACCATCGCTCTTAGGGGATCAATGCCGAGGCAATCGTAGACCTGCTGCAGTTCGGTAACGCTTATTAGGCCTGCCTCGATTTTCTCGAAGAGTTGTCGTCGTAGCCGGTCGTTCACGACGCCTCGTCGTTGCAATTCGCGCAGGCTGACATTCTGGCTGGCCATCGCTTCTCTGATGATCACTGCATACCCAAAGCCTGCGCTGGATCGTGGGTTGGTTTCGGCGCTCTGCTCGTCGGCGTCCATCCGAATCAACTGGCCCATATGAATACCCCAAAGTGTGGTTTCATTGAGCCGTATGGGACTGACTCCTATACGGCCAATGCACTTGCATTGCTGTTATGGGAGGAAACAGAGGATTTTGGCAAGCCCTCAATCAGAGAGTGTCACGAGCAAGCAGCAAAAGATTACCGTTTCTCGGGCGGAAACAGGAAAATCCACAAGTTCTTGAAGCCGCTTACGAAAGTGTTCGAATTGATCTCTCTTGTTGGCATGCAGCCTGAGGAAAATCTGGATATCACCATCAAAGGGTGCTCCAAGACGTAATTCTTCAATGGCTTCGAAAGGGGGGGCGATATCAGTCGATATCGTGTAGTTTATAACGCCGGACAGGGTTTCATATCTTAGATGACGGCGGCTTAATTGCCGAATCGCGTTCAGTGTCATCGCAAATGCACTTTCGTTTACCCGCATCTTATAGACGGTAACTCTTGAATCGCTGTTCACGGATCTGGAGGCCCCTGCTTATCCCGAGCCGCTGGTAGCACTGGAACTGGCGGTAGATAAGCGCCTTGCTTCGAGCGCTGAACGATGTGGTTCGGCATGGAACGATGGGTCGGAGTATCCGTAGGTCGACCTATGTTCGCCTCGTGAGGCGCACAAAAGCGCCAGGCGAGGGCGCATATTGTTCCTTGTGGGGGCAAATAGAACCCGGAGTGGAGACTGCGTGACTCCAGGTGGTGCCGCAAGCAACCGTGCAGGGTGCCGAATCATGCCCGATTTCATCAAATAGACCGCCTTCATTTAAGAAGTGGTTACAAAAAGGACGGGGCGTTATTGATCGAGCGCCGGGTCTGTTCCGTGGTGTGTTCGCGCAGATGCGCAGGATTACACGGAAAGGTACTCTTCATGAATGCTCTCAAAGTGGAAGCTGCCAATGTTGGCAAGAATATTGCCGTCGCGGCCGGCTTGGTGGCGCTTGCGTCGGTGGTCGGTGTGGAAATGGCGTTCGCCGGCACGGACGGCACCTTCGATACGGCGCTGACGAAGTTCACGGACTTCCTCGAAGGTTCGGGCGGCAAGATCATCACGGTGCTGTCTCTCGCCGGCGGCGTTGTCGGTCTGGCTTCGGGTCGCTTCTCGCTCGGTCAGGTCGCGATTCCGGTCGGGGTCGGCGTCGGCGCCGGCACCGGCGTGCCGATCGTCACGTCGACTGTGACCGCCACCATCTGAACCAATTTCATGGGCCGCACGTCTCCGGCGGCCCATGAAATCTCCTCGGGGCGGTCTTATGGATCAGTATAGCATTCCCAAGCATCTCGACGACCCGGAGCTTATTGGCTTTTGGACGCTCGATGAATTCCTTGTGATGGTTATCCCTTTCACCTGGGGGATTCTTAGCCAGCACATCGTCATCGGGCTCGCCCTGTCAGTGGCTGCCTGGCTGGGGTATCGCAAACTTCGAGCCGGTCGCTCGATGCACTGGGTGCTGCATGTCGCTTACTGGCATCTGCCGGGCGGCTTCTTTGGTCTGAAGGTCGCCCCGCCCTCTCATCTTCGGGTCATGGCGGGCTGATATGGATCTTGCTTTCGCACACGAGCAATCGCAGCGGGCACTCAAGCAGCGAAATCTGCTGGCGATCGCTTGCCTCGTACTCTTGCTTTCTTGTTTCGCGCTTCTGACGTTCGCGAGCCGACGTGATCGCGAGGTCATTCTTCAGCCTGTCGTGCCCAAGGAAATGGCGATTTCGTCCGCGGGCGTTTCGGCGGACTACCTGGAAGCGGTGACGCGCGACGCGGCACTCCTCACTCTAAATCGATCGCCGGAGACGTTGCAGTACTGGATGGATTCCATCCTCAAGATTACCGCTCCAGAGGCTCGCGGGCCGTTGAAGGCGGAACTCGCGAAGATCGTCGAGGAGCAGCAGGGCTCCCAAGTCACCCAGTTCGTGACGATCGACTGGATACGGGTCGATCCCGAAGCGCTGACCAGCGAGGTCGGCGGCGTTCTGCATACGGTTGTCGCTGCGCGCGATGTTCGCAGCGAGAATCGCGTCTTCCGCTTCACATGGAAATACGAGGGTCTGAGCCTCAAGCTTCTCGGTTTTGGCGTTGTTCTCAAGAAGGATGAAACCGAATGACGAACGTCTTGGGCCAATGCGAATTGGTCGCGGGAGCGGCGCTGCTCTCGTCACTCGATTGCCTGGCAAAGCGCTCCTTAGGAGCAGTGATCTTGGCGCTAGGTTTGCTGTCTTCGGCACCGGCTCTCGCCGATCAGACAGTTTCCGTCGCCGACAATGGAACCGTGCAATGCGATGCCTCTAAGCAGGACCTCACGAGAATCTCGCTCAAGGACGATGAATTCGCGTCGGTCTCGAAAGTATCGAGCGGCAATCCCAATGAGGACTTTTCAGTCGTTCACGAAGCGACCCGAGGTGACATCTACTTGTCGGTTCCCGAAGGCTACGTTCGCACGTCGTTGTCGTTCTTCGGGACGACGAAGAAGGGCTTCGTTTACAAGTTTGTTTGCAGCGTATCCGGCGCCGAAGCCAAACAGGTGTTCGTCGCCAATGCGGAGATCAACAAGCCCAAACGGGAGGCGATGGCTCTGAAATCGGGCTTGCCACTCGACCAGCAGGCGGTTGGCTTGGTGCGCGCGATGTTCGAGCAGAAGCCGGCCGAAGGTTTCGAGATCCACGATCGGCCGCATGCGCCTGTCAATGTCGGTAATCTGAAAGTGCAGCTCGTCAGCGAATACGACGGCTTGTTGCTGGCGGGCAAGGTGCTGCGCATCGAGAACACGGGAAGCGAGCCCGTGCTTTTGGGCGAAGACCTGATCGCCTCACGCGGCGCTGTCGCGGTGAGCATTTCCAACCCATCGTTGGCCCCCGGCCAAGCGACAGGAGCCTACGTGGTGGTTCCTGCAGGAGAGCTATGATGGACATTTTCAAGCGCAAGGCCAAGGACGTCGAGGGGCAACGGGGCGGCGAGTATGACGCCGTCGAAGATACCGGGCTGATCTCCGAGAATGCATCGGCGGAGCGGCGTCAAAAACTCATCCTCTACGGGGGCGTTGCCGTCGTGGGCCTTTTGGCGATGTACTATATTCTGGGCGGGAGCGGCTCGAAGTCGACCAAGAATGTGATAGGCGACGCCAAGACGCAGGTGTCGACCGACGCGATCATGAACCGGCAGATGGCCGATCGTGATTGGATGACGATGTACGACCAGCAGCTCAATTCGCAGGAGAATCAGCTGAGGGGCGTCGATAAGACCGCGACGCGGGTCGATCAGGTCCAGGATGAAGTGCAGAGCCTTCGTCAGGAAAACGAGCAAATGAAGGCGGACGCGACGCGGGTCTTGGAGGCCTATCAGCGCGAGAACGATCAGCTGAAGGGGCAACTGGACAGCCTGCAGAAGTCGGCCCCTTCAGCATCGGCGCCTGGTGCTCTCGCATCGGCGCGTGCGCTGGGCGTATCCGGCGTTCAAGCGGGTACAGGTCGCAGCAATGAGGTGAAGCTGGTTTCGTTTGATGGTGGCAGTCCGGGTCCTTCGGGTGACGCAAAGAGGATCGAAGCGGGCGGAAAACAGGCGGCAACATATACAGACAGCCCAAATTTCCTGCCGCCTAATTCGATAGCGACGGCCAAAGTCGTCGTCGGCGTTGACGCGGCAACAAACGTTCACAGCCAAAGCGATCCTCTGCCCGTTCTGCTGCGGATCACCGGGCCTGCGCGGTCGGTCTTCTCGGACGGGAAACTCTACAGGACGCAAGTCCAAGGCTGCATGGTCAATGGGGCTGCCTACGGAGATCTTTCCTCGGAGAAGGTCTATGTGAAGCTGCAGCGCATGACCTGCCCGCAGCCCGGTGGGCGCTTCGCGGTTTCGGAAGTGAAGGGCTTTATCTCCTTTGGAGGGAAAGTCGGGCTGCGAGGGCGCGTTGTCAGTCGTGAAGGGGGGCTCATTGGTCAGGCGTTCCTGGCCGGGCTCGCGGGTGGCTTCGGCCGCGGCTTCTCCGCAAACGCGAACTCAATCTTCAGCGGCGCGAACGTCAGTGTCAACGGCCAGCGCCAGCAGCTTTCAACAGGCGACATCGTCAAGGGCGGTCTTGGTGAAGGGGTGTCGAAGGCCGGCGATACCGTATCCGATTATCTGATCGAGCGGGCCGAGCAGTATCAGCCGGTCATCGAGATGCCCACCGGCGCCGATGTCGAGGTGGTGTTCCTTGACGGCACCTTCATTCGAAACTGAGGTGGATCATGTACAAGCTGGCGAAATTTTTGGGCGTGGCTTTGCTCGTAGTGGCGGGAGGCTCCGCCGTTTACGCGATGAGCGGGGACGATGCGTCGCTTTTGAAGACGCTTGCAGAGCGTTTGCCCAAGACGAAGATCGCGGCGGTTGATTGCGGCAAGATTCCTGGATTGTGCGAGATTCAGGCGGGGTCGAACCTATTTTATACGGACCGGGGCGGCCGCTTCCTTATCATCGGCCGAGTCTACGACATGGAGACCCGGCAGGATCTGACCGCCGCGCGGCTACTGGAAATCAGCCCGGAAACGATCGTTGGGGGGGCAGCGAGAGCGAGCGATCCGGATGCCGACGCGGGTAGTTCTTCGCAACCTGGAGCCAAGGAGGTGGCTGCGCCCGCAGAGAAGGTGTCGCTTGCAGGCTTGCCGGCGTCGGGCGCCATTACATGGGGTTCGGGCAGCCGCACTGTGACGGTCTTCAGCGATTTTCGCTGCGGGTATTGTAACCGTCTGCACCAGACGCTTGCGGCGATGAACGTCAAAGTGGTCGAACGCCCAATTTCTGTACTGGGCACACGGTCGATTTCAGACGCGGTGATCTGTTCAACCGATCGGGCGAAGGCTCTGCAGAAGGCTTACGAGCAGGAGCCTCTGGAGGCGAGGAAGTGCGACACAAGCGGCCTTGATGCAAATGAGGCTTTTGCTCGCAAGAACGGATTCTCCGGGACGCCGGTCATCGTCCGCAGCGACGGAGCAGTGGTCCATGGCTTCAGGCCGCGCGAATTTCTCGAGACATGGTTGAAGGGAGCGAGCTGATGGCCGCGATAGCTTACGCTGCCAAAGGCGGTATGGCCGTTCTTGCGCTTGTCGCGCTCGCCGGCTGCACGTCGCTTGGGACGAACGTCAAGGGCTCGTTTCGATGCGCGGCGCCAGACGGCCAGTGCGCACCGTCGATGACGATCGACGATCAGGCGCTCGCTGAAATCGCCACGGGAAGTGCGGACGGCTTCGTCTCACCGGCAGGGCCGTACAAAGTCGATGACGGTAATTTGGATCGTTCGCACATGGCTGATGCGAAGGCGGCGGCGTCATCCGCGCCGATGCAGGACAACCAGCGATATCAACTTTCGGTGGTGTTTCCGGCCTACACTGATGGGGCCGGCGTCACGCATGATCGCGCGGTCGTGAAAACGGAGGTCGGTTTGCCGGGCCGGACGGCTAGCAGCGTCGAGCTGGCTAATCGTGGCCGCGAGGGAGGGGACTCGCGAGGCCTGTTGGCGGCGGCTGAGAGCGCGCCGCCGCTGCTGTCTTTGGTTCGCCCGGCAACCGAGCCGGAAAGCGCGCTCGTCACCGCCGGTGACGCTGCACCAAAGGCGCGACCGGAGGCCATCGATCAAATCAAGGCCGAGGTCGATGCCAAGCTTGCCAAGCGCGCGCGCCGGCAGGCCGCATCGTTCCCTGCGCAGGAGTGAATTCGATGGGCATCATCGAAAACTTGACCGAACTGATGTTGGGCGATCGGCGAAAGCCGGAACAGACGATGCGGCCGGCATCGATCCCGATGTTGTCGAATTTCCTGGGATATCGTTCTTACGACGACGAAAGGCAGCTCTTCTACCAGGTTCGGTCCAAAGGCTTCGTGCTTGAACTGGCGCCGTTGATCGGCGGCGATGAGCGGACAGCCGAGATGGTCGGTACGATATTTTCCGACGTTCTCATGCCAGGGTGTGCGTTTAGCATTGTCAATTATGCCAGTCCGCGCATTTCCGAGAAGCTTACTGAATGGGTGTTGCCTCGGATCGAGGCGGGCGGAGTATTCGGCACGCTCGCACGTCATCGAGCGGATAAGCTGCGGTCGGGGGCATGGAAGAGTCTCGCGAGTGACGGGCCATTCAATTTGCGAAACTTTCGCGTGTTGCTGTCAGTCGGTGCGCCGGATGGTTCCGGACTGAAAGTTGAGGACCTGCTGACGATGCGCGAAGGCGTCGTTTCGGCTCTCGATTCCATCAATGTGCCGGTGCGACATCTGGGCCCTGTGCACCTTATCCGCTTTTTTGACGAGATTCTGTGCGCGTCGACAGGGGCGGGAGATGATGCGCCTGGCTACAATCGTTTCGATCCGATCAACGAGCAGTGCATCCGGCGCGACCTTGTGACGCATGTCGAGAAAGATCGGTTGCTTCTCCACGCGCAATCTTTGCGGCCTACCGGGAATGTCGTTGACGGCGTGCCGGAGTATGACGATTTCGTTCCGGAGCGGTTTGACGTTCGAACGATGTCGATCCGCAATTTTCCCGATCGCTGGGCACCATGGGACACCCAGAAGACCATCGGCGATATCTTCAACCCAAAGCTCTGCCTGCCATGTCCTACGCTTCAATCGGTCTGCGGCGTGATTCCGGGCGTCGAGGCATCCGAGGCCAAGGCAGGGTTCAAGTTCGCGCGCACGCAATCGCTGTCGGAAGGGCAAGGCGTCAAGCTGGTTCCGAAGATCAAGGATCAGGCGGCCGAGTGGCGCATGGTCCAGGACCGGGTGAAATCGGGCGAGAAGTTGATCCGTACATACTATACGCTCAGTATCATTGCGCCGCGTGGGACGGCCGAAACCGCCGAGCGGCTTGTGAAGGGCATGTACAAGGCGGCCGGGTGGGATCTCATCGACGAGACCCATATTCAGCTCCCCGCGTTCATGTCGCACTTCCCGCTGATGATTGCTGACGGTTTGCAATCCGATTTGGAGCGTATGAAGCGGTTTCGCACACTCTTGTCGTCCAACGTGGCGGCGATTGCGCCGCTTCAGGGTGAATATGTCGGCGGCGAAATTCCGCATGTGCTTTTCATCGGTAGACGGGGGCAGCCTCAGTTCTGGTCTCCATTCCAGAACAAGGCGGGCAACCACAACGTGGCCATCGCGGGAAAGTCCGGCTCGGGAAAGTCCGTGCTTCTGCAGGATCTGACTGCAAGTCTTGCCGGTGTGCGAGCAAAGGTCATCGTGATCGACGACGGACGGTCGTTCGAGCACATGGCAAAGGCGTTGGGCGGCACATTCAGCGAATTCAAGCTTTCGTCGGGGATCTCCATCAATCCGTTCCGGATGATCGACCAAGAAGTTGCTGAGCAGGATGAGGATTACCTCGTGGACTGCATGGCGATGCTCAAGGCGATCATTGCCCAGATGGCGCGGAACGAGAACAGGCTGAATGATACCGAGCGGGGCTTGATCGACAGAGCCGTCAACACGGTCTGGACCGAGCACAACCGGGACGGCACGGTTGATCATATCATCACCGCGCTCGAAGGAGAGGCGCACCACTACGCGCGGGACTTGGCGACGTCGCTGCTGCCCTTTTCGCAGCAAGGGACATATGGCCGCTTCTTCGTCGGCGACAACAATCTCGATCTGACCGCTGACCTGACGGTGTTCGAGCTTTCCGATCTCGCCTCGCGCGAGGAATTAAGGGGCGTAGTACTGACGTCGATCATGTTCGTTGCATCACAGACGATGCGTCGCATGAGCCGCTCGATTCCCAAGGCGCTGATGATCGATGAAGCCTGGCAGATGCTGAAGGGCGGCGCCATGGCGGATTTCGTTGAAACCTATGCGCGCACATGCCGCAAATACGGTGCGTCATTGATCACCGCGACACAGTCTATCAATGACTATTACAAGTCCGACGGATCGCGCGCTGCCCTCGAGAACTCCGACTGGTTCGTGATCCTGCAGCAGAAATCGGAGACCATCGCCGATTTCCGCAAGTCCGATCGATTTGAGATGTCGAATTACACAGAGGCGCTTTTGCGTTCCCTGAAGCGCAACGGCGTCGAATATTCGGACGTTTTGGTTCGCGGGCCGGAAACCGAGACGGTTTGCCGCCTCGTGCTCGACGCCTTTTCCGCCTCGCTCTACTCCTCAAGTCCCGATGTCTTCGCGAAGATCGAGGACCATGTCACTGCCGGATATCCGATGGCGCAGGCGATCGAGATGGTCGCATTTCCGAACCGGTATGTCGTCGAGGATGGCCTGCGGGAGGCAGCGGAGTGATGGCGTTCGCAAGAACTGCTCCTCGCCCGAACGCGCAGGCCAGCATTAAAGCGTTCGCGCAATCGTTTCTCGCCACTGGCTTGAGGCTGCTCGGTTGGGTGTCGGTCAACGCTTTGGTGGCGGTCGGTGCAGTCACGATGGCGCTGTGTGCCGTCGCGAATTTCTCGCTCGAAGGCTTCATGCATCAGCTGGCCAATCTGTCGTCGCGCTACATCACGGCCGATGCAGCCCGGCAGCATCAGTTCGATGCAATTCTCCTGTGGGTGCTGGCAGTCGTGTTCGCACTCGCTGGCATTTTTCGCCGGCAATCACTGGCGCACATTCTCCTGAAGGAATTTGACGATGACACAGCGAGTTAAGCGAGGTCTTGCAGGGGTCCTATCATTGCAATCGGGCGATATGGAAGGAGACCTGCTAGGCGGTAGAGAGGGGGATGTTGCTGCGGATGCTGGAGCATCGTGCGCCATCGAGGATGAAGCTTCCCGGGGGGATGCCTCAGCGATGGCAGTCCAGCTCGGCGCCGGATCTGCGAGCTCTCCCGAAGACGGGCTGGTTGCGAAGCATAGAAGCGCACCTGTATCGTCGGCCAGCGCGTCTGCTCGGGGAGCGAAGCGGCCAAAAAATTCCGGGGGACTGAAGCTGAAAGATGCCGCTCTGGTTGTCGGCTTGGCCGTTTGCCTTGTCTGGGGCGCCTGGGTGACGAAGAGCCTCCTCGATGACGGCATGGGTAAAGACAGGTTCGTTAAGCTTCAACTCCAGGGTGTGATAGCCGAGTATCTTCAGGCGCAAGCCCGGTCTGGGAGCGACGATCGCACGGCCGCGCAGCAGACGGCCCAATTCATGGCGGTGCTCGACAAGGCTGTGGCTGCCGCAGGCCAGGATGGCCGCATCGTGCTGGTGAACGAAGCGATCGTCGGCGGCGATATCCCGGACATCACAGCGCAAGTGAAGAGCGAGGTCTATGCCCAGGTGCCCATGCCCAAGGTGGCCGCCATAACGCCGGTACAGCAGGGCATGGAATCCTTCATGGCCAGCAACGGAGGTCACGGTGACGATCGTCATAGACAATAAGGCGCGGCCGGTTCGGTTGTCGTTTCGGGCCAAGATGGCGGCGATCGGCGGGCTGTGTGTTCTTGCTGTAGCCGGCCAGTCGCTCTCCCATTGGAGCCGGACGCACGCCTTCATGATCAATGAAAGCGGGTCGCTTCCCAATTGGGCCTTTCTGGTTTCCGCAGGACAATTCCCGCACCGGGGGGACTATGTGATCTTCAACCCGGGCCGCGATCCAATGGTCCTCAAGTATTTCGGAAGTCCTCCGCCGGCGTTCGCCAAGATTGCGTATGGGGTTCCCGGTGACGTTGTCGAGCACGTTGGCCGCGACGTCCTGGTGAACGGTCACAAGGTCGCTCGGCTCAAGCCATTCACACTTAAGGGAGACCCGCTGGCCGCGGGGCCGACTGGCCGCATTCCTGATGGGTGCGTCTATGCAGGAAGTGGTCACAAGGACGGGTTTGATAGCCGATATGCGGAGATAGGCTTTGTGTGCCGTGACCGCATTGCTGGCGTTGGGAGCCCGGTGCTGTGAGGATTCGGTCACTCGCGGCAGTCGCTCTCTTTGGTGCGATCGGCGGTGCAGGCTTGCCGGGCCTCCACGCGGCGATGGCCGTGGATCATGGGCAAGTGGGCGAGGCATGGCCGATCATCGAGCCAGATTTTCTCGACGTGATCAAGGCGAAGCTCGAAGCGGCGAAGGCCAGCGGAAAGCTGGACGAGTTGAACGCACGTTTCGCTGAGCGGGTGAAGGCAAAAGTCATGCGGCCAACGCCTGTCGCCGGGATGGTCGCGGCTACGGAGAGCCGTACTTGGGAATATGATCCGACCATCACTCTAGAGAGCGACATTAGGGACGCCAAGGGCAACCTGATCGCGGTGGCTGGTCAGCGGATCAATCCCCTCGACAAGATTACAATGTCCGAAAAGCTATTGTTCATTGATGGTGACGACGAAGCCCAGGTGTCGTGGGCCCTTGGACAGGGCGATGAACGCGCAGCAAAGATCATCATGGTCAGCGGGTCTCCGTTTGATCTCATGAAGGCCAAGCAGCGCCGGTTCTACTTCGACCAGGCTGGCACGCTCACCGGTAAGTTCGGCATCGAACATACGCCTGCGCTCGTCGAGCAAAAGGGCAAGCTACTCATCGTGCGTGAAGTTGCACTCAAGCCGGGGCAGGGGTCATGAGGAAGTTCATCGAAAAGCATATGCCGTATCCGATGGCGGCGCCGGAAACGCGTCAACTTCGCTCTGCGCGACGCCGGCTCATAGGAGCGCTCGTCGCTGTCGCTATCCTGACCTGGCTGTGGCCGCTTGCGGTATCGGTTTCGAAATTAGGTGCGGCTGCGTTGTTTGCCGGTCTCGGCGCCTTCGTGCTCGTCCAGGGCCTCTTTTGGGCTCGAGCGAAAAATGCAGCGGACGACGCCTATTTGTTCTCCGGGGACGGCTGCGATGACGATGCCTAGGTGGATTGTCCAAGCCATTCTCGGCCTGCTCCTGATCATCCCCGGGGCGGCGCGCGCGCAAGTTCCGACAGGCAGTTGCTCAGGAAGCTTTGTCAATCCGATCACTGATGTGTGCTGGGGGTGCATGTTCCCGCTATCCGTTGGCGGTCTGCGAATTTGGCCTTCTTCGCGAGCGGACACCAGCAATCCGAGCTCGCCCATCTGCCTGTGCGGATCACCCATTCCGCGCATTGGCGTCGCAATGGGTTTTTGGGAGCCGGCACGCCTGATTGATGTGACGACGAAGCCTTTCTGTTTTCCGAACCTGGGTGGGATCAAGTTGTCACCGGGTTTGACCATGGGCAGTGGATATGCCGCCAATGTGGGCTCGAACGGCGGGACTGACACGGCGAAGTATCATGTCCACTACTACGTCTATCCACTGCTTTATTGGCTGGAGATCCTGACGGATTTCGTGTGTTTCGAACAGGCCAGCTTCGACATCGCTTACATGACCGAGATCGATCCGCTTTGGCAGGACGACACCTTGACGACGCTGATTAATCCGGAGGCGTTGATCTTTGCAAATCCATTAGCTCAGGCGGCTTGCGCGGCCGACTGCGTGGCCGCGACGGCACATCTGCCGCTCAATGAACTGTTTTGGTGTGATGGCTGCCAGGGGTCGATGTATCCGCTCAACGGGAACGTGGGTGCGAGCGTGGGTATGACCCAGTCGGGACGATTGGCGGCAGAGCGCATGGTCTACAAGATGCACCGCCAAGCGCTTGCATGGGGAACGATGGGTTCGAAGGCGCTGTGCGGTAAGTATGTCATGCCGATCCTCAAAAAGAGTCAGTACCGGCTGCAGCAAGTCAACCCGACGCCAATGGTGTCGGGGCGCGAGGCCTGTTCCCCGATCGGCGGTTCGGTTTTGCTGCCCGGTGCCGCGAGGACTTACCCAGTGACTGGTGAAGACATGGGCTTTCTACTTTGGCGCAAGCGTAACTGCTGCGTGTTGTGAGGACGAAAATGCGCAAATCGATGGTTGGTCTTGGCGGTGTATTGGCGATCGGGATCGTGAGCGCTGCACTGGCGCAGACGATCGACGGGCTTGATTTGCAGGCTGTGGAGAAGCGCGCGGAAAACGGGCGTCAGGACGCGCAGGACGTGTTCGACTTCGTCACTGGCCAAGGCGATCCACCGGCCGCTGCGGCACGAGAGGTGGTCGACAATGCCCGGGATCGGATCGCCGATCTTGATGTGAGTGCGATTGGTAAGAGCGAAGGTCCGGTAAATCTGGATGAGCTGGTGGCAGGCGCGAAGAGCACCGTCGCTGGGCCCAAATCGACACCGCTAATCATGGCGTTCGTGAGTTTGTCGATGCCAGGGGAATCGCTTCGCCGAACGATCGCCGATACGACGAAAGCTGGCGGTGTCGTGATCTTCCGGGGATTTTCGGCTGAGGGCCCTAAGCCATTTGTCGAGGCGCTGTCTCGAGTAGTAGACCAGAAATCGGCGTCGAACATTGCGATCGATCCGCGGCTCTTTCGGGCGTTCAAGGTCGACCGCGTACCCACCATCGTCGCGGCGTCGACGAATTTCGAGCCGTGCGATCAGCTTGACTGCGTAACTCCGGCGCCTCCACACGACAGGATCTCGGGCAACGTCAGTTTGGCCTATGCTCTCCAGGAATTCGTTGAGGGCAGGGGGCCTGGTGCGCCTGCGGCGCGTGTCGCTCTTGCCAACCTGACACCGCGGCAATGACTGGTTGGCGTGCCTTTGTTGTAGCAGTTTTGCTGTTGGCACCCGTTCCTGGCTGGGCGCAGGCGGACGCGCTCAAGCAGGGCGAAGATTTCGCGAAGTCAGTTCGTGACGCACAGGCGAGCGGCGCGGTAGCTGAGGGAAGCGAAAATGATGTTCCTGGCTACGGCGGCACCGCCATTGACGCGTCGAAATATCTCGATGACCCCGATGGACTGACTGACGCGGGCATTTCCGAGCGATATTCCAACCCGGACTACGGTGTTGTTATCGACAGTTCGCGGCCGGAGTTTGACCCCGCAACGATCGACCTCTCCACGGCTCAGGATATCGAATATGATCCGGAGGCATATGTTGGAACGGGCCTTTCGGCAGGCGGATCGACCGGTAATTGCGAGCCTCTGCCCAATGACGGCACGACATCATCGACGTATTTCGAGACATGTAATGAGGGCGACCAGATCATCACGAGCACGCAAACGTGCACTGAGACCCTAAATGTTGAAGTAGAGAAGATAACGACATGGGTTTATTACACAGCGGACAGAGGTCCATATGCCAAACGCTCGCTGTTCAATTCATATGTCACGTCTGGAACCTGTCAAAGCAAAGGAACGTTTTCCTATTGTGGTAATGTGGGTCTCTATGGATACAAGGCTGCAGGCGATTGCAAGGACTCTTCTTACAGCACCGAGATACTTGAATGTACGCAGGAAATTTCCGGACTTACGGCGGCTTCTTCCGCCTATTTTACGGGCATCGTTCCATCGACAGGGGCGTTCTGGATGTCGAAGGGCGAGACGGTAAAGCCCGCCGTTATCACCAGAAATACGTCTGCTTGTGCTTCTTTCGCCGGCAACGCGCAGTGCGCTGAACAGGGCAGCGAAGTTTGCAGCGACAGCGATCCGGTGACTCGCAACATCAACGGCGTCGACGTAACGCAGCCATGCTGGGCCTGGACGCGGACATTTCAGTGCACGGAGCGCAAGGCAGCCAACGACTGTTCTGAGCTGCAGGCGAACGCCCAATGTACGTTTGATCACAAGGAATGCCTGAGCGAAAACGACGACGGGTCATGCAATGTCTACGATGACGTGTATCGCTGCGTCACGCCGGCGAGCGGCACGACAAATCCGCAGGCCTATCTGTGCGCTGGCGATCTTTATTGCATCAACGGCGAATGCATGCAGGTTGAGCGGCAGGCATCTACTGAATTCAAGGATGCCATGGTCGCGGTGCAGACCATGGGCGATGTCCGAGATCAGTTCGACCCAGATAACCTGACGCTGTTCAATGGGGCCAAGGAAGGGTGTCACAAGCCGGTATTCGGTTTGGTCAATTGCTGCGCAGGCAAGACTTCGGGCCTCATAACAACAGCCGCGGGCGCCGCCGCGATCGCGGGCGGGCCCACGGCGATCGCGGCACTGGCTACGCCGTTCCTGACGATGTTCCTGTGCTCGAACGACGAAAAGTTGCTCGATGTGAAGGACCGGATGGGGCTGTGCCACTATGTCGGGACATATTGTTCCGACAAGATCCTCGGGGTCTGCACCAGCAAGCGCAAGAGCTATTGCTGCTTTGAAAGCAAGTTGAGCCGGATCCTTCAGGAACAGGGGCGCGCGCAGCTCGCAATGAGTTGGGGAACGGCAAAGAACCCCGACTGCGAAGGCTTCACGGTCGAAGAGTTTCAGCAACTCGATCTGTCGCAGATGGATTTCACCGAAGTCTATGACGAGTTCGTTGATGCGGCGAAGGTGCCCGACGAAGTCGAGACGTCGATCGAGATCCAGAACAAGATCGAGGAATATTACAAGTTGCACGGGGGGTCATGACGTTGATGCCTGACGTTTCTCATATCCATTTTGACCGAAGGGTGCCCGATCTCAGCGTGTTCGAGCTGGCGGTCGCTAATGCGATTTCTCGCCAGAAGATTTCAACTGATGAAGACCTGCAGGAGGTTCTCTCCGACTGGTTCCAGCGCAAGGTGCGTGTTCCGGACGTATCGGCCGCGCTCGACACGATGATCGCCAAAGGGATCGTGCGCCGCGGTGACGAAACGCTCTGCGAGTATCGGCTCACCCCGCACGGAATCGACGCTGTGACGTCGCTCTACGGCGGCTGCATCAGAATGATCGATCGGGGCCTGGGCCTTCTGAACGTCAGCATGATTCTCAATCTACTCACAACGACGCGGGAGTCGGACGATGCGTAAAACGCTTCATGGTGTGACGGCGGTCGCGCTTATTATCTCGCAGGCGGCCGCGGCGATACCAACCTTTGCGGAGGACACAGGGCCAGTTCGCGATGTCTTCTATTGTGAGCAGCGAAAGCTAGGGAGCTGGTTCTATTGTGATCCTGACAAGGAGAAGTATCCAACCTTGCTAGAGACGCCGAGTGCGGTGCCTGCAGTCAAGCAATTGGCAGCCATTGGCGAAGAGCTCGATGAACTCAAGGCGCGGGCCATTCTCAATCCGACGACCGAGAACCTGGCGGCATATATGCATTATCAGCGCGCGCAGTTGGATCGTGCTTCGACGTTTGCCGATGTTTGGGGAAGGACGGTTTGGCAGAATCCGGAGCTCGACTATACGTTTGAGCGCCCGATAAATTCGCTTGGTAAGCGAACCTGGATGGAGGATCGCAAGGCCGCAAAGGCCTCGACGATGGCGCAGCTGTCGCAGCGTTACGGGGTCTTCTATTTCTACTCGTCAGCGTGCTCAGCTTGCCGTGTCTTCGGTCCGATCGTCCGATCACTTTCAGATCAGTATGGGCTCGAAGTTCTTGCCGTTTCCATGGACGGCGGGCCGAACGACCAGTTTCCGCACTATGTGGTCGACACCGGCCAATATCGAAAGATGGGGCTGACGGGAGATCAGGTCCCGGCGCTTGTTCTGTTCGATACCCAGACCAAGCGGCCAATTCCGATCGGCTACGGTTTAATGGCTGCTGATGAGGTCATGGACCGGATTTTCACACTCACGCAGACCGAACCAGGGAGTGATTACTGATGGCCGGGATCGACAGGCGCGGGCGCGCCCCGTGGCGGAAGCGTGTGAGGATTGCGGTGCTGGTGCTTACAGCATCGCAGATGTGCGCCGTTCAGACATTTGCCAATGTGGGCACGGAATTGAACGATTTCTTCAACGATATGGGCGGTGCCGGCAACGCATATGGTCCGACGGCTTTTCAGGGCCAGTCGGCCGGGTACTACACGGGTGGCGGCGTCTGGACGCGCTTCAAGAACAAGGACATCAACCCGGTCAACGTCCAGCTGCCGAGCGTAAAGGCGGGCTGTGGCGGCATCGACATCTTCGGCGGGGCGTTTTCGTTCATTAATACGGACGAGATCGTGGCGATGCTCAAAGCTGTGGCGAGCAACGCGCTTGGTTTCGCTTTCCAGTTGGCGATCAAGTCGATCAGCCCACAGATCTCGCAAACCATCGAGGAGATGGCTCAGAAGATCGAGAAGCTCAATCAGATGAACATCTCGTCCTGCGAGGCGGCGCAGGGGCTGGTTGCTGGTCTATGGGGTAAGAATCAGGGGCGCGATTCCGAAGTCTGCAAGGCAATAGCGAACAGTCAGGGCTTTGCGACCGATTGGGCGAAGGCGAGGCAGGATTGCAATGCTGGCGGGGAGCGAACGGAGACGCTCAATAAGAATGGCGATGATACCATCCCGTCGAAGTCCTACAACTATACCTGGCACATGCTCAACAAGAGCTACCCGTCGTTCGATCGGGAGTTCAAGGAATATCTGATGACGCTGGTCGGGACGATCGTCTACCAGCGGGCCGATTCGGACGATGCCAACGGCACCATCAAGTACTTTGGACATGGAAACCGCGACTTGATCCAGGCTCTACTGGTCGGTTCGACGGAAACCAAGGTTCTGCGCTGCGATGAGACGGACGATTGCCTCAATCCTTCGTATTCGAATACCGTCACCATCAGTGCCAGTCAGGCTCTTCAGCCTCGTATCGCCACCTTAATCCGATCGATGGCGAACAAGGTTCGCACCAACGAAGCGCTGACGGCCGAGGAGGTCGGCATTCTCGGTGGTACGAGCGTCCCTCTCTACAAGATTATTACCGTCAACGCGGCAGCCCAGCTCGGAGGGATGACAGAAGCCGACATTCAAGGCCTCGCCGAGATCGTGGCGATGGACATGCTCGAAACGATTGTCCGGGAATATTACAGCTACGTACAGAAGGCGCAGGGATCGTTCAGCGAAGCTGACGATGCGACCTTGCAGCAGTGGCGCGACCAGCTGCAGAACGTCAGTTCGGTCATCGATAGCTACAGCTATTCGATGAACGAGCGTCTCCAGCGGACCCAAATCTTTGTCGATCGAGCCGTGTTTTTGGAGCGAACACTTCGAAACACAATCTCTCCGCAAATGTCCGCGGCACTTTCATTCAGATCTGGGGCGGCTGCCCAGGGCTTGAACTGACGGAGGCGATCCATGCTTGAGATCTTCACCATCGGGGGCGGCGAGTACATCGTCAATGTCCTCAACGCGGTTGCCGCATGGACCGGGGGAGGGGGTTTTCGGGCCATGCTCCGGGTAACGATGGTGATCGGTTTTGCCTACGTGCTGCTCGTGGTGGCGTTCAGCTTGAATTGGCGCGCCTGGTTCTCGTGGTTCCTGTCGTCGACGCTCATGTACATGGCGCTGATCGTCCCGACCACGAGCGTCAAAGTGACGGATCGGATCAACCCCGGTCTGGCGCCGGCTGTCGTGGCCAACGTTCCGATAGGTCTTGCGGCGATAGCGTCCTTTTCAAGCCAGATCGGTGATTGGCTCACCCAGCAGGCAGAGACCGTATTCGTGATGCCGGACACGCTCGAGTATCGGACGAATGGGATGATTTATGGCGCGCGGCTGTACGACAAGACTCGAGACTTCAAGTTCCGCGATCCTCGCGTCCACGCCAATCTGACCGAGTACGACAAGCAGTGCTTGTTCTATGACTTCTTGCTCGGGCAGAAGGATATTGGCGATGTCATGAATTCGGCGGACGTGCTGGCCGCAATGGGACCAGGCTCGCCGGCGCGCGCTATGACGTTCTGGAATGCCGACAACACAACCAGCATCGTGACCTGCGAGGCAGCTTACAACACACTCGCCGGGGCTGCAGGCGTTCCTGCAGCCACTGATACTGAGCTCTCGACTGCGGCGCGCAGCATCTTTCCAGATCTCACCGCTGCGGCGGCCAAGAACAAGCTGGAAGCCGATCTGCCCGAAGTGGCGGCGCAGTTTCATGGCGTTGGTCAGACGGCCGCTCAGATTTTTCAGCAGAGGGCTCTAACCGACGCGTTTCTCGAGGCGCGGGCAAACCTGTCCAGCACTGACGGGGACACCTTTGCGATGCTGCGCGCCGAGACCCAGGCGAAGAACACCTATGTGACGATCGCGCAGCAGGCGATGACGTGGGTTCCGCTGCTCAACATCGTGCTTACGGTTGTGTTCTACGCGATGTTCCCTGTCATTTTCCCGCTGTTCCTGATGCCTCAGTCGGGCGTGAGCGCGCTCCAGGGCTACCTGACGGGCTTCTTCTACCTTGCCGCATGGGGCCCGCTCTATGCGGTTCTTCACATGTTCATCATGGGGCGTGAAGAAGCTGCAATGGCCGCGGCCGCGCCCACGGGCTTCACGATGGCGACGATGGAGGGCATCGACGCTGTGAACTCGGACACGGCGACGATCGCGGGGTTCCTGATGATGTCGATTCCCTTCTTGGCGGCCGGCTTGGCGCGCGGGGCCATGGCGGTGTCGAGCCAGGCGACCTCTATGCTGGCGCCGGCGCAGTCGGCAGCCGAGGCTGCCGCGATCGAACGGACTACCGGCAATTACGCCTATGGCAACCAGAGCTATCAAAATCTGACTGGCAACGTCGTGCAGCGCGATCATTGGAACACGGCGCCTTCTTTTGAGGGCGGTTTCGCGCGTTCGTCCTTTACGAACCCCAACGGCACACAGTTTGGTCAGACATCTGATGGGACTGCGATCTTCGACAACCGGCCGGGCATCAGCAGCCTCGGCTTCAATCCGAGTGTCACGCGTTCGACGATGGCGGATATCAGCCAGGCCGCGTCAGAGCTCGAAACGCGCCGTACACAGCTGACCCATGCTCGCCAGGAGCGCGTTGCGGCACTCGAGAGCATGGGCTTTAGCGAATCGACGGGGTTCCGGTCGTCGAGTGGTTCACAAAACTCTACGACCCAAGGCTCGAGCAGTTCCAAGGGAGAAGGCTACTCGTCAAATCAGGGCGTAACTGATCAGGTCGGGTCCAGCAGAGATATCGGGCAGGGCGTTGAAGCTACTCGCTTGGCGCAGGATCAGTACCGCTCTGCTGAGAATACAACATGGGGTCTTGGAGGATCTGTCGGTCTTCCCGGCGGCGGCCCAAAGGGAGGTGGAAAGGGTAGCAAGATTGGCAAAGTTGGCGGTGCAGGTGTTGGAAACGCCGCCCTTTCTGGCAACTATTCAGTTGATGCATCAGATGGGGTATATTTCACGGATGGTGCTTCACAATCGCGTAGCGACCGCGCCAGTGTAAGTTCGGGGTCCGTTAGCCGCCAAGGTGAGGAGGCTAGCCAAGACTTTCGGCATCAGGAGGAGGCGTCTGCGCGATCGGGCACCTTCTCGCAGCGCGAAGGCTATTCGGATTCGCGATCGTTTCGCGACAGGACGGTTCAGGAGATTCGATCGATTGACCACAACCTGGCCGAGATCGAGGAAGCATCGCGAAGTCTGGGTACGACCTGGACACTCCGAGAAGGCGGTGGTGCGCAGTTCTCGCAGGACATGTCGCAAATCGTGGCAAGCCGGTATCAGGACTATGCCCATAGCGCCGAATTCAGGGCCCTTGGCGCGCCATCGCTTCAGTCCGTGGATTTGACGCCGACGCAAATGCGCGCGCGCGACATGATCGTCGACAGAATTGCACGCGACTATGTCGACAGCATTATGGCGCCTGTGCGGGATGAGTTCATTTCACCTACTGAATTGCGCGGACATGTGGACGGCCCGGGTAACTTTTCGGAGTCTGATTTACGGTCGAGCTTAGGCGGCCACGGAGGGATAGGGCACCGTCGGGACAAATCGGACCCCAGTGGATTGGCTGACGAGGTTGCGGAGGCGATCAGTTCTGGTCGTCAGTCGATTGAAGGTCGACGGGATTCAGCTGAAGCGAACAGAACGTCGGCGGTTCAAGGCGCTGTGGATCTCGGCCAACAGGTAACAGACAAACAGAACCGTAGATGGTTTGAGGAAAAGGATCGAGGCGACTAGACCTCGACCCTTAGTAAATTACACAAAGGGCTAGGAAGATGATTGCCGCTACGACGAAAACGATGAGATGAAGAAGCGAAGGCTCAACATCTGCCGTTTCAAAGGGATCAACCATAACATCTGCAATGCGATCTCGCTCGGCATCTAAGAGCAATCCGAGCGCATTGCCTTCCGGTGAGCCGTCATAAGGAGCATACATGATTTTCATCCTTTCGATTTGAGTACCACAGCTTCGCCCAAAAATCCAGTTGGAGCTGTGGTACTCAAATCGAATGGAGGTATGGCAGCCCTTGCCAGTGAGCCGGTATCGCGGTTACGGATTGCAGACCATGACTGAGGCAATGATGCCGACCGACAAGCCGCTCAATTTCTATCTCGACTTACGCCGGCGTCTCCTCGCTGGCGAGTTCGCCGCGGAGAAGCGTTTGGTCACCAAACAGTTCTCCGCTGAAAGCGGACTCTCAAACAGCGCTATACTTGGCGTTCTCAATGCGCTTGCGACCGACGGTTACCTCAGAAAGCAGCACAAATCGTTTTCGCCCGTGTTGTGGACGCCCTGCATGATCGAAGCAGGGGTCGATCGTCTGGAGATTTTCGTCGAAATTTGCTGCACGAGATTGTTACGGGAGAGCGGTCATCGATTGGCCAAGTTCGTCCAGCTCGCCGGCGAGATGAACGCTTGGGCATTCAGCGATGAGCGCTATTATCTCAAATCGATGGAGTGCTTGGCCGTGCTCTTTGGTGCAGGCGAGCGCCGGACGATCGGAGAGGTAGCTAATCGTCTCTTGCCTCAGGCCTTTTTCAGAATTCTCTGGAATCTTCTTGCTGATGCAGGCGGGTTGCTTTGGTTGCGCGAGTTGCGGTCGGCGTCGGGTTTTTGCTTGCCCGATGGGCGACTGGATCTCATCGCGATATGGCTGAGTGTCCGAGCATCGATCACTGAAGTTTTGCTTGGCGGCGAGGAGATCATCCTGGATCGATCGAGAATAGCCGATCACAATCGCGTGCGGGAAGCCGATTTGAGGGCCAGGACACTCCCACTAGTCCACCTTGCTCACCCCATAATGTTGCCGCTGGTGGAGACCGGAGACGCGGCCCAGGCCTATGTTGTGAGTGCTAGCGTTTAGGCCAAAGGGACGCCGGATTTTCCCTCGCATTGAGTGTCGAGGTGAACGCCGCGCAGGGCTGTGACCGCCCGTGCGGCCGCTAATCCGTCGTGATTGGTTACGGCTTTCACAATATCGGCTGCACGAGAGCACATAGCTTCAATTGCGTTTGCCCCTAGTGAAGCAGACCAGGCGTAAACCCAACTCGATTTGGCCAACGAGGCATATTCACGGAATAGTTCGGTCGCATTCATAGATGCGACAAGCATGAGTAGCAGCATTTGCGCTTGAACACAGGTTTCCAACGCGTGCGCTCGTCCGGTCTGACTCCTGATTAACTCAATTTGCTTTTCCAACGATGGAACAAGTGGCTCCATGTCGAGGCGTTGGCTCCGCAGTAACACGACGGCTTCGATTGCAGCAAGAATCTCAAATTCGCGAACGCGACTTTCATTGTCCAAGCGCGTCCATGTGAAATGTCCAGAATGGTGGTCGATGAAGCCGTTTGCTCGTAGTGTTGCGAACGCGGCGTTACCCCATTCCTCGCCTTCATCATTCATCTTTGCCAGTTTTGTCGGATTGACCGGCTCGATCGCCAGCTCGCAGTTTGCGATCTGGCATTTCATGCGTTCTATTTTGGGATCGCGCGACGGCAAGAGGCCTTCGGAGGCTTCACGATAGAACGATTCAAGTTCGAGATTGATGGTCATGCGCTCGGGTTAGCATACCGTCTCTCGTTGCCAAGCATCAGCTATGTGAGTCAGATCAGGAGCCTAGCGAGAGGATCTCTCTTGCATGGCCTAGAATACGGCGCATCGCTAGAGCGAGGGGTTCAAATGGGTCAGCGTCCAGGATGCGTTGGCATGTCGTCTCAAGGGCTTCGAGAGGCAAGCCCCGAGTGTCCTGGGTTCGCTCGAAGTCGTCGAATGCTGAAAGCAGAGATTTAAGGTCCGAAAAGTGCACGTCTGGAACGCCCTCGTGCCTTAAGGAAGGCGTAAAAGGAATTGGAGCATCTTCGAATTCCGGGATCGCCTGAGACATGTTGCGGTTGTCCACTTTGGTGCGGGAACGTCGAGGCACGTCGTTGCCCGCGGCGGTCCAATCCAATCCCCCGGCAGTCGGGGTTCAGTGTTATGTTCGCGATGATATAATGGGAGATCAACGCCAAAAATTAGTGCAGTGATTTGACCTATGGTGGTGGCGCATATGAAAAAACCACCACTATTACAAAATTTTCATATGTGGTTTTATGCCATAATGAAGATAGGAAATGGCGCGCGCGGGAACATGAGGACCAAGCATTGCGGCTTCGTTTGGTTAATATCTTGCGACATGGCGGGAGCGTGAACGGCGTTCGCGGGGATGACGCTGTTGGATTTCGAGCATTATGCTGACCCCCCAGAAGGCACAGGATTTGCTGGCGCAATTGACGTCAAAGCAGACGGAAGTGCTTGTTTTGCTCAGTCATCATCAAACGACGAAAGAGATCGCCCGCGAGCTTGGGCTATCGCCAAATACCGTCGATCAGCGGATTATGGCTGTTCGGGACAAATGGGGTACGTCGAACCGAAAAGAGACCGCGCGTCTCTTTGAAGAGGCGACCAGCATATGTGGAGAAAGCACACATATAACGCTCGGCGTGGACTCCTCGGTCACGGGGGCCGACACAGGAGAGATTATCGTTGATGCTCAAGCGATGTTTGTTTTGCCCAAGCCTCGGCGTTTTCGACCATATCGGGATTGGCTTGATATTTCGAACCGCGATGGGGCCGGCTTGGATTGGGTGGACGACAGATTCGGGAAGCCGGGGCGGGTGGTCCTGGTTTTCGTTATCGCCGTACTCATTTCGCTCATGTTGCTGTCGAGCTTAGCCGTTGCCGACGCGCTGCAGCGTCTATTTACGCCGGGTTAGGGGACATCGGTGCTTGAAGAATTAAGGCAAATCTATTGGGTCGCGTTCGTCGTCGCCTTGATTTTTATCCTTTGGAAGGGAGGCGTTCCTGAGCGATTGGGTGCGGCAACTGTTGTGGCGATGGCGGTTCTGCAGTTTTCGCTTTTGGTATTTATGCGGAGTAGCCGCTTCGACGCTGTCGACCTCGGGTCACTGGTGACCGACGTCGTGGGTTTCGCCGGGTTTGGCATTCTCGCGCTTAATGCGCGCCGAATTTGGCCGCTTTGGGCGACTGCACTTCAATTGCTTAGCCTCGGTGCGCATTTTGCGCGTTGGGTATCACTGGATATGGCTCAGCAGATTTATGCCATCACCCGTTCGACGCCAACGGCGATCGTTGTGGTGTTGATGGTGCTTGCGACGGCCTTTCACATTCAAGCTGTGAAGCGCGGGACGTCTGGAGCTGACTGGCAAGACTGGGATCAGTTTCGACATTAATGGGAGGCCGCCGCAGGGTTATACAAAGCCGCGGTGGGATAGTGCTCCCTGGATCGCTTTTGCAGCTTCAACCGGCACCGTTATCGAGAATGCGTTAACGAACAATGTGGCCGTCCTCATGTCGCGCTCGCTCAGATCACACTTGCCGTAGTCAGCGATCGGTTCTGAAGCCCCTTTGACGGCGGCGTAGAGCTGTGAAAACAACTTGTCCGCTTGGGCCCGTGCTGGGTGATCGATTTGGGCATATTGCAAAAGGCGTTGTTGAAACAGCGCGCGAATTGGCCGGTTCAATTTCTCTTCGACGGCGTCGACACATAGGTTGAAGCCGTCTTGGAAGATTGATGTGATCTGCTGTGGATCGATTGCCGTGGGGATGGAACTGAACTCGATGCGGGTCCGGTAAGCGCAGAATACGAGCGATTCAAAGGCGGCTACTTCGCTATCTATGTCGCCCGCCAGTATGCTGAGCTGGTGGGCTGTATTGTGCATGAAATCTGCACCGCATGCCGTTATCTGCGTTGCTACCACAAGCGGTGGGAGATCGTCTCGCATATCGTTCGCCGCGATGACGTGCTCGATCCGGGCTGCATCAAACGAAACGACGAAATCTGTGAGGGGTTTTGGCCGGTGGCGTCGGAAGCGGGGCGGCAAGGTGTGTCTCCGCATACGTGAGCGATGTAGAGGTTTGCAGCGTCATCTGGAGTTGGCCGCATTTGCAAGTCTCGTGCGATAGAGCGTTCGCAGAAGACTGGGAATGAATTCCCATTGCCTCAAGACGATATCGTTGAGCCGGTCGTGATCTTCGTGTTTGGCAATCCATTCTCGGGCGGCTTGTCCCATCGGACCTGCAGCATGCGCGCCAATGAGGCCAAACTGGCCTGCTTCGCGTTTTCCCTGCAACAGATATAGCCATAGGTCGAGATCCGGGCCCACGGCTTCCAGGAAACCGGTAGCCCATTCTGTCAGGTCGAAGTCACCGTTATCGAGCAGCGTTAGCATTGGTGCATAGCTGTTACGTTCGTCAGAAAGCGCGCGCCTGATTTCATCGAGGCGATGGGCAAGATGTTCGGCGGCCAGCTTTTGTTTTTTGTTCGCAGGCGCACTTGCTTCCGCGGCCCCGATGATCGCATTGATGGTGGCGTCGTCGTCACTTTCATCGAATGAAAGTATTGAACCTGTGAGAAATCCGTCGACCGCAGAGGAACTGGGGCGGGTCAAAGGGGCGTCCGCGCGCCAAATTTCGATATCGTCCCATGACATATGCAAAACGTTCCATAGCAGAGGCCCTTGTGCGCCTGCCTCAATTATAGCCTTCTAGAATCGGATTGTCAGGAGTCGGAGAATCATGACGGAATCGACGGCCACATCATCGCTCCCTGTCGTGCGGATCATCAATGTCGACACCGACGGCGTGTTCTTACACGACGGTGAACGCACGTGGGTCGAACCTTGGGACGCGGTCAGCGACATCCAAGCAGCGAGGATACCTGTCGAGCAATCAACGATGCTTGTTCTTGCCCTTGGTTTCAGGGACGAGCGCATGGTGCTGGTTGCGGAAGAGGAACAGGTTTGGGGGAAGCTCGCGGAGGCAATCCAGTTTGAGCTGCCAGACGCAATTCCGATCGACATATGGCAATCCGCCCTATCCAACCTCGGGCAGTTTCCGGTCTATGAACGACCAACGCTTTCGTGACCGTCAAACGTTGTCGATCAGTTTCTGGATTGTGCTGATCGGAGTATCGTCGATCAGCGAAATTGTCTCGCCGCATCCGTGACATTCCACCGTTCGTGCAAGCCGAAGGGTCTTGTAGCTCACCGAAATGACGATGCCGCAATTGGGGCATTCGGTTTGGGCTCGAATGTCATCGAGTTCGTGTGCCATACGTCGATGTAGCATGTAGAGGCGGTGACGAGAAAGTCGGAAGTGAGCTGCGGGCCACTCGCCGCTGGTTGCACCGCGAGCGATCTTCGTCCGGATCAGATCCGGGATACGTATCGAATGACGACAATCGCGAGTCTCATTTTGAGCGACGAAATTCACCATGGAATCAGCCCACGAGTCCCAAAAAGAACGATCTGTGACGTGGGGGTGGTCCGGTGCCTATGGGTGCATTGGGAAGGGTTATTCGTTGCGAATGCCGGTGATGGTCAAGGACGGAGCAGCTCAATTGCGATTGAGCCCCATTTTCCGGCTTTGAAGCTTTCGCTTCCAGAGCTGTTCGATGGCTACTATATCGTCTTGAGTAGCGGCGGATCCGCTGACCTCGAGGATACTGACCTGATAATCGCTTGGTTCGCTGCTCCTCAAGCCGAGATTCCCACCATGACCGTCCTGCGCGTAGTTGAGCCAGCGTCCAAAAAACCCATTGGCTCCAGTCGCCGAGCCGACGTATTGCTCCTTCGTTCTTGATGACGTGAGCAAGTAGACGCCTCGAGCGGCACTGAGAGCGGTCACCCAGGTCGCCGGCAAGCCCTGAAGCTCAGAAATCCGCGCGAGAAAATGCGTGTAACCCGGGAAGGCGTCTTCGCGAAACGCGCGCGTCAACTCGCAAATGGTCTTGTTTTGGCGGTCCGCGCGCTGGACCCACGAACGGGTTCCGGATCCCCAATCGATCCAGAGCCGGCCGGCGTAGTCGGCGAGGTCCGGAATTGGTTCGGTTTCGTAGCGATCGAGAGCGTGGCTCGTGAGTGTGCTGCCCGGGACGCCGTGCAAGGGATCGATCCAGTGCTCGCCAGCGTGCCCGATACGCTTTGCCGAATAGAGTCCGGCAAACAGCGTGCCGCCCGTAGGTGGAGCGACGAAGCTTGCCCAAATGGGCGCGGCGAGGCTGGTGCGATTATGCGTCGATTGTACGCATTGGTAGTCTTCGAAGGCCGGTTTCTGATCCCGCCACAAGAGATAGGGCGTGCGGCCGTTGGGGCCTTTTGTCTGGTGACGCAGGAGCCGCACGTCGGCCGGGCTAAAGCCTGCCTTGGCCAGGAGATCTGTGAAGAGCAGCATCAAAGGAATTCGTCTCCGGCATGATCGTCGAACAGGGCGGCGTCGCGCACGTAACCCGCAACGGTATCGAGCGATTTGTGCCGCGCGTGGTCCTTCATCTTGAAAAGGCTCGCGCGTGATGCGGCGGCTGACGTCAGGAAGCCGGCACGGAGCGAATGTGCCGAATAGAGCGCGGGATCGAGGCCGGCGGCCGCCGCAGCCGCTTTGACCAGGCGCGCGACGCTCTTGTCGGTCATGGGCGCATCGGTGAGGGTGTCGGACCGGGTGAGGCGGCGGAACACAGGGCCCTCGGTATGGCCGGCTTGGTGCAACCAATGCCGCAGCAGGGTTACGGGTCGAATCGACCGGCCGTTGGGCACCGCGATCGTCGTGCCTTGCGCACCCTGGTCGCCTTTCGAGCGGGGAATGAAGATCCGGAGGCCGGAGTTCACGAAGGACATCTCCTCGTATTGCACGGCGACGAGTTCGGAGCGGCGCAGCGCGCTGGCGAAGCCGATCGCCAGGATGGCGCGGTCACGCACCGCGCGCAGGCCCATGCCCTCGATGGTAGCCAGCATGCCCGTGAGGATGTCGACCTCGGCCGGGGCCTTTTGCTGGACTTTGCTCCCGTAAGTGTTCCGGATGCCTTTCAGCATCGTCGTGATCGTGCCTGCGGCGTCGCGCGCGGAGGGCGGTGCGAGCGCGGCATCGCGGTGGTAGCGATTGATGGCGGCGAGGCGGCGGCCGACGGTGGACGTCTTCATTCCCTCGCGGGCTTGCCGCTCGAGGTAGAGCGCGACGACATCGGGGTGTGCGGGGAGCGCCTCGAAATTTCGTTCCTCGCAATATTCGCAGAAGCTGACCCAGTCGGACGCATAGGCGCGGAGCGTGGCGCCGGCGTGCGCGGCTTTCATCGTCTCCTGCGCGGTCTTGATTTCCGCGTGGAGGCGCTCTGACAACGTCGCCATCGGGGGCAGGGGCGTCAGCTCGTCGCTCACGGAAGGCTCGCGCCCCACAGGCCGTAGAGGCGATGGATGGTGCGCTCGCGCAGCGACAGATCCCAGGACGTCGGGCGGCGCGGTTTGATCCACGCCAGACGCCCAAGCCGTGGTATCTCGACACCGACGCGCAGATGCGCACGGTCGCGCAGACGCGCGGGAGAAGCCAATTGCCAGTCGTCATCGCTCATGTGCCACTCGATCGAAGTGTGGGCGCCCAGGATAGTCAAGGGCGGATCATTGTCTTCGGCATCGAACGTGAAACCGAGGAACTGGCGGCCGAGCGGCGTGCTCAGGAACCAGGCTGGACCGATGGTGCGAAAGGTCAGGGTGAGATCGGAGCGGTTGGTCACCGTGAAGCGATGCCAGGAGCCGCTGAGATCGGTTCCGCTGACATAATCGACCGCGACCCGCAGGCGCCGGCGGTGGAGCGAAGCGAGAAACGTGTAGAGGCCGGCCAGACCGCCGATCGGGCCAATCCAGGCGCCTGCTTGCCGCGCGATCTCTGAAAAATCCCCCGTCACGATCGTTGCCTCAGGTCCGGCCGAGCAGATAGTCGCGATAGGCTTCGGCATCGGCCGGGAGCGGTCCGAACCAGTGGCGGCGCAGGGCGCGGGGAAGCCAACGCAGCCGTGGCAAACCGCCATGCGCGAGCGCAAACGTCAGAAGCATTGCGACCAGCACAACCCCGACTTTCAACGATGGATTGGCGAACAGGCCGATATGATCGCGGGAGAGGATGCTCCAGACAGTGTCCGCGAGCGCGGCGCCGATTACGAGAACCAGGCAGCCCAGAAGCACACGCGACGCGTGATGATCCCAGCGCTCGATGCGGGCCATGAAGGGCCGGTAGTAGCGCGCGCTCACCGGCTTGCCGGGGCCATGCTCCCAATAATCCCATTCGGGGTCGGCACAGCGGATCTCGGGCCACTCGCTTTCCGGCGGCGGGACCTTCTTCCAGAAATCGAACCCAAGGAAGGTGCGCTCGCACGCCAGGCGCTTTGCGGTCGGCCAGTAGAGCTCATCCCAAGAGCGCAGGCCATAGTCCCGGTCATGGGCCGCCAGCCATTGCGCGGCGGCCGCCGGAAGCGGTGGATCGATCACGTCCGACCCTTGGAAGATGCGCCAAAGCAGACCGACACCGAGCGCCAAGACGACGGTCGCGGCGCCCGGCGGGGGCGTGGGAAGCGGTAAGGGCGTTGCCGGCTCGATGGCGTGAAAGAGCGCCGGCAGGCCGAGACTGGTCAGCCCGATCGCCAGGAAGAGCGGTGCGGCGAGCGTGACGATCTGCCGGCGGTTGTGTTGCGCACCGCGGAACCGCTTCACCAGGAGAATGAGTTGGTCGACCTCGCGGGCGCCGGCAGCGGGATCGTCGGGCCGCAGGTGACGGGCCAGGGCCTCGTAGGGTGTCTCCGGATCGCGTTCGCCTGCGGCTTGCGCCTCGGTCAGCGCCGCGAACAGCTCCTCGAGGCCATAGCGCGCGACAAATTCGCGATCCTCGAGCTCGACAAGATCGTCGGTGATGCGCTGCACCTGCTGGATCGAGAAGCTCTCGACCCCGATCGTGATGACGACGACCTCGATGATCTGCGGTGCGCGCTCGATGAAGCGGTCGAGACATTCGGAGAACCGCGGGCCTTCCATGGCGCGGGCATGGTGCGATCGGATTCGCTGCGTGAAGATGTCGGCGATGAAGGCGCGGACCGTGGCCTCCTCGTCTTCTTCGCTTTCGATCAGCGCCGCGACATGCGCGGACATGGCATAGCCGTGATCGTCGTCGTCTTCATCAAGGGTCATGACGCGCGCTCCTGAGGTCAGCCGGGATCAGTCGTCGAACAGCCGCTCGACCAGTTCGGTGCCGTAGGCTTCGAGCAGCACCAGGTCGGGGATGTGCTCGGGCTCCAGATTCTGCCACGCGCCGTCGCCGAAACGGAGCTCATGGCGATCGAAGGCCTTGTCGTACTGGTAGATGCCGTAGGTCGGCTTGGCGAGCTTCCAGCTCCTCGCCAGCGCCGATCCGGGCCGGATCAGCGCCACGAGTTCGATATCCTGGGCGGGACGGGTCATGTCTGGTTCCTGATGAGTTTGATCTCGGCGCCGGGCGCCTCGAGTTTCAGCCAGTCGCGATCGGCGGTCCAGATCGTCAGACCTTCGATCTGGCCCGTGGCGATGCAGGCGCAGTCCCCGAGGCCGATGTTCAATTTCCGCGCCGGCCCGATCAGCCTGCCAACGATGTCCGCTTCGGCTTCGCCAAAAGGCAGGATCTTGAAGGCGAAGTCTCGCACGGTTGCAGCGATGGTTTCGTCGGCCACGCCGTTTTTTGCCAGGACCGCGCGAAACTCGGCGAGGTTCACCGCCGACATGCAGGCGCCGGCGAGGAGCTCGTTCTCGTCCACGTCATGAGGTTCGCCAAGGACGAAGGCGGCGAGCACCGAGGTGTCGAGGATCTTGTCAGCCACGCCCGGCATTCCTTTGCGCATCTTCGATCCGCATGGCCTTGAGGTCGCCCTGCAGATCCGCGTCCGGCGCCAGGTAAGGCGCCAGCCTGGCGCGGATGCGTTCCAGGGTCTTGGAGGGGCGCCGCACCGAAAGCGTCCCATCGTGCAGTTCGAGATTAAGTGTCTCACCGGCACGCAGGTTCATTTCCCGGCGCAGTTGGGCCGGTATCTGGATGCGCCCGTCGCTGGTGATCTTGACGCTGTGCATGGTCATGGCGAATGTCCTGGCTGATTGCGGACGGACAACGTACATCACATGGCGATTATACGCCAGAACAAAACAGGATTGGTGCAAATTTAGGACGCACCATCTATGTCCGATAAGGGATGTTATCGGACATAGGTGGTGGCAAAATTTTCGTGCTTCAGATTCCCTGAAGATTGGACTGCATCGCAAATCTTTAGGAAACCCCACGCGCACACGCGCCAGCGACATCGCGGGCTTTTTCACGGACGACCATTTTGAAAGTGGCCTTCAAGGTATGACGACCCTCTTGGCACTACTCGGAAGAATTTGAGGGGGTTGCGTTTTCGGGCTGTTGAAGAGCGTCGCGCTGCTGCTGTAACTCGGCTTCCTTCGAGCAGTGATACCATTCATTGCCTGCCGTGCTGCACAAGTCTGCTTCCTTAGCTTCCTTGTTCAGCCTTCTTTCTTTCCGGCAGAAAGCGTCGCGGTTACGCGCATCCGTACTCATGCACATCATATGAGAGAGGTAGATCCGATCTATAAGGGCCAGCTCCTGCTCGCTGAATAAATTTGCGACTAGATTTTCTCTAGATCTCGCTTGCAATTTCTCGGTAGCACCTGGAGTGTCGCGGACTAAATCCTCATCCTGTTTAACTAATGCATCTTCCTGTGCGTCAAGCTTATCTTGAGCGGCGTCAAAATCCGGTTTGGCGATCGAGGTCAGGATCGAGAAAATATGTCCTTGAATCGGCCCCATGTTAACCACGATGATCGGTTTTCTTTGATCTGACTGATTGGCCTGCACCTCAAACTCAAGAGGCGCGCTAACAGTTTCACCTATATCGGCAGCTGATAAAGTAAGCGTTCCAGAGCACGAAATCTTTTGATTTCCTGTGTCGACTGATGAGCTTGTGACATTATCGGCACTGAGTTTCAGTTTGCTGATCCAACCTTGCTTGCTACTTTCGTACTCAGCGGGGGAGATATTTACATTGGTCGGATACAGTGCATTATCTTTAACAATACTATATACTTGCTCGAGAATCTCGTCCGAGGCGCAGACCTTGGGGTCACCTTTCTTGAGCATGGCGTCTGGTGAGTTAGAGCAAGCCGTTATCAAGGCAGAACAGGCCATGATTGTAAATATTCTATTATTCATTTGCACCCCATTCTCATCTAATGGTTTAAATTCACGACGTGTGAATAATCTCTACAGAGTCTGACTCGAAACTATCGGCTGTATTTTCATAGACGTACGATGCGTCGAGTGAGGAGCTGGACGGAAGCGGTGAACAGCCAGCAGCGGGCCGATGCGAGGGTCTGTTCGAAGTCCTTTGCAAGGCGACGGTTGCGGCCGAGCCAGGCGAATGTCCGCTCGACCACCCAGCGTCGCGGCAGGATTTCGAAGCCCTTTGCCCTGTCGGACCGTTTGATGATCTCGATGGTCCACTGCCCGAGCCGGGCGAGGCTACCCCTGAGCTTCTTCCCGGCATAGCCGCCATCGGCGAAGACGTGCCGCAGCCATGGGAACGAGCGGACGATCTCGGCCAGCAGCAGCGGAGCACCGTCACGGTCCTGGATATCGGCGGTGTGGACCACGGCATGAACCAGATTACCTTCGGTATCGGTCACGATATGACGCTTGCGCCCCTTGATCTTTTTACCTGCATCATAGCCCTGCGGACCTCCGCTTTCGGTCGTCTTGACGCTTTGGCTGTCGATTACACCGGCACTGGGCGAAGCCTCACGGCCCTGGGCGGTGCGTAGGTCTTGCAGCAGATAATGGTTGATCCGTTCCCACAGGCCCGCATCGCGCCATAAGTAGAACCAGCGCTGCACGGTCGAGGCCGGCGGAAAACAGGGGGGCAGCATCCGCCAGGGCAACCCGCCGCGAAGCAGGTAAAGGATCGCCTCGACAATGCGCCGGACTGGCCATTTGCGAGGCCGCCCAGTCTGCGATGGCGGCGGGAAAAAGGGCTCCAGAACGGCCCACTCACCATCGGTCAAATCGCTTGGCAGGGCGAGGCCTTTGCGCGAATGATGCGCGCGGGTGGTATCGGTCCACATCGCTGATCTCCGGAAGTTCTTCGCAAAACCTCCTGAATGAGGGCATAGCGTGGAAAGTACGCTAAACAACGCTAAGGTAGAACGAACGGCGAACGACAGGTGCGAACGAACGTGCCGCCTAATCAGGTGGGCCGTTCAATCCCCATCCTACGCATTTCGCGATAGATGGTCGATCGGCCGATGCCGAGTTGCCGAGCCGCTTCTGTCGGAGAGATGCGGGCTTCAACCAGTTTGATGGCGGCATTCACTTTGGACATGTCGAGCGGTTGACGGCCAGGCTGCTTGCCCTTGGCGCGTGCTGCCGCGATGCCGTCCCGGGTCCGCTCGGAGATCAGCCGCCGCTCAAAGTGGGCGATCGCCCCGAACACATGGAAGATGAGTTCGCCGGCCGCCGATGATGTGTCGATCTTTTCCTCAAGGCTCAGGAGCGCAATGCCCTGGCCGCGCAGCGTCTCAACCGTGGCAAGCAATTCGGCCAACGAGCGCCCGAGCCGATCGAGGCGGACCACCGCCAGGGTATCACCCTTACGGGCATAGGCGATCAGCTCGGCCAGACCGGGGCGCTCCATGCTTTTGCCCGACATGACGTCGGTGAACACCTTGATGGCGCCGGCCTTCTCGAGACGCATGGTCTGGCCCGCCACGTCCTGATCGCCGGTGCTGACGCGGGCATAGCCCAGAATATCGCCCATGCCGTACGTCTCCCAAACGGTCGTTCTGTGGACGCTTTGAAAGCGACCACTCAGTCTCATTCAAATGCGTCCACATACTGTGTCTCTTTACTCTCCGCTGTCCATAGGCGCAGATGACCTTTTGTGGACGGAAATCAGCATGGCAAAACGAACGCAAGCCGCAACTCGCCTTTCTGCGGCATCCCGGGGTCACACTCGCGATATTATAATGCCGACTTGAGATTACTCTGGCCGCAAACCTGTCCAGAAAGGTAGGGCCACCTCAACCACTTCACCTGTTTGAGGTGACAATTGAATTGAGAAGCCCTTGAGCGAAGGCATCACCTATCGAGGGTCTTTGGAAACGTCGTGCGTCACTGCTTGACTGCCAGTCCGCCAAAGCTGCCTTGAGCTCGCCTTCCTTGTGGACCAGTGTTGCCATCGCGCGGGCGATGGCCGCTGTATCACAGGAATCGACGGCGAGGGCGAAAGGGGCATCCTTGAAATATCCACTTATGGCCTGCCCTTGCGGATAGATGATGGGTAGCCCGGCGAACAATGCTTCTATGAATACCAACCCGAAGGTTTCACGCCGTGAAGGCAGCACAAAGCCGACCCCCTCGTTCATCCGCAGCGGCATTTGTGCCCGGTCTACAGCACCGCCCAGGCGCACTGAGGGAGTGACGGACGCAATGCGCATGGCGGCCTGCTCGTCTGCTGCACTGCCGCCACCGTAAACGACCAGCCCCGTCTGTTGTGCGCTCTTTGCCAGGATCTTCATTGCCCCGACCATGCCAGCTAGGTTCTTGCGGTGACAGTTCTTCAGATGGAAAACGCTGATGAGATCGCGGCCTGCGCCTTTGGGGGGCAAAGGTTTATCCAGTTCGGTCGGACAGGGCAGCACAGTGACGGGGCCGTCCCTTGTTCCCAGGCGCCGCTCCATCTCGATAAGTGCCCAGGGCGCGAAACAGAAGACATGTGCGGCACCGTGATAGATCTTCGCGAAAAGGGCCTTGAGGTCTGGCCGCGCAGCAAGGATCTTGGTGTCCGTGTCCCCCTGAATGGTGATGGCGTAAGGGCGGCCGATGCGCTGCGCAAGATTGCGTGCGACTATGCCCTCGATTGTTAGCTTGTGGCCGACGACCAGCGCAGGTGGATTAGCCTGCAGCTGGTCCGCGATCTGTACTGCTACCGTTTTGAGGTAGGTCGCATGCAGAAGGCCGCGGCCCGGCGCTCGGTAACCCAGGGCCACGCCACGTTCAAATCGTTGCCAGTCATCAATCTGGCCGCGCGGGCGGCCCAGAGTGCGGATGAAGTCCGTGATCGCCGAGACAGGACTGATCGCCACCCGGTTGATGGAATAAACGGTGTGCTCGAACCGCTGCTCGGTCAGGTCGAGAAGGGATTCGATGACCCTTGTCTTGTTGCGATCTATAGTATCCGGGAAATCGCCTGACAGATGCACGACAATCGGCAGCGTCATATCCGCTCCTTGTCTCAAGCGCCTGCAAGGGCAGGGTGCGCTACCGACTGGGGAAGCGGATGGCGCACCTCATCCACCCTTCAGGCTTTCTCATCCTCGGTGCCGTAGGAATAGTAATCGGAATAGTAGTATCCCTCGCCTGCAACCCGTGCATTGAACTTGGTGAGGACCGTACCCAGCATGTTGGCGTTCGCTTGACGAAGGCGACGGATTGCGGCTTTTGCGCTGCCCAGGTGTGCTTGCTCGGCGTCGAGGATAAAGACGACACCATCGGTGAGCCGCGCGAGCAGAACGGCATCCGCAAGGCCCATGACCGGCGCGGAGTCAATGATGACCAGGTCGTAGACATCGCGCACTTCGGCGAGAAATTCGACCATCCTTTGCGAAGAGAAAATATCTACCGGATTGTTCGGAATGGTACCGATCGGCAGAACGTCGAGATTAGCCTGTTTCTGATTGATCAGGGCCTGATTCAGGGGAAGTTGTCCAAGCAGGACATCGACGATGCCTACTTTCGAGCGAGGTGCATCGAAGTGATAGGGGATGCTTGGCCTGCGCAAGTCGCCATCGACCAGCAGTACGCGCTGGCCAAGGCCTGCATACTGCTTTGCGATTGCCACTGCGGTCGTGGTCTTGCCTTCCGCTGGCTGGCTTGAGGTAAACATGATGATGTTGTGCCTCGGCCTTGGCAGGATGAAGTCGAGCATCACCCTTACGGACGAATACGCTTCGCTCAGCGACTTGTTGTAGGTAGCCGGGCTGTAGTTGCGGATCATGGGCGTAACGCCAAGCGACTTGATAGCCAGCTTCCGCTGGATCTCGTCGACCGAATGGAGGCGATCGTCGAGGACATCGGCTGCTACGGCAAGTGCCACGGCCAGACCTACGCCCAGGACCAGCGCCAGAACGAGGTTCTTGGCCAAGTTGGGGGAAGCCGGACGGGAAGGCGTTGTCGCAGGATCGAGCAGGGAAATTGTGCCGGGTTGGATATTGGCGGCAGCTGCGATCTGGTTGTAGCGGTCAAGCAAGCTGTCGAGCTGAGTGGCGAGCGACTTTGCCTTACGATCAAGCTGATTGAACTGGACCCGGCGATCTTGCTCATCCAGCGTGGCATTACTGACATTGTTCAGCTCGTTGCCCAGGGCCTGCTCCTGGCTCTGTGCGATCTGATATTCTTGGCGGATGCCGGCTTTGATGTCGTTGCTCAGTTTGTCGATCTGGCTCGTCAGCGTTGCGATCTCGCTCGTCAGTTCGCGCACCTGAGGGTAGGATTGGCCGTAACGCGACTTTAGCTCGGCCAGATTTGCCAGTTTTCTGGAGCGATCACCAATCAGGCCCTGAATGGTGCCGTTTGCCTGGACTTCAGGAAGCATTGCAGCGGGAATGGACTTCACAGAGTTCCAGCGCTGTTCTGCTTCGATTCGCTTGGCGCGCGCATCGGTATAGGTGGAATTCACGCTGGCGAGATTGGCGGCAACGACGGTCTGCGGTGCTGCGGCAGCGCCGGAGGACTGGTCGTTTGTGCCGCCAAGCAGGGACTGCGAGACGATCTTGGCGGACCGGGCGTAGGAAATCGAATTGCGTTCGGAAGTGGACAGGTTTTGCCGAACCTCCTCAATTTTCTTGCTCAGGTAGTCGAGAGCATAAGTATTTTTTTGAAGGCTAACTTGGACATCATTTTTAAGTAACGCATCGACATAACGATTTGCGATTTTGGCTGCGATGACAGGATCGCCTGCCATGTAGCTGATTTCCATGATGTTGCCGACGCTGTTTTGTGTGTCGACGTGCGCTTGCAGGATGGCGGCAGCCCGATTTTCGCGGCTTTGAGCTGCGGTCTTGGTCTGCGCGGCAAGGTCGTCGCCGCTTTTGATATCCAGAAACGCGTAGTTGTTGGCCAGATTGAGTTGCTGGGCCACTTTCAGTGCGATCGTGCGACTTTTGACGACTGCTGCCAAGGTGCCCATATAGTCTACCGGGCGACCGACTATTTGATTGCTCAGTTCCTGGCCTTCGATGATCGACTCATGGGCGGGATCAATCCGCACCGTGGCTGTCGCCTTGTAGGAAGGGCTGATCAGCATGGTCGCAATGAAGCCGATTACCAGCACGGTTGCGAGCACACCGGACAGGATAAAACGCTGGCGCCAGAAGAAGCCGCGGATCGTGGCGATGTTGATCAGAGAATGGTCGCCACCCAGCGGGTCTGTATCGGCACCATTGGCGTTTGCCGGAAGATAGCGATCCATCCAGCTGGACTGGTTGCCGGACGGCGCGGAATTGGTATCGGACATGATCTGGTTCATCGGGGACACCATTACAAACGTGTGAAGACGCCGATCAGCGGGACTGTCCGGAGGAAGTCCTGCCAACCTTGCGACAGTGCAGAGGTGCCGAATACGATGCGATCACCTGGTTGAAGGACGGGATCGATCATAGTCCCTGCTTCCATGGCGTTATAGTCAAAGCGGGCCACATACATGGCATCGCCGGACTGCCGGAAAACGGCGATCTGGTTGAGCTTTGCCACTCGTGAAGGGCCTTTGGCCATGGCAATCGCGCCGGACAGTTTGGTGCCAGGAAGAAGGTCGTAAATGCCAGGATCGGTCACGGCGCCTTCGACAGTCACCTTATGCGACACGATCGAACTGATACTGACGCTGACATGCGGGTCACGCAGGTAGGTGTTTGCAAGCTTGTGTTCGATCAGGCTGGCCAATTCGCCAGGCGTGCTTCCGGCGGCGTGCACTGAACCGATCAGTGGCAATACAAGCATGCCATCGGCATCCACAGTGGCATTGGTGACCGAAAGATCGGGCTCACGGAACACGGTAATCGAGATAACGTCTGCCGGCCCCAGTTTTGCGGTTCCAACAGGGGCGGACTGGAACATTTCCTGTCCTAGCTCCGGCGAAATCTGAGCGACGGATTGACCAATGACGGGTTTGGGCGTTGACCCGCAACCTGTGAGAAAGACGGCCAGACCGGCTGCCAGAACTACTCCGGGCGTAACCCGGTTTATGTGTAACGCCATCTACCCCGAACCTCTAGATTATGAGACAAGCCATAGTCACATCGATAGGCGGGTGCAACCGCCCTAAGGGACCGTAATAAGGGAAAGCACGTATCCTGCTTTTGCGCGCCCGCTGCTTGGAGAATGGGGGCTGTCCTGTCTGCAGGGCGGGATATCGCATTCCATTCCCTCCATGTCGTTGCTAAGGATGGCCGGCCTGTTATCATCTTGAATGAACGGCATATCCAGGATCACCCAACATGTTGAATTTTATTGCCATTATCATGTATGCTGCGGTGATCGTAGCCTGCCTTATGGCTCGAAATGCTGCGGTGCGCCGCGGGGCAAAAGCGGACGGCCGCACATTCGCGGTTACCGCTTTTGTCTTTGCAATGCTTGTTTTATCGCGAGCTATGGGCGCCGAGGAGATGTTGCATGATATTCTCAAGGGCAGGCTCCTTCATGCTGGCGGTTATGCGGACCGTCGATCTTTCCAAGAGCCGGTTGTCATCTTCGGCTTTTTGCTGCTTTTTGCCTTTGCTTTTTACAAGGGCTACCGTTTCCTGGAGGCGCCTGCGCGATTTTCCTGCGTGTCGATCGTTTCTGCTGCCTGTTGGGCAATGGCCGCACTTGCATTCGCGCGCACGGTGTCCTGGCATACGACCGACAAAATTCTATTCGGCACTTTTCACCTAAACTGGTTTCTCGATCTTGGCTGTACGCTAGCTGCTGGCATTGGCTCGGCTTACTATGTGCATCGTACAAAGCTTCCTGCATGGGGACATCGCACGCATCACTGACCCCTCACTTGGCCAGCGCTTTGCCGTAGGCTGCCAAAAGGGGCGCGATTTGGTGCGACCAGCTAAGCTCGTTTTCCACGCGCGTGCGTCCCAGCCTGCCCATTTTAGCGCGGCGTTCAGGGGCATCGATCAGCTCGACAATCTTTTCGGCCATATCGCGCGGATCATTCGCCTTGGCATAGAGTGAGGCCTCCTGCGCTGAAAAGCGCCCTTCCGTGACATCAAACTGTACCATGGGTTTTTCAAGCGACATGTATTCCATGATTTTGTTCATGGTGGATTTGTCGTTCATCGCATTTACCCGGTCAGGATTGACGCCCAAATCCATCGTCGAGAGCACTTCGAACAAGTCCTGATCAGGGGCGCGGCCGGTGAAGGTCACGTAGTCGGACAGACCGCGCTGTGTGGTCAGCGCCTTGAGACCTTCAAGGCTTGGTCCTCCGCCCACAAGACAGAACTGGATATCGTGCCGTCCCATGTCGTTGACGATATGACCAACAGCATCGATCAGCAGGTCGATCCCTTCCTGTTCGCCCATCACGCCGACATAGCCGACCATGTGGGCGCGCCCGTTCTTCCAGCTTTCCACGGGGGGCACTTTCTTCAGCCGGCTCAGGTCAGGGCCTGAACGGACCACGAAGACGTTTTCGGGTTTCATTCCACCGCGCTCGATCGCGATCTTGCGATAGCTCTCATTGGTTGCCATCGACACATCGGCGACGTTGAAGGTCCACTTCTCGAACAGGACCATCAACTTCCAGAAAAATCCGCGCTTGTTGAACTTGGCTTCGTAGAGCTCGGGATTGATATCATGGTGGTCGAAGATATATTTCACGCCGAACAACTTGAACGGCAGCGCGGCTAGGAAGATCAGGTCGGGCGGATTGCAGCCCTGGATCACGTCGATCCCGCGGGTTAACTTGATCTTGCAGGTCAGCACCGTTTCCCAGAACAGTGCCGCGCCGTATTCGAGCAGGAAGCCCATCGCGCCGGACGCTTCGATCGGCAGCGGATGGCGGTGGATATGGACCCCGTCTATTTCCTCGTAGCTTTTTTCGTAACCCTTGCCCTTGGGGCAGATCACCGAAACCGTGGCCCCCGCTGCCTTGAGCGTGCGCGCCTCCTGCCACACGCGCCGGTCGAACGGCAGCGGCAGGTTTTCCACCACGATCAACACCTTTTTGCCAGCCAGCGGCAGGCCGGCGATTTCGGTGGGGAACGCGAAGTCGTCGGAGCGGGGCGCTACACTCACGCGATCTTGCTCACGTCGATAACCGGAAGATCGCCGAGCATCAGGTCATTGATCGTGCGATTGGTGGCAACGACCACATCGTAGTTGCCCTTCTCAGCGGTGGCTTTGTCGACCAGAACAGTGTCGATGGTCGGCAGGAAAGCATAGGCATAGCCCAGATTCTGGCCGACCAGATTCTCAGGCTTGAGCGAGGGGTCGTAGACCGAGACGCGGTAACCAGCGTCAAGCAGTTTGCGCACCATGTCGACCGCCGGGCTTTCGCGCAGGTCATCGGTATCCGCCTTGAAGGAGAGGCCGACCAGCAGGATCCGGGCCTCCGGTTCCAGCCCTTGCGTTACACGCTGGAACTGGTGGTGTTTGTGGGCTTCGTTGCTGCGAAGGAGGGAATCCACAAGATGCGTGTTCGATCCTGAATCGCCCGCGATATATTGTAGCGCACGCACATCCTTGGGCAGGCACGAGCCGCCGAATGGGCCCCCTGGGCGCGTATAATAGGGCGAGATGTTGAGTTTGGTGTCCGAGACGAAGATCTGGTGGACTTGGCTTGCGGAAATCTCGAGATTTTCGCAGACACGACCGATCTCGTTGGCGAACGCCACTTTTACCGCATGCCAGGTATTGTCGACGAACTTGGTAATTTCGGCTTCGCGGTAGCCGACATGGAAAATGGGGGCTTCAATGCCTTCGTGCAAGGCGTCCATCGTCGCGCAGGGGCCGCCGTTGTGCGTGCCGATGACAATCTTGGGCGGATTGAAGTAGTCCTCTATCGCGGTTGCCTCGCGCAGGAACTCAGGATTGTAGACCAGTTCGACGCCTTGTTTGAAGGAATCACCAAGCGCGGCCCGAAAGATCGGCGCGATCATCATGTCGACGGTGCCGGGCCGCATGGTCGAGCGATAGGCGACGGTCAACGGACCCTTGCCTGTTTCTGCCCGGTTGGGCTTGATGGCAGCCGCGATTGCGCGCGATACCTGGGCGATATAGCTCATGTTATGGGCGCCATCGACGCCACTGGGAGTGCCGACGCAGACGATAGCGATATCGGCATCATTCAGCGCATCGCCAATTTCGACCGTGGCTGAAAGCCGCCCATTTTCTTTGGCTGCGGCGATCAGTTCGGCAAGGCCAGGCTCGCGGATAGGCGAGAGCCCGGCATTAAGCGCTTCGACTTTTGCTGCGCTGACGTCGACGCCGATGACGCTGTGGCCCTGGCTAGTGATGCAGCCGACGGCTGTACAACCGACATAGCCCAGTCCGAAAATGACAACTTTCAAGACGTTCTAACCCCATGTTCGAAAGGTAAATTGCGAGTTTTTCTTCGAATTAAATGGCATCTGCAAACGGTTTCAGCGCGCATTGCCAATCCAGAAGATCGGCCATTGGCTTATGCTGCCCCGAGTACGTAAAGTCACTCAATTCGGTGTAACGCATTTTTGCTGCATTGCAATATAGCTAATGACCAGTTTGGTGTCCCCCTCGACAGGAATTGGCCTATACGCATAATCAATGGCCTTTACCCACCGCACATCCCGTAGGCTGCGCCATTCTCCTGCGGACAGGCTGCTGAGCGCGACATCGCGCTACAGCGCTGCCACGTGCATTCTGCAGGCAACAAGCCCCCCCCCCTTTTACACCCCGTGATATTTCCTGAACCAGTCCACGAAGTGCGGGACGCCTGTTTCGATCGGGGTGGTGGGGGCGTATCCGACATCCTGCGTAAGTGCAGCAATATCGGCATAAGTGGCAGGTACGTCGCCCGGCTGCATGGGCATCATGTTAATGTTGGCTTTCACGCCGCAGGCATCCTCCAGCACTTCGATCAGACGCATAAGCTGTTCGGATTTGTGGTTGCCGATGTTGTAGAGTGCGTGAGGCTTCGTGCTGCCACCGGCCTTGGGCGCATGATCATCGGTGGGAGGGCGGTCGAGACAGGCTAGAACACCAGCGATTATATCATCGATATACGTGAAGTCGCGGCGCATCTCGCCATGGTTGTAGACGTCGATTGGACGGCCTGAGAACATGCGTTCAGCGAATTTCCACATCGCCATGTCCGGGCGGCCCCATGGGCCATATACGGTGAAGAAGCGCAGACCCGTAAGGGGGATGCGGAACAGATGGGCGTAAGTCTCGCTCATCAGTTCGTCAGCCCGCTTGGTGGCGGCATAGAGCGAGACGGGATGGTCGACACGGTCGTCTACCGCAAAGGGCAGTTTGGCATTGCCGCCATAGACGGAACTGGAGCTGGCATAAACCATGTGCGCGACCTGCCGCGCACGGGCAAGTTCAAGCATGTTGACATGGCCTGCAAGATTGGACGCAACGTAGGCCTGGGGGTTTTCCAGCGAATAGCGCACGCCCGCTTGCGCGCCCAGATGGACGATGGCGGAAAACTCGACCCCTGAAAGCGCATTGTCGAGCGCTGCCTGGTCCGAAAAGTCCATCTCGATAAAGCGGAACTGCCCGGCCTCGCCCTGTTGTTCGGCGATGCGGGCTAGCCGCGCACGCTTGAGCGAAACCGGGTAATAGTCGTTGAGATTGTCGATGCCCACGACATGCTGACCGCGACGCATGAGAGCCTGGGTCAGGGCCGCACCAATGAAACCGGCGGCACCTGTTACCAACACCGTGTTGCTATGGTTCATTCGCTTAGTCCTTGCTGTGTGTTGGCTGACATTAGTCTGACCCGAAAAGGTCGCGCGTGAATATCTTGTCTTCGACATCAGACAAGGCATCGGACATGCGATTGGCGATGATGATGTCGCAATTTTGCTTGAACGCCTGAAGATCGCGCATGACTTGCGATCCGAAAAAGCTGTCCTCGCTCATGGCCGGCTCGTAAATGACGGTCTCGATGCCCTTGGCCTTGATCCGCTTGAGAATGCCCTGGATCGAAGACTGGCGAAAATTGTCCGATCCCGCTTTCATCACAAGGCGAAACACACCGACCAGGGCAGGTTTACGTGCGATGATCTGGTCAGCCAGGAAGTCCTTGCGGGTCCGGTTGGCATCCACGATCGCACGGATCAGGTTCTGTGGCACTTCGGAATAGTTGGCCAGCAGCTGCTTGGTGTCCTTGGGCAGGCAATAGCCGCCGTAGCCGAAACTGGGATTGTTGTAGTGAGTGCCGATGCGCGGATCGAGCCCGATGCCATCGATGATCTGGCGCGTATCGATACCGCCTGCGATGGCATAGCTGTCTAATTCGTTGAAGAAGGCTACGCGCATCGCAAGATATGTATTTGCGAAAAGCTTGATCGCTTCGGCTTCGTCGGGGTCAGTGAACAGGACATCGATATTGGTTTTCTGTGCGCCTTGGACAAGCAAATCGGCGAAAATGCGGGCGCGCTCCGATCGCTCCCCCACGATGATGCGGGAAGGGTGGAGGTTGTCGTAAAGGGCGCGTCCTTCGCGCAGGAATTCCGGGCTGAAGATAACCTGCCCGGCGCCCAGGCGCTGGCGGACGTCCTTGACGAAGCCGACCGGGACTGTCGACTTGACGACGATGGTCGCCTCAGGCGCGACCGTTTTGGCGAGTTGTATGACCGCTTCGACCGAGGACGTATCGAACTTGTTAGTTTCGACATCGTAATTGGTTGGCGTGGCGACGAGCACATATTCCGCACCAGCCAGTGCTGCGTGTGCATCGAGTGTAGCTGTCAGGTCGAGCGAGCGCGTAGCGAGAAAGTCCTCCAGTTCGGCATCGATGATGGGTGATTGGCGGGCATTGAGCATTGCAACACGTTCGTCCGAAATGTCGACCGCTACGACCGTATTGTGCTGCGCAAGTAGGACGGCGTTTGACAGGCCAACATAGCCAAGACCAAATATTGCAATATTCATTCAGAAATACTCACGCCAGTCACATTTCTGTGATTTCGAAGTTCAGGATCATGCAATCCCATTGGCCACGCAGGAAAATGCAACACTTTATTTCCTTTGAAATAATATATCACAAATTACCTTGTTGATGTAGATGAAAAATTATAAGATATTCGCGCTATGTACTGTTTTTGCAATATGGGGCCATAAACATGCGGGCTTCATCTTTATGTCCTTCGCGCTGTATGCTGCGAATATTCATCTGAAGCACGGCGCAGTCGAATTCAGCGCCTTGCGCAATGGCAGCATGAACCATGCGGGCATAATTGCCGGAGGATGTATACCCGCCGGCCGAGCGCAGCACGGCATCTTGCATAAACCGGCTTTCCGCAACAATTTTGCCGAAGGCCTCAGGGCCGCCTGGAGCTGCAAGCACCGCGCGGGTCGAATTTTCCAGAAGCTGCGGGTCGACACCAATCGACCAGAGCGCAAGCAGGCGGGACGCCGCCATGTCGATGGCGCCAGTGTTCAGCGCAATGCGGATCATGGCCAGTTGAACTTGTGGCACGCGCCAACCCCGCTCCCCGCTGATCGCAAGGGCCTGACTTGCCACCCCGTCAGAGCCTGCGTCATAATGGGCCAGGGCGAGGAGAAACAGGCTCTCTGCCGGGATCGGACGGCGGCGGACAAGTGTATCGGCTTCGCGTATGGCAGCCTCATGCTCGCCGCGCTCGAGCCTGATTACCACCATCTGCGCCTGCGCAAAACTGCGGAAAGGTGCAGGAACCCATGCGGCAAGCTCCGGGTCGCGCCGAGCTTGGCGATCAAGCTCGACACCTGTGGCGACCAGCGCAAGCATCGCTGTAAAAACGTACCACAGCCAACGAGTCATGCTCGGCCCTTTTTATCGCGCAGCCCCAGGCGCACGAGCAGAACAGCCAGCGCCGCCATGGCCAGCATAGCCTGATTGCGTAGCGGAAACGAAAGCATGGACTGCGCGGCACAGCAGGCCATGAAGCCTGCGCCCGCAAGGGCCATCCAGTTCAGTTTTTGCAAAGCTTGCCAAGTGGCAGTCAGGATCCAGATGAACCAGCAGGCGACAAGGATCAATCCGGCAATCCCGGCTTCGATCGCCAGTTCATAGTAATCCATATGGGCTCGTCCTGCCCGGCGCGGGCTCAGGTATTCGAGGGATTCATCGACTTGGAAAACCGTATCGAACGTACCCATCCCAGCTCCAACAGGCCAATAGTGGCGCGCAGATGACAGGGCATCCTCGCGCATTTCGGCGCGCTTGCCGTCACCAGCGCTATCAAAGCGCTCCAGCGACGTTGCGATCCGACTGTGCCCGAAAGAGACCATGGCAACCAGGCCCAGCACACCGACAGCTGCAACGATGCAGATGGTACGCATCACTGGATTTAACCCGGCAGGCGCCCTGTTCTTTGCGTGCCGGCGACCTTGGATTGCCTGAATGGCCAGCAAGGCAAACAGGGCCAGCGGCACTACCAGCAAAGCGATGCCGCTACGTGACTGGGTCAGGATACCCCCACTAGCAGCAGGACCGCGCCGAAAATCCGCGACAGGATTGCCCATGGCGCCAGATGTGCTTGGGGCAGCGCGATCAGGAACATCAGGCACCCGCCGAACAGAAGGGCACAGGCATTGCGATCAGCAAGGGTGCCCAGCATCACGCTATCTAAATTTTCTGAATTCAACGTGCTGTAAAGGTTCCCGAAGCCCGGCTTGAGCACGTGCATCGTGCCAAACAGCATGGTGGCCACCCCCAGTCCCGCCACCACTTTGGCAAGCCAGTAAAGCCGGGGCGGAGCCAACTGCGAGCCGACAACGACAAGAACGAGTGGAACCAAAGTTCCGATAGCTGCGGTCAGCGTCGAAGCCGTGTCAAGACTGAGGGGATACCAGCCCAATCCACCACTTTTTTCAAGGGAAACCGCCACCATGTCACGGCCCGGCAACGCCGACCACAAAGCAGGCGGCAATGGTACAAGTTGCAGCACGGGCAGCAGAACGCTTGCGGCCACCAGGACAGTGAACGCGTCGGGCTTGCGCAGGAAAAACCGGGCAAATGCCTGACGGTGCAATGCCATGACCAACAGGGCACAAAGCTGAGCAACGAGGTTGGCCGCACCTGCGCCAACACCGCCACCGCCAAAGGCAAAGGTTATCGCAACGAGGCCGGCAAGATGCCAGGCCGGATCGTGCAACGGTTTCACGACAGGAGGCGACATCTCATACGCTGAAGAACGCTCGGCACCGGATATCGCGACCGGCTTTGCGTCTGCTGTTGATTTATGAACGGTTCGGGTCACAGAATGGATGCACCCTTTCGTGGCGGAACGACCATCGTATCAGGATCGCACGGATAAGGAACGGAGCGGGGGACTTCAAGCACTGTGTTCTATTTACGCAGTGCCGGAATGCCGGTGATGGGACACTGGGTTGGAATGGGGCGGTCACGCACGTTTTGTGCCCGGACTTTGCCCGTGCTTTGCATCCTTATAGCCAGAAAACGCAAGGGCTGGGTTTTTTCAAGGCGCCGCCAGAACGCCGCCGCTGACCGGGTGTCGTAGCTGGCGCAGGACGCAAGGTCACTGCCTGTGGCATCTGCGCGATCCTCGATCCGCCGCCGCTTCGCTATATTGGAGGTCTGTTCGTCACGCGCGATAATGTGGCCCAGTTCGTGCCCGGCCAGAACCGCCAATTCATCGTCAGAACGGGTAAAGTCCACCATCCGAGCCGGGATCGCTATGTTACTGCCGTCGGTGTAGGCGTTCAGGCGATTTTCAGTAGTAACGAAAATATGTGCTGCGCACAGGCGCGCAGGGGTCAGGCTCACGGTGATCGGAGCCGCGCCCCGGCGTAGGGTTATGGATACGGGCTGACCGGCAGGAAGAGCTGCCAGCGCAGCCTGGACACGCACGGCGAGTGTGGTTCCAGGGTAATTGTCTTCGCTGCCGATGTTACGGCCCTGAATGGCGATCAGGGCGTCGCCCGGCACGATGCCAGCGCGCGCGGCAGGGCTGCCTTTGGCCACGCCGGCCACTTGCGCAAGATCTGACATTCCAAGGGTTTCGACAACCATAGAGCGATCCCCCGCGCCATAAGCATCCAGGCTGTCCATGACGAGACCTGTGGCCGCGTCGGTTCCCGAACACATGTTTCCGGCGGCCTGGCGGAGCCGCCATTCGACATCGGCCGTGCGTTGCATCGCATTGTGCAGGGCGACTGGCCATGATTCGCCAGGAGAAGCCCATAAAGCTGAGGGGCCAAAAAAAATGACCAGCAGAGCAACATTTGAAAAACAGATCAATACATTGAGAAATTTAGGCATTCGTATGAACTCTCTCCGGTTTTCACCAGAATGCGATGATCGCCTGGAACTAGGTATAACTCCTTGCACTTTATGGTGCACTGCGGTACACAGAAATCTAACAAGAGGCATTCCAGCCAAAAATTGTATGGAGGTACTTCCTATGAAGTTTCGTGCTCTTGCGGCTATTGCTGCCGCTTCCGTTACTGTTCTTGCACCACTCGCTGCACAGGCTGGCACCAAGGCTTCGGCCAGCTCGGCTAATGTCGCTTACGGCTCGCACTCGACTGCATCCGTCAAGGGTAAGAACAAAGCAAACGCATTTGTTCTTGGCATTATTGGCGTCGCAGCCGGTGGCGCTGCCATTTATGGCATCGTTCAGGCTGTTGACAGCGGAAAGTCTGCCGGCGCTGCCTGAGGCTGCGGCATTCCAGACGATCTCGATTTATAAGAAAGGCGCTGCCGGACATTCGGTGGCGCCTTTTTTGCATCCAGGAACGCTTTTGCTGAGACGGCCCCGATTTGGTGTCTGCGCCAGGACTTGAGCGACACAACTCGCTTGCCATTTGAAATATCTGCGTCACATGCCCTCTAGGGGCATAAGCTAAGTATTTTACAGGTTTTGTTGTAGCCGGTTGACCGAGGTTAGCCTTGCTGCAATGTCACTGGATGACAATCAATTGATGGCTGCTGTCTTGCATTCAGCAAGGCTAAGGTCGTGCAACGGATCAGGTGAATGACACGCAAGGGAATAATTCTGGCAGGCGGCTCGGGAACGAGGCTTTATCCGCTTACCCGCGGTATTTCGAAACAGCTTATGCCCGTATACGACAAGCCGATGATCTATTATCCGCTGTGTACACTGATGCTGGCGGGTATTCGCGAAATCCTGATCATTACGACGCCTGAAGACAGCGACCAGTTCCAAAGAGTGCTGGGCGATGGTTCGGATTGGGGCCTCTCGCTCAGTTATGCCATTCAGCCCAATCCGGATGGGCTGGCTCAGGCCTTCCACATCGGCGCCGATTTTCTGGCTGGAGCACCCAGCGCCCTCGTCCTGGGCGATAATATTTTTTATGGTCATGGCCTGCCTGCCCTTCTTCACAGCGCCCATGCACAGACCGAAGGCGCCAGCGTCTTTGCCTACCGGGTCAAGGATGCGCGCGCATATGGCGTTGTCGCATTCGACGAGAATGGCGTGGCCAGCTCCATCGAGGAAAAGCCGGCCGAACCCAAATCCAATTATGCCGTGACAGGGCTCTATTTTTACGACGGTACAGTGGTAGACCGCGCACGCGATCTGAAGCCTTCACCGCGTGGCGAGCTGGAGATTACCGATCTCAACCGGCTGTACATGGATGAAGGCGCGCTCAACGTGCAGATCATGGGGCGAGGATATGCCTGGCTTGACACGGGCACCCATGCCTCCCTGATCGATGCCGGAACGTATGTGCGCATCACCGAAGAACGGCAGGGCGTGAAAATCTGCTGCCCTGAAGAAATCGCCTGGAGGCAGGGTTTCATCAGCAGTGAGAAGCTCGCAACCCTTGCGCAACCCTTGCGCAAGTCCGGTTACGGCGAATACCTGATGCAATTGCTGGGGTAAGGAGCGGTTCTTGTGAACATCGTCGAATGCACCATTCCCGGCCCGCTGATCATAGAACCCAAAGTGTTCGGGGATGAACGCGGCTTCTTCATGGAAAGCTGGAATGCCGGGCTGTTCGCCAAGGCCGGACTCGATCTGAATTTCGTGCAGGATAATCACAGCCGTTCGCGCAAGGGCGTGCTGCGCGGCATGCATTTTCAGAACCCGGCGCCGCAAGGCAAGCTAGTGCGGGTAGTCAATGGCGCGGTCTTCGACGTCGCTGTAGACCTTCGCCATTCTTCGCCGAATTTCGGCAAGTGGGTAGGCGTCGAACTGAGTGCCGCCAACAAGCGCATGTTCTGGGTGCCGGAAGGTTTCGCCCACGGTTTCCTGACACTCGAAGACGATACCGACTTTCTCTACAAGTGCACCTCAACTTATGCGCCGCAACACGAACACAGCCTGGCGTGGGACGATCCTGACGTCGGAATCGACTGGCCGCTTGAGGGGATGGATATCCAGATTTCCGCCAAGGACAAAGTCGGCACTTCTCTGGCAAACGTCGAGGGCTTTGCATGAAGGCACTTATTACCGGGGCATCCGGTCAACTAGGTCGGGCGCTCTGTTCCCTGGTTCCTGCCACCTGGCAGGTCGATGCCGTTGACAGGAATGCCCTCGACCTTGCCGATACCCGTGCAGTGGGCGAGACGGTACGGGCCGGGCGCTATGATGTCGTGTTCAACGCAGCGGCTTATACCGCGGTTGATAAAGCAGAGTCCGAAGAAGATGTCGCCCTAGCCGTCAATGCTGGCGCGGTGGGCGCCATGGCCGAGGCCTTGCGCGAGACAGGCGGGCAGCTTGTTCATGTCTCGACCGATTTCGTGTTCGATGGATCGTCATCGCGCGCGTATCGCCCGCAAGACGTTCGCAATCCGATTTCCGCTTACGGGCGTACCAAGGCTGCTGGTGAGGATGCTGCCGGGCCGGATGCCCTTATCGTGCGGACGGCTTGGGTTTATGCTGCGGGCGGTGGCAATTTTGTGCGCACCATGCTCCGGCTCATGCGCGAGCGTGACGAACTGCGCGTGGTGACCGACCAGATCGGTGCCCCCACGTATGCCCCAGGCCTTGCCGCCACACTGCTTGGCCTGCTTGATGCAGGCGCTCGCGGAACATTCCATTACAGCGATGCCGGTGTCGCCAGCTGGTACGACTTTGCCGTTGCAATCCATGAAGAGAGCCGCGCGCTTGGCCTGCTGGAACGTGATGTCGCAATCATACCGATCCCGGCCAGCGCTTATCCTACTCCGGCAGCACGTCCCGCGTTCTCGCTGCTTGACAGTAGTGCGACGCGCGACGTGCTGCACGATCGTCCACCGCATTGGCGGATCAACTTGAGAACCATGCTAAAAGAGGAAAGCGCGCTTGCCTAATCTGCTCGTTACCGGCGGCGCCGGCTTCATTGGCGGTAACTTTGTACATTACTGGGGTCAGCAGCACCCCGATGATGCGATCATTGTGCTCGATTGCCTGACATATGCAGGAAACCGCTCGACCATCGCCGATGTCGAGCAGGCCAGCCTGATCGTAGGCGACATCCGCGATGCCGACTTGGTAGAAAAACTGCTCCGCAAACATGGCATCGCAACCATCGTTCACTTCGCAGCAGAAAGTCATGTCGATCGCTCGATCACCGGACCGGATGCATTTATCGACACCAACATTCTGGGCACCAACAGCCTGCTCAAGGCAGCGCGCAAGGTGTGGCTAGACGATGGTAGAGAACGCGACCATCGCTTTCACCACATTTCAACCGACGAGGTTTACGGATCGCTTGGTCCAAGCGATCCAGCTTTCGCTGAAACCACCCAATATCAGCCCAATTCCCCATATTCCGCGTCGAAGGCAGCGTCCGATCATCTTGTCCGCGCCTATCACCATACGTATGGCTTGCAGGTAACCACAACCAATTGCTCGAACAACTACGGGCCGTACCACTATCCGGAAAAGCTCATACCCCTGTTCATGCTTAACGCGCTTTCAGGCAGGCCGCTGCCGATTTACGGCGATGGTATGAACGTGCGCGACTGGCTCTATGTCGAAGACCATTGCCGGGGGATCGAGGCAGCACTGCTGAATGGCACACCGGGCGAGACCTACAATATCGGTGGCGGTGAGGAACTGCCTAACATGACGGTGATCGACCGCATCTGCGCCGAGGTCGACCGGGCTTTTGCCGAGATTGAGGGGCTCGCCGAACGCTATCCCCATGCGCCTGCCGCCAAGGGGCGCGCAACCAGCGAGCTCAAGACGTTTGTCGAGGACCGCAAGGGCCACGACCGCCGCTACGCCATCGACGAATCCAAAGCTCGGGCCCAGCTGGGTTACGTACCCCGGCACGATTTCGAAAATGGCCTGCGCAACACTTTGCGCTGGTATCTCGATAATGAGGCATGGTGGAAGCCACTACTGAAGGCGTGAAGTGCCCGCCCCGGATCTCTGGGGCAGCATGAAACGGGTTCGCGGACTTGCGGCCGGCAGCGCACTAGTGCTGGCCGCAGCCGGGGGACTGTGCTGGAGTCTGGGCGAAATTCCGCAGTGGATGTCCGGCGGCACCCAAATGGTGCCCCACCCTCCCCTTGCCGCCGCATTCTCCGGCCCGTCGCTGACACTCGCGCCCGGTGCCACGATACTGGTCATCAGCGATAGCAACGCGACGTCCAGTCGGATCGGTGGTGCGCCCAACTGGCCATCGCGGATAGGGCATATGCTGGGACACGGCATTGCCGTGCGCAACATGAGTCGCAGCGGTTCCACGGTATGGGCATGGCAGGAGCGCTACCGCGTTCCTGCAGGCGCTGACTTGTGCGTGATCGCCTTCGGCAGCAATGATGCAGCATCGCGTGGGTGGTTGGGAACCCGGCACCCGGTCGGCACGGCCCGGTTTGCCGATGATATCCTCCGGCTGATCGGGGCGTGCCGCGAACATGGCACTGCCCAAGTACTGGTCCTGGCCCCTGTCCCAACTGGATCGCCTGCCATGGAGCGACGTGTCGCGCCTTACCGCACTGCCGCGCGTGAAGCAGCCATCAGGGCGCGGGCGCAGTTCGCTGATCCGATGGAGGCTTTCGCCGGGTCGCAAGCCGGCAGGCCTTACTTGTCGTATGACGCGCTGCACCTGACGGCCAGGGCACACCAGCGCCTTGCGGCATGGCTGGCAAGTCGCATCCAGATACGTGGCAAGGACGCAGGCAGGAAAGCGCGCTGACAGCTACCCTGCCCTTGCGTTATCCTTTGATCCCGAACTGCCGGCGCAACCGCTTGCGAATTCGCGTGCGGAGCGGCGGGCGGTGCCACACTACCTGCAACAAGGCGCGATCGATACCGCCCTCTCCGTCGAGCGGTTGCCAGCACAGACCGGATTGACGGAGCACGAAGGGCAGGCTGATCTGGTCACGCTTGGTGAACTCGAACAACTGCGACCACCAGAGGCTCATCCCCAGCTCAAGGCCAGACGCCGCATGATCGCGCACGATCACGTTATTGGTCGGAATAGGCAGGCCCTGGTCTATGCCATGCCGAGCATAAAAGGCTATCTGGCTATCGATCATCGTACGGTCGCGGTCATCGAACTTATCATAGCGGTTGCAGGCTGCGATTTCGGTGGCGAGGTTGTGGCCATCCGGGTGCCAGAACATGCCCAACCCTGCATCTGCATCGCGGACCCGCGCGATCATGGCGTGCCAGTCCCCTGCGAAGCGGATGTTGCCATCAATGTAAATCGACCATTTGGTATCTGGCAATATCCGGTGCGGGAAGAACTTGTGATAGCGGTTGATGTCGTGCCCGCTCGTCAGCCGCGCCGGGCTTGCAAGCGGCATGATCTCCCAGCCTGATGCCTTGAGATAGCCGGTGCTGTCGGTGAAGCATACAAAACGCACACCCGGCACCGGCTCTACCGGCATAAGATGCTTATCGTATTTTCCGGCGATGCAGGTGTAGACGACGATAGGCTGTTCGGTCACGACGGGTCCTGTGAACGGATGCGGGAAGAAATCTTGCGAGCTGGAACACCACCATAAATGCCCATAGGCTCGGTCTGGAGCGTGGGCAGTACGACCGCGCCTGCGGCAATAACGCAGCCATCGGCGATTACACTGCCATCCAGCACGCGTACGCCTGTCCCCATCCATACATCCTTGCCAATCACGATGCCACGCAAAGCCATTGGCTGCATCCAGATCGGTTCGTCGGCATCAATACCATGGTTAGACGGGATGACCACCGTATGCGCTGCAATCCGCGCACCTTCGCCCACTTCCAGCCCACCGTGCCCATAAAGAATAGAATAGTCGTTAAGCGATACCCTGTCGGAGATATGGATGTCTCCTCCATATGTCGCCAGCAACGAGCCATGGTGAAATACGCAGTAGCTACCGATCCGGATCGTGCCACCGCCAATCTTGCTCATTCGCGCACCAGGGAAGATCAGGGTCCCCTTGCCCACTTTCACCCCACGGGTTGCCGCAAACCAGACAGTGTGCGCACGCAAACCATAATAGCGCAGATCGCGCCGTACCTTGCGCAGTATCCGGGTGGCCAGTGAACGCTTCACCGCTGGGCCTGCAGCCCCGCGTGGTCGCACGCCATCTGCCCTGACCTGCCCCTTTATCGCCATTGTGTCCTCGTTCTGTTGGATTGCAGCATCGCGATCAGGGCTGCGGCCGCATGATCGCGCGCAGGTCGGTAAGCCGCATCGAGCGCAGACGGGTAATCTGCCGCACTTCCGGGCAGACCGTCCAGACCCATACCCCCGCCAAAGCCAGCAAGGCCAGACCGGCAAGAATACCTGCCGAATTGTCCACACCCACAAACCGCGCGGAAGCGATCGTGGCAACGATCAGCACCAGCGGCGCTGCCGCCAGCTTCGCCGTACGGCCAAGCAGCCCGGTGCGCTGGACCAGCATCGACACATCCGCAAGCGAGCGCACGTTGCGTGCCAGTGCAGCTCCGACCACGCCCACCATCTTTACGGCAGGAACCGCCGTCAGCACGAACGGAATGACCTGGATAATCAGGATTGCTGTCGTCTCTTTCGGGCGACCCTGCGCCTGAAGCAGGTTGAACGGGATCAACGCCATCGCGTTCAACCACAAGGACAGGGCCAGAATCTGTCCTACCAACGCGGACTGGGCCGCAAAGCCCGGATTGATCCATACGGACAGGAAAGGTTGCATGATCAGGATACCGACCATGCACGGGATCGCCATCAGTGCCCCATTGATGCGGATACCCCGCCAAGCCAGATCACGCGCTTCATTCTTGTCGAGGCGGGCCATGCGCGGAAACAAGGCGCTGGACAAGGCACTGGAAAAGACCGAGCCGCGCGTCACCAGCTGGAATGGCACCACGTAATGCGCCACGGCCTGCGGCGTCAGGAGGCTGGCGATCAGGAAACGGTCAAGATTGGAGATCAACGGGTTGAGAAAACTGCTGAAGCTGACCCACCCGCCATAGCCGAGCAAGTCCTTCATCATGGCGCGCCCGCCATACATGGGCTTCCATCCGGCCGGAACCGCCTTGAAAGAGATCGCGGCCAGCAACGCAACGCTGATCGCACGGGCCAGGATCGTCGCCGGCAAGGCCACTGCAAGCGACGGGGAAATCGCCCAGACGAAAAGAATTGGCAGAAACTGTGTGATGGCCGTGCCGATGATCGTGCGCACGTTAAGCAACAGGAATTTCTCGCGCCCGGTCAGGGCGCCAGTGAACACGCCTTCAAACGTCAGCAGTGGGATAGAAAGCGAAAGCCATGGCAGAACCGGCGCCAGTTCAGCGCGCAAGGCAGGCGTCAGGTTGAAAACCTTGTTGAACAACAGCGGCGCAGCCACCAACAGGACAAGTCCGCCGACAAGACCGAATATGCAATTGACGAGCAGCGCGGTCCAGAACGTTTGGGCGCGTATTTCGTCGCTGGAGTCCTTGTGCCGGGCGATGGCATAGGCTGTCGCCCGGCCAAGTCCGAAGTCGAAGAAGCTGAAATAGCCAGTCAGCACCCATACGATCGCCAGCACGCCATACCGTGCCTCGCCGACAAGGTGGATATAGGCTGGCACAGTGACAAGCATCATCAGGACAGGCGCCAGCGCCCCGCCCAGATTATACATGGTATGACGCTTGGTGCTCATCGTGCAGTCTTGCCTTTGTTCAGGGGCGTTATGTCCAGCGCGTGCCGGGCTAATTTGGCGAGGATGTCCTTGTGCGCCAATGCCGGCTTTTCAATCAGATGCCACGACAGCAGCGCGGCAGGAAGCGCCAGGGCCATAGTCACAAGGAATAGAAGGGCAAAGTACGGCGGGGCCCAGAATGCCAGTATCAGCACCATGATCGGGCCGTGCATCAGGTAAATTCCAAAGGAAGTGTCGGCACGCGCAAGCCAAGTTGACCAAGGCCATTTCACAAGGCCCAGGCTCGCCACCAGATAAGCTGTCAGAGCCGGTGCGATGACGACGCCCAAGCCAAGGACCCACGAGAGAGGCAGCGCCACGAGCGCCGCCATCCCCAGCACAGGGGATACCGGAACATGTTCACGATACAGCCACAATAAAGTTCCAGCCCCGAAATAGCTGAAAAGATGGCAGAACAGCACGCCGTTTCCAGTAGGAGCTGCCTGCCCGTGGTATCCCATAATGGCAATCGCTTCAGCCGCGAGCCAGCACAGGAGAACGACCATACGAACACGAAGCAGCCGGGCTAGCGCCAAGGCGGCCAGGGCCAGATAGCACAACCACTCGAAGCGCAGCGTCCATAAGGCGCCATTCACTTCTTCTCCCCCCACCTGATTGCGCACGCCCGGCAGTTCCAGGCTAAGCGAGGTGGTCACATTTTTGAGGTAGAGCCAGGTGTGATAATCGGAGAAGTAAGCGTGTGCCGGCAGATGCGTGGCAATTGGTCCGATCACAAAGACCGTGGTCACAACCACGATGACAAGCAGCGGCATAATCCGCACAAACCGCCGCGACAGATAGCTGGGCACATCTCCGTCCTTGAGCAGACCCGGTGTCACCAGAAAGCCGCTCAAGCAAAAGAAAACGCAGACCGCCAGGAAGCCTAGAGTCGTATACCCCTGACCCAAGCGGAACAGCCAGTCGTCACGCACTATATCATGCTGTAGAGCCATGGAATGATGGTAGACAACGGCACTGGCCGCCAGCACGCGAAGCGTGTCAAAGCCAGGGGCATGTTTGCCGACAGCAGCATAAGCCTGCGCCAATGGCACGGCGCGATTGATGCGCTGCAACAAGCCCAATGTTTCGCTCCGATACGATAGTGCTCCCGATAGCGGAAACATTCACTTGCGACGTTTTATCATGCCGTATACGTATTACAAGTCGATGCCCGGGACTACCCTGGGCTTCCAGAATAATTGTGGTTATTTTGCAACCGCACAATTGTCTCTCATAGCCAGGTCTGGCATCCCATAAACGCCGGACCTGCGGCCTGAAAAGACGTGGAAGGTAATTAAAGGTGACGCTCAACCGGTTGGCCGGATTTCGCAATACGCTCACCAAGGCGCGGCGTCTCTATTTTACCCGGCTCTGGGGCATGGACATCGACCCCACCGCCCAGCTGTCCCTGTCATGCGAACTGGACCTGACTTTCCCAAAGGGTGTCCATATTGGCGCCCACAGCTACGTCGCCTTTCAGGCACGCATCCTAACACATGATCGGACACGCGGCGTCTACCTCCACACCCGAATCGGCCAGAATTGCTTCATAGGCGGGCGCAGCCTCATCCTGCCCGGCATCACCATCGGCGACAATTGTGTGATCGGCGCAGGCAGCATCGTCACCAAAGATGTACCCGCGCGATCAGTCGTGGCCGGCAACCCAGCAAAAATCCTGCGAAGCAATATCGAAGTCGGACGTTACGGCCGCTTTATAAATGCTGATGAGACAGAGCGCGCACTAAGAGCTGCTGACCCTGACGCAGGCGCCATGCCCGACAAGTTTCTCGGCAAGGGTTGAAGCAAGTGATATCCATGGCAACTGATGACCCCACAATCCTGAATGATCCGGCCGGGAATGGCCCAAAGGTTTCGGTCATGCTCGTCAACTGGAACACGCGCGAGATGACGCTGGACTGCATACGAACGGTCTTCGCGCAGACAAGCGATACCCCGTTCGAGGTTATCTGCGTGGATAATGGTTCCCACGACGGATCGGCCGAGGCAATCGCCCGCGAATTTCCCCAGGTCGTGCTGATGGCAGAACAAGAAAACCACGGCTTTGCACTAGCCACCAACATTTCAGTGGAACGCGCGCGGGGCAAATATGTCTTGCTCCTAAATACCGACACTCTCGTTCTCGATCATGCCATCGATCGCCTCGTCGCCTTTGCAGAACGTACGCCTGATGCAAAAATTTGGGGTGGCCGGACCCTGTTCGAAGATCGCACGCTCAATCCCACATCGTGCTGGGGGCGGATCACGCCATGGAGCGTGACCTGCATGGCAACAGGCCTGGCAAACGTTTTCAAGAATTCGGCATGGCTCAACCCCGAAGGCTACGGCGGGTGGGATCGTAGCAGCGAGCGCACGGTCGACATCGTGCAAGGATCGTTTCTGCTGATCGAAAAGGCCTTCTGGGACAAACTGGGCGGCTTCGACCCTGCCTTCTTCATGTATGGAGAAGAAGCGGACCTGTGCGCCCGTGCCGCCAGCTTAGGAGCCCGTCCGCACATGACGCCCGAGGCCACCATCGTGCATTTCGGCGGGCGCAGCACTACACTTTTCGCCAACAAGATCGTCTATGTCCTGGGCAGTCGGATCGGCCTAATCCAAAGACATTTCCCTATCTTCTGGAGACCCTACGGCCGCTTTATGAGCCTGTTCTGGGTAGGCTGGCGTGCTTTTGTCTATTCGATGTTCGCGCGTGTGTCCAAACGCTATGCCGGACAGGCTGAACAGTGGTCTCTTGCTTGGCAGCGACGCGCCATCTGGCGCAATGGCCCGCCCTCACGCGGTGCAGTAAGCTGAACAGGCGTATTTCCTGCTGAAAAACCCGTAACCGCCCTAGCCCTTTGGGGTTCGGCCCGGTTACGGAAGATTCATGTCAGAGCATGGCCCCGACTGTCGACGCGACACTCAGGCGTGATCTTTGCTGGCCATCGTAAGCAATGATCGGTTTCTTGGTGTCTGTGAGCAAGGCGCCGGCAGGCCTGAAATCGCCGTTCAGGGCATCGACAAACAAGGTATGTCCGTCACCGCCCACCGTCGTGCCTGTCGCATAAGGAGGGATTGGCGCCTTCTCGTGCAGGTGATTGTTGTGCATGGCGATCGTGGTGATCGGAGTGCCACACCACTCCATGCTCGCGAACACGTTGTTGGCTATCAAGCAATACCCGTCCACGCTGTACCCTAGGTCCGGGCGCAGCAAGATACCCTGCGTCGCCAGGCTGTTGTGTGCTATCACAACATGGCGATGATTGCTGGCAAGCTGGCTGAAATATGTCGTCACCCCCGCCTTGTCCGCGAAGGCATTGTTGACAATCAGCATGTCGCACAACTGGTAAAGGTTCAGGAATATAGACTGAGCGACAAGGTTGTAACCGACATTATCGGCCACGATAACGTTCTCGTCTACGCTGGTGCGTTGCATGATATCCGGATGGAAATCGAACTGAGTGACCAGCATGGTGGGACGAGTTTTGACGTCAGTATCGATGAAATTGTTACCGTTCGTATCAGGCAGTCCCAATTGTACCGCCTTTCGCGTGTCATCGAGCAAAGTTGCAGTCCAGCTCTCCAGCGCGTTAATCCAGGCAGCCACGTCTGCAACGTTGTAATTGGTGTCAGCGGCAAAATCGGCAGAAGTGCCACCGACGACGAACGTGCCCACGACCGAACCGTCGACCTTGGCCGTGAACGTCCGGGAATTGGAACCCAGAGTACCCGAAAGCGCGAGCGTAGCAGAAGCGCCGACGCCCGTATAATGCACCTGCAACGCATCGATTTCTGTGCGCGATACCGTATTATCAAGGTCGTTGATGGTACAGCCCAGAAGTAGCAGACAGGCATCGGCAAGGTCGGGAGCCACAGTATTGAACGCGCAGCCGCGCGCATAAGCTCTTTGCATCACCGAGTTCGCGGTGTTGCTGAAGGTGCACTCCGTAAACCATGGCGATTCCTTGCTTTCCACATAAGATACAAGGTGAGCCGCAGGCCGGTCACCCTTGTTCCACAGCTCGTCACGCCCGCCAGACTGGATAAAGTGTACGCCGTCGAACTGGAAATTGCCGGTGTTATATGGCCTCAGGCGGGCAATGTGGCGCATATCGAAAGTAATGTTGCCGCCCCGAAACCGAACGCGATCGTACTTCAGGCGCAATTCGGCACGATCAGCGTACGTTTTGTGGATGAGTACCGGCGCTGTCGCCTCGATCGTACAGTACCCCTCTGCCACATAAGGAGAGGATGGGCTCTCGAGATCGCCTGAAAAAGCTTCAGTCATGCGTATGCGTGGCCGCTGGGCCAACTTTGTTTTGAAATAGGCCATCGCATTGGCCACCGTCTTGTATCGCACTCCGGCGACTTCATCTTGAGAAGCCGCCACTTCGACATCATAGTCATAAAGCGTAGCCGAAGGCAGAAACAGGAACGGCCCGATCACCCGGTTCTGCATCGTTGTATCGCGTGCAATAGCTTCGAAATAAAGATTGGTAAGGCCATGAGTGCCATTGTGCGCAAGCTTTATCCACCATCCGAAATACGTGACAGGACGGCCATCCGCATCAGCAAAGGTACGCATCGTCGGCGCATTGATGATGACGCGGTTACCCTCGTAATGGGCAATCACGCACTGCAGGCCCATGGTGTTGAACAAGGAGCCCTTGTCATTGGCCCCCGCATAGACACCCACCAGAAGTTCATCGGTAAAGGCCTGGCGAGGCGGCACGATAAGGTGAATCGCAGGCTTTGCAGTGGTGCGTGGCGGATCGACCGGAGCCGATGCAAAGCCTGTGCCCGCCGTTCCATCCCACGCTGATGCAGGACTAATCCTGGAGATGAAAGAACCGCCGCCGCCGCCAAGCTCAGCAATCCCGCGGTATCGTCCGAAAAATCCGAAGCCGCGCCGTCCCATCAGGCGAGGCCCACAATGCCGGATGCCGTCGTTCCTGTTGCACGGACAGCCCGTGCACGAACATCAAGGATGGCGCCGCTCGGCACATTTACAAACTTAACGTCACTCTGCCCGTGCAGGCTCCTCAACGTCACATCGCCACCCATCCCGACATAAAGCCCCTTGGTGGCCTCGGCGAGTTCGAGCGCATCGCTGGGTATGATGGCAAAGCAATTTTCCGCGGGTGACATCGGGCTGCTGGCATAACCGTTGTAAGAATCTTGCACGCTAAAGCCTCCATGAATGGAACATATGAAGAACATTTGTTTAACGCAGATCAATAAGTGTAGGAAAGTGAAATGTGGCAGCCTGAACCCCACAGAATCCATGATGGCCATCCCGTCATGTAGGCCCCTCATATTCCATCAAGATATACCCAGAGTGAACCTCCTGGCTTTCTTATAGGCCTTGCGAATTTCATGCGTTTTAGGCACGGTCCAGACATGACAATACGTAGATGTAGATGGCCAGCCTGAACCCTGACGCCGTTTTGGAGAGCCCCCCCTCTTTCCGAGGGCCTGGCCGTGGCTTGTCAGTCCAAGTCGCTGCCGCTCAACCCATCTGGCCACTCGTATGCATCCTGTACGCCAGCTTGCTTCCCAGCGAAGTTCACGTCCTGCTGGGCGGCCAATACCTGTATGCTCCACGCATCCTCTCGATCCTGCTCTTGCCCTGGATCCTGATACACCTTTTGCGCGGAACGTTCCGCGTCCACCTTGCTGATGCCGGAGTGCTGCTGGGTTGCGCCTGGATGGTGCTGTCGTTCGCAGTCTATTACGGAACAGTCGCCGACACGATGCGCGCTGTGGCGATCGTGTTCGATATGGCCATACCCTATCTGCTCGCCCGCATGTCGATCACATCCTTTTTTGATCTGCGACGCACCCTGATCCTGTTTGCTCCCGGCATATTTATTGCCGGTGCGCTTCTTGTCGTGGAATCCATCAGCCATACGGCCATCGTCAAACCGCTGGCCTCGGCTATTTTTGGCAATCTTCCGCAATTCGAAAGTGGCGGCGTGGTCGCAGCCTCGCGCGATTACGAAGGGTTTCGTTTCGGTCTCTTACGGGCCAGCGGCGGTTTCCCTCACCCCATCCTTGCCGGCCTTTATCTCGTCAGCAGCCTGACGATCTATGCCATGTCACGCCTGCGCGGATGGCCCATGTTCGCAGGCATCGCGGCCGGCCTCACTGCCTTCTTTACCGTCAGTTCAACAGCTTTCCTGTCGTTCTTCCTCTTCCTGATCTTCATGATCTACGATAGAATCCAACGCATCACCTCATTCCTGAGCTGGCGGCGCTTCATGCTAATCACAGGAATCCCGCTTTTCGTTCTGCAGTTCGGATCCAAAAATGGCGTAATCGCCATTCTCGGCCGTTATGCACTTGATCCCCAAACAGCGTTCTACAGAAAGCTGATCTGGCAATACGGTACCCAATCGGTCTTCAAGCACCCATGGTTCGGCATCGGCTTTACATCGTACGAACGCCTGCCCTGGATGGTCGAAAGTATCGACAATTACTGGCTCCTGCTTGCCGTGCGACACGGATTTCTTGCCCCCGTACTGATCCTGTGTACCGTCATCCCAACTATCTGGCTCTTGGCAATGCGCGGTATTCGCCGGTCAGAAGATGATCGAATGCTTTCGGTCGGGCTTGCAAGCAGCCTGTTCATGATGACCCTGCTGGTCTTTACCGTAGCCATTTTCGGCGGATTTACAGCCTGGTTCTATTCCGTCCTCGGCCTCTCGCTATCCGCCGCACTCTCTCCAATAAAGCCCGATTTAACCCACGGTAGATCGCGATAACCGCAGATTATCAGTAAGCGTCCGAGCTTGACCGTCGGCGGGGTGAGACCCTCCTCAGGCTTGAGCCCAATCACCTAAATCCGAAGTTCTGCTCGTTGTCTTCTGGCAGAATCGCCGGACGGGAACGAGGATGTCGTCGGCGGATATGACCCACTTGTAAGGCTTGGGTATTCATTGTGGGGCGCGATGAAGGCGATGATATCGGCTTCGAGCTCTGCCGTTGATCGGTGGACTTTAGATTTCCGCTGAGAAGTGACCCGGGTGAAGGTATGTCCCGCAAAGCGGGTTTTGGGTCAAGCGTAAGCGTCCGGCCTTGAACGTCGGCGCTAGAAAACGCCCCGTTGCAGACATTCCCGCGCCTGCGTAGCATGCCGTCATGCCAACCGTAGAAGCCTTTGACCACGAAGACGCCTTAAAACCGCTATTCACGGCGGAGTTCGAGTTCGTGCCCCGCATTGGTGAATATCTTTCGATCGACACTCCGCCAGGATACTTTAAATACTAAAATGTCGTCGAAGTCTGGCATCGGCGGGACACGGAGAGTGGCGTTTTCCGAGCTTGCATACGCATTGAAGAGACCGACTGACTACCGTCCTCTTCCCACCCGAAATGCTCATTCACGTTTGCCCGGTAGTCCAGTTCCAAGGCAGTAGTTCATTGATCTGATTGATCGGATGCCCCTTGCCGATGCGGTCGAGCGCGTCGGCCAGCCATTCCTGCGGATTGACGCCGTTGAGCTTGGCTGTCTCCAGTAGAGAATACTTCGCCGCAGCGCGTTCCCCGCCGCAGTCGGCGCCGGCGAACATCCAATTCTTGCGGCCCACGGCGATGCCCCTCAGGGCATTCTCCGCCGGATTGTTGTCGATCTCCAGCCTGCCGTCCTGGGTGTAGGCGAGCAATTGGGGGTCAGTTTCGGTAGGGGGCGGAATGACACCCTAAGCGAACTGTCAAGCGCCGCTGTTATCGCAGACGCGCTGGCTCGGGGATTTCGTCGGCCTCGCCCGTGGTGGCAAAAACCTCCTCGCGGATGATCCGCTCCGTGATGATCATCAGGTGGGCGCTGAGCGCGTCGCTCAGTTCCTGAAATTCCGGCCACAGCGTGTTGTTGACGAAGCTGGCAGGGGCATGAACCATGACCGTCTGGCGGTGCATGCGCGTGTAGCGGAACGGACGCAGCCCATAACGGCGACACAGGGCGGTGAATAATTGGCGCGACCATGGGTCGGAAATGGAAAACTTGAACTCCTCAACCTTTTCTCGCGACTTTGTTTCGGAAAATTGGCGCCGTATGCGCTCAGCGGCAGCGCCCGCCGCGGCCTTTTCACCGGCGGTTGCCGCCCCGGCAAACAGGGCCTCGATCTTGCGCAATTTCTCGCGCAGCCGTTGTTCGGCGTCGATTTCCCGCGTGGGTTTCAATGTCGAGTTGGCCACGGCGCGGTAAGGCCGGCCTCGTCCGCTCCGTTGAACAGCCCTTCGACAAACCCTTCTGCCTCCTGACTGCGCACCAGGCCAAAATTGCCGAGATTGGCCGCGGTGGGTTCCAGCGGCACCGGCATGGCCCTGAACGGAACCTTGGGATCCTGATGGGCCGACATTTCGTTCCAGAGCCCCATCACCAGCGCGCCAAGCAGTTCATTGGCGTCTTCCATACTATCAAATTCGGGCAATTCGCCGCCCCAAAGGTCGGCAATCACCGTCATGGGCTTCACGTCCGGATCGGGACTGGCGATGGCGCCCAACAGTCGGGTGCGAACCTCGTGATAGCCAACCGGGCAATCGTGTTTGGCCAGCAGGGCGCGGATCACCCTGTCGCCGGGCAGTTTAGTCGCTGCTTTTGCCATCGCAATGCCTTGCCGGTATCTCCATTTGGATATTGCCTACACCGGCCCCTCGTCCTTGGGCCAGCGATATTCACCGGTCAGCAGGATGTGCGCCCAACCCAAGGGCGAAATGTGGGCAAGCAATTCAGGCGGCACATCGAGGCCATCCCGGCGCCGGGCTTCGACGGCCTCGTGCAGGTGCAAGGTGTTCCAGTATATCACGATGACAGCCAACAGGTTCAGGCCAGCAATCCGGAAGTGCTGCCCCTCGCTGGTGCGATCGCGGATTTCGCCCTGGCGGCCAATCCGGAGCGCATTTTTCAAGGCATGATGCGCCTCGCCCTTGTTCAGCCCGATCTGGGCGCGGCGCTGCATGTCGGCATCAAGGATCCAATCGATGAGAAACAGCGTTCGCTCGATGCGGCCCACCTCGCGCAAGGCCACAGCCAGATTGCTCTGGCGTGGATAGCCAGCGAGCTTGCGCAACATTTGGTGGGGTTCGATCCGGCCCGAGTTGACGGTGGCGATCGCGCGAAACAAGTCGGGCCAGTTGGCAACGATGCTATCTTCTTTGATCTTGCCCGCAACCAGCTTGCGAAGTTCGGTCGGGGTGGCGGTGGGGTCGAACACATAGAACCGTTTGGACGGAAGATCGCGAATGCGCAGGACAAGGCGGCGGTCGAGCAGGCCGCTCATCCCAAAGACATGATCGGTGTAGCCCGCCGTGTCGGCGTATTGCTCGCGGACCAGCCTGCCCGCGTCATTCGCCAGCAGGCCACTGAGGATGTAGGGTGCTTCGCTTGCCGTCACTGGAATCAGGCGGGAAACGAATGGCGCATACTGGTCGTTCACCGAACTGTAGCTCTTGGTGCCGGGGTCATTGCCATACTTCGCATTGACCGCGTTCATCGCCTCTCCCTGACGGGCGGCAGGGAAGAACTGACCGTCGCTCGAGGCCGTGGTGCCAAATCCCCAATGGCGGGCCATGTCCAGTTTCCCCTGCGCGGCAACCACCGTCGCCAGTGCCTGATCCATGGCCTCGCTCTCGACGTACCAGCGTGCCAGGCGCGACAACTGCCAGTAATCGTGAGTGTTCGACGCTTCCGCCATCTTGCGCAGACCCAGATTGAGTCCTTCCGCCAACAGCACGTTGAGCAAACCGATCTTGTCCTCGCACGGCGCGCCTGTGCGCAGATGAGTGAACGCCTCGGTAAATCCGGTGGCCGCGTCGACCTCGAGCAGGATGTCAGTGATCCGCGCCGTTGGTAGCCGGCGATAGAGATCGAGGATCAGCTCGTGCGCCTTATCGGGCACATTGGCGGTCAGCCGGTCGATCCGCAGCGTGCCATTTTCGATGCTGCCGTGAGGAATGGTTCCGTTGCGGGCGGCTGCGGCAAGACGTTTCAGACCGGCCGCCAATCTCGCCTTGCGATCGGCAAGCCATGTGTGCGGATCGAGCGGCATGGTCAGTTGGGCCATTTCCTGCTGGGCGGCCGCCATCGGTACCAGTACTTGCTTCATGTCGCCGTAGCGGCGCGAATGCGCCAACCACATGTCGCCAGCGCGAAAGGCGTCGCGCAGATGGAAGAGGACCGAGACCTCCCAGAAGCGGTTGTCGTCCCGATCCTGGTTCTTCAGGTGTCGGCGCCATTTGGAACTCGGTCGCAAGAAATCCGGTTCCGCCCTGTCCGGCGGCCTGGAATCCCTGATCTTCATGGCGGCGGCCAGCAAGGGCTTGGCCACCGGTGCGCATTCGATCCTGAGACAACGCAGCATGCGCGGTGCATAACGACGGAACCGATGGTAGCCCATCCCGACATGGGCGAGTGGCTCATCCGCCATGGTGGTGCTCAACTGCGCCGCGGTCGCCACCAGCTGATCAAGCTGGCCCCATTCCGGTATCCGGCCAAGAACTGTCTCGATCGGTACGCCATCATTGCGGGCCGTGATCATGGCGGTGCCGATGGCGGTAAATCCGCGCAGCGTTTCCGTCACCGCTGAACGGGCATCGCCAATCCGGGCTTCGTGAAGTTGTTTCGCCTCGCGCCAGGTCTTGCCAACAATCCGTTCATGGGTTTCGACTACGGCATCCGCAATGGCAGCCTCCCATTCGACGCAGCAGCAGGCGAGGATGGCAATGCGGCGGTCCGACGTGATATCGCGAAGCCCGTCCGTGAAATAGCGCTCTCCCTGCCGGCGTAATCGCGTGATCCTGTGCACGGGCACGCCTTTCAGTACGGCCGTCGGCAGATTCAGGTCTTGAAGGAACTCGAGCCGGTCGAGCAAGCGGCCCGCCGCAGTCGATTTGTTGCCGACCTCGAATTTGCGCAGCCACACGAGGCGACTGATGTTTCCCGGCATCGTTTCCGTCAGCAATGCGATCATTCGCTTGCGCATCTCACCGTCGATCCGGCGAGCGATGCGGGTTTCGATACGCCGCTCGGCGGCAACCAGCGCGTCAGCGCAGAGCCGTTCGATGGTCGTGATGGCCGGCAGAATGGTCTGGGTCTCCCGGCAGCGAGCCACAAAGCGCCTGACAATATCCTCGTTGGACCGTGCCTCTTCCGCCTCCCGCGAAAGCCACTCCTTGAAATCCCGAGCGCACCGCCCGGTAAACATCTTGTAGCCGTAAATCCGGCGCAGCGCATCCATGTGCTGCTGGCGGGTCTGTCGACGCGCTGCGTAGGTCAGCAATGCATCTGCTGGGATGCCCAATTGGGCGCCGATGAATGCTAGCAGCGGTTGGGGAATGACTTCGCCCGAGTTCAATGATCTGCCAGGAAAGCGGAGGGCGCAGAGCTGTAATGCAAAACCGATTCGATTTGCTGGGCGGCGGCGCTCGTTGATGTGACCGAGGTCGTCATCGGCCAACATGTAGTGCCGTAGCAACTGTGCATCATCGGTTGGCAGGGCAAACAGAGCAGATCGCTGGCGGTCGGTGAGAATAGTACGCCGGGTCATTGCCTCCGTCCCATTTGATCATTAGTCTGTTTGAGACGGAGTTCGGACCAGCATTTCTGCGGCTTTGCAAGCCGGAAATCCGAAGGGGTTCAATTGGGACAACGCGCCGCCATTTACGCCCGGGTTTCAACCTCGGACCAGTCGTGCGAGCGCCAACTTCTCGACCTGACCGGTTTCGCCGAGCGTGGCGGGTTTGAGGTGATCGCCACGTTCACTGAAACGGCTTCCGGCATGAAAGCTGGTCGCTCCGCCCGCAAGCAGGTCATGCAATTGGCGCAGGCCCGAAAGATCGATGCCGTTCTGGTCACCGAACTCAGCCGCTGGGGGCGCTCGACACAGGACCTGCTCGATACGCTCAACGTCCTTGCGGGGTGGAGAGTTTCGGTCGTCGCCATGAGCGGCATGACCTTCGAGCTCAATACCCCGCATGGACGGATGATGGCGACCTTGCTTGCGGGCATCTCCCAGTTCGAGAGGGACTTGCTCAGCGAACGGGTCAAATCCGGCTTGGCCGCAGCCCGCTCGCGCGGACGCAAACTGGGCCGTCAACCTGGAGACCGTCCGAAATCGGATCGATTGACCCCCAGGGTCATCGAGGCGATAGAAGCCGGACGCAGCTATCGTTGGATTGCCCGCGATCTTGGGATCAGCAAGAACACGGTCACGGCGATTGTGCGTCGCCACCGGGACGGATCGGCATTGTAGTATATAGTTGACATGTCATCCTAGTCTGTGCATTATACTTGACATGATCGAAGTCCTCCGCACTGCCAAGTTCATCGACTGGCTCACGGCGCTGCGGGATGTCTAGGCGCGGGCGCGGATCGCCAAACGAATCGACCGTATCGCTCAGGGCAACTTCGGCGACGCCAAGTCTGTCGGTGACGGGGTGAGCGAGCTGCGCTTTACCTTCGGGCCGGGATACCGGGTCTACTACACCCGGCGCGGCGATGTCGTGGTGATCCTGTTGTGCGGCGGCGACAAGGGCTCGCAGGAACGGGATATCGATCAGGCGAAGGCCATGGCGAAGGAGGTTTGACGATGACACTCGAAACCAAGCCCTGGGATGCGGCCGAGGTACTAAACACCCCGGCGGATATCGCGGCGTATCTCGACGCCTACCTCGAGGATGGCACCACTGAGGAACTGCTGCGTGCTCTCAGCACCGTTGCGCGCTCGCATGGGATGTCGGCGCTAGCCCGCGAAACTGGGATCAGCCGTGAAGCCCTTTACCGGGCATTCAGCGACAACGGCAACCCGACGCTGGGCACCCTGCTGCGCGTAATGAAGGCATTCGGCGTGCGCCTTGCCGTGGCGGCCTGATTTGCGCAGACGGCGCTTAAGGTGTCATTTCGCCCTCTACCGGAACTGACCCCTTTCTCGGGCATTGGCGGCCAATTGTTCTCGCTCGACTGGCGTCAGTGCGAGCCATCGTTGCTCAAGAAATATATCGAGCAGATTTGACTCGTTTTGGAGGGTTTGCCCTTTCTCGAAGGGAATCTTCAACTTCCTGCAAACGTCGGACACGAGTTCATCGTATGCAGGGCCTTCTCCTCCGCGCCCAATATTGGCTATCGTATTGCCGCCATAGAGACGAAGTTCTTTGCCAATCGCTGTGTGATATTTAGTATGGTCGGGATTGTGAGTTGCATAAGATGAATCGACGACCAGAAAATTTGTCAATTTAGACGTAATTATTTGCACAAGTGGATCGAGTTCTTCCCGTGTGCTGAGTGCAAGGACAGCATCCAATTCACCTTCAGACGCTCGCTTTAATAACTGCGGTCCTATCGCGTCGGCCATTCTTCCCTCGGGTCAATGTCGAATAGATCGACAGATGTCGTGCCTTCGGAGGTGCCGCAAGCCGAATTTGTTAGCATGGTGCGTGGCACTGAAAAATTGTTGGCTTGGTACTGGATGGTTCGTTTTATGTGACGCCCCCAACATGGCCCCGCCGGACCGAAGCTGCGATTTTGGCCATGTGGCCCCACGTGCTGTCCCGCTGCCCTCCACCGCACAGCGCAGCGCGCTCGGCGTCCGATCTTTACTAAAACCGGCAGCGAGGTGGGGCATGTCACTCTGCTCCCGCCCGCTGCGGCGGCACAATTCAAAACGGTTCATTGTTTATCACAGGATTCTCAACGTAGGTCACATAGAAGCCGCGAACCATACGATGGTCTTGCATTCTTTCCCCAAGGGAGAAGCCATTCAATTTGCGGGGTGTTGGCTGGAAGATATCCAACCCTCGATCCAGAACCATCTTCCATCCGGTATCAGTGGTGATGTCACGGGCGTGCAGCGTTCCGCTTCCATCAAAGGCCCAGGTGAATTCAATGCCCGTGCCCGTGCAAGCGTCCGCGATCCCGTCGAGACATTCCCGCTGCTCCTGAATGTTTACATCTTCTGCTGCGGTGACGAGATGGACTGAGACCTGATCTTCCGGCTGCTTGCGACGGATCAGCATTTCGATAAGTTCCATGACGTTGCGCGCCTGATGGAACTTGCGGATATAAGGATCCGTGATGATGATCCTTTTGGCCCCATCCGTCCAAGGGCCAAAGATCTTGTCGAAACTGACACCTTTGCGGTTCTCGGCGAAGACGACATGCCCAGGCTTTGGGATAATCGCTGAGGAGGCGTTGCTTGCTGGCGTTTCAGAACGGGTTCGGACCTTGGCGGGCTGAACTTCAGCCGGCGCTGTATTCTCCTGTACTCCGGTTGCTTCGCCATGACCAACAGATCGCCGATGGTATAATTGAGAAAACTCCTCTTCCTCCAGCGTCGTGACAATGTGCTTTGAGCTATCCTGAGCAATGTAATAGAAATTGGCCGTCTCGAAAGTGCTGTCGATTCGCAAGAGCTGATCTTTCACTCGCTTGCGGCATTCAATAGCAAATCTCAGAAGCTCTTCGACTTCCGCTTCCGTCTCGCCGCCATTCGGGAAAATCAGCTTCAGAAGCCCGGACATCGTCTTGTTGATCGCCGCGCGGTCCCGGATATGGGTCTGAACAGGTACGGTGAAGAACTGATCCGGCCGGTGTGAGAAGTCCTCGGCGCGTAAGTGTCGAAGGATTTCGGCGAGATAATCGACGATGAAGCCATAGCCGGAAGTGAACATCTCGCCCCGGATGATGCCTACTTCCCACCCAGGCAAATACGCGTGCAGTCGATCGATAAACGCGCTGTCATGGAACTGCGGCGGGAGCGCCTCAAACAGGTCAGTATTCTTCAGCATCCATGGAACGTTGTGCTCTGTGTTGCCCACGAAGGCGAAGCTCGCTTCCGCTCCCATCGGGTTGACCCCGCGTGAGAACTGCTTGTTCGCCATGTAATTTTTCATGATGTCGACAAGCGCCTTGTTGGCCGTCTTCTCGCGCCCGGCGAATTCGTCGAAGGCCACGACATCCCAATACCCGACCAGGCCAATCCGCCCGTTGGAGTTGTTCACGAAGAGCTTGGGAACCGTGACTTCGCCGCCAGAGATCAGTTGGCCGTGGGGTGAGAACTCGGAATAGATATGCGACTTGCCCGTCCCCTTCGGCCCGAGCTCGATGAGATTGTAGTTTCGTTCGACGAATGGGATTAGGCGCAACAGCTGCAAAAGCTTTGACCTGCGTCCGAACATGGACGGATCAAAGCCGATGCTCTGCATCAGCAGGTCGATCCATTCGTCGGTGGTGAATTTGCCGCGTGTTTCGCGATAGCCATCATAGTCGACGCGGGCGATCTGGATCGGTTTCAGCGTGTCGATGATCCAGGGAGATATCCGGCTGTCTTCCGAAAACTCATACTGCACATCGGCGATGCACCAGATACCCGTCACTAGCAGCTTGGGATGCGCTTTAACCGTGGCGCTGTCGATCGCGACCCGCTTGATCCCGAGGTTCTCAAACACCGCCTCATAGGCATCGGTCTTTTCGTTCAGCGCCACGCTGACCTGATCGATGACCTTGTAGCGGCCACGCTCCTTGATCGTCGACTGGACCAAGCCTGCTTCGGACCGATGGACGTAATGCTTTCGCAGGATATCCTTGACCGTCTCTATGCCTGTCGCGATCGAGGCTTCGTCGTCGGTCGCGCAATATTGGCCGAGCAGGTATTCGAGCACATAGGTGGGAACGATGGCGTTCCCCTTCACGGCCTTCACCAGGTCCTTGCGGACTACGAAACCGGCAAAATGCTCGTTGATCTTGTCATCAAGGGTCGACATCGGCACCTCAGAAATCGAAGTCTGTGCTGATCCCGCGTTTCAGCAGCAGGGGCTGCGAAGCGTGATCGTCGAAATGGCTGGTCTTGCCGATGCGCGTACGCAGCTTCAGGAAGACCGTCTGATTGTTATAGGCGTCTGCTGACTTGGACAGAAGGAAGCCGCGCGATAGCTCGCGCTCGCGCGGGTTCTCGGACACAAAATCGAAATCCAACTCGACTTCGTCGGAGATGAGCGTGCCATCTCCGGCAAAGATCGCCGCATGGACCTGTCGGGGTTGCTGCTTATCGGTCACCGGCTCGGCCTGATAGAATGTCATCTGGATCTGCCCTGTGGTGATCTGGGCACGGGCCGGCGGGATGATCTGCACCGACACCTGCCCGACATCTTCCTTGCGCTGCTTGCCGACGCGCAGCACCGGCAGGACGATCTCCTGCAAGCTTGCTCCGCCATGGACAAAGCGGCTGCCCGACCCTTTGACGCGCAGACGGTTGATGGAGTTGGGGATCAGGATGTCCTGATCTCCACCCAGGCCAAGCTCGGCGGCCGTGAACTTCTTCATACCACCCGTGCTGCCGAGCCCTCGTCCGATCACGAAACGACGATTGCGTGTCACCACCTCGCCTTCCGGCTCGCCCAGTGCAAAGCCGCTCTCCTCCAGAGCCCTGTGCTGCCACAGGAACCCGTGATCCGCGGTGATCAGTATGTTCGAGAAGTTGGCCGAGGTCAGCTTGCGAACCAGCTTCACCAGATCCTCGATGGCCGTTTCCGCCGCCGCCGGCACATTTTCCTCGGTGGCGAGCTTGTCGCCGATCGCATCAATCTGGTTGTGATAGAGGTACAGGACATCATGATCCCGGAAGAGATCCCGGCCCTCGGACGATCCCAGATTCATGAAGTCCTTTGCCGCCAGAACCTTTACCCGGTCCCCTGCCCTGCCTGCCGCCAGCGCCTTTTCACGAGCGGCGGCCCCCATGGTGCTTTCACCGTCCAGCAGCACCAGATCATTGTCGTCGCGGATCGCCAGTTGCCGGTGCGGCAACAGCGCCGCCATGCCGAGCTGGGTATAGCTGGGCAGAACCCCGATCATCGGTTTCAGCTCGGCATCGAACCGGTTGAGCTTGCGGATCTCTCGCAGCGCCTCTTCGGCAACCTCGTATCGCAGCGCATCCGAGATGATCACCACGACTTTTTGGTCCTTGCGGCGAAACTCGGCGGCCTGTTCCCGGTAGAAATCCATCTGGCGCGGGAAGCCTGGAACCACCCAATCGGTCAGACGAGCAACCTGATCCTGCCAGGCATCGTTCAGCTTCAGCACGAAATTCGTGGTGTAGCGGTTCTCAACCGCCTCATAGAGCGCTGACAGCAGCCCTGACTGGCCGCTTTTCTGCATGTGATAGATGAACTTGCGATAAAGCTGGTCCAGCCGGAACCAACTTGTGGAATAGCGCTTCACACCATCGGACAGGCTGATCATCGTCAAATCAGCTTCGGCCAGCGCCTGCTGAAACTCGGTCGCATAGCCAATGGCCTGATAGACATCCGCGTAACGACTAAACCAATGGCTCTGGCGGCGATCGCGCACCCATTTCAGCACATCTGTCGCGGACAGGCTCTGTCGGGCCAGCCCCTCAACGATGGCGACGACGATCCGCCGATCCACTTCCTCGAAATGATCATGCGGGATGAGGGTGCGGAAATCGCGGGAAGCCAGATTGTCCCTGATCTTCAGCACATCCTGATAATCGCCCGACAGCTTCTCGAACGCTTCACCCCACCGGCGCGACGCGCTCCAGCGGCGGAACATCAGCGCGGCATCGGTGTTCAGGGGGGCAGCTTCTCCCATGGCCCGCGCCCAAGCGCTGGAAAACAGCGTGATGGCGAAATCCTGAAAATCCGGCGCATCCGCCGCATAGCCATAACGCGCTGTCACTTCCTTCCAGAAGAACTCTGCCAGCCCGACCCGATCCACCAGCTTCAACACATCATCATGGCCGTCAGCTAGTTCGGCCAGCAACGCCTCGATCACCGTATCGAGATCACCATCCACACCGGCGCAGACCGCCAGCATCTTGCGGCGGACATCGTTGGCGCTTTGCGATGGCCGCTCGCGCTCGATGGCGCGCAACGCTTCCAGCCGCTTGCCCGAACGGTAGAATTCGGCGTGGTCGCGCACGGCGGCTTCGTGTTTCGCCGGGATGCCCAAATCAGCCACCCAGATCGCCGCCTGATCGGCGCGGAACACGGCGCTGGCCAGTTGCACATCCAGCAGCCAGTTTTCCACCATCGGCGGCTCGGGGCCGTCCTTGTAGAGCAGGAAGCGCGCCTTCGGCTCCCGCCGCAGCATGCGATATTTCAGGCCGAACTCATTATTGGCGATCTCCAGCTTGGTCACGCCGGGCAGGTCAACCGCATCGAACGCCTCGCGCAAATCACGGGAGGCGTCATACCAGAAGACGATGCGATGGCCCTGATCCTCATAGAGCCGCATCAGACCGGCGGTGATGCGGTCAGTCATCCGCAGCCTCCAGCCCCTTGATCGGCTTCAGTGCACCGGCGAACAGCGGATAGTTGCGCTTCACGCCGTCGTCGAGATCGATGGCGATCTTCTGCTGCGCCATCGGATAGACGACATCGCGTTCCCATTCGGTCAGCTCGGCGATCTGCTTGATCACCGTGGTCGTTTCCTTCTGTGCCTTCGTTTGCTGGGCGGGTGTAGCCGCAGGATCGAGGGCCAGCTTCTCCAGCTGCGCGCGCTCGACCTCCAGCTTGTGGATGAACTCGCGTACATACTGGTTCAGCACCACCGAGACCGTATCCGGCCGATAGCGGTGCATATAGATCAGCGCATTGAAGCTGCCCTTGGGGCTGGAGAACATCCAGTAGATCGGGCGTTTCTTGTAGCGGCGGACGTGGTAATCGAAGAAGTCCTTCGTGAACCACTTGCGCAGATCCTTGCCGAGGGCGGCTTCCACAAAGGCAAGGTTTTCGCGGAACTTCGCATCGCCAAAGGTGACGCGCAGGAAATCGCGAGCGCGAGTGACGATGTCATCGACGAACCAGTCGGCATCGAGGACCGGGATGACATTGTCGCGGTCGGGCGCGAAGCTGGGTTCCGGCACGCGAGCCAGATACTCCTCAATCCCCTCGCCCTCATTGGCGAGGATCAGGCCGGGCGCGTCAAGGCTGTAGCGCCCGAACATACAGCCCACGGCATAGTGGAGGAACTCGGCGACCGTATCCTCACGCAGCCGCGCCTCTCGGTCCTCCTCGGTGTTCTTCACGCCATAGCGATAGGCCGGGTTACAAGTGAGAGTGATTTCGTCGATCGGCACCTCGGGGGTGAGTTCGTCCTGGAGCCCATAGGCGTCAATGAAGATGCGGTTGTTCTCTTCCTCCAACCGGTGCATTTCGTCAGTCATGTCCTGCCAGTGGGCGCGGAGATTGGCGTAGCTGGCCTCCAGCGTCCCGGCCCGGTGATCGGGCGAGAGCAGCGGCAGCGTTGTGAAATCCCAAGATGTTTCATAATCGTCCCAGTCCGCCTTACTGCAATTTATGATTCTTTCTACGATTCCCGATGCATGCGATGCTGCTGCGGCTCGATTCTTAGCGGGTAGAACAGGTATTTTACTCAGATGTTCAGCTTCAAAATTGAGAGTTGGTGACAATGCTTGCAAAACCGATGTTACTACGGCGGAGTTCAGTAACCCCGTGAAATATGAAAAATCTTCCCTGCTTTCGAAAAAAACGGCCGATCCGGCGACATCAAAGATAAACCCTTCAGGAAAATATCTAACTGCAAAAGACCCCGTTGATATTTTCGACCAACTTACGCTCTGACTAAAGTAATGATCTTGATTTTTTAGGCGACCTCCGGGGCGTGTTTTATTTAGTTCCTCATGGAACTCCTTAATTTCCTCTCCATCATTTTTGAAATTAATGATAAATTCTTGATTCCCATACCAGCGACGAAACTCTCCGCCTTTATTGTAGGGAAACCATTTCTGCGCGGCAGCAGCAGCGGATGCTCTGTTTGCATGCCCAAACCCGATTCTTTGACAAGAGACCTCGGTCCAAGATCGTAAGAAACGGTCATTGTCTGAGGTCGTAGCACCTTGCCTCGGCTTCGCTATTTGACTGAGACCATTTAGCGTACGAAACAGTTCGTAGAAACGTTCAGTTTGCCAATAAACGATCGGGCTACTAGGAATCTTAGCAATGTCATCTGCCGAGGCGCGATAGAACCAGCCGCAGTTCGGATTTTGGATCGCCTCCCGCAGCTGTAAGACCTTTTCCCTTTCGGAATCGCCTTCGACAAGGCGTATAAACTCACCCCTCCTGCCCTCGTCATGAGCATTTTTAATCACGAAAGACGTTGTCGAAACTACAACACCGCCAATTGTATCAAAACCGCGCTCGCCGATGTGGGCCATGGATAAGATCGTTGCATTCGACAACAACGTCCCGCGTAGTTTTTCATAAGATGACAGGAACATCCACGACTGCATGTTTATCATCGCCATCAGGCCGCGCTTAGCGCAAAGCCCAAGCGCTCGCTCCATGAACACAGCAAAGAGGTCGGACTTGCTATCGGGATAGTTGGCCTTAACGAAGTCGCCCAATTTTCCGTTCATACCTTTGCCGCCCATGTAGGGAGGGTTGGCCACCACAACGTGGTACTTCGGCGAAAGCGCCTCAGCCATGCTCAGCACGGCTACAACGCGCGCCTGCACTTCCTTCAGCAGTAAGTCAGATCCGAAATCCCGCGCCGCCACCAGTCGCAGCGTCTCGATCGGGTCGCGCAGCTTCGGCACGATCAGCGAACCGAAGTTCTTCGCTTGCTCGAATTGCCCGAGGGTCTCGCGCAGTTCGTCGGTGAACAGATCCTTGCCCACCACGGCGGCGACGTCCTGCATTTCAGCGGGGGGGAAGCGGACATCCTGCAGCACCACTACGTCGGGCTTTTCCTCCATACGCAGGAACCGTCGCCGCCCGAGCTTTGCCGCAGCCTTCATTGACAATGCAAAGGCCGCCAAGGCGCCAGCGCGGTCGTCAATCTCGATGCCGGTCAGGTTGTGCCGCAGGATTAGGCCTGGGATCTCGGCCGCGTCATGGCCTTCCTCGGCATAGATTTCATAAAGAAGGTCGAAGGCATAGGTCAGCATATGACCCGACCCGCAAGCCGGATCGCAGATACAGATATCCTCGGCCCGCTGAATGCGCAGGAAATCCGTTTCCGGCTCCTCCGGCGCGATGTAATAGTCCATCTTCGCCGCCAGCCCCGAGCCAGGCCGGTTCAGCAGCCACAGCCGCCCCAGCGAGTTCTCCACCAGATAGCGCACGATCCAATGCGGCGTGAACAGCTGTGTCGCCGCCGGAATATTCTCTGCCGTGATCTTCTGGTTCTTCTTCAGGCCCGCGAAAACCTGGGCCTTCTTCTCCGAGATGTAGAACTGGTAGAGCCAGCCGATGATCTCGACATCCTCGCAGGCGTCCTCGGTCATCACCTCGCGCAGGCGGGCGAGGATGCTGTCCGGCGACAGAAGATCGTCGGGTATCAGCAGCTCGGTATAATCCTCGGCCCGGTCGAGCATATCGGCGCGCTCGAACATATAGGGCATCGCGCCGTGCCATTCGTTGCAGGCATGGATCAGCAGCAGCCGATAGGCCTCCGCCTGCCCATCATGGGCGGGGCGTGTACCGTTCAGATATTCGGCAATCTCAGGCCGGGCGCGATCCGGCAGGTTGCCTGCCATCGCCTCCGCCAAGATCTCTGGCCGGGTGGCGCCATCGGCAGGCGACACCACGCGCGGGTTGGTCAGGCCCGTGACATCCATGAAGCGCAGCGCGGTGAAGCGGTTGAACCAGGTGTAGGCTGCTTGCTCGATCACGTGGGCGCGGTTGCTGTTGGCGGCGGCCTCGAGCTTCGCAATCGCCTTGGGATGCTCGCGGCGAGCCGCTGCGCCTTCGGCCAGCACCATGTCCAGCCGGGCAGTGACCTGATCGATCAGCAGGTTGCGCGCGCTTTGCGCAAATTTCTTCAGGGCGTTGGTATCCATCAGACAATCACTTTCTTGCCCGCGCCGATCTCGGCCAGCAGGGTCTTTTTCATCTCATCAAGGTAGCGGGTCACATCGTCCTCATCTTCGAGATAGGTTTTCGCGAAGGGGACGGTGATCGACTGCGCCTTGATATATTGGGGCTTGGCCGGTACCGGTGGCACATATGGCGCTGGCTGAGGTTCGGCTACGCCACCGGAAGGTTCGGGCTGGGGCGCGGGCGTCGGAGCTGGTGCAGATGTCAGTTCAGCAATGCGCGTCAGCGTGTCTGCCAGAAGGTTGGAACGCACTTCAGTCACCAGATGGCGCAAGGCCGGGATCAGGCTCTGTGCGGCTAGGCCTGATTTCCGCGATACAAGCTCTTCGCGGATGCGCGCCTGCTGTTCGGGCGGCAGTGCGCCAAACTCCGAAGTCTGGGCGACTTTTCCGGCAACCTCGTCAATCGCCGTGATGACAGCTGTGCGCTCAGCCAGAACGGTTTGCTCGATACGCTCCTTCAGGGCGTAGAAATCCGTCTTCAGTTCCTGAATCGCGGTGCCCTTGTAGCACTGCGGATCCTCAAGAACCTGACGCAGCTTGTCGGAGGTGGTGCCTTCGGCATAGCCAAGGTTCTGTTCCTGCCTGGTCAGGAAAGAACGCACTTCATCATAGATGGCTTTTTGCGGCCCGCGCATGAAGCTGCGGACTTTGTCGAAGACATCCTCTTTTGCATCCAGAAGCTGGTCTTCCTGCCCTATCGGGCCGGTGATGAACCAGGTGGCAGACTGATCGCGCATCCCATCCAACAAGGTGCGCAGGGGATCGAGGGCGGCGGCAAAGGGATAGGCTGCAATGGCGCGACTCTCCTGCTCGACATCACCAAGCAGCTTGCGCAGTTGCGTCTGCCACTCCGCACCCAGACTGCGCGCGTCATTCCCCGAGGCGGGAAGATCGAACAGCTCCTGAAACAGTTCGCGCGATTTTCGGATCTGGGCGGCGGTGAATTCGATCTGTGGCGAGAGGAGGATATTTCCAAGCGCATGGCTGTTGCGCAGCCCCTGGATCAGGGCATCCCCTTCCAGCACGCTGCTGTCGGCGCGCGCCTCAAGCTTGCCGCGTGCGACAAGGCTCGCGGTCAGGCACAGGACCGCGATGGTGGGCCAGCCATAGGGTTTGGCGCCGAATTTCTCGACCAAAGCCTTGGCCGAGACCCGTGTGCCAAGGCGCATCTGGGCTTGGGCATGGTTCAATACGTCCTGCTCGGCTTCGGTCAGGCCGCTGCCTTCGCCGCCAAAAAGTCCGCCATCGACGCAGCCTGCGCGCCCAAGGTCAGCTTCGGTGTAGGTCGCGCCGCGCAGGACCGGCAGGCTGGTGTAGACTTTGTCCACCAGGACCTGGAAGGCAGAGGTGGTGCCGGTTTCTTGGACAGGATGCTAAGCTACTCCCGAGCTGATGGATTGGTACGGGAATGAAGACGACG
>NZ_MWMO01000015.1 GCF_002556635.1 Novosphingobium sp. PC22D | reverse complement strand
AACCTTGTGATTTCGATTACTTGGACTTCGATAAAACCCACGCTTTCCTGCGGGCTTCAGCGTTCTTCACCGGCGACTAGATGTCCAGTGACGAAGCGTCGACGGTCCTAGAAGCGATAGAGGCTCTTGGCTTCGCGAAAGAAGCCGAGGCGGTCACGGAGCGCAGGAAGACCTACGGTATCAAGGGAAACGTTCCGCTACGCGGCCTGGCGCTTTCCGGCGGCGGTATTCGCAGCGCGACGTTCAGCCTCGGCCTGCTGCGCGGGCTGGGCGAACATCATCTTCTGCAACGGGCGGATTATCTTTCCACTGTTTCGGGCGGCGGCTACGCGGGCGTGTTCTACTGCGGCCTGTTCGCTCGACGAGGCAAGCTGAAGCCCGTGGTCGATCCGGAAAATGAAAAGCGGCATAGGGACGGTGACCTCCTCGGCGGAGACGGGGCGATGCGCGCCCTGCGATATCTTCGCCAATCCGGCCGTTATCTTACGCCAGCAGGATTTCGGGATTACATCTTCGCCTTCGCACTGCTTTGTCGCAATTGGCTCACGCTGACGATAATTGTCGGTATCGCGATCATGCTGGCCGTGCTGGTGCTGGACTCCATGCGGGTAGCCCTGCGATGGCTCCTGGCATACCTCGGACAAATACCCAAGGACGATGCGCCGGTGCTGGTCGGTCCGATGCTGCAATATGCCGGTCAGATCCCCTACGACAGGTTGTTTTGGGCAAGCCCCCTCTTCGCCTTGTTGCCGTTCTTCGGCCTGGGCGCAGTCATTTCGGGCTGGGCCTATTGGCTGACCATGAGCGACGTTTCCGGCAAAAGCCTTCTGTGGAGGCCGCCTGTAATCGGCACGGGCATGATTCTGGTTGGCGGTTTCGTTCTTTGCCTCTGCAATCTCGACGGCGAAGGCCGCGTCCTCGCCGACGTGTCGGCGGGTTTCGCGCTGACCGCGTTCCTGGTCGGCGCTCTTTGGCTGGGGCTGCGATGGCGGGCAAGGAGGAAGGAACTCGGATCGGCGGCCCAGGGCGTCACTGCTCTATCGAATGCCGGCGCCGGGAAGGATCATCTCGCGGCGATCGTGGAGGATCGCACACGCAAGAGCCTGACCGATTGCCTATCCTATTCCGCGCAAGCCTTCATTCGGGTCGGCCTGCTGGCGCTGTGCGACACCATTGCCGCGGCTTATCTGTATCTTGCCGGGCGCTTTCCCGATTGGGGGGAGGCGATCGTCTTCCTGACCGTGACGCTGACGGCAGCGATCCCCATCGCGCGGTCACTGGTAAAGCGGCTGTCGGCGATCCAGACGCTATTTTCGGGGGGAACCGGAACACCATCGGCGGGCGCCTTCCTCCGTCGGTTCGGTCCCGCCTTTGCCTGGCTGGCGGCATTCCTGTTCGCCTCGGCGGCGTTGATCTCGTGGGGCAGCCTGGCGCATCTCGTGGCCTTCGACATCGACGCCGCTTCGGCAGACTCCCGCAGTTCCTACGAACTCGCTGATCATTATCCGCCAGCCACGATCGCGCTGGCTGTGTTCGTCGTCCTGGCCTGGCTAACCCGTGCCTTTGCCAATCTGTCGTCGCTCGCCACGTTCTACGCGGCGCGGTTGCGGCGGGCCTATCTGGGCGCCAGCAATCCGTCGCGTATTGGACTCGCGATTGCGGGCGGCGGGTCTGCACCCGCCGCCGGCCCTGAGGCCAACACAGCTCAGGCCGTGGCAGTGGACGAGAGCCAGACCTATGACGATATGGGCCTTGCCGACTATTACCGGCGCACCCGGAAAGGCGCGCCCGTGCATATCGTCAACGTAACGATCAACGCAACCCGTGGGAAAGGGCCGGCAACCGTGCAACGCGACCGCCACGGGCTGAATCTCGCGATAACACCCGATGGAATGAGCTACAGCGAAACCGCCGATGCCCGTATCACCATCAAGCCCCTGGAAGATGGAGACGAGGCGGCGCCGCCGGCCGGGCAGGCTTTGCCGATCTCGACATGGGTCGCGATCTCGGGGGCAGCGTTTACCACCGGCCTGGGCTCCTATACGAGCCTGGCGAAATCGGTTCTCGCCTTTCTCGCCAATGTCCGCCTGGGTTACTGGTGGAACAGCGACCGCTGCGGGAATCGACGGTTCGGGAGCTACCGGCTTTTGCTCAGCGAGATGCTGGCTTCGTTTCACGGGATCGACAGGCCGCTATGGTATCTGTCGGACGGCGGGCACTTCGAAAACACCGCCGTCTACGAGCTGGTGCGGCGCAAGGTGCGCTTCATCGTTGCCTCGGACAACGGCTGCGACCCTCACTACGGTTTCCTCGACCTGGCCAACCTCGTTCGCAAATGCCGGATAGACTTCGGCGCGAGTATCCACTTTCTCGGCGAGGAAGAGCTGGCGACGACGGTTTGCGACCCTGCGGTGCGCATGCTTTTCGCGGCGCCCGATGCCTTTGCGCGCAAAACCGAAAAGGCCTCCGCGATCGCGATGTTGGCGCGTATCGACTATGCCGCAGGCGAGCCGGGGACGTTGATCGTCGTCAAGCCGAGGTTGACCGACAGGGGGCCGGCGGACCTGATGCGCTACCTGATGGACAATCCCGATTTCCCCCAACAAACGACGCTCGACCAGTTTTTCGACGAAGCGCAATGGGAAAGCTATTTCGAGCTCGGAAGGCTGATTGCCTCGCGACTGTTCGCCCCTGGCGATGAAGGCAGCTGGCGCCCGCACTCAATGGCACCGATCGAGACTTGGAATGCTCCACAGCGATCAATAGTCCGACGGTTTTTGGCATCGATGAACGTCTGGATGGAAAAGCGGAATAATTCCGATCCGATTCGCTCCTAAAATGGTTTGAGTAAATCTCAAGTTTCGCGAAAATATAACGGCAAGGATAGTCGCTCCTTTTTCCTAACAGGAGGATTCGGATGTCGAAACGACCCGCCCGACATTTCGCATCTCAAAGAGCTGCGGCGGTTCGCTGTGCCTGATCCCGCCCTTCGGGCACCGGCCCGGCCTCCGCATGACCGTGCGGCGCTGAAAGTGATCCGGTTGCATTCAGCGCCAACCTCGTGCCGCACAGGAAACGTGCCGCCAACGGAAGCCCCGATCTATTCGCGGTCTGGACCGGTTCGACGAACGAGGCGGGGCCGCGGTCAACACCGCAATCGGGCGTGCCGGCAGAACGGCACCGGCCAGCAATCCGCCCGGATTGCGATGCCCGGCGACTAGCGGCCATTGGGCCAGAGGGGGGCATGCATGACGAGTGTGGACAGCCTGATCGAGAACTTTCTCGAAACCTCGGCCGTCGTGATCGTGGCTTTCGCGCTGATAAGCTGGCTTTCCTCGCGGATGGCCGATTGGCTCATCGCGTGGCGCAAGGAGCGGCCATGGCTGCTCAGGCGCGGGATCGCCTGTGCCTTTGGCGAGGGCGAACTGCCATCAGCGTGGCCTTTGAGCGAGTATCCGTCGCAATCACCCGAAGACAATGGCCCGTTCACGCAGACGTTCTACGAACATCCACGAATCCGGGCGATCTCGCCAGGCAACCCGAACAGCTATGCCGGCTTGCCCGATCGTATATCGCCGGGCCAGTTCGCATCGGTTCTCCTATACCCTGACGAAACCAATAGCCAGAAAGGAGGGGGAATTACCGCAACAAAAGCCTATTGGTTTTTAGGCCAACAAAATCCGCCGGACGGATCGGTACTTGTAAGATACATGAAGCACCTAATTCAGGATTGCGAGGACGATCTCGACGAAGTAAGGAGCGCGCTCGAGACTTGGTATCGCGAGATATCGATGACGATGTCGAAGCGATTCCGCGCCAGGGCCTTGTGGTATGCGTTCGTCCCCGCATTCCTGATATGCCTGGCATTCCAGGTCAATCTCATCACTATTCTTTATGGCCTCACCTCGGCCAGCGAATTGCGCGATACCGCATTCCAGGGAGCGGACTACTTTGCCAGTCGCCCCGACGAGACAAGGACACTATCGCAAAAGCGCCAGTTCGCCCTGCAGGCGCGTGAAGTCTCGAATGACGATAAGCTAAGCAGGGACGAGAAGCGCAACCTGCTGCGCGCACTGTGGCGCTGGCCTGCCGCGCCGAGCTTTCTCGATCAAATTGATTTCCCCGCCGACAGGGCGAACGACCAGTCGGCGAAGGACTCCTCCCAGAACGCCGCTGCACAGCCTGCGCAATCGCCGAGCGCTGCACCGCCGGACGAACAGTCAGCGAAGGATCGGTTGGATTTTGATCGCCAGCATCGTGCTGCGGCGCTGGCCTACTGTGCCGAAGCGCGGATCGAGCCCATCCGCAACCCGCGGACCCGAACACAATCGGATGGCGGAGAGGTTTGCTCCCCCGCGTTCGTCAGACGCCTTGAACTCGCCCCCAGCGGTCGTTTGTCGCGTCGCCTGATCTGGCGGCATCCCGGCTTCTTCTGGAATCCTGAGGTATCGTTGTTGCTGGCCGGGAGTCTCATCGGAGATGAAGCTGGAGCCGCTGACGGCGGCGAATGGGTCAATTTGTATCCCGCAGCACGGGAGGACATGAAGACGCTCGCCCAAGACATCCGAAATGCGATCGAGGCCGATGAGCAAACAACTGATCTGCTTCCGGATACCAAAAGACGTGAACTTGGCGAAGAAGCCAGCAACCTGGAGAGTCTGGCAAGCGACTCAAGCTCGCCGATCCATGCCGATGCCGCCATCAAGGCGCTCCAGGAGGCGAGACGCGCCGCCACGTCGGCGGAGGGCGGACGCTGGCGCAATCTGAGCCTCCATGCATCCGCCATATCGGACAACATCCTTTCGGCCGAGTTGCTTGCCAGCACGCCTGTCGCCAAAACATCCGGCAAAGACCAAAGTGATCGCCTGGCGGCGCGTATCGAGGATGCAGGTCGCAGAGCCGAAATCGATACCCGTTTCATTGGCGGCTATCTCCAGGCGATACCAGGCGTCAAACCCATCTACCCGCTGCGAACCCGGCCCGATTTTCCCTGGCGTTCTTTCGATCAACGCGATGATTGCGAGAATTGGATCGCCTGGGTGATCTACCAATTCCTCGGGATAACGCTTGCGGCGGCGGTCGCCGTGCTCGGCTCTTCGTTCTGGCACGATCTTCTATGGAAGCGGTTCCGCAAGAAGCACGAGGAGGCGGCCGATGCCTGAGTTTGACGACAGACTGGCGAAGGTGGCTGCCTGCCTTGCCCTGGCGATGGCGCTGTTGTGTCTTTCCGGCTGCAAGATCACCAACAATCGCCAGATCGAGGTCGCGTTCCCGGTCGAGGAGAGACGACAGGGAGTGGCCATCGACCAAGATCAGCAAGGCAGCCACACTATCGTGATCGAGCGCACGATGACCGCTCCCGAAATCGTGATCATCGACCGGCAAGCCGCCCGGGCCGTGGACCGCTGCGGCCTCGACCGCGTCATGGCCGCGATACGGGAGAATCTACAGTCAAAAGATCGGCTGATGCGGGCGGTGGAGCGCCTGGACTGCGACAATGTAAGGTTCTTTGAAGACGCCCCCGAAGGACGCGCGTCGTTTGAGCCCCATTTGCATATCCTTCAGGGTGCCGACCTGATGCTCGAAGTGCACGGTACCGCCCACGTTCGGTATGAAAGAATGGCTGTTGGTCCGATTTCGGAGCCGCGGGCCTGCACCGCTTGCCCCCCAGCGGAACCCGAAACCTTTCCACCCGCAGAGCCGCCCCCCGACGTCTCCGTGACCACGTTCCTCGTCAAGACCATCCCGCCGCTCGTGCTGGGCGGGAGCGCTGCCTACATTCTGCTTGGCACAGGCCTGATCCCGCCGCCGGCATCGCTGGCCGCGTCGGGCGCATCTCCATCGGGGCCGAGCGAGCGGTTCGAGCCAAGCAGGAACGGCGGCAGGAAGATCGGATCGGAAGCGCGCGGCGATGATCCGCGCATACGGGTCCGTTCCAACACATGGAGCAGCGGCTGATGGCATCGTCCGAGCTATTGCGCATCCGCGACGTCTTTCCGCTGGAAGCGATAAGCTGCGCGGCGATCCGCGAAGCGATCGCGGCGGATGGGCACCTGAGCAAATGGACCCGCGAGACGGCCGGCGCACCTCGCCCTTTCGCTCTCGCGCGGGCCTTGCGTCATAGCATCTGGCAAGCGATGGATCACACGCTGGCAACGTTGGATGACAGGCTAGCGGCAGGCAAGGGATGTGCCGGTTTCCGCATCACGTTCGATCTCCCGGATCGCCATGTCGTGACCTGCGAGGTCCAGTTTGAGCGCCCAACCGGGGGAGCAGGCAAAGGACGCATCGTCGGCCACGTCGTGCTTGGTGCCAAGCATCCCATCGCCAGCAACGTCTACTTGCGAACAAGGCATTTCCGGCGTCCTTGAACAAACCGGGTCTGAAACCCGGTGCCGTCTCACCCCTTGGGATAGCTGGCGTAGAAGTCGTTGCGCCAGCGGAAGTTGGTGTAGGTTATCGACACCGAGAAATCGAGCGCGGTAACCTGATGCCACCAGCCGATCGGGATGAAGAGCGCGTCGCCCGGTTCGAGGTCGAAGGCCATCGCGCCGATGCCGTTCGCCGCCTCGAGACCGTCATCGATGGCGGTGATGTCCTTGATGAGACTGAAGACGTGGCGGTCGTTGTAGAGATTGGGCCATTCGTCGGGCGAGACCATGACGATCCGCTTGCGGCCGACGATCTGAACCAGCAGGTTGTTGGTGAGATCGTGATGCAGCGGGGTGAAAGTCCCGGCCGGACCGATCCACATCATCCCGTTCGGGTGCTCGACGTCGCGCGTCAGGATTTCCTCGAAGAACCCCAGGTCCTCCTCGAGCGGCTTGAGCGCCGCGACGTTGAGCGCGTTGTTGTAGGCGGTGATGTAGGCATCGTTGGCCGCCCCTTCGCGCGTGATCAGATCGATATAGTCGTCGAAGGGCATCTCGCGCACGTGCGCCTGCTTGTTGCGCTCGTAATCCTCGGCCGTGTCGCGACCGCCCTGGAACTGGATCGGCGCATGGCCGACCTTCCGCTTGAGGTAGTCCGGGCTCCAGAGCCGCAACGCCGGCCAGTCGGCCATTTGCTCGCGGATCAGCGCGGGCCGGTGCGCCGCATAGTGGTGATCGAGAAACTGCCTCGCCGACATCGTCCTGTAGGCCGGAAGGCCCGAGGTCTGCCGCGACAGCCGCGAAAGCTGGCGGCGCGTGTTCAACAGCCAGTCGCGCTTGGCGAGCGCGGTTTCGGTTTTCTTCGCGAGAACCGCTTCGGCATTCCTCGCCAGAGCCCGATCAACGGCGGAAGAGAGTGGCGGCGCGGACCGCTCAGGCGCCGCGATGGCCGAGGGGGTCGGCCCGCGCTCGAAGCGCAAGCCGCCGAAACCGGCGGTCAGTCCCTTGCCGCCGCCCAGGAACGACGCGGCGCGGGCTTCGGGATCGGATGTATCGTCGGCCATCGTGGCTCCTGCTCACAACCGCCCGGGCCATGCCCGCCGGCACATTCGCGCGCCATGACACATGGCCGGGCCGCCCGCCAGTTCAATTCGGCGCGATGATCTTCGGCGCAGTGACCTTCGGCGGATCGACGAAGGGCGCGATGCCGATCTTGCGATAAGTCTCGGTCGGAAAATAGACGAGCCCGCCCTTCACCACCATGGCGATGGTCTTGATCGCCTTGATGTCCTTTACCGGATCGCCGGGCACGAGGAAGAAATCGGCATACTTGCCCGGTTCGATCGAGCCGAGCGACTGGTCCTCCCCCAGGTACTTGGCCATTTCCAGCGTGTCTCGCGCCAGCACCTCGGCGGGGGTCATGCCGATCTGGGTGAAGATCTCCAGCTCGCGGTGAAGGTTGAAGGCACCGCCGAGGTCGGTTCCGGGAATGAGCAGGATGCCGCGCTTGTGCATCTCACGCAGCGTATCGAGGATCTTGGCGTAGGCGGCGACATAGGCCGCGCGTTCCTCCGCCGAATCGGTTCCGAACAGCGCCTGTTTCATCTGGCGCTGTTCGGAAACCGGCATGTGGTCGATATAATCGATGCTACCCGGATTGGGCTTGCCGTCGAGCGCGGTGAGGCCAAGCTCGTGGATCGCCACGGTCGGCTCGTGCGCGCTGCCGCGCGCGACCATCATGTCGAGCGTGTGACGGACCTTGGGCGAATCGAGGTCGAGTTCGGGGAAGCGCTGCATCGCCTTGAAGCGGAACAGCGTGCGCGTGTCCTCTCCGGGATTGAGCACCCAGCCCAGCATGAGCTGGTTGACGTGGGTGATCTCGTCGAAGCCGGCCTCGATCATCGCATCGGCGCTCGAAAAAGCGGGGACGTGCCCGGCGACGCGCAGGCCGAGCCGGTGTGCCTCGCTCACCACCGCGGGCGCCCAGTCGGGATTCATCGAATTGTAGAGCTTGGCTTGCCAGAAGCCGCGCGCGGCATACCAGCGCACGTGCTCGATCGCTTCCTGCTCGCTGTGGGCGAGGCGGCCGTGGGCGGCGCTGAATTCGCTCTTGCCCTCGATGAAGCCGCTGCGGGTCACGCGCGGCCCCGCGACTTCGCCCGCGTCGATCCGCTCGATCAGCTTGGCGAGCGCCTCGTTGTCGTTGCCCATGTCGCGAAGCGAGGTGACGCCGGCGAGGACGTTGAGCATCGCGGCCTGCGGTCCCAGGTGGCCGTGCATCTCGTAGAGCCCTGGCACGAGCGAGCCGCCCACGCCGTCGACGATCGTCTCGCCTTCGGTGGCCTGCGAGCCGGCGGGCAGGACCTCGCTGATCCGCTCGCCCGCGAACACCACGTCCATCGGCTCGCTCATCGCCAGCTTCACCGGATCGAAGACCCGCACGTTGCGGACCCGCACGGGACCTCCGTAGCGATGCGCGCCCTCGGCCTGGAGGCGTGCGAGATGGTCCGCCTCGAGCTTTTCGGAGAGATTGCGCAGTTCCTCGTCGGCGCTCTCGTAGCCCGCGAGGATGATGTCGAAGCCCGGTGAAGGCAGCGCGAACAGGTTCCCCTCGCCGTCTAGCGTGATGTAGGTCGGCGAGAGCGAAAGCCCCGAAAGCTCGTAGGTCACGATCTCGCGCGGCCCGCCCTCGCCTTCGACGCTGCGGCGGTCGCGCTCGGTAAGCGTCGCGGTGCCGCCGGGAGCGATCTCGAAGGTGTGGTCCGCGTCCGCCAGCAGCGCCTTGGCCAGAAGCGCCAGATCCATCGGCGAACCGTTCTGCGACGCATAGTAGCGCGGCGCGTCCGTGCCCATGATCGTGCCCGGCCCGGTCGTGTCCTGCCAGTCGACGCCCCTGGCGGTGCGCCGGAACGTCTCCTCGACGGCATTGCCGAACGTTGTGCGCCCGGTGATCTTCCAGTCCAGCGGCGCGCCCTGCGGATCGAGCTTGAGCGTCTCGGCGATCGTCGGTCCGCGTCCGTTCTGCTTGTAGTCGTAGACGACGCTGGCGTCCTCGCCCTCGCGCGTCACGGTGAAGTGACCGATGTCGCGGTCTCCCATCAGGACGCGGTACTCGGTGGTTTCGGCAAGCGCGGGGGCGCTCAAAGCCGCCAGCGACGCCGCCGCCGCGAAGATCAAACTGCGCATGGTTTCGTTCTCCCTGTTCGGTCGACACTCTAGCGGCGCCAAAGGCGATTGCGAGCGATTACAACCGCCCGCGCCCGGCCGATCAGCAAAGCGGCGCGTATTCACGCGTTCTATGTGGCATCCCTCACATTACGGACAGCTTCGGTTTGCTATGACTTGGGCACGGGCCGATCGCGGCCAAAGAAGAGGTAGTCTGAAACATGCTTGGGTTGGGAAAGAGAAAGTTCGAAGGCGCGGCAGCCGCGCTGGCGTTGGTGGCCTCGCTGGGGACGGCCGCGACGGCCCGTGCGGCGATCGTCGTATCCTCGAGCGGACCGTCGGCGGCGAAGTATCCGGTCGGAACCAAGGTCGAAGATAGCGAGCGGATCACGCTCCAGGCCGGCGACTCGGTCACGGTGATCGAGAAGCAGGGCACGCGCGAGCTGAAGGGGCCGGGCCGGTTCCGCGTCGATGGACCGACCGCAACGGCGAAGAACACGACCTTCGCGATCTTCTCGCAGTCGCGTCAGTCGAGCCGCGCGATCGTGGGCGGAACGCGCCTCGGCGAGGGCGCCCGGCTGAGCCCCAACCTGTGGTACGTCGATCTCGACCGGCCGGGCAACTATTGCCTGTCCGACCCCGATGAGATCACTTTCTGGCGAGCCGACGAAAAGGCGCCGGCCCGCTACACGCTCGCGGGCGCGGGCACCGCGCAGACGCTGACCTTCGCCAAGGGCGCGAGCATGATCGCGACCGACACGCCGATCGCCACCGGTGCGGAATACACCGTCTATCGCGACGGCGAGGATGCGCCCGTCGGTACCGCGAAATTCGTCGTGCTCGAAGACGCGCCGCAAGAGGCCGAGGGCCTTGCCGACATGCTGATCGCCAACGGCTGCATGGCGCAGCTCAAAGCGATGTCGAACGCGCTGGCGGTGCGCTAGGCGAGCAGGCTTCAGCCCAGCTCGTATTGTGCCGAGATCGAGGCGACGGTCCCGCGGCCGAGCGCGGCATGGAACTCGACCCCGGCGTCCGCGCCTCTGATCCAGCGAACGGTTCCGGTGATCGGCTTCAGGTTCGCGATCCGCAGCTTGACCGCCTGGCCTTCCGCGAGGTCGGCGGCGCCGCCGAGAATGCGGCAGCCCCCTTCGCAGAAATCCGCAAGTTCGACCTGGAAGACATGCCAGCTTGAGGTCCGGCACCGCGCGTCGAGCAGCACTTTGCTGCGCGGATTGAGACGGTCGCCGGTATCGTGTTCGCGCAAGGCAGCCTCCTGAAGAACCCGAGCCCTTTTACCGCGCAAGGGTAAAGGCCCGGTTGCGCAAGGGAATCTCGGCGGCGGTCAGATCGCCGGCAGGCTGGCGGCGGGGTCAGGCGCACCATCGGTCGCCGATGCGGCCGCCTCCGCCTCGGCTCTCGCCTTTAGCTGGGCGTCGATCTCTGCCGCCGTCTTCTGCGTCTTTTCCTGCGCCGCCTCGAAGCGCTCGTCGAAGCTCGGCTCGTTCGAGCAGGCCGCCGCCAGCAATCCGAAGCCAAGCACCCACCAGCGCGCGCGCCGCATCAGTAGTTCTTCTTCACGCGCAGGTTGACGCTGTTGACGCCCGAGCCGCCCGCCTGGCTCAGCACCGAAAGCCACTTGGTGATCGCGACTTCGAGCTGCGTGGCGGTGAAGCCGCGGGCGTCGGTGATAAGCTCGACGTAAATGTCGTCGGTGAGATACTGGCCCGCCGCCAGCGCGGTGCCGCGCCCGGTGCTTTCGTCCGCGCCAAGGATGCGCAGGCGATCGACGCCCGCCGCCGAGCGCAGCTTGCCCAGCGGGTTCAGCCCGCCGCCTGATCCGCGCAGCGAGTTGAGCGAACTGGCGAGCTGCACCGCCTGGATCGCCGAGAGGTTGGCGATCGAGCTGCCGAACAGGATGCGCGCGAGGATCTCGTCCTGCGGCAGCCCGGGCACCGAAGAGAAGGCGATCTGCGGATCGCTCGCCCGGCCCGAGACGTTCACGTTGACCGTCACGTCTTCGATATCCTCGGTGGCGGTGATGCGTACGGTCGGGTCGATCGTCTGCCCGCCCGTGAACTGGACGACGCCCTCGTTGAGTTCGAACGACTTGCCGGCAAAGCCCAGCGTGCCGCGGACGAGTTCCACCTTGCCCGCAAGCGTCGGCGCGTCGCTCGTCCCGTTCACGGTGAAGTCGGCGCTCCATTCGGATTCGAGGCCCATGCCCGAAACGTAGAGCTTTTCGGGCGCGCGCACGTCGATGTCGAGGCGCAGCTTGGCGAAGGCACCGCTCATCGATTCGGCCGGCTCCTCGCCGGTGATGCGCTGGCGGCCGCGCGGCGGCTTGAAGCGCACGCCGGTGAGCTGCGGCACTTGGGCCGCGCCCTCGCGCACGATCTCGTAGCGTGTTTCCGGCAGCCGGAGCTGACCGGACAGCAGCGCGAGCTGGCCCGCGCTCTTTGTGAGCCGCAACTGGCCGGTCGCGGTCGCCGAAATCGCATCGCTGCGTGCGAGCCGGGCGTCGTCGAGCGTCACCGCGACGTCCATCGGATAGCCCGCGTCGGCGGCGAGGCTGACATAGCCGCTCGCTTCGACCGACCCGTCCCCGGCGGTCGCCTGCAGCCGTTCGACTTGCAACCGGTTGCCTTCGAAGCGCGCCGAAAGATCCATCTTCGACAGCCGCGTACCGTAAGTCAGGTTCTCGTAGGTCAGGCCCTTGCCGCGAATGACGCCCTGAAGGCAGGGGTCGGACACGCGGCATGAGAAATCCGCCGCGACACCGATCGGTCCGGTAAGCCTCTGGTCCTGCTGTCCGGCGAACGAGAACAGCGTCCCCGCCGGGCCATTGTAGCGGATGCCGCCGCCAAGCGGCGCGCTCATCAGCCGCTCGGTCCAGGTCCCCGCGCCGGGCGGCAGCGGGCGCAACGAGGCGACCATGCGCCCGATCACTGTGCCGCGCGAGCGCATCACCGCGCGCGCCTCACCGCCGTCGGCGAGCAGCTTGCCGACAAAATTGACATCGATCGGCTGGCTGACCGACGCGGCTGTGGTGCGGGTCAGGCCGTCGATGTGCAGTCGTGCGTCGGCCCGCGGGAACGCGGTCGACGAAGCCTGCTCGAAATCGAGGCTCCCGCTGGCGCTGCCGCCGATCCCGAGGCCCGGCACGAAGGCATTGGCGAGCGACAGGTCGATCTTTTCGAGCCGGCTCTGCAGCTTCATGCCGTCGCCGTAGCGGCCCGCGAGCTTGACGGTGCCCGAGCCGAGGCCGATTGCCGTCGGCATGAGTTCGTAGCCGCCGTCCTTCGGGACGATCCGCGCCGGACTCCGCGTCTTGAGGTCGATGCCGCGAACCTTGCCGTCGAGCGCGACGCGCCACAGCTCGGGCTTAAGATCTGCATTGGCGGCAATCTTGAAAGGTACGCCGCTGGTGCCTTCGAGCAACGCCTTGGCATGGCCGCGCCCGTCGCGGTAGTTCACCAGCACGCGGGCGACGGCGATGCTCAGCGTGCCGTAGCTGGTGTCCGCGAGCTGCGCGTCGGCGACGATATAGGGCTGGTCGTAAAGCACAGCGCGCCCGTCGATGATCGCCGATCCGATCGCGAGATTGGCAGGACCGTCGAACACGGTGTCGTTGGCGCGTACGTTGAAATCGACGGCCTGATAACGGCCTTCGCCCGAGAGCTTGACGAGCCCGCCCATGCCGTTGCCCTGGGCGTTCAGTTCGCCCGCGAAAGGCCCGGCGCGCGTCTGCGCGATGCGCCCGGTGAAGTCGATCCCGGACAAGTTGGCGCTGTTGACCTGGATCGCCAGCGCATTGCCGGTCTCGAGCACGACGTCGGCCTTGAGCGGCCCGTAATCCGTGTCGCTGGTCAGGTCGAGCCTGTAGCCGCCGCGCACGCCGTCGATCTTCGCATCGACATTGGCGAGGCCGATTCCGAGATTGGGCCGCTCGGCGGTGATCCGCGCGTTGGGATCGGATATCGTGCCGGCGACGCGCACGCCGATCTTGCCGTAGCGGTCCGAAGTGCCGTCCGCCGAGAGGGTTATGCGTCCGTCGGGCGAATAGCTGCCCTGCCCGCCGACGATGCGCAGATCGGGCGCCTCGAGCCTCAGGGCGTTGAAGCGGATCGTCCCGTCGGAACCGTAGCGCACGTTGGTCGAGGCGAGGAAATTCCCGCCGAGATAGCTCTTCACGCTCTCGTTGAGCAGCCGCGTCGAGCGGGCGCGGACGCGGCCCTCCATCGCGAAGCCACGCGGCTCGGTCTTGAGGTCGATGTCGGTCTCGATGTTGAAGATGCCGACGCTTTCGAGGCGGTAGTTGTCGATACGTCCGTCGATCGCGCCGGTGTAGAGGCCGGTGCTCGTATCGGCGAGGAGAATGACGTTGGCATCGAGCCGATCGGAGCGGATGCGCATGTTGTCCGCGAGGATGCGCGTTCCATCGATCGCGACGTCGCCGTCGAGCCGGACGTTCGTCAGCGTACCGCCCGCGACGGTATCGAGCCCGGTGATCCGTCCGGCCCGCGCCGCCACGGGGATCATGATCCGGTCGGACCTGACCCGCGCCGCGCCGGTGGCCGAGAAATCGACCAGCCCCATGTCGTTCATCACGAGGCGATTGGCGTTGATCGCGTATTGCACGTCGGGCGTGGCGAAAGCGCCGTCGAGCGTCAGCATGGCGCGCAGGCCCGAACCCGAAAGATTCTCGGCGAGCGCCGAAGGCTTAAGCAGCACGAAACCGAGCTTGAAGTCCTCGAAGCTGTTGTCGGCCAGGCTGACCGTGCCGTTCGGCGAAGCGGTGAAGGCGTCCGAGAAAACGCGGCCCGAAAGGTTGGCACTGCGCTCGCCCAGCGCCGCGGTGAGATCGACGGTCATGACCGGACCGAGCAGGCTGGCGGTCGGCCCTTCGAACAGCCGCGCGATCCGCGTCGGGCCCTTGATCGCGAAGGTTCCGTCGCGCGCCGACAGGGCCAGCCGGGCGAACTCGCTACCCGCGAGGTTCGCGTCGAACCGGCCGTTCCAGGCGTTCCAGTCGCCCTTGCCCACGGCCCGGACCTTGAGCGGCTGGGTGAGGCCAGCGAGCGCGGCGATCATGCCGTCCGACGGCGCGTCGAGATCGAGGTCGATCGCGAGCCGGTTCTTGTCGGGCACCGCGTCGAGCAGGAGCTTGAAGCGGTCCCCGCCCTTGGCGCCCTGCGCGGCGACGGTACCGCCGTTGGCGTCGATCTGCGCTCGGCCGTCGGCAATGTGCACTTTCGCATCGATCGTCGCGATGCGCAACTCGCCCGATACGGGGGGCTCGGCGATGAAGCGCGCGATCCGGAAGCGGTTCACGTCGATATCGAGGTCGGGCAGCAGCGGCCCCTCGCTCGGCGGCGTCTCCCGGAACTCGGGCACTCGGCGCAGGATCATCCGCTCCGCGGTGGCCGAGCGCACGTCGACGTGGTTCGACAGATAGGCAAAAGGCCGCCAGTCGATATGGATCTCGGGCGAGAACAGGAATTCGCCCTTGGGATCGCGGACGGAAAGGTCGTGAAGCGTCATCGCGCCGTAGAGCGAGCCTTCGATCCGCCCGACGCGGATCTTCATCCCGTTCTCGAATTCGAGCGCGCCGATCTGGTTCGCGACGAAGCGCTTGCCCGGCCCCGTGTTGATTCCGAAGACGATCACCACGAGCAGCGCGACCAGTCCGAGCACGATCACCGCTATGGTCTTGGCGATACGCACGCCCCAGCCGTTGCGCTCCTGAGTGGTCTCGGTCGCTTCCGGCTCGTTCGGTTCGGGCGCCATCGCCTGCGGGTCTTGCGTATCGGCCATCAGAACGCCTGCCCGATCGAGACGTAGACATTGATCCAGGCCTCGCCCGGCCGCCTGTCGATCGGCGTCGCGACGTCGAGGCGCATCGGACCGAAGTTGGTGTAGAACCGCCCGCCGAGGCCGACACCGTAACGCAGGTCGGAAAATTGCGGCGTGGTCTCGGCGTAGGACTGGCCGACATCGACAAACCCGACGATGCCGAAATTGCCGAAGCGATAGCGCACTTCTGCCGCCGCTTCGTTGAGGCTGCGCCCGCCGATCGGATCGCCTTCGGGATCGAGCGGACCGAGCTTCTGATAGCCGAAGCCGCGCACCGAACCGCCGCCGCCCGCGTAGAAACGCCGCGAGGGCGCGATGTCGAAAAGGTCCGCGCCCTGGATCGTGCCGAACCGCACGCGGCCCGCGAGCACGAAGCTGTCGCCGACCGGATAGTAGGCCGAAGCGTCGAGCCGGGCCCGCACGTAGGGGCTGAAGCCGTCCTCGAGCGAACCTTCGGGTTCGACCAGCGCGGTTACGCGAAAGCCCTTGGTGGGATTGAGCAGGTCGTCGCTGGTGTCGAGCCCGAGCTGCCCGGTGAGGCCGCCGATGTAATAGGTTCGCCGATTCTTCCTGCCCGCCTCGAAATCATACGAACGTTCGGCCGTGCCGATGAGCTGGACGCCGTAGGCATAGGTGATCCGCTTCTGCCACAGCGGCGTCGAATCGCGGCTGATCCGCGCGGCGAGGCGACCGGTATAGGCATCGAAGGCGTCGTAATTCGCGCGTAGCGCCTCGGCGCTCAGTTCGAAGGTCCGGTCACGCTTGCCGGCGTTCGAGCGGCGGAAGGTGACGCCCGCGCCCTGCTGCTGGGTGCCGGCGATGCCGTCGACGATCAGCGCGCCCTCGGGCGGGAACATGTTGCGGTGCGTCCAGGTGCCCTTGAGGGTAATGCCCTCGCCCGCCGCGTAGCCGGCGCTTCCGGCGATGGTGCGCGGCGGCCCGGCCTGCTGCTGGACATCGATCCTGACGTATTCGGTGCCGTCGCCGACGGCCTCGCCGGTGCGCTTGGGCTCGACCGACACGGTCGAAAGCAGCCCGGTCGCGATGAGCGCCTTGCGCAGGTCGTCCACCTTGCGGCTGTCGTATAGCTCGCCGCGTTCGAAGCGCGCGAGCACTTCGACGTGCTCGGCATCGAAGGCGAGGTCACCGTCGGTGCTGAAACCGTCGAAGCGCGAGCGCGGCCCCACGCTGACAGGCAGGGTATAGACGCCGTCGCCGGTATCGGGATCGAGCAGGATGTCGCGCTGCTTGACCTCTGCGAAGGGATAGCCGTTTTCGGGCAGCACCACCGAAAGCTTCGCTTCGGCACCCTGAACGCGCTCGGCGACGATCGGTTCGCCGACCTCGATCGCGAAGTTCTTGGAGATGAGATCGGGCGGCTCGGTCGGATCGGCCTCGATGACGATATCGGAGAACGTATAGCGCGTTCCCGGATTGACCGAGATCACCGCCCGCAGCGAGGGGTCTTCCTCGTTCTCGGCAGGGTCGATCCGCGTCGTCACCGCGGGGCTGAACCAGCCTTCCGAAGCGAGGATCGACTTGATCAGGGCGCTGTCTTCGGTGAGGCGCGCGGAGACCATCGCCACGTTGGCCGCCTCGCCGTCGCCGTCGCGCAACGCCGACAGGTCCTTGAACTGGCCCTCGAGGTCGGTTTCGGTTTCCTCGTCGGCCGATTCGAGCCCTTCGATCCGCGTCTTGTACGAGACCTTCACGTCGGCCGGGTCCGCCTCGCTCTCGGCGAACTCGACCGGCGTCACCTCGAAGCTGTCGAGCGGAGGCAGCGGCGCGGTGAGTTCGGCATCGCGCACCGGCGCGTCACCAATCTCCTCGGTAGTATCGCCATCCGCGAGGGCAGGCTCGCCCAGCGGCTCCTCTCCCCCCTCGTCGGGCTCGGCGTCGGCATCGTCGGCCGCCTCCGCCGCGAGCCTGCGTTCGAAGGCGTCGATCGATTCGAGCGGTTGCCGCAGCTCGGCATCGTCTTCTGGCGCGAGCGCGGGAACGGTCTCGTTGAATTCGCTGTCGGTGATGATCGGTTCGACCTCCGGCAGCGTCTCCGGAGCCGTGGGCACGGGAATGTCACCGGCACGCAAATCCTCGGACTCGGCGGTCGCCGATTGCGCGCCGGCCTCGCCCGGTTCGTCCGTCGCGTCCTGCGCCAAGGCCGGTGACGCGGCCAGCGCGAGCGCCATGGCCGCCAGCCCGGATTCCCAAATGAACCGCAGGGAACCTCGCCTGCGCTCGACCATTGCTTTCCGCATGCCCGATGTGATCTGCTTTCCCCGTCGAAAACCCGCCACGCGCGGGTTCCATCCGAGCCGTAATCGTACGCGAATAAAAAAAGTTCCCTAAATCAATTCTTGAGGCCCCGATGAGCGAAACCGGATCATTGCCAGCCACGCCGCCCGGCGCAACCGCGAATTCGCCCTGGCGCATGCCCCGCAAGGCATGGTGGCAGATCCTCAAGCGGGTCTACGTGATGATCGGATTTCACGAACTGGGACTGCTGTCGGCGGGGCTGGCCTTCTACACGTTCCTGGCGATCACGCCGCTGATCGCCGCCACAGTCATGATCTACGGCCTCGTCGGCGACCCGGAAACGGTCCAGCGGCAGATGCAGAAGATCGTCGAGGTCGTCCCCGCCGACGCGGCCACGCTCATCGAGGAGCAGTTGCTCCAGATCGTCAACACCAGCGGCGGCGTTACCGGACTGGCGCTGGTGATCGCCCTGTTCTTCGCGATCTACGGAGGCATGCGCGCGGCGAACGGGATGATCAGCGCGCTCAACATCATCAACGAGGAGCACGAGACCCGCAACATCATCAAGGTTTCCATGCGCGCCGCGGGCCTGACGCTCGCGGCGATCCTGATCGCGCTCACCGGCATCCTCAGCGGCGGCGTCTTCGCATGGCTCCAGACGCAGACGAGCGTCTATCTCGGCGGCGCGACGCAGACGCTGTTCAAGCTCATCACCTGGACCGCCGCGATCGCGCTCGGCAGCGCGGGCTTCGCGCTTATCATGCGCTACGGCCCCGACCGCCGACCGGCCAAGTGGAAGTGGCTCAGCCCCGGCTCGCTGCTCGCGACGCTGCTGTGGATCGCGATCTCTTTCGGTTTCTCGCTCTATGTCGCCTATATCAGCGACTACAACGCGACCTACGGGTCCCTCTCCGCGATCGTCGTCTTTCTCATGTGGCTGTTCCTGAGCGCCTACGGCGTGCTCGTGGGCGCCTTGCTCAATGCCGAGATCGAACGCCAGATCCAGTGCGACACCACCATCGGTCCCGACCTTCCTCCCGGCGAACGCGGCGCGCGGCTCGCCGACGTCATCGACGATGTCGTGCCGACCACCGATTCGCTGGAAAAGCGCCGCGCCCGCCGCGCCGCCCGCGCCCGGCGCCGGGCGGACAAGGCCGAAGAGACGGAACGGGCCGAATAGCGATCAGCCCGCGCGGACGATCGTCGCGCGGCGGCGCGCATCGAGGCGGACCAGCATGTCGGCGCGATCGGGCATCTCGGCGAGGATGTGGCGGGTGATCCGCTCGTAGTGGGCGATGAACTCGGCGACCCGCTCGGCATTCATCCTGCCGCCACCGTCTCCGTGGCGCTCCTGCTCGAGCCGCCAGTCGAACACGATCTCGAAACCGGGCGCCGCGAGCAGAACGAGCTTGTCGAGCCGCGCGAACAGGTCCTGATAGGATCCCGCCAGCGCCTGGTTGGCGAAGCGGCGCCAGGTCCCGTCGGGATCGCGCTCGACTTCGAGGGCATTCACCGGTTCGGCCAGCTCGGCCTCGTCCTGCGGCGTCGCGCCGACGCACCAGCCCTCGAAGAGCACGACCTCGCAGTCCGCCGGAGACAGGCTCCATTCGGCTTCCGGCCTGCGATCGTCGGCGCCCTTGTCGAAGCGCGGTATCGGCACAGCCTCCCCGTTCACAAGCGCGTCGAAGATCGCTTGGCCCAGCGCGACATCGTGCGTGCCGGGCGGTCCGCGCGTGACGAGCAAGGGATGCACTTCGGCCGCGAGCCGCTCACGTTCGGCGCGAGTGAGGTAGATGTCGTCGATCGACAGCACCGCTTGGCGCACGCCGCGAGCCGCGAGCCGCTCGCCGACCGCGCGAACCAGCGTTGACTTGCCGCTCGCCTGGGTGCCGCAAATCCCGACTATCGCGGGGCCCGAACCCTTCTCTTCGAGCGCGGCGAGCGCGAGGCGCGTTGTGGCGGTGACGAGTTCGTCCGACGGACCGCTCACACCGCGAACCTCGCGGCCTGACCATGCATCCTGCCCGCCTCGTCGACGAGGTTCCAGACCAACGCGCGGCTGATCTCGAAGCGCTCGCCCGAACGCGTGATCCGCGTGCCGGCGTAGTCGTCGATGTAGCCGCGCTCGGCCACGCGTTCGAGCATCCGGCGCCGCTCGTCGCGCAGCGGCGCCTCGGCCGAAAGCCGCGAGGGCAAGCCGATGAATTCCTCGACACTATAGCCGAAACGTTCCAGCGCGACCCGGTTGCCAAAGAAGAACAACGGGTCTGTCTCGTCCCCATGCGCAACGAGCGCGAAGGGAGCCGACCAGAGCGCGGCAACCGCATCGCCGCCGACTTCGGCCAGCGGCTTGCCCATAAGGCGATGGTGGCTCTGCGCGATCAGACGGATACGACTTGCGCAAGCCGGCTCGCGATAGAGTGGCGGGGCATCCATGGCGCGCTCCCTAGCAATCCACCGGCGACAACGCGAGCGCCCGAGATACGATTTACATTGGCTCAAAAGCCGATAGAGAAAAGCGCGAGAAAACGAGGGGAGAGGAATGCGGATCACGCGCAGGATCGCGCCGATTGCGGCCATGGCGGCAGTCCTGATGGTCGCCGGTTGCACGGCAACTGGGGGAGCCACGCCCGACGACAGCGGCGTCGGCGCGGGCGACGACTGGACCGCGGTCGGCGGGGCAGCGGACGAATCGAGCTATTCGCGGCTCGTCGATATCGACACATCGAACGTGAACAAGCTCGGCCTCGCCTGGTCGCTTGACCTCCCCGGCGAAGTGACACTCGAGGCGACGCCGCTCGAAGTCGGCGGCGTGCTCTATTTCACCGGAAGCTACGCGAAGGCCTATGCGGTCGATGCGAAGACCGGAAAGATCCTGTGGACCTACGATCCGCAAGTGTGGAAGCACAATCCGGACAAGATGCATTTCTCGTTCGGTGCCAACCGGGGCATGGCCTACGAGGACGGCAAGGTCTTCGCCGCCGCGCTCGACGGACGGATTTTCGCGCTCGACGCCAAGACCGGCAAAGAGCTGTGGATCGCCGATTCGATCCCCGAAGGCGCGCTCAATATCTCGACCGGCGCGCCGCGGGTGATGAACGGCAAGGTGATCATCGGCAACGGCGGTGCCGACTTCGGCGCGCGCGGCTTCGTCACGGCCTTCGACGCGGCGACCGGCAAGCAGCTCTGGCGCTTCTACACGACCCCCGGCACGCCCGAACAGAACGCGGGCAACGCGGCGCTGGAGATGGCGGCCAGGACCTGGGGTCCCGATCATCTGAAGGCGGGCGGCGGCGGCGGGACCGTGTGGAACGGCATGACCTTCGATCCGGAGGCGAACCGCGTCTATATCGGCGTCGGCAACTCGGGCCCCTACGACCCGGAGCTGCGCGATCCGGGCGGCGGCGACAACCTGTTCAACTGCTCGATCGTCGCGCTCGACGCCGACACCGGCGAATACGTCTGGCACTACCAGGAAAACCCGCGCGATTCGTGGGATTACAAGGCGACGCCGAACATCGTCACCGCCGAACTCACGATTGACGGCAAGCGGCGCAAGGTGCTGCTCCACGCGCCGACCAACGGCTATCTTTACGTGCTCGACCGCGAGACCGGGAAGGTGATCTCGGCGGGCGGGACGACGCTGATCAACTGGGCCGACGGCATCGACCTCGAAACCGGGCGGCCCAAGGAACGCGAGAACATCCGCTACGAGACCGGGCTGACCAAGATCTGGCCGGGCACCGTCGGCGGCCACAACTGGCAGGCGATGAGCTACAGCCCGAAGACCGGGCTCGTCTACATCCCGATCCAGCAGATCGGCGCGCGCTTCTCGCGCAAGGGCGGCTCGGAGAACGCCTTCAACGTCATGGGCCTGATGCTCGAGCCGATCACCGAGAAGCCCGGAGACGGCCACGGCTACCTCGTCGCCTGGGACCCGGTGGCGCAAAAGGAAGCCTGGCGCGTCAAGCATGCGCACTTGTGGAACGGCGGCACGCTGGCGACGGCGGGCGGCCTCGTCTTCCAGGGCACGGCGGACGGCTGGTTCAAGGCCTATGACGCGGCGACGGGCAAGGAAGTCTGGAAGTTCAACGCCGGGCTCGGGATCATCTCGGCACCGATGAGCTACCGCGTCGGCGGCCGGCAATACGTTTCCGTCCTGGTGGGCTACGGCGGCACCGCCTCGGCCTACGGCAAGTTCATGGACGTGGGCTGGAAGTACGGGGCACAGCCGCGCCGGCTGCTCACTTTCGCGGTAGGCGGCGAGCAGGAGCTGGCGCCGAGCCCGCCCGCGACGCTCAAGGTCGCCGCGCTCGACGATCCCGACCTGCGGATCAGCGACGCCGATGTCGCTGTGGGGCGCGCGCTCTCGGTGCGCTGCGCGGCGTGCCACGGCGTCGGCTTCCACTCCGCCGGCACGCCGGGCCCGGACTTGCGCGAATCGGGGATCGCGCTCGATCTCGGCACCTTCGGCCAACTGCTCAGGTCGGGCGCGCTGATCGAACGGGGCATGCCGCGCTTCGACACGCTTTCCGACGCCGAGATCCGCCAGCTCCACGCCTATATCCGCGCCAAGGCGCGCGAAGCGCTGGGCAAGCGGGAGAAGGAGGGGGATTCGCCGATGCCCAGGCTTTGAACCGGCCATCGCCGCCGCGATTTGGCGCGGCGAGCCCGGCACGGCGGTTGAGGCGAGCGAGCGCGAAGCATAGCAGTTGTCGGCAGATACGGCGCCCGAGATCGTGCGCGCGGGAGAGGAAGGACCCAGACTATGAGCGACATTCTCGGCTATAAGGGCAAGCGCGTGATCGTGAGCGGCTGCTTCTCGGGCATGGGCGAAGCGACCGCGAAGCTGCTCCTCGATCTCGGCGCCGAAGTGCACGGGTTCGATTACAAGGACGTCGATCTTCCGCTCGCCTCGTTCAACAAGGTCGACCTGCGCGACCCCGCCTCGATCGAGGCCGGCGTCTCGGCGGTCGGCGGCAAGGTCGACGCGCTGTTCAACTGCGCGGGCCTTCCCGGCGGCGGCGGCTTCCCGCCGCTCGACACGATGAAGGTGAACTTCCTCGGCACCCGCCACGTCACCGAGAAGGTGGTGGAGCTGATGGGCCCCGGCGGCGCGATCATCTCGATCGCCTCGACCGGCGGGCTGGGCTGGAGCCGGCGCATCCCGGTGCACATGCAACTGATGATGACGCAGGGCTTCGAGGCCGGGCTCGCCTGGTGCGAGGCCAACATGGACCAGGTCGCAGAGGGCTATGCGTTCTCGAAGGAAGCGGTGATCGTGTGGACCCAGTTCATGGGCGCGCAGCTCATCAAGAAGGGCATCCGCATCAACTGCTCGCTGCCCTCGCCCACGCAGACGCCGATGATGAAGGTGTTCCACGAGACCTCGGGCAAGGCGATCGTCGATGCCGCCGCCGAGCCGCTCGGCCGCTACACCACGCCGGAGGAACAGGCCGGGCCGCTGGTTCTGATCAATTCCGACCTCGCCAGCGTCGTCAACGGCATCGTCCTGCCCGTCGACGGCGGCTTCATGGGCGGCCTCGCCACTGGACAAGTGGATATCTCCGCAATGATGGGCGGCGCGCAGCAGCAGACCGCCTGATCCGCGTGCCAATCGCGGGCATGGCTGCATGACCGGGCTCGACACAAAGCAGATCAAGCCGCTTATCGGCAGCGAGGTGCGCGCGGACGTGCGTGACCTCGTTGCCGGAACCCATGCCCGCAATTTGCGCGAACTCGTGGTTTCGCGCGGTGTGATCGTGTTCCGCGATCTCGACGTCACGCTGGATCAGCAGCGCGCGATCACTGCGACCCTTGGGCCTATCCAGGCCGGGACGAGCGGCGATGAGGTGCAGAAGGTCACGATCGACAAGTCGGTCAGTCCGGAATACGCGACCTACTTCGCCAACACCTATTTCTGGCACATGGACGGCTACCACGACCAGGTCACGCCCGTTTTCGGGGGCTCGTTTCGCCCGGCGCGGCTAGCGCCGGAAGGCGGCGAGACCGAGTTTCTCAGCACCTATGCGGCCTATGAAGGCCTCGATGCCGCGGACAAGGCGCTGATCGACGGCCTGCATGTCATCTATTCCGGCCTTACCGTGGGACTCGCCGCCATCCCCGACGCGGACGACGACCAGATCGCGGCCTGGCGCAAGCGCCCGAGGGCTCGTCAGCCGCTCGTCTGGGCCCATCGCGACGGGCGCAAGTCGCTTATGCTCGGCGCCGCCGTGTCGCACGTCGAGGGCATGCATCCCGCCGACAGCTACGACCTGCTCGCGCGGCTGCGCGTCCACATGTGCCGGCACGAATACGTCTATCGCCACGAATGGCGCGAGGGGGACCTGCTGGTCTGGAACAACACCGGCACGATGCACCGTGCCCGCCCCTTCGATCCGGCAAGCGGGCGCCTCATGAATCGGTTCACTCTGCTCGGCGACGAGGAGATCCGCGCGCCTTCGCCGGTCCCGGCCTGACCGCGGCTCAGGCGATTCCCATCGCGGCCAGCGCGCCGCCCTCCACCTTGATGTCGACACCCGTGATGAACCCGGCACGCGCGCTGCACAGAAACGTCGCCACGGCCGCGAGTTCGGCCGGCTTGCCGAGCCGGGGCAAGGCGGCGCCTTCCAGCATCTGCGTGACCATCGGGCTCATCTCGCCCGCCATCATCGCCGTATCGATGAAGCCGGGCGAGATCGAGACGATCCGTGCGCCGCGCTCACCGAAATTCTTCGCCTCGCGCCGGGCGATCGCGCGCACCGCCCGCTTCGAGAGCGGATAGGCCGATTCCGGCGTCGGCGCATAAGCGGCCAGCGCCTGCGACGGCACCTCGGGCAGTTCCCCTTCGAACGGTGCGACCGCCTCCTCGGGGAACGGCAGGTGACTGGCGAGCGAAGCGAAGAGCACCACCGCGCCCCGCGCGTTCATCAGCGCCCGCAGCGTCTCGACGAGCCGGACGGTGGCATCGAGATTGATTTCGAGCATCCGCCCGGCGGGGGCCATGCCGGGCGAGACGCCCGCCGTGTGGACGGCAGCACCGACGCCGCGCTGACCGATCAGCGCAACCAGACGATCCCAGAACGCGGCTTCGGTGATGTCACCGGCGAGGATTTCGACATGCGCGCCCTGCTCGCGCAGCGGCGCGGCGACCGATTCGAGCCTGGCTTCGTCGAGATCGCAGAGCACGAGTTCGGACCAGCCGTCCTCCGCCAGCAGCCGCGCGCATTCGCAGCCCATGCCGCCGGCGGCGCCGGTCACGATTGCCACGCCCTCGGCGCGCACCCATTCGTTCATCCTCGATCCCCGATAGTTGTGCGCAGCGGATGTCCGTCGCGGAGAAAGGCGGGTCAAGCCTTGGCGCGCCTGAGCGAACCGCCTATCGCCGCGGCGAAGCGACTAGGAAGGGAGCGAGGCCATGTCGGACGCGGTCATCTACGAAGCGGGCGAGGACGGTATCGTCCTGCTCACGCTCAACCGTCCGGAGATCCGCAACCCGATCTCCGACCCCGAGATGGTCGAAGCCCTGATCGGCGCACTGGCCCGCCTCGAGGCCGACGACACGGCGCGCGTCGCGATCCTGACCGGCGCCGGCAAGGGCTTCTCCTCGGGCGGCAACATTCGCGAGATGAAGCCGGGCGGCAATCTCAATGCCGGCACGCCCGTCGCGACGCGGCTTTCCTACAAGCGCGGCATCCAGCGCCTGCCCCTCGCCTTCGCCGCGCTCGAAGTTCCCGTGATCGCCGCGGTCAACGGCGCCGCGATCGGCGCGGGTTGCGACCTTGCCTGCATGTGCGACTTGCGCATCGCCGCCGAAAGCGCGGTCTTCGCCGAAAGCTTCGTCAAGCTCGGCCTGATCGCGGGCGACGGCGGGTCCTGGTTCCTGCCGCGGCTGGTCGGCTGGTCGAAGGCGGCGGAGATGGCGCTGACCGGCGACTCGATCGACGCCGCCGAGGCGCTTGCCTTCGGGCTTGTGTCGCAAGTCGTCCCTGGCGAAGAGCTTGTCGCCAGCGCCCGCGCGCTGGCGCTGCGGATCGCCGCCAATCCGCCCCACGCCGTGCGAATGACCAAGCGCCTGCTCTGGGAAGGCCGGCGCAGCGACCTCGCGCCGCTGCTCGAAATGGCCGCCGCGATGCAGGCGACGGCGCACACCACCGACGATCACGCCGAAGCGGTTGACGCGTTCCTCGCCAAGCGGGCACCGTCGTTTCGCGGGACTTGAATTTCAATGTGATTTGGTCATATGGCGCTCACATCATAATGTGAGTTAGTGCAAATGGCCGTCGAATTGATCGAAAAAGTCCGCCGCCTCGTGAACGAAGGCGGCATGAGCAGGTCGGGACTCGCCAGAGCCGCCGGACTTCATGCCAACACCCTGCGCGACTGCACCGACCCGGACTGGAACCCGACGGCGGAAACGCTCGGCAAGCTCGAGCGCGTGCTCATGTCCAACGACGAGCGCCCGATCCTCGTGCCGATCGAGGAGATCATCGACGAAGCCCGCAATGGCCGGATGTTCGTGCTGGTCGACGATGAGGACCGCGAGAACGAAGGCGATCTCGTCATTCCCGCGCAGATGGCCACGCCGTCGGCGATCAATTTCATGGCGACTCACGGTCGTGGCCTGATCTGCCTGTCGCTGACCAGCGACCGCTGCGAACAGCTTGGGCTCGAACCGATGAGCCGCAACAACGGCACCCGGCACGAAACCGCCTTCACCACTTCGATCGAAGCGCGCGAAGGCGTGACCACCGGGATTTCCGCGGGCGACCGCGCGCGTACGATCTCGGTCGCGATCGACGGCAGCAAGACTCGTGACGACATCGTCACGCCGGGCCATGTCTTCCCCTTGCGCGCACGCCCGGGCGGTGTGCTGGTGCGCGCCGGTCACACCGAGGCCGCCGTCGACATCTCGCGGCTCGCCGGGCTCAATCCGTCGGGCGTGATCTGCGAGATCATGCGCGACGACGGGACCATGGCACGCATGGACGACCTGATGACCTTCGCCCGCCTGCATGACCTCAAGATCGGAACGATCCGCGATCTCATCGCCTATCGCCGCAAGCACGACCGCATGGTGGTGAAGAAGTCCGAACTGCAGTTCTCGAGCCGCTTCGGAGGCACGTGGACCGCGCGGACCTACTTCAACCAGGCCACCGGCGACGAGACGATGGCGCTGATCAAGGGCTGCATCGATCCGGACAAGCCGACGCTGGTGCGCATGCACACCTTGTCGATCTTCGCCGACATCCTTGGCGAGGAGATCGGCGACCGGGCCGACCTGCTCCATCGCTCGATGGACATTATCGCCAGGGAGGGCACCGGCGTGATCGTCCTGATCAACCGGCCGATGTCGCGGCTGATGAGCCAGACGATCGACTTCAAGCAACGCGTGCGCGCGGGCGAAACACCCGACCTCGAGGAACTGCGCGACTATGGCGTGGGCGCGCAGATCCTCGCGGAACTGGGCATCCACGACATGATCCTGCTGACCAACACGCATCATTCGCTCGTCGCGCTTGAAGGCTACGGCCTCAATATCGTCGGCGAACACCCGGTCGAAGCCTGAGGGAGGATCAGACCATGGCGAAGTTCCTGATCGTCGAAGCGCGATTCTACGACCATCTCAACGACATGCTCATCAAGGGCGCGCGCGCCGCGCTCGAGGCTGCGGGGCATCAGGTGGAGGTCGTCACCGTTCCCGGCGCGCTCGAAATCCCCGCGGCCATAGCGCTGGCCGAAGAGAGCGGCGCCTACGAAGGCTACGTCGGGATCGGCGTCGTCATCCGCGGCGAGACCTACCATTTCGAAATCGTCGCGGGCGAGAGTGCGCGCGGGATCATGGCACTGACCATGGACGGGATCGCGATCGGCAACGGCATCCTCACCGTCGAGAACGAAGCCCAGGCCATCGTCCGCGCCGATCCGGCACAGAAAGACAAGGGCGGCGAGGCGGCCAAGGCGGCGCTCGCGCTGCTGGCGCTCAAGGAGCGCTTCGGTGGCTGATCGCCATCCGGGGATCGGCGGGCTGCCCCTCGTCCTCGGAGGCAACGTCTTCGGCTGGACTCTCGACCGCGACGGCGGCTTCGCGGTGCTAGACGCCTTCTACGAGGCGGGAGGCCGAATGATCGATTCGGCGGAAGGCTATTCGGCCTGGGCGCCGGGCAATGTCGGCGGCGAATCCGAGGCCATGCTGGGCGACTGGATGGAAAGCCGCGGCGTGCGCGGCGACATGCTGATCGGCACCAAGACCGGCATGGGCGGCGTGGCCAACGCGCTCGCGCCCGAAAAAGTGACCGCCGCGCTCGAAGGATCGCTCGAACGGCTGCGCACCGACTATGTCGACATCTACTACGTTCACCGCGATGACAAGACGACGCCGCTCGACGAGGTGGCTTCGGTCTTCGGTTCCGCCGTCGTCAAGGGCAAGGCACGCGAACTCGGCGTGTCGAACTATGCCGCCGCGCGCCTGAGGGCACTCAATGGCGAGGCCGAGCGGCAGAGCCTGCCGCGTTTCAGCGTGATGCAGCCGATGTATAACCTTGTGGCACGCTCGGGGTTCGAGGGCGAGCTTCAGGCCCTGAGCGTCGAGCAGGGCATCGCCGCCCTGCCCTACTACGGCCTGGCTTCGGGCTTTCTCACCGGCAAGTATGCCAGCGCCGACGACTGGCAGGGATCGAGCCGGGCGGGCGCGCTCGATGCCGCCGCCGCCGATGGCGGATGGAACGCGCTCGCGGTGCTGCAAGACGTCGCCGCCCGCAACGGCGTGACCTGCGCGCAAGTCGCGCTCGCCTGGCTGCGCCGGCAACCGGGGGTCGCTGCGCCGATCGCCAGCGCCACTTCTCCGGCACAAGTGAGCGATCTGGTTCGCTCGGCAACGATCGAATTGGCCAAGGCGGACCTCGCAAAGCTCGACGGCGCGCTTCCCTGATTGGCCGACGGGCGATCCCTCGCCTTTTGCGCTGACCCTCATGGCGCGGCGTCGGCTCGGATGCTCGCCTGGCGAGAGTATCAGGGTTCCCCCTTCCCCAAGCGCACGCCTTCGTCCTTCACTACGGACCAAAGCGTGCGCTAATTCATGTCAAGTTCACAAATAGGACGCAACCAAATTACATGGTTTCCAGTATATTGAAGACCAGCTAGGGAGCATGTGTCCGATCAATTCAATCCATTTCGGATATTATTTTATAAGGCGGAGCCCGTAGCGATAATCGGGTCCGCCAAGGGATCGCAACCGAGGCCACGGCGGGGCGCGGACGCCAGTTGGCCCATATAGACTTGGAGATACAAGGCGTGGCATCGATCCGCGAAGCACGAATGCTGGCGAAAGACCTCTCGCTCAAGATTCCCGAACTCGAGAAATGCGGCGCCCATGTCGCGGCGGCCCATCTGCAGGCAGCAATCGACGCGCTTTGCAAGCAGTTTGACATACCCAGGATAACCTCCGCTTTGGAGTAAGCTCTGCGCGACCTGCGGACCAAATCATGGTTGGCTTTATCTGTTCCGGATCGGAAGGGACCGAAACGCCGGCGGATGCTTCGCACGGTGAACCGCCCCTCCGCCCGGAATGGCCTGAAGCGACGTCCACGACCTCGTTGCCTTCCGCCATCCAGCTTTCTCCGGTCGTGGAGACTTATGCTAACTTATGGATAAGCGGGAAGAAATCATGCGAAACCGGGCGCGTGCCAGTCGCCTGATCGGTGTCGCAAACGAGCTTCTCGCGATGGCGCACGAACTCGAAAAGTCCGTCGCGGAGGAAGAAGGCCAGCCGGTGCCCATCACCACCGCCAAGCGCGGCGTGGCCCCTCGCGACGCCCAACCCGCCGATCATCCACTATGGGGCGAACTCGCGCGGCAGACATACGCCGACCGGCGCCGTCGGCCCAAGATATTCGGCAACGAGGACCTGTTCGGCGAACCGGCCTGGGACATCGTGCTCGATCTCTTCATCGCCGCGAAGGAGCGGCGGCGCGTCTCGGTCACCAGCGCCTGCATCGGTTCGGCGGTTCCCTCGACGACCGCCCTGCGCTGGATCACGATTCTCGAGCGCGAAGGGCTGCTGCTGCGCGAGGCCGATCCGTCCGACGCGCGGCGGATCTACGTCAAGCTCTCGGCGCGCGGATACGCCGCGATGGTGGACTATTTCTCGCAGGCGAGTCGGTCGGTCGTGCTGAACGACGACAAGTGGCCTCCCGAGGCCATATCGGGAAGCTGACTCGTCCGGCTTCGGATCATTTTCCCGATCCGACTCGTTCGGAAATGACTGGCGAGTCGATTTGCCCTCGGCGAGTTACCTCAAGGCAAAGCCCCGCGCAGCGCCGCCCGGTCCCTCGTTGCGGACCGTGCTCCACGACGCGAATGCGCGGCCCAGGCCGACGCTCAGCCAGCCGGGACCGTGCGATATTTCCTCTACGACAGGCTCAGCGGGCGAGGCGGCCGAAGGCACCCTTGCCGGCGTAGCGCGCCGCGCTGCCCAGTTCTTCCTCGATGCGGATGAGCTGGTTGTACTTGGCGAGGCGGTCGGAACGGGCGAGCGAGCCGGTCTTGATCTGTCCGCAGTTGGTCGCCACGGCGAGGTCCGCGATGGTCGCATCCTCGGTTTCGCCAGAACGGTGCGACATAACGGCGGTGTAGCCGGCGCGCTGCGCGATCGAAACCGCCTCCAGCGTCTCGGTCAGCGAGCCGATCTGGTTGACCTTGACCAGCAGCGAATTGGCGAGTCCCTCGTCGATGCCCATGGTCAGGCGCTTGGGATTGGTGACGAAGAGATCATCCCCGACGAGCTGGACCTTGTCGCCGATCTTCTCGGTGAGCGCCTTCCAGCCTTCGAAATCGTCCTCGCCCATTCCATCCTCTATCGAGATGATCGGATAGGCCCCGACGAGGTCGGCGAGATAGTCGGCGAACGCCGCGGGCGAGAGCGAGAGACCCTCGCCGCTGATCTCGTACTTGCCGTCGCGGAAGAACTCGGTCGAGGCGCAGTCGAGTGCGAGCATGATGTCGCTGCCCGGCTTGAAGCCCGCCTTCTCGATCGAGCCCATGATGAAATCGAGCGCATCGCGCGTGCTTGCAAGGTTGGGCGCGAAACCGCCCTCGTCCCCGACCGCCGTGGCGAGGCCCTTTTCCGACAGGCCCTTTTTGAGCGTGTGGAAGATCTCGGCACCCCACCGAACCGCTTCGGCAATCGAATCGGCGCCGACCGGCATGACCATGAATTCCTGGAAGTCGATCGGATTGTCCGCGTGCTCGCCGCCGTTGATGATGTTCATCATCGGCACCGGCAGGAGATGCGCGGAAACCCCGCCGACATAGGTGTAGAGCGGCAGGCCCCGCGCGTTCGCCGCGGCCTTGGCGGCGGCGAGGCTGACGCCCAGAATCGCGTTGGCCCCGAGCCGGCCCTTGTTCTCGGTCCCGTCAAGCGCAATCATCGCATGGTCGAGGTCGCGCTGGTCCTCGGCATCGAGGCCGACGAGCGCATCGGCGATCTCGCCGTTGACCGCGGCGACGGCCTTCACCACGCCCTTGCCCAGATAGCGGTCCTTGTCGCCGTCGCGCAGTTCGACCGCTTCGTGGGCGCCCGTCGAGGCGCCCGAGGGCACTGCGGCGCGGCCGAAGCTGCCGTCCTCGAGAAGAACGTCAACCTCGACCGTGGGGTTGCCCCGGCTATCGAGAATTTCGCGTCCGTGGATGTCGATGATCGCGGTCATGCGGCGCTTTCCTTCCGGTTCCTGGTGTCGACGGGCGATATTCGAGCGGCGTCATAGCAGCGGAACTTTCGCAGGCAAGTTGCGTTGCAGGAATAGCGTCGGATGTGTGATAGACTACACGTAGCGCGATGCTGTGCCCGCCCGTCAGGGTCACAAGGAGGAGTTACCATGGTCGATCCCGAAGTCACCGCCGAAACCGCGAATGCCGAGGCGAAGAGCCACTTCACGAAAGCCGTCGAAGAGGCCAGGGCCGGTGCGCAGGCGCTCGGGAAGGAAGCCCAGGCCCGCGCCGAGGAATATCGCGGGAAATTCAACCAGAAGAAGGACGATCTCAGCGCCGACGCCAAGGTCCGCTCGGACGAGGCGAAGGACAAGGCCTTCGCTTTCGCCAACGAGGGCAAGGCCAAGACCAGCCAGGCGATGACGTCGGTCGGCAAGATGGTCAGCGACAACGCCGCCATGATCGACGAGAAGGTCGGCGTGAAATACGGCGACTATGCCCGCTCCGCGGCGAAGTCGATCAACGATGCCGCCGTCCAGCTCGACCAGAAGACGTTCGACGAACTCGGCGAGGATGCCAAGGCGTTCGTGAGGCAGAGCCCGGCCCTTGCGGTCGGCATGGCCGCCGCGGCCGGTTTCATGCTCGGCCGCATCTTCAAGGGTAAGTAACAGCACCGCACACGGGGAGCGGATTGCCGGATATGATTGATGAAAGCGTGGCGCTGGCCGCGCCCGATCCAGATGCGCGCGAACGGTCGCTTCAGGACGACCTGAAGAAGCTGGCCGAGGAGGCGCGAACCGCGGCGGAAGCGGAGTTCGCCTTCCAGAAGTCGCGCGCGGCCTATGCCGGCAAGGCCGCCCCGCGAATCATCGGCTTGCTCGTCGTGGCGGCCGTGTTCGTATTTTTCGCGATCATGGCTTTCGTGGTCGGCACGATCATCGCACTCGGTCCCCTGCTCACGGCCTGGGGGGCCATGGCTGCCGTAACCCTTGCCCTGCTCGTCATCGCGCTGGTGCTGGCGCTGACGGCGCGCTCGATCTGGAAGACGGTTCTCAAGGTGATCGCCGACGACAGGTCGTCATCATGAGCGTGTCCGCAAAGCAGGTCATCGCCGATCGTGAGACACGCAATATCGCGCGCGATGCCTATGAAGGCCGGCTCGCCCAGATCAAGGCGGACATGGAAGCGCGCGGCATCGCCGGTCGGATCGCCGACGAGGTCGGCGAGAAAGCCAAGGCCGCGTTCGACGAAGCGGTCGATATTGCCGAAAGCCATCCCGGCGTGGTTGGAGGAACCATCCTCGCGCTGGTGCTTTGGTTTGTCAGAAGCCCCATGCTTGCTTGGGCCGAGGATTGGTTCGGCCCATCGGAAAGGATCGATGACGATGGCGACGGAGAGTAACAAGACCCCGCCCCAAACCTCGACAGCGCCTGCGACGAACATCGTTTCGCTGCCGCAAAAGCCGCCGGAACCGCGCGCCTCGGACAAGGCGATCGCCTGGGTAAAGCGGCATCCGGTCATGGCGATCGCCGGCGGCGTCGCCGTGGGTGTCGCGGTTAGCGCGCTGCTGCCGCGCCGCGCAGGACGCAAGGTCGCGAACCGGGCGATGAACATTGCCGAATTGGCCGCGACAAGCTCGATGATGCTCGGCCGCTCAGCGGTCGACAAGGCCGAGGACTTCGGTGAAGGCACCCGCCGCAAGGCCGGACTGCTTGCCGGACGGGCCGAACGGCTGGGCGAAGCCGCCGCCGATCGCGCCGAACGGGCCGGTGCGGCCGCGCTCGGGACGGCCAGCGTACTGGCCTCCTCCGCGCGCCATCGGGCCGAACGCCTGGGCGACGCGGCCGCGCATCGCGCGAGCAAGTTCACGCATGCCGCGCTCGACCAGTCGACCAAGTTGATCGGCTATCCCAAGCCGGCGCCGACGTTCGCAGAGCGGATCATCGAGAAAGCAGGCGAAATCAGGGGCCGGATTCGCTCGTGAAAGCTTGAAGTTTCGGCGGACTGCGCGCTAAGGGGGCCCCTCACCGCAAGCACGATTGGGCCTTCAAGCATGCAGAAACTGCATCTCGTGATGGGCGGCCGGGTCAAGGACCCGCGCAGCCATGAATTCGCTGATCTCGACAACCTCGACATCGTCGGGGTCTTTCCCAACTACGCCACGGCCGAAGAAGCCTGGCGCTCGCACGCGCAGCGCACGGTCGACGATGCCGAGATGAAGTACGTCATCGTCCACCTCCACCGCCTGCTGTGGTCGGACGAGATGGAAGAGAAATGATCGAACCGGCCATGCGCTCGCCCGCTTATCGCGGGTAGCGCATGGCCGGTTCGCAAGGCGCCGCCGGGCGGGTTCGATTCCCGCAGCGCGATCGATCTCAGATGAACTCGATCTTTTCGACCAGATAGAACTTGTCGCCCGCCGGGACCGTCACTTCGACCTCCTCATCGACCTTGCGGCCGATCAAAGCCTTGCCGAGCGGCGAGTTGTAGCTGATCCGCCCGACCTTCGCGTCCGCCTCATAGGGGCCGACGATCTGGTAGCGCACCGGCTTGTCGTCCTCGTCAAGCAGGGTCACCGTCGCGCCGAAGATCACCTTGTCGCCCGAAAGCGTCGCGGGATCGATGATCTGCGCACGGCTGATCTTGTCCTCGAGATCGGCAATCGTCGCCTCGACCTGGCCCTGACGCTCTTTCGCGGCGTGATATTCGGCGTTCTCCGACAAGTCGCCGTGAGCGCGGGCTTCCTCGATCGCATCGACAATGCGCGGGCGTTCCTCGCGCAGCGCCTTGAGATCGGTAGTGAGCCTCTCATACCCTTCCGCGAGCATGGGCAGCTTTTCGACACTCGCCATCGTATTCATTCTTCCTCCAGCGCCTCCCCTCGCGACTACGATCCTGCCCCGCAAGTTCGAGTGCGGGCCGACCTGTCGCGATTTGGGGAGGCAAGATCGATTTCAGCTATAATAATCTTGTAGCGATCGCACTTCAAGCTGGCTGCCGCGAATCGCGGCAATCGCTTCGGCCGCCGCGATGCTCGCCGCCGCCGTGGTGAAGATCGAGACCTTCGACGTCAGCGCCGAAGCGCGGATCGACTGCGAATCCTTGAGGCTCTGCCAACCCTCGGTGGTGTTGAAGATCAACGCGATCTCGCCATCGATGATCTTGTCAACGATGTGCGGCCGGCCCTCGGCGACCTTGTTGACCCGCTCCACCGGCAGCCCGGCGTCAGACAGGAACTGCTGCGTCCCCCCCGTCGCGACGATGCGGAACCCCTCCTTCACCAGCGCCTGCACCGCGGGCAGGATGTGCGGCTTGTCGCTGTTCTTGACCGAGACGAACACGGTGCCTTCGGTCGGCAGCCGCATGCCCGCGCCGAGCTGGGCCTTGGCGAAGGCACGCGGATAATCGCTGTCGATCCCCATGACCTCGCCGGTCGACTTCATCTCCGGGCTGAGCACCGGATCGACGCCCGGGAACTTGGCGAAGGGGAACACCGCCTCCTTGACCGCGACATAGTCGAGATCGCGCCGGAACGCTTCGAAATCGGCGAGCTTCTCGCCGGCCATCACGCGCGAGGCGATCTTGGCGACTGGCTGTCCAATCGCCTTGGCGACGAAGGGAACCGTACGGCTGGCGCGCGGATTGACTTCGATCAGGTAGACATCCTTGCCTTTCACCGCGAACTGAATGTTCATCAGCCCGCGCACGCCGAGCCCCCGGGCGAGGAGATCGGCCTGCCGCTCCATTTCGGCGACGGTTTCGGGCGGCAGACTATAGGGCGGAAGCGTGCAGGCGCTGTCGCCCGAGTGGATGCCGGCTTCCTCGATGTGCTGCATCACGCCCGCGACGACCACGTCGTCACCGTCGCACAACGCGTCGACGTCGCACTCGATCGCATCGCGCAGGTACTGATCGATCAGCACCGGGCTGTCGCCCGAGACGTGCACCGCATTCTCGATGTAATCGTCGAGCTGCTGCTCGGAATCGACGATTTCCATGGCGCGGCCGCCGAGCACGTAGCTCGGGCGCATCAGCACCGGATAGCCTATCCGCCCCGCCACCGCCGCGGCTTCGTCGCGGCTGCGGGCGATGCCGTTGGCAGGCTGCATGAGGCCAAGCTTGTCGACCAGAGCGGCGAACCGCTCGCGGTCCTCGGCAAGGTCGATCGCATCGGGCGACGTACCCAGGATCGGAATGCCTTCCTTCTCCAGCGCGGCGGCGAGCTTGAGCGGCGTCTGCCCGCCGAACTGCACGATCACGCCGACGAGTTCGCCCTTCTGCTGCTCGACCCGCAGGATCTCGAGCACGTCCTCGGCCGTCAGCGGCTCGAAATAGAGCCGGTCGGAAGTATCGTAGTCGGTCGAGACCGTCTCGGGATTACAGTTGACCATGATCGTCTCGAACCCGGCTTCCTCGAGCGCGAAGCAGGCGTGGACGCAGCAGTAGTCGAACTCGATGCCCTGGCCGATCCGGTTGGGGCCGCCGCCGAGGATCACGATCTTGCGCCGGTCGGAGGGCATTGCCTCGTCCTCGGGCGCGCCGAAGCTGGGCGCCTCATAGGTCGAGTACATATAGGGCGTGATCGCCTCGAACTCGGCGGCACAACTGTCGATCCGCTTGAACACCGGCTCGACGCCGAGCTTGCGGCGAAGCTGGCGCACTTCGTCCTCGCTCGTCGCGCCCGCCATGGCGCGCAGCGTATCGTGGAGCAGGCCCGAGCGCTTGGCCTGGGTCTCGGCAAGGCCGCCAGCGACGTGGACCGAACGCACCGCCAGCGTGGCGAGCCGCTTGTCGGAAAAGCCCATCGCCTTCAGCCGGCGCAGCCCTTCGGCATCGGTCGGCAGGCCGTCCGCGAGGATCTTCGCCTCTTCCTGGACGATCGCCTCGATGTGCCGCAGGAACCAGCGGTCATAGTGCGTGATCGCGTGGATTTCCTCGATCGAAAGCCCCTCGCGCATCGCCTGGGCCACGTAAAGCAGCCGCTCGGGCGTCGCCTTCGAGAGCGCCGCGGTGATCGTGTCCCGGCCCGCGCCCTCGAGTTCGGGGACGCGGTTGAAGCCGTCGAGCCCGGTTTCGAGACCGCGCAGCGCCTTCTGCATCGACTCGGGGAAGCTGCGGCCAATGGCCATGACCTCTCCCACCGAGCGCATCGCGGTCGACAGCTCGTTCTTCGAGCCCTTGAACTTCTCGAAGGCGAAGCGCGGGATCTTGGTGACGACATAGTCGATCGTCGGCTCGAAGCTGGCCGGCGTCGCGCCGGTGATTTCGTTGGTGATCTCGTCGAGCGTGTAGCCGACCGCGAGCTTCGCCGCGACGCGCGCGATCGGAAAGCCGGTGGCCTTCGATGCCAGCGCCGACGAGCGCGAGACGCGCGGGTTCATCTCGATCACGATCAGGCGGCCGTCCTTGGGATTGACCGCGAACTGCACGTTCGACCCGCCGGTCTCGACGCCGATCTCGCGCAGCACCTCGAGCGAGGCGGTGCGCATGATCTGGTATTCCTTGTCGGTCAGGGTCAGCGCCGGCGCGACGGTGATCGAATCGCCGGTATGCACGCCCATCGGATCGACGTTCTCGATCGCGCAGATGATGATGCAGTTGTCGTGGCGGTCGCGCACGACCTCCATCTCGTATTCCTTCCAGCCGAGCAGCGATTCCTCGATGAGAACCTCGGTCCTGGGGCTGGCGTCGAGACCGTCGCGCACGATCCGTTCGAACTCGGAACGGTTGTAGGCGACACCGCCGCCGGTGCCGCCGAGCGTGAAGCTGGGACGGATGATCGCGGGCAGGCCGGTACGTTCGAGCACCGCGTAAGCCTCGTCCATCGAGTGCGCGACGCCCGAGATGGCGGAATCGAGGCCGATCTTGTCCATCGCCTCACGGAAGCGTTGGCGGTTCTCGGCCTTGTCGATCGCATCGGCATTGGCGCCGATCATCTGCACGCCATGCTTGTCGAGGATACCCGCCTCGAACAGGTCGAGCGCGCAGTTGAGCGCGGTCTGCCCGCCCATCGTCGGCAGGAGCGCGTCGGGCTTTTCCTTCTCGATGATCCGCTCGACAACTTCGGGCGTGATCGGCTCGACGTAGGTCGCATCGGCCATGTCCGGATCGGTCATGATCGTCGCCGGGTTCGAGTTCACCAGGACGACCCGGTAGCCCTCTTCCTTCAGCGCCTTGATCGCCTGGGTTCCGGAATAGTCGAACTCGCAGGCCTGACCGATGATGATCGGCCCCGCGCCGATGACGAGGATCGAGGATATGTCGGTGCGTTTGGGCATGGGCGCCTTTCTGCTGGAAACTGTCTAGGCGGGGCGCGTTCGCGATCACCTGGCGAACGCGCCGGAAGAGGGTCGTCAGGCCACGAGGCCGGAAAACGCCTTTTCCCAGTATTCGGGTCCCTCGGCCTTGGCCCTCTGGACGTTCTCGTCCTCGGCCTGAAGCTCGGCGAGCGCGGTGCGGAAGCGATCGGCCTGGAAGGCGTGCATCGAACCGCCGAACTCGTTCTGCTTGGTCGACCAGGCGCCCTTCTCGATCATCGCGTCGATGAAGCGCGCACCGGCTTCCTTGGCGCAGCCGCGGGCCTTGGTGCCGAACTTGCGTACCGAGATCGAGACCTTGTCCTCGAAGATCAGCACGAGTTCGCCGTGCGGATAGAAGCGCGGTGCGACGCTGAGGTCCGCGGCGGGGCCGGCGACGTAGTAGGCGTAAACGAGATCGGTCAGTTCGCTCATTTCAACATCCCCACGAATTTTTCGAACAGGTAGAAACTGTCTTGCGGACCCGGGCTGGCCTCGGGGTGATACTGGACCCCGAACGCCTTCTTGTCCTTCAGGGCGATCCCGCAGTTGGTGCCGTCGAACAGCGAGACATGAGTCTGCTCGACTGTCTCGGGGAGCGTGTCGCCATCGACCGCGAAGCCGTGGTTCATCGAGGTGATCTCGACGTAGCCGTCCTCGAGCCGCTTCACCGGATGGTTCGCGCCGCGATGGCCCTGGAACATCTTGGCTGTCTTCGCGCCGGCGGCAAGGCCGAGCATCTGGTGACCGAGGCAGATGCCGAAGATCGGGATATCCCTGTCGAGCAAGGCCTTGATGATCGGCACCGCATATTCGCCGGTCGCCGCCGGATCGCCCGGGCCGTTCGAAAGGAAGACGCCGTCGGGCTTGAGCTCGAGAATCTTGTCGAGGCTCGTCTCGGCGGGAACCACGGTGACTTTCGCGCCCGCCTTCACGAGGTTGCGAAAGATGTTGTCCTTCGCCCCGTAGTCGATCGCGACGACGTGCGGGCGTTCGCCGGCGGGCGCCTGACCGTAGCCCGTGCCGAGCGTCCAGGTCGAGCCGTCCCAGCCCTGCTCGATCTGCCGGCTGACGCGCTTGGCGAGGTCCATGCCTTCGAGCCCGGGCCAGTCCTGCGCGCGCTTGAGCAGCGCGGGAATGTCGAAGTTGCCGTCCGGATCGTGCGCGATCACCGCGTTGGGCGCGCCGTTCAGGCGAATGCGGCGGGTCAGCGCGCGGGTATCGACGCCGGCGAGGCCGATCTTGCCGTGATCGCGCAGCCAGTTGTCGAACTCGCCGCGCGAGCGGAAGTTGGAGGCCAGCGTCACGTCCTCGCGCACGACGCAGCCGACCGCCGAATCGACGCTCGACTCGAGGTCTTCCTCATTGACGCCGACATTGCCGATATGCGGAAAGGTGAAGGTCACGATCTGCGCGGCGTAGGAGGGATCGGTCATCACCTCCTGGTATCCGGTCATCGAAGTGTTGAAGCACACCTCGCCCACCTCGGCACCGACCGCGCCGAATCCCTTTCCCCACAGGACGGTCCCGTCGGACAGGACGAGCACGCCCGTGGCTCCCTGGGGTTTGGGCGCGTGCGAAGTTGCGGCGTCGGCCATGTTGGGTCGCTCCGTTGACGGCGTTCGGACGATGATTGCTAAGTCCCAACGGCTAGACACGGTTGTGCATGGCGTCAAGCCAGACGGTGGAAATCCGAGCTTCTCCGTCCTATTTCGCCGAACATACCAGACATTGTGATTGGAACAGCAAAAACCATGATCCGCGATTCGATCAAGGCCGCCCAGGTTTCGGCGATGAAAGCCGGCGACAAGCCGCGCGTGGCGGCGCTCCGCCTGATTCTCGCCAAGCTCAAGGACCGCGACATCGAGCTGCGTACGGCCGACAAGGCGCCCGACGACGACACGCTCGTCATCGAGGTCCTGCAGAAGATGGCCAAGCAACGCCACGAATCGATCGAGCTTTTCGAGCAGGGCGGTCGCCCCGAACGCGCCGCCGACGAGCGCGCCGAGCTTGCGGTGATCGAGGAATTCCTTCCCGCGCGGATGTCCGAGGAAGACACCAAGGTCGCGATCGAGGCGATCAAGGCAGAGACCGGCGCGCAGGGCATGAAGGACATGGGCAAGGTCATGGCCGAGTTGAAGGCCCGCCACGGCGCGCAGCTCGACATGTCGAAGGCGAGCGGCCTGGTGAAAGCCTCGCTCGCGTGACCGTGGCGCCTCCCCTCCCCGGGGCCTCCCGGGCCGGGAGGCTCCCGGGCGCAGGGCCCCGACCGTGCTGAGCCCGCAGTGGCTCGACCAGTTGCGCACGCGGATCACGCTGTCCGCGCTGGTCGGGCGCTCTGTGCGGCTGACGCGCGCGGGGCGCGAGTTCAAGGCCTGCTGCCCATTCCACAACGAGAAGACGCCCAGCTTCTACGTCAACGACGAGAAGGGCTTCTACCACTGCTTCGGCTGCGGCGCGCACGGCGATGCGATCCGCTGGATGACCGACCATCAGGGTCTCGAGTTCATGGACGCGGTCAAGGAACTCGCCGCCGAGGCCGGGATGGACGTCCCCGCACCCGATCCGCGCGCAGCCAGGCGGGCCGAGCAGCGCGCCTCGCTCCACGACGTGATGCAGGCCGCGCAGGACTGGTTCGTCGCCAATCTCGCCGCGCCGCAGGGCGTCGCCGCGCGCGAATACCTCGCCTCGCGCGGGTTCGACGAGGCCACGGTGCGCAAGTTCGGCTTCGGCTATGCGCCCGACGACCGTCAGGCGCTGAAAGCCGCCCTCTCCCGCTTTCCCGAGGACATGCTGATCGAGGCGGGCCTCAGGATCGCGGTCGAGGACGAGACGCGCGGCAAGCGCGAGCCTTACGACCGCTTTCGCGGCCGGCTGATGCTGCCGATCGAGGATACGCGCGGTCGCGTGATCGCGTTCGGCGGCCGCATTCTCGTCAGGGACAAGACGGATGCGCCCAAGTATCTGAACTCGCCCGACACGCCGCTGTTCGACAAGGGGCGTACGCTCTACAACCTCCACCGCGCCGCACCCGCCGCGCGCCAGTCCGGCCGGATGATCGTGGTCGAAGGCTACATGGATGTCATCGCCCTGGCGAACGCGGGGATCGCCGAATGCGTCGCCCCGCTCGGCACCGCGCTGACCGAAGAGCAGATCGAGCTGCTCTGGCGGCAGGTGGAAACGCCAGTGCTGTGCTTCGACGGCGATGCCGCCGGCCAGCGCGCGGCGATGCGTGCGCTGACGCGGGCGATGCCGATGCTGCGGCCCGCGCATTCCTTGCGGTTCGTGCGCCTCCCCGAGGGCCTCGATCCCGACGATCTGCTCAAGGCTAGAGGCCGCAAGGCGATGGAGGCTCTGCTAGGCGAGGCGCAGTCGCTGCTCGACGTCCTGTGGGAGCACGAACGCACTGCCGCTCCGCTCAACTCGCCAGAGGACAAGGCCGGGCTCAAGGCGCGGCTGCTCGCCCATGTCGACGCGATCGGCGAGCGCGACATCGCCAGCCTCTACCGCCGCGAACTGCTCGATCGCTATTCGGCCTTCGCCTTTCCCCCGCGCCCGGACCGCTTCGAGGGGCGCGGCAAGTCCGGATTCGGCCGCCGGGGCGAGGCCCCGCGCCAATCCTCCAGCGCCGAATCGCTCGGCCGGTTGCGGCGGATCACCGGAGGCGGCGCGCGCGACGCGCTATCGGCCGCAGTGCTTGCGGGATTGTTCCGCTGGCCGGGCGAAATCGCGCGCCATGCCGATGCCCTCGCGCGCACGCCCCGGCTCGACCGGCGCTTCGCCGGCCTGCTCGATTGCTGCGATGCGGCAGACACGCTTGAAAGCGAGGCGCTTTCCACCATATTGTCCGAGCACGGTCTGGAAAGGCCGGAACCCGCCGAATACTCGGGGCTCCGTTTCGGTTTTCTCGACCCCGAAGCGACCCCCGAACAAGCGGCGTCCGACCTTTCCTCGGCGGTCGAGTTGCTGGTGGAACGTCCGGCACTGGAGGCGGCTTTGGCGGAAGCAACCGCGCGGTTCGAGAGCGACTTGTCGGAAGACGCCTTCGAAGAGCAGCAGCGTCTGCTCAAGAGAAAGCTGGAATTCGATCGGCGGCTCAGGCAAATGGCGACGAGAAATGCGGCGGTCCCTTAGGTATAATTGGGACACCCGGGGGCAGCGACAGCAGGATTTTGTGACGGTATAATGAGCAAGAACGAAGAAAACACGGCGGAAAAGACCGACGGGACCGACGCGCCGCTGATCGACCTCAACGAGGCTTCGGTCAAGAAGCTGATCGCGCGCGCCAAGCGCAAGGGCTACATCACCATCGATGAGCTCAACGAGGCCCTGCCGCAGGACCAGATGAACTCCGACCAGATCGAGGACATCTACGCCGCGATCAACGAGATGGGCGTCAATATCGTCGAGAACGACGAGGACGCGCAGAGCGAGGACGACGATGACGGTCCCGACGAGATGGAGCCGGAGGATTCCGGCTCGCAGCGCGTCGTCGTCGAAACCAAGAAGAAGGAAACGGTCGAGCGCACCGATGACCCGGTGCGCATGTACCTGCGCGAAATGGGCGCCGTCGAGTTGCTCAGCCGCGAGGGCGAGATCGCCATCGCCAAGCGCATCGAGGCCGGCCGCGACATGATGATTCTCGGGCTTTGCGAAAGCCCGATCACGTTCCACGCGATCATCCTGTGGTCCGAGGCGCTCAACAACGGCGAGATGCAGCTTCGCGAGATCCTCGATCTCGACGCGATGCTCTCGAAGGAGCCCGCGCCCGAAAGCCTGAACGACGATGAGGACGACGACAGCGGCGAAATCAGCGAAGCGACCGCCGGCCCTTCCTACAAGGAGGATGACGACGAGGAGGAAGAGGAGGAAACCGCTTCCGACGATGAGGACGAGGACGGCACTGAACGCCGCGCCAAGCGCGAGGAAGACGACGAGGAAGACAACACCCTCAGCCTCGCGCAGATGGAAGCGGCGCTCAAGCCCGAAGCGCTTGAGAAATTCGCGACGATCACCGAACTGTTCAAGGCGTTCGAGCAGCTCCAGAACGAGCGCCTCGATGCGCTCGCACTGGGCAACGATTTTCCGGCCGCGAAGGAAGCCCAGTATCACCAGTTGCGCGAGGATCTCACCGCGCAGGTCGAATCGGTGCAGTTCCACGCGACCAAGATCGAATACCTCGTCGACAATCTTTATGCGTTCAACCGCCGGCTGACCACGCTTGGCGGCCAGATGCTCCGCCTTGCCGAGCGTCACAAGGTCAAGCGCGCCGACTTCCTGAGCACTTACGTCGGTCGCGAGCTTGACGACACCTGGCTGGCCGAGATGTCGGGCAAGGACAAGAAGTGGGCGGCATTCGCCGAGGCCGAGGCCGATTCGGTCGAGCGCATCCGCTCCGAGGTTGCCGACATCGCCGCCGCCACCGGCATGGCGCTTCCCGAGTTCCGCCGCATCGTCAACATGGTCCAGAAGGGCGAACGCGAGGCACGCATCGCCAAGAAGGAAATGGTCGAGGCGAACCTGCGGCTCGTGATCTCGATCGCCAAGAAATACACCAATCGCGGGTTGCAGTTCCTCGACCTGATCCAGGAAGGCAACATCGGCCTGATGAAGGCGGTCGACAAGTTCGAGTACCGGCGCGGCTACAAGTTCAGCACTTATGCGACGTGGTGGATCCGGCAGGCGATCACCCGCTCGATCGCCGACCAGGCGCGCACGATCCGTATCCCGGTCCACATGATCGAGACGATCAACAAGCTGGTGCGCACGAGCCGCCAGTTCCTCCACGAGCAGGGCCGCGAGCCCACGCCCGAGGAAATGGCCGAGCGCTTGTCGATGCCGCTCGAGAAGGTGCGCAAGGTGATGAAGATCGCCAAGGAGCCGATCAGCCTCGAGACGCCGATCGGCGACGAGGAGGATTCGCACCTGGGCGATTTCATCGAGGACAAGAACGCGATCATCCCGGTCGATGCCGCGATCCAGTCGAACCTCAAGGAAACCGTCACTCGTGTGCTCGCGAGCCTCACCCCGCGCGAGGAACGCGTGCTGCGCATGCGCTTCGGCATCGGCATGAATACCGACCACACGCTCGAGGAAGTCGGCCAGCAATTCTCGGTCACCCGCGAACGCATCCGCCAGATCGAAGCGAAGGCGCTGCGCAAGCTCAAGCACCCGAGCCGCAGCCGCAAGATGCGCAGCTTCCTCGACCAGTAATCGTTTCCCACAGTCCAGGTGCGATGGCGCCTGCGGTTTGTCCGCGGGCGTTTTCGTGTATGCATCGCGATCGGGCGGACACAATCCGGAGGGCGCGGGCATGATTACCAAGGCAAAACTTGCAGCTTTGGCCTGGGTGCTTGCTGCCGCCGCGGCCTCGACAGCTGCCGCGCGGGCGGAGACCCCCGCCGCCGTGGCGCCCACGGACCAGGCCGAACGCCTTGCGCTTGCCCACGAGATCATCGCCGTGGCCTTTCCCCCGGAACGGCGCGAAGCGATGCTGGCCGGCACGATGAACGCGATGCTCAAACAGATGCGGGCGGGAGCGAAGTTCGATTCGATCGAGGACGCCGGACTGCGCAAGATCGTCAGCAAGTTCCTCGACAGCATTCCGGCGCGCCTCAAGCCGGTGACGAGCGATTTTCTCCCCTTGCAGATGGATGCGATCGCCGGGGCCTATACCCGAATGTTCACGCTCGAGGAGCTTCGCGATGTCGCGACTTTCGCACGTTCACCCAGCGGCAGGACCTATCTGCAGCGCAGTATGGAGACCATGTCCGATCCCGCCGTGGCGCAAGTCAACACGCGGTACTTCGAACAAGTAGGGGAGATCACGAAGCAAGGACAGAAAGAGCTCATGGCCGAGATCATGACCTATCTTGAAGAGCATCCCGAGGCCGCGCCCAAGACGGACGGCTGACGCGCTTGCGGGTTAACGCCCACCGCGAGGCCCGCTGCTCATTGACCGCATAGCCGGGCACCGAAGGCGCGATCGGATCGAGCCGGACCCAGAGTGCGATCGCCACTGCACCGAGCGTGAGCACGAGATATGCGGCCCCGGCCCGGCGCATCGGCCAGACAGGCGCGAGCGGCATCAGCGCCATCGCCGTGAGCGCCATCGACAGCAGGCATACGGCAGGCAAGGTCGGGCCCACTGCCTGCATCAGCGCGAAGCCCAGCATGAGGGCGTACCCACCGACGAGCGCCCCCGCGACAACCGAAAGCACGATGCCGATTGCCGGAAGCGAAGTGCGCGCCGCCGCGGCGAGGCCGCACAGCAGCAGCGGGATCGTCAGGACATAGGCGGCGAGCGGTGCCAGCGCCTGAAGCGCCATCGCCGACAGCCCTATCGGGAGGACGAAGCCGAGCTGGCGCGAAGCGCTCGCGAAGCTCCGGCTCGCAAGCAGCGCCAGGCCGCCGAGACAGACGAGCGCCGCCATCGCCTGGAGCCGGGGAATGGCCGCAAGCCGGTCGTAGTAGTTCGGCGCATCCCCGCCCATCGAAAGCCAGTTGACGGCGGCCAGCACGAGGCCCGTTCCGGCCAGTATCGCGACGAGCCAGCCCGCCGCCGCGCAAAATGCCCGCCAGTCAAATCCGCGCCGCGCGCTCCAGACGAAACCGGCGGTGCCGACCGCGAGCATGACCCATCCCCAGTACGGGGCGTAGCTCACGACGAAAAGCCCGAAGACGTCAAAAAAGACGACGTCGGGCGCGGGCTGCGGCAGGCGTTCGGCGTCGACGAGGGCGCGCGTAAGCCCCAACGCCTGCTCGCCCATGTGCTGCAGAGCCCCCCGGTCGAGATTGTCCGCCGTCGCCAAAGGCGAATGGTAGAGGCCCGGCCTGCCGATGAAGGCGAAGTTCCACGCCGGGAAGCCCAGCGGCAGCGCCACGGTGAGATCGGTGTCGTTGGGCAGGACCGAATAGATGAACGTCGCCAGCGAAGTCCCCCCGGGATGCGGCACGCTGCGCGCCCAGGTCCGCACGACCTCGCCGTTGTCCGCCGACGTCTGGAAAAGGTTCGCCTTGCCGCCGCCGCCGCGCGTTTCGAGATTGATGAGAGCGCCGATCCGTTCGCGTTCGTCCGCCTCGGCGAAGAACAGCCTTACGCCGGACAGTCCCGCTTCCTCGCCATCGGTGAGGATGACCAGAAGGTCGCGGCGGCCCTGCTCTTGCGCGGCAAGCCGCTCCGCGACGGCAAGGATCGCGGCGACACCGGCTCCGTCATCGGCCGCCGCCGGAGAGCCCGCGACGCTGTCGTAGTGGGCCATGAGCGCCACCGTGGGCAGGCTCCGGTCCGATCCGGGCAGGACAGCGATGATGTTGGTGAGCGGGATCGAAGCAGCCTTGCCGCCGCTCCGTGCGTTGAGAAACCGTACCGCGTCCGGCGGAAAGGTTCCGCGCTGGAGCCGCACTTCCATGCCGAGCCCGTCAAGCCGCCCGACCAGCCAGTCTCGCAGAGCCGCGTGCTCGGCCGAGCCGCTGGGGTGCGGCGCGCGGGCGATCCGGCGGATGTCGCGCATGGCCGCATCGGCCGAGAATCCGTCCGGCGCGGCTCGCGGTGCAGGTGGCGTCGTGCCGAGCACCGCGAGGATGATAGCGCCCGCCAGCGCGACGATGAACGCGAGCGTCAACCGCAATATCCGCACTCCGCAGCCCGGCGCGAATGTCGGCGAGGCCTGTCGTGCAGTCAACCGCACCGCGCCGTGGCAGGCAAGGAGGACTTGAGAAGCCGTGTCCAAGTGCCTCGCAACCGGCGAAAACATCCGCGATATCCCGCCGTGCGAGCCTCACCGGCAGGCAAAACTTATGCCGGAACGGTAGCGCCGCGCGCAACTTGCGCTTATGTGGCGCGCATGAAGATCGCCATCGCATCCGACCACGCCGCCGTCGACCTCAAGGCGGACCTGCGCGAATTCATGATCGAGCTCGGCCACGAAGTCGCCGACCTCGGCCCCGAGACCGCTGACCGGGTGGACTATCCCGACTACGGCTACATGCTGGCCGAAGTCGTAGCGGAAGGCACCGCCGAGTTCGGCGTGGCGCTGTGCGGATCGGGCATCGGCATCTCGATCGCGGTGAACCGCAACCCCGGTTGCCGCTGCGCCTTGGTTTCGGACCCCTACTCCGCCGCGCTCGCGCGCGAACACAACGACGCCAACGTCATCGCCATGGGCGCCCGGCTGACCGGGCCGGACATGGCCAGGGCCTGCCTCATGTCGTTTCTAGACGGCAAATTCGCCGGCGGCCGCCATGCCGGCCGCGTCGACAAACTTTCAAACCCCATTCTCAAGGAGACCGCCCGATGAACGTAGAGACCAAGATTCGATCGGCCGGCTTTTTCACCGACGGCGTCGCGACGAGCGACCCTGCCGTCGCCAAGGCGATCGGCCATGAGCTGACGCGCGAGAAGAAGCAGATCGAGCTGATCGCGTCCGAGAACATCGTCTCCAGGGCGGTGCTCGAGGCGCAGGGCTCGGTGCTCACCAACAAGTATGCCGAGGGCTATCCCGGCAAGCGCTATTACCAGGGGTGCGAGCCTTCGGACGAAGTCGAGACGCTCGCGATCGAGCGCGCCAAGGAACTGTTTGATTGCGGCTTCGCCAACGTCCAGCCCCACTCCGGCGCCCAGGCGAACGGCGCCGTGCTGCTGGCGACGATCAAGCCGGGCGACACGATCATGGGCATGAGCCTCGATGCCGGCGGCCACCTCACTCACGGCGCCCGCGCCGCGATGAGCGGCAAGTGGTTCAACGCGGTGCAGTACGGCGTCACCAAGGACACGCACCTCATCGACTATGACGAGGTCGAGGCGCTCGCCAAGGAGCACAATCCGAAGCTGATCATCGCGGGCGGCAGCGCCTATCCGAGAATCATCGACTTCGCGCGGATGCGCGCGATCGCCGATTCGGTCGGCGCGCTGTTCCAGGTCGACATGGCGCACTTCGCCGGCCTGGTGGCGGCGGGCGTGCACCCCTCGCCTTTCCCGCACGCGCACATCGCGACGACCACGACGCACAAGACACTGCGCGGTCCGCGCGGCGGCATGATCCTCACCAACGACGAGAAGCTCGCCAAGAAGATCAACTCGGCGGTTTTCCCCGGCCTTCAGGGCGGCCCGCTGATGCACGTCGTGGCCGCCAAGGCGGTTGCCTTCGGCGAGGCGCTGCGTCCCGAGTTCAAGGACTATTCGAAGAAAGTGGTCGAGAACGCGCAGGCGCTTGCCGCCACGCTCAAGGAACGCGGCGCCGCGATCGTCTCGGGCGGCACCGATACCCACCTCGCGCTGATCGACCTCAGCCCGCTGGGCGTGACCGGCAAGGATGCCGACGAGGCGCTCGAACGCGCTGGCATCACCTGCAACAAGAACGGCATCCCGTTCGATCCGCTTCCGCCGATGAAGACCAGCGGCATCCGCGTCGGCTCGCCCGCGGGCACGACGCGCGGCTTCGGGGTCGAGGAATTTCGCGAAATCGGCAATATGGTCGCCGATGTTCTCGACGGTCTGGCGAAATGTGGCGAGAGCGGCGACGCGCAAGTGGAACAGAATGTCCGCGCGCGCGTAGAAGCCTTGTGCGACCGTTTCCCGATCTACGAGGACTGACCTGAGGTGGAAGGCGTGACCGCCGCCGAGCGCTGCCCGCAATGCAATCATTCGGTCTTCGCCGAGGACCGCTATTGCTCGAAGTGCGGCATGAAGCTCGCCGGCGCCTATCGGTCCCGCCGCGTTCAGGAGCGTGTGCGCGAGGCCATGCAGGACCGCCGCGTCCGGCAGGTCGCGGGCGGCGCCGCGATCGGCGCGGCGGCGGGCCTGGTCCTGCCGGTGGTCACCACCGGTCTTGGTCTCGTCGCGGGAGCGGCCTACGCCGGTTACAAGGTGATGAAGAAGGACTGAGGCCATGGACAACAAGCCCAAGGGCACCGATTTCGTCTACGATGCGCGCATGGAACTGGCGGGTATGCTCCAGGACGGCCTGAGCCATCCCTCCACCAAGCCCGTGCTCGCCTATGGCGCGCTGGGCGCGGTTGCCGCCGCGATCGTGCCGTTCGTGGGCATCCCGCTCGGCTTCGCAGCGGGCGCCGGGTACAAGTTCTACAAACGCGTCCGACCGGACTGAAACGAAAGACAAGCTGAATGCGCTGCCCTTTCTGCGCGCACGACGATTCGCAGGTCAAGGACAGCCGCCCGACCGAAGACGGCGCCGCGATCCGCCGCCGGCGCCACTGCGTAAGCTGCGGCGCGCGCTTCACCACGTTCGAGCGCGTCCAGCTTCGCGAAATCCTCGTCATCAAGAGCGACGGCGCGCGCCAGTTGTTCGACCGTTCCAAGATCGAGCACTCGGTCACTCTCGCCTGCCGCAAGCGCGGGGTCGAGCGTGACCGGATCGACCAGCTCGTATCCGGCATCCAGCGCCAGGTCGAAACCCGGGGCGAAAGCGAGGTCTCCTCGCTCGCGATCGGCGAAATGGTGATGGAAGGCCTGCGCCAGCTCGATTCGGTTGCCTACATCCGCTTCGCCAGCGTCTACCGCGACTTTTCCGAGGCCCGCGACTTCGAACAGTTCGCCAGCACCGTGCGCGAGATCGGCAAGGAATGAGCCGGACCCAGCAACCCGTCGTCGTGCTGGTGCGCCCCCAGCTCGGCGAGAACATCGGCAAGGCGGCACGCGCCATGCTCAACTTCGGGCTCACCGAAATGCGGCTCGTCACGCCGCGCGACGGCTGGCCCAACCCGTCCGCCGGTCCTGCCGCGTCGGGCGCCGACATCGTGCTCGATCGCGCGCGGGTCTACCAGACGCTCGCCGAGGCCGTGGCCGATTGCGCCAATGTCTACGCGACCACCGTGCGCAAGCGCGGCGTCACCAAGCCGGTGGTGACACCCGAGGAAGCCGCGCGCGAGATTCATACCGCGCCCGGGGGCTCTGCCTTCGTGTTCGGGCCCGAGCGTTCGGGGCTGGAAACCGAAGACGTCGCGCTCGCGCGCAAGATCGTCACCGTGCCGATCAATCCCGAGTTCGGCTCGCTCAATCTCGCGCAGGCGGTGATCCTGTGCGCTTACGAGTGGTCGAAGCTGCAGGGGCTCGAACAGCCGACGCGCGAGGAGCAGCTACCCCCTGCCCCGCAGGACGAACTCGAAGGTCTGATCGGCCACTTCGAGGCGCTGCTCGAGGCGAAGAACTACTTCTGGCCCGAAACGCGCGCCGAGGCCAACCGGCGCACCTTGCGCAACGTGCTGACCAAGCCGGGGTGGAACCACCTTGAGGTGCGCACGCTGCGCGGCGTACTCTCGACGCTCGAGCGCGAGCGCGGCTGATCCTCGCTGCCCGGTAGTGGGTCAGTTTGAATTCAACGGGTAGAATATGCCTTTGATGCAGTCTGGATTCCGAACTGCAATTTGCACATGGCTTTTGCTGTGTAGGCCGCTGCCGGGATAAGCTCGCCCACCCTCGACAAACATACCGCGCACAGTGTCAAAGGGCTGGATAGTGGGTTCGTCGCTCGCCAAGGTGTCTATAATTCGATGCAAGTGTCGAAAAACTGCGCAATCCAGATAACGCAAAACCCGGTCCCTGTTTTTCGATCCACGCGGACTGCTGTTTTTGGGAATTGGGAGACCGGCCTTCTTTTGGACCCTCAGGAATGATCGATGCGCCGCCCTCAGAAGTTCGACATCTTCGCGGGAAACCAAATCAAGGCAATGCCGGAGGTCGATCACAGCTCCAATCACAGTCGGCTTTCTGTAACCACCGATTTCCGCTTTCCATTCCGCCCATTCAAGCGCGCGCAGAGGATCGGACTCCCAAAAATATGCGCCAGGGCCGAGCCAATCATAAGATCGGTCGCTTTGCAGAATTGCCGCGCCCTCAAGCACAGCCTTTTGCGCTATAGTCTCATCGCACCCATGATAGCCGAGCACGAACGATGTTGCGAGCCGACTCAAGCGGTGGCGCGACCCTTCTTGCTTGCGCCGCCAAATTCAACGCGCAGCTTGCCCTTTGTCGTGTAAATGCCTTCATTTATGAGCGTGGCACGTGCTATCTTTTTTGACGCTAGTGCGCGCTCAGTCTCCTCAGCAATCGCTTCGAGGATTTTTTGATTGCGCTGTGCGTGAGTCATCGTTGCTCCCTTTGTGCGAATATGCATCATAAGCATTCAACGATTAATGAGGCAAAAATGCGCCAAACATTTTGATGCAGACTCTGCTCAAAGTTTTTTGACGCAGGTTAGGCGCTTATGCAAGCGCAATGCGTTCAGGTGTCTCGTTTGCGATACGAACCCCGCTTGCGGGGCTGCTTCGCTTCCTCGGCTTCAATCAACGCGACGATATCATGACCCACTACCCGCTGCCCGTTCCACTTGACTTTCGCACGCCAGCCCGTATGTGCGCGCCTTCACTTGGACCGCCGCGCCTGTCGTGGTGCGCGTCCATTCGGCCCCGCACCCCGGTGAAGCGGTGGCCGCATCCGGTCGGCAACGACCGGGTGGTGCGCTTCCGGGTATCGGCTGCGGCCATGGTGGCACGCGGCAGCAGAAATGGAGACGACGCATGTCGAAGCGCAAGAGCGCCAAGTACAAACTCGACCGCCGCATGGGCGAGAACATCTGGGGCCGCCCGAAGAGCCCGGTCAACACCCGTCCCAACCCCCCGGGCCAGCACGGCGCGCGCCGCAAGGGCAAGCTGTCGGACTACGGCATCCAGCTCCGCGCCAAGCAGAAGCTCAAGGGCTACTACGGCGACGTGACCGAAAAGCAGTTCAAGCGCACCTACCAGGAAGCCTCGCAGATGAAGGGCGACACCGGTCAGAACCTGATCGGCCTGCTCGAGCAGCGCCTCGACATGGTGGTCTATCGCGCCAAGTTCGCGCCGACGATCTTCGCCGCGCGCCAGATCGTGAGCCACGGCCACATCTACGTGAATGGCGTGAAGTGCAACATCGCCAGCCGCCGCATCAAGGTCGGCGACGTCATCGCGCTGGGCAGCAAGGCCAAGGAAATGGCGCTGGTGATCGAGGCGCAGGCCCTGCCCGAGCGTGAGATCCCCGACTACGTCGCCAACGACGGCACCGACAAGGTCACCTTCGTGCGCGTCCCGACGCTCGACGAAGTGCCCTACCCGGTGAAGATGGAGCCGAACCTCGTCGTCGAGTTCTACTCGCGCTGATCGGTTTCACCGACACGACATTCGAAAGGGCGGTCCGGTTCGGGCCGCCCTTTTTCGTTCGCGACGCCGGTGCGATCCCGCCGCCGACGCGGGCAGCCCGCCTTGCAACGCATGTCCCGGTTCTATCATGTGACCGCCGGGAGACATGGCGATGGCGAAATACGATCACCTCATCGGTACGGAACTTGCGCGTGGAAGCTGGAGCTGGGATGCGGATCGCGCCCTGCTCTATGCGGTGGGCGTCGGCGCCGGGCTCGACGATGCGCAGCGCGAACTCCACTTCACCACCGAGAACACGCCGGGCAGTCCCCAGCAGGTGATCCCGACGTTCGCGACGCTGATGGGCTTGCCCAATCCGCTTTCCGAACTGATGGGCTGGAGCAAGGAAGGCCTGAGCCCGGTCGGGATGGTTCATGGCGAGGAAGCCGTCACGCTTGCGGGCCCGTTGCCGCTCCAGGGCACGGTCGACCTGCGCATGGTGCTCGCCGGCATTTACGACAAGGGATCGGGCGCGCTGGTGGTCAAGGAGACGACCCTGACACTCGCCGATACCGGCCAAGCGCTCGGAAAGACGGTGATGACGCTGTTTGTTCAGGGCAAGGGCGGCTTTGGCGGGCCGCGCGGGCCGGCTGGCGAGATCCCATGGCACAAGCCCGAACGCGAGCCCGACCAGATCGTCTCCCTGCCGGTCGGCGTGAACCAGTCCCTAATCTACCGTCTTTCGGGCGATCGCCACCCCCACGGCACCGAGATTACGCGTGCTCGTGCTGACGGCTTCGAGAAGCCGATCTTCTATGGGCTCGGCACGTTCGGCGTCGCCTGCCGCGCGCTGCTGCGGGGACTATGCGAGAGCGACGCGGCACGCTTCGAGCATATGGAGGGACGCTTCTCCAGGCCGGTCTACCCCGGCGATCGCCTCGATACGCTGATCTGGCAGGAGGATGACGGCGCGCGCTTCCAGGTTCTCGCCAACGGCGAGCGGATCGTGATCGATCGCGGACTGTTCCGCTGCCGCTAGGAAGCGTCAGGCCTCACTCTTCTTGCGCCCGCCCTTCTTCTTCGGCTTCGCCATGCCGAGTTGCTCGCGCACCCAGTCCCACAAGGCCGCGACTTCGGCGGCGGCCTTGCCTTCGGGCTCGGCCTCGGAGGCGACTTCGCCCGCTGCCGAAGAGCGATGGAACGCGGCGCGCTCGCCGAACCGGACCGGGCAGGTCGGCAGGCCGAGCTTGTCGAGGAATTCCGACGTTTCCTCGATGATCCGGGTGGCGCGCGCCGGCACCGCGTTGAGCAGCACGAAAGCCGGTTTGCCCGCGTAGGTCACGAGCTGCGCGGTCGCCTCCATCGCGTGGAGATCGAGCGCGCGGGCACGCGTGGGAATGAGCACGAGATCGGCGACCCGCGCCGCCTCGCGCGACGCGATGTCGCCGTGCGGCGGCGTGTCGATCACCACGAACTCGGTTCCGCCCCGCATTGCGCGCTGGATCGTGCTTTGCAGCCGAACCGGCGGGCACGTCACGATCTCGGGCAGGAAATCGCCGCGCCAGTCGCCCCAGGCCGCGGCCGAGGCCTGAGGATCGGTGTCGATGACGCAGGTCTGCATGCCGTCATAGGCGGCGCAGGTCGCCAGATGAAGCGCCAGCGTGGTCTTTCCCGACCCGCCTTTCTGGCTGACGATGGCGACAGTGGGCATGACGCGGCTCCAAGTGTGTCCCGAGCAGCCATTGTCCTATGCTGCAACTGCGAAGTCCAGTGTCCGTTGCGGCGCAATCACCGGCGCAGATAGTCCCGGCGGAACTCGGCGGCGAAGGCGGCGAAGCTTCCCGCCGCGATCGCATCGCGCATCGCCTGCATAAGCTGCTGGTAGAACCAGATATTGTGCTCGGTCATGAGCATCGCGCCAAGCATCTCGCCCGATTTCACCAGATGGTGCAGATAAGCGCGCGAATACGTCGCGCAGGTCGGACAGGGGCAACGCGGATCGAGCGGCCCCGTATCCTCCGCATGCCTGGCGTTGCGCATGTTGAGCGCCCCTTCCCAGGTGAACGCCTGCCCGTTGCGGCCCGACCGCGTCGGCAGGACGCAGTCGAACATGTCGACGCCGCGCTCCACAGCGCCGACCAGATCGTCGGGCTTGCCCACGCCCATGAGATAGCGCGGCGCGTCCTGCGGCAGTTGCTCCGGCGCGAAGTCGAGCGTGGCGAACATCGCCTCCTGCCCCTCGCCCACCGCCAGCCCGCCGATCGCGTAGCCGTCAAAGCCGATCTCGGCGAGCGCGTCGGCCGAGGCTTTGCGCAGGCCCTCGTCGAGCGCACCCTGCTGGATGCCGAACAGCGCGGCGTTCTCGGCATGCGCGCCGCCCGCGTCGAAGCCCTCGCGGCTGCGGCGCGCCCAGCGCATCGACATTTCCATCGAGCGCGCGATCTCCTCGCGCGGCTGGTCGATCTTCGGGCATTCGTCGAAGGCCATGACGATGTCGGACCCGAGCAGCCGCTGGATTTCCATCGAGCGCTCGGGACTGAGCATGTGGCGCGAGCCGTCGATGTGGCTGGCGAAGGTCACGCCTTCCTCGGTGATCTTGCGCAAATCGGACAGGCTCATGACCTGATAGCCGCCGCTGTCGGTGAGGATCGGGCGGTCCCAGTTCATGAAGCGATGCAACCCGCCGAGCCGCGCCACCCGCTCGGCGCCGGGGCGCAGCATCAGGTGGTAGGTGTTGCCGAGGATCACGTCGGCGCCGGCCGCCCGCACGTCCCGCGGCTTCATCGCCTTGACCGTCGCGGCGGTGCCGACCGGCATGAACGCGGGCGTGCGAATCTCGCCGCGGCGCATGCGGATCGTGCCGGTGCGCGCGCGGCCGTCCGTGGCGTGAATGGAAAATTCGAAGCGCGGTGGCACGAGTTGCGTCCTCAGAACCCGAAGATCAACGTGAAACGCGAAAGCGTATCGGTGTCGAGCGCATCGGGCGGCGGACTCGTCTCGTGCTCGACCGTATAGGAAAGCCGCGCTTTGAGCGCCTTGGACATCGCCGCTTCGAGCCCGGTCGCGGAGGTCAGCGTGCTGTTGCCTTCATCGACGTATATGCTCGCGTCCTGCGTGAGCTTCACGGTCTTGCCCACCTTCCAGTCGAAGTCGAGCGATCCCAGCGCCGACCAGTTGTCTTCGTCGGGCTCGTCGATGACCTGGGTCCGACGCCAGGCTGGTCCGCCTTCCAGCGACAGCGTCAGGCCCTTGCGCTTGATCACCCTGTATCCGAGGCCGCCCGAAAGCGTGTAGCGCCCGCGATAGCCCTGGAAACGATCGCGTTCGTACTGCGCCAGCCCGAACGAATAGAGCCGCTCGCCCAGCTTGTAGCGCGGGCTATAGGCCGCAAGGTACTGCTCGCGCGTCACTTCGCCGCTGTCGCGCTGGTAGTCGGCGCGCAGGCGGAGCTGGTTCTCCCAGTCGACCCCGTCGCGCTTCAGCGTGAGCCCGGCGGCGATGCCGAGGTTGCTGGTGTTGCCGGTCGCGCGAAACGCGCCGAACTCGCCCTCGCCTTTCCATTCGTCGAGGATGCCGGCCTGGCGAATGCGCGCGCGCTCCTTGGCGGCCCGCCGTTCGGCAAGCTCCTCGTGCCTGTCCTTGTAGCGGTCGAGCAGGGCGTCGATCGCCTCGACGTCGTCGGGCCAGGTCTCCTTGGCGACCTTCGCGACCGTCTCCAGCGTCCTGGCATCCTTCGCCAGCACGGCCGTATCGAACATCTCGCGCACGGCGTCGGGCACCTGGGCCTGCGCCGGCAAGGTAATACCCGCAAGGCCTGCGGCCAGGACAAGATGACGGCGGAGAACGACCATGCCCGCGCGACTAGCGAATCATGTGCGCAAGCGCCAGCCGGTGCGGAAGATGTAGCTGATCAGAGCCACGCAGGCCGCCAGGAAGGCCAGCGTAAGCCCGAGCGAGACCCAGATCGAGACGTCGGAACTGCCGTAGAAGGTCCAGCGCAAGCCGTTGACGAGATAGACCACCGGATTGGCCAGCGCGACCGTGCGCCACGGCTCGGGCAGCAGGTCGATCGAATAGAACGTCCCGCCCAGGAAGGTGAGCGGCATCAGGATCAGCATCGGCACGATCGAGAGCTTCTCGAAGCTGTCCGCCCATATCCCGAGAATGAAGCCGAACAGCGAGAAACTGGCGGAAACCAGGATGATGTAGCCGAGAGCGAAAACCGGGTGGACGATCGTATAGTCGACGAAGATCGTCGCGGTGCCCAGGATGATCGCGGCCAGGATCAGCGACTTGGTGGCCGCCGCGCCGACGAAGCCCGCCAGCGTCTCGGCCACGCCCACGGGCGCGGACAGCAGCTCGTAGATCGCGCCGGTGAAGCGCGGCATGTAGATGCCGAAGCTGGCGTTGCTGGTGCTTTCGCCGAGCAGCGTGAGCAGCAGCAGGCCGGGCACGATGAAGGCGCCGTAGTTCACGCCGCCCATGCCCCCCTGCATCTGCCCGCCGATCGCCGCGCCGAACACGACGAAATAGAGCGTCGTCGTCAGCACCGGCGCAAGGATCGATTGCATCGCGGTGCGAAACGCGCGCATCAGTTCCTGCTTGTAGATGGTGAAAGCGCTGCGCGCGTTGAACATGCTCATGCCGCTTTCCCCTGCGCGCCGTTCTGGACGAGATCGACGAAGATGTCCTCAAGGCTCGATTCGTGCAGGTCGATCGCGGTGTAGTCTATGCCGGCGCGGGTCAGCGCCTTGGTCAGTTCGGCGACTTCGGCCTTGCCCTGCCCCGCGCCGTCGCCGCCGCGATAGCACAGCGTGCGTCCGTCGTCGGCAAGCGTGACGGAGAACCGGGAAAGCGGATCGGGAACCGCATCGAGCGGCGCGGCCAGCGTGATCAGCGCCTCGGTGCGGCCCAGGCGCTTCATCATCTGCGCCTTCTCGTCGACCATCACGATCTCGCCCTGGCGGATGATGCCCACGCGGTCGGCCATTTCCTCGGCTTCCTCGATGTAGTGGGTCGTCAGGATGATCGTGGTGCCGCGCTCGCGCATGGCCGCGATCTGCTTCCACATGTCGCGCCGCAGCTCGACGTCGACGCCCGCGGTGGGCTCGTCGAGAAACAGCAGCTCGGGATCGTGCGCCATGGCCTTGGCGATGAGCACGCGGCGCTTCATGCCCCCCGAGAGATGGCGGATCTGCTCGTCCCGCTTGTCCCACAAGCTCAGTGACTTGAGGATATCGTCGATCCTTGCCGGATCGGGGGCGAAGCCGAACAGCCCGCGCGAGTGGCGGACCGCGCGGCCCACCGGCTCGAACATGTCGGTCGAAAGCTCCTGCGGCACCAGGCCGATGCGCGCGCGCAGCGAACGCCAGTTGTGCGCCATGTCCTCGCCGAACGCGCGGATCGTCCCCGAGGTCGGTCGAACCAGTCCGCAGACGGCACCGATCAGCGTGGTCTTGCCGGCGCCGTTCGGACCGAGCAACGCGAATATCTCGCCCTGCTCGATCGCCAGATCGACTCCCTTGAGGGCGGTGAACCCGCCGGCATAGGTTTTGGTGAGGCCGCTCAGCTCGAGTACGTGATTCATCGCGGCCCTAGATGTGCTCGCGGACGCGAAACGCCAACCCCTCAAGGCAGAAGCAGGCTCGAATCGCCATAAGAGTAGAAGCGATAGCGCTGCTCGATCGCGTGCGCATAGGCTGCGCGCATCCGCTCCGTGCCCATGAGCGCCGAGACCAGCATGAACAGCGTCGAGCGCGGCAAGTGGAAGTTCGTCATCAGACCGTCGATCGCGCCGAAGCGATAGCCGGGCGTGATGAAGATCGCCGTGTCACCCTCGAAGGGCTGGATCGTGCCGCCCGCATCGACCGCGCTTTCGAGCAGCCGCAGGCTCGTGGTGCCCACCGCGACCAGCCGCCCGCCCCGCGCCCGCGCTGCGTTGAGCCGATCGGCGGTTTCGGGCTCGATCCGGCCCCATTCGGCGTGCATCCGGTGCTCGTCGGTGTCCTCGGCCTTTACCGGCAGGAAGGTACCCGCCCCGACGTGGAGCGTGAGCGTCTCGCTGGCGATTCCGCGCGCTTTGAGCGCCGCCATCAGCTCAGGGGTGAAATGGAGCGCCGCGGTCGGCGCGGCGACAGCGCCGTCGCGCGCGGCGAACATGGTCTGGTAGTCGCGGCGGTCGGCCTCGTCGGTCGCGCGCTTGCCCGCGATATAGGGCGGCAGCGGCATGTGCCCGGCGCGTTCGAGCAGGACCTCGACCGGTTCCTCGCCCGCGAAGGCGAGCGTCCACGAGCCGTCGGCGTGCCGCTCCTCGGCCACGGCCTCGACATCGGCGGCAAAAGCGATGCGATCGCCCGGACGCAGGCGCTTGGCATTGCGCACGAAGGCCTGCCAGCGCCTGAGGTCGACGCGCTTGTGCAGCGTCGCCCCGATCCGCGCCTCGCCGCGCCGTCCCTCGAGCTGGGCGGGGATCACGCGCGTATCGTTGAACACCAGCACATCGCCGTCGCGCAGCAGCGCGGGCAGATCGCTGACGCGGTGGTCGGAAAGCGGCGCCTGCCCCTCGACCAGCAGCATGCGCGCCGAATCGCGCGGCCGCGCCGGGCGCAGCGCGATCAGGTCGGACGGAAGATCGAAATCGAACAGGTCGACACGCATGGCCGGGGCCTTAGGCGCAGGGCGCGCGCCAGGCAAACCGGCGCGGCGAATCTGTCCGCCGGATCAGTCGGACTGCGAGTTGTTGAGGTCGCTAACCGAAATTGGCGCCGCGGCCGGAGAGGCCGGTGCCGCGGGCGCCGGCTTGTTGTCCGAAGCGAGCGAGGCTTGCAGCACGCGCGTCGGATTGGCGGGCGGCTCGCCCCGCTCGATCGCGTCGACATATTCCATCCCGCCGATCACGCGGCCGAAAACGGTGTACTTCTTGTCGAGCGCGAAGCGCGGATAGAACATGATGAAGAACTGGCTGTTGGCGCTGTTCGGATCGTTGGTGCGCGCCATCGAGACGGTGCCGCGCAAGTGCGGCATGGCGTTGAATTCCGCCTCGAGGTCGGGCAACTGCGAGCCCCCGACGCCCGTACCCGTGGGATCGCCCGTCTGGGCCATGAAGCCTTCGATCACGCGGTGGAAGATCACGCCGTCGTAGAAGCCCTGCTCGACGAGCGTCTTGATCCGCTCGACGTGGTGCGGCGCCCATTCGGGCATGAGCCGGATCGCGACGCGGCCGCCGTCGGAAAGGTCGAGATAGAGCACGTTCTGCGGGTCGTGGCTGACATCCATGTCCACGCTCGTCGGAAGCTTGGCGGCTGTCGTGGCGGGCGCGGCATCCGGCGTCTCCTGCGCGGCGAGCGGCGCGGCACCCAGCGCCAGGGCCGAGAGGAGGGGAACAAGCAGACGAAGATTCATTCGATTCTCACTGGCTCGGACCGGACAAGGTCCCGGGATCGCGGGGCGGATAGTCCCTCGGCGCTGTCGTGGCAATGAACGGGATCAATAATCGCCCATCCTGCCGACCTTATCGATCCGCGCGAGCACGTCGTCGCGCACCGGCCCGCTGACGAAGGGCGTGATATCGCCGCCGAACATCGCGATCTCCTTGACCAGCTTGGAGGCGATCGGCTGAAGGCTGACGTCGGCCATCAGGAAGACGGTTTCGATCCCCGCGTTGAGCTGCTGGTTCATGCCGGCCATCTGATATTCGTATTCGAAGTCCGCGACCGCGCGCAGGCCGCGCACGATCACCGTCGCGCCCTGCTTCTCGGCGAATTTCATCAGCAGCGCGTTGAACCCCACCACGCTGACGTTGTCGAGTTCGAGCGAGGCGACCTCGCGCTCGACCATGGCGATGCGCTCTTCGGGCGTGAACAGCGGGTTCTTCGACATGTTGGTGGTCACGCCGATGATCAGCCGGTCGACCAGCTTGGCGCCGCGCCGGATGATATCGGCGTGGCCCTTGGTGATCGGATCGAAGGTGCCGGGGTAAACCCCGACGCGTTCGCCACCGGTTTGCGGCATCAATGGTCCCTTTCGATGATGTAGCGGGCCAGCGCCCGCAGCACGTCGGCCTCGCGGCCGTGGCTCGCGAGATGCTCGATCGCCTGGTCGACCAGCAGCCGAGCCTGTTCGCGCGCGCGATCGGCGCCGAGCAGCGAGACGAAGGTCGCCTTCCCGGCGGCCGCGTCCTTGCCCACCGCCTTGCCCGCGCGCGCGGCGTCGCCCTCGTGGTCGATGAGATCGTCGGCGATCTGGAAGGCCAGACCGGCATCGCGGGCATAGCCGCGCAGATGCGTGCGTCCCTCGGGCGCAACGTGGCCGAGAATCGCGCCCATCTCCACCGCCGCGCCCAGCAGCGCGCCGGTCTTGAGCTGCTGCAGGCGCGTGACCGTCTGCAAGTCGAACTCGGCGGTCTCGGCGACGAGGTCCATCATCTGCCCGCCCGCCATGCCCTGCAAGCCGCTGGCCCTGCCGAGCGTGCGGACCAGCTCGATCTGCACGAACGGATCGGAACTGGTCGCGGGATCGGCAAGCACTTCGAAGGCGAAATCGTGCAGGGCGTCGCCCGCCAGCACCGCGGTCGCCTCGTCGAAGGCGAGGTGGAGCGTCGGCTTGCCGTGGCGCATGGCGTCATCGTCCATGCAGGGAAGATCGTCGTGAATCAGCGAATAGACGTGAATCGCCTCGATCGCCGCGCCCGCGCGGATCGCCGCCTCGCGGTCGACGCCGTAGATCGCCGCGACCGAGGCGAGCAGCAGGGGGCGCACCCGCTTGCCGCCGCCGATCGTGGCATAGCGCATCGCCTCCACCAGACGCGCGCGCGAATCGGCGGGCACCGGCAAAAGCGCATCGAAGGCCGCGTCGATCTCGGCGGCGATCTCCGCGAGACTGTCTGCGAGCAGATGGTCGATCGCCCCCACCGGCACGAATCAGCGGTCCGGCGCGTCGAAAGGCTGGGTTCCGCTCGGTGTGCCGTCGGCCCCCTGGACGATCCGCTCGATCCGCGCCTGGGCACTGTCGAGTCGCGCCTGGCAATGGCGGCGCAGGGCCTCGCCCCGCTCGTAGAGCGCGATCGAATCGTCGAGCGGGACTTCTCCGCTTTCGAGCTTGCGGACCACGTCCTCGAGCGCGCGCAAGGCGTCCTCGAAACTCAGTTCGGCGATTTCGGCGCTGTCTCCCGTCATGCGGTTGAGCAATGACGAGCCGAGGCCCGGGGGTCAAGCGCGCTGCGGCGCCCACGCTCCACAGGGCCGCAACACATCTAGCATCGCGGCATGCTCCTCGCTAAGGCCCGGACCATGCCGAACACTACGCCCGAGATCACGCCCGACGTCGTCGAAGCCCACGGCCTCAATCCCGAGGAATACGAACGCGTCCTGAGCGCGCTGGGACGGGAGCCCAATCTCGTCGAACTGGGCATCTTCTCGGTGATGTGGTCGGAGCACTGCTCGTACAAGTCGAGCCGCGTCCACCTCAAGAAGCTGCCGACCGAGGCGCCATGGGTGATCTGCGGCCCGGGCGAGAACGCGGGCGTGATCGACATCGGCGACGGTCAGGCGGCGATCTTCAAGATGGAGAGCCACAACCACCCCAGCTACATCGAGCCCTACCAGGGCGCGGCGACGGGGGTCGGCGGTATCCTGCGCGACGTCTTCACCATGGGCGCGCGGCCCGTCGCCAACCTCAACGCGCTACGCTTCGGCCGGCCCGAGCATCCCAAGATGAAGCACCTCGTCCAGGGCGTGGTCGCGGGAATCGGCGGCTACGGCAACTGCGTCGGCGTGCCGACGGTGGGCGGCGAGACCAACTTCCACCAGGCCTACGACGGCAACATCCTCGTCAACGCGATGACGGTGGGCGTCGCCGATGCCGACAAGATCTTCTATTCGGCCGCCACCGGGGTCGGCAATCCGATCGTCTACGTCGGCTCGAAGACCGGCCGCGACGGCATTCACGGCGCGACCATGGCCAGCGCCGACTTCGACGAGAACAGCGACGAGAAGCGCCCCACCGTGCAGGTCGGCGATCCCTTCACCGAAAAGCTGCTGATCGAGGCCTGCCTCGAACTGATGGCGACCGACGCGATCGTCGCGATCCAGGACATGGGCGCGGCCGGACTGACGTCATCCTCGGTCGAGATGGCAAGCAAGGGCGGCGCGGGCATCCGCCTCGACATGGACCAGGTTCCCTGCCGCGAAGACGGCATGACGCCTTACGAGATGATGCTGAGCGAGAGCCAGGAGCGCATGCTGATGGTGCTCAAGCCCGGCAAGGAGGCGATGGCCGAGGCGGTCTTCCGCAAGTGGGAGCTGGATTTCGCGGTGATCGGCGAAGTCACCGACACGGGGCGGATGCAACTCACCTTCGGCGGCGAGACCGTCTGCGACATTCCGCTCGGCCCGCTGGCCGACGACGCTCCCGAATACGAGCGGCCCTGGGTCGATCACGCCACCTATCACGACTGGGCGGCGGTGCCGCTGCTCGAGGACGTGCCCGACACCGGGGACGTCGCGGCCGACCTGCTGCGCCTGATGGCTTGCCCCGACCTCGCCTCGCGCCGCTGGATCTGGGAGCAGTACGACAGTCAGGTCGGCGCCGACACGCTGCAGAAATCCGGCGGCGATGCCGCGGTCGTGCGCGTCCACGGCACCAAGAAGGCGCTGGCGATGAGCACCGATTGCTCGCCGCGATACTGCTACGCCGACCCGCACGAAGGCGGCAAGCAGGCGGTCGCCGAAACCTGGCGCAACATCTGCGCGGTCGGCGCCACGCCGCTCGCGATCACCAACTGCCTCAACTTCGCCAATCCGCAGCGGCCCGAGATCATGGCGCAGATCGTGGGCTGCCTGCAGGGCATGGGCGAAGCCTGCCGCGCGCTCGACTATCCGATCGTCTCGGGCAACGTCTCGCTCTACAACGAGAGCAAGGCGACCGGCGGCGGCTCGGCGATCCTGCCGACCCCGGCGATCGGCGGCGTCGGCCTGCTCGACGACCACGAGACGATGGCGACGATCGGGTTCAAGGCGCCCGGAGAGGCGATCGTGCTGATCGGCGGCGAATCGGGCCATCTCGGCCAGACGCTCTGGCTGCGCGAGATCCATGGCCAGGAAGCGGGCATGCCGCCCCCGGTTGGGCTCGATCTCGAGCGGCAGGCTGGCGAGCACGTGCGCAAGCTCATCGCTTCGGGGCTGCTGACGGCGGTGCACGACTGCTCGGACGGCGGTCTCGCGGTGACGCTCGCCGAGATGGCGCTCGCGGGCGGGATCGGCTGCGCGGTCGCCATGCCCGAGGATCGCGAAAGCGCCGCGGCCTTCTGGTTCGGCGAGGATCAGGCGCGCTACGTGGTCACCACGCGCGATCTTGCCGCGGTGCTCGACGATGCCGAGCACGCCGGTCTGGCCGCGATCGCGCTGGGCGAGACCGGCGGCGACGTGCTCGTCTTCCGAAGCGACTCCGCCGAAAGCTCGGTCGAGGTCGTCGCCCTGCGGCAAGCGAACGAAGCCTTCTTCAAGGACTGGATGGACACCTGACCAGGTAGTCCCACATATCGGCTTAACTGATCGATATCACCAAGATTCCTGTTGCGAATCCATAGGCTTGCGGTAGCTATTGTCCCCGGGGAAAACTTCATCGGGGGGCACCGAATGTTGACCGACACCGCGACGTCCGGCGTCTCGCGCCCGATTGCGTTGGCCGGGTTCGCAAGCGCGACCACGCGGATCGACGCTTTCGCGACAGGCACCCACCCAAACGAGCCAAAGCGCCGCGCGGCGGCGGCGCCATCGCTACGCGCCGCCCACCTTCGCGCATTTCACGCAATTCACCTTCGTCAGCCGGTTTGCCAATCGGTCTGGCGGATCCCCAGAAGCCGGAGGACCGAGGTAAGATCGCCGCGATCGACCCAACCGTTAGCGGCAACTCGGGCCTTCGGCTTCGCCTTATAGGCAATTCCGTAAGTCGCCGCCTCAAGCATGGGGATGTCGTTCGCGCCGTCGCCGGTGGCGAGACTGGTGGCGTGATCACCCTTCTCCGCGATTTCGGCCAGCAGCGTCGCTTTCTTCACCGCGCTGTCGGTGACCGGGCCGGCAAGGCCGCCGGTCAGCTTGCCGCCCGCCACTTCGAGCCGATTGCCCACGACGTGCTCGAAGCCGAGTAACCGAGCGATCGGATCGGCGAAATGGTGGAAACCGCCCGTCACCAAAACCGTGCGGCAACCGCGTGACTTGAGCGTCTCGACGAGCGTTTTTGCGCCGGGCATCGGGACGATGCGCGAGGCGAGGCATTCCTCGATCGCGCTTTCGGCAAGCCCTTCGAGCAGTCCGACGCGCTCGCGCAGCGCGGCTTCGAAATCGAGTTCGCCCTGCATGGCGCGCTCGGTGATCGCGGCGATCTGCGGCTTCAGCCCGGCGAAATCGGCGAGTTCGTCGATGCATTCCTGCCCGATCATGGTCGAATCCATGTCAGAGATGAAAACATCGGGCACTTGGGGCTCGTCGCGGCAGATCAGGCCGTCGGACGTGCCGAAATAGGTGTCGAGCACTTCGCGCAGCGCCTGCGCGTCATCGTCGGGCGAAGTGATTTCCATGGTCTGGCCGCAGAAATCGAGCATCGCCGCGCCCGCGAGCCGGACGCCGCGCTCCTCCATCGCGGCGCGCGCCGCATCCAGGCGTGTGTTCAGATGGTCGGGCTCTGCTATCAGCCGGGCGATGAGCAATGCGAATACCTCAAGTCTTGCGGAACCGCCGGATCGGGCCCGGCCGCCGCTGGCGCTCATCGCAGGGCCGACCGCGAGCGGCAAGAGCGATTGTGCCGTCGAACTCGCGCTGGCGCTCGAACGGAGAGGACGGCGCGCGGTCGTGATCAACGCCGACAGCGCACAGGTCTATGCCGATCTCGCCGTGCTGAGCGCGCGCCCCGCGCCGGACGAGATGCGCGGGATCGACCACCGCCTGTTCGGCGCCTGGGACGGCGCGCAGGCCTGCTCGGCGGCGGACTGGGCACAAGCCGCCAGACGCGAGATCGCGGCGGTGCAGGCCGAGGATGCGGTGCCGATCCTCGTCGGTGGCACCGGACTATATATCCGCACCCTGCTCGAAGGCATCGCCCCCGTGCCCGAGATCGACCCGAGGGTCCGCGAAGCGGTACGTGCCCTGCCCGTCGCCGAAGCCCACGCCGCGCTCACTCGCGAAGACCCCGAGCGCGCGGCGGCGCTCGCTCCGGCGGACAGCGCGAGGATCTCTCGCGCCCTCGAAGTCGTGCGTTCCACCGGCCGGACGCTGACCGACTGGCAGAGCGAGAAGACCGGCGGGATCGGCGATACCGTCACGCTCCACCCAGCCATCCTCCTGCCTGACCGGCCGATGCTCTATGCGCGCTGCGAGCTTCGGTTCGCCCGGATGATCGGCCTCGGCGCGCTCGAAGAGGTGCGCACCCTCCTCGCCCGTGGCCTGCCCGAAAATTTGCCGGTGATGCGCGCGATCGGGGTTCCCGAGATCGCGGGATTCCTGCGCGGCGGGTGGTCGCTCGCCGAGGCGGCGGCGCGCGCCAGCCAGGCGACGCGCAATTACGCCAAGCGCCAGTTCACCTGGCTCCGGCACCAGCCTCCTCTCGATTGGCCGCGATTGGTCATTCATGATTACAATCCCGGCTGGATAGACGAAACTATATTACCAAACTTTGGGTTGACGTGACATTATTTGTTTCCTACAGGCCGCCGCCTACCCGCGTGGAAGTTGAAAAGCGGGAGGAGAGGATGGCCCGGCACGGCATTGTCGTGTCGGGTCGACTCAATTAAGAACCGCGCGGGCCCGTCGCCCGCACAACAGAAGGATTTTGAAACGTGACCGAAGAGCGCAGCGGCGCAAGCATCCTGGTCGAAGGCCTGGTCAAGCAGGGGGTCGAATTCGTATTCGGCTATCCCGGCGGCGCCGTGCTTCCGATTTACGATGCCCTGTTCGACGACGAGCGCATCCGGCACATTCTCGTACGCCACGAAGCCGGCGCCGCGCACGCGGCCGAAGGCTATGCCCGTTCGACCGGCAAGCCCGGCGTCGTGCTCGTCACCTCGGGTCCGGGCGCGACCAACGCGATGACCGGCGTCGCCGACGCCTTCATGGACTCGATCCCGCTGGTGGTCATCACCGGGCAGGTCGCGACCGGCCTGATCGGCTCGGACGCCTTCCAGGAAGCCGACACGATCGGCATCTCGCGTCACTGCACCAAGCACAACTACCTCGTGCGCGATCCGGCCGATCTCGCCGCGACGATCGATGAAGCGTTCCAGATCGCGACCAGCGGTCGTCCCGGACCGGTGCTGATCGACGTCCCAAAGGACGTGCAGGTCGCCAGCGCCATGCTGCATGACGGCGCCAGCCAGCGCCGCCAGCGCTACGCACCGCGCACCAGGGGCGAGGACGGCGAGATCCGCGAGGCGATCGAGATGCTCGCCGCGGCCAAGGCTCCGGTCTTCTACACGGGCGGCGGCGTGATCAATTCGGGACCGCGCGCCAGCGAACTGCTGCGCGAACTTCAGGCGAAGACGGGCGCGCCGGTCACCTCGACGCTGATGGGCCTCGGCGCCTTCCCGGCGGATAGCGAGGACTGGCTGGGCATGCTCGGCATGCATGGCACTTACGAAGCGAACATGGCGATGAACCAGGCGGACCTGATCGTCTGCGTCGGCGCGCGCTTCGACGACCGCGTCACCGGCCGGCTCGACGCCTTCGCGCCCCATTCGAAGAAGATCCACATCGACATCGACCGCTCGTCGATCAACAAGACGGTGCCGGTCGACCTGCCGATCGTCGGCGATTGCGCGCTGGTGCTCGAGCAGATGCTCGAGGCATGGGGCGAGCGCAAGCCGCGGGATCTGTCCGAATGGAAAGTGCGCATCGCCGACTGGCGCGCGCGCAAGAGCCTCGCGTTCCCGCGCTCGGACATCGAGATCATGCCGCAGCAGGCGATCGAGCGGCTGTTCGCGCTGACGAAGGACCGCGATCCGATCATCGCCACCGAGGTCGGGCAGCACCAGATGTGGGCGGCGCAGTACTTCCACTTCTTCGGCCCGAACAAGTGGCTGACCTCGGGCGGGCTCGGCACGATGGGCTACGGCCTGCCCGCCGCGATCGGCGCGCAGCTCGGCAATCCGGGCAGCCTCGTCATCGACATCGCGGGCGATGCCTCGATCCAGATGAACATCCAGGAACTGGGCACCGCCAGCCAGTACCGCCTGCCGGTGAAGGTCTTCATCCTCAACAACATGTGGATGGGCATGGTCCGCCAGTGGCAGGAACTGACCTACGAGAGCCGCTATTCGAACTCCTATTCGGACAGCCTGCCCGACTTCGTGAAGCTTGCCGAGGCCTATGGCTGGAAGGGCATTCGCATCGAGAACGAAGGCCAGCTCGACGAAGGCATCCGCGCGATGATCGACCATGACGGTCCGGTGATCGTCGATTGCGCGGTCTCGAACGCGGCGAATTGCTACCCGATGATTCCCTCGGGCGCGTCGCATACCGAGATGATCCTCTATGGCGATCATGTCGCAGGAACCATGGCCGACGAAGCCAAAGCGCTCGTCTGAGAAAGCCCGACATGATGAAAATCGAGCATCAGCAGCCCGAGCGGCACGTCCTGACCGTGACCGTCGACAACGAGGCGGGCATCCTCGCCCGCATCGCCGGCATGTTCACCGCGCGCGGCTACAACATCGACAGCCTGACCGTGGCCGACATCACCGAAAACCACGCAGTCAGCCGGATCACGATCGTCACCCACGGCCCGCCGGCGGTGATCGACCAGATTCGCCACCAGCTCGACCGGCTGGTGCCGGTGCACAAGGTGGTCGACCTCACCGAGGCCGGGCCCTACGTCGAGCGCGAGCTGGCGCTGGTGAAGGTTTCGGGCACTGGCGAAAAGCGGGTCGAGGCGCTGCGCGTCGCCGAGATCTTCCGCGCCCGCCCGGTCGACACCACGACCGAGAGCTTCATCTTCGAGATCACCGGGATTCCCGACAAGATCGACAGCTTCGTTTCGCTGATGCGTGAACTCGGCCTCGTCGAAGTCGGCCGTACCGGTGTCGTCGGCATGATCCGAGGACCGAAGGAAGCCTGACTTTTTCACCTTGCGCGTCATCCCGGCGAAGGCTGGGGTCCCCGGCCACAAGGCGATGCGCTTATCGACAAACGATCCCGGCCCTCGCCGGGATGACGGAGTAAAGCGAAATGAAGGTCTATTACGACGCCGATTGCGACATCAACCTGATCACCGAGAAGAAGATCGCGGTGCTCGGCTATGGCAGCCAGGGCCATGCCCACGCGCAGAACCTGCGCGATTCGGGCGTCAAGGAAGTCGCGATCGCGCTGCGCGAGGGTTCGGCCACCGCCAAGAAGGCCGAAGGCGCGGGCTTCAAGGTGCTCACCAACGCCGAGGCGGCGAAATGGGCCGATATCCTCATGATCCTCGCGCCCGACGAGCACCAGGCCGCGATCTACGCCGAGGACCTGCACGCCAACATGAAGCCCGGCGCCGCGCTCGCCTTCGCGCACGGGCTCAACATTCACTTCGGCCTGATCGAGCCGCGCGCCGACATCGACGTGATCATGATCGCGCCCAAGGGCCCCGGCCACACCGTGCGCAGCGAATACCAGCGCGGCGGCGGCGTGCCCTGCCTCGTCGCGATCGACCAGGATTCGACCGGCAACGCGCACGACATCGCCCTCGCCTATGCCTCGGGCGTCGGCGGCGGCCGCTCGGGCATCATCGAGACCAACTTCCGCGAGGAATGCGAGACCGACCTGTTCGGCGAGCAGGCGGTGCTGTGCGGCGGCACCACCGCGCTGATCCAGGCGGGCTTCGAGACGCTGGTCGAAGCCGGCTACGCGCCCGAGATGGCTTATTTCGAGTGCCTCCACGAACTGAAGCTGATCGTCGACCTGCTTTATGAAGGCGGCATCGCCAACATGCGCTACTCGATCTCGAACACCGCCGAATACGGCGACATCACCGTCGGTCCGCGGATCATCACCGAGGAAACCAAGGCCGAGATGAAGCGCGTGCTCGCCGACATCCAGTCGGGCCGCTTCGTCAAGGCGTTCGTGATGGACAACCGCGCCGGCCAGCCCGAGCTCAAGGCCTCGCGCAAGGCCTCGCAGCGCCACCCGATCGAGGAAACCGGCGCCAAGCTGCGCGCGATGATGCCGTGGATCGCGAAGAACGCGCTCGTCGACAAGTCGAAGAACTAAGGCTAGTCAGCACCCCGCGCGTCGCGAGGCAATCATGCACCGCGACGCCGGGAGGCTACGGCCATGACGTTCAGGTCCCTGCTACTTTCCACGACCCTCGTCGCGCTTTCGCTTTCGGGCTGCGGCCAGTCCGCCGACAGCGACGCGGAGGACGATTTCGCCAGCCGGATCGCCGGCAAGCCGCAGTTGCAGATCGACAAGACCCCCGTCCCCGAGGCACCGATGGAGCCGGGCACGGTCACCGACCCCCAGTCTTCCTCCTGCGGGGCGCCCCAAGTGAAGGGCTTCATCGGGCAGGTCGACAGCCCCGACATCCGCGCCAAGATCACCGAAGCGGTCGGCGACAAGGCGCCGGGCGGCGTCCGGTTCGTGCTGCCGGGCGAGGCCACCACCGACGACATGCGTCCCGATCGCCTCAACGTGATGATCGATACGATCAACATCGTGCGCGACCTGCGTTGCGGATGACCGGAAATTCCGCCAGGAACCGTCGCACCCGGCAAGGGTTCCCATCCCGAATATCCATCATGCAAGGAACGACCGCATGAACCGCAAGCTTGCCGCCGCCTGTACCGCCGCTCTCCTCTTCTCGATGCCGCTCGCGGCGCAGAGCGATCCCGCGCAGACGGCGCCCGGCTCGCCCGACGCCTCGCGCATCACCGGCGGCACCTATCAGGCCGATCCCAATCACACGCTCGTGGAGTGGGAAGTCGATCACCTGGGCTTCTCACCCTACTTCGGCCTGTTCGGCGACGTAACGGGCACGCTCCAGCTCGATCCCGCCGCGCCGCAGAACGCCAAGGTCGACGTGACCATCCCGGTCGCCAAGGTGACGACTGCCAGCGAGGGCCTGACCGGACACCTGCTGCGCGCCGGCAAGGACGGTGCGAAGCCAGACTTCTTCGGTCCCTCGCCCGAGGACGCGCGGTTCGTGTCGACCTCGGTCGAGCCGATCGGGCCTGACAGCGCCAAGGTGACCGGCGATCTCACGCTCAACGGCGTCACCAAGCCGGTAACGCTCGATGTGCGCTTCTTCGGTGCCGGCACCATGGCCGACAAGGAAAACGTCGGCTTCGAGGCCGAGACGACCATCATGCGCAGCGACTTCGGACTGGGTTTCCTGGTCCCCCTCGTATCGGACGAAGTCGAACTGAAGATCGCGGCGGCGTTCGCGAAGGGCGAATAGTGGCCGCAAGCCGACTCCATGCGCTCGGCGCCGCGGGCGTGGCGGCGCTCGCGCTCTCTGCCTGCGCGGCGACGAGCGTGGAGTCACAGCCGCAACGGCCCGCCGACGAAGCGGATCAGTGCGGCGCAAGCCGGTTGCAGGACTATCTCGGCACGGTCGCCCGGGGCCCGGTGGAAGCGCGCATCCGCGAATGGGCCGGTGACCGGCCGGTGCGCGTCATCGGCCCCGATGATATGGTGACGATGGATTTCCGTCCCGACCGGCTCGATCTCGAGACCGACGCGCAAGGAAGGATCACGCGCATCCGCTGCGGCTGATCAGCGCATCAGCGCGAAGCACGCCCGCAGTTCGGCGACGAAGGCCTCGGGCTTCTCCCAGGCGGCGAAATGCCCGCCGCTGTCGAGTTCGTTCCAGTAGACGAGGTTGGTGACGCGCCGGTCCACCCAAGGGCGCGGCGCGGGCAGGATGTCGCCGGGAAAGACGCTCACCCCGGCGGGAATCGCGATCTGCGGCGGCTTCGTCTTGCCGAAGCTCTCCCAATAGAGCCGCGCCGCCGAGGCGCCGGTGCCGGGGAGCCAGTAGAGCATGATGTTGTCGAGCACCGCGTCGCGACCGAGCGCGGCGAAGACGTCCCCGGCGTTGTCGCTCCAGCCATGCAGCTTTTCGAGTATCCAGCCCGCGAGGCCGACAGGCGAATCGACCAGTCCGTAGCCGAGCGATTGCGGGCGCGTGCCCTGGATCTTGGCATAGCCGCCGTCGAAGTCGCGATAGTAAGCCATGCGCTCGAAGGCGCGGCGGTCCTCGGGGCCGGGATTGGCCTTCGCCGCCTCGGTCGGTCCGGCGATCGGCATGTTGACGTGAATGCCGATGCAGCCTTCGGGCGCCTGTCCACCGATCGCATTGGTGACGAACGCGCCCCAGTCACCGCCCTGGGCCGCCCAGCGCCGGTGCCCGAGCCGCCGCATCAGCTCCGCCCAGGCACGCGCGATGCGCTCGACCCCCCAGCCCGGCGCGTCGGGCCTTTGCGAGAAACCATATCCGGGCAGCGAGGGGATCACGAGATGGAAGGCGTCCTCGGCGCGTCCGCCATGCGCGACCGGATCGGTCAATGGGCCGATCACACGCATGAACTCGACCACCGAGCCCGGCCAGCCGTGGGTCATGACCAGGGGCAGTGCATCTTCGTGCGGCGAGCGGATATCGAGGAAATGGATATCGAGCCCGTCGATCTCGGTGACGAACTGGCCCAGCGCATTGAGCCGCGCTTCGAACGCGCGCCAGTCGTAACCGCGGCGCCACCAGGCCGCGAGGTCCCGGAGGTCGGCGAGCGGCGTGCCTTGCGACCAGTCGTCGACGGTTTCCTTCTCGGGCCAGCGTGCGTGGTCTAGCCGGCGATGCAGGTCGTCGATGCGCTCGGGCGCGATCGAAAGCGGAAACGGACGTATCTGGGGCATGACGATGGCGAGGCTAACCGCTGCGATCGTCCTGGCAAGAGCGCGGCTAGGCCCTTTACATCACGCCGATCGATCCCCATAGGCAATGCCATGACGCTTCAGCTCGGCCTGCTTCTGCGACTTACGCGCCCTTGGGCGTGAGGTGACGCGTCGTTCCGTGCGGCGCGCTCGGCGCTCAAGGGACGAAAGCAGCCATCCCGAATAAGCAGAATTTCCGAGCGAGACTAAATCAATGACCATGCTGAAAGACCCTTCGGTCAAGTATCGGCCCTTTCCGCAAATCGCCCTGTCCGACCGGCAGTGGCCGAGCCGCACGATCGAGCGCGCGCCGCGCTGGCTCTCCACCGACCTGCGTGACGGCAATCAGGCGCTGATCGATCCGATGGGCGCCGAAAAGAAGGCGCGGTTCTTCGAACTGCTCGTGAAGGTCGGGCTCAAGGAGATCGAGGTCGGCTTCCCGAGCGCGGGCGCCACCGAGTTCGATTTCATTCGCGGCCTCGTCGACTCGGGCAAGGTGCCCGAGGACGTGCTGGTCCAGGTGCTCACCCAGTCGCGGCAGGACCTGATCGAGCGCTCGTTCGAGAGTCTGGCCGGCGTCCACGCCGCGATCGTCCACCTCTACAACGCGGTTTCACCGCTGTGGCGCCAGGTCGTGTTCGGCATGGAGCAGCACGAGATTCGCGGCATCGCCGAGAACGGCGCGAAAGTGCTGCGCGACCAGATCGCGAAATACCCCCAGACGAAGTGGCACGTCGAGTACAGCCCCGAGACCTTCTCGACGGCCGAACTCGATTTCTCGATCTCGTGCTGCGAGGCGGTGATGGACATCCTCCAGCCCACGCCCGAGCACCCGATCATCCTCAACCTGCCGGCGACGGTCGAGGCGGCGACGCCCAACATCTACGCCGACCAGATCGAGTACTTCTGCCGCAACCTGCCCAATCGCGAGAGCGCGGTGATCTCACTGCACACGCACAACGACCGGGGCACCGGCGTCGCGGCGGCCGAACTCGGCCTGATGGCGGGCGCCGACCGCGTCGAGGGCTGCCTGTTCGGCAACGGCGAGCGTACCGGCAACTGCTGTCTGGTGACGGTCGCACTCAATATGTATACGCAGGGCGTCGATCCGGGGCTCGACTTCTCGGACATCGACGAGGTGATCCAGACGGTCGAGTACTGCAACCAGCTCAAGGTCGCCGAGCGCCACCCCTACGGCGGCGAACTCGTCTTCACCGCGTTCTCGGGCTCGCACCAGGACGCGATCAAGAAGGGCTTCGCCGCGCAGGAGCAGCGCAACGACCAGCTCTGGGCCGTCCCCTATCTTCCGATCGACCCCGCCGATCTGGGCCGCAGCTACGAGGCGGTGATCCGCGTGAACTCGCAGTCGGGCAAGGGCGGCTTCGCCTGGGTGCTCGAACAGGACCAGGGCATCAAGCTGCCCAAGCGGATGCAGGCGCACTTCTCGCGCCACGTTCAGCAACTGGCCGACGAGATGGGCCGCGAGCTTCAGGCGGGCGATATCTGGACGGTGTTCCGCAAGACCTACCGGCTCGACGAACCCCAGCGGTTCCAGCTCATCGACTACGAGGAAGCCCGTGGCGCGGACGGCACCCGGATCTTCACCGGCAAGATCGGCGTTAACGGCAAGGAGCAGACCGTCTCGGGCCGCGGCAACGGCCTGATCTCGTCCGTCCTCGCCACGCTCGCCGAGAGCTTCGGCGTGAAGCTGGAAGTGCGCGACTATGCCGAGCACTCGATGGGCAAGAGTTCCGACGCGCGCGCGGCCGCCTACGTCGAGTGCATCAAGCCAGACGGCTCGGTCGTATGGGGCGTGGGCATCGACGAAGACGTCGCGACCGCCAGCGTGCGCGCCGTGCTGAGCGCGGCCAACGCCTGAGCTTCAGGGCGTCTTCCCCGCAAGGAAGACGCCCTTTCGCGTTCAGTCCGGCTTCTTCGGCAAGGCGATCTCGCCAGTGCCGAGGCACATCTTGACGCCGCGCTGGTTCACCATCTGGTGCATGACGTGGACGAGATGGCGCCCCTCCTCGTCCACCGACTTGTCGACCACTTCGGCGGTCTGGATGGTCACGTCACCGGTGAGCGCGGGACCGCGATAGTTGGCGACGGTGTGCACGACCATGCCGTGCTCACCCGCCCAGCCGGCAAGGAAATCGGTCACCCACGAGCCCATCGAAGCGCCGTAGCCGTAGCCGCGCGGCATGCCGATGCGGCGTGCGTATTTGGGGAACAAGTGCCCGCGCGAGGGACCGTAGTAGGCGCCGTCGGTCAGTTCGGGATTGACCAGCAGCATGTCGGGATCGTTCTCGTAGCCCGCCATCTCGCGCGTGAAGCCGAGCGCCTCGAGATCGTTCTTGCGCAAGTCCATCGTGCCCCAGGTGTTGACGATGTAGGCGCGCCATTCGGTGGCGAAGCTGGCGATCGAGTGCGGCCCGAACACGCGCTCGGGCAGCTTGTCGCCGACCGCGACATCGTCCCACCAGCGTTCCTTGTGCCCCAGTTCGTGAAGCATCTTGACCCAGGCGAACTTGCGGTCCTCCAGCGCCTCGATCTCGTCATCGGTCCATTCGGGCTCGTCGAAATCGGCCTCGTTGACCGCCGCGCCGCCCGCCTGCGCGTTGTAGCGCAGCGAGGTCGAGCGCTGGCGCGCGATCAGGTCGCCGTTCTGGTTGTAGTAGTTGTTGTCGCCGCGCTGGAACGCGGTGGGGCCGAAGCCGGTCTCCTTGACGGTATAATCGAACGGGATGCGCTCGTTGCGGATCATGTCGCCGGGCCTGATACGCGGGCCGAAGTGCCAGTATTCGTCGCCGGCGAAGAGCAGGTGCGAATTGGGAATGCAGCCGACGCAGGCCGGCGCGGCGCCGTGGCCGTCGTCGGTCGCGATCGGAAAGCTCTGCGGCGCTACGATCCCGCCGAACCGGCTCGCGGCGGCATAGGCCGGGTCGAAGTGCAGCAGGTTGGCGTAGTGCATCGCATGCGCCCAGCGGCGGATGTCGTTGGTGGCGATGGGCTCGCGCAGCGGCGAGAAATCCATGACCTTGCCGAGGTACTGGTCAATGTCCGAGGTATCGAGCGTCTGAGTCTGCGTGGCCATCCTCTGGGTCCTCTATCCGCGCTTTACTGATCGACACTGGTGTCTATTACATGCTGCGAGCGACTGTCACGTCTAATCGCGCCTGCGCGCGCACGGCAACGCCATGGCGACGCTCCGAGCGCTCTCGACAGGGGCCGCGGCCCGGACTATGCGGCGCTTTAATCGAACGATTAAACGGACCTTGCGATGCCCCTTCCCGCGATCCTCCAGAGCTTGCGCATTCCCGTCATCGGCTCGCCGATGTTCATCGTCTCGACGCCCGAACTGGTGATCGCGCAGATCAAGGCGGGCATCGTCGGCAGCTTTCCCGCGCTCAACGCCCGGCCCGCCAGCCAGCTCGACGAATGGCTGCACCGGATTCGCCAGGAGACCGAGGGTTGCCGGGCGCCCTTCGCGGTCAACCTTATCGTCCACAAGACCAACACCCGGCTCGAGCATGACCTTGCCTTGTGCGAGAAGCATCGCGTCCCGCTCGTCATCACTTCACTCGGCGCGAACGCCGAGGTGAACGCCGCAGTCCACGGTTGGGGCGGCTTCGTCATGCACGACGTGATCAGCAACCGGTTCGCGCGCAAGGCGATCGAGAAAGGCGCCGACGGTCTCATTCCCGTTGCGGCGGGTGCCGGCGGCCATGCCGGATCGCAGTCGCCCTTCGCGCTGATGCAGGAAATCCGGGCGTGGTTCGACGGCACGGTCGCGCTTTCGGGCGCGATCGCCTGCGGCCGCTCGATCCTGGCGGCCCAGGCCATGGGCGCCGACCTCGCCTATATCGGCTCGCCGTGGATCGCCACGCCCGAAGCCAACGCGGTCGACGCCTACAAGGCGGCGATCGTGGAGGCGGGCGCCGGCGACATCGTCTACTCGAACCTCTTCACCGGCGTTCACGGCAACTACCTGCGATCCTCGATCGCCGCCGCCGGGCTCGATCCCGACCACCTGCCCAGCAGCGACACGTCGGCGATGAACTTCGGCTCGGGTGGCAATATGGAGCAGAAGGCCTGGAAGGACATCTGGGGGGCCGGTCAGGGCATCGGCGCGGTCGACAGCCTGCTCAGCGTCGAGGAACGCGTCGCCCGGCTCGAGGACGAGTATCACGCCGCGCTGCGCGCGCTTTCCGAGCGCACCGGATCGACGGCGGATGCTTCCTCGGTCTGACCGGGGTCGGTCACGCCCCAGAGCGAATCGACCAGCGCGTCGAGATCCGAAAAGTCGGCTGCGATGCCGGCCGGGTCCCTGGTGTTGAGCCGCAGTCGCAACTTGCAGCGGCCCAGCAGAAAGCGCCGCAAGGCGCCTTGCAGCAGCGCCAGCCGCATCCGCGCCTCGACGATGGCCCGGAGCGGATCGTGGAGACGGGCCCGCGACCAGTCACTCTCGATCCTCCCGACCCGTTCTGCCACGAGCGCATTGTAATTCCAGTGCGGGCCGCGATGGAGCGGAAGCCCGAAGCGCACGGCCGCCGGCTCGTCGCAAGGAAGCAGCAGGCCGTTGCAGCGGAAGTCGTCGAAGCCCACCGACTGCCGGCCGATATCGTCGAACATGGTGCCGAAGCACGCGCGACCGGCGATCTGCCGCGGCAGGATGTGATGCCTTTGCAGGCCGGGATCGTAATCGGGATCGCCGCGACGATTGACGTCGCGAAACAGCAATCGGCTGCGGGTGGCGGCGCTCACTCGGTCATGCGTCTCGCCAGACCAACACCAGTTTTCCGAAGCGCGAGGGTTCCACGGTCAGGATCTCGTCGGGCAATTCGATCTCGCCCGCCTGTTCGACGGGCCCGCGCCGCATCAGCAGATCGATGACGCGGATGGCAATCTTCATCGTCTCCGCAATCGGCTCGCCGTCCTTGGCCTGAAGCTGGATTTCCTGGCCCAGAAAGTGGGCAAGGCCGCTGCTGCGGACCGTGCCGTCGTCCGAGACCGACAGCGCCGTCAGCCCAAGCGCGGGAAAGGGACCGCCGGCAATCCAGTTGCGCACCACGCGCGAGAAATAGCGCGGCTCCATCAGCGTGCGCGCCGAGCGCCAGCCGACGGCGCGAACCGGCAGATTGTCGCACAAGATCGCGGCGACCAACGCCATGGTCCGCACCACCGGCGGCATGCCCGCCGCGCCCGCGAGATGCGGCCCCGGCCGGATCTCCAGCGCGCCGAGTTCGGAGAGGTCGGGGCCTTCGGCAAACCCGTAGCGATGAACGGGCGGATCGGACTCGGTTTCGGCGGGCTCCGCCGGGACCAGACCGCCGAGGTCGAACGTCAGGCCCTGGGCGAGGATTTCCGCCCGGCCCGGCTCAGCTTCGGAACGATGGATGACACGCGCCCGATGCCCCTCGCTCCCGCCCGCGCCGAGCGCGCGCGCGAGTTGATCGGCGTCCGGTCGATCGCCGGAGCCGAAATAGAGCGACAGCGCCGCGTCGCCTGAAGACCTTGCCAGCGTGTCCCTCCAACCTACGGCAGTCTCGCGACCCATTTGACTTGCCGGAACCCGATTGCACCCGCACACGTCCCACGCCAACATCAAGTCTACGAGTCTCGTGGAAATTCAATCAAAAAATGCCCAGCGAAAGCCCCTCGGCGAACGCCGCTCCCATTTCACGGCAAGTCTCGAGGTCGCCAGTCGGGACGGTCTTGGGCGCAAGGATCGCTTCGGGAGACTGCGCATCGAGATTGACGATGATCGGATCGGCGATTCGCCGCAGGCGCCAGCCCGTCACGATCCGATCGATCTGTGCCTGTGCGCCGCGCCCGTCCGAACCGGCGGCGATCGCGGTGGCATAGGGCCGGCCCTCGACGCGCCCGAGCAGCGGATAGTAGCAGCGATCGAACATCTCCTTCATCACGCCCGTCATCGCGGCGAGATTCTCGGGGCAGACGAACAGGTATCCGTCGGCAGCGAGCAGGTCGTCCGGTCCGGCCTGCGCCGCGCAGAGCAGCCGGCCCGAATCGCCCGCGCCTTCGGCGGCGGCCCGCGCCAGGGCCTGCGCCGCTCCGGTCCTGCTATGCCAGATGATCGCCAGCAAGATTTCGCCCGTGCTCCCCTTCATCCTTGGCGTCTCCAGCTCAGGAGCCGGAGGGCGAGCGCGCCATGGCCTCATCGAGAGCGCCCGCGCGACTCCGCGTCGCCGAAATAGCCGGTGGTAGCCGCCATGGCGACTCTTTGCCGGTGCGCCGCAATCGTATAGCTGTCGTGGACATGGCGACGCATACCGCACCGATCTCCACCACCCGCACATCGATCACGGGACGGACCTGGCGCTGGCGCGGCGGCAACATGGACTTCGGCTCCGGTCCGATCGGCCTCGAGGATGACATCGTCGCGCAGCTCCTGCTGGCGCGCGGCGTCGAGCGCGAGGATCTCGAACGCCAGCGCACGCCCTCGCTGCGCGCCTTCCTGCCCGATCCTTCCGAACTGCGCGACATGGACCTGGCCGCCGACCGGCTGGCGCAGGCCGTCATCGCCGGCGAAACGGTCACCATCTACGGCGACTACGACGTCGACGGAGCGACCAGCGCCGCGCTGCTGATCCGCCTGTTGCGCATGCTGGGCCTGGAGGCGCGCCACTACATCCCGGACCGCCTGCTCGAAGGCTACGGCCCCTCGGGCGAGGCGCTGGTGCGGCTGGCGCGCGAGGGCTCGAGCCTTATCGTCACCGTCGATTGCGGCGCTATGGCGCACGAGGCACTCGCCATGGCGCACGACGAAGGCGTCGACGTAATCGTCGTCGACCATCACAAGTGCGCGAGCGAGCTGCCCCGCGCGACCGCGCTGGTCAATCCCAATCGGCTCGACGAGGCCGCGATCGGCGCCGCGCACGGCCATCTCGCGGCGGTCGGCGTCGCCTTCCTGCTGGCGATCGCGACCGTGCGCACGCTGCGCGCCCGCGGCTTCTTCGACAGCCGCGTCGAGCCGGACCTGTTCTCGCTGCTCGATCTCGTCGCGCTCGGCACGGTGGCCGACGTCGCCGCGCTGCACGGGCTCAACCGCGCCTTCGTCGCGCAGGGGCTCAAGATCATGGGGCGGCGCGACAATGTCGGCATGGCCGCGCTGATCGACGCGAGCCGGCTCAGCCGCGCGCCGACCTGCAGCGATCTCGGCTTCGCGCTCGGCCCGCGGATCAACGCCGGCGGCCGCGTCGGCGAGGCCTCGCTGGGCGTGCGCCTGCTCACGACCCACGATCCCGACGAAGCCCGGGCGATCGCGGAAACGCTCTCGCGGCTCAACGAAGAGCGCCGCGCGATCGAGATGGCGGTGCAGGAGGCGGCGGAGGACCAGCTCGCGGCGCAGCACAACCGCGCGGTGCCGGTACTGGCCGGGCGCGGCTGGCATCCAGGCGTGATCGGCATCGTCGCCGGCCGCATCAAGGAAAAGACCGGAAAGCCGGCGATCGTCATCGCGCTCGGCGACGAGGACGGCGCCCACGGCAAGGGATCGGGCCGCTCGATCCCCGGCGTCGATCTCGGCGCCGCGATCATCGGCGCGCGCGAAGCAGGGCTGCTCGTCGCGGGTGGCGGGCACGCGATGGCCGCGGGCCTCACCGTCGCGCACGACCGCCTCGAACACTTCGCCGACTGGCTCGACGAGCGTCTCGCGGCCGATGTCGCGGCGGCGTCGGTCAGCCGCAGCGTCGCGCTCGACCTCGCGCTGGCGCCCGCCGGGCTCACCCCCGCGCTGGTCGAAACGCTGGAGGGCGCCGGGCCTTTCGGCATGGGCTGGCCCGGTCCGCGCGTCGCGGTTGGGCCGGTGCGGATCATCAAGGCCGACGTGGTGGGTTCGGGCCATGTCCGGCTGATCACATCCGGGGCGGATTCGGGACGCATCAAGGCGATCGCCTTCCGCTCGGCCGAGACCGAGCTGGGTCAGGCGCTGCTCCATGCCGGCCCGGATCGGCGCCTCTGGCTGGCCGGCCGCGCCAAGATCGACGACTGGGGCCCGCGCCCGCAAGCCGAACTGCTTCTCGACGACGCCGCCTGGGCCGATTGACGCGCGCGCCGCGCAAATATTGCGGTGCAGGACTTGACCCCCAAGTCGCGCTTGCCTAAAGGCGCGGCCTGCTTTCGCTGCAGCCCGGTATGGCCCCTTCGTCTAGCGGTTAGGACGCGGCCCTTTCACGGCTGAAACACGGGTTCGATTCCCGTAGGGGTCACCAACCCGGCTCGGCGCAAGGCACCTGAGTGACAAGGCCCCTTCGTCTAGCGGTCAGGACGCGGCCCTCTCACGGCTGAAACACGGGTTCGATTCCCGTAGGGGTCACCAGGTGCTTTGCAGAGCGCGGTTCGGTCGATGTGGCCGGACCCGGCTCGCTCCCCAACCCAGCATATTCGCCAGCTTTGACGCACAGCTTGGCGGCAATGGCGTTTGCGCGTGTGCGCGACGTCGAAGCGCTGGCCGCGCTGTGTCCGATTGTTGAACGGGCTTCATCGAACCATTGCGCGCGAACGATCTAATCCCGGCCCGGCAGAACGCCTAAATCCGGACCACTGATGGTTCGGTTGGCGCCGCACCAGACCGGAAAAGGGCGCCGCCGACCAGACATCGCCCCGATGCCCGGCAACGACGGCCCGGAGCGGCAACGCTATTCTGGAAGGACAACACCATGCTGGCCGATAACCATTTCACCCTGTCCAACGGCATCGAGATCCCGCAAGTCGGCCTCGGCACCTGGATGATCCCCGACGATGCAGTCGCCCAGGTCGTGCGCGATGCGCTCGCGATCGGCTATCGCCATGTCGATACGGCGCAGGCCTATGCGAACGAGCGCGGCGTCGGCGAAGGCGTGCGGACGAGCGGCCTCGCGCGCGACGCCGTATTCGTGACGACCAAGCTCGCCGCCGAGCACAAGGACTACAAGAGCGCGGCCGAGGCCATCGACGAATCGCTGAGGCAGATGGGCCTCGACCACGTCGACCTGATGCTGATCCACAGCCCCCAGCCCTGGGCGGAGTTCCGCGCGGGCCGGCACTTCCACGAGGGCAACCTCGAGGCCTGGCAGGCGATGGAAGACGCCTCGAAGGCAGGCAAGATCCGGGCGATCGGCGTTTCGAACTTCGAGCGGGCCGATCTCGAAAACCTCATCGAGAACGGCGCCATCGCGCCGATGGTCAACCAGATCCTCGCGCATATCGGCAATACGCCCTTCGACCTGATCGACTATTGCCGCGGCAAGGGCGTGCTGGTCGAAGCCTATTCCCCTGTCGGCCACGGTGCGGTGCTGAACAACCCGGACCTTGCCGCAATCGCCGGAAAGTACGGAGTAGGAATCGCGCAGCTCAGCATCCGCTACTGCCTCCAGCTCGGATTGCTGCCCCTGCCCAAGACGGCCAATCCCGCTCACATGCGCAGCAACATCGCGCTCGATTTCACTATTTCCGAGGCCGACATGGACCTCCTGAAGGGGTTTCGCGGCGGAACCGACTACGGCGAAGCGAGCGTTTTTCCCGTCTTCGCCAAGTCGCGCCAGACCGACACCGAAGCAGCGGGGGCCTGAGCCATGAATCCCACCTATGATTTCAAGGGACAAGTCGCGCTGGTGACGGGTGCGGCGAAGGGCATGGGCCTTGCCACGGCGCGGGCCTTCGCCGAGAACGGCGCATCGGTCGTGCTCGCCGACCTCGACGGAGAGCTGGCGAAGTCCGAGGCGCGCAGGATCGTCAAGGAAGGCGGCGAGGCGATCGGCCTCGCCTGCGACGTTGCCGAGGAAGCGCAGGTCGCCGCCATGGTCGAGCGCACCGTTGCTGAATACGGTCGCCTCGACATGGCCTTCAACAACGCCGGCATCCAGGTGCCGCCCTCCGATGCCGCGGACGAACCGCTCGACGCGTTCGAACGCGTCACCGCCGTCAATCAGCGCGGAGTCTGGGCATGCATGAAGCACGAGTTGCAGGTGATGCGCCGCCAGGGCTCGGGCGCGATCGTCAACTGCTCGTCGCTGGGCGGCCTCGTCGGACTGCCCGAGCGGGCCTCCTATCACGGAACCAAACATGCCGTCATCGGGATGACGAGGAGCGCCGGGGTCGAATATGCGCCGCGCGGCGTGCGGATCAACGCGGTCTGCCCCGGCACGATCGACACGCCGATGGTGCGCGACATGCTCGATGGCCAGGCCGAGGCGATGACCGAGATCATGAAACAGCAATCGATCGGCCGCCTCGGACGGCCGGAGGAAGTCGCGGCAGCGGTGCTCTGGCTGTGCAGCCCGGCTGCCAGCTTCGTGGTCGGCGTGGCCTTGCCGGTCGACGGCGGCTTTACCGCGCACTGACGCCGGGCGCTGCGTGCCCTCGTCGCTACCGCCGTGCCTCGGCTAGCGGCATGCCGACCACCCGCCGGTCCTGTCCGCCTGGTCGAGATGGAGATGATCGGCGTGGGCGGAATTGTAGTCGGGCGAGAGCACGGTGGTGAAGGTCTCGCAGGCGCCGTCGCGCACGTCGTGCAGGAAGGCGCTCGCGTCGGAATCGTCGTCCCAGTCGCCGAGCACGGCGATGCGGCGGCCGTCGGCGAGGAAGAAGCCGCCGATGTCGATGGCGTTGCCGGTCGCGTGCTCGCTCCATTGCCCCTCCTCGCCGCCGCCGATCCGGCGGCAGTTGGCGGTGCCGAGCTGATCGAGCGCGACGACGCGCGCGCCCAGCCGCTCTTGCGCGGCGGGCTGGACCGCGTGACGCATCCATAGGGCGAGCGCGGCGTTGACCGGGCAGGTCGCCTGCGGGTTGGCGGGACGCAACGCCAGTCCGGTTTCGGCGTCGTTGATGAGGACCGTCCGGTCGGCGCGGCGGCAGGCCCCCTCGCCGATCGGCTCGAGGCTGCGATAGGCAATGGCGGCGCGATCGAGGAAGGCGCGGCATTCGGCCGGATCGTCGCGCAAGGCGGCAAGCTTGCGCTGGGTCGCCCAGCCCACCGGATCAGCGATGTTCAGCGGGGCCCAGGGATTGTGCTCGGGATGATCGTGGAGCCAGACGCGGACGAAAAGCGCCAGCGCGCCCAGGGCGAAGGCCGCGAATATCCAGCCGTCGACCGACGGCGCCGCCCTGCTTCTGCTTCCTGCCACCGCCACGCAACGCGCCGAAGCCGCGCCGGTTGCATGGCAGGTCCGGCATGGGGCGGATTGCGGCGGACTTTCAGTCGGTCATCCAGTAGAGCGACGCGGCGAGGCCCGTGGCGGCGAGGAACAGCGGCCACGACCAGTACATCGTGTGTCCGTCGAGGTTCACCCGGGCGATGTCGAGGAATCCGCCGCGCGACCCGTTCGAGCCAAGCACGCCCGCAACGATCCATGTCAGCAGCGATCCTGGGATGAGTCCCTTGATCAGTGGCACGAATTTCACCTTTTGGGGTTGGTCTTCGCATTCATGCTTAACGCGGCGGCTTTAAGAAATGGTTTCGATTGTCTTTCCGCTCAGTGGAAGTCGCGCGATCTGGGCAGCATGCGCGGGATTACCCTGAGGTCGCGCGGATGGCCCTGGTGGAAGCCGCATTCGCGGTTTCCCGGGCCTGGCGGCTGCCACGGTTCGACCGGCGCGAAGGGATCGTCGGCCCCCTCGCGCAAGCTGTCGCGCGGGTTCGGCTTGCCGGCGGGGAGCGGGTGGTTGACATGATCGGCACGCGCGATCGTCGCGGGCAGCAGGTCTTCGGACAAGCGATGCAACTCGTACGTCGCGTCGGTCATATGCGCGGCGATGACGTGGATCACCTCGTCGTCGTATTCGACCCGCCCGCGCACTTCCATCAACCGCGCGCCCATCACCACCTTGCGCTGCTTCTCCTTGAGATGCGGCCAGACGACGAGATTGACGACGCCGGTCTCGTCCTCGAGCGTTATGAAGCACACCCCCTTGGCCGAGCCCGGCCGTTGGCGGATCAGCACCACGCCCGCGACCTGCACCATCGAGCGGAACTTGCGCTCGCGCAAGTCGCAGGCCCGCACGAAGCCGCGTTCGGCCAGGCTCGCGCGCAGAAAGGCCATCGGATGCGCCTTCAGCGAGAGCCGTTGGGTCTGGTAGTCGGCAACGACTTCCTCGCTGAGCGGCATGGGCGGCAAGCTGGTCATGACGCGTTCGGCACCCTCGTCGCGCGCGCCGGGATCTTTCAGGCGCGCCGCGGCAAAGAGCGGCAGGTCGGGCCCGGCGATCAGACTGCGCGCATCCCACAGGGCCTGCCGTCGGCTGAGCGCGATCGAGCCGAAGGCGTCGGCCGAAGCGAGCCGCTCGATCAGCGCGGGCGAGAGCCCGGCGCGCTCGCGTAGCTGGGCGACGTCGGTGAAAGGTCCGCCCTCCTCGCGCGCGCTCACCAGCTTCGCGGCGGCCGCCTCGGGAAACCCGTCGATCTGGCGCAGGCCCAGGCGCAAGGCGATGGTGTGGTCTGCCCTGGGCTTCGACAAGCTCAGGCCGAGCGGATCAGGCGCTTGCGCCTCATTCGCGCCATCCCCGCTCACCCCGAGCCTGTCGAAGGGCTCCAGGGTGCAGTCCCAGTCGCTCGCGTTGACGTCGGCGGGCAGTACCGTGACGCCGTGGTCGCGCGCGTCACGCACGATCTGCGCGGGAGCATAGAAACCCATGGGCTGCGAATTGAGCAGCGCGCAGCCGAAAGCGGCGGGGAAGTGGCACTTGAGCCAGCTCGATACGTAGACGAGGTGCGCGAAGCTCGCCGCGTGGCTTTCGGGAAAGCCGTATTCGCCGAAGCCCTTGATCTGGTTGAAGCAGCGCTCGGCGAAGTCGGGATCGTAGCCGCGGGCGATCATCCGGCCGACCATCATCTCCTGCAACTCGTCGACCATCCCGCGCGAGCGGAAGGTCGCCATCGCCTTGCGCAACCGGTTGGCCTCCTTCGAAGTGAAACGCGCCGCGTCGAGCGCGATCTTCATCGCCTGTTCCTGGAAGATCGGTACGCCCAGCGTGCGCTCGAGGATGCTCGACAGTTCGTCGGGCGGGCCGTGTTCGGGGGCGGGGGCGGGGATCTCCACCCGCTCCTCGCCGCGGCGGCGCTTGAGGTAGGGGTGGACCATGTCGCCCTGGATCGGTCCGGGCCTCACGATCGCCACCTGGATGACGAGGTCGTAGAACTCGCGGGGGCGCAGCCGGGGCAGCATGTTCATCTGCGCGCGGCTTTCAACCTGGAACACGCCAAGCGAATCGCCCTTGCGCAGCATCGCGTAGACCTCCGGGTCCTCACGCGGAACGGAGGCGAGTGTCAGGCGTCTTTCATGATGGTTTTCAAGAAGATCGAGGCACTTTCTGATGCAGGTCAGCATGCCGAGCGCAAGCACGTCGACCTTGAGGATGCCGAGCGCATCGATATCGTCCTTGTCCCACTCGATGAAGCTGCGCTCGGGCATGGCGCCGTTGCCGATCGGCACGGTCTCGGTCAGCGGTCCCTGGGTAAGGATAAAACCGCCAACGTGCTGACCGAGATGGCGGGGCATTCCGATCATTTGCTCGGTCAACCTGATAACACGCTTGAGGTGTGGATCGCTCGTATCCATGCCGGTTTCGGCGACGTGCTTCTCGCCGATCTCGCGGCCCCACCCGCCCCAGACGGTGCGCGCCAATGCGCTGGTCACATCTTCGGACAGCCCCATCGCCTTGCCGACCTCGCGGATCGCCATGCGCGGGCGGTAGTGGATCACCGTCGCGCAGAGCCCCGCGCGCTGGCGGCCGTAACGGCTGTAGATGTACTGGATCACCTCCTCGCGCCGCTCGTGCTCGAAATCGACGTCGATATCGGGCGGCTCCTTGCGCTCCTCGGAGATGAAGCGGTCGAACAGCAGCGCGTGCCGGGCGGGATCGACGGCCGTGATCTCGAGACAATAGCAGACCGCCGAATTGGCCGCCGAGCCACGCCCCTGGCACAAGATCGGCGGGTCCTGATTACGAGCGAAATCAATGATATCCTTGATAGTCAGAAAGTATCGCGCGAGGTTGAGCTTGCCGATCAGTGCCAGTTCGCGCGCCAGCGTCGCGCGCACGCTTTCGGGAACGCCTTCGGGATAGCGGCGCCGCGCCCCTTCCCAGGTGAGCTTTTCGAGCCGGGCTTGCGGATCGAGCCCGCCGGGGCAGATCTCCTCGGGATATTCGTATTGCAGTTCATCGAGACTGAACCGGCAGGTGTCGGCCACCTCGCGCGCGGCCGCGATCGCATGCGGCCAGCGCTCGAACAGGCGGAGCATCTCTTGCGGCGACTTCAAATGCCGCTCGGCATTGGCCTCGAGCCGCAACCCGGCGCACGCCACCGTGGTCTTGTGCCGGATCGCGGTCATCACGTCCTGCAGCGGCCGGCGTTCGGCCGCGTGGTAGAGCACGTCGTTGGTTGCGAGGATCGCAAGGCCGCTGGCGCGCGCCATGGCGTCGAGCGCCTCGATCCGCGCCCTGTCGTCGCCGGTGTGGAGATAGCAGGCGGCGACATGGCCCAGCGTGGGCAGGCCCCGCGCAAGATGAGGAAGCAGGTCCGCGAGAGGGCCGGTCGTCGGGATGCGCGAGGCCGGATCAAGTTCGCTATGACGGTTCACGGACAAGGGCACCACGTTGCTCTCGATCCCAATCGTGAACCGCGCCTCCAGATCGCGCGGCGGCACCAGCACGAGCTGCACGCCCTCGGCGTGACCGGCGAGCATCGCCAGCGAGATCTCGCAGACCCCCTTTTCCTGCCACTCGCCCGCCAGCGTCCTCATCCGCCCCGCCGAGATCAGCCGGCACAGGCGTCCGTAGGCCGCGCGGTCGATGGGATAGGCGAGGAAGACGAGCCCCTCGACAGTCTCGATTCGGCAGCCAATCACCGGCCGCAGCTTGAGCGTCTTCGCCTCCGTATGGACGCGCACCACGCCCGCCATCGAGTTGACGTCGGCGATCCCCAGGGCGTCGTAGCCGAGCGCGCGCGCGGTCGAGACGAGGTCGACCGCGTCCGAGGCCCCGCGCAGGAACGAAAAGCAGCTCGCCACGCCCAGTTCGACGAAAGGCGCGCGCGGCGGCGCGGCGATGATATCGGGATCGACCGCGATGCGGCGGCGATCAGGCGTGAGAGGACCTTCGGGCATCGTCCGGGAACCAAGCGAAAACAGAAATGTTCCTTATATGTTCCATTTAAGGCGAATGCGAGTCTCCTTTTCGTCCCACATGCGAGACGTTTGGCCCCACTTGCGGAGCACAGCGCCGAGCGCCCGGAACGCCCCGGCTTCCCACGGATTGCATTGTGGAGGAGATGTTCCATGCCCATGATCCAGACTCGCGACACCACGCGGCTTTACGTCAAGACACTCGGAGAAGGCCGTCCGGTCCTGCTCATCCATGGCTGGCCGCTGTCAGCCGATTCGTGGGACCCGGTGATGATGGCCCTGGCTCGCGAGGGCTATCGCGCGATCGCCTACGACCGGCGCGGTTTCGGCCGGTCGGACCAGCCTGCGAAGGGATACAACTACGATACCTTCTCGGACGATCTCGCCGACGTCATGGCCGCGACCGGCGTGACTCGCGACGCGGTGCTGGTCGGCTTCTCGATGGGTGGCGGCGAAATCGCGCGCTACATGTCGCGCCATCGCGGCAAAGGCGTGAGCCAGGCCGCGCTGGTTTCGTCGGTCGTGCCGTACATGCTCCAGACTCAGGACAATCCCAAGGGCGTGCCCGACGCGGTCTTCCAGGAGATGACCCAGGGAATGAAGAGCGATTTCCGCCATTTCTTCAAGGGCTTCTTCAAGGATTTCTACGGCATCGGCATGATGAGCCACCCGGTCAGCGACGAAGAGCTGGAATGGGCCTGGATGACGGCGATGCAGGCGGGCCAGTATGCGACACTGCAGTCGGCGGCGGCCTTTGCCTATACCGACTTCCGCCCAGACCTCGCGCATTTCACCGTGCCGACGCTGGTGATCCACGGGACAGCCGACAAGACCGTGCCGATCGAGGCCACCGCTCATCAGGTCGCCGAAAAGGTGCCCTCGGCCGAGCTGATCGCCTACGAGGGTGAGCCGCACGCCGTCTTCGCGACACAGACCGAGCGGCTGATCGACGACCTGCTGAATTTCCTCGCGGGCCGCAAGGCCGAGACCCGGCAGGAGATCGTCGACGCGGTCACCGCCGGCAGCCTCGCCGAGAGTCCGCTCTGAGCCGCCGTGCTCAGGCCGGAAGTTCCATGCGGATACACTGCCTCGCGGTCCCGGTCGCCAGGCAGTGCTGCGCCTGCACGCCCGCTTCGACAAAGCCGAGCTTGCGCAGCACACGGCCCGAGGCGAAGTTGTCGATGAAGTAATCCGCGGTGATCATACCCGGACAGCCGAGGCCGATGCCATAGGCGATCACCGCCGCGGCCGCTTCGGTGGCAAAGCCCTGCCCCCAGAAGGGCCGCGCGATATAGTATCCCAGATCCGCCGCCCGGGTCCGGCGATCGAGATGCAGACCGATCATGCCGACCAGTCGATGCCGCTCGCCGGAAAGGATCGCCCAGACGAGATCGGGCGGGACGACATTATCAAGAAAAAACTCGGCATCCGCGACGGTATAGGGATGCGGCACGCGCGCCACGCGGCTCGCCACCTCGAAGTCGTTGGCGATGGCGACGATGGCGGGAATGTCACTTCGCTCGGGGCGACGCAGCACAAGCCGCGCGGTACGCAGAACGTCATTGCGGGAAACGGCGTCCTCGTATCGCTGCATGGGGGGCCTCCTGCGCTTTGGCTATGGTGGCGCGGCTTCGCGGTCAATCCGTGAGCCTCCGGTGATTACGCCGTTCTGGCGGGATCGTCGGCACTGGGACACGGAGGACAAGGAATGCCGTAGACATTGCGGGCAATGCCGTCGGGAAAGGTCTCCCGGGCGATCATGGTCCCGCCCAGCTTCCGCACGAGACCGCGCGCGGCAAGGTTCTCGTCGCGCATATGGGTCTCGACGAGGGCCCAGCCGAGATCGCGATAGCCGAAGGCCACCGCCGCGCGCGAGGCTTCGAGGGCATAGCCCAGGCGGCGCGCGGCAGGCACGATCCACCAGGTCAGCTCTGGACGCGGATAGCCCTGCGGCCACCACAGGCCGCAGCCGCCGATCATCGTGCCGCTGTCGCGCACGACCACGGCCCAGCGGCCGTATCCGCGCAGATGCCAATGGCCGATATCGGTGGCCAGGACGCGCCAGGCCTGCGCTTCGTCGAGCGGCCCGCCATAGAAGCGCGAAGCGTCCCCATCGGCGAAGAACGCGCGATAGACCGGAAAGTCGCCGCCGCAAGGCGCGCGCAAGTGCAGGCGCGCAGTCTGGATATCGGGGATCATCGCGGGACGATAGCCGCCCCCGTTCACGCGAACAGCCCCTGCAGGAACCATCCGGGCGTGCCGCCGCGGCCGTCGCCGGCGAGACCGCTGCGATAGATCCAGTAGCGGCGTCCCTCCTCATCCTCGATCCGGTAATAGTCGCGCAGCCGCGCCGAGCCGCGCTCGCGCCACCATTCGGGTGCGATCCGCTCGGGCCCCTCGGCGCGCGCGACCTCGTGGACGCCGCCGCGCCAGCGGAACCGGCGCGGCAATCCGTCGGGCGTCTCGTAGATCACCGCGATCGGTTCGGCGCGGTCAAGCAACTTCGCCGGGCGAACATGGAACTCGAAGGTGGCCTGCGAGGTCTTCTCGGGCTCAAGCGGGCCCTGCCAGCGCTGCGCGCGCTCGGGCATGTGGCTGGCACGCGCCACCGGGCGGCGTACCGCATCCGCCCCCAAACGCACGACAAGCCGGTCGACACAGGCGGCAAGGCTGGTGCCGCCGTTCTCGGCCGAGCGCTCGATATCGGCCTGAACCAGCGCCAGCGGCTCGGTCCACGAGGCGCGCAGGCGCACCATCTCGAAGCCGAACCCGGCATCGATGCCTTCGAGCCGGCGGTCGAACAGCCCCGCGACATGCGACGCGTCGCGGCTCGGCGCGGCCAGTTCGAGCCGGCGCACGATCACTTCGCCGTCGACGCGCCACAAGTCGAGCTCAAGCCGCCGCGCACCAAGGCCCCTGCCCTCGAGCTGGCGCGCCATATCGGCGGCAAGGTCGGCGACGACACGGTCGAGCAGGTCGCGGTGGCGGATCGGCTCGACCAGCCGGCGCTGCGCGAGCGGCGCCTCGGTCGCGAGCACCGGCAGGAGCGGCTCGGGCACGCGACCAAGCAACTGGTCCATGCGGATCAGCGGATTGGCCGCGGCCGAGCGGCGATTGCGGAAGCGGCGTACCAGCGCCTCGCGCTGGACGCCGTGGAGATCGCCCAGCCGCTTGAGGCCCAGCCGGCGCAGGACGGTGAGCGTATCGGCATCGAGCCGCAGCGCCGCGATCGGCAGTCCGGCAAGGCGCGTGGCGGGGTCGTCGCCCGCACGCAGGATGGTCTGCGCCTGCGTGCCCGCCCGCCCGTGATGAGCAAGCGCCCAGGCCGCGCCCGCGGTCGGCGCGATCGCCATGCGCACGGCGAGGCGGCGGCGCGCAAAGGCCGCGTGGGCATCGGCGAGCAGCGCCTCCTCGCCGCCGAACAGGTGGGCAACCCCGGTCACGTCGACGAGGAGGCCGTCGGGCGGATCGAGCGCACTCCACGGCCCCCAGCGCTGCGACCAGAGCGCGAGCTTCTCGAGGAAGGCAAGATCACCCGCCGGGTCCGACGGCGCGACCGCCAGGTCCGGGCACAGCGTGCGCGCATCGGCGAGCATCATGCCCGGCTGCGCGCCGGCCTCGAGCCCCGCGTCGTTGGCCGCGACGATGCGCGGTCCGTGCGCGGTCTCGGTCACCAGCGCGAGCGGCGCGGCGTCGGCACCCTCCCCCGGCGCGAGCCCTGCGCCCAACCGCCAGCGATCGACCGCCAGCCGCGCGCACCAGATCGCAAGGATGCGCGGATCAGCACGCGGTTCGGTCATACGCGCGCCTTTCTCCTGAGCACCACATCGCTCGTCCTGAGCGGCATGGCTGATCCTCTCATGCCAGAGCCCGTTCGGCCCGGATCACGCCGCTTTCATCCGCCCCGTCCGCATTCGGCCTCACCGCCAGTGCACCCTCGTCACGCAGCACCCATTCGCCGGGGGGATGACGCCGCGCGCGGAACAGCTCGGCGCGCCAGGCGGGCGTTCCCGGCGCCTGCGGATTCCAGCGCGGGCGTATCGAAGGCGCGGACGCGGCCTGCCAGCGCATCCGCGCCGAGGACAAGTCGCGCGCGGCGTCGATCCGCACCAGCCAGAGCGGCACGCCGTGGCGCTCGGCCGCCAGCGTCAGGCGGCGCGAGACGGTGAAGTCGAGCGCGCGGGGATTGCCCGCGATCTCACCGATGACGAAGGCGAGATCGCGGCAACGCAACCCCTCCTCGAGCGCGAAGAGCGCATCCTCCGGACTCTTCGCGGCAACGTGAATCAAGCGGTGGCGCAGCCCTTGCGGCAAGCCGGGACGATAGGGCCTGCCGGTACGGCGCAACGCCTCGCGGTCCTGCACCCAGAGCCACATGCGCTCGTCGGGCACGTCGGCGACCGGATCGGAGCGCCGGGCGCGCATGTGGTCGAGCGCGAAGGCAAGCGCAAGCGCGGCTCCGGCCGCTTCGGAGCCTGCGGCGAAGATTTCGCCATGGGGGACGTCCGCCAACGCCGCGCCGGGCCGCCATTCGGCCCTGCGCTTGGCCACGAGCGCGCCCGCCGCGGGGATCGGAAAAGTGGCCGGATCGAGCGCCGAATCGGCCATGGGATCGGGGGGTGCCTGAATCATGTTCCATTTATGTTCTTGGACTCGGTGATTGGCAATGGCCCGTTTGGACAGGGCAAAAAAGAAGGGGGCGCTCGGCCCCCTTCCCTCATCCGTAACGGACGCGCCTCAGACCGGCGGCACCGGCTGCGGCGGCGCGTCGGGATCATCCTCGTGCACCTCGATATGACCCAGGCCGACGTGGCTCTTGCGATAGCCGTAGGCGAAATAGACGATTAGCCCGATCCCGCCCCAGACGGGCAAGACCATCTTCGCTTCGAACGGCAGGTTGGCGTACAGGCCCAGCGTTCCCAGGATCGCCAGCGGCGCGACCACCCAGACCAGCGGCGTGCGGAACGGACGCGGACGGTCGGGCTGGGTGCGGCGCAGGATCAGCACCGCGATCGCCACCATGAAGAACGCGAAGAGCGTGCCCGAGTTCGAGATGTCGGCGAGCTGGCCGACCGGCAGGAAGGCAGCGAAGAAGGCGACCGCGACGCCGGTGATCATCGTCACGATGTGCGGCGTCTTCCACTTGGGATGGATCGTGGCGAGCTTCTCGGGGAGCAGGCCGTCGCGCGCCATGACGAAGAAGATGCGCGTCTGGCCGAACAGCATGATCAGGATGACCGAAGGCAGCGCGAGGAAGGCGGCGACACCGATCAGGTCGCCGATCCGCTCCCACCCGACCTCGCGCAGAACATGCGCCAGCGCCTCGCGCGAGCAGACCAGCGGCTCGGTGCCCGCGGCGGCAAGCGCCTGGCACTGCGCCGCAAGCTCGGGCGTCCCGGGCGCGAGGATCTCGCCGTTGGGCCCGGAGACCGGCTGCGAGCCGATCGCGCCGATCGCGCCGGCGGCCACGAGCAGGTAGAACACGGTACAGATCGCGAGGCTGCCGACGAGCCCGATCGGTACGTTCCTCTGCGGGTTCTTGGTTTCCTCGGCCGCGGTTGAGACCGCGTCGAAGCCGACGTAGGCGAAGAAGATAGAGGCCGCTGCACCGACCGCGCCGAGCCCGGCGCCGTGGCCGTTGCCGAACCAGCCGTTGGGCAGGAACGGCTCGAAGTTCTCGCCCTTGAGCACCGGCAGCGTCAGCACGATGAACACGGTGAGCGCGGTGACCTTGATGGTAACCAGCACGGCGTTCACCCGCGCGCTCTCGGTCGTGCCGACCATCAGCAGCAACGTCACCAGCAGCGCGATGACGAGCGCGGGCAGGTTGACGATGCCGCCCGCATAGGGCCCGACCACCAGGGCCTCGGGCAGCGATATGCCCCAGGAATTGAGCAGACCGACGAAATAACCCGACCAGCCGACCGAGACCGCGCTCGCCGCGACCGCGTATTCGAGGATCAGCGCCCATCCGACCATCCAGGCGAGCAGTTCGCCCATCACAGCATACGTGTAGGTGTATGCCGAGCCCGAGACGGGCACCATCGAGGCAATCTCGGAATAGCACAAGGCCGCGACGCCGCAGACCACGGCGGCGATGACGAAGGCCCACATCATCCCCGGCCCCGCCTTCTGCGCCGCCTCGGACGTCAGCACGAAAATACCCGTTCCGATGATCGCGCCGACACCCAGCAACGTAAGCTGAACAGCGCCGAGCGTGCGGGTGAGCGATTTCTTCTCTGCCGTCGCCAGAATGGCGTCGAGCGGCTTGACGCGTCCGAAAATCATGCGGGGAAAGGCTCCTGCGAGGCGCGCGACGGACCCGACCGCCGCATCGAGTGCAAGGCGTAATGCTTATGCTCTTTTTTGCACCGCGCAATCCCGCTTCACGCAACTAACCCCGGGAAAAGACCGAAGAGCACGATGAGAACGACCGTCGGGGCGGGTGAGCAAAGCCCGGCGATCGTTTGCGAACCAGCTTGCCCTTTGCGGGACCGCTCGCCGGCGCTAGAAGCCCCGCCATGTCCACGACCTTCCAGCTCGACACGGCGACCAGCCGCGCAAACCCCACGCCGCAGCCGATGAAGCGGCTCACCGTCCCGGCAATCAAGCGCCGCAAGTTCGAAGGGAAGACCGAAGAGCCGCTGGTCATGCTGACGGCCTATACCGCACGGCAGGCGCAATTGCTCGATCCGCACTGCGACATGCTGCTCGTCGGGGATTCGCTGGGGCAAGTGATCTACGGCCTCCCCTCGACGCTGCCGGTGACGCTCGAGATGATGATCGCCCACGGCGCGGCGGTGGTGCGCGGCAGCTATCACGCGGTGGTGATCGTCGACATGCCCTTCGGCTCCTACGAGGCAAGCCCGCAGCAGGCTTTCGAAGCGGCCAGCCGGGTCATGGCCGAGACCGGCGCCGCGGCGGTCAAGCTCGAGGGCGGGCAGGCGATGGCCGGGACCATCGCCTTCCTCTCGCAGCGCGGCATTCCGGTGATGGCGCATGTCGGGCTTACCCCGCAGGCGGTCAATGCGCTGGGCGGCTACGCCGCGCGCGGGCGCAGCCAGGAAGAGCATGAGAAGATCATATCCGACGGCAAGGCGGTCGCCGATGCCGGCGCCTTCGCGGTCGTCGTGGAAGGCGTGATCGAGCCGATCGCCGTTTCGCTGACGCAATCGATCGAGATCCCGGTCATCGGCATCGGCGCTTCGGCCCAATGCGACGGACAAGTGCTCGTGACCGAGGACATGCTCGGCATGTTCGAACGCGTGCCGCGCTTCGTGAAGCGCTATGGCGACATGGCCGGATTCATCGGCGAAACCGCCGCCAAATACGCCGAGGACGTGCGCTCGCGCGCGTTTCCGGGGCCTGAGCAGACCTACCAGCCCAAGCCCTGAATTCGGGCGGAGGCGCGATTTTCAGCCCTGCGCCTGATCGGCGAGGCGCAGGCGCGCCTCTGCGAGCAGCGGACTGTCGCCCATCAGCAGCCGCGTCTTGTCGAGCAGCGCCGCCGCCTGCTGGCGCTGCTGCCGCAGCGCGGTGAGCGCAACCCCGAGCGCCTGCGCCGCGACCGGATTGGCGCGCTGCAGGCGATAGGCCGCCCGCGCCCGCGCTCGCGCGGCGACGGAATCGCCGAGGCGCACCTCAACCAGCGCCAGATCCGAGAGCAACTGCACGTCGCGCCCCGTTCCGGTCGTCGCCAGGTAGTCGAGCAGCGCCCGTGCGCGGGTGCCGTCGCCTTCGGCCAGCGCGAGCAGCGCCGCGAGCCGCAGGCCGGTCCGGTCGGTCGGGTTCTGCGACACATAGCTTTCGACCAGCGCCTGCGCCTCGGCCATGTCGCCGGCGAGCGCGAAGGCCTGGAAGCGACGTTTCAGCAACGAAGCGGGCATGCGGATTTCGGCTGCGGCGGCATAGTGCTTCTCCGCCTCGCGCGGGCGCCCGAGGACGAGGTCGACATCGCCCGCAAGCAGTTCGTTCGTGTAGTTGCCCGGCAAGGCGCGGCGATAGCCATCGACGATGCGTTCGGCCTCGGCGGGGTGATCGCCCGCCAGCATGACGCCAATCGCGCCCTGTTCGGGCTCGACGCTGAATCCCGCCTGACGCGGCGCCGCAGCGCGATCGAGCAAAGGCGCGGCGAGGTCACGCCGTCCCAGCGCTTCCCAGGCGCGGGCCACCGTCGTGAGCACGTAGGGGTCGGCGCCGGGCTCTTCGACTTCGGGGCCGAGGCGCCGCGTCAGGTACCGGTACTGCCCGTCGAGATAGAGCGCCCGCGCCAGCAGCATCTTCGCACGGTCGTTGGTCGGCCGGCGCTCGAGGAACAATTCGAGCTCCTCGGCCGCCGCCCCGGCATTGCCCTCGGCCAGATCGAGCACCGCGTCGAACAGCATGACCGCGGGCACGTCTTCCAGCTTGTTGCGCGTGCGGTTCATCAGCGCGCGGGCCAGTCCGTAGTCGCCCGCGCGCGCCGCGATCACCGCCTGGATGTAGTAGGCGCGCGGCTCGCCGGGCTGGATCTCGAGCACGCGCCGCGTCAGCGCCACCGCCTCGCTCGCGCGGTTGAGTTCGCCCAGTGTCGCGGCATATTCGAGCAAGGCCGGCCCGTCGCGCGGATCGAGCGTCAGCGCCGTCTCGAACCACGGCAGCGCCGCCATGAGGCCATAGCGGTCGCGGATGAGCTGGCCGCGAAAGGTCAGCGCGGCAACGTCGCGCGGATCGAGCGCCACGGCCTGCTCGGCCGCGTCGATCGCCAGCGCATGCTCGCCGCCCGCGTAGCGCAGCCGCCCGATCTCGATCCACAAGTCCGCGCTCTCGCGGTCGATCGCGAGCGCCTTGTCGAAGGCCCTGCCCGCCTGCGGCAGATTGCCCTCGGCCTGTTCGAGCCGACCGAGCGCGCGCCACCCGGCAAAGGCGCTCTCCTCATCGAATTGCCCGGCTTCAAGCCACGCGCGGGCGGCGTCCCGGTCGTCCTCGGTCAGCAGCGCCTCGCCCATGTAGGCCGCGACCGCCTCGCGCGGGGCCCCGGCCTTCAGCGCCTTGGCCAGCTTCGCCTCGGCATCGATCCCGTCGCCGCGCCGGATCGCCTCGCGCGCCTCGCCGATCAACGCCGCAGCGCCGCCGTCCTGGGCTCCCAGCGGACCGGCAAGCGATGACACGAGCAACAGGAAGGCCGCCCCGAGCGGCCACGCCCTCGTGCATCGCGTCAGTGCCGGATCAGGCGCTGAGATCGTATTGCTTGAGCAGGTCATAGAGCGTCGGCCGGCTTATCCCGAGCATCTTGGCCGTGCTCGAAATGTTGCCCTCGCTGCGCGCCAGGGCGTGGCGGATGACCTTGCGATCGGCAAGCTCGCGCGCCGACTTGAGGTTGAGCGCGCTCACCGCCTGCTCGTCCGGGTTTTCGAGGTCGAGATCGACTGCGCCGACCAGCTTTTCGTCCGCCATGATCACCGCGCGCTTCACCCGGTTTTCGAGCTCGCGCACGTTTCCGGGCCAGGGCCAGGAATCGATCGCGGTCAGGGCGTCGGACGCGAAGCCGCGCACCTTGGGGTTCATTTCCTTGGCGAAGCGCGAGAGGAATGCCTTGGCGAGCAGGATCGCGTCGCCCGGCCGCTCGGCCAGGCTCGGGATCTTCACCACGATCTCGGCGAGCCGGTAGTAGAGATCCTCGCGAAACCGCCCGTCGGCGATCATCGCCTCGAGATCCTGGTGCGTGGCGCAAACGATGCGCGTGTCGACCGGGATCGATTCGCGCGATCCCACGCGCTCGATCACCCGTTCCTGCAGGAAGCGCAGCAGCTTGACCTGAAGCTGGAGCGGGATGTCGCCAACCTCGTCGAGAAACAGCGTGCCTCCGGCGGCCTGCTCGATCTTGCCCGGCGTGGTCTTGACCGCGCCGGTGAAGGCGCCCTTCTCGTGGCCGAACAGTTCGCTTTCGAGCAGGTTCTCCGGAATCGCGGCGCAGTTGATCGCCACGAACTCACCGTCGGCGCGGTCGCTCGCATCGTGCAGGCCGCGCGCCAGCAGTTCCTTGCCGGTGCCGCTCGCGCCGAGCAGCATGACCGAGACCTTGGTGTTGGCGACGCGCTCGATCGTGCGCGCCACCCGAACCATCTCGGGCGCGGCGGTGATCAGGCGGCCGAGCACCTGCTCTTCCTTCTCGACCTTCGAGGCGAGCTTGCGGTTCTCGGCCTCGAGGCGGTGGAGCTGCAGCGCACGGCGCACGATGAGGCCGATCGCCTCGATGTCGACGGGCTTCTGGTAGAAATCGTAGGCACCGCGCGCGATGGCCGTGAGCGCGCTTTCGCGAGCGCCGTGGCCCGAGGCGACGATGACCTTGGTATCGGGCTTGAGTGCCATGATCTCGTCGAGCACAGCAAAGCCTTCGGAGGTGCCGTCGGGATCGGGCGGAAGGCCGAGATCGAGCGTGACCACGTCGGGTGCCTCGGAGCGCAGGAGCGCGAGCGCCGAGGGACGGTCGCCGGCTAGGATGACCTCGAAATCCTCGTAGGCCCACTTGAGCTGTGCCTGAAGCCCCGCGTCGTCCTCGACGACGAGAAGCTTGGGTTTGGTTTCGCTGGTCATGCCACTCTCTGTTCGATGCCGTTGATGTTGTCGAAGATGTCGGTCGCCGCGCTCAGCGGAATGCGGACCACGAAACGCGAGCCCAGGCCTTCGCGCGATTCGACCTCGAGCCGCCCGCGCATCGCGCGAACCAGCTCGCGGGCCTCGAAGGCGCCGATGCCGAACCCGCCGTTCTTGGTCGAGTAGAACGGCTTGAACAGCTTGTGCCGGACGAAATCGGGCGACATTCCCGATCCGGAATCGAGAACTTCGAACCGCGCGTTGAGGCCTTCGGTGCTTACCGACACGAAAACCGGGGATTCGGACTGGCTCGCGTCGAGTCCGTTCTGGACGAGATGGACCAGCACTTGTTCGAGCGAATCGACGTTCGCGGTGATGGCGATGTTCTGCGCCTGGGTCAGCACGACCTGCTCATTGCCCTGAAAGTGGCTCATCACGCGGGCCAGCACGTCTTCGGCAGATACCGTTTGGAGCCGGTCGACCGCGCCCTTGCCGTAGCGCCCGAGCCGGGCGAGCAGGGCGGTGAGCTTGTCCGAGGAATTGCGCAGCGTCACCAGCATGTCGGCGCGGAACTCGGGATTGTCGGCGTGCTTTTCCGCATTGCGGGCGAGCAGCGAAAGCTGGCTCGCGAGATTCTTGATGTCGTGCATCACGAAGGCGATGCGGCGATGGAATTCGTCGAAGCGGCTCGCCTCGGCCAGGGCTTCCTGGCTGGAGTTCTCCGCGAGATAGCTCGCGAGCTGCTGGCCGACGACGCGCAGCAGATCGAAATCTTCCCAGTCGAGCTTGCGGACCAGCGCCGGCCGCGCGAGCACGACCATGCCGATCAGACGTTCGAAGTGCACCAACGGCACCAGAGCCCAGGCTTGCCGCGCCTCGATCAGCCAGGCCGGAATCTGCTCGCGGATCGCCGACAATTCGTCTTCGGCGCGGATGTCGTCGAGATCGACGATGTAGTTCTCGCGCTCGAAGAAGCCGACGGAGGCCGTCGGGATTGCCGCCGCCGGGACTTCGAGTTCGGGCCAGTTCCACCGGGCCGCCAGCGTGAGATCGCCGTGGTCGCCGGGAGTCAGCAGCAGCCCGGCGGGGCAATCGGGAATATCGGCCACGGCCTGGACGACCCGCTCACCCAGCGGCGCCGCTTCCGACCCGCTGTTGCCGATCGTGCGGGTGAAACGCAGCCATTCCTCGCGGTAGTCGTAGCGGTGCTGGAACAAGTGCTTGGCGAGAGTCACCTTGAGCCACCCACGCACCCGCTTGGACGGCAGGACCAGCAAGGCGGTCGCGCTCGCCAGCGTCACGAAAACGAGCTCCATGACCCGCGCGAAGTCGCCGCCCATGTACGAGAGCCACTGGGCGATGGCCACCATGGCGACGAGGTAGATGCCGATGACCATGAGCGAAAAGGTCTGGAAGGTCACCGCGCGCGAGGGCCGGATGCGCACGAAATCGCGCCCCTTCGAAGCCCCGACCATGATCAGGCCGCCCATGATGATCGTCGCCGCGCCGCGCAGCACGGCGATCTCGGCCGGCCAGGCGTCGGAGAGGTAGGCGATGGTGTAGAGATTGAGATCGAAACCGTAGACCACCGCAAGCGCGGCCGCCGGCCAGCGCAGGCTCGTGCGCACATCGCGCGAAGCGCCCGCGTAGAGGTTGTGGATGAGCACCAGCGCGCCCACGGTCAGCAGAAGACGCACGATGATGCTGAATTCGAAGAGGGGTCGCAGCGCCAGTCCCGCATCGGGCAGCCGGGTCACCACGAAGGCGGCCGAGAGCTGGAGGCACTCGACGAAGGCCAGCGACAGCACCACCGGCCGGATCGGCGCGAGGCTGGCGTGACGGCCGTCCCCCGAGAACAGGCGGTAGATCACCAGCAGCCAGCCGAGGTTGCGCAGCGATTCCGCGATCGTCGCGCCAAGATTGCCCGGCGGCGCGGCGACGTTTGCGATCTCCATGACCGCGGTCAGCAGCAGCGCGGCGGCGATCGCGGTTCCGGCGGGTCGGAACGCAGCGCGGCGCGGCCAGAGCCACGCGGCCAGCGCGGCGCAGACGATGGCGGCGCAAATGCCCAGGACGTGGCCCATGAAGATCCACATATCGCCTGCGGCCACCACCATCACCGCGCGCCCTCGTGCCAGAGCACGACCCGCAGCGTCTGCAGGATGATCAGCAGATCGAGGAAGGGCGTGTAGTTCTTGGCGTAGTAGAGGTCGTATTCGAGCTTGTTGCGCGAATCCTCGATCGAGGCGCCGTAGGGATAGTTGACCTGCGCCCAGCCGGTTATTCCCGGTTTCACCATGTGGCGTTCGGCGTAGTAGGGTAGCTGTTCCTCGAGGTCGGCGACGAATTCGGGCCGTTCGGGACGCGGGCCGACGAAGCTCATCTGGCCTTTCAGCACGCTCCAGGCCTGCGGCAACTCGTCGATGCGCACCTTGCGGATGAACCTGCCGATCCGTGTGACGCGCGGGTCGTCCTCCGTCGCCCACTGGGCGCCGTCGGCCTCCGCGTCGGTGCGCATCGAGCGCAGCTTCACGCATTCGTAGTTCTGGCCGAACAGCCCGACGCGGGTCTGCCGGAAGAACGCGGGGCCCTTGCTGTCGAGCTTCACCAGCACCGCGAAGATCACGATCAGCGGCGCGGTCAGAACCAGCAGCAACGCGCTCGCCGCGACGTCGAACACGCGCTTGGACGCGCTAGAGAGCATGCGACCGGACGAGAACCCGTCCGAAAAGATCAGCCAGCTCGGATTGAGCGTGTCGAGATCGACGCGGCCGGTCTCGCGTTCGAGGAAGCTGGAGAATTCGTTGACGTGGACGCCCGCGGTCTTGATTCGCAGAAGGTCCTTTAGCGGGAGCGCGTTGCGCCGCTCCTCCAGCGCGAGGACCACCTCGCTGACGCCGAGATTCTCGACATAGCGCGTGAGGTTGTGGATCGCCCCGCGTGCGATCGCCTCCTCGACGGCCGGCGCGGCCTCGCCCATCGCGACATAGCCGACGATCGCGAATCCCGCCTCGGGACGGTGACTGAGCTGACGCAGGCGCTCGGCGCGGTTGCCCGCCCCCAGCACGAGCACGCGGCGACGAAAGGCCGCGGTTCCCAGGAGGCTGCCCAGCAACACGCGGTTGAGCATGAGCAGAACGATCGCAAGGCCCATGGCGTAAGCCAGCGTGGAACGCCAGAAGGTCTGGCCGCCAAGCAGGAAGTCGACGAAGGCAAGCGCGATGACGCCAAGCGAGATCGCGACGAGGATGCGCGCTCCGGCAAAGCGCAGCGAGCGCAAGGCATCCGATCCGTATACCCCGACCGCAGTCATGGCCAAGAGGATCATCAGCGCGAATCCGGAATGCGCGGCAAGTCTGGTGGAGAGCGCCGCGGGCTCCATGCCGATCTGGCTTGCACGCAACTGCCAAGACAGCTCGTTCGCACCCACCAGCAGAATCGCGTCGACCAGCCACAACAGGATGACCGCATGCGGGATGTAGTGCTTGAAAAGACGAATCATCGTGCGCGGGGTCTCTCTCGAACCTTCGTTGGCTCGCTCGAAGACTCTAGGACCAATGCGTAAAATGTCGGTAAATCTGACAGGTTGCGCGATGCGCCGCGCTGAACCGAATTGGCGATCACGGGAGATCGTTCGCCGAATGTCGGCGCAGTTTACAGCCGGCTCGCAAGCTCGGGCACAATGCGCCGGGCCTCGGCAAGCCAATGGTAACCATACGATCCTGAAGATCGATTAACCGGTTCGCTCTAGATTGCCGCGCCATGCCACGGCTCGCCCGCCCCCCGGCGCTCAATGCCAAGATCTACCGCCATTTCGCGGTGGTGACGATTCTCGTCACCGGCGCGGTCGCGCTCGTGACCGATGACGGCGGCGACGGGGGACTGGGGAGCCAGGCCGCGGCGTATCAGTCCGATTCGGTCGATCTGGCGATCGAGGCCGACACCAAGCGGCGCAGCAGCAGACGCCTCGCACAAGAACTGGCTCCCGATGACTGGGGGGACGACAACGATCTCCTGCCCACCAACTACGTCGACGCGGACTTAGGCGGCTCGCCCTCCTACAGTTCCGTCGCCACGCAAGCGATCGCCCCGGCCCGCGCCGGTCTCCGGCAAGGACCGCCGCCGGGCATGACCTACGAGGAATGGCTGGCCTGGCTCGAATCGACCAGGAAGCGCTCGCTCAATCCGGATTCCGACGATGCAGCGCCCTCGTCGGGCGATGTTCAGAACCTTATCAACCAATCGCGCATGCGCGCCGGCGAAGGCAACGAATAGCGCCTTTCGCGATTCTTTCGCTCAGCTTTCGCCGGATTTGGCGAGCAGGCGCATCGTCGTCGCGGTGAGCGCTTCGGCGGCCGTGCCGACCACGGCCTCGGCATCGGGCGCCCAGAAGGGACTGTGCAGCGACGGAAGCTCGGCACCGTCGCGCCGCGCCGCCGCGAACTTCTCCGCCGGAACCCCGCCGACGCGAAACAGCATCGATTTCCTGTGCTCCGGATCGGCGAGGTAGTATTCGCCGAAGTCCTCGCCGACCATGGCCGGCGGGAGCACCTTTACGCGATCCGTGCCGAACCGCTCGCGGAAGTTCGCCAGCATGTCGGCCGCGAGATCGGGGGAGTTGTACGTCGCGCGCGTGTACTCCTCCTTCACCATGACGACCGGCAAGCTGTCTTCGGCGATTCCCGAGGCGATTGCCTCGCCGCGCGCGATCCGCTTGATCGCTGCGAGCACGCGCTCGCGCGTCGTGTCGCTGTAGGTGCGCACGGTCAATTGCAGTTTCGCGGTGTCCGGGATGATGTTGTAGGTCGCCCCGGCGTGGATCGAGCCGACAGTGACGACGGCGGGATCGGTCGGGTTCTGCTCGCGGCTGACGATCGTCTGCAGCTTGTTGACGATGGCGCTGGCGAGCACGATCGGATCTTTCGTCGTGTGCGGCGAAGCACCGTGACCGCCCTCGCCCTTGACCTCGATGTCGACGCTATCGGTGTTGGCCATGGCAAAGCCCTCGGTCCCGCCGAGCACGCCGGCGGCGAGATCGGCCGAATCGTGGAAGGCGAGCACGTAGTCGGGCTTGGGAAAGCGCTCGAAGAGCCCGTCCTTGATCATCGCTCGCGCGCCCTGCCCGAGTTCCTCGGCGGGTTGCCCGATCATCACCAGCGTACCCGACCATTGGTCACGGCGCGCGGCGAGGAGTCGGGCCGTCTCGATCCAGGCGGTCATGTGCGTGTCGTGCCCGCAGGCGTGCATGACGTAGCTCTCGACCCCGGAGGTGACCGAAGCCGCACGCTTGGTCGACGCGAAGGGTAGCCCCGTCTTCTCCTCGAGCGGCAGTGCGTCCATATCGGTACGGATCATCAGGGTCGGACCCGGGCCGTTGCGCAGAACCGCGACCACCCCGGTCTTGCCGACGTTCTCGGTCACCTCGAAACCGGCCTCGCGCGCGGCCTTGGCGAGGATCGCGGCAGTGCGGACTTCGGTGAAGCCCAGTTCGGGATTGGCGTGGAGATCGCGGTAGATCTCCATCAGCCCCGGCATGTCCGCCGCGACCTTTTCGCGCAACGGCGCGGTCTGGGCGGAAGCGGGCAACGAGGAAGCGGGCAACGAGAGCGCGAGCGCGGCGAGCGGGACAATGTGACGAAGCGACATCCCCACAGGCTATGACCGAAGGCGCCGATCCGCAACGGTCGAACCTTGCGTTTCCCGCATGATGACGTTGCGCCCCGGCGTGGTGCCCCTGGCCCGACTCGAACGGGCACGTCTTGCGACAAACGATTTTGAGTCGTTCGCGTCTACCATTCCGCCACAGGGGCACGGCCTGGAGCGCGACGCTTAGCCGCGTGTCCCGCGCCGTTCAAGCGTCAGCCGTATCGTTTCAGAATTGCCAATCGACCCCGACATTGAGCAGACCCGCGCGGCTGTCGCGGCCGGCGCCGAGTGCGCTGACCTCGAAGCTGGGGCCCTCGCCCGTCGGCCGGTAGGACCAGCGCGGCCCGAGCGGGTCCTCGGCGAAGCGCGGCGCTTCGCGGCCGACGCGCTCACGCTCACGGTCGCCGCGCGGCATGGCGCGGGCCGAGATCGAGCGCGCGAGATCGAAATCGCGCGCGCGCTCAAGTTCGTGGACGGAGTTTTCCCCGCGCGCCTGAGCGGCGGAAGCGCCGGCGGCCCAGGCGACCGGGACAAGACAAGCACAGGTGAGACCATTGCGCGTCATACGATTCCCAACCCATCGGGGAGCCGTATGTTTCCCATCGCGTGGTTAAAATAGCGATAAGCCCCGCGCCGCAGCGCCGGTCAGGTCTTGAGCGCGTTGGCGACCAGCTTGTGCAGCTTGGAGTGCAGGCCGTCGTTCGCGGCGAGGATCTCGGTGTCGCAGACCGCCTGCGAGCGACCGCGCCAGTCGGTCACGAAACCCCCGGCCTCGCGCACCAGCAGGCATCCGGCGGCGGTGTCCCACGGGCTGAGACCGCCTTCCCAGAAACCCTCGTAGCGGCCCGCCGCGACCCAGGCGAGATCGAGCGCGGCCGAGCCGAACCGCCTGATTCCGGCAACGTCGGGACCGAGCGCGTGATAGATCTTGGTCCACTGGCCCATGTCGCCGCGACCCGAGAAGGGAATGCCGGTGGCGATCAGCGCCTCGTCGAGATGGCGCCGCGCGGAGACGCGCAAGCGGCGATCCTGGAGCCAGGCGCCGCGGCTCTTCTCGGCCCAGAAGCTCTCGTCGGTGATGGGCTGGTAGACGATCGCGGCGATGACGTCGCCCCAGCCGCCGTTGATCGACTTGTTGCCGTCGAGACGCGGCTCCTGCGCCGCGATCGAGACCGAGAAGTGCGGGATGCCGTGGAGGAAGTTGCTGGTGCCGTCGAGCGGATCGACGATGAAGCGCGGCATGCCGGGCTCGCCCTCGATCACGCCCCCTTCCTCCATCACGAAGCCCCAGCCGGGCCGCGCGACCTTGAGTTCGTCCCAGATCGTACGCTCGGCCGCCTGGTCGGCCTTCGAGACGAAGTCCGAGGGCCCCTTGCGCGAGACCTGCAGGTGCTCGACCTCGCCGAAGTCGCGGCGCAGGCGCTGCCCCGCCTTGCGGGCGGCCTTCTCCATCACCCGGATGAGACCCGATACTGCGGCCATCGTATAGTTTTTCCGTTCCTGTCGCCCGACGCGCGGGCCTTGTCGCTTAAGCGACCCTGCGGAGAGTTCGCTCTAGCGGCCCTGCGGAGTCGAACCGGTCGCTGCCGGCGCGGCGGCCTGCTGCGGGCGATAGCCGCACACGGCGGCCATGGCGCTCAGCACCTGGTCGGCATTGTCGCGCGAGATCTTGCCCGGATTGTCGGCGATGACCTTGTCCAAAGATTCGCTGATCTTCTTGAGCGGATTGCCGTAAAGGCACCCGACCAGCGCGCTTTTCACCGGCTGCTCGACCTTGTCCGACTGGAGCCCTGCGATCATCACCTTGAGGTAGAGAACTGCGTTGTCCATGTCCGCCTTGCTCGGCTGGGTGGCCTCCTGGGCGGAAACCGGCCCGGCAACGAGCGCCAGTGCGACGAGGGGTGCGAGGGTGATCTTGCGCAGCATCAATCCGCCTTTCGTACGTATGTCTTTTCGTAGACGTCCACGACGATCCGGGTGCCGCTCTCGATATGCGGCGGGACCATCACCCGCACGCCGTTGTCGAGGACGGCGGGCTTGTAGCTCGAGGAGGCCGTCTGCCCCTTCACCACCGCGTCGGCCTCGACGATCGTCGCCTCGACCTGTTCGGGGAGCTGGACCGAGATGGGACGTTCCTCCCACAGCTCGAGGAGAACCTGCATGCCGTCCTGAAGGAAGGCGGCCGCATCGCCCAGCAGGTCCGCCGGAAGCTGTATCTGCTCGTATGAATCGGTATCCATGAACACAAGCTGATCGCCGTCGGCGTAAAGGTACTGGAAGTCCTTGGTATCGAGGCGCACCTTCTCGACCGTGTCGGCGCTGCGGAAGCGCACGTTGGTCTTGCGGCCGTCGATCAGGTTCTTCATCTCGACCTGCATGAACGCACCGCCCTTGCCGGGCTGGGTGTGCTGCGTCTTGGCGACCTTCCAGATGCCGTTTTCGTATTCGAGAATGTTGCCGGGGCGAATGTCGACGCCGCTGATCTTCATGGGGAGATGCCTTCGATGGGAAAGAGCGCGTAAAAAAACAGGCCGCGCCCTTAGCGTGCGTGGCCGCCCGTGGCAATTCCCCCGGGCCGATGCTAGGCTCGCGCGCGATGAAAAGACACACGCTGATAGCGCTGGCATGCGGGCTGGCCGCCGCGAGCCCGGTGCTCGCCTCGCCCGCGCCGCCACCGGTTCCGGGCGGCAGGCTGGGGACGCTGGTACAAGGCCGTTACGTGTGCGAATCGCCCGGTGACGCGACCGGGCCGGCGGGAATCGCGCTCGAGGATCTCGAGTTCCTGGTGGTCAACGGTTCGGGCTACCGGGTGCCGGCGGGGCGCGGCAGCTACCTGCTCACCGGCGACGACGTGATCATGACCGGCGGCCCGCTGCAGGGGCTTCGCCTGCACCGCATCTCGTCCGGTTTTCTGCGCCGGATCGAGGCCGACGGCGAGGACGGCGAGGTGCGCTGCGTGCTCTCCGTGCGCACGGTGGCGAATGCCCCCTATCTCACCAGCCCGGCCTCGGAGGACGACGAGGCCGACCAGCGCGAGGCCGCCGAGGCGTCGCCCTCGCGCTAACCGAATAACGCAAACCGGGACGCAAGATGCGGCCGGACCATGGGAGGGGACGACAATGGCGCAAGACACGAGCGCGGCCACCGCCGAGGCGATCCGGGCCCTGATCGACAAGGAGGCGATCCGCGACCTCGTGCTGCTCTATTCGCGCGCCGTCGACCGCAAGGACCCGGAACTGCTGCGCGATCTCTACACCGAGGACGCGACCGACACTCACGGCGACAGCTTCGACGGGTCCGCCGAGGACTATTGCAAGTTCATCGAGGCGGCGCTGCCGTACATGCCCTACAGCGGCCACCACGTGTGCAACCACCTGATCGCGATCGAGGGCGACCGCGCCAGCGGCGAGGTCTACGCGCTAGCCTACCACGTGATCTCCGACCAGACGGGCGGGAATGCGCGCGAGGAAGACTTCATGGCGGTGCGCTACATCGACAATTACCGGCGATGCGCGGACGGCAAGTGGCGCTTCTCCAAGCGGGTCGTGACCTACGACCTCAAGATCCGCAGGCCGTTCGACGGCGGCGGGCTGCTCGGTCTGGGCGCCGACGATCCCAGCTATACGGTCTGCGAGCAGGCGCTGTTCCGGCGCGGCGCGCGCGCCTGACGGCGCTCATCCGCCGCCGACGCGCGGCAGGACGATCACCTCGCTGGCGTCGGCGAGGCTCGCCGACCAGTCGTGCACGACCACGCCGTCGATCGCGAAGGCCGCGCGCACATCCGCCACGCTTGCGAAGCCGGGCGCGAGTTCGTCGAGCTTCTCGACCATGCCGAACAGGTTGGCCGCTTCGAGATCGAGCCGGTCGCTGCCGAAGAATTCGCGGTCGAGCGGGGGCATGACCACGATGCGCACGGCGCTCAGCCCTCGGGATGGAGCGCCGCGTGGACCCGGTCGGGCGAAAGCGGCAAATCGCGCAGGCGCACGCCGGTCGCGCGCGCCACGGCATTGGCGACGGCGGCAAGCGGCGGCACGATTGGCACTTCGCCGACGCCTTTCACGCCGTAGGGGTGATCGGGATTGGGCACTTCGACCATCACCGCATCGATCATCGGCAGATCCGAGGCCACGGGCATGCGGTAATCGAGGAAGCCCGCGTTATCGAGCTTGCCCTGCGCATCGTAGATATAGGTCTCGTTGAGCGCCCAGCCGATGCCCTGCACCGCGCCGCCCTGGATCTGGCCCTCGACGTAGTCGGGGTGGATGGCGCGGCCGACGTCCTGGATCGCGGTGTAGCGCAATACCGTGGTGTGCCCGGTCTCCGGATCGACCTCGACATCGCAGATGTGCACGCCGAAGCCGGGCAGCCAGCCCGCCGCGTTGAGTCCCACTTCGGCCGCGATCGGACCGCCCGAGAAAGCCGCACGCCCGGCGATCGCAGCGATCGGCATGGTCTCACCCGCCTTCGCGCCGTCGACGCAGACCGCGGCGCCGTCGCGCCATTCGACCGCCACGGGTTCGACACCCCACATCTTCGCCGCGCTCGCGAAGCGTGTCGCGGACCTTCGTCGCCGCCTCGATCACCGCCTTGCCGGTCGCGAAGGTGACGCGGCTGCCGCCCGTCACCATCGAGAAGCCGATCGAGGAGGTGTCAGTGATCGTGCAGCGCACGCTCTCGTACGGCAATTCGAGCGTCTCGGCAGCCATGATCGCCATCGAGGCGCGGCTGCCGCCGATATCGGGGCTCCCGGTGGTGACGAGCACCGACCCGTCCTCGCCGAGCGAGACCGCCGCGGTCGAAGGGCCGCCGTAGTTGCCCCAATAGCCCCCGGCGATGCCCCTGCCCTGGTTCTTGCCGAGCGGCGCCGACCAGTGCGGATGCGCCTTGGCCGCATCGAGGCATTCGATCCAGCCGATCTTGCCGTATGGCACGCCCGAGGTCTGCGGATCGCCGGGCGCCACCGCGTTCCTGAGGCGCAGTTCGAGCGGATCGAGCCCGAGCTTCGCAGCCAGTTCGTCGATCGCGCTCTCGACCGCGAAGTTCACCTGCGGCGCGCCGGGCGCGCGATAGGCCTTGGTCGCGGGCCGGTTGCACAGCACCTCGGTGCCGACCACGCGGATCGCGCCGACCTTGTAGTGGCCGATCGCGCTCGCCACGCCCGAACTGGCGGTGATCGCGGCGAAAGCGCCCGAATGATACTTGAAGTCGATGTCGGCGGCGACGAGCGTGCCCTCCGCGTCGGCCCCGATCCGCACCTCGATCACCGCTCCGGGCGCCGGGCCCGAGGCCTTGAACACCTCCTCGCGGCTCATCGCCAGACGCACGGGACGCCCCGCCTTTTTCGATAGCAGCATCGCCACCGGCTCGAGATAGACCGTTGTCTTGCCGCCGAAGCCGCCGCCGATCTCGAGCGGCGTCACGCGGATGTCGGCCTGCGGGATCATCAGCGTCGAGGCGACGAGCGAGCGGATCGCGAAGTGGCCCTGGCTCGAAGCCCAGATCTGCGCCTGCCCATCGGCATTCCACGAGGCGACGCAGGCATGCGGTTCGAGGTAGCCCTGGTGGACCGGCTCCATGGTATAGCGCCCCGCGACGACCGCCGCCGCACCCGCCAGCGCGGCTTCGACGTCGCCCCTGTCCACCGTGACCTGCATCGAGGCGTTCGACGGCGCGTCGGGCTTCGGCTCGACGCCGCGCGTGAAGTTGGCCTCGTTGACGAGCGGCGCGCCTTCGGCGAGCGCTTCTTCGAGGCCCAGGACATGCGGGAGAACTTCGTATTCGACCGCGATCAGCGCGACCGCTTCGCGCGCCGCCTCGGGGCTGGTCGCGGCGACGGCGGCGACGGCGTGACCCTCGTAGAGCGCCTTGTCGAGCGCAAGGCAGTTCTTGGCGATGTCGACCACGTCGGACGAACTCTCGCCCACGGCCATGACCTGCGACTGGAGGCTCGGGAAATCGCGACCCGTCACTATCGCCTTCACGCCCGGCAGTGCTTCGGCCTTGCGGCTGTCGATCGATACGATCCGAGCGTGGGGATGCGGGCTGCGCACGATCGCGCCCCACAGCATGCCCGCCGCCTTGAAATCGGGGCCGAACACCGCCTTGCCGGTGACCTTGTCGATCCCGTCGGGCCGGACCGGCCGCGTGCCGACATGGCGGAAGTGCTGGAAAGCTTCGGGCTTTTCGGGCGCGTTCATGCCGGCGTCCTTTCCTGGCGGAGTTCGGCTGCGGCGGCCTGCACCGCGCGCACGATCTTGTCGTAGCCGGTGCAGCGGCACAAGTTGCCCGCGAGCCAGTAGCGGATCTCGGTCTCGGTCGGGTCGGGGTTCCGGTCGACCAGCGCCTTGGCCGCGACGATGAATCCCGGAGTGCAGAAGCCGCACTGCAGCGCGCCCTTCTCGAGGAACTGGCGCTGGACGGGATGCAGCGCATTGCCCTCGGCGACGCCCTCGATCGTGGCGATCACGCGTCCCTCGGCCTCGGCGGCGAGCACCAGGCACGAGCAGACCATCTCGCCGTCGAGCACCACCGTGCAGGCCCCGCAGTCGCCCGAGCCGCAGCCTTCCTTGCTGCCGGTCAGGTCGAGTTCGCCGCGCAACACGTCGAGCAGCGTGGCGGCGGGATCGCAGAGGAACTCCGCCGCATCGCCGTTGATCGTCGTGGTGATGTGGAGCTTGCTCATGCGGCGCCTCCCGCGCGCTTGACGGCAATGAACAGGGCGCGCCGGGCCAGCGTGGCCGCCATGGCCTTGCGATAGGCGACGGTGCCGCGCTTGTCGTCGATCGGATGACACGCGGCGCGGATCGCCACGGCCATGGCCTCGAGCGCGGCATCGTCGAGCCGCGTGCCGACCAGCGCGGCGGCGGCCTCTTCCACGAGCACGACCTTGGGGCCCACCGCGCCGAGCGCGATTCGCGCGGCGGCGCAGGTGCCGTCCGGAGCCATCTCGACACTGACCCCGGCCCCGGCGACGGCGATGTCCATCTCGGTGCGCGGCGTCGAGCGCAGATAGGCGTCGCCGCCCCGCTCCAGCCGCGGCGGCAGGCGAATCTCGGCGACGAACTCGCCGGGCGTAAGCGAGGTCTTGCCCGGCGATAGCGGGATGTCGAGCACCGGCACCTCGCGCTCGCCGTTCGGCCCCGCAACCAGCACGCGCGCGTTCGCCGCAGCGAGCGCGGGAACGCTGTCGGCTGCCGGAGACGCATTGCACAGGTTGCCCGCCATGGTCGCGCGGTTGCGAACCTGGACCGAGCCGATCAGGTTGGCCGCCTCGACCACGCCCGGCCAGGCGGCGGCCAGCGCGGCGTCGGCCTTGAGCGCCGTGCACGGCGTCGCCGCGCCGATGGCGAAACCCTCGCCCATAGCGCGCACGCCCGACATGCCCGCGATCCGCTTGAGATCTACGACCGCGCTCGGCACGAAGCGGCCGCTGCGCATCTGCACGACGAGATCGGTCCCGCCCGAGAGCGGTCGCGCTCCCGGATCTGCCGCGAGCAGCGCGATCGCCGCCTCGCGCGTTTCGGGGGCGTGAAAGGACGGTGACGGCATGGACTTCTCCCGGCGGATCGCGATATTTGTCGGACCCTGCCCCGCCGCGTCAACCGCTTCTCGTCGATCCGCCCGCGGGCCGCCTCACATCGAGGGCGCGTAGCCTCCGTTGAGCGGATAGGTCTGCCCGGTGATCCAGCTCGCGGCGTCGGAGCACAGGAACGTCACCAGCGCCGCGACGTCCGCCGACTTGCCGTAGCGCCGGATCGTGTAGCGCGACAACTGCGCCTTCGCCTGTTCGGTCTCCATGAACGCGGCGAGCTGCTCTTCGGGCATGTCGGGCATCAGCGAGGACAGCGAGACCGCATTGCAGGTGACGTTGTAACGGCCCAGTTCCTTGGCGATCGAGCGCATGAAGCTCTGCGCGCCTGCCTTCGCCGAGGCATAGACCGCGAGCCGGGGCTCGCCGATACGGCCCGAATCGGAAACGATCGTCACGATCCGGCCGCGCTTGGCCGCGACCATCGCGGGAATCGCCGCGTGGCAGCAGTTGTAGACGCCGTAAAGGTTGGTGCGCAGGTAGCGATCCCAGTTCGCCGGGTCCTCCTCCCAGAACATCTGCGTGGGACGCATTTCCACGCCCGGCCCGGCCATGCCGGCGTTGTTGACGAGCACGGTCGCGGGGCCGAGTTCGTCTGCCACCGCCGCTACGGCCGCGTGCGCCGCGTCGAGATCGCCAACGTCGAACGGCGCCGCCATCGCCGGAACGCCGGTCTCGCGGATCTCCGCCGCGACCGACTCGGCGCGCTCGGCCACGAAGTCGTTCACCGCGACGCCGCCTGCGCCTTGCCGTGCGAGTTCGAGCGCGATCGCGCGCCCCGCGTTCTGGCCCGCGCCGGTTACCAGCGCCACTTGTCCGCCAAGATCAATCATGTTCCCTCTCCCAACCCGCGCGTCGTATCGCGGCGCCGCAGTCACTCCCAGAGCGCGTCCGCCGCCGCCAGCGCCTGCGCGCCGCGCCCGCCGAGTTCGGCAGTGAGCAGCTTGAGCCGGTAGGTCCACAAGTGCAGCGGATGCTCGAGCGTCATGCCCATGCCGCCAAGGAACTGGTGGTAATCGTAGCACACGCGCTTGGCCGCTTCCTGCGCGTGGAGCGCGGCGAGTGCGGCATCACCCTGATCGCCGGTCCCTGCGGCGCGCATCGCCAGCCAGTAGACGCTGTTGGTCATGACCTGGTCCTCGGCCAGGCGGTGGCGCAGGCCCTGGAACGTCGCGAGCGGGCGGCCGAACTGCTTGCGCTCGCTGGTATAGGTGACGACCGACTGCAGCGCGGCGGCGAGTAACCCGGAGGCTTCCGCCGCCAGCGCGAGACGCCAGCAGCGCAGGATCTCGGCAGCCTCGACATCGTGCGAAGTGAGTGCGTCGGGCAGCTCGGTGAGGAACGCGACCGGGTAGGCGTAGAGCGTATCTTCCTGCGCCGGGCGAATCATCTCTGCGGAAGCGGTGAAGCTGCGCACGCCCGAGGCCCCGACGACGAGCACCGTCGCCCCTTCCTTGAGGAAGCGCACCGGCTTGCGCAGGCGGCCTTCCTCGACGAGGCATAGCGGCCGGGGCAGCTCGGGATCGACCGCATGGCGCACGAGCGCCGAGGCAGCGGCCTCGACCGCGAAGGGCAGCCGCGCGAGCCGCTCGACCACGAGCGCGGCGGTCACCGGCCCCAGTTCCTCTTCGGCCATGACATCGAGAAACCCGCCCTCGACGAGCTCGGCATCGAGCGCGTCGCTGGACAGCGCCAGCGAAACGTCGTGCATCGGCACGCTGGCGAACGGTTTCGTCAGCGTATCGACGAAATCGAGGATCTGGCTCTGGTCTTCGCTCAGCGACAGCTTCATCAGCGCGGCTCCCTCGGCAGTTCGAGCACTTCGCTCGCGATGATGTTGAGCTGGATCTCGGCCGATCCGGCGGCGACGCCGGCGACGATCCCGCGCTGGTGATGCATCTTGAGGTAGGGCGCGGCGCCCGCCAGCGCCTCGGGAACGAACTCGACCACGAATTCGCAGACCGCGCGCTCGGCCATCACCGTCGCATAGCGCGCCGAACTCGATTCGGCGCCGATCGAAAGCCCGTCGACGCGCTTCTGGACGACGGCGTAGTTCGCCGTGCCCGCCGCCTCGCAGAGCGCGGCGCAGCGGGCCGCCTCGATGCGCACCGCCTCGCCGCCGAAGTCGCCGGCCTGCTTGAGCATCGCCACCGCCCGGTCGAGCGCGGCGCGCGCCAGCACGAAGCGCGGGATGCCGAGCCGCTCGTTGCGCAACGAATAGGCGATGATCTCCCAGGCCTGCCCCTCGTCGCCGAAGCGCGCGCTTTCGGGCACCGTGACGTCGTCGAAGAAGACTTCGTGGATGTCGCCCTCGCCGATCAGCGACGGGATCTGCCGCACGGTGATGCCCGGCGTATCCATCGGCACGAGGAAAATGGTGATGCCCTTCTTGCGGTCGTCGCTGGTGCGCGTGAGCAGGAAGCAGGTGTCGGCGAGCCCGGCGTAGCTGGTCCAGATCTTCTGGCCGTTGATGACGTAGTTGCCCTCGGTGAAGACCGCGCGGGTGCGTAGCGAGGCAAGGTCGGAGCCCGCGTCGGGCTCGGAGAAGCCCTGGCACCACAGCGATTCGCCGCGCGTGATCGGCGCGAGATAGCGCGCCTTCTGTTCGTCGCTGCCGTAGCGTTCGAGCGTCGGGCCGATCCAGTTGACGTTCATGTACTGACCGCCGCGCGGCTCGCCCGCGATCCACATCTCCTCGGAGAGGATCTGCTGCTCCCAGGGGCCAAGGCCCTCGCCGCCCATCTCCCTGGGCCAATGCGGGAAGAGAAGACCCGCCTCGGCGAGTTTGACGCAGAATTCGCGCGCGAAGGCGGTCAGCGCGGGAGACGCCGGGCCATGCTCGGAGAAATTCTCCCAGTCATCGGGCAGGTTCGCGCCGAGAAAGTCGCGGATCGTCTGCCGGAAGGCCTGCTGATCCTCGGTCCAATCGAATTCCATCGCGTCCCCTCGCCTCTCGGATACGTCCTGTACGGCCGCTCAGCGCGTTAGCCAGACGGCCGCGCTCTAACAAGGGGTGGCGCGATCCGACGCCAGGGCGATCGCGCCCGACAAGCGCGGCTTGTCATGGCTGCAAACCCATACAGGCCCGTTCTGTATGGGCTTCACAGCCTTACAGGCGCACAGACACGCACTTACACATATGCGTGTAAACACGTGCCGATTCGCACAAAGATTCCTGTAAGACCTTACTGACGCACCGCCCCGACCGCTTCCGGCGCGAGATAGCGCGTGGTCGAGATGCCCCCGTCGACCGCGATCGTCTGGCCGTTGATGAACCCCGCCTCGTCCGAGCAAAGGAAGACGACCATGTTGGCGACGTCCGCCGTGGTCGCTTCGCGGTCGCTCGGAGTGAGTTCGTGGTTTGTGCGCCGGAAGAAGTCGAGGTCCCAGAACGCGTCGGTCATCTCGGTGCGCACCACCGAGGGCGCGACGTAGTTGGTGCGGATGCCCTTCGCGCCGTACTCCGCCGCCATTGTCTGGGTAAGTCCGATCTGGCCCGACTTGACCACCGAGTAGGCCCCGCCCCCGGGCGTGCCGTAGAGACCCCAGGTCGAGCCGATAAAGACGAACGAGCCGCCCTTGCCGATGTGCTTGAGCGCCTCGCGGCACAGGCGGAACGGCGCGCGCATCGAGATCGAGAGCACTTCGTCGAGCATCTCGTCGGTGGTCTGGTCGACCGGGCCGAAATTGAACGACCCAGCATTGTTGACGACGATATCGAGCCTGCCGAACGCGGCGATCGCGCCGCCGACGATCTTCTCCGGAGCGTCGTCGGCGGTAGCGTCGACCGCGACGAAATCGAAGTCCATCGTACCCGCAAGCGCGTCCTTTAGCGCCTGGAGCTTGCCCGCGTTGCGTCCCGTGCCCAGCACCTTGACGCCCCGCGCGCCCAGCGCCCGCACGATCGCCTCGCCGATCCCGCCGGCCGCGCCGGTGACGATCGCTACCTTGCCTTCCATCTCGTTCATCCCGTCTGGAGTTGTCGTGTCAGCCGCGCAGGTTGCCCGACCGCTCGGCGATGTCGTTCGCCGCGATATAGCCGAAGGTCATCGCCGGGCCGATTGTCGCGCCCGCGCCGGGATAAGCGTCGCCGAAGGGCGTGCCCGCGTTGTTGCCCGCCGAATAGAGCCCCGCGATCGGCCGCCCCTCGCCATCGAGCACGCGCGCGCGCGCATCGCAGCGCAGCCCGCCTTTGGTGCCGAGATCGCCGTTGTTGATCGGCACGGCATAGTAGGGCGCGGTATCGATCGGTCCGATGTTGGGATTGGGTGTCGAAACCGGATCGCCGAACATCTGGTCGTAGGCGTTCATACCGCGTCCGAATTCGGGATCGATGCCGGTCCTGGCATAGTCGTTCATCTTGGCGACGGTCTGCTGCACCGCATCGACCGGCAAGTGGACCTTGCGGCACAGTTCCTCGATGGTGTCGGCGCGAAAAACGTAGTGATCCCACCAGTCCTTCGGCACCTTCTTCTCGGGTGTGTGAACCGTGGGCATGAGCCCGCCCGCGCTGAACTTCCTGCGGAACTTGGCGTCGAAGATCAGCCAGCACGGCATGTTCGCGCCGGTCGCGAGGTGGTCGCGCACCATCGCCTGCCCGAACTGGTCGTAGCCGCAGGCCTCGTCGACGAAGCGCACGCCATTGCGGTTGACGACGACGCTCCATGGCCGCCCGACGTCGAAGGCCGACTGATGGATCTCGTGGAAATTCGACGCACCTTTCATCGGCAGCGTCATCGTCGGCATCCACCAGCCCTGTTCGGTATGCTCGGTCGATGCGCCGATCTTCTCCGCCGCGATCAGCGCCTCGCCGCGGTTGGCGTCCTCGGGGGTTGAGGAATGGCGGGTCAGGCCCGGAATCGGGTAGAAACGGTCACGCAGTTCCTGGTTCCACTCGAACCCGCCCGCCGCGAGCACCACGCCATGCCGCGCATGGACCTCGTAAGAGCGGCCGAAGTTGGAGACCTCGGCGCCGGTCACCCGGCCCGACTCGTCCACCACGAGCCGTTCGAGCTTGGTTTCGAGCCGCAGTTCGACCCCTCGCGCGAACACTTGCTTGTAGGTCGCGCCCATCAGCGCCGCGCCCTGCGTGAAACGCCGGTCGCGATGCGAGACCCGGCGGGTGCCACGGTCCAGCCAATAGCGCCCGATCACCTTGCCCGCGACCGTGCGCCAGCCCTTGGACTGCATCATCAGCGCGAAAGTTTCGGTGAGGTCCATCGCGTAACGGCCGAACAGCTTGAAGCGGTTGTACTGCTCGCGCATCAGCGCATAGCGATCATCGCCCAGTTCGCGCCCGTCGAAAGTGGGCACGATCACCGAACGGTCGGCGCGCGCCCCCGGATTGTCCGGAAAGTAGTCGGGCCAGGCGGCGGCCATGACCTCGACCCCGGTATTCTTGAGGTAGTGCAGCATCTTGGGCGATTCATCGACGAAGGCCTCGAGTCGTTCGCGATTGACCTCCTTGCCGATCACGCTGTCGAGATAGGTGAATGTCGATTCGCGGCTGTCGCCCTTGTCGCCTTCGAGCTGGTGATTCGGAATCCACATCACCCCGCCCGATGTCGCCGACGTGCCGCCGAACTTGTGCGCCTTCTCCAGGATGAGGACCGTCATGCCGAGATCGGCGGCCCGCAGTGCCGCCATCGCGCCCGCCGCGCCCGACCCGACGACAACGACGTCGAACGTCTCATTCTCTATCAATTTGCTCTCCCGGATCTGCCGCGTGGGGCATCGCGCTCCTTATCACCAGCACGACTTGCCGGAGAAATGACCGCCGGGGTACAGCAACTTGCTTGCCCCTGCTCTGGCCCGCCCGGCTGGATTGCGCCATGGCGTCTCGCGAAGCAGGGCGTGGGGCGCAATATCTTGAGAAGAGACGAACCTATCCGATGAGCGAGAAGACATTCGTAGCCGTAGCCAAGACCGCGGACGTGCCCGCCGGCGGCAAGATCGTGGTCGAGGTGGAAGGCACCTCGATCGTGCTGTGCAACACCAAGGACCGCATCTTCGCGGTGCGCAACTTGTGCAGTCATGCCTACGAGACTCTCGAGTGCGGCCGCGTGCGCAACGGCTGGATCTCCTGCCCGGTCCACGGCGCGCGGTTCGACCTCGAGACCGGACAGCCGATGAACCCGCCCGCAACGATGCCGATCGACACCTTCGAGGTGCGCATCGCGGGCGACACGATCGAAGTCGCGGTCTGATTTCGCCTTGGCGTCCGGCAGGGTCTGGACGTGCGTACAGTCTGAGGGCATGGAAGCGCCGATGAGAGAAGAGGACACCCTGGACGCGCTGCGGACCGAAGTCCGCGGCTGGATGGAAAAGAACGCGCCAAAGGACTGGCGTGACGCGAGCCGCACGCAGGACGATTTCGTCGCGACCCAGCGATCGTGGTTCGCGAAGCTCGTCGAGGGCGGCTACGCGATTCCGCACTGGCCCGCCGATTGGCCGGGCGGCGGCCGCAGCCTTGCCGAGCAGAAGGTGATCTACGAGGAGCTCGCGCGGATCGACGCGCCGCGCCTGCTGCTCTCGTTCGTCTCGACCTACCACGCCTTTGCCACGCTCCACGAATGCGCCAGCGCCGAACAAAAGGCCAAGTATCTGCCGCGCATCCTCAAGGGCGAGACTTGGTGCCAGGGCTTTTCCGAGCCCGGCGCGGGCTCCGACCTCGCCGCGCTCAAGACCAAGGCGGTGCGCGAGACGCGCGACGGCCGCGAGGTCTATGTCGTCAACGGCCAGAAGGTCTGGTCGACCATGGCCCAGTTCGCCGACATGTGCCTGCTGCTGGTGCGCACGTCGAACGACGGCCCCAAGCAGGCCGGGATCACCTACCTGCTGATGGACATGAAGACGCCCGGCGTCTCGGTGAGCCCGATCAACCAGATCCAGGGCGACGAGGAATTCGCCGAGATCTTCCTCGACAACGTCGCAATTCCGGTCGAACAGCGTGTCGGCGAGGAAGGCAAGGGCTGGGCCGTGGCCCAGGCGACTCTCGCGTCCGAGCGCGGCCTGACGCTGATGGAGCTGAGCTACCGCATGCGCGGCGCCTTGTGGCGCGTCGCCGAACTGATCCGCAAGAACGGCTACGAAAACGATGCCGGGGTGCTGCGCGACTTCGGCGGACTGGTGACGCAGGTCGATGCGGTCTGCGCGATCGCCGACCAGTTCCTCGACAACCGGATCAAGGGCATCGAGCGGGTCGGCGACGCCTCGATCGTCAAGAACGCCTATAGCCGGGCCCTGCGCGCCTATTCGCTGCTCGGGCTGCGGCTGGGCGGCATGGACGAGCAATATCTCGCGCCGATCACCTTCGGCGATCTCAATACCGGCAACTGGATGGCCGACTTCATGAACTCCTACGCCTGGACGATCGCCGGCGGCAGCGAGGAAGTGCAGCGCAACATCATCGCCGAGCGCATGCTCGAACTCCCCCGCGAACCGAAGACCTGGGTGCTGGCATGATCGAACTTCGCGAACTCACCGACGCCGCGCAGAAGGCCTTCCCCGCCGACACGCTCTCGCCCGGCCGCGACGCGAGCTGGGAACTGGTCGCCGAGATGGGCTGGCTGATGATCCGACTGCCGGAGGAACTCGATGGCCTCGGCCTCGGCCGTGAGGCATCGACCGCGATCCACTACGAGATGGGCCGCGTGCTCTCCTCCGCGCCGCTGATCCCGGCGCAGCTCGGCTTGCAGACAATCCTCGCGAGCGAAACTCTGGCAAGTCGCGGCGAATGGGCCGAGCGCATCGCCGGGGGCGAATACGTGCCGCTGCACATGCTGCCGACAAAGCTCGAGACCGGGTCCGACGGCGCGCTCAGCGGCACCGTCTCGGGCGTGTTCGAGGCCGACATGGCGAGCGCGGTGGTCGCGTTCCTGCCCGGCGGCTACCAGATCGTCCCGCTCGACGCGACCGGCGTTTCGGTCAGCGAACGCGCGATCTGGGACCCGAGCCGGCGGCTGTTCGACCTCGTGCTCGACGGCTACACGCCCGATCCGGCGCTCGCCATCGCCGACCGCGACCGCTCGATCGCGCTCCACGATGCGCTGGCGCCCGAAGCGCACCTCGCACTCGCCGCCGATTGCCTCGGCGGCGCGGCGGCGGCGCTCGACATGTCGGTCGAATACATGAAGATGCGCAAGCAGTTCGAACGGCCGATCGGGATGTTCCAGGCGCTCAAGCACCGCGCCGCCGACTGCAAGATCCGCGTCGTGTCGAGCGAGGCGATGCTTTGGGGACGTGCGCGCGACGAGACGGTCAGCTACGTCCAGATGGGCGCGCTCAAGACGCACGCGGCCGAATGCTTCCAGTGGGTGACCGAGGAAGCGATCCAGTTCCACGGCGGCATCGGCCTCACGGAGGAACACCAGTGCCACCTCTTCATGAAGCGCGCGATGCTCAACCTGCAGCTTTGCGGCGCGCCCGATCTGTGGAAGGAGCGCGCCGGCCGCGCGGCCCTCGCGGCGCTGGCCTAGGTTCGCGCGCTCAGGTCATGCGGCAGGGATAGACCGTCTGCCGATCGGCGAAGTAGTCCTTCAGCAGAAATGTCTTCGAGCCGGTCGAAATGATCTGCAGCGTGCGCTTGCCCGAATAGCCGCCGTTGACAGGAATCGCATCGACGAAGTTGTTCTCGCCGCTGAGCGTGTAGCGCCCGTAGACGGTATCGATATGGCCTTTCCAGTGGGTGGTCGTGTTGCCCGAGCCAACGATGCCGGCGAAACGGCCGCCGCTGGCATAGACATCGTAGTCGCCGTAAATCTCGTACTGGGCGTAAAGCAGCGCCGAAGCGCCGCCGACATTGCACGTCGCCTTGACGAAGCCGGACGACGGCCCCGCCGAGGCGGGCGCGCCGAAGCTCGCGCCTGCGAGAGCCAGACCGCCAAGACCGAGCGCGAGATTGCGATGAAACCGAAGTCGCATGTGAGGACCTCCATCTCTGCCAATGATGCTGCGATTGTCCGCTTTTCCGCAGGGACGGGCAACGTGAGTTATGCCACATCGGACAGGCTCCGCAGGGCATCTTGCCGAAGCCCCGAAGCCGCGGAGCGCAACGCCGCGAGTTCTCGCGCGTTTGCCCCGGCATGAGCGAAACCTCCGGGACCGTCACCCACATCCGCAAGAACATCGTGCTCTACGGCGCGCTCGTGGCGAACCTGGCCATTGCCGTGGCCAAATTCATCGCCGCCGGGCTGAGCGGCTCGTCCTCGATGATGACCGAAGGCATTCACTCGCTGGTCGACAGCGGCAACCAGGTCCTCCTGCTCTATGGCCAGAAGCGCGCGGCGCGACCGCCCAATCCGGCGCATCCCTTCGGCTACGGCCGCGAACTCTATTTCTGGGCTTTCGTCGTCGCGATCCTGATCTTTGCGGTCGGCGCCGGCGTTTCGATCTACGAGGGGGTCGTCCACATCCAGAACCCGCACCCGATCGAGGACCCGACGCTTAACTACGTCGTGTTGGCGATCGCCTTCGCGCTCGAGGGCACATCATGGACGATCGCGGTGCGCGAGTTTCGCGACAAGGTCGGCGATGAAACCTGGTGGGAGGCGGTGCGCCGGTCCAAGGACCCGCCCGCGTTCATCGTCCTGTTCGAGGACAGCGCCGCGCTGATCGGCCTCGTCATCGCCGCGATCGGCGTCTGGGCGAGCGTCCACTTCGGCGATGCGCGGATCGACGGCGCCGCCTCGGTCGCGATCGGGCTGGTGCTGGCCACCGTCGCGATCCTGCTCGCCCGCGAATCGAAGGGGCTGTTGATCGGAGAAGCGGCCGATCCCGACCTCATCGCCAGACTGCGCGGCGTACTCGACGGCCACCCGGCGATCGATGCGGTCAATCACGTGCGCACCGTTCACACCGGACCCGAAAGCGTGTTCGTCGCGGTCAGCGCCGACTTCGCCGACGACCTCGCGATGGGCGAGGCCGAGACGCTGATCGAGGAGATGGAAACGCGGATGCGGGCAATCTCGCCGATCATCTCGTCGATCTATATCCGGCCCGAGAAACGGGGCGACGCCTACGTCGAGTAAAACGGCGAGGCCCCTCCCCGCGCGGGCGGGCAGGGGCCTCGATACGATTGCAATGTCCCGCGCGTCACACGAGAGCCGAGCGGTCGCCCGCCTCGCGGCAACGCGTCGCGAACTACTTCCCGCAGATCGTCTTGGCGGCAGCCACAACGTCGGCCGGCTGGATCAGATAGGCGTCCTCGAGCTTCTTGGCGAAGGGCACCGAACAATAGGGGGCGCCAAGCCGCATCGGCGCGGCCTTGAGCTTGCCCCACAGGTTCTCGCTCGCGGTCTGGCAGATCTCCGCGCCCGGGCCGAAGTTCTTGCCCGCCTCGTGCACCACGAGCAGCCGGCCTGTCTTCTCGGCCGAGGCCAGCACAGTCTGCTTGTCCCACGGCGAAATCGTGCGCAGGTCGATCACCTCGGCCGAAATGCCCGCTTCGCCCAGGCCCTCCATCGCCTGCATCACGCGGTACATTTGCGAGCCGTAGGAGACGATCGTCACGTCGCTGCCCGGGACCACGACATTGGCCTTGCCGAGCGGGATCGGCCCCTGGTTCACCGGCACTTCACCCGGCACGAACAGCGTCATGCCGGTCTCGATGATGATCACCGGATCGGGGTCCTGGATCGCCGAGAGATAGAGGCCCTTGAAGTCGGCCGGGAAGGTCGGGACGACGACCTTGATGCCGGCGGTGTGGCAGAACCACGCCTCGTAGAAGTCGGCGTGCTGGCCGGCGGTCTGGTTGCCCGCCCCGGTCAGCGTGCGGATCACCAGCGGCACCTGGCTCTGGCCGCCCGACATGAAGCGCAGCTTGGCCGCGTGATTCACGATCATGTCCATCGCCACGGTCGTGAAGTTCATCAGCATGATCTCGGCGATCGGCTTGTAGCCGGCCATCGCCGCGCCGATCGCCGCGCCCATGATCGACTGCTCCGCGATCGGCGTCGAGCGCACGCGCAAGTCGCCGTACTTGGTCGACAGGCCCCGGCTGACCCCGACGACACCGCCGCCCTCGCGGTCGGCGACATCCTCGCCCAGCATGATGACCTTCTCGTCGGCGGCCATCGCCTCGTCGATCGCGGCGTTGATCGCGGCGACACCGGTCATCTTCACGGTTTCAACCTTGTCCATGGTTTCAGCACTCATGCCGGAATCTCCTCGGCGAATACGTCGCGACGCAGCTCCTCCATCGGCGGGAATTCGGATGCGACGCCGAATTCGATCGCTTCCTGAACCTCTGCCTCGATCGCGGTCTTCATTTCCTCGAGCTGCGCTTCGGTCACCACACCGTCGTCGATCAGCTTCTGGCGGTACTTGGGCAGCGGGTCCTTTTCCTTGGCGGCATCGAGTTCGCCCGGGTCCATGTACTTGTTGTCGTCCCCGATCAGGTGGCCGCAGAACCGGAAGGTCTTGCACTCGAGCAGCGTCGGCCCCTCGCCCGCACGGGCGCGCTCGATCGCCTCGTAGGCATGCTGCCAAACGTCGACCGGATCGTTGCCGTCGACGGTGTAGCCCGGCATGCCGTAGCCGATCGCGCGCTTGGCGATATAGTCCACCGACGTGCCGTTCTCGTAGCGCGTGTGCTCGGCGAACCCGTTGTTCTGGCACACGAAGATCACCGGCAGCTTCCAGACCGAGGCGAGGTTCAGCGATTCGTGGAAGGCGCCGATGTTGCTCGCACCGTCGCCGAAGTAGGCGATCGTGACCTGCTTGCTGCCGTCGAGCAGCGCCGCCCAGCCGAAGCCATTGGCGATCGGCATCGACGAGCCGACGACGCCGGTGGTGACCATCACGCCGGTCTCGGGATGGGTGAGGTGCATCGGCCCGCCCTTGCCCTTGCAGGTGCCGTCGACCTTGCCCATGATTTCGGCCCAGAGCGGCTTGAGCGGCATGTCCTTGGCGACCATGTCGTGAATGCCGCGATAGATCGTGCAGATCTTGTCGTCGTCGTTCAGCAGGTTCGAGATCGCCGCGGGAATGCACTCCTGCCCCCGGCCCGAATAGTAAGGCGCGGTGATGCGGCCGCGACGAATCTGCGTCTGCGTCGCATCGTCGTTGCGCTCGATCCGCAGCATGCGGCGATAGATGTCGAGCTGCGTGGCGGCATCGGGCGTGGCCCTGTTGGTCAATGTGTCGCTCATCATTCCTCTCTCAAAAGCCTCCGTGACCGACGTACGGCTGAACAACAGTTCAGTACCCGTCGCACGCTACGTTTCAAGGGGGACGTTTCAAAGGGGGCTTCAGGCAACCGGCGCCGTCGCGGCCCCGAGCCGTTTCGCCGCCAGATCGCGCACCACGCTTGACTTCACCTTTTCGCTCCCGGTGATCGCATAGTCTTCATCGGTGAAGAACAGCACCCGGCGCGGCACCTTGAAGCTGGCGATCTCCGCCTTGCAGCGCGCGATGATGGTGCTTTCGGCGAGCTCGGCGCCGTCGATCGGAACCACGCAGGCGACCACGATCTCTCCCAGCATATCGTCGGGCACGCCGACCGTCTGCGTACGCTTGACCCCCGGAATCCGGGCGATCACGTCGTCGACCTCGACCGGCGAGACGTTCGCCCCGCCGGTCTTGATCATCTCGGTGAGCCGGCCTTCCCAGTAGAATCGCCCGGTCTCGTCGACCCGGCCGCCGTCACCGGTACAAAAAAAGCCCTCGGCGTCGAAACAATCCTCCGGGGCCTTGCCGAGGTACCCCGACATCAGCGTCGGCCCCTTGATGCACATCTCTCCGACGACGCCGCGCGGCACGATCCGTCCCGATATCGGCTCGACGATCTTTAGCGTGTTGCCCGGCAAGGGCGCGCCGAAGCTGCCTTCATAGAACGCCGCGTCGGTGTCGGCGGTGAACGAGGTGCAGATCGTCATGGTCTCGGTGCAGCCGAACGACATCGGCACGCGCCAGTCGGTATCGACCGTGGGATGCTCCCAGATCCGCTCGCCGCGCGGCACGTACTTGAGGCTCGACAAATCCGCCGAAGCCCAGCCCTCCGCCGCCTGCAGACGTGCCCACTGATGCGGACGCCCATTGATGAAAGCGAGCTTTTCGGCCTGGATCAGCGCCAACGCCTCGTCGGCATCGAAGGTCTGCTGGAGCACGACCGCGCCGCCGGTCGAAAGGGCCGCGCCGACGACCATGCTGACGTTGCCCGACCAGAAGAAGCCGTTGCCGGTCCAGCTTCGCACCGGCTCCTTCATCGCGAAGACGCGCGGCCAGCGCCACCACTGGATGGCGAAGGCGCGCTGCGAATGGACGATGCCCTTGGGCAGGCTGGTCGTGCCCGAGGAGAAGAAGATGCCGCCGGTGTCCGCCGGATGCACCTTGTCGGCGCGCACGAAGACCGTCGCCTCGTCGACCGCCGCTCCGCGCGCGAGGAACTGGGCCCAGGTCTCGACCTTGCCGCCGGCGCTCGAGCCGGGGTCCTCTCCGATCACGCCGCCGAGCGAGACGAGATGGCGCAGGAACGGAAAATGCGGCGAAACCGTATCGATAGGATCGTTCGCGATGCCCGGATCGCAGCCGATCAGCATCTCGTGAAAGTCCTTCTTGAGCACCCGCTGCTCGAACAGAAGAAGCGAAACCTGCGATGCCGAGACGAGGTGGTCGAGTTCGCCCGGGGTCGAGAACGTGCTCAGCGCGACCGGCACGCCGCCCGCCAGCGCGATCCCGAACAGGCTCGAGAGAAACTCGGGCCGGTTGGTCATGAGGATGCCGACGCGCGTTTCCTTGCCCACGCCGCAGGCGATCAGTGCGCGAGAAACCTCGACCGCGCGCGCAAGCAGATCGTCGCCGGTGAAGAACGCTGAAGCCCGCAGGAAAGCGTGGGTTTTATCGAAGTCCAAGTAATCGAAATCACAAGGTT
>NZ_MWMO01000014.1 GCF_002556635.1 Novosphingobium sp. PC22D | reverse complement strand
GTCGTCATTGGACCAAGCTAGCTCGTCGCCCGCGCTGTCCGCAACATCTCATCTCGCTTTATGAGTTTGCGGCCTAGTCATGGCGCGGAGGCAAGAGCTTTCATGGCGGACAGGGTGGGATTCGAACCCACGGTGGGCTTGCACCCACGCCGGTTTTCAAGACCGGTGCATTCAACCGCTCTGCCACCTGTCCGCGAAGTCTGGCGCATAGAGCAAGCGGGCGTCCGCGCAAAGGGGCTGCGCGCAAAGAGGCAGGATGCCGTTCACGCGCGACCAATCCGTGGGGCACGGGCAACCGCCGGGCATTCACAAGCCGTTCCGATTGTGCGACATCTCGCCGGGCAATGGTCCAGGTCTCTCCGCGTCGCCGCCTTCCGTTTTTCTCCGCGTTCATCGCGGTTGCCTGCCTGTTCATGGTCGGCCCGGCCGCGGCGCAGCCGGCGGGACAGAGCTTTCAGGACTATCTCCGGCTCGTCGCGGCGCGGGCGCGAAGCGAGGGCGTGAGCGAGCGCACGATCGCAAGCGTGCTCTCGCCGCTGACGCCCAATCCGCGCGTCGTCGAGCTCGACGGCGGGCAGCCGAGCCGGCAGACCGCGCCGCCGCCGCTGGCGCCCTATCTCGCCCGCCACGTCGATGCGACGCGGATCGCGCGCGGCCGTGACCGCTACGTGCAGGTCGCGGGGATGCTGGGCCCGATCGAGCAGCGGTATGGCGTGCCGGGCAAGGTGCTGCTCGCGATCTGGGGGCACGAGACCAACTACGGCAGCTTCATGGGTGACTTCGATCTCGCCCGCTCGCTCGCCACGCTCGCCTGGGAAGGGCGACGGCGCGCGCTGTTCGAAGGCGAGCTGATCGCGCTGCTTAAGATGGTCGACCAGGGCGTGCCGCAAAGCCGTCTCAAGGGAAGCTGGGCGGGCGCTTTCGGCAATCCGCAATTCCTGCCGAGCGTCTACCTGCGGCTCGCCGCCGACGGCGACGGCGATGGCGATACCGACATCTGGAACAGCTACGCCGACACGCTCGCCTCGATCGCCAACTATTTCCGTCAGGCGGGGTGGCGGCCGGGTCAGCCCTGGGGCGTGCTCGCGACCGTTCCCTCGGGCTTTGCGATGTCGCGCTATGACGCCAAGCTTTCGGCGCCGAGTTGCGACCGGGTCCACGAACGGCATTCGCAGTGGAAGCCGGTCTCGCAGTGGCGCGCGCTCGGTGTGAACCCCCAAGCACCGATCGGTGACGACGTCATGGCCTCGCTGTTCCAGCCCGACGGACCGGGCACGCGCGCCTGGCTGTTAACCGGGAATTATCGGGTCATCCTCCAGTACAACTGCTCGAACTACTACGCGATGTCCGTGGGGTTGCTTGCAGATGAGATTGCCCGTTAACCATGCCTTGCCGATTGCGGCGGCCCTCTTGCTGGGAGGCTGCGCGACCGGCGCGGCGAAGCCCCCGCCAGCGTTGACCGGCCCGGCCGCGACCGGTCCGGCGGCGGACTACCCGGTCGAGATCGGCGAGCCCTTCAGCATCGGCGATATCACCTATCGCCCGTCCGACCAGCTCAACTACGACGCCGTCGGCTTGGCCGTCGCCGACGAAGCGGGCGGGGAGGGCGTCACCGGCTCGCACAAGACCCTGCCGTTGCCGTCCTATGCCGAAGTCACCTCGCTGGCGAGCGGCCGCACGATTCTGGTGCGGCTCGAGCGGCGCGGACCGATGGACAATTCGACGCTGATCGGCCTGTCACCGGCGGCGCTGGCGCAGCTCGGCGTTTCCGGCCGCGCACCGGTGCGCGTGCGGCGAGTCAATCCGCCCGAGGTCGAGCGCGCCGCGTTGCGCATGGGCAATCCGGCGCCGAGCCGGATGGAGACGCCCGAGCCGTTGCTAGCGGTGCTGCGGCGCAAGCTCGCCGAACAGTCGCCGCTCGGTCCGCCGCCGTCGAGCCCCGCGCAGATGCTCTCGCCCGCGAACGCCGGACCCGTTGCGCCCGAGGGCGACAAGCCCGGGGCGGAAGCCGAACCGAAACCGGCGCCGACGCAGCCGATCGCCGCGATCGATCCCGATCGACAAGGCGCTCCCCAACCCGCGCAACCCGCCGCGACCGAAGCCGCGAAAGCGCCAGAAGCACCCACACCCGCAGCCAAGCCCGCGGCACCTGTGCCCGAGGGCGAGGGATTCGTCGTTCAGGTCGGCGCATTCTCGAACGAAGCCGGGGCGCGCGGGCTCGCGTCGCGGCTTGGCGCGGAGGTGTCGAGGCCGGGCAAATACTGGCTGGTCCGGCTCGGCCCCTTCGCCAGTCGTGGAGAAGCGGCACCGGCGCTGGAGAAGGCGCGAGCCGCCGGGTATAGCGATGCGCGAATCCAGCGCGTGAACTAGGCGCGGTCCCCCGGCCGCCCACGCGCCGGGGCAGACCGGGCAATGGCGCGGGCAGGAGTGGCCGGAGTTTGAAGACGAGTTTTTTGACGGCTTGCGTCCTGCTCGTGTCGAGCGCGACGGCCCTTGCCGCCGCGCCGCCCGTGCCGCCCGAAATCGAGGACATCCCAGTGACCCTGCTCGTCGACATCGGTTCGGGGCAGGTTCTCCAGGAGCGCCGCGCCGACGTCAGTTTCGCGCCCGCCTCGATGACCAAGGTGATGACCACCTTCGTCGCCTTCGAGGAGTATCGCGCGGGACGCCTCCCGCTGCACCGGCGCTTCCCGGTTGACGCCAAGACCGCGCGCGAATGGTTCGCCAAGGGCACCAGCATGTACCTCGAGGGCGGCGACGCGCCGACCACCGACCAGTTGCTCCACGGCATCATGACCGCCTCGGCGAACGACGCGGCGATCGTGCTGGCAAAGGGCTACGCGGGCAGCGTCGATGGCTGGTCGTTCCTGATGAATGACGCGGCCAAGCGCCTGGGCATGACGCGCAGCCATTTCAACACGCCCAACGGCTGGCCCGACGAGGGCCGCACCTATGTCAGCGCGCGCGATCTTGCCCGGCTCGGCGAGGCGATGATCGTGCGCTACCCCGGTCTTTACCATCGCTATGCCGGGGTGAAGTACTGGCAGTTCGGCGAACGCATCCTCAAGAGTCACGACCCGACCGTCGGCGTGATCCCGGGGGCGGACGGCATCAAGACCGGCTATACCGCCGATGCCCGCTATTGCTTCCTCGGCTCGGCCGAGCGGCGCGGCCGCCGTCTGGTCATGGTCGTGGGCGGCGCGCCGACGACGCCCAAGCGCAATGCGGCGGCACGGGCGCTGCTCGAATGGGGCTTCTCGCAGTGGACTGCGCGCCCGCTGTTCGACCGGGGCGAGCCGGTGAGCTATGCGCGCGTGCAGGACGGCGATCTGCGGCGGCTGCCGCTCGTCGCTGACCGCAAGCTGCACGCGGCCGTTCCAAAGCAAGGCGGCGGCAAGGTCCGGCTGACCGTGCGCTATCGCGGTCCGCTGGTCGCGCCGATCGCCAAGGGCAGCAAGGTCGCCGACCTCGAGATCGCGGTCGACGGAACACGCTCGGGCCACGTTCCGCTCTACGCCGGCGAGGCGGTGGGGATCGCCGGGCCGGTGGACAGGCTGGTCAACGGGGTTATGAACGTCTTCTCATGAGCGCGGGACGGTTCATCGCCTTCGAGGGCGGGGAAGGGGCGGGCAAGTCGACCCAGGCGCGCCTGCTGGCCGAAGGCCTGCGCGCCCGCGGGCTCGAAGTCGTCGCCACGCGCGAGCCCGGCGGCACTCCCGGCGCCGAGGAAATCCGCACGATGCTGCTCGACACCCGGGGCGAGGGATGGAACCCGCGCGCCGAGGCGCTGCTGTTCGCGGCGGCGCGCTCGGACCATGTCGAGCGCCTGATCCGGCCCGCGCTCGAACGCGGCGCCTGGGTGGTCTGCGACCGCTTCCTCGATTCGAGCCGCGCCTATCAGGGCGGCGGCGGCGGCCTGTCCGATGCCGAAATTCTCGCGCTTCACGCGGTGGGCAGCGAAGGGCTGCTGCCCGATCTGACCGTGCTCGTCGAAGTCTCGCCCAAGGTGGCGGCGCAGCGGCTTGCGGCGCGCGACGGCGGCGTGTCCGACCGGATCGGCGCGCGCGCACGCGACTACCACGCGCGCGTCGCGGCGGCCTTCGCCGCCTTCGCCGAAGCCGAACCCGCGCGCTTCGCCCGGATCGACGGCAACGCCAGCGCCCAAGACACGCATGCGCGCATCCTGAGCGCGCTCGCACCGCTGCTCGCCGACGCGCCATGAGCGCTTCGCCGGGCTTCATCGGACAGGACGGCGCCTGGCGCGAATGGACCTCGGCCATGGCGTCGAGCCGCATGCATCATGCCTGGCTGCTCGCGGGCGCGCGCGGGCTCGGCAAGCAGGCCTTTGCGCGCGCCGCCGCAGCCGAGCTTGTCCGGGAGCCCGGAGGCAAGCCCCCGGTTCCCGAGACGCATCCCGACATCATGATCCTCGACCACCTTCCCGCCAACGACGACGAGGCGAAGAAGAAGGCCGAGGGCAAGCCGTTCCAGACCAAGCGCAATATCTCGGTGGATCAGGTGCGCGCGATGATCCGCCGCCTCGCGACCAAGCCGACGCTGGGCGAACGGCGCGCGATCATCGTCGATCCGGCCGACGATATGGAAAAGGGCGCGGTCAACGCGCTGCTCAAGGTGCTCGAGGAACCGCCGACCGGCACGCACTTCCTGCTGATCGCGCACCAGCCCGGACGGCTGCTGCCGACAATCCGCTCGCGCTGCCGCGTGTTGCGCTTCGCGCCGCTCGCGGCGGGCGAGATCGACGCCGTGCTGCGGCGCGACCGGCCCGAGGCGAGCGCCGACCAGCGCGATGCCGCGATCGCCGCGGCGCAGGGCTCGCCCGGCGTCGCCCTCGCCTTCGTCGAGCATGACCTGGCCGGTCTGCACGGCCTGATGCAGCGGATCATGCGCGAAGGTGACCGCGATTTCGGCCTGCGCGGCGCGCTCGCGGGCGAGATGGGCGCGCGGCCGACGCGCGAGCGGCTGATGGCCGCGATCGACCTCGCGCGCTCGGAACTGGCGGGCGAACTCGCCCCGGCGACGCCCGAGCGGCAGGCGCGGATCATCACCTCGCACGCCGCCCTCGTCCGGCTCGGAGCGCAGGCGCCGACCTACAATTTCGATCCCGGGCTCCTGATAATGGAAATTGGCGGGTTGCTGGCCGCCACCGCCATGCCTAGAGACTGACGCTCAACCGACAATTGCCGATAGAGAAAGCCGCGCCTCCCGCATGGGCGAACCGTATTACATAACCACCGCGATCAGCTATCCGAACGGAAAGCCGCACATCGGCCATGCCTACGAGGCCATCGCCGCCGACGTCATCGCGCGCCACCGCAAGGCGGAGGGGTTCGACGTCCGGTTCCAGACCGGGACCGACGAACACGGCCTCAAGATGGCGCAGAAGGCGCGCGAGCTGGACACCACGCCGGCCACGCTGGCGTCGGAAATGTCGCAGTATTTCATCGATATGTGCGCCAGCCTTAACATCGATTACGATGTTTTCATTCGCACCACCGAGCCGCGTCACCACGCCGCCACGCAGGAACTGTGGCGGCGCATGGAAGCACGCGGCGACCTCTATCTCGACCGTTACGAGGGTTGGTACTCGGTCCGCGACGAGGCCTACTATGACGAGAGCGAACTGGTCGCAGGCGAAGGCGGGACCAGGCTTTCGCCCCAGGGCACGCCGGTCGAATGGACCGTCGAGGAAAGCTGGTTCTTCCGGCTCTCGAAGTACCAGGAGCCGCTGCTCGCGCTGTACAATTCGGGCGAGTTCATCCGTCCCGAGAGCCGGCGCAACGAGATCCAGCGCTTCGTCGAGGGCGGTCTGCGCGATCTGTCGGTCTCGCGCACGAGCTTCGACTGGGGCATCAAGGTGCCGGGCAGCGATGATCACGTCATGTACGTGTGGGTCGATGCGCTCACCAATTACCTGACCGGTCTCGGATTTCCCGAGGACACGCCCGAATACGCCAAGTGGTGGCCCGCCGATCTTCACCTGATCGGCAAGGACATCGTGCGCTTCCATACGGTCTACTGGCCCGCGTTTCTGATGAGCGCGGGCGTGCCGCTTCCCAGGCAGGTCTTCGGCCACGGCTTCCTGCTCAATCGCGGGCAGAAGGAATCGAAGTCGCTCGGCAACGTCACCGATCCGATCGCTCTGTCGCAGCGCTACGGCGTCGATGTCCTGCGCTATTTCCTGCTGCGCGAGGTCGCTTTCGGGCAGGACGGCAGCTATTCGCCCGAGGCGATCGTCACGCGCGCCAATGCCGAGCTGGCGAACAGCTTCGGCAATCTCGCGCAGCGCACCTTATCGATGATTTTCAAGAACTGCGATGGCGAACTTAAGACGGGACTTGAGATCGTTGACGCCGACGTCGCGCTGTCCGAAGCGGTGACGCTGGGGATCGAGGGCCTGCGCCGCGCCTTTCTCGACCTCGATTTCAGCGCCGGACTCGAAAGCTGGATGCGCGCGGTGTTCGCCTGCAACCAGTACGTCGACGAGATGGCGCCCTGGGCGCTGCGCAAGAGCGATCCCGAGCGGATGACGGCAGTGCTGATGGTGCTGTTTCGCTGCGTGCGCAGCCTCGCGATCGCGGTGCGCCCGGTGGTCCCGACGGCGATCGACAGGCTGCTCGACCAGATGGGCATCGCGCCCGAAGCGCGCGGCTACGCCGCGCTCGCCGACAGCACCTGGTTCGAGACGCTGGCCGAAAACGACTATCGCGTCGCCAAGCCCGAGGGCGTCTTTCCGAGGCTCGAAATGCCCGAGGAAACTCCCGAGGAGACAGGCGCCTGATGCTGATCGATTCGCATTGTCACCTCGAATACGAGGGCCTCGTCGAAGACCAGCATGGCGTGCTTGCCCGTGCGCGCGAGGCGGGAATCGGCGGTTTTCTCAACATTTCGACGCGCCAGCGCGAGTGGGACCGGGTGATCGGCACCGCAGCGCGCGAGAACGACGTCTGGGCGAGCGTGGGCATCCATCCGCATGAGGCGGACCAGCATGCCGATCTCGGCGCGGCAGCGTTGCTCGAACGCGCCGCGCACGCCAAGGTGATCGGCATCGGCGAGACCGGGCTCGACTACTACTATGACAAGTCCGACCGCGACACGCAGCAGGCCTTGTTCCGCACGCATATCGGCGTCGCGCGCGAGACCGGGCTGCCGCTGATCGTCCACACGCGCGATGCCGAGGACGACACGGCGCGGATCATCGGCGAGGAAATGGGGAAGGGGGCCTTCCCCGCGCTGATCCATTGCTTCACCGCCTCGGCCGACTTTGCCGGAAAGATGCTCGATCTGGGCCTGACGATCTCGCTGTCCGGCATCGTGACCTTCAAGAATGCCAAGGACTTGCAGGCCATCGCTGCGGAATTGCCCGAGGATCGCATTCTCGTCGAAACCGACTCGCCGTTCCTCGCGCCGGTGCCACATCGCGGAAAGCCGTGCGAGCCGGCCTATACCGCCGACACCGCGCGCTTCGTCGCGGAGCTGCGCGGGATCGCGCCCGAACGGCTCGCCGAGGTGACGACCCGCAATTTCCACGTGTTGTTCCGGAAGGCCTCCGGGTGAAGCTGACCATTCTGGGATCCGGCACGTCCACCGGGGTACCGAGGCTCGGCGGCGAGGACGGTCCCGACTGGGGCCGGTGCGACCCGAACGATCCGCGAAACCGGCGCACGCGCGTCTCGATCATGGTCGAAAGCCCGCAAGGCAGCCGGCTGCTGGTCGATACGCCGACCGACTTGCGCGCGCAGCTTCTGGCTTGCGGCGTCGGAAAGATCGACGCGGTCTTCTGGACGCACGACCACGCCGACCATTGCCACGGGATCGATGACTTGCGGCCGCTGCGCTATGGCCGCGGCGGACCGATTCCGGGCTACGCCGCCGACGAGACGGTGCGGCGGCTGCGCCAGCGGTTCGGCTATGTCTTCGCCGGGCAGCACGGCTATTCGACCATCGTCACGCTCGAAACGCTCGAGCATCTGCGGATCTGCGAAGGGTTCTCGGTCGCGAACTGCCAGATGCCGCACGGACCGGCGAAATCGACGGCATACCTTTTCGGATATGGCGGAAAAACAGTTGGTTATGCGACGGACTTCAGCGAGATAACCAGTGACATGGTCTCGCTGTTTTCGGGCTGCGATCTGCTCGTGGTCGACTGCCTGCGCCGCGAGCCGCATCCGACCCACGCGCATCTGGCGATGGCGCTCGAACTGGTCGATGCGAGCCGCACGAAGCGGGCGGTGCTGACACATCTCGACAAGAGCATGGACTACGCCACGCTCATGGCCGAGACGCCCGAGCACGTGATGGTGGCCTATGACGGACTGGAGTTGACTCCTTGACCGGCAACACCATCGGCGCGATCGTCGCGCTGGCGGCGTGCCTGGTGCTGGCGATCGGCGGTCTGCGCGCGCATCGGTTGACGCCCAGGCGCACGATGATGTTCGCCGCCGCCTGGGCCGCGATCATCATCGCGCTGATGCTGATCGTCCAGGCCTTCGGGATCTCCGTGAGATGATCGCCGAAATCCACGCATTTCGCGGCGCGAGGGGGCTTACGGCCATCCTTGTCAGCCGCTTCATAATTTAACATAATATATATTATCAATCTAGCATGTCCCAGTCAGCCCACCAGCACCTCGACCGCCTTCTCTCGATCATGGCGCATCTGCGTGATCCCGAGCGCGGCTGCGACTGGGACAAGGTGCAGACCTTCGAGACGATCGCGCCCTACACGATCGAGGAAGCCTACGAAGTCGCGGACGCGATCGCGCGGCGCGACATCGCGGGCCTGCGCGACGAACTCGGCGACCTGCTCCTACAGGTCGTGTTCCATGCCCGGATGGCCGAGGAAGTCGGCGCGTTCGACTTCGAGAGCGTCGCCCAGGCGGTCGCCGACAAACTCGAAGCGCGCCACCCGCACTTGTTCGGCGACGACGACGGCGCGCGCACGCAAACCGAGCGCTGGGAAGCGATCAAGGCCAGCGAACGCGCCGCCAAGGGCGCGACCAGCGCGCTCGACGGCGTGGCCGTGGCGCTGCCGGCGCTGATGCGCGCCGAGAAGCTGCAGAAACGCGCGGCGCGGGTCGGCTTCGACTGGCCCGATCCCGAAGGCGCGGCCAAGAAGGTCCGCGAGGAGATGGCCGAACTCGATGCGGCGGGCGACACCGACCGGCTCGAGGAAGCGGGCGACCTGCTCTTCGCCGCCGTCAACTTCGTGCGTCTCCACCGCATCGCGCCCGAGGATGCCTTGCGCGCGGCCAACGCCAAGTTCGAGCGGCGCTTCAAGGCGATGGAGCAGCTCGCGGCCGATCGGGGCACCGACTTCGCCGCGCTCGATCTCCAGGCGCAGGAAGCGTTGTGGCAGGCGGTCAAGGCGTCAGAGCGCGGTAAAGCGTCCTAACTCGCGCTCGGAGAGGCGCACTTCGATCCGCATCTGCGGTTCGTCCGCGCCCTCGGGCGCCACCTGTTCCTCACTGACGACTTCGCCGCGAGCATGGAGGAAAGCGATGCGCTGTCCGTCGGATGCCGGAAGGACGAAGGTGTAGAGCTTGGCGTCGCCGGTGAGCTTCGCGCTCGCGACATCGAGCAGATCGTCGCAGCCCTCGCCGCTCAGCGCCGAGACCGGCACGATGGTGTCGCTCGAACGCGCCGCGATCGTGCGCAATTCCTCGGCCCGCGCGGGTGAGAGCAGGTCCCACTTGTTCCAGACCTCGACCATCGGGATCGGCTCGGCCCCCTCTTCCTCGTCGACCTCGCCGGCCGCGATGCCGAGATCGGCGAGAACGTCGAGCACCTGATGCTTCTGCGCTTCGGTGTCGGGATTGGCGATGTCGCGCACGTGGAGGATGAGATCGGCCGCGGTCACTTCCTCCAGCGTCGCGCGGAATGCCGCCACGAGCTGCGTCGGCAGGTCGGAGATGAAGCCCACGGTGTCGGACAGGATCGCCTTTTCGAGGCCCGGCAGCCGGATCGCGCGCATCGTCGGATCGAGCGTGGCGAAGAGCATGTCCTCGGCCATCACTTCGGCGCCGGTAAGCCGGTTGAACAGCGTGGATTTGCCCGCATTGGTGTAGCCGACCAGCGCGATCACCGGCCAGGGCGCCTTTTCGCGCCGGTCGCGGTGTAGCCCGCGCGTGCGGCGCACCTGCTCGAGCTCGCGACGGATGCGCGCCATGCGGTCACGGATCATCCGGCGGTCGGCCTCGATCTGGGTTTCGCCCGGACCGCCGAGGAAGCCAAAGCCGCCGCGCTGGCGTTCGAGGTGAGTCCAGCTTCGCACGAGGCGTCCCGCCTGGTAGTCGAGATGCGCCAGTTCGACCTGGAGCCGCCCTTCGGCCGTCGCGGCGCGCTCGCCGAAGATCTCGAGGATCAGGCCGGTGCGGTCGATGACCTTGCGCTTGAGCTTTTCCTCGAGATTGCGCTGCTGGATCGCCGAGAGCGCGCCGTCGACGACGACCAGTTCGGCCTCGGACTGCTCGCAGGCGACCGCGATGTTCTCGATCTGGCCCTCGCCGAACAGCGTGCCCGGCCGCGGCTCGCGGATCGGGATCGCGAACGAATCGGCGATGACGAGCCCGATCGCGGCGGCAAGCCCCCTCGCCTCCTCGAGCCGCGCTTCGGGGTCGACGTCCCCCTTGCCGCGCATCTGCGGATAGACGACGAGAGCGCGCGAACCGCGCGTCACCTCGCCCGTCAGATCATCCTCGAATATGGCCGGTCAGCCTCAGTCGTCGTCGTCGTGCGACTGGAGATCGACAGGCGTCACCGGCTGGATCGTCGAGACCGCGTGCTTGTAGGCGAGCTGGACGTAGCCCTCGCGCTCGAGCAGCATGCAGAACAGATCGTAAGCCGCGACGCGGCCCTGAAGCATGACGCCGTTGATCAGGAACATCGTGACCTGCACCCCCGCGTTGCGGATGCTGGACAGGAACACGTCCTGCAGCAGACGGACCTTTTTCTCGTTTTCGCCGCCGACCGCGAACTGGCCCACGTCGATCGGCGTGCTCGGCATGATCGTGGAGATCGCATGCTTGTAGACGAGCTGCGACTGGCCGTCGCGGCGCAGCAGGATCGAGAAGTTGTCGAACCAGGTGACGATGCCCTGAAGCTTCACACCCTTGACGAGGAACATCGTGACCGGGGTCTTGTTCTTGCGCAGAAGATTGAGGAACTGGTCCTGAAGGTTCTGGTTGCCCTTCCCTCCCTTGGGGGCCGGAGCCGGCGACGGTGCGGGGGCGGTGGCGGCAGCCTCGGGCTCTTCAGCCGGGGACGGCGCGGGCTTGGACCTCACCGAAAGGGTTCGTCCGCTCATGTCTTTTCACTCCGCTTGTTGGCGGCCGCCACTGCGGTCCGCAATCTGGCCGAACGCACGGGCGATCGACCGCTATCGATTCGAAACTACTGTTTTGCTGCAGCGCAGTAAATCCGAAAATTCCGTGCTAGCCTTGTTCGTCCTCCGTCTCGCGCCGATCGGACATGCCCAGAAGCTTGAGTTTGCGATGCAATGCCGAACGTTCCATGCCAATGAATGTCGCGGTCTTGGAAATGTTTCCCGAGAACCTGCGTATCTGGACGCGCAGGTATTCCCTCTCGAAACTCTCTCGCGCCTCGCGCAGCGGCGCGCTCATCATCACCGAGACCCGCGAATCGCCCTCCTGGCGCGCATCGAGCAGTTCGGGCGGCAGCATATCGGCCTCGATCCGGCCAAGCTTCTCGCGCGGGGCCATGATCACGGTGCGTTCGACGACGTTGCGCAACTGGCGCACGTTGCCCGGCCATTCGTAGGCCTGCAGCGCGGTCATCGCCTCGGCCGAGATTTCCGGAGGGCTCACCGATTGCTCGTTAGCATAGCGCGCGAAGAAGTGGTCGACCAGCGCCGGAATGTCCTCGCGGCGCTCGCGCAGCGCCGGGATCGTCACCGGCACGACGTTGAGGCGGTAGAACAGGTCCTCGCGGAAGCGCCGTTCGGCGATCTCCTTTTCGAGGTCGCGCGATGTCGAAGACACGACACGGACATCGACCCTTAGCTGGCGCGTACCGCCCACGCGCACGAACGACTGGTCGGTCAGGACGCGCAGGATCCGCGCCTGGGTCGAGAGCGGCATGTCGGCCACTTCGTCGAAGTAGAGCGTGCCACCGTCGGCCAGTTCGAGCAGGCCGGGGCGCACGAGGCTGCCGTCGGCTTCCTCGCCGAACAGCTCCTGCTCGAAGCGCTCGGGCGTGATCCGGGCCGAATTGACGCAGACGAAGGCGCTGCCCGCGCGCGGGCTCCAGGCGTGCAACAACCGCGCGGCGACTTCCTTGCCCGCCCCGGCGGGGCCGGTAATGAGCAGGCGGCTGCCGGTATTGGCGACCCGCTTGAGCGTGGCGCGAACCTGGTTGATCGCCGAACTGTTGCCGGTGAACTCCTCGCCGCCGGACGAGAAATCCTGCTTGAGATGCGCGTTCTCGCGCCGCAGCCGCTCGGTCTCGGTGGCCTTGGCGACGAGATGGAGGAGCTTTTCGGCCTCGAACGGCTTCTCGATGAAGTCGACCGCGCCGCGCCCGATCGCCGCGACCGCGGTGTCGATGTTGCCGTGACCGGAAAAGATGATCACCGGCAGTTCGGGCTCGCGCGCCTTGATCGCGTCGAGCACTTCGAGGCCGTCCATCCGGCTGCCGTGGAGCCACACGTCGAGCAGCACCAGCGAGGGCCGCCGCTCGTCGATCGCGGCAAGCGCGCCATCGCTGTCGCCCGCCGTGCGGCAATCGTAGCCTTCGTCGCTCAGCACACCGGCGACCAGATCGCGGATGTCGCGTTCGTCATCAACTATCAGGATATCGAGGGGCATAGGCGTTTCTTCGTTCTCGTTTTCATTCGCGGGGTCATTCGGCCGCTTCGGAGGGACGGCTTTCGGAAAGCGGGTCGACGGCGAAGCGCATGGTGACGATGGTTCCTCCATCGCGTGACGCAGTGAACGTCATTTCACCGCCATGCTCCTCGACGATCTTGTTGACGATCGCGAGCCCGAGTCCGGTGCCCTTCTCGCGCGTGGTGACATAAGGCTCGATGATGCGGTCGCGGTCCTGCGACAGGCCGATGCCGTTGTCGGTGATCTGCACGCTGATCGCCTCGGGCCGCTGCCGCACCGAGACCTCGATCCGGCCGGTGTAGTCCTCGCCGGCGTTGTGCTGACGCGCCTCGATCGCCTCGACCGCGTTCTTGAGCACGTTGGTCATGGCCTGGCCGTACTGGTGGCGGTCGCAGGCGATCATGCCGATCTGCGGGTCGCTGTCGAAGGTGAAGGCGATGTCGGGGCGCGCCACTTCCTGAAGGAAGAGCGCCTGACGCGTGAGCGCGACCGGGTCCTCGGCGCGGAACACCGGCTTGGGCAGCCGGGCGAACGAGGAGAATTCATCGACCATCTTGCGCAGGTCGCCCACCTGCCGGATGATCGTCGCGGTCAGTTCCTCGAACAGTTCGGGATTGTCGACGATCTGCTTGCGGTAGCGGCGGCTGAGCCGTTCGGTGGCGAGCTGGATCGGCGTGAGCGGGTTCTTGATCTCGTGCGCGATGCGCCGGGCAACGTCGGACCAGGCGGCCTGGCGCTGGTCGAGCAGTTGCCGGGTGATGTCCTCGAAGGTGATGACGTGGCCGGTGCGATCGCGGCTGGTCTTGATCGCGAGTGTGAGCAGTTCGCCTTCCTTGGCGTACTGGACGATACCGCCGCGCGAATCCGACTCGGCAAGTCCGGCGATCTGCGGCGACAGGTCCGACAGCGGCAGGCCGATAGGCGGCGGCGAACCGGTTTCGAGCAGCAGCCGCTGGGCGGTGCTGTTCATCAGCAGGATCACGCCTTCGCCGTCGACCGAGATGATCCCCGAGGTCACCGATTCGAGCACCGCCTCCATGAACGCGCGCCGCTCCTCGAGCTGCGCGTTCGCGCCCATCAGGGCCTTGGTCTGCTTCTCGATCTGCGCGGTCATGCGGTTGAAGGCGCGGTTGAGCAGGCCGATCTCGTCGGCCCCGGTGCGCCCTTCGACGCGCAGCGCGAAGTTGCCGCTGCCCACGCGCCGCGCCGCGTCGACCAGTTCGTAGAGCGGTTTGACCTGCCGGTCGGCGAAGCGCAGCGCGAACCACACCGAAAGCCCGACCAGCGCGAGCGAGGCCACGAACAGCGCCACGTTGAAGCGCAGTTGCAGCACCCGGGCGCGGCTGGTGAGCATCTCGTAGGCCTGGACGATGTTCTCCGCGCGCTGCCCCTGGCTGAACGCGAGAAGGTCTGACGCGCGCGCGTTGTAGAGATAGATTCCTGCCTCGCGGTCGATCGGAATGACGGCGGTGATGCGGTTGGCGTTGGCCGAGACGACCATCTGCTCGCCCGAATCGAGGCGCCGGAGCGTTGACGGAGAGATGTTCTCGGGGCCGCTGTCGCCCTTGGGATCGACGATCGCGGCGGTGCGCAGCTTGCCGTCCTCTCCCCTTTGCAGGATCGCCGAGGCAGTCAGCTTGCGGCGCGTGACCTGGAAGAAATAGAACTCGGGAAACTCGCTGCTGGTGATCTTCTCCTTCGACAGGAACGCGCCGAGGTCCTCCGCCATCGCCACGGATTCGTACTGCACGTCGCGCTGCGCCTGCTCGTAGTAGCCGCGCGCGAGCTTGTTGGCGTTCTCGAGCAATCCGCGCGAGCTGTCCGAAAACCAGAACTCGACGCCTGACTGGAACAGCAGCGATGCGAAGATCACCACGAGCAGCGTCGGCACGGCGGCGATCAGCGAGAAGATGAACACCAGACGCTGGTGCATCTGGCCGGTGCCGCCCATCGTCTCGGCCGCGCGCCGCAGCGCGATCCGCCGGCCCAGCAGCACCAGGATCGCCATCGCGGGCACCAGCGTGCCGATCAGCAGCATCGCGGTCAGGTTCGACGGGAGAAGCTGGCTCTTTTCCGCCCGGTCATGAAGCGTGAAGCCGGTGATGATCGTCATCACCAGGAACGCGGCGATCGAGATCACCTCGACGGTGGCGAAGAAGTTCGCGCGCCGGGCCGCGAGTTGAACTCGCCGCCACCATCTCGGCCACCTGCGTCTCGTGCTATGCGCGCTCATAGTTGCCTTGTTACAACACCACTGTTGCTCGACAGCAAGGGGAAATGCCGGGGAATCGCACTGAACGCCGCCGCGTGGGCCCGGCGATGGGCGCAATGTCCTTGCTCCTAGCTGAAGGACAGCTGTACCGGTTGGCTTATCCGCCTTACGGACGGCGGACGAATTCCTCGGGATCGAGCCGCAGATCGGACAGGCGCTTGCGCAAGGTATTGCGGTTGATCCCCAGTTCCTGCGCGGCGCGAAGCTGGTTACCCCCCGTCTCGCGCAGGATCTCGGAGAACAGCGGCCGCTCGAACGCGGCCAGCGCGGCGCCGTAGACGCTTCCCGCATCGGGCCGTTCATCGGCAAGCCAGCGCGTGACCGCGCCCTCGATGTCGATCGGGCTCTCAGACACGCTCGGCGACGGCGCAAAGTCCTGCCGCAGCAGCGGCGAAACGGTATCGACGTCGATCACTTCCTCGCGCGCCATGAGCGCGAGACGGTAGATGAAGTTCTTGAGCTCGCGCACGTTGCCACGCCACGACTGGCGGCTGAGCAGATCTGATGCCTCCGCCGTCAGCCGGCGCCGGGGTAGCCCCTCCATCGCGGCGAGCTGGAGGAAGTGCTTCGCCAGCGCCTCGATGTCGTCGGTCCGCTCGCGCAGGGGGGGCATGTTGATCGGAACGACGTTGAGGCGGTAGAACAGGTCCTCGCGGAACTGGCCGGCGGCGATCTGTGGGCCGAGGTCCTTGTTGGTGGCGGCGATGATGCGCACGTCCAGCGCCACTTCCTCGTGTCCGCCGACCCGCCGGATCGTGCCGAGCTGGAGCGCGCGCAGCAGGCGGGTCTGCGCCTGCATCGGCATGTCGCCGATCTCGTCGAGAAACAGGGTCCCGCCCGCCGCCAGCTCGAACTTGCCGGCATGGCGCGCGACCGCGCCGGTGAAGGCGCCCTTCTCGTGCCCGAACAGCTCGCTCTCGATCAGCTCGGCGGGGATCGCGGCGGTATTGACCGCGATGAACGGGCCGGTGCGGCGGTGGCCGAGCTGGTGGATCGCCTCGGCGACGAGCTCCTTGCCGGTGCCCGATTCGCCCAGGATCAGCACGGTCAGATCGTTGCGCAGGACGCGCGTGATCATGCGGAACACCGACTGCATCGCCGAACTGCGGCCGACCAGCGGCAGGCCATCGCCCAGCGGCTCGTCCGCCCCCGCGCCCGCCGAGCCGTTGGCGCCGACCGCCTGACGCATGGTGCGCGCCAGTTCGTCGATGTCGAAGGGCTTGGGGAAATATTCGAAGGCGCCGGTCTCGGTCGCGCGCACGGCGGTATCGAGCGTGTTCTGCGCGCTGAGGATCACGATGGGCAGCGCGGGCCAGCGCGCGGTGACGCGGTCGAGCGTTTCGATGCCGTCGCCGTCGGGCAGCTTGACGTCGGTCACCAGCGCTTCGAAGCCGCCGCCGGCGAGCAGGTCGTCGCGCTGCGCGATCGTTTCGCAGCGCGATACCGAAAAGCCCTCCGCCTCCAGCGCGGCGGTGATGACGAGCGCGATCGAGGCGTCGTCTTCGACCAGCAGGATGCTCATACCGCCTCCGTCTGCCCGATCCACCGCCGCGCCTCGTTTTCGCGCGCGAGCGGGAGGTGAATGCGAAAATGGGTCCAGCCATTGGTCTCGTCGCGCTCGTGGCTGATCCGCCCGCTCATGTCGCGCACCAGCTTGCGGACGAGCGGGAGCCCGAGCCCCTGCCCCGAGGACTTGCTGGTGACGAACGGCTCGAAGATGTGCTCGCGCATGGCCGGATCGACGCCCGGACCGTTGTCGCTGACGCGCAGCTCGATCGGCAGCCGGACCGGCCGGCCGCTGTCGGTGGTGTGCAATTGCAGGCCGCTGGCGAAGCGGGTGCGCACCACGACGCGGCCGGCGGGCACCTCGCGGCAGGCCTCTTGCGCATTCGAGAGGAGATTGATGAGAATCTGCACGAGGCTGTCGGCATTGCCCAGCACGGCGGGCAGCGAGGGATCGAATTCCTCCTCGATCTTGGGCATGGCCTCGGTCCTGCCCGCATCGAGCACGTCGATCGCGCGCCGTGCGGCAAGGTGCAGGTTGCACGGCGCGACCGGATTGGTGGTGCGGCGGCTGAGCTTCTGCATCCGCTCGATCAGCATGGCGATGCGATCGACCTCGCCGGTGATGAGATCGGTCAGCGAGCGGTCGCGGTCCTCGATCTTGCGGGCGAGGAGCTGCGCCGCGCCGCGAATCCCGGCGAGTGGGTTCTTGATTTCGTGCGCGATGATCTCCGGGCCGCGCAGCACCGCGTTGTCGGCCACGCCCGAATCCTCGCCGAGCGCGCCCGCGCTGGCGTTGTCGTGGATCGTGAGCACTTGCCAGCCCGCGCGGTCGGCGACCGGAGCGACGCTGATATCGACCCGCACGGGCCCCCTGTGCTTCATCACGATCACGATCTCGCGCGCCGAGACCGGCGTCTCGAAGTCGGCGAGCATCTCGGCAAGCCGCGGATCGGCGAACGTGACGATGTCGAGCAGGGCCTTGCCCGCCATCCGGCGCTGGCTCTGCCCGAAGAAGGTTTCGGCGGCGGGATTGGCCCAGGTGAGCCGAAGGCCCGGTTCGAGGACGACGACAGCGTGCGGCAGGCTCGCAAGCAGCCGTAGCGGTTCGGGCGCGACCTCGCGGGCGCTCCCGCTCATGCGGCGCGCCGTTCCTCGCTCGCGCCGCGCCAGGGAGCGTAGAACTCGCCGAGCATGCGCAGCACCTCGTCGGCATCGTCGACGAAGTTGACGCGGTTGCGGAACTCGGCCGAGCCCGGCATGCCCTTGGTATACCAGCCCACGTGCTTGCGCGCCATCTTCACGCCGGTGTCGCGGCCATAGAGCGAGAGCATGTCGTGGTAGTGCTCGACGATGAGATCGTGCTGCTCGCCGAGCGTCGGATCGGCCGCTTTGCCGCCGCCGCGCCACCACTGCATCACCTGCGCCAGCAGCCAGGGACGGCCGTAGGCGCCGCGGCCGATCATCACCCCGTCCGCGCCCGATTGCGCCAACGCGGTCGCCGCGTCATCGATGCCGCAGATGTCGCCGTTGACCAGCACCGGCAGGCTCACCGCGTCCTTGACCCGGCCCACGAAGCTCCAGTCGGCGCTGCCCTTGTACATCTGGTTGCGCGTGCGGCCATGGACGGTGACCATCTTCGCGCCCAGGTCCTCGGCGATCCGCGCCAGTTCGGGCGCGTTGAGGCTGTCGTGGCACCAGCCCATCCGCATCTTCACCGTGACCGGCACGTCGACCGCCTTGACGCAGGCCTCGATCAGGCTCGCGGCAAGTTTCACGTCGCGCATCAGCGCCGATCCGGCCTCGCCGTTGACGACCTTGCGCACCGGGCAGCCCATGTTGATGTCGATGATCGCGGCGCCCTTGTCCGCGCTCAGCTTCGCGGCCTCCGCCATTTGCCGCGGCTCGCAACCGACGAGCTGCATCGAGACCGGTTCCTCTGCCGGGTCCCACATCGCCTTCTGGATCGACTGGCGCGTCTCGCGGATCGCGGCGGGGCTCGCGATCATCTCGGTGACGTTGAGCCCCGAGCCGAAGCGGCGGACCATCTTGCGGAACGGCAGATCGGTGACGCCCGTCATCGGCGCGAGCACGACCGGGCAATCGATCGTGACCGGACCGACCTGGATCGGCTTCATGACGGGCGGAGCGGGTGTCTGCACGAAAATCGGGTTCTCACTGCCTAAAAAACAGGCAGCGCATAGTGGATTGCCCTCAGAACAGCAAGGGATTACGCGCTAGCGGCATGATCCGGGACAGTTCTCTCGCGCCCGTTGCGGCCATCGTCGTGGCGGCCGGCAAAGGATTGCGCGCGGGGCAGCCGCTTCCCAAGCAGTTCGCATCCTGGCGCGGCAAGCCGGTGCTGCGCCATTCGGTCGAGGCCCTGCTGCGCGAAGGCGTGGACCCGATCGTCGTCGTCATCCCCGAAGGCGCGCGGGATATCGCCGAGACGGTTCTGGCCGGCCTCGAGCCGTTACGCTTCACGACCGGCGGCGCGACACGGCAGGAATCGGTTCGCCTGGGGCTGGAGGCGCTCACGGGCGATGCGCCGGATCAGGTGCTGATCCACGACGCGGCGCGGCCGCTGGTGCCCCCGGACGTGGTCGCGCGTCTCCGCGCGGCGCTCGCCGAGCACGAGGGCGCGATCCCGGTCCTGCCGGTCGCCGACAGCCTCGTGCACGCCGAGGGCACGATGATGGGCGCCCCCGCCCGCCGCGAGAACCTGCGCCGCGTCCAGACCCCGCAGGCGTTCCGCTACCCCGCGATCCTCGCCGCGCACCGCGAATGGGACGGTGCGGCCGACGCCGGCGATGACGCCCAGGTCGCGCAGGCCGCCGGACTCGAGGTCACGCTGGTCGCGGGAGACGAAGCCCTGCACAAGCTGACTTACGCGTCGGATTTCGCCGCCCCCCTTCCCTCGGCGCCGCAGTTCCGCGTCGGCAGCGGCTACGACGTGCACCGTCTCGCGCCGGACGAGGAGCTGTGGCTGTGCGGCGTGCGCATCGATCACGACCACGGGCTGGCCGGGCACAGCGATGCCGACGTCGCGATCCACGCGCTGGTCGACGCCATGCTCGGCGCGGTCGGCGCGGGCGACATCGGCCAGCATTTTCCGCCATCCGATCCGCGCTGGCGCGGCGCCGCCTCGGAGCGGTTTCTTGCGCATGCCCGGGAACTCGTCGCCGAAGCGGGCTATATGCTCGGTAATGCCGATGTCACGATCGTCTGCGAAGCGCCCAAGATTGGCCCGCACCGCCAGTCGATGCGCGAAAGGCTGGCGCAGATCCTCGGCGTTGACATCGGCGCGGTGAGCGTCAAGGCGACGACGACCGAAAAGCTCGGGTTCACCGGCCGCTCGGAAGGCATCGCGGCGCAGGCCGTGGTGAGCCTGGTGAAGACCTAAGGATGGAGAGCGCGCCATGCGCATGACCCTGATTCCGGCCTGCTTGCTGGCGCTTCTGCCGGCCACGGCCCAGGCCGCCGATCCGGCTTGCCTGACGCCGAGCGAGTTTTCCTCGCTGGCCGCTTATGCCCTGCCGAGCGCGATCACCGGCACCGCCAAGCGCTGCTCGCAGACCCTCGGGCCGAACTCGTACCTCGGCAAGAGCGGCGCGAGCCTTGCCGGACGCTATGCCGCGCGCCGGGCGTCGAGCTGGCCGGGGGCCAAGGCCGCCTTCCTCAAGCTGAGCGCCGGCAGGGACGAGACCGCCAACCAGCTCTTCCGCTCGATGCCCGACGAATCGCTCAAGCAGATGCTCGATCCGCTGCTCGAAGGCATGGTCGTGCAGAAGATCCCGGTCGAGAAATGCGGCACGATCGACACCTTCGTTCGGCTGCTTTCGCCGCTCCCGCCCGAAAACACCGCCGAACTGATCGCCGTGACCGTCGGCCTCGCCACCAAGGCGAAGGACGGCAAGACCAGCGTCGGCAAAATCGACGTCTGCGAGGCCTGAGCCATGGCCAGTCTGCTTCCCAAGGACGTCATGCACCTCGCCGAGCGCGTCATCGCCGAGAACGCGGCGGCCGGCCGCAAGGTCGCCGTCGCCGAAAGCTGCACCGGCGGCCTCGTCTGCGGCGCGCTGACCGAGGTGCCCGGCTCGTCGAGCGTGCTCGACCGCGGTTTCGTGACTTATTCGAACGAATCGAAGCAGGAGATGCTCGACGTGCCCGAGGATCTCATCGAGACCTTCGGCGCGGTCTCGCCTGCCGTCGCCTGGGCCATGGCGCAAGGCGCGCTCAAGCACAGCGCCGCCGATGTCGCGGTGGCGATCAGCGGTATCGCCGGACCGGACGGCGGCTCGGAGATGAAACCCGTGGGCACGGTCGTCTTCGCCTGTGCCTTTCGCGGCGAGGAAGAAGTCAACGCCGAGCAGCGCCTGCTCGACGGCAAGACCCGCGCGGACGTGCGCCGTCAGGCGACGGTGGTCGCGCTCGAATTGCTCCTGCCGTAGAGATCGGCGGCGCGTTCCTCGAAGGCCGCGACCATCTTGCGGAAGGCGCGGTCGAAGTACTGTCCGGCCAGCTTCTCGAACAGCGGATTGCGGAAGGCGAAATCGACGTCGAACTCGATCTCGCAGGCGTTCTCGCCCAGCGCGCGGAAGCGCCAGAGGTTGTCGAGGTCCTTGAGCGGGCCGTCGACGTAGTGGACGCGGATTTCCTCCGCCCGGCGCTTCTCGACGCGCGAGGTGAATTTCTCCTTCAACGCCTTGAACCCGACCAGCATGTCGGCGATCATCTCGGTCTCGCTGTCTGACTTGACCCGCGTCGCGACGACCCAGGGCAGGAACTCGGGATAGCGATCGACGTCGGCGACGAGATCGAACATCTGCTCGGCGCTGTAAGGGAGCTGTCTGACTTCGTGGATACCCGGCATCGGTTCTAGGCGGCTCCGGCCTTCCGACGCGCCAACTTGGCTTCGCGCGCCGCGCGCATCTCGGCGAAGTCCTCGCCCGCGTGGTAGCTCGAACGCGTCAGCGGCGACGAGGCCACCTGCAGGAAGCCCTTGGCCCGCGCGATCGCGCCGTAGGCGTCAAACGCCTGCGGAGTGACGAATTCCTTGACCTCGGCGTGCTTGGGCGTCGGGCGCAGGTACTGGCCCATGGTGAGGAAATCGATGTCGGCGCAGCGCATGTCGTCCATCACCTGGTGCACCTCGAGCCGCGCTTCGCCCAGGCCCAGCATGACGCCGGACTTGGTGAAGATCGACGGATCGTGCGCCTTCACTTCTTCCAGCAGGCGCAGCGAGGCGTAGTAGCGCGCGCCGGGCCGGATTGTGGGATAGAGCCGGGGCACGGTCTCGAGATTGTGGTTGTAGACGTCGGGCCGCGCGGCGACGATCGCCTCGATCGCGGGGCGCATCTTGCCGCGAAAGTCGGGCGTGAGGATCTCGATGGTGGTCGAAGGCGTCGTGCGGCGCAGCTCCTCGATCACCCGGACGAACTGGCCGGCGCCGCCGTCGGGCAGGTCGTCCCGGTCGACCGAGGTGATGACGATGTGCTCCAGCCCCATCTTGGCGGCCGCTTCGGCGACGTGGGCAGGCTCGCTCTCGTCGACGCGGCCGGGCATGCCGGTCTTGACGTTGCAGAAGGCGCAGGCGCGGGTGCAAGTGTCGCCCAGGATCATCACCGTCGCGTGCTTCTTCGTCCAGCACTCGCCGATGTTCGGACAGGCCGCTTCCTCGCAAACGGTATTGAGATTGAGATCGCGCATCAGCTGGCGCGTCTCACCGTACCCCTTCGAGGTCGGCGCGCGCACGCGAATCCAGTCGGGCTTGCGTTGACGTTCCGGCTTGGGGGCGGCTGATAGATCGTTCATGCCCGCCCAGATAGTCGCAACCGCCCGGCCTTGCCAGTGCCAATATCCCGCGCCATGGAGAGGACCATGACCACGAACCTGTCCCCCTCGCTCGAACACCTCATCGACGGCTATCGCCGTTTCCGCGACATCGGCTGGACGCCCTACCGCGAGCGCTGGTCGCGCCTGCGCGATGGCCAGCAGCCCGAAGTGATGATCATTTCGTGCTCTGACAGCCGGGTCGATCCCTCGCAGATCTTCGACGTCGATCCCGGCGAGATCTTCGTCGTGCGCAACGTCGCCGCGCTGGTGCCGCCGTTCGAGACGACGCCGGGGCACCACGGCGTTTCGGCCGCGCTCGAGTTCGCGGTGCAGGTCCTCAAGGTGAAGGAGATCGTGGTCATGGGCCACGGCATGTGCGGCGGCTGCAAGGCGGCGCTGACGCAGGAGCTGCACGGCAACCAGCCCGGCGAAGGCGGATTCATCGCCGACTGGATCAGCATGCTCGACGAAGCCCGCGACGAAGTGGCGCAGGCGCACGGCACCGAGAGTCGCCATGCCGAGCGCGAGATGGAGCAGGCCGCGGTCAGAGTCAGCCTCGACAACCTGATGACCTTCCCCTGCATCAAGCGGAAGGTCGGACAAGGCAAGCTGAAGCTGCGCGGCGCGTTCTTCGCGATCTCGGACGGGGTGCTTCACGTTCTCGACAGCGAAACCGGACACTTCGACGCGGTCTACTGACCCGAGCCCGAGTGAGGGAAGACGGCCAACAAGAAAGGGGCGGCGCGCTCGAAGCGCACCGCCCCTTTTCTCTTTACGGTTGGCGTGTGCGGCTTACTGCGCCGCGGCAGGCGACGCCGGAGCCGTGGTGCTTGCAGCGGCCGTCGAGCCGCCCTTGCTCGCGGCATAGGCCGACCACAGCTTGGCCACGGGCACGCGGTTGCCGCCGACCTTGGCGAAGGTCTGCTGCGCTTCGGCGTACTTGCCCTGATCGACTTGCGCGATGCCGAGGCGCAGCGTTGCCCGGTCCTTCTCGACGCCGGGCTTGGTCAGCGCGGCGGCATAGAATTCCTCTGCCTTGGCCGGCATGTCGTAGCTGAGGAACGCATCGCCGGTGGCGGTGACCGAGTTGGCCGAGCCCGAGGTCGAAGACCCTTCGAGCGAGGCCTTGTCCGCCGTGACACGGCCGCCCGCCATCTGCTTGGCCTCGGCGACTTCGCCGGGCGTCAGCTTGCCGGCCGCAATCCCGCGATCGATGATCTTGAGTGCCTCGCCCGGGAAGCGGCGCGGATCGACATTCTCGATGTATTCGAGATAGTCGCGCTTGTCGGCCATCGAATTGGTGCGCGCCATCAGCCGCATCAGATCGAGGTTCTCGTTCGAGGGAAGCTGCGCCAGCGAACGCACGACATTGATCGCCGCGCCCCAGCTTGAGGGCGTCGGATAATCCTTGCCGAGTTCGGCGGCGAGATCGACGGCGGTCGACGTCTGCTTGGCGTCGTAGGCGGCCTGCAGCGCGGCGCGCAGCGCCCCTTCGCTGGGCTTGGTGCCCGCCGCGCGCGCGGCCTCGATTTCCTGCTGGGCGACCTGGAGCGCGGCGTCGGTGTTGCCGGTCCGCTTGTAGGCGTCGGCCAGCACGCGGTCGAGCAGCCCCTGCTGGTCGCTGTAACCCGCGTCCTTGGCCTGCTTGAGGTACTGCGCGGCGCCGGCGTAATCGGCCATCTGATAGGACGAGATGCCGGTCAGGTAGTAGATCTGCGGCAGGCTGTCGGGCTGGAGCGCACCGCTGTCGATCATCAGCTTGAGGCCCTTGTTCTGCAACGCCGGATCGGCGGTGAGCACCCCGTATGTGCGCATCATCTCACCCAGCTTGACCTTGTCGCCCGAGGTCGTGGTGACTGCCTCGATTTCGGCCAGCTTCGCCTTGGCGCCACCCAGCGCGGCATCGACTTCGGCGGCCGCGGCCGCCCTCTCGGCGTCGGTCTTGGCCGCGCGCGCCTTGTCGCTCGCGGCGGTGACGGCGGGATTGCTCTTCGCCTCGCTCAGCGTCTTGTCGAGTTCGATGGCGGCCTGCGAGAATTCCTTCGAGAATTCGATCTTGGGCGCGCTGTCCTTCTTGGCGGCGGACGCCGTCGGCACGGCCACCGTGGCGGCCATTCCAGTCGACAAGGCAACGGCAAGCGCGACACGGGAAATCAGATACTTACGAGCCATTCCGGCGAACTCCTCTCAATTCAATTCGCGGCCACTAGCCGAAAGGCCGGACCGGGTGGGGGAACCGCATTGAGCCGCTTGATGACGTTCTCGGGCGGCTTTGGCAACCATGCAACACCTATAACTTCCGCGCTGAACGCCCCTTGAATGCGGTTCGACGCGGGCAATCGCCCGGCAATGTCCCAAATGTGGAAAAAGCCCGTTGGTTCCCGGCCTCGCGAACCCCCGGGCTGGTTTTGCGCGGCCGCATGGCCTAGGGCCTTGTGACCAAACCCTGACCATAGCAGAACAGACGATAGAACCCGCGTGAGCGACGACAACGACACACTGATCGACCCGGCCTCGGGCGGAGAATTTCCTAGGGTCGACATCGTCGACGAAATGAAGTCGAGCTATCTCGACTACGCGATGAGCGTGATCGTCTCGCGCGCGCTGCCCGACGTGCGCGACGGTCTCAAGCCGGTCCACCGGCGCATTCTCTTCGCCAGCCAGGAAGGCGGCTTCGTCGCCGGGCGGCCCTACCGCAAGTCGGCCAAGATCGTCGGCGACGTCATGGGCAACTACCACCCGCACGGCGACAGCGCGATCTACGACGCGCTCGCCCGCCTCACCCAGCCGTGGTCGATGCGCCTGCCGCTGGTCGACGGCCAGGGCAACTTCGGCTCGATGGACCCCGATCCGCCGGCCTCGATGCGCTACACCGAGGCGCGGCTGGCGCGCGTGGCCAATTCGCTGCTCGACGATCTCGACAAGGACACCGTCGATTTCGCCGACAACTATGACGGCTCGCGCCGCGAGCCGACCGTGCTGCCCGCCCGCTTTCCCAACCTGCTGGTCAACGGCGCCGGCGGCATCGCGGTCGGCATGGCGACCAACATTCCGCCGCACAACCTCGGCGAAGTGATCGACGGCTGCCTTGCCTTCATCGACGATCCGACGATCACCACCGAACAGCTCTTCGAGATCATTCCGGGGCCCGACTTTCCCACCGCGCCGCTGATTCTCGGGCAGGCCGGCAGCCGCGCCGCCTACATGACCGGCCGCGGCTCGATCCTGATGCGCTGCCGCCACGAGATCGAGGAAGGCCGGGGCGACCGCCGCTCGATCGTGCTGACCTCGATACCTTTCCAGGTCGGCAAGTCAGGCATGGTCGAGAAGATCGCCGAAGCCGCCAAGGACAAGCGGATCGAGGGCGTTTCGGACATTCGCGACGAATCGAACCGCGAAGGCGTGCGCGTCGTCGTCGACCTCAAGCGCGACGCGACTCCCGAAGTCGTGCTCAACCAGATCTGGCGGCACACGCCCGCGCAATCGAGCTTCCCGGCCAACATGCTCGCGATCCGCGGCGGACGGCCCGAAATCCTCGCGCTGCGCGACATCATTCAGGCCTTCGTCCAGTTCCGCGAGGAGGTCATCACCCGCCGCACCAAGTTCGAGCTGAACAAGGCGCGCGACCGGGCCCATATCCTGCTTGGCCTCGTCGTCGCGGTTTCGAACCTCGACGAAGTCGTGGCGATGATCCGCAGCGCCTCGAACCCGGCGGATGCCCGTGCCAAGCTGCTCGCCAAGGAATGGCCGATCGGCGACATCGCGCAATATATCCGGCTCGTCGAGGCGATCGAGCCCACCGCCGAGGAGTCGGGCGGCACCTATCGTCTCTCGGAAGCCCAGGTGAAAGCGATCCTCGACCTCAGGCTCCACCGCCTGACCGCGCTCGGCCGCGACGAGATCGGCGACGAACTCAAGGAGCTGGCCACCGCGATCGAGGAATACCTCGCGATCCTGTCAGACCGCGCCAAGCTCTATGGCGTGATGCGCGAGGAACTGGTCGCGGTTCGCGAGGCCTACGCCACGCCGCGCATGTCCGAGATCACCGGCGCCATCGACGGAATTGACGACGAGGACCTCATCGAGCGCGAGGACATGGTCGTTACCGTCACGCTCGACGGCTACATCAAGCGCACGCCGCTCTCCACCTTCCGCGCGCAGCATCGCGGCGGCAAGGGCCGCGCGGGCATGGCGACCAAGGAAGAGGATGCGATCTCCGACCTCTTCGTCACCTCGACGCACAACCCGGTGCTGTTCTTCTCCACCGCGGGCAAGGTCTACCGGCTCAAGGTCTGGAAACTGCCCGAGGGCGGCCCGACCACGCGCGGACGCCCGATCATCAATCTCCTGCCCGCGCTCGACCAGGGCGAGACCATCGCCACGGTCCTGCCGCTGCCCGAGGACGAGGACACCTGGGGCGCGCTCCATGTCGTGTTCGCCACCGCCAAGGGCTCGGTGCGGCGCAACTCGATGGACCTGTTCACCAACATCCCCTCGAACGGCAAGTTCGCGATGCGCTTCGACGAGGGCTCGGACGACCGCCTGATCGGCGTGGCCCTGCTCGACGGCAACGACGACGTGCTGCTCGCCTCGCGTGAGGGCAAGGCGATCCGCTTCGCCGGCGACGACGTGCGCGAGTTCCAGAGCCGCACCTCCACCGGCGTGCGCGGCATGAACCTCAAGGGCGATGACGAAGTCGTTTCGCTCTCGATCCTGCACCGCGTCGGCACCAGCGCCGAGGAGCGCGAGGCCTACTTGCGGTTCGCGCCGTGGAAGGCCGAGAAGGAAGGCGAACCCGACCTCTCGCCCGAACGTTTCGCCGAAATGGCCGAGAAGGAGCAGTTCATCCTGACCGTGTGCGACAAGGGCTACGGCAAGCTGTCGTCGGCCTACGAATACCGGCGGATCGGCCGCGGCGGCCAGGGCATCACCAATATCGACAACATCGCGCGCAACGGTCCGGTCGTGGCCAGCTTCGCGGCGACCAAGGACGACGAACTCATGCTCGTCACCGACCAGGCCAAGCTGATCCGCATCGGCCTCGATTCGCTGCGCGTGATCGGCCGCAACAGCGCCGGCGTGCGCCTGTTCCACGTCGCCGACAACGAGCACGTCGTCAGCGCCGTCCGCGTCGACGACACCGCCGCGCCGGAGAACGACGCCGAGGAAGCCATCGTCGAGGAAATGATCGGCCGCACGGCGGAAGACACCGAGATTCCCACCACGATCGACCGCGACGATCAGGACGAGGCAGGCGAAGGCGAGGACGAGGCGTGAGCGGCCGGCCCGAAACCGCCTACAAGGTCCTGACTCGCGCCGAGATGGCGCAAATGCAGGAAAAGGGGCGCTTCGATGGCGCGCCGGTGGATCTCGCCGATGGCTACGTGCACCTCTCGAGTGCCGAGCAACTGACCGAGACCGTCGACAAGCATTTCGCCGGGCAGAACGATCTCGTCGTGCTGGCGGTCGACCTTGCCGGTCTCGGAGAAGCGGTCCGCTGGGAGGAGTCGCGCGGCGGCGCGCTGTTCCCGCATCTCTATGCGCCGCTCCCGCTGACCGCCGTGCTCGCCCACGGCCCGCTCGAGCGCGATGCCGATGGTGCGGTCAAGCTGCCGGGCTGAGCCCGGTTACCGCACCAGACGCGGTTGCGGACGTGGACGTAGCGTCTGAACCATGCCGGTGCAGAACAGGAAATTGCCGAAATAGAACAGCGGCCAGTTGAGCTGGCCGGGAAGGCGGCTGGGATAGAGCGGCCCCGCGCCCGCGATCGCCACGAGGCTCGCGGCCACCAGCAGCAGCGCGCCCAGCCCGACTTGCGCGCGCGGCAGGCTGCTGGTCCAGGCTCCTGCCGCCAGCGCACCCACGGCGAGGCCGTAGAACCCCGCCGTCAGCTTTTCCGGACCATCCGCGAGGAGATAGCACGAAGCCGGCGTGAGCAGCATCAGCGCCAGCGCCGCCGCCTTCTGGATCGGATGGAGCACCGGCCGGCGATGGCTCACGACCATGGCGATGCCGAGCGCGGCGCCGAGCATCAGCGTCGTCGCGCCGATCCAGGTGAAGAACTCGACCAGCGCGACCCCGACGCCCATCGTCGCCATCATGCCCGCCAGCATCCGCCCCTCGCCACCCGGCAGGCGCAGCCATGCATAGGCGCCCAGCAGCAGCAGCGGCGCCGCCTCGAGCGCGAGCAGGTAGAGGCCGGGCACGCGGCCGTCCTTGGCGAACCAGAACAGGATCGCCAGGATGAGGCTCGCCAGGAGCCAGGGCCTGCGCTCGGTCAGGGCGCGTTTGGGCATCGTCCGTTCGTCTCCTCGCAGCCGCTTTGCCCTTGTCGGCTTACCCTCACAAGCGTTAGGCGCGCGCAATGATCCACGATGTTCACATTATCGGCGGCGGCCTCGCAGGCAGCGAGGCCGCGTGGCAGCTCGCGCGGCGCGGGCTCAAGGTGCGCCTGTCCGAGATGCGCGGGGCCGGAGAACGCTCGCCCGCGCACCAGACCGACGGATTGGCCGAGCTGGTCTGTTCCAATTCGTTCCGCTCGGACGACGACGAGAAGAATGCCGTCGGCCTCCTTCACCACGAGATGCGTCAGTGCGATTCGCTGACCATGGCCGCCGCCGCCAGGGCGCAGGTGCCCGCCGGCAGCGCGCTTGCGGTCGATCGCGACGTGTTCTCCGCCGAGGTCGAAAAGGCGCTGGCCGCCCTGCCCTCGCTCGAGATCGCGCGCGAGCGGGTCGACGTTCTGCCCGAAGCGGGCCTGACGATCGTCGCCACCGGCCCGCTCACCGCCGAGGCGCTCGCCGCGAGCATCGGCGCCGCCACCGGCGCGGAGAGCCTCGCCTTCTTCGATGCCATCGCCCCGATCGTCTATCGCGAGACAATCGACATGGACGTGTGCTGGATGGCCTCGCGCTGGGACAAGGGCGAGACCAAGGACTACATCAATTGCCCGATGGACAAGGACCAGTACCTCGCGTTCCATGCCGGTCTGATCGAAGGCGAAAAGACCGAATTCAAGCAGTGGGAAGCCGACACGCCCTATTTCGACGGCTGCATGCCGATCGAGGTCATGGCCGAGCGCGGGGTTGATACCTTGCGCTACGGGCCGATGAAGCCGGTCGGGCTCGACAATCCGCACTGGGCGACCCCCGAGCACCCGTCGGGCCGCTGGCCCTATGCCGTCGTCCAGCTCCGCCAAGACAACAAGCTGGGCACCTTGTGGAACATGGTCGGCTTCCAGACCAAGCTCAAGCATGGCGAGCAGGTGCGACTGTTCCGCACCATTCCCGGGCTCGAACAGGCAGAGTTCGCACGGCTCGGCGGGCTGCACCGCAACACTTTCCTCAACTCGCCGGTTCTGCTCGACCGCCAGTTCCGTCTCAAGACGGCGCCGCATATCCGCTTTGCCGGGCAGATCACCGGCTGCGAAGGCTATGTCGAAAGCGCAGCCGTGGGCCTGCTCGCCGGCCTCATGACTGCGGCCGAAATTGCCGGACACGAATGGCGGGCTCCTCCCGCGACGACCGCCATGGGGGCCCTTCTCTCGCACATCACCGGCGATGCCGAGGCGGACAGCTACCAGCCGATGAACGTCAATTTCGGGCTCTTTCCGCCCCTCCACGACGTGAAGAAGAAGCAGCGCAAGGAAGCCTACACCGCGCGCGCCAAGCAGGATCTGTCCGCCTGGATCGCCGAGGCGGCCTGATCGCTCAACCTCGCCGTCTCAGTGCGCGTGACCGGCTCAGCAACTGCACTTCGGCTTGGGTTTTGGCGGCGGCGGCGCGGTCGTGAGGAACTCGGCGCGCGAGAGCCACAAGTCCTTGTTTGCGTCCGCCTCGGCGAACTTGTCGACCGTGGTGTGCGCCCACTCCTCGAACGTCAGCAGGTTGTTGCCGTCCTTGTCGAGCTTGCGAAAGGCGCCGGTGCGGCTGGAGAGCATCTCGTTGCGCGTGATCCGGCCGTCGAGATCCCTGTCGTAGCGCGCGAAACGGCGTTCCTCGCGAGTCAGCTTGGTCGCCTCGGGCGGCTGCGGCCCGATCATGTCGGCGACGTCGGCGCTCGGCAGCGTATCGGGCTCGTCGGTCTCCTCCCCGGGCGCGGGGATAGGCGGCGGCGCGCCCGTCTCCATTTCCGCGCGTCCCTGCCACCAGAACAGTCCGGCGGCGACGAACAGCAGCGCGGTGAACGCGCCCAGCAGCACCCGATTCATACCCGTTCTCCCTCAGGAGAAACCCTTATCGTATTCGCTATCGCCCGAACAATCCCGCGCGCATCGCCACCGCGAGGGCGGCCGGAGAGCGCGCCGCGGCCTCGTCGTCGCGTCGCAGCCTGCGCCATGACAGCGCGCGCAGCACCGCCAGCGGGCGCAGCGCGCGCGGTACGCGGGGCACCGGGCCCGCCGCTCCCTTCGCAAGCGACGCGGCGAGATCCCTCTCATCGGGTCGCGAGAGGCGCATCGCGAGATCGGCGAGCGACCAATCGGTCGCGAGTTGACGGGCGGCGGGCGCGCTGCCTGCTTCGCCGAGGATCTTGGCCAGCGCCGCGAGCGCGCGCGACCGGCCCTGCGCCAGCTCGGTCATCGCCCGCGCCTCGAGCGGCGGTGCGGCCGTCAGCGCTTCCCAACCCTCGACCAGCGGGACAAGCGCCGCGTGCCGGCCCCGCCACGAGCCGAGCGCGGCCAGTACCGGATCGCCCGCGGGCCAGTGCGCCGCGCCGCCGAGCGTCTCGCGCCACCAGGCAAGCCGCAATTGCGCCAGCATCGGCTCGCTGGCCGATCGCAGAAGGCTCGCCAGCCGAGCATCGAGCGCAAGGAACGCGAGCCAGGGATCGCGCGCCGACCGCGGCGCATAGGCAAGCGCCAGGCGTTCGAGCGTGGGAAGCGTTGGCAGGAGATGGTCGAGCGGCGCCACCGCCCTGCCCTACATCGCCGCGCCGCCGAGGCAAACCCCGCGACGCGGCTCTTGCCGGGCCGACTGAAGCCGTCGGTCGCTTGTGATCGCCCGGCGCGGCGGCACCAGGGTCGAATGGACCGAAACGGGCGTATTGCTAACCTGTCTTTAACTGGCGCCAAGTCATTGTCGAAAAACATTACAGGTCGCAGCAGAAACACAATCGGAAGATATCTCAATCTATCATCATAGGAGCATCGTGAGATGTTCGAATTGATGTTCAGACTACTGCAGCGACTTGGCCGGGACGGCCGCGGAAATTCGGTTTTGACGATTGCGCTCGGGCTGCCCGCGCTGATCGGCGCGACCGGTTTCGGGATCGATACGGCCCAGTGGTATCTGTGGAAGAGCGAACTGCAACAGGCGGTCGACAACGCGGCGGTGGCGGGCGCCGAGGCCCGGGCCGATGCTCGCACGGCGCAGGCCTACAAGGTCCATGCGGCGCGCGCGTTCGGCGCGAATCTCGGACTTATCAAGGACATCGTGTCCAAGCCGACGATCGAACTGAATGACTACGGCAAGGGCCGCCAGAACCTCGTCATCGTCAGCGCGACGGTCAGTGACAGGCTGCTGTTCTCCAGCCTCATTTCCCGCTCGGCCACGACGGTTCGCGCGGAAGCTTCTGCCATCTTCGGCTGGTCTGACCACGAGGCGAGTTGCCTCATCAGTCGCAGTCCTGCAGCCAGGGGCGCCGTCTTGTATCGCGGTGGGAAGCTGGATTTCGATGGCTGCGGCGCCGCTTCGCTGAGCGAGGGTGGCGAATCCGGCGGACGCGTTCCTCAACGCATCCAAGGCTGACCTGACCGCACATCTCTCAGGAAAATCACCGAAGGTAATGGTCCGTAGCGGTGCAATCCCTGGCGCGTGGCTCGGTAACGACGAATGTGCCCGAAGATGCTCGCTCTGGAAGCGCTCGGAGCGGTTCTCACGGTCAAATTAACCAATCGCGTTGAGCATTGTTTTTACCGGCGGCAGCTAAGCCGCGCAAACGAGCAAGCGGAGTTCGTCCAGATCCATGCCCCTGTCCCGCGCGCACTTCCTGGCGAGGCGCTGCTGCGAATTCGTGGCGGGCGTCATGCGCGATCGCGCGGGCAACACGCTCATGATCGTTGCCGCCGCGCTGGCGCCGATGCTCGCGCTCGTGGGCGGCGGGGTCGACATGGGGCGCACCTATCTCGCCGAGAGCCGGCTGCAGCAGGCCTGCGATTCCGGCGTGCTCGCCGCGCGCAAGCGGGTCGGTTCGGCCGTGGCCAGCGACGGCATGCTTCCGACCGATGCCAATTCCGCCGGGATGCGTTTCTTCAATCTCAATTTCCGCTCGGGCGCCTACGGCAGCCGCGACCGCAGCTTCAGCATGTCGCTCGAGAGCGACTACGCGGTCAGCGGCGTCGCCACGGTCGAAATGCCGACCACGATCATGCGCGTCTTCGGCCAGAGCCATATCGCTCTGCGGGTCGCCTGCGAGGCGCGACTGAATTTCTCCAACACCGACATCATGATGGTGCTCGACACCACCGGTTCGATGAACCAGACCAATTCCGGCGACAGCGCTCCGAAGATCTCGATCCTGCGCGAAGTGGTGAAGGACTTCCACAAGGAACTCGACGCCGCCAAGGCGCCGGGCACGCGTATCCGTTACGGCTTCGTACCCTATTCGACGAACGTCAACGTGGGCGGCCTGCTCAAGCGCGAATGGCTCGTGGACTCCTGGGAGTACGAAGGGCGCAAGTCGATCGAGACGAGCAACACGGTCACGGTCCCCAAGTATACCTGGACTTACACTCACGTCAGCGGCTCGCAGGCCGCGATGATCCAGACGACCGGGCCGGCTTGTCCCGCTTCGACGGCGCAATGGAACCAGTCCAACGTGCAGACCGCCCCTGATGGCACGCAATCGGGGCGGACCACCGTCACCGGCACGAGCATCAGTTGCAGCTATGGCGACGGCAACTATGTGATCGACGGCACGATCTACGACAACTACGTCTACGACTGGACCAAGACGCCGGCCGGAAGCGAGCAGCAGTCAGTCTATTCCTGGCAGTACAAGAGCGTGAAGGTCGACCTCAGCTCGCTTGCATCGGACGGCGGATCAATCTCGGTGCCGATGGCGGGCAATCCCCAGCCCCTGCCCGACCCGCTGGTGGCGAATTACAAGGGCTGCATCGAGGAGCGCGACACCTACGAGATCACCGATTTCTCGAATGTCGACCTGTCAAAGGCGCTCGACCTCGACATCGACCTCGTGCCGAGCGCGGACAAGAAAACCCAGTGGCGACCGATGCTGCACCAGATCTCGTTCGTCCGCGCGGTAAAGTCCAACGGCACGGGGCAGTTTCACAGGACTCCGATCCAATATTCGGGAAATTACCTCAAGGCCGAAGACTTCGGCCTGTCCGCCTGCCCGAGCCCGGCGCGCAAGCTGGAGGAAATGACCGAGACCGAAATCGCCAGCTATGTCGACGGCCTCAAGGTCGAAGGCAGCACCTACCACGACATCGGCATGATCTGGGGCGGACGGCTGCTTTCGCCCACCGGCCTGTTCGCCGCCGAGAACGCCGATCTCGATTCGGCTCCGACCCGGCGCCACCTCATCTTCCTCACCGACGGCGAGACCGCACCGCTCGATCTGTCCTATGCGACATACGGCATCGAGCCTCTCAGCCGGCGACGCTGGAGCCCGTCCAGCCCGCTGACGCTCACGCAGACGGTCGAGAACCGCTTTTCGTTCGCTTGCAAGGAAGTGCGCAAGCGGAACATCACGGTGTGGGTGATCGGCTTCGGCACTACGATGACCAGCATGCTCAAGAACTGCGCGGGCGACGGGCACTGGTTCCAGGCCGACGATGCGGACGATCTCAACGCCGCCTTCAGCGCCATCGCCCGCGCCATGGGTGACCTGAGGATCTCGAAATGATGGTCCAGCCGGCCCAACGCCTCGGGCGTGATACGCGCGGCGTGAGCGCGGTCGAGTTTGCGCTCGTCGCGCCAGTGCTGCTGATGATCCTCATGGGGATCTTCGACATGTCCTACAACATGTACACCAACGCGCTGCTCGAAGGCTCGGTGCAGCAGACCGCGCGTGATTCGACGATCGAGGGTGCCGGCACCAAGTCCGCCGAACTCGATGCCGAGGTGTCGCGATCCGTCCAGAACCTGGTTCCGAACGCCACCCTCGAATTCCGCCGCACCGCCTACAGCTCGTTCAGCGACGTGGGCGAGCCCGAGGATTTCGACGACGTCAACGGCAGCGGCGCATGCGACGACGGGGAGGTCTTCGAGGATGCCAACGGTAATGGTCAGTGGGACGCCGATCGCGGCCGCGCCGGCCAGGGCGCGGCGCGCGACGCCGTGCTTTACGAGGTGACGATCACTTATCCGCGGCCATTTCCCGTGGCAGAACTGCTCGGATTCGCGTCGACGTCGCACATGGTCGCGCGCACCGTGCTGCGCAATCAGCCCTATGGCGGACTCGAAGCCGAACCATCGGTGGGGAACTGCGCGTGATGCGGATCGGCAGGCTGCTGCGCGCGCTGCGCCGCGACACCGGGGGCCTGGCCATGCTCGAGACGGCGCTGGTAATCCCGTTCTTCCTCCTCGCGGGACTGTGGGGCGTCGAACTGGCGAACTACACGGTCGTCACCATGCGGATCAACCAGCTCGCGATCCACATCTCGGACAACGCCTCGCGGATCGGCGAATCCTCTGTGCTCGAAAACAAGAAGATCTTCGAATCCGACATCAACGACCTGCTCCTCGGATCGAGCATCCAGGCAGGGCGCCGCCTGCCGATCTACGATCGCGGGCGCGTGATCGTCTCGAGCCTCGAAGCGGTGCCCGGCACCACCACCGGCGAGCAGTACATTCACTGGCAGCGGTGCATGGGCACCAAGCACCAGGGCTCGCGCTACGGGCGCGTCGGCGACGTCTTGCCCGTCGGGATGGGCCCGAGCGGGCAAGAGGTCTTCGCCGACGAAGGCGACGCGGTGATCTTCGTGGAGATCGCCTACGACTACGACCCGCTCGTCTCGAACCAGTTCATCGGCGAGGACACGATCCACGCGATCGCCTCCTTCACCGTCCGCGCCAACCGCGATCTTTCGCGGATCTACCAGCGTGACCCGCGCAGGCCCGACACGGTTGCGCGGTGTTCGCGCTATACCAACGACTTCGCCGACGCGGCGTGAGCCCAGGCCGCGGCTCCGGCTCAGTCGCGGTAGCAGACCTTCTTCACCGCCGCTATGACTCGGTCCTTGTCGACGATCGCGGCCTTTTCGAGATTGGCCGCGTAAGGCAACGGCACGTCCTCGTCGCAGACCCGCAGGACGGGCGCATCGAGATCGTCGAAGCCATCCTGCATGCAGATCGCGATGATCTCCGAGGCGATCGAGCAGACCGGGAAACCCTCCTCGACCACGACCACGCGGTTGGTCTTCGCCAGGCTTTCGAGCACGGCGGCCTTGTCGAGCGGACGCAGCGTGCGCAAGTCGATGACTTCGGCCTCGATGCCCTCCCCGGCCAGCGTCTCGGCCGCATCGAGCGCGATGCCGACGCCGATCGAGTAGCTGACGATGGTCACGTCGTTCCCCTCGCGCACGGTGCGCGCCTTGCCGATCGGCAGGACGTGATCGTCGAGTTCGGGCAATTCGAACGAGCGGCCGTAGACCAGTTCGTTCTCGAGGAAGACCACGGGGTCCTCCGAGCGGATCGCCGCCTTGAGCAGGCCCTTGGCGTCCGAGGAATCGTACGGCGCGATCACCACCAGGCCCGGCACGCTCGCGTACCACGGGCCGTAGTTCTGCGAGTGCTGCGCGCCCACGCGCGCCGCCGCGCCGTTGGGGCCGCGGAACACGACCGGGCAACGCATCTGGCCACCCGACATGTAGTTCGTCTTGGCCGCCGAGTTGATGATGTGGTCGATCGCCTGCATCGCGAAGTTGAAGGTCATGAACTCGACGATCGGGCGCAGGCCGCCCATGGCGGCGCCGGTGCCGATGCCGGCGAAGCCGTACTCGGTGATCGGCGTATCGATCACACGCTTGGGCCCGAACTCGTCGAGCAGCCCTTGCGTGACCTTGTAGGCGCCCTGGTATTCGGCGACTTCCTCGCCCATCACGAAGACACGCTCGTCGCGGCGCATTTCCTCGGCCATGGCGTCGCGCAGAGCCTCGCGCACCGTCACGCTCTTCATATTGGTGCCCGCGGGAACCTCGGGCTGCTTCGGCGCGGTCTCGGCGGAAAGCTGCGCGGTTCCGCTGGCCGAGGGCTCCTTCCTGGGCGCCTCTGATTCCTCGGCTTTCTGCTCGACTTCGGGCGCCTCGGCCTTTTGCGTCTTCTCCGCGACCGCCGAGACGTCTTCATCCTCGCCGGCGAGCACCGCGATCACAGTGCCGACCTTCACGCCCTCAGTGCCTTCGGCGACGACGATCTTGCCGATCGTGCCTTCGTCGACCGCTTCGAATTCCATCGTCGCCTTGTCGGTCTCGATCTCGGCGAGGATATCGCCCGAGGTGACTTCGTCGCCTTCCTTGACGAGCCATTTCGCGAGCTTGCCCTCTTCCATCGTCGGTGAGAGGGCGGGCATTTTCAGTTCGATCGCCATCAGTAGCGCTCCACCAGGACGTCGGTGTAGAGTTCGGACGCGTCGGGCTCGGGCGAGCTTTCGGCGAAGTCGGCCGCCTCGGTGACGGTCGCGCGCACGCGCTTGTCGAGCTCCTTCAGGCTCGCCTCGCTCACGCCCATTTCGATCAGCTCCGCCTTGGCGTGTTCGATCGGATCGCGCTTCTCGCGCACGCCCTGCACTTCCTCGCGGGTACGATACTTGGCCGGGTCGGACATCGAATGGCCGCGATAGCGATAGGTGTTGAGTTCCATGAGCACCGGGCCGTTGTCGCCGCGCACGAACTCGATGGCGATCTCGGCGGCGCGACGCACTTCGAGCACGTCCATGCCGTTCACGTCCATGCCCGGAATGCGGAACGCGGTGCCGCGCCGGTAGAAGTGCGTCTCGGCCGAACCGCGCTTGATCGAGGTGCCCATCGCGTACTGGTTGTTCTCGATCACGAAGATGATCGGCAGCTTCCACAGGCTGGCCATGTTGAAGGCCTCGTAGACCTGACCCTGGTTCGAGGCGCCGTCGCCGAAGTAGGCCAGTGTCACGCCGCCGTCTTCGCGGTACTTGTGCGCGAAGGCCAACCCGGTGCCGAGCGGCACTTGCGCGCCGACGATGCCGTGACCGCCGTAGAACCCATGCTCGACGCTGAACATGTGCATCGAACCGCCCTTGCCCTTGGAGATGCCCGAGTGGCGGCCGGTCAGCTCGGCCATGATCACCTTCGGATCGAGCCCGTAAGCGAGCATGTGGCCGTGGTCACGATAGCCGGTGATGACCGAATCGAGCCCGCTCTTGAGCGCCGACTGGAGCCCGACCGCGACGGCTTCCTGGCCGATGTAGAGGTGGCAGAACCCGCCGATCAGGCCGAGACCGTAGAGCTGGCCAGCGCGCTCCTCGAAACGACGGATGAGCAGCATCTGCTCGTAGAAGTGGAGAAGCTCTTCCTTGCTGGCCTTGTATCGCCGATCAGCCTCGAGAGCCTTCTGAAGGTTTCGCAGCGCGAAATCCTCGTCATCGATGGACAATGCGGTCGGTACGTCGCTCTTGGCGGCTTTCGGCAATGGCGCTCCCCTCTGGTCGCTTGGAATGCTGGCAGGCCATATAGGCGCTAGCGCCGCCGCACGGAAGCGTCGCGAAGGCAAAACTGCGAGTTTGGCCAGCGCGCGATGACCGCTCAGCGGAGAAGCATGACCATTTCATCGGGATGCGCGACGTTCAGCTCGCTGCGCAGCAGTTCGCCGGCGAGATCGGCATCGGCATGCTTCGGGTCGAGCAGGTCGACGCGATTGCGCAGACGATCGCGTTCCTGCGAGAGCGCGGCGACCTGCTGCTCACGCTGTTCGAGCATACGGCGCTGTTCGCCCAGCGCGATCAGGCCGCTCGGTCCGGCGATCGCCACACCGCCCAGGAACAGCAGGCAGACGAGCGCGACGCCCTGCTTAACCGTTTCCCTCGCCAGTTTAGGTTCGTGCCGCATAACGCCCATGAACTATCTTGAATCACAGCTAAATCTGCGTTGCAAGAAAAATGCGATAGCGTTTCACGCGCCGATTGCACATGCGCCCGTCTCGCCATTGCGACGAACCGTGCCAGCGAGCTGTGGACAAGTGGGTCCGGACCATCTCCCGCAGTACCGGTTCGGCCGCATTCCCGGGTCGGCCGAATGTCCCGAGTAAGGCTTTATTCATGATAGCGGTTTATCCGGCCGAAAGCGAAATCGCTGACATTTAAGGGACTCTTTGATCATGGTTGCGCCCAGCGCCCAAGAACAATACTTGCTCGAACTGATCAACGACGCGCGGCTCGATCCGCTTGGAAACGCCGCCCGCTACATCGCATCCTACGATCCGCTCTCGATAGAGGACAGCGCGATCCGCAACGCCTTTCGCGCTTTCGGGGTCGATGCGAACGCGCTGCTCGCCCAGTACGAAGCGCTGAACCCGGCCGCGCCGCTCGCCTGGAACGAGGCGCTCGGCGATGCCGCCGAATATCACAACGCCGCGATGATCCGCGCCGACCAGCAGGCGCACCAGCTCCCCAACGAGCCGGGGTTCGGCCAGCGGCTCACCGACGCGGGCTATCCCTACCGCTCGGCGGGCGAAAACATCTACGCATTCGCCGATAGTCTTCTCTACGGCCACGCCGGGTTCATGGTCGACTGGGGCTATGACGACGAGGACGTCGTCGATGGCCGCGTCGACAGCGACTACGACGAGATCGGCGACGGCATCCAGGACCCCGCCGGCCACCGCCAGAACATCATGTCGGGCGGCTTCACCGAAGTCGGCATCGCGGTCACCCGCGAGACGGATTCGCGCACCGACGTCGGCGAATACGTGATCACGCAGGATTTCGGCAATCGCGGCTATACCTTCGTGACGGGCGTCGCCTACTCCGACCTCGACGATGACGGGTTCTATTCGGTCGGCGAGGGCCGGGGCGACCTGGTCGTCTCGATTGGCAGTTCCTCGGTCACGACGTACGCCTCCGGCGGATATTCGCTTCAATCCGGCACCGGCGCGAAGGCGATCGTGCTCTCGGGCGCGGGGCTTTCCTCGCAAGTGACCGTCAACACGACGATCTCAGAGAACCTCAAGCTCGACGTCGTCGACGGCAACACCCTGCTCACTTCGGGCTCGATCGCGGTCGACGGGTTCGAGGGCGCGATCAAGGCGCTCGGAATCGAAGGCCTGACGCTTTCGGCCGGCGCGGGCAGCCAGACCTTCGAAGGCACCTCTGGCAGCGACAGGTTCGACGGCGGCGCGGGCACCGACGTCGCGATCTTTTCGGGCGCGCACGGCCTCTACACGGTCACCATGACCGGCACGACGCTCACGGTATCGAGCAGCGCGGACGGCACCGATACGCTGGAGGACATCGAGACGCTGCGCTTTGCCGACGGCGATTATCACTGGAGCGCCGCGTCGGCCGCGCTGGTCGCGGGCGCCGGGAGCGAGGCGGACGACGGATCGAATCCGGATGACGGAGGCGCGCCGGGAAGCGATGATGGATCGGACACCGGCGACGACGGGTCCGACCCGGGCAACGGCGGCTCCGACGCGGGCGATGACGGGTCCGACACGGGCGGTGATGGCTCCGGCACAGGTGGCGATGGCTCCGACACGGGCGGCGACGATGCCGGGTCTGGTGACGTCTTCTTGCCTGGCACGGTCCCGGGTTCGCCCGCGGTCTATGCGGACGAGCCGGGCTTCTCGCTCATCGGCGAGGACGGCTACACCGCGATGATCGGCGGCACCGGCAAGATCTTCGGCACGCCGGACCACCAGGATATCACCCTGTTCGACGTTGCCGGCGAAATCACCTTCGACCCCTCGTTCAACCGTGGCGGCGACGTGATCCGCTTCACGCGCGACGCTTCGCACTATGCGGTCAAGCTCGTCGGATCGAGCGTCGTCATTTCCGACGGCGATTCCGAAGTGGCGATCCCGATCGGACCGGTGGCCAATATTCTCGGTTTCGCCGACGGCACACGCGAACTGGTCTACGATGTCGACGCGGGCGTGGTGCTGATCGGCACGCAAGCGGTAACGAGCTCGCTGCTCGTGATCGACACACCGGCCCAGACCGTCACGTTCGAAGGAACGATCGATCCGCAGGCCGAAGGCACGCTGACGCTCGCGGCGGGCGCCGAAGTGGCCACCAGCGGCGACGTTTCGGTCTTCGGCACTAAGGCGGGCGCGGAAGACATCAGCCATTCCCATGGCGACCTCGAGTTCGATCCCTCGTTCAACCAGGGCGGCGATACGCTGCACCTGCTCGAGGGGCCCGAAGCGTTCTCGGCCTATCTCGACGGCTCCACGGTGGTGCTGTTTTCCGACAGTGTCGAGGCGAGCATCCCGATCGGGCCGGTGGGCATGGACATCGACTTCGGCGGCATCACGCTCGAATTACGGATCGACACCGATACCGGCAGCGCGATGATCGGCGACCGCACGATCTCGGGCACGAGCGAGGTCACGGCCACAGCGCTCGACGGTACCGGAGCGGGCGATGGGGGCGTTCCGGTCTCGGGCGACATCGCACTCGAAAGCTATGGCGCCAACACCGTTTCGACGCTCGAACTCGATCCCGACGCGGCGCTCGACATTACCTACGATGCCAACGGCTCGACCGACGTGGTGCTGGTCAATTTCGACGCTGATGATCGTATCATCGTCGACAACGCCGACGCGTCGAAGTTCTCGTACGGGAGCTATGCCGAGGGCAGCGACGGCGTGAGCAACGACTTGCGGATCACGTTCAACAACGGTTCCAACTTTGCGCAGATCGTGCTCGAGGACGTCGTCCAGCCGAGCGACGCGATCTACAGCGAACAGACCGCCGAAGCCGCGGCGGGCTGGAACTTCATCACCTTCGCATGACGCGTCGCCCCGGCGCATTGTCCACGAGAACGATGCGCCGGGGCGTTCGAGCTTGCGCCCTTTTACCCCGTCACCCCGACAGCTAGCCCAGATACGGACCGTCACGAACGACGCCACCCGGGAGACTTCGCATGCCTGATCCGTCGTATCTGCCGCTGCCCGTCACGGTGGAGGAGATCACGCCAGAGTGGGTGAGCGCGGCGCTGCGGACGCGGGCCGAAGGCGCGGCGGTCGAGGGCATCGAAGTGGTCGACGCCGTCTTCACCACCTGCAGCAAGATCAGGCTCAGGCTCGATCGCAACCCGGCCGCGATCGCGGCGGGCATCCCCGAACTGGTCATCGTCAAGGGCGGGTTCGAGGAGCACGGCCGGCGCTACTACCAGATGCACGAGCGCGAAGTGCGCGGCTATCGCGACGTCTATCCCCACGTGCCCCTGCCCCATCCGCGCTGCTTCTTCGCCGAGACCGACGAAGAGCGGCGGCAGGGGATCATCATCATGGAAGACCTCGTCGCCAAGGGCGTCGAGTTCTGCCACGCCACCAAACCGCAGAGCTTCGAGCAGATGGCCCGGCGGCTGACCGTGCTCGCGCGCTTCCACGCCGGAACCTGGGAGAGCGACGCGATCCGCCCCGGCGGCCGGTTCGGCGATTTCTTCGATTTCTTCGAAGTGATGCAGCACTTCTTCGACGAGAAATCCTCGCCCGAGAACTGGGCGCGCTTCTGCGACCTCCCGCGCGGGGTGGCGACGTCGTGGCGCTTCCGCGATCGCGACTGGATGGTCGAGTGCTGGCCGAAGATGATGGCCTACGGCAAACGACAGGCGCAGTGCCTGCTTCACGGCGACACCCACCTCGGCAATCTCTATATCGAGCCCGACGGCACGCCCGGTTTCCTCGACACGCTCGCGAGCATCGGCGCTGGCATGCTCGAGGTTTCCTACCACGTCTCCGCCTCGGTCGACGTCGCAGATCGGCAAGCCTGGGAAGGCGAACTCGTCAGGCTTTATCTCGCCGAACTCGAGCGTAACGGCGTTGCCCCGCCGGCATTCGAGGACGCGATGCACCAGTATGCGGTGTTCCTGCTCTACGGGCACTTCATATGGATGACGACCGAATCGCGCTACCAGCCCGAAACCGTCAACACCGCGAACATGCTGCGCGTTTGCGCGGCGATGCTCGATCACGATACGATCGGCAAGTTCGAAGCCTTGTGAGCGGCTCCTAGGTAAAGACCCTAGGGCCGTCGACAGGCCCGCTTAGCCGCTCCTGCTAACGCCATCGTAATCTACCCGGCCTAACCCGTGGCGCAAGGCAGGAGGAACCGTTGAAGCACCAGTCGATCAAGGCGCACGATGAAGCGGTTTCGCCGCGTTCGCCGCGTGTCGGCGTGGCGCTGATCTGCGAGGTGCGGCAGGGCACCCGGCCCTGGAAGCGCGCGCGCCTCGACGACCTCTCGCCGGCCGGCTTCCGCATAGCGAGCCTGCCGGACGCGCGGCCAGAAGTGCCGCTACGCGTGCGCATTCCCGGCCTGCAGTTGCTGAGCGCACAGATCCGCTGGGTTCGCGACGGCGCGGTCGGCTGCGAGTTCGCCGAGCCGCTTCACGTCGCGGTCTTCGAGCACATCGTGCGCGCCTCGCGCGCGGGCTGAACCGCGCGGCAGGGACGCCGGGCGCCCCCGCCCCTCGCCTCACATGTGCAGCACGCGCCCGTAGGCGGCGAGCACCGATTCGTGCATCATTTCCGAGAGCGTCGGGTGCGGGAACACGGTGTCCATCAGCTCGGCCTCGGTGGTCTCGAGCGTCTTGCCCACGACATAGCCCTGGATCAGCTCGGTCACTTCCGCGCCGATCATGTGCGCGCCAAGCAGTTCGCCGGTCTTGGCGTCGAAAACGGTCTTGATGAAACCCTCGGGCTCGCCGAGTGCGATCGCCTTGCCGTTGCCGATGAAGGGGAAGTTGCCGACCTTGATCTCGTAGCCCGCCTCCTTGGCCTTGGCTTCGGTGAGGCCGACCGAGGCGATCTGCGGATGGCAGTAGGTGCAGCCCGGAATGTTGGCCTTGTCGAGCGCGTGCGGGTGGACCTCCTTGTTGCCCATTTCCTGCGCGATCGCCTCGGCAGCGGTGACGCCCTCGTGGCTTGCCTTGTGCGCCAGCCAGGGCCCGTCGACGCAGTCGCCGATCGCCCACACGCCCTTGACGTTGGTGCGGCCATAGCCGTCGGTCTTGATGTGGAAGCGCTTGTCGGGCTCGATGTTGAGATCTTCCAGGCCGATGTTCTCGACGTTGGGAACGATGCCGATCGCGACGATGACGTGGCTGAACTCGGTGGTTTCTTCCTTGCCGTCCTTGTCCTTGATCGAAACCTTCACGCCCTTGCCGTCCGGCTTGATGTCGCCGACGCTGGCCTTGGTCATGATCGTCATGCCCTGCTTCTTCAGCGCCTTTTCGAGGAACGCCGAGACCTCCGCGTCCTCGACCGGGACGATGCGGTCCATCATCTCGACCACGGTGACGTCCGCGCCCATGTCGTTGTAGAAGCTCGCGAACTCGATGCCGATCGCGCCCGAGCCGATCACCAGCAGCTTTTTCGGCATTTCCTTGGGCGTCATCGCGTGGCGATAGGTCCAGATGCGCTCGCCGTCGGCCTTGGCCTTGGGCAGGTCGCGCGCGCGCGCGCCGACCGCGATGATGATGTGCTTGGCTTCGAGCTCGCTGGTCTTGCCCTCGGAGTCGGTGACGGTCATCTTGCCCGGCGCGGTGAGCTTGCCGGTGCCCATGTGCACCGCGATCTTGTTCTTCTTCATCAGTCCCGTGACGCCGCGGTTGAGCTGGGCCGCGACCCCGCGCGAACGCTTCACCACCGCCTCGAGATCGGCCTCGATTTCCTTGGCCTTGAGTCCGTAGTCCTTGGCGTGCTGCATGTAGTGCATGATCTCGGCCGAGCGCAGCAGCGCCTTGGTCGGGATGCAGCCCCAGTTGAGGCAGATGCCGCCGAGCAGCTCGCGCTCGACGATCGCGGTCTTGAGCCCGAGCTGGGCGCAGCGGATCGCCGAAACGTAGCCGCCGGGGCCCGAGCCGAGGACGATGACGTCGTAGGAATCTGCCACTGATTAACTCTCCTGCTGAATTACGCGGGACTGGCCCGCATCGTCGATCGCGACGAACGTGAACGTCGCCTCGGTTACCTTGACTGCTTCGTCTTCCGTCCTGTGCCGCCGCCAGGCCTCGACGCCGATGGTCATCGACGTGCGGCCGAGCCTGACCATCTCGGCATAGACCGAGACTTCGTCGCCGACGCCGACCGGAAGGTGGAACGTCATCCCGTCGAGCGCGACGGTGACCGCACGCCCGCGCGAATGACGCGCGGCCATCAGCCCCGCGCCCGAATCCATCAGGCTGAGCAGCCAGCCGCCGAAGATGTCGCCATAGGCATTGGTGTCGGCGGGCATCGCGGTCACGCGGATCACCGGATCGCGCTTCGCATCCTCGAGGCTGCCGACGCTCATCTCAGGCCACCCGCATCGCCGCGTCGACCGGGCAAGGCCGGTCCTGCGCGTCGAGCACGACGAACGTGAAGCTGCCGTTGGCGACCTCGGTCTGCGCCTCGCTCGCCCGCGCGCGGCCGAACCCGCGCGTGCGCACCTCGATCGAGGTCCGCCCGGTCCGCGTCACTTCGGCATAGACGTTGAGCTCGTCGCCCACCTGCATCACTCCCGGGAAGCCGAAATCGGTGGCCCCGACGACCACCGCCTTGAGGCCCGTGCGCCGTGTTACCAGCGAACTCGCGCCCAGCGCGAGCTGGCACATCAACCAGCCTCCGAACACGCCGCCATAGGGATTGAGGTCGGTCGGCATCGCCGTGACGCGGATCACCAGTTCGCCGCCGACCGTTTCCATCGTCAGGCGACCATCCCCAGCGGGCTTTCGACGTATTCCCGGAATGCGGCCATCAGGCGCGCGCCATCGGCGCCGTCGACCGCGCGGTGATCGAAGCTGCCGGTGGCGCTCATCACCGTGGCGACGCCGAGCGACCCGTCGGGCATGACCCAGGGCCGCTTCTCGCCCGCGCCGATCGCGACGATCGTCGACTGCGGCGGATTGATCACCGCGGTGAACTGCTTGATCCCCATCATACCCATGTTCGAGATCGAGGCGGTGCCGCCCTGGTATTCCTCGGGCTTGAGCTTGCCGTCCTTGGCGCGCTGGCCGAGGTCCTTGGTCGCCCTGGCGATTTCGGAGAACGACTTGCCGTTGGCGTCCTGGACGATCGGGGTGATGAGCCCGCCGGGGATCGAGACCGCGACCGAGATGTCGGCCCGCGCATACTTGATCATCTCGTTACCCGCGAAAGTCACGTTGCATTCGGGCACGTCGATCAGCGCCTTGCCGAGCGCCTTTACCAGCATGTCGTTGACCGAGACCTTCACGCCCTGCTTTTCGAGCGCGGCGTTGAGTTCGGCGCGCATCGCCATGAGCTTGTCGAGCCGGATGTCGACGGTGAGGTAAATGTGCGGCGCCTGCTGCATCGACTGAGCCAGCCGCTTGGCGATCGTCTTGCGCATGCCCGAAAGCGAGACGACCTCGTGCGGGATGCGATCGTCGAGCAGCGCGCGGGTGTCGGCGGCCATCTCGACGGTCGCGGGCTTTTCGGCCGCGCCGCTGGCGGCGACCGGCGCGGACGCGGGCTTGGCCTTGGCGGTGCCTGCCTTCGCGGCCTCGATATCGGCCTTGACGATCCGCCCGTGCGGGCCGCTGCCCGAGACGGCTTCGAGGTCGACGCCTTTCTCGGCGGCGAGGCGCTTGGCGAGCGGTGAGGCCAGGATACGTCCCTCCTGGGTTTGCTTGGAAGCAGGCGCGGGAGCCGGTTCCGCCTTTGGCGCCTCCGCGTTCGGAGCCTGAGCCTTTGGAGCTTCTGCTTCGGGCGCCTCGCTCCTGGCCGCTTCCGGCTTGGGCTCCGGAGCCTTCGCGGCAGGCGCCTCGATCTCCGATGCATCCTCGCCTTCGCCGGCGAGCAGCGCGATCACCGTGCCGACCTTCACGCCTTCGGTACCCTCGGAAACGGTGATCTTACCGATCGTGCCCTCGTCGACGGCTTCGAATTCCATGGTCGCCTTGTCGGTTTCGATTTCGGCCATGATGTCGCCGGAAGAGACTTCGTCGCCTTCCTTGACGAGCCATTTCGCGAGCTTGCCCTCCTCCATCGTTGGGGAAAGCGCGGGCATCTTGATCTCGATGGGCATGATCGGTTCGGAATCCCTCTTGGCCGGCATTGCGATGCTGGGTCAGGGCTCATTTGGACAATTCGACCGCCCGGGGCAAGCACCCAGCTAAGACCGCCTCGTCGCTGGTCCCTTGCGTCGCCATTCGATAGCCGCGATATAGCGCGCTCAAAGGGAGGGGTGGCAATGCGCGTCTATCTGGTCATCGTCGACGATACGGAGGAAGCGCTCGTCGCCCTGCGTTTCGCCGCGCGCCGCGCCGCCAAGACCGACGGCACCGTCCATCTGCTCTCGCTCGTTCCGCCGCAGCCGTTCAATGCCTTCGGAGGCGTCCAGGCGACGATCGAGGAAGAAGCGCGCTCCCGTGCCGAGACGCTTGCTACCGCCGCCGCCGGCAACCTGCTTTCGCAAGGCGGAAAGATGCCGCTCATCTCGGTGCGCATGGGCGAGGACGTGAAGATCGTGCGTGAATATCTCGCCGAGCATCCCGAAGTCTCCGCGCTGGTGCTCGGCGCGGCGAAGGAAGGCGGCCCCGGTCCGCTCGTCTCGCACTTCACCAGCGCGGCGTCTTCGAAGATGCCCTGCCCGGTCTTCGTCATCCCAGGCCATCTCGGCGCCGAGGATCTCGAGCGCCTGGCCGACTGACGCCGGACTGCCGTCCGTGCCGCGCGGTCGGGCCCGACTTCGTCCCTTGCGTATCTGGCTTAGCGCTTGCCCCTGCCCTTGCCCTTGTGGCGAATGTTCGCAGGCCGACCGCGCTTGCCGACCATGTGCCCGCCGCGCTTCTTGAGCGGCAACGGCCGCCCGCGCGGTTCGACCGGGGCGCTGCCGCCTTCCTCCAGCTCGAATTTGAGCGCACCGGTGAGCGGATTGGCCTCGGCGAGCCGCAGCCGCAGGCGGTCGCCGACCGCATACTGCGTGCCGGTCTCCTCGCCCGAGAGCGCTTGCGTGCGCTCATCGTAGTGAAAGCGCTCGCTGCCCAGCGTCGAGACCGGGACCAGCCCGTCACCGCCCAGCCCCAGGATCGTCGCGAAGAAGCCGAATTTCTGCACCCCGGTGATCCGCGTTTCGAACACCTCGCCGACCCGCGCCGAGAGCCACGCCGCGACATAGCGGTCGATCGTATCGCGCTCGGCCTCCATCGCGCGGCGCTCGGCCTTGCTGATGGCGTCGGTAACGCGGCCGAGGTCATCGCGATCGCGATCCGAAAGGCCCGATGTCCTGGGCAGGTCCGCCTTGGGCACGGGCTGTTCGAGCTGATACCCGTCGACCAGCGCGCGGTGCACGAGCAGATCGGCATAGCGCCGGATCGGCGACGTGAAGTGCGCATAGGAGGCGAGCGCGAGGCCGAAGTGTCCGGCGTTGCGCGGTCCGTAGTAGGCCTGCGTCTGGCTGCGCAGGACCGCCTCCATGATCAGCGCCTTCTCGGCATCGTCGGCGACATCCTTGAGCATGCGGTTGAACAGGCCCGGCGTGATCACCTGCCCCATCGCCAGCTTGCGCCCGAACGTGGAGAGATAGTCCTTGAGCGCGATCAGCTTCTCGCGGCTCGGCGGCTCGTGGACGCGGTAGACCACCGGCGCGACCTTGGCCTCGAGCGCCTTTGCCGCCGCGACGTTGGCCGCGATCATGAAGTCCTCGACCACGCGGTGCGCGTCGAGCCGCTCGCGCAAGGCAATCTCGGCGATGCGGCCCTTCTCGTCGAGCACCACGCGCCGCTCGGGCAATTCGAGTTCGAGCGGGTCGCGGTCCTCGCGCGCCTTTTCCAGCAGGCGCCAGCAGTCCCACAAGCGGGTGAGGTGCGTTTCGGCCCGGCCTTCGTCGATCCGCGCCTGCGCATCCTCGTAGGCGATCACCTCGGCGATCCGCACCCGCGCGCGGGTGAACCGCCAGTCGGTAACCTTGCCGAGCGCGTCGATCCGCATGTGGCACGCCATCGCCGCGCGGTCCTCGCCCGCGCGCAGCGAGCACACGTCGGCCGACAGCACTTCGGGCAGCATCGGCACGACGCGATCGGGGAAGTAGACCGAGTTGCCGCGCTTGCGCGCCTCGCGGTCGATCTCACCGCCCGGACGGACGTAGAACGAGACGTCGGCGATGACCACGAGCGCGCGGAAACCGCCCTCGCCGTCGGGCTCGGCCCAGATCGCGTCGTCATGGTCGCGCGCGTCGACCGGGTCGATGGCGACGATCGGCAGGTGGCGCAGGTCCTCGCGGTGCTCCGCGCTCAGAGGCAGTTTCGCGGCGCGTTGCGCCTCGTCGAGCGTTTCCTGAGAGAAGACGTGCGGGATGCCGTGCTTGTGAATGGCGATGAGGCTGAAGGCGCGCGGCGCGAGCGGTTCGCCGAGCACCTCGGTCACCTTCACGCCCGAGCGCGGCGAACGTCCGGCCGGCTCGGCCAGCACGAGTTCGCCTTTCTCGGCCCCACCGAGATCGGCGATCGGCGAGGCGTGGCGGATGCGGCGATCGACCGGCGCGAGCCAGGCCTTGCCCGCGGCGTCGATCTCGACGACGCCGAGCACCTGCTCCTCGCGCACGGCGAGCTTCTTCATCGGGTAGGCGCGCCAGCCCGTGTTCGATTCCTCGGTGCGCGCCAGCACCCGGTCGCCCTTGCTCAGCGCGCCGCCCCTGCCCTTCTTCTCGATCAGGCGGATGCGCGGCGGAGGCGTCGCGTCGTCGGGCTGCCAGGTATCGGGCACCGCGATCGCGTCGCCCTCGTCAACATCGACGACGCGCAGCACCGTCACCTTGGGCACGCCGCCCATGCGATGATAGGCGGTGCGCTTGCCGTCGATCAGCCCCTCTTCGGCCATGTCCTTGAGCAGCGCCTTGAGCTGGATCTTCTCCTGTCCCTTGAGCCCGAAGGCGCGCGCGATCTCGCGCTTTCCGGCGGGGTCCGCGCTGTCGCGGATGAACTCGAGAATCTGCTGCCGGGACGGCAGGCCGGGCTGGGGACGCGTGGGCTTCATCACGACGATCTAGGCCTCGCGCCGCCGAGCCGCAATGGCGCTCGCTGGCGCGGAAGTTATCCTGATGGCCCTGAAAGCCACCCTTTAACGCGAGGCGCGAATTTGCTTAAGAGATGCGATCAAGCTCAGGGAAGACACAGTTGATGAAACGCACTTTGGCCGGTGGTTTGCTTGCCGCAACCACGCTCGCCGCGTCGCCGGCACTCGCCGCGAAGACCGAGGTTCTCGAAACGGCGGGGCCGATCCTCGCCGAAGCGCCCGATGCGCAGACGCTCAACGCCAAGTGCGCGGTCTATCTCGACGAGATCCGCAAGCGGCAAAACGCGCTGGCCGGTGAAACCGGCAAAGCCACGATCGACGGCACGCTCGCGCGGTTTGACGCCATCACCGCCCTGATCGCCGCGGGTTCGGGCGAGTTCGAGCTCTACCACCAGGTCATGGCCGACGAGGAACGGCGCGAGGCGGGCTCGTCGTGCACCGTCGAACTGAGCAAGCTCGCCAGCAAGCTCAGCCTGTCGCGGCCGATCTACGACCGCCTCAAGGCGATCGACGCGAGCGGCGCCGATGCCGAGACCGCGCTCTACCTCAAGAAGACGCTCGGGGATTTCGAGCGCAGCGGCGTCTCGCTCGACGAGGAAGGCCGGGCCAAGGTGCAGCAGATCAACGAGCGCATTTCCGAAGTGGGCACCCAGTTCGAGACGAACATCGCCAACGGCCGCGAAGTCCTGAAGGTGAAGCCCGAGGAACTCGCCGGTCTGCCGAAGGACTTCATTGCCGCGCACCAACCCGGCGAGGATGGACTGGTCGAGATCTCGACCGACTATACCGACTACAAGCCCGTGATGTCCTACGCCGAGAGCGACGACCTGCGTCGCCGCTTCAGCGAGGTCTACAACCGGCGCGCCTATCCCGAGAACGATCCGCTGCTCAAGGAGCTGTTCTCGCTGCGGCAGGAATTGGCCGAGATGCTGGGCCGCGAGAACTACGCCGCGCTCGTGCTCGAGGACAAGATGCTCAATACGCCCGCGAAGGTGCAGGCGCTGATCTCCGAGATGGCGGAGGCGGCCCGACCCGCGGCGCAGCGCGACTATGCCAAGAACCTCGCGGTGCTTCAGGAGCTGAAGCCCGGCGCGACCGACGTGAAGTACTGGCAGACCGGATGGCTCAGCCCCAAGGTCAAGCAGAAGTATTACGACTACGATCCGCAGGAAGCGCGGCGGTACTTCGCCTACGACAACGTGCGCGACGGTATCCTGCGGCTCACCGAAGACCTGTTCGGGGTCGAGATCCGGCCCTGGGACACCCCGGTCTGGGACCCCGAGGTCGAGACTTACGAAATGGTCGAGGACGGCAAGGTCATCGGCCGTTTCTACTTCGATTCCCATCCCCGCCCCGGCAAATACAGCCACGCCAACATGATCCCGCTGCGTCCGGGCGTGGACGGCGCCGCCGCGCCGCTCGGCGCGCTGGTGATGAACCTGCCCAAGGGAGATCACACCACGGGACTGATGGAACACAGCGACGTGGAGACCTTCCTCCACGAGTTCGGCCACATGCTCCATGCCATGTTCGGCGGGACGCACCGCTGGTTCGGGCAATCGGGCGTCGCGACCGAGTGGGATTTCGTCGAGGCCCCCTCGCAGATGCTCGAGAACTGGGTCTACGACTACGATACGCTCGCCAAGTTCGCGGTGGACGAGGACGGCAACACGATCCCGCGCGAATTGGTCGAGAAGATGAACAAGGCGCGTTATTTCAATCTCGGCCTCGGCGACATGGTGCAGCTCGGCTACTCGAACATCTCGCTGCAGTTCCACAAGAACCCCGTGCCCGATGATCTCGGCGCCGCGACGCGCAAGTGGTACGCCGATTATGCGCTGATCGAGATGCCCGACTACGTGCAGATGCAGGATGCGTTCGGCCACCTCAACGGCTATTCGGCGATCTATTACACCTACCGCTGGTCGAAAGTGATCGCCGACGATCTGTTCACCCGCTTCGCGAGCGCAGGGCTGCGCGACACGGCGACCGCGCGCGCCTATCGCGATGCGGTCCTGTCGCAGGGCGGCGCCAAGCCCGCGGCGATACTGGTGCACGACTTCCTCGGGCGCGATGTCACGCTCGACGCCTACAAGGCCGAAATCGCCAAGGACAAGTAGCGCGGGATGGTTCGCGCCGGGGCGAGACCGTCTCGTCCCGGCGCGAACCCGAAGTGCGGGGCGAAACGGCTCAGAAGCGCACGGGCTCGTCACCGTAACGATTGGGACCTTCGTCGGAGCGCAGGATGCCGAAACCGACGACCAGGATCGTGGGGAGCCAGCCGAACAGGCTCATACCCAGAACCTGCCCGCGCATACCATTCATTGCCATGACCGGGTTGCCGCCGCCGGGGGGCACGGCCATCCTGTCGATCAACCTGCCAGCGTACCACAAGCCGTAGAGCTGGCCGGCGATGGCGAGGGCGAAGGTCGCGAAGGCGATCCAGCCGGGCTTGCCCGAATCCTGCAGCCTGCGCGCGAAGGCCGCCACGAGCAGCAGCCAGAACACGAAGCCCAGCGCCAGTTGCACGTTCATCGTCATGCGCAGCGACGATGCCATGCGGCCCATCAACATGGCCTCGGTCTCGACCTCGGAGGCCCCCCTCGTGGCCGCGTTGATGATCTCACCGAACATCGAGCCGAAAACCGGGATCGCCACCACGAAGCCGAGTATGTACTGCATGATGAACAGGAACAGCACGTAGTACCAGAACGTCTGACGTGCGTCCCGACCCTCGAAATTGACGAGGTGGGCAAGATTGTATTTCACCGCTGCGAGCATGGATCATCTCCCGGCCCTCAATAGGCGCGAGCGATGTATATCCTTTCGATAGCCGGACGTCCCGTAAAAATGCAGGTGCCTTCTACCGGGCGATCGTCCATCGGCACGTTGCGCGCGGTGAGCTTGTGCTCCTTGAGCGTCTTGACCACGCCTTCGAGCTCCTCGCCGGTCGGACGCGCCCACGAGACTTCGGCCCAGCCCGGATAGCGCTTGTCCTCGGCGTAGAACGCCGCGAGCGCATCGAGACTGTCGATGTCGCGCACGATATTGGCGTCGCGGCGAGCGAGCGCCTCCTCGTAGAGCACGGCCTGGAACTGCTCGATCTCGCTGATGACGCGGGTCAGGAACTCGTCCCGGCCGAGCGCCTGGAAATTCGGCTTGCCCGCCTCGTTCCACAGCCGGTCGCGGCGCAGCATGGAGACCTGTCCCGCCGCCGCGTCGCGCCCGCCGATCTCGAGGACGAGCGGGGCGCCCTTCTTCACCCAGGACCAGCGCTTCTGCGTCGCCTTGCCGGGACGCTTGTCGAGCAGCACGCGCACCGGTTCGCCGAGCGCGAACTGCGCCGCTATCGCCGCGCGCAATTCCTCGCAATAGGCGAGCAGCGCCTCGTCCTCGTCGTTGTCGCGCAGCATCGGCAGGATCACGACTTGTTGGGGCGCGATCATCGGGGGGACGCGCAGCCCGTCGTCGTCACCATGCGTCATGATGACGCCGCCGATCATCCGCGTCGAGGTGCCCCAGCTCGTGGTGTGGCAGAACTGCTGGGTGCCCTCGCGGTCCTGGTACTGGATCCCGGCGGCGTGCGCGAAGCCGGTGCCGAGGTAGTGCGAGGTGCCCGCCTGGAGCGCCTTGCCGTCCTGCATCATCGCTTCGATCGAGTAGGTCGCGACCGCGCCGGGAAAGCGCTCGTTCTCCGGCTTCTCCCCGGCGATCACCGGCATCGCCAGTTCGGTCTCGGCGAAATCGCGGTACATCTCGAGCGCGCGCAGCGTTTCGGCCATCGCGTCGTCGCGGTTCGCATGGGCGGTGTGGCCTTCCTGCCAGAGGAACTCGCTGGTGCGCAGGAACATGCGCGTGCGCATCTCCCAGCGCACGACGTTGGCCCACTGGTTGGTGAGCAGCGGCAGGTCGCGCCACGACTGGACCCAGCGCGACATGGCCGATCCGATCACCGTCTCCGAGGTCGGCCGTACGATCAGCGGTTCCTCGAGCCTGGCCTCGGGATCGGGCACCAGACCACCCTCGCCGTCGCCGATCAGGCGATGGTGCGTGACCACCGCCATTTCCTTGGCGAAGCCTTCGACGTGCTCGGCTTCCTTGGCGAAGTAGGAGAGCGGGATGAACAGCGGGAAATAGCAGTTCTGGACGCCGGCGGCCTTGATCCGGTCATCCATCAGGCGCTGGATGCGCTCCCAGATACCATAGCCCCACGGCTTGATCACCATGCAGCCGCGCACGCCGGACTCCTCGGCCATCTCCGCTTCGGAAATGACTTCCTGATACCACTGGGCGAAGTCGTCCTCGCGTTTGATCGAGAGGGCGTGACGGATGGCGGACACGGACAGGCGCTTTCTGAATCGGGGTGGGCTGACGGTTTCGAGGCGGGAAGCGCTGGCGGCTATTTGCCCAGTTCGTCAAGCTTCTTCTGCATCGCCGCCATCTGTTCCTTGAGCGTGGCGAGGTCGCTGCCGCTCTCGTATTCGGCCGGCGCCGTGGCGGGCGTAGCGGACGCCGCGCCACCCTCGCCCTTTTCCGCGCCGGGCATGAACGCGGACGCGGCGACCTTGAACATCGCCATGTTCTGCTCGGCCAGCTTGGCGAGCGGATTGTTGCCGAGGCTGTCCTCGAACGCCTTGTGCAGCTTCACCTGATTGGCGCGGAAATTGTCCATCGACGCCTCGAGGTAGTGCGGGATCAGCGACTGCATCGAATTGCCGTACATGCTGATCAGCTCGCGCAGGAAATTGACCGGCAGCATCTGCTCGCCGTTCGATTCCTCCTCCATGATGATCTGCGTCAGAATGGTATGAGTGATGTCCGCGCCGCTCTTCGCATCGAGCACTTTGTACTCCACGCCCTCGCGCGTCATCTTCGCCAGGTGGTCAAGCGTGATATAGCTCGAAGAGCGGGTATTGTAGAGTCGCCGGTTGGCGTATTTCTTGATAATGACGGTGTCGTCGTCTTTGCCTTTTGCCTCAGCCATCGCATATCCCCATTTGTATAATCGGTGAGTATAGCACCAGCCGTTGCCGCAACGCAACATTGTGCTGCGCAGCAAAGGCGGATTCTCCTCGACTTTCAACGCGCGAAGCGGCTCCCGAGAAGCGTGAGCAATTCGTACTGCGAGAGGCCGCTGGAGGCGGCCGCGCGAGGCAGGTTGTAGGCGATTTCGAGCCAGTCGCCCTCGCCGACCGTCGGCGCGTCGCTGAGGTCGACGATGGTCATGTCCATGCTGACGCGGCCGATCACCGGTACGGTGCCATCGCGCGAACGCATCTCTCCCCGGTTCGACCAACAGCGAAGATATCCGTCGGCATATCCGACCGCGATCGTGCCGATCCGCATGGCGCGAGGCGCGACGAACACCGTGTTATAGCCCACGCCCTCTCCTGCCTCGATTTCGCGCACCTGGATCACCGCCGCCGCCGGCCGCGCCACTTGCCGGATCGCCCCTGACAGCGCGACGCACGGGACGCCTCCGTAGAGCGCGATTCCCGGCCGCGTGAGCTCGCCGTGGAAGCGTTCTCCCAGCACAATGCCCGCGCTGTTGGCGAGCGCGGCACGGCGATGCGGGACATGCACGCGCGCCTGCGCCCAGCGCCGTTGCTGCAGGTCGTTGAGCGGCACGTCCTCGTCGGCCGAGGCGAGGTGCGAGTGCAGGACCTCGATATCGAGCGCGCCCACCGCCTCGTCGCCGATTTCGCTTGCGGCGAGACCGAGGCGGTTCATGCCGGTATCGATCATCAGGTCACAGGCCCCGCCGCCCGCGGCGGTCCAGCGCCGCGCCTGGGCCAGCGAATTGATGACCGGCCGCACGCCCGTTGCCCTGGCGTAGGCGCAGTCGCGATCGGTCATCGGCCCGTGCAGCACGGCGATCGAGGCGGGCTCGACGACGCCGAGTAGGTCCCCGGCCTCGCCCCAGTGCGCGACGAAGAAATCGCGACAGCCTTCGTTCGCGAGCCGTTCCACCACACGGCGCGCGCCGAGGCCGTAGGCATTGGCCTTGACCGCCGCCCCGGCGCGCGCCTCGCCGGACAGGGCATCGAGACCGCGCCAGTTGGCCGCGAGCGCATCGCCGTCGATTTCGAGCCGCAGCGCCGCGGGCGGCGGGTCAGGCGGCATCGTCTTCGAAGTCGCGCGGCGGACCGCCCTTCAGGCCGAAGACGACAACGACCAGGCTGACGGCGACAACCACCCAGGTGTACCAGATCCCGGCATAGGCATCGCCGGTGAGCGCGTTGATGTAGCTGGCGATCAGCGGAAGAAAGCCGCCGAGGTAGCCCGCGCCGATGTGGTAGGGGATCGACATAGAGCTATAGCGGATCTGCGCCGGAAACATCTCGGTCAAAAGCGCGGCGACGCTGCCGTAGGTGAGTGCCGACAGCCCGCCGAGCGAGAGCAGCAGCGCGCCGATGCCAAGCAGCGCCGGAAGGCCCGGATGCTGCACGCCGAAGTCGAAGCCGCGCCGGGTCAGCGCCGCCTCGATGCCCTGCTTGCGCGCTTTGTCGGCGGCCTTGCGGCTCGCCTCGTCGGCGGCGAACCACGCGGGCGCAAGTGCCACGCTTTCGCCGCCGACGGTGAGACCGAGCGCGGAGCCCTGCTCGATCGAGTAGGGCACGCCGCTCGCGGTCAGCGTCTCGAGCAGGCGGCCGCAATCGCTCATGCTGCTGCCCGAAAGGTCGGCGAAGGGATCGGTCGAACAGTCGGCGCCGGACACGACGACCGGCGCCGCCCTGGCGCTCGCCTGGAGGCCCGGATTGGCCAGCGCGCCCATGCCCCAGAATATCGGAAACAGCGCAATGAGCGCGAGGATCGCGCCGAGCACCAAGGGTCGCTTTCGCCCGATCCGGTCCGACCAGTGGCCGACCACCACGTAAAGCCCCATGGAGAGCAGCGCCGCAATGCCGATCACGACCTCGACCGTCGTCGGATCGACGCGCATCGGCCCCTTGAGGAAGGTCAGCGCCGAAAAGAACGCGGTATACCAGATCGTCGTCAGGATGCCGGTGACGCACAGCGCGATGAAGATGCGCTTCTTGTTGCCGGGATAGCTGAAGCTCTCGAGGAAGGGATTGCCCGAGATCTCGCCCTCTTCCTGCATCGCCTTGAAGACCGGGCTTTCCGACAGCTTCAGGCGCATCCACAGCGAGATCGCGAGCAGCGCGAGGCTCAGCAGGAAGGGAACGCGCCAGGCCCACTCGGCGGTCGCCGCTTCGGAGAACACCGCCTGATTGAGCAGAACCACCGCGATCGACAGGACGAAGCCGCCCACGACGCTCGCCTGGATATAGCCGGTGTAGTAGCCGCGCCGGTCTGGCGGCGAGTGCTCGGCGACGTAGATCGCCGCGCCGCCGTATTCGCCGCCGAGCGCCAGGCCCTGCAGGATGCGCAGCACGAGCACGATGAACGGCGCCCACAGTCCGATGGACTCGGCGGTGGGAACCAGTCCGACGCCCGCGGTCGAGATGCCCATCAGCGTGACGGTGACGAGGAAGGTGTACTTGCGCCCGAGCTTGTCGCCCCAGTAACCGAACAGGATCGCGCCGAGCGGGCGGAAGCCGAACCCGACGGCGAAGCCCGCCCATACGAGCAGGAGTTGCAGCGTCGGTCCGACTTGCGGGAAGAAGGCCTTGCCGACGAAGGCCGCGAGCGTCCCGTAGATGAAGAAGTCGTACCACTCGAAGATCGTGCCCGCCGAACTCGCCGCGATGACAAGGCGGATGTCGGACGTGCTCAGGTCCTTGGTGGTGTCGTGCGCAGTGCCTTGTTGCATCGTCGCTCCCTCGCGTCCCCTGCCTCGAGCCTTTAAACGGCTCGTCAGTCGGAGGGAAGCAGCCTGCTTGCCGCCGTCCACGGCAGCATGATCGCGCCGTGGCGTCCCGGATAGGCGGCGGCGGCGTCTATGATTTCGAGCCGGGGCCAGTCGGGGCGTTCGCCCTCGCCGCGCAGCCAGCGCGCGATCGCATCGGCGCTGTCGGCGACCGCTTCGAGCGAGCGTCCCACGGCCGCCCCGGCGAAGATCGCGGCCGCCGCCTGGCCCACCGCGCAGGCCTGGCATTGCATCCCGAGCCGGGCGATGCGGTTCTGGTCGTCGAGATCGACGCCCATGCGCAGCATGCTGCCGCAACTGCGCGAGCGCGCCTCGCCCGCGAGGACGAAGCCGGGTTCGAGCCGCCAGCGCGACAGTTCGGTCGCGAGCATCAGCACGTCGGGGGTGTAGAGGACCGTGGCGCTCATTCCGTCATTCGCCCTTCACGCCGATGGCGTTGTCGGCGCCCTCCCGGCGCTGTTCGGCGATCATCGTTACCATCGCCTCGCTCGCCGCGTTGACGAAGGGATAGGTCCGCGCCCGGGTGATCCAGTCGGGACGCCCCGCAACGCCCCAGACGGTGTCGTACCCGAGCACGAGCACCGAAAAGGCAAGAACGACGATGATCACGCCCTTGACCGCGCCGAACCCGAAGCCGAGCACGCGGTCGACCGGGCCCAGCACCGAGGAGCGGCTGCGCTGGCCCGCCCAGCGCGACAGGAACTTGACCGCAGCGTAGGGCACCAGCAGCAGGATCGCAAAGGCGAGGACGGCGGCGCCGGAGTCCGATCCGAAACCGGGCGCGATCGCGGCAGTCAGGTGCTCGTGGCCATAGCGGATCGCGACGATCGCCAGGAACCAGGCGGCAAGTCCCAGAACTTCCTGAACGAATCCGCGAAAGAACCCGGTAATCGCGCCGAGTCCGACGAAGAGGAATGCGGCAATGTCGAAACCAGCCATTGTCAGGACAACTATGCACTCGCCAATATTCGGTCAACGAGCTTGGGCAGAAGATCGAGGCCGGTGAAGCGCACCCCCTTCTCGACCGCCGACGGCCCGGCCGGACCGAAGGCCTTGCCGAACCCGAGCTTGGCCGCTTCGCGCTGTCTGATCGATGAATGGGCGACGGGGCGCACTTCGCCGGCCAGCGAGATTTCGCCGAACCAGACGCCGTCGCCCGGAAGCGGCTTGTCGGTGAGCGCGGAAACGAGCGCGGCGGCCACCGCCAGATCGGCGGCCGGATCGGCGAGGCGGTAGCCTCCGGCTATGTTGAGGTAGACCTCGGCGCTCGAGAAGTTGAGCCCGCAGCGCGATTCGAGCACGGCGAGGAGCATTGCGAGGCGGCCGTTGTCCCAACCGACGACGGCGCGGCGCGGCGTCGCCCCGCTCTGCAGGCGAACGATCAGCGCCTGGATCTCGACCAGAACCGGGCGCGTCCCTTCCATAGCCGGAAACACCGCGCTGCCGGGCACCGGCTCCTCGCGGCCCGAAAGGAACAGCGTGGAGGGATTGGCGACTTCCTGCAAGCCGGCTCCTTCCATCGCGAAGACGCCGATTTCGTCGACCGGCCCGAAGCGGTTCTTGATGCTGCGCAGGATTCGGTACTGGTGGCTGCGTTCGCCTTCGAAGCTCATCACCACGTCGACCATGTGTTCGAGCACGCGCGGTCCCGCGATCGTGCCGTCCTTCGTGACGTGACCGACGAGCACCAGCGTCGTGCCGTTCTCCTTGGCGTAGCGGATCAGTTCGAAGGCGCAGCCGCGCACCTGGCTGACGGTTCCGGGCGCGCCCTCGATCTGGTCCGAATGCATCGTCTGGATCGAATCGATCACCAGCAGCGCGGGCGCCTCCATGCTCCCCAATGTCGTCAGGATATCGCGCACCGAGGTCGCGGCGGCGAGACGGATCGGCGCGTCGGAAAGCCCGAGCCGCTCGGCGCGCATCCGCACTTGCCCGGCGGCTTCCTCGCCGCTGACATAGACCGCGTCGGCGCCGCTCTTGGCGACATGCGCGGCGGCCTGAAGCAGTAGCGTCGACTTGCCGATGCCGGGATCGCCGCCCATCAGGATCGCCGATCCGGGCACCAGCCCGCCGCCGAGAGCGCGGTCGAATTCGGCGAGCCCGCTGGTGCGCCGCTCGAGCTTTTCGCCGGGCGCGTCGAGCGGTTCGAAGGCGATCGGACGGCCTCCGCTCGACAAGTCGTGCTTGGCCGAAAAGACCGTCTGCGGCGCGTCCTCGACGAGCGAATTCCATTCGCCGCAATCGCCGCACTGGCCTTGCCAGCGGGTGCTCACGCCGCCGCAGGCCTGGCATACATATCGCCGTTTCGGTTTCGCCATGGGCGCGTTCCTAACCGGAACATTGCACGAACGCAATTGCCAGCGGCGGACAGATGCGCCAAGAATCGCGGATGCGCCAGAAGGAACTGAGGATCGCACTCGTCTGCTACGGCGGCATCAGCCTCGCGGTTTACATGCACGGCGTCACCAAGGAATTGTGGAAGGTGCTGCGCGCGAGCCGGGCGAGCTGGTCGGGCGGAAATCCCGGTGGCGGGGTCGAGCAAGTCTACAACCGCCTGTTCGAGACGCTGCGGGACGAGCACGGCCTGCGCCTGCGAGTGATGACCGACATCGTCGCGGGGGCGAGCGCCGGGGGCATCAATTCGGTGTTCCTCGCCCAGGCGATCCATTCGGGCGAGTCGCTCGAACCGCTGACCGAGCTGTGGCTGTCGAAAGCAGATGTCGACGTGCTGCTCGATCCGGACGCGCGGCCGGTCTCGCGCGCGGCCAAGTTCTGGGCGACGCCTCTCGTCTCCTATCTGCTCAATCGCCCCGGCAATGAAGTGTCGCGCAGCGTGGCGCCCGAAACCGCGGCGGAGGTGCGCGAAAAGCTCTCGCGGCTGATCCGATCGCGCTGGTTCGAGCCGCCGTTCAGCGGCATCGGCTTTTCGCGCCTCATCTTCGAAGCGCTCGAGGCGATGGCGGCAAGCCCCGAGGGCCCGCCGCTTCTGCCGCCCGGTCATCCGCTCGACCTGTTCGCCACCGCGACCGATTTTTCCGGGCAATTGCAGCCGCTGTATCTCCACAGCCCGCCGCTGGTGCTCGAAAGCGAACATCGCCTGACGATCGGCTTTCGCGCGCACGTGCCCCCCGAGGCGGGACGGCGGCTCGCGCCTCCGTTCGAACTCGTGCTCGCCGCGCGCGCCACCGCGAGCTTTCCCGGCGCGTTCCCGCCGCTGATGCTCGCCGAGATCGATCGTCTCGCCGAGGAGACCGGCAAGGGCTGGCCGACCAGAACCTCGTTCCTCAAGCGGACGATGCCCGAGCACGTCCGCGTCGGCGATGTCGATGCGATCGCGCTGATCGACGGATCGGTGCTGGTCAATGCGCCCTTCGGAGACGCGATTTCGGTGTTGCGCGAAAGGCCCGCGCACCGCGAACTCGACCGGCGTTTCGTCTATATCGATCCGGTGCCGGCCGATACCGACCCCGACCGCTCGTCCCGCGCGGAAGCGCCGGGGTTCTTCACCACGATCTTCGGTTCACTTTCGGCGATCCCGCGCGAGCAGCCGATCCGCGACAACCTCGAGGCGCTCGAAAAACGCTCGCGCGAAACGGCAACGCTGCGCGCGGTGATCGACGCCGTACGGCCCGAAGTCGAGGACGCGGTGGAAAAGCTGTTCGGCCGCACGCTGTTTTTCGATCGGCCCACGCCCAAGCGCCTCGCGAACTGGCGCGCCAAGTCGCAGCAGGCCGCGTGGGAGCAGGCCGGTTTCGCCTATCACGGCTATTCGCAACTCAAGTACATGGCGATCGTCGAGAGCATGGGACGAGAGGTCGCGCAGGCGTTCGCGTCCGACAGCGATCTGTCGTGGCAGACGATCGTCGCGAGGCTCCACGCCTACTTCGCCGGGCGCGGGCTCGACCGCATGTCCTCGCTGCGTGGCGGCGCCTCGAGCGAGGCGATCACCTTCTTCCGCTCGTTCGACATCGATTTCCGCGTGCGCCGGTTGCGTCTCCTTGCACGGCAGGTAACGCACGAGCGCGAGGACGACGACGAAGCGGACGAGGCGATGCGCGATCACACCCGCGACGTAATCTTCGACGCGCTGTCGCTCTACATCGACCGGCAATCGACGGCGGTTCTGGGCGACGATTTCGCGCTGCTGGCGCGCGATGTCATGACCGACACGGGCGCGGTGACGGCGCGGATCGCCGAGCGGCGCGCGCTCGCGGAGGCCGACGGCCAGGTCGATGCGATGCTGTCCGACGTGCTCGGCGAACTTCCGGCGAGTTTTCGCCGCCGCTTGCTGCTCGGCTATCTCGGCTTCCCGTTCTACGACACGGTGACGATGCCGCTCCTGCGCGGCGACACGATGAACGAGTTCAACCCGGTCAAGGTCGACCGGATATCGCCCGACGATTGCTCGGCGATCCGCTCGGGCGGCGCCAAGGCGACGTTGCGGGGGATCGAATTCCACAACTTCGGTGCCTTCTTCAGCCGCGCCTATCGCGAGAACGACTATCTGTGGGGACGGCTTCACGGCGCGGAGCGGATGATCGACCTGATCACCTCGATGCTCGACGACGCGGAGGGGCCCGAACACGACCGCGCGTTCGACCGCTTCCGCCACGATGCGTTCCTGGCGATCCTCGACGAGGAGGAAGACCGCCTCACAGCCGATCCCGCGCTGATCGGCGCGATCCGCGAGGAAGTGCTGGCAATGCGGCGCTGAGCCGGCCTATTCGGTCAAGTCGCTCCAGGCGTCCTTGATGCGCTCGAAGAAACCCTTCGACTGCGGGCATTCGTCGCCGGTCTCGGTTTCCTGCAATTCGCGCAGCAGTTCCTTCTGACGGCTCGAGAGCTTGGTCGGCGTCTCCACCGTGATCTCGATGACGAGGTCGCCGCGGCCGCGGCCCTGCAGCACCGGCATGCCTTGCCCGCGCTTGCGCAACTGCTTGCCGGACTGGATGCCGGCGGGGATTTCGAGCGCGATGCGTTCGCCGTCGATGCCGGGGATCTCGATCGAACCACCCAGCGCGGCGGTGGTGAAGGTGATCGGCACACGCGTGATCAGCGTGGTCCCTTCGCGTTCGAACACCGCATGGCGCTTGACGTGGATGAAGATGTAGAGATCGCCCGGAGGCGACCCGAACGGCCCGGCCTCGCCCTTCCCGGTCACGCGGATGCGCGTGCCCGAATCGACGCCCGCCGGGACATTGACCTCGAGCTGCTGGGGCTGGTCGACCCGTCCCTCGCCGCGACACGCGCGGCATGGCGTTTCGATCACCTCGCCACGCCCATGACAGGTCGGGCAGGTGCGTTCGACCACGAAAAAGCCCTGCTGCGCCCGGACCTTGCCGTGGCCGCCGCACATGTTGCAGCGCCGCGTGCCGGTGCCCGGCTCGGCCCCCGACCCGCCGCAAGGGTCACAGGTCTGTGAGACCTCGATGTTCAGCTCGGCGCGCTTGCCGTGGAACGCGTCGTCGAGCGAGACTTCGAGGTCATAGCGCAAGTCGGCGCCGCGCCGCGCCTGCTGGCGCCCGCCGCCGCCAAAGGCGCTGCCGAAGATCGATTCGAAGATGTCTCCGATATCGCTGAACTCGGCGCCGCCCCCGCCCCCGCCGGGACCGCCCTGCTGGAAGGCGGCGTGGCCGAAGCGATCGTAGGCGGCCCGCTTCTGCGGGTCCTTGAGGCACTCGTAAGCCTGGCTGATCGCCTTGAACTTGGCTTCCGAATCCTGACAGCCGGGATTGCGATCGGGATGGTAGCGCATCGCCAGCCGGCGATAAGACGACTTGATCGTCTTGTCGTCAGCGGTGCGATCCACCTCGAGCAGCTCGTAGAAATCTATTTCAGCAGCGGACAATGTCTTCACCCATTATGACAACCTAGCCGCCGCCGGCGCGTAACGCACCGGGGCGGCCGCGGTTTTCATCAGGTCGATCAGTTCTTGCTGTCGTCGACTTCGGAGAACTCGGCATCGACGACATCCTCGTCGCCGCCCGAGGTGCCCGCCGCTTCGCCTTCCGGCGATCCGGCCGCGGCCTGCTCCTTCTCGTAGATGGCCTGACCCATCTTCATCGCGACTTCGGTCAGGGCCTGCGACTTGGCGGTGATCTCGGCGCTGTCCTCGCTCTCGAGCGCGGTCTTGGTCGCGGCGATCGCGGCCTCGACCTCGGACTTGAGCGATGCGTCGATCTTCTCGCCATGCTCGGCAAGCTGCTGCTCGGTGGCATGGACGAGGCTGTCGGCGTTGTTCCTGGCCTCGGCCGCCTCGCGCCGCTTCTTGTCTTCATCGGCGAACTTCTCGGCATCCTTGACCATCTGGTCGATGTCGGTTTCCGAAAGACCGCCCGAAGCCTGGATGCGGATCTGCTGCTCCTTGCCGGTGCCCTTGTCCTTGGCCGAGACGTTGACGATGCCGTTGGCGTCGATGTCGAAGGTCACCTCGATCTGCGGCACGCCGCGTCGCGCCGGCGGAATGCCGACGAGGTCGAACTGGCCGAGCAGCTTGTTGTCCTGCGCCATTTCGCGCTCGCCCTGGAACACGCGGATCGTCACCGCCTGCTGGTTGTCCTCGGCGGTCGAGTAGACCTGGCTCTTCTTCGTCGGGATCGTGGTGTTGCGGTCGATCATCTTGGTCATGATGCCGCCCAGCGTCTCGATGCCCAGCGAAAGCGGGGTCACGTCGAGCAGCAGCACGTCCTTGACGTCGCCCTGAAGCACGCCCGCCTGGATCGCCGCGCCCATGGCGACGACTTCGTCCGGGTTCACGCCGGTGTGCGGCTCCTTGCCGAAGAAGTCCTTCACCGTCTCACGGACCTTGGGCATGCGGGTCATGCCGCCCACGAGCACGACTTCGTCGATCTCGCCGGCCGAAACGCCCGCGTCGGCGAGCGCCTTCTTGCAGGGCTCGATCGTGCGCTTGATCAGGTCGGCGACCATCTTTTCGAGGTCGGCGCGAGTCACGGTCTCGACGAGGTGCAGCGGCGTGGTGCTGCCGCCTTCCATGCGCGCGGTGATGAAGGGCAGGTTGATCTCGGTCGAAGCGGTGCTCGACAGCTCGATCTTGGCCTTCTCGGCCGCTTCCTTGAGGCGCTGCAGGGCAAGCTTGTCGCTGCGAAGGTCCATGTTCTCCTTCGCCTTGAACTTGTCCGCGAGCCATTCAACCAGCTTGGTGTCGAAGTCCTCGCCGCCCAGGAAGGTGTCGCCGTTGGTCGACTTCACCTCGAACACGCCATCGCCGATCTCGAGGATCGAGATGTCGAAGGTGCCGCCGCCGAGGTCGTAGACCGCGATGGTCTTGCCGTCGTTCTTCTCGAGGCCATAGGCGAGCGCGGCCGCGGTCGGCTCGTTGATGATGCGCAGCACTTCGAGGCCCGCGATCTGGCCGGCGTCCTTGGTCGCCTGGCGCTGGGCGTCGTTGAAGTAGGCGGGCACGGTGATCACGGCCTGCGAGACGGATTCGCCGAGATAGCTCTCGGCGGTTTCCTTCATCTTCTGCAGGATGAACGCGCTGATCTGCGAGGGGCTGTAATCCTCGCCCCCGGCGTTGACCCAGGCGTCGCCGTTCTTGCCCTTGGCGATCGTGTAAGGGACGAGTTCCATGTCCTTCTTGGTCATGGGATCGTCGAAGCGGCGGCCGATGAGGCGCTTCACCGCGAAAATCGTGTTGTCCGGATTCGTGACCGCCTGGCGCTTGGCCGGCTGGCCGATCAGACGCTCGCCGTCCTTCGTAAAGGCGACGATCGAAGGCGTCGTGCGCGCGCCTTCCGCGTTCTCGATGACCTTGGGCTTGCCGCCGTCCATGACGGCCACGCAGCTATTGGTCGTGCCGAGGTCGATACCGATTACTTTTGCCATTATCCCCATTCCTCACGTCAGTTGGTGACACCGCGCGGATCGCCTCCCGCAACTCGGCAAGGCGGCTTGGCGGCTCGATGACGTTCCAAGTCGTCGAGGGGCGATATAGGTGTGGTTTTGCTTGGCACAAGAGCCGCCTGACGGCATTACACACGCCAATTTCCGGCAATGCAGAAGAGAGGATTTCCGACATGATCCGGTCCGGCACAGGCTCCGCGCTTATTCTTGCCGCCGCGCTTGCGGCGCTTGGCGCGTGTCAGGAGGCCAAGAGCCCCGAACCGGCCGAGAGCGGAGCCTTCACCGCCGAGCCCGACGCCAAGCCCGGCCTTTCGGCAAGCGAGGGCCGCCTGGTTCTGCCGGCGGTTCCGGGCCGCCCCGGCGTCGTCTATTTCAGCCTTCACAACGGCAGCGGCAAGCCGACCTCGATCGCCGCGATCCACATCGACGGGGTCGGCAAGACGGAGATGCACCGGACCGAAGGCGGCCAGATGGCGTCGGTCGAGACGGTCCCGGTCGCTGCCGGTGGTGACGTCACCTTCGCGCCCGGCGGCCTGCATGTCATGGCCTTCGACATCGGCGAGGCGCTGGCGGCGGGCGGCACGACCGAAATGACGATCACCTTCGAGGGCGGCGACAAGCTTTCGGTGCCGGTCCCGATCGAAGCGATGGGCTCGGGGATGTCCGGCGGCATGGCGGGCATGGACCATGAGGGCGAGCACTGAGCCGGCCCGCAACCGTCCACGCTTGCCCCGCAGGCGGCGAACGGCCGCTGACGCCGGGCGAAACCGAATTGCTGCGCTCGGTTTTCGGCGAGGCGATTGACTATGCGCCGGTGCGGATGAAGCGACGGCGCTGGTTTCCCTTTCAGCCGGTGAGCACGCTGATGGCGCCGACCGGGCATGTCCACTTCCACCCGCGCACCGAGCTTTACTGCGACGATTTCAGCAAGGCCTCGATCAGCCGTCAGGGACTGTTCGTCCACGAGATGACTCACGTCTGGCAGTCCCAGCAGCGCGGCCGCTGGTATCTGCCGGTCATGCGCCACCCTTTCTGCCGCTATGACTATGCGCTGCGGCCGGGCTGGCGGCTCGAACGTTACGGCATCGAGCAGCAGGCCGAGATCGTGCGGCACGTCTTCCTGCTCGATCGGGGGCTGCACCTGCCCGGCGCGCCGCCGCGCGGAAGCTATCGCGGCATCATCCCGTTCGGGCCGCCGCGCTGACCGTGCCGTGCTGACGAGGAGCCGCCCCAACAGGAAAGGCGCGCCCCGCCGGCCGGCAAGGACGCGCCTCTGAAATACTGACCGTAACGGCCAGGCGTTATCAGCAGTCGCGATCGTAGTAGCGGTCGCCGCGACGGTCGTAGCGGTAGCAGCCGCCATACTTGTCCTTCTTGACCTGCGAGCCGACCGCGGCACCCGCCGCGGCGCCGATCGCCGCGCCGGTGCCGACATCGCCACCCGTCACCGCGCCAACACCCGCGCCGAGCGCGCCGCCGGCAAGGGCGCCTTCGCCCGAATAGTTGCTCGCACAGCCACCCAGCGCGAGGGCTCCGGCGGCGAGTGTGGGAACGATGAGCTTACGCATTGAAAATCTCCGTCGAATCAGGTGGCTCTCTCCCCGGCGGAACGCTTCGATCCAGCAGATTGTTCCAGATGCGATGCATCGTTCGTCTTTCCCCCGGGGCGAGACGTCGCGCGATTTACGGTTTACGAACAATTATAGGCCCATTCTCCCGGACGATCATGAACGCCGTTTCCACCATCAAGCCTTCGCCGCCGGGACCGGGAATCGACGCGTTCCACCGCGCGCGAAGCCGCTGCCTCGATGCTTTCGCCGGAGCGGAGGCGGCGGTCGTCATGATCATGGCGCGAACCGGCGAGAGCAACCTGACCGTGCCGCTGGGCGCGAAAGTGGAAGCGCTCGCGAAGCTCAAGCCGGACCCGACCTACTCGAATAACGCCAAGAAGACGGTCGATGGAGAGCTCGAGAAGTTGCGGCCGCTGCTCTGCGTCCGCGCCGACATCGTGCATGCCCGGATGGAAATCGTCACGATCGACGGGGACGTGCATGCTCGGTTCGCGAACGCGGCCGTGCTTTGGCACCCCTATCCCACGTTCCGGTTGCTCAACTACAGGCAGTTCGGCGAGCTGACGGCGACGGTCGAGGCCATCGCCGCCAAGCTCAGGGACGTCGCCTCTGTCAGTCGGGCTTCTTCGCCACCGCGACCATCGCCGGGCGCAGCAGGCGGTCCTTGATCATGTAGCCCGCCTGCAGTTCCTGGACGACGGTTCCCGGTTCGGCATCGGCTGAGGGGACTTCGAGCATCGCCTGGTGCTGGTTCGGATCGAGCGGCAGGCCCATCGCGGCGATGCGGCTGATGCCGTGCGTGCCGAACACCTTGTCGATCTCGCGTCCCGTCGCCTCGATCCCGGCGACGAGGCCCTTCATCTTCTCGTCCTCGCGCATCTCGTCGGGAATCGCGGTCAGCGCCCGGGAGAGATTGTCGGCGACCGAGAGGATATCACGCGCGAAGCCGGTCGCGGCATAGGTGCGCGCATCGGCGATGTCCTTCTCGAGGCGGCGACGCACGTTCTGCGTTTCGGCGCGTGCGTAGAGCACGTCCTGCTTCGTTTTCTCGAGTTCTTCCTTGAGGCGCTCGAGCTCGCCGCCGATCTCGGCGGTGGTGGTTTCCTCGATGAGATCCTCGGGGACGCCCTTCAATTCCTCGGCGACCGCCGGATCGTCCTGCGGCTGCGTCTTGTTTTCGGTCATTTCCTGCGAATTCCAGCTATCCAATGAGCTTGCCCAGGCTCTGGGCGGTGTAGTCCACCATGGGGACGACTCGCGCATAATTCAACCGCGTCGGCCCGATAACCCCCACCACGCCGACGACGCTGCCGTTGCGGTCGTGGAACGGCGAGGCGATCACCGACGAGCCCGAAAGCGCGAAGAGGCGGTTCTCCGATCCGATGAATATCCGCGCCGAACGGGCCTCGCGCGCGAGGTCGAGCAGTTCCGCGATCGACTGCTTGCTTTCGAGATCCTCGATCAGCGAGCGTACGCGCTCGATGTCTGAAATCGCCGATTCGTCGAGCAGGTTGGCCTGCCCGCGCACGATCAGCACGGGGCGATTGGCCGCGTCCTCGCTCCACACCGCGAGGCCGCGCGCGACGAGATCGCTGCTCGCCGAGTCCAGCGCCGAGCGGCCCGAGGTGAGATCCGCGTGCATCGCCCGCGCGGCCTCGACCAGCGTCTTGCCGGAAAGATGGGCGGTGATGTAGTTCGAGGCTTCCTCGAGCGCGCCGGAACGCGGCGGGCCGGAGAGTTCGACGATCCGGTTTTCCACCGACCCGTCCGACCCGACCAGCACCGCGAGCACCCGGTTGTCCGAGATCGGCACGAGCGAGAGCTGCGAGATGCGCGATTCGCGCCGGGGCACCATCACGACGCCCGCGCAGGCCGAAAGATCGGACAGGATCGCGCTGGTCGCTTCGAGCGCCGCCTCGATGGGGCCGGGCTCCGACAGGCGGCTTTCGATGACCGCGCGCTCTTCCTTGGTGGGCTCGGCCACCTGCATCATTCCATCGACGAAGAGTCGGAGGCCGGACTCGGTCGGCATCCGCCCGGCGCTGGTATGCGGCGCCGCGAGCAGGCCGATACGTTCAAGGTCCGCGAGCACGGAGCGGATCGAGGCGGGCGAAAGATTGAGCCCGCCCCCGCCCGCGAGCGCCTTCGAGCCGACCGGCTGCCCAGTGCTGAGATAGCCCTCGACCACGAGCCGGAAGACTTCGCGAGCGCGATCGTTGAGGTCTGAAATCGGGAGGCTCGCCATGCCCGCCAATTTAAGCATCGGTCTTGCAGCCTCAAGAGCAATGCGCGAAGGAGCCGCGCGACATCCACAACGAGTATTGCCCATGCGACCTTCCGGCCGCGCGCCTGACGAAATGCGCGCCATCGAAATCCAGACCGGCTTCACCAAGCACGCCGAGGGATCGGTGCTGATCTCCTTCGGCGAAACGCGCGTGCTCGTCACCGCGTCCGTCGAGGAGAAGGTACCGCCTTTCCTGCGCGGCAAGGGCGAAGGCTGGGTTACCGCGGAATACTCGATGCTGCCGCGGGCCACGCATACGCGCGGCAGCCGTGAGGCGGCCAAGGGCAAGCAGTCGGGCCGCACTCAGGAGATCCAGCGCCTGATCGGCCGCTCGCTGCGAGCGGTCTGCGACATGAAGAAGCTGGGCGAACGCCAGATCGTGCTCGACTGCGACGTGATCCAGGCCGACGGCGGCACTCGCACCGCCTCGATTTCTGGCGCATGGATCGCGCTGCGCCTCGCGGTCGACAAGCTGATCGCGGAGGGGAAGATCAAGGACGACCCGCTTTCGGGCCGCGTCGCCGCCATCTCCTGTGGCATCCACGAGGGCACCCCGGTGCTCGATCTCGACTACATCGAGGACAGCTCGGCGGATGCCGATGCCAACTTCGTGCTGATCGAGGGCGGCCTGATCGCCGAGGCGCAGGCCACCGCCGAGGGCGCGCCATACGACGAGGAGAACCTGCTGCGCCTGCTGCGGCTCGCGCGCATCGGCTGCGAGAAGATCTTCGCGGAGCAGGCCAAGGCGGTGGGCCAGTGACACGGCGGCTCGGCGGCGGCAAGCTGGTCATCGCCACGCACAACGCGGGCAAGCTGCGCGAAATCGGCGCCTTGCTCGCGCCCTACGGGATCGAGTGTCTCTCGGCGGGCGCGCTCGGCCTGCCCGAGCCCGCCGAGACCGGCACGACCTTCGTCGAGAACGCGCTGATCAAGGCGCACGCGGCGGCGAAGGCCTCGCAGCTTCCGGCGCTTGCGGACGACAGCGGCCTCTCGGTCGCGGCGCTCGACGGCCGGCCGGGGGTCTACACCGCCGACTGGGCCGAGCGGCAATGGTTCGAGGGGCCGCAGGGGCGCGACTGGTACATGGCGATGGGCAAGGTCGAGGGCATGCTGTGCGAGCTTGGGCCGCAGACCGACCGCTCGTGCTGGTTCTCCTGCGTTCTCGCGATCGCCTGGCCCGAGGGCGACGAGGCGGTCTACGAGGGGCGGATCGACGGCACCTTCTCCTGGCCGCCGCGCGGGACGATGGGCTTCGGCTACGATCCCGTGTTCGTCCCCAGGGGCCGCGACGTCACCTTCGCCGAGCTCGACCCGGCCGAGAAGCAGGCGATGAGCCACCGCGCCGACGCCTTCGCCAAGCTCGTCGCCGCGAATTTCTGACCGCTTCGCCGGGCACGCCGCCGCAGGCCCGCACGGCTTGTCGATCCGCGCCGATTTCCCGCGCGATCTGCGATCGGGCATAAGGCCGCGATGACACGCGAATCGCCGCCCCGGGGCGCCCTCTATATCCACTGGCCGTTCTGCCTGGCGAAGTGCCCCTACTGCGACTTCAACAGCCATGTGCGCGAGAGCGTCGATCATGCGCGCTGGCGCGACGCGCTGATCGCGGACATGCGCCACGAAGCCGCCCTATCGGACGGCGCGCCGCTCGGCTCGGTGTTCTTCGGCGGCGGCACGCCCTCGCTCATGCCCCCTGCCCTCGTCGCCGGACTGCTTGCCGAGGCCGAGCGGCTCTGGGGGTTCGCGCCGGGCATCGAGATCACGCTGGAGGGCAATCCCTCCTCGGTCGAGGCGGCGAACTACGCCGCGCTGGCGAGCGCCGGGGTCAATCGCGTCTCGCTCGGGCTCCAGTCGCTCGATGACGCGGCGCTGCGCTTTCTCGGCCGGGTGCACGACGCCGCCGAAGGACTTGCCGCGCTCGAGGTGGCGCAGCGCCACTTCGCGCGGGTCTCGTTCGATCTGATCTATGCGCTTCCAAGCCAGTCCTCCGCCGACTGGGAAGCCCAGCTCCACCGCGCGCTGGGGTTCGGCACGGGGCACCTTTCGCTTTACCAGCTCACCATCGAGCCGGGGACCCGCTTCGCCACGCTGGCGCGTACGGGCGCGCTCGCGCCGCTCGACGACGATGCCGCCGCCGACCTGTTCGACCTGACCCGCGCGGTCACCGCCGAAGCGGGGCTGCCCGCCTACGAGATCAGCAACCATGCGCGCCCGGGCGAGGAGAGCCGGCACAACCTCACCTACTGGCGCTATCACGACTATTTCGGGATCGGACCCGGCGCGCACGGACGCCGCGGCGGCCTCGCCACGCAGCGCCACCGCAAGCCCGAGAACTGGCTCGAGGCAATCGCCGCGAGTGGCCACGGCACCAGCAAGACGCGACCGCTGCATCCCCGCGAACAGGCCTCCGAAGCCATGCTGATGGGCCTGCGGCTTGCCGAAGGCGTCGATCTCGACCGTCTCGCCCTCCGCCTCGGCGTGGCGTCCACCGCGCTCGTCGACGGGGACAAGGCCGCGTTCTACGCCGCGCGGGGACTGATCTGGCGCGAGGGCTCGCGGCTCGGCGTGACCGGGGCGGGCATGCCGCTGCTCGACGCACTGCTCGGCGAACTGGTCCCCGCCGACCTGCTCGCGGCATGACGCGGGCAGACATTCTCGAAGCCTGGGGCGCGCATCTGGCGCAGGGGCGCCGCCGCAGCCCGCACACGGTGCGCGCTTATGTCGCGACCGCCGCGCGCCTCCTCGATGCGCTGGGCGAGACCGACTGGAACGCGCTGGCCCGGCTCGGTACGGGCGACTTGCGCCGGCAGCTCGCCACCCGGCGCGGCGAGGGGATCGGCAACGTCTCGGCGGCGCGCGAACTGTCCGCGCTCAAGGGCTTCCTTGCCTTCGCGCGCGAACAGGCGGGGCGCGATGCCGAGAGCCGGCCGCGCCTGCGCGGTCCGCGCGTCAAGAAAGGGCTGCCGCGCCCGGTGACGCCCGACGAGGCGGTCAACCTCATGCTCGCGGTTGGCGAGGATGCCAGCGAGCCCTGGATCGGCGCGCGCGACCGGGCGGTGCTGTTCCTGCTCTACGGCGCGGGAATGCGCATTGCCGAGGCGCTTTCGCTCAAGGGCCGCGCACATCCGATCGGCGAGACGCTGGTCGTGACCGGCAAGGGCGGCAAGCAGCGCGCGGTTCCGGTGCTGCCGGTCGTGCGCGAGGCGGTTTCCGACTATGTCACCAAGTGCCCCTGGCCGCTCGAACCCGACAAGGCGCTGTTCCGCGGCGCCAAGGGCGGCGCGTTGTCGCAAGGCATGGTCCAGCGCGCGATGGCGCGGGCGCGGGTGATGCTCGGCCTGCCCGAAAGCGCCACTCCGCATGCGTTGCGACACTCCTTCGCGACGCACCTGCTCGGCGCGGGCGCGGACTTGCGCAGCCTGCAGGAACTGCTGGGTCACGCCAGCCTGGGATCGACGCAGATCTACACCAAGGTGGACGCGGCGACGCTGCTCGACGTCTATCGCAGCGCGCACCCGCGCGAGGCGGACTGATACGCGCGCCTCAGTTCGCCGGGCGCCAGCGGATCACGCGCCACAGATACCAGGCGAGTGCCCCGACCGCGACCGCCACGGTCGCCCAGCCCAGCCACTTCTCGGCCTCGGCGAACTGCCCGCCGAGCCACTCGCCCGCCTTGATCAGCGCGATGTTCCAGATCGCCGAGCCCAGCGCGGTATAGGTGAGGAACTGGACGTGGTTCATGTGCGCGAGGCCTGCAGGGATCGACACGATCGTGCGGAACAGCGGCATGAAACGCATGAGGAATACGACCCACTGGCCGTGCTTGCGGAAGAATCGGCCTGCGCCCTCGACATCCTCCCAGGTCATCGTCAGCCAGCGGCCCCAGCGGTCGATCAGCGGATGCAGCCGCTCATAGCCCAGGCGGTCTCCGGCGAGGAACAGGACGTAGTTGCCCAGCGTCGCGCCGATGGTTCCGGCGATGAGCAAAGGCACGATATCCATGTTGCCGCGTGCCACCGAGATCCCGCCGATGCCCATGATGAGTTCGGACGGGATCGGCGGGAAGATGTTTTCCAGCGCCATCAGGAACGCGATGCCCCAGTAGCCGCCCATCTCGATGAATCGGATGACGAGGCCGTCCATCAGGCGGCCCCGCCGGTCACATCGCGGCGTGGCGCCGCTCGATCGCCTCGAGGATCGCGGCACCCGTGTCGGTGCCGTTGAACTTGTCTATCGCGACGATGCCCGTGGGCGAGGTCACGTTGATTTCGGTAAGCCATTGGCCGCCTATTACGTCGATACCGACGAAAACGAGGCCCCGGGCCTTGAGTTCCGGACCGAGCGTCGAACAGATCTCCTCTTCGCGTGAAGTGAGCGTTGCCGCCTCGGCATAGCCCCCGACCGCGAGGTTGGAACGGAACTCGCCCTCGCCCGGCTTGCGGTTGATCGCGCCGGCAAATTCGCCGTCGACCAGCACGATGCGCTTGTCGCCCTCGGAGACCGAGGGAAGGAAGGGCTGGACCATGAACGGCTCGGGCCAGACCTGACCGAACAGTTCGGTCAGCGCGCCGAGGTTCGATCCGTCGGCGGGCACGCGAAACACCGCCTTGCCGCCGTTGCCGTGGAGCGGCTTGACCACGAGTTCGCCGGGATGCGCGGCATGGAATCGGCGCACGTCATCGATCCTTCGGGCAATGAAGGTCGGCGGCATGAACTGCGCGAAATCGAGCACGAAGACCTTCTCCGGCGCATTGCGCACCGAGACCGGGTCGTTGACCACCAGCGTGCGTCCGGCAAGCCGTTCGAGCAGGTGCGTGCCGGTTATGTAGCCCAGGTCGAACGGAGGGTCCTGTCGCATCAGCACCACGTCGATGTCGTGCGCGAGATCGACGATGCGGTAGTCGCCACGCGTGAAGTGGTCGCCCTCCTCGCGCTGCAGAGTCACGGGCGCGGCCCAGGCGGTGAGCGCGCCTGCCGCCCCGATCGAGGTGTCGTAGGCGAGCGAGCGGACGTCGTAGTGAAACACCTCGTGCCCGCGTGCCTGCGCCGCGAGCATCAGCGCGAACGAGGAATCGCCGGCGATATTGATCGTTTCCAGTGGGTCCATCTGGACCGCGATGCGTAATTTCATCTCAATTCCCGTCCGAGGGTTTCGCCCGAGGGCCGCTTAATCGGATTCGCGCGAGATCGCGATAGCTTTCGGGTCGGACAGTCACCGAGTCCGCCGACCCATGCGTCCTTCCTCGCGGCCCGCCCCGCCGCGTGTCCCCCCGCGCATGAGTCATGCGCCGAATTGAGACGCGTTCTCGATGCGGCGTGGCCAGCGCCCCGGCGACAGCAGCAGGACATCGATCCTGACACTGTCGCCGGGCCTGGCATAGCGGGCCGCGATCACCTCCACCGCCGATTCCACCCGCCGCAAGCGCCGCGAATCGATCGCCAGGTCGCGCGAGGTCGGGTCGCGGCGCCACTTGACCTCAACGAAGCAAACGGTGCGTCCGCGCCGCACCACAAGATCGACTTCGCCGCGCGGCGTGCGCACCCGGCGGCCGAGCACGCGCCAGCCCTGAAGACGCAGGAACCATGCCGCCAGCGTCTCGCCGCGCCGCCCCCGCGCTTCGGCCCGGCGCCGCGCCTTGGTCATTTGAGGTCGAGCGCCCGGGCGTAGAGCGTCTTGCGCTCGAGCCCCGTCGCCTTCGCCACCGAGGCGGCGGCCTGCGACGGTTTCGCCTCCGCCAGCGCCGCGCGCAGCAAGGCGTCGACGTCGACCTCGGCCGAAGGCTGGTCGGACGGAGGGGCGACCAGCAGCACGATCTCGCCCTTGGGCGGATGCGCCTCGTAATGCGCGATCAGGTCGGCAGGCGGGCCCTTGCGGCACTCCTCGAACTTCTTGGTCAATTCGCGCGCCACCACGACGTCCCGACCAGGCAAGACCTCTGCGATCGCCGCGAGCGCGGCGAGCAGGCGCGGCGCGGTCTCGTAGAAAATCAGCGTCGCCGGCACCCCGCCGAGTTCGGCCAGCACGTCGCCGCGCGCCTTGGCTTTCACCGGGAGGAATCCGGCAAAGAGGAACCGGTCGTTGGGCAGCCCCGAGAGCGTGAGCGCCAGCACCGCCGCGCTCGGCCCCGGAATGCCGGTGACGTAGATCCCGGCCTCGCGCGCCGCCCGCACCAGGCGGTAGCCGGGGTCGGAGACCAGCGGGGTCCCCGCGTCGCTGACCAGGGCGACCGGCGCGCCGCGCATCGTCTCGAGCAAACGGTCGCGGTCGGCCGGCGAGGCGTGATCGTCATAGCGCACCATCCTCGCGTCGATGCCGAGATGATGCAGCAGGCGGCCCGTCACACGCGTGTCCTCGCATGCAACTATCGATACCTGCTGCAAAATCTCCACGGCCCGGCGCGTGATGTCGCCAAGATTGCCAAGAGGGGTTGCCACCAAGTAGAGGCCCGGCGAAAGGTGCTCGTCCATGGCCTCATGCCATGGCGCATTTTGACTGGGAGCGGCAAGTGATGTTCGGAAAGCGGCTTGAACGGCGCAAGCTGATGGCGGTAGGCGCGCTTGCCCTGCTGGGCGCCTGTAGCGTGATCCCCAAGTCCGGCCCGGTCGATCGGGCACCGCCGCCCGCGCCGACGCCCCCCCCGACCGATCTGCCCACCGATACCGAGCGCCACCGCGTCGCCCTGCTCGTGCCGCTGAGCGGCGCGAACGCGGCGGTCGGCCAGTCACTGGCCAACGCCGCGACGATGGCGGTGCTCGATACCAACGCGCAGAACCTGCGCGTCACGACCTACGACACCAGCGCCAATCCCGGCGAGGCCGCGCGGCGCGCGGTTTCCGACGGCAACAAGCTGATCCTCGGCCCGCTGCTTTCGAGCGACATTCCCGCCGTGGTCGCCGCGGCGCGCCCGGCCGACGTGCCGCTGATCTCGTTCTCCAACGACGAAACCGCTTCGGCGCGCGACGTGTTCATCATGGGCAACTTGCCGGGCCAGTCGGTCGCCCGCACGATCGACTACGCGATCGGCACGGGCGTTCGTGCCTTCGGCGCGCTCGTGCCGCGCGGCGAATACGGCCAGCGCGCTTCCGACGCGCTGATGGCCTCGGTCCGCGCCGGCGGGGGCAGCGTGGTGGCGATGGAGGCCTACGACCGATCCAACACCTCGATCGTCAGCGCCGCCAAGCGGCTCGCCGAAAAGGGCGGCTACGGCGGCGTGCTGATCGCCGACGGGGGCAGCCTCGCCGCGCGCGCCGCCCCCCAGCTCAAGCCTGCCGGAGAAGCCGGCCCGCGCATTCTCGGCACCGAGCTGTGGAGCGGCGAAAAGGACGTCGCCGCCTCGCCGGCGCTGCGCGGCGCCTGGTTCGCGGCGGTCAGCGACCAGAACTTCGCCCGTTTCACCAAGAGCTATCGCTCGCGCTTCGGCGCGCAGCCCTACCGCATCGCGACGCTCGGCTACGACGCCGTGCTGCTTTCGCTGCGGGTGGCGAAGAGCTGGAAGCCCGGAACGGTATTCCCGGTGCGCAGCCTGCTCGATCCCGGCGGGTTCCTCGGCCTCGACGGGCCGTTCCGCTTTTCCCGCGACGGCAAGATCGAGCGCGCCTTCGAAGTGCGCGAGGTGACAGCGGGCGGAACCACCGTCGTCAGTCCCGCTCCCGCCAAGTTCGGCCGCTGAGGATAAGCGAAAACCCGCGCTTGCACGGCGGATTCGCACGCAGGTATAGGCTTGGGCATGGCCGACGACCTGTTTGACAAGCTCCCCTCCCCGGGCGGGGAATCCTACGATGGTTCTGCGATCGAGGTGCTCGAGGGGCTGGAGCCGGTGCGGCGGCGGCCGGGCATGTACATCGGCGGGACGGACGAGCGCGCGCTCCACCACCTCGCCGCCGAAGTGCTCGACAACGCGATGGACGAGGCGGTGGCCGGCCACGCCAACCGCATCGAAGTCACGCTCGAGGCCGAGCCGGGCGCGGCGGGCCGGCTGACGATCGTCGACAACGGGCGCGGCATTCCGGTCGACGAGCACCCCAAATATCCCGGCAAGTCGGCGCTCGAGGTGATCCTCACCACGCTTCACTCGGGCGGCAAGTTCTCCGGCAAGGCCTACGCGACCTCGGGTGGCCTGCACGGCGTCGGTGTCTCGGTGGTCAACGCGCTCTCGACGCTGACGCGCATCGAGGTGGCGCGCAACAAGGAGCTTTACGCGCAGGAATTCTCGCGCGGGCTGCCGCAGGGCGGCCTCCAGAAGATCGGCGCCGCGCCCAACCGGCGCGGCACCAGCGTCTCGTTCATTCCCGACACCGAGATCTTCGGCGAACAGAAGTTCAAGCCGCTGCGCCTATTCAAGCTGGTGCGCTCCAAGGCCTATCTCTTCGCCGGCGTCGAGATCCGCTGGAAGTGCTCCCCCGAACTGGCGAGCGAGGAAGTTCCCGCCGAAGCGGTGTTCCAGTTCCCCGGCGGTCTGGCCGATCACCTGGCAGAGCAGGTCGGCGCGCGCGAATGCGTGACCAGCCAGTTCTTTTCCGGGACCCAGGCCTTTCCCGCCGGTGAGGGCGGGCAGGAGCAGGGCCGCGTCGAATGGGCCGTCGCCTGGCCGCTCTATTCGGACGGCGCCTATTCCTGGTACTGCAACACCATCCCGACACCCGACGGCGGCACGCACGAGCAGGGTCTGCGCGCCGCGCTGACCAAGGGCATCCGCGCCTTCGGCGATCTCGTCGGCCAGAAGAAGTCCAAGGACATCACGCCGGACGATATGCTCGTGGGCAGCGAGATCATGCTCTCGGTCTTCATCCGCGACCCGCAGTTCCAGTCGCAGACCAAGGACCGGCTGACCTCGCCCGAGGCCGCGCGGCTCGTCGAGAACGCGGTGCGCGACCACTTCGACCACTTCCTCACCGACAACATGGAGCGCGGCAAGGCCCTGCTCGGCCACGTCATGGAGCGGATGGAAGAGCGCCTGCGCCGCAAGGCCGAGCGCGACGTCAAACGCAAGACCGCGACCAACGCCAAGAAGCTGCGCCTGCCCGGAAAGCTCACCGACTGCTCGGGCGAAGGCGACGGCGAGACCGAGTTGTTCATCGTCGAGGGTGACAGCGCGGGCGGCTCGGCCAAGCAGGCGCGCGACCGCAAGACCCAGGCGATCCTGCCGATCCGCGGCAAGATCCTCAACGTCGCCAGCGCCAGCGCCGACAAGATTCGCGGCAATCAGGAAATCGCAGACCTCCAGCTCGCGCTGGGCTGCGGCATCCGTAAGGACTGCAACCCCGACAACCTGCGCTACGACCGCATCATCATCATGACCGACGCCGACGTCGACGGCGCGCATATCGCCACGCTGCTGATGACGTTCTTCTTCCAGGAGATGCCCGAGATCGTGCGCAAGGGGCACCTATACCTCGCGCAGCCGCCGCTCTATCGCCTCACCGCCGGCTCGACCTCCGCCTATGCCCGCGACGACGCCCACCGCGCCGAGCTGGAAGCGACGCAGTTCAAGGGCAAGAAGGTCGAAGTCGGGCGCTTCAAGGGCCTGGGCGAGATGAACCCGCAGCAATTGCGCGAAACCACGATGAATCCCGAAACCCGCTCGCTCGTGCGGATCACCCTGCCCCCCGAATACGAAGGCCGCGCCGCGGTGAAGGACCTCGTCGACCGCCTCATGGGCCGCAACCCCGAGCACCGCTTCATGTTCATCCAGAACCGCGCCGGTGAACTCGATCCGGATATGATTGATGCGTGATTGCACGTCGGCCTGTTCGACGGGCAGCAATTTGCCAATTTACTTCGGAAGCGCACTTTCCGGGCACGACGACTAAGCGGTCGGAGCAAAGTCCCAACCTCCGCTCAGCCTGAGCTTGTCGAAGGCCTCAGCGCGGAGCCTTCGACAAGCTCAGGCTGAGCGGGTGGAGGTGCTTGCCGCTTGTCCGTTTTCCAAGACATTCGCGGCGTTCCAGGCTCTTAAGAAGTTTGCCGAAAGTGGACACTTGGCCGAACGCATGCCAATTCCGCTCGGGCGTCCGTTCACCCAGCCTGTCGAACCGTTTCGATCGATCACCGCATGGCGCGACAGTCGCTGGTTCATGCCAGCGTGCTATCGCAGCCGCTTCACGAACAATCCGCTCTCGCGCTTTTGCGTCGCGAAGTTGGGGAGGCTCTGCACCAGTTCCGAGAGCCGCGAGAAGCCGTAGCTCCTGGCATCGAAGCTCGAGCGGTTGGCCACGCGCTGGCCGACTTCGGAAAGGCTGGCATAGCCCTCGTCGTCGCGCTTGCTGGCGCGCCAGGCGTCGCCGAGCAGCTTGATCATTTCGTCATCGACCGCGGGCTTGGGCGAAGGCCTGGAATCGGGCCGGTTCTCGTCCTCATAGATCGAGTCGATATCGATGAAGCGGGTACAGGCCTGCCGGAACGCCTCGGGCGTCCGGTCGGTGCCGAAGCCGTAGACCGGCGTGCCGTTCTGGCGAATGCGCATGGCGAGCGGCATGAAATCCGAATCGCTCGTCATCAGGCCGAAGCCGTCGACATGGCCGCCGTAGAGCAGATCCATGGCGTCAATCGTCATCTTCATGTCGGTGGCGTTCTTGCCCTTGGTCAGATCGAACTGCTGCTGCGGCTCGATCGCGTGGCGGTGGACGATCTTGGACCAGCCCTTGAGCCCCGGCTTGGCCCAGTTGCCATAGATCCGGCGGACGTTGACGGTGCCGAGATCGCCCAGAATGGTGAGCGCCGCCTCGAGACTGGCGGGAGATGCGTTGTCCGCGTCGATGAGCAGCGCGATGTTGCGATTTTGCCGAACCTTTTCGGCCATGTGGAACCCCTTCCCCCGGAATGCGACTTTGCCATGCGGCCCTGGCTGTCGTAGCGCATGACCCGCGCCGCGGTTCCCCGAGAGATGGCGGCAGATCGTGAAAAGGCAAGGCAATGGCGCAAGGCGAAGACCCGGACGGCAGGCACGGCACGCTCCTTCCGAGCCGACTGCACCTGTTGCTGCTGGCCGTGCTCGAATTCGTGATGGGGGCCGAGGCGGTGGCGCTGTGCTTCTCGCAGCAGTGGATGCACGTTTTCGTGACGATCCTGCTGATGGCGATGATCGCGTTTCCGGCGCTGTTTCCGGCGAGGATGCCGATCCAGATCCCGTCGGAAATCCAGATCTTCGTCGTCCTGTTCCTGTTCGCGACGCTGTTCCTTGGCGAGGTGCGGGACTTCTATCATCGCATCTGGTGGTGGGACCTGGCGCTGCACGGCACCTCTGGGATCCTGCTCGGACTGCTCGGCTTTCTCGTGGTCTACGTGCTCAACGAGAACGAACTGGTCGACATGCGCATGCCGCCCAGCTTCGTCGCGCTGTTCGCTTTTCACTTTGCGGTCAGCCTCGGCGCGGTGTGGGAAATCTTCGAGTTCACGATGGATCAGCTCGCGGGCACCGACATGCAGAAGGCGATGTGGGGCGATCCCTCCGGGCTCACCGACACGATGTGGGACCTCATCGTCGATACGCTGGGCGCGCTGGTCATGGCGCTGGCGGGCTGGCGCTACATGCGCCGTGCCCGGCACGAGCGCACCGACCACTGGCTACGCCGCTTCGTCGACCGTCATCCCAACCTGTTCGCGCGGTTCTGACCCGCGCGCGAGCGCGCGGCGCGCCACGACCGCGAAGAACAGGGCGAGGATCATCGGCATGATCGGCACGCCGAGGTTCATCGCCAGCGGGCGAGCGAAGGCGGCGCCGGCGAAGGTGAGCAACATCGCGATCCGCTCCCAGGGCAGCCGATCCTCGCGCGTCGCCAGCCAGATCAGCGGAAAGGCGAGCAGAACCAAGTCGTAATCGAGCACGAACGGCGTCGCGAGCGGCGCGCCCGCCAGCACCGCCGCGCCGAGCCCGTGGCGCCATCGCGCTTTCCACGCGACGCAGGCGACTACCCCGGCCACCGCGAGGCTCGTCACCGCTTGCAGCGCATAGGCGGCGCTTACCGGCAGGCCGAGCAGTCGCGCCCCCGCGAACACGCTCATCATCTTGGCGAAGCCGACCGCCCCTTCGCTCATCGCCGCCTGCGCGGAGGAACTGACCGCCGCCCAGGCGCTCCAGGTCTCGAGCCCGAACGCCAGCGTCGAGACCAGCGCCAGCACCAGCGCCGATGCCACCGCCGCCGCGATCACGCGCCACTCGCCGGTGAGCAGCAGCGCGAGCGGGATCAGCAGGCCGAACTGCGGTTTGATCGTCGCGAGCCCAAACAACACGCCCGCGGCGATCGGCCTGCGCGGCACCCAGAGCGTCGCCAGGCCGAGCAGGCCAGCCACCAGAAACGAGGTCTGTCCATGCGTGATCGTGATGAGGACCGGCGGAAACCCGGCGAGCAGGATCCAGCGCGAGGGCCGGTCCAGCGCGAATTCGCGCAGCCACCGCGAGCCGGTCCAGACGTAGAACGCGCCCGTCGCGAGCAGCCAGAGCGCCAATGAGACGAAGTAGGGCGCGAGTCCGAGCGGATAGCAGAACGGCAGGAACGAGGGCGGATAGAAGAACGCGGTGAAGGCTTCGTCCTGCTGCACCCAGTAGGTCTGCTGTGCGGCAATATGCGCCGCCTGGTCATAAACCGAAGCGCCGTCCGCCAGCATCCGGCCCGAGGTCCAGAAGCTGAGGAAATCGGTGCCGAGGAGGAAGCCGTTGCGATCGACGCCGTTCCTCGCGGTGACGACGAGGAATACCAGCGTCGCCGCATTGAGCAGCGCGAGCAGCACGAGATAGCCGGCCACCCGGCCCCGGTTAAGCCAGCGCGCCGTCTTGAGGAAATCCATCGCCATGAAGGGCTTGTGCATGCCACCCCGCGCCCTGTCCATCGCGCCCGCGAAACCATGAACAGTCCCCGCGCGACCGTCCGCCGTGCTTGCTTCGCTGCGACGCACAACATAGGTTCGCGCCAACGATCAATCGGGCAGGACCATTTCATGCAGCGTTTCGAAGGCACCAGCAACTACGTCGCCACCGAGGACCTCAAGGTCGCGGTCAACGCCGCGGTGCTGTTGCGCCGACCGCTGCTGGTGAAGGGTGAACCCGGCACCGGCAAGACCGTGCTCGCGCACGAGATCGCCAAGGCGGTGAACGCCCCGCTGATCGAATGGAACGTCAAGTCGACCACCAAGGCGCACCAGGGCCTCTACGAATACGACGCGGTCGCGCGGCTGCGTGACGGCCAGCTCGGCGACGAACGGGTCCACGACATCCGCAACTACATCAAGAAGGGCAAGCTGTGGGAGGCCTTCACCGCGCCGCAGCTTCCCGTCCTCCTGATCGACGAGATCGACAAGGCCGATATCGAGTTTCCCAACGACCTGCTGCAGGAACTCGATCGCATGAGCTTCGACGTCTACGAGACGCAGGAGCGCATCGAGGCCAAGGAACGTCCGATCGTCGTCATCACCTCGAACAACGAGAAGGAGCTGCCCGACGCCTTTCTGCGCCGCTGCTTCTTCCACTACATCAAGTTTCCCGATCGCGAGACGATGCAGGCGATCATCGACGTGCACTTCCCCGGCATCCAGAAGACGCTCGTGACCAAGGCGATGGAGATCTTCTACGAACTGCGCGACGTGCCCGGCCTCAAGAAGAAGCCCTCGACCAGCGAGCTGCTCGACTGGCTCAAGCTGCTGATGAACGAGGACATGCCGCTCGACGTGCTGCAGAATCAGGACCCGTCCAAGGCGATCCCGCCGCTCCACGGCGCGCTGCTCAAGAACGAGCAGGACGTCATGCTGTTCGAGCGGCTCGCCTTCATGGCGCGGCGGGGCAATTGACCGTGCACACCGGCCAGTGCCTGTGCGGGCAGGTCCGCTTTACCGTCACCGCCGAGCCCTCGGGCGCGCGCGCGTGCTGGTGCCGTGACTGCCAGCGGATCGCCAGCGGTTCGGCCACGGTCAACGTGCTCTTCGCCGAGGAGGCGGTCGTCTATTCGGGCGCAATTTCGACACTGCGCATGACCGCCGACAGCGGCAACACCGTCGAACGCGGATTCTGCCCGGAATGCGGGGCGCAGCTCTACAGCAAGACGGTCGAGCCTTCGGGCATGCCGATGCGGGTGCGCGCGGGAACGCTCGACGACCCCGAACTGATCGCGCCGAGCTCGCTGATCTGGGTTTCGAGCGCGCCCTCGTGGGCCTGCCTCGATCCCGGCCTGCCGCACCACGGCCGTGGTCCCGACAGCCCGCTGGTCGAGGCCGGCTGACCATGCCCGCGCCCTATCACGGCCGATGCAACTGCGGGGCGGTGACGCTCTCGATCGAAGCGGAGCCGGTCTGGGTCCGCCAGTGCTGGTGCAGGCAGTGCCAGCGGATCGCCGGCGGCTCGGCGACCAGCAACGCGCTCGTCATGACCGACAAGCTGGCGACGCGAGGCGAAATCCATTGGTGGGAGTATGAGGCACAGAGCGGCAACGTGATCGGCCAGGGGTTCTGCCCCAACTGCGGAACGCACTTGCTCGGCAGGAACTCGGCCCGCTCGATCGCCTGCGTGGTGCGCCTGGGTGTGCTCGACGAGGCCGCCGAGCTGGCGCCGACCTCGATCATCTGGACCGACGAGGCGCCTGCGTGGGCCCTGCTCGACCCCGCGCTCGAACGGTTCGCGCGCCAGCCACCGGCGCCGGGGACCGCGACCTGATCCCGCCTCAGTGGGCGTAGGCGGAGATATACTCGAACATCACGGTCAGAGCGGCGCGATCGGCCTCGCCGATCTCGGGGCGCCAGATCTCGAACAGCAGGACGACGCGGGTCTGGTCCGAGCGGTTCCACGCCTCGTGCTCGATGCTGTCATCGAAGATCAGCGCCCTGCCCTCGTCCCACGCCCGCGTTTCGTTGCCGACGCGCAGCGTGCAACCGGGCGGCGCGATCAGCGGCAAGTGGCAGATCAGCCGCGTGTTGAGAAAGCCGGTGTGCGGCGAAATATGCATGCCCGGGCGCAGCATCGAGAACAGCGCGAGCGGCGATCGCCCCGCGATGACCGGCACCGGCGGCCTTTCGAGGGCGGCCATGGTCGCGGGACACTCCACGGCATGCTCGGCGACGGGCTTACCGGCCTTCCACAAGTAGTACGCGCCCCAGCGCGGATCGCCGACCATCGCGTTCTGCTTGGCGGGGCGGCTCGGATCGCTCTCGACGTAGGGACGAAACGTCTCGCCATCCTGCGCGAGAACCGCTTCGAGTTCGCCGCGAATCGCCGCGGTGCGGCTTTCCAATTCGGCAATCCAGTCGAACTGCTCGCGTTCGTAGAACTGGATCTGCGGCAGGCCGGGATAGAAGAAGCTCTGCGGCTGTTGGAAGAAGACCTCGCGGCGGCCGGTGAGAATGTCGAGCGCTTCGGCGATGCGCGGGCTCGCACCGCTTTCGCCCACGCCCGCTTCGGCGAGCCGTGCGCGCAGATCGTCTTCGAAGCGGTTGGCGAGGCTGGCGAGGCGCTGCTGCACCCGGCCCAGCGCGGTCTCGAGATCCGGCGTGCGCGAAGGCAGCCGCGCGGCGGCATCGAGCGCGGCCTTGAAGAAGGCGGTCGCGGCGCGGCTGTCGCTCTGCTGCGCCCGGCAGTCGCCCTTGATGATGAGGCCCCAGATGTTGCGCGGTTCGGCGGCGAGCAATCGGTCGATCGCGGCTTCACCGCCCGCGAGATCGCCGAGCATCAGGTGCGCCTGTGCACGCGTCAGTTCGGGCGCGTCGGGCAACTGGTCGAGCGCGGCGAGCGCGGCCCGGCCGTCGCGGCGCTGCAGCGCGCGCTGGGCGTCTTCGCGAAGCTGCGCCGCCTGATTCGCTGTGAGGGTCATCGTGGCGTTATAGCCGGGGGCCGCGCACCCTCAATCGCCCGCCACGCATCGATTGCGTTTGAAGTGGGCGACGGGCTGGATTAGCCTTGCCGCCATGTTCTTCAACTTCGTCGACGAGCTTCGCGCGGCCGGAATCCCCGCCAGTTTCAAGGAGCACCTCGTCCTGCTCGAGGCGCTCGACAAGCAGGTGATCGAGCAAACGCCCGAAGCGTTCTATTATCTCAGCCGCGCCACCTTCGTGAAGGACGAGGGCCTGCTCGACCGCTTCGACCAGGTGTTCCAGAAGGTCTTCAAGGGCGTGCTCACCGACTACGGTCAGGCCCCCGTCGAGATCCCGGAGGACTGGCTCAAGAAGCTGGCCGAGCGCTATTTCTCCGAGGAGGAGATGGAGCAGATCAAGTCGCTCGGCTCGTGGGACGAGATCATGGAGACGCTCAAGCAGCGGCTCGAGGAGCAGGAAAAGCGCCACCAGGGCGGCAACAAGTGGATCGGCACCAACGGCACCTCGCCGTTCGGCCATTCGGGCTACAACTCCGAAGGCGTGCGCATCGGCGGCGAAGGCAAGCACGGGCGCGCGATCAAGGTCTGGGAAAAGCGCGAGTTCGCCAATCTCGACAACACCAGGGACCTGGGCACGCGCAACATCAAGGTCGCGCTGCGCCGCCTGCGCCGCTTCGCGCGCGAGGGCTCGGCCGAGGAGCTCGATCTCGACGCGACGATCGAGGGCACCGCCAAGCAGGGCTGGCTCGACATCCGGATGCGGCCCGAGCGGCACAACGCGGTCAAGGTGCTGCTGTTCCTCGACGTCGGCGGCTCGATGGACCCGTTCATCAAGCTGGTGGAGGAGCTGTTCAGCGCCGCCACCGCCGAGTTCAAGAACCTCGAGTTCTTCTATTTCCACAACTGCCTCTATGAAGGCGTGTGGAAGGACAACCGCCGCCGCTGGTCGCAGCGCACCAAGACCTGGGACGTGCTCCACAAGTACGGGCACGACTACAAGGTGATCTTCGTCGGCGATGCGGCGATGAGCCCCTACGAGATCTCGCACCCGGGCGGCTCGGTCGAGCACATGAACGAGGAGTCGGGCGCGACCTGGCTTCAGCGCGTGCGGCAGACTTATCCGGCCACGGTCTGGCTCAATCCCACGCCGGAGCGCCAGTGGGACTATTCGACATCGACCCGCCTGATCCGCGAACTGATGCACGACGCGATGTTCCCGCTAACGCTGGACGGCCTCGATGGCGCCATGCGCGAGCTCACGCGTAAGAAGAGCTAAGCACTCCTACCTATTGTAAAAGTGTGGAAAACCGGCGCGCCGGGGCGATCCCGCGTATTCGCGAGTCGCAGGCGCGCCGTTATGACTGTGAGTTGACAGGCATTAACTCGGATGCCGGCTGGCTACGCGCCATGCCGGGGCGGACCGAACGGGAAGAAGGACGATAACCACAAGAGCAGGAGGATACGATCATGGGGAAGAGCCGTTCGCGTCGCCGCAAGCACAACCGCACGTCCCGGCAGGATGTCATTTGCCTGCCTCCGCCGCCTAATCTGCCAACCACGCCGCCGCGCGGCCAGACGAACGAGTTGCGCGGAGTTCCGCTCCCCGAGCAATCGGAACCGCTGGTGACCGGAGCCGTCGATAATCGCCGGACGCGCCGCAAGGCGCTGCGCGAACGGGCGCGGGCCGAACGCGCCGCGCAGGCCATCGCTTCGGCTCAACACAACCAACAGTCCTCCGAACAAACCTATGCGCCGAAGGTGGCCGCAGGGTCGGGCCAATCCGCGAGCCCGCCCTGGCAGGACGACGGCACGCAGGACGCAGCGCCCTTGCCGCGCAATCGCTCGCTCATCGGCCCCGATACGCCGATAACGGTGCGCCTGCGCGCATGGTTCGGTGCGATCGTGGAGCGGGTGCGCGGCCCGGCCGCGCTCAGCCCCGACGAGGCGAGCCGCCAAAACCTCATCCGCTTGCGCGAGGACGTCGCGACGATGCAGCGCACGCTCGACCGGATGATCGGGAACATGCAGCGCTAGAAACCCGGCGTCCGATACGGCTGGAGGGTCAATAGAGCAGCAGGTCGCGCACGTCCTCGCTCCAGGCCGTCTCGTCGCGCAGGGCCATGGCATCGAGATCGCCCATCTGGGCCTGCGGATCGTCGACCCATTCACGCAATCCGGGACCGCCGTTGATGACGTCGATCGCACGCCGCTCGAACTCGTACTCGTAGGGAAAATCGCGCCAGATCTCGTAGTCCGGATAGAGCTGCCGGATCGCCTTGAAAGTCGCAGCCTGAAGCCGCCAGGGGTTGAAGGCCGCGTGATCGTAGAAGCGGCCCTCTGCGTGTATCATCAGCGCGTGGCATAGCTCGCCGGCATGCTTGTGGAAGGTCGGCGTGAACCAGCACTCGCGGATCGCGCAACCGCGCGTCCAGGGACCGGCGATCTCATCGAGCGTCTTGCGCACCTTGAGCGCATCGATGTCCGGCGCGCCGAACAGCACTTCGAGCGGGCGGGTCGTGCCCCTGCCCTCGCTCAGCGTCGTGCCTTCGAGCATGACCGTCCCGGCATAGGCGCGCGCCATGTTGAGATTGGCGGCGTTCGGGCTCGGATTGATCCACACGCGCTCGCCCGGCCACCCGTATCCCGGACGCTCGCCGGGCCGCCAGCCCTCCATCGCGATCACCCGATAGTCGACATCGAGACCGAGATGGCGAATGAACCAGCGCCCCATTTCGCCCAGCGTCAGCCCGTGCCGCATGGGCATGGGGCCCGCGCCGACGAAGCTTTCCTGTCCGGGTTGCAGCAGCGTTCCCTCGGCCGGGCGTCCGGCGGGATTGGGCCTGTCGAGCACCCAAACGCTCTTGCCGTGCTTGGCCGCTTCCTCGAGCAGATAGAGCAGTGTCGTCACGAAGGTGTAGATGCGGCAACCCAGGTCCTGCAGGTCGAACAGGAAGACATCCGCGCTCGACATCATCTGACCGGATGGCCGCCGCACTTCGCCGTAGAGGCTGAATAGGGGGATGCCGTAGACCGGATCGGTCTCGTCGGCGGTCTCGACCATGTTGTCCTGCTTGTCGCCCTTGATCCCATGCTGCGGGCCGAACGCGGAACTCACGTTGAGCCCAGCGGCGATCAGCGCGTCGAGGCTGTGTTCGAGGCGGTCGGTGACCGAGGCCGGATGGGCGACGAGGGCGACGCGCTTGCCTTCGAGCGGAGCGCGCAATTCAGACTCGCCAAGGAGCCGATCGATACCGAATTTCATGCTTCTTCCGGTGCCCCAACCGTCCAGGTGAAGCAAGCCGGATCGTGGAAGTCCGGCTTGTCGTCGGCACGTCCGAGCGCCCAGAAGCTCTTGATCCCGCCCGTTTCCTCGATCACCGCGGTCATCTGGCACTCCCACGGGAGCGGTGGCAGCGCGGCGGCGGGCACGGCGGCGTCGAAGATCGCCATGGCCTCGCCCTTGCGCATCGCGCAGGTCGGCTCGCGCGGCGAGGCGCGCTCGGCCATGCCCTCGCGATAGCCGCTGAAGTCGTAGATCGCCCAGCGCTCCGAGGGCGACAAGTTGACCTCGACGTAGGCCGAAGCGCCGGGCGCGCGCAGGAACAGCTCGAAGCAGGTCGTCCGCCAGAGATTGTCCGCGCGGCCCTTGCCCGCGAAGGCCGGAACCACCAGGTCGCGCGCGCCGTCGATGCGCCAGCGCAGGCGTATCCATTCGGCCTCGGGCGTGATCCGCGCCGAGACCGAAGTCACCGAACGCGGCGGAAATGCGGGATGATGATGCAGGCTCTGCGTTTGCAAGCCGGTTTCTCCATGCTAGGCGCGCGCTTCGCTCAGGAAGGCTGCCATGACTTACGATTCCACCCTGCTCCGCCTGCTCGACGAGCGCGGCTACATCCACCAGCTCACCGATGCCAAGGGGCTCGATGCGCTGGCGAGCAAGCAGATCGTGCCCGGCTATATCGGCTTCGATCCGACCGCGCCATCGCTCCACGTCGGCAGTCTTGTGCAAATCATGCTCCTGCGCCGGCTCCAGCAGGCCGGACACAAGCCGATCGCGGTGATGGGCGGGGGCACCGGCATTATCGGCGATCCCTCGGGCAAGGACGAGAGCCGCAAGCTGATGACGCCCGAAGTGATCGCGGCCAACATCGCATCGATCCGCACCGTCTTCGCGCGCCTGCTCGACTTCGACGATAGCGAGACCGGCGCGGTCATGATCGACAACGCCGAGTGGCTCTCGCAACTGGGCTACATCGAACTGCTGCGAGAGGTGGGGCCGCACTTCACCGTCAACCGCATGCTAACTTTCGATTCGGTCAAGCTGAGGCTCGATCGCGAGCAGCCGCTGACTTTCCTCGAATTCAATTACATGATCCTCCAGGCCTACGACTTCCGCGAGCTGTCGCAGCGGCACGGCTGCCGGTTGCAGATGGGCGGATCGGACCAATGGGGCAACATCGTCAACGGCATCGAGCTGGGTCGCCGGATGGACGGCGCCGAGTTGTTCGGCGTCACCACCCCGCTGCTCACCACCGCCGACGGGGCGAAGATGGGCAAGACCGCGAATGGCGCCGTCTGGCTCAACGAGGACCAGCTTCCGGCCTACGATTTCTGGCAGTACTGGCGCAATTGCGATGACCGCGACGTCGGCCGTTTCCTGCGTCTTTTCACCGACTTGCCGCTCGACGAGATCGCCCGACTCGAAGCGCTCGAAGGCGCCGAGATCAATGATGCCAAGGTCGTGCTCGCCAACGAGGTCACGCGTCTGTGCCGGGGCGATGACGCCGCGCGCGGCGCCGAGCAGACCGCCCGCGCGACCTTCGCCGGCGGCGGTCTTGGCGAGGACCTTCCGGTGCTCACCGTGCCGCCGGGCGGCATCCGCATCGTCGCGGCCTGCACCGAGATCGGCTTCACCGCCTCGAACGGCGAAGCCAAGCGCAAGGTGGCGGAAGGCGCGGTGCGAATCGATGATATCGTGATCACCGATCCGAGCTATCTGATCGATATCACCGCCGGGCAGAGCGCCAAGATCAGCCTGGGCAAGAAGAAGCACGGCGTGCTGCAGGCCGGATAACCAATCGCTCCGGGCAGACCCGGCATTTTTTTGCCGGGACCGGACGGCAACGGACTGCCGGTTTACCCTTTGTTTCCCATTGGAGCGCAAGATATCGCGCAGGGTTACTCCAGAACAGGAACGAAGCATGGTCGCAGGCGCACAGCTGACCGTCACTGACAAGCGGCGGGCGGCACGTCATCCGGTGGATTTCAAGGCGATCGCCGAGCATCGCACGCTCGGGGACGTGCATCTGCACATCGTCAACGTCTCCGCCCAGGGCTTCATGGCGCAAGGCGGCGAGGCCCTCGAGCGCGGCGAGCGCCTCAACCTGCGCCTCCCGGTGATCGGCCGGATCGAGGCGCACCTGATCTGGTCGCACGAGGACCGCTCCGGTTTCCAGTTCGAGCGGATCATCCGGCTCGACGATTTCCTCAAGCTGGTCGACAACCTCCAGCCCAATCCCCGTCTGCGCCCGCGCCGCTGACGCGAGGGACAAGAAGCGGCTGAAGGCAGACAGGCCGTGGCACGGACAATCGCGTAACACTGACTTGGAAACCGGCCCCGCCGGTGGCATGGGGCACGAGTGAAAGAGCCCGCGTCTCCGCTTCGAATTGCCGACTTCCGAAAGTTCTGGTTCGCCCGCTTCGCCTCGGTGCTCGCGACATCGGGCATGGTAGTGATCATCGGCTACCAGATCTACGATGTCGCGCGCGCCGATTACGGCATGAGCATCGCCGCGGCCTCATTCCAGCTCGGCCTGCTCGGCTTTGCGCAGTTCGTTCCGCTGATGCTGCTCACGCCCGTCGCCGGCGTGGTCGCGGACCGGTTCGACCGGCGCAAGGTCGCCGCCTCGGCCATGGCGGTCGATTTCCTCGTCGCGCTTGGTCTGGCGATCGTCACCGCGACCGAGCTGCGCAGCCTGCCGGTGCTCTTCGCCCTCGCCGCCTTGCACGGGTCGGTCCGTGTCTTCGTCGGCCCGGCGATGGGCGCCATCGCTCCCAACGTCGTTCCCGCCGGGCTGATCCCGCGCGCGATCGCGCTCAATTCGATCGGCACGCAGGCGGGCGCGGTGGCTGGGCCCGCCAGCTTCGGCTTTCTCTTCGCGAGCCATCGCGCCCTGCCCTACTGGGCCTCGACCGGGCTCCTTGTCCTCGCCATCATCTCAGTGCTCGCGATCAGCACGATGCCCCCGCCGCCCAGCGAGGCGCGGCGCGCCCATCCGGTCCGGCAAATCGTCGGCGGCTTCCAGTTCGTCTGGTCCGAGCGCTTCCTGCTCGGATGCATCTCGCTCGACCTTTTCGCGGTCCTGCTCGGCGGCGCGACCGCGCTGCTGCCGGTCTTCGCGCGCGACATCCTGCATGTCGGCCCGGAAGGCCTCGGCCAGATGCGCGCGGCGCCCGCCGTCGGCGCGGCGATCGTCGCGCTGGTGCTCTCGTGGCGGCCGCTCGCGCGCGACGTCGGGCTCAAGATGCTGCTCTCGGTCGGCGCCTATGGGGCGATGACGCTAGCCTTCGGGCTCTCGCGCCACTTCCTGCTGTCACTAGGCCTGCTGTCCTTGTTGGGCGCCGCCGACATGGTCTCGGTGTTCATTCGCAGCTCGCTGATCCAGCTCAACACGCCGGACGACATGCGCGGCCGCGTTTCGGCGATCTCCGGGCTGGCGATCTCCGCGTCGAACGAACTCGGTGAGTTGCAGTCCGGCTTCGCCGCGGCGCTGCTCGGCGCGACCGGAGCGGTTGTATTCGGCGGCGCGGGCGCCATATTCGTGACCGTTGTCTGGGCGATGCTATTTCCCGAGCTACTCCGGGCCCGCAGCTTCGCGCCGCAGTACCGACTCAGGGAGAGCGAGACATGAAAGTCGACAATATCCTCGCCACGATCGGCGCCACGCCGCACGTCCGCCTCGCGCGGCTGTTCCCCGACCACGAAGTCTGGGTGAAGTGCGAGCGCGCCAATCCCGGCGGCTCGATCAAGGATCGTATCGGCCTTGCCATGATCGAGGCGGCGGAAGCCGACGGCAGCCTCAAGCCCGGTGGCACCATAATCGAGCCGACGTCGGGCAATACCGGCATCGGTCTCGCCATGGTCGCGGCGGTCAAGGGCTACAAACTCGTTCTCGTCATGCCCGAATCGATGTCGATCGAGCGGCGCCGGCTGATGCTCGCCTATGGCGCCACGTTCGACCTCACGCCCAAGGAAAAGGGCATGAGGGGCGCGATCGAGCGCGCTCGCGAGCTGGTGCAGGAAACGCCCGGCGCGTGGATGCCGCAGCAGTTCGACAACCCCGCCAACGTCGCTGTCCATGTCGCGACCACCGCGATGGAGATTCTCGCCGACTTTTCCGACACGCCGATCGACGTGCTGATCACGGGCGTCGGCACCGGCGGCCACCTGACGGGTTGCGCCGAACGGCTCAAGCAGGACTGGCCCGCGATGAAGGCCTTTGCCGTCGAGCCGACGCTCTCGCCGGTGATCTCGGGCGGACAGCCCGGACCTCACCCGATCCAGGGCATCGGCGCGGGCTTCATTCCTTCCAACCTTCACACCCAGTCGATCGACGGCGCGATCCAGGTCCCGCCCGACGAGGCCAAGGAGTGGGCGCGCCGGTGCGCGCGCGAGGAAGGCATGCTCGTCGGCATCAGTTCGGGCGCCACGCTCGCGGCGATCGCGCAGAAGCTGCCCGATCTCGATGCGGGTTCGCGCGTGCTCGGCTTCAACTACGATACCGGCGAGCGGTATCTCTCGGTGCCGGATTTCCTTCCCGAATGAGCGGCCTCGAGGCCGTTTCCTACCACCACGACGACGTCGCGCTGACCGGTTGGCTGGCGCGTCCCACCGGCACGCCACGCGCGGCGATCGTGATCTATCCGACCATCGCCAACGCCAACCCGGCGATGGAGCGCCGCGCGACCATGCTTGCCGAACTCGGCTATCTGGCGATGATCGCGGATCACTACGGCGAGACTCCGAAAGACAACGAGCAGGCCACGGCTCTGGCCGGCGCCCTGCGGGCGGAGCCCGCGCACTACCGGGCGCGGATTGCGGCGGCGATCGATACGCTACGGACAGTCGACAGCGCCGCGGGTCTGCCCATGGCGGCCATCGGCTATTGCCTGGGCGGCCAGGCGGCCCTCGAAGCCGCTCGCGATGGGCAGGACCTCGTCCTCGCAGTGAGCTTTCACGGCATTCTTTCGACCGGTCGGGCGGCCGAGCCGGGCGCTGTACGGGCACGGATCCTCGTCTGTCACGGCGATGCCGATCCGCTCGTTCCGCGTGACCAGGTGCGCGCGTTTTTCGAAGAAATGGATGGCGCGGGGGCCGAATGGCATTTTCACGCCTATTCGGGGGTCCGGCACGGCTTCACCGATCCCGCGAGCGACCTGCGCGATTTCGATGCGGTTGCCTACGATGCAAGCGCGGACCGGCAAAGCTGGGCCGCGATGCAATCGCTTCTCGCTGAAATACTCGCGTAAGGGAAACCAGCGCCGAGGGCCTTGATGTGCATTCTTGCATTCGATCGCAGCGGATCAGCCGATGGGGAGAGGCGACCCGCTCTCGCGGCGCTCCGCCTCTCCCGATGGACTGTCGATCTTATTCGGGCGAAGCCGCGTCGGGCTGACCGTCGCCGTCGTCATCGACGGCATCGGGCGCGCCGTCGCCGTTGGTGTCCCAGGCGTCGGCCACGCCGTTGGCGTCGCGGTCCCAGGCATCCATCTTGCCGTCACCGGTCGTGTCCATCGTCGCCGGAGGCGCTGTTTCCGCCGGAGCCGCTTCGGGCTCGGCCATCGTGCTGTCCTGCGCATAGGCGGCGCCGATGGCGAGCGGCGTGATCGCGGCGATGGTGGCGGTGCGAATGAGAGTCTTATAGATGGTCATCGGGTGCTCCTATCTAGCTACCCCCTGTCACCATCAGAGGTAGCTCCTCATCCCAGCCGCACCAGTAACTATCGATAAGACGAGCGTTTTTTCGGGTTCGCCTGAATTCTACCGGAATCGATCAAGATATATCGACCGACATGCGAATTCGCGCCATGCGCCGGCGAGGCTCACCGGTTCTTGCGGCGACGCGATATGCTCGCGCGCTGCACGGACCAACGGACCAACGGCCGCAACCCTCCCCCGCGATTCTGTGCAGCGGTCATGACGGTTTGGCCTGATCCAACCTCATTCGCGACCAAGGAATCGCCTTGCAAGTGCGGTTCGCGGAGACACCAGACGCGAAATCGCTCCGGAGTGACCGCGAAGGCCTCACCGGAGCGATTTAGCTGACGGACCCGAAAGCCCGCTCTATAGGATCACGGGTACCTTAACGTCCGCGCGTGCTGAAGCCGCCGCAGAACGCAGCCCGACCGGTCCGGCACAGGTCCGCGCGGGTAAGCGGCGGCGGCGACGGACGGTAATTGAACACGATCTGGCGGATGACCCGCGGGCTATAACGGGGAACAGCCTCGACGCCGGAAGTGACGAAGGGCACCGCGGCAACGGAAGCGAAAGCGGTCGCGAATGCGGCCAGCTTGAGAGTCTTGGCGTGCTTCATATCGACACTCCTGAAATCAAACGAGTTACGTGTCGGCTCGGTTACTACTATTCAACCTGTTGCCAGGCGCTTGGTTCCCGCCACCCTTCCCGGATAAGCCTTGCCCGAGCATGGCGGCGGTCATTCACGGCTTGGTTCTAGGCCTGAAGGACTGAAGAAAGTCCAAATCCGTAAATTCCCTTATATTAGATCATAGTCGGCCGCCCGCCGCAAGCCTTCATTGCAGTGCACAAAGTATTGAAAATCAATGGGTTAACGAGCGATATAGCCTTGGCACGACGAATTGAGCCAATCCTGCGGTCAAATCATCGTGAGAGTCTCGCCATCGAGGCGCCGGTAAAAGCAGCTCCGTCGGCCGGTGTGGCAGGCCGGTCCCTCCGGGCTCACGAGCAGGACCAGCGCATCCTGATCGCAATCGACCCGGATCTCGCGAATGCGCAGGAAATGGCCTGAGGTTTCGCCCTTGCACCAGAGCTTGCCGCGCGAGCGCGAATGGAAATGCGCCAGACCGGTCTCGCGCGTCCTTGCCAGCGCTTCGGCATCCATGAAGGCGAACATCAGGGTTTCCCCTGATTCGGCGTCGACGGCGATCGCCGCTAGGAGGCCCTTCTCGTCGAAACGGGGCCGGAAAGCCGTCCCCAGCTCAATTTCTGTCTTCGAATCAGGTGTCATGGCGACGTTTGATAGCTTCCTTGAGTGCCAAATGCGCAAATTGTTGCAAACTGACAACAGCCGTAGACCAAAATCGGGGCCGTATCGCAAACACCCTTTTAACCTGAGCGTTTTCGGTCGAATTAGAAGGCGCAGCTCGGGGGGGCTGCACTGGACCCAAAAGGTGCTCACCAATAGGCGCCACGGTTCAGGGAGAAAGTCGCCTCGATCCGTCCAGGATCGGCGATGCGAGACATGAGGGATCGGGCCAGGCGGTTTTCAGGGGTACCGCCGAATTGCAGACGCAAGGCCTCGCAAGTTTCGTCACGAGGACGCCCGGGATCGCTGATCCCGGGCGTTTTCGTATCCGCTGCCGAGCGTTCGGCGAAGGGGCGTGCCTGGCCAGGCCTTCTTGGCCAAGCACAAGCGAATTGTTCCGGAAACGGCGGGGCCCATCAAGCGACCCGGGCGGACGATCAGAAGATTTCGTCGAGGACGCGCGCGAAACAGGCGATGACCACCGACTTCGCGCCGCGCCGCTTGAGCGCGGAGATACAGGCATCGCTCGTCGCCCCGCTGGTGAGCACGTCATCGACAAGCACGATGTTGGCGCCCTTGATCATTTCCCGGCGATTCGGATTGACCGTGATCGCGCCCGATAGCGCGCTCGAGCGCGCGCGCCTGTCGAGATTGCCGAGAAACGGCGTCGACTTTCGCCGCACCAGCCCGTCGACCACCAGCATCATCCCGGTCAGCCGCGCGAGTTCCTCGGCGAGGATCGCCGCCTGATTGTACCCGCGCGACCAGAGCCGCGAGCGGTGCAAGGGCACCGGCACGATCAGCGTGCCGGGCTTGAGCACCGGCAGCTTCGCCGCGATCTGATGCGCCATCATCGGCGCCAGCGCGATGCGATTGCCGTGCTTGAGCGCGAGCACGAGCTGCTTCGACGCCTCGTTGTAAAGCGTCGCGGCTGCTATTCCGTTGTGCTGAGGCGGCTTGGCGGTGCAGACCGCGCAGATCGAATCGTCTTTCACCTCGTCCTCGTCGAACGGGCGCTGGCAAAATTTGCAGCAAGGTTCGCCTGGGATCACCAGCTTGTTCCAGCACGCGCTGCACAAGCCTGTCTGCGCGCTGATGCCCTCGCCGCACAAGGGACAGCGCGGCGGAAGCACCTTGTCTATGATGGGCGAAAGGATGCTCATGACAAGCATGATGCTTAGCCGAATGCGTGATGACCGCAAGCGGTTGCTTCCCGGCGCGATGATCGGCAGGAGGCGCGCATGACCGCCGCAGCCCCACCCCGGATCTTCGACAAAGCGCGGCGCGCCGCCGTCCGTCGCCGGGCGGTTTCTCTCCAGTCGCGCGGCAACGCCCCGGCGTTTATTCTCGCCGACATGGTCGAGGACGTTCGCGAACGCCTCGCATTCCTGCGCTGCGAGCCGCGCAGCGCGCTCGTCGTCGGTGACTGGACCGGCACGCTCGCCGCCGCGCTCGATGCGCAAGGATGCCGCGTTACGCAGGCCGAGCCTGCCGACGGCTTCGACGAGGAGCGTCCTTACCCGCAAGGCGGGTTCGAAGTCATTGCCAGCCTCGGCACGCTCGACACGGTCAACGATCTGCCCGGCGCGCTGGTCCACATTCGCGAGGCGCTTGCCGTGGGCGGACGGATGATCGCTAGCTTCTGCGGCGCGGGGAGCCTGCCGGCGCTGCGCGCCGCGATGCTCGCGGCCGACGGCGAGCGCCCGGCGGCGCGCATCCATCCGCAGGTCGACGCGCGCGCGGGCGGTCAGCTCGTGCAGCGCATCGGCTTCGGCGAACCCGTCGCCGACTTGCGCGAGATCGACGTCGCCTATCGCGCCTTCGACACGCTCATCGCCGACTTGCGCGCGCAAGGCCTGACCGGCGTGCTCGCCGACCGTGCGCCCGCCCTGGGCCGGGCCGCGCGCGACCGCGCCCGCAGTGCCTTCGAAGCGGCGCGCGAGGATGGCCGCACGCGCGAGCGCTTCACCATCCTCACACTCTCCGGCCTGCGGCCGCCGCCGCAAGGCAAGCTGCGGATCGAGGCCTAGCCCAGCGCCGCTTGCGCCGCGGCGAGGCGCGCGATCGGCACGCGGAACGGCGAGGCGCTGACGTAGTCGAGCCCCTGTGCCTCGCAGAACGCGATGCTCGCCGGATCGCCGCCGTGCTCGCCGCAGATCCCGAGCTTGAGTTCGGGGCGCGTCGCCCTGCCCCGCTCGGCGCCCATCGCGACGAGCTGGCCGACCCCGTCGATGTCGAGGCTGACGAAGGGATCGCGCGGATAGATGCCTTTCTCGACGTAGGGGCCGAGGAACTTGGAGGCATCGTCGCGGCTTACGCCCAGCGTCGTCTGGGTGAGATCGTTGGTGCCGAACGAGAAGAACATCGCTTCTTCGGCGATCTCGCCCGCCATCAGCGCGGCGCGCGGCAGTTCGACCATGGTGCCGACGAGATAGTCGAGCGTGCGGCCCTTCTCGGCGAAGACCTGCGCGGCGACCGTGTCGACGAGCGTCTTGAGGATTTCCAGCTCGCGCCGGGTCGCGACGAGCGGGATCATCACTTCGGGCACCGGCGCGTCGCCGGAAGCCGCGGCGACGTCGCAGGCCGCCTCGAAGATCGCGCGCACCTGCATCTCGTAGATCTCGGGGAAGGTGATGCCGAGGCGGCAGCCGCGATGGCCGAGCATCGGGTTGGCCTCGTGCAGCTCGCCCGCACGGCGCTTGAGCGTATCGGCGCCGATGCCGATCGCCTCGGAAAGCTCGGCGAACTCCTCGTCACCGTTGGGCAGGAATTCGTGCAGCGGCGGGTCGAGCAGGCGGATCGTCACCGGCAGTCCGGCCATGACGTCGAAGATCTCGTGGAAATCGCTGCGCTGTTCGGGCAGCAGCTTCTCGAGCGCGGCGCGGCGGCCGGCCCCGTCCTCGGCGAGGATCATCTGGCGCACGGCGGAAATGCGGGCCGCGTCGAAGAACATGTGCTCTGTACGGCACAGGCCGATACCCTCGGCCCCGAACTGGCGCGCCATACGGCAGTCGGCGGGCGTTTCCGCATTGGTCCGCACCTTCATCCGGCGGTGCTTGTCGGCCCACTCCATCAGCGTGGCGAAATCGCCCGCGAGCTCGGGTTCCACGGTGGGCACCTCGCCGTTCATGATCTCGCCCGAAGCGCCGTCGAGCGTGATCACGTCGCCTTCCTTGAGATCGCGGTTGCCGATCTTGACGGTGCGGGTCTTCATGTCGATCGCAATGCCCGAGGCACCCGAAACGCAGGGGCGGCCCATGCCGCGCGCCACCACCGCGGCGTGGCTGGTCATGCCGCCGCGCGCGGTGAGGATGCCCCTGGCCGCGTGCATGCCGTGAATGTCCTCGGGGCTGGTTTCGACCCGCACCAGGATCACCGCATCGCCCATCTCGGCGCGCTTCTCGGCGGTGTCGGCATCGAGCACGATCGCGCCCGAGGCCGCGCCCGGCGAGGCGGGCAGCCCGCGCCCGAGCACGTCGCGCGGCGCCTCGGGGTCGAGCGTGGGGTGCAGAAGCTGGTCGAGGGCCATCGGATCGACGCGCCTGATCGCGGTCGGCTCGTCGATCAGCCCCTCACCGACCATGTCGACCGCCAGCTTGAGCGCGGCCCTGGCGGTGCGCTTGCCCGAGCGGGTCTGGAGCATCCACAGCTTGCCGCGCTCGACGGTGAATTCGATGTCCTGCATGTCGCGGTAGTGCGCCTCGAGCAGTTCGAAGACCTCGGCGAGCTGGCCGTAGGCCTCGGGCATCGCCTCTTCCATCGACAGCGGCTTGGCGCCGGCGGCTTCGCGCGCGCGCTTGGTGAGATACTGCGGGGTGCGGATTCCGGCGACGACGTCCTCGCCCTGCGCGTTGACCAGCCACTCGCCGTAGTAGGCCTTCTCGCCGGTGGCGGGATCGCGGGTGAAGGCGACGCCGGTCGCCGAGGTGTCGCCCATGTTGCCGAAAACCATGGCCTGCACGTTGACCGCGGTGCCCCAGTCGCCGGGTATGTCGTTGAGGCGGCGGTAGACCTTGGCGCGGTCCGAATCCCAGGAATCGAACACAGCGCGGATCGCGCCCCAGAGCTGCTCGTGCACGTCCTGCGGGAACGGACTGCCCTGCGCCTTCTCGACGATGCCCTTGTACTGCGCGACGACCTTGCGCCAGTCGTCGGCGGTCAGCTCGGTGTCGGTGTGGTAGCCGTTATCTTCCTTGGCGATCTCCAGCGCGTCCTCGAACAGGTGGTGGTCGATGCCGAGCACGACGTCCGAGTACATCTGGATGAAGCGGCGGTAGGAGTCCCAGGCGAAGCGCTCGTCGCCGGAGGTCGCGGCGAGGCCTTCGACGGTGCCGTCGTTGAGGCCGAGGTTGAGCACGGTGTCCATCATGCCGGGCATCGAGACGCGCGCGCCCGAGCGGACCGAGACGAGCAGCGGATCGGCGGCATCGCCGAAGCTCTTGCCCACGGTCTTCTCGATGTGCGTCAGCGCCTCGGCAACGTCGGCGCGAAGCTCGGCGGAGAAGTCGCCGCCTTCCGAGAGATACTTGACGCATTCGTCCGTGGTGATGGTGAAGCCCGGCGGAACCGGCAGACCGATGCTGGCCATTTCGGCGAGGTTGGCGCCCTTGCCGCCGGTGACGACCTTGTCGCGCGCGCGCGGATCATCGTGCCGGGCGTCGCCGCCGAAAGTGTAGACCTGCTTGGTCATGACGCTTGCCATTGTTCCTCACCTGCGGTTGTTGGAGGCGGCCGGGCGCCGCCCTTGGATAGATTTCGCGACTTCCTGCCGGATCGTTGAATGGGCCGCAACCTGACAGGTTGCAGGCTTGTCTTTCAGTTCTCGATCCGCGAGAAATCCGCGACATTGTGCACTGCAACACGGAAACGATCAAGCAAGGCGAGCCGCGCATGGCGCTTGTCGGGATCGGGATCGTTGACCGTCACTTCGTCGAAGAATGCGTCGATCGGCGCGCGCAGCGAGGCGAGCGCCTTCATCGCATCCTCGAAATCCTCCGCGCCGACCGCGCGCGCGGCCTCGGGCTCGGCCTTGTCGAGCGCTTCCAGCAGCGCCTTTTCGGCGGGTTCGGGGGTGTAGGACAGTTCGTGCGCATGGCGCTCGGACATCTTGGCCGCGATCACCGGTGCGAGATCGGGATCGTCGACCATGGCCAGCGGGTCTTCCTCGCCGGTCTGCGCGATCTCGCCCTCGAGCCCGTGCCAGTCCTCCTTCCTGAGGATGTTCGCCGCGCGCTTGTAGCCGGCGAGCAGGTTCTTGCCGTCCTCGGTCTCGACGAAGGCCTGCAGGGCGCGGACACGGGCGAGGAGGCGCACCAGATCGTCCTCGCCGCCGAGCGCGAACACCGCGTCGATCAGATCGTGACGGACACCGGCTTCGCGCTGCTGGACCTTGAGGCGGTCAATGGCGAAAGCCAAAATCTCGTCCGCCACTCGCATTCGATCGGAATAACGATCGTGCGTCAGATCGTGCGCCCGATGCCCCGGAAAATCCTCATAACTGCTAAGTACGAGCTTCCGAAACTCTCCTCGAAGTCCATTTTGCAACACGAGCGCGGCTAGCCCCAGTATCGCACGCCGCAAGGCAAATGGGTCTTTCGAGCCCGTCGGTTTCTCGTCAATCGCGAAAAACCCAACCAGCGTATCCAGCTTGTCAGCCAAACTCACCGCGACCGTCACCGGCGCCGTGGGCACTTCATCACCTTGCCCGACCGGCTTGTAGTGATCGCGGATGGCATCGGCGACGGCATCGGGCAGACCCTCGGCGCGGGCGTAGTAGCCGCCCATCAGGCCCTGCAGTTCGGGGAACTCGCCGACCATCTCGGTCACGAGATCGGCCTTGGCCAGCCGCGCGGCCTGTTCGGCCATGTCCGGATCGGCATCCTTCACGATGCCCTCTTCGACGAGCCACCTCGCCAGTCTGGCCACGCGTTCCACCTTGTCGGCGACGGTGCCCAGCTTCTCGTGGAAGGTGATCCGTTCCAGCTTCTTCGCCTGCTCGGCGAGCGGCACCTTACGGTCCTGATCCCAGAAGAAGCGCGCGTCCGAAAGTCGCGCGGCGAGGACCTTGCGGTTGCCGTCGACCACGCCCGCGCCGCCGTCGTGCGCCTCGATATTGGCGGTGCACACGAAGGCGTTGGCGAGCTTTCCGGCCGAGTCCTCGCACACGAAGTACTTCTGGTTCACCCGCGCGGTGAGCTGGATGACTTCGGGCGGCACTTCGAGATAGGCTTCGTCAAAGCGGCCGAGCAGCGGCACCGGCCATTCGGTGAGCCCGGCGTTCTCGATCACCAGCCCCTCGTCCTCCACGAGCACCAGCCCCGCTTCGGCGGCGGCGGCGCGCGCCTTTTCGCGCACGATGTCCTGCCGTTCCTCGTGATTCACCAGCACGTGGCAGGCGCGCAGCTTGTCGGCATAGTCGTGCGCTCCGCCGATGGTGATCTCGTCGGGGTGGTGGAAGCGGTGGCCGCGCGTCGCATAGCCCGAGCGCACGCCGCCGATCTCGCAGGGCACGAGGTCCTCGCCGAAGATCGCGACCACGCCCGAGAGCGGGCGCACCCAGCGCAGCGAGGCGCTCGACAGCGACTGCGCGCCCCAGCGCATCGACTTGGGCCAGGGAAAGGCGCGGGCGATCGCCGGGATCGCCTCGGCGAGCACCTCGGCGACGGCCCTGCCCGGCCTTTCGACCACCGCGAACCAGGTTTCCTTGCCCTTGACCTCGCGGACTTCGAGCTGGTCCTTGGTCAGCCCGACCTTGCCGAGAAAGCCCGCGAGCGCCTGTTCGGGCGCGCTGGTGGCCGGGCCCTTGGTTTCCTCGCGCACGGCTTCGGTGGCTTCGGGCAGGCCCTCCGCGATCAGCGCGAGGCGGCGCGGGGTCGACCACACGGTGACCGCGCCGCAGGCGACCCCGGCGGCGTCCAGCTCCTTGCGGAACAGCCTTTCGAGATCGGCGCGCGCGCCCGCCTGCATCCGGGCGGGGATCTCCTCAGAGCGCAGTTCCAACAGAAAATCAGGCATTGCCGTCTCCGATCCGCGAAACCTCGAAACCGCCCTCGCGGATCACGTCGAGCGGACTGTTGCCCTCGGTGCACTGGGCGATGACTTCGGACAGGATTCCCGCCTGCTTGAACCGGGCTGCCGGATAGTGGCCGGTGTCGGCGACCAGCAGGTGCTCCATGTTCGCGCCCGAGGGAAACTGCGTCCAGTGCTCGCGATCCTCGGGCGCGTCGCCGTTGATGGTGTAGTAGCGCACGTCCTCGCGGAAGTGGTCTTCCATGCTGCGATGGCGCCACTGGCCGATCTTGCGGCGGAAATTGCGCCAGCGCTTCTCGCCCGGCATCACCTCGGGGTGCATCGAGAACTGCGGGGCGAAGGCGATCACGGTCTCGACCGGCAGGTACTTGCTCGCCCAGATCGCGCCATAGCCGCCCATCGAGTTGCCCAGCGTGATCACGCGCTTGCCCGCGATCCGGTCGGCGATCGCCTCGGTGAAGGTCTCGGGCGCGAAGGCGTTGTACCACGAGCGCGCGAGATCGCTCACGAACAGCGCGCTGAAGCCGGGCAGGCGCGTCGAGCCGACGAACTCCTCGGCGTCGATCCCGCCCATTGCCAGCAGCGTGCCGGTGAAGCACACGAACACCCCCGGCGCGTCGGGATCGCCGAGCGCGGTGACGCGCAGTACGGCGTTCTCGAACACGGTGTCGGTTCCGCGCTGTTCCAGCTTTTCCCGGCGAAGCAGCTTGGGCGCGCTGGCGTGGCCGTTGTGGTGGGTGGCGTTCTTGTAGACCTTGACCGTCATGCCGACCATCCCGCGAACTCGGCAGCCCAGCGTTCGGAGTTCTTTCCGATCCACGCCTCGCACGAGCCCTTGGCGAGATCGCGCACGCGGCCGATGTAGCTCGCGCGCTCCTGCACCGAGATCACGCCGCGCGCCTGCAACAGGTTGAACAGATGCGAGGCCTCGATCGCCTGTTCGTAGGCCGCGAGCGGCACGCCCGCCTCGATGCAGCGGGCGCACTCGGCTTCGGCCTTGGCGAAGCCGTCGAAGAGCGCGGCGGTGTCGGCCACCTCGAAATTGTACTTCGACATTTCGCGCTCGTTCTCGAGGAAGACGTCGGCGTAAGTCACCCCGGCGGAATTGAAGGCGAGATCGTGGTAGCGGTCCTTGCCCTGGATATACATCGCCAGGCGTTCGAGGCCGTAAGTCAGCTCGCCCGCCACGGGCTTGCAGTCATACCCGCCGACCTGCTGGAAATACGTGAACTGGGTCACTTCCATGCCGTCGCACCAGACTTCCCAGCCCAGCCCCCAGGCGCCCAGCGTCGGGCTTTCCCAGTCGTCCTCGACGAAGCGGATGTCGTGCGCCAGCGGATCGATGCCGATCGCGGCGAGGCTGGCAAGGTACAGCTCCTGGAGGTTCTCCGGGTTGGGCTTCAGGATCACCTGATACTGGTAGTAGTGCTGCAAGCGGTTCGGGTTCTCGCCATAGCGGCCGTCGGTGGGGCGGCGCGAGGGCTGGACGTAGGCCGCCTTCCACGGCTCGGGGCCGAGCGCGCGCAGCGTCGTCGCGGGATGGAACGTGCCCGCGCCCATGCGCATGTCGTAGGGCTGCAGGATCGCGCACCCCTGCTGGCTCCAGAACGAATGGAGCGTGAGGATCATGTCCTGAAAGCTCAAGGGATCTTTGCCGGTCATAGGCTCGCGCCTTTACCCAAGGGCGGAGGTGGGTCAACATCGCAATGCCCGCGAAGCGCCGCGTTCAGGTCGACGCCATGGGGCGCGGCGCTATAAGGCGCGCCATGTTCACGCTGAATCGCATGGCGGCCCTCCTGGCCGCGTTCCTGCTGGTTTCGCCCGGCTTCGCGCTGCACGCGGAGCCCCCGGTCGCCCAAAAGCCGGCCTTGCCCCTCACCGTTCCGGCCGATCCACAGGAGGCCGAGACCGTCGCTACGGCAAGCGCGCATCCCGCGCTGTGGAAGATCGCCGACGAGGACACGACGATCTGGCTTTTCGGCACGGTGCATATCCTCCCGGCCGGGATCGACTGGTTCAACGGCCCGGTCGCCGCCGCGTTCGACAGCGCCGACACGCTCGTCACCGAGATCGTCGATCCGGGGCCCGGCAAAATGGCCGCGATCATCGCGAACAAGGCGATGCGCCCGGCCGGAACCAACTTGCGCGACACCTTCGCACCGATCGAACTCGCCGCCTACGAAGGCGCGCTCGGCGATCTGGGCGCCCCTGTGACCATGTTCGACGCCTACAAGCCCTGGTACGCTGCGGTGGGCATTTCGACGCTGCCGCTGATGCGGGAAGGCTTCGCGACCGAGAACGGCGTCGAGCGCACGCTCGTCGCCCGCGCCGTGGCGAAAGGCATGCCGCAGAAGGGGCTCGAAACGCCCGAGGCGCAGATCGGCCTGTTCGACGCCCTGCCCGAGACCGTCCAGCGCCGCTATCTCGCCAACGTCCTCGAACAGCTACCGGGCATCCGCGAAGAGCTCAAGGCCATGATCGAGGCCTGGAAGGCCGGCAACGCGGAAGAACTCGCGCGGATGATGAACGAGGACGAATCCGACCCCGAACTGATCGAGGCGCTGCTGCTCGGCCGCAACCGCGCCTGGGCCGAATGGCTCGCCGATCGCCTCGAGCAGCCGGGCACCGTGTTCGTCGCGGTGGGCGCGGGACATCTCGCCGGCAGCGGCAGCGTTCAGGAACAGCTCGCCCGCGCCGAGATCGAGACCGAGCGGGTCCAGTAGCCGTGTCGCGCTTCACAGCCGGCCTGCGCGCCGCGCTGCTGGCGTTCGCGCTCTTCGCCTGCGCGCCGGAACCGCTCGACGCCGATCCGGCGATCTGGCGGGTCGAGGGACCGGACGGACAGAAGGCTTGGCTCTTCGGCACGATCCACGCCGCTGACCGGCCGCTGAACTGGCGTTCACCTCCCGTCGATGCGGCCTTGGTCGCCGCCGACGAGATCATTGTCGAAGTGGCGGACATGGACCAGGCGAACCTGGCGCGCCGCTTCGCCGCGCTGTCGCGGACATCTGGCCTGCCGCCGCTGATCGATCGCGTTCCGTCGCCAGAGCGGGCGGCGCTCGCCGCGCGGCTCGAGGATCTCGATATCGAGCGCGGGGCGTTCGCGGGCGTCGAGACCTGGGCCGCCGCGCTCACCCTTGCCCGCGCCGCCGCGGACCACGCGGACCCGGATCACGGCGTCGACCGCGCGGTGATCGCCGCCGCCGCGGGCAAGCCGGTGCGCGAACTCGAGGGCGCGGACGCGCAGCTCCGGATCTTCGACGCACTGCCCGAGCGGGAGCAATTCGACCTGCTCGGCGCCGTCCTCGATGGGGCGGAGAACTCGGAGGACGCGTCGCTGGTGCGCAGTTGGGCCCGGGGCGACATGACCGCGATCACGCGCGAGACGCGGCGCGGACTGCTCGCCGATCCGGAACTGCGCGCCGCGCTCTACACGGGCCGCAACCGGCGCTGGACCGCCACCATCGAACGCCGGATCCGCGAGGGCCACCACCCCTTCGTGGCCGTCGGCGCCGCGCATCTGGCCGGGCCGGACGGACTTCCGGCGATGCTGGAGGCACGGGGATTCAAGGTTACCCGGATCGGCTGAGGTCGGGCGTGCGTTCGGCAAGCCGGCGGGCACCCGCGCGAGCGTTCCGCTTGCGTTTCGCGCGAATTACCGCTAACGGCCCGCGCTTCCCGTCATGGTCATCCCTGGAGGCGCGACGGGCGAGCATTGTAATTTCATTCAATACGTCCCGAAAGGTAGAGATCATGAGCGATTCGCTGACCCTGCCGGCCGAGGCACGCGAGCGGGCTGGCAAGGGAGCCTCCCGCGCACTGCGTCGCGAAGGCCGTGTCCCCGCCGTCATCTACGGCGGCAAGGAAGACCCCCTGCCCATCCACGTCGAAGCCAAGGAACTGGCCCGCCAGCTCGGCACCGGCCACTTCATGAACTCGATCGTCATGATCGAGGTCGGCGGCAAGAAGCTGCGCACGCTTCCCAAGGATGTGGCGTTCCACCCGGTCAGCGACCGCGCGCTCCACGTCGATTTCATGCGCCTCGCCAAGGATGCGACGGTGCAGGTCAACGTGCCCGTGATCTTCGCCAACGAGGAAGCCTCGCCCGGCCTCAAGCGCGGCGGCGTGCTCAACATCGTGCGGCACGAACTCGATCTCGTTTGCGATGCCGACAAGATTCCCGACGAGATCGCGATCGACGTGACTGGTCTCGACGTCGGCGATTCGATCCACATCAGCCACGTCAAGCTCCCGACCGGTTCGGAAAGCGCGATCACCGACCGCGACTTCACGATCGCCACGATCGTCGCCCCGTCGGCGCTCAAGAAGGCAGAGGGCGCCGAGCGTGCCGAAGCCGAGGGCGCCGAAGAAGGCGAATCGGAAGACTGATTGCGGCAGGCCCCTCTCGCGCGGGAGGGGCCGCCGGGTTCGTATAGCGGGTCTGGACGATGCAACTCTGGGTTGGCCTCGGCAATCCCGGTCCGCAATATGCGATGCAGCGGCACAACGTGGGCTTCATGGCGCTCGATGCGATTGCCGCCGTTCACGGCTTCGGGCCGGTGCAGAAGAAATTCCAGGGCTGGCTCCAGGAAGGCCGCATCCCCGGGACCGGCGGCGGCGAAAAAGTGCTGCTGCTCAAGCCCGCCACCTTCATGAACGAAAGCGGCCGCGCGGTCGGCGAGGCGATGCGCTTCTACAAGCTCGGCCCCGACGCGCTGACCGTCTTCCACGACGAACTCGATCTCGCGCCCTTCAAGGTCAAGGTGAAACAGGGCGGCGGCACCGCCGGACACAACGGCCTGCGCTCGATCGACAAGCACCTTGGCTCCGATTTCCGCCGCGTTCGGCTCGGCATTGGCCATCCAGGACACAAGGACCGGGTGACCGGCTATGTCCTCGGCAACTTCGCCAAGGCCGAGACCGACGATCTCGCCGAAATGCTGGGCGCCGTCGCCGCCGAAGCCGAATGGCTCGTCCGCGGCGACGATGCCCGTTTCATGAGCGACGTCGCGCTACGCCAGCAGGGTTGAGAAGCTCGCCGCTTGTGCCTGACCCCGTCGGGCGACCATCCGGAGATCGCGGTTAACCGTCGGTTATCATTACAACACACGGACGTTCGAAGAGCCGTTAACCACTGTAAGCCCCAGAATTCCTGGGTTGGCATGGGGATTGCTTTATAAGCCATCAACCATTCCAACCCAGGGGGGACCTGTAATGACCCGCAAGATCGCACTGACCGCCGCATCGGCCACCGCCGCGCTGCTCCTCTCGGCCTCGCCCGCGCTGGCGTGGAGCAAGAACAAGTGGTATCACACCCACTACTGCAACTGCGGACACCAGGCAGGATCGAACTCCTGCGGCTCGACCGGCTCTTCGAGCGGATCGACCACCACTTCGGGCGGTTCGACGGGCGGCTCCACCACCACCTCTGGCGGCTCGACCACGACCGGCGGTTCGGGCGGTCATCCGGTGCCCGAGCCGGGCATGCTGGGCATGATGGGTCTCGGCTTCATCGGCCTTGCCGCCGCGCGTCGCCGCCGTCCGCGCCGCTGATCGCGGCGCGCGACCGAACGCTGCATCCACGCGCCGCCGCCGGTCGGGATCAGCCGGGGGCGCCTTTTGCGGTCCTGCTCCCCGCTTCAAGGCTCGCGGCGGCGGGATCGCCGACCTGCCGCGCCGCCTGTATCGCCAGTTCGAGCAGCCGGGGCGGGAGATCGGGCCGCGTCGTGAGCGGCCGGAGCGTTTCCCACGCAGCCTTCGCGTCTCCAGTCGCGAGCTGGGCTTCGCCCAGCATCATCTGTGCATAGGGGTTGTCGGGCATGAGCAAGGCAGCGCGTGCGAACAGCACCCGTGCATGCTCGGCCTGGCCGAGCCGCAGCAGCGCCTCGGCATAGCTCATCCCGGTGGCCGACTCGGGGTCGAGATCGGCTTCGCGGCCCTGCAGGGCATCGCGAATCTCCCGCCACTGGCCGAGTTCGGACAGGAGCTGGATCTTCAGGTCGATCACGCGCGGATCGTCGGGCGCGAGCTTTTCCGCCTTCTCCAGCTCTGCCTGCGCGCGCTCGACGTCGCCGGCGACATCGAGCTGGCTGGCGAGCGCCAGCCTCGGTGCGACACGATCGGGAAAATCGCGCACGACACCCGCGAACGCATTGATCGCCGCATCGCCATCCTTCGCAGCGATCGCGATATCGCCTTCGAGCACGCGCGTCGCGTAGGCGGCGGGGGCGACCTCGCGCATCCGGCGATAGACACGCCGCGCGCCCGAGACGTCGTTGGCGACGAGCAGCATGCGCGCATAGGCCGTAGCCGCGCGAATATCCCTGCCCTCGGCCAGTGCCCGCTCGAATTCGGCGATGGCGTCGCCCCGTCTTCCAAGCTTGCGCAGCGCTTCGGCGCGGACATAGCGGCTCTGGGCGGCTGGCACCGCTTCGAGGTGATCGAGCGCTTCGGCGGGTTTGCCCTCGATCAGCGCGAGTTCCGCCTTGAGCGGCGCCAGTCGGGAAGCCGGAACTCCCGCACGCCCGGCGCGCGCGATGGCGAAGCCCGCGCCGTCCGCGTCGCCGGCGCGCAGTTGCGCCTTCGCCAGCAGGACCAGCATTTCGCGATTGTCCGGCTCGGCGCGCAGGGCGGCACTGAGCGCGATGCGCGCGCCGTCGTAGTCCTGCGCGGCGAAGCGCTCCTTCGCGCGCGAAAACTCGGCGCCGGGATCGTCCCGGCACCCTGCCGCGAGGGCGATCGGCAGAAGCTGCATCGCGATGCGCGTCGTCAGTTTCATGGCGCCGGTCTAGCGGCGATGCCTGAAAAATGGATGAAACCGGCATGACCGTCGCGCGAATCTGGCCAACCGGGCAAGCGGGCGCTATGGGCGCGCTCACTTACCACCGGAGGAATTCATGGGATTTCGTTGCGGGATCGTCGGCCTGCCCAACGTCGGCAAGTCGACGCTGTTCAACGCGCTGACCGAAACGCAGGCGGCGCAGGCCGCGAACTATCCGTTCTGCACGATCGAGCCGAACGTCGGTCAGGTCGGCGTGCCCGACCCGCGGCTTGAAAAGCTCGCCGGAATCGCCGGTTCGGCGAAGATCATCCCGACCCAGCTCGCCTTCGTCGACATCGCCGGGCTGGTGCGCGGCGCGTCGAAGGGCGAGGGTCTGGGCAACCAGTTCCTCGGCAACATTCGCGAAGTCGACGCGATCATCCACGTTCTGCGCTGCTTCGAGAACGACGACATCCAGCACGTCGACAACCGCGTCGATCCCATCGCCGACGCCGAGACGGTCGAGACCGAGCTGCTGCTTTCCGATCTCGAAAGCCTCGAAAAGCGCGTCCCCGCCGCTCAGAAAAAGGCGACCGGCGGCGACAAGGAGGCCAAGATCACCGCAAGCGTGCTCGGCCAGGCGCTCGAACTGCTGCGCGAAGGCAAGCCCGCGCGGCTGACCCAGCCCAGGGACGAGGAGGAAGCGCGCATCTTCCGCCAGGCGCAACTCCTTACGGCGAAGCCGGTGCTCTACGTCTGCAACGTCGAGGAAGAGGCCGCAGCGGAGGGCAACGCTTTTTCCGCCAAGGTCTTCGAGAAAGCGGCTGCCGAAGGCGCGAGCGCGGTAATCGTCTCGGCCGCGATCGAGGCGGAGCTGATCGGCATGGACGCCGAGGACCGGATCGCCTTTCTCGAGGAGATGGGCCTGCACGAGACCGGGCTCGCGCGGATCATCCGCGCCGGCTACGAACTGCTCGAATTGCTGACCTTCTTCACCGTCGGCCCCAAGGAAGCGCGCGCCTGGACAGTCCATACGGGCGCCAAGGCGCCCGAGGCGGCGGGCGAGATCCACTCCGACATGGAACGCGGCTTCATCCGCGCCGAGACCATCGCCTTCGACGACTACGTGTCGCTCGGCGGCGAGGGACCGGCCAAGGAGGCGGGCAAGCTGCGCCAGGAAGGCAAGGACTACGTGGTGCGCGACGGCGACGTCCTGCACTTCAAGTTCAACGTCTGACCGAAGGCCCCGTCTGGTGCGGGCCTGAACCGGCCCGGCACCAATTCCGCGTCCGTGCGTTGCCTTTTCAGGGGGCAAGACAGGACGACGGGCACGATGGTCGACAAATCCGAAAAAGTGGTCTGGCTCGCGCGGCTGGGCTTCGTGGCGCGCGGCGTGGTCTACGTGCTGCTGGGCTATTTCGCGCTGAGCAGCACTGGAGCATCGCGCGCGCAGGACGGCCCGAGCGGCGCCTTCGAGTGGATCCAGCATGTTCCCGGCGGCACGGTCATCCTCTTCGTGGCGGCGATCGGCCTGCTCGGATACGCACTTTTCCGCTTCTCTTGCGCCCTGTTCGACACCGAACGGCACGGCACCGACGTCAAGGGCATCGGCCACCGTATCGCCTTCTTCTGCAGCGGCCTGATCCACGTCTTCCTCGCCTGGACCGCCGCCCAGTTCGCTTACGGCGCCAAGCGGCAGGCGGACGACAGCACGCAGGACATGGCGAACACCGTGCTCACCATCGACTTCGGGAGCGTAGCGCTCGGGATCGCTGGCCTCGCGTTGCTCGTCGCCGGCTTCATGCAGGGCAAGGACGCCCTCACCGCCAAGTTCATGAACCGCGTTTCGGTTCGCGCGCCGCAGGCCACTTGCTGGATCGGACGCATCGGATACGGTGCGCGCGGCGTCGTCTTCCTGGTGATGGGCTGGTCGCTGCTGCGCTCCGCCTGGTTCGAACGGAGCAGCGAGGTGCTCTCGCTCGGCAGCGCCCTCACCGACTTGCGCGATATGGGCCTGCTCTACACGCTGGTCGCGCTCGGACTGCTGATGTTCGGTGTCTTCAGCGTAATCGTCGCGCGGTATCGCGTCATCCCCGACCCCACACCAAAGGGACATCCCAGCCACGCCTGATGCCAGAGATTAGCTTATGCTGATGACCTCATCCGACCGGACCCGCAAAGCCGTGCTCTATCGCATGGTCATGGAGAAACACGTCTGCCCGTTCGGCCTCAAGTCCAAGCATCTGCTCAGATCCGAGGGCTATGAGATCGAGGACCACTGGCTGCGCACGCGCGAGGAAACCGACGCCTTCAAGCGCGAACACGATGTCGATACGACGCCGCAGACCTTCATCGGCGGCGAACGGATCGGCGGCTATACCGACCTGCGCGAACACTTCGGCAAGCCCCTGCCCGACCCCGACGCGACGAGCTACAAGCCCGTTCTCGCCGTCTTCGCGACCGGAGCCGCGATTGCTCTCGCGGTAAGCCTCCTCGCCTTCGGTACCCCGTTTACGGTGCGCGCCGCCGAATGGTTCGTCTCGATCACCATGATGCTGCTGGCCATGCTGAAGCTGCAGGATGTCGAGAGCTTCTCCTCGATGTTCCTGAGCTACGATCTGCTCGCGCGTCGCTACGTGCCCTATTCCTACGTCTATCCTTTCGGCGAGTGGCTCGCGGGCGCGCTGATGACGGCGCATGCGCTGCCGTGGATCTCGATACCCGTCGCCGGCTTCATCGGCGCGATCGGAGCGGCATCTGTGTTCTGCGCGGTCTACGTCCAGAAGCGCGAGCTCAAGTGCGCCTGCGTGGGCGGCGGCAGCAACGTGCCGCTGGGATTCGTATCGCTGACCGAGAACCTGGCCATGCTCGGCATGGCGATCTGGATGCTTGCCCGCCCCTGAGGCGCGTTCACGCCGCGCAAGTCACCCGGCCGAGCTTGTCGAACGCGACGCGTTCCTGCGCGTCGTGGATGACCAGACGGCTCGGCCAACTGTCGGCATCGCCGCCCTCCCCGGCCTGCGCCACGAGTTCGACCCAGTGGTCGAGCCCGATGTAGATCGAGCGGGCGCCCGACGGCAGTTCCGCGCTGCCCGCCTTTGCCGCTACCGGCTGCAGCTCTCCGTCGAGCTTGAGGTAACCGCGATCGCTTTGCGCGACGAAGATCGGCTCGTCGCCCTTCTCGAGACGAAACACGCAGCCGCGCGCCAGATCGTAGCGGGCGATGTCCGCGCGCGAGAACGGCTGCGGCAAAATCGGCGTGAAGGGAATCTGATTCATCCGCTCGACCATGGCGACGTCCTGCTCCGCGTCGGCGGCCTTGCGGGCCTTCTTCTCCGGGCCTTGGCCGCAAGCGCCCAGCATCAACGTCGCGATCAGCGCGACGGCAACCGCATTTCGCATCGCATCACTTTCGTCCGAAAAGTTTTTCGATATCCTCGTGTGCGAGCTTAACCCACGTCGGGCGTCCATGGTTGCATTGGCCCGAACGCGGCGTTCGTTCCATTTCGCGCAGGAGCGCGTTCATCTCCGCGACCGTAAGCGTGCGCCCGGCCCGCACCGAGCCATGGCAGGCCATCGTAGCCAGTACGAGATCGAGCTTTTCGCCCAGCAGCAGCGCGTCGCCGTGGCGTGCGAGATCGTCGGCGATGTCGCGCACCAGCGCCCCGACATCCGCCCGCCCCAGCGCGGCGGGGATCGCGCGCACCAGCAGCGCGGTGGGGCCGAAGCGCTCGATGGCGAGGCCAAGCTCGGCGAGCTGCGCGGCTTTCTCCTCGACCCTGTCGCAGTCGACTTCCTCGAGTTCGACCACCTCGGGCAGCAGCAAGGCCTGCGAGCGGGCCACCGCATCGCCCGCCCCCGCCGCCTTGAGCCGCTCGAGCACGAGCCGCTCGTGCGCCGCATGCTGATCGACGATGACGAGCCCGTCCTCGGCCTCGGCGACGATGTAGGTCTCGGCCACTTGTCCGCGTGCCACGCCCAACGGATAGTCTCGCGCATCATCGCCCGCCGGCTCGGCGGCTTCCGCCCGGCCGGACGGCGAGGTCATCACGTTCTGTTCGTAGGCGCGCCAGGCCGGACCAGATTCGCTCACGCGGGTCTGCGGCGCCGAATACTGCCGCGCGAACAGCGACCCGAGCGAGGGCGCGGCCCGCCCCGGATCGGGCGCGGAGGGCTCGACCTGCCAGTTCGCCATGGCCCCCGCCGCCGGCGCCTGCGCGCTACGCTGTCCGGCCGCTTCGAGCGCGTGACGCAGCGCGCCGACCAGGAACCCGCGCACGAAGGCGGGGTCGCGAAAGCGGACCTCGGTCTTGGCGGGATGGACGTTGACGTCGACGTCCTCGGGCGGAACCTCGAGGAACAGTGCGAGCACCGCATGGCGATCGCGCGCCAGCATATCGGCATAGGCGCCGCGCACCGCACCGATCAGCAGCCGGTCCTTCACCGGCCGGCCGTTGACGAACAGGTACTGATGATCCGCGACGCCCCGATTGAACGTGGGCAGCCCCGCCACCCCGGTCAACCGCGAGGCGCCGCGTTCGGCGTCGATCACCACCCCATCCTCGGCCAGTTCCCTGGCCACGAGCCTTGCCACGCGCGCCGCCAGCGTCTCCCCGGCCTGGACGCCGAGCGTGCGCCGCCCGTCGTGCTCGAGAGTGAAGGCGACATCGGGCCGCGACATCGCGAGGCGGCGCACGACGTCGATGCAGGCGGCGTATTCCGATCGCGGCGTGCGCAGGAACTTGCGCCGCGCGGGGACCTTGCCGAACAGGTTCTCGACACGGATGCGCGTGCCCGGCGGGAGCGCGGCTGGCCCGTCGCCGGCAAGCTGCGAGTGATCGACGATGCGCCGCCAGCCCTCGCCCGCCTCGCGCGGACGGCTCTCGACCGTCAGCCGCGAAACGCTCGCGATCGAGGGCAGCGCCTCGCCGCGAAAGCCCAGCGTGGCGACGCGCTCGATCTCGCCGTGGGGCAGCTTCGAGGTGGCGTGCCGTTCGAGCGCCAGGGCGATGTCTGCCGCGCTCATCCCGCAGCCGTCGTCCGTCACCTCGATCATGTCCAGCCCGCCCGATACGATCCGCACGTCGATCGCGCCGGCGCCCGCGTCGAGCGCATTCTCGACCATTTCCTTGAGCGCCGAGGCCGGTCGTTCCACCACTTCGCCGGCGGCGATGCGGTTGACGAGATCGTCGGGGAGGCGGCGAATTTCGGGCATGGAACACCTCTATCGACGAAATGGCCCGGATTCGAGACAGAGCCACGGAATAACCCCGACCAAATCCGCACAAATTTTTGGCGTTTGTTACAAGCCTACGCTAAGGAGCCGCCTTCCATGCTAGCATATGGGTAGAAACCTGCTCCGATCCTCGGTGCAAATGCCCGGAAAGTTTACGGATTCCTTGATGGCCTCGATGATGTCGCGATTCTTCAAATTTGGTTCCCAGAACATGGCGATCGACCTGGGTACGGCCAATACCCTGGTCTATGTCCAGGACCGCGGAATTGTCCTCAATGAACCCTCGGTGGTGGCCATCGAAACGCTGCACGGCGTCAAGAAGGTCAAGGCGGTGGGCGACGACGCCAAGATGATGATGGGCAAGACGCCCGACAACATCGAGGCGATCCGTCCGCTGCGCGACGGCGTCATCGCCGACATCGAGATCGCCGAAGAGATGATCAAGCACTTCATCCGCAAGGTCCACGGCAAGCGCTCGATGTTCCGCTATCCCGAGATCGTGATCTGCGTACCCTCGGGCTCAACCTCGGTCGAACGCCGCGCGATCCGCGACGCGGCGAGCAACGCGGGTGCCAGCCAGGTCTACCTGATCCTCGAGCCGATGGCCGCCGCGATCGGCGCGGACATGCCGGTTACCGAGCCGGTCGGCTCGATGGTCGTCGACATCGGCGGCGGCACCACCGAAGTCGCGGTACTCTCGCTGCGCGGCCTCGCCTACACCACCTCGGTGCGCGTCGGCGGCGACAAGATGGACGAGGCGATCGTTTCCTACGTGCGTCGCCATCACAACCTGCTGATCGGCGATTCGACCGCGGAGCGGATCAAGAAGGATTACGGCATCGCCATGATCCCGGAGGACGGCGTCGGCGAAACGATCCAGATCAAGGGCCGCGATCTCGTCAACGGCGTGCCCAAGGAGATCACGATCAATCAGGCGAACGTCGCCGAGGCGCTGTCCGAACCGATCGGTGCGATCATCGAAGGCGTGCGCATCGCGCTCGAGAACACCGCGCCCGAGCTTGCCGCCGACATCGTCGACCAGGGCATCGTCCTGACCGGCGGCGGCGCCATGATCCAGGGCCTCGACGTCTACCTGCGCGAGGAAACCGGCCTTCCCGTGAGCGTTGCCGAAGACCCGCTCTCGTGCGTTGCGCTGGGCACAGGCCGGGCCATGGAAGATCCGATCTATCGCGGCGTCTTGATGACCGCTTGACGCGCGACTTAGGGGAAGCGGCGCATTTCCATCCGCGTCGCGAGCTAGGAGAGCACAGCGCATGGCGCCGCCCTTGAACCGGCGCTCCGGCCATTCGCGCAGGGCGCAGTACAATTCGTTCTTCACGTACGCCGCCGGCGTCGCTGGCGTGCTGCTGGGAGCGGCTTTGCTGGTCGTCTCGATTTTCGGGCCGAGCGTGTTTTCCGGCGCGCGTGCGCTTGCCGCTGACGCGGTCGCGCCCGTGAGCGGCGGTGCGGCGCGCACGCGTCATGCCGGGCAGGACATTTTCGAGACGATCGCGGGCTACTTCAAGGCCGGTGCAAGCCACGCCAAGCTGGAGCGCGAGGTGAAGGAAGCGCGGGTCCGCCTCGCCGAGGCCGAGGCCGTGCGCGAGGAGAACCGGCGGCTCAAGGGCCTGCTCGGGCTGGAGCAGCGCGACCCTCCGCCAGTTGCCGTGACGCGCATGACCAGTTCCACCGCGGCGAGCATCCGCCGCTTCGCGACGATCGGCGCGGGCCGGACCAGCGGCATCGAGAAGGGCATGCCGGTCCGCTCGACGATGGGCCTCGTCGGGCGCGTGCTCGAAGTGGGCATCACCAGTTCGCGCGTGCTTCTCGTCACCGACACCGAAAGCCTGGTGCCGGTGCGCCGCGCCACCGACGGCGTTCCCGCCTTCGCGCAGGGCAAGGGCGACGGCACGATCCAGATCCGCCTCATCAACCTCGGCATCAATCCGCTGAAGAAGGGCGACATCATGGTCACCTCGGGCTCGGGCGGGCTCTACCGTCCGGGCGTGGCGATGGCGATCGTCACATCGCTGACCCGCGACGGCGCGATCGCCCGCGTGCTCGGCAATCCCAGCCATGCCGAATACGTGATCGTCGAAAAGACCTGGGCCCCCGAGCCGCCCGTCGTTCCCTCGAACCGCGAGGAACCGACCAGCCCCGGCGCCGCCTCGACCGGGCAGCCGGAACCGGAGACGTGAGGCGCGCGCCGTTCAGCCTCGGCAAGGCGGGGCCGCGCAAACGCATCAACCGGGTCCCCTCGCCGATCCTCGCCCGTGGGCTGCCCTGGCTGAGCGTGGTGTTCTGCTCGATCCTTCCCGGATTGCTGACGATCGCCTCGGCGCCCGTTCTTCCCCCCCTGGGGTTCCTCGCCTTCGTTGCCTGGCGCCAGTTGCGCCCGGGGCTCATGCCGGTCTGGGCCGGATTGCCGCTCGGCCTCGTCGACGACCTCTATTCCGGACAGCCGTTCGGCTCGGCGGTCATGCTCTGGTCTGGTGCGGCCATCGTCCTCGACGAAATCGAGGCACGGCTGCCGTGGCGCAACTTTCTCACCGAATGGCTGGTGGCCATGGGACTGATCCTGGCTTATATCGTGCTGAGCCTCCTCGTCGCCAATATCGCCGGCGCATCGGCGCCCATTCATGTTATCGTGCCGCAGACCGTCATTTCTCTCCTGTGCTATCCCCTCGTCGGCCGCCTCGTCGCCATAGCTGACCGGATTCGCCTGATCCCGTTCCGGGAAATCCGATGAAACTGTTTCGACCGCGCCATGTCAGCATGGCGACGCTGCGCAACAGTTTCGACCGGCGCAGCCTGTTCATCGGTGCCGCGCAGGGCGGCCTCGGCCTCGTGCTTGCGGGCCGGCTCGGCTATCTCGCGGTCGCGCAGAACGAGAAATATCAGCTCGAGGCCGAAAGCAATCGCGTCAATCTGTCGCTTATCCCCCCGCGGCGCGGCTGGATCCTAGACCGCAACGGGGCCCCGCTCGCATCCAACCGGGCGGATTTCCGGGTGGACGTCATTCCCGACCGGATGGACGACACCGACGAAACGATCGCCACGCTGGGCGACCTGCTCGAACTGTCCGACGTCGAGATCCGCGACTTGCTGGACAAGCTCGAGAAGTCGCACGGCTTCGCGCCGGTCGAAGTGGCCTCCGGGCTCGACTGGGATCGCTTCGCGGCGGTCAGCGTCCGCCTGCCAGACCTTCCCGGCGTTGTCACCCAGCGCGGTTTCTCACGCTATTATCCCACTGGATGCACCGTCGGCCACCTTGTCGGCTACGTCGGCACGGCCTCGGCCGAGGACTACGAGAAAGAGCGCAATCCGCTGCTCGTCACGCCGGGCTACAAGATCGGCAAGGACGGACTCGAAAAGGTCTTCGAGCACCGCCTGCGCGGCAAGCCCGGCGCGCGGCGCGTCGAGGTCACCGCGGGCGGACGCATCGTGCGCGATCTCGAGACCCGCGAGGATGATCCCGGCGCACCGATCAAGCTGACCATCAACGGGCCATTGCAGGACTATGCCGCGCGCCGCCTCGGGACCGAATCGGGCGCGGTCGTGGTGATGGACTGCCAGAACGGCGACATCCTCGCGATGGCGTCGATGCCATGCTTCGATCCGAACAGCTTTTCCGACGGCATCGGCCGCCTCGAATGGAAGATGCTGGCCGACGACGACCATGTGCCTCTGCGCAACAAGGTCCTGCGCGGGCTGTATCCGCCAGGCTCGACGGTCAAGCCGATGGTCGCGCTGTCGTTCCTTGAGGCGGGTCTCGATCCGGAAGAGACGGTGACCTGCACCGGCGGCCTGCGCGTGGGCAACCGCGTGTTCCACTGCTGGAACCGGCGCGGCCACGGCCGCACCAACATGGCCAAGGGCATCTACCAGAGCTGCGACGTCTATTTCTACCACTTCGCCCAGAAGGTCGGGATGGAAAAGATCGCCGAGATGGCCAAGCACCTGGGCTTGCAGCAGGAATTCGATCTTCCGGTGGTCGGCCAGTCCTACGGGACCGTGCCCGATCCCGCCTGGAAGCTGCGCAAGTACGACAAGGAGTGGCAGACTTTCGATACGGTCAACGCCACGATCGGCCAGGGCTACATGCTGGTGAACCCGCTGCAGCAGGCGGTCATGGCCTCGCGCATCGCGAGCGGACGCAAGCTCATGCCGCGGCTGATCTACAGCGAAAAGCCGCAGAACGCGCCGTCGCTGGGCATTCCGCAGGAACACCTCGACTACGTCCACCAGGCGATGTCCGACGTGATCAACGGCCCGGGCACCGCCGGCCGTGCGCGTCTGCCGATCGACGACGTGCTGATGGCGGGCAAGACGGGCACCGCGCAGGTCGTCAGCCTCAATGTCTCGAGCGGCAAGGGCGGACCGTGGAAGTATCGCGACCATGGCCACTTCATCTGCTTCGCGCCCTTCGACAAGCCGCGCTATGCCTGCGCGGTGGTGGTCGAGCACGGCGGCGGCTCGGGCGCGGCCTACCCGATCGCGCGCGATGTCATGACCTTCCTGTGGGACCCGAAGAAGGCGCTCGAGAAGCTCCACGAGTTCGAGGAAGGCTGGGGCGGAACCGCGCAGCAGCGGCTCGACGCGCGCTATGCGGCCTACGCTGCCGAATATGGCGGCAACGCGCCGCGCGTTCCGAGCGAGGAGGAAAAGAAGGTCCAGGAAGCCGACGCGGCGCAGGAGGAGGATCAGCCGATCGTCAACGCCGCGCAATCGCCGCGGCCCGAGCCGACCGGCGCCCCGCCCTCGCCAGCCCCCTCGGCCGACGCCACGTCGACGACCGCGACGGCAAGCGCTCCGTTCATTCCACTGCAACCGCCCGGATCGGCCGGGAGCGGACAATGAGAAACCGGCAACTCGTGCCCGAGGCGATCGGGCGCCAGCCCTGGCTCGTCATCGTGCCGCTCTTCGCGCTCGTCGGGTTGGGCGCGGCGGTGCTCTATTCGGCGGCGGGCGGCCACCTCCAGCCTTACGCGGCCTCGCACGTCTACCGGTTCCTGGTCTTCCTGGCGATGGCGATCGTGATGTCGCACATCCCGCGTGAGTGGTACCGCTTCCTCGCCTACCCGGTCTACGCCGCGATCTGCCTGCTGCTGGTTCTCGTGGAACTGCTCGGCGCGGTTGGCGGGGGCAGCCAGCGGTGGCTCGACCTCGGCTTCATGACGCTCCAGCCCTCGGAACTCATGAAGCCGGGGATCATTCTGGTCCTCGCCCGGTTCTACGAGACCTTGCCCGCGTCGATGACGGCGAGTTGGCGCGGTCTCGTGCCCGCCGGAATGCTGATCGGCATTCCCGCCGGCCTCGTCATCCTCCAGCCCGACCTCGGCACCGCTCTCGCGATCTGCTTCGGCGGCGCGGTGATCATGTTTCTCGCCGGTCTGCCGCTCACCTGGTTCCTGCTGGCGGGCGGTGGCGCCGCGCTGCTCACGCCGGTCGCCTTCTTCGCCTTCCTGCACGACTACCAGCGCAAGCGCGTGCTCACCTTCCTCAATCCCGAGAACGATCCGCTCGGGACGGGCTACCACATCACTCAGTCGAAGATCGCGATCGGATCGGGAGGGCTGTTCGGCAAGGGCTTCGGCAACGGCTCGCAAAGCCACCTCGAATACCTCCCCGAGGCCCATACCGACTTCGTCTTCGCGACGATGGCGGAGGAATGGGGCATGGTGGGCGGACTGTTCGTGCTTCTCGTCTTCGCGATCGTGATGACCTGGGGCATGCGCGTCGCGCGCGCGAGCGAGGACCGCTTCACCTCGCTGCTCGCCGCGGGCATGACCGCGACGATCTTCTTCTACGTCGCGATCAACCTCATGATGGTGATGGGCCTTGCGCCCGTGGTCGGAATTCCGCTGCCGTTCATGAGCCACGGCGGGTCTTCGATGATGACCAACATGATCTGCCTCGGCGCGATCATGGCCGCCGACCGCTGGCGCCGGTCCCCTTCGCGCTTCGGCTGAAAATTCGTGAAAATTTGCACTTCAAATCGGAAGAACAATCGCTATACGGACCCCTCCCGCAGCGAATCGCTGCGGCCACGGTCCGGAAGCGGCACCAGAGTGGACGCATAGCTCAGTTGGTAGAGCAGCTGACTCTTAATCAGCGGGTCCTAGGTTCGAGCCCTAGTGCGTCCACCATTTTTCATAGCAATAGCAGCATTTACCGACAAGGCTGGCTGCTACGAAAGGCGACCGCCCAGTTGTGCTAGCACTATGCTAGCGCGTTCGGCTGGACGGCACAGCAGCGATCAGCAAGTATGCCCCAATGGTCGATGACTCCGAATCTACCGCCGCACAGTCGCTGATGAACCTGAAACGTTCGGAAGGCGAGCTGCTAGACACGTTCCAGCACCACTTGGCGAACCGGCCATTTGGTTACCAAGATCTGTACCTGATGGGCATTGCGAGGCGCGCACTCGCCCAGGCGAAAGCGTTTCGTTCTTGTATCGAGGATCTTAACTGGCTTGTCGCCGCTGCCCTACTTCGATTGCAGCTCGATACAGTTCTACGGCTTTACGCCTTGTATTGGGTATCTGACCCAGAGGAATTCGCCGGACGCGTTTTTGCGGGCGAGCAGGTCAACCGTCTCAAAGCAGCGGATGGCCAGCAAATGTCGGATCGGTACCTGATCGACAAGGTTAAAGATCGTAACGCGTGGGTAGATGCGGTTTACAAGAATACGAGTGGCGTGATTCACTTTTCGAATCGTCACATGCACGCGGCCATTCGATTGACCAACGAAGAAACTGGCGATGTGGAGGGTTTCATAGGGGCCACCGATCCAAAGCAAGAAATAGAGGATTTTGCGGAAACGATTGAGGCATTCTTCCACTGCACTGCGATAATTGGAGTTGCCACAGCTGATTTGTTTAAACGGTTCAACGCAATCCATCGCCGGATACGACCTTCGCCAGCTGCCGCTTCCACGCATACAGCGGGTGCGGGCTGACGCCGAGCCGCTGCGAAACCTCCGCTACCGGATACCCGCGTTCGGTGATCTGGGCCACCGCATCGCGCTTGAACTCTTCGCTGAAATTGTACTTCCCCATCATCGCCTCCTGTCCTCAAAATTAGGATCGAAGGCGTCCAGAAATCTAGGGGCTATTCAGTGCCCGTAAAGTCAGCTGGTCGGCATAGGGCTGGAGATGCTTCACCGACATGTGTGCGCATAACGCCGCACCATCGATTCCGATTTCCGTCCGGGCCTGCGCCAAAGAACCGGCCATACATTGCCGTCAACGCCAGCAGCCCTGCTTTCCGCCGCTTTGCGCCATGGTGCCTGCTTTCGCTGCTGTCCGCCGTCCTCGCAATGCGCGGCGCCAGCGCGAACAGCAGCGTTGCGCCTGCGATCAGTGCAGGGATCGGCATGGTGAAAAGGCGATCAGGAATAATGAGCAAAAGTCCGGCGCCAGCCAGGCCTCCGACGGCAGAAAGCAACAGGAGCCGGCAAAGGTGGTAGTCAAGTGGCAGGCTCGGCCGATCCGCAAGCACCGCCAGCAGATGCCCCGGCGACACGGCGATGGCATTGGCGATATTGGCCGCTACGGGGGGTAGTCCTGTAGCCAGCAGAGCCGGAAAGGTGATCAGGGTCGCGCCGCCGGCCACGGCGTTGACGATCCCACCGACCAAGCCTGCAAGGATCAGGATTACTGTTGTCCAGTCGATCATGCCCGCGAGCCTGAACCAGAGGCGCGAGCAAGTCTGGAATGTTTGTGATCAGCAGCAGCCTTTGCGGTAGGCTCCCGGCGTCGTCCCGAAAGCCTAGCGGAACAGGCGACCAACGTGGCTCTGATCGGCAAAGTCGAACCGGGCGGCGACATCTGCCAGCGAATTTCCCCGAGCGATCGCCTGGCGCGCACCGTTGAGGCGGCACATGATGCGATGGCGATGCGGGGGGAGACCATGCTGCTGCACAAAGGTCCGGCTGAAATGCTCGCGCGAGACCCCCGCCGCGCGTGCCAGCGCCTGTATTGGGAGTGGACCATTTCCGGGCCCGGTGCTTTGCGTGCCAGACCGCTCTGATCCGGCCAGCGAGGATCCTGACAAGGCCAGTGATTGCAGCATTGGCCGAATGCTCTCGACAGGAAGGCAGCGGGGATAGGCGCCCAGGTCAAGGGGCGCATAGACATTCAGGCAGCGCCCTTCGGCGCTTGCGCTATCGGTAAAGCGATGCGGCAGACCGGCGGGAAGGTAAAGCCATTCGCCTGCGGTCACTTCGACGATCCCGTAACGGGTTTCCGCCCGGCGCTTCCCGCTCTGAACCAGACAGAGCTGGGCAGTCTCGTGAAAATGGAGGCGCAAATCCGGCAGAGCATTTCCTGCGCACGACGCCAGTTCTATCGCTCCGACCCGCCGGTAATTCCACATTACATGCGTACTCAGCTGGTTCGGCCGCGCGACACAGGCGAGCCAAAATCATCAATCCGCCGCAGTTGGCGCTGCACGCCCACCGCGCCCAGCACGATGCCACCGAGGATCAGCACCATTCCTATGATGTGAAACCGGAAAAGAGCCTCGCCCAATAGCAGGGCGGCGAGACCGGCGCCGAACAAAGGCATCAATGTAATCATCTGGCCTGCGGGTGCTGCTCCGAGATTTTTCACAGCCGCGTTGTAGAGCACATAGGCGACCAGCGACGGGAAGAGAGCGACGTAGGCAAAGGCGCCCAGCACATCGGCCCGCAGCGGGATGCCCGCCCCGCCAGCCACTTCCATCGCGGCGAGCGGCGCCATAGCCGCCGCGCCGATCGCAAATGTCACCGCCAGGAAACTGGCCGGATGGCAATCGGGGCGAAGGCGCAGCAACGCGGTGTAAAGCGCCCAGCAGACGACGCCGCACAGCACGAGGAAATCCCCGAAATTGAGTGTCAGCCGCGCCAGCGCCGCAAGGTCGCCGCGAAGCACGATGACCGCCACGCCCAGCATGGAGAGGGTCACGCCGACGATCTGCAAAGCCGACGCCCGGTCGCCGAAAAAGAGGCGATTGAACAGGAGGACGAGCGCCGGGATCGCCGCCTGAAGCAAAAGCCCGTTGCTGGCGGTGGTGAATTGCAGGCCCGAATAGATGAAGGCATTGAAGGCAGCCACGCCCGTCAGGCCAAGCAGCAGGACCGCCTTCCAGTGCGACAGGAGCCGTTGCCGATCGGCGCGTAAATGCCGCCACGCAAAAGGCAGAAGGATCGCAAGCGCACCGCTCCACCTGACCAGCGCCAGGGTGAATGGCGGAACGACACCGTTCACCGCGCGACCGACAATGAAGTTGCCCGACCAGAACAGGATCACGATGCAGAGCGTGGCGTAAGACCAGCGAGCCGTACCACTCGCCGGGGATCGCTTCATGTGCATGGCTGGCCCCGCATGTCAGACCAAGCCGCGTGCGGCGCTGCCTCCGGCAGGCGACAGCATGGCAGCGATATCGCGAAGCGCCTGTTCGAGAGCATCGCGCGAGCGCAGGCCGCCAAGGCACAGGCGAACCCCAGAGGGAGCCACGGCATCGACAATCGGCCCGTCAGGCGGCGTCAGCGCGATGGAGGCACGCAAGGCGCGGGCGCTCAGCCGTTCGGCATCGAGCATGGGCATCGGCATCCAGACGTGGAGGCTGCGCCCCGCCCCCGGCACTGCCATCGCCTTGCCGAGGATCGACGACGCCAACTGCGTCCTCGTCTCGCTTTCGGCGATCACATCGTCGGCGATCCTGTCGGCCGTTCCGTCCTGTTCCCACTGGCTGAAGACCAGACCGCCCAGCGAGGGCGGGCTGTAGCCAAAAGCGCGGACGCCCAACAGCAGTCGATCGCGAACATCTTCATTATCAGGCGGCAACAGGAAACCGAGCCGCAAGCCGGGCGCGACCGCCTTGGAAACGCCCGCGACCATCAACGTCCGTTCCGGCGCAAGATCGGCAAAACAGTCCGCCGCCCCGGCATCGGCGAAGACGCGATAGGCATCGTCCTCCACGATCATCAGATCATGGGCGCGGGCGACCTCGATGATGTCAGCGCGGCGCGCGGCATCGAGGGTGATCGTGGTCGGGTTCTGCAGGGTCGGGATTATGACCAGCACCCTGGCGCCAGTTTCGCGGGCACAGCGGGCAAGCGCTTCGGGATCGATGCCGCGCGCATCCATGGCAACGCCCCGCAGGCGGTAGCCCGCATGATCGGCCAGTGTCCGGATGCCGGGATAGGTCGCGGCTTCGCATAGGATCGTATCGCCCGGCCGCGCCAGCGCCGCGAAGGCCAGCGCAAGGCCATGCTGCCCGCCGTTGCACTGAATGACCCGATCCGCCGTCGCGCGCGTCACGCCATGACGGCGCTTCAGCCAGGATGCGCCGGCCTCGCGGATCGAGGGCAAGCCTTCGGGCGGCGCATAGTTTACCGCCGTCGCGAGATCGGCCCGCTGGCGCACGCGCGACAGCCCCTCCCCGATCCAGCGCTCGGCGGGATCGAGCGGCGGCACATTATGCGCCATGTCGAGCGGGCCAGCGTCATGCGGCGAGGAATGCGGCCGCGCGCGGTCGGCGACGAACGATCCTCGGCCTACATGGCTGGAAATGAACCCCCGCCGCTCCGCCTCGACATAGGCCCGGCTGACCGTCCCGACACTCAGGGACAGGCGGTGCGCCAGATCGCGCTGCGGTGGCAAACGGTCGCCGGGCACAAGGCGGCCATCGCGCACATCGCCCTCCAGTGCGGTCACGAGACGCTCGTACACCGGCACGCTGCCCTTCGAGATATCCGGCTGCCAGTCCTTCATCATCTTTCCTGCACTACATTGCACCGGTTCAATATCACGTTTGACTCATAGTTCAATGATGATCATCCAGCTTTGCAGGAGAACATCATGGATACGAGTCTGCTTGCCTCGCTTGCGCTGTACAGTTTCGTCTGCACGGCCACGCCCGGCCCCAACAACATCATGCTCGCCTCATCGGGGCTGGTTTTCGGATTCCGCCGGACCATCCCGCACATCTTCGGGATCAATTTCGGTTGCGCGCTCATGCTGGTGCTCAGCGGGCTGGGTCTGGGCGCGCTGTTCGAGGCATGGCCGGTACTGCGCTGGGCAGTGCGGATCTTCGGTGCTGTCTATCTTGCCTGGCTGGCGGTGAAACTGTGGCAATCGGAAGGCGTCGAACGCCGCGAGGGCGCGCATCCGCTGACTTTCTTTCAGGCGGCTGCTTTCCAGTTCGTCAATCCCAAGGCCTGGGCGATCACCATGCCCGCCATCGCCAGCTTTACCGTGCCCGGCCGGCCACTCGCCCTGCAGCTCGGCGTTATCGTCGCGGCCTTCGTGCTGGTCGGCCTGCCTTCCATCGCATCCTGGGCGGCGATGGGCGCGGGGGCCCGCGAACTGCTCGAAAGCCGCAAGGGCATGATCGTGTTCGTACGCGTGATGGCGGTTCTGACCGCGCTCACCGCTTTACTGTTTCTGATTTGAAGGACAACGCAATGAACCGGAAAGACATGGAGATGTTTGCGGCGAACTGGATCGCCAACTGGAACGCGCGCGATCTCGACGCCATTCTGGCGCATTTTGCCGATGACGCGCGCTTCATCAGCCCATTGGCCGCGGAACTGACGGGATCTCCCATCATCGAAGGCAAGGCCAGTTTGCGCGCTTATTGGTCAAAGGCGCTGGAGGCTTCGTCTGAACTGCATTTTACCCTGATCGCTGCCGTCTGCGATATCGAACGCCAGGTGCTCGGCGTCCACTATGTGGCCCGGCGCAAAGGCAAGGCCAAGCGGGCGCTCGAAACGATGCGCTTCGTGGACGACCGGCAGGTCGAAGGCGAGAGCTTCTACAGCGCGCAGGAAACTTCGCCTGGTAACTGATCCCAAATCTCCGTCACAACAGCGGTGAGCAAGAGGATAGAAATGCAGGTTATCCGCGCCCGCGACTTCACCGGCAGATCAGCCTGGGACGCGCTGTCGATCGAGAGGATCGACGACGCGACGGTGCGGCTGCACTGGACCGACCAGCCCTACCGCTGGCACATCAACGATGGCCCGGAAGTCTTCGCTATCCTCGACGGGCGTGTCGACATGCATGTTCGGACCGCTGGCGGCGAACAGGTTCTGCATCTTGAAACAGGGGACATTTTTCACGCCGAACCTGGCGATGAACATGTCGCCCGCCCCCTTGGCGAAGCGCGCATTCTGGTGATCGAGCAGGCCGGAAGCGATTGAGGCGACGGATCAGGCGGGTGCAGCCGCCTCGGCCAAAGACGGCGCAATGACAGCCATCGCCCGTTCGACATACATGTCCTTTTCGCCGACCGGCGCGACATAGTGGATCGCTTCGCGCGCCTGTTCCACTGAACCACCGCGCGCGATCATCCAGGCCGCGAGATAATGCGAGGCCAGGCAGCCGCCCGCTGTGGCGACATTGCCATGCGCGACGAAAGGCGCGTCGATCACATTCACGCCAGCCTCGATGACCCATGGCTTTGTCGTCAGATCGGTGCAGGCAGGCAGATCGCCAGTCAAACCAAGCTTCGCCAGCAGCAGCGTGCCTGAGCACTGCGCACCGATCAGCTGGCGCTCGGGGTCGAGCCGAAGTCGCGCCAACAGCGCGTCATCGCGAGCCACGTCGCGCGTGCGGACACCGCTGCCGATCAGGACGGCGTCTGCTTCTTCCGCAAATTCAAGCGGACGCTGACGGCGGATCGTGACACCGTTCATCGACGTCACTTCCTCCGTCGGCGACGTGATCCAGGCATTCCAGCCCAGCGGCCTGAGGCGATTGAGGATCGTCGACGCGATAAACGAATCCAACTCGTTGAACCCGTCGAAAGTCAGAACGGCTATCTGCATGTCTCTCTCGATATGGAAACGGCGCTATCGCTGCGCCGGATGGAAGGCGATGCGCAGGCCCAGCGCGATGAGCACGCCGCCGGTCAGGCCATCGAGCCAGCGCGCTACGACCCCTTGCGCGAACCAGTGCCGCAGCGGACGACTGCCAAGGATCAGGAGCGCAAACCAGGCCATGCCGAGCGTGGCATGAAGCGCCGCCAGCAACAGGCTGAAGGCCAGTACCGATGCTCCCGCCGGAACGAACTGCGGGAGGAAGCTCACATAGAAGACCCCCATCTTGGGATTGAGCAGATTGGTGAGCAGGCCCTTCATGAACCAGTTGCCCGATCGTGATGGAGCAGACGGCAATGCCGGACTTGCTGCATCGGAGGGCGCACCCGATTTGAGTGCCGCACGGACCATGCCCAGCCCAAGCCATAGCAAATAGGCGGCGCCTGCATATTGCAGGATCCTATAGAGAGTGCCCGACAGTGCCAGCAGCGCGCCAAGCCCCAGCGCCACCACCAGTCCCCAGGCAAGAACGCCCGCGACCACGCCTGCCGCCGCTGCGAGAGCCTGACGCGCCCCCTCGACGGCGAGCGTGCGCAGGACCACTGCCATGTCGAGCCCGGGTGTGATGACGAGAAGCCCGGCCGCCAGCGTGAATCCGGCAAGTGCAGTCCAGATGGTCATGCTCCATTCCCTTCGATTTCAGCGCGAAATGAAGAGAGGATATCCCGGCCCTCGGGCCAATCGCCCAGATTGCTGCCCGCGTTGATATGGCCGAGCGGACCCAACGCGATCAGCCGCGAACCCCATTGCCGGGCACGTCGTTTGCTGTAATCGACTGTTCCGTAAGGATCGTTCGCGCTGGCGACGATCAGGCTGGGAAACCGCAGGGGCAGCTCCGGCACTTGCGCGAAGGACCGCGCTTCATCCGGAAACGCACGTCCGCACGGGTCTGGCACGGCGACCAGCATCGCGCCAGCTACCGGAGCTCCTCGCGCGGCGGCCCAATGCGCCACCAGCAGGCAGGCCAGGCTATGCGCGACCAGAATGGGCGGGCGGTCCAGGGACTTCACCGCCCGATCCAGCGCCTCGCACCAGTCGGCGAGTTCCGGCCGCCCCCAATCGGACGGCGCGAAGCGGGTCATGTCGGGATCGGTCCGCTCCCAATGGCTTTGCCAATGGTCCGGTCCCGAACCGCCTATGCCGGGAAGCAAAAGGATTGGGAGCGTCATGGCCGGGGTGCTTCCATGCGCATGAGTGTCTGCTGGCCGGAAGCGCACAGCACCTCCTCTCCCTCGCGCATCGCATCGACCTTGAGATCGCAGACCGTCAGCGCGCGTCCGGCGCGCAGCACCTCGCCCGTGGCGCGCAGGCGTTCTCCCGCCGCCGGGCGGATAAGATTGAGCTTGTATTCAACCGTCAGGACATCCTCGCCATCCCCGAAGACCGAATAGGCCGCATAGCCGCCCGCCACGTCGGCAATCGCACCGATCACGCCGCCATGAAGGAAGCCGTTCTGCTGGCAAAGATCAGCCCGGAACGGCAGATCGAGAACCACTTTGCCATGGCTGGCGTGGATCACCTCGGCCCCGATCAGCCCCATGAAGCTCTGACGCGAGAAGCTCTCGCGAACGCGTTCGAGCAGAAGCGGGTCATTGGCCCCGGTCACGATTCTGCCCTCCGGGGCACACCATATTCGAGAGTGCCAAGGCGTCGCATCTCAGCCGTCTGGAACAGTTTGGGATCGGCCAGATAATCGCGCACCATGTCCAGCGTATCGAAGCCCCAGAACAGGTCCTCCCCGATCGCGAGAGTGGGCACGCCAAACACGCCGCGCGCGATCGCCGCCTCGGTGTTGGCGCGGAGCCCGTCCTTTACATCCGCGCTTGCGATCCTATCCTGCACATCGGAAAGACCAAGTTGGCCGCCAAGCCTCTCCAGTTCAGCGCTGTCGGTCAGATCCCGGCCTTGCGCAAAAACCGCCCCGAACACGGCATCGACGACATCCGCGCGGGCATCGAGCGCAATCAGCAGTCGCAGGGCCTCGACCGAACGAAACGGATGCGTATCGGGAAAGCGCAGCGCGATACCGTTCCTGTCGGCAAGCCATTGGCACATACGATAGGTCTGTGCCCGTTTGGGCGGCACTTCCGCCGGGCCGATCAGGCCCCAGTGGTTGAGCAGCGCCCCCAGAAGCACCGGGACCGGACGTATCTCCAGTCCGAGATCGTCTTCACGAAGACGCTTCCACATCAGGAAGGCGAAGGGCGAGACGGGATCGAAATAGAAATCGGCCGGGGTCTTCGTGCTCATCTGGTTGCTCCTTGGGCCTCATCATTGTATCAGATTATGCGTCGATCAAATCAAATATTGTATTGGTTCAATCATGGCCGTTATCACACTCCCCGTTCTTCATCTGGATACCCTCGACCTGCAAACACAAGCGCACGGCGATCTCTACGAAGCGCGTATGGCGTCCTTCGCTTCGCCGCTGGGTGCGCACATGCTGGGCGGAAGGCTGGTCGTGGTGCCGCCGGGCAAACGGGCGTGGCCGTTCCACGGCCATCACGCGAATGAGGAACTGTTCGTGATCCTCTCCGGCAGCGGCCGCCTGCGCTATGCAGATGGCGATCATGCGCTGCGGGCGGGCGATGTCGCGCTGTGCCCGGCAAGCGGCGCGGCAAGTGCGCATCAGATCATCAACACCGGCGATACGGACCTGCGTTATCTCGCCATCAGCACGATGAACGAGCCCGACGTGATCGACTATCCCGACAGCGGCAAGTTCGCGGTCATGGCAGGCGCTGCGCCCGGCGGCGACAAGGCGAGCCGCTCGGTGGACCATGTCGGGCGCTATGCCGATGCGGTCGGCTACTGGGACGGCGAGACATGACCGGGCGGCTCGCTATTGCCTCCGGCGAGTGCATCGCCACACCGCCCGCCCTGCTCCTGCCACCGGGTAAGCTGGTTGATCCCGGCAACCCGGAATGGACAGCATTTGCGCGGAGTTGGGATGATCTGCCGCGCGACGCATGGATGGCCGACGGCGGCACCTATCGCCGCAGACGTTATGCCGCCTTTGAGGTGGCAGACGGGAAATGCATGCGCCTGCCGCATCGCGCGCATTACCAGGAGCGCGATCACAATCCATTGAATGGCGGCATCGAACGCTGGTTCGCGCCGATGGCCGAGGCTCGAACCGGATCGCCGCTGTTTCAGGCGCTGGTGCTGGGCACCGCCGCCCTGATCGCGGATGCGAGCGCGAGGGGTCCGAACTCCTGGACGGTGGAAGCGCATCAATTTCGCATCGAAGCGCTGTCGGGACAGCCCGGCCTTCCCACGCCGGAGGGCATGCATCATGACGGGCGCGACTGGGTGCTGATCCTGCTTGTCGGCGGCAGCGATTACGCCGGCGGCGAGAGCCGCGTCGAGGATGGCTCCGATACTTGCATCCTCGAACATCGGCTAACCCGTCCCGGCGAAGCACTGCTGCTGGATGACCGTACCGTCCGCCACGGCACGACGCCGATCGAGTCCGCGATACCGGGCGCCCCCGCATGGCGGGACACGCTGGTCCTCACGTTCGCGCAGGCGCGGGAAAGTTGAGGGGCGGCATGGATCGCTTCTTCGTCATAACCGGCGGACCGGGATCAGGCAAAAGCACGCTCCTTGCGGCGCTGGCCGAAAAAGGCTTGCCGCATATGCCCGAGGCCGGACGAGCGGTGATCCGCGACGAGGTGGCCGCCGGCGGAACCGCTCTACCATGGGATGACCGCGACGCCTTTGCCGAGCGGATGCTTACGCATGACCTCAGCTCCTATGAGGAGGCACGGACGAAAGAGGGCGTCTTGTTCTTCGACCGAGGCATTCCCGACATCATCGGCTACCGCATATTGTGCGGGCTGGGCATACCCGGCGACCTCACACGCGCGGCGGAGAGCAATCGGTACAATCAACATGTGTTTATCGCGCCGCCCTGGGCCGAGATCTACGCCCAGGATACCGAGCGCAAGCAGGACTGGGACGAGGCGGTGGCGACCCATGACGTGATGGCGCGTGTCTATCAGGAACTGGGATACACCCTCGTCCCCCTTCCCTTTGCGTCGCCCGATGAGCGCGCAACTTTCGTGCAGCACTGGATTGCGAAGCTGCAGACGTGATGAAAGCTAATCCCAAGCGCGAACCTTTGGGCCGTAAAACGGAGCATGGATTGTCGGCGGGAACGGCCCGGCTTCTCGGGCTGTCCCTATTGCGCAAAAGCGAGTTGAAGATAATTCGCCCCTGAACCTCGGGTCTGGCCCGTAACCCAAGAGCCCCTTCAACCGGCAATCCACACTATTTTCACAGTGAATACTGGCCTTGGCGAACGGACAACTACTTAATGTCGCCGATTCATCGTCATTTTTGGTGTAATTTTTGTGGTTTTCGTATAATACTGCGTGCCTGAATTGAGATTGTTACTGGATCAAACACGGTGAATGCCAAGCCGCCTTGTTGATGCATGCTGTGGGATGGTCAGACATCGCCGGCGATTTCCAGCGGCGCTGGAACGGGGGGAGTAGATGGTCGTCCGTGAACAATGCGATTTTGGCTCTGGGACGGCGCAGGGCCATTCGCGGCGGGCTGTGGCGAGCTGTTGTGG
>NZ_MWMO01000013.1:60000-143814 GCF_002556635.1 Novosphingobium sp. PC22D | reverse complement strand
CCACAACAGCTCGCCACAGCCCGCCGCGAATGGCCCTGCGCCGTCCCAGAGCCAAAATCGCATTGTTCACGGACGACTAGCTGCTCTGCTGTGCGATACCTAACGTCACAGGTTTCCGCCAAATTCCACTTCAAACGTCGAACCAAAGACCTCTCAGCTGAGCCCGAGCACCCCGGGGCCGATCACATGGTCCGGATCGAGCGCGTTCTTGATCGCCTCCACCGTGCGCAGCGCTTCCGGGGACAGGCGGCTGGCATAGGGATAAGCCCGGCCGAGCTGGAAATGGATGGCGCCGTGTGCGTCGTAAAGCTCGGTGAGTTCGCCCTTGAACCGGTGGACGTATTCGCGCGCTTCGGCATTCGCCGGGAACTTCGTGAGGCCGGACAGGTAGTCGGCGGGCACCGCGGCCTCGTGATAGGGGGTCTGCTCGTCGGGCCAGTAGATCGCGATCTCGTAGAGAAAGCCGCCGGTCCCCACGGTCGAGTACATGCCCCCGCCCCAGACCCCGTGGCGCTTCATCTCGTGGGCACGCTCGGCGTAGAAGCGGGTCAGCGCCTCGTGGAAGCGCGCCACGTCGGCATGGGCGAAGATGCCGTGCAGCGGCACCCAGCGCTCGCCGTTTGGGCCGAGCGTGTTGAACAGCGGCGCGAAGGGCATCGCGCGCACGACAGAGGGCACGGTCCCCGCGATCTCACTGCCGAGATCGGAGTTGAGCTCACGCAGGCGGTGAACCTTGGCCCTGGCCTCGGCATCGTCGAAGCCCTCGACGATGTAGTGCGTCATGAAGGCCGACTTGCCGATCTGGCGGCGCGCCTTGAGCCCCGCCGCCGCGACCTGCCGCAAGCCCTGCGTCAGCGAGGGCGAGCTGCGCAGGATCGAAAGCGCCATGCCGAGCCGGTTGCCCGCCCGGTCCTGCCGCGCGATCTGCCCTTGCGACAGCGCCGCGTCGAGCGCGAAGTGCGAGTCCTCGATGCGCTCGAGCGCGATGCGCCGCATCGATTCGTGCATCTGGCCGAATTCGCCGAACGCGAAGGAGATCACCCGGTGCGCGGGCCGCCCCCTGAGGAGCGGCAGCGTCACGCGCGCCTTGATGCCGAGCGCGCCGCAATCGCCGGTGAACAGCCCGGTGAGGTCCGGCCCGAAGTGGCGCGCGAAGGGCTTGAGCCCCGCCGCGCCCGATCCGGTGCGCAGCAGGCTGCCGTCGGCCAGCACGACGTCGAACGACAGCGCCGATTCGGCCGAGATGCCGTAGGCGCCCGAGCCGTGGCTGATCGCATTCTGCGACATCGAGCCGGCGACGCTCGCGGCGAGACCCGAGAACGGGCCGCGAAACGGCGTGCGCAAGCCCTTGGCGGCGAGCGCGTCGGACAATTGCGCCCAGGTCACGCCCGCCTCGACGGTGACGAAACCGCCGTATTCGTCGATCTCGACGATGCGGTCGAGCCGGCCCATGTCGATCAGCAGGTGGGCGGGATCGGTGACGTTGTAGCCGTCGGTATAGGAAGCCCCGCCCCCGCGCACGGTGAAGCCGACGCCGGCCTCGCCAAGGGTGCGCACGACGGCTTGCAGGTCCTCGACACTCGCCGGGCGCACGACGAGTTCGGGCAGGCTGCGGGCGCGATAGACGTCGGTCGCAAGCTGCGCGATCCGGGCGCTGTCGCGGACGAGCCCCTGCCCGTCCACGATCTGCGCCAGTTTCTCGCGCCAGTCGGGGTGCGGGCTCATCCTTCGGCGATCTCGTCCAGCGCGGCGATATAGCTTTCGCTGGTTTCCTTCGCCGCGCATTCGGCCGCTTCCTTGCGGACGAGGTAGAACATCCGTTCGAGCATCGCCTGGCGGCGCGCCTCGCGCTGTTCGAGCGCCGCGTCGTCGAGCTTGAGCGCGGCGATCTCGCCCGCCGCGTCGATGCCGTGGTTGGCAAGCACGCGCTGGGTCGAATCGAGCTGGTCGGCGAGGACCGAGACCTCGCCCGCCAGCACCATGATCATCGACATCATCTGGTCGAGCGAGGAATCCTCGTAGAACGAGGGACGCTTGCCCCGGGCTTCGCGGCGCATCAGGCGGCCTCTCCCTTCTGCGCGATCAGCACTTCCCAGCCGCCGCCGGGGGCGAATTCGCCCGCGGTGAACTCGCGCTCGGCCACGCTGGTCGCCGATTCGGCCGAGTAGCCCGCCTCGGCATATTCCATCACCGCCATCGGCGCGGTGTCGAAGCGGATCGTGTCGGGATCGAAGCCCGCCTTCCTGGCCAGCGCGATCTGGTCGAGATCACGCATCGCGCCCCAGAACGGCTCGTTGTTGTAGTAGGTCTCGTTGTCGAGAATGAACTGGGTGAACGGGTCCATCAGGTCGAACGGCGGCAGGTCGGCGTGGATCATCAGGCCGCCGGGACGCAGCAATCGGAAGCATTCCTCGAAGATCTTGGGCATGGCCTTGCCCGAGGTCTCGTGGAGCAGGATGTGGCTGACGACCAGATCGAACGAACCGTCCTCGAAATCGGTGTGCTCGGCGTTCATCTGCGCGAAGTTGACGTTGAAGCCGAGCGCGCCCGCGCGGGCATGGGCGTAGCGGACCATCGGCCCGCCGACGTCGATGCCCCAGACCTCCGCCTCGGGAAACAGTTCCTTGTACGGCAGCGTCGAGTGGCCGACGGTGCATCCCATGTCGAGAATCCGTTTCGGCTTGAACTCGGGCATGTTGCGCTTGAGATAGTTGCACACCGAGCGGCCCATGTCGTCGTTGTGCGGGCCGGTGTAGCCCATCGAGTAGAGGTAGACGCCCCGGTCGTAGAGCACGCCGAGCGACACGTCGTCGCGGTCGCTCTCGTCCCCCGCATAGCCGCCGGGCATGCAGTGGATGTCGAGCGCGCTGACATACCTGGGCACCTCGAATTCATCGGGGATCACCAGCTTGCCCGTGTTGCGAGCGGACATCTCTTCCGCGTGCGACTGGAGCAGGTCGTGCTCGCGCTCGACGCTGTCGATCACGCTGTCCCAGAGCATTTCCTGGCTGATGCGGTTGGTGGCCGCGTAGTGCCGGAAGTAGGGGTCGGTCACCATGGCCCTGCGGATATCGTGGCGGCTCTGTGGCGCGCGCGCGTTCTTCTTCGCGAACTCGGGCGCGGCCCGGCCCTCGTAGACCGGCGTCAGGCCCGGAAGCAGGCCTTGCTGGACAAAGTGCTTGAGGCTCTTGGCGAACTCCTGCCGCGAAGCTTCCTCGGGCGACAGCGAGGGCAGCATGGCGTGGAATTGCTGTTGGAAGGTGTTGAGCATCTCGAGTTCCTTTCCTCGTCGTCCTGATAGCGCTTGCCGCGGATCAAGCCGCCGCAAGCGGGCGCGGCACTCCGCGCTTCGGATAAGAGCGCGTCAGACCCACTTGCCCGACGTGTAGCCGCCGTCGACCGGCACCACCGCGCCGGTCATGAAGCGGGCCCCGTCGCTCAGGAGGAACGCGACGACGTCGGCGACTTCCTCGGGCGAGCCGGTGCGCCGCAGGGCATGGGCCTTGGCATTGCCTTCATATAGGGCCTTCGCGGCCGGTTCGAAGAGCCGCTGCGTCATCGCGGTCTCGATCATGCCCGGACACACGCAGTTCACGCGCACGCCGTTTTCCGCAAGATCGACGGCGAGGCACTTGGTGAGGTGGATTACCGCAGCCTTGCTCACCGCGTAGGCCACGCAGGCGTTGCGCGCCATCAGCCCGAAGGTCGAACCGATGTTGACGATCGCGCCGCTCTTGCGGGGCATCATGCGATGCAGCGCGGCCTGGCACATCACCGCCGTACCGCGCAGGTTCACGTCCATCGCCCGGTCCCAGGCGGCCAGCGGTACGTCGGCGAGCGAGCCCGCGCACGAGATGCCCGCGCAATTCACCAGCCCGGCGACGGGTCCGAACTCCGCCTCGATCCGCTCGAATACGGCTCCGGCGGCGGTCTCGTCCGACACGTCGAGACGAAAATTCAACCCCTCGGAAGCCGCAAACCCCACGTCGGCGCGAGCCACGCGAATGCCGTCGGCCTCGAGCCGCTCGGACACGGCCCGCCCGATTCCCGAGCCCGCGCCGGTAACGATGGTGACGGGAACCATGGTGTCGAAACGTCCCCGCCTCAGACCACCGCGCAGACGGTCTTGGTCTCGAGGTAGTTGTCGAGCGCCTCGCGACCGCTGTCGCGGCCGTAGCCGGATTGCTTCATCCCGCCGATAGGCAGGCTGGCATCATACATCGAGTGACAGTTAATCCACACCGTCCCGGCCCTGATCCGAGACGAGAGGCGGTGGCCGGATGACAGCGATTCGGTCCATACGCTCGCCGCGAGGCCGTAGACGCTATCGTTCGCCGCGGCGACGACCTCGTCGACATCCTCGAACTTCTGCACCGCAAGAACCGGCCCGAAAACTTCCTCGCGCACGATCTCCATCTCCGGCTTCACGCCCGCGACGACCGTCGGGCTGACGAACGTCCCGGCCGGCCCCAGACGCTCGCCGCCGGTGAGGATCGAGGCGCCTTCGGACCTGGCGGCGGCGATGAAGCCCTCGACCCGCTCGGCCTGACGCGCCGAGACCAGCGGGCCCATCTGCGTTTCGGGATTGAGTCCGTGGCCGAGCGCGATGCCCTGCGCGTAGGCGGCGAGCCCCTCGACCACCTTGTCGTAGATCGAGGCATGGACATAGGCACGCGAGCCCGCGACGCACACTTGCCCGGCATTGAAGAAGATCGCGTTGGCCGCGCCGCCGATGGCGAGGTCGAGATCGGCGTCGTCCATGACGATCACCGGCGACTTGCCGCCCAGTTCGAGCGAGACGCGCTTCAGGTTGCCTTTCGAAGCGTCGAGCACCGCGCGGCCCGTGGCGGTGCTGCCGGTGAAGGCCACCTTGTCGACGCCGGGATGCGCGGCGAGCAGCGCGCCCGCCTGCGCGCCGCGCCCGGTTACGATGTTGAGCACGCCTGCGGGCAGGCCCGCCTCCGCGATCAGCTCACCCAGCCGCATCGCGCTGAGCGAGGTGTCCTCGGCGGGCTTGAGCACAACGGCGCAGCCGGCGGCCAGCGCGGGCGCCAGCTTCATCGCGGTCAGCACGATCGGCGAGTTCCACGGCACGATCGCGGCGACGACGCCGACCGGCTCGCGCAGGGTCCAGGCGCGCATCTCCTTGCCCGGCGGCTGATAGGTGATCGACGGAGTGATCGTGGCTCCCTCGATCGCCATGGCCTGCCCCGCGAAGAAGCGGAACTGACCGACCGCGCCAGGAACCTCTGCCCAGCGCGCGACGTAGAGCGGCTTGCCCTGGTCGAGCGCTTCGAGTTCGGACAGCTCGTCGATGTTGGCCTCGATGACGTCGGCGATGCGCCACAGGATGCGGGCTCGCTCGGCGGGCGGCGTCGCGGCCCAGCCCGCCTGCGCCGCGGCCGCCGCGGCGACCGCCCGGTCAACATCGGCCGCGCCCGCGTCGGGCACCGTGCCGATGACCTTGCCGCTGGCGGGGTCGACGCTGTCGATCGTGCCGCCGGCCTGCGCGGCGCACCATTCTCCGCCGATGAGCATGCGCCCTTCCATCGGGGCCGCCAGCAGGGCCGCGACCTTGGAAGCGGAGGGAATGGGCTCGAGATGCATCTGGAACTCCGTTGCGATGGGTCACCGTCTCGTTTCGCACACCCGGCCCTACGCGGGAGCCTGCCAGCGGCGGGATGTTCGCAGCGCGGTCATCCCCCCACGCTCGCACCACCGCCGCGAGCGGGAGACGCGGCGCTAGGGCGTCGGCTCCAGCTCAGGCTCCGCCGCGGGCGCGTGAGGCGTCGTGGGATACTTGCCCCCGATCTTGTAGAAGCTGATGCAGACGACGTTGCACAGGCCGAACAGCACCGGAAGGATCGCGAAGCAGAAATAGAGCGCGTTGATCGCCGATTCCGGCTGCTCGATGATGCGTCCGTCGCGCGTCGGCACGTAGTTCGCAAGCGAGAGGTAGAACCCGACGGCGGCGACGCCGAACGCGAAAGTCGTCTTTTCGGTGATGGCGACGACGCTCGCCAGCAGCCCCTCGCGCCGCAGCCCGGTCACCTTGCGGTCGTGCGCCAGCGTGTCGGAGAACATCGAGATCGAAAGGAGGATCATGCCGCCCGAGCCGACGCCGCTCACGAGGCCGCGCCAGACGAGGCCCCAGGTGGTGATGTCGCGGCCGGTCCACAGCCAGCTCAGCGAGATCACGCTCATGATGGCGAGCCCGACGATATAGGCATTGCGCTTGCCCAGCTTGCGCTCCATCCACAGCCAGAACGGCATCGAGGCGGCCGAGGCGATGTTCTGCGCCAGCGCAAGCTGCATCTGCCCGGCATAGCCCACCATCAGGACGTTGAGCTTGAACAGCAGGCTGGTGGTGGCCATGCTCGCGAACGACAGGAACTGGAAAATCTTCGCGGCGATGATCAGCATGAACGGCTTGTTCGCGCCCAGCAGCTTGAACGTCTGCCAGTTGAGCACTTCCTTCTTGTCGTCGACGTCGAGGTGCGGCGCCTTGGCGGTCCCGAAGAACGAGAGCGTCATGGCGGTGCCGATCACCAGCGCCATCGTCCAGCCCATGATCAGGTAGCCGTTGGCATCGCCCCCGCCCCACGAGATCAGCGCGGCGGTGCCCGCCATGGCGAGCGTCTGGCCGATCGACACGAACACGGTGCGGTACGATAGCAGCCGCGAACGCTGGTACATCGAGCCGGTCATCTCGGACGGCATCGCCATGTAGGGCACGTTGAACAGCGAATAGCCCGTCGAATAGATCACCAGCGCCGCGAACATGTAGATCGCGATATATTCGTCCGCGATCGCGGGCGGAGCGAAGATCATGAGGAACGAGATCGCCGATACGAGCGCGCCCGCCAGAAGGTAGGGACGCCGCCGTCCCCAGCGCGAACGGGTCCGGTCGCTCACCGCGCCGATGACGAAATCCGCCACCGCGTCGTAGAGCTTGGAGAGCATCAGCAGGTAGCCCGCGATCTCCGCGTCCTTGCCCAGCACCGTCGTCATGAAGGCCGGGAAGTAGGCGGTCACGCCGTTCAGCATGATCGAGACGCCGACCGTCCCCACGCTGAAGCCGAGACAGACGGACAGAGGCAGGCGCGGATCGGTCGTCCCGTCCGGATTGATCGCGGTCTTCGTCACCCGTGCTACTCCCCGATGAAGGCTCCGATCGCACTCGCCTTGGCTTCAGGAGTCGAGGCGACGGCTGCCGTGGTTCCATTGGCGACGCGCGTCGCCATTTCTTCGATCGCGGCGTTGAGCACCGCGAGTTCGCGTTCGGCCTTGAGGAACAGCACCCGCCCCTTGATCAGCGGCAGACGCTCGAGCGCGCGGTAGCGGAAGGCGGCGAGATAGGGCTTGGCATAAGTGTCGAGCGCCTTGAGCACGTCGAGCGCGCCGGCATGCAGCATTTCCGCAGGCGGCATGAAGCCCGGCAGCCGGTGCTCGGGGTTGCGCTCGAAATGCGGGAAGTAGAGCGCCTGGTCGCGCACGAAGTGGAACGCCCAGACCATGTGGGCGCCGTGATCGTCGGGCTTCACCGTCGGCGCGTAGTTGGCGAGGATCTTGTCGCGCGTCGCGTCGTCGTATTCCTTGATCCCGTCGAGCACGGTGCTCTGGACCCGATCCGGGCGGCTGGCGGCGAGTTCGCACGCGATCCGCGCGCCGGTGTGCGCGCCGTAGGGCACGAAGCTGTCGAAGCCGAGCGCATCCATCAGCCGCGCCACGCTGTCGGCGAAGTAGGCGATATCCGGATCATCGGGCGCGGGCGGCGGAGAGTCGCCGTTGCCCAGCGTGTCGGGGGCGATGATCGTGCGTCCGGTCGGCGCCAGCGCGGCGGCGAGCGGCGCGGTGGACCGCGATGACGAGGGCGAGGCGTGAAGCAGGACGATCGGCGCCAGCGAGGGATCGCCGTGCACGACGCGGTAATGCACCTGTCCCTCGCTGATCCGGCAGAAGGCGCGCTCGACGATATCCGGGTCCGTGATCACCACGGTGCGCCCGAAAGTCCCAGATGTTCGCGCAGCGTCGGCCCCTGATAGGCGCGGCGCAGAACGCCCTTCTCCTGCAGGATCGGCACGACCTTCTCGCAGAAGATCTCAAGCTCGGCAGGCATGAAGCCGGGCTGTAGCGTGAAGCCGTCGCATGCGCCCGCATCGACCCATGTCGCCATCATTTCGGCCATCTGTTCGGGCGTGCCGACGAAGATGTTGTGGCCGCGCGGCTTGGTCGCATAATCGCGGCAGTGCTCGACGAGCGTTTTGCCCGCATCGACGCTGGGTTGCAGCATGGCGCGGATCATCCCGGCGGGAAATTCGCAGCTCGCGCAGATGTCCTCGATCGGGATCGGACCGTCGGGCGCATGGCGCGTGAGGTCGTAGCCGATCGATTCGCTCAGGTATTCGATGCAGAGCCCGTCGTCGGCGAAGTCGAGCATCCGGGCGTGCTTGGCGCGCGCCTCGTCCTCGGTGTCGCCGAGCACGAAGGCGAGCCCTGGCATGATGATCAGCCCATCGGGATCGCGCCCCTTGGCCGCGGCGCGCGCGCGGATATCGTTGCGGAATTCCTGCCCCGCCTCGATCGTCGGCGCCGGACAGAATACCGCCTCGGCGCAGCTCGCGGCGAAGTCGCGCCCGTCCTCGGACTGTCCGGCCTGGACGATCGCCGGGCGCCCCTGCGGCGCCGTCGGCGTGCCGCGCGCCGCGTCGAACGCGAACCATTCGTTCGCGAAGGCGCCCCCGGCCTCGCCCACCGCCTGCTTCCAGACGTGCTCCGTCGCGTCGACGAAGCCCGCGGCGCGCTTGTAGCGAAGCGCCTTCTCCAGCAATTCGGGCTCGCCGAAGTTCCACGCCGAGTTGGGGTGCGCTGTGGTGACGATGTTCCAGCCCGCCCGGCCGTCGCTCAGATAATTGAGCGCGGCGAACTTGGCGGCGACCTCGCCGGGCTCGGCGTAAGTCGTGCTGACCGTGGCGACGAGACCGACCCGCTCGGTCACCCCGCCCATCACCGAGAGCAGGGTGAAGGGATCGAGCGTCGGGATCGCCAGCCGCTCGGGCGTCCGTCCCGCCGCGTCGCGGCCCTGCAACTGGTCGCCGAAGACGATCGCATCGAAGCACGCCGCCTCGACCATGCGCGCGATGTCCTCGTAGTAGGACCGCTCGAACACGCGCGAGGGCTGGGCCTTCTCGTCGCGCCAGCCGCCCGGAAAGAAGCCGATGCCCTGAAGGAAGGCCCAGAGGTGGATCTTGCCGTTCGCCGAATTGGTCACGAGAGCGCTCCTTCCCGGTAAGAGTTCGCCGGATGGGCGAGGCCGAGCGCGGGCCGCGCGCGCTTGCCCTCCACGATCGAGGATTGGCCGTCGCGCAGGCTTTCCAGCGCGGCGAGTGCGTTGGGGCCTTCAAGGTGAAGTCCCGCGATGCGGCCCTGCGAGACAGCGGCCTTGGCTGCGTCGATCCGCTCGGAGTCGGAGGAGTCGACCTTCGCAAGCTTGATCGGCTCGGCCGCCGCGTCGAGCGATCCGAGTTCGCCGATGACCACGTCGGCGACGATGCCGCTTGTCGGCATGCCGTCGCCGTCGCGGACCAGCACGGGGTAGCCCTGCGGTGGCCGCGCGGCGTTGAGCGGCCCCATGGTGCGATAATGCGGGCCGCGATAGTCGACGCGCCGCACCTTGCCGCTGTCGAGATAGCGCCCGGCGGCCTTGTCGATGATCAGCGCGTCGTCGTCCCAGCTATCCCACAGGGCCTGTGTCGCGCGAATGAAGTCGTCGTGGCGCGCCGCCTGCTCGTCCGGGGCCGCCGTGGCGAGGTCCTGGCCGTAAGCGGCATCGAAGCGCTCCGCGCCGCCCGCGATCGCCATCCACCCCGATCGCCCCCCGCTGAGGAAATCGATCGCCGAAAGCGCGCGCGCGACGTGAAACGGCACGGAGTGGAGCGCGGGCAGGCCCGCGACCACGCACGAATCCGTCAGCTTGCCAGTGATCCAGGCGCAATCGACCAGCGCTTCGAGCGAAGGCGGAACGAACGCGCCGCCCTCCCCCTCGCCCGCAAGGATCACGAAGTCGGGCCGCGCCGCGCCGATGCGCGCCACGCGCTCGCGAAAATCCGCGATCGGTTCGGTTCCCGGGCCGATCGCGGCAATGTCGAAACTGAGTGAAAGAAACATGCGTGCAAAGTCCGTTCAGATCGTGATGACATGATCGCCGATGGGATGGATCGGCACCGCCCCGTCGCGCGTGATGAGGACGAGGTCCTCGATGTGGACCGAACCGCCGATCCCCGTCGCCAGCGAGGGGCAATCGACGCTCAGGACCATGTTCTCCTCGAGCCGGAGATCCTGCTTGCCGTAGAAGCCGCCCATCTCCGCCGCCGGTTCGTCGGTGTGCATCAGGCCGACGCTGTGCGGCCCGAAGGTCACCGCCGATCCGGCCCCGGCCTTGCCGAGCGCGTCGCGGCCGATCCGCGAGATTTCCGAAAAGGCGAGCCCGGGCCGAAGCTGCTCGCGGATGGCCTCCCAGCCGCGCGTGGCGGCATCGGCCTCGCGCCGCACCTCCGCCGTCGGTTCACCGACGAAGATCGTGCGCGCGTAGTCGCCATGATAGTTGTTGAAGTGGCTGACGCCGTCGAGGAACAGCGACTGCCCCCTAGTCACGACGTCGCTCTCGGGCAGCGGCGAGGAGACCCTGTCGATCGTCATGAACACCGCCCGGTTGCCGCGCTTCGCGGCCTCGACTTCGAACGTGCGGCGCAGCTCGCGGTAGTTGGCGCCCTCGCGCACCGCGGCGACGACCGCGTCGACCGCGGCGGCGTTGGCACTCGCGCCGCGCTTCATCAGTTCGACTTCGAGCGGCGATTTCACCAGCCGTATCCAGCGCAGGATGTTGTCCGCGGGCACCAGCGTTCCGGGCCGCTCGCGCGTCTCGCACACCGAACGGATCACCTCGTGATCGTAGGCCAGCGCGCCCTGCCACAGGCCGAGGTCGCGCAGAGCGCCCGCGAGCGCCCCGCCCGACTGCTCGAACAGGTTGTCGGCGGCGAGCGAACGATCGGTCTCCGCGCGGCGGCGAACCTCGACGCTGGTCATCGGCACGATGCCGCGATCCGCGAAGAAGGCGGGATTGGCGCTGGTGCGCGCTTCGTCGCCGGGATCGCCCGCGCCTTCGAACAGGTACGAGCGAATGTCGCCGCGCGACCCGCCGTCGGCGAAGCTGTAGTAGTAGATGAAGTGCGAGGTGACGACCGCGGGCTTCATCCCGGCATGGCGGCTCAGGATCGCGAAGGTCGTCGGCGGATGGCCGACGCGGGTCGAGCCGATCTGCGGCCAGTAGCCGGTCATGTGAAAGACGTTGAGCGGATCGCCGACCACGATGCCGTCGAGCCCGAAGCGCTCCATGACTTCGCGCGCGCGGTCGAGGTTCATCGGTCCGTTCGTGGCCAGGCGCGCGAGCAGCGCGTCGTCGCCGTGGGGCGGGAAAGTCGTGTCAGCCATGGGCGAATTCCTTTGCCGGTTTCGATCCGGCGGCGAGATTGGCGCGCGCGGTCCAGGCATAGAGCGCAGCGGAAAGGCAGAAGGCCGGGATTGCGGTCCAGAAGATGCCCCAGCCGACCATCGCATGGTTACGAAGCACCTTCTCGGTGATGACCGCCACCAGCATGGGGCCGAGCGCGTGACCGATCAGCGTGTTGACGAGCCCCGTCAGCGAAACCGAGAACCCCCGCATCTCGGGCGGAACCGCCGATTGCAGGTAGGCGAGCGTGGCGCTGCCGACGATCGCGGCGCATCCCGCCTGGGTCGCCGCGAGGAAGATCGCGACATAGGCATTGGGCGAAAGCACCGCGGTGGCCGATGGCAGCGCGAGCAGCGGCGCGAACGACAGCAGGCGCAACAGGCCTTGCAGGCCCGACCGCTTGACCACCTTGTCGACCAGCGCGCCGCCAACGAGCGGCCCGGCAAGGCCGAAGGCGATCGCGATCGGCCCGAAGATCAGCGAGACGTCGGCCGGTGCCATGTCGAACTGGCGCGAGACCATGACGACTTGCCAGATCCCGGCTCCGTAGGCGCCCAGGAAGAACACCGAGAAAGCTAGGTAGAGGCCGGCATAGCGCCGCCAGTTGGCGCCGAGATAGCCGAGCGAGTGGCGAGCCTGGTCGACGAAGCCCGGCTGCTCGACGACATCGCGCCGCCGCGGCTCGCGCAGCAGCAGGAAGGCGAAGCCGGTCAGCGATCCGCCAAGGCCGCACACGACGAACAGGATACGCCAGGGCTCGAGGTCCGCGAGCAGCGGCACCCCGACGAAGGCGCCGTTTCCGGCGGCGGTCAGCAGTCCGCCCGCGATCGCGAGGGACACGCCATTCGCGACCGCCTGGCCCATCAGATAGATGCCGATGGGCCTCCCGCGCCTGCCGGGCTCGAACAGATCGGCGATGAGCGAAATCGCGGCCGGCGCCAGCGCCGCTTCGCCGAGACCGACGAGCATCCGCGAGGCGAAAAACAGCCCGAAGCCCTGCGACAGACCGCCGCCGATCGTCGCCACGCTCCACACGAGGATGCCCGCGACGACGAGATTGCGACGGTTGGTGCGGTCCGCGACGAGGCCAAGCCAGACCCCCATCGTCGCGTAGAACAGGCCGAAGGCGATGCCCTGCAGCAGTCCGATCTGGACATCGCTGATGCCAAGATCGGCCTTCACCGGGTCGGTGACGATGCTCAGGATCATGCGGTCGATGACCGACACGATCGAGGCGAGAAACAGCAGGCCGACCATCGACCACGCCTGCCAGCGCGGCGGCCAGGCACCGACCCGGTCGGCTTGTGCCGCGAGCGCCATCGCTCAGATCATGCCCAGGTCGCGGGCGCGCGTTTTGATGTAGTCGCCGAGCCAGTCGAGGTTGCGGAACCGCAGCGTGCCGCGGCCGACCGCGCTGGAGGCCTTGGCCATGCCCGACACGAGGCGGAACGCCTTGGCCATCAGGAACAGCTCGCCGTTCGCCTTCTCCGCCTCGGTGAAGGGCCGCACGCTCTCGTAGCCGCGCTCGAAGGCATCGCCGATACTGTCGGGGAAGCCATAGAACAAGTTACCCCACACGAAGTTCTTGACGTCCTGCATCAGGAAGTCCTCGCCGGTGCCGTCGAAGTCGAGCAGCGTGATCGTGCCGTCCTCGGCCACATGGACATTGCTGGGGTGGAAGTCGCAGTGGCAGATGCCCATCGGCACGTCTTCCGACTGGAGCTGCGTCAGCCGCTCGCCCAGCTTTTCGGCGATGACCGCGTAGTCGCGCAGGTCGTCGGGACGGTCGTACACGAAGTCGAGCAGGGCGGGCACCGTCACCTGAAAACGCAGGGCGTTCTCCACGCCGTAGGGCTTGTCGCCGTGAAACTCCTGGCCGAGCAGATGCATCCGCGCGAAGGCGGCGCCGATCCGTTCGGCGGTTTCCTCACTGAGGCAATCACCGAACTTGCGGCCCGGCGCCCAGCTATAGAGCGCGACGGCGCGCACGCCTTCGGGGGTCATGATCTTGAAGTAGAGTTCGCCGTCGCGCGTGCGGAACGCGGTCGAGGCCGGGAAATCGTGCTGCTTGAGGAATTCGAGGAAATCGAGTTCCTCGCGCACCTCGTCGACGTCGCGGTAGGTCTTGCGCCAGACCCGCAGGGCATAGCGGTCCTCCGCGCCCTGAACGAGGTAGACGTCGTTCATGCCGCGATAAAGCAGGAAGGTCTCGAAGGGCCCCTTGAGATCGTAGCGGCGGGTGACTTCCTCGTTGATGAATTCGGGATCGACGACCGAATGCGTGATCCGCGCGACAACGAGATCGTCGGTCCCCTCGGTCGTGTTGCTGACGGTGGCGAGAGTCATTGGCTTGTCTCCTTGTCGAATGGCGTCCCGAAGAAGTCGCGCATCGCCGTCGCGAATGCGGCGACCGCCTCCGGCAGATCGAGAACGTCGCGATGAAACTGGGGAAATTGGGCAATGGTATGGTCGGGAACGAGGCGGACCGCCGCGATCGAGGCCTCGATCAGCGGCTCGTCGGGCTGGATCAGCAGCACCGGCTGCGTGACCCGGCGAAGCCGCTCGTAGTCGTAACTCCAGACCCCGACATAGGCCCAGGACGCGCGATCGAAGGCGCGCAGCTTGTCGATCCACAGCGCCGCCTGGTGCGCGATCGGGATGCCGGGGGTCCGATTGGCCACGACATAATCCCAGAGCTGGCGCGCCATGCCGATCGCGAAAGCGCCATCCTCGTCGATCACCGGGACCTGCCTGGCCTTGGCCAGGCGCTCGGCACGTTCCTCGGGCGAGCGCATCGGCAGGCCGGTAACCGCGACCTGGCGCACTGCGTCGGGTCGCGCCAGAGCCATTTCCACGGCAAGCAGCGATCCCGTATGAAAACCGTAGACGTCGAAGCCCTGCTCGGCTCCGAGCCCGGCGGCATCGAGGCTTTCGGCCATGGCCTGCGCATAGCCGGCCATCGACAGCGGCTCGGGCGGCGCGTCGGACATGCCATAGCCCGGCGTGTCGAAGGCGATCACCCTGCGGTCGCTCGCCAGCGCCGCGATCAGCGGTTCGTACTCGAACGACGAGGAGGGATTCTGGTGAAGCAGCAGGACCGGCCGGTGCGCGCTCTGCGCTCCGCTCTCGCGCAAGTGCAACTGCCCGTAGCGGCCCGGAACATAGCGTTTCGTGATCGACGAAGTCATGCGCTCTCCGTTGCGGGGCCGGGTCGGCGCCGGAACACCTGCCCCCGCCCGATCGCGACGCCGTCCGACCGGCCCGGCTTGAGCGCGAAAGCGCATGGACCGGCCGCGACGATCTGGTGGCCTCCCGCTTCGGTCCGCGCGACCCATTCAGCAAGGCCAATCCTCGCCGGAAGTCGCTTGGCGGCCATTTCGCCGAGCGCGACGATATCGAAACGCGACCGAACCGCCCGCCGAGCCCCATGGGCCGCCGCCGCGAGAGCCTCAGCGGCGGAGCCTTGATCGCGCCGCACGCGAGCCGCATCGTTCGCCCTCGCCCGCTCGTCCGCCGGGGCCGCGCCGCCTGGCCATGGCAGGGGCGCCGCACGCCGGACTAGGAGGTGATCGCTTCGCATTTCATTTTGATATGCACTTATACCAATTAATTGAAGCGGGAATCTCGTCCGGGCCGCCGAACAAACCGACCATGATCGTCTGGCGGAGATTCGTCCTCCCCTGCAGGACACTCAGCGACCCCGCAGCCTGAGCCGTGGTGTCCGCATGGCCGCTGGACAATTTCCGGCATTTTTGATATATACATATGACAAACGGGTCGGCGCGGCAGCTCCAGGCACGGCGAATGACGAGTGATCGCAGTTCGATCAATCCGGCCGGACGGTCTTCCCGGCGAGCCGGGCGATGGCATCGTTGTCGCGGTCGGACTTATGCTCGGCAACAATTCGGTCGCGCCGGATCTCCTCGTCTGCGCCCGCGACACCACAGATTCACGCAGGAGCCAGCCCAGCCCATGACCCGCACACCGCTTCCCAAGGCCCCCAACCGGCTTGATGCCATCGCCGGCAATCGCCCGTTCGATGAGCAGGTGCTCGGCATGATCGTCGGGCTCGCGTCGGAAGTGACCGTGCTGCGCGCCCGGCTCGACGCCTGCGAGCGGTTGCTTGTCGCCGGCGGTTCGCTGCTCCCCGGCGCGGTCGACGGCTACGAGCCCGACGCGCCGGCCCAGGCGGAGCGCGAGACGCTGCGGCGCTCGACCATGGAGAAGGTCTTCCGGCCGCTGCGCGAGGCGGCCGAGGCCGAATTGCACGCGACCACCGAACAGGAGCAAAGCCAATGACCGGAATCACCGAACAGCGCGCCGCGCTCGATCACCCGATGATCGCCGTACCCAACCACGACGAACTCGTGGAGCAGCTCTTCGTGCGTGACTTCAAGGTCTTCGTCCACGGCGAGCTCGAGCCGATACAAGCCGACATCGCCAAGCAGGAGGAGCAGTCGCTGCCTCCCGAAGCCGCGAACAGCAAGGTCGGCGCGCTGCGCGAACGGATGGAAGGTCACGAAAGCTTCCGCACCTGGCTCGCGATGAAGCGCGAAAGCCAGCGCCAGCTCTGGTCGACGATCGGCACGAGCGTCGAACGGCAGGCCGACGAACTCGAAAAGCTCGCGCGGATCGACAATCCGCGCGGCTCGGTCCGGACAGATCCCGACTTCGCCGTGCCGCAGTACATCAAGGACGGCGACATCCATCTGATGCCCGGCGGCAATGCGCACGACGACGGTTCGATCATGCAGGGCGCGGTGATGGATCGGGGCGGCGCGGTGTTCATGCTCGGCCGCAACGGCGGCATGCTCAACGACCTGCGCGGGCAGACCGCGATGGCCCACGCGCTGACGCGCTGGCCGGATATGGCGCCCGCGAAGATCCTCGACCTGGGCTGCGGAATCGGCACGAGCACCGTGCCCGCCGCCACGTGCTTTCCCGAGGCGGAAGTCCACGGCGTCGATGTCGGCGCCTCGATCCTGCGCTATGCCCACGCTCGCGCCGAGCATCTGGGCGCGGCGGTCCACTTCTCGCAGCAGAGCGCGGAACACACCGACTTTCCCGACCAGTCGTTCGACCTCGTTTATAGCTGCGTGCTGTTCCACGAGGCTTCGCAGGCGGCGGTGATGAACATCCTCGCCGAGTGCAAGCGGCTGCTCAGGCCGGGCGGCAAGGTCGTCCATCTCGAAGTGCCGCTGCTGCACGACAATTCCGATCCCTGGGTCGAACTCTCGGGCGAACTGGAAGCGCAGTACAACAACGAGCCGAACTGGCGCGGCGCACTCACGGCGGACTATTCCGGCCTGCTCGCCGCCGCCGGGTTCGAGGACGTCATGATCGGCTATCAGGCGACGAGCCCCGCCGCGCGTCAGGGTCCGTTCCGGTTCGGGCCCGAAAGCGAAGGCGTCTACCGGTCCTGGTTCGTCGCTTCGGGCATCGCCTGATGCGGATCGCCGCCGGGCTCGCGGCAGCCGTGTTGAGCCTTTCGCTCGGCTCTCCCCTCATCGCCGCCGGGCCCGCGCCGGTCGCCGCGCGGCCTCCCGACGCCGCGCCCGTTCCCAGGCGCCTCTCGCTCGCCGAACTGCGCGAGCGCTTCGGCTCGCCGGAGGACAAGTACGTTACCGTCAAGGGTGTCGAACTGCGCTACCGCGACGAGGGCGAAGGGCCGGTTCTGCTGCTGCTGCACGGATCGCGCAGCACGATCAGGGCCTGGGACGGAGTCGCCGCGCGCCTCAAGGATCGCTACCGCGTGGTCCGTTTCGACATGCCGCCGACGGGTCTTTCCGGCCCGCTCAGCGACGAGGCGGTCGCGGCGGTCGGATCGCCCGAGAACCTCGTCGCCGGCTTTCTCGACGCGCTCGGGATCGACAAGGCGAACGTCGCGGGCATGTCGAGCGGCGGCACGCTCTCCTACTATTTCGCCGCGGGCTATCCCGATCGCGTCGAGAACCTGATCCTCGCGAACACCCCGTCGAATCCGGTGCCGACGCTCAAGGTCGAAACGCCGCCCGCGCTCGCCGCCGCCATCGCGCGCTTCAAGCAGACCGGGATTGAGGGCATGGATTTCTGGTCGAACTATCTCGGCGGGCTCTACGGCGAGAAGGACCGCCTCGATCCCGATCTGGTCGAATATTATTACGAGACCAACCTGCGGGTGAATGAGCCCAATCCCCGCGGGCTCCACGCGCTGACGGCCAACTAGGACGTCACCATGGCGCATCTCAAGGCCGTCACGGCGCCGGTCCTGCTCATATGGGGCATGCGCGACTACGTGCTGCGCCCCGACGAGGAAGGCCGCGCGCTCGAGAGCTATCTCAGCAACGCGAAGAGCCGGTCGTTCGTCGCGCTGGAGACCGTCGGCCATTATCCCCCGATGGAATCGCCCGAGGCCGTCGCCGACCTGATCGACGCCTATATCCGCCGCGACCGCTGATCGCCGCTCGCGCCCGTGCCGGTGCGTAACGTCCTTGCCGAAGCCGTCATCTCGAAAGGCAAAGTCATGACCAAACGAATCGTGCGCGTCGTGGGCATCGTCCTGCTCATCTGCGGACTGATATTCCTCGGCTGGTTCATTCCCGCCAAGGCCGGCTGGTTCGCCAGCGACCGCGAGGCCATGGTCGAGCGCTATGCCCAGCCGCCCTCGCGCCTGGTTACCGTCGACGGCGTGCCGATCCACGTGCGGGTGGAGGGCAAGGGCTTTCCGGTCGTCATGTTCCACGGAACCGGCGTCAATCTGCACGAGTGGGACCCGCTCGCCGAACGGCTCAAGGACGATTTCACCGTCGTCCGCCTTGACTGGCCGCCCTACGGCCTCAGCGGCCCCAACCCCAGGGGCTACACCACGCCCGAAGCCGCGCGCCTCGCCGGACGCCTGCTCGACGAGCTCGGCTACAAGCGCTTCGCGACGGTGGCGACCTCGAACGGCTCCAACGTCGCGCTGACGCTCAATGCGATGGAACCCGGACGCGTCGCGGCGATGGCCTTCTCGATCATCCCGCTCGAACGCCCCAGCCAGACCCGCAAGGTCGACTGGAAAATCCGCGCGGCCGCGAGCTTCCACGAAGCGGTCATGCCCGAATATCATCCGCGCATCTTCTATCGCTGGGTCTTCGAGGATACCGGCCACAAAGGCTGGACGCCGCCCGACTACCTGGTCCGGATGATGTACGACATGAGCAATCTGCCCAAGGCCATCGAGAACCAGAAGTCGTACATCGCCGACAATGCCCGCCTGTTCAAGACGACCGACGTCGGCGCGGTCGCCGGGAAGGTCACCGCACCGGTCCTGCTGCAGTGGTGCTGGGAAGACACGATCATCTCGCAAGGCCCCGAAGCCTCCGTCCGCCGCTTCACCAACACCGACGTGAAAGTGATCGAATACCCGCACGTCGGGCACTGGCCGATGTGGGAGATCCCCGATCGCTTTGCCGACGACATCCGCGGCTTCCTCAAGTCGGTCGATCTCGAGGGCACGTCCGCGGCGCAGGCAGACTCGGCAGCACAGCCCGATCCGGCCGACGGCGCCGCATGACCAGCCGGCGGGAACTTCTCGGCCTCCTGGCCGGACTGCCGCTTCTCTCCCTCTCGCGCCCGGCCCTGGCGGCCTCGCGCAAGCGGGTCATCACGGCTCCCGGCGGCAGGCGGATCACCGTGACCGTGTGGAACGCTTCTGGGGAGCGCCAAGGGTACATCCTCTTTTCGCACGGCTTCCGCTCGGCGCCCGAATTCTATCCGGACTGGATCGCCGCCTGGGCCGGGGCCGGCTTCGAGGTTCATGCCCCGCTGCACACCGATTCGCTCCAACACCCGCTCATGGACAAGCCGGAGGGGCTTCCCGTCTGGAAAACCCGCGTCGAGGACATGCGCGCGGTCTCGCGGGCGATCGGCGCCGACTATGTCTGCGCCGGGCACAGCTTCGGCGGGCTGATGGCGCTGGTCGCCGGCGGCGTGACCGCCGAGACACCCGAAGGCATCACCGGGCCGCTCGCCGATCCGCGAGCGCGCGCGGTCATCGCGCTGTCACCGCCCGGCCCTCTCAAGGGCCTCGTCAGCAAGGAAGCCTTCTCTCACCTCGCGCGTCCGGCGCTCGTGCAGACCGGCACGCGCGACGTCTTGCCGGGCCGCGACGATCCGGAAAGCTGGCGCGAACATCTCACCGCGTTTGCCGAGGCGCTGCCGAGCGGCGACCGCCATGCGCTGCTGCTCGAAGGGGTCGATCACTATTTCGGCGGTCTCGTGTGCGATCCGGCGAAGACCGGCCCCGACCAGCACGCGCAGCTCGCGCTCGTCTCGCAGGTCACGCTCGCCTTCCTCGCCCGCTACGCTCCGGGCCGGGACGCCGAGAACCGCGCGCCACTCGCCGCGCCCCGCTCTCCGCTCCTGCGACTATATCATAAGTAATTTGGCCGCTTGCCGGAAGTGACGCCGCCTAACGCCCCGCCCACGGGTTTTTAGTCACCTTCCCGTTCGCGAATCTGTTCGACTGTCGATCAAACCGCGACTGGCGAACAGACAGGCCGCCGTTTTGTCCTACGTTGAAGTCAAATGAAGTCCGAACCGTACCCGCCGCGAATTGCTCGCCCGGGTGACGGCCCGACCGTTCCGCACGGAGCGCTTGCCAAGAAGAACACTCTTTCCCAGGGGGGACAACGGATATGATTGCAACCAGGTCTTACAAGTCCGCGCTGTTCGGTGGCGTCGCCATCTGCACGATGGCGCTGCCCCAGGCGGTTTCGGCGCAGGAGAGCCCCGCCGATCCTGATTTCTCCTCGCCCGGCGCCATCGTCGTCACCGCGCGCAAGACCAATGAATCGATCCTCGACGTGCCGCTGGCGGTATCCGCCGTCACCGCCGAAGAGATCGAAAAGCGCGGCATCACCTCGATCAACGACGTCGCCAGCTTCACGCCCAGCATCAACATCAACAACAACTCCGCCAGCCGCAACGACCGTTCGGCGCAGCAGTTGATCATCCGCGGCTTCACCCCCTCGGCCTTCACCAACCCGACCGCCTCGCTATTCATCGACGGCGTGCCGGTGAGTTCCTCGAGCGCCATCTCGATCATCAGCTCGCCCGAGCGCATCGAAGTGCTCAAGGGTCCGCAAAGCGCCTACTTCGGGCGCAACACCTTCGCGGGCGCGATCAACGTCGTGAACAAGGACCCGGGCCGCGAATTCGGCGGCTCGATCGGCGGCACCATCGGCACGCGCGACTATGTCCGCCTCCACGCCGACCTCGAAGGCCCGCTGGTCGGCGACTGGCTGCGCTTCCGCGTCACCGGCGATCACTATTCGAAGGACGGTTCGTGGAAGAACCGCTTCGCGCCTTCGGAAACGCTGGGTGACCAGCAAACCCGCGCCGCCACCCTGGCGCTCGCCGCCGATCCCGTGCCCGGCCTGAGCTTCAAGGCCTTCGGCATGCTGTCCAAAGACAAGGACGGCGCGTCGGACCAGGCGCTGATCTCGGCCTACGAAGTGACCGATCCCAACGGCAACATCGTCATCCCGGGCCAGAGCAACTGCACGCTTTCGGGCCTGAGCGCCAGCGGCGCGACGGTCATGAACCCGTACTTCTGCGGCATCGCGCCGCGGCCGAACTACGACTATCAGCCCTCGTCGAACACGACCGAGGATGCCTTCATCAAGAACTTCCTCGCGGCCCCGAACGGCCGCCTCGTCTCGCCCGAGGACGGCGTGCAGGGCTACGGCCTCAAGCGCCGCTTCTACCACCTGCACTTCGTGGCGGACTGGGAGGTCGGCGACACCGGCGTGACCCTTTCGTCGCTGACCGGCTACAACAACGAGTTCTACAGCCAGCTTGCCGACATCGACAACTACGGTTCGACGGCGCTGCCCAACAATGCGTTCGGCTCGGTTCCCCCGGGCGCGCGCACGTACTTCGACTATCCCTTCTACGTCGAGCGCCGCTACAAGGACTTCTCGCAGGAAGTCCGCGCCAGCTACGACAAGGGCGGCCCGTTCCGCGGTACGATCGGCGGCAGCTACCTCACGGCCAGCAACCAGGGCGGCCTCGGCGGCGGCAACACGGGCCTCGGAACGGTGACGTTCTCGCGGCCCAGCGGAAAGACCCGCTCGCGCACCTACGGCGCCTTCTTCGGCCTGACCTACGATGTGACCGAGGCGCTTTCGATCAGCGTCGAGGGCCGGTACCAGATCGACAAGCTCTACGCCTATGCGGCCCCCGGCGGCATCAGCTTCGGTCCCGGCGCGCTGCTTCCCGAAGGCTTCTACCCGGGCGGATCGCTTCTGGTCAGCGAGACGTACAAGAACTTCCTGCCGCGTGCGATCGTCCAGTACGATCTCACCCCCGACATGATGGTCTATGCCTCGTATTCCAAGGGCGTGAACCCGGGCACCTTCAACACGGCCTTCCTCAGCTATACGGACGAGCAGCGCGAGGCGGCCATCGCCAACGGCATCAAGATCGCCGTCGATCCGGAAAAGGTGACGAACTACGAAATCGGCCTGAAGGGGCAGCTCTTCAACCGCAGGCTCTCGTTCGCGCTCGCGGCTTACTACGCGCCGTGGCGCAACCAGATCAATCCGCTCACCTTCAACTACGTGGGCAACGGCACCCTCGAAATCCTGCGCGGCTCGGGCAACACCGGCTCGGTCGACATGATGGGCGTCGAACTCGAAGGCACGGTGGACCTGGGCGCGATCGACATCAACTTCGCCGGCTCGATCAACGACAGCGACATCAACAACTTCACCAATGCGACGGTGACGCAGTTGACCGGGATCACCGATTTCTCCGGCAACATGAACCAGAACACCTCGAAGTACTCGGCCAGCGCGGGCGTGCAGTACACCGCGGCGCTCACCGACACGAGCGACTGGTACGTGCGCGGCGACTGGACCTTCAAGTCGGGCGTCTACGCAAGTCCCGCCAACATCGTGCGCACGCCCGACCTGCACTTGTTCAAGGTGCGCGCGGGCATCGAGAGCGATCATTTCAGCGTGAGCGCCTTCGTGGACAACCTGTTCAACAACAAGACCGCGGTCTCGATCGACTACGGCTCGGTGCTGGTGCCCAACTTCGCCTACAGCACCTACAGCTCGCGGCTGCTGCTGGGTCTGCCGGACCTCAGGACCTTCGGTCTGGAGGCCAAGTACAAGTTCTGAGCGCGGCTGCCGCTCGACAAAAAGAAGGGCCCGTCGCACGGTTGGTGCGGCGGGCCTTCCCTTTTGGCGGGCCGGGCTCCCGAGAGTCGCGATGCGCCGGGCGCCCCGTCGGCGGCTCGGCCGCCACCGACGGGGCGTTCGTTCCTCAGTTGATGGACATGCTTGCCATGCCGGCCATCTCGCCCCTCTCGAAGACGGTATCGAACGAGCTGAGGTCCTCCGTGATCGCTTCGGCCGTTTCCTTCATGTCGTCGAGATAGCGGGTCACCGCCTCGCCCTGCTTCATCGCCGCAGCAAAGTAGATCAGCGTCAGCGCCGCCTCGAACTTGCCGTTGCGGAAGATCGGGACCGCGATCGAGGATGTCTTGCCGGGCGTGAGGTTGTGCTGGCCCCACCCGATCGCGGCATAGCCTTCCTCGCGGATCTTGTTGAGCGTGTTGACCGAAACGTAGGCCGTCATGTCCTGCTCTTCCGGCGCGCCGACGAGCGAGACCCAGTTCATCATCTGGTCGAGTTCCATCGGCGACAGTTGCGCGAGGCAGACCCGACCGGACGCGCAATCCATCAGCGGCAGCCGGAAGCCCGGGTAATACCGCTCGAACGTCAGCGAGGTTTCCGCATGGGTCGAATCGCGCACCACCATGTGCGTGCCGATCCGAACGGTCAGCGAGACCGGCCAGCCGACCTTCTGCGTCAGCCGGCGGATGTGCCGCTTGCCGCGTTCGACCAGCAGGCTGTCAGCCTGGAAACCTTGCGACAGCGACTGCACCATCGCGGTCGGCCGATAGTGCTTGCGCGCCGGTTCCTGCTCGATCAGGCCCTCGTGAATCAACGTCTGAACGATACGGCAGGCGGTGGGATACGGGATGCCGCCCCGTTTGGATATCTGCATCATGGTCAGCGATCCCATCTGGTTGATCTCCTGAAGGATAGAGATTGCGCGACACACGGCTCGTATAGGTACGCCTCGTTCCATCTTAGCCACAGACCCCGTTCTGGTTGTTGGTTCCGCTCCTCCATTCGCGAAACTGCCATTGGCGTCCGTGTTTATCCGACAGGCGACTTGGGACTATCCGCCAGGCGGATAGTCTGTTCGTTTTCGCGTTGTCCGTCGCGAAGAGCCGTGTCTTGTCAGTCAAGCGAACGGGTTTGACACGATGCCGTCACGCCCCGGGCCCACATGAGCCGGTCCCCTCGGACCGACGAGGAGACCCAAACTTGAATCAAGCAAGCGAGCCCGCCGGACCCGCTCCCGGCGACCGCCTCTCGACCAGCGTGATGCTGCGGTACGGCGTCGGGATGACGGGCGCGCAGATGTTCCGCGACATTCCCGCCGCGCTGCTGCCGGTGTTCATGACGACGGTGCTCGGCATTGAGGCCTGGGTCGCGGGCCTGGTGATCCTGCTGCCCAAGGCCTGGGTGATCTTCTGCGACCCGCTGATGGGCGCGTGGTCCGACCGGCGCGCGCCGACCACCGGGCGCACGCCGTTCCTGGTCGCGGGCGCGATCTCGACTTGCGTCGGCTTCCTCGCGCTGTTCACGCTCACAAACATCGAGCCGCCGCTCGCCGCCGCCGCCGCGGTGAGCCTGCTGTTCCTGCTGTCGATGACGGGCTTCAGCGGCTTCTCGGTGCCCTATCTCGCGATCGCCGCGACGCTGACGCGCAATCCGCACGAGCGCACCAAGCTGCTTGTCTACCGCCTCGTCTTCACTTCGGTCGGCGTCATTCTGGGCGTCGGTCTGGCGCAGCCGACGGTCTACTGGCTGGGGGGCGGCCAGCGCGGCTGGAGCGCCATGGCGGCGATCTTCGCGGGGGTGTGCCTCGTCAGCATGCTCGGCAGCGCGATCGGGCTGCGTCCGGTACTCAGGCAGAGGCCGACCCCCGCCAGTGCGCCCCAGTCGCTCAAGCGGCAGTTCCTCGCCGCCTGGCGCAACCGCCCGTTCCGCCAACTCACCGTGATCCACTTCATCCAGACGCTCGCGACCGCCTGCCAGTACACCGTGATCGGCATGGTCTTCATCTATCTGGTCGACGGCATCGAACTGATGCCCTTGTACATCTTCGCGATGGCGACGTGCGGCATCGTCATGCAACCGGTGTGGTTCCGCCTCTCGCGCCGGATCGGCAAGATCTCGCTGTTCGTCTGGCAATGCGCCGCCTGGTGCGCGGTCACCGTGTCGTGGCTGGCGATCGACTGGGGCGCGAATACCCAGGTCGCGCTGCCCATGCTCGGCGTCACGACGCTCAAGGACATCCTCATCGTGGTGCGCGGCGGACTGATCGGGATGGCCAACGTGGGCTTCATCCTCATCGTCACCTCGCTGTTCACCGATACCGTCTACCTCGGCGAGGACGGACACGGGACGACGATGGAAGGCAGCTTCGCCGGGCTCTGGTCGGCGATCGAGAAGCTCGCCTTCGCGCTCGGTCCCGTGGTAGCGGGCACGATCCTCAGCCTGAGCGGCTACCGCGCCTCGAAGGAAGGGCCGGTCACGCAGGACCCGCAGGCGCTGTTCGGCATTCTCGCGAACTACTCGATCGTGCCCTTCGCCTTCTTCGTGGTGAGCCTGCTGCTGGTTCCGCGCTTCGCGCGCAGCGTCTCCGCCGCCGAAGCCCGGCGCGGCGCACTATCCATGTAGCGAGCACCGCGCCCTGCGGTGTCGACGCTCGGCCACGCCGGCTGCAAGGAGCCGGGGCGAAACCATGACCGACACTAAGAACGCGCAGACCCTCTACGATCGCCTCTGGAGCGATCACGTCGTCGCACGCGGCCAGCAGGGCCGCGACTTGCTCTACATCGACCGGCACATCCTGCACGAAGTGAGCACGCCGCAATCGTTCGAGCTTCTGCGCGAGAATCATCTCGAGGTGCGGCGTCCCGAGACCCAGCTCGCGGTGCCCGACCACGCCGTGCCCACGCGAGACCGCGGCGCGGGCATCCGCGAGGAACTGGCCCGGCGGCAAGTGGCGCTGCTCGAAGCGAACTGCCGGGCCTTCGGCATCGAGTACATCCCGCTCACCGACGAACGGCAGGGCATCGTCCACGTCATTGCGCCCGAGCAGGGGTTCACGATCCCCGGCATCACCATCGTTTGCGGCGACAGCCACACCGCCACTCACGGTGCGTTCGGCGCGCTCGCCTTCGGCATCGGCGCGAGCGAGTGCGGCACGCAGATGGCCACGCAATGCCTGTGGCAGACTCGCGCGAAGACAATGCGCGTCACCTTCACGGGCGCCCTGCCCGCCCATGTCACGACCAAGGACATGATCCTCGCGCTGATCGGCCGGATCGGGGCGTCGGGCGGCAGCGGTTATGCGCTGGAGTTCGCGGGCGAGGCGGTGCGCGCCGCGAGCATGGAAGCGCGCATGACCTTGTGCAACATGGCGATCGAGGCCGGTTCGCGCGTCGGATTGGTCGCGCCCGACGACACCACCATCGCCTATCTCGACGGCCGTCCGCGCGCGCCGCAAGGCAGGTCGTGGGACCAGGCCGTCGCGCACTGGCGCACGCTACGCTCCGACGACGAGGCGTTCGAGCGCGAAGTGGAGATCGATGCCGCCGCGCTGGCGCCGCAAGTCACGTACGGCACCTCGCCCGACCAGGTGATTGGCGTGGACGAGACGGTGCCCGAGGCCTCGCGGCACACGATGGACTACATGGGGTTGAACGTCGGACAGCCGCTCGCCGGGCTGCCGGTCGATTACGCCTTCATCGGCAGTTGCACCAACAGCCGGATCGAGGACCTGCGCGCCGCCGCCGCGCTGATCCGGGGCCGGACGGTGGCGCCGGGCGTGACCGCGATGGTGGTGCCGGGATCGACGATGGTGAAGCGGCAAGCCGAGGCGGAAGGCCTCGACAAGCTGTTCACGGCGGCAGGCTTCGAATGGCACGAGGCGGGCTGCTCGCTGTGCGTCGCGATGAACGGCGACCGCGTGCCCGAAGGCAAGCGCAGCATTTCCACCTCGAACCGCAACTTCGAGGGCCGACAGGGCGCCGGCGCGCGCACCCACCTGGCGAGCCCGGCGATGGTCTGCGCCGCCGCCCTCGCCGGCCGCATCGTCGACGTGCGAAAGGAGCACGTGTCGTGACCGCCGTCCGCACCGTCTCCGGCAAGGCCGTGTCGCTGCCGCTCGACGACATCGACACCGATGTCATCTTTCCGGCGCGCTACCTGCTGCATACCGAGAAGAAGGGTCTGGGCCGCTTCGCTTTCCACGACCGGCCCGAGATCGTCGCCGCGTTCGAGGCGGCGGGCCATCCGCAGATCCTCGTCGCGGGCGCCAATTTCGGCTGCGGGTCCAGCCGCGAACACGCCGTCTGGGCCCTGGCCGGGCTGGGGCTGCGAGCGGTGATCGCGCCGTCGTTCGGCGAGATTTTCCGGGGCAACTGCGCCAACAACGCCGTGATCGCCGCCGCGGTCGATGCGCGGCACATCGGCGGACTGCACGCGGCGGCGGCGGCCGGAGGCGAGATCGCCGTCGATCTCGAAGCGCAGGAAGTCCGCGCCGATACGCTCGCGGTGCCCTTCGCCATCCCGGCCGGCGACCGGGAAATGCTGCTCGAAGGCTGGAACACGACGACCCGGCTGCTCGCCCTCCACGGCGAGGCCATCGCGCATTTCGAAAATCGCCAGCGGGCCGAGCGTCCCTGGCTCTGGAACAAGGACGAGACCACGCCATGACCGATACCCGCCTCAAGGACAAACTCGCCAGCGGGGAGTTCTTCGTCGTGCCCGGCGTGCACGACATGATCGCGGCGCTCATGGCCGAGCGCGCGGGCTTCGACATCGTCTACGGCAGCGGCTACTGGACGACCGCCTCGGCCTACGGCCTGCCCGACGCCGGCATCGTCACCTACACGCAGATGCTCGACCGCATGGCGACGGTGAAGCGCACCGTCTCGAGCGCGCTGATCGCCGACGCCGACACCGGATTCGGCGGGCTGCTCAACGTGCATCACACCGTCAAGGGCTACGAGGGCGCGGGCATCAGCGCGATCCAGCTCGAGGACCAGGAATTTCCCAAGAAGTGCGGCCACACGCCGGGCAAGCGCGTGGTGCCGACCGAAGACATGGTCGAGAAGATCAAGGTCGCGGTCGAGGCGCGCGAGACCATGCTGATCATCGCGCGCACCGACGCCTACCAGACCTATGGCCTCGACGAAACGCTGCGCCGCCTGGAAGCCTACGACAAGGCGGGCGCCGACATCCTCTTCGCCGAGGCCATCACCACCGAGGAAGAGATGCGCAAGGTCTGCGAGACTTTCGGCAAGCCGGTGATGGTCAACATCGCCAACGGCGGCGTCACGCCCCCGCTTCCGGCCAAGGACCTCGCGGACATCGGTTTCGCCTTCTCGATCTACCCCTCGCTCTCGAGCCTCGTCGCGGCCAAGGCGATCGAGCAGGCCTTCGCGCAACTGCGTGACGACGGCAACGGCGAGCCGAACGAGCCGCCGCTGTTCGACTTCAAGGAGTTCTGCTCGCTGATCGGCTTCGAGGACGTCTGGGCCTTCGACAAGAAGTGGGCCCGGTGATGAGCGGCAAGACCCGCGCGGCGGTGCTCGAACAATCGGGCGGTCACACCGCACCCTATGCCCGCAGCACGCCGATGCGGTTCACCGAGCTTGATCTCGACCCGCCCGGCGCGGGCGAAGTGCTCGTCCGCATCGAGGCGGCCGGGCTGTGCCACTCCGATCTCTCGGTGGTCAACGGCGACCGCGTGCGGCCGATGCCGATGGCGCTGGGGCACGAGGGCACCGGCATCGTCGAGGCGCTCGGCGATGGTGTGACCGGCCTCGCCCCGGGTGACCGCGTGGTGCTGGTCTTCCTGCCGAGTTGCGGACAGTGCAAGGCCTGTCTGTCGGGCGAAGGCTACCTGTGCGACGTCGGCGCGGCGGCCAACGGCAAGGGCGAACTGCTCGGCGGCGGCTTTCGCCTCCACGAGTGCGGACACGACGTGCACCACCATCTCGGCGTCTCGGCGTTCTCGAACCGGGTGGTCGTGGACCAGCGCTCGACGGTCAAGGTCGACCGCGACATTCCCCCGCAGATCGCCGCCGTGTTCGGCTGCGCGGTGCTGACGGGCGTCGGCGCGGTGACCAATTCAGCCAAGGTCGCGCCGGGCGAAAGCGTGATCGTTTTCGGCCTCGGCGGTGTCGGCCTTTCGGCGCTGATGGGCGCGATCGGCAGCGGCGCGGCCACCGTCATCGGCGTCGATCTTGCCGCCGGCAAACTGGACAAGGCGCGCGAACTCGGGGCCATCGCGGTTTCGCCCGAGGGCCTCGCCGACGCCATCGCCGAGCACTTGCCTGCCGGCGGCGCGGACGTCGTGATCGAGACCGTCGGCAACGCCAAGGTGCTGGGCCAGGCCTACCGGGCGGGCCGTCGCGGCAGCCGCATCGTCACCGTCGGCCTGCCCCCGCCGGACCAGAACCTCGACATCCCGGCGCTCTCGCTGGTGGCCGAGGGCAAGACCCTGATCGGCTCGTACATGGGTTCGTCGATCCCCGCGCGCGACATTCCGCGCTACATCGGCATGTGGCGCGCGGGGCATCTGCCGGTGGAGCAGCTCATCAGTTCGACCCATGTTCTGGAAGACCTCAACGACATGCTCGATGCCATGTCGAACGGCGAGGCGATCCGCCAGATCATCGTGTTCTGACGCAAGCACCATCCCGCGAGAACCCGGGCCGATGCCCCCTTTGGTCGGCCCGGGGCGGGGCGGGATCAGCCGATGAGGCCGATCGCCTGCTCCTCGCTGAGAACCTCGGCATACTTCTTCGACAGGTCGAACAGGTTGGATTCGTGCGGGCGTGCGTCGCGGTCGCCGCAAGCGTCGCGCACGACCAGCGGCACGAAGCCGTGCTGCAAGGCATCGAGCGTGGAAGCGCGCACGCAGCCCGAGGTCGAGAAGCCGGTGATCAGCAGCGTATCGATCCCCATCGCCACGAGCGTCGAGGCGAGCGAGGTTCCGAAGAACGCCGATGCATACTGCTTGGTCACGATCACGTCGCCCGGCTCGGGCTGGAGCGAGGGCGGGAAGGCCCCGAGCGGCGATCCTTCGAGAAAGGATTCGAGCGCGGGCACCTTCTTGTAGAACAGCCCGCCGTCCACCCCGCCCGCGCGGTAGACGACATTGGTGAAGATCACCGGCATGTCCACCTTGCGCGCCGCCGCGGTCAGCCGCTCGCACGATGCAAGCGCGACCTCGAACCGCGGCGAGTAGAGCGGGCAGTCCGGCGTAAGGTAGGCCATGACCACGTCGACGTGCAGCAGCGCGGGTCTCTTGCCCGGCTGCAGCGCGCCGCCGAAGCCGCCCCGGACATAATCGTCGCCGAGGTCCGGCTCGCCGCTCACTCGGCGGCCTCGACCATCGGCACGTGCCACTGCGGCTGCTTGGGCGCGGGCAGGCCGGTTTCGGCGAGGCAGTTGGCGCGCAGGGTCTCGATGTCGGGACCGAAGTTGAACGGGCTGTCGCTGGCGGGCCGTTCGGCGCGGATCTTGTCGCGCAGCGCCGTGGTGGCGGCCTCGTCGAGCGAGCCGTCTTTCGCGACGACGACGCCATAGGACTTCGCGCCCTCGACGGTGACGAGGCCCTGGCCGATCTCCTTGACCACCAGCGCGGGGTCGCGGTCGAGCGGGTCGCCCCAGCCGCCGCCGCCCCAGGTGATGAAGTGGAGCTGGTCGCCGGCCTCGACCGCGTAGTCCTCGAGCTTGTTGCCAAGCACGATCTCGGTGCCGTCGGACTTGACCAGCACCTTGCGCGCCCGCTTGCCCGGCTCGCCGCCGTTGACGCCCCAGGGCGGGACGAACCAGCGGTCGTCGTGGATGGCGATGACCCCGGGCTCAAGGAAGCGGTAGACCATGTCGATGCCGTTGCCGCCGCGGTGCAGGCCCGCGCCGCCGGAGTCGGGCACCGTCTCATAGCGCTCGATCCGCAGCGGGAAGTAGCGCTCGAGAAACTCGTTCGGCACGTTGGTGAAGCCCGGCCACAGCGAGTGACCGTCGGGCCCGTCGCCTAGCGGACGGCCTGGGATACCGCCGAAGCCGATCTGGAAGAGCTGGAACCACTTTCCGTTCTTGTCGGTGCCCGCGTAGAACAGGTGCGGCGAGGACGAAAAGCCTGCCGCATTCAGGAATTCCGGGGTCTTCTGCCCCAGCAATCCTCCCAGAATGTCGAACAGGCGGCCCAGCGCGTGGGTGCGACCCGAGAGCGCGGCGGGGAAATTCGGCTTGAGCAGCGAGCCCTTGGGAATCCGGACCTCGATCAGCGGATAATAGCCGTCGTTGAACAGGATCTGCGGATCGAAGACCATGATCATGTAGATGCCGAAGAACATCTTCATCATGTTTTCGTTGAGAAAGAAGTTGATCGAGGCCTGACTCTGCGGGTCGGTCCCGTCGAAGTCGAGCACGACCTTTCCGTTCTCGCGCCACATCGTGCACTTGATCTTGTACGGGCCGTAACCCATGCCATCGTCGCAGATGAAGTCCTCGAAGCTGACCTTCTCTTCGGAAACCGAAGTCTCGATCAGCGTCTGCATCGCCTTGTAGTTGCGGTCGAGCAGCAAGTCGGTGGCCGAAGTGTAGACGTCGTCGCCGAAGCGCTCGGCCAGTTCGACGACGCGCCGCGCGGCGACCCGGCACGACGCGATCAGTGCGTTGAGATCGGCCTTGCACCAGTCCGGCGTGCGAACCTGGTGCATGACCAGCTTCATCAGGTCTTCGTTGAACTGCCCCTGCTTCCACAGCTTGACTGGCGGGATGCGAACGCCTTCCTGGAAGATCGTGGTCGCGTCGATCGGCATCGAGCCGGGCACCTTGCCCCCGATGTCGGACTGGTGGCCGAACATCGAGGTATAGGCCAGCAGGCGGCCGTCCTTGTAGACCGGCATCAGCACCAGCCAGTCGTTGCAGTGGCTGATCGCGCCGCCGACCGAGTACGGGTCGGACAGGAAGATCAGGTCGCCGTCCTCGACGGTGCCCTCGAACCCTTCGAGGAAGGGACCGATATAGGAACCGAACTGACCGACGATCATCCGGCCCTTGTGGTCGGCGATCAGCGGGAAGGCGTCGCCCTGTTCGCGAATGCCGGGCGACATGGCGGTGCGCACCAGCGTCGCGTCCATCTCGATGCGGGCGTTGCGCAGCGCGTTCTCGATCACCTCGAGGGTGACGGGGTCGATGTCGACCGTGGCGAAGGGCTTGTCGTTGTCCTGGATAATCCGGGCGGGCATGGGTCTGCGTCCTTTCAGGCCAGGTTGATGAGGATGTTGCCGACGCGGTCGACGGTGCCGGTGCAGTCCGCCTCGATCAGCGTGGTCGAATCCATCTCGATGACGATTGCCGGTCCGGGGATCACGTCGCCCGCCTTCAGCTTGGCGCGGTCGTAGATGACCGCGGGCTGCATCTTGCCGTCTGCCCACAGTTCGTGGTCGCGCAGCTTGGCGTCGCTCGGGTCGCCGTTGCCCTCGGGCAGCGCCGGCGCCTCCAGATCGAGCACCGGGCCAAGCGCCACCGCGCGCAGGTTCACCAGTTCGTGCGGGCTTTCCATGTTGAAGGTGAACAGCCGCTCGTGCTCGACGTCGAATCGCTTGGTGACGCCCGCGAGGCCGTCCTTGCGCAGCGTTTCGGGATCGATCGCGAGCGGCACTTCGAACGCCTGCCCTTCATAGCGCACGTCGAGTTCGAAAGTGACGGTGACGTCCTCTTCGGCGATGCCTTCCGCGGCCAGTTCGGCGCTGGTCTGCGCGGCCATTTCCTCGAGCTGGGCCAGCACGTCATCCTCGTCGGTCTCGTCGAACCGGCGCGAGAACGAGCGCGCGAGTTCGGTGCGCATGCGTGTCGTCGCATCGCCCAGCGCGCACAGCACGCCCGGCGAGACCGGCGAGACCGCGGGCCACGAGCCCATCAGCCGCGCGACCGCGTTGACATGGAGCGGTCCGGCGCCACCGAAGCCCATCAGCGCGAAGTGGCGCGGATCGTAGCCCTGCTGCACCGAGATCATGCGCAGCGCGCCGAACATGTTCTCGTTGACGATGTCGATGATGCCGCGCGCGGCTTCCATCAGGCCGATGCCGAGCTTGTCGGCGATCGTCTGCACCGCCTTCTTCGAGCCCTCGCGGTCGAGCGTGAAGGTGCCGCCAAGCAGCGATTCCGGCAGGTAGCCGAGCACGACGTTGGCGTCGGTCACGGTCGGTTCGGTGCCGCCCTTGCCGTAGGCCACCGGGCCCGGCACCGCCCCCGCAGACTGCGGACCGACGCGCAGCGCACCGGTCAGTTCGGGCACATAGGCGATCGAGCCGCCACCCGCGCCGACCGTCTTCACGTCGAGCGCGGAGGCGCGCACAGACAAGTGGCCCACGTCGGTCGTGCGCACGCGGCGCGCCTCGAGCGCCTCGATCAGCGCGACGTCGGTCGAAGTGCCGCCGACGTCGAGCGTGAGGATGTTCTCGAGCCCCGCGTTCTTCGCCACCCACAGCGCGCCGGTAACGCCGCCCGCCGGCCCCGACATGAGCAGCGCGACCGGATGCTCCTCGGACTTCTCCGAGGACATGAGCCCCCCGTCCGAGCGCAGCAGCGAGAGCGAGCCGGCCATGCCGGAATCGCGCAGCTTGCTCCTCAGGTTGCGCACGTAGCTGCCCACGACGGGGCGCACCGCGGCATTGGCGACGGTGGTCAAGGTACGCTCGTATTCCTGCATCTCGGGCAGGACCTCGTGGCTGAGTGAAACCGGCACGCCCGGCAGGATCTCGGCAGCTAGCTCGCCCACGCGCTTTTCGTGCGCGCCGTTCAGGTAGCCGTTCATCAGGCTGACGGTCAGCGCCTCGACGCCGCGCGCCTTGAGCTTTTCGAGCGCGGCGCGGATGTCGTCATCCTCGACCGGGCGAACCTCGTTGCCCTGCGCATCCATGCGGCCGGCGATCTCGAAGGTATCCTCCAGCGCGGCGAGCGGTTCGGGCTTGGGCCACACGATCCAGCCCGCCAGCCCACCCGGCACGAACGAGCGCGCGATCTGCATGACCTGGCGGTAGCCCTCGCTGACCACCAGCCCGACGCGCGCGCCCTTGCCCTCGAGCATGGCGTTGGTGGCCACCGTGGTTCCATGGAGGAAATAGTCGATGTCCGACGGCTCGATACCCGCGTCGCTGCAGATGCCGGCAAGCCCGTTCATGATCCCTTCGGAACTGTCATGCGGCGTCGAGGGCGTCTTGGTTCGCCAGAACGATCCGCTTTCCTGATCGAAGAGTAGAAGGTCGGTGAACGTCCCGCCGACGTCCACGCCCAGCCGATATGACATCAAGTCGTCTCCAGATTTTGACCGCGCACAAACAAGCTCTTCACACGGGCGTTAGCAAAGGCGGCGCGGCGATTGTTCAGCGGGCGGACAGAATGCTCGCTACGCGACGAAGCGGATGTGACGCGGCCTTGTCTCAAGCGAGGACGGGCGCCTTCGGAGCCGTCGACGCGCGCGGCAGGTAGCGTCCGTATCCGCCCGCGCCGGTGACGGTTCCCTCGAGCATGATCGTCTCTCCGCGCAGGATCGTGCGGACCGGCCAGCCCTTCAGGGTCCAGCCCTCGTAGAGGCTGTAGTCGGAGTAGGAGCCGAGCTGCGCGGGATTGACCTCGCGCGCGTGTTCCAGGTCGACCAGCGTGATGTCGGCGTCGTTGCCGGGCACGAGGCCGCCCTTGCCGTGCAGACCGAAGATCTCGGCGGGCCGGCTCGTCAGCAACCGCGCGATCCGTTCGAGCGAGAGCCGCCCCCTGTGATAGCCCCGGTCGAGCAGCACCGGCAGGATCGTCGCGGTTCCCGGAAAGCCCTGCGAAGCCGACCACACCGGCTTTTCCTTGGTCGCGCGCTTGCGCGGCACGTGGTCGGAGGCGACGACGTCGATCGCGCCGTCGGCCAGCCCTTCCCACATCGCCGCGACGTCGTCGGGGCTGCGGAACGGCGGATTGGCCTTGCCGATGCCGCCGAGGTCGACGTCCCAGTCGTGCGTGAGGTAGTGCGGGCAGGTCTCGACCGTCACCTTGTCGTAGCGCGCGCGCCAGAAGCGCACCTCATCGAGCGCCATGCGCGTCGAGATGTGCGGGATGTAGATGCGCGCGCCCAGCTTCTCGGCGAAATAGAGCGCGCGGATGGTGCTTTCCGCCTCGGTGATCGCGGGCTTCGAGAGGTTCCAGTCCTTGAGCGTCGCGCCGCCCGAAGCAACCGCCTGGCGCCGGAATCGGTGCACCAGTTCGATGTTCTCGGTGTGCACCACGATCGTCACTTCGCCGAGCGCGGCGGCGCGTTCGAGCAGGGCGTGAAAATAACCGTCGTCGGTGCCGTCGAGACCGAGGTAACGCCCCTCCTCGCCCTTGAAGTTCATGAAATACTTGAACGAGGTTACACCGTAATCGCGGATGTAGCTTTCCATCTCGTCGATGTGGGCCTCGTTCGCGACCGAGAAGTGGAAGCCGAAATCGACATGCGAGCGCGCCGCGGCGTGCGCGTATTCGGCGTCGAAGATGTCCTTGTACGATCGGCTGGAGAGAAAATAGCCGATGATCGAGGTGAAACCGCCCTGCGCGGCGTAGACCGTTTCGGTGCTGTATTCGCTGACCGGCTCTCCGAAGCCGAAATGCACGTGCGTGTCGATCAGACCGGGGAAGAGATGCAGCCCGCTCGCGTCGATCGTTTCGCGTGCGGCGACGTTCATGCCCGGCGCAAGACGCGCGGCGATCCGCCCGTCCTTCAGCGCGATGTCGCCCTTCGCGATCCCCTCGCGCGGATCGACGATCGTGGCATTGGCGATGACGAGATCGAATTCGCTCATGATACGTCCTCTGCGCCAGGCGGCATTGTGCCTTCGGGAACGGAAAGCCAGTCCAGCAGAGGCTCGATTTCCTCGCGCTCGCAGTCCTGGACGATGCAAGTCAGATGGCCCGCGACGCTCGCCTGCCGGGCATCCGCGGCGGCGAAATCGAAGCGTTTGCGCACGCCCTGCACCAGCACGGGATCGCCGCCGCATTCGACCACCCCCTTGCAGCGCAGCAGCCGGTCACCGAGCACATGGCCGATCGCGGCCGCGAAGGCGGCGAGACCCGCGCGGGTGACGTCGCCGCGAACTTCGAGGTCATGTGCCTGAACGCCGTGGGTGTGGTGGCCGCGCGCCGCATGCTCGCGCCCCGGCTTCGCTGCCGCGCCATGTCGTGCAGGCGGCGCCGCCAGCAGAATGGCGGGATCGGCGGCAACGTCCTGTGCGCTCACCACCTCGGCAATCGGATTGAGTCCCTCGAGCCAGCCTTCCTCCCCGGTGGTGAGCGGTCCACGCAAGTCGAGCTTGGTAAGAACCACGCGGTCGGCGAGCAGAAGCTGGTGCAGCGCCTCGGGATGGCGCGCGGTCACCGCTTCCGCGTCGGTCATGTCGAGCGCGGCAACGACGAGGCCGGGTTCGAGAAAATGCGCCAGCAGGGAACTGCCGCGCAGCACCGAGAGGATGGGGCCGGGATCGGCAAGCCCGGTCGTCTCGATGACGATCCGCGAGAAAGGCGGCAGATCGCCTCCGGCGCGGCCCCGGCACAGTTCGAGCAGCGTCTCGGGCAGCGAATCGACGACCTCGCAGCACAGGCACCCGCCTTCGAGCAGCGCGACCTGTTCGGTGCGGCGTTCAACGAGCAGGTGATCGAGGCCGATCTCGCCGATCTCGTTCACGACGACCGCCGTGTCGGCGAAACCGCCCTGGCTCAGCAAACCGCTGAGCAGCGTGGTCTTTCCGCTCCCGAGGAAGCCGGTGAGCACCTCGACCCTGGTTTTTCCCGTCTGGGCCATCGCGCGCTTATGATAGCGCGCCCGCGGCCGTGCAGCCCCGGCGGGTGCCAGTGGTCGCCAGCCGGATAGCCAGGCGCTCGCGCCTCGTATCGGCGGCGCCGAGAGCTAGTCATGAGGGGCATGAACAGGCGGCGTTTCAAGGACAGGCTCGCATCGGGCAAAACCGTGCTCCTGCCGGGAGTGGCCAACCCGCTGAGCGCGCGCGTGGCTGCCGATCTCGGCTTCGAGGCGCTCTACGTCACCGGCGCGGGAGTCGCCAATTTCGAGCTTGGACTCCCCGACATCGGTATTCTCAACTTGTCCGACATGGCGCAGGCGGTCGAGCGGATCGCGGGGACCACCGATCTGCCGCTCGTGGTCGATGCCGACACCGGCTACGGCAACTCGGTGAGCTGCTACCACGCGGTACGCCGGCTCGAGGCGGCGGGCGCGGCGGCGATCCAGATCGAGGACCAGGTGTTTCCCAAGCGCTGCGGCCATTTCGAAGGCAAGGAAGTCGCCCCCGCCGAAGAAATGACTGGCAAGATCAAGGCCGCCACCGACGCGCGGCGCGACGAGAACACGCTGATCGTGGCGCGAACCGACGCCAAGGCGACCGAAGGCTACGAAGCCGCGATCGAGCGCGCCGCGCGCTATGCCGAGGCGGGTGCCGACATCCTCTTCGTCGAGGCGCTCACCAGCGAGCAGGAGCTGCGCGACGCGCCGACCCGCAATCCGCTGCCGCATCTCGTCAACGTGGTGCACGGCGGCAAGACGCCGCCCTTCCCCGCAAGCGAGTTCGAGGCGATGGGCTACAGCCTCGTGCTCTATGCCAATGCCGCGCTGCAGGCGGCGGTCGCGGGCATGCAGCACGTACTCGGCGCGCTGCATGCCGATGGTTCGCTCGAAAAGGTGGGCGATCGCCTCGCCGGCTTCGCCGAGCGCCAACGCGTGGTCCGCACGCACGAATGGGATGCGCTGCGCAAGGTCTACGAAGACGGCGGCACGGTATGACACGCCCCTGGACCGGCATCGTCAGCGAGGAGGAAGAGCGCCGCTACCAAGCCGCCGGCTTCGGTCGTCCCGGCGGGCTCGGCAAGCGCCCCGCGCTGCTGATCATCGACGTCCAGTACCGCACCATCGGCACGCGCGAAGCGCCGTTCTGGGAAGCGATCGAGGAGTTCAAGACGAGCTGCGGCGACGCGGGCTGGAATGCCGTCCGCCACATCGCGCCACTGCTCGCACTGTTTCGCGCGAAGGCTCTGCCGGTGCTCTACCCGCACGTCGCGCCCAAGGAGGCGTTCGACCAGGGACGGCTCGCCGCCAAAGTCCCGGAACTGATGACCATCTCGGCCGAAGGCTATCGCTTCGTCGAGGACGTGGCCCCGCGCGAGGGCGACATCCTGCTGCCCAAGAAGCACCCGAGCGCATTCTTCGGCACGCCGCTCGCCAGCTATCTCATCGACCTGGGCTGCGACAGCCTCGTCGTCACCGGCTGCACCACCAGCGGCTGCGTGCGCGGCAGCGTGGTCGATGGTTTCGCCTACAACTTCCGGGTCACGATCCCCGAGGAATGCGTGTACGACCGCAGCCCGGTCGCCCATGCCGTGAACCTGTTCGACATGGCCTACAAGTACGCCGACGTGGCGCCGCTCGACGCGGTGCTCGACGCGCTCGAAGCGCTGGAAACGGAGCCGGCCCGATGACGGATACGCCCCATCTTCCCCGAACCGTGCGAGGCAAGCGCCCCGCCTTCCATCCGACCGAGGGGGTCGACGAGGTCATGTCGATGGTCGTCGTCCTCGCGCAGGAAATGGCGGTGCTGCGCGAGCGCTTCGACACGGCGGAGCGCGTCATGGCGGCGCGCGGGATCGATCTCGCCACCGAGATCGAGAGCTTCGAGGCCGACGATGACGTGCTGCGGGCGCGCGAGCAGGCGCTGCAGTCGTTCTACGACCGGCTCTTCTACCTGCAGCGCCAGCGCCGCTCGGAACTCGAGAACAAGTATAGCGACGAAGCCTTTGTCGAAACGCTCGACAAGGTCGCCACCGGAGACATCTGATGACCCAAGACGAACAGCGGCGCTGGCCGCGCCGCGGCTATGCCGAAGGTCCCTTCGGCCAGGTCCATTTCCAGGTCATGGGCAGCGGCCGCCCGCTCGCGCTGATGCATCAGGCGCCGATGACCTCGGGCCAGTTCGACAATGTCTATGCGCCGCTGGCGCAGCGCGGGTTCATGGCGATCGGCATCGACATGCCCGGCTTCGGCGGCTCCGACCCGACGCCGGACACCCCGACGGTGGGCGACTACGCCCAGGTCGTGCCCGCCGTGCTCGATGCGCTGGAGATCGAACGCGCCGCGCTGCTCGGCCACCACACGGGCGCGCTGGCCGCGAACGAGGCGGCGATCGCCTTTCCCGAGCGCATCGACGCCCTGATCCTCAACGGCCCGCTGCTGGTGACCGCCGAGGATCGCCGGAAATTCCTCGAAGGTCTCCACAACTGGGAAATGAACTTCGAGGCCAAACCCGAAGCCGGGCACATGGTCGAGCTGTTCAAGATCCGCGACGGACTGGCGAGCGGCAGCATCCCGCCGGCCCGGCTGAGCGACTACGTGGTGCAGGCGCTTTGCGGGCGCGGTCGGTTCTGGTGGGGCCACCACGCGGCCTATATGTACGATCAGGACGTGCGCCTGCCGCTGATCACACAGCCGACCATGATCCTCACCAACTCGGGCGACATGATCACCTCGCACGCCCGGCGCGCGCGCGAGATTCGCCCCGATTTCGCTTTCGTTTCGCTGGAGGGCGGCGGCGTCGACATCGTCGATCAGCAACCCGAGGCCTGGGCCGACGTGGTCGCGGGTTTCCTCAATACGACGACGCACGAGGCCAGGATGGCCGCCGGCGATGCTTAACACCTTCCAGCAGGGCGAACATGCGCTGCTCCCGCGCGCCACCCACGACGAGCGGGCGCGCCAGAACTTCGCCAAGGGCCTGCGCGGATATATCCAGCGCGAAGTCCTCCCCGGCCTGACACCGCTGTTCTCGGGCGTCTCCGCCAAGGCCCGGGCCAAGGGCGACGAACTCGCGACGCGGCACGACGTTCGCAAGGCGATGCGCCGCGAGCCCTATTTCCAGTCCTACGCCGGTCTCAATCGAACCGCGCAGGAACTGCTCTGGCTCTCGGTGATCGATGCGATCGAACACGACTGGAACCGGCTCTCGGCCGAGGTCGAGGCGCGCGCCGGGCAGGGCGGCGAACTGCGCATCCCCGAAAACTTCGATGTCCCGCGCTATGTCACCGCGCTCGACATCCACTGCATGCCTGGAGGCTATGCCTCCGCGGCGGACCCCGCGCAGTTCGCGGCAGGAGCGCTATACGAGCGCGGGGTCTATCTTTACGCGATGGGTTACGGCGGGCCGTTCAACGACGGCAAGGGCCGCTCGGTCTGCAATTATCTGCTGAAGCACCTGCCCGGCTTCGAGCCCGCCCGAATCCTCGACATGGGTTGCTCCGTCGGCCATTCGACGTTGCCTTACGAGGAAGCCTACCCCGATGCCGAGATCTGGGGCATCGATGTCGGCGCGCCGCTGGTCCGTTATGCCCACGCCCGCGCCGCGGAGCTGGGATCGAAGGTCAACTTCGCGCAGATGAATGCCGAGCACACCGATTTCGAGGACGGTTCGTTCGATCTGGTCGTCAGCCACATCATGCTTCACGAGACCTCGGGCAAGGCGATGCCGAAGATCTTCGAGGAGTGCTTCCGGCTGCTGCGTCCGGGCGGGTGGATGGTCCACTGCGACCTGCCGCCATTCGACCTGATGGACCCGCTGACCCAGTTCATCCTCGACAACGAAACCTACTACAACAACGAGCCGTTCTGGGGCGCGATGCGCGAGATCGATCAGGTCTCGCTCGCGAAGAAGGCCGGCTTCGAGGCCGATACGGTGCGCTTCGACACTGCCCCGATGGTGATCCAGGCCTATGCCGACGAGTCCGCCAAGGGCTATGACAAGGACGCGGCCAGCGCCGTCGCCGACCGCGAGTTCAAGGCGGGCGAATATGCGCCCGGCGGCGGCTGGGAAGTGCTGATCGCACGCAAGGGAGCCTGACCTTGGCCGCCGCAGCCCCCCTGCCCGCCGCGCTCGCCGACCTGCCCTCGCGCCTGCCCGAACAAGACGCGCGCTTCTACGCAAGCGACGTCTACCGCAGTTTCGCGACGCCGGGCGCGGTCTTTCGTCCCACCTCGACCGATGAGCTGACGAGGATCGTCACCGCCGCCGCATCCGCCGGGCTGGCCATCCACGTTCGCGGCGGCGGCGTGTCCTACACCGACGCGCATGTGCCCAAGAGCGCGCAGAGCATCGTCATCGACAGTTCGGGCATGAACCGCATCCTCAGGATCGACCGCAAGGACATGACCGCCACGGTCGAACCCGGCGTGACCTGGGAGCAGCTCCACCGCGAGCTCGAACCGCATGGCCTGAAAGTCCCCTTCGTCGGCACTTTCAGCGGCCTTGCGGCCAGCGTGGGCGGCACGTTGAGCCAGAATGCGAACGGTCACGGCAGCAACGCCAACGGGATTTCGGCGGAAAGCGTGGTCGCGCTCGACATCCTGACGCCCGACGGAAGGATCGTGCGCACCGGCACCACCGGGGACGCGAGCGAGGGCGGCCGCTTCCGCAACTTTGGCCCGGACCTTGCCGGGCTGTTCCTCGGCGATTCGGGCGCGCTCGGGATCAAGACCGCGATCACGCTCAAGCTGCTCGAGCGCAAGCCCGCGCGCGAGACCGCCTCGTTCGCCTTCCCCGGCTTCGCCGCGCTGCACCGCTGCATGTCAAGCGTCGCCGCGATGAAGATCGAGGAGAAGTCGTTCGGCCTCGACCTCGCGCTCTCGCAGGGCCAGATCGCCAAGCAGGACACGGGCACGATGATGGCCGTCGCCAAGGGCGTCTGGCGCTCCTCGCCCAATGCCGTGGCCGGGCTGCGCAGCCTCGTGCGCATGGCGGCGGCGGGCAAGCGCGTGCTGGCCTCCGCGCCCTATGCAGCGCACTTCATCGCCGACGGCCACACCCAGGTCGAGGCACGCGCGAAGATCGATGCGATCCGCAAGGTAGCCCTCGACCTCGGGCGCGAGATCGCCAACTCGGTGCCGACCGTCGTCGCCGCGATCCCGTTCCAGCCGCTGCACAACATGCTCGGACCGGCGGGCGAGCGCTGGGTTCCGCTCCACGGCCTGATCCCGCACTCGCGGGTCGAGGCCTTCCATGCGGCCTTCATCGGCTACGTCGAGGCGAAGCGGGCGGAGATGGAGCGCAAGAGCGTCACCATCGGCGCGATGTTCTCCTCGATCGGCGCGGGCATCTTCCTCTACGAGCCCGCGCTCTACTGGACCGACACGCTCGATGAGTATCACGAGCGGATGATGGACAAGGACTATCTCGCCGGTCTGCCGCGCTATCCCGCGAACCCGCAAGGCGCCGCGCTGGTCGAGGAAATGCGCACCCACATCATCGACCTGATGCACGCGCACGGCGCCGCTCACTTCCAGGTCGGCAAGCTCTATCCCTATACGCGGGGCCGCGATCCGGGCGCGCTCGGCCTGCTTCGGGCGATCAAGGCCGAACTCGATCCGAACAATCTGCTCAACCCCGGCGCGCTGGGGATCTGAGCCTGCTCGCCGCGGGCGCGGCCCACCTCAGCGGCCCGCCTCAGGAGTGCAAGCCGGCCTCCGAGGCTTCGACCGCTGGCGCCGGCTCCATTCGCGCCCCCTCGCCGATCAGGCTCGGATCGAGCCGGTAGCGTGAGAACACGATCAGGCTGAGCACCTGCGTCCCGGCCGGGATATAGGAATAAAGCAGCTTGATCCCGGTGATCGCGCCGGCGGACTGCGCGACCGCGCCGGTGTTCGAGGACTGGAAACCGTAGAAGCTCATCACGAATCCGGCGACGAGCGGCCCCATCGCGAAAGCGAGCTTCTCGGCCGCCGACCAGATCCCCGAAAAGACGCCCTCGTTGGCGACGCCGAAGCGCCGCCGCTGGTATTCGACGGTATCGGTCAGCATCGAGAGCGACAGCAGCAGGAAGCCCGTGTTGGTGATCCCGATCAGGAAGGCGCGGACCAGCACCAGCGCTCCCTGCTCGGTCAGACGGCCCAGCAGCGGCAGCTCGAACAGCACCGGCGAGCCGGCGTAGACGTAGAACCACGAGATCGTGATCAGCGTCCAAAGGATCGAAGCGACCCAGTAGACGGGCACTTTGCCGAAATTGCGCGATAGCCAGAGAAACAGCGGCTGGCTCACCATGCTGCCGGTCGCCATCACCAGCACGAACTTGGGGATCAGATCCACTTCGCCGAGCGCATAGAGATAGAAGAAGCCGATGACCGTATAGCCCGATGCCTGGCCGATGCCCTGCACGAAACTGGTCGCGAGCAGCACCAGGTAAGGCTTGTTGGCGAGCACGGGTTTCATCTGGTGCAGCAGCTTGGCGGGCGCCGCGTCACCTTCGAGCAGGGGCACCCGGCGTAGCGCGAAGGCGGGCAACGCCATCGAGAGCAGGCACACCAGCGCGAAGGAAAACGCCATGACGTGCCAGCCGTGCGGCCCGCCGCCAAGCGCGAAGACCAGCGGCTGGGCGACGCCGACGCCGAGGATCACGCCGCCGATCGTCGCGACCATGCGATAGGCGAGGATGCGGGTGCGCTCGTGACTGTCCGCCGAAAGCTCGGAGGCGACCGCGAGATAGGGAACCGAGTAGACGCTGAAGCCGGTCGAGGCGAGCAGGAACAGCAGGCAGACCGCGCCCGCGGCCAGCCACGGACTGCCGTAGTCGGTCACCACGAACAGCGCGGCAAAGCCCAGGCCGGTGAGAAGCGCGCCCCAGAACAGGAACGGCGTACGGCCGCGCGTGGGCTTCAACCGGTCGGACCAGACGCCGACCAGCGGATCGCACAGGATCACCCAGAGCTTCGGGATCAGGATCGCGATTCCCGCGAGCCATGCCGGCACGCCGAGGATGGTCGTCATGAAGATCGGCAGGAGCACCGCCGGCGTATCGCGGAAGATCTGCGCGCCGAGCTGGCCGATCCCGTATCCCGTCAGCGTTCCCAACGGAACCCGGGCTGTCTTTGCTGTCATACGATTCCTGTCAGATGAGCGATCCGCCGCTTCCTGCCTGATCATCGCAGCCTTTGCCGCAGTGCAAAATGCCAGGCCCGCATTTTCCGCTCTGCGAACATCCTTGCGCCCCGCCGCCCCGGCTCGATGGGCCATGGCATGCGCGAACCGGCTCAAAGTTCAGCGGTTTATCCTCATCCAGCGATCATGCGAGCACACCGGGATAGCTTTCGCGCGCCCGAACGGGATGACTTGCGGACGGGGTTTAATTGTACTATTTTTATATCAATTGTGCCGCCGCCCGTACTTGCCAGTGAAAAGGATTCCCCTTGGTCGACGACATCACACCCAACGCAGAAGACCCTGCGCCGCTTGCCGGAATCCGGGTGATCGAATTCACGCATATGGTCATGGGCCCCTCGATCGGCGTGATTCTCGGCGACCTCGGGGCCGATGTGATCAAGGTCGAACCGCCGCAGGGCGATCGTACCCGCGACCTGCTCGGGTCTGGATCGGGGTATTTCCCGATGTTCAACCGCAACAAGCGCAGCATCTGCCTCGATCTCAAGGACGCGCGCGATCTCGCCTCGGCGCAGGAGCTCTGCTCGGGGGCCGACGTGGTGATCGAGAACTTCCGCCCGGGCACGCTGGCGCGGCTGGGCCTGGGCTACGAGGACATGGCGCGGCGCAATCCCGGCCTGATCTACTGTTCGGCCAAGGGCTTCCTGACCGGCCCCTACGAAGACCGCACCGCGCTCGATGAAGTGACGCAGATGATGGGCGGTCTCGCCTACATGACCGGCCCTCCCGGACGTCCGCTGCGCGCGGGCTCCTCGGTGGTCGACATCACCGGCGGCATGTTCGGCGTGATCGGCATCCTGGCCGCGCTCGAGCAGCGCCACCGCACCGGCAAGGGAAGCCAGGTCCGCTGCAGCCTCTATGAGACCACCGCCTTCCTCGTCGGCCAGCACATCGCGCAGAAGGCTGTGACCGGCCAGGCCGCGCGCCCGATGCCGGTGCGTGTTTCGGCCTGGGCGATCTACGACGTGTTCGAGACGGCGAAGGCAGACGAACAGCTTTTCGTCGGCGTCGTCAGCGACGGCCAGTGGCAGACTTTCTGCGAGACCTTCGGCCTCACCGACTTCGCGGCCAACGAGAAATGGGCCGAGAACAACGAGCGCGTGAAGGCCCGCGACGAGATCCTTCCCCGCATCCAGGCGCTGTTCAAGCAGCATTCGCGCGACGAGCTGGTCGCCCGGCTGGAGACCTGCGGCCTGCCTTTCGCGCCGATCGCGCGTCCCGACGAACTGGTCGACGACCCGCACCTGAACGCGGCCGGCGGCATCGTCGAGCTTCACTTGTCCGACGGCACCGAGGTGCGGCTGCCCTCGCTGCCGATCGAATTCGACGGCCGTCGCCCCGGGCTTCACCGCGACCTTCCCGCAATCGACGAACACGGTGACGAAATCCGCGCGGAGCTGTCGGAACACGTGCGCTAGACCATGGCATCGACGCTTTTTTCGAAGCTCTGGGACATTCACGAGATCTGCAATCTGGGGGGGAGCGTCTCGCTCATCCAGATCGACCGCATCCTGCTGCACGAGCGCACGGGCGGCGTGGCGCTGATGGCGCTGGAGGAGGCGGGCCGCAAGGTTCGAGATCCCTCCCGCGTGTTCGTGACCATGGATCATGTCGTCGACACGCTGCCGGGCCGCACCGACAAGACGATCATGCCCACCGGAACCGACTTCATCGTCGCCACCCGCGACGCCGCCCGGCGCGCGGGGGCCCGGCTGTTCGACATCGGCAATGCGCGGCAGGGCATCGTCCATGTGATGTCGCCCGAGAATGGCATCGTGCTGCCGGGCGTGACGCTCGTCTGTCCCGACAGCCACACGTGCACGCAAGGCGCCTTCGGAGCGCTCGCCTGGGGTATCGGCTCGAGCGAGGCCGAGCATGCGCTGGCCACCAACACGCTGCGTGTCGCCAGGCCGAAGCAGATGCGAATCACGGTCAACGGCCGCCTGCCCGAAGGCGTGACCGCGAAGGATCTGGCGCTGCACGTCATCGCGCGTCTCGGTTCGGGCGGCGCGCAGGGGCACGTCATCGAATATGCGGGCGAGGCGATCGCCGCGCTGACGATGGAAGAACGCATGACCTTGTGCAACATGGCCACCGAACTGGCCGCGTTCACCGCCGTGATCGCGCCCGACGCCAAGACACTCGCCTGGATGGACGGTCGTCCCTATGCGCCCGCCGGCGCCGACTGGGACAAGGCCGTCGCCGACTGGGAGGCGCTCGCGACCGACCCGGACGCCACGTTCGACCTAGAGCATGAATTCGACGCCGCCGATGTCTCGCCCATGGTGAGCTGGGGCACCGCGCCGCAGCAATCGGTGACGCTAAACGGCCACGTCCCCGCCGACGACGAGGACCGGGGCAGCCTTGCCCCGTCCAATCCCGAGGCCGATGGCCGCGCGCGCGATTACATGGACCTTCGCGCGGGCGATCCGCTCTCCGGACTGCCGGTCGACGCCGCGTTCATCGGTTCGTGCACCAATGCCCGCCTTTCCGATTTGCGCGCCGCCGCCGCCTTGCTGAAGGGCCGCAAGGTCGCCGAAGGCGTCAAGGCGATCTGCGTGCCGGGATCGGGACAGGTGAAGGCCGCGGCCGAGGCCGAAGGGCTGCACCATACGTTCCTCGATGCCGGATTCGAATGGCGCGAGCCCGGCTGCTCGATGTGCTTCTTCGCCGGCGGCGAGAGCTTCGGCGAGCGCGAGCGCGTGATCAGCACCACCAACCGCAACTTCGAGAACCGGCAGGGCCCGAAGACCCGCACCCACATAGCCTCGCCCGCCACAGTGGCGGCTTCGGCGGTGACGGGCCGGATCACCGATCCGCGCGAGCTGGAAGCCTGACCATGGAGCCGCTCACCATCGTCACATCGACCGCGGTGCCGCTGATCCGCGACAACATCGATACCGACATCATCATCCCTTCGCGCGAGATGCGCACGGTCGGCAAGAAGGGCCTGGGCGACGGGCTCTTCGCGAACTGGCGCTATACCGATGCGGCGACGCGCACGCCCGATCCCGGATTCGTGCTCAACAAGCCCGAATCGCAAGGCGCGCAAATCCTGCTGGGCGGACGCAATTTCGGCAGCGGCTCGAGCCGCGAGCATGCCGTCTGGGCGCTCGCCGAATACGGCTTTCGCGTTGTCATCGCCGAGAGCTTCAGTCCGATCTTCCACGGCAACTGCATCCGCAACGGCCTCTTGCCGGTGGTGCTGGACCCCGCCCCACTGGCGCGGCCGGGACTTGAGATCACCGTTGACCTGCCCGCGCAGAAGGTCCGCGCGGAGGGCCGGAACTGGTCTTTCGAGATCGACGGCGAGCACAAGACGATCCTCGTCAATGGGCTCGACCCGATCGGCATGACGCTGGAACTGAACGATCGCATTGTCGCGCACGAGCGCGCGGATCGGCATGCGCGCGCCTGGGCGTGGTCGGTGCTGCAAGCCGAAAGCTGATCGTCCGGTCCACGGCGACATCTGGCCGCACAAAGCGCTCCGGTAGTTCGTCTCGTCGGATCCTGTAGTCCGCGAAGTCGGGGGCGGACACGCCTCGATCGGCAATCGCCGCTCGCGATCACGGACCCTCCCGAAGCTCGGATCACCGGTCGATCGAACCCGCCTTCTCGCCTGTCGAACAGTGCGTCCCAGCATGCTCGCCGAGCCCGGAGCGCAGGCGTAGGCCACGGCAAAGGGCAATTAAAGTGGAGGGACACGAAAATGGAACCTGCGAACGGCGGGCCACCAGGAAAAGACAATCTGGGGTTCCGCAAGTTGTTCGGCGTACTCGGCCCTTCGACCAACACAACCGTCCAGCCCGAATTCGATGACATGCGGCCCTATGGTGTCACCAATCACTACAGCCGCATTATCGTCGATGACGCACAGGCCGTATCGGACGAGACTTTCATGGCCGGCACTCAGGAAATCGACGCCGGCACCGCCGACGCGGTTCGCGGTGTCATGACCTGCCGCCCGGACTACCTCGTAATGGGGATGAGCGCGGTCACCTTCTACGGCGGCGCGGAAGGCGGTCGCCGCTGGCGCGAGAACATCGAATCGATCGCGGGCGTCGGCGTCTCGACCGGCGCCGAAGCGGTCGCCGCCGCGCTGGGGGCCTACGGCAACATCAGCAAGGTCGCCTTCGTCTCCCCTTATTGGCCAAGCGCGAACGACCAGGTGCGCAACTACCTTTCGGACCATGGCTTCGAGAGCGTGCGCGACGTGCCGCTGCGCTGCCGGTCGTGGACCCAGATCGCGCAAGTGCCCGACGACACGCTTCGCGAGGCCTTCCACTATCTCGAAGGCGACGATGTCGAAGCGCTGATCCAGGTCGGCACCAACCTGTGCACCGCGCGCTTCGCCGCCGCCGCCGAACTCTGGCTGGGAAAACCCGTGATCGCCATCAACACGGCCACATACTGGCACGCGCTGCGCGCCAACGGCGTCACCGACAAGGTGCCCGGCTTCGGCCGCCTTCTCGCCGAATTCTGACACGCCCGGCGCGCAGTCTTCGCAGTCTTCATTGAACTTAGGGGAATTCATGAAAACCACCCGAAGGACACAGGTCGTCGTGGCCGGTGCAGGTCCGGTCGGCAGCGTGGCCGCCGCCTATCTGGCGCAGCACGGCGTCGACGTCGTCCTGTGCGAGACAGGCTTCGACTGCGCGCAGGATCTGCGCGCGTCGACCTTCCATCCGCCGACGCTCGAAATGCTCGATGAGCTGGGGGTGACGGACAAGCTGATCGAAATGGGTCTCAAGGCGCCGATCTATCACTGGCGCGACCGCAAGAGCAGCGAAGTGCTGAGCTTCGATCTTTCCGAAATCTCGGACGTGACGCGCTACCCCTTCCGCATCCAGTGCGAGCAGTATCACCTCGCCCGCATGCTTTCGAGCCGCGTCAGGGACGAGGGCAAGGCCGAAGTGCTGTTCGGCCACCGTATCGTGTATTTCGAGCAGGATGCCGACGGCGTCGACGTCTATCTCGAGACCGCCACCGGGATCGAAAAGGTCCGCGCCAACTATCTGATCGGGGCGGACGGGGCCAATTCGGTGGTGCGCAAGTGGCTCGAGATCGAATTCGACGGCTTCACTTATCCCGAGCGCTTCCTCACGCTTTCGACCAAGTATCCGATCGAGGAGGGGATGCCCGGCCTCGCCTATGTGAACTATGTTTCCGACCCGGAGGAATGGCTGGTCCTGTTGCGCGTGCCCTCGGTGTGGCGCGTGCTGGTGCCTGCCAACGAGGAAGACGAAGCCTTCCTGCTCTCGGACGAGAAGAAGAACCAGGTCTTCACCGGCATCATGGGTGACGGCAGCAAGGTCGAGACCCAGCACCGCACGATCTATCGCGTCCACCAGCGCGTGGCGAAGAAGTTCAACCAGGGCCGCGTGCTACTGGTGGGCGATGCCTCGCACCTCAACAATCCGCTGGGCGGATTCGGCATGAACAGCGGCATCCATGATGCCTTCAACGCCTGCGGCAAGCTGGTCGAGATCATCAAGAACGGAGCGGACGCAGGCCTGCTAGACAAGTTCGATCGCCAGCGTCGCACGGTCACCTTCGACTTCACCCAACGCCAGACCATCGAGAACATGGAAACGATGCGCGCCGGCCAGGGCGAGGCGCACAAGAAGCGCCGCGCCGCCATGGCGGCGCTGGTCAACGACGACGAGAAGCGCCGCGCCTATCTGCTGCGCCAGGCGATGTTCGAGAGCCTCGAACAGGCCGCCGCGATCGACTGATCCTCCCCGTGGGCTGCATCGTCCCTTGCGTGGCGATGCAGCCCATTCCGGACCGCGAATCGCCGCCGCTACAAGCGGCGCGTTCTCATTCCGGGGCTTTCTCGGGCAGCGCGGCACAAAGATCGCCCGCCGTCAGGAAAGCACTCTGCGGCTGCTCGGCAAGCCAGCCCAGCAGGCGCTCGAACGCGCCCATGCGGAACGGCAGGCCCATGACATAGGGCGTCAGGTGCAGCGGCAGCACGCGCGGGGCCGCCTCCCCGGCAAGCCAGCGGTAGGCGTCCTGCATCTGCTCGACGTAGGAATCGGCGGAATGCTGCTGCGTGACGATGATCTGCCGGTCGGACAGCTCGTGGTTGTAGGGCACGTTGACCAGCGTTCCGGCGGGCGTGGTCTGCCGGTAAGGCAGATCATCGTTCACCCAGTCGAGCGCATAGGCGAAGCCCTCCTCGACCAGCAGGCGCGGCGTGTTCCAGCTTTGCGAGCGGGCCAGCGACATCCAGCCCTTGGGCGCCGAGCCCGTCGCGGCGGCAAGCGTGTCGCGCGACTTGCGGATCAGCGCGCGCTCGGCCGCCTCGTCGAGAGAGCCGTCGATCGTGCCGTCCATGTCGGTCGAATGCGCGACGATCTCGTGCCCGGCCGCGACGATGTCGTCGATGATCGTGGGATAGCGCTCCGCGATCGCCGCGTTGACCGCGATCGTCGCCTTGGCGCCCGCCTTCCCGAAGGCGTCGAGCAGGCGGTAAAAGCCCACACGCGTGCCGTATTCGCGCGCGGTGTAGTGGCGGAAATCGGGATAGGCCGTCAGCATGTGGCCGGGCGCCTTGAACGGCGCCTCGCCCGGCACGATCGGGAACCATTCCAGCGACACCAGCAGCGCCACGGCCATCTTCGCGCCGCCCGGCAGCGCCAGCGGAGCGCGCTCGTGAATGGCCGACCATTCGTAGAGATCGTGGTCCATGCCTTTGCGGCGCATGGGATATTCCAGGTATTGCGGATCGAGGCTCATGCCCTGGCTCCTGCATAGCGCGCGGTGTCGGCCTCGGCGGTCTCGTAGCCGCCGCTCGCGAGGAAATGGTCGGCGATGTCGCCGCTGCGCGTGATCCAGGCGCGCCCGTCGGCGGCGATATGGCGCAGCACTTCCTCGAAGGGGCCGATGCGGTGCGGCTGTCCGATCAGATAGGCGTGCAAGGGAATGCACATCACCGTTCCGCCCTCGTCCGCGAGCCGGTCGTATTGCCGGATTAGCGTCTCGGCGTACTCGCGCGGGCTCATGTTGTAGACGAAGAAGCCGTAGTGGTCGTTCACCTCGAGGCTGTAGGGCATCGAGATCAGCTTGCCCGACTTGACGTGGACCGGATTCGGCCGGTCGTCGTGATAGAGGTCGCAGGTATAGGTCAGGCCGTATTCGGCGATCAGGTCGAGCGTGCGCGGCGTGTGCGTCAGCGCGGGAGCCAGCCAGCCCTTGATCGTCTGCCCGGTGGCTTCGCGCACGGTTCTGATCGAATCCTCGATGATCGCGCGCTCCTGCGCCTCGTCCATGCCGTAGGAATAGCGGGTGTTGTAGATGCCGTGGCTGAAGAACTCCCAGCCGCGCGCCTGCGCGTCGGCGACGATCTCCGGCATGTGCTGGCACATCGCCACCGATAGGCTGACCGAACCGGGAAAGCCGTGCTTCGACATCACCTCGGCCATACGCCAGTGGGCGACGCGGTTGCCGTAGTCGCGATGGCCGTAGGGCACGATGTCCGGATGCGGCCTGGGCCACGACTTGCGATGCGGATTGGCGGGCGGGTCGATCTCGTAGAACTCGATGTTCGGAGAGACCCAGACCGCCACCTTCTTGCCCCCGGGCCATTCCAGCGGCGGGCGGTCACGCCAGGGCCGGAAATCGTAGAGACCGGGATCGCGTTCGCCTTCGCGCATTATCGGCCTCCGAACCAGTCGATGACGTCCTGCACGGGCACGACGTCGGCATACTTGAGCTGCAGGTCGGTCAGGTTGGCGTAGTGATAGCTCTCGTGCTTGTCGGCGCAGGTCTCGATCGGGACGATGGTGCGGTAGCCGCGGCTCAAGGAGTCGACCGCCGTCGCCCGGACGCAGCCCGAGGTCGAACCGCCGGTGACCACGACCGTATCGACCTGGTGCCAGACCAGCAGGCTTTGCAGCGGTGTTTCGAAAAAGGCGCTGGGCATGCGCTTGGTGTAGATCGCGTCGGCGCCCCGATCGATCTCGCAGCGCGCGTCGAACTCATGGCGGCGGCTGCCGACCTTGATGTTCTGCAGGCTGTCGGGCGTGTCGGTGCGCGTGCCCCACACGCCCGCGTCGGCGGCGCTGTCCATGTAGGCGACGTGCGTCCAGATCACCGGCATCCCCGCCTTGCGCGCGAGCGCCGAGATGGTGTTGGCATATTCGATCTGACGCGGATCGGTTTCGTAGGCGGTCTTGAACTCCTCGATATTGGTATAGGCGTTCTGGAAGTCGACGTTGACGATCGCGAGCGTCTTGCCGAACCCGAATTTCGCGCGGGCCGGATTGGCCATCACGTCTTCGAAGATCTGCCTGGCGGTGCGATTGTCGCTGACCATTTTCGTTCCGAGTGTCATGCGTCTTCCTTCAGGTTTCGGGTCTGAACGCCTTCGCCCGCCCAGCCCTTGGGCAGGCCCGCGTCCGCAATGAAGCCGTAGAGCGGTTCGTCCGGCAGCGCCGCCGCGACGATCTTGCGCGCCTCGAGCAGCCCCTCGATCGAGATCCCGGTGGTAAAGCCCATCGACTGCAACATGAACACTAAGTCCTCGGTGACGATGTTGCCGCTGGCGCCGGGCGCGAACGGGCATCCGCCGAGCCCGCCCTGCGAGGCGTCGAACGTGGCAATGCCCACCTCGATCCCGGCCAGTACGTTGGCGAGGCCGAGCCCGCGCGTGTTGTGCAGGTGCAGGCCCTGCACCGCCGCGTCCCCCACTTCGCCGCGGACCAGCTTTACGAGACGCTTGACCTCGCCCGGCGTCGCGTAGCCGGTGGTGTCGGACAGGCCGACCTCGTCGCAACCCGCCTCCATCAGCCGCGACGCGAGCGAGAGGATCTGCGCGTCGGGAATCATGCCCTCCAGGGTGCAACCGAACACAGTGGAAAGGCTGCCTTCGAAATGGGGCCTGCGGTCTTCGGGCCGTCCGCGAATCATCGCCGCGACGGCCTTCACCTCCTCGATCACCTGGTCGTGCGTCTTGCGCAGATTGGCGAGGCTGTGCGTCTCGGAGACCGACAAGGGCAGCGTCAGCTTGTGCGCGCCCGCGGCCAACGCATCTTCAGCGCCGCGGCGATTGGGAACCAGCGCCGCCACGGTGACGCCGGGATGCCTGCGCGCATGCGCGACGATCTCGGCGGTATCGGCCAGTTGCGGGATCAGCTTGGGGGGAACGAAGCTGCCGACCTCGATCTCGCTCACGCCGGCGGCGACGAGCGCGTCGATCCACGCCTTCTTCGCCTCGGTCGGCATCGTCGCCTTCACGTTCTGGAGCCCGTCGCGGGGTCCGACTTCGCTTACCAGTATCTCCATCGAGCTGCCTTGCGCCTTGCCTTTCGCTATCCGGGACGGACCATTTTGTTCTATTTCTATATCAAATATCCGCGAGGGCAAGCTCTCTCTCCTCGCGTGGCGGACAAGACCGGCACGGTTCCGACCCCCGCCACACACGTTCGCTCTCCCGCACGCACGAACGGAGCCACGGCCGGCCCGCTCCCGCCGCGTTCGCGCATCGCGCGGTGACCCGACGGGCCGGCGCGGCGCGCCGGACTTGCGCTCCGCGAAGACCGGGTGCCCGCTGCTCACCTGTCGAACATCCTCCAACCCGGCGATGCCGCGCAGGCTCACGCATGCCTAGCATCCGCGCTCGATCGAGACGGCGGGGGGCCATATCCGAAGATGATCACAGCCGGGCGGTCACGATGAAGCGTCCGAAAGCCGTCGCGCTGCCCAAGGTCCGCCGCGCCTATTGCGACGGCCCCCACGGCCAGGTGCACTACCGCATCGCCGCGCCGCAACGCCCGCGCAAGCCGCCGCTGGTCTGCCTGCACCAGACGCCGAAGTCCGGCATGGATTACGAACCGATCATGCCCCTTCTGGCGCAGGACCGCGTGGTGCTGGCACCCGATACGCCCGGCTACGGCGGCAGCGATCCGCCCTCTCGCCCCATCGGCATCCCCGCCTTCGCGAGATTCGCCGCGCTGTTCATCGGTACGATGCGGCACGCCGGCTTCATTGGTTCCGAGCCGGTCGACGTGATGGGGTATCACACCGGGTGCATCACCGCGGCCGAACTGGCGACGAGCCAGCCGACGCTGGTGCGCAAGCTGGTGATGGTCAGCCTGCCCGCCTTCGACGCGCGCGAACGCAGCGAACACCTTGCCCAACTCGACCGGTTTCCCACCCCGCGCGCCGATGCAAGCCATGTCGGCGATCTGTGGCGAGTGATGGAAACCCTGCACGACAGCCGCGTCGGGCTGGACTGGAAGCACGCCTCGCTCGCCGAGGCCCTGCGCCCGGGCGCGAGACTGCCATGGGGCTTCAAGGCGGTCTACGAGTACGACTTCCTCGCCACGCTCGACCGGCTACGCAACCCGGTGCTGCTGTTGTGTCCGGGCGACGACCTGTGGGAGCCGACCCAGCGCCATCACGATCGCATCGCCAACCTCACTATGATCGAGAAGCCCGGCGCGGCCCACGGTTTCCTGCTGGTGGATGCGCAGGAGGTGGCGGAGGAAATTCGGCAGTTCCTCGATCAACGGCCGCCCCGCCCCTGACCGCCCCGGACGGCGGACGAGCCCTCGGGTCGCAGGCGGTCGCGGATGTCCGGACAAGTCAGCCGAACTGCGGGGTGAACTGCCCGGTCTCGTGCATGTCCAGCGTCAGGCGGTAGCGGTCTGCGCGGTAGTAGGCGTTGGTCACCAGCACGGTTTCGCCCCGATCGTTTTCCACGAGGCGCTCGACATGGAGCACGGCCGCGCGCGGTTCGATCTTGAGCAGCGTCGCCATTTCGGGGTCGGCGTTCATCGCCTCGATCGTCTGCACCGCGCCGCCGATGTGCATCCCCGCATCGCGCAGCAGCGAGAGCAGCGGCGTGCCGGTAAGATCCTCGGGCGTGAAGCGAACGCCAAGGCCCGTGCGCAGATGGCTGATGATCACGCCCAGTGGCTGCCCCTTGGCCGAACGCACGCGCACGGCCCGGATCGCGGGCTCGCCTTCCGAAAGGCCGAGCTTTTCGGCGATCGTCTCGTCGGCCGGACCGGTCGTCACCTCGATCACCTTAACCGCGGTGTTCTGACCGAATTCGATCAGCGACTCGACGGCCTGGTTGATCGGCGCCTCGATCGGCTTGTGCGGCTCGCGATAGATGACGCGGGTGCCCAGCCTGCGGCGACGCTCGACATAGCCTCGCACCGCCAGTTCATCGAGCGCGCGGCGGGCCGTGATGCGCGAGACATGATAGGATTCGCCGAGTTCCATCTCGGTCGGCATCGCGGAACCGAAAGGACGGGCTCCGCGCGAGATCTCGTCGCGCAAGGTCAGGTATATCTGATGATAAAGGGGGATCGCGGCGCCCCGCGCCAACTGGTGCCTTTGCTCGGCATTCGCACCGGTTGCCGCACGCTTTTCCGTGTTCACCCAGAATTCCCTCTTCCGTTTCCGCTTTTGTCTAGTTGCTTGTCGCCCGACAGGCCAGAGCGGGGCGGCCAAGAATCGCCTGGCGAGCAAGCCCGGATTTCGCCTTTGGAGAGTCGCCGCCGCTGCCGGATGACCGCTTGCACGGCCCTAAAATCTTATTTAATTACTATTTATCAATATGTTATTATTTTTATGTACTGATATTGAAACAATTGCGCCGTCGCCATATGGTTGCACTGCACAACGAGGAAATATTGCATGGCAACACGGGCGATCATCCCGCTCCGTTCCTACGGTGGAAACGAGGCGGAGCTGGACAACGAATGCAACGACAACGACCGCGGCATTCCGATCCGCTCGGTCAGTCGGGCAATCTCGGTCCTGCAGGCGATCAACAGCCACAGCTCGTTGACGATGACCCAGATCGCGACGGATTCGGGCGTGCCCTATCCCACCGCCTGCCGCATCGTGAAGACGCTGCTTTACGAAGGCCTGATCGAGCGCGAGGACAAGACCAAGCGCTATCGGCCGACCGCGAAGGTCCGCACCCTCGCCAGCGGCTATGACCACGCCTCAAACCTGGTCGAAGTGGCCCGGCCGCTGATGGAGCGGCTTACGATCAAGGTGGGCTGGCCGATCTCGCTGACCACGCGTGTCGGCCGCTCGATGGTGCTCGCCGCCTCCACCCACGCCATGACCTCGCTGACCTTCAACGAATACGAGCGCGGCTATGCCATGCCGATCCTCGAATGCGCGGCGGGCATGATCTACCTCGCCAATTGCGAGCAGTCGGTACGTGACGCCATCCTCGGCCAGTTGCACCAGTTCGGCGACGACGAGACCCGCCACATGGTCCAGCTCGCCGGTGAGGGCGGCCTGCTGGAGACCATCCGGAAGGACGGTTACGCCACGCGCAGTTTCGTGCAGCACACCCGCAATCCCGGCAAGACGTCAGCGATCGCCGTGCCGGTCATGCACGACGACAAGATCGAGGGCGCGCTGACCGTGGCGGTGTTTTCCTCGACCATCGACCTGCGCACCGCCGTCCGCGACCTCATGCCCGGATTGCGTGACTGCGCGGCCGAGATCTCCAGCCTGCTCTGACCGCGCCGCTAGCCGGCTGCCCGGCGCCCGCGTCCCATCAGCCCGAGAACCGCGAGGCTGAGGATGACGGCGGCCACATGAAGCAGGCCGATGAGGGTGAACGGCGCGGTCGGCCCTATCGCGTCGAACAGGTAGCCCGCCGCCAGCGAAGCGCCGATCACGCTGACCGTGCCGAAGATCGCGAGCAGGCTGTAGGCCGTCGCCCGAAGATGCGAAGGCGCTTCCTGCCCGAAGAAGGCCTGCTGGCAGATCGTCTGGCTCGCCTCCACCGTGCCGACCAGAATGGCGAAGACGTAGATCCCCCATCCCGATACGCTGCCCACGAGCGGCGCGCACACGAAGACCGCGCCGACCGAGGCGATCGACACGAGATACATCGCGAGGCGGCTGAAGCGGTCGAGCAGCGGCCCGAGGATCGGCGGGACCAGCAGGTGCATGAAACGGATGATCGCCGTCAGCACTCCGGCGATCTCGAGCGCGTGCACCGTGCTGAGCCCCTCGCGCGCGCCCTGGATGGTCACCCAGAGAGCAAGAAACGAAGCGATCACGGCGTCGTCGGTCCGCACCACGAACGAAGTGACGACCAGCGTTGCGAACGAGCGGTTGCCCCGCGTCTGCGCCATGACTTCGCGAAAGCCCGAAACGAAGCCCGCGAGCCCGGGCTTCGCCTCGGGGCGCTTGGCCGGACGGTCGTTCATCATGAACAGGGCGCCGAACGCCGCGACCCCCAGTCCGAGAGCGGCCGCCAGCCACAAGGCCCATGTCCCCGCTTCGCGCGCGCTCGCACCCGCCGCCTGCAGCCAGCCGGGAAGATGCGCGCCGACGCCGCCGATCAGCGCTGCCGCGAGGATCGCCATCCAGATCATGACCAGCGCCATGAACTTCCCGCGCGATCCGTTGTCGGGATAGTCGAAGAATTTGGCCGGGCCGCTCGCGGTGTGGAACGTCGAGGAAATGCCGAAGAAGATGCGGATCACGAACAGCGCGAGCACGCCCGAGATGATCGGATAGACGAGCGCGCTGATGCAGAAGCCCAGCAGGGCGGCGAGCAGCAGGATCTTGCGCCCGATCCGGTCCGACAAGGCGCCCGCCAGCCCGACGAACAGGATCACGCTGAACTGCTGCACGGTCATCAGTTGCCCGGCGAGCCGTCCCTGCTGTTCCGCGCCGATGCCGACGACCTCGGAATAGACGAAGGGCTGCATCACGTTGAGGAACGCCGTCAGCGTCGAGGCGATGCCCGTCACGGTCAGAAAGACGAAGACCTCGCGCGCCGTGATTCCGGGCGCGAGCACGATCGGGCCTATCCTATGAGCTTTGTCCTTGGTCATCTGGCCTCCGGTGACGTCGCGGACGAGGATAGGGACAGGCGGGTTACACCCCGCACCGTTCGCCACGGTTGATCGCGTGGTGAGCAGACCGCGGACGAGCCCCGCGCGCGCCGCGATCGGGACGATAGGGTCCGGCCGATCGCCTCCACCGAGGGAGGCAGGAAATCATGAAGGAGCTGCAAGGTGCGCTACGCTAGACTGGGCGGAACGGGACTCGTCGTATCGCGGCTGGGATTTGGCGCCGGTTCGCTCGGCGTGGGCGAAACGCTGCCCGGCCTCGTCAAGAACATCGACCTGGAAACCGCGACGCGCGTCGTCGGCAAGGCGATGGATGCCGGCATCACCATGTTCGATACCTCGAACAAGTACGTGAACGGCCAGTCGGAAGAACTGCTCGGCAAGGCGCTGGGCGACCGGCGCGGCGACATCGTGCTCGCCACCAAGTGCGGATTGCCGGTCGGCCCCTCGACGCTCGACAAGGGACTGTCGGCGCGGCACGTGATCCGCGAGTGCGAGAAGAGCCTGAAACGGCTCGGCACCGACTGGATCGACGTCTACTACGCCCACCAGATCGATCCGGAAGCCCAGCTGGAAGAGACCGCGCGCGCCTTCGAGCATCTCGTTACGAGCGGCAAGGTCCGCTACGTCGCGGTCTCGAACTGGCCGGCATGGATGACGGCGCGGATGCAAGGCATCAATGAACGCATGGGCCATGCGCCGATCGCGGCCAACCAGGTCTACTACTCGCTGCTCGGCCGCCAGGTGGAGCGCGAACTGATCCCGCTCGCCAGACAGACGGGTCTCGGCATCGTCGTCTACAGCGCGCTCGCCGGTGGCTTTCTCAGCGGCAAGTACGAGCGCGGCAAGGAAGCGCCGCCGGGAACGCGCCGCGCGACCTTCAACATCTCGCCCAAGTTCGAGATCGAGCACGGCCACGACGTGGTCGACCTGCTGCGCGATCTCGCCAGGCAATACGGCGTCGCGCCCTCGCACATCGCGCTGGCGTGGACGATGCAGCGCCCGGCGGTGGCCTCGGTGCTGTTCGGCATCAGCCGCGAGCAGCAGCTCGACGACAATCTTCCGGCCGCGGATCTCGTCCTCGAGGATGAGCACGTCGCCGCGCTGGACGCCATCACGGAGCCCACCGAATGACCACGCTCGTCGACCGCGCCTTCGTCCGCATCGCCGAAGGCCTCGTCCATTATCGCCATTGCGAGGGGCAGCAGGACAGCGGCGTGCCGCTCTACATGGCGCACGCCGGCCCCGGCAGCTCGCGCGGGCTCGAGCCGCTGATCGCCGCCTTCGGCGAGACGCGCCGCGTGATCGCGCCCGACATGCTTGGCAACGGCGATTCCGATCCGCCCGCCAAGGACGGCACGGGCATCGCCTACTACGCCGACTGCGTTGTGCGCGTACTCGACGCGCTCGGGATAGAACGCGTGGACTTCTACGGCACGCATACCGGTGCGCTGATCGCGATGGAGCTTTCGGCCCATCACCCCGACCGGGTGCGCAGGCTCGTGCTCGACGGCGTGATGGTGCTCGACGAAGCCGGGCGCGAGGAAATGCTGGCGAACTACGCGCCCGAGATCGAACTCGACGAGCACGGCGGCTATGTGCAGTGGGCCTACCAGTTCTGCCGCGACATGATGCTGTTCTACCCCTACTTCAAGCGCGATGCGGAGCATCGAACCGACCGCGGCCTGCCGCCGCCGGGCTTCATCCATCCGATGCTGGTCGACGTGATGAAGGCGATCGGGACCTATCACCTCGCCTATCGCGCCGCGTTTTCCTACGACGTGCCGGCCGCGATCGCGCGCATCGCGCACCCGGCGCTGGTCACCTGCCAATCGTGGGACCCGCTGCGGCATTCGCTCGACGAGGTTCGGGCGCTCATGCCGCAAACGCGGGTCGTGCTCCATGCCGATGGCACCACACCGGACGACATCGCCCGGCTGGGCAGCGGCTTCCTGGACCAGGCCGCCGCCTGACCGACGGCAGCGCTGCCAGATGCCAAACGGCCAATCGTTGACGAGCGGACCCTTGATGCAGAACCATGACGTCATCGTCGTCGGCGCCGGAACCGCCGGCATTCCCGCCGCGCTTGAAGCGGCGAAGCGCGGGCTGCGCGTCGCCCTGGTCGAGGCGGCCGACGACATCGGCGGCACGCTGCACTTGTCGACCGCCTCGATCAGCGCCGCGGGCACATCGATCCAGCAGCGCAACGCGATCGCGGATTCGCCCGACGGCCACTTCGCCGACTATCAGCGCATCAACCACGGCACCGGCTTCGCGCCGCTCGTGCGGCGCTGGGTCGACGAGGCGCCCGAGACGATCGAATGGCTGCTTTCGATCGGCTGGCGCAGCGATCCTGACACCGCGGTCTTCGCGCCCGAACACGACCTTTACGCGGTGCCGCGCACCTACCGCAGCTCCGGCCTCGGCCTCGGCGTGATCGCCGCCTATCGCGACGCGCTCGACCAGGCCGCCGCGAACGGCGCGCGGATCGAGATCATGACCGGCACCCGCTGCACCGGGTTCCTCACGCATGACGGCCGGGTGACGGGCATTCGCGCGCAACGCGCGGGCACCGAAATCGAACTTGGCGGCGACGCGGTGATCGTCACCGCCGGGGGCTTCAGCGGCAGCGATGCGAAATGGCGCGACTTCTACGGCTTCAGCCCGCTGCGCTACGGACTGCCCACGGTGGTCGGCGACGGTATCGACGCGGTCCGCGCGATCGGCGGGACGACCTGGTTCGACGACTATGTGCTGCCCAACTTCGGCGCGGTGCGCGACATCGGCGGACCGCCTTCGGCCTGGATTCACTCGACGATCCTGCCCGCGATACGCCAGCCCTGGGAAATCTACGTCAATCTCGAAGGCGAACGCTTCATGCGCGAGGACGAGACGCACATCTTCGCCCGCGAGCGCGCCGTGCAGCGCCAGACCGACTGGGGCTTCTGGGTCGTCTACGACGAAGGCGTGCGCTGGGCCTCGCCGCCGCTTCTGAAGTTCCCGCCCGAGACGGTGGAAGAAAAGTTCTCCGGCCCCGATAGCGACTACGTGCGGGCCGACTCGATCGCCGAACTCGCGGCAGCGATGGGCGTGCCTGCCGATCCGCTGGCGCGCTCGATCCGCTTCTACAACCAGGGCCAGGCGGTCGGCAGCGACATGTTCGAACGCGAACACCTGCCCGCGCCGATCGAAAAGCCGCCCTTCTACGCGGTGCGCCACTACGGCTACGCCATCAGTTCCTACCCCGGCATCCGCGTCGACGAAAGCCTCGCCGCGCTGCGCGCGGACGGATCGCGGATCGAGGGGCTTCATGCCGCGGGCGAGGCGATCGGCATCGGGTTTCTGGGACTGGGCTTTCTGAGCGGGTCGATCGTCTCATCGGCGATCACCTTTGGGCGCCGCCTCGGCCGCACCGTGCTGGCATAAGCGCCGCGAAGGCCCGACAGGGGGCCGGTGCGGCATCGGCCACGCTCCGTGCGCGGGATATGATCGACCCCCGCGGTTTCCCGCTCCCGGCGTCCTTGCGATCGTCAACCGGTTGCCCGAGGGGCGCGGTCCCGACGACCTCGAAACCGCCGCCCCTCGAGGCGCGCTCAGGCCGCGAGCGGCACCGAGGCGGGATCGTAGGCCATGAGCTGCTGATGATCGAGCGGCCGCGCCGTGGCGACGCCACCCGACTGATCGGCAAGGCCCTGCGCGCGCGATTGCAGCAGCACGCCGTTCGCCCGGTCCTTGCGCGTCGCCTCGTAGATCGCCAGCGCTTCTTCCAGGGGCTTGCCGCTGGTGAGCGCACGGCCGAGCACGACCGCGTCCTCGATGCCCATCGCCGCGCCCAGCCCGAGGAACGGCAGCATCGGATGCGCGCCGTCGCCGAGCAGCGCGACGCGCCCGACGACCCACCGCTCGATCGGATCGCGATCGAACAGCGCCCACTTGCGCGTGCCGTCGATCGGCGCCCGCTTCAGCAGTTCCTCTAGTTCCGGGTTGGCGCCGGCGAACTTCTCGAGCAGTTCCTCGTGCTCGACCGGAGTCGACCAGCCTTCTTCCGTCCACGAATCGGTCGGCACGAACCCGACGCCGTTCACCAGCGTGCCGTGGCGGATGATGTAGCGCAGCAGCGTCTTGCCCTGCCCCGTGTACTTCACCGAGGCGCCGTGGCCGAGATAGTCTGCGACATCGGCCACGGGCACGAGGAAGCGATAGGCGACCTGGCCGGTGAAGCGCGGGTTTTCCTCACCGAACAGCAGTGCGCGCACGCGCGAATTGATGCCGTCGGCTCCGAGCAACACGTCGCCGCGCGCCTCGCTGCCGTCCTGGAAGGTGACGGTGACGCCCTCGGCATCCTGCGCGAGATCGACCACCGCCTTGCCGAGCGTGATGCACTCGCTGTCCGCGGCCCGCACCGCATCGGCCAGGATCTCGTGAAGGTCGGCGCGGTGGATCTGGTAGTAATAGGGAATCTCTCCCGCCTCGCGCGCGGTCTGCATGAGATCGGGACCCTCCTCGGGCTCGCCGGTCTCGAAATCGACCGCACCCGCGCGCGCGGGAATGTCGGCCGCCTTTTCGATCACGTCCTGCAGCCCGAGCGAGAACAGGCCGCGACTGGCCGGCTGCGACAGCGTGATCCCGGCCCCGACTTCGGCGAACTCCTTCGCCTGCTCGTAGAGGCGTACCTTCACGCCCTTCTGCAGCAGCGCGAGCGCGGCGCTGAGGCCGGCGATGCCGCCGCCTGCAATGATCACGTTTTCCATGGCGGTCTCTTTCCCGAAGTTGGCTGTCACCCCGTTGCTAGGCCAGACTCGCTTGAAACGCGGCATTCCGGAAGTTGCAATGTTCGCCTCGTGGACATGCGATCGCGCGACCTGTCTGACGCGCCAAGGGGCTGGCAAGTGCACGATCGAGCCGTCACTGAGACGAACGGACGAAAAGCGAGGCTTGAGATCATGGTACCGCTCGAACAGGACGATCCCCACCTGCCGATTCGGGAAGCGGTGCGGGCGCTGGTCGGGCAGTTCTCCGACGAATACTTCCGCAAGGTGGACGCGGCGCGCGGCTATCCCGAGGAATTCGTCGACGCGCTGGTCCGCGACGGCTGGCTCGCGGCGCTGATTCCCGAGCAGTACGGCGGCTCGGGCCTGGGCCTCGCCGAGGCTTCGGTGATCATGGAAGAGATCAACCGCGGCGGCGGCAATGCCGGCGCGTGCCACGGGCAGATGTACAACATGGGCACGCTCGTGCGGCACGGCTCGGAGGCGCAGAAGCGCGACTACCTGCCAAGGATCGCCTCGGGCGAGCTGCGCCTGCAATCGATGGCGGTGACCGAGCCGACCACCGGCACCGACACCACCAAGCTCAAGACGACCGCCGTGCGCAAGGGCGAGCGCTATGTCGTCAACGGTCAGAAGGTCTGGATCAGCCGGGTGCAGCATACCGATCTGATGATCCTGCTTGCGCGCACCACGCCGCTTGCCGAAGTGAAGAAGCGCAGCGAAGGCCTGTCGATCTTCATCGTCGACGTGAAAGCGGCGATCGCGAGCGGCGCCCTGACCGTCCAGCCGATCGCCAACATGGTCAACCATGAGACCAACGAGCTGTTCTTCGAGGATCTCGAAATCCCCGCCGAGAATCTGATCGGCGAGGAAGGCAAGGGCTTCAAGTACATCCTCGACGGTCTCAACGCCGAACGCACGCTGATCGCGGCGGAATGCATCGGCGACGGCTACTGGTTCGTCGATCGCGCCGCGGCCTATGCGGGCGAGCGCGTCGTCTTCGGGCGGCCGATCGGCCAGAACCAGGGCGTCCAGTTTCCGATCGCGGAAAGCTACATGGAAGTGCGCGCGGCCGATCTCATGCGTTTCCGCGCCTGCGACCTGTTCGACGCGCACAAGCCTTGCGGCGCCGAGGCGAACATGGCCAAGCACCTTGCGGCCAAGGCCTCGTGGGAAGCGGCCAACGCCTGCATGCAGACCTACGGCGGCTTCGGCTTCGCCTGCGAATACGACATCGAACGCAAGTTCCGCGAGACCCGCCTCTACCAGGTCGCGCCGATCAGCGCGAACCTCGTGCTGTCCTATATCGGCGAGCACGTTCTGGGCATGCCGCGCTCGTTCTGAGCGGTTCGCCTCTCAGCTTCCAAATTCCTCGCGCAGCGCGGCAGTGTCCGCGCCGATCGCCGGGACGGGGCCCAAGGTGGGCCGGCTGTCACCGTTGCGCACCGCCGGCGGCGCGGGAATGACCGCCGCGCCGCCGGGCGTATCGACCTCGACCCGGCGCAACTGCGGATGGCTCGACAAGCCGTCAACGCCGTTCAATCGGCCGTGGGCGATGCGTGCCGCGTCGAGCCGCCGCGCGAACTCGGCGCCGTCGATCGGGGCAAGCGCGGCGCCGATCGCCTTGTCGAGCATTACCCGGTTCGCGCAGCGCGACGAATTGCTCGAAAACTCCGGACGCGTGGCCAGCGTCTCATCACACAGGACCCGCGCGCAAAAGCTCGCCCATTCGCGCTCGTTCTGGACGGCGACGACGATCGCGGTGCCGTCACCACAGCGATAGGTCCCGTACGGCGCGATCGAGGGATGCGCCATGCCCACGCGCGAGGGCGCCTTGCCGCCATAGTCGTGGTGCAACAGCGGCACGGCCATCCACTCGGCGAGGCTGTCGAACAGCGAGACGGCAAGGGTCGAGCCCTCGCCGGTCCGTTCGCGAGCGAGCAGAGCATCGAGGATCGCGGCGTAGGCATTGGTGCCGCAGGCGATGTCCGCGATCGAGACGCCGACCCGGCCCGGCGCTTCGGGCGTGCCGGTGATCGAGGCCAGCCCCGTCTCGGCCTGCACCAGAAGGTCGTAGGCCTTGGCGTCGCGATAGGGCCCCTCCTCGCCGAAGCCCGAAATCGAGCAGCAGATCAGCCGCCGGTGCCGCGCGCGCAGGCTCCCGATCGACAGGCCCAGCCGGTCGATCGCGCCCGGCGCGAGGTTCTGCACGAAGACGTCTGCGCGCGCGATCATTGCCCTGACCAGCGCGAGATCGGCCTCGTCCTTGAGATTGGCGACGCACGACTGCTTGCCGCGATTGAGCCACACGAAATAGGCGCTCTCACCTTGCACGACATGATCGTAACCGCGCGCGAAGTCGCCTTCGGGACGCTCGATCTTGATCACGCGCGCGCCGGAATCGGCGAGCCTTGCCGTGCACAAGGGCGCCGCCACCGCCTGCTCCAGCGAAACCACGGTGATTCCCGAAAGCGTGGCCATCCTCTGCTTCTCCTCAGCGCGTCCGATCCCTTGCCGCTAGGCTGAAGCCCGGCGGGGCATCAGTCCCGCCGCGAGGCGCTGACCACCTAGTGAATACCGGTGCACAGCCCACACGGAGCCCGGCCTGCCACATCCTATGACTCGTCGCACAGCCTGCCGGAAAACGAAGAGGAGCAGCCCATTCGCGAGATGATGGACAGCCTGGCCGAACTGGCCCGCCCCGCGCGTACGGCGCTGCTGATCGTCGACATGCAGAAGGACTTCTGCACACCCGGCTTCGGCGCCGAACGTGCCGGGCGCGATCTCGGCCCCGCCAACCGCGCGATGCCGCAGATCGCGAGACTGCTCGAAGGCGCCCGCGCGAGCGGGGTCACCGTCGCCCACGTCGGATTCTGGACCTTGCCCGACCACGGCAGTGATTCCGACACCTGGCTGCAGAAACGCCGCGGCGCCACCGTCTCGGCACCCGACTTGTGCATCGCCGGGAGCGAGGGCGCCGAGTTCGTCGACGCGCTCGCACCTGTCAAAGGCGAGCTGGAAATCCGCAAGCACCGCTACAGTGCGTTTACGGCCACGAGCCTCGACCTGCTGCTGCGCGCGCGCGACGTGCGCACCATCGTCGTCACCGGAGTGTCGACCAACGTCTGCGTCGAGACCACGTTCCGCGCCGGTTTCGAGCTTGGCTACGCGGTGCTCGTTCCGCCCCAGGCCTGCGCGTCGTGGCACGAGCGCCTTCACGAAGCTGCGCTCGAGAACGTGCGCCACCGCTTCGGCGCGACGCCGTCCGTTGATGAAATCCTGGCCGTCTGGAACTCCTGAATGACCTCAAGCACGCTTACCCACGCCGTCGTCGCGTTCATCTGCCGTCCGGCGCCCGACGTGCCGAGCGGCGAGCACCTGCGCCTTGCCCGCCGCTGCATTCTCGACGGCCTCGCCGTGATGGTCGGCGGCAGCCAGCAGCCCGGCATGGCCCCGCTCGCACGCTACATCGCGGCGACCGGCGGCAACGGAACCAGCCGTCCGCTCGGCGCGGGTGACGTGAAGCTGCCGCCGCATCTCGCCGCGCTTTGGACCGGGACCGCGGGCCACGCGATGGACTGGGACGACACGCAGCTCGCCGAAGGCCCGGGCCGTCCCTACGGGTTGCTGATGCACCCCACGGTGCCGCCGCTCGCCGCCTCGCTCGCGCTGCTCGACCAGGTTGCCGCCGAGACCGGCGCGCCGGTGGACGGCGGCCGCTTCGTCGACGCCTTCGCGACCGGCTTCGAGGTGGGCTGCAAGATTGCCGAGGCGATCAACCCCGAGCACTACATGCGCGGCTTCCACACCAGCGGTACGATCGGGACCTTCGCCGCGACCGCCGCCGCTTGCCGCATGCTTGGCCTCGATGCGGCCGCCACAGCCCGCGCGATCGGTATCGCCGCGTCGTGCGCGGCGGGCGTGCGCGCCAACTTCGGAACGATGACCAAGCCCTTCCACGTCGGCCGCGCCGCCGAGAACGGCGTCACCGCCGCGCTGCTCGCGCGCGAAGGCTTTTCGGCGAACACCGAGGCGCTCGACGGCAAGTGGGGCTATCTCACGATCGCCGGGCCGGGCGGCGAACCCGAACTGGTTCGCGATCGCTTCGGCGCGCCCTATTCGATGGTCACGCCGGGCGTGAGCATCAAGCCCTATCCCTCCGGCGTGCTCACGCACCCGAGCATGGACGCGCTGCTGTTCCTGATGTGCGACGAGGGCATCGCGGCGGATGCGATCGACAGCATCGTGCTCCATGCCGGCTTCAACGTGCTCGGCCCGATCCGCTTTCGCATCGCCAAAACCGAGCTGGAGGGCAAGTTCTCCTTCGCCTTCCTGCTCGCCGCGATCGCGCTGCGCGGCCGCTGCGGCAAGGACGAGTTCACCGACGAATTCGTCGCCTCGCCCGCGTGCCAGGCGATGCAGGCGCGTATCGAGACTCATCACGACGAGGCGATCGACGCGATGGGCTGGGACAAGATCCGCTCGCGCGTCGCGGTGCGCCTGAAGGACGGCCGCGTGCTCGAACGCTGGGCGGACGAGGCCTATCGCGGCGGTCCGGACAACCCGCTCACCGACAGCCAGCTCGAAAGCAAGTTCGCCGACAACGCCTCGGGCCTGCTCAGCGCCGAGCGCCAGGACGAGGTCTTTGCCTTCCTGCGCACCATCGAGCAGGCGAGCGACGCGGGCCGGGCGATCGCGCTGTGCGACTGGGGCGCCTTCAAGGCTGCCGGCCTGGAGACGGGACTGTGAACCTCGGGCTCGAGGGCAGGAGCGCGCTGGTCTTCGGCGGCAGCCGGGGCATCGGCGCGGCCGCGGCGGCGGCGCTTCATGCCGAGGGCGTGCGCATGGCGTACACCGGGCGGAGCGAAGCGTCGCTGCGGGCAACCGGCGAGCGGCTGCCCGGCGCAACCGGCCTGACCGCCGATCTCACCCGCGAGGGGGATGCCGAGCGCTGCGTCGCACAGGCCGTGGCCGCGCTGGGTTCGATCGACCTCGCCGTGATCAGCGCGGGCGCGGCGCAGGGCGGCGCATTCGAGACACTCGACGATGCCGTCTGGACCGACGCGCTCGACCTCAAGTTCCTGGGCATGGTGCGGGCGCTGCGCGCGCTGATCCCGCCGATGGCCGAGGCCGGGCACGGCAAGATCCTCGTCATCGTCGGCAACAACGGACGCCAGCCCAACGGCATGATGCTGCCCGGATCGGCCGCCAACGCGGCCTGCCTCGCGGTAATCCGGGGCCTTGCCGACGTGGTCGCGCCCAAGGGCATCCGCATCAACGCGCTCAATCCCGGCCCCACGCGGACCGATCGCTGGAGCGGGATGCTCGAGCGCATGGCGAGCGCCGACCCGCGCTCGCCGGCCGAGATCGAGGCGGACCTGCTCAAGAGCCAGCCGCTGGGCCGGATCGCCGAGCCCGAGGACATCGGGCGCCTCGCCGCGATGATGCTTTCTGACGCGACCGACATGCTCGTCGGCACCTCGCTGACCGCCGACGGCGGCGCCACGAAGGGGCTCTGAGCCGATGACCACGAACCCGCGCGTCCCCTTCAGCCTCTCCTCGCAGCGCGCGCCGATCGCGCCCCCGCCCGGCGGCGGCCTGATTGTTCACATCGTGGTCAATATCGAGAGCTGGCGCTTCGACCACCCGATGCCGCGCAAGCTGCTGCCGGCTCCCCACGGCGCCGAAGCCGTGCCCGACGTGCCCAATTTCGCCTGGGCCGAATACGGTATGCGCTGCGGCATGCCGCGCCTGTTCGAGAGTCTCTCGCGGCGTGCCCTGCCCGTGACCTGCGCCTTCAACGCCGGCGTGATCGACAACTATCCCACGCTGGCGCAGGCCGTGCTCGACGCGGGCTGGGAAGTCATGGGCCATGGCCTCCACCAGAAGGCGCTCACCGCCGAGGACGGGGAGGCCGCGCTCATCGGAGAAGCGATCGCGAAAATCGCCGCCTTCACCGGCAAGCCCGTCGCGGGCTGGCTCGGCCCAGGGCTGCGGCAGAGCAGCGAAACGCTCGATATTCTCGCCGCCGCGGGCGTGCGCTACTGCTGCGACTGGCTGCTTGACGATCTGCCGTTCTGGATGCGCACCGCGAGCGGGCCGATGATCGGCATCCCCTATTCGCTCGAGATCAACGACAGCGTCATCTATGCGGTCGAGAAGCACAGCTCGCGCGAAATCTTCGAGCGGCTCGAGACCACGATCGCGACTTTTGCCCCCGAGATCGCGGCGGGCCAGCCGCGCATCCTGACGATCGGGATGCATCCGCACCTCATCGGCGCGCCGCACCGCTTCTTCTGGTTCGAAAGGATGCTCGACCTGCTTGTCGAGCGCGACGACGCGAGCTTCATGACCGGAAGCCAGATCGCCGACTGGTTCGAAACGGCGGGCGATCCCGCGGAAAAGGCCGAGGTCGCGTCCTGACGCACGCAGCGATGGTGCGCGCCACGAAGCGCCGCCTTCGCCGCCGATGCCCGATTGCGAGGCGGTTTTGTGTCCGCGTGCCGAATAAAAGTGATGGGTGATATCGGCATTGCCGCAGTGCAAGATACCTTCGCACTCCATCGCCAATTCCAAAAAAGACCATGGGGAAGCAGGCGAACCGGGGAATCAATCTGAGGGATACTGACATGCTGGACGTAAGACACGCCTCGCTCGCCTCCATTTTGACTGTCGCCTTGTGCGGTGCAGCAAACGCGCAGGAGGCACGGGACGACTCGTTCGAAGACATCATCGTCACCGCGCAGCGCACCGATCAACGCCTGCAGGACGTTCCGGTCAGCGTCACCGCCGTGACAGCGGCGGAAATCGACCGCAAGCAGATCAACAGCGCGCTCGACCTGAACCGTGTCGCCCCGAACGTGCAGTTCGACGGCGTGACCGGCGGAACCACCGGTCTCAAGCCCTACATCCGTGGCGGCGGCATTACCGACGGCGGCTTCGTGCTCTCCGAATCCGAAGTCGCGATCTACATCGACGACGTCTACATGGCGCGCCTCAGCGGCGCCGCCGTCGACATGGCGGTGCTCGACCGGATCGAGGTCCTGCGCGGCCCGCAGGGCGTGCTCTACGGCCGCAACTCGTCGGCGGGCGCGGTGAACTTCATCACTCGCGGTCCCTCGGACACCTTCAACGGCATGCTCGAGGTGGGCTACGGCACCTGGAACGAGCGCCGCGCCAAGGGCTATATCTCCACCCCGCTGACCGCCGACGGCAAGCTGCGCATCTCCGCCAGCGGCCTCGTGCGCGCACGCGACGGCGGCGCGCAGTATAACGCCACGCTCGACAAGAAGGTCGGCGCCAACAACTTCGAGGGCGGCCAGGTCGACCTCGCCTACGTCTCCGACACCTTCAACATGCGCCTGACCGGCTTCTACATGAACACCAATTCCGACGGCCAGTATGCCGTCAACACGGTGCTCAACGAGGACGGCACCGACCGTGTTCCGATTTCGGGTTCGTATCGCACCGTCCTCTCGCCGGTCGAATCGTACACCGACAACGAACAGTATGGCGTGCGCCTGCACATGTCGGTCGAATATCCCGGCGGCGAGCTGCGCTCGATCACCGGCTATTCCGAGCTCGACGAGGAGTGGCGCGAAGACTTCTCGGGCGGCGTTCCGCCATCGTTCCTCGGCCAGGCCGGCGACACCCCGCTGGCGCTGTTCGACCGTACGCTCGGCGCCACGCAGAAGCAGTTCAGCCAGGAACTGCAGGCCGCCGGCTCGATCGGCACTTTCGTCGACTACGTCGCGGGCCTCTACTATTTCCACGAAACGGCCGACCAGAGCGCCTATACCGTCACCTTCTTCGTGCCCGCCACGCTCAACTACCAGCCCGTGACCGACAGTTTCGCCGGTTACGCGCAGGGCACCTTCCACCTCAGCGACAAGCTCTCGCTGATCCTCGCGGGTCGCTACACGATCGACGACAAGGATCTCTACGGCGGCTTCAACGGCACTTACGTCAACGTCACCAATACTTACAAGAAGTTCACGCCGAAGGCGGGCATCGACTTCAAGATCACACCCGACATCCTCGTCTACGCATCGTACAGCAAGGGCTTCAAGGCGGGCGGCTACAACGGTCTGGCCGGTGATCTCAATCAGCTCTCGACGCCTTTCCGCCCGCAGATCACGACAGCCTACGAGGCGGGTTTCAAATCCACCCTTCTCGGCAATCGCCTGCGCCTCAACATCGCCGCCTTCCAGAACGACATCAAGGATCGCCAGCAGACGGCGAACAACAACGACGGCTCGTTCATCATCGAGAACTACGACGTGCGCATTCGCGGCATCGAGGCGGAAGTCTCGCTCAAGCTGCTCGAGGGGCTGACGCTCTACGGCAACGGCGCGCTGAACGACGGCAAGTACACCGGGGTCGACTCCGACGTCGCAACGCTGATCAACAACGATCCGCCGTCGCTGCCCGACTACCAGTTCACCGTCGGCTTCGACTACGAAGTCCCCGTCGGGCCGGGCACGTTCGGCATCGGCTCGGACTTCCGCATGACCGATGCGTACTTCTCGACCGCGGACAACGCGCTGATCGGGTCGATCCCGAGCCGCGAGATCCTCAACGGCTACGTGAACTACGAGGTCGGACCGCTCACCTTCCAGGTCACCGGCAAGAACCTGACCCAGGTCACCGCCTATCAGACCGGTTTCGGGTTCTCGGTCGTGAACCCGCGCTTCATCATCGAGCCGCGAACGATCCTCGGCACGGTGAAGTTCAAGTTCTGATCCGGTCGCCCCGGGAACCGGGTTCCCGGGGCGACCTTCCGGGCATCCGCAAGACGTGAGGGGAAGAGGCTGTGTCGGTGCGACCCATTCGTAAGGGCTACGTCGATATCCCCGAGGGCCAGGTTCACTATCACGAAGCGGGGAGCGAGGAGCCCTGCGTGGTCTTGCTGCACCAGACCGCGCTTTCGGCGAAGACCTACGATCCCCTGCTCGCGAGCGGCACACTGGAGAATCGCTGCATCGCTCTCGACACGCCCGGCTTCGGCGGATCGTTCGACCCGCCCGGATGGCCCAGCCTCGAGACTTACGCCGACCAGGCGATCGCCGCGTTCACGCGGCTCTGCCCTTCCCCCGTGCATCTGTTCGGTCACCATACCGGCGCCAGTCTCGCCATCGAGATCGCCGCGCGCGCGCCCGACCGTGTCGCCTCGCTGATCCTCGCGGGCCCGGTCTTCATGACCCAGGCCGAGCGCGAGGACTTCATTGCCGGCTACAAAGACCCCATCACCCCCCGGCGCGGCGGCGAGCACCTGATGCGCAACTGGGACTACGCGGCCAGCCACAATCCCGACTGCGACATCGCGATCCTGCAGGATGCCGTGGTCGACCTGCTGCGCGCATGGCGCGGGCGCCCGCAGGCCTACATGGCTGTCGCGCACCACGACACCGAGGCGCGCGCGAAGAAGGTCGCCGCGCCCGTCCTGCTGATGACCACGCCCGGGGACTTCTTCCACGCCAGCTTCGATCGCGCCAAGGCGCTTTTCCCGGGCGCCCGGCTCGCCCAGACCGGCGGCGACAACTTTCCCGCCGCATCCGATCCCGAGGGCGTCGCGGCGGCCGTCCGCGCCTTCCTCGAAGCCCTCGACGAAGACTGATCAGCGGACGCACCGGGCCGCGCCCACCCGCTAGTCCCGCGCTTTGGCGAAGTCTGGATAGCGGCCCAGCGTCAGCAAGCCGACCGCGCTGAACAGGAACAGTCCGGCGGCCATGTACAGGACGTTGGTGTAAGTGTCGGTGAGATCGTGCACCGCTCCGAACAAGGCGGGGGACAGGCCCGCCCCGAGGCCGAAGAATGCGTATTGCGCCGCGTAGAGCGTCGAGAAATTGCGTTGCCCGAAGTAGCGGCTGGTGAGGAAGGCGACGAGATCGAACTCCGCGCCAGAGGCCAGCGCGATCATCACCACGGCGACGGCGACGAGAATCCCGGTGTCGGCGACCGTGGCAAGCAAGAGCGCGCCGACGCAGGGCGAGACGAGGAAGACGAAACCGACACCCGGTGCCCAGAAGCGGTCGAGCAGCCATCCCGAAACGAGCCGGCCGAAGACGATGACCACCCCGTAGAGACTCATCTGTGCCGCTGCCTCGCCCAGACTGAATCCGCGGTCCACCAGCATCGGCACCAGGTTGCTGAGCACGCCGCCCAGTCCGACCGCCGCCGCCAGCGTGAGCAGCCCCATGGCCCAGAAGCGATAGCTGAAGAGCGCCTCGCGCACTTCGAGCCCGCCGATCTCGCGCCCGGCGGCCTCGCGCCCGCGGCCCGCCATCGCCGCGTGCCGCGGCGGGCCGCCCCGGGGCAGCAGCATGGCAATCGCCGGCAGAGCGAAGATCAGCGGCAGCAGCCCGAGCCCGACATAGGCCATGCGCCATCCGACGGCATCGACGAGCGACTGGACATAAGGCGGAAGCAGCGCGCCCGATATGCCCGTCGTGCAAAGGGCAATGCCGAGCGCCATGCCGCGCTTCTTGTCGAACCAGGCGCCCACGACTTTCGCGAAGGTCGGCGGCAAGGTGCCGACCGACAGGGCCGAACGCGTCGCATAAAGCAGGTAGTAAACCCAGATGTGACTGCTCGTCAGTGCCAGCGCGATCGTCATCAGGCCGATCGCGGCGCAGGAGAACAGCGCGACCGGCCTTGCGCCGATGCGGTCGTTCAACCGCCCGACCAGCGGCCCGACCATCAGGATCGCCAGGGTGTCGAATGCCGCCGCGCCCAGGATTTCCGCGCGCGACCAGCCGAATTCGCGTTCGAGCGCGACGGCGAAAACGCCCGAGGTGAACATGAACAGCGGCGACATCCCAAGTCCGATGCCCAGCGAACTCGCCACCAGCACCGGCCAGCCCCGCGCGAACTCTCCGCGCTCGCGTTCCGGGGAAACCTCCCGCGTGATCACCGCGTAGTCTGCCATCGCATCGGTACCTCGTTGCCGTTCCATGACCGCTTCACGCTATTACGAAACGTTCGCAGGGCGCCGCCCTTGAGCTTCGATATTCACAGCACGGATAAAGCGCCGGATCGCTGTCCGCGCGTGGTCGCCGAAACCCTAGCGTCGAGCGCGCTTGGAGAGTGAGGAGATCTCAAGTTGGACAGCCTCGGTTGGAAGGCTCAGATCGGCATTGTCGTTCCGTCGACGAACACCATCGTCCAGCCCGAATGCGAGGCGCTGCGACCGGCGGGCGTGACGAACCACGTGTCGCGCGCTCATATCCGGGAGCGCAAGATCTCGGGCGAAAAGGAATACATGGAGCATGTCGCGGCGATGCGCGCCGGGATCGGCGATGCCATTGACCGGGTCATGACCAGTCAGCCCCAGCATCTCGTCATGGGCATCGCGCTGGAGGCGTTCTGGGGCGGCGTCGAAGGCGCGGCCAAGCTCGAGAAGGAGCTGAGCGAACGCTCGGGCGTGGGCGTCTCGATGGGCTCGAACGCCACGCGCGCCGCGCTGGAAGCATTCGGCGCCAGGCGGATCGCGGTCCTCACCCCGCATCAGCCGCGCGGCGATGAAATGGTACGCCTGTTCCTCGAGGAAGCGGGGTTCGAGATCGTCCGTCTCAAGAGCCTTCGCTGCGCTTCGCCGCGCGCGATCGCGCAAGTGAAAGCCGAAGACGTGCGCGCCGCCTACGCCGAACTCGACGGCGACAACGTCGATGCGTTGCTCCAGGTCGGCACCAACCTGGCCGGCATGGCGGTGGCGGCCGAGGTCGAGAAGACGGTCGGCAAGCCGGTACTCTCGATGAATGTCATCACTTACTGGCATGCCCTGCGCGCGCTCGGGATCGAAGACCCGATCGCCGGTTACGGCCGCATTCTCGAAGAGTTCTGATCGTGGCTGACAAAGTCGTCATCGTCGGCGCCGGGCCGAGCGGCCTGTCGGCCGCGCTGTTTCTCGACGAGATGGGCATTCCCGTCACCGTGATCGAGCGCGGGACCGGGCCCTCCGATGATCCGCGCGCGGCGACGTTCCATCCGCCGACGCTCGAACTGCTCGCCCCGAGCGGGGTCACCGCAGAACTGCTCGAACGCGGGATCAAGTCGCCCTTGTGGCAACATCGCGACCGCAAGAAGGGCCTGATCGCCGCGCTGGACCTTTCGGTCCTCTCGCGAGAGACCGAGCATCCCTACCGCTTGCAGTGCGAGCAGCATAAGTTCGTCCAGATCCTCTCGAAGCATCTCGCCGATCGCCCGGGAGTGGAAATCCGCTACGGCACCGATCTGCTGTCGGTCGAACAGGACGCCGACAAGGTCATGCTCGCCACCACCTCGGGACCGGTGGCGTGCGACTGGCTGATCGCTGCCGACGGGGGCCGCAGCCTCGTCCGCAAGAGCCAGGACATCGTCTTCGAGGGCTTCACCTACAAGGAGCGCTTCCTCGTCATCACGACGAACTATGACTTCGCCAAACGCGGCTTCGCGGTCTCGAACTACATCGCCGATCCGGACGAATGGTGCGCCGTGTTCAAGGTTCCGGGCGATCGTCCCTCCGGCCTGTGGCGCTCGGTCTTCCCGATGGACGAGGACGAAGATGAGGAGACCATCGTCAGGGACTTCGCCTCCGCCCACGCGCGCGTCGCCCGGTTCGTTCCCGAACAGGACGCCTTCGACGTGGTGCATGTCAACGTCTACAACGTCCACCAGCGAGTCGCCTCGACCTTTCGCAAGGGACGGATCATGCTGATCGGGGACGCCGCGCACGTGAACAATCCGCTGGGCGGAATGGGCATGAACTTCGGCATCCACGATGCCCACAATCTCGCCGAAAAGCTGGCCGCCGTGGTCAAGGGCGAGGCCGATGAGAGCATTCTCGACCGCTTCTCCCGCCAGCGCCGCTACGCCGCGCAGACCTTTCTCCAGCGCATGACGATCCAGAACAAGCGCAACCTCGAAGAGCGCGATCCGGATCTCAAGCTGGCGCGCGAAAAGGAACTCGCGGAGATCGCGGCCGATGAAGAGCGTTCGCGCGCACACCTGATGCAGACCTCGATGATCGCGGGCTATCGCGCCGCAAACGCCATCGAATGACCGCAAGGCACGCCATCCCCTTGCGGTGCCCGGCTGGACAGACGGCTTGCCCTTGAGGCAGTCTGCCCTCTTCGCAACGCCTTACGCCTTGCCGACTCGGGAAAGCGATGGACGATAAGATCCCGATCCGCACCGTGACGCGCGCGGTCACCGTCCTGCGCGCGATCAACCGGCACGGGTCGATGAACATGATGTCGATCGCGCGCGCCAGCGGGCTTTCCTACCCGACGGCCTACCGCCTCGTGCAGACGCTGATCTACGAAGGCCTGATCGAGCGTGAGCCCTCGCGCAAATACTACCGGCCGACCGCGCTCGTTCAGGAACTGTCGGTCGGCTACCGGCCGCACAACCAGCTCGTGGCGATCGCGCGCCCCTATCTCGAGAAGATGACCCAGTCGATGGGCTGGCCAGTCTCGATCGCCAGCCCGGTGGGCATGAACATGGTGCTGCGCGATTCGACCCACGCGCAGACCACGCTGACTTTCGAGCACTACCCGCCCGGCTTCACCTTCCCGCTGGTCGAATCCGCGTCGGGGCACTTGTGCCTCGCCCTCTCCTCGGACGAAGTCTTCGAGGAGATCGTCCATTGGCTGCAGGAGAACGAAGGGAGCGAGGATGCGCTCGCGCACCTGCCGAGCGATGCCGCGCTCGCGAGAATCCGCGAGCGCGGCTATGCGGTGAAGGCCTGGGGGCGCTACAATCTCACCCCGGGGCGCACCTCCGCGATCTCGGTCCCGATCTTCCGGCGGGGGACATTCGAGGCCGCCCTGACCTTGATTTTCTTTGCCAGCGCCATGTCGCAGGACGTCGCGATCGAGCGCTATCTGCAAGAGCTTCAGGACAACGCCACGGCCATCAGCGACGCGGTGAGCTGGCCCGCCGCCTGACCTATCGGCGCGAATAGAACTCGATGATCGCGCCTTCCGGCGAGCGTACCGCGAACACGGTGGCGGCCCCGTAAGGAGCGATCTCGAGGTCGATCGGCTCTGCGTAGAGGCCGCCGCCGCGCGCCGCGATCTCGCCGGCGTAGCGCCTTGCGTCGTCGACTTCGAAGCGCAGCGAGAGGATGCCCGCGTTGGGCGCGACGCAGGCGTCGTCGCAGCGGCGCCCGCTCATCGCGGCATTGTGGATCAGTTCGACACCGCCTTCCGGCGATCCGGGTGGGTTGACCATGGCAATGCGGCGCGGCGCGGCGATCGCCTGCGGCATCGGCAGGCCGAGCACGTCCGCGCCCGGTTCGGCGACGTTCTCGACCGTAAAGTCGAGCCGCTCGTCCCAGCCGAGGATTTCGCGGTAGAAGGCCATCGCGCCGTCGAAGTCGGCGACCATCTGGGTGGAATTGAAGACCGGCGAGAGCTTGCCGTCCGGGCTCAGCCCCGGAACCTCGGGCGAATAGCGCTGGATGATCGCCAGAACGAGACCCTCCGGGCCGATGGCGACGACCTGCCGCACCGAGAAATGCGCCTCGCTGTAGTCGACCGGTTCGCCGAAGGCGGTCCAGCCGAAGCGCTGCAGGCCGCGATAGATCCGGTCGACATCGGCGGAGAACATGTCGACATCGAAGATCCCGCCGGTGTCCCAGGTGCGCTGGCTCGAACGCATCACCTGCTGGTCGCAGCCATGGAAGCGCACGAGCCGGATCGCGCCGCGCCCGCCTTCCGAGCCCGGGGGCACCATAAGCGCCTGCTCGATCCGCTCACATCCTTCGGAAACTCGCCACGCGGCGAATTGCTCGGGCGGCGCGTCGTCGAGCGGCCACCATTCGTAGCCACAGACCTCGCTGAGCGGCTCGGCCAGTCTCGCGATGTCGAACGTACTGAAGACCGCTTCCTGGATCGGGTAGGCTTCCATCGGGTATTCGCTCCTTGCCCGGTGTCTGGCGCGAGCATACCGAGCGCGGCCCGCCACCGTAGCGGATCGGCCGGGATGTCCGACAGGTGAGGACGCGCGCACGCGGACTGTTACTGCAAGCCACCAAAATGCACCTTCGCATGGCCAAGCCTTCAGTCAGATTCCGGGACCCGTCCATGCCAGCCGACAAAAAGAAACTGCACTTCTGCGTCTTTCCGCACGGCGGCCCGCTCGCCTGGCGCATCGCCGGATCGACGACCGAGGGCTATCTCGACTTCGAGTGGTACAAGCGGGTCGCTCGAACCGCGGAAGAGGGCCTGTTTGACGCGCTGTTCATTGCCGACAACGTCGCCATCAACCACTGGCTGACCGGCATGGCCGCCGCCGACCGGATCGGCAATGCGGTGTGCTTCGAACCCTTCACCCTGCTTTCCGCGCTCGCCGCAGTGACCGAGCATATCGGGCTCATGGCCACGGCCTCGACCACCTACAACCACCCGTTCCACGTCGCGCGCATGTTCGCCTCGCTCGATCATCTGAGCGGCGGGCGCGCGGGCTGGAACGTGGTCACCTCGAAGTCGCCATCCGAGGCCGCGAACTTCGGCCTGCTCGACGAGATCAAGAGCGCCGACCGCTACGTGCGCGCCAACGAGTTCGTCGATGTCGTCAAGGGCCTGTGGGACAGTTGGGACGACGACGCCTTCGTCCGCGACAAGCAGACGGGCGCATTCTACGACGCGAGCAAGATGCATCCGCTCAACCACGCCGGCGCGCAGTTCCGCGTGGAAGGGCCGCTCAACGTCCCCCGACCGCCCCAGGGGCATCCGGTGCTGTGCCAGGCGGGCCAGTCGGAAGACGGGCTGAACCTCGCCGCGCGCACCGCGGACCTGATCTTCAACAACAAGCACTCCGTCGAGGGCAACCGGGCGCTGCGCGCCGACGTGCGCGCCCGCGCCGCGAAGGCCGGACGCGATCCCGACGAGCTGCTGTTCATGCCCGGTGTCTTCGTCGTGGTCGGCGGCACCGAGGAGGAGGCCCGGCGCAAGATCACGGACGCGCGCGATTCGGTGGACGAAACCACCGCCAAGCGCTTCCTCCAGCCGTTCCTCCCCTCGATCGACCTCATGCCGATGGAGTTCGACGCGCCGCCGCCCGACACCCCGGATGTCCGCGAGGCGGCCGGGTCGATGGGCGTGGTGCTCGAGGAGGACGGACGCCGCCTCTCGATCCGCCAGCTGTGCACGTCGTTCGGCAACCACTGGCGCCAGTTCGAGCTGGTCGGCACTCCCGAACAGATCGCCGACCGCATGGCCGAGTGGTTCGAGGCCGGCGTCATCGACGGCTTCAACCTGATGACGCTCACCAATCCGGACGGCTATGCCGACATCGCCGAAGGCGTGGTCCCGCTGCTGCAGAAGCGCGGGATCTACCGCGAGGGCTATGAAGGCAAGACGCTGCGCGAGACCCTGGGGCTGTCGCGGCCGGGCCTGGGCTGAGCTGGGGCCGGCCCGCCCGCCTCAGCCTTCCGGTGCCGCAAGGTCGCGGAAGACGAGGAAGGACACGCGCGGGTCGGCCTTGAGCGCAAAGCCCGCCTCGGGGTCGATCGTCACGTCGAGCAAGGCCGGGGCGGGGCCGTTGAAAAAGTCCTGCATGACCGTGTCGAGCGTCTCGGGGGCCGAGGTTTCCGCCGACGCCACGCCCAGCCCCTGCGCCACCAATGCGAAACGCGCCGCCGAGAGCCGCGTGTTGGCGTGGCGTCCGGTGACGATCTTCTGCCCGTGGTACTCGGTGCCCCACTGCGCGTCGTTGCCCACGACGATGCGCATCGGCAAGGCGTGGCGCGCCAGCGTCTCCAGCTCGGCAAGGTAAAAGCCGAAGGCGCCGTCGCCGGTCAGCAAGGTGACGGGAACCGCCGCCCTGCCCTCGGCGCGCGCCGCTTCCAGCTCGGCGGCGGCGGCGCCGATGCCGAGGATGAAGCCGGTGCCCATCGAGCCCATCGGATGATGGTCCATATAGCCGCGCGGCCGGGCTATACGGATCGCCCCATAACTCCAGTTGAGCACGTCGGCGCCGTCGCCGGCCATGCAGCCCTCGCGCGGGCGGTGGCGTTCGACAGCGCGCGCGAGATCGAGCCCATGGATCGCCTCGCCCGACGTCAGCGCGGCGACCGCCTCGCGGCGTTCGGCGAGCGCATCGTCGAGCCAGGTGCGCGACCAGCCCAGCCCTTTCGCGGCCAGCACCTCGGCGAGTTGCGCCAGCGCGAGGCCGGGATCGCCGACAACGCCAAGCGCGACCTCGCGGTTACGGGCGATCGCTTCGGAATCCGCGTCGATCTGCGCGATCCTGAGGCTCGCCGGAAAGCGCGGCTCGCGCCCGAAGCCGAACCACATGTTGAGCCGCGCGCCCGCGATCACCAGGCCGTCGCTGGCCGGCAGCGCGACTTGTGCATAGGCCCAGGGATAGACGCCCGCGGAATCGTTTTCGGGGACGAGGCCGCGCGCGCCGCCGTAGGAGAAGACCGGCAAACCGAACTCGCGCGACAAACGCTCAAGAGCGGCGGCGGCATGATCGCCGGTGCATCCGGAATCGACCACCAGCGCCGGACGTTGCACCTCGGCGAGCATTGCCGCGATCGCTTCGATCGCCTCGTCCGAGGCCGCCGGAGCCATGGGCAGCGCAGGGACCGGAAGCGGCCCGCGCTGCTCCTCGGCCATCGCCATGTAGTCTTGCGGCACGGTCAGCACGACCGGCCCCGGGCGCCCGCTCTGCGCGATCCGCATGGCGGTGCGCATGTACTCGCCGAGGTCCCTGCGCGACGGCACCGTGCGCGCCCACTTGGTGATAGGCTGCAAGGTCGCGTGCAGATCGACCGGGACTTCGCCCGCCGCCTCTATCCAGCCGTCGATCCAGCGCGTCACCACGACGACCACGGGAGAACCGTACATGTAGGCGCACTGAATCGCGGTCATGGCATTGGCGAGGCCCTGCTCGGCGATGATCGCCGCGACACCGAGCTTGCCCGTCGCGCGCGCATAGCCGTCGGCGGCGCCGACCGCGCTGCTTTCATGGCGCACGCCGATGATCGAGACGCCGCGATCCTCCAGCGGCAGGAGGAAATGGGTATGCCCCGCCCCGCCCAGCGCGAAGACGGTGCCGACCCCGGCCTCGCCCAGCATCTCGGCAAGCAGCGCGCCTCCGGTCATCGAACGTGTCATGATTCAGGCGAACTCCACGCTGTCGCTGGTCGTGATCGTGCCGCTGAGCGCGCGAAGTGCCTCTATCACGCCGTCGTGCTCGTCCTGGCTGCCCGCCGCGCAGCAATCCTCGAGCAGCACGATCTCGAGGTCGCGGTCGTGCGCCTCGCGCACGGTCGAGGAAACCGCATAGGTGGTTGAAACGCCCGAGACGTACAGCTTGTCGATACCCTTGGCGCGAAGGATCAGGTCGAGCGCGGTGCCCCAGAAGGCCCCGACGCGATGCTTGACGATGTCGAGGTCGCCAGGCCGCGGCGCGACCATGGGGTGGACTTCGGTGCCCGTGGTGCCGAGCCGGAGATAGCCCGCATCGTGGAGCGGCTTGAGCAGCGGCGAACAGCGCGGCGCCTCGCGCGTGCCCGAGAATCCGACGCGGACATAGCCGACCGGAACGCCGGCGGCACGGGCCTTCGCGATCGCATCGGCGGAGCGGGCGAGAACCGCGCGGCGTTCGATTTCCTTCACCAGCGCGCCTTCGCCGGTGACGAGGTCATTGATGAGGTCGAGCACGAGATAGAGCGAAGACATGGATGTCCTTACAGCTTGATATAGGGTTCGGAGATGTCATTGAGCGGCTCGCAACCGCCTTCGGTGATGAGCCAGAGGTCCTCGAGATGGACCGACCCGCCGATATCGGTCAGAAGAATCGGACAATCGACGCTCAGGACCATGCCGGGTTCGATCATGTGATCGGCCTTGGCGAAAATCGGGGAGTCACCCTCGAAGGCTTCGTCGGTGTGGAAGAGACCGACGCTATGCGGCGAGGACGGCGTGTAAGCCTCGATCCCCAGCGCCGCGATGGCGTCGCGGCCGATCGTCATGACGTCACTGTAACGCATGTCAGGGCCGAGATTTTCCGAAACCGCCCGGTTGGCCGCCATGGCCGCGTCGAGCGCGCGCATGAGCGCGGGATGCGGATCGCCGACGATGACCGTGCGCCCGTAGTCGCCGTGATAGCGCTCGTAAGCGCTCACCGCGTCGATGAGGAACGCGCGGCCCTCGGTGATCTTCCCTTCGCGGCCTGCATAGGCGCGGCTGTCGATCTGGATGAACGAAGGGATGCCGCCCTTTTCGCCGACCCTGGCGAAGAACGCGCGTTGCAGGTCCTGGTAGCTGTCACCGGGTCCGACCGACGCAAGCGCCTCGCGCGCGGCCTCGGCGTTGAGCCGCGCGGCCCGGCGCATCAGCTCGATCTCGGCGGACGACTTCACCATGCGCACGGCGCGCAGGGCGGGCTCGGCGGCGACCGTGGAGACGCCATCGCCCAGCAGGAAAGAAGCAACGTCGCCGTCGACCGCGAGCACTTTGGCATCGCCCAGCGAGTCCACCGCATCGCGCAGCGCGCGGCGCGCATCGGCGAAGGCGGGACGCCGTGCGAGGTGCGCATCGGTCGCGGTGCGCGTCGCCCGCTCATAGAGGTCGGCAACGCCCCCTTCGGCCCGCGCGAAGTAGGTCGGCGGCGCCACGTCCTCGGCTCCGTCCGGCGCGGTGAACAGGCTAATGGTCACGCCCTCGGGCGCGCCGTTCTGCGTGACGTCGAAGAAATAGAAAAGAAACTGCGAGGTTACGAGAATGACCGGGGCCGAGGCGTCGGCAGGAACGACGGCAAGCGACGTGCCGAGTTGCCCCATCGCGGCGGTCTGCGGCCAGAATCCCGTGGCGTGATAGATGTTGAGCGGGTCGGCCAGGACCAGCGCGTCGATACCCAGGCGCTCGCAAACGGCCTGCGCCCGCGCGCGGTTCATCAGGGGGCGGATCTGCATGGGCTCACCTCGCGTCTTGCATCGACCTGGATAGGGACAGGAGGCCGAAGTGACGCCGCTCCACCGGTTGACTGACCATGGAGCGGACAAGTATCAGTCGCGCGCGACTTGCGTGCGGTAGGGCCCCAGCGTCGCGATCGCGACGACGACCACGGTGAGCGCGAGCCCGGAAAGGACAAGCACGAACTGGTAGTTACCGGTCAGATCGACCGACCAGCCGAAGGCGGGCGGTCCGCACCCGGCTCCGAACGAGAAGAGCCCGAGGATCAGGCCGTACGTCGCGCCGTAGTTGCGCATCGCCGCATAGCGGCCCGTGAGATAGGCGAGCATGTCCACTTCCGCGCCGGCCGCGACGCCCAGCAGCAAAGCCGCGAGAAAGACCGGCCCGCCGCTGAGCAGGACGACACAGGCGATGGCGGGCGAGGCGAGGAAGAACGCCGCGACGTAGGGGGCGTGAAAGCGGTCGAACAGGAAGCCGACGATAACCCGGCTCAGGACCACAGCAAGACCGAGACCGGCGGCCATCCCCGCGGCCTCGGCCGGATCGAGACCGCGATCGACGAGGAGTGGCACGAGATGAACGATCAGTCCTGCAACGATCGCCCCCAAGGCGATCGCGACGGCCACCAGTACGAGAGTCGCCCGGTTGACTTCGAAATTCCCGCGCGGTGCCGACCGGCCCTCGTCGGCGAGGGGCTCGTCACGCGCCATCGCCAGACTGACCGGCAAGCCGATCACGAGCACCGCGGCGCCCATGGCCAGCACCGCCGTGCGCCAGCCGTAGGCGACGATCACCGGGCCCAGGATCGCCGGCGCGAGGATCGCCGCGACCCCCGTGCCGAGCAGCATCAGGCCCAGGGCAAGGCCGCGCCCGGCGTCGAAGCGGGTGGCGATCGCCCGCGCCCAGATCGCGGGCGTCGTTCCGCATCCGGCGAGCGAGACCAGCAGCCAGAGAGCATACCAGCTCCAGATCGAGGGGCCCGCGCGCGAAAGCGCCACGAAGGCAAGCGGCGTCGCGACATAGCTGGCGATCGCGATGGGCTTCACCCCGAAGCGATCCGCCAGCTTGCCGACGATCGGCGCCGACAGGAAAATGCCGAACTGCTCGAAAGTCGCCGCACCCGATACCGCCGCGCGGCTCCAGCCGAACTCGTCTTGCAGGGGTTTCACGAAGAGGCCCAGCGAATAAAAGCCGATGCCGGTCATGCCGACGCAGATGGCGACCGCGGCCGCGATCACGGCAGGCCAGCCCGCGGCGAATTCCCGTCTGGCCGCTAAGGACAGCGCGCTCGTCATCGCGCCATCTCACCCCGGCGGCTTGTGCGATGCAACTTCGTGATCACACTTTGCCGACAGGCGGTCATAGGTCGAGCGAGCGGGCGCACCTCTCGGTTCGAGGGCGGAAAGCATCCGTTCGCAACGCCCCGGCATTGTCCGCGAGGCGGACGCCCGCCGGCACGCGCCTTGCCACCAGCCGCCTGCGGCCCGAACCATGGCCATCGAGGCAGCCCCAGCGCCGACACGATTGGAGACACAAGGCAGATGACCCGCCGCTTCCTTACTGGAAAGATCCTTTATTACGGCCCCGAAGGCGAGAACGGCCGCGAATGGTTCGAATCGGTTGCCCATCCGGGTGGGCGGAC
>NZ_MWMO01000013.1:0-50000 GCF_002556635.1 Novosphingobium sp. PC22D | reverse complement strand
CCTGCTGGCGACGGTGCCGCTCTACTTCGGCCTCGCCGCGACCGCCGAGGACGCGGTCAGCGTGGTGTTCGGCGCCAAGTGGCTGGAGATGGCGCCGCTGGTGACGATCCTCTCGCTGGCAATGCCCGCCTTCACCCTGCACATCCTGTTCGCACCGGCGGTCAATGCGCTCGGCCATGCCCGGATCTCGATGCGCGCCTCGATCTTCGGCGCGGTGGTGATGATCGCCGCGTTCCTGGTCGGCGTGCGCTTCGGCTCGGTGGGGCTCGCCTGGGCCTGGGTCGCGGGCTTCCCGCTGATCCCCGCCTTCACCTACTGGCAGTCGCGCAAGCTGCTCGGCCTGAGCCTGTCCGATCTGGGAGGCGCGGTGCTGCCCGCGCTCGGCGCGGGCGCGGGCATGGCGGTGATCGTCCGGCTTGTCGGCAGCCAGCTCGGCGCGCTGCCGGACTGGGTCGCGCTCATCGTCCAGGTGGGTTGCGGCGGAATCGCCTATGGCGCGATCCTGTGGGTCTTCTCGCGCGAGACGCTGATGGAGCTGATCGCGCTGGTGGTGAAGCGCCGCCCGCCGGTACCGGCCGCCGCCTAGACCGCGCGGCGCATCCGGGCGAGGCCGAGCCGGTCGAACCACCAGACTTTCGGGTCGCGGCGCGGCGCCAGGCGCGAGAGCCACTGCGGATAGATCTCGCGCATCGCATGCGGCAGGCCCGACGGCCCCGTGCTGCGCATGATCGCGCTGATCATCCGGTTCTGGAAGTGACGTACCGAGTAGTTGATCATGCGCCGGTACTGAACCCGCAGCGAACGCGGCGAAGCGAACCGCGTCGGCTCGCAGAGAAACTGCGCCCCGAGGCACGGGACGACACGAGCGTCGCGCCACTGGCTCTCGTCGGCAAGGTCGGTCTTGGCCATGGCGCAGAGCAGGCCGTCATCGCCGATCAGGTCTTCGGGCAGGCGCACGCCTTGCGCGCGCATCCGGGCGACGAACCGCCCCGACAAGGCATAGAGATCGCCGAACAGGCCGTGCTCGGCAATCAGCCCGGCTCGGTAGACCTGCGCTTTGCGGCCGTTCGCGGGCATCCCGGCGGCCGCGTTCGCGTCGGGGTTCGCCGCGAGCGCGGCGGCGAGCGCCTCGACCGAGCCGGGAAGCACTTCGGCATCGCCGTCGACGAAAACGAAGGCCTCGGCCTCGATCCCCGGCGTATCGAGCACGAAGCGGTTCCAGCTCCTCGCCTTGCCGCCCTCGCGCCAGTCGTGGACGGTGAGGCGCCCTGCTCCGACCTCGGCGGCGATCCGCGCGGTCGCGTCGCGCGATCCGTTGACGATGACGTGAACCTTTATGTCCGGCTCGCCGAGTGGAAGGCTTGCCAGGCAGCGTGCAATGCGCCGTTCCTCGTTGTGCGCGAGGACGCCGACGACGATCCTCGGCACGCTCGTCATGCGGGCACGCCGCCCGGAGCCCGCACCGGTGCCTTGGCGAAGGCCCAGACGGTCACCGGAAAGTCCGGGTCGTTGGGCAGTCGGCGGCGCCAGCCGGTCCGCGCCCAGCGATGGAAGTTCGCCTTGACCGCGCCCGCGTTGCCCCACGAGCCGGTCTCGATCCCGGCCGCGTCGAAGCCGACGTCTGCGAGGAAATGGCGCATGCCAAGCTCTGTCCAGCGGGTGCAGTCGGTGGGGATCGGGTGGTGGCGGATCATGAACGGAGTGATGTTCACGAAGAGCCCGCCGGGCTTGAGCATCGCGAGCACGTTGCGCGCCGCGCGGTAGGGATGCAGCAGATGCTCCCAGACGTTGTCGGCGAGGATCACGTCGAACTTGCGTTCGAGCACGTCCTCGCAAATGTCGTGGTCGGGCCAGTTCATCTCGCGATAGCTGCCCCAGCCGATCTGCCGCCATTTCCAGCCGGCCGAGATCTCGAGCGCGTCGAGCCGGTCGCACGGCAGCTCGGCCAGCCGTTTCTCGACCGCGGCGTAGGCGACCGTGCGCGTGATATGGGTGACGTCGTAGCCGACCGTGCGGGCCAGCGTACGGACCGCCTCCTTCAACGCTGCGCTCAAGTCCTGCTCCTCGTGCCGGAGATCCTTCGCCCTGCCCCGCCCGGCGGAACACGCAAGAGTGCTTAGGGCCTCACGGTTAGCAGCGCGTTAAGCGCGGCAGGCAGGCGCGCGGAAAACCGCCGGACGATGCCGATATGCCGTTCGTCGGCTGCCGCGTGGTACGGGCCCCGCAATTCTGCTATGATCGCCGTGCCGGACAACGGGCCGGCTGGTGGGAGAGAAACGATGTCCGGCACGGCGACAGCGCTGGCGCTACTGGTGGCCAATCCGGTCATCCTTCAGGCGGAGACCCAGCCGCTCAGCGGCGAGGCGTCACAAACCGAGGAGGTCGTCCAGGGGCTCGAGGACGCGCACGAGCGCATGACCGTGCCGGTCGCGCTCGATGGCACCGGCCCTTATCGCTTCCTGATCGACACCGGCTCGCAACGCACCGTTGTCTCGACCGGGGTCGCCGATCGGCTCGCCCTTGCCGTGGGCCCGCAGGTGCGGATCGTCAGCATCGCTGGCGTCGCGGGCGTTGCCAGCGCGCATGTCGGCGAGATGCAGTTCGGCGAGCAGATCCTGACCGGACTTCAGGTTCCGGTCCTCGACGGCCGCCACATCGGCGCGGACGGCATCGTCGGCACCGACAGCCTGCAGGATCGACGCGTGCTGCTCGATTTCGATCGCAACCTGATCGCGATCGGCGATCCGCAGGAGCTGGGCGGAAACAGCGGCTTCGAAATCGTCGTGCGCGCCCGGCGCAAATCCGGCCAGCTCATCATCACCAAGGCGGTGATCGACGGGATCAAGACCTCGGTGGTGGTCGACACGGGGGCCAGCAACTCGATCGGCAACCTCGCCCTGCAACGCGCGCTCGGAGGGCGCGGCGCGGGCGCGGCGGTGATCGCCAGCGTCACCGGCCAGACGCTCGATGCCAGTATCGGCGTGGCGAACAAGCTCAGCATCGGCACGCTCGAGGTTTCGAACGTCGCCATCGCCTTTGCCGACACGCCCGCGTTCCGCGAGCTGGATCTGCACCGCAAGCCGGCGCTGTTTCTCGGCATGCGCGAGCTGCGCGCCTTCCGCCGCGTCGCGATTGATTTTCCCACCCGCGAAGTGCGCTTCGACGTCAATCAGGTGCGCGCCTTCGTGAACTACAAGGACGGGCCCTCGCTCATCGACTAAGCTTTCGTTTCGCACGGCGCGACCTACATAAGGGGGCGATGCCGCCCGATACCGCCACCAACGATCCGAACGTCCGCCACGACGGCTGGCGCACCGTCGCCCGCTTCCTGCCCTATCTCTGGCCCGCGCGGAACACCGGGCTGCGCTGGCGGATCGTCGCGTCGGTGCTGCTGATCCTGCTCGCCAAGGGCACCACGCTGGCGCTGCCGTTCTTCTACAAGAACGCGGTCGATGCGATGACGGGCGATGCCGAGCCGGTGGTGACGATCGCCTTCGCCTTCGTCATGGCCTACGCGCTGGGCCGGTTCGCCTCGGTCTGCTTCGACAACCTGCGCAACATCGTGTTCGAGCGAGTCGGGCAGGAAGCGACGCGCGCGCTGGCCGAGGACGTGTTCGAGCGGCTTCACCAGCTCTCGCTGCGTTTCCATCTCGGCCGCCGCACCGGTGAAGTCACCAAGGTGGTCGAGCGCGGCACCAAGAGCATCGACGTGATGCTCTATTTCCTGCTGTTCAACCTCGCGCCCACCGTCATCGAGCTGATCGCTGTCGCGGTGATCTTCTACATCAACTTCGGTCTCGGCCTCGTCGCCGCGACTGCCCTCGCCGTGATCGCCTATGCCGCGCTGACCCGCTGGATCACCGAATGGCGCAGCAAGCTGCGTGAGAAGATGAACCGGCTCGACAGCCAGGCGATGAGCCGCGCGGTCGACTCGCTGCTCAACTACGAGACGGTGAAGTACTTCGGCGCCGAGGCGCGCGAGAAGGCCCGCTATGCCCAGGCAACCGACGCCTACGCCAAGGCGGCGGTGAAGAGCGAGAATTCGCTCGGCCTGCTCAACATCAGCCAGGCGGTGATCGTCAACCTGCTGATGGCGGGCGCGATGGGCTATACCGTGTGGGGCTGGTCGCGCGGGACGATGAGCGTGGGCGACCTCGTGTTCGTCAACACCTACCTCACCCAGCTCTTCCGCCCGCTCGACATGCTGGGCACGGTCTACCGCACGATCCGCCAGGGCCTGATCGACATGGCCGAGATGTTCCGGCTGATGGACACCTCGGTCGAAGTGACCGACGCGCCCGGCGCGCCCGCGCTGGTCGTGCATCGGCCCTCGGTTGCCTTCGAGGACGTCCACTTCGGCTACGAGAAGGGCCGCACGATCCTTCACGGGCTCTCGTTCGAAGTGCCCGCCGGAAGCCATTACGCCATCGTCGGCCCCTCGGGTGCGGGCAAGTCGACCCTGACGCGGCTCTTGTTCCGCTTCTACGACCCGCAGTCGGGGCGCATCCTGATCGACGGGCAGGACATTCGCGAAGTGACCCAGGCCTCGGTGCGCGCCGCGATCGGCATCGTTCCGCAGGATTCGGTGCTGTTCAACGACACCATCGGCTACAACATCGCCTATGGCCGCGACGGCGCGGGGCGCGAGGACGTGGAACGGGCCGCGCGCGCCGCCGCGCTGATGCCGCTGATCGAACGCCTGCCTGAAGGCTTCGACACCGAAGTCGGCGAGCGCGGTCTCAAACTCTCGGGCGGCGAGAAGCAGCGCGTCGCGATCGCACGCACGCTGGTCAAGGACCCGCCGATCCTGATGCTCGACGAGGCAACCAGCGCACTCGATTCGCGCACCGAGCAGGACATCCTCGCGACGCTTCATCGCGTCTCGCGCGACCGCACCTCGATCTCGATCGCGCACCGCCTTTCGACCATCGCCGATGCCGACCGCATCCTGGTGCTGTCCGAAGGCCGGCTCGCCGAAAGCGGGACTCATGCGGAGCTGCTGCGCCGCGACGGGCTCTATGCCGAGATGTGGGCGCGCCAGGCCGCCGAGGCCGAAGAAGTGAGCGAGGCGGCCGAGTAGCCAGGGGCCCGCGCCCGGAGCAGGGTTGCCCCGCCGGCCGCGATGAGGCATTGGGCGCGCCACGCCTGCCCTAGCCGCGCTTGCGAAGGCCGAAGTCTCCCGACACCACCGGCGCTGCGGCGCCCGACCGCCAAACGGACCGCCCATGGACTATCTCTCCGTGATCCGCCGCGACTGGACCGCCAATCCGCGCGCCGACATCCTCGCCGGGGTCGTCGTGGCACTGGCGCTGATCCCCGAGGCGATCGGCTTTTCGATCATCGCCGGCGTCGATCCGAGCGTCGGGCTGTACGCTTCCGTGGCAATCGCCATCGTCATCTCGTTCACCGGTGGACGACCGGGCATGATCTCGGCGGCGACGGCGGCGGTCGCGGTGCTGGTCGGACCGCTGGTGCGCGAGCACGGCGTCGAATACCTGTTCGCCGCGACGATCCTGATGGGCCTGTTTCAGATCCTTGCCGGCATCCTGCGTCTCAATCTGGTGATGCAGTTCGTCTCGCGCTCGGTCATCACCGGCTTCGTCAACGCGCTGGCGATCCTGATCTTCATGGCGCAGCTTCCGCAGCTCACCGGCGTAACCTGGCACACCTACGCGATGGTCGCGGCGGGGCTGGCGATCATCTACCTGCTGCCGCGCGTGACCAAGGCCGTGCCCTCGCCGCTGGTCTCTATCCTGATCCTCTCGGTAGTCTCGATTTCGCTGGGCCTGCCCGTCAACACCGTCGCGGATATGGGCACGCTGCCCGAAGGCCTGCCCTCGCTGCATTGGCCGCAAGTCCCGCTCACCTGGGAGACGATCCGGATCATCGCGCCCTACTCGGCGGCGATGGCCGCGGTCGGGCTGCTCGAATCGCTGCTCACTGCGCAGATCGTCGACGACATGACCGACACCGATTCGTACAAGCGCTTCGAATGCCGGGGCCAGGGCATTGCCAACGTCGCCGCCGCGCTGGTCGGCGGCATGGGCGGCTGCGCGATGATCGGCCAGTCGGTGATCAACGTCACTTCGGGCGGGCGCGGGCGGCTCTCGACGCTGACGGCGGGCGTCTTCCTGCTGATCCTCCTCGCCCTGCTCGGCCCCTGGGTCGGACAAGTGCCGATGCCCTCGCTGGTGGCAGTGATGATCATGGTCTCGATCGGCACCTTCTCGTGGAATTCGATCCCCAACCTGCGCCGCCATCCCTGGCAGAGCTCGGTGGTCATGCTCACCACCGTCGCGGTGGTGGTCGGCACGCACGACCTCTCGCTGGGCGTCGCGGCGGGCGTGCTGCTTTCGGGCATCTTCTTCGCGCAGAAGGTGCAGCGCCTGTTCCGCATAGAGCGCGAGGTCAGCGCCGACGGGCAGAGCGCGACCTACCGCGTCTCGGGCGAGGTCTTCTTCGCCTCGGTGCACCGCTTCGTCGACCGTATGGCCGAATTCGGCGAGACCGCACCCAACGTCACGATCGACGTCACCCATGCGCATTTCTGGGATATCTCGGCCGTCGGCGCGCTCGACAAGGTCGTCGGCAAACTCGACAAGGCGGGCGCGAGCGTCCGCGTGATCGGCTACAACGAGGCGAGCCAGGACATCGTCGACAAGTTCGCGCTGCACGACAAGACCGGGGTCGAACTGGGCGCGATCCCCCATTGATACGCCGCCCTCGCGGCGGAAGCTCTCGACAAGGCGGCGAGTCTTCGGGAGGGTAGCCGCGAGAAAGCATGCAGCAGCCGGACACACCAAGACCCGAGGGCATCCAACGGCTCAGCGAGCGCGAGAAGGAAACCTTGCGCCTGCTCCTTGCTGGCCACGAGGCCAAGTCGATTGCCGTCGAACTCGGCCTGTCCGTCCACACCATCAACGATCGCCTGCGCGAAGCCCGCAAGAAACTCGGGGTGACCAGCAGCCGCGAAGCCGCGCGGCTTCTCGCCCGCGCCGAGCAATCCGCACCCGAGAATCTCGGGGGCAAGGATTTGGGGATGGCGGGCCGGCGCCAATCCCGACATTCCGGAGAGAGCACCGGGCGCCGCTTCGGCCTCGGTCAGCCCCTGGTTTGGTTGGGAGGAGGAATACTTGTGATGTCTCTGATACTGGCAGCGGCGATGGGCGCATCGCTCTCGGGCGGCGGCGCGGATGCCCCGGCGAAGGATGCCGCCCAAGTGGCCGCGCAGGCCGAAGCGCTCGATCCGGCGCGGCGCTGGGTCGCGCTGCTCGACGAACAGAACTGGCGGGAAAGCTGGCAGCAGTCCGGCGCGTATTTCCGCTCGCGGATAACCGCAGACCAGTGGGCCGCCACGATCCGATCGGTGCGCGAACCGCTGGGCGCCGTCCGCTCGCGCGTTTTCGGCAAGGTGACCAGATCGCATTCGCTGCCTGGCGCGCCCGACGGCGATTACGAGCTGATCGAGTTCAACACCGCATTCGCCAACAAGAAGGGCGCCGTCGAGACCGTGGTTCTCGCGCGCGGATCGGCCGGATGGAACGTCGTCGGCTACTTCATCCGGTAGGGTGCGTCACCTCGGCGTCCTTCCAGACCACCGCCTGCGCCGCCTTCATGCAATTTTCGGCCGTGTCCCACGCCAGCGAGGGCGAGCCGTAGAGCCGCCAGCCCTGTTCGAGCGCTTCGGACACACGCTCGCAGAAGGCGCGGTCGTCCTTGCCGGTGAGCAGGCGGTAGACGGGGCGGTCGTCGGGCGGAACGGTCATGCGGGCGATCCTGCCGATTGCGCGGCGGCTTGCAAGCGTTCAAGCGCCTCAAGCGCACGCACCGCATCCGCCTCCGGCACGAAGACGTGATCGTGGTGATAGGCCGCGATCACGTTGCAGGCGATGCCCTCGCTCGCCAGCGCGGACGAAACCGCCGCAGTCAGCCCGACGCCCGCGAGCGCGGAGTGGACCGAAAGCGTGATCCGGCGCATCGGCGCATCGAGCGGCAGCGACAGCCGGCACGCGTCGGCGCGCGTCAGCACCGCCGACAGCCCCTCCTGCTCGCGGAATACCGCGAGCGCCATCGGTACGACATCGCGCCGCGCACCCTCGAAGGTGCAGAATACGTAAGTCTCGGAATCGAGCACCGGGGCCATTCCCGCGATCATCAGGTCGCGATCGCGGACCGGCGGCAAGATCACAGGATGTACTTCGACAAGTCGGTGTCGCTCGCCAGATCGGCAAGCCGCTCGCGCACATAGCCGGCATCGATCGTGATCGTCTCGCCGACCCGCTCCTCGGCCTCGAAGCTCAGGTCGTCGAGCAGCTTTTCCATGACCGTCTGCAAGCGCCGCGCACCGATGTTCTCGACGCTCTCGTTCACTTGCGCGGCGATCCTCGCCACCTCGACGATCGCGTCGGGCGCGAATTCGACCGTCACCTTCTCGGTGCCCAGCAGCGCCTTGTACTGGGCGACGAGGTTGGCGCGGGTCTCCGAGAGAATCCGCACGAAGTCCTCCTCGGTCAGCGCCTTCAGCTCGACGCGGATCGGCAGGCGGCCCTGGAGTTCGGGCAGCATGTCGGCGGGCTTCGAGACGTGGAACGCGCCGCTGGCGATGAACAGGACATGGTCGGTCTTCATCGGGCCGTACTTGGTGGCCACGGTCGTGCCCTCGATCAGCGGAAGCAGGTCGCGCTGCACGCCCTCGCGGCTGACCGAACCGCCGCGCACGTCGGAAACCGCGATCTTGTCGATCTCGTCGAGGAAGACGATGCCGTTGGTCTCGGCATTGGCGAGCGCGACGCGCGCGACGTCGTCCTGGTCCATGCGCTTTTCCGATTCCTCGTCGAGCAGCTTTTCCCAGGCCTGCGGCACTTTCATCCGGCGGCGCTTGGTCGGCTTGTTGCCGAAGGCCTTGCCCATGATGTCCGACAGGTTGATCATGCCGACGTTCCCGCCCATTCCGGGAATCTCCATCGGCATGTTGGGCGTGTCCTCGACCTCGATCTCGATTTCCGAATCGTCCATCGACCGGTCGAGCACGCGCTGGCGGAAACTCTCGCGCGTCGCCTCGGTCGCGCCCTCGCCGACGATGGCGCTCAGCAGCCGCTCCATCGCCGCCTCGGAAGCCGCGTCCTTGACGGCTTCGCGGCGGCGGTCCTTCTCGATCCGGATCGCTTCCTCGACGAGATCGCGCGCGATCTGCTCGACGTCGCGGCCGACATAGCCGACTTCGGTGAACTTGGTCGCCTCGACCTTGACGAAGGGCGCGTCGGCCAGCCGCGCGAGCCGGCGGCTGATCTCGGTCTTGCCGCAGCCCGTGGGGCCGATCATCAGGATGTTCTTGGGCGTGACCTCGTCGCGCAGGTCTTCAGGCAGGCGCTGGCGGCGCCAGCGGTTGCGCAGCGCGACCGCGACGGCGCGCTTGGCGTCCTTCTGGCCGACGATGTGGTTGTCGAGTGCGGCGACGATCGCCTTGGGAGTGAGCGATTGGGGGGTATCTGTCATCGCGGCGGAAATTGGGGAGCCCGGCCCCCCGGGTCAAGATGCACAGCCCGCCGCGTTGATCCGCGCGTGGGCCGCGAGGATGCGCGCGATCGCCTCGGGCGTGGTCTCGGCCCGCTCCTCGCCGCGTTCGTACGTGCCGCCGAGCAGAAGGCCATCGGGGCGCGGGAACATGTAGCCGTCGTCGAACTCATAGGCGTAGTCGATCTCGGGCTGGGGCAGCAGCACCGCGAGCTGGCCGCGCATCGGGATGAGCTGGTCGTCGCCGAACAGCTCACGCGCGCCGAGCCCGGTGCAGTTGAACACGACGCTTTCCGGCAGCCCGGCGATCTCGGCGCGCGAGCCGAAGGCGCGGACCTCGATGGCGCCGCCCGCGGTCAGCACGTCCTGCGTCATCCGGCGCAGATAGCGTCCGGTCTCGACATACATGGTCTCGAAGCGGCGGACCGCGCGGCCGGCGAAGGGGCTGCGATCGACGGGGATGTCGACCTGTCCGGCATGAACGAGATTGTCGGGCATGCGCGCCGGGCCCGAGCCTTCCTGATACGTCGGAACCCAGCGCACCCCGTAGTCGTCGCCGATCATGATCTGGAAGCGCCGCCAGGAATATTCGAGCGCCGCCGCGAACTGCGCGCGCCAGGCATCGTCGACCGCATCGCCGCGATAGAGCAGCGCGGGCTTGATCTGCCCGCCCGCGATGTTCGAGGTCGTCTCCGGCGGCAGCGCGGCAGTGTAGATCGTCACCTTGCGGCCGCGCTCCTGCGCGAGGCGCGCGGTCGAGAGCCCCATGATCCCCGCGCCGAGCACCGCGACCGGTCCCTCGCTGCCCGCGAGGCCCAGGTCGGCGGCGAGCCGCGACGTACCCCAGCTCAGGGTGATGCCCGATCCGCCGTGGCCGTAGTTATGCACCAGCCGCTTGGTCCCGAGCGCTTCGGTGCGCACGACGAAGCCCGCGCGGCGATAGGGCCGAAGCCCGGCGACGCGCCGAATCACCCGCGATTCGGCAACGGTCACGCGCGGCAGGCAGGCCGCAGAGGGCGCCAAGGCTTCGCGTGGCAAGCTCGCACAGCCTGCCAGCGCCAAGCTCGTCGCCGCCGATCCGATGAAGCCCCGTCGGTCCATGGCATCGCTCTAAGCGGGCACGACGGGGAAAGGAACCGTGACGTGATGTGTCCGGATAATGGAGTGAGAGCGGCGAAACCGCCCACAACCCGGTGGGCGGATTGATGGCCGCTATCGAGGGACCGGGATAGAGACTGCGACCGGAGGGGCGTCGGTGGTTGACTGCCGCAACATTCTGCCAGGCCGGTGGACAAGTTCCTGCCTGAATGAGCGTCTGCTATCGGGGTATCCTGAAGGTAGTCTCAACGGCAGAAAAGCCGGGGTTAGCGGACAAGCGGCAAGCACCTCCACCCGCTCAGCCTGAGCTTGTCGAAGGCCACGCGCGAAGGCCTTCGACAAGCTCAGGCTGAGCGGAGTTGGGGATGTGCCCCGACTGCTTTGTCGTCGCATCCGGAAGGTCCGCTTCCGGTCTGACATTTTGAAGAGCGGTCACGGGAACCTGAGCCGGAGTCCGCCTACGCGGCCTAGCGTCCTGAAAACGTCAGTTCGGTGAATTTGAACTGGCCGGTCGAACAGAACACCATGCCATTCAATTCGGACGGGGGAAAATCAGCGATGTCGTAGTTTGTGCCGCCGATAGCCAGCCTGATCTTGCCGCTATTATCTATCAAAAGGCTGAAAGGTATGGTGTCGCGCGTGGAAATCTGCGCGATAATTCGTTGATTTGAAACGCCGTTGTTTCTCGTATTCAGAATGACATCGAACAGCTCTGCATCTTTTGAAGGCGCTGCCAATTGAAAACCAACGCCATTTAGCCCCTCGGCGCTCCGCAGAAGCACCCCGGCGACGGGCAGGTAGTCGCCAGACCGCATCTCGACCACCTTCACCGACCCGCTGATACCGAAAGGCTCGACCAAGTCTTGAGAAACCGACGAATAGTGGTTTGCCGGAACGTCGCAATCGAAGGCTTGCCTCGGCTTTTCTTGAGCCACGGCTGAGCCCGCTAACAGCGCAAGGGGTGAAAGAAACAGCATATGTGACCGATCAAGCAAGGCACCCTCCCGTTCGCGAGTTCGTTCGGGCCGCTTGCCCGAGGATCGAAACACTCGGGGCCCGAACCGGCCCCTTCGCTAAACCACTTCCACCGTAACCTGGTCGTTGGTGAAGACGCAGACTTCGGCCGCGACCTGCATCGCGCGGCGCGCGATCTTCTCGGGGTCGTCCTCGTAATCAACGAGCGCGCGCGCCGCCGAGAGCGCGTAGTTGCCGCCCGAACCGATCGCGGCGATCCCGCCCTCCGGTTCGAGCACATCACCGTTGCCGGTGATCACCAGCATCACCTCGGCGTCGGCGACGATCATCAGCGCCTCGAGGTTGCGCAAATACTTGTCGGTGCGCCAGTCCTTGGCGAGTTCCACCGCCGCGCGGGTAAGCTGGCCGGAATACTGCTCGAGCTTCTTTTCGAGCCGCTCGAACAGGGTGAAGGCGTCCGCCGTGGCGCCGGCGAAGCCGGCGACGACCTTGTCCTCCTTGCCGATCCGCCGCACCTTGCGCGCGTTCGGCTTCATCACGGTATTGCCCATCGAAACCTGGCCATCGCCCGCGACGACGGTCTTGCCGCCCTTCTTGACGCCGATGATGGTGGTTCCGTGCCACTGGATCAGGCCGTGGCTCGCCCCATTTGTATCCATGCGCGCGGATATATGGCGCATGGCCACGCGTTCAAGCTAGCTGCCGTTCGGGCCCGGGCCGGTCGGGGCGGGACCGACGCCGCCCGCGCCCACCGCGCCGACGTTGCCGAACAGGTCCTGCAGGAAGCTGCGGTCGCGCCCGAGCGTGGGCGTGGTATCGCCCTCGGGATCGATCTTGGCGATCTGCTCGACGCCACGGCGGTCGACCGCGGCGACGTTGCCGGCGCCATCGAACTTCACCCGCAGCACGGTCTGTTCGTAGGTCTTGGGCCGCTGGAAGGCGTTGGTCTTGGTGTTGCGCGAGATGTAATACCAGTCCTTCTCGCCGAACTGGCTGACGAAGGTCGGACGGCCAAGCGTGCGCTCCACCGAGTTGCGGTTGTCGACCCCCGGCTGGATCGCATCGACGAGCGTGGCGTCGACCAGATAGCCGCGGTGGTCCTTGATCGAGCTGCAGCCGCTTGCCAGCAGCGCGGCGCCGACGACGGCGCTGGCCAGCCAGGTCCTGGGACCAATCGAACGCATCACGTACTTCTCCAAACCCGCACCAACCCGCCGCGCTTTTTTCCGACCCTGCGCGCACGCTCGATGCGCGATCGGACATTGCCAGCAGGCATGATGCTCATATATCGCCCGTTGCCTTAGGGCCCCGCGCGGCGCCGTGCAATGGCCATCCCCAATGGACGGCGATCGGCGGACGCGATGCCGGGGCGCCATTTAATCGCCGCTGAATGAAAGGCCTGCCCCTCGTGTCAATGCTCTCGCGCCTCCTCCGGAAAGGCCCGGACAAGAAGGAGAGCCTGCGCCCGCTCTGGCACCGCGTGGTCGAGATCGCGCGGGAAAAGCGTTGGTACGCACAATGCGGCGTGGCCGACACGGTGCCCGGCCGGTTCGACGCGGTGACGATGGTGCTCGCGCTGGTCATGCTGCGGATGGAGCGCGAGGAAGCGCTGATCACGCCTTCGGTGTTCCTCACCGAACTCTTCGTCGACGACATGGACGGCCAGCTTCGCCAGTCGGGCGTCGGCGACCTCGTCGTCGGCAAGCGCATGGGCAAGCTGATGAGCGTGCTCGGCGGGCGCATCGCCGCGCTTCGCGAGGGTCTCTCCGACGAAGGCCCCTCGCTCGCGCAGGCGCTCGAACGCAACGTGACGCTGAACGAAGGGGCCGACACCGCGCTGCTCGCGCGCGAGGTGCGCAAGCTCGCAGCCGAGATCGGCGCGACCGGCGCCGACGACCTGCTCGCCGGGCAGATCCGAAGATGACCCGCGCCGAATTCTCCCACAGCTTCGACGTGCGCCAGTCGGAAGGCAGGCAGGTGCGCCTGGTGGCGAACGAACGCGAGCGCGCGGCGCTGGCCGAGCGCTTCGCGCTGGTTCGCGTCGACCGGCTCGAAGCCGACGTGCTGCTCACCCGCAAGGGCCGCGACGTTGCCGCCAATGGCATGCTTGAAGCCGACATCGTGCAAAGCTGCGCGGTGTCGGCCGAGGATCTCGCGGTGCAAGTCCGCGAGCCGATCGCGCTGCGCTTCGTGCCCGCCGCCGATCCCGGCAGCTTTCCCGAGGAACTCGACCTCGAAGCCGAGGATCTCGACGAGATCGAGTATTCCGGCACGCACTTCGATCTCGGCGAGGCGGTCGCGCAAACGCTCGGCCTGGCAATCGATCCCTACCTCACCGGCCCCGAGGCCGAAGCCGCGCGCGAGGCCGCGGGCCTGTCGCGGCCCGAGGACCAGAGCCCGTTCGCGGCGCTCAAGGGGCTCGGCAAGCGCGGCGAAAGTTAGGCGCCACCACGATTCGTTCCAGCTTGAGCGAAGCCGCCGGTTGCCGCCTCGGCCACCGCGCGCCAGCCTTGGCGTATGAGTCCGATCCCCCACAGGATCGCGGGCGCGCCGGAGAAAGCTTGCCATGAACCACTTCGACATCGCCCCCGGCACGGCCCGTCCCCGGCAGGCGCCGCTCGAGGTCGCGCCCGCCACGTTCCTGATCCGCGCGGTCACGCCCTCGGTCGGCGAATCGTGGACCAATCTCAATTCGATGGTGATCCGCGCCGCCGAACCGATCGTCGTCGACACCGGCATGGTCACAGACCGCGAGCAGTGGTTCGAGGACGTCTTCTCGCTCGTCGCGCCTGATGACCTGCGCTGGATCTTCGTCACCCACAACGACAGCGACCATTCGGGCAACATGGTCGAGGCGCTCTCGCGCTGCCCCAACGCCACGCTGGTGACGAGCCCGGGCGAATCGTTTCGCAGCCACGCCTCGTTCGGCATCGCGCATGAGCGGATGCGGCTGGTGGGCAACGACGAGCCCTTCTGCGTGGGCGACCGCATGCTCCGCCCGGTGCGACCGCCGGTCTATGACAGCCCCTACACGCGCGGCGTTTTCGACGAGCTGACGCGGGTTTACTATGCGTCCGACGCCTTCTGCGCGCCGATGCCGGACCACCCGGTCGACTGGGTGAGCGAGATCGCGCCGGAACGCTGGGCCGAAGGCAGCGCGCGCTTCCACCACGCATCGCTCTGCCCCTGGCTCTCGCTTGTCGACGCAGCGGCCTTTCGCGCCGAAGTCGACAGACTCGCACGGCTCGAAATCGATACCATTCTAAGCGCCCACAGTCCGGCGATCGGACGCGAGTCGGTCCCACGGGCGCTGGCCCAGCTTGCAAGCCTGCCCGGCTCATCAACCGATTGAACAGGGTCGCGCGTCGGTGCGAATAACCTGAGGATATCAGGCGGGATCGGACGATTTTCGGTCGGAACAGGGGTTAAAATCGTCAGCCGGTGCCGCTAAGTGCGGCGTCTCGATTCCCGAAGGACCCTCACGAAATACGACGATTGCCTTGGCCACTTCAATTCAGCGCTCGCACAATCGGACGGATGAGACACGGCGCGACCGCGTCTCCGTCACGAACAATCTGCTGGGGGAGGAGCAGGCGCGATCCCTGCTCGCCTGGTTCGAACGACTAAGCTTCAAGTCGGTTCACGAGAAGCGGTGGAAGTCGGTCTGGCGCCTGACCGAGAAGCCCGCGCTGCAAGGCCCGACCTGGACCGCGGACGCGCACGGCAACGGCGTCAACACGGAACTGCCCGAACCGCTGCAGCCGCTGGCGCGCGAGATAGCCCGCGCGATGCTCGATCCAAGGTCGAACGCGTGGATCGTCAGCCTGACGCCATGGATCTATCCGGTCGCATCGGGGCTCGGCCTCCACCGCGACGACACGCTCTACGACGGGGCCTACACCTATTATCTCACGCGTGAATGGGACGTGCACTGGGGCGGCCTGCTGCTGCTCGTGCCCGATGATCCCGATTCACCGCCGGTTCGCCGGGCCGTCTTCGAACCGGAAGAAGAGCGCCGCTCGGTCGCTCAAATCGGTCACGGCTCGTGGATTCTGCCGTCCTTCGACCGGCTCGTCACCATCCCGCCCCACGTCCGGCACGCGATCACGCGGGTCGAGCCGGCGGCGGGGGACCGCGTGCGGCTGTCGGTCGCGGGCTTCGTCCACCGGCGCGACCGATCGGTGCCCTCGCGCTGATCAGAACGGGATATCGTCGTCGAGGTCGTCGCCCAGGCTGCCGCCGCCTCCGCGCCCCCAGTCATCACCGCCGCGCGAAGAGCCGCCGCCCGACGAGGAGCCGCGCCCCCAGTCGTCACCGCCCTGCTGCGAACGGCCACCGCCGCCCCAGTCTCCGCCACCGCCGCCGCGCGAACCACCGCCGCCCGGGGCGCCATCGAGCATGGTCAGCGTGCCGTTCATGCCGCGAATGACGACTTCGGTCGAATAGCGGTCGTTGCCCGACTGGTCCTGCCACTTGCGCGTCTGGAGCTGGCCTTCGACGTAGACTTTCGAGCCCTTGCGCAGATAGCGCTCGACCACGCCGACGAGCCCTTCGGAAAAGATCGCGACGCTGTGCCATTCGGTCCGCTCCTGACGCTCGCCGGTATTGCGGTCCTTCCAGCTCTCGGAAGTGGCGATGCGCAGATTGGCGACCTTGCCGCCGTTCTGGAACGAGCGGATCTCCGGATCGGCCCCGAGGTTGCCGATGAGCATGACTTTGTTGAGGCTGCCTGCCATGGATTCCTTGTCCTCTCGAATCTGAGCGACGGGATTAGCCAATGCGACCCGCCGGCGCGAGTCCGCAAACGGCGGTTGTTCGCAGGTGAGCGACTACAGCCCGAAGGCGCTCGCGATCCAGAACGTCGCTCCGGCCGAGACGTAGGCGAGGGCGAACAGGTAGACGAGCATGAAGGTCGGCCACTTCCACCCGTTGGTCTCGCGCCGCGCCACCGCGATCGTCGACATGCACTGCGGCGCGAAGACGAACCAGGCGAGGAAGGCGAGCGCCATCGGCAGCGTCCAGCGCGCCTTGAGCTGATCGCCGAGCGCGACGGCCTCGGCTTCCTCGTCGTCGCCCGCATCGACCGCGTAGGTCGTCGCCAGCGAGCTGACTGCCACTTCGCGCGCGGCCATCGCCGGGATCAGCGCCAGCGCCATGTCGCGGTTGAAGCCGATCGGCTCCACCACGACGGCCAGACCATTGGCCAGCTTGCCCGCGATCGAAACGTCGACCTGGCTCTCGCCGGGCCCGGCCTTGGGAAAACTCAGCAGCAGCCAGAGCACGATCGTGACCGTGAAGATGATCGTGCCCGCGCGGCGCAGGAAGATCCACGCGCGCTGCCACAGGCCGATGCCGAGGTCCTTGAGCTTGGGAAGCTGGTACTTGGGCAGTTCCATGATGAAGCCGCTGGCCGCGCCCATCGTCACCGAGCGGCGCAGCACCAGCGCGACCGCCATCGCGCCGACGACTCCCGCCGCGTAGAGCGCGAAGAGCACGAGCCCCTGCAAGCCGATGCCGGCGCCGACCGTCTCGTTGGGAATGAACGCGGCGATGATCACCGCGTAGACCGGCAGCCGCGCCGAACAGGTCATCAGCGGCGCGATCAGGATCGTCGTCAGCCGGTCCTTGGGATCGGAGATCGAGCGCGTCGCCATGATTCCCGGAATCGCGCAGGCGAAACTGGAGAGAAGCGGGATGAAGCTGCGGCCGGAAAGCCCGACGAAGGCCATCATCCGGTCCATCAGGAAGGCGGCGCGCGCCATGTAGCCCGATTGCTCCATCGCCAGGATGAAGGCGAACAGGATCACGATCTGCGGCAGGAACACGACGACCGCGCCGACGCCGGCAAGCAGGCCCTGGACGATCAGATCCTGCACGAAGCCGGCCGGGATCGTCGCCATGGCAAAGTCGCTCAATGTGCCGACACCGGCTTCGAGCGCGTCGGCGAACGGGGTCGCCCAGGCGAACACGGCCTGGAACACGACGAACAGGAGCACGACGAGAAAGAGCGGGCCGAGCCACGGATGCAGCAGAGCCCTGTCGAGCCGCGCGTGGAGGCGATGGCGCCGCGATTCGGACAGGATCGCCGCCGAGGCCATGGCATGCGCGGCGACGCGCCTCTCGGTGAGCGAAAGATCGGTCTGGCCCGGGCCCGGATGGCGCGATCCGGCCGCCGCCAGTGCCGCGCCGAGTTCCGCGAGGCCGCGCCGGCGCACCGCGACGGTCGGCACGACCTTGACCCCGAGCTCCTCCTCGAGGACCGCCGGATCGAGCACCAGTCCGTCGCGCTCGGCGAGATCGACCATGTTGAGCGCCACCACGGTCGGCTTGCCCAGCGCGATCACTTCCTGCGCGAAGACGAGGTGTTGTTCCAGGTTCGATGCGTCGAGCACGACGACCAGCACGTCCGGTGTGCGTTCGCCGGCGAACTGGCCGCGGATCACCTTGCTCGTGACTTCCTCGTCCGGGCTCGTCGGATCGAGCGCATAGGCGCCGGGAAGGTCGGTCAATTCGACCGGTTCGCCGTTCGGCAGCAACATGCGCCCCGCCTTGCGCTCGACGGTCACGCCGGGATAATTCGCGATCTTCTGGCGGGCACCGGTCAGGGCATTGAACAGCGCGGACTTGCCCGCGTTGGGATTGCCGACGAGGGCGACCTTGCGTTGCGGATTCACAGGGCCTCGACTTCCATCGCAGCGGCATGGGCGCGGCGCAGCGCGACGGTCATGCGGCCGACCACCAGCGCGACCGGATCGCTGCCGCCGAACACCCCGCGATGCGCGATCGAAACGTTCGCCCCTTCGTCGATGCCGAGCGCCTTGAGGCGCGCGGCCTCTTCCTTGACGAGGACCGGCCAGTCGATGGCCGTGATCCGCGCGGCGGTCCCTATCGGAAGTTGATCGAGCCTCATGCGAATCCCGCTGCCAGATAGAGCGGGATATTGCAACTTATTCGCAATAGCTCGCTTTTTCGAATCACTCGCAGGATAGGCCTTCCACCCGGCCCACGGCTTTGGCCGCGATCAAATCGTCACGTCGCCGGATAGCGCAGCCGGCCGAGGAATCGCGCGAGGCTGAAGCGCTCCTCGGGCTTGCGCAGAACCTTCGCCTTGGCCTTCTCGAAGCGGATGATCCCCTCGATTCGCCGGTCGAGGAAGGCGCGGGTCTCGGCCTTGCCCTCGCTTTCGTCGTCCTTGAACACGGCGAGCGTCGCCGCATAGACGCCTGCCAGGATGGCGCGCTTCGAATAGTGGTTGAAGTCCATCGCCCGGTCGCCCGCGAGCCGCCACATCAGGTCGGCGCTATGCCAGCCGAGTTTCGCCGCGCGCGCCGCGTTCGCAGGCATCGCCATGATCGACAGCGCCCGCCCGAGCGCTTCCTCGAGCCCGGCTACCGCATCGAGCCGCGCGAGCACCAGCGCGCGAATTCGTTCGCGCACCGGCATCCCGGCAAGCGCCTCGGGCGGATGCGCCCTTGCCATCGCGTGATCGACATGCGCGATCCAGGCGGCGATCATCTCCATCGCACCGTCACGAAAGGCATAGGCCGCGACGTCGGGGTCGATGCCGAGCTCAGCCGCGGCCTGCCGCACCGCATCGGCGCTCCAGCCGTCGAATACGGCGGCACGGGCGATCGCCGGGGCGAGTCGGCGCCGCAGATCGTCCAGCGTTTCGTCCGCCATCTCTTGCTCTCCCGCCTCGGTCAAATCGTCGGTCCGTAGGTTTCGCCGGACGAGGCTTTCTTCTCGTCCTTGTCCTTCGCCTCGATCGCATCGAGGATCGAACTGTGCGGCCCTTCGAGCCTTGCGTAGTCGCGGGCCGAGCGCCCCGAATTGTCGGCACGGTCGGGATCGGCGCCCGCATCGAGCAGAATGCGCGTCATCGTCAGGTCCTTGCGGTGCACCGCGCTGATCAGCGGCGTCTCGCCCGCGACGTTGGTCTCGTCGAGCTTGGACTTGGCGCTCACCAGGAAGCGCACGCCATCGACCCAGCCGAGGCTGACCGCGAGCTGGAGCGGGGTGACGCCCTTGGCGTCGCGGATGTTCACGTTGGCGCCCTTGCCCACCAGATAGCGCAGCCAGGTGAGGTCGCGCCGTTCGGTGACGATGTGCAATGCGGTCACGCCCGAAGTGACGTCGCGCGAGTTGATGATCGTCGAGCCCTCGCTCAGCGCCTGCTCGACCTTGTCGCCTTCCTTCTTCTTGACCGCCTCGAGAAATTTGTAGCCGTCCGAAAACTGCGCCATCGCCGGTTGCGGCGCGGCCAGCGTCGCGGCCAACGCCATCACGAGCCCCGCCATGGAAAGCCTGATCGCGCCACGCCGCCCGGACTCAACTCGCATCACCACTTCGCCTTTACCTCCAGATCCTTGCCGCGCGCCCTGCGTCTCGCGACCCGCTTGCGCTTGCATGGCCGCGTTTAGCAGAGCATGAACCGCCGCGCCATGTTCTCACTCCTAAGAATGCTCCTGGGCGTTCTCGCCCCGCTCATGCTTCTGGCCTGTTCATCGGGTTCGCCCGGAGGCGAAAAGCCTCCGCTCGAGGGCGCGGCGCTGGGCGGTCCCTTCACTCTCGTCGACAAGAACGGCGATACGGTGACCTGGGACGACCTGCGCGGCGAGTATGCGATCATCTATTTCGGCTACACCTTCTGTCCGGACGCCTGCCCCTTCGACGTGCAGGCGATGATGATGGGGTACAACCGTTTCGCCAAGGCGCATCCCGATCTCGCCGCCAAGGTCCAGCCGGTGTTCATCTCGATCGACCCGGAACGCGATACGCCAAAGGTCGTCGGCCAGTGGACCGCCGCGTTCTCGCCCCGGCTGCTCGGCCTCACCGGTACGCCCGACCAGGTAAAGACCGCCGCAGATGCCTTCGCCACCTACTACAAGAAGGGCGAGGAAACCGAGGGTGGCTACCTCATGGACCACTCGCGCGTGGCGTTCCTGATGTCGCCCGAGGGCGATCCGATTGCCATGCTGCCTGTCGAAAAGGGCGTCGCCGACAAGGGCGCCGCCGTGGCCGCCGAACTCGAAAAATGGGTAAGGTAACCGGCGACCGACCCTTCTGGGAGCAGCCGCTCGACACGCTCGACCGGGCGCAGTGGGAAGCGCTGTGCGACGGCTGCGGACAGTGCTGCCTGCACAAGCTGGAAGACGCCGACACCGGCGAATACCTGGCCACCAACGTCGCGTGCAAGCTGCTCGACCTCAAGACCGCGCGCTGCAGCGACTATCGCCACCGCCGCGCCTATGTGCCCGACTGCCTGCGGCTGACGCTGCGCAATGCCGCCGGGCTCGAGTGGCTGCCGCCGACCTGCGCCTATCGCCTGCGCGCCGACGGCGAGCCGCTGCCCGGCTGGCACTACCTCGTGTGCGGCGACCGCGACGCGGTGCACGCGGCGGGGATATCGGTGGCAGGCAAGGTCGTGAGCGAGACCGATGCCGGGCCGATCGAGAACCACGTCACCCATTCGCTCGGCTGGAACGCGGACCATGCGGACGAGCCCGAAGAGGATGATTGACGTCCTGCCCCTCTGGCTGCGCCGCGAGAGCGCGGCGCCCGCGATCACGATCGGCGAGCGCGAGTTGCCAATCGTGATCCGCAGGCTGGCCCGCTCGCGCCGCATGACCATGCGGTTGGCTCCCGACGGCAGCGAAGTGCGCATCTCGATGCCCACCTGGGGCCGCACCGCCGACGCCCTCGCCTTTGCCGCGTCGCGCCGCGACTGGCTCGCCCGGCAGGTCGCGGCGATTCCCGGCCCCGTGGCGCTGGGACATGGGGGAACGATCGCCTTTCGCGGCGCGGTACTCGAAATCGCGCACGATCCCGCCGCGCGCCGCCGTCCGGCGATCGAGGGGCCGACGCTGCGGATCGGCGGCCCCGAAGCCTCGCTGCCCTCGCGCCTCAGGCGCTGGATGCAGGACGAGGCACGCGCGCTGCTCGCCGACGACCTCGCCGAATACTGCGTGAAGGCAGGCCGGTCCGCGCCCAAGCTTGCCTTGTCGAACGCGCAGCGCCGCTGGGGAAGCTGCGCGCCCGACGGTGCGATCCGGATCAACTGGCGGCTGATCATGGCGCCCGATGCGGTGCGGCGCTCGGTCGTCGCGCACGAGGTCGCGCACCTGATCCACTTCGATCACTCGCGCGCCTTCCATGCCTGCCTCGCCGGCCTGTTCGAGGGCGACATCGACCATGCCAATGCCTGGCTGAAGCGGCACGGGCGCTCGCTCTATGTCCCGCTAGGGTGACACGCCGCCCGCAAGGGCCTAAATAGCGGGTCATGCCTCTGATCAAACCCACCGGAATCTGGCGCGACGTCAGCCCACGCGGCATGTTCGCCGACTTCCGCGAGGTGTGGAAGCAGGCGGGCAACAACCGCTGGCGCATCGCCGCGCTGGCGGGCGCCTGCACCTTCGGCGTGTTCTACGTGATGTTCCAGCAGGAAGGCAGCGCGCCGCATCTGCCGCCCAAGGTCGACTACATCTCGGTCCTGCCCGAGCATCGCACCGATGCCGAGATCATGGCCTCGAACATCGAGAACCAGAAACGCAAGGAAGCCGTGGCCCGCGAACAGGCGCGACGCGACGAAGACGTGCGCGCGATCTACAAGTCGCTCGGTCGCTGGTCCGGGATGGACGTCGAGAAGATCGCGCGCGAGGCCGATGCCGAAGAGGCCGCGCGCGAGAAGGCGAAGCTCGAGGCGATCCGCAAGCGCCGCGCCGAGGCAAACGCCGCGCGCGCGGCACAAGCCGCCGATGAGGCCGTCGCCCCCGGTGAGTGAGCCGCGATGAGCGAGGATTCGCGCTGGCTCGCCGCCGCCGCCGCGCTGGCCGCGCGCGGCAAGCCGATGAGCCGCCCCAACCCGGCGGTCGGCGCGATCCTGGTCAAGAACGGCAGGATCGTCGGACGCGGCTGGACTCGCCCGGGCGGCCGCCCCCATGCCGAAGCGATCGCGCTCGAAGCCGCGGGCGAGGCGGCGCGCGGCGCCACGCTCTATGTCACGCTCGAACCGTGCGCGCACAAGTCCGAACGCGGCCCCGCTTGCTCCGGCCTCGTCGCCGCATCGGGCATCGTGCGGGTGGTGATCGGCTGCGAAGACCCCGACCCGCGCACCGCCGGTGCGGGGATCGCACGCCTGCGCGAGGCCGGGATTCGGGTTGAGCGCCAAGCCTCTCCGGAAGCCGAAGCGAGCCTCGAAGGCTATCTCAGCGTCAGGCGCGCGGGGCGGCCCCACGTCACGCTCAAGCTCGCGATGTCGCTCGACGGCTGCATCGCGACGGCAGGAGGCGAGAGCCGATGGATCACCGGCGATCCAGCGCGCGCGCATAGCCATGCGATGCGCGCCGGGGCCGACGCGATTCTCGTCGGCGGCGGCACCCTGCGCGCCGATGCGCCCGGGCTCGATGTCCGCCTGCCCGGCCTTGCGCAACGCAGTCCGCGCCGCGTGGTCCTCACGCGCCAGGGCGCGCCCGACGGCTGGAGCGCCCTGCCCTCGCCCGAAGCGATCGGATCGCTGGCGGACGTGCAGTACCTTTTCGTCGAAGGCGGCGCGCAGACCGCCTCGTCCTTCCTCGCCGCCGACCTCGTCGACCGGCTCCTGCTCTATCGCGCGCCCGTGCTGATCGGCGGCGGCCTCCCAGCCATCGCCGACATCGGACTTCGCGCGCTCGCCGAGGCGCATGGCCGCTGGCGGCTCGATGATCGCAGGCGGCTTGGCAGCGACACGCTCGAAGTCTACAGCCGCACGCGATGTTCACCGGAATAATCACCGCGCTCGGCACGATCCGCGAATCCCGCAAGACGGGCGACCTGCGCCTCACCGTCGCCTGTCCCTTCGACCCCGCAGGGATCGCCATCGGTGCCTCGATCGCCTGCTCGGGCGTATGCCTCACCGTCGTCGATCGCGGCGGCGCGCCGGGCGACGCCTGGTTCGCGGTCGACGTCTCGGCCGAATCGGTCACGCGCACCGTGCCGGGCCGCTGGGAGGCGGGCACGAAGCTGAACCTCGAGCCTGCGCTCAAGCTCGGCGACGAACTGGGCGGCCATATCGTGACCGGCCACGTCGATGGCGTGGGCGAAGTTATCGGCGTGAGCCCCGAAGGCGATTCGCGCCGGATCGTCTTCGCCATCCCGGCCGATCTCGCGCCCTATCTCGCCCCCAAGGGCTCGATCACCGTCGACGGCGTATCGCTCACCGTCAACGACGTGACCGACCAGCCGGACGGCACCTGCCAGTTCGCGGTAAACATCATTCCGCACACCGCCGAAGTGACGACGCTGGGCGCGCTGGGGAAAGGCGACAAGGTCAATCTCGAGATCGACGTCCTCGCCCGTTATCTCAAGCGGATGCAGAGCCTGAAGGGCTGAGCGCGGCGCCGGCGAAGCTCTCGCGCGTGATCGCATAGGTCACGTGACGCACCATCCTGCCGGCACGCTCGACGTCGCGCGTGCGCGCGATCAGCACGCCGCCGATGTTTTCCATCGCCCTGCGCGAAATCACATTGTCCTCGCCGACCTGGAAGATCGCGGCTTCGTAGTGCGCCAGGGCGTGGGCGAGCATCAGCCGCTTGAACTCGGCATTCCAGCCCTTGCCCCACAAGCGCCGCGCGAGGAACGACCAGCCGATCTCGATCTCGCCCGGATGCGCCGGGTCTTCTTCGCCGAACTGGCTCGACCCGACAATTTCTCCGCTCGCGCGTTCGATGATCGCCAGCGCCCCGCCGCGCGCCAGCGCTTCGGCGAAGAAGGTGGCGAAGACGTCGGGCCGCCAGCGGTCGTGCGCCGGGTGCATCGCCCAGATCTCGCGGTCCGAGGCGACGGCGTAGAGCGCGTCGCGGTCATCGGGCCGCAAGGGCCGCAACAGCAGGCGATCCCCTTCGAGGACCGGCTGGCGCTCCATCACGCCGTTACGTCGGCGACCGCGGCGATGAACTTGTCGATGTTGCCCATCGTCAGCCCGGCAATGTTGATGCGGCCCGATCCGGCGAAGTAGATCCCGTGCTTCGCGCGCATTTCCTGCACCTGCTCGGGCGTGAACGGGATGATCGAGAACAGGCCGTTCTGCCCGCCGATCGGCGAGAGATCGACACCGCCGGTCTCGCCCGCGGCCGCGAGCCTGGCGCGCACCTGGCGCATGCGCTCGCGCATCTGGTCGAGCTCGTCGAGCCACTGCGCGGTGAGCGCCTCGTCCTCGAGAACCAGCCGCACCGCCGCACCGCCGTGATCGGGCGGTTGCGACCAGTTGGCCCGCGCCAGTGCGTGCGCGTTCGACATCACGCGCGGCAGGTCCGCCGGATCGGCGACCATCGCGTAAAGCGCGCCGACGCGATCGCGGTAGAGACCGAAGTTCTTGTCGCACGAATAGCATACCAGCGCCTCGGGCACCGCGACCAGAACGCGGCGCAGGCCGTAGGCGTCCTCCTCCATGCCCATGCCGAGCCCCTGATAGGCGAGATCGATCACCGGCAGCACCTTGGCCCCGGCGATCAGCTTGGCGATCTCGTCCCACTCGGCGTTCGAATAGTCGATGCCGGTCGGGTTGTGGCAGCAGCCGTGGAGCAGGATCGCATCGTGCTCGCCCCCCTCGGCGAGCGCGCCGCGCAGTCCGTCCATGTCGGCGGTGCCGTCGGGCGCGGCGTGGTTGAACTCGACCACGTCGAGGCCGATGTCGGCGCAGATCTGATTGTGGTTCGGCCAGCTCGGCTTGCCGACGAACAGGCGCTTGTAACCGGCCTTCTTGACCATCGCCAGCGCGAGGCGCAGCGAACCGGTTCCGCCCGGCGTCTGCATGCCCTCGATGCGGTCGCCCATGTCGGGCGAGGCCTTGCCGAAAATGTAGGGCATCAGCGCTTCGACGAAGCCCATGTCGCCCTCGGGCCCGAGGTAGGCCTTGGAAGCCTGCGTCTCGACCAGCTTCTTCTCCGCCGCCTTGATCGCGCCGAACACGGGAGTCTCGCCCTGGCCGGTGCGATAGACGCCGACGCCGAGGTCGATCTTGTCGGCACGCGGGTCGGTGTTGTGGAGCTTGATCAGCGCGAGAAGCGCATCGGCGGGCTGTTGTTGCAGGTCTGTAAGCATGGCGCGCGGGGGCTTAGCGCCGGGCGCGATGGGGTGCAAGCGAATGCGCGACGGGGCGCGGCGAGACGGTTCAGAACGGCAGCCAATCCTGGTCGTGCGAGAACTTCATGTAGCCGATATTGGCGCCGAGCCGGAGACCGGCGCCCATCCGCACGGGGATCAGCACCACGTCCTTGCGCCGCAGGTAGCTGACGTTGAACCCGCCGACGAGATAGGCCTGGCCCTCGCCCGCCGCATAACGGTGATAGAGATCCTCGGTGTCGTAGAGGTTGTAGACCAGCACGAAGGCCTTGCCGGCGTTGAGCCCCGCATCGAAGCCCAGCGAAGGCCCCGTCCAGTAGACCGGGCGCTGTCCCTCAACCTTGTGATAGAGCGTGCCCGAGCCATAGCGCAGTCCGATACCGAAGGCGCCCGAGCCCTCACGTCCGACGATGTAGCCATTGGGCTCGCCCTGCTTGCGCAGCAGGTCCTCGATCATGCTGGCAAGCCCCTCGGCGCCCTCGCCGAAGACGCCTTCGGCCGCGCCGATCAGGTCGTCCTTGTGATAGGTGTTCGCCGAGGCCGCGGGATCGGTGCCCAGATCGCGCGCCTCCCAGGCGTCGACGCCGCCGTAGCTGTCGACCGGCGTGCCGTTGTCGATCGCGGTGTCGTTCTGGACGCCGGCATCGACCGAGGGCGATGGCGCCGCGTCGGGATAGCGCGTTTCGGGATAGCTGGTCTCGGGATAGGAGCTTTGCGGCGGGGCGGTATCCCCACCCATGAGATCGCCGTCGATGGCGGTGTCGGGATCGACCGCGCGAACCTGAGCCGTAGCCGGCGCCACTGTGAACAGGGCGGCAACCAGCGCGAGGAGCGCGGCGGCCAGCGAAGTCTTGCTGCGCGACATCATGACGAACCAAATACCTCCACACACGCCGGGCAAGGCGCACCGCGCGCGCGGCCCCACCAGGCTTTCCGGGCGCCAAGAGAGTCCAGCACGCATGACCCCGCAATGAACGGGCGGTGGACCGAGTCGGTTTTGCGGCCAGCCGAATCGTCCCTTCGACGCGGCCGCGTGCGGCGACATGTCGAATTGCCGCGCGCAGACCCTTGAAGCGCACGGGCGCCGCCGCTATAGGCCGCCGCTCGCGCTGGCCGCGATCCGGAGACGTGGGTGAGTGGCTGAAACCAGCTCCCTGCTAAGGAGCCATACCTCTATCGGGGTATCGAGGGTTCGAATCCCTCCGTCTCCGCCATGCAAGCCAAGAAATGGCAGGACCTTAGATTCTGCAATTCGGCAGGATTGTTAACTGGCCGATTTGCTCGCTGCAATCTGACCGATCCTGCTCTTCGCTGACGGGTCAGGACGGATCAACGGGGGTTAAGGGCAGCGTAAATCCGCTTCATGGTGCATCGGCTTTCTCCCAGGCCAATGCACTTTCGAGGTGTTTGCGAACGATCATCCGGTTCTGCCGGTTGGCCTCGAAGCGGGCCAGCGCTTCGTCGCCCGAGACGATCGCGGCGATGATCGTCCTGCGGCCCGCGCACCAGCGTGCCACATCGTTTTGCACATGATGGACAGACGGTACGCTGTGGCTGGTCGCGTATTGCAGCGTCACGCGGGTGAGCATCTCGAACAGCGGGCGACGCACCATTTGGAACAGCAGTTCCTGAAATTCGATTTCCAGCGCACCGATCGTCACATAGTCCAGCCTGGTCTCGTCGAACTGATCGGCGATCGCAGCCAGCTTCGCGCGCATGGCGGCGTCCTCGCAGCGCGCAGCCGCGGCGACGAGTTCGTTGAAAAGCAGCGAGGTCATGTCGAGTGCCTCGTCATAAGTCGCCGGATGCACGCGCAGATAGGCGTCCATCGCTCGCTCGAGCGCCGCTTCGTCGGGGCGGATGCCGTAATAGCCGCCGCCGGGACCGCGCCTTACCTCCAATATGCCTTCATGCTCGAGCACGCGCGCCGCCTGTTGCAGCGTGACGATGCCCACCTCCAGTTCGCGCGCAAGCTGGTGGAGCGAGCCCAGCATCGTACCCGGAGCGCAGGCGAAGATATGCTCGCGCAGCGTTGCCGCCGTCGCTGTGACGAGATTGATTCCGCGCCGCCGCGACACTTTGGTCAGCTTCGCCATGCGCGAAATACTATGCATAGTATTGGCCTTTGTCGACGAGATTTGGCCGGAAATGGCGCATTTCGAGCCAGTTGTCGGCCTAGTTAACGCGCAATAGCATGCGCGCAGAAACGACCCACACCAAGCGGGCGCCTATCGGAGTTGGAGCAGGAAAATGGCGTTTATCAGCCCGGATCGATCGAATCTGCCGAAGGCGACCACCGTGATCGGCGGCGCGCCTGCCAAGGGCAGCGGCGACACGCACGCGCATGTCTATCCCGCCACCGGCGAAGTGACCTCCGAGATCCGCATGTCCGATGCGAGCGACGTAGACAAGGCCGTCGCGGCGGCGCAGGCGGCCTTCCCCGAATGGCGCGCAATGACCGGCGACAAGCGCCGCGACCTGATGTTCAAACTCGCGGCGTTGATCGAGGCGCGCGCCGACGAGATGACGCCGCTGCTCACTTATGAGAACGGATCGATCCTGCTCGCCGGTCCGCATATGAGCGCCGACGCGGCGCAGAAGTTCCGCTATTTCGGCGGCTGGGCCGACAAGATCGAAGGGCGCGCGATCGAGACCTGGGGCGGTCCCGCGCATGACTATGTGCGCTACGAGCCCTATGGCGTGGTTGGCGTTATCGTGCCGTGGAACGGGCCGCTCTTCGCCGCCACGATGGTTCTGGCACCTGCGCTCGCCGCGGGCAATTGCGTGGTGCTGAAAGCCCCCGAAAACGCGCCCTATTCGCTGATGAAGCTGGTCGAGCTGATCGGTGAGGCGGGTTTTCCCCCGGGCGTGGTCAATCTCGTCACCGGCGGCGGCGATGTCGGCGCGGCGATGGTGTCGCATCCCGGCATCGGCAAGATCGAATTCATCGGATCGGGCGGCACGGCGAAAAAGATCCTGGCGAGCGCGGCGGACACGCTGAAGCCGGTTGGCCTTGAACTGGGCGGCAAATCGGCGGTGATCGTGTTCGGCGATGCCGATTTGCAAGCAGCGGCAAAACGCGGTCTGACCGGAGCGGTGAGCGCCAACGGACAAGGCTGCGTCAACGGCACGCGGCTGCTGGTCGAGCGCTCGATCTACGAGCCCTATCTTCAGATGCTGCAGGCGATGGCGGGCTATATCAAGGTCGGCGATCCGCTGGCGCAGGACACGGTGATGGGGCCGGTCATTTCCGAAAGCGCGCTCAATCGCATCCAGTCGATGGTCGAAGGCGGCGTTTCCGACGGTGCGCGCGTCGTGGTCGGCGGTGAACGCATGGGCGGCGATCATGAAGCCGGCTATTTCCTGCCGATCACCGTGCTCGCCGATGTTTCGCCCGACAGCCATATCGCGCGCAACGAAGTGTTCGGGCCGGTGCTGGTCGTCACCCCCTTCGACAGCGAGGAAGAGGCCATCGCGCTGGCGAACGACAGCGATTACGGCCTCGGCGCCTATATCCACACCACCAATCTCGCCCGCGCACACCGCGTCGCCAACCGGATGATGGCGGGGCAGGTTCAGGTCAACGGATCGGGCGAGGCGATGACGCCCTGCGTCCCCTTCGGCGGGATGAAACATTCGGGTCACGGCCGCCTCGGCGGGATCGAGGGGCTGCGCGAGTTTCAGCAGGTCCGCAACGTCTGGATCAACCTGCAGGACTGAGGAGCGCGGACATGGCAATGCTCGACCCCGCCGACCGGTCGCAGACCGGCCTCGACACCGAAGCCAGATCGACCGGGCGAGACCCGGTCCAGCCCAGTACGCTGCTCGAGGAGAGCTGGCGCGACTTCGTCTGGGCGGAAGTGTGGACACGCCCCGGATTGCCGCTGCGCGCGCGCTATCTGGTGGCGATGGCGACCGCCGCGACGTGCAATCTGGAAGACAGCCAGATCGACGATTTCGTGCGCGGCGCGCTCACCAATCAGGAACTGACGCTCGCCGAACTGCGTGAAGCCGCGCTGCACCTCGCCGTCTATGCCGGATGGGGCAATGGTGGGCGGCTCGACCGGGCTGTCACCCGCGTCGCCGAGGAACTGGGCCTGCCGCCTGCCGAAGTGCCGCCGATCCGCGGCGAGGCCTGGGACCCGCAGGAGCGCAACGATCAGGGCCATGCCGAATTCGACAAGGTGATGCTGTTCCCGCCCGGGCCGCCCAGGACGCCCTATCTTCAGGGGATCAACAATTTCGTCTTCGGCGAAATGTGGCGCCGTCGCGGGCTCGACGAGCCGTCGCGCCGCTGGATCACCCTGGTCGGCGTGTGCGAATCGGGCGCGGAAATTCCGATCCGCAGCCACATCCACGCGGCGATGGCGAGCGGCAATTGCCAGCCCGACGAGATGCTCGAATTCGTGCTGCAATATGGCACCCATGCCGGCTGGCCCAAGGCGTCGCGGATGCAGATGGTCATCCTCGAGATGATCGACAAGGTTGCCAAGGGCCTGCCCTAGCACGCCCCGAAAGCATGAGGCGAAACGCATGAATACCGACATGAACGGCAAGGTCGCGCTGGTAACCGGCGCGGCATCGGGCCTCGGCCGCCAGACGGCGCTGACGCTGGCGGCGGCGGGCGCCGATCTGTGGCTGGTCGACGTCAATGCTGACGATCTGGCCGAAACCGTATCGATGCTTGCCGACAGCGGCCGCGAAGTGGGAAGCGAGACGGCGGACCTTTCCGATCCGGGGGCCTGCGCGGCGGTGGTCGCGAAGGCGGTCGAGAAGTTCGGCAGGCTCGACGCGCTGTGCAACATCGCGGGCGTCATCTATCTCGCCAATTCGGCGGACATGCCGATCGACCAGTATCGCCGGACGATCTCGGTCAATCTCGACGCGCCGTTCCTACTCTCGCAGGCGGCGATCCCGCACCTGCTCGAAAGCGACGGCGCGATCGTCAATGTCGCGTCCTCGGCATCCTATATCGGCGAAGCCTATGCCGCGGCCTATTGCGCCAGCAAATGGGGCATCGTCGGCATGACCAAGGCGATGGCGATGGAGTTCCAGAAGAAACCCATCCGCATCAACGCCGTCGCGCCGGGAGGCATGATCACCAACATCGCGAAGAACTTCCGCCCGCCCGAAAACTGCGACATCGAGTTGCTCAAGCGCTTCTCGGGCATGCGCGGCACGGTGGAAGTCGAGGATGTCGCCGACGTGATCCTCATGCTTGCTTCGCCCGCCGGACGCGGCTTCCACGGATCGTGCCTGTCGATCGACAAGGGGATCACCGCGGGATGACCGGTAATCCGAGCACCGGATTCATCGGCCTCGGCAGTCAGGGCGGGCCGATGGCCGAGCGGATGCTGGCCGAAGGCTATCCGCTCACTGTCTGGGCGCGCCGTCCCGAGGCGCTCGATCCCTTCGTCGCGCAAGGGGCGACGGCTGCGGCATCGCCCGCCGAACTCGCCGCCGCCTGCGATCATGTCGGGCTGTGCGTGGTCGACGATGCGGGCGTCGCCGATCTGTGCGACCAGATCATCCCGGCGATGCGCCCGGGCAGCCTGCTCGCCATCCATTCGACGATCCTGCCCGAAAGCTGCGAAAAGCTCGCCGCGCGCTGCGCCGAACGCGGCGTGGCCTTCGTCGATGCTCCGGTGAGCGGCGGCGGTCCGGCGGCGGCGGCGCAGACACTCACCGTCATGTGCGGCGCCGAGCAGGCCGCCTTTGAACAGGCAAAGCCGGTGTTCGAGAGCTTTGCCGGCCTGCTCGTACTGCTCGGCCCGGCGGGATCGGGCCAGCGCGCCAAGATCGTCAACAACGCACTGATGGCGGCCAATATGGGCCTCGCCCATGCCGCGATGCAGGCAAGCGAAGCGCTCGGCATCGGTCGCAAGGCGTTCGGCGACCTCATCAAGGCGAGCAGCGGGCGCAGCTTCGGCTTCGAAGTCTATGCGCGGCTGCCCCAGCCCGATGCCTTCGCGCACGGCGCGGGGCTGCTCGCCAAGGACGTAAAGCTGCTGGCCGCAACCCTACCCGACAGCGATGCGGCCGAGCAGCTCGCCGACGCCGCCAATGCCTTTCTGCGCGCCGCGGGCGCGAACTGACCTTCAGGAGAGACCAGCATGACATTCTCGCTCGACCAGTTCCGGCTCGACGGCAAGGTGGCGGTGGTGACCGGCGCGGGCGGCCGGGGCAATTCGATCGGCGCGGCCTATGCCAAGGGGCTCGCGGCAGCGGGCGCCTCGGTCGTGGTGGCCGACCTCAACAAGGCGGGGGCGCAAGCCGTCGCCGAAGAGATTAACAAAAGCGGCGGCAAGGCTGCGGCAGTCGAAGTCGACGTCGCCAGCGAGGACTCGACCAAGGCAATGGGCGCGGCGGCAATCGAGGCGTTCGGCGGCATCGACATCCTCGTCAACAACGCCGCGCTGATGGTCGATATCAGCTACGACAATTTCGAAAGCGTCAGCATGGATGCCTGGCACAAGGCGTTCGCGGTCAATCTCGATGGCGCGCTGCTTTGCGCGCGCGCCGCGATTCCCTCGATGCGCGAGCGTGGTGGCGGGCGGATCATCAACCAGACCTCGGGCGGTGCCTTCCCCGCCTCGGGGCTCTACGGCATCACCAAGCTCGCGCTGGTCGGCCTCACCACCAGCCTCGCCAAGCAGTTCGGCAAGGACGGCATCACCTGCAACGCGATCGCTCCGGGCAATGTCACGTCGGATGCGGGCAAGATGCTCGTCCCCGACGATTCGCCCTTCATCAAATTCCTCGAAATGGCCTGCGCGCTGCGTGCTCGCGGTGCGCCCGACGAACTGGTCGGGACCTTGCTGCTGCTCTGCTCGGAAGCGGGCCAGTGGATCACCGGCCAGACGGTGCATGTCGACGGCGGCTGGGTGCTGCGGCCTTAGGCCCGCGAGCGTCGGACATGCCAAGTCGGCACGCAGAGTGAAGGCGGACGCGTCCGCACTCATCCGTCGCGCTTCCCAAACTCGGCAGTCGGACAAAGTCTAACGCTGTACGTGCAACTTTCCCGGCGGGCTCGTCTTCCGCAAGAGTTTGCTGAGCGGGCGTTGCTCGACGCGCCGGGCGAGACGTGCCGCGCCCCGTTTGACAACGCTCAAGCCCTCTAATAACATCGATATCGATATAATCGAGGGATACATTCGTGAAGCCACCTGACGAGCGCGTCGCCTTGGTGGAGGCGTTCTGCGAAGCGTGGTCAGGTCCGGACTGGGAGCGGATCGAGGCGCTGCTCGCGGCCGAGATCCTTTACCTCAATGGACCTTTGCCGCCGCTGCGGGGACACGCCGCAGTGATGAACTACCTCCAATCGGCAGGGCCGTTCGATGCCGTCCGCTGGGATATCCTGCATATCGCCCGGCGCGGCGACACGGTGCTGACGGAGCGCGTCGACCGCATGTGGATGGACGGGCGCACCGTCGCGCTGCCGATCATGGGCGCGTTCCGGCTGGAAAACGGGCTGATCGCGGAATGGCGGGACTATTTCGATCTCGCGTCCTATCGGGCGCAGCAAACGGCGGTGGATTGACGACATGGATCTGGGACTCGAGGGACGCGTCGCGTTCGTCATGGCGGGTAGCGACGGCATTGGCCTTGCCACCGCGCAACGGCTGCACGCCGAGGGGGCCCGGGTCGCGATCTGCGCGCGCGATCCCGAGCGGCTGGCGGCCGCATCCGCGACGATGCCGGGAAGCCGCGCCGTGCGTTGCGACGTTACCCGGGCCAGCGAGATCGACGACGCGGTCGAACAGGTCGTCACCGCGTTCGGTCCGATCGAGATGCTGATCAACAATGCGGGCGGCCCCAAGCCCGGCCCGATCGACAGCCTGAGCGACGCCGACTGGCAAGCGGCGGTCGACCTGACGCTGATGTCGGCGGTGCGCGCGAGCCGCGCGGTATTGCCGGCCATGCGAGCGGCGCGATGGGGCCGCATCGTCACGATCTCATCCTACGGCGTGAAACAGCCGGTGCCCGGGCTCTCGCTGTCGAACAGCATTCGCATGGCCGTGCTCGGCTGGGCCAAGACGCTGGCGGAGCAAGTCGCGCCGGACAATGTGCTGGTCAACACCGTCTGCCCCGGCTGGACGCGGACCGCGCGCGTCGATCAGTTGGTCGCCAGTCGCGCGAAAGCCGAAGGGCGCAGCGGGGAGGCCGTAAGCAAGGCGATCGCCGACACCATTCCGCTCGGACGCCTGGGCGAGGTCGAGGAAATCGCCAATGTCGTCGCCTTTCTCGCCTCCGACGCCGCGACCTATCTCACCGGAACCGCAATTCAGGTCGATGGCGGCCTGGTCAGAGGTTACGCATGAGCGCGTCCGACGCTTCGGTCATCGACATCCACGCGCATGCGGTGCTGCCGCAAACGTTCGAACAGGCGGGGCGCTTCGGCCCATGGCTCTTCGAGGAGGAAGACGGCACCCCGGTCTTCCGCATCGGAGAGTATCGACTGCGCAACGTCCGCTATCGCGGCAGCGCATTCATGGAGCCCGAGGTGCGGCTTGTGGCGATGGACCGCAGCGGCATCGCATTCCAGTTGCTGTCGCCCAACCCGCTCACTTATTTCCATTACATTCCTGCCGAGGAAGCCACGCGGTTCTGCCGTCGCCACAACGACGCCATGGCCGATCTCGTCGCCGCCTATCCCGACCGGCTGGCAGGCAGTGCCTGTCTGCCGATGCAGGACATTCCCGCCGCAATCGAGGAGCTCGATCGGGCCGTGCGCGACCTGGGCCTGCGCGCCGCCTATATCGGCACCGACCTGCCGCTCGGCCTCGACGATCCCGCGATGGACCCGTTTTACGCGCGCGTGGTGGAACTGGACGTCCCGCTGTTCCTCCATCCCGCCCCGGCCGGCATCGACGGCCCGGCTGGCAGTCCGGCGCTGAAGAAATACGAACTGGACATTCTGGCCGGCTTCACGATGCAGGAGACGATCGCCGTCGCCACGCTCATCTTCGGCGGAGTGCTGCACCGCCACCCCGGCATCGACATTTGCATCAGCCATGGCGGCGGCGCGTTGGCGCTCGTCTGGGGGCGGCTCCGTCATGCCGCGCACAAACGGCCATGGGTGGCGGACTATCTGAGGGCGGACGGCGCCTTCGAAGAAGAAGCGCGCAAGTTGTGGTTCGATATCCACATGCATGACGACGAGGCGCTGGCGCTGCTGGCGCGGCGAGTGGGCACGTCGCGGCTCGTCTACGGCACCAACTTCGCCGGGTGGGACGCGCCGGAACGGTTCACGCTCCCCGTCATCGACGCGCCGCTGGCGGACAACGCCCGCCGGCTGCTGCGGCTCTAATCGCGCGAGATTCCCAGCCCCAGTCCGCCGTCGACGTCGACGATCGCGCCCGTCACCCATTCGGCGCAAATCAGATAGGCCACGGCCTCGGCGACGTCCTCGCCCGTGCCCAGCCGGTCGAGGGCCTGCATGGGCAGCATCGCCGACTGCCGCGCCACCGCTTCCTCGGCGGTAACGAGACCGGCCCTGACGTTGATCTCCGTCGCCACGCCGCCGGGAATCACGCAATTGACGCGGATGCCCCTGGGGCCGAGTTCGGCCGCCAGGACCTGCGTCAAGGTCTGCACCGCGGCCTTCGTCGCCGCATAGGGCGACGCATTGGGAAACGCGCGGCGCGTATGACCGGAGCCGAGAAAGATGACCGCCCCTTCGCCCGCCTCGAGGTGTGGGACCGCCAGCGCCGTCAGCATCATCGCCCCGACCACGTTGCTGTGGAACAAATCGAGCAGCCGTTTCTCCTCAAGCGTTTCGAGCGGCGCGCGGTACATGTTGCCCGCATTGTTGACGAGCGCGTGGAGACCACCGCCATATTCGACTGCCCGCGCGATCATGCGCTCGCGATCGGCGGCCTCGGTGACATCGCCGACGACCCATCCGCAGCCGACCTCGTCCGCCGCCTCGCGCAGTTTCGCCTCGCGCCTTCCGGAGATCGTCACTTTGGCGCCGCGCTCGGCAAGATGGTGCGCCATGGCGAGGCCCAGCCCCGATCCGCCCCCGGTAATCAGCGCGCTTAGTCCCTCGATGGTTCGCATCCCGTGTCTCCCTGGTCGTGTCAGTTCAGTTTGTCGATCATGGTGCGGTCGAAGGCCTCCAGCCCGGCGAGCGCGCTACGCTCCAGCCTGTGCACCCAGTCGGGGTTCGCCAGCAGCGACCGTCCGATGGCAATCAGATCGAAGTGCTGCCGCGCAAGGCCATCTTCCAGCATCGCGAGATGATCGAGCTGGGCCTTGGCCGCCAGCTTGCCGCTGGGCGCCTTGAAGTCGACGTCGAGCGTAACGGACCCAACGGTGATGACCGGCCGACCACCAAGCGCCCGGACCCAGCCAGCGAGGTTGCGCGGATCGCCTGGAAACTCGGGCTCCCAGAAGCGGCGCGTGGAGGCGTGGAACACGTCGACGCCGGCCTCGGCGAGCGGTCGCACATAAAGGGCAAGCGTGTCGGGATCGGGCGCGAGCCGCGCCGCGTAGTCGAGCTGCTTCCACTGCGACAGGCGAAAGCCGATGACGAAGCCGTTGCCCGTGCGCCGGCGAATCGCCTCGACCAGTTCGACGGGGAAGTGCATCCGCGCCTCGATCGTGCCGCCATAGCGGTCGTCTCGAAGGTTGGTGCCTTCCCACATGAACTGGTCCGGCAGATAGCCGTGAGCGCCGTGAACCTCGATCCCGTCGAAGCCGGCATCCTGGGCGGCGGCTGCCGCGGCAGCGAAAGCGGCGACGGCATGCGCGATGTCGGCCTCCGTCATTGCCCTGCCGAACGGTCGATCCGGCGCCGCGAGCCCCGAGGGGCTGAGGCGCGCAACGTCGGCAGGCAGCGTGTCGACCATGCCGATGAGCGACGGCGAGAACGCGCCGACATGCCAGAGCTGCGCGAAGATCGCGGCTCCCTCGTCATGAACCGCCGAGACGACCTCCCGCCAGGCCGCGATCGCGTCGCGTCCATACAGACGGGGCACGCGCGATCCGAAACTGCCCGCCAGATCGACCGATGCGCCCTCGGTGATGATGAGACCCACGCCGCCGCGTGCCCGTCGCGCATAGTAGTCGCGCACGTCCGGACCTGGAACGCCGCCGGGCGACATCTCCCGCGTCATCGGCGCCATCACCACGCGGTTGCGCACGGTAAGGCGGCCCAGTGAAAAAGGGGACAGCAAGGGGGAGAGCTCGACCATTCCTCTTGATATATTGATATCGATATAATATGCAATGCCCTCGCCATGTCGCTCACTTCGCCGAAACTCGTCTATCTCACGCGTCGGAATCCGGCTTTCTCGCGAGAGGATTGGACGGCTCGCTGGCGGCAGCACGGGGCGCTCGGCATGGCGCAGCCGCGCTGGCGCAATGTCGCGCGCTATGTGCACTGCGACCTGATCGCGCCTTCGCGGGATCAGCGCGGATGGTTGGGGGATCACGATGGCGTCGGGATGATCTGGCATCGCTCGATCGCGCACCGCCACGCGCATTTCGCGGATCGCTCGTCGCAAGCAGTCATGGAACGCGACGAGGAAGACACATTCGCCGAGCCGATCGCACTGCACTGCGCATCGCTGGCAGAGGTGACGATCATGGCCGCCGATCCGGCCGCGCGGTGGCATGCCTTCTGCTTCGCCTGGGACGACACGCCGCTCCCGACGCCCCCCGGCATCGCAGGGCATGTGCGCTCCCGGCCATTGCCCAGGCCGGGCGGACAGCTCTGGGGGCTCGACTGCGCGAAAGTGGAGGAGTTCTGGTTCCGCGACCCCGACGGCGCGCTCGCGGCCTGCGAAGCCTTGGCGAAGCCGAGCCGGATCTGCGTCGTCGGGCACGATTGCGAATTGTACCGACGCGAGCCGTCCTAGGCGATCGTTCGTCCGCCATCGACCGTGACGATCTCACCCGTCACGAAGCTTGCCTGATCCGACAGCAGCCATACCGCCGCACGGGCCGGCTCGTCCGGATCGGCGGCCCGGCCGAGCGGTATGCCGCGCACGGTCGCCGCCTCGCCGCCGGGCCGAGTCTTCATTTGCTGCGCGAACATCTCCGTGCGGGTCGTGCCGGGGCAGACCGCGTTGACCCGAATGCCGTCCCCGGCGCCGTCGAGCGCAGCGGACCGGGTGAGTCCGATCACCGCGTGCTTGCTGGCCGAATAGGCGGCCAGCCCGGCAAAACCCCGACGTCCGGCAATCGAGGCGATGTTGACGATGGAACCGCCCCCGCCGCGCATCATCGCGGTCTCGCGCGCAAGGCAATGGAACAGCGCGCGCACGTTGAGCGCGAAGACCCGATCGAACAGTTCAAGGCCCAGGGCATCGATCGGCGCGGCGTCTTGGGTGGTCGCCGCATTGTTGATCGCCCCATCCAAAGTCACGCCGTTTTCGGCCAGCCCGGCGAAAAACGCATCGACCGCCGCCTCGTCGCGAATGTCGACTTGGGCGAAGCGGCCACCGCATTCGCGCGCCAGCGCCTCGCCCTCGCCCTTTCTGCGGCCGACACCCAAGACGCGGGCCCCCTCCTCCGCGCAAAGGCGATAGGCAGCGGCGCCGATGCCGCTGGTGCAGCCGACGATCAGGACCGTGCGGTCACGCAGCGACATTCTCCGCCGCCCTCCTCAGCACGGCGCGAAGCAGCGCCCGATGGTCCGCCTGGCGCAGCGAGCGTCCGTCATGCCCCAGGGCATCGACCGCGACCGTCCCCTTCCCCACGCGGCGCAGCCACGCGACGGGGACGAAGTCGGTATCCGCGCAGGCCTCGGCCAGGATGGCGCAATCACCTGCCGGATCGAGCCCGTGATAGACCTCATCGACCAGCGTGAAACCGCCGGCGGCTTCGGGCGCCAGCGCCGCGCCCGCGTCCGTCAGTCGGACCCGCGCCTCGCCCATGGGCGGGTGATGGGAATGGTGCCAGCGCCAGCCGCCACCGAGCAGATCGCGCCACCCGGGCTGCGTGTCCCAGCAGATGACGGCGGTATGGACCGCCAACAGCGCCCCGCCGTCCTCGACGAAGCGCCGGACGGCTGCCAGCCGTGCATCGCCGAGAGTTCGCGACCATTGCGGTCGGTCGGCCTCATACTTCTCGTGCTGGGTCATCGACCACCACAGCGCGTTGGCGATGAACAGCCCTGTATCCGGTTGCAGGGCATCGATCGCCGGTTCCGCTTCCTCATGCCGATCGACATGCCAGCCCGCCTCGCGTGCGAGCATCGCCAGCACGTCGCCGGTCTCGGTGAACGGGTGGGAGTAACCGCCCGCCAGCAGCACGCAATGGCGATCGGCGGCACTCATTCGCGCGGCAGGTTGCGCAGCACGGCATTGGTCACGCCCCCGTCGACGACTAGGTCATGGCCGTTGATATACCCTCCCGCCTCTGAATCGAGGAACGCCACGGCCTCGGCGATATCGGCCGGCGTGCCCAGCCGCCCGATCGGCACGCCCGCGCTGCGCGCCTTGCGCACCTTCGGGTCGGCATAGATCGGGGTCGACATGCCGCCATCGATGAAGCCGGGCGCGATCGAATTGAAGCGGATGCCGCAGTCGCCATATTCGAGACTGAACTGGCGCATCAACTGCTTCACCGCACTCTTGGTCGCGGGATAGGCGCCCGATCCCGGACCGGGGCCGTAAGCATTGATGGACGTAAGCGAGATGACATGGCCCGACCGGCGCTCGCGCATCCGGCGGACGGCCTCGCGCGTGACGATGTACACGCCCACAAGGTTGATCGACACGACCTTGGCGAAGTCCTCGACGCTCTGATCGGCAAGGAGTCCGAAACGCACGACGCCGGCATTGTTGACGACCAGGTCCGGGCACGTCTCGAGCGCCTCGAACGCCGATGCGACCGCCGCAGCGTCGCTGACGTCACACGGCAGCGCGACCACGTCGTGGAGAGCCCGTGCGGCCTCGTTCACCGCGTCGGCGTCGCGATCCATCAGCGCGAGCCGGTATCCGCGGCGGGAAAGGGTCGCGGCGATCTCGGCACCGATACCCTGGGCCGCGCCGGTGACGAGTGCGGTCCGGGTCATCGGGAAACTCTCGTGAAGGTGACGGGATAGGATTTGTAGTTGGGGCGGATGGTGGATTCATCCGGCTCCGGAGGCCGATCGGGACGCTTGCGCACGCCGAGGCGAAGCAGTTCGATGACGATCAGCGGAACGATGCCATACTGCACACGCGCCGGATCGCTGCCGGCACGGGCAAGAACGCCCCCGTCGAGTTCGCGCCCGAGGCAGCTATGCACGCCGATGCCGAACGCCAGCGCCGAGCGCATCACGCCGGACGGCACTTCGCGGTCGGGATTGAAACTGTCGGCGTCGTCCCCGAAGACCTCCCGGTCGCGATTGGCCTGGAACAGATCGAGTTCGACACGGGTGTCCGCCGGGACGCTTTCGTCTTCGCGAACCGCGACGGGGCACAGGGACCGACGCCAAGCCTCGGGGCTCGCGGGGTGAAGCCGAAGGCTCTCGTGGACGCATTGCTGCACGAAGATGGGATCGTCTAGGCGGTCCCAGCGCGCCGGGTCGTCACCCGCCCAGCCCAGTATCTCGTCGACCGCGTGAACCACCGAATTTGCGGTCGAGTGAGCCCCCGCCTGCAGGTAGAAGCCGATCTCGCGCAAGCGCTGGGCATCGTCGAGTTCCAGTTCATCCTCGGCTCGCAGAATCACGGTGAGGACGTCGCGCGGGAGATCCGCGTCATCGTCGCCAGTGCCGGCGGCCTCCAGCAGCGCCCTGCGCCGGGCGATCGAGGCAGCGAGAAAATCCCGGTCCAGTTCGGCGAGCGCCTGCGCCACCTCGGCATTGAGTTCGGCGGGGTCGCGCGTCGAATGCACCATCGTCGCGCCTTCGCTCAGCTTCTTCGTCAAGGTGATCAGGCGGTCGGTTTCCTCGCCGCTGCGTTCCGGCCGGTCGATCCCCGCGAAGTCCGCGGTCAGGTTGACCGTGAGCCGATAGCCCATGGCGATCAGGTCCGCCTCGCCGCTTTCCACATAGGGCGCGATCGTCTCGGCCAGCGTCGCGGGGAAGACTTCCTTTTCGTAGTAACGGAAGAAATTGCGGCGAAAGACGCGCACTTCCACTTCCCGGCGCTTGGCATGCTCATCGCCGTGCAGGGCCAGAAGCACGCCTTCCATCACGACCTTGCCCGCGTCGTAGAGCGCCTGCCGCAAGTCGCGGTTGCGCAGCGCCGCCTCGCATTCGCGGAAGCGCGTCAGCCGGACCGCCCCGCTCACAGCAAGGCCTCCTCGGGACGCAACAGTACCGGATATTCGGCCCATGTGATGCGGGTGATGGTCTCGTCCTTTCTGGCTTTTCCTTCGGGGTCGGGCCGGACACCGGCCTGCAGCAGCGCGCGCACGATCAACGGAACGATGCCGAACTGATGGTCGTCGGCGCTGGTTCCGGGACGCGGCTCCACCCCGATCGCCAGATTGCGGCCGAGGCAGGCGTGCATTCCCATCCCCATCGACACGCCGTGCGGAGCGACTTTGCCCTCCACGTGACGGCGCGGATTGAACGATCCGGCATCGGCGCCGAATATCGTCTCGTCACGATTGGCCTCGTAGAGATTGGCGGTGACCGCATCACCGGCGGCAATGTCTTCTCCTTCCGGCAGATGCACGGGGCAAAGCGCCCGCCGCCGGGCGACCGGGCTGGAAGGATGCAAACGAAGGCTTTCGAACACGCATTGCTGGATGAAGAAGGGATCCTCGCGCAGCCGCGCGATGTCCTCCGGGTGCGCATCGAGCCAGGTCAGCAATTCGTGAACGGCGTGCGAGAGCGAGTGGATCGTCGTATGCGCGCCCGCGAGAACGTAGAAGATCCCCTCCTGGAGCAGCGCCTCCTCGCTAAGGCCGATCGCCTCCCGTTCGCGCAGCAGCATGGTCAGGACATCGCGCGGCAGCGCGTCGTCGGCCAGCCGTCCCGCCTCGACATCGGCGATCAGCGTCTCCCGCCGGGCGATGGATGGCTCGAGGAAACGCTCCGAAAACGTGGCCATCGCCGCCCGGATTCGCGCCTTCTTGTCCTCGACATCGTCACCGCGCGACTGGCCGAGCGCGGGGGCCAGGCTGAATTCCTTGAGCAGGCGGATCAGCTCCTCGGTTTCTTCCGCGCTGCGTTCGGCGCGGTCGATCCCTGTGAAATCCACCGTCAGGTTCATCATGATGCGGTAGCCGATGTCGACGAGATCGCCGCGTCCCGCTTCCAGATACGGCGCGATCGTCTCTTCGAGCGTCGCGGGCAGCACCTCCTTTTCATAGCGCAGGAACACGTCCTTACGGAACACCTTCGCCTCGACGTTGCGACGCGCGCGATGTTCGGCGCCGTGCAGGTTCACCAGCGCGTGCTCCATCATCAGCGCGGCCTCGTCGTAAAGCGCCTGCCGCAGGTCGCGGCTCTTGAGGACGTGCATGCAGCCGTCGATGGTCGTCATCTCATGTGCGGACATTCGTCGAACTCATTTGTTGCGCATCGCCGCCGCGCGGCTCGCGATCACGGTGGAATATTGCGACACCCGCCAGGAGGGGAGCGGCCGCCGCTCGGGCAGCGGCGTGGCGAGGTCCACCGCCCGGCCATCCTTGAAGACGTGCGTGACGGCGTCTTCGCGCCCGAAAACGGTCACGTCGGCGAGCGGATCGCCGTCGACCAGGATGATGTCGGCCGCCTTGCCTGGCTCCAGCGTGCCGGTGCGGTCGCCGAAGCCCAGGACGCGCGCGCTCTCACGCGTCGCGCTGGCGATGGCCTGCGCGGGCGTGAGGCCGAGATTTTCGACCAGGACCTGCATCTCGCGCCAATGCCACTCGCCATAAGGCGTGATCGAAAAGCCGCTTTCGCTTCCGCACAGGATCGGCGCGCCGCCGTCGAAAGCGGCGCGCAGCATCACGCTGCTTTCGGACACTTCCCGAGCGAACAGGTCCTGCAGGAACGCGCTGGCGCCGACCGTCGCGCCGTGGTCGGCCAGGACGGCCTGAAAGGTAAGTGTGGGCACGATCGGCACGCGTGCGTCGATGACGGCCTTGAGCGCGGCGTCGTCCATGTAGGTCGCGTGCAGGATCATGTCGAAGCCGGCGAGCGCGCAATCGCGGGTGCTGCTGGCATTGCGGCAGTGCCCGACGATGGGCAGCCCCAGTTCATGTGCGGTGTCGGCGGCGAGCTTCAGTTCGTCGTAGTTCCAGACCTGGATCTCCCCCGCCTGCTTCTGCCGGGGAATGAGGCCGGTGGCGTGAATCTTGATCCAGTCGACCCCATATTTCGCCTGGCGACGGATTTCCGTGACGATCTCGTCACGGGTGCGCGTGACCTTGAGGTAGCCGATCGCCCCCTCGTCGGGGACCAGCATCCCCGCCGTCCCGCCGACGGACGTGAAAAGCGCGTTGCCGCCGCAAGCCATGCGCGGCCCCTCGACCAGCCCGCCCTCGATGGCGTCACGCAAGTCGAGCGAAACGCGGAAGATCGTGTCGGCGTCGAACATTGTGGTGACGCCCGCGCGCAGCACCTTGCGGGCATTATGCGCCGCGACGATGGCGGCCAGTCCCTCGCGACGATGAAAGAACAGCTCGTCGTTGCTCATCGGTTCATCGAAGCTGATGTGGCAATGCGCGTCGATGAGACCGGGCATCACGGTCTTGCCGGCCGCGTCGATACGCACGACGTGATCCTGCCGCGCGGCCCACTGCTCCGCCTCGGCGCCGATCGCGACAACGGCATGATCGAAAGCGATGGCGGCATCGCGCGCGGTATCGCACACGGAATCGAATAGCTTTCCGTTTTCAATGATATAAGGCGGCGATGCGGGCACGTTCCGGTCTATCCTCATCCTGCCACAAACAGATATATCGAAATCAATATAAATGCAAGCGCGACAAAACGGGGCGTGGGCAAAGCCGGAGCCAATCCAGTTGACAACGTGCCGCAAAGCATAAAGCATCGAAATCGATATAAATAGAATCCGAGGGGATAGATGCGGCTCACTCCGTCCACGCCCGCCTGTCAGGCGATCATTCAGAATGCCTATCATGTCCGCGACGTCGACGAGGCGGTGGAACGCTTCCATGCGCTTTGGGGCATCGGGCCGTTCATCATGCGACGGCGGCTCGCGCTGGAAGACGTGCGCTATCACGGGACGCCGTCGACGCTGTCGCTGAGCGCCGCGCATGCCCAGATCGGGGACCTCCAGATCGAATTGGTGCAGCAGCACGGAGACGAGCCCTCCGCATTTCGCGACATGTTCGCCGCGCACGAGGAAGGGCTGCACCACATGGCGATCCTGCCGGCCGATCATGATGCGATGGTCGCGTGGTACGCGAAGCTTGGCTTTCCGGCGGCAACCGAGCTGACGACCCGGGAGGGGCGCGGCGCGACCTACGTCGATACCCGGCCGATGCTCGGCCATATGATCGAAGTCTACAGGCCGAACGAGAGCCTGCTGGCGTTTTACCGCATGGTCGAAGAAGCGGCGCGCGACGGGGCCGGGCAGTTGAAGGTCGAACTGTGAGCGTGCCCGCCATGGATGCTCTCGCCGACGCGCTCGAGCGCGCCCGTTTGGACGTTCGCCCGATCGATCGCGACGCGCTCGACGGAATCGTCGCGGATGCCGAACAAGCCTATTGCGTGTCCGACGGGCTCGGCGCGCATGCCGTCGCAAGGGGGACGGCGCAGGCGGGCTGGAAGATCGGCCTGACGTCCCGCGCCGCGATGGACGCATTCGGCGCGAGCGAGCCGATGGTCGGGCGTCTGTTCGCCGACGCCGGCCTTGGCGATGGCGCCCGCTTCGCCCTGGCGAGCGCGATCGCTCCCCGGCTGGAGGGCGAAATCATGCTGGAATTGGCCCAGGCGTGCGACCCGCGCGCCGACGAAGCCACGCTGCTGGGATCGATCGCGCGGATCTGGCCCGCCTTCGAGATCGCCGATTCCCGCATCGCCGGCTGGCCCGCGTCCGTGGATCAGGCGATCGCCGACAACGCCTGTTGCGGCTGGCATGTGCGCGGCCCGCAGAGCGCGCTTCCCACGGAAGTGGACTTGTCCGCGGCCTCCATGGTCATGACGCGCGACGGCGAAACGGTCGCAACGGGCAGCGCGGCTGACTGCCTGGGCGGCGTCCTTGGCATCTATCGCTGGTTCCTGGAGGATTCGATAGCGCGCGGGCGCAGCCTGCGGCCGGGCGATCTGGTGCTTACTGGCGCGCTCGGGCCGGCGGTGCCGCTGACCGAGCCCGGCCGCTACCTCATGCAGATCGACGGCCTCGCGCCGACGGAACTGGAGGTGGCGCGATGAGCGCAGCTTTTCACGGCTGGGACGAGTTGCGCCGGGGTTGGCCCATCCTCCTGGCCTGCGCCATCGGCGTCGCCTGCAGCGCGATCGCCCTGCCCTTCTACTCGATCGGGCCTCTGACCAAGCCAATCGAAGCGGACACGGGCTGGACCCGGTCGAGCATCCAGTTCGCCATCCTGTTCAGTTCCGGCATCGGGGCGCTGACCGCCCCGGTGACGGGCTGGATGATCGACCGCTTCGGCGCGCGCCGGATCGCCGTCCCCTCGTTGTTCGGCGTCGCGGCGGGCCTCTTCTTCGCTTCGTTGGCCCAATCACTTCCGGGCTTCTGGCTGGGGTATGCGCTCGCCGCGATCCTCGGCGCCGGGTCCAATCCGGTACTGTGGTCGCAGGTCATCGCCTCGTCGTTCGACAAGGCGCGCGGAACCGCGCTCGGCCTCGCGCTGATCGGCACTGCCGGCGTCGCATTCCTCCTGCCCAACCTCGTCGCGGCGATCGAACCCGGTCATGGCTGGCGCTTCACGCTGCGCGTCATCGCCGCCATGCCGATCGTCGTGGCGGTTCCGGTGGTGGCCCTGCTCCTGCCGGCGACGTCGATTCCCGGCGGACGGTCTCGCATCGTCCTCAAGGGCGGACTGACCGCCCGGCAGGCGCTCTCGGGCTATCGCTTCTGGATCCTCACTTTCTCGATCCTGATGGGCTATCTGGCGATCTCGGGCGCCGGCCCCAATCTGATGCCGGCCTTCACCGATCGCGGCATCGGCGTGTCGGAGGCAGCGGCCATTGCCAGCGTCTTTGCGATCGCGATGGTGCCGGGCCGCATTCTCTCGGGTTTCCTGATGGATCGCATCTGGGCGCCGCTCGTGGCCGCCATCGTGCTGAGCCTGCCGGCATTGGCATGCCTGATCCTCGCCAGCTCGAACCATGTCGGGCTGCTCGTCATGGCCTGCGGACTGCTGGGCCTCGCGGCCGGCGCCGAACTCGACGTCCTGGCATTTCTGACGGCGCGCTATTTTGGCCTTGCATCCTACTCGCGAATTTATTCACTGAGCTACGTCGCGCTGGCGACTGGCAGCGCGACGGCACCGACGGCTTTCTCGAGGGTGAACGAATGGACGAACAGTTACGCGGCAAGCTTTCACATCGCGGCAGGCTTGTTCGTGCTCGCCGCGGGGAGTATCCTCCTGCTCGGTCGCTATCCCGAGTTCGACAATGACGACAACTGACCGTTCGGAGGAACCGGCCCACATCCCAGAGACGGCCCAGGTGCCGCTGACCGATCGCATCTCTTTTCTGGTGCACCGGATCAACGCGCACCTGTTGCGTGTGACCAAGCCGCTGCTGAAGCGGTGGGGCATCGACCTCACCGAATCGCGACTGTTGGTCGCGATTCTGGAACAGGGGGAGATGTCAGCCGGTGATATCGTATCGACGATGGCGCTACCGCAATCGACAGTCTCGCACCAACTCAAACGGCTGGAGAAACTGGGCTATATCGTGCGCGAGCCGACGCCCGACGATCAGCGCCGGATCATGGCTCGCCTGACGGAGACGGGACGGCAGGTTGCAAAGGAAGGCAACGCGCTCAGCCGGAGCGTTACCGATGTGGTGTTCCACGCGATCGGCGCCGATGACATCGAGATGGTCCGGCGGGCGATGAAACGAGTGGACCAGCAACTGGCCAAGCTATGACTTGTCCGCCCAGCGGCGGGCGGCATGGCGGAACAAGTTCCGATCGCCTTGCGTCCATAGGAAATTGAGCGTGCACGCGGCGATCTTCCAGCCGTCAGCCGCGCTTACGAACCGATGGAAATAATAGCCGCCGATCGCCTGGACGTGGGGCTCGCCGTCGACGTTCAGATAGTGGCGCGCGACGACATAGGCGGTGCCGGTCGCGCCGGCATCGTCGAAAGCGAAGCGGTGGTTGGACAGCAGATGCTGGGTGCCGTCGAAACCCGACTGCCGGTCGCGGACCTGGGCGACCCATTCGTCCGCCGGAATCCGCAAGGCCGTGCCCCCATGCCAGCTCGAAAAGTCCATGTCGACGATGTCGGTGAAAACGGATCGATAGCGCGCCCAGTCGCGGCTATCGATCCCGAAGGCGTAATCAAGCTGCAGGTCGGTGAGCGCCGCGCGGCGCGCGAGGTCTGCCATGTCGACCGTCTCGCGCGACCGCGCGGGGATCAAAACCGGACTCCGATCTCGGCTCCGTAGTAGCGGGGACTGCCGCCGAACGCGTTGTAGCCGAGGCCCGCCGATTTGATCTCGGCATATTCGGTGTTTGCGATGTTGCGACCGAAAATGCCGAACGTCCAGTTCTCACGCTCATAGGTCACGCTCGCGTCGAGCAGGCCGTAGTCATCCTGTTCCAGCACCGGCGTGTTGAGAACGTCGGTGTAGACGTGCGACCGCCAAGAATAACCGGCGTGGAACGAAAGCTTGTCCGAGGCCCCCACGTCCATGTCGTATGTGGCCCCGGCGTAAGCCGTCCACTTGGGCACGCGGTCGAACCTCAGGTCCGTCGAATCCTGTCCGGGCTCGAGCCCCGTCAGGTTGTCGAAGGAATCGTACTTCGCGTCGGTATATCCGACGTTGGCATCGAGCCGCAGCCCCCGAACCGGCCGGAATGCCGTTTCCAGCTCAATGCCCTGGATCGTCGCCGAGGCCGCGTTGAACAACTGCTGCAGCGGCGATTCACCGGGCACCGCGAACTGGACCAAGCGCTGGATATCGTCATACTTCTGGTAGAAATAGTTGACGTTGATCCGCACCGTGTTGCCGAACAGGTCCGACTTCACGCCCGCCTCGTACGAACTCACCGTCTCGGGACTGGCCGGCGTGACAGCGCCGCCCGCCGATGGCGCGCGCGCGTTGAAGTTGCCTGCGCGATAGCCGCGCGAGTAGCTTGCATAGACGCGGACATTCGGGTTGATCGCATAATTGACTACGAAGCGTGGCGAGACATCGTCCCACGACTGCTTCGCGTCGAGGAAATCGCTGGGACAGGAGTCAAAGCTCTGGCCCGGGCAGTTCGTCAGCGGCAGGATGTGTATCTTCTTGGTATCCTTGCTGTAGCGGATACCGGCGGAGAGCGTCAGGTTGTCGAGTAGTTCGTAATCAATGTTGCCGAAGAAGGCGAAGGACTTGATGTCCTAGTTCCAGACGTTCAGCGTATAGCGCTTGTCGGTCGTCGACGTGGCGAGACGCAGCAGGCGTTTTTCGGTCACGTCGGTGTCGAGGTGGAAGTAAAAGCCGCCGACGAGGAGCGACAGGCGATCGGTCAGATCGACATTGTACCGCGCCTCGAGGCTCTCCTGCGTCGCCTTCTCGCGGTTGTCGGGGAACAGCAGGACGTTGAACGGATCGCCGCCGACGTTCAGCGTCGCATCATATTTGATGCGGCGATAGGCACCGAGCACAGTCAGCGTACCGGGTCCGGCATCCTGTTCCAGCTCGCCGATCAGGTGATAGCCCTTGATCTTGGTGTAGCCGGAATCGCCGAGGTTCACGCCCCATTTCTTCTGTTCGGGATACCAGCCCCAGACGGTCTGAAGCTGCCGCTCCGGCGTGCCCGGCACATAATAGGTGCGGGTCGGCCCACCGCCGTCGTCAAAGTTCAGATACTGACCGAGCAGGGTGAATTGCGATCCCTCGGCCAAGTTGAACACCCAGGTCGACTTGACCACGATCTCGTTGGTGTCGGCGACGGACTCCACCTCATGCCGGGCCGCGTCGGCACCGGTCGGATTGACGTTCACGCTCGAAGGCACGACCACGAAGGTGCCGTTGTTATCGTTGGTGAAGAAGCCGTTGTTGTTTCGCGTCAGCACCGCGAAGCGCGCCAGAATCTTGTCCTCGACGACAGCGCCTTCAACGGCGCTACGCGTTTCGACCGTGCCTTCATTGCCGATCGTCAGCTTCAGCTCCGCTGAAAAGTCGCCGGTCGGCCGCTTGGAACGGAGGCTAACGACACCGCCGGACGCATTGCGACCGAACAGCACGCCCTGCGGCCCGCGAAGCACCTCGACGCTTTCCGTGTCGAACGTGTCGAGCACGGCGCCGGCCTGATAGCCGATGACCATGCCGTCCTGAACGATGTTGATCGCGGGATCGAGCGAGCGCACGCTGGTGCTGACGCCGACACCGCGCATGAAGAAATTGGCGAAGCCGGGGAAGGTCCCGACGCCGTCAAGCTGCGCGTTCGGCACGAGGCGTCCCACGTCACGGATGTCCACGGCATGGGCTTGTTCGAGTGCCTCGGAGTTCACGGCGGTGATCGCCATCGGCACATCCTGCAACGCTTCGCCCCGTGACTTGCGCTGGGCGTAAACGAGGATTTCGCCGAAGCCGTCATTGGCCTTCGTCGCCTGTGATTGGCCGGTATCCGTCGACCCAGCGGTTTCCTGCGCCAATGCTGCGGCCGGAAAAAAGGCGGTCGCCATAACCGCGAACAGACTCGTGCCCATCGTCTTTCTTGAAGGCCGCATGACCATCTCCTCTCCCAAAGGTTGACGCCTTCTGGTGGGCGTCAGTACGAATTACATTGATATCGAAATAAATTTGGCTGGCAAGTCAAAAGATGGACAGGACGGACCGCACGCGCAGCAAAGGTAGCCGCGCTTGGGATATTTTATTAAATTATATCAATATGTTTCGTGAAGCGCGGGTCAGGCCTGCGGCGCTTGCCACGCATCGCGGATGAAGCGCCGGCACCGAATTGACCCGAGAATCAGGCGGGTCGAAACGCGCGCCGTGCATCCTTGTCATTATGATCTTGTCATCCTGACAGACCACGTCGGTCGGCGGTGCCTCCAGCACTTTCGCCGCGCCGATTCCATCGCCATCTCGATCGGCGCCAAGTCCGGTCTCGCGCCCTGTTGAGCTGCGGTGCAGCGGCCCCTGGCGCTGGCCCGGACTGCCGATCTCAGGTGCCGGCGCCGATCAGTTCCCTGCCGATCAGCATGCGCCGGATCTCGTTGGTGCCCGCGCCGATGTCGAGCAGCTTGGCGTCGCGCAGGTAGCGTTCGACCGGCCAGTCCTTGGTATAGCC
>NZ_MWMO01000012.1 GCF_002556635.1 Novosphingobium sp. PC22D | reverse complement strand
CCACAACAGCTCGCCACAGCCCGCCGCGAATGGCCCTGCGCCGTCCCAGAGCCAAAATCGCATTGTTCACGGACGACGCGCTACGGCGACATCGGGTTCTATATCAACCTGCATAACGATCTTGTCGCGCCCTACATCCACAAGCTGTGCAACGATGAGCAGCGGGATCGCTTCATGCCCGGAATCGTGTCGGGCGAGACGATCCTGGCGGTGGCCATGACCGAACCGTCCACCGGCAGCGACCTTGCCGGAATGAAGACCCGTGCGGTCGAAAACGGCGATCACTGGGTCTTGAACGGGGCCAAGACCTACATCTCCAACGGCATACTCGGCGATCTGATCGTGGTCGCTGCCCGTACCGATCCCGACAGGCCGCACGGCATCAGCCTGTTCCTTGTCGAACGGGGCATGGAAGGGTTCGAACGGGGCCGCAAGCTCGACAAGATGGGGCTGAAGTCGCAGGATACTGCGGAGCTGTTCTTCAACGATGTGAAGGTGCCCAAGGCGAACTTGATCGGGGAGGCCGGGCAGGGTTTCAAGTACCTTGCCCAGATGCTGGCGCAGGAACGGCTGATCGCGGCCATCGGCTTCATGGCCACCGCACAGACGGCTTTCGATCTCACGCTCGATTATGTGAAGGAAAGGCGTGCTTTCGGAAAGCCGATCGGCGCATTTCAGAACACGCGGTTCAAGATGGCCCAGATGCGCGCCGAACTCGACATGGCGCAGACCTATGTCGACCAGTGCGTGATGTTGCTCAACGACAAGTCGCTCACTGCCGAAGATGCGTCCGCCGCAAAGCTGCTGACCAGCGAGCTGGAAGGCCGGGTCATGGACATCTGCGTGCAGATGCATGGCGGTGCGGGATACATGGAAGAATACCGCATCAGCCGCATGTACACCGATGCGCGCATCAGCCGCATTTTTGCAGGCACTAGTGAGATCATGCTGGAAATCATCGGTCGCGGAATTGGCCTGGACGAGCGGAAGATGAACTGACGCGGGTTCACGACCGATTTCGCTTCGCGACGGGAAGGCGGAGGCGATATGCCTTGTTATGAATTCCAGGGCGTTCGGCCGGTGCTAGGCCCCGGCAGCTATCTCCATCCTCTGGCGTCGCTGATCGGCGACGTGATCGTGGGGCCCGGGTGCTACATCGGACCGGGCGCAAGCTTGCGGGCCGATTTTGGGCGGATCATCGTGGAGCCCGATTGCAGCATTCAAGACAACGCCACGGTGCACGTGTCCACCGAGCGCGATACGGTCATCGGGCGCGGCGCCACGATCGCGCACGGCGCCGTCATCCACGGCTGCGAAATCGGCGAGAACTGTCTTGTCGGAATCAACTCGGTCGTTCTCGATTCAGCGGTTCTGGGTGCGGAATGCCTGATCGCGGCCATGTCGCTGGTTCCCCACGGCATGACCGCAAAGGCGCGCAGCTTGCTGATGGGGGTTCCGGCGCAACTGGTTCGCACCTTGTCGCCGGAAGAAATCTCATGGCGGAACGATGGAAATGGCGACTATCAGCGCCTGACGTTCGAAGCTCTGTCCAGCCTGCGCGAAACCGACCCACTGTCGCAGGTCGAAGCCGACAGGAAGCGGACGAGGATAGCGGCGCAGCCCGTTGAATTGGCGAGCTCGCCTCGCGATCAGTTGTCCTGATCGGCCTGCAAGGCGTGCATCACTTCAAGATGAGGGGTCGAGCCATTTTCGCCGTTGGTTTCAAGCGTGTCGAGTAGCTGCGACAGCAGCGAACGCAACTGATCGAGCTGATCGGCGGAAAAAGCGCTCTGCGCATCTGCCTCGCGGGCCTTCGCCTTCGCGAACAAACCGATCATGGGCTCGCGGCCCGCCTTGGTGAGGGATAGACGAGATTCCTCGTCCAATTCGATATAACCGCTGCTTGCCAGCCTTTGGATATCGTTCTCGGTCCAGTGCCAGCCCGACGCGCCAAGCATGGCATTGACATCCTCGATCGTGGCTGGGCCGCCCTGCATTATGACGGAGAAGGCGTAGTGGTCGACCGGTGACAGACCCAGCCCAGCGGCCTCCAGACGCACCTCGTTGGTCAACATGAAATATGCGCGGGCGATGAGATAGTTCAGGTCGCGCCGGTTTGGACCGCTTTCACCGCCCGGGTAGGTCTTGCGCGCGTACTTGCCGCGGTGAAAAAGCAGCGGCTCCTTCTCGGAATGTTCAAGATCGAGCACTTCGCCGACGAATATGATGTGATCGCCCCCATCATAGCGATAGGCCGTCCGGCATTCGAAGCGCGCAGCGCAGTCGCGTAAGAGCGGAACTCCATCAATGCCTCTCTCGAAGTCCACGCCTTCGAACTTGTCGATGCTGCGCGTGGCGAACTTGTTCGACAGCGATTCCTGATCGGCACCAAGAATATGAACCACGAAGGCGTCGACATTCATGAACGCGTCGATGTTCGAAGATTTTTTCGCCAGACTCCAAAGCACGAGTGGCGGATCAAGCGATACTGAATTGAAGCTATTAGCTGTGAGGCCTATATCTCGACCGTCGTAGCTTGTCGTAACGATCGTCACACCGGTCACGAAGTTGCCGAGTGCCTCTCTCAATAATTTTGCTTTCATTATCGCTCGCGTTCCGCCTTGCGGCTCCTTCGTCCTTCACAAAGTGTGTTGTGTGCTAGCTACGAGTAGCTCTTAATTGCACACCCTTCCCAGCGATAGGTTCAGGAACATATTTCGACCGGCTGCATTTGGCGCGAGATGCGCCCCTGGACTGGTGGCCAAATTGCTCAGTCCGTGAGCGAGAAATTTCTAGCAATTTTTTCCATTTCGATTCCCCACGTGCATAGCGCCTCCCGCTTCTCCTCGGTGAATTTGTGATGGTGATAAACTGCGGCTACACCGATCTTGGTCGAACCAGACTGATGGTTGAGGACGGCTTCGCTCACGACGAGCGGAATGCCGATCCGCTGAAGCCCGGTGGCGACTGTCCTGCGGATGTCATGTATGCGGTAGTGGCTAGTTTCGAAGCCCATGATCCCGTCGGCGCGCTTTCGGATTCGGTTCCATGCCCTCGTGATGCCGCTCACAGTGTTTTCGGCGGTTGTCTCGGACGCGAAGACCAGCCGTCGTCTGTGCAAAGGATCGTAAGTATCCAGAGCTGCCGCGGCCACGGCTGACTCGACGACCGTCAAAGCCTGTGGCGAGAGCGGGACAATGTTGGCTTTGCCGTTCTTGGCCCTTTCACCGGGGATCGTCCAGATTCGTTCCGGGATTGCAATCTCGTCGAGCGCCGCACCAAGCACTTCGCCACGCCGCTGTCCCGTCAGGATCAGGAGCTGTACGAAATTGCCGAAAGGATATCCTTCGTCGCACGCTGAGTGCCACAGCGCTGCCAGTTCCCTATCCGTCAGGACACGGTCTCTGGCTTCGGGCGGCTTGGGGTACCAGGCATCGCGGCAGGGATGGGCGGGGATGGCATCGAGCCGGGGTAGGGCCCATGTGAAGAACGACGAGAGGTAGCGGTGCACGTTGCGCGCCTGGACTGGCGTTGGCCGTGCTCCGCCGAAAGCAACTTTCTCGTTGAGTTCGGTCACGTCGCGACGAGTAATAGTGTATGCGATCCGGCTGCCGATCTCGGGGAGGATATACACGTTGAAAGATCGCTCGATCTCTCCCGCACTCCGCTTTTTCCCTCTCACTTCCTGCTCGAGGTACGTCTCGACCAGATCCTTCACCGTCGCGACGCCGGAGGAGTATTTGCGCTTCTCGCCGGCCTTCTTCGCCACATCCTTACCCAGATCGATATCGACGAGCAGATCGCGAGCCTTCTTCCGTGCATCTGCAAGTTTGAACCGGAGGGAATGCCTACCGAGCGTCAGATTGAGCAGGCGGCCATTGCAGCGCTTTCGCAGAATGTAAGTCTTGACGCCGCTCGCACCAATGCGCAACCTGAGGCCTTTAATCACATGGTCCGGGTATTCCTCCTGGCCGCTCTTTGGAGGACGCAGGCTCGCGATTTGAGGATCTGTCAGACCGACCTTCTTACCCATGATCCACCTGTTACCTAAGGTAACATATTGTGCCGGATACTCTTGAACAAATCAAGAACTCATTGGGCCCCGCTGATCAAATAACTGTTATGTAATAGATGTTTATGGAACTCTCCGGACAAGGCCACTGCAACTTTTAATCAGTAGGTCGCTGGTTCGAACCCAGCAGGGCTCACCATAAAATCATCGAAATACAACAAGATAATTTAGGGCTGGTCCGTTTCAAATCGGTCCGGGCCCCAATCTGGGTGCCGACCCAGGTAACAGATTGCAAGTCGGATAGCGCCGGATCTGCGTGGAAGATTTCCGCGAGTGGTGTGGGTCTGGAATCGCCAGCCCTGGCAGGAAGCGCCCTCGGTTTTGATTTTCAACAAGACTGTGATCGCCATTCGGCGTATAAGACGTCGGATATGTCGCGACTGATCGCCTGTCTCATTGCGTTAAGCGCGATGCTCGGCCTTTTGGGCCAGAGCATCGCGTCCGCGCATCGTATCGAGGCGGCGGCGATGCCGGGTTGCGGCCACATGGCGGGCGTGCAGCGGCATGCGATGGATGCGGACGGGAAGCAGGGTCCGATGCATCATGCGGCGACCGCATCGGGACCGATAACGGATTGCGACGATTGCCCCCCGGCGGGACATCACGGCAAGACGTGCCATGATCTCGGCCATTGCCTGACGATTGCATCGGGTTCGGCGCTTCTTCTCCCGGATACGGCATCGCTTTCGCCGGCACCGTCCGTGATCGCGCAGCAGCATCGTGCCGTCCGCACGGCAGAGTTGAGCGGGCTTGCCGCACCCCCCATGACGGAACCTCCCATCCTGTCCGCCTGAACCATACGCCGGATGTGATTCGGCGGCACGTGCGACTCGCGCCGACGCCAGGTCGGCGCGGTTGCGCCGGTCGCCGTGTCGTGTCCGATCAGGTGTCCGCGCGACCCCCGACCCGGCGGCGCGCGACGGGACAGGACTTCTCATGCGATTACTCATGGCCCTGCCGCTTCTGGCAGGAACGGCGTGCCCGGCGCTGGCGGGTCCGCTGACATTCGAGCAGGCGCTCGATCAGGCGCGCGCCAGTGCCCCGATGATCGAGGCCAGCGCTGCGCGGGTCTCGGCAAGCGAGGCGAGCGCCGCCGCCGCCGGGCAACTGCCCGATCCGCGGCTCTCGCTCGGTCTCGACAATCTTCCCGTCTCGGGGCCGCCCGCCTTCACGCTCGACGGCTCGATGATGACCGCCCAGCGCATCGGCTTGCAGCAGGACATTCCCAATCTCGCCAAGCGCCACGCCAGCGAGGCCGCCGCCGATGCCGCGACGGGGCTGGCCCTGGCGCGGTCGGCGGTGACACGGCTCGACGTGACGGTTGCCGCCGCGACGGCATGGATCGATCTCGCCTATGCCGACAGGCGGCTGGCGGCGATCGACGTCGTGCTGGGGCGGCTCGGGCATCTGGTCCCTGCTGCCAGGGCAGGCGTTGCTTCCGGCAGCGCCCGGCCGGGGCAGAGCCTGCGTATCCGCCAGGCAATCGCCGGACTGGAAGACCGGCGCAGCGTGGTCCTTGCCGAGCAGGCGCAGGCGCGGGCCATGCTGGCGCGCTGGACGGGTGATGATGCTCCGCACGCGCGCGGAGGGGTGCCGGCATTCGCCTTCGATCCGGCCGAGTTGCGCCTTGCGATCGAGAGCAATCCGCGCCTGCGCGCGGCCGATGCCGGGATCGAGACGGCGCAGGCCGACGCCGAGATGGCGCGCGCGGGGAAGCGTCCGGACTGGGGCGTGAGCCTGTCTTTCGGCCATCGCGATCCCGATTATGGCAATGTCGTCTCGGTGGGGGCCAGCATGACCTTGCCGCTGTTCCCGGGAAAGCGCCAGAACCCACGCATTGCGGCCGCCGAGGCGGACCTTTCGGCGGCCCGGGCGCAGCGCGAGGATACAAGGCGCGCGCTGGCCGCCGAGTTGGAGCGCGGGCTTGCGACTCATGCCATGCAGGTCGCGCAATGGCGCCGGGCGCAGGATACGCTGCTGCCGCTTGCCCGGCAGGAGGCCGATCTGGAAACCGCCAGTTACGGTGCCGGGCGCGCGGGCCTGCTCGATGTGATCTCGGCCGAAACGGCGCTGGCAGAGACGCAGCTTGACGTCCTCGACCGTGAGGCGCGGGTCACGCGCCAGGCGGCGGTCCTTCTTCTGACATTCGGGGGTGATGCACGATGACCCGACTTTCCTTCCTTGCCGCGCCGCGCACTCGCCTGTGGGTGGGTGCGGCCGCCCTCGCGCTCGTGGCGGGCGCCGCCGGGTTCGGCCTTGCGGGGCTGACCGGCCCCTCCGTCGAGACGCCGAGCGCAGCCGACGGCGGGCGCGAAGTGCTCTACTGGTACGACCCGATGATGCCGGGCCAACACTTCGACAAGCCGGGCAAGTCGCCGTTCATGGACATGCAGCTCGTACCCAAATACGCCGACGAAGCGGCGGGCGATGCCGGCATGCGGATCGATCCGGCGCTGACGCAGAGCCTCGGCATGCGCACGGCGACCGTGCAGAGGGGAACGCTGGGCGGCGCGATCAGCGCGACCGGCGTCATCGCCTTCAACGAACGCGACGTCGCCATCGTCCAGCCACGCGCCGGCGGCTTTGTGCAGCGCGCCTATTCCCGCGCGCCCGACGACCTGATCCGCGCCGGGGCGCCGATCGTCGATCTGCTCGTGCCCGACTGGGGCGGCGCGCAGCAGGAATATCTGGCGGCGCTCGGCACCGGCGACACCGCGCTGGCGCAGGCCGCGCGGCAGCGGCTGCTGCTGCTCGGCATGCCCGCCTCGACCGTGGCCGCCGTCGAGAAAGGGCGGCGGACCAGCACCGTCTATACCGTGACCGCGCCGATCGGCGGCACTATCACCGCGCTCGACGTGCGTCCGGGGATGACCGTCTCGCCCGGACAGACGCTGGCGCGGATCAACGGCCTTTCCAGCGTCTGGCTCGACGCCGCGGTTCCGGAAGCCCTGGCGGGCTCGGTTTCTCCCGGTCAGCCGGTAACCGTGACGCTCGCCGCCTTTCCCGGAGAGACGCGGCGCGGGCGGGTGAGGACCATCCTGCCCAGGGCGGCGGACGAAAGCCGCACGCTGACCGTGCGTATCGAACTGTCCAATCCCGGTCTCAAGCTCAAGCCCGGCTTGTTCGCGCAAGTCGATTTCGCGGGCGAGGGGCGGCGGGCGCTGCTGGTGCCTTCCGAAGCGGTGATCCAGACCGGCAAGCGCAGCATCGTCATGCTCGCGCTCGAAAACGGCCGCTACCGTCCCGCCGAAGTGCGCACCGGCCGAACGGGTGACGGGCGGACCGAGATCCTTGCGGGCCTCGCCGATGGCGAGAAGGTCGTCACCTCGGGCCAGTTCCTGATCGATTCCGAAGCCAGTTTGGCGGGCGTGGACGTGCGGCCGATCGGCGGCGAAGACAGCCCGGCGCCGACAGAGCGGTCGGCGGAGATCAAGACCTATGAGACGCGCGGCGTGATCCGCAAGATCACCGCGGCCGGGATCACACTCAAGCATGAGCCGGTCCCGGCGCTCCAGTGGCCCGGCATGACGATGATGTTCCGGCTTGGAAAACCCGCGCTCGCGCGCGGCTTCGAGGTGGGCGACCAGGTCCGCTTCACCTTCAGCCAGGAGGACAAGGGGCCGACGATCCAGACGATGCGTAGCGAGGCCGGGAAGTGATCGAACGGCTGCTCGACTGGTCGATCGCAAACCGGCTGTTCGTCGTGCTCGCCGCCGTCGCGCTGTCTGCGGCGGGACTTTGGGCGGTGCGCACCACGCCGATCGACGCCTTGCCCGATCTGTCCGACGTTCAGGTGGTGATCCGCACGAGCTACGCCGGACAGGCACCGCGGATCGTCGAGGATCAGGTCACCTATCCTCTCGCGACGACGATGCTCTCGGTTCCGGGGGCGAAGACGGTGCGCGGCTATTCCTTCTTCGGCGACAGCTACGTCTATGTGATCTTCGAGGACGGGACCGACCTCTACTGGGCGCGTTCGCGCGTGCTCGAATATCTCAACCAGGTGCAGGGCCGCCTTCCCGAGGGCGTGACGAGCGCGATCGGCCCCGATGCCACCGGCGTGGGCTGGATCTACGAATATGCGCTGGTCGACCGCACCGGCCAGCACGACCTCAGCCAGCTTCGCGGGATTCAAGACTGGTTCCTGCGATATGAACTCAAGACGGTGCCGGGCATCGCCGAGGTTGCCAGCATCGGCGGCATGGTGAAGCAATACCAGGTCGTGCTCGATCCTGTCAGACTGGCGGGCTATGGTGTCACTTTCCAGGATGCGGTCGCGGCGATCCGCGACGCCAATCAGGAAGTCGGCGGCTCGGTGCTCGAAATGGGCGAGGCCGAATATATGGTCCGCGCCTCGGGCTATCTGAAGTCGCTCGACGATTTTCGGGCCATACCGCTGAAAACGGTGCGCGGCGGCGTGCCGGTGACGCTGGGAGAGGTCGCGACGATCCGGCTCGGCCCGGAAATGCGGCGCGGCATTGCCGACCTCAACGGCGAAGGCGAAGTCGCGGGCGGCGTCGTCATCCTGCGCCAGGGCGCCGATGCGCGCAGCGCCATCGCGGCGGTGAAGGACCGGCTTGCGGGCTTGCGCCAGAGCCTGCCGCCCGGCGTTGAGATCGTTCCCACCTACGACCGCTCGCAGCTCATCGACGCGTCGGTCGAGAACCTGACTCACAAGCTGATCGAGGAATTCATTGTCGTCGCCCTGGTATGCGCGCTGTTCCTCTGGCACGTCCGCTCGGCGCTCGTCGCGATCGTGACATTGCCCCTGGGCGTGCTCGCGGCTTTCCTCGTGATGCGGATTCAGGGAGTGAGCGCCAACATCATGTCGCTGGGCGGGATCGCCATCGCGGTGGGCGCGATGGTCGACGCCGCCGTGGTGATGATCGAGAATGCCCACAAGCATATCGAACACTGGACGCACGAACACCCGGACGAACCGCTCGAAGGAACGGCGCGCTGGCGCGTCATCGCCGATGCCGCGCGCGAAGTGGGGCCGGCGCTGTTCTTCAGCCTGCTCATCATCACACTGTCGTTCCTGCCGGTCTTTACCCTGCAGGCGCAGGAAGGGCGGCTGTTCTCGCCGCTGGCTTTCACCAAGACCTATTCGATGGCGGCTGCCGCGATCCTGTCGATTACGCTGGTGCCGATCCTGATGGGCTGGCTCATCCGCGGGCGTATTCCCTCCGAACAGGACAACCCCATCAACCGCGGACTGACCCGCGCCTATCGCCCGGCGCTCGACTGGGTGATGCAGCGTCCCAAGGCCGTGCTGGTCGCGGCGGTGCTGGTGTTCCTCACCACGGCATGGCCCGTGGCGAAGCTGGGGGGAGAATTCCTGCCGCCGCTGAACGAGGGCGACCTGCTCTACATGCCGTCCGCGCTGCCCGGCATATCGGCGGCACAGGCGGGCCAGCTCCTCCAGCGGACCGACCGGCTCATCAAGAGCGTGCCCGAAGTGGAGAGCGTGTTCGGCAAGGCGGGCCGCGCCGATACCGCGACGGATCCTGCTCCGCTCACTATGTTCGAGACGACCATCCGCTTCAAGCCGCGCGACCAGTGGCGACCCGGCATGACACCGGACAAGCTGGTCGACGAGCTCGATCGCGTGGTGAAGGTGCCGGGCCTCTCCAACATCTGGGTGCCGCCGATTCGCAACCGGATCGACATGCTGGCGACCGGGATCAAAAGCCCGATCGGCATCAAGGTTTCGGGCGCCCACCTGGCAGCGATCGACCGGGTCGCGCACCGGATCGAAGCGGTGGCGAAGGCCGTTCCGGGTGTGAGTTCCGCTCTCGCCGAGCGGCTCGAGGGCGGGCGCTACGTCGATGTCGACATCGACCGCGGGACAGCCGGTCGCTACGGCCTCAACATCGCCGACGTGCAGCAGATCGTCGCAGGCGCGGTGGGCGGCGCCAATGTCGGGCGCACGGTCGAAGGCCTCGCGCGCTATCCGATCAACGTGCGCTATCCGCGCGAGGTGCGCGGCAATGTCGACGCCTTGCGCGCGCTGCCGATCCTGACGCCTTCGGGGCAGCAGATCACGCTCGGCACAGTCGCTTCGCTGCGCATCACCGACGGGCCGCCGATGCTCAAGAGCGAGAACGGGCGGCCGACCAGCTATGTCTATATCGACGTGCGCGGGCGCGATCTCGCCTCGGTCGTGCATGATCTTCAGGAAGCGGTCTCGGCCGGGGTCGAACTGCCGCCGGGCATCAGCATCGCCTATGCCGGGCAGTTCGAATATCTCAGCCGCGCGATGGAGCGGCTCAAGATCGTCGTCCCCGCCACGCTCGCGATCATCTTCCTGCTGCTCTACATGATCTTCCGCCGCTGGGACGAGGCGGCGCTCATCATGGGGACGCTGCCTTTCGCGCTGACCGGCGGGTTCTGGCTGCTGTACCTGCTCGGCTACAGCCAGTCGGTCGCGACCGGCGTGGGCTTCATCGCGCTCGCCGGCGTTTCGGCGGAGTTCGGCGTGGTGATGCTGCTCTACCTCAAGCATGCACTCGACGCGCGGGGAACCGACCCAGCCCGCGCCGATGTCGAGGCGGCGGTGCGCGAAGGTGCGCTGCTGCGCGTGCGGCCCAAGGCGATGACCGTCGCGGTGATCCTCGCTGGCCTGTTCCCGATCCTGATCGGCACCGGCGCCGGTTCGGAGATCATGAGCCGCATCGCCGCGCCGATGATCGGCGGCATGATCACCGCGCCGCTGCTGTCGATGTTCGTCATTCCCGCTGGCTACCTGCTGCTGCGCTCGCCGCGAAAATCGCGTTCGCCCATTCCACGTTCAAAAGGAGAAGACCTATGAAGCCCATGATGATGATCCTCGGTTCGGCACTGCTGCTCGCGTCGTGCGGACAAGAGGCGGCACATGCGCCCGACAGCCCCGCCGGCTCGTCGCAGTCCATGGGTGCGATGCACGATGCGATGGACGGCAATGGCGACGCCATGCCGATGGACGGGGCGCACATGGCCGACATGGCGAGCGGCACGGGCATTATCACCGCCGTCGATCCGAATGAGGGCACCGTCACGATCGATCATGAACCGATCCCGGCGGCGAACTGGCCGGCCATGACGATGATGTTCAATGCCGACCCACGGCTGCTCGAAGGCATGATGCCCGGCGACAAGGTGTCGTTCGACCTCAAGCTCGAGGATGGCGGCGGCGAGGTCACCGCGATCACAAAGCAATGAAGTCCCCGCCCGGGGCACGCACGCTGGCGAGCAGTTGCCGAGTCCCGGGCTCATGGCGGCATCACCTGTTCGATGAGCATATCGCGCGACGTTCGGGATGATGCCGCGATGGAACGCTTCGTCTCGTCGCCAAGGACCGAACTGTTCGGCAGCAAGATCTCTCGCGCGAACGCGAAGTCCAACTGCCGCGATTTTATGCGCTTCCCATCAAGTGCGTTTGCATTGTCGTAAAGAAACGAGGGAGCGATCCCGCAGATATCGACCATTCCGGGCAGAAACTCTCGGAAGGCCAATGCGTTCGTCTATGGCAAGCCTAGGGGAACAGCGAAAGATGGGCGCTTTGGCGAATCTGATCCTGGCGATGGCGGTCGGCGCGGCGCTGGTGCTGCCGTTGTTCCTGTGTACCCTGCGGCGAGACGGTATGAACGGGCAATCGCAGCAAGTCCCCTTTCTGGGCGGCGGAAGCCAGTCCGCGCACGCCTGGCAGCGCTTTCACATCCGCTATTATCCGATGACGTTGCTGTTCATCGCTTTCGAGATGGAGATGATGTTCATGTATCCGTGGGCCGTCGTCTACGTCGAGACTGGCATCAAGGCGCTGGCCGAAATGGGAATGTTCCTTTCGATCCTGGGCGTCGGGATCATCTACGCTTGGCGCGAAGGCGTGTTCCGTTGGCAGTAGGGGCGCTCGCCTGTCTCGCCGAGCGGTCGGCGACACCGGTCTATGTCGCCTGCGGCCGGGATGGAGAAGCGATGGCGGCGCGGCTGGCGCGGGCGCCCGGAATTTCGCTTCAGCACAGCATTCGCCATGCCGCGATCCTGCTGGTGGCGGGACGTTACCGCGACACGGATCGTTCCGCACTGTGCCGCCTTCACGATCAGTTGCCGCAACCGCGCGCGACGGCGTGGTGGGGCGCGGCGCCGCTCACGGATGTGCATGACCCGGTGACCATCGCGGAAGGCGACGATCCCGTGCCCCAGCTCCGTCGCCTCGATCGCGATCTCCTGCGCGGCGCGCGCGCGTCGGAGCCGGACTGGCTGCCCGACGAACCTCCCAACGCGTGGCGCGGCAAGGGCGATCACGGTCAGGGCGGCAAGGGCATGATGGGCGGCGTTCCCTATGGACGTCCCATGGCGATGATGGGTGAGGAAATGCGCGACGGGCTGATGCTCGATGCGATGACGGTCACCATCGGGCCCTTCCTCCGGACGCTGCCGCCTGGCCTTTCGCTCGAGCTGACCTTGCAGGGCGATGTTATCCAGCAGGCGCGCGTGGCGACGCCCGCCTACTCCGCATCCGGCATTGCATCGGAACCATTGCTGCGTGCGGCGCGCATCCTGGAACTGCTCGGGCTTCCCGATCTTGCGCGGCGCGCGCGGATATCCGCCGCGCGGGGCGACGACGACGAGGGGCTAGTCGCGGCGGCGCGGCGGCGCGGCGCCTTGCTTGCCCTTCCGGCCGATCTGGCCGATGTGCGCGCGCGGCTGGATGCCGCCTTGCGCCGGGGGGCGGCGCCCGATCCGGGCGAGGAATGCCTGGTCGACCGATTGGCGGGAATGGAATGGCAGTCCGCGCTGTTGCGCGTCGCCAGCTTTGATCCCGCCACACTTTCGCGAATCGCACCTGCCGCCGAGCCGGAAGAGGGCGAGGAGGAGAAGGCGGCATGACGGCCATCCCGCTCGTCTTCGCGCTATTGGCCGCCGGCATATGGCTTTCGGCGCTTGCCGAGCGTTTCGCTTCTGGTCGCCGCTTCCCGTCAGGCACTGTGTTCGCGCCGCTTTTGCAAGCGGCACGGCTGCTGAGCCAGCAAAGCGTTCGCACCGAGCATCCCGATGGACTCAACTGGGTGCTTTCGCCCATTGCCTACCTCACGCTTGCCGTCGCCGGGCTGTCGGTCGTTCCCTTTGCGCCGGAGCTGGCCGTAGCACCGCTCGATACCGGCATCGTGCTGTGGGGCGCATGCGAGGCACTGACGATCGTCGCGGTGTTCCTGCACGGATGGTCTGCCAATTCGATGCTGCCGCTGATCGGCGGCTATCGCTTCGTGGCGATCGGCCTTCCCGCGATGCTGCTGTCCATGTTCGTGCTGATCGCGGCCGCGCTGCCGGCGCAATCGCTATCGGTCGGCGCGATCGTCGAATCGCAGCGCTCGTTGTGGAATGTGGTCCGGCAACCGCTGGGGCTTCCGCTGTTCCTCCTGCTCGGGCTTGCGATCAGCCTGCGCGGACCGATGGACTATGGCGATGCCGCCGATCTTTCCGGCGGAACCGCCGCCGAAGTGTCCGGACCCCACCGCCTCGCCTGGGGCATTGCGCGGCTGGCGATGCTGACGGCCTTCGCGGCGATGGGTGCCAGCGTGTTCCTGGGCGGCTATCTGGGGCCGTGGCTGCCGGGGCCGGTCTGGCTCGCGCTCAAGACGGCGGCGCTGCTGCTGGTGCTGACATGGCTCGGGCGCAATCTGGCGCGTATGCCGGCGCCGCGTATGATGGCGGCGCTGTGGCTGGTGCTGCTGCCGCTGTCGTTCCTCGATCTCGTCATCGCCGGCGTCGAGGCTCTGCCGTGACCGCCGCCGACCTTGCCTTCTACGTTCTTTCCGCGGTCGCCGTCGTCAGCGGCTGGCGCGTCTTCCGCACCGACAGCATGGTGCGCGCCTCCTTCCTCCTGATGCTCTCGTTCATCGCGGTCGCCGCGATCATGCTGATGCTGGCCGCGCCTTACATCGGCATGGCGACGGTGTTCATGATGGCTGTCGAAATGATGGTGATGGCGCTGTTCATGGTCATGTTCATGATGAACCCGGCGGGGCTCAATCCGATGAGCATGGTGCACCAGAACCGGCTTTCGATCGGCGCGGCTGCGACGGCGTTCGTCGGCCTCACGGTCGCTGTGCTGTTCACGGACCTTCCGCACGAGAAGGTCGCGCGCCAGGCGCCGGTGATCCGCGATCTGGGGCACGAACTGCTCGGCCCGTCGATGCTCGTTTTCGAAAGCGCGGGCGTCACCCTGCTTGCGGCGATGGTGGCCAGCGTCGTCCTGTCCGCGCGTAGCGGCCGCTTCGGCCCCTCCGACGAGGGATCGCGCCCGCCGGGGCTGGAGCCGGGCGGTGAGCCCGCTGGCCGCGTTCCCGAAAGCGAGCAGGAGGACGAATGACCCTGACCGCGGTCCTGATCGTCGCCGCCGCGCTGATCGGCATCGGGCTCTATGGCGCGCTGTCGCAGCAGAGCTTCGTGATGCTGATGATGGGCCTGGAGCTGATCCTGAACGGCGTGCTTCTCGCCGTCATCGCCTTCTGGTCGTTGGGCGCAGGCGGCCCGCCCCGCGGCCAGGTGCTGGCGATCGTGGTCATGGCGGTGATGGCGGTGGAGATGGCGGTCGGCTTCGCCCTCGTGACGGCGGTCTTCCGCCGCCGCCAGGCCGATACAACCGAGAAACTGGGAACCCTGAAGGAGTGATGCTCTGGGCCCTCTTCCTGTGGCCCGTGGCAGGCGGCCTGGTGGCGGGGATGGGGCCGCGCTCACGCGGCTGGTTGACGGCCTGGCCGGCTGGAGTTCTGGCCCTGACGCTCGGCCTCGCCATCCTGGCGGCACCGGATGCCGGTACGGTTCTGCCCTGGGGCGGCGGGCTGACCCTTCGCGCCGGGTTGACGCCCTTGGCGCACGCCGTGGCCATGCTGGTGCCCGCCGTCGCCGCGATGGTCGTTGCTTACGCTGCGCAGCACGAGCACCGGCCGGGGCTGCGCCGGCTGATCGCGCTGATGCTGGTCTTCGTGGGCGGAATGGAGCTTCTCGTGATCGCGGCGGACTTCCTGACGCTGCTGATCGGCTGGGAGCTGGTCGGCGCCTGTTCCTGGGCCCTGATCGGGCACCGCGGGCACGAGGACGCGCCACCCGCGTCGGCAAATTTCGCCTTCATCGTCACACGCGCGGGTGACCTCGGCCTGTTCCTGGCCGCCATGGCGACGTTCGCTGGCAGCGGCAGCTTCGCCTTCGCTGACCTGGCGCAGATGCCGCCGGGGCTGCTGGCGCTCGTGGCGGCAGGCGTGCTGCTTTCGGCGGCCTCGAAGTCCGGCCAGATCCCTTTCGCGCCCTGGCTTTTCCGCGCGATGGACGGGCCGACGAGCGTTTCCGCGCTGCTTCACGCGGCAACCATGGTGGCGGCTGGCGCCTATCTGCTTGCCCGGCTTCAACCGCTGCTGGCGCCGGTCTTATGGTTCGGTCCCGCCGTGATCGCGATCGGACTGTTGACCGCGCTCGCCGGCGGCGGCGTGGCGCTGATCCAGCCGCATGCGAAGAAGTTGCTCGCCGGTTCCACCTCGGCGCATTACGGTCTGATGTTCGTGGCGACGGGCGCAGGGTATCCGCTGATCGCGATCGTTCACCTGCTGACCCACGGCTTCTTCAAGGCGCTGTTGTTCCTCGCGGCCGGGGTCGCAGGCGAACGCGCGGGCGACTACCAGCTTCGCCACATGCGCTTCGGCCGTGCCTTGCCGCTGACGGCGGCGGCGAGCGCGATCGGCGCGCTCGCGCTCGCCGGCGTGCCCCCGCTGGGCGGTGCATGGACCAAGGAGGAGATCGCCAGCGCCGCCGGTGAGCATTCGTCGCTGCTGGCGATCGCGGTGATGCTGGCGGGCGCGCTGAGCGCCGCGTACGCCACGCGCTTCCAGCTTGCGGCGTTCGGGCGCGACGGCATGGATGGAACCTGTCGGCCAGGAGCGATCGAAAAGGCCGCCTTGCTGCTGCTCGCGCTGGCCAGCCTGGTCCTCGGACTGTTGTGGCTTCCCGGCTTCCACGATTCGCTCGCCCGGACGTGGGACGCGCGACTGCCGCACGCCGAGGCATGGGAACTGCCGCTGTCGCTGGCGCTGATCGCCGGCGGCATCGTCGCGGGAGCCGCGCTGGCACGCCGGTCGGAGCTCGGCACGCGAGGTGTCGCGTCGAAGATGGCGGATTGGATGGGCTTGCCGACGCTTATCGACGCAGGGGTGACCCGGCCGGCTTTCGCGCTCGCCAGCACGGCAGCCGCTGCGGACGACCGGATCGTGGACTCACCCGCGCGAGGCGCTGCGGTGCTCGGCAGGGCGGCGGCACGGCTGTTCGCACGCGGTGACGGTGCCGTCGTCGATCGCGGCGTGCGCGCAAGCAGCGCCTTCGGTCGATGGCTGGCGCAGCTTTCGAGCGGCATGGGTGAACGGCTCGCCGATGCCTTGCCGGAAGCGACCGCCGGCGGCGTCGGCACCGGCGGCCGCCTCGCCGTGCGGATGCAGACCGGCATGACGCACCAATACTATGCGACCGTCGCGGGCGGCATCCTGCTGATCGTCGCTCTTGTCTTCTGGGGGACCGCTTGATGTTGAGCCTGGCCATTCTCGTGCCGCTGATCGGCGCATTCGTCCTGTCGCTGTGGACTTCCGCCGGCACGCGCGCCGCGCGCGCCACCGCGATTGCGCTCAGCGCCGTCCCCTTCGCGCTGTTGGTTGCAGCCTGGATCGGGTTCGATGCTTCGCCCGGCGCACCGTTGTTCCAGCATATCGAGGAAGCGCCGTGGATACCCGCGCTGGGAGTCGCCTGGCGGATGGGCGTGGACGGCATCGCGCTGGTCGTGGCGACGATGAGCGCGCTCCTGTTCGTCGCCGCCGCCGCCTGGCCGATAGAGCTGGGTGAGCGCGCGCGCGAATATTACGCCTGGATCCTGTTTCTCGCCGGCGTGTCACTGGGCGTGTTCCTGACGCTCGACCTGCTGCTTTTCTATGTGTTCTTCGACCTCAGCCTGGTGGGCATGTATTTTCTCATCGGCCGCTGGGGCCACGGCGATTCGCAAAGCGCGGCGCTTAAATTCTTTCTGTACACGCTCGCCGGTTCACTCGCGATCCTGCTGGCGGTCCTCGGGCTCGTGCTCGCCGGCGAGGGCCCGCTGACCTTCGACATGCGCGAACTGATCGCACGTCAGCCGCTCGCCGGCATGGACCTGCGCGGCGGGCTCGTACTCCTCGGCTTCGTGTTCGGCTTCGGCATCAAGACGCCGCTGTTCCCCGTGCACACGTGGCTGCCCCCCGCGCATGTTCAGGCGCCGGCGCCGGCCTCCACCATCCTGGCCGGCGTGCTGCTCAAGATGGGCACCTTCGGCCTGCTGCGCATCCCGCTGGCGATGATGCACGAGACGTTCGCGCGCTATGCGCTGTGGATCGGCCTCATCGCACTCGCCTCGATCCTGTGGGGCGCGCTGGTGGCGCTGGGGCAGACCAGCATCAAGCGGCGCATCGCCTATACCTCGGTCAATCACATGGGCTATACCGTGCTCGGCATCGCCGCCGCCGGATCGCTGGTGGCGGGGCACGAGGCGGCCAGGGCGCTGGCGCTGACCGGCGCGGTGGTCGAGATGGTCGCCCACGGTCTCATCACCGGCTCGCTGTTCCTGATGGCAGGCAGCTTCTGGCAGCGCACGCAAAGTTACACGATGGCGGATTACGGTGGCCTCGCGGGCGTGGCGCCGAAGCTGACGGCCGCTTTCATTCTCGCGGCTTTCGCCAGCCTCGGCCTGCCGGGGCTCGCGGGATTCGTGGCGGAGTTCCAGATCTTCGCCGGCACCTTCGCGGTCCACCCCTGGCTCGCGGGTCTGGCGCTGTTCGGTATCCTCCTCACCGCCGCGCTGTTCCTGACGATGGTGCGCGCGCTCTTCTTCGGTGATCGCAAGCTGCCGGACGGCCGCGGCTTTCCGGACCTCTCGCGCTCCGAAACGGTCGTGCTGGCAGCGCTGCTGGCGCTGGTTGTGGTCATCGGGGTCTATCCGGCCTGGTTGCTGGAGCCGATCATGGCATCGGCGCGGATGCTGGTCGGCGGAGCAGGCTGAGCGGTGCCGATCGGAGACGTCCTGCCGGAAATCTGTCTCGTCCTGGCGGGAGTGGCGGCGCTGCTCTTCGCGTCCTTCGTGCCGCAGCGGGCGCAGGGCTGGTGCGCGGCGATGGCGGTGGCCGGCGCGATCGCAAGCCTGCTGCTGTGCCTGAACCAGCTCGGCGATGCCCCAAAATCAAGCTTTTCCGGTGCCTGGGCTCTCGACGCGCCCGCGATCTGGGCGCGCGTCATGATCGCGGGCGGCACCGGCCTCGTCGCATTGATGGCGCCGCACTGGATGGCCGGCGATCGGCGCCACGGCGAATATTACACGCTGCTGCTGTTCTCGGCCGCAGGCGCCATGCTGATGGCCGGCGCGGCGGATCTGCTCGAACTTTCCGTCGCCGTGCTGCTGTCCTCGATCACCGGCTATGCGCTGGCCGCCTATCACCGCGCCTGGTCGGTCTCGGTCGAGGCGGGGATGAAATATTTCCTGATCGGCGCCTTCGCCAACACCGTGTTGATGGTAGGCATCGCGCTGGTATTCGGCATGCTCGGCGACACGCGCTACGGACAGATCGCCGCGGCGCTTGCCGAAGGTGCCGCATCGCCGCTGCTCGATCTGGGCGCCGGACTGATCGTGCTCGGCGTCCTGTTCAAGATGGGAGCCGTGCCGGCCCACGCCTGGATGCCGGACGTCGCCGAGGGCGCACCGGCGCCTTCCGCCGCGTTCCTCACCGTCATCCCCAAGATCGGCGCGGCCGTGGCGCTGGCGCGGCTGGTCACGCTGTTTCCCGCCGACGTCCTGGACCTTCGCCCGCTGATCGCGGTGCTGGCCGTGCTCACCATGACGCTCGGCAATCTCGCGGCGCTCTGGCAGCAGGACCTGCGCCGCCTGCTCGGTTGGTCCTCGGTCTCGCAATCGGGCTATGCGCTGGTCGCCGTGGCGGTTGCCGGGCGCAGTCCGGAAGCCATTCCGGCGCTGCTCATGTTCCTGCTCGGCTATGCCATCGCCAATCTCGCGGCGTTCGCAGTGGTCACGCATCTGCGGGGGCGCACGCGGATCGCGGATTACGCCGGGCTATGGCGGGATCGTCCTTGGGAGGCCGCCGGACTGATTCTCGCGCTGTTCTCGCTGGTGGGCGTACCGCCGCTGGCGGGGTTCGTAGGAAAGCTGACCGTGTTCCTCGCCGCACTCGACGGTGGCTATGGCTGGCTCGCGGTCCTGGCCGTCGCCAACACCGTGATCTCGCTGTTCTATTACCTGCGGGTCATTGGCCAGGCGTATTTCGGGCGATCTGGGCGGCCGATAAGCGTTCTGGGCTGGACGAGCGGCACGGCGGTTGTCGTCACGGCGTTGCTCACCCTTCTCATTGGTCTGGCCGCGGGGATCGCGCTCGACTTTTTCGCCACGGCCACCGGCCTGCTCCAGACGTGACCTCCACGGTACGCTCTCCTCGCGCGTTACGAGGAACTCGCAAAGCGCCGGGTTTCTCGTTTCGGCCACAAGTCCTGGCCACATCGACCGAGCACTGGCAATCGCCTCCGGAAATGCCGGGCCCGTCGCTGGTGCGACGCTTCTCCTCGACGGTGTGAGCGCGGCATCGAGCCCGCCGGCACGCGCTCGATGCCGCCGCGTGGCGTCCGGAATTCGTCGTTGGCAGTGGTGGTAACGCAATATAAGCGATCGCAAGGCCACAATGGCGATCGATATGTTTCTGACAGCCGCCTTGCGCCAGCTCATCCTGGCCGTTGCGCTTTCGAGCCTGGCTCTCGTCGCCGCGACGCCCGTGTCCGCGGAGACGCGCCTCGATGCGGGCAGGGCCTGTTTTTCCGTCAGCCGGATCGGCGAGCCCCCGGTCGCCCCGGATCGTTTTGAATGCAGCGGAGAACCGAGCGACTATCAGAAGGCCAGACTGGCGCTTCGGTTCGACCTGAGCGGGCTCGGCAATGCCCGCGGCGAGACGGTGCTCAAGGTCCATAACTCCCGCTTCGATCGCCTCCAGGCCGAGTTCGTCTACGAAGATGGATCGCGATGGGACGAGACGGTGACGAGTGGCGACTACCACAGTCACTGGCGTCCCGGCGGCCAGATCGCCTTCGAGGCGCCCGTGCGCGAGACGGGCCTCAGCCACGTCGTTCTTCGCCTGGATCGGTTGGCCAGCACGGGCCTCCTGCGAATATCGCTGACTGATCGTGCTGAAAGCTCCGCCCAGTTCACCCTGCTCGCCGCATCCATCGGCGCGGCTCTCACGCTTCTTCTGATCGGCGCGTCTTACAACTTCGGCCTCGCTGTCGCCTCTCGCCGGCGCTTCGCGTTCTGGCATGGCGCCTGGGCGCTGTGCATGGTTGCCTGGGGCGCGATCTGGTCGCAGTTCCACTTGTTTCTGTGGCCCGCCATGGCAGGCACCGTTTCATCGCAGCTTTGCACCGCGCTCTCGTGTCTGGCGGTGACCCTTGCGACGGCAGGCGCGGTCCTCGCGGTGGCGCCGGGCGGCACGCCGGACAGGCTCGGGAAGGCCGCGCTGGCAACGGCCGTCGTCATCGGACTGTTGGGCCTGCCTCTGGCGTTCGTCAGGTCAGGACCGATCCTTGCCTATGCCGATCTTGTGGGCGGACTCATGGTGTTGGACCTCCTGCTCGTCGCCGCCTGCCTGGTCATGGCCTGGCGAAGAGGGAACAAGGAAGCGCGGATGTTCGCGGCGGGATGGTCTGTTCCCATGATGGCACTGGCGCTGGTGCAACTGGTCGATACCGACGGACTGTTGTGGGGTGGCGGATCGCAACTGCTCGTGCTGTTCGCGTCGGCATGCCAGACTGTCTGGCTGTCCGTCGCCGCTTCAAGGACGCATCTTCGCCTTCGGATCGAACGGGACATGGCGCGAAGAGCGATGGCCGATGCCAAGAACCTCGCGAGGCTCGATCCGTTGACAGGCCTCAACAACCGGCGCGGGTTTTTCGAAGCGGTGGGCGCGGTCCTTGCGCGCGGCGGGTCGAAAGGACCGGCGCCGGCGTTGCTCCTGGTCGACATCGATCACTTCAAGTCGATAAACGACGCAATCGGGCACGAGGCCGGCGACCGAGTACTGACGGCCATCGCCGAATTGCTCGCGCGCCGTCAGGACAAGACCTGCACCGTCGCAAGGTTCGGCGGAGAGGAGTTTGCCATTCTCGTCACGGGAATGACCGCTTTCCAGATACTGCGTTTTGCCGACAACCTGCGCCGCGAGATCGGCGAGGCGGACTTTTCGACCGGCCCGGCTCCATTGGCGGTGACGGCCAGCATCGGCATTGCCCGACGGAAGGGAGACGAAGACTTCCGCGCCCTCTACCGGCGCGCCGATGCCGCGCTCTACCTTGCCAAGAACCAGGGACGTGACCGCGTCGTCCTCGATCAGGACGGCGCGCCCCCAGGGCGAGGCCGAGCGCTCGCCCTTACCGGTAGCTGAAGACTGCGCACCCATCAGACTTTGCCTGGCGCAGGCCAGTGGCGATCGCCAAGATGCTTCTCAAACCGTCTCGCTGACAAAATGACAAGGAGCGGTGACGGCGGCTTTGGAGCCGCCGTCGTTCAGAAGCCGAGGTCCTTGATCACGCCGTCGAAATTGTCGCCGAGTTCGTTGTTGGCCTTGGCCAGCTTGTCTTGCGGCACACCCGCGAGGTAGCCGTCGATCAGGCGCTGGTAGTTGCTGATCATGCCCTCGCGGTCCTTGGAGAGGCGCATGAACTCGAATCCCTTGGCGTGCAGCCCCTGCTGCTGGATCGGGATGTTCGAATAGTCCTGACGCGGGATCGGCGGGAAATCCGCGCTGTCGAAGGGCAGGACGGTCGGCTCCATCACCGGATCGGGCTCCTCGCCCTTGGGGAACTGCGTCAGCGACCAGATCTCGAAGAAGCAGTGTTCGGGCCCGAGCGGACGGATGCGGTAGGCCGAGAACGAGGTGAAGGTCGGCAGCAGGAAGTAATGCGGGAACAGGAACTCGACCGCGTTGACCGGGTCGGACTGCTTGACCTGGATGAGATCGGGCACGTCCTCGCCGCGCTCCTGCAGGGTCTTGGTGATCGCGCCCATGACCATGCCGAACCACATCTGCATGGCGGCGGCGGGATCGTCCTGCGGCAGGCCGTCGATTGGCACCGAGCGCGCGATGTCGACCTCCTTTTGATGGATCATTCCAGCCATGCCTTCGCTCAGGAGCTGCATGCCGTCGAGCTGGGCTTCGATCATCTCGGCAAGGTTGGTCGGCGCGGGCGCGGTCTTCACGTCGTCGATCCCGCCGTAGCGTTGGGAATAGAGCTCGGGGGTGCGATAGTGGAGCTGCGGATGCGTCTGGAGAACGTGGTAGCCTTCCATGAAGGCCTCCATCGCGATCTTCCAGTTCGCCGGAAGCACGGTGCCGTAGTGCCACTCGGCCCGCGTCTTGTGGAGCCCGTTCGCCTCGAGCCGGTCGGCCACGGGGCCGAGCGATTCGCGCAGGCTCGGCGCGTCATCGTCGAGATTGATCCAGGCGCAGCCGCCCCAGGTTTCGACCCGGCAGCCGATCAGGTGGATGTCGTCTTCCTCGAGCTGGCGCTCGGAGAAGATCTGCTCGGCGTAGACGAGCGTATTCTTGCCGTCCATGTTCCAGCGCCAGCCGTGGAACGGGCAGATGAAACCCTTCTTCGCGCAATTGCCGTGCGCGGTGGCGTGCGAGCAGTCGACCGTGGTGCCGCCCGCGAACGGCACGCCGCGGTGGCGGCAGGCGTTGTGCCAGGCCTTCACCCCATCGGCGGTGCGCACGATGATGACCGAGGTGCCGACGTTGGAATATTCGACCCAGTCGCCGATCTCGGGGATCTGCTCGAGCCGGCAGGCCATCTGCCAGACGTGCGGCCACAAGTGGTCGAGTTCCGCCTGGTAGAATTCCTGGTCGTAATAGCGCGGCGCGGGAATGCGCTCGGGATCCTCGATCGGGAAAGGCACGGACCGCAGTCCGCCGTCAGCTGATTTGAGCACTCTCACACCTCTCTGGAACGCGAGTCTTGTTATACTGAACAAGAGTACAGCACCGGGGCGACCGTGCAATGGCCTGAGCCGCAGGCTGTATCGCTGGTGCGGTTGTTGGCCTTGTTTGTGGCGGCAGCACCGATGCGGAGCTGCCCGCGCAGACAAACGCGCTGGCCGCAAGCATGCGGGTGCGCGCTTGATGGCGGCGCCGCCATCGCCTAGCCCGGCGGCGAGGGAGGACGTTCCGGTGCTTCATGACGACGCGCGGCCGACGACCGGCGTGCAGGGCGGCCGCGTGTTCGCCGCTCCGTGCTTGCGCATCGCCGGTGCTGCCGGGGAAATGCCGCTCAACACCATCGCCGAGAAGATTCTGGGCTTGCCGCAGGGCCGCCGTCCCGACAAAGGCATGCCATTCGATGAAGTTCCGGCCTGAACAACCAGGAGACCGCAATGGCATTCAAGACCCGCATCACCGAAATGCTCGAGATCGAGCACCCCATCGTTCAGGGCGGCATGCAAGGCGTGGGCCTTGCTGAACTCGCGAGCGCGGTCTCGAATGCCGGCGGTCTCGGCACTCTGACGGCGCTGACGCAGCCGAGCCCGGAGGCGCTGCGCGAGGAGATCGAGCGCTGCCGGTCGATGACCGACAAGCCCTTCGCGGTGAACATCACCGTGCTGCCAACGATCCTGCCGCCCGACTACGCCGGCTACGCCAAGGCGGCGATCGACGGCGGGGTGAAGATCTTCGAGACGGCGGGCACCCAGCAGGTGCGCGAGATCTGGGAAATGGCCAAGCCGCACGGGATCAAGATCCTGCACAAGTGCACCGCGGTGCGCCACGCGCTCTCGGCCGAACGGCACGGCTGCGACGTGATCTCGATCGACGGCTTCGAATGCGCCGGCCACCCCGGCGAGGACGATATCCCGGGGCTGATCCTGATCCCCGCGGCGGCGGACAAGGTGAAGATCCCGATGCTTGCCTCGGGCGGTTTCGGCGACGGCCGCGGGCTCGCGGCGGCGCTGGCGCTGGGGGCAGAGGGCATCAACATGGGCACGCGTTTCTGCGCCACCAAGGAAGCGCCGATCCACGACAACATCAAGGCGCTCTACGTCGGTAACGACGAGCGCGGCACCAACCTCATCTTCCGCAAGTTCAAGAACACCGCGCGGGTCGGCAAGAACTCGGTCTCGGACAAGGTCGTCGAGATCTCGGCGCGGCCCGATTCCGAGTTCGAGGACATCAAGCACCTCGTCGCCGGGGCGGTCGGCCGCGAGATGCTCAAGAACGGCGATGTCGATGCCGGCATCTTCTGGGCGGGCATGGTGCAGGGCCTGATCCACGACATTCCCACTTGCCAGGAACTCATCGAGCGCATCGTCGGCGAGGCGCGCGAGATCGTCACATCGCGTCTCGGCGGAATGCTGGCCTGAACGGAGCGAAACAGATGGACTACAAGTGGATCACCTATGCCCTGACCGACGGGGTCGCACGGATCGCGATGGACGATCCCAAGACGATGAACGCGGCGAACCCCGACATGGGCTTCGAACTCGTCGATGCCTTCGACCGCGCCTCGGCCGAGGCGCGCGCGGTGTTGCTGACCGGCGAGGGCAAGGCATTCTGTTCCGGTGGAAATCTCGGTGCCGCGGCGAAGATCCTCGGTGATCCGCGCCGCGATTTCGGCGAGCAGCTCGAACTCTCGCTCAACGCCGTGCTGGTCGCCATCAAGCAGATCGAGATGCCGGTCGTCACGTCGATTCGTGGCGCTGCGGCGGGTTACGGCGCCGGCCTCGCGGCGGCGGGCGACATCGTCGTGATGGGCGAGGGCGCTTATTTCTATCTTGCCTTCCGCCACGTCGGCCTCGTTCCGGACGGCGGCGCGACCTGGCTGCTGAGCCGCGCGGTCGGCCGCGTGCGGGCGATGCAGCTCATGCTGCTGGGCGAGAAGCTTTCGGCTGCGAAGGCTCTCGATTGGGGGCTTGCGACCAAGGTCGTCGCGGATGACGATCTCGAAGACGCGTCCATGGCGATGGCGCGCGAGCTTGCGGCGGGGCCGCGCTCGCTCGGCATGATGAAGCGCATGGCCTGGGACGCGCTCGACGGCAGCTTCGAGGCCGCGATCGACACCGAACGCCGCATGCAGCGCGCGGCGGGGCGCAGCGACGACTTCATCGAAGGCGTCACCGCCTTCGGCGAAAAGCGCAAGCCCGTGTTCAAGGGGACCTGATCGGCGGTCAGGTATCCCGCGCGGCCTTTGGGGGAGGGGGCATGCAGACGACAGCGACCGATATAAGCAGCGAACCCGGTCCGCTCACGCAAGCGGTCAGGGCCTTCGTCGCGGCGCAGGGGCGCGTGCTCGCGGCGGGCGTCAGCTCGCCCGAGGACTGGGCTCCGGTCGCCGAGTTCGTCGCGGTGGATCGCTTCAAACGCGTGGGCGCCTATCTCGAGGAGCTCGACTGGGACCAGTACCGCGCTTTCCTCACCGGTTGGGCCAAGGGCGGCACGCGCTTCGAGATGACCGAGTACCGCGTCACCGAGGCGGGTGACAGCGTGTTCCAGGAGATCGAGGAACGCCACTGGCGTGGCGACACCTTCATCCGCAAGAACGTGATCGCGGTCTACCGCTTCGATGGGGACGCCCGCATCGTCCATCTCGACATCTACGAGCAGGCGACCGACAGCGGAAAGTGGATCGCCGAGGCGGCCGACGCTGCGACGGCGGCCGGTTGAACCGCTTCGGGCTGGCCGGGCGGCCTTCCCTCAGACGATCTTCGCTTCGCGCAGCGCGGCGATGCCTGCCTCGTCGTAGCCGAGTTCGCCCAGCACTTCGTCTGTGTGCTCGCCCAGCATCGGCGGCGCCAGGCGGATCGTTGCCGGGCTGGCCGACATCTGCGCGAGCGGGCTGCGGATGAGATCGACGTAGCCCGCTGCCGCGAAGGCGTGCGGGGTGCGCGCGCGCAGTTCGCGGTACTGGACCTGCTCGTCCTCCCAGACGTCGGGCAATTCGTTGTACCTTGCGGCCGGAATGCCCGCGCCGTCGAGCTTGGCCTGCACTTCGGCCTGGGTGAACTGACGGCTCCATGCGTTGATGATGTCCATCAATTCGGCGCGGTTGGTCTTGCCGCGCTTGAAGTTGGAATCGAAGCGCGGATCGGTGAACAGCTCGGGCTGCTCCATCAGCACGGTCAGCCGGCGATAGTGCTCGTCGGTGCCGGCGGTGAGATAGATGATCCCGTCCGAGCAGTAGATGAGGTCGGCAGGACCACCGCCGTTGCCGCCGTTGCCGAGCCGCTGCGGGGGCACGCCCGAGATCAGGTAGTCCTGCATGATGTGGCTGACCATCGCCACCGAGGTGTCGAGCAGCGCGATGTCGATGTACTGTCCTTCGCCCGACTGCGCGCGGTAGAGCAGCGCGCCCATGATCGCGAGCGCGGTGTTGTGGCCGGTGATGAAGTCGACGAGGCTCGGCCCCGCCTTGAGCGGACCCGCGCCCGGCTGGCCATCGGGAATGCCGGTCACCGCCATCATCCCGCCGGTCGCCTGGAACAGACCGTCGTAGCCCGGCAGCGCCGCCATCGGGCCGGTCTGGCCGAAGCCCGTCACCGAACAATAGATCAGCCGCGGGTTGATCTCTTTCAGGCTCTCGTAATCGAGCCCGAAGCGCGCGAGGTCGCCGACCTTGTAGTTCTCGATCAGCACATCCGCGCTCTCGACCAGCTTGCGCACGATCTCCTGGCCCTCGGGCTTGGTGTGGTTGAGCGTGACCGAGCGCTTGTTGCGGTTGGAGACGGTGAAGAAGCTCGACTGGCGAGTCTCGATGCCGTCCTTGCCCTCGACCCAGGCGGTGCCGTAGCCGCGCCCGTCGTCGCCGACGCCGGGGCGCTCGAGCTTGATCACGTCGGCGCCCAGGTCGCCCAGGATCTGCGCGCCGACCGGCGCGGCGAAGACCCGGCTCATGTCGATAACCCGGATTCCGTCCAGTGCGCTCTTGCTCATCGTCGCGATCCTCTCCGCCAATCTCGTGCCCCTTGGATTCGCCCGTGTCCCTATACCGCCTTTCCGCGCCGGTGAAGGGGTTCTGCGCAACAGTGTTGTCCATTGAATGCCTCGACACGGGGGCGCCGCCGTGGCTATGACCGCGACGCGAACCGTGCCCGGCCCAGCCCGGGCACAGCGAGGAGAGAGACATGATCGGATACGCGCTCGTCGGCAGCAACGACTTGCCCAGGGCCCTGGAATTCTACGATGCGCTGATGCCGGTGATCGGCGCCGGCAAGGTCTTCGATCATCCCAGCGGCGGCCGCGTCTACGGCGCGGCGCCCGACAAGCCGATGTTCGGCGTCGTCGCCCCCTTCAACGGAGAGCCGGCGACCGTCGGCAACGGAACCATGATCTCGTTCCTGCTCGACACTCCTGATCTGATCCGCGCGATGTACGACAAGGCGCTCGAACTGGGCGGCAAGGACGAAGGCGCGCCGGGCTGGCGCGGGCCGGAAGGCGGCTTCTTCGGCTGTTATTTCCGCGATCTCGACGGCAACAAGCTGTGCGCCTACCGCACCGGTCCCGAAGCCTGAGGCGGAGAGCGGCGTGAACGAAGCAATGAAAGTCGCGATCATCACCGGCGCTGGCAGCGGCATCGGCCTGGCGACCGCCAAGCTGCTCGCCGCGGACGGCATGGCCATCGTCGGCGTGGGCCGCAGCAAGGACAAGCTGGCGACGCTGGAGGCGGAGATCGGTGATCCCGACAGGGTGCTCGCGATCTCGGCCGACGTCACCGATCCGGCCGCGCCGGGCCGGATCGTCGAGCAGACCCTGGCCCGCTTCGGACGGATCGACTGCTTGGTCAACAACGCGGGCGTGGGCAGCCCCAAGCCGCTCGACGAGACCGACGACGAGACGCTCGACGGCTTCCTCGACGTCATGCTGGTCGCGCCGTTCCGGCTCTGCCGCGACGTCATTCCCCATCTCGGCGAGGGCGCGAGCGTGGTCAACGTCACCTCCACGTTCGCGCATATCGGCGGGCGGCGCGGGGGCGCCTATTCGGCGGCGAAGGGTGGCCTCAAGTCGCTGACCGAGCACATGGCCTGCGAATACGGCCCGCGCGGCATCCGCTCGAACTGCGTCGCGCCCGGTGTCACGCGAACCGAGATGGTCGCGCATCGCTTCGAGGACGAGGCTTTCAAGCGGATCAACGTCGAGACGACGCCTTATCCCCGGCTCGCCGAGCCCGACGACATCGCCAGCGTCATCGCGTTCCTCTGCCTGCCTGGCAGCGAGATGATCAACGGCCAGTCTATCGTCGTCGACGGCGGCTGGACCGCGACCAAGTACCTCAGCCCGCGTGTCACCCGCACCAAGTGGGTCGAGCCGGACGAGGGGTGATTCTGGCCCGATCGTCGCACGCCGTGACCGGGACGCGCCGCGCGAGGGCATGCCGGCGAATGACAGGTTGGGGGCCGGTTCGCATGCTCGCGGCCAATCGCGGAAATGGTGCGCGTTCGGTATCGGTCCTCGGCCCAAGGGGTCAAGCCGGCGCCATTGCTTCGGATCACCGTCTCGGAGATACTCGGGCAAAATCAATTCGGGAGACGTGCGCATGATCCGGGGCATCCATCACATCGGCATGAACTGCCGCGATCTGGAGCGAATGAAGCGTTTCTATTGCGAGGCGTTCGGCTTCGAGCCGGTCGATGAGAATGGCTTCGCATGGTCCGACGAGCCGGTCATGGACGTGATCGTCGACGTCAAGGGTTCGGCCGCCAAGGGCTGCATGCTGCGCGCCGGCCAATGCTACATCGAGATGTTCGAATACGCCGCGCCGCCACCCGAAATCGACAGGCCGCTGCGCCCCAACGATCGCGGCTATACCATTTCTGCATCGACGTGACCGACATCGAGACCGACATGGCCCACCTCAGAAAGTGCGGCATGACCTTCAACGAGCGTGACTGGGTCGATGCCGGACACGTCAAGACGCTCTACGGCTACGATCCCGAAGGCAACGTGATCGAGATTCAGCAGTGCATGCCGGCGAACGGCTTCACGCTCGAGGAACTCAAGGCCCGCGCCGATGCGGCCTGACCGATGTGGCCAGATGACCGCGGAAGTCCGACACCTGCCCGCAACGCAGCGCGGAGCGGGGTAGTTTGAACGCAAGGAAGGAGCAGGCGCGGCGGGAGTTCCGGCGGCACTGGACGCTGGTTTTCGCCGCCGCGATCGGCTTTTCGTTCACTTCGGTGATGACCGCCGCGACAGGGCTGTTCATCGCGCCGATCAGCGCCGAGTTCGGCTGGAGCCGCGCGCTCGTTTCCTCGGGCGTGTCGATCGCGGCGGTGCTGACCTTCCTGTTCTCGCCGCTGTTCGGAATCTTCATAGACAAGTGGGGGACGCGCCGCATGGCCCTGCCGGGGCTCGTGCTTCTGGCGCTGGTCATCGTCTCCCTGAGCGGCCTCACGGGTTCGACCTTCCAGTGGTTCGCGATCTGGACTGTCTACGCCATCGCCGCGCTGGCGACCAAGTCGACGGTGTGGACGGCGGCGGTCAACAGCACCTTCGATGCCGGGCGGGGGCTCGCGCTGGGACTGGTGCTGAGCGGCTCGGCGCTGGCGCAGGCGATCACGCCTCCGCTTGCCAACTGGCTGATCCTTGCGTTCGGCTGGCGCATGGCCTTCGTCTGGCTCGGCGCGGGCTGGGGCACGCTGGCGATCCTGCTCTGCCTCATCTGGCTGCGCGACGGCTACGAGGCCTCGCGCAAGGCGCCCGCCGCGGCGTTTCGCGATCCGGCCGCGAAGACGCCCTTGCTCGACGTACCGGGGCTTTCGGTCCGCGAGGCCTGGCGCAGTGCCGCGTTGTGGCGAATCTCGATCTCGACCTTCGTGATCATGACCGCGACCATCGCGCTGATCGTGCATCAGATCCCGATCCTGAGCGAACTGGGCGTCGATCGCACGACCGCCTCGACCTATGCGGGTATCGCCGGTCTGACGGGCATCGCGGGCAAGCTGATCACCGGCGCCTTGCTCGATCGCTTCGCGGCGCGCTGGGTCGGCGGCCTGACCATCGCGGCCACCTCGCTGAGCTTCGTCCTGCTGCTGACGCCCGGCGCCCCGGTCTGGGCGGTCGTCACCGCGCTGATGATCAACGGCTATGCGGGCGGGACCAAGCTGCAACTCGTCGGCTTCCTGACCGCCGCCTACGCGGGCATGCGCAAGTTCGGGACGATCTTCGGGGCCATGGCCAGCCTGATCGCGGCCGGTTCGGGGCTCGGCCCGGTGCTCGGCGGTGCCATCTTCGATGCTTTCGGCACCTATGCGCCGATGCTGTGGGGCGGTTTCGGGCTCACGCTGTTCAGCGCCTTCCTGCTGTTCGGGCTCGGCCCCTATCCCGACTGGGAGGAAGTAAAGGCCGGGCAGGGGACCTGAGCGCTCACCCCCAGTCGGCGACGCTGCCGCGCGGGATGATCCGCGGTTCGAGCGCGACTTTGCCCAGGCTCGGCGCGTCCGGAAGCAGCAGCGCGCTGGCCGTCCGGCGCAGCGCCCTGTTCCAGGGCAAGCTGACGGAGGCGAGCGGCGGCGAGGTCGCCGCGCCGCTGGCCTCGTTGCCGAAGCCCGCGATCGAGACTTGCCCGGGAACCGAGATGCCCAACTCGACCGCCGCGTGGAGCGCGCCTGCGGCCATCGCATCGTTTGCGGCCACGATCGCGCTTGGCCTGGGGCTCAGCTCGAAAAGGAGCCGCGCCGCGACCACGCCCGACGCGAAGGTGCCGTCGCCGTCCTCGATGAGCGCCGGGCCCCGGTCGAGCTCGTATTCGGCCATCGCGTCGAGATAGCCGAGTTCGCGCTGGCGGGCGGCGGGCGAGCCCTCTGGTCCGCCGATATAGGCCACGCGGCGGTGGCCGCGGCCGATGATCCAGGCGACGAGTCCGAACATCCCGAGCCGGTCGACCCGCAGGCTCTCGGCGTCGAGCATGTCGCCGCCGATGCAGGGGCATCGCAGGTCGTGCGCGATCGCGGCGAGCGCCTGCGGTTCAGCAAGGTCGGGCATCAGCACGAGCGCATCGGGCTGATGCCGTGCGATGAAGGCGTGCAGCGCCTCGTCCCGCGGTTCGGTCAGCAGGCAGAAGCCGAGCACTTGTCCGGCGGCTTGCACCACGTCAGCAAGGGCTTGCACCGCTTCGCCCAGTGGGACGGGGTCGATCCTGTCGCAGACCAGCGCGATCATGCGGAAACGAAGGGCGCCGGACGCACGGCTCGGGCGTGCAACCTCGTATCTGGGGCGTTCATCATTTCGCGATGGCCCGAAACCGGCGCATGCGAAACGCCGGGTCGCTCCGAATCGGATCGATTGGATGGGCCGAGTGCAGATTTGCACTTCCGCCGGCAGGTGCTAGAGGCCGCAGATGCCTGGGGATGCTCAATGACGGGGTCGCAATCCGCGCGGCACTACGGAATGGACTGGCTGCGCATCGCGGCGTTCATCCTGCTCATCTTCTACCATATCGGCTTCATGTTCACGCCCTGGGGCTATCAGACGCCTTCACGCGGCGTGGTCGACGGCGTGGCGGTATTCCTGCTCGCGCTGAGTCCCTGGCGCTTGTCGCTGCTGTTCGCGATCTCGGGCTACGCGAGCGCGGCGATGCTCGAGCGGCAGCCGGGCAGGGGCACTTTCCTGCGCAACCGCTTCATGCGTCTAGCGGTGCCGCTGGTTTTCGGCATCCTCGTCATCGTTCCGCCGCAGCCCTGGGTCGGCATGATGCGCGATACCGGATATTCGGGCGGCTACTACGAGTTCCTGGCCCACTACTACCGCGCGTTCAACATGGTGGACGGCATTCCCGTGCCGCGCTGGATTCATCTCTGGTTCGTCGCCTACCTGCTCGCCTACACCGTCGCCTTCTGCGGCCTGCTGGCGTTGCCCGAGGCGCTGCGCGCATGGCTCGCGCGGCTGTGCGAGCGAGTGCTGGCGGGACCGCTGCTGCTACCGCTGCCGATCATGTGGATCTTCGTCATGCGCCTGCTGCTGCGCGACGGCTGGACCGACACGCACAATTTCGTCAACGATTTCGCCGCGCACGCCTGCTATTTTCCGATGTTCCTGTTCGGCGTGCTGCTCCGCCGGTCCGAGCCGCTGCGCGAGGCGATCGCGGGGCAGTGGATGCTGGCGAGCGTATTCTCGCTGGCGGGCTATGCCGTGATCTTCGTGATCAAGACGGTCTATCCCAACAATACGCCGGTTCCCGCCGATCTCGACCCGCTGTTCATGGCGGCGCGCGCGGTGCTCGGCTGGGCGGCGATCGTCGCGCTGTTCGGGATCGCGGACCGCTACTGGAACCACGACGCACCCTTGCGCGCCACGCTCGCCGAAGCGGTGTTTCCGTTCTACATCGTGCACCAGACGGTCTATATCGGTGCGGGCTGGCTGATCAACGACGCCGGGTTCGGCGCGCTCGGCGAGTTCCTGTTCCTCGTCGGCGCGACCGCAATCGGGTGCGTGCTGTTCTATCTCATCGGCCGTGAGATCGGCCCGCTGCGGCCATTCATCGGGCTTGGCATCGAGCGCAAGGTCGGTCGGCGGCGAGCCCAGCCCGCCGCCCCCTGATCCGCGTCAGTCGCGCGCCAGCAGCAGCGCTGCGGCGAGCGGCCCGCCGCCCGAGGTCGCCACCGCCACTTTCGGATCGCCGGGAATCTGCCGCTCGCCGCCCACTTTGCGCAATTGCGTCACCGCTTCGTGCGCGAAGCCGAAGCCGTGGAGGCGCCCCGAGCCGAGCTGCCCGCCGCTGGTGTTCATCGGCAGTTCGCCGTCACGCGCGATCCGCGTGCCGCCCTCGACGAACTCGTGCGCCGATCCCTTCTCGCAAAAGCCCAGCCCTTCGAGCCATGTCAGCGGCAGGAAAGCGAAGCCGTCGTAGAACTGCACGCAATCGACGTCGTCGGGGGTGTAGTCGGTGTGCTTCCACAAGTCCGGGCCGGTGTCGTAGGAGGCGGGCCATTCGACCTGGTCCCACGAATAGCGATCGACCGAGCCCGCCATCGCCGCGACGCGGATCGGCGTCGCGGTCACTTCGTCGAGCGCATCGCCGGCCGAAACGATGATCACCGTCGAGGCGTCGGAAAAGCGGTCGCAGTCATAGAGGCACAGCGGCGTCGAGATCATCCGCGCGCTCATGTACTTGTCGAGCGTCAGCTCTTCCTTGGTGATCGCCCGCGCGCGCGGATTGGCCATGGCGTTCTTCGAGGCGTTGATCGCGATCTGGCCGAGCTGCTCGCGCGTCATGCCGTAGCGATGAACGTGCCGCGCGGCGTACTGCGCTGTCCAGCAGGCCGCCGAGGTCGCCCAGAAGGGACTGGTCCACTGCTGCATGCCGGTGACCGTCTTGGCGCCCATGCCCGCCATGTAGGTCTCGGGATCGGCCATGCCGCCCGCCTCGTAGACGGTGCGGAAGCACAGCACATGACGGCACAGGCCCTGTTTGACCGCCATCGCCGCCATGCCGATCGCCGAGAGCTGCGCGGGCTGCTCCATCGCGCCCATCTGCCACTTCGACTTGATCCCCAGCGCTTCCATGACCTCGTCGGTGCCCACCGGCGAAAAGGCAAGATAGCCGTGGCTCTTGCCCGGATACGAAAAGACGCCGTCGATCTGCTCGAAGGTCAGCCCCGCGTCGGCGACGGCCTCGCGCGCGGCGTCGAGCGTGAGCAGCAGCGGATGGCGCGGCAGTCGCACGCCGACTTCCGACTGGCCGATACCTGTGATGTAGGCTTCCTGCGCCATGGTCAGTCCGCCTTTTCGAACAAGGGATAGAAGATGCCGTCCTGCTCCTCGAAGACGACGCGGACCGGATCGTCGAAGGCGACCTCGTCGACTTCGCAATTGACGATATTGGTCGTCAGATAGACGCCGGGCACACCATCGAGGCGGACGCGCGCGATCACGTACGGCACTTCCAGGCCCTTGGCCCAGGGTTGATGATTGACCGACATAGTCTCGACCGCGCCGGTGCCCGCGACGGCCTCGGGTGCGACGTTTTCCGACTGGCAGTGGCGGCACAGGATCTGCGGCGGGTGCGTATACTGGCCGCAGTCGCCGCACCGGGTGATGTTGAGTTTGCCCTCCGCGCCGCCCGTCCAGAAGGCACGGTTGGCGTCGTCGAGCTTCGGCACGGGCCGGGGTGGGTTCATTGCTGGGTCCTCTCCGCTCTTGCGCGCGACCTTCGCACCGGCGGCGGCGGCGTCAAGCGGCGGCGCGGGTTCATCGCGGAGGCGTATCCCTCGCTTCGCGTCAGGCGACGGCGGGCATCACCTCTTCGGCGACCCATTGCGTGAAGTCGTAGTATTCCTCGATCGCGGCGAGCGGCGGAATCGGAACCGAACTCCAGGACACTCCGAGGTCGGCGAGCTGCCCTAGCCGCTCGATCAGCTCGGCGGCGGACTGGCCGGCGCGCCCGCCCGGATCGTCCTTGACGACGTGGCCTTCGCCCACCCGCCCGGTGCCCAGGCCGTAGTAGACGTCTTCCAGCAATCCCGCGTAGTCGGGCTGCGAGCGGATGAAATCGAGCCGCGCGGGGATGTCCTCGGGCTTAGTCAGGAACGGCCACCAGCCCTGCGCGTATCGCCCTGCCCGCCGCAGCACGGCGTCCGCGTCGCCGCCGAACCAGATCGGCAGGTGCGGCTTCTGGACCGGCTTGGGTTCGAAGGCGACGTCCTTGAACGAGACGTACTTGCCCTCGAACTCGGGCTCCTCCTGTGTCCACAGCGCGATGATCGCCTGGACGTACTCCTCCGCCATGACGCCGCGCTCGCGGAAGGGGATGCCGAGCAGTTCGAATTCGTCGGCGAGCCAGCCCACGCCGAAAGTCACCGTGACGCGCCCGCTCGACAGCCAGTCCATCGTCGAAAGCGCCTTGGCGGTCACGATCGGGTGCTGCGCGGGCAGGATCGCGATGCACGAGTTGACGCGGATCGTCTCGGTCGCACCGGCCATGTGCGCCATCGCGACATAGGCGTTGAAATAGTGCGGCCCCGACAATTCGACGTGGTGGCGCGGAATGATATGGTGTTCGGGCACGGCGATCATCCCGTAGCCGAGCTGTTCGGCCCATTTTGCCAGCCTGGTCTGATCCGCGCCGGTCACCGCCGCTTCCCAGGGTTGCGTCATGGCCTTGAGCCGCAGCATGTGCGGCATCGCAAATCCCAGCTTCATAGCCTTCTCTCCCTTCGGCCGACGCAGCGGGTTTGTCGATGCCTGTCAGACGATCACCTTGCGCGCAACGAGATCGTCCATTTCGGCCTCACTGAGCCCGAGCATTTCCCGGTAGACATATTCGTTGTGCTCGCCGAGCAGCGGGGCCCCGCGCGCCACTTCCGGCCCGTCGGGGCTGATCCGCCACGAGGGGCCGATGATCGGGCGCGAGCCCTGGCGATGGTCGCTGACCATGCGGAACGCCTCGCGGCCCCAGAGGAAGCCATCGCCGCACAAGTCGAGCGAACTCATCGACTTGAAGGCTGGGACGCCGGCCTCGCGCAGCTTTTCGGCGAGGTCCGCCGCGTCGTGACCACGAGTCGCCTCGCCGAGCGCGGCGTCGAGTGCATGGCGGTTGGCGAGGCGCGACGAAAGGTCGGCGAAGCGCGGATCGTCGCGCAGCGCGGAGGCGCCGAGGGTCTCGCACAAGGCCCGCCACTCCGCTTCGTCCCCGACGGCGATACTCACCCAATCGACTCCGGTGCAGGGATAGGCGCCGTGCGGGCACATCTCGGGATGGAAATTGCCGTCCGCGGCGGGAACCTCGCCGGTGACAGACCAGGCGAACAGGCTGTCGCCGACGAGGCTGGTCATCGTCTCGACGGCGGATAGGTCGATGAACTGACCCTCGCCGGTGCTTTCGCGGTGGTGCAAGGCGGCGATGCAGGCGAGCGCGGCGCAGGCCCCGGCGGTCGAATCGCCGTAACGGATGTTCATCCCGCGCGGCGTCTCGCCTTCGTGGCCGACCAGCGCGGTGAGCCCGGATAGCGCCGCGAAGCTCGGCGCGTAGCCGGTCTGATAGCCGAGTGGGCCGTCGGTGCCCCACATCTTGATCGCGCACTGGATGATGTCGGGCTTGATCTGCTTCAGGCTCTCGTAGTCGAGGCCGGACCGCTCCATCGCGCCGGGGCGGATGTTGTCGATCACCACGTCGCTCTCGGCGACCATCCGCTTGACCAGGTCGAGCCCCTCGGCGGTCTTCATGTTGACCTGCACCGAGAGGATTTCCTGGTTGATCGAGAGGAAATAGGGCGCCGAATCGGTATCGACCCCGCCATAGGCACGCATCTCGTCGAGATTGGTGCGGCTCTCGACCTTGATCACCTCGGCGCCGAGGTGGGCGAGCATCTTGCCCGCGTAGGGTCCGGCCCAGACCTTGGTGATCTCGAGCACGCGCACCCCCGCCAGCGGTCCGCCGCGATCGAGGAAGCTCTTGTCAGCCATGCGCGGCCTCCTCCTGATCGGCGCCGAGCGCGGGGGCAGGGGTGGCGACCGCCACCGGCGTCGCGCTCATGCGGTAGGGCGCCATGGGATAAAGCACCTGCCCGAAGGCGGGATGCTCACCCTCCTGGAAGAAGCCGCGATGGATGAACTGCTCGTGCCGGGGCAGGTCGGCGGCGGTGTTGACCGGAACGATCGGCACGCCCGCCTTTTGCGCCGCCTCGCTGATCGCGAGCTTTTCCTGCCCCGCGATCCAGTCGGAGAAATGCTCGCGGAAGCGCGCGACGTTGTCCTTCGTGCAGTCGAACTCGAGCCAGTCCTCGCGGAAGTCCGCGGTCCATTCGGGCTCGCCCATCAGCTCGCACAGCGCCTTCCAGTGAACGCGGGTGGTCATGAACAGGAAGACGTGACCATCGCGGCAGGCGAACGAGGTGCCTGGGCCGCCCATGTCGTAGGCCGTGCGCGCCTCGCTCGGCTCGGCCTCGCCCGCGAGCATCCGGTCGAGCACGCAGTCGATGCGGTTAAGTTGCACTTCGACCTCGGAGATGTCGATGAACTGGCCCCGCCCGGTTCGCCGCTTGCGCAGCAGCGAGGCGGTAACGCACATCGCCGCGTCGATCCCCGCCTCGTAGTCGGACAGGAACCGGCCCGCGCCCTTGAGCGGGGGCTTGTCGTGCGGGGTCTCGCTCGGCGAGTGATAGGCCCAGCCGCCGGCATTGATGACGTTGAGCGGCCTTGCCGCCTGCCACGATGCCGGCGCGCCCTGCCCGAAAGGGGTGACGATGCAGTGCACGAGGTGCGCGTGGCCGGCCGCGACCGCTTCGGGTTCGAGCCGATGCGCCTCGGTCCAGCTTGCGGCATGGTCGTCGACGAGCGCGTCGGCGCGCGCCAGCAGGCGGTCGAGGGTCGTCCTGTCGGCAGGCACGGCGAGATCGAGCACGACCGATTTCTTGTTGGTGTTGAGATAGGCGAACAGCGCGCTCTCGCCCTCGCGCAGCGGCCCCATGTGCCGTGTCGGCGCGCCGCCGGGGCGTTCGACCTTGATCACCGTGGCGCCAAGATCGGCCATGAGCTTGCCGGTGTATTCGCCCGCGACCCGCTCGGCGGTTTCGATGATCGTCAGGCCTTCCAGTGCGCCGGTCATTTCCTTTGCTCCCCCAGTCGTTTGGCGACGAGACCATCTTCCTCGACCCAGTCGGACGAGGGATAGAGCGGCGCGATCCCGGTCGCCTGGTCGAGGCGGGCGCGATCCTCGTCGGACAGGGACACCGCGACCGCGCCGAGGTTGTCGGCGAGCTGGTGCGCCTTGGTCGCGCCGAGCAGCACCGCGTCGACGCCCCGGCGCCCCAGCAGCCAGGCGATTGCGAGCTGCGCCATCGAGCAGCCGGCGCGCGCGGCGATTTCCTCCATGATCGGCAGCAGCGCGAAGGCCTGTTCGCGGTCGAAGCGCAGCCAGTCGAAGTTGGCGAAGCGGTTGTCGTCGCGCTTCATGTCCTCGCTCGAATACTTGCCCGCGAGGAAGCCGTAGGCAAGCGGACTCCACACGGTCATGCCCAGCGCATGGTGCGCCATCATCGGCAGCGTGTCGCGCTCGACGTCACGGCCCAGCAGCGAATAGTACATCTGTCCGTGCGTGAAGCGTGCCAGCCCCATCGCCTTCTGCATCCCGAGCGCGGTCGCGGCGACCCAGGCGGGCCAGTTCGAATAGGCGAGGTAGCGCACCTTGCCGGCGCGGACGACGGCGTCGAGCGCCTCAAGCTGCTCCTCGAGCGGCGTGAAGGGATCGGTGCGGTGGACGATGAGCACGTCGATCCAGTCGGTGCCGAGGCGCCTCAGCGACTGGTCGACCGACCACAGCACGTGCCTGCGCGACAGGCCCGAATGCAGGATCTCGCGATTGCCCGCGCCGCGATTTCCCACCTTGGTCGAAAGCACGATGCGGTCCCGATGCGGCTTGAGCGCCGCGCCGAGCAGTTCCTCCGACTGGCCGCTGGCGTAGACGTCGGCGGTGTCGAAATAGGTCACGCCGGCATCGAGCGCCATGCCGACCAGTTCGTCGACCAGTTCGGGGCCGACCTTGTAGAACGCCCCAAGCGAGGTGTCGCCGCTGGTGAAGGTCGATCCTCCCAGCGCGAGGCGCGATACGACGAGACCGGTATTGCCGAGCTGGGTGTACTGCATGGGCTCTAGGGCTTGTTGCGACCGCCGTAGCTCAGGCGCCAGTCGGGCGGGAAACGCGAATCGTTGTCCTTCACCGCGTTGTTGAGCCCGCCGCCGAAGGTCTCCGCGCCGAGACCAAGGTCGCTGGCGCTGTCGTCTGTCATGATCGGCTTGATGCCCTCGACGAAGCCGGTCAGCAGGCTGCCGAAGTACTCGCCGCGATACTGCTTGTAGAGTTCCATGAAGGTCTTCTGGACCACCACGGTATCGTTGGGCCTCGTGATCGAGCAGGCATGCGCGTACTTCGCGGTCTCTTCCTCGAGCTTGTCGCGCGGCACGACCGAGTTCACGAAGTTGCACTCGTACATTTCCCTGGCGGTGAACGGCCGCCCGGTGAAGAGCATCTCGGCGAACTTGCGCGGGCCCATCATTTCGGCCCAGGTCCACATGCGCGGGCCCCAGCCGACGTAGCGGAAGGCGGCGTGACCGAACAGCGCCTCGTCGCTCGCGACGACGATGTCGGCATCGCCCGCGAGGTAGAAGTGCCAGCCGTAGACGTAGCCCTTGCACTCGAGGATCGAGATCTTCTTGAAGCTCTGCAGGCTGCGGCAGCCGAAATCGGAATTGGCGTAGAGGTTGGTAATGCCCTGGAGGAAGCGGTACGAGCCCGAGGGCGGGTAAGTCACCGAGCCGTCATCGGGGATGCGGAATTCGTTGAGCAGAGAGATGTCGCTGTCGGGATTGAGCATATCGGCCTGCTCGGGCAGGTCGGCGCCCGAGCCCAGATGCTTGCCCTCGCCGCGAATGACGAGGACCTTGACGTCGTCGTCGATATTGGCGCGGTTGACGAGGTCGGCGAAGCGCAGCCGCGCGGCGATCGTCGGCGCGTTGAGCGCATCGGGCCGGTTGAGCGTGATCGTGGCGATCTTGGTCGCCTTGTCCTTTTCGTAGACGACGATTTCTTCGGGCGTCGGACGATCCGCTTCTGCCATTATGCTCTCCCGTATGGTCTTGACCCGCTCTGCGGCGGCGCGCCTATCCAAAGCACAGCGCGGGCGCGCCGCATAGGACGCGCCCGCGAGAGTTTAGATCGTTCGCGCGGGCCGCGTCAGCAGCGCTGCAGCTTGTCGATCGAAGGCGCATAGGGCGCCATCGCCATGTACTTGTCGACCGTGCGCTCGAAGTGGCGGATGCGGATCTCCTGGTAGTCGGCGAGGGTGATCCCGCTCTTGGCGCTCGCCTCCAGGCCCTCCTGCTGCGCGTAGAGGTTGTCGGTATCCTGGTCGAGAATCTTGCCGAAGCCGGGGTCCATGCCCTCGGCCTCGGCGAAGGACTGGTGATCCTCGAGCACCTGGACCGACGCGGTCTCCACCTGGCTGCCGTCCTTGGGCTTGGACCGCATGAACATCACTTCGTAGATCGTGCGGCGATGGTCCTTCGCGTCCGGGCGGAAGCGGTAGATCATCGGCAGCGAAATCCCAGGGAACAGGAACAGGTTGGGGAAGAACGTGTAGCTGTAGGTGTCGAGCAGCTCGGTGTCGGACACGTGGCTGAGATCAGTGTTGGTCGCCGTCTCGAACATGTTGCGGAACATGTCGGCCATGACCTGCCGCGCGCGCTCGCCTTCCTTGAGCTCGGGCTTGGTGCCGCCGAGCGAGGAACTGTCACCGAGCGTGAAGTTCTCGATGATGTCGGCTTCGGAATACTTGTCGCGCAGCTTCGGGCTGACCACGCCGAGCGTCGAGATGAACCGGTTCACGTGCTCGCCGTAGACGTCGTACTGCGAATTGACGTCGCCGTTGGCGGGCTGCACCTGCGGGTGCGTGTCGCCGACGTGATAGGCTTCCATGAACGCCTCCATCGTCAGCTTCCAGTTCGCCGGATAGCTCTTCTGGACGTGCAGGTAGATATAGCGGTCTTCCAGCTTCCAGGCCTTGAGATGGGCGAGCGCTTCGGGGCCGAGGTATTCCTCGAGGCTCGGCGCGTCGGGGTCCATGTTGATCCACACGAAGCCGCCGAGGCGCTCGACGCGCGCGGCGGGAAGGCACATCTTGCGGCTCTGGACATGGGCGAAGTCCCACTTCTCGGGGATCTCCTTGAGCGAACCGTCGAGGTTCCAGGTCCAGCCGTGGAATGGGCACTTGAGGTCCATCGCATAGCCTTCGGTGGCCGAGGGCTTGAGCTTGGTGCCGCGGTGCAGGCAGGCGTTGAAGTGCGCGTGAATCTCGCCCTCGTCGTCGCGCGCGATGATGAACGAGTAGGGGCCGATGTCGTAGACGTAATAGTCGCCGGCCTCGGGGATGTGGTTCTCGCGGCAGGCCATCTGCCAGGTGCGCGTCCACATCCGCTCGAATTCGCCCTTGGCGAATTCGGGATCGACGTAGCGGTCCTTGGTGACGTCCTCGCTGCCGAGGTATTCGTAGTTCTCGCTCGCGGCCCAGCCGGGCGCCTTGACCTTGTCCTGCGCGATGATTTCCTGCGTGGACTCGGCGGGATGGCGCGCCTCGCCGGGCTTGAGCATGCCGGTTTCGACGTTCATCAGTTGATGCTCCTTATTCCGCGGCTTCGAGCACGGGTTGTGTCTGTTGTGCCGAGAGTCTCGGCGCTATTTTTTGAATCTGGCCATCCTTCATCACGAATTCGACGCGATCGGGCCCGGACAATACCGTGATGTCCGAGAGCGGATCGCCGTTGACCAGGATGAAGTCCGCCAGTTTCCCCGCCTCGAGAGTGCCGAGTTCACCGTTATTGCCCATCGCGAGGCCGCCGTTGCGGGTGGCGCAGACCAGCGCTTCGGCGGGGCTGTAGCCGTAATACTCGACGAAGAACTCCAGATCGCGGCCCTGCGTGCCTTGCGGGCTCCAGCCGAAGCCGTAGTCGCCGCCGATCAGGTGCCGGATGCCCCGCTTGCGCAGCTCGGTATGCGTCTTGACCGAGTTTTCGAGCAGTTCGGGGATGTTCATGTAGCCGCCGACTTCGGCCGAGAGGCCGTGGCCCGCCGCTTCGCCCGCCATGATCTGATGGAACAGGCCAACGGTCGGAACCACGAAGATGCGGTCCTTTGCCTCCTCGAACAGGTCGAGCATTTCCTCGTCGGAATATTCGCAGTGGAACAGGCCGTCGACGCCGGCGCGCACGCAGTGCTTGGAGCCTTCGAGCGAGCGCGTGTGCGCGTTGATCTTGCGGCCGTAGGCATGCGCGGTTTCCGCCGCGACCTTGATCTCGTCGAAAGTCATCGGCGTGGTGTGGCCGGGCGTGTTCGGATAGAACGGATCGCCCGAGACATCGAGCTTCACGTTGTCGACGCCCTCGCGGCAATGCAGGCGCACCGCCTTGCGCATTTCCTCGACGCCGTCGACGATCGTCGAGGGGCCGATGCGCGGGTTGTGCGCGGTACTCTCGTCCCCCATCGCGCCTGTCACCGAGATCTCGAGGCCGCCGGCACGGATGCGCGGGCCCGGCAGCCGCCCGGCGTTGACTTCGTCGCGTACCGCGACCGCCAACTTCAGCTTGGCTTCCGAGGCCCCGTAGGCGCTGGTGAAGCCCGCCTCGATCAGCGCCTTGGCGCCGCGCGCGGCGGTGAAGACCTGGGTTTCGGGCGAGGGGGTGATGAGGTTCTCGGTCGCGGTGACGTTCTCGAACGACAAGTGCGCGTGACCCTCGGTCATTCCCGGCATGCAGAACATGCCCTCGGCGTCGATCACCGTATCGGCGGCGTCGGCACCGGGCGCCACCGTCCCGGGCTGGCCGAGCGCGGCGATGCGGTTGCCCTCGACCAGGAGGTCGCCCTTGTACGGAGCGTCTCCCGCCGCCGTGAATATCGTGGCGTTCTGGATCAGGGTCCGGCCCACGGTTCCTCTCCTTCATATCGGCCGATCGCGCGCGGGTGCGCCGGGCCTGGGATCATGCCTGCCGACTCTAAGTCCGGCATGCGCCAAGGCAAATGACTGCTCGCGCAGACCCCGTTTCCCCTGAAGGTGGGCGCCCGCAAGGGCGTGAAACTGCGACGTCAGTCAATTTATGAGACGGTTTGGCTCTTTGCAAAGCGCCGCGCACTGAGGCATTGGGAGCCGGTAATCCCCTTTGCGCGAATACGAGGGAACAAGGATCGAGATGGGTACTCTGAAAGTCACGATGATCGACGTAAACGGCGAAACCCGCACGTTCGACAATGTCGAGGAAGGCACCAGCCTGATGGAACTCGGCAAGAGTAACGGTGTGGCCGGGATCATGGGAGACTGCGGCGGCGGCTGCGCCTGCGCGACCTGCCACGTCTATGTCGACCCCCGCTGGTGGGACAAGGTGGGCGAGCCCGACGACATTGAGTTTGCCATGCTCGACATGGTCGCCGACGTGATGAAGGACACCAGCCGCCTGGGCTGCCAGATCAAGATGCGCGACGAGCTCGACGGCATCGAGGTCACGGTGGCGCCGGCTTCCACCTATTGAGTGCGCATCCCCGAGGTGACCGGTCGCCGGGTTGCGTCCAAGGGCAAGCCCCGCGGCGAGCGCGGATATGGCCTTGAACCGGGCCCGGCGGCAAAGTCGCACGGCACAAGGCTCGCGCCGCCGATGCATCGGACGACGCATCGCATGACTCGCGTGCCGACAGGATGACAGGACAGGCAGATGGCGACACAGACCACCGAGGACCGCGTATCCGAGCGACTTCCGCTCAGCCCCGAAGAGGAGCGTCTGCTCAAGGAAGGTACGCTTACCGACCGCGCCGTTCAGGCTCATCCGCGTGACTATTTCCGCGCGATGCGCCACGGCGATCCGATTCACTACGACGAGAAGCTCGGCTCGTGGCTGGTGACGCGTCACGAGGATATCTCGGCCGTCCAGTCCGATCCGATCACCTTTTCGGTCCACCACGGCTATCACGATTTCCAGGCGCGCGGCCTCCAGGCGGAGTTCCGCGCCTTCCTGCAGGAGCACGGCGGCGGCTACTTCCCCGACGCGATCATGTCGGACCCGCCCTACCACACGCGCATCCGCAAGCTGATGGAGAACGCCTTTACCGCGCACCGGGTGAAGGAGCTGGAACCGCGCATCACCCAGGTCGTCCATGACCTCATCGCCGAGGTGGTCGCGCGCGGCGACGGCAAGTGCGACGCGGTGAAGGACATCGCGATTCCGCTCACGATCCGCATCATCGTCGAGCAGCTCGGCCTCGATCACGGCATGGAAGAGCAGATCTCGCGCTGGTCGGTCGCGGTCACCGCGCAGATCAGCGCGATGCAGTCGCGCGAGACCATGCTCGAGAACGCGCGCCAGATCGCGGACCTTCAGAACTACCTCATCGCCAAGATGAAGGAGAAGGAGGCCAATCCGACCGAGGACATGATCTCCGATCTCGTCCATGCCGAAGTGACCAACGCGGACGGAACCAAGGAAAAGCTGACCTTCGAGGAAGCGGTCTCGCTTTGCCGCGCGACTCTGATCGCGGGCAACGACACGACTGCCACCGCGATCGGCAACCTGTTCTATGTCCTGACCACCAGGCCCGAGATGGCCGGGGTGCTCGAAAGCGTGATCGACGACGACCGCCAGCTCAACCGCTTCGTCGAGGAGCATTTGCGCAACGAGCCTCCGGTGCGCGCGCTCTCGCGTTCGGCGACCAAGGACGTCGTCGTCAACGGCACCAAGATCCCCAAGGGCGCGCACATGCTGCTCGTCTACGGTTCGGGCAACGACGACGAGACGGTGTTTCCCGATCCGCGCGCGTTCGACCTGACGCGGCCCAATCTGGGCCGTCACGTCGCCTTCGGCGGCGGACCGCACCGCTGCATCGGCCTTGCGCTGGCGCGTATGGAAGTGAAGGTCGCCGCCCGCGAGATCGTCAAGCAGATGAAGAACATGAAGCTGGCGATCCCGGAAAGCGAGATCACCTACACGCCGACCGTCGCCACGCGCACGATCGAATCGCTGCCGATCACGTACGAACCGCGCTGAGGCGGTCGCCGCCGGGGCGACGAGGACGATGGGCCGCGGTCACTACGTCCAGGCCTGCCATGTCGTTGCCGACATCGAGGCGGCAATGGCCGAATGGCTGCGCACGACCGGGGCGGGGCCCTTCTTCGTGATGTCGCACGTCCGGCCGTCGAACGGCCGCTATCGCGGCCAGCCCGTCGCACTCGAGATGACCTGCGCCTTCGCGCAGGCCGGTCCGCTCCAGATCGAGCTGATCGAGCAGCACGACGCCGGTCCGTCGGTCTATCGCGACATGTACGCGCCGGGCGCGGGCGGCTTTCACCACTTCTGCTATTGGGCGGACGGAACCATCGAGGCGGAAACGGCGCACTATGCCGCGCTCGGCATCGAGCCGGGCTACCTCGCCAGCTTCGGGCCGCTCAACTTCGCCTATTTCGATCTGCGCCACACGATCGGCTGTTTCCTCGAAGTGCTCGAGCGTGAGCCGGGGACGGTCGCGCTTTTCGACGCGATCGCCGAAGCGGCGCGTGATTGGAACGGTAGCGATCCGATCCGCTACTTGACCTGACCGGACAATCGCCGGGCCTATCGCGCCAGCCGAGTGGCAAGCGCCCCGATGAGGCGGTATTCGGGGCCCGCATCGGGTATCGCGACGACGACGCGCAGTTCGCGCGCGGTCACCCGGGAGGAGGGGAAAAACAATGAGGATATGGATTGGCGCGAGTCTGCTCGCGGGTTGCGCGATGCCGTTTGGCACTGTCGCGGTGGCGCAGGATCGGGCGGCGCTCGAGGAGGGCGGAGGCGACGAGGCGATCGTCGTTACCGCACGGCGTCGCGAGGAGCGGCTGTCCGACGTTCCCATCGCGATCGCCGCGATCGACGGCGAGTCGCTGGCCGAGCGGGCGATCTATAACGAGAACGACCTGCAGACCGCCGTGCCGGGGCTGGTGATCCGCCAGAACGGCGGTGTCCACGCGTTCAACTACTCGATCCGAGGCCAGAGCGTCGACACGTTCTCGAACTCGCCGCCGAGCGTGCTGCCCTACATCAACGAGGTCCAGATCTCGACCTATTCGGCGACGCCCTTCTATGACCTGGGTGGCATCCAGGTGCTCAAGGGACCGCAGGGCACGCTGTTCGGCCGCAACGCGACCGGCGGCGCGGTGCTCTACGAGACCGCCAAGCCCGGCGACGAATTCGGTGGCTACGTCAGCGGCCGCTATGGCAGCTACGAATCACGGCACGTCGAAGGCGCGGTCAGCGTTCCGCTTTCCGAGACCGTCGGCCTGCGCGTCGCGGCCGAATATACCGGCGGCGGCGGCTTCGTGCGCGACTACTATCTCGACGAGGACTACGGGAACATCGACCAGATCTCGCTGCGCGGCACGCTCGCGATCGAGCTGGCACCCGGCATCCGCAACACCACGGTGGTGCAGTACACCGACGAGGACGGGACGAACACGCCCTACCTGCTGTGGTCGGTGAACCCTTGCGGCAGTTCGGCGCAGGGTCTGGTCGACGCCGCCGCCTGCGCGCTGAGCGCGGCCAATCCGGTTTTCACCCAGTTCCTCGCAGCGAACCCCGGCGTGTTCCAGGGCGACCTCGAGGATGCCCTGGCCTTGCAGCGCAGCCTCGGGCCGTGGGTCAACCTGTCGAGCGTCGATCCCTTCCACGAGGCATCGGACACGTTCGCTATCAACACCACCGAGATCGAGCTTTCGCCCGACCTGACGATCAAGAACATCTTCGGCTACAACCGCGCCAAGGCCTATGACGGTTATGACTACGACGGTTCGCCGTTCCCGTTCTTCCAGACCCAGGGCGAGCTTATCCTTGGCGGCCTGAAGACGCAGAACATCGAAGGGTTCCGCCAGCGCAACCGCCAGATCTCGAACGAGCTGCAATTGCAGGGCAAGGCCGTCGGCGGTGCGCTCGACTATGTGGTGGGCTTCTACTATCTCGACGAGAAGAAGTTTGTCCGCTCGCCGCTCGATTTCGGCAACTTCAACCCGATCCAGCCGCCGTTCCGCTTCTTCTACACCGGCAAGTTCAAGACGCGCTCGGTGGCGGGCTTCGCGCAGGCGACCTACGCGCTGACCGAGGCGCTCAATGTCACCGGCGGTTTCCGCTATACCTGGGACAAGACCACGCTGCGCCAGGGCGAGGATTCGCTGTTCCTCGGCTTCTTCCCCGACAACGTTCCCGAAGTGACCAAGGCCGACAAGCCGAGCTGGACGATCAGTCTCGACTACAAGATATCGCCGGACCTCATGGTCTATGTCTCGCACCGGGGAAGCTGGCGTGCGGGAGGCTTCAACTACTCGGTCGCGCCGATCGCGGTGACCGCGGCGGGCGGGGGCAACCTATTCCTGCCCGAGACCACGAAGGACATCGAGGCCGGCGTCAAGTATTCGGGCAACGGCCTTGGCGTGCCCGCGACCTTCAACGCCGACGTCTTCAACCAGTGGGTCGATAACATCCAGCGCGCGGCCTACATCCTCACGCCGCAAGGTGTCTCGTTGCTCACCGTCAACGTGCCCAAGGCGAAGATCTCGGGCGTCGAGTTCGATGCCTCGGTGCGCCCGACCGCGAACCTGACCTTCGGCATCTCGGGCAACTACACCGATGCGCGTTACACCAGGGACACGGTGACCGTGCTGGGCGAAACGGTCAAATACGGGCCCTTCGCCGACGTACCCGAATGGAGCGGCACGATCTACGGCGAAGTCGGCGTCCCGCTCGGTGATACCGGAACGCTCAAGTTTCGGGCCGACGCTTATGGCCAGACCGAGCAGAACTTCTCGAACGTGGGCGCGACCGATGCCCCCAACACCGTGCTGCCCGGCTATGTCCTGGTGAACGCGCGCGTGACGCTGGAGAACATCGGCGGATCGGGGCTCACCGCCGCGCTTTATGCCCGCAACCTGTTCGACCGGAAGTACTACTCGGGCGGCAACGCGGCCGCGCCGGGCGGCAACACCAATGTCGTCAATCCAGGGCTGCCGCGCTTCTGGGGCGGCGAGGTGCGCTACGACTTCTGACAGCGAGGTGGCGGGGGCAGGGCCGGTATGATCGGCCCTGCCCCCGCCACCCGGTCCGGCCGAGGCGATCTTTGCCGCAGTGCGGACCTCAGGCGACGAATTCCCCGATCGCCTTGCCTATCTCGGCGGGGCGCTCAAGCGTCAGCATGTGGCCGGCCTCGCGATAGTCGATGCGCGTCACCTCGGGCGCGGCGCCCGCAATCAGGTCCGCAATCAGCCGGAAGTCGGCCATGTCGCGCTCGCCGGTGAGCAGCAGGGTCGGGGGCTCGAGCTTATGGAGCCGCTCGACGTCGGATACTTCGGGACGTGCCGCGTCGGCGATCCATTGCCGGCCGTGGAAGGCCGCGATCGCTTCGCGCTGGTATTGCTCGTTGTCGGTGCCACGCACCTGATCGAACAGCGGATGCGCGAGCCAGGCTTGCCGCGCGCCGTCCATGTCGTCCGCACGCGCCAGCCGTCCGATCGCCTTCCACAGCGCGATCCACTCCTCCGACCACGACCAGCCGACGATCAGCGGGCTCACCAGGATTAGTCGGTGCACACGCTCTGGGTGGTCGAGCGCGAAATGGAGCACGGTCGAGCCGCCCAGCGACATGCCGCACAAGTCTGCCCGCGCGATGTCGAGTTCGTCGAACAGCGCGAGCAGGTCGTCGGCGTGCGAGTAGGGAGTCTCGGCATAGGGTGAGTCGCCGAAGCCGCGCTGGTCGTAGCGCAGCACAGAATGATCGGCCGGGAGCGCGTCGACCACCGCGCCCCAGTCACGCCGCGAACCGCCGAAGCCGTGCGCCAGGACGAGCGGGCAGACATTGCGCGCGCCCTTGCGCCAGTCGCCGACGAGCGTGGTGCCTTCCGCCGCGACCGAGAAGGGCTCGCTCATGCCGAACCCATGTAGCGGCCGCCATTCGTGCTGATCGTCTGGCCTGTGACGTAGCCGGCTTCCTCGGAGGCGAGATAGGCCGCCGCCGCGCCGATGTCCTCGACCTGCCCGAGGCGGCGGACGGGCAGCGCCGCGCCGAAGGCCTCACCGTCGATCCCGGCGCCGCGCAGCATGGGCGTGTCGATCGCGCCCGGCGGGATCATGTTCACGGTGATCCCGTGCGGTGCCATTTCGAGCGCGAGCGACTTGCTGAAGCCGAGCAGTCCGCCCTTCGAACTGGTGTAGTGGCTCTGGGTCGGCGAGCCCGTCTGCACCGAGGACGAGGTGATGTTGATGATCCGTCCCCACTTCGCCGCGAGCATGTCCGGGATCAGTTCCTTGGTCACCAGCCAGGGGCCGCGCAGGTTGATCCGGATGACCGTGTCGAACAGTTCGTCCTCGGTTTCGAGGAAGGGCTTGAACGGCGCGATCCCGGCATTGTTGACGAGGATCGCCACTGGGCCGAGTTCGCTGCGCGTGGTCGCCGCGGCAGCGGCGATCGCCGCCTTGTCCGAACAGTCGCACTCGATGGCAATGGCGGTGCCTCCGGCGGCGCGGACCATGTCCGCAGTCTCGTCGGCGCCGGCCTTGTTGATGTCCCATACCGCGATCTTCGCATCGTCTTCGGCGAGCCGCAGCGCAACGCCGCGCCCGATTCCCGATCCCGCGCCCGTGATCACGGCGACCCTGCCGCCCAGCGAACGTGTCATATCCTGCTCTCCCGTATCCCGCTCTCTTGAACGGCACGGGTGATCCGTGCCGCGGGCACGCAAGTCAAGCAGCAGGCCGGACTAGATCACTTCTAGATCACCTCGGCGAAGCCGCCGTAGCGGCCTCGGTGGAACAGCATCGGATCGTCGTCGCGAGTCATTTCGAGCCGCAGCACTTCGCCCAGCACGAACCAGTGGTCGCCCGCCTCGGTCACCGAATGGAGCCGGCACTCGATGCAGGCGAGCGAGTCGGCAATGATCGGCAGATTGTGTTCGGACAGCGCGAATTCGACGCCGACGAACTTCTCGTCGCCCTTGGCGGCGACCGCGCGGCAGATCGCCTGCTGGTTGCTGCCCATGACGTTGACGCAGAAATGCCCGGCACTCTCGATCAGCGGCCAGGAACTCGACTTCTTGTCCGGGAAGAATCCCACCAGCGGCGGATCCAGCGAAACCGATGTGAAGGAACCCACCACCATGCCCGCGGGCTTGTCGTCAGCATCGAGCGCGGTGATCACGCATACCCCTGTCGGATAGCTGCCGAGCACCTTGCGGAAATCGTTGGGATCGATGCTGGTTTCGCCCATGGAATAGCCTTTCGTTAGTGCCGCATGCCAACCCGTGGGCGACTAGCCGATGCATATCGAGGTGTCGACAGCGGAAGCGGTTCGCCGAAGCGGCGGGGCGGTCCGCCGCAAGTCGAACGATCCCCTAATCCAATTGGCAGGTGCGCGAGAAAGCGGCGGGGTTGATCAAATTACAACTGCAACGATTTAATTGCTCGATTAAACTGTTTGCGACTCCCTGCGTGAAGGTGCAGGGAGGGGCGTGAAAATTTTTCCGCGGCTGCGTGCCCGCGCGGTATGGCGATGCGGATGGGATGAACACAAGGGATAGATGCCATGGCCACCGTTGAAGACATTGCAGAAACCACCGTCGCCGACGAAGTCGCGGAGCTGGTCGCCCGCTCGCGCAAGGCGCAGCACCAGATCGAGCACGCCACGCAGGAGCAGGTCGATCGCTGGATTCGCGGCATGGTCTATGCCGTGTGCAAGCCGGGCATGGACGAGGAAATCGCCCGCGAGACCGTCGAGGAAACCCAGCTCGGCAACTACGAAGGCAAGTTCAAGAAGATCTCGATCAAGACTCGCGCCACGCTGATGGACATCATCGACGACAAGTCGGTGGGCATCATCGAGGAGGATCGCGAGCGCAACATCGTCAAGATCGCCAAACCCGTCGGCGTGATCGGCGCGCTTTCGCCCTCGACCAATCCCGAGGCCACTCCGGTGATCAAGGCGATCAGCGCGGTCAAGGGGCGCAACTCGGTGATCATCTGCCCGCACCCGCGCGCCAAGTTCGTCAACGCCAAGATCTGCAACCTCATGCGCGACGCGCTCGAGAAGATGGGCGCGCCCGCCGACCTCGTGATCCCGATCGAGCAGCCCTCGGTAGAGAAGACCAACGAAGTGATGAAGCAGTGTGACCGCGTGCTCGCCACCGGCGGCACGCCGATGGTCAAGGCGGCCTACAGCTCGGGCACGCCGGCGCTCGGCGTCGGCGTCGGTAACGCCGTGATCACGGTAGACGACACCGCCGATCTCGATGACGCGGCCGAGAAGATCCTGATTTCCAAGACGCTCGACTATGCCGCCTCGTGCTCCTCGGACAACGCCGTGATCCTGCTCGACGCGATCTACGACGAGATGCTCGCCAAGCTGAAGGAAAAGGGCGGCTTCGTGATCGAGGGTGAGAACAAGGCGAAGCTGCAGAACGCGATCTGGGAAGATGGCGAGCACATCAACGCCAAGGTCGTGGCGCAGTCGCCGCAGTTCATCGCCGACTATGCCGGCTTCCAGATCCCCGAGGGAACCGCGTTCTTCATCGTGCCCGAGACCGGTCACGGCAAGGAGCACCCCTTCTCGGGCGAGAAGATGACGGTCACCATGGCGCTCTACCGCGCCAAGGATCTCGACGAGGCGATCGAACTGACCAACGCGATCCAGGCCTATCAGGGCCAGGGCCACTCCTGCGGCATCTACTCGACCTCGGACGAGAACATCATGAAGCTGGCCGAGCACACCAAGACCAGCCGCGTCATGGTCAACCAGCCGCAGGCGGCCTCGAACTCGGGCAACCTGTGGAACGGCATGCGCCAGACCTTTTCGCTCGGCTGCGGTTCGTGGGGCGGCAACGCCACCAACAACAACGTCACCTGGCGCGATCTCATCAACGAGACCTGGGTGTCGAAGCCGCTGGCGAAGACCAAGGAGATCCCCTCGGACGAGGCGCTGTTCGGCAAGGACATCATCGAACTCATCGGCTGATCGCGCCTAGCGCAAGCCGGAGGTCTGGGCGCGCGGCGTGCGCGGGTCATTGCCCCGCGTCGCCGTGCGTGGAAGGAGAGGACGGATGAAATACGCACTGCCACTGGTCGCGGCGGCGACGCTCGCGCTCTTGGGCGCCTGCTCGAAGGAGCCGGCCGAGCCCGAGGCGCAGGGGACAGACGCCACCGCGATGGAAAGCGCGTCCGCCGGGGCGGAGACGGGCACCGCGGCGCCGGGCGAACCGCCCGCGCTGGCCGGCGACGAGATCCCCGAGGCCATGCGCGGCCGCTGGGGCCTGGTTCCCGCCGATTGCACCAGCACCAAGGGGGACGCCAAGGGCCTGATGACGGTCGAGGCGGACAGCCTGAAGTTCTACGAATCCGTCGCCACGCTCGGCATGGTCGAGAATGTCGAACCCGACGCGATCAGCGCGGCCTACGAGTTTTCCGGAGAGGGGCAGACCTGGATTCTCGACGTCTCGCTCGAGATGAGCGACGACGGGCAGACGCTCGTGCGCCACGACAAGGGGCCCGACGCGATGCCCGACCCGCTGACCTACACGCGCTGCGCCGCATAACGAAGACAGAACAGGGGCAATCATGACCGAACAGTTCGCGCTGACCGAAGACCAGCTCGCGATCCAGGATACCGCGCGCAAGTTCACCGAGGACCGCATCACGCCCTTCGCGGCGGAGTGGGACGAGAAGCATCACTATCCGGTGGACGTGTGGAAGGCCGCCGGCGAACTGGGCTTCGGCGCGATCTATGTGTCCGAGGAAAGCGGGGGCATCGGTCTTGGCCGGCTCGAGGCGGCGCTGATCATGGAAGCCATGTCCTACGGCTGTCCGGCGACGAGCGCCTATGTCTCGATCCACAACATGGCGGCATGGATGATCGACAGCTTCGCCTCGCAGGACATCAAGGACCGCTACCTGCCCGAGCTGGTGACGATGGAGAAGATCGCCTCCTATTGCCTCACCGAGCCGGGCTCGGGATCGGACGCGGCGGCGCTCAAGACCAGCGCGAAGCGCGACGGCGACGCCTACGTGCTCAACGGCACCAAGCAGTTCATTTCGGGCGGCGGCGTCAACGACGTCTACGTCGTCATGGCGCGCACCGGCGAGCACAAGACCAAGGGCATCTCGTGCTTCGTGGTCGACAAGGACACACCGGGCGTCAGCTTCGGCGCGCCCGAGAAGAAGCTGGGCTGGAACGCCTCGCCCACCGCGCAGGTGATCTTCGAGGACGCGCGCGTCCCGGCCGAGAACCTCGTCGGTGCCGAAGGCGAGGGCTTCCGTTTCGCGATGATGGGGCTCGACGGCGGCCGCATCAACATCGGCGCCTGCTCGCTGGGCGGCGCCCAGCGCTGCCTCGACGAAGCGGTCCAGTACGTGCGCGACCGCAAGCAGTTCGACCAGCCGATCGGCGAGTTCCAGAACACCCAGTTCATGCTTGCGGACATGGCGACCGACCTCGAGGCGGCACGCGCGCTGCTCTATCTCGCGGCGGCCAAGGTCACCGCCGGCGCGCCGGACAAGACGCGTTTTTCGGCGATGGCGAAGCGGCTCGCGACCGACAGCGGCTCGGCGATCGTCAACGACGCGCTGCAGCTCTTCGGGGGCTACGGCTACCTCAAGGACTATCCGATCGAGCGCTTCTGGCGCGACCTGCGGGTCCACTCGATTCTCGAGGGCACCAACCAGGTCATGCGGATGATCGTCGGGCGCGAACTGCTGCGCCAGTAAGGGCACGACCCAAGGGGGACGACGATGACGGACGAACTTCTCACCAGGCGCGAGGGCGCCGCCGCCTATCTCACGCTCAACCGGCCCAAGGCGATCCACGCGCTGACGCTCGACATGTGCCTGGCGATGACTGCGGCGCTCAAGGAATGGCAGGACGAAGGCGAGGTCAAGGCGGTGATCCTCGACCACAGCGAAGGCCGGGGCTTCTGCTCGGGCGGCGACATCAACCTGCTGCGCCAGTCCGCGCTCAATGACGAGGGCAAGGCGGGGCGCGCTTTCTTCTTCGACGAATATCGCCTTAACCACCAGATCTTCACATACGCCAAGCCCGTGGTCGCCTTCATGGACGGCATCACCATGGGCGGCGGCGTCGGCATCTCGCAGCCCGCGCGCTATCGCGTCGCGACCGAGAACACCCGCCTCGCCATGCCCGAGACCGGGATTGGCCTGTTTCCCGACGTCGGCGGTGGTTGGTATCTCTCGCGGCTCGACGGGCGTGTCGGCCAGTTCCTCGCGCTCACCGGCGCGCGGCTCGACGGCGCGGAGTGCCTGTGGGCGGGGCTTGCCACGCACTACGTGCCGTCCGAGGCGATCCCCGAGGCCAAGCGCCGGATCGCGGCCGGGCACGAGATCGGCGGCGTGCTGTCCTCACTGGCCGAGACGCCGCCCGAACCGAAGATCGCGGCACACGCCTCGGCGATCCGCAAGCACTTCGCCTCGGACACCTTAGAAGAGGTGCTTGCCTCGCTCGAGGCTGACGACGGCGAGTGGGCGGCCAAGGAACTCGCGACGCTGCGGGTCAAGAGTCCGCAAGCCTGCAAGGTCTCGCTGCGCCAACTCGCCGAGTCCGCGAAGCTGTCGGACTTCGCCGACAACATGGCGATGGAATACCGCATCGCCAGCCGCGTTCTGACGCTGCCCGATTTCGCCGAGGGCGTGCGCGCGGTGATCGTCGACAAGGACAACGCTCCGAAGTGGAACCCCGCAACGCCCGAGGGCGTCACCGATCAAAAGCTGGATGCGATCTTCGCACCGCTCCCCGCAAACGAGGAATGGAAACCGCTATGAGCTACGAAACGATCACGGTCGAAACCAAGGGCGCGGTCACGCTGATCACGCTCAACCGCCCCAAGGCGCTCAACGCGCTCAACTCCACGGTCCTCGCCGAACTGATCGACGCCTTCGCCAAGTACGAAGCCGACAAGTCGCAGCTTTGCGCCGTCATCACCGGATCGGGCGACAAGGCTTTCGCGGCGGGCGCCGACATCAAGGAAATGCTCGAGAAGACCGGCGCCGAGTTCTTCTCCGAAGACTTCTTCTCCGGCTGGCAGGCCGATCTCGTGCGCAAGGTGCGCAAGCCCTGGATCGCGGCGGTCAACGGCTTCGCGCTCGGCGGGGGGTGCGAGGTGGCGATGATGGCCGATTTCATCATCGCTTCGGAAAACGCCAAGTTCGGCCAGCCCGAGGTCAAGCTCGGCGTCGCGCCGGGCATGGGCGGATCGCAGCGTCTGACCCGTGCGGTCGGCAAGGCCAAGGCGATGGACATGTGCCTCACCGGCCGGATGATGGACGCGGCCGAGGCCGAGCGTTCGGGGCTCGTCAGCCGTCTCGTGCCGCACGATCAGCTCATGGACGAGGCGATGAAGGCGGCCGAGGCGATCGCGGCGATGCCGCCGCTCGCGACCATGGTGAACAAGGAACTGGTCAACGTCGCCTTCGAAACCACGCTCGAGACCGGCCTGCTCGCCGAGCGCCGCAGCTTCCAGATCCTCACCGCGACCGAGGACAAGGCCGAAGGCATGGCCGCCTTCGTCGAGAAGCGCGCGGGTGTCTGGAAGGGTCGCTGACCGCACGGGTCTTCGTACCCTGACGATTCGGACAGTACCCAGCGGATTTGCCCCGGCGCAGAGCCGGGGAGCGAGAGGAGCATCGACATGAAGATCGCATTCATCGGGCTTGGCAACATGGGCGGCGGCATGGCCGCCAACCTCGTCAAGGCGGGGCACGAGGTCCATGCCTTCGACTTGTCCGAAGAGGCGCTGGCGCGCGCGGCCGAGAACGGCTGTGAGACCTTTACCGCCGTGCCCGACGCGGTCTCGGGCGTCGATGCGGTCGTCACCATGCTGCCCAATGGCGGGATCGTGAAGGGCGTCTACACCGCCGATGTGATCGGCAAGGCCCCCCAGGGCGCGCTGTTCCTCGACTGCTCGACGATCGACGTCGATACCGCGCGCGAAGTCGCCCAGCTTGCCGCCGAGGCGGGCTACGAGATGGTCGATGCGCCGGTCTCGGGCGGGATCGCGGCGGCCAACGGCGGCACGCTGACCTTCATGGTCGGCGGTACCGAGGCGGCTTTCGCCAAGGCCTCCGAAGTGCTCGAACCAATGGCCAAGAAGGTGATCCACGCAGGCGCGATCGGCGCGGGGCAGGTCGCCAAGATGTGCAACAACATGCTGCTCGCGATCCACATGATCGGCACGTGCGAGGCGCTCAAGCTGGCCGAGAAAGCCGGGCTCGACCCGCAGATGTTCTACGAGATCAGCTCCAACGCCACGGGCTATAACTGGTCGCTCAACGACTACACCCCGGCGGCCGGTGTCGGCGTTACGAGCCCCGCCGACAACGACTACGCGGGCGGTTTCGCTTCTGCGCTGATGCTCAAGGACCTGCGCCTCGCGATGCAGGGCGCGCAAAGCTCGGGCGCTTCGGTGCCGATGGGCGAGCACGCGATGAAGATCTACGAGGCCTTCGTCGAGGCTGGCGGCGGCGGCAAGGACTTCGGCGCGATCTTCACCACGCTCTGAGCAAGGCACCGGCGCGCGCGCTATCACTCGGCGCGCGTTCGCATCGTCTTCCTTCGCGCCAGTTCGAACGGCGGCAGCTTCATCCCCTTGGTGCGCCCGGTGAGGTGCCACCGGCGGCACAGCCCGCAGCGATAAGCGCGCAGAGCGAAGGGCGCGCGTTCGGCGGCGGCGTTGGCATCGTCCTCGCTGGCGAAGCGCTTCTTGCGCGCGCAGACCGCCGGGCGCGTGCGCATCAGCCGAGCAGCTTCGCGCCGAGCAGCAGCAGCAGCTTCACGTCGATCGCATAGCCCTGCGCGCGCCATTCGGCGACCGCCTGCTCGATCCGGTCGAGCGGCACGCGGTGGACGGTGATGTTCTCGCTGTCGACACCGCCGCCTTCGCCGACCTTCGTGAGTTCGTGCGCGCGTAGCAGCGTGAAGCTCTCGCTGACCATGCCGGGCGAGGAGAAGAACTCGCCCACCGCCTCGATGCGCCCGGCGGCGTAGCCGGTTTCCTCTTCGAGTTCGCGGGCGCCCGCGACGGTGGCGTCTTCGTCGGGACCGTCGTCGTGGTCGCCGATGAGCCCCGCCGGAAGCTCGATGCACGCGCGGCCGAGCGGAACGCGGTACTGTTCGACGAGGATCACATGGTTCACGTCGTCGACCGCGAGGATGACCGCTGCCTTGATACCGCGTGAGCGGCTGACGTATTCCCATCGGCCCCGCTTGCGCGCGGTGATGAAACGGCCCTCCCACATGATCTGCTCGGGGGCATCGGCATCTGCTGTCATACTTCGATCAACCTGTCGGGCAGTTCATTGCGGTCGTCCCTGGCGGGCGGAAAGTGGTCCGCGAGCACCGCGCCGACGCCTTCGATCGCCGCGATCATCCCGTCGGCGACGCGGCCCGCGCGAATCTGGTCGAGCATCGCCGTCATCGCGTCTCCCCAGACTTCAGGGTCGATGCGCGTGGCGATCGCTTCGTCGGCGACGATCTCGGCGCGGCGCTCACGCATCGAGAGATAGATGAGGATGCCGGTGCGCCCGTGCGTGCGCCGCTCGGCGCCGATGCGAAAGGCGCGCAGGGCGCGATCGCGCACCCGTGCCGACTTGATCGGGGATGGCACCAGCCCGAACTTAAGCGGTTGCCACAACTGGACGAGCAGCACGCATCCGAAGGCGAAGGTGGCCGCCAGCGCGGCAAGGAAGAAAATCTCGCGCGACGTCCATTCGACGATCCAGCCTCCGGTCAGGTTCTCGTAGAGATCGAGCGCGGCTTCGGGCGCGATCGCCAGCACGCCCAGCGCGAGGATCGCGGCGAAAGCGGCCCATGCCAGCGCCACGTCGGTATAGCCGTCGGAGCGCTCGGCGATGATCGTGACGATTTCGCCCGCGGTATGCGCCTCGGCGAGGCCGACCGCGGCGCTGACGCGGGCATGGTCCTGCTCGGAAAGATAGCGTGGCGCTTTCATGCCGATCCCTTCTACCAGCTTCCGCTCGCGCCGCCGCCGCCGAAGCTGCCGCCACCGCCCGAAAACCCGCCCCCGAATCCGCCGCCGCCCGACCAGCCGCCGCCGGACGAGCCGCCAGAGAACATGCCCGGCGCCCAGATGATCGGCCCGCCGAAACCCCGGCGACGACCACCCCGACGCCCGGAGGCAGCGCGCAGGATCGGCAGGATGAAGAAGAAGAACACGAAGAGGAAGAAGATCACGGTGCCGAGGTTGATCCCCTCGGGCTCACGATCGGCTTCGGCGGCGATGCGCGCGGCTTCTTCGGGAGGAAGCTGGAGCTGGGTTATCAGCGCATCCGCGCCCGCCTCGATGCCGCCGGGCAGGTCGCCCGCCTTGAAGCGCGGAACGATCAGATTGCGCACGACGTCGGAGGAAAAGCCGTCGGTGATCACGGGTTCGAGCCCGTAGCCGACCTCGATGCGTACCTTGCGCTCGTTGGGCGCGACGATCAGCAGCGCGCCGTCGTTGCGCTCCTTGTCGCCGATGCCCCAGGCGCGGCCGAGCTGGTAACCGTAATCCGATATCTCGTAGCCTTGCAGGCTGGGCAGGGTGGCGATCACCAGTTGCCGGTGCGTCTGCCTGTCGAGATCGGCGAGCTTGCTTTCGAGCCGCGCCTCGACGTCGGCGGGAATGACGTTGGCGGCATCGGTGACGCGTCCCGTCAGCTTCGGAAACTCGGGCGCCGCTGCGAGCGGCGAGACCAGCGCCGCGCCGATCAGCAGCAGCAGGGAGGCGATCGCCGCCCGCATCGTTCAACCTCCGCTCAGAGCTTGCCTTCGAGGTCCGGCGCGGTCTCCGCGCCCGGCGTGACCGCGGCATAGGGCGTCATCGGCTGGGCGCCCCGGATCATCGCGCCGATCATCGTCGGAAAGACGCGAACCTCGGTGTTATAGTCGCGCACCGCCTCGTTGTAGTCCTTGATGGCGATGCGGATGCGGTTTTCCTGGCCCTCGAGCTGGTCCTGCAGCTTCGTGTAGCCGGGGATCGACTTGAGATCCGGGTACTGCTCGACGCTGACGAGCAGGCGGCCCAGGCTCGCGCCGAACTGGTCCTGCGCCTGCTGGAACTGCTGCACCTTGGCCGGGTCGTCGAGATCCTCGGCATCGACCTGGATGCTGGTCGCCCTGGCGCGGGCCTCGATCACGTTGGTGAGGATTTCCTTCTCCTGCTCGGCCGCGCCCTTGACCACGGCGGCGAGGTTGGGGACGAGGTTCGCGCGCTCCTGGAACGCGGCCTGAACGTCGGCCCACTTCGCCTTGGCCGCCTCCTGCTTGGTCGGCACCGAGTTGATGCCGCAGGCCGAAAGGCTGGCGACGGCAAGCGCGGCGAGAACGAAACGCCAGGCGCGGGCGAGGGGGGCTAGGGACATTCGTGTGATCCTCCGTCCAGGCGCGGGCCGCGCCTGCTCCACAGCGGGATAGATAGCGACCATGCCGGGCCGCGCAAGCGCATCGCGGCGCTTGTCGCACTCGCGGGCTTGCGGCATGGAACGGGCCATCGCCCCGGACCAGGGGCGGCAAGACAGGGACGGCGGCGCATGACGCTTTTCGAAGAGTTCAAGAAATTCATCGCGCGCGGGAACGTGCTGGATCTCGCGGTCGGCGTGATGATCGGCGCCGCCTTCGGCAAGATCGTCACCTCGCTCACCGAAAGCGTGATCATGCCGGTGATCGGCTGGATCTTCGGCAACATCGACTTCTCGCGCTATTTCATCCTGCTCGGCGACGTGCCGGGCGACTACAAGGGCAGCCTGTCGGACTACAACGCGCTCAAGGAAGCCGGCGTGGCGATGATCGGGTACGGCTCGTTCCTCACGCAGATCGTCAACTTCCTGATCATCGCGCTCGTCCTGTTCATGCTGGTGCGCTCGGTCAATCGGATCATGGACGCGATCGAGGAAGAGAAGAAGAATGCGGCCGACACTTCGGCCGAACCGACCGTGCCGACCGATCCGCAGCTCGATACGCTGCGCGCGATCCTTGAGGAATTGCGCAAGAAACCCGCGGCTTGAAGCGGATCGCTCACTTCACATTCATGGCGTTACGCCTATATAGGGTCCTGCCGGCTTCGGTCGGCTATGACGATAAACTGCGGCGTGCAATAGGCACAGCGGACCCGGGGGCGGTACCCGGCGGCTCCACCACCTTCCTCGCTCCGGCGGGGAAAATGACGGGGCCGAACTAGGATCGACGTGTGTTGAAAAGCGGCGTTTTCGTCCGGGCTGAGTAACCCGTTAAAGGCTCAAAACTCATAAGTGCCAACGACAACGAAGCACTTGCTCTCGCGGCGTAATTCTAGGGCCTAACGGCCTGAAGTTACAAAGTTAGAACGCGGTTGGACCCACCGGGCAACAGAAGCGGATTCCAGGGGCCCGGGGCGAGCCTGGCAACAGAATCGCCCCACTTCCCCACATCTTCGAGAACTGGCCGGGCCGCTCAGGCGCGCCGTCGCTCCGGTTCGGAGACGCCGGCTACGTCGTTCGCCGGTTCGATCGAGGCGACCTGCGCCTTGGCGGCCTGTTCGTATTTCAGGCAGTCGAGGATCTTGGCGCCCGCGAGGAATACCGCGCCGGTGCAGGCGAGGAACAGCAGCTTGCCGCCGATGCCGGGAAAGATGTCGAGGTAGACCTTGCCTCGTTCGGTGGCGCCGAGGCCCAGCGCATAGATGATCAGGTAGGCTTCCCAGCGCGTCTTGATCACGAACAGCCTGCCGATTTTCCTGAGCATCGCTAGAACCTCTTTCCTGCCCACTAATAAGCAACCATTGTGCCAGTCCCCGGTTTCCAGGGTTCGAGACGGTTAATTCCGCATTGATTGTAAATCATTCCGACAAGCAGCGTAAGGCCTGACGACAGGGCGCGGCGACCGCCCGCTGTTGCCATTCGCCCGGCCTTGCGCCATAGGCGCTCGCGTTCCCTCCCCAGGACATCTATTTGACCAACCACCCCGTCCGACGTTCCGAGCGGTCGGGAAAGGCGATGTGAGGAACGATGACGAACAGGATTGATTGCGCAGGCCTTGGTGTCGATGCGGAGCTTGCGGGCTTCGTCGAAAGCGAGGTTCTCGCCCCGATCGGCATGGCGCCCGATGCGTTCTGGCAGGGCTTCGCCGCGCTCGTCGCGCGCTTCGCTCCGCGCAACAAGGCTCTGCTCGAGAAGCGTGATTCGTTCCAGCAGCACATCGACGAATGGCACCTCGCGCGCGGTGGCAAGCCGATCGACATGGGCGAGTACCGCGCCTTCCTGACCGAGATCGGCTATCTCGTCCCCGAGCCGGGCGACTTCACCATCGGCACCACCAACGTCGATCCCGAGATCGCGACGATGGCGGGCCCGCAGCTCGTCGTGCCCGTGCTCAATGCGCGCTTCCTGCTCAATGCCGCCAACGCGCGCTGGGGCAGCCTTTACGACGCCTACTACGGCACCGACGCGCTCGACGCGCCCGACGCGGAAGGCAAGGGCTACGACCCCAAGCGCGGCGCGGCGGTGATCGCGGCGGGCCGCATGTTCCTCGACAAGGCACTGCCGCTCGCGGCGGGAAGCTGGAAGGACGTCGGTTCGCTCGATGTCGACCTCGCCGATCCGGCACAGCGCGTCGGCACGACCGACAAGGGCGTCATGTTCCGCTCGCACGGGCTGCATATCGAAATCGTGGTCGATCCGACCAGCGAAGTCGGAAAGTCCGACCGTGCGCAGATTTCCGATATCCTGCTCGAAGCGGCGATCACCACGATCGTCGATCTCGAGGATTCGGTGGCGGCGGTCGATGCCGAGGACAAGACGCTCGCCTACACCAACTGGCTCGGCGTTATTCGCGGCGATCTCGAAGACACCTTCGAGAAAGGCGGCAAGACGCTCACCCGCAAGCTCGCCGGCGACAAGAGCTACACCACGAGCGAAGGCGAGACGGTGACCCTGCCGGGCCGCAGCTTGCTGTTCGTGCGCAACGTCGGCCATCTCATGATCAACCCCGCGATCCTGATGCCCGACGGCGGCGAGATCCCCGAGGGCATCATGGACGCGGTCATCACCAGCGCGATTTCGGCGCAGGACGTGAAGGGGCTCGCCAAGTACGGCAATTCGCGCAAGGGCTCGATCTACATCGTCAAACCGAAGATGCACGGCCCCGAGGAGTGCGCCTTCACCAACGACCTGTTCGACGCCGTGGAAGACCTGCTCGGGCTCGATCGCCACACCGTCAAGGTCGGCGTGATGGACGAGGAGCGGCGCACGTCGGCCAACCTCGCCGCCTGCATCCACGCGGTGAAGGACCGCATCGTCTTCATCAACACCGGCTTCCTCGATCGCACCGGCGACGAGATCCATACCTCGATGCGCGCCGGCCCGATGATCCGCAAGGGCGAGATCAAGGGCTCGACGTGGATCAAGGCCTACGAAGTGCGCAACGTCGCGATTGGGCTCAAGCACGGCCTGTCGGGCAGGGCGCAGATCGGCAAGGGCATGTGGGCCGCGCCCGACCGCATGGCGGCGATGCTCGCGGAGAAGATCGGCCATCCGCTGACCGGCGCGAACACCGCCTGGGTACCGTCGCCGACAGCGGCAACGCTCCACGCGATGCATTATCACGAGGTCGACGTGTTCGGCGTGGTCCAGCCCGAGAAGGCGGCCGATCCGATCCCCGGCCTCGACGAACTGCTGCAAGTGCCGCTTGCGCTGGGGACCAACTGGTCCGACGAGGAAGTGCGCGCGGAGCTCGACAACAATGCGCAAGGCCTGCTCGGCTATGTCGTGCGCTGGATCGACCAGGGTGTCGGCTGCTCGAAGGTGCCCGACATCAACGACGTCGGGCTGATGGAAGACCGCGCGACGCTGCGTATCTCGAGCCAGCACATGGCGAACTGGTTGCTCCACGGCGTGTGCAGCGAGGAACAGGTGATGGATTCGCTCAAGCGCATGGCGGCCAAGGTCGATGCGCAGAACGCGGGCGATCCGCTCTACGAGCCGATGGCCGGCAACTGGGAGACCAGCCTCGCGTTTCAGGCGGCCTGCGATCTCGTCTTCAAGGGCGTGGAACAGCCCAACGGCTATACCGAGCCGTTGCTCCATGCCTGGCGCCTGAAGAAGAAGGCCGCCGCCTGACCCTGCTTTTCCGGTTCGGTCCGTCGCGGCGTCTCCCCGCGGTTTGCAAGGGAACCGCCGCGACGGCCATTAATGCGCGGACAAGCTTTGCCGTTTAGACTTGCGATATCTCCCGGAGAGCAAGCGGCATGGCGAAGGAACCGGACAGGACAGAACCGCGAATCAAGGCCGGCATCACCGCCCACCTGCGCCATTCGGGCGGCGAGGGCGATGCACGCGTGCTCGACGTGTCCTCGCGCGGGATGCTCGCGATGATGAGCGATCCGCCGCCGCGCGGCGAATACGTCGAACTGACGGTGGGCCGCCATTCGCTCGTCGGATACATCCAGTGGAGCGACCGCAAGCGCTTCGGCGTGCGGTTCCGTGAGCGGATCAGCGTCTCGGCGCTGATCTCGGGCGGAGCCGGCCCGCTGGAGCTCTCCAAGAGCCGGGCAGCGACGATGCGCCGGGGCGGGCTGCTCACCGCGCTGGCAATGGACGCGCAGAGCCTCGGGCGCTTCGCGCAGTTTGCCTTCCTGGTGCTGGTGGTCGGCGCCGTCGGCTATCTCGTCGCGAGTTTCGCCGGCGAGGGGCTCGCCTCGCTCGAAGAAGCGAAGTCGGCGCTCGCGGCGTCGTCGGACTAGGCCTGGCTCAGCGCCCGCGCGAGCGCAACGAATTCGTCGACCGAAAGCGTTTCCGCGCGCCGCTGCGGGTCGATGCCGATGGCTTCGAGCGCCTCGACCCCGCCCGTCAGCCCCTTGAGGCTCTGGCGCAGCATCTTGCGGCGTTGGCCGAAGGCGGCCTCGGTCACGCGCGCGAGCACGCGCGCGGATACGCCCTCGGGCACCGCACCGGGCTCGACGTGGACGATCGCGCTCATCACCTTGGGCGGCGGGGTGAAGGCGCTGCGATGGACTTTCAGCGCCAGCCTCGCGCGGGCGCGCCACTGCGCCAGCACCGCGAGGCGTCCGTAGGCCGAGGTGCCTGGCGCGGCGACGATCCGGCGCGCGACTTCTTCCTGGAACATCAGCGTCAGCGACGACCAGCGCGGCGGCCAGTCCTCGCCGCCGAGCCAGCGCGTGAACAGCAGCGTGCCGACGTTGTAGGGCAGGTTGGCGACGACCGCGTAGGGGCCGGCGAACAGCGCGCCCTGGTCGATCCTGGTGGCGTCGCCCTCGATGACCGTGAGCCGCGCGGGGAACGCCTGCTCAAGCTCGGCGAGCGCTGGCAGGCAGCGGCGGTCCATCTCGATCGCGGTGACGCGTGCGCCGGCCCGCAGCAGCGCGCGGGTGAGCCCGCCGGGGCCGGGGCCGACCTCGAGCACGTCGCGCCCCGCCAGATCGCCGGGAATCGCGGCGATCCGGTCGAGCAACTGCTCGTCGAAGAGGAAGTTCTGGCCCAGCGCCTTGCTGGCCGAGAGGCCGTGGCGGGCGATCACCTCGCGCAGCGGCGGTAGCGGCGTGCTCACCAGGCGCTCACGCGGGGAGGCGGCGCGCGGCGCATTGCCCGGCGAGGCGGATCGCGGCGATGGTTGCGTCGGCGCGCGCGGTCCGCTGGCCGGCGATGGCGAAGGCGGTGCCGTGATCGGGCGAGGTGCGCACGATCGGCAGGCCGAGCGTGGTGTTGACGCCCGCGTCGAATTCGAGCGCCTTGATCGGGATCAGCGCCTGGTCGTGGTACATGCACAGCGCCGCATCGAAGCCGGCGCGGGCATGCGGCGCGAAGAGCGCGTCGGCCGGATGCGGACCGCTCGCGGCGATGCCCTCTTCGCGAAGTTGCGCGACGGCAGGGGCGATGATCCGGATCTCCTCGTCGCCGAAGCGGCCTTCCTCGCCCGCGTGCGGATTGAGGCCGGTGATCGCGAGGCGCGGCCCGGCAAGGCCGAAGTCGCGCCGCAGCGCAGCCGCGACGATCCGCGCACGGTGCACGATCAGCTCGCGCGAGAGCAGGGCGGGGACTTGCGAGAGCGCGGCGTGGACGGTGAGCGGAACCGTGCGCAGGGTGGGGCCGGCGAGCATCATCACCGCGTTCTCGCGCGGCAGTCCGCAGGCATCGGCGAGGAACTCGGTCTGCCCCGGCTGGGTGAAGCCGACGCGCGCCAGCTCGGCCTTGGAAATCGGCGCGGTGACGACCGCGCCCGCCGTCCCCTTGCGTGCGAACTCGACCGCATCGGTCAGCGAGGCGAGCGCCAGGGCCGCGCCTTCGCCGTCGGGCTCGCCAGGGCGATAATCCGCATCGCGCGCGCCGAGCACGGGCAGGGCGCCGTCGAACACAGCAGCGGTTTCCTCAGGCCCGGCGATCGCGCGGACCGCGATGGTCAGGCCGCGAGCCTCGGCTGCCCGGCGCAGCAACTCCGTGCCGTGGACGACGAAGAACGGTGGCAGCGCGGCGTCCCTGCGGCGAGCCCAGGCCTCGGCGATGCATTCGGGGCCGATCCCCGCCGGATCGCCGAGCGAGACCGCCAACGGAGCGTGCCCGGCAGGCCCGGCGACCGCCATGTCAGTTGTAGTCGATGACCGCGTCGCGCCGAAGGTCGCGCAAGTACATCTGCGCGCGCTTGTTGATGCGGTCTTCCTCCATCTGCGCCATGAGCTGGTCGAAGTTGGGGCCCGACGGCGTCTGCGCATCGTCGCGGCCGCACAGCATCAGCATGCGCACGCCATCCTCGATCGACCCGAACGGCGGCGAGGTCTCGCCGATGTTGAGATTCAGGACCGCGTTCTGCAGCGGTCCGGGCAGATCGCGTGCGCGCACCTGGTCGTTCGTCACCACCTGCGCGCCGATCCCGGCGGCGACCGCGTCGACCGCGCCGCAGCCGGCGGCTTCGGAGATGGTCTCGGCGAAGCTCTTGGCCCGCGCCTGCGCCTGCGAATCGGAAATGCCCTTGGGGAAGTTGATCGAAATCTGCTTGAGGGCGAGGATCGCATCGCGCGGATCGGCCATCAGCACCTGGCGCTTGTCGATCAGGTAGATGATCGAGAAACCGCCCGGGACCGCGATCGGACCGACGAGCTGGCCCGGCGTGAGATCGCGCGCCGCCGCCGCCAGTTCGGGGGGAAGCTGCTCGAGCCGGATCCAGCCGAGATCGCCACCGACGGCCGCGGTCGAGGCCTGCGAATACTGCCGGGCATAGGCGACGAAGCTGCCGCCTTCCCGTAGCTGCTCGACGATGCGGCGGGCGTTGTCGGCAACCTGCTGCTGGGCGTCCGGCGCGGCGGCGAGGTAGATCTCGCCAATGCGGTATTCATCGGTGCCCTTGGAGGCCTGCATCCGCGAGATGATCTCGTTAACCTCCTCGTCGGAGACGTTGATGAACGGCGCGACGTTGCGCTGGAGCAGGCGCTGCCAGGCAAGCTCGCCCTCGATCTGGCGCTTGAGCGAGGCGGCGGACGATCCGATGCGCTTGAGGTAGGCGTCCATCGCTTCGGTATCCTGCCCGAAGTTCTGCGAGGCGACGCGCAGATAGGACTGGTCGATCTCCTCCTTCGAGATCTCGATCTCGGCGGCCTTGGCCTCTTGGATCTGCAGTGTCTCGTCGATGAGGTTGCGCAGGACCTGGAGGCGCAGGCGCTCCTTGTCCTCTTCGCTGAGCTGGTTCTCGTTCGCCGCCAGGACGAGCGCCATGCGCTGATCGACGTCGGTGCCGGTGATGACGTCGCCGTTGACCACAGCCGTCGCCTTGCGGACGTTCGGATTGGCCTCGCCGAAGATCGTCACGTCGGGCGGGATGATGATGTTTCCCTGCTGCGACTGCGCGGCCGCGCCGGACATGCCGCACAGGCCCGCCATGCCCAGTGCGACAGGGACGCTGAATATCCTGATCGATCGAATTGCCTTGGTCACTCTGGCTTGATTCCCATCTCCGACCGGCGCGAGTCCGGCCTCACCGCGTTGTCATGGCCCGAAAAACGTGCTCGCGCCTGTGTCTGCGTCCCTTGCCGCAGGGCGGCTTAACCGCAACTGAGCGCGTCCGATAGCGTCTTTGCGGCAACAAGCCAACGGTCGCCGGGGGATGGTGCTTTGCGAGGGCGGTGTCGCTAGCTCTCGGCTGGCCGATCGGCCAGTCGCGCGCAGGCCACGGTTGGGCGACTGGCAGGAACGGTCTTCGGGTCGGCACGTTGGGGCTTGGTAGGCCGGCGCGGCAGTTCCCTCCACCCTCCCACCCCCTTCTGCGTCGGCCTCCTTTTCCCCTGATTGTCCGGACAGATCGCCGTCAGCCTTCGCCTCGGCGATGCGCGCGGCCGGTTGAGCGATCCGCTCGCCTGTGCCAATGCTAACAACGTGACGAGCGCCCGAGGCAAGGCGCCGATCGAGTGTGCCGCATGGCCCTGGGAGCGGACGATGAACGCGAACGAACCGAACTTCTTCCGGGACCAGGCGGTCATCGCCGATCCGCGCAGCTACTTCGACCTGATGCGCGAGCGCTGCCCGGTCAGCCGGGAAGCCTACGAAGGCACGCTGATGGTGACGGGCTATGCCGCGGCCCTCGAAGTGCTCAACGACAAGGAGGGGGTGTTCTCCAACGCGGTATCGGTCGTGGGACCGATCCCGCCGCTGCCGTTCGAGCCGCAGGGCAGCGACATCACCGGCCAGCTCGAGGAACACCGCGCCGAGCTGCCCTGGTCCGACCACCTGGTTTGCATGGACGGCGCGCGGCACGCCGAACATCGCGCGATCGTCGGAAGCCTCCTGACCTTCAAGCGGCTCAGGCAGAACGAGGACTATCTCCATGGCCTCGCCGATCGCATGCTCGACGCGATCGTCGGCAAGGGGGTGCGCAACATCGTGCCCGAATATGCCCACGCGACGACCGTCTATGCGATCTCCGACCTGCTCGGCATTCCGCTCGAGGACCGGGCCGAGCTGCTCGAACTGATCGGCGCGCCGCCGAGCCAGATCGAGGGCGACGCGGTGCACAAGATCGGCTCCGATCCGCTGGTGTTTCTCAAGGAGCGGTTCGACGGCTACTTGCGCGACCGGATCGACAACCCGCGCGGCGACCTGATGAGCGAACTGGTCGCGGCGCGCTTCAAGGATGGCTCGCAGCCCAGGTTCGAGGATCTGTCGGGTCTGGCGCGGTTCATGTTCGGGGCGGGACAGGACACGACCTCGCGGCTGATCGCGATGGGTGTGCAGCATCTCGGCGAGGACAAGGCGCTCCAGGCGCACATGCGTGCCGACGCCAAGGCGATCCCCGCTTTCGTCGAGGAACTGCTGCGCCACGATGCGCCGGTGAAGGCGGTCTATCGCTTGGCCCGGCGCGACACCCGGATCGGCGATATCGAGGTGCCCGCGGGCACGATCGTCACCGTCTGCCTCAGCGGCGCAAACAACGATCCCGAGCACTTCGCGCAGCCGCACGATTTCCGGCCCGACCGACCGCACGTTCGCGATCACATGGCGTTCAGCCGCGGCGCGCACGCCTGCCTCGGCGCGCCGCTCGGGCGGATGGAAGCGCGGATCGCGATCGAGCGGCTGCTCGCGCGCACCTCGGACATCGTAATCAGCGAGGCGCACCACGGCAGCCCCGAGAACCGCGTCTATCGCTACGAGCCGACGTTCAGCTTCCGCAACCTCGCCGATCTCCACGCCGAACTCGTGCCCGCCTGACGCGGACGAGCCGCGGCCTCAGGCACGCTTGGGACCGCGCGGCACGTCGCGGAAGGGCACGCCCTTGTCGCCGGAGAGTTCGCGCGGCATCCCGAGCACGCGCTCGGCGATGACGTTGCGCGCGATCTCGGTGGTGCCGCCGCCGATGCACGAGACCTGCCGCATCAGATAGCGCATCCCGGTCGAACCGGAGGCATGGTCCTCTTCCTCGGTCCAGGCGGCGGCCTGCGGGCCGGCGATTTCGTATTCGATCGTCGCGCGGCGCACGCGGGCGATGCCACGGAACAGGCGGTCGACCGCCGATCCGTCGACATTGCCGCGTCCCGACGCGGCCGCCTGCGCGATCCGGTTCTGGAGCGCGTGGGTGGCGATCTCGAGCGTGCGGTCTTCGCCGATCAGGTCGCGCGCCACGGGGTCGTCGAGACGGCCGGCCCGGCGCGCGATCGAGATCGCGCTCGGTCCCTCGGCCTCGGGATTGGTGAGGCCGACGGGACGCGTCACGTAGGGCGAGTTATGCCCGATCCGCTCGAAATACATCCAGCGCGATCCGACTGTCCACCCGCCGTCGACGGGGCCGAGCCGGTCGCTGTCGGGCACGCGCACGTCGGTGAAGAACTCCTGGCAGGCCTCGGTCTCGCCGCTCAGCCGCTCGATGCGGTGGATCTCGATACCCGGCTGGTGAAGCGGCAGCGCGAAGACAGTGAGCCCCTGATGCTTGGGCACGTCCCAGTTGGTGCGCGCGAGGCACAGGCCCCAGTCCGCCCACCAGGCACGGCTGGTCCAGACTTTCGAGCCGTTGATGATCCAGTCGTCGCCGTCCCTCACCGCGCTGGTCGTCGCTCCCGCGACGTCCGAACCGCCGCCGGGTTCGGAGAGCATTTGCACCCAGAATTCGTCGCCCTTGAGGATCGCGGGGATGTGCGCCGCTTTCTGTTCGGGCGTGCCGAACTCGAGCAGCACCGCCGCGCAGGGGGAGAAGGTCGGTACGGTGAAGCGCGAGGGAAATTCGTGCCCGGCCAGTTCCTCGTTGAAGGCGCGCTGGTGCGCCGGGGTGAGGCCGAGGCCACCATATTCGGGCGGAAAGCAGATCCCCGCGAAGCCGCCGTCCCATATCTGCCGCTGGAGCGCACGGTCGCGGGCGACCGCCTCGCGCTCGATCTCGTCGTTCTCGCAGTTCTGGCTCGCGTCGAAGGGCTGGATCGGGCCGAGGTTGGCCTTGATCCAGGCGCGGGCGCGCAGGCGGAAGTCGTCGACCGATTCGATTCCGCCGCTCATGCCGCCTTCTCCTGTCCGATCCGTGCCGCCGCTAGGAGCCTGCGGTGATCGGTCACGGTGCCGTGGAGCACGGCGTCGAGCGCCACGCGCCGCAGGAAGAAGTGCAGGTCGTGCTCGTAGGTCACGCCGATGCCGCCGTGGAGCTGGACGCAGTCCTGCACCAGCTCGGTGCCGTACTGGCCGATGTAGGCGCGCGCCGCGCTGGCCGTCTCGGACGCGAGGGGGGAGCTGTCCGCGACCGCCTCGGCGGCGGCGTCGGCGATAGCATGGCTCGCCTCGAGCCACGACTTGAGATCGGCGAAGCGGTGCTTGAGCGCCTGATACGAGGCGAGCGCGCGCCCGAAGGTGTAGCGGTCGAAGGCATAGTCGAGCGTCATCGCGAAGGCGGCGTCCATCGCGCCGACCGATTCGGCGGCGAGGATCACGGCGGCGTTGTCGACCTGCCTCGCGATCGCGTCGGCCGCGCCGCCGAAATCGCCGACGAGGTGGCGCGCCGGCACGCGGACCTTGTCGAACGTCACGGCCGCGTAGCGACGCGTGACGTCGAGCGTGCGCAGAGGCATGATGGTCAACCCGCTCGCATCGACCGGGACCAGCGCCTGCGTCGGCCCCGTACCGCCGTGACCCGAGACGAGCAGCCAGGCGGCCTGCGCGCCCGCCTCGACCGGGCGGACGGCGCCGTCGATCACGAGATCGTCGCCGTCCCGGGCGATCGTGATGGTCTGCTCGCCCCGGCATTGCCACGGAGCGGTGCCGAGGCAGCAGGCGGCGATCAGCGAACCGTCGAGCAGCCCGGCGAGCACCGTGCTCTGTGCGTCGCCGCTCCGGCCCGCCAGCGCTGCCGCGACGACGTTGCAGTCGACCAGCGGCCCCGGCGCGGCATGGCGGCCGAATTCGTAGGCGATTAGCGAGAGATCGACGGCGCCGCGCCCGCTGACGCTGCCGCCGTCGTCTTCCTCGCTGACCAGCAGCGAGGTCCAGCCCAACTCGGCGCCGTTCGTCCAATATTCGGGGGCGAAGCCCGCCGGGTCGTCGCGGTCCTTGCGCAGGCGGCTCAGGGGGACCTTGTCGTCGAGGAAGCGCGCGGTCGTATCGCGCAGCATTTCCTGATCGGACTCGAGAACGTGCAGCATGCTTTGAGGCTCTCTCCCATACGTCGGGCCTGATGCCCGCTCGGCCCGGAAGGCTTGCAGATGCCGCGATGCCCGGCAATGGCGCCGCGCGCACATTCGCTCGGGCGATGGCGCTCGGCCGATGGCGCCCAGGCGATCGGCTTTGCTTCTGAGCGCAGCGTCAGAACATCGCCATCGCCGCGCGCGCGACGAGGAACATCAGGCAGAAGCTCGAAAGCGCGAAGACGGTGAAGCGCATCGTCACCCGGTTCACCGTCGCCTGGATCAGCGAATGGATTACCCGCAGCACGACGTAGACCCACGCCGCCTGGGCGTTGATGCCGTCGCCCTGGCCGATCATGGCAAGGACGATGGCGACGGCGTAGAACACCGTCGGCGCTTCGTGCAGGTGGTTGTAGTTGTGCGCCTTCCACATGACTTGCGGCGGCAGCACCTTGTCGAGATCCTTGGTCGGATCGTGGACGAGATCGTCGGGATCGACTTTCGCCGCGCTCAGGGCGGGGATGCGCGTGCCGTAGAGCCAGAACCACATGACCATGGTCCAGGCGGCCAGCGCGACCACCGGTTGCAGGATCGCCATTCCCGTCATTGAAATTTCCCTCTCAGTCTTCTTCCAAGGCTCGGCGCGGCGGCAAAGCTTGTCAATCGCTGCCCGAGATCACGCGTGCGAAAGTCTCGCCATCGGTATTGCCGCCCGAGAGGACAACGGCGGTCCGTTTCCCGGGTTCGACCTTGCCAGCCAGCACGGCGGCGAGCGCGGCGGCGCCGCCCGGCTCGACCACCAGCCTCAGGCGCGAGAAGGCGAGCCGCTGCGCCGCGCGCACCTCGGCGGGCGTCACGCCGAGACCGAAGGCGCAGCGCTCGCGGATCACCTCGAAATTGACCGGTCGCGTCGCCAGCGTCTGCAGCGCGTCGCAGGCGGTTGGCGGGGCATCCGGCCCGACCGGCAGGATCTCTCCGGCCGCGATGCTGCGCGCCACGTCGTCCCATCCCTCGGGCTCGACCGGAACGATCGCGGCGTCGGGACAGGCGAGCGCGAGCCCGGCGGTGAGCCCGCCGCCGCCGCAGGGGGTGACGAGCAGGTCGGGCGCGCCGTCGGCCAGCGGCTGCATCTGCGCCGCGATCTCGACTCCGACCGAGCCCTGTCCCTCGATGACCCACGGGTCGCCGAAGGCATGGACCAGCGTGGCCCCGCGCTCGGCGCGGATACGCTCGGCCACCTCGTCGCGATCCTCGCCGCCGGGGCGGTCGTAGAGGATCACTTCGGCGCCGAGCGCGCGGGTGTTCGCCAGCTTCACCTGCGGGGCGTCGCACGGCATCACGATCGTCGCGGCAATGCCGAGACGCCGCGCGGCCCAGGCGACGCCCTGGGCGTGGTTGCCGCTCGAGACGCCGACCACGCCGCGCGCGCGCTCGGCCTCGGACAGCGCCGTGAGGCGGTGCCACGCGCCGCGGATCTTGAACGCGCCGACCGGCTGGAGGCACTCGGCCTTGCACCAGATCGTGCGTCCGTCCACTTCGAGCGGAAGCAGCGGCGTCGGCGGCAGGATCGCCGCCACCTTTTCGGCGGCCCGCAGCACGCCTGCGCGGGTCGGAGCGCGCGTCGGTTGAGTTGTCATGCAGCGGGCCTATATCCGGCCCTTCGCGCAAAGGCGACAAAGGAGAACGATGTGAGCAAGGTTCTGGTGATCGGCGCGGGCGGCGTCGGTTCGGTCGCGGTCCACAAGATGGCGATGAACCCCGATATCTTCACCGACATCCATCTCGCCAGCCGAACCGTCGCCAAGTGCGAGGCGATCGCGGAGTCGGTCAAGGAACGCACCGGGATCGCCATTTCGACTTACGCGATCGACGCCGACGACGTCGCGGCGACCTCGAAGCTGATCGAGAGCATCGGTCCCGAACTCGTCGTCAACCTGGCGCTGCCGTACCAGGACCTCGCGATCATGGACGCATGCCTGGCGACGGGCACCAACTATATGGACACCGCCAACTACGAGCCCAAGGACGTCGCCAGGTTCGAGTACAAGTGGCAGTGGGAATACCACGATCGCTTCAAGGAAGCCGGGCTTACCGCGCTGCTTGGCTCGGGCTTCGACCCCGGCGTGACCAGCGTCTTTGCGATGTGGCTCAAGAAGCACAAGCTCAGGACCATTCGCACGCTCGACATCCTCGACTGCAACGGCGGCGACCATGGTCAACCCTTCGCCACCAACTTCAATCCCGAGATCAACATCCGCGAAGTCACCGCGCCCGCGCGGCACTGGCAGAACGGCGAGTTCGTCGAGAGCCCGGCGATGGGCAAGAAGCAGTCGTTCGACTTCGAGGGCGTGGGCCCCAAGACGATGTACATGATGTACCACGAGGAGCTGGAAAGCCTCGCCAGGTTCGTACCGGAGATGGAGCGTGCGCGCTTCTGGATGACTTTCGGCGATGCCTATATCCAGCACCTCACCGTGTTGCAGAACGTGGGCATGACGCGGATCGACCCGGTGCTGTACAACGGGCAGGAGATCATTCCGCTGCAGTTCCTCAAGGCGGTGCTGCCCGAGCCCGCCTCGCTTGGCGCGACGACCAAGGGTAAGACCAACATCGGCGATATCGCGACCGGCGAGGCGCTCGACGGATCGGGTGAGAAGACGTTCTACATCAAGAACATCTGCGATCACGAGGAAGCCTATGCGGAAACCGGCAACCAGGCGGTGAGCTATACGACCGGCGTTCCGGCGATGATCGGCGCGGCCATGCTCGTGACCGGCAAGTGGAAGGGCCCGGGCGGCGAGGGCGGCGTGTTCAACATGGAGCAGTTCGATCCCGATCCCTTCATGGCGATGCTCAATGAGCAGGGCCTGCCGTGGACTTGCGAGGAACTCGCCGAGCCGCTGCCGTTCTGATGCGCGCGCTCGCCCTCCTGTTCGCCCTGCTCGCGCTCGCGGCTTGCGCCAAGCAGGCGCCGCCGGGTCAGCAGGGCGGCTCGGCGGCCACATCCGCTGCGCCCGCCACCGAGCGTGGGCAGGCGAGCCCGTTTCAGCGCACGATGACGCCCGAGAAGCGCGCCGCGTGCGAGGCTTCGGGCGGCACGGTCGAGCGGCGCGGCATGGTCGGAGCCGAAACGTGCGTCCACGCCTATGCCGACGGCGGCAAGATCTGCACCGATTCGGCCCAGTGCGAGGGCAAGTGCGTTGGTTCGCCGGGGGCCGCGGATCAACGGGCGGCGGGCTCTTGCCAGAAGGACGACAAGCTCTTTGGCTGCTATGCCGAGATCGTCGGCGGCCGGCCCGCCTACGCGATCTGTGTCGACTAGCGTGCCGGCGGCGCAAGCTCTCTTCATCCACGGCGCACCCGGCGACGCGCGTGTGTGGACCCCGGTGATCGACGCCATGGCGGCGGGCCGCGACGCGCGCGCGATCACGCTCAGCTACTTCGGGGCAGGGGAGTGGCCGGGTGACGGCACCGATTTCGGCACCGATCGGCACGCACGCGATATCATCAGCTATGTCGAGGCCGCTATGGAATGGCCGGTCACGCTGGTGGCTTGGTCGTTCGGCTGCCATCCCGCGCTTCTCGCTGCGATCCGGCGGCCAGAGCTCTTCACCTCGCTTGCGCTCTACGAGCCGAGCCTCGACAGCTATGTCGATGACGAAGCCGAGCGCGCCGCCTTCGCTGCCGACGGCGCGGCGGCCTTCCCGCCGGTCATTGCCGCGCTTGAAGCGGGCGACGAAGCGGCCGCCATGCGCACGATCTTCGACAATTCGGCGCGTCCCGGCGATTACGATGCCTTGTCCCCGGCGCGGCAGTCGCTCTATCGTGACAGCCTGCGCGTGCTGCCGCTGCTGATGGGGCGAGGGCAGCCGCCCGCAGCGATCGCCAGCGCCGATCTCGCGCGGATCGCCTGCCCGGTGACCGTCGCCATGGGCGAGCACACGCGTGCGATGTTCGCGGTGCCTTCGCGCGCCGTCGCGGCGGCGATCCCGGGCGCGAAGCTGGTCGAAGTCGCGGGCGCGTTCCACATGCTGCCCGAAACCGACCCTGAACGATTCGCCGGCCTCGTCGAAGGCTGGCTGGAGGACATGACCTGATGGAAACCAGAGCAGGCGATCCGGGCGCCTTCGCGCAGTTCGATCTCTCGCGGGTGGACAGCCCTGCCTTCGTCGTCGACGCCGCTAAGCTGCGTGACAATCTGCGCATCCTCGCCGAGGTGCGCGACGCGGCGCAAGTGAAGGTGCTCGCCGCGCTCAAGGCCTTCTCGATGTGGTCGACCGCGCCGATCATCGGCGAATACCTCGACGGGGTATGCACCTCGGGCCTGTGGGAAGCGCGGCTCGCGGGCGAGTTTTACGATGGCGAGATCGCGACGTACTGCGCCGCCTACAAGCCCGACGACCTCGACGAGATCCTGCGCCTGTCCGATCACGTGATCTTCAATTCGCCGCAGCAGATCGAGCGCATGCGCGCCGTCATCGAGGCGGCGCGGGCGCGTGGGGATGACTTCGATATCGGTTTGCGGGTCAATCCCTTGCATGCCGAAGGTGAAGTTCCGCGTTACGATCCGTGCGCGCCGCATTCGCGCCTTGGCTTCCCGATCAGCCAGCTCACCGACGAGCATGTCGAACTGGTCGACGGCATCCACATGCACACCTTGTGCGAGCAGGATTTCCGCCCGCTCGAGCGCACCTGGGACAAGGCGTTCGATTTCCTCGAACCGTGGTTCGGCCAGTTTCGCTGGATCAACCTGGGCGGCGGCCACCACATCACCCGCTCGGACTACCAGCGCGAGGAACTCGTCCGGTTCCTGCTCGACATGCAGGAGGATACCGGCGCGGAAATCTATCTCGAGCCGGGCGAGGCGGTCGCGCTCGACGCGGGTATCCTTGTCGGCACGATCCTCGACACGGGGTTCAACGGCATGCCGCTGGCGATCACCGACGTTTCCGCGACCTGCCACATGCCCGACGTGATCGAGGCACCCTACCGGCCGGCGATGCTCGGCGAGACGCCGGTCGACGAATCGCAGCTCGTCGACGAGGCACAGGGCGGCCGCATAAGGCTGGGTGGTCCCTCATGCCTCGCGGGCGACGTGATCGGCGACTACGCGCTGCCGGTTCCGGCCGAGCCGGGGCAGCGCTTCGCCTTCCTCGACCAGGCGCACTACTCTATGGTGAAGACGACCACGTTCAACGGCGTGCCGCTCCCGTCGATCTGGCTATGGGATTCGGAGACCGATCAGCTCGAGCGCATCCGCCAATTTGACTACGAGGATTTCCGGGATCGGCTGTCGTGACCGTCTGCCGGACAAGGCAAGGCGCACGATCCGTCTCAGCACAGGCCCGGTCAGTCCCGCCAGGGGCGATTCGCGGAAACGAGTCTGCTAGGGCCGCGCTTCTTGTGCAGACGGCATCTGGCGGCCGTCTCCGGAGCAAGGGTATGTACCTGGGAGTTGTCTCGTGCAAACCGTTGCTTCGTTTAGGGTTTTCCTTGTCTGCACGTCATCCGTGGAGGCAATTGCCCGACTATGTGACAGATTTGTGAAGTGGCCCGTTTTTAACTTGCACTTCGCACCATCGGACCTATATCCGCCCTCCGCTGCCCCAAGGGGACTTCCAAACCGCAAGGCAGCTCTTGTCTAACTATCCGTTTGGGGGTCCCTTGAGTTGCACAATCACCTTGATGCACCGGCTGTAGTTCGGGCCCTCGCGCCCGACGAACCCGTCATTCTGAACCGCCCGCATGCCGCGGCGCGCGCCGCTCGCTTCTTCGCCACGAGGTTTCCGGGCAAGTCGCTCTATGCGGTGAAGGCGAATCCCTCGCCCGATCTGCTCAAGGTGCTGTGGAGCGCGGGCATCACCCACTACGACGTCGCGTCGATCGCCGAGGTGCGCCTGGTGCGCGCCACGCTGCCCGAAGCGACCTTGTGCTTCATGCATCCGGTCAAGACCGCGAGCGCGATTGCCGAGGCCTACAAGGTCCACGGCGTGCGCACCTTCAGCCTCGACACGCACGAGGAACTGGCAAAGATCGTCGCGGCGACGAGCGATGCGGAGGGCAATGCGGCGAGGGACCTGCGCCTGTGCGTGCGTTTGCGCGTCTCCTCGGAATTTTCGGAACTGAGCCTCGCATCGAAGTTCGGCATCGATCTCGCCGATGCCGCGCCGCTGCTCCAGGCGACGCGGCAGGTGGCGGACTGGCTTGGCGTGTGCTTCCACGTCGGCAGCCAGGCGATGACGCCTTTCGCCTATGTCCAGGCGCTCGACCGCGCGCGCGCGGCGATCGCCGAGGCCAGCGTCGTCGTCGACATGGTCGATGTCGGCGGGGGATTCCCGTCGGTCTATCCGGGCATGGAGCCGCCGCCGCTCGAGGACTACTTCTCGATCATCCACCGCCACTTCGAATCGCTGCCGATCGCCTACAACGCCGAGCTGTGGTGCGAGCCGGGCCGGGCGCTGTGCGCGGAGTACAACTCGCTGATCGTCAAGGTCGAGCGGCGCCGCGGCAACGAGCTTTACATCAATGACGGTGCCTACGGCGCGCTCTACGACGCCGCGCACGTCGCGTGGCGTTTCCCGGTGCGCTGCCTTGACGAGGACCGCACCGGCGCGCTCGAGGACTTCGCCTTCTACGGGCCGACCTGCGACGATGCCGACTACATGGAAGGCCCGTTCCTTCTGCCGGCGGATATCGCGGCGGGCGATTTCATCGAGATCGGCATGCTCGGCGCCTATGGCGCGGCGATGCGTACCGCGTTCAACGGCTTCGGCCAGGGCGGCGCGGTGATCGTCACGGACGAGCCGATGGCGAGCCTCTATACCGGTCGCAAGGACCCGCGCGTTTCGGACAACGTCGTCAGTCTGCGCTGACCGCCGCGTTCGGCAATCAGGATCACGACCCATCCGTAGGCATCGCCCCGCGGATGGGTCTTTTTTGTTGTCCGATCGCCGCGCTGCGCTAGTCCCTCGCGTCGAGGAGAGTGAGCGATGCATGTGCGTTTCATCGGCTGCGGGGACGCTTTCGGGTCGGGCGGCCGCTTCAATACCTGCTTCCAGGTGGTGGGCGAGACGACCAACCTGTTGATCGACTGCGGCGCGTCCTCGCTGGTCGCGATGAAGCAGCAGCAGGTCGATCGCAACGCGATCCGCATGATCGTCGTCACTCATTTCCATGCCGACCACTTTGGCGGAGTGCCGTTCTTCATTCTCGACGCGCAGTTCTTCGCCCGGCGCCGAGACCCGTTGACGATCGTCGGACCGGTCGGGCTGGGCGAGTGGTACCGCCGCGTCATGGAGACAGCCTTTCCGGGCTCGTCGGGCGCCGCGCGCAAGTTCGAGGTCCGACTGGTCGAGATCGCGGCGGGGACATCGTGCGAGGTCGAAGGCGTCACGGTTCATGCGGCGCAGGCGCGGCACGGGGCGCTCGACGCGCCGTGCCTGGCGGTGCGCGTCGAGGCCGAGGGCAGGGCGGTCGCCTATACGGGCGACGGCGAATGGACCGACGGCCTCGTGCCGATCGCCCGCGATGCCGACCTGTTCATCGCCGAGGCCTATTTCCGCGAGCGCCGGGTCGCTACACATCTGGGCCTCGCCGAGATCGAGGCGCATCTGGCCGAGCTTGGTCCGCGACGGTTGATCCTCACGCACATGAGCGACGACATGCTCGGGCATCCCGACCGTCCCCGCTACCTCTGCGCGGAAGACGGGCTCGTTCTTCCGATCGACTAGCACGGTTGCATGATGGCGCGGCCCCGGCTAGGTCTGGCCCCGTCATCTGGGGAGTAGCCAGCCGCCGCAACCGGCGGGCGCTTGCGTCAACATACTTGGTCGAGAGGCCATGGCGCATGCGGGACGGGAAACCGTTCGGGCGAGACCAATGGCGCGGAGATCCTCGTCCGGCCGGGCGGGGGGACACGTGCCGTTGCGTTTCGAAACCGCCCGGCCTGGAGACTTGTCCTTGGAAGCTCTTCTCACCTCCACCGCCGTCGTCGCGCTCGCCGAGATCGGCGACAAGACGCAGTTGCTCGCGATCGTGCTGGCGACGCGTTTCGCCCGGCCCTGGCCGATCGTCGCCGGGATCCTGGTCGCCACGCTCGCCAACCACTTCCTTGCCGCGCTGGTTGGCCAGCAGGCCGCGTCCTGGCTCGACGGGACATGGTTTCGCTATCTCGTCGCCTTCTCGTTCATCGCCATGGCCGCCTGGACGCTGATCCCCGACAAGATCGACGACGACATGGACAAGCCCGCCCGCTTCGGCGCTTTCCTGACGACGCTGGTCGCCTTCTTCCTCGTCGAGATGGGCGATAAGACCCAGGTCGCGACGATCGCGCTCGGCGCGCGTTTCGACAGCGTGCTGGCGGTCATGACGGGCACGACGCTGGGGATGATGATCGCCAATGTCCCGGCGGTGTTCCTCGGCAACGAGCTGGTCGCGCGCGTGCCGCTGGGGCTGGTGCGGATCATTGCCGCGCTGCTGTTTCTCGCCATCGGCCTGTGGTTGCTGGTGCAGACCATGGGCCTGATCTGAGCGCATCCGATCGATCGGGAGCCGAGTGGCATCGACGAGCGCGCTGGGCGCGCGCACCGCGCGAACCTAGACTGATCGGCATGACGGAGGGAGACGGCGATTGGCACTCAGGGCTTGGCTCGCGGCCATGGTGATCCTCGGCACGATCATGCCGGCAAGAGCGGCGCAGGCCGATGCCGACCAGAACGCGGTGACGGTCATGGTGGTTGGCACCTATCACTTCGCCAATCCCGGCCGCGACATGGTCAACATAGCGGCCGACGACGTGCTGGCGCCGCGCCGGCAGGCGGAACTGGCGGCGTTGGCGCGGGTTCTCGCGGAATGGAAGCCGGATCGTATCGCGGTCGAATACCAGTCCGGCGAGCCCGACTTGTCGGTCCCAGCCTATGCGCGCTTCACGGAGGCGGACCTGGCGACGCAGCGCAACGAGACCGTTCAGATCGGCTATCGCCTCGCACGGCGCCTCGGGCATGACAATGTCTACGGTTTCGACGAGCAGCCGGGCGAGGGCGAGCCCGATTATTTCCCGTTCGACAAGGTCCAGGCCTATGCCGACGGCCACGGTCAGACCGCCCGTGTCGCCGCGCTGTTCGACGAGGTGCGCCGCTCGGCGGCCGAGACCGAACGGCTGCAGAAGACGGCCTCGATCGCTGCCATGCTCGCGCGCGAGAACGATCCGGCCCGCGTGCTGCCGATGCATGCGCGGCTGTACTACGGGCTGATCCCGGTGGGCGACGCGCGGGACCAGCCGGGGGCGGTGCTCAACGCCATGTGGTACATGCGCAATGCCAAGATGTTCGCCAAGCTCGGCCTGATCGCCAGGCCCGGCGAGAAGGTGCTGGTACTGGTCGGCTCGGGCCACGTGTACTGGCTGCGGCACTTCGTCGAGGAGACGCCGGGCTTCCGGTTTGCCGATCCCATGCCGCTGCTCGAAAGCGCGGCGCAAATCCCGCCCGCCGCGGATTGAGGCGCGGCCCTTCCGCGGTCGGACGGGGATCAGAGCGGCGTGGCGGGCCGTTCCCTGCCACAGCGGCCGGCGGGAAGCCGGATCGCCCGATCAGGCGGCCAGCTTCATCTCCATGCGGTCCCAGATCTCGACGAGCGCCGAGGTGAGTTCGCGCATCATGTCTTCGGTGTGCGCCGGGCCGGGGGTGAAGCGAAGGCGCTCCGTGCCGCGCGGCACGGTGGGGAAATTGATCGGCTGCACGTAGACGCCGTATTCGGCGAGCAGGATGTCGCTGATCTTCTTCGCCATGACCGGATCGCCGACCATCAGCGGGACGATGTGCGTGGTCGAATCCATCACCGGCAGACCCGAGTCGCGGAACATCGCCTTGAGCATCGCGGCCGCCGCCTGCTGGCCCTCGCGCTCCTCGCTCGAGGACTTGAGGTGCTTGACCGCCGCGAGCACGCCGGCGGCGAGCACCGGGGAGAGCGAGGTGGTGAAGATGAAGCCCGGCGCGTAGCTGCGGATGCAGTCGATGATCTTGGTGTCGGCGGCGATGTAGCCGCCCATCACGCCGAACGCCTTGCCCAGCGTGCCCTCGATTATGGTGATGCGGCCGGCCGCGTCGTCCCGCTCGGAGATGCCGCCGCCGCGCTTGCCGTACATGCCGACGGCGTGGACTTCGTCGATGTAGGTCAACGCGTTGTACTTGTCCGCCAGATCGCAGATCGCGTGGATCGGGGCAACGTCGCCGTCCATCGAATAGACGCTCTCGAACGCGATCAGCTTGGGTAGCGCGGGATCGGTCTCGGCCAGCAGCATCTCGAGATGCGCGAGGTCGTTGTGACGGAAGACCCGCTTCTCGCAGCCCGAATTGCGGATGCCCGCGATCATCGAGGCGTGGTTCAGCTCGTCGGAGAAGATCACGCAGCCCGGCAGCAGCTTGGCGAGCGTCGACAAGGTGGCGTCGTTCGAGACATAGCCCGAAGTGAAGATCAGCGCGCCTTCCTTGCCGTGAAGGTCGGCCAGCTCGTGCTCGAGCTCGATATGGTAATGGGTGTTGCCGCCGATGTTGCGGGTTCCGCCCGAACCGGCGCCGACGTCATGCAGCGCTTCTTCCATGGCCGCGATGACCTTGGGGTGCTGGCCCATCGCGAGATAGTCGTTCGAGCACCACACGGTAATCGGCTTCGGGCCGTTGTGGCCGGCGAAGCAGCGCGCATTGGGGAACGCGCCCTTGTTGCGGAGGATGTCGATGAAGACCCGGTAGCGGCCTTCGGAATGCAGGCGTTCGATCGCCTGGTCGAAAATCTGGTCGTAGTTCACGAAAGAAAATCCGTCCCGCAATATCTTGGCGACTTGGCCGGTCCGTCGCGTGCACCCTCTATCCCATCCGCACATTGATTTCCAGCAATTATCGGACGGCGGCCTCCGACGGCTCCCCGTTCCGGGCCAATCCGCGCGGCAGCGATGCCGCGTGCCCTTCCACCACCTCGAGTCCGGGAGCCTCGCGCCGCAGCTTGCGGATCGTCGCCAGCCATGCGGTGAGTTCGCCCCTGTCCGCCGGTTCCTCGAACGTGGTCAGGTAGCGCGACTGGACATGGCCTTGCGCCCAGTTCGCCCGGACCTGGGCGACGCGACCGGTCAGCAGGTATTCGCGGTCCGCCTCGGTGCGGATGAAGAGCATGTTGTGAATATCGCCCAGACCCGTGACCGGAATGAGCACCACGCCGCGAGCGAGCGCCCGCGGGCTGGTGTCGTCGGTCCTGCCGGGCGCTTCCGAGGCCTGGGGGGAGCCTATTGCCCGAGAGGCGAGCAGTCCCGCGTTCGTCGCGGTGGCGAAGCCGAGCCCGCGCGCGTCGGGCAGGGCGAGATCGTCGTCGCCGCTCAGCGGGTCGGGCCGCCGCGCATCGACGTAGATCGGCGGCGCGTCCGCTCGCTCGATCGCGAAGACATAGCTGGGCAGGGCGACCGTACGCAGCCCGGTTCCCGCCGCCACGGTGTTGCCGAAGCGATGGTCGATGCCGACGATGGCATAGCGAATTGCGCTCGGCGCTTCGCCCTGGGGCTCGGCCGCGAGGCGGCGCAGGTCCGCGATCGTGATCGGCTTGGGCCTTGCGTCGCCGGGCGAGGTATCGAGAAAATACCAGTAGAACGGCGGCACCACGAGCACGATCGCCAGCACCAGGAGGAGGTTCATCAGCCTTTGCACTGGACCGACATCCTTTCCAGGCCGTAACGGGCCAGCCGGGAAGCGAGTTCGCCCGGTTCGACATGCGCGGTGAAGATGATCTCGTCCGCTTCGGCACGCACGAATTCCTGATCTTCGAGCAGATGCGCGATTCGCCGCGCGATGCCTTCGGCGCCGTGAACCATGCGCACCCCATCGCCCAGCGCCTCGGCAAGTTCGGGCTCGAGCAGCGGAAAATGGGTGCAGGCGAGCACAAGCGTATCCATTGCCGGGCCTCCGGGCTGGCGCCTCAGCCCCTCCACCGCCTCGGCGATGACGGCGCGGTCCGGAGCCTTGCCGCGCAGCTTGGACTCGGCGCAGGCGACGAGTTGCGGGGCGGGGTAGCGCAGCAAGGTCTTGCCCTTGGCGAACGCGGCCTCGAGTCGGTCGACGTACTCCTGCCGGATGGTCGCCGCGGTGCCGAGCAGGCCGATCACGCCCGTCTTCGTCAGCGCCGCGGCAGGCTTGATCGCGGGCACGGTGCCCACGACCGGCACTTCGAGCACCTCGCGCACCATGCCCAGCGCGATGGTCGATGCGGTGTTGCAGGCGATGCATACCAGCCGCGGCGCGAGCCGCTCGGTCAGGCGGCCGAGCAGGCCGCACACGCGCGCGGCGATCTGCGCCTCGGTCTTGGAGCCGTAGGGCAGTCCGGCATTGTCCGCGACATAGACCACGGGCGCCTGGGGCAGGATCGCGCGCAGCGCCTCGAGCACCGTCAGGCCGCCGACTCCGGAATCGAAGAGCAGGATGGGGGCCGACGGGTCTGGAGTGGTGGACACGAGGCGTGGGACGCTTTCCGCAAGGCTCTGAAGGGCGGCCCTGTTAGAACCACGGCGGCGGTTTCGGCAATAAGTCTTAGCCAATCCGTGCGGCGACGCTAAGACGTCGCCCATGGAATGGATTCTCGGCCTGCTGCTGGGCTACCTGCTGGGAGCGATCCCGTTCGGCCTGCTCATCACCCGCCTTGCCGGTGCGGGCGACTTGCGGGCCATCGGCTCGGGCAACATCGGCGCGACCAACGTGCTGCGAACCGGCCGCAAGGGCCTTGCCGCGGTGACCCTGCTGCTCGACCTCGCCAAGGGTCTCGCCGCCGTGCTGCTCGCCGCCCGCTTCCTGCCCGGCGCCGAGCCCGCCGCGGCCTTCGGCGCTTTTCTCGGGCATTGCTTTCCGGTCTGGCTGGGTTTTCGCGGCGGCAAGGGCGTGGCGACGACGGCGGGCGTGGCGTTCGGCCTCGCCTGGCCGGTGGGGCTGCTCTATGCCTTCGTGTGGCTGATCCTGCTCGGTACGACACGGGTTTCCTCAGTGGCCGGGATGACGGCCGCGGTCGCGGCGCCGGTCGCGGCGCTTGCCAGCGGCGATCGGGACGCGGCCGCGGTGCTCGCGCTGATCGCGCTGGTTGTGCTCGTCCAGCACCGCGAGAACATCGCCCGCCTGCGCGCCGGAACCGAACCGCGCATCGGCGGCGGCACGGCGTGAGCGAGCCGGCCTCGATCTCGCGGGACGAGGCTTTCGCGCGTATTCGCCTGCTGCGCTCGCCCAATGTCGGACCGGTCAGCTACGGCCTGTTGCTCGCGCGCTTCGGTTCGGCGCTCGCGGCGATCGATTCGCTCCCCGAAATCGCCAGCCGCGGCGGCAAGGCCTACCGCCCGGCCGACGCCGCGCGCGTGGCCGATGAAGTCGCCGCCGTCCGCAAGGCGCGCGCGCGCTACCTGTTTCACGATTCGCCCGACTATCCGCCGCTGCTCGCCCAGTGCGACGGGGCGCCGCCGATCCTGATCGTGCGCGGCGATGCCACGATCGCGGCGCGGCCCTGCGTCGCGATCGTCGGCGCGCGCAATGCCTCGGGCGGCGCGGTCAAGCTTGCGCGTGAGTTTGCCGCGGCGCTGGCCGCGTCCGGGCTGGTCGTGGTGTCGGGGCTCGCGCGCGGGATCGACGGCGCGGGCCACAAGGGAGCGCTTTCCTCGGGCGGCGCGGACGGCGCGACGATCGGGGTCATCGCCAGCGGAATCGACATCGCCTATCCGCCCGAGCACGCCGACTTGCAGGAAGAGATCGCCGCGCGCGGCCTGCTGATCGCCGAGCAGCCGCCCGGGACCGAGCCGCTCGCGAGGCACTTTCCGACGCGCAACCGGATCATCGCGGGGCTCGCGGCCGGCACGCTTGTGGTCGAGGCCGCGCCCAAGTCGGGCTCGCTGATCACCGCGCGGCTCGCGGGCGAGATGGGGCGCGAGGTCATGGCCATCCCCGGCTCGCCGCTCGATTCGCGTTCGCGCGGCTGCAACCAGCTCATCCGCGACGGCGCGGTCCTTGTGCAGGAGCCCGCGGACGTGATCGAGCTGCTTTCCGGCTTCGACGGCGCGCCGCGCTCGACGTTCCGCGAGGCGGCGCCGACCGGCTTCGTGCCGCAGGAGATCGCCGACAGCGATCCCGCCGATGTCGCGGGCCTGCTCTCCACCGCGCCGATCACGGTCGACGAAATTATTCGCCAGAGCGGTGAAACGCCGCCCGCGGTCCAGCTCGCCTTGCTCGAACTCGAGCTGGGCGGCCGCCTCGTCCGTCATGCCGGGGGGCGGGTCTCGCTCGCCTCTTGACGGCATCGCGGCGAGGCTCCCACCTTACACGTGTGTATATGCGTGTGCGGGTGCGCGCGTGGGGTGAAGTAAAAAGGGTCTAGATGCAGCTTGTTATCGTCGAGTCGCCAGCCAAGGCGAAGACCATCGAGAAATATCTCGGCAAGGACTACAAGGTTCTCGCCTCTTACGGCCATGTCCGCGATCTGCCGGTCAAGGACGGGTCGGTCCGTCCCGACGAGGACTTCGCGATGGACTGGGAACTGCAGGGCGAGAAGCAGAAGCAGGTCAAGGCGATCGCCGACGCGGCCAAGGACGCCGACCGCCTGATCCTCGCGACCGACCCCGATCGCGAGGGCGAGGCGATTTCGTGGCACGTGCGCGAACTGCTGTCGAAGCGGCGCGCTTTGCCCAAGGACGTCCAGCGCGTCACCTTCAATGCGATCACCAAGGACACCGTCACCAAGGCGATGACCCAGCCGCGTGAACTCGATCAGGACCTGATCGACGCCTATCTGGCGCGCCGCGCGCTCGACTACCTGTTCGGCTTTACGCTTTCGCCGGTGCTCTGGCGCAAGCTGCCGGGCGCCAAGTCGGCGGGGCGCGTGCAGTCGGTGGCGCTGCGCCTGATCGTCGATCGCGAGCGTGAGATCGAGGCCTTCGTGCCGCAGGAATACTGGTCGGTCGCCGCCGCGATGGAGCAGGACGGCACGCCCTTCACCGCGCGGCTGGTCACTTTCGAGGGCGAGAAGCTCGACAAGCTCAGCCTCGGCGACGAAGGCATCGCGATGCGCGCCAAGGCGGCGGTCGAGGCGGGCGCCTTCAAGGTCGAGAACGTCGAGACACGCCCGCACAAGCGCAACCCGCAGCCGCCGTTCACCACCTCGACGCTGCAGCAGGAAGCTTCGCGCAAGCTCGGCTTCTCGGCCAGCCAGACGATGCGCGTGGCGCAAACGCTCTACGAGGCGGGCGCGATCACCTACATGCGTACCGACGGCGTGCAGATGGACCCCTCGGCGATCTCGGCCTGCCGCAAGGCTGTCGCGGACCGTTATGACGGACACTACCTGCCCGACCAGCCGCGCCAGTATTCCACCAAGGCGAAGAATGCGCAGGAGGCCCACGAGGCGATCCGTCCCACCGATTTCACCCGCGACCGCTTCGGCTCTGGCGACGAGGCGCGGCTCTACGACCTCATCTTCAAGCGCGCGATGGCGAGCCAGATGGCCTCGGCCAATCTCGAGCGCACCACCGTCACCCTGCGCGACGGCACCGGCCGCCACGAACTGCGCGCCACGGGCCAGGTAGTGAAGTTCCCCGGCTTCCTCGCGGTCTATGAGGAAGGGCGCGACCAGAAGGACGATGACGACGAATCGGGCCTGCTGCCCTTCATGAAGGCGGGTGACGCCCCGGCCAAGAAGGACGTCATCGCCGAGCAGCACTTCACCCAGCCGCCGCCGCGCTTCTCCGAGGCGAGCCTCGTCAAGCGGCTCGAGGAGCTGGGCATCGGGCGGCCCTCGACTTATGCTTCGACGATCCAGGTGCTCAAGGACCGGGCCTATGTCCGCACCGAGAAAAACCGTTTCTTCGCAGAGGAATCGGGCCGGCTTCTCACGGCGTTTCTCGAACGCTTCTTCGAGCGGTACGTCGCCTACGACTTCACCGCAGGCATGGAGGAGGATCTCGACGACGTTTCCGGGGGGCGCGGGGAATGGCGCGAACTGCTCGAAGCGTTCTGGCGCGACTTCAAGCCCAAGTCGGACGAGGTCATGGAGCGCAAGCCCTCCGAAGTGACCGAAGTGCTCGACGAGTACCTGTCGGACTTCCTGTTCCCGCCGCGCGACGACGGCACCGATCCGCGCGCCTGCCCCAAGTGCGCCGATGGCCGGCTGGCGCTGCGCGGCGGCCGCTACGGCGCCTTCGTCGCCTGCTCGAACTACCCGGAATGCAAGTACACCCGCAAGTTCGCGCAGCCGGGCGGCAACGGCGAGGTCGCCGAGGACGAGGCGCTCGGCAAGGACCCCGAGAGCGGACTCGAGATCATGCGCAGGACGGGCCGCTTCGGACCCTACATCCAGCTCGGCGAGGGCAAGGAGGCGAAGCGCGCGTCGATCCCCAAGGACATCGACGAACTCACGCTGGAATGGGCGCTCAAGCTGCTCAGCTTGCCGCGCACGGTCGGCACGCACCCGGAGACGGGCGAGGAAATAGTCGCGAATATAGGTCGTTACGGACCATACCTGCTCCATGACGGCAAGTACGCGAAGCTGCGCTCGACGTCAGAGGTTTTCGAGACGGGGATGAACGCGGCGGTCTCGCTGCTCGCCGAGGCGGCCACGCGCGGCGGGCGGGGCGCTCGCGCCAAGGCCGAGCCGATCAAGGTGCTTGGCGAGCATCCGACGAGCGGCGGCGAGATGAAGGTGCTTGCGGGCCGCTACGGCCCCTATGTCACCGACGGCAGCACCAACGCCACTTTGCCGCGCGATGCCAAGCCCGAGGATCTGACCGCCGCGGAAGCCATCGCCCTGATCGACGCCAAGGTCGCGAAGGGGCCCGCCAAGGGCAAGCGCAAGAAAGCGCCCGCGAAGAAGGCCGCGCCGAAGAAGGCCGGGGCGAAGAAGGCGACGGCCAAGAAGACCACGGCCAGGACGAAAGCGGGTGGCGGGAAGAGCGACAAGGAAGCGCAGGCCGAGCAGGCCTGAGCGGGCTTCGTCCGTTGCGCGTCGGCTTTACGGTCGTCGCCGCGCGGGCGCGAAACGATCGCCGGACAATTCGCCTGCCAGGCCGGATGCCCGGTCATGTCCGGGCGCCGAATTGCCTGACTTCGGACAGGCAGAGCAATCCCGCGACGCTGGCAAGGGCGATGCCCGCGCCGGCGGCCAGCGTTCGATGCGGTCCAAGCCATGTCGCGGCGGGACCGGCCAATGCGTAGCCTGCGGGCGCGAGCACGCCGGCGGCGATCTGTACGATCGAGAAGACACGCGAGAGCAGCTCGGTTGGAATTTCGCGCTGGATCAGGGTGCCGATCATGACGTTGACCACCGCTCCTCCCGCTCCGAAAGTGATCCCGCCGAGCAAAAGGAGTGGAAACGCGGCGGTCGCGGCCAGCAGGAAGAGGGGCGCGGCGAGCAGCAGGACCGCGACCTGGATCGCCACCATCGCCCGCGCCGGTTGCCATCGCATGACCGCGACCGCCCCGGCCAGGCCGCCAACTCCGATCGCGCCCAGCACCATTCCCCAGTTCTGAGCGCCGTGCGGTAGCCCGGCAAGCAGCACGGGCGCGACCATAAACGGGGCGAGCGCGATCAGATTGAGCAGGCCGAACTGCGCCACGACGATCCAGAGCCACCGCCGGCTGCCGAAGGCGGCCAGCCCCAGCCGTAGATCCTCCAGCACCGACCGCGACGCGCCGGCTTGCCCCGCCTGGCCCCGTTGCCGGACCAGAACGAGGCACAGCGCGCTCACCGCGTAGGTCAGGCCATCGAGCCCGATCGCCCATCCGGAGCCGACGCTCGCAACCAGGATTCCCGCCAGGATGGGCCCCAGGATCGAGGCAAAGGAATTGACCGCGCTCAGCGCACCGTTGGCCCGGGTCAATCGCTCCTTGGCGACGATCTGCGCGACAAGCCCGCCGCGCGCGGGATAGAAGAAGGCGGTGCCAACACCGATCAGCGCCGTCAGTCCGATGATGACGGGAAGCGGCGCCTCGCCGCGGATCAGCGCCAGTGCCAGCAGCGATTGCGCCACGAAGCGCAGCAGGTCGGCCCATATCATGATGCGTCGGCGCGGCCAGCGATCGCCCAGAACGCCCCCGAACAACAGCAGAACGACGGTCGGAAGCGCTTGCGCCGCGAGCGCCATGCCCAACGCGCTGGCGGAGTAGCCGGCCCCGATCACCGCAAAGCTGAGCGCCACCGGAACCAGCGCCGTACCGATCGCGGACAGGGTCGCCCCGACAAAAAAAAGATTGAAGTCGCGGCCCAGCAGCATTGCGGCCCCCTTGCCGAATTGCCCGTCCGCCAGCATGGCGGTCGATCACGCAAGAGGCAAGAAAGGGGGCTCCGAAAACCCCCATCCGACCTACGCCCTGGATGACATCGGGCTTCTATGCGCAAGCAGTGAAAAGCCGCAGCCGCGCCCCTGAGGCGGCTCGTCTCGGCGCTATCGCGTCCGGCTGGCCAGCGCGGCGATGACCGCGCTGGCCGTCGCGCGCATGCCGGCGGCGTTGGGGTGCCAGGCGATGCCGTCGCCGGGCACGGTCGCCCTCGCGCCCCAAGTCCAGGGCTCGGCGTCGCAGGCGGTGTGGAGGCGCGATTCGTCATCGATCGGGACGAGCAGGGCGCCGGCCTCCTCGGCCACGCGGCGGGTCATCGCGCTCAGGCGGTCGGCGATCTCGGTCGAGATGGCGACGGCCTGCGCGCTCAGCGGCGCGGCGGCGCAGGGCGTCTGCGGGACCAGCGAGAGATAGGTGACGAAGGCGAGTCGTGCGTTGGGCGCGCGGGTGCGCACCTGACTGGCGATCTCGCGCAGGTTCGCTTCGACCGCGGCGTACTGCTCTTCGGTCGGGCGGCGCGGTTCGGGGCAGACGAACTTGCGCCCCGCGACTTGCGAGGTGCCGTCGGGCGCGCAGCTCGCGGCGAAAAGGTTGCCGACGTAGTTCAGGTCGTTGCCGCCGACGGTGACGGTCACCAGCGCGGTATCCGCGGTCAGCGCGTCGATCTGCGGCGGCAACTCCTTCCAGCCGTGGAGCACGTGCATCGTCGTGGCGCCGCTGCACGAGGCGTCGACCAGCGCCATGCGAAGCTGCTCGGCGATGAGCGTGGGATAGCCCTGCATGGTCTGCGCGCAGCGCGCCGGCGAGCCGGGCTTGAGTTCGCCCAGTCCCGGCCCGGCCGCGAACGAGGCGCCGAGCGCGACGTAATTGCCGGCAAACGGCGGGGCGGCGGCACCGGCGGCGAAGGGGCCGACGCAGGCCGTGGCCGAAAGCGCGGCTGCAGCCGCCAGGAACAGTGCCGATAGCCTCATTTCACCCAGTCCAGTCCGATTTCCTCGTAGATGTCGCGCGCTTCGGCCCAGCCTTCCTCGACCTTGACGTGGAGGAACAGGTGGACGGTCTGCCCGAGCACCTGCGCCAGTTCCTTGCGCGCGGCTTCGCCGATTTCCTTGATCATCGCGCCGCGCCTGCCGAGCACGATCGCCTTCTGGCTGTCGCGCGCGACGACGATCTGCTGACGGATCTCCACGGAGCCGTCCTTGCGCTGCTGGTACGATTCGGGCCGCACCGCGCTGTCGTAGGGCAGTTCGTCGCGCAGCTTGCGGAAGAGCTGCTCGCGCGTGATCTCGCAGGCGAGCAGGCGCTCGCTGGCGTCGGACACCTGGTCTTCGGGGTAGAGCCATGGGCCTTCGGGCATGAGCGCGGCGAGCCGGTCCTTGAGTTCGGGCACGCCGTCGCCGGTGAGTGCCGAAACGAAGAACGTCTCCTCGAATTCGCCGGCCAGTTCCTGCGCCAGCACGAGCAGCGGTTCCTTGGCGCTGGCATCGACCTTGTTGATGACGAGAATTTTACGCTCGGGCCGATCCCTGAGCGCCTCGCGCAGCGGTTCCAGCTCGTGGCGGCGCAGCTTCACGCAATCGACCACCAGCAGGATCGCATCGGCCTCCTGCGCGCCTTCCCAGGCGGCGGCGACCATTGCGCGGTCGAGCCGGCGGCGCGGCTGGAAGATGCCCGGCGTATCGGCGAGGATGATCTGCACTTCGCCCGCCAGCGCGATGCCGAGCAGCCGCGCGCGCGTGGTCTGCGCCTTCGACGAAGTGATCGCCACCTTCTGGCCGACGAGTGCGTTGACGAGCGTCGACTTGCCGGCATTCGGCGCGCCGATCACCGCGACGAGGCCGCAATGCGTGCTCACGCGTATTTCTCCATGAATTCCTCGGCGGCGCGGGTTTCCGCGTCCTGCTTGCTGGTGGCGGTCGCCTGCACCGCGCCGACGCCGTGGACGGTCACCTCGACGGTGAAGCGCAATGCGTGGTCGGGGCCGGCGCGTTCGATCAGGCGGTATTCGGGCATGCGCCGCTTGTTGCCCGCGGCCCATTCCTGGAGGGCGGACTTGGGATGCTTGCGCTTGCCCGCCTTGCCTTCCATCGCGCCTGACCACAGCGTGCGGACCATCCCGCGCGCTGCCTCCCAGCCGCGTTCAAGGAAGCAGGCGCCGATCAGCGCCTCGATGACGTCGCCCAGGATGTTGTCGCTGTCATGGCCGCCGTCGTCGCGCGCCTGCTTACCCAGGCGGATGTGGCGGCCAAGGTCGATCTCGCGCGCGATGTCGGCGCAGGTCGCGCGGCTCACGAGCGCGTTGAGCCGCTGCGAGAGCCGGCCTTCGGCGTCCTGGCTCGTGGCATGGAGCCACTCGGCGATCGACAGGCCGAGCACGCGGTCACCGAGAAATTCGAGCCGCTCGTAAGTGCGCCGCTCACCGGTGCTGCCGTGAGTCAGCGCCTCGATCCACAAGGCGTCGTCTTTCGGCGGCGCGCCGATCAGCGCGGCGATATAGTCGCGTACCGCTTGCTCGAGCACTCAGAACGTCCCGCCGATCCGGTCCCAGCGGGCCGCGGTGAACCAGGTCCACGGCTTGAACCACGAGGCGCCGCCGTCGGTCGAGAACATCACGATCGTGGCCTTGCCGACCAGGTTCGCCTGCGGGACGATGCCGATGCCCTGGCCCTCGATCGGTGGGAAGCGGCTGTCGAGCGAGTTGTCGCGGTTGTCGCCCATCAGGAACATGTCGCCTTCGGGCACGATGTAGGTGCCGGTGTCGTCCTGCGGTGTCTGGCCGAGATCGAGCACGTTGTAGCTGCGCCCGCCGGGCAGCGTCTCGCGGTATTGCGGATAGCGGCACACCGGGGTGCCGTCGTCGCGGCGCGCTTCGAACTCGTAGGCGTAGCAGCGGGTGTTGTCGCTGATCTCGATCTCGAAGTCCGCGATCCGCTTCCTTGGAATCGGCTCGCCGTTGAGGATCACTTGTCCGCCGCGCACCTGGATCTGGTCGCCGGGCAGGCCGATCACGCGCTTGATGTAGTCCACGTCGTTGCCGGGCGGCGCCTTGAAGATCACGACGTCGCCGCGCTCGGGCTGGTCGGCGAAAATGCGCCCCGGAAGCAGCGGCACGCTGAACGGCATCGAATAGCGCGAAAAGCCGTAGGACCACTTGGACGCGAGCAGGTAGTCTCCGTTCTCGAGCCGCGGCAGCATCGATTCGCTGGGGATGTTGAACGGCGAAAAAATGAAGGTCCGGAAGACGAGCACGATCAGTACCGTCTTGATCAGGAACACGAAAAAGCTGTCGTGCTTTTCCTCCTTGGCCGGATTCTCGCCAGTCTTGGCTGCCTCAGCGGGGACGGTTTCAGTCATCGCAACCCCCATGTTGCGGGGCCTTCCCTGCGTCAAGTGTCATGCACCGTTCAATTCGCGCATTGCGGCTTGGCCTTCGCACTCGCAACATGCATAAGGCCGCGCAATCGCGCCGCACTAGCCGGGACAAGGGGGGATAACATGGCCCAATCGACCAAAGCGGAATGGGATCGGCTCAAATCCTTGCCGAAGCCGAAGCTTGATGCGCTCTTCGCCGACGGCGCGGCCCGGCTCGAGGCGCTTTCGACCCGCTTCGAACTCGAGGAAGGCGAGGGCATCCGCTTCGACTGGAGCAAGACCCACCTCGACGGCGCGCACCTCGACGGCTTCGAGGCGCTGGCCGAGGCGGCGGATTTCACCGCGAAGCGCGCGGCGCTGTTCGACGGCGCGATCGTCAACGTCACCGAGGGGCGCGCTGCCGAGCACACCGCGCAGCGCGGCGTCGGCAAGCCGGAAAGCGTCGAGCAGGCGCACGGCTATCACTCGCGCATGGCCGCGATCGTCGAGGCCATCCACCGCGGCGCGATGGGCGAGGTCAAACATCTGATTCACGTCGGTATCGGCGGCTCCGCGCTCGGCCCGGCGCTCGCGGTCGACGCGCTGGCGCGCGCCAACGGCGAGGAGGGCGGGGCGATGGTCGACGTCCACGTCGTCTCGAACATCGACGGCTGCGCGCTCGAACAGGCCTTCGCCGCCTGCGATCCGGCGACGACGATGCTCGCAGTGGCCTCCAAGACCTTCACCACGATCGAGACCATGACCAACGCCGAAAGCGTGATCGCCTGGATGCGCGAAGCCGGCATCGCCGATCCCTACGGCCGCGTCGTGGCGCTGACCGCTTCGCCCGACAAGGCGATCGAGTGGGGCGTCGACGAAACCCGTGTACTGCCCTTCTCCGAAAGCGTGGGCGGGCGCTATTCGCTGTGGTCCTCGATCGGCTTCCCCGTGGCGATGGCGCTTGGCTGGCCCGACTTCGCCGAGATGCTCGAGGGCGCGGCGACGATGGACCGTCACTTCGCCGATACCGAAGGCCGCGCGAACTTGCCGTTGCGTGCCGCCTTCGCCGACCAGTATTACACCCGCCTGCGCGGCTGCCAGACGCGCGCGGTCTTCGCTTATGACGAACGGCTGGCGCTGCTTCCCGACTATCTCCAGCAGTTAGAGATGGAATCGAACGGCAAGTCGGTGACCAGCGAAGGAGCGCCGGTCGACGGGCCGACCGCGCCGATCACCTGGGGCGGCGTCGGCACCGACGCGCAGCACGCGGTGTTCCAGCTTCTCCACCAGGGCACCAACCTCGTGCCGGTCGACTTCATCGCGTCGATCGCGCCGGGCCACGATCTCGCGCCGGTGCATCACCGCATCCTGCTGTCGAACTGCTTCGCGCAGGGCGCGGCGCTGATGGCGGGCAAGCCGAGCGACGATCCGGCGCGCGCCTATCCGGGTGACCGGCCCTCGGCGACGATCCTGCTCGACGCCGTCACACCCGCCAGCTTCGGCGCGCTGATCGCATTCCACGAGCACCGCACGTTCGCCAATGCGGTGCTGATGGGGATCAACCCGTTCGACCAGTTCGGCGTCGAACTCGGCAAGGCGATCGCCAAGCAGATCGAGGCGGGCGACACCGCCTTCGATGCCTCGACCGAGGCGCTGCTTGCGGAAGCGGGGATCGCGTAGGGAAGCGCATCGGCCCGGACGCGCGTCGCGCACACGACGGAGCGGAGCGGGCTGCCCTGCGGGGCGCTCCGCCGCCGCACCTTACACCCGGCGCCGAGGCTCTCACCTGTCGAGCCCGGCCGTGCGGCGGATTGGCATCGGCGCGGCCAGGGGCCATATGCGCGGCAACGCAACCACGAGGCTGACCCATGTCCGACTACGACTACGACCTGTTCACCATCGGCGCCGGATCGGGGGGCGTGCGCGCCTCGCGGGTGGCCGCCGCCTATGGCGCGAAGGTCGCGGTCGCGGAAGAGCACCGGGTGGGAGGCACTTGTGTGATCCGGGGCTGCGTGCCCAAGAAGATGCTCGTCTACGGCGCGCACTTCGCCGAGGATCTCGAGGACGCGAAGCAGTTCGGCTGGGACATTCCCCACTGCACCTTCGACTGGGTCCGCCTGCGCGACAACGTGCTGAGCGACGTCGACCGGCTCAACGGTCTCTATACCCAGACGCTCGAGAACAACGGGGTCGAGATCTTCCACGAGCGCGCGACGATCACCGGCCCGCACGAAGTCACGCTGGCGAGCGGCAGGACCTTCACCGCGAAGTACATCCTCGTCGCGACGGGCGCGCGGCCGCATGTTCCGGCCTGTCCCGGTCACGAGCTGGGCATCACCTCGAACGAGGCGTTCCATCTCGACGCCATCCCCGGCCGGGTGCTGATCGCCGGCGCGGGCTACATCGCCAACGAGTTCGCCGGGATCTTCCACCAGTTCGGCGCCAAGGTGACGCTGATCAACCGATCGGACCAGCTCCTGCGCGGCTACGACGAGTCGCTGCGCGACCGCCTGCTGCAGATCTCGATCACCAAGGGCATCCAGTTCCGCTTCAATGCCTCGTTCCGCGGGATCGAACGCACCGACGAGGGCGCCTTGCGCGTCGAGATGACCAACCACGATCCCATCGAGGTGGATTGCGTGCTCTTCGCCACCGGCCGCGTGCCGAACGTCGAGGGACTCGGCCTTGAGACCGTCGGCGTCGAGATCGACGACAAGGGCGCGATCCGGGTCGACGAGACTTCGAAGAGTTCGGTCGATCACATCTATGCGATCGGCGACGTGACCAATCGCGTGCAGCTTACCCCGGTCGCGATTCGCGAGGGACAGGCCTTTGCCGACAGCGTTTTCGGGGACAATCCGTGCACGGTCGACTACGACTGCATTCCCTCGGCGGTGTTCAGCCATCCGCCGATCGCCGCGGTCGGAATGACCGAGGGCGAGGCGCGCAACAAGCTCGGCTCGGTCAAGGTCTACGAGAGCGACTTCCGCGCGATGAAGAACGTCGTCGCGGGCCGCAACGAGCGTTCGCTCTACAAGATGATCTGCGACGGCAACACCGGCCGCGTGGTGGGGATTCACATGATCGGTCAGGAAGCGCCCGAGATCATGCAGGCCGCCGCCGTGGCGGTGAAGGCGGGGCTCACCAAGGCCGATTTCGACGCCACCGTCGCGATCCATCCGACGATGGCCGAAGAGCTGGTGCTGCTCAAATAGACACCGCAAAGAGACGTGCGGGCAGGCGGAATTGACCATGGCGGCGGTTTAATCGCACGATTAAAACTATTGACGTGGCCGCTGTGAACTGCCTTAGGCAGTGTCACGTTTTCCAGGCCCCCGAGGGGCTCAGCGAGGATTGGGAATGTCAGCAAACATCGCGGAAATGGAGAAGCGCCGGGCGGGTGCGCGGATGGGGGGCGGCCAGCGCCGCATCGACGCCCAGCACGCCAAGGGCAAGCTCACCGCACGCGAACGGCTCGAGGTCCTGCTCGATGAGGGCAGCTTCGAGGAAGTCGACACCTACGTCGAGCATACCTGCGTCGACTTCGGCATGCACGACCAGGAAAAGGTCCCCGGCGACGGTGTCGTCACGGGGTCGGGCACGATCAACGGCCGGCTGGTTTACGTCTATTCCCAGGACTTCACGGTCTTCGGCGGCGCGGTTTCCAAGACTCACGCGATGAAGATCTGCAAGATCATGGACGCGGCGATGAAGGTCGGCGCGCCGGTGATCGGCCTCAACGACTCGGGTGGCGCCCGCATCCAGGAAGGCGTCGACGCGCTCGGCGGCTATGCCGAGATCTTCCAGCGCAACGTGCTCGCCTCGGGCGTGGTGCCGCAGCTTTCGCTCATCATGGGCCCCTGCGCGGGCGGCGCGGTCTATTCGCCTGCGATGACCGACTTCATCTTCATGGTGAAGGACAGCTCCTACATGTTCGTCACCGGACCCGACGTGGTGAAGACGGTGACCAACGAAGTGGTGACGCAGGAAGAACTGGGCGGCGCGATCACCCATTCGAGCAAGACCAGCGTCTCCGACCTCGCGCTCGAGAACGACATCGAGGCGCTGCTCGCCGCGCGTGACTTCATCGACTACCTGCCGCTGTCGAACCGCGAGGAAGTGCCGGAACGGCCCTGCGCCGATCCGTGGGACCGGCTCGAGGAGAGCCTCGACACGATCATTCCGCCCAGCGCCAACCAGCCTTACGACATGCACGAGGTCATTCGTAAGACGGTCGACGAGGGCGAGTTCTTCGAGGTCCAGCCGACTTTCGCGGCGAACATCATCGTCGGCTTCGCGCGGATCGAGGGCCGCACCGTTGGCATCGTCGCCAACCAGCCGATGGTGCTGGCGGGCGTGCTCGATATCGATTCCTCGCGCAAGTCGGCGCGCTTCGTGCGCTTCTGCGACGCCTTCAACATCCCGATCATCACCTTCGTTGATGTTCCCGGCTTCCTTCCTGGGACCGACCAGGAGCACAACGGCATCATCAAGCACGGCGCCAAGCTGCTGTTCGCCTATGCCGAGGCGACCGTGCCGAAGATCACCGTCATCACCCGCAAGGCCTATGGCGGCGCCTACGACGTCATGGCGTCCAAGCACCTGCGCGGCGATCTCAACTACGCCTGGCCGACCGCGGAGATCGCGGTGATGGGCGCCAAGGGCGCGGTCGAGATCATCTTCCGCGGCCTGACCGAGGACGGCATCGCCGAGAAGACGAAGGAATACGAGGATCGTTTCGCCAACCCCTTCGTCGCCGCCAGCCGCGGCTACATCGACGAAGTGATCTACCCGCACTCGACGCGCCGGCGCATCGCGCTGGGCCTGCGCAAGCTGCGCAACAAGGCGCTCGAGAACCCCTGGAAGAAGCACGACAACATCCCGCTGTAGTAGTCGGGAGGGAAAGGACCAGCACATGGAAGATGTCTATATCGTCAGCGGCGTGCGGACGGCGGTCGGGGATTTCGGCGGATCGCTCAAGTCGTTCATGCCCGCCGATCTCGGCGCGCTCGTCGCCAAGGAAGCGCTCAGCCGTGCCGGAGTCGAGGCCGAGGCGGTGCAGCATGTCGTCGTCGGGCAGGTCATGCCCACCAGCGCGCGCGACGAGATGCTCAGCCGCGTGATCGGCATCGAGGCGGGCGTGCCGCTCGCAACGCCGGCGCTGACGCTCAACCGCCTGTGCGGCTCGGGCGTCCAGGCGATCGTTTCGGCGGCGCAGATGATGAAGCTGGGCGAGGCGAGCATCACGCTGGCCGGCGGCGCGGAATCGATGTCGAACGTGCCCTATCACGATCACGGCGTGCGCTGGGGTCGCAAGATGGGCGCCAACACGCAGGAAGACGCGCTGACGCTCGGCCTGTCCGACGCGATCGGCGGCTATCACATGGGAATCACCGCGGAGAACGTCGCCGAGCGCCACCAGATCACGCGCGAGGACATGGACGCGCTGTCCGTCACCAGCCACCAGCGGGCCTCGGCGGCGATCGCCGAAGGCCGCTTCAAGGAGCAGATCCTTCCGGTCGAGGTGAAGACCCGCAAGGGCACGGTCGTTTTCGACACCGACGAGCACGTCAAGGCCGATACCACCATGGAAGTGCTCGGCAAGATGCGCGCCGCCTTCAAGAAGGACGGTGCGGTCACTGCGGGCAACGCCTCGGGCATCAATGACGGCGCGGCGATGGTCGTGCTCGCCACCGGCGCCGAGGTCGAGAAGCGCGGGTTGAAGCCGATGGCCAAGATCGTCGCCTGGGGCCACGCCGGGGTCGAGCCCGACTACATGGGCGAGGGCCCGATCAAGGCGGTGCCGATCGCGCTCGAGCGCGCCGGGCTGTCGCTCGACCAGATCGACGTGATCGAGAGCAACGAGGCGTTCGCCGCGCAGGCCGTCGCGGTCGCCAAGTGCCTCGGCTTCGACGAGGCCAAGGTCAATCCGAACGGTTCTGGCGTCTCGATCGGCCACCCGGTCGGCGCGACCGGGTGCATGCTCACCATCAAGTGCATGTACGAGTTGAAGCGGATCGGCGGTAAGTACGGCCTGATCACGATGTGCATTGGCGGCGGCCAGGGGATCGCCATGGTCATCGAGAGCGTCTGAGCGCGAAGGAGAGCGAGGCGATGAAACTCGGCCGGATGAACCACATCGGCGTGGCGACGCCCGATCTCGACGCGTCGATCGCGTTCTATCGCGACATCATGGGTGCGACCGACATCACCGAGCCGTTCGTGCTCGACAGCCAGAAGGTGCGTGTCTGCTTCGTCAACACGCCGGGCGAGAACGGGACCGCAGGCACCCAGGTCGAGCTGCTCCAGCCGACCGAGGCGGATTCGGCGGTCGGCAAGTGGCTGGAGAAGAACCCCCTCGGGGGCCAGCACCACGTATGCTACGAAGTGCCCGATATCCATGAGGCCAAGGCCTGGTTCGAGGGGCACGGCAAGCGCGTGCTCGGAGAGCCGCGGATCGGCGCCCACGGCACGCTGATCTTCTTCGTCCACCCCAAGGACATGGGCGGCCAGCTCACCGAGATCATGGAAACGCCCAAGGAGGCGCACTGAGGTGAAGGGATGGATGCGCATCGGCCTGGCCGCCGCGAGCCTGACAGGGCTTGCCGGTTGCGGGCAGGGCGCCGACCGCGAGCAAGCGGCCGGTGCCGATGCGACTCCGTCCGCCGTTGCCAGCCAGCAGGCGGGCGATACGGTTGTCGATACGCGCGAGGTCGATACCGAATTCGGTGCGGTCCGGATCGAGCAGATCACCAAGGAAGGCGCGGCGCATGTCGAACCGGGGCGGATTTCGGTCAGCTACCTGAAGGACGGCAAGCCCGACAAGACCTTCCCCAAGGCGGTCGAACTCGGCAGCTTCGGTGCGCTGAGCGGTTTTCGCGTCTATAACGAATTCGGCGCGCTTCCGGTGATCGTCAGCAAGGGCGGTGGAACCTGGCAGGGCAATTCGTGCGAATGGACGGTCCTGACCGAACTGCGCCCGGACGGTCCGGTGGAAGTGGCCAACTTCGAGAGCGCCTTCGACAATTCGGGCGCCAAGCCGGATGCCCCGACGGCGATCACCGGCGAGATCGGCGCGATCAACGCCGACAACTCGTTCACCGTTGATTTCACGGGCTCGCGCAGCTTCTCGGCGCTGTACCTGCGGCAGCCGGACGGCACCTATCAAGTCCAAGGCGGAAAGGAACAGCAGCTTAGCGGCTGCTGAGAGAGGAAACTATGGCGATGAGCGACAAACCGAACCTCGACGACTGGAAAGCGGCGGCGGACAAGGAGGTCAAGGGCAGGGATCTGACCTGGAACACCCCCGAGGGCATCGCCGTCAAACCGCTCTATACCGCCGATGACGTCAAGGCCGATCCGGGTCTTCCCGGCTTCGCGCCGTTCACGCGCGGGGTGAAGGCCTCGATGTACGCGGGGCGTCCCTGGACGATCCGCCAGTACGCCGGATTTTCCACCGCCGAGGAATCGAACGCGTTCTATCGCCGCAACCTCGCGGCGGGGCAGAAGGGCCTTTCGGTCGCCTTCGACCTCGCCACGCATCGCGGTTACGATTCCGACCACCCGCGCGTCGTCGGCGACGTCGGCATGGCGGGCGTCGCGATCGACAGTGTCGAGGACATGAAGATCCTGTTCGACGGCATTCCGCTGGGCGAAATGTCGGTCTCGATGACGATGAACGGCGCGGTGATCCCGTGCCTGGCATTCTACATCATCGCCGCCGAAGAGCAGGGCGTCAGCCCCGACCAGCTTACCGGGACCATCCAGAACGACATCCTCAAGGAGTTCATGGTCCGCAATACCTACATCTATCCGCCCGAGCCGAGCATGCGGATCATTTCGGACATCTTCGCATATACCGCGGACAACATGCCGAAATTCAACAGTATTTCTATCTCCGGCTACCACATGCAGGAAGCTGGCGCCACGCAGGTCCAGGAGCTGGCCTTCACCATCGCCGACGGCATGGAATACGTGAAGTACGGCGTGGCCTCGGGCCTCGACATCGACAAGTTCGCAGGCCGCCTCTCGTTCTTCTTCGCGATCGGCATGAACTTCTTCATGGAGATCGCCAAGCTGCGCGCCGCGCGCACCTTGTGGCATCGCGCCATGACCCAACTCGGCGCCAAGTCCGAGCGTTCTAAGACGCTGCGCACACACTGCCAGACCTCTGGCGTCTCGCTGCAGGAGCAGGACCCCTACAACAACGTGATGCGCACCACGATCGAGGCGATGGCGGCGATGCTGGGCGGCACCCAGTCGCTCCACACCAACGCGCTCGACGAGGCGATCGCGCTGCCGACCGACTTCTCGGCCCGTATCGCGCGCAACACCCAGATCGTCATCCAGGAAGAGACGGGCATGTGCAATGTCGTCGATCCGCTGGGCGGCTCGTATTACATCGAGGCGCTGACGCAGGAACTGGTCGACAAGGCCTGGGAGATCATCGAGCGCGTCGAATCCGAAGGTGGCATGGCCAAGGCGGTCGAGGCGGGCTGGCCCAAGGCGATGATCGAGGAAGCCGCCGCGGCGCGCCAGGCGCGGGTCGACAAGGGTCTCGACGTGATCGTCGGTGTCAACAAGTACCGCAAGGACGAGGAAGACCCGATCGAGACGCTCGAGGTGGACAACCACAAGGTCCGCGAGGCGCAGATCGCGCGGATCAAGAGGACGCGCGCCTCGCGCGACGAGGCCAAGTGCAAGGCCGCGCTCAAGGCGCTCGCCGAGGGGGCCAAGGGCAACGGCAATCTGCTCGCGCTCGCGGTCGACGCCGCGCGCGAAAGGGCGACGCTGGGCGAGATCTCCGACGCGATGGAGAGCGCCTTCGGCCGCCACGGCACGATGCCGCGCCCGGTCAAGGGCATCTACGGCGCGGCCTACGAGGGTGACGGCCGTTACCAGCAGGTGCTCGACGGCGTCGAGGCAGTCTCGCGCCGTCTGGGCCGCGCGCCCAAGCTTTTCGTCGCGAAGATGGGCCAGGACGGCCATGATCGCGGCGCCAACGTGATCGCCTCGGCCTTCGGCGACATGGGCTTCGACGTGGTGACCGGCCCGCTGTTCCAGACCCCGCAGGAAGCGTGCGACATGGCGCTCGAAGCCGATGTCGACGCGATCGGCGCCAGTTCGCTCGCGGCGGGTCACAAGACCCTGATTCCCGAACTGATCGGCCTCCTGCGCGAGGCCGGCCGCAGCGACATCAAGGTCGTGGCGGGTGGCGTCATCCCGGCGGTGGACTACGAGTTCCTCAAGAACGCGGGCGTTCAGGGCATCTACGGCCCCGGCTCGAACGTGGTCGAGTGCGCCGCCGACGTGCTGCGCCTGCTCGGGCACAACATGCCGCCGGTCGGCAGCGAACTCGAGGCGGCCGAGTAAGTCCGCCGCGAGGCGGTACATCAGAAAACCAAGGGAAGGGGGGGACGATGTCGCAAAAGCCGGAAACACTCGCGGTCCATGGCGGTACCGCGCCCGATCCGACGACGAATGCGCGCGTCACGCCGATCTACCAGACCGCGAGCTACGTCTTCGACGACGTCGACCACGCGGCGCGGTTGTTCAACCTTCAGGAATTCGGGAACATCTACACCCGCCTGACGAACCCGACCAACGCGGCGCTCGAAGGCAAGATCGCCGCGCTCGAGGGGGGAGTCGGCGCGCTGGCGGTGGCTTCGGGCCATGCCGCGCAGCTTCTGGTGATGCATACGCTGATGGAGCCGGGCTGCGAGATCGTCGCGGCGAACAAGCTCTACGGCGGCTCGCTCAACCAGATGGGGCACTCGTTCCGCAAGTTCGGCTGGGAGACGAAGTTCGTCGACGCCGACAGTCCGGCCGCCTTCGAAGCCGCGATCAGCGACAAGACCCGCGCGGTCTTCATTGAGAGCCTCGCCAATCCGGGCGGTGTCGTCACCGACATCGCCGCGATCGCCGAAGTCGCGCACGAGGCGGGCGTGCCGCTCGTGGTCGACAACACGATGGCGACGCCCGCGCTGTGCCGGCCGCTGCGCCACGGGGCGGACATCGTCGTCCATTCGGCGACCAAGTTCCTCAATGGGCACGGCAATGCGATCGGCGGTCTGATCGTCGATTCGGGCAAGTTCGACTGGAAGGCCTCGGGCAAGTTCCCGACGATCACCGAGGAGAGCCCGTCGTATCACGGCATGGTCTTCGACGAGGCGCTGGGCGAGCTTGCCTTCATCGTCGCCTGCCGCGCGCTCGGCCTGCGCGATCTCGGACCCGCGCTCGCGCCGATGAACGCGTTCCTCGCGCTCACCGGCATGGAGACGCTGCACCTGCGCATGGAGCGCCACTGCCACAACGCCAAGATGCTGGCGCAGTGGCTCAAGAACCACCCCAAGGTCGCCTGGGTGTCCTACGCCGGGCTCGAGGACGATCCCTATCACGCGCTCGCCAGGACCTATCTCGGCGGCAAGGGCGGGGCGGTGTTCACCTTCGGCCTGAAGGGCGGCTACGAGGCGGGCGTCAAGCTCGTGTCCTCGGTCACGATGTTCAGCCATCTCGCCAATATCGGCGACACCCGCTCGCTGATCATCCATCCCAGTTCGACGACCCACCGCCAGCTTTCCGAGGCTGAGCAGGCCGCCGCCGGCGCCGGGCCCGACGTTGTTCGCCTGTCGGTCGGCATCGAGCACATCGACGACATCATCGCCGACATTGCACAGGCGCTGGACAAGGTTAGCTGATGACACAACCCCGTACCGACTGGAGCCGCGAGGAGATCGCCGCGCTGTTCGACCTGCCGTTCCCGGAACTGCTGTTCCGCGCGGCCGAGGTCCACCGCACGCATTTCGCGCCCGACGAAGTGCAGCTTTCCACGCTGCTTTCGATCAAGACCGGCGGCTGCGCCGAGGACTGCGGCTATTGCTCGCAGTCGGTCCATGCCGACAGCGGCGTCAAGGCGACCAAGCTGCTCGACGTGCAGGCGGTGCTTCAACGCGCCGCGCAGGCGGCCGACCAGGGCTCGACCCGCTTCTGCATGGGCGCCGCCTGGCGCAATCCCAAGGACCGCGACATGCCCGCCATCATTGAGATGGTGAAGGGCGTGCGCGCGATGGGAATGGAAACCTGCATGACGCTTGGCATGCTCACGCCCGAACAGGCCGACATGCTCGCCGAGGCGGGGCTCGACTACTACAACCACAACATCGACACCTCGCCCGAACGGTACGGCGACGTGATCACGACGCGCACGCTGGAAGACCGGCTCGACACGCTGGGCGAGGTCCGCCGCGCGGGGATCAACGTCTGTTCGGGCGGGATCGTCGGCATGGGCGAGAGCCGCGAGGATCGCGTCGGCTTCATCCATACGCTGGCGACGCTGCCCGAGCATCCGCAGTCGGTGCCGGTCAACGCGCTGGTCCCGGTCAAGGGCACGGTGCTGGGCGACATGCTGGCCGACACGCCGCTCGCCAAGATCGACGACATCGAGTTCGTGCGCACCGTGGCGGTGGCGCGGATCACCATGCCGCTGTCGATGGTGCGCCTGTCGGCGGGTCGGGAATCGATGTCGGAAGCGACGCAGGCGCTGTGCTTCACGGCGGGCGCGAACTCGATCTTCACCGGCGACAAGCTCCTCACCGCGCCCAACGCGGGCGACGACGAGGACGCGGCGATGCTCGCCCGGCTTGGGATGCGGGCCATGCCGATCGAAAAGACCGAAGCCGAATTCGACGCCGAACGCATGCCGCGCGGCTGCGCGCGGATGGAGGCGGCGGAGTGATGTAGTTGGGATGCAGGGCGGTCCTGATCGGCGCGACGATTGCGATCTGCCTGCTCCCTTGGTGGTTTTTCGCCGGTGGTTTCATGCACGGCGACTGAATTGGAGTAACGGGGTTGTTCAAGAAGATCCTCATCGCAAATCGGGGCGAGATCGCTTGCCGCGTGATCAAGACCGCGCGCCGCATGGGCATCGCCACGGTGGCCGTCTATTCGGACGCCGACGCTCGCGCGCCGTTCGTGAAGATGGCCGATGAAGCGGTGCATATCGGCCCGGCGCCCGCCGCGCAGTCGTACCTGATCGCCGACAAGATCATCGAGGCGTGCAAGCAGACCGGCGCCGAGGCGGTCCATCCGGGCTATGGCTTCCTGTCCGAGCGCACTTCGTTCGCCGAGGCGCTGGCCGAGGCGGGGATCGAGTTCATCGGCCCGCCCGTCAACGCCATCGCCGCGATGGGCGACAAGATCGAATCGAAGAAGCTTGCCAAGGAAGCCGGCGTCAACGTCGTGCCCGGCTTCGTCGGCGAGATCCGCGACACCGATCACGCGGTCGAGATCTCGAACGAGATCGGCTACCCGGTGATGATGAAGGCATCGGCCGGCGGCGGCGGCAAGGGCATGCGTCTCGCCTATTCCGAGCAGGACGTGCGCGAGGGCTTCGAGAGCGTGAAGCGCGAGGGCCTCAACTCCTTCGGCGACGATCGCGTCTTCATCGAGAAGTTCATTCTCAACCCGCGCCACATCGAGATCCAGATCCTCGGCGACAAGCACGGCAACATCCTCTACCTGAACGAGCGCGAATGCTCGATCCAGCGCCGCCACCAGAAAGTGGTCGAGGAAGCGCCGTCGCCCTTCGTCACGCCAAAGATGCGCAAGGCGATGGGCGAGCAGTGCGTCGCGCTGTCGAAAGCGGTGGGCTATTACTCGGCGGGCACCGTGGAGCTGATCGTCTCGGGCGCCGATCCCACGGGCGAGAGCTTCTACTTCCTCGAGATGAACACCCGCCTCCAGGTCGAGCACCCGGTCACCGAGTGCATCACCGGCATCGATCTCGTCGAGCAGATGATCCGCGTCGCCGCTGGCGAGAAGCTCGAGATGACGCAGGACGACGTGAAGATCGACGGCTGGGCGATCGAGAACCGCATCTACGCCGAAGATCCCTATCGCGGCTTCCTGCCCTCAACGGGACGTTTGTCGCGTTACAATCCGCCGGTCGAAGGCTGGACCGACGACGGGGCCGAGAACGGCCGCCGCGGCGTGGGCGGCGTGCGCGTGGATGACGGCGTGTTCGAGGGCGGCGAAGTCTCGATGTTCTACGATCCGATGATCGCCAAGCTGGTCACCTGGGGCGAGACCCGCGACGAGGCCGCTGATCTCCAGATCGCCGCGCTCGATGCCTTCGAGCTCGAAGGGCTGGGCCACAACATCGATTTCGTTTCGGCGATCATGCAGCATCCGCGCTTCCGCTCGGGCGAACTGACCACCGGCTTCATCGCGGAGGAATACCCCGAGGGATTCCACGGCGCGCCAGCGTCCGACGACTTCAAGGTCCGGCTTGCCGCGATTGCGGCCTTCATCGCCGCCGCGCGCGCCGACCGCTCGAGCCGCGTCGACGGCCAGCTCGCCGAACCGCTCGATCCCCCGGCCGAATGGACCGTGACGATCGAGAAGCAGCCCTACGAGGTCGTCATCGGCGAGGACGACATCACCGTCGACGGCGAGCCGGTCGAGATCGAGATGGAATATTCGCCGGGCGACCGCTTCGTCATGGCCGAGGCCGACGGTGATCACATCGGCGTCAAGCTCGCGGTCACGCGCACCGGCTTCCGGATGACGACGCGCGGCGCGATCCACGTCGTCGGCTGCCTGCCCTCACGCATCGCCCATTACGCGCAACACATGATCGAAAAGATCCCGCCCGATCTTTCGAAGTATCTCATCTGCCCGATGCCGGGCCTGCTCGTCTCACTCAACGTCGCCGAGGGCGATAAGGTCGAGATCGGCCAGCCGCTGGCCGTGGTCGAGGCGATGAAGATGGAAAACATCCTGCGCGCCGAGAAGGCGGGGACGGTCAAGTCGGTGAATGCCAAGGAGGGCGAGAGCCTGGCGGTCGACGCGATCATCCTCGAGCTGGAGTAGCATGCACCTCGACCACGATCCGGCCGCGCCGCCGGCGGACGAAATCGGCTTCGACGATTTTCTCAAGGTCGACATCCGCGTCGGCACGATCGTCGAGGCCGAGGTCTACGAAGGCGCGCGAAAGCCGAGCCTGAAGCTCAGGATCGACTTCGGCCCGGGCGTGGGCCTACGCAAGAGCGTGGGGCAGGTGCGCGCGCGCTATGCGCCGGAGGACTTGATCGGGAGACAGGTCGCGGCCGTCGTCAACTTCCCCCCGCGCCAGATCGGCAAGGCAGTGTCGGAGGCGCTGACGCTGGGGTTCGCGGACGAGGAGGGAAGGGTCGTGCTGTTCTCGCCCGACGCGCCCGTGCCGGACGGCTCGCGGCTGTTCTGACGCATGGCGTCATTTCCCGAAGTTCTCGCAGGTGCCGTGGCCGCAGGCGGGGGGCGCGCGGTGACCGTGCCCGCGACATGGCATCAGGGGCGCACTGCCTACGGCGGCTTCTCGGCGGCGCTGGCGCTGGACGAGGCGCAGCGCGTCGGCGGTGGCGAGATGCCGCCCTTGCGCTCGGCGCAGATCAGCATGATCGCGCCGCTGTTCGGCAACGTCGAGGTGAGCGCGCAAGTGGTCCGGCGCGGGCGCAATGCCACCTGGGTCGAGGCGCGGATCGTCGGTGAGATGGGATTGGGGCTGACCGCGAGCTTCGTTTTCATGGGGCCGATCGAAAGCGCACTCGCGGTTGACCGGCAGGCGATGCCCGAAGACGTGATCGCGCCGGGAGAGGCCTCGACGTTGTCGCGCGAACGCGGGGCGGTGTTCCTGCGCAACAATTTCGAAGTGCGCTTCGCGCGCCCGAAGATGCCGGAGCGCGTGCCGGAAATGTGCTGGTGGGTGAGGCTGGACGATCGCGCGGGGCTCGATCCGATGGTCGAACTGCTGCTCTGCGCCGACGCGCTGCCGCCCGGCGCCATGTCGATCCTCGGGCCGAGCGTGCCGGTCAGTACCATGCAATGGCACGTCAATGCTCTCACCGCGCGGCCTGAAACCAGGGATGGCTGGTGGCTGCTGCGCTCGACCGGCGACTATGCGCACGCAGGCTGCTCGAGCCAGACCATGGCCCTGTGGAACGGGCAGGGCGAGTCCGTCGCGGCCGGGATGCAATCGATCGCGCTGTTCGGCTGAGCGCACGGGTCGAGGCAGGATGCTGCCCGAACCAGACCCGTTCGGACCGACCATGCGGCGCGAAGTGCGGAAGCTCTAGTCGTCGACGTGCTCGGGCTTGCCCTTGCGCTTGGTCTCGGCAAAGTCCTCGAGCTGGCTTTCGCTCATGCTGTCGTACATCTCGCGCGAGGCGCCCTTGAGATCGCTCTTGTTCGCTTCGCCGCGCTTGGCGGCAAGTGCCGCGCCCGCGGCTTTTTGCTGTGCTTTCGACTTGGATGGCATGGTTTCTTGCTCCGTTCGTGATGGCTCGGCGGCAGGCCGCACACGGCCTGCCGCCTCCGCGCGCCCTGGCTGCGAGGCGCCGCGGCCCCCCGGGTTAGCGCATCGGCTCCGTCGGAATTGGGGCCTCGTTCAGAAGTAGGGCTAGCCGAGGCCGTAATATCCGAAGACCTGCTGTCCGTAGATGTCGTCCCATCGCGGACGTTTGTCGCGATAGCTCGGCGCGCCCTCAAGCTTCTCCTTGTCGAGATCGACGACATAGCCGCCGGTCTCCTGATCGTAGTCGAGCATTTCCCAGGGAATGGGATAGTGCTCGCTGCCGATGCCGAAAATTCCGCCGAACTCGAGGACGGCATACTCGGCCTTGCCGCTCCGCTTGTTGACCATGAAGTTCATGACGGACCCGAGCTTGTCGCCCTCGCGATTGTAGACGCGGGTGCCTTCGACCTTGTCGGAGGCGATGAGGCGTTCGGTTTCGTCGATGGCAATGGGATCGGTCATCGTCTGGCTCCTCTTTGCTCGAGGTCCGCTCACGCCCAAGGACGGCGCAATCGCGGACCATTTCGTGCTTGCGGGAACTAAACGCTTGAAAACATGCTGCGGTTTCGTTTCGCGCGGCAGCCCGTCGCGGTCAGGCCACACTTCGCGTCAACGCTGGCGAAATGCGCTTAAGAAGCGGCGCCGCGCAACAGCTCGACATCAAGGAACGCAGCAACCTCGTCGAGCGGGACTTCGCGATCCATGTAGGTTCGCCCGATGCCCTTCATCAACAGGAAGGGGAGCGTGCCCGCGTCCATTTTCTTGTCGTGCAGCATGTGCGCGACGAGATCGCGGCCGCTGCAATCGAGCCCGAGTTCGGCGAGTTCGGCGCGCATCCCGGCCTTGGCGAAGTGATCGGCGATCCGGTCCGCGCTCGCGACCGGCATCAGCTCGCGGCGCGCCGAATAGCGGGCCGCCAGGACCATTCCGAGCGCCACCGCCTCGCCGTGCAGCAGCCGCGCCGAATAGCCGGTCTCGGCCTCCAGCGCATGGCCGAAGGTGTGGCCGAGATTGAGCAGCGCGCGCTGGCCGCTCGTCTCCAGCTCGTCCATCGCGACGATGCGGGCCTTGGCCGCGACGCTGTGCGACACGGCATATTCGCGCAAGGCAGCGTCGCCGCCGAGCATCGCGGTGCCGTTGCGCTCGCACCACGCGAAGAAGTCGGCATCGCTGATGAGGCCGTATTTCACCACCTCCGCATAGCCCGCGAGCAGTTCGCGGTCGGGCAGGGTGTCGAGCACCGCGAGATCGGCGAGCACCAGCGAGGGCTGGTGAAAGGCGCCGACGAGGTTCTTGCCGGCGGGCGAATTGATCGCGGTCTTGCCGCCGACGCTCGAATCGACTTGTGCGAGCAGCGTCGTCGGCACCTGGATGAAGCGGCAACCGCGCTTGAGGATCGCTGAGGCGAAGCCGGCAAGGTCGCCGATCACGCCCCCGCCCAGCGCGACCACGTGGTCGCCGCGTTCCACTTCGAGGTCGAGCAGCCAGTTCACCGTCGCGGCAAGCTGGTCCCATGACTTGGTCTGCTCGCCCGGCGGCAGGATGCGCCAGTGCGGTTCGTGGCCATTGTCGCGCAGGCTGGTCTCGATGACTTCGCCCCACAGCGCATGGACGTTGCGGTCGGTGACGATCGGCACCGCGCGCTTGCGCAGCTTGCCGCGGCACAGCGGCACGAATTCGGCAAGCAGCCCGGCGCCGACGTGCACCTCGTAGGGCCGCCCCGCGATGTCGACGGGGATCACAGCCATTGCGCGATTCCGTCCAGTACCTTGGCCACGGTGTGGGTATGCGGGCCGCTCGTGCTCACGACGTGGATCGGCGCCTGGGCATAGGCGTGCCGCCGTTCCTCGCGCAGCCGCGAAAGGATCTCGCGCGGGTCGCCCTGCTTGAGCAAAGGCCGATTTTCCTTGCGCGACGTGCGCTCGACAAGAGTGTCGACATCGCTGTCGAGCCACACGGTGATCGCATTGTCGAGGATCAGCGCGCGCGTGTCATCGTTGCAGAACGCCCCGCCGCCGGTGGCGATGACCCGCCGCGAGCCGTCGGCCATGAGGCGCGCGATCACCCGGCGTTCGCCGTCGCGGAAATAGTCTTCGCCAAACTGATCGAAAATCTCCGGAATGGTCAACTGCGCGGACTTCTCGATCTCGTCGTCGGCATCGACGAAGCCGCAGTCGAGCAGCGCGGCGAGCCGCTTGCCGACACTCGACTTGCCCACGCCCATCATCCCCACCAGCACGACCGGCCGGTCGATCTTCCGCGCGAGCTGCGCCACGTTGGGCTTCGCGGAGGGGGCGGGTTGCTGGTCCATTGCGGGCAAGCCTATAGTTGCGCTAGGTCGCAGCGCAAGCATCGGTGAAGGAAGGTGAGTGACGTTTGACATGCGTTGGGGCTGGCTGCTCGCGGGGCTGGGCGTTTGCATCGCCTTGCTGCTCGCCTATGCCTGGGTCGACGGCGGTCGCGAACCCGTGCGCGACATCGTCGAGACCGTCCCGCTTCCGGAGCTGACGAAATGAGGCCGCTGCTGTTGCTGACCGGCGCCACGCTGGCGCTGACCTCGGTCCTCGCGCTCGCGCAGGACGCGCCGCAATCGCTGCTCCCGCCCGGCTTCGACGCGCCCGAGCCGTCGCCGACGCCCGCCCCGGCGCCCGCACCCGCGCCGCGTCCAGCCGCGCAGGCGCAGTCTCCCGCGCCGACACCCTCGAGCGCTCCGGCGACCCAGGGCGCGCCGCGCTCGGTATCGGTCCCGGTGGTGCAGGGCGAGCCCGCTTCGGGCGGCGCGGCGGCAAGTGCCGATGCCTCGGGCACGGCGGGACTCGCGCTCGAGGAGCTGCCTTCGCTCGAGGAGCTCGAGCGGATGACGCCCGAGGAATTCGCCGAAATCCTCGGAGCCAAGCCTGAATTCGACATCCCGCCCACCGCGCGGCGGGCCACCACGCGGGTCGGCCTGATCTCCGAGGAGGAGGGCGGGCTCAGCGCCAATTCGTTGAGCGGCCAGAACGGCCGCCTCGTCCGCCTTGCGCTTGCTGGCAATCGCGGCCGGCTGGTCTCGCGCTGGGGCCACATCCTGCTGCGCCGGGCGCTCGCCTCGCGGCTCAACGCGCCGCGCGGCCTTACGCCGCAGCAGTTCCTCGCGCTGCGGGTCGAACTCCTGCTGCGGATGGGCGAAGTCGACGCCGCGCGCGCGATCGTGCAGGACATCGATACCGGCGACTACAGTCCCGCGCTGACCGCCGCGGCCTTCGATACCTACGTCGAGGCGGGGGACATGACCGGGATATGTCCGGTCATGACCACCAACACGGCGGCGCGCGACGACGCCAAGTGGGACGCCGCAAGGTCGATCTGCAGCGCCTTTCGCGGCAGCAGCAGCGAGGCGCTGCGCCAGCTCGACCGCTCACTCTCGCGCGGGACGATGCCGCGTGTCGATGTGCTGCTCGCGCAGAAATACGCGGGCGCCGCGGGCAAGACGCGCCGCGCCGTCACCATCGAGTGGAACGACGTCGATAGCATCACCCCCTGGCGCTACGGGCTGGCGACCGCGGTCGGGGTCGAACCGCCGGCGGCGCTGATGAAGGAGGCCTCGCCGCGCTACAGATCGCTGATCGCGCTCGCCCCGGGGGCAAGCCTGCAGCGGCGGGCGGCGGCGGCGGACTGGGCGGCCGGCGTGGGCGTGCTGTCGAGCACGGCGATGGTCGACCTCTACGGACAGATCTTCAGCCAGCCCGACATGCCCGCCGAATGGTCGGCCCGCGCCGAATCGCTGCGCGATGCCTATGTCGCGAGCGCGCCCGCCGCGCGGCTCGCCGCGATCGAGCAGCTCTGGGACGGGCCAAGCAGCGAGCAGGCGGTCTATTCGCGCCGGGTGCTCACCGCTTTCGCCGCCGCGCGGCTCCCCGCGAGCGCCGACATGGCGGGCAGCGCCGCGCCGCTCGTTACCTCGATGCTCACCGCCGGGCTCGACGCCAACGCGCTGCGGTGGGCGGGCGTGGTTGATCCGGGCAGCGAGGCATGGGCACTGTTGACCTTCGCAGCGCCGGGCCGTGCCGGCGAGGTCGATGGCGGCGCGCTCAACACCTTCGCCGACAACGACACCAGCGAGGAAAGCCGCAAGTCGGCATTCCTGGTCGCGGGGCTGGCCGGGCTGGGGCGGATCGGCGAAGGCACGGCGTCGCGGTTCGATGACCGGCTCGGCATGCGGCTCGGCAGCGCAACCCGCTGGACCCGCGCGATCGACGGCGCGGCGCAAAGCAACGACGCCGCCTCGGTCGTGTTCCTCGCCGGGCTCGGCATGCAGGGATCGAGCTGGAAGCGGATGACGCCGCGCTATCTCTATCACATCGTTTCGGCCCTGCGGCGGGTGGGGCTGGAGGCGGAGGCGCGGATGATCGCCGCGGAGGCCGTTGCGCGCGCCTGACCGGGAAAGTGCGGCGGTCGTGGTCGGACCCGGGCGATGAGCGACCCGCTAGAGGATTTCCTGGCGATGCTTGCGAGCGAACGCGGCGCGGCGGCCAACACCCTGGCGGCCTACCGGCGCGACCTTGAGGGCGCGCGATCCGTGCTCGGCGACTTGCCGCGCGCGGACCGGGCTGCGCTCGCCTCGCTCGGTCCGGCCTGGGCCGCGCTCGCGCCGGCCAGCCTCTCGCGCAAGTGCTCGGCGCTGCGCCAGTTCTACGGTTTCCTTGTCGACGAGGGGCTGCGCGAGGATGATCCGTCGGGCGCGCTGCCCCGGCCTCGCGCGCGCCGGCCGCTCCCCAGAATCCTCTCGCGCGACGAGGTCGAACGCTTTCTCGGCCGTGCCGAGGAAGAAGCGGCGGGCGACCGACCCGAGGCGGTGCGGCTGCTCGCCCTGCTCGAACTGCTCTACGGCTCGGGCCTGCGCGCGAGCGAACTGGTCGCGCTGCCGGTCGCGGCGGTGCCGCGCGATGCGCCGTTCCTGCATGTGTCGGGCAAGGGCGGGCAGCAGCGGCTCGTTCCGGTGAGCACCCGCGCACGCGCGGTGCTCTCGCGCTGGCTCGCCGTGCGCGCGGACAAGTCCCGCTTCCTGTTTCCTTCGCGCGGCGCGGCGGGGCACCTCACACGCGTGCGGCTGTTCCAGTTGCTGCGCGAACTCGCCGCCCGCGCCGATCTCGATCCGACGCGCGTTTCGCCGCACGTCCTGCGCCATGCCTTTGCCACGCATCTGCTCGAAGGCGGAGCCGACTTGCGCGTGCTTCAGACGCTGCTGGGACACGCCGATATCGCGACCACGCAGATCTACACGCATGTCGATTCCGCGCGGCTCGTCGCGCTCGTCAACGCGCGGCATCCCCTGCGCGACAAGGCGGTGAGCTAGAGCAGGGCGGGGAACCTGCGCCCCGGGGCGGGGTTGAAGGCAGGGCAGGGTCTGAAGAGAAAACAGGAGAGATCAAGGAAATGGCGAGCCGTACCAAGCGTTTACGCGGGAAGCCGATGCTTGTCGCCTGCACCGCCGCGCTCGCGCTGACGGGGGCGGGGTGCATGACGGCGAGCAGCGGCGCCGATGCCGCCGCGCCCGCTCCGGCAAGCGTCAACACGATCAGCCAGGCCGACAAGGCCGAAGGCGCGAAGGCACATCCCCAGCTCATCGCCGAATTCGGCGGCGCGGTTTCCGGCCCCCAGGCCGACTATGTCGAGAGCGTCGGCAAGACGATCGCGATGCAATCCGGCCTCGGCAACGCACGCAGCGATTTCACCGTCACCCTGCTCAACTCGCCGGTTAACAACGCCTTCGCGATTCCGGGCGGCTACGTTTACGTCACCCGCCAGCTCACCGCGCTTATGAACAACGAGGCGGAGCTGGCCGGCGTGCTGGGGCACGAGGTCGGCCACGTCGCCGCGCGCCACTCGGCCAAGCGCCAGAAGGCGGCGACGCGCAATTCGATCATCGGCGTGCTCGGATCGATCCTCTCGGGCGTGCTGCTGGGCGACAGCTCGTTCGGCCAGCTCGGCCAGCGGCTCTTTTCGCAAGGCTCGCAGCTCTTGACGCTGAAGTATTCGCGCGGCCAAGAGACCGAGGCGGACAATCTCGGCATCGCCTATCTCAACCGCGCGGGCTACGACCCGCGTGCGATGTCGACCGTGCTGCAGAGCCTCGCTCGCCAGAACGCGCTCGAATCGCAGCTTCGCGGCTCGCGCAACCAGGTGCCCGAATGGGCTTCCACGCACCCCGATCCCGCTTCGCGCGTGAGGGAAGCGCTGGCCCGCGCCGGTACGAACGCTACCGGCTTGACCAATCGCGATACGTTTCTCGGCCGGATCGACGGGCTGGTCTACGGCGACGATCCCAAGCAGGGCATCGTCGACGGCAGCAACTTCATCCACCCCGAACTGCGGCTCCGTTTCGAGGCGCCCGACGGCTATTACATGGTCAACGGCACGCGCTCGGTCTCGATCAGCGGCGAGACCGGCAAGGCCGAGTTCACCACGGGATCGTTCGATGGCAACCTCGACACCTATATCACCCAGGCCTTCGCGGGGCTGACCGAATCGAACCAGCAGACGATCACGCCGCAGTCGATCGAGCGCACGACGATCAACGGACTGCCGGCGGCTTACGGCACCGCACGGGTGCAAGGCAGCAACGGACCGCTCGACGTGGTCGTCTTCGCGTATGATTTCGGTGGCGGGAAAGCCTATCACTTCACCACGATCACACAGGCCGGCCGGGCGGGCGTGTTCAATCCGATGTTCAAGTCAATGCAGCGAATCTCGACCGCGGAGGCAGGCGCGGTCAAGGCGCGCAGGCTCGAGGTCGTGACCATTCGGCCCGGCGACACGCTTCAGTCGCTGGCCGCGCGCATGGCTTACGACGATGCAAAGCTTGAACGCTTCCTCGTGCTCAACAACCTGAGCACCGCTTCGCGGATCGTCCCGGGCGAGAAGGTGAAGATCGTGTCCTACTGAGGCTGGGCCTCGCGAACGTGTAAAATTTCCGGACAGTCAGACAAAAGAAAAGGGCGGCAAGTGACCTTGCCGCCCCAATCCAAATCGAAGAAAAACCGCTTATTCGGTTTCCATCTCGGTCTTGACCTTGTCGAAGGTCGAGCTCAGCTGCGAGCCGAGGCCCTGCATCGCGACAATCGCGGCAACCGCGATAAGAGCGGCGATCAGGCCGTATTCGATCGCGGTCGCGCCAGCTTCGTCACGACGGAGCTTCTTGATGAACTTCATGGACTAGTCTCCTGGTTGTATAGTCAGTCTTCAGTACCCGGTCCGTTTTGACTTCAGCCTCGCGGACAAATGATGGTTTACGGGGAATTTCTTGAAAAATGCTAAACGTCACTCGCCGATTGCGGCCTGGGTCTTGTCGGAGACATCGGTCCACATATCGGTAGTGACGTCGGCGACGCCCTGAAGCGCGACGATCATGATCAGGATGACCATGCCGCAGATGAGCGCGTATTCGACGGCCGACGTTCCGCGTACGTCGCGCAAGAGGTTACGAAGGAGAACTTTGAACAGCATCGGACTCTCGTTCTGCGGCCATCGCGTGGCAGGATGCTCGTTTCAGGATTAAATTTTCTTTAAATCGGGCGGTGGAATTGGAAAAAAACTCGACATCGACGCTCGTGGCGGCGGTCGCTCTGATCGATCGGGATGCCAAAGTGCTCATGCAGCGCCGGCCTTTCGGCGCCATGCACGGCGGGCTATGGGAATTCCCCGGTGGCAAGGTTGATCCGGGCGAAACGCCTGAGAGCGCTGCTGTTCGCGAGATCGCCGAGGAACTGACCCTCACCGTTTCGGCGGACGACCTGCGGCCGATCGGCTTCGCCAGCCACGTGTCGGCGGCGGGCGGGGGCGCGCTGACGATCCTGTTGTTCGGCTGTCGCCTGTGGCGCGGAAGCCCCGTGGCGCTGTCGGCGGACGAGTTGGCCTGGGTCGCGGCCAGCGAGCTGTCGGCACTGGACATGCCGCCGCTCGACTATCCGCTCGCGGAACAGCTCGGACAAATGGTTTTCCACAATCTGCTCTGAACGCTTGCAAATCGGTCGGGCCCTATCTAAGAGCGCGTCTCTCCCGGCGCCCGTAGCTCAGCTGGATAGAGCATCAGACTACGAATCTGAGGGTCGGACGTTCGAATCGTTCCGGGCGCGCCATTTTTTCAGACAAGAAGAGCCTCGGTTTTCCGGGGCTTTTCTTTGCCTGCAAGGTAAGGTTTGAGGGTCTCCGACAGGCTCGGCAGCTGCGCGCGCTGATTCGCCTTCCGAATCGCAACCGCCGCCGCGACTAATCGCGCGGTGCCGTCCGCGCGCGTTGGACCTCGGCGAGCGCCCTGGCGATCTCGGCAATCGCCTCTTCGGGAATACGCCGCGCGATCGTGGGCATGGGCGCCTTCGACTTTTTTGCGTCGATCACGGTTTTCTCGCCGCGCCAGTTGCGCAGGCGATCGGCGATATAGGTCTCACGCTGGCCCGTGATCAGCGGCGCACGCTTATCCGGCGCGTGGCATTGCGTGCAGGCGGGAAGCTGCCTGGACGGCATGCCGCGCGTCAGCAACGCGGGCTCGCCTGGCAGCGGGATTTCGGCAAGGCCCGGCATCCGGGCGAAATGACCGGCGAGCGCACGTATCTCGCTGGTGGAGAGGCGCGCGGCGGCGACTTGCATCGGTCCGCTCGCGCGTTCGCCGGCGGCATAGGCCTCGAGCGCGGCGACGAGCGATGCGGCCCGCTGCCCGGCGATGATCGGGATGTCGGGTTGTCCGCGGCCCATACCATCCGTGCCATGGCAGCCGGTACAGGTCGCGAGCACGCCGGGACGCAGGCCCGGAAGGTTTGCTTGCGCTCGTGCTTCGGTGAGCGCGGCGAATTCCTGCTCCGACATGCCCGGTAGCCTGCGCAGGAAGCCGACCATGCGGCGCACTTCGTCGGGCCGCTCGAGCGAGGGCCAGGCAGGCATGCCGGTGTACTTCACGCCGTGGGTGACGATCCAGAACAGCTCGGCGTCGTCGTAGTGGGCGACGGTCGCGGCGAGGTCGGGCGCGGGCGGGGTTGCGGCCTGCATCTCGGGCGAGGGCTCGAGGCCGGGCGCACCGTGGCATGCCGCGCAGGACTGGCGGAAGTGCCCGGCCGCGCTGACGAGCGCGTCGTCGTCGCGGACGTCCTCCGGGGTCTGGAATGTGCTGTAAGTGCGTGCCGAGTTCTGCATGGTCCAGTGGAGGAACCAGTCGGTCACCGCCCAGTGGCCCGAACTCGCGGCGATCTGGAACAGTCCCGACCAGGCGAACAGCAGCCCGCCCGCCGCCAGCGCGAGCAGCGCCAGGAACGCGCGCTTCCAGGTCACGCGCACCGTCATGCCCGCTCCGCCCCGTCCTCGTGCAGCAGGCCCGAGAGTAGCGCGAGGCCGCCGGCGAGATAGCTTCCCGCGCCGATCAGCAGCATGACGACGCCGCCGAGCTGCTGGTCGGCGAGCGCATCGAGCCCGGGAAAGAGGTTGTGCGAGGCAGTGCCGTAGAGCGGGCGCGGGGCGAGCCCGATCAGCACGCCGAGCAGCGTCATGTGCATCGAGGTGAGTAGCAGCGCGCCAACGCCGGCGGCACGGCGCCCGGCCCGCATCGCGGCACTCCACAGCAGCAGGCCGGCGGCGAGAAAGCAGAACTGCTCAAGCGCGGCGGCAAGCATGGACGCACTGGCGAGGCTCCGCAGGGCAGGCAGGTGCCAGCCCCACACGGTGACGAGTTCGAGCAGCATCATCGCCATCGGCGTCACCACGCGCGGCCAGCGCCGGGCGGGATCGAGCCGCGTTCCGGTGATCCCGAAGGCGATCAGCGGCGCGGCGAGCGCCACCGCGATCATGTGCGCGGCCATGTGCCCGGTCATGCCGAGCCGCGCCAGCGCCCAGCCGAGGGGAACCAGCACGATGCCGCCGACGAGCGCGAGCCGCTTCATCGGCAGTCTCCCAGGAACACCACCGGCAGCGCGGTATAGAGCACCGCGACGAAGCTCAGACCCGCGAGAAGGAGGGTCGACTTGGCGATGAAGCGCAAGCGGTCGACACCGGTTGAATCCTGGTGCGGCGGGGCGTCGCCGGGAATGCGCGCCTGATGCCAGGCGACCCAGCCGGCAAGTGCGATGAGCAAGAGCGCGATCACTGTTCCCGCGACGAAGAGCCAGGGGAACGTGGCGAACTCGCCCGCCTTGGCGCAGGAGATCGCGGCCCAGAGATAGGAAAACAGGAAGTGCCCGGCCCACAGGGTCGGCGGAACGATCAGCGTCCACAGCGTGACCCTGAGGCGTTCATAGAGGCGGGGGCGCCGGTTCGTCACGAGACCTCCGGAAACAGGCCGGTGGTGGCGTAGGTCACGACGGTCGTGAGCGCGAGAAAATGCATGTAGACGGTCACGTTGCGGATTTCGGCGTCGTAGCGCGGTGTCATCCGCCCTGCGAGGCTGCGCGCGAGGGCATAGCCGAGCATGATCGCGCCGATCGCGGCGTGCGCTGCGGTCCAGATCGAGAGAGTCCATACGATCGCGGGATAGCTGTGCGATTCGGGCGCCATGCCGCTGGTCCAAGGCCCGGCAACGCCCGCTGCGCCGCTGGCGAGGCAGGCGCCGATGGCGAGCATCAGCAGGGCGCGGGCCACGCCGACCCGGCCTTTCGCGTTGCTCTCGCGCGCCGTGATCGCCAGCAGCCATGCGAGCACCCCCAGCGCGAGCGCGACCATCGGCCAGAACACGCCGGGCGCGTGCGCCAGCGCATCGGGCGGGAAGTCCTCGTGACGCGTCCAGAAGAAATAGTAGCCGAACACGAGCCCGGAGAACGCCGTCGCGTCGGCCATCATCGTGATGAACATCGCCCACCACCCGGGCGAGGCGGTGCCCGACATGTAGAGCGGCAGCTCGATCCCGTGGCCGACCGGCTTGCAATCCCTTTCCGGGATCTCGGCGGTCCCCGTCCACAGCCACCATAGTACCATCGCGAGGGTGAGCACGCCCGATACGAGCGCGAGCCAGTAGAGGTGATAGGTGGTGAAGATGAACACGCCGCCCAGCGCGATCGCGGTCAGCATCGGTTTCCAGCTCGGCGTGCCGAGGCGGATCACCGCGAGCGGGCGTGCATCGAGCACGCTGGTCACGATCGTTTCGCGCCGGCCTTCCTCGGCGTCGGGGAGAAAATAGCGGCCCTCGTCGACCTTCCTGATGAAATCGGGCTGGTCCCAGATCGGGTAGCGGCTCTCGATCAGCGGGATCGAGCGGATGCCCCAGTGCTCGTCCTGAGGGTGGGCGAGCCATTCGAGCGTGCCCGCATTCCACGGATTGCGCGCGGCCAGCGGTCGGCGCGGGGAAAGGGCTATGTCGAGGCAGATCACCGCCACGCCCGCCGCGAAGACGAAGGCGCCGATGCTCGAGGCCAGGTTGAGCGCGTCGATGCCGAGTTCGGCGGGATAGGTGAAGACGCGGCGCGGCATGCCTTCAAGTCCCGAGATGTGCATCGGAAAGAATGTCAGGTTGGCGCCGATGAACAGCAGCCAGAACGCGATGCGGCCCAGCCGGTCGGAGAGCGTCTTTCCGGTGATCAGCGGCCAGTAGTAGTAGAGCCCGGCGAACAGCGGCATCAGCGTGCCGCCGATCAGCACGTAATGCAGGTGCGCCACCACGAAATAGGTGTCGTGCGCCTGCCAGTCGAAAGGCGCGACCGCGACCATTACCCCTGTCAGTCCGCCGATGACGAAGATCGCCAGGCTGCCCGCCGCATAGAGCATCGGTGTCGACCAGATCACGCGGCCCGCCCACATCGTCGCGATGAACACGAAGATCTGCACCGCGGTCGGGATCGCGACGGCCTCGGACGCGGCGGAGAAGAACGCGAGGCTGATCTTGGGCAGGCCGGTGGTGAACATGTGGTGGACCCACAGCCCGAACGACAGGAACGCGGTGCCCACCGCCGCCAGCACGATCCACGGATAGCCCAGGACATGACGCTGCGAGAACGTCGGCACCAGCATCGCGAACAGCGCGATCGAGGGCAGAAAGACGATGTAGACCTCGGGATGTCCGAAGATCCAGAACAGGTGCTGCCACAAGAGCGGATCGCCGCCGCGCGAGGCGTCGAAGAATGGCCAGTTCAGCAGCCGCTCCATCTCGAACAGCACATCGCCCGCGATCAGCGGCGGAAAGGCGAACAGGATCATCACCGCGACAACGAGGATGTACCAGGCATAGAGCGGCATGAGGTTGAGCCGCATGCCGGGCGGCCGGCACTTGAGCACGCCGACGATCAGCTCGACCGCGGCGGCCACCGAGGACACCTCGATGAAAGAAAGGCCTAGCATCCAGATATCGGCGCCGAGGCCCGAGAGGTCAGTGCGCGTGGTGAGCGGCGGGTACATGAACCAGCCGCCGTCGGGCGCGGCGTCGAAGAAGATCGAGCCCGAAACGAATACCCCGCCCAGCAGGAAAGACCAGTAGCCGAAAGCCGAGAGACGCGGGAAGGGCAGGTCGCGCGCTCCGAGGAGTTGCGGCAGCAGGAGGATCGCGACCGCCTCGAACATCGGCACGGCGAAGAGGAACATCATCATCGAACCATGCAGCGTAAAGAGCTGATTGAACGTCCCCGCCTCGACGAAATCATTCTCGGGCACCGCAAGCTGGGTGCGCATCAGCAGGGCGAGCACGCCGGCGAACAGCATGAAGCCGAAGGCGGTGAGCGTGTACCACGCCCCGACCGCGTCGTTGTTGGTATCGGTCCATTTGAGGAAGAGCCCCTTGGGCGAGGCCCAGACCGCGCGCAGGCGCTCTTCCTGGGCGCGGCGCAGTTCGGGATCGTCCTGTTCGTGCAGGCTCATGGCAGCCCCTTCAGATAACGGGCGATGGCTTCGGCGTCGGCGGGCGCCATGGACTTGTAGGCGGGCATGCGCGCGCCCGGCTTGAAGCGGTGGGGATCGCGGATGAAGGCGGCGGTGTTCTCAATCGTGGGCTGAAGAATGCCCGCGCCGAGCGTGCGGCGCTCGCCGAAGCGCGAAAGGTCGGGGCCGATCCGCGCGTCGTGCGCGGTGCCGCGGATCGCATGGCAGGCGCCGCAGCCGTGAGCGGCGAAGGCCGCCGCGCCCCCGGCGTCCGCCTCGTTACCGTCCGAAGCGCGGCGTGCATCGGCGAGCCACGCGTCGAAGGCGGCAGGCTCCATGGCGATGACGTCGAAGGCCATGAGCGCGTGCGAAAGGCCGCAGAACTCGGTGCAGACCCCGCGATAGATACCGGCTTTGCGCGCCCGCACGACGAGCCGGTTGGTGCGTCCGGGGATCATGTCCATCTTTCCCGCGAGCCCGGGAATCCAGAAGCTGTGGATCACGTCGGTCGCGGTGAGGTCGAACACCACGGTACGGCCGACCGGCACCCGGATCTCGTTGGCGGCGGTCAGTGGCGCCTCGCCGGCGGGATCGTAGCGCACGCGCCACCAGAACTGCTCGCCCTCGACGCGGATGCGCAGGTCTCCCGGTGCAGCGGACATGGGGCGCATCGCGGGCAGGGCGAAGAGCAGCAGCACGGTCAGGATCACCGCCGGACCGACCGCGCCGAGCCACAGGACCAGCTTCATCCCGCCCTCGTGGCTGATCGCCCCTTTCGGGCTGCGCGCCGCGCGCCAGGCCAGTACGGCAACGCCCGAGGCGAGGATCAGCGCCCCTATGGCGAGTACGATCGTCAGCGTCAGGGTATCGTCGGCTTCCTCGCCGAACGGCGCAAGCGCGGACTGGTGTGCGTTGCATCCGGCAACGGCGAGCAGACTGGTGGCGGCAAGTCGTCGCAAAAAGTACCCGTCCCTGTTTCCTCCCGGCTACAATGCACGAGACGGCTCAGGGTTCACCGCATTGCGCGTTCAGCTACGTTTTGTCGTCATCGGGCAATGGAGGCGGGGCCGTGGACGGTCCGGCGGCCGGTTCCACGGCTTCGCCGCCCGGCGTGCGTGCGGCCGTCTTTCGCGGCGCGAGAAAACCGCGCGCGAGCCCGTGGTAGAGCTTTTCACGGCAGACCACCTTGCTGACGCCGTCGGCGATCAGCGCGGTCGCGAAGAGCGGCAGGATCATGCCCCGGCTCGCGGTCGTCTCCATGAGAATGATGACCGCGGTGAGCGGCGCGCGCACCACGCCGACGAAATAGCCGGTCATACCCAGCAGCACCACGGCGGCCATGGGATCATCGGGAAAGGCGAAGCTCAGCAACTCGCCGAGACCGGCGCCCACCGCCAGCGAGGGGGCGAAGATGCCACCGGGCACGCCGCTCAGCGCGGTCGCCAGCGTCGCCGCGAACTTTGCCGGCCCAAACCAGCCCGAGGCGTCGCCGGTGCCTTCGATCAGGTCGCGCGTGGTCTCGTAGCCGGTGCCCCAGGTCAGCCCGCCGGTGGCGATGCCGATCACCGCGACAACGAGGCCGCACACGAAAGCGAGCAGGACGGGGCGCGTGCGAAACTGGTCGTACCAGGCAAAGCCGCCGCGCGAGGCGGCCAGCATGATGCGCGAGAACGCGCCGCCCACCGCGCCGCCGATGATGCCGGCGACCGGCGCGATAAGCACGACCGAACCGACGCTCAGCGTCTCGTGCATGACGCCGAAATAGACGTAGTCGCCCGCGATGCCGAGGCTGACGAGACCCGACACGACCACCGCGCCCATCACCAGCAGGGCGACGCGCTGCTCGAACGCGGCGGCAAGTTCCTCGATCGCGAAGGCGACGCCGGCCAGCGGCGTGTTGAAAGCGGCGGCGACGCCCGCCGCCCCGCCGGCGATGAGCACGCCCGAGGTCATCGGCACCCGGAAGACCCGATGCCACAGGATCATGATCGCGGCGCTGACCTGGACGGTCGGTCCTTCACGCCCGACAGATCCGCCGACGAGCAGGATGAGCACGGTGAACCCCAGCTTGAGCAGCGCGGTCGGCAGCGAGAGCAGCCGTCCATAGGCGATGTCGGGCGCCTTGCCCGCGGCGATGACCTGGGGAATGCCCGAACCGCGTGCGCTCGGCGCAACGCGGTTGGTCAGCCAGGCGACGACGGCGAAGCCCAGCGGCGTGATTACGAGCGGAAGGTAAGGCTGCACGCGCAGCATCGCGGTGAAGTGCTTCTGCGCCTCGTCGCCGAGCATGGCGAAGAGAATGGCGACGAGGCCCAGGCTCACCGCGCCGGACGCCGTCGCCGCCCTGCGCCGCGCGGCGTCGAAGGGATCGGACAGGCTGCGTTTCCAGCGTGAGATCAACCGGGACGGATTTTTGCGGGTCACCTAGCGCCTGATTGCTGCGGATCGGAGGGATCGGCGCGCGAGGTCCGCGCTTGCCGGAACGACCGGTCGCCTATGGGGCAATCGCTTCGGGCACTTCAAGCCCCTTGGGCCTGCAAAAACAGCAAAGGCCGGAGCGCTCAGCGCGCCCCGGCCTTCGTGTCAGTCGGTTCGTCGGCCGATTATTCGGCTGCGTCCTCGCTCGCCTCGTCGGTGGCGGCGGTCTCCGTGCCGGTCTCGGTCGCGGCGTCAGCCGTGGCGCTCGCATCGGCGCCGCCGCTCGTCGCCTTGGCAACCGCGCTCTGGAACGTGGGGCTGTCCATCTTGACCTTGAGGCCCGAAGCGTCCGCCATCATGAACTCGCGAGTCAGCACGATCGACTTGCCGGTCGGCAGTTCGAGCGTGATGTTGTCGCCTTCCATGCTGGTGATCGTACCGGCGACCATGCCGTCGGTGGTCTTCACCTCGGCGCCAGTGGTCAGCGCGGCCATCAGCGACGAGTTCGCCTTGGCCTCGGCCGCCGCGACAGCGGAGTCGAGCTGCTGCTTGGTCATCGAGATGAGCAGGCCCTTCTCGTTCTTGCCGAGCGAGGTCGCCGGCAGCGTCGCCTTGTGCGCGCCGGTATCGAGCACGATGTTGGCGCCCTCGACCGACGTGATCGTACCGACCTCCGCGCCTTGCGGTCCATAGACCGTGGCGCCGGTCTTCAGAATTGCGGCGACTTCCGGCGCAACTTGAGCCGCGGCGGCGGCGGGCATGAGACTGGCGCCGGCGAGGGCGAGTGCGATCAGGGTATTCTTCATTGGGTACTCCTCTACGACCTTGGAAATCTCTTTCGATAATTCCAAACACACATGGCTCCGCTACGTTCCGCGACGGAGGCAAACTCGTGATGAACGGCATATGAGGCAGCCTACGACGGGCGCTGGCGGCGATGCCGGACGGCCCGATAGGCGGGCCGCGACACGGTACGGAGACGCAAGCGCCCCGCTCCATGCCAATTGTTATGGCTGGAATATAACGATTTGCAACTGAATAGCCCGTGAATCCCGCGGGAAAGCGCCGCGAAATGCTATTTGAGCGAGAGCAGGGAGTAGCTTTCGTCGTCGGGATGGCGCCCGCCCGGCTCGATCATGATGCCGAGCATGCCGTTCGACCAGTCGGCGGAATCGGGATATTGGCGAAACCAGTCGGTGACGACGTTGCGCCGCAGGATCCGCCATTCGTCGTCGCGCTTGGCGAGCGTGTCGAGGTATCGGCCGGCGCCGATTACGTCGGACTTGCTGCCGTCAGGCAGGTTGATGCGGTGGATGCCGTAGAAGTAGGCCTCGCAGTCCGCCTCGTCCCCGCGCAGCGAAATCAGCACGTTGGAGATCATGTGCATGGTCTGGTCCATCGAGCCCATGATCGGGAAGGACCATGCGATGAATTCCTCGGCATTGCCGGTGAAGCCCATGTGGCTGTCGATGCAGTCCGGCCAGTAGGCGCTGCGGATCATGTCGGCATCGAGCCGGTCGACGCCGCGCGCGTAGCGGTAGAGGCATTCCTTGATCGCCTCGCGATCCGCGAGTTCCTCGAGGACACGGCTGACGGGGGTGGTCATCGCTGCTTCTCCCTGGACATGTATTTGCGGACCAGAGGATTGCGGACGCGGCGCCGCAAAGGCAATGGCGCAGAGCGGCGGGGGCCGCCTCGGGCAAGCCCTTGCGCCGTATCGAGCGCGCTCGTGGAACGACGGCGCGGCTCGGGGGTTGTCAGGGTCTGGGATCGAACGTGTTACCGGGCAAGGACGCAGTGCAGAACGACGATTGGGGCGACGAAGGCATAGAGCCGTCGGTCTGGCGCTATGCGAAGGCCAGCCGCGCACACGTCGTGATCGACGCGGCGGACTATTTCGATGTGGCGCGCATCGCGATGACGCAGGCCCGCCAGCGCATCTTCATCGTCGGCTGGGACGTCGATACCCGGATACTGCTCACCTCGGGGCGGCGTTGGTGGCACCTGCCGCACAAGGGTCATTTCCCCGCCCGGCTCGGCTCTTTCGTGCTCTGGGTGGCGCGGCGAACGCCGGGGCTCGAGGTCAAGCTCCTCAAGTGGAACTTCTCGCTGGTGAAGTCGATATTCCGCGGCACGATGGTGGTCGACCTGCTGCGCTGGGTGAAGAACGATTCGATCGACTTCAAGTTCGATTCCGCGCACCCCGTCGGGTGCAGCCACCACCAGAAGATCCTCGTCATCGACGACAAGTTCGCGGCCTGCGGCGGGATCGACATGACCACCGACCGCTGGGACACGCGCGAGCACGTTCACAACGATCCGCGCCGCAAGCGGCCCGCGGGGCGGCACTACGATCCCTGGCACGACGCGACGATGCTGCTCGAAGGCGAGGTCGCGCGCGCGCTTTCGGCGCTCGGGCGCGCGCGCTGGGAGGCGGCGGGCGGCGAGCAGCTCGCACCGTGCCGCCCGCAGCAGGAAAGCGCCTGGCCCGAACCGGTCGAGGCCGAGTTCCGCGACGTCGAGATCGGCATCGCGCGCACGCGGGCGAGGTACGGTGAGTGCAGCCAGATCAGCGAGATCGAATCGCTGTTCGTCGATCACATCGCCCGGGCCAAGCGCTTCATTTATGCCGAGACCCAGTATTTCGCCTCGCGCCGCATCGCCGAGGCGATTTGCGAACGGCTGAGCGAGCCCGATCCGCCCGAGATCGTGATCGTCAATCCGCTTCACGCCGACGGCTGGCTTGAGCAAGTCGCGATGGACAGCGCGCGCGCCGAATTGCGCGAGGTCGTACACGCCGTCGACCATGCCGGGCGGTTCCGGATCTACACGCCCTACACATCCGGCGGGACGCCGATCTACGTCCACGCGAAGATCACGATCATCGACGATGAGATCCTGAGAGTCGGCTCTGCCAATATGAACAATCGCTCGATGGGGCTCGATTCCGAATGCGACGTCTTCATCGACTGCGCACGCCCGTCCAACGCCGGCTGCGGACCGGCGATCACCGACCTTCGCCATTCGCTGATCGCAGAGCACTGCGGCGTTTCGATCGAGGATGTCGCTGCCGGGCTCGAACAGCACGGTTCGATGATCGCCTTCATCGAATCCCTGCCGCAAACGGGAAAAAGGCTCGAAATATTACCCTTGCAGGAGATATCCGAAACTGAAAGAGCCCTTGCCCAGGCTGCCGTCTTCGATCCAGAACGTCCCGAAGAGATGTTCGAACCGATCAGCAAGCGCGGTCTGTTCAAGCGGAAGGGCTATCTGCGCCGGACGCGCAACATGCTGGAAAAGATAAAAGCTAGGAGAAAGAAGGGATGAGCAGCCTGGTAGGCCCCGACGAGGACGATCCCAAGGGCAAGGTTCCGGTTCCCGAAGACGTCCAGAATGCCATCCGCACGCTCATCGAATGGTCGGGCGACGATCCGAGCCGTGAAGGTCTGCTCGACACACCCAAGCGGGTCGCGCGCGCGTGGAAGGAATACTGCATCGGCTACAACGAAGACCCGGCGATCCACTTGTCGCGTATCTTCGAGGAAGTCGGAGGCTACAACGAGGTCGTGCTGCTCAAGGACATTCCGTTCCAATCGCATTGCGAACACCACATGGCCCCGATCATCGGCAAGGCGGCGATCGCCTACCTGCCGCGCGACCACGTGGTCGGCATTTCCAAGCTCGCGCGCGTGCTGCACGGCTTCGCCCGGCGCCTGCAGATCCAGGAGCGGCTGACCGCCGAGGTGGCGCAGTGCATCTGGGACCACCTCAAGCCCCACGGCGTCGCGGTGGTGATCGAAGCCAGCCACGCCTGCATGACCGCGCGCGGCGTGCGCACGCCGGGCGTGGGCATGATCACCAGCCGGATGATGGGCACCTTCCTGGAGGATCAGCGCAGCCGCGAGGAAGTGATGAGCCTGATGGGGTACTGATCGGGCTCGGTGCCGCCCGGGTTTCGACCGACGTCGAAACCGCGCTTATACCTGTGACTGGCGCCGCACCCGAAGGCACCGGCGCCAATGCCGGAGCTTGTCAGCTTCCGCGCGAGACGGGCAGCAGGGCGCCGCTGATCGAGGCCGCGTCGTCCGAGGCCAGGAAGGCGATGACCTTGGCGACGGCGCCGGGGCTCACCCATTGCGAAAAGTCCGCGTCGGCCATGTCCGCGCGATTGGTCGGCGTGTCGATGATGCTCGGCAGGACGGCGTTGACCGTGACGGTCGATCCGGCGAGTTCCTCGGCCAGCGCCTCGGTCATGCGGTGAACGCCCGACTTTGACGCTGCGTAGGCGCCCATGCCCATGCCCGCTTTGACCGCGCCGCCCGCGCCGATGTTGACGATGCGGCCCGCCGCCGACTTCTTCAGTTCGGGCAGTGCGAGCTGCGTGATCGTCGCGTTGGTCATCAGGTTCATCGACTGCATTTTCGACCAGGTGGCGAGGTCGCCGTCCTCGAGCGTCTCCCAGGCGAAGCCGCCCGCGACGTTGACGAGCACGTCGATCCCGCCATGGGCCGCGACCACCTTGGCCAGCGCGCCCTTCGTCGCTTCGGTGTCGGTGAGGTCGATGCCGCCGATGTCGAGCGTGCCGGCGATCGGGGCAGAGGCCGTCGCCGCGTAGTCGATCCGGGTGACCTTGTCCCCTCGGCTCGCGAATAGCTCGGCCACCGCGTTGCCGAGAACGCCGAAACCACCTGTGACAATAACCGATCGGGTCATGAATCCTCCTTTGCCTGCCAGCGAGGCTATCGGTCCGCGTCATTGACGGCAAGCCGGCCGGCCAACAAGGCTTGAGCCACCACAAGAACGATATTACCAATCGATAACTTGTGGAGGGGAATGGCATGAATGGCATCACCGTCACCGCGCGGTCGGTCGATCCGGTCTACGGCGAAGCGGTCATAGACGTCGAGGAGGAGCGCGCCGAGCCGGTGCCGCACCGCTACGTCCACGGCCATTTCGCGGGCACCGAAGCGCGCTTCTCGTTCTATTTCCCGCCGCCCGAGAAGTACGAAGGGCGCTTCATTCACAATACCTATCCGATGGCGGTGAGCGCGGACATCGGGCCGTTTCCGATCCAGTTCGAAGTGGCGATCGGCGATCTCGGTTTCACCGTCGCGAGCGGTGCCTACTACGTTCAAACGAACAACGGCGGCCTGTTCCGCGCGGCGGGCGTCGATCCGGCGATCGCGGCCTACCGGGTCAACGCAGCGGCGGCAAAATTCTCCCGCACCGTCGCCGCGCGGATCTATGGAGAGCATCGCAGCTACGGCTACCTCTTCGGCGGCAGCGGGGGCGCCTACCAGACCATGGGCGCGGCCGAGGCCACCTCGGGGGTGTGGGACGGATTCCTGCCCTTCGTGCCCGGCTGCAATCACGCAATCCCCAGCATGTTCACGGTGCGCATGCACGCGCTACGCGTGCTGCGCCGGCGCGATCGTTTGCCGGGCATCGCCGACGCGCTCGCGCCCGGCGGCAGCGGCGATCCCTACGCCAATCTCGATGCGGAGGAAGTCACGGCGCTGCGCGAAGTCACGCGGATGGGCTTTCCGCCGCGCGCCTGGTATCGCCACGCGGGGATGGACAGCGGCTATTTTGCCAACATCTCGGGCATGATTCCGCAGATGGACCCGGGCTATGCCGAGGACTTCTGGTCGCAGCCGGGCTATCTCGGCGCCGATCCCGACGCGGAGATCCGCGACGAACGTTTCGCCTTCGCGGCAGGCGTGGCGGCGGTCTCCGCCGAGCCGCCGTGGTCGGTCACGCTCGACGCCGATCCCGCACGCGACTGCGCCAATGCGCATCTGGTGGTGCTCTCGGGCGCCGCCGAAGGCGCCAGCCTGCCGCTCGAGGCCAACGAGGGCGCGCGGATGCGGCCCATCGCCACCGCCGACGCCACGGCGATGGCCGCGCTCGCGCCGGGCGACAGGGTATGCGTCGACAATTCCTGGGCGCTCGCGCTCGAGACCTATCACCGCCATCAGGTTCCGCCCGAGCGCGAGTACTACGCCTGGGACCAGTTTCGCGAGGGCGACGGTGCGCCGATTCCGCCGCAGCGCACCGTGCTCGTCGGCCCGACCGGCACGGCGAACGCCGCCGGCGCGGTGCTGACCGGCGCGGTCAACGGCAAGGTTCTCGTGCTCGCCGCGCTCATGGATATAGACGCCTACCCTTGGCAGGCGGATTGGTACCGATCCCGCGTCGCGGCGGCGACGGGCGCGGACTTCGATGACCGCTTCGCATTGTGGTTCATCGACCGCGCGCACCACGAAAACCCGCTCGACGCCTTGCAGCGCGCCCATGTCGTGAGCTTTTCAGGGGCCTTGCAGCAGGGTCTGCGCGATCTTGCGAAGTGGGTGGAGCACGGTGTCAAACCCGCCGAAACGCACTACCGGGTCGAGGATACGCAAGTGATCGTGCCCGGCGGGGCCGCGGAGCGCGGCGGTATCCAGCCGGTCGTCGAACTGAGCGTCAACGGTGCGGACCGGGCGGAGGTCGCGGTCGGAGAGCCGGTCACGCTCACGGCGACGATTGCCACGCCGCCTGGTGCGGGGCAGGTGGTCTCGGCCGCATGGGATTTCGAGGGAACCGGCACCTTCGCGGATCGCGCCGCGTTCGCACCCGCCGAGGCGGTCGCACTGAGCGCGAGCCATGCCTACGCCCGGCCGGGAACCTATTTCGCCGCGCTCACCGTCTCGGCGCAGCGCGAAGGGGACGCGGATACGCCTTACGCGCAAGTTCGCAATCTGGCGCAGGCAAGGGTGGTGGTGCGCTGAGCGGGCCGGCCCGCACCGAGCGGGCCGGGCCGCGCATCGGGATCAGAGCTGGCCGAGCATGTATTCGGCCGAGCTGACCTCGAAATTGCCGGGCTGCTCGACGTTGAGCTGCTCGACCACGCCGTCGTTGACGACCATAGAGAAACGCTGGCCGCGCTTGCCCAGGCCCACGCCCGAGCCGTCCATCGTCAGGCCCAACGCTTCGGCGAACTCGGCGTTGCCGTCGGCGAGCATGGTCACGTCGTCGCTGCCCGAAGCCTTGCCCCAGGCCCCCATCACGAAGGCGTCGTTGACGGCGGTGCAGGCGATCTCGTCGATGCCCTTGGCCTTGAGCTCGCTCGCCTTGTCGACGAATCCGGGAAGGTGCTTGGCCGAGCAGGTCGGGGTGAAGGCCCCCGGTACCGAGAACAGCGCGACCTTCTTGCCCTTGAAGTAGTCGGCGGACTGGACCGCGTCGGGGCCCTGGTCGGTGGCCTTGATCAGTTTCACGTCGGGCAGTTTGTCTCCAACGGCGATGGTCATCAAATGCATCCTTTCTAGGGGGTTGGGCTTTCTCGAGGGTTGGGGTTCGCGGCTCGATATAGGCGCGCCGCGGCGCGGGACAACGGATCGCGGCCCGGATCTCTGCGGAAAAGGATATAAAGGAATCTTTATATTTGCTTCCGAGGCCGGGAAAAGATAGGAGGCGCCTCACGTCGTGCGCCGTCCGGCCCGCTTTGACGCGGGCAGGCGGCGCTTCACGCGAACACGAAATTCATCAGGAGAATGCGCCAGTGGCTACCCTTGCCGAAGCGACCAAAGACTACGCGATCGCCGATATCGCCCTTGCCGACTACGGCCGCGACGAGATCGCGATCGCCGAAACCGAGATGCCGGGCCTGATGGCCCTGCGCGAGGAATTCGGCTCGTCCAAGCCGCTCAAGGGCGCGCGGATCACCGGCTCGCTGCACATGACCATCCAGACCGCCGTGCTGATCGAGACGCTCGTCGCGCTCGGCGCCGAGGTCCGCTGGGCAACCTGCAACATCTACTCGACGCAGGACCATGCCGCCGCCGCGATCGCCGCACAGGGCATCCCGGTCTACGCGATCAAGGGCGAGAGCCTTGCCGACTACTGGGACTACGTCGGCAAGATCTTCGACTGGTCGACCGATGACGAGCCCAACCGTACCGCCAACATGATCCTCGACGACGGCGGCGACGCCACGATGTTCGCGCTGTGGGGCGCGCGCGTCGAGGCCGGCGAAGAGCTGTTCGAGCCCTCGAACGCCGAGGAAATCGAATTCGTCCGCGCGCTCAAGACCTTCCTCAAGGAAAAGCCGGGCTACCTCAGCCGCGCGGTCCAGGCGATCAAGGGCGTCTCGGAAGAGACCACCACCGGCGTGCATCGCCTCTATCATATCGCCAAGGACGGCAAGCTGCCGTTCCCCGCGATCAACGTGAACGATTCGGTCACCAAGTCGAAGTTTGACAACCTCTACGGCTGCCGCGAATCGCTGGTCGACGCGATCCGCCGCGCGACCGACGTGATGTTTGCCGGCAAGGTCGCCTGCGTCGCCGGTTTCGGTGATGTCGGCAAGGGCTCGGCCGCCTCGCTGCGCCAGGCCGGCGCGCGCGTCATGGTCACCGAGATCGACCCGATCTGCGCGCTGCAGGCCGCCATGGAAGGCTACGAAGTCGTCACCATGGAAGAAGCCGTCGAGCGTTGCGACATCTTCTGCACCGCGACCGGCAACGAGAGCGTCATCACCGGCGAACACATGGCCGGGATGAAGGACAAGGCGATCGTCTGCAACATCGGTCACTTCGACTCCGAGATCCAGATCTCGGCGCTCGACAATTACGACTGGAAGGAAATCAAGCCGGGCACCGACCTCGTCACCTTCCCCGACGGCAAGCAGATCCTCGTCCTCGCCAAGGGCCGCCTCGTGAACCTGGGCTGCGCCACCGGCCACCCCAGCTTCGTGATGTCGTCGAGCTTCACCAACCAGACGCTCGCGCAGATCGAACTGTTCACCAAGTCGGACGAGTACGAGAACCGCGTCTACGTGCTGCCCAAGCACCTCGACGAGAAGGTCGCCGCGCTTCACCTCGAAAAGCTGGGCGTGAAGCTCACCAAGATGAGCGAGAAGCAGGCCAAGTACATCGGCGTGCCGCAGGAAGGGCCGTTCAAGCCCGACCACTACCGCTACTGATCCCCGGCCCCCGGCCCCGTTTCCGCGTCGCGCGGGAATGGGGCCGGGGGCCTGGCCGATAGTGTGCACGCCCGGTGCGAGGCCATTGTCTTATTCCAGTCCGCATCGCATAGCCGCGAGCCATGGAATCCGATCGCCTCGTCGTTCTGGCGCTTGCACTGCTGCTGGCCATCTGGACGGCGGCCGCCGCATGGGCGATAGTCTCGGCGCGAACCAAGCTGCGGCGGGCCGAATCGATCCATCGCTCGGCCCGTCGGCTTGGCAAGATGGTCGAGGAATCGCCCGCCTTGCCCTTGCTTGTCCGCTCGGACGGGCGGATCGAGGCGTCGCCGCGCCTCGCCCAATGGCTCGGCCTCGATGCCGTACCGCAGTTCCTCTCCGAACTCGATGACGGTGGGCGCGGCCTCGAAGCGGAAACGCTCGCCGAACTGACCGAGGCCGTGCTGCGCACGCAGAAGTCGGCTGTGCCGTTCCGCATGGTGGCGACGCCGCGCGGCTCGTCGCGCAGCCTCGCCTTGCGCGGGCACCTCGCTGACCCGCAGGTCTCGCCCGGCGGGGCCGCGCTGGTGTGGGTTTTCGACTTCTCCGACAGCGAAAGCGAACTCGTCAAGCTGCGCGAGGAGGCGGCCCGTGCGCGCGGCGACTTCGTCGCGCTCGTGTCGCTGATCGAGGCGGCGCCGATGCCGATGTGGTTCCGCCGCCCCGACGGCGCGCTGCAGCTCGTCAATTCGGCCTACGTCACCGCAGTCGGCGGAACCGACGCCGAAGCGGTGGTCCAGGCGGGAACCGAGCTTGTCGAGGCGGTCGACGGACTCACCGCGCGCCAGGTGGCCTGCCAGTCCGCAGCCAAGAACCTGCCGATCGAGCGGATCGTCAGCGTCACCATCGAGGGCCAGCGCCGTGCGTTCCGCGTCCACGACCTGCCGCTCGGCGAGGCGGGAATTGCGGGCTACGCCGTCGATATCGAGGACCAGGAAGCGCTCGGCCGCTCGTTCCGCGCCTTCCGCGAGGCGCAGCGCGCCATGCTCGACCAGCTTTCGGCGGGCGTCGCGCAGTTCGACGCGAACCGCCGGCTTACGTTCGTCAATCAGCCTTTCCAGCGCATCTTCGCGCTGCCGCCCAAGACCACGGTCGATCCGCCGCAGTTCGAGGGGCTGCTCGAAGTGTTGCGCGATGCCGGGCGCCTGCCCGAACTGCGCGACTTCCCCGCCTGGCGCCGCGAGCGGGCAGAGTGGTTCTCGGCCAACGAGACGCATGAGGAATCCTGGCACCTGGGCGACGGGCGGCACTTGCGCATCGTCGCGCAGCCGGTGCCCGACGGCGGCCTGCTGCTCATCGTCGAGGACCAGACAGAGCAACTCCGGCTCTCGGCGATCCGCGACACCCTGCTGCGCACGCGCACCGCGACCTTCGACGGCCTGTTCGAATCGGTCGCGGTCTTCGCGCCCGACGGCCGGATGCAGCTCTGGAATCGGCGCTTTGCCGCCGACTGGGGCCTCGAGAGCGAATTTCTCGACACCCACCCGCACATCGGCGCGCTGCTCAAGAAGATCGAGCCGCGCCTCAGGCGCGCCGGGCAGGCCAAGGCGGTTGGCGACGCGGTGCGCGCCGCGACGCTCGACCGCAAGGAAGCGGGCGGGCGCGTGGTGTTGGCCGACGGGCGCACGCTCGAATTCGGCGGGGTGCCGCTGCCCGACGGCAACGGCCTGCTGATCGTGCTCGACATCACCGATTCGCAGAAGGCGGAGAGGGCGTTGCGCGAACGCAACGCGGCGCTGGTCGAGGCCGACGCGGTCAAGACCCGCTTCCTCGCCAACATGAGTTACGAACTGCGCACGCCGCTCACCTCGATCATCGGCTTCGCCGAACTGCTCGCGACCGGGGCCGGCGGCGAGATCAACGACAGCGGCGAAGTCTATCTTTCGGCCATCAGCGAATCGGCCAAGCGGCTCGGCGAGCAGATCGAAAGCCTGCTCGATCTGTCGCAGAGCGAGGCCGGGATGCTGCCGCTCGCGACCGAGGAAATCCAGCTCCAGGCCTTCATGCGCGCGCTGGTCGAAGAGCGGCGGCGCAAGCTGGAGACTGCGGGGATCACGCTCGACCTGCAATGCGGTTCGCTCGTCGGCGCGGTGCGCGGCGATCGCCGGCGGCTGGGCCGTGCCATCGGTCATCTCATAGACAACGCGATCTCGGCGACCGCGCGCGGCGGACGGATTCTGGTGCAGGTCTCGCGCGAGCGCAGGGCGAGGGGCGAAGTGACGCAGATCGTCGTCTCCGACAACGGCGAGGGCATGGACGAGGCCGCGCTCGCGCGCGCACTCGACGGGCTCAAGCTGGGCGCCGACGGCAAGAGCGTCGAGCGCCGCCAGGGCATCGGCCTGCCGCTCGCGCGCCAGCTCGTCGAGGCGCACGGCGGCCGGCTCGAGCTGATGTCCGAGCCGGGGCAGGGCACGGCGGCGATCGTCGAGCTGCCGTGAGGGTCGACCTGCCCGATATCGCCGCGATGACGCGCTTCGGCGCGGCGATCGCCGAGGCGCTGCGGCCGGGCGATGTCGTCGCGCTGTCGGGCGCACTCGGCGCGGGCAAGACCACGCTCGCGCGCGCCGTCATCGCCGCGCTCGGGCACGCGGGCGAAGTGCCTTCGCCCAGCTTCGCGATCATCGAGCCCTATGATCCGCCCGCGGTCCGCCTGCCGTTGGTCCACGCCGATTTCTATCGCCTCGCCGATCCGCGCGAGGTGGAGGAGATCGGTCTCGACGACTACAGGCAAGGCGCGGCGCTGCTCGCCGAATGGCCCGAACACGCGGGCGGCTTCTCTCATGAGCCGGGCTGCCTCGCGGTTCGCCTCGAAGTTGCGGGAGAAGGCAGGATCGCCATTGTGGAACCGGGTGCGGATTGGCTAGGGCGATTGCCATGTCCCTGACTGTTCCTGACGGCCTCGACGACTTTCTCGCTTCCTCCGGCTGGGGAGACGCGGCGGTCGAACCTCTGCCCGGCGATGCCTCGTTCCGGCGCTATTTCCGCATTCGCAAGGGCGAGAAATCGGCCATGCTGATGGACGCGCGCCCGCCCGACGACGATCCCGGTCCGTTCCTGCGGGCCGCACGCTGGCTCGATGCGAACGGCATGCGCGCGCCCTTCATCTACGCCGACGATCCCGCGCGCGGGCTGGTGCTGCTGGAGGATTTCGGCGCGGCTCGCATGCGCGACTATCTCGATCAGTGGCCCGACGACGAAAAGCAGGTCTACACCGCCGCGATCGACGCGCTCGTCGCGCTGCATGACCTGCCGCCGGGGCCCTTCCTCGATTATTCGATGGCCGAGTATCTGCGCGAGGCGCGACTGCTGCTCGAATGGTACTGCACCGCGCAGAACCTCTATGTCGACGCGCACGGCTTTACCGAAGCCTGGGAAAAGGTGCTGGGCGAGCTGCTGCCGCGCCAGCGCCCCGGCGTCACCGTGCTGCGCGACTATCACGCGGAGAACATCATGCTGCTCGGCTCCCTCCAGAGCCAGGGCCTGCTCGATTTCCAGGACGCGCTGGTCGGCCATCCCGCCTACGATCTCGTCTCGCTTTTGCAGGATGCGCGGCGTGACGTCTCGCCCGATCTCGAAGCGGCGATGTTCGACTATTACGCGCGGGCGCGCGGCGTGGACGCCGAAGTGCTGCTGGCCGACTACGCCCGGCTCGGCGCGCAGCGCAACACAAAGATCGTCGGCATCTTCGTGCGGCTGTGGCGGCGCGACGCAAAGCCGCGCTATCTCGAGCTGATCCCGCGCGTGTGGAACCTGCTCGAACGTGATCTCACGCACCCCGCGCTCGCCCCGGTGGCGCAGTGGTTCGATGCCAACATCCCCGCCGGACTGCGCGAGGCGGGCGGGGGCACGTTCGCGATATGAGCGGCTCGCCGCAGGAGAACGCGCTTGCCAGCGATACGGCAATGGTGCTCGCCGCCGGGCTCGGCAAGCGGATGCGCCCGCTCACCGCCACCCAGCCCAAGCCGCTGGTGCGCGTGGCGGGCCGCTCGCTGATCGACCATGCGCTCGACAAGCTGGAGGTCGCGGGCGTCGCCCATGCCGTCGTCAACGTCCACTATCTCGCCGATGCGCTCGAAGGCCATCTCGCGGTGCGCGAGGCCGCGCCGAGCATCGTGATTTCCGACGAGCGCGAACGGCTGCTCGAGACCGGCGGCGGCATGACAAAGGCGCTGCCCGGCCTGCCCGATCCGTTCTTCAGCCTCAACTCGGACAACATCTGGCTCGACGGGCCGAGCAACGTCTTCGCCGAGCTTTCGCGCTCGTGGGACCCGGAGCGGATGGACGCGCTGCTGCTGCTGGTCTCGCATGCGCGGGCGATCAACTATCGCGGCAAGGGCGATTTCCACCTCGATCCCGTCGGCCGGATCTCGCGGCGGCGCTCGGGCCGGATCGCGCCGTTCATCTTCGCGGGCATACAGCTCGTCTCGCACCGCCTGATGCGCGATGCACCCGAGGGCCCCTTCTCGACCAACCTGCTGTGGACTCGCGCGATCGAGGAAGGGCGGCTCTACGGCATCTCGCACAACGGCCTGTGGTTCGAGGTGGGCGATCCGGCCGCGATCCGGCCGACCGAGGAATGGCTGACGCGTGCCTGAAGGCCCGCGCATTTACACCATCGCCGCGCATCGCGGTTTCGCCGATGCCCTCGTCGCGGGACTGATCCCGCGCTACGCCGAGCCCGAATTCGGTCTCGCGCGGCTCACCCTGCTGCTGCCCAGCCGCCGCACCGTGCGTACCGTCACCGAAGCCTTCGTGCGCCATGCGGGCGAGGGCCTGCTGCTGCCGCGAATGGCGGTGGTCGGCGATCTCGATCTCGATGAGACGCTCGGCGCGCTGCTCGATCCGCTCGGCGCGTCCGAAATCCCGCCTGCCGCCGACCCGACCTATCGCTGGCTTCGGCTCGCGGCCTATCTGCGCGAGGTGGAGGCCGAGGCCAGCGGCAGCGAGGCCGCGCTGCTGCGCCGCGCTTTCGAGCTCGGCCGGACGATGGACCGCCTGCTCGTTGAGCAGATCGCGCCGATCGACCTGCTGTCCGACCGCGTGATCGGCATCGTCGGCGAGCTGGCCCGGCACTGGACCGACGCGACGCGGGTCTTCCTCAAGGTCCAGCAGCACTGGATTCGCGAGCTTGCCGAGCGCGGTGAAGTCGACGCGCCCGAGCGGCGCAACCGGCTGTTCGAACACGCCGCGCGGCGCTGGCGAGAGGCGCCGCCCGCAGGCGCAATCGTCGCGGCGGGCGTGACCAGTGCATCGCCCGCGCTCGCCCGGTTATTGCGCGTGGTCTGCGAATTGCCCCAGGGCGCGGTCATCCTGCCCGACCTCGACCTCGCGCTCGATCCGGAGACCTGGGACGAGATCGGCATCGCGGGAGCGCCCGCCAGCGTGGATGATCCCCCGTTCGGGCCGCGCGACGCGGTCACCCATCCGCAATACCACCTCAAGCTCCTGCTCAACCGGATGGGCATCGCGCGCGGCGAAGTCATGGCGTGGCACCGCTCGGGCGCAAGTCCGGCGCCACCCGAGCGCAGCCGCGCGATCGGCAACCTGTTCCTCCCGCCCGTCGCCAGCGCGCGCTGGGTCGATCTCGGCGCAGACCAGCGGCGCCTTTCGGGCGTGCGGCTGATGGAGACCGCGCATCCCGGCGAGGAGGCGCAGGCGGTCGCGCTTCTGATCCGCGAGGCGCTCGAGGACGAGGGTAGGCGCGTCGCGCTGGTGACGCCCGACCGAGGCCTTGCGGGGCGCGTCGTCGCCCATCTCGCGCGCTGGGGGATTGTCGCCGACGATACCGCCGGACGTCCGCTGCCGCAGTGCGCGGCGGGTCGGTTGTTCCTGCTGCTCGCCGAAGTCGCCGCCGAGCAGGCGCCGCCGGTGCCGCTCGTCGCGCTGCTCTCGCATCCGCTGGCGCGGGCCGGGGAGGGGCGGACGAAGTGGCTCGAGGCGGTGCGCAGGTTCGACCGCGCGCTGCGCGGGCCCCGCCGCGGGACCGGCCTTGGCGTGCTGCGCGGGATCGCCACCGATGCGCGCGTCGCGCCATGGTGGGACGAGGCCGAGGCGATCCTCGCGCCGCTGCTCGAGGGCGCCGCTGCCGCGCCGCTCGCGGACCTGCTCGACCGTCTCGTCACCGCCGCCGAGGCGCTGTGCGGCGAGGCGGTCTGGGGCGGGCCCGACGGGCGCGCGCTCGCCGCTTTCGTCGAAGACCTGCGCGCCGCCGCGCGCGCCGCAGGCACCCGCGTCGAGCCGGTCGAACTGCATGCGGTGCTGCGCGACGCGATGGACCGCGTCTCGGTCCGCCCGCCCTGGGGCGGGCATCCGCGCGTCGCGATCTACGGCCTGCTCGAGGCGCGCATGGCCCGGGCCGACCTGATGATCTGCGCGGGGCTCGCCGAGGGCACATGGCCGGCGACACCGGCGCAGGACTCGCTGCTGCCGCCCGCGGTTCTGCGCGCGCTCGGCGTTCCCGGCGCGGATTTCCGCATCGGTCTTGCCGCGCATGATCTCGCCGCCGCGCTCGGCGCGCCGCAAGTGGTGCTGAGCTGGGCGCAGCGCGACGAGGCGGGGCCGGTGATCCCCTCGCGCTTCGTGCTGCGGGTCAGGGCGATGCTCGGCGATCAGGTCGAGCGCCACGAGGAACGGACCATGGTCGCGCTTGCGCGGGCGATCGACGATGCCGCGCGCGTCGAGCCGCACCCGCGCCCCCGGCCGATGCCCTCGGCCGAGCAGCGCCGCGTCGAGGTGTCGGCGACCGGGCTCGACCGGCTGCGCAGCGATCCCTACCAGTTCTACGCCAGCGCCATCCTGCGCCTCGCGCCGTTCGACGGTCTCGACGCCGAGCCCAGCCCCGCGTGGAAGGGCGAACTCGCGCACCGCATCATGCAGCGCTGGCACGAGGCGAAGGAGCCGCCCGAGGGCCTCCAGGCCATCGCGCGCGAGGAGCTGGAGGATATGTCGGCGCACCCGCTGATGCGCGCCTTGTGGTGGCCGCGCCTCGCTGCCGCGCTCGATACCTTCCGCGACCGCGTCCTCGCCGCCAAGGCGGAAGGGCGCCTGCCCGTCGCGATCGAGCAATGGGGCTCGATGGAGCGGTCCGGTGTGCGGATCTTCGCCAAGGCCGACCGCATCGACATGCTGGCGGACGGCACTTGCGCGATAGTGGACTACAAGACCGGTCATCCGCCGAGCAAGTCGCAGGTCGCCGAGGGCTTTTCGCTCCAGCTCGGCACCATCGGCCTGATCGCGCGGGCGGGCGGCTTCGAGGGCGTCGCCGGCGAGCCCGCCGCGTTCGAATACTGGTCGCTCGCCAAGGCCCGCAGCGGCGACGTGTTCGGCTATGTCGAAACGCCGCTCAAGGTCGGGCGCAGCAAGACCGGCCTCGAACCCGAGGACTTCCTTCCGGAAGCCGAACGCTATCTCGATGAGGCCCTGCGAAGGTGGATTCTCGGCGACGAGGCCTTCACCGCGCGGCTCAATCCCAACCTGCCGGGCTACGCCGACTACGACCAGCTCATGCGGCTCGACGAGTGGTTCCTCACGCAGGGCGGCGGCGACCCGTCATGAGCGGCCCGGCCAGGATCTTCCCGCTCCACGGCAACCAGATGGAGGCGGTGCGGCCCGACGATACCGTCTGGCTCACCGCTTCGGCGGGGACCGGCAAGACGCAGGTGCTTTCCTCGCGCGTGCTGCGGCTGCTGCTGCAACCCGACGTCGAGCCGTCGCAGATCCTGTGCCTCACCTTCACCAAGGCGGGCGCGGCGGAAATGGCGTCGCGGATCAACACCACGCTCGCCGAATGGGTGCGTCTTTCGGACATCGATCTCTTCGGGCGGCTCGAGGCGATCGGCGCTCCGGCGGGCGAAGCGGAGAAGGCGCGGGCGCGCACGCTGTTCGCCAAGGTGCTCGATTGCCCCGGCGGGGGGCTCCGGATCGATACGATCCACGCCTTTTCGCAATGGCTGCTCGCCGCCTTCCCGCTCGAGGCGCAACTGCTGCCCGGCGCGCGGCCGATGGAGGACCGCGAGCGCGCGATGCTCGCGCGGCGGGTGCTCGCCGACCTGCTGGTCGCGGCCGAGGGCGATCCGCTGGGCGATCCGCAATTGCTCGATGCCGTCGCCGATCTCTCGTTGCGGATGGGCCCCGACGCGGTCGAGGCCTATCTGCTGCGCTGTGCCTCGGCGCGCGAGGCCTGGTTCGGGCCGGGCTCGTGGCAGGCGAACGACATGCGCGGCCACGTGCTGCGCCTGCTGGGCCTGCCGGGCGAGGCCGATGCCGACTGGCTCGCGGCGCAGTGCGCGGACGCCGCCTTCGACGTCGCCAGCCTGCGCCGCTGCATGGAGACCGCGCACGGCTGGGGGACGAAGACCGGGCTCGCCGCGGTCGATGCGATCTCCGGGTGGCTGCTCGAACCGCCCGCCCGGCGCGCGGAATCGATCGGCGAGCTGAGCAACGCGCTGCTGACCAGGGACGGCACGATCCGTTCGCTCGCCAATCTCTCGAAGGTCGATCCCGAATATCCCGCGTACTGCGGCCGCGTGACCGCGTGCATCGCGCGGGTGGTCGAGAACGCGAACCTCCTCGCGCTCGCCGACCGGCTGGTGCCGGCGCTACGGCTCGGCCGCGCCTTCGCGATCGCCTGGGACGAGGCCAAGGCACGCGAAGGGCTGATCGACTTCGACGACCAGATCCGTCGCGCTGCGGAATTGCTCTCGCGCTCGGACTTGTCCGAATGGATTTGCTACAAGCTCGACCGGCGTTTCGACCACATTCTCGTCGACGAGGCGCAGGATACCAATGCGGCACAGTGGGACATCATCGATGCGCTGACCGGCGAATTCTTCGCCGGGCGCGGCCAGCACGACGACAAGATGCGCACGCTGTTCGTCGTCGGCGACACCAAGCAGGCGATCTTTCGCTTCCAGGGCACCAGCCCGGAGAACTTCCGCCGCGCGCGCGAACGCTTCCGCAAGCAGATGGAAGGCGCCGCGCGCAATGCCGCGATGCTGCGCGGCAACGAGCCGGCGCGCGAGCTGCGCGACCTCGGCCTCGAGCGCAATTTCCGCACCGCGCAGGACGTGCTCGATTTCGTCGACAAGGCGATCGCGACGATCGGCCACGAACGCTTCGGCCTCGACAGGCCGGCCGACCCGCATCGCGGCGAGGACCGGCCCGGCTACGTCGCGCTGTGGCAGCCGGTGGATGCCGTCGAGGAAGGCGAGGGCGCAGAGGGCGACGACGAGCAGGAATGGCTCTCGCGCCCCGATCGCACGCTCGCCGACCGCATTGCCCGGCAGGTGCGCGAATGGCTCGAGCCGGCGGGGCCGGGCTTCCGCCTGCACAAGACCGGCAAGCGCGCCGAGGCGGGCGACATCATGGTGCTGGTGCGCAAGCGCCGCGATCTCGCCGGGCTCGTCGTCGCGCAGCTCCATGCCGCCGGCGTGCCCGTCGCCGGGGTCGACCGGCTGCGGCTCGGCGCGCCGCTCGCGGTCAAGGATCTGATCGCGGCGCTGCGCTTCGCGGCGCAGCCTCTCGACTCCCTGAACCTGGCGAACCTGCTCGTCTCGCCGCTGGTCGGCTGGTCGCAGGTGCAGTTGCTCGAACACGGCTATCGCGAGAAACACGTGCCGCTTTGGGATCACTTGCGCGCCGCGACGGACCCGGAGGTGCGCGCGGTCCTGGCGCAGCTCGGCGCGCTGCTCGCGCTCGCCGACTTCGAACCGCCGCAGGCCCTGCTGCAATGGCTGCTGGTAGGTCCCTGGCAGGCGCGGCGCAGGCTGGTGGCGCGGCTCGGCGGAGAAGTGAACGATCCGATCGACGAACTGGTCAACGCCGCGCACGCCTATGCCGTCACCGGCACGCCGAGCCTTGCGGGTTTCCTCGCCTGGTTCGAGGCGGGCGACGGCGAGCTGAAGCGCGAGCAGTCGGGCAGCGGCGGGCAGGTGCGGGTGATGACGGTGCATGGCTCGAAGGGATTGCAGGCGCCGATCGTGATCCTCGCCGATGCCGCGGGCAATCCCGACGCCAACCGCGTGGGCGGGATCGATCTCGACGATCCCGCCGACCCGGCGCGGCGCGTTCCGCTGCCCTCGGTGCGCAAGGCCGAGCAGGCGGGGCGCATCCGCGAGGAAGCCGAACGGGTGGCTCTGGAGGAGCAGCAGGAACACTGGCGCCTGCTCTATGTCGCGATGACCCGCGCCGAGGAAGCGCTTTTCGTCGGCGGCGCGCTGGGGCCGCGCGACAAGGGCGAGCCCGCACCCAACAGTTGGTACGCGCAGCTCCTGACGATTTTCGCGCAAGGGGCCGAGCTGGCCGATCCGATCTGGGGCTGGCGGCACGACTGGGGCCGGCCGCCCGAGCCGGCGGCGGCCCCCGCCGCGCCTGAACTGGCGTTGCGCGCTCCCTTGCCCGCCTGGGTCGAGCGGACCCCGCCGGTCGAGGCGCGCCCGCCGCGTCCGCTCGCGCCCTCGGCGCTGGGCGACGACGTCGCGCCCGACCCGCCGCTGCCGCCGGGGCCGGCGACGGCCATGGCAATGCGGCGCGGCACCTTGCTCCACAAGCTGATCGAGCGCCTGCCCGACGCGCCCGCCGGCGAACGGCGCGCGCGCTGCGAGGCCTGGCTCGCGCGCAATGCCGCTGAGTTCTCCGACGAAGAGCGCGCGGTCATGGCGGGCGATGCCGTCGCGGTGGTCGGGCATCCCGACTGGGCCGATCTGTTCGGGCCCGGGAGCCTTGCCGAAGTGCCGTTCTCGGCGGTCGTCGGCGGGCAGGTCGTGGCGGGCTCGGTCGACCGCTTGCTGGTGACGCCCGACAGGGTGCGGCTGGTCGATTTCAAGACCACCCGCCGCCCGCCCGAGCGGATCGAGGACATCCCCAAGCCGATCCTGCGCCAGATGGCGGCCTATGTCGCCGCGCTCGAGGCGGTGTTCCCGGGCCGCGCGGTTTCGGCGGCGGTGCTGTTCACCGCGGTGCCGCGCCTGCTGCCCTTGCCCGCCGCGCTGATCGATCCGCTCAAGGCCGACTTGCAGGCGACGCAGTAAAGCTTGCCCGCCGCGCCCTTTGCCTTCCTGCCATTCGTACCTAGATTGCCGTCATTCGAATTTCAGGAGCAATGCACCATGGCCACCAAAGCCGTCACCGACGCGAGTTTCGAGGAAGACGTCCTCAAGTCCGACAAGCCGGTCCTCGTCGATTTCTGGGCGGACTGGTGCGGCCCGTGCAAGATGATCGGCCCCTCGCTCGAGGAGATCAGCGAGGAACTCGAAGGTCAGGTGACGATCGCCAAGATGGACATCATGGCCAACACCGAAGTGCCCGGGCAGATCGGCGTCAAGTCGATCCCGCTGATGGTGCTGTTCAAGGACGGTCAGGCGGTCGCGCAGAAGCTCGGCGCCGCGCCCAAGAGCGCGCTCAAGGGCTGGATCGAAAGCGAGCTGTGACCGCTCAGACCTGATCGATCCGCGCGGCGAGATCGTCCCACAAGGCCGGGCTCGCCGCGCCGATCAGGCCTTTGCGCTCGTATTCGTCGACGCGGTAGGCCGTACCGTCGGGCCGCGCGACCTTGCCGCCGGCCTCGTTGAGGAACAGCGCGCCCGCCGCGTGGTCCCAGGGCAGGGTGCGCTGGAACACCGAGACGTCGTTGGCGCCGAGCGCGAGGCGCGGATATTGCTCGGCGGCGCAGCGCGGGATGTCGACCAGGCTGTAATACGGGGCGATCGTGCGCCGCACGCGTTCGCGCTGCGTCTCGTCGAGGAACACCAGCGAGATCGCCGCGACCGGCGGGGTCTCGCCCGTGCCGCGCGCGGCGATCGGTTCGCCGTCGATCCGCGCGCCGCTGCCCAGCGCCGCGTCGCAGAAGCGGCCGGTGAGGCAATCGAGAATCCAGCCGCCCAGCGTCTCGCCCCGGTCCGCCAGTGCCACCAGCACGCCGAACGGCGGCTTGCCGGCGGCGAAGTTGTTGGTGCCGTCGACCGGGTCGACGATCCAGCACAGCTTGTCCTTGAGCGCCTCGAGCACGCCCGGATCGGCATGGGCGGCTTCCTCGCCGACCACCGTCGCTTCGGGCAGCAGCGCCGAGAGGCGCTCGGCCAGGATCGCCTCGCTTTCCTTGTCAGCCACGGTGACGACATCGTCGGCCGCCTTGCTGACGATCTGCCCCGAGGTCAGCCGCTGGTAATAGGGCAGGATCGCTTCCTCGGTCGCGGCGCGCATGATCGCCGCGACGTCGCGGGTCAGCGCCGCGAGATCGTCGCGTACGGTCATGACAGCGGGATCGCGACGTACTGGTAGCCGGGCCGCCCGCGCAGGCGCGCGAACCAGTCTTCGAGGTTCGGCAACGAGGGCCGCGCGATCGGCAGGGTGAACCAGGTCCAGGCATAGACGCCCACCGGGATATCGCCGAAACCGAACTCGTCGTCCGTGAACAATGCGATTTTGGCTCTGGGACGGCGCAGGGCCATTCGCGGCGGGCTGTGGCGAGCTGTTGTGG
>NZ_MWMO01000011.1 GCF_002556635.1 Novosphingobium sp. PC22D | reverse complement strand
AAAACCAAAGAGTCCTACCTCGGCTTCGTCAATCTCGTCTCAGCCCTGCAATGGATACCCTTTGTCCACGAAACCTAGGAGCGTCGGCTAACTCCTGCGTTCTTGTCTGAAGCACCGCCGCCCGTGGAATTTCAGCCCAATGGAACCCGCGAATCACTTCAAAATCCGGTTCCGCAAGGAGTGTCGGTTCGATTCCGACCACCCGCACCATCCTTCAAAACAGGGCAGAACTTGGCGAGTTCGAGGGCTTGCGCGGGCGGAGCGCCCTGGCACATCCCGGCACGGGGCGCCCCGTCCGAAAGTGCCACAGGATGCCGTTGATCGCTCGCCAGTTATCTACGCGTGCCACGCCGCGCGGCTTGTTCGGCAGTGGGGCGCGATCACCGCCCACTCCTCCTCCGTCAGTTCGCGTCGACGCATACCGCTCTCCCTGTTCGAAGAGCGTGAATCATTACCCAATCACATTCGCAAATATATTGGCCACTACCTCACCGATCCATTGCGGAGCGCCCTTGGATCATTCCGGGTGTCCCGCCATGAAATCAAGAATTAGCTTGGCAATCTCGTCGGTCTTCTCGTCGAGCGCAAAATGGCCCGCGTCGAGCAGGTGAATTTCGGCCTTCGGTAAGTCTCGCTTGAATGCCGCGCCTCCTGCCGTGATGAAAGAAGGGTCATTGGCTCCCCACACGACTAGGGTCGGCGGCTGATGCTTGCGAAGCCACGCCTGCCACTTTGGATAGGCCGCGACATTGGTCCGGTAATCGTACAGCAACGCCGACTGGATCGCCGATTGTCCGGGTTTCGACAGGTGCGCAAACTCGTCCAGCCACGCGCCAGGATTGTAGCGCTCGGGATGCTTGCTGCCGGCCGTATGACGCTGCATCGTCGTCTCGAACGACAAAAAGGTCTCAGGTATTTCCGGATGAGCTTTCGGATCGGCCCAGAATTCTGCGATGCCGGGCCACTTTTTGCCCAGACCTTCCTGATATGCATTGCCGTTCTGGGTGATTAATGCGTGCAAGCGCTCCGGATGTGCCAGCATCAAGCGGAAACCAACCGGCGCTCCGTAATCGTGAATATATAGGCTGTAACGCGTGATCTTGAGGTGGACGAGCAGACGGTCCATCACCTTCGCGAGATGTTCGAACGTATACGGAAATACGGACAGGTCTGGCGCATCGCTTTGTCCAAAGCCCGGATAGTCTGGCGCGATGACGTGGTAACGGGTGGCCAGCAGCGGGATCAACGCTTCATATTGGCGAGACGAAGTTGGAAACCCATGCAGCAAAACGATGGTCGGGGCATCTTTGGGTCCTGCTTCGCGATAGAAGACCCCGACGCCGTCGATCTGTACCCTGTGGTAGGTCGTGGTCGAATGAGACGCTACCTGTGGAGCGGCCCATGCTGCCGGCGCGAGGCCAAACGACAAGGTGGCTGCCGCGGCGAGTCTCAGTAATTGATGTTTGAGCTGGATGGGCGGGCGATACATCATGATAATTCCTATTGGCGGCCATATCCACGCCGTTGCGCGCGCGAACCGAAAGCAACGTTTAGACACGCGTTGACCGACAGGGATTGAAACGCGGTCCTCTCCCACCTTTCGCCAAAAGGCAGGGCTTGGTTACATCGATGAGGCTGCGATGACCGTCCCTCGGTCACCTAATCCATGTGCGATCAGAACTGATAATGCATCCCGAAATGATGTTACGGCCGCTCGTGACACATCTCGCCGTTCAGCCGAATGTGAAAGCGAAAGCCTGCACACGCGGATCGAGGAACTCGATCTCGAAAAATGCAGTGATGGTGATGATCAGGCAGTCCGGCAACTGGAGGACATGGACCGGGCGGAACTACTGGCAGCACGGCCGGTGATCGAGGAAGCGCAGGATGTGATCTCAGCGAGATTTCCAGGCCGCAACCATCAGCCCGCCGATTACGGTGATGTGTTCCATCACGACATAGAATTCCATTGTCCGAAATGGCTCTTCCATCGTCCAGAAATGATGCACGAGTGGAATTGTCAGTGCTGTAAAGACGCCCAGCGCGCCGGCACCGAGCCAAGTCCAACGGTTGAGGATGATGAGCGCCGACCCGACAAGCTGCGTAATGATCGTCGCTATGTTGAAAGCCGTAGCCGGTTCGAGCCCGGCCTGCGCCATCTCGGCGACGCCGCTCGGGAAGTCGATGAGCTTGGAGAGCCCGCTCCCCCAGAAGCCGAATGTCAGCACGATGCGTGCAAGATAACCGAACCAGTTTGAACTCGTCAGCGCATGGATCGGATTGCCGGATAAAGTAGTTTCGACAGATGCCATAATTTTTATCTCCGAGCGTCCGTGCAGCTATTCACATTTGGCGGCTGCAATCCCGCAGATTTGTCGGTCCCATGAGGCCCTTTCAGGCCAAGGCGGAACAATCGTTTCATCACCTCACCCAAACCGCTCCTTGACCAATTCTTCGCTCTTGACCCACAGCCCCCTGGCGCGATCAGGGTCCAAGGCATAGGAGCGCACACCGAAGTCAGCGGCGGGATCGTCATTGATTGCGACGACATGACAGTCCTCGCAGTAGTGGCCGCCCACTTCGTTGGCAGGGGCGACGAACCCCGCCCACGCCAATGTCGCGGCGCCCTGTTCCACCGGCTTCCAGTCGAAAGCAGCGGCCGCTTCGGGCTGCTGGTCAATCATGGCGCGCGTGGTTTCGGTCAGGACCGCGCCAGGGTGCAGTGCCGTCGCGCGGATGCCCGCAGCGTTGTGCCGTCGGTCAAACTCGACCGCGAAGAGGATCATCGCGGTCTTCGACCGGCGATAGGCATCAAGCGGGTCATAAGGCGTATGATCGAAGTTGAGGTCGCCCATATCGACATCCGCGCCGCGATGGCCGGCTGACGCGATCATGACGACACGGCCACCCGGATTGATGATGGGAGCGATGCGGTTGATGAGGACGAAGTGGCCCAGATAATTGGTCGCGAACTGAATCTCGAACCCGTCGACCGTTCTGGCCTCGGGAACCGCCATGACACCCGCATTGGCGATCACCACGTCGAACCGCTTTCCCGCGTGCAGAAGCCGGTCCGCACATTCTCTGACGCTACGAAGCGAGGCGAGATCAAGCTCTGCCAAGTCGAGGCCGCCACCTGCCCTTTTTCCCGCGCGCAACTTCTCGGTCGCCAGTCGGGCTTTCGGCAAGTCTCGGGCCGTACCCGTCACGTCCACCCCATGTGCAACCAAGACCCGCGCTGTTTCCACGCCGATGCCGGAAGACACGCCAGTCACCAGCGCATGCTTGCCGCTTAAGTCGATTCCTTCGAGAACCTCGCTTGCCGTACGTGCATCCAACATTGATTCCTCCAATTGGCGGGAGATAACCCGGTCAGGAAACTATTTCGCGTGCAAGGCCGGACTTGTTACATCCGCCGTCGCTTGGATGCCGGTCACCTTTGCTAACGCACTCTGCAAGCCGCTGTGGCGCTGACTGGCGAACCCAGATCGGATCTTCGCCTTACGCGGTCGTGGTGTAGTTATCGGTCATGACGCGCTTCTCGGTCGCGCGAGCGTCGTCAGCACGGCGCCCAGCAAAAATATCGCTGGCGGCAAAAGCCCGCGCAGCGGAGAAACATAGCCCGGCGCGACGACTACCAGCAGCCAGATGCCGTCCGCCCAGCCGGCAACGCCAAGGTTCAGAAGATAGCCGATGCGATCGTTGCGCCAGTTGCGCCTTATCGCGACGACCAAGACAAACAGCGCGATGGTGAGCATGTAGGCCGCGAGTTGGTACAGGCGGCCTTGCGCGAGTCCTGCCTGATCGTGACCGAGCGCGAAGATGTCCCACGCGACCTTGCAATGAAAGACGCCCCAGATCGCGTAACAGAACGCGCCGAGTCGGGCGAAGATCGCAGATGCGGTCAACCCCACGGCGATGCGCCGTTAGCGGCCGTGGTCGGGCGGATGCTAATGATGAGATCGGTCAGCAGGGCGAGGAAGGTGCGGGTGCCTGACATCACCGTCCTGCCGTCTCCGTCACGCCGCCGCGACGGGGCGCGGGGATCGGTTTCGTCCGTGCAGCAGCGCATCTACCGACCAGGCTCCCCCACCACGCGCAACGAGCGGCAGCAGGATCGCGACCCAGCTTAGGTGCGTCGGCCACGCGTCGGGGTAGACAAAGACCTGTATGACAAGCGTCATGCCAAACAGGGCGAGCGCCGACATGCGCGTGCCGAGGCCGAGCGCCAAGAGCAGTGGAAAGATGTGTTCGGACCAGGTTGCCGCCGTGGCTGCGATTTCAGGCGAGATCAGCGGCAGCGCATATTCATACTCGAACAATTGATATGTGCCGTCGGTGATGGTGAGGAAACCTTCCACCTTGGTTCGTCCCGATAGAAAGAAGATGGCGGCGATGCCGAGGCGAGCGACGAGCAGCAGCAGCGCGTCCGGCAACAGCTTTGAGACGTGCCCGACGAGGCGGTCATAAGGGTCTGGCGGCAGGTGCATCGATAGTCTCCCGCAAATGGGGGGCCGGAACAGCACTCCGTTCCGGCCGAATTCCGTCACGCCTTCTTGGGCGTCAGCGAACCATTGCCCTTGGGGGTCTTGATTGAAGTGCAGGTGCCGGCCTTCACGAGCTTCCAGGCATTGCCCTGATAGTCGACCTTCGAAGTGCCGGCGCAGCTCGTACCTGGGCCAGCCGCGCAGTCGTTCTTTCCGGCAAGCGACACGCCATAGCATTTCTCCATCGCAGGCTTATCCTGGGCGGAAGCAGGCGCGGCGAGTGCGGCGGCGGCAATGGCGATGCCCGCGGCTAAAGCAGCATGGTTGGTGCGCATTATCTGAATCCTTCTATCTGTCGCCTCTTCGCGCGACCCGGTCGAATTGTCCGGGTCGCGCGGTGACAGGGAGGAGGCGGGGTGACCCGTGTCACATCAGCCAATTCGGAGCTGGATCGACCGGAGTTACATGGGGGCGAGAAAAATGACTTGCACGAGGCGTAACCTTTTGACCGATTGCGACGAAGCACCATGTGAGGAGCATGAATGCAGACGGACGAGCACGTCTTACGCGGATTGATGATCGATGGGCTCGGCGGCGATGCCGCGGCCCATGCGTCATTGCTGCGCCTGCTCGTCCCGCTGCTGCGGGGATTCTATCGACGCCGTGTTCATGGCGCCGATGACGATGTTGAGGATCTCGTGCAGGAAACCCTGATTGCCGTTCACACGCGCCGCGCCACCTACGATCGTGACCGTCCCTTCACCGCCTGGATGTTTGCTATCGCCCGTTACAAGATGATCGATCATTTCCGGCGAGCCGGCCGGCTGCGCCCCATTGATGGCCTGGAGGAGACTTTGGTCGCGGATGATTTCGAGGCCAGCGCCATCGCGCGGATGGACGTCAATCAGTTGCTCGCCGAACTGCCGCCCAAGCAGGCGCGCATGATCCGGGCCACCCGGATCGAGGGACTCAGTGTCGTCGAAGCGGCGCAAGCCGATGGTATCGGTGAGTCCGACGTAAAGGTATCCGTCCATCGGGGCCTAAAAGCCCTGATGGCGCGTGTTCAGGGAGGGTCGCGATGAATACCGACGACCTGATCCTGCAACTCGCGCGGGACGCTCGCCCCGTGCGCCGTGGCGCGATGAAGCTCAGGATTGCAATTGGCGTGGGTCTCGGTGCGATCGTTTCGGCCGTACTGGTGATCCTCTGGATGGGGCTTCGCCCCGACCTTGGGACCGCCATGAACGGCTGGTCCTTCTGGATGAAGTGGGGATACACCCTGTCCCTGTCCGTTGCGGCCCTTGCGATGACCGCGCAGCTTGCCCGGCCCGATAGCGGTCGCGTGCGCGGGCTTTGGCTGACGGCTGTGCCGGTTGTCCTGCTGGCTTGCGTCGGCCTGCTGGAACTGGCTCGGACACCACCTGCCGACTGGCTGGCGATGTGGTTGGGGCATAGCTGGCAGAGTTGCCCGTGGCGCGTTCTGTCGCTCGCCGTGCCGATCTTCGCAGGCCTGCTCTGGTCGTTTCGCAGGCTCGCACCGACGCGGCTGCGCGCCGCGGGCGCGGCTGCCGGGCTGACCGCCGGCGCGTTCGCCGCGACTATCTATTGCCTCCATTGTCCCGAGGTGTCGGCGATCTTCGTGCTTACCTGGTATTCGCTTGGCATCCTGCTCGCCACATTGCTCGGGGCCCTGCTGGGACCGCGCCTGTTACGTTGGTGAGCAATGGCCCACCAGATGTGAGCATGGCTCCGCTGTGCCGACGGCCACATCGACACGAATGATGATCGCCGTCACGGCAGACCAATTTACGGAGAACAGACCATGCTTAGAGGGGTGACCGCGATGGGTCTGGCGACGGTCGACGCCAGCGGTCGGTTTATAGAGGCGCGGTACTTCAAGACGATGTTTGACGAAGTCGATCAGACTTTGACTAAGCGCGTTGACGAAAATGAGCTTTCGGGATTTCTTAAAAGATCCGTCTCCGGCATTAGCCGATATGACGCCAGAAGAGATGTTCAAATCGTCCCGATCCACACGACGATACGAAATCTTCAAGAGCAATCGACAAGTCTCTGCGATGTGTATCTCCGACTCTATCTCCTTAGCTCTCGTAAAGTAGCGCCGGCACAAGTTAACCTCGCAGGCGTGCTCGACCTTTTCGTTAACGTGGCTTGGACTTCTTTGGGGCCTTGCTTGCCGGAACGCGTAGAGGAACTGAGACATGGTGCATGGGCAGATGGGAAGGAGGTTACGATAGGAGGTGTGTGGCCGTTTCCACGTATGACAGATTACGTGGTGCCCTCGGGCGTCAAAATCATGAACAGTGAGAACGTCCGCTTAGGCGCATACTTGGCGTATGGGACGAACGTTCTAGGTGGCGGCTTTTGCAACACGGGATCTTCGACGCTTGGAGCAACTGCGGTTGAAGGTCGGCTTAGCCTGGGTGTCACCGTAGGGGAGGGGTCGCATATCGGCGGCGGTGCATCGCTCATGGGAACGACGTCCGGTGGGGGTAAGCAGACCGTAAATATCGGCCGGAACTGTTTAGTAGGTGCCAACGCTGGCGTCGGCATTTCCTTGGGAGACAATTGCATCGTGGAAGCGGGGTGCTATGTGACGGCCGGTCTTCCGATTCACCTCACTGATGGACAGATCGTCAAGGCATCGGATTTGGCTGGCAAATCGGATTTGCTCTTTCGCCGCGACGCGTTTCGCGGGATCGTCGAAGCCGTGCCTTCGCCAGGCTGGACGGGGCTGAATATGAAGCTCCACCAATAATGGAAGCCCACCGATCTCAAAGAATGGCCGCACCGCTAGACTAATTTTTGAGGCGCTCCCGGAAAACTGCACGGGGTGATAAGCTCATCCTGAGCTGGGGATATGCCCGCCTGCCACCGCCAGCCATGCGATGGATTTTTCGGTGGGCTGTAACCGCCCCCCTTCCTCTTGCGAAATGGCAAATGCCGCCACGGCGGCGCCATTTTCAGGAGACTTCATCATGCTTACCCTCGACACCCGCGTCGGCATTGCTACCGCTGCTGCCGCTATCGCCATCAGCGCCGCTGCCGCCCCTGCCTTCGCGCAGGAAGGCGCGAGCGCCAAGGTCGTCCACTGTTACGGCATCAATACCTGCAAGGGCACGTCGGACTGCAAAACGGCGAAGAACGAGTGCAAGGGCCAGAACGAATGCAAGGGCCACGGCTTCAAGGCCATGACCGCCAAGGCCTGCACGGCTGCCGGCGGCAGCCTCACCGAGCCGAAGTAACAATCACCGGCCCGGCGTGGTCGTCGCGCCGGGCCGATCAACTCATCAAGGAGCGCCCAGATGATACCGTCCTTCGCCGGGTTCGGCCTTGGGCTGCGCAAGCCGCATTATGCCGACTTTCTGGAACATCGGATCGCAGTCGACTTTCTTGAGGTGATTTCCGAAAACTTCATGGTCGACGGTGGTCGCCCCCGGCAGATTCTCCGCGACATCCGCGCACACTACCCGGTGGCGCTGCATGGCGTTTCGATGTCGATCGGCTCGGCTGACGGTCTCGACGGGGCCTATCTCACACGATTGCGGGCATTGGTCGACGAGATCGAGCCTCTGTTCGTCTCCGACCATCTGAGTTGGAGCCGGATAGAAGGCTTCAACTCGCACGACCTGCTGCCGCTGCCCTACACCAAGGAAGCGCTCGACCTGGTCTGCGCCAACATCGACCGTGCTCAGGAGGCGCTGGGCCGCGCCATGCTGATCGAGAATCCGTCAACCTATATCGACTTCGCCCCGGCCGACATGACCGAGTGGGCGTTTCTCGACGCCATGTGCGCGCGGACGGGCTGCGGGCTGCTGCTCGACGTCAACAACGTATTCGTCAGCGCCAGCAATCACGGCTTCGATCCGTTGGCCTATCTCGATGGCGTTCCCCATGCGCGCGTGCGTCAGATCCATCTGGCAGGCCACAGTCAGGGCGAGAAGCTGCTTGTCGACACGCACGATCAGCCGGTGCCGGCTTCCGTGTGGGACCTTTATGCCCATGTCCTGCCCCGGCTCGGACCGGTGGCGACAATGATCGAGCGCGACGACGACATCCCCCCGCTTCATGAACTGTTGGCCGAACTCGGCACGGCGCGCGATATCGCGGTCGAACGGGCCGTGGAGGCAGCATGAGTTTGCTTTCGCTCCAGCGCGACATGCGCGCCTGGCTCGTGAGCGAGGATGAGGCTGCCGCCGCACGGATGGGCGCGTCGGCTATGCCCGGTCTCGGCGTCTATCAGAACAACTACCGCGCGCAGCTCGTTGCCTGCCTCGAAGGCAGCTTCGGGCAGACGCGCGCCTGGATTGGCGACGACGCGTTTGTTCATGCCGCCGCGCACCACATAGATCGCGTCCCGCCGAGCAGTTGGACGCTCGATGCCTATTCGCGGGACTTCCCGATGACACTCGCGATGCTCTACGCCGACGATCCGGAGATCGAGGAGATCGCGCGCATCGAACTGACGCTTGAGGACATGTTCGTCGCGGCCGATTATCCCGCACTCACGGTCGATCTCCTGCACGACGTGGATTGGGATCGCGCCATCCTGCGCATCGCGCCGACGATCGACATCGTCGAGTTCACGACCAACGCTTTCGCGATCTGGTCGGCGCTCACGGCCGCCGAACCCCCACAGCCAGCGGAGCGACTCGACATCGCAAGCGCGGCGCTGGTCTGGCGACAGGATCACCGTGCGCGTATCCGGCCGATCGACGCCCTCGAACGGCAGGCCCTGTTAAACGTGCGCGCGGGCGTGTCGTTCGGCATCCTGTGCGACGGTACGGCCGAGGCCTTCGGCGAAGAGCAAGGCGCCACGCTTGCCGGGAAATGGCTGGGCCAATGGATTGCCGACGGCCTGATCACCGCGATCGAAATCAGCTCGGCGAAGCCAGGCTGATCATCCGCGCCGGCCGACTCTGTCTCAGCTCGGTGCCAATGATCATTGCCCTATTGTCGGGGCTTATTGGGGGCGAATATCCGGCACCGATTGACACTCACACGAGTCAGTTACGCCCGTTAAGGTCGCCGGGTCCCGAGTTGATGGTTTCTGGCGGCAGTGATCGGCGGCGCAAGGAATCGTGACGAATATCATGCTGGATGAGCGACAAGGGCGGTTCCAAAGCCGAAAAAGCAATTCTCCCAAGCAACCGGTCGAGCAGTCGGGAGAAAGTACACGACTTATAAGTCAGCATAATAGAGCCCATTAATAGTTAGCCGGTAGTCCTCACTCCTTAGCAACACTAATATATGCTCCAGTCCGGCAAGGAGTATAAGTCATGAATCGCTTCGATGGAAAGACGGTGCTGATCACCGGCGGAGCCCGTGGACAAGGCGCATCTCACGCCCGAGCGTTCGGGGCGGAAGGCGCCAATGTTATCATCGCCGACGTGCGTGAGGAACGCGGGCGTGCGCTCGCCGATGAACTCGGCGGCAACTCGGTCTTCATCAAGCTCGACGTGTCCATCCCAGCCGATTGGAAAGCGGCTGTTGAGGAAACGGAGCGTCGCTTTGGATTCATCTCCGTGCTTATCAATAACGCTGGCATTCCTGCGCCTGCAGTGTCGATCGCGGACAGTGATCCGGAAGACTGGGATCAGGTCATCGCCACCAACCTGACTGGCCCCTATCTCGGTATTAGGGCGGTCGTGCCGTCGATGCGCCGAGGGGGTGGCGGCGCGATCGTCAATATCGCGTCCAGTTCGAGCCACGTCGGCACGCCGATGCTTGCATCATATGTCTCCAGCAAGTGGGGCGTGCGCGGACTGACGCGGACCGCCGCCACCGAGCTCGCCCGCGATCGCATCAGGGTGAATTCGATCAGTCCGGGCGTGATCGACACGCCGTTCATTACCGAGCCGCCCCGGCCCGGTGAGCCCCCGACCAGCGATCATTTCACGGCGGAACCGTTCGCCATCCAGCGGATGGGAAAGCCGGAGGAGATCACGAAACTCCTTATGTTCTTGGCATCGGACGACGCGGCGTTCGTCACCGGCTCCGACTATGTCATCGACGGCGGGATACTGCTCGGACCGATCCCAACGGACGGGCAATGATTCCGACGATTCTATCGGGCAGGAACAGGCCATGATCACCATCGGAGAGAATTCGACGGGCGACATGCGGGATGTCGAGACGATCACCAGGACGTTGCGCGATGCTGGCCGTGCGGTGGAAAGGGGCGACCCGGATGGGGTGGCCGCAATGTTCGCGCCGGGCGGCGACACGACAATCTTCGATTTCCTGGCACCCGGCGTGACCGCGGTGGAGGACATACGGCGCAACGTCGCCGACATGGCCGAAGCGGCAGTCGGCGAAATCACCTGCACCTATCCTAAAGTGACGGTGCGGATGCTCTCACCCGACATCGGATACTCGCTCTCCTATACTGAGATCGACATCACCACGGAGGACGGCACGCGCACGCATGTGCATGCCGCGGTAACCGACATCTGGCAGCGGATCGACGGCCGATGGCTCTGCGTCCACGAGCACAGCTCGCTGCCAGTCGACGTTGCAAGCGCCAAGGCGCAACTGTTGCAGCCGATCTAACGGGCCAGCGTCCGATAGTGACGGCCGGGCCGCTTTCAGACGAAAGGATGAGCCATGAACATCGCCACGGATCCGGCTTCGCCTTCAAAGATCGTCGAAGCCGACCTCCGTATCGGAGATCAGACCGTTCACTTCTTGCGATGCGGATCGGGCTCGACCCTTGTCGTCCTCATTCATGGCTGGCCACAGAGTTCGCATGAATGGCGCAACGTCATGCCTATTCTGGGTCAACGCTTCGCTGTCATAGCTCCCGACTTACGTGGCATTGGTGGCACTTCCTCGCCACGCGGCGCGCTCGACGTCGGCGCGTTCGACAAGGCGTCACTCGCCCAGGACGTGCATGCCCTGGTGCAGGCGCTCAAGCCTGAGCTTCGCTTCGAGCGGGTGGTGGTGGCGGGCCACGATATCGGAGGCATGGTCGCTTACGCCTACGCGCGGCTCTATCCGAGCGAAGTCAATGGCGCGGCGATAATGGACATACCGATTCCCGGCCTCGACCCATGGGACGATATCAAGGCGTCGCCGATGACGTGGCACTTCGACTTTCACACCCCTAAGGGCTTGGCCGAGACGCTCGTACAGGGTCATCAGGCCCGCTATTTCCGAACCTTCTTTTTCGACGGTCTGGCCGAGCATCCGGAGGCTATCACCGACGAGGACGTCGCCGCCTACGCTGCGGCCTATCAATCGGACGAGAACCTTCGCGCCATGTGCGAAATCTATCGCGCCTTTCCGAAGGACGAGGCATTCTTCGCCTCGCGCACCGAGAAGCTCGACGTTCCGTTGCTCATTGTCGGCGGCGAGAACACATTCGCAGAAATACTGCCGAAAATGGCAGAGGCGCTCGCCAATGTTGGCGCAACCAATGTGAGGACTGCCATGCTCGAGCGTTCCGGCCACTGGATGTCCGAAGAACAGCCGGAGCGGACGGCGGCCGCCATTGCCAGCCTCGCCACGGGCGGTCGCGACTGAGGTCCCGGTCGACGAGGGCCGCTGCATCGGGGGGAAGGACGTCACCCTGTAACGAGATGATACGCGTGAGCGTATAGCGCATAGCGCCATCGCTGGTGCATTATCTGACAGAGGTACTCGATGGGCACTGACGCGATCAAAATCCGCATAGCGGCCGACAACGACTTTCTCGATCCAGCTGAAGTTGCGGCGCTAAATCCGGCGACGCTCCGTGAAAGAACCCAAACAATAGCGCCGCTTCTGCGAGAGCGCGCGGCAAAGGCCGAACGGGAGCGCCGGCCCGATACGGAGGCATGGGCGGCGATCCGGCGATCCGGCTTCTTCTACGTCTTCGTGCCGCAGGCGTTCGGCGGCATGGGAGCAGATCCGGACGTCTTCATAGATGCAGCGTTGCCGCTCGCCAAGGCGGATCCCGGCATGGCCTGGTCCGCCTGCTTCATCGCCGGCCACAACCATGCCGTGGCCCATTTTCCCGAGCCTGCGCAGCAGGAAATCTGGGGGAAACGAGGCTATATTGCGGCTGCCGCTGTGGCCTTCCCGCCGGGGCAGGCAACCAAGGTTGACGGAGGATATCGCATCACTGGCACATGGGGTTGGGCCAGCGGCATAATGGACGCCGATCATGTGATGGCCGTGGTCATGCTGGGCGAGCCAGTGCCGGACGAGCAGCCCGCTCTTGGCCTTGCGATTATTTCCACTACCGATGTGACGGCGCGCGACAACTGGCACATGGCGGGTCTTGCCTCGTCGGGCAGCCACGACGTCGTCATTGAGGATGCCTTCATCCCCGATCATCACATGCTGACCGACCTCACCCTGTTCTCCGGTCATAACGAGTTCTCCAGACGACATAGCGAGCCGGTATTCGGCTTCCCGTTTATTTCATTTGGCGCGTTTATCGCTGTGGTGCCGCTGCTTGGGGCAGCAATGGGCTTGCTCGACCTACACAGGGAAGCGCTCCCCGGCCGCACGGTGAAGGGCACTCAGTCCCCGTTGGGCGAAAGCGCTGCGGCTCACGTCCGTCTTGGCCGTGCTGACGTGGTTCTCGATACGGCTGAGCAACTCATCCGTGCCGCTGCCCGGCGTGCAGTTGCCGCGGCCTCGCTGCCTCCGTCCGAGCAGTTGCAGGTGCGGGCCCGAATCAAGATGGAGTTTGCCTATGCGGCTCAACTGTGCCGTGACGCCGCCAGGCTAATGGCGGACGGCGCGGGATCGAGTATCTACCGCACCGATCATCCCTTCCAGAGGATATTTCGAGATATCCAGGTGATGGGCAGTCATGCGGGCTTCGACCTCGACGTCGCTGCCGAACTGCACGGCCGCATGCTGCTCGGCATGTCCTCCAACATGATGCTGTTCTGATCTTCCGACGGGCCATGCGGCTCAGAGTCCGTCCCGAAATTTATGAGGCGCGTGCGATGCGGCGGATGAGGACCATTGCGGCAGCGGCGTATAGGAAAGCTGTTGCCGATGCGATTGTCGCTTCGGCATCCTTCCAGAGGCGTCGATTTCGATTGATCCAGGCGAAGAAGCGCTCGACGACCCATCTCCGGGGTTGGACGGCGAAGCCGATCTGGTCGGGCTTGCGGCGGACGATCTCGACGGCGATGCGCGTAGCGGTCGCGACGCGCGGTCCCTGATAGCCGGCGTCGGCGAAGACCTTCTCGATGAACGGAAACGGGCGACGCGAGGCTGCGAGCAGCGGGCCTGCTCCATCGCGGTCCTGCACACTGGCAGGATGGGCGAACAGGACGAGGCCGCGCCCTTCGGTATCGACGAGGGCGTGGCGCTTGCGGCCCATGATCTTCTTGCCGGCGTCGTAACCACGGGGACCGCCTGCCTCGTTGGTTTTCACACTCTGGCTGTCGATGATGCAGGCGCTCGGCGAGGCCGATCGACCGCTGCGTTCCCGGTCGATCATCAGCAGCGCATGGTTCAGCGCCTCGAACACGCCTTTGTCCCGCCATGCCGCAAACCAGCGATAGGCTGTGCTTTTCGGCGGAAGGTCGCTCGGCAGGAGCCGCCATGCCACGCCCCCACGCATCACGTAGAAAATCGCGTTGACGATCTCGCGCAGAGGCCAGGAAAGCGGCCGCCCCTTCCGTTTCGGCGCCGGCAGCAGCGGCTCGATCAGCCGCCACTCCGCATCCGTCAAATCCGTTTCGTATCGAAGCCCCGCGCGACTATGCTGTCGGCGAGTGGCTGGGGTCCACATCGCTCGCTCCAAGATGGCCTGAACAACCCCTTGGAATCACGAGCGCCCCAGCCTCTCAACCTTTTCGGGACGGGCTTTCAGAGGCGAAAGCATCGCGATGGATACGTTCGGGGATGGACGCGGAAATCTCCTGAACGCTCCTCGATCACGGCGCTTATGTCTTCGGCACCGCGCACAGCGCAAGATCAGGCTGAACGCGCAGCCTTGAAGGACAAATGGGTTTATTGGGTTACAGACTGGACGGCGCCTCAGACGGACCTGCTTGCCCAAAGCGCCTCCTTGAACAGCTCGAAGGCCGTCGTCACCTGACGATCGGGGTAATAGAGATGGTAGCCTGCGAAGGGCTCGCACCACGGCTCTAGCAGCCGGGACAGACGGCCATCGGCAATCGGCGCCGCGACCAGGTCCTCCAAGATGTAGAGGATGCCGAAGCCCTCGAGGGCGGCAGCCACCAGCAGGTCGCCATCGTTGAAAACCGGCCCGCGTCCCGGTGCGACCGTCACCGCATGGCCGTCGCGGTCGAACGACCAGGAAGAAAGGTCGCCATGCGCATCGCCATAGGCGATACAGCGATGCCTCGTCAGGTCCGCAGGCTCCGTCGGCGCCGGATGGTCGCTCAGATAGCTGGGAGCGGCCACGACCGCGACACGAAGCGGAGGCCCGACCGCCAGCGCGATCATGTCCTTCTCTAGGTGCTCGCCAAGCCGGATGCCCGCATCGTAGCGGCCCGCCACGACATCGGTCATCCCGTTTTCCACGCACACCTCCACTTCGATGCCGGGGTGGTTGTGCATGAAGGACGGAAGCATCGGCCACAGCAACGTGTCCGCGGCGTGCTTGCCCGTCGTGATGCGGACGGTGCCGATCGCTGCCCCGCTTGCCTGGGACAGTGCCTCGATCTCGTTGTCCAGTCCGGCCAGCGCCGGCGACAGGGTGGCGAGCAGACGCTCGCCGGCAGCAGTCGGTGCGACGCTGCGCGTGGTGCGGGAAAGCAATCGGAAACCGAGTTGGCCCTCCAGCCGCTTCATGGTCTGGCTCAATGCCGACTGGGTCACGCCGAGCCGCCTCGCGGCACGCGTAAAGCTGCGTTCGGAGGCGATTGCCGCGAAGACAGCGAGATCGCCGAGCTGATCTGGACGCATTGATAATCCCTGCTGCTAAGGCCTATTATCTATTAGCTCATTATCTCGATCCATTAGCATACCTACATAGAAGGCAACAGTGGAAGGATTAGGAGCAGGCTATGTCGAAGGTTTGGTTGGTGACGGGCGCAAGCCGCGGACTGGGATTGGAGATCACGCGCGCCGCGCTCGATGCGGGTGAGAAAGTGGTGGCGACCGCGCGGTCGGCGGACGCGATACGTGAAGCCTTGGGAGGCGAGCATGAGCGGCTGCATACCCTGAGCCTCGATATCACTGATGCTGAAGCCGCGAACGCAGTCGCCAAGGAAAGCATCGAGCGGTTCGGTGCGATCGACGTGCTGGTCAACAATGCCGGCTATGCCGAACTAGGTTTCTTTGAGACCTTTACCGATACCGCGGTGAGGCGCCAGTTCGAGGTCAATCTGTTCGGTACGATGAACGTCGCGCGGGCGGTCGCTCCCCATATGCGGGCGCGTCGCTCGGGTCTGATCGTCACCATCTCGTCGGTCAGCGGGCTGGTCTCCAACGGCGGGGGCGCGGTCTACTCGGCGTCCAAGTTTGCGGTCGAAGGGTGGATGGAGGGTTTTGCGCAGGAGCTCGCGCCGTTCGGCGTCCGCTCTCTCCTTGTCGAGCCGGGGATGCTGCGCACGGACTTCATGGATGGCAAGTCGGCGAGCTTCGGCAGCATCGACATTCCGGATTATGCCGAGGCGATTGAGCAGTATCGCGAGTTCGTTGACGGTGCCAACGGCAATCAGCCGGGCGACCCGAAACTGCTCGCCGCGCGGATCGTGGCGCTCGCTTCGCAAGATACGACGCCACCGCGGCTTATATTCGGCGACGACGCCCGGCAATGGGCCGGAGCGAAGGTCGATCAGTTGCAGCAGGAGATTACGCAGTCCGCCGATCGCTGACATGACAGTGCAAGATGCTGTCCAGCAGGCGCGTGCCGCGTCGGCTTTCGCATGATGGGGACAATGCTTCGCAGCATTGCGTCGACGTCATGCCCGACCTGACGTTAGACCTGCGATACCTGAAATACGCTGTCCTTGTCGCCGAGGCAGGTAGCTTCCGACGTGCAGCGGAGCGGCTGTCGATCGCGCAATCGACCATCAGCCGCCGAGTTCAAATGCTTGAACGTCAGCTCGGCGTATCTCTTTTCGAGCGGTCCCCATCGGGAGCTGGTCTGACACCAGAAGGGGAACGCTTCCTCCAGCAGGCAGCTGTGGGAGCGCGGTATCTGCGTGACGCCGCTGCTGAGATACGATCCGTCAAGCGCCGTACAACCGGATTGATCAGATTTGGAATACTTGAAACTTTTCCCGCCGCTCCAATTATCGACCTCCTCGGCAGCTTCCGCAATCTTAACCCGACGATCGAAGTCAAGCTTGAGGAAGGCACGTCGGAAGAAAACAGCGCTGGCGTCAAGCGTGGCTTGCTGGACGCGGCGATTTGCTTGAGCGAGAGCGTCGAACCTGACTTCCGAATGCGAAGGCTATGCAAGCCAGATCTGTTCGTCGCGATGTCGCCGCGTCATACCCTGGCGTCGCGACCATATCTCTCCTGGGAAGACATCCGTGACGAGGTATTTCTCGTTCGCTCGGATGGCGCAGGGCGCGAGCTCACAATCATGCTTCGCCGGATGGTAGGCGCCGTGGAAGGAATGGTTCAGCTCTCGATTCAGCAAGTGAGCCGTGAGACCCTTCTAACGATGATCGAGCAAGGCTTCGGCATCACCGTAACATGCGCGGTTTCCGGGCGGAATATCTCTTTGATTCCGTTCGCAGCGGCACGCCCGCCGACTGCAACGATGATTTCGGCGAGCGACAACGCTAACCCTGCTCTGCCGCTGCTGCTGAAGTGCTTCGACACGGTCACCGGGGCTCGGCGCTGCAGTACGCTTTAGTCCGCAGTTCTGTGTGGGCTCGCCCGCTTGGCCTTTGCGAAGCCACGATCGGTCGCGATGAACCGCTGTAACATTGGGACGATTAATCTAGCCGGTTCGACAGCGGGTTGCCCTTGTTCGCGTCCCAATAGATCCGCGTAGTCAGCAAGATCCTGATGAAGGGCTGCAGGTAGCTCTATTTGAACTTTGATTGGCTTTTGGTCCACGATGGGCCCCAGCTTAAGCTTCGACATCATTACCCTCCGTAAGGTTCGAGTATCAGATCGTGCGTGACGACAACGCGAACTGGAAACCCAGGTAGGATAGTGAGCGTGGGGGCTACGTTGAGCTGTCGCCTAACAATCTGCTGGCCGGCATCGTTTATCGTATCTTGCCCCCCGTTGCGGATCGCCTGGACCAGCCGGTCGTCGTCATTCGTGGCAAGTTCGGCGCCGACGCTGAGCAGCGTTGACAGCCCGGCCGCCTTGGCGAGATCCCACCAGTGATAATCGACGCCATCCTGCAGGCCGGCGTAGCCTTCTGCGTCTGCACCAGGCTGTCGCTCGAGCACGATCGAGCGGCCGTTCGGGAAGATGAGGCGGTTCCAGACGAGCAGCACCCGGCTCTGTCCGAACTGAACATTATTGTCGTACTGGCCGATCACCCGCGTTCCCTGCGGCACGAGCAGGATGCGCCCGGTCGGGCTGTCGTAGATGTTCTCTGTGACTTGCGCGGTGATCTGACCCGGAAGGTCGGAGCGGATGCCGGTGATCAGCGCGGCCGAAATCACGGCTCCCGCCTGAAGGATGTTCGGCGAGGCTGGCGCGGCGACCCTATCGGGCGCAACGGTCCTGCGATCGGCCGCCGCGTTGAGAAAGGCGTTCTGGCGGTCCTGCGCGGAAGGTGTCGATGGAGGTGGCGCAAGGCCGAGGCTCGCTAGGTCCGGCGATGGAGGCGGCACGATGGCCGGAGCCGTCGCGGTCGCACCGGCGCGGGTCTCGGTGCCGGAGAACAGCCGACTGGTTCGCGCGGTCTCGATTTCCTGAAGGCGCCTCTGCTCTTCCGGACTGATGCCGGGATTCGGCGTGGCGACATTCGGCGTCGGTACAGGCTGGCCGCGCTCCTGAGCGCCAACGATTGGCCTTCCCAGATCGCCCGGTAGCGGCGGACCCAATCGCGGCACCCCGCTGTAATCGCGCGGGAGACCGGCGAGCCCATCGGCGGTCGAGCGATTTTCCGTCGAATACAATTCTTCGTTCGGCCGGCCTCCGTCGCGGGTCTGGAGCGCGTAGATCAGCGCACCGCCGAGCCCGACGCTGGCGACGAGACCCACGCCCGCGAGAACTTTGCGGGACAGCCGAGTGACACGCGGCGGATCGGCGCGCAACCGCATCGGCGGCGCGCTGGCCGGCTCGCCGGTCAGCGGCTGCGCGTCGTCGTCCGGCACCTCTTCATTCCGGGGCGGGTTCTCGCTCACGAGGTCGACCTCCCGTCGGTACGGGTGATGCGCACGCGCCGCTGGCGGTCGCCGGCGCCGAAGCGCAGCTCGGCGGCCGCGAAGAGGCGGTCGACGATCATGTGGTGGCCGCGAACCCGGTAGTTCACCAACTCGGAAGAGTTGCCCTCGGGGCCGACGACGAAGAGCGGCGGCATCTCGCCCTGGCCGATGCCGCGCGGGAATTCGATGAAGACCTGGCGGCCGTCGTCGAAGGCGCGAAGCGGCCGCCATGGCGCTCGGTCGCCTTCGATCGCATAGCGGAAGTTGACGTTGGCGAGGTCGACGCCGCTCGCCACTGGCTGAGCGGCTTGTGCCTCGGCGTTCTGCCGGCGCAGCGCGATGAGCTGGTCCTGCGGATACTGCCAGGAGACGGAGGCCATATAGGTCCGTTCGGTCGAGCGAAGCTCCATGTGGTAGGTGCGCAGGTTGGTGTTGATGACGAGGTTCGTCATCAGGTCGGGGCGGGTCGGCTTCACCAGGATATGAATCTGCCGCGTCGCCCCCGATCCGCTCTCGGTGTCGCCGATGATCCAGCGCACCGTATCGCCGGCGGCGACAGGGCCGGAGCCGACGAGCTGCTCGCCGGGCTGCAACGCGATGTCAGTGATCTGACCGACGGCCGTATAGACCTGATAGAGCGCGCCCTGCGTGAAGGGATAGACCTGCATCGAGTTGATGAAGCCGTCGCGCACAGGCTGGATACGCGCGGCGGCATTGGCCTGGTTTATCCGGGCGGTCGGGTCTGCTGGCTCGGGTGTGCGCCGCGAAGGCTCCACGCGTTGCAACTGGCCGGGCAGTGGTAGCGGCCGCGGCAGCTCCACCACGGTGACGGGCGCTGGCGGATCGACGGTCTGCACGGCGGGAGCCGCGTTGTCGTAGGAGATCTCGGGTGGCGGGTTGGTGGTGGCGCAACCGGCGAGCGCTGTCATCGCCAGCAGGACCACCGGAATCGCGGCTCTCTTGAGAGCCGGGAATACGACTGTGTGTGAAGCCGGGCTTCCGGCTTTACGGAAAGACGGCTTCATTGCCCAAGCTCCCGTGACCAGTTGATGGCGTTGACGTAGATGCCGAGCGGGTTCGCCCTCAGCCGGTCGGCGTTTCGGGGAACCTGCACCACGATCGTCAGGATCGCAGTCCAGCGCGTGGTCTCGGCGAGCTGGCCGTTCTCGTAGCGGCGCTCGACCCAGGCTACGCGGAAGCTGTCGGGCGATGCGCGGATGACGCTTGAGACGTCAACGGCGACCTGCTGGCGGCCCACTCGCGTGAACGGATCATTGGAGCGGGCATAGTCATTAAGCGCCATGGCGCCGCGATCGGTCGTGAAGTCGTAGGCGCGCAGCCAGTTCTGGCGAACGATGATCGCGTCGGCGGGAATGCTGCGGACCTGCTCGATGAAGCGCGCCAGGTGGAAGGCGATCTGTGGGTCGGTCGGACGATAATCGGCTTCGGCCGGCGCGACGGCCTGCGCCTGGCCGAGTCGATCGACCTGCACCACCCAGGGCACGATGGTTCCGCGTGCCGACTGAACGACAAGCGCGGTGGCGAAGCCGGCCGAGAGGACGAGCGAGCCGAAAGCCATAAGCCGCCAGTTCTTGGCCTGAATTCGCGAGGCGCCGATACGCTCGTCCCAGACCTGGGCCGCGCGTTGATACGGCGTCTCGGGCTCGGGGGTTTTGCCGTAGTGGGTGGAAGGTCGTTTGAACATCAGCGATCGCCTTCGGACAGGTTGACGGAAGAGCCGCCGCCATGGGCGTCACCGGAGCGGACGGCATGTGCCGTCGCCTGGACGGCGTGGGTCATGCGTTGGGAGCGGCGCATCCGCTGTGCCCAGGCCGGAGGGCTGTCGGCGCTCGCGGGCGCCGCGCCGTCACCGGCGGCGTCACGGCCGATCGAGCCCATGGTGGAACTTCCGCCCGTGGCTTCGAATGCCGCCTTGCCGCCCGCATTGAAGCTGGACTTCATGCTGTCGGCCGCACGCGAGGCGGCGCGGCGGAGAGGTGAGACGGCAGCGCTGCCGCCTGCACGAGCAACGCCACTGAGGCCGGATGCGACGCCTGCCGCGCCGGACTGTCCGGCCGCGCCGAGGCTGTAGGCAGTCGATGCGCCACCCGCGATCGCAGCGCCGCCGCGAGCGGCAGCCGCTGCACCTCCAGCCAGGGCCGCGCCACCGGAGGCGGCCGCGCCGACGGCGCCAGCGCCGAGCGCGACCATGCCGCCGGCGGCGAGACCCGTCCCAACCGCTGCTCCCGCGCTGAGCTGCGGGCCCCCGGAAACCAGGCCGGTGGCAATTCCCGGACCGAAGATGCCGAGGCCGAGGAGCGACAGCGCGGCGAGGACGATCGCCATCGCCTCGTCGATCGAGGGGTTTTGGCCACCAAAGCCCGATGTGAACTCGGAGAAGAGTGTCGAGCCGATACCGATGATGACGGCAAGCACCAGGACCTTGATGCCCGACGAGATGACATTGCCAAGCACGCGCTCCGCCATGAAGGCAGACTTTCCGAAGAGGCCGAAGGGGATCAGCACGAAGCCCGCGAGCGTCGTGAGTTTGAACTCGATGAGCGTGACGAAAAGCTGGATGGCGAGGATGAAGAACGCAAGCAGGACCAGCGCCCAGGCGAGGAACATGCAGGCGATCTGGATGAAGTTCTCGAAGAACGACCAGTAGCCCATCAGGCTGGAGATGGAATCGAGCAATGGCCGGCCGGCATCGAGGCCGGTCTGTGCGACCCTTCCGGGACGCATCAGGTCGGCGGTCGAGAAGCCGGTGCCGCTCGCCTTCAGGCCGAGACCGGCGAAGCTCTCGAATACGATCCTGGCGAGGTTGTTCCAGTTGCCGATGATGTAGGCGAAGACCCCAACGAACAGCGTCTTCTTCACCAGCCGCGCCATGATGTCGTCGTCGGCGCCCCAGCTCCAGAATAGCGCTGCGAGCGTCACGTCGATGACGATCAGCGTGGTCGCAATGAAGGCGACTTCGCCGCTGAGCAGCCCGAACCCGTTGTCGATGTAGCGGGTGAAGACCTCGAGGAAATGATCGATGACGCCGGTGCCGCCCATGATGCTACCGTGCCTCGTCGAGCTGAGGCGTGTTCGGCGCGGCGGGTGTCGGGGCCTGTGGGTTGGTCCGTTGTGACGGTGGCGTGAAGCCATCCCGCGGTGCGGGCGGCATGTCCGGTAACCGCTCGGCGGGACGGGCGCCTGGCGCGAGGAAGCGGTGGCGATTCTCCGCCCAGGCGCGGCGGCAGTCCGGATCGCGCGGCCCCTCTTCGCCGAGCGCCTGGCAGCGGATGAGCGCGTCGCGCAGGGGATCGGCCGGAGCTTCGATCACACGGCCGGACGGCCACCGCTCAGGCGCTTCCTCTTTCCGGGTCATCTCGATCGCTGTCGCCGTGATCGCGACAGCGACGAACGCCACGGCGCCGACCCGGGCGAATACCTTGCCGTCCATCGCCAGGCCCTCAGTTGCCGCTCGGGAACATGCGGGCGTTGCCCGGCTGATAGCCGCTGCCGGGCGTCAGGAATCGCCGACGCTGCTCGCGGCCCTGTTCGGCGGCCGCGGCGCGCTCGGCCTCGGAGAGGCTCTGGGCGCGCCCGTTGGCGGCGACGACGGCGGTGAGATCGGCGAGCTGCTGCGCTTGCAGGGCGAGGAGCTGATTGCCGGCCTGCGTCGCCTGGAGCGCGCCGGTCGCGCCCTGGCTCTGGCCAATCAGCGCCGACATCTCGGTGCGATTGGTGTCGATGTTGCCGACCACGCCGGCCTGGACGCGCATGGCATCCTGCAAGCCGCCGACGGTGTTCTGCCAGCGCTCGCGTGCCTGCGCGACGAGCGCCTGATCGGAAGCCGACATCGAAGCGTTGCCGTAGGTGGTCTGAAACGCACGGTCGATCTGCTGGACGTTGAGGGCGATGCCCTGCGCCTGTTGCAGGAGCTGCTGCGTGCGCTGGACAGACTGCTGGAGCTGTTGGAGCGACGAGTAAGGCAGGCTCGCGAGGTTGCGCGCCTGGTTGATCAGCATGGTCGCTTCGTTCTGAAGCTGAGTGATCTGCTGATTGACCTGCTGGAGCGTGCGCGCCGCCGTCAGCACGTTCTGAGCGTAGTTTGTCGGATCATAGACGATCCATTGCGCGGCGGCGGGCGGCGCGAAGATGGGTGACAGTGCGAGCGGGGCCGCTAGGAGTGCGGCCGTCATGCGCAGGGTGCGTGTAAGGGTGTGAACGGAACGGGTCATGGGCGTGCCTCCGGATCGCTTTGTTGAGTGACATTGGTGAGATCGGCGATGAGGTCCGCGGCCCAGTCGAGCCGGTTCGCCACGAGCCAATCCGCGAGAAACCTGTCCGTGCCGCTGCGGGCGTGAACATCGGCGATCATCGCCTGGTGCTGTTTGGATGAGGCGGCGCACAGCGCCAGGGCCACGTCCGACAGACCCAGCTCGAACAGCCGGTTTCCCCTGCGGCTCTGGCAGTAATAGTCGCGCTTGGGCATCGCCCGCGCGAGGATCTCGATCTGGCGATCGTTGAGACCGAAGCGGCGATAGATGGCGGTGATCTGCGGCTCGATCGCCCGTTCATTCGGCAGGAGAATGCGGGTCTGGCAGCTCTCGATGATGGCGGGCGCAATCGCCGAGCCATCGATGTCGGAGAGCGACTGCGTGGCGAAGATGACGCTGGCGTTCTTCTTGCGCAGCGTCTTCAGCCACTCGCGGAGCTGTCCGGCGAAACTCTCGTCATCGAGCGCGAGCCAACCCTCATCGACGATCAGCAGCGTCGGTCGGCCGTCGAGGCGGTCTTCGATGCGGTGGAAGAGATAGGCGAGCACGGCGGCGGCCGCGCCGGTTCCGATCAATCCCTCGGTCTCGAAGGCCTGGACATCCGCCTCGCCGAGATGTTCGGACTCGGCGTCCAGTAACCGGCCATATGGTCCGCCGACGCAATAGGGTCTCAGCGCCTGCTTCAGATCATTTGACTGGAGGAGGACGGACAAGCCGGTCAACGTGCGCTCCGCGACCGGTGCTGACGCCAACGATGACAGGGCCGACCAGAGGTGCTCCTTGACCTCGGGGGAGACCGGCACGCTCTCGCGGGAGAGAATCGCGATCAGCCAGTCGGAAGCCCAAGCGCGCTCGGCGACATCGTCGATGCGGGCCAGCGGTTGGAGCGACACGCTGTCGTCGGCTCCGTCCGTCAATCCGCCGCCGAGATCATGCCAGTCGCCCCGCATGGCGAGGGCCGCCGCGCGGATCGATCCGCCGAAGTCGAAGGCGAAGACCTGGGATCGCGGATAGCGCCGGAACTGGAGCGCCATGAGCGCGAGCAACACCGATTTGCCGGCGCCGGTCGGCCCGACGATCAGCGTATGGCCGACGTCGCCGACATGGATGGAAAGCCGGAACGGGGTCGAGCCCTCCGTTCTGCCGTAAAGCAGTGGGGGTGCATCGAAGTGCTCGTCCCGTTCCGGTCCCGCCCACACCGCCGACAGCGGGATCATGTGGGCGAGATTCAATGTGCTGATGGGCGGCTGGCGGACATTGGCGTAGACGTGGCCGGGCAGCGAGCCCAGCCAGGCGTCCACGGCATTGATGGTCTCGGCCATCGCAGTGAAGTCGCGGCCCTGGATGACCTTCTCCACCAGCCGCAGCTTCTCGGCGGCAATGCGAGGGTCATCATCCCAGACCGTGATCGTGGCGGTCACATAGGCTTGGCCGGCGTAATCGGCGCCAAGCTCCTGAAGCGCCATGTCGGCGTCGGCCGCCTTGTTCGCCGCATCGGTATCGACGAGGGCCGAGGCCTCGTTCGTCATGATTTCCTTGAGGATGGCGGCGATGGACTTGCGCTTCGCGAACCATTGCCGCCGGATCTTCGTCACCAGCTTGGTCGCGTCGGTCTTGTCGAGCAGGATCGCCCGCGTCGACCAGCGATAGGGAAAGGCGAGCCGGTTCAGCTCGTCGAGGATGCCGGGTGTCGTCGCGGACGGGAAACCGACGATGGTGAGGATGCGAAGGTTCGTCTCGCCCAGGCGCGGTTCGAGCCCGCCGGTGAGCGGCTGATCGGCGAGCAGCGCGTCGAGATACATCGGCGTCTCGGGAACGCGGACCCGATGCCGCTTCGTCGAGATGGTCGAATGCAGGTATGTGAGCGTCTCGGCGTCATCGAGCCAGGCGCATTCCGGCATGAATGCGTCGATGAGGTTCAAGATGCGGTCGGTGCGATCGATGAAGCCACGCAGAATCTCGTGGGCGTCGACGCCCGCGTGATCGCGGCCCTCGTAGAGCCATGTTTCGGCGCGGGCGGCGTCCTCGGCCGGCGGCAGGTACAGGAAGGTGAGGAAGTAGCCGGACTCGAAATGGGCGCCGGCCTCCTCGAAGTCCGCCTTGCGCTCGGCGTCGACCAGCGCGGAAGCGCTGTCGGCGAACGTGCTGGCGGGATAGGTCGCGGCGCCGTGGCGCTGCGCCTCGACAAAGATGGCCCAGCCGGAGCCGAGCCGCCGGAAGGCATTGTTCAATCGGCCGGCGACAGCCACCAGCTCGGCCGGCACGGCGCTGTCAAGATCGGGACCGCGGAAGCGCGCGGTGCGCTGGAGGCTGCCATCCTTGTTGAGGACGACGCCTTCGCCGGCGAGCGCGGCCCAGGGCAGGAAGTCGGCAAGCCGGGTGTTGCGGTTGCGATATTCGGCGAGGTTCATCATCGCGGCGCTCCTCAGACCGACAGGTGGCCAGGAATGCGCAGATGCTTGCGCACGACGTCGACGAACTGCGGATCGCGCTTCGCCGCCCAGACGGCGGCGAAATGGCCCACGGCCCAAAGTCCCAGGCCGACTAGCCAGAGGCGAAGGCCGAGGCCGAGGGCGGCCGCCAGCGTGCCGTTGAGAATGGCGAGAGAGCGCGGCGCGCCGCCGAGCAAGATGTGCTCGGTCAGCGCCCGGTGGACCGGGACCGAGAAGCCCGGCACCTCGCCGCCATGATCCGCGCCTTCGGCCATCAGACGAGCGCTCCGCCACCGAAGGAGAAGAACGACAGGAAGAAGCTCGATGCGGCGAACGCGATCGACAGGCCGAACACGATCTGGATCAGGCGGCGTGCACCGCCCGAGGTGTCGCCAAAGGCGAGCGTCAGGCCGGTGATGATGATGATCATCACGGCGATGATCTTGGCGACCGGCCCCTCGATGGATTCGAGGATGGATTGCAGCGGGGCTTCCCACGGCATCGACGAACCGGACGCGTGAGCGGCTGGCGCCAGCGCGAACGTGAGAAAGGTGACGGACACCGCCGTTGCGATATGGCGGCGTATGCGCAAGGCATGCTTGATCATGACGAGTCTCCTGTGGGGGGCTGGCTTGCGGGGGTGACGCGGTAGTCGCCATCGGGGCCGAGGCCTTCGACACCGGCGAGTTCGGCGAGGCGGCGCGAAGAGCCGCGGCCGGAGAGCACAGCGACCAGATCGATCGTCTCGGCGATCAGCGCGCGCGGGACGGTCACAACGGCTTCCTGAATGAGCTGCTCGAGACGGCGAAGAGCGCCGAGCGCAGTCCCCGCATGGATGGTCCCGATGCCGCCGGGATGCCCGGTGCCCCATGCCTTCAACAGGTCGAGCGCCTCGGCGCCGCGAACCTCGCCGATCGGGATGCGGTCCGGTCGAAAACGCAGGGAAGATCGGACCAGCTCTGAGAGCGTGATGACGCCGTCCTTGGTCCGCATGGCGACAAGGTTCGGCGCCGTGCATTGCAGCTCGCGCGTGTCCTCGATGACGATGACCCGGTCCGAGGTCTTCGCGATCTCGGCCAGAAGCGCGTTCGTGAGCGTGGTCTTGCCGGTGGAGGTGCCGCCGGCGACGAGGATGTTGCGACGTTCGCTGACCGCGATGCGCAGCGCCTCGGCCTGGCCTGCCTGCATGATGCCGGCGGCGACGTAATCGTCGAGCGTGAACACCGCCACGGCGGGCTTGCGGATCGCGAAGGCTGGGGCGGACACGACGGGGGGTAACAGCCCCTCGAACCGCTCCCCCGTTTCGGGCAGCTCAGCCGAGACGCGCGGAGCGCCTGGATGAACCTCGGCGCCGACGTGATGCGCGACCAGACGGATGATCCGCTCGCCATCGGCAGGCGACAGCCGTTCACCGGTGTCGGAAAGACCCTCCGAAAGCCGGTCGACCCAGAGCCGCCCATCGGGATTGAGCATCACCTCGACGATCGCGGGATCTTCCAGAAAGGTGGCGATCGCGGACCCGAGGGCCGTGCGCAGCATGCGCGCACCGCGAAGGATCGCCTCCGATTTCTGGTGAGTGGTCGCCACGTCGTCCCCGTTCTTTTGCGGGACCGCGACAGGCGGCCCTGCATCGGGGATGAGTAGAAGAGGCAGAAATCATGGCCTGACAACAACCATCATGTGGCCGTCGTACTGTGGCGTACAAAGACAGGGAAACGGCGGAAGGACAGAATACTTGCGATGCGGAGATCAGTGATTATTCCGCGTCGCGCGCGGGAATGTCTTCGGCAATTTCTTGTCTGAGCTTTGGTCCCTGCGCGAGTCGTCGGCCCAGGGCGGTGACGAAAGCTTCGTAGCGCTCCGCCGCCTTGGCGCGCGCCGCAACCTGTGCCGGCTCGGGCAACGGCGGATTGGACGTCAGCCAGAAGCGGATGAACACGGCGAGCGTTTCGACCGATATGCCGACATCGCGCTCCATGCGCGCCATGCGGCGGTCGAGCTGATCGAGCCGCTTCGTGGTCGCCGCTTCCTGCCGTTCTGCCGCGTCTGGCGAGAGGAAAGAGGCGATACCGGCCTCGGCGACCAGCGACAGGGAGAGGTCTCGCCGTGCGGCATGGGCCGCGAGCGCCTTCATGACGTCCGGGTCGAGATAGACGGATAGGCGCTGCTTCTTCGGAAGCTTGCTCATCGGCGCCTCCTACAACTCGATGCCGTCGCCCGGATCGAGCGAGGCTTGGCGCGCGACCTGGCGCATCGTCTGCGTCATGCGGCTGAGGCGGGCGGCATCCTCGTCGACATCATCGCGGGGATCAATCTCGAATTCGTTTTCGATGATCGGCTTGCGCTCGACGGTCTTGGTTCGGCTCAGTTCGGGCTGATGCCGGCGCTCGGAATCCGTCGGATCGTCATCGGCCACGTCGTCCACGGCGACGGGCGTGGTCAGCACCGGCCGTTCGGGCAAGGCCAGCGTGCTCCAATCGTCTGCCCTTGCGCTCGCCGGTTTGGTCAGGCCGGGCGGCGTCAGGATGCGTTCCTGAAATCTCCGATCCTCGTAGTAGCGGGCCTTCTTCGCGCGGATCGGGGGGATGCCGGCGACCATGACGATCTCGTCGGACGGCGGAAGCTGCATGATCTCGCCCGGCGTGAGCAATTGCCGGGCGGTCTCCGAGCGCGACACCATCATGTGGCCGAGCCAGGGCGAAAGCCGATGACCGGCATAGTTCTTCATCGCCTTCATCTCGGTGGCGGTGCCGAGCGCGTCCGAAACGCGTTTGGCTGTGCGCTCGTCATTGGTCGCGAAGCTCACGCGCACATGGCAGTTGTCGAGGATGGAATTGTTCGGGCCATAGGCTTTCTCAATCTGGTTCAGCGACTGGGCGATGAGGAAGGCCTTCAGCCCGTATCCCGCCATGAAGGCGAGCGCGCTCTCGAAGAAGTCCAGGCGCCCGAGGGCCGGAAACTCGTCGAGCATGAGCAGCAGGCGGTGTCGGTTGCCCTTCGCCTGCAAGTCCTCGGTCAACCGGCGCCCGACTTGGTTGAGGATCAGTCGGATCAAGGGTTTGGTCCGGTTGATGTCGGAGGGCGGCACCACGAGGTAGAGCGTGGTCGGATGCTTGCCCCCGACCATGTCGGCGATGCGCCAGTCGCAGCGGCGGGTGACTTCGGCCACGACGGGATCGCGATACAGACCGAGGAACGACATCGCGGTCGACAGCACGCCGGAGCGTTCGTTGTCGGATTTGTTGAGCAACTCGCGCGCAGCGCTGGCGATGACGGGATGCGGGCCGGCCTCGCCGAGATGGGCGGTCTTCATCATCGCCGCGAGGGTCGACTCGATCGGGCGCTTCGGATCGGATAGGAAGGCGGCGACGCCTGCCAATGTCTTGTCCGCCTCGGCATAGAGGACGTGCAGGATCGCGCCGACCAGCAGCGCGTGCGACGTCTTTTCCCAGTGGTTCCGCTTCTCGAGCGAGCCTTCCGGGTCGACAAGGATGTCGGCGATGTTCTGCACGTCGCGGACTTCCCACTCGCCGCGTCGCACCTCGAGCAACGGATTGTAGGCGGCCGACTTCGCGTTTGTGGGATCGAAGAGCAGCACGCGGCCATGCCGAGCGCGATAGCCGGCGGTGAGCGTCCAGTTCTCGCCCTTGATGTCATGGACGATCGCTGAGCCCGGCCAGGTCAGGAGCGAGGGCACGACCAGGCCCACGCCCTTGCCGGAACGCGTCGGCGCGAAGCACAGCACATGCTCGGGGCCGTCATGTCGAAGATGGTCGCGCTCGTGTTTGCCGAGCACGACGCCATCCGGACCGAGCAGGCCCGCGGCCTTCACCTCTTCCAGCCGCGCCCAGCGGGCCGAGCCGTAGGTCTCCACGTTCTTCGCTTCGCGCGCTCGCCACACGGACATGCCGATGGCGACGGCGATGGAGATGAAGCCGCCCGACGCGGCGATATAGGCGCCCTCGACGAAGATCGGCGGCGCATAGGCGTCGTAGAAATACCACCACCAGAAGAAAGCGGGCGGATAGTAGATCGGCCAGCCCGCCAGTTCGAACCAGGGTAGTCCGAGCTGGGGTTGGAAGCCGAGACGGTAGGCCGTCCATTGTGTCGCGCCCCAGGTCGTCATCAACACGATCAGGAAGACGGTGAGGATCTGACCCCAGAGGATTTTTGTCGCTGACATGGCGGGGCACTCCTTTCTTGGTTGGGCTACATGCCGAGGCCGCGATTGCGGCCGAAGCTCCAGTCGACGCCGCCGCCGCGCGAGACGCCGGAGACGTGCTGACCAAGGTGACGTTCGAGGGAGGGCGACCAGGGCACGAGCTGGAAGCCGAGGCCGTCGTCGATCATGGCGAAGCGGCCGGAGGCGAGCGCGAAGCGCTGGCGATAAGTGCCCGCCACATACTCGCCCATTCCGGCCTTCGAGAATGGCCGGCCGGTCTCGGCCGCGAGCTTCTCCCCGAGCGCTTCGACCTCGCGCTGGCGCAAGGTTTCGATCAGCCCTGGCGAGAAGCTGACGCCGCGCGTCTGCCGCTCGGCGAGCCCCTGGGCGATGAGATGGTCGGCGCGCCGGTCCATCGCCTGACGCACCTCCGCGCCGAAGCCGCCGCCGCCGAGCGCTACCGGCTCGCGGGCGATGGCCTGCCGGTCGAGCCAGGTGGCGCCCGTCGCATGGACCTGTCGCTCGATATCGAGATCCGAGCGAACGGCGAGCGCGACACGCCGGCGGCCATGCGCGTCGTCGAACTTGCGCAGCTCGACGATCGAACCCGGTGCGCTGTCCCCGGCGGCGTCGAGATCGGCGAGCTTGATGTGGTGGGTGCGCCCGTCGGTGCCGTCGACCACGGCATAGGCCGTGCCCTTCAGCTCGTCATCGAGGCCGCGGTCGACCAGCCGGCCGATGACCGGATCGTCAATGCTCTCGCCGGCGAGCACATAGCTCGCGGCGCCGCGCTCGATGCCGCGTTCGGTCAGGCCGCGGTGGATGCGCTTGATGATGTCGCCGCGCTCGCCGAGCGCGCGCAGCGTCTTCTCGGCATTCTCCGATACGACCCACTGGCCGGGACCGACCTGATCGGCGAGGCCGAGTGTCTCCAGCTTGCGCAGCCGACCGACCTTCAGCGCGTGGAATTCGTCTGGCTGCCGATCGGGATGTGGGGCGAGGTCGGCGACGCCCGTGCGATAGCTGTCGCGGGCGATCTGTCGATCGAGATCGGTCCAGCGTTCCGCCTCGACCTGGCGCCCCAGGTTGCGCCGGATCTCCTGCTCGGTGCGCGGCCCCAACTCCTGGGTGACGAGATCCTGCGCGCGGGCGCGCATGCCCTCCTTGATGTAGTCGCGGGAGATGACGAGGTCCTGGCCGTCATCAGTGCGCCCACGCAGGATGATGTGGACGTGGGGATTGTCGGTGTTCCAGTGATCGACGCCGACCCAGTCGAGCTTGGTGCCGAGGTCCTTCTCCATCTGACCCATCAGCTCGCGCGCGAAGGACTTGAGGTCGCTCATCTCGGTCGCGTCCTCGGGTGAGACGATGAACCGGAAGTGATGCCGATCGTCCTGGGTGCGCTCGGCGAAGGCCTTCGGATCGGCGTCCTCGGATGCGGGGCCGAACAGGCGCGCCTTCTCCCCATCCCGGGTGACGCCCTCGCGGCGGAGATAGCTGAGGTGTGCAGAGAGCGGCGCGGCCCGCGCGCTATGACGGACGACGCGTGTCTTGATGACTGTGTTGCGCGATCGGCTCGTGAGCAGCCGATTGGCCTGCACGGTCGCGCGCTGTCCGCGTCCAAACCGCGAGCGATTGCCCTTGCTGATCTGGCCGGAGCGCGAGACGCGTCCACCGGCCCGCTGTGCGGCGGCGAGCGCCTGGGCGATGAAGGGCCGCGCCTGCTGCGCACGGGTCGAACGGATGCGGCCAGGCCGGATGCGGAAATCGTCCTCGCCGCTCATGGTCGAGGCCCCGCACATCGCGCAAACGCGCGGAAAGCCTTGGCGAAATGGCGAATGCGCAGGCTGCGCCGATCAGGCGCACCTCGCGCAAATGCGCCATAAGCCTCTGAAAACACACGACCGCACCAAGCCGCACCTCGCCGGCTTTTATCTCGCCATCGTGCGGTTGTGCTGACAGCTCCTCCTCCCCGGACCGCCTTCCGTCCGCCAGAACACGCCACACTGCGAATGGGTGCGAACGCGGTCATCGCGGGCCACCGGGGACATTGCGCGCGACGAAAAGGCCCTCGGTGCGCGAAGCCACCGGGCCTTGATCGCGCTCCGGGGCGGCCGCCGTGCTGTCACCGGGCGCGCTTTCGGACTGCACAGGCATGGCAGGTCCGGCGACGGTTGACTGCACGACGAAGAGCGGCGCTCGCGTCCAGGCGAGCGGATCGGCGGCCGCTACCACGACGGGGCCGGCGAGTTCGCCCCCGCCGACAATGGGGGCGAGCGTCGCGACATAGGCGCGCGTTTCAGCCGGCAACGGGCGTCCTGCGAGATACTCTTCGTAGCGGCCCGGACCCGCGTTGTAGGCCGCCAGGAAGCCGGGCGATCCGTAGCGGTCGTGCATCTCGCGCAGATACGCCGCACCCGCTAGGATGTTGTCGCGCGGATCGTAGGGATTTCTGCCGAGCCGATGTCGGACGCGGAGTTCCGCCCAGGTAGCGGGCATGACCTGCATCAGGCCCATCGCGCCGGCCGGCGAGATGGCGCGCACGTCGCCGGCACTTTCGACGCGCATGACGGCGCGAATCCATGCCTCTGGAACGCCGAACCGCTGCGCCGCCTCGGCGATGTAAGCGCCATAGGGATCACTGCGCGACGGCCGCTCGACCGGCGTCTGCTGGGCGTGGGCAGTGCTCGCGACCGGTGCGGCGAGGATCAGGCCGGAAAGGAGAAGGAGGGCTGCACGTCGGAGGGTGATCCCCCCTCCGACGACAAGCTGCATGCGCGCGGCGGGCATCGTTCAGTCCCGCTCGCCGCGCTTCGGCGGACGATTCCAGTGCAGGCCCCAGGCGGACTTATCGTCTGCGGACTGGAACAGATTGGCGCGGATCGGATGTGCGAAGGTGGGATCGTCGAGCTGTAGCGAGACGTAATCGCCGGCCTTCTCGCCGGTGCGCTTCCAGCCGGCGCCGATCTCCGCGCCGGTCTCGTTGCTCATCGTATCGAGGACATGCACGCGGAAGTCAGGCGCGTTCTCTGCATCGGACGGTTCGGCCGGAACGATGATGATGTCCTGGTGCAGGGACAGCGTCGTCAGGTGGCCGATAAAGCCATCATTCTCGCGCATGAATTGACCGATCACGGGCATTGGTCGTCTCCTTCAGATTGCGGTGAAGAGGGGCATGGGCACGCCGTCACCGCGTCGGCGCGCGCCAGACGAAGCGGCCATCGCCGTCCTCGTCGGTGTAGAGAGGGGTGGCCCGCCCGATCACGGCCCAGGCCGGAAGCGGCCCGAAGTAGCGACCGTCGAGGCTGTCGCGGACTTGCCAGTTCATCAGGAACAGCTCGCCATCCGCGACCGATCGGCAGCCCTGCCAAACGGGAAGCGGGCGACCACGGCTATCGCGGTCGAGGGCATCGCCTAGCGGCACGCCGTCGACGGTGATGGCGAGCCCGTTTCGGCAGACCCGCTGTCCCGGCAGCGCGGCGACGCGCTTCAGAAGCGGCACGCCGCGCGGCAGGTAGCCGCCATCCGACAGGAAAGTGGCGAGCGGTTCGGGCGCGTCGACCGCCACCAGATCGGTCACGTTGAGGGCGCCCACATCGCCGATCGTGTAGAAGCCGACGGGGGTGCTGGCGGACGCGTTCCAGATGAGGCGCGGCGCGAACGAAGCGATCGAGGCGAAGCCGAGAAGCGACACTGCCGCCGTCGTGACGATGGCATAGGAGAGCCGGGTCATGCGCCGATCTCCCGACGCAGGAGAAAAGCGCGATGCTGGCGCGGACCATACGCGCGCGGTGTTTCGCCAACAGTCATTCGGTTGTGGACATGGCGCCAATGGTCCGGCGAGACCTCGATCGGGTCGATGCCGCGTGCCTCGATCGCGTCGATAAGCTGGAGCATGCGCTCCACCTTCGGCCAGCCATCGACGCGCAAGAGGATGTCCGCGCCGGGCGTGACGGTCGGCACCGTCTGGCACGGCGCAGCAGGCTCAACGGCGCGCAGGATGTCGAGGCGCGAGAGCACGGTCCCGTGCTCATTCGCGGCCCATCGGACCAGCGCGAAGATGCTTCCGGGAAGGAAGAAGAGGATGCGTCGGCGCCGGTCGAGGATCTGGTCGCGTAGCTCGCGACCGAACCGTATCCAGTGCTCCGTTCGCTTCTCGACCCAAGTAAGTTCGACCTGGGTGAGGCTGTCGACCGGCAGCTCGATGGCGGCGCGGCCGACGCGCATTGGCGCGGCGCCAGGGCCGGTCATGATCCTTCTCCTGATGGGGGTGGAAATTCGCGCTCGAACAGCGCGCGCAGCATGTCGGCGACGGTCTGGCCGCGCTGGAAGGCGGCGATCTTGATGCGGCCGCGCATATCCGCGGTCACGTCGATCGTCAGTCGCGCCGAGAAGTCCTCGCCGGCTTGCGCGCGCGGGGGGTGGCGTTCGGGCGCCTTGATCCAGCTCTCCGGATCGGCCGGACGCGCCGCGAAGCTGCGTTTCGGGGACCGCGCGCTCATGCGCAGATCCTCGCGACTTCCGCTGCGAGCGCGGCGATCTCGCGCGCCCCAGGGCAATCCTCGTCTTGCTCGGCGGCGAGCCGGCCGGTCTGCACGACATCGGCGAAGACGATGCGCTGGCCGATCGTGGTCGAGAGCAAGGGCGGGTCGTGATCCGCGAGCGTTTCGGCGGTCTCGCGCGCCAACACGGTGCGAGCCGCGCAGCGGTTCAGTACGAAGCGGGCGGCGAGCTGCGGGCGATAGATGCGTGCCTCGCCGAGCAACGAGAGCATCTCCGCCGAGGCCCAGCCATCGAGCGGCGACGGCTGCACCGGAATGAGCACGAGATCGGCCGCGAGCAGCGCCGAGCGCATCAGCCCGGCGACGCGCGGCGGGCCGTCGATGACGACATGGTCGACGTCGCGGGCCAACTCCGGCGCTTCGCGGTGCAGCGTGTCGCGGGCCAGGCCGACGACACCGAACAGCCGCTCCAACCCCTCTCGGCTGCGCTGCTGCGACCAGTCGAGCGCCGAACCCTGGGGGTCGGCGTCGATCAGCGTGACGCGCCGTCCACCGCGTGCCCATTCACCAGCGAGATGCAACGCCAATGTCGTCTTGCCGACGCCGCCTTTCTGATTGAGGAGCGCGACGATCATGACAGTCTCCCGGGAAAAGGGGACTCGTCCACAGCGGCCGAAAACGGCGGTCGCGTTAGAAAGATTCCGTAGGAATCTAGGTTAGATAAGTTACGGGGCTCGCAAGCTGCTGATTCAGCGCGAGGATTCGGCGATTCCGGTCCCCGATAGCACGAGAGTCCGGTCCCCGATGGCACGATAGTGCCGGTCCCTGATAGCACGAGACGATTCACAGCTTATCCCCAGGGTGAGGTTTGGTCCGGCGACGACGGCGCGGGATGCCGAGGGCATCCGGATCGGTCGGCACGAACGACAGGATTTCGGGACCGCCGACGCATTGCTCGATAGCCAGGCGGTAGCCGGGCAGCGGCTGGCGTTTGACGATGTCGCGGAGGTCGTAGGCGAAGTGCTTGAGCGGCGAGAGGCTGCCCGACTTGGCGTGGAGATGCGGGAAGTCGAAACTCCAGCCAAACTCCTGCTTGCCGCCGTGCTTGCGCACGAGGCGGTACAGCCAGCGCTCCAGGCCTCCCGTCAGACCGAAATAATTGCGGTCGATGGTCAGCACGAGCGCGTCGTCGAGGACCGCGCCGTAGAACCAGTCGGGGACGATCAGTTCGAGTCCGAGGGGGCGCCCGCGATCATCCGCGCGCTCCTTCCACTCGTTGATCCAGGAGAAGCGGTGCATCCGCCGCTCGGTCGGTTGGCGGATCGAGGTCGCCACCGTGGTCGACTGAAGCCGGTCGAGCGCAGCCTTCAGGCGGTCGTAGTCGCGGAGTGACACGCCGCGGCCGATGAAGTTGAGGATTTCATAGGGGGTGGTCGCCATCAGGCGCGACGGCCGCAGGCCGAGATCGCGTGCTTCGACGATCTGCGAGGCGGCCCAGATCAGAACGTCGGCGTCCCAGATCGTCGCCATTCCGTGCTCGGCGACTGCCTCGACGCGGATCTTCACCGAACCCGCTTTGAAGTCTATGGGCGCTAGGCGCTTCGACTTGGCCAGCGAGAAGAACGGATAGGCCATGAGATCCTGCGCATCGCGGGGCGCAAGATCGCCGGGCAGCGCTCGGAACAGGTCGAGCTGCGCACGTTCATCGCGATGCCGGTGGGGGTACGACATGGCAGGTCGGCTCAGCGCGGGAAGCGGCCGCCGGCGGCAGGGGCGGCGGGCTGGCGCTTGGCAGGGAGCACGGTGCCGGCACGGGGGTCGGAGGTCGAGCTGACAAGGCCGCGATCGGCCCATGTCTGGAGATCGTCTATCGAATAGACGACGCGGCCGCCGAGCTTTCGATAGTTGGGGCCGGTGCCATAGGTTCGATGCTTTTCGAGGGTGCGCTCGGAGAGTCCGAGGACGCGTGCCGCTTCCTGCGTTCTCAGGTATCGTAGCGGTAGATTGGCGGCGCTTTCGGCCATGATCGAACCTCCGTGGTCTCGCGGTGGCCGCATCGGGTGAGCGGCGGATTGTGAGCACGGTGGCGGGAAGGCGGCGTTCGGGGCAGGAACGAAGTTAAGTTGTTATCCGCGACCCCGGGGGGCGGTCAGCGGTGGCGGCGCGGGCGACGCAGAAGCGTGCGATATCCGCCGCGCACGAAGGCCATGCCGTCTCTGACAAGACGGCTCATCATCACACGGAATGGGCTATCGACCCATTTTGCTGGATCATGTTCGTGGTTTGGAAAGAGTACTTCGGCGATGTCGCGATAGGTCGATCCGACGAACCGCGCGTCGATGGCACGAAGCATCTGGCGGGCGCGCTGGTGACGCTGAGGTGTCAGACGAGGGTCGTGCGGCACGCGTTTGCCGGCCATCGCGTTCCAAAAACGCTCAAGCGTTGTTTTCCGGTCTGGCATCAAGTCGTCGAAGATGATGTGAATGCCAAGCGGACCCTGTGCGTCCGGCTCTACAAGCAGTATGTCATAGCGCTCGCCGCGCAATTCGAGCCGGAGAAGATCCCGGCCGTGCTGGATTATTGCGCGAAGACGCAGCATTTCGCCGGTGATGGAGCTGCCCTCAGGGGGCGGCCCAACGGCGAATATGATTGCGCCGGGATCGACTTGCGGGGTCCAGAAAATCGGCTGCGTCAGCGCGCTTGCTTGTGGATCGATAGGGAAATCGCAACCCCCATTGCTCGGCGAAAGCGCGCGCGACATCGTCGGTAAGCCGACCAGTGGCGATCAACTCATGATATGATTTTCTGTATTCGGGGTTACGTCGCAGAAATTCCCAGGCGAGGTCACCAGGGGACAGCTTGTCGACATAGTCATAGGCGGCATCTGACCGCCAACTTTCTTCTTCGGACATCCTCCGCCGCCTCCGCGCAAATGTTACGCAACGCGAGTTTTGCGGTTGAGACGATTCCAAGTTGTGTCACCGGCGGGAAGAACGAAGACCAACCGACGTGATGCAGATCCTGCATCACCTCAATGGAGACGAGGACCCAGGAGCTCACCGAAGCCGCTCTGCGTCATCCACTTGGCGCGGGAAAGGTGAGCGGCGTGGATATGCGCGGCGCGTTCGGGTTCTGTTTTGGCACAAATACCGAACAACACCCTGACGACCTCTTTCCAGTCCGCGCCTTCCGCGTCGGCATCAAGAAGGCGCAGGTACAGTTTCAGGTGCGCTCGGTCACAGGCCGTGAGCGCTGCTCCGCCGGGTGGCTGATCGAGAAAGTCTTGCTTGGTCACCACGTCCCCCTCGGACAGATGTATCCATTTTGAAGGGGATTGTTAACGCTGATGTGAGGATATGACCTCCTGGCGCCATGGGAACGTCGCGCACCGGCGAGACGGTCGCCTGTTGATCGGTCAGCCTTCCTTTTTTCCATCAACAAGCATGACTCCCACACCCTGGTCGGAGTTAAGGAAAACGATCCCGCCACGTTCGAAGGCGCGCCGTATCTCATCGCGCGTGCTCTCGTAGACCTCGAGGCCACTTGTGGATTCGAGGCGCTTCAGCGCGGTCAAAGATACCCGGGCCCGGTCAGCGAGCGTCTCCTGTGTCCAACCCAGCAACGCGCGCGCGGCCCGAGATTGTCGGGCGGTGATCATGCATGATCACCTCCCACTCGGACCTACGCGCACGCCAGAACTACGACTATAATAGTCGTTATTGGCTTATTTTGCGAGCCAAAAGGCGCTGCTGGTTCCGTCGCTAGGGAGCGATCCAGTGAAACTGATTCGGTCGTTCTGAATGAAGGCCCCGACCTTTGGGTCGGGGCCTTGCGGGGGAGCCTCAGTCGGCGCGCCTGCCGTTGGGGCGGGACCAGATCAGCGAGAAGGTGTCTTCGCCCTCGTCGTCGAAGAGGTTGGCGTAGATCGGGGCGTTGAAGCTCGGATCGTCGAGCTTGAGGCCCAGATAGTCGCGACCCTCGTTGGAGCGCTTGGACCAGGCGGCGCCGATCTCGGCGCGGCCGACCAGGACCCGGTGGCTGGGGGCGTTCTCGCCGGTGGCGCGCTGGTCGGGAACGATGCGCACGTTCTTGGCCTGGACGCTGAGGGTGACGATGTCGCCGGTGAACTCGTTCGAGCCGGTCTTCTTGAAGGTGCCGATGGTCGCCATTGTAAATCTCCGTTTTCCGTTCCCGAGCCCGCACCATGCGGTCTCGATGGCGATCGGCAGGCCGGAGGCGATCGACGGCGCACCCCTTGCTCGGGGTCCTCGGCGCGCTTGCGCGCTGGGGTGAGGATGGGGCTGGACAGCCAAGGAGGGCTTTCTTGTTGCGCGCGGAATGACGGCGCAGCCGGCAGGGGAAGAAAGTTTGACGCGGCTGTTGCGGCATAGGCGATCGAGGCGAAGCCGGTCTTCAGCCAGATCAGGCCATTGGAGAGACCGTTTGGAGCGGTCGAGGCACGGTCAGACAACGGAGAAAATGGTGCCCTCCCGCACCGAAAAGCCGGCGCCACGGCAGGGTTCAGCGGCTTCGTCTCCCGTCGACAGGGCATCGCTCCTGCATCTCCGTTCATCGCTACCGCAATGGCCTCTGCCTTCGGGTCAAGAACGGACGCGCTGGCGGCGCTGTCCCAAGTGCTCTGACGCGGGTCGCTTTCAGGGACGGTTGTCGGTCCGTAGCACGCTGCTCATCCGCAATCTCGGAGGCGACGGGACGCGGTGCTCGCCACGTTGCTCTGTCCTCCGCAACCACGACGACGACGAATGTCAGGCTTGAACAAGATCCCGGCCGGATGGGCCTGGGGTCGTCGCCATTCCAGCGACCCGAACGAAAGCGGTGATCCCGACCGCGACGGCGCCGATGATCGAGAAGGCGATCTGCCACGCCTCGGACGGCATCAGATGCTTCACGATGCCATGAGTGGCGTGGAAACCCGCGATCGCCGCCGGGGCGACGAAGGCGATCGCCACGACGAGCTTCAGCCACATCGGACGGACGAAGGCGATCAGAAGGTGCCCGATCACGAGCGTCATCGCGGCCGCGATCGCGCCGACGACGATAGCGCCGGCTATGCCGGCGCCGCTGTCGTGGGCCCATGCGCCGGCGGTCACGCCGACGAAGGCGGGCAGCGCGAAGACCGCCAGGGTGAACAACAGCCAGCAGAGCAGGCCGATGGCGACGAGGGATGCGAGAATGGCGAGGATGATCATGGCGGTGGTCTCCAATCGTTCAGGTCTGACGACCGCGCCTTCCACCACCACCACGACGCACCGCGACCATAGCCGAAATGCGCGTGCGCCGGGAGCGGAAATCGCTGGCGATCTCCGCCCGGCGTGGGATCGCGCTCCTTACGGGGCGAAGGGATCTATCTCATGGATGATCTCCGAGGCGTCGCCGTCATATTCGCTGGCAGGCGTCACCGAGAGGGTGCCGTCGCCGGCCTGGAAGATGACGATGGCGGCCATCAGGGTGGTGGCGAGGCTGAAGGCGAAAGCGTGAGCGTCGTTGAGGGACATTGTTGGGCTCCTGCTGGAGCGGGGGACCATCCCCTGCCGACAGGCGCCCGAAGTGTTCGGCCGTGGACTGCAATCACCGCGCAGGCGCAGCCGCAGCGGCGGCATGCTCGCATAGCCGACCCTTTATGGGTTGATGGCGACAAGTCCGCGGCTGGACCAAGGATCAGCGCTGATAGGCGGAGGTGGTTCTCGCGTGAGGAGACCTGCGTCCTTCCACGACGCTTGCTCCGTCGCGATCTCACCATGTCCTGCTAGGCCAAGACTTCGGCTATGTTGGCGGCCAGAGGTTTGGAGTCGCGAAGGACCGGAGATGGCGGAATTCACCGGAAGGGACCTGCATCTCGTGAAAAAGGCGCTCGCAATCGCCGTGCTGGCCATCGAACGTCAGCCGGGTCCGTTTCAGTCTTCCTCCGACCAGGCGGACATGAAAGCGTTGCTCGATGCGCTGATCGAGAACGACACAGAGCTTGCCCACTATGCACGTTCGGCCCGGATCGCCGTAACGGGCGAACCGGACTGAAATGCGATTCTGCGGAAATACGCCGATACGCTTTTGCGTGAATAAGAGTATCTGCGGAGAGGTGACGGCGGCGCTCACGCGCCGCCGTGCTTCCAAACCGGAATGCCGAGCTTCTTGGCCTTGTCGGCGAGGTTGTCGTCGATGCCGTTGCCCGGGAAGTGCAGCACGCCCTTGGGCATGATCTCCAGCATCTCGTCATTGCGTTTGAAGGGTGCGGCGCGGCCATGCTTGGCCCAGTCGGGGGCGAAGCCGATCTGAGGCACGTTGCGGTTCGTCGCCCACAGGGAGGCGATCTTCGGTGCGCCCTTGGGCGACTTGCCGTGGACCAGCACCATGTCGGGGTGCTTGTGATGCACCTGATCGAGCTTGGCCCAGATCAGGCGGTGATCGTTGAAGTCCAGCCCGCCGGTGACGACGATTTTTGGTCCGGGGGGCAGAAGCACCTCCTGCTCGGCGCGCTTCTTCGCCATCAGGAAATCGCGGCTGTCGATCATCGCCGAGGTGAGATTGCGATGGTTGACCTTCGACCCGCTGCGCGGGAGCCAGACTTTGCCGATCTGGCGTTCATAGTGTTCGGCGGCCTGGTCGCGCATCAACTCGAAGGCGTTCTGGCGTTCGATCAGGGTCTTGCCCTCGGCGATCAGGCGTTCGAGCTCGACCGACTTGACCTCGCTGCCGTCCTGTTCGCGCTGCCCGCGCTTCTGGGCCTGCTCATTGTCGTCCAGCTCGCGTCCGATCCGTTCGGTCGCCCGTTGGAAGAGATTGACCGTCGACCAGAGTAGATCGTCGAGGTCGGGTTCGAGGCGTGTATCTTCCAGTGTCCCGATCAGGGCGTCGAAGATGTCGGCAACGGCGCCCGCCACTGCGTTGCCATCGGGCAGAAGCCGCTGATCCGGTTCGTCGGCGAAAGGCCGGTAGCCGTGGAGCTGAAGTTCGTTGAGGACATGGTCGGTGGGTGAGGATTCGTGATGAGGTTCGAAGTCGTCGTGCGTGTCCATGGGATGCTCCGTCGATAGGACCGCGACCGTCGCGGCCTTCATGGCGACGAAGCCCACGGGCCGGACGGCCGGGCACCCGGAGCGCAAGCGCAGGGCTCGATGGCTAAGGCCGGCTATTTTGCCTCGCGATGGAAAGCGGCCTTTAGGCCGCGCCGGAAAATAGTCGGCCGCCGCCATTGCCTGGCTGGCCGGCTTGTGGGCCGATCGCCCTCTAGAAGGCCGAGGCGCGGTCCTCTCTGACGGAACGATGCATCCGGACGCGGCACGTCGATGACGCGCCGCAATCCTTCCTGCCGGCTATGCCGCTAACGCCATAAAACGTGCGACGTCCTGCGGCCCGATCTGGACCCGTGTCTGGCTGCGGAGGGTGTCGCGGCCAAACGCGCGGAGATCCTCGTTGAAGTCGCCGAGCTGGGGCGAGATCACGATCGCTTCGATCCCGGCCGCGTTCGCCCTTTCGACGAGACTGTCGCGCGCACCGTCGCCCGCCGGATCGTTGTCGCGAAGGATGTAGAGCCGCCGCAATGTGTCCGGGAACAGGATGGCGGCGAGATGGGCTGCCGAGAGCGCCGCCATCATTGGCATGTCGGGCAAGACCTGTCGGATCGACAGTACCGTTTCGATGCCTTCGCCGGCCGCCATTACTTCGCTGCCATGGCCGAAGCGGACTGCATTGCCGAGAAGATCGCCCATCGCCCGTCTCGGCGTGTCGAGAGGCGCCTTGTCCTTGCGCCGTGGATCGAGCCAGGTGCGATGCGCCCCGGTGATCCGATCGCGCAGGTCGGTCACGGCCGCGATCATTGCGGGCCACGTCTCGGTCGGGGAATGCTCGTCGGGCCGGTAGTAGCAACGCGGGTGGAAATGCAGGCTTCCGGTTCCGCGTAAATCCGTAATGCCGCGTTCGCGCAGATACGATTGCACGAGCGTGCCGGTGATCATCTGCGACATGGCGATCAGGCGACGGGCGGCCTCGGGCGAGCCGTGCGGCGCCGGGCTCTGCCGCTGGTGCTCGCGGGCTCCTGGCTGGGGCGGTGGCATGCTGAGGAAGGTCCGTGCTTCGTCGGCGACGTCCTTGAAGTCGACCAGGCCAAAGCTTTCGCGGATGACGTCGAGGAGATCGCCATGCTCGCCGGTGGCGGCGTCGGTCCACTTCCCCGCAGGGCCTTTGGGCGAATCCTTGAGCCGCACATACATGGAGCGGCCCGGCGTGTTGCGCACATCGCCGACCAGCCAGTAGCGGCCCTCGCGCCGCCCGCTCGACAGATAGTGGCGGCACACCGCCTCGGCCTGACGGCCGAGACGGTGCGCGAGATCGGAAGCGTCCTGACGAGGCATCATGCAGCCTCCCGATCGGAGATGCGGGCCACCGGATAGGTGTCGAGCAGCTTGGCCAGCACCGTAGGGCCGCTGGCATCAACCGGAACGAAGAAGCGCAGCTTCCACGAGATGATCTCGCTGAACAGGCCATAGGCACGCAGCCGGTCCCGCATCGCTTCGGTGAAGCCGGTCAGCTCGAGGCGATGGGCGCTCATGACGCGAGACCGGCGAAGCTGAAGCCCTTCGATCAGATCGATCGTCGTCTTGCCGTCCATGAGTGCTGCGAACGCCTGCTCCGGTGCCAGCGACGCGGCCCCCTTCGTCGTGGCGTTCGTCGCCCAGGCGGGCGAGACGCGGCGGCCGATGATGCGCTCACCGGCATCCGTCTGGAGCCGATAGACGCGCGTCGACTCGTTCGGCAGGCGCTTCCAGATCGGCAACAGCAGGCCGGCGACGACATGGATGGTGCTGTCCGAGAATTCCGGCACGTCGTTTAGCTCCGCCGACCATGCGGCGGCGAAGGCGGTCCGATCAGTCTCTTCCCAGTGGGTCTCGCCCATCATGCGCAGCGGGGCAAAGTGCTGTTCCATCGGGCGGATGAGGCAGATGCGGCGCTCGATCTCGCCATCGTCGAGCATGATCGACGGGGCGGGAACCTGCACGGCGGCGCGGCCGGAGCGACCGTTGACCAGCAGCCGTGCGCGTGGATCGGAGAGATGGTCGAGCGCGTCGGCGAGAGCGGTCGGCCGATTGCGTTCGCGCCGGGTGATGGTGAGCAGCCGGGTCTCGGCGCCGGTGCCCGGATGGGTATGGATGACCTGGCTGTCGGTGACGGCGAAGCTCTCGGCCTGAAGCGTCTCCAGGCCCACGTCATAGACGCCGCTGCGGATCGCGCCTTCGACCTTTGCCGTCAGGAGCTGCTCGAACGCCGTGAAGAGAATGCCCTGAAGCTCGATGGTGAGCGCCAGGAGGCGGTTGAGGAAAGTGGTGATCGGCGGAAGCTCGTCCTTGATGCCATTAACGTCCATGAGCTTCAGTCCGGTCGCCCGCTCGAAGCGATCGAGCGTGCAACCCCCGACCTTATTGCGGACGAGCAGCAGGTAGAGCTGGCGCAGCGCATCGCGGGCGTATGGACTTTCCAGATTGTCCTCGGGCCGGAATAGGCCCTGGCCTCCGGTCTGGCGCTGCCCGCGCGTGATGGCGCCGAGCGTGTCGAGACGGCGCGCGATCGTCGAGAGGAAGCGCTTCTCCGCCTTCACATCGGTGGCGATCGGCCGGAACAGTGGCGGCTGCGCCTGATTGGTGCGATTGGTGCGGCCAAGACCCTGGATCGCGGCATCGGCCTTCCAGCCCGGCTCCAGCAGATAGTGGATGCGCAGGCGCTGATTACGGGCAGCGAGATCGGCGTGATAGCTGCGTCCCGTGCCGCCCGCATCCGAGAAGACGAGGATGCGCTTCTGGTCGTCCATGAAGGCGGCTGCCTCGGCGAGATTGGCCGACGCCGCCCGGTTCTCGACCGCAAGGCGCTTGCCCTTGCGCACCACGCGGCGCGACCGGCCGGTGACCTCGGCGACGATATCGGTGCCGAAGCGCTGGACGATCTGATCGAGGGCGCCGGGAACAGGCTCAAGCGATGCCAGTCGCTCGATCAGCTCGTCGCGGCGGGCGACGGCTTCCCGGCTTTCGACGGGCTGGCCGTCCCTGAAGACCGGCCGCGAGGAGAGATTGCCCTCGCTGTCGGAGAACGGCTCATAGAGTTGCACAGGGAACGAGTGCTGGAGATACCCTAGGACGTACTCACGAGGCGTAATGTCCGTCCTGACGTCGTTCCATTCCTCGGTCGGGATTTCGGCCAGTCGCCGCTCCATCAGGGCTTCGCCGGTCGAGACGATCTGGATGACGGCGCTGTGTCCGTCGGCGAGGTCCTGTTCGATCGAGCGGATCAGCGTCGGGGTCTTCATGCTGGTCAGCAGATGGCCGAAGAAGCGCTGTTTGGCGCTCTCGAAGGCCGAGCGCGCGGCCGACTTGGCCTGACGGTTCAGCGTGCCGCTGTCGCCGGTGATGTTGGCGGCCTGCATCGCCGCATCGAGATGATTGTGGATGATGGCGAAGGCGCCGGCATAGGCATCGTAGATGCGGGTCTGCTCGGGTGTGAGCTTGTGCTCGACCAATTCATATTCGACGCCGTCATAGGAGAGCGATCGGGCCGTGTAGAGGCCGAGCGCGCGCAGGTCGCGGGCGAGCACCTCCATGGCCGCGACACCGCCATTCTCCACTGCCTCGACGAACTCGGCGCGATTGGCGAAGGGGAAATCGTCGCCGCCCCACAGGCCGAGCCGCTGGGCATAAGCGAGATTGTGGACGGTGGTCGCGCCGGTCGCCGAGACATAGACGACGCGAGCGTTCGGCAGCAAGTGCTGGAGCCTGAGCCCCGCACGGCCCTGCTGCGAGGGGGCAACATCGCCCCGTTCTCCCTTGCCGCCGCCGGCGTTCTGCATCGCGTGGCTTTCGTCGAAAATGATCACTCCGTCGAAATCGGAGCCCAACCACTCGACGATTTGCTTGACGCGCGAAAGCTTCTCCCCACGGTCGTCGGACCGTAGCGTAGCGTAGGTGGTGAATAGGACGCCTTCGTTGAGCCGGATCGGAGTGCCCTGCGGGAACCGGGACAGCGGCGTAACCAGTAGCCGCTCCATCCCCACGGCTGACCAGTCCCTCTGCGCGTCTTCGAGCAGCTTGTCCGACTTGGAAATCCAGACGGCCTTGCGCCGACCCTGGAGCCAGTTGTCGAGGATGATGCTGGCCGACTGGCGGCCCTTGCCGGCGCCGGTGCCGTCGCCAAGCATGAAGCCACGGCGAAAGCGGACGGCGTTCGGTGCGTCGTCGGGCGCGGCGGTGACGAGGTCGCCGGTCTCGTCCACCGTCCAGGCGCCGGCGAGATAGTCGCCATGGGCTTCGCCGGCATAGATCAGCGTCTCGAGCTGGGCGTCGGAAAGGACGCCCTCGGTGACGATGGGATGGGGAAGCAACGGCCGGTAGCTCGGCTTGGGAGGCGCAACCGAGGCCATGGAGGCCGATTGCACGAGCTTGGTCGGATGCGGCTGAGCGTCCGGTATGCGGATCGACTGGAGCGCATAGGGCTCGTAGATCGAGTCCGACAGGCGGCCGCCCTCGGGCGGCGTCCAGTCGACGGTCTCATAGTCGAGCGGCACGCCCTCGACTTGCGTGATGCGGCGGACGGGTGCGGCGGATGCGGCCCGGGTGAGATAGCCGCGCACGGTGCGCGGTGTGACGGCAGGCGCGATCTTTGGCAGCGCGACGGCCATGCGTGGCGGCACGTCCTGCTCGATCCAGGCGAGCAGCGTCGCCACGTCCGGCGCGATACCAGGGGATGGGGGGAAGCGCTCGGCATCCTCGGCCTGCGCCTTGTCGATGACGGTCAGCCGCGTCTCGATGGTCGTGCCGTGCTTGGCATAGACCGAGCCCGCGATCGCCGCGGTGAACACGACGCGGCCACGCTCCTGCAACCGGACGAAGCTGTCCCGCCAGGTCGGTAGCTCGGGCGAGAAACTCGCGCCGGTGATGGCGACCAGACGGCCGCCCGGCGCGAGCCGCGCCAGCGCCGAGGCAAGGTGGCGATAGGCGGCGTCGGCGACGCGCCCGGAGACGTTCGCCATGACCGAGAACGGCGGATTCATGATGACGACGCTGGGGACGGCGGCGCGATCGAGATGATCGTCGATCTGGGCGGCGTCGAAGCGCGTCACGGCGACTGCCGGAAAAAGCGCTGCCAGCAAATCGGCCCGGGTCTCGGCCAGCTCGTTAAGAGAAAGGCCAGCGCCGGCGACGTAGGCGAGTGCGGCAAGCAAGCCCGTGCCGGCCGACGGCTCCAGCACGCGATCCGCAGGCGTGATCGATGCGGCGGTGACCGCCGCAAGGCCGAGCGGGATCGGTGTCGAGAATTGCTGGAAGGCCTGGGCCTCCTCGGAGCGGCGTGTGTGGGTCGGGAGCAAGCTCTCGATCTTGGACAGCGCGGTGAGCCGTGCAGCCGGAGATGCGGCTTTGCGGAAGAGCGCCTTGCCGTATTTGCGGAGGAACAGGACGGTCGCTGCCTCGCAGGCGTCATAGGCCGATTTCCAGTCCCAGGCGCCGCTGGCGTCAGACGCGCCAAAGGCCTGCTCCATGGCGGAGCGCAGGATGGCGGCGTCGATCGCGCGTCCCTGTTCGATATGCGGGAGGAGTCGTTCCGCAGCCGCGAGAATGGCGGTAGCGGGCGCAAGGCCGGACGTCGGCGCAAGGGGCGCGGCCGGAGCGGCCGCCGGAATGGAAGCATGAAGCATGGGGATCACCTCGAAAGAGCGGGAGACGGACGAGCCGGCCCGGCGCTCTCTCTCGACCGGACGGGCTCAAACCCGTCCCGGCCTTCCTCTCGCTCTGGCTGGGGGGACCGCCGGCGCGGCCTTGGCGGCGGCCGGTCTCATGCGGCGCGGGCGTCGAGCGCGTTGCCGGCACCTTGGAGGTGACCGGCGAGCGCGAGAAAGCGCTCGCGATCCTCGGCGCTGCGCTTGACGCGAAACGAAGCGTCGACGACGTCGTTGACCCGCGCCCACTGGTTCCACGCAAAACTCCGACCGAGACCCACGGTCGTCGAGCTGCTAGGGAAGCGATCGGCCGAGCGGACGAGGTCTTCCCATGTCGCGCCAAACGCGACTTCGCTGAAGCGGCTATGTCGCCCGGTCAGCGCATTGCGCTCCAGAACAAGGGCGCGTTCCAGCAGGTCGGGATAGTGGGCGGCCAACCAGTAAAGCTCCCAGATTTTCGACGCTGGGCAGAAGAAACAGGCCGATTTGATCGGGACTATATGCGCGCCGAGCGTCTCGGCGATGACGCCGATGCAGTCCGCGCGGTCCCATCCGAGCATCTGGAGCGGATAGGCGTAGTCGAAATCGGCGTCCGCGGCCGGCAGGCGGCGCGATCGGCGAAGATCCGCCCGGCCGCAATCATAACCGATCAGCTTGACGATCCGCGTGCCTCGCCGGGTGGCTTCCCGCCAGATCGGGTGCGGCTCGGCCGCATTCGGCCCCGACGCGGCGCCCTTGATTGCCTGGTCCTGCGGCTTCTGCTTCCACTTGATCGAGCAGGATTTCAGCCCGAACGCCAGGGACGGCAGGGTCTCGTTGGCAAGGCAGTTGCCATAGAGATCGGCGTAGGCCGTCCCGGGAAGGGTGTGCTTCCGGCAGCGTGTGATGGGCGGCCATGACCAGCCCGCGAGGACCGCGTCGATGCGGTCGAGATGATCGAGGGTCGGCGGCTTTTCCGCTGCGGTATCGGCGAAGGTGATAATGTGCGGGCGCAGTCCGGCCAGCCTCAATGCGATCAGCATGGCGGTCGAGTCGACACCCGCGCCGTAGCAGACGGCGAGGAGACGATCGGCGAGCGCAGCGCGCAGCCGACGGCGTTGGTCGAGCGTAAGCAGCATGGGCGGCTCCGGAAAGAGAGGGGGACGAGGGCGAGCCGACGCCGCGCTCTCTCCACGGGGCGGGCTCGGAGCCTTCCGACCGATCCTCTCGCTCTGCCGCGCGCAGTGCCCGACTCATCGCCCAGCCTTTCGGCTACGCGGCCGCGACGCTAAACTTCGTGGGGAGTAGAGATTGGGGCGGGTCGCGCGTGCGAGCCCGCCACGCAGGGCGGAGGTCGGTGGCGGTATGAAGGGCAGCGCAATCGGCATCACCGGGGCGGTGTGCCTGGTGATCGGGTTCGGGGCGGGCTTCGCGCTCCGGCCGGTGCTCTCCCCGGTCGCGGCGTCGCCGGCGGCGGTGGCCGGAGTGGCGCAGCCGACGGAAGAAGAAGCGACCGCGGCGGTGCGGCGGCATCGTCTCTTTACGGGCACGTCGCTAGCCAATGCGACGCTGAAGCTTGGTGACTGCTCGCCCGGCGGGGTCGGTCCGGGCGTGACCTGCATGACGCAGCTCGTCATGGACCCGAGCCGGCCGAACGCAGCGCCGCAGAACCGGCCGATCGGCTTCGCTCGCGTAGACGGTCAGTGGGAAGTGGCGGTCTGGTAGGGCTGGCTATCCGAACCGGCGTCCGGTGTCGGTGAAGGTGTAGCCATTGGCGAGGATCGCTTCGTCAACGACCGCGTCTGACGTCAGATACTCATGCTCACGTTCGAGCTGGCGATAGAGCCAACGCGCGAGATCGCGCAGCGCCTCGATCACCGCGTCCTCCGCATCCGCCGTCAAGTCCTGCCAAGTCGGGCTGTCGCGCTCGACCGAGATCGCCATGCAGTATTCATGATAGTAGCGATCGCGGTGCGTGATGCCGGCGTGGAGCTGGTAGAAGTTGCGGCGCTGGACCGCTTGGAGCGCGTCCGCGATACGGTGAAGCTCGACCTCCTCGGGAGCGTGGTCCCGGATTTTCCGGGGTGCAGCCTTGGCATGCCGATAATGGCCTTCGAAGCAGGCCCCGTCGCCCTGGCTCCAGAAACCTGAAAAGTAGATGCAAGGCTTCTGGCGGGAGCTGCCGCCATAGAGGCGTGCGGGCACGGTCCGCAGATCGATGCCCAGGATCGAGCAGATGCGCTCGAAATCGTCGAAGACGAACTCGAACCAGTCATGGTCGAAGCCAGCCTCGCGATACCAGGCGCGGGCATACTCCTTCGCCGTGCCAGCGAGTTCGTCGAGGCGATAGACGGTGGTTTCGATGATTTCAGGCATCGGGATCGCCTCCGTCGAGCACTTCGGCCAGCCAGCCATTGGTGTAGGTCCAGGCGACCGTGGTGCGGGTGGCGAGGTTGAGGACGTGCGCGCCGCCGCCGAACGCATTCACGCAGGGACGCGAACAGGTGTTGGCATACTGAAAACCCCAGAGCCCGGTGAGGCCGAACTCGGCGGCGCAGCGCGTGACGAACTGGATCAGGCGCTCGGGGTCGCCGGTCACGTCATCGCGCATCCAGAGCTGTGTGCCGCCATGCTCCGGCTCGATCGAGAGCAGGAAGCCCTCCGAGGGTGGATCTTCCGATGCGCCTTCCTCGGACAGGTCGTTGTAAAGCTGGAGGGCGCGGGCGGCGTTGTCGGGCGTGCCGACATCGAGCAGGCAGGAGAAATGGGTGAAATAGTCGGCCATGTCAGGCTCCATGAAACGCGAAAGCCCGGCGCGATGGCCGGGCTTCTGGGTGAAAGGACGTTGAGCGGGGGATCAGGCGGCGGGTGGTCCGTGGATGCGGCCGTCGTCGAATTCGACGTCCTCGATCACGGCTTCGCGGCCCTTGCCGTTGCAGCGGTCGATAAAGGCGATGACGCCTTCACGGCGTTCGTCCGTGTCGATGTGGTCGGGATAGGCCGTCGACTCCATGGCGACGGCCGCCGCCGCCTTGGCTGCTTCGATCGCCTCGGCGTCGGAAGCGGCGTCGATGGTCAGCGTGTCGTAGGCGCGTAGCCAGAAGCCGACCTTGACGATATATTCGCTCATAGCTGGCCTTCCTCGTCGGGATCGCGCGCTGCCGCGACGATGGCGTTGGCTTTGCGGACGGCGGAGTGTGCCGACGGCAGCCAGCACGCGAAATCTTGTGCGGACAGGCCCATGGGCTGCGCGACAAGGGTGAGCTGCGCGAGCAACTCGGTAAAATGGTCGGCCTTGCGCTGGAGGGTCTCGCCGAACTGGCTCGGGACCGCGAGCAGCGGCACGCTGTAGGGATCGACCGCGCCGGGCCATGCGCCGGTGACGTGCGTCTCGCCGGCGCACTCGTAGTCCTCCTTGGACCCGTCCCAGTCATCGTCCTCGATGGCGAGGCGGCAGGCTTCGGCGAGTGTCGGCGCTTCGTAGCGGCGCTGGCGATAGACCGGAATCCGGTAGGTCGTCTCGATGGTGAAGAGAGGCATGCTGAACTCCTGAAACGAAAAGAGCCCGGCACGGGGCCGGGCTCGGGGTTGGACGGTGCTGAAGGCGGCTAGTAGCCGAACCGCCAGGACGGCCATGGCTGGCCGTCGTCGGCGGCCGCGACCGCCTCGGCGAGGTCGCTGGCGTCGCCCTCGACGACGGCGGGATCGCGGACCGGCGTCTCGTCGATGACGGTCACCCGGCAGACGAGGCCGTCCTCGACCTCGACATGGACGGGAACGAGATATTGGAAGATGACGCGCCGGGGCGTCGTGGTTGTCGGACGGCTCATGGCCTCGCTCCTTTGGTGAAAGGGAGAGGCGGGACGGCCGAAGCCGACCCGCCAGTCAATCACTCGGCTGCGACGAGATGCTGCTCGTCTTCCTCCGCATCGGTCTGGACGTCCTCCTCGTCGTCGCCGTTGAGGAAGTCCGGCAGCTCGGCGCCCTCATCGTCACCGGCGTCACTATCGGTGGCCGGCTGGCTGTCGATCAGCCGAAGCGGCTCGGGCAGCCAGCCCGCGTCGGCCAGCAGGCGTTCCGCCTCCTTGGCCATGTCGCCCTTCTTCAGATGATCGATGAGCTGCGCGGCCTGGTCGCCGACGCCCTCGCGGACCGCCTGAAGGATGCGGGGCTTGGTGACGCGCCCGAGATAGTTGCCCACGGTCGGCTTCCAGCCGACGTCCACCATGTCGAGGCCGGTCGCGCGCGCCAGCCGATCGGCCTGTGCGAGCCGCATCTCAAGCGTGTGCTGCGAGATGCCGCTGGAGCTGTGCGGATTGGGCCGCTCATAGAGCGCATTGACGCCGAAGCTGACGCAATGCGCCATGAGCGCCATGCGGCTGGCGTCGTCGAGCGCGGCGAGCCAGTCCCACAGGGCGTCATCGTCCTTCGGGACGTCGGCCGCCCAGGCGTCGTGACGTTCCTGCACCGCGCGGGCGGACGGGCTGTCCTTCAGCTCGTCATCCTGAACGGAGAGGTAGACGCTCTTCACGCCGGCCTCCATGGCGCCCGTGTACATGCGCGTCATGAAGCGGTCCGACACCAGCTTGTGGAGCAACGCGGTCATGGCGATGTGCGGGTTGTCCGCCACCGCGTTGCGCAGCGCGACCGTGCGCGAGGCAGTCAGCTCGATGACCAGGCGCTCGGGGAGCGGCTTGATGCCGTCCTCCTCGTCCTCCTCGGCCTCGGTCGGCTGCCCGCCGATGGTAATGACGGCACGCTGGACCACAGGGACAGCCGGATCGCTGGCGCTGCCCGTCGACGCCTCGGCCTCGTCGCCCTCGGGCGCAGCCGGAGCCTCGTCCTCGGAGCGAACATAGCCGCGGTCCACCGATAGCGAACCGTCTGCATCGATGCTGACGAAGACGCCCGCCCTGGCGATCTCGATCGGATCGTAGATCACCGGACGCTGTTCGAAGCCGTCGAGCGCCTGCTCGATCTCGCCGAGGCGCTGATCGATCTCGCCCGGCAGTTCGTCGGCTTCCGAATATTCGGCCTCGAGCCGATCATATTCGCTGCGCAGCGCCTCGCGCGTGGCGCGCTCGTCGTCAGTCAGATCGACGGTTTCACCGATCAGCTCGCGCAGGCCATGGTCGTGGCCATAGGGGAAGCTGAGGGCGACCTCGATCCACTTCCAGCCCTCGGATGCGATCGCTTCGGCCTCGGCCTTGAGCTTCTCGGCGACGAGGCGGTCGAGTAGCGCGGGGTCCTGAAGCCAGCCGCCATCGTCGGCCTGGAAGAGGTCACGGACCACGCAGCCGCCCTGCGCCTCGTAGACATCGACGCCGACGAAGACGGCGCGCTTGTCCGAGGCCCGCACCGTGGTCTCGTTCAGCATGCGCCGGATCTGATAGGGCTCCTTCGACCAGCTCTTGCTGATCGACTCCCACACCAGTTCCTGGCGGGCGTGGTCGTTCGTGACGGTGAACGCCATGAGCTGCTCCAGCGTCATGCCATCCTCGGCATAGACGTCGAGCAGGTTGGGCGAGACCGCGGCCAGGCGCAGGCGCTGCTTGACGACCTGCACGGTCACGCGGTGCGCGGCCGCGATATCCTCTTCGGGCGTGCCCTTCAGGCGCATTTCCTGGAAGGCACGGAATTCGTCGAGGGGGTGGAGGTCGACGCGCTCGGTGTTCTCGACTAGAGAGACTTCCTCGTCGAGGATCGGATCGTCGGCCGGGCGAACGACGCAGGGCACGAGCGCGGTCTTCGCGAGCCGCTTCTGCTTGGTCAGCAGCTCGAGGGCCCGGAACCGGCGGCCGCCCGCAGGCACTTCGAACATGCCGGTCTCATTGCCTTCCGCGTCCACCACGGGGCGGACGTTGAGGCTCTGGATAAGGCCGCGTCGGGCGATCGAGGCCGCCAGGTCCTCGATCGAGACGCCGGCCTTGACGCGCCGGACGTTTCTCTGGCTCAGCACCAGCTTGTTGAAGGGGATGTCGCGCGCCGGCGACAGGGTGATCTTCTGAAAGGCAGTAGCCATCGGGATTTACTCCGCGACGGGCGGCCGAGAGACTCTCTCTCAACCTCCAACCCGTCACGAAATCCCAGCCCTTCTCTCCCTCTCTTCTGCCGGCGCGGCCATCACGACGCTGGAGGAGATATCGCCGCCGCAGATCCTGTGGCATAGGGCGTGGGCGACTATAATAGTCGTAGCTCGCGGCGGGCTCGGGCCGCCGCTTCACAGCACGGGGTGGTGAGGGCGCATCGAGGAGGATGGTCGTCACGGCACGCGCCATAGGCCGGCCCGGCGCTCGCGCAGGCCGGGCGAGGGAGACGTCATGAATACGGCCATTGCCGAGGACTGGCGCATCGCGCCTTGGAACTGGATCAAGAGCTTGGGCGGGCGGAGACGGCGCTATCGCGTCTCGGCTGCCGATCGCGCACTCATCTGCGCCCAGGGCAAGGCGTTGACCTTGCTGCTCACCGCGCTCCAGGCGCGCGGGCATCTTGAGGTGATCGAGTTCGCCGACATGCTCGGGGTGTTCAGCGTCGTCGTCGCCGAGGACGATGACATCGAAGGGGACATCCTCGCGGTCTGGGCGGGGATCATGAAGCAAAGCCTTTAGACGCGAAGACATCGCCTGAGCGCAAAGGCGGAAAGCCGCAAAGCCGGAGATACGGAAAACCGCATCCCCGGCTCTGCGGAAGTCAGGCAGCCCGATCCATCAGTTTCTTCGCCTTCGCCTCCATGTCGAGGCGGGCGTCCTGATGGGTCTTGCTGCGCGCGACTGCGGTGATGCCCTGCACGAAATCGAAGATGCTCTCGGGCGGCCGGCCTTCCTCGGACAGGACGGTGTCGATGATCTTGCCGGTCTCGGCCTTTGAGAAACCCCGGCGCCGCAGAAAGTCGGTACGATCTTCGTCGTTCCGCGCCACGATACGCTCGCGGGCGGCCTTGATGCCGTTGATGAAGGGCGCGGGCGAGGATTCGGCGAAGTTCAGAAGCGCGGGCGCCGCCTCGTGCGCGAAGCGAGAGGCAGCATATTTGGAGTGACGGATGCTGATCTCCTCAAAATCCTCCACGCCCCAGAGGTTTCGATTCTGGCAGACCGCCCGGAGATAGAAGCTCGCCATGCCGAGCGTCTTCGCCCCGACTTCCGAGTTCCAGCAGTAAAAGCCGCGAAAGAACAGATCGGGCGAGCCGTCCGGCAGACGTCCGGCCTGGATCGGGTTCAGATCATCGACCAGAAAGAGGAACACGTCGCGGTCGGATGCATAGAGCGTCGTCGTCTCTTTCGAGATGTCGACATTGGGATTGTAGATCCCGGTCGACCAGTCGAGCACGCCCGGCACTTTCCAGCGCGTATCGCCCGTGCCGTTGCCCGCGATGCGTTGCACGGCCTCGACCAGCTCGTGATCGAAGATGCGCCCATAATCGGGGCCAGTGACGGCGCGCAGCTCGACGCGGCCGTCTTCAATCTCGAACGTCTTGATCTGCTCGACCCGGTTGGAGGTCAGGCCATATTGCAGATTGATGGCGGCGAGCGGCGCCGGAAGTTGGCGCAGATAGGCGGCCGGAGCGCCGACCAGGCCGGCGAGCTGGCCGAAGCTCCAATGTGTCGGGGCGACCGGGGCCTCTGCACCCGGCAGCATCAAAGCAAGACGCTCGGCATCCTGGCGGTTCGCCTCGACGTGGATGAGCGCGCTGTCCACCACGCGCGTCCGGCTTCGCTCGGAGCGCTCCCGCACGGTGCGCGCGAGGTCGGATAGCGACAGGAAGCGTTCGTCGTCGGGGCGCGAGAACCATTCGGACGAGACGCGGCCGACGCGCTCGCCACGACTGACATCGACCTTGTAGCCGCCGCTGGTGTCCCGGCGGGCATCGAGAACTTGCATGGTCATGGGATGAAACTCCATGACGGGCGCCGGAGACCTCTTCTCCAACCCTCAACCCGTCACGGAAAACCGGCCATCCTCTCACTCTGAAAGGGGGCGTTGCGGGGCAGGCTGTGCAGAAACTCGCAGACGATTCAGTGCGGGCGCGATGAGGCGAACTGAATCGAGCGGGGCTCTCAGCCTCGCGACATCAGCGCTCCGGTCCCGAAGGCGTTCGAAGCGCGGATGATGTTGAATGCCAGGACCGAGAGGGCAGCTTCGGCTTTCACCCGCCGCAAACCGCGGGTCAGGAAGCGGCCTCCGCCAGACATTCGCTTGATGGTGCCGAAGGGATGCTCGACCGTGCAGCGACGGATCACCATGAGATCGGGATTCTCGTGGACCCGACGCTCCATCCGATCGAGCGCACCCTGATCCACGAGCCTGTGGATCGTGCGTTGATATCCCGGCGTACACTGCGGTTTGATCTGGCAGGTCTGGCACGCGGGCGTTCTGTATCGGATCGCACGATTTCGGGTATGTTTGCCCTTGGGATGCATGGTTTCACCAGCCGGGCAGCGGATCGTGTCGGTTTGTTCGTCATGGATGAACTGCACAGGGCGGAAGAATTCTGCGCTCATGGCGCCACGCTTGATCGGTGCCGCCACGCGAACACCATCTTGCTCGCAGCGCGCGACCTCCTGCGCATTCGAATAGCCTCCGTCCGCCAGCACTTCGAGCTGGTCGACGTCGAGCACTTGCTTTGCCGCAATCGCCATTGGATGCAGCAACTGGCTGTCGTTGGCTTCGTTGGCGACATCGTTGTGAATGATCAGGCCACTTTCGATATCGACGACACTCTGGAGATTATAGGCTGGAAACTTCGGCGCCCGGCCATATCCCATTGGTCGTGAATCCGGTTCCCCGAAGACCACGACGTTTGTATCGTGCTCTGCAAGTTCGGCCTGCCGTTTCTCCAACCTCCGCTTTCGGCGCTCCAGCGATGCGATGGCGCCGGCAAAAGCCGCGCGATTGACTGTCTGATCGCGCACGTCCGCCGGGTGTTGATCCGCTATGTTGAGACGGTCGAGATAGTAGGCGATTTCCGTTTCAGTATGAGCGATGTCGCGCGCCAGGCGATCTGCTCCAGCGATGTTCTTCGCGCTGGCAACCGCCCGCATCTTGGTCCCGTCCAGTGCCACCTTGCCGGGAGTAACAAGGCCGTTCTCGCGACAGAAGCTGATGAACGCGGCGCCTGTGCGAATGATCGCTTCGGGATTATCGTGCCGGAACGCTGCGATGGTCCGATAGTCCGGGGTCATGCGCCGCATCAGCCAGATGGCCTCCAGGTCGCGCTGGCAGGCTCGCTCCAACTGGCGCGAGGAGCGCAACTGGTTCAGGTAACCCCAGATATACAGTCGCAGCATATCGCCGGGGTGATAACCGGGTCGCCCTGTTGCGGCCGAGACAGTGCGCTCGAAGCCGAGCGCCGTGAGATCGAGGGTTTCGACGAAGCCATCAACGACGCGGACCAGAGATTCCTGCGGAACGTAGTCATCGACGCAGGCAGGTAAAAGAAGCGGCTGGCTTCGATCATATCCCTCAATAAAGCGTCCCATTTTGCCCCCGCGTCGCAAGTAATCAAGTGTAGCATCGGCAGCCGGATAATCCCAGTAAATGCTTGGCAATACGAACAATATCTACTGTGGCGCCATCAGAACATGTTGCTCGCACCAGACTGGTGATAGACAATGAAGCTTCGGGGAACGCGCGCGCTGCCGCACGCTCGGGATGCCGACCATGATGAGGTTCTGGCAAGGTGGAATTGGATGGACTCTGGCTCGCGGTGGCCTTCTTCCTCATCGCACTAATCTATGCGTCGGTCGGCCAGGCTGGGGCATCTGGCTACATCGCGATCATGGCGCTGGTCGGCTTTGCGCCGCTGGCCATGAAGACGACCGCGCTCGCCCTCAATCTGCTGGTCGCAGCAATCGGGACAGCCATGTTCCTGAAGGCGGGAAGGTTGTCGTGGCGAAGTGTCTGGCCTTTTGCGATCCTGGGCTTCCCGTTCTCTCTGCTCGGAGGATATGTTCAGCTACCGGCGGATATCTATTATCCGGTCGTCGGGGCGGTCCTCGTCCTGTCGGCCGTCCAGATGGCGCGGACGGCCCTTCGTAGATCTGGATCATCTGCGGACCTGCCGACCGATCCGCCCTTCATCCCGGCGCTGGCCACGGGTGCGATCATCGGCTTCATATCCGGCACGACCGGGACCGGAGGCGGAGTATTCCTCGCACCGGTGATCCTCGCGATGAACTGGGGGACAGCGCGCCAGACTGCCGCGACAACCGCCGTCTACAATCTGATGAATTCGGCTGCTGCACTGCTTGGAGCCTATGCCTGGTGGGATCAGATCCCTAGTGCGCTACCCGGGTGGCTGATCGCCGTCGCTGTTGGCGGCTCGCTCGGGGCCTTCATCGGCAGCCGTTACCTCCCCGAACTATGGCTGCGCATCATTCTGGCGGCAATCCTTCTCGCCTCGGGTCTGAGGCTGCTGTTTGGGTGACGGCCAGCTTTCCTATCACAAGCGAGTTTCAGCGGTCTCCCGACGAGGCGGAAACTATGTGCCGTCCCGGTCTAGACTCCAGTCCATATGTCGATTAGTCTCGACATATGGAATCAGAAAACGCCATCCTCGCTTTCGCCGCGCTCGCGCAACCGACCCGCCTCGACGTGTTCCGCCTGCTGATGGAGCACGAGCCGGACGGATTGCCCGCGGGCGAAGTCGCCCGCCGGTTGGATGTCCCGCACAACACCATGTCCACGCATCTGGCGACGCTGACGCGCGCCGGTCTGATTGATGCTGAGCGGCATAGCCGCTCGATCATCTATCGGGCGCGGCTCGACGCTGTGCGGGAGCTCGCGGGCTTTCTCGTCAAGGATTGCTGCGGTGGCCACCCGGAAATCTGCGCGCCCCTGATCGCCGATTTTTCCCCTTGCTGCTCACCGCAAACCCTCGCCGCCAAGGAGGCCACCCATGACTGACCGCATCTACAATGTTCTGTTCCTTTGCACCGGCAATGCCGCGCGCTCGATCCTCGCCGAGAGCATTCTGAAGAAGGACGGCGATGGTCGCTTTCGCTCCTTCTCTGCCGGGTCGCAGCCGAAGGGAGCGGTCAATCCCTTTGCGCTGAAGGTGTTGCGGAGCTTCGACTACCCCGCCGAGGGCTTCCGCTCGAAAGGTTGGGAGGAGTTTGCCGGAGCCGACGCGCCTGTCATGGATTTCGTCTTTACCGTCTGCGACAGTGCCGTCGGTGAAGCCTGCCCGGTCTGGCCCGGCCAGCCCATGACCGCCCATTGGGGGATCGAAGACCCTGCCGCCGTCGATGGGCCGGACATCCAGAAGGAAGCCGCCTTCGTCGCCGCTTTCCGCTATATGAAGAACCGCATCTCGGCCTTTACGTCCCTACCAGTCGCCAGTCTCGACAAGGCGTCGCTCCGCACGAAGCTGACTGAGATCGGCCAGTCCGAAGGTGCGTCGTCTCCACGCAACAGCGCGGCGTGAGGCAGGCTATGGACGTCATCATCTACCACAACCCGGATTGCGGAACCTCGCGCAACACCCTGGCGATGATCCGCAATGCGGGCGTCGAGCCGCATGTCATCGAATATCTGAAGACGCCGCCATCTCGGGACATGCTGACTCGGCTTATCGCGCGCATGGGTATATCTGCGCGAGAGCTGCTCCGTGAGAAAGGCACGCCTTATGCCGAACGTGGCCTTGGCGACCCGGCTCTGAGCGAGGCGCAATTGCTCGATGCCATGATGGCGCATCCGATCCTTATCAACCGACCCATCGTCGTCAGCCCTAAGGGCGTCCGGCTCTGCCGACCGTCCGAGGACGTACTCGACCTGCTGCCGCCGCAACGCGGCGCGTTCGTCAAGGAAGACGGCGAGCGCGTGGTGGACGAACACGGCCGTCGCGTCGCAAGGCCGTGAGGGAATTGCATGTCCACCTTTGAACGCTACCTGACCCTCTGGGTCGCGCTGTGCATTGTCGTCGGCATCGCGCTCGGCCATTTTCTGCCGGGCGCATTTCATGCCATCGGCACGATGGAAATTGCCAAGGTCAACCTGCCGGTGGCGGTACTGATCTGGCTGATGGTCATCCCTATGCTGCTCAAGATCGACTTCGCTGCGCTTGGTGAGGTCGGCCGCCACTGGCGCGGCATCGGCGTAACGCTGTTCATCAACTGGGCGGTAAAACCGTTCTCGATGGCGCTACTGGGCTGGTTGTTCATCGGCTGGCTGTTCCAGCCCTATCTACCTGCCGACCAGATCGACAGTTACATTGCCGGCCTCATCATCCTTGCAGCCGCGCCATGCACGGCCATGGTGTTTGTCTGGTCGAACCTGACCAAGGGTGAACCGCATTTCACATTGAGCCAGGTCGCCCTCAACGACGCGATCATGGTCGTCGCCTTTGCGCCGATTGTCGGCCTGCTGCTGGGCCTGTCAGCCATCACCGTGCCGTGGGGCACGCTGGTCCTGTCGGTCATCCTCTATATCGTCATTCCCGTCATCATCGCGCAGATCATCCGTCGCCGGATGCTGACAAGTGGCGGGCAGGCAGCGCTTGACCGGCTGCTTTCAAAGCTCGGCCCGGCTTCTCTCGTCGCTTTGCTGGCGACGCTTGTTTTGCTGTTCGGATTTCAGGGCGAGCAGATCATCGCGCAGCCGGCCATCATCGGCCTGCTGGCAGTGCCGATCCTGATTCAGGTCTATTTCAACTCCGGCCTTGCCTATCTGCTCAACCGGCTTGCCGGCGAACAACATTGCGTTGCCGGTCCCTCGGCGCTGATCGGCGCGTCAAATTTCTTCGAACTGGCGGTTGCCGCCGCCATCAGCCTGTTCGGTTTTCACTCGGGTGCGGCGCTCGCCACCGTTGTCGGGGTGCTGATCGAAGTGCCGGTGATGCTCTCGGTCGTCTGGATCGTGAACCGCTCCAAAGGCTGGTATGAGCGTGGCGGCAAGGTGTCCGAACTCGCGAAAGAGCAGCGTTGATGCCGGACGATCTTCCCAATCTTGATGCCGGTTGCGTTGATACTCCCAGCCTTGGTCGGCTGCGCGTAACCGACCCTTCTACCCATCCGCCGCGTATCCTGCTGCTTTATGGCTCGCTCCGCGAGCGATCCTACAGCCGTTTTCTGACATTCGAGGCCGAGCGTCTGCTGAAACACTTTGGCGCGGAAACACGTATCTTCGATCCGCATGGCCTGCCATTGCCGGACGGCGCCGAGGTCAGGCATCCGAAAGTGCAGGAACTGCGAGAGCTCTCGCTCTGGTCGGAAGGCCAGGTCTGGACCAGCCCGGAGCGGCACGGCGCAATGAGCGCGGTGATGAAGGCGCAGATCGACTGGATTCCCCTTTCGGTCGGCGCGGTAAGGCCAACGCAGGGCCGGACACTCGCGGTGATGCAGGTCTCCGGCGGCTCGCAGAGCTTCAACGCCGTCAACCAGATGCGTGTGCTCGGCCGCTGGATGCGCATGGTGACGATCCCCAACCAGTCCTCCGTCGCCAAGGCCTTTCAGGAGTTCGACGATGCGGGCCGGATGAAACCGTCCTCCTATTATGATCGAGTGGTCGACGTAATGGAGGAACTGATGAAGTTTACGCTTCTGACGCGCGACGTCTCACCCTACCTGACCGACCGCTATTCCGAGCGCAAGGAGAGCGGCGAGGCCCTGATGCAGCGGGTCAATCTGACGGCTGCAACCTGAGAATCTATCCCGCGCCGATCGCACGTCATTGCTCGCAAGAATGCCCCAACCAACGAGGTCCCTTGAATGGATCATAGCCCGCAAGAGTCGCAAGGAAGCGTCTCCGAGGTATTCCGCGCATTCCTGAAGCTGGGGCTCACCTCCTTCGGTGGACCGATCGCACATCTGGGCTATTTCCGGGACGAGCTGGTGACGCGGCGAAAATGGCTGAGCGAAAGCGCATATGCCGATTTGGTGGCACTGTGCCAGTTCCTGCCCGGTCCGGCTTCCAGCCAGGTCGGCTTTGCTCTTGGTCTGACGCGGGCGGGATGGCTCGGCGCGTTCGCAGCTTTCCTCGCCTTCACCCTGCCATCGGCCATGATCCTTCTTGCGTTTGCCATGACGGCTACGCGGCTGGAAAGCCCGTTAGCGCTTGGCGTCCTACATGGTCTCAAGATCGTCGCCGTCGCCATCGTGGCGCAAGCCGTGTGGGGCATGGCAAAAAACCTGTGCCCCGATAAGGAGCGCACTACGATCGCGGTCGTGGCCGTGCTTCTGCTTGCCTGGGCGCCGGGAGCGATCGGGATGATGGCGGCCATACTGCTGGGCGCACTTGCCGGGCTGGCTCTTGGCAAAGGACAGGTCACGATTGGCGAGCATCTGCCTGTGCCGGTTTCACGCAAAGCCGGACTGATGGCCTTCGCGCTGTTCGTCGCCCTACTGATTGGCCTGCCGGTCCTAGCGGGGCAAGCGCAAGGATGGGCGCTGGCGGACAGCTTCTATCGTGCTGGCTCGCTGGTCTTTGGTGGCGGACATGTCGTGTTGCCACTGTTACAGGCCGAAACGGTCGCGCCGGGATGGGTGTCCGATGATGCCTTCCTCGCGGGCTATGGCGTAGCACAGGCGGTCCCCGGACCGCTCTTCACCTTTGCCGCCTGGCTCGGAGCGGTCATGGGACCGGCGCCGAACGGCGTGGCCGGCGCGATGATCGCTCTTGTCGCAGTTTTCCTGCCGGGCTTCCTGATCCTGATCGGGGCGCTGCCCTTCTGGGATCAGTTGCGCCGCACGACATGGGCGCAGTCGGCCATGCAGGGCGCCAATGCCGCCGTCGTCGGCATTCTCGGCGCTGCGCTTTATTCGCCTGTCTTCACCAGCGCGATCGGCGGCATGCCGGATTTCGCACTGGCCTTGATTTGTTTCGTGGCGCTGATGGCCTGGAAAGCTCCGCCATGGGTCGTCGTGTTGCTGGCGGCCGTGGGCGGAGCTGCGCTTAGCCTGATGATGTAAAACGTTTCGACAACCTTCGGGCGTTCACTCTGTCAGACCGAGCACATTGATCGAAGCAAGCTGATGCACGGCTTGCAGGATATATCCAAGCCCATTGAGGTCCGGATGAGTTTCTGCACAGCCTGGGGGTCTCCCCGCATGAAGGGGTCGGCCGAGACCAAGGGCTCGGCCGCAGGGGAAGGCCTTCCCCACAGGTATCGTTAGTTTCAAATTTAGCATTTGTGGACACGCCGGATTCACTGCCGACGACTATTATAGTCGCACATGATGCCGTCCCCCGAGCGGACGCTTTCAGGGATGGGCGGCCCAATTGCCTTGCAGCAAGTCGAGCTTCGCATATTGCGTCTGATCGCCAATGGCGCCTCCCTCGAGGAGACGGCGCGCACGCTTTGCCTGGAGGTGGAGACGCTCCTGCCGGAGGTGGTCTGCACGGTGATGACGGTCGATCCGGCCGGCCTGCTGCATCCGCTGGCGACCCCGAGCCTGCCGGATGGATATGTCGCAGCACTCGACGGCGTGATGATCGGTCCCGAGGTCGGCTCCTGCGGAACCGCCGCCTATACGCGCTCCCCGATCGGCGTCACGGACATCGCGACTGACCCGAGATGGGGGAAATACAAGGACCATGCGCTCGCGGTTGGCCTCAAGGCCTGCTGGTCCTTTCCGATCCTGTCCGAGGACGGTGACCCCATCGGCGCCCTTGCTCTCTATTTACGGGAATGCCGGGGACTGCATGAGCATGAGAGCACCATCATCGCGCCCTGCCTGGATCTGTGCGACATCGCCTTGCGCCGCCATGAGCGCGTGCTCGATCGGGAGCGGCGGGCGAATGTCGATGCGCTCACCGGCCTGCCGAACCGCGCCGCGTTCAACGAAGCGATGGTGCGTGTGCCGTGCGAGGAACCGGGCTCTTGGGCGCTGTTCATCATCGACCTCGACAATCTCAAGATCGTCAACGACACCTTCGGCCATCTGGCGGGCGACGCCTTGATCCGGGTCGCGGCCGGACGGGTCGCGCGGGAGATGGCGCCGGATGCGACATTCCGGATCGGTGGCGACGAGTTCGCGGTGCTCATCCAGGCCCCGGCAACGCTTCGCGATCTCGATGGCGCCGCGAAGCGGATATTCGACGCGCTCGATGTGCCGGCCTCATGCGAGGGCCATATCGTCGTGCCGCGCGCTACGATCGGCGCAGCGACGCTCGGGCAGACCGAGCAGACCGCCTCGGCCGTCAACGAGGCAGCCGACTTTGCGCTCTATCATGCCAAGGAGACCGGGCGCGGCGGCTTCGTGCGTTACTGGCCGGGCATCGGGACCCGGATCACGCATCGCCGCGATGCGATCCGCGAGGTGGCTGACGCGCTGGCCGAGGGGCGGATCGAGCCGCACTATCAGCCGGTCATCCGACTGGACACCGGCGAGATCGTCGGGCTCGAAGCCCTTTGCCGGATGCGCTCGCGCGATGGCAGGGTCATACCCGCCCATGAATTTCACGAGGCAACGTCGGATGCCCACGTCGCCGAGGCGCTAACGCGGTGTATGTTGCAGGCGGTGGCGCGGGACGTACGGCGCTGGCTCGACGACGGACTGCCGATCCAGCACGTCGGCGTCAACGTCTCAACCGCCGACTTCTATACCGGGAGCATCGCCGCGAAGCTGGAGGGAGCATTCGGCGAGGTGAACGTGCCGCTTTCCCATCTGGTTCTGGAGGTGAGCGAGGACGTCTATCTCGGACGGCGCGACCGTGTCGTCGCGCGGGAGATCGCGGCGCTGCGCGCGGCGGGCGTGCTCGTCGCCCTCGACGACTTCGGCACGGGCCATGCCTCGCTCACCCATCTGATCAACGTGCCGGTCGACATCATCAAGATCGACAAGTCCTTCGTGGCCAGGCTGTGGCCGGACGATCCGAGCATGGTGATCGTCGAGGGCCTGATCGAGATCGCCCGGCGTCTGGATATCCGGGTCGTCGCCGAAGGGATCGAGACGGAAGTTCAGTCCAGTCAGCTTTGGGCGATGGGCTGCCGCCTCGGTCAGGGCTTCGCCTTCGCCTATCCGGCCGATCGGATCGCAATCGAGGCTTTGCTACGCAAACACGCTCAAGGAATCGAGGGGGCGACTCCGCTCTATGCAGGGAAACGATCGGATATGGTTTCAAACGGCCGGCCAGTCGCAGAGCGCACGCTCGCCGTCCGTCACGGCTGACGCACAAGGGCCTCCGTGGGCATTACCTCCGGCGGATCATCAGCATTTTCGTCGGTCTCTTCGACGATGACGCCCTCCAGGAATTGACTGTGCTTGTCCTGCAGATATTTGATTGCAGTGCTCTCGTCGGCGGAATGCTGCAGATGCTCCTGGAAGAACTGAAGACGAGCCCGATTTTCTTCGATGAGCTCGCCCCAGGTCTTGATGCCGACGATATGCCGCGGTCCCCGTGCGATCAGCCGGCTTTCGCGATCCGGCCCATTCTCGATTTCCTGTCGGGCGAACTCGTCATAGGCGTTGGACACCAGCCAGAAGTGCCAGCGCACGCCGTTGACGGTTGAGAACCGCTCGTCCGACGTGACGGCGATCGCGTATTTCTTCGCTTGGGTTATTTCATCGGATCCGATCTTCACTTTCGGCGCCTTGAGCTCGACAATCATGTGTTCGATGTCGTTGGCGCGATGCCGCCGCGTCGAGCGCGAAAACATCAGGTCGATGATGCCGCGCGCCTTGCCGATCACTTTGACGGGCTCGTCGATCGCGATGTTCGGATCGAGATGATCGCGATGCTTTTCTAGGACACGACGCAAATCCTTGTCGCTCACCCAGAGATTATACTCCTCGCCGAAAACCCAGGTATTTTCGGCGAGGATTTTGTGAAGCTGGGTGCGTTCTTTCAAGCGACCCTTGGTCTCCGGATCGAAGACGATCGACTCGAGCGCGGATATGAACTTCAACCGATCGGCGACAGTCTTGGCGGCGGTGATGATCGCAGATAGCGTCGTTTCCTGCAGGAGGTTCGCAAGCTCCTTTTGCTTGCGCGCCGGCAGGTCGAGCACCTCCTTCAGAATGAGCTGCAACTCCTCCGGTCCGCGCTCGATGGCGTTGCGCAGCATGCGCAGGTGCAGCGCCTTCGCCTTTGCCGAGCTGATGCCGAGATCGGGCGCAAGCTCCTGGACCTGGACCGCGACGATATCGAACACCTGCCGCTCGACCTTCTCGACGGCGTTCTGCGGTGTGCCGCGGTAAGGGTAGACGTCTTCGGCTATCCACTCATCGACTAGGGATCGCGCCTTTTCCGCCGATTTGTCGCGGAAATAGTCCTTGATTGCCGATCGCGCATTTTCGACGGCTGCGCTCAGCAGGGGATCCATCTCCGAGAGCGCGACACGTTCCTCGTTGTGCAGTTCCTCGACGTAGCTGGATTTCAGGTATGCAGAGAAGGAGAAGCCGGGAACGTGGAAGCGCGTTTCGACCTGATCGAATGGAAAACCGCTCGCGGAGCAGAGATAGAGGACGCGCCGCGCATCGGTTCGCCATTCGATGACTTCAAGCTCCACATCGTGGCAAGCACCATCATCCTTCTCGATCTGCGGCAGGGCCGCTTTATGGTGACTGGCGATGACCTTTTCGGGGTCGAGCCTCTGACCGGCGATCGAGATCGACACGCTTCGATAATTCATCAAATAGAGCGCGAAAATTTCGTTCAGATCCTGAATGCCGTCTTCACTTTGGAAAGTCTTAAAATCACGCCGAAGATCGTTGATTTCGACGATAACGCCCGTGGAGCGCTCAGGCGCAGCCACTTCCTCTGTGATGGTGACGTCGGTAAGGTCCGCCTCCAGGAGACGGACCTCAAAAGCCTTACGCCCGGACGGATCGTCGTAGCAGACCTTCCAGGTGACTGACTGACCGAGGGCAAACGCCTTGTAGCGGCCGCGCCCCTCCTGGCCGTGGATCATGCGCTGGTTGCGTTTCGTCTGTCGAACGTGCCGCTTCCAGGAGCCGCCGAGATTACCGAACAACGCGCGGGCATCGCTACGGGAGAAGCCGTCCCCATTGTCGTACACGACGATTTTCGACATGCCGCCCGCGAGATCGTTGTGAGCGAACTCCACCGATACCTCGGTGGCGTCGCCATCGAGGCTGTTCCAAAGCAGCTCGGCAAGGGCAGGCACCGGCTTCGCCTTGGTCTGCCGCGCCACGAAGTCGTCTCTTACCGCGACGGATACATGTTCCTCGCCAGCCATTTATCCTCCCGAGCCCGTGCACGAGCCAGTTTCCCACGCCGATCGTGCCTAACGGCGATGTTCAGCGTTCGTTGTTGTCATCCTCATAGCCGGAATAGTCATCTTCCGGTGCGTAATATTCGGCAGCATCGTAGACTTGCGTCTTCTTGTAGCGATCGCTCAAGCCGACCACCGCCAGACGGGACAAGCCGTTTATCTTCAGCCCGCATGCGACGCACTCGAAACGGTTTGGCAGGAACTCCTGGGTTTCGGTGATCTCGCCTTCGCTCAGCCGTTGCTGTGGCGCGGAGACCGGTTCGCCCCAGACCAGCGCCTGGGAGGTGCAGGCGGGGCAATCGACACGATGGCCGGCATGCCGCGTGGCCCAGACCGCAGCCTGTTTGGTCAGCGTGTCGCGCTCGTCGCCGGGCTTGGCGAGCCAGACCTTCTTGTGGGCCTCAACTTCGCCCTTTACCGCCTTTGCGCTTTCGTCGACCGCGGCGGCGATCAGTTTGGTCGCGACATTCGCCTCATCCTCGCCGAGGAAATCCTTGAGGGTCGCGCCCATCGAGGCGAGCAGGATCTCGCAGGTTTGATAGAAGCGCGGCTGCCAAGACGATCCCTTGACCCCGTCGAAGGCAAGCTCGCCGGAATGAAGCTCGGCGTTGCGGCGGCCGGTGTGCTGGACGCCGAAGCTTTCATGCTCCTTGGCGAAATCCGGGAGAACGGCAGTGAGGCGTTTGAAGACCTCGCTCACAGCGATCGACTTCGGCGCGAACCGCTCCTCCGTGGGTGTGAAGCCCAACGCGTGATACAAGCTCGACCAGCTCTTGTCGGTGTCCGCGATCAGGGCGGGGCTGACATTCGAGAGCGCCGCGCGGGCGAGAAATTCGAGCGCAAGGCTAGACCACAGGGCATATTCCCAGTCGTCGCTGTCGAATGCGCTCATATGCTGAATATAGCGCTCTGCCTTGATATATAGAGCGTCCGGATCGCATGAGGCCGGCGTCGCGCCGGGTGAAATCGTCGTCTTCAATGTAGCGTCTCCAGATAAACGCGCTCGATCGCCCGGTTCTCGCGGCCGGGAAGGATTGGGGAGCGGGCATGCAGCATCCGCCAATTGTCGATCAGGAGCGTATCGTGCGTTTCCGCCAGCGACACCGCGGTCGGCGTGCATCTCGAGAGCCATTCGCGAACGCGCAGGTTCGCGAACTCGCCGATCCTGCTCGCCGGTTTCAGGAACACCTCGTCCCAGCGAATCCGCATAACATTGTCGACTGGCTCGCAAAGACGCATCAGCGAGACGCTCCCGTCACGCGGTCGTCGCGGTTTGAAGATGGCGCGCGCCAGAATGTCGAGGGTGATGGCGTCGATAAGGTCGTGTCCGTCGATCATCAGCGTTGGCACATCAGCAAAGCCCCTGATGCAACGCAAAAGGAGGTAGCGCGGCGGCGTGCGCCAGTGGGCGAGGTCTGAATGGAACGGGAAATGATCGAGGCCGTAAATGCCGCTATAGCTGTTGGGTGCAGCCTCGGCGCGCGGCACGAGCGTCTGGACGAGCCCATTTTTCCACGGGACCAGAGTCTTGCCAAAATGCTCCGCGATCTCGACAATGCTTTCCTTTGCCCGGTAGTTCGCAAAGAATTTGTAGCCGGTCTTGCTGATTTCATCTTTGATTTGCTGTGGCATACTCGGCTCGACGTGTTTTGCGCAATTCGACATTGTTAAATCACCTCAAATCACGCGTCTTCATCTTTTAGGTTACGTATGCCAGATGTCCTTTATGACATGCGGAAGCGATAAAACTGTGAGACAGTTGGTGGTGAAAGACATTGCATTACGTCGCGATCCGGGGTTCTGCGAACACCGAAGCGTTGCGGACGTCCTCATGCCGCTTTCTCCTGTCGGACTCGGATATCGGCGATCCACTTCTCAAGCGCTGCGATCTCCGCCTCGATGACACCCGGCGTGGGCAGACGCGGGTTGATCTCGCCGGGCTGGCTGTGAAGCAACGCCGAGCATCTGCCAAAGGCCTCACGCATGTCTGTGCAGTCACCGTCGGTGAAAACGGTGAGCTTGATGAGGCCCGTAGTGTCGACCTTGCGCGACAGTCTCCGGATCACTGGCCCGACCGCTTCCTCGACGGCGCGTTCCCATGTCTGGCGCAACTGATCTTGGAAGGAGGTCACCTCTCGCAGCCACTTGGCTTGATCGCCACGCTCATGATGGATTTTCACGTTGGAGAGATGCGCCTTCATCCCGTCGAGCACTTTGTCGAGCGGCATGACGGTGGCGGGCGGGTCCTGATGGCAGAAGCCGGAGTTGTCGCCGCCGCGGCTGATGAGGCGATAGGTGACGGGCGTCGCTTCGCGATCCTTAGTGGCGCGGCAGGCCTCGTCAAGCAGCAACAGGAAGGCCATGTCGTGGGTGAAGACTACCACCTGGCGCGCCTGGCCGACTTCGGCCAGGCGCGCGGCGACGCGGTCGCGATGCAGATGGTCGAGCGACGAAACAGGATCATCGAACACGATTGCCGACTGTGCGTCGATCGTGGAGAGTTCCGCCAGGAACGCGGCGAGGGCCACGCAGCGATGCTCCCCCTCGCTCAGCACCTTGCCGACAGGCTCGCTCGGCTTGTTGATAAGCCGAACCTGAAAGAAGGGGACGCCGGCGGTCGTCTTTGCCTGCTGGAGCTCAATGGCAAGCCCTGCGACGCCGAGCTTGTCCACCTCGACGGCGAAACGCCCGCGCAGCCGATTGGTGACGAGGGCCTGGGCGATCCGGGCGCTCTGGGTGGTGATCTTGTTGGTGGCCGTGTCCTTGCTCGCCTTTTCGAGAGCCTCGACAGCCTTGAGGCGCGTGATCTGGGCGAGCACATCGGCCAGTACGACGCCGAGCCATTTGCGATCGGCAAGCCCATCGCGTTCCGCGACAAGCGCAGTTCGCTGAGGTGAGTTTGCCTCCGACCTCAGGGCTTCCATACGGGTCGCCAAGTCGGAAAGGGCGGTTCGCAAGGGATCGACCGAAACCGCAATTGCCGGCGGCAGGGTCGGCAGGGTTTCGAGACGATGGGTGCGCAGGACGGCGCGCAGGCGCCAGGCGAGGATGAGAATCTCGCGACGAACCGATGTGGCGAGGGCTTCTTGTCCAAGATCGTCCCGGATCAGCGTGATGATGGCCGGGACTTCGGCCATCGCGATACCCTTCGACGCGGCATCCTCCAGCGCTTCGTCATAGGCCGTCTCGGCCTCTTCCTCCCGGCGCTTGCTCTCATCCTGGACGAAGGCCTCGAAGCTGCTCAGGCGTTTTGAGGCTTGTTCGCTGAGGGGCTGCTGGCAGAGAACGCAATGCGCGCCGGCGTCGGTAACGGGAAAGCCCTTCTCCGGATAGGCTGACGCGCGGGAATAGTCGCGGGCTGCCTCCCAGAGCGACTTCCACACGTCCGACCCGATGTCGGGCAGCGGTTCGTGGGCGAAGAGGTTCGCGGAAGCGGCAGCGGCTGCCCGCCGTGCAGTGCCGAGACGCGTATGGGTATCGTGCAGCGCGGTCCGGGTTTCCTCAGTCACGATGCCCGCTAGCCGCTCAAGATGCTCGATGACGGCCTTTAGGCGGGTCTCATGGCCCTGGAGCTGGCGCAGCGTGCGCGTCGGATCGCTGGCGAGATCTGTGACGAGGGTTTGAAGCCGGGTTTCCTCCTCGGCAGTGAGGCCCGCCAATTTCTCGACGGCTTCCGGCTTGGTCTTACCCGAGAGGGCAGCGACCAGCTTGCCGACCTCTGTCTCGGGCTTGCACTCGGGTTTGGAAAGAACGGCTGGCGTCTGCTCCTGCAGGGCCTTGATCTCGGCGGCCAGCTTGGCCTTCACGTCCTGACAAGCCTGTGCGAGTCCGGCGAGGATGCGGAGCGGTAGGGGCGTGTAGGCGAGATCGTTGGTGTTCTCGACATGGACATTTGCTGTGCGTGAATCGAATACGCTGACCGCGGAGAGCATCGCGTCGGTCGGAGAGCCTTGCGTCCAGGAGGCGTTGCGCTTCTGCCCGCCGATATAGAACTCGACATTGGCGGACGGCGTGCCGGAAGCGGCCGCGTAGATGTTCGGCAGGATCGCATCACCCTTGGGGGAGCGCGCACGGCAGAGCTGCTTCAGAACACGGGCATAGCCGGACTTGCCGGCACCGTTGTCGCCGTAGATGACCGTCAGCCCGGACTTTCCAAAGGACAGGCGTTCGCCCGCGGCGAGCGCGTTGACGTTCGATAGGCCATGGAGCGCGCCGAGACTGACGACGGCATGGCTGGCGGCGGGATCTCGAACGTGGGTCGCGTCGAGTGGCGAGCCTTGCTCGGCGGCCTTGCAGATGGCCACGAGTGACGTCAGGTCCGCCGGCTCCAGCGTCGCCTGGCCACACAATCGCCGTAGGGCGTCCCGTTGCCAAGCGGGGATGCCCGCCGACCATTTGAGGATGTCGGCAAGAGCCGCGGCTTCGTTGGAGAGATCTCCGTCCTGTGCGTCCATATTTCCGCCCCCGTTTCATCTGCCGATTCCGGCAATTGGTTTGTCCTGTCCTGGGTCAGGCTCCACCGATGATGTGTCGTCCTTCGCCGAGTGGCACGATCCAGCCGCCCGCGCGATCGGGCCGCGCGAAATCATCGGGACGCACCGACTGGGTGATCCGCGTGCGCACCGCCTGCGGGTCCGCATCGATGGCAGCTCGAATCAACTCGCGCTCAACGCCGACAAAGACCGGCCGCAGATTGAGGCGCGCAAGCGACTCCTGATCGCCGGGCGTGACGTCCGCGTCGATCACCGGACCGGCGCGGGTGACGATCCCGCCGACCAGCCCGCCCACGGCGGCTGTCTTGTCCAGTTCTCCTACCGGAGCTGCGTCGAGCGCAGCACGAGCGACATCCAGATCGCCTTGAAGCCTGCGCGCGAACGGTTGCTGGGTCAGCCGATAAAGCGCTCCCGCCAGTTCGGCATGGCCGAGCGGTCGGATCAGATTGGCGATGTGCAGGCGAAGCATGCCGACGAAGAGCGCGTCCTTTTCTTGCGGCTCGATGGGCTCGCCCTCGTCGAGCGGGTCCTTGACAGAGAGATGGGCGTCCGCCGGCCCGGCGACGGCCATGCCCCAGCGCGTAGCGATGGCGATGCGCTTGACCGTGACCTTGCGGCCCTGGGCGGTTACGTCGATGCGGCCGGCCTGCGCCCACGCCCGCGTCAGCGCCTTGGCCGGACCACCGGGATCGTGGCAGCCCTTCGCCTCGGCGACCGTCAGCGAGGACAGATCGGACGCACAGGCGATCCAATCGGGAAGGTCGCCGCGCGACAGCCGCTTGATCTTGACCTTCCGTCGGCGGTCCAGATCGATCGTCTGGCTGCCCAGATGCGCGAAGATCGAAAGGTTGAAGTAGCGCTCGAGATAGGCTCGGGCGACGAAGCGCCCAAAGAGGCCCGACAGGGCAACCTTCACTTCGCGCGCCTGACCGAGCGGTTCGCGGAAAATGAAGGGGGTGCCGACGCCGGTTGGCATCAGGAGCGCATCAAGAATAGACCATGCGCCATAGGCGGCGCCCGGTGTCTGAAGTACCTCGCGGATGCCGGCGTCCTCGATATCCGCGACGTTCAGGTCGACAGTGGCGGCGTTCACGGGGCTGGCCGACGGTGGATCGAAGCTGTGAAGGAAGGTTCTCGTCATAGGGCCAGCGCTCGCGTCAAATCCTCATGCTCGAAAGCGCTGGCCATGCGGGTGATTTCGGCCGACCGGGCGCCAACTGCCTTGGCGGTGTCGCGCCATGTCGCGGTCACGATCGCGACCTCTTTGATGATCGCGCGCGCCTGTGCCAGCGTGAGCGCGAAATACTCCGAAGCCTGTTCGAGCAGATCGAGCGAGCAGGTGCCCTCATCGAGGTCGATGTTCGTCGTCAGCACACGCGCCTTGAGATCGGTTGGAACCGGATTGAGGTCGTAGGCGGGTGAAAGCGACCATCCGGCCTTGCCGAGCCAGAGGAAGCCGTGGTTGCGCAGGTGATCGTCGACATTGGAGATCAGCACGTTGAAGACCACGCGCCGGTAGAGCGCGTGGGCGTCCGTCTTTCCCTGCGCGCCATGCTGGGCCAGGGCGTCGACGATCTCGGGGTAGCTGCCACGGTCGCCGTCCTTAGCACCCATCATCGCCATTGCGGACAGGAAGGGAACGCGGATCGCGCCATCGCGATCGAAGCGTCGAGACAGCATCACCGACTTGCCGGCGACTTCGACGAGTTCGTGTTGCGGGGTGGCGATACCGGCTTGGGCGGCCAGCCGCAGTGCGATCTCCTCCCAGGTTTCCATGCTGTAGTCGTCGGTCTCCTTCGGAAACTTGGCGATGGAGAGATGGCCGTGTTGATCGATGATCGACGTCTTCGGTCGCGCACCGCCGAGGGAGGAGCCGGGCGCGAAGATGAGTTGAAGGTCTTCGTCCGTTTCCTCGTCCCGGAAAATCCGCTCGGTGATCTGAAGCAGACGGCCAAGCTCGATCAGGGCCGGCACGCCGGCCCTGATCGGCGCCTGGAAGGTCTCGTCGCCGACCCAGCGAAACCGGAGCGCACCGAGCCGCGTCTCATCGGCGACGCCGAGCAGGTAGTCGCTTTCCGCGAGCGTGCGAACGGCGCGCCGCTCACGTTCGGCAAGACGACGCTCGGCGCGCTGCATGAGGCGCCGACCCCAGGTGTCCGGCGCTGAATCGCCGATCGAACCAAAGGTCGTGAGGCCGGCAGGAGGGGCGAAGGCGCCCCGGGTCAAGGCAAGGGCAGGCTCCAGCGAGAACCGCTCTGGGTCGTCGAGCCAAGCACCGTCATATTCGAAGAGGATGGTTTCCGCCCCGCGGACACGATTGCTCCTCGCGAGTCCAATCGGTCGCGTTCGCCCGTGCAGATCGATATGGACCTCGAAGTCAGCCATCGCGGGACGATCCGGTTGGCCGCTTGAGGTGGATGTGCTTGGGCAGTTCGGCGCTGGCCAGTGCCTGCCCGACACTGTCGTTGCCGATGTCGGCGACCTGGCTCAATCCGTCGAGCAGGCCCAGGGCTTGGAGGACACCGGCGTAAATGCCGATGCTGACGTTGGTGTCGCCGGCCTCGACCCTTTGCAAGGTTGATCGGGAGGTAAACGCACGTTCGGCCACGACCGCCATCGGCAGCCGTCGGCGCCGACGGGCATCGTGGATGTCCGCCCCGAGCTTGCGCAACGCCCGCCGCACGGCGGCAGGAGGGTTATGGGGAGTGGGCATTTGACACCTTCACACTACAGATCGGAGGAATATGTAGCACGAAGATTACAATTTTGCTAGCCCGAGGGGAGTGATCAGCCCACCAGGGATCGAAGGTTCGATCGTACCTTTTTCGCGATTGAATCCGGCGATAGGCTCAAAACCCCGGCGATCGCGGCGACCGTCGCTTTCACATCGATGGGCTCGCTGGGGCGGCCGTCGACCTGCGTGAAAGGACCATCAGTCTCGGTCAGGATTCGGTCGATCGGCAATTCGGCTACGAGGGCGCGGCCGCGATCCGCCCGGACCATTTCCGCATTGATGGAAAAATAGCATCCAAGCGCTGCTGCACGTTTGGCCTCACTGCGGCTGCCTGTGAACCAATGCAATACGACGCTTCCGCGGTCGCTCGGCAAATGTTCTTCGACCATATCGAGAACCTGCGTAGCGCTTCTTACGCTGTGGACGGTGAGAATTTTACCGCCTGCTTCCGCACAGCACTGAAGCACACGGCGGAACACATGCTTTTGGGTATCCAACGACTTGTAGAAGCGCGGTCCCGCGTCGAGCCCCACTTCGCCGACGTAGCGCGTTTCGGGCAAGTGACGCTCCCATAGCGGCAGCTCTGCCGCGCGCTCCGACATGAGCTGCGGATGCAGACCGAGCGCTGCTCGCACGAAGCGGGTGTGGCGTGTTAGCTCATGATTGCGCGCCCACGCCTTGGGCGTAGTGGTGACGGTCAATGTGTAGATCCGAGCGGCTTCTGCCTTTGCGATCGCAGCCTCATGATCGGGATAGAGGTCAAGATGGCAGTGGAAATCTACGCCGGCAGCTTGAGCGGTTTCGGTCATCCCGGGCGCGTCCTCACGCCCGTCAGTAACGCGCCGACCTCCTCAAGGCCGCGCCGGTAGACGCCGGCAAGAACTGCTTGCCGGGCCGGCGATTCATCGAAAAGCGGCCCTGGCTTGTGGATGAGGATCGGCGCCAGCGCCGGCCGTGCGCGGAGCCGCTCGATGGCGAGCTGGAAAGAGCGGATCTGAACGCCTTCCGATTGGCGTGTGTCGAGCGCCCGGGCGGTGAGATCGTCGACCGTATAGACGGTTGGATCAGGATCGGGGCGAAGGCCGGCAACGAGAGCTGCCCGTCGGATGAGACAGGGGAGGCAATAACCGCAATGCTGTGTGCCAAGTCCCTGCCAGCGTCCCTTCGTCGGGGCTGCGCAGGAAAGCGATGAGGGAACGAGGCGGCGCAACAGCGCGCCGTTGGCACACGCCGCCACCATCTCGCCCTTGGTTCGATCCCAGTAAGGGTTTTCGATCCGCCCATTCACGCCGAGCCCGCGGAGTGCGTCATTCCAGCGGGCGATGTAGAAAGGATGGGTTGTGCGAGTGCTCAGCGCGCCGAGGCGCAAGGGATCGAGCGGCACGTTGACGGCGATGAGACCGTTCTCGGGCACTTTGAGGGTGAACGCCGCCTCGAGTCCGCTTCCAGCGAAGATTCCGAGGGCGAAAAAGAGGAACGATCTTCCGCGCGTCGTGTTCTCGCCGCCTGAACCGCGAACGAAGCCGTCCGGGTATGCCATCCAGAGGCGCAAGCGATCGAAGGCGCGACCGCGATAGTGCGTCTTCAATGCGTCGAAGATGGTAGATTGTGCATCGCTGGTCGCACCTTCGCCGGCATGGCTGATCAGAAGCGGCGTTCGACCATTTTCAAGCGCGTCGATCGCGCCGATGAGGCTGTCGAGACCACCCGAGAAGAGAGCGAGGTCATCAAAGGGCGGACCGATAAGCCGAGCGGGCGCCGCCGACGCGACCCTTGCGAAGCGACGTGGTCGCGAACGGAATGCGAGCGACCACCGATCACCGGTCAGGAAATTCAGCATCCGAACGAAGATCGGTGCGACAGCGGTCCATCGATCCGGGTCGGCGACAGGAACGATCAGCCTGATTTCGCGGGTCCAGCCATCCTGGGATTCACTTCCCCGCGAGATGCGGGTGTCGGCAGCATGGACGTGGGCGGCCAGGATCAGGATGTCGACCCCAACTTCGGAAGGATGCACGCCCAGACGCGACAGATCGCTGATCGCACGGCCGATCCCGTGATCGAGTGTTCGCTCGCCGACGACCAGGTCGAGACGGGTTTCGACTTCTCCATCGCCAAGCGGAAGACGGCTGCGGTCGCCCGGGCCATATCGGCCTATGATAACGTGTCTCCTCATGCGCCTTCGGCCTCCGCGTCGCCCATGATCTGCAAGATTCCGAATGCTTGCTCGTAAATGCGCCCAACAAATTGGAGCACGCGGTCGGGCGTGAGGGCGGCAGCGGCGGCACGAGCGGTGGTGAGCGCATCGGCCACGCCGCGCCGGATGAAGTCGTTCAATTGTGCCTGTACGCGTGCAGCTTCGCGGCTATCCGACGGGAGGGTGATCGTCTTCGCTCCGATGTCATTACAGAGCCGTGCTTCGATCGCGTTGGTCGCATATAGCTCGAACACCGTCTGCATCTGGTCGGCGGTAAGCCCATCGAGGTCGGTAATGCCAGCGCCAGCGAGGTCAGTGATGGTCTCGATAAATGCTTCCCGTGCGATGCCTTCATCGATCGAACCGCCGTCTGGACATACATAGTCTGCCAAACCGAGAAAGATCTCTTCGATCGGCCGACCAGCGAGGGCGCCGAGGTTGAGCGCCCGAAGGGCTTCGGTCGCGCCGCGGGCAACGGCGTCCGACAGGAAGCCGAGCAGACGGCTGCCTGCGCCACGCGCCGATCCCATCCTTGCGGCGGCCGTGCGGGCGCCGCCTGAGGATGAGCCCACATAATGCGACACCGCTCGGCCGAGGCTTCTACGGTCGCTGCCACCCGAGCCAGCGAAACGCGAGAAGTTGTTGCGAGCCGCCGAAAAGCGTGTGGGATCGGCGACCGGCGGTATGGGTGGTCGCACCGGTGGCGCCGGCGGCGCAGCTGGTGGAGTTCCGTCCGCTGGCGGGCCGTCTGGCGGTGCGCCATCGGACGGCGGACCGTCTGGAGCCCCGTCCGGCGACGCAGGCGGTGCCCCGTCATCGCCAAGCCAGCTCGGAAGAAGGGGCGTCCCGCCGCTTTGGCCACCGAATGCACTGGACGTGCCCATCAGCGCGCTCCCTGGCGGGTGCGAAGAACGCCCGAAGCTGCCGCCTTGAGCATTGGGCCGCCTTCCTTGCCCCAAGTTTGAAGGAGGCGGTCGAAGCGCTGTGGCGCATCGCCGTCCTTGAGAACACCCTCCCAGCCGCTGCAGACCCATGGCCCGAGACGATCTCGTGGGAGCGCGTCGAGGAAGTGTACGAGGCTGCCCTGCAGGGTTGGATGAGCCTTCACGAGAACCGCCAATCCTGCAGCGCCCGGCGGTTCGGTGTCGAAGCTGTCGCCACCGACGATCCGGCCGCGTACGGCTTCGAAGATTTGCGCCGCTTCCGGCGGAGCCAGACGCTTGAGATCGGCTTCTAGCCCCTGTACCGCAAACTTGCCGCCGAAGAGCTGTTCGACTACCGCCGCCAAGTGTCCAAGCACGGAGGCGGCGCCGAAATAGTCCTTCCGGTCTTTGGCGACGAAGAGGTAGGGGCGGAGATCCTCTCCGCCGATCGCAGTTGGCACCGCCGCCCAGGCCTTGATCGCGGGGGACGACAACCACTCGCTCAACAGCGCGCTATCAGTTGATTTCACGGCTTCCAGTTTGGGCGCTGGCTTGACGGCATCGTCGCCCTTCGCAGAGGACTTCTCCGGTTTGGCGGCGCTTTTCGTGTCCGCTTTGGCAGTCGCAGCGGCTTCGAGCGCCGACAAGTCCGGGCATTTTCCATCCGCTGCTGCTGCGGCAGCCGCAGCGATTTGATCGAAGAGGCGTGGGAAGAACCGCTCCGCAAGCATGAGTTTTGCAAGCACCGGCAGTTTGACGTCGTCCCCAAATCCCCGTGCTTCAGCGGTTCGCTGCCGAAGGACAAGCGTGTTGAGGAAGCGCTTGATCTGACGCGGGTTACCCTTCGTGCCGCTCGCTAGGATCGGCCCGATCTGATCGCTTAGCGCCAAAGCATTGTTGGCGCGCGAAGCCTTGTCGCCGAGTGCAGTTCTCACGGCGGCCGCATCGAGCGCTCCCGTGGTCCATGGACGCTTCAGCCGTTCACGAGCGACTTTGATCAAGGCATTGAACGCCGGGTCGTTCTCGCCGAGTTCGGCGCCGACAAGAAGAAGCGTTACATAGATGCGCGTTTCCGTATCGCCCAACGCCGGAATGCGGAAGGGCACCTGGATGAGCTTCTCAAGGTAATTCCGCGCGTATGTCTGCGGGCCGGTGGTGTCCGGCAGGTCTGGGAAATGCTTTCGCACCGCATATTCGATCATCGCTTCGTCGGCGGCGACGACGAAGGCGGTGCGCGACGTGAAAGACGAAGAGGCGCACAGCCTCCAACGTCTCGATCGCGGTATCCGGGAGGCAGCGATCCAGGTCATCGATCAGGACAACGAGCTGCTCGACGCCTGCTTTGTCGAGGAGATCGTCGAAAGCCTTCCGGAACGCGTCGATCTCCTCGGGGACATTGGTCGAGTCGCCTTCACCCTTCGGCTTCAGCAGGCCCTTCACCCCTTCGACGGCGGCTTCGAGATTATCCTTGGTAGCGAGTTTCGCCGGATCGGCGAGGAAACCTTCCAGCGTTCCCACGATGGCCTGGATCTGATCGGGCGTTGGAATTCCTGTGAAGGCGGTGAAGGCGAGCCCGCCGGCTTTCTTCGCGACCTTGAGCCAGTCGATCCGTCGAAAGACATCCTTGACCGCTTCACCGGCCTTGGTGAGAGCGGGGCGCTTTTCGATGAGGCCGGTGACGATGCCCTCGATGAGGGCGATTTTGGCGTCTTCAAATCCCTGGAAGCGCCAACCGTTGAACTTCAAGCAGAGGACCTTGGCCTCGCCATCGAAGCCGGACTCGATCATTTCCAGCACGCTGGATTTGCCGGCGCCCCAATCGCCATGCACACCAACGGTCACTGGCTGATCGGGTCGGTCGCGCAGAAGTTTGATGATGGTTGTTGCGATCGCCTCGTTGTTGAGAAGGTCGATCTTGGTCTCGTTGTCCGTCAGGATCACAAATTGCCCCCCCCACCGCTGTAGCAGCCGGAGGAGCCCATCCTGACGGCCGCCGCCCGCAACGGCAGCTCACCTGCCTTCTTCGTGCTACGGATATTGGCGATTGTGTAGCACGAAGCATACAATCTTGCTAGATTGAGAGTCGTCACGTGAATTTCGTGATAAACTTGGGGGCACGGCATTCGTCCGATCTCAGCGCAATGGGGTGTTGGCAGCCCGCGGCCGGATGCGTTGGGGGCGCTCACCATTCCTGGATGAACTTGAAGCGCGAATGGAGGAGGCCGAAGGCGAGTAGTCTATGATGTCATTTCGAGAAGCTCAGGCGGTCGAAGACCTGGCAGACCTCCTCTACGATTTCCTTCCCGGGAGCGGAAACAACAGGACCGCATTTCCACTTGCCGCCGCACAGGCCGGCGTCGGCGACCTATGGGTCCCGGGCAGCAAGCGACCTGCCGTTGTTCAACTCCTGACCGCGACGCTGGAGCAGCGCAGGTCGTGCTTTACGAAATTGATCGTGGCGATCGTTCGCCAAGCGATGACCTACCGACGGGGGAAGGGCAATCCCCTCAGTCGTGAAGAGATTGATCGGCTCAACAGCCTTCTTCCCGGCGTGCAATTCAAGATCCCTGAACTGCTCGATCCGAGCTTCCTAAGCAGCTTCGGCTCGCCGAAGGCGGCAGAGCCTGCGTCGCAAGCGTCCGCAACGCTGGGTGGGGAGAAGGCGCAGGAGCTCGCCGCGCTCCTCATCGAAATAACCAAGCTCGATCCCCAGGCGCGTGGTCTGCGTTTCGAGGGCTTTCTCAACGAGTTATTCGCCGGCTTCGCGCTGGCGCCGCGCGGCTCTTTTCGGCTCGTCGGCGAGCAGATCGACGGCAGCTTCAAGCTGCACGGTCAGACCTACCTGGTTGAAGCAAAATGGCATGGGCCTCAGATCGGCTTTGCCGACCTGATGACCTTTTCGGGCAAGGTCAGTGGGAAGGCGTCCTGGTCGCGCGGCCTGTTCGTCAGCAATTCCGGCTTCACGGCCGAGGGGCTGGAGGCGTTCTCGCGTGGACGCCAGACCAACCTCATATGCGCTGACGGGCTCGACCTCTATGAGGTGCTCTCGCGCAAGGTTTCACTCATCACGGTTCTGGAAGCCAAGGAGCGCCGTGCGGCCGAGACGAATCGGGCGTTCGTCGCTGTGCGGGATCTGAATCTTTAGGGGTGATTGAGCCGCGATGACGGTATAACCAACGACAAGCCGTCGCTCGCACTTCGTAGTGTAGCGTACAGACGGCGGAGCGGGTCTGACGGTCGTTCGGTGACGCTTCTTGACCGTGTCCGGCGATAGATGGTGGAAGGTGCGTTTCGCGAGGACGGCCGAAAAAGCCAATGATTTCAGCAGCGCGAGTTTTTGACGGGTTGGCTGACGGTATAGCGAGCCACGAAAAATATTTTGACGTGTAATTTCAAGGTGTTATGAGGGTAGGAAATAATCGAGTGGGAGTGAGGAACTAGCCCGTCGAGGCGAGGGCGATCCGGCGCGCGGGAACGACGGCTATTGGGCTATTTTTGTCGGAAGCAGTCTTACCGGACACGACGACGTTGCGGTCGCATTCGTCTCCGGACCCCGCTCAGCCTGAGCCTGTCGAAGGCCTCAGCGCGGAGCCTTCGATAAGCTCAGCCTGAGCGGCGGGAGGTGTTTGCCCCTGTCCGCTCCCGCGAATTTCGCGGCATTGGTGCCTTGCAAGTGCTCTGCCGCGAGCGATACTCCGGATCCTGTCGCGAGCCGGGCCTGGCCGAGCTATGCGAGGAACCTTGCGATGCCGGCGGCGCTATCCTCCCACGCCAGCCCCTTCGCCGCGAGCCAGGCATCGTCGTAATACGTGGCGGCGTAGCGATCGCCGCCGTCGCACAACAGGGTGACGATCGAGCCGCTCTCGCCCGCTGCCGCCATCTCGCGCGCGATCCGCGCGCAGGCGACGAGGTTGGTGCCGGTCGAGCCGCCGACTCGGCGGCCCAGGTGTTCCGAGAGCGCGCGCATCGCGCCAAGGCTTGCCGCGTCTTCCACCGCGATCATCCGGTCGATCACGCCCGCGACGAAGCTCGGCTCGACGCGCGGGCGGCCGATGCCTTCGATCAGCGCGGCGCAGCCTTCGGGCAGGCCCGTCACCGCCGGGTCGGCGAAATGGCGATGGAACACCGAGTTCACCGGGTCGGCGACGCACAGCCGCGTGGCAAAGCCGCGGTAGCGGATGAAGCGGCCGATCGTGGCTGAGGTGCCGCCGGTGCCCGCGCCGCACACGATCCATGACGGCACCGGATGCGCCTCGCGCTCCATCTGCAGGTAGATCGATTCGGCGATGTTGTTGTTGCCGCGCCAGTCGGTCGCGAGATGCGCGTTGGTGAACTGGTCGAGGTAGTGCCCGCCGCACTCGTGCGCGAGGCGCGCGGCGACATCGTAGACCGTGCGCGGGTCCTCGACCTTGTGGATCTCGCCGCCCTGGAACCGGATCAGGTCGAGCTTGGCCTCGGCGGTCGTCGCGGGCACCACCGCGATGTAGCGCAGCCCCAGCATCCGCGCGAAATAGGCCTCCGACGCCGCGGTCGAGCCCGAGGACGCCTCGACCACGCAGCTTTCGGGTCCGATCCGCTCGTTAACCAGTGCGTAGAGGAACAGCGAGCGCGCCAGCCGGTGCTTGAGGCTGCCGGTCGGGTGCGAGCTTTCATCCTTGAGATAGAGGTCGATCCCCGGCAGCGAGGGCAGCGGGACGTGGATCAGGTGCGTATCGGCCGAGCGGTTGGCGTCGGCGGCGATGCGGCGCACCGCTTCGTCGAGCCAGGCGCGCGAGGGACGCGGAACGGCGGGTGTCTGAGTCATCGCCATGGCTTGGCCTTGGCCGCGCCGCTTGCCAAGCCCCGGCAAGCGCGGAACATCGCGCAGGAGGAGGCGTTTTGTCTGGGGAAAGCCCGACCCATGTCCGACAGCCATCATGACCAGGAACCGACTGCGCGGTTCGCCAGCGGTTCGATTCCGCGTCACCTCTTCGCCCAGACCCTGCCGATGATGGTGGGCGTCGCCGCGATCATGTCGGTTGGCCTCGCCGATGCCTATTTCATCGGCCGCCTCGGGGCGGCGGAACTGGCGGCGGTGAGCTTCATCTTTCCTGTCACGATGGCGCTTTCGAGCCTCGGCGTCGGCGTCATCGCCGGGATCAGCTCGGTGGTCAGCCGTGCGCTGGGCGCCGAGGAGGGCGATCGGGCCCGGCACGTCACGACGCTCGGCGTCACGGGGGCCGGCGCGGTCGGTCTCGTCGTCGGTCTGGCGCTGTTCCTGCTGCGCGGGCCGCTGTTCCGGCTGATGGAGGCCGATGCCGAGCTTCAGCCGCTGATCGCGCGCTACATGACGCCGTTTGCCTTCGCCTTTCCGCTGCTGCTGTTTCTGATGGGGATCAGCGGCGCATTGCGCGGACAGGGCGCGGCGCGGCGCGCGGCGGCGATCCTGCTGACCTACGCGGGGGTCAACGTCGCGCTCAACCCGGTCCTCGTGCTCGGCGCCTTCGGCTGGGAAGGATTCGGCATCGCGGGGGCCGCCTATGCCACGATCTGCGGCTGGCTGTGCGGCGGCGCGCTCGCGGTCTATCTCCTGCAGGGCAGCGATCTGCCCTTCCATCCCCGTGATCTGGGCACCTTCCGCTGGAAGCCCGAACTCAAGGCGCTGAGCCGCGTTGCCGGGCCCGCCGCCTTTTCCAACGCGATCAACCCGATCGGGCTCTCGGTGCTGACCGGGCTGGTCGCGACGCAGGGCCAGGCGGCGGTCGCCGGCTTCGGCGCGGGCGGACGGGTCGAGACTTTCGCTGTGGTGCCGCTGCTTGGCCTGTCGAGCTCGATCGGCGCCATCGTCGGCCAGAACTGGGGTGCGAAGCAGTATGGCCGGGTGCGCGAGGCGATGCTGTGGTCGTGCGGGTTCTGCCTCGGCTACGGATTGCTCGCCGCGCTGGTGCTGTTCATGCTGCGCGACGCGCTGGGCGCCTTCTTCGCCGACGAGGACGCGATCAAGCGGGCGCTCGCCGAATACCTCGCGATCGCGGTCTGGGGCTATGCCGGTTACGGCGTTCAGATCGTCGTCAACGGGGCGCTCAACGCGGTGGACCGAGCGGGCACGGCATTACTGCAATCGCTGGGACGCGTCGCGCTGGTGATGATCCCGGTCGCGTGGATCCTGCGCGGAAGCTGGGGCGAGCGCGGGGTCTTCACGGGGGAACTGGCGGCCAATCTCGTCGGCGGGCTGGTCGCGGCGGGTTTCGCCTGGCGGATTTTCTGGAGCGGACGCGACGCCCGCTCGGGGTCAAGCGCGCCTGCGCCCGCAAGCAATCCGGCCTAGTGGCATCGGCTGCGACGGCTGGCATGATCGGCGCCAGCCCGTCAGGGAGCGGGCGGGGGAGACATGCCGATGCCGCGCTTCAAGATGCTGGTCTTTTCGGAACCTTTCGAAGGCCGCGAAGAGGACTTCAACACCTGGTACACCGGGCGCCACCTCGACGACATCTGCGCCCTGCCGGGCTTTTCGGGCGCGCAGCGTTTCAAGCTGCACTCGGTCTCGATGGGCAAGACGCTCAACAAGTATCTCGCGATCTACGACCTCGAGCATGACGACCCCGACTGGGTGGTCGAGAACATGTTCGCGCATCGCGATACCGCAGCGATGCCGATCGATCCGGCCTTCAACCTCGATGCGACGACGGTGATGGTCTACGAGGAACTGACCCCGCCCGTGACGGCGAAGTCCTAGCGGCGAAACGGCCAGTCGATGACGCGGGTCGCCCACAGCGGCGCCCAGATCAGCACCGGCTGGAACGCGAGGCGGGGCAGGTGGTAGACGAGCCCGAGCCCGCCGTCGGGCTTCGCCAGGTCGATCAGCATGTGCTGCAGGTTCGCCGGCCAGACGCACAGCGCATAAGCGGCAAGACCCCAGCCCGCTGCCCGCCGCAGCGGGTCGGAGAAAGCTTGCAGCATCCCCGCCGCGCCGGCGATCTCGGCAAGCCCGGTCAGCGAGACCACCAGCGCGGGCGCGGGCACCCAGGGCGGCACGATCGAGACGAACGGTCCGGGCAGGGCGAGATGCAGCAGCCCCGCGATCGCGTAGACGAGCACAAGGCCGACGCGCGTGATCGCGCGGGGCTTCACGAGGCGGCACCCTCGGCCACCGCGCGCTCCTCCGCCGGGCTCGATGGACGCCCGAGAACCTCGTTGCGGTGCGGAAAGCGCCCGAAGCGCGCGATCATGGCGTGGTGGTCGGCGGCGAAGCGGTAGAGGAACGCGTTGTCGAGATCGCGGAAGAGCCGCAGGCACAGGCACTGGTCGGCGATCTGCTCGCTGTGCATCATCGGCATGTAGATGAAGTGCCGGGCCGATCGGTCGAGGCCGCGATCCCAGTCGCGCGCGAGCACCAGCCTGACGATCTCGCGCGCGAGCGGATCGAAGGCGTAAGCCCTCGGATCGTCGCGATAGAGATTGCGCGGCACCTGGTCGAACAGGAGGATCGCGGCGCGCGCGGTACGCACGCCATCGAGGAAGCTTTCCGCCGGCGCGGTGCCGAGCGCGGTGAGCCAGCGGCCGAAGCGCGCGCGCAAGGCGGCGTCGACCGTTTCGTCGCGGGAGAACCACTGCGCGGGTGCAAGCTCGCGGAACCAGAAGCGGAGCAGGGCCTCGGCCCAGGGGCGGCGTGACGCGGCCATGATCAGCGGCCCAGCGGCGTATGTGTGGTCATCGGCGGGATCGGTCTGGTCTCAGGGCTCGAGACAGTCGAGATAAGTGTCGATGAGCTGGCGCAGCTCCTCGTGCGCCAGCGATATGCCGACTTGCGCCTCGATCGCGTAATTGCGCGCGACCGCGGCGATCAGCAGCGTCAGCGCGGCCGGTCCGATCTGCGGGTTCTTGACCCGTCCCCGCGCGTAGATCTTCTCGATGGCTTCGACCTGCTGCTTGCGGAACGTTTCGCCGGTCTGGCGCATCTCGTCGCGCAGGGCCGGGTACTGTTTGGCCAGCGCGACGAATTCGTTGATCTGTCCGCCCTCTGGCATGCTGCAGTGGAGCGCCCAGAGCGCGTGCAGCGGGCGGGACGAGGACAACGCCTCGTCGTGGAGCCGGAAGTAGATCGCAGCCGACTTGCGGAACACCGTGACGACCAGATCTTCCATCGACCGGAAGTAATAGTGGACGAGTTGCGGCTTGAGTTCGGCCTTGCTCGCGATGCGCCGCGCGGTGAATGCGGGATATCCTTCCTCGGCAAGCAGTTCGTGGGCCGCCTCGATGAGGCGCATTCTGGTCTTGGCACCTGTCGATTGAAAGCCGCGGTTTGCCACCATGCCGGATCTTGAGCCTTTCAAACGCTGTGTCGCGCGATCACGCGGCCCCCGTGCCGCGAACGCGCAGAATTAGCGGCTGAGGCGGTAAATACAAGCAAGGCGCGGTCCATTGCGGCCGCGCCTTGCATCGAACCGGGACTAGCGATCAGTCCGCGACGGCGACTTTCCCGTCGATCTTGCGATAGGGCACGAACTCCTCGAGCCCCACGAAACCGCGGTAGAAGAAGCCGGGACCGCGGTCACGCAGTTGCACCGTATCGAGCTTGCAGAGCTGGCTCGTATGCATCGTCGTGACCAGAACGTCGTCATCGTCCAGCCGATCGGCGTTCATCGGGCGGTTGACATAGATCGTGTTGCCGCGGCCATAGACGATCGCGGTCTTGTCGATCACTTTGCTGTCGCGCGTCTCCCAATGCGGGATGCACGAAACCGGCTTTCCGGCCTCGCGGCCTTCCAGCATCTTGGCGAGTTTTTCTTCGCCGGTTACTTTGGAACGAGCCTGTGCCACGGGTGCGGTGATCATCGCGGTCGCGGCGACGGCGGTTGCTACCAGGGCGGCAATCCTTGTCATGTTTTCTCTCCGAGCCGTATTCTTGCCGGATACCACGATCGGCATGAACCCATGCTGACCGGGCGCTTCGCCATGCCCGGATGACGGAGCCGCAGCCCTCAGGCCGTACCCCCGACCGTGAGGCCCTCGATCAGCAGCGTCGGCTGGCCGACGCCGGCCGGCACGCTTTGCCCGCCCTTGCCGCATACGCCGACGCCTTCGTCGAGAGTCATGTCGTTGCCGATGCCGATCACGCGGTTGAGCACGGTCGGGCCGTCGCCGATCAGCGTCGCGCCCTTGATCGGCGCGCCGATCCTGCCGTTCTCGACCTTGTAGGCCTCGGTGCACGAGAACACGAACTTGCCCGAGACGATGTCGACCTGCCCGCCGCCGAAACTCTTGGCGAAGATGCCGTTCCTGACGCGGCCGAGCAGTTCGCCCGGATCGTCGTTGCCCGAACGCATGAAGGTGTTGGTCATGCGCGGCATCGGCGCGTGGGCATAGTCCTCGCGGCGGCCGTTGCCGGTGGGCGCGACGCCCATCAGCCGCGCGTTGAGGCGGTCCTGCATGTAGCCCTTGAGTACGCCGTCCTCGATCAGCACCGTCTCCTGCGTCGGCGTGCCCTCGTCGTCGATCGAGAGCGAGCCGCGCCGGTTGGCGATCGAACCGTCATCGACCACGGTCACGCCCGGCGCGCCGACGCGCTCGCCGATGCGGCCGGAAAAGGCGCTGGTGCCCTTGCGGTTGAAGTCACCCTCGAGCCCGTGGCCGACCGCCTCGTGCAGCAGCACGCCGGGCCAGCCGGGACCGAGCAGCACGGTCATCTCGCCGGCGGGCGCATCGATGCTTTCGAGGTTTATCAGCGCTTGCGCCAGCGCCTCGTCGATCGCGCGGTTCCAGTTCTCCGGCTTGAACAGGTCGTCGTAGAGCCAGCGCCCGCCCATGCCGAAGCTGCCGCTCTCGCGCCGCCCGTTCGCTTCGGCGACGATGCCGACGTTGAGCCGCACGAGCGGGCGCACGTCGGTGGCGACGAAGCCGTCGGCGCGCACGATCTCGACCACCGACCACGAACCGGAAATCGAGCACGAGACTTGCGCGACGCGCGGATCGCGCGCGCGCGCGGCCGCGTTGATCGTCTCGAGCAGCTTGACCTTCTCGCCGAAGCCGACCGCGTCGAGCGGCGAGGCGTCGGTATAGAGGTGGCGGTTGTTGAGCCGGGGCGGCGCGGCGCGCGCGCCGGTGGCCGGATCGAGCAATTGCAGCGTCTCGCCCGCGCGGCGGATCGCGGCCGGGCTGATCTCGTTGGCGTGCGCGAAGCCGGTCATCTCACCCGAGACGCCGCGCAGGCCGAAACCGGCGTCGCGCGAATAGTCCGCGGTCTTGAGCCGGCCGTCGTCGAAGCCGAAGCTCTCCGAGGCGATGAACTGCATGTAGAGTTCGCCGTCGTCGCAGGTTCGCAGCGTCTCGGCGGCGAGCGCCTGCGCCTCTTCGGGCGAAAAGCCGTTGCGGTAGATCAGCGAGCGGGGATCGGGTGCGGTTGCCATCAGGCCGATATAGGAGCGCGAGCGCTTGGACGAAAGGCGTTCGCGGGCCGTCGCGCAAAGCCATGATGCCTCGCGGTGCCCGCAGTGCCTCGCAAGCGCGCCGAATCCGTCCGCAATGGACTTAAGAAAAGCTTAACGATTCCGCTCCGGACTCATCCCCACCCGCCTTTCCCGGGACTTTGCCGTATCCTGCGGCGCGTAGATCGCCGCGATTCCGCGTCCGGCGACAGACCTCAGGCTCGGAATGGCTCTTCAGTGACGAGAAGGATGCGACATATTGGAACTTGAAGAGGTGGCTTGCCCGCTCTGCGGTATTTCGAGCGATGTTATCTGGGGCCGCGAGAACGGCTTCATCGCGCGCCGATGCGAGGATTGCGGCGTGGCCTACGTGTCACCCCGGCCCACCGTGGCGGCGATAGACGAGGCCACGCGGCTCGGCCAGCATCGCACCGATGCCGGCGTCCTGAAGGTCGAATACCGTCCGATTCCCTCGTCCCTGAAACTCTATCGCGGCAAGATCCGGGCCGCGTTCGCCGAGCGGATCGACGCCGGGCGCCCGCTGAGCTGGCTCGATATCGGCGCGGGCTACGGAGAACTGGTGGCAGTCGCCATGGACATCCTCCCGCCGGGCAGTTCCGTCCTCGGCGTGGAGCCCATGGAGGCCAAGGCCCGAGCCGCCCAGGCCCACGGCCTGCCGGTTCGCGCGTGCACGCTGGACTCGCTGGAGGGCAGCTTCGACGTCATCTCGCTGATGAACGTGTTTTCGCACCTGCCCGATTTCCGGTCGTTCCTCGGCGATCTGGCGCGGCTGCTCAAGCCGGACGGAAGCCTGTTCCTGCGCACCGGCAACGGCGGCGATCTGTCGCGGCGCGCTGACTATCCCGACAAGCTCGATCTGCCCGATCATCTGGTCTTCGCCGGCCGTTCCTCGCTGCGCCGCATCCTCGAGGAGCAGGGCCTCACCGTCACCTGGGAGGATACCGAGCGGCTCGACACCGTACGGGGTGCGGCCAAGCTCATGGTGAAAAAGGCGCTGGGCAAGCCGGTGCCCTTCCTGCTTCCCTATACCTCGCCGTTCCGCGACTGCTTCGTGCGCGCCGACCGCACGATGGTTTGACGTCAGGCCGAAAGCGGCAACGGCTTTTCGGCGGGGCCTTCCGGATCTCGGACGCGAGTTGCGGCAATGCGTTTGCGGCCCCTTCGGGCGCGGAGGCGCGAGGTCAGGCGGCCGAGGCGTCGCCAGGCTCGGGCAGGTCGCCAGGGAAGACTTCCTTCTCGCCCCGCTCCTGCGCGCCCTTGAGCACGAAGCGGCGGTCGCAATACCCGCACTCGACCCAGCCGCGCTGGTCGATCTCCATGTAGACGCGCGGGTGGCCGAGGGCCGATCCCGCGCGGATGTCGGTCGCCCCGTCGCACCAGACGCGGCGGGAATCGGTGTAGACGGTTTCGGGCGTGTCGCTCATGGCAGGCCGATTACCAGCGCCCGCGGCGGTTTTCCAGCCGAAACGGCGTCGGGCCGACGCGCGAGGGCCGCGCCGCCGATCCGGGCGCCCGCGTCTCCACGGTGCAGTCCCGGCCGCACCTGCGCTCTTTACGCGCGCGCCAAGCTGTACCACATGCCCGGCCATGACCAGCACACCCGCCATTTCGATCCGTGATGTCGTCAAGCGCTATGCACCTGCGGGCGGCGAAGCCAAGCTCGCGCTGAAGGGCGTCTCGTTCGATGTTCCCGAAGGCGGCATCTTCGGCCTGCTCGGGCCCAACGGGGCGGGCAAGTCGACGCTGATCAACATCATGGCCGGACTGGTCAACAAGACGTCCGGTGCGATCGACATCTGGGGCTTCGATATCGATCGTGACATGCGTAACGCCAAACGCTCGATCGGCATCGTACCGCAGGAGATCGTGTTCGATCCGTTCTTCACCCCCTTCGAGGTGCTCGAGATCCAGGCCGGGCTCTACGGCATCGCCAAGCCCTTGCGGCGCAGCGAGGAGCTGCTGCGCGCGGTGCACCTGGCCGACAAGCGCGACGCCTACGCGCGCACGCTCTCGGGCGGGATGAAGCGCCGGCTGCTGATCGCCAAGGCGCTGGTTCACGCGCCGCCGGTGATCGTGCTCGACGAGCCGACCGCTGGCGTCGACGTCGAACTGCGCCGCCAGCTCTGGGATCTCGTCACCGAGATGAACCGTGAAGGCGCGACGATCGTGCTTACGACGCACTACCTCGAAGAGGCCGAGGAGCTGTGCGACAGGATCGCGATCATCAACCACGGTGAAGTCATCGCCAACAAGCCGACACGCGATCTCATCGGCATGGCGCGCGAAAAAGTGGTCGTGCTCACGCTCGATCGCGATCTCGGACAGATTCCGGTCGACCCCTCTTTTTGCAAGAGCGAGAAGGTCGGCGACCGTATCGTTGAGATAACTTACGATATCGACAAGGCAAACGCGGGTCAGGTTCTCGCCGCTGTCCAGGCGCAAGGTTTCGCGATCGTGGACGTGACGACGCGCGAGGCGGACCTTGAGGACGTGTTCGTGCGCCTTACGAGTAATCCGGCCTAGTCGCAGGCGCGGGGGGCAAGTCGCCTGCCGCCGGCGGTTTCTAGACGCGCCGCCACTTCTTGTGCGCTTCGCGCTTGATCGAGGCGCCACATCTTTGACAGGTTCCGATATACTCGGTCCCGTCCCACTTGACCTTCGCTCGGTCCGGATCGTGGCGATCCAGCCAACAGAATATGATACCGACAGACATGGCCGCGCCCCTTCAGCCCGCGTTTCATGAAGTGGTCGAACGCTTCCCGATTTCCCCAAAAATCGCTCGGCGATCCTGATGTCCCTGATGGGATGGCTATGTCTAAAGAGATACAACGGGATTGGTTAAGTTGCAATGCACAATGGCCGTGGCAACGCCCGTCCGGCGCCTGATCTTGCGGTCGGTTCGTTCTGTCGGCAATGCGCGTGAATGGATTCGCAAAACCGTAATACGGACGGCTACGATGTCGTTGTGGTGGGATCGGGCGGCGCCGGACTGACCGCTGCCTTGGCGCTTGCCGAGCGCCTGAAAGTGCTCGTCCTCGCCAAGGGCTCGCTGACCGGCGGTTCCACGGCATGGGCCCAGGGCGGTATCGCCGCCGTGCTCGATGCCGGCGACACTTTCGAGAACCACATTCGCGACACGATGATCGCCGGCGCCGGGCTCAACCGCCTCGAGACGGTCGAGTTCGTGATCGAGCGCGCGCCGCTCGCGATCGAGCGGCTGGTGGAACTCGGCGTGCCCTTCAACACCGAGGGTCCCAGCCTGCACCTCACGCGTGAGGGCGGGCATTCGCACCGCCGCATCGTCCACGTAAACGACGCGACCGGCTGGGCGGTGCAGTCGGCGCTGCTCAAGGCGGCCGAGGCCAATCCCAACATCACGCTTCTGCCCGGGCGTTCGTGCATCGATCTCATCACCGGACGGCACGAGGCGCGCTATTCGGGCTCGGGTCGCGTCTGGGGCGTCTATGCGCTCGACGAGGCGACCGGCCACGTCGAAGCGCATGTCGCGCGCGCGACGGTGCTCGCCACCGGCGGCGCGGGCCGCGTCTATCAGTTCAGCACGGCGCCCCGGGGCGCCACCGGCGACGGCATCGCCATGGCCTGGCGCGCGGGCGCGCGCGTCTCGAACATGGAGATGATGCAGTTCCACCCGACCTGTCTGTACAATCTCGAGGTCAAGAACTTCCTCATCACCGAGGCGGTGCGCGGCGAGGGCGGGCGGCTCAAGCACCCGGTCACCGGCCATCGCTTCATGCCCGAATACGACGATCGGCTCGAACTGGCGCCGCGCGATATTGTCGCGCGCGCGATCGACGACCAGATCAAGCGCTACGGTCTCGATTACGTGCACCTCGATATCAGCCACAAGCCGCCCGAGTTCGTGAAGGAGCACTTCCCGACCATTCACGAGAAACTGCTGGGCCTGGGCATCGACATGACGACCGAGCCGATCCCGGTCGTGCCCGCCCAGCACTACACCTGCGGGGGCGTACTGATCGATCTCAACGGCAAGACCGATCTGCCCGGGCTCTACGCTGCGGGCGAATGCACCGAGAGCGGGCTCCATGGCGCCAACCGCCTTGCCTCGAACTCGCTGCTCGAATGCTTCGTCTTCGGTGAGGCTGCGGCGGCCGACATCCTTGATCATTGGGACGCCTTCGACGAGCCGCCGCCAGTCAATCCCTGGGACGAAAGCCGCGTCACCGATTCGGACGAGGAAGTCGTCATCAAGCAGAACTGGACCGAGATCCGCCGCTTCATGTGGAACTACGTCGGCATCGTACGCACGACCAAGCGGCTCGAGCGCGCCCAGCACCGGATCAAGATGCTTAATGACGAGATCGAGGAGTATTACCGCCACTTCCGGGTCTCGACCGATCTGATCGAGTTACGCAACCTGCTGCAGAGCGCCGACCTGATCGTCACCTCCGCGCTGCAGCGGCACGAGAGCCGCGGGCTGCACTACACGCTCGACTATCCCGCGCTGCTGCCCGAGGCGCATGACACGGTGCTGGTGCCGTGACGCGCTCTAGGCGCCCGGCGGGTTTCGCCCCCCTAGAAGCCGAGCCCGAGCGCGCGTCCGATGAAAATCAGCGCCATGGCGCCCAGGATCGAGGCGAGGCAGCCGGCCGGCTGGAAATCGCGGCGGCCCCGGCTGGTGATGAGCCCGGCCACCAGCGAGCCGCCGACGCCGAGCAGGATCGTGCCGATCAGGCTCATCGGCACCACGCCGGGATAGAACCACTTCGCTAGCGCGCCGACGATGAGGCCGCTGATGATGGCGCCGATGATATTGAGCATGGTTTCTCCTTTGGACTCGCGCTGAAGCCGGGACATCCCTGCGCTAGAACCGCGCTTTGACAAAGGGGTTGCACGCAGGCGCGCCGAATAAGCGGCGGAACGCGGACGGCACGCCGGGCGCCGCCGACAGGGACCAGGCGAGATGGCGCGCGGCCGACAACCGGCGCGAGCCAGCGCGGGCTCACGGTTCGTCGCATGTCCGATTCCGTTCGGCGCGAATTGATGTGGAAAAATAGTCGTGTAGCCAGAGCGACTTTGGACTTGCAGTCTTGCGGAGTGACGGATTTCCCGCGCGTCGCGAGGGGGAGGGGGCGGCTGCGCGCGCCTTCGGAGAGGCGCTTCGAAATCGGCCCCACCCCTTGCGCCCGATTCCAGATACGGCACTATGGGTTGTGGCTCGCTGATCATTAGGGCGCAACACCTAGATTTCGTGACAAGGCTGACGGCAAGGGGCCGTCCTCTCGGAATCGGGTCTGCGGCGCGTTTATCGAACAGCGCGGCTCGGGCGCAGGGGGTGAGTGTTTTCGTTCACTTTTTGTACCCAATCTGCTAGGCGGGAGCGATCGCTCCAGCCGAATCGGACGCAACGTCGGGACGCGGGGGCCATCCGAGCGGACGGCCCGAACTTAACAGGGGCGATCAGTGGATTTCAGGAACGGCAGCGACGCGGACATCGGAAGCGAAGACGTGGCAGCAGCAACCAGCGACGGGGTTCTCGAACAGACGGAGGCGGGCAAGGGCTCGGCGATCGCCATGACGGAAAGAAGTGACAAGGCCACGGCCGATCTGGTCGAGGAGCCCAAGGCGGACCGCAAGGCGAAGGCCGGCGAGGATTCGAAGGCGATCCGCGAGCGGCGCTTCAATATCGCCGTCGATCCGGCGCGCGACGCGCTCCTCACCGAATTCGGCAAGGAGACGCTCGACGACCGCTATCTCCTGCCCGGCGAAAAGTACCAGGATCTCTTCGCGCGCGTCGCCGATGCCTATGCCGACGACGAGGGGCACGCGCAGCGGCTCTACGACTATATCTCGAAGCTGTGGTTCATGCCCGCGACGCCCGTGCTCTCGAACGGCGGCACCGGACGCGGGCTACCGATCTCGTGCTATCTCAACTCGGTCGACGACAGCCTTGAGGGCATCGTCAACACCTGGAACGAGAACGTCTGGCTCGCCTCGCGCGGCGGCGGCATCGGCACTTACTGGGGCCAAGTGCGCGGCATCGGCGAGCCGGTCGGCCTCAACGGCAAGACCAGCGGCATCATCCCCTTCGTGCGGGTGATGGATTCGCTTACCCTCGCGATCAGCCAGGGCTCGCTGCGGCGCGGCTCGGCGGCCTGCTACATCGATATTCACCACCCCGAGATCGAGGAATTCCTCGAGATCCGCAAACCCTCGGGCGACTTCAACCGCAAGGCGCTCAACCTGCACCATGGCGTGCTGCTTACCGACGAGTTCATGGAAGCGGTGCGCGAAGGCTCGGAATTCGAGCTGCGCAGCCCGAAGGACGGTTCGGTGCGCGGCAAGGTCGACGCGCGCTCGCTGTTCCAGAAGCTGGTCGAGACGCGCCTTGCCACCGGCGAGCCCTACATCGTCTTCTCCGATACGGTGAACCGGATGATGCCGAAGCATCATCGCGAGCTGGGGCTCAAGGTCTCGACCTCGAACCTGTGCTCGGAAATCACCCTGCCGACCGGGCGCGACCACCTCGGCGCCGATCGCACCGCGGTATGCTGCCTCTCCTCGCTCAATCTCGAGACCTGGGACGAGTGGCACGGCGAGAAGCGCTTCGTCGAGGACGTGCTGCGCTTCCTCGACAATGTGCTGTCCGACTACATCGAGCGCGCGCCCGACGAGATGGCGCGGGCCAAGTACTCCGCCGCGCGCGAGCGTTCGGTCGGCATGGGCGTGATGGGCTTCCACTCGTTCCTGCAGAAGAAGGGCATCGCCTTCGAGAGCGCCATGGCCAAGGCCTGGAACATCAAGATGTTCCAGCACATCAACCAGAAGGCCAACGAGGCCTCGATGCTGCTCGCCAACGAGCGCGGGCCCTGCCCGGACGCCGCCGACGTGGGCGTGATGGAGCGCTTCTCGTGCAAGATGGCGATCGCGCCGACCGCGTCGATCTCGATCATCTGCGGCGGCACCTCGGCCTGCATCGAGCCGATCCCGGCGAACATCTACACGCACAAGACGCTTTCGGGCAGCTTCGTGGTGAAGAACCCCTACCTGCAGAAGCTGCTCGCCGCGAAGTCGAAGGATTCGACCAACGTGTGGAACTCGATCCTCGAGCATGCCGGATCGGTGCAGCATCTCGATTTCCTCAGCCCCGAGGAAAAGGCGACGTACAAGACGAGCTTCGAGATCGACCAGCGCTGGCTGCTCGAATTCGCCGCCGACCGCACGCCGTTCGTCGACCAGGCGCAGTCGCTCAACCTCTTCATCCCCGCCGACGTCGACAAGTGGGACCTGATGATGCTGCACTTCCAGGCCTGGGAGAAGGGCATCAAGTCGCTCTACTACCTGCGCTCGAAGTCGGTGCAGCGCGCCGGTTTCGCCGGGGGAGTGGAGGCGGACAACACGTCCGAGGCGCCCAAGTTCGAACTGGCGGACGAGACCGACTACGACGAGTGCCTCGCCTGCCAGTAGGCTGACCGGTTTCGCTTGCGATCGGTGCGTCGGCGGGGGTCGTCGGGCTGCGCCGCCGCGCGCCGCGCGTCTTGTCGCGTCGGCCTCAGGGCGCTTCGGAATCGTCGTCCGGTCCGGGCAGCAGTCTGGGCACCGGGTAGCGCGGCGCGGGCTTTTCCTCTTCAGGCTCCTTGGCCGGCAGCAGTTGGGGGATCGGAACCCGCTTCGCGCTCTCGGGCTGGCCTGCCTCCCCGGCGGGCAGGAGCTTGGGGACCGGAAGCGGCGCGGCGGATTTGGGCTCGTCCGCGTCCTGCGCCGGAAGGAGCTTGGGTACGGGGACTTTCCTTTCGCCGCCGGGCTCGTCCGCGTCTTTCGCGGGCAGGAGTTTCGGGACCGGGATCGGTGTCTTGGCTCCGGACGCCTCCGCGTTACCCGAGCGCGCATCGCGTGAGGGCAGGAGCCCGGGCACCGGGATCTTGCCTGCCGGCGCTTGCGGTTCGGGTGCGGGCGCGGGCCGGAACGAACGTGGGGCGGCCGAGGGCTGCGGCGTGCTCGGAATCATGCTGCGCCGGACGGTCGGCACCGATTTTTGCACGGTGCGCGTGTACGTGATCCGCCGGATTGTCGGCCAGGTCCCGCTGGCATCGTCGAGACCCACGGTGAGCCTGCGCGCTCCGCCGTCGCCGGGCTCGAACACCAGCCTCAGCACGGTGCGATCCTCGTCGGTGCGCTGGACCAGATCCCAGAACCAGACCCCGCCCGAAAGCGTGCCGGTGCCGTTGATCACCGCGCCCGTGGCATAGTCGGTGCCCTGCACGAGATAGCGCTGGCCGGCCCGGTCCCAACTAAGCATGTAGAGCGTATCGGACGTTCCCGAACCGTCGCTGACCATCTCGCGGCACACGACCGCGGTCTTGCCGTCGACCCACGAGCAGCTTTCGCTGCCGGTCAGCGGCCGGTAGTCGCTGCGCGGGTCGCGGCGGGTCGTGCCCGTCTGGTTCCAGTTGCCGACGTAGAAATCCAGCGCCTCGATCGCGGGATCGGGTCCGGCGCGCAGCGCCTGCGCCCCGGCGGGCGTGATCGCGACAAGGCTCGTCAAAATCGCGAGCGCAAAGGGTGCCAAACCTTCGATGGCAGTTGCTCCTGTCCATCCCGCGATAGCCCGAATATTAACCGTGATCGATTGATCGTCAATTAAGACTTGCTCCGGGAACGCACCCAGCCGTCGCCTTGACCCGACACGCGGCGCACCCGATCATGGGGCGATGAACACGTTCATGGCGATCATGTCGCAGCTTTTCTGGGGGGTTACCGTCGGCGCATTGACGGTCACCGCCAGCGCGATCGGCAAGCTGCTGCTGCTCGGCGGCGCCGTCGGCGGCGCGGCCTGGTGGGCCCTGCGCCGCCTGCGCCTGCGCGATCGGTAGAGCCCGAAACGAAAATCCGGCTGGCCGCCGGACCATACGTCCCGAGACTCGCGGGAGAGTCAGGCCGGCGCCTTTTCGCGCTCGCCGAGCAAGGAACGCGGCCACGCGTTCATGGTCGCAATGCACACGCCCGCGACGGCGGCGCTGCCCGCCTATTCCGCCGCGACGCCCTCGCCGAACAGGCCGGGCTCGCTGCCGTCGTCCTCGGTTTCCTCGTTCGCCGCCTTGGCCTTCTTGCGCTGATCGAAGTTCGCCCAGACGGTGTTCCAGTCACCGCGGGTGGCGCCCTTCGAATATTCCGTCGCGCGGGTCTCGAAGAAGTTGGCGTGCTCGACGCCGTTGAGCAGCGGCGTGAGCCACGGGAGCGGGTGGTCCTCGATCATGTAGATCGCGGGCAGGCCAAGCTGGCCGAGGCGCCAGTCGGCGATGTAGCGGATGTAGCGCTTGATGTCCTTGGCGCTCATGCCGGGGACCGGGCCCATCTCGAAGGCGAGATCGATGAAGGCGTCTTCCAGCCGCACGGTCTTCTGGCAGCAATCGATGATGTCTTCCTTGACCGCCTTGGTCAGGCAGCCGCGTTCCTTGACGAAGGTGTGGAACAGCTTGGTGATGCCTTCGCAGTGCAGCGATTCGTCGCGGATCGACCAGGTGACGATCTGGCCCATGCCCTTCATCTTGTTGAAGCGCGGGAAGTTCATCAACATGGCGAAGCTGGCGAAGAGCTGCAGTCCCTCCGTAAACCCGCCGAACATGGCGAGCGTGCGCGCGATGTCCTCGTCCGAATCGACGCCGAACAGTTGCAGGTAGTCGTGCTTGGCCTTCAGCTCCTCGTATTCGAGAAACATGCCGTATTCGCTTTCGGGCATGCCGATCGTGTCGAGCAGGTGCGAGTACGCCGCGATGTGCACCGTCTCCATGTTGGAGAAGGCGGTGAGCATCATCTTGATCTCGGTTGGCTTGAAGACGCGGCCGTACTTCTCGTGATAGCAGTCCTGCACCTCGACGTCGGCCTGCGTGAAGAAGCGGAAGATCTGGGTGAGCAGGTTGCGTTCGTGCTCGGAAATCTTCTGCGCCCAGTCGCGGCAGTCTTCGCCCAGCGGCACTTCCTCGGGCAGCCAGTGGATCTGCTGTTGCCGCTTCCAGAACTCGTAGGCCCAGGGATATTCGAAGGGCTTGTAGGTCTTGCGGGCTTCGAGGAGGGGCATGAATCGGCTCCGGGCGAGGTTTTTCGAGTGAATCGCGCGAGGCGCCTTGGGGCGCGGCACGGCCAACGAAGATAAGGACTTTTCGCCTCGATGGGAGGGTGCGCGAGAATCTTTGCACAGCTTGGTGATCCCATATGATGGGCATCGGAAATCCTCCGCACGCAAGCCCTTGTGTGGTTCGTTACATGTTCCGCACGATCGAATAGTCGGTCTGCGGCACCTTCTCGCTGCGGCCGAAGAAGCGGTCGAGATCGGCGTCGGAGGCGGCCTTGCGGGTCTGTTCGGCGGGTTGCGAGAAGGCGTCCTCGGCGCGCGCCAGCGCGCGCTGCACCGCCGGACGTTGCGCGATCCGCTCGCGCCACGCGACGAGGCGGGGGAAGGCGGCGGGGTCGAAGCCGTGGCGCTCGACGTACCAGGCCCAGGGCTGCGTCGCGATGTCGGCGATCGAATAGGCGTCGCCGGCAAGCCATTCGCGCCCCTCCAGCCGCGCGTCGAGCACTTGGTTGAGCCGCTCCGCGATCGCGCCGTAGCGCGCGTGCGCATAGGGCTGGGAACCCGCAGGCACCAGGTTGAAGTGGGTGAACTGGCCGAGCATCGGGCCATAGTTCGCCATCTGCACCATGAGCCACTGCATGACTTCGGCGCGCTCGGGCTGGCCCGAAGGCAGGAACCGTCCCTCGCGCTCGGCGAGCCAGTGCAGGATCGCGCCCGATTCGGCGAGCGGCACGCCGAGCTGCGGGTCCTCGAGCACCGGCACCTTGCCGAGCGGGTTGAGCGCGAGGAACGCGGGATCGAACTGCTCCTGCGCGAACACCGCGACGTGGCGCAGCTCGTAGTCGAGCCCGCATTCCTCGAGCATCATCACCACCTTGATCACGTTGGGGCTCCCCATGCCGTGAAGTACGATCTTGTCCGCCATCATTTCGCCTCCGTTGCGGGTAGGACGAAGGTGACGACGCGCGCCACCTTGTCACTGTCGTTGCGCCAGCCGTGCACGACGGCGCGGCAGACCCCGGCATCGCCCGCGCGCAGCACGACCTCTTCTTCTTCGAGCACCAGGACCACCTCGCCTTCGATCACATAGAAGTGGTCGGCGGTGGCCGTGGCGTGCATCCCCGGATCGTCCTTGCCGAGACCCGGCGCGTATTCGGCGAGCATCCAGGCGTAGACCGGCTCGGCGAGCTGCTCGAAGCGAAATTGCGCCGAGGCGTCCGCGAGCGGGGCGGCGCTGTCGGCCCGGGCCGCCAGGGCGCCGGTCCAGAGCTGCGCGATCTTCATCGTGCCGAGATCGAGCGGCGCGACCGCGCTGTCGGCGACGAGGCGGCTGCGGCCCCCGGGCCCGAGCCCGGCGACGACGCGGCGTGGGGTCATGCTCATACGGTTCTTCCTTCCCCCACCGGATACGCGGGCACGGTAACGACGGCGTAGGCGCACGCGTCAGGCCCGTCATTGCGCCACGAATGGATCACGCCGCGATCGACCACGAGGTCGCCCGCGCGCAGCAGCACTTCGCACGTGTCCAGCACGAGCACGACCGCGCCGCGAATCATGGTGATGTAGTCGATCGTGTCGGTGGCGTGGACGCTGGAAGCCGTGCCGGGCGCCATCTCGACGTAGAAGAAGTTCGTGCCTCCGCCGTGGAACAGGTCGTAGGAGAAATCGACCGGGGCGATGTCGGCGCGGCCCGCGTTGTCTGCGGGGACGGCCTCGGTACGCCAGACATAGCCGCCGTCGCCCGCGCCGAAACGATGGACCGGCCCGTCGACGATCACGCAAGAGCGCTGCGCCTCGTCGAGACCGGTGACGACCCGCCGGCTCACACCGTCCGCCCCTTGCCGACCGGATGCGCGGGAAGCGTCACCACCGCCATCGTGGCGGTCTCGTCGGTATCGTTGCGCATAGCGTGGAGCACGCCGCGATCGACGAGGAAGTCGCCCGCGCGCAGTACCGTTTCCTCCGTCTCGAGGACGAGCACCACCTCGCCCGCGATCACCACGGCATAGTCGAGCGTATCGGTGGCGTGCATGCAGGCTTCCGCATCGGGCGGAATCTCGACGAGCAGGAACGTGCTGCCGCCGCGGTGGATATGCGCGAAGTCGAAGGGTCCGGCGGCATCATCGCGGCCCGCGTTGTCGGCGGGGATGCTCGCGGTCTGCCAGGCCATGCCGCCGGCCGCGCCGGTGATCGGCACGCCGCCGTCGATGATCACGCAACTCTTTCCCGCGGCATCGAGCCCGGTGACGACGCGGCGCGCTTTGGTGCTGGTTATGGCGATCTCCCTCTCCCCGTCCCGGAATCCACAGCGAAAAACACGCGTGTTCCGGGAAACATCTTGTCGCGTGCACCGTTTTCCATGACACTCGACCATGCGGTTACCGCAATCACGGAGTATTCCAGTGACGCAGTCCCAAACGCAAGGCGGCTCGGGCGTCAATGCCAGCGCCGGGCCGATACCTGCAGGCGCCCGAACCTTCCGAACCTTCGCCGGAACCATTCGCGAGCACATGCAGGTGATTGACTCCGAAGGGAAGGTTCTGGGAACCGTCGCGGAAGTCCGCGGCGACCAGATCATGCTCACGGCAAGCGGCGACGCGCCCGAATCGCTGCCGGTCTCGATGATCGACGGCATCGACGCCAACGCGGTGCTCCTCGCCGGGCGCGGCGACGCCTCTTTCGGGCTCGGCGCGCAGCCCTAACGCGTCTCCCGGGGCGGCTGGGTGAAGCGTCCGCGCGTGCGGTTGGCGTAGGCGACCAGCGAGAGCATCACCGGAACCTCGACGAGCACGCCGACCACCGTCGCCAATGCCGCGCCGCTGGTCAGCCCGAACAGGCCGATCGCAACGGCGACGGCCAGTTCGAAGAAATTCGAGGTTCCGATCAGTGCGCAAGGCGCGGCAATGTTGTGCGGCACGCGCCAGAGCCGGGCCCAGAGATAGGCCAGCGCGAAGATGCCGTAAGACTGGATCAGGATCGGAATCGCGATCAGCACGATCAGCACCGGATTGGCCACGATGGTTTCCGCCTGGAATGCGAAGAGCAGCACCACCGTGGCCAGCAGGCCGACGATCGACCAGGGCTTGAGCCGGGCGGTGAAGGCATCGATCGCCGAAGCGTCGCCACCGTGCGTCGAGACCAGCCGCCGGCGGGTGAACGCACCCGCGACGAGCGGAATCACGACATAGAGCGCGACCGACAGCAGCAGCGTCCGCCACGGGACCGCGATCTCGGTCACCCCGAGCAGCAGCGCCACGATCGGCGCGAACGCCACGATCATGACGAGATCGTTCGCCGCTACCTGCACCAGCGTATAGGCGGGATCGCCCCGGGTCATCTGCGACCAGACGAAGACCATCGCGGTGCAGGGCGCCGCGCCCAGCAGGATCAATCCGGCGATGTACTGGTCGGCCTCGTCCGGGCGCATCACGCCCGCATAGAAATAGTCGAAGAACAGCACCGCCAGCGCCGCCATGGTGAACGGTTTCACCAGCCAGTTGACCGTGAGCGTGATCGCCAGTCCCTTGGGCTTGCGGCCGATGCCGCGCACGCTGGCGAAATCCACCCCGACCATCATCGGGTATATCATCGCCCAGATCAGCACCGCGACCACCAGATTGACGGAAGCGTATTCGAGACCGGCGAGCGTGCGCACGCCGTCGGGCGCGGCAAGCCCGATCGCAATGCCCGTCACGATCGCCAGCGCCACCCAGACCGAAAGGTATCGCTCGAACATGCCGAGCGGTGAGGCGGGCGCGGCAACTTGCGTGGACATGGCCGGTTCTCCTTGCAATTCAGCGCCGCCGTCGCCGGCCCGCGAACCTCAGCATCGGACGAGATCCGCCAGCAGCGGCTCGCACAGTTCGGCGCGGCCGCGGCAGCAGTCGCGGGCCAGAAACACCATCAGCGCGCGCAGCGTATCGATTCGCGCGCGCTGTATCTGATTGCGCCCGCGCTTCTCCGCAGTGACCAGCCCGGCGCGCGCCAGCACCGCGAGATGCGTCGAAAACGTGCTCTGTCCGAGCCCGGCCGCGTCGGCGAGTTCACCGGTCGCGAGCCCCTCGGGCTCATGCGCGACCAGCAGCCGGAAGGCGTTGAGCCGTGTCGGATGGGCAAGCGCCGCAAGCGCGCCGAGGGCCTCGTCGTCGGTCATTCCATCGGGAATAGCCGATAGGAAGGCGGGGTCAACATCCATCGGAATTTTCCGATATGATCTCCCCCCGGCCAAGCCTGCGGATCGTGCGCAAGGGGATGCAGCGGAGGACTCCGCGAGCCGTTGCCTGCACGCGACGAGCACCGGAACGATCTGACCCGCGAAACCGTTCTATTGGTGTAACTCATTGATAAACTAAGGGAGTTCTCATGTTTGAGAAGCTACGCATCAAGGAACATATGGAAGTCGCGGACAGCACCGGTCAGCACGTCGGCACGGTCGACGAGGTCGTCGATGAGCGCATCAAGCTTACCCGGTCGGACAGCAGCGACGGCGCGCATCACTACATTCCGTTCGAGCAGGTTGAGAAGATCGACGACAACCGCATCTACCTGAAGCAAGGCACGCCGATCCCGGTTGGCGTCGGCGCGGTCTGACGCGTTTCCCCTGGCAGCAACTGCCGCTTACGCAGGCCCCGGCTCCGCAAGGAGGCCGGGGCCTGCGTTTACGCGCGGGCGATTTATGATCCACACGGGCGCACAAGTCCTTCCACCCATTTCCCGTGCCTGTTACGCGCGCCCGAACGAACACGGGAGAAGCATGGGTGCGCGCAATCGGTATCGGAGTCGCTTTGTTGGCGGCGGCGCTTCTGGGCTCGTGCAACCGGCCCGCCGATCCGATCGAAGCCGCGCTTGTCGCCGACCCTGACGAATGGCCGAGCTGGGGCCGCACCGGGCACGAGGCGCACTACAGCCCGCTCGACGAGATCGACACCGGCAACGTCGCCGATCTCAAGCTCGCCTGGCACTTCGACCTCGAGCCCGGTTACACCGCCTCGACCCCGCTCATGGCCGAAGGCAAGGTCTTCCTTACCAGCGGACACTCGCACATTCGCGCGCTCGATGCGGAAACCGGCCGGCAGCTCTGGGAATACGACGGCGGCACGCGTGAACGCGCGACCTCCTCGCTGCAACTCTCGTGGGGCAACAAGGGCATCGCCTATGACAAGGGGCGCGTGTTCCTCGTCACCACCGATGGCTACGTGATCGCGCTCGACGCCAGGACCGGCGGCGAAGTGTGGAAGACCTACGATTACCCAGACGATTCCCCGCGCAACTCGAATGGCGCGCCGCGCGTCTACGCGGGCAAGGTGATCGTCGGCTTCGGCGGCGCCGACATCAGCCCGGCGCGCGGCTTCGTCTCGGCCTACGACGCGGATACCGGCAAGCTCGCCTGGCGCTTCTACACGACGCCCGGCGACGAAGTGACGCCGGCCAACCGCAAGGCCGAGGCGGTCATGCGCAAGACCTGGCCGTCGGGCTGGAAGAACGAGGACGGCTCGCGGCGCGGCGGCGGCGGCACCGCGTGGAACGCCTTCAGCTACGATCCGGACCTGAACCTCGTCTACCTCGGCGTCGGCAACGGTTTTCCCTACAACCGCGACAAGCGCAGCCCCGGCGGTGGCGACAACCTGTTCCTCGCCTCGATCGTCGCGGTCGACGCGGATACCGGCGAATACCGCTGGCACTATCAGGTCTGCCCGGGCGAGCAGTGGGACTGCACCGCCACCACCGACATGACGCTCGCCACCGTCGAGGTCGACGGCAAGGAGCGCAAGGTGCTGATGCAGGCGCCCAAGAACGGCTTCTTTTACGTGCTCGACCGGGCGACCGGCGAATTCCTCTCGGCCGAGAAGATCGCCAAGGTCACCTGGGCCGAGAAGATCGATCCGAAGACCGGCCGTCCGGTCGAGAACCCGGGCATCCGCTACAACGGCAAGCGGGGCATGTTCGAGCTCTGGCCCGGACCGACGGGCGCGCACTCGTGGATGCCGCAGGCCTATTCGCCGCGAACCGGGCTCGTCTACATTCCGGTGCTGGAGAACGGCGCGCTGATCGGCGAAGGGCAGGAGGGCGGCGGTGAGATCACCGCGGGCATGGGGGTGACGCTGATCCCCGAAGTCGAGCTTCCCGGCGGTCACCGCAGCTTCCTCAAGGCCTGGAATCCCGAGACCCAGACCGAGGCGTGGAAGGTCGAGCTGCCCGGCTCCTGGCCGGGAGGCGTCATGGCGACCGCGGGCGGGCTGGTGTTCGAAGGCCAGATCGACGGCAAGTTCGTCGCGCGCGATGCCGAGACCGGCAAGGAACTGTGGTCGTTCAAGGCGCAGGCGCCGATCGTCGGCGCGCCGATCTCCTACCGGATGAACGGCAGGCAATACGTCACCGTGATCACCGGCGCGGGCGGACAGGGCGCGGGCATGCAGTCGATCGCCAACGCCGCCTGGCGCACCGACTATCGCCTGCCGCGCCGCGTGCTGACCTTCGCGCTCGGCGGCACCGACACGATCCCGGCCTTGGCCTATGTCGAGCCGGTCCCCCCCGAGGACCCGGGCTACGCCCCCGATCCCGCGCGCACGCAGAAGGGTTTCATGCTCTTCGCCACGCGCGCCTGCCTCGTGTGCCACGGCTGGAACGCGGTGGGCGGCGGCGCCGCGCCCGACCTGCGCTATTCGCCGGTGATCACCGACGCCGAGACCTTCCGCGCGATCGTCAAGGAGGGCGCGCTCAAGATGAACGGCATGCCGCCGTTCCCGCGGTTCACCGACACCGAGCTGGAGAACTTGCGCTTCTACCTGCGCACGCGCGCGCAGCAGGCGCCGGGCGAGAAGAAAGCGCTTATGGAAAAGCGCAACGCGCCCAAGGCGACCGCCAGGCCGCAGGACTTCGCGGGCAAGTGGAACATCGTCATCCAGTCGCCGGTCGGTCCGCAGAAGGCGGTGATGGACCTCAAGGTCAACGGCAACGCGGTGACCGGCACCGTCGCCGCCGACCAGGGCAGCGTCGAGGTCGCCGGAGCGGTCAAGGACGGCCGCGCGAAGTTCGAGGGCAAGGCGAGCATGCCGATGCCGATCACGATCTCCTACGACGTCACCGTCGAGGACGGCGAGATGACTGGAGAAAACGCCAACGGCCCCTTCGGCTCGTTCCCGCTGACGGGCACGCGGCCTTAGCGCGGGGTATCGGTGAACGGCGGGCTCAATCGAGCATCCGCGCGAAGAGGAACTCCTCGTCGCATTGTTTGCCGACCCAGAAGGTGATGTCGGCGACCTTGGCGAAGCCGTGGCGCGCATAGAAGCGCTGGGCGCCATGGTTGCCGCTCCAGACCGATAGCTGGATCTCGTCGGCGCCGCCGCCGCGTGCTTCGCCGAGCGCCCAGTCCATCAGCGCCGCGCCGATCCCGGTGCCGGTGCGCGCGGGCAGCGTGTAGAGCTGCTTGAGCTCGATCGCACGACGCCCGCGCGCGTGCGCGGGCCAGCCGCAGGCCAGGCGCAGCTTGCACATGCCCACGAGCGCGCCGTCGCGTTCGGCTGGCATCACCCGCATCGCCGGGTCGGCGATCTCGGCGGCGACCGCCGCTTCGGTGTGACTCGCCCCGAGAAAGCTGGCGAGATCGGCCGGATCGTAAAGATGGGCGAAGGCGGCGCAAAAGGCGTCGCTGCCGAACGCGGCGAGCGCGGCGGCATCATCGGGCCGGGCGTGTCTCAGGTTCATCGCCCGTCTCTTCGATCGCGCGGGGCCGCGCGTCAATCCCGGTTGGAGCATCCCGCAGGCGCGATTGTCGCCTTCGATAGATGCCGACAGGGCGATTATACTAATGATATCGTGCAAACTATTCACGACCGACCAATTTTTTGAAGTTTTAATTTTACTCACTAATCGTAATTGCTCAACCTCCAGAGGTCATCCCGAATAAAAATGCCGTTTATATTGATCGTCACCGGGCGAGGATGGCGTGTCATCTGTGTATTCAGCCTAGGTGACTGAACCGAACAGGGGACAGGGCCATGAAAACAGCACGCATCCTTGCCGCCGCCGCCGCGCTTGCATTCGCGGCTCCCACGACCGCTTCGGCGCAGAGCGCCTGGCCGATCGATCCGGCCAGCTATGTCGACGTCAGCATGATCACGATCGACGACGGCCATTCGCTGGAATACGCCAACCATCTCGCCGGGATGTGGCGCAGTTCGCAGGATTTCGCCAAGTCGCAGGGCTGGATCAGCGACTATCAGATCTGGATCAACGAGTTCCCCCGCGACGGCGAACCCGACGTCTATCTCGTCACCTGGTTCCCATCGTTCGCATCGCCCGAGGAATCGAAGAAGCGCGACGCGGCCTACCTCGCCCATGCCAAGGCCACCGAAGAGCAGCTTCAGGCCGCTTCGGGCAAGCGCGCCGAATACCGCCACCTTTCGGGCAGCATGCTGTTCCGCCAGTATACCTGGGCGAAGTAGTCAGCCCAGCCGGGGGCGGCGACGGCGATCCTTCGGGGGTTTGCCGTGGTCGCCCCCGGCACCCGTCCGCGCGGTCAGAGCGCGCGCGTCATGCAGATGCTGAAACCGTCGAGCACGTAGTCGGCGAAGGGCGCGCATTCGGTGAAGCCGTGCGCGCGATAGAGCGCCTGCGCGGGCATGAACGGTTCGGGCCGACCGGTCTCGAGGCTCACGCGCGTATAGCCGCGCGCCCGTGCCTCGGCGAGGAGATGAAGCAGGATCGCCTTGCCCACGCCCTTGCCGCGATAGTCGGGGGCGGCGCGCATCGACTTGATCTCGCCGTGCGCCGCGTCGAGGTGCCTGATCGCGCCGCAGCCCGCGAGCACGTCTCCATCCCAGGCGGAGAAGAACGTCACGTCGCGCTGGCGCAGCCGCTCGGCGGGCATCGCGTGGACGCTCTCGGCGGGCGACCAGCGGTGCATCTCGTCGAGATGGAACTGCAGCAGCGCGAGGATTTCGGCTCCCGCGAGATCGTCGCGGACGATCCGCAGCGAATCGGGCCCGCGCGAACCGGTACCGAGGCGATCGGGGTTCATGGCTCCTCCGCGAACTTGTCGGCCTTGCGCCGGCCCATCCGCATGCCGCTTTCCAGCCGCGCGCGCAATTGTGTGTAATAGGCTTCGAGGAAAGCGCGTTCGTCGCCGGTGCCGTCCTGCCGGCCGATCTTGTTGGCGATCGCCTCATGAATCGGCACGATCGCATCGGCGCGATGCTGGCGCAGCACGCGCTCGAGCGTTTGCAATTCGTACTCGCCGTAGACTGCGAGTTCCGCGTCGGTGAAGCGATAGCCGCGGCCAGCCTCGGTCTGCTTTCCCGCTTGCGGCAGGACCGTCATCGCCGCCTCGAGCTTGTGACGCGGCGCTTCGACCACCCAGGTTCCGGCCACAATATCGCCCGCGCGCAGCCGGTCGCGATTGAACAGCGGGAACAGCGGAAAGACGAGGATCCACGCGGTCGCGGCGATCCAGGCGGGGCCGCTTTCGGCTCCGGCCGAGGCGAGGAACACCAGCGGCAGGAACAGCTCGATATCGCGCAGCAGGTTGCGCGCGATCACCATTTCCGCGCTCAGCCGCCCGCCGTCGCGCGCGGCGATGCGGATGCCGGCGATCCGCTTGCCGGGCGTCGCGCCGCGTGGTCCGAGCTCGAAGAACAGGAAATAGGCGTTGCGAAACAGGAACATCGCCACGATCCACGCGACGATCAGGAATTCGAAGACCTGCGCCGCGCCGCCGCTTTCGGTCACCGACCGCGCGATCGCGGCGGTGCCGCCCGCGATCGACACCAGCGCGACGGTGGTCGCCACCATCAGCACGAGAATGATCACCAGATCGAGAATCAGCGCTCCGGCGCGCGAACTGCGGCTGGCGATGACGAAGGGCAGGCTCACGCCCTCGGGAGTGACGAGGACGCGCGCGCGCGCGTGCTCGTGCGCGTGCGCGCCGTGCGAGGTGATCGCCGCCGTGCTCATGCCCGGACTTCGTCGCGCCGCCGCCCTACGGCGAGGAAGTAGGCGATCCACAAGGCCAGCATGGTCCCGCCGATCGCGAGGCGCCCGCCGGTGTTGTCGACGAGCTGGCGGGCATAACCCTCGAGCACGGCCGCGACGACCAGCATCAGCACCACGCCGGTCATCACCAGCGCGGCCCGGCGGCCCGCCTCCGCAGCCGCCTGGAGCACCGGCCGCGCGCCGGGAAAGGCCATGGATCGCCCGATGTGGAGCCCCGCTCCGCCCGCGAGCAGGATCGCGAAGAGTTCGGTCGTGCCGTGGACCGCGATCCATGCGGCGAAGTCCAGCGTGAGCCCCGCGCCGTGGTAGAGCCAGAGCATGGCGCCGAGCACCGCCATGTTCTTGACCAGCAGCAGCAGCGAGGGGAGCCCGAAGGCGAAGCCGAGCGCGAAGGCCAGGATCGAGACCTGCGCGTTGTTGCTGAACAGGTAGGCGGCGAACACGCTCAGGCCGCCGCGTTCGCTCTGGCCGAACAGCGTGCCGCGCAGCGCCTCGGCGCTGGCGCCGGGCACGCGCGCGTCGGCGAACTGGGTGGGCACGAGCGTGTAGAACCACTCGGTGTCGCTCGCGACGAGCAGCCAGCCGACCACGGTGCCCGCCACCATGACCGCGAGCGCGACGAGAATGTCGAACCCGATCGCGCGGACCGCGCGGCTCCAGCCGCCGCCGAGAAAGCCGCGCAGCCAGGCGCCGAGCGACGAGCGCGGGCCGTAGACGACGAACCAGGCGCGCTTCACCAGCGCTTCGAGATAGGCGAGCGTCGCCGCGTCGAGCGAGGTCTCGCGCGCGATCGACAGGCTCGAGGCGACAGTGCGGTAAAGTCCGGGCAGGGCGAGCAGGTCTTCGTCGGAAATGCGCCGCAGCCGGCCCTTTTCCATCTGCGTGACGATATGTTCGAGCCGCTGCCAGTCGGCCTCGCGCTCGAGCCGGAAGCGGTCGGAGCGCAGCGCCGCGGCGCGGATCGCGTCGATCGGTTCGGCCGCGCTCATCCCAGCGCTCCCGACCGCTTGATCGCGAGGTAGGCGTCGATCAGCCGCGTGCCGACAAGATGGTGCGGCGCCTCGATCACGTCGACCCCGAGCTGGCGCAGCCGGCGGGTGACGAGCGCCCGCTGGCGCAGCAGCAGGTCGGCCGAGACCGCCATCGACAGCGCCGAGATGTCGCCCGGCCGCTCCGCCGAGATCGCCTCGAGTTCCTCGTCGACCATGGTCACGAACAGCACCAGATGACGCGAGACCAGCCGCGAGACCGATTCGATCATCAGTTCGGCGCTGGTGGGATCGGTGAAATCGGAGAACACCACCACCAGCGAGCGGCGCTGCAATTGCCCGGCGAGCGAGGCGAGCGCGAGGGTGAAATTGGGCTCCTCGCTGCGGTAATCGAGGCTCGCGGCGGCGCGCTGGAGGCGGTGGAAGTCGCGCGGGGCGGCAACGAAGGGGCTCGACAGCAGCGGCCTCGCGGCAAAGCCGAACAGCGAGACGCGGTCGCCGCCCTTGAGCGCGACGTACGCGGTGGTCAGCGCCGCGGTCACCGCGCGGTCGAGCCGGGGCATGCCCGCGATCGGCTCGCACATCGCCTGCCCGCAGTCGAAGGCGAAGACGATCTGGTTGTTGCGCTCCGTCTCGTTTTCCTTGGCGTAGAGGTGGAGGTGACGGGCCGAGGCCTTCCAGTCGATGCGGCGGCGGTCCATGCCCGGCTGGTATTCGGCGAGCGCTTCGAACTGGGTGCCTTCGCCGCGAATCCGGCGGGCGATCAGGCCGAACTGGGCATCGCGTAGGTAGGTTTGCAGCGCGGGCGAGCGCACGTCGCCGACGTTGGGCCAGATGCGCACCTCGATGTCCGGCTCGCGCGCGATCTGGCGCGCGCCGAGGCCGAGCGGCCCGTCCCAGCGCAGCCAGGCGCGCGCGATCCGCGCGGTGCCCCGCCGGTTCGGCCGGACCTCGCGCTCACCCCGTGCGGAGCCTTTCGCGAGCACCGTCGCGAGCGCCAGCCGGCCGCCGGGCGCGAGGCGCGGATCGCAGGCGATCACCGCCTCGGCCCGCGAGCGTCGCCCGCGCGCGAACTGCGCCTGCGCCACGATCGTTTCGGGCGCGCCGACCTCGACATCACCCGGCACGACGATGTGGAACGCCTCGCAGGAGCCGGCGAGCAGGGCGTCGAGCAGGATCAGCCCGAGCAGCACCGCGCATAGCGCAGGCGCCGCGATCCAGGCGCCGGGCGCGACCGCTCCGAGCAGCAGCGCGACCGGGGCCGCGAGCGCGAGCAGGACCGCGGCGCGGATCGTCGGGACGAGGGCGAGCCGCCGCGCCATCGCCTAGCGCGGCGCCTCGGTCTGCTCGACCATTTGCGCCACCAGCGCCTCGACCTGCTTGCCCTCGATTTCGGCGGCGGGGCTCAGCAGCAGGCGGTGGCGCAGCACCGCGACCGCCAGCGCCTTCACGTCGTCGGGCACCACGTAGTCGCGCCCGTCAAGCGCAGCGCGGGCGCGAGCGGCGCCAGCGAGCAGCACTGCCGCGCGCGGGCTCGCGCCGCTCGAAAGATCGGGGCTCTCGCGCGTGGCGCGCACCAGCCGCACGATGTAGTCGACCACGCTTTCGGCCAGCGTCACGCCTCCCACCGTCGCCACCGCGGCGGCGAGCGTGGCGGCGTCGGCGACGCGCGCGATGCCCAGCGCCTCCGGGTCGGGCAGGCCCTTGCGCTCGCCGAAGCGGGTGACGATCGCGCGCTCTTCCTCGAGGCTGGGATAGGGCATCAGCAGCTTGAACAGGAAGCGGTCGAGCTGCGCTTCGGGCAGCGGGTAGACGCCCTGGCTCTCGATCGGGTTCTGCGTCGCGACGACCAGGAAATGCTCGGGCAGCGCGTGCGGCGCGCCGTCGAGCGTGACCCGGCGCTCCTGCATCGCCTCGAGCAGCGCCGCCTGTGTCTTGGGCGGCGTGCGGTTGATCTCGTCGGCGAGCAGCAGGTCGCAGAAGATCGGCCCGCGCGTGAGCGTGAACTGGCTCGTCTGGAAATTGAACAGGTTCGAGCCGAGGATGTCGCCGGGCATAAGGTCGGGGGTGAACTGGATGCGGTTGAAGTCGAGCCCCAGCGTCGCGGCGAAGCATTGCGCGAGGAAGGTCTTGGCGGTCCCCGGCGGGCCTTCGAGCAGGACGTGCCCGCGCGAAAGCAACGCGATCAGCAGGCTGTCGACGGTCTCGGCCTGGCCGACGATGGCCTTGGCGATCTCGCCGCGAATCGCCTCCGCGAAACGGCCCACTTCGGCGATGCCGAGCGGTGCGGGGCCGAGCGGTGCGGGGCCAGCCGGTGCGGTGTCAGTCATCGGATGAGCTTCCTTTCGAGGGCATGGAGGTCGAGCGCGGCGCGCACGAGATGATGTGGATCGCGGGCGCTCAGCAGGCGTCCGGCGGCCGACGTGAACGCGTGCTCGTCCTCGCCGCGCGCGGTCGCGGCGCGATCGATCGCGGCATCGGCGGCGGCGGGATCGAGATGGCGCGGCAGCGCGAGCGCGCTCACCAGCCGCTCGCGCGCGCGTTCGACATAGGGCCGCCCCAGCAGGTGGAAGCGGCGCGCGCGCACCATCAGCCCGGCGGTGTTGGCGACCAGCGCGCGCTTGCCGAAAGCGATCGCGCGCTCGGGCGCGAGCGGCGGGCCGAACCGCGCGAAGGCCCGCCAGGCGACGACCAGCGCGGCCATGAGCAGGCACAGCGTCGCCGCCAGGAACGGCGGCGTGAAGGCGAGAGTGAGCAGGTTCGCCGAGCGGCCAAGTCCGTTGAAGGTGAGGTCGAACACCACCGGCATGCGCTCGCCCCCGGTCGCCGCGCGCAGCAGCGAGAGCGCGGCCATCGCGCGGGTCTCGTCGGCCATGCCCCAGTTGTCGAGCAGGTCCGGCTCGGCAACGATGATGACCGGAAATCCGCCGTCGAACGCCGGGGGCTTGCTTTCGGGTTCACGCCCCGCGGCGGCTTCGAGATCGGACGTGGCGGTGCGGTCGTCGAGATAGCCGACGAGCGTCTGGCCGCGCGCATCGCGCACCATCGCCGCGATCCTGCCGCTCGACACGGTCTGGACGGCGCGGGCATCGGGCAGGCGTCCGGCTCGTCCGAAGCCCTTCCATCCGGCCTCCCCCTGCGCGACTTTCTCCACCTCGGCGTCGAGCGCGCCGATAGCCGCGATCTCGTCGGCCCAGCCGGCCTTGCCGAAGCCGGAGAGCATGACCCAGCCCTTCCTGGCCTTGCCGTCGGTCAACTGCGGCACCGCCGGGAACGCGAGCCACTTGGGCAGGACCAAGACGGTCGGGCCATGGAGGCGGTGGTTGCGGATCGTCCGGTCGATCGCTTGCGGATCGGCGTAGTGCGGCGGCGTCAGCACGAGCAGTCCGGGCTGCTCGAACGCGGCCTCGCTGCGCGAGCGGCGCACGGGGAAGCCGCGCCGTTCGGCAAGGTCGGCGAGCGCGGCATAGCCGTTGAGGCCGCGTCCGCCCGCATGGGCGCCGCCATCGTTGGTCGAGCCGCCGCCGATGTCGGTCGCGAGCAGCCAGAGCACCGCCAGGAACGCCAGCGCGCCGAAGCCCACCAGCAGCAGCGCCGCACGCCGCGAGAAAGGCGAGGCGTTCGCGCTCACGCGGCGAATCCGGCGAGCGCGAACCGCGAATAGGCCTCGCGCGCGGCGTGCCAGTCATCGGCGTCGAGATCGCGCAGGGCGAAGGCGCAGCGCTCGACCCGCGTCGCGATCACCGCGAAGGCGACGCGCGCCTGCTCGGACAGCATCGGGAACGTGGCGATTTCGCGCGCGGTGCTGGCCGGCAGCAGCCATTCGGGCCGCGTCTCGGCGATATGCTCGACGCTGCGATGCAGGAGCAGGTGAGTGGCCTCGCCGTAGCGTCCCTCGGCGGCCAGCCGGTCGGCCTCGTCGAGCAGCGCCGCGGCGGCGTGCGCGCCGGGCGTCCAGTCGCCGGCCTCGTCGCCGGCCGCGCGCCACTTGTCGAGCAGCGGCGACAGCACCAGCCGCCACAGCGCCACCAGCACCACGATCACAGCGATCGCCAGCAAGCCGTATTTCACCGCGTCAGCCGAAGTGCCGAGCAGCCGGCCGATGGGGCCGAACACGCTTTCGAGCAAATCGTTGAGCCATTTCAGCCAGGCAGGCGGCTCGGGCGGCTTGGCGGGCGGGAGCGGGGCATACTGGATCGCCTCGGAGGCCCGGACCGCCGCCCAGTCCCGAGCCGCGTCCCGTGCTGCAGTCGATCCCGCGATCTGTGGGCCCTCCAGCGTCACGAGCGCCTAGGTGGCATGGCCCGAGGGGCCGCGCAAGCGCCAGTGCGAGGGCACGCCCGGCGGGGCTCGCCGTCAGCCGCGCTTGCGCGCCTGCGCATAGCTGCCGAGCAGGCGCACGTACTTGCAGTGGAACGCCAGTTCCGCCATCGCCTGATCGACCCGCTGGTCCCCCGGTGCGCCTTCGATATCGGCATAGAACGTGGACGCGGCGAAGCTCGCGCCGACCTGGTAGCTTTCGAGCTTGGTCATGTTGACGCCGTTGGTGGCAAAGCCGCCCAGCGCCTTGTAGAGCGCGGCGGGAATGTTCTTCACCTCGAAGATGAAGGTCGTCATGGCCGGGCGACCGGCGAGCACGGCGACGTCGAGCGGATCGCGCGCGAGCACGACGAAGCGCGTCGTGTTGTCGTCGGCATCGGCGACGTTGTCCTCGACGATCTTGAGGTCGTAGAGGTCGGCGGCGAGCGCGGGCGAGACCGCGCAGGCGCGCGGGTCGCCCTGCTCCTTGACGAAGGCCGCCGCGCCCGCCGTGTCGGCGTAGGACATCGGCGTGATCCCCCGCTCGCGCAGGTAGTGGCGTGTCTGGCCGAGCGCCTGGGGATGGCTGTAGGCGGCCTCGAACGGTCCCTCGGTAAGCCCCATGATGGCGTAGCGGATCTCGAGGAAGTGCTCGCCGATGATCGAGAGCCCGCTTTCGGGGAGCAGGAAATGGATGTCGGCGACGCGGCCGTTCTCCGAATTCTCGATCGGAATCATCGCCCGGTCGGCACGGCCTTCCTTCACCGCGTCGAGCGCGTCCTCGAAACTGAAGCACGGCAGCGGCACGCAATCGGGCGCGTATTCGCAGGCGGCGCGGTGCGAGTTGCAGCCGGGCGCGCCCTGAAACGCGATCGCGCGCGCCGGATCGGCCGCGGCCGCCTCGGTCATCTGGGCGACGCGCGCCAGGGCGGGTTCGGGAAAGGAATGCATGACGGCAGCGGCGCTTAAGCCGCCGCAGGGAAAACCGCAATGGCTCTTGCGCTTGACGGTCGGCGACACTAGAGGCCAGCCATCTTCAGGGGCAAAAAATCCGGGCGGGAAACGCAAAGATGGACGACCGTTTCAACACTATCGCGGGATGGGTTCTATTTTCGGGCATCGTCGGATTGGGTCTGACCAGCCTCAGCCACCACTATTTCTCCGCCGACAAGCCGCATCGCCCGCACGAGATGGGCTATGAGATCGAGGGCGTCGAGGAAGAGGGCGGCGCCAAGGAAATTCCGGTCGCGACTCTGCTCGCGGAAGGCGACGCGGCCAAGGGCGAGTCGATCTTCGCCAAGTGCGCGTCGTGCCACACGATCAATGCGGGCGGCGCGAACGGCATCGGCCCGAACCTGCACGGCGTGCTCGGCGAGGCCATCGGCCAGGGCGCGGGCGGCTTCGCGTTCTCCGATGCGCTGAAGAGCGTGGGCGGTACCTGGAACTTCGACAATCTCAACGAGTGGCTGAAGAGTCCCAAGGCCTTTGCCCCCGGCACCAAGATGACCTTCGCCGGTCTGTCGAAGCCCGAAGACCGCGCCAACCTGATGCTCTACCTCAATTCGCAGGGCTCCAACCTGCCGCTCCCCGCCCCGCCCGCGCCCGAAGCGGCCGAGGCAGGCGATGCGGCGGCCGAAGGCGCCGAGGGCGAAGCGGCCGCCACCGCCGGTATCGAGCCCGAAGGTGCCGCCGAGGCTGGGGCGATGACTCAGGAACTTCCCGCCGGCGCCGAAAACGCGGCGGTCGGCAACGCCGGGCAGAACTAAGCCCGGCCGAGGCCGCGCGCGCCGACAGGCTGCCAGCCCCTCTCGACATGCGAGAGGCGGCCTAGCGCCCCTTGAAGCCTTTCGCGACGACATACCATTCCGACGATCCCTTGCGGCTCGCGGGCGGCTTGGCGTGCTTGACGCTGGCGAAGTGGCGCTTGAGCAGGGTCAGCAGCGTGGCGTCGGTGCCGCCCGCCAGGACCTTGGCGACGAAGGCCCCGCCCGGCGCGAGCGTCCGGATCGCGAAGTCCGCCGCCGTTTCCACCAGACCCATCGTTCGTAGGTGATCGGTCTGCTTGTGGCCGACGGTGTTGGCGGCCATGTCGGACAGGACGAGGTCGGGCGGGCCTTCCAGCGCCTGTTCCAGTGCTTCGGGCGCTTCGTCGGCCATGAAGTCCATCTGGAAGATGGTGACGCCCTCGATCGGCTCGGTCGGCAGCAGGTCGATGCCGACGATCCGCGCCGACGGGTTGTGCTTGCGCAGCACCTGGCTCCAGCCGCCGGGCGCGATGCCGAGGTCGACCGCGCGCTTCACGCCCTTGAGGATCGCGAACTTCTCGTCGAGCTCGATCAGCTTGTAGGCGGCGCGGCTGCGATAGCCGTCGGCCTTGGCCTGCTTGACGTAGGGATCGTTGAGCTGGCGCGTCAGCCAGCGCGCCGAACTGGTCGAGCGCTTTTTGGCGCTGCGCAGGCGCTCGCCCGGATCGCGTCCCGAACGGCTCATCGCCGTTCGATCCCGATGTCGCGACCACCAGCATGGAGCCGCTCGCCGTGGCCGTGCGAGGTGATCAGGCTGCGCAGGATGCCCTCGCGAATCCCCCGGTCGGCGACGCCGAGCCGCGCCGCGGGCCACAAGTCGAGGATCGATTCGAGAATCGCGCAGCCGGCGACGACGAGGTCCGCCCGCTCGCGTCCGATGCAATTGACTTCGCGGCGCTCGGCGATCGACATCGAGGACAGCCGCGTGCTGATGTCGCGCATCGAATTGGCGGGGACGATCAGCCCGTCGACCGCGCGGCGGTCGTACTGCGGCAGCTCGAGATGCAGGCTCGCCAGCGTGGTGACGGTGCCACTGGTGCCGAGCAGGCGAAGGCCGCCGTCCCTGCTGGCCGTGGCGCGCGCCGATTCGGTGCGCTGCGCGAAGGCCGCGAAGCTCTCGCTTACCAGCGAATGCATGTGGCGGTAGCGATCGCGCCGTTCCTCAAGGCTCGCGCCTTCCTTGCCGCAGGTCTCGGTGAGCGAGACCACGCCCCAGGGCACGGACTGCCAGTCGAGGATGCGCGGCACGGTGTCGGTGCTCTCGATCAGCACCAGTTCGGTCGAGCCGCCGCCGATATCGAAGATCATCGCCGGGCCGCGGCCCTGTTCGAGCAGGACGTGGCAGCCCAGCACCGCCAGCCGCGCCTCCTCGCGCGCGCTGATGATGTCGAGCGCGATGCCCGTCTCCCTGCGCACGCGTTCGATGAATTGGGGGCCGTTCGCGGCCCGGCGGCAGGCTTCGGTCGCGACCGAGCGCGCGAGGAAGACGTTGCGTCGGCGCAGCTTGTCGGCGCAGACCTGCAGCGCCGCCATCGTCCTGTCCATCGCCTGCTCGGAAAGCTTGCCGGTCTGCGCGATGCCTTCGCCGAGCCGGACCACGCGGCTGAACGCGTCGATCACGGTGAAGTTCTCGCCCGAGGGGCGCGCGATCAGCAGGCGGCAGTTGTTGGTGCCGAGGTCGATCGCGGCGTAGGACTGTCTGCCCCCGCCGTTGGGATGCCCCTTCTTCCTGCGCGACTGTTCGTCCAGCCCCCCGTTTCCGGGCTGGCCGCCGGCGTTGCCAGCGGAACCGGGCCTAGACCGTTCTCCGCCGCCGGGCCGCGAGTCCGGCCTGGCTTGTGCACTGTCGGGCCCAAGGGCCGCTTCCGCCGGCGGATCTTGCTCCGCCATATTTCTCGTTCTCTACTTCGTCGTATCGTCCGCCGCTGCGGACACCTGATCCGGATGCTAACGCGCTGCAATCGAACCGGCAAGTCCAGTGCGTCTTGACCCGAATCGATCCCGCGCATAGAGGGGCCCGCTCTTGCCCCGTCGTCTAAAGGTAAGACTACGGACTCTGACTCCGTCAATCGAGGTTCGAATCCTCGCGGGGCATCCAGGTTTTTCTCGGGATTTGACCTTCGGCTGCGGCGATTTGCGTTGCCGTCCGTTGCGCCTCGCGCTGCGCTGCGTCGCCGGCACGAACGTCGACCGGCGGGAGCGCGACATGCGGCACGATCGCGGCCTTGGTGGTTGACAGCCGGGGGCGGACCGCCGCACCACGCGGGTGCGGTGAAACGGAGCGTCTTGATGCCGCCTGGCACTGACAAATCATCGGCTCGAGGAACTGTCACCGCGGTGCGCGGCGCGGCGCTCGATGTCGCGTTCGAAGGCGGGACGCTGCCGGCGATCGACGAAGCCGTGACCGTTCGGACGCGCGGGGGCGATACCATCGTCGCCGAGGTCCAGGCCCATCTCGACGCCTCCTCGGTGCGCTGCATCGCGCTCGAACCGACCACCGGCCTGAGCCGCGGCAGCGAGGCCGAGGCGGCGGGCGGCGCCGTCACCACCCCCGTCGGCGAATCGGTGCTGGGGCGGCTGCTGACGGTCACCGGCGAGCTGGGGGACAAGGGCCCCGCGCTCGCGCCCGACACGCCGCGCTGGCCGATCCACCGCGCGCCGCCGGCGCTTGCCGCGCAGAACGGCGCCACCGACCTGTTTCGCACCGGAATCAAGGTGATCGACCTGCTGACGCCGATGGCGCAGGGCGGCAAGGCGGCGATGTTCGGCGGCGCGGGCGTCGGCAAGACCGTGCTCGTGATGGAGCTGATCCACGCCATGGTCGCGGGCTATCGCGGCATATCGGTTTTCGCGGGCATCGGCGAACGCTCGCGCGAGGGCCACGAGATGCTGCTCGACATGCGCGAATCGGGCGTGCTCGACCGCACCGTGCTCGTCTACGGGCAGATGAACGAGCCGCCCGGGGCGCGCTGGCGCGTGCCGATGACGGCGCTGACCGTCGCTGAATACTTCCGCGACGCGCAGCAACGCAACGTCCTGCTGCTGATGGACAACATCTTCCGCTTCGTCCAGGCGGGCGCGGAGGTCTCGGGCCTGCTCGCGCGGCTGCCCTCGCGCGTCGGCTACCAGCCCACCCTGGCCAGCGAGGTGGCGGCCTTGCAGGAACGCATCGCCTCGGTCGGCGACGCGGCGATCACCGCGATCCAGGCGGTCTACGTGCCCGCCGACGACTTCACCGATCCGGCGGTGACGACCATTGCCGCCCACGTCGATTCGATGGTGGTGCTGTCGCGCCAGATGGCCGCCGAGGGGATGTATCCCGCGATCGATCCGATCGCCTCGTCCTCGGTGCTGCTCGATCCGCTGATCGTGGGCGAGGACCATGCCCGCATGGCGACCGACGTGCGCCGGATGATCGAGCACTATCGCGAACTGCAGGACGTGATCTCGCTGCTCGGCATGGAAGAGCTGGGCGCGCAGGACCGCCGCATGGTCGAGCGGGCGCGGCGCCTGCAGCGCTTCCTGACACAACCGTTCACCGTGACCGAGGCCTTCACCGGCACGCCGGGCAAGTCGGTGAGCATTGCCGATACGATCGCCGGTTGCCGCGCCATCCTCGACGGCGAATGCGACGACTGGGCGGAAAGCTCGCTGTTCATGGTCGGCACGCTCGAGGAAGCCCGCGCCAAGGAAACCGCCGCGCGAAACGCGGGGGCCGCGGGCGGGACGCAGGCGGCATGAGCGGTTCGCTGCACCTCACCATCGCCACGCCGGGCACCGCCGTGGTCGACAGCGACGACGTGCGCGCCGTGCGCGCCAGCGACGAATCCGGCAGCTTCGGCATCCTGCCGGGGCATGCCGACCTGCTCACGGTGCTGCCCGCCTCGATCGTGCGCTGGCGCGACGCGGACGGCGAGACGCACTATTGCGCCGTGCGCGGCGGCGTCCTGAGCCTGACCGGCGGCCATCGGCTCGCCATCGCCTGCCGCCGGGCCATGCTCGGCAATCGGCTGGAGGAGCTGGAGGACCGGATCGTTTCCGCCGGCGCGGCCGAAGAGGACGAGGACCGCAAGGCCCGCACCGCGCAGGCGCAGCTCCACGCGCGCGCGATCCGCCAGCTCATGCACTACCTGCTGCCCGGTGGCGAGCCCGCCGACGTGCGCGGCATCTTCCCGGACGGCACGCAATGAGCGACCAAGGCCCCGATCCCATGGCGAGCGCCGCCCGCCGCGCGCGCCGCCGCGAGGAGCAGGCGGGCGCCGACCCGGAGCCCTCGCTCGGCGTGCGGCTGGGGCAGATCGGCGTGCTCGGCTGGATGGTGGTGCTGCCCATGCTGGCGGCGCTGGCGCTCGGGCGCTGGATCGACCATCGTTTCGGCACCGGCATCTTCTTTTCCGCTCCGGCGCTGATGATCGGCGCCGGGCTCGGCTTCACCACCGCCTGGCGCTGGATGCACCGCAGACTATGACCGCGCTCGATCCCTTCTCGTTCTTCTATCTGCTGCTGGCGCTGATCGGCTGCACCGGCCTTGGCTATGTCCATTTCGCGACGCTGCATTCGGTCAGCCTGGGCTATCTTGAGGGGCACCCGGTCCGCGCGGTGCTGATCCAGGTCGCGCGCATGGCGGTGATGGTCGCGGTGCTCTTCGTGCTGGCCCGGCTGGGCGCGCTCTACCTGCTGTGCGGCGCGGCGGGGGTGCTGGTCGGGCGGTTCATGGTCATGCACCGGGTGGGCCGGGAACCATGATCGATTCGCCCCTGGCCATCGCGCCGGTCTTCCACCTGGGACCGGTGCCGATCACCCAGCCGGTGATCGCGACCTGGATCATCATGGCGCTGATGAGCCTGTTCTCGATCGTGCTCACGCGCCGGCTGAAGCTGCGTCCGGGCAAGATCCAGGCGACGGTCGAGCTGGTCACCGGCGCGATCGACCAGCAGATCGGCGAGGTCGTCCGTGCCGACCCGGCGCCCTATCGCGCGCTGATCGGCACGATCTTCCTGTTCATCTTCATCGCCGACTGGTCCTCGCTCATTCCCGGGGTGGAGCCGCCGACCGCCCATGTCGAGACCGACGCGGCGCTTGCGCTCATCGTCTTCGCGGCGACGCTCTACCACGGCGTGCGCTGCAACGGCCTCGTCGGCTATCTCAAGACGTTCGCGCAGCCGAGCTGGGTGATGATCCCGCTCAATCTGGTCGAGCAGATCACGCGCACCTTCTCGCTGTTCGTGCGCCTGTTCGGCAACATCATGAGCGGCGTGTTCGTGATCGGCATCGTCTTGTCGCTGGCGGGGTTGCTGGTGCCGATCCCGCTGATGGCGCTGGACCTTCTGACCGGTGCGGTGCAGGCCTATATCTTCGCCATTCTTGCCTGCGTCTTCATCGGCTCGGCGGTCAGCGAGGGCCAGGCGGCCCGCGCCCCGGCAGCCGCGCCAGACCCTTCACAAGCACGGAGCAATCCATGACAGTCGAGGAAATCTCGATCCTCTCGGCCGCGATCGCGGTCTCGTTCGGCGCGCTGGGGCCGGGTATCGGCGAAGGCCGCGCGGTGGCGGCGGCGATGGACGCGATCGCGCGCCAGCCGGAAGCGGCTGGCACCATCTCGCGCACCCTGTTCGTCGGCCTCGCCATGATCGAGACCATGGCGATCTACTGTCTCGTCGTCGCGCTGCTGGTGCTCTTCGCCAATCCCTTCGTGCAATAGCGACGGGACCGGCGCCCGATGCAAATCGACTGGTGGACGCTCGGCCTGCAGACCGTCAATCTGCTGGTGCTGCTGTGGCTCCTCGCCCGCTTCCTGTTCCGGCCGATGGCGGCGATGGTCGCGCGGCGCCAGGCCGATACCGACCGCCTGCTCGATAGCGCCCGGGCCGCGCGCGACGAGGCGGAGGCAGCCAAGGCCGCCGCTGTGGCGGCGCGCGCCGCCGCCGATGCCGAGCGGGCCGGGATCATCGCGGCGGCGCAGAAGGACGCCGAGGCCCAGCGCGAGGCGATTCTGGACAAGGCCCGGCAGGAGGCACAGGCGCATATCGCCGACGCGGAGGACCGGATCGGCAGGATGCAGGACGACGCCGATGCGCGGATCGGCCATCGCGCGAGCGTGCTGGCCACTGACATCGCGGCCCGGCTGCTGGCGCAGCCGGGGGCGCGCCTGCCGCTGAGCGCGTTCCTGGGCGGTCTCGTCCAGGCTCTCGCCGGCTTGCCCGACGCGGCGCGCGAGGCGATCGGGGCGGGCGACGACGCGCCCGTGCTGGTCTCGGCGCGGCCGCTCGGTGAGGCCGATCTGGCGGCTTGCCACGCCGCTATCGCCGAGGCGCTGGGCCGCGAGGTGGCACTCAAGACCGAGGTCGATCCCGATCTCATCGCCGGCCTCAGGTTCACGAGCGCCAGCGTCGAAGTGAACGCCAATCTGCGCGACGATCTCGCGCGCATCCTTGCCGGGCTCGACCGCCATGACCGGTGACGAACGCGAAGTCCGCTGGCTGGCCGAGCGCCGCGCCGCGCTCGATGCCGTCGATCTCGCGCCGCGCGCCGAGACCTTCGGGCGAGTCACCCACGTCGCCGACGGCATCGCCACGATCTCCGGCCTGCCCGAAGTGTGCCTCAACGAACTGCTGCGCTTCGAGAACGGCGAGACTGGCCTGGCGCTCGCGCTCGACGCCGACACGATCAGCGCCGTGCTGCTCGACGAGGCCGAGGGCATCGAAGCCGGGATGCGCGTCTCCGGGCTCGGCGAGGTGGTGCGCGTGCCGGTGGGTCCCGGGCTGCTCGGCCGCGTCGTCGATCCGCTCGGCCGCCCGCTCGACGGCGGCGGACCCATTACGGCCGAGGATCACCTGCCGGTGGAGCGGCCCGCCCCGGCGATCATCGACCGCGCGCTCGTCACCGATCCGGTCGAGACCGGCATTCTGGTGGTCGACGCGCTGTTCGCGCTCGGGCGCGGGCAGCGCGAACTGATCATCGGCGACCGGGCCACGGGCAAGACGGCGATCGGCGTCGATGCGATCATCAACCAGAAGCACAGCGACATGGTGTGCATCTATGTCGCCGTCGGTCAGCGCGCGAGCGCGATCGAGCGGGTGATCGACGCCGTGCGGACCCACGGCGCGCCGTCGCGCTGCATCTTCGTGGTCGCCTCCGCCGCGGCGGCGCCGGGGCTGCAATGGATCGCGCCCTTCGCCGGCATGACCATGGCCGAGCATTTCCGCGACAAGGGCCAGCACGCCCTGATCGTGATCGACGATCTTACCAAGCACGCCGCGACTCACCGCGAGCTGGCACTGCTCACGCGCGAGCCGCCGGGGCGCGAGGCCTATCCCGGCGACGTCTTCTACCTCCATGCCCGGCTGCTCGAACGCGCCGCGCATCTCTCGCCCGAGCTGGGCGGCGGCTCGCTCACCGCCCTGCCGATCGCCGAGACCGACGCGGGCAACCTGTCCGCCTATATCCCGACCAATCTCATCTCGATCACCGACGGGCAGATCGTGCTCGATACCCGGCTGTTCGCCTCCGATCAGCGTCCGGCGGTGGACGTCGGCCTTTCGGTCAGCCGGGTCGGCGGCAAGACGCAGAAGGCGGCGCTGCGCCAGGTCTCGGGCCGCATCCGCCTCGAATACGCGCAATTCCTCGAACTCGAGATGTTCACGCGCTTCGGCGGCATGACCGACGGGCGCTTCCGCGCGACGCTGGAGCGCGGACGGCGCATCCGGGCGGTACTGGCCCAGCAGCGTTTCGCGCCGCTGCGTCTGGCCGAGCAGGTGGCGCTGCTTGCCGCGCTCGATGCGGGCGTGCTCGACGCGCAGCCGCTCGACGCCATCGCCCCGCTGCGCGCCCGGATCGGACCGGCGCTCGACGCGCGGGCCGGCGATCTGGTCAAGGCCATCGACGCCGGCGACAAGCTCGACGATCCGGCGCTCTCCCGGCTGGCCGAACTGGTGCGCGGGCTGCTGGCGGGCCCCGGCCCGACGGGAGACGAGGCGGGCGGCGATGGCTGAACGGCTGAGCGACGTCGAAGCCCGGATCGGCAGCGTGAGCCAGCTATCCGCGGTGATCACGGCGATGCGCGGGATCGCTGCGGTGCGCTCGCACGAGGCGGCGGCGCGCCTGCCGGGTATTCGCACTTATGCAGATACCGTGGGCGAGGCGATCGCCCAGGCGCTGGCGCTGCTCGCCGAACGCCCGCCCGCCCTCGCGCCCGCCCCCGCGACAGCGACGCGTCAGCTCGTGATCGCGGTCTGCGCGGAGCAGGGCTTCGTCGGCAGCTTCAACGCGCGCATCCTCGATGCCGCCGCCGCGGCGCTCGCCCGCTCGCCCGCATCGGACCTGATCATCGTCGGCAGCAGGGGGACCGCGAGCGCTGCCGAACGCGGCCTCGAGGCGGATCTGACGATGGCGATGGCGACGCACAGCGACCAGCTTCCCGGGCTCGCCAATCGCCTCGCCGACCGGCTGTTCGAGCGGCTGCAGCGTGGCCCGCTCAGCCCGATCACCATCGTCCACGCCGTGCCCGCGGCGCCGGGCGCGGCGGCCGGGACGGTCACCGAAGTCGCCCTGTTCCCGTTCGATTTCGGCCGCTTCCCGCCGGTCAGCCACGCGCGGCCCCCGCTGATCCAGCTCCCGGCGGCGACGCTGCTCGAGCGGCTCGCGGACGAATATGTCTTCGCGCAGCTCTGCGAGGCGCTGACGCTGTCCTACGCGGCGGAAAACGAAGCACGGATGCGGGCGATGGTCGCGGCGCGCGCCAATGTCCACGCCAAGCTCGACGATCTCAGGGGCCATGCGCGCCGCTTGCGGCAGGAGCAGATCACCGAGGAAGTGGTCGAGCTGGCGGCCGGAAGCGAGCGGTGACGGCCCCTCAGCCTGCGGGCTTCGGGGTTCTCCAGCACGGCTCCTCGCCGTCCGGCAGCGCATCGCGCACGGGCAGACGCGAGGCGATCAGCAGCACCATCGCCAGCGCCGCGAAGGGCATCAGGTTGATGCCGATCGGGATCGCCAGCGCGCGGGTGGCGAGCGGCGAGAGATAGAGCAGGGCGATGGCGACTTTCTCGTAAGGCCGGAAGCCGCGCGCCCGCCCGTCGGTGATCAGCCAGAACACCGGCAGCACCAGGAACGGCAGGTCGTACGAGAACAGGTAAGGCGAGGCGATCGCGGTTGCGGCGAGCATCAGCGCGCCGCTCGCCATGACGTCGCGCTCACGCGCCGAGCAGATCATGACCAGCGCGATGGCCGCCAGGCTGATCGCCGCCTGCGCGACCATCGCGACATCCGCATCGGCATGCTGGCGCAGCGCCGCATAGGGCGTCGCCATGCGCAGCCAGAACTCGCCGGGTCCCGAGGCCATCAGCGCCGCGCTGACCTCGAACGATTGGGGATAGTGCTGCCACGGCGCGATGCCGAACACCGCGAGACTGAGCAGGATGCAGGCGGCGGCGCCCGCCACGCCGCCTGCGAGCGCGCTCCATTCGCGGCGCGCCAGCAGCCAGAACGGGACCAGCAGCGCCAGATGCGGCTTGATCACCAGCAGACCGAAGATCGCGCCCGCCGCGAACGGCGAACGCCTGAGCATGAGCACGCCGCCCACCAGGATGGCGCCGGTGACGAAGCCGTTCTGCGCATGGCTCGCGGCAAGGTAGGCGGCCGGGAAGGCCACCAGCGGCCAGGTGAGGTCGCCTTTCCATTCGCTGCGCGCCACCGCGAACCAGACGAGGAACGTCGCCAGGGTCCAGGCGATCCAGGCCGTGGGAAACGAGAACGGGGCGAGCCAGGCCACGAAGAACAGGTAGGGCGGCGGATTGACGTAGGCGATCATCGCGTCGAACCCTGCGCCCGTCTGATAGCGGGCCTGCAGGTCGAGATCGTAGACCGCCGAGGCGCCGTGGCTGGCGAGGATCTTCGCCGCCGACCAGAAGGCGAGGAAGTCCGAACCTTCGTGCTGCATCCTGAAGAAGGTCGCTATCAGCATGCCGACGAAGGCGAGCGCGAGCATCATGCCATAAGCACGGATTCTCCGCGAGGTCAGCCATTCGGCGCGCTTCAGCATTCCGATCCTAGGGCAGCGTCGGTGAAGCGACGTCAACTAAGCGATCGTGGTTTACAAAATGCCAACGCGGCGGGCGCTGGCCGCCAAAGTCGAACGATGCGCGAGAACGCTAGCTGACGGCGGGCTCGAGCATACGGATGGTTCCGGCGTCGGCGTCGATCTCCGCCTCTACTCCAACCGGAATCGAGACCTGATCGCCGATGTGGCCGATCCGCGCGCCCTGGAACGCGGGCACGCCGAGCTTGGCGAAATGCTGCTCCATCACCTCGTAGACAGTGAAGTTGCCGTAACCGGCGGCGTGCTCGACACAATTGGTGCATTGGCCGAAAACGACGCCCGCGACTTGCCCGAGAATGCCCGCGAGCGCGAGCTGGGTGATCATCCGGTCGATCCGGTACTCGGCCTCGTTGGTATCCTCGAGGAACAGGATCGCGCCGCTGAAATCGGGCAGGTAGGGCGTGCCGACCAGCGCCGAGAGCACGGTAAGGTTGCCGCCGAGCAGCCGCCCGCGCGCCTTGCCGCCGTGGAAGGTGCGGACCTGGCCCTCGCGCCGGCCGAGGCCGCCGGTGGTCTCTTGCGAGATCGTGTAAGTGGGCGTCGCGCCCTCGAAGGCGAGCGCGTGGAACTGCTGCCAGACCCCTTCGGGCCACGAGGCCGAAGCGTTGGGTCCATGGATCGAGACGACTCCGGTCCGCGCGGCGAAGGCGAGGTGCATCGCGGTGTTGTCGCTGAAGCCGACGTAGAGCTTGGGATGGCGCGCGATCCTGGCGAAATCGAGATAGGGCAGCACGCGCGCGCAGCCCCAGCCGCCGCGCACCGCCATGACCGCGCGGACGCCGTCGTCCTCGAACATCTCGGTCAGCTCGCGCGCGCGGGTCGCGTCGTCGCCGGCGAGATAGCCCGAGCGGCCGGCGACGTGCGCGGCGGTGCGCGGCACCAGCCCCATGGCGCGCACCGTGTCCTCGATCGCCTCGACACCGAAGCGGTCGGTCACGAAGCCCGCCGGGGCGACGAGGCCGAGCGTGTCGCCCTCGCGCAGCCGTGGCGGCCGGACGCGGCGCGGCGTTTCGGGAAGGGCGGGCGCGGCGGTGAGCGCGGCAAGCGTTGCGGCAAGTCCGGCGAGAGTCGATCTGCGGGTGGGCATGGCACGGTGCTAGCGCCAATCGCGGCGGCGGGCGAGCCTTCTTGTCGCGTTTGCACTCGACGCCCCGCGCGCGAAGCGCCAAGGAGCGCGCATGACCGACAAAGAAGACAAGACTCTCACGCAAAGGCGTTTCTACAAGGCCGAGCAGGAGGCCGGGTTCGCCGACCAGCAGGCGGGAACGCCGCAGACCTCGCACGCCGCCTACCGGCTCGCCTTCCGCGATACCGATTTCCTGTTGCGCGACGAACTGCGCCCGGTGCGCTTCCAGCTCGAATTGCTCAAGCCCGAGATGCTGCTCGAGGAAGCCAACATCGGCTCGACTCTCGTGATGTACGGATCGGCGCGCATTCCCTCGCCCGAGCATTGCGACGCCGTGCTCGAAACCGCGACGACGCCCGAGCGCAAGGCGGTGGCCGAACGCCTCGTCGCCAAGTCGAAGTACTACGACGAGGCCCGAAAACTGGCGCGCTTCGCCAGCCAGTGCGCGATCGTCGAGGACGGCAAGCGCCAGTTCGTGGTCTGCTCGGGCGGCGGGCCCTCGATCATGGAGGCGGCCAATCGCGGCGCGGCCGACGTCGGCGCCGAATCGCTCGGCCTCAACATCGTCCTGCCGCACGAGCAGGCGCCCAACCCCTACGTGACGCCGCGCCTCTCGTTCCAGTTCCACTACTTCGCGCTGCGCAAGATGCACTTCCTGCTGCGCGCCCGCGCGGTGGCTGTGTTCCCCGGCGGCTTCGGCACGCTCGACGAGTTCCTCGAGCTGCTCACGCTCATCCAGACCGGCAAGATGAAGCCGATCCCGATCCTGCTCTTCGGGCGCGAATACTGGGAGCGAGTGATCAACTTCGCGGCCATGGCCGAGGAAGGCGTGATCAATCCCAACGACACCGAGCTGTTCCGCTGGTGCGAAACCGCCGAGGAAGGCTGGGACCACGTGACCCAGTTCTACGACATCGACTGCGGCTGAGGTTCAGTCGCCGTGCACCGCCTGATGCCCCATCGGGCCGTGACCGGCGCCAAAGCCCGGCGCCGCTTCCAGCGCGTGGCGGACGAAGGCGCGCGCCCGCGCGACGGCTTCGGGCAAGGCGAGCCCGGCGCCGAGCCCGGTCGCGATCGCGCTCGACAGGGTGCAGCCGGTGCCGTGGCTGTGGCGCGTGACGATCCGCCCGGCGCGCCAGACCACGGGCGCCTCGCCGGGGCACACCAGCCGATCCTCGACGACGTCGCCCTCGGCATCGCCGCCCTTGGCGAGATAGGCGATGCCGCGTCGCGCCATCGCGCCGTCGCCGCCGAGCGCCGCGAGTTCGGGCACGTTGGGGGTTGTCAGCGTGGCGAGCGCCATGAGCCGCCCGAAGGCGGCGATGGTCGCCGCGTCGGCGAGCACCGAACCGCTGGTCGCGACCATGACCGGGTCGAACACGACAGGGGCCTCCAGCGCTTCGAGGCTGTCGGCGACGGCCTCGGCGATCGCGGCCGAGCCGAGCATGCCGATCTTCACCGCATCGACGCCGATGTCCGAGACGCAGGCCGCGATCTGCCCCGCGACCACCTTTGGCGACACGGCTTGGACCCCGGTCACGCCGAGCGTGTTCTGCACCGTGATCGCGGTGATCGCGGTCATGGCATAGCCGCCCATCATGGTGATCGTCTTGATATCGGCCTGAATGCCCGCGCCGCCCGAACTGTCGGAACCGGCGATCGAAAGGATGCGGGGCGGCTGGGTCATCCACCAGTGTTAGGGCGCGCAGGCATCCTTCGACAAGCTCAGGATGAGCGCCCTTCGACAGGGTTAGGATGACCGGATTGGCGGTGCCGTCTCCCGCTACGCAGCCACCCTCTCCCGTTTGCCATGCGCTTCCCTCGCCCGCTCACCCTGAGCTTGTCGAAGGGCGAGCGTCGCGCAAGGGCTGGGACGGATGGCGGAAGCTACGCCTTGAAGCGCCGCTCGGTGGAGGGCGGGCCGGCCGCGTGATGCCGCTTCGCGCGCGTCGGGCGGTCGACGAGTTCGCCGCCGCAACTGGGGCAAAGATCGTCGAGCGCATCGGCGCATTCGGCGCAGAAGGTGCGCTCGAAACTGCAGATGAACGCGCCGGGCGCTTCGGCGGGCAGGTCCGCGCCGCAGCGTTCGCAGTCGGGCCGCATTTCCAGCATCAGGCGGCCGCCTGCTCGACCGCGGCGCAGATGCTGGCGACCGCCGCCTCGACTTCGCCCGCGTCGTCGCCCTCGGCCATCACGCGGATGACGGGCTCGGTGCCCGAGGGGCGGATCACCAGCCGGCCCTTGCCCTCGAGCGCGGCTTCGGCTTCGGCGATGGCGGACTGGACGCTTGCCGCCTCGAGCGGCTTGCCGCCGGCGAAGCGCACGTTGCGCAAGAGCTGCGGGACCGGGTCGAACAAGTGGAGCAGTTCGCTGGCGCGCTTGCCCGAGTGGACCAGCGCGGCGAGCACCTGCAGCGCCGCGATCGTGCCGTCGCCGGTGGTCGCATGGTCGAGCAGGATCATGTGGCCCGACTGCTCGCCGCCGACGTTGTAGCCCCCTTTGCGCATCGCCTCGAGCACGTGGCGGTCGCCCACCTTGGTCCGAACCAGTTCGAGACCGCGTCCGTTGAGGTACCGCTCGAGCCCGAGGTTCGACATGACCGTCGCCACCACGCCGCCACCCGCGAGGCGGCCCTGCTCGGCCCACTGGCTGCCGATCAGCGCCATGATCTGGTCGCCGTCGACCGTGCGGCCCTTCTCGTCGACCACGATCAGCCGGTCGGCGTCGCCGTCGAGCGCGATGCCGATGTCGGCGCTCGAGGAGACCACGGTCTCCTGCAGCAGCTCGACATGGGTCGAACCGCAGCGGTCGTTGATGTTCTTGCCGTTGGGGCTGACGCCCAGCGCGACGATCTCCGCGCCCAGCTCCCAGAACGCCGACGGCGCGACCTTGTACGCGGCGCCGTTGGCGCAATCGACCGCGATGCGCATGCCGTCGAGCCGCACGTCCTTGCCGAGCGAGCGTTTCACCGCGTGGATATAGCGCCCGCGCGCATCCTCGATGCGCCGCGCGCGGCCGATCTCGCCCGAATCGGCGAGCGCGAGATGCTCGCCCAGCATCGCCTCGATCGCGAGTTCGTCCTCGTCCGAAAGCTTGAAGCCGTCGGGCCCGAACAGCTTGATGCCGTTGTCCTCGTAAGGGTTGTGGCTGGCCGAGATCATCACCCCGACGTCGGCGCGCAGTTCCTGCGTGAGCAGCGCCACCGCCGGGGTCGGCATCGGTCCGAGCAGCACCACGTCCATGCCGACGCTGGTGAAGCCCGCGACCATCGCGTTTTCGAGCATGTAGCCCGACAGTCGCGTGTCCTTGCCGATCACGGCGCGATGGCGGTGCGTGCCGCGCAGGAAGCGGGTGCCCGCCGCTTGTCCCACCTTCATCGCGATTTCGGCGGTCATCACTTCCGCGTTGGTGCGGCCGCGAATCCCGTCGGTGCCGAAGAATTGCTTGGTCATACGCAGGGCATATACCAAGAAATCCTGAGAAATTGCTATGTCCCGCCGCGCCGTTAGACTTGCGCTCCTGACTGAATGGGGCCCCTGCATGACCACGGCTGAGAGTACCACGCGCATTCCCGAGATTCGTGTTCCCGGCCTGCTCACGCTGGCGGGGCTGATCGCGGGCCTCGTGCTCGGCCTGCTGCTGGGCGGGAACGCGGCGGGCGACGCGGTGCTTTCGGTGGCGACGCCGGTCGGCTCGCTGTGGCTCAAGGCGCTCAAGATGACGATCCTGCCGCTGGTCTGCGCGCTGCTGTTCACCGGCATCATCGAGACGGCGGCGGCGGCACGGGCGGGGGCGATGGCGCGGCGCACGCTCGGCTGGATCGCAGGCCTGCTCGCAGTGAGCGCGATCGCCGGTGGGACGGTGATGCCGCTGCTCCTCCAACTCTCGCCCGCACCCGCCGGAATCGCCGTCGAGGGCCCGTCCGAACCGACCGTGCTGCCCGGTCTCGGCGACTTCTTCGCCTCGCTGGTGCCCGACAACGTGATCGCCGCCGCCTCGGAAAGCGCGATGCTGCCGGTGATCGTCTTCACCGCGCTGTTCGCGCTCGCCGCCTCGCGGCTCGGAGAGGCGCAGCGCAGGCACCTGGCGCTGTTCTTCGAAGCGATCATGGGCGCGATGCTGGTGATCATCGGCTGGGTGCTCTGGCTCGCGCCGATCGGGGTGTTCGGTCTGGGCTTCACGCTCACCGCGCAGAGCGGGGCGGCGGCGATCGGCGCGCTGGCGCACTATATCCTGCTGGTCTCCTCGGTCGGTGCGCTGTTCCTCCTCGGCGCCTATCCGGTGGCGATGTTCGCTGGGCGGCTGTCGCCGGCGCGGTTCGCGCGCGAGGTCCTGCCCGCGCAGGTCGTCGCGCTCTCGACGCAGTCGTCGCTGGCGAGCGTGCCACCGATGCTGGCGAGCGCGACTCGTCTCGGCGTCTCCGCGACCACCGCCGAGTTCGTCCTGCCGCTCGCGGTGACGCTGTTCCGGGTGACGAGCCCGGCGATGAACGTCGCGGTGGTGGTCTACGCCGCCGCGCTCGCGGGCACCGACCTGTCGCCGGCGATGATCGCCTCGGGCGTGCTGGTCGCCTACATCACCACCTTCGGCACCGTCTCCTTGCCCGGCACGATCAGCTTCATCGCCTCGACCGGCCCGATCGCGGCGGCCATGGGCGTGCCGCTGTGGCCGCTGGGCGTGCTGGTGGCTGTCGAGATGCTCCCAGACATCATGCGCACCGTCGGCAACGTGACGATGGACGTCGCGGTCACCGCCGCGGTCGATGCGGGGGAGCGGGACTGAAGGCTTGCGCCAAGGGCATTCGGGCAGGGAATCGGCTCGACGACGGCCGGTTCAGCGCGGGGTGATCGCGATCGCGTCACCGGTCTTTCGCACATTCAGATTCGCCGTGCGCGCGAGGCCTTCGAGCGCGCGATCGATGTCGGTGAGCGGGTAGCTTCCCGTCACCCGGCGGCCTGCGAGATCCGATCCGTCGAAGCGGATGGGGCGCGTGCTGTAGCGATCAAGCTCGGCGAGCACGGTCGCGACATCCTCGTCGTCGGCCTCGAACCATCCTTCGGTCCACAGCAGGGCGCTCTCCGGATCGATGCCCGGCAAGGGCGTCACGGCCGCCGGTGTCATGCTCGCGCGTTGTCCGGCGCCAAGGACCCGGCAGCCCTCGTCCCGCGCTGGCGCATCCGCGGGACAAACGCGAACCCGCGATTGCGTTACGGTCACGATCGTCGCCGCTTCGGTGCGGCGGACGGCAAAGGCGGTGCCGAGCGCGGTCGCGGAGCCGTCCCGCGTGCTCACCACAAAGGGACGCGACGCATCCTTTTTGACCTGGGCGAAAAGCTGTCCGCGGCGCAGGCGAACCTGTCGCTGTTCGCTGGTGAGCGCCACGTCGACGGCGCCGTCCGTGTCGATCGTGAGGCGGCTGCCTTCATCCAGGTCGATGGTGCGTTGTTCGCCGCGCTCGGTGCGATAGGCCATGACCGGCGCGTCGGTGGACTGCGGCCGCAGGACCAGCCAGCCGGACAGGACGAGCAGGACGGCAAGGAACGCCCCGCCGACGCGGCGGGTTGTCTCGCGATGGTCGAGCAGCCTGCGCAAAGCGGTCTTCTCGAGCGTGTCGCCTGGCCCCAGGTGATCGTGGAGGCTCAGCATGCGGGACAGCACGTCCCTGTGCCTGGGATCGCGCTCGCACCACGCCGCGCATTCGGCGCGCTCTGCCGAGGTCATGTCGCCGGCGTCGATCATCGCCGCCCATTGCGCCGCTCGCGCCACGATCGTCTGCTGTGCGCCGGCGTCGTCCGCGTCGGCCATCACCCGCGTTCCGCGAGAGCGTAGCAATGGGCATAGGCGAGCGCGATATGACGCTTCACTGTGCTCAGCGAGATGTCGAGCCGCCTGGCGATCTCCTTCTGTTCGAGCCCCTCGATCCGGCGCAGCAGAAAGGCTTTCCGCGCCTGTTCCGGCAGCGCGTCCAGCAAGCGCATCACCGCGTCGAGTAGCTGGACCGCCTCGACAATACGTTCCGGAGTGACGCCGTCGTGCGTGGCTTCGCACAGGGCACAGGCGTCGCGCACCGCACGCTCGATCTCGCGCCGCCGGATGTCGTCAATCAACAGACGCCGCGCGACGGTCGCCAGAAAGCCGCGCGGCGCCGACGGCATCGGTTGGGCCGGACGTTCGAGCAGACGGCAGAACGTATCGTGGGTAAGGTCCGCGGCACGCTGCGTGCAGCGCGTCCGCCGCCGCAGCCAGTCGCGCAGCCAATCGGCATGATCCGAATAGAGCAATTCGATGTCGCCGGCCGGCGAGTGCGCCTGCATGCTGATCCCCCTGATCGTGACCCGGCGATCATGGTTCTTCGAAGTCGTCGAGCAAAATACGTAGCGGCGGATAAAGCGAATGCGAATTATTTGCAATACAGGGCTGCATGGCGCGTGGACGGGGTAAGCCGGCGCGGAACCATCCGCCCCTGCGTCCAGAGCGTTTGACCGTCGCGCCAAGCCTGCTTGCTCCGCGCGGCGCGCGGCGCGAATGTCTTGCCGCAAGACGAGAACATGCGACGGGAGAGAGACGATGGCCGAACAGGACGCAGGCACGGTCGTGAAGGCGAGCGCGGACGACGCGCAGCGCTATTGGCTCAAGGAAGGCTGGGCGCCGGGCGGCTATATCCGCGAGGTCGACTTCGCCTCGAACTCGCGCGGGCTCGACCCGCTCTTCGAGGGTATCCGGATCGTCGATTGCGACACCCATTTCACCGAGCCCGCCGACTTGTGGACCAGCCACGCTCCCGCCGGAATGAAGGACAAGATGCCCCACGTGCGACGCATCGACGGAGCCGACCAGTGGTTCGTGGGTGATCGGCACTTCGGTTCGATGGGCGGCAACGTCATCGCCAGGGACGGCAACAAGCTGCTCGGGCGCCTCGCCTTTCCGAACTACGACGAGATCAACCCCGGCTCCTATTCGGTGCCCGACCGCCTCAAGGACATGGACGCGATGGGCGTTTGGGCGCAGATCTGCTTCCAGAACGGCGGCGTCACCCAGGTCGGCTCGCTGCTCAGCCTCGACGACGAGCCGCTCGCGATCGCGATAACCGAGATCTACAACGATGCCTGCAAGGAGCGGATGGACCAGTCGGGTGGGCGCATCAACGGCATGGGAACGCTGCCCTACTGGGACAAGGCGGTCATGGACAAGGAGATGCGTCGCATCGCCGACATGGGCCTTAAGGGGATCACCCTTCCCGACCGGCCCGAGCGGGTCGAAAGTTCGAGCGGCTACATCGGTCCTGACGGCAAGGTCTCGCCGTTCTGGGCGGACGTCTTCGCGATCTGCGAGGCGCAAGGCATTCCGCTCAACTTCCACCTCAACGCTTCGCTCGATGCCAACTCGGCGATCTGGGACAACCTCGGTTTCGACCAGAAGCTGCCGATCCACGCCGGGCTGCATCACATCGGCTGCGCCGCGACCATGGCGAACTTCATGGTCTCCGGGCTGCTCGACGCCTACGAGAACATCAAGATCGGTCTGATCGAAAGCGGCATGGGCTGGGTGCCCTTCTGGCTCGAGGCGATGGAGCACCAGCTCGACGAGTTCCGCACCTTCACCAACCGCGGCCTCAAGAAGCGGCCCAAGGAGTATTTCGCGAAGAATTTCTGGGTGAGCTACTGGTTCGAGCACTACGCGCCGACCAGGATGCTCGAGGACATCGGTGTCGACAAGGTGATGTTCGAAACCGATTTTCCGCACCCGACCTCGCTCTATCCGGGCGTGCAGGACAAGCTCGTCGAAACTCTCGGCCAATATCCCCACGAGATCCGCAAGCGCGTGCTCGAGGATAACGCGGTGACGCTATACAACCTTTGACGGTCGTCCTTGCGAGCGCAGCCAAAAGACGCTCCTGACCGCCGCGGCCCTTCGGATTTCGCAAGCCCCTCGCGTCGCTAAGGCAGCCCTGAGAGCCGTCACACCGCCATCCGGGCGAGGTGACGGCTTTCAGGCGTGACGCAGGCCCTGCGGGGAGACGGCCCCCAACTGCCTACGGAAATACCCATATTCAACCGCGCTTGCGCTCCTTCTCTCGTTTCGGCGCGTGAAACATTCGCTTGGCCGACAGGCGGAAAAATCTACTGGTGAGATTGAGTTTTTAAAGTCTACCCATGCGATCGACATAAATGCCTTTCGGAGTCGACCCGCATGGACCTTGCCAGTTTTGACCTATCCGCGATCCTTCCCTTCATCGCTGTCGGCTTCGCCGCGCAGATCGTGGACGGAGCGCTGGGCATGGCCTTCGGGGTCATCTCGAACACGCTGCTGGTCGCGGTGCTCGGCGTATCGCCGGCGCTCGCCTCGCAGCGCGTCCACCTCGTCGAATGCTGCACCACCGCGATGTCGGGCATCAGCCACCTGATTCACGGAAATATCGACAAGACATTGTTCTTCCGGCTGCTCGTACCCGGCGTGATCGGCGGCATCCTGGGGGCCTATGTCCTCGCCTCGATCGACGCGAGCGTGGTGAAGCCTTTCGTGCTGATCTACCTCGCCGGCATCGGCCTGTGGCTGCTGGTGCGCGGCATTCTCTATCCCCCGACGCTCAAGCAGGCCAAGTTCATCGCCCCGCTCGGCCTCGTCGGAGGATTTCTCGACGCGGCGGGCGGCGGCGGCTGGGGCCCGGTCGTCACCTCGAACCTGCTGATCCAGGGCGCCGAGCCGCGCAAGGTGGTCGGCACGGTGAACACCGTCGAGTTCTTCCTGACGCTGACCGTCTCGATCGCCTTCATCTGGCACCTCGGCATCGCCGATGTCGCCGGCGCCACGCTCGGCCTGCTCGTCGGCGGCGTCCTTGCCGCGCCGATCGGTGCCTGGGGCGCCAAGCATATCCCGCCCAAGCCGATGCTCATCATGGTGGGCGTGGTGCTGAGCCTGACCAGCATGTTCGGCATCTGGAACGCGTGGTTCTGACGACCGGTGGCCTGAACCGGAAACGACGCCAGGCGCGTGCGAGCCGAAACCGGGATATCTTTCTCCGTTATGGAGACGATTCGGGTTTACGTGCGTTAGTCAAATCTGCGAAGCGTCTATTAACTTTAGTTAAATGGATTCGACGTGACACAGGAGCGAGGTGGCGACAGGGTCGAGGCGGCTGGAAAGTTGCTCGAAAGAGCGATTACGATCCTCAGTGCCGAAAGACATTATATCTCCGCGGCCCATGCGGCTCTGGCCTACAGCCTTATAAATAAGAAACAGACGAAAACGTCGCCTGGAGGTATTCAGGATTGATAATCGACACAACACATAAGGTTGCCTGCTGATTTCTAAATAATTTCTCAACTTGCTTACTGACCCATTACGGCACACGGTCGCATGGGTGGTTTTTCTTAGGCGGCATCCGGAATATGTCTTTCCGATGGTCAAACCAGATCTTCCGGGGAGCGTATGGCGGATGGATATCACGAGGTCGGGCCCGTCATTGAGTAATGCTATGGATAGGAAAGGGGCTCCGGAGCCCGAGTGGGTCGGAGAGGTTCTCGTTTTGCTCGAGAAGATCAGGACCCTGATAAGCAGGAAATCGCGTGGCGACGCTCTTGAGGCCCCTGTCGCGCCGGACAAGACGCAGACAAAGGCGGAACTGGCGCATGGTCTGTGGAAAGAGCGCGAGATGCGCGCCAGGTTCTTTCCGCCCGAATTCTTCGGCGAGGCCGCCTGGAACGTGCTGCTCGATCTTTACTGGCAGCGAAGCCGGGCGCGACCCGTCTCGGTTACGGACGCCTGCGTGGCAGCCTGCGTCCCCGAAGCGACCGCACTGCGCTGGATCGGCGTTCTCGAAAAGGCCGGCTACCTTTCGCGCACGGCGGATTCCATGGATGCGCGCCGGGTCTTTCTCCAGTTGACGGACAAGAGCGTCACCGCGATGGAAGCCTATCTGACCGGGATCGCGGACGGCGGGGCGGGCATATTCCGCCAGCCCGCGCGTGATCGCAGACCGTACGCGGGTGGTCCCGCAGGCAGGGACACGCGGCGCCCGTCCGGATCCCAGGACGAGCGCAGCTCCATTCGCTAGCCCGCGATCCCCGCCGCCGCGAGCACCGCGAGCGTCAGGACATCAGGCGCGATCGCCGTCATCGGGACGATCTGCACCGGCTTTTCCATGCCGATCAGCATCGGCCCGATCGTGGTCGTGCCGGCCAGCTCGCGCAGCAGCTTGGCCGAGATGTTGGCCGATTGCAGCCCCGGCATGATCAGCACGTTGGCCGGCGCGGTGAGGCGCGAGAACGGGTACTGCGCCATGACCTTGGGATTGAGCGCGGCATCGGGCGCGACGTCGCCTTCGTATTCGAAGCCCGGGTCCTGCTCGTCGAGGATGTGCACCGCCTCGCGGATGTTCTCGAGCCACTTGCCTGCGGGATTGCCGAAGGTCGAATAGCTCAGGAACGCGACGCGCGGCTCGTGCCCCATGCGCCGGGCGACCGCGGCGGTCTCTGTGGCGATGACGGTGAGGTCTTCCGCCGTGGGCCGCTCATTGATGGTCGTGTCGGCGAGGAAAACCGTGTGGGCCTTGCCCACCATCATGTGGATGCCGAACGGCAGCGCGCCGTCCTTGGCGTCGAGCACGCGGCGGATCTCGGTCATCGACTGGCCGAAGGGCCGCGTCATGCCCGTAATCATGGCATCGCCCACGCCGAGCTTGAGCAGACCCGACGAGAACACGTTGCGGTCCTGGTTGACCATCCGGCGCACGTCGCGCTCCAGATAGCCGCGCCGCTGGAGGCGCTTGTACAGCATCGCGACCATCGGCTCGACGTGCTCGGAAACCGCCGAGTTCTCGATATGATAGCTCTCGGGATCGGAGACGCCGAGTTCGGCGAACTTGTCGAGCACGGCCTGGGTGCGGCCGACGAGGATCGGCTCGCCGTAGCCGAAGTCGCGATACTGGATCGCGGCGCGCAGCACTACTTCGTTCTCGGCCTCGGCGAAGATCATCCGCTTGGGGTTCTGCCGCACCTGCGCGTAGACGTTGGTGAGCACCGAGGTCGTAGGGTTGAGCCGCGCCTTCAACGCGTGGCGATAGGCGTCGAAGTCGGCGATCTGCGTGCGCGCGACGCCTGTATCCATCGCCGCCTTGGCGACGGCCGAGGGGACGACTTCCATCAGCCGCGGATCGAACGGCGCGGGGATGATGTAGTCGAGCCCGAACTGGTGGTTCTTGCCGTAGGCGGCGGCGACTTCCTCGGGGACCTGCTCGCGCGCGAGTTCGGCGATGGCGACGGCGGCGGCGATCTTCATCTCCTCGTTGATCGCGGTCGCGCGCACGTCGAGCGCGCCGCGGAAGATGAAGGGGAAGCCGAGCACGTTGTTGACCTGGTTCGGATAGTCCGAGCGCCCGGTCGCGACGATCGCGTCGGCGCGCGCGGCCTTGGCCTCGGGCGGAGTGATCTCGGGGTCGGGGTTGGCCATGGCGAAGATGATCGGCTGGTCCGCCATGCCCTTGACCATGTCCTGCGTGACCGCGCCCTTGACCGAAAGGCCGAGGAAGATGTCCGCGCCCTTCAGGGCTTCGGCCAGCGTGCGCGCGTCGGTATCGATCGCGTGCGCGGACTTGAACTGGTCGAGCCCTTCGCGGCCGCGCCAGATCACGCCCTTCGAATCGCACATGGTCACGTTCTCGTGGCGCACGCCCATCGCCTTGATCAGCTCGGTGCAGGCGATCGCGGCGGCGCCGGCGCCGTTGACGACGACCTTCACGTCCTTGAAGTCGCGCCCGGTCAGGTGGCAGGCGTTGACGAGGCCGGCGGCCGAGATGATCGCGGTGCCGTGCTGGTCGTCGTGCATGACGGGAATGTTCATGCGTTCGCGCAGCGCCTGCTCGATCTGGAAGCACTCGGGCGCCTTGATATCCTCAAGGTTGATGCCGCCGAAGCTCGGCTCCATCAGCGCGACCGCCTCGATGAAGGCGTCGGGGTCTTCGGTGTTGAGTTCGATATCGATCGAATCGACGTCGGCGAAGCGCTTGAACAGCACCGCCTTGCCTTCCATCACCGGCTTGGCGGCGAGCGCACCGAGATTGCCGAGTCCGAGAATCGCGGTGCCGTTCGAGATCACCGCCACGAGGTTGCCCTTGGCGGTGTATTCGAAGGCGTCGTTGGCATCCTCGGCGATCGCGCGCACCGGCACCGCGACGCCGGGCGAATAGGCGAGGCTGAGGTCGCGCTGGCTCGCCATCGGCTTGGAGGCGATGATCTCGATCTTACCGGGACGGATCGTCTGGTGATAGAAGAGCGCCTCGCGCTCGGTGAACTCGATCTTGTTGTCTTCGGACACTGCTATTCTCCCCAGAGCGCGCATGCCCCTAACCAATGTCGGTCGCTCTTGGTAGGGGAAAGGTGAGGGCCGCCGCTTCCCGAATCGGCGCGCGCTTGCTCTAGGAAGCGCTATGGCCGGCGGCGCAACCCCGATGATGGCGCAGTACCTCGCGCTCCGCGAAGAGGCGGGCGACTGCCTGCTGTTCTACCGCATGGGTGACTTCTTCGAGCTGTTCTTCGAGGATGCCAAGCGCGCCGCCGCGATCCTCGACATCGCGCTCACCACGCGCGGCGAGCACGGCGGCGAGCCGATCCCGATGTGCGGCGTGCCGGTCCATTCGGCCGAGAGCTACCTGGCCCGGCTGATCCGCGCGGGCTGCCGCGTCGCCATCGCCGAGCAGACCGAGACGCCCGCCGAGGCCAAGGAGCGCGCCAGAAAGGAAGGCAGGGCCTCGAAGGCGCTGGTGGCTCGCGACATCGTGCGCTTCGTCACCGCCGGCACGCTGACCGAGGAAGCGCTGCTCGAACCGCGCCGCGCCAACGTGCTCGCGGCGGTCTGCGACGTGCGCGGCACTTGCGGCATCGCCGCCTGCGACATCTCGACCGGGCGGATGGACCTGGAAGAGTGCGCCCCCGACCGGCTCGGCGCGACCCTGGCGCGGCTCGGCGCGAGCGAGATCGTCGCGCCCGAAGGCTGGGGCGCGGCCCCGCCCGAAATCATCGCCAGGCCGCCGCGCGAGTTTTCGAGCGATGCGGGCGAGGCGAAGCTGCGCGAGATCCACGGCGTCGCGACGCTCGACGGCTTCGGCCAGTTCTCGCGCGCGATGCTCGCCGCGGCGGGCGGGCTGATCGCTTATCTCGATCACGTCGGGCGCGGCGCGCTGCCGCTGCTGCTGCCGCCCCGGGCGCGCGAAGGCGGCGCGGCGCTGGCGATGGACGAGGCGACGCGCGCCAGCCTCGAAATCCTCGAGGGCGCGCGCGGCGGGCGCAAGGGAAGCCTGATCGACGCGGTCGATCGCTGCGTCACCGGCGCGGGCGCGCGCCAGCTTGCCGAGGATCTTGCCGCGCCGCTCACCGAAGTACCGGCGATCGTCGCGCGGCTCGAAGCGGTGGGCTGGCTGCACGACGAGGCGCTGCTGCGCGACGAGCTGCGCGCGGGTATGCGCGCCTTGCCCGATGTCGGGCGCGCGCTCGGCCGCGTCGTCGCGGGACGAGGCAGCCCGCGCGATCTCGGTCAGCTTCGCGACGGCCTCGACGGTGCGCGGCGGCTGCACGAGCGGCTCGCGGGGCGCGACGTGCCGCGTCTGATCGCCGAACTCGGGCCGCTGCTCGCGGGCCATGGCGCGCTCGTCGACCTGCTCTCGCGCGCGCTGGTGCCATCGCCGCCGACCGAGCGCGGGCAGGGCGGCTTCATCGCCGAGGGTTACGACGCCGCGCTCGACGAGCTGCGCAGGACTTCGGGCAACGCGCGGCGGGCGATCGCCGCGCTCGAGGCGCGTTACCGCGACCAGACCGGGGTCGCGGCGCTCAAGATCAAGCACAACAACGTGCTCGGCTACTTCATCGAGGTGCCGCAGCGCCATGCCGACAAGCTGATGGAGGCCGACAGCGGCTTCAGCCATCGTCAGACCATGGCGGGCGCGATGCGTTTCAACGCGGTCGAGCTGCACGACGAGGCGAGCCGCATCACCGAAGCGGGCGCGCACGCGCTGGCGGCCGAGGAAGGGCATTTCGCCGCGCTGGTCGAGGCGGTCGTGGCCGCGCGGCGCGGCATAGCCGATACCGCGAGCGCGCTCGCCCGGCTCGACGTCAGCGCCGGACAGGCCGAGCGCGCCGCCGAGGGCGCGTGGACCCGGCCCGCGATCGTCGATGAGGCCTGCCTCGATATCGAGGGCGGGCGTCATCCGGTCGTCGAGGCGGCGCTGGCGGCGCAGGGCGAGCGGTTCGTCGCCAACGACTGCCGCTTGTCCGGGGCCGACCGGCTCTGGCTGATCGGCGGCCCGAACATGGGCGGCAAGTCGACCTTCCTGCGCCAGAACGCGCTGATCGTGCTGCTGGCGCAGGCGGGCGGCTTCGTGCCCGCGAAGGCGGCGCGAATCGGGCTGGTCGACCGGCTGTTCAGCCGCGTCGGCGCTTCCGACAACCTGGCGCGCGGGCGTTCGACCTTCATGGTCGAGATGGTCGAGACCGCCGCGATCCTGTCCCAGGCCACCGAGCGCAGCTTCGTGATCCTCGACGAGGTGGGGCGCGGCACCTCGACATACGACGGACTCGCGCTGGCCTGGGCGGTGGCCGAGGCGGTGCACGAAAGCAACCGCTGCCGCTGCCTGTTCGCGACGCACTACCACGAACTCGCGCGGCTCGCCGAGACCTGCGACGCGCTCTCGCTCCACCACGTCCGCGCGCGCGAATGGAAGGGCGATCTCGTGCTGCTCCACGAGCTTGCCGAGGGTCCCGCTGACCGTAGCTACGGGCTCGCGGTGGCGCGGCTCGCCGGGGTTCCCGGCGCGGTCGTCGCGCGGGCCAAGGCGGTGCTCGAAAAGCTCGAGAAGGGACGCGCCGAGACCGGCGGACTGGCTGCCGGACTGGGCGACCTGCCGCTGTTCGCCGCCGCCGCCGAGGCCCGCGAGGAGCGCTGCGATACGCTGCGCGACCGGCTCTGCGCGATCGATGTGGACTCGCTCAGCCCGCGCGAGGCGCTCGACGTACTCTACGAACTCAAGCGCGAGGCGGGTACCGAAGGTTAACCCTCTTCGGTCTATGGGTTCGCCCCATGCTTGGTCCCAGGATCACAACCGTTTTCCGCAGCCGCTGGAATGCGATCTTCTGGTCGCTGGGGGTGCTGCTGACCGCCTATTGTTCGGTCCCGTCGCAGGACGAAACCGACGACGGCGCTTCGCTGGCCAAGCTGGCGGGGCATCAGGAACCCGCCAAGGCCGAGCACGTCAATCCCTGGGCCAAGTCCGAGGCGGAGCCGGACGATGCCGGCCCTGCATCCGGTCAGCCGCGCTGACTTTTGGTTAATGAAATCCCGCTAGATTTCGCGGGCTATGACCGCAGGATCGGGCAATCGGGTGCTGTTTTCGCTCGCCATCGCCGTGGTGGTGCTCGTCGTCGTGGCCATCGCCATCGGCACCGAAGAGCGCGAGGGGCCGCTGCTGACGTCGGTCCGCTCGGCGACGAACGGGAGCGGGGTCGTATCGACCCGAGCCGGCGCTTCCGATGCCGCGCCGGCAGCCGCGCGTGACACGGGTCCTGCCATCGAGGCGACGCCCGAAGAACGGGACGGCACGCAGGTGGAGTTCGCCGAGGACGATTTCCTGATCGACGATGCGAGCGGGGTCGACCCGACGGCCGACGTCCCGCCCGAGCCGATGGTCAACCCGTCGGGAACCCTGCCGGAGCCCTCCGGCCCGGACGCTGTCGTAGCGCTCGAATCCGCGCCCTAGCTGTCGTCGCGTTCGTAGCCCTCGTCGGGCACGCCTCTGCGGCCGTAGCGGGTTTCGAGATCGTCATGGGTGTCCTCGCCGCGAAAAGCGGTCATGTCGATCGTGCCGCTGTGCTCCATCTGGTGGATGTGATCGACGAGGTCCTGCGCGTCGATGGCGGTCAGTCCGCCGCCCATCTTCTCGCTGTCCTCGAGCGCCATCGACGAAACCGAATGGTCGAGCGCATCGCCGGTGACCGTCTGCGCCTGTTCGGCGGCATCGGCCTGCTCGGTATTGGTCGCCTCGGGCGCGAGGTCGGCGCGCGCGAAGCTGTCGGGATCGGACTTGCGGTCGGTCATGGTAAAATCTCCTTCGTCCGCGACAACGAGCGGGAGAGGGTGAGAGTTCCGGATATCAGCCCAGCAGCCAGCGTCCGAGCAGGCGGTTGAAGGGGAAGGTGAAGAAACCCGCGATCAGCAGCGCGCCGACGATGATACCGCGCGCGGTCGAGCGGTGGTGCTTCACCTCGTGGCGGCGCGCCATGACCACGAGAACCACGAGCAGGACGAGCGTCGTCGCGGACAGGATGTGGATCGGGCCGAGCCGCCCGTCGGACGAGCGAATCCAGAAGCTGTCGATCGCGGTCGCGGCCATGCATGCCGCCCACACGTAGCCCAGCACCCGGTGGCGCCGCGTCCCGCGCGGGCTCCACAGGATCACCGGGGTCAGGGCGAGCGGCAGGCAGATCGTCGCGAGGTGGACCCAGACCTGCGGCGGCAGCCTGTCCCAGTCCGCCGAGCCACGCAGCACCGCGGTGACGACCAAGGCCAGCATGACGAGCGCGAGCGCGCCGAGCGCCTTTTCGGTGCGGTCGGGCGTGATCGGTCGTGCGGCGGAGGCCATTGCCCTAGAAGCCCGCGCCCTCGGGCCAGTTCGGCCCGGCAAGGCCCATGACCTTGAACAGCGCGCCCATCTGGCCCTCGCCGATCAGCCGCTCCATCGCCGAGAACACCGCCTCGCGATGCTCGGGCGCGAAGGTCGCGAGGTTTTCGGCGCGAGTCTCGATCCCCAGCGCGCGCAGGAAGCGGCCCTGCGTCGTCGTTCCGAGCCAGGTGCAGCCGCGCGCCTGCGCGATCGCGGCGAGCGCGGCGAAATCGACATGCGCGGTGAGGTCCGCCTCGCCGGGCATCGACAGCGCCTCCACCTTCTGGTGCTCGCGAAGCGCCTGGAGCGTCGATCCGATGCGCGGATGATCGTGGCCGTAGTCGATCAGCAGCGCCGCGCCTCCCTGTTCGGCCAGCCGTCCGGCGACTTCGTAGAGGATTGCCGCCGCGGCCGGGCTGGTCTCGACGATCGTCCCTTCAGGCGCCTCGCGCAGGTCCTCGGGCACGGCGGCGTCCATCGGCTTGTCGCCGGCGACGGCGACGAAGCGTCCGTCCTCGCAGGCGACCATGCGTTCGCGCCAGCCGCCGCCCGCGCGCACGAGCTGGCGGATCGGCAGTGCATCGAGGAACTCGTTGCCGACGAGCAGCAGCGGGCCGTAGGCCGGCACGGTCGAAAGATCCGCGTGCCAGTGCGCCTGCGGCACGGTGGCGAGCTGCAGGTCCTTGAGCGCGGTCGAACTCTCGACGAAGTGGACGCCCGGCTCGAGCCCGTACCGCGCCGCGGCCCGCAGCGCGTCGCGTGCGAGCGTGCCGCGACCCGGGCCCAGCTCGACGTAGTGCACCGGAGTCTCGCGGCCCGCGCGGATCCACATGTCGGCCAGCCACAGCCCGATCAGTTCGCCGAACATCTGGCTGATCTCGGGCGCGGTGATGAAGTCGCCGCCGGCGCCCAGCGGATCGCGGTCGGCGTAGTAGCGGGCGTTCGATTCGTCCATGAAGTGCTGGATGCTGATCGGCCCGTAGTTCGCGATCAGCCGCTCGAAGACCGTGGCGAGGGGTTCGGTGTGTCTGGTCATCGGCAGCTCCCCTTGCGACGCGGTGTCCGGCCCGGCGGTGTCAGGCCGGCGCGGCCTTTCCGCTCCCCAGCGGCGGGCGGACCAGCGCGCGAACGACGATCGCGATGCCCAGGGCCATGAGCGGGATCGTCAGCCATTGTCCCATCGATAGCCCGGTGCGCATTGCGAATTCCTGAAGCTGCGCGTCTGGCTCGCGGAAGAACTCGACACAGAAGCGCGCGATCGCGATGCCGGTCGCGAAGACGCCGACGAGCAGCCCCGGCCGGAACCGCGCCCGCGTCTTCCAGAACAGCAGCAGCATGATCACGATCATCAGCAGGCCTTCGAGCCCCGCCTCGTAAAGCTGGCTGGGGTGGCGCGGAAGCTGCAGCGGATCGTCGGGGAAGATCATCGCGAAGGGCATCGCGGCGTCGGTCGCGCGGCCCCACAGCTCGCCGTTGACGAAGTTGGCGAGCCGCCCGAACATCATGCCGAACGGCACGCAGACCGCGATGTAGTCGCTGACCCTGAGGAAGTTCAGGCCGCCTCGCCACGAGACCCATACGATCGCGATCAGCACGCCGATCAGGCCGCCGTGAAAGCTCATGCCGCCGTGCCAGAGCGAGACCAGCTCGCCGGGGTGGGTCCACAGCTCGGGCGCGTAGAAGGTCGCGTAGCCGAGCCGTCCGCCCAGGATGATGCCGAGCGTGCAATAGAAGAACAGGTCGTCGGCATGACGCTGCGCCAGCGGCGCGCCCGGTGCCTTGATCATGCGCGTCAGGTGCCAGTAGCCGAGCACGATGCCGGCCAGATAGGCGAGCGAATAGTAGCGCAGCGTGAAGAACCCCAGGTCGATTCCGTTCTTGAGGCCGAGGTCGACCCAGTGAATCGGCTGGTTGCTGGCGGCCTCGGCCGCGGCGGATAGGATCAACAAGGACGTCCCTCGCAATCGGTACAGGCATCATTCCGCGGCTATCGCGGTTTCGGCGGCCTTCTGGCATAGCGCGCGCCGCGATCATAGCCCGATACGCACGCGCGCTGCCGGATTCTCGCCCGGGGGCGTCCGACGGCTTTTCTCTGCCGCCCGCAGCGTCTAGTACCCCCGCCATGAGCGTCATCCGCATCCGGGCCCCGCGCGAAGTGATCGACCGGCGCGACCTGACCGGTCGCATCGCCACCCTGATCGAACAGCACGGCAAGAAGGCGCGCCAGCCGATCGTCGATCTGCTGCGCGGCGCGCTTGCCGACGGCCGTGAGGAAATCTCGCGCCGGCTTCTCCAGAAGCCCTCGGCGGGCCACGAAATGGCCGAGGCGCAGGCTTTCCTCACCGACCAGCTCATGCGGATCATCCACGATCACGTGGTCACCTCGGTCTATCCCTCGGGCAACCGCTCGAAGGGCGAGCGGCTCACGATCATGGCGGTGGGCGGCTACGGGCGCGGCGAGATGGCGCCGCACTCGGACGTCGACATCGCCTTCCTCACCCCGATCAAGGACACGCCCTGGTGCGAGCAGGTGATCGAGGCGATGCTCTACTTCATGTGGGACCTCGGCCTGAAGGTCGGGCACTCGAGCCGCTCGCTCGACGACATGGTGCGCATGTCGCGCTCGGACCTCACGATCCGTACGGCGATGCTCGAAGGGCGCTACGTCTGGGGCGACCAGGATCTCTACGAGGAAGCCCGCCAGCGCTTCTGGAGCGATGTCGTCGCCGGCACCGAGCGGCAGTACGTCACCGAAAAGCTCGCCGAGCGCGAAGAGCGGCACAAGCGGATGGGCGACAGCCGCTACGTGGTCGAGCCCAATGTCAAGGAAGGCAAGGGTTCGCTGCGCGACCTGCACACGCTCTACTGGATCGGCAAGTACATCCACCGCGTCCACAACGCCTCCGAACTGGTCGGCGCGGGGCTGCTGACGCAGAAGGAATACCGCGCGTTCCGCCGGGCCGAGAACTTCTTCTGGGCGGTACGCTGCCATTTGCACACGATCACCAACCGCGCCGAGGACCGGCTGACGTTCGATCTCCAGCGCGAAGTGGCGGCGCGGATGAACTACGCCGACCGCCCGGGCAAGAGCGCGGTCGAGCGGTTCATGCAGTTCTTCTTCCTCCAGGCGAAAGTCGTCGGCAACCTCACCGGGGTGTTCCTCGCCCAGCTCGACGAGCAGTTCGCGGCAAAGCCGGTGCGCGGCCTGCTTTCCGGGTTCCGCCAGAAGGCGCGCACGCTCAAGGGCTACAAGGTTTTCGGCGGGAGCATCCGGGCGCCGTCGGACGACTGGTTCCGCAAGGACCCGCTGCGCCTGATCGAGATTTTCGTTCTGGCCGACGGCGAGGGGCTCGAGATCCATCCCGAGACGATGCGGCTGATCTCGCGCGACGCGGCGCTGATCAAGGAGCCCCAGCGCAAGGACAAGCGCGCCAATGCGCTGTTCCTACAGCTCCTGACCAGCCGCAACGATCCCGAAAAGGTGCTGCGCTCGTTCAACGAGGCGGGGGTCTTCGGCCGCTTCGTCACCGAATTCGGCCGCGTCAACGCGCAGATGCAGTTCGACATGTATCATCATTTCACCGTCGACGAGCACACCATCCGCGCGATCGGCCTGCTCGCGCGGATCGAGAAGGGCGAACTGGCGCAGGATCATCCGCTGGCGCACGAGATCGTCCACAAGGTCGGCTCGCGCCGTGCGCTCTATGCCTCGGTGCTGCTGCACGACATCGCCAAGGGGCGCGGCGGCGACCATTCGGTGCTCGGCGCCGAGATCGCCAGGAAGCTGTGCCCGCGCTTCGGACTCGACGAGGAGGAGACCGAACTGGTGAGCTGGCTGGTGCGCCAGCACCTGATCCTGAGCGCGACCGCGTTCAAGCGCGATCTTTCGGACTTCAAGACGATCAGCGACTTTGCCGCGGTGGTCCAGTCGCTCGACCGGCTGCGCAATCTCACGCTGCTGACGATCGTCGATATCCGCGCCGTAGGGCCGGGGACATGGAACAGCTGGAAGCGCCAGCTCATCGGCGAACTCTACGCGGTCACCGAAGAGCGGCTGCGGCTCGGCCACGTCCACCATGGCCGCGACAGGCGGGTGGCCAGCAAGAAGGCGGCGGTGCGCGCGCTGCTCGGTCCCGACGAGGCGCTGGTCGACCGCTTCGAACAGGAACTCGACGATGCCTACTGGATCGCCGAGCCCGACGACGTGATCGCGCGCAACCTGGCGCAGTACCAGGCCGCGCACGACGAGCCGCTGACGATCGCGACCGAATACTACCCCGCGCGCGGCGCCACGCTCGTCACCGTGATCGCCTCGGACCATCCCGGGCTGTTCTATCGCATCGCCGGAGGCATTCATCTCGCCGGCGGCAACGTGATTGACGCGCGCATCCACACCACGCGCAGCGGTAGGGCGATCGACAACTTCCTCGTGCAGGACCCGATCGGGCGCCCGTTCCGCGAAGGCGACCAGCTCGATCGGATTCGCTCATCGATCGGCAACGCGCTCGCCAACCGGGTCAAGCTGCTCAACCAGCTCGTCGCCCGCCCCGATCCGCGGCCGCGCGCCGACGCCTTCGAGGTGCGGCCGCGCGTCGCCTTCGACAACGAGGCCTCGAACCGCTTCACCGTCATCGAGGTCAACGCGCGTGACCGCCCGGCGCTGCTCAACCGGCTCGCCTACGTACTGTTCGATTCGAAGCTGATCATCAACTCGGCGCACATTACCAGCTACGGCGAGCGCGCCGCCGACACGTTCTACGTCACCGACCTGATCGGCGAGAAGATCACTCTGCCGAGCCGCAAGAAAGAGCTCGAGCGGCGGCTGCTCGAAGCCGCGATCGAGACCTCGCCCGAAGCCGTCGCCTGACCGTCCGGCGCGCGCGCCTGTCCCTTCCGCCAGTTCGCGCGGGGCTTGCATCGGCGTGCCGTGGTGCCCATCTTTGCTGCATTGCACAACGGCTGGAGAATCGCGGCCCATGGCCACCGCAACCGATCCCGAACCGGACTCGACTCACGTCCTCGTGCTGCAGGGGGGCGGCGCTCTGGGAGCCTATCAGGCCGGCGTCTACGAAGCCCTCGCCGCCGAGAACCTGCGCCCCGAATGGGTCGCGGGCATCTCGATCGGCGCGATCAACGCCGCGATCATCGCGGGCAATCCGGTCGGGCGTCGCGTCGAGCGGCTGCGCGCTTTCTGGGACCTGGTTTCCTCCGAGTTGCAGTACCGCCTCGACGAGCCGCTCGGCTTCGCGCGGCGCGCCTTCAACGAAAGCTCGGCGGCGCTCGCGGCGCTGGTCGGCGTTCCCGGGTTCTTCCAGCCGCGCTTCCCGCCGGTGCTGCCCGAATGGCCCGCCGATTTCTCCGCGCTGAGCCTCTACGACACAACGCCGCTGCGCCGCACCCTCCTCGACCTCGTCGACTTCGACCTGCTCAACAATGGCCCGATGCGCTTCAGCGTCGGCGCGGTGAACGTGCTCACCGGCAACTTCGCCTATTTCGACAACCGGCAGCGCGAAATCCGTCCCGAACACGTCATGGCGAGCGGCGCGCTGCCGCCGGGCTTCCCGCCGGTCGAGATCGACGGCGAATGGTTCTGGGACGGCGGCCTCGTCTCGAACACGCCGCTGCAATACGTGCTCGACCACAGGCCTTGCGACGAACTGGCGATCTATCAGGTCGACTTGTTCAGCGCCCGCGGCAACGTGCCCAAGACGCTGGCCGACGTGTTCCAGCGCGAGAAGGACATCCGCTATTCGAGCCGCACCCGGCTCAACACCGACCTGTCGAAGCAGATCGAGCGGCTGCGCGCGGCGGCCCGGCGGCTGGCGAAGAAGCTGCCCGACGAGCTGCGCGACGACGCCGATCTCGCCGCGCTGCTCGCCAACCGCACGCCGGGCGCGATCGCGATCCTCCATCTCATCAATCGCTGCGACTTCTACGAATCGAACTCGAAGGACTACGAGTTCTCGCGCATGACGGTCCGCGAACACTGGGAAACCGGACTTGCCGACGCGCGCTTTTCGCTCGAACACCCCGACTGGAAGAACCGCGCGTGCGTCACCGATGAAATCGCGACTTTCGATCTGGCCGGCCAGCGGCATGGGCATGTCGCGCAAAGCTGAGGAGAACCTGAAATGAAGCTCAAGGACAAGTCCTGCATCGTCACCGGCGCGGCGAGCGGGATCGGCAACGCCATCGCGCACAAATATGCGAGCGAGGGCGGCAAGGTCGCGATCGCCGACATCAAGATCGAGGCCGCGCAGGCCGCCGCCGATGAAATCAAGACCAGGTTCGGCACCGATGCCATGGCGGTCGCGATGGACGTGACCAGCGAGGAGGCGGTCAACGCCGGCGTCGCCAAGGTGGTCGAGGCGTGGGGCGGGGTGGACGTGCTGGTCTCGAACGCGGGCATCCAGATCGTCAACCCGGTCGAGCAGTTCGCCTTCTCCGACTGGAAGAAGATGCTCGCGATCCATCTCGACGGCGCCTTCCTCACCTCGAAGGCCTGTCTGCCGCACATGTACGCCAAGGGTTCGGGCTCGGTGATCTTCATGGGCTCGGTCCATTCGAAGGAAGCGAGCCCGCTCAAGAGCGCCTATGTCACCGCCAAGCACGGCCTCCTGGGCCTGGCGCGCGTCATCGCCAAGGAAGGCGGCAAGAAGGGCGTGCGCGCCAACGTGATCTGTCCCGGCTTCGTCAAGACGCCGCTGGTCGAAAAGCAGATCCCCGAACAGGCCCGGGAACTCGGCATCTCCGAGGACGAGGTGGTCAGCAGGGTCATGCTCGGCCAGACCGTCGACGCCGAATTCACCACGGTCGAGGACATCGCCGAAGTCGCGCTGTTCTTCGCTGCCTTCGAGACCAATGCGCTCACCGGACAGTCGCTCGTCGCGAGCCACGGCTGGTGCATGGAATGACCGGCTCGGGGCGGAGACAGCTCCGCCTCTTTCAGAACCACTTCCATTTACGGAAGAGGAAGAGCTGCACCATGAGGATCGCCGAGCAGAGTATCACCACGACCCAGAAGGCATCGCCATCGTCGGTTCCCGGCATGCCGCCGACGTTGATGCCGAGCAGGCCGGTGATGAAGCCCAGCGGCAGGAAGATGGCCGCGACGATCGTCAGCAGATATTGTGTGCGCTCGCTGCTCGCCAGCGTGCGGGCGCGCAGGTCATCCTGCAGCACGACCGCGCTTTCCTTGCTGATGTCGAGATCGTCGAGGTAGCGGCGCAGGCGGTCGATGGTTTCGGCGATCTCGCGGCGGTCGTGATCCTCGAACCAGTCGGGCGCGTCGCGCGATATCCGTTCGAGCGCTTCGTGCTGCGGCGACATGTGCCGCTTGAGCGCGAGGCAATTGCGCCGGATCACCGAGATCCGGTCGAGCATGTCCTCGGTGTCCTCGTCGTCGGGATCGAGATCCTCGAGCTGGTCGATGTGGTCGTTCATGTCGACGATCGAGCGGTTCATCCGCGCGACCATCGCCTCGATGAGCTGGGTGATCGTCGCCCCCGCGTCGGTCGGGCCATGCCCGGCATCGAGGTCGGCGAGGATCTCGCGCGGGGTCTGCAGCGGATTGCGGCGCAAGGTGACGAGCCGGCGCCCGTCGCACCATAGCTGCATCGAGACCATGTCCTCCGGCTCGGCGCCGGGGTTGAAGTTGATCCCGCGCAACGTGCCGACGATCGTCTTGCCCTCGCGGAAGGCGCGCGGTCGCGTCTCGTCGCTGACGAGCAGTTCGGCGGTCGGCTCCGGGACGTTGAGTTCCTCGCGCAGCCATTCCTCGACGCCGGGGCGATTGCGGCACAAGTGCACCCAGAGCACTTCGCCCGGCTTTCCCGGCCGCCACTCGCGCGCCTCATCCCACGTCACGGGCTGGCAACCGCCATGCCCGTCGAGCACGCGGCCGAACAGCAGCGGGGTGTCGTCAGCCTCGGTATTCTGGTCGATATCGCGCATCCGCGCGACCATGCCCCAATCCGCGCGAGGCGAAAAGCCGTGCCGGGCTTGCAGCTTTCGCCAGCACGCTTGCGCGACCGCCGCTTCTAGCGCTTGCGGCGCTCCATCGTCAGCGTCGGCTTGTGCGCGTCGGACAGGCGCTTTGCTTCCTCCGGCGCGAAGCCGAGCTCGGTGAGCGCGCGTTCCAGCGCGAGTTCGGGCGCCACGGCGATGTCGGGCGCGACACCGTCGCCTTCCCAGTCCTCGCCGGTGTCGGGATCGAAAGTGCGGCCCACGGGAATGAAGGCGAAGAAGCCGCCGGGCAGATCGGCCTGGCCGCCGAAGTGGTTGGCCCCGGCGGTCGCCGCGCCGACGAGCGTGGCGCGCCCGGTGCGCTTCAGGGCCAGCGCGAAGTGTTCGGCTGCCGAGGCAGTACGCCCGCTCGTCAGCAGGTAGACCCGGGCATCGCGCAGCCGCGTGTCGGCATTGGGCGTGACCCAGTGCTCGCGGCGGGCCATCGCGGTGTCGCCAAGCAGCGTCATCGAGGCGACGTCGGCGACCGGCGAGCCCAGTTCGCGCTCGACGTCCCAGCTCGTTTCCATCGTCACCAGACGCGTCGGCTCGGCAAAGAGCCAGGGCAGGATCGCATCCATCTGCTCGACCCCGCCGCCGTGATGCGTGCGAAGATCGAAGATCAGCGCGCGCGCATCGGCATGGTCGGCCATGAATTGGGCGACCCGGGCGGTGATCGCGGGGTCGTAGGGAAACTCGTTGATCCGCATGTAGGCGATGCCCGGCGCGATCCAGTCCGCCTCCTCGAGGATCGGGAACGGCGCCTTGGCCTCGGCCTGCGATCCCCCGCCCGGCTTGTCGGGCTCGCGCAGGCGCACGCTCAGGTGCCCGTCGGGCGCGGTCGTCTGGAGATCGTGCGTCATCGCCTCGGCGGCGGCGGCCTTGTCGAGCGCGGCATAACGCCCCGCCGCGACGCCTTCGCGCAGCACGGCGGCATAGCGCGCGCCCTGCTCGGGATAGATGAACTGCCGTTCGAGCAGCGCGGCGAGTTCGCAGGCCGCGGCATCGGCGCTCTGGTCGGCCGGTGCGGCACAGGCAGCAGGCTCGGCGGCGAGCGACTCGCTGGCGGGCGCCAGCGTCCCGGCCAGCAGCAGCGCGAACCACTCGCAGTATCGGCTTGAGAACATGGTGCCTGCTTCCCTCGCGATGTCCATGCGCGGTGCATGGCGCAGCACTGCCGCGCGGGCAAATACGCCCGTCTGGCGGCATCGGCGGTCCGTCGAAAGGGGCGGGCGCATGGTGCCTTTCGAGCGCCACGCGAGCAGCGTATGATGCGGAGCATGAAACCGCACAGACTCGTCCGCTTCCGCCCCGCCGCCATCCCCGCGCTCGCCTCGGGGGCGATGAGCACCGGCGCCATCGCGGTCGGCGCGTTCGCGTTGGGCGCGATGGCGATGGGCGCTGTCGCGATCGGCGCGCTGGCCATCGGCCGGTTGCGCGTGAAGAAGGCGCGGATCGACGAGTTGCACATCGACCGCCTCGTCGTCGAGGATGCCGCGCTGCCCGGCCCCCCGCCGCACAAGCCGAGCTGGTAGCGCGGCAGTGCGAAGACAGGTCCGGTTCGCGCCTTCCCTGTGCGCGCCCAAGCGCTTATAAGGCGGCGCATGTCTTCCGTTCGTCCCTGGCGCGATATCGAGCGCCGCAAGAGCCGCCAGATCATGGTCGGCAGCGTCCCCGTCGGCGGCGACGCGCCGATCACGGTGCAGACCATGACCAACACGCCCACTTCGGACGCGGCGGCGACGATCGACCAGATCCGCCGCTGCGAGGACGCCGGGGCGGACCTGATCCGCGTCTCGTGCCCCGATGTCGAGAGCACCGCCGCGTTCCGGCAGATCGCGCGTGCGGCGCGAGTGCCGCTGATCGCCGACATCCATTTCCACTACAAGCGCGCGCTCGAAGCGGCCGACGCGGGCGCGGCGTGCCTGCGCATCAACCCCGGCAACATCGGCTCGGACGAGCGGGTCGCCGAAGTGGTGCGCGCCGCCAAGGCCAACGGCTGCGCGATCCGCATCGGCGTGAACGCGGGCAGCCTCGAGAAGGACCTGCTCGAGAAATACGGCGAGCCGTGCCCCGAGGCGCTGGTCGAATCGGCGCTCGATCACATCAAGCTGCTGCAGGATCACGACTTCCACGAATACAAGGTGGCGGTGAAGGCCTCGGACGTGTTCCTCGCGGTGGCGGCCTATCAAGGGCTCGCCGATGCGGTCGACTGCCCCTTGCACCTCGGCATCACCGAGGCGGGCGGGCTGATCGGCGGCACCGTCAAGTCGGCGCTCGGCATCGGCAACCTGCTGTGGGCCGGGATCGGCGACACCATCCGCGTCTCGCTTTCGGCCGAGCCCGAGGAAGAAGTGCGCGTCGGCTTCGAGATCCTCAAGTCGCTCGGCCTGAGAACACGGGGCGTGCGCGTGGTCTCGTGTCCCTCGTGCGCGCGGCAGGGCTTCGACGTGATCCGCACCGTCGCCGCGCTCGAGGAGCGCTTGCAGCACATCAAGACGCCGCTCTCGCTCTCGGTGCTCGGCTGCGTCGTCAACGGACCGGGCGAGGCGCGTGAGACCGACATTGGCGTCACCGGCGGCGGCAACGGCAAGCACATGGTCTACCTTTCGGGGGTGACCGACCACCACGTCCAGAGCGGCGAGATGCTCGATCATATCGTGGGTCTCGTCGAGGCCAAGGCGGCCGAGATCGAGGCGCAGATGACCGACGCCGGCAAGGCGGACCTGGCGGCGGCCGAACCGGCGGAGTGAGCGGCATCGCGCGGTTCGGGCGGCTCCTGGCCGCGACCTCGCGCGATTCGCTGCAGTTGTTCCGCCTCGCGCCGCTGATCCCGCTCGTCGCGGTGCTCACCGAGTTCGCGCAACACGTCGCGGAAGTGCGGATCGGGCTGTTCGTCGATTCGGACAGCTTCAACCGGCTCTCGCGCGATGCGACTCGGCTGGCCTGGGGCGATCTCAAGATCACCGGACTGATGATCGCGACCTTCCTCGCGGCGCGATGCTGGGTGAACCGGCGCGACCGCCGGCCGTGGTGGAGCATGGCTTCGATCGCCTGGCGGCCGCTGCTCGTCGGCTTCGTGCTGATGACGCTGGCCTCGGTGCCGCTAACGCCGGGCTTCGGGTTGCCGCCGGGGCTCGTGCTCGTTCTTTCGCTGGCGGTGATCGTCCTCACCTTGCCGCTCATGGTGCTGGCCATGGCGGGCCTTCTGGGCGATCGCGAGATGAGCCTGGCGCGCGTCTATCGCGGCGGCTGGGGCCGGGGCCTGCGGATTATCGCGTTGACCGCGGTGGGCTTCGTGCCGCTGCAATTGCTGCATCTCGGCAACCACGTTCTCGCGATCGGGCAGGGCGAGGCGGTGGTCTGGGCGATCATGGTGTGGGATTCGCTCGTCGTCGGTCTCATCGCCATGTTCATGGGCACGGCGATGCACCATGGCTATCTCGGCGGGGAGCAGCCTGCGGGCGGCGACTTTACGGGCGCTTAAACCTTGGCGGATAGGCTTAGCCGCCATGAAGGCCAAGACGATCCTCGTGCTTCTGGCGTGCGCCGCCCTGGTCGGCTGGATGACGCCCGATCTGTCCGGATCGAGCGGCCCGGATGGTTCCCGCTTCCCGTCGCCGACTGCTGCCAACGAGCCCGCCGCTGGCGGCGAGCGGTTCGCGGTCCACCGCCAGACGAGCCGCGAGGCCTGGCTGACCGGCGAAACCGTGCTCGAACGGCAACCCGATGGCCACTTCTACGCGGATGTCTCGGTCGAATCGCGGCCCTATCGGTTCCTCGTCGATACCGGCGCGAGCATTGTCGCGCTCACCGGCGAGGATGCCGACGCGATCGGCCTGCAGTGGTCCGAAGGCGATCTGCGCGCGATCGGACGCGGCGCCAGCGGCGAGGTCTACGGCGTGCCGGTGGTGCTCGACCGGATCGAACTCGGCGGGTTCGAGGCGCGCGAGGTCCAGGCCGCGATCATTCCCGAGGGGCTCGACGTTTCGCTGCTCGGCCAGTCCTTCCTCGCGCAGCTACGCGGCGTAAGGATCGACGGTGACCGCATGACGCTCGGCGGAAACTGATCCGGCCTCGGAACCTCACGCGGGCGCCAGCCTGAGGTTCAGCGTTTCCAGCCCGCGGATGATGAAGCTCGGCTCGTAGTCGAGCGTGACGACACCGCCGGGGCCGAGGTGTTCCTCGCCAAGCGAGATGTCGCTCGTCTTCTCGAAGAAGCGCTCGAAGATCACGCGAACCTCGACCCGGGCAAGCGGAGCGCCGAGGCAGGTGTGCGCGCCGCGCCCGAAGCCGATGTGCTCCATGATCTTGCGGCGACCCATTTCGAACTCCCCCGGGTTCTCCCAGCGCATCGGATCGCGGTTCGCCGCCGCGAGCGCGACGACGACGCGATCGCCGGGCGCGAGATCGACGCCGCCCACCCGGGTCGGCTTCTTGACCAGCCGGAAGGTCGCCTTGGTCGAACCTTCGAGCCGCAGCGTCTCCTCGAGAAAGGCGGGAATGAGCTTGTAGTCGGCCCGCAGCCGCGCCTGCAGATCCTTGTCGCGCGCGACCCGCTGCATCGCATTGCCGAGCAGTTTCGCGCTGGTGTCCTGCCCCGCTGCGAACAGGAACATCGAGGATTTCACCACCTCCAGCGCATCGGGCTGCGTGCCGTCGGGGTAGTTCGCGTTGGACAGTTCGCTCATCACGTCCTCGCGCGGCTGCGCGCGCCGTTCGGCCACGTAGCGCATGAAGAACTGCGCCATGTACATCAGCGCCTGGCTTTCCTTGGGCTGATCCTTGGACGCGAGATCGCCCGCCGGCGGTCCCTCGTCGATCACCTTGCGGAACGCCTCGCGGTCTTCCGCCGGTACGCCGAGCAGGTCGGCGATGACGAGCGTGACGTAAGGCGTCGCGATCTCGTTGATCAGTTCGCAGCCGCCTTTCGCCACCGCCCCGTCGACGAGTTCGCCCGCGAACGCCCACATGAATTCCTCGTTGGCGCGCAGCCGCGAGGGGATGAACAATCGGCTGAGCAAGGCGCGGGCGTTGGCGTGCTGTTCACCGTCGTAGGCGACGAGCAGCTCGCTCATCGAATTGGGATCACGCGCGGCCGCGATCTGGTCGGAGATGTCGTCGCCCTCGGGCTCGAACGGCAACGGCGCCATCGGTCCAAGCTGGGTGTAGAACGAGGAATAATGCTCGGAATCGAGCAGGATATCGACCGCCTCCCGAAAACCGGTGACGAAGTAGACTCCGTTGTCGGCGCGATGCACCGGACCTTCTTTGCGGATCGCCTCGAAATAGGCGTAGGGATCGACCAGCAACGAGCGGTCGGTGAAATAATCGCGTCTTTCGAGCGGCAGTTCGGCGGCGGTCGCCATGGTCTCTCTCCCGATTCGCGCTGCCATGACCGGCGCATGGCGACAACAAATGATACACTGTGCATCATATCTTCGCGCGCGCGCGTTGCAATCCCCAACCGCCGATCGCCCCGGCGGTTTGCGCGAGGCGCGCGAAGAGCCCACCTCGAATCGCGAAAGGAGCCCCGATGTCCGAGCATGAAGAGCCCGAAAGCAAGCTGTCCGAAGCGGCGAGCCGCGTCAGCGATCTCGAGGCCGAGCTCGAAATCTCGGCCAACACCACCACCGAGGCGGCCCAGCTCGCCCGCGCTCGCGCGCTGCTGCACGAGTGGGTCGACAGCGTCGTCGCGGTCGTCTCCACGCCGGGTTCGGGGCGCGTCGTGCTGATCCATGAGGATGGCCGCGAATCGCGGATCGCCTCGCCGGAGCTGCCCTATCGCCTCGCGGTGCCTGTCAGGTTCGCGGGCAGCGACGGCTGAGCGCGGCGCGCCGGCACGCGCTCAGTGCCGACGGACCACCGCGAGGAAGGCGTCGCCGTAAGCGTCCAGCTTGCGCGCGCCGACGCCGGTGATCTCGCCCATCTCGGCCAGCGAGACGGGCCGGGTCTGCGCCATCTCGCGCAGCGTCGCATCGTGGAACACGACGTAGGGCGGCACGCCCGCCTCCTGCGCGAGTTCGCGGCGCAAGTCGCGCAGCGCCTCGAACAGCGGATCGCCGACCGGGTTGGCGGCCTCGCCCTGGCCTTTCCTGCGGCGCTTTTCGCGCGCGGGCGGAAGCACGATCGCCACCGCGCTCTCGCCCTTGAGGATCGCGCGGGCATCGCCGCCGAGCTTGAGGCCGCCGTGCTCGGTCGGCAGCAGGCTGCCGCGTGCCTGAAGCGCGCGCGCGAGCGGCCGCAGCAACGGCGCCTCCTCGCCGCCGACGATGCCGAAGACCGACAGCGTATCGTGCCCGCGCTGCGCGACGCGCGCGTCGCCGCTGCCGGTCAACACCTTCTCGAGATGGCCCAGCCCGAAGCTCTGCCCGGTGCGGTAGACCGCCGATAGCAGCTTGCGCGCGAGTTCGGTGACGTCGGCGACCTTGGGTGGGGCGAGGCAGTTGTCGCAATTGCCGCAATGCTCGGGCGGGTCCTCGCCGAAGTGGCACAGCAACACCTTGCGGCGGCATTCGGCGGTCTCGACCAGCCCCGCGAGCCCTTCGAGCCGCGCGCGTTCGGAGCCGCGCCGCGCTTCCTCGACGGCCTCGAGCCGTTGGCGCGCGCGCGCGAAGTCGTCCGCGCCCCATAGCATCACCGCGCTCGCGGGATCGCCGTCGCGCCCGGCGCGGCCGGTCTCCTGGTAATAGGCCTCGATCGACTTGGGGATGCCCGCATGGACGACGAAGCGCACGTCGGGCTTGTCGATGCCCATGCCGAAGGCGACGGTCGCGACCATCACCATGTCCTCCGAGGCGACGAAGGCCGCCTGGTTGCGCGCCCGCGTCTCGGGATCGAGCCCGGCGTGATAGGGCAGCGCCCGCCGCCCGCCGGCGGCGAGCTTCTCGGCGAGCTGCTCCACCCGGGCGCGGGTCGGTGCGTAGACGATGCCCGGGCCGGGGTTCTCGGCGAGCAGCGCCCTGAGCTGCGAGAGGACGTTGTCGCGCGGGCGGATGGCGTAGCGGATATTGGGCCGGTCGAAGCCGGCGACGATCAGCCCGTTCTCGGGAATGCCGAGCTGGGTGAGAACGTCGGCGCGGGTCACGCGGTCGGCGGTGGCGGTCAGGGCGAGGCGCGGCACCTCGGGAAAGGCGTCGAGCAGCGGACGCAGCAGCCGGTAGTCGGGGCGGAAGTCGTGGCCCCATTCGGAAACGCAGTGCGCTTCGTCGATCGCGAAGAGCGCGATCCGCGCGCGGCTCAGCAATTCGCGGAAATGCGGCTGGCTGGCGCGCTCGGGCGCGACGTAGAGCAGATCGAGCTCGCCCGCGCGGAACAGGTCGATCGTCGTCTCGCGGTCGGTGTCGGCGCTGGTCAGCGCGGCGGCGCGGATACCGTTGGCGCGGGCCGAGCGGAGCTGATCGTGCATCAGCGCGATCAGCGGGCTGACGACGACGCAGGTGCCTTCGAGCATCACCGCGGGAAGCTGGTAGGTGAGCGACTTGCCCGCGCCGGTCGGCATGATCGCGAGTGCCGAGCGGCCCGCCAGCACGCGGCCGACGACGTCTTCCTGCACGCCGCGGAAGCCGGAGAAGCCGAAGGTCGCATGCAGCGCCTCGCGGGCGTCGGCCAGCGCCCGGGTCGGCGGCGCAGCCGGTGCGGCTTCGAGACGGTCGTTGGCGGAAGTCACCCGCCGCCCATGACAGATCGAAAGTGGCGTTGCCAAGGCCTCTTGCCGAACAGTCCCAAGCTTCGCGGCCGACGCGCGCGAAAGAAAAATGCGGCTGTGACCTTTATCACAGGCCGACGGTGCCCATGGTCACAGCGCGATCGCCGCGCCCGGTTCATAAGAAGAGCGTCGGTGGGGCCAAGGCGGTTCCACCTCCAACGCAACAGAAGCCAACTGGAGCCTACGATCATGGAACCCCTTGCAGGCATGCTTTTCGGTGTCGTCGCCAAGCCAGCCCGCGCCGGCGCTCCCGCGCCGCGTCGCGAGCGGCCCCGCCGTCCGATCGCCTCCGCGCCGATCGGCCGCGACGAAGTGAGCCTTCTCAAGCTCTACCCGCATCGCGCGGGGCTTTGAGCCACGTCCGGCGGGTCACTTTCGTTCAGATCCGGACGATATCCTTGGTTAAAAACGCTGCGGACCGGGCACTTTCGCTCCGTTTGTGCATTGTCCCAATCAACTCAACTGAAGGAGAGCACAGTATGTCCCCCTTTGTGTACCGAACCAGTCGACCGCACGAATCGATCCTGCCGCGCGCGCATCGCGACGCGCATCAGCGCTTCCTTGCTTACGGTCCGATCCAGCCGATGGACCAGCCGAAGGGCCTGTTCGCCCGTCTTCTCGGACTCTGACGCCTCAGGCGTGACTGGTCGGGCTCCCCTGGTCCCACAGCCCGGGATGGCGCAGCATCAGCGCCTGGGCGAGGACAAGGGTTTTCGAGTCGGTCAATTCACCTGCAAGAACCATGGCGCGCAAGGCATCGAGGCCAACCTCCCTCACGGTGATGTTCTCGAACTCGCCCGGCGCGCCGCCCCCCGGGCCCACGCGGTCGGCGCCGCGATAGGCGCTCAGGTATAGCTGAACGCGCTCGGTCGCGACCGGCACCATCGACCAGATAGTCGTCCGTGAACAATGCGATTTTGGCTCTGGGACGGCGCAGGGCCATTCGCGGCGGGCTGTGGCGAGCTGTTGTGG
>NZ_MWMO01000010.1 GCF_002556635.1 Novosphingobium sp. PC22D | reverse complement strand
AACCTTGTGATTTCGATTACTTGGACTTCGATAAAACCCACGCTTTCCTGCGGGCTTCAGCGTTCTTCACCGGCGACGAGCTAGAGCGGGGTTGATGTCGATCACATCCGCACTCGATACAGGGTCGTGCGCTGCGAAAGACGCGCGTCATAAGCGCAGTGTCGCACTCGGCAACGCGTTTCGACCGATCCTTCGCGGCTTCTTCCTGGTGGCCGCGGCATACTATGCCGCCATGACGATCGCCCACGTCTTCACTGAAATTGGCCAAGCGCAGATCTGGCTGGTCGCGGCTTCCTCTACGGCTGTATTGGTGGCGCTCATCGGAATTCGCATTCTCGACAAGGCGCGGACACCGCTGGTGATCGACCTGACGGTCCTCGCGATGAACTTCATGGTTCTCGCAAACATAATGATCGCGCTCGAATTCGAATTCGAGCGCTCGAAGCTCGTCTATTTCATCGTCGTGGCCATGATCTTCGCCTTTGCGGGAATCAATTTGCGCCAGACCTTGCCGGCGATTGCCGCGTCCATTGGATGCCTGTTTCTCCAGATCGTGCACCATGCGCCCGAACTGGCGGCGCTTTTCGGGTTCATCGCCTTCGCCAGCTCGGTTTGTGCGACGGCGATCTCGGCCTTCCTTCGCCAGGCCCTCGCCCTCGCGATCGCCGAGCGGGCGGACGCCGAACGGCGGCTCAAGCTCGCCGAACAGATGGCGAGAGCGGCCGAAGCCGAATCCAACTCCGACAGTCTGACGGGTCTTCCCAACCGGCGCGCGTTCATCGACATGCTTCATCGCCGCGAAGCCGCGTCCGAACCCTCGTGGCACTGGCTCGTCCTGCTCGATCTCGACGGGTTCAAGCCGGTCAACGACGGCTACGGCCATCTCGTCGGCGACGAACTTCTGCGCGAGGTCGCCGGGCGCCTGCAGGCGTTCTGCGCCGAGGAAGCCTTCGTCGCACGCATGGGCGGTGACGAGTTCGGTCTCCTCCATCATGCGCCGCTCGACGACAAGACCATGCAGCGCTGGTGCGACGCCGCGCTCGAGGTGTTGTCGAGCCCCTTCGAGATCGAGGGTAACACGATCCGCCTTTCGGCATCGGCGGGCTGCCGGCTGGCCGAAGCCGGCGAGAGCAGCCGCAAATTGCTCGAATGCGCCGATTATGCGCTGCTCCACGCCAAGCAGTACCGGGACTGCGCGCTGATCTTCTCGTCCGAACATGCCGACGCGATCGAGGAGCGGTTTCGCATCGACCAGGCCATGCGCGGAGACGATTTCGAGGCCGAGCTCGATGTCGCCTTCCAGCCGCAGTTCTCGATCTCCAGCGGCGCGATCGTCGGCGCCGAAGTGCTCGCGCGGTGGCAGAGTCCGAAGCTGGGCACGGTTCCGCCCGAACGCTTCGTCGCCATCGCCGAGAGCACGGGGATGGTCTCCAAGATCACCTTGCGCGTGCTCGCCAAGGCGCTGGCGGCGGCGACCGACTGGCCGGGCAATTTCGTGCTCTCGGTCAACCTCTCGCCGCTCGATCTCCGCAGCGACAAGACGACGCAGATGATCATCGACACCATCGAAGCCGCGAACTGGCCGCCCGCGCGCGTCGCCTTCGAAGTGACTGAAAGCGTGATGATCGACGACAAGCAGGCGACGCGCGGCAATCTCGAAAGGCTGGCCCGGGCCGGGTATCACATCGCCCTCGACGATTTCGGCACGGGCTATTCGAACTTCGACTACTTGCGGTCGCTGCCGATCCACAGCCTCAAGCTCGACCGGTCGCTGGTCCGCCGTCCCGACGATCCGGTCACGCGCGAACTCACCCGCGCGATCGTCGGCCTGGCCACCGCGCTGCGGATCGAAACCACCGTCGAAGGGCTGGAGACCGCCGAGCAGTTCGTCTTCGCCCGGAGCATCGGGGCGACGCGGGGCCAGGGCTTCCTGCTGGGCGGAGCGATGCCGGCGGCCGATTTCGAGTCCGAGTTCTTTTCCGACAGCTCGCTGCAGAACAGCTTCGGGTTCCGCTTCGGATAGCATCCGATCGCTCGCGCGGACCTGGCGGTCCGCGCGCTATGCCACCAGCCGCAGGTGATCGCCCGCTTTGCGCGCGGTGAGCGAGATGTTCGACAAGCCCTCGACATGCGCTAGCTGCTCGGCGAAGTCACCGTCGAGCGCGAAGCTGCGGCCCAGCCGCACCCTTTGCATGCGGCCCTCGCCCAGATGCAGCGTCGCGACCACTTCGCCGCAGCCCTTTTCACCCGGCCGCATCAGCAGCGCGAGTTCGCGCACCGCCTCGACCCGGTCGACGTCGAGCGTGAGCAGCATCCGCGCGCCGGCGCGCACTTCGGCGAGCGGTCGCGCGCCGCGCACGGTGACGCGCGGCGGTTCGTCGGGGCTCGGGCTGTCGAGCTCCACGTTGAGGAGCACGCAAGTGCCCTCCTTGGCCCATTTGACGAAGTTCTCGACGAGGCTTTCCTCGAAGCATGAAGCGGAAAACTGGCCCGACTGGTCGGAAAAGTCGGCCATGACGAAATCCTTGCCCTTGCGGGTCTTGCGCTTCTGCACGTTCTCGACGAGCGCTGCCATGACCGCGCCGGAGCGCCCTGCCCCGCCGCCGCTGCCGCCGGCCATCAGGCTGCCATAGGTACGCGCGCCGTTGCCGGTGGCGATCGCACGCCATTGCTCGACCGGGTGCGCGGCGAAGTAGAAGCCGAAGACGTCGCGCTCACGCGCCATCTGCTCCATGCGGTCCCACGGCCTGGCGTCGACCAGCCGCAGGGCCTGCTCTTCGTGATCGTCACCGCCGAACAGGCCATGCTGGTTGCTGGTGCGTTCGCGCGCGGAGCGATCGGCCTCGGCGAGCAGCGTGTCGGCGTTCTCGAGCACCTTGGCGCGATTGGGCTCGAGGCTGTCGAAAGCGCCCGCGGCGGCGAGGCTTTCAAGCTGGCGCCGGTTCATCGAACCGGCGGGCGCGCGGCGGAACACGTCGTCGAGATCGGCGAACCTGCCGTTCGCCTCGCGCTCGGCGACGACCGCTTCCATCGCCTTCTCGCCGACGTTGCGAATGCCTGCGAGCGCGTAGCGAACCGCGTGCCCCTCCGGGGTTTCCTCGACCATGAATTCGGCCTCGGAGCGGTTGATGTCGGGCGCGGCGAGTTCCAGGCCGTTGCGGCGCATGTCGTCGACGAAAACCGCCAGCTTTTCCGACTGATGCATGTCGAAACACATCGAGGCCGCATAGAATTCGTGCGGATAGTGCGCCTTGAGCCATGCCGTGTGATAGGCGAGCAGCGCGTAGGCGGCGGCGTGCGACTTGTTGAAGCCGTATCCGGCGAACTTGTCGATCAAGTCGAACAGTTCGTTCGCCTTTGCCGCGTCGATGTCCGAAACCTCCTTGCAGCCGTCGACGAAGCGCTGGCGCTGCTTGTCCATCTCGGCCTGGACCTTCTTGCCCATCGCGCGGCGCAGGAGGTCGGCGTCGCCGAGCGAATAGCCCGCGAGGATCTGCGCGGCCTGCATCACCTGTTCCTGGTAGACGAAGATGCCGTAAGTCTCGCCGAGGATACCGGCGAGCTTCTCGTGCGGGTATTCGATCGGGGCGAGCCCGTTCTTGCGCTGGCCGAACAGCGGGATGTTGTCCATCGGTCCCGGCCGATAGAGCGAGACCAGCGCGATGATGTCGCCGAAGTTCGTCGGCTTCACCGCCGCGAGCGTGCGCCGCATGCCTTCGGATTCGAGCTGGAAGACGCCGACGGTATCGCCGCGCTTGAGCAGCTCGTAGACCTGCGGATCGTCCCAGGGCAGCGCCGCCAGATCGACCGTGATGCCGCGCCGTTCGAGCAGATCGGTGGCCTTGCGCAGAACGGACAGCGTCTTGAGGCCGAGAAAGTCGAACTTCACCAGCCCCGAATCCTCGACATGCTTCATGTCGAACTGGGTCACCGGCATGTCCGAACGCGGATCGCGGTAGAGCGGCACGAGCTGCGCGAGCGGCCGGTCGCCGATGACCACGCCCGCCGCGTGGGTCGAGGAATTGCGCGGCAGGCCCTCCAGCTGCACCGCGAGATCGACGAGACGCTTCACCTCGTTGTCGTTGTCGTACTCGCGGCGGAAGTCGGCGGCACCGTTCAGCGCGCGATCGAGCGTCCACGGATCGGTCGGGTGGTTGGGCACCATCTTGCACAGCGCATCCACGCGTCCGTAGCCCATCTGCAGGATGCGCCCGCAGTCGCGCAGCACCGCCCGCGCCTTCATCTTGCCGAAGGTTATGATCTGCGCGACGTGATCGTGGCCGTACTTGGCCTGGACGTAGCGGATCACCTCGCCGCGCCGGGTTTCGCAGAAGTCGATGTCGAAGTCCGGCATCGAGACGCGCTCGGGATTGAGGAAGCGTTCGAACAGCAGCCCCAGCGTCAACGGATCGAGGTCGGTGATGGTGAGCGCCCAGGCGACCAGCGAGCCCGCGCCCGAACCGCGTCCCGGCCCCACCGGGATGCCATTGTCCTTGGCCCACTTGATGAAGTCGGCAACGATCAGGAAGTAACCGGGAAAGCCCATCCCGACGATGATCTGCACTTCGAAATCGAGCCGCCTGGCGTAGTCGAGGAACTCGGCGCCCACGCCCAGCGGCGCGAGCCGCGCCGCGTGCGCCGCCTCGCGCTCGGCCTCGGGCAAGGCGAGGACCGCGTCGATTTCCTCGACCGATGCCTCGGGCCAATAGGGCGCGAGCCGGCGGGCAAGCCCCACGCGCGCGTCCTCGGCCAGCATGCGCGCCTCACCCTCGCGGTCGCCGGCGAGGCTGGGCAGCAGCGGCTTGCGCTTGGGCGGCGCGAAAGCGCAACGCTGCGCGACGACGAGCGTGTTCGCGACCGCTTCGGGCAGGTCGGAGAAGAGTTCGGCCATCATCGTCGCGGGCTTGACCCAGCGGTCGGCGACGGAGTGCGGGCGGTCGCTGGCGTCGATCTGCGTCGAATGGGCGATGCACAGCATGGCATCGTGCGCCTTGTGGAAGTGCGGTTCCGCGAATTGCGCGGGGTTCGAGGCGACCAGCGCGATGTCGCGCGCATAGGCGAGTTCGATCAGCGCCTCTTCGCTGGCGTCCTCGATGGCATCGCCGGTCCGCGCGATCTCGATGTAGAGACGGTCCCCGAACAGCCCCTGAAGCCAGTCGCAATAGGCTTCGGCGCGCGTGGCGTCGCCTTCGGCGTAGTGCCGCGCCAGCGCGCCCTCGGCGCCGCCGGTAAGGCAGATCAGGCCCGCGGTGTGGCCTTCCATCGCTTCCCAGGCGACATGCGGGTCGAACTCGACCGGGCGCCCCAGATGCGCCTCGGAAACGAGATGGCACAAGTTGTCCCACCCGGTCTCGTCCTGCGCGAACAGCGCCAGCCAGTCGATCACGGGCTCGCCGGCGGGTCCCGCCTCGGAGCGCGCGACGGCAAGGAAAGTGCCGATGATCGGCTGAATGCCCGAGGACTTCGCTGCGCCCGCAAAGGCGCTGGAGGCATAGAGCCCGTTGCGGTCGCAGATCGCGGCGGCGGGAAAGCCGCGCTCCTTGGCAACCTTGGCGATCGCCTTGGGGTCGATCGCGCCGTCGAGCATGGTGTAACTTGAGAAGATTCGCAGGGGGACGAAGGGGGCGAACGACATGGCCGTGAGGCTACTCCCACGGGTCCCGGCTGATCAAGCGGGGGAGACCCGCAATCTGGGGAAAGCGGACACTGAGCTTGCAACTTGGAACGGAAACGGTTCTATCCCGTGTGGCAGGAGACGAGGAGGGAATTTCCATGGACAATCCGATGACGGAACACGGCAAGTCGCTCGTCGAGCGAGCCAAGGCGATCATTCTGAAGCCCAAGGAAGAATGGCCGGTCATCGCGGCCGAGCCGAGCAGTCAGGCTAGCATCCTCAAGAGCTGGGTCCTGCCGCTGGCCGCGATCGGACCGGTCGCGAGCCTGATCGGCGGGCAGGTGTTCGGCTACGGAGGCTTCGGCTTCAGTTATCGCCCCTCGATCCTCGGCGCCATCACCAGCGCCGTGCTGAGCTACCTGCTCACCATCGTCGGCGTCTTCATCCTCGCGCTCATCGCCGACTGGCTGGCGCCCAAGTTCGACGGCACGAGCAACAAGCTCGCCGCCTTCAAGCTCGTCGCCTACGGCGCGACGGCGAGCTTCCTTGCCGGGATCTTCGGCCTGATCCCTGCGCTGAGCGTGTTCGGCCTGCTGGGCCTCTACAGCATCTACCTGTTCTACACCGGCGCGCCGGTTCTGATGAAGGTGCCCGAAGCCAAGGCAGGCGGCTACGTCGCGGTGACGATGGTCTGCGCAATCGTGCTGTCGCTGATCATCGCCCCGATCGTCGGCTTCGTCACCGCGATGAGCTTCGGCGGCCCCGCCGCGATGTTCGAGGACGAGGACGTGGCGGAATCGAGCGGCACCGTCTCGATCCCCGGCATGGGTTCGATCAACGTCGGTGAAGTCGAGAAGATGAACAAGCGCATGGAGGACGCGGCGAGCGGCAAGACCAAGCCGGTCGCGGTCGACAGCCTCAAGGCGCTTCTGCCCGAATCGCTGGGCGCCTATCAGCGCACCGCGGTGGAAACGATGGGCGCGGGCACCGTCGGCACGTCGGTCGAGGCGACCTACACCGCCGAGGAGCGCAGCTTCGATCTCAAGATCACCGACATGCACGGCCTCGGCGCGCTCGCCAGCATGGGCTCGGCGCTCGGCATCGAGCAGTCGCGCGAGGACGCCGACGGCTACGAGCGCACGCACACGGTCGATGGCGCGATGCAGACCGAGAAGTGGAGCAATTCGAGCTCACGCGGCAAGTTCGGCCGCATCGTCGCCGACCGCTTCCTCGTCGAAGCCGACGGCGATGCGCGCAATATCGACGAACTCAAGGCCGCCGTCGCCTCGATCGATCCTGACAACCTCGAAGACCTGGCAAGCTGAGATCCGGCGCGAGCCGATGCCCCCGGGCGTCGGCTCAGCTTTCGAGCAGCAGATTGAAGTCGCGCATCACGTCGTTCGCGCGCGTCGGCGTGATGATCAACAACTCCTCGTCGGTCACGCCTGTCATGCGCTTGAGCATGCGCGTGATCGAATTGATGTTGGTCTTCGACATGCCGAACACCGTCGCGATCACTTCGGGGTCGTGCGAGAGGCCGTAGTCGACGAGCATTTCCATGTTCTGCGGCTGATAGCCGAAACCCAGGAAGCCGATGCGCTTCGCTCCGGAGACGAGCCCGCGGATCGCCATCAGCGTCTGCTGGTCGCGCATGATCTCGCCGGAAGTGCGGATCTGCGTCATCAGGTTGTGGATGTTCCAGGGCTGCTCGGTGCCCCACTCGACTTCGGCCTGCTCGCCCTTCTGCCACGGCAGGCGCCCGACCGTGCCGTAAGGGTGGATGATCCGCAGCTTCGCCGCCACGATCGCCTGCGCTTCCTTGAGCGACATCCCGAAAGCCATGACCAGCGCATGCGGCAGGAAGTGCTCGATCGAGCGGTCGTAGTTGTAGCTGATTATCGCCAGCTCATCGAGACAGCGTTCCACCCGCGAGCGCGGCACGCCCGAGGTGACGAGCTGGCCGAGCTGGTAAAGCCAGGTCTCGGTCCCCTGGATCGGCAAGTCGCCGACCACGCGCGGGGTCAGCCGCAGGATCGACTTGGCCTCTCCCTGGCAGATGAAGTGAACGATCGCGACCTTGCCGCAGGCAGCGATGAGCTGGTCGTTGTCGTGCTGATCGATGACGCTGTCGATCGAGCGGCCGAGCTTGCTGGCGATGCGCAGACGATTGGCGGCCTTGTGGATCGCCTCCTCGCCCTTGCCGAGACGGTTGGCCATCTTGCCGAGGTAGCCCGCAAGCAACTGGCTGTCGCGGGTCTGCAATTCGGTGCCGAGACGCGAGAAATCGAAACTCTGGCCGACCTTGACGAGCAGTTCGGCATTGCTCGGCATCGCCAGCTCGGTGCTGGCCCCCGCGCCGATGATCAGGGTCGTCTTGGTTCGTATCATGAGTTGTCGCGAACCCGCCCTCTCCCCGTCTCGCAGCCTCCGTTGCTCATCGCACCGATGCTATCGCGCTGACTAAACATACATACCTAATTTTGCGTTAAGGCCTTCCTCTAAGCGCATCGGAAGACGCCGAAATCCGCGCACCGGCCTCATCCGCCGGGGTGATAGAAATCGTAAACCGCCTGCGCCACGCCGGCACTGACGCCGGGCGTGCGCTTGAGATCGTCGAGACTGGCTGCGCGGACCTTGCCCGCGGTTCCGAAATGCAGCAGCAACGCGCGCTTGCGCGCCGGGCCGATCCCCGGAATCTCGTCGAGCGGACTGGCGGTTATGGCGCGGCTGCGCTTTGCCCGATGCGCGCCGATCGCGTAGCGGTGCACTTCGTCGCGCAGCCGCTGGAGGTGGAACAGCACCGGCGAGTTGACCGGCAGCATCTTCTCGCGGCCGTCCGGGAAGTGGAACACCTCGCGCCCCTCACGGCCGTGATGCGGCCCCTTGGCGATGGCGATCAGCGCGACGTCCTCGATACCCAGTTCCTCTAGCGCGTCCTTCACCGCGTTCATCTGGCCCTTGCCGCCGTCGATCAGCACGAGATCGGGCCAGGTGCCGCTCTCGCGCTCGGGGTCTTCCTCCTGCGCGCGGCCGAAGCGGCGGGTCATGACTTCGCGCATCATCGCGAAGTCATCGTCGGTCTGCGCCTGGCGGATGTTGAACTTGCGGTACTGGTTCTTGATGAAGCCCTCGGGCCCCGCCACCACCATCGCGCCGAGCGCCTTGGTGCCCTGGATATGGCTGTTGTCGTAGATCTCGATGCGCTGGGGCGCTTCGGGCAGTTCGAGGAACTCGGCCATCTCGCGCAGGATCCTGGCCTGGGTGCCACGCTCGGCCAGCCGCCGGTCGAGCGCCTCGGCCGCGTTGCGCGTCGCCTGCTCGATCAGCCGCCTCCGGCTGCCGCGCTGCGGCACCGAGATCTCGACCTTGCCGCCCGCGAGTTCGCGGAACGCCTCCGCGAGCAGTTCGCGCTCGGGAAGATCGCGGTCGACCAGGATCGTGCGCGCGGGCGGCACCTCTTCGTAGAACTGCGTGAGGAAGCTTTGCAGCACGTCCTCGTCCGACAAGTCTTCGGTGTGCGTCGGGAAGAACGCGCGGTGGCCCCAGTTCTGGCCGCCCCGGATGAAGAAGGCCTGGACGCCGATCTGGCCGCCCTTGCTTGCGAGCGCGAAAATGTCGGCGTCGGTCAACCCTTCCGCGTTGATCGCCTGACTGCCCTGGATGAAAGTCGCTGCCCGCAGCCGGTCGCGCAGCATCGCCGCGCGCTCGAAGTCGAGCGCCTCGGCGGCCCCGGCCATCTGCTCCTCGATCTTGCGCTGCACCGCGCTCGACTTGCCGCCGAGGAAGTCCTTCGCCTCACGCACCAGTTCGGCGTAGCCCTCCTTGTCGATGCGCCCTACGCAGGGCGCCGAGCAGCGCTTGATCTGGTAGAGCAGGCATGGTCGGTCGCGCCGCGAGAAGAAGCTGTCGGTGCAGCTCCGCAGGAGGAACAGCTTCTGCAGCGCGTTGATCGTGGTGTTGACCGATCCCGCGCTGGCGAAGGGGCCATAGTAGTTCCCCTTCGCCTTGCGCGCGCCGCGGTGCTTCATGATCCGGGGGAACTCATTGTCGGCGCGCAGCAGGATGAACGGGAACGACTTGTCGTCGCGCAGAAGCACGTTGTACGGCGGGCGATAGCGCTTGATGAGCTGCGCCTCGAGCAGCAGCGCCTCGGCTTCCGAGTTGGTGGTGACGATGGTCATCGAGCGGGTCTGCGCGACCATGCGCTGCAACCGTCCGGGCAGCCGCTCGACCTGCGTGTAGTTCGCCACGCGGTTCTTCAGCGCCCGCGCCTTGCCGACATAGAGCACGTCGCCGCGCGAATCCTGCATGCGATAGACACCGGGCCGATGCGGCAGCGTGCGCACCGTGTCGCGGATCACCTCGCAGCCCTTCGCGAGATCGGGCTGGTCGGAGCCGCGCACGGTATAGGTCGCGCGCTCCTCGTTGAAGCGCTCGAGACCACGAGGGTGTTCAGGCGTGCCGGCGGGCGTTCGTGACATTCCAGCCAGATAGGCGAAGACCGGGGCTTTTGGGAGCCCCGGCGCCGGCCTTGTTCAGAACAACTTGCGAATGTCGATGCCCACGACCCGGCCTCGCGGATCGCGGTAGGCGCGCTGGTAGGCCAGCGGCGTGAAGCCGGATTCGTCGGTCACCTTCTGGCGCGAGTCGAGGATGTTATCGACGGTAAACGAGACGCGCGTCCCCTTGAGCCAGGGGGCTTTCTCGATCAGGCTGGTCTGCTGGTCGAGATTGACGAAGGCCCGAAGATCGATGGTGAAGGTGCTGCCGAAACGCAGGTCGGACGTACCCGGCGCGCCGTTCGCCTTGACGGTGGCGGGCGCGGACCAGGTGCCGTTCATGCGCAAGCCGTAGCCGTCCTTGAACAGGCCCCCCTCGATCTCGATCTGGTGGCGCGGCACGCCCCCGGCGCTCAGCGCGTCACCCGCAAGCTGGTCGAGCACCGGGCCACCCGAGGCGATCGTCACCTCGTCCGAGAACTTCCAGGTGTGATAGACAGACAGGTTCCAGCGGCCTCCCGGCGGACCGCCCCGGCCGAACGGCATGGGTGGGCCGCCGCCCCCGCCCTCGCTGCCGCCGGAAGCCGAACGCCCCCCCTCACCCGGCGGGCCGCCCCGCTGCGGATCGCCGCGCGGAGGGCCACCCTCGTTGCTGCAGATCCGCTCGCGCGCGGCGTTCAGCCTTGCCGGATCGACCTTGCCGTCGGCGCCGAGCAGCCGCTCGCGCATCCGCTCGGGCAGAGCGTCCGGATCGGGGGTGCCGTCCTCGCACAGCGTGGTGCGCATCTGCTGGAATCGCTCGGGGTCGAAGCGCCGCGGCGGCTCCGCCCCCTCGGCCGAACAGATGCGCTCGCGCATGCGCTTCAGCCGCTCCTGATCTATTTCGCCGTCCGCGCCGCGCAAGCGCTGCTGCACGTCCTCGGGATAGGTCGAGGGATCGGGCACGGGCCCGCCTTCCGGACCGCAGAACTGGATGCGGAACGCGGCCCAGCGCGCGGGATCGAGCGCGGGACGTGTCGTCGCCTCGCCACCTTCGGGCGTTGTTGTCTGGGCAGGCGCTGGCGGCGCCGATCGGTCGCGCGCGAAGCCGCCCTGAAAGCCGCCCCCGCCGCGCCTGTCGCCGCCGGGGCCCGAAGCGTCTCCCTCGCTGCCGAGCTTGCCGGAGATGTTGAAGCCCCAGCGCATGCTCGAACTCTCGATCTTGTCGAAGGTCACGGCGCGCCGGTCGATGGCGACGAGGTTACCCGCCGCATCGCGCGTCACCCGACCGGGAAAGGCAGCCTCGACCGCAGGCGTGAGCAGCGGGAACGCCTGCGTCACGTCGGTCGAGCGATTGCGGAAATACTCGACGATCAGGTTGGAGCGATCGAGGAACGGCAGTTCCCAGTTGGCCGACAGCTTGATGTCGCGACGCTTCTCGGACACGAGATCGGGGTTGCCACCGCTCGTCGTGGTGATCAGCACATTCTCGCCGCGCGAGAAATCATAGACCGGGACGTTGAGCGTCACGACCTCGGGCGCGCCGAGCTGCGAAAGCGAGGGCGCCGCCTCTTCGGCGATGTAGCTCGCCTGAAGGCTCAGCCTCTCGGTCGGGCGCCAGGTCAGACCACTGCTCCAGTTGGTCAGGGTTCCGAAGTCGGAAAGACGGTTGAGGCCCCCGCTGAAGTTGAGCGAGACATCGCCCACCGCGTCGAGGAAGCCTTCGCGCCGGCTCGTGACCGGCAGCGACAGGTTCACACCGGTCGAGAAATCGCTGCGGTCGAGAATGGTCGCGCCAAAGTCGTTGCGCGTGTCGGTGTTGCGGCTGCGGTCGTAGTCGAACCCGGCCTTGACCGTCAGCGCCGCCTCGCCGCCCGGCAGCCGGAACGGCCGTCCGACCAGCGTGGCGAGCGAGCCCACCGAGATATCTTTCGTACGCGCCGTATCGAATCCGGGATCGGCGCCGCTGTCATCGCCGGCGTCCGAGCGGCGGTCGACCTCGGTCGTCGATTCGGTGTAGCCGCCGTTCGCGGTCGCGGTGAACTGCCAGCCTCCCAGCGCCTTGTTGAGAGCAAGGCCCGCCTCGAACGCGTCGCTCGCGGTGCGACGTTCGAGCGGATCGAACAGCACCGGATCGAGACCCGAAAGCGAGCGGGTGTCGTTACGGGTATAGGCGGCATTGGCGGTGATCGAACCGCCCAGCCCGCCATCGCCGATGCCGCGCGTCAAGGTGCCGTTGAGCGTGATCTCGCGATCGGCGGCGACGAGGCTGCGGTAGTCGGCCGGATCAGGCTCACCGGGCGCTGCGGGGTTTTCCTGGACGATGTTGCGCTCGGCCTCGGTCAGCAGCGAGGTTTCGACGATCTTGGTTTCGAGGTTGATACGGCTCGGCCCGGCGATCTTGAACAGACCGGCCTCCAGCTCGTAGTTGTCGGTGCCGCCGCGCGTCGGCACGTTGTACTCCCCAGCCGCCTGCTCGCTCGAGAAATTGTCCTTGAGGATGAAATTCACCACCCGCAGGTCGGGCGCGTAACCGAATTGGAGTGCGACCTCCTCGGGCAGGATCTCGAGCCGCTTGATCGCCTCGGGCGGGATCGAGCGCATTTCGCGAAAGCTCGAAATGCGCTGGCCGTTCAGCAGGATCACCGGTCGGCCCGAACCGCGGCCCCTGCCGCTGCCAGTTTGCGCGCTGAGCGAATCGAGCAGTTCGGCGATCGACGAGGCCCCGTAGGAGGCGATTTCCTCTTCGTCGAGCGTCAGGATCGGCGGCTGCGCCGTGATCACCTGCCCGCGAAAGCTTTCGGCGATGACGACGATATCGTCCGGATACTCATCCAGATCGTCCGGCATGGCCTCTTCGTCCGGCGTGGCGTCCTCGACCGGAGCCGGAACGGCGGCTTCCTGTGCGAGTACGGCGGTGGGAGAGACGCCAAGCAGCAGTGACACGAGATAGAGGCGACGCAATTGATTACTCCGGACCAGTGGTCACCCTTTCCCTTGCCGCGCCTTTGCCTCGTGGTGATCGAAGCCGCAAGGATCGGTCGGGTAACATTTTGTCGCGCGAGCCTGTCGGGGCGATGAACCGCGAAGCACTTCCATTTTTCCACAGTCGTGGCTATGTCGCGCCGCGATGACACATTTGAGCACTGGAAACTGATCGCCGATGGCGAAGGAAGAACTCCTCGAAATGCGTGGGAAAGTGGTCGAGCTGCTTCCCAATGCCATGTTCCGCGTCGAACTGGAAAACGGCCACGAAATTCTTGGCCACACGGCAGGCAAGATGCGCAAGAACCGCATCCGCGTGCTGGTCGGCGACGAAGTCCTCGTCGAGCTGACACCCTATGATCTCACCAAGGGCCGCATCACCTATCGCTTCATGCCCGGCCGGGGCGGACCCGGCTCGTACTGAGACCTTGGAGCAGGACGGTCCAGCAAGCGGTGACCGTTCCGATGCGCCGCGCCTCGTGCTGGCTTCGGCGAGCCCGCGCCGCCGCGATCTGATCGCGCGCCTCGGCATCGCGCCGGACGCGATCGTCCCCGCGCATATCGACGAAACACCCGCCGCGAACGAGCTTCCGCGCGCCTATGCCCGGCGCATGGCGCGCGAGAAGGCCGCAGCCGTGGCTGACCGCGATGCCTTCGTGCTGGCCGGCGATACCGTGGTTTGCGCCGGACGCCGCATCCTGCCCAAGACAGAGGATGAGGCGAGCGCGCGCGCCTGCCTCGAACTGCTGTCGGGCCGGCGCCACAAGGTCCTGTCCGCGATCGCCCTGCGCGCGCCCGACGGCGGCCAGCGCGAGCGGCTGTCTGAAACGGCGGTGCGCTTCAAGCGGCTCTCGCGCGAGGAAATCGACGCCTACATCGCGGGCGGCGAGTGGGAGGGCAAGGCGGGCGGCTACGCGATCCAGGGCAGCGCCGAGGGCCTTATCGCCTGGATTCAGGGGAGCCATTCGGGCGTGGTCGGCCTTCCCCTGTTCGAGACGCGCGCGCTGCTCAAATCGGCGGGCTTCGCGATTGGCTGAGTGGCTCGTCGAGCGCGGCATCGGCGAGGATCGGGCGATCCGCCTCGATGGCGCGGAGGTGATCGCCGCCAGACTCGAATGCCACGGCGGCCACAAGGCGGGCGCGGTGGCCGAGGCTCGCCTCGTCTCGCGTCGAGCGGGCAGCAGGCGCGGCACCCTCCGCTTCTCGGACGGGACACAGGCGCTCGTTTCCGGTCTCGACGCCCGCGCGAGCGAGGGCGCGGACCTGCGTGTTGTCATCACGCGCGAAGCGATCGCAGAGGAGGGACGGTTCAAGCTCGCCCAGTGCCGTCCGACCGATCGGCCCATCGCTCCCGCGCCGAGCCTGTTCGAGCGGCTGGCGGCGAACGGCGATGCCGCGCGGGCCGTCAATGCCTTTCCGGCGGGCGCCTGGGAAGACATCCTGTCCGACGCGTTCCATGGTGAAATCGCGTTCGCGGGCGGATCACTGCTCGTCTGCGCCACGCCGGCGATGACGCTGATCGACGTCGACGGGGCCGCACCGCCGCGCGAGCTTGCTCGTGCAAGCGCGGCCGCGGCGGCGCGGGCGATCGCCCGGCTCGATCTGTCGGGCGCGATCGGCATCGACTTCCCCTCGCTCGAAAGGCGCGAGGATCGCCGCGCCGTCGACGAGGCGCTTGCGCGGGCTTTGCGCGACTGGCCGCATCAGGCGACGGCCATGAACGGATTCGGCTTCGTGCAACTGGTGGCCCGCCTCGAGCGCGCCTCGATCCTGCACCTCGTGGCACTCGACCGCCCAGCCTCCGCGGCGCGCGCGCTGTTGCGGCAGGCCGAGCGCGTCGCCGATCCGGGCCGCCTGCTGCTCACCGCGCATCCCGCCGTGCACGCGGCGGTGACGGCGGACTGGGAAGCCGAATTGTCGCGCCGGACGGGCCGCGAAATCCTCTGGCAGACAGATCCGGCCCTTGCGATCGAGAGCGGCTTCGCGCAGGCATCGCCAGCATGACTCGCAGCGAACGCAAATGCCCGATCTGCCGCAAGCCCGTGGTCGCGGAACACAGTCCGTTCTGCTCCTCGCGCTGCCGCGACCGTGATCTGCTCAAGTGGCTGGACGACGGTTACGCCCTGCCCGGTCCGCCCGCGCCGCCCGATATCGCTTCCGACGAGTGATTGGGGGTTGCAATGCAACGGCACCTTCGCCATAGGCGCTGCTCCGCCGCTCGCCGGTCCTGAAAGGACCGCCGCCGCAGCGATGCCCGGGTAGCTCAGTTGGTAGAGCACATGACTGAAAATCATGGTGTCGGTGGTTCGATTCCGCCCCCGGGCACCATCGTCCTTCCGGCGATGGGGCAGTGCGCCGCCACTAGGCTCTAGCTCTCCAGATACGCGCCCCACCCCGTCTTCGACGTGCCGGATTTTTCCGCCGGCCGGGCATTGGTTCGATCGTCCCGCGCTGTTATGGGGCCGCATGCTGACGATCGACGGTATCACGATCCGCCTGGGCGGCCGCCCCATCCTGGAGGGAGCGAGCGCCTCCATCCCGCATGGCGCGCGCGTCGGCCTGATCGGCCGCAACGGCGCGGGCAAGTCGACGCTGATGAAGGCGATCATCGGCGAGATCGAGCCCGACGACGGCGCGATCACCCGTCCCTCGCGCTCGCGGCTCGGCTATATCGCGCAGGAAGCGCCGAGCGGATCGGTCACACCCGAGGAAGTGGTGCTCGCTGCCGATGTCGAGCGTGCGCAATTGCTCGAGGAAGCCGAGCACTGCACCGATCCGCACCGGCTGGGCGACGTCCACGAGCGCCTGCTGGCGATCGACGCCTACAGCGCCCCGGCGCGCGCCGCGAAGATCCTGAGCGGGCTCGGCTTCGACGAAGAGATGCAGCGCCGTCCGCTCGACAGCTATTCGGGCGGCTGGAAGATGCGCGTGGCGCTGGGCGCGCTGCTGTTTTCCGAGCCCGACGTGCTGCTGCTCGACGAGCCGTCGAACCACCTCGACCTCGAAGCCACGCTCTGGCTCGAGAACTTCCTCAGGACCTACCCCGCGACACTGCTGGTGATCAGCCATGAGCGCGACCTGCTCAACAAGGTGGTCGATCACATCCTCCACCTGCAACGCGGCAAGCTGACGATCTATCCCGGCGGTTACGACGCCTTCGAGAAGCAGAAGGCCGAGCGCGACGCGCAGCAAGCGGCGGCCAAGGCGGCGCAGGACGCGCAGCGCGCCCGGCTGCAGGACTACGTCGCGCGCAACAGCGCCCGCGCCTCGACCGCCAAGCAGGCGCAGTCGCGCGCCAAGATGCTCGCCAAGATGCAGCCGATCGCCGCGCTGATCGAAGACCCCTCGCTGACCTTCGACTTCCCCTCGCCCGCCGAACTGCGCTCGCCTATGATCTCGGTCGATGGCGCGGCGGTGGCCTATGGCGATGCGCCCCCGGTGCTCAAGCGGCTGAACCTGCGGATCGACGCCGACGATCGCATCGCGCTGCTCGGCCGCAACGGCAACGGCAAGACCACATTCGCGCGGCTGCTCGCCTCGCAGCTCGCTCCGGTCGAGGGTCGCGTCCATGCTTCAGGCAAGATGAAGGTCGGCTACTTCACGCAGTACCAGGTCGAGGAACTGGCGAGCGAGGCCACCCCGCTCGAACTGATGACGCGCGCCATGGACGGCAAGACGCCCGCAGCGGTGCGCGCGCAGCTCGGCCGCTTCGGGTTTTCAGGACCGCGCGCGACGACGAAGGTCGAGTTGCTGTCCGGAGGGGAGCGCGCGCGGCTCGCGCTGGCGCTGATCACCCGCGACGCGCCGCACCTGCTGATCCTCGACGAGCCGACCAACCACCTCGACGTCGATGCCCGCGAGGCGCTGGTCCAGTCGCTCAACGACTATTCGGGCGCGGTGATCCTGATCAGCCACGACCGGCACATGGTCGAGTTGACCGCCGACCGCCTCGTGCTGGTCGATGGCGGTACCGCGAAGGAATACGCGGGAAGCATGGACGACTACATCGACTTCGTCCTCGGCCGGAACCAGCCCAAGAAGGATGCCAAGCCCGACAAGCCCAGGCCCGCCGCGAGCGGGTCCGGCAACACGCGCGGCAAGCTGCGCTACGTCCAGTCCGAACTCGCCCGTGTCGAAAAGGCCATGGCCAAACTGCAGAGCCGCTGCGACGAGATCGACCGCGCCATGTGCGAGACGGCTGCGACGGGAGAGTCGGCCCCTTCAGGCCTGCCGATGGACGACATGCTTTCGCAACGCGCGAAGATCGCCGCCGATCTCGAGCAGGCCGAAGCCGAATGGCTGACGCTCGGCGAAAAGCTCGAGGCGTTGCAGGCCGACTGACAGCGGCCGCAATCGCCTCAGGCGAAGCGCGGGATCACGTGCGGCAGATCGACGGTGGTGCGAATGCCCGGCGGGGCCGCGCAAACGACGGGTATCGCGTTGACCGGGCGATGCGCGGTGAGCCCGGGGGTGAAGGCGGCGTAGTCCTCCTCCGGCACCGGGAAGTGGATGTCGACGAGCAGTGGCGTGTCGCCTTCGGTGCGCACGCGCCAGCCCGAATCGCGCAGGTCCCAGCTTTCATCCTCGATCTCGGTGGTGACGTACCAGTTCGCCCTGAAGCGCAGCACCGGCTTGCCGCCGCGGATTCCGGTGATCGTGGTGCGCATCGCGCCGACCGTGCCGGCCTCGATCGTCCCGGCGGCAATCTCGAAGGTCTTCTTCGCCGCCGAGAGTTCCCCCTTCGCCTCTATGGCATCGAGCTTGAGGCCGACCGCTTCCGCGATCTGCGAGAGAGTCGCGCCGAAATCCCCCTTCAGGTGCTCGGCGCGGCGCTGGTCGAACGGTGCCATCGGCTGACCGAAGCCCATGATGTGGAACAGCATTTCGGGCGAATTGCGGCTCGAACAGTCGGCGAATTCGTCGATCGTGAGCAATTCGTGGCTGCGCGCGAGCGAGAGCAGCGGGATGGTGAGTGCTTCAGTGATGAAGCCCGGACTCGACCCCGTCGAATAGACCGAGGCCCTGCCCTTGGCACAGGCCGCCTCGACCCGCGCGCGGACGTCGGGCGGCAACATCGCCGGATAGTGGAAGTCGCCGCGCGTGGTGACGATGTTCTTGCCCGATTCGAGGATCGCGCAGACTTCGTCCCAGTCCGTGCCCTGGCGCATGTAGAGAACGCAGTCGGCCTCCATCGCGATGAGATCGGAGACCGAGTTAGTCGCCGTCACGCCGACCGGATCGAGGCCGCAAAGATCGCCGGCATCCTTGCCGACCTTGGTGTCGGAACTCACCCAAAGCCCGACGAGTTCGAGATCGGGATGCTCGATCACGCGCCGCAGCGCGCGGCTGCCGACATTGCCGGTCGCCCACTGAATCACGCGATAGGTCCTGGCCTGCGCCATCGTCGCTCCTCTCCCGCAGCACGGAACGCCGGGTACGGTTGACCGTCCCGGCGTCCTCGCGGCTGCTATGACCGACAGGCGAACCTCGCGGCAATTCCCATCCGGGAACGCCGGCCGCTTCGTTCAGAAACGGAAACCGGCCTCGATGCCGTAGGTCACTGGCTGGCTCCAGTTCGCGCCGATGCCGAAGTTGGAATACTGCACCTGCGTGAGATAGCGGCTGTTGGTGACGTTGTCCCCCCAGACCGCGACGTAGTAGCGGTCTTCCGGCGCCGACCATTGCGCACGCAGCGAAAGCGTCTCGTAGCCCCCCTGCTTGAACTGGATGCCCGACGGCCCGAAGAAGAAGCTCGACGAGTAGGCCAGATTGCCCGAAAGCGCCAGCTCGCCGCCGGCCAGATCGGTCTCGTAGTTCGCGCCGATGAAGCCCGTGAATTCGGGCGTGCGCTGCATCGTCACGTCGTCGAGATTCTGGCCGAGGACCAGGAAGGTCACGCCGTTCGCGGCGCAGCCCGCCGCGGCCTCTTCGCCCAGCTCCGAGCAGCGCGCGTAGATCGGCGCGTTCTCGAAATCCTTGTAGCGAGCGTGCACCCACGAAGCGCCGCTCGAGATCTGGAATGCAGGCGTGACGCGGTAGCGCAGCGATCCCTCGAGACCGTAGATTTCCGACTGCGCCGCGTTGACGATGCGCGCCGTCCCTGCCTCGTAGATCGAGACCTGCAGGTCCTGATAGTCGTAGTAGAACGCCGCGCCTTCGAGCGAGAGGCCGTAGGCTTCGTATTTCGCGCCGACTTCGAAGGCGTCGATCGTCTCGGGCTTGACCCGGGTGCAGACGTAGGGCGGATTCTGGCACGAACCGCCGACGTCGATGATCGCCGCCTTGTAGCCCTTGGTGTACGACGCGTAGATGCTGGCGCGGTCATCCGGCTTGTAGCGGATCACGAAACGCGGCGTGACGCGGTTGTCCTTGGCGAAATCGACAGCCTCGGGATCGCAGTCCCGGATGTAGACGGTACCGCCGGTCGCGTCGCAGGTCGATCCATCGGGAAGCACGATCGGATCCGAGCTCAGCAAGCGGGTGTTGTAATAGGCATCGTCGATCTGGTCGCGCGCATAGCGCAGGCCGCCGGTGACGAAGAGCTTCGGCGTGATCTCGTAGGTGGCGTCGATGAAGGCGGCGTAGCTGCGCACGGTCGTGCTCGATCCGCCGAGGCGAGTCCGCCTCGTCGGATCAGTGTCGATGAACGTGATATATTGGTCGGTGTTCTCGAAATAGAACAGCCCCGCGGTCCATTGCAGCGGCGTGCCGGGCTTGGAGGTCAGCAGGAATTCCTGGCTCCAGGTCTCGTTGTTGTTGGGCAGGCCGAGCTGGAAGATGTCCGCGCCCGAGTAATCGAGCTCGAGCGAGGAATCGACTTTCTCGTTGCGGTACTGCGAGTACGACGTCAGGTCGGCGAAGCCGAGATCGGCATTGATCGTAAGCTGGACGACATCGCTGTTCGATTGGAAGAATTCGGGTTGCGAGCCGGTGGCGACCTCGTTCTTCTTGGTCGTGTAGGGACCAGCGAAACCGCCGAACGGCGCGCCCAGACCGATCTCGTCGTCCACGTAGGACGTCACGAGCAAGGGCGAAGGGTCATCGACGTCGCCGTGCTTGTAGCGCAGGAGCACATCGACGTTCTCCGACAGCTCCGCCTTGAGCCCCAGCCGCACGGACCAGTTCTCGTAGTCGCCCAGACGCTTGCCGGTCACGGCCTCGTGCTGCCAGCCGTCGCCCCGACGATACTGGCCCTCCACCGAGATGCCGACGTAGTCCGAGACCACGAAGTTGCCGAAGCTTTCGGCACGCATCTCGTTGTAGCGGCCGTAGGACACGCGGCCCTCGACGTAAGTCTCGACAGTATCGGGCTCGCGCGTCTGCACCAGGATGGCGCCGCCGGTGGTGTTGCGACCGAACAGCGTGCCCTGCGGGCCCTTGAGCACCTGGATGCTCTCGACGCTGATCAGATCGAAATCGGCGGCGAGCGGGTTGGGCGAATAGAAGCCGTCGATGTAGATGCCGACGTTACCGCCGCCGCCCGAGGTCGCGACCGCCGTGCCAATGCCGCGAATGGTGGGCTGGAAGAAGCCACCGGCGAAATCGAACCGCAATGCCGGCGTCACCTTGCCGATGTCTGCGAGCTGCTGGACGTTGGCGGTATCGAGCGCTTGTGAACTCAGGCTCGTGATCGTGATCGGCACGTCGACCTGCGCTTCGGCGCGGCGCTGCGCCGTGACGACGATCGCTTCGTCATCAACCGCGGCCCCATTGTCCTGGGCGAATGCCGAGCCCGGCGCCAGCGATATCAATCCGACCGCACCGCAAACGAACGATGTGCTGCGAAGCAATGCTCCGTTCATGGAATCCTCCTCCCTTGTTGCGAAGCTCTTTACCCATTGCCGCACCTTTTTCTAAGGGTCTTTGTACGGGTGGCAAAAATTTTTTGTCGCAATCCGCCTTATATCGGCAAGATATCGGCAAGGGGCTTGCGTCGCAGGCAACCAGCGCCGGCAGCCGTGCCTGCGCTTACGGTGCGATGTAGTTGATCGTTTCCTGATGCGGGTCCGGGGTCTCGGCCTTCCACCGCACTGATCCGAACGGCCGCTCCAGCCGCCGCCGGATGCCGCGCTCGAAGCCCTCGGGATTGAAGGCATCGGCGCGACGCTGGACGTCGAGGTCCTCCTGGCTGTAGCGCTCGCGCATCCTAAGATAGTCGCCCCAGGTCGGACAGTAATAGCGCTCGGTCCAGCGCGCGGGATCGGCGATATCGCGCGCCAGGGTCCAGTCGAAGCCGCCCAGCCGCTTGCGCGAGCGCTGCAGTTCCATCATCACCGAATAGAATTCGCGCGCCTGCTCGGGATCGACATAGTAGTCGAGCTCCACCACCACCGGCCCAGAGCGCGGCGTGAGATCGAGCGCGACTTCGGGATCGCGGCCAAGCCCGATCGGCGAGTTGTCCAGCTCCTTCTCGCGCGAGATGGGCAGAACGAGGCCGAGCAGTATCAGCGCCGCCGAAACGCAGCCCGACGCGACGAACGCTTCGGTCACGCCATAGCTTCCGGCGAATTCGCCCCAGAGCCAGGCGCCGATGCCGATCCCGGCGGTGAGCGCCGAGGAAAACAGCGAGAGCGCGCGGGCCGTCACCCAGCGCGGCGCCGAAAGCTGGACGCTCACGTTGAGCAACGCGATCGTCATGATGTTGCACGCGCCGATCACGAAGAAGGCGGCGCAGGTCATCGGCAGCGAGCGGCTGAGACCGATCGCCACGAGCGCGACCCCGACACCCAGCGCGCTGCAGCGGATCGCGGTCTCCGCCCCGATGTGTTCGCGCACATTGCTCACGAACAGCGCGCCGATCACGGCGCCCACGCCCTGCGCGCCGAGCAGGATACCGAAGACGGCGGCATCGCCAAGCAGCAGGTCCTTGGCCACGAGCGGCGCCAGGCCGGTGGCCGTCGCCGTCGCGAGGCCGAAGCACAATGCGCGCACCAATGCCGTGCGGATCGCCGCGGAATGCAGCGCGTAGCGGCCGCCGCCGATGATCGCCCGGTCGATCCGCTCGGGCGGCAGGCGCGACGGGACGTGCTCGCGCCGCCACGAGAGAAACGCCAGGAACAGCGGCGCGTAGAGCACCGAGGTCAGCGCGAAGACCGCCTTCGCGCCCGCCGCGAGCACGATCAGGCCGCCCAGCGCCGGGCCGAAGCTGCGTGCCACGTTATAGCTGATCGTGCCCAGCGCGACCGCGGCGGGCAGGTTCGGCCGCGAGACCTGCTCTGGGATCGAGGCCTGCCAAGACGGCGAGAACAGGGCGACACCGCTGCCGATGAGCACGCAGGACGCAAGCAGGACCCAGGGCGTGGTCATTCCCAGAAACGCCAGCGTCGCGAGCATGGCGGCGGCCAGCGAAGAGAAGCCGAGCCCCGTCATCGCGATCTTCCGGCGGTCGAACATGTCGGCGACGGCGCCCGCGGGCAGCGTCACGACCATCAGCGGAAGCATCATCGCGGTCTGGACCAGCGCGACCATCGTCGGGGAGTCCGTCAGCCGGGTCATTTCCCATTGCGCACCGATGCCGAGGAAGAGCTGGCTGAAGTTCGACAATACGCTCGCCGTCCAGATGCGGCGAAACACGGGTTCGCGCAGCGGCGCGAAGGCCCCGCCCGCGGTCTCGGTCGCCTCGACATCGGTTCCGGCCATGACCGAATGCATACTCCCAGCAAGCTGGCTTGATTTTCAAGCCGTTCAGCACCGCCATTGTCGCAAGCGTCCCGGCCGTCAAGCGCACCGTTGGCCGCCTGGCGGCTTGCGCGCCGCTGCTCGGCGCGGGTCCAGATGCTAACCTATGAAAGCAATCGCCAAGGCGATGCCGCCCGCATTGCAATTGCCGGGTCCGGCCAGCATGCACTCTCGAAAGTCAGCCGGCGCGTCCGGCGGTTGGAGGAGATCTGAAGTGTCCGAAGCCTATATCATCGATGCCGTTCGCACGCCGCGGGGAATCGGCAAGATGGGCAAGGGAGCGCTGTCGCAGATGCACCCGGAGCACCTCGCCGCGACCGTCCTCGCCGCGCTCAAGGAGCGCAACAACCTGGAAACGGCCGACGTCGACGACGTGATCTGGGGAACTTCGGGCACGATCGGCCTGCAAGGCGGCGACATCGGCCGGATGGCCGCGCTCGATGCCGGCTACGACGTCAAGGCGAGCGGCGTCAGCCTCAACCGCTTCTGCGGCAGCGGCCTCACCGCCACCAATCTCGCCGCGGCGCAGATCATGTCGGGCATGGAAGACCTGGTGATCGCGGGCGGATCGGAACAGCTTTCCTACGTCAACGCGTTCGGCGCCAAGCTCTACGAAGCCGGGCTTTCCTCGGGCGGCATGGGCGTGGGCAACCCGCGCCTCCAGGCCAAGCATCCGCAGACCAACCAGGGCGTCGCCGCCGACGCGATCGCGGCGATGGAAGGGATCAGCCGCGAAGAGCTCGAGGATCTGGGTGTCGAAAGCCAGCGGCGCGCGGCGGTCGCGATGAAGGAAGGCCGGTTCGACAAGTCGACGATCACGGTCAAGGACGACGACGGCAACGTGATCCTCGACCACGAGGAATATCCCCGTCCGGAAACGACCAAGGAAGGGCTCGCGCAACTCAAGCCCGCTTTCGAGATGTTCCACGACATGCCTTCGCAGAAGGGCGGCAAGACCTACAAGGAACTGGTCAAGCAGAAGTATCCCGACCTCGAGTTCAAGCCCGTCCACCATGTCGGCATATCCTCGGGTGTTGTCGACGGTGCGGCGGCGATCCTGCTCGCTTCGAAGGAATACGCCGAGCGCAAGGGCCTCAAGCCGCGCGCCCGGATCGTGGCGATGGCCAACATGGGGGACGATCCCACGCTGATGCTCAACGCCCCGGTGCCCGCGGCGAAGAAAGTGCTTGAAAAGGCAGGCCTGAGCAAGGACGACATTGACGTCTGGGAAATCAACGAGGCCTTCGCCGTCGTCGTGGAGAAATTCATTCGCGACCTTGATCTTGATCGCGCAAAGGTCAATCCGAACGGAGGGTCGATCGCGCTGGGCCATCCGATCGGCGCGACCGGCGCCATCCTGATCGGTACGGCGCTCGACGAACTCGAACGCATCGAGGGCCGTTACGCGCTTATCACGATGTGCGCAGCAGGCGGCATGGCTCCTGCCATCATCATCGAAAGGGTCTGATGCACGAGATACCCGACAAGACCGCGAGGCCGGGTTCAGGCAATCCGATCAAGGACAGGCTCGACGATGAACTGTCCGATCCGGATTTTGACATCAAGCGCAAGATCGGACTGCATTTCACGATCATCGCGCGGCTGATGCGCAATCATTTCGATCGCCTGGTGTCGGTCCACAACATCACGCGTTCGCAATGGTCGATGATCGCCGTGGTCTCGCGCCATCCGGGCTCGACGCAAAGAACGATCGCCGAAGCGCTCGAAATGTCGGAAGCGTCGGCCGGACGACTGATCGATCGGCTCTGCGCGGACGGCTTGCTTGAGCGGCGCGAGCGGATCGACGACCGACGCGCGCGCGCCGTCTACCCGACCGAGGCGGCGCGTCCCCTGCTCGACAAGCTCGCCCTGATCGCGAACGAGGCCGAACAGCGCATGTTCAAGGGCTTCGAGGACGAAGAACTGGCCCAGCTTCGCGGGTATCTCGACCGGGTCTATCATAACGTCAGCGGCGCCTGAGCAATCGGCGCGGCGTCCCGTCATCGCCCGCGCCCGTATCGCGCACGAAAAAGGGCGGCCCCGCGCGGGGCCGCCCTGTTCGTTTCGCTCGCGCGATCCGCTTAGCGGGCGCTGGCGACTTCCTTCTTGGTGAGCGAGGTCATGACCTTGCCCTCGGCTTCCGAAACGGTCGAAACCGGAACGGTGATCAGGCGACCGCTCATGATGACCTGCGGATCACCCGATTCGGTGACGCGGTAGATCGGCGCGATGCGGTAGCCGGCCGAGCTGTAGAGCATCTGGCCAGCCTTGAGTTCGACCGGAGCAGCCGCTTCTTCGGTGACTTCGCGAACCGACTGGGTCGTTTCGGCGAACGCCGGAGCCGAGACGGCGATGGTGGCGACAGCGGCGAGAGCAACAAACTTCTTCATGATTTCAAACTCCGTGATCAAAAATTGGGGGGAGGAATTCTTGATTTGCTAAACTAGGTTAGGAGTTGTATTCGAGAAAGTCAATTGCAAATGCTGCAAGTGCGTCTACGATTTCGGCAATACCCCGGCAAACCTAGGTTTTTCGGGCATTTTTTATGTTCGCACTTGCGGAAGATAGTCACGGTGGCTCATTTGGATGCGAATCACGCGTGCGATGATCGTCGGCGCGATTGCCTGCGCGGTTGATCGCAATCGCGAAAATCCTCAGACCGAAAGCCAGAGCAATACACAAGCAGAGACGTCGGTTTTGGCCGCTTCTCCGCCTAACTAGGGACAGGCTGTCTATGTCGACCAAGGTCATGCAGGGCGTGCGCGTACTCGAAGTTGCGCAGTTCACATTCACCCCTGCCGCGGGCGCGGTGCTCGCGGACTGGGGCGCCGACGTCATCAAGATCGAACATCCGGTGCGCGGCGACACCCAGCGCGGCTTTCTCAACATGGGCGGCGTCAAGCTCGATCCGCTGCGGCACACGCTGATCGAGCATCCCAACCGCGGCAAGCGCAGCGTCGGCATCGACACGTCGACGGCCGAGGGCCAGGAACTGCTCTACGAACTCGCCAAGCAGTGCGACGTGTTCCTGACGAATTTCCTTCCGCAGGTCCGCCAGAAGAACAAGTTCGACATCGAGCACATCCGCGCCGCCAATCCCGATATCATCTACGTGCGCGGCAGCGCCTGGGGCAACAAGGGTCCCGAACGCGAAAAGGGCGGCTTCGACGGCACCGCGTTCTGGTCTCGCAGCGGCATCGCCGACTGCATGACGCCCCCCGAACTGCCCGGCCCGCTCTCGCAAGGCATGCCCGCGTTCGGCGATTCGATCGGCGGCATGTTCATAGCGGGCGCGATCTCGGCCGCGCTCTATCACCGCGAGAAGACCGGCGAGGCCACCGAAGTCGACGTCTCGCTGATGAGCGCCGCCGCCTGGGCCTCGGGCGCCAACATCGCGCAGGCGCTCGAGACCGGGATCATCACCAAGAACTCGATGCCGACCTCGGGCGGCGCGGGCGTGAACCCCTTCATGGGCAACTTCTGGACCTCGGACGGGCGCACCATCAATCTGTGCATGGTCAGCCCGACGGGCCTGATCGAGGACACCTTCGAGCACGTCGGCCGGCCCGAAGCCGCCAAGGACCCGCGCTTCAAGGACGTGATGAGCCTGATCGAGAACGCCAAGGCGGCAAGCGACATCCTGGTCGAGGCCTTTGCCTCCAAGCCCTTCGAATACTGGCGCGAGCACCTCAAGACGCTGAAGGGCCAGTGGGCCCCGATCCTCAACCTGATCGAACTCGCCAACGACGAGCAGGCCATCGCCAACGACACGATCATCGAAGTCGACGCGGCGGACGGCGGCAAGCCGATCAAGCTGGTGCGCAATCCGGTCCAGTGGAACGGCGAGCCCACCGAGACGACCCGCGCGCCCCAGGCTTCCGAGCACACCGAAGTCGTGCTCATGGAAATGGGTGTCGACTGGGACCGGATCGAAGCGCTCAAGGCCAAGGGCGCGATCGCCTGAGACGAGATCGCAAAACCGGACGGCCGCTATGAAGCACGTGATGGAAGGCGTCAGGGTCCTCGAAGTCGCGCAGTACGTCTTCGTGCCGGCCTGCGGAGCGGTGCTCGCCGACTGGGGCGCCGACGTCATCAAGGTGGAGCATCCCGTTCGCGGCGATACCCAGCGCGGGATGCGCTCGATCGCCGGAGTGCATCTCGATCCGGTCGTGAACCCGATGATCGAGCAGCCCAATCGCGGCAAGCGCTCGATCGGCATCGACGTCTCGACCCGCGAGGGCCGCGACCTGATCTACGATCTCGCGCGCGAGGCGGACGTGTTCCTCACCAACTACCTGCCCGCGGTGCGCAGCCGGCTCGAGATCGATCTCGAACACATTCGCGCGGTCAACCCCGACATCATCTACGCGCGCGGCAGCGGCTACGGCGACAAGGGCGATGACCGGGATCGCGGCGGCTACGACGCAACAGCCTTCTGGATTCATTCGGGCGTCGCCCATGCGCTCACCCCGCAGGAATTCGACGTGCCGCTGACCATGAGCCTGGGCGGAATGGGCGATTCGATGAGCGGAATGTACCTCGCCGGCGGCGTCGCCGCGGCGCTGTTCCACCGCTCACAGACCGGCGAGACCTCCGAAGTCGACGTCTCCTTGCTCAACTCGGCGATGTGGATGTCGGGCATGGTGCTCGCACCCTACCTTCACACCGGCAAGCAGATGCGGATCGGTGTTCCCCATACGGGTGGCGCGGCGGTGAACCCGTTTCTCGGCCACTTCCTCACTTCGGACCGGCGCGTGATCAGCCTGTTCATCCTCGTGCCCGGTCCCTTCATCCGCGACACGTTCGAGCATCTTGGCGTTCCCGAGGCCGCCGATGACCCGCGCTTCGCCGATGCCGAGGCGCTGATGGCGAACAGCGCCGCCGCCAGCGAGATCATCGCCACCGCTTTTGCCGCGCGGGACTTCGACTACTGGCGCGAACATCTCAAGACGATGCGCGGGCAATGGGCCGCCGTGCAGAGCCTGCTCGATCTGGGCGAAGATCCCCAGGCCATCGCCAACGACGCCTTCATCCCGGTCGAGCCGATCGACGGATCGAAGCCGATGCGCCTGGTGCGCAGCCCCGTGCAGTTCGATCACGAGGCGATTGAAACGCATCGCGCGCCGCAGGCCAGCGAGCATACCGAGGAAATCCTGCTCGAGATGGGTCTCGACTGGGACCGGATCGCCAGTCTCAAGGACGGCGGGATCGTCGCCTGATCTGCTGCATTCGGCATCGTCGAGGCGCTGAATTGACTTACCCGGCACCTCTGCCCGCCCTGCCCGGCTCGAAGCGCCCCATTGTACCTTGAACCCGCGCCGGCAGCGCGTAAAGGCAGGGGAATAGGCCCGAAAGACACGCAAGAACGAGGATATCCGAGATGAAACCCGGCACCCGGCTGAAGAGCGCCGCCTGCGACACCGAAGTGATGGTCATCCGCGCGGCCGACGGCACGATCGAATGCGGCGGCGCGCCGATGGGCGAAGCCAAGCCCGACGAGGCCGCCCCGCTCTCCGCCGATTTCTCAGCGGGCACGCTGATGGGCAAGCGCTACGTCGATACCGATGGCAAGTACGAGCTGCTTTGCGTCAAACCCGGCAAAGGTTCGCTCTCGGTCGACGGCGTCGCGCTCGTCGTCAAGGATGCCAAGCCCCTGCCCGCTTCCGACTGAGCGAGCACCGCCCATGAACATTGCGCTCCTTCTCGAGATGGCGGCGGAGGCCGCACCCGATCGCGTGGGCCTAGTGTGCGACGGCAAGCGCTGGACTTATGGCGACCTGCTCGAGGCGGCACGCGGCGCGTTCGAGCTGATCCAGGAGAGCGAGGCCGAATACGTCGCGCTGCTCGACGAGAGCAGCGAGGCAGCGGTGATCGCGGTGTTCGGTGCGGCGCTCGCGGGCGTGCCCTATTGCCCGCTAAACTACCGCCTGCCCGATGCCGACCTTGGCGCGCTGCTCGGCCGGATCGCGCCAGCGCTCGTCATCGGCGACGAGGAACGCGTCATCCGCATCGCGGGCGATCAGGGCCACACCGTCTTCACCCGCGAGGAATTCACGCTCAAGGCGCAGGAGACCTATCCCGCCGACGATGCGCGCGAATACGATCCCGGCGAAGGCGTGGCCATACAGCTTTTCACCTCCGGCACGACCGCCGCGCCCAAGGCGGCGATCCTGCGCCATTCCAACCTGCTCGGCTATATTCTGGGCACCGTCGAATTCGCCTCGGCCGACGAGAGCGACGCCGCGCTGGTGGTGGTGCCGCCCTATCACATCGCCGGAATCTCGGCGCTGCTTTCCTCGATCTACGCGGGCCGCAAGATCGTCATGCTGCCCAACTTCACGCCCGAGGAGTGGCTGCGGCTCGTCGAGGCCGAAGCGATCACCAATGCCTTCGTCGTGCCGACCATGCTCACGCGGATCATCACGGCGATGGAGAACGGCGTCACCGCCGAACTCTCGACGCTGCGCGCGGTCGCCTACGGCGGCGGCAAGATGCCGCTCGAGGTGATCACCAAGGCGCTCGGTCTGTTTCCCGAGGCGGGCTTCACCAACGCCTATGGCCTTACCGAGACAAGCTCGACAGTGGCGCTGCTCGGCCCCGACGACCACCGCGAAGCCTTCGCCTCGGACGATCCCAAGGTCCGTGCCAGGCTCGCCTCGCTTGGCAAGCCGATCCCGACGGTCGAGATGGAGATCCGCGGGGAGAACGGCGAAGTGCTCGGCCCCGGCGAGCCGGGCGAGATCTACGTGCGCGGCGAGCAGGTCTCGGGCGAGTACAAGGAAAAGTCCGCGCTCGACCCGGAAGGCTGGTTTCCCACGCGCGATGCCGGCTACATCGACGAGCACGGCTACCTGTTCCTTTCGGGCCGCGCGGACGACGTGATCGTGCGCGGCGGCGAGAACATGAGCCCGGGCGAAATCGAGGACGTGCTGCTCACGCACCCGGCGGTCGCCGATGCCTGCGCCTGCGCGATCCCGTCGGTCGAATGGGGCGAGGCGGTGGGCGTCGCCATCGTTCCGCGCGAGGGATGCGACGCGCCCGACGAGCAGGAACTCAAGGACCTGGTCCGCGCCCGCCTGCGCTCGAGCCGCGTACCCGAGAAAATCGCCGTGGTCGGCGAACTTCCGTACAATGAAATGGGCAAGCTCCTGCGCCGCAAGGTCAAGGAATTGCTCGCCGAATAGCGATGGCAGCGGCGCTCTCCATCCCCTTGGCGCGCTGGGCCGACCGGCGCATCGAGGTCTTGGCCGACGAAACCGCAGCCGCCGCGATAGCCGCGCTCGACGGAACCACGCTGCTCGGCGAGCGCGGATCGAACGGCGGCTATCGCGTGCCCGGCCACGTGTCCGCCGGGATCGGCGGCAGCCGCCTCATGCCGACGCGCGACGGGGGCTGGTTCGCGCTCACGCTGATCCGCAAGGAGGACCGCGAGCTGCTGCCCGCCCTGTTCGCGGACGCCGGGCTCGCCACCGACGACGACGCGGCGATCGCCGCCGCCGTGCTGCGCAACGATTGCGCCGGGCTCGTCGCGCGCGGACGCAGCCTCGGCCTGCCCGTCGCCTCGGCCGACGAGATCCCGGCCTCGGCGCCGGTCGAGGTTCTCGCGCGCGGCCCGCGTCGCGACCGTCCCGCCGATCACGTGCCGCTGGTGGTCGACCTGTCGGCGATCTGGGCGGGGCCGCTTGCGGGCCACTTGCTCTGGCTCGCGGGCGCGGACGTGGTGAAGGTGGAAAGCCCTTCGCGACCCGACCTCATCCGCCGCGACGACCCGGCGACGTTCGACATCATCAACCAGGGCAAGGCCAGCGCGCTCGTCGATCTCGACTGCGAGGCCGAGCGCGAAGCGCTCGTCGCGCTGATCCGCCGCGCCGATTTCGTCATCGAATCCTCGCGCCCGCGCGCGCTTCGCCACTTCGGCATCGATGCCGACGCGCTGGTGCGCGAGACGCTCGGTCTCGTGTGGCTGACGGTGACGGGCCACGGCGCGCGCGGCGAACCGGCGCACTGGACCGGCATCGGCAACGATTGCGGGGTGGCCGGCGGTCTCAGCCGCGCGCTGGCGGACGCGGCGGGCGAGATCGGCTATGTCGGCGATGCCATCGCCGATCCGCTGACGGGCATCACCGCCGCGCTCGAAGGCTGGCGCGCCCATGCGCGCGGCGAGGCCTGCCGGATCGGCTTCGCCATGAGCGCCATCGTCGCGAGCGCGCTGGACGAGGAACGGACCTTCGATCCGCTGCTGCTCGAAGCCGAACTGCGCGCCTGGGCCGCGGCGGTCGGGGAGCTATTTCCGGCAGTTCCACGCCGGCGGCTCGCCGCGCCGGTACGCGATCTGGGCGCGGACACAGGACGTTACCTCGCGAGCCTGGCCCGATGCTGATCCGGAACGCCGAGATCCATGGCGTCGGCCCTGGCGATCTGCGGATCGCGCATGGCCGCATAGCCGCGATCGGCGCACTTGCGCCCGTATCCGGCGAGACCGTCATCGACGCCCATGGTGGCGCGCTGCTGCCGGGTCTGCACGACCACCACATTCATCTCGCCGCGCTCGCCGTGCGCGATGCGTCGGTCGCTTGCGGACCGCCCGAGGTCGCCGATCGCGAGGCTCTGCGCGTCGCGCTCGATCGTCCCGGCCAAGGCTGGCTGCGCGGCATCGGCTACCACGAGAGCGTGCTCGGCGCCCTGCCCGATGCCGCCGCGCTCGACGAACTCGTCGCGTGTCGCCCGGTCCGCATCCAGCACCGCTCGGGCCGGATGTGGCTGCTCAACAGCCGCGCGCTCGCCGAATTGCTTGCGCTGGCCCCACCGCCGCCCGGCCTCGAGCGCGACGCGGCGGGCTTCACCGGGCGCCTGTTCGACGAGGACGAATGGCTAGCCGCCACGCTCGGCGGACGGTTCCCCGACCTGTCACGCGTGAGCCGCGAACTCGCCGCCTGCGGGATTACCGGCATCACCGACATGTCGCCAGCCAACGATCCCGAAACGGTGCGTCACTTCATTGCGCAACGGTGCAGCGGTGCGCTGGCACAACGCTGCGTCATCGCCGGAACGCTCGCTTTGAACGACGCCGAGCCGGGTCCCTGGGCGCTCGGCCCCGCGAAGCTACACTTGCACGAGGCCGCTCTGCCCGACTTCGACGAGGCTTGCGCCTTCATCGCGGCCGCCCATGCGCAGGGACGCGGCGTGGCCGTACACTGCGTCTCCGAAGTCGAACTGGTCTTCGCCCTCGCCGCGTTCGAGGCGGCGGGCACGCGACCGGGCGACAGGATCGAGCATGCCTCGGTCACACCGCAACCGCTCGTCGCGAGGATCGCGGACCTCGGCCTCCACGTTTGCGTCCAACCACACTTCGTGGCCGAGCGCGGCGAGCGCTACCTGCTCGACGTGGAGCCCCGGCATCACCGCGATCTCTACCGCCTGCAAAGCCTCGCCGACGCAGGGATCGTGCTCGCAGGCGGCAGCGATGCGCCGTTCGGCAGCGCCGACCCGTGGGCCGCGATGCGCGCCGCGGTCTCACGGCAGACCGACGGCGGACGAACCATCGCGGCCGGCGAATCGCTCAGCCCCGAAGCGGCGCTGGCGCTTCATCTGGCCGATCCGCTCGACCTCGCGCGCGAGCGCCGAATCGCCGTGGGCGAGCCCGCCGACCTTTGCCTGCTTTCGCGGCCCTGGCGCGAAGCACGCGAACGGTTATTCGGCAGCGATGTCGCGATGACTCTCGTCGAAGGCGCGATTGTCCACGAGCGAATCGACGAGCCCCCATTCAAGCGCCTTGCGCGCTCCGAGCCGGCGGCCTGACAGAATCATCAGCGCGGTTCGCTGGCGACCCATGCGCCGGGTGAGCGAAACGCAGCCGCCCGCGCCCGGCAAAATTCCCATCGCCAGTTCGGGGAGCTGAAACCAGGCGCGCGGCGTCGCTTCGATGCGGCGCGCGAAGGCCGCGATCTCGAGCCCCGCACCCACGCAGGCACCATCGACGAAGGCCTCGAGCCGGTCGGCGCAGCGCAGCACCTGGCGCGCGGGCAAGGTCCGCGCGCGGATCTCGTGCGCGGTCGCGGGATCTAAGGTCGTCCCGAATTCGGAAAGCTCGGCGCCCAGGCTGAAGGCCTTGCCCTCTCCCGTCAGCCGTATCCGCCGCACTTGCGGATCGAGCGCCAGCGCAGCGAAAACCCGGCTCAACTCGTCGCGCATGGCCGTGTCGATGGCGTTGCCCGCATCCTCGCGGCAAAGCGTCACGTCCACCCCGCTCCCGCGATGCGCAATCCGCACTTGTCCTGGCGCGAAGCTCTCTTCCGCGACCGGTCGCGATCGCCGCCAGGCGTGATGTTCGGCGCTGCCCTGAAGCATGGCGTAGGCCATCGATTCGGCGTCGAGTCCCTGCTCGGGCGAAAGATCGGGCAAGAAGCGCAGGAGTTGCACCACGGCCGCCGCCGCGTGCGGGCTGCGCAGTACGTTGCCGATCAGCCCCGCCGCCCCTACCGGCCCCTCGACCATCGCATCGCACAGGCGCGCAAGCGAATGATCGGGATCACCGATGCCGATCACCGGGCACGGCGGCAGGACGATGTCCTCGGGCGCAAGCTGTTCGTCGCCGTCCAGCCGGACGATGGCCAGCGGCCGCGCCAAGGGCTCCTCGTGCGGGGCCAGGCGCGTGAGGGGGATTTCGAATTCCTGCTGGAGCATTTTCGTCTCGTTTCCGCGCGCCGTGGCTCGGCGGCAACACACGCCGCCTTCCTTCTCGACCCGGTCGTAAACATCAAGAGCGCGCCACTCCCCGCAAGGCAATGGGGCACCACGCAAAAGCTCTAGCCGAGGCAATGCTAAGGACGCTAAGGAAAAAACGACAGGCGCTCATTTTCTGTTGACATCCGGCCGTGGAGCCATGACGGTTAGGCAAGAAAAGACTGAGGAGAGGTCCATGGCAGCAAAACATGCGCAGTCGAACAAGGCGAAGATCGCCCGGCGGGTCATCGAGGTGCTTGAGTACTTCGACGATCGTCACCGTGAAGCGACCGTCATGGATATTGTTCGACGCTACAATCGCCCGCAATCAAGCACTTCCGAGTTGCTCGCCAGCCTGGTCGAACTCGGGCTGCTACATAAGGATCCTTACTCAAGGGCCTATTGCCTGACGCCGCGCGCGGCCTTGCTCGGGCTGTCCGGGCAGCCGGAAATGATCCGCGACGGGCGCCTCGTCCGCCTCTCGGACCGGCTGCTGGCTCAGACGGGACTCTCGGTCGCGCTGATCGCGATGGTCGGCCTCGATGCCCAGGTGGTGAGCTGGCATCACGGCGCCCGCGCGCCCGCCGCCACGCGTGAGCTGTCGGGCGGCGTCAAGGAGCCGCTGTTCCTCAGCGCCGCGGGCTGGCTGATGCTCTCGACCGTCGATCGCGCGCGTTGCGAAGGCATGGTCCGCCGGCTCAACGCGGAGGCCGGCGAAGCGCACAAGTTCTCGTTCGGCGAGATGATGGCGCGCATCGATGCCTGCCGCGAGACTGGGTACATCACCGGCCCCACCGGGTTCGGATCGGGCACCGAGTCGCTCTCCGCGCTGATCCCCGGCCAGCCCAGCGACCACCCGCTCGTGGTCAGCGTGGTCTACGGACGCGATGAGAAGGTGAACGTGGAAGGCCTGCTGCAATCGCTCGGCGAAGCCATGCGGCAATGCCTGCCCGATCTTCACAGCTCGAACGTCGAGCCGCTGCCGACCGCCGCCTGAACCTGCGTCGGACCGTCGCGACGGTCCGAGGCCCCGGGCGTCCGCAAATAAAAGAAAGGGCCGCGCCATGGCGCGGCCCTTTCGCGTTGATCAGGCGTCGGCCTTCTGCGCCCGCGACAGACGGTCCTTGTCTTCGTGGCGCATGAACATCTGCATGATGTCGCCCGAAGTCACCGGCCGCGAGTCGCCCTCTTCGACCGGGCGTTCGCCCGCCGAGGACTTGGGCGTCGTATCGACGCCGGCGGCCTTGGCCTTCGCCCGTAGCGCGCCCACGCTCAGTTCCTCGCGCGTGTAGTGCGCGAAGGGATCGAAGCGGAACCAGCGCATCGCGTTGCCATGCGTGATCTTGTCGATCTGCGCGTCGGTCAGGTGCTTGATCGTCGGCCATAGCCGCTCGGGCACTTCGGGCCAGAGCGTGTCGGAGTGCGGGTAGTCGCATTCATAGGCGATGTTGTCCTCGCCGATGAACTGGATGTTCTGCAGCCCGAAGGCATCGTCGATGAAGCAGTTGAGGAAGTGCCGCTTGAACATCTCGCTCGGCTTCATGTGCTGGAACCGCGAATTGGTCCAGGCCTTGTGCCGCGAATTCGAGAAGTCGGCGCGCTCGGTGAAATAGGGCACCCAGCCGATCGAGCCTTCCGACAAGGCGATGCGCATATCGGGATAGTCGTGCAGCGCCTTGAGGTTGAGCCAGTCCGACGCGGCATAGGCGATCGACATCGGCATCGTCGAGATCCACGCCTCGATCGGCGTTTCCATCGAGGCGTGCGGGGCCGGATTGCCGCCGCCGATGTGCAGGCAGATCGTCATGTCGAGTTCGTTGATCGCCTTGTAAAAGCGGTCCCAGTACTCGTTATGGATCGAGGGCAGGCCCTGGCAGGTCGGGTTCTCGCTGATCGAGACGGTGTGGCAGCCCTTCGCCGAAACGCGCTTCAGTTCGGCAACGGTCGCGTCCATGTCCCAGGTCGGCAGGATCGCGCAGGGAATGAAACGGCCCGGATAGGCGCCGCACCATTCGTCAATATGCCAGTCGTTGTAAGCGCTGATGTGGATCTTCGCGAGATCCTTGTCGGGCACGCGATGCAGGCGCCCTCCGGCGAAATCGAACACGCTGCCGAAGTTGAGCGAGGCGGCGATGCCGTTGACGTCCATGTCCTTGATCCGCTCGTGGACGTCGTAGCAACCGTCGCGAAGCTGATCGAGCGAGGTCGGCTCCATGCCGTATTCCTCGAAAGGCCGCCCGACGACGGCATTGAGCCCGACCGAGGGGAACTCCTGCCCCTGGTAGACCCACAGGTCCTTGCCGTTGGCGTCCTGAATGAGCTTGGGGGCGCTTTCGAGCGCCGCGCCCGACAAGTGGTTCTTGAACATGTCGGGGGGCTCGCTGATGTGATCATCGACGCTGATGATCACCATGTCGTTCATTTCCATGCGTGGTCTCCCATGTCTTTGTGCTTCGTGCTTCAGGTCCCGACGCGATCGCCGGCCAGCGCAGCCCGCGTTCTATCACGCAACCCGGCGAGAAGTCTGCGCGAACCCGTGCTGAAATCGTATTGAACGCCCGTGCGTTGCGCATGAGCCGCGCGGTCGGGCTGGAAGGTGTAACAAGTGGGCGGCATCGCCGAGGCGTCGCTCTGACGCGCTGCGGGAATCGTGCGCCCATGCGCGACGAGGCTCGCCCATTGCAGCAACCGCGCCGCTTCCTGCTCCGCGCCTTCGAGGCTCGCGATCCAGTCGCGCATGGTCAGCAGGCTCGATCCGGCCAGCGGAGGCGGCGCGACGAGCTGCCCGTCCCGCTCGATCCAGCGATGGACCGCCCTGCCTCCACGTCTGATCTCCAGAATACGCACCCCGTCGCGCGGATCGCTCGCGGCGATGGCGAAGGCGAGCGGCGCCGCGTCCCCGGCATGCGCCGCCGCGAGCACCGCCATGTCGTGCAGATGCGTGCAATTGGCCTTCTTGTCGCGCCGCGCCGTGACCTCGGACAGCGCCGCGCCCTCGAACGTCTCGCGCAGCTTGGCGACCGCGCCCGGGCAGGTCGTCCAGGGCATGCGATCGGCATGCGCCCGCGCACGCGTGACCACGCCCCGCGCGTGATCGAGGCGGACCGCCATGCAGTGGATATCGTCCTCGAGCAGCGCGGTCACGCGCCCCGGTTCGGGCTCGACGAGGACCGCCCGACGATAGCCGGGCAATGCGAAGGCATCCGCGTCGCGGGCCGGGCGATTGATCCCGTCACCATTCATGACCGGCACAAGCTAGCACGCTGGGCCCGCGCGCCGGATGGCGCGCGGCGATCCATCGCGATCGCGATCCTGCTCGAATACGGAGCGGAAAACACCAGCCGCGCCCTTCCCTCCTCGCCCGCCGGGACAACGCGAGGTGGCACCGCCGCCGGTGGACAGGCAGGCCAATCGCCCGTGCGATTGCGCGCCAAAATCATTTGAACGCCCCCCAAGTCTGTGGTGTTGAACCCCAAAGCGGGCTGGTCGCGAACCGCCCCGGGACAAAACGACTACACGGGGCGGACTGCCATGAATTTCGACTTGACCGACGAACAGGAAATGGTGCGCGACAATTTCGCGCGCTTTCTCGACGAGCACTCCAGTTCGGCGAAGATCCGCAAGGCAATGGAAGAGCACGGCGGATTCGATCCCGCCTTGTGGACCGGCCTCGCCGAACTCGGCGCCTTCGCGATCCGCGTGCCCGAAGAAGCGGACGGCATGGGGCTGGGCCTGTTCGATGCTGTCGTGGTGATGGAAGAGGCCGGGCGCACGCTGGCCTCGGGCCCGCTGGCCGAAGCGCTCGTCGCCGCGCGCCTGCTCGGCCAACTCGGAACCGAGACCGCCTCGGACGAACTCGCCGCGACGATCGGGGGCGAGACGGTGACTGCGCTCGCCTTTCACGACATGGCCGAAACACCGATGCAATGGATCGCCGGCGGCGCCGTCGCGGGCCTGATCGTCGCGCGGCGCGGCGACGATGTGGTCCTCCTCACCGTCCCGGAGGGTTTCGCGAAGGGCGAGGACAATCTCGCGACCACTCCGATCGCCGAAATCGATCTGTCTACACTCGACGCCAAGGTGCTGGCCTCGGGCGGCGAGGCCGTCGCCACGTTCGCCGCCGGTCTCGAGGAATGGAAGCTGCTGATGGCCGCGGCGCTCTCCGGCCTCGGCCGTCAGGCGCTCAAGCTCGCGGCGGAATACGCCTGCGAGCGCAAGGCCTTCGACCAGCTCATCGGCCAGTTCCAGGGCGTATCGCACCCGCTCGCCGATCGCCTGTGCGACGTCGACGGCGGCAAGCTCCTGACCTGGCGCACGATCCGCGACATCGCCGACGGTAAGGAAGACGCCGGCGGCAATATTTCGCTCAGCCTCTGGCAGAGCGCCACGGCGGCGGCGGACGCCGTCAGCCAGGCGCTCCAGACCTTCGGCGGCTATGGCCTGTCGAAGGAATACGACATCCATCTCTACAACCTGCGCGCCAACGCCTGGCCGCTGGTGCATGGCGACGTGCAGCAATGGCTCGCGGAGGCCGGACGCCGGTTCTATGGCGGCGAGACGGTATCGCTGCCCGACGTCGGCGAGACTCCGATCGAATTCGACATCGGCGAGGAAGCGCGCGCGGTGAACGCCGAGATCGACGCCTTCTTCGAGACCCAGGTCACCGACGAGGAGCGCGAACAGTTCCACTTCAGTTGGGAAGGCTGGGTGCCTTCGGTCCACAAGAAGCTCAAGGCCGCCGACCTCCTGTTCCTCGGCAACCCGAGCCTGGGCGGTCGCGAACTCGGTCCCTATGCCAAGAAATCGGCCCGCGAGCGGTTCAACATGCACGGCTATTCGAACCCGGCCATCAGCGTCGCCGAGATGGTCGGCTACATGATGGTCAAGTTCGGCACCGACGACTTGAAGGCACAGGTGCTCGAGCGCGTCGTCAACGGCGATGCCATCACCTCGCTCGGCTATTCGGAGCCGGGCTGCGGATCGGACGTCTTCGCTGCTCGCACGCGCGCCACGCAGGCCGAGGACGGGAGCTGGCGGATCAACGGCACCAAGATGTGGACCAGCGGCGCCAACCTTTCCGAATACGTGCTGATGCTCGCGCGGACGAACGCCGAAGTCGCCAAGCACAAGGGCCTCACCATGTTCATCGTGCCGCTCAAGGCCGAAGGCGTGGAGGTGCAGGCCATCCACACCTTCATGGACGAGCGCACCAATGTCACCTTCTACGATGACGTGCACGTCCCCGACACCTGGCGCCTCGGTCCTGTCGACGGAGGAACCAAGGTCATGTCGGTGGCGCTCGAACTCGAGCACGGCGGCGGCTTCGGCAAGGTGATCGAGGATACGCTGGAAGCCTGCGAGGAGGTTCTGCGCGACCTCAAGCGGATTGACGACACACATCTGCAAGTGCGGCTTGCCCGCATCCGCGCGCACATCGGCGTTGCCGAAATGCTCGAATTCCGCTCGATGTGGGCCGGCGTCGAGAAGAAGCCGAACATGGCCTTCGGACCAATGGCCAAGATGTACAGCTCGGAAGTCTTCCTCGAGGATGCGCGCGAAATGCTGCAGATGACCGCGCCGCTGTCGCTGTCCAAGCGCAAGGGTCCGCTCAATCTCATCAACCAGAGCTATCGCCACGCCCACGGCACGCGCATCTACGGCGGCACCAGCGAGGTCCACCGCTCGATGATCGCCGAGCGCGGTCTGGGCATGCCGCGCACCCGCGCCTGAGCCGGAGTAATTCACGAATGTCCGACGAACCGCACCTGCTCACCGAAGATCGCGACGGCATCCTGATCGCCACGCTGAACCGGCCGGAAAAGCTCAACGCCATCTCGCGCGACATGATGGACCTTCTGACCGAGGCAGTGCTGCGCTTTCGCGACACACCCGAGCTCAAGGTCATGTTGATCCGTTCGACCGGGCGCTATTTCAGCTCGGGCGCGGACTTGCGCGGCGGCAACCAGAACGTCGTTTCCAAAACCGTTTCGGGCGTCAGTTCGGCGCGGGCGATCCGCGAGAACCACCGGCTCAACCTCAACAACATGCAGCAGCTCTGGGACGAGATGGAGCATATCGAGAAGCCCTTCGTCGTCGCGCATCACGCGATGTGCGTGGGCGGCGGTCTCGAGATGAGCCTGTCGTGCGATTTCCGCCTCGCTGCCAAGAGCGCAGGCTATGCGTTCCCCGAGGGCCTGTTCGGCGTGCTTCCCGCCTCGAGCGGCGTCTCGCGGCTGACGCGCATCTGCGGCCCGCACTGGGCGCGCTGGCTGATCATGGCCAACCAGCCCGCGAGCGCGGACATGGCCTTCACCATGGGGCTCGTCCATCAGGTCTATTCCGACGACACCTTCGAGGACGAGGTCATGGCCTTCTGCCGGCACCTTGCCAAGCAGAACGGCGAGCAGATGGGCGCGGCGAAGATCGCGATCGAGATGTGCGCCGAAGTCGGCCGCGACACCGCGCGCCATGTCGAACGCATGGCCAATTCGGCGCTGATGCTCAATCCCGACTACATCAAGGGGATGGAGGAATACCTCAAGAACGTCGGCGGCAAGGGCAAGAAGGGCCGATAGGCTCAGGCCTGCGCGCGCATGTCGCGTATCCCCAGTTCCATCAGCCGCGCGACCGAATTGCGGACATCGACCTGATCGCGCTGCGCGCCAAAGCCGACCATGCGGTGCAGCCGCCGGTCGGTGGCGAGCGTGATCGAACGCTCGATGCCGGTCATCAGCACCGTCGCCATCGACTGGACATCGGCACCGTTCGTCGCGTTACGGTCCATCTGCCGTTCGAGCATGCCGATCAGCGGACTGGTGGAAGCGACGCGTTCGCGCATCATGCGCAGGTCGAACTGATCGGCCATGCTGTTGCGCAAGTGCAGCAGGCCGGAATAGCGCGACCAGAAACGGTGATAGGCCGCAACGAACGCCTGGCACCGTTGCGGCAGGACATCGTCCGGCCAGTAGTCCTCGAGCAGGGCTTCGAATTCCTCCCGTCCCGCGGTCATGACCGGATCGAGCACCGCGAGGACGACTTCGGTGAGGTCGGAGAAGTAGTTGTAGAGCGAACTCATCCCGAGCGAGGCACGGCGCGCGATCGCGCTGAGCGTGACCTGGTCCTCGCCAGCCTCCTCGATGAGGTCGGCCGCCGCGGCCAGGATCCGCTCGCGCGTGACCCTGCCCTTGCGGCCGAGTTTTTGCCCGTTGAGGTTGTGGCTGACAGCCGTGGCGGCCGATCCGTCGAAAGCGGCGAGACGCTGCGAACGCGAGTCGCGCTCGTCCTCCGTCCCTTCGCTCCGCCCGGCCGCCACGTCCACGCGCTAGGCTCAGGCCGCCTCGACCTGGCCCACGGGCCAGGCGAGCATCTTCATGTCGGTGTATTCCTCGATGCCCTCGACGCCCCATTCGCGGCCCATGCCGCTCGCCTTGTAGCCGCCAAAGGGAATATCGCCCGCGATGCACATGCCGTTGTTGACGCTCATCGAGCCCGTCCGCACCCGCTTGGCGATGCGCATGGCGCGCTCGTGGTCGCCCGAACTGACGCCTCCCGACAGGCCATAGTTGCTTTCGTTTGCGATCCGCACGGCATCATCATCGTCCTCATAGGGGATTACCACGAGAACGGGACCAAAAATTTCCTCCTGCGCGATCCGCATGTCGTTGGTCACGTCGACGAAGACGGTCGGCTCGACGAAGTAGCCGCCGCCCTTGTCGGTGCGGATCTGCCCGCCGTGCAGCAAGGTCGCGCCCTCCTCGACACCGAGATCGATGTAGCTTTTCACGCGTTCCATCTGCCGCTTGGAAATCACCGGGCCCATGATGTGCTCGGGGTCCTCGGCACTGCCCCAGTTGTCGCCGAAGTGCATGTAGGCGCCCTTGAGGATCTGCTTGGCCTCCTCGTAACGGCTCTTCGGGACGAGCAGGCGCGATTGCACGGCGCAGCCTTGTCCGGCGTGAAACACCAGCATCGTCATCGCCACTTCCATCGGGAAGTTGGGCGCGTCGTCGCACACGATCTTGGCCGACTTGCCGCCCAGTTCGAGGAACACGCGCTTCAGGGTCGCCGCGCCCTTTTCCATGATGCGCTTGCCGACACCGGTCGATCCGGTGAACGAGATCAGGTCGACGCGCGGGTCGGTGACCAGCATCTCGCCGGCCTGCGCCGGGTCCGATCCGAACACGACGTTGATCACGCCCTTGGGAAAGCCCGCCTGCGCGGCCAGTTCGCCGAAGATCGCGCCCATGCCCGGCGTATCGGGCGCGGGCTTGAGGATCACGGTGCAGCCCGCGAGCAGCGCCGCGACGACCTTGCCGATATTGACGTAGAGCGGCACGTTCCAGGGCGTGATCGCGCCGACCACACCGATCGGTTCACGCACGCCGACGCGCTTGTGGATCGCGCCGAAAGCCTCCTTCTCGCCGTAGTCCTTTTCCCATTCCACCTTGGGGAACACGGCGAGGTAATCGTCCCAGCCGTCGAGCGCCATGTTCACGTGCGCGCGGTAGACCGCGCCCTGCGCCGCGCCCGCCTCGTGAATCGCAAGCTGGGCGAGCCGTTCGCGGTTCTGCTCGAACAGCTCGCGGTACTTCTTGACCAGCTCGAAGCGGTTCTGACGGTTCTCGTCAGAGCCCCAGTCGGTCTCGTCGAAGGCCTTGCGCGCCGCAACGATCGCCGCCTCGACGTCTTCGGGCGCGGCATCGGCGGCCTTGCCGACGACTTCGCCGGTCCAGGGGCTGATGACATCGAAGGTCGCGCCGCCGGTCGCGTCGCGCAGTTCGCCGTCGATAAAGAGCTTCGCATCGGGAAGAAGGGTCATGAGCTTATCCTTGTCGAAAATTCAAACCGCGCTCTCAGGAAGGCCTGCGAGCCTCGATCGCGAGGAAGGGGATGCGTGCGTCTGGGGGAAAATCGATGATCGTGCGGAACGCGCCCGTAACCGAATCGACGTGGCTGATCGGGCGCTCCATCAGGTTGAGCCCGTTCTTGGCGCAGCCCTGCGCGAAGCGCATCGAGACCTCGGGGTCCCATCCGGTCTGCTTGCCCTCCTCGAACATCTGGCCGGCGCGCACGAGACAGACGCGGATGCCCTTCTCGTCGAGCTCGGATGCCAGCGCCTCGGTCAGCTTCTCGAGCCCCGCCTTGGTGCACTGGTAGAGCGAGAGCATGGCGAAAGGCTGGACAACGGATTCGCTGCCGACGTTGATGATGCAGCCCCCCGCCCGCATCAGCGGGATGGCGGCGCGCGCGCAGTAGATCGGCCCGGCGAGGTTGATCGCGATGATCGACTGAATGTGATCGTCGCGCGCTTCTTCGATCGTGAAGGGCTCGAACACCGCGGCGTTGTTGATCAGGACGTCGATCGTGCCCGACTTCTCGGCGATCGTCTTGAACGCGGCGCGCACCGAATCCGGCTCGGCGACATCGCACTCCACCGCATAACTATCGCCGCCCAGTTCCTCGGCAAGCGCCTGCACTTTCGCGAGCGTGCGGCCGAGCAGGACGACGGTCTCGCCCTCTTTCGCGAAGCGCCGCGCGAGCGCGCGGCCCAAGCCGAGCCCGGCACCGGTGATTACGATCGTCTTGCCCACAGATCCTCCCGAGGCGTTTGTCATTTGATCGCAGATGTCCGGTAAATCGCGGGCTACTACAAGCGCGGCCCTATCGTGCTCACGATAGTTGCCCGGCCCGGCCCGGGGCGGCCTTGCTCAAGAGGCGCAGTCTTCCGCGTCGGCGCGGCGCGCCAGGTTGGCCCGCACCTTCACGAGCGTCTCGTAGAGCTGAAGGCGGTCGCTCTGCGACACGCCCTCGAAGGCCATTTCCGACGTTTCGTCTCCCAGCGGCCGGATCTGGTCCAGCAGCTCGCGGCCCCGGTCGGTCATGCACAGACGCCAGACTCGGCGGTCGGCGGGATCGGGCCGGCGTTCAACCAGCCCCGCTTCCTGCAGCCGGTCGATCATCCGGCCGGCGGTGATCGGTTCGACCTCGAGAATTTCCGCAAGACCGCCCTGCTTGATGCCCTCGTGGCGCCTGAGCGCCGACAGGACCTGCCATTGCGGACGCGTCACCCCCATGGCCCGGGCGCGTTCATCGAACGAGCGGCGAAGCAGCCTTGCAACTTGCGAAATCGTGGTTCCCAAGTTCTCGTCCATCACCGGGCGTTACCGGGTGGGCCCGAAATTGACCAGCGCAATCTCGCCCGCCCCCGCCGGAGTCAATCCGCGTCGGCCCCCGGGGCCATTTCCATGATCAGCCGCGTGAGCTTCTGCGAGGCGATCTTCCAGCCTTGCGGCGTGCGCACGCAGCGCTCCTCGTAGTGGCCGTAACCGGTGAGCGCCCATCCGCCTTTCTTGACCCTGTCCTGCATCGCCCAGACGACATGCGCTTCGTCCCCGTCCACCGCGATCTCGGGCGAATGGACCTGGTGCGCGGTCTCCGCGCCGTCGAGCGCCTTGCGAACCGAGGCGACGAACGCGTCGCGGCCATGCTCCAGACTGCCGCCGCTGCCGGTCGTGTCGACGACGCAGTCCTCGGTGAAGAGCTGCTTCCAGCCATCCCAATCGCGGGTGTCGAGCAAACGGCAATAGCGCGCCTTCAGATTGCAGATGGCGACCCAGTCGGCGAAATCGGGTACCGTTTCCATCGCGCCCGCCCTCAGACCGCTTCGGCTTCGAGCCGCTGCGCCGCCAGCTTGCGCAAGTCGGCGGTCTTGATTTTCGCGCTGCCGGTGGTCTGGAGATCCGCCTCCTCGACGAAGAGCACGGCGCGCGGCACCTTGAAGGCGGCGAGCCGCTCACGCGCAAAAGTGCGGATTGTCTCGGCATCGAGGTGCGCGCCTTCGACGGGCACGATACAGGTGACGACGCGTTCGCCCAACAGCTCGTCGGGCACGCCGACGGTCTGCGAGATCGCCACGCCCGGACAGGTCCGGATCACCGCGTCGATTTCGAGCGGCGACACGTTGGCGCCGCCGGTCTTGATGATGTCGTTGAGCCGTCCTTCCCAGAACAACCGCCCCTGCGCATCGACATAGCCGCCGTCGTTGGTACGGAAAAAGCCCTCGTCGTCGAGCGTCTCGTCGAGCGGAATACCGAGATAGCCGAGCATCATCGTCGGCCCCTTCACTGCGATCTCCCCCCGTTCGCCGAGCGGCATGGTCTCGCCCGTCAGCGGATCGACGATCTTGATGGTCGATCCGGCGGTCGGAGGCCCGTGGCTCGCGCCCGTAACCTCTTCGGGCGTATTTGCCGGATAGACCGAGATCAGAGTGAAGGTTTCGGTGCTGCCGTAGGCGTGGCCGGGCTCGTCCCAGGACGAGTGGATCGTGGGATGGCGCGCGATCGGCATCTTGCGGTCGACATAGCGCATCGCCGAAAGATCCGCCGTCTCGTAGCCCGGTGCTTCGGCGAGCTGGGGCCATTGATGCGGCCATGCGATCGGCATCGAGACCTTTTCCTCGGCCATGAGCTGCACCGCCTCGGCGGCATCGAACCAGCGCTGGAGGATGATCGTGCCGCCGCTGCTGAGCGTGCCGCCCAGCGTCATCGCGAAGTTGCCCGAGAAGAAGAACCCGTTGGCCGACCATGTGCGCGGCGGGGCATCGGGATCGATGCGATACCAGTGCGGCCAGCGCCAGAGCTGCAGGCACGGCGCACGGTGCGCGCACAGGATGCCCTTGGCCTTGCCGGTCGAGCCGGACGAGAAGAACAGCAGTCCCGGATCGCTCGGCGCGACGGCATCGGCCATGGCATGGACGAGATCGTCGGCGACGCCCTCGCCGCGCGACAGGAACCCCCGCCAGCCCTCGATCGCGCCCATCCCCTCGTCGCTGTCGACCGAGGCGAGCACGCGCAGATAGGGAAACTTGCGCGAGGCGAGCGCGCCCGGCGCCGTGGTGGCGATCGCCGGTTCGAGCGCGGTCAGGATCTCGCCGAAGTCCTTCTTGAGCACCTTGCGCTCGAGCAGGACCACCGAGGCGCAGGACTGGCGCAGCACTTCCTCGACCTCGGGACCGGTGAAGAAGGTGCTGATCGTCGTCGCGACCCCGCCCGCGAGCGCGGTGCCGAACAGGCTCGAGAGGAACTCGAGCCGGTTGGTCTGGATGATCGCGACGCGCGTGCCCTTGCCGACGCCGCAAGCGACCAGCGCGCGCGCGACCTCCAGCGAACGGGCAAGCAGATCGTCGTAGGTCCAGCTCGTCACTTTGCCGTCGATGCGGATGCGCGCCGCCTCGCGCGGGCCATAACGCCCGGCGATCTCGCGCAGGTAGCCGCCGAGCGTGAGCGCGCCGACTCCCTGTTCCTCGTCGAGCGGCACGCCGCGCACGATCGACATCCCTCGGGACTTGTCGCTCACGCCGTTATCTCCTCTCCGCTGCCCGATCCCGTTCAGGACCGTGGCTCAGGCATTCACATCGACGATATAGCGGCCCTTCACCTCGCCCGACATGAACTTCTTGGCAGTCTCGATCGCCTCGCCCAGACCGATCTTCGTGCCGATCGCCTCGAGCTTGTCGGGATCGAGATCGCGCGCGAGCCGATCCCAGGCCTTGAGACGCTTGGTCTTGGGCGCCATCACGCTGTCGATCCCGAGCAGCGAAACGCCGCGCAGGATGAAGGGCATCACGGTCGCCGGGAGATCGGCGCCCTGCGCGAGCCCGCAAGCCGCGACCGCGCCGCCGTATTTCGTCTGCGCCAGTGCGTTGGCGAGGGTGAAGCTGCCCGCCGCATCGACCACGCCGGCCCAGCGCTCCTTCTGGAGCGGCTTGCCCTTTTCGGACATCTCGGCCCGGTCCATCACCGCGTCGGCGCCGAGGCCCTTGAGGTAGCCTTCCTCGCTCGTCTTGCCGGTCAGCGCGACGACAGTGAAGCCGAGCGCCTTGAGCAGCGCGATCGCGACCGATCCGACGCCACCGGTCGCGCCCGTCACCAGCACCTCGCCCTGTTCGGGCGTCACACCGAAGTCGACCAGCGCGTCGACGCACAGCGCGGCGGTGTAGCCGGCGGTGCCGATCGCCATCGCCTGCGCGGGCGCGAAGGCCGAGGGCAACGGAACCAGCCAATCGCCCTTCAGCCGCGCTTTTTGCGCAAGACCGCCCCAGTGCGTTTCGCCCACGCCCCAGCCGTTCAGGACAACCGTGTCACCGGCTTTCCAGTCCGCGTGACTGCTTTCGGTCACCGTGCCGACGAGGTCGATCCCGGGCACCATCGGAAACTTGCGCACGACCGGCGAAGCCCCGGTGATCGCCAGGCCGTCCTTGAAGTTGAGCGTCGAGAAAGCGACGTCGATCGTCACGTCCCCCTCGGGCAGCGCGCTCTCGTCAAGCTGTTGCATCGTGACGGTCTGGCCGTCGTCGGACTTGTCGATCACGATCGCGGAAAACATCGCATTCTTCCTCTGCATCGGGTGGAACGTTCCTGCCGCACAAGGCCAACGCCACCGGCCCCGTCAAGGGAACGGGCCGGGCTCATCGCCCCGGCGAAGGCCTTTTCAGGACTTGGGCCGAACACGCTCGACGATCGCCGGAAACGCCTCGGCACGCATCGTGCCGAACAGCGAGAGACGCAGGATTTCGCGGGTATATCGGCGGCTCAGTTCGGTGCGCTGGCGATCGCCGGCCGCGTGCGCGCGGGCGAGGATCGGCCAGAAGAAGACGCCGGCCAGATTGACGACCGAGAGCACTTCGACGTCGATGTCCGGCTCGGCCAGATCGGTCGCGGCGAAGCGTCCGAACGATCCCGAGTATTCGCGCCAGAACGGGTCCTGGCGCGGGTCGGGCGAAGCGAGCACCTGCTGCAGCCAGACGCGGCACAAGTCCGGGTTTTCCATCGCGAAGTCGCACAGGCGCTCGGTCATGTCGGCGGAATCGACCTCCTCGACGCGGCGTTCGCCGATCGTCTCGGGATCGCCGAACACGGCGCGGAACAGCTTGTCGGAGACCCAGTCGACCGCCGCTTCGATCAGGCGCTCGCGCGTTTCGAAGTGCTGGTAGGCCGTGCCCCGGTTGACGGCGGCGAGATGCGCCACCGCCGAAAGGCTGACGCCTTCGGGCCCGTCCCTGGCGAGCAGATTGCTGGCCGCCTCGAGGATGGTCTCGCGCGTGGCGACGGGATCGCGAACCCGGCGCCGCGAGCGGCCATCTGGATCTGTACGCGTCGCAGCCATGGGTCGAGCATAGCGCCGCGATTAATAATCGACAATGTTGATCAGTCGATTCGCGTCAAATCATCGGCGCGACTTCCGCCAGAACCCTGTCGGCATGCTCTTTGCGGCAAATGAGCAGGTCTGGCATGTAGACGTCGTGCTGGTTGTAGACCAGCGGACTGCCGTCGATCCGGGAACAGTGCAGGCCCCAGCCGAGCGCGACCGCGGCGGGCGCGCAGCTATCCCACTCGTACTGGCCGCCCGAATGCAGATAGATGTCGGCATCGCCGAGCAGGATCGACATCGCCTTCGCACCCGCCGAGCCCATCGGCACGAGCTGCGCGCCCAGCTTTTCGGCGACCGCTGTCGCCTCCTTGGCGGGACGGGTTCGGCTCACGACCATGCGCAGCACGTCGGGGGCGGGCGGCACCTCGCCGGGCTGATCCGAGCGCAACACCTTGTCGAGCCCGGGGAGCGCGACTGCACCCAGCGTCGGCGCGCCGTCGACGGCCATGCCGACGTGCACCGCCCAGTCGGTGCGCTCCTCGCCGTATTCACGCGTGCCGTCGACCGGGTCGACGATCCAGACGCGTTCCTTGGCGAGCCGCTCAGGGTTGTCCTTCTCCTCTTCGGAGAGGAGCCCGTCCTCGGGCCGCTGCTGGCGCAGCGCGTGGACGAGGAACTGGTTGGCGGTCTGATCGCCCGCCTTGCCCAGCGACTTGCCCTCGAACATGCCCGAGGCCCGCACCTGGAGCAGGATCTTGCCCGCCTGGTCGGCGAGGTGCGCCGCGAGATCGCCGTCGGTCATGCTCATCAAATGTCTCCCAGCAGCGTGTCGACGACGAGCGTGGCCGCGTCCTCGGGCGACATCTTGGTAGTGTCTATTCGGATCTCCGGCTCGCGCGGCGCCTCATAGGGGCTGTCGATACCGGTGAAGTTCTTGAGCTGGCCGGACCGCGCCTTCTTGTAGAGGCCCTTGACATCGCGGCTCTCGGCAACCTTGAGCGGCGTGTCGATGAAGACCTCGAGGAACTCGCCTTCGGGCAGCATCGCGCGCACCATATCGCGCTCGGCCTGGAACGGCGAGATGAAGGCGGTGATGACGATCAGGCCGGCATCGGTCATGAGCTTGGCCACCTCGCCCACACGGCGGATATTCTCGATGCGGTCGGCATCGGTGAACCCCAGGTCCTTGTTGAGGCCGTGCCGCACGTTGTCGCCGTCGAGCAGGAAGGTGTGCCGGTTCATCCGGTGCAGCTTTTTCTCGACAAGATTGGCGATGGTCGATTTGCCAGATCCCGAAAGCCCCGTGAACCACAGCACCGCCGGCTTCTGGTTCTTGAGCGCCGCGTGCTGCTTGCGGCCGATGTCGATTGCCTGCCAGTGCACGTTCTGCGCGCGCCGAAGCGAGAAGTGCAGCATGCCCGCCGCGACCGTGGCGTTGGTCATCCTGTCGATCAGGATGAAGCCGCCGAGCGTGCGGTTGTCGGCATAGGGCTCGAAGACGATCGACTTGTCGGTCGCCAGTTCGGCGACGCCGATCGCGTTCAGCTCGAAGGTCTTGGCGGCAAGGTGCTCCATCGTATTGACGTTGATGACGTACTTGGGCTCCTGCACCGTCACCGAGACCATCTGCGTGCCCAGCTTGAGCCAGTAGGCGCGGCCCGGCGTCATCGGCTCGTCGGCCATCCAGACAAAAGTCGCCTCGAACTGGTCCGATGTCTCGGGCGGCGCGTCCGCGGTCGCGATCACCGAGCCGCGCGAACAGTCGATCTCGTCCTCGAAACAGACCGTGACCGACTGGCCCGCGACCGCTTCCTCGAGATCGCCGTCGAAGGCGACGACACGGCTGACCTTGCTGGTCTTGCCAGAAGGCAGCACGCGGATCCTGTCGCCGGGCTTGACCGAACCGGTGGCGATCAGGCCGGAAAAGCCGCGAAAATCGAGGTTCGGACGGTTCACCCACTGCACCGGCATGCGGAAGGGCTTTTCCGCGTCGAGCGAGCTGAGCACCTCGACGGTCTCGAGATGATCGACCAGCGTCGGCCCCTCGTACCACGGCGTGTTGGGCGACTTCGTGGTGATGTTGTCGCCCTTGAAGCCAGAGATCGGCATCGGCGTGAAGCTCTCGATGCCGATCGACTCCGCGAACTCGGAATAGTCGGCGACGATCTTGTCGAAGACCTCCTGGCTGTAGTCGACCAGGTCCATCTTGTTGACCGCGAGCACGATGTTCTTGATGCCGATCAGGTGGCACAGGTAGCTGTGCCGGCGCGTCTGGACGAGCACGCCCTTGCGCGCGTCGATCAGGATCACCGCGAGGTCGGCGGTCGAGGCGCCGGTTACCATGTTGCGGGTGTACTGCTCGTGGCCGGGGCAGTCGGCGACGATGAACTTGCGCTTCTCGGTGTTGAAGAAGCGGTAGGCGACGTCGATGGTGATGCCCTGCTCGCGCTCGGCGGCGAGGCCGTCCACCAGCAGCGCGAAGTCGATCTCCTGGCCTTGCGTGCCGACCTTCTTGGAATCGTGGGTCAGCGCGTCGAGCTGGTCCTCGAAGATCATCTTCGAATCGTAAAGCAGCCGCCCGATCAGCGTGGACTTGCCGTCATCGACGCTGCCGCAGGTGATGAAGCGCAGCATCGTCTTGTGCTCGTGCTGCTCGAGGTAGGCGTCGATATCCTCGGCGATGAGCTTGTCGGTGACGTAGACGGCATCTTTGGTTTGGGTGTCGGCCATTTTCTCAATCTCCGCTCGCCCCGAGCTTGTCGATGGGCGTTGGCAGGTCGCTCGCTGGCTTCGAAAGGCTCAGCCCGAGCGGTGGAGGGCGCTTCCTCAGAAGTATCCCTGCTGCTTCTTCACTTCCATGCCGGCGCCGCCGGAATCCTTGTCGATCACGCGGCCCTGGCGTTCCGATGTCGTTGTGAGCAGGGTCTCCTGGATCACCTCGGGCAGCGTCTTGGCCTCGCTCTCGACCGCCCCGGTCAGCGGGAAGCAGCCGAGCGTGCGGAAGCGGATCGACTTGTCGGTGGTTTCGGGGCGGTAGCCGAGGATCTTCTCGATCCGATCCATGTCGTCGGCCATGAACAGCCCCCCTTCCCACTCGAAGGTCGGTCGCTTCTCGGCGAAATAGAGCGGCACGATCGGGATGTCGTTGAGGTGGATGTACTGCCACACATCGAGCTCGGTCCAGTTCGAGATCGGGAAGACGCGGATCGATTCGCCCTTGCTCTTGCGCGCATTGTAGAGGTTCCACAGTTCCGGGCGCTGGTTCTTCGGGTCCCAGCCGTGCGAGGAGGTGCGGAACGAGAAGATGCGTTCCTTGGCGCGGCTCTTTTCCTCGTCGCGGCGCGCGCCGCCAAAGGCCGCGTCGAAGCCGTACTTGTCGAGCGCCTGCTTGAGCCCCTCGGTCTTCCACATGTCGGTGTGGAGCGAGCCGTGCTCGAAGGGATTGATCCCTTTCTCGGCCGCCTCGGGATTGTGGTAGACGAGCAGGTCCATGCCCGATTCCGAGGCCATGCGGTCGCGCAGCTCGTACATCGCCTTGAACTTCCAGGTCGTGTCGACGTGAAGCAGCGGGAACGGCGGCGGCGAGGGATGGAAGGCCTTGCGCGCGAGGTGGAGCATGACCGCGCTGTCCTTGCCCACCGAATAGAGCATCACCGGCTTTTCGGCCTCGGCGGCGACCTCGCGGATGATGTGGATGGATTCGGCCTCGAGGCGTTCGAGGTGCGTCAGCGTCTTCATGAACCACTCCGTTCGTCGATCGCGATCAAGATAGAGTAGTGATTCCGCAATGAACCTCCCATATGGGAGGATTATGGCGCTCACCGGCCCCGACGAAACCGATCTCCTCTTGCCGCTGCTGGGCGGCGCGGCGGAAAACCCGCGCTTTTCGACGTTTCTCTCGCGCTTCAAGCGCCGCTGCGACGCCGTATATGCGGCCATCCACCTGCGATCCGGCTCGGGACGCGATCCGGTGCGGTATTGGGTGGGGCTCGACCTGCACAGCCGCGCTCACGAACAAGGCGCCGCGGAGCTGATCGAGCTCGACCGCATCCAGTACGATCGTCTGCGCCCCGGCCGTGTCTACGGCTCGGCCGAATACTTCGACGCCGACCCGGTTCGCCAGGCCCAGCGCCGCCGCTACATGGCGCGGCTCGGGATCGCCGACGAACGCACCGTGCGCCTGCTCGACGAGCGCGGCGCCGACGCGTGGCTTTCGATCGCGAGCGGTCGCCCCTGCACCGCCGCCCAGGGCGCGCTGCTTTCGACCCTGGCACCCTATGTGGCGACGGTTCTGCGCGGCCTGCTCGCGCAGGAGCGGGACCGCGCCATCGCCGAGGTTTCGCAAGCCGGCCTGCAGCGTTCGGGGATCGGTTGGATCGCGTTTCGCGCGAACGGCGAGGTGCTGACGTTGCCCGAGCAGACCGAAGCCGCGCTTGCCGGGCTGCTCGGAACCACGATCGCGGCGGGCGATCGTATCCGACAGTTCGGACCGGCGGTCGAACGCAAGCTCATCGCAGCAGCCGCGCACTTCGCCGCCGATCCCGACGCGGCCGCCGAGCCGATCGTCCTCCAGGAGACGCCCCGGCTCGAAGCGCAGCTCTGTCCGGGCGCACGCCCGCCCTCTCCCGGCGATGCCGACGCCGTCGAGCGCCCCGCGATGATCGCGCTGCTGCGCATGCCGCGCCGGGACGCGGGCGACCGTGCCGGCGCATTCGCGCGGCTGTTCGATCTGCCCCGGCGCGAGGCGGAACTGGCCGTCGCGCTCAGCGACGGACTCTCGCTGACCGAAGCGGGCGCGGCGCTGGGCCTGACGATCGAGACCACGCGCAACTATTCCAAGAAGCTCTACGGCAAGCTAGACGTGCGCGGCCAGGCCGAGCTGGTGCGACTGGTCTGCGAAAGCGCCGCCCAGTTCGCCTGACGCCCGGCCTGCAAGGGAGGGCGGCGGGTCGCTGTTGATGTCCTGGCGCACGCTCTGCAAGGTATCGAAGATCCGATCGGCCGCCGGCCATTCAATGGCGGACGCCGGCTCGCGCAAAAAGGTCCAATTGCCCGAGATCGATACCGCCGCGACCGAACCATCCGTGGCGGATGCGATTACGTCGCACTGTCCGCGTCGGCGGGCCGGTCGGCGCCGGTCGTCTGCAAGGCGCGCTCGGCCGCCGCGATTTCGGAGCGCAGCCACATCGTTTCGGACAGGTTGCTTCCCCCGCTGGCAGCCAGAAGCACCTCGTGCGCGGCCTTCTTCACCTGCAGCGCCGCGATGTTACCCGGCTCCGCGCCGAGCGCGGTGTCGATGAGGTGGATCGCCTGGAGCGGCTCGCCCGCATCGAGGCGTTTGAGCGCGCGCGCGGCGATCGCCGAAGCGCCGCCCGCCAGTTCGGCAAGGTCGGCATAGACGCTCGATCGCGGCACGCCGTAAAGCTCGGTGGTGCCGTCCTCGTAGTGGAACCAGCCCGCGTATTCGCGCCAGATCGACTTGACCGCCCAGGTCGCCTTGCCGTGGAATTCGCCGATCGCCATGCCTTCGGGCCAGGCGAATTCATGCATCAGCGCATGGACCGTCTTGCCGGCCTTCATGCCCTCGAGCGTGTAGTCGCGCACATGGCTCACGGCGGCGTGCATCGTGTCGAGATCGGCGCGGATGCGCGCGGCGCCCCGGATCGGCTCGCCATGACCGGTCACGATCATTTCCGCACCAAGATCGCGGACTTTTTCGAGAGACTTGAGGTAATTCCTCACAAGTCGCGGCTTGTCGCCGCGCAGCGTGTTGAGGAACGGCATCGACAGCCAGACCGGGCCGAACAGATTGCCGGTGAAGGCGATCTTTTCCTTCGGCATCCAGACCGTGAGACTATCCACGGTCTCGCCCTCGGGCGTCGAGATCAGCACGAATGTGCGATCGCCGACCTCCAGGCTCAGTTCGCGATCGACCAGAATGTCGGGCTCGATCATCGGCGGCGGCTTGGGCGTGCCGCCGCGCTTGAGCGTCGATGCCCAGAGCTTGCCGCTACGCGGGCCGAAGAAGGACTGCAGCGCCATCATGTCGGCATTGGCCTCGACGAAACCCGGACCGCCAACGACCTTGGTCCCCGGCTCGGCGAAGTCGGGCACGCCGCCGAAATGGTCCGCATGGCTCTGTGTCAGCACGATCGTGCGCAGCGGGCCGGTGCGGTGCGGTGCCAGCAACGCCTTGTTGCGCTCTGCATGATCCATGAAGCCGGTGTTGACCATCACGTCGCCGTCGCTCGTGGTAACAAGGTAGGCGTTCGAGATGTCGTTCGCCTGGAAGACGAAGTCGGTGATCGCGACCGCTTCGGTCTGGGCGTCGCCCGCGCGGACGAGATCGGCGAGCTTGGGGGCGCTGTCCTGGGCCTCGCTCATCTCATGCGTCCCCGAAACCGATCATGACCTTGGCCGATTGCGGCGTGGCGGCGATTTCCAGGCCTTTCATGACGTCGCTGAACGGCAGCTTGTGGCTGATCATCGCCGCGATCTTGTCCTTCAAACGCGGCATCGCGGCGATCACCTCGGGCATTTCGGTGGGATAGCCGACGGCGGTGGTGATCGTCATCTCGCTCGTCAGCATGCGCCCCACGGGAAACTCGATCGGCTTCATGTAGGCGGCGGTGATCACCATGCGCGAATGCCACTTGGCCATCATGATCACGTCGGTGAGGATCGAGGGCGCGCCCGCCGCGTCGATCCAGGCATCGGTGCCGACGCCGACGCGGCCATAGCTCGGCACTTCGCCATGCAGCTTCGCCAGTTCGGCGCGCACGTCGCATTGCGCCGGATTGAGCGCCGCCTGCACGCCGAGCGCCCTCGCCCGCTCCAGCCGCTCTTCGGCGAGGTCGAAGGCAACGACATCGGTAATGCCGCGATCGACGAGCCAGAGCAGCATCCCCAGCCCGATCGGGCCGCAGCCGAAGACCACGACCTTGTCGCCGGGCGAGACCTCGGCGCGATTGACGCCGTGCATCGCGACGGCGAGCGGCTCGCACATCGCCGCGACATCATAGGATATGCCCTCGGGGATCGGCAGGATCGAATCGCCGAGCCGCGCGTCGCGCACCAGCAGTTCCTGGGTGAAGGCGCCTTCGGGACCGCCCGAGCCTATGTTGCTGGGCGTCATCATCGGGTTGACGATGACCGGCGTGCCCACCGCGATGCCCTCCACCTCGGCGCCCACTTCCATGACCTCGCCCGCGCCCTCGTGGCCGAGCGCGGTCTCGGTGCCGGGCGGGATGCCGCCCATCTTGATGTAGCTCAGGTCCGAGCCGCAGATGCCCACCGACTTCATCCGGACGACGACGTCCTTCGCGCCCGCGGCCGGGCGTTCGTAAGCGTCGAGCCGGACATCGCCGGCGCCGTGGATCTTCAGAAGTTCCATCACTCTCTCCTCGCCCCCCAAAGGTCCCTTGTCAGGGGCGGATCATGTAGCCGCCGTCGATGACCACCGTCTCGCCGGTCATGAACGAGGAGGCATCGCTGCACAGGTAGGCGCCGATGCCCTCGAAATCGGAAGGATAGCCAACGCGCTTCATCGGCGTCTGCGGGCCGTAGTGCGCCTGGAGCCCCTGTTCCACGCGCGGATCGTCCCCCATCATCGGGGTGATGATCAGCCCGGGCGCGACGACATTGGCGCGAATGCCGTGGACTCCCAGTTCGGCGGCGAGGCAGCGCACCGTGGCGGCGATTCCCGCCTTGGATGAGGCATACTCCATCTTGCCGGCGAGCCCCTGGAACAGCGAGAGCGAGCCACAGGCGACGAGGCTGCCGCCCGGCTCGCCCGCCTCGGCCCGCGCGACCATGTGCCGCGCGCCCTCGCGCAGGGTGAAGAAGGCGCCGTGCAGCGCTGTCTTCTGAAACTCGTACCAATGCTCGGTCGGCATATCGAAGACCGAATCATAGCGCGGGCTCGCGCCGGAATTGGCGAAGACGCAATCGACGCGCCCGAAGTCGGCCATGACCTGCTCGAACCCGCCGACGATGTTCGCCTCGTCGGAAACGTCGATCTGGTAGGCGACGACCTTGCCGGCGCCGGCCGCTTCCAGCTCGGCCTTGGCCTTGGCGCTCTTCTCCGCGTTACGCGCCCAGATCGCGATATCGCCGCCCATCTTGGCGCAGCCCGTCGCGAAGCCGAGCCCGATACCGCCGTTGCCGCCGGTCACCACAGTCACTTTTCCCGTGCAGTCGAACAGGCCTGCGGCCATGCCTTTGTCTCCTCGATCCCATTTGCGGCGCTCGCGGCAACGCCTTTCTCGGCCCGGAGACTCGGCCTCAGTGGCTTGCCCCGCAAGGCCCCGCAGCGTAGACATCAAGCCGCATCATAGAGAAACAGACACAATGCGGCGCCCCCGCGCCGGGCGCGCATTGCAAGGGAGGGACAGGCCGCGTGCCCCGGGACCCGGACAACCAGGCAAGAGTCATCGTCGACGCGCAAGCCATGAGCCCGGGCCTGCGCGCCCAGATCGTGCGCTTCGACATTGCCGCGCCAACCGCCTCGCTGTTTCCGCCAAGCGACACATACTACCTCAACATGTGCCTCACGCCGCGCCCGCCCAACGCCCGCGCGGGCTATCGCGACCGCTGGGGCCCGACTCGTCTCGAACCGCTCGGCGACATAGTCCTGCTGCCGCCTGGCGAGACGCTGTTCATCGGCGGCGGCAGCGGGCGACAGGCCTCGCTGGTATGCGAACTCGATCCGGCGCCGATCCACGAGATCGTCGGCCAGCGGCTCGAATGGGACGACCAGCACCTTGCCGCCACGCTCGACATCTCCAGCGCCCGAATCCGCGCGCTGCTGTTCCGACTGACCGAGGAAGTGCGTCATCCGGGTCTCGCCAGCGCGCGGATGATCGCGTTCCTTAACGGCGAACTCGCGGTCGAGCTGGGGCGCTACTGCCTCGAAGTGGCCGAACGGCCGATCACAGGCGGGCTCGCCGGATGGCGGCTGCGGCTGATCGATGAGCGCCTCGCGGCCGACGCACCGCCGCCGACGCTGAGCGAACTGGCGGACTTGTGCGCGATTTCGGTTCGCCAGCTCACGCGAGGTTTCAAAGTGAGCCGCTCGTGCTCGATCGGAGACCATGTCGAGCAGCGTCGGATGGAAGCCGCCAAGCGCCGCCTCATGGCGGGCGAGAGCGTCAAGACGATCGCCTTCGCACTGGGGTTTGCTTCGCCGTCCAGCTTCGCCTTCGCGTTCCGCCGCGCGGTCGGGACGACGCCGAGCGCCTTCCGTGACCGCCAGGGCCACTTCGTCACGCGCGAGTCTCCTGTCGGGTCTTGACCCGAAATCGACGGCCCGTCCCGAATTGACAACCCAGCCGCGTTGCCAACCAGTCGCGCCAAAGCGCTAGTGCAAGGCAAGGGCCCGCAGCGGCCCCGGATACGAACGGGACAGAGGAGCCGAATCCATGGCGCAACCGCAGCTCAACGCCGACGCGCTCGTCGATCAAGCCGTGAAGGCCACGGGCCTCGACAGCTTCGACAGCGAATCTTATCGCGAGGGCCTCACCGTCTTCGTCGACGATTTCAATCGCGGCATCGCCCAGGGGATCGTTACCGACGGAGGCATCGAGCGCGCCGCGAACGATTGTGTGACCTATCTCGGCAATCGCCTGCGCGTCGCCGACTACTTGCGGCAGAACCCCGAGCTGACGAGCCGCAAGATCGAGCGGCCGGTTTTCGTCTTCGGCATCCCCCGCACCGGCACCACGCTGCTGTCGAACCTGCTCGCCGCCGATCCGGCGCGGCGCTCGCCACTCGAATGGGAGATCGAGGAGCCGGTGCCGCCGGCGCAGGCAGGCATGCTCAAGACCGATCCGCGCGCGCTGGCCAAGCTCGAGGCCCATCGCGCGATGCTCGAGGCCCGGCCCGAGATGGGCAAGGTCTACCGCTCCTCGCCGATCTACCCGCACGAATGCGTCTGGTTCCTGGCGCACGACTTCAAGACGCTGATGATCGAATCGAAAGGCAAGCTGCCGGGCTACCGCGAGTTCATCTTCGGCGCCGACATGACGAGCGCCTATTCCTATCACCGCAAGTTCCTGCAAACGCTGCAGCACCACAACACCGGCGTGTGGAACCTCAAGATGCCCAGCCACGCGCTGCATCTGGACTATCTCATCAAGGAATATCCCGATGCGCGGCTCGTCTGGACTCACCGCGATCCCTATTCCGCCACCGCGTCTCTGTGCTCGATCATTTCGATGAGCCATTATGCCTATCTCGGCAAACCCGACACCGAATGGCTGGGCGAGAACTACCCGTGGCAGGCGCAGCAGCACGCCGAACGGATCATGGACTTCCGCGACAAGCACGGCGAGGATCGGGTGATCGACGTCCACTACGATCGCCTGCTCGACGATCCGCTGGCCACCATGAAGGCCCTTTACAAGGCGCTGGGCGATGAATGGACCAGCGAGGCCGAAGCCGGAATCCAGGGCTGGATCGACGACAATCCGCAGAACAAGTTCGGCAAGCATGAATACAAGCTGGCGCAGTACGGACTGACCAAGGACGACCTCGTCCCACTCTTCGAACGCTACCTGGCGCGTTACGACGTCGCGATGGAGGGCTGACGATGATCGAGGGACATCTCTACCAACTCGGCTATGTCTGCGACGATATCGAGGAAGGCATCGCCCAGTTCCGCGGGCGCGGGATGACGCACGAGCCGCGGGTCATCGAAGTCGACCAGCCGGTCGATTCCCCGCGGGGCGAGGTCGTCAACCGGATGAAGCTGGCCTTCATCTGGATCGGCGAGATGCAGTACGAACTGATCCAGCCTCTCACGGACCCGCTCGGCATCTATGGCAACTGCGTCTCGAACGGCGGGCCGCTGCGCTTTCACCAGACCTGCGCGCGGGTGTCCGACTGGAGCGATTTCCGCGCGCGCGTCGCCAAGCAGGACCTGCCGGTGGCGATGGAACGCGACATGGGCGGCGATGCGCTCAAGTTCCTCTACCTCGATGCACGGCCGCTGGTCGGGCACTATCTCGAGTACACCTGGATGACCGATGCCGCCTGGGACCAGATCCGGGCGATGTGAGCGCGCTCAGGCGCACTCGCTCTCGCAGGCGACGCGCCCGTAGAGCGTGGTGCGCTGGCGCAGCGGACGGCCGGCGCTCTGCGCGGCCGCGCGCAGCACGTCGACGCTGAGTTCCTGGCCGTGGCTCGCGCCCGCCGCGCGGCTGATGCTTTCGTTCATCAGCACGCCGCCCAGGTCGTTGCAGCCCGCGTTGAGCATGGCCGCCGCGCCCTCGACGCCTAGCTTGACCCATGAGCACTGGATCGACGGGATCGACCCGTGCAGCGCGATCCGCGCAACCGCGTGCATCATCACCGCCTCGCGCCAGGTTGGGCCCTTGCGGCTCTCGCCCCGGCGGTAGAACGGCGCTTCCATGTGGACCAGCGGCAGCGGCACGAATTCGGTGAAGCCGCCCGTCTCGCCCTGCTGCCGGCGCAGCGCCAGCAAGTGGCGCGCCCAGTGTTCGGGGCGTTCGAGGTGGCCGAACATGATCGTCGACGTCGTCGGCAGGCCAACACGGTGCGCGTCGCCGACGACCGACAGCCATTCGGCGGTGGTCAGCTTGTCCGGGCAGATCTGCGCGCGGATGTCGTCGCACAGGATCTCCGCCGCCGTGCCCGGGAGCGAGCCAAGCCCGGCATCCTTCAGGCGCCGCAGATAGTCGATCACCGGCATGCCCAGCGTGCGCGCGCCCTGGCTCACTTCGAGCGGCGAGAAGGCGTGGACATGCAGCGAGGGACAGGCGTCCTTCACCGCGCGCAGGATCGCGAGGTAGGTCTCGCCCGTATAGCGCGGGTGGATGCCGCCCTGCAGGCAGACCTCGCTCGCTCCGCGCGCCTCGGCCTCGCGCGCCCTTTCGGCGATCTCCTCAAGGTCGAGATCATAGGGCTTGTCGCGGAAACCCGCCTTGCTGCTGGTCTTCGAGAACGCGCAGAACGAACAGGCGTGGGTGCAGATGTTGGTGTAGTTGATGTTGCGGTTGACGACGTAGGTCACGGTCTCGCCCATGGCCTCTACGCGCAGCGCATCGGCGGCCTCGACCACGGCCCGCGCGCCAGCGCCGCGTGCGGTGAAGAGCGTCGTGATCTCGGACTCGCCGAGTTCGGCGCCACACGCCGCGCGCTCGAGGATATGGTCGATGCGCCTGCTGCCGGGACCGCGCAGGATCGGCCCGAGCGGCGCATCGGTCGTGCCCGGCACGGGCTCGGCGACACCGGGGCTCCAGCGGCTGTCGCGAGCGAGCCCCTCGCTGTCGGACAGACGCAGCACCGCGGGCCGGATCGCGGGATCGAGCCACGAGCGGTCGTCGCTCGCGAGATAGCGCGGGTAGATCGTCAGCCGCTCGGCGAGCGGCAGGCCCGCGCGCGCGCAGACTTCGGCGAGCTGCTCGACCTCGGGCCACGGCGCCTCGGGATTGACGTGATCGAGCGTGACCGGAGAAATCCCGCCCCAGTCGTCGATGCCGCAGTCGATCAGCTCGGCAAGCCGCTCGTCGTTGAGGTTGGGCGGCGCCTGAACCGACACCTCCTCGGGCAGCACGATCCGCGCGGCCGCGATCACTCGCAGGAAATCGGCTTCGGAAGCCTCGGGCGCCTGCGCCATCTTGGTGCCGGGCTTGGGGCAGAAGTTCTGGACGATCACTTCCTGCAGGTGGCCGTGCTCGCGATGCAGGTCGCGCAGCGCGAGCAGCGCCTCGATGCGTTCGTGCGGCGCCTCGCCGATGCCGATCAGGATGCCGCTGGTGGTCGGCACCCGCGCGCGCCCGGCCGCCGCGAGCGATTCGATCCGCAAGGCCGGAACCTTGTCGGGCGAACCATGGTGCGCCGCACCCTTCTCGAGCAGCCGCTCGGAAGTGCTTTCGAGCATGAGACCCACCGACGCGGCGACCGGGCGGAGCATGCGGTAGTCGTCCTCGGCAAGAATGCCCGCGTTGACGTGGGGCAGCAGCCCGGTTTCCTCCAATACCCGTGCGGCGCAGTGGCGCACGTAATCGATCGTCCGCGAGAAGCCGCGCTCGGCGAGCCAGTCGCGCGCGACGGCGTAGCGGCGCTCGGGCGCGTCGCCGAGCGTGAACAGCGCTTCCTTGCAGCCCGCCGCCGCACCGGCGCGCGCGATCCCGAGCACCTGATCCTCGGAGAGGAAGGGCGCTTCGAGCCGCGAGGGCGTGGTCGCGAACGTGCAATAGTGGCACACGTCGGCGCACAGCCGCGTCAACGGAATGAAGACCTTGGGCGAATAGGTCATCCGCGCCGGACCGCGCGCGTCGCGGCGGGCCCTGGCCTCGGCCTGGAGCGTTTCGAGCGGGGAATTGAGCAAATAATCGATCAGTGCACTGTCGTCGCGCGCCATGGTCATCCTGTTTCTGTTCGGGCTGCCGACAGTGCTACGCGCGCAAGCCGCTCCCGATCCTCGGCATCGCACATGACTGTATGGGTAATCGTGACGGAAAGGCCGGCAGCACGCAACCCCTCCGCCTCGGCACGGTCCGAGGAATCAATCACGAGATGGTCGATCAACGCTCCGTAATGCGCCGCGATCGCGGCGTTCGAAACCGGTTGTCCGAGTTCGCCCATCAGTTTCGCGAGCGGCCCCTTGATCGCGGTGCCCCCGACGATCGGCGAGACCGCGACGACGGGCACGTCACGCGCCTGCAGGGCCTCGCCAACGCCGGCAAGGGCAAGGATGGGATCGACGCTGAGAAAGGGATTTGAGGGACACACGATCACCGCGCCCAGGTCGGGCCGCGCCAGCGTCTCGGCGAAGGCTGGCGACGGCTCCGCCAGCCCGCCTCCGGCGAAGCGGATCGCGCGCGCGACGGGGCGGCACTGCTCGCGCACGAAGTAGTGCTGAAATTCGAGCCAGCCCGCCTCGGTCTCGATCTGGGTACGCACCGGCGCATCGCTCATGGGCACGACGCGCGGCGCGATGCCGAGGCTGCGCGTAAGCGCCTCGGTCGCTTCGGAGAGGCTCTCGCCCGCGCGCAGCCGCGCGCTGCGGGCAAGGTGCATGCCGAGATCGCGGTCGCCAAGGTTGAACCAGTCGGGCGCGCCAAGATCGCGCAGCATCGCCATGGCCTGCCAGGTCTCGTCCTTCACGCCCCAGCCCCGCTCGGTGTCGTTGAGCCCGGCAAGCGCGTAAGTGACCGAGTCGATGTCGGGACACACCGTCAGCCCGAGATGCTCGAAATCGTCGCCGGTGTTGACGACGATCGTGAGGTCCTCGGGCGCCAGCACGGCGGCGAGCCCCGCCGCGAGCTTGGCGCCACCGACGCCGCCGCTGAGCGCGAGGACATGGCTCATCGGAACATGTCCTGCTCGAGCGGACGCAGGCCGCTGACCGCGCCCGGGCCATCGTCCGCGCTCACCCAGCGCTCCGCGCCGCGCACGATCGCGACGGGCGTGCCCTCGTCACCCTCGCCCATCGCCAGTGTCGCGGCCGCCGCGACCGAATCCGCCACCGCGACGATCGTCGCCTGCAAGGTGCGGCCGAACAGGTCACGGCCGGTGCCGCGCCGATCCTCGAGCACCGCAAGCCCGGCACAGCCGATCGCGTGGCCGACCGTGCCGACCCGCCAGGCGCGGCCCATGCTGTCGGCGATCACGACCGCCGGCCGGATGCCCGTCCGATCGGCGATCCCGGCGCGAATCGTCCGTGCCGACGAATCGGGATCGAGCGGCCAGAGCAGCACGCGCTCGTCTTCACCGTCAGCCACGTTCGAGGCATCGATGCCGGCGTTGGCCAGCACGTGCCCGGTGCGATGACGGGCGATGATCGCTGCCGGGGTGACGCGCAGCAGCTCGCTGCTCTCGGCCTTTATGAGATCCGTCACGCGCGGGTCGCGCCCCGTAGCCGCCGCGATCTCACACGCCCGCGCATCGGGCTCGACGGTGGCGAGATCGCGCGTGCGCCTTTCGCATTTCGATACGATCTTTTGCGCGACGACGCAGACGTCGCCCGGGCGCAGTGTCTCGCCAAGGAGATCGAGCGACGCTAGGATCTCGTCGGCGATCGACGTTTCCGGGCCGAACAGCGGCATCCCGGGAAGCGCGAACGCGCGGATTTCAGCGATTTGCGACATGCCCTGCGTCCCTGTCGTTGCGCATTGGGCTTGACCGGCCGCCCATCGTGCTGTGTTTGCGCGCGTGGCTATCGGTTTTGGTCCTTCAGAGGCAACCGAAAGATAACGGGAGAACGAAAGAATGGCGAAAATCGCGGTAATCGGCGGCACCGGAGCGCTCGGCAAGGGAATCGCGCGCCGTCTGGCCAAGGCCGAGCACGAGGTGACGATCGGATCGCGCTCGGCCGAGAAGGCGCAGGCCGCCGCCGAGGATCTCGGCGGCGTCGGCTTTGCCGCGAACGACGACGCCGCGGTCGGAAAGGACTTCGTCTTCGTCACCGTGCCCCACGCCTCGCAGGAAGGCACGCTCGCGCTGATCCGCGACAAGGTCGGGGCAGCGATCGTCGTCGACACGACCGTGCCGCTGGTCCCGCCCAAGGTCATGCGCGTGCAGCTTCCCGCCGAAGGCAGCGCGGCGATGCAGGCGCGCGCGCATCTCGGCGACGACGTGCGCCTCGTCACCGGCTTTCACAACGTCTCGGCCCATCACCTCGACAGCGATCACGAGATCGACTGCGACGTTCTGGTGTTCGGCGACGACGTAGAGGCTCGCAAGGCCGTGCTCGACCTGTGCCCCGGCATGGGCGTGCGCGGCCTATCGGGCGGCTCGCTGGCCAATTCGGCCGCGGCCGAAGCGCTGACCTCGATCCTCATCTATATGAACAAGACCTACAAGGCCGACGGTGCCGGGATCCGCTTCACCCGGCTCGCCGAAGCCCCCGCGATTCCTTGATCAGTCCCGCTGGACCCTGCTGGGCCGTCGTTCCCGCCAAGCCCGCCTCGCGGGCCAAGAGCCGCCTCTCCGGCGTGCTCTCGCCTGCCGAGCGGGCGCGCCTCGCCGCTGACATGCTCGCGCATGTCGTCGCCACCGCGCGCGCCTACGACGCGATCGACGCGGTGCTGGTGATCGGTGGCTCGGCGCCGCAAGGCGACGGCGTGGAATGGGCAGAAGACCCGGGCGGCGGACTCAACGTCGCGCTGCAATGGGCGTTGGACCAGGTCGCGCATCGCGGCGGAGGCCGGGTGGTCACGCTCGCGGGCGACCTCCCGCTACTCACGCAGGCCGATCTCATACGGCTCATCGACCTGCCGCGCGACACCATCGGCGTCGCCCCCGACCGGCACGGCACCGGCACAAATGCGCTCTCGCTGCCCCTGCCCGGCGCGGACCGGTTTCGCTTCGCCTACGGCTCAGGAAGCTTCGCGCGCCATCGATCCGAGGCAAGGCGGATTGGCTACAACGCGTGCGCGATCCTCGGGAACGGTCTTGCAAAAGATATAGACGAACCCGACGATCTTGCCGATGCAGGTTGGCGAGAGTCCTGAACCCCAAAGGGGTCGGAAGGGGAGAGATTGGATACAAGCGACGTCGATCTGAGCGGCCAGGTCGCCTTCGTCACCGGCGGCGGGGGCGGCATCGGCAAGGCCATCGCTCTGTGCCTGGCCGACATGGGCGCCGACATCGCATTGATCGAGGCGATTCCCGAACGCTGCGAGCAGATGGAGGCCGAAGTCGCCGCGCGCGGCAGGCAGGTTCTCGCGATCACCGGCAACGTCATGGAAGTCGAGGCGGTCGAAAAGGCCGTGGCGGCCACAAAGGAGCGCTTCGGGCGGCTCGACGTGCTCGTCAACAACGCGGGCGGAGTGACTCGGCGCGGCTTCCTCGATCTCACCGAAAAGAACTGGCGCCGTCATATCGACCTCAACCTGATCAGTAACCTGGCTGCCACGCGCGCCGCGGTGCCGATCATGATCGCGGGCGGACGCGGCGGCGCGATCATCAACGTCACCAGCATCGAGGGTTCGCGGGCGGCGCCGGGCTACGCGGTCTACGCGGCGTGCAAGGCGGGTATCAACAACCTCACCCGCACGCTGGCGCTCGAATTCGCCGAGCACGGCATCCGCGTCAACACGATTGCGCCCGACTATACGCGCACGCCGGGAACCAGCGGGCAGTTCACCGGCCCGGTCGATCCCGAGGCCTGGTATCAGCCGAGCCCGGCCCAGACCGAATCCGTGCGGCGTCGCATCCCGGCTGGCCGCGCCGGCTTCGAAGAGGAATGCGGCAAGGTCGCCGTGTTCCTCGCCTCGCCGATGGCCAGTTACGTCACCGGTACGATCATCCCCGTCGATGGCGGGTCATGGGCCTCCAGCGGATGGGTCCGCGACAGCTCGGAACAATGGATTTTGCCCCCGGAGGCCTGACCCGGTCACCCTTAGCAGGAAACGCACGATGGCATTCACGCTCAGCACCACACTTCCGTTCGATCACATCAAGGACCCCGGGCAGTTCCTCTCGCTCCCGGCGCTTCACGAGATCGCCCGCGCGGTCGAGGATGCGGGCTTCACCGCCGGCACCGTGACCGACCACCCGGTTCCCTCAGCGCGCTGGCTCGACAGCGGCGGGCACTACGCGCAGGACCCGTTCGTCATGCTCTCGATGGTCGGTGCCGTGACGACCACGCTCAAGCTGCAGACAAACATCATCGTCCTGCCCTACCGCAACCCCTTCGTCACCGCCCGCGCCGTGGCGAGCCTCGACTGCTTCACCGGCGGACGCGTGATCCTCGGCATGGGCGCGGGCTACCTCAAGGCCGAATACAAGGCGCTCGGCGTCGATTTCGACAGCCGCAACGACCTCATGGACGAATACATGAAGGCCATGAAGCTCGCCTGGAGCGGTGAGGACTTCGAGTTCGAGGGCACCGGCTACAAGGCGCTGGGCAACCGCATGCTGCCCACCCCCGCGCAGAGGCCGCACCCGCCGCTGCTGGTCGGCGGCAACTCCAAGCGCGCGCTGCGCCGCACGGTCGAGCTGGGCGACGCCTGGCACCCCTTCATCGTCCCCAAGATGGTGACCGACACCGCCCGCACCGCCAACATTTCGGGCAACGAGGATATCGTCGCGTCGATCGAATACATGAAGGCCCATTGCGAGAAGGTCGGCCGCGAGGTTGCACCCAAGGTGATCTGCTCCTCGACCTTCTCGCTGACCGGCGAGTGGAGCGCACAGGAAGCGATCGACCACTTCGCCGAACTCAAGGCGATCGGCGTCGACGGCGCGGGCGCCAGCGCCTTCACCGACGATCGCGGCGAATATCTCGATCACATCCGCCGCTTCGGCGAGGAGGTCATCCCCAAGATCGACTTCTGAGGCGAAGGCCGTCCGGCCGGCGGCGACAAGAACAAACCGGGAGAGGCCGATGAATGCTGGTATCGGCGCGCCGCTGAGCGCGCGCGAGGAGTGGCGTGCCAACTGGCCGATGGTCGTGGCGGCGATGGCCGGGCTCTCGTTCGCCTCGATCCCGGCGGCCACGCTGGGGCTGTTCATTGCCCCGCTCGAGCAGCGCTTCGGTTGGACGCGCGCCGAAATCTCGTTCGGGATGACGATCTTCGCGCTGGTCAGCCTGCCGCTCGCGCCCTTTGCTGGCGCGCTGGTCGACAGGATCGGCGGACGGCGCGTGGGCCTGCCAGGGGTTGCCGCAAGCGGCCTTGCCTTCGCCGCCTTCGCGCTGCTTGGCGGAGCGCTGGTGCAATGGCTGCTGACCTGGGTGGTCTATTCGCTCGCCGCGCTGGGCATCCGCTCGGTGGTGTGGAACACCGCGATCTCGAGCGCCTTTTCCGCCGGGCGCGGGCTCGCGATCGCGGTGGTGCTCGGCGGGCTTTCCTTGTCTCAGATGGCGGCGCCGCCGCTGGCCGAGTTCTTCATCGCCAATTTCGGTTGGCGCAGCGCCTATCTCGCGCTCGGTCTGGGCTGGGCGGGCATCGCCTTCGTGCTCGTGCTGGCGTTCTTCAAGGTCCGCAGGCCGGCCACGGCAACCGATCGCGGGCCGGAAAGCGCCGAGGCGCCGGCGCTATCCGGACTGACTCTGGGCGAAGCAATGCGCTCACTCGCCATGCTGCGGATCAGCCTCGCGATCGTGATCTTCGGCCTCGTCGCAACCGGAATCACGATCCACATGGTGCCGATGCTGACCGGCAACGGCGCCACCCGCGCCGAGGCGGCGTCGCTGGCGGTCGTGCTCGGCCTCGGCTCGCTGCTGGGCAATCTCGGCGCGGGCTGGCTCACCGATCGCGTCCGCAGCGCCTTGCTGCCGCTCGCCTGTTTCGCGCTGCCCGGCGTCGGCCAGGCGGTCCTGCTTTCCGGGACCGACAACCTTGCGGTCCTCGGCTTCGGCATCGCCGCGCTGGGTCTCGGCGCGGGCGCGGCGCTGCAAGTCGGGATCTACCTGTCCACCCGCTATGCCGGACTGCGGCACTTCGGCAAGATCTACGGCGTGATCTCGAGCTGCCAGGCGGGTGCTTCGGGGATCGGACCCTTGGTCGTGGGCATCGCCTATGACGCGACACAAAGCTACGCGCTGGTTCTCGGCACCGCCCTGCCGCTGACAGCACTTTCGGCGCTGCTCGTCTTCGGCCTCGGGCCTTATCCGGATTTCGAACGCCGCTCGGCGGGCTAGGCGAGCGCCGCGTCGATCGCCTCGCGGAAGGCCTTGACCGCCGCGGCCTCATCGCCGTTCCACACCGCACCGGAGACCGCGAGGAAATCGGCGCCCGCCTTCGCGAGCGCGCCGCAGTTTCCGGGCGTGATTCCACCGATCGCCACACAGGGGATCTCGAAGAGCGTCTGCCACCAGGTCAGGAGTTCGGGCTCGGCATGGTGCTCGACGGTCTTGGTCGTGGTCGGGAAGAAGGCGCCGAACGCGACGTAGTCCGCCCCCGCCTCGCCCGCCTCCATCGCCAGATGGCGACTGTCGTGGCACGTCACGCCGATCTGCGCCTCGCGGCCCAGCGCGCGGCGCGCCTCATCCACCGTGCCGTCGCTCTGTCCGAGGTGCACCCCGTCGGCGCCGAGCCGCTTGGCGAGCGCGATCGAATCGTTGACGATGAAGGCCACGTCGCGCTCGGCGCAGATCGCCTGGAGTGGCTCGGCGAGCCGCGCCGCCTCGTGCTGGTCGAGATCCTTCACACGCAACTGGAATGCCGCGACCGGCGCTGCATCGAGCGCGCGGGCGAGACGCTCGGGGAAATCGCCACCGACGTCGAGCGGTGAGATCAGATAGAGGTCGCAGGTCCGGGCAGGTTCGTCAGACATGCGCCGCCCCTAGACCGGAGCGCGGCGCTCGCCAAGCGTTCGGCGCGCATTCAGCCGCGGGGGCGCATGAGCGGGCGATGGTTCGCACCCGCGCCCTTGCCCTGCTCGCCCCGCTCGCCCTCGCCGCCTGCCTGGCCGAGCCCCCCGCTCCATTGCCGCCGCCGCCGGCCGAAGCCACCGACCCGCTCGTGCGCGCGAGCATGATGGAGACCGTTTCGGTCGACGGGCCGAAGGTCACTCCGCTCGAAGTGCTCGAAGACAGCCGCTGCCCGATGAATGCCCGCTGCGTGTGGGCGGGGCGCGTGCGTCTGAAGGTGCGCATCGATCTCGGCGCGCGCAGCGACGTGCGCGAACTGACCCAGGGCAATCCGGTTCACGTCGCCGACGGCAGCCTCGAACTGGTCGAAGTCCAACCCGACCGCTCGACGCCGGCCGAAATGGATATCCCACCCGGCCACTACCGCTTCGGCTTCCGGTTCATGGGCGGCATCTGAATCCGCTCAAGCTGAGCGACGGTGGGGATGGCACCAGAGCGAAACGGCGTCGCCTCCGGGCGAACCGCTTCCAACCGCATACAAAGCGGGCTGCCGTAGGGGCGCTCCTCCTAGGCCACGACCGCGCAGATGAAGCCGTCCCAGCCCTTGCTGCCGACGGTCTGCACCGCCGTCGAGAGCAGGCGCGGTTCATCGCGGACGAAGGCGTGGGCGCGGCGTGTGCCTTCGATCATCGGCTCGTGGTTGTCGGGATCGATCACACCGCCGTCGCGCACCACGTTGTCGACCACGATCACCGTGCCCTTGCGCGACAGCGAGAGCGCGGCCTTGAGGTAGTTCGCGTTGTTTTCCTTGTCGGCGTCGATGAAGAACAGGTCGAACGGCGCCTCGCCCGCCGCGATCATCGCCTCGAGCGTTTCGAGCGCGGGGCCCTGGCGGATTTCGACCTTCCCGGCCTGGCCCGCGCGCGCGATGTTCTCGGCGGCGATCCGGGCGTGCTTCGGATCGATCTCCAGCGTCACCACGCGGCCGTCTTCAGCCAGGCCGCGCGCCAGACAGATCGTCGAGAATCCGCCCAGCGTGCCGATCTCGAGCACGCGCCGCGCGCCGAGACTGAGCGCCAGAAGCTGGAGCAGCCTGCCGTGCGTGGCCGAAACGTCGATATGCGGCAGGCCCGCGGCCGCATTGGCCGCGAGCGCCGCATCGAGCGCGTCGTCCTTGCCGAGGTGTTGACCGGCAAGCCAGTCGTCGACCGCGGCCCAGTCGTCGCTGCTTGCCATGCCGGTCAGGCCGTGGCCGCCGCCGCGGTCTTCTGCGTCGAGCCGGTGTAGATCTCGTCGATTGCCGCGCCGAGTGCCTTGTCGAATTCCTCGTCGCTCATCTGCGCGCGCAGGTCTTCGAGCAGCGCGCGGCTGAAGCTGGCGATGATGCCCTTGTTCTTGGCAAGCTCGGCGCAGGCCTCGGGGCGCTTGTAGCCGCCCGACAGCGCGACCACACGCAGCACCTTGGGATGCTCGACAAGCGGATCGAAGGTACCCGGGACGACCGGCAGCGAGAGCTTGAGCATGACCGTCTGACCCTCGGGCAGCGCATCGAGGTTCTTGAGGATCTCGGCGAGCAGGATCTTGTCGCAATCGGCGCGGGTCTCGCTCTTGATGTTCACCTCGGGCTCGATGATCGGCATCATTCCGTGCGAGATCACCTGCTGGCCGATCTCGAACTGCTGCTTGACCACCGCTGCGATGCCCGCCTCGTTGGCCGAGTTGATGACCGAGCGCTCTTTGGTGCCGAACACGCCCAGCGCCTTCGACTTCTCGAGCAGCGCGTCGAGCGTCGGCATCGGCTTCATCATCTGCACGCCGTTGGCCTCATCCTCGAGGCCCTTGTCGATCTTGATGAACGGGACCACGCCCTTGTCGATGAGCGCCTGCGGAGTGGGCTTGCCCTCGACCGTGCCGTCCATCGTCCGCTCGAACAGGATCGCGCCGATGACCTTGTCTCCGGTGAAGGCGGGCGAAGAGATGATGCGGCTGCGCATCTCGTGAATCAGGCCGAACATTTCCTCTTCGGTGCTCCAGGCGTCGTCCGCCACGCCGTATCCCTTGAGCGCCTTGGGAGTGGAGCCGCCGCTCTGGTCGAGTGCGGCGATAAATCCGTTGCCCTTGGCCATCTTCGCGGTCATCTCAGAGGTTTGCATGCGCTTTTGGTCCTGTCCTGTTCGTGAAAGCTCTCGGACAAGACTTACCGCCAAGGCGCTCATCTCGCAACTGCGGCAAGCCCCCGATGGCCGGTTTCATGCGCGGGCGAGTGACCTCGCCGTTGCCGCCCTCGTCCGGAGCGCGGAAGTCGCAAGCGTGCGCAGCGGTTCGTCGAAGAACCGCGCGACCAACCAGGCCAAGGCCAGCATCGAGCCGAGGAAGATCGCCGCCATCGGCACGCCGTCGAGCCCGATATGACGCCCGAGCGCGCGATAGGGCTCGATGAAGGGCCAGTGCACCGCGTAGAGCGCGTAGGACACGTCGCCGGCGAAGGCCGCGAGCGGCGCGAAGAGCCGACTCGGCTCGAAGCGCGTGCCCACGAACAACAGCAGGGGCGATATGAGCAGGATCACGAAAAGGTCGTACCAGCCGCGCGGTTCGAACCCGATGCCATAGAGCGCGAAGACGATCGCCCCCAGGCACAGCATGCCGACCGCGCCGCGGGGCCGATGGCTCCGCTGCGAAAGACCGCCGAGGACCAGGCCCAAGCCGAAGGAAAAGCCCGTGCGCAGAAGGCCGATGCCGGTCTCGCCCCAGATCGCGCCGACGTTCGCCGCGTCCCTCGCGAGCACGATCGGCGCAAGCCCGGCGCCGCAAGCGATGGCGATCGCCGCGATCAGCCATAACGGCAGCCGGAACAGCACGAGGATCAGCGCGATATTCGCCACGACCTCGAAGAACAGCGACCAGGCAGGGACATTCATCGGGAACAGCGGGATCGTGAACGGCGACGGCATGAACAGCGCGTTGAACGGCAGGCTCAGCGCGATCGTCTCGAGATCGAGCCCGGTGCGGCTGCCCGAAACGACGCGCCACACCTCGTAGCCGGCGCCGAGCAGCAGCCCCAGCGCGTAAAGCGGATAGAGCCGGATCAGGCGCCGCGCCAGGAACGCGCGAGTCCCCAGTCCCTCGCGCCAGCGCGGCTGGTAGCTGCGCCACAGCACGAAGCCCGAAAGCGCGAAGAAGAAGTCCACCGCCAGATAGCCATGTGGCATCAGCGAGATGTTGAAGTGGAACAAGGCCACGGCGAGCGCGGCGAGCCCGCGCATCCCGTCGAGCGTAACGTAACGCGTATCCGCGGCCGCGTGGCCGACCTGCCCCGCCGGTGGCCGAGGGCTGCTGCGCCTAGCTCGAAAGAGCGGCAACGCCGGGAAGTTCCTTGCCTTCCATCCATTCGAGGAAGGCCCCGCCCGCAGTCGAGATATAGCTGAAGTCGGCGGCGACCCCGGCATGGTTCAGCGCGGCGACGGTGTCCCCCCCACCCGCGACCGACGTCAGCGAGCCTTCGCTGGTGAGCGCGGCGGCGGTCTTGGCGAGCGCCACGGTCGCGGCGTCGAAGGGTTCGGTCTCGAACGCGCCCATCGGTCCGTTCCACACCAGCGTGCGGCAGGTCTTGAGCACGTCGGCCAAGGCCTCGACCGCGCTCGGCCCGACGTCGAGGATCATCTCGTCTGCCGCGACCTCGTGAACGTTGCAGGTACGCAAGGACGGCGGATTGGCGGCGAATTCCTTCGACACCACGACCTCGTATGGCAGATGGACGGTGCAGCCCGCCTTGTCGGCCGTCTCGAGAATCTCGCTCGCCGTTCCGGTCAGGTCGTGCTCGCAAAGCGACTTGCCGACGTCGACGCCCTTGGCCGCGAGGAAGGTATTGGCCATGCCGCCGCCGATGATGAGGTGATCGACTTGTCCGACGAGGTGCTTGAGCACATCGAGCTTGGACGAGACCTTCGCGCCGCCGACAACGGCCGCGACCGGCTTTTCCGGATTGCCCAGCGCGGCGTCGAGCGCTTCGAGCTCGGCCTGCATCGAGCGGCCCGCGTAGGCGGGCAGCAGGTGCGCGAGTCCCTCGGTCGTGGCATGGGCGCGGTGCGCCGCCGAGAAGGCGTCGTTGACGTAGAAGTCACCCACTTCCGCGATCGCCTTGGCGAACTCGGGGTCGTTCTTTTCCTCGCCTTTCCAGAAGCGGGTGTTCTCGAGAATGGCGACATCGCCGGGACGCAGGATGCCGACCGACTGTTCGACCACCGGACCCGAAACCTCGGGCACGAACATGATTTCCTTGCCCAGCGCCTTCTCGACCGCGCCGACGACGAGGCTGAGCGACATCGTCGAGACGCGCTCACCCTTGGGACGGCCGAAGTGCGCCAGCAGCAGCACCTTGGCGCCCTTGGCGGCGAGGTCGACAATGGTGGGCAGCGAGGCGCGGATGCGGGTTTCGTCGGTGACGAGCCCGTCCTTCATCGGCAGGTTGAGATCGACGCGCACCAGCGCGACTTTTCCGGTGACGTCTCCCAGATCGTCCAAAGTCTTGAAAGCGGTCATTCCTCAATCCTCACTTCGTCGCCTACCGAAATCTCGCCAGCCGTCAGCACGCGGCCGAGAACGCCACCCCGCCAGTCCGGCACCAGCGCCGTGCGCAGACCCTGGCGCAATTCGTCCATGCGATTGCACGGATCGCATTCCATGGTCACTTCAATGCGCAGCGACGGGCCGATCGCGATGATCGGGCCCGCCTCGCGCGGAAGCCGCAATCCCTGGACAAGCAGGTCGGCGCGGCGCGCCGACCACGGCAGCATCTCGTCGGCGTGGAGGCCGAGTTCGGCCAAGGCCGCAGCCCAGCTTTCGGCCTCGAGCAGCGAGACCTGCCGCCGCCCCTTCTTGCCGGGGACGATGGCGCCGCGAAAGTTGCCGTGAACGCCCTCGGCCTCGGTCACCGAGGCGTTGCGCAGTTCCTCGACGGGTCCACGCGGACGCGGACGACGGGCAATGCCTGCAAGCGTGCCCGTCACCACGACCGTAACTCCCTATCGCCTCAGAGAAACTTCGCCATCGCGCCCGCGGTGTCGAGCATGCGGTTGGAGAAGCCCCACTCATTGTCGTACCACGAAACGACGCGCACGAACTTGCCTTCCATGACCGCCGTTTCGAGGCTGTCGACGGTCGAACTCGCCGGATAGTGGTTGAAGTCCGAGGAGACCAGCGGCTGATCGGTGTAGTCTAGCACGCCCTTCATCGGGCCCTCGGCCGCGGCCTTGAGCGCGGCGTTGATCTCTTCCTTGGTCGTTTCCTTGTTGGGCACGAAGCAAAGGTCGACGAGGCTCACGTTCGGGGTCGGCACGCGCACCGACGAACCGTCGAGCTTGCCCTTGAGTTCGGGCAGGACCAGACCGACAGCGCGCGCGGCGCCGGTGGTGGTCGGGATCATGTTGGTCGCGCCGGCGCGGGCGCGGCGCAGATCCTTGTGGATCTGGTCGAGCATGCGCTGGTCGTTGGTGTACGAGTGGATCGTCGTCATGAAGCCGCGCTCGATGCCGACGGTGTCGTTCATCACCTTGGCGACCGGCGCGAGGCAGTTGGTGGTGCAGCTCGCGTTCGAGACGACCACGTGGTCCGCGGTCAGGCTGTCGTGGTTGACGCCGTAGACGATCGTCGCGTCGACGTTGTTGGCGGGCGCCGAGATCAGCACGCGCTTGGCCCCGGCATCGAGGTGCGGCAGCGAAGCTTCCTTCGACTGGAAGAAGCCGGTGCATTCGAGCACGATCTCGACGCCGAGTTCCTTGTGCGGGAGCTTGCCGGGATCACGCTCGGCGGTGACGACGATGTCGTTGCCGTCCACCGTCATCTTGCCCTCGCCCGGAACGATCGTGCCCGGGAATCGGCCATGCGTCGAATCGAACCCGAACAGCAGCGCGTTCGACTTCACGTCGGCGAGGTCGTTGATCGAAACGAGTTCGAGACCGCAGTCGGGCCGCTCCAGGATAGCGCGCGCGACGAGCCGTCCAATACGTCCGAAACCGTTGATCGCAACCTTGGTCGCCATATCAGAAATCTCCTGTTAGCTGCTGATTTTGCTCATGATCTGCGGAACAATGGCATCGGCGGTGAAACCGAACTTGTTGAACAGGTCCTTGGCCGGAGCCGAGGCGCCGAAGCGATCGAGTCCGATGTTGAGACCGTTTGCCATCGTGTAGCGTTCCCAGCCCATTGTCACCCCCGCCTCGATCGAGACGCGCAAGATCCGAGAAGGGTCAACGCTGGGCAGGATGTCTTCCTTGTAGGCGTCGGGCTGAGCGTCGAACAGCTCCATGCAGGGCATGGAGACGACGTCCGCGCCGATCCCCTGCGCCTCGAGCTGGCTGGCGACGTCCAGCGCGAGCGCGACCTCGGAGCCGGTGGCGATGAGGATCACCCGGCGCTCGGCCTCGGCGGCGCGAAGGCGATAGGCGCCGCGCGCGCTCAGCATCTCGCCCGACTTGCGCACCTGCGGCAGGTTCTGGCGCGAGAGCGCGAGCACCGAGGGCGTCTCGGGCGACTGCAGCGCGAGGTTCCAGCACTCGGCCGTCTCGATGACGTCGCAGGGGCGGAAGACGTTGAGATTGGGGATCAGCCGCAGCGACATGACCTGCTCGACCGGCTGGTGCGTCGGGCCGTCCTCGCCCAGGCCGATCGAATCGTGCGTGAACACGTAGATCGCGCGGACCTGCTGAAGCGCCGAAAGACGCACCGCGTTGCGGCAGTAGTCCGAGAAGATCAGGAAGGTGCCGCCGTAGGGAATGACGCCCCCGTGGAGCGCCATGCCGTTCATCGCCGCGGCCATGCCGAACTCGCGGATACCGTAATAGATGTAGCGGCCCGAGCCGTCCTGCGCTGTGAGCGGCGCCTGACCCTTGGCCTGGGTGTTGTTCGAGCCGGTAAGGTCGGCCGAACCGCCGATCAGCTCGGGCATGAGCGGAACGAGCACGTTGAGCGTGTTCTCGGAGGCCTTGCGGGTAGCGACGTTGGCATCGCCCTCGAGCCAGGCGGAGAAGGTCTTGGCAGCCGCTTCCCCCGAAGGCAGGTCGCCCGCCATGCGGCGCTTGAACTCGGCGCACTGGCCATCGGCCGAGCAGCGCATTTCCCACTCGGCGCGCGTCGCCGCGCCCTTTTCGGCGAGCGAGCGCCAGTCGGCGAGGATCGCTTCGGGAATATCGAAGGGTTCGGCGGTCCAGCCCAGTTCGGCGCGGGCGGCGGCGATCTCGTCGGCGCCGAGCGGCGAGCCGTGGACCGAGTGGCTGCCCTGCTTGTTGGGCGCGCCCTTGCCGATCACCGTGCGGCAGGCGACCAGCGTCGGCTTGTCGGATGCGGCGGCTTCGGCGAGCGCGCGGTCGATATCGGCGAAGTCATGTCCGTCGCAGGAAATCGTATGCCAGCCCGCGGCGCGATAGCGTGCGGGAATGTCCTCGCAGGTCGAAAGCGAGGTGTCGCCGTCGATGGTGATGCGGTTGTCGTCCCACAGCACCTTGAGCTTGGCCAGTCCGAGATTGCCGGCAAGGCCGATCGCCTCGTGATTGATGCCTTCCATCAGGCAGCCGTCGCCGGCAACGACCCAGGTGTTGTGGTCGACCATGTCGCTGCCGAACGTGGCCGCGAGGTGCTTTTCGGCGATCGCCATGCCGACCGCCATGGCGAGTCCCTGGCCGAGCGGGCCGGTGGTGCACTCGACGCCCGGGATCAGGAAGTTCTCGGGGTGACCCGCGCACACGCTTCCGAGCTGGCGGAAATTGCGGATGTCCTCGATCGTCGGGCTTTCGTAGCCGGTGAGGTACAGCAGCGAGTAGATCAGCATCGAACCGTGACCGGCGGACAGCACGAAACGGTCGCGATCCGCCCAGGCGGGATCGGCGGGGTCGAACTTGAGGTGGTTCGCGTAGAGCACCGTGGCGACGTCGGCCATGCCCATCGGCATGCCGGGATGGCCGCTGTTCGCCGCCTGGACCGCATCCATCGACAAGGCCCGAATGGCGTTCGCCATTGGCGCAAGGCGAGTGGGATCGAGGGTCATCAGAAAGCTCCGAAAGCAGGGTGGTCGGTCGAGTCGAATTCGCGGCTTCCTCTAGGGGAAGGCGTCGCCGCGTCAAGTTTAGCGGGTCGATACGCTGGCGCCGCTTGCGCGGCCCACTCTATGTCGAATGGCAGCTTCTCTATCCAATCACTTGCATTTTCATGATTTTGGGATAGCAATGCGGCATGGTCGGGGGGTCAATGGAACATTCGCTGAGCCGTATCGAGGCTGCGATCGAAAGGATCGAGGCGGTCGCGTCGCGCGTGCTCGCGGCCGATGCTGCGGGCCCCGATGCGGACCTCGCGCAGCGCCACGAAGCGCTCAAACAAAGCGTCGCGCGCACGATCGCGGATATCGACGCGATCATCGCGGACCCGCCGGCATGAGCAACGTGAGCCTCTCGATCGGCGGTCGCGACTATACCGTCGCTTGCGCCGACGGCGAAGAAGACCATATCCGCGGCCTGGGCAGGCTCGTCGACGCCAAGCTCGTCGAGGCCAGGAACGCCCCGAACCAGAGCGAATCGCGCACGCTGCTGTTCGCCGCGCTGCTCGTCGCCGACGAGTTGCACGAGTGCCGCGCGAACGCTGGGGCGGCTTCGGACGCCGAGGCAATCGACCCGGCGCTCGCCGATCGCATGGCCCGGATGGCCGATCGGCTCGAAAATCTCGCGACCCTGCTTGAGGGCACGGCTCCCGCATCCTAGATGGGGAGCGACGGGATCTGCCCGGCACGAGCCGTTCGAACATCCCTGAGGCTATAAGCAATCCAAGGGGGCTGTCCCTGCCCGGGCCCTGGTCCGGATCATATGGCCCCCACCTGACGTGAAGGCGTCAGAGGATTTCTAGGAAACCGACCCATGGTGGACCCGTCACCCCCCTCCCCCGCCGCCGACAAGGCGAAGCTGCGCAAGGCGACGCGGATCGCCCGGCGCGAGCATGTCGAGAGCCTGCCGGCCTCGCTGCGCGCGCTGATGTTCTCGCGCCCGCCGCGCCCCCTCGTGGATCGCATTCCCGAAGGCGCGACGATCGGGCTCTACTACGCCACCGCCAGCGAGGCGCCGACGCTCGCCTATGCCCGGTGGCTGTTCGAGAACGGCCACCGCCTCGCCCTGCCCTGGTTCGCCGAGCGCGGCGCGGCGATGGCGTTTCGCGAGTGGGACAATCCGTTCGTCGACGATCTGCTCGAGCCCGGCCCCTACGGCGCGCTGCAACCCGCCGCCGATGCGCCGGCGCTGGAGCCCGAGGTCCTGTTCGTGCCCCTGCTCGGCTTCACCGAGACCTGCGCGCGACTCGGCCAGGGAGGCGGCCACTACGACCGCTGGCTCGCCGCGCATCCGGACGCGCGGACATACGGACTGGCGTGGGACTGCCAGCGACTCGAATCGCTGCCGGTCGAGCGGCACGACCGCGCGCTGGACGCGGTCGTCACCCCGACGCGATTCTTCGAAGGAGAGCAAAGCTGATGCGCGAGAGTCCGACCTGGCGAATCCCGATCGGCATCATCGGCCTGTGCATCGCGCTCGGCGCCTATGCGCTCGCGGTGGCTCGCTGGGTCGGGCCGCTGGTGACGGACCTGCACGCGCTGGTGCAACTGCCGATCTACATCCTGCTCGGTGTCGTCTGGCTCTTGCCGCTGCGGCGGTTCCTGATCTGGATGGAAACCGGCCGCTGGGGCTGAACCGGCTTTGCCATGCCCGGCAAAGCCACTGTTTCTGAAGAGAAAAATCCCCAAGTGGCGCGAGTGACGGGGCTCGAACCCGCGACCTCCGGCGTGACAGGCCGGCACTCTAACCATCTGAGCTACACCCGCGTAATGAGCGTGCGCCGCTTGGGGAGCCGCGCCACTAGGGCAGGCCGAAGCGGCTGTCAACTGCCTTGCCACCGATCCGTAATCTTTCCCTCGCCCGCACCGCCGCCCGCAGGCCGGGCGCCTTTCGTTAACCATATTTTCGAAGGTTCGCGGGCACGGTCCGCCGGGTCCGCAAGAAGCAACAGGGGAAGTCTCGAGGTGAATCGCGTCCGCATTGCAATGCGCTGCCTGCCGATCGTCGCCGCGCTGGCCGTGCCCGCCCTCGCCTCGGCGTCGCCGGCCATCGCCACTCGTTCCGACGTGTTCCGCGAAAGCGTGCGGCCCGCCGGCCAGCGCCGGCTCGAGGCGGCGCAGACCTTCGCGCGCGGCGATCGCGTGGTGACGATCGTGCGCTGGTACCGGCTCGGCGGCAAGGGCGGCTTCACCATCGTCAATCCGCTGCCCAGCGGCACTGCGTACCAGGACAGCGCCCGCGAGGCGCAGGAAGTCTCGGTCGACGGGGGCCGCACCTGGGGCCAGCTCGACAGGCTGCGGATCGACGGCCGCGACGCGACCGCCGAAGACGTGACCCACGTGCGCTGGCGGATTCCCGCCAGCATCGCCGAGCGCGGTTCGGGCCGCATCGCCTACAGCGCCGTCGTGCGCTGAACCGAGCCCTGCCCGCCTAGCATTTCTCGTATTTCCAGTTGCGCTTCTTGCCCTCGGCGATCCACGCGACCGCCTGGGCGATCCGCTTGCCCCGCGTCGCGGCGGTCTTCGCCTCGGTGATCCATTCGAGGTATTCGCGCCGCGCGCCCGGCGGAAAGCCGTCGAACACCGCTCGCGCCGCCGGAGCCCCGTCGAGCGCGGCCGCGAACTCCTCCGGCATGGCGATCTCGGGCTTCGGCTCGCGCGGGCCGCGCCGAGGCACGGCGCTGCCCGATGTCTCGATCCGCACCCGCGCTTCCTGGAGGCGGGCGACAAGCACCGCGTCGGGCGGAAGATCCATCAGCGAGGTCACCTTGCCGATCTGCCCCATGCCCTCGAACGAAGCGTGACGGCCCTCGCCATGGATCGTGAGCGCGCAATGCGCCTTGAATGCCGCCATCCCCGCGACGTTCTTCCCCGCGACCATGAAGTGCGGCATGCCCCACTTGATCGTCTCCGCGCCCCCGGGAAGCGCGCGATGGGCAAGATCGCGCAAGTGTTCGAGGACGGGCCGCGCGAAGGGTGCGGCCTCGGCGATGTAGGCGTCGATTCGCGGATCCGCGCGCATTTCGAACTCCCGCTCGCGGGAAACCGGGACGCGTCGCGAAGGTGACGCATTTGACGGTTCCCAATGAAAAACCCCGCGCCGTGTCCGCGTGCCTGGAGACGATTGCCGCGCGACACTCGAAATGACGGGGTTCATCCCGCCATCATGCGCCGCTTTTGCGCGGTAGGACAGGGGCGGCGGCATCGGCTAGCCCGAGGTGTCGAACTCCACGCCGAAGCTCCTGCCCTCGACCCAGCGCACGAGACCCCACAGCTCGCGCCCGTCGGGCAGGTGAATCGCGACCGGATCGCCGGCTTCGGGCGCCGGGCCGTTCGCAGTGGCGCTGAGCCCGCGCTTCGAGACGTCGCGCACAAGCACCTCCATCGGCTCGCCACGCGCGTCGCGCAGCGCGACCCGCGCCAGTTGCGCGCGGCGCTTCTCGCGGAAGACCGGGGTCGGAATGAAACGGGATGCGTCCACCATCTGGACGGGAAACGGCAGAAAGCCGATAGAATTAAGGGCTACTACCCTGGATCCAAGGCAAGCGAGGCACCATGCAGCGGGAACCGATCCTGGTCGTCACCACCGGCGGCACGATCGACAAGGAATATTTCGACGCGCTCAGCGAATACCAGGTCGGCGAATCGCAGATCATGCGGCTGCTGCGGCTCGCCCGCGTCACGCATCCGGTCCGCGTGGTCGAACTGATGCGCAAGGACAGCCTCGAACTGACCGACGCCGACCGCGCGCTGATCGCCGCGACCGTGCGCGAGGCCGAGGAAACACACGTCGTGATCACGCACGGAACCGACACCATGGCCGAGACCGCGAAAGCCATCGGCGCCGGGACCGGCAAGACGGTGGTGCTGGTCGGCGCGCTCGCCCCCGCCCGCTTCGCCGAGAGCGACGCCGCCTTCAACCTCGGCATGGCCTTCGCCTGCACCCAGTCCGCCGCGCCGGGCGTGTGGATCACGATGAACGGCTCGGTGTTCGACGGCCTTCGCGTGCGCAAGGACCGCCAGGCGGGCCGCTTCGTCGAGGTCTGAAGGCTACTCCAGCGCGAGCAGGGCGAAGGTCGCCAGCCAGTGTTCGCCGGCGTAGTCGCCCGCGACATGGGGCAGGCTCGCCGCGATGTGCGCGAGCGCGGCCTGTTCGGCGATCGGCGTGACGGCATGGCCGGGGCCGAGCGCGCGGGCGATCTCGCGCCAGCACCAGCCGCGGCTGAGGTTGAGGCCGTCGAGATGCGCGATCTTGCCGTCGCTGCGGTCGCTCACCACGGCGGGCGTGAACAGGCTCGCGGGCTCGCCGCGTTCGAGGCGCGGGAGGAACTGGCCGAGCCATTGCGCGAAGTCCGATCCCGGCAGCAGGCGGCTCATCAGCAGCGCTTCGGTGAGCGCGGAGGAGAGGAATTCGTCGCCGCCCGGCTCCCAGGCCTGGCAATCGCGGTCGGCGGCGAACCAGCCGAGCGCCTTTTCGTGGATCAGCGAGACCAGCGCGGTGTCGCGGGTTTCGGCCCAGTCATGCGCCAGCGTGAGCGCGAAGGCGATGTTGAAGTGCGTGCCGACACGCAGCGGATAGGTCAGCTTGGGCAGGAAGGCCTGGAAGCGCGCGGCGAAGGCGCGCGCCAGCGGCTCCAGCGCGCCCGCCCATGGCGCGTCGTGGCGCGCGGCCTCGGCGTGGAGAGCCAGCAGCCAGGCCCAGCCGTAAGGCCGCTCGAACCCGCCACTCAGCGGCCGCGCGAGATAGGCCAGTTCGCCCGCGACCTTCTCGGGCACGAGCATGCCGTCGGCGCGCGCGCGGATCGCCGGGGCCTCGGGCATATCGGGATAGAGCCGCAGCAGCCGCAGCACCTGCCAATAGCCGTGCACGCACGAGTGCCAGTCGAAGCTGCCGTGGAAGATCGGGTGATGGTTCGCAGGCTCCCTCACGTCCTCGGGCGCGGTGTAGACGATGTCCATCTTGAACGGATAGCGCTTGCCGAGGTGCGACAGCGTGAGAGCAGCGAAGCGGCTCGCGATGTCCTGCGTCAGCCGCATCAGAACGCCAGCCACCAGATCAGCAGGATATTGACCGCGAGCAGCGGGATCGCGGTGCCGACCTGACGGCGGATCACGCCGTATTCGTCCTTCAGTTCGAGCAGCGCGGCGGGCACGAGATTGAAGTTCGCCGCCATCGGCGTCATCAGCGTGCCGCAGAAGCCCGCGAGCATGCCGATCGCGCAGACGATCGCGGGCTCGCCCCCGTAGCGCTCGATCAGCAGCGGAATCCCGATCGCGGCGGTCATCACCGGGAACGCGGCGAAGGCGTTGCCCATGACCATGGTGAACAGCGCCATGCCCAGCGCATAGGCGACCACGGCGCCGAACAGGCTGCCCTCGGGGATCGCCAGCCGCACGATATCGCCGACCACCTCGCCCACGCCCGCCAGCGCGAAGACCGCGCCCAGGCTCGCCAGCATCTGCGGCAGGATCGCGGCCCAGCCGACCGAATCCATCAGCCGCCGCCCCTGCTCAAGCGGCACCAGCGCCCCCGCGCGCAGCCAGGCATAGCCCGCGCCGAGCGCGATCAGCACGCCGAGGCCGAGCGAGATCAGCGTCGTCTGCCGGGGATCGACCCATTCGGGGATCTGCTTGAACACGAAGGTCCCCACGAGCGCGGTGATCGGGATGATCAGCGCCACGGTGAACAGGCCGTTGCCGAACGTCTCCGAGCGCTCGCGCCGCGCCTCGGCGGGCACTTCGCCGCTGGTGCCCTTGCCCAGCAGGCCGAACCCCGCGATCGCGACGAGGCACAGCACCAGCACGCCGTTGCCGAAATCGCCGAGGCTGTCGCCCGCCCACATGCTCAGCGCGAGCAGGCCCCAGAAGGCCGAGGTGCCCCAGCGCCTCGGGTTGCTCGCATCCCTGAGGCCGAGCAGCGCGAACGCGGCGAAGACCGCGCCGGCCAGCGTGTAGACCCACTGGATCGTGATCATGCGCCGTCCTCCGCGAGGCCCAGGCGGTTCAGCCGCCGGTCGAGTCGCCACAGGCGGAAGCCGTGGATCAGCGCGGCGGCGATCGCGGTGGGAATCGCCCACACTGAGAGGTGGAGCGGCTCGATGTCGTAGCCGTACTGTTCGAGCAGGCCCTTGATGAGGAGGATCGAACCGATGGCGAGGAAGATGTCCTCGCCGAAGAACACGCCGACGTTGTCGGTCGCGGCGGACCAGGCCTTCACTTCCTCGCGCTCGTCCTCGCCGAGGACTTCGGCCTGGCGGTCGCCCGCCGCCTCGGCCATCGGCGCGACGAGCGGGCGCACCGTCTGCGCGTGGCCGGCGATCGAGATCAGCCCGACCGCGGCGGTCGCCTGGCGCAACAGCATGTAGCCGGTGAGCAGCCGCCCGACGGTGGCGCCGCGCATCCGCTCGATCAGCGCGCGCGCCCGCTCCTGCAGCCCGAAGGCCTCGAGCATGCCGACCACGGGCAGCACCAGCCAGACCACGCTGACATAGCGTGCCTCGTTGAACGCCCGGCCGAAGGCGGCGATGATCGCGACCGGATCGAGACCGGCGGCAATGCCGGTGACGAGCGCGGAAACGAGGATGACCAGCAGCGGATTGAAGCGCAGCACGAAGCCCGCGACGATCACCGCGATGCCCAGAAGAACCCACATCAGGCGAGGAACCGCAGCGTCATTCGTCGCCGTAGATGCCGACCATCGCCTCTGCTCCGGCAACGAGGCGGCCGCGATACATGCCGGGCGTGTTGAACGAGAAGGCCGCGCCGCCATCCTTGTCGATCACGATCACGCCGCCGTCGCCGCCGAGCGCCCTGGTCTCGGCCTGCACCGCGTCGGCGGCGGCCTGCGCGTCCTCGCCGAGGAAGCGCACGCGCGCGCAGATCTCGTGCGCGACGCCCTCGCGGATGTAGAACTCGCCCGATCCGGTGGCCGAGACGGCGCAGGCGCGGTCGTCGGCGTAGGTGCCCGCGCCGATCAGCGGCGAATCGCCGACGCGCCCGTGGCTCTTGCCGGTGAGCCCGCCAGTCGAGGTCGCGGCGGCGAGGTGGCCCTCGCGGTCCATCGCCACCGCGCCGACGGTGCCGTACTTGACCTCCTTGTCGAAGACGCCCGCCTGCTCGCCCGCCGCCTCGCGCGCGCGCATCTTTTCGAGCTGCCGCCAGCGCTCCTCGGTCCGGAAGTAAGAGGGATCGACCTGCTCGACGCCCGCCTCGGCGGAGAACTGATCCGCGCCCTCACCCATCAGCAGGACGTGCGGGCTCTTTTCGAGCACGGCGCGCGCAAGCGTGACCGGATGGCGCGTGCGGGTGACGCCCGCGACCGCGCCCGCCTGCCGCGTGGCGCCGTCCATGATCGAGGCATCAAGCTCGTTGCGCCCGTCGGCGGTGAAGACCGCGCCCTTGCCCGCGTTGAAATGGGGATCGTCCTCGAGCACCCGCACGGCCGCCTCGACCGCGTCGAGCGCGGAGCCGCCATCATCCAGCACCGCGCCGCCCGCCTCGAGCGCCTCGCGCAGCGCGGCCCGCGTCTCGGCGTCGCGCTCGGGCGTCATGCTCTCGCGTTCGAGCACGCCCGCGCCGCCGTGGACCTGGATCAGCCACTGCGGCCTCGCTTCGGCCTTCCCGGTCATCGCGGCGAGGATCGCTCCCGCCAGAAATGCGTTTCGCACCGAAGCTCGCATCGCACACCGCGCTCCATGACCATCGACAAGCGCGTGGAGCATAGGCCGCTCGGGGCGAGCGGCAAGGCGCGAGAGCCTGCTTCCCACCAAAAAGGCAGGGCGGCGAAGCGCGAACGCTCCGCCGCCCATCTCGCGTCGCGACCGGATCAGGCCGCGAGATCGTAGCGGTCGGCGTTCATCACCTTGACCCAGGCTGCCACGAAGTCGCGCACGAACATCTCACCGGCATCGGCCGAGGCATAGACCTCGCTGAGCGCACGAAGCTGCGAGTTCGAGCCGAACACGAGATCTGTGCGCGTCGCCAGCCACTTCTGCTCACCGGTCTTGCGGCAGGTGCCGACGAACTCCTCGTCGCTTTCCTCGCTCACCTGCTTCCACGCCGTGCCCATGTTGAGCAGGTTGACGAAGAAGTCGTTGGTGAGCTTGCCGGGCCGGTCGGTGAAGACGCCCTCCTTGGCGCCACCGTGGTTGACGCCGAGGACGCGCAAGCCGCCGACCAGCACCGTCATCTCGGGTGCCGAGAGCCCGAGCAACTGCGCGCGGTCGACCAGCAGTTCCTCGGTCGGCACGCTCATGCGCGTGGGCAGGTAGTTGCGGAAGCCGTCCGCCTTGGGTTCGAGCACCGCGAAGCTTTCGGCATCGGTGTGCTCGTCGCCGGCATCGACGCGGCCCGGCGTGAACGGCACGGTCACGTTGTGGCCGGCGGCCTGCGCCGCCTGCTCGATGCCGACGCAGCCGCCCAGCACGATGAGGTCCGCGATCGAAACGTGGCCCGCGCCCCTGGCGATGCCCGCGTAGACCGCGAGGACCTTGGCGAGCTTTTCAGGCTCGTTGACGTCCCAGTCCTTCTGCGGGGCGAGGCGGATACGCGCCCCGTTGGCGCCGCCGCGATGGTCCGAGCCGCGCCAGGTCGAGGCCGAGGCCCAGGCGGTGCGCACCATGTCGGCGACCGAGAGCCCGGAGCTGGCGATCTTGCCCTTGAGCGCCGCGACGGCGGCATCGGACAGCGGCGGGTGGACCGGCGCGGGCAGCGGGTCCTGCCAGATCAGGTCCTCGGCGGGCACCTCGGGACCGAGATAACGCGCCTTGGGCCCCATGTCGCGGTGGCAAAGCTTGAACCAGGCGCGCGCGAAGGCATCGGCGAACTGGTCCGGGTTGGCGCGGAACCGCTCGGAGATCTTGCGATAGTCCGGGTCCATCTTCATCGCCATGTCGGCGGTCGTCATCATCGTCGGCACGCGCTTGCCCGCGGTGTGCGCCGCCGGCGCGAGCGTATCGTCGGGATCGCCGACCGGGTGCCACTGGGTCGCGCCCGCCGGGCTCTTGGTCAGCTCGTACTCGTGGTCGAGCAGCATGCCGAAATAGCCCATGTCCCACTTGGTCGGATCGGGTGTCCAGGCGCCTTCGAGACCCGAGGTGATGGTGTGATCGCCCATCCCGCTTTCGTGGCCCGACATCCAGCCCAGGCCCTGCTGGGCGATGTCCGCGCCTTCGGGCTCGGCGCCGACCAGCGCGGCATCGCCCGCGCCGTGACACTTGCCGAAGGTGTGGCCGCCGGCGGTGAGCGCGACGGTCTCCTCGTCGTTCATGCCCATGCGCGCGAAGGTCTCACGGATGTCGCGCGCTGAGCCGAGCGGATCGGGATCGCCTCCGGGGCCTTCGGGATTGACGTAGATCAGGCCCATCTGGATCGCGGCGAGCGGGTTTTCGAGCGCCATCTCCTGCTCGGGCTGGATGCGCGTTTCCGCGCCCGCGCCGACCCACATTTCCTCGGTGCCCCAATAGACGTCCTTCTCGGGCTCGAATACGTCGGCGCGGCCGCCGCCGAAGCCGAACACCGGCCCGCCCATCGATTCGATCGCGACGTTGCCCGCCAGGATCATCAGGTCGGCCCACGAGATCTTCGCGCCGTACTTTTGCTTGATTGGCCAGAGCAGGCGGCGCGCCTTGTCGAGATTGGCGTTGTCCGGCCAGGAGTTGAGCGGGGCGAAGCGCTGCTGGCCGCTGTTGGCGCCGCCGCGCCCGTCGCCGGTGCGATAGGTTCCCGCCGAGTGCCAGGCCATGCGGATGAAGAACGGACCGTAGTGGCCGTAGTCCGCCGGCCACCAGGGCTGGCTGTCGGTCATCAGCGCGGTGAGGTCGGCCTTGAGCGCGTCGTAGTCGATCGACTTGAACGCTTCGGCATAGTCGAACCCGGTGCCGTAGGGATTGGGGTTCTTGCCCCCTTGCTGGAGAATCTCGAGGCTGAGCTGGTTGGGCCACCAGTCGCGGTTGGTGCGGCCGAGCAGAGAGCGGACCGCGCCGCCCTCGTGGAAAGGACAGCCGCCGCCCAGCGGATCAGAAGTCTTGGCATCCATCATGTGTCTCCCGTTGATTGCGAGGATGATGGACCAATTCTATGGCATGGCAAATAATCGCCAAAGCCGACTAAGCCGCTCAGAGTAATTGGCTGGACCGATTGAAGGCGCGTCCCCTCCGTCGGCTCCGGCGGCGGCTCAGCCGGCGAGCAGCGTGGCGGGCGCCTCGATCAGCGCCTTGAGGTCCTGCGCGAAGCTGGCCGCGTCCCAGCCGTCGACGACGCGATGGTCGCAGCTCATCGAGATGTTCATGGTCTTGCGCTTCTCGATACGCTCGGCGCCGCTCGCATCCCTGACGAACATCGGGCGCTCGACGATCCGGTTGGGGCCGATGATCGCCACTTCGGGGCGGTTGATCACCGGCGTCGTCGCCACGCCGCCCATCGGCCCGAGCGAGGTGACGGTGATCGTCGAACCGGACAGCTCGGACGATTTCGCGGTGCCCTCGCGCGCCGCCTGCGCGAGCCGCGCGATCTCGGCGGCGAGCTGCCACAAGTTGCGGTCCTGCGCGTCGCGGATCACCGGGACCATCAGCCCCGACGCGGTCTGCGCCGCCATGCCGAGGTGCACCGCGCCGTAGCGCGTCACCACGCCCGCCTCGTCGTCGTAGTGCGCGTTGAGCATCGGGTACTTGGGAATCAGCCGGCAGATCGCGGTGATCAGCAGCGGCAGCATGGTGAGCTTGGGCCGCTCGCCGCGATGGGCGTTCAATTGCGCGCGCGCCTCTTCGAGCGCGGTGACGTCGTATTCCTCGACGTAGGCGAAATGCGGGATGTTCCGCTTGGAAGCCGCCATGTTCTCGGCGATGCGGCGCCTCAGGCCGATCACGCGGACCTGCTCGTCGGTGCCCTTGAGCCCGGCGGGCTGAAAGCCGCCGCCGGCATTGTAGGCGAGAAAGGCATCGAGATCGCCATGGCGCACGCGGCCGTCCTCGGCGGGACGGACCTCGCCGAGATCGATACCGAGATCGCGCGCGCGCTTGCGCACCGCGGGGCTCGCCATGACCTTGGCCGCGCCCGCCGCCGCGCGCGGCTGGGGCGCGGCGCTGCCGGTGGCTTGAGGGGCGGGAGAAGGTTTCTGCGCGGGGGTTTCGACAGGCTCCGCCCGAGCGGGGGTGGGTTCGGATGCGGGAGCGGATGCGGCCTGCCCGCCCCCGTCCGCTTGCCCTGAGCTTGTCGAGGGGCCGGACGCATCGGCCGCCACCGCGCGGTCAACGTCCTCGGCCTCGGGCGTTTCGGCCTCGATCCGTTCCTCGACCGTCTCATCGGTGGGCGCGGGCGCGGCGTCGTCGTCCTCGATTTCGCCCTCGACCTCGATCACAACGAGCGGCGAGCCGATCGCGACCACATCGCCCTCGCCGCCCGCGACCTCAAGCACCTTGCCCGAGACCGGGCTTTCCATCTCGACCGTCGCCTTGTCGGTCATCATGTCGGCAAGCCGGCCATCTTCCTCGACCATGTCGCCGACCTTGACGTGCCAGGCGACGATCTCGGCCTCGGCGATGCCTTCGCCGATATCGGGAAGGCGGAACGTATAACGTGCCATCGGACTACTCTTTCATCAGCCGGTCGACCGCCTCGCCGATGCGGACGGGTCCGGGAAAATAGGCCCACTCGAGGCTGTGCGGATAAGGCGTGTCGAAGCCGGTGACGCGCTCGACCGGGGCCTCGAGGTGATAGAAGCAGCGCTCCTGCACCAGCGCGACGAGTTCGGCGCCGAAGCCCGAGGTGCGCGTCGCCTCGTGTATCACCAGGCATTTGCCGGTCTTCTCCACCGACTTTTCGACAGCCTCGATGTCGAGCGGGACCAGCGTGCGCAAGTCGATGATCTCGGCATCGACGCCCTTGGCCGCGAGCACCGCCTCGGCGACATGGACCATCGTGCCGTAGACCAGCACCGTCATCGCCGAGCCCTCGCGCACGGTGCGCGCCTTGCCAAGAGGGATGCGGTAGTAGCCCTCGGGCACCTTGCCGCCGGGATGGCTCTTCCAGGTTTTCGAGGGGCTGTCGTAATCGCCGTCGAACGGGCCGTTGTAGATGCGCTTGGGCTCGAAGAAGATCACCGGATCATCATCCTCGATCGCCGCGATCAGCAGGCCCTTGGCGTCGTGCGGGGTCGAGGGGATCACCGTCTTGAGCCCGGCGACATGGGTGAACAGCGCTTCGGGGCTCTGGCTGTGCGTCTGGCCGCCGAAGATGCCGCCGCCGAAGGGCGAGCGCACGGTGACCGGCGCGGTGAACTCGCCCGCCGAGCGGTAGCGCATCCGCGCCGCCTCGGAAATGAGCTGGTCGAGCCCGGGATAGATGTAGTCGGCGAACTGGATCTCGGGTACCGGGCGCAGGCCGTAGGCGGCCATGCCGACCGCCGCGCCGATGATGCCGCACTCGTTGATCGGCGTGTCGAACACGCGGTTCTTGCCGTACTTCCTCTGCAGGTTGGCGGTCGCGCGGAACACGCCGCCGAAATAGCCCACGTCCTCGCCGAGGACGACGACGTCGGGATCGCGCGACATCATCAGGTCGAGCGCGTCGTTGATCGCCTCGATCATGTTGAGCGGTCGCGCGCTCGCGGTGGCGAGCGAAAGGGCGGCTTCCTCGCTGCTCATCGGCCGTTCCCCCTGCAGTCATGCGACGCGCTCACTTCGAGAACTCCTTCCAACTCGGCCACTTGATGCGGCGCTCGTGAATCGCCTGCTCGGCCTGCTCCTCGAGATGCCAGGGCAGTTCCTCGAAGACGTCCTCGAACATGGTGTGGAAGGGATGGTGCAGGCCATGGCCGAGAATGCCGTTCTTCTCGGCCTCCTTGGTCGCCTTCTTCACTTCCTCGGCCAGTTCGAGGTCCATCGCCGCGTGGCGCTCGTCGTCCCACTCGCCGAGCGCGACGAGATGCTGCTTGAGCCGCATGATCGGATCGCCCAGCGGCCATTCCTCGCGCTCCTGCGCCGAGCGGTAGGCGCTGGGATCATCCGAGGTCGAATGGCCCTCGGCGCGGTAGGTGAAATGCTCGATGAGCGTGGGTCCGGCATTGGCGCGGGCGCGGTTCGCCGCCCACTGCATCGCCGCGTAGACCGCCAGCGCATCGTTGCCGTCGACACGCAGGCCGGCGATGCCGTAGCCGATCGCCCGCGCCGCGAACGTCGCCCGCTCACCCCCGGCGAAGCCCGAGAAGCTGGAGATCGCCCACTGGTTGTTGACCACGTTGAGCACGACCGGCGCGTTGTAGACCGCCGCGAAAGTCATCGCCGCGTGAAAGTCGCCTTCCGCGCTCGACCCCTCGCCGATGAAGCTCGTCGCGATCCGGGTATCGCCCTTGATCGCGCTCGCCATCGCCCAGCCCACCGCCTGCGGATACTGCGTCGCGAGATTGCCCGAGATCGAGAAGAAGCCGTAGTCGCGCGCCGAATACATGATCGGCAACTGCCGGCCCTTGAGCCGGTCGGCGCGGTTCGAATAGATCTGGTTGACCATCTCGACCAGCGGAAAGCCGCGCGTAATCAGGATGCCCTGCTGGCGATAGCTGGGAAAGACCATGTCGTCGTCGGCGAGCGCGAAGGCGCTGGCGACCGAGGTCGCCTCCTCGCCGGTGCATTTCATGTAGAAGCTAGTCTTGCCCTGGCGCTGGCCGCGATACATCCGGTCGTCGAAGGCACGGGTGAGCGCCATCGCCCGCAGCATGCGCCGCAGCGTCTCGGGATCGAGCGCGGGGTCCCAGGGTCCGACCGCGCGGCCCTCGGCGTCGAGCACGCGGATCATGTCGTCGCACAGCGGGCGCGTCTCGGACGCGGCGCAAGCCTCGTCGGGGCGCGGCTGCCGGCCCGCCTCGGGGATCACGAGTCCGGAATAGTCGACCGTGTCGCCGGGCCGGAACTGCGGCTCGGGCACGTAGAGTTCGAGCGGCGGGAGATTGCCCCGCGGCTTGCCTGCGCCAGGCTTGTTTACCGCCATCGTAGCGCTCTCCCGGTTACGCTTCGCCAACCGACTCCCGTTGAGAAGCAAAATTCCAATACATCGTTATATTATTGCGCATCTCGGTGTTGTCAATCAGCCCGCGCGCGCGCCGCTCAGACCGCCACCGGAGCCGGAATATGGGCCTGCGGAGCATAGCCCGAGACATCGAAGTCGGTGATCGCATAGTCGAACATGCTCGCGGGCCTTCTCAGGATAGAAAGCCGCGCCTCGCCCTCAGGTTCCCGCGCGAGCTGCGCTTCGACCAGCGGCGCGTGATTGCTGTAGAGATGGACGTCGCCGCCCATCCAGACGACTTCGCCGGGCTCCAGATCGCATTGCTGCGCCAGCATGCGCGTGAGCAGCGCGAGCGACCACATGTTGAACGCGAAACCGAGGCCGAGATCGCAGCTCCGCTGGTAGAGCAGGCCGGAAAGGCGCCCGTCGGCGACGTGGAACTGGTAGGTCTTGTGACAGGGCGGCAGCGCCATCGCATCGAGCTCGGCGACGTTCCAGCCCTCGATGATATGGCGGCGGCTGCCCGGATTGGTGCGCAGGCTCCCGACCACTTGCGAGACCTGGTCGATGCCCTTCTCGCGCCGGCGGTAGAGCCCCTCGCCCGCCGCTTCGTAAACCGGCCAGTCGACCCACTGCTTGCCGTAGACCGGACCGAGATCGCCCCAGCGCTCGGCGAAGCCCGCATCCTCGACGATACGGCGCGAGAACTCGGCGCGCGCGATGTCGTCGCCCGTCTCGCGGCGATAGCGGTCGAGCGGCCAGTCGGTCCAGATTTCCACGCCTTGCGCGCAAAGCGGGCGGATGTTGGTCTCGCCGGTCAGGAACCACAGCAGTTCGCGCGTCGCCGTCTTCCAGTAGACCCGCTTGGTGGTGAGCAGCGGCATCGCCCCGCCCGACAAGTCGAAACGGATCGTCGCGCCGAAGACCGCGCGGGTGCCGATGCCGGTCCGGTCGATGCGTTCGTCGCCCTCTTCCCAGATGCGGCGCATGAGTTCGAGATATTGCCATTCCCAGTGCGCGCGCACGGAGCGGCGGTCGATCGTCGAAGCATTCTGCATGGACGGAAAGCTAGCCGCGAGCGGATCGGCTGCCAAGGCTCCCGGCCGTCGCCACCTCCTTAAGCGCATGCCCCTAGCGAGCGGCATAACCTTCCTTAGAGCCGCGCGTGCGATGGGCCGAACATGCTCGACCCCGTAACGACGACAAGGCCAAAGGTGGGACACGCGATTCTCTGGGCTCAGGCCGCGCTCGCCGCGATTGCGCTTTGCCTGTCGCTGTTTCTGCCGAGGGCGGACCAGGCCGGAGTGCTGGTTCCGCTCTGGAGCCGCGCCGAAGCCTCGGTCGGTGCCTGGGCGGTCGGCCATGGCGCCCAGATCCTCCAGCGCGGCCAGGCCGGCGGCAGCGTCGTCATCCAAATCCCGTCGATCGCCATCGCCTGGCAGGCGCTGCGCGACGGCATGATCGTGCTTCCCGCCGCCGCCGTGGGATGCGCCCAACTCGCCAAAAACCAAGGTTCGTAGACGATGGAACAACTCGAAAAGCTGCGCGCGCACGGCATGAAGATCCTGACCGGGATCTGCCTCGCCTACGCCTTCCTGATGGTGATCAGCGCGCTCAGGGGGCAAGCGGGCTGGTTCTCCCTCTTCGTCTCGGCCATGCTATGCGTCGGTCCGGTACTGCTCGTCTGGCAAAAGCGCAGCGATGTTCCCGCCCGCATCGTCATGGGCATCACCATTCCCGTGTTCCCCGCGCTCGGCCTGATGGAATACAGCGGCCACACGTGGATGGTCGACATCCACATGGTCTTCTTCACTCTCATCGCGCTGCTGGCGATGCTGGCCGACTGGCGCCCGATCGTGGCCGCCACGATCGTCGTCGCGGTCCATCACCTGACGCTGAACTTCGTCTATCCCGCCTATGTCTTTCCGGACGGCTCGGACTTCGGGCGCGTGCTGTTCCACGCGGTCGTGGTCGTCTTCGAGTGCGCGGGCCTGAGCTACCTTGCGATCCGGCTCGAGGCGCTGTTCCTGCAGCAGGACCGCGACCGCGAGGAAAGCGATCGGCTGCGCAACGAGGCGGCGGCTGAACGCGAGCGTCTTGCCGCCGATGCCGAGTCCGAGCGCGAACGGATCGAAGCCGAGCGGGCAGCCGAGCGCGAAGCGCGCGAGGCCGAGCAGCACAGCGTCATCCACGCGCTCGCTGACGGCCTCGAAGAACTCTCCGCCGGCAACCTCGCCTACCAGATCGCAATCCCCTTCCCGGAAAGTTACGAGACCCTGCGCAAGCACTTCAACGGGTCGGCGCGCGCGCTCAGCGGCGCCATCGACGGCGTGACTCGCGCCGCGCGCGAGATCAGCCTGAGCACGGCGGAGATCCGCACCGCATCAGACGACCTCGCCTCGCGCACCGAGCGCCAGGCCGCCTCGCTCGAGCAGACCGCCGCTTCGCTCAATCAGGTGACCGAAGTCGTCGGCGAGACGGCGCAGAACGCGATCGCGCTCAACGATTCGATCGGCAAGGCACAGAAGGGCGCGGTCGAGGGCGGCGAAGTCGTCCAGCGCGCGATCGCGGCCATGGAACTGATCCAGCGTTCCGCCAGCGAGATCAGCAAGATCGTCGCGATCATCAACGGCATCGCCATCCAGACCAATCTGCTCGCGCTCAATGCGGGCGTCGAGGCCGCGCGGGCGGGCGACTCGGGCAAGGGATTCGCCGTCGTCGCGACCGAAGTGCGCGCGCTGGCACAGCGCTCGGCAGAAGCCGCCAAGGATATCAAGGCCCTCATCGAAACCTCGGTGGACCAAGTCAATGAAGGCGTCGAACTCGTCGGGGAAACCGGCAAGATGCTCCACGCGATCGTCGATCAGGTAACCGTTGTCGGCGAATCGGTCGAGCAAATCGCCGACATCTCGAAGCGGCAGTCGGAAGACCTGCGGCAGGTCAATTCGACCATCGCGGAAGTCGAGACCTCAACCCAGCAGAACGCCGCCATGGTCGAACAGAGCACGGCCGCGCTGCGCAGTCTCTCGCAGGAAGCGCAAAGCATGGTCGAAGCGATCAGCCGCTTCCAGCGCGAGTCGGGCCCCGACCTCGATCTCGCCGCCCTTTCCGGCCGGCGCGCCGCCTGAATCCGGCGCGCCGGACCCCGCCGTGCGGGGCTCGGCGAAGAAAAGCCACACGGGCGGCGATTGGCCGCTTGCCACCCGCCCCGGGGCTCTCTATAGGCGCGCCTCTGCCTCGCGCCAGTCCCTTGGGACGGCGAGTCCGGTCGGGGAGTAGCTCAGCCTGGTAGAGCACTGTCTTCGGGAGGCAGGGGCCGGAGGTTCGAATCCTCTCTCCCCGACCACTTCACTTTTTCCTGCCTCGCCCGCGGCCGCGCCGCCGTGCATTGCTCCCGGGCCCGCTCCGTCCTAGGCAGGGGGCATGCGGCTCAAGGATTGCCATAATATCGCCGATTTCCGGCGGCTTGCGAACAAGCGGCTGCCCTGGCCGGTGTTCGACTACATCGACGGCGCCGCCGACGACGAGATCACCAAGGACCGCAATACCACCGCCTTCGAGGAGGCCGATCTCGTGCCCGAGGTGCTCGCGGGCGTCGAGACGATCGACACCTCCGTCACGATCCTGGGCCGCAAGTCGGCGCTGCCGCTGATTCTCTCGCCCACCGCGCTGCAGCGCGTGTTCCACTGGCAGGGCGAGCGCGCGGTGGCGAAAGCGGCGGAGAAATTCGGCCTGTGGTGCGGCATCTCGAGCCTCGCCACCGTCTCGATCGAGGAGATCGGCGCGCTGATATCGAGCCCGAAGATGTTCCAGCTTTACCTCCACAAGGACAAGGGCCTCAACGCGGCGATGATCCGCCGCTGCCGCGACGCGAAGTTCGATGCCATCGCGCTCACCGTCGACACGATCGTTTCGGGCAAGCGCGAGCGCTGCGCGCGCAGCGGTTTCACCTCGCCGCCGCGCTTCACGCCTTCGTCAGCGCTATCCTACGCGATCAAGCCGCGCTGGGCGCTCGACTACCTCCTGCGCGAGAAGTTCGCGCTCCCCAACCTCGACACGCACGTCTCCGCCGGGACAGGCGAGGCGGTCTCGATCGCGGGCTATTTCAACACCATGCTCGACCGCTCGATGACCTGGCGGACCGCCGAGCAGATCCGCAACGAATGGGGCGGCACGTTCGTGCTCAAGGGCGTGATGAGCGCGGCGGATGCACGCCGCGCGATCGAGATCGGCGCGGACGCGATCATGGTCTCGAACCACGGCGGTCGCCAGCTCGACGGCAGCCGGGCGCCCTTCGACCAGCTCCGCGAAATCGTCGACGCGGCCGACGGACGGATCGAGGTGATCTGCGACGGTGGCGTGCGGCGCGGCACCCATGTGCTCAAGGCGCTGTGCGCAGGGGCCGACTGCGCGAGCGGCGGCCGGCTCTACCTCTATGCCCTCGCCGCTGCGGGCCAGGCGGGCGTCGAGCGGGCGATCGGCATTCTCAAGGACGAGATCGAGCGCGGCATGCAGCTCATGGGCGTCACCAGCGTCGCACAATTGAACCGCGAGCGCCTGCGCTGGCGCTGACGGGGCTCGGGCAAGGCGGCCCCCGCCGGGGCGGGAGCCGCCTGCGTCCGCCTCAGCCGTCCGCCTCCTCGCGCCGCCCGACCCGGTTCCACTCGACGTTGCGGGTCACGTACATGATCCCCGCCAGCGCCAGGAACAGCAGCACCGCGCCGATCAGCAGGCTCAGCGCCTCGAGGTTGAGCAGCACGAACAGCGTCGCGTAGAGGCCCGCGAGCAAGGCGCCGACGAAACCCGCACGCCGCCATCCGCCGAGCACCGCCGCGCTGTACGCCGTCAGCAGCCCGACGATCGCGGCGCTCGCGACGAGATAGGCGCCGGTGAAGCCGATCACCTCGGCAAAGGCGAGCAGCAGCACGAAGAACAGCACCAGTCCGGCGCCGGTCAGCAGATACTCGGCCGGCGCGACGCGCGCGCCGCCGATCACGTCGAACAGCAGGAAAGTCACGAACGTGAAGCCGATGAACAGGAAGCCGTATTTCACCGAGCGATCGACCTTCGAATAGAGGTCGACCGGCTCGACCAGTCCGACGCTGACCGCGAGCGCGCTGCCCGAAGCCGCGCCGTCGGGCGCGATCACGGGGCGGTATGACGCGGCCGTTCCCGCGTTGACTACGGGGGGACCGAGATCGCGCGTGGCGACCGGCGGCTGTCCCAGCGCGAGCTTGTCGACGACGTAGCTGGCGCTGAAACCCCCGTCGGAGATCTCGCGCGCGTCGGGCAGAAAGGCGCCGGAAAAGCTCGGGCTCGGCCACGAGGAGGCGACCTTCCACTCGGTGCGGCCGCCGCGCGGCACGAGGCTGAGCGAGCGGCTGCCGCGCAGGCCGAACTCGTAGCCCACCTCGAGCGTGCCTTCGCCGTCCCACGGCACGAAGGCGAAGAAGCCCTGCCCCCCGGTCGCGGCGGGTCCATTGCCGGGCTCGACCGCGAGTGGCCTGCCGCCGGCGGTGATCGCGCCGCCGTGCATCAGGCCGCGCGCGTCCGATGCACCGATGCGAAGCTCGGCGCGGTCCCAGATGAGTTGCTCGGGCCGCACGCCGAAGCGCGGCAGGTCGGCTGGAAGGCCGAAGCGCGCCTTGCCCTTGAGCCGGGCCTCGAACAGCACCGAGCGATAGATCGACTTGCGCCGCTCCTGCGGCACGATCCGGGCCTCGGCGCGGTTTGAGAGGGGCGAGACGTAGAGTTCGCGTTCGACGTCGACAGCCTTCGACACCTGCCTGCCCTCGACGGTCTCGGTCTGGATCTCGGTGGTGCGATAGGGAACGACGAGCACCGGTCCCGCCACCACCTGCTCGCCGCCCCAACCCGCGTTGATCGCGGCTTGCGCGGTGTTCGACTGGTCCTGCCGGTCATAGACGAGCGCGTAGACCAGCATCAGCGGGATCATCAGCGCCAGCCCGACGAGGCCGGCGAACAGCAGTTTTATTCCCGGGGATCGCTCCCGGCGGGGCACGTCGTCAGTCATGGTTCCCTCCTACTCGAAGTATGCACGGCGCACGGTTCGTCGCTCTCAAAGAACGGTTCGCCGACATTCCAGACCCGGCCTTGCGCTGGGCTGAACGATCTTCCAAGAAGCCGAGTTCGACCCTCAAAGACGCCGGGCACCTCGCGCCGCGACCGGGAACGGCCCGGACGACACGTGCGTTGGCGACACCATCATGATGCGAAACCTGACACCAGCCCTGCTCCCCCTCGCCTGCCTTGCGGCGCTCTCCTGCTCGGACCGGCCGGGTGCGCCGCCATCGCCGACCCGGACGCCGGAAGCGCGCGCGACCGCGTCGGAGGACGCCGAGAGCACGTTTGAACGCGCCGAATACTTGCTGCCGATCCGCAGTTCGGACGTCGCGGCCGCCGAGCTCGAAGGAGAGCTCGCCTGCGCCTTCGTCAACACCAAGGGCCACATGCTGCTGATCGCGCGGGCCGACGTACGATCCGACTCCCGCCCGATGGCACTGGCGCGCGAGAAGGACGGCGCGATCGTGCTCGCCGGGCTCGGGCGCGGTGGCTACAATGCGCTGGAGAAGCGGGTCTCGCTGGCGGGCGACGAAGCGACGATCTGGGTCGAGACCACCGGCGAGCCGCTGCCCGACCGCAGCGAGCGCGTGTCGCGCAATGCGACGCTCCGCTTCACCAAGGGCGAAGCGGAGCCCGAGCCCATTGCGGGCACCTGGGACTGCGGCCCCTAGGCTGCGCTGGACCGGCGCGCGCGGCCGTCAATCGGCGTGAGCGCGCGCCTCGGCCATCTGCGCGTCGATCTGCGCGATGATGTCGTTACGCATCTTGCTCGAGAGATTGGCCTGCGAGGCGACATTGGCCCGCGCGGTCGCGAGCGCGGCCCGGACCGTGGCGCTCGTATCGGGCTCGCCGACGCAGATGCGCACCGAAGACCTGGCGCTGCCGGGGCTCGCGGCGCTGGCGGCGGCGCTGCGGCCGCCAGCGGGGCACGAGGAATCGATCACCATTTCCTGCATGGAGCGCGCCTTGCCGTTCCGGTCCTTGCTGACGAGGCGGATCGTCTCGACCTTGCCGTCCGCCGAGACCCAGTGCTGCACGTCGGGCGCGCCAGCAGCGGCACGCTCGGCTTCGCGCTCGATCTGCGCGGCGCGGCGCTCGATGTCGCGGGCGCGGCGTTCGGCTTCGCGCTCGGCCTGCTCGGCGTCACGCTCCGCGATGCGCGCGGCACGCTCCGCCTCCATCGCCTGACGTTCGGCTTCGCGCTCGGCCTCGCGGCCCGCGCGCTCGGCATCGCGGCCAGCCCGCTCCGCATCGCGTTCAGCCCGTTCGGCGTCGCGTTCGGCCTGCTCGATCTGCGCCTCGCTGAGCGGGGTATTCATGGCAAAATGGTTGGCCTTGCCTTCGCGGTGGACCACCCGATGCGCGGGTGGGGCATGGTCGGCGCAGTCGTGATCGGGCGAGGCATCGGGGCAATCGTCGCTGGCCCATGGGGCCTCCGATGAAGCGCTCACCGGCGCCGGTCCGATATCGGGATCGACCGCGGTGAGCTGCGGCGCGTCACCCTCGGTCTCGACCGCAGCGTAAGTGACGGTGGCCGTCGCGGGCACGCCGATCACCGCGACCGCGAAGAGGCTGCGGCCGAGCAGCTTGCGCCGCTCGGACACGTCGTTGCGCACGAGCGCCTTGAGGCGGTGGATGATCGGCTTGTCGCCGCGCAAGGGGCCCGCCATCGGCGCGGCGAGCGCGAGGCGCGGACCGACCGCGAACTCGGCGATGAGGCGGCCGTAGCGTTCCCGCTCGGAGCGGTCGCGCCCGGCCATGACCCGCGCGTCGCAGGCCGCTTCCTGGTCGCTGCGCAGCGCGCGCCAGGCCATCCAGGCGAGCGGATTGAACCAGTGCAGCGCGAAAAGCGGCTGCACCGCGAAATTGGCGACGAGATCGTTGCCCGCGTGATGTTCAAGCTCGTGCGCGATGGCGAAATCCGACGCATCGGAATCGGCGGTCGCGAGAAAGCCGGCGGGAAGCGCGACGACGCGGTCGAACACCCCGAAGGCAAGCGGCGCGGCCACGGCCGGGCTCTCGACGATCGAGACCCTGCCCGCGTGGCCGACCCGGCGCGCGTCGCGCAGCAGTTCGGCGCGCATCGCGCGATAGGCGAAGACCCGGTGAAGCAGGAACAGGGCCGCCCCCCCGAGCCAGACCGCCAGCGCAATCTCGACCACCGGCCACTCCGCCCAGAACGGTGCGGAAACAGCCTCGGCCGGCGCCATCTCGGCCACCGGAGCGGCGAGCGGCGCGGGGTCGGCGGGCACCCGGTCGACGATCAGCGGCACGACTTCAAAGCTGGGCCGCGCGACGACGGTCTCCCTGGGCAGGACCAGCGGCGGCAGAAACAGGCGGATCATCGGCAGCGCCCAGAGCGCATAGGCCGCGGCGGGACCGAACCAGCGGCCCACCGGCTTGCGGACCAGCAGGACGAACACCATCAGGATGCCGGTCATCAGCAGGGTATCGATCAGCCAGGCGGTCATTGCTTCAACTCCTGCAGGAGCGCCTCGATTTCGGCGATGTCGTCGCTCGTCAGCGCCTCGGTCTGCGCGAGATGCGCGAAGAGCGGCGCGGCGCGGCCGCCGAACAGGCGGTCGACCAGGCGGCGGCTCTCGGTGCCGACATAGTCGGCGCGCGCGATCAGCGGGCTGTAGAGGAAGCGTTTGCCCTCTGGCTGGGTGGCGAGCGCCTGCTTGGCGACGAGCCGCGAGAGCAGCGTCTTGACCGTCGCGAGGCTCCAGCCTCGCTCGCCGCAGACCTTGTCGCACACGTCCGAGGCAGAAAGCGGGCTGTGCTTCCACAGCACGTCCATGACCGCGTATTCGGCTTCGCTGATGCGTTCGGGCTGGCCCTCGTGATCCGCCATCGCCCCCTCCTTCGTTTACACACGTAATCGACTACGTTTGTAAACATGAATGGCGGCTGAATGTCAACGCCTCTTCCGGGCCGGGTCCGGTCTATCCGCAGGCGGGGTCAGTCAGTCGGTGCCGGCTTTCTTGAGCGAAAGCGCCAGCATGATGAGGAACACGCCGCGCACCGCCATGCTGACCATCACGATCACCGCGAGAAACGCGATTCCCGTCGCCGGCGTGCCGAACAGCAGGATCAGGCCGAGCACCACGTCGAGCACGCCGAGAAACAGCCGCCAGCCGCGATCGTGCTTCGCCTGAAAGCCCCAGACGACGTGCAGGACGCCCGTCACCAGCAACCATATGCCGATCGCGAGCACCAGCGACAACGCGCCGGCGACCGGATTGAAGAAGGCGTAGAGTCCGGCGATCACCGCGATTACGCCCAACACGATCTCGAGCCAGCGCGCCCGGTGCGCGAGCGAGGTCGCGCCCGCCGCGATCGCGGCAATGCCGTAAAGGAACAGGACGACGCCGAGCACGATCCCCGTGGCGATACCGGCGACCAGCGGATTTGCCGCGACGATCACCGCGAAGACGAGCAGCAGGATGCCGTAGGCGAGAATCCAGCCCCAGGTCCTGCCGCCGAGCTGGCGCAGCGACTGCACCACAGGATCGTCCTCGACACGCGGATTCACCGCAGGATCCAGGTTCTCGCGTTCCACTTTCCGGCCTCCGTCTCTGTTTTCTCGCTCCAAGAGCGAAATGCTTGGCAACACACGAAGTTGCGAAGATATCGAAAGGTTTTTGCCGCATGATGAAACGCGATCCGCTTCAGGGAACGAAAAAGGGCGGCGCGCCGTTGCCGGCATGCCGCCCTTCGCCGTTTCATACCCCTTGCGGGGAAACGCGGATCAGTACACGCGCGCCTTGGGCTTGATGTACTCGACATCCTCGGTGAGGGTGAATTCGTGGACCGGGCGATAGTCGAGCCGCACCTCGCCGCCCTTGCCGCCCCAGCCGGTGAACCAGGCCGCTGTGTGCTTCATCCAGTTGGCGTCGTCGCGGTTGGGGAAATCCTCGTGCGCGTGGGCGCCGCGGCTTTCCTTGCGGTTGTGCGCGCCGTGGAGCGTCACCGTCGCCTGGCTGATGAGATTGTCGAGTTCCATCGTCTCGACGAGGTCCGAGTTCCAGATCAGGCCCTTGTCCGAAACGTGGATGTCTTCCATCCGCTTGTAGGTCGCGGCGATCTTTTCCTTGCCCTCGGCCATGAGTTCGTCGGTGCGGAACACGGCGGCATGCTGCGACATGGTGCGCTGCATCTCGACGCGGATCTCGGCCGTGGGCGAATCGCCCGAGGCGTTGCGGAAATGGTCGAGGCGCGACAGCGCGAGGTCGGCCGAATCCTTGGGCAGCTCGGGCTGCTTGGCGCCGGCGACGAGGTTGTCCTTGAGGTGCAGCCCGGTCGCACGGCCGAACACCACGAGGTCGATCAGCGAGTTCGAGCCGAGCCGGTTCGCGCCGTGGACCGAGACGCAGGCCGCCTCGCCCACTGCGTAGAGGCCCGGAACCACCGTCTCGGGATCGCCGTCGGCGCCGATGGTGACGACTTGCCCGTGATAGTTCGTCGGGATGCCGCCCATGTTGTAGTGCACGGTCGGCACGACGGGCAGCGGCTGGCGCGTGAGATCGACGCCCGCGAAGATCTTGCCGCTCTCGGTGATGCCCGGCAGCCGCTCTGCCAGCACCTTGGGATCGATGTGATCGAGGTGCAGGTAGATGTGGTCCTTGTTCGGACCGACGCCGCGGCCTTCGCGGATCTCCAGCGCCATCGAGCGCGACACCACGTCGCGGCTGGCGAGGTCCTTCGCGCTGGGCGCATAGCGCTCCATGAAGCGCTCGCCCTCGGAGTTGGTCAGGTAGCCGCCCTCACCGCGCGCGCCCTCGGTGATGAGCACGCCCGCGCCGTAGATGCCGGTCGGGTGGAACTGGACGAACTCCATGTCCTGCAACGGCAGGCCGGCGCGCAGCACCATACCGCCGCCGTCGCCGGTGCAGGTGTGCGCCGAGGTCGCGGTGAAGTAGCAGCGGCCGTAGCCGCCGGTCGCGAGCACCACAGACTGCGAGCGGAAGCGGTGGATCGAACCGTCATCGAGGCACAGCGCGATCACGCCGACGCACTTGCCGCCCTCCATGATGAGGTCGATGGCGAAATACTCGATATAGAAGTCGGCCGAGTACTTCAGGCTCTGCTGGTAGAGCGCGTGGAGCATCGCGTGGCCGGTGCGGTCCGCCGCCGCGCAGGTGCGCTGCACCGGCGGGCCCTCGCCCATGTTCTGCATGTGGCCGCCGAAGGGGCGCTGGTAGATCGTGCCGTTGGCGTTGCGGCTGAAGGGCACACCCGCATGCTCGAGCTCGTAGACCGCCTGGGGCGCCTCGCGCACCATGTATTCGATCGCGTCCTGGTCGCCCAGCCAGTCCGACCCCTTGACGGTGTCGTACATGTGCCAGGTCCAGTGGTCGGGCGTGTTGTTGCACAGCGAGGCGGCGATGCCGCCCTGCGCCGCGACGGTGTGCGAGCGGGTCGGGAAGACCTTGGTGATGCACGCCGTCTTCAGGCCGGCCTCGGCCGCGCCCATCGTCGCGCGAAGGCCTGAGCCGCCGGCGCCGACGACGACGGTGTCGTAGGTATGGTCGATAATGTCGTAAGCGGGCTGAGTGGCCATGTTAAGCAGCGCCTCCCAGCGCCAGGCGGATGACGCAGAAGAGGCCAAAGGCGGCCCCGGCAAAGGCGGCGAGATTGAGCAGCGTGAGCACCGCGAACTTGCTGCCGTTCTCGTGGACATAGTCTTCGAAGAGCACCTGCAGGCCGAGGCGCGCGTGCCAGATCGTGCTGATGATGAGCAGCGCCATCGCGGTGGCGGGCACCGGCGCGGAGACCCATTCGACGACCGTCGAATAGCTCAGGTTCGGCAGCAGCAGGATCGACACCGCGATCCAGAGGCCCAGCAGCAGGTTGCCGATCGCGGTGAAGCGCTGGAGCAGCCAGTGATGCGAGCCGCTCTTGGCCGAGCCCAGGCCGCGCACGCGGCCGATGGAAGTTCCGTTACCCATTGTTCAAGCCCCTCAGCGCAGCAGCAGGATGGCCCAGAAGAGGACCGTCAGGAGAACGCCCATGACCGGGCAGACGATCGACCAAACCTTGTTGGTGTCGAGCTCGTAGCCCGCGCCGATGTCGAGCACGAAGTGGCGCAGGCCGCTCATCATGTGAGTGAAGAACGACCAGGTGATGCCGACGAGGACGATGTAGCCGATCGGCGTGGTCGCCAGCCAGGCGAAGGTGTCGTAGGCCGCCTTGCCGCTCGCCATCGCGCCAAGCCACCACAGCAGGATGGCAATGCCGACAACGTTGCCGCTGCCGGTGACGCGGTGCATGATCGAGACGAACATGGCCGGACCCCAGCGCCAGATCTGCAAGTGCGGCGAGAGCGGTCGGTTGGTTGTGCCGGCTTGGGCCATGCTTCTTCTATCCCCTTGAGGCGGGCAGCCCCCGGCGCTGCCCCTTGGTCCCCTCCCCCTTAGTCAAATTGCCGCATGGTTCAAGCGCAAGAGGCGCGAACCTTGTCATTCGGACAGGCAATTGCCGCGCGCGGGTTTGCATGGGCCGCAAGTCGTCCTAGGGCGCACGGCATGCACAGCACCAACATCCTCGTCACCGGTTCGAGCCGCGGCATCGGCGCCGCCGCCGTCGAAACCCTGCGCACGCGCGGCGCCCATGTCGTCGGCCACGCCAGCCGCGCAGGCGACGCCGCCACGGTCGCGGCGGACCTCGCCGATCCGGCGGCGGTCGACCGGCTCTGGGCCGAAGCGCGCGACCGCTCGGGCGGCGAGATCGACGTGCTCGTCAACAATGCCGGGGTTTTCGAGGCGAGCGACCTCGCCCGGCCCGAAGCCGAGTGGCTCGACGACTGGGCGCGAACCATGACGATCAACCTCACCGCCGCGGCGCAGCTTTCGCGCCTCGCGGTGCTCCACTGGCAGCAGCGCGGACGCGGCGGGCGGCTCGTCCACGTCGCCAGCCGCGCGGGCCATCGCGGCGATTCGCCCGCGCACTGGCACTACGCCGCCGCCAAGGGCGGAATGCTCGCGCTGCACAAGACGATCGCACGCGGCTATGCCGCCGACGACATCTATAGCTACGCGATCACCCCCGGCTTCACCGACACCGCCATGGCGGGCGACTATCTCGAAAGCCGAGGCGGCGCCGGGCTGCTCGCCGACATTCCGCTCGGCCGCGTCGCCACGCCGCAAGAGATCGCGGCGATTGTCGCCTTTTGCGCGCTCGACGCGCCGCCGAGCATGACGGGCGCGACGCTCGACGCCAACGGGGCAAGCTATGTCCGCTAGGCTGGTGGCCACCCTGCTCCTTGCCGGTCTCGCCGCGAGCCGTGCGACAGCCGTCCCGCCGCCGCCCGGCCCCGCCGCGGCAGCGCCCGCCTCGGCCTGGGTGGAGGCCTGCACCGACTGGGACGAATGGGACAAGGCGGGTCCGCCCTACCGGATCTTCGGCAACACGTATTACGTCGGCACTTGCGGCATCGCCGCGATCCTGATCGCGGGCGAGACCGGCCATATCCTGATCGACGGCGGATCGCGCGGCGGGGCGCCGCTGGTTTCGACGAACATCGCGAAGCTTGGCTTTCGGCCCTCCGACGTGAAGATCCTGCTCCACAGCCACGAGCATTTCGATCACGTCGGCGGGCTTGCCGGGCTGCAGCGCATAACCGGCGCGCGGCTGCTCGCCTCGCAAGCCGCCGCGCCGGTGCTGCGAAGCGGCGAGACGGCGAGCGACGACCCGCAATACGGCATGCACGATCCGTTCGCGCCCGCCCGTGTCGACGGCCTGGTCACGCCCGGCGAGCCGTTGACCCTGGGCACGCTGTCGCTCATCCCGATCGCCACGCCCGGACACACCACCGGTGCGCTGAGCTGGACCTGGACCTCGTGCGAAGGCGCCGACTGCCGCGCCATGGTCTACGCCGACAGCCTCTCCCCGGTCAGCGCCGAGAACTATCGCTTTTCCGATCATCCGGAATGGATCACCGCCTATCACGCCGGGCTTGCAAGGCTGCGCGAAGTTTCGTGCGACATCCTCATGACACCGCACCCATCCGCCAGCGGCATGCGCGCGCGCCTGGTCGGCGAACCGGCAATGACCTGCGCCGCCTACGCAGACGCGATCCACGCCCGCCTCGACGAACGCCTCGAGCAGGAGCGGGCCGCCCGATGAGCTGGAAGATCAGCGCGCACGCGCCGCGCGCCGTGGTCGAAGCGGCGCTGCTGGCCCACGAGGACGCGCTCGACTGGGATCACGACATCGTCATCGCCGGCAGCGAGATCGCCGAGGACCGGCCCGACGACTGGGTGCTCGAAGCCTGGCTCGGCCGCAGGCCGCGCAAGGCGGACAAGGCGGCGGTGGCGAGGCTCTTCGCCGGCGCCTCGCCCGAGTTCGCGCCGGAACTGACGGTCGAGGAGCTGCCCGATGCCGACTGGGTGACGCTCAGCCAGCAGGAGGTCGCGCCGATCCGCACGGGGCGTTTCCACGTCCACACCCCCGACTTCCCCGCCGACGATACGCCCGGCACGGTCGACTTCGCCATTCCCGCCAGCCAGGCTTTCGGCACCGGCCAGCACGAGACCACGGCGGGATGTCTGGCCATGCTCGACGCGATGAAACGGCGCGGCACGCTGGTGCGCAATGCGCTCGACGTCGGCACCGGGACCGGCCTTCTAGCCTTCGCCGCGCTAGCGCTTTGGCCGCGCGCGCACGCCACCGCCAGCGACATCGACGCGGTCTGCGCTCCGGTGGTCGAGGATAACGCCGCGCGCAACGGCGTCGCGCTGGGCGGGGGCGCGGGCGAACTCGTGATGACCGTCGCGCCCGGGCTCGACCATCCGCTGATCGCCGCGCGCGGGCCCTACGATCTCGTGATCGCCAATATCCTTGCGGGACCGCTGGTCGCGCTGGCGCCCGACTTCGCCCGCGCGCTGGTGCCCGGCGGCAGTCTCGTGCTCGCCGGGCTGCTGACCACGCAGGAACGCGCGGTCCGCACCGCCTGCCGCCGCGAGGGGCTGCGGCTCGCCGCGCGGCTGGTCAACGGCGACTGGTCGATCCTGTGGTTGCGGCAACGACGGCCCGCGCGATAGGCCGCGCGCTGCGCCGGGCGGGCGCCTGGCTGGCGCTCGCGCTCGGCCTGTTCATGCTCGCCGCCTGGATCGGCTCGTCGATCCCGCGCAATCCGGACTGGCGCGAGGCCGAGGCGGGCGGGGTCGAGATCATGGTCGAGACCAACGGCGTGCACACCGCCATCGTCATGCCGCTGGTCACGCCGGCGAAGGACTGGCGCGCGACCTTCCCCGCCGACGATGTCGCCGCGCCGCGCCGCGATTACACCCACATCGCGGTGAGCTGGGGCGAGCGCGAGGTGTTCCTGAACACGCCGACCTGGTGGGACCTGTCGCCCGCGACGGTGGCGCGCATCGTCGGGATCGGCGGCGAAGGCCTGCTTCATGTCGCGCACTACGTCCGCCCGGCCCCCTCGCCGACGCTGAGGCCGCTTCGGCTCGACGACCATACCTACGCCGCGCTGGTCGACGCGATCGAGGAGCAGCTCGGCCCGGCCTGGCCCGGCACGCGGCACCCCGGCTACGGCGCAAGCGACGTGTTCTACGAGACCGGCGGACACTATGCCGTCACGCGCACCTGCAACCAGTGGACCAGCGACGTGCTCGCCCGCTCAGGCGTGCGAACCGGGACATGGACACCCTTCGCGGGCGGCGTGATGAAGTGGGTTCCGTGGTTAACAAACGCTCACGCAGGATAGATCGTGACCGGCGACGGCAGCGGATGCGTCGGCTCGAGCAGCGCCTGAATGCGGCTCGTCAGCGCTTGGTCGAACTCGAATCCGGCGCGTCCGGCGACGATCCAGCGGACCGTTCCCGCCACCCGGATCGACGGCTCCAGGGCGAGTGAAAGCCGCATGCCGACGCGAATCACGCGCGACTCGAGCAGAAGTTGGCAGCCCTCGGCTGAAACGTGCCGAAGTAGCGCCGAACCGATGGCGCCACCCAACGCAATGCAAGATACGTCCTGATCGACCTTCATCAATGCCTCCTCGAGACATTGGTAAGTAGGGTAAGTTAATCACACTTTAATATATTGGAAAGAATTTCCCATCTCGATTTAATCGATGTTTCAAGGCCTTGCCACATCGGCCCCGATCATTTGTTAACCAATCAAGATATCATCCTATTAACTCATCAGGCACAATCCTTAGCGCCATTGGGGGGCTGCACCAGGGGGCTGGTTCAACAGCTCGAGGGAGGCTTGACATGCTGCAAAAGGATGAAACGACCCGATCCGAAGTCATTGGTCCGCTTGGCGAGGCCATGACCAAGGATGACCTGCCGTCGCCAAGGACCTCGCGTTGGGTCATCCGACGCAAGGCCGAAGTTGTCGCGGCCGTCAACGGCGGCCTGATCACCATCCGCGAAGCGTGCGAACGCTATGATCTCACGCTCGAGGAACTGGCAAGCTGGCAGCGCGCGGTGGAGCGCGAAGGCATGGCCGGCCTGCGCGCGACGCGGGTTCAGCACTATCGCCACCTGCACGAAGAGCAGGCCCGCAAGTCCTGACAACCCTGCGCGGTACTTGCAGCCTCGGGACGAGAGGCTATTGCAAAGCGGATGAATGCGTCCCCTGCCGGTACCGCGCCGCTTGCGCATCTGCGCCCGGTCGCGGCTGACGAGCTCGCCGAGATCGCGACACTGCTCAATCGCACCTATCGCGGCGCGGGCTGGAACAGCGAAGGCGAGCTGATTGGCGGCCAGCGCGCCGATGAAGCGATGCTGCGCGACGACCTTGCCAGCTCTCCCGGCGCCCGGCTGCTCGTCTGGCGTCCCGAGCAGGAGGGCCCGATCCGCGGCTGCGTCTGGCTCGCGGACGAGGGCGAGCAGACGTGGTACCTGGGGTCCTTCGCCGTCGATACCGAGCTGCAGTCGCGCGGCCACGGACGCGCTCTGCTCGATGCCGCCGAGCGCGAGGTCGCCCGCCACGATGGCGCGCGCGTGCGCATGCTCGTCGTCGGTCGGCGCGACAGCCTCATCGCCTGGTACGAGCGGCGCGGGTATCGCCGCACGGGGCAAACGGCACCTTTCCCCTATGGCGACGAGCGCTTCGGTTTGCCGAAACGCGACGATCTCGAATTCGTCGAACTGATGAAGACGCTCTGACCGGCGGACCCTCGCTCGCCGGCCGCTCTCAACCGCCGCGCAGGAGCTGCACGCCCCAGTCCCGCTCGAACAGGTAGAGCAGCAGCCGCGCCGCCTCGCCGCGCGCGCCGGTCAGGCCGCCGTCGCGCTCCATCAGCAGCCGCGCATCGTCGTGCGCCACCGGCAGCAGCCGCTGGATCTGCTCGAGATCGGCGATGCGGAACGGCGTATCGCCCGACTGGCGGGTACCGAGCAGTTCGCCGCCGCCCCGCAGTTCGAGATCCTCCTCGGCGAGCCGGAAGCCGTCCTGCGTTTCGCGCATCAGTGACAGCCGCTGCTTCGCGGTCTCGGACAAGGCATTGCCGCGCAGCAGCAGGCACACCGACTTGCCCTCGCCGCGCCCGACGCGGCCGCGAAGCTGGTGGAGCTGGGCGAGGCCGAAGCGCTCGGCCTGCTCGATCACCATGAGCGTCGCGTTGGGCACGTCGACCCCGACCTCGATCACCGTCGTCGCCACCAGCAGCTTGGCCGTGCCACCGGCGAAGCGCTCCATCGCCGCGTCCTTCGCCTCGGGCCGGAGCTGGCCGTGGACGAGCACCACGTCCTCGCCGAACCGTTCCCTCAGCCCGGCATAGCGCGCCTCGGCGGCGGCGAGATCGTCGCTCTCGTTGTCGCGCACCATCGGGCAGACCCAGTAGGCCTGCCCCCCGCCCTCGAGATGCCGTGCCAGCGCCTGCGTCACGTCGCCCATCCGCTCGACCGCGATCACCCGGGTATCGATCGCCTGGCGGCCGGGCGGCAGTTCGTCGAGCCGCGAGACTTCCATCTCGCCATACTGCGCGAGCGTGAGCGTGCGCGGGATCGGCGTCGCGGTCATCGCCAGCGTGTGCGGCGTGCGGCGTCCCTTGCGCGCCAGCATCAGCCGCTGGCCGACGCCGAAGCGGTGCTGCTCGTCGATCACCACCAGCGCGAGGTTGCGGTATTCGACCGCGTCCTGAAAGATCGCGTGGGTGCCGACGACGATGTCGATCGAGCCGTCGAGCAGGCCCATCAGCACCGACTCGCGCGCCCTGCCCTTGTCGCGGCCCGTCAGTAGCGCGATCTCGACGCCGGTACCCTGTGCCATGCGCATCAGCGTGGCGTGATGCTGGCGCGCGAGCAGCTCGGTCGGCGCGAGCATCGCCGCCTGCGCGCCCGCCTCGACCGCGATCAGCATCGCCGAGAGCGCCACCACCGTCTTGCCCGACCCGACGTCACCCTGCAGCAGCCGCAGCATCGGCGCCTCCTGCGCGAGATCGCCCTCGATCTCGCCGATCGAGCGCGTCTGCGCGCCGGTCAGCGCGAAGGGCAGCCGCAGCTTCTCGCGCAGCCGGCCATCCCCCCTGAGCGGCGTGCCGCGCTGCGAGCGGTTGCTTGCGCGCACCAGCATCAGCGCGAGGCTGTTCGCCAGCAGTTCATCGAACGCCAGCCGGTCGAGCGCCGCCTCGTGCTTGCCCGCGTGGGCGAGCCGCAGCGCCTCGGCCCAGGCGGGCCAGCCCATCCGCTCGACCAGCCCCGGCTCGATCCACTCGGGCAGCTCGGGCAGCAGCCTGAGCGCCTGCTCGACGAGGCTCGCCACGCGCCCCTGCGTCAGCCCCTCGGACAGCGGATAGACCGGCTCGCGAAGCTGCCCCAGCGGCGTTGCCGAGCCTTCCGAGACATGCTCGGGATGCACGATCTGCAAGGTCTGCCCGTACTGGTCGAGCCGCCCGGCGACCCAGCGCGTCGCGCCCACCGGCAGCAGCTTCCTGGCCGAGTACGAGGCGCGCCCGAAGTAGGTGAGCACGCAATGGTTGCCCGCCGCGTCCTCGCTCACCACCCGGAACGGCCCGCGCCCCGAGGAGGCGCGGTGCTCGCGCACGGTGAGCGAGACGACGATGTTCTCGCCCACGCCCGCCTCGTCCAGATTGCCTACGACCCGCCGCTCGACGAAGCGATCGGGCAAGTGGTAGGCTACATCCTTGATGCGGGCGAGCCCCAGGCGCTCGAGCGGACGCTTGAGCTTGGGCCCCACGCCGTCGAGGGTTTCGGTTTCGGCAAACAGGGAGTTGAGCGCATCGGGCCGCATGACAGGCGCCTCTTAGCGCGGCCGGGGCGCGTTTCGCCAGCCTGATCGGAACATCGCGCGGCGCCCGGGGGTTTCGTCACCGCACAGCAGGATAACCAAGGAGGAACCGCATGTTGTTGCCGCATGGAACCGTCTTTGCCGTCGTCGACGGCGAGAAGTTCGAATTGTATCGCAACACGGGACGCGAAGCCGATCCCGAGCTGACCTCGCTCGACACCCCCAGCCTCGACGAGACCAACTACAGCTATGGCGCGCGCGACCACGACAAGGTCTCGCGCTTCACCACCGGCGCGCCCAAGGACCGGCTCGACAAGCTGGAGGAAAGCGCCCACGCGGTCGCGGTGGCTGACTGGCTCAACGACCAGGTGCTCAAGCACAAGATCGACAAGCTGGTGGTGATCGCCGACCCCAAGTCGCTCGGCGAGATGCGCAAGCGCTACCACAAGGAGCTGGAAGGCATTCTCGTGGGCGAACTGGCCAAGACCATGACCGGCCGCCCGCCGTCGGACATCGTCAAGGCGCTGCACACCTGAGCCGCCCGCGCCCGCCGGCGCGATCCTCGGCACACCTTGCCCGCGCCGCCGTCATCGCGTACCGGCGCGGGCATGTCCGCCCTACCTCCCCGCATGGCCCGCCTGCGCTTCCGCGCCTGGCACCGCGGCACCCGCGAGGCCGACTACATGATCGGCTGCTTCTTCGATCGCTTCCACGCCGGGTGGTCGGAAGACGACATCGCGCTGTTCGAGACGATCATCGAGGAACAGGACGTCGACATCATGGCCTGGGCACTCGGCACCCAGCCCGTGCCCGAAGCCTACCGCGGCCCGCTGATGGAGCGCATGATGCGGCTGGACTACGTTGAAATCCCGCGCTGAGCCGCACTTCACGAAGATTGTTCAGGCAGCGCATGGGAAATTTTTCGGATTTCCCTTCTTAAACAGATCGTTGGACGACAAGGAACGCAGCCGATCTCGGCGTCGGAGCCCTGCGCTGACTGGATTCCCGCCTGTGCGGGAATGACGAATATGCGGGTGCTGGCGCGGAGTCCGGAACAGCGGCCTTGCTCGTTCCTTGCCGGGAAGTTGTCATGCCCCCCCTATCGAGGCAAAGTCGGCTAGTCGCGAATGTCCGGAAAGTCGGGGAGAGCGGACATCGAGCCTCATCCGTCATCCCAGCGAAAGCTGGGATCACTCACGGTTGGGCGAGGTGATCGAACAAGTCCTCCCAGCCAGGGTTCGCTTGCTCGATCAGTTTGATTTTCCAGTCGCGCTTCCAAGCCTTGAGCGCCTTCTCTCGCATAATGGCCATGGCGATTTCCTCATGGCACTCGACCAAGACCAGTCGCTTCAGTCCATATCTGCGGCAGAAAGAGGAACCGGACCCAGTGCGATGCTGCGCCATGCGCGCGGCCAGATTCGCGGTGACGCCCACGTACAGCACACCGCGTGGCTTGTTGGTCAGGATATAGGTCCAGCCGCCCATCGAACCACGGTGGCGCAACTCCGAGAGCGATGCCAGCTTTCGCTGGCATGACGCATGGGGGAATGCGTCCGCAATGTCGTCGTATCCGGTAAGTCCGTTTCGCACGGCCATCTGCGCGAAAGCCGCCATCCGGATCGGCCGTAAGCCTGTCCACGTCGGCCGGGTGGAACCGGCGACTGGCAAAACACCGGACTTGAGTCGCCCGCGGCCCCCTTCCCGATTGAATTTCTCCGCCGAGAGGCTATCTGCCAGCCTCCCTGTCCATGCCCGACTTCAACCGCATCCTTTCGGCCAAGGCGCCGCTGACGCTGTCCTCGATCGTGCGCGGGGCGCAGCCGATGGTCATGGCGGATCTGGCGCGCGCGGTCTCGGCCTCGGGCAAGGGCGCGCGGGCGGTGTTCGTGGCGACGGCCGAGGCGGAGATGAGCGCGGTCGCCGAGGCCGCGGCGTTCTTCGCGCCCGAGCTCGACGTCATCGAGTTTCCCGCCTGGGACTGCCTGCCCTACGACCGCGCCAGCCCGGCGCTCTCGGTCAGCGCGCGGCGGCTCTCGGCGCTGCACCGGTTGCAAGCCAGGCGCGATGGACCGCAATTGCTCGTCACTACGGCGAACGCGCTGCTCCAGCGCGTGCTCACCCCGTTCCGCATCCGCGAGTCGGTGCGCCTGCTCAAGCCGGGCATGGAGATCGGCCACGAGAGCCTGATCGCGCTGCTGCGCCGCCAGGGTTACCAGCGCAGCGACACGGCGATTGACGCGGGCGAGTTCGCGGTGCGCGGCTCGATCTTCGACATTGTGCCGTCGGGGCTCGAACAGGGCCTGCGGCTCGACTTCTTCGGCGACGAGCTGGAAACGCTGCGGCTGTTCGATACGTCGACCCAGCGCTCGACCGGGCCGGTGGCCGAGCACCTGCTGCTCCCCGCCAGCGAGGCGCTGATGGACGACGACACCGTCAAGCGCTTCCGCGGCCGCTACCGCGAGATGTTCGGCGCCAACGCCACCGCCGATCCGCTCTACCAGGCGGTGAGCGAGGGCCGGCGGCTGGCGGGCATGGAGCACTGGCTTCCGCTGTTCGAAGAGCGGCTCGACACACTGTTCGCGCATCTATCCCCCGACGACCTGATCGTGCTCGACAGCGCCGCGCAAGGCGCGATCGACGAGCGGCTCAAGGACGTGGCCGACTATCACAAGGCGCGCCTCGAAACCTCGGGGCAGAAGGCGGGTTCCTATCGCCCGCTGGCGACCGACGCGCTCTATCTCGGCGCGGACGAGATCGCCGATTGCCTCGCCCAGTGGCCCGCGCACCGCGCCGATCCCTTCGCCCAGCCCGAGAGCGCCAAAGCGATCGACTTCGGCTTTGCCAACGCGCGCGATTTCGCGCCCGAACGCGCGCGCGGTGACAATGCCTACGAGGCGGCGGCGAAGCATTTGCACGCGGTGGCGAAGTCGGGCCGCAAAGCGATCCTCGCTGCCTATTCGACCGGCAGCCGGGCGCGGCTCGCCTCGATCCTCGGCGAAGCGGTGCCGCCCGAACCCGCGCTCGCCGAGACCTGGCAGGATGCGCAGGGCAAGGCTTCGAAGAGCCGCCCCGCCGCGCTCGTCCTGCCGCTCGAGACCGGCTTTTCCAACGACACGCTCGAAGTCGTCACCGAGCAGGACATCCTCGGCGACCGGCTGGTGCGCCGCAAGAAGAAGCGCAAGGATTCCGACGCCTTCCTCGCCGAACTGGCGGCGCTGACGCCGGGCGACCTGATCGTCCACATGGATCACGGCATCGGCCGCTACGAGGGGCTGCAGTCGATCCCGGTCGGCCAGTCGCCGCACGACTGCGTGATGCTGACCTACGCGGGCGGCGACAAGCTCTACATTCCGGTCGAGAACCTCGACGTGCTCTCGCGCTACGGCAGCGAGAGCGAGGGCGTCGCGCTCGACAAGCTGGGCGGCGAAGCCTGGCAGAAGCGCCGCGCGCGCCTCAAGGAGCGCATCCAGGAGATCGCGGGCGAGCTGATGAAGACCGCCGCCGAGCGCGCGCTGCGCCAGGGCACGGTGCTTCAGCCCGACAGCTCGAGCTACGACCAGTTCGCCGACCGCTTCCCCTGGCAGGAGACCGACGACCAGGAAGCCGCGATCGAGGACGTGCTGGGCGATCTCGCCGAGGGCAAACCGATGGATCGCCTCGTGTGCGGCGACGTCGGCTTCGGCAAGACCGAGGTCGCGCTGCGCGCCGCTTTCGTCGCCGCCATGGCGGGCCAGCAGGTCGCTGTCGTGGCGCCGACCACCCTGCTCGCGCGCCAGCACTACACCGGCTTTTCCGAGCGTTTCGCCGGCTTCCCGCTCCAGGTCGGACGCTTGTCGCGGCTGGTGCCCGAAAAGGAGGCGCGGACCACGCGCGACGGGCTGGCGAACGGCACCGTTGACGTCGTCGTCGGCACCCACGCGCTGCTCTCGAAATCGGTGCAGTTCAAGCGGCTGGGGCTCGTCATCGTCGACGAGGAGCAGCGGTTCGGGGTGACCCACAAGGAGAAGCTCAAGCAGCTTCGCACCAACGTCCACGTCCTCACGCTCACCGCCACGCCGATCCCGCGCACCTTGCAGATGGCTATGTCGGGCCTGCGCGAGCTTTCCACCATCCAGACCCCGCCGGTCGACCGCCTCGCGGTGCGCACTTACGTGATGGAATGGGACGACATGGTGATGCGCGAGGCGCTGCTGCGCGAGCACCATCGCGGCGGGCAGAGCTTCATCGTCGTGCCGCGCATCGCCGACATGCCCGAGATCGAGGAATGGCTCGCCAGGCACGTGCCCGAGGTCAAGGTCGTCACCGCCCACGGACAAATGAGCGCGGGCGAAGTGGAAGAGCGGATGAGCGCCTTCTACGAGGGCAAGTACGAGGTGCTGCTTTCGACCACGATCGTCGAGAGCGGGCTCGACATTCCGCGCGCCAACACGATCATCATCCACCGCGCCGACCGCTTCGGCCTCGCCCAGCTCTACCAGCTTCGCGGCCGCGTCGGCCGCTCGAAACTGCGCGCCTACGCCTACCTGACGACGCCCGCGAACACTGCCTTGTCCGAAGTCGCGGAAAAACGCCTCAAAGTGCTCGGCGATCTCGACAGCCTCGGCGCGGGCTTCCAGCTAGCCAGCCACGACCTCGACATTCGCGGCGCGGGCAACCTCCTGGGCGACGAGCAGTCGGGCCATATCCGCGAGGTGGGCTTCGAACTTTACCAGTCGATGCTCGAGGACGCGATCCTCGCCGCCAAGGCAGGCGGCGCGGGGCTGGAGAAGGACACCTCGGGTCTCTCCCCCCAGATCACCGTCGATGCGCCGATCATGATCCCTGAGGACTACGTCCCCGACCTCGCGGTGCGCATGGCGCTCTACCGCCGCCTCAACGATGCCGACAGCCAGCAGGAGATCGAATCGCTCTCGGCCGAGATGATCGACCGCTTCGGCCCCCTGCCCGACGCCACCGCCAACCTCGTCCGGCTGATCGAGATCAAGCGCCAGGCGATCGAGGCCCACATCGCCAAGATCGACGTCGGCGCGCGCGGCGCGCTCGTCAGCTTTCACGAGGACGTCTTCCCCAACCCGGCGGGTCTGATCGACTATGCCGCCAAGCGCGAAGGCACGATCAAGCTGCGCCCCGACAACCGCCTCCAGGTCAACCGCGCCTGGGGCGATCCCAAGTCACGCCTCAACGGCCTGTTCCAGCTCACCAAGGGCCTCAGCGCCATCGCGCGCAAGGCAGGGTGAGCGCGAACCACGCGATGGCGCGCGCTGCTCAGCCGCCCGCCGCGAGCGCCTCGAACTTCGCCGCGCTCATCGGTTCGGCGCGCAGGAAGCCCTGGTAGGAGGCGCAGCCTTCGGCCGCGATCGCGGCGCGCTGCTCCTCGGTCTCGATTCCCTCGGCGATGACCTGGAGGTCTAGGGCGCGGGCCATGGCCACGATCGCGCGCAGCACCGCCAGGTCCCGCTTCTCGCGGGTGATGCCCTCGATCATCGACCGGTCGAGCTTGAGGTAGTGCAGCGGCAGTATCTTGAGATAGCGGAAGTTGCAGAAGCCCGCGCCGAAATCGTCGAGCGCGATGCGGATGCCCTGCGCGCAGAATTCGGCCATGATCTGCGCGGCCAGTTCGACATCGGAGATGAGCGCCTGCTCGGTGATCTCGAGCGTCAACCGGCGCGGCGCGAAGCCGCTCTCGCGAATGATGTCGAGCATCTGCCGCACGTAGGAGCCGAAAGCGAGATCGGCCGGAGTGACGTTGAGCGAGAGCCGCAAGTGCTCGGGCCAATGCCGGGCCGCCTCGAGCGCCTTGCCCGCGATGTGGCGCGAAAGCGGCGCGATCTGGTCGGACCGCTCGGCGATCGCGAACAGCGCCCCCGCGCCGATCTTGCCGAGTTCGGGATGGTTCCAGCGCGCCAGCGCCTCGGCCCCGATCAGTGCGTTATCGGGAAGGCCGAACTGCGGCTGGAACAGGATCTCGATCTGCTCGCCGTCGATCGCGCCCATGAGGTCAGTCTCGAGCTGCGCGCCGGTGCGTCCGCGCGGGATCGCCTCGCCCTGCGCCCAGGCGATGCGCGCGCCCTCCTGCCGGTTGGCGGCATCGAGGCACTGGCCGAGCCGGTCGAGCACCGAAGCGAAGTCATCGCCGCCGAGCACGCGCACCAGCGCCACGCGCGGCGACAGGCGGACCATGCCCGCCGGCGTGGCGATCGGACGCGCGACGGCGTCGGCAAGCTGCTCGGCGAGCATCTGCCAGCGCTCGCGGCTGCATGCGTCACGCGCGGCGAGCAGGAAGGCTCCGCCGCCCGCGCGCGCGGCCACCCAGCCCGCCTCCATCTCCTCGTCGGCGAAGCCCGCGATGCGCGAGGCGACTTCGCCGAGCACGCCGTCGCCAGCGTCCTCGCCATAAGCGCGGTTGACGGTGTCGAAGCGGCGCAGCCCGAGCAGCATCGCGTGGCCGCGCGCCTCTGCGGGCGCCGCGGCATCCTCGCCCATCCACGCCGTGATCCGCTCGCGCGCCGAATCGAGCCCCGGCAATCCGGTCAGTTTGTCGCCGAGCCCCCCGCGCATGTCGTCCGCTGCCACCTCCATGTCATGCCCCTAGCGCATGGGCCTTGCCAAACTGTGCAAAATTGTCGAGCCCTGTCGTGGCGAAACGGCCGAGAGGAATGGAATGGCAAGCGATCTGAAGCTCGCGCTGGTGGTGTCGGACAGTCGCAAGGCGCAGGAAGGCGCGGCGATGCTGCGCTCCACGCACGACTGGGTCAAGCCGGCCGAGGCGGACGTGCTGGTCGTGCTCGGCGGCGACGGATTCCTGCTGCATACGCTTCACGAAATGCTCGACTGGGACCGGGTCATGCCCTGCTACGGGCTCAACCTCGGCACTGTCGGCTTCCTGATGAACGGCCATCACGCCGACCAGAATATCGGCGATCTCGTCGCCAAGGCGCATCGGGTGGCGGTTCATCCGCTCGAGATGCACGTCACCACGCAGGACGAGCGCGAGATGTGCTACCACGCAATCAACGAGGTCTCGCTGCTGCGCGAAACGCGCCAGACCGCGAAGATCGAGGTGGTCGTGAACGGCGAAGTGCGGATGGAGGAACTCGCCGGCGACGGCATCCTCGTCGCCACGCCCGCCGGCTCGACCGCCTACAACCTGTCCGCCAACGGACCGATCCTGCCGCTCGGCTGCCGCATGCTCGCGCTGACGCCGATCAGTCCGTTCCGCCCGCGCCGCTGGAAGGGCGCGATCATTCCCGAGAGCGCCGAGATCGAGTTCCGCATCCGCGAGCCCTCGAAGCGCCCCGTCGCCGCCGTCGCCGACCAGAAGGAGGTCCGCGACGTCAAGACGGTGCGCATCCGCGCCTCGACCGAAAAGGAGCTGACCTTGCTGTTCGAGCCCGGCTTCAGCCTCGAGGAGCGCATCTTCGCCGAGCAGTTCCAGGTCTGACGCGCCGGCTGCGCCGATCGGCGCGGCTCGTGCCGATTTCGCCCGAGACCCCACTTGCCAAACCGGTTCACGCTGCTATAGGCGCACCCCTGTTCGCGAAAGCGGACTGCTCCCCGATAGCTCAGCGGTAGAGCATTCGACTGTTAATCGAATGGCCGTAGGTTCGAATCCTACTCGGGGAGCCACTACCCTCCTGAAGCCCGCAGAAATCAGCCATTTTTGGTGTGTTTGCCATTTAGGGTTTGCCATCACCAGTTTTGCGAGCGCCTCTTCGGCCGCGCTCTCCCGGCTCGCGCTGGTGGCATGATATCCGAACATCGCATCGGTCTTGTTCCCGGTGACCGTCCTGCCCCGCATCGTTGCGTCCCCGGCCCGCGCGAGTCGCCCTGACGTCAATCCCGATCACGTCAATCAGCGTGATGTCGAGCCGCTCACGTGCGAACGAAACGCCAGCGATCGGCCTCGCTTTCGGTCGCGTCGAAGCGATATCCGTCAGTGTCGAAGCCGCGCATGGCATCGATGTCCGCGACGTGATTTTCGCAAAGCCAGCGAGCCATCATGCCGCGCGCGCGCTTGGCATTGAAGCTCACGAAACGCGGACCGTCCGGACCGGGTTCGCGAAACTCCACCTCGATCGCCCGCACGCCGGTGAGCTTGCCTTTGACCGCGGCAAAATATTCCTGGCTGGCGAGGTTGAGCACGGTGCCGGAACCCTCTTCTGCGACCTGGGCAAGCAGCAGCTCTGCGATACGCCCGCCCCACCAGTCGGTCAGGCTTTTGCGGCGCGGGGCCCAGCGAGTCCCCATTTCGAGCCGGTAGGGCCGGATCGTGTCCAACGGACGCAGCAGACCATAAAGCCCAGACAATATCCGCACGTGATCCTGAGCGAAAACGATACCCGCGTCGTGCAGCGTATGCGCTTCGAAGCCGGTGTAGACATCGCCGGCAAACGCGAAGAGCGCCTGCCGCTCGGGCAGACTCAAGAAGTCGCGAAACCGCTCCGCATTGAGCTTCGCGAGCCGGGGCGAGATATGCATGAGCTCGCTCAATCGCTTTTGCGACAGGTTCGCCGCCGATTTGGCGAGGCCGCTCGCTTCCTCGGCGAAATGCGGTTGCGTGGCGGCCAGCGGCGGCAGCTCGCGCTCAAAATCGAGCGTCTTGGCTGGGGAGAGCAAAGCGATCATGTCGCCGCCGTAGCGGGGGCAAATTCACACGTCAAAAGCCGACGGAGCATACATTTCCCGCCGAAAAGAGCTTCGCTGAGAGCGGCGGCAGATTCTCCGGACCGTCGGCAAACCGGATCGACCGGCCCTGGGACTTCGACGAGATGTTCTCTCGAGCGGTTCGCGCAGAAGATACGTTTCCCGGTGGTCTCGGCAATCGAAGTGGCGATCGCGGTGGGTTTATTTCGAAATAGTGACAAGGTTGCCGTCGGTCTCGACCTTGAGGCCGTAAATCCGCTCGAGAAGGCGCGTGAATCCGTCGACGTTGCGGGCCTGCAGCCGCCCGCCGATGCGGATCGCCGCGACGGCCGGATCGGCGATCACCAACTGGCGGCCATTGTAGCGATTGAACTCGGCAACGGCTTCCTCAAGCGTGGTCTGATCGAAGACGAGCAACCCTTCACGCCAACCGAGATCATCCTGGACGCGTTCGGCCGACGCCTGGCGGATGAGCACGCCGGCGTCGTCGGTGCGGGCAATCGCGCCCGCCGTCAGCACGGCGGAGGAGCTGGGCTTCGCTCGCTCGATATCATCGAGGCGCACCCTGCCCTGAAGCACCGCGACCTGCACCGCGTCGCCGTCGCGCCGAACCGAAAAGCGCGTACCGAGGACCTTCACGTCGTGTGAGCCGGCATGCACCACGAAGGGGCGGCGGGGGTTGTGAACCACCTCGAAATAAGCCTCGCCGCTGTCGAGCCACACTTCGCGCCGCGCTCCTGCAAGATCCGCCCGCAGGCGGGTGGCCGTGTTGAGTTCCATCTGGCTGCCGTCGGCGAGCAACACGGTCTGCTGGACGCCCTTCGCGGTCTCGAACAGTTCCCCGTTTCCGAGCATCGCCGGCACCAGCAATATCGCCGCCACCAGGACCGCGGCGAGCCCGGCGGCGATCTGGAAATATCGGTGCAGCTTTGGCCTTTGTCGCTCGGCCGTTACGGTGTCGGCCCGCCTGCTCGCAAGCCGGTCGCCTTTGGTCCAGGCGTCCTTCAGCCTCCAGAAGGCAACCTTGTGCTCGACATCGGCCGACAGCCATGAATCGAGCTCTGCCTGATCCGCGTCCGTCCAGTCGGATTCCTCATAGCGGATCAGCCAGCGAGCAGCGGCTTCTTCGGTGCGATCGAACTTGCTCATTCCTGGTTCCTCGCCCTGGCCTTCGAGGTGGGACGCCGCACCTTTCCGCTTCCCCCTCGCATGAAATCGGCGACCGCGCGCATGCCGTGGACCAACTGCTGCTCGACCGTGCCACGGGCGATGCTCAATCGGTCGGCCGTCTCTCGCGTGGTCAGGCCCTCGATCTTGCGCAAGCGGACGACCTCGCGGCATTGCCGCGGCAGCTTCTCGAGCCCCGCCTCGAACCGCCTCAACTCATCGCGTGCGGCAAGATGCCGATCGGGAGTCAGGACATCGGGCTGGATGTCCATGCTCTCGAGATCCGCGACCTGATCGAACGACACGATGCGGGCGCGTCGTGCGCAGTTGATCAGATGGTTGCGCGCGACGGTAAAGACGAATGGCCCAGCCTGCCGGGGCAAACCGTCGCGCGCGGCCTCATAGACCCGGGCGTAGACCTCCTGTCGGAGGTCGAGCACATCGCTCTCCTCTCGCCAGTTCCGCCGGATGAAGCGCGTAAGGGCGCGTTCAAGAGGAAAGACCTCCCGGCAAAACCACGCCTCCAGTGTCGCGTCATCGACCATGACCGGCCGTTCACCTCCGCTCGATGAGCAAACACTGCTCCTCTCTCAGAGACAACCGAGGCGGAAAAATCCTATACAGCAAAATTTCGGATCATGAATCGACCGGCGCTATCGGTTCCACGCCGGTCTTCTGGGCATCGGCCCAGTGAGCCTGGAAGGCTCACTCCCGTCGACTCGTCTCGTTGCCGGCCGTTTTCGCGATCCGAAAGCCATGTCGCATATTCGAGTTCGACATGCTTTGCCCATGATCAGGCAGATCGTGGGCCGCGCGACGAGCGGGCGAGTTCGCGCGCGAGGTCGACGAAGACCTTGAATGCCGCTGGAGGGTTGCGGCGGCTGGGGTAGTAAAGACACAAAGGCGAGAGCGGGGGCGCAGCGGCCTTTTCGCTTACCTCAACGCCGGCAAGGCGTCGGTCACGCTCGACCTCGAAAGTCCCGAAGGGCGATCGGCCCTGCACCGTATGGTGCCGGAGTTCGACGTGATCGTCGACGACCACCCGCCCGGGTGGCTGGACGAGATCGGACTGGGACGCGAGACGATGGCGGAATCGTTCTCCCATGCGGTGCTGTGCGCCCTCACCCCATTCGGTCATACCGCAGGCAAGGCCGGGGCGCGGGCGGTCGATCTGAACGTGTTCCACGCCAGCGGCTGGGGGTATCATACCCCCAGCGGTCCGGATGCCTCGCTGCCGCCGCTGAACGCCGCGGGCCGCTTTCTTCCCAGCTACGAGACGGCGCTCGATGCGACGCTTTGCATCCTCGCGGCCCTGTATGGTCGCGAGACGACCGGCACGGGCGACTTCATCGACGTTTCAACCCAGGCCGTTCTGACCTCCCGGCTCGACTACGTGCTCGGCCAGATGATCGCGGGCGACATGGACGTTTTGCAAGAGCGCACAGCGCTCGATCTGGGCGGGCCGTCGGGCATCTTCGCTTGCGCGGACGGCTACGTCTTTCTCTGGCTTTCCGATGCTTCGCACTGGCGTGCGCTCCGGGGCCTCATGGCCGATCCTGCCTGGATGGACGGTTTTCCGGCGGACTGGCTGTCGCTCCACGCCACGCCCGAGCGGGTGGCCGAATGCAGGGCGCGGCTGGGGGAATGGCTTGCCGGCTTCAAGCGCGACGACCTGGCCGAGCTCGCTCAGAAAGCGGGCCTGCAGGCGGTTCCAGTCAATACGCCGGCGGATCTCCACCACTCGCAACAGTACCAGAGCCGTGAGTTCTTCGCCCGGCTCGATCATCCCGTCATCGGCGGCGCCAGCTATCCGACCGTGCCCTATCGGCTGAGCCGGACTCCCGCGCGGTTCGATTTGCCAGCGCCGGCGCTCGGCCAGGACACGGAAAGGCTGATGCCCCGCACCGAGCTTTCGGGGAATCCGCCCCGCAAGCGGCGGAGCGCGTCAGTCAGCGGCCCAGCCAATGGCGGCCCGCTGGCCGGCGTGCGGGTCGTCGAACTGACACGCGTCTGGGCCGGACCTTTCGCCGGCAAGCTGTTGGCTTTCCTGGGGGCCGAGGTCATCCGGATCGAGAGTCTCGATTCCCTTGATGCTTCGCGGGCCTACGGCGTGAACGGCCTCGATGTCTCGGCGGGCTTTCGCGCGGTCAATCCGCAGAAACTGAGCGCGCAGATCAATCTCAAGCATCAGGAGGGGCGCGACCTGCTCCTTCGCCTGCTCGGCGAGAGCGATGTCTTCATCGAGAACCTGCGTCCCGGCATCACCGGACGCCTGGGGCTCGGCTACGAAGCGGTCAGGGCGGTCAACCCGCAGATCGTCTACACCGCGATGAGCGTTTACGGCAGCTCCGGGCCGCTGAGCTACCAGACGGGATATGCCCCATGCTTCGTTGCCGGAGGAGGCGTCAGCGGGCTGGTCGGCTACGAAGGCCGGAAACCCTCGGGCATGAACATCCGCTACGGCGATTCGACCTTCGGTGCCGCCGCGGCGGTCGGTACCATGGCGGCGCTGCTCCACAGGCGTCGGCACGGAGAAGGTCAGTTCGTGGATGTCTCGGCAGCCGAAACGATGAGCACGATGATCGGCGACGTGCTGCTGGACTTCGCGCGCGCCGGCGCGGACCGGGACCGATCCGGCAGCGGCCATCCCGACATGGCGCCGCACGGCGCTTACCCCTGCGGCGATCGCGAATGGATCTCCATCGCGACCCCGGACGACGTATCCTGGGCCGCGCTCGCCGCACTCACGGGCGATCCCGAACTCAAGGCGCCGCGATTTGCAACGCTCGGCGGCCGCCGGGAACATTCCGGTGAGCTTGACGAACGCCTCTCCGCCTGGACGCGCACGCAGGCCCCGGCCGATCTGCCCGCACGGCTCCAGCACGCCGGAATCTGCGCGGCGAAAAGCCAGAACACCATCGATGTCTGCGCCGACGCGCGGTTGTGGGACCATGGGCTTTTCCGCGTCGTCGACGAAACCGGCGGCCAGACCCGCCCGATCGTCGGCCCATCATGGCGGTCCGCACGCGAAGCGAGCGTGACGCGCGGCGCCCCCGCCCTTGGCGAGCACAATGCCTATGTCTTCGGTGACGTCCTGGGCCTGTCCGAAGCGGAGCAGGGACGCCTTGCCGAAAGGGGCATCCTGCGATGAGCCGCCCGCTCACTTCGCCGGACGAAGAGCCCTATTCGAAAGCCTATCTGTGGTACGTGGTGGGCTTGCTCGCGCTCGTCAACGCGGTCAATCTCATGGACCGGCTGGTATTCTCGGTCATGATGCCCGCCATCAAGGCGGAGCTTCAGCTTTCCGACACGCAGCTCGGACTCTTGTCCGGATTCGCCTTCGCGGCGCTGTACGCCACGCTGGGCATTCCCATCGCCGCCTACGCGGATCGCTCGGTGCGGCGAAATATCGTCGGAGCCGCGTTGATCATCTGGAGCGCCATGACCGCGCTGTGCGGCCTTGCCCAGAACCTTCTCCATCTCACGCTCGCGCGCGTCGGCGTCGGGATCGGCGAAGCCGGGTGCCTTCCGCCCTCGCACTCGATGATCACGGATTTCATCCCGGCCGAATGGCGATCAAGAGCGTTGGGCATCATCACCGCCGGGGGGAGTCTCGGTTCGATTGCCGGCCTGATCGTCGGGGGATGGCTCGTCGCCGCGCTGGGTTGGAGAGGGACGTTCCTTGCCATGGGGGTGCCCGGAGTCCTGCTTGGCGTGATCGTTTTCCTGACCTTGCGCGAACCCGCCAGAACGAGGAATCCCGCACCGGCCCCGGCCGGGCGCGAAGGCGATCCCGCGACGATCATCGAACTGATCCGCGCCCGCCCGGTCTATCTTCAGCTCGTCCTCGCGATCGCCACCAGTTCCTTCTTCGGCTACGGAATGCAGCAGTGGCTGCCCTCGTTCTACATGCGCTCCTACGGGCTGACGATCGCGCAAGTGGGATTGCTGTTCGGCCTGGTCAGCGGGACGGCGTCAATCCTGGGGACGATTGCCGGCGGCTACGTCGGTGACAGGCTGTATCGCCGCGGCGTGGGAGCGGTCCTTCTCTACGGGATTGCCTGCACCGTCCTGACCGCCTTGCTGAAGCTCGCGACGGTCGTCTCGACGACGCAAGCGGCGTCCCTGGCCTTCAACTTCGGCGGAAGCCTGTTCAGCAGCGCGTTTCTCGGCCCGGCATTCGCCCTGGTGCAGATTCTCGTCCCGCCGGGATTGCGGGCGCGGGCCGTCGCCGTCCTGACTTTCTTCGTGAGCCTGCTGGGCACGGGTGCCGGGCCGCTGTTCGTCGGCGTCCTTAGCGACGTCTATGCTTCCGCCGGCGTCGGCAAGGAAGCGCTTCGAACGGCACTGACATGGTGCTGCCTTCTCGGCATATGGCCCATCGTCCACCTTTGGCTTGCGCGAAAGGCCCTGGGATCGGCGACGTATCGAAACGCCTTGGCTTGAATCTCCGCCGGACGCCCGGATGGAACATCGCAGCCGCGTTCCGTGCCATCCCGCGAGGGCACGCGTTCAGAACCTGCGCACCTCTATCTCGTACTTGCGGATCGCATAGCCGATCTGGCGCGGGGTAAGGCCGAGCATGCGGGCGGCCTTGGCCTGAACCCAACCGGTGGCCTCCAGTGCATCGACCAGATCGCGGCGGCTGACCTTGACGTTATCGACCGGCACCTCACGCCCGAAATCGGCCGCCGTTTCGCGCGCCTCTTCCGCACCCGATGTCGGAGCCTCTTCCTCGCGCGGCGCACGCGGCGCGGGCTGGACGATGTTGAACGGCTTGGAGACCGCGGATTTCCACAAGGTCGCCGAGAGACACTCGTCGTTGCGGCAGGCGAAGTCTTCCTCGTCGATGCGATCGTCGTGGGCCAGCGTCGCGGTGCGCCGCACGCAGTTTTCGAGCTCGCGCACGTTGCCGGGGAAATAGCAGCTTTCGAGCACGCGGATCGCCGAGGGGCTCAGCACATGCTCGGTGCGGTGTTCCTCGTCGAAGCGGCGCAGGAATTCGCGCGCGAGCTGGGGAATGTCCTCGCGCCGGTCGCGCAGCGCGGGCAGGCGCACCGATACGACGTTGATGCGGTAATAGAGATCGGCGCGGAATTCACCGTTCGCCACCATTTCCTCGAGATTGCGGTTGGTCGCGCAGACCAGCCGGACGTCGACCTTGATGGTGGTGTTGCCCCCGACGCGCTCGAACTCGCCCTCCTGCAGCACGCGCAGCAGCTTGACCTGAAAGGCGATGGAGGTGTCGCCGATCTCGTCGAGGAACAGGGTGCCGCCGTCGGCCAGTTCGAAGCGGCCCTTGCGCTGGGCGACGGCGCCGGTGAAGGCACCCTTCTCGTGGCCGAACAGTTCGGATTCGAGCACCGATTCGGGCAGCGCGGCGCAGTTCAGCTTGATGAAGGCCTTCTTCGCGCGCGGGCTGAAATCGTGGACCGCGCGGGCGAACAGTTCCTTGCCGGTGCCCGATTCGCCGCGCAGCAGCACGGCCGAATGGCTACGCGCGACCCTCCGGATCTGCTGGAGCGCGGTCTGCAGGGCCGGGCTCGAACCGACGATGCCGGTGTCGACCGCCGCCCCCTTGCGCCCGGCCTCGCGCGGCAGGCCCTTCTCCAGCAGCCGCTGCTGCTCCATGAGCCGCTCGCGGTCACGCTGGACCAGCTCGATCAGGCGGATCGTCTGGCCAATGAGATTGGCGACCATGGTGAGAAAGCGCACGTCCTCGTCGGCGGCGTGGTAGGTCGTGGTATCGTCCCAGATCTGCTCGATGGTGAGCGTGCCCACGACGCGGTGCGCGTCCTTGATCGGCACGCCAATGAACGAGACCCGCGCATTGTCGTTCAGCGGGCCGTCGAAGCTCCAGCCGGGAAACAGGGAACTGGTTTCCATGTTGTGGACGACGACCGGCATCTCGGTCTTGAAGATGCGTTCGACCGCGAGTTCGGGCAGGCGGCCGCGCCATAGTCCCGCGCGTTCCTCGCTCCAACCCATGCCGACGACGTTCTCGGGCTGCCCTTCGGGATCGAGCAGGGTAACGAGACCGCGGCGCATGTCGAGAAAGCTCGAAAGCAGCGTAAGCACGTTGGCGAGCGAGGATTCGAGCCGGCCGGGAACGGCGAGGATTTTCGAAATCTCGTAGACGCCGCGCAAGGCGACGTCAGTGCGAGTGTGGCTCGCAATCACGCGTCGACGCGTCCGCGCCAGCACCGCGCCTTGCTCCCCAGGGGGACGACTGTCGTTCGTGGCCTGACGACTGTTCATGACGGAATCCTTCCGCCGACAGGTCTAGCCTCTCCGTTTCGGGACCTTGGCCCGCGCGTTTCGCGGTGCCCTAAGTTCAAGTCCGGAAGAGTCGCAGGCTTTGACCGATTCGCCAAGTCAAATCTAAACATTCGATCGCTTGATGACGCTTCTCGACTTCACAAGTGCAAGAGGTCAGCCGAACTTGTACAGTACGCCGAAACCGCCGCGCGGGTAGTTCCATTCGATCTCCCCGGTCTCGCGCGTGAGAATGCGGCAGGTGCCGCATTCGAGGCAGCCGTCGGCGGCCACTTCCACCTGCCCGCTCTCGGTCTGCGAATAGCAGCCCGCCGGGCACAGCGTCGTCATCGCGACCAAACTCGCGGACGGCGTCTCGTGCGGCTTGACGCGGATATGCGGGCGGCCGGCATCGACGAGGTAGCGGTTCTGGAAGAGCTTCTCCTCCACTTTCGCGCGCGGCGGGGCCGTGGTCACCATGTTCATTGCCGGTCTCTCCTTTCCTTGAGGCTCAGCGCCACGCCATGACCAGGCGGAACGCGTCGCCCATCATCCCGCGCAAGGTGCGGGTCTTGCGAAAATTGCTGTAGATCGCCTTTTCCTTGGAAACCTTGTCGACGCCGTCGACGCGGAACCAGGTCTGCATCGCCTGGCTGACGAGCTGCGGATAGGCGCCGAAGAACGCCCCCTTCTTGCGATGGAGCAGCTCGGGGATGCCCTTGTATTTCTTGAGGTCCTTCATCACGAAAGTCTCGCCCAGCCGCTTCTCGTAGTCGGCGAGATTGGCGGCCGACATCTCTTCGCGCTTACGAGTGAGCGCGATCACCGTCTCGGCGGCGACGCGCCCAGTGGTCATCGCGAGGTTCGAGCCCTCGCGGTGCACCGCGTTGACGAACTGGCCGGCGTCGCCGACGACCACCCAGCCCGCGCCCGTGAGCTGCGGGATCGCCTTGTAGCCACCCTCGGGAATGAGATGCGCTGCATATTCCTTGACTTCCGAGCCTTCGAGTAGCGGCTTGATCGAGGGATGCGCCTTGAACGCCTCGAGCAGTTCGTTGGGCGTCACCCCGCTCGTCGCGAAGTCGGATACGATGCAGCCGATGCCGACCGAGATCGATTCCTCGTTGGTATAGAGAAACCCGGTTCCGGTCATGCCTTTGGTGATCGTGCCCATCGCCTCGATCACCACGCCCTCGTTGCCCTTGAGATTGAAGCGCGCCTCGATCGTCTCGCGCGGCAGGAAATGCATTTCCTTGACCGCGAGCGCGACGGTGTCGGCGCCGACTTCGGGACGCAGGCCCGAGCGCTGGCCGACCAGGCCGTTGACGCCCTCGGCGAGGATCACGACGTTCGCCATGATCGGCGCGCCCTGGCGATCGGTGCGCACGCCGATCACCTTGCCCGAAAGGTCCTTGACCAGTTCGGTCACGGTGGTCTCGTAAAGCACCAGCGCGCCCGCTTCCTTGACCTTGGACGAGAACCACTTGTCGAACTGCGCGCGCAGGATCGTGTAGCGGTTGGGCTTCTCCTCGTTGAAGTCGTTCGAGCGGTAATGCATGCCCGAATGCGATGCGTCGTCCATCATCCACATGCGCTGCTCGATGACGTGACGCTCGAGCGGCGCTTCCTCGCGGAAATCGGGGATGATCTTTTCGAGCGCGTCGGAATAGAGAATCGCGCCCTGCACGTTCTTCGAGCCCGAATACTCTCCGCGCTCGATCTGCAGGACATTGAGACCCTCGCGCGCCATGACGTATGCGGCGGCGTTGCCCGAGGGCCCTGCCCCCACCACGATCGCGTCGAACGGCTTGTCGAACTGGCCCATCGGTGCCTCCTCAGCTTGCGAGACGGTTGACGCGCAGGCGCGCGGCGAATGCCGCGGTGAGCGCGGGAAGGAGCGTGACGGCATCGGCGACGATGCCGAGATGCGCGAAGGCGAAGATCGGCGCGTCAGGATCGGTGTTGATCGCGACGATCACATCGGCGCCCTCGACGCCGACACGATGCTGGATCGCGCCCGAGATGCCCGCGGCGATGTAGAGCTTGGGGCGGATGGTCTTGCCGGTCTGGCCGATCTGGCGGTCCGAGGTGATCCAGCCTTTCTGCACCAGCGGCCGCGAGCCGCCGTATTCGGCGCCGAGCACTTCTGCGAGGTCCTTCACGAGCTGGAAGTTCTCGACCGAGCCGAGCCCCAGCCCGCCCGCGACGACGATGTCGGCATAGGGAAGCTGCGCCTGGTCGCTGTCGCGGTCGGCGATGAAATCAAGCACCTTGGTGACGATGTCGTCTTCGACGAGGCCGGGCGTGACTTCGACGATCCGGCCCTGCCGGCCCTCCTCGCGCTCGGGCATGGCGAGGACGCGCGGACGCACCGTGGCCATCTGCGGACGGAAGTTGAGCGTGAAGATGGTGCACAGCAGCGAACCGCCGAAGGTCGGGCGCGTCGCCGCGAGCGAGCCTTCCTCGTCGATCGCCAGCTCGGTGCAGTCGGCGGTGAGGCCCGTCTGCAGCGTGGTGGCGACCGAGCCCGCCAGATCGCGGCCGAGATTGGTCGCGCCCAGCAGCAGGATCTCCGGCTTGTAGGTGTTGACGATGTCGGTCAGCACCCGCGTCGCGGCCTCGTTGCGATAGTGCTTCAGCGCGGGATCGCAGGCGAGATAGGCGCAGTCCGCGCCGTATTCGAATGCCGCCCTGGCCGCCGCCTCGAGACTCTCGCGATCATCGCCCATGACCACCGCGGCGAGTTCGACGCCGCGCTTGTCGGCAAGCTTGCGCCCCTCGCCGAGCAGTTCGAACGAGACCGGATGCACTTGTCCGTGCTCGATCTCGACGGCCACCCAGACGTGCTTGTACGCCTTGAAATGCTCGGGCAGCTCTTTCTTGGTCTGGGCCCGGCCGCCAGCCGCGGGTGCGGGCTTCTTGTCTTCGGCCATGGTACGTGCCTCCTTCAGACGTAGTGTTCGCCGGCGAGTTCGAGCAGATCGCCCTCGATGCCCGGCGCCTTCGCGAAAATCGCTTCGACAAGCGCCGCCGCCTTGGCGTCGACACCGCCTTCGGCTTCGACGATCTCGGCCTTTTCCGCGCGCGCGGTGGGGGCGAAGACCTTCTTGACGATGGTCGGCGAGCCCCTCAGGCCGCACTTGGTCAGGTCCTCGATGCCCACCGCCTCGGCGTTCCATGTGACGACCTCGGCGCGCGCCGCGCCGAGCGCGTTCTCGATCGTTCCGCGGCGCATCTCGTTGCTGGCTTCCAGCATCGTGATCAGCACCGGGAAGGACGAGACGAGATCCTGCACGCCGCCCTCGGCGCGCCGCTCGACGCGGATGGTCGCCGCATCGAGATCGACCTCGGAAATCCTCGCGATGTAGGTGAGCTGATTGTAGCCGAGCCGCTTGGCGATGCCGGGGCCGACCTGCGCGGTGTCGCCGTCGATGGTCTGCTTGCCGGTGAAGATGATCTCGGGCTTGCCGAATTCCTCGGCGATCTTGCCGAGCGCCATCGACAGTGCATAGCTCGTCGCCAGCGTGTCCGATCCGGCGAAATAGCGGTCGGTCAGCAGCACCGCGCGGTCCGCGCCGAAAGTCAGCGTCTTGCGCAGCGAATCCGCCGCGGTCGGCGGGCCCATCGTCAGCACGGTGACGGTGGCGCCGAACTTGTCCTTGAGCCGCAGCGCCTCTTCGAGCGCGAACAGGTCATAGGGGTTGATGATCGTCGGCACCCCCTGGCGCATGATCGTATTGGTCACCGGATGGACCCGGATCTGCGCGCTGTCCGGCACCTGCTTGATGCAAACCACGATATGCATGGGTCAGTCTCCCGTCAGGGCTGTCAGCGGAACGAAGGGGCGGTTGGCTTCGGGCTTGGGCGCGATCGCATCCTTGTGCACCTTGAACAGGCGCTGCTCGATCGGGCTCGAGGCGACGAAGTCGGCATAAGCCTGCGCCAGGTGCTCGCGGCACAGCGCGAGCAGCGCGGCGTCGTCCGCCTCGGCCAGCGCGCCTTCGACTTCGCTGCCCGCGAGATACTGGCCCATGCGGCGCAGGATGTGCAGCCGCGCGACCTGCACCACTTCGGGTTCGTAGGGCACGTCGAGGAAGGCGAAGAAATCTTCCGCGCTCGACAGCGCCTGGAGATCGTCAAGCAGGCTCATGATCGTGCTCCTTGCAGACGGGTTCGCGCCCCTCGCGGTGGGCGAGGCGCAGTTCGAGGAAATCGAGACGGTCGAGCAGCTCGGAGATCGCCTCGCCGACAGGGTCGGGCATGAGGTGATGGTCAAGGTCGATCCGCCCGCCACCGACACGGCGGCGCTCGGCGGGATCGCGCACGATCCGCCCGGGAATGCCGATCACGGTCGCCTCGGGCGGCACCGGATCGACGACAACGGAGTTTGCGCCGACGCGCGCGCCCATGCCGATCGTGATCGGCCCCAGGATCTTGGCGCCGCAGCCGACCAGGACGCCGTCCTCGAGCGTCGGGTGGCGCTTGCCCGGCGACCAGCTCGTGCCGCCCAGGGTGACGCCGTGGTACAAGGTGACGTCCGCGCCGATTTCGGCGGTCTCGCCAATGACGACGCCGGCGCCGTGATCGATGAAGAAACGCGCGCCGATGGTCGCGGCGGGATGGATGTCGACGTTGGTCACGAGCCGCGCGAACCAGGCGAGGAACCGCGCAGGAAAGCGCAGGCCCGCGCCCCACAGGCGATTTGCGATGCGGTGCCACACAATTGCGTGGACGCCGGGATAAGTCAGCACGATCTCCAGCGGCCCGCCCGCCGCCGGATCGCGCGCGGCGACGCAGGCGATGTCGTCGCGGATCAGCGCGGCGAGCGAGGCGCGCCGTGGACGCGTCGGAGCTACCCGGTCGGAGAGCGTCGCCAGCGGCATCATGCGATCCCGTCGGCCATGCCGGTGCGGCAATAGATCAGCGCGAGGTCCGCAAGCTCGACCGGGCGCTTGGTGGCGAGCGCGCGGGCACGCACGTCGGCGAGGATGCGTTCGAGCCGCTGGTGATCGGCCTCGAGGCCGATCGAGCGCAGGCTCGAAGTCACTGCCGCGCGGCCCGAATGGCGGCCGAGCAGGATGCGCCGCTCGCGCCCGAAGCGCGCGGGATCGAGCGCCTCGTAGGTCTCGGCATCGCGCAGCAGGCCCGAAACGTGGATGCCCGATTCGTGGCTGAAGACCATCGAGCCGACAATCGGCTTGTTCTCGGGGATCGGCCGACAGGCCGCAATCGCGACCGTCTCGGCGAGCGCGGGCAGCCGCGTCAGGTCGATCCCGGTGGGGCGGCCAAGCGTCTCGCCGATACCGGCGGCGACTTCCTCGAGCGGGGCATTGCCCGCGCGTTCGCCGAGCCCGAGCACGCAGACGCTGACGTGGGTCGCGCCGCCGCGCACCGCCGCCAGCGTGTTCGCGGTCGCGAGCCCGAGATCATCGTGGCCATGGAATTCGAGCTCGATGTCGGTCTCGCGCGCCAGCTCACGGAAGATGTCGCGCGTGCCGAAGGGATCGAGCACGCCGAGCGTATCGGCATAGCGGAAGCGATGGCCGCCCGCCTGCTCGATCGCGACGACGACCCGCTTGAGGAAATCGATGTCGGCGCGGCTCGCGTCCTCGCCGCCGATCGAGACCTTGAGGCCCTGGTCGAGCGCATAGCCGACCACTTCCTCGATCCGGGCGAGCACGTCGGCACGGCCTGTGCCGAACTTGGCGCGGATCTGGCGGTCGGAGACCGGCACCGATAAGTGCACACGGTTCACCCCGCAGCGCGCCGCCGCATCGACATCGGCGCGGGTCGCGCGGCACCAGGGGATGATCTGCGCGCCCCTGGCCTGCGCTGCCATCGCCGCGATCGCCTCGATGTCCTCCATACCCATCGCCGGCGTTCCCGCCTCGATCTCGTCGACGCCCGCGAGTTCCAGCGCGGCGGCGATCGCCAGCTTCTCGTCGAGGCTGAAGGCGACGCCCGGCGACTGCTCGCCGTCGCGCAGAGTGCTGTCGTTGATGATCACGCGATGCTGGAATGCGGTCATGGCACGGCTCCTCAGGCGTAAGTCGGGTTGAAGGCGCTGGCCTCGCCGGAAGCGAGCTTCTCGCGCTCCTTCCAGAACGGGCTCATCTCGCGCAGCCGCGCGATGATCGGCGGCATCGCCTCGAGCGCGCGGTCGACGTCGGCGTCGGTGTTTTCGCGGCTGAACGAGAAGCGGATCGCGCCGTGCGCGGCGGTGTAGGGCACGTTCATCGCGCGCAGCACGTGGCTCGGCTCGAGGCTGCCCGAGGTGCAGGCCGAGCCCGAGCTGGCGGCAATGCCCTCGCGGTTCATCAGCAGCAGGATCGCCTCGCCCTCGATATACTCGAACGCGACGTTGGCTGTATTGGGCAGGCGGTTGTCGACGTCGCCGGTCGGAAAGCTGTTCGGGATCGCCTCGAGCAGTCCCTGTTCGAGCCGGTCGCGCATCGCCGCGACGCGGGTGCGCTCGTCCTCGAGGTGTGCCAGCGCGAGTTCGGCCGCCTTGCCGAGGCCGACGATGCCGGGGATGTTCTCGGTCCCCGCGCGCCGTCCGCGCTCCTGGTGGCCGCCGCGAACCATCGGCCGCAGCCGCGTGCCCTTGCGGACATAGAGCGCGCCGATGCCCTTGGGCGCGTGGAGCTTGTGGCCCGAGAGCGAGAGCATGTCGATCTCGCTCTCGGCGAGGTTCATCGCGATCTTGCCGACCGCCTGCACCGCATCGGTGTGGAACAGCGCCCCGGCCTGGTGCGCCATCTCGGCAAGCTGCTCGACCGGGAAGATCGTGCCGGTCTCGTTGTTGGCCCACATGATCGAGACGATCGCGGTCCTGGGGCCGAGCGCCTTGCGATAGGCTTCCACGTCGAGGCGGCCCTTGGCGTCGACACCAATCACATGGACCTTGGCGCGGCCGGTCTTTTCGAGATGGCCGACGAGCGCGAGCACGGCAGGGTGCTCGACCGCGGAGGTGATCACCTCGTCGCGGCCGGTCTGCGTCTCGAGCGCGGAGAGGATTGCGGTGTTGTCCGCCTCGGTGCCGCCCGAGGTGTAGACGATCTCGTGATCGTATTCCGCACCGAGCAGCGCCTGGAGCTGCTTGCGCGCGGTCGCCAGCGCGCTGCCGACCTCGGCGCCGAAGGCGTGCATCGAAGAGGCGTTGCCGAACTGCTCGGAGAAGTAGGGCAGCATCGCCTGCACGACTTCGGGCGCGCAGCGGGTGGTCGCGTTGTTGTCGAGATAGACCGGTTCCATGGGCGTGACCTCCTCTTGGCGGATCAGTGGACGGGGGCGGCGGGGACCACCAGCAGCGGCATGCCGACCGCCTCGACGAGCCGCGCCTGCACGCCCTCGATGGTGGCGCTCGACAAGTGGCAGCCGACGCAGGCGCCGGTGAGCCGCACGATGACGCGGTTGCCCTCGACGTCGATCAGTTCGCAGTCGCCTCCGTCGCGCTGCAGCGAGGGCCGGATCTGCTCGATCGTTTCCTCGATCAGCCTGATCTTCTGCAGTGTCGTGAGCGGCGCCTTGCCGTTGGGCGCGCCGGCCTTGGCGGCGGCAGCGGCCTTGGCTGCGGCCTTCTTGCGGCGGCGCGGCGCGACGCCCGGAACGAACGCGTCCTCGGCGGCGATCAGCCCGTCCTCGACCATCTCGGCGTTGACGCGCTGCAACACGCCCTCGATGCCCTCGGCGCAGGTCTCGCAACCCCCGCCGGCCTTGGTGTAGTTGGTGATCTCTTCGAGACTGGTGAGCGTGTTGCCGCGAATGGTCCGCTCGATCATGCCCTCGTCGATGCCGAAGCATTTGCAGATCAGCGCGCCTTCCTCGTGGTCGTCGACCCATTCCTCGCCGCGATAGTTGGCGACGGCGGCCTGAAGCGCCTCGTAGCCCATCACCGAGCAGTGCATTTTCTCGGGCGGCAGGCCTCCGAGGAAATCGGCGATGTCCTGGTTCGAAATCTGCATCGCTTCTTCGATGGTCTTGCCGATGATCAGTTCGGTAAGCGCCGAGGAACTGGCGATCGCCGAGCCGCAGCCGAACGTCTGGAAGCGCGCGTCGGAGATGGTCTGGGTCGCTTCCTCGACCTTGATCATCAGCCTGAGCGCATCACCGCAGGAGATCGCGCCGACGTCGCCGACGCCGTCGGCGTCCTCGAGCACGCCGCTGTTCTTGGGATTGAAGAAGTAGTCCTTCACCTTGTCGCTGTATTCCCACATGACCTGCTTCTCCTCAGCCGAACGACTTGCCGCACGAGCAGCGGCTTGATGCGTTGGGATTTTCGAACGTGAAACCCGAGCCCTCGAGCGCGACCACGAAGTCGATCGTGGTGCCCGCGATCAGCGGCTGGCTGATCGGATCGATGAAGACGCTGACGCCTCCGCTCGCGATCACCGCGTCGTCGGCTTCGGGCTGGCCGACGAGGCCCATCATGTACTTGTAGCCGGCGCATCCGCCCGCCTCGACCTGGATCCGAAGACCGGCGGGCTCAGCCTCCGCCTTGTCGATGGCGCTGCGAACGGCTTCAACGGCACTGTCGGTAAGGACGATCATGCTGGTCCCTCACTTTCGGATTTGCGGGAACCTTGCAGCAAAGAGCGTGCCAATTTCTCCGGATCGGCGGAATCGCCCGATTGCGCCCTGCTTGCTCGTTGTCGGCCCGCCTCCGATGCGACCAAAGCGTGTCGGCTTTGGCACATTCGTCACACGGTCTTGTTGCGATGCACACAAAGCCGGGACGGTGCGCTCGCCTGCTCGTGCGGAAATGCGCGGTGCGCGAAAACGGCCCGTTTCTTGCGTTGGCGTCGTCGCAGCGAATCCCGCGCAAGGAGATCATCATGACGACACTCGAAACCGTGCGGCTGGAAGACACCGCGCTCGGCCCTCTCGCCGAGCAGAAGCGCCTCCGCAACGCCGTGCTCAAGGAACCGCTTCCCAAGGCAGGGACCTTCGGCTTCCGCGGCGACATCGCCCTCGCCTTCCAGGATCAGGTCGGCGACGAGGCGCGCCCCCCGGCCTATTCGATCGAGCAGGTCCTGCTTGTCGCCGACGCCGCGACGAAGACGATCCCCGTGCTCGCCGGCTACCTGCACAACTTCGCATGGCTCAAGGACGCGGGAGAAGTGCTTGCGGACTACCTCGTACCCGAAGGGACTTACGTGTTCTTCGCGAACAACATCGACTTCCTGAAGACCTACACGGTCCCGCTCGGCAACGGCGTGGTCGCCAAGGTCCTCCCGCTCGATGAATCGACCGTCTGGAAGGAGACACTCGATCTCGCCGGCGTCGACAAGAACGACGTCAAGAAGATGAGCGGCCCGGAAAAGCTCGAATACGTGCTCGACCAGCTTGCCGGCACGCGCATGGACTTTGCCGAGATTTCCTACGAGGACGGTGTCGCGGCGATGGAGCCCGAGCGCAACCGCAACGAGAACCGCCCGGTCTGAAGCCGCGAAGGGGCGGGCGCCCGCGCTTTCACGCGGCCGACCTGCCCCAACCGCGCAACCGCGCCAGCCAGCGCTTGCGGCGCGCCTCGCCTCCATCGATCATGCCGATGACGGCATAGCGCACCGGGCCAAGCCCGACAAACTCCAGGACGTTGCGCTTGAGCGCCTTAACGCCGTGCGCGCGGTAGTAGAGTTCGTAGACCGGCGCCGGCATTCCCATCGAGACGACCACGCGCGCCGACCGCCCCGCGAGCAGGCCCTTGGGAAAACCGCGTTGCTGCCCCTGGAACGCGAAATGAGGCCGCAGCACCTGCTCGAGAAAGCCCTTGAACAGCGCGGGGGTCGAGCCGAGCCAGAGCGGATAGAAGATCGCGACATGCTCGGACCAGATCAGCGCCTCCTGCGCTTCGAGAATGTCGATCGGCACGTCATGCGCCTGAAACTGCGCCTCGTTGCGGATCAGCGGGAAATCGAGCGACGCAATAGCGATGCGGCGCACCTCGTGGCCGCCGTCTTTCGCGCCCTCGGCATAGGCGTCGGCGGCGGCATGGATGAAATGCGGCGCGGCGTCGGGATGGCCGTCGAGGATAACGATCCGGGACATTCGATCGAAATCCCACCTTTCGCGGGGCGGTGCATTGACCCGAGTCAACCGTGCGACGACGGGCCGGACCCTCGCTTTGCCACGGCTGCTATTCGAGCCCCTGCCCGCTGTCGAAATCGTCTTCCTCGACGAGATCGGCATCAACCAGGCAGATGTCGCCATCGGCGTCGATGACCGTCTCGATGGGTGTCAGGCTCTCGCCCTGGCAAGGCCCCTCGACGCATTGGCCGGTGCCCAGATCGAACAGCGCGCCGTGCTTGCCGCACTGGATGCGCGTGCCCGATCCGTCGAGGAACTCGCCGCGCTCCCAGTCGAGGTGGGTTTCCTGGTGCGGGCAGCGGTTCTCGTAGGCGCGTACGTTGCGCCCCCAGCGCAGCACGAAGATCGGGTATGGCGCAACGCCCCCGTTTTCGCCGCGCCGCGCCAGAACGAAGGGCACGGCGCGGCGGTTGGGGATCTCTTCGAGCGCGCAGATCGCGACGAGGTCGGCCACGCTCACGCCGCCGCCCCGGACGGCCGCGGCTCTGGCGCCTTGAGCGGGAGCAGGCCCATCTTGAAGCTTTCGGTCATGTGCCGCGCCCGCTTCATCGCCAGTTCGGCGAGCGGCGCGGGCAGTTCCTCCGCCGCCGCCTGCCCGAACGCGGCCATCCAGCGCTCGAAGTGCACCTCCTCGACCTTCATGCCGACATGGTGGGTATAGGGCGTGCCGCGGTTGTAGCGCGTCGTGCCGAGCAGCGAATGCGACCAGAAATCGGCGACGATGCGGTAATGCTCCTCGAAATCGGTGATGAGCGCGCGGAACATCGGGCCGAGGACATCGTCCTCGAAACACAGCGCGTAGAAGCGGCGCACCATCGCCATGATCGCGGCTTCGGACGCTGCCTCTGCCTGGGCGGTATCGGTCATGCCCTTGCCTCCGGCTGCATGGGCGCAGGCCGTCCATTGGCCATGCGCGCGAGCAGCGATTCCCCGTCCTCCGCGCCGAAGCAGGCATCGAAGTCGTCGCATTCGGTGCACACCGGCGCCGAGCACAGGCGGAAGCCTTCGGAGCTGCACATCATCCGGTAGAAGAACTTCTTCCACTTCATGTCCGCGCCGTTGCGCGCGGCGAGGCGAGGAAAGTGGCGTTGCATCAGCATCGAGAGTTCGGTGCGCCCGCCAAGCCCGAGGTCCTGCCACAAGTGGTTGGGCCGCTGGCAGCGCCGCGCCACCATCCGCGACAGCAGGATTTCGAGTACGGAAGCGGCGGCCGAGTTCATCCAGAGGATGTCGCGCAACGCCTGTTCCTCCTGCGTGCGCGCGGGCGTGCCGCTCAGCGGCAGACGTGCGCCGGGAAAGCAGATCGCGGCCAGCGCCTCGGTCTCGGCGTCGTCGAGCCCGGTCAGTTCGCAAAGCGGCGTGTCCTCGTGAAGCGCCTCGCGCAGCGCCAGCGCGAGAATCGAAGCGGCGAGATGCGTGTCGAACGCATCCGCCCCGCCGAGCGCGCCGAGCCAGATCAATTCGGCGTAGGCTTCACCGGAATGGTCGGTCCAGGCGCGTCCCATCGTCAAGCCGCCAGCTTTTCGTGGGTCTGGCAATTGGTTGGGCAGACCCGCGCGCAGGCGCCGCAGCCGATACAGGCGTCGGGGTCGGACATCGCCATCACCCGCTTCTCGATCTCGTCGTCGTCATCGTCGTCATCGAGTTCGACGATCTCGCCGTCCTCGTCGACGCCCTTGAGCGTCATCACGTCGCGGCCGCAGACCTTGAAACACCGGCCGCAGCCGATGCAGACCTCCGGATCGATCGCAACGAGGTAGTCGGGAATCCACTCGCGCCCGCCGCGTGTCACCAGCGCGGTCATGACGCCGCTTCCAGCGCCTTGAGCTCGGCCCGCTTGGCGTCGAGCGCGGCATAGGCATCGCGCACGCGCTCGGCGGTGGCGATCACGTTCTCGACGCCGACCGGAAGCTCCTCGGACAAGTCATGCAGGTCCATCTTGGCCTGCATCGCCCGCGCGGAGAGCTTCTTGAGGTCCGCCTTGAGGTCTTCGATGTCGGGCATGACCTGGATTCTCCTCAGTAGTCGGCCACGGCAGGGAACTGCTCGATCATGCCGATCGCCGATCCCAGCACCTTTTCCGCCTCGGCATTGAGCTTTTCGAGGCTGTCGAAGCCGAAGCGGTGGATGTCGCGAAGCTGCTTGTTCACGACGACGAGGCGGCCGGCGATCAGCACCATGCGGCCGAAGCCTTCGTGGCTCATCTTCATCATCGGGCTGACCATCCGGCCGCAGCGGCGCTCGATCTCGAGGCACAGCGCGCCGTAGTAGAGTTCGACCCGCCACAGCGTGTCGGGATCGGGATCGCCGATGATCGGGATCGCGCGGCGCTTTTCCTTGTCGAGCAGGAACGGCTCGAGCAGGTCCATGTCGCTCTTGCGCTCCCAGTGGCCGTGCGAATCCTGCGCGCGGATCTGGCGCACGAGCGCGGCGGCAAATCCTTCGACCGCGGGGGTTTCGAGTACCTCGGTCATCACGCGTCCTCCTCTTCCTCGAAATCGACCTTGCCTTCGCCCGACTTGGCGAGAACCTTGCGCAGCCACGGCGGCGGCGTCCCGGCGAGCACGCCGCGCAGCTTTTCGAGCATGCCCTCGATCGGCTCGGGCTCGGCGACCTTCATCGGGTGAATGTTCTGCGCGACCACGCGCGCCGCGCCCGATCCGCCGATCGCGGCGACGACGAGGATCGAGACGCCCTGGAGCGCCTTGAGCTTGGGCTCCAGCTTGTCCTCGTTGCCGTCCTCGTTGAGTTCGCCGGAAAATTCCTCGACCCGGTCGAGCGCCCAGCCCTCGGGCGTGAGGTCGTAGATCGCGATGTTCCTAGCCCAGCCGAAATGGGCGTCGATCCGTTCGAGATCCTGCGTTGCGAATGCGACTTTCATCAGACCAGCTCCTTTCGCGGTTCGCTCGATAGTTCGCTTGCTTGGTCGGGCCACGCATCGCGCCAGTCGTCGGGCGAGGGCTCATGGTGGCGCTGCATCAGCATGTTGCCGATGGCGAAGAGCATGTCGCGCGTGCCGCGATAGCCGACGGTGACCAGGTGCCCCGCACCGAGCGCGTCGAACATCGGGATGCCGATGCGATAGTGCGGAACATGCAGCCGCTCGGCGGCCTGCCGCCCGTGGCTGTGGGTGATGAGGATGTCGGCGTCGGCCGCGCCTGCCTCCAGATCCTCGAGGTCGCCGATCGTGACGCTTTCGCACGGCAGCTTTTCGAGGACCGGCGAGGAAGTCGTCGTCACCGCACTGACGATCTCGGCTCCGACCTCGCGCAACGTCGAGACCAGCGCAAACAGCAGATCGGGCTCGGCGCCGATCGCGAACTTGCGCCCGCCGATGTGGAAATGCGCGTCGAGCATGGCGTCGACGAGCTGGCCACGCTGGCGACGGTACTTCACCGGCACCTCGCGGCCCGAAAGCTGCGCAAGGTGCATGATGAGTTCGTCGCAGGCAGAGAGACCGCTCACCCGCTCGAACAGGCGGAAGGGCACGCCGGCGCGCTTCTCCAGCGCTTCGGCCGGGCCGCGCATCTGCGCGCCGATCGCAATCGTCGCGCCCGCGGTCGCCATCGCGCGAACCTCCTCGCAGCCCGCACCGCCGAGCGTGGTGGGGGTGAAGTCCTCGGGGATGTGGCCGTCGAGCGACCCCGACAAATCGGGCACGAAGTTGGGGGCCAGACCGAAGGCTTCGATCATGTCGCGCAACTCGTCGATGTCGCCAGGGGTGAGATGGCAGCCGGGCAGCACGTTGACGCGCGTGGCATCGCGACGCACCGGCTCGACCTCGGGCACGACCTGCTCGATCAGCGCGGTCACAGCCTTGGTCCAGCCGTCCTCGAAGGCGCCCGCGAAATCGGGCGTGGAGCACTGCACGATCGCCACGTTGGCGAGTTCGGGATGGCGCTGGCGGATCGTGGCGACGAAGCCCTTGAGATCGTCGCCCTTCACTTCGGTGACGCCGGTCGAGCAGATGCCGATGATCTCCGGACTCGTCTTCTTGACGATGTTGAGCACCGCCTGCTCGACGTTCTCGTAGCCGCCCAGCACCGTCGCGACTTCGGACATCGCCGTGGTCTGCAAGGGGATCGCTTCGCGGAAATGCCGCACGAACAGCACCAGCCCGAAGCTCGTGCAGCCCTGCGAGCCGTGCAGCAGCGGCATCGCGCCGCGCATCCCCATGAAGGCGAGCGCGCCGCCGATCGGCTGGCTCATCTTGAGCGGGTTGACGGTGCACGCCTTCGCCGATTTCACGACCTGCGCCATGGCTAAGCGGCCTCCCTTCCGGTTGCGGTTGGCGGCGAATGGGGGGAGACACACTCCGATAGTGCCCGGTCCTGCCATGACGCAGCGCCCGCCCCTTCCCAGGGTGCCGGACGTCGGACTTCCTGCCAGACAGGGTTGGACAGGGTCCGGTCGATTTCCTTCACCATCTCGACCATGCCGTGATAGCCGGCAAAGGCCGCGTGACGCTCCTGGTTGATATCCATCCACGGCATCGAGGCCTTGAGCGCGACGAATTGCGACCGGCCGCCCGACAGCATGATGTCGGCTTCGGCGGTCTTGAGCTTGCGGTACATCTCGCGCGGGGTGAGATCGTCGAACATGTGGGCATCCTCGCCCATCAGCTTCTTGATCTTCTCCTTGTCCTCCCTGGTGGACTTCTTCACCGAGGTCCCGGCGATCTCCATGCCTGCTTCCTGCAGGGCGGCAACCACCGACCACGACTTCACGCCGCCGGTGACGAGCAGCACCTTCTTGCCCGTGAGACGCGCGCGATAGGGTTCGATCGCGGCCCAGGCGCGGGCTTCCTCGCGCGCGATCACAGCCTCGGTGCGGTCCATCAGCTCGGGATCGGCGCCGCGCTCGATCAGCAGCCGCGCGATCTCGCGCAAGCTGTCCGACATGTCGCCGATGCCGTAGAACGAGCCTTCGAAGAATGGGATCTCGTAGCGCTCTTCCATCTTGCGCGCGACGTTGATCATCGCCTTGGAGCAGACCATCATCGCCGCCTTGGCGCGGTGCGACCAGGCGACTTCCCTGTAGCGCGCGTCGCCCGAGATGCACGAGAGGATGCGGATACCCAGTTCGTCGAGCAGCGGCTTCACCTGCCACAGCTCGCCGGCGAGGTTGTATTCGCCGATGATGTTGATGTCGTAGGGTGTGGTGTATTCGGGCTCCTCGGTGCCGATGACGTGCTTGAGCATCGCCTCGCCGGCAAGCTTGTTGCCCAGGTTCTTGGGGCCCGCGAAGCCCGGCGAATGGATCGGGATGCACGGTGTGGCGAATTTCTCGCTCGCGCGCTTGCACACCGCGTCGATATCGTCGCCGATCATCGCGGGCACGCAGGTCTGGTAGACGAACACCGCGGGCGGCGCATATTTCTCGACGATCTCGCGGATCGCCTTGAACAGGTGCTTCTCGCCGCCGAAGACGATATCGTTCTCGGTCATGTCGGTGGTGAAGCCAGTGCGGTAGAGGCTCGATCCCGACGACTTGGCGCCGCGGTTGTCCCAAGAATTGCCCTCGCAGGCGATCGGGCCGTGGACGAGATGGGCGACGTCGGTGATCGGCTGGAGTGCGATCTTCGCCCCGTCGAAGGCGCAGCCGCCCGCCGCTCCGCCCGGCTGGAGCTGCTTGGTGCAGCCCTTCTTGCGCTCCTTCTCGGACTTCGCCTGGTTCTTGCCACAGCCGGGTTCGTTGAACACGTCCTGGATGGTCTGGTTCAGACTGGTCATCGCGTGGTCCTCCGGCGGGGTAGGAATCGGGTTGCGGGTCCCTCCCCCGCCGGTCCCTCTGGCGCGGGAACGGCGGGGGGCGGGGTTCGTGACATCAGCGGATGATGTCGTAGCTGTAGTCGGTCTTGCTCGGCACGTTGGTGGTCGCGTCCATGTGCTCGAAGACCCGGTCGAGGATCGTCACGAGGACGTTGAGACCGCCCTGGTAGCCCCACACGGGATACCGGTGCTTATGGTGCCGGTCGAAGATCGGGAAGCCGATCCGGATCAGCGGCACGCCGGTGTCGCGCTCGAGGTACTTGCCGTAGGTGTTGCCGATCAGGAAGTCCGGCTTCTCGGTGAACAGCAGCGAGCGCATGTGCCACAGGTCCTTGCCCGGGTAGGCCTTGCAGTTCGCGCCGAACGGCGAGCTGTCGAACAGGTCCTGCATCTTCGCCGCCCAGGCCTTGCCGCCGTTGGTCGAAAGCACCACGACCGGCTCGCCGCCCAGTTCCATGACGAACTTGGCGAGGCCGTAGGCAAGGTCGGGATCGCCGTAGATCGCGAACTTCTTGCCGTGGATGTGGGCGTTCGAGTCCGCGATCGCATCGACCAGACGGCCGCGCTCCTTGGCCAGTTCCTCGGGGATCTCGACGCCGGCCAGCCGCGCGACTTCCATCACGAAACTGTCGGTCGCCTCGACGCCGATCGGGTGGTTGAACGCGGCGGTCTCCTGCCCGTGGTTGGCGATGAACGGCAGCGTCTTTTCGGTGCAGTATTCCTGCATCGAGATCGTCGCCTTGGCGTGGATCGCGTTGGCCGCATCCTCCAGCGTCGTGCCGCCGTCGTACATGCGGAAGGTGCCGTCGGTGGGGGTGTCCCAGACGTCCGACTGGTCACCGAGGATCGTGTACTCGACCTTCATCATGTCGAAGATCCGCTTCACTTCACGCAGGTTGCCGACCGCGTAGCCGTCGAACCCGCCCAGGAAGTTGATCTTGCCGTTGGGCACGCGCACCAGCTTGTCGACGGTCTTGGCCTTGCCGTCCCAGAAGTGTTCGAGAATGCCCTTCATCGCGTTGTCGTAGCCGGTGACGTGGCTGCCCACGAAGGCCGGCGTGTGTGCGAAGGGAACGTCGAATTCCTCGGGAAGCGATTCCTTCTCCTTCGCCGTCTTGATGAAGGCGTTGAGGTCGTCGCCGATGACTTCGGCCATGCAGGTGGTCGAGACCGCGATCATCTTGGGCTTGTACATCGAATAGGCATTGGCGAGCCCGTCGACCATGTTGTTGAGCCCGCCGAACACGGCCGCGTCCTCGGTCATCGACGAGGAGACGCACGAGGTCGGCTCCTTGAAGTGACGCGAGAAGTGCGAGCGGTAGTAGGCGACGCAGCCCTGCGATCCGTGGACGAAGGGCAGCGTGTCCTCGAACCCGACCGCCGCGAAGACCGCGCCGAGCGGCTGGCACGCCTTGGCCGGATTGATGGTCAGTGCCTCGCGGCTGAAGTTGAGGTCCTTGTATTCCTCGGTCTTGGCCCACTCCCGAACCCGCGAGATTTCCTCGTCGGGGTGCGGGTTCTCGAACTCGGTCCGCTTCTTGGCGAGCATGTCGGTGTATTCCTCACCGCGAAAAAGCTCGAAGTGGTCCTTAACCTGATTTGCATCCTGGGGCATCGGTGCCTCCTGTCAGAAAGGTTGGATGAGAGCGGTCATTCCGCCGCGATCGCGAAGTCCTCGCCGCCCTGTTTCCAGGGGGTGGGGGCCATGCTCCAGACGGGCGAGTTGATCGCCATGTCCATGTCGCGGGCGAAGATCGCGAAGCCGTCGTAGCCGTGGTACGGGCCCGAATAGTCCCAGCTGTGCATCTGGCGGAACGGGACGCCCATCTTTTGGAAGACGTACTTTTCCTTGATGCCCGAGCCGACGAGGTCGGGCTGGACCTTCTCGACGAACTTCTCGAACTCGTAGCCGGTCACGTCGTCGTAGATCAGCGTGCCGTCCTTGACGTAGTGCTGGGCGGTGCGCTGGTAGTCGTCGTTGTGGCCGAATTCGTAGCCGGTGCCGACCACTTCCATGCCGAGGTCCTCATAGGCCCCGATCACGTGGCGCGGACGCAACCCGCCGACGTAGAGCATGACCTTCTTGCCCTCGAGACGCGGCTTGTACTTGGCGATCGTCGCTTCGGTGAGCGCCTTGTACTTGGCGATGACCCGCTCGGCGCCTTCCTGGATACTCTCGTCGAAGTAGCTGGCGATCTTGCGCAGCGATTCCTCGATCTTCGAGGGCCCGAAGAAGTTGTACTCGACCCAGGGGATCCCGTACTTCTCTTCCATGTGCCGCGAGATGTAGTTCATCGAGCGGTAGCAGTGCAGGACGTTGAGCTTCGCCTTGGGCGTCGCTTCCAGCTCGGCGATCGAGCCGTCGCCCGACCACTGCGCGATCACGCGCAGGCCCATCTCCTCGAGGAGGATGCGGCTCGACCAGGCATCACCGCCGATGTTGTAGTCGCCGATGATCGCGATGTCGTAGGGCCCCGGCTCGAAGGTCGGCGCCTTGTCGTCGGTCTTGTCGAACACCCAGTCGCGCACCGCGTCGTTGGCGATGTGGTGGCCAAGCGACTGCGACACGCCGCGGAAGCCCTCGCAGCGCACGGGCACGATGGTCTTGCCGCCGTACTCCTTGCTCTTGGCCTTCGAGACGGCCTCGATGTCGTCGCCGATCAGGCCGATCGGGCATTCGGACTGGACGGTGATGCCCTTGTTCAGCGGGAACAGCATCTCGATCTCGTCCATGATCTTGGCGAGCTTCTTGTCGCCGCCGAATACGATGTCCTTCTCCTGGAAATCGGACGTGAACTGCATCGTCACGAAGGTGTCGATGCCGGTCGTGCCGATGTAGTAGTTGCGGCGCGCGGCCCAGGAATACTGGCCGCAGCCGACGGGTCCGTGGCTGATGTGGATCATGTCCTTGATCGGACCCCACACCACGCCCTTCGATCCGGCGTAGGCGCAGCCGCGAATGGTCATCACGCCCGGGATCGACTTGACGTTCGATTTGACGCCGCAGTCGCTCTTGCCGTCCTCGTGGACGTTGAGGTGCTTGGCGCGGCGCTTGGCCGACTTGGCCGGATAGACTTCAAGGACCTCCTGGATCAGCGCCCGGTTGCGTTCCTTGACCTGTGCGATGTCGGTGTTGTCTGAGACACTCATGATTTGATCTCCTGCTTCGGGTGCTCGGTTCCGATCGTTCCTCGAAGGCCCGGACCTGCCGCCGGTCGCACGTGGCGGCAGGCCCGGGTTCGATCGGTCAGACGGCGAGTTCGGCCGCGGTCTTGCCGACCTGGGTTTCGTCGATGGCGCTCATGATGCCGTGCTCCATGAGCATGTCCTCGAGCTCGTCCATGGTGATGGGAGTCGGGATGATGCCCTTGCCGGCATTGTTGTGGATCTTCTGCGCGAGCTGACGGTATTCGTCGGCCTGGTTCGAATCCGGCGCGTACTCGATGACGGTCATGCGGCGCAGTTCCGCGTGCTGCACGATGTTGTCGCGCGGCACGAAGTGGATGAGCTCGGTGCCGAGCTTGCCGGCCAGCGTTTCCGCCAGTTCGAGTTCCTTGTCGGTCTGACGCTCGTTGCAGATGAGGCCGCCGAGGCGCACACCGCCCGAGTTGGCATATTTGAGAATGCCCTTCGAGATGTTGTTGGCGGCGTACATCGCCATCATCTCACCCGACATGACGATGTAGATTTCCTGCGCCTTGTTCTCGCGGATCGGCATCGCGAACCCGCCGCATACGACGTCGCCGAGCACGTCGTACGAGACGTAGTCGATGTCCTCGTAGGCGCCGTTTTCCTCGAGGAAGTTGATCGAGGTGATGACGCCGCGGCCGGCGCAGCCGACGCCCGGCTCGGGACCGCCGGATTCAACGCAGCGGATATCCTTGTAGCCGATCTTCATGACGTCCTCGAGCTCGAGGTCCTCGACCGAACCGGCCTCGGCGGCGAGCGAGAGGATGGTGTCCTGCGCCTTGGCGTGAAGCATCAGGCGAGTGGAGTCGGCCTTGGGATCGCAACCGACGATGAGGATGCGCTGGCCCAGATCGGCGAGAGCGGCGAGCGTATTCTGCGAAGTCGTGGACTTGCCGATGCCTCCCTTGCCGTAGAAGGCGATTTGACGAAGTGACATTGCATGCTCCTAAGCTGTTTGCACGGTCTTTGGCCGAAGGGTTCAGCCCCTCCGGCCTCTCCCCGCCGCGCAAATCGTGAGCGACGGGCCAGCGGGCCAACCTCCGCTGCGCCAACCCCTCTGCACGGGCCGTGCCAAATGCTCGCAACCGCAAAAAGAAGCCCGTTTCTTGCGGGTTTCGCGCAAATGTCGGGCCGTGTCGGACCGTGTGACAAAGCGAACAAAGCCGCCCTGCTTGTCGCAAAGGACACACGTGCGACATGCTCCGGCCGTGCCCGACGGGCCATTTTGCGCCGCAGCGCGGCTTGGCGCGCGACTTGCTTGGCTCCTGGCGGAAACAGTCCGATGGAGAACCCGCAATGCAGATCGGTGTCGAAACTTCCAAGACGCTCGACGAACGCCGCATCTTCGTGGTCGACGAAGACGAGATCACTCGCGCCGCGCTGCAGTTCATGCTGCACGATGAGATCGAGACGCACGAACTGGCGAGCCTGGCCGAGGCCTTCGCCAAGGGCGAGGAGTGGCTCAAGCCCGACGTGCTGATCCTCGGCATGTCGATCCTGCGCGCCGAAGGGCTCGAAGCGCTGGCAAGGATCGCCGAGCGCTATCCGGCCGCGCGGGTGCTGATCGTCGCGGGGCAGGAGGACGAGGAACTCGGCCTCGCCGCGCTCAAGGCGGGCGCCGCCGGGGCGCTGATGAAGCCGCTGCGGATCGAGGCGGTGCGCCAGAAGGTCGATACCGTGCTCGGCCGCGCTGGCGGCGCGCCGCTGATCCAGCTCGGCGGGCTGTAACCGCCGCCTGGACTCGCCAGGCGCCGCGAACAGGGGGAGCGCATCGAAGGCACTGGCGCTTGGCGCGCCGTGCGATATTCTGCCTCCCGGTGAGCGGATTGCCCGGAGGGCCGACATCAAGGCCAATTTGAAGGGACGCAACCATGAAGATCAGCGCACGCAATCAGATCAGCGGCACGGTCGAAACGATCACGCCCGGCGCCGTCAACGGCAGCGTAAAGGTCGCCATCGGCGGCGGCCAGACGATCACCGCGAACATCACCGAGGAAGCGATCGCGGATCTCGGCCTCGCGCCAGGCGACGCGGTCACCGTGATCGTCAAGGCCAGCGACGTGATGATCGGCAAGTAGCCGGAAAGCCCCACGCGGGCCGAATGAAAGGACGGCCAGCGGTGCTCGGGCACCGCCGGCCATCCTCCTCCTCCAGCTCCTCAGGTCTCGGCGGCGAGAATGACGTGGCTCGCCTTGAAGCAGGCGAGCGCTTCGCCCCCGGTCACCAGCCCCAGCTCGCGCAGCGAATGGGTCGTGACGATGGCGGCCAGCTCGCGGCCGCCGCCGATGGCGAGCACGACCTCGCTGTCGACCGGCCCTTCGGTCACCGCGACGACGGTGCCGCCGATGAGATTGCGCGCCGAAATCCTGAGGTCGGGCGTATCGGCGAGCAGGGTCACGAAGCTTGCGTTGATCAGCGCCACGGCCCGGCCCCCGGCGACGAGATCGAGCGCGGCAAGGCATCCGTTCGAAACGAGCGCATCGATGACGATGTGTTCGTTGACGAGCAGCCCCACCTCGGCGTTCACCGGGCCATGCGAGATGGCGGTGACGATCCCTGAGAGCATGTTGCGCGCGCTGGTGCGCAGCGTCGTCCGGCTCCGTACCGGCAACCGCGCGAGCGTCGCCATGTCAGGCGCTCGCGTCCGCGAACATCGCCTGGAGTTCGCCGCTGGTGTACATTTCGCGCACGATGTCGCAGCCGCCGACGAATTCGCCGTTGACGTAGAGTTGCGGCAGCGTCGGCCAGTCCGAGTATTCCTTAATGCCTTCGCGCAGGAACGGGTCCTCGAGCACGTCGACGCCCAGGTAGGGACGGCCGAGGGCATCGAGCACCTTCACCACGCCGGCGGAAAAGCCGCACTTGGGCTGGGTGGGATCGCCCTTCATGAACACGACGATCTCGTTATCCGTGACGAGCTTGCGGATGCGGTCTGATGTCGTCATCGCCATTTCCTTTCAGTTTACAGGAACGAATGTCTGCAGCGCGAGCGCGTGAAGCGCATCGCCCATGTCCGGCCCGATCGCGGCGTAGACCATCTTGTGCTGCTGGATCCGGCTCTTGCCGGCGAAGGCCGACGACGTGACCCGCGCCGCCCAGTGATCGCCGTCGCCGGCGAGATCGACCATGATCACCTGCGCGTCGGGAAAGGCGGCGGTGATGCGCGATTCGATCTCCTCGGAGTTCATGGCCATGGCGCGGCTCCCTAGACGAACGAGAGAATCTCGACGGTCACGTCCTCGGTGCCCAGGATCGTCGTCTGGCAGGCGAGGCGCGACTTGGAGCCGACACCGACGATGGTGTCGAGCGTCGCGTTCTCCTCGCGGGAGATCTTCGAGAGGCCCTTACGGCCCTCGGTCACGAAGATGTGGCACTTGCCGCAATTGCCTTCGCCGCCGCACTTGGTCCGGATCGGCGCGCCCGCCGCGTTGAGCACCGCGAGCAGGTTGTCGCCCTCGCTGACCGCAAGCGCGGTGGCGGAGGGCATGATGGTGAGCGTGGTCATGGTCTTTGGTCCTTTCAATAGATCGCCGCGCCCGCGCCCGAATTGATCGAGGCGTCCTTGAGCCGGGCGACGATGAAGGCGACCTGCTCGGGCGTGAGGTGGGCGTGAAACGGGAGTGCGATGGCGCGATCGGCGACCTTTTCGGTGACGAACAGGTCGCCCTTCTTCCAGCCGCGCTCGCGATAGGCGCGCTGGAGATGCAGCGGACTCGAATAGGCATGTGCCTCGATCGCCTCGGTGCGCAGATCCTCCAGAATCGCGTCGCGCGACGAGCGGGTGAAGCGGGTGCCGAGATGGACGACGTAGAGGAACCAGTGCACTTCCTCGACCTCGGGCGCCACGTAGGGTGGCTTGATCCCCTCGAAGCTCTGCATGAAGCCGTCGTACATCGCCTGGATGCCGCGCCTGCGCTCGAGCGCGACGTCGAGCCGTTCGAATTGCGCCAGCGCGAGGGCCGCGGTGACTTCGCCCATCGCCGCGCCGAAGGGTGCATCGACCGTCGCCGAAACCGAGCCGCGATCGGCCAGCGCGCGCGAGCGCAGCCGGCGCATCGCCATCGCCAGCGTGGCATCGTCGGTCAGCACGAGGCCGCCCTCGCCGCAGCAGATCACGCCGGGCTGCGCGAAGTCGAAGATCGCCACGTCGCCAAAGCTGCCGACCATGCCCGCCTGGTGCCGCGAGCCGATGGCTTCGCTCGAATCCTCGATGAGGAACAGACCGTGCGCGTCGGCCAGTTCGCGCAGCTTCGGCCAGTTGGCCGGATGGCCGCAGACGTTGCCGGCGATGACGGCCCGGGTCCTGGGCGTGACTTGCGCCGCAGCCTTGTCGGGCGAGAGACAGCCCGACCAGTAGTCGATGTCGGCGAAGACCGGGGTCGCACCGCTGCGCAGCACGGCGTGGCCGAGTTCGCGATAGCCGTGCGCGGGCAGGATTACCTCGTCGCCCGCGCCGATGCCCTTGGCGGTGAGCGCGATCAGCAGGCCCAGCGCCGCATTCGAGACCGCGAGACCGCGCGCGCGGCCGACATAGCCGGCGAAGGCACGTTCGAGTTCCTCGGCGACCGGCCCCTCGCCGAGCCGATTGCCGCGCAGCACATGCTCGACGGCGAGCACGTCGTGCAGTGTCAGGTCGGGGTCACACAGCGGAATCTGGACCGGCTCGCCGGTCGTGATGGCGATGACTTCGGCGCTCATGGCGATGTCCTTTCGGCGATGAGGATGGCGTTCGCCTCGCCGGGCTCGTCGGTCACCCGGATGCAGTGGCCGCTCGCGTCGAGCAGGTGGACGTCGCAGGCCTCGTTCGACACATACGGCTCCTCGAGCACGTCCGACGCATCGCAGCGGCGCGTGGTGATGTGCGGCAGCAGCCTGGAGATGCCGTAAGCCATCGCGTCGGCGCCCTGTCCCTTGAGCGCATCGACCAGGGCGCCAAGGCGCGCGAGTTCCTCGGCGCTCATTGCCAGAACGTCCGCGCCGGATCGCTCGCCAGCCGCATCAGCAGCTCGCCGAGGCGCGCATAGCGGCTGTCCTCAAGCCAGCACCCGGCGGCGTGGTCCTTGCGCAGCAGCGTCCATTCGGCGCGGAGCTCATCCCATTCGAGCCAGGCGACGTCGATTTCGCCGCCCTCGGGATCGACCTTGCGCGAACAGCACGGGCTGCGCACGAGATAGCCGTTCTCGACGAGTTGCACGGTCGGTTGGACGTAGCGATAGCGCTCGCGCGTCTCGATCGCGCGCGAGATACGCATGGCGTCGAGTTCGTTGGGATGGCGCGGGCTGCTCCTGCCGGCAGCAAATCGGCGCGTGGCGGCGGCGGCAATCGACATCAGCGTGGCCCTCCCGCTCGCGCGGCCAGTTCCTCCTCGAAGCAGCCGACCACGACCGTGCCGCGTTCTCCGGCGAATTCGACGATGTAGACCGGCTGGTTGCTGTCCTGGTGGTGACCGACGTTGACCACTTCGCCAGGCGCGCCGCGCGCGACGAGCAGTTCGTCCGGGCCCGCGTGCGGATGGCTGCCGTCGTTGACGATGTCGGCGACGGCCCGCACGGGCTGGCCCCATTGGAAAGCCGGTTCGCGGATGTCCATCATCGGCCCGCTCCCGCTGCCGAGGCCGAGATCGGCAGCGCGCTCGGCAGTTCGTCCTCGTCTTCCTCGCCGGTCCAGACCGGCTCGAGCTCGCGGCGCTTCATGCCGACGCGGTGCCCGCTTTCGAGGAACTCGACGCCGTAGATGTAGAACTGCTGCAGGAAGGTACCGATCGATACGACCACGCCCTCCTCGCCCTTGCGGCAGAGCTGGTCGCCGATCTCGCGGCCCGCGTACGTGCCGTCGTTGCGCACGAGGCGCTTGGCGCGCACCCGCTCACCGTAGCGGAAGGCGGGCGGGCCGTTGAGTTCGACCACGTCGCTGTCGCGCACGATGTTAGTCATCGGCTTCCTCCATCGCGTCGAGCACGTCGATCAGGACCTTGGCGCCGATCCGGTCGCGGGGGTCTAGCGCGAGCAGCTTCTCGGCCGCCGCGCGGCCCTGCTCGACCATGCCGAGCCGCAGCGAGAGGTAGGCGTAGCCCTTGAGGCTGAAGAGAAAGAAGCGCGGCAGCAGCGCCTCCCAGCGGCCGAACGGCGCGTCGTCCGGCTCGACCTTGCGCCAGTCGTCCCCGAGCACGTTGAGCTTGAGCGCCTTTTCGACGCAGGCGCGCGCGACATCGAGCGCCTCTGTGAGACGCCCCTTGTAGAAGTAGAACCGATAAAGCGCGATCAGCACAGCGGCATGATCGGGCGCGATCCGCTCGGCCTCGAACAAGTGCGTCTCGGCGACATCGGTGAAGCGGTAGCGTTCGGCCGCGAGATCAAGCTGCCGCCGCGCCTCGGCCGGGAGCCCGCCGCCAAGCAGCGGGCTCTGCAGGATCTCGTCGGCCATCCTGTCGCCGGCCGCCCCCCCGGCCCCTTCGAGCGGATCGAACTTGTCCGTCACGGCGCGTACCTCGGCAGGCTCCGGTCGATGACACAGGTGTCATCGACCGGACATATGGCAACGCACTGCGGGTCGTCGAAGTGGCCGATGCACTCGGTGCACAGCGCCGGGTCGATGACGAAGGTATTGCCCGCCTCGGAGATCGCCTGGTTGGGACAGAGCGCCTCGCAGGCGGTGCAATTGGTGCACTGGCTGGCGACGATCTTGAACGGCATCGCGCGTCACCCCGCCTTCTGGAGCAGCGCGCCCTGCCGGATCGCCGCATCGCCGCGCGCCTCGTGGACGAGTTCGCCCGACGCCACCTTGGCAAGGTAGTCCTTGAACCAGACCAGCGCCGACTGCTCGATGTATTCGTGCGCATAGGCATCGACCGGCTCGATCCCGGCCTTGGTCAGGTCGGCCTTGGGACAACCGCCGATCTTGGCGACGAACACCGCGTGGCAATCGTTGATCGCTCGGATGATCGTCTCGAGCCCCTCGTCTTCGCCGTAGCCGCCCTGGCAATAGAGATCGACGCGGCGGTGGCCGACGAACTTGGCTCCGCCCGAGGAAAGCTCGTAGATCTGGAACTCCTTGGCGTGACCGAAATGCTCATTGATCACGCCGTGGCCCTTGGTCGCCACCGCGACGAGCATCTTGATGTCGCCCGCGGCCTCGAGCCCGTCGAGTTCGCTTGCCTTGGCCGCGACTTTCGCCTGGCGTTCGGCCTCGACCGCCTGCTGATAGGCCTTGCGGCCCTCGGCGTCGTATTCGACCTCCATCGCCATGATCTTGTCCGTGGTGAATTCCTCCGAGCGATCCTCGCCGAGCAGGCCGACCGCGTCGGCGCGGCACTGGCGGCAATGGCGCATCATGTTCATGTCACCCTCGCACTCGTCCTGCAGGGCCTTCAGCTCCTGCGCGGTCGGGCCGCGCTGGCCGTTGAGGCCGAATACGGTGCCGTGCTCGGGCGCCGAAATCAGCGGCATGATGTTGTGCAGGAACGCCCCGCGCGACTTCACCGCCTTGTTCACCTCGACGAGGTGCTTGTCGTTGATGCCCGGGATCATCACCGAGTTGATCTTGGCGAGGATGCCGCGCTCGGTGAGCATCTCGAGACCGAGAAGCTGGCGTTCGGTGAGGATCTTGGCGGCTTCGTAGCCCTGGAGGCGCTTGTTCTCCCAGAACACCCAGGGATAGATGTGCTGGCCGATTTCCGGGTCCACCATGTTGATGGTGATGGTGACGTGATCGACCTTGTACTTGGCGATCTCGTCGACCCAGTCGGGCAGCGCGAGGCCGTTGGTCGAAAGGCACAGCTTGATGTCGGGCGCGACTTCGCTGATCAGCCGGAACGTCTCGAAGGTCTTGGCCGGATTGGCGAGCGGATCGCCGGGACCGGCAATGCCGAGCACCGTCATCTGCGGAATCGTCGAGGCGACCGCGAGCACCTTCTTCGAAGCTTGCTCGGGGGTCAGCCGTTCGGAGACGACGCCGGGGCGGCTCTCGTTGGCGCAGTCATACTTTCGGTTACAGTAATTGCACTGGATGTTGCAGGCGGGCGCGACCGCGACGTGCATGCGGGCATAGTGGTGGTGCGCCTCTTCGGAATAGCACGGGTGGTTCTTCACCTTTTCCCAGATTTCGGCCGGCATATCCGCCGGGCCCGCGCTCGAGCCGCAGCTCGCCTTGCCGCCATCGCTGCTGGTGCCGCAGCCCTTGTGCTCCGCCATCTTCTGCATGACGTCCGCGATATCGACGACGCCGTCAGCATCCTGCGCGTCGTTCAGATCGTCGAAACTGGTTTCGGTCATACGAGACTCCCCGGTCTGGCCCGGTCCGACAACCTGACGGCGCCGGGACATGTTTTGCTGCCAGATCCATCGCAAGCCTCGTGCCATTCGCGCAAAAGCGCCGTAATCCGGGGCCTTATGCCGCGTCGCAGCAAAAAATGTCGCAAGCGCGGATGTGCGTTTCGCGCCAATGTCACGACCCCGACATCGTTCGCGGCCCGGTGTTCCCGAGCAATCTTCCGTCGTGCGGCATGCGAAGGAAAGCGGCCGCCCTCGCACGCGAGGACGACCGCCCGGCTTGCCGACAAGGGGGGAAACCGATCAAGCCATCAGGTGCTCGAGCGCGGGAGCGAGCGCCATGTCGATCACGCCGATGCCCTGCTCTTCGAGAAAACGCCGCTCGTTGCGCGTGAGCGTATCGAGCTCGACCACCGCGTAGTGCCGCTCGCCCGACCGCTTCATGATCTGGCGGGCATAAGTGCGCAGCAACTGGTCGTGGAACCGGCAGCCGAGGAAAACGAAACCCAGCCCGGTGCGACGCCGGCGGACCTCTTCGGGAATAGGCGTCTGGATGTCGATCTCGGTCAGAACCTCGACATAGTCGGCGTCGGAGATGAGGAAATTGGCTTCGGGCGCGATGCCACCGTGCGGCGTGTAGAGCAGCGTCGCGGCCGCCTCGGCCGCAGCGGCATCGACCTGCGCGCCGCTCGGATCGTAGAACCGGAACCAGCGGTCCTCGCCGATCCCGGCGCGGGTGATGCCCTGCACTTCGATCCAGCCGGTGCGAGACGCAAGCGCCTGGCGCATCTCGCCCGCGTACCAGCTATCGACGATCAGCCGCAGCGGCAGCCCGGCGAGCCATTCGTGGAAGGGGGCGGGCGCGACGCCGACCGCGAAGGCGTCCTTCATCCAGGCGGTCACGGTGTCGCGGAACTTGTAGCTCTCGATGTATTGGGCAGCCGCCCAGGCATTGTCCCGCGCCCGCTTGGGCAGCGCGGTCTTGGTCGCGAAGAAGGCCGCGATCGCCTCGGGCGTCATCGGCGCTTCGGGTTGCGAGAGGGCCGAGATGCCGGGGCCGAGGTAGGGCACCAGCGCCCCCGCCTTGAGGCCCTCGGCGACATCGCCGAGCATTTCGCGCGGATCGTCGATGGTGGCGGAGTTCATGGCCTCAGTCCTCCTCGGCGGCGGCGCGCTTGCGCGCCTCGACCGTGATCGGCAGCCGCGTGTCCTCGGCCATCTCGGGCAGCTCGAGAATCCAGCCGTTCGCGAGCCGGGCCCAGCCGCCCCACAGGCTCTCGCGCTCGGTCTCGACGATCGGTTCCTCGAGGTCCTTCTTGGGCACGTAGGCGGACAGCACGCCTTCGGCGCGGCGGATCATGACTTTCATTGCGGCTCCTCCGCAGACTGGGACGGGTCGGGTTCGACGAGCCGCATCACGCGCGGTTCGAGCAGACGGGCGAGTTGCGGCACTCTGGCGATGCGCTCACGGGCGAGATCGCGGATGGTCGCTTCCGGATCGTCGAGCAGCGGTTCCAGCTCCTCCTCGGCGATCCGCTCGGCCACGGCGAAGCGCACGCGCATGTCGCTGTCGACAAGAAGCAGCCGGAGCTGATCAAGCGGCAGCCGCATTGCCACTTCGCGACGCACCAGCGGGTCGGGGTCGAAGCACATGTCGGGCAGCGCCCGCACGTCGATGCGCCGCGCCACCCAGGCGCGCACTTCGGGATCGGGATCGTGCCGCACCAGCGGCAGCAGCTCGGCGGGCATCCGCCGCACCGCGGTGATGCGCACCATGTAGGCCTCGTCGCTGATCGCCGGCAGCAGGTCCTGGCCGGTCAGCCGCGAGGCCGCCGCGATGCGCACGTCGATATCCTCGTCGTGGATCATGTGACGCACCCTGTCGGCGGGCATGCGCAGCGTTGCCATGGCCCGAACCTCGGGCTCGGTGTCGGCGAGCAGGGCGCCGAGCCGGAAGACGTTGGCATAGCGCGCCGCGCCGGCGCGGACTTCGAAGTAGGGATGGTCAAGATATTGCTCCGCCAGTTCCGGATTGGCCGAAAGGAAACGCTCCACCCGCCGCGCGCGGCGGTCACGGATGCAGGCCCTGCCCTTGGCGCAGAGCCCCGCCGCGTTGATCGACTGATGGTCGCATTCGCGGCAGCGCACCGGGCGCCCCTTCCAGTCGAGCGCCGCCGCGAGATCCTCCTCGGACACCTGCGATCACCGCCCGATCCGTCAGGCCGGCACGCAGGTCCCGGGCACCGGGCACACGGCGTCGCACTGGGGGTGATCGAAGTGCCCTTCGCATTCGGTGCACTTCGCCGGATCGATGATGAAGGTATCGCCCTTCATCCGGATCGCGGCGTTGGGACACTCGAATTCGCAGGCGCTGCAGCCAGTGCATTGCGAGGCGATGATCTTGTAGGCCATGGTTCGTCTCCTGCTTTTTCCAGGTCGATGCAGGAAGCGTGCCAGCACTGAAACGCAGCGAATCCGGGCGTTGGCGCTCAGGACAGGTGTCGGGTCCGCGACAAAGATTGTCGCAAATGTCTCGTCGGCGGGAGATGGATCGCGCACGGCATCACCGGCGCGTCGCCGGCCATGGCGCGAAGCTCAGTGGTGGACGTCGGCCGGTGGCGGCGACGGCGTGTGCTCGCCGCACCAGTCGTTGTGGAAGGTGAGCGGCCAGCCTTCGTAGTGCGGCGGATTGCGACGGCACTGTCCCAACAGGCTACCGTCGCGAAAATCCACCTGAAGCCAGAAATTGCAGGCAAAGCACAATTGCCGATCTGCCAACCTTATCCTCCGACGGCACGTCAGCGCCATTCGCGACCCGGGTCCCCGAAACGGCCCTAACCCGCGACACCGGGTTGCGGGACACAGGACCGAAACCGGCACCATCCGGCTTCGGTGACGCGACATAACACGAGGAAACCCCCGGTCTGCAACGAAAATGCGGAAATTACCGACAATCGCACCAAAACGTTTCTTGGCGGACAAAGGTTAGACGACGTCGCGCGCCAGTTGATCCGACCTGTCAAACATACTGGGTTTCCTTGGCATCAAGCGTTGGCTAAAGTCGGTTCATGTCTCCGGAAGAAATGATTAAGAACAGTCCGATTGCGGCTTTGATTGCAGACCCGCACTCCGAAGATACGCCGATTATCGCCTGCAACGATGCTTTCCTGGAACTGACGGGTTACGAACGAGAGGAAGTCATCGGCCGCAATTGCCGGTTCCTTGCCGGCCCGGACACCGAGCCTTGGCAGTCGCAGCGCATGCGCATCGCCATTCGCGAACGCCGGCCCGTGCAGGTCGAGCTCCTCAACTATCGCAAGGACGGCTCGACGTTCCGCAACGCCGTGCTGATCGCCCCGATCTTCGATGCCGACGGGCGCATCGAATGGTTCCTCGGCTCGCAGGTGGAAGTGCCGGAGGATGGCAGGGACGGTGAGGCCAACGGTCACCGTGTGCAGTCGGCCCGCACCCGGTTCGCCGCAGCCAGCCCGCGTCAGCGCGAAATCCTGGTGAAGATGGCGGAAGGCAAGCTCAACAAGCAAATCGCGTTCGAACTCGGGCTGAGCGAACGGACGATCAAGATGCACCGTTCCGCGCTTTTCAGGGCGCTCGGCGTGCGCACCGCCGCCGAGGCGATCCGGATCGCGATCGAGGCGGGCCACTGAGCAAACCGTGCCTTTTCGGACATGTCGCGCGGTGACGCCGCAGGCGGCAGTCTCGCGAGGATGACGGCAAGCCCACCATCACCCGCACCGGCGGCTCCGCGATGAGCGCCGGGCCCTCTCCCCGGGCAGCCCCGCCCGGACCGCGCCGCGCCTGCGTGTTCGGCACCAGTGGCGGTATCGGGGGCGCCTTCGCCCGCCAGCTCGCTCGCGAGGGATGGACCGTTCACGCGGGCTCGCGCTCGGGCGGCGGCGAACGGCTTTCGGCTATGATCCCGTTCCGCTTCGACCTCACCGAAGAAGCCTCGATCGCCGAGGCGGCGCGGACCACAGGAGCGGACGGTCCGCTCGACATGGTCTTCGTGGCGACGGGTCTGCTGCATGGACAGGGCTTCGGACCGGAAAAGAGCTGGTCGATGATCGATCCTGAAGCGATGCGCCAAGTGCTTGCGGTCAACACGATCGGACCCGCCCTCATCGCCAAGCATTTCCTGCCGTTGCTGGCACGCCAGCGCCCCTCTGTCTTCGCCGTGCTGGGCGCGCGGGTCGGTTCGATCGCCGATAACCGGCTCGGCGGCTGGCACAGCTACCGCGCCTCGAAGGCGGCACTGGCGATGCTGGTTAAGGACTTCGCGATCGAACTGGCACGCCGCAATTCCGCCGCGATCGCCGTGGCCCTGCATCCCGGGACCGTCGATACCCGGCTGTCCGAACCGTTCCAGGGCAGCGTTCCGGAGGGCAAGCTGTTCACGCCCGAATTCAGCGCCGCGCGGTTGCGAGAAGTGATCGACGGTCTCCGGCGCGAGCACAGCGGGCAGCACCTCGCCTGGGACGGCAGCCTCATCCCCGCCTGAGCGGCTGGCGCATCCCCGCCTAGCCGCGACGGGTGGTGGCGACCCGGGCCTGGCGGGGCCGTCCCTGATCGAGAATGGTCATGTTGAAGGCGATCGTGACGCGATCCGTTTCGGCATAGTTGGGATAGACCATGTGCCTGAGATATCCGGGGAAGATCAGCAAGAGACCCGGATGCGGGTCGATACGGCTGGCTTCGAAGATCATCCGCTCCGCAAACTTGTTCATCGGCTTGAGGCCGCCTGCGGGGTTCTGGAATTCAATGGTGCCGCTGCGATCGACGTCCGAGCCGGGCGTCGCGACATAGTAGCATCCCGAAAGATTGCTCATGGCATGCGTATGCGGCATGTTCATCGCCCCGTTCCCGCTGACGTTGACCCAGCCTTCGGTCAGGAACGGATGCTTGAGCGGATCGAATTCCGGCCAGTATCCGCGGACCGAGCCGATCAGCGCGCCCCTGATCGCCTTGACGAGCTTCTGGAACGCGGGCTCCTCGCGCGAGAACAAGGTCGTAGGCGAGTGCCAGCCCGTAACATTGCTGACCTGCAAGCCGGGATCGTCGGCGCGCCACTTGGCGACCGCCTCCAGAAGCTCCGCGTTCAGCTCGGCGCAGTCGGGTACTTCGTAGTGATCGATACGCGAGGCGAACGAATGCACCGAACGCAGCTTGTTGATCGCGTCAACCAATTCCCCCTCCCTTGCTTGCGAGAAGTCTTCAGGCCAGCGCCCCGTGGCAATGCTTGTACTTGTTGCCCGATCCGCAGGGGCACGGCGCATTGCGGCTGATCGGCATGTCGGCATAGGGATTGTCGCCCGCGCCGCCGGGACTGGCGGCGGCCTGCGCGCTGCCCGCGAGCGAGCCGAACAGCGCCGCGCGCTGCGCCGAACCGTCGCCATCGTCCGAATTGTCGAGCCCGGTCAACGGATCGATGTGGCCGGTCAGGAAATCGGGCAGCTCGGGCAGTTCGATCGGCTCGGGCATGCGCAGCTCGCTGACCGAGAGAATACGCGTCACATCCTCGCGGATCGTCTCGAGCATGCGCTCGAACAGGCCGAACGCTTCCTGCTTGTATTCGTTGATCGGCGTTTTTTGCGCATAGGCGCGCAGGAACACGACCTGGCGCAACGCGTCGAGCGTGGCGAGGTGTTCCTTCCAGTGGTGGTCGATCCGGTCGAGCAGCACGCTCTTTTCCACCTGGCGCCAGACGGAGGGATCGTCCTTGGCCATCTTGGCGTCCATGTGCTCGCTCGCGAGCGCGGCGAGGCGTTCCTCGATCAGTTCCGGCTCCATGCCGTCTTCCTCGATCCAGGCCTCGATCGGGACTTCGACCGCAAGCGTATCGAGCGCTCTCGCCTTGAGCGCCTCGATGTCCCAGTGCTCGGGATAGGACCCCGGCGGGCACGCCGCGCCGACGATGGCGTTGACCGTATCGGCGCGCATGTCGGCGACGATGTCGTCGACCGTCTCGGCATCCATGATGTCGGCGCGCTGTTCGTACACGACCTTGCGCTGGTCGTTCATCACGTCGTCGTACTCGACGACCTGCTTGCGGACTTCGTAGTTGCGCGCCTCGACCTTCTTCTGCGCCGTCTCGATCGCCTTCGAAAGCCACTTCGAGCCAATCGCCTCGCCGTCTTCGAGGTTCGAGTTCATCATCCGCGCGAACAGCGTATCGGGGCCGAAGATGCGCAGCAGGTCATCCTCGAGGCAGAGGTAGAACTTGCTCATGCCCGGGTCGCCCTGGCGCCCCGAGCGGCCGCGAAGCTGGTTGTCGATGCGCCGGCTTTCGTGGCGCTCGGTGCCGATCACGCACAGCCCGCCCGCGTCGAGCACCTGCTGCTTTTCGGCGGCGACCTCTTCGCGAATACGCGCAAGGCCCGCCTCGCGCTCGGGGCCCTCGGGCACGTCGCGCAGTTCGTCCTCGACGCGGAATTCGATGTTGCCGCCAAGCTGGATGTCGGTGCCGCGGCCCGCCATGTTGGTGGCGATGGTCACCGCGCCGAGCCGTCCGGCCTGCGCGACGATGTGCGCCTCCATCTCGTGGAAGCGGGCGTTGAGCACCGAATGCTTGACGCCTTCCTGGTTGAGAAAGTTCGACAGCAGTTCGGACTTCTCGATCGAGACCGTGCCAACCAGGACCGGCTGGCCCTTCTCGTTCTTCTCGCGGATCAGACGCGCGATCGCGGCGAACTTGTCGGTCGTGTTCTTGTAGAACTCGTCCTCTTCGTCGTCGCGCTGCACCGGCACGTTGGTCGGGATGGTGACGACGTTCATCTTGTAAATGTCGTAAAACTCGGCCGCCTCGGTCGCGGCGGTGCCGGTCATGCCCGACAGCTTCGGGTACATGCGGAAGTAGTTCTGGAAGGTGATCGAGGCCATGGTCTGGTTCTCGGGCTCGATCTTGACGCCCTCCTTGGCCTCGACCGCCTGGTGAAGGCCGTTCGACCAGCGCCGGCCCTCCATCATGCGGCCGGTGAACTCGTCGATGATCACGACCTTGTCGTCCTTGACGATGTAGTCGGTGTCGCGCTTGAACATGACCACGGCCTTGAGCGCCTGGTCGAGGTGGTGGACCACCTGGGTGTTCTCGACGTCGTAGAGGTTGGAACCTTCGAGCAGGCCCTCGGCCTCGAGGATGCGCTCGGCCTTCTCGACGCCGTCCTCGGTGAGGGTGATGTTCTTGGTCTTCTCGTCGGTCTCGTAGTCCTCCGGTTCGAGCCGCTTCACCACGGCGTCGACCGCCATGTAAAGCTCGGACTTGTCGTCGGTCGGGCCCGAAATGATCAGCGGCGTGCGCGCCTCGTCGATCAGGATCGAGTCCACTTCGTCGACGATCGCGAAGTTGAACGGCCGCTGCACCATCTGGCCGCGATCGTGCTTCATGTTGTCGCGCAGGTAGTCGAAGCCGAACTCGTTGTTGGTGCCGTAGGTGATGTCGGCGCCATAGGCCTCGCGGCGCTCGAACTCGTTGAGGTTGGGTACGATCACGCCGATCGTCAGGCCGAGGAAATTGTGGAGCTGGCCCATCCACTCCGCGTCGCGGCGGGCGAGATAGTCGTTGACGGTTACGACGTGGACGCCCTTGCCCTCGAGCGCGTTGAGATAGGTCGCGAGCGTGGCGACGAGGGTCTTGCCCTCACCGGTGCGCATTTCGGCGATCTCGCCGCGATGGAGGACGATGCCGCCGATCATCTGCACGTCGAAGTGGCGCATGCCCAGCACGCGCTTCGAAGCCTCTCGCACCGTCGCAAAGGCTTCGGGCAGGATCGCGTCGAGCGTCGTGCCCTCGGACAGCATGTGGCGGAACTTGGCGGTCTGCGCCGAGAGCTCGTCGTCGCTCATCGCCTCGATAGCGGGTTCGAAGGCATTAATCTGCTGGACGATCTTGTCGAGCGATTTGACGTAACGCTCGTTGGCCGAGCCGAAGATGGTTTTGACGAGTGCGCCGAGCATGGCGGTTTTCCTGTTCGTTCTGATATCGGGAGATCTGCGAAAGCGGCGGCCCCGCACGCAGTCGGCGGAAGACGCGGGGGGTCGGGGTCGGCTCGAAAGCCGCCGGCGCTATTCGTGGGCGCGATCGATCCCGGGGCGCACGGCAAAGGGGCGATAGCCCGACGCGGGCGCGGCGATCGGCTCGGCGACCAGCCGCGTCGTGCGCAGACCGGGTGCGGGCAGCCGGGCCAGCCCTGCAGGGACCGGGGAAGGCCGGCGCGTTCCCGGGCTGGCGAGAGTCGAGACAACCGAGGTGGTGCGCGCGCAGTCCCGCGCCTGCGCAGGCGATACCTGCGCAGCGAGCCCCGTCAGAAGGGCCAGCAGGGTCAGGAAAAAGCGGCTGGCCATGGCCGCCAGATAGGTAGGCGCCGATGAATAGTCCACTACCGAAGCGCACTATTCCCCTGCGGCCCGCTCGAAACGCGTGAATTGAGGGAGGAATTCGCCCGCCACGCAAGGCGCCGCCCACGCGCGCCCCGCGCGAATGCTTGACTGGACCGCACCAGGCGATAGCGCGGCGCCATGACGATTCCCGCCTCGCCGCTCGCCCAGCCCTTCCCCCAGATGCCCGCGATCGCCGGTGTGACCGCGCGCGTGGCGCGCGCCGGCTACAAGGACTGGGGCCGCTGCGACCTGACTTATGTCGAACTGGCCGAGGGCACTGCCGTCGCTGGCGTGTTCACCAAGAACCTGTGCTGTTCGACCGAGGTCGAGATGGGCCGCGAACAGGTCAAGATCGGCAAGGCGCGGGCGCTGGTGGTGAATGCCGGCAACTCCAACGCCTTCACCGGCTATCGCGGGCGCGAAGCGGTGGAACAGATCGCCGGGCAAGTGGCCGAGCATCTCGGCTGCGACGCGAGCGATGTCTTCGTCTCGTCGACCGGCGTGATCGGCGTGCCGCTGCCCAAGGACAAGGCGCGCGATGGCGTCACCCGCGCGCTCGCTGCCGAGCCGTGCTCATGGCAAGAGGCCGCCGAGACGATCGGCACCACCGATACCTTCGCGAAGGGCGCCACGGCCTCGGCGATGATCGGCGGCACCCGCGTCGAATTCGCCGCGATCATCAAGGGCAGCGGCATGATCGCGCCCGACATGGCGACGATGCTCGGCTACGTCTTCACCGACGCCGCGGTCGATCCCGCCTTCCTCCAGCAGTGCCTGAGCGCCGCCAACCTCGCCACGTTCTCGTGCATCACGGTCGATTCCGACACTTCGACCAGCGATACCGTGCTCGCCTTCGCCACCGGCAAGGCGGGCAACGCGCCGCTCGTCTCGTTCGACAGCCCCGGCGCCGACGCCTTCGCCGCCGCGCTCGCCGATGTCTGCCGCCAGCTCGCTCACCTCGTGGTGCGCGACGGCGAGGGCGCGCGCAAGTTCATCGCGATCACCGTGACCGGCGCGGCCTCTGACGACAGCGCGCGCAAGGTCGGCCTCGCGATCGCCAACTCGCCACTGGTCAAGACCGCGATCGCGGGCGAGGACGCCAACTGGGGCCGCGTCGTCATGGCGGTGGGCAAGGCGGGCGAACCGGCCGACCGCGACAGGCTCTCGATCGGCTTCGGCGGCGTGTGGGCCGCGCGCGAGGGCCTGCCGCTCGCCGACTACGACGAAGCGCCGGTCGCCGCGCACCTCAAGGGCAGCGACGTGACAATCGAGGTCGACCTCGGTCTCGGCGAAGGCCGTGCCACCGTTTGGACCTGCGATCTCACGCATGGCTACATCTCGATCAATGCCGACTACAGGAGCTGACGCGATGCTGACGATCTGGGGCAGGCTCAATTCGCACAACGTCAAGAAGGTCGTGTGGGCCGCCGAGGAACTGCGGCTCGAATACGAGCGCATCGATGTCGGCGGCCAGTTCGGCATGGATGCGGACTACCTGGCGAAGAACCCCAACGCCCTCATTCCGACGATCGCGGACGGCGAGGTCGTGCTGTGGGAATCGAACACGATCGTGCGCTATCTCATGGCGCGGTACGGCGGCGAGCGCTGGTGGCCCGCCGATCCGGCCAAGCGCGCGATGGTCGAGCGCTGGATGGACTGGCAAGGCGACTACGCCAACGCCCAGCGCGATGCCTTCATCAATCTCGTGCGCACACCCGAGGCCAAGCGGGATCAGGCCGCGACCGAGCGCTCGGTGGCGGCAAGCGCAAAGAAGCTGGCGATCCTCGACGGCTTTCTCGCCGAGACGCCCTGGCTCTCGGGCGACGAGTTCGTCGCCGGTGAAGAACGCTGAAGCCCGCAGGAAAGCGTGGGTTTTATCGAAGTCCAAGTAATCGAAATCACAAGGTT
>NZ_MWMO01000001.1 GCF_002556635.1 Novosphingobium sp. PC22D | reverse complement strand
GCTTCGGCCGGGCCAGTGCGGACAGATCCATGAAACCCTCAAGGGATCGGCACCGCCAAGCTCTGCAATTACAGATCCTGAGCCTAGGGCCGAAGATCAGGGTCTGCATCCGTCGCCAGATCGTCGATCGGTGTGACACCCGCATGAAGTCCATGTGACAGCCGTATGAAGATTTCGTCACGCGACTGTCGCCGAGACGCGGTAGCGATGCAAGATCGCATTGGATAACCGCCGGAAAAATGTCCACGATGACAAGTACCGCCTTCCTTCCCGCACTGCTCGCTTCGGGCGGAGACAGCCGGATTTCGGTTCCACGAGGCGCGAACGTCAACCGTTACGGCGCTTCGCCCTTTCCGCGCGCGACTCTCGGCTATGCCTCCTCCACCGCCAACGACATCTCGCTCGACGCTTTCCGGCACCTCGAACGCGTCGCCGCCGCGCTGCCCGCCGGCGCGCTTCAGGACGCCGATCACTATGCCGCCGCGCTCGAGGGCCTGCGCGCGAGATTGCGCGCGCAATGGGCGCTCGACCCGGCCACCGATATGGTCTTCGCGCCCTCGGGCACCGATCTCGAATATGTCGCGCTGGCGCTGGCGGCGGCGCATTCGGCCCGGCCCGTTACCAATCTCCTGCTCGGCGCGGACGAAGTCGGCAGCGGCTGCATCCTCTCGGCGGCGGGGCGTCACTTCGCGAACGAGAACGCGCTCGGCCTGCCGATCGTCAAGGGCGATCCGGTCGAAGGGCTGGGCGACACCCGGCTTGCCGGCATCCCCGTGCGCGAGGCGGGCGAGGCGCTCACGTGTTCCGCGGTGCGCGACGCGATCGACGCCGCCGCGCGCGAGGCGAAGGCGCAAGGCCGGCACTTGCTGGCGCATGTCGTCCACGGCTCGAAGACCGGTCTCGTCCTGCCCGATCTCGGCGCGATCGACGAACTGCTCGACCGCCACGGTCCGGATCTTTCGTTCGTGGTCGACGCCTGCCAGGCGCGGCTCGAAGGGAGCGAACTCCAGGCCTATCTCGACAGGGGCTGCGTGGTGCTCGTCACCGGATCGAAGTTCATGGGCGGCCCGCCCTTCTCGGGCTTCGCGCTCGTTCCACCCGCGCTTGCGCCGCGCGCGCCGCTGCCCGAGGGCCTTGCGCGCGTCTTCCGGCGCGGCGAGTGGCCCGTGGGCTGGCGCGCCTGCACGGCGCTGCCGGTCGACGCCAATCCCGGCCTGCTCTTGCGGCTAGAGGCCTCATTGTTCGAGCTCGAGGCTTTCAACGCCGTTGCCGCCGATGCGCGCGCGCGGGTGATCGGCGCATTCGGCGCGGCGGTGCGGGCGCTCGGCGAGCGGCTCGGCGCGCGGCTTGTGCCGCCGTCGCTGGGCGGCGCCGGACTGCATCTCGCAACGCTCGCCACGCTGGACCTTTCCGCGCTTGCGGGCTCGCCCGACATCGTCGTCGCGCAGCGCTGGCACCGGGTGCTCGCCGCGCGCGGCCTGCGACTGGGCCAGCCGGTCAAGTGCGTGGCGCGCGCGGATGGCGGCTGGGCGGGTACCTTGCGCATCAGCCTGTCGATGCCGCTGATCCGCGAGTTCGCCGCGCTCGCCGCGGACGCCCTTCCCGCGCGCCTCGCCAGCGACATGCGCCGCGTTGCCGAGGTGATCGAGGCAGCGCAGCGCCCCGTCGTCGCTTGAGCGGGCCGGAGCCGAGGTCTATTCGCGCCTGGATGCCCCGGCTTTTTCGCAATATCGGGTGGCTGCTCGGCTCGCGCGGGGTCAACGCGCTGTTCAGCCTCGTCTACCTCGCGCTCGCGACGCGCACGCTCGGGCTCGACGACTTCGGCCGCTTCTCGCTGATCGTTGTGCTCGCGCAGGCGGTGACCGGCTTCGCCACGTTCCAGACCTGGCAGGCGGTGGTGCGCTGGGGCACCGCCGAACGCGAGGTCGACGACGCCCTCGGCTTCGCACTCGCGCTCGATGCGCTGAGCGTGGTCTGCGGCACCGTGATCGCCGCCCTCGTATGCTGGAGCGCGCCGCTCTGGCTGCCGCTCCCGCCCGACCTGCGGCTGCCGGCCTTCGCGCTGTGCCTCGCCGCCCTCCTCGCCATCCGCTCGACGCCGACCGGATTGCTGCGGCTCCACGACCGCTACGGCAAGGCAGCGCTCGCCGAGACCGCGCTGCCCGCCACGCGCGCGGCGGGCGCGGGGATCGCGGCGCTTTTCGCGCCGGGCATCGCCGGCTTCGTCGCGGTCTGGGCACTCGCCGAGATCGCCTGCGCCGCGGCCTTCTGGATCATCGCGCTGCGCGTCCACGGCAAACGGGTGCCGCTGCCGAGCCTGACGCGCCTGCCCGCCCGCCATGCCGACGCCTGGCGCTTCGTGTGGGCGACCAACCTCTCGCGCAGCCTCGCGGTCACCGCCAAGCAAGTGCTGCTGCTGCTCGTCGGGGCGCTGGGCGGCGCGGCGCTCGCGGGCGGCTACCGGGTCGCCTCGCAGCTCGGGCAGGCGCTCGTCCAGCTCGCCGAAGCGGTGGGGCGCGCGCTCTATCCCGAACTCGTGCGCGCGGGCGGCGAGGCGGCGGCGATCACGGCGCGAATGGCGCGGCTGAGCCTTCTGACCGGCGCGCTCGCCGTCGGGTTCGCGTGGCTGCTCGGCGGTGTCGCGCTCGTCTGGCTGGCGGGACCGGGATTCGGCTTCGCGCACGGCGCGATGGTGATTCTCGCGCTCGCCGGCGCGGCCGAGCTCTTCGCCGCGAACTGGGATGCGCTGCTCGTCTCGCAGGCGCGTGCCGGGCTTGCCTTCGCGATTCGTGCGGTGCCGCTGGGACTGGCGCTGGCGGCGATGCCGGGGGCCATGGCGGCCTGGGGGCTCGAAGGCGTGGCGCTCTGCGTGCTGGCCGCGAGCGCGCTGACCGCGGCGGGCTTCGCCTATGTCGTCGGCGCTCGCCCCGGCATGCGCGGCGCGATGCGGTAGCGCACGGTGTACCCCATGTGATCGGAGAGCATTGTACCGTCGGGTTCGGTGCCGAAGGGAATCTGCACGCCGACGGGCCGCACCTTCAGCGTTTCCCCGTCGAGAGCATATTGCAGGTCGCGCCCCCGCTTGCGAATCCAGGCCGCGTCGCGCGACCGGACATGGCCCGAAGCATCGTTTGCCACGCTCTGCGTCAGCGCATCTCGCGGCGCGTCATGCCCCCCCAGGGTACCAAGGGCGCGCGACAGCATCGCGATCCGCGCCGGGCGGTCGCCCCGGTTGAAATCGCCCGCCAGGACCAGCGGCATGCCGCTTTCGCGCACCCGGGCGAGATAGTCGGCGAGGAAGCGCGACTGTCGGGCATAGGCATCGGCGGTGCGCGAGCGCGGCGCGGCCGAGGCGCCGCGGCTGTTGAAATGCGTCGTCGCCACCGCGAGGGTCCTGCCGCCGGGCAGCTCGAGTTCTACGACGAGCACGCCCTTCGCGGCCAGGCAATCGTAGCCCGCGCAGGCGGCGGCGGGGAACGCCGCGCGCGAGACCCGGCGCACCGGGTAGTCGGACAGGACGATCAGCCCGCTGTCGAGCATCGCCGGGACGGTCTCGCCCAGCCGCCAGCTCCGCCCGGCCATCTCGCCATCCCCGGGCGCGCCGCGCACATAGGCACCTTCGACGACGTAACGATATCCCGCCAGCCGGCCGATTGCCTTGGCTTCGGGCGTGAACGCCTCCTGCAGCAGCACGACTTGCGGCTGGCGCCGCTCGGCTCGCATGCGTGCGAGACGGCCGGCGATCGCGCCGAGCGCCGCCGGGCGTCCCTGCGCCAGGGGCCAGGGCATGCCCTTGACGTTGTAGGTGAGCACGTCGAATTCGCCGGACGCGCGCGGAGCGCCTTTGCCGAGCGCCACCGTCAGGTTCGGCGCGGTCGGCTGCGCCACCAGCGCGCCGCCCATCAGCACGCTGAGCCCCATCAGATAGCGCAGACGCGGCCGGCGAGGCCGAGCCGCGACAACTGCTGTCCCTTGTCGCATGCGCCCCCGAAGCCTGGCGATCAAACGGTAGGTTCGCGGCTAGCCGCGAACTGCGACACCGCGATGATGGAACCGCGTCAGTCCTGTGAAATCGACGCGACCGCGACCTCGGGGAGACGGCTGCGCACGACGTCGCGGGTCTTGCGCTCGATCGACCAGAGCACGTCCGGCTCGTCCTGATCGATCGCGATCGCTTGTCCGCCCGTCGGCGTCGCGATCGTGGCGACGTGCTCGAGCACCTTGCCGTTTTCGGGCACGCGCATCGCGTAAAGTTCGCGGGCATCGTGACCGCTGACGTAGAGCAGCCCGTCCGCGCCCCACGAGCCGCCCGAGGAACTCCTCGGCGCAAAGCGCGCGAGCACCGTGTCGGGGAAGGTCCAGATGCCCGTCTCGCGCAAGTGATCGTCCATCCGGACCAGCGTCGTGGCGCGATGATCGCGGCCCTTTTCGCCGCCCTTGCCGTCGTAGTTCGCATAGCAGGCCCACGAGGCGCCGTCGTGGCGCGCGAACCAGGTGAGCGAGCCGTGACCGTGTCCCAGCGGGTCGATCCGCTCGAGCGTCAGCGTCGCCGCATCGAACCAGACGAGTTCGCTCGCCATCGGCGTCGCCGGATAGTTCGAGGAGGCGCAAACCAGCTTCTCGCCCGCCAGCTCGCAGCTATTGAGGTGCGGGAAGCGCTCGGGATCGCCCTGCCAGTGCGCGAGGCGCTCGCCGGTCCGGGCATCGTACTTGCCGATCTCCTGATTGCCGATCGCCCAGAACACGCGCTCGCCGCTCGCGACGCCCTGGTTGGCTTCCTCGGCGGGAAAGCGCGCCTCTTCCTCCGCCGTGAGCTGCAACGGTGCGGCGGCCAGGAGCAGCGGAGCGACAAGAGCGAGCGGGAGGCGCGAGGCGCGAAGACGGGAAGCCATGCGCGCGCCCTGCATCGCGAGTATGACATCCGTGCGACGCAGAAGGCGAAGCCTCAACCGGCCATTTCGGTCTCGCACTCGACCACGGTCGCCATGCGCATGGTCGCGCGGTCGAACAGGTTCGCTTCGTCGGCCACGATCTCGTCGGGCATGACATTGTTGGCGATGTAATCGACCGTGCCGCGCCAGGTCGCCTCGTCATCGAACCACAATTCGGTGACGACGTCGTAGGGAAGTTCCTCGCAAGTCCCGCTTTCGGCGTGCCGCTGGGGTTCCAGATAGCGGCGCAAGTAGCGTGAAACCCCTCGCGAATACTTGAGCGCGAGCGGAACGTGCCTGTTCTCGTAGTAGTCGCGAAAAGCCGCGACGCTCATGCCCGGCTTGCGCTTCATGAACAGCAGGATCTTGTAGACAGGCATCGGCTTCTCCCGGTTGGCGTCACCCCACCTTTTCATGGGTCTTCGACCAGGGCAGCAGCAGGAACAGCAAGCTGCCCACGGCGATCGAAGCGGCGACGAAGTAGAGATAGGGCGAGAAGCTGTCGAACAGCGCCAGCGAGCGGCTGATCCCCAGCGCCCCCAGCGCCGAGGCAAGGAAGGAAACGCAGTACACGAGGCCGAGCGTCGAATTGTAGATCCGCAGCTTGAAATAGCGCGCCACGAGGTAGGAGATGAGATCGCTCTCGGCCCCGACCGAAAGGCCGACGAGGAACATCGCGAAGCTGATCACCGCGACGGTATCGAGATCCGATCCCAAGAGGAAAAACCCCAGTGAAGGCAATACCATGGAGAGCGTCGTCACGATCGGCGTGGCGAAGCGGTCCAGTGCGAGCCCGCAGGCGATCCGCCCGACCACCGTGCCGGCGGCATAGAGCGTGACGATGTTGGCGGCGGTCTGTGCGCTGATCCGCTGGTCGACCAGCATCAGGTTCATCTGCGAGGCATGGAGCGGGGTCTGCAACAGGCACAGGAACATGCCGAGAAACACGATCCAGAACACCCCGCTGGTCAGGATCGCGCGATAGTCCTCACGTGCGGGGCGGTGGACTTCGGCTGTCGCGGGATAATCCGGCACGTTCGCGCCCGGTTCGGGCTCGTGCCCCGCGCCCGACCCCGCCGGGATCAGCGCGATGGCGACGATCCCCGCGATCAGCGTGAGCAGGCCAAGGCCGAGATAGGCCGGCCGCCAGCCGTAGTGCTCGATGAACCAGTTCGTCGCGGGGACCAGCAGGATCGCCAGCACCGCCGGAACGCAATTGACGATGGTCAGCGCCAGTCCCGTCGCCCGTTCGAAATTCTCGGCGATGAGGCGGGTGTAGACCAGAGGGCTGGTCAGGCTTCCGACCGCCAGCACCAGTGTCGAAACGGTGGCGAAGAACGCGAAAGCGCCGGTCTGGAACGCGTATCCGACAAAGCAGAGCGGCACCAGGATCGTGCCGAGGATCGCGATGCGCCGCACGCCGAACTTGTCGGTGAAGCGGCCGATGAAGGGCAGCACCAGCAACGTCGAGAGCATCGTCAGCCCGATCAGCGCGAACTGCGAGCGCGACCAGCCGAACTCGGCGACGAGGTGCGGCGCGAAAACCGAATTCGTATAGGCGAACAGCGGCAGGCTGGTGCCCGCCCCGATGCTCGCCGCCGCCAGGGGACGGGCGTTGCGGCGTAATTCGCCGATATAGCTCACGCGGCTTTCTCCCTCTTGCAGCCGCGCATTTTCGCCGCTTGCCCCAGACGCCTACCACTGACCGGCGCGAACCGCCTTGTCGATATCCGACTTGCGCGGCTTTTTCTAAAGTTTGTCGAGCACGCCGATGCGGCCCGCCTCGCCCTCGCCCCGGATCGAAACGAGATCGAGCTGGAACGCGATGTCGTCCATCGGCGTCTGCACTTTCGGGTTGCCGGTCCAGAACACCACGCGGCACACGCGCTTGGCGATACGCCAGCCCGCATCCGTGCGCACCCAGGTATCGTCATACGTACCGCTGCCGTCCCACACCGGCGGATTGCCCGCCGCATGGCGGATCAGCCGCCACATGCCGTAAGTATGCGAGTTCGCGCGGTCGCCCTCGACCGCGACAAGGTGGTTGGTCATCACGTGCTGGGTCGCGTCGAACAGCTCGTGAAAGCTGCCGAAGTCGCGCTTGAAGCTGGCGCGATCGGTCCAGTGCGACGTGGCGCCGTAGTCCACGTCGCAATCCGCGGTGAAGACGCGATCGAACAGGTCCCAGCGCCGCGTATCCATCGCGAGGCCATAGAGATTGATCCGCTCGATGATGTCCTCGCGGTCGGCCATGTCCTGCTCCCGTTCCGTCCGGCCGGTCAGCGCGGCAGCGAGACTTGCGCCGTCCCCTTGAGGATGGTCGAACCCTCCTGCGTCGTCATCTTGGTCTGCACCGTGACGACGGGCATGCCGTATGGCGAGGTCTCCTGCTTGTCGATCACCTCGCCGTCGATGTAGGTCACGTCACCCTCGAACGCGGGCGAGCGGAACTGCGTCTTGGAATGCCAGATGTAGCCCTCGTGCCCGGCCCAGTAGGCGACCGTATCGAGGTGCCAGGCGTTCATCGACGAGCCGTAACCGTAGACACCGCCCATGCCGACCTTCTCACCCTTCTCGGCATTGATATGGCCCGAACTCGGCCCATGGAACAGGCCGTCGCCGTGGCGCGGGTCGATCTTGCGCGCCTCGAAGTCGTAGCTCATGTCCGAACCGAAACCCGCGTCCTCGGTCGCCGGATCATGGATGCCCTCGGGCGGATTCCAGCGCCAGGTGCCCCAGATGTTCTGCTTGTGCGCCCGGCATTCGAGCGCGAAGGTCACGCGGCTGTGCGGGCCGATCACGCGGGTCGGCAGCGTATCGCCGACCTTCACGTCGGCAAAGCGCGGCGAAATCCCGTCGCGGTTCGACTTGATCCACTGGAGGCGCAACGCGTTCACTTCCTCCAGCTCGGCGCGGGTCCACAGCTTGGGCGGCGCGTTGCCCTTGTCGTAGACCTTGCGCTTGGCGGCTTCTTCCACGAGGTAGCGGATCGAGGTCGCCCGCTCCTTGGCGACGAGCGCGCCGTGCTGATTGCGGTGGACGGTATCGCCGTCCGCGAACATCGTCGGGCCGGCAAAGGCCGTGTCGGTGACCTTGTAGCCGGCGAACATGCGTTCCTGCGTCAGCTTGTCGCCGGGGCGGATCGGATTGCCGTAGAACCACCACTCCTCGCCCGCAAAGATCAGGTGCGAGCCCGGAATCTTGCCGACGCACGAAGGATGGCAGCCGTGCCCGTAGTCCATCGCCACGGTGAAGCTCTGCGGCGCGACGATCCCGCCGAACTTCGAATCGCGGGCGAAGACCTCATCCCAGTGGAGCGGATTGGCGTAGTCCATCGCCTGGACCCAGCGGCGGATGTCGGTGGCGCTGCAAGGGTCCCAGAACTCGGCGAATACGATCGGCTTGCCGATCCACTTGTCGACATCGCTGGTATCGAGGGTGACGTCGCCTTCAGCCATTGCAGTTCTCTCCCGGTCATCGGATGACCATGCCATTGTCGAAAGCCATCCAAGGCGCTCTCGTCCGGATGCGCAAGGCGCTCGGCAGGAGGTGCAAGCCCGATTGCGCGTGCAGTACAGCAGTCCGCTCGGGCGATACTTGCATGGCGCGGACCACCAGCGTTTCGACATGCAGGGCCGGTTTGGCTAGCCAGACCCGGCAAACGCGAATCGCGAAATGGCCGGAGGATGCCCATGAAGATCGACAACACCATCGCAGCCGTCGTGACCGGCGGCGCCTCGGGCCTCGGCCGCGCCAGCGCAAAGGCGCTCGCCGACGCGGGCGTCAAGGTCGCCATCTTCGATATCAGCGAGGAGGCCGGAGAGGCCTTCGCCAAGGAAATCGGCGGCGTCTTCTGCAACGTCAACATCCTCGACGAGGAAAGCTGCGAGGCCGGCTTCGCCAAGGCGCGCGAGGCGCATGGACAGGAACGCATCGTCGTTCACTGCGCGGTGGTCGCGGGCGGCGGCAAGACCGTCTCGTTCGATAAGAAGACCGGCGCCTACAAGCGCACCGCGACCGAGCAGATCGCGCGTTCGGCCGAAGGCATCTTCACCGCCAGCTATCGCATCGCCTCGATCGCCGCGCTCGGCATGGCGAATGCCGATCCGCTCAACGAGGACGGCGAGCGCGGTTGCATCATCTTCACTTCCTCGGCCGCCTCGCAGGACGGCCAGATCGGGCAGGTCGCCTACGGCGGCGGCAAGGGCGCGGTGAACGCCATGGTCCTGCCGATGGCGCGCGACCTCATGGACCTCGGCATCCGCGTCAACGCGATCCTGCCGGGCACTTTCGCGACACCGCCGATGCTCAAGGTCAAGGAAATGAACGAGGCCGTGTTCGAGGGTCTGGGCAAGGCCGTGCCCTTCCCCAAGCGCCTCGGCAATCCCGAGGAATTCGCCTCGCTGGTCATGGAGCTGTCGCGCAACACCTATTTCAACGGCCAGTGCATCCGCCTAGACGGTGCGATCCGGATGCCGCCGAAATAGTTTTTCAAAACCCGATGGAACCGCTGGAGGGCCGTACCGCGAGGTGCGGCCCTTTTCGCGTCCGATCACGCCGCCTCAGGTGACGGTGAAGCCACCGTCGACGCAAAGCGCCTGGTTGGTCACCAGCCGCGCGGCAGGACTGGCGAAATAGAGCACGGCGCCGGCAATGTCGCGCGGCGTGCAATAGCCGAGCGGCGGCTTGCGGTTTCCCGGCCCCTCGGGCGGCGGTCCATTCGCGCCGATCGCGCCCGGCGTGCCGACCCCGCCCGGCAGCACGGTGTTGACCGTGATGCCGTGCGCGGCCAGCTCGAAGGCGGCGGCCGTGGTCATCGCCGCGAGCCCACCCTTGCTCGCCATATAGGCGGTGAGCCCGCCGACGAACTGTCCGGCAAGGCTCGAGGAGGCGCAGTTGACGATGCGCCCGCCCTGGCCGCCCTCGACCATGGCCCGTCCAATCTCGCGCATCGTGAGGAACGGCCCGCGCGCGTTGACCGCGGCGATCCGATCCCAGTGCGCGACGGTGCCTTCGAGCAACATCTCGCGGTCCTGCAACCCGGCGTTGTTGACCAGCAGCCAGGGTACGCCATGGCGCGCGACCGCCTGCGCGCAGGCCGAGACGACCGACGCCTCGTCGGCGAGGTCCATGGCGACGAAGTCGTGAGCGGCCCCCGCCTCGATCCGCGCGCGCGCGCCGCCCTCGTCGCGGTCGGCGATGACGACTTTCGCGCCCGCCTCGCTCAACACCTCGCAGATGCCCGCGCCGATACCGCTCGCACCGCCGGTCACCAGCGCGACGCGGCCCGCGAGATCGAACGCATCGCTCATGGCCGTGCCCGCGCGATGCTGCCGTCCGTGTCCATGTCCGCCTCGCTCCCCGCCAAGTCCTCTCGTTCGGGACATCGCGGCCGAGGCGCGCGGCGGTCAAGCGATCAGGGCGTGATCGCCGTCTCTATCGCCCGGGCGAGGACGACCATGAAGCGATTGTCGCGATCGCTGTAGAAATGGGTCGGCTCCCAGCCGCCGGCGAGGAGCAGCGTGCGGGCGCCCGCCTCATCGTACTTGTGGCTGTTCTCTGTATGGATCGTCTCGCCCGCGAGCAGGGTGAAATAGCGCGCGCAGACATGGAAACTGATGTCGCGCGTGGCTTCAAGGTGCATTTCGATCCGCGCCCGATCCTCGTTCCACACCGCGCGATGAACGAGCGCGTCGAGCGGAATCGTCCCGTCGAGTTCGTCGTTGATCCGCCGCGCGAGGTTGAGGTTGAACCGAGCGGTGACCCCGGCGGCGTCGTCGTAGGCGGCCAGCAGCGTTCCGGGCGCCTTGATCCGGTCCATGCCGATCAGCAGCAGGCTGCCGTCGCCGAGCGTCGCGCGCATTTCGCGCAGGAGATCGACCGCGGCGCGCGGTTCGAGGTTGCCGATGGTCGATCCCGGAAAGAAGCCGAGGCGCTCGTGGCCGAGCAGTTCGGACGGGATCGGCGTCGCGCGGGTAAAATCCGCCTCGATCGGAAAGATCGGCAGATCGGGATAGCTCTCTGCCAGCGCGGCGCAGGATTGCCGCAGGAACTCGCCCGCGATGTCGATCGGAACATAGGCGCTGGGGGCGATGCGATCGAGCAGTAGCGGCGTCTTGGTGGCGCTTCCCGCGCCGAACTCGACGACGATCCGATCCGGCCCGATCGCCTCGCCCAGTTCACCGCCGTGCTGTTCGAGCGTCGCCACTTCGGCGCGCGTGGGATAGTACTCGGGAAGCTGCGTGATCTCCTCGAAAATCTCGCTGCCGCGCGTGTCGTAGAACCAGCGCGCCGGGATCGCCTTGCGCTCCTGCCCGAGCCCGGCGAGCACGTCGTCGCGGAAGCGGCATTCGAGGCTGTTCGCGCGAAATTCGAAATCGCGGCGGCTTGCGGCCGTGGCCATGATCAAAGATCCCTTGCGAGCCGCAGGCCGGTGAACTGCCAGCGCTGTTGCGGATAGAAGAAGTTGCGATACGACGCGCGCGAGTGGCCGCGCGGCGTGGCGCAGCTCGCGCCCTTGAGCACCGACTGGCCGCTCATGAACTTGCCGTTGTATTCGCCGACCGCGCCGTCGGCCGCGCGAAAGCGCGGGTACGGCAGGTACGCTGAGCGGGTCCATTGCCAGCAATCGCCGAACAGTCCGGCAGAGCCGCGCGGATGCGCGAAGCTGTCCGCCTCTTCGGGATCGTCGAGCTGGCACCCCTCGTCGGCATCTTCGCCCTGCGCCATCACCTCCCACTCGTGCTCGGTGGGCAGGCGATACCCGGCCCAGGTCGCGTAGGCATCGGCCTCGTAGTACGAGATGTGGGTCACGGGCGCGTCATCGTCGCGGCTGCGCCAGCCGCCCAGCGTGAATTCCTCGTCATCGCGCCAGTATAGCGGCGCTTCGCGAGAGTCCTGCTTGACCCAGCTCCATCCGTCCGAAAGCCACAACGATGCAGCCCGATATCCGCCGTCCTCGACGAAGTCGGCCCATTCGCGATTGGTCACGAGTCGGTCGGCGAGCGCGAAGGGTTCGAACAGCACGCGGTGGCGCGGGCCTTCGTTGTCGAAAGCGAAGCCGTTGCCGCCGTGGCCGACCTGCGCGATCCCGCCCGGATGCTCGCGCCAGCCGATCCCGTCGGCGGAAGGGGCCGCGCCGCCCCCGGCCTCGCGATAGGCCGGGCCCAGCGGATTGCGCGAGAAGGCGTGCTTGATGTCCGTGAGCAGCAGCTCCTGGTGCTGCTGTTCGTGATTGAGGCCCAGTTCGATCAGGCCGACGAGTTCGGGTCTGCCGAACAGCGGTTCCATCGCCGCGTCGACGCGGGCGCGATAGTCGCGCACTTCGTCCAGCGAGGGCCGCGAGAGCATGCCGCGCTCGGGCCGCGCATGGCGCGGTCCCTCGGCCTCGTAATAGGAATTGAACAGAAACGGCCAGTCATCACTAAACAATTGATAATCGTCGCGATGATCACGCAACAAAAATGTCTCGAAAAACCAGGTCGTATGCGCGAGGTGCCACTTGGCGGGCGAAGCATCGGTCATTGACTGGATTGTCGCATCGGCATCGGAAAGGGGCGCAACAAGCGCCTCGCTTAGCCTTCGGACTTCGTGGAACTGCTCCCGCAAGCCCGCCCCCACCACCGGTTCGATACGCATTGTCGCCAAGTTCATGCGCAGGGTAACGCATGGCCCGCGGCAATGCTCCCCCCGAAATGCGACTTATGCCCGAATATGCCCCGAGAGGCATATTCGGGAGATCGGCGCAGGCAACCGCGTCAGGCCGCCTGCTTGTGCCGCTGAGTCGCTTCCAGGTTGAGCATGTCGGCAATCAGGAACGCCAGCTCGATCGACTGCGCCGCGTTGAGACGCGGGTCGCAGTGCGTATGATAGCGGTCCGCGAGCGCCTCGTCGGTAATGGCGATGGCGCCGCCGGTGCATTCGGTCACGTCCTGGCCGGTCATCTCGAGATGGATGCCGCCCGCGTGCGTGCCTTCCGCCCGGTGCACCGCGAAGAAGCCCTCGATCTCGGCGCGGATACGGTCGAACGGACGCGTCTTGAGGCCGCTTTCGGTCTTGATGACGTTGCCATGCATCGGATCGCACGACCAGACCACCGGGTGCCCCTCGCGCTTCACCGCGCGAACCAGCTTGGGCAAGCCCTCCTCGACCTTCTCATGGCCGAAGCGGCTGATCAGCGTCATCCGCCCCGCCTCGCGGCGCGGATTGAGCGTATCGAGCAGGCGCAGCAGCGCATCGGGCTCGAGGCTCGGACCGCACTTCATCCCGATCGGGTTCTCGACTCCGCGCAGGAACTCGACGTGCGCCGATCCGTCGAAGCGGGTGCGGTCGCCGATCCACAGCATGTGCGCCGAGCAGTCGTACCAGTCGCCGGTGAGCGAATCGCGGCGGGTGAGCGCCTGCTCGTAGGGCAGCAGCAGCGCCTCGTGGCTGGTGTAGAAATCGGTGCCCTCGAGCTGGGGCACGGTCTCGGGATCGATCCCGCAGGCGGCCATGAAGTCGAGCGCCTCGCTGATCCGGTCGGCCAGCACGGAGAACTTCTCGCCCCAGGGGCTCTTGCCGATGTGGTCGAGCGTCCACTGGTGCACCTGGCGCAGGTTGGCATAGCCGCCGCCCGCGAAGGCGCGCAGCAGGTTGAGCGTCGCCGAAGACTGGGTGTAGGCGCGCACCATCCGCTCGGGATCGTTGCGCCGCGTCTCGGGCTCGAACTCGATACCGTTGATGATGTCGCCGAAGTAGCTCGGCAGTTCCATGCCCTGCGCGCTCTCGGTCGGCGCCGAGCGCGGCTTGGCGAACTGGCCGGCCATGCGCCCGACCTTCACCACCGGCTGCTTGCTGGCGAAAGTGAGGACCACGGCCATCTGCAGCAGCACGCGGAAGGTATCGCGAATGTTGTCCGCGCTGAATTCGGCGAAGCTCTCGGCGCAGTCGCCGCCCTGGAGCAGAAAGCCGCGCCCCTCGGCGACGTCGCCCAGCGTCTTCTTGAGATCGCGCGCCTCGCCGGCAAACACCAGCGGCGGGAACTTCGCGAGCGTGACCTCAACCTCGCTCAGCTTCGCCGCATCGCCATAGGAGGGCAGGTGCCGCGCTTCATGCGTCTTCCAGCTCTCCGGTGTCCAGTTCGTCGCCACGTTCATTCACTCCAAAGCGCGCGCCTCTTTGATCCGCCGGCGCGCAAAGCAAGGCGCGCCCCTTACCGCCCCGGAGCAAGAATTGCAAAGCCGCTGGGGTGATGAGTGTAATCGGGCGCGGCTCCCCGGCGAGCCGAGGCCTATTCCCTTCGCCATCCGGGGCCGGGTCCGGGCCGGGATGACCTGGACCTATCTTCCTCCGCCGCAAGGCTCAGCGCAGCGAAACCTTCGACGCCTTCTGGCTGTCCGACGCCGCCGCCTCGCGCGTCTCTTCCGGCAGGACTTCCAGCCGCCAGGAGTTGTCCTTGCCGAGATAGCGCGCCGCGAGAGCCTGCATCTTCTCGGGCGTGGTCTCGGTGTAGTCGATCAGCACCGAGCGCACCGAGGCGATGCGCGCCGGATCGTAGGTGGCGCCCTCGATCTGGCCCATGAAGAAGGCGGAGCTCGAGGCGGCGCGCGTCACCTGCTGGCGCAGCGGTTCGGTCACGAGCGCGAGTTCGTCGGCGGTCGGAGGGTTGGTGATGAGGTCCTGCGCGATCTCGTCGGCGGTCTGGAAGAAGACTTTCACGCTCTTGGGATCGACCTGGGCCATCGCGGTGATCGCGCCGCCCGCCTGCAGGTCCACCGGCCAGGTCGAATAGACATAGGGCGCGTAGCTCACGCCCAGCTTCTCGCGCACCGCATCAAGCAGCCGGTTGGTGAAGAGTTGGGTCAGGATCTCGAGCTGGCGCGATTCGGTGATACCCATCGACCCGCCGCCGGTCGGCCACGAGATGATGGCCGCCGCCTGGTCCGGATCGCCGCGATGGCGCAGCACGACAGGCGAATCCGAGGGCTTGGGCTGGCTGATCTCGGCAAGCTGCGTCGGCGTCACGCCAGGCTGGCGCGGCGCGAGCGCGCCGAAGGTCTTCTGCAGCGCCGCGACCGTCGAGGGCAAGTCGAAGTCGCCGAAGATCTGCACTTCCACAGGGCCGCTCGAAAGCGCCTTTTCCCACACCCGCTTGAAGCCTTCGGGCGTGGTCTTCTCGATCTCGGCCGGAGTCGGCGTCTCGAAGCGCGGGTCCCTGCCGCGCTGGTAGTATTGCAGGTCGCGATTGAGCACGCCCTGCGGCGACGTGGAATAGGCCTCGTACTGGATCTTGGCCGCCGCCTTGGCCCGCAGGAACGGGTTCTCGTCCCAGCGCGGCAAGGCGAGCTTGGCGGCGAAGAGGTAGAGCTGGTCGGCCAGATCGGCCGGGCGCGTCTCCGCAGAGAACTGGAACGCGGCATCCTCGACGTCGAACTTGAAGCCCATCTTCCGGCCGGTCGAAATCCGGTCGAGATCTTCCTGGCCGAGCGTGGCGACGCCCGAGCTGACCAGCGCCATCTCGCCGAGCGTGACGTAAGGCGCATCCTTGGGATCGATCGAGCGATAGCCGCCGCCGAAGCGGACCTTCACGGTCACGCGGCCCGGTTCTTCCTGGACCGGCCAGAGCAGCGCCTTGACGCCGTTGGCAAACTCGATCTGCTGGATGTCGAGCAGGCCGGTGGGCGTCGCGGCGAGAACTTGCCCCGGCGCGCCGACCGCGGGAAGATTATCGAACGAGACCGGCTCGGACGAAGCGAGGCGCACCGAATCGTCGGGCGCGACGGGTTCGATCAACGCCGTGCGCAACGCCGCGTCGCTGGCGACGCCTTGCTGCGGCGTGACGAAGACCGCGCGCGTCACCGTGCCTTCGAACAGGCCGCGGGTATGCTGAAGGATCGCCTCGGGCGTGAACAGCGGAATCGACTCGCGGAAAATGCGCAGCACCGCGTCGGGAGCGGCGACCGTCTCGCGAATGTCGAGCGCATTGACGAGATCGTCGGCGAGCTTCGAGCCGGGCAGCAGTCGCCGCTGCTCGACCGGAACCTGGAAGGCGACATCGAGTTCGGCCACCTCGCGGTCGATCTCGGCCTGCGTCGGCGGGTTGGCGAGCGCGTCGGCGATCACCGCGCGGACATGTTCGAGCGCGGATTGCCAGTCGTCGGTCAGCGGCGTGACCTGCACGAAGGTGGCGTCGGCCGAGCGCGCGACGTCGTCCTGGTTGACTTGCGCGGTAAGGAAGCTGCCGCCCATCCGCGCCTTCGATTCGAGCCGGCGGTTGATGATCGCCTGCGCGAGCGCGTCCGTCATGAGCCCCTGGTTGTAGACGATCGTATCGTCCACCTGCCGCCAGGGCCGCAGGATCGCGTAAGTGACCGAAGCGGGAAGATCGGGCTCGACCAGAACCTTGGTCTCGCCGACGGGGGTCTGGGCAAAGGCGTTGGCCGCACCATCGTCCGTCGTTGCGGCGGCGACTTCATCGGGCGCGACGGGATCGCCGAAGCTCGGGGCGGGGACCGGCTCGCCCGGCGGCGACCACTCGCCGAACCACTTCGCGACTTCGGCTTCGAGGAATGCGGGCTCGGCGTCGCCGGCGACGATGATCACCACGTTCTGCGGGCGATACCAGCGGTTGTAGAAGGCGCGGACAGACTCCGGCGTCGCCGCGTCTAGCGTCTCGATCGTCCCGATCGGCGAACGCACCGCGAGCGGCTGTCCCGCGTAGAACGTCGATTGCATCGCATCCTGCACGCGCTTGGCCGCGCCGCCGCGCTCGCGCATTTCGGAAAGCACGATGGGCAAGTCGGACTTGAGGTTGGCCGCGCTCAGCTTGGGCGCGGTGATCATGCCCGAAACGAGCTTCATCACCTCGTCGACCGACTGCGGCGTCGCATCGGGAAGGTCGAGCTTGAACACCGTCTGCGTCGTCGTCGTCTCGGCGTTGGTGTCGCTGCCGAAGGACGCACCGAGCCGCTGGAAGGTGGCGATCGCGGCACCTTCGGGGATGTACTTCGACTGGCGGAACACGAGGTGCTCGAGGAAGTGCGCGTAGCCCCGCTCGGCGTCCTTTTCGTAGAGCGATCCGGCATCCACGCGGATGCGGATCGAGACCTGCCCGGGGGGCACGCCGTTCTTGCGAACCGCATAGCGCAATCCGTTGTCCAGCTCGCCGAACTGCCATTCGCGGTCGGGCGGAACGTCGCTGTTGCGGTAGAGCCAGGGTACCTCGGCGCTGTCATCCGGGCCGGTAGCGACCGGGACGGCGGAAGGTACGGGACTGGACTCGACAACGGGATCGATACCCCGGTCCGAATCCTGCGCATGCGCAGGAACCGAGAGGGCGAGGATCGTGGCAAGCGCTACGGCGACGCGCGGATACTTCGACATCGGGCGTCTATAAGGTGCCCACGCCTTAAGGACCAGTGAATAGCTTTGTTATCAGCCGTGCAAGACGTTCTGGCCCTTGACCCCAAGGGGTTCGCGCCTAAATCGCGCCTATGTTCATAGAAACCGAAACGACGCCCAATCCCGCGACGTTCAAATTCCTGCCCGGTCGCGAAGTCATGGCATCGGGCACTCGCGAATTCGCGTCTCCCGAGAGCGCCGAGGCATCGCCGCTGGCCGATACCCTTTTCAGTCTGGGCGACGTGACCGGCGTCTTCTTCGGACGCGACTTCGTTTCGGTTACCGCCGGGCCCGGCGCCGACTGGGCCGCGCTGAAGCCGCAAGTCGTGGCCGTGCTGCTCGACCATTTCGTCAGTGACGCGCCGCTGTTCGCGGGCGCCGACGCCGCCGCGATCGCCGTCCCGGCGGAAGAAGAGCTGGCCGGGGACGATCCGGCCGACGCCGACGTCGTCGCGCAGATCAAGGACCTGATCGAAACGCGCGTGCGCCCCGCGGTCGCCAACGACGGCGGCGACATCATCTATCGCGGCTACCGCGAAGGCGTGGTCTATCTCGCGATGCAGGGCGCCTGTTCGGGCTGCCCGTCCTCGACGGCGACGCTGAAACAAGGGATCGAGGGCCTGCTGAAGCACTACGTCCCCGAAGTCACCGAAGTCCGCGCGGCCTGACGGCGCTGCTGTCGAGGGGCTGATGCGGACACTGGTGATCGACAGCGCGAGCGAGGCCTGTTCGGTTGCCTTGTTCGAAGACCGCACACTGATCGCCGGAGAGTGTCTCGTTCTGGGACGCGGCCATGCCGAACGGCTGGTGCCGATGATCGCCGCCCTGCCCGATCGCGGCAGGGCCGGGCGCATCGCGGTATCGCTCGGCCCCGGAAGCTTCACCGGCCTGCGGGTCGGGCTTGCCGCGGCGCAGGCACTCGCGCTTGCCTGGCAGGCCGAGGTTCTGGGCTTTCCGACGCTGGCGCTCGTCGCCGCCGCAGCCCGCCAGGATGCCGGCGCGCAACCGATCGGTGTCGCCATGACCGGCGGCCACGGCGAGTGGTTCGTCGCCGGGTTCGGCGCCGATGGCGCGCCGTCGCGGCCGCTCGCCTCGATGCGACCGGACGCCGCCGCCGCCGACACGACCGAAGCGCTCGTCGCGGGCTCACAGGCCGAGGCGCTGGTCGCCGCGCGCGGCTCGGGCCGAGCCTTGCCGCTCCTGCCCGACGCGCGCCGCTTCGCATTGCTCGACGAGGCGTTCCTGACAGCCACGCTTGCCCCCATCTACGGCCGCGCGCCCGATGCGCGCCTGCCTGCCGCGGCGCAATGATCGTCCCGTTTCATCCGGTCCCCGAAGACGTCGACCGAATCATGCTGGTCATGACCGAAGCCTTCGATCCGCAGTTCGGAGAAGCCTGGAATCGCCGACAAGTCGAAGATGCCTTGCGGATAGGCAATTGCCACTATCTGTTGAGCGAAGTCGAGGGCGACTGTTCCGGTTTCGCGCTATCGCGGCATGCATTCGACGAGGAGGAACTTCTCCTCTTCGCAGTTCGCCCTAAGTATAGGCTAAGGGGAATCGGTCGAGATCTTCTTGGATCGTTCATAGAATCCGCGTCGCGACGTAAAGTTAACCGTGTTTTTCTGGAGATGCGCAAAGGAAACCCTGCTTCGCGGCTATACGAGTCGAGCGGCTTCACGATAGTCGGCCAGCGCCGAGATTATTATCGAATGTTCACCGGCGAGCGGATAGACGCGGTTACCTATGCGCGTGAAATCAGAGGCGATTTCTAAGTACTCTATCTTCATGAATTTGGGCATAACCCGGGCAGTTCTTCCCGATTAGCTATTAGACGCTTGAAATCAGTGCGTGATGGCGTAAAGGATGCACCCCATGCATCGCCCCCCCCCGCGATTCATAAAGACGGTCGCATCAAAAACGATACACCAAGATAAGGTCGAAAAATGGAAAACATCGCCCCCGACATGAGTGAAACCCTGATCACACTGACTTCGGACATTGTCGCAGCCCATGTCAGCAACAACAGCGTTACGGTCGAGGATCTCCCCTCGCTCATCACGAACGTGTACGGCGCGCTCTCCGGTCTCGGCAGTCCCGAAGCCGTCGAACAGCCCAAGCCGGAGCCTGCGGTTTCGATCCGCGCCTCGGTGAAGCCGGATTACATCGTGTGTCTTGAGGACGGCAAGAAGCTCAAGATGCTCAAGCGCCACCTGATGACGCATTACAACATGACGCCCGAAGAGTATCGCCAGCGCTGGAACCTTCCCGCCGACTATCCCATGGTCGCTCCCAACTACGCCGAAAAGCGTCGTGAGCTGGCCAAGAAGATCGGCCTTGGCCGCAAGCCCAACGCGCGCCGCGGCCGCAAGCCCAAGTCGGCCTCGTCGGCGGCCTGAGCCGCCGCGAAACGAGCCAAGAGCTTGTAGAAAATGCCGTGTCTGCCTAATTGGCGGGCGCGGCAATTTCTTCTATGAGTACCGACGTGCATCAGTCCATTGATATAGAGGCGCTCTGCGCCGAGCGCGGTCTTCGGATCACCGAACAACGCCGCGTGATCGCGCGGGTTCTGTCCGAAAGCGACGATCACCCCGACGTCGAGAAACTGCATGAGCGCGCGGCGGCGATCGATCCGGGCATCTCGATCGCGACGGTCTATCGCACGGTCCGCCTCTTCGAGGAGGCGGGTATCCTCGACCGTCACGACTTCGGTGACGGTCGCGCGCGCTACGAAGCCGCGCCCGAAGCGCACCACGATCACATGATCGACGTGGAAACCGGCAATGTCATCGAGTTCGTCGATCCCGAACTGGAAGCGCTCCAGCGGCAGATCGCGGAAAGGCTCGGATTCCGGCTTGTCGACCATCGCATGGAACTGTTCGGCGTTCGCCTCGAGAAGAAGGGCGAAGCGGGCAGCGAGTGAACGCGAATCGCAGCGCGCGGGGAATTTCGCCGGAGCGCTGGCCGATCGTCGCGTTTCGTATCGCGCTATTCCTCATCTGGCTGTCGCTGGCGCTGGCGGCCTATTTCGCCTTGCGGCCTTTCACGCGCCCCAACCCCGTCCCCTCGCGCTTTCTCGGCGGAACGGCGCGGATTGCCGGGGCGCGGGTGAAGACGACCGGCACGCTGCCTGCGGGACCGGCGTTCTTCATCGCCAATCACGTAAGCTGGATCGACATCCTCGCGATCGCCGGCGCGACCGGATCGGCCTTCGTCGCGCACGACGGACTGGCCGCGTTCGGTCCGCTGCGCTGGCTTTGCCGGATGAACGACACCGTGTTCGTCTCCCGCCATGACCGCCGCGGCGTTTCGGGCCAGATCGACGACGTGCGGGCAGCGCTCGCCGACACGGGTGCGCTCACGCTGTTTCCCGAAGGGACGACGGGTCCGGGCGAGCCGCTGCTCCCGTTCAAGTCGTCGCTGGTCTCGGCGCTCACTCCGCTGCCCGAAGGCGTGAGCGTCGTGCCGCTGTGGATCGACTATGGCACGGAACGGGCCGACATCGCCTGGGTCGGCGAGGAGCCGGGTCTCGCGAACGTCCTGCGGATTCTGGCGCGCCGTCGGCGTCTCGACGTCACCTTGCATGTGCTCCCGCCGATCGCGCCCGAGGCGCTGGCGACGCGCAAGTCGATCACGATCGCCGCGCGGCAAGCCATAGAGGCCGCGCAATCCGCCTCGGAGCGACCCTAGCGCGTGGCGTTGTACGTGAGCTGCGCGTCGTCGAGCTGGAAGCCGACCAGAACTTCGAAAGACGCCCGCGCCACGGCGGCCTTCACTTCCGGGTCGGCCAGCGGATCGATGGCGGCGTCGAAATCGCCCGCCCTGCGACGGCGGGTAATGCGGTCGCGCACGTCATCGGGCAGCGTCGCCGCGTTCCGGTCGATATAGGCTCCGCCCTCGCCGCGCGCCTGCGCGCGAACCGCGCCGTCGGCGAAGTCGAGCGTGATCGAGCCGACGCGCTTGCTGACCACCGACGTGCCGCCCTGAAGCACCGTCACGAAGTAGGGCAGCGTCACCTGGCGGGCGCCGCTCGGATCGGTGCGCCGCGCCAGAACGTCGAAACTGACGTTGGCGAAGACCTTGTCCGAATCCTCGGAACAGGTCGAACGCACATTGGTCATCGCGGCGACGACGTCGATGTTGCCGGCGGTCTTTTCGGCCCCACGGAACAACGTGACGTCGCCGGTATAGTCCGGGATGCCGACCGCCGGGCAACGCGACCGCACGGCGGTGATGCCCACGCCCTGATCGACGACGATGTCGCCCTTGGAGCGGCAGCCGCCGAGCGTGGCCAGCCCGGCAGCGGCGCAAAGGGCGGTTGCGGCAAGGCGGCGGCGTGCATTCATCATGAGATCCTCGGCAATTCCTCGGCCCGCCCTAGCGAGGCGGGCGGCAAAGCGCTAGATGCCTCGACATGAATGCGCCCTTTCCCGCCCGTTCGCGCCCGCTGCGGCTGCTGATCGCCGCGCCGCGCGGCTTCTGCGCCGGCGTCGACCGCGCCATCGAAATCGTCGAGCGCGCGCTCGAGCGCTACGGCGCGCCCGTCTACGTGCGGCACGAGATCGTCCACAACCGCTATGTGGTGGAGGGTCTGCGCGCCAAGGGCGCCGTCTTCGTCGAGGAGCTGAACGAGGTTCCCGACGGAGTGCCCGTGATCTTCTCGGCGCACGGCGTGCCCAAGTCGGTGCCCGCGGAGGCGACCGGGCGCGGGCTCGACTGGCTCGATGCGACTTGTCCGCTGGTGAGCAAGGTCCACCGCCAGGCCGAGCGCCAGATCGAGGCGGGGCGGCATATCCTGTTCATCGGACACAAGGGCCATCCCGAGGTTATCGGCACCTTCGGCCAGGTCCCCGAGGGCACGATGACGCTGGTCGAGACGGTCGACGACGTCGCCCGGCTGGACTTTCCGGCCGACGCTCTTCTCGCCTATCTCTCGCAGACCACGCTTTCGGTCGACGACACCGCCGCGATCATCGAGGCGATCCGCGCGCGCTTTCCCAATGTCACCGCGCCGAAGGCCGAGGACATCTGCTATGCGACGTCCAACCGGCAGGCGGCGATCAAGGAGATCGCGCCGCAGTGCCAGCTCGTCCTCGTGATCGGCGCGCCGAACAGTTCGAACTCGCTGCGGCTGGTCGAAGTTGCCGAACGCTCGGGGGCGACGGCGAAGATGATCCAGCGCGCCACGGATATCGATTCCGCCTGGCTCGACGGCGTGGAAACGCTCGGCATCACCGCCGGCGCCTCGGCGCCCGAGGCGCTGGTCGAGGAAGTCCTGGCGCGGCTGCGCGAGGTGCGCGAGGTGCGGGCGGAGGAAGTGGTGACCGCCCGCGAACGAATCACCTTCAAGCTGCCCCGCCAGCTCGTCGACTGACCGACCGCGAATGGCCGTCTATACCAAGCTTGGCGCCGAGGCTCTCGCGGCGATCATCGGCGCCTTCGACGTGGGCGCCCTGCTGTCCGCGAAGGGCATCGCCGAGGGTGTTTCGAACAGCAACTGGCTGGTCGAGACCGCCGGCGAGAACGGCGCGACGCGGCGGTTCATCCTCACGATCTACGAAGACCGCACCGACGTTTCCGACCTGCCGTTCTTCCTCGGCCTGCTCGACCATCTCGCCGCGCGCGAGTGCCCGGTGCCGCGCACGATCCACGACCGGCAGGACCGCAAGTTCCGCGAGCACGAAGGCAAGATGCTCGCCCTGATCGAGTTTCTCCCCGGCGTTTCGGTTAGCGCGCCCACGCCCGCTCAGGCGCGCGCGGTCGGCGCGGCGCTGGCGCGGGTTCACCGTGCGGTCGCCGATTTCCCGATGGAGCGCGAGAACTCGATGGGCCTCGCCACCTGGCGCAAGCTGCTGTCGGCCTGCGGGCGCGAGGGGCTCGAAACGATCCATCCCGAACTCGCGGGGCTGGTCGAGCGCGAGCTCGCCGTGCTCGAGCGGCACTGGCCCGCGGAACTGCCGCGCTCCGTGATCCATGCCGACTTGTTCCCCGACAACGTGCTCATGCTCGGCAATGAAGTTTCCGGGCTGATCGACTTCTACTTCGCCTGCACCGATCTCACCGCGTTCGATGTCGCGGTCACGCACGCGGCATGGTGCTTCACCGACGAGGGCAGCCGCTTCGAGCCGGAGATCTCGCGCGCGCTGCTCGAGGGCTACGAAGCTGTGCGGCCGCTCTCGGACGCCGAGCGTGCGGCGCTGCCGCTGCTCGGGCGCGCGGCGGCAATGCGCTTTCTCGCCACCCGCGCCTACGACTGGATGAACACGCCCGCCGACGCACTGGTCACGCCCAAGGACCCGATGACCTTCGCGCGCAGGCTTGAGTTCTATGCCGAGCCCGGCCATGCGGACGTCTTCAGGGTCTGAGCGGCCGCTGCGGGGCGAAGCATTGAAGAAAGTAGACATTTTCACTGACGGCGCATGCAAGGGCAATCCCGGCCCCGGCGGCTGGGGCGTGCTGTTGCGGATGGGCCAGCACGAGAAGGAACTCTCGGGCTCGGAACCCGATACCACCAACAACCGCATGGAAATGACCGCGGTGGTCAAGGCGCTGCGCGCGCTGATCGAGCCGTGCGAGGTGACCATCCACACCGACAGCAAGTATGTGATCGACGGCATGACCAAGTGGATTCACGGCTGGCAGAAGAAGGGCTGGGTCAACGCCAGCAAGCAGCCGGTGCGCAACGCGGACCTGTGGCACGACCTGATCGAGGCGGTGAAGCGCCATGAGGTCCACTGGCAATGGGTCCGCGGCCACGACGGCCACGTCGAAAACGAACGCGTCGACAAACTGGCGAGCGACGCGGCCGACGCGGCGAGATCCTGACACCCCCGCGACACTGACACCCCCAGGGCGCTGATCCGCGCTTCCTGCCCGGGATTCCGGGCGGGACGGCGAAGCCGTGCCCTCGCGCACCGATCCGCTGCCTGCCGCGGCATGGCCCGGGATAGGGGGATATTAAGGATATAAACCTAGATGCCCGTGAACCTATTCTCAACTTTGCCGAAGGGCCGCGAGCGCGGCGCCGGAGCAGTCGAACGCGGAGCGCCATGCCAGTCGCGCAGATCCAGACCGTCGGCGAGCGGCATCAGACCGCGTGGCGCTGGCGTCCCGAAAAGTCGCTGCTGACGGGCGACGCATCGCTCGTGGCGACCTGGACCGCGCTGGTCCTGCTGATCTACCTGCGCCCGGTTTCGGACTCCGACATCTTCTGGCAGCTCAGACTGGGTGAATTGATCGTGTCGCGCGGCGGACTCGTCGATCGTGAGCCCTTCTCCCAGCTTCACCTCGGCGAGCCGCTCTCGCACGTGGCCTGGGGGGGCCAGGTGATCATGGCAAGCGTACGCGGCCTGTTCGGATGGAGCGGCCTCAAGCTGTTCGACGCGCTGTGCTGGACGGGCGGCTTCGCGGCCGTCGGCCTTGCCTGTCGGCGGCTCGGGGCACCTGCGCCGTCAATCGCCTTCGCCTGGCTTGCGGGCATGGTCGCGGCGCTGCCGATGGCGATGCTGCGGCCGCAGAGCCTGGCCGCGCTGTGCTTCGGCCTGCTGCTCGCGCTGCGAATGCTGCCGCTGCGCACCGGGCCGAAAATCACGCTCGGGTGCCTGCTCCTCGCCATCTGGCAGAACCTGCATCCCTCGGTGGCGGTCGCCGCCATCGCGATGGGGGCGGCTGCGGCGACGGGGTGGCTCGTCTTCTGGCGCGACCGGACGCGGGCGGCTCCGTTGGCGGAAACCGCATTCGCGCTGTTCGCCGCCGCCAGTGTCCTGCTTACGCCGGACGGCCTCGCGATCTTCGCGACCTCGGCGAAAAACGCCGAGCTGGCGGTGATGGTCGGCGTGAGCGAGTGGCTGCCCGCGATCGCTCCGTTGAACCGCCTGGTCGCGGTGCCCGTTCTGCTGATCACGGCGCTCGCCGCGCGGCTGCTGTGGCCACGGCGACGGGCGCTCGATCTCACCTCGCTCGCGATCGCCGCCGCGCTTCTGCTGATGACGGTCGCCGCTTATCGCTTCGTGCTCTTCTACGCGATCGCGCTGGTCCCGCCGCTGGCGGCGACGCGGCTTTTCGCCGAACAGCCCGCCGCCGGGCCCGAGGCCGCCACGCAACCGCGCGACAAGCGCGCCGTCGCTCTGGCGGGTATCGCATGCGCCATCGTCGCGGCCCTCGCCGTCGCCCTCTTTCCGCCCTCCTTCTCGAACCACATCCCCTTCAAGGCGATGGAGAAGCTGCGCGAGACGGGCGCCAGCGGCACGATCTTCGCCGATTCCGCGCAGGGCGGCGCGCTGATCGACACCGGCTATCCCGAATGGCGCGTCGCCATGGACGGCCGCTTCTACCGCTACTCGCGCGCGGAGTGGAAGGACATGATGGCGATCCGCGCCGGCCGGCTTGGCCTCGCCTATGTCGAGCAGCGCTATCGTCCTTCGGCGCTGGTGCTGTGGCGCGCCCGTCAGGCGCCGCTTATCGCGGAGATCAGCCGCAAGCCCGGCCACTGGCGGCAGATCTGGTCAGACGCGGGCTTCGTGGTCTTCGCGCGCGAACAGGATCGCGAGCAGCAGGGCGACCACCGGAAACACGATCGCGTAGCCCAGGATGCCGACGTTGCGCAGGTCCATGTCGCCGCGCGCGACGCCGGCAAGGCCCGCAAGCGACAGCAGCCCGCTCGCGATCATCCCTGACCGGATCGCGCGTGGCGGTCCCCCGCCCTCGAAGGTGAACGCGGCAAACAGCATGGCGAGCGCGAAGAACAGATCCCAGGCCAGCACGTCGAGCACGTAGACCAACGATGGCCAGCGAAACGAGAGCAGCACCGACGACCACGGCGCCTCGGCGATCTGCGGCGAACGGCCGAGCACGAGGATCGCCATGTGCACGGCGCTGGTCAGCGCCGCGACGATGCCAATGAAGACCAGCGCGCAAAGGCTGAGAACCCGCCTCGCCTCGCGCGCCCTCACGTGCACCGCCGCCATCAGCACGACCATGGTCGGCGCCAGCGCCAGGATCAGCAGTTCGAGCAGCGTGAACCACGGATCGCCGATCGGCTGACCGGGCTCATCGAGCGAGAGGAGACCCGCCGCGAGCACCACGGCATAGCTCGCACTCAGGATGAACGCGGCGACCGCCGATATCGTCCCGATTCGCCGCGCCATGTCAGGGCCGCGTCAACGGGTCAGTCCGTGGTGTCGACGACCTGCGCTTCGGGACCGTTCTTGCGGATCGATTCGATCGCGTTCTTGGCGTTGGCCTTGGTGGTGTAGCCCTCGGTCCAGAACATCGTCTCGGCGTTGTAGCAGAAATAGGCGACGTACTCGCCCTTCTTGTTCTGACGAATCTCGAAACGATGGGCCATCGCTGTTCCCCTTGAGCGTGGTTAAGGATCGCCTGCCTTGCTAACGCCCGGCCCGGCGCAAGGGAACCGGCAATGTGCGAAAGTGCACTTGCGCGGCGCGCATCAGGCGAAGCGCGCCGGATCGTACGGCGCGGGATCGACCGCCCCTGCGGGCTCGCCCAGCAGCAGGCGCGCGGCAAGATCGGCTCCGGCCGGCGCCGTCTGGATGCCGAATCCGCCCTGCCCCGCGCACCAGAAGAAGCGCGGCTCGGCCGGATCGAAGCCGTAGACCGGCAGCCGGTCGGGCGCGAAGCTGCGCAAGCCCGCCCAGCGATGCTCGACACGCCGCACCGACCAGTCGACCACTTGCTCGAGCCGGTCGATCGCGAGGGCCACGTCCATTTCCTCGGGCGCGGCGTCGCAGGGGGGGCTCGGCGTCTCGTCGTGCGGGCTGAGCCAGAGGCGGCCGCGCTCGGGCTTGAAGTAGAACTTCTCGGACACGTCGAGCACCAGCGGCAGATCCGCGGGCGCCGCCGGCGCGACCTCGAGCTGCGCGACCGTGCGGCGAAAGGGCGTGATCCCGACCGGCCGCACCCCGGCGATCCCGGCGACCGGATCGGCCCACGCGCCCGCGGCATTGACCAGCACCTCGCACGACAGTGCCGATCCGTCGGCGAGATCGAGCCGCCAGCCACCGCCTTCGCGCCGGGCCGCGCGCAGGCCCGCGCGGCAGCGCACATGCGCGCCCGCCTTGCGCGCCGCGACGAGGTAGTGCTGGTGGAGCGCGGCGACATCGATGTCGCAGCAACTCGGTTCGAAAGCACCAAGCGTCCATTCGCCGCGCAGTCCGGGGATATGATCGGCGAGCCGCGCATGGTCGAGCAATTCGACCACGACGCCGAGATCGGCGAACTTGCGCGCGAAGTCCGCCACCTCGCGTTCCTGTCCGCTGCGCCCGATGGTCAGCGCCGCGCGCGCGCTCAGCATGCCGAGGTCGCGCAGCGCCGGGCCCGAAGCGCTGGTCAGCGGCTGGACGCCCGGACCGCCATAGCTCTCGGTCCAGAACGCGGCGGAGCGGCCGGTGGCGTGGTAGCCCGGAGCCTCCTCGCTCTCGATCAGCACCACGCGCGCGCGGCCCTCCAGCGCGGCGGCAAGCGACGCGCCCGCCATGCCGGCGCCGACAATCGCGATATCGCAGGCCTGGGTCATGGAGTCAGTCGATCACCGGCGCAAAGCGTTCGAGAAATTCGTCGATCCGCCCCAGAGCGGCATCGCGCACCGGATCGGCCTCGCGCAGGATCTCGTGACGCGCCTCGCCGCCGTAATTGACGAGTTCGGCGCGCGGGATGCGCCGCGCCGCGCGCGCGATCGCGGGATAGGAGACCAGCCGGTCCTCGGTGGTTGCCAGGATCAGCACCGGCGTGTCGATCTCTTCGAGCACGCCCGGCTTCTCCAACTCGCGGATCGAAGCGAGCGCGGCCACGATCCAGCCCCAGCTTGCCGGACCCATCGCGAGTTCGGGTCGATGTTCGCGCCACCACAGTTCGTCAGCATAGCGATCCTCGTCCCACGTCAGCAACCCGTCGCGCTCGGCGGGAAGCGCACCGGGCTTCTCGCTCGACTTCCAGGCCGGACGGCGGGGATCGCCGAAGCGCGCGATGATGCGCGCCGCCAGATGCAGCAACCAGGCGGGAATACCCGAGGGCTGGACGCCGAGCATCGGCGCCGAAAGCACCAGCGCGGCCGGATCGATCCGCTTCTCGGCGAGCGCGCGCAAGGCGAGATGGCCGCCCATCGAATGCGCGACCAGCACGTGCGGCCCCGGCGTGCCCGCCTTCCACTTCGCCCAGAACGCTTCGAGATCCGCGACCCACTGCGCGAAATCATCGATATGACCGGTGGTATCGTCGGTGCCGGCGCGGCCCGAGCCCGCTTGCCAGCGCCAGTCGATCGAGGTGACCCGCCAGCCCTGGCAATTCCACTGGTCGAGCGCCTCCAGGTACTTCTCGTAGCAATCGCCACGCCCGGGCAGGAACAGCAGCGAGCCCCGGCAGGCGCCCGAGGGCATGAGCCAGTCGATCCGGCGGATCGCATGACCGTCCGCCGCCTGCCAGCGCCCTTCGAGCGCGCCTTCCGGAATCGCCCGGCGATCGAACGCGCGCGGAACCGGGCTTAGGGCTTGATCCATTTGGCTAATCGCGGGCTCAAGGGCTTGGTTACTGTTTGGTAAGGCATAATCGCTAGATCGTCCCGGGTTCAAAGGGACTTTATTCGGACCATGCTCGGCGGCCTGATCTCGTACGCACTGCTTGCGGCCTTGGCAATGGCACTGGTCTTCGCGGCGTTCACCGACATCAAGCGGCGCGAGATCGACAACTGGCTCAATCTCGCCATCGCACTGGGCGCGCCGCTGTACTGGCTTGCGAGCGGCCTCGGCTGGGTCGAGATCGCCTTCCAGCTCGGCCTGGCCCTGGCGACCTTCGTGGTCGCCTGCGTGCTGTTCGCGACCCGCCAGATGGGCGGCGGCGACGTCAAGCTGATCACCGCGCTGGCGCTATGGTTCGTGCCGTCCAACTTTCTCCAGCTCGTGGTGCTGATGGCGATGATCGGCGGCGGTGCCTCGATCGCGATGGCGTTGTTCAACATGAAGCGGCGCCCGGGCGAGGCGATGCGCGATCTGACCGCGCTGGTCGCCGCGATCGCCTGGGTCGGCTTCGCGCTGGCCGTCACCTTCGGCCTCGCGACCGGCCGTCCGCTGCTCGGCGAAACCGCGACGCGATCCATCGCCGCCTGGCTTCCCGCGGGCTGGGGCCTCCTACTGGTGGCGCTCGCGCTGTCCGCGATCCTCGGGCTCGGCCTCACGCACATCATGCGGCGCCAGAAGTCGCGGTTGCCGATTCCCTACGGCGTCGCGATCGCGGCCGCGGGCCTCCTCGTCCTTACCGATCAGCATCTTGCCGCGGGAATATTGAGCACAACCGCAGGATGAACCCGATTTTAACCAATTTGTCCGATCTTCACCAAGATAACTCAGGGTTTTCAGGGGGCTTATTTTAGCCATGGATAGAAAGAAGCTGCTGCTGCTGGTCGTGGCGCTGCTCGTCGCAGCGGGGACCGCCTTCGCGGCGCGTACCTTGTTCCTCGGCGCCTCGGCGCCGAAGGCCGAGGCTGTACCGGTCGTGCCGCAGGGGCCGAAGGTCCTCGTGGCGCAAAGGGCGCTGCCGACCGGCACGATCATCACCGCCGATGCGATTTCTTTCCAGGACTGGCCCAAGGAACTCGTCAAGGACGCCTACTTCATCGACGGCGAAGCCGACATGAGCAAGCTGCTCGGCACCGTCGTGCGCTTCCCGATCACCGCGGGCCAGCCGATCACGCAGGGCGCGCTCGTCGCGCCGGGCGACCGCGGCTTCCTCGCCGCCGCGCTCGCGCCCGGCATGCGCGCCGTGACCATTCCGGTATCCGCCAAGACCGGCGTCGGCGGCTTCGTCTTCCCGGGCGACCACGTCGACCTCGTGCTGACCCAGGCGGTCAAGGGCACCGAGGGCGAGCCGCTCAAGGCCTCCGAAACGATCCTGCGCAACCTGCGCGTGCTCGCGACCGACCAGTCGACCGAGAGCGAGACGATCGACGGCAAGACCGTGGTGCGCGCCTTCCGCACCGTCACGCTCGAAGTGACGCCCCGAATCGCGGAGAAGGTCGCCGTGGCGCAGACGATCGGCACGCTCAGCCTGTCGCTGCGCTCGCTCGCCGACAATCAGGCCCAGTTCGAACGCATCCTTGCCAGCGGTGACGTCAAGGTCCCCGAGGGCGCCTCGCCCGAAGAGGAAGAGCGCCTGATGCGCGAGGCGATGAACCGCCCGATCGAGGGTTCGACGACTTATGTCACCGGCGGAGACGTCTCGCGCTTCCAGCGCTCGACCCGGCCGATGACGCAGGAAGAGAAGGTCAACCGCGCGATGACCGCGATGGCCTCGAGCGCCGGCGTCCCGATGCCCCGTGGCGGCGTGAACGGCCCGACGATCCCCACCGGCCCGGTCGTCAACGTGACTCGCGGCAAGGTCACCACCGCAGAACCGGCGGGCAAGTGACCATGGCCCGCATTTCCAGCATGCCTTCCAAGCCGACGAAGGGCACGACCATGAAGACCCGTCTCGCAAAATCCATGATGATCGGCGCCGCCTGCGCGATCGCCCCGCTCGCGGTGTTCTCGGCCGCGCCGGCCGCCGCGCAATCGGTGATCCGCCCGGCCTCCGACATCTCGCTGTCGATCGGCAACGGCCAGCTCGTCAACGTGCCCGGCACGATGTCCGACGTGTTCGTGGCCAACGACGCGATCGCCGACGTGCAGATCAAGTCGACGCGCCAGCTCTACGTCTTCGGCAAGGCCGGCGGCACGACGACGGTCTATGCCAGCAACGCCTCGGGCGACGTGATCTGGTCGGCCAACGTGCGCGTCGGCTCGAACCTCGACAGCGTCGATTCGATGCTGCGCCTCGCCATGCCCGAAGCGCAGATCAGCGTTTCGACGATGGGCAGCAACACCTTCCTGCTCACCGGCACGGTCAAGTCCCCCGAAGACGCCGCCGAAGCCGAGCGCCTCGTCGCGGCCTATGTCGGCGACGGCTCCAACGTGATCAGCCGCCTCCGCATGGCAACGCCGCTTCAGGTCAACCTGCAGGTGCGCTTCGCCGAGGTCAGCCGCTCGCTGGTCCGCGAGATCGGCTCCAATGTCCTGACGCGCGACACGACCGGCGGCTTCCAGTTCGGCTTCTCGCGCGGTCGCGAACTCGGTACGATCGGCAACATCGACACCTCGTCGCTGCCAAAGCTCGACGCGTCCTCGCTCTACGGCCTGCCCGCGGGCACGCTGTCGCTACCGTTCAATCCCGTGACCGGCCAGTTCGTCGTCGGCGGCACCCAGTACGCCTTCACGCCCGTGGAGGGGCAGTCGGTGCTCAACTTCGCGGGCAAGCTCGCCGGGCTCGACATCTCCTCGGCACTCGACCTTGCCGAGCGCGTCGGCCTCGTGACCACGATCTCGCAGCCGAACCTGACCGCGCTTTCGGGAGAAACCGCAGAGTTTCTAGCCGGCGGCGAGTTCCCGGTTCCGATCAGCCAGGGCCTGGGCGCGACGGCGGTCGAATACCGCAAGTACGGGGTCAGCCTCGCCTATACGCCGACCGTGCTCGCCAACGGGCGGATCTCGATCCGGGTGCGTCCCGAAGTGTCCGAACTCTCCAGCCAGGGCGCGGTGACGCTCGACGGCTTCCAGATCCCGGCGCTGACGATCCGGCGCGCCGAGACGACGGTCGAACTCGGTTCGGGCCAGAGCTTCATGATCGCGGGCCTGATGGGCAACAACTCGCAGAACCAGATCGACAAGACCCCGGGCGCCGGCGACCTTCCCATCCTCGGCTCGCTGTTCCGCTCGACGAGCTACCGGCGCGGCGAGACAGAGCTGGTCATCATCGTCACGCCCTATCTGGTGAACCCGGTCAACGCGAAGGACATCAGGCTTCCGACCGACGGCTTCAACGCGCCGAACGAACTGCAGCGCCTGCTCGGCAACATGGACTCGAGCAAGGGCGAGCCCGGGCGGCCCGGCCCGACCATCGCGCCCGAGCCCACCGCGCCGGCTCCCAGTGTGGGTGCCGCCGAGCCGACCGGCAAGTCCGACCGCAATTCCGGCGCCGCGGCGCCCGGCTTCAACCTGTAACGAGTGAGGTGACGATGTTTAACACCCGCAAGCCGGGCCTGTCGGTCCGCACCGCAGCCGCCGCCCTCGCCCTCTCGACCGGCCTCACGCTCGCGGGCTGCGGCGGGATGCCGAGCAACCGCTCGCTCTATTCGGTGCATCAGCCGGTGGTCGAGCGGGTCAACTACACGCTCGACGTCGCCAGCGGCTCGGGCGGCCTCTCCTATTCCGAGCAGCGCCGCCTCGACGGCTGGTTCGACGCGATGGACCTGAAATACGGCGACAAGGTCTACATCGACGATCCGCTCAATGCGGGTTCGACCCGCGACGCCGTGGAGACGCTCGCCTCGCGCCACGGCATCCTCGTCGAGAGCGGCCCCGCGCCGACCACGGCCGGCTACGTCGCAGCCGGAACCAGCCGCGTCGTCATCACCCGCCACAAGGCGAGCGTGCCGAGCTGCCCGGACTGGTCCGCCCGGTCCGACGTCAATCTCGGCAATGCGACCAGCTCGAACTACGGCTGCGCCAACAACAGCAATCTCGCGGCCATGGTCGCCAATCCCGAGCACCTCATCAACGGAGCCGAAGGAACCGGCGAGACGGTCGTCATGAGTTCGACCAAGGCAATCGACAGCTATCGCAAGCAAGCGCCCAGCGGCAGCGGCGGCCTGACGGCAAACAACACCGGCGGCGGAGGTAACTGATCCCATGAACGCACCCTGGAAGTCCGGATCGCAAGGCGGACGTGACCAGTTTGCCGCCTATCTGTGCGACGAGGCCTCGCTCGAAGTGCTGCGTCCGGTGGCGATCGAACTCGGCTGGCAGCCCGAGAAATGCAACAAGGGCGGCCTGCGCAACGCCGTCCAGTCGCTCTCGATCACCGCCAGCCCGAATATCCTGATGGTCGACCTGTCCGAGAGCGGCGATCCGCTCAACGACATCAACGCGCTTGCCGAAGTCTGCGAGCCCGGGACGATCGTCGTCGCGGTCGGGCAGGTCAACGACGTGCGCCTCTATCGCGACCTGATCGCGAGCGGCATCCATGACTACTTGCTCAAGCCGCTCTCGCCCGGCCAGCTACGCGAAGCGCTGCAGCAGGCACAAGCTGTCTTCGCCTCGCCCAAGAACACCGACGGAAGCCTCGCCAAGACGCACGTCTCGACCGCAGTGATCGGTACGCGCGGCGGCGTCGGCGCGTCCACCATCGCATCGTCGCTGGCTTGGCTGTTCAGCTCCGACAGCAAGCTGCCGACCGCGCTGCTCGACCTCGACATCCACTTCGGCACCGGCGCCCTTTCGCTCGATCTCGAGCCGGGGCGCGGCCTGACCGACGCGATCGAGAACCCGAGCCGCATCGACGGCCTGTTCATCGAGCGCGCCATGATCCGGGCGAACGACAACCTCGCGATCCTTTCGGCAGAAGCGCCGATCAACTCGCCGCTTATGACCGATGGCGCGGCGTTCATGCAGCTCGAGGAAGAGTTCCGCCAGGCGTTCGAGATGACCGTCATCGACATGCCGCGCAACATGCTGATCAATTTCCCGCAGCTTCTCGCCGACGTGAACGTGGTGGTGCTCGTCACCGAACTGACGCTCGCTTCGGCGCGCGACACGATCCGGCTGGTCTCCTGGCTCAAGGCCAACGCGCCGCACACCCAGATCATCGTCGCGGTGAACAAGCTCCAGCTCAACATGGCCGAGATCAGCAAGGCCGATTTCGAGGCCTCGATAGAGACCGCGATCGACGTCATGATCCCCTATGACATCAAGGCCGCGAGCAACGCCGCTAAGCTCGGCCAGACCTTCGCCGACGCCAACCGCTCGACCCGCGCCGCCGCGGCGATGCGCGACCTGGCGAGGTTGGTGCAGGGCTCGGGCGAAGCGAGCGCGCACGAAGGCGCGGGCCCTGCCAAGTCCTCGCTGCTCGGCAAGTTCGATCTCAAGTCGCTCATGGCCAAGAAGTCCAAGGCCGGGTCGAACGAAGTCCCGCAAGGCGCCGAATGAGCGAGCGGGCATTGACGGCGGCCGCGGCCTAGGCGCCACGGTCGGCAGAATACTGGGAAGGCAGACGGAAACGCGATGAATATTGTGCAGCTCCTGCTGGTGGCGATGGGCCTGATGGGCGCGATGGTCCTGGGTTACATGCTCCTGGCCGGCCCCTCGCCGGCCAAGGAATCGGCACGCCGCCTGCAAGCCGTCCGCTTCCGCCACTCGAACAGCACCAAGGACAAGGTCGAGGCGCAGATGCGCAAGGCCGTCGCCGCGCGCAAGCCGACGATCCGTTCGATCGCCGGATCGAGTTCGCGCGCCGAGGCGCTGATGCTGCGCCTTCACCGCACCGGCAAGGACTGGACCATCACCCAGTACCTCTATGCCTCGGCCGGGATCGGCGCGGTGCTCACCGTGATCGTCTATCTCAAGAGCGGCGCGCCGCTGCTCGCGCTTGGCGTCGGCATCGCCGGCGGCGCGGGCATTCCCCACTTCCTCGTCGGCTTCTTCATCTCCAAGCGCGCCAATGCCTTCACCGTGAAGTTTCCCGACGCGATCGAACTGCTCGTGCGCGGCCTGCGCTCGGGCCTGCCGGTCACCGAGACGCTGGGCGTGGTCGCGACCGAGGTTCCCGGTCCGGTGGGCGAGGAATTCAAGCTCGTCACCGAACGGATCAAGATCGGCAAGACCATGGAAGACGCGCTTCAGGAAACCGCCGATCGCCTGGCGATGCCCGAGTTCAACTTCTTCTGCATCACGCTGGCGATCCAGCGCGAGACCGGCGGCAACCTCGCCGAGACGCTCGCCAACCTCGCCGACGTGCTGCGCAAGCGCTCGCAGATGAAGCTCAAGATCAAGGCGATGAGTTCGGAATCGAAAGCGTCGGCCTATATCGTCGGCGCCCTGCCGTTCATCGTCTTCGCCATGATCTGGTGGATCAACCCCGGCTATCTCGAAGGCTTCTTCACCGACGACCGTCTCGTCGTGACCGGCCTCGCGGGCCTCACCTGGATGAGCATCGGCGCCTTCATCATGGCCAAGATGGTCAGCTTCGAGATCTGAGCGGGAAACGGCAGTCATCATGGATCAACCCACCGGCCCGACGCTTCTCGGCTTCGACGTCATCTTCGTCGGCACGATCCTGGTCGGCGTCGCCGCGCTCGCGGTGATGCTGGCGATCTATGCCGCGATCACCGTCAAGGACCCGATGGCCAAGCGCGTAAAGGCGCTCAACCAGCGCCGCGAGCAGCTCAAGGCGGGCATCAGCACGGGCGCGCGCAAGCGTGCCAGCCTGGTTCGCAAGAACGAGGCGACCGACAAGATGGGCGAGTGGCTCTCCGCCCTGAAAGTGCTGCAGGACAGCCAGATCAAGCAGATCGAGCAGAAGCTGGCGCAAGCCGGCATCCGCAAGAAGGAATGGGCCGTCGCCGTCGTGTTCGGCCGGCTCGTGCTGCCGATCATCCTCGGCGTCACCGCGCTCATCGTGATCTACGGCATCAACTTCTTCCCCGACTGGGGCTCGATGAAGAAGTTCGGCGCCTTCGCGCTGGCGCTCGGCATGGGCTACAAGCTGCCCGACATCTTCATCACCAACCTCATCTCCAAGCGCACCGACGCGATCCGCAAGGGGCTGCCCGACGCGCTCGACCTGCTGGTGATCTGCGCCGAGGCCGGCCTGACCGTCGATGCCGCCTTCGAGCGTGTCGCCAAGGAACTCGGCCGCGCCTATCCCGAACTGGGCGACGAATTCTCGCTCACCTCGATCGAACTGTCGTTCCTCACCGAGCGCCGCCTCGCCTTCGAGAACCTGGCCTGGCGCGTCGATCTCGATTCGGTGAAGGGCGTGGTCACGACGATGATCCAGACCGAGCGTTACGGCACGCCGCTCGCTTCCGCGCTGCGCGTGCTCTCGGCCGAATTCCGCAACGAACGCATGATGCGCGCCGAGGAAAAGGCCGCACGTCTTCCGGCGATCATGACCGTTCCGCTGATCCTGTTCATCCTGCCGGTGCTGTTCATCGTCATTCTCGGCCCGGCGGCCTGCTCGATCGCCGACGCCTTCTCGAGCGGCGGCCCGGTCAACAACTAGACCGCTTTTTTCCCGGACGAATCCTCGTCCATCACCAGAGAAAGGCCTCGTCCCTCAGGGGACGGGGCCTTTTTGGTTGCAGGCGATTGGCGCCAGGACCTGCGTCGCGAACCGTCGCGCGCACGCCTCAGTCCGCGCCCTCTTCCTTCGCATACAGGCGTCCGGCCACGGCATCGAGGCGGGCGAGGACCTTGGGATCGAGCACGTCGGGCGCGCTCATGATCGCGCCGTCGAGCGCGGTGTCGATCGGGCTCGGCTCGCGCCTGGCCGGCAGCAGGCCCGCCAGCGCGACCAGTCCCTCTCGCGCAGTCGCGGCGTTGGCGTGCATCACCGCGAGGATATCGGCGACGGCGACGCCCTCTTCCTCGTCGCGCCACGCATCGTAGTCGGTGACCATGCCGAGCAGCGCGTAGGGCAGCTCGGCCTCGCGCGCGAGGCGCGCTTCGGGCATCGCCGTCATGCCGATCACGTCGGCGCCCCATTGCCGGTACATCCGGCTTTCCGCCCGCGTCGAGAATTGCGGCCCTTCCATCGCGAGATAGCAGCCGCCCTTGTGCAGGGCGCCGCCGGCCCTGGTCACGGCATCTCCCACCAGAGCCGAAAGGCGAGGACATACCGGATCGGCCAGTGAGACGTGCGCCACGCAGCCCGTGCCGAAGAACGAGCCCTCGCGGCCCACTGTCCGGTCGATGAACTGATCGACCGCGACGAAGGTGCCGGGCGCAAGCTCTTCACGCAGCGATCCGATCGCCGAGACCGCGACGATGTCGGTCACGCCGCAGCGCTTGAGCACGTCGATGTTGGCGCGGTAGTTGATCGCGTGGGGCGGAATACGGTGGCCCGCGCCGTGGCGGGCGATGAAGGTGAAGCGCACCGGGCCGATCCGCCCCGTGGAGACCGGCCCCGAGGGCTCTCCGAACGCGCTCGCGACGGGAATTTCCTGCATGTCCTCGATCGCGATGCCTCCGGCGAGGCCGGAGCCGCCGATCACGCCGATGTGCCACTTCGCGGGTTTGTCAGCGTGCAAGGATGCCTGCCATGATGATGTCGATGGTGTGTTCGCGGTAACGGTCGCGCAGTTCCTCGGTGAGCGTGTCGGTGTCGAAGCAATACTTCATCACCAGCCGCGTCGAGAAGAAGCGGTCCACCGCGCCGGTAACGGTGAAGTAGAACAGTTGCGGGTCGATGTCGCGGAACACGCCGTCGCGCACGCCCTCGCCGATCAGTTCCTCGTAGGCGCGGTAGATCGGCGAGAGATAGCAGTCGGCGATGCGCCGCGCCTCGGCATCGTCGCTTTCGCGGACCATGCGCATCGTCAGGCGGTTGAGATAGGGCACCGCGTAGAAGGTATCGATCACCTTCGAGATGTGGCGCCGCAGCTTGGCCTCGGCGTCCCATTCGTCCTTGGCGACGAGCGCGTCGACGCTGGTGACGATCGCCTGCCAGTCGCGGTCGAGCAGCGCCTTGAGCAGCCCCGCCTTGTTGCCGAAGTAGTACTTCACCAGCGCCGAGTTGAGGCCCGAGCGAAGCGACAGTTCTGACAGCGAGATGTCGACGATGTCGCCGTCGCGCATGATCGCGCTGGCCGTCTCCAGCAGAAGGTCGCGGGCGCCCGGCGGCGCGCTCAGCTCGGCGACGGGCATCGTCTCGGCGCTCTCCCTATCGCGGCGGCATCCGGATCGCGCCGTCGAGGCGCACCGATTCACCGTTCATGTACGAAGTCTCAATCATGAAGAGCGCGAGCTTGGCGTATTCCTCCGCCTTGCCGAGCCGCTTGGGGAACGGCACCGAAGCGGCGAGCGCGTCCTGCACGTTTTGCGGCATGCCCGCCATCATCGGCGTCTCGAAAATGCCGGGCAGGATCGTGTTGACGCGGATACCCTCGCTCATCAGGTCGCGCGCGACCGGCAGCGTCATCGCCAGCACGCCGCCCTTCGAGGCGGCATAGGCGGCCTGGCCGATCTGCCCGTCCTGCGCCGCGACCGACGCGGTGTTGACGATCGCCCCGCGCTCACCGTTGTCGTCGAGCGGGTCGAGCGTGGCCATGCCCGCCGCCGACTTGGCAATGCAGCGGAAGGTGCCGACCAGATTGATCGCGATCGCCTTTTCGAAATAGGCCATGTCGTGCGGCTTGCGCGCACCCGTCTCGCGATCCTTGCCTACGGTCTTCATCGCCGGCGCGATTCCGGCGCAGTTTACCAGGATGCGCTCCTGCCCGTGCGCCTTGCGCGCCTTGGCGAAGCCGGCGTCGGTGCTGGCTTCGTCCGTCACGTTGACTTCGCAGAATACGCCGCCGATTTCCTTGGCGAGTGCCTCGCCCGCCTCGGCATTGAGGTCGAAGATCGCCACTTTCACTCCCGACGCGGCCAGCGCCTTCGCGGTGGCCGCGCCAAGGCCGGACGCGGCGCCGGTGACCACGGCGGCGATCGAACTGTCTAGCTTCATTCAGGAGTCCCTCTTCTCTCCGGCGCCCCGCGCCAACCCGATTTAAGCATCCGGTTAAATCGCACGCGCAGCCCGGTCAATCGCTCTATGTCCGTGCGATAGCCTGTGACGTGACCGCCGAGGCCTGTTGCAGTTTTACCACGAGCGCGAACAACTGCGGAACCGCGTGGCGTTCCCGCTTGCCAGTCCATGCCAAGAAGGAACATCTTAACTATCCCGGCGGAAAGGGAAGAACTGGCATTTCTTCGGGGCATGAACGGAACCGGCCAAACATGGCGGGTCCAGTTGTCACGTTTCGTACTGGGGAAAAGATGATGAGTAATCCTGAACTTCGGGCCGCGCTGCGCGGCCCAAGCCTGTTCGCATTGGCGGCTTTGCTCATGCCGGCCGCCGCATTCGCGCAGTCCGCGCCCGATGGTCAGGCGGCCGAAGCGGAGAACGCCGACGCCATCGTCGTCACCGGCACCCGACTGCGCCTGCCCAACCTCGAATCGCCGGTCCCGGTCACGACCGTCTCGGGCGAGGAATTCTTCCAGACCGGGCAGATCTCGGTGGGCGACGTGCTCAACGAACTGCCCCAATTGCGTTCGACCTTCTCACAGCAGAACTCGACGCGGGCGCTCGGCACCGGCGGGCTCAACCTGCTCGACCTGCGCGGACTCGGCACGGTGCGCACGCTGGTGCTGGTCAACGGCCGCCGCCACGTCGGCTCGGACGTTCTCGGCAACTCGACCCCGGTCGACGTCAACACCATCCCGACCGACCTGATCGAGCGAGTCGACGTCGTCACCGGCGGCAGCTCGGCGGTCTATGGTTCGGACGCAATTGCGGGCGTCGTCAACTTCGTGCTCAAGGACGACTTCGAAGGATTGCAGCTTCGCGCCCAGAACGGCATCAGCAAGTACGGCGACGCCAACAGCTATTACGTGAGCGGCCTTGCCGGCACCAACTTCGCCGACGGACGCGGCAACGTCGCGGTCAATGTCGAATACGCGCACTCCGACGCCTTCTATGCACCCTCGCGTCCGCACACGGCGAAGCTGAGCGGCTACATCGTGCAGGATCTCGACGAGGTCGACGCGCCCAATGGCAGCGACGGGGTTCCCGACCGCCTCTTCTTCGAGGACCTGCGCTACGGTTACTATTCGGACGGGGGCACGGTATTCGACTTCGGCCCCCAGGGCATCGTCCCCTACCTGTTCCAGCCCGATGGCAGTCTGGTGCTGCAAACGGGCCAGCGCGTTGACGACCCCACCTTTCCAGTTCCCTACTTCCTTGGCGGCAACGGCGACAACTTCCGCAGCGGCGAGCAATCGGGCCTGCGACCGGGTTACGACCGCTTCAGCGTCAACCTGATCGGCCACTTCGAGGTTTCGCCCGCCTTCGTGCCCTTCGTCGAGGCGACTTACGTTCGCACCAAGTCGCTGAGCAACAACGCCGGGCCCTTCTTCGTTCCCGCCTACGGGATCGAGACGTTCCGCACGGACAATCCCTATCTCAATCCCCAGGCCGAGTCACTGATCCGGCAGATCTACGGCCTGCCCGATCCGGGCCTTGATTTCGATTTCGACATGTACCGCTCTATCACCGATCTCGGGAACCGCGAGGAGGACGCCAAGCGCGAGACCTATCGCATCGTCGCCGGCGCGCGCGGCGCGATCTCGGACAACTGGGGCTACGAGGCTTCGGTCAATTACGGCGAGTTCCGCGAGAAGACCACGATCCTGGGCAACGTCAATTACCAGCGCTACCTGCTCTCGGCCGACGCGGTGACCGATCCGGCGACCGGGCAGATCGTGTGCCGCTCGCAGATCGATCCTTCGGCGGCCTTTCCCAACCCCTTCGCGATCGATCAGGACTTCGCCGCCGCCGCGCTGGCGGCCGACGTCGCCGCCTGCGTTCCGGGCAACTATTTCGGCGTGGGCGCGCTGTCCCAGGCGGCGCGCGACTACGTCGTTCAGGACACCGTCGCGACCGGCAAGATCACCCAGTTCGTCGCCAACGCGTTCCTGACCGGCAACACCGAGGGCTTCTTCGAGCTGCCCGGCGGCCCGGTCGGACTAGTGCTCGGCGCCGAGTACCGCCGCGAGACCGCGTTCTACGAGCAGGACCCGCTCGTCGTGGCGGGGCAGACGTTCTACAACTCGATTCCCACCTTCGATCCGCCGTCGTTCGAAGTGAAGGAGCTGTTCGGCGAGGTGCGCATCCCGGTGCTCGCCGACATGCCGCTGGCGCACGAGCTGACCGTCAACCTCGCGGGCCGCATGGCCGACTACAAGGGCGCGACCGGCACGGTCTACGCCTACAACGGCAGCATCCAGTACGCGCCGATCCCCGACGTCACGCTGCGCGCGAACTACTCGCGTGCGGTGCGCGCACCGAACGTCTCGGACCTCTACACGCCGCTCGGGACGAACTTCGCCTCGAATTTCGAGGACCCGTGCTCCCAAGTCTTCCTGGCACAAGGGTCGGCGAACCGCGTCGCCAACTGCCGCGCCGACGGCGTGCCCGAGGGCTACAACTATATCTACACATCGTCGCTCCAGTACCGCAGCGGCGGCAATACCGAACTGCGCGAAGAAACTTCGGACTCGATCACTGTCGGCGCGCTGCTGCGGCCGCGCTTCCTGCCCGGCCTCTCGCTTTCGGTGGACTACTTCGACATCGAGGTGGACGACGTGATCACCTCGCCGACCGCGCAGCAGATCGTCGACGCCTGCTATGACGCATCGGATCTCGACAACCAGTTCTGCGACCTGTTCCAGCGTCAGGGAGCGGGAACCGGACCGCAAGGCGAGATCGAGGGGCGAATCCTCGAAGGCAGCCTGCAGGCCTCGCTGCTCAATTACGCCCAGCTCAAGGTGCGCGGCATCGATGCCGACCTGCAGTATTCGCATCTCGTCGAATCGCTGAACACGACCTTCAGTGCACGTGTTTCGTACACGCACATGCTGCAAAACGACGAGTTCCTCGACCCGACCGATCCGGGCCGCGCGAACCAGTTGCTGCTCGAACTGAACTATCCCGAGGATGCGGTGAACCTGAACCTCGGGTTCGACACCGGCAAGTTCAGCTTCGGCTACCAGATGCGCTACATCGGCAAGGCCGTGCTCAACGAGTACGAGGACCTGTTCTCGAAGCAGGGCCGTCCGCCCGAGAACGCCGACTACGCCGAGGACCGGTACTACACCGACGTGTTCTATCACGACATCCGTCTGGCCTATGCGTTCAACGAGGACAGCAACTTCTACCTCGGCGTCGACAATGTCGGCAATCGCCTGCCCCCGCAGGGCCTTTCGGGCACCGGCGCGGGAAGCGGCATCTACGACGTCGTCGGCCGCTACTTCTACGCCGGCGTGAAAGTGAACTTCGCCGGGCTCGGGCTCTAGGCGGCGTCAGGCGTGGGCGGATTGGCCCGCGCCCGGCCGGGCCACCGGGTTTGAAAGCGCGGCGCGCGTCCTTCGGGACGTGCGCCGCCTTTCGGAAGATGCGAAAAAAGCGCGGCCCGGACATACGAAAGGCCCGCCCGGAGAGCCGGGCGGGCCAATCATGCTTTTACGTCTGGGAACGGATCAGAAGCTGACGGACAGCGTTCCGACCACCGCGCCATCGGTGAAGTCGTAGTCACCCGGCGCATAGTCGCCTTCGGCTTCGACGTACGACACGCCGACGGAGAGATTGTCGTTGACCGCGAATTCGGCGCCGACCGACCAGTCGAACGCGTCGCCCGAGTTGGTGTAGGTCAGGAACCCGTCGGTATAGCCGAGGTGCGCCGAGACCGAGACCGGGGTGTTCGGGATACCGACGCCGAGATCGGCGTAGAGGTAGAGGTTGTCATCGCCGCCCAGCGAGTCCTGCTCGAACGCATAAGCCACGCCGAGCGTGGTCTCCGCGGGGCCGACGGTGAAACCGACCGAGCCGTAGACCTCGAAATAGTCGAAGTCGCCCGGGCCCGCGTTGGGGTAGAGGTAGGCGATCACGCCGACGTCGGCGGACACACCGCTCGCCAAGTCACCCGACCAGCCGCCGTAGATATCGAGTTCGGTGTGACCGTAGCCCACCGTGTCCTCGTCGAGCGAGGAGCCCCAGGTGCCGACGTAGAAGCCGCTCGAGTGGCTGAGGTCGATCCCACCCTGGATGGCGATGTCGCCGCCCGAAAGGTCGACGCCGCGGAACCTGTATTCGGTGACCAGCGCCGCGTTGCCGGAAATCGAGATACCCGAATCGTCCTGGGCGAGCGCGGGCGTGGCCGCGAAAGCCGCTCCCGCAAGAAGACTGGCGGCGACGAGGCCGCGTACGGACGTAAGCATGTTATGTTCCCTCACTGTGTTTTTGCCTAGTCCCACCTGCACGACGGTTCGGCCTCTTTATTGCGGGTCCTGACGCCGTCGTGGAATGTTGCTGCCATGTTTCTGCCGCAACGCACAAGAAAAAAATCCCGTATAGGAGGGAGGCCCGCCACAGGTGTTGATTTTATGCCACGCGGGGCAAGCGCCTCCGCCCGTAACCTACGGGTTGTTGACTGCCGATCGCGGCCTTATCTTCTGCGTTGCACCAATTAGGCCCATGACCATACTCAACCTGTTCCGAAAAAGCCGTCCGTCATCGGATGTTTGCTCGTCTCCGACCCGTCCCGGGAGTATTCCGACCGGTGAGCGCGTCTATGCGATCGGCGATGTACACGGGCGCCTCGACCTCCTGCTCGAACTGTCCAAGGCGATCCAGGACGACGACTCCGCACGCGGGCCGGCGGCCACGACGGTCATCTTCCTCGGCGACCTGATCGACCGCGGACCGCACAGCGCCCATGTGATCGAGTTCGTGCGCGAATGGTCGAAGATGCGCGCGGTGCGTACGCTGATGGGCAACCACGAGGACATGCTTCTGGCGAGCTTCGACAATCTGGAGGTTTTCGCCAATTTCCTGCGTTACGGCGGACGCGAGACGATCCTGTCCTACCCGATCGACGCCGAGGCCTTCGCCGCTGCCGACCTGATCGAGGCGCAGGCGATGATGGACGCGGCGATCCCGCAGGCCGACCGCGACTTCATCGCCGGCTTCGAGAGTCGGATCGTAGTGGGCGACTATGCCTTCGTGCATGCCGGCGTGCGTCCGGATTGCCCGCTTCCGATGCAGCTCTCGCAGGACCTGCGCTGGATCCGCGAGCCGTTCCTCAGCTACAGCGGCACGTTCGACTACATCGTCGTGCACGGGCATACGATCACCAAGCAGCCCGACCACCGCCTCAGCCGGATCGGGATCGACACCGGCGCCTTCGCCACCGGCCGCCTCACAGCGCTCGGCCTCGAGGGCACCGATCGCTGGATCATCCAGGCGAACGTCGACGAGGATGACACGATCTCGGTGAGCCAGCGCGCAGCCTGAGCGCGAACGCGTTGCCTGGGCGCCCCATCGTCGCCATGGCAAGGGCGCGGACGCATCCGCGACGAGCGCACCGGACGGAAGGCATGCCGGGGAGCCTGTAAGCCGGGTTCTGTCAGGCGAGCGGTATCGCGATGCGACCGGCCCCGCCTGGGCAGCCATTCCTCTTACGCGGCGCATCGCTGCGCCGCTCCAGCGACCAACCCGGTCCGCCTCGGTCCGAAACAGACCTGCCTCGGAACATAAGTCCTCGGCGCGCGGACCCTATTCGGTCTTGCTCCGGGTGGGGTTTGCCGTGCCGCTCGCCGTTGCCGGGAGCGCGGTGCGCTCTTGCCGCACCCTTTCACCCTTGCCTGCCCGCGAACGGGCATCGGCGGTTTGCTTTCTGTGGCACTTTCCCTGAGCTTCGCGGACCTCGCGGCCCACTCGCCCGGCGGGCGTTACCCGCCACCCTCGTTTCGTGGAGCCCGGACTTTCCTCGGCATGCCTTGCGGCATGACGCGGCTGCCCGGCTCCCCGGCGAGGCGGCGCCTAGCACGAAATGACGGAATTGCGAACGTTTACCGCGCGCGGCCGGTGTCGCGTTCGAGCAACAGTTCGAACAGGATACCGCCGATCTCGCCGTCGATCTCGCCGTCGATGATCATCGGCCGGAAGCGGCGCTGAAAGGCACGCACCGCCGCGCGGCCGTCGGTGATGTCATAACCGAAGCGTTCGAGCGCGAGGTAGAACGCGCCCGGGTTGTCGTAAAACAGGTTCATTTTCGCCGGCGGCGCATCGAGCGCCAGGCCGAGCTGGGCGAGGCGGTGCCAGTCGAAGTATTCGCCGGGGTCCATCTTGCGCTGCGGCGCGACGTCCGAATGACCGACGACATTGGCGCGCGGGATGTCGTGGCGGTCCATGATGTCGCCGAGCAGCGGAAGCAGCGCGTCCATCTGCGGCTCGGGAAACGGCCGGTAGCCGAATTCGTGGCCAGGATTGGCAAGCTCGATGCCGATGCTGGCGGAGTTCACGTCGCTCTCTCCGCGCCAGTACGCCTTGCCCGCGTGCCAGGCGCGCTTTTCCTCGGGGACGAGGCTCGTAACAACGCCCTCCTCGTCGATCAGGTAGTGCGCAGAGACTTGCGCCTCGGGATCGCACAAGCGTTCGAGCGCCTCGGCCGCGCTGCGCATGCCGGTATAGTGGAGCACGATCATCGAGACCGGCGCCGCGCGCTCGTTGAAATTGGGAGATTCGACGATGCGGTTGACCAGCCAGCGGTTGACCACCCTCCTCGCCCTCCCGCCTCAGGCGTCCGGTAGCACGGCGCCGAGCACAAGCGCGTCGTCGGCCAGCGCGAATTGCAACTCGCCGCCGAGCACGCCCGCGAGTTCGGCGAGCATCGCGGCGGGCGCGGTGCGGCTCGAAAGCTCCGAGCGGTCGAGCTTGTTCGAAAGCGCGCGGCCGATATCGCCGTCGAAGGCGATGCGCGGCCCCGCGGCCCGCACCACGATCTCGCTGACGCGATCCCGCTGCTCGGCCGCGAGATCGAGCGTACCGCCACGCGGCAGCGCGTCGATGCCGATCAGCGCGAAGTTGAGCAGCGTCTTGATGGCATGCTTGGGCAGCGACGAACTGCCCAGCTCCCAGTTCAGCGTCAGCCGGTCGTTCTCGGCAACGAGCGCGTCGACCAGCAGCCGCGCTTCGGTTACCGGCACCAGATCGCCGAACCCGCCCGCCGCGCCGAACGCGAGCCGGAAGAACTTGAGCTTGTCGGCCGAGATCCGCGCGCTTTGCTCGAGCAGCTCGAAGCAGCGCTTGCGCATCTCGGGATCTTTCTCGTCCGCGAGCAGTTCCAGCCCGTTCGAGAGCGCGCCGACCGGGCTCAGCATGTCGTGGCAGAGCCGCGAGCACAGCAGGCTGGCTAGTTCGAGCGAACTCGTCGTGGTCATGGTCTTGACAGTTCCGTTCGTCATCGGGCCCTTCGGCTCAGTCTTGTGTGGCGCGAGCAGGCGCCGTTCCCCCACTGCGCGCCCGGCGGCGCGTTCAATCCCCGCTCGCGCGGCAATCGACAGGCTCGAATCCATTTACCGTATCGCGCCAGAAAGCAACCTGTCGTCCCGCGATGATTGCCCAAATCCGCAAATCACCAGTGGAATGTTCGCGATCGGTGGCGGACGGTGCCGGGTTCGCGGTGGGATGCGAATGATAATAGCCGATCACCTCGGGGCCGCCCGCGCGGGCTTCGCGATGCGCGGCGAGCAGCACCGCGGGTTCGACCTCGAAAGTCCGCCCGGGCTCGGCGGCGACATTGGCGGCCGGCCGCAGGGCGTCGATCCGCGCGCCCGTGCCGAGCAGCAGGCCGCAGCATTCCGCCGGGTGCGCGCGCGCGGCCTCGTCGAGCATGCGCTGAATCACCGCCAATTTGACCTCAATGCTTGAACCAGCCTTCGCCATGTCCGAAAGCCTAGCGATGAACGCGCGGCGCGAACAGGTCATCGAGGGGACGATCCGCGAGGACGGCCAGCGCCTCGACAAGGCGCTCGCCGACGCATCGGGGCTCTCGCGCGAGCGGATCAAGGCCTTGATATCGGAAGGGCGCGTTACCATATCCGGGGAGCGCGTAGCGCAACCCTCCTTGAAGCCGCCCGCCGGCGTCCCTTTTGCCATTGCCGTGCCCGAGGCCGCGCCCGCCGAGGCCGTCGCCCAGGACATACCGCTGGAGATCGTCCACGAAGACGAGCATCTCATCGTCGTCGACAAGCCTGCCGGGCTGGTCGTGCATCCCGCAGCGGGAAACCGCGACGGGACACTCGTCAATGCCCTGCTGCATCATTGCCGCGGGCAGCTTTCTGGGATCGGCGGCGTCGCGCGGCCGGGGATCGTTCACCGCATCGACAAGGACACCTCGGGGCTTCTCGTCGTCGCCAAGACCGACACCGCGCACGAAGGTCTCGCGCGACAGTTCGCAGACCATTCGATCGAGCGCGCCTATCGTGCGGTGGTGGCGGGAAGGCCGGTCCCGGCGGCGGGCACCGTCACCGGCGCGATCGCCCGTTCGAGCCACGATCGCAAGAAGATGGCGATCGTTGCCGATGGTCGCGGCAAGCATGCCGTCACCCATTACCGCACGCTCGAACCGCTGTCGGACGCGACCCTCGTCGAGTGCCGTCTGGAGACCGGAAGGACGCATCAGGTCCGCGTTCACATGTCGTCAATCGGCCATGTGCTATTGGGGGACCCTGTCTATGGACGCATGCCTCCCATATTGCGACCGGTCCTCAAACGACTCGAATTTCGTCGCCAGGCGCTTCACGCCGCGGAACTCGGCTTCGTCCATCCCGTTTATGAAGAAAGGGTCCGTTTTGTCAGCCCGATTCCGCACGATATGGCGGAACTGATTGGCGAATTGCGACACTGAAATCGGAAATATGTGCTACAATGGGCACGTGGCCACAAGCTAAGACGCCTAGGAAGGGTCTTCAACCGTCGGCCGACGAAGAAAGGATCAGGTACAGTGAGCGATATGCAACGCAAGCTTCCGGCGGTGCCTGCTCTCGGTGGAGAGCAGAGCCTCAACCGCTATCTCTCGGAAATCAAGAAGTTTCCCATTCTCACGCCCGAGCAGGAATACATGCTCGCGAAGCGTTATGCCGAGCATGAGGACCCGGCGGCGGCGGCCCAGCTCGTCACCAGCCACCTGCGACTCGTCGCGAAGATCGCGATGGGTTACCGCGGCTACGGCCTGCCCGTTTCGGAGCTGATCTCCGAAGGCAACATCGGCCTGATGCAGGGCGTGAAGAAGTTCGATCCCGATCGCGGCTTCCGCCTCGCGACTTATGCGATGTGGTGGATCAAGGCCTCGATCCAGGAGTTCATCCTGCGCTCGTGGAGCCTCGTGAAGATGGGCACCACCGCCGCGCAGAAGAAGCTTTTCTTCAACTTGCGCCGGATGAAGAAAAACCTCGACGCCTACGAGGATACCGACCTGCACCCCGAGGACGTCGCCAAGATCGCGACCCAGTTGGGTGTGTCGGAACTCGAGGTGGTCAACATGAACCGCCGCATGATGATGGGCGGCGACGCCTCGCTCAACGTCTCGCTGCGCGAGGAAGGCGAAGGCCAGTGGATGGACATCCTGCAGGACGACAATCCGCTGCAGGACGAGATCGTCGCCGAGGCCGAGGAAAAGACGGTGCGTCACGACATGCTCGTGGAAGCGATGGACTCGCTCAACGAGCGTGAACGCGACATCCTGACCGAACGCCGCCTGACCGAGGACCCCAAGACGCTCGAGGAACTGAGCCAGGTCTATCACGTCAGCCGCGAGCGCGTGCGCCAGATCGAGGTGCGCGCCTTCGAAAAGCTGCAGAAGGCGATGAACCGCATCGCGACCGACAAGAAGCTCATGCCCGCCGCGGCCTGACCGGCGCGCGCACCCCGTTGAACAGCGAAGCCGGGCCGTCCGCAAGGGCGGCCCGGCTTTCGTTTGCGCCGCTGCCCCGTCCGTGTCGCCGCGCAAGAAGGCCCATGGCCTTCGCCCGCCACGCGCGCTAGCCTTTCGCCATGGGCTTCGACTACAAGCCGCGGCGAACGAAAGTGGGGATCGGGGCGCGAATGATGCGGTTGATCGCAAGGGTGGTGATCTGGTTCGTGCTGCTGAGCGTGGGCTTCACCCTGCTCTACCGCTTCGTGCCGCCGCCGGTGACGCTGACGATGCTCACCGACGGCAACGGCATCACCAAGGACTGGACCCCGCTCTCGCGGATCGACCGCAACATGGTCTCGGCCGCGATCGCCGCCGAGGACAGCAAGTTCTGCAGCCATTCCGGCTTCGACGAGGACGCGATCCGCAACGCGATGCAACGCAACGCCGAGGGCGGGCGGTTGCGCGGCGGCTCGACGATCAGCCAGCAGACCGCCAAGAACGTGTTCCTCTGGCAGGGCGAAGGCTGGACCCGCTACGCGCGCAAGGGCTTCGAGGTCTGGTTCACCTTCCTGATCGAGACGCTGTGGGACAAGCGGCGGATCATGGAAGTCTACCTCAACGTCGCCGAGACCGGAATCGGCACTTACGGCGTGGAGGCGGGCGCGCAGCGCTATTTCGGCAAGTCGGCCGCCAGCCTCACCCGCACCGAGGCCGCGCGCATGGCCGCCGCCCTGCCCAGCCCGAAGACCCGCTCGGTGAAGAACCCCGGCGGCTTCACCCGCCGCTACGGCAACACCATCGCCGCGCGCATCGGTGTGGTCCGCCGCGACGGCCTCGACGCCTGCGTGTACGAATAAGGGGCGGGGTCGGGGTGCCGGCCCCCTTTCTCTCTCTTCAGCGCATGACAAAGGGGAGGAGGCCTGCGCCCCCTCCCCCGAGATTTCGTCGCGATTGCTCGTTCGATCAGAACGAGAAGCGCACACCCAGACGGACCTGGTAGAGCGACTGACGCGAATAGGTCGTCAGCGTCGGCTCGCGGACCGCCGAGTAGGAATACTGCGTGCAAGCCGGAGCATTGGCGCAGCGCACCTCGACAGTGGCCGACTGGTACGGGAAGCCGACCTGCTTGAGCACACCTTCGCCGTCGTCGATCAGGTTGAGGAAGTTCTCGATATCGGCGAACAGGGTGAACCGCGAAGAGCCGACGAAGGTCGGGATTTCCTGTTCGATGTGGATGTCGATCTTGGTGTAGTCGGGCGAGCGGCCGATGTTCTTCGGCGCGGTCTTGCCCTTGTACTTCTTCAGCTCCGAATTGTTGATAAGATCGCTGAGCGCCTCGAAGGTCGCCTGATCGGCATAGACCACATTGGGATCGCCGTTGAAGCCGGCATCGATGTTGGGCACGTAGAGCAGGTAGCGCGCGGCGTTACGCTGCACGCCGAAGATCTGCGAGACCGAACCGGTGCGATCGTTCATCACGTAGCTGTACGGACGTCCCGACCGCGCTTCGCCGAAGATCTGGATGCGGGTCTTGTAGTCGCCGAAGAAGGCGTGCTCGTAGCCCACGTAGCCCTTGATCTGCCACTTCACCTCGTCGTTGGCGGTGCCGTACGCCGGGTAGTTCGGATCGACGTAGAAGGCGTTGCCGTAGTTCGAGGTTGCGGTCGAGGAGGTGAGCGGGTTGAGCTCGGTCACGTCCTGGCCGGTGTAGCTGGCGCCGAACGACAAGCCGTTGTCGAACGCCTTGTCGAAGTGCGCGGTCCAGATCCAGCTACGACCCTTGGTGCCGTTGGTGAGGATGAGGTCGTAGTTGGTGTCGCTCGGCGACGTGACCGGCGCGTATTGCGGGCGCCCGTCGAGCGTGAAGGTGCCCGTCGGCTGGACGCGGCCATTGACCAGCAGGAACTGGTTGCGGACCTTGCTGTAGAGAATGTCCGCGCCGAGTTGCCAGCCGTCGCCGAGCGGGCCGAGATCGGCCTCGTAGCTCGCCGAGAGGCTCGCCTTCCACTGGCTGGGCAGCTTCAGGTCGGGATCGATCGCGTTGACCGGCGCGGTGGCGCCGACCGAGGCATTGGCGATCGCGTTGAGCACCGACTGCGGGATCGTGGTGCCGTTGACGCTTTCGAGACCATCGGCGGGACCGCCCGAAACCGTACCGTCGACAAGCCGGCGGATCGTGATCGCGTTGGTCGCGACGCCGGTGTTCGAATAGCTGTTCGAGATCCAGACGTCCGGCGAACCGCCCGAGAAGATGCCGCCGCCGCCGCGGATCGAGAGACGGTCGTTGACCTGCCAGTCGAAGCCGAGGCGAGGCTGAAACACCCCGCGGCCCTTGAGGTTGTAGTTGTTCGGGAAGCCCAGGCGATCGAGGAAATTCGTGTTGAGGACGATCCCCGTGTCCATGTCGTAGAAGTCATACCGCATGCCGTAGCTGACGGTCAGGTTCGGCATGATCTCCCAGTCGTCCTGGATGCCCGCCGTGAACATGGTGTACTTGAAGTTCGCCGCCGCGTCGTCGAGGTCGAGCGAGGGTGAGTTGCTGTACTGAAGCTGGCTCGCGATCCCGTTCTGGAAATCCTCGATCGAGTCGAAGTAGTAGCTGCCCAGCGCGTTCGGCACGAACGCGTTGAACGTCTTCACGTGCTCGAGACCGAACAGGGTACGGACCTGGTGGTTGTTGAGCGACAGGGTGCCAACGACCTGGCCCGAGAAGTTCTCGTTTTCCAGCGCATTGAACTGACGGAAGGTATCGGGTCCGAAGTTGAGGACGGGAACGCCGGTCGAGCAGGTGTAGGGCGACGACGCGGTTGCCGAGTCGACCTGCGAGGTGGGATCGGCGCAGACCGAGAACTGCGCGCTGTTACGGCCGAGCACGGGGTCCTGGCCGCGCTTGTACTTGCGATAGGACCCGCGAACTTCGGTCGAGAAGGTGTCCGACCAGTCGCTGTTGAGCTGGATCACGCCCGAATGAACGCGCTCGGTCAGCAGGTAGTTGTTCGACGCGAGGCCGTAGGACGGCGTCGTCGGACTGGTGCTCGACCCCGTCTGCGAGAAGTTCGAGCTGTCGTTGTAGATATAGGTAAGCGCGAGACGCTGCGTGTCGCTGATGTTCGCGTCGAGCTTGGCGACCAGCTTGTCGTCCTTCTCGGTGCTGCTCGAAAGGACGCCGCCGGCATCGATTCCGTAGACACCCTGCGCGATCGAACCGATCTGGTCGACCAGGCCCTGCGTCACGCCCGGAACCTCGTTGGTAAAGCCCAGACCCGACGGACCGAGATCGATCGGCGTGGTTTCACGGGTCCGCTCGCCGGCGACCATGAAGAACAGCTTGTCCTTGATGATCGGGCCGCGCAGCAGCGCGCCATAGATCTCGCTCTTGAAGTCGAGATCGATGTCCGAACCCTCAACGCTGTCGCCGGTCAGGCTGTCATTCGAATAGGAATAGAAGCCGGTGCCGTGGAACTCGTTGGTGCCCGAAAGGAGCACCACGTCGATCGCGCCGCCCTGAAGGTCGCCCGCGGTGATGTCATAAGGCGCCACCTTGACCGAAATCTGGCCGACGGCATCGAGCGGAACCGGGCCGCGCGCGGTCGGGAGGCCGCCGTTGTTCAGGCCGAAGTCGTCCGAGAACTGCACGCCGTCGACCGAGAAGCGGTTGAAGCGCGGGTTCTGTCCGGCGATCGAGATGGCGCGGCTGTTGGTAAGATCGATCGTCGCGAACGGATCGCGGCGGACGACGTCGCGAATGTCGCGGTTGATCGAGGCCGCGCCCTCGATGTCGTTGCGGCTGAACGCGCTCGACGGACCCTGGCTGTTCGAGCCTGCACCGCTGATCGACGCCGCGCTGACGATGATTGCGTTATCCTCGAGCGAGATCGGCAGGCGATACGATTCGCCGGCGGTCAGATAGATGTCGCTGACGGTGGCTTCGGGATAACCCTCGGCGTCGACGACGACTTCGAAGGGGCCGCCGATGCGCAGGCCGCTCGCGTTGAACGAACCATCGGAACTCGTGGTCGTGCGCGAGACGGTGCCGCTGGGTACGTGCCTGATCGTCACACTGGCCCCGGCGACCGGCTCATTCGGCGCGACGGTGACGGTGCCGCGCATGGCGGACGTGGTTTCCTGCGCGACGACAGGCGTCGAAAGCGCGCACGAGATGCTGAGCGATGCTGCCCCCGCGGCAAGCAGATACCGAAGATGCATGTCACAAACCCCCTTAACAAGCGGGAGCAAGGCTCCCCGCCGCTGATTGCTGCGGCTGCTAAGAGCAGCGATCTATGACAACTTCCTGACAAGCGGGACCCAAAAGCTTCGGACCTGGTGCGATTTTCCGTCACCAACGGTCAAGGTTTCGCCACTTAAGGATATTACCGTTTTAAATCAAAGTATTGGTCGGAAAAAGCCTGGCGCCTGTAGCGGCAAATTTGCAACGGTTGGCGCATTTTCGTGCGGGGCGCTGCGGTGAGAGCGCGATCTGACCCTTTCCTGTCATGTTATCCCATAGCTTGATCCCGCCTGCCGCACCTGCGAGACCATACGCCATGGGCGCCGGACACGATCACCACCACCATCACCACGCCCCGGAAGGCGGCGCCAATCGCAGCTTCGCGGTCGCGATCGGGCTGAATGTCATCTTCGTCATCGCCGAAGTCGCGGCGGGATTCGCCAGCGGCTCGATGGCGCTGCTCGCCGATGCCGGTCACAACTTGTCCGACGTGCTATCGCTGGTCCTGGCCTGGGGGGCGAGCGTGCTGGCCAAGCGCCCGCCCTCGCAGCGCTTCACCTACGGTTTCAAGAGTTCCTCGATTCTCGCCGCGATCGCCAACGCCGCGCTGCTGTGGGTGGCGATCGGGGCGATCTTGGTCGAGACCATCCGCCGCTTCAGCGATCCCGCGCCGGTCACGGGGGTGACGATGATCGTGGTCGCCGCAATCGGCATCGCGATCAACGCGCTTTCGGCGCTGCTTTTCGCCAAGGGCAGCAAGAGCGACCTCAACCTGCGCGCCGCTTTCGTCCACCTCATGGCCGACGCTGCGGTCTCTGCGGGCGTGGTGGTGGCCGGCCTCGTCATTCTCTGGACCGGCGCGACCGTGATCGACCCGCTGACGTCGCTGGTGATCACCGCGGTCATCGCCTGGTCGAGCTGGGGCCTGCTGCGCGACTCGCTCAGGATGGGCATGCTCGGCGTGCCCGAGACGATCGACATTGCCGAAGTGCGGCTCTTTCTCGAGTCGCAGCCGGGCATCATCGGCGTGCACGATCTTCACGTGTGGCCGATGAGCACCACCGAGACCGCGCTGACAGTTCATCTCGTCGCGCGCGGGAGTCATCCCGGAAACGCGTTCCTGCACGAGCTTGCGCACGAACTGCATCACCGCTTCGCGATCGGGCATCCGACGATGCAGGTCGAGACCGACACCAGCAGCGCCTGCGCGCTCGAAAGCGAAGCGATCGTCTAGAGTGCCTCGCTTCAGCCGGGCACGAATTCGTGCCGGGCGCCGAGGAAGTCCTCGGGTTCGATGGCGAAGCCCGCCGATGCGCAGTCGGCATCGGTGGTGCGCAGGTCGAGCTTGGCGAAATGGGCGCGCGCTCGATCGCGATCGGCGATCGTCCAGACAAGCGCGTAGATGCCGTTCTGCTCCTTGGCGAGGAACGCGCCGAGCGGCCCCGCCGTCGCATCGTCCGGCTGAAGGAAGGCGACCCGCGTGTCGCCGATGCGCACGAGCACGCGGCGCGCCGGCTGCGGCGTCGAGACGCGCGCATCGGCGATCACCTCGCCGTCGACCAACTCGGTGAAAAAGCGCAAGGCGGCCGCGATATCGGCGGTCACGCAGGCGATGTGATCGAGCCCGGTGACGGTGCACGCGTGCCCCACGCCGACCGACGGCGTCCAGTTGCCGCGATCGTAGGGGTCGTTGGGCATCGGTAGTTCGCAGACTTCGAGCAGGACGCCGCCGGTCGATTCGGGCTTCACTAAGAAGAACACGCCATAGTCGCTCGCGACCGTGCAGCCGGCATCGCGGAACGCCTGGCTCGCCGCCTTGCCGTCGGCGACTTTCAGCTCGAACGAATGGAACGCCTGTCCGATCTTGGCGGTCATGCGCGCGAAGGGCTTGGAAAGATCGTCCGGAGTGCGCGGCGCCATCGGCTCGACCATGTGGTCGGTGACATAGAGCAAGGCCGCGTCGCGATCCTCGGCCGGGAAATAGTTCTCCGCGAAGACCAGCCCGCCCAGCGCGTCCTGATAGAGCCGGCGGCACTGGTGTATGTCGGTGATCGCGTGGATCGTGTGAATGATCCGCGAAACGGGTATCCGGTTCGTCATCGCCTGCCCTCTCCCTCTTTTCGGCAAGCTAGGCACGCGGTCGCTTCGGGGGCAAACCGCGCGGGCGATCGTTTCGAGACCGCACCCCGCCCAGCATGACCATGAGCAGCGACAGGGCGCGACGCGGCAAACCATCGGCACGGGACACCGCTTCGCCGAGCAGGGGCCTGCCGCTCACACGCGGCCGGCCGACACACGAAGGCCGCCCGCTTCGCAGCGGACGGCCTCCGAATGCCTCTCGGCTAGTCTCAGTCAGGCCGCTTCTTCGGCCTTGTCGCCCTTGTGCACGCGAATCGGTTCCTTGCGTCCCTCGACGACGTCCTTATCGATCACGACTTCGGCGATGTCGCTTTCGGTCGGCAGGTCGAACATGGTGTCAAGCAGCAAGCCTTCCACGATCGAGCGGAGGCCGCGCGCGCCGGTCTTGCGCTCGATGGCCTTCTGCGCGATCGCCTCGAGCGCTTCCTCGGTGAAGGTCAGTTCGACGTCTTCCAGCTCGAACAGCTTGGAATATTGCTTGACCAGTGCGTTCTTGGGCTCGCGAAGGATCATGACCAGCGCGCCGATATCGAGATCCTCGAGCGTCGCGATCACCGGCAGGCGGCCGACGAACTCGGGGATCAGCCCGAACTTGAGCAGATCCTCGGGCTCGGCCTTCTGCAGCAGCTCGCCGACGCGGCGCTTGTCGGGATCGGCGACATGCGCACCGAAGCCGATCGAACGCTTCTGCAGGCGATCGGCGATGATCTTTTCCAGACCCGCGAAGGCGCCGCCGCAGATGAACAGGATATTGGTCGTATCGACCTGGAGGAATTCCTGCTGCGGATGCTTGCGGCCGCCCTGCGGCGGAACCGAAGCGGTGGTGCCTTCCATCAGCTTGAGCAGCGCCTGCTGCACACCCTCGCCCGAGACGTCGCGCGTGATCGAGGGATTCTCGGCCTTGCGGCTGATCTTGTCGATCTCGTCGATGTAGACGATGCCGTGCTGCGCCTTCTCCACGTTGTAGTCGGACGCCTGGAGCAGCTTGAGGATGATGTTCTCGACATCCTCGCCGACGTAGCCGGCTTCGGTCAGCGTCGTCGCATCGGCCATGGTGAACGGCACGTCGAAGGTCTTGGCGAGCGTCTGCGCGAGCAGCGTCTTGCCTGAACCGGTCGGCCCGACCAGGAGGATGTTCGACTTCGAAAGTTCGACGTCGCCCGCCTTGCCCGAGTGCTTCAGCCGCTTGTAGTGATTGTGAACGGCGACCGAGAGCACGCGCTTGGCGCGGTTCTGGCCGATCACGTAATCGTTCAGCGTCTCGCAGATTTCGAGCGGCGTGGGCACGCCGCCGTCTTTCTTGCCGGCAATCCCCGCCTTGGTCTCTTCACGGATGATGTCGTTGCACAGCTCTACGCACTCGTCGCATATGAAGACCGTCGGCCCGGCGATGAGCTTGCGTACCTCGTGCTGCGACTTGCCGCAGAAACTGCAGTACAGGGTGCTTTTGGAGTCAGATCCGCTCAATTTCGTCATTTTCCGTCACTATGCCTCAAGCGAGGCGACTCGCCGACCTTACTATCTCGTCGACCTGTTGATCAATCCTGCCACAACAAGCTTGCCCAAGACTGAAGGCGCACGTAGGTCCGTCATTCCTTGCCGTCCGCCTGCTTCTCGGCATCGGGCCTGCTCTCGAAGACCTTGTCGACCACGCCAAAGGCCAGGGCTTCGTCGGCTTCGAGGAAGGTGTCGCGGTCCATTGCCTTCTCGATCTCGTCGAGCGTCTTGCCCGTGTACTTCACGTACATATCGTTGAGGCGCTTGCGCATGCGAAGGATCTCGCGCGCTTGAATCTCGATGTCGGCCGCCATGCCGCGCGCACCGCCGGAAGGCTGGTGGACCATGATCCGCGCGTTCGGCAGCGCGATGCGCATGCCCGGCTCGCCGGAGGCAAGCAGGAAGCTGCCCATCGAGGCGGCCTGGCCTATGCACACGGTCGAAACGCGCGGGCGGATGTATTGCATGGTGTCGTGGATCGCCATGCCCGCCGTCACCACGCCGCCCGGCGAGTTGATGTACATCGAGATGTCCTTCGAGGGATTCTCGGATTCGAGGAACAGGAGCTGCGCGACGATCAGCGACGCCATCCCGTCCTCGACCTGACCGGTCACGAAGACGATGCGCTCGCGCAGGAGGCGCGAGAAGATGTCGAAGCTGCGCTCGCCGCGGCTGGTCTGTTCAACGACCATCGGGACCAGCGCCCCGGTCATCGGATCGGTGGTGAATTTACCCTGTGCACCGGCATTGCCGAAAAGGTCGATCATGGGGGTCCTCTTGTTCCTGGCTGGCATATGTCGCGTCCATCCAGCCGATGTTCAAGAGGATTAACCCATTATCGTGCAGGCGGCTGTGGACTTTGGCTCCGGGCCGGCCGGGTAAGTCGCTGATCGGGCGAGCATTGTCCCATACCGGGCCACCTGCCTCGCAGTCGGTAGCGAGCTTCGGACCCGCCTGTCCGGCGCGAAAGAGGGAGGCTCCGCTGTCCCGGACCGGGACGGCGGACGCGGTCTCCCGTCCGCTCCAATAAAGACGAGAGCCCGGCACGCATCCGCGCGGCGGGCTCTCGTCATTCGCATCGCATCCGGCGCGAGCGCGCCGCAAGCTGCTTATTCGCCGTCGGAGGCGGCCTTCTTCGCCGGAGCCTTCTTCGCGGCCGGCTTCTTGGCAGGTGCCTTCTTGGCCGGAGCCTCGCCCTCGTCGGCAACCTTGGCGGCAGGCTTCTTCGCTGCGGGCTTCTTGGCCGGAGCCTTCTTCGCGGCGGGCTTCGCCTCTGCCGCGTCCTCGGTCTTGGCCTCGGCGGCGGGCGCATCGTCCTTGTCGGCCGCCTTCTTCGCCGACGCCTTCTTCGCCGCCGGCTTCTTGGCGGCCGGCTTGGCCTCGGCCTTGTCCTCGCCCTCGTCGGTGTCCGCCTCGATCGCGGCCTGCAGTTCCTCGCGGCTGACCTCGCGTTCGGTCACCTCGGCCTTCTCGATGAGGAAATCGACGACCTTGTCCTCATAGAGCGGCGCGCGAAGCTGGGCGGCGGCCATGGGATCGTTGCGGACATATTCGACGAACCGCTCGCGATCCTCGGGGCGGTACTGCTGTGCCGCCTGCTGGATCAGCATCTGCATTTCCTGGCCCGAAACCTCGACGCCGTTGCCCTGGCCGATTTCCGAAAGCAGCAGGCCAAGGCGCACGCGGCGCTCGGCGATCTTGCGGTAATCGTCCTTCTCGTCCTCGATTTCCTTGAGGGCGGCTTCGGGATCTTCCTCGCCGCGCGCCTCGTTCTCGAGTTGCGACCAGATCTGCGCGAACTCGGCCTCGACCATCGAGGGCGGGACGTCGAAGTCATGCCCGGCGGCGAGCTGGTCGAGAAGCTGGCGCTTCATCTGCGTGCGGGTGAGACCGGCGGTCTCCTGCTCGAGCTGGCCCTTGAGCAGGTCGCGAAGCTGCTGCAGCCCTTCGAGACCGAGGCCCTTGGCGAACTCGTCGTCGATCTTGGTCTCGGCGGGGGCCTTCACTTCGTGGACCGTGATGTCGAAGGTCGTTTCCTTCCCCTTGAGGTTCTCGGCCGGATAGTCCTCGGGGAAGGTCACGGTGATCGTACGCTCCTCGCCAGCCTTGGCGCCGACGATCTGCTCCTCGAAGCCGGGGATGAGGCGTCCCGAACCGATGACGATCGCCTGGTTCTCGGCCTTGCCGCCCTCGAACTCGACGCCGTCGAGCTTGCCGACGAAGTCGCAGATCACCTGATCGCCGTCCTCGGCGGCGCGATCGACCGTCTCGTAGCTCTGCTGCTGGCTGGCGAAGCGCTCGATCGCCTCGTCGATCTGCGCGTCGGTGACGGGAACGGTCAGCTTCTCGAGCGCGAGGCCTTCGAGCGAGGGCGCCTCGATCGCGGGCAGCACTTCGAGGTTCACCGAAAGCTCGGCGTCCTTGCCCTGCGCGTAACCCTCACCCAGCGCGACCTGCGGCTGCATCGCCGGGCGCAGCGCCTTTTCCGAAACGAGCTGGTCCATCGCTTCGCGGATCGAGGTGTTCAGCGCATCCTGGTGGAGCGCGTCGCCGTGCATCTTCCTGATGAGGTTGGCCGGCACCTTACCGGGCCGGAAACCGGGCATGCGCACCTGCGGTGCGAGCCGCTCGACCTCGCCTTCGATACGAGCGGTGATGTCCTTCGCCGGTATCGTGACGGTGTAGGCGCGCTTCAGTCCCTCATTGGACGTTTCGACGATCTGCATGCTTCGAAGCCTTCCTGTTTTCCCTGTCGCCTTGCCCGGAGCGCGGGAAACTGGTGCGGGCGAAGGGACTCGAACCCCCACATCTTGCGATACTGGAACCTAAATCCAGCGCGTCTACCAATTCCGCCACGCCCGCTCGGACAAAGCCTGAAACTTAAGCGTGGAGCCCTTATAAGGCCAACGCGAAAAGGGCAAGCGCTGCTGCTTGCGCAGGCGCCACGCGATCCCCAAGTGCCCAAAAGTGCAACGCAAAGGTACCACCATGGCCACTCAGCCAGACCCGCCGCCCGACCGGGACTTTCCCGCCGCTCCGCCGGAAACGCCGCCGATGCCGCCCGAAACCGATCCCAGCGGCCCGCCGAGCGAGACGCCGCCGCTCTCGCCCGACACCGATTTTCCCGAAACCGGGCCCGACGAGCTGCCTAGCTCGCTTTGAGGCGCCCGGCGCGCTCGGTGAGATCGCGCAGCAGCCCCGATAGTCCGGTGGGCAGGTTCGAGACCCGTCCGCGTCCCGAAGGAACCTGCGGACACTCGATGCAATAGGCGCGGGCTCCGAACGAGGCGAAGACCTCGCCGAAACGGTTCACCGCGTCGAGCGCGGCTTGTTGGCGCTGCCACGCGAGCAGCGAAGCGAGATCGCCACCGGTCCCGTCCGCCGCCCCGCTCTCGGCATTGCGGAACTGCGTGAGCATGGCGCTCAGCGTATCCTCTTCTTCGCCGAGATACTGCGCGTGCCAGGGCTTGTTGCCCAGCCCGCCGGCCTTCGCGGCATAGGCGAGCGCCGCATCGAGGTCGCCGAATTCATCGACCAGCCCCAGCCGCTTGGCATCGCGTCCCGACCAAGGGCGCCCCTGCGCGACCGCGTCGATCTGCGCCGGCGTCCGCCCGCGCGCCTTGGCGACATGCCCGAGAAACTGCGCATAGGTATTCTCGACCGAGGCCTGGAACAGCTCGGAGACTTCGGGCGAGAGGCCGAACAGGATGTCGGGTTGCCCCGAAAGCGGCGTCGTCTTCACGCCGCCGCCGGTCACGCCGACATCGTTGAGCAGGTCCTCGAACGTGGCGAGCACCGCGAAGACGCCGATCGAGCCGGTCACCGTCGCCGGATCGGCGAAGATCCGCTGCGCCGGGGTCGAGACCCAGTAGCCGCCGCTGGCGGCGAGGTTGCCCATCGAGACGATGACGGGGATCTTCCTGTCGCGATAAGCCGCGATCGCGCGGCGGATGCGTTCGGAGGCCGTCGTCGAGCCACCGGGCGAATCGACCCTGACGACAAGCGCCGCCAGATCGTCGTCGATCGCCTTGTCGAGGATGCCCGCGATCCGCTCGCCGCCCGCCGTGCCGGGCCCCGCCTCGCCGTCGACGATCGTGCCCGCGATGGTCACCACCCCGATCGCCGCGCCCGAGGTGCTTTCCGGCGTGGCCGCGAGGTAGGTATCGTAATCGGTCGCGGCGAAGGCGCCGCGGCCGGTCTCGGTGGTCGAGGCGCCCGCGATCCCGGCAAGACGCTCGCCGAACTCGGTCTTGCTGCCGATCTTGTCGACCAGCCCCGCCGATTTCGCCGCCTGCGCCGTGTTCCCCCCCGCGCCGCGCACCCATTCGGCGGGTGTCCGGGTGACAAGATCGAAGCGGATCTTCGGACGCGCCTTCAGCACGTCGGCGCGATAGGCATCGAACAGGCCGTCATAGACCGCCGAGACGGCTTCGGTGGCGGCGGGCGAAGGGCCCTCGCGAAAATAGGGCTCGACCGCGCTCTTGTAGGTGCCGACGCGGAAGATTCGCGCCTTGACGCCATACTTCTCGAACAGCTTGCCGAAATAGAGCCCGTTGCCGCCGGGGCCCGCGATCACCGCACCGCCCATCGGGTCGACCCAGGCCTCGCTGGCATGCGCGGCGAGCTGGACCCCGTCGTCGGTATAGGCGACCGCGAAGGTCAGCACGGGCTTTCCGGCCGCGCGCACTTCGTCCATCGCTTCGCCGATCTCGCGCATGTGGACAAAGCCGCCGCCGAGGAACCGCGAGAGGTCGAGCGCCACCGCCTTGATCCGCTGGTCCTTCGCCGCCGCCCGGATCGCGCGCGCGACGTTGCGGGCGCGATACTCGCGCGTCGGCCCCTGCGTCGAGGTGAGCAGCGAGAAGGGATCGACGCGGCTCGGCTCCTCGACGACGACGCCGTCGAGCGCGATCAGCAGCGCGCCCTTGATCACCTTGCCCGGCGTCGGCCGGACGGAGAGCAGCGCATAGAGCGCCGCGAAGAACAGCAGCATGAAGACGAGCACGAGCCCGTCCTTTACCGCAACCAGCAGTTTCCAGACCTTGCCGGCGAATTCCATCGTGCAACCTGCCTTTCCGGCGACGTGCCTTAGAGGCTTCTCCCGGCGCTTGGAAGCCGCCAGCCGCGAGGGGCGGGAATGGACTTGAGCAGACCGGGCGGCTCGCCTAAGGCCCTGTTCCCGATGCCCTCACCCGCGTTCTCCTATCCCGAAGGCTCCGCGGCATTCCCGCACCGCGGCCTCGTCGGCATCGCCGGCCTCGAACCGCATGAAATCATGTTCCTGCTCGACGAGGCGGAGCAGTGGGTGGACCTCAACCGCCATGCCCAGAAGCACCGCGACCTGCTGTCGGGCCTCACCATCATCAATGCCTTCTTCGAGAACTCGACGCGCACGCTGCTGAGCTTCGAGATCGCCGGCAAGCGGCTCGGCGCCGATGTCGTCAACATGCACGCCGCGCAATCGAGCGTGAAGAAGGGCGAGACGCTGATCGACACCGCGACCACGCTCAACGCGATGCGCGCCGACGCGATCGTGATCCGCCATGCGAGTTCGGGCGCGGTTCAGCTCATCGGCGACAAGGTCGATTGCCCGGTGCTCAACGCGGGCGACGGACAGCACGAGCACCCGACCCAGGCGCTGCTCGACGCGCTGACCATCCGCAACGCCAAGCGCGCCTTTTCGGGCCTGCGCGTCGCGATTTGCGGCGACATCCTGCACAGCCGGGTCGCCCGTTCGAACATCCTGTGCCTCAGCTCGCTAGGCGCCGAGATCCGCGTCTGTGCCCCGCCCGCGCTGATGCCCGCCGCGATCGAGGCGATGAACGTCGAGCCCTTCCACGATTTCGACGCCGCCATCGCGGGGGCCGACGTCGTCATGATGCTGCGCCTCCAGCTCGAGCGGATGCAAGGCCAGTACATCGCCTCGCCGCGCGAATACCGCCACTTCTACGGTCTCACACTCGAACGCCTGGCACGCGCGCAGCCCGATGCGCTGGTCATGCACCCGGGACCGATGAACCGGGGTATCGAGATCGACAGCAACGTCGCCGACATGGTGGAGCGTTCGCTGATCACCCGGCAGGTCGAGATGGGCGTCGCGATCCGCATGGCCTGCCTCGACGTGCTGACGCGGCGCGGACGCGGCGTGGAGGGCTGGGCATGAGCGTGGCCGCTCCGCTCGCGATCACCGGCGGCCGGTTGCTGCTGCCCGATGGCTCGCTCGTCACGGGCACGCTGCGCTGCGAGCGCGGACATATCGCGGCACTCGGGGCCGACGTCACGCCGCAACCGGGCGACGTGGTGCACGACGCGGGCGGGCAGATCGTCGCGCCGGGCCTCGTCGACATGGGCGTCTTCGCGGTCGACAAGCCCGCGTTCCACTATGGCGGCATCACCCGGGTCGCGCTGATGCCCGACCAGACGCCGCCGCTCGATGTGCCCTCGCGCGTGCGCTATGTCGCACTATCGGGAAAGCCGGACTTCTGGGTCCATCCGCTCGCCGCCGCGACGCAGGGCCTTGCGGGCGAGGCGCTCGCCGAACTCGGGCTGATGCGCGAGGCGGGCGCGCGCGGCATCGCCACCGGGCGGCGCTGGATCGCCGATTCGGGCATGATGATGCGAATCATGCAGTACGCGGCGATGCTCGATCTGGTGGTCTTCACCCACGCCGAGGACGCAGGGCTGGTCGGCAAGGCGGTGGCCACGGCGGGCGAGATGGCAACCCGGCTCGGCCTGCCGTCGGCGCCCTCCGAGGCCGAGGCGCTGGCGATCGCGCGCGACATCACGCTGGCCGAAGCGACGGGCGCGCGGCTACACCTGCGCAAGGTGACGACCGCGCGCGGGCTCGATCTGGTGCGCGCCGCCAAGGACAAGGGTCTCAAGGTTACGGCCGGGGTCAGCCCCGCCTACTTCATGCTCTCGGACAACGCGCTGGCCGACTACCGTTCGTTCATGCACCTCTCGCCCCCGCTACGTTCGGAAGACGACCGCAAGGCGGTGATCGCGGCGGTGAAGGACGGCACGATCGACACCGTCGTCTCGGGCCACGATCCGCGCGGGTCCGAGGACAAGCGGCTGCCCTTCGCCGATTCGGCCGCGGGGATGGCGGGCGCGGAAACGCTGCTCGCGCTCACGCTCAACCTGGTGCGCGACGAGGCGATCGGCCTGGGCCGCGCGTTCGAACTGCTCGCGGCCAATCCGGCGAGGCTGCTCGGCGCCGACGCGGGCCGGCTCGCGGTCGGGGCCGAGGCCGACATCGCGGTGATCGATCCCGACCGCCCGTGGATCGTCGATTCGGACCAGATGGCCGCGAGCGCGGGCAACACGCCGTTCGACAAGCAGCCCGTGCAGGGCCGCGTCCTCGCGCTATTCAAGGGCGGCACGCGTGTCGGCGTCAAGAAGAAGCCCGCCTGACGCGCAATCGTCCCGCTCCGTGCACCACGCGCGGCTCCGTCCAGAAAAAACCCCCGCCGCAAGCGACGGGGGTTGCAAGGATACGCAAAAGGGGATGCGTGAGGAAAAGGGGCGCTCAGTTGCGCGCGAGCATCGCTGACGAGCCCTTGCGGGCGGGCAGTGCGCCGGGCAGCGGGCGGCTCGCGGCATAGGCGATGCAGCCGTGGCTGCCACCGCCGACGCCGGAACACAGAGCCCGGGCCGAACCGAGGTCGAAGCCGGCGGCGGAGACGCGCCAATAATGCTTGCCGCGCACCACCGCCTCGGTGAGCACGAGCTTGTGATCGCGCAGCGCCGGATTGCGCTCGAGATAGATGTTCCAGGCCTGCCGCGCGCGCTCGGGCGACGAGAAGGAGCCGAGCTGGACGAGATGCGTCGCCTCGCCGGGACTCGGCTCGGCCACGGCGCGCGGTGCCGCAGCGGGCTCGCTGACGGCGCGCGCCAGCGGTCCTTCGTAGCGCGGCGTCGCCTGGACCAGCGGCTCCGAAACATAGCTGACCGCGCCCGCGATCTCGCGCGGCTGCGTCGTCGGTCGGAAATCATCGTCATGCGCGACAACCGGCTCGCTCTCGGCGGGGCGCATCGCGGCGACGGGCTTGCGATCGGTCGCGGGTCCCGCATCGGCGCCCCAGAAGCTCTCGCCGGTGCGGACCGGCGGCAGCTCGTCCTGCGGCGCCCGGCCGGGCTGCGGAAGCGTTTCATCCACCGGCACGGCATCGGCGGCGGCGAATTGCGGCGCCGCCTCACTTGCGGGCACGGCACTGTCGCCCAGCGCGAGCATCGCGGGCTGTCCGGGATCGGAGCGGACCGGCGCGCCGAGCAGGCTCGCGACGCGGCGGCTGTAGTCCTCCGGGCGTCCCTGACGGGCCCATTCGCTGATCCGCGCATCGAGCTGGTCGGCCGGAACGTCCTGCGCGGCCATGATCCGCGCCTCGCGCCAGCGTCCGTCGAGGGCATAGGCATAGGCGAGGTTCTGGCGCAGCTTCGGCGTGTCCTGGCCACCGCGCAGCGCATCGGAAAGTATGGAGACACCCTCACCCGTCGAACCGGCGAGCGCGAGCGCCAGGCCGAGATCGCCAGCGGGGATCGTATCGCGCCATTGGGTGAGCAGCGCGACCGCCTCGGACTGACGGCCCGAGCCGATGTAGGCGAGCGACATGCCAAGCGCGGCACGGCCCGAGACTTCGCCGAGCGCGATCGCGTCCTCGAAGGTGGTGGCAGCCGAAGCGAAGCGGCCGACCGAGAGATAGGTCTGAGCGAGCGTGACGCGCGCGGCGGCATCGTTCGGCGCCTTGAGGACCTGCTTTTCCGCCTGCGCCACCTGCTTTTCGGTGACGAGATCGGCGCGCGGGGATGCCGCGCCGCGGCCAGCGCTGGCGACGTGGCCGGTTCCGGCACAACCGCTCACGAGAGCCGCCGCGAGCGCCGTGCACAGCGCGAATCGAAGCGGCATCGTCGAGGTTCGGTCTTGCATCGTTGTCATCCCTCGTAGGAGCTAACTGCGCCCGCGGACCGTGCCGGCGAGCATGGCGATATCGGGCATCGCGGCGAGATGGCGGTCGAGCGCTTCGGTCACGATCGCCTGCGCACTCTCGCCCAGCAGCGTGCTGGCAAGCCGCAGCGCGAGATGCCGGTCGGGATCGAGGCGCAACGTAAAGGCAACACGGCGGTGCTGGTCGCACGCCGCGTCGTGTCGGGGCCCTCCGAGCTTGGCGACGATCGGTGAACGGGCGCGCAAGGCCTCGGGCGACAGCGGCTCGTCGTTCGCGGGCCGCTTGCCGGGCGTCCGCACGTCACATTTCACGATCCGCGCGATCGGCTCGGGGACGGCATCGGGCTCGCGGGGGTCGGTCCAGCCCATGTCGTTCCAGCCGAGATCATCCTCGGAGCCGCACAGCATGTTGCGCTGGAAAGGGTCGAGCGGAATGATCTGCGCGCGCATGGCCGGGCGAGCCGCCCCCTTGCGCGCGAGCAGAGTGGGCGAGAGCGACGAGAATCCGGCGTGATGGGCCATTTCGGTGCTTTCGCTCAGGAGCCGGCGATACGGCGGCCGAAACCTCCGACGGGACGGTTGACGCCCGCAGCCATCGGCTGGCTGGCCGATCCGGAAAAGATGGTCCGCCGGAAGTTCTTTTCGAGCCGGTCGGCAAGATAGTTCCACAGCGCGGTGACTTCCTGCGCCGAACGGCCCTGCGGATCGACTTCCATCACGGTGCGTCCGTCGATCATCGACGCCGCGAAATCGGTGCGGTGATGCATCGTGATCGGCGCAACCGTGCCATGCTGCGACAGCGCGACCGCGGCCTCGGCGGTGATCCGGGCCTTGGGCGTGGCGGCGTTGACGACGAAGATCAGCGGCTTGCCCGCGCGCTCGCACAGATCGACCGTGGCGCCCACCGCGCGCAGGTCATGCGGGCTGGGGCGGGTCGGCACGACGATCAGTTCGGCGACCGAAATGACGCTCTGGATCGCCATCGTGATCGCGGGCGGGGTGTCGATCACGGCGAGCTTGAAGCCCTGCTGGCGCAGGATCTGCAAGTCGCCCGCGAGCCGCGCCACGGTGGTCTGCGCGAAGGCCGGCAGTTCGGCTTCGCGCTCGTTCCACCAGTCGGCGAGCGAGCCTTGCGGGTCGATGTCGATCAGGACGACCGGCCCGGCACCCGCACGCTGCGCCTGCACGGCCAGGTGACCGGACAAGGTGGTCTTGCCGGAGCCACCCTTCTGTGATGCCAATGCCAGAACTCGCAATGTGTAGCCCCCTAACGATGCGAAAACCGATTAAAAATGCATGTCTTCGCAAAGGGGAATCGCAGATCGTTCCTAATTTAGAGTTAAGGCAACACGCGGCGATGGCAAAGGCTTCGACACTCCAAGGCGCAGAATTGGTTTGCTAACAGCTTCTTCACCATGTCAGTTTATCGAAAGATGGGCGTTGGGCCGTCATTCTGCCTTAGCCTGATATCCGGGGCAGCGGGCCTGCGGTAACCACGTCGGCGGGAACTAGGTATTTTTTCGTATGAAGCGATTCGAATCTGCGCTCTTCCCTATGCTCGCCGGATTGTTTGCCATGACGGTCGCGACGTCCGCCATGGCCGACGTCAAGCAAGGAGTCGATGCCTGGAGCGCGGGCGATTACCCGCGTGCGGTGAAGGAGTGGGAGCGGCCCGCGCGCGAAGGTGACGCCGATGCGATGTTCAATCTCGCCCAGGCCTACAAGCTCGGACGCGGGGTGCCGCGCGACCTGACCAAGGCGGAATCGCTCTATGAGCAGGCCGCGGCGAAGGGCCATCTCGGCGCGGCGGACAATTACGGATTGCTGCTCTTCCAGCGCGGCGAGCGCGCCAAGGCGATGCCGTTCATCATCGCCGCCGCCGATCGCGGCGATCCGCGCTCGCAGTATCTGCTCGGCCTCGCCTATTTCAACGGCGACAACGTGCCGCGCGACTGGGTGCGCGCCTACGCGCTGGTCAGCCTCGCGCAGCAGGCCGGGCTCGACCAGGCACGCGGCGCGCTCATCCAGATGGACGAGCACATCTCGCTGCAGGACCGGCAGTTGAGCGTGCCGCTCGCCGCCGAGCTCGCGGCGCGGGCCGAGGCCAACCGCGCCCGGCAAGTCGCCGCCGCCGATCTCGGCGGAGCCCCCTCCGCGTCCGCGGCCGCCGCGCCGCCGCCCGACAAGGGTCCGAGCATCGCCAGCGCAGAGCGCGCGGTCGCGCAGGCCGAACAGGTCGCCAGCGGCGCGAGCCCCGCCCAGGCGGGCGCAGACTATACCCGCACGCCGCAAACCACGACCATTCGCGAGCCCGCGCCCAAGCCCACCCAGTCGGTTCCGCGCGTCGCCTCGATCGTGGACGAGAACGCGAAACCTGCCGCGGCGGCGCCCAAACCCTCCGCGCAGCCGGCAGCCCCCGCCCGCACCGGCCCCTGGCGCGTCCAGCTCGGCGCCTTCGGCGTCGCGGGCAATGCCGAGAAGCTGTGGAGCAGGGTCCGCTCGCGCCCCGAACTGGCGGGTCACGAACGCCTGCTCGTCCCCGCCGGACGGCTGACCAAGCTGCAGGCGGGGGGCTTCGCCAGTTCCGCCGATGCCGAGGCCGCCTGTTCGCGGCTCAAGGCGGGCGGATTCACCTGTATCGCCACGCGGAACTAGGCCCTTGCCCGGCGGCGAGCGGGAGCGCATCGCCGCGCTGGACCTGATCCGGGGCGTCGCGGTTCTCGGCATCCTCGCGATCAACGTGATCGGCTTCGCGGGCCCCTCGCCCGCGACCTACGCGCTCGATATCATGCAACCCGCGACGCCATCCGACCGAGCGGTGTTCGCGCTCAACCTGCTGGTCTTCGACGGCAAGATGCGCGCCCTGTTCACCTTGCTGTTCGGCGCCAGCATGGCGCTGTTTCTCGAACAGAGGGAAGAGGCCCGAGGCGAGGGCGAGGCCCAGCAACTCCGCCGCCTCGCCTGGCTGATGGTCTTCGGCCAGCTCCACTATTTCCTGTTCTGGTGGGGCGACATCCTGTTCCTCTATGGCGCTTGCGGGCTGCTCCTGCTCGCGCTCAGCCCGCTGTCGCCGCGCGCGATGACGCTCACCGCGCTTGCCTGCTTCGCGCTCTGGCACGGCTGGGACGCGCTCGCCTCGTGGCCGGGCATCGAGGCCGAAGAAGCGTTCCGCCAGGGACGCGCGACCGCCGGGCAAGCCGCCGAATACAGGCGCCAGATCGACTGGATCGCCGACCAGACCGAGCGCGAGAACGCGCTCTATCGATCAGGTTACCTGGCAATCCTGCGCTACAAGCTGGCAGAGAGCCCGTTCTGGCTGTTCGCGATGCTTCGCCAGAATCTCGGCGAGACCTTGCCGCTGATGATGATCGGCATGGCGCTGGGACGTTCCGGATTTTTCCGCGGCGCATGGCCGAGGCGCAGGCTCTGGGCCTTCGCGATCGGCACCACGGCGGCGGGCCTCGCGGCGAGCGTGCCGGTGCTCGCCTGGCTGGCCGAGCGCGGCTTTCCGCCGATCGCGAACGGGGCAATGCTCGGGGGGCTGCTCGCGCCGACGCAGATGCTGATCGCGCTGGGTTACGCCGCGCTGCTGGTCCTGGCCGTGCCCGCCCTCGTGCGCACGAGGCCCGGACGGCGGCTCGTCGCGGCCGGGCGCATGGCCTTGAGCAACTACGTCGGCACCACCGTGGTCATGACCGCGATCTTCTACGGCTGGGGCCTCGGTCTGTTCGGTCGCTTCGGCAACCTCGAGCTATGGGCCTTCGTCCTGCTCGGATGGGCGCTGATGCTCGCCTGGAGCGAGCCGTGGCTGCGCCGATTCCGCCAGGGACCGCTCGAATGGGCCTGGCGCTCGCTCACGCTCGCGCGGTTCGTCGCAATGCGCTGACAAATGCTATTGCGATCCATTCGCAAAGCGCTATATTGCGAGTCGAGAGGAAACTCGCATGTACGTATGCATCTGTAACGCCATCAGAATCACCGAGCTTCGCGACGCCGCGCAGCGGTGCCATGGCGATGCGGAAGCCATCTACGCTTCGCTCGGTCGCCCGCCGCAATGCCGCCAATGCATCGAAGAGGCCGAAGACATCATCGAAGAGGAACGCATCGCCGCAAAACTGCCCGTCGCCCTATCCCATTGACTTGCCTCAGAGCGCTGGGGACCCCATAGTCGTCGTTGCGGCGATAAAGGAGTATGGGCGATGCAAGGTGACGCACAGGTCATCGATTTTCTCAACAAGGCGCTTTTGAACGAGCTGACGGCGGTCAACCAGTACTGGCTCCATTACCGGATGCTCGACAACTGGGGCGTGTCGCGCCTGGCCGCCTACGAGCGGCACGAATCGATCGACGAGATGAAACATGCCGATACGCTGGCCGAGCGCATCCTGTTCCTCGACGGTCTTCCCAATTTCCAGGCACTCGGCAAGCTCAAGATCGGCGAGGACGTCGAAGAGATCCTCAAGGCCGACCTCGCGCTCGAGCACGAGGCGTGCCCGCTGCTCAAGGAAGCGATCGCGCATTGCGAGCACGTGCGCGACTACGTCAGCCGCGAGATCTTCGAGCGCATTCTCGAAAGCGAGGAAGAGCACATCGACTTCCTCGAAAAGCAGTTCGATCTGATCAAGCGCATGGGCCTGCAGAACTACGTGCAGCTCCAGAGCAAGCCCGCCGAGGACTGATCGCGCCCGCGGGCCGAGGCCCCGGCGCTGCCGGGGCCCCTTTCCTCAATCCTCGCCGGGGCTCGCCGGTGCCGACTGCTTGTCGGTCCGGTACTTGTCGAACCACGCCAGAATCGCGGAGGCCTTGGCCGCCGATTGCGACGGTCGGGCAGCGATGCCGCCGTGGCTCGCGCCGGGGACCTTGACCAGCGCGGTCGGCACGCCGCGGATCTGCAGCGCGGTGTAGTACTGCTCGGATTCGCTCACCGGCGTGCGGTAGTCCTCGCTGCCGACGACGACCAGTGTGGGCGTCTTGACGTTGCCCACGAGGCTGAGCGGCGAGCGCTTCCAGTAGACCATCGGCTCTTCCCACACGGGCTTGTCGAACCAGTGGTCGTGATAGATCGCGGCGCCGTCCGAGGTCAGACTGAAGCTGCCCCAGCCGATGACCGGCTTTTGCGTGGCGGCGGCCTTGAAGCGGTCGGTCTTGCCCACGATCCAGGCCGTCAGCACGCCCCCGCCCGAACCGCCGGTGACGAACAGATTGTTCGGATCGGCCACGCCATCCGCGATCGCGGCGTCGACCGCGGCCATCAGGTCGTCGTAGTCGGGGCCGGGATAGTCCCGGTCGATCAGCCGCGCGAACTCCTCGCCGTACGAGGTCGAGCCGCGCGGATTGGTATAGAGCACCGCATAGCCGTGCGCGGCGTAGAGCTGATCGTCGGTCGAGAATGCCGGGCCGTAGGCGGCCATCGGCCCTCCATGGATCTCAAGAATCAGCGGCGCGCGCTGGTCGGGCTGAAGCCCCGGCGGCGTCACCAGCCAGGCGTCGATCGGCCTGCCGTCGGGTGCGGTGACCGCCAGCTTGCGCACCGGCGCCATCGCCTTGCCCGCCATCCAGGTGGCGTTGAGATCGGTGAGCCGGCGCCCGGTTCCGCCGGTGGTCACGTAGAGGTCCGCCGGCGCGCTCGTATCGCCGCCGGTATAGGCGACCTTGCCGCCTTTCGAGACGCTGAACTCGCCGCCAGTATAGGGCCGGTCGTAGTGCGATCCGGCGGTCAGGCCGTCGACGACGGTGCTGATCGACCCGCCCGTCGAGACTTTCGCCACGCGCTTCTTGCCGTGATCGTCATACGAGACGTAGATCGTGTTGCCCGCCCACTGCGCGGTGTCGATGCTGCGGTCGAGCCCGGCGGTCAGCGAGCGCGCGCCGCTGCCGTCGGCGTTCATCACGTAGAGCTCGGTGTTCTCGTAGCTCTTGTTGACATCGTCGAAGCCGAGAAAGGCGATCGAGCGGCCATCGGGCGAATAGACCGGCGCGTAGTCCGGCCCTGCGCGGCTCGTCAGGGCCGTGACCGCGCCGCTCGCGACATCGACCGAATAGATCTCGGAGTTATAGGCGTCGCGCTCCCAATCGGCGGTGCGATTGGCGCTGAACAGGATCTTGCGGCCATCGGCGCTCCAGCTCAGCGGCCCGCCATCGTCCCAGTCGCCGAATGTGAGCTGGCGCGGCGCGCCGCCGGTGGCGGAGACGACGAAGACGTGGTCGTATCCCGGCTTGCGGTAGCCGCCGCCGTCGAAGCGGTAGGTCACCTTGTCGATGATCTCCAGCGGCTCGGCCCAATTCGCGCCTTCGGGCTTGGCCGGCGCCTTGCCGAGACTCATGCCGGTGCCGGGAACGCGCATGGTATAGGCGATCTGCGAACCGTCGGGCGACCACGAGATCGCGCCCGGGCTGTCAGGCAGGCCGGTGATCCGGGCGCTCTCGCCGCTTTCGAGCCACAGTACGTAGAGCTGCGGGCCGCTCTCGCCGTCGGTCGAGACATAGGCGATTCGCCTGCCGTCCGGCGACCAGTGTGGCGAGAAATGCGCCCCCTTGCCCGCCACCAACGGGTACTCCCGCCCGGACGCGGCATCGACCAGCCAGAGCGAGGGGATCTCCTTGTCAGTCATGATGTCCGCGGTCTTGCGCACGTAGACGATCTTCGAACCGTCCGGGCTTATCTGCGGGTCTGTCGCGCCGGAAAGCTTGAACAGGTCTGCCCCGGTAAAGGCGCGCTCGGGCCCATCGGCGGCCTGCACGGGCACGATCGGAACGGCGAGCCAGACCGCCGCGGCAGCGGCGAGCAGAACGGGATGCGATTTACGCAAGGGACGGTCTCCACATGATGAGCTTGATCGTCTGATCTAGCAATATTTCGCCCGGCGAATCCAGTTGTGCAAAGAGGCTCGTCGATCGGTGATGGATCTGGTCGAAATGCTGGTATGAGGCTTGGCCATGGCAACCGAAGACAAGACGGGAATCAGGCTCGAGGACGGCGGCTTCCTGGCCGTGGTCCTCATCGTCACCATGCTGTTCGGGTGGCTCATCGCCCCCTTCTTCGGCGCCATCCTGTGGAGCCTGGTCGCCGCGATCCTGTTCGAGCCGCTGACGCGCCGGCTTTCCGTCCGGATCGGCAACCATCCCAACACGGCGGCGCTGCTGATGCTGCTGGCGCTGCTGGCGCTGATCATCGTTCCTGCCTTCCTGCTGGGCATAGCGCTGGTGAACGAGGCGGCGAACCTCTACCTGCGGCTGCGCGAGGGCCACCTCGATGTCGGGCAGATGATCAGCGACGTGCGCGAGGCACTGCCGACGCGTCTGCGGGTGCTCATCGACCAGTACGGCAACACCGATGTCGACACGCTGCGCGAAATGTTCGGTTCGGGCCTGGCGACGGGCCTGAAGGAAATCGCCTCGCGTGCGCTGCTCTTCGGGCAGGGCGCGCTCTCGCTCCTCGCGACGCTGGGCGTGATGCTGTACCTCACGTTCTTCCTGCTGCGCGACGGCCAGCGCATGGGCGACCTCATCAAGGCCGCCGTTCCGCTGCGTCCGAACTTGCGCGACGCGCTGATCCACCACTTCGTCATCGTCGTGCGCGCGACGATGAAGGGCACCGTCGCGGTCGCGCTGGCGCAAGGCACCATCGGCGGCCTCATCTTCTGGATGCTGGGGATCGAGGGCGCGCTGCTGTGGGGCGTGTTCATGGGCTTCTTCTCGCTGCTGCCCGCGATCGGCAGCGGCATCGTCTGGGTGCCGGTGGCGATCTATCTGTTCGTGACCGGCTCGATCCAACAGTCGGTGATCCTCGTCCTGTGCGGCGTGTTCGTGATCAGCGTGGTCGACAACATCCTGCGCCCGATCCTCGTCGGCCGCGACACGCGCATGCCGGATTTCGTGGTGCTGATCGCGACGCTGGCCGGCCTGCAACTGTTCGGCCTCAACGGCTTCATCGTCGGCCCGGTGATCGCCGCGCTGTTCATCGCGGTGTGGAAAATGGTCGCCGAATTGCGCGCGCCCCAGCCCGAGCCGGGCGCGGAACTCGCGCTGGAGGACCAGCCCCCGCGCGATCCGGCCTGACTATTTCCTGGCGAAAGGGTTTTTCGGACTGCGCAGGTTGAGCCGGATCGGCACCGCCTCGAAGCCCAGCTCGCGCCGGATGCCGTTGACCAGATAGCGCTTGTAGCTTTCGGGGAGTTCATCGAGCCGCGTGCCGAACAGCACGAAACCCGGCGGCCGGGTCTTGGCCTGCGTGATGTAGCGCAGCTTGATCCGCCTGCCGCCCGGCGCGGGCGGCGGATTGGCCGCGAGCGCATCGTCGAACCAGCGGTTGAGCGCCGAAGTCGGCACGCGCCGGCTCCACGCCTCGCGAATCCCGAAGGCGGCGCCGAGCAGCTCGTCGATGCCCTTTCCGGTCACCGCCGAGACCGCCAGCAGCGGCACCCCGCGCACTTGCGCGAGCCCTTCGTCGAGCGCGGCGCGGATGCCGTTGAACAGCTTGCTGGCGTCCTCGGCGATGTCCCACTTGTTGATCGCGATCATCAGCGCGCGGCCTTCCTCGAGCGCCATCGAGGCGATCTTGAGGTCCTGGTGCTCGAGCCCCTTGGTCGCGTCGAGCAGCAGCACCACGACTTCGGCGAAGTCGACCGCGTGGCGCGCGTCGGCCACGGCCATGCGCTCCAGCTTTTCGACCACGCGCGCCTTCTTGCGCATGCCGGCGGTGTCGATCAGCCGCACCTGGCGGGCCTCGCCCGATTTGGGATCGGTCCATTCCCAGTCGATCGCGATCGAGTCGCGCGTGATCCCCGCCTCGGGCCCGGTCAGCAGCCGGTTCTCGCCGAGGATGCGGTTGATCAGCGTCGACTTGCCCGCGTTGGGCCGGCCGACGATCGCGAGCTTGAGCGGTGCCTTGAGCAGCGCTTCCTCGTCGAATTCGCCTTCCTCGTCGGCTTCGGGCGGCTGCAGCGGTTCGAGATGCGGCAGCAACGCCTCGAACAGGTCGCCCATGCCCTCGCCGTGCTCGGCCGAGATCGCCACCGGATCGCCGAGGCCCAGCGCATAGGCTTCGAGCAGCCCGCCCTCGCCCGCGCGCCCCTCGGCCTTGTTGGCGAGCAGCACCACCGGCACCGGCGATCCGCGCAGCCAGCGCGCCACTTCCTCGTCGAGCGGCGTAAGCCCGGCGCGCGCGTCGATCACGAACAGCGCGACGTCCGCCGTGGCGAGCGAGGCCTCGGTCTGCGCGCGCATCCGGCCGGGCAGCGATTCGGCGTCCTCGTCTTCCCAGCCGGCGGTATCGACGATCTGGAACTTGAGCCCCAGCAGCTCGGCATCGCCGAAGCGCCGGTCGCGCGTGACGCCGGGCTGGTCGTCGACGAGCGCGAGCTTCTTGCCCACGAGCCGGTTGAACAGCGTGGACTTGCCCACGTTGGGCCGGCCGATGATGATGACCTGAGGGAGCATGATCCGCGCGGACTTGGGCGCAGCGCGTGGTCTTTGCAAGCAAAAGCCATTTTCTTGGCCGCGCGTTTACCATTTCCGGCAGGATCACCCTAACCGGACCCGGCCGATCATGGTTGCATGAGGGTTTACCAGAAACTTGCCGCGATCGCTTTGGGCGCGAGCCTGGCGATGCCGCTTCACGCCGCGACGAGCAGCGACGACGGCGCGGCCTCGAACACCATGCGCAACGTGCTGCAATGCGTGCCCTACGCGCGCAAACTCACCGGGATTTCGATCTTCGGCGATGCCTACACCTGGTGGCAGCAGGCGCAGGGCCGTTATGCGCGCGGCCACGAGCCGCGCGAGGGCGCGGTCCTGGCGATCAAGCCCTATCGCAATTCCAAGCTCGGCCATGTCGCGGCGGTGAGCCGGGTGGTCGATTCGCGCACGATCCTGATCAGCCACGCCAACTGGTCCGCGCCGGGCAAGATCGAGAACAACGTCACCGCGCTGGACGTGTCGCAAGCCAACGACTGGAGCGTAGTGCGCGTCTGGTACGGCCAGACGCAAAGGCTCGGCACGACGCACTGGCCGGTGGCGGGCTTCATCTACGCGGCGAAACCGGGCGAGACTCCGAAGCCCGGGCCCCGCAAGCGCGGCAGGCGCCACGAGGACCCGATCGGCGAGATCATCGCCGGGATCTACTGACAGCGCTCTCGCGGCAAGCGAACCGCGTCAACGGTCCGCCCATACGCAGGACCTCAGGCCTTCTTCGCGACCGGAGCGTCCGCGCCAAGGTCCTCGAACCAGGCTTCGACCGGGCCGGTGAGCTTGATCGTCAGCGGATTGCCCTTGCGGTCCATGGTCTTGCCCGCCTGCACGCGCACCCAGCCTTCGGAAATGCAGTATTCCTCTACATTGGTGCGCACCGTGCCCTTGAAGCGGATGCCGACGCCGCGCTGCAACGTATCGGCGTCGAAATGCGGGCTGCGCGGATTGATCGCGAGCCTATCGGGCGGAACGTCTGAGCCGCTGGCGATGGGAGTCTCTGGGCCGCTGCCCGGTTCGTCTGGCGTCTCTTCGGTCATGGCCAGCGGCTTTAGGCCGTGATGCCCGCTTGTCAATTCGCGCGGCTTCGCCTAAAGGGCGCGCCTTCCGCATCGATGCGGGCGCGTAGCTCAGTGGTAGAGCACACCCTTCACACGGGTGGGGTCGCAAGTTCAATCCTTGCCGCGCCCACCATTGTCTCCCTCAGCTTTGGAACAATGGCGCAGCAGGCGCGACGGCCGCCTTGCGCGCCCAACGGCGAGGCGGCATAGCGCGCGGGCCATGCATGACATACGCCTGATCCGGAACGATCCCGAAGCCTTCGACGCCGCGCTTGCCCGGCGCGGTGTGGAGCCCGTCGCGCGCGGGCTCATCGTCATCGACGAGGAGCGCCGCGCCGTCGCAACCAGGATGCAGGAACTGCAAAGCCGCCGCAACGAGGCTTCGAAGGCGATCGGCAAGGCCATGGGCCAGGGCGACACGGCCGCCGCCGAGGCGCTCAAGGCCGAAGTCGCCGAGATCAAGGAAACCCTGCCCACGCTGGAGGGGCAGGACCGCGATCTGGCCGCGCAACTCGAGGACGAGCTTTCGCGCCTGCCCAACCTGCCCGCCGACGACGTCCCCAACGGTCCCGACGAGGACTCCAACGTCGAGGTCTCGCGCTGGGGCAGCCCGCGCGAATTCGCCTTCGCGCCCAAGGAGCACGCCGACCTCGGCCCGGCGCTGGGGCTCGACTTCGAGACCGGCGCGGCGATCGCGGGCGCGCGCTTCACCTTCCTCAAGGGCACGATGGCGCGGCTCCACCGCGCGCTCGGCCAGTTCATGCTCGACCGCCAGACGGGCGAGAACGGCTATCTCGAATGCGCGCCGCCGCTGCTGGTGCGCGACGAGGCGGTCTACGGCACCGGCCAGTTGCCGAAGTTCGCCGAAGACCTGTTCCGCACCACCGACGGGCGCTGGCTGATCCCCACCGCCGAAGTCTCGCTCACCAACGCGGTGCGCGAGCAGATCCTCGAGCCTGCCGCCCTGCCGCTGCGCATGACCGCGCTGACCCCGTGCTTCCGCTCCGAGGCGGGCGCGGCGGGGCGCGACACGCGCGGCTTCATTCGCCAGCACCAGTTCGAGAAGGTCGAACTCGTCACGGTCTGCGCGCCCGAGCAGTCGGCGGCCGAGCACGAAAGGATGATCGCCGCGGCCGAATCGATCCTGCAGGCGCTGGAGCTGCCCTATCGCAAGATGCTGCTGTGCGCGGGCGACATGGGCGCGAGCGCGCGCAAGACCTTCGACCTCGAGGTCTGGCTGCCCGGACAAGGCGCCTACCGCGAGATCAGCTCGGTCTCGAACTGCGGCGATTTTCAGGCGCGGCGAATGAACGCGCGCTACAAGCCCGAGGGCGCGAAGAAGACCGAGTTCGTCCACACCCTCAACGGCTCGGGCCTCGCGGTGGGCCGCACGCTCGTCGCGGTGCTGGAGAACTACCAGCACGAGGACGGTACCGTCGCCGTGCCCGCCGCCCTCGCCCCCTACATGGACGGCATCGACAAGCTGGAGCCGATCGCCTGATGCGCATTCTTCTGACCAACGACGACGGCATCAACGCGCCCGGGCTCTATGTCCTAGAGAAGATAGCGGCCAAGCTTTCCGACGATATCTGGATCTGCGCGCCGGCCGAAGAACAGTCGGGCGCGGGCCACTCGCTCACGCTGACCCGGCCGGTGCGGCTGCGCGAACATGCACCGCGCCGCTTTTCGGTCTCGGGCACGCCGACCGACGCGGTCAACATGGCGCTCAAGAAGGTCCTGCCCGAGCCGCCGGACCTCATCCTCTCGGGCGTCAATCGCGGTGCCAACCTGGGTGACGACGTGACCTATTCGGGCACGGTCTCGGCGGCGATGGAAGGCGCGCTCGCGGGGGTGCGCTCGATCGCGCTGAGCCAGGTCTACGGCAAGGAAGGCGTCGGCAACGCGGTCTCCTTCGACGCCGCCGAAGCCTGGGGCGAAAAGGTGCTGCGCCCGCTTGTGGATATCGAATTTGCCTCGCGAAGCTTGGTTAATATAAACTTTCCCCCAATGGCAGGTGGGGACGTGAGGGGCATTCGCGTGGTTAGGCAGGGTTTTCATGACTATGCCCGCGGTTCGGTGGTGGAAAGCATCGACCCGCGTGGTTTCCCGTATTTCTGGTTCGGCCTTCACGGGATCGAGCATACGCCCGGTTCGGACACCGATCTCGAGGCGATCGCGGACGGCTATATCTCGGTCACGCCGCTCCATCTCGACCTGACGCACGGCGCCGAGCTGGAGCGCATGGCGGATCAATACCAGCCGTGAGGCGGCTGGTCTTCCTCGCCGCCGCCCCGCTCCTGATCCTGTCCGAAGCATCGGCCGCGACGCCCAGGGAAGAAAGCGAACACGTCGTCCTCGAAGGCGAGACGCTCAACGGGATCGCCAATCGCGCCGGAGTGCCGCGCGAGCGCATCATCGAGGCCAACGGGCTTGAGCCGCCCTATGTGGTGCGCATCGGCGAGACATTGGCGATCCCGCGCGGCGGCGGCGCCTCGCGCACCATCGCCGCACGCGGCCCGTCCAACCCGGACCTCTCGCAAGCGAGCAGCTACGTCGTGGCGCCAGGCGATTCGCTGGGCGGCGTCGCGCTGCGCGCCGGAGTGCCGCGCGTGCTGATCGCCGAGGCCAACGGCCTGGAACCGCCCTACGTCATCCGCATCGGCCAGACGCTGAAGATCCCGCGCACCGGCGCGCATACCGTCGCCGCGGGGGAGACCGGCTTCGCGATCGCCATGGCGCGCGGCGTGCCGTGGTCCGACATCGCGGTGGCCAATGGTCTCGATCCGGACGCGCCGCTGCGCCCCGGCGCGCGCCTGCTCATCCCCACAGTGGTCGATGCGCCGATGAAAGGCGCCTCCTCCCCGCTTCCCCCGGGCACGCCCGAGACCCGGTTCGCCTGGCCGCTTTCGGGCGACGTGCGACGCAGTTTCACGGAGCGCGGCACCTCGGCCTATCACGACGGGCTCGACATCCGGGCTGCGCGCGGTACTGCTGTGCGGGCCGCAGCGGCAGGCGAGGTCCTGTTCGCCGGCAAGGAAGAGAAGGACTTCGGCAACCTCGTGGTGATCGATCACGGCAACGGGTGGCACACCGCCTACGGCTTTCTCAGCCGCATCACCGTGAAGCAGGGCCACAAGGTCGCGCGCGGCGAACGGATCGGCCTCGTCGGCAGTTCCGGCCGCGCGAGGGGAGACGAGCTGCACTTCGAAGTGCGGCATGACGGCGCGCCCGTCGATCCCATGCCGGAGCTGCCCGAAACCCCGTGAAGCAGCGACGCGCGCAGGCCCTGTTCCGGCCCTTGCGGCGCGCCATCGCCGTCCCCGTCTGGGCCGATGCCGCACTGCGGCTGTTCGCCGCGCTGGGGCTCGTGTTCGTCGTCGTCATGGTTCACTGGGCCGACCGGGGCGGGCTCAAGGACGCGCACGACGGCCACGTCAGCTTTCTCGACGTCGTCTATTTCACCATGATTTCGATCACCACCACCGGCTTCGGCGACATCGCCCCGGTCAGCGACCGGGCGCGGCTCGTCGAGGCGGCGATCGTCACGCCGATCCGGCTGGCGGTGATCTATCTCTTTGTCGGCACCGCCTATAATTTCATCATCAAGCGCAGCTGGGAGAAGTGGCGCATGAAGCGCATTCAGGAACGGCTCGAGAACCACATCGTCGTGCTCGGCTATGGCGTGAGCGGTTCCGAAGCGGTCAACGAGCTTATCGAGCGCGGCACCGACCCGGCCTGCATCGTCGTCATCGACCAGGGCGAGGCGCGCCTCGCCCAGGCCGAGCGCGTCGGCTGCAACGTCATGGAAGGCGACGCCACCCGCGACGAGGTTCTCGCGGCGGTGCGCATCGCCAAATCGCGCGCGGTGCTCGTTTCGGCGGGGCGCGACGACACGACGATCCTGATCATCCTCACCGCGCGCCACCTAGCGCCCGGCGTGCCGATCACCGCCGTTGTGCGCGCCGACGACAACGAACTGCTCGCGCGCCAGGCGGGCGCGGACAACGTCATCAACCCGGTGCGCTTCACCGGGCTGCTGCTGGCGGGTTCGGCGGAGGGCAAGCACATCTCCGACTACCTCGCCGATCTCGCTTCGGTAACGGGCCGGGTCCAGCTCGTCGAGCGCAAGGTGCTCGCCTCCGAGGTCGGCAAGGGCATCGACGCGCTCGCCAGCGGCGGCAAGGGCCTGCGGGTCTATCGCGGCGGCGAGGCGATCGGGTTCTGGGAGGACGCCGCGCGCGAACTGCGGGCAGGCGACATCGTCGTCGAGATCACGCCGGTCTGCGAGAGCGAAGACTAACGCCGAGCGAAGTTCACCAAGACGCGAGCGGTCCGGGTCCGCGCTCCCTCAGGCCTTCAGCCGCTCTGCGTGCCACGCGATGTGCTCGGCCATGAAGGTCGAGATGAAGTAGTACGAGTGGTCGTACCCCTCCTGCATGCGGATCGTCGCCGGCTGGCCCGCCTTGTCGCACGCCTCGCGCAGCAGATGCGTCTTGAGCTGCTCTTCGAGGAAGCCATCGGCGGTGCCCTGATCGACGAGCAGGTCGGGCAGGCGCGCGCCGTCCTCGATCAGCGCGCAGGCGTCGTATTCGCGCCAGGCGGCACGATCGGGGCCGAGATAGCCGCCCAGCGCCTTATCGCCCCAAGGGCAGGCGAGCGGCGCGACGATCGGCGAAAAGGCGCTCACCGAACGGAAGCGGGCCGAATTGCGCAAGCCGATCGTCAGCGCGCCGTGGCCGCCCATGGAGTGGCCGGTGATGCCCTGGCGCTCCATGTCGACCGGGAACCGCTCGGCGACGAGCGCGGGCAATTCGCGCTCGATGTAGCTGCGCATGCGGTAGTTCTTCGCCCAGGGCTCCTGCGTCGCATCGACGTAGAAGCCCGCGCCCTTGCCGAAGTCGTAGCCCTCGTCATCGGGCACCTCGTCGCCGCGCGGACTGGTATCGGGCGCGATGAAGATCACCCCGTGCTCGGCGCAGGCAGCGCGGAACTCCCCCTTCTCGGTGACGTTGGCGTGGGTGCAGGTCAGGCCCGAGAGATACCAGAGCACCGGCAGCTTCGCGCCCGGGGCATGCTCGGGCACGAAGACCGAGATGGTCATTCCGGTCCCGGTTTCGCGCGACTGGTGGGTGTAGACGCCCTGCGTGCCGCCGTGGCTCTTGTTCGTTGAAACCGTCTCCATCAATAGACCACGACCGAGCGGATCGACTTGCCCTCGTGCATCAGGTCGAAGGCGGTGTTGATTTCCTCAAGGCCCATGACGTGGGTGATCATCGGGTCGATCTCGATCTTGCCGGTCATGTACATGTCGACGATCTTGGGCACGTCGGTGCGGCCCTTGGCGCCGCCGAAGGCGGTGCCGCGCCAGTTGCGTCCGGTCACGAGCTGGAACGGGCGCGTGGCGATTTCCTTGCCCGCCTCCGCCACGCCGATGATGATCGAGGTGCCCCAGCCGCGATGGCAGGCCTCGAGCGCGGTGCGCATGACTTCGGTGTTGCCGGTGGCGTCGAATGTGTAGTCGGCGCCGCCGTCGGTCATCAGCACGATCTTGGCGACCACGTCCTCGCGGCTCATGCCCTTGGTGTTGAGGAAGTCGGTCATGCCGAACTTGCGGCCCCATTCCTCGCGGTCGGGGTTGATGTCGACGCCGATGATCTTGTTCGCGCCGGCGAGCCGCGCGCCCTGGATCACGTTGAGGCCGATGCCGCCGAGGCCGAAGACGACGACGTTGTCGCCCACCTGCACCTTGGCCGTGTTCACCACCGCGCCGACGCCGGTGGTGACGCCGCAGCCGATGTAGCAGCTCGTCTTGAACGGCGCGTCCTCGCGGATCTTGGCGACGGCGATCTCGGGCAGGACGGTGAAGTTCGAGAAGGTCGAACAGCCCATGTAGTGAAAGATCGTCTCGCCCTTGTACGAGAAGCGGCTGGTGCCGTCGGGCATCAGCCCCTGCCCCTGCGTCGCGCGGATCGCGGTGCACAGGTTGGTCTTGCCCGAAAGGCACGACTTACACTGGCGGCACTCGGGCGTGTAGAGCGGGATGACGTGGTCGTCGGGCTTCACGCTGGTCACCCCCGGCCCCACCTCGCGCACGATGCCCGCGCCCTCGTGGCCGAGGATCGAGGGGAAGATGCCCTCCGAATCGAGCCCGTCGAGCGTGTAGGCGTCGGTATGGCAGATACCCGTCGCCTTGATCTCGACGAGAACCTCGCCCTGCTTGGGCCCTTCGAGATCGACCTCGACGATCTCGAGCGGCTTCTTGGCTTCGAAGGCGACGGCGGCACGGGTTTTCATCGATTCTGGTCTCGCTTGAAGGGATCGGAACGCAGGGCCTAGCATTGCCGCGCGTGGCGGATAAAGGGGCTTGGACGTAATGCTTTATTTCCGCAGAGGGACAATCCGCGCACCATGCCGCCATGGGAAGGCCTTGAAGAAGCCGTTGCGATCGCCGACGCCGGCTCGTTCGTGGGCGCCGCCGCCCTGCTCGACGTCTCGACCTCCCACGTCAGCCGGGTGGTCGCGCGGCTCGAGGACCGGGTTGGCGTCGCGCTGTTCAACCGCACGACGCGGCGCGTCAGCCCAACCGATGCCGGCCGCAACTTCATCGAGCACGCGCGCCGCCTGATCCAGGAGCGCGACGAACTGCTCGCGCTGACGCGCGGTGACGACGAGCCGCAAGGCGAGCTGCGCCTAACCTGCTCGATCGTGATGGGCGAGCGCTTCATTGCCCCGATCGTGGGCGACTATGCCGATCGCCATCCCCGCCTTTCGGTCTCGATCGACCTGACCAACCGCGTGACCGACATTCTCGCCGAGGGCTACGACCTCGCGATCCGCACCGGCGAGGGCGATGACCGGCGCCTCGTCAGCCGAGAGATCGCGCGCCGCCGCCTCGCCACCGTCGCCTCGCCCGCCTACCTGGAGAGAGCCGGAGCACCGCACTCGGTCGACGATCTCGCCCGCCACGAATGTCTCGTCGGCACCGCGGGCAACTGGCACTTTCTCGAAGGCGGGCGCCCGCGTGTCATCACGCCGCGCGGGCGCTGGCGCTGCAACAGCGGCGCCGCGGTGGTCGGCTTCGCGCTCGCCGGGCGCGGGATCTGCCAGTTGCCCGAGTTCTATGTGCGCCGCCCGATCGCCGAGGGGCTCCTCCTCCCGGTGCTCGAGCATTGCCTTGCGGAGCCCGAGAAGGTCTGGCTGGTCTCGCCGCAGCGCCGCCACCTGCTGCCCAAGGTGCGCCGGCTGATCCGTGAATTCGAGGAGCGGCTGCAACCCGCGCTCGACGCGGCGTGATCGCGGTTCAGGGCTTGTCCTGCTGCGCGTAGAGCGCGTTTTCGGCATTGATCAGGATCTCGGCGAGATACCAGTAGGCCTCGCCCCAGGCTTCGAGCAGTTCGTCGCTCGCCTCATCGCCCAGCACGTCTCGGATCGCGGGCAAGAGCGCTTGCGCGACGAGCGGATAGTGCTCGGCCCTGACACCGGCCTCCACGTGGCGTGCCGCCATGCGCTCGACCGCGCCGCCGAGGTTCTCGAGCTTGTCGGCGTTCTGCGCATAGGCGAGGATCGCCCCGGCGAGCCGGCGCGGCTGCTCGCCCGATTCTTGTGCCGCTCGGTCGAACATCGCCTCTATCTCGGGGTTGATGAAAAGCCGCTCGTACATGCGGGTGGTGATCGCGACGCCGTGCTGCTGGAGCGCGGGAGCGCTTGCCTTGATGGTTGCGATCGTTTTCGCGGAAAGCGGCTTGGCCATGCTTTGTCCTCGGCTGCTGCCCTGCCATCGACATGTCGGGCCGAGGGCAGGATAGCGCTGCTCGGGATGAACGACCCGAAAAATCCGCTCCGGATCGGGGTGTTACCATCGCCTCGGCTTCCCATATGAGTAGGAGGCAGAAGCGACTCGCCATGAAGCGAGCGCCCAGAACAGGAGAGAACACCATGGAAAACATCGGCAACGAAATTCCCTATCGACGCGCCCACGATCCGCAGCGCACCGGCTCGCTGGTGCTCGACCGGCATCGTGAGGAAGCGGTCAAGGAAATGCGCGAGGAAGAAGCGACCACCGCCGCCCGGCGTCGCCGCTGAGCGGTCAGGCTTGGCCGAGGTTCGCGGGGCCGAAGGCGTGGGGCAGCAGCGCCGAGAGGCGCGTCTCGAACACGCCCTCGCCCCCCGCGCACCAGATCACGGGATCGGTATCGCCGCTCTGCGCCAGTTCGTTGAGAACCTGGCGGCAGCGCCCGCAGGGCGTGACGGTTTCGCCGAATACGCCCCCGATCCCGCCGATCACCGCAACGGCGACAAGACCGCCGCGCCGTCCTGCGGCCATGGCTGCCGAAACCGCGACGGTCTCGGCGCAAAGCGACAAGCCGTAGCTCGCATTCTCGACATTGGCGCCGGTCACGACCGAACCGTCGGCGAAGAGCAGCGCCGCGCCGACATGGAAGCGCGAATAGGGCGCATAGGCTCCGGTCGCGGCCTCGCGTGCCATGCCGATGAGCCGGTCGCGCTCGGCGGAAGTCTGCACGGACGCGCTCACGGGCGGACCACCACCCAGCGCAAGTCGCCGTCGGCGATCTCGTTCGAAAGCCGCGTGTTGGCGGTCCACATCGTCCAGGGACGGCCCGCGTAGTCGGGCTCGAAGCGGTCGCGCACCAGCCACAGGTTGCGGTCGATCCGGGCTGCGATGCCGTATTCGGCCTCGAAGCGATCGCTCACCTTGAGGATCGTGGCGCGTCCGGTGTGCGTTTCGACCTGGTTGAGAAAGGTCATGAGTTCGCTTTCCACCTTCGCTTCGTTGACCCTCATCAGACAGTGCTCGGCCGTCATGTCGAGTTCGACGGCCGGCGGCAGCATATCGGCGTCGCGCGGCACCGTGGTGACGAAATTGGCTGCCTGCTTCTCCGCGGGCTGACACGGATCGTAGCGATGGACCGCGCCCACCTGCAAGCCGGCGAGCCGCGCGCCCTCGAGGTTGGTCACGAAGTTCGGATCGCGCGCCGAGGCACTGGCGCTCGCGTCGATATAGGCGAAGTCGGCGCCGATGCCTTTCACCGTGCTCCAGTCGAGCGCGCCGTCCTCCGCGCCGATCTCGACGCCCTGCACCGGGTAGTCCGCGCGCGGCGGCAGCCAGTGGTGGAGATGCCACCAGCCCCATGCGCCGCCGACCAGCGCCACAAGCGCCAAGGCGCCCAACAGGCGCAGCAAGGCGCGGCTGCTCCGCTTCCTGGCCATGTCAGCTTTGGTGCCCCCGAACCCTGATGCAACGCCCGGGCCGCCCCCGCGCCCGATTCTTCCTCAGGCCCTGATATGCAGCACGCAGATCAGGGTAAAGAGCCTGCGCGCGGTATCGAAGTCGGTCTCGACCTTTCCTTCGAGCCGCTCGATCAGCATTTCCGCCGCACCGTTGTGAACCCCGCGCCGGGCCATGTCGATCGTCTCGATTTCCTGCGCGGTGGCCTTGCGCACCGCCTGATAGTAGCTCTCGCAGATCGCGAAGTATTCGCGGATCGAGCGCCGGAAGCGGCCCATGCCGAGCCCAAGCGTCTCGAGGGCATTTCCCTGCTCGTCGGCGACGCTCATGATCAGCCGCCCGTCGCGCACCGATAGGTGCAGGCGATAAGGCCCGTGATGTCCCGCCTCGTAGGAGCGCACCGGCTTGAAGGTGTTGTCCTCGATCAGATCGAACATCGCCACACGCCGTTCCTGCTCGATATCGGCATTGCGCGAGAGGATCGTGGCCTCGTCGAGTTCGATGTGCGAGATGCGCGGATCGGGCATGCCCCATGCGCCTTACGCAATTGCAGCATGCCGGGGCAAGTCCGGAGCGCTCTTCCACACGCTGTGGATTACTTTCCATCGTTTGTCGGGTTGCCGGGACGCGGGGCCGGGAGCAAGGTGCCGCGCTTATGGCCGAGCCCGAACTCCTCTTCCGAAACGCGCCGCCCGAACCGCGCGCGCTGCCCTCCAACGTCGAGGCGGAAGCCGCGTTTCTCGGGGCGGTGCTGATCGACAACCGCGTGATCGAGGAACTGCAGACGCAGCTCGCGCCGACGCATTTCTACGAGCCGGTGCACGCGCGAATCTACGAACGAATCATCCAGTTGCTCGATCGCAAGGCGGTGGTCACGCCAGTAACGCTGCGGCCCTATTTCGAATCGGACGAGGCGCTCAAGGAGCTGGGCGGCGTCGCCTACCTCGCGCGGCTCACCGCCGACGGTCAGGGCCTGCTCGCCCCGCGCGAACTGGCCGAGCAGATCTACGACCTCGCCTTGCTGCGCGAACTCGTCTCGGTCGGGCGCGGGCTGGTCGAGGGGGCGATGGACACCTCCGAGGCGGTCGAGCCGATGGAGCAGATCCAGCAGGCCGAAGCCGCGCTCTACAAGGTCGCCGAAGGCGCGGGCAGCGCCAGCGAGGCGCAAAGCTTCGGGGTCGCCACGCGCACCGCGATCGCCGCGATCGAGAAGGCGTTCAATTCGGGCGGCCATATCTCGGGCAAGACCACGGGGCTCGATTCGGTCAATTCCAAGATCGGCGGCCTGCACGATTCCGACCTCATCATCCTCGCCGGGCGTCCCGGCATGGGCAAGACCTCGCTTGCGACCAACATCGCCTTCAACGCCGCCAACCGCCTCAAGCGCGACATCGAGGACGGCATCGCAGAGGACAAGTCGGTGGGTGCGGCGACCGCATTCTTCAGCCTCGAAATGAGCGCCGACCAGCTCGCCACGCGTATTCTCGCCGAACAGTCGGGGATCAGTTCCGAAGCGCTGCGCATGGGCAAGATCAGCCGCGAGGACTTCCAGCAGCTCGCCTTCGCCAGCCAGCGGCTCGCCGAACTGCCGCTCTACATCGATGACACCCCCGGCCTCACCATCGCCGCGCTGCGCGCGCGGGCGCGGCGGCTCAAGCGGCGCCACAACGTCGGCCTCATCGTGATCGACTACCTGCAGCTTCTCCAGGGCACGGGCCGCGCGCAGGACAACCGCGTGAACGAGATTTCCGAGATCAGCCGCGGCCTCAAGACGCTCGCCAAGGAACTCAACGTGCCGGTGATCGCGCTCTCGCAGCTCAGCCGCGCGGTCGAAAGCCGCGAGGACAAGCGCCCGATGCTCTCGGACCTGCGCGAATCGGGCTCGATCGAGCAGGACGCCGACATGGTCTGGTTCGTCTACCGCGAGGATTACTACCACAAGGCGACCGAGCCGAAGTTCCCGACCGACACCGATCCGCCCGAAGTCGTCGCCAAGTTCGAGGCCTGGCGCGAGAAGATGGAGCAGATCATGGGGCTGTCCGAACTGATCGTCGCCAAGCAGCGGCACGGCGCGACCGGCAAGGTGCGGCTCAAGTTCGAGGCGCGGATCACCAAGTTCTCCGACCTCGCGCCCGACGACATGCGCGCCGCGATGTACGACAGCGACTGATCGCGCCCGCGATTCCGCATCGATGAAACGCGTCATGCTCATCGCCGGAGGTAGCGGCTCGATCGGGTCCGCGATCGCGCGCGAGGCGGTGGCGTACGGCTGGACCGTGGCGATCCACGGGCGCAGCGAGGACAAGGTGCACGCGCTCGTCGCGGACTTGTCGGGCGAAGCCTCGGGCGAGGCGGAAGGCTTCGTCGTCGACGTCCGCTCGAGCGATGCGGCCGAACTGCTCGTCGCCGACGTGGCCGAGCAGTTCGGACGGCTCGACGCGGTGATCGATTGCACCGCGACCGGTCCCGCCGGAATCGTCGGGCCGTTTTCCGACACCGATCCCGACGCCTACGGCACCTTCCTCGATCTGTCGGTGGGCTGGCTGCAGCGACTCGCCCATGCGGCCTGGCCTTTCCTCGAGCAGGACGGCGGGACGCTGATCTCCTTCGTTTCGGACGCGGGCGTCTTCGCCGCGCCGCGCCAGGCCATGATCGGCGCCGCGCGCGCGGGCGCGATCGGCTTCATCCGCAACTTCGCCATGGAAGCGGCGCGCAGCGGCGTGCGCGCGCACTGCATCTCGCCGAGCTTCGTCGAGGATAGCGAGAGCGCGCGGCGGATGGGCTCGGCACGCATGGAGAAGGCGGCGCGCCGCGCCGGGCTCGGCCTGCCCACCGCGCGCGACATCGCCCCGCTCGCGGTCTTCCTGTGTTCGGACGACGCGGCCCGGATCACCGGACAAGTGATCAGCGTGAACGGTGGTCTGAACTGCTGAAGCAAGGAGACGGCGTCAATCGAACTCCGGGACGTGCGGCAAGGTCTCGACGACCGGCGTCTCCTTGTAATAGTCGAGATCGAGCCGGCGCGCCTCGCCCTGGCGCGAGAAGACCATGCTCTTCGCGTCGCGCAAGAGCACCTCGAGGCTCATCGCGAAGGCGAGCCGCTCGCGAACGCGGTGCCCTAACGCTTCCATGACGTCGATCGTGACCGGCAGGACGAACTCGCCCTTGTCCTTGTAGCCCGTCATCAACTCGCGATCGAAGAGGGTCTCGGACCAGTGCGAATAGATCGTGCCGGGACCGCCGCCGCGCTCGACCTCCATCGCCGAAAGACCCGCGACCTGCTCGACGGCGGGCTCCAGGAACTTGCCCGTATCGCGGTCGTAGAGCGTGTCCCAGACCTTCCAGCCGATGCCGAGGGTATGGCCGATCTCGTGAATGATGGTCCCGGCGATCTCCTCGTCCGAGTAGTCCATCAGGAACTTGGTGTTGAAGCGAACCTCGCCGTAGTGGACTCCGTCACCGTTGTCGTAGGGCTGCCTGGCATAGGCGATGGTATTGCTTTCCTCGGTGAACACGCCAAGCCGGATGACGATCGAATAGACCGGCTCGACGAAGCGGTTCCAGAAGTTGCAGGCGCTGCGTGCGCCCATCTTGAGCCGATCGCCGAGGTCGCTGATGATCTTGTAGGTCACCAGGTTGGCGGCGGGCTCGCCCTCGGCGGGCCTCGCCGGTTCGGCAGCGCCGGCGATCTCCTGCGCGCGCAATAGCCACGAGATCGTATGCTGGATCGTCTCGATCCGCACCCGCTCTTCCTCGGTGACCGCGCGCCCCTGCTGGCTGACTTGCGCGTTGATCGCGTCGGCCTCCGCCTTGAGGCTGTCGATCAGCCCGGCGATGGTCTCGGCATCGGGCTGCGCCTTGGCGGCGAGGCCGAAACCGGCGGCCCATTCGTCCTTCTTCGCCGCGATCGCGCGCATCAGGCGGCTTTGCGGCTGCGCGTCCTCCCGCGCCTGCTGGCCAAGCGCATAAGTCCGGCCCCAGGACGCGAAGAACCTGAGCCGCGTGCGCCGTTCTATCTCCTCCAGCGTCGCGGGATAGGCGTCGGGCGTCGAGCCGCGCGGCGCGGTCTGCGGGATCAGGAAACAGTCGATCCGCACCTTCGACGGGGTGTCGTAGGGATAGGTATGCGGATCGACGATGATCGCGAAATAGGTCTCGGGCACGGGCACGAGCTTGCCTCCGTCACGCGTCACGAACGCCGGTTCCTCGCCGAAGACCGGCCCGACGGTGGCCCAGACGTGGTCCTTGCCCGGCTCGTCCTCGATCGCGCGGATCGCATCCTCGAGCTTGAGCCAGACGCCGCTGTTGAGCGCGCCGTACTGCGGGCTCATGTTCGACATCAGGAAGGTCTCGAGCTGCGCGAGCCGCCCGAACTGACGGTTGATCACCTCGTTGGGCGTCATGTGCCCGACATTGAGCGGAATGCCGCCGAGCTTGCCGAAGGTCGCCTTGCTCAGCCGGTGCGCCTCGTCGAGCCGCAAGTCGGCGTAATAGTGCATCGGCCGCGCGTAATCGACGTGCGCGTCGGCATGCGCGACGCGATAGGCGGACCAGGCGGGCTGGAGCGTCGTGGGCGAGAAGCCGACGACGTAGCCCTGATTGACGAGGATCTGCACCGGCCTGTCGGGATCGAGGTTCTGCGGCGCCCCGCGCCAGAGATGCAGGTCGATATGATGCGCCTGGCTCGCCGAAAGCGGATGAACCGTCGTATAGTCCATGGTTGCCCCTCCCCGAGCTTGCCCGCGCCGTCACGGCAACGTCATCGCAAAGTTATCGGATCTCAAAGTAAACCTTGGAGTCAGCGCTTTACTTTTCGGTCGCCTTTTCCGAATCGCCGATTTTCGAATCCCTTTTCGAATGAATACGTCTAGATCGCAATTCTTACAACTTGAACACGATCCGAAATGCCAGCTTTGACTGCGCGCCGGATGCCCCTCGCCTTTCGCCTCCTGCATGCCGCTTGGCGCGGTTTGTCGAGAAGCGGCCCGGCCGCTGTCCTAGTCCGGGATGACAAGAAGGACCGCCCGGAGAGGAACGCCCATGTCCTACGAACTCAACCGCAGGCTCGCCGCGCGGCGCGATCCGCTGCCGACCTCGGTGAACATCGACCAGGTCACCGCCGACATCATTCGCGGCGCGTTCGAGACGGTGTGCTTCGAGTCCGCCACTTTCCTCGGCCGCGCTGCCTCGAGCCCGATCATCAACCAGTCGAACGAGCGCAACGCCGCGATCGTCGATGCCAACGGCCGACTGGCGATGGGCGCGGTCGGCACGCCGCATCTCACCTTCGTCAACCAGATGGAGACGCGTTGGGGGCTGATGAACCAGGAGCGCTACGACTGGGGCCCGGGCGACGTCTTTCTCGCCAACGACCCCGATCACGGCGGCGGCCACTTGCCCGACTACAACGTCTACGGCCCTGTCTATGACGAAAAGGGCGAACTGATCTGCATCCAGACGCTGCAGGCGCACCAGGGCGATACCGGCGGCAAGGACCCGGGGGGCTTTTCGCTCGACGCTACCGACGTGTTCACCGAAGGCGTGATCTACCCCTGCCTCAAGCTCGTCCACCGCGGCGAGCTGCGCAAGGACGTGTTCGATTTCGTGGTGCGCAACAACCGCTTCGCCACGTTCGCCGGCGACATCGCGGCGATGATCGGCGGCGTCCAGCACGCCAACCGCATGCTGGAAAAGCTGATCGCCAAGTGGGGCGCCGAAACGGTCAAGGCGGCGATCAACCAGTCGATCGAGCACACCGAGCGCCGCGTGCGCGAGGAAGTGGCCAAGTGGCCCGATGGCACGCACGAGGCGACCGTGCTGATCGACCACGACACCGCGGGCACCAAGGACATCAAGGTCCACGTCACCTGCACGATCAAGGGCGACCAGCTCACCGTCGATCTCACCGGCACCGACGACCGGCCCGAACTCGTCGGCGTGTGGAACACCTTCGCCAATTCGCGCAGCTACGTGATGACCCAGGTCGTCGCCGCGATGGACCCGACGATCGTCAAGAACGAGGGCTTCTTCAACGCGGTCGACATCGTCATTCCCGAAGGCTGCATCGCCCAGCCCCCGGCGAACAAGCCCGCCGCGCTCGGCTCGTTCCACCCGGCCTGCGAGATCACCGAGGCGGTCTGCCTCGCCCTGAGCGCGGTCGCGCCCGAGCGCAGTCAGCCGCAGCTCTACAAGATCGGCATGCCCAACATGGTGGTCGGCTTCGACGAGAACGGCATGATGTGGATGGACCAGGGCGTCGACTGCCGCTCGATGGACACCAGCGCGGTGCAGGGCATCGACGGCTGGGGCTCGTGCCCCAATGCGCTCGGCTCGCTGATCCTGTCCGAAGCCGAGGATGCCGAGAGCCGCTTCCCGATCCTCAACATCAGCCGCGAGATGACCACAGACGGCGGCGGCGCGGGGCAGTGGCGCGGCGCGCCGGGCTCGCTCAACGTCAAACAGGTGCTCAAGCCCACCTCGGCGGTGGCGTGGATGGTCTCTGCCGACCACCCCTTGCGCGGGATGTGCGGCGGCGAGGATGCGATTCCCTATTCGAACCACTTCGAGGTGGGCTCCGAGAACGAGCGCAAGATCGAGCACACCGCGCAGGACCTCCTGCCCGAAGAAGCGGTGATCGCCTACCAGCACGGCGGCGGCGCCGGGTTCGGCTTTCCGCTGCTGCGCGATCCGGAGGCGGTGAAGGACGACGTGCTCGACGAGTACGTCAGCGTGGAAGCCGCACGCGCCAAGTACGGCGTCGTCTTCACCGGGAGCCTCGAGGACTATACCCTCGCGGTGGATGTGGAGGCGACCGAAGCGCTGCGCACGAAGATGGGCCGCGACACGCTGCTGGAAGAGGCGGCCGAATAGGAACCGGCCTGCCGATGCGGTTCGTTTCATCCGATCATCCGGACAGCAAACGCGAGGCGGCGGTTCGGCGGGGTTCCGTCATGCCGATCGGATTTCGCGGCCATTGCGCCTCCCGGCGCGGTGGCGCGCAAGGAAACAGACCCTGAAACACTTTCAGGGCGACGAATGAGAGATGAGGGCGGCGGGCCAAGGCTTGCCGCGAGGGGGACTGGATATGACTTATCGCGTCGGCATCGACATCGGCGGCACCTTCACCGACTTCGCCTTGCTCAAGGGTGAGCAGGTGATACTGCACAAGAACCTCTCGACGCCCGAGGATCGGTCGGTCGGCGTGATGGAGGGCGTGGGCGTACTGGCCGAAAAGGAAGGCCTCTCGCTCGGCGACTTTCTCGGACAGTGCGAAGCGATCGTCCACGGCACGACGGTGGCCGACAATACCCTGATCGAGATGAACGGGGCACTCACCGGCCTCATCACCACCGAGGGCTTCCGCGACGAGATCGAGTACCGCCGCGGCTTCAAGGAAGACATCTGGGACGTCCGTCTTGCTCCCCCGCCGCAGATCACGCCGCGCCGCCGCCGCCTGACCGTGCCCGAGCGCATCCTGCACGACGGCAGCGTGCACAAGCCGCTCGACGAGGACGCGCTGCGCGAGGCCTGCCGCAAGCTGCGCCTCCAGAACGTGGAGGCCGTGGCGATCAGCTTCCTGTTCTCGTTCGTCAATCCCGAGCACGAGCGGCGCGCCAAGGAGATCGTCACGCAGGAGATCCAGAACGCCTATATCTCGGCGAGCCACGAAGTCCTGCCCCGCGCGCCCGAATACGACCGCACGTCGACGACGATCGTCAACGCCTACGTCGGCCCGCGCGTGATCGCCTATCTCGAGCGGCTCGTGCACAGTCTGGTCGAAGGCGGCTACAAGAACCAGCTCATGGTCATGCAGGCCTCCGGCGGGGTCATGACAAAGGAATACATCGACGGCGCACCGATCCGCGTGCTCGCCTCGGGGCCGGCGGGCGGCGTCATCGGCTCGGCGCACACCGGCACCGCCAAGGGCCATCCCAACCTGCTGTGCGTCGACATGGGCGGCACCAGCTACGACATGAGCCTCGTGGTCGACGGCGAGGCGCCGGCCGAAGCCGGCTGGAACATGCACCACCGCTACCTGATCGGCGTGCCGATGGTGAAGGTGGAAACGCTGGGCGCGGGCGGCGGCTCGATCTGCCACGTCAACGCGGGCGCGCTCGAGGTCGGCCCGCGCTCGGCGGGTTCGGAGCCGGGCCCGATCTGCTACGGCCGCGGCGGCACCGAGCCGACCGTGACCGACGCGCTCGTCATGCTCGGCATCCTTTCGACCGACGAGGGGTTCGCCGGCGGATCGTTCACGCTCACCAAGGCGGGCGTCACCGAGGCCTTCCAGGCGATCGGCGACGAGATGGGCTACGGCGCCGAGGATGCCGCGTTCGACTGCTGGCGCGTGGTCAACGCCAACATGAGCCAGGGCGTGCGCCGCACGACGGCGGGCAAGGGCATCGATCCCAAGGATCTCGTGATGCTGGCCTACGGCGGCAACGGCCCTGCCTTCGCCGCCATCCAGGCCGAGGATCTGGGCATCACAAAGGTGCTCGTGCCCAAGGCGAGCCCGACCTTTTCCGCGCTCGGCACGCTCGTCGCCGATCCCACGATCGACGAGGAGCGCAGCTACATCGCCTCGGCCCATGCGCTCGATCTCGAGCGAATCCGCCAGCTCTGGGGTGATCTGTCGACGCGCGCGCGCAAGTACTTCACCGATGCCCGCTTCGACGCCGACACGATCCGGGTGAACTATCAGCTCAACATGCGCTATCCGGGGCAGAACTTCTCGCTCTCGTTCGACTTCAAGTCCGAAGTGAAGCTGGGCGATCTTTCCTTCGTCGACGACGGCTTCGGCGAGAGGGCGATAGAGCTGTTCAACCAGCGTCACATGGCCGAATACAACCATATCCGCGAGCACGAGGTGCCCGAAATCTCGGGCGTGCGCCTCGCCGCGCACGTCGCCACTCCCTCGCCGAGCGTCGTCGCGGGCTTCTCCGCCTCGGGCGTGGAGCCGAAGCCCGCCAAGAGCCGCCGCGCGAACCTCGGCGACGGCTTCAAGGACACCCCCGTCTATCTCGGCAAGGACCTTGCACCCGGCATGGAAGTGATGAGCCCGGCGATCATCGAGGAGACCTTCACCACGATCGTCGTCTATCCCGGCTGGAAGGCACAGGTCGACGCGGCGGGCGACTACCAGCTAGTGAAGGCTTGAACGCCGCTCGAATCGGACGGCGCGAGAGGAGAGAGACGATGCCCCTTCCCGACGCCGTCCACGAGCAGGATCGCCTGCTCTCGGTGAACATTCACGACGAGCCGGGAATCGATTTCGGCGCCTATTTCCCGGGGATGATGCTCTGGCCGCTCTACATGGACGCGGGCGCCGGGGTCTGGGTGCTCTATGCGCGCTACGGCGGCGGAACGCGCCTGCCCCGCCATTTCCACACCGGCCAAGTGCATTTCTTCACCACCAAGGGCCGCTGGCACTACGCCGAGTATCCCGACGACGTGCAGCGTGAAGGCAGCTACCTCTACGAACCGCCCGGCTCGGTCCACGCGCTGGTCATTCCCGAAGGCGAGGAGGCGGTCGAGGGCTTCATGGTGGTGAGCGGGGTCAACATCAACTTCGACGACGAGGGCAACTACATCGACACCAGCCACGCCGGCTCGATGGAGGCGACGATCCTCGAGGTCGCGAAGGCGCAGGGTATCGCCATGCCGCGCTACATCCGCCCCTCCGGCCCCGCCGCGTTCACGCGCTGAGGCCATGGACGAGGACGTCAGGGCCCGGCTGGTCCCGCTCGAGGGCGGCATAAACTTTCGTGACATGGGCGGCTACGCGACGCGGGACGGTCGCCGGCTGAAGTGGCGGCACCTCTACCGCTCGGGCTCGATGGCGCGGCTGACGCAGGCCGACTACGATCACCTCGCGGCGCTCGGCATTCGCGCCGTGGTCGATTTCCGCTCGGCGCGCGAGCAGCGGCGCGATCCCAACGCATGGTGCCGCGTGGCCGGAATCACCTACTGGTGCCGCGACCACAACGAAGTCTTCGGGCGGCTGCACGAAATGGTCGAGCAGGGCATCGAAAGCGAGGCCCATGCCGAGGAAGTGATGGCCGGCGGCTTTCGCGAACTGCCTTTCCAGCAGGCGCCCGCCTATGTCCAGCTCGTCAAGATGATCGCTGCGGGCGAAGTGCCGATCGCGTTCAACTGCACGGCGGGCAAGGATCGCACCGGCGGCGCCGCCGCGCTCGTCCTGGCGGTACTGGGCGTGCCACGCGAGACGATCGTCGCCGATTTCACCATGACCGAGCGCGCCGTCGACCTCACCACCGCCTTCGGCGAGCGGCCGGGCGCCGCCTCGCCTTATGCGAAACTGTCGCCCGAGGTGATGAACGCGCTGCGCGCCGCGCGTGCGCCGTACATCTCGGCCTTCCTCGACAGCATCGAGGCGCGCTGCGGCTCGGCCGAAGGCTATCTCACCGAACGCGGCGTCGCGCCCGGCGAGATCGCGGCGTTGCGCGAGATCCTGCTCGAGCGCGCCTAGGCCTGCGGCCATTCGTCGCGGGGGCGGCCGAGCAGCAGCATGCCGGTCGCGCCCACGGCCATGACGCCCATCAGGATCATCAGCACGAGGTCGTAGTTGCCGGTCGTGTCGTAGAGCCCGCCCGCGACCACCGGCGCGAAGATGCCGCCCACCGCGCCCGCCATCAGCATCGCGCCGAGCAGCGCGCCGAAGTGGCGCAGTCCCATGTGGCGCGAGACGAGGTAGAAAACGACGTCGTACTCGGCCCCGATCGTCGCGCCGAACCCGGCGACCGCGAGGCCCAGCACCACCGGTCCGGGCGCATCGAGCAGCATCAGCGCCCCGCTCGCCACCGGCAGCAGGAAGATCGCGGTGGCGACGAGATGCGCGGGCAGGCGGTCGAGCAGGAAGCCGGCCGAAAGGCGCGCGACGAGGCTCACCACGCCGACGAGCGAGGCGGTCGCGGCGGCGGCCTCGAACGAAAGGCCCTTGGTGCCGAGCAGCGCGACGAGATTGGGGGCGATCGACATCGAATAGAACACGAAGGCGAGATTGCCGAAGGCGATGATCCAGAACGCGGGCAAGCGCAGGCTCTCGCGCACCGAGAGGCCGGGCAGCGCCGCCGCGGCCGGCTCGCCGCGCTCCGCCGTTGAGCGGCGCGCCGCGATTTCCTCTTCCTGACGCCCGCGAAACAGCGCGAGCACCACCGGCAAGGTCAGCGCCAGCCAGATCAGACCCAGCCCGGCGATGCCGAAGCGCCAGCCGCGATCGGCCATGAGCCACGAGGCGATCAGCGGCGCGAGGATCGCGCAGACCGAGGACCCGGCCAGCGTCACCGCGATGGCGAATCCGCGCCCCGCGTCGAACCGGCTCGCGACAGCGCTCGTCCAAGCGTTGGCCTGAACGAAGATCATGCCCACCGCGATGCCCAGCCACAGCAGCGTCCAGTTGAGCCGCGTCCCGGTCGCGGTCGAGAGCAGCGAGAACGCGCCGCACATCAGGATGACGCCGACAATGCCGACCCGGCGCGGGCCGAACCGGTCGATCGCCAGCCCCGCGAACACGCTGAACACGATCGCGAAAAGCGAGGTGACCGTAATGCCCGACATCGAAACGGCGCGCGACCAACCGAACTCCGCTTCAATCGCCGCCACGAAGGGGCCGAAGCCGTAGCTCATCAGCGAGGCGCAGGAATAGCCCATCGCTCCCGCCAGCGGCACCGTTCCATAGCGCCGCCATTCCGTCGCGGCTCCCGGCCGTGCCCCCATCGCTCTCTCCCGTGATTTTTTTCGCGCCAGGCAGGGCGCCGATTTTTGGCGTGGTCCGCCATCCGCCGCGAAAACCTTCGCGCGAGGGCCGGGCCCGATGCGCAGGCGACGTTTGCTAATGCCTGTGCTAACTTGCCATTCAGCCACCCGCGCCTACATATTCGGCAGCAATAGGACGGTTTAGCCACACGATGAACGACGATCAGCCGAACGGCAATCCCTGGATGAAGAGCCTGCTGGTGTGGGGAGGGATCTTCCTCGCCCTGCTCATGGTGGTTTCGATGTTCGGATCGCGCACCGACGCGGGCCAGTCGATCCGCTATTCCGACTTCCGCGACAAGGTTGCCGAAGGCAGCGTGCAGGAAGTGCAGATCGGCGAGGATCGCATCGTCGGCAAGTACAAGAACGGCGACACCTTCAGCACGGTGCCTATCCCCAACGACACCAGCCTGCCGCAACTGCTGCAGACCAACGGCGTCGACTATGCCGGCAAGCCCGCCGAGGAACCGAACTGGATCGCCTATGTGCTGATCCAGGCACTGCCGTTCATGCTGATCCTGGGCATCGCCTTCTTCGCGCTGCGCCAGGTCCAGAAGGGCGGCGGTTCGGGCGCGATGGGCTTCGGCAAGTCCAAGGCCAAGATGCTCACCGAGCGCCAGGGACGAGTCACGTTCGACGATGTCGCGGGCATCGACGAGGCGCGCGAGGAACTGCAGGAGATCGTCGAGTTCCTGCGCGATCCACAGCGCTTCTCCAAGCTCGGCGGCCAGATCCCCAAGGGCGCGCTGCTGGTCGGCTCGCCCGGCACCGGCAAGACCCTGCTCGCGCGCGCCATCGCCGGCGAGGCGGGCGTGCCGTTCTTCACCATCTCGGGTTCCGACTTCGTCGAGATGTTCGTCGGCGTCGGCGCGTCGCGCGTGCGCGACATGTTCGAGCAGGCCAAGAAGAACGCGCCGTGCATCGTCTTCATCGACGAGATCGACGCGGTCGGCCGCCATCGCGGCCACGGCCTCGGCAACTCGAACGACGAGCGCGAACAGACGCTCAACCAGCTTCTGGTCGAGATGGACGGCTTCGAGGCAAACGAAGGCATCATCATCATCGCCGCGACCAACCGGCCCGACGTGCTCGATCCGGCGCTGCTGCGCCCGGGCCGCTTCGACCGCCAGGTCGTCGTCCCCGTCCCCGACATCGACGGCCGGGAAAAGATCCTCGCGGTGCACATGAAGAAGGTGCCGCTCGCGCCGGACGTCAATCCGCGTGTCATCGCGCGCGGCACGCCGGGCTTCTCGGGCGCGGACCTGGCCAACCTCGTCAACGAAGCCGCCCTGCTCGCGGCACGGCGCAACAAGCGCCTCGTCGCGATGCAGGAGTTCGAGGACGCCAAGGACAAGGTGATGATGGGCGCCGAGCGCCGCTCGATGGTCATGACCGACGACGAGAAGAAGATGACCGCCTATCACGAGGCGGGCCACGCGATCGTCAGCCTCAACGAGGAAGCGTCCGACCCGATCCACAAGGCGACGATCATACCGCGCGGCCGCGCGCTGGGCATGGTCATGCGCCTGCCCGAGCGGGACAGCTATTCCTACCACCGCAACAAGATGCTTGCGAACCTCTCGGTGGCGATGGGCGGCCGGGTCGCCGAAGAGCTGATCTTCGGTCACGACAAGGTGTCCTCGGGCGCCTCGTCCGACATCCAGTACGCGACGAGCCTCGCGCGCAACATGGTCACCAAGTGGGGCATGTCCGACAAGCTCGGCCCGCTCCAGTACGAGGAGCAGCAGGAAGGCTACCTCGGCATGGGCGGCTCGCAGCGGCTGATGGCCTCGGACGAGACCAACAAGCTGATCGATTCTGAGATCCGCGTGCTGGTGGAAGACGCGCACCGCCGCGCGACCCAGATCCTCACCACGCAGAACGACAAGCTCGAGGCGCTCGCCAAGGCGCTGCTCGAATACGAGACGCTTACCGGCGATGAGATCAAGGCGCTGATGGACGGCGGCAAGATCGACCGCCCCGACGAGCCGAGCGGTCCGGCGCGACCCGCCGCGCAATCGGGCTCTTCGATCCCGAAAGCCGGCAAGCGCTTCTCCGGCGGTGGCGCGACGCCCCAGGGCGCCTGAGCGCCTCTCGCCGCGCACGTGACAAGAAGGGCCGTGGCTGGAATGCCGCGGCCCTTTTCGCATGGTCGAGGCGCGGTCGATGATCGGATGCCGCCTTGAAAATCTCCGCGGAGGGCCTGGGCAAGTTTACTACGTATTGATCCTTATTCCGCATGAGGGTCGCCAACTTTCGACCGGACGATCATGTTGCAATTCAAACTGGAAGACGAAGAAGGCCGGCAGGCGGCGCTCGAGCGCTATGATATCTCCGAGCCGCGCATCGAGCCCTTCGAGCGGATCACTTCGCTGGTGAAGGCCGTGCTCGGGGTTCCGATGTGTGCCGTCACCTTCATCGACGGGGATCGCCAGCGAATTCACACCCGTCAGGGCTTCGACGTCGCCGAGACACCGCGATCCGCTTCGTTCTGCCAGCATACCATCGCCTCGACCGGGCCGCTGGTCGTCCCCGACGCCAGGCGCGACCTGCGCTTCAGCGACAACCCGTTCGTGACGGAGGGCACCCTGTCGAGCTATCTCGGCGTGCCGCTGACCACGCCCGACGGCTATAATCTCGGCGCGCTCTGCGCGATGGACACCGTCGCGCGACAATTCGACCCCGCCGAGATCGAACTGCTCGCGCGCTTCGCCGCGCTGGTCGTCGAGGAACTCGAACTGCGCACCATCGCGCGCTACGACGCACTGACCGGCGCGGTCACCCGGCGCACCTTCGTCGAGGAATCGAAGCGCGTGATCGACCGTTTCGCGCGCTATGCCCGGCCCGGCGCGCTGCTGCTGTTTGATATCGACCACTTCAAGTCGATTAACGACACTTTCGGCCATCCGGCTGGCGACGACGTTCTGCGCCGGGTGGCACAAGTGGCCGAAGAGACGCTGCGTCCCTCCGACATGCTCGGCCGGATCGGCGGCGAGGAATTCGGGATTCTTTTGCCAGAGACCGAGCGCGCGGACGCCCGAGCCTGCGCCGAGCGCCTGCGGCAGGCGATCGCGTCGCTCCACATGCCCGAGCTATCCGGCCGCGGCATCTCGGCGAGCTTCGGCCTCTCGTGCCTTTCGGGCTTCGTTGGCAGCCCGGAGGGATGGATCGCGGAGGCCGACGCGGCGCTCTACATGGCCAAGCGGTCCGGCAGGAACCGTTGCGTCGATGCCGGAGCGCTCGACGAGGCGCCCGGCCCCGTAGCGCAGGAATTGTCCTGGGAAATCTGAGCGTTCCGTCGGCTCAGCCGACCAGTCCGAGCATGATCAGTGCGATCACGAAGATCAGCAGAATAAAGGTGGTGATCGCCATCATGAGATAGATGGTGCGCCACAGGGCCGAGAAATGCGAAAGTTCGTAAGTGCCCTTGAGGTGCCGGTAGATGTGCACGAAAGCGATGATCGAATAGGTCGACAGCACGTAGTTCGGATGCACTCCGAAGCTGCCGACGATCGTGGCCAGGATGCCCATCAGCGACATGAACGCGATCGAATAGGTCACGAACACCGCGTGGTCGTAGAAGCCGAAGCGCCGGCGCCACGCGAACACCAGCGCCACGAACGGCACCGATATCGGAATCAGCAACCAGGAAAACTTGTAGGCGTTCGTCTGTAGCTTGTAGAGCATTAGCCCTGGGTTGTGGCGCCACTTCTCGATGCCCTTGTCGAGCCGCTTCCAGCCCGAGTGCCAGCCCTGCGTTTCCCGTCCGGCGCCCTCCTGGAAAATGGGCAGCGTGCGCAGCGCCGCGATATCGGCGTCCAGTTTCTCCACCCTCTCGGCGATCCTCGCCCGCTCCTCGCCGGAAAGGTCCTGGTCCTCGAGTTCCTCGGCCAGGTCCTTGCGCTGATCGACAAGCTTCTTCTCGGCCTCCTGAACCTGCTCCGCGCCGGAGATGCTGGCCATGTTGCTCGTCGCCGAGATACCCATGATCTGGAACACCGCGAACATCACGAAGACCGAGAACAGGAACATGGCCATCGGCGAGACGAACTTCTGGCGTTCGCCGTCGATATAGCGCCGCGTCAGTTCTCCCGGCTTCCACGCGAGGATCGGCAGCGTGTTGAAGGTGCGTCCCTCGAAATGCAGCACGCCGTGCAGCAGGTCGTGGAAGATCGCGCCGATGCTGCGATGCAGGTGCGCCCCCTGGCCGCAGCGGTGGCAATAGGGGCCCGCCAGCGGCGTTCCGCAATTGAGGCAGGCCGTCTCGTGAGTGTGCCCCGCATCGCCGGCTCCGTCGCGCTCACGCTCGACCGCGCCGCCCAGAAGCGCCCCCTCGATGACCCCGCCGACTCCCTCACCGATATCGCTCATCGTGACAGCACGCTAGCGTCAAGCGACACCCCTGAACAGCCGCCTGAACGGCCATTGTGCGGCGCAATGTGAATTTACCGCCCCGCCCGGCGACGATCGCCTATTTCCCGAGTTGGGCGAGCTTGCGTTCGATCGCGCGCCACAGCGCGTTGAAACCGCCGGCCGCCGAACTGCGCGCGGCGATCTCGCCGACCGGCCGCTGCTGCGCGGCGCATTGCTCGACCGCGCTGGCATAGGGAATGGCGGGCCAGTCCGGATTCTGCGCGCGCGCTTCGCGGTGCAGACCACGCCGCAGGTCGAGCATCGAGAACACCGGCAGGATCGGCGGATGGCGCTTGCCGGTGCCCGCGACCTCGCGCACGACGATGTCGAACGCCCGCTTCGACAGCGGTGACGGCGGCAGAGGCACGATGATGAGATCGGCGGCGCGGATGACCTGCGAGCTCAGCTCGTTCATCACCGGCGGGCAATCGAGAATGATACGCGTATAGCGTTCGGCGAGCCCCTCGGTCAGCTTGGCCAGGCGCTTGCGCTTGCCGATCTGCATGAGCTGCGCGTCGAGCGCGCGGATCGATTCGTCGGCGGGCAGGATGTCGAGCATGTCATACGACGTCTCTCGGATCAGCGCCTCGGCCGGGCGCTCCTTGGAGAAGACATCCTCGGCCAGCTTCGATCCCTTGGGCTCAAGCCCGTAGAGGAACCCCGAACCTCCCGCGGCATCGAGATCCCACAGCAGCGTGGGATGTCCCGAAAGTTCGGCCGAGCACCATGCAAGGTTGGCTGCGATGGTCGTTTTGCCGACCCCGCCTTTCACGCTGTAGACAGCAATAGTCGCACTCGAGCCCGCTGCGCCGGCAGTGGACTTGGGTGTCTTGCGTCCTGCTATGCGAGGGAGCGTTCGGGCCTTTTTCGCCACGCCGGATCGCCCCGCGCCGGATCAGCCGTCGTAGTCGGCACCGATCGACGTGTTGCGGGTCGGGGCCGACGCGGTGATGCGCAGCGCCTCGGCCGACTGGCTGAGCGAACCGATCTCGTCCATCTCGTCGTCGTCCTCGGGAAGAACGCGCTGCATCGACGTGACCAGCGATTCCTTCAGCTCGGCGGGGACCACGGTCTGTTCGGCGATCTCGCGCAAGGCGACGACCGGGTTCTTGTCACGGTCGCGATCGATCGTGAGTTCGGCACCCCCCGAGATCTCACGCGCGCGCTGGGCGGCCAGCAGGACGAGATCGAAACGGTTGGGAACCTTGTCGACGCAATCTTCGACAGTAACGCGCGCCATGGGCACTCCGGTAAACTTGTGTTTTCGGGAAACCCGTCAACTAGCCGGACGTCCCTAGAAAGTCAAGGATTGCGGAGTCGCAGGGGCCGGCGATCCGCCGCGGGTTCGCCAAGACTAGCGCACCGCGCCGGCCTGGCGCAATGCGGCGATTTCGTCGGGCCCGTAGCCGACCGAGGCGAGCATGTCCTCGGTGTGCCGTCCCAGGGCCGGTGCTGCGCGGGGCGAGCCGTGGATCGCTTCGCCGTCGAACGCGGTGGGCGGGGCAACCACGCGCAGTGCGGTTCCCTCGACGTGGAGATCTTGCATCATCGCGTTGGCCTCGACCTGCGGGTCGGCTACGAGGTCCTCGATCGTCGCGATCGGCTCCCAGGGGATGTCGATCGCCTCGAGTTGCGGCTTCCACTCCGCGAAATCGCGCTGGGCGAAGGCCTGGGCGAACAGCGCGATGAGCGCGTCCGCGTTGGCATTGCGCGCATCGTCGGCGGCGAAGCGCGGATCGTCGATGATCGCCTCGAGCCCCAGGACGCGGCACAGCGCCTCCCAGCGCGGGGCCGGATTGAGGATCATGAGCTGGATGCGGCGCCCGTCGCGCGTCGCGTAAGTGTAAGTGAGGGGCCGGCGGACCGGCGTCGCGGGATGCGTCGCATAGCCGGGCATCTGCGTCATGGTGAGGTCGCCCGAGAGCACCCAGCAGGCGGTTGCGAGCAGCGAGTTCTCGACAACCGAGGGCTCGCCGGTCATCGCCCGCTTGTAGAGCGCGCCCGCCACCCCGTAAGCGAGCGCCAGCGAGCCGGTGTGATCGCCGAAGGCGGGCCTCGGGCTGGTCGGCTGTTCGCCGGGGCGGGTGAAGGCGTGGCACGCACCGCCGCGCGCCCAGAACGCCGAGGCATCATAGCCCGGACGGTCGGCCTCGGCGCCGCGAAAGCCCACGCCGTTGCCGCGCACGTAGATGATCGCGGGATTGCGCGCGCGAAGGTCCCCGACATCGAGCCCGAGCGCGCTGATCGCCTTGGGCCGCAGACTGGTGAGGAAAACGTCCGCCGTCTCGACGAGCCGCAGGAGCGCCTCTCGGCCTTCGCGGGACTTGAGATCGAGCGCGACGCTCTTCTTGTTGCGGTTGTTCTGCTCCATCGAGATGTTGATCCCGCCGAGTTCGCGTCTCATTCCGATCTTGAGCGAGCGATAGGGATCGCCTTCAAGCGTTTCGATCTTGATGACCTCGGCCCCCTGGTCCGCGAGCATCACCCCTGCCCCCGGCACGTAGACGTACTGCGCCAGTTCGATCACGCGCACGCCCGCGAAAACGCCTTTCGTGCTCATCCGCATCCTTCCCTATCGTTACGTTCGCGGCCTGCGCCACCACACTCGAAAGGCTAAGCGGCTACGCGCGCGGTGTCACCGCGGCGCGGGCGGGCGCGCGGACGATCTGGACGATCAGGCAAGCGCGGCGGTGCCGATGCATCCGGCCGCGGTTCGACGATCCGGACGGCCGCGATGCGCCATCGCTTGCACGCCATGACTACGCAACACTACTTAGTGAACCGATCCGATCGGAAGAGACCACGATGAGCAACACCCACCGCGCCGCGCTGGCCGCGCAGGAATTCGCGCGCCTCGCGCTCGACAGCCTCGACCATGGCCCCTCGCAGGAGCTCCTGATCTCGTATCTCGCCCTGCGCGATGCGCTCGCGGCCCTGCGGCTCGTCGAAAAGGCGCGGCTCGATGCGGTCGGCTTGCCGAGGTCCGAACTGTCCGACCTCGCGACATTCCAGATCGATCTCAACGAGGAATGACGCGGGCCGGGGGCCGCGCGAGGCGTCGTATCCGCCGAACCGGACCTATCCTCGTCATGAACCTCGCGGTCGGGGCGCAAGTGCTTCTCGAACATACAATATCGCCGCCATGGGGATGACGTCTGGCGGAGTATGGAAGTAGCGAAGCGGCGAGGCAGGCATAGATGCGCGAGGTGAAGCCCTGGTCCTGCGCACTCATATATTCGCCGGTCGCGGCAATCCTTCCGGCGGCGCCGAATCAGGCATTGGGAACTTTGCAACTACTGAGACTTGTCGCAGAATTTCGAATTGCTAGGATGGCCCCATCGGCGCCGCAGTTGCCACTCAGGCCACAAGGTTGGAAAGCATTCACCCGCTCATGCGCATCGCGGAAACTGACAAGGGGCCTGTGGTCGCGTTCGACGGAACTGTCTCCGTTTCTGAACGGTGCTCCCGGCAGGGTCGCGGTGCCGCATCGGCCTGGCCGGTTGTGACGGTGATCCGAATGACGGCTCCCCTGCGCTGGCGGCAAACGCAAGCGCTCGCCGTGTCATGACGGGAAAGCAGCCGCAGGACGGGCCCGGCGAGGAAGAGCGCAAGGCAGAAACCTCCCGCCCGCTGACGGCTGAGGACAGGCAGACTGCAGCGGAGGACAAGGACGCGACGCGGTTCTCGGCGCCGCCGAAAGCGGATGTCTCTCCCACCGATGCGCAGAGTCCGGCGCAAGATGGCAGGTCCGTGGCTGGCGGTTCCGAGACCTCAAGCGGTCCGGCGCCGCCGGACCGCACGGTATTTGCCGGGACGCAGGGCGGGCACTCCCTGCGTTCGACCGGCGATCCGGAGTCGAAGCCGAACCCTGACCGGACGGTCTTCGTGGATGCCGAGACGCCGGAGCAAGCGCCCGAATTCCCGGCGGTCGAGCCCCCCGCGGCGGATACGAAGCGAAGTTCCATCCAGCCGGGCGACGTGCTCAATCACATCTACGAAGTGAAGCGCCTGATCGCCCGGGGGGGGATGGGGGAAGTCTATGAAGGGCTCAACGCCAATCTCGACGAGCGCGTGGCCATCAAGGTCATCCTGCCGGAACTCGCCGCCGATCCTCTCGTGGTCGAGATGTTTCGCAAGGAAGCGCGCATCCTCACGGGACTGAACCACGAAGCGATCGTTCCCTATCGCGTGCTCGCCGTGGATCCCGAACTCAATGTCCTTTATTTCGTCACGGACTTCATCGATGGCGACAATCTCGGCGACGTGCTGCGCGCGATGCGGCCCAGCACCCGCGAAATCCTGGACTTCGCCCAGCGCCTCGCCGCCGGACTCGAGGTCGCCCATGACGGCGGCGCGATCCACCGCGACCTTACGCCGGACAATATCCTCCTTCCGGGCGGCCAGCTGCAGAAGGCCCGCATCATCGATTTCGGAATCGCCAAGGACATCAATCCGGGCGCCCGCACGATCGTCGGCGACGGCTTTGCCGGCAAGCTCGCCTACGTTTCGCCCGAGCAACTCGGCGAGTACGGCCGCAATGTCGGTCCATGGTCCGATGTCTACAGCCTGGGGCTTTGCCTGCTGGCGCTGGCTCGCGGCCGAAACGTGAATATGGGCGCCACGCCCGTCGAAGCCATTGAAATGCGCCGCCGGGTTCCGGATCTCGATGATCTGGCGCCCGCTCTTCAGTCGCTGCTGTTCCGCATGCTCCAGCCCGATCCGCAGGACAGACCGCGATCGATGGCCGCGGTGCTGGAGGCTATCGACGAGGCGCGCGGCATGGCAGGCGCCGCGACCACGCCGGATCCCGGCAAGGCAACGCCCACCCCGCCTCCGCCTCCCCTTCCCCCGGCATCCGGCCCCGTGGCGGTGGCGGCGCCGGCACCGGCGCAGATCACGCCGCCGCCTGCACCACCACCGCCGCCGACCTCACCGCCGCCACCGCCGGCGACGCCAACGCCCGAGCCCCCCGCCCCCCGGGTATCCGGCCATTCAAAAAATCGATCGGGGACGAGCGGACCGCGCGGCAAGGCGATTCCGGTTGCGCTGGGCGCAATCGTCCTGTTGGGCCTGGGCACTGCTGCCTGGTGGTATGCTTCGAACGGGTCGGAGGGGCCGGAGGTCGCATCCGCCGAACGAGCGCCTGCCTCATCCCCGGGCGCAGGCACGAAATCACTCGTCCAGAGAGCCGGTACGGCGGTCGAGGCCGCGCTTCCGGCAACACGATGCACATGGCTGTCGGTCGAGGACCTGCGCGAGCGATCGGGCGCCGTGTCGGTCGCCTTCACCGGCATTTCGGGCAAGCCGGCCGACGCCCAGGACGGCATAGCCCGACGTCTCGCCCAAGCCGGCATCGAGCGCGCCAACCTCAACTTTGAGGATGTCGCCCCGATCTCGCAGGCGGGGTGCACCGCGCTCGATACGTTCCGGCAAGTGCGCGACCGGGGCAGCCGCAGGCTGACCGTGCCGCAAAGGCAGTTCGAAATGAGAATCCAGCCTGAAGGATCGAATTTCGCCGGCAAGCTGGCCGCCAACGCGGTCGTGAATCTCAGTGCCGACCTGGGCGACAGGGATTTCGCGCTCCTGTCGATGGGGCCGACCGGCGAACTCATCATGCTGGCAAGGGACAAGGCGCAATTTCGCGAGATATTCGAGCAGAAGCTCGCCCTGATCGAGCAGGTCGGACCCGACCGATACCGGATGGGGATCGATCTTGATCGCGAAGGCTGGTCGGGACTGCTGCTGATCACGGGAGACGGACCCTTCCCCGAAGCCGTCGTGGCACCGCCGCTTGGCCAGCGCGGCGCCAAGTGGCAGGCCGAATTCGCCGCTCGCGCCGCGCGCAACGACTGGCAAACCCAGACCGTGTGGTTCAAGGCGGCGAAGGAACCCGCCGCTTCCGGCACGAATTCCGCGCCATCGGAATGATTTCGTCTTGCGTGTCCAGCGGACTTTTGTGTTCGGGTTTCCCCAATCGGGACTAAAACAGGTTTACCGGCAAAACGAATCCGGCCGGAAAGGAAGCAATGCGCGCCAGGATTTGTTAAGCCGGTCACGACTCCGCCAAGACAAGTCCGAGCGATGCCGTGAATCTGGAGGCGACCCCCATGAGCAGGCCCTGGCGTTTTCGAAATCTGATCTTGATCATGATCGTGACCCTGACCGGGACTCTGGCCCTGGGATTTGCATCGCCCCCGTCGGCGCTGGCGCAGATCTTTTCCCGCCCCAAAGTCGAGCCCAAGCAGACGCCCTCGAGGAGAGAGACGACGCAGAGGCGCGAAAGAAAGTCCAGTTCGCGAAAAGAGGCAGCCGCCAAGGAGCCGGAGCCGGCTCCAGTCCGCGCGAGCTTCGATAATCCGGTCGACTATTGCGCCTATTACCTCGACGTCGACGCACTCGACGACGCGTATGTCGGCGAGCCGACGCCGGAATGGATTCGCACAGCGATGCCGCCCATGTCGGAGGCGCAGCAGATATTCTGGCGTTGCGGTTCGGGACGGATCATGGCCTGCCAGGGTCCGATGGGCTCCGACAGCGAAGGCGGGCGTTGCGCGAAAGCGTCAGACCCCAAACTCGCCGATGCTCGCGGATACGTCGGCGCGAACTGGAACGACATTACCGGCTATGAGGCGCGCTTCAAGACCGGCGATGTGGCGGGCCAGTATCTCGGAGAGAGACAGAGCCTGGCCGAGGGCAAGGACTTTTCCGAGGACGATTACATCGTGTCGCTCAATATCACCGGCGGTGCGTTGAACGAGATCGTCGGCGAGGTGTCCTATGCGACTCCGTCCGAGGGCGGGGAGAACGGCGAGCGCGTCTGCACCAGCCGGTTACGGCTCGTCGCGGTGTCGGACACGGCGATCTCGCTGAATCAGGAAAGTGAAAGCCGCCGTAAGGACCCGTGTCGCGCGTCGCGGCAGTTGATCCTTCAAGCGGTGGGTTCGTCGGCCCGCCTCCAGTCTTTCGAGGTTCGCGGCTCGCGGCGCGAACGCAAGATGGAGGTCTGGTTTTACTAGCGACAGCCCGGCGCTATTTTCCGATGCCGCTTGTATCGCAATCGGTCTTTGATCAGAGTCAGGATCAGCGAAGAAGAAGAGCGTTAATTGATGACCTGAATAGGGGGATAAACCAATGATGAACATCGGCAACGCAGCGGCGGTCGGCAAAGTCCTGGCCGATCTGGCATTGACGGGGCCCGGCCCTGCCGCTCCCGCAAAGGGCGGCATACAGATTTCGCAGTCGGATCTCGCGAAACTGGCTCCGATGCTCCAGAAGGCGGCCTACATCCTCGCGCTGCACAATGCGATTGCCAAGGCGTCTTCGTCGCAGTCGTTCAACCTCGAAACGCAAAAGAACGACTTGTGGCTCAAGTTGAACAATCTCACGCCGCAGAAAATCCGGTCGGCCGATCTTAGCGAAATGATGAATCAGCAGCAGCAGATGATGACCATGCTAACCCAGGTGGTTCAGAAGATGAGCGAATCCAGCAAGGGCGTGATCCGCGCGATCGGCCGCTAGCTTTCGGCCGAAAAGTCATATTCGAACCCGTCACCGCCGGGGCGAACCTTGATCGCCGCGACATGCTCCCCGTCCATCTGGCGGCTGAGCAATTCGACTGACATCTCGGGCAACATGGTGTTGGTGAGAATCGCGTCGATCATGCGCCCCCCGCTGTCGACCTCGGTGCACCGCGAAACGATGAGGTCGATCACGTCTTCGGAATAGGAGAACGCGATCTCGTGGTTTTCGCGAATGCGGCGGCCGATGCGATCAAGCTGAATGCGCACGATCTGCGATAGCATGGTCGGCGTGAGCGGATAGTACGGCAACAGGATCAGACGCCCCAGCAGGGCCGGCGGAAAGACCTTGAGCAACTCGGGGCGCAGCGCTTCGGCCAGCGCGTCCGCCTCGGGTTTCAGTTCCTCGTCCTCCGCCATGGACATGATGAGGTCCGTGCCGACATTAGACGTGAGCAGGATCACGGTGTTCTTGAAATCGATCAGACGCCCTTCGCTGTCATTCATGAAGCCCTTGTCGAAAACCTGGAAGAACATCTCGTGTACGTCCGGGTGCGCCTTTTCGACCTCGTCGAGGAGCACCACCGAATAGGGTCGGCGCCGCACCGCCTCGGTCAGGACACCGCCTTGTCCGTATCCCACATAACCCGCGGGCGCGCCCTTCAGAGTGGAGACCGTATGGGCTTCCTGAAATTCGCTCATGTTGATGACGATCATCGAATCGTCCCCGGAGAACAGCAGCTCCGAAAGGGCATGCGCCGTTTCCGTCTTGCCGACGCCCGACGGGCCGCAAAGCATGAAGACGCCGACGGGCTTGTTCGGATTGTCCAGTTTGGCCCGCGTGGTCTGAATCCGCTTGGCGATCGCGTCCATGGCATGGTCCTGACCGATCACGCGCGTCTTGAGTGCATCGGCGATCGTCAGCACGCTTTCGATCTCGTTCTTGACCATCCGTCCGACGGGGATGCCGGTCCAGTCCCCGACCACGGCGGCGACCGCATCTTCATCGACGACGCCGAAGATCATCGGCTCGTCTCCCTGTGCTTCCTTCATCGCCTCAACGGCCGACGCAAGGTTTGCCTTCAGCTCTTCGAGCGAGGGCGCTGGCGCTTCGGTCGCGGGTTCAGGAACATCTGGCGTATCCCCTGCCTTGCCGTTGCTTGAAGCCTGCAGCTTGCGCAAGGCATCGCGGGCCTCGATGACCTTGGCGAAGAGGGCTTTTTCTTCCTCCCACCGCGCGTCGATGGCATCATACTCGCCGCTGACTTCCACCAGTTGGCGTTCGAGGTCCTCGAGCGCATCGGCTGAACGATACTCGTCGTTCACCTCGCGGCGGGCGATGTCGCGCTCCATCTCCAGCATCTGCTTGTTACGCAACTTCTCCTCGACACGGGCCGGCATGGCGTATTGCGATACGGCCACTCTGGCGCAGGCCGTATCGAGCAGGCTCACCGCCTTGTCGGGAAGCTGGCGCGCGGGAACATATCGCTGCGAGAGCGTGACCGCCGCGCGCACCGCCTCATCGAGCACGACGATGTTGTGATGCTCTTCCATCAGCGGCGCCACCGAGCGGATCATGGCGATGGCCTTGTCGGTTTCGGGCTCGCGCACGTCGACCGACTGGAAGCGGCGCGTGAGCGCGGGGTCCTTCTCGAAATACTGACGATATTCGGCATAAGTCGTGGCGGCGATGGTGCGCAGGCGTCCGCGTGCCAGCGCGGGCTTGAGCAGGTTCGCCGCGTCTCCCGTCCCGGCCTGCCCCCCCGCGCCGACGAGCGTATGCGCTTCGTCGATGAACAGGATGATCGGCTGCGGCGAGGACTCGACTTCGTCGATGACCGACCGCAGCCGCTTCTCGAACTCCCCCTTCACGCTGGCGCCGGCCTGCATGAGGCCGATGTCGAGCGAGCACAAACGGACCTTTTCTAACGCGGGCGGAACGTCTCCGTCCGCGAGCCGCCTGGCGAAGCCTTCGACGACGGCGGTCTTGCCCACCCCCGCTTCGCCGATGAGGATCGGGTTGTTCTGACGGCGGCGCAGCAGAATATCGACACATTGCCGGATTTCCCGGTCCCTGCCGACGATTGCATCGATCTCGCCGTCTCGGGCCTTCTGGGTGAGATCGACGGCGTATTTGGCAAGCGCGCTTTCGCCTCCCGGCGCAGGCACCTCGCCGGACCCAAGCTCGCCACCCGCGATGTTCGCCGGGGCGGCCGTGATTTCGCTCGTTTCCTGCGAGCCGGACACGATCTCCTCGAACCGGTCGCCAAGCGTGTCCGCGCTGACCTTGCGCCATTCGCCGCTCATGCCGACCAGCGCGTTCTCCAGCGTCGGCGTCTTGAGCATGGCGTAGAGCAGATGTCCCGTTCGCACGCGAGCAGCGGAAAACTGCAGGGAGGCGTAGAGCCAGCCTTTCTCGATCGCCTCTTCGATCTGCGGAGAGAAGTCGGAAATCGACGTCGCACCGCGCGGCAGCGAATCGAGCCGCGCCACGACGTCGCGCGACAGCCGCGCGTCGTCGAGCCCGAAGTGATTGCAAATCGCCGCGACGTCGTTTTGCGGGTCCTGAAGGAGAACATGGACCCAGTGAACCAGCTCGACATAGGGATTGCCGCGCATCTTGCAGAAGCTGGTTGCGGTCTCGATGGCCTTCAGCGCGATCTGGTCCAGCCGCCCGAACAGGCTGGTCCGGCTAATCTTGCTCATTGCTTGCCCTCCATCATCGCGATTCAGTGAGGCCGTTTGCCCTTGCGGCTGTGCGACTGGCCCTTTCGCAGTTTCACGTCCCGGCGGATTTCACCCGGACGGCCATCGCCCAGCCAGCTTGTCCAGCCGAGCTGTGCAGTGCCGTCCGCCCTCGCGTTGCCGACAAGCGCGCCCTCCAGTTCGACCACCAGCTCCCAGTTGAGGTGGCTGGGCGTAAAGGCGTTGAGCGCTTCGCGCGCCATGGCGAACCGTGGCCCCGAGGGCATGAGGCTGCGATAGTCGGAAAGCGACCCGGCGCGAATGATGACCTGGAACGCCTCGGACGAGGTGCGAATGCGTTGTCCAATCAGGGTATCCTGCCCGAGCGTGCAGAAGTTCGTGCCCAGGCGGCTCTGTTCCGATGGCTCGACCGGATACCAGGCTGACTGGTATTCCTCGATGGAAACATCCTGCTCGAGCAGATGCGACAGCGCATCCTCGATCGCCACCGCGCTTCGCGGCGATGCCAGCAGGGCGGCATATTGCAGCCTTGCCGCCGAAGGCAGCACCCCGCTTTCGTCCGACCCGTCGAGCGCGCCGCACAGACATGCGACGAACCAGGCGAAAGGATCGTCGCCCGGTCGATCGGCGCTGGCGGCAGGCTGGGTGTCGGCCCAGGCTCGATAGAAAAACTGAAGCATGCGGTTGGAAATGAGATCCAGCCAACTGCCGAAGGGCCGCTGCCCCGCATATCGCCGTTCATAGACCGCGAACTCGGTCAGATGCGTCGGCAAAGGCCCCATCGGTCCGAGCAGGCCCAGCCACAGGCCCTGGATGTCGGCCTTCCCGTCCTTGAATTCGATCGTCTCGATCGTCGGCGCAGGAAAGGCGAGACTGGGAAATTGGGAAAGCTTCAGGACATCGCGCGAAGGCCCGTTGGACGTGCCCACGCGCGGCAGATCCCTCGCCAGCGCTTCGGCGTTGCGAACCACCGGGAACAATCCGAAGCCGCGCACATCCTCGGCAATGGCGCGCAGATACGTCAGATGCTCTTGCGGCGACCGATCCTGGGAGGCCATGACGCGAACTTTCCTTCCAACGGACTTTCGAAATGGCACTCGGTGAAGGAATTGATGCTCGCGAATTCCGCGAGGAACCGTTCCAGCACCGAGGCGAACAGGAACATGCGGGAGTTGGCGAAGGCGGCATCGTCCAGCTTGATGCTGATCCGGTGCCCGCGCGCGATCGACATCGAGCGCGCGCCGGGCACGCGCCGGGTTATCGGTTCGGCCCGGACTTCCAGAAGACTGTCGATATGGCGTTGCGACGCGGCGTCGTCGCGGCGGCCGTACAAGGCGAGATGATCGCGCAGGGTCGACGGGTCGCCGTTCTCATCCTCCACCAGCGAAAGATAGTTGGGAGTAAGGTGGCCGATGATGCGCCAGGCGGCATCGCCGCGATAGCGTTCGACGAACGGATTGCCGCGCGACGGGCGTTGATCGAGCGTGCCGATGGCCATGGGGGGCCGCGGCGTGCTCGGAGAGCGAAGGATGCTGACTCGCCGGGCCGGGATGCCGGTGGCAACGAAATGATTGCTGCCGCTGAAGCGCAGCAAGGTAGGCAGCTCGCGGTTGGTGACCCAGCCCTTGACCGACAGTTCCGCGACTTCTTCCAGCAGGGCCGGATTACCCGGCGCCGTCAAGGTCATCCAGCATTCGGTGCCAATGTAGTCATTGCGGCGCCGCAGTCTTTGCTCCTTGGTCGAAAGTCGGCGCTGCTTGAACTGCACCTTGTGGTACAAGGCATCCTTCTGGTCGTAGAGTTGCGAACCGATCTCGAAAAGCGGCGTCACTTGCCGATGGAGTATGTTGTCCTTGGTGTAGGCATTCACTTCACCGATCCGAAAGACTTCGAAATCCAGCGGCTTGGCCCGATCGGGCACGACATGGAATTCATGCTGGCGGGTCGTGTACTGGAGCCGCCCAAGCTGCTTTTCGAACAGGTTGATGGCCGGCGTGGAAAACAGCCTGAAATTGGCCGGTTCCAGCGCATTGATGAGCGGCGTCGAGGAGCGGGAGAGCAATACGACGATATCGATGCTCTTGCCGCCGATCGCCGCAAGTTTGGCGAGCCCCGTCAGCCGGACGAACAGGAAGCGTTCGGGGCACGCGAAGAATTCGGAAAGGATGCGATACCCCCGAAAGCTGCGACGCTCGGCGGGCAGCAGGCTCTCCTCGTTGTCGAACCCGACCTGCTCGATCGCGCCCAGCCGGTGCCAGCCGCCGTCGCCGGAAGCGGAATCCGGCGAGCCGGCAAGCACCGCGATCTGGTCTCCGATCAACTGGCGATAGAGTTCGCCGGGCAAATGCTCGCTTCCCGCGAGATAGATGGGCAGCGCGTCGAGCGCGAGATCGGCGAAATCGACATCGCCTTGCGTTTCGATCCGTATCCTGAGCGCCGCCTCGGGCCGCTGCTTGGCGATCTGGCCGAAAGCGGCCGCCGAGGCCCTGCTGGACAGATACTCGACTTGCGCGACCTTGATCGGCCAGAGCGTTATGGCGTGCCCCGACCGAAAGCGGACCGGCGTATGTTCACCCTCGATCGCTTCGGCGACGAGTTCGGTCCCGGTGGGAACCGCAAAGCCCTGCTCGAGCGCGGGATCACCTTCCAGCGGCTCGAAACCGGCGATGCAGATCGATGGCATCGGCGCGAGATAGTGCGGCTGGATGGCCTGGAGCAGATGATGCGTGAACTCGGGAAACTGGTCTTCCATCTTGAGCTGCACGCGCGCGCCCAGATAGGCTACGCCTTCCAGCAGCCGTTCGACGTAAGGGTCGGGTTCCTGGGGCGATTTCAGTCCGAGGTAGCCCGCCGCGTTTTCGTATTCCTTGCCGAATTCGACGGCCGCATCGCGCAGATACGACAATTCGCGTTCGTAGAGACGCAACAGACGGGGATCGATCATGGCTACTCGCGGACCTCGACCGAAGCGATCTCGGCATCGACATCCGTCTTGTATTTCACCGGCAGCGCCTGCGACGCCGTCTCGACATCACCCGAGATGAGGAAGGTCACGGCGTGGATTCTCTCTACCGCATCAAGCGGCTCGACCCGCAAGGTCGATTCCTCGAGCCGAGGCTCGAAATCGAGGATCGATTGCCGCATTTCCCGGGCGCGGCGGCGGATCATGGTCTTGGTCATCGCCTGGCCCGACAGATCGGGCACTCCGTAGTTCAGGACCGAACTGCGGACCTGCGGATAGTCTTCGAGATCGATGCTGGAGGCGAGATTGGTCGTGTTGAGCAGCCATGAAAGCTCGCGCTTCACAGTCGCGCGCAAGGCCCTCTCGTTGAAGCGACGCAGGTCCGGGATTGCGAAGTTGACGAACTGCTCGCGCGAGAACTTGGCTTCCGCGGTTTCTTCCTGCCCGGTGAGCCCCGCGACCTTCAGGCCGCCCGCCAGCTTGTCGAAGATCGTTGGAGTGAAACGGTCCTGAACCATCGCTCTATCTATGTGAACACCAGTTCACGCACCGACAGCAGGCCGACGTCCTCGCCTCCCGATAGCGTCCACAAGCGTTGCCCCAGACCCTCCTGCCCCCAATCGCGATCGACCCAGTCGGTCGATCGGCACAGCCGCAGTGAATCGTCCTGTGCGCTGTCGGTGCCGGGGTAGCGGGCCGGAATGAACCCGGCGACCGACTGCCCGCTGCGCAGGGCGATCTCGACCGGATACCACAGCACGTCACGCAGATCGCCGGGCCCCTCGCTGGTGATGCTCGCCACGCTGTCGAAGGCGACGAGGCCGTATTGCCCGCGCATGATGACTTCGAAGGCCGGCCCGAAGCGGCTGTCGGCATCGGCAATCCATTCGAACGCCTGCCCGTCCAGCGACCCGGCGGTGTCCGGCGCCTGATCGAAGGCCTTGTCGCGACAGGCCTCTCCCTCGGCGGTCCGGCCCGCGATGAAATGATTGAGGGCGTCCACGAGGTCGCCCGCCCAGGCCGACGGCACGAGCAGGCTTGCCGGACATTCCCCGGCGAAGACCTTCGCGCGCTGCTCTTCCGCCTCGATCGCCTGGCCATAGGCAACCGCAAGCATCTGCGCCTCCGGCGAAAGCTGTGCCAGCATCTCGAGCTGCTTGCGCGCCTTCGCGCGCTCCCCGCACAGGGCGAGAAGCTGGAACAGGAACATGCGCGCGCGCGTGTCCGCAGGATTTTGCCGAACGACATCGACAAGGGCGGCGCGCGCCCCGTCGATGTCACCCTGGTCCAATAGCGCGTCCGCCTGGTCCATGGGACTCGGTCAGCCGCCCTCCTGCTTACGGAGATTGAACTGCGCGTCGACCATCGCGATGCGATTGCCGTCGTTGGAGCGACGCTCGAACTCGATCTTGAAGCTCGTGTAGCCGAAGGTGACGCTTTCGGGAATGAAGGCGCCCTGGCCGGCGCCGCCCGACGTCATGTAGGACGTGACGATCACATGCTCGAACACTACGTCGAAGATGATCCTGTTCTGCCCGTTGGCCATGGCCGTCTGGACCAGCCGGATCTTGTCGAAATGCGTGCCCGTCGCCATTTTCTCGATGATGATGCCGGTGGAGGCATCGACGAATTTCTCGACCGAGAGATCCTGGAAAGCGACCTTGCCTTCGGTGCCGGCGCGGCCGCCGGTCTGAAAGGACCCGGGCTGGCTGCCTCCCCAGGCGTAGGAGGTAAGCTCGATCCAGTCTTCGAAGCCAGCGATCTCGATCTCACCTTTGACGGCGCCGTCGTTGATTTTAAGCATGATATTCGGTTTTTCAGCAAACATAGCCATCTCGTACTCCTAAGTCTGACGTAGCCGCAGGCTACGTGATCCAATCAATGGCTTCTGATTCTTGCGATCACGATTTCGGCAAGCGCGACACCATGCTCAGTGAGACATCCATGCCTTCGAACTGGTAGTGCGGGCGGAGCATGAACTTGCCTTTGTAGTACCCGGGGTTTTCCTCGTCCGCGACGACCTCGATCTTGGCGCCCCGCAAGGGTCTTTTCGCTTTTGTCGTCTCGCTTGAGGAATCCGGGTTGCCGTCCACGAAAAGCGCGATCCAGTTGGAGAGATCGCTCTGCAACTGGGCCCGTTCGCGCGTTCCGCCGACCCAGTCGCGAACCATGCATTTGAGGTAGTGCGCGAAGCGGCAACTGGCGAAGATATACGGCAGCCGCGCCGACAGGTTCGCGTTGGCGGTTGCCGCGGGATCGTCGTACTTCTTGGGCCGATGCACGGTCTGCGCGCCAATGAACGTCGCCTGGTCGGTGTTCTTGCGATGGATGAGCGGCATCATTCCGGCGTTCGCGAGTTCCGCCTCGCGGCGATCCGAGATCGCGATCTCGGTGGGGCACTTCATGTCGATCCCGCCGTCATCGGTCGGGAAGGAGGATGTCGGAAGGTCTTCCAGCGTACCGCCGGATTCGACGCCGCGAATGCGGGTGCACCAGCCATAAGTGTTGAACGCCTCGGTGATGCGCGTGGCCATGCCGTAGGCGGCGTTCAGCCACAGGTGCTTGTCGTGATCGCCGCCGGTATCTTCCTCGAAATCGAACTCGTCGACGGGTTCGGTTTTCGCGCCGTATATGCGCCGGCCGAGGAAGCGCGGCATGGTGAGCGCCATGTAGCGGCTGTCTTCGGAATTGCGGAACGTGCGCCACGCCATGTATTCCTGCGCCTCGAAGATCTTGCCGAGATCGCGCGGATTGGAAAGCTCGGTCCAGCTTTCCATGCCGAACAGCGACGACTTGGCGGCGGCGATGACGGGGGCGTGCGCGGCGGCACCGATCTTCGAGAGGCCTTTCATGACCTCGAGGTCGGGACCGCTGTGATCGAAGTTGTAGTCGCAGACGAACGCGCCGTAGGGTTGCCCGCCCAGTTGGCCGAACTCGGATTCGTAGACTTTCTTGAAGAGCGGGCTCTGGTCCCAGGCGGCATCGCGGAACTGCCGGAACATCCGGCGGCATTCCTCCTTGCTGATGTTCATCACCCGGATCTTCATGTCCTTGCCGGTCGATGTGTTCATCACAAGGTAGTGCAGCCCACGCCAGGCCGATTCGAGCTGCTGAAACTCCGGGTGGTGAAGGATCAGGTTCATCTGATCGGACAGCTTGCGGTCGATCGCGGCCCGCATGGCGTCGATGGTCTCGTAGACGTCGTTGCCCAGTATGGTGGAATCGCTCAGCGCCTGCTGGGCCATGGTCTGGACGGCCTGCTGAATGCGATTGCTGCGCTCGTCCGAGGAAGGCTTGAATTCCTTCTTGATCAGCGACGCGAAATCATCGAGTTCAATGGCTTCGCTGGCTGGGGCCCCTTCGGCACCCTGCTCAAGTGACCGGTCCGCCATAAAAGTGGTATCTCCTAATCCAAGATCGAATCCCTCGGCGCGAAGGCCGCGATGTCAGCCCTCTTCGACTTCTCCCGAGCCCGAATCCTGATCGTCTTCTTCACTGGCCCGCCTTGCTGCCGACAGCGACTTGAGCAGGTCGGGATCCTTCAGGATCCTGTCGAGCAGATCCTGCGCGCCCGCCTTGCCGTCCACGAACGAAAGCAGATCGTTGAGTTCCTGCCGGGCCTCCAGCAGCTTCACCATGGCCGGTACGCGGCGGGCGATTTCGCCTGGGTCGAAATCCTTCATGCTCTTGAACGTCAGATCGACGCCGAGCTTCCCTTCTCCGGTCAGGGCATTGTCGACCATGAACGCGGCGCGCGGCGCGATCCGCTCCATGCGCTGGTCGAAGTTGTCCATGTCGATTTCCATGAAGTCACGATCGGGAAGAGCCTTTTTCTCGACCTCGCTCTTGCCCGAAAGGTCGGACAGCACGCCCATCACGAAAGGAAGTTCGACGGTCTGCTTCGCGCCGTAGGTCTCCACTTCATATTCGATGTGGACTCGTGGAGCGCGGTTTTCTCGGATAAAACGCTGGCCGCTCTTCGCCATTTCGCACCTCTTCGGCAGTTAACTGGCGCGGCTCGGGTACGATTCCTTTCCCCAGCCCCCGCGGCAGTCTACGTCTTGGCCATCGATTTACAACAATTAACCGTCGGCAAGACCAAAATCGGCCAGCGAAACACGTACCTAGCACCTTTAGTCATTTTGTTTTGACGCGAGCACAGCCCTGGCATCCTCGAGACTGCGCGGCACAATGTCCTCTATCAGCCTGAGGAAATCGAGATTGACCCAGCCGCGCACGCGCATCAGCGACACCGGTATCGGACTGCCCGGTTCATAGTTGCGGTAGTAATCTATGATCAGATCGAGCGCCTTGATGACTTCATCGCGATTGGCGATCTTTCCGGCCAGCCCCTGCCGGGGAGCGACGGCATCGCCGTTCGCCGTTGGAGCGGCCTCCTGCGCGGTCTCCGCGGGCGTTTCCTCTTCGACCCCGAGACCGGCAAAGTGCACCAGCGCCTTACGGGTCTCGCTCAGTTGCAGATAGAGCCTGTCGAATGCGGTACCCGATTCAGAGCTGCCGGCCCGTTCGACGAGGATCGCGTCCACCTGTTCTACGAGCTGGCGAAGACCATCGAGCCGCGCGACCAGTTCCTCGAAGTACGGCTTGCCCAGATCCTCCACGGCACTTCGGAATTGCCCGATGTCGGCCGCCCCGCCGCCGCTCTCGAGGAAGTTCTCGATATCCTCGGAACTGAAGGACCCCAGCCTTTCGTGCGTGACCAGCGGCATGCGTTTGAGGGGGAGCAGGAATTCCCGGTAGCCGACCAGAGAGTCGCACGGCGCCTTGCGCCCCTGGAATCCGTATTCCGCGATGGTGGGGTGAACGCTGTCCCAAAGGCTGTCGAGAAGCGCATGAAGTAGCTGCGCACCGAGCACGATATTCTCGAAATTGCCCTGCTGCGCGCTGGCGCGCATGAAGTAGACGGCCAGCCAGACATCCCGGGTCTTGCCGGCTTCGGCCTCGATCAAATTGATGATGTCGCGCCAGGCGACAGGTTCCGCGTTCTCGTCCGAGGCCGTATCGAACGCCTGCTCGATCAGCGCGCGTTCGGCACTGTAGCTCAGGTCCTCTCCGGCGGGGTTGTCTTCGGAAAGCGGAGCAGTGAGTGCGGCGATATCCAAGACAATCCCTTCCAGTTTCGGCCTGGCGCACGAAGGGTAAGGCCGGGCATGGGCACAGGTTTCCCGCGTGGCACCGCCGCTAAAGCGGAGTGCCCGCGTCGAGATACTATGCATATCGGCTTAAGCTAGCAAATATTCCGGGTTCGCGCAGTTGGAGTGCCGGGCAGTCGATTGCGATGGGGATTGCGCGCAATGGCAGAATTTGGTTGTCTGCCTTTACAGGGATTCCAGGAAGAGCGTCGTGATAGGCATTTCCCTGATGGCGTCCCGATCGCAACTCCTGCCGAACGGAGAGCTTCAGCATGGTAGAATCCAAGCAGCGCCAACTGCGCTTGAAGATCGACCTCGGCGGCGAGCAGGTGGATATCGTCAGGATCAGGGGGACCGAGGAAATCGCCCGGCCCTTTCACCTGACGGTCGAGATCGTCGCGCCTCTGGGCGAGGTCGACATGCTGCCCCATCTATCCAAGGCCGTCGTCGTGAGCTGCTACGAGGACGAGAAGTTTCTTCGGCATTTCCACGGACTTATGGTCGACGCGCGCATGACCAAGGAAACCGAGGCGGGCCACAACTATGCGCTCACTCTCGTTCCGTGGACGGCTCTTCTCGATCAGAACGTCGACTATGCGATCTATCAGGACAAGAGCGCCGTCGAGATCATCCGCGAAACGTTCGAGCGGGCCGGCATCTCGGACTTCGACCTCGACGGCCTGACCAAGACCTATGACAAGCGCGTCTATTGCGTCCAGTACGCGGAAAGCGATTTCGCTTTCGCTACGCGGCTGATGGAAGAAGAGGGAATCTACTACTACTTCGATCACCGCGAGGATCGTCACATAATGAAGCTGTGCGATTCCCAATCGACGCATCCCACGGCCGATCCAGAATATCTGGAATACAACCCTACGTCGGAATCCATCGTGTTGGTGACTTCGGACATGCGCGCGTCCGAGGGAATCGGCTATCATATGGTGACCAATTGGCACGAGCACGTGACCAGCAACCTGCGCAGCAAGGTGACGGTGCGCGACTATGATTTCGAAAAGGCCGACAGGCCCGTTGAGGCCCTTTCCAGCTCGGACGCGGACCATCCCAACGATGACCGCGAAGTCTACGTCTATCCCGGCAATCTCGTCGAGGAGGCGCGCGCCCGGCATCTGGGCGAGGTCCAGTTGGAAAGCCACCGCAAGGCGCGGCAGGTCTTCAGCGGCGAAAGCCAGTCGACCACATTGACCGTGGGCAGCCATGTCGAGGTGGGCAATCACCCCCACGCCCGGATGAACACCAAGTATCTCCTGACAAAGACCTATCACAGTCTCGTCGCAGAGACCTACCGTTCGTCATTGACGGAAAAGGACGAAGACCTCTTTCACGTCCGGTTCGAGGCGATTCCCGCCAGTCGGCCGTACCGGCCCGATCGCACCGTGCCTCGCCCGATCGTCCGCGGGCTGGAATCCGCTGTCGTCACCGGCCCGGAAGCCGAGGAAATCTTCACCGACGAATGGGGGCGGGTCAAGGTCCGCTTCCACTGGGACAGGTCCGGTTCTCCGGGCGAAACCTCGACATGCTGGATACGCGTTTCCCAGACGGGCGGCCTCGGCAACCTCATCCTGCCGCGCGTCTCGCACGAGGTTCTGGTCGATTTCATCAACGGCGATCCCGACCGGCCGATCGTGGTGGGGCGTGTCTTCAATAGCCAGCACAAGCCGATCTACCCATTGCCGGAACACAAGACCCGGGCGCTCTGGCGAACCAAGCGCTACGGCAATACCGGACAATATCCCGAGACCCGCGAGCTGGACACCGGAAAGCCCGGGGTCAACGAACTGCGCTTCGAGGACAAGGGCGGGAGCGAGGAGGTCTTCATCCACGCCGAGCGCGACATGAACACGCGCATCCGCTTCAACGAGACGCTCCATGTCGGACACGATCAGGAAATCATGGTCGGGCACGATCGCAAGCTGGAAGTCGGCAACGACGAGACGATCGATATCCAGAACGACCAGCAGCGGAAGGTCGCCAACGACCAGACGCTGGAGGTCGGACGGGACCAGAAGGAGGATATCGGCTCGACCCGGGAAGTCGGAGTGGGCCGATCCGATACGCTCGAGGTCGGCCAGGACCTTACGATCAAGGCGGGGACCACGATCAAGATGGAAGCCGGCACCTCGATCGAGTTCAAGGTCGGCATGACGACGATCAAGATCGACAACATGGGCATCCAGTTCAAGGGTCCCAAGCTGACCCTGAAAGCGGATGCAATGCTGTCCGCCTCGTCGATGATGACCGAAGTCAAAGGAAGCGCGATGCTGACCGAATCGGGCGGCATCGTCATGATCAACTGACGTGCCCGGCTCGGAATTCCGGACACCGCCCGTGTCGCGCTGGACAACCGTCCAATGGACCGAGAGCCGGCAGATTCTCGATCTGCTGGAATGGGATGCGCTCGAAGCCGGACTGGCGTCCGGTTCGGTCGAGGACGGCTTCGCGCAATTGCGGGAGCGGGGAAGCAGCAACGAGGCGGTCTTCTACCTTGCCGCGGCGCTCCCGCGCTTCGAGGCCGTGCGCTGGGGATGCCGTTTTCTCGACGAACTCTCGCGGACCGACCGTCTGTCGGCTCCCGACCAGCAGGCACTCGATTCCGTGCAGCGCTGGATCGGAGAACCCGTCGAGGAATTTCGCAGGGCCGCTCTGGCCGCTTCGCAACGGGCGAGCGAAGACAGTCCCGAGCGTCTCATCGCTCTGGCTGCGTTCTTTTCCGGAGGCAACGTATCCGCGCCCGACCTCCATCCCGTCGAGCCGCCCCACCATGCCGCCGGTCGCTTCGCCGGTGCGGCGATCCTGGGAGGCGTCTATCGCAACGGCCCCGATCCGGTACGGCTCCAGCGCGCCTTGCAGTTGGGCGAGGAACATGCACTATAGAGCCATCCTGCACCCGCCTGCGGCCCGGACGGCGCATTTGGCATGACGCTCACACTCAACATCCGGAACGTAGATCAGCTCAGCAACGGGCTGCCCGGCGAGTTCGTCCTGTCGCGGCGAGGCGCGAAGATCGGCCGCTCTCCGACGAGCGACTGGTGCCTGCCTGATCCCAACAAGTACATTTCCTCGACGCACTGCCAGCTTCATTTCGCGGACGGTTTCTACTGGCTTGAGGATCTGAGCACCAACGGGACCTTCCTCAATGGCGCGGCCACCCGGATGAATGGGCGCCGACGGCTGGAACACGGCGACCAGATCCTCATCGGTCAGTACGAGATAGAAGCCTTGCTGACGGGGGAAGCCGCCGCGGCATTCGACTCCGAGCAGGCCGAGCAGGTCGCCCGCGCCGAAAACGAGCGCTGGGGAGGATGGTCGAGCCTCTACGAGGAGACGCAATCCGCCGGCGGCCCAAGCGGCCCGCCGCCGGGCGGCGATCCGGGGCCAGCCATGCCCGGTTCGGTTTCCGCCCCGTCCTTCGGAGAAGACTGGACACCCTCGCAGCGCGCCCCGGACCCGCTGAAACAGTCGGTCTGGGCCGGTCAGGCGCCAGACCGCATGGCCGCGTCCGACTGGTCGGGCGAAGCCGGGGCATCGCGTGCCAGCCGTCCAAGCGACGCCTGGGGCGAACTGGCGGAAAGCTACGTGGTCGACTGGGCCCGGGGGGGCTTCAACCAGCCGAACACGCGAAACGCCGATCCGCTTGGCCTCGCCAAGCCCGATCCGGGCCGCGATCCGCTAAGCATCCCGCTTGGGCCGGCGCGGGACGAGGTGGGCAGGGCCGCACCCGCCCCCGATCCGCGCAGCTTCGGCATCGCCGAGCAATCGCCCGATACACCCGCTTCGCCGCCGCGGAACCACGTCCAATCCGCCACGCCCGAAACCCAGGACAAGCGCGTGGCCGAAGCCCTGCTCGGCGGGCTCGGACTCGACAGCGAGGCATTGGGTCTGGAGCCGGACGTTCTGGCGGAACGCGCAGGCATCCTGATGCATCGCATGGTCTCGGGCCTGAAGATGATGATCGAAGCCCGAGCCCGGGCCAAGCAGCAACTGGGCGCGGAGGGCACGAGCTTTTCCTACGACGACAACAATCCGTTGAAATTCGCGCGCAATGTCGAGGATGGCCTGGCCCAGTTGCTCAAGGACCCCGAGCGCGGTTTCATGGACGGCATGCGCGCCGTGGAAGACGCCTTCCAGGATCTCCAGGCCCACCAGATGGCGACGCTCAAGGCCATGCAAGGGGCCCTGGCAGCCACGCTGGAGCGGTTCTCTCCCGAAGCGATCCGCGAACGGGCAAGTGGAAGCGGCATCCTGCACAAACTCCCCGGAACGCGCGAGGCGGCGCTGTGGAAAGCCTACGAGCGCGAGTTCTCCGGGGTGGCGCACGGTTCCGACGAAGCCTTCATGGACGTGTTCGCCAAGGAATTCCGCAAGGCCTACATGGACAACAGCTAACGGCCTCGCGAGGTCAAAGTGAACGGCTCGGGCCGCTCAAGCCGCCCCGGGATCTTGCGCCGCGTCGGCTTCACCAAGAACACCATCGACTTCGGTGATCATGAGCTGCGTGGGCTCTCCCACATCGACGGCGACGATCGAGACATTGTCGGGCGCCCCGCGTTCGAGCACCTGTTCAAGCAGGGTCTCGACCGCCTTCCGGGTATCCTGACTTGCGAGGACGGCGGCGATTTCCTCGTCGGAAAGCTGGCCGGTGAGGCCGTCGCTGCACAGCAGGAAGACATCTTCGGGAAGAGCCTGATCGACCACGATGTCAACCTGCACGTCGTCCATCACGCCCACGGCCCGCGAAAGCATGTTGCGCATCTCGTGTCGCGCGGCCTCGGCCGGGTCGAGCGCGCCTCGCTCGATCATTTCCTGGACCAGCGAATGGTCGGTGGTGAGCCGAATGAGCTGTCCGTCGCGAAGAAGATAGGCGCGGCTGTCCCCGATCCAGAGAATGGCGAAACGATCGTCGGAGATATGCAGCGCCACGACCGTGCTGCCCATCTGCTCGCCGCGCTCGCGGGATTCCGTGAAGATCACGCGGTTCGCCTCATGGATGCTGTCCGCGAGGGCGTGGCAGGCCTGATCGAAATCATCGGGCACCGCGACGTCTGAAAGGAACTCGGAGATCTTGGCCGAAGCCCATTCACCCCGCGAATGGCCGCCCATGCCGTCGGCGACGGCCCAGATGTTCGCGAGGGGGCGTTCGCAGACCGCGTCCTCGTTGACCTGACGCACGTTCCCGCAGTGCGTGACGACGGCTCCTGCCAGCTTAAGTTGCTGCATCTTCGTCCTCGTCCTGTGTCAGCTCCAGCATCAGGGTGAAGAGTTCGGAAGGATGCCCTCCCTCTATCCGCTCGACAAGTGCGCCATCGACATCGACCACCCACCATTGCGGCGCATCGAGTTGCGCGGGCGCCTCGATCGCCGGAGCCAGGCCGGCATCGGGCCCCCGCTCGAGTTGCGCCATGAGTTCGTCCGATCCGTGCCCTTGCGCGATGGCGGAATAGAGGCATGACAGCACATGGACGGCGGCGGGCACGGCGCTCTCGCAAGTGGGCACGATGATCGAGGCGAAGACCGGGAACCGCCTGCCGGCCCGGTCGATCGACGGACTGATCGCCCCCGCCTCGAAGCCATCGGCCGCCGGTGCGACGAAATACCACGGCGCGGCCCGGTCGAACCGCTCGCTCCAGTCGGCGGGAAAGCGTTCCTGCGCCCGGGCGAGCGAGGATGCCATCCAGCCGTCGAGCAACGCCTTTCTGCTCGCGCTCATGCCCCGGGCGATGAAATCCCCGTGCGCGGGGAGCTTGCCGAACAGGCAAGCCGCGGTCACAGCGCGGTCGGGCAGCGGAACGACCACAGTCCGCCGCGGCTGAAGGGGTTGCTGGAACCGGGCAGCCCGACCGCGAACTTGGCCGATTGGCCCGCGCGCGTGAACGTGACGGTGATCGAGGTCTCGCCGGTGTTGGCCATTTCGCCCGCGTCCATCAGCCGGAACAAGGCCCAGGGACCTTCCGTCTCGATGCGCCCCACTTCCTCCGGTTCGGGACGCGGACTCTGCGCTTCGCCTCCCTCGCCCGAGGCCGGAGGCGCTGCGAAGAACGCCACATGCGCTTCCGGCAGGCTGCCCGCGCCGGCCCAGGCGACGTTGCGAGCGCCGCCGCCGGGCTGGGCGAAACGATAGGTGGTGCCGCCGGTCGAAAACTCCACCGCGCTGGTTTCGGGAGACTTGGAGACCAGGCTTATCTTGAGAGGGACCCCCGAGATGAGCAGATCGCGTATCTTCTCGGCCTTGGCGAAGCTCTGCGGGCTGGCAGGGTCCAGCGTCGCCGTGAGCGGGTCGTCGCGAACCCAGCGCCACACCGGACCTTCGCGGTCTATCAGGCGATCGAGCCGCTCGGTGACGAAGCCGTCGATCACGCCCCCGACGCCGAACACCCGCTGGATATCGGCGAGCGAGGCATCCTCGTCCGCCTTTCCGAAAAAGGGTATTTGTCCATGGCGACCTCCCGGCACGCCGGCATCACGGATTGGGTGTAGGCGTCCGTGATCGCGCCCGTGGCGGCGCTGATCCGCGCGGTGCTGCCGCGCTGCGTCGCTTGCTTTACGAATTCCTGAAGCTGCGGAGGCGCGCCTGCCGCCGCCGCCTGCACTTCGGCGATCGCCGTGGCTGCGTTTGCCTGGGTCGCGTCGGCGCCCCCTCCCCCGCCGATCGAACGCGCGGCGATGATGGCCTTGCCTGCGTCCTTGAGCGCGGCGACGAATTCATCGATTTCACCGCGACTCTCCCCGTCGCCCACATAGTCGTGGACCGGTTTGAAATAGTTGGTGATCTCGCTGGCGGCATCGAGGCCGCTGGGGCCGTCGCCTGCGACATCCTGCGCAAACCGTCCGATCCGCGTGCGGCTGAGATTCCTTTCCAGCACCCGCTCTCCGGCCTGCTGGACCCCGCCTTCGAAGGTCGTGTTCTTGCGCAGTTCGGACAAGACTTTCTTGAGTGGCGACGGGCTCTTCGTGATCGCCCCGAACGCCACCGGATCGCTGAAATAGCTACCCGGCTCGAGCACCGCGATCGCGTTGTCCCAGGCCGCGATATAATCGCTTGCATAGAGGTTGGCGATGCCCGGGCGAAGATCGCCAATCTCTGACAGGAGCCCTTCGTTGTTGGCGTCGGGACCGAACATCCACAAGTCATTGCGCAAGTCCGCCGCGACCGTCGCAAGACCGACCAGATAGGATCGCTGGTAGCCGGTACGCGTGAAGAAGAAGGGGATCTGTGTCGACATCACCCGTTCGGGGTCGGCGAAGGCCAGGGCATCACCCTGGGACAGGACATTCGCCATGCGCCACGGCGACTTTCCGGCATTCGCCTTCTGGCGCATCAGCGCATAACCGCGCTCCGCCGCCGACAGCGTGAGAATGCTGGCTCGCGAGGCGGCAACCAGTTCACCGTCGAGCGGCGCCTTGCGACCGGCCCACACGGTGGTGATGTTCGGGTCGGTCAACAAGGCCTTGAGATGCGCGTTGAGCTGCTGGCGTTCGCGCGCCCGGTCGGCCCCCGGGTAGACCTGGGTCGCCCAGTCGCGCGTCACCCAGGCTTCCACCGCGTCCTTGTCCATGGGGCCGCGCCCGCCGAGCATCAGGTACGCCTTGAGTGGTTCGTAAAGCGCGAGGGCATCCTGGCGATTGGTGCGCATGTAGTCCTCGAGGCGCAGCAGCAGGCGCGGCAGCACCACGCGGCGAAGGGCGTCGCGATAGCTTTCGGCCGCCTGGTCGGCGAGGCCCTGCTGGAAGAGCCCGAAACGCATGCTCCATGGCGGGCCGCCCTCGAGCTGGCGAGCATAGCCGTAGGGCAGGTTGCGCAGCGCATTGAGCAGCGGAAGCGTGTCGGCGAGATCGGCATCGCTTCCGCGGACCTGGCGCAAGTCTATGCTGCGTTCCGCCTTGATGGCCTCGGCGGCGGAAGCCTCGCGGACCAGATCGTCCTGAAACCCGCGATTGCCGAAAAAGCTGACGCCCCACGCCACCAGAATCAGCGCGCTCGCGAGACCGATCGCGCCGAGTATCGACGCCAGCACGGCGCGCTTGCGGGCCTGCGCCCTGGGATCGGTGACGACGAGGCCGGCCTCGGGAATCATCACCTCGCGCAGCAGGCGGCTCAGGAAGTAGGCGCGGCCCTGTTGCGGATTGGAGACGTTCTGATCGACATCGTAGACCTCGGCCATGCTCGACATGATGCGATCGAGCGGTGTCCCTTCCTGCACGCCGCTGGTGAAATAGAAACCACGCAACCTGCCGGTCTGGCTCTCGGGAGCGGACAGCACGGCGCCGTCGATGAACCGCATCACGCGGGCGCGGATCGACTGGAGCTGCGAGGGAAAGCCCAAAATGAGGCTCCGCCGGGCCTGATCGGGCTCTTCCAGCAGTCGCTTCGCCTGTCTGTCGACGGCGGCTTGCGTCATCTCGTCGAACGCGCGCGCGATCTGGTCGGCGCCATAGCGGCCGGCGGCATAGTCGAAGGTCGATCCCAGGACGGCGCGGCGACCCTCGACGTCGAGGTCGGCGAAGTATTCCGTCATGCCCGCGAGCAGGTCTGACTTGGTGATCATGACGTAGACCGGCGGAGCGACCTCCAGGGTGCGGCGCAACTCGGCCAGCCGGCGGCGTACCGCGGCGGCGTGGTAGTCGATGCGGGCGCAATCGGCGGCGACGAGTTCGTCGACGCCGATCGCCACGATGATACCGTTGACCGGCTGCAGCGGCCGATGCTTCCTCAGCAGCGAAAGAAAGCGCCCCCAGCCCCGCCGGTCGACTTCCTCGTCGGAGTCCTGGGAGGTGTACCGGCCCGCGGTGTCGACCAGCACCGCCTCGTCGGCGAACCAGAAATCGAGGTTGCGGGTCCCGCCCAGCCCCTTTGCCGATTGCTCGGCGAAGGGAAAGCGCAGCCCGGAGTTGAGCAGCGCCGTGGTCTTGCCAGCGCCCGGCGGCCCGATGATCACGTACCATGGGCGCGTGTAGAGATAATTGCGCCGCTTGCCCGTCGCCTCGCGCAAGGACGCGAGCGCCTTGCCCATGCGCTCGGCAAGCAGCTTTTCCTCCTCGTCGGCGGCGGACGGCGGATTGAGTTCCTCTTCCAGCGCCCGCGCCGCCTTGCGGGCCTTGCGCAAGCGCAGGAAGACGAAGATCAGCCAGACGAAGATCACCGCGCCCGACAGGCTCAGCCGGATCCATAGCGGCTGCATCCGGGCCACGACCATCGGCAGGCCCACCGACAGGACCAGGCACGAGATCACGACCAGGGTGATCGTGAGAACCCACCAGTTCCTGAATATCCGCCTGAAGAAAGAGCGGATCATTGAACGCCCTCGTTCGAACGGCGCGGGACGACCACTTCGACCCGGCGGTTGAGCGATTTGCCTTCCTCGGTGTCGTTCGACGCGACCGGACGCGACTCTCCGAAGCCCTTGGGCTCGATCCGCTGGGCGTCGGTGATTTCCTCGCGAAGAATGCGCGAGACCGTTTCCGCGCGGGCCTCGGACAGCGCCATGTTGTCCGGGAACGCAAGGTTGCCCGAGATCTTGTCGCTGTCGGAGTGGCCCTCCACCGTCACGAAGCCGCTCTTGTCGCGCTCGATGGCCTGGCCGATGCGCCGGAAAAGCGCCTCGCGCCCCGGTTCGAGCTGGTCCGACCCGGACCTGAACAACTGGCCCACGGTCGTGCGCACGCGAACCGTCTGGGCATCCTCCTCGACCGTCACCAGCCCCTGGTCGATTTCGGGCTTGAGGAAGCGGCGCAGCCCCTGCGCCTGCGCGCTCGGCCCTTCGTCGGGCAGCGCCGAGGCCTCGCGCGACATCGTCAGCGGAGCGCCTTCGTTGATGCCGGTGAGCCGGTCCCACGGGGCTTCGCCGGAAAGCAGCAGGATCAGCCGCAGGACGATATAGACAAACAGCAGCAGTCCGGCCGCCGCCGCCAGCGCGAGCAGCACGTAGTTCCAGAAATTGACCTGCGTGGCCGGCGCGTTCTCGCCACGCCAGCGCGGCGAAAGCTCGGACATCGAGATCGAGCGGACATGCTCGAGAGCGCCGTTCAGGCGCGTCATGATCTCCAGCAAGCGCTGGCGGCCGTCGGGCATGCGCCGGAAGCGGCCTTCGAACCCGGCCGCGATGCAGGCGTGAAACAGCTCGATCAGATCGTAGTTCTCGCGCGGACTGCGCAGCAGGTCGTCGACAAGCTGCCAGAACCGGTCGCCGCCGATGTTCTCGCGGAAGAACTGCACCACCATCGAACGGCGCGCCCATTCGCCGCCGTCGGTCTGCGAATAGGCAAGGTTCTGCGCGATATCGTCGATCGTGGCGCAGACCGCGTACTTGGCGCGCTGCTTCTGCTCCTCGGTGTGGCGGGGCGAAGCGAGGATCGCCCTTTCGAAACGGGCGATGGCGGCCGTCACCTCGCGATGGAACTGCTGCATCGGCGCCCGCACCCGCCCGGCGCGGATCGAAGCGGCGAGCGACAGCGCGGGAAGCGCTTCGTCGAGGATGAGGTTGCGAACCGCGCGCGGCTCATCAGGCAGGGGAACGTCATCGTCCGCGAGCCGCGATGGCGCCATTCCCGGCGGCGGGAGGTCGACGGGGCCGGAACGACCGCCAACGGTGGCCGGGCCCGGCGGCGCGTTCCAGGGATTCGTCTGCGGCGGCGCCTGCTGGCCGAAGCTCGCCGGATCGGGGCGCGCATCGAGCCCGGCCCGTTGCGAGCTGTTGCCCCATTTGTTGTCGGCCGGCGACGGCTGCGGCGCGCCCCATCCCCCGCCTTCGGCCGGCGGCGGGGGCGGAGCACCCCACGCGTTGCGCTCTGGCCCGGCCTGCGGCGTGGCCGGCGCCGGAGACGGGTTGCCCCAGCCGCCACGCCCCTGCCCGGGCTGCGGCGGAGGCGGTGCTTGCGGCGGTGCACCCCACCCGCCCGCGTCGGGGGGCGGCGGGGCAGGCTGGGGGCCGCGTGCGTTTTGCAGCGGCGATGGCCGGAAGACGGTCTTGTTCCGGTCGCCCTGCCCTTTATCGCCCTTGCCGTCGCTCATCGGTCACCACGGCCCTGCACCCAGCGGCGCAAGCGGCCGCTTCAGCTCCTTTCGCTTTTGACGCACCAAAGCTCGAGTTTGAGGTCGTGCCAGTCTCCCGCGACATGCATGCACAAGGCCGGGGTCGACTGAAACTCGTCCCATTCGGGCACGCCGCGATCCAGCTCGAAATAGACATACCCCGGTAGCACCCGGATCTGCGGCGGCGGCGTGGGTGTATGGCGGATGGGAACGCCGACGAGCGAGGAATCCACCATCGACTGGATCTTCTGCAGCGTCGCGATCTTGACCACCGAGGGAAAGGCGGCGCGGATTTCCTCGACGTTGGCGAGCGCTGAGACGGCCAGGAAAAAATAGCCGGTGCGAAACTGGCTGTGGTCAGTGATCGTGGCGGCGTAGGCACCCGGACCGACCTGCTTGAGCGGGAGTTGCACGGCCGAGCGCTCGAAGACCGCGGAGAGCATCGACTGCAACAGGCTGTAGACGACCGAGAAGCACGTTTCCGGGTTTTCATGATCGTAGCGCGGCAGCGCCGGCGGCTTGCGGTCGGACCGGATCAGCGTCGCCAGTTCGCCGGCGAAGGACCCCAGCGACTGGTAGAGCCGCTCGGGATGGATCATCGGCATGGCCTCGAGGTGCTGCAGGTGCGGTATCCATCGGTTGAGCGCCTGGAGCAGCAGAAAGCTCGCGAAGGTTTCCGCGCCGCCCTCGGTCGCCTCGACGGCGCGCAGGGCGAGTTCGCCGGCCCGCTGCTCGGCGCGGCCGATGATGTCGACGAGGCCGCCCTGCAGCGCATGCGACGAAGCGATGTCGAGCGTGGGCGGAATATAGCGGCCATCGAAGCGCACCGCCTTGTTCTCGACTTCGCGTATTCGGGCGAGGCCCAGCGTGATGCGACCGTAAAGCTGCTCTCTGGAAACGCCGAAGCGCAGATTGGGCCGCCCGAATTCGAGCTGCTCGACAATGCGCTCGTCGGCGAAGCTGTCGAGCACGTCATCCTCGTCGACCACGAAGCGGGCGTCGACGGCGCGGGGCTCGCGCGCCTCGCAGAATTCGAGCGCGCCGTCCTGCTGCGCGGGAATCGTCAGGCTGACCAGCGCGTCGCGAGCATCGGCGGGAATGTCGATCGGTTCGGGCGGGGGCATGGAGCCGGGGATGGAGAACGGCGTGCCGTCGGGCATGATGCCCGAGCAGCGCGAGACGGCGAACTTACCGATCGATGCCAGATCCTCGTCGATGACGAGTTCGGTCACGCCCCAGTTCCAGGGCTGCGCGGCGTTCAACCGCATGTTCAGTAACGCGGTGAAGTGCCGATCCTGGGCCTGAAAGTGATGCGGACGCAGGAACATGCCTTCCCGCCACGCAACTCGATTGCTTTGCGACAAACGTCCACCCCCAGTGTGGTCCTGCGCAAGGAGCATAGCACCTTCGACTGTATGCGAAAGTGCTGAATCCCACGAAGAATAAGCTTTACAAGGATTAGACTCGCCTGAATTCGATGGTAGTTGTCCCGCTCATGGTGAAGAGACCTGGCAACGACGGGAATTTCGATCCGCGTACCTGGCTGAAGCCGGGAAACGACGCTGACGAACTCCCGGCGAGACCTTCTTCCCTTTCCGACGAAAATTCGTTCGACCCCAGGACCTGGCATCCACGTCAGACCGGATCGAAATCCTCATTGGATCACGAGTCGCGAAGTGGCGAAGCGGACCCGCCGTCTCGCGGCAAGCGGGTGCTCACGAACCCTGTCCCGCTGGTCGCCGTCGCGGCCTTGGTTGGCGCTTGCCTGTGGTGGTGGACGGTATCGGGAGGGTCCCGCGCGGACCCGGCCCCGCCGTCAGCCGGCGATCCGGCGCTATCCGGCGAGACCCGCGCCCCGTCCCTGGCCGCGAACGACCAGGTTCCGGCGGGGCAAGGCAATCGCCGCAGGCTCAGGCTGCTTTCGCGATCGGACGTCGCCGCCTCGCTGACGCGAGCCGGCATCGACGGCGAGACCGCGGCGCGAGCGGCCGACCTCGTTTCGCGCACCATCCCCGGCGGCGAGGAGATCGATCTGACCATCTCGCTGGCGAATGCCGCGCCAGAGGACAAGCCGGCGCTCGAATGGCTCGAGGCGAGCGTAACCGATGGGTCGGGGGTGCGCATAGAGCCGGGACCGGACGGGCTGACCGCTGCGATGATCAAACCCTCGCTGACGCGAAAGGTGACGGCCGTGCGCGGCGAACTCGATACCGACAGCTTCTATACTTCGGCGGTTTCGGCCGGCGTCGTCGACAGCCTCATCAGCGATTTCGCGAATGCCTTCAGCTTCGACTTCAATCTCCAGTTCGAGGTGGAACCGGGCGACGTCTTCGAAGTGGCCTATGCCGAAACCGTCAATCCGCGCGGGGAACGCGTCGGCAAGCCCGGCCTGCTCTACGTCTCGCTCACCACGGCGGACAAATCGAAGGAACTCTACCGCTTCAAGCCTCCCGGCGAGAAGGAAGCGGGATGGTACGATGCGAACGGCACGAGCACGGTGAAGGCACTGATGCGCACGCCGGTCGACGGCGCGCGAATTTCATCCAAGTTCGGCTACCGCAAACATCCCATCCTGGGATACAACAAGCTCCACGGCGGGACCGATTTCGCCGCACCGAGCGGCACGCCCATTTTCGCGGCGGGCGACGGCGTCGTCGAGTTTGCCGCGATGAAGGGGGCGAACGGAAACCTCACGGTGCTGCGACACGATACGGGCTGGCGCACCTTGTACCTGCACCAGTCACGGTTCGCGCCCGGAATGGGACCCGGTATCCGGGTCAAGCAGGGCCAGGTGATCGGCTACGTCGGCACGACCGGACGATCGACGGGCCCGCACCTTCATTTCGAGGTGCACATCGACGGCAAAAAGGTCGATCCGATGAGCATCAATACGGGCAAGAGCAAGCGGCTCGACGGCGCGGCCCTAGCAGCGTTCCTGAAGACGCGCGACGAAATCGACAAGGCGCGCGCCGCCGCCGCGAGCTGACCGACCGGGACGCTCGCCCGGCCAGCCGACCTATCCTCCCGACATGCCGATCAGCACCGTCGGGTATCCGGTTATGATCGTCCCGCCCGCTCCGGTGAGGTCGGTGATCCGGGCTGCTGGCATCTTGCCGACGATCACGGTCCAGGCGCCAGTCACGATCGGATCGGTGCCCGCCGTGCAGGTGCACACATCGGTGATGCGCGCCTGCGGGAGCTTGCCGGTAAGGACCGTGAAGCACCCGGTGGCGATCGGCCCGGACGGGCAGATCGGGCATGCGTGCAGATCTGTTATGCGCGCGGCGGGCATGCCTACCATTGGCGGCGCCCGCGATCCGCGCCTGACAGACCGGCTTCAGCTTTTGTCTGCATCAGGCGGGCCCCTCTCGCTCTTGCGCACCGTCGCTGCCGGCACTGATACGCCACCAGAAGACCAGCGCAACATCGTTTTGCGACCGACACGGCCCAAGTCGCCGAAATCGACAGGTATATTACTCTCCTTTCCCCGAGAATAAAATGCGCGAGACACTCGCGCCGCGACAAGGCCGGACAATTACGACTTCGCAACTTCGATTCGATTTGATTGGGACTCCCTTTGGAGTATGCTTCTCTTTCGCGGGATGGATGGGATGGAGCAGGCCATGGATATTTATGGTTATATCACAGGCAAATACGCCATCGACGACGCGAAGGCCTTGAAGGCGGCCTGCGATCAGACCGTAGAGAAGATCGAAAAGGCGAAGTGGGTCTGGAATCAGGCTAACTCGGGGAACGACACGGTCGCCATTGCCACGTTGGAGAAGGCTTCAAAGGCACTGAAGGGAACTTCCAGCGCAATCGGCAAGGGAGAAAGCCTTTATGGCGCCTATGGGACGCTCAAGCGTATTCGGGCGGCCCACAAGGTCTTGAGCGACCCGCACGCGATCCGGTTCAATCGCGAGGCGGCCATTCCCGCGATGGCGACACTGATCAACGAATTCGGGATCGTCGCGAGCAACTTTCCTCCGCCGGCGAACCAGTATGGCAGGGCGCTGCAGGCAGTCGCCAAAGCCCTGGGACCCACGGTGAACATGCTGGTCCCGCAACTCCGCAAGAACCAGGCGCATATCTGGAGCCAGCTCGGCTTCAGTATTGCCGCCCAGTAGGAGCGGGTCTCCGGCCTGTCAGACGCATTTCGATATCGTGGCGCGCGCCGATATCCTATGCAATATCGAACCAGACGCAGGACTGCGCAAATGCCGTAGCGGCGCAAAGAGGCTCACGGTCCGGCAACAGGATGCGCGTCGTCGCCCACCATTGCGCCGGGACCCGCGCTTCCTCGCCGGCGACGAGCGCGGCACCGAGCCGGATTGCCACCGCGACGACGAGGCGTTCGTCTCCATGCCGGCGTTCGAACGCGAGGACATGGTCCGCGCGTTCGCCCTCGACTTCGAGCGGGCGGTAAACGCCCTCGGCAAACAGCGCCGGATGATCGCGCCTCAGGTTCAGAAGCCCGGCGATCAAGTGCAGTTTTTCCGTGCTTGCGACGTCCGCGCCGTTTTCGAGTGCGGCGCGGCGGCGCTCGTAATCGACCGCGCGGCGATTGTCGGGATCGACCAGGCTGTAGTCGAGCAATTCGCAACCTTGATAGGTGTCGGACACGCCGGGCGCGGTGAGTTGCAAGGCGACTTGCGCAAGGCCGTTGGCCCGCGCGGCGGGTTCGATCCGGCGGACGAACGCGGCGATGTCATCGCGCGTCGCGCGCAATTCCGGCGACGTCAGCAAGGCGGCGGCGAGATCCTTGCAGCGCGCTTCATAGTCCTCATCGGGCGCGACCCAGGAGGAACGCAGCTTCGCCTCGCGTAGCGCCTTCTCCTGCCAGGCGTGGATCCGCGCGCAGAAGCTCTCGGGGTCCGCTGGCGCGCTCTCGTCCCAGGCGCCGACCAGCGTTTGCAGCAGCATGGCGGCATCCCCCCGATCGATCTCCTCGGCAAGTCCGGCAAGGCTCGCCAGCCACCGCGTGCAGGTCGCGGTCCAGAGATCCGGGACCGCACTCAGCACCGCCAGCCGCGCGCGGGCATCCGGGCCGCGCTTGTGGTCGTGGGTCGCAAGCGAGAGCAGCGCGGCCGGCTCCACTCGCGCGCGCCGCTCCATCGCCGCGTGGAAGGCCTCGACGCTCATGACCGGGTGCGCGGGATCGGCCCCCACTTCGTTGAGCGAAAGCAGCGCGCCGTAGCGGTAGAACGCGGTATCCTCGACCGCCTTGGCGGCGATCGGCGCCGAGAGCTGCTGGAACCGGCGCACGGCGTCCGCTGCCCGCACCGGATCGCCCGGGCCGCGTCCCGCCAGCCAGTCGAGCACGAGATCGGTCACCGCCGCCTCGCCGGGGGGCGTAAGCGCACGCGCCGCCTCGCGCGCCGCCGCACGGATCGGGCCATCCTCGGGAGGTGCGTCGCTGCCCGTTCCATAAGTCCGGTAGACCGGAAATACCGATACGAGCCGCTCGATCGCCCGCGTCAGCATGCCGCGCGTCACCCAGCCCAGCGAGGGCGTGTCCGCGGCGAGAGTAACGAAACTGTCGGCGCAGGAGGCAAGCTGTCCCGAAAATTGCCAGGCGAGAAGCTGCGGCCTGGCAAGCGCCTCCTCGGCGGTAAAATCGCCCCATCTGCCGCTCAGGTCCTGCCAGAAGCGGCGGAGTGGGACGATCCCCGCCGGATCGTGGAGCACTCCGCCGGCCTGCGTCATGAAGTCGTAGCCGCTGGTGCCGGCGATGCCCCAATCACCGGGCAGCGTCTCGTCGGAGGCGAGAATCTTCTCGACGACGACATAGGGGGTACGCGTTGGATCGGCCTCGCGCATTGCAGCGTCGAGGCGGCGGCAATACCCGGCGGGGTCGGTCAGCCCGTCGATGTGGTCGATGCGCAGGCCGTCGATTAGGCCCTCGGCGTAAAGGCGCAGGATCAGGGCATGCGTAAGGGCGAAGACGGCCTCGTCCTCGACGCGCACGCCGGCAAGCTCGTTGATCGAGAAGAAGCGGCGCCAGTTGAGTTCGTCGTTCGCGGTGCGCCAGTGCGCAAGGCGATAGTGCTGGCGCGCCGCGAGCGCGGCAAGCGCCCTGCGGCCCTGCGCGCTTGCCGGATCGTGCGCGGCGATAGCCTCGCTTGGCTCGGACTGCCGGATCGGATCGTCCGGGCGGACGGGAAGCGGCGTCTCGCCATAGAGTTCGAGCGTCAAACCCGCGTCGGACGCGATCAGGCGCAACTGCTCGTGCGCGATAACTTGGTCGAGCCCATCGCCGAGGATGGGCAGCAGTATCGGCGCGCGCCAGTCGATATCGAAGACGCGGGCGTATTCGCTCTCCTCGCCCTTTTCGAGCACGTCCTGCCACCAGGGGTTCTGTCCAAGAGCGATCCCCATGTGGTTGGGGACGATATCGAGGATCAGGCCCATCCCCCGCGCGTGGAGCGAATTGACGAGCGAGCGCAGCCCCGCTTCTCCGCCGAGTTCGGGATTGACCCGGGTCGGGTCGACGACGTCGTAGCCGTGGCGCGAGCCGCGAACCGCGGTCGTGATCGGCGAGGCGTAGAGATGACTGATGCCCAGCGCGTCGAGGTAGGGAACGATCCGCTCGGCATCGGCGAACGTGAAGTCCTCGTGCAGTTGCACGCGGTAGGTGGCGCGGATGGTCATGGCTTTCGCTCCCGCCCGATCGCGGCGATACCATCGACGGCGGCACAAGCAGGTTCGCGAGCGATCACGGGTCCTGCCTCCATACCGTGATGCTGGCGGGCTCCCTCGGCGATCCCGAGGCGAAGATCGGCTGGCCCGGGGCACCCACGAACGAGGCAGGTCCGTCGCCGAAATTGATCGCGATTGTCAGGATGCTCGCATCGCCAAGCCGCCAGCGTGCCTCGACGGCGCCTGCCGCCACGACCCGCGCGCCAAGCGATACCGTCCCGGCAAGCCGGGGAACGACGTGCTCGAAACGCAGCGACAGCAGGCCCCGGACAAAGTCTTCCCAAGCATCGGCATCGGGTCCAGGCCGGGGCTGCGATGCAATGAAGGTCGCCTGTGCATTGGGATCGGGAATGGCGGTTCTAGCCGCTTCGTCGGCGAAATCCGCGAAGCCCGAGAACTCGCGGCGGCGGCCCTCGCGCACGGCCTCGGCCAGCTCGTCGTGAAAATCGGTGAAGAACAGGAACGGCGTGCGCGATCCCGATTCCTCGCCCATGAACAGCAGCGGGATCTGCGGTGACAGGAGCAGCAGTGCCATCGCGGCGCGCAGGGGCTCGGGCGCGACGAGCGTCGTCAGCCTTTCGCCGAAGGCACGGTTGCCGATCTGGTCATGGTTCTGAAGGAAATTGACGAACGCGCTGGGCGGCAAATGCGCGCTCGGCGTGCCACGGGGCGCGCCCACGCCGTTTCGGGTCGGCTCACCCTGATAGACGAATCCTTCGGCCAGCGAACGCGCCAGCCGCTCGGTCGTCTCCTGTGCGAAATCGGCGTAATAGGATTCGCGTTCGCCGGTCAGCAGCACGTGGAGCGTGTTATGGAAATCATCGTTCCACTGCGCATCGTAGAGGCCGGCGCAAAGGCGCGCCGCGTCGTTCGCCTCGTTTTCGAGGACCAAATGCACGTGCCGCTCGGGCGGAAGGGCTGCCCGCACGCGCTGCGCGAGTGTATCGAGGAAGCCGGGGTTGCCGATCGCGTGAACGGCATCGAGGCGCAGCCCGTCGAAGCCGTAGTGCTCGATCCACATGCGCGCATTCTCGCAGAAGAAGTCCGCGACCGCCGGCTCGTCGACCGCGACCGCCCCACCCCATGGGGTATCGATCTCGGAATGGAAGAACCGTGGCGCGTAAAGGCCGAGGTAGTTCCCGTCGGGGCCGAAGTGATTGTAGACCACATCGAGCAGCACCATCAGGCCGAGTGCATGCGCGCGGTCGATCAGGTGGACGAGTTCGCCCGGCGTCCCGTAGGCTTCGAGCGGTGCGAACGGAAGCACGCCGTCGTACCCCCATCCCCTTGAACCGGAAAACGCGGCGATCGGCATAAGCTCGATCGCCGTCACCCCGATGCGGGCGAGCCGTTCGAGTTCGGCCTCGACACCGGCGAAACCGCCCAGCGCGCCGACATGGACTTCCATGATCACCGTGTCCTCCCAGGGACGTCCGGCCCACGCCATGGGGGCGGGCCTCGCGGTTTCGGTGACCACGCTCCACCCGTGCACCCCGCCCGACTGCGCGCGCGAGGCGGGATCGGGAACCTCACGTCCGTCGGCCAGCGCGAAGCGATAGCGCGTGCCGGGCCCGGCGGGCGCCTCGATCGCATACCAGCCGTCACCCACGACCGGCATCGCGACAGGCGCGCGGTCCTCGACGAGGAGGGACACGCTCTCGGCACCCGGGGCCCAGAGCCGGAAACACCAGCGGTCCGGAGCGACGCGCTGCGGACCCCACCGCATCACGTCGGCACGGCCTTCATCCGCGAGCGCACCAGCGCCGCACTGTGCGCGGCGAGCGTGTAGCTGTCCTCCAACGGCGCGTCCTCCAAATCCGGCTGCGCGCTGTCGATGAGCAGCATGAGTTCATCGTAATCGCCCGGGAAACTGAACGCGATCTCGTCGTCGCTGGCGTTGAGCAGAAGGTTCACCGATTCGATGCTGCCGTCCTCAAGCGCGATGGTCCGGCGCATCAACAGCGCCCGGCCATGGGGATTGTCCCAGTCCTCGGGCGAAAGCGCCTGCTCGCGCTCGTCCCACCATTCGATGTCGTTGACGCCATGGCCGGGCGAATCCTGCCCGTAGAGAAAGACCGGCGCGCGCAGCACTTCATACTGCCGCCGCAGGGCAATGAGCCGCGCGGTGAAATCGAACAGCGAGGCTCCCGCGGCGCTGTCGAGCAGTGACCAGTCGATCCAGCTCAACTCGCTGTCCTGGCAATAGGCGTTGTTGTTGCCGTGCTGAGTGCGGCCGAATTCGTCTCCCGCCACCAGCATCGGCGTGCCGAGCGAGGCAAACAGGGTGAGCAGCATGGAGCGGCTGACGCGCGCGCGGGTTTCGAGGATGTCGGGATCGTCGGTCGGACCTTCGACGCCCCAGTTGCGCGACAGGTTGTTCTCGTGCCCGTCGCGATTGTCTTCCTTGTTGGCCTCGTTGTGGCGCTCCTCGTAGGCGACGAGATCGGCCAAAGTGAAACCGTCATGGCTCGTCACGAAGTTGAGCGAGGCCCACGGGCGCCGCGCCCGGCGATCGAAAATGTCGCCTGAACCCGAAACCCGCGAGGCGAGTTCGGCGCGCCTGCCTTCGTCGCCGCGCCAGTAGCCGCGCACGGTGTCGCGGTACTTGTCGTTCCATTCGGCGAACCCGGGCGGAAAGTTGCCGAGCTGATAGCCTCCCATTCCCACGTCCCAAGGTTCGGTGATGAGCTTGAGGCGCCCGAGAACGGGGTCCTGGCGCAGCACGTCGAAGAACCCGGCGCTTGGATCGAAGCCGTGCGGCGTGCGTCCGAGCGTGAGGCCAAGGTCGAAGCGGAAGCCGTCGATGCCATAACTGGTTGCCCAGTAGCGAAGCGAATCCGCCACCATCTGAATGACGCGCGCGTGATTGAGATTGAAGGTGTTGCCGGTGCCCGTCTCGTTCAGGCAGTAGCGCGGATTGTCGGGCATCAGGCTGTAGTATGTGGCGTTGTCGAGCCCGCGCCAGCAGAGTGTCTGGCCGAGTTCGCTGCCCTCGCAGCTATGGTTGTAGACGACGTCGAGTATGACTTCGATCCCGGCCGCGTGGAGACGGCGGACCGCGATGCGCAGTTCGTCGTGCGTCTCTCCCGCGAAATACGAGGGCTCGGGCGTGAAGAAGTTCAGCGAGTTGTAGCCCCAGTAATTGCGCAAGCCGCGTTCCTGCAGGAAGCGGTCCTGAACGAAGGCATGGATCGGCAAAAGCTCGATCGCCGTCACGCCAAGCTTGTGCAAGTGATCGATCACTTTGGGATGCGCCAGCGCGGCGAAGGTGCCGCGCTCCTGCGGCGGCGCCTGCTCCAGCAGTTTCGTCAGCCCCTTGGCGTGGGCTTCGTAGATGACGGTCTTCGACCAAGGCGTGGCGGGCCGTACGTCCCGCGACCAGTCATAATGATCATGGGTGACCACGCATTTGGGCATGGCGGGCGCGCTGTCGCGCCTGTCGAAACCGAGATCGGCGCGCCGCCCTCGAACCGGATAGCCATGGAGAACGTCACTTTGCCGGAGCGTGCCCACCATGCGGCGCGCGTAGGGGTCGAGCAGCAGCTTGTTGGGATTGAAACGGTGCCCCTCGGCTGGCTTGTAGGGGCCGTGCGCGCGCAAGCCATAGACAAGCCCGGGACGCGCATCGGGGAGATATCCGTGCCAAACCTCGTCGGTGCAATCGGGAAGCCGATACCGCTTGACCTCACGCTTCCCGCGCGGGTCAAACAGGCAGATCTCGATCGCTTCGGCATTGGCCGAAAAGACCGCGAAGTTTACGCCGAGCCCGTCGAAATTCGCGCCAAGGGGATAAGGCAGGCCACTTTCAAGTTGCTCGGGCAGGTTGCCCGCAAGCAGATCCATCGCGGTATTCAGGCCTTCGATTTGGGCGGGGACTTGGGCGTACGCACTGGCTTGGTGGCGGAGCCGGGCTCGGCTTTGGCCGGCGCCTTCGCCGCCGGTTTCGGCTTGGCGGATTTCGCCTTGGGTCCTGTGGATTCGATCGCGGCCTTGGCAGGCTTGGCGGCAGCTTTCGCTGGCGCCTTGCGCTTGGGCTTGGCGCCCGAGGCGTCCTCGGCCTCGATCTGCTTGCTCGCCTCGGCCCAATGGTCTTCGTGGCGACCGTCGGGCTTGCCTTCGCGCTCCCAGATCTCGTGTGCCCTTTGGCGAATGCGGTCGGTCTTGTCACTCATGACGGCCCCCTCAGCTGACCAGTCGCGCCCTTGCGCCCAATGCGCATGCCGCGCGGGTCTTTGATGAACTCGGCAAGAAAACGCATCGACCCGGCACATGGTTGCATGGCGTCCGTTCGCGTCGAACGGCCAGGGTCGGCGCCAGGATCGGCGAGAGCCAGCAAAAAAGGCCGCGCCCCCGGAACGTCACCGCGAAGGAGGCGTTGCAAACCGTAAGCGCCAAGCCGCCGGGAGCAAGCCTTGTCTTTATCGAAGCCAGAACCGCCGACGATCCGTGCCGTAAGCATCGAGCAGGAAACCGGCCAGCTCGGTGAAACACTCTCCGCCCAGTTGCCGCTGGCAGCCGGCGCCGGGTTCGGTGCTCTGCTGTGGAAGCAGAAAGGATCGCCGTTCGGACGCGAAAGGCTCGCCCCCGAATTCGTTGCGCGGCAGGCTCGGGACGCGGGCCTCGCGCTGTGGTGCGAAGTCGACATCACCCACTTCCCGCTCGACCACCCGCTCGTCGAGGCATATCCCGCGCTCTTCGCGATCCGCCACTCGGGCAGCGGCGATGCCCCGGTCGATCCGCGCCGCACCCGCAGGGCGAGCGGCATGGCGCGCGCGCGGCTGCGCCAGAGCGAGGCGGACGTGCTCGTCGAGCCGATCGCGGAGGCGCTCGGCGCCGTGCTGGCAGAAGGTGTCGCGGGCCTGCGCATCCTCGGGATCGACAAAGTGCGCCCCGACCATCTGGAGCGGCTGCTGCAATCGCTGCGCGAGGCGCGCCCGGACCTCGTGCTGTTCGCCGATGTCGCCGATATGGCCCGCGAAGACGCGCTCGCACGTCGTGGCTGCGGATTCGATTTCCTCGTCTCCTCGTTCGCATGGTGGGACTTTCGCGCGCCCTGGCTGGTTGAGGAGGCCGAGGCGCTGCGCGGTTCTCTTCCGATCATCGCGGAGACCGGCCCCGGCCAGGTGCGCGGCGACAATCCCGCCGCGGTCGCGCGCGCCATGCAGGCCGCGGCCGCACTGAGCGGCGGGGTGATCACTCCGCTGAGCGCCGTGCGCGCCGCGCCCGAGGCCGCTGCCCGCGCGTGCGAACTGGCAAACGCCGGCGCGCGGCACTCGGGCGAACTGCGGCGTCTGACCGGCTCCGCCGCGCCCGTGGGGGCGTGGCTGCGCGGCACCGGCGGAGACTTGCGCACGGCCGAAGGTGCGCACCTCGTGCTCATCAACACGAGCGAGGCGCCGCAGCCCGCGCCGTTGCGCGAAACGCTGCTGCCCGCGCTTGGCGGCCGGTTCGCCATGCCCGAAGACGTCTTCGCGCCAATGACCGGATGCGAAGTGCGCTCCTGCCTGCTCGAACCTGCCGCGCCGATCCTGGTTCAGCCCGACGATGATGCCGCCGCCGCCGCGCGCGAGCCCCGTCTCGTCGTCGAGGAGATCGACCCGCGCGTCGATGGCGGTGATTTTCCCGTCAAGCGTGTCGTGGGCGAAAGCGTGGCCGTCAGCGCGAAGGTCTTCGCGGACGGGCACGAGCAGCTTGCCGCTGAGATCGAATGGCGCGCTATTGGCGAGGAACGCTGGAACCGCGTGCGCATGGCGCAGCATCCCAACGACCTGTGGACCGGCACCTTTCCGCTCGAACGCATGGGCCGCCACGAGTTCCGCGTCTCGGGCTGGCTCGACCGCTTCGGCGGCTTCCAGCGGGATTTCCGCAAGAAGCTTGCGGCAGGCGTCGCGCAGACCGTCGATCACGCCGAAGGCCGCCTCCTTGTCGAGCGCGCCGCCGCGCGCAGCGACAAGGGTCTGCGCGAAAGGCTGGAAAGCTGGGTGAAGCGGCTCACGGGCGACACCGACAGCGAAGCGCTGCTGTCGATCGATCTCGCGGACCTTATGGACGAGGCCGACGAGCGCCCTCACCTCGTTTCCTCACCCGTCCAACTCGTCGACGCCGAAAGGCTGCAAGCGCGTTTTTCGAGCTGGTACGAGCTTTTTCCGCGCTCCGAGACACGCGACCCGGACCGCCACGGCACCTTCCGCGACGTGATCGACCGTCTGCCCGCGATCCAGGCGATGGGCTTCGACACGCTCTATTTCCCGCCGATCCACCCGATCGGGCGCGCCAACCGCAAGGGTCCGAACAACAGCCTCGAGGCGGGCGAGAGCGATCCGGGCAGCCCGTACGCGATCGGCAGCAGTGAGGGCGGGCACACCGCGCTTCACCCCGAGCTTGGAAGCTTCGACGACTTCAAGGCGCTGATCGACGCGGCGCACGAGCATGCTCTGGAAATCGCGCTCGACTTCGCGATCCAGTGCTCGCCCGATCACCCGTGGCTCAAGGAGCATCCCGACTGGTTCGACTGGCGGCCCGACGGCAGCATCAAGTACGCCGAAAATCCGCCCAAGAAGTATCAGGACATCGTCAACGTCGATTTCTACCAGGACGGCGCGATTCCCGGGCTGTGGCTGTGCCTGCGCGACGCGGTGCTGTTCTGGATCGATCACGGCGTGAAGACGTTCCGCGTCGACAATCCGCACACAAAGCCGCTGCCGTTCTGGGAATGGATGATCGCCGACGTTCGCGGCAGGCACCCCGATGCGATCTTCCTCGCCGAAGCCTTCACACGGCCGGCAATGATGTATCGCCTCGCGAAGATCGGCTTCTCGCAGAGCTATACCTATTTCACCTGGCGCGACCACAAGGCGGAACTGACGGACTACATCGTCGAACTGACCCAGACGGCCCCGCGCGAGTTCTACCGGCCGCACTTCTTCGTCAACACGCCCGACATCAACCCGCCCTTCCTCCAGACATCGGGCCGTGCGGGGTTTCGCATCCGCGCCGCGCTCGCGGCGACGCTGTCGGGACTGATGGGCGTCTATTCGGGCTTCGAGCTGTGCGAGGCCGCGCCGGTTCCGGGCAAGGAAGAATACCTCGATTCCGAAAAGTATCAGATCCGCGTGCGCGACTGGAACCAGCCCGGAAACATCGTGGCCGACATCACCTTGTTCAATCGCCTGCGCCGCAGCCATCCGGCGCTGCAAACGCACCTCAACACCCGGTTTCTCACCGCCACCAACGACACCGTGCTCTATTATGCCAAGCCCAGCCCCGACGGCAGCGACATGATCCTCGTCATGGTCAATCTCGATCCGCACCATCACCAGGCAACCGGCTTCGAAGTGCCCTTGTGGGACTTTGGTATCGGTGACGACGGCTCGATCGGAGTCGAGGATCTGGCGAGCGGCGCCAGATTCCGCTGGTGGGGCAAATGGCAACAGGTGGGGCTAGACCCGTCCGAACCCTATCGCATCTGGCGCATCGCGCCGGGAGCGGACGCATGAGCGATATCCTCGCGGGCGAGACCGACTGGTACAAGGACGCCGTCATCTATCAGCTCCACGTGAAGTCGTTCTTCGACGCCAACGACGACGGCATCGGCGACTTTGCCGGGCTGATGCAAAAGCTCGACTACGTCGCCGAACTCGGCGTCACCGCCGTCTGGCTCCTGCCGTTCTACCCCAGCCCGCGCCGCGACGACGGCTATGACATCGCCGAATACCGCGACGTGAGCCCCGACTATGGCACGCTCGAGGAGGCACGCGCGTTCGTCGACGCGGCGCACGCGCGCGGCCTGCGCGTGATCACCGAACTCGTCATCAACCACACCTCGGACCAGCACCCGTGGTTCCAGGCCGCGCGCAAGGCGCCGCCCGGAAGCCCCGAGCGCGACTTTTACGTCTGGTCGGACGACGACAAGCTCTATTCGGGCACCCGGATCATCTTCTGCGACACCGAGAAGTCGAACTGGACCTGGGACGAGGAGGCACAGGCCTATTACTGGCACCGCTTCTATTCGCACCAGCCCGACCTCAACTTCGACAATCCCAAGGTGCTCGAGGAAGTGCTCTCGGTCATGCACTTCTGGCTGGAAGCCGGAATCGACGGGCTGCGGCTGGATGCGATCCCCTACCTGATCGAGCGCGACGGAACCTCGAACGAAAATCTGCCCGAGACTCACGAACTGCTCAAGAAGATCCGCGCCGATCTCGATGCGCACTATCCGGGACGGATGCTGCTTGCCGAGGCGAACATGTGGCCCGAGGACACGCAGCAGTATTTCGGCGACGACGACGAATGCCACATGGCGTTCCACTTCCCGCTGATGCCGCGCATGTACATGGCGCTGGCGCAGGAAGACCGCTTTCCGATCACCGACATCATGCGCCAGACCCCCGATATTCCGGCGGACTGCCAGTGGGCCATCTTCCTCAGGAACCACGACGAGCTGACGCTCGAGATGGTCACGGATGCCGAGCGGGATTACTTGTGGGATACCTACGCCGCCGACAAGCGCGCGCGCATCAATCTGGGAATCCGCCGCCGCCTCGCCCCGCTCCTCCAGCGCGATCGCCGCCGGATCGAGTTGATGCACGCCTTGCTGCTGACGATGCCAGGCACGCCCGTGCTTTACTACGGCGACGAGATCGGCATGGGCGACAACGTGTTCCTCGGCGACCGCGACGGCGTGCGCACGCCGATGCAGTGGTCGTCCGACCGCAACGGCGGCTTCAGCCGCGCCGACCCCGCCGGGCTGACGCTGCCGCCGATCATGGACCCGCTCTACGGCTATCAGGCGATCAACGTCGAGGCGCAGCAGCGCGACCAGCACTCTTTGCTCAACTGGCTCAAGGGATTCCTCGCGGTGCGCGGCGAGCACCGCGCCTTCGGCCGCGGCACCCAGCGTTTCCTGCGGCCAGCCAACCGCAAGGTCCTCGCCTATCTGCGCGAGCACGAGGGCGAGACGCTGCTGTGCGTCGCCAACCTGTCGCGCACGCCGCAGGCTGTCGAACTCGATCTCGCCGAATTCGAGGGCCGCACCCCGGTCGAGTTGTCTGGCGGCACGAGCTTCCCCAAGCTCGGGCAATTGCCCTATCTGCTGACGCTGCAGCCTTACGGCTTTTTGAGCTTCCAGCTTTCCGAAGCCGCCGAACCGCCCGAATGGTCCAGCAGCGCGCCCGGCGCCCAGGTCGAGGAGTTCACTTTCGTCCTGCGTCCCCAGCTTTCCGACGTGCTCAGCGGAGAGAACCTGCGCCTTTTGGAAACCGAGATTCTGCCCGCCTACGTCGCGTCCCGCCGCTGGTTCGGAGCCAAGGACGAGGCGATCGAGTCGGTGCGGATCAAGAACGCGTCGCGACAGCCCGGCAGCGAGGACCTGCTGCTCGTCCTGATCGAGGTGACGACGCCCTCGGGCACGGCGACCTACACCCTGCCGCTCGGAATCGCCTGGGAAGGGGTCCCGCAGGGCCAGTTCGCGTCCAACCTCGCGATCGCGCGCGTACGTCGCGGGCGCCACGTCGGGCTGCTGACCGACGGCTTCGCGGTCATGGCGTTCGCCCGTTCGGTTCTGACCGGACTTGCCGAGGGCGCCGTGATCGAGGCGGACGGCGGCGCGATCCACTTCGAGGCGAAGCCGGACTTCGATCTCGATCCCGGGGCGGAGCCGGAATGGATCGCGGCGGAGCAATCGAACAGCACGCTTATCCTCTCGCACACGGCCGTGCTCAAGCTCCTGCGCAAGCTTCAGCCCGGTATCCATCCCGATGCCGAGATGACCGGCTACCTCAGCGACAACGGCTTCGCCAACGTGCCTCCGGTGCTCGCGACGGTCACCCAGGATAGCCCCGAAGGCCCCGTGCTCCTGATGATCGTGCAGGGCTTCGTGTTCAACCAGGGCGACGGCTGGCAGTGGACGTTGGGCGCGCTCGAACGTCTCGGCAGCGAACACGAGGGCGACTGGAGTTTCGCCAATTACAACAATTTCGCCGAAAACCTCGGGCGGCGGCTTGCCGAGATGCACGAGATCCTCGCCCAGCCCTGCGACAATCCCGCCTTCGCGCCCGAATCGATGAACGAAAGCCAAGCCGAAGCACTTGGCGAACGGGTGACCGCGCAGCTCGACAAGGCGCTCGACCTGCTGGCGGACCGCGAAGCGCTGGCCCCCGACGCCCGCGCCGCGTCCGACCACCTGTGCGCGATGCGTGACGATGTCGCCGCCAGGATCGCGCAGATCGCCAGGAGCGGACAGGGCCGCGCGTTGACCAGAATCCACGGCGATCTTCATCTCGGCCAGGTCCTCGTGACCGGCAGCGACGTCATGATCATCGACTTCGAAGGCGAACCCACGCGTCCGCTGGCCGAACGTCGCGCGAAGGATGTGCCTCTGCGCGACGTCGCGGGGATGCTGCGATCGTTCGACTACGCGGGGGCGGTCGCCGAGCGCAGCCGCCCGGCCGCCGGCGAGATGCAGGAGCAGCGGGCCGAACTGGGAAGCGCGCAATTCCGCGAGAACGCCGAGGCCGCGTTCCTTGCCGGCTATTTCGGCGAAGACGTCGGCCCCGACCCGATGCTGGACCTCTTCGTCCTCGAGAAGGCCGCCTACGAAGTGGCTTACGAGGCCGCCAACCGCCCCGATTGGCTGGCCGTGCCCGCACTGGGCCTCGCGCGCTGCGCGGAAAGAATGCTTGCCGGAGACAACTCATGACCGAACGCGACCAGGCCGCCGCCACCGCGCTCGAACACGGAACGCTCGACGATCCTTTCAGCTACCTCGGCCGCCACGAAGCCGAGGGCAGAGCGGTGGTGCGCACCTATCAGCCGGGCGCCGAGGCGGTCACCCTCGTTCCCGCGAAAGGTGACCCCAAGCCCATGACGATGATCGCCGCGGGACTGTTCGTCGCGCCCGCGCCCGATGCATCAGGTTACCGCCTGCGCACGCGCTGGCCCGGCGGCGGCGAGCACGAAGCCGAAGACCCCTACGCCTTCGGCACGGTGCTGGGCGACTTGGACCTCTACCTGTTCGGCGAGGGCCGCCACTGGGATCTCGCGCGCGCCATGGGCGCGCAACCGCGCGAGATGGACGGCGTACCCGGAGTCGCCTTCTCGGTCTGGGCGCCCAACGCGCGCCGTGTCTCCGTGATCGGCGATTTCAATGGCTGGGACGGCCGCCGCCACCCGATGCGGGTTCGCCACGGCGCCGGTATCTGGGAAATCTTCATCCCGCGCATCGGCGCTGGCGCGCACTACAAGTTCGAGATCCTGGGCGCGGGCGGGCAGATCGCGCAGAAGGCCGATCCGCTGGCCCGCCAGACCGAAGCGCCCCCGGCAACCGCCTCGGTCGTCGCCGCGGCTCCGGATTTCGCCTGGACCGACGCCGACTGGATGGCCGAGCGCGCGCGTTTGCAGGCCAGCGACGCGCCCATGGCGATCTACGAGATCCACGCCAGCTCCTGGCTGCGCCCCGAGGGCGATCCCCAGGGCCACTTCGGATGGCGCGCGCTCGCCGACCGCCTGATCCCCTACGTCGCCGAGATGGGCTTCACCCATGTCGAACTGCTGCCGATCACCGAGCATCCCTTCGGCGGATCGTGGGGCTATCAGCCGCTGTCGCAGTTCGCGCCCTCGGCGCGCTACGGCACCCCGGAAGGCTTCGCCGCCTTCGTCGATGCCTGCCACCGGGCTGGTATCGGCGTCATCCTCGACTGGGTGCCCGCGCACTTCCCGACCGACGCGCACGGCCTTGCGCAGTTCGACGGCACTCACTTGTACGAACACGCCGATCCGCGCGAAGGCTATCATCAGGACTGGAACACGCTGATCTACAACCTCGGGCGGCGCGAGGTCTCCGGCTTTCTGCTCGCCTCGGCCCTGTGGTGGACCGAAACCTTCCACATCGACGGACTGCGCGTCGATGCCGTGGCCTCGATGCTCTACCGCGATTACAGCCGCAAGCACGACGAGTGGGTCCCAAACGTTCACGGCGGCCGCGAGAACCTGGAATCGGTCGAGTTTCTCAAGCGAATGAACCAGCTCGTGGCCGAGCGCGCGCCGGGCGCGGTCACGATCGCCGAGGAATCCACCGCGTGGCCCGGCGTGACCGCGCCGGTCGATCATGACGGCCTCGGGTTCTCGTACAAGTGGAACATGGGCTGGATGCACGACACGCTGCAGTACGTCGAGCGGGACCCGATGTATCGCTCATGGCACCATGGCGAACTCACTTTCGGGCTGGTCTACGCCTATTCCGAGCGCTTCGTGCTGCCGATAAGCCACGACGAGGTCGTGCACGGCAAGGGCTCGCTGATCGGCAAGATGCCGGGCGACCGCTGGCAGGCCTTCGCCAACTTGCGGGCCTACTTGTCGTTCATGTGGACGCACCCGGGCAAGAAGCTGCTCTTCATGGGCAGCGAGATCGCGCAGGAGCGCGAATGGAATCACGATGCGCAAATCTCGTGGGACCTGCTCGACAGGCCAGAGCACGCCGCGATCCAGCGGCTCGTGCGCGACCTCAACCGGCTCTATGCGAGCGAGGCCGCGCTACACGCCCGCGATGCCGACCCGGCCGGCTTCGACTGGCTGGTCGGCGACGACAGCGCGAACAGCGTCTTCGCCTACGCGCGTTACGGCAGGGAGGGCGACCGGCCGGTCGCGGTGATCCTCAACATGACGCCGAACCCGCACCATGGGTACGAGGTCCCCCTGCCGATCGCCGGAAATTGGCGCGAGCTGCTCAACAGCGATGCATCGGTCTACGGCGGCGCCAACATCGGCAACGGCGGCACGATCCACGCCCAACCCGACGAGACCGGACGCCCGCGCGCGCATGTCGTCATCCCGCCGCTCGGCGCGGTGCTGCTCGGCTTCGAGGACCCGAGCGACTAATGCCGATGGCTGAGGCATGAGGCGGCCCGCCTTGTTGGACAGGACCTTGGCCAGAGAAGCGCTGATCCCGGTGTGATTGCCGCCGTAACCCGAGGGCTACCGTCGCCAGTTCAGGATCGGCCAAATGCGCCCCGCGGCGCGTCTTCCTCTCTTGCCGAAGTCTCCAGGCTCACGCCGAGATCTCAGTAAGTCCCTGATTTCATGGTGGGCGGTGACGGGTTCGAACCGCCGACCCTCTCGGTGTAAACGAGATGCTCTACCAACTGAGCTAACCGCCCGCGTGCCGGATGGCCGGGTGGATAGGCGATTTTGCGCCGACGTCAACATGCACGTCACCGTGCCGGTCGTCGCGCCGAAGCCGCTCCCGCACGTCCAATCGTCACCGCCATTGTCGCTACCTGTTCAATTGCGCCTCGCGAATCCGCCGGAACATGAATCAGCAAGCCGAGCCTCGTCCATCAAGAAACGGCCATCGAAAACATACCCATCCTTTCCCGGATGAATGATCTTTATCTAATCATCAAAACGGACATTGATTGCTTTGCTCGCCGTCGAGAGGAATCATATAAACTATAAAGCTCTCTATTTTTAAGAGTGTCGGGGGACAGATGGACAGCGATCCAATTCTGATTGCGCTCACCATACTGGCGTTGCTTGCTGTCTTCGTCCTGGGCCTTACGGATATCGAGGCGCACAAGAAGCGGGCCGAGTATGCCCAAGCCCTTTTCACGATATTTGCCTTTGCGATCACCGCGTATTGGTTCTTCGTCGAGCGCAAAGGCATGCCGCACGCGAACGTATCGCAGTCGATAGTACTCGTGCCACTGGGCAAAGGTCTCGTTGCCGTGGAAGCGCATCTGACTGTGGAGAACCTTGGCCAGAGGCTCCTCAAGATCGGTCACGTCGACATCCGCCTGCAACTGCTCGATGCGGAACGATACGACTATGGAGCACTAAACGGCAAACGCGGCGATGAATACTGGAAAGCACGCAGGCCCACCGAAGGCCATAAAAGTCAATTTCAGGGATCGGAACTGCAGTGGCCCATCTTCCGTCGATACGACCATGACGTCGACTACAGAATAGAGCCGGGCGAGAAGGACTTGATCGTCGCCACGTTCCTTATGAAATGCCGTTACGCTGATCATATTCGCGTTGCCAGCGACATCTACAATCCCGCCGCACAAGACGATTTCGACCCGGCCGACGCCGCGGCGGGAGGGCCGCGTCGCAGCGGCGGATGGAAAGCCCGCAGCTTTGCAGATTTGAAGGAAGTTTGTTCCGGAGAGGGAATGGGAGACCCGTAAATGAAACTGAGCAACACCAAACCAAGAAACACGTCGGCCGCGCTCGGATTGCTTGCCTGTCTTCTGTCGGGGTGCTCCGACGACCCCCAGCGAAGTCTGGATGCGGCCGAGACCGACGAAATGATGGATAGCACCGCGAATGCCATGAGCGAGGACGCCTCAGACACGATGGACGCCATGGAGGACGCGGCTGAGGCTGGCGCCGACGACCTTCAAACATATTCGGAAGTGAACGGCGACGAGGAGACCTACGATCCTGATAAGGACATCAAAGAGGACGAGCCGGAATAGACTGGCAAGAATACCCCGTGGCACCTCCATTCAGGATGAAGCATCCGATAGCAGGGATCGGAAATTCTATGGTTAATTTCGATGCAATGACGCTTTGAAATGCAAGGTTAACCAGATCGCGCCATCGTCGTGGGTACGCAGGGCAGCTCCCTTGGTTGTCAGTCCCCCCGCGTGGGCCCGGTTCCCTGTGGCCGGGCCCGATACGCGCCCCAGAGCGGGCCCGGGCCCGGGCCCGGGCCCGGGAAACGCCGGTCTCAGGTGCGCTGCAAGACGGCCTTGTCGCCCGCACGGACGGCGAAGCGCGCGACGGTCTTGGCCTCGTATTCACGCTGCTCGATCGTCGACATCGCGACGTAGTCGGCAACGGCCCGCTCCTTGGTGAGTTCGAGCAGGATATAGCCCTTCGATTTCTGGTCGCAGAACAGCACTTCGGGGCTGACCCCCGCGAGCAGTTCGCCAAGCGCGAGTTGCGGGATCGAATCGCCCGGCGAGGGACTGGTGATCCCCGTCGTTCCCAGCTCGACCGCGACCGCCTTGCCGCTATCGTCGGCAAGCTGGTTGGCCCAGAAGGCATGGCTGTCGCCGGCCAGGACGATCGGTGTCGCGCCGGCACGCCCGAATGCGGCGTAGAGCCGCTCGCGCGCGGCGGGATAGCCGTCCCAGCTATCGAGATTGAACGGCAGGCCGGCGCGGTAGGCGAGCACCGACCGCTCCACCTGCTGGCGCACGCCTTCAGGCAATTGCGCCAGCATGGCCGCCGCCTTCTCCGCGCCGAACAGCTTTTCCAGATCGGGTCCGTTGACGCGTGCCATGACCACCTGGTTGCCGATGACCTGCCAAGGCTTGCCCTGCGCGACCGAGGCCGCGAGCACCGTTTCGAGCCATTCGCTCTGCGGCTTGCCGAGCAGTTCGCGCTCGGGCCGTGCGCGCACCTCGAGCATCTTGCGCACGGCTTGGGCGCCGCCGGTCTCGCCGAACAGGTCGGCGCCCTTGTCGCGCGCGAGGAGCCGCGTCTCCACCATCGCCAGCGTCATCAGATCGCCGAACTCGAAGCTGCGGTTGATCGACTCCCAAGGCTTGCCCGCTTCGGGATCGCGGATCGGCAGCCATTCGAAATAGGCCTGGAGCGCGGCCGCCTTGCGCACTTTCCACGCGCCCTCGGTCTCGGGCTGGTGATTCTGCGCGCCGCCCAGCCATGAATTGTTCGCGGTCTCGTGATCATCCCATACGCAAATGAAGGCAGCGCGAGCGTGCGCGGCCTGGAGCATCGGGTCCGCGCGATAGGAGGCGTGGCGCGCGCGATAGTCGGCCAGCGTCACGATCTCGCCGTCCGGCTCGACGAGGCGGCCCAGGCGCTTGCCGGTCGCGCCGCCATAGCCGTCGTTGGCGTATTCGTAGATGTAGTCGCCGAGATGGATCACGGCATCGAGCCGCTCGCGCTTGGCGATGTGATCGTAGGCGTTGTAGAAGCCGTTCTGGAAAAGCTGGCAGGTCGCGACCGCCACCACGACGTCGTTCGTCCCCGCTTCGGGCAGGGTCCGGAAACGGCCTTCGGGCGAGCGGGTGCCATCGGCGAGTTCGAACCAATAGACGTAGTCGCTGCCGGGTTCGAGCGTGGTCGCCTCGACCTTCACCGTGAAATCCCTTGCCGCGCGGGCCTCCGCCGAGCCGCTTTCGATCGGCCTGGCGCCCGGAGCGACGGCGACATGCCAGCGCAGCGCGATCGCGGCGTCCGAACCGTTCTCGGCCGGCGTCACGCGCGTCCACAGGATCGCGCCGCGGCAAGTCGGATCGCCGCTGGCGACGCCGTATTCGAAACTTCCGGTCGAGGCCGGGGAAGCATGGCCGATCGCCGGCAGCGCGGCGCCCGAGCCGAGCAGGCCGAGAACGGAACGGCGAGCAAGTTTCACTGGTCGCCTCCAAAGCGGAAACTGGCGGAGATGCCGTAGAAACGCGGCCGTCCGGCAATGAACGTGGGCAGCCCCAGACTGTCCCCCGTGTTGCCGGCATCGATGATGTATTTCTTGTCGAACGCGTTCTCGATGAAAGCCTCGACCCGCAGGCTCCGGTCGAACTCATAGCCGAGGCGGGCATTGACGAGAACGTAGCCGTTCTGGAACTCATCCCGGATATTGTCGGCGACGAGCGCGGCGGGCGGCTGCTGCAAGTCGGGCCGATCGTTGTCGTCATCGAAGAAAATCCGCGACTGCCAGGTCACGGTCGGCGCGAAGGTGACGCGGCCCGGTCCGGCCGGAACCGAGGCGATCGCGCCGACCGAGGCGCTGTGGTCGGGCGTCAGGCGGAAGCGATTGCCGTCGCGCGCGCCGGTGGTGAAGCGGCTGTGGTTCCAGGCATAATTCGCGAACAGCGCGAACGCCTCGCTCGGCACGTAGCGGACCTGCGCCTCGAGGCCGTAGCCCTCCGCCTCGCCGGCATTGGTGACGATGAACCGCGTGCCGTCCTGCACCGTGGTCTGGAAGTTGTCGTAGCCGTAGTAGAACGCGCCGGCATCAAGGAATAGCGTGCGGTTCATCAGCGCGGTCTTGGCGCCGATCTCGAAGCTGTCGACGGTTTCCGAGGGGAGCGTGGCAAAGGCAGCGGGAGCGAACGGCGCTGAAGGTCCCGGCGTGGTCAGCACTTCGGGACGTCGCCCGCGCGCATAAGTGGCGTAGAAGCTGGCGTCTTCGCTCGGCAGGTAGCGCGCGGTCAGGCGCCAGGAAAAGCCGCCGTCCTTCAGCCCGGCGGTGTCGGCGTCGCCATTGTTCGCGGTCGGCTGCGCGCCGAGGCCGAACAGCGGCACCGGATAGGCCTGCGAGGGCGGGATCGCCGCCGCGCCGGGAACCGCGAGCCCCTGAAGCAGGCCGGTCCGCAGCGGCTCGGCGAGGCCCAGCGCACCGATGAAGCCGCCGAGGATCGAGCGACCGTTGAGCACCGAGGCGGAGTAGCTGCTGCGTTTGTCGTCGTGCGAATAGCGGATGCCGGCGCCCAGTTCGAAGGTCTCGCTGACCCGCAGGGTGACGTCGCCGAACACGTCGATCGCGCGCGTGCGGCTGCCGTTGGTCGAGGTTTCGAGATGACCCGGCCTGAGGTTCGCGGCGATGCCCTGCGCCAGCGCGGGATCGAGCGCATAGCCATAGGCGCCGGCGACGCCCTGCAGCAGCGCGGCGGTAAAGGTGGGATTGCCGAACAGCGCGGCGGGCGCGGGATCGCTCGCGGGACGGCCGGGGATCAGCCCGCCGCCCGCCAGGGCGCCCGCGAGCTGCGCCAGCGTCATGCGCTCGTCGAAACCGGCCGGAGCGCGTTGCGTGCCCTTTTCCCAGAAGTAGCTTGCGCCCACGAAGGCGTTGAGCGGGCCGTTGTCGTAGGCGAGGCGCAGTTCCTGGCTGAACTGCTTGCCGCGCGCGTCCTCGGCGGCGGTCAGGATCGGCAGCGAGATGCCATCGGCATCGAACACTTCGAGCGAGTTGAACTTGCGATAGGCGGTGATCGAGGTCAGCGTGAAGCGGTCGGAAAGCTCGGCCTTGCCCAGTCCGCTGACGCCCCAAACCTCGCGATCAAGGCCGAGCGCGCCGTCGGGAAACCCCTGTGCCGCCACGAGCGCCGCCCCGCTGTTGCGACCGGCATCGCCGATGACGGCGCCGGTCAGCGGATCGGTCGGGTTATAAGCGATCGACTTGAAGGCAGTGCCCGCGGGCGCGTCCTTCTGATAGTTGCCGATCAGGTCGAAGCTCAGCCCGCCGGTTCCCAGGTGAAGCGAGGCGCGCACGGCCTTGGTATCGACCGAATTGTAGTCGTCGCCGCCGAGCAGGTTCTCGACGTAGCCGTCCCGCTCGCGCAGGCGGCCGGCGATGCGGATCGCCGCCTCGTCGCCGAGCGGGGCGTTGACCATGCCTTCGAGGAGCCAGTAGTCGTAGTTGCCGTAGGCGGCCTGCGCGGAGGCCTCGAATGCGTCGGGATCGGCCTTGTTCTGGATAAGGTTGACCGCGCCGATGAGCGCGCCCCGGCCATAGAGCGTCGATTGCGGCCCCTTAGCGACTTCGACCCGCTCGATGTCGAACAGTTCGACATAGGAACCGCGCGACTTCGAAATGGAGACCCCGTCCTGGTAGATCGAGACGCGCGGTTCGGCCGTGGCGGCGCCGCTGTCCGACGTAATGCCGCGAATGACGAAGCCGGGATTGTTCGGCGACTGGTTCTGCACCACGAAACCCGGGACGAAACGCGAAAGCTCGTCGAACTCGCGCAGTCCGAAGCGATCGAGTTCTTCGCCTCCGAGAACGCTGAGCGTGATCGGCACGTCGATCGGGTCCTGCCGGCGCAACTGCGCCGTCACCACGATCTCCTCGGTGCGATAAGAGGCGGAATCGTCCGCCTCCTGAGCATGAACGGATTGGGCGACCAGCGCCGAAGCGCCGACAGCCGCCAGCAGAACGAAGCGATTTGTCATGAGACACCCCTTTCCATGCGCCGCTATTCCCCGATCATGAAACTGCGGTGACAGACCGGCGGCTCGTCCGACGCGGAACATCGCGGAGGCGCATTACGTCGGTGGCGCGCCCCGTCCCCGCCCTTCAGTCGCCCCGATCCGTGGCCAAGCGCCGCGCGCGCGGTGCCGTCAAGGCGCATCCAGGTCAATGCCGGCAAACAGCAGGTGCTCGTCTGTCTTTCGCCATACCGCCATAGGGCCGCGCTGCTAGTCGCTTGGTAGTTCCACTTCGATGTGCGTCCCCGCGCTGGAAGAATGGATCGTCATGCTTCCGCCGAGATCGGCGACGCGCTGGGCGATCATCCGGGGCCGTTGGGTTCCGCTGTCGAAGCCTTGGCCGTTGTCGCGCAGTTCGAGGCGGATACCGCGTTTCCGCCGTTCGAGACTGACCTCGACGAGATCGGCGCCGCCGTGCCGCACCGCATTGGAAACCGCTTCCCGGATGATCTGTCGCACCTCGAAGTCGAGCGCCGGCGCGTCGTCGAGCGTATCGAAGCCCGGGGCGGGGCGGACCTTGATGCGCCATTTCGCCGCGAGCGTCTCGAGCAGCACATGAAGCGAATCCGCGCCGCGGAGCGGTTCGGCATCGTCGCGCAACCGGTCGATCACCGCCCGCAGCGCGCGCGATTCCTCGCTCAGCACTTCGTCGATGCGCGCCAGTTCGAGGTCAAGCTCCGCCCTCGACAAGGGCCGTCCGCGCAGCGAGCGCAGCCAGAAGCGCATCCCCGCCAGCGTCTGCGCGACACTGTCGTGGAGATCACGCGCCAGGGTCTGGCGAATACGCGCGAGCGCCTTCTCGCGCGAAAGCAGGCTGGCCTGCTGGCGATCGAGGGCAACGACGACCTCGCTGACCGCCGTGGAGAGAAAGGTCAGCATATCCGCGCTCGGCGCCCTGAGGTCCGAGAGAACGATCCGCCCCTGGCCGCTGGCGCCGGCGATCGGAATGTCGACACCCTCGTGCGCGCCCTGGCGCATCATCGCCGCGGGCGGATCTTCCCTGAGCCGGGCGGCAACGACCTTGCCCTGCTTCGTCAGTTCGAGCGCGCGCCGGTGCTCCACGTCGAACAGCCACGCGACCGCGATGTCCTCCTCATCGAGGCCACATTCGATCTCGGCCCCGTCTATCGAGCGCGGCAGCGCTCCGGTGGTCACCAGCGTGCAGGCTGAACGGTCGCGGCGTTGCCAGCAGAAGGCCCCCGTCCTCGCACCGATACCGTCCGCCAGGAATTGCAGTCCCAGTTCCAGCAGTTTTTCGGCGCTGAGGCCGGACGCAGGCTGGAACCGTGCCGACCGCAAGGCCGTGATGCGTCTGCCGAGCCAGACGACGAGCAGAGAAATCAGGAGGAAATAGAAAAGGTTGCGCACGTACTCGTGCTGGGGCGATTCGTCGATCGCCAGCCTGACCGGCAGGAACGTCGAAACCGGCTGCAGCGTCGAGAGCAGCAGGTTGAGAAGGTTGAGAGCGATCGCAACCTGCGCCGCGGACTTCCAGTCCCAGCGGATCGACACCGAAAGGATAATGAACGTCGCGGTCGTCAGTGACGCGATGCGAAATCCGCTGAACGCAGGCTCGATCAGAGAAGGCAAGGCAATGAAGACCAGGATATCGACAGCCAGGATCGCGGGTTGCCACAGGTGATCGAGCCACCAGTTCGTCCAGGCCACGAGCGCGATGCAGAACGCACCGACGAGGAACGACAACGCGACGACGTCGTCGGGCTCCAGTCGGAAGCCGATATGGCCCGGATCTGTCGTGGTCAGCAGCAACAACGACAAAGCCAGCGCAAGCCGACCGCCAGCGACGACACGTGCCGAATTGAAAGCCCAATATATGGTTATCGTTTGATCCCGACGTGCTCTGTTTCGACATCCTCTATGACTTGTTACCATTTGGCAAACAGCGGGCAAGGTCAAGCGCTGGCGGCCGGTTTGCCCCTTCGATCACGTCCGGTTTGCGGCGGCGATCCTCAGGCCGCCAGCAAGGCGTCGGGGCCGATCTCATCGAAATAGCGGGCCATCGCGCCTGCTGCGCCGTCGCTGAGCGCGATGAAAGCGCGACGCCGGTCGGTATCGTCGCACCGCCTCTCGAAAAGCCCGGACTCTACCATCTGGCTGATCCAGCGCAGCGCCGTCGTCGCGGGAACGGCGGCGGCGATGCACAGCGAAGTGACCGAGACCCGCGCATGCTCGGCGCGCGCGGCGGTCAGATCGAGCAGCATGTCCCAGGCCGGATCGGCGAAGAGGTCTTCGTCGAAGAACCTGGCGCGCAACCGCCGGTGTTTGATCACCATACGCACGAGCCGCGGATCGGGCAGTGCGGGGCGGATCGATCGCAGCCCGTTTCGATCCGCTGGCAGGAACGGCGATGCCGACGCTTCCGGCGATGGCTGTCCTGCCTCTCCTGCCCCGACGGACGCCTGCGGGTTGGCGAGCCGGTCGATCCGCCCCGCGATCTTGCCGACCTGTTCGGTGAGACGCAGCAGCATCAGCCGGTCTTCCTCGGACAATTCGCGCAGCCGTGCGGAGGGAAACCGCGCCATGATCTGGCCGAGCGCAATCACCCGCTCGGCGCGATCGGGATCAACCAGAATCTGCGGGCGCGACTGATCCATGCACGCGAAGACGTCCTCTAGCGCCGCGATCGAGGTCGAGATCACGATCCGGGCGCCGCTGTTCGCCGCGCGCATGTCAAGCCGCGAAAGCGAGGCGAGACAGGCCGCATCGACGCGGGGACAATCGACCAGCACGACGTCGCCGAGCGCACGCGCCTCGCCGCCGCGAAGCCCGCCGAGATCGCCGATGTTGGTGATCCGCACGCCGGCGGCTTCCGCGTCCTCGCGGATGGTCTCGCGCACATGCGCCCGGTCGGCGAAGATCGACAGCGAAACGGGCAGCCCCCCCTGCGTATCGCCCGTCGCGGCATAATCCAGTTCGGGCCCAGTCCCGACAGCGAATGCGTCTTGCAGCATCGAATCGACTCCTCGCTCTATTTCGAACAGGAGTAGAACAAAACGGGTCTATGTCAAGAATATCACCCGTCGCGCTCCTGGGACCAACCCGCAAGTTCGCGCCGGACCAGCGTCTCGAGCATGGCCATGCCCGCCTCGCCGTCGTTGAGGCAGGCAAGCGCCGCGAAGTCTTCTCCGCCCGCTTCGACGAAACTTTCCCGCCCGCGGATCGCCAGTTCCTCAAGCGTTTCCAGGCAGTCGGCGGAAAAACCGGGCGCAGCGATCACGAGCCGCCGGGTGCCCGCTCGCGCCTCGGCCTCGAGCACGGCGTCGGTTGCCGGTTCGAGCCACTTGGCTCGCCCGAAACGCGACTGGAACGCGATCTCGACCCGCAGGCCGGGATAGCGCCCGCGCATCCGCTCGGCCAGTAGGCGCGCGGTCTTGCGGCATTGGCAGTGGTAGGGATCGCCCAGGTGCAGGGTGCGCTCCGGCATGCCGTGGAACGAAAGCAGCAAAACTTCGGGCGCGAAGCCGAGCGCGTCGATCTGGCGCGAGAGATCGGACGCGAGTGCCTCGATATAGGCCGGGTCGTCGTAGTAGGGCGGCAAGGTCCGCAGCGCGGGATGCCAGCGCATCGCGCCAAGCGCCACGCCGAGCGCGTCGATCGCCGAAGCCGTCGTCGCGGCCGAGTACTGCGGATAGAGCGGCGCGACAAGGATGCGGTCGCAACCCGCCTGCTTGAGCCTTGCCAGCCGCTCGCCCATCGCCGGCGCGCCATAGCGCATCGCCCAGTCGACCCGCACGCCCTCCCCCAGCCGCTGCCGGAGCCCGTCCGCCTGCGCGGCGGTGATAGCGGCGAGCGGCGAGCCCTGCTCGGTCCAGACTTGCCGGTAGGCGTGCGCCGATTTGGCCGGCCGCGTGCGCAGGATGATGCCATGCAGGATCGGCTTCCACACGAGCGCCGGAATCTCGACGACGCGCGGGTCGGACAGGAACTCGGCAAGGTAGCGGCGCACCGCGGCGGGCGTCGGCGCATCGGGCGTCCCAAGGTTGACGAGCAGGACGCCGATATCGCCGGTCAGCGCATCGGGGTGATCACCGGGACGCGGCACGGTCAATATTCCTCCGACAGCAGCGGCAGGCGTCGGAACCGCAACCCGGTCGCCGAAAACAGGGCATTGGCGACGGCCGGCGCGACGGCGGCGACGCCGAGTTCGCCCGGATCTTCGGGGTCCTCGTCGCTGGTGACGAATTCGACGTCGATGGCGGGACAGTCCGCCAGGACCGGCAGGTTGAGCGCGGAGAGCCGTCCCTGCGCGGGCAGGCCCTCTTCGTAGGAGAGGCTCGAGCCGAGCGCGAGGCCGAGGCCGAAGACGATCCCGCCTTCCACCTGCTGGCGGGCGATGTCGAGATTGACGATGCGGCCGATGTCCGCGACGGCGCTGATCCTGTTCACGCGCACGCCCATCTCACTTCGGCGCGCGCTTGCCACTACGGCAATCCGGCCGTGTCCGATGCGGTGGCAGGCGATGCCCTGCCCGCTGGAATCGCCGCCGCCGCCCCACTCGGAGAGCGCCGCGACACGCTGCAGGCATTCGGCAAGGCGCGGGTCCTTGCCCAGCATGGCCATGCGGTAGGCAAGCGGCTCGCGGCCCGCGAGGTGGGCAAGCTCATCGACGAAGCTCTCGTTGAAGAAGGCGGTGTAGCCGTGGGCATTGCCGCGCATCCGCGCGGTGGGCAACGGGATCGCTGCCGGGACATGATCGAGCGCGAGATGGGCGATGTCGTAGGGGGGCACCGCGCCTTCGGTAACGAGCGGGTCCGCTTCGTCTGCCACGTCGCGGCGGGCGGAGAGCGGGTCCTGCCGCCCGAACAGCCGCCGGCCGAACTCGCGCGCGCTGGCGGGCGCGGCAATGCGGCTGCGCCAGCCGGCGATCCTTCCCGCGTCGTCGGTGCGCGCGGCGAGCACGGCGACCGCAGGCGTGCGCGGCCAGCCCGCGACGTGTTCCTGCCAGCGCGACCAGACGAGCTGGACGGGCCGCCCGCACTCCCGCGCGATGATCGCCGCCTCGACCGCGTGATCGTGTTCCAGCCGGCGGTCGAAGCTGCCGCCCGCGGGCATCGGATAGAGCACGATCTGGCTGGCGCCGAGGCCAAGCGCGTCGGCCACGGCACGGCGAGCCGATTCGGGCGCCTGGGTCGCGACCCAAAGTTCGAGCTGACCGTCCGAAAAGCGCGCCGTGGCGCTTGCCGTCTCGATCGTCGCGTGAATGGCGGGCAGCGCCTCGTAGCGCAACTGGTGCGACAGGCGCCCCACGAGCAAGGCCGCGGCATCGCCGCTTTCGTGGAGCCGGCGCGCCTCGCCGGTATTGAGCGCGACCGCCAGCGCCTGTTCGATGTCCGCGCTTTCCGCAGCGGCATGCGTCTCGAAACGCGGCGCGATGCGCGCAAGCGCCTGCTCGGCCGCCCACCAGGTGGTCCCGACCGCCGCGAGCCAGCGCTTGTGGCGCACCAGCGTGATCAGGCCCCGCACCCGGTCGGCGCGATCCTTGTCGTAATCGAGCAGGGCGCTCTCGCCGATCGGGCCGTGGCGGATCGCCGCGTAGACGAGATCGGGCAGGCGCACGTCGCCCGCGAATACGTGGCTGCCGTCCACCTTGGAGGGCAGATCGAGCCGGGGGTAGCGTGGCGCCGCGCCGATGGGGAAATCCTCCGGGCGTTCAGCCGGCGGCTCGGCGCGCAACGGCGGTGGGTCGGGGGGATCAAAGCGCACCGCCTCGGCGGCGAGCGCGGCGAGCGGCAGGCGCTTGTCCTCGTGCGCGACGACGCCTTCCGCGACCTGGCACTCCTCCCAGGCGACCCCCCAGCGCGCGGCCGCGGCCTGCGCGATCATCGCCCGCGCCGAAGCGGCGGCGGCGCGCGCGGGCGCCTCGTAGGCGGCGAGCGACGTGCCGTCGGCGGTGGCATCGAAGCGATAGTCCTGTGCCCAGCGACGGGCAATCAGACCCTCGGGGTCTTCGGCGAGGTCGGGCAGCAGCGGCATCCACAATTCGCGCCATCGCGCCGCGAGCACGAGGTTGGCGTAGTGCGCGCTGACCGGCGCGGGCTCGACCGCGATCTGCCGCCAGTCGGCGCCGAGTTCCATCGCGACGATCTGAGGGATCAGCGTGGTCACCCCTTGCCCCATCTCGAGCTGCGGCACCGCGACAGTGACGACGCCGTCGCCCGCGATCTTGATCCAGGCATCGAAGGCGACTTCGCCGCGCAGCGGAGTCAGCGGAAGCGGATAGTCGCGCGGCCGCAGCATGTAGCCGACGGCGAGCCCGCCGCCTGCCAGCGCTCCGATCAGAATTCCGCGCCGCGTGGCCATTCAGGCCGGTCTCCGTCTCACCGGCGCCTCACGGCGCGCCGCCGTCAAGCCAGGTGGAAATGCGCGCGGCGATCGCGCGGAACGCCTCGCCCTGCTCGCCCTCGCCCGCAGCGGGCGGACAACCCGCGTCGCTATCCTGCCGGATCTCGAGCGCAAGCGGGATGCGACCCAGGAACGGGTGCTCCATCCCGCCCGCGACCGCTTGCGCGCCGCCCGAGCCGAACGGATCGCTCACCTCGCCGCAATGCGGGCAGACATAGCCCGACATGTTCTCGACCAGACCGATGATCGGCACGTCGCCCTTGTCGAACAGCTCGATGGCGCGAGTCGCGTCCATCAGCGCGAGGTCCTGCGGGGTCGAGACGATCACCGCCCCGTCGGGCTTGAAGCGCTGGATCATGGTGAGCTGGATATCGCCGGTGCCGGGCGGCATGTCGACGATCAGGACTTCGGCCGGTCCCCAGGCCGCCTCGAGCATCTGCACCAGCGCGTTGCCCGCCATCGGCCCGCGCCAGGCGATCGCCTGCCCGGGATCGGCGAGATGCGCCATCGAGAGCATCGGCAGGCCCCAGGGGCTGAACACCGGGATGAGCTGGTTCTCGCTCGCCTTGGGCCGCTCCCCCTCGGTCGAGAGCAGGCGCGCCTGTGAAGGCCCGTAAATGTCGGCATCGACCAGCCCGACCTTGCGCCCCTCGCGCGACAGCGCGACCGCGATATTGGCGGCGACGGTCGACTTGCCGACCCCGCCCTTCCCCGAGGCCACCGCGATGATCCGGCGGCGCACCTTGTCCGCGGTCATCGCCACGCGCACCTCGGAAACGCCCTTGGCGCCGCGCAAGGAGTCCTTCGCTGCGATCTCCAGCTTGTCGCGGTCGAGCGCGGAAAGGCCGCTGGCGTCGCACACGAGAACGGCGCGGCCTTCGGTCAGCCGCAACGACTGGAGTCGCTCGGCGACGTGCGGCGGCAGCAGCGCCTTGAGGGATTCGGTCTGGTCCTCGCTCATGCCGGTGCGGTCCGATTGGGTGTCATGCTGGGCCTCCTAGAGCATCGCGGCAACCGGTGGGAACCGAAAAAGGCGCACCGCGATGGAGCGACTCCTGCGGCCCCTCCGCAGGAAAATGCAGGGGCGACCACTGTTTTTTGCGCCGGTCATGCCTATAGATGGGGGCATGAGGAGTTTTGGTGGAGATCTGGCGCGCGGCGTGCTCGCGATGGCGGGACGACGCAGCCCCTGGGGTGACCGGGGCGGTGCCGACGATGACAACGGCGACGAGCAGGGCGGAACCGGCGAGGCCGATCCGCCGCGCAAGGGTCGCGGAGCGAGCCCGTGGCTGCCGCCTTCGGACGGCCAGCGGCGCTCGCCCAACATTCACGACATCTTCGGTGCCGAGCGGCGCCGGGGCGGTGGAGGTTCCGGCGGCGGTGGCGGAGGCATGCCGCGCATTCCGCTTCGCCCCGACGGCAAGAGCTGGCTGCCGCTGATCATCGGCGCGATCGTGCTCGTCTGGCTAGGGCTGACCACGGTGCACATGGTCGGACCCAAGGAAGAAGGCATCGTCACGACCTTCGGAAAGTACTCGCACACGATCCAGCCGGGCGTATCGCTGTCTCTGCCCTGGCCGATCCAGACGGTCGAAGTCACCGACGTCACTTCGATCAAGGTCTATACGATCCCCGAGGGCGAAGCCGAAAAGCTGATGCTCACCAGCGACCAGAACCTGGTCGACCTGAGCTATCTGGTCCGCTGGAACATCAAGAACCTGAAGAATTTCCGCCTGCGCCTCGCCGATCCGGAAGAGACCGTGCGCGAGGTCGCCGAGGCGGCGATGCGCTCGTCGATCGCCGAAGTCTCGCTCGACGGCGCGCTTTCGGGCGCTGGCCGCGGCGAAGTGGAGCAGAGCGTGCGCGAACGCATGCAGCGCATTCTCGACTTCTACCACGCCGGCGTCGCCGTGCAGGGCGTCGAGATCAAGAAAGCCGATCCGCCCTCCAAGGTCATCGCCGCGTTCCAGCAGGTTACCGCCGCGCAGCAGGATGCCGAGCGCGACCGCTCGAACGCGCGCGCCTGGGCGCAACAGCTTCTCGCCCGCGCGCAAGGCGACGCGCAGGCTTTCGACAAGGTCTACGAGCAGTATCGCCTCGCCCCCGAGGTGACGAAACGGCGCATGTACTACGAGACGATGGAACGCGTGCTGAGCAACAACGACAAGGTGATCGTCGAAGCCGACGGGGTCGCGCCCTACCTGCCGCTTCCGGCGATGCGCAATCGCGGCGGCGAAACGGTGACCGCGCCAAGCCCGCAGGCCCAGCCGCAGGGAGGCCAGTGATGGGCATTCTGCAGGAATACAAGGTCGCGATCGCGGCCGCGGTGGTGATCATCGCCGCGCTGCTCGCCAGCCTGATCGTGGTCCCCGAGACCGAGCAGGCCGTCGTCGTGCGCTTCGGCGAGCCGATCAAGGTGATCAACGCCTACAAGGAAGGCGCCGACTTCGGACAGACGGGCGCGGGCGTGATCGCGCGGATTCCCTTCGTCGACCGGGTGGAGCGGATCGACAAGCGCCTGCTCGCGGTCGACATGCAGCCGCAGCAGGTTCTCTCGACCGACCAGCTTCGCCTCAACGTCGATGCCTATGCGCGCTTCCGTGTGATCAATCCGGTGCGCATGGTGCGCACCGCCGGCACGACCGAGCGCGTCAAGGAGCAGCTCGAGCCGATCCTGACCTCGGTGCTGCGCCAGGAACTCGGACGGCGGACCTTCCAGTCGCTGCTCACCGCCGAGCGCGGCCGGGCGATGGAGAACATCCGCGCCGGTCTCGACAAGGAGGCGCGCGAATACGGGGTCCAGATCGTCGACGTGCGGATCAAGCGGGCCGACTTGCCCGAAGGCGCGCTGGAAAGCGCCTTCTCGCGGATGCAGGCCGCGCGCGAACAGGAAGCGGCGACGATTCGCGCGCAGGGCCAGAAGCAGGCGCAGTTCATCCGCGCCGACGCCGAGGCGGAAGCCGCCAAGACCTATGCCGACAGCTTCGGCAAGGACGCGGACTTCTACAATTTCTACCGGGCGATGCAGAGCTACGACTTTGCCTTCTCGGACGACAACGGCGCGACGACGATCCTGCTTTCGCCCGAGAACAGCTACCTCAAGCAGTTCAAGGGCCCTTGAATCCGGCCGGATGCCGACGAAATTTCATGTGCCGACGCGCTATTCAATCCCGGTTAAGCCGCCGGGGCGTCAATCCGCGGCGAAGCTGGCAAGGGAGGGGCGCAATGACCGTGAAACGGAGGACTAAGAGGACGTGAAGCCCGTGCGATATGCTTATGGATTGACCACCGCGCTCCTGCTCGGGGGCGCCACACTCTCGCTCGTCACCGGCCTTCCCGCCGGAGCGCAAGTGGCCCAGAACGAAACCAGCGAAATGAGCCGCGTCGTGCCTCGAACCGGCGCGCCTGCCAGCTTCGCGGACCTGACCGAACAGCTCGCACCCGCGGTCGTGAACATCTCGACCCGGCAGCGCGTGCAGGTTCAGCAGAACAACCCCTTCGCCGGCACGCCCTTCGCCGACCTGTTCGGCGGACAGGGCCAAGGCGGGCCGCAGACGCGCCAGGCGCAGTCGCTCGGCTCGGGCTTCATCGTCTCGGCCGACGGCTATGTCGTGACCAACAATCACGTGATCTCGGCGGGCTCGCGCAACGCGGAAGTCGAATCGATCACCGTCACCATGCCCGACGGCACCGAGTATCCGGCAAAGCTGGTCGGCAAGGACGCGCAGTCCGACCTCGCGGTGCTCAAGGTCAACGCCAACAAGTCGCTGCCCTTCGTCAAGTTCGGCGATTCGGGCAATGCGCGCGTGGGGGACTGGATCGTCGCGATCGGCAACCCGTTCGGCCTCGGCGGCACCGTGACCTCGGGCATCATTTCGGCGGTCTACCGCAACACCGGCGCGGGCGGCGCCTACGATCGCTACCTGCAGACCGACGCGGCGATCAATCGCGGCAACTCGGGCGGCCCGATGTTCGACATGAACGGGCAGGTGATCGGCATCAACAACGCGATCTTTTCGCCTTCGGGCGGCAGCGTCGGCATCGGTTTCGCGATTCCGGCCGAGACCGCGGCGCCGATCGTGCAGAAGCTGATCAAGGGCGAGACGATCGAGCGCGGTTATCTCGGCGTGCGCATCCAGCCGATCAACGAGGATCTCGCCGATTCGCTCGGCATCGCCCACAACAAGGGTGAGTTCATCCAGTCGGTCGAGCCCGGCGGCGCGGCGGCCAAGGCCGGCATTCAGGCTGGCGACGTGGTCACCAAGGTCGACGGCAAGGAAGTGACGCGCGAGCAGTCGCTCTCGTTCCTCGTCGCCAATACGGCACCGGGCACGCGCATCCCGATCGAGCTGATCCGCAATGGCAAGCGCCTTTCGGTCAATGCCACGGTCGAGCAGCGCCCGAGCGAGGACGAACTGGCGGACCAGTTCTTCGATCCCGACGCGGAGCAGGACGAGGACCAGTTCTCCAATCCTCAACCGCAGGGCGAAGGCCTCGCCGAGGAAGCGCTCGGCGTCTCGGTGATCCCGCTGACGCCGCAGATCGCGCGCCAGCTCGGCGCTTCCGATGCCACCAAGGGCGTGGTCGTCTCGGCGGTCGACCCCTCGTCCGACGCGGGCCAGAAGGGCCTGCGCCGGGGCGACATCATCCTGTCTGCGAACTATCAGGACGTGGACACGCCCGATGGCCTCGAGAACGCGGTGAAGTCGGCGCGCAGCGCCGGCCGCGACGCCGTGCTGCTGCGCGTCCAGCGCCGCGGCCAGCCCGCCATCTACGTGCCCGTCCGCCTGCGCTGAGGCCGACCGTCACCGAAAAAAGCGAAGGCCCGCCGGATCGGATCCGGCGGGCCTTTTCGTCTGTTCAGCGGCAATCGCCCTTCTCGTCGGGAACCGATTTGCAGGGGCGCAGTGAAAGGACGACGAAGTACCTTGCCGCCGGTCTTCCCCGATCTGATCTTTCCACGAAATACCCGTTCGCACGGTTCAAATGGTAGCCCTTCGGCTGAGGCAGGTTTTCCGAGTAGTTAGTCTTCCGAACAAACACGCCGGATCGAAGCTTTTCCCAGTCGACGACGTTCGGACGAAAGAAGCTATACCACTGACACGTCCCCCTGCCTTGTTGGTAGCTGTAGCCCCGCCGCACTGGGCCCGCGTCACTGGCGAACTGGACTGGCGCCTCCGAGGCAAATTCGGGTTTCCAATCTCGCAACGGCACATAGAGCGTCGTGAGGAAGGGTGCCGGAGCCGCCATGAGGATGACATCGATCACATCGGCATCGAGGCGCTCCTGCCTGTCCCGCTCCGCTACTGCCCCCAGTTCTTCGGCCGTGGGCGGCCGCTCTGAGTAGGGACAAGCCCAAGCCGGCACCGCAATCGGCGCCGCGATCGAAACCGCCAGTAAAAGACGCATCGGCTTGCCCCGGCTTTCCGACCACATCGCACGAGTGGCCCCGTCGAGCGTACCGCCAGAATATAGCGAAAGCTAGTACAGCCCCGGCCGGTACTCGCGCCCGTCGCCGCCCTGCCCCTGGGGCATCAAGGGCTGCGGCGGCGGTGGTTGCTGACGCTCGGCGGGGCTGCTGCCGCGGCGGACGGTCGGGAGCGGCTGGGTGCCGGTGCCCTGACCCGGTCTTAGCCCCGGATCGCCCTGGTTGCGCCCGAGCGCGCGGTCGAGAAAGTCGTCGCTGGCGGCGGCCGGCGGCGCTTCGCCGGGGCCGGGGCCCGGGCCGACCGTGCCGTCGTCGTAGCGCGGCATGCCGTCGCCCGGTCCGCGTCCGCCGGTCCCCGGCTCGATCATGTTGCCGCTTTCGTCGCCGTAATAGTAGTCGTCCGGATCGCCGTAGAAGTACTCATCGTCGGGCTCGAGCTGCCATTCGGGTAGCTGGAGTTCGGTGTCGAACTGCTCGACGGGCCGGTTCTTCACCGCCGCGCGCATGAACTGCGCGAAGGCCGCGGCCGGAGCGCGCCCGCCCGAAAGCCCGGGGACCGGCTTGGCGTCGTCGCGGCCCATCCACACGCCCGTCGTCACACCGCTCGAGAAGCCGAGGAACCAGCCATCCTTGTTCGACGAGGTGGTGCCGGTCTTGCCCGCGACAGGCCGCCCGATCTGCGCGGCGCGTCCGGTGCCGGTGGCGACGGCGGACTGCAGCAGGTCGGTGATCCCGGCCGCGACGTATTGCGGCACAAGCAACTGCCCGCGCTTGTGCTCATGCTGGTAGAGCACACGCCCGCTGCTCGTTTCCACCTTGGTGATACCGTAGGGCTCGATCGCGCTGCCACCGGCCGAGACCGCGGCGAAAGCGCGCGTCATGTCGATCAGGCGGACCTCGGACGTGCCCAGCACCATCGAGGGCAGCGTCGTGATCGGCGTGGTGATGCCGAACCGGCGCGCCATGCTGGCGACCGTGCCGAAACCGACTTCGTTTCCGAGGCTCGCCGCGACGGTGTTCTTCGAATAGGCGAAGGCGGTGCGCACGTCGATCGGCCCGGCGTAATTGCGGCCCGAATTGTGCGGGCTCCAGCCGTCGATCGTCACCGGCTCGTCGACCACGCGGTCGGCGGGAGTGTACCCCGCCTCGAGCGCGGCGAGATAGACGAACAGCTTCCACGCCGAGCCCGGCTGGCGCACCGCGTTGACGGCGCGGTTGTAGTTCGAGGTGACGTAGTCGGTGCCGCCGACCAGCGCGAGCACGGCGCCGTCGCGGTCCATGGCGACGAGCGCGCCCTGGGTGCCGCTGGGCACGTTGTTCTTGATCGCATCGGTCGCGCTCGCCTGCATCTTGGGATCGAGCGTCGTCCACACCTCGATCGGCTCGGTGGTCGAGGGGATCAGCATGTCGAGCTGCGGCAGCGCCCAGTCGGTGAAATAGCGCACCGAGTTCTGCCCGGCCTCCTTGGCGATCCGCACCGTGTCGAGATCGATGGCCTGCGCATCGCCGTAGCCGATCTTGCCCTGTTCGGCCATGAGCCGCAGCACCACCTGGCCGCGCGTGACAGCGGCGTTGACGTCGGCGGTCGGCGAATAGTGCGAGGGCGCCTTGACCAGCCCTGCGATGATCGCCGCTTCGGGCAGCGACAGCTCGTTCGCGGGATGGCCGAAGAACTTCCGGCTGGCCGCGTCGATCCCGTAGGCACCGCCGCCGAAGTAGACCTTGTTGAGATAGAGTTCGAGGATCTGCTCCTTCGAGAACTTCTGCTCGAGCGCCAGCGCCAGCACGCCCTCGCGCACCTTGCGGGCATAGCTGCGATTGTTGTTGAGGAAGACGTTGCGCGCGAGCTGCTGGGTGATCGTCGATGTCGCCGAGATGCGCCTGTCTCCGGTCAAGCCCATGTAGACCGCGCGCGCGAGGCCGAGCGGATCGACGCCCCAGTGCGAATAGAAGCGGCGATCCTCGACCGAGACCATGGCGTCGCGCATGACCGGCGGGATCTCGTCATAGGGAATCCAGCGCCCGTAGCTCGGCCCCAGCGTTACCAGCTCGGAACCGTCGCGCGCGCGCACCACGACCATCTGGCCGTTCTGGCTGGTCTTGAGCGTGGTGTAGCCGGGCAGCTCGCGCGCGGTCATCATCACCGCCGTGGCGAGGAAGATGACGCCGAGAATTGCCAGCCCGCCGCCCCACAGCACGAGCGCGCGCAGAGCGCGGCGCCAGAAGGGCTTGCGTGGCGGCGAGGAATTGGGTGACGACCGCCGGCGCCGGCCTGACTTCGAGGGCATCCCTGGATTCGAACCCCTATCGCGGACGACTTTGTCCGGTTGCTAGCTACACTTTGCACACGACAAATGTAACCCGAGCTTAACGGCGCCGCGACGGAAGCTGTGGAAGGGTTCGCGCGCCTCGTCAGCCATCCTTGGGTTCGAAATCGAGCGCGGCCGAATTGATGCAGTAGCGCAATCCCTCCGGTCCCGGACCATCGGGAAAGACGTGCCCGAGATGGCCCTCGCACTTGGCGCAGCGCACTTCGGTGCGCACCATGCCGTGCGACATGTCGGAATGCTCGTCGACCGCCTCGCCGCTGACCGGCGCGGTGTAGCTGGGCCAGCCCGAACCCGAATTGTACTTGGTGTCCGACGAGAACAGCGGCGCGCCGCACCCGGCGCAGAAGTACATGCCGTCCTGCTTGTTCTTCTCGTACTTGCCGGTGAAGGCCCGCTCGGTCCCCGCCTCGCGCAGGACGTGGTACTGCTCGGGGGTCAGCTTCTGGCGCCATTCGGCATCGGTGTGCTCGACTTTGTCGGTCATGGCGATGATCTCCTTTCGCGCGATATGGCGTGATCGCCGGGCGCTTTCCAGAGGGCCGCAAGGGCGGCATCGCGCCGTTCGGATTCGATTTAACCTTTCGTTAGAGGAATCGGCTCACCTTCCCGCCGTTCCGTCATGGGGGGAGGAGAGGCCATGAAGGATTTCCTGCCGTGGGCGCTGCCCGCGGCCTTGGCTTACGTGCTTGCCAGGGGCTTCGAGGCGATGGGCGATGCCGTCCAGCCAGGCGAAGCGGCGACCCGGCTCGCGTTCCATCTGATCGCGCTCGGCCTCATCATCATCTCGCTCATCGGCTGGATCAAGGCGTTCCGGCGACTGTTCGGCTGGAAACAGGCGCCCCAGTCGGAGAAATCCGGCGATACCGAGAGCCCCTACCACTACGAATTCGATCCCGACGCCGCGATCGAGCGCCACTTGCAGCGGCGCCAGCAGGAGCAGGCCGAGGCGAGCCCGCTCAGCAGCAAGGCGCCCAGGACCGGATTCGGTCGCCGCAAGTTCTGAACGCGCGTCAGGCGAAGGGTTCGACCACCAGCACCACGCCATCGTGGCCCGCCACCTTGAGGCGCGTTCCGGGCGGCGCATCGGCGCCCTTGGCCAGCCATTCGCTGTCGCCCAGCCGGACACGTCCCGAGCCGCCTTCGATCGCCTGCGTCACCACCACCGTCTCGCCGACGACCCGGTCGCCGCGCATGTTCATCAGCGGATCGGCCGCTTCGATGGGGTTGTCGCGCAGGTACCGCCGGCCGAGGAAGACCGCGAGGATCGAGATCAGCGCGAAGAGCACGATCTGCACCGGAATGCCGATCGGCACGACCCACGAGAGCAAGCCGACGAAAACCGCCGCCCCCGCCATCCAGATCAGAAACACTCCGGGTATCGCCATTTCCCCGACGGCGAGCACCAGCCCGATCGCGAGCCAGGCGTAGTGCGGTTCGAGATCGAACAGCGTGTCCACCTCACTGGCCTCCCGAAGGCGGCACCGTCGGCTGCGGCGTGACCGGACGGCGTGATGCCTGGGGCGCCCGTGGCGGGCTTTGCGGCCCGTCCGGCCCCAGCGCATCCTTGACCAGTTCGCCGATGCCGCCGAGCGAGCCGATGAGCTGTGTCGCCTCGACCGGGAAAAGGATCGTCTTGGCATTGGGCGAGGTCGCGAACTTGCCGACCGCCTTGGTGTATTCCTGGGCGATGAAGTAGTTGATCGCCTGGTTGCCCGAGGCGGCGATGGCATCGGAGACCATCTGCGTCGCCTTGGCCTCGGCCTCGGCCTCGCGCTCGCGCGCCTCGGCGTCGCGGTAGGCGGCCTCGCGCCGCCCCTCCGCCGAGAGGATCTGCGCCTGCTTCTCGCCCTCGGCGCGCAGGATTTCGGAGGCGCGGCGGCCCTCCGCCTCGAGGATCTCGGCGCGCTTCTCGCGCTCGGCCTTCATCTGCCGCGCCATGGCGTTGGAGATGTCGAGCGGCGGGCGGATGTCCTTAATCTCGATCCGGGTGATCTTCACGCCCCAGGGCGATGTCGCGTGGTCGATCACCGAGAGCAGCCGAGCGTTGATCTCGTCGCGCTTCGACAGCGTCTCGTCGAGGTCCATAGAGCCCATCACCGTGCGCAGGTTGGTGGTGGTGAGCGCCATGATCGCGTTGTACAGGTTCGCCACTTCGTACGCGGCCTTGCCCGCGTCGAGCACCTGGAAGAACACCACCGCGTCGACGCCGACCATGGCGTTGTCCTTGGTGATGATTTCCTGGCCCGGAATGTCGAGCACCTGCTCCATCATGTTTACCTTCTGGCCCACTCGGTCGACGAAGGGGATGATGAGGTGGAGGCCCGGAGTCGCCGCGAGCGTGTACTTGCCGAGACGCTCGATGGTGTAGACGTACCCCTGCCGGACGACGCGCACGCCCATCATCAGGAACACGACCACGACCACGATCAGCGCGATCAGGAAACCACCCATGCCAAACGCTCCCTCCAACTCCGGCGGGAAGTCTAGCGAGCGGCCGGTCGCGGGCAAGTAAATCCGGCAGGGCGCGCGCCGGGGGTCAGAGCCCCGAGAACAGCGCCAGCATCCGCTCCCACGCGCGATCGGCCGCGTTGGGATCATAGGAGGGCGAATCGGGCACGCACCAGCCGTGATCGGCGTCGTAGACCTCGATCTCGGCCTTCACCCCCGCAGCGTCCGCCGCCTGGCGCAAGGCCTCCTTGTCGCCGGGCGATCGGGCATCGTCATTGCGCGCGATCGCGAAGAGATAGGCCGCTTTGGTCTTGGCGAGCAGCCGGTGCGGGCTGTCGGGCGCATCGGTGACGAGCCCGCCGCCGTGCAGCGAGGCGGCCGCGCCCACGCGATCGGGCCTCGCGGCCGCGGTGCGCACGGTGAAGGGCCCGCCCATGCAATAGCCGTTGCTGCCGATCCCGCGCGCCTTGTCGACCGCCTTGCTGCTGTCGAGGAACGTGACGTAGGCCTTGGCGTCGCGCACGATCGCCTCGGGTGTGAGCGCCTCGCGCAGCGGCTTGATCCTGGCCTGCCCCTCGGGCGTGCGATACTCTGAGAAGCTTTCCATCGGCGGCGGGCCGCCGCGATAGTACTGGTTGACGCAGAGCACCGAATAGCCGGCGGCGGCGAGGCGGCGCGCCATGATCCTCTTCGCATCGCGCAGGCCCGCGATGTCCGGCCACATCACGATGCCGGGATGTGCACCTTCGGCGGGATGCACGAAGAAGGCGTCGGCGATCCCGTCCTCGGTGGTGATCTGCACCGTCTGTTCGGTCAGTTCGCCGCCCTGCGCCGCGCTGGTTGCCGTGCCCGCGCAGCCCGCAATGGCGGCGCCCGCGCCCAGCGCGGCGAAATCGCGCCGCGAGAGTCCGCGCCGGGCCAGCGCCGCATCCTCGGCCTGCTTGGTGTAGTCGTCGCACATATCGGCCTCCCGGGGTTGCCAGTTCGCGGATTGAGGTTAGCGAAGGACCGACGCGGCAACCACCCCATGGTTCGCGTGACATCGGGAGGACGGGATGGCGGATCCGCAGGACATTTTCGCGTGGCAGCGGCTCGATGCGCGCACGACCACGTCGGGCCACCTGACTGTCGCCGATCTGGACAGGCTTGCCGCGCTCGGGGTCGGACACGTCATCAACCTCGCGCTCGATTCCGCGCCGCGCGCGCTGGCCGACGAAGGCGCGCTGCTGGCCGAGCGCGGCATTGCCTATACGCACATCCCGGTGCCTTTCGAGGCGCCCGACGAGACGCACTTCGCGGCGTTTCGCGAGGCGCTGGACGCCTATCCCGACGCGCCGCTTCATGTGCACTGCATGATGAACTGGCGCGTCTCGGCGTTCTTCTACCGCTACCACCGCGACGTGGCCGGCATGCCCGAGCCCGAGGCCCGCGCACTGATGGAAACGCAATGGTCGCCCACCGCCAGCGATGACCCACGCGCGCCGGCCTGGGCGGCGTTCATCGAAAGGAGAGGTTGATGGACTTCACCGGCAAGCACGTCGTCATCACCGGCGCATCGAGCGGAATCGGCCGCGCCACGGCGGAGCGGATCGCGGAGCTCGGCGGCACGGTGACGCTGATCGCGCGCCGCGAGGCGGTGCTGGCCGAGGTCTGCGCCGGGATCGGGCCGCTGGCGCGCGCGGTGCCGGCCGACATAGGCGACAAGGCGCAGGTCCTGGCCGCGCTCGACCGCGCGGTCGAGAGAAGCGGACCGATCGACGGCCTGTTCCTCAACGCCGCCTGGGAGGGCCAGTTCGCGCTGACCCCCGACTATAGCGACGAGGCGTTCGAGCAGGTCATGCGGATCAACGTCTTCTCACTGTTCTGGGCGGTGCGCCACATCCTGCCCGCGATGCAGGCGCGCGGGCGCGGCGCGATCCTCGTCACCAGCAGCCTCGGCGGCGAGACCGGCATGGTCGGCAATATCGGCTACTGCACCTCCAAGCACGCCGCGCTCGGCATCGCTCGCACCGTCGCGATGGAAGGCGCTCCGCACGGCATCCGCTGCAACGCGATCACGCCCGGCTTCATCGACACGCCGATGCTGGCCGACGTGCCCGAGGCCTTCAAGGCGCAGATGGCGCGCCGCGTGCCACAGCAGCGGATCGGCACGCCGCGAGAGGCCGCCGCCGTCGCCGCCTTCCTGCTTTCCGACGAGGCCAGCCACGTCACCGCGCAGGAACTGGCGGTCGACGGCGGCCTGCTGGGCACGCTGATGATCGAGAGCTGAGCGCCCGCGCCCGGTCAGACGGCGAAGTTGAACTCAAGATTCACCGCATTGGGATCGGTGACGAAGATCTGCTTCAATCCCAGGTGGCTGAGGTCGTTGACGCGATAGGGCAGGCCCATGTCATCGAGCCGCGCCCGCATCGCCTCGAAACCGTCGCACTGGAAGGCGACGTGATGCACCGCGTTGGTCGATAGCCCCGGCTCGTAGCCTTCGTAGCGATCGGCCTCGGGGTCCTTCCAGACCAGATGGACGATCGCATGGCCCTGTGCATCGCGCATCCAGGCGCCCCTGAGGCTCGTCCCGACCGCCGGGTTATCGGCGCGTTCCAGCCCCATCACCCGTTCGTAGAAGCGCGCCGTCTCGTCGAGGTCGCGCGCCAGCACGTTGACGTGATCGATTCCCTTGACCTGCATCGGCCCTCTCCCGTTTCGGGCAGGCCGCGCTCCGAGGGGCGGATCAGCTCCGGAAGACGACGGTACGCGCGCCGTTGAGCAGGACCCGGTCCTCGAGGTGCAGCCGCACCGCTTCGGCGAGCACGCGCCGCTCGATGTCGCGGCCCTTGCGGACCAGATCCTCGGGCGAATCCGAATGCGTGATCGCCTCGACATTCTGGTGGATGATCGGCCCCTCGTCGAGATCCGCCGTCACGTAGTGCGCGGTCGCGCCGATCATCTTCACGCCGCGCGCATGCGCCTGGTGATAAGGCTTGGCGCCCTTGAAGCCGGGGAGGAACGAGTGATGGATGTTGATGCAGCGCCCCGAAAGGAACGCGGCCATCTCGTCCGAGAGGATCTGCATGTAGCGCGCGAGCACGACGAGCTCGGCCTTGGTATCGCCCACCAGCTTGCGGACCTCGGCCTCCTGCGCGGACTTGGTGTCCCTGCTCACCGGCAAGTGATGGAAGGGGATGTCGCCCAGCGCGAGGTCGCCGAGCGCCTCGCGCGGGTGGTTGCTCACCACGCCGACCACGTCCATCGCGATCTCGCCGATCCGGCGGCGGTAGAGCAGATCGGCAAGGCAGTGGTCGAACTTGCTGACCATGAGCAGCACCCGGCGCGGACGGTCGCGCCGGCGTAGCGTCCAGTCCATCGCGTAGTTGTGCGCCACCTCGGTGAAGCCCGCGCGCACCGCCTCGCGGTCGGCAAGGCCGGGATCGAAGGCGACGCGCATGAAGAACTTGTCCTCGGCCAAGTCGTTGAACTGCTGCGCCTCGATGATGTTACCGCCCTGTTCGAACAGGAAGCCGGTCACGCGCGCGACGATGCCGGGGCGGTCGCGGCACGACAGCGCGAGGATCAGGGGCTCGGCCATGCCCGGCTCAGGCGGCGGCGCGGGTGGTGAGCGCCGCCTCGCATTCGTGCAGCAGCTTGGCGATGATCTCTGCCACCGGCTCTTCTTCCGTCACCATGCCGACCGACTGCCCGGCCATGAGCGAGCCGTTCTCGACATCGCCGTCGATCACCGCGCGGCGCAGCGCCCCCGCCCAGTAGTGCTCGATCTGGAGCTGGGCCTCGCCCATCGCCAGTTGCTCTTCGTCGAGCAGCCGCGCGACTTCGACCTGCTTGGCCGAAAACGCCTCGGTGCCCTTGTTCTTGAGCGCGCGCACCGGGATCACCGGCAGGCGAGGGTCGACCTGAACCGAGGTGACGGCATCGCGCGCCGACGCGCGGAAGAAGGCCTTCTTGAAATCGGGATGCGCGATCGATTCGGTGGCACAGGCGAAGCGCGTGCCGAGCTGGACGCCGCAGGCCCCCATCTCGAGATAGCCCGCGATCGCCTCGCCGCGCCCGATCCCGCCGGCGACGAAGATCAGGTTCTCGGCCGCGAGACTCGGCAGGATCTCCTGCGCCAGCACCGAGGTCGAGACCGGGCCGACGTGACCGCCTGCCTCCATGCCCTCGATCACGAGCGCGTCGGCGCCCGAGCGCAACAGCTTCTTGCCCAGCGCCAGCGTCGGCGCGAAGCAGATCACCCTGGCGCCGCCCTGCTTGATCGCCTCGACGCTGCCCTTGGGCGGAATGCCGCCCGCGAGCACGACGTGGCCGACCCCGTGCTTGGCGCAGACAGCGATCAGGTCGAAGAGCTGCGGGTGCATGGTGATGAGGTTAACGCCAAAGGGCTTGTCGGTCATCGCCCGGGTCGCGGCGATCTCGGCATCGAGCAGCTCGGGCGTCATCGCGCCGCAGGCGATCACGCCGAAGCCGCCGGCATTGCTGATCGCCGACACGAGATTGCGTTCGGAGACCCACGACATCGCCCCGCACAGGATCGCGTATTCACTGCCGAGAAACTCGACACCGCGCGCCATCAGGCTCGAAGTCTTGTTGAATGCGCTCATCAGGGTCTCTGTCCGAATTGTCTGTTACCTGCGCGGTGGGCCTTAGTTTGCCCCTTCGCGACGGGCAAGCAGCATGGTAGATCCGTGGCGGACGGAGGGCGCCCGTGCCGGGATCTCGAAACACCAGTCGTCGACGCGGCAAGCCCCGCCGCGCCCCCCTGCTGCTGGTCGCGGCGATGGTGCCGACCCTGCTCCTGGCGACGAACGTCCCGCGCTGGCTGGAGCTTCGGCTCGACCCGCCCGAGCCGATCGGCGGCAAGGCCTCTGCGCAAGTCATCGCGCAGCGCGCGGCGGACGCGCGCGCGGGTCTGCTCCAGGTCGAGTTTCGCGCCGCGCGGCTCGTCGACGATCTCGCGCTTCCGCATGGCCGCCCCATGAGCGACGCGGCCATGCTGGGGCGCTTCGCCGCGCTTTACCGCGCTTACGCCAATGCCAGCGGCACGCTGCCGCCAGAGCCGCGGCTGCGGCTCTGGCGCACGCTCGAGCGTGCCGGAAAGGCCGCGCGGGCGCACCAGCGCGAGGCGAGCGCGACAGTGCTTCGCAACTTCGTGATCGCCATGGCGGTCAACCGGCAAGCGTCACGTCACTGATTGCTTCAGGCGATCAGTGTGACAGGTTTAATCGCTTTTCCTGAAAGGATTGGAACTCCTATCTGGGGGCGACCAGAGCGGCGATGCCCCCCTCCTGTCGCCGCCAATGTCAAGCCGCCGGAGCACCTGAGCATACCCTCAGCAACTCCCTCCCGCTTCGGCCACCTCGTTCCCCGCGCACTTTCTTCCATCGTGCGCGGGGACCCTTTGCCGGGAACAGCGCGCCGCGTACTTCGTATTGTCATACGAACCGAGGGAGCAACGGCATGACGAGCAAGACGCGCGCGAAATCGACGGGCTCCAAGGGCGAGGCATCGGCGCGCAAGAGCGGCGGGAACAAGAGTTCCGCGAGCAAGAGCCGCGCGCCGGAGATGAAAGGCAAGCAGACCAAGCTCGGCTCGCGCCACGCCGCCTACCAGGAGCTTGCCGAGCGCTTCGCATCGGGCGCCGCCATCGCGCTGCCGACGATGCTCGACGGCCATGCGCGCCGACTCCACGTGCGCGCCTGCGTGCTCGACGACCATGCCGAGCGGATCGACAGCAACGCGCAGGGCACGCAGGACAAGTTCGCGGCGCTGGCCGACGATCTCTATTCCTTCTTCCGCGGCACGGCGTTGCTCTTCTACCGCGACATTGCCGGGCGCGACGCGGCGCGGCCCAAGGTGCTGCTGCTGGGCGACGTCCATCCCGGCAACTTCGGCGTCATGCCCAATGGCGACAACATCCCGATCTTCTCGGTCAACGACTTCGACGAAGTGACCTACGGCCCATACGCGTGGGACCTCAAGCGCGGCGCCACCGGCTTCATGCTCGCCACCAAGTGCGAGAGCGGGATGAAGCGCAAGAAGCGGCGCAAGGTCACCCGCGCGTTCGTCAAGGGCTATATCAAGGGTCTGAAGCACTTCGCCCGCCACGGCACCGAGACGCAGGACGTGTTCCGGATGGACAACGCACCCGCGATCATCCGCAGCCTGTTCGAGGAGGCGCTCACCCCGCGCAGCGAATGGCTGGCCGACAAGCACCACGACGAGGCGCGCAAGGGATTTCGTTCCGACGCGACGCTGCAGCCCGTCTCGAGCCGCGTCGAGGAGTTCCAGGCGCTGATCGATACGCTGGCACAGCGCAACGGCATCGAGAAAGGCGGCCGCTTCGGCGAACTCAAGGTCAAGGACGTGGCGATGCGTCACGGCGCGGGCTGCGCCTCGCTCGGTCTCGCCCGCTTCTACGTGATGGTCGAAGGGCCCGAGGCCGACGGCAGCGACGACCTGATCATCGAGATGAAGCGCGCGCGGCGCAGTGCGCTCGACGGGGTCGTACCCACCGGCGACCTCGATCCGGGCGAGCGCGCCGACCGCATCGCCAACGGCCAGCGCATCCACCTGCCCCACGGCGACGTGTTCTTCGGCGCGGTCGAGATCGAGGGCGAGAGCTTCATGACGCGCGAGCGCGCACCGTTCCGCGAAGACATGGACCTCGACGATCTCGATTTCGACGAATGGCGCGAATACGCCGACGCCTGCGGCCGCTCGCTCGCGCTCGCGCATGCCCGCAGCGACGATGCCGGGGCGATCGACCACGATATCGAACCCGCGATCCTCAAGGACATGGAGCCGCATGGCCTGTTCGTCGACGACATCGTCTGCTTCGCTGACGAGGCGGCCAAGCGGATCAAGTCGGACTGGAAGGCCTATCGCCGCGACTTCCGCAAGGGCGCCTTCGCGCGCGAGTATACCCGTTACGCCCCGCAGGACTGATCAGGTGCACTGCCACGACTGGTAGACGATCGGGATGCGCGCCACACCAGCCGGCGCGGTGACGATCAGCGTGCCCACGCCCCACTTGCCCTCCGAGACGCGGGTGTAGCTCGTGTCGAGATCGATCACGACCTCGATGCCCGAGCCGCGATAGCGCTTCACGTCCTTGCGCCAGTCGAACCCGGCTTCCTCGACGCGCAGGAACGTGCCGTCGAGCAGGATGCCGCCACGCCAGTCATCGCCGCCGAGCGGGCCGCCATGGGCGAAGATGCGCTCGGGCGAGCGCTTCACCAGCGCTTGATAATCCTCGAAATAGCTCGGTTCGCCCGCCTCGCCGGCCAGTCGGAACGCCTCGGCCACACAATCGGTGCCTGCCGCGAAGTGCGGTGGCTCTAGCTCGATGCCGCCGATCCGGGCGGCGATGTCAGGCGCAACCTTTCCGCTCGGCGCGCCGAACACGCCGCGATATTCAGGCGCTGCGGCCGCGACGAGGTCCGGCGTCGGCGCCAGCTCGATGAGATAGTCTCCTTCGGCATAGGAGCCCGCGACGTAGGGCGGCGCGTGAAACAGCCATTTGCCGTCCTTGTAGGTGATCGCGAGCTTCGAGAACGGCGGGCAGCGCACGTTGAAATACCGCTCTTCGGGCTGCTGCCCGGTGCGGCGGACGCGTTCGTCCTCCAGCGCGTTGCAGTACGGGCCGCGCATCTGCGCGGCGAAGGCCCCGCCCGGAAAGATCTCGTCGAGCGTCACCGGCTTGCCCGCCTCGGCGTCCCACAGCAGCGAACTGGAATCGCGATTGGGATGCGCCCCGCCCTCGTTGGCCGCGACCGCGCGGGTGAGGCTGACGAGCCGGCCGGCGCGGCCGGTCACGACCCACCAGACATCGTGCTCCTGCTTGTCGAGGTGGCTGGTCAGGCGAAAGCCCCGCGCGTCGCTGCTCGCCCGCGCGAAGGCGGCGATGCGATCCTTGTCGAGATAGGCGCCCATGCCGGGCAGCGCGGCGACCTCGTCGGGAAAGTCGTAGGTGAAGCGCAGCTTGGCGGTCTCCTGCGCGAAGCGGACCTTGCGCTGCGGCGCGGTCGGAGCCGAAGGACGCGGGTCCGGCGCCACGGCGGCCGCCGCCGGGGCTGGAGCGCGCGGCGCGGACGCGCCGGGCAGCGGATTGCCCGGCGTGATGCCCAGCCCGGCAAGCCCGGCCTCGCCGATGCACTGCGTCTTGATCATCCAGAAGCGCGAGTAGGTCGCCTGATCGACACCCGCGCTCGCGCCGTCGTCCTTGAACAGCGCGGCGAGCTGCTCCGCCCCGACCCCGGCCTCCTGCGCCTTGCGCACGGTACAGCCGCAACTAGCCGGAACCGCCACCTCGGTACTGCGGCACTGGTCTTCAAGGCTGCCCTGCGAGCCCGCCGAGCCGGTCAGCGCGGTGAGCCCGAGCAACGCCATCTTCGCAAATCGCATGCCCTGCCCCCGTGCCGCCGACGATTCGATCCGGCACGCATGGAAGCATGGCTTTGCCCTACTGCAAAGGGTACGGACCCCGATCGTCAGGCGATCGTCGTGCTATCGATCAGATAGAGGTCGCGCCGAGTTCGTCGACCCATGCCGCGTGGCGCTTCTTCAGCTCGCGATCGAAAGCGAGCGCGAGTTCGGCCCGGTCGAGCACTTCGAGCACCTCGAAGGCGAATGCCTCGGGGCCGTGCGCGTTCCAGGCCTCCTGCAGCGCGCGGTGGGTATTCGAGCCCTGGCGCAAGGTGAACCACACGCGATTCCGGATCGTCGCGATGTCGGGCGCGCGACCGACCCAGACCGCCCCGGTGGGCGCGCAGCGCACCGCGTAGACGCCGCCTTCGACCTTGCGCTCCTTGTAGGCGTCGATCTGCGCCTTGCGGTCAGCGGCGGACATGGCTGCGCTCAGGCCGCCGCGTCGAGCCCGTAGGCGCTGTGCAGCACGCGCACCGCGAGTTCGGTCGCGTCGGCATCGATCAGCACCGAGACCTTGATCTCGCTGGTGCTGATCGCGAGGATGTTGATGCCGCGGTCGGCCAGCGTCTTGAACATCGTGCTGGCCACGCCAGCGTGGCTGCGCATGCCCACGCCGACGACGCTGATCTTGGCGACGTTGGCATCCGAGATCATCCGGAAGAAGCCGATCTGGTCCTTGCGCTCCTCGAGCATCGCCAGCGTGCGGGCGAGATCCGCTTGCGGCGCGGTGAAGGTGACGTCGGTCTCGCCCTTGTCCTTGGCGACGTTCTGGATGATCATGTCGACGTTGATGTTCGCCTCGGCGAGCGGCGCGAAGATCGCTGCGACAGCGCCCGGCTTGTCGGGCACGCGGGTGAGCGTGACCTTGGCCTCGTTCTTGTCGGCGGCGATGCCGGTGATGAGCTGGCGTTCCATCTGGCTTTCCTCAAGTTCCTCGTCGCTGACGATCAGCGTTCCGGGCAGGGTATCGGCGGCGGGCGCGGTCTCGTCGATGAAGCTGGAGAGCACCTGGACGCGCACGCCCTCCTTCATCGCCAGGCTGACCGAGCGGGTCTGCAGCACTTTCGAGCCGACCGAGGCGAGTTCGAGCATTTCCTCGTAAGTCACCAGCGGCAGCTTGCGCGCCTTGGCCACGATGCGCGGGTCGGTGGTGTAGACGCCGTCGACATCGGTGTAGATGTCGCAGCGGTCGGCCTTCACCGCCGCCGCCACCGCCACCGCCGAGGTATCCGAACCGCCACGGCCGAGCGTGGTCACCCGTCCCGAAGGCGCCACACCCTGGAAGCCGGGGATCACCGCGATCTCGCCCGAGGCCATCGAGGCGAGCAGCCCCTGCGAATCGAATTCCTCGATACGCGCCTTGGCGTGCGCCCCGTCGGTGTGGATCGGCAATTGCCAGCCGAGCCACGAGCGCGCCTTGCACCCCATCGCCTGTAGAGTCAGCGCGAGCAGTCCCGAGGTTACCTGCTCACCCGAGGAGACGACCACGTCGTATTCGGCCGGATCATAGAGCGCGTTCGCCTCGCGGCAGAAGTTCACCAGCCGGTCGGTCTCGCCCGCCATCGCGGAAACCACGACGGCCACTTCGTGCCCGGCTTCCTGCTGGCGTTTGACGATCCCCGCCACACGCCGGATTCGCTCGGTCCCGGCCATCGAGGTGCCGCCGAATTTCATCACGATGCGTGCCAAGTCTGACGGCCCCTTCGTGCCAGTGGATAAGTGTCGGGCGCGCTGTTAGGGACAGGCAATGACGAATGCAACTGCCACGCAGCCACGGCGCGCGACGATCCGCCCGGACGAGGCCGCGCATTTCGGTGCGCTCGCGGCCGACTGGTGGGACCCCTTCGGGTCCTCGGCGATGCTGCACCGGCTCAATCCGGTGCGCCTCGGCTTCATCCGCGACTCGATCGACCGGCACTTCGGCTGCGACCCGGACGCGCTGCGGCCGCTGGCAGGCAGGCGCGCGCTCGACGTCGGCTGCGGCGCCGGGCTGCTGTGCGAACCGCTCGCGCGCCTCGGCGCCGAAGTGACGGGCGTGGACGCCGCCGAAGAGAACGTCGCGGCGGCGCAGGCGCACGCCGAGGCCTCGGGCCTCGCGATCGACTATCGCCAGGGCGAGATCGGCGAGATGGGCCCGTCCGGGTTCGATCTCGTCTGCGCGATGGAAGTGATCGAGCACGTCGCCGACAAGGGCGCCTTCGTCGCGGCGCTCGCGGGGGCCCTCGCTCCGGGCGGGCTGCTGGTGCTTTCGACCCCCAACCGGACCGCGCGATCCAAGCTGCTGCTGGTCGAGGCGGCGGAGCGGCTGGGCAAGGTCCCGCGCGGCACCCACACCTGGAGCGACTTCATCACGCCCGACGAACTGGACGACCTGCTCGCGGGCGCCGGGCTGACGATGGGCAAGCCGCGCGGCATCGCCTGGTCGCCCCTCAAGGGCCTGCACCTCTCAGACGATCTCGCGCTCAATTATATCGTGGGCGTCACACGCGACTGACGACGCATGGCGGAAATCTGGATCGAGATCGCGGTTGTCGTCGGCGGCCTGCTGACGGCGGGCGTGCTCGCGTGGCCCGCCTTGCGCGACCTGCCGATCTGGCGCGCGACGATCACGCCGCTCGCCTCGATCATCGGCAGCGGATTCCTCATTCTCGGCCCGATCCTCGTCGACACCTTCGGCAGCTACGGGGTGCTGGCGATGATCGTGCTGTGCCTCGCGGGCTACGCCTTCGGCGCGGCGATCCGCTACAACATCGCACGGATCGGCAACCACGGCGGCGACGCCGAAGGCGATGGCGCCCCCGATGACGGCCATCTGGTCCGAACCCTTGAAAAGCATTCGAGCTGGGCGCTCGCCTTCGCCTACTCCATTTCGGTCGCCTACTATCTCAACCTGTTCGGGGCATTCTCCGCGCGCATCTTTCCCGATTCGAGCGAGTTCGTCGCGCGTCTGATCACCACCGGCGCCTATGCGCTGATTCTCGGCGCGGGGCTGACGAAAGGATTCTCGCTGCTCGAGCGGATGGAGCAGGTGACGGTCAGCCTCAAGCTCGCGATCATTGCCGCGCTGATCGCCGCGCTCGTCGTCCATGCCGGGTTCGAGGCGAGGCACGACGCGATCGACCGGAGCGGGACGACGATCGGCGCCCTCGCCGCGGTGCAGATGATGTTCGGCCTGATCGTCACCGTGCAGGGCTTCGAGACGTCGCGCTATCTCGGCAACCACTACGACGTCGCTACGCGGCGCCGCTCGATGCGGCTTTCGCAATGGCTCGCGAGCGGAATCTACGTCGCCTACGTGGCGCTGCTCTCGGTGAGTTTCGAGGCGGGATCGTTCGTGCTCAGGGAGACCGCGATCATCGACATGATGGCCGGAGTCTCGGTGATCCTGGGCCCGCTGCTGATCGTGGCCGCGCTTGCCGCGCAGTTCAGCGCGGCGGTGGCCGACACCAACGGCTCGGGCGGGCTGGTCGACGAGTTGACCGCGCACGCGGTCCGCGCGCGCCACACCTACCTCGCGCTCGCGGCGATCGGGCTGGCGCTGACATGGATCGCCGACGTCTTCGAGATCGTCAGCTACGCCTCGCGCGCCTTCGCGCTCTATTACGCCCTGCAATCGGCGATCGCCAGCGGCCGCGCCTATCGCGACGAGGCCGAAACCCGGGGGCGGCGAATCGTGCGGGTCTTCGGCTTCGGCGCGCTCGCGCTGCTCGGACTGGCGGCCGCGATCTTCGGGACGAGCGTCGAAGGGTGACCCGTCGATCGCTGTGGGACCTTGATCGAGCCGCCCTCGCGCCAGTGGCGGCGCCGCACCTAGTCTGCCGGCAACGACAGCAACACCAAAACGACAGCAACACCAAGAGGCAGACAATGACCCTTTCCACCGCTCAACTCTCGCTCGTCGAACAGCGCGTCGCCAACGATGCGCCCAGCCCGGTCGTCGCCTACGGCCTGTGGGCGCTCCTGTGGTTCGTCAGCGCGCACCGTTTCTATCTCGGACGGCCCGGCTCGGCGATTCTCCAGATCATCTCGTACTTCTTCGTGATCGGCTTCTTCTGGGCGATCGTCGACGCCTTCCTGATTCCCGGCATGATCCGCGAGGCGAAGGACGATATCCGCGACGATTTCACGTACCGGCACTACGGCCTCGCCGCCTGACGCCTGTTCCCAAGAGGGAACTACCGAAGCTCTCCCGATCACGCGAGGATCGCGGCGAACGGGAGAGAGACATGGACAAGCTGCGCGTCATCCAGTGGACCACGGGCAAGGTCGGCAAGCTTACGATGCGCGGCGTGCTGGACGACCCGCGGCTCGAACTGGTCGGCGTCTACGCGTGGTCTGAGGACAAGGCGGGAACCGACGCGGGGGCGCTGTGCGGCCGGCCGGAAACCGGCGTGCTTGCCACCAACGATGTCGACGCGCTGCTCGCACGGGGCGCTGACACGGTGCTCTATACTCCCTTCGAGGCTAACCTCGACCAGGCGATCCGGTTGCTCGAAAGCGGGCTCGACGTGGTCAGCACCAATCTGTTCCTCAACCTCGGCGGCATCGTCGGCGAGGTTAGGGACAAGCTCGAAGCCGCCTGCGCCAAGGGCGGCAGCTCGCTGTACATCACCGGCATCAGCCCGGGCTGGATCAACTCGGTGGCGACCTCGCTCACCGCGATCTGCCGCGACGTCGAGTTTCTGGGCATCACCGAAAGCGCCGACTGCTCGGTCTACGAATCGGTCGAGACCTGGGGCTTCCTCGGCATGGGCGAGCCCGGCGGCGAGAAGGAGGCCGAACTGATGGAGCGCGCCCGCGCCTGGCTGATCCTGTTTCGAGACGTGGTCGTGCGGATCGGAGCTGCGCTCGAACTCGACTACGACGATATCGAATTCTTCTGCGAATACGCGACCGCCGCCGAGGACATCGACCTCGGCTGGTTCAAGATGCCCAAGGGCACCAACGCGGCGCTGAACGGCGGCTGGAACGGCATCGTCGGCGGCAAGACGGTCGTGCAGATGAAGGTGATCTGGTATCTGACGAAGAATCTCGCCGAAGGCTGGGACATCGACGACGACCAGTATCACCTGCAGGTGAAGGGCGATCCCAACATCGACACCAAGATGCGCTTCACGCCGCCGCCGCACTGGACCAATCACGACTGGGACACGATGACCGCGATGCCCGCGGTCAACGCGCTGTTCCAGATCAAGGCGGCGCCCCCGGGAATCCTCGGGCTGCGCGACGTCGGCCTGCCCCATGCGCCTGTGGGCGTGTGGCTGCGCGATCGGGGTTAGCGGGCGGCGTAAGCACGCAATGACCATGATCCGCGATCATCGACGGCGCGCCAGGGGCGCGGGACCAGCCCCAAGCGAACGATCGACCGCTATCGGAATAAGTAAGCGCCGCCGTGAAATGAGTGGAAAGTCGTGGTCAGCGGACACAAGTCTCTCGCACCTCAACCCACCAAATCCGTCCAGTGACACCCCCACTGAATGCGCCGAGAACCGATAGCAACAGTGACCAAACTCCATTGGAGCCAATCCACTCGAGAACGGCTATCGGAAATGCGGCACCAGCCACAATCCCAACGATAATGTAAGCAGCGGAACTTTCTATCTGAAGTCTCGAAAGGATGGCAGTTGTTGGCAGCCCAACGAGGACGCTAGCTGTCAGAACAAAGCATAAAACAATTAAAAATGGAGATAGGGCAAACGCTATCGCGGGGAAAATTTCGCCGCTCCCGTCAAATCCATCGGGAATATAACTTAAAATGCCCATCACAGTAAATATCAGCGGAGCCCAAGATCCAGCAAGGGACCCAACGAAAACCGCCTTTACGAACGCGCGCATCATATCTCGATAGACCAGACTATAAAGCGGTCAACGGGCATCCACATTGCGACCGCGTCCGCAACGTCGTCGTAACCAGAATGTCCGCTTTTTTGGCTAACGAGAGCTCAAAGCGGACGGATCGGTCGTCGCTGCTTATGCCGCCCTCAGAGCAGATGCCCTGTCCGGTCACGCTTGGTGGACAGATAGCGTTCGTTGTGCGGGTTGGCGGGCAGCGCGTGGGGTACGCGCTCGGTCACGTCGACCCCCTCGGCCGCCAGCGCCTCGACCTTGGCCGGATTGTTGGTCATTAGCCGGATCGCCCGTACCCCGAGCAGGTCGAGCATGCGCGCGGCGACCGGGAAGTCACGCGCCTCGGTCGGCAGGCCGAGGCGATTGTTGGCGTCGACCGTGTCGAAGCCCTGGTCCTGCAGGCGATAGGCGCGCAGCTTGTTGACGAGGCCGATGCCGCGCCCTTCCTGGCGCATGTAGAGCAGCACGCCCCAGCCGCCCCGGCCTGCCTCCTCGGCCATCGCCCGCAGCGCCGCGTCGAGCTGCGGGCCGCAATCGCACTTGAGACTGCCGAGGATGTCGCCGGTGAGGCATTCCGAGTGGAGCCGCACCAGCGGCTGGCGATCGCCCGTCTGGCGGCCTATCACCAGCGCGACATGCTCGCGCAGGTCGTCGAACGAGCGGAAAGCGACGATCTCGGCATCCTCGCAGGCCGCGACCGGCAGCCGCGCGCGCGCCGCGATGGCAAGCCGCGCCGTGTCCTTCCAGGCGGCAAGGTCGGCGGCCTCGAGCGCCTGCGGCTCGCCAAGGCCCGTCGGATCGACGAGGAACGCGGGCAGCACGCCCGCGATCCGCGCCAGTTCCATCGCCGCCCTGGCCGCTTCGGCATCGGCGATCGCCTCGGCCGCGAAGGGCCCCTTCATCGGATGGAGCAGGTCGAGCGCGGGATCGGCGACGGCGCGCGCCGCTTCGAGATCGAACGGCTCGGCGCCGCGAATCAGCACCGGCGCCTCGGGCACCGCCGCCTCGCGCTGGTTGGCGAGCTTGAGCGTCACCGCGCGCGCCGCCGAGATGAGCATGCGCCCAGCGCTCGCACCGGGCGCGAAGCCGGTCTCGGCGGGCAACAGCGTGAACGCCGCGCCGACGCGAATCGGCCAGCCGTGGCGCAAGGCGTCGATCGCCAGCGCGACTCGCCGCGACGCGGCATCGGACGAAGGCGGGACCGGATCGTTCAGAGCGACAATTCCGTGATCAGCGGCACGTGGTCGCTGGGCTTTTCCCAGCGGCGCGTTTCCTCGACGAAGCGATGCGCCTTCGCCTGCGCCGCCAGTTCGGGCGAGGCCCACATGTGGTCGAGCCGCCGCCCCTGGTCCTTCTGGCGCCAATAGCTGCGGTAGGACCACCAGGAATAGTTGCGCTCGGGCGCGGGAATGAACTCACGGCCCAGATCGACCCATCCGTGCGAATCCCGGAAGCGGCCCAGCGTCTCGACCTCGATCGGCGTGTGGCTGACCACCTTGAGCAGCGCCTTGTGATCGTAGACGTCGCATTCGAGCGGGGCGATGTTGAAATCGCCGGTGATCATCGTCGGCCGGTCGATCGCCTCGGCCCAGCGCGTCATGCGCTCGAGAAAATCGAGCTTCTGGCCGAACTTGGGATTGACCTCGCGGTCGGCGACGTCACCCCCCGCCGGGATATAGACGTTCTCGAGAATCATCCCCTGCCCGGCCCCGAGCATTTCGACGCCGATGTGGCGGGCTTCGCCGTTGTCCTGCCAGTCGTGCTTCGAGAAGTCGCGAAACGGAATGCGGCTGACGGTCGCCACGCCATGGTAGCCCTTCTGCCCGTGGATCGCGCGGTGCGTGTAACCCAGCCGCTCGAACATCTCGTGCGGGAAGAGATGCTCCGCGACCTTGATTTCCTGCAGGCACAGCACGTCGGGCGCGTGCTCGGTGAGAAAGCGTTCGACCTGATCGATGCGCAGGCGGACCGAGTTGATGTTCCAGGTGGCGATTGTGACCATGGGTGGGCTTTAGGCACGCCTCCGTGCGATTTCCAGTGCCGCAAAGCACGCCATTCCGCGATCGCCAGCGTCCGGCCCGTCCGCCATGGCCCTCGCCCCGGATACGACAGGCAAAAGAAAACCCTCGTCCCGGGGGCAGAGGGACGAGGGTTCCTTTGTGCGTTCGTCACGCTTGTCAGGACGTCCTATCAGGAGGCGCGGGCAACAGGGGGGAAACCCGCCTCAGTCCGTCTTGACCATCCCTAGATAGTGCCGGACTGCTTTCTGGCAAGTGAACGGATTCGTCAGACTTGCCGTTCTTCGTCGCAGGACCGAAACAGCCTGCGCCAGGCCGTTGTCCGTCATCGACGAACGCGCGGCCGCGGGTCCTTCCAGCGGAAAGTCGAATCGGGCACCGCGATGCCATATTTCTGATTGGAGAGTTGCACCGTCGTCCGCTTGTTCTGCGAATCGAGCGCGACCCAGTAGGTCAGCTCGAGACCGCCCGGCGCGGCGGCGTTGCGCGTGAAGATCAGCGTGATCACGCCGTATTCGGGATGATCGCGGTCGCGCACCTCGATGCTGGTGACATCGGGATCGCCGGTCGGCTTGAGCGTGCCGAACCTGGAAACGTCGCGGCCCGGATCGAGCAGCGCGCCGAGCGGGCTGTTGCTGATCGGCCAGCGCTGGACCTGGTTGACCTCGTAGTCGATCAGCGTGAGCGCCTTGCCGTCGCCGACGATCAGCATCGGCACGCTTTTTTCGTACTGGAAGCGGATCCGGCCCGGACGCTTGAGCGTGAGCACGCCCGAGACGCTTTGCCCGCTGCGGTCGGTCTGGACGAAGTCTGCGCGCATCGTCGAGATGCCGCGCAGCGCGCGGACTGCCTGATCGAGCTTCGCCTGCGAGGACGAAGCCGCGGCGGCGGGCTCCGAGGGCAGCACGGCAGGAACGGCAAGCGCGGCCAAAGCGGCCGCGCCGGTCAATTTCGAAACGATCTTAAGGGTACGGTTCATGGGGCTCCTCTTAGGGCCACACCCTTGAACCGGCTGTGAACCCTACTTGATCTTGGCTTCCTTGAACTCGACGTGCTTGCGCGCGATCGGGTCGTACTTGCGGAAGCTCATCTTCTCGGTCTGGTTCCGCGGATTCTTCTTCGTGACGTAGAAAAAACCGGTATCGGCGGTCGAGACCAGCCGGATCTTCACGGTTGCGGGCTTCGCCATGGCGCTATCCTGTAATATCTAGTTCGTGCCGAGCAAGGCGCCGGCGTTGTCCAAACACAAGCAGGGCGGCCATGCCGCCGCCCTTCAAGGCAGCGGCCCTTGGGCCAAAGCGCCGCCGAAGTCAAGCACCCACCCCCGCCGACCGCCGATTCAGTCGAGCGGAAAGTCCGCGATGGGCCGGACGATGTCGAACTCCTCGCGCGCCGGCTTCCCGTCGAGCTTGGGAAGATCGATCTTCGGCGGATCGACGGGATGGTCGGGAATCCGGTCGAGAAAATCGCGGATGAGCGTGAGCCGTCCGCGCTTCTGGTCATTGAAGTCGACCAGCGTCCAGGGCGCGTGCGGCGTGTGCGTGGCCGCCAGCATCGCCTCGCGCGCCTTGGTGTATTCGCGATACTTCTCTCGCGCGGCGATATCCATGGGCGAGAGCTTCCACCGCTTCAACGGGTCCTCGCGCCGCTCGGCAAAGCGCTTTTCCTGCTGCTCCTGGTCGCAGGTCAGCCAGTACTTGAACAGGAGAATTCCGTCGTCGGTGAGTTGGCGCTCGAACTGCGGCGTCTGCGAGAGGAACGACTGCACCTCCTCGTCGCCGGCGAAGCCCATGACCTTCTCAACCCCGGCGCGATTATACCAGCTCCGGTCGAACAGGACGATCTCGCCAGCGGTCGGCAAGTGCTCGATGTAGCGCTGGAAATACCACTGGCCGCGTTCGCGGTCGTTGGGCGTGCCGAGAGCGACCGACCGGCACATGCGCGGATTGAGATATTGCGCAAAGGTCTTGATGACGCCGCCCTTGCCCGCGGTATCGCGCCCCTCGAACACGACCACGACACGGGCGCCGGCTGAAACCACCCAGCGCGCCATGGCCACCAGTTCGTACTGCAGCTTCGCGATCGCCGCGTCGTAGTCCTTGCTCTTCATCGCCCGCGACCCTGCGCCGATCCGCCGCCGCGCGCAACGCTCAGCGCGAGAGCAGGAAGATCGCGAGTACGCCCGCGACGATCCGGTACCAGGCAAAGGGCGCGAAGCCCGAGCGGCTGACGAAGGCGACGAAGGCACGGATGACGACGATCGCGACGACGAATGACACGAGGAAGCCGATCGCGATCTCGCCCCAGCCCACCGGCCCCGCGCCCGACATCAGCGCCTCGCGGTTGTCGAGCAATTCGAGCGTGGTCGCCCCGACCATTGTCGGCACCGCGAGAAAGAAGCTGAATTCGGCCGCGGTACGCCGTTCGATGCCCATCGCCAGCGCGCCCATGATCGTCGCGCCCGAACGGCTTACGCCCGGCACCATCGCAAGACACTGCGCGAACCCGACCCCCAGGCACTGGCGCGCCGGCAACTCGCCGACGCCCGTCAGCTCGCCCGGCTTGGCGACCTTCTCGATCCCGAGGATGGCGATGCCGCCCAGCACCAGAGCCCAGGCCACCACCATCGGGCTGCCGAGGAGGATGTCGATGTAGTCCTTGAGCGCGAGGCCGAGCACCGCCGACGGCAGGAACCCCAGAAGCACGTTGCGCACGAAGCGCACGCTCATCGGGTTCCAGTCCAGCAGTCCCATGCCGACCGCCCAGAAGGTGCGCCAGTACTGCACCACGACGGCCAGGATCGCGCCGAGCTGGATGACGACGTTGAACACCTTCCACTGTTCGGCGTCGTAGCCGAACACCTCCGAAGCCAGGATCAGGTGTCCGGTCGAGGAGACGGGAATGAATTCGGTGAGCCCCTCGACGATGCCGAGCAGGAAGGCGGTGAGTGTCAGGTCCATCGCGCGACAGCCATGACGCGACGGCTCGACAAGTCAACCCGGGGCGTTGTGCGGTGCGGCAAGATCGCCGTGCACAACCCAGCCAGGCCGGGGATTCCGCGTGATTGCCCTCAGGAAATGCCCCTAAGACCGGCTAAGCCAGCGGCACGACCTTGGGGTCGTCGAACTGCAGCGCCGCGAGCCGGGCGTAGAGACCCCCGCCCGCGCTGAGGTCCGCATGGGTGCCCTGCTCGACGATCCGGCCCTGCTCCATCACCACGATCCGCCCCGCCTTGCGCACCGTCGCGAGGCGATGGGCGATGACCAGCGTGGTGCGCGATTGCATCAGCGTTTCGAGCGCGTCCTGGACCAGCCGCTCGCTTTCGGCATCGAGCGCGCTCGTCGCCTCGTCCAGCAGCAGGATCGGGGCATCGCGCAGCAACGCGCGGGCGATCGCCATGCGCTGACGCTGCCCGCCCGAAAGCCGCGAGCCGTCCTCGCCGAGGAACGTGTCGAGCCCCTCCGGCAGTTCGCGCAGGAATCGCTCGGCATTGGCTGCGGCGGCGGCTTCCCAGATCTGCTCGTCGGTGGCGGCCCAGTTGCCGTAGCGCAGGTTGTCGCGCGCGCTCGCCGCGAACAGCACGCCTTCCTGCGGAACGAGCGCGATGCGCGCGCGGATCTCGGCGGGATCGGCTGAAGCGAGGTTCACCCCGTCGATCTTAACCGCGCCTTGTTGCGGGTCGTAGAAGCGCTCGGCGAGCTGGAAGATGGTCGACTTGCCCGCGCCCGAAGGTCCGACGATCGCGACCGTCTCGCCCGGCTCGACCATGAGCGTGAAGTCGTCGAGCGTGGCGATGTCGGGCCGGGATGGATAGCGGAAGGTCACGCGTTCGAAGGCGATCTGACCGCGCGGCGGCATCGGCAGGGTCTGCGGGCGGGCGGGCGGTGCAATCGAGGGGTGCGCCTGGAGCAGCTCGGCGAGCCGGCTCGCCGCGCCCGCGCCGCGCACGAGATCACCGTAGACCTCGGTCAGCGAGCCGAAAGCGCCCGCGACCAGCCCGCCGGTGACGACGAAGGCCGCGATCGTGCCGCCGGTGATCGTGCCTTCTGCGACGCCGATCGCGCCGCGCCACATCAGCAGCGTGATCGAACCGAAGATCATTAGCATGACGAGCGCGGTCATCACCGCGCGGATCATGATCCGCCGCTTGGCGGTCGCAAAGGTGCTTTCCACAGCCGTGCCGAAGCGGTCGCGCTCGCGCGGCTCCATGTTGAAGGCCTGGACGACCCGCAGCGCGCCGAGCACCTCGGTGGTCAGCGCGCCGATGTCGGCGACGCGATCCTGGCTGGTGCGCGAGACATTGCGCAGCCGCCGCCCGAACCAGGTGATCGGCAGCACCACGCAGGGAATTGCGATGACCAGGCCCAGCGTCAGCGTCGGCGCCAGCGCGAAGAGATAGATCACGCCGCCGATCGCCATGATCGCGTTGCGCAGCGCGACCGAGACGGTCGTTCCCACGATCTGCTCGATGATCGCCGTGTCGGCGGTCATCCGCGAGGAAATTTCCTTCGGGCTGTTTTCCTCGAAGAAGCTCGGCGAAAGCCGCAGGAGATTGCGCTGCACTGCGAGACGGATGTCGGCGACCACGCGCTCGCCAATCCACGAGACGGTATAGAACCGCACCGCGGTCCCCGCCGCGAGCACGCAGATGATCATCAGCAGGTACTGGAACCAGCGGGCGATATCGGCCGGGTTTCCGCCCTCGCCGAAACCGCGATCGATGATCAAGCGGAAGCCCGCCGGTATCGCCAGCGTCGCCAGCGCGGTGACGACCAGCGCGACGCCCGCCGTGGCGACTCGCCCGGGATAGGCAAGCGCGGCGCGCATCACCATGCGCAGCGGCCCGAGGCTGCGGCTCCTCGGAGCGGGCTCCTGGCTCTGCGCGGCCTCTTCCCGCACCCCGTCCTCACTGACCCTGGTGGCGCTCATCGCCAGCGCCTTACAGCCTCGCCGCGCAAAGAAAAAGGGTCATGGCGCGCCCTTGAGAAGTCGCGGCGCGATCCGTCCTCCTGACAATTGTCGCATTGCACAAAAATCGATTCGCCCTCATCTATGACGGCAAGATATGGGCCGCATGGCGCCCGTCAGGAGGTACAGGCCAGTGCTTTACAACGCGTATGAATTGCAGCGGGCAATGCTTAGCAGCGCAGCGGCGATGGCATCCGTCGGGGCGGAACTCCTTTCCAACCCCGTGCTGCCGCTCGGTTATTTCGGAATGGCCCCGGTGCTGAGTTCGGCTCTCGACGTCTTCGCGCATGCAGCCTCGCCGCGCGGCAAGCCCGACTTCGACATCGAGTCGGTCACCGTCGACGGCAAGACGCACAATGTCACCGAGGCGATCGTCCTCCATCGCCCCTTCGGCAACCTGCTGCGCTTCTCGCACGACGGTCTGCCTTCCGATGCACCCAGGCTATTGATCGTGGCGCCGATGAGCGGCCACTATGCCACGCTGCTGCGCGGCACCGTCGCACGCATGCTCGAATCGTGCGTGGTCTATATCACCGACTGGGCGGACGCGAAGCTGGTGCCGCTCAGCGCCGGCCGCTTCGACCTCGACGATTACATCGACTACCTCGTCGAGTACCTCGAGTTCATCGGCCCTGGCGCGCACGTGCTGGCGGTGTGCCAGCCTTCGGTGCCCGCTTATGCCGCGACCGCGATCATGGGCGCCAACGAGCATCCCTGCCGGCCCGCGACGCTGACGATGATGGGCGGCCCGATCGATACGCGCGAGGCTCCGACATCGGTCAACGACCTCGCCATGCAACGCCCGCTCGAGTGGTTCGAGCACTCCGTGATAGCGACCGTGCCGCTCGCCTACCCGGGTGCGGGACGCCGAGTCTATCCGGGCTTTCTCCAGCTCGCAGGGTTCTTCTCGATGAACCTGGGCAACCACATCATGAGCCATTACGGGATGTTCAAGCATCTCGTGGAGGGCGACGGCGAAAGCGCCGACGCGACCAAGGCCTTCTACGACGAGTACCGCTCGGTCTGCGATATGTCCGCCGACTTCTACCTCCAGACGATCGAGCACGTCTTCCAGAAGCACTCGCTGCCGAACAACGAGTTCGTCCACCGTGGCCAGAGGATCGACCTCAGGGCGATCCGCGAAACCGCCTTGCTCGCGATCGAGGGCGAGAAGGACGACATTTCGGGCATCGGCCAGACCAAGGCCTCGCTGCATCTTGCGACGAAGCTCCCCGATTCGAAGAAGAAATACTACCTTGCCGAGAACGTCGGCCACTACGGCATCTTCAACGGCAGCAAGTGGCGCGACCGCATCGCGCCGGTGGTCGAGGAGTGGATCGCGACGCATACCAAGACGCCGCTCAAGATCGTCGCCTGACCGCTCGGCAGGCGCGGCCGCACTGGCGCGACTCGCGGCGAAGTGCTAGATTGCAACGAATGAAAGACGTGGTCGGGAATCGGGGTATCAGGCGGCGTGACGTCCTTACCGGCGGCATGCTCGGCGCGGCCGCGCTCAGCCTGCCCAACCGCGTCTTCGCCGCCGCCTCGGCGCTCACGCCCTACGAGCGGCGCGTGTTCGAAGTGGCGAAGAGCCAGCAGGAGCGCGTCGCGCAGCACTTGTGGCGCAACGACCTCGTGGGCATCGCCGACTACGGCGTACCCTCCTGGAAGCCGCGGCTGCATTTCGCCGACCTCGAGAAAGGCACGCTGCGTTCGTTTCTGATCGCGCACGGACGCGGTTCGGACCCCGAACACAGCGGCTGGCTACAGTCTTTCTCGAAAGAGCCCGGCTCTGAAGCGACCTCGCGCGGGGCCTACCTCACCTGCGAATGGTACACCGGCAAGTACGGCACCTCGATCCGCCTCGTTGGGCTCGACGACGACAACTCGACCGCGCTCGACCGGCTGATCGTCATGCACCCCGCATGGTACGTCGAGCAGTCGATGATCGAAAAGTGGGGCAAGATCGGTCGCTCCGAAGGTTGTTTCGCCATGGGCCAGGCCGATTTCAACGAAGCTCTCTGGCACCTGTCGGGCGGACGCCTGCTGTTCGCCGATCGCATCGGCGAGGTTTGAGGGCGCGATTGGACACCCGACTCGCGCGGTGTTAGGCAATCCCGATGGCGGGGCAGATCACGGACACGAAACTCGAGGCGCCGACCGACGCGCGGCAGGTGCGCTCGCGCAAGGCGCTGAACGCGGCGCTGCTCGCGCTGCTCGAGGAACGCTCGTTCGACCAGCTTACGATCCGCGAGATCACCGCTCGCGCGGGCACCGGCTATGCCACCTTCTTCCGCCACTACCCCGACAAGGAAGCGCTGCTCAACGACGTCGCGTCCGAACAGATCGCCGAACTGCTCGCGATGGCCGTTCCGATCCTCCAGGTCGAGGCAGACAGCTACCGCTCGACGCTGGCGCTGTGCGCCTATGTCGAGGAACACCGCAAGCTGTGGACCGCCCTGCTGACCGGCGGCGCGGCAGCGATCGTGCGAGCCGAATTCATCCGGCTGGCGCGCAAGCTGGACACCTCGCTCGTCATGCAGCACGAATGGCTGCCTTCCGACCTCGGTGTCGTTTATGGCACAGGCGGCACGGTGGACGTCCTCGCCTGGTGGCTCACGCAGGACGAGGCCATCCCGGCGGAGCGGATCGCCGACATCCTTCACCGGCTGGTGATCGACCCGCTGGTGGGCAATCCGGCGCGGCTTTCCGGAACGCCCGGCTAGCCAGACCCCGCCGCGCGACCTATCTCCCCCGTCAGGACCGGACGGACGCCAAGGTCACACCCGGGAAAGTCAGCGAATGGACATCAAGACCCAGCCAGAAACCCTCGCGCCCGACACGCTTGCGCCCGACACGCTAGCGGACGCCGACTGGCCGACCTTCGGCTGGATCGAGGACGTGCGCCCCGCGCTGGCGCGAGCGATCGAGGCGGGCCGCCCCGCCGTGCTCGCAACGCTGTTCAAGGTGCAGGGCAGCGCCCCGCGCGGCCCGGGCGCGCAGATGCTGTTCGACGGCGCGCAGGCCACCGGCTACTTTTCGGGCGACTGCATCGAAGGCGACGTCGCCGCCCATGCCCGCGACGTGCTGGCCAGCGGCGAGCCGCGCGTGCTGCACTACGGCAAGGGTAGCCCCTGGATCGACATTCGCCTGCGTTGCGGCGGCGCGCTCCATCTCCTGGTCGAGCGCATCGACGCGGCGAGCGAGGCGGCCCGCTCGCTCCTAGACCATGCGCGCGAGCGGCGGACCTGCCTCTGGTCCAGCGACGGCGTGCGCCAGGATGTCGTCTCCGGCGAGGGCCCGCTGCTGGGGCTCGAAGAGGGGCCCTTGCGCATCGCGCGGCGCTACGATCCGCCGCGCCGGCTGATCGTCACCGGCGGCGATCCGGGCGCTCTGGCGGTGGCCAAGCTGGGCCACGAGGCGCAGTTCGAGACGATCCTCGTGCGGCCCTCCGGTCCCGAGACACCCCCACCCTTCCCGGTTTCGCGCTATCTGCGGCTCGAGCCCGCCGAAGCGGTCGCGCAACTCGGCATCGACGCGCTCACCGCCTATGTCGGCGCGACCCACGAAGACCATCACGATCTCGGCGGCATTCTCGCCGCGCTGCTCGGACGGGCCGGCTATGTCGGGATGATCGGCGCCAAGTCGCGCGCGGGCGAACGGATCGGCGCGCTCAAGGCGGCGGGCGCGAGCGAGGACGACCTTGCCCGCCTGCACCTCTCGCCAGGCATAACCGGGCTGGGCAAGGCGCCGTGGGAAGTCGCGACCGGCATCCTTGCCGAAGTGATGCAGGCGCTCAATCCGGCTCGCGAACGGGCATGACGCTCGCCGCGATCGTCCTCGCGGCCGGCTCCTCCACCCGCTTCGGCGGCGACAAGCTCAGCGCCGATTTCAATGGCGAGCCGCTCGTGCGCCATGCAATCCGCGCGGCGCGGGCGGCACCGGTCGCGCGCGTGGCGGTGGTCGCCCATCCCAGCCTCGATTGCGGCGTCTGGGCTGGGGCGCCGCCGGTCGAAGTCCTCCGCCTGACGAGCGCCGCGCTGTCCGAATCGCTCAAGGCGGGCATCGCGCGGGTTTCGGGCGACCCGATTGCCGGTGTCTTCGTCTTCCTTGGCGACATGCCGCTGATCCCGCACGAAACCGCCCGGCGGCTCGCGGACATGCTCGGCGAAGCCTACGCGGTCGTGCCGCGTCACGAGGGCAAGTCGGGCCATCCAGTGCTGCTCTCCGCGCGCGCCTTTCCGGATATCGCCGGTCTCGGCGCCGACGAAGGCGCGGGGCGGCTGCTGCGCTCGCGCGACGACGTCGTCTTCGTCGACTGCGACAGTCCGCTCGTGCGCCTCGATATCGATCGCCCGCGCGACCTGGCACAAGCGCGGCGCCCGGTCCGTTCCGGGATCGAAACGATCACTTCCACGGATCGAGACTCGTACTGAGAGCCTCGAGCTGCCGGGCCGCCTCGGCGAGCTTGCCGCGCAACCGCTCGTTTTCCGCCACGGCTTCGGCGGCGTCACCGTCGAGCACGCCGTGCAGGAAGAGGTGGACGGAAAAGCGGGTGTGCCGCGCCACCGCTTCGCGATCGATATGCATGCCCCAGGCGGCGTTGCTCGCCGCCCCGCTGACGACGATGTCGAGAAAGGCTCTCGCCGCGTCCTCGGCTTCGGCGAAACCGCCGTCGCGCGTGCCGAGCCGGCGAGAGAACAGATCGGCGAGATAGCGCAAGGTCGGCTCGGTGCCGCGCATGACGTTGTCCGTCGCGATCTCGGGCATGCGCACCGATTCCGCATTGGTGAGGCGCAGCAGGCGCAGTCCGGCTGGGCTCAGCACGTTTTCGACCAGCATCCGGCCGATGCGCAGGAGGGTTTCCTCCAGATCGTCGGTTTCCGCCGCGCGCAGGCTCTCGATCGGGACGATCCAATCCTCGATCGCGCGGTCGAGCGCGGCCTTGAAGAGGCTGGTCTTGTCTCCGTAGCGGGCATAGATCGTGCGCTTGGCCATGGAGGCCGTGGCGGCGATGGCGTCGATGCTCGTGCCGTCGAAGCCGTTTTCGAGAAAGAGATCGAGCGCCTTGTCGAGCAGTTCCTCATTGCTCAGCGTCGGCCGCCCCGGCTTGCGCTTCGTTGCGCGCGATCGGGCGCCCGCCTCGCCGCCGCGATTCGTGTCCGAAGCCATCGCCAGAACCGTTCTCCCCATCGCGAAGCCGCGCCGTGCCGGTCGTAGCGCAGCCGAGTCGCCACCGCAACGCAGGTTTGAAACGAATAAGGTGTCAAAAATAGGTCGGACTCGGTATTTTCGAGATGACGCGCCCCCGGAGTATTGGTATTGAAACGCACGGAGTGACAATAAAGCCCCGCGAACGGGGCCTGCACCGGGAGACGCAGATGGCGCTCGAGACCATCGACCTGACGCCGCGAATCGCATCGCAAGTCCGCATCGCCAAGCGCGATCTGCTTGCTGGAAGCCACGCGGGCGAAATCCGCGACCTGCTGGTGGCCCGCGGCGCGATCGTGATTCGCGACCTGTTCCTCGATGACGAGGAGCTGCGCACCGTCGCCCGCTCGCTAGGCGATCTCAGGGTCGGCACCGCGCGACGCGGGTCGGACGGCAAAGTCCTGGCCGAAGGCGACGGCGGCGTGCTCAAGGTCAGCCTCGATCCCAAGGTAAATCCGGACTACGCGCGCTTTCTGTTCGGCAACCAGCTCTGGCACATGGACGGAACCTACCTGGAAACGATCCCGCCCTTCGCGACCATGCTGACGCCTTTCGCGCTCTCGAAGGAAGGCGGCGACACGCAATTCGCGAATACCTATGCCGCCTTCGAGGATCTGCCGCGACCCATGCAGCGGCGTCTGGAGACGCTGACCGTCCGCCACTCGCTCCCGGCCGCGCTGTTTCCAGCCAAGCGCGACTGCACCGCCGAGGAATTCGCGGTCTGGGCGAGTTATCCCACGCAGGTCCATCCGCTCGTCTGGCAGCATCGCTCGGGGCGCAAAAGCTTGGTGCTGTCGACCGCCTGCGCGCGGATTCTCGAACTCGACGCGACCGCCAGCCACGACCTGCTGCTGGAACTGATGGCGCACGCGACGCAGGAGCAGTACGTCTATTCGCACAAGTGGCGGATGGGCGACCTCGCGATCTGGGACAACACCGGCACGATGCACCGCGTCCTCCCCTTCGAGGAAGGCAGCGCGCGCGAGATGCATCGCTGCACGCTCAACGGCGAGGAACCGATCGCCGCGGTCCGCGACGTCGAGGTCGTGGCCTGACGGCGCTGGCCCGGAACGCAATCGGCCCGCGCGGATCGGGCGGGCGGAAGAGGAGAGAGGGATGACTGAAATCAAGGGCCGCACCGCGCTCGTCACGGGAGGCGGCAGCGGGATCGGCAAGGGCCTTGCGCTGGAGCTGGCCCGGCAGGGCGCCAGGGTCGCGGTCGCCGACATCAACCTTGCCGCCGCGCAGAAGGTTGCCGAGCGGATCGAGGCCGAAGGCGGCACCGCGATCGCGCTCGAGTGCGACGTGTGCGAGCGCGATTCGATCGCGGCGATGAAGGACGCCGTCCACGCCGGACTCGGCCCGGTTCACCTGCTCTTCGCCAATGCCGGAGCGACATCGTTCGATCCGCTTGCGGAGATGTCCGACGCCGACGTCGACTGGATCGTCACGGTCAACCTCCACGGCGTCATGAACACCACGCGCGCCTTCCTGCCGGACATGATCGCGGCGGGTGAAGGCCACGTCTGCGCCACCGCCTCGATGGCAGGGCTGCTGCCCGGCTGGATTCCGGAACATGCGCCCTATTCGGCCGCGAAAATGGGAATCATCGGGCTGATGATGAACCTGTCGCTCGAACTGGCACCGCTCGGCATCCACACGACCTCCTATTGCCCGGGCGGCGTGGCGAGCGGGATGAAGGCGAACAACGCCAGCTATCGCCCGGCACGGTTCGGCGGCCCGGGCGAAGGCGCGGTCCACCTGAGCGACGATTCCGCCGCCGCTGCCACCTCGCATGCCTTCTACGCGCCGGAGGCGGTCGCGCCGATGGTTCTCCAGGCAGTCCGCCGCAACCGCCCCTTCGTGTTCGATCACCCCGACCAGCGCGAGCACTTCCGCAAGACCTATTCGCAAGTGGTAGAGGCATGTTACGATGACTGCGACGAATGGCATTGCGAACACGGGACACCGGAAACCAACCCGCATGGCGTGATGCTGGTGGAGAGCTGAAGGACGATAACCATGAGCCAGATTGAAATCCTCCCCCTCATCGAAGGCCGCGGCTTCGGCGTCCGGATCAAGGGCGTGACGCGCACCAACAGCACCGAGCCGGGCGTACGCGACGCGGTCAACGCCGCCTTCGAAAAGCACGGCATGATCGTGTTCGAGGACGTCGAGCCGAGCGGAGAGATGCATGTCGCGCTCAGCGATATCTTCGGTCCTCTCAAGGACCATCCCAGCAAGGCGGTGCCCCGCGTCGACCAGGACACCATGCCCGGGGTGATCGACATGACTTGCGAACCCAATCCACCGGGACGCATCCGGATCGGCGGGCGCGAGATCACGCAGTGGCTGCCCTGGCACTTCGACCATGCCTACAACGACGAGCTGAACCGCGCCGGGGTGCTGCGCGCGCTCGACATTCCGCCCGAGGACGGTCTCACCGGCTTTCTCGACGGGGTCGAGCTCTACCAGCGGCTTTCGCCCGAGCTGCGCTCGCGCATCGAGGATCACAATATCCTCTACCGCATGAACGTGGTGATGAAGGACTTCCACTTCGGCGCGCCCGAGGACTACGAATGCCTGGCCGAAAATCCCTATTCCGCCGCAGTGATGGACGCCGCCAAGGACGTGCCGCGCTCGGTCCATCCGGCGGTCTGGACGCGCGAGAGCGGCGAGAAGGTGCTGCATGTCTCGCCCTGGATGGCCGAGGGCATCGAGGGCGACGAAACCGCCGAAGGCAATGCGCTGCTGGATGCGGTCAGTCGCGAGATCTTCGCGCTTGGCGAGGAACTGGCCTACTGGCACCACTGGAAGCCGACCGACATGCTGATCTGGGACAACTGGCGCGTGCTTCATGCGGTCAGCGGCCACAAGCCGCAGTACGCGCGGCGCATGCAGCGCACCACGATCAAGGGCGACTACGGCCTCGGCTACTTCGAGGGCGGCGCGAAGAGCGACAACAAGATCCTCGAACGCACCTACTGACCGCTCGCTTTCGGGGCCCAAGGCCCTCGATCACCGCCCTCGCCGCCATCGGGGCGCGAGAAGGCGGGATCTTGTCGAGCAGATCTGCGTCCGCCGGTGCGACGACCCGCACCGGTCCGGACGGGCGCGCTCAGGCGTGGCCGGTCTCGTTGGCGAGCAGCGAGGGGTCGATGCCCTCCGCGCGCCAGGCCGAAGCCCAGCGGCCCTCGGCCGGCGTATCGAAGATGAGCGATTCGGCGCCGGCGGCGACGAACCAACCGTGGTGCTTCAGTTCCTCTTCGAGCTGGCCCGCTCCCCATCCGGCATAGCCCAGCGCGACCAACCAGCGTTTGGGGCCTTCACCGCCCGCGATCGCGCGCAGGATCTCCATCGAGGCGGAGAGCGCGCAATAGGGCGCGAATTCGATGGTGTCCTCGCTCATCCAGTCGGTCGAGTGAAGAACGAAGCCGCGCCCGGGTTCGACCGGCCCGCCATGATGAACGTCGCAGTCGGGCGCGTCCTGCGGATCGATACCGACTTCTTCGAGCAGCTTGCGAAAACCGATGCCGTCGCGAATGTGTCCGATGCCGATACCCAGCGCGCCGTTGTCGTCGTGAACACACATGACGTTGACCGAGCGATCGAAGCGGGGATCGAACATCCCCGGCATCGCCAGAAGCAGCCGGCCGGTAAGGAATTTGTCTTCGGACATGCGCATAGTCTACGTCAAATGCCGTGAGCGTAAAGCCGCCCCGCGACGCTTCGGGCGCCTGATGGGTCGGGATCGGCGCAAGACGCCTTTCCTGCGGAGATGCGAAGGCCTATGTCGCGCGCCATGAAGCAGCTCTTCGATGTTCCCGCCGCCCCGATGATTCCCCTTCTCGGCGAGGACGCGGGCGTGCCCGTGCGCCGGATCTTCTGCGTCGGACGCAACTACGAGGCCCACGCCCGCGAGCTGGGCAACACGGTCCAGCGCGACGCGCCGATATGGTTCACCAAGACCCCCTCGGCCTATTGCCCGTCGGGCGCCGCGATCCCCTATCCACCAGGCACGGCGAACTGCCACTACGAGATGGAGCTGGTCGTCGCGCTCGGCACTCCGGGCTTCCGGGTCGAACCACAAGACGCGCTCGACCTCGTGCTCGGCTATGCCTGCGGCCTCGACATGACGCGGCGCGATCTTCAGGGCGCAGCGCGCGAGAAGGGTCTGCCATGGGATACCGGCAAGGATTTCGAGAATTCCGCGGTGATCGGCCCGTTCACACGCGCAGCGCGGTTCGGCGAGCCCGGAGCGCAGCGGATCACGCTCGCGCTCGACGGCGAGACGCGTCAGGACGCAGTGCTTTCGGACATGATCTGGCCGGTCCGCGACCTCATCGCGCACATCTCGACCCTCTATCACCTCGAACCCGGGGATCTGATCTTCACCGGAACCCCGGCGGGCGTCGGCCCGGTCGCGCCCGGAAACCGCCTCTCCGGCGCGATCGACGGCCTCGCGCCGGTAACGCTGGAGATCACCGCGCCCGAGTAAGCGTACGCCCACGAGGAAAAGGGCGCCGGATCTGCGCGATCCGACGCCCTTGGCTTTTGCCTTGCCCCGCGATCAGTAGCGCAGCGTCGCCTGCACCGACACGCTGCGCGGCGTCGCCGGCGTGCCGATGATGTCGGCGAGCGCGACGCAGCCGGTCTGTCCGGCCGCGGTGCAGCTCGGCTGGTCGACGCCCTTGGCGCCGCCGGTTCCGGTACGGTCGATGCCGTTGATGAGGTTACGCTTGTTGGTCAGGTTGCGACCGATCAGCGCCAGCTCCCAGGACTTGTCCTCGGCAAAGATGCGCAGGCTGGCATCGAGCTTGGCATAGGCGCTCTGCTCGGCGAGCGGCTGGAGCTGCGTGCCCGCGTTGTACTTGCCCGAATAGCTCACGTCGGCCGAAAGGCTGGCCCAGGTCGAACCCGTGACCGGCGTCTCGTAGTAAGTGCCGAAGTTGCCGGTGACGACGGGCGCCTTGCGCAGCCGGCGCCCGGACAGATCCTGCGCCGTATAGCGATCCAGCACGGGATCGAACTGCCGGTCGCAGCCCAGCGCGACAGTCTGTCCGGCGTAGCAGTCGGCCAGGTAGTCGCGGAACTCCGAATCGTTGATCGACAGCGCGCCGTGGACATTGAAACCGGGCAGGCCGTTCGGGCTGAAGCTCGATTCGAGCTCGACACCGCGAATCCGGGCCTTGGCCGCGTTCTGCAGGCGGAAGGCGCGCGAGTTCGTATCGAACACCGAAACCTGCAGGCCGTCATAGTCGTACCAGTAGCCGGTGACGTTGAAGGTGAGCTGGCGATCGAGCAGCCGCGACTTGAGGCCCACTTCGCCGCCGGTCACCTTCTCGGGATCGAAGGTCTGGCCGCGCGCCGGATTGGCGAGGATCGCGCCGTTCGTGAAGCCCGCGTCGAAGCCGCCCGACTTGAAGCCCTTCTTGAACGAGGCGAAGACCATGAAATCGGGGCTGGCCTCGTACTTCACCGTCACTTCGGGGGAGAAGTTGTTGAAGCTCAGCCGCGTATCCGGATAGCGCGGGTCCTCGGTCACGTCGGTCGGGACGCCGCCCGTCGGGGTGACGGTGAAATCGAGCAAGTCCTTGGTCTCGTGCGTATAGCGGCCACCCGCGGTCAGTTCGAGGGATTCGGTGGGCCTGAAGATGACCTGCCCGAAGCCCGAATAGGACTTCTGGTTCTGGTTCGTCGATTCGAGCGGCAACGGGAAGTTGATCCCCGGCACGCCGATGAACGTCAGCGTGAACAGATCGCGGTTCTCGTAGAACCCGCCCACGAGGAAATCGAACTGGCCGCCGAAGTCGGAAGCGAGGCGCAGTTCCTGCGAGAACTGCTTGTTCTTGAAGCGCACGGCGAAGGCATTCGAACTGGTCGGACCATAGCCGCCGTTCGAGGTGATCCGCTCGTTGACGAAGTAGTACCCGGTGACCGAGGAGAGCTTGAGGTGGTCGGTCATCTCCCAGTCGACCTGCCCCGAGGTGAGCAACTGGGTGTTGTTGCGGCCGCCGTAGGGGCCTTCGAGATATTTCGAGAGCGCGAGGAAGCTCGGGTCGAGCTGCGAGGTGAAGATCACGCCGTCGTTCTGGCAGTTGCTCGCATCCTCGAACCGGCCCTGGCCGACGCCGTAGGGACAAGCGGTGATGTCCGAATAGAACGAGGGACCGCCGACGATATCGGTGTCGGTGTAGGTTTCCTTGAGGCGGATCGTCAGGCGGTCGGTCGGCGTGAATTTGGCCGAAGCGCGAATGAAGATCTCTTCCTTGTCCGGAAAGCGCCCGAGGTCGCTGGGGATCACGCCCGGCGGCGGCGCGTTGGTGCCCGGCGCGTTGGGGGTGACGACCTTGATATAGCCCTTCTGCGTGGAATAGTGTGTCGCGAGGCGCACGCCCGCATCGTCACCGAGCGGGCCGGAAATCACGCTGTCGACGTAGAATTCGTCCGCCTTGAACTCGTAGCCCACGCGGCCGAGCAATTCGAGCGTCGGACCCGGATCCTCGGTCGTGATCGAGATGATGCCGCCCGGGCTGTTCTTGCCGAAGAACAGCGCCTGCGGGCCGCGCAGGACCTCGATCTGGCGCAAGTCCATCTGCGCCGCGCGCAGGATCTGCGCGCTCGAGATCGGCACGCCATCGACGTTGACCGAAACCGCCTGGTCGACGAACGCCATGCTCTCGCCCGAGCCGATGCCGCGCAGCGAGATCGAGCCGCCCATCGAGCCTGACGATTCGCCGGTCAGCAGGCCGGGGGTGAATTGCGCGATCGAATCGACACCGGTCACGTTGTAGCGATCGAGCAGCTCGTCGCTGAGCACGGTCATCGCGACCGGCGTGTCCTGCGCGGTCTCGTCGCGGCGACGCGCCGTAACGATGATGTCGCCCTCATAGACGCCCTGCGGCGCCCGCGCCTCTTCGCGATCGGCATCTTGCGCGTAGGCGGGAACAGCGGTGAACGCCAGCGGCGCGCACGCCGTCAATACAAACCTTGAGATCCTCATGATACCTCTCTTCTCGATCCCATCCCTATTCGCCTGGGCCGCCTCTCGCCGTCGTTGTTCTTTTTGCGCATGATGCGTGCCGCGTCTGCAACATACGGTCGCTCACGGCGCCGCGCCGGTAACACAATGCTTTGACGCTTGTACAGGACATCTTTGCGCGGGAGTCCGGACAGGTTTTCCGCGCCCTTGGCGCGCGGCAAATCCGGGCAATGCCAGCCGCGCATCGCGGCGCGCGGCTTGCCTCTGGCGCAGCACCGATCGACCGCCTAAGGATTGCCGGGTGCCGAGCATGACCGTCAACCAGCGCCCTGTCGCGATCGCCCTCGATCCCCAGACTCCGCTCTTGTGGGGCCTGCGTGACGCGATGAACCTGACCGGCACGAAATACGGCTGCGGCGTCGGCGATTGCGGCGCGTGCACCGTGCTCGTCGACGGCGAAGCCCTGCGCTCGTGCCTGATCACGCTGGGCGAATGCGAAGGACGCGAGATCACGACGATCGAGGGGTTGTCGCGCGACCGCTCGCACCCCGTGCAGCAGGCGATGGTGGCCGAGCAGGCGATCCAGTGCGGCTTTTGCACCCCCGGTATCGTCATGGCGGCGGCCTCGCTGCTGTCGCACAATGCCAATCCAGGCGAAGCGGAGATCAAGGAAGCGATCCCCAACCTGTGCCGTTGCGGGGTCTACCCGCGGCTGGTCCGCGCGATCGGGCTCGCAAGCCGCGTCGCGCGGCGGCGCGAAACGCTGAGTGCGGCGCCCGCGCCCGGCATCGATCCACGCGACGCGGCCGCGTCGCTCCCGGCGATGCGCCCCGCGCCACCGCCGCCAAGCCAAACCAACGGAGACGGACGATGAAAGCCACCATCTGGCACAACCCCAAATGCGGCACCTCGCGCAAGACCCTGGCGATTCTCGAAGAGACGCCGGGTCTCGAAGTGACCGTGATCGAGTATCTCAAGGACCCGCCGAGCGCCGAAAAGCTCGCCCAGCTTTACGCCGACGCGGGCATCACGCCGCAGCAGGGCCTGCGGATGCGCGGCACCGATGCGGCCGAGCGCGGGCTGCCCGAGGCCGACGACGCGACCGTGCTCGCGGCCATGACCGCCGAGCCGATCCTGATCGAGCGGCCGCTGGTCGAAACCGACAAGGGCGTGCGGCTCTGCCGACCGCAGGAAGCGGTGCACGAGATCCTGTGAGGCGGGGATGGACCGGATTGGGACGGGCCTGTCGCTTGCAATGGCGGGCCCGATCTGCCACCGCGTTGTTGCATAACTGACCCAAAACTGACGCGAGAGCCTCCGCCAGCATGTCCAGTAACGAGCTTGCCCGAGAGGCATTGCCGCAGAAAATCAAGAAGAAGGTGAAGCGGGCGCTCGGCCCCTGGGGGGTCTTCTTCGAAGGTTTCATCCGTCACCCGGTGATGGTCGGCTCGATCATTCCCTCCTCGCGATTCACCATCTCGCGCATGCTCGCGCCCGTAAAATGGGACGAGTGCAAGCTGTTCGTCGAGTACGGGCCAGGGATCGGCACTTTCTGCCAGCCGGTGCTCGACCGGTTGGGCCGCGACGGCCGGCTGATCGTGATCGACACCAACGAGCAGTTCATCGACTATCTGCGCAAGACCTTTACCGACAGCCGCTTCACCGCCGTCCTCGGTTCTGCCGCCGACGTCGAGGATATCGTGCGCGCGCATGGCCACGAACATGCCGACTACGTGCTGTCAGGCCTGCCCTTCTCGACGCTGCCCGCGGGCGTCGGCCCGGCCATCGCCGAGGCGACCCACCGCGTGCTGCGTCCGGGCGGCGCCTTCCTCGTCTACCAGTTCTCGACCCGCGCGCGCGACTACATGGCGCGGCACTTCAAGCGCATCGACAAGGACTTCGTCCCGCTCAACGTACTGCCCTGCTTCCTGTTCTGGGGCTGGAAGACCGACGCCGACGACTGATCGCGCTGGGCCGGCGAACGCGCGGCCCGGGCCAAGACGGGTTCAGGCGAAGGTGTCGAGCGAATCGATGCGGGCAAACTGGTTGTGCACCGCGGCGATGATCGACACGAAGTAGAGCGCCATCGTCGCGTTGATCATCGCCGAGACCACCGAATTGACGATGTGCGCGACCTCGACCGGCGCAAGCAGGCTGAGCGGCATGCCCACGATCAGGGTGACCAGCATCGAGAGCACGAGAAAGCCCAGCAGGATCAGCACGTAGAAGGCAAGCACCCGCATGGTGTTGCCCTGGGTCAGGGCGATCGAGCGGCGCAGCGCCTCGATCGGATTGCGCACCGCCTCGACCGCGATCACCGCCGCGGTCAGCGAGGTGCGCGTCGCCGCCACCGCGATCAGTGCGACGACGAGCCCCATGCCGAGCCCGACGAGCACGGGCACGCCGCTCGCCGAAAACGCCGCGAGCACTATTCCGCCGCCCAGCCCGACAGCGATACCCAGAAGCAGTTGCGCCAGAAGATAGGCAATCACGCAGCGCGTGCCGGCGCGCAGTGCCTCGCCCACGGTCGGACGCGAGCGGTCGGTCAGAAGCAGGATCAACGACAAGGTCCCCACCGCCTGCAGCAGCACCATCGGAATCAGCACCGGGAGGAGCGAGACGTAGTAGTCGCTGGCGAGTTGCATGATCGCCTGCTCGTCCATCCCGGCGGTCGGTTCGGGCTGCGGAAAGAACAGCGCGAGCACCAGCGAGGGCAGGAAGAAGCATACGCCGGCAATCGCCAGGAGCACGTCACGGTTGGCCGCGATCGCCGCGGAAGCCTGTCGCCACGCGAGCATGCTGTCGAATTTCATTGGGAGTGCTCCATTGTAACGGCCCCCTTGATAACCGCAGCAAATGCCGCCACGCAACGCGGCATGCAGCTTCCCGGCGACATCGAACTGCGGATCGACAGCGAGCGCGTGCCCTATCGCGAGGCGCTCGAGGCGATGACCGCGCGCAACGCCGCGATCGCTCAGGGCGATGCGCGCGAGCTGCTATGGCTGCTCGAACACCCGCCCGTCTACACCGCGGGCACCAGCGCCGCGGCGGACGAGCTGCTCGACCCGCGCTTCGAGGTCGTCGCCGCCGGGCGCGGCGGGCGCTATACCTATCACGGCCCCGGCCAGCGGGTCGGCTACGTCCTGCTCGATCTCCGGCGCCGTGCACGCGACGCGCGCGGCTTCGTCCATGCGCTGGAAGGCTGGGTGATCGACACGCTCGCCGATTTCGGTGTCGAGGGTTTCCGCGCGGAGGGCCGGATCGGCATCTGGACGCGCGACATCGACGGCAGCGAGGCCAAGATCGGCGCGATCGGCGTGCGCATCCGCAAATGGGTGACGATGCACGGGTTTGCCGTGAACCTTGCGCCCGACTTGTCGCATTTCAGCGGCATCGTCCCTTGCGGCATCGAGGAATTCGGCGTTACCAGCCTCGCAAGGCTCGGGCGCGACGTCGATTTCGCCACCTGGGACGACGCGCTGATCCGCCACGCGCCCAAGTTCCTCGCGGCGCTCGAAACACCATGCCCCAAGGAGACCGCATCTTGACCAGTCCGCGCGCAGGCCTCGTGCTGGGAGCCTCGCTGGCGCTGCTCGCGTCCTGCGGCGGCGACAAGAAGGCGAGCGAGGGCGGCGCCGCTGCGGGAGGACAGATCCTCGACCGCTCGGTCACCGACGACATGCTGCCATACGACACCGTGCGCTCGCGGCGGCCCTTGCTCGCGCCGGAAGCCGGCCAGACCGGCTCGGGCGCCGCGATAGCGGCCGGCGGCACCGCGGCGGACGCCGAAGGCGAAGCCGCCGGGGCGCAAGGCGCGGCCGAGGCGCCCGCAGAGGAAGCGGATACGGTTACGCCGGGCGCAGAATAGGCGTCTTGCGCAGTTCTTCGGCGCCGCTGGTCTTAAGGATACCTCGCGCGCGGGCGAGATGCGCGCCTTCGATGACGCGCCCGTGAAAGGGCAAGGCGCCGACGCCGGGCTGGGCCTCGAAAGCATCGACGATCTCGCGCGCTTCGGCGATCTGCGCGCTGTTGGTGGCGAAGGCCTCGTTGATCGCCGGGACCTGCGCCGGATGGACCGCGAACATGCCGCTGAAACCATCGGCGGCGGCATCGCGCGCGGCCCGCGCGACGACGGCCTCGTCCTCGACCACCTGATGCGCGGCGTCGAGCGAAAGGATGCCGCAGGCATGCGCCGTCAGCAACGCCTGCGAGCGGACGAACCGGAACGTGTCGGACCATGCGCCCGCCGCGTCTTCGGTGCGGCGCGCAGAGATCGCGTTGGCCAGTTCGTTCGCCCCCCAGGTCAGACCGGCGAGCCGCTGGTGGTCGGTGTCGATGTATTGGGCAATGGTCATCGCCGCGCACGGGGTTTCGCCGACGACGGGAATGATCCGCGTCGAGTTGGCGAGAATTCCGTTACGCTGCTCAAGCTCGTAGACCTCGGCGGCGAGCTGGCGCACCGCGTCCGGCCCGGTCGCGCGCGGCAGGATGATGCCGTCGGGGGCGGATGCCATGATCGCCCCCAGATCGTCGCGGGCGAGACCCGAGTCGAGCGGATTAATGCGAACCCAGCGACCCATGCGGCGCTGCTCGATGACGCTGCGGCGATGCACCTCAAGCCACTCGGCGGCGAGATGGCGCGCATGCCCCTTGCGGTCCGCCGGTACGGTTCCGGCAAGGTCCACGACGATCACGTCCGCGCCGGTGCCGATCGCCGATGCGAGCCGCGTCTCGTCGTTGCCCGGCGCGAGCAACCAGGATCGAAATCTCATGTCGCCTGCTTTCCGCTCGTCTGCCGTCCTCCATCGACGGCAGTTCCCCAGTCGGACCGTCCTACCGCAAGGCCGATTAAGAAACTCTGGACGGCAGGCCAGCGCTTTCGGTCACATGCGTCTAGAGCGTCTTTTGATAGACCGCGTATTCACGGTTGATCTTGCTGTCGATGGCGTCGGCAATCGCCACCATTCCCTTGTTGTCCTCGAGAATCCAGCCGATCTCGCCGCGCTGCGCGCCGAACTCGGAGACGGCGGAGCGGCGGATGTACTCGATCATCATGAAAGCAAGCTGGCTGGCGAGCCGCGAGGACTGCAAGCGCTTGCGCACGCCCATCAGCGGAACCCGCATGTTCGCCGGATAGGGCTTGCGCAACCAGAGGGCGAGCTTGAGCCAGCCCAGCGGCGAAGGCTTGCCGTTGCGCCCGTTGATCCGCATCTGCGGTCCGTTGAGATCGGGCAAGGTCATCATGAAGGCGACCGGCTCTCCCTCCACCTCGGCGATCCGGATCAGCTCGGGATGGACGAGCGGTTTTAGCTTCTTGCCCGTATGGGCGATTTCCTCGGGGGTGAAAGGCACGAATCCCCAGTTGTCGGACCACGCGTCGTTGAGGATGTCGCAGATGATCGCGGCTTCCTTGTCGAAATCCTTGAGCACGACTTCGCGAATACGGATCTTCGGATTCTTCTCGCCAGAGGCGACGATCCGCTGGATGATGGCGGGAAACTGCCGGGTCACATCGAGTTCGTAGGTGTAAAGCGTCTTGGCCCGTTCGTAGCCCAGCCCCTCGACCCAGCCGCGATACTCCGGCTTGTGATGCGCCATCATCACCATCGGCGGATGATCGAAGCCCAGCACCTGCAGCCCGGGCTCTTCCCAGACCGAGAGGTTCATCGGCGCCAGCACCCGGCTCATCCCTTCCGCGCGCAGCCAGTCCTCGGCCACGGCGATCAGCGTCTGGGCGACTTCGCCGTCGGCCGCCTCGAGCGCGCCCCAATTGCCGGTGCCCGGCCCCATGCCCTGCTCGACCGGCTGGCCGAGCGCGAGTTCGTCGATATGCGCGGAGATCCGGCCGACCGCCTTGCCGCCACGCCTGGCGAGGAACAACTGGCAGCGCGCATGCTCGAAGAAGGGGTTCTTGCCCGGCGTGAACTTCTCGACTTCCTCCATCCGCAGATTCGCCACCCAGTTCGGGTCGGCGGCATTGAGGCGATAGGCCAGATCGACGAATTCGGCCCGGTCGGCCTTGCTGGAAACGGGAACGATGCTTAGCTCGGCCACGATATTGCCTTTGTTCGGAGTTAGTTCAGGACACGCAGGCGAAGTGCGAGCGCACGGTGCGTCTTGTCAAGCAATGCCCGTCACGGCCGGTGCGAATCAGGACGAGAAGTCGCACCGCGCCGAGCCAGGACCTTTGGATATTCGAACGATGACTGCCCACGACTCTCTGCTTTCACCCACTCCGGGGAAGACGGCGGCGCGCGCCGAGGCCCGCACGCGTCTCAAGCCCATTGCCGACGACAAGGAGATGCTCCGCGCCGCAGTCGAACTGACGCGCGACATCGCCCAGGCGCGGCCCGGCTATTACTGGCCGGACATGCTGGTCTCCGCGCTGGTCGGCTATGCCGGGCTCGCCGGAGCGATCCTGCTCGCCAGTCCGGCGCTGGCGGTGCTCTGCGCGGTGATCTCGGTGCTCGCGCTCTACCGCGCGCTGCTGTTCATCCACGAACTGACGCACATCCACCGCGACGCCCTGCCCGGCTTCCGCTTCGCCTGGAACCTGCTCGTCGGCATCCCGTTGCTCACGCCCTCGTTCATGTACGAGAACGTCCACACGCTCCACCACGCGCGCACGCGCTACGGCACGATCGAGGACCCCGAGTACCTGCCGCTCGCGCTGATGAAACCCTGGTCGCTGCCGGTGTTCCTGCTGACCGCGATCCTGCTGCCGCCCGCGCTGCTGCTGCGCTCTGCCGTGCTCGTGCCGCTCGGCGCGGTCGTGCCGCCAGTGCGCAAGATCGTCTGGGAGCGAGTCTCCGCGCTCTCGATCAACCCGGCCTTCCGCCGGCGTCCGCCCGAGGGTGAGTTCCGCAAGATGGTGTTCTGGCAGGAACTGGGCGCGAGCCTGTGGGCCTTCGCGCTCGTCGCCAGCGTCTTCGCATTCGGCTGGCGACCGCTGCTGATCGCGCTCGGCGTGGTCGCGGTGGTGGCGGTGCTCAACCAGATCCGCACGCTCGTCGCCCATCTGTGGGAGAACGAGGGGGAACAGATGACGGTGACCGCGCAGTACCTCGATTCGGTCAATGTCCCGCCGCCGGGCTTTGTCGCCGAGCTCTGGGCGCCGGTCGGTCTGCGCTACCACGCGCTGCACCACCTGCTGCCGAGCATGCCCTATCATTCGCTCCCCGAATGCCACCGTCGCATTTCGGCGCAGCTCGGCGCGGACTGCACCTATTCGCGTGCGAGCTACCCGGGTCTGCTGCCGCTCGTCGGCCGACTGGCGCGCAGCACCATGCGGCTGCGCTGAAAGCCCGCACGGCCCGGACAGGCAACCGCGAACCCCGGCCGCGCCCGACGACCACCTGGTCTCACGCCAGAAGCGCCGCCCTGCGCCGGCGCCACGGGTCCGCCAGCACCGCCACTTCGCCCAGCGCCTCGAGCCCGGCGCGGTCGCGCTTGTGGTCGCCGGCTATGAGCAGGCCGAAAGTGCGCGCCACGCTCCATTGCGGCCAGGGCCGCTCGACCAATGCGAGATCGTCGCCCGCCGCGACCGCGCCCTCCTCCAGCACGCGATAGTACCAGCCGGTGCGGCGCGACACGACCACACCCGAAGTGACGTCGCGCCGCTCGAAGCGGTGGTCCAGCTTCCAGCACGGCTGCCGGCCCTGGCTCACTTCGACCAGAGCGGAACCGAGGCGGAAGCGGTCGCCGATGCAGACCGTCTGCTCGTCGAGCCCTTCGGTCGCGATGTTCTCGCCGAAGGCGCCGGGCGCGTCGAGCAGCGGGTGCGCGCCGATCGTCCCGCGCCACCAGGCATAGTGGTCATGCGGGTAGTGATGGACCGCCTTGTCGGGCCCTCCATGGACGGTCAGGTCGGCCTGCTCGTCACCGGCGAGGCCGAGCCGGGTCACGCGCACCGGGCCCATCGCCGCGCTCTTGCCGATCGCGCTTTGCTCTTCACCGCGAAAAGCGCGCGCCCTTCCGACCTGTATCGAGAGAATGAGAGTCGCCATTGCCGCTCCACGTTCCTACATAGGATACGGAAAAGGCAAGGCGGCAGCGTCTTGTGATTATCATTTGTCAATAGCCGTACGGACTCAGCTCGCCGCGTAAGTCGTTCTATTCAACCACTATTCAGGGCCGATCCTGTAGAGCGGAATGATATGGAAAAGGGCAGCGCCGAAGCAGGCGGGACGAGCCCCCTCGCGCTCGTGGAGAAAACGACGATGAAACCGAACGATAACCAGGCATTGCGGCGGCTTCGCATCGGCGCGGTGGCGATTCTCATGATGGCGGTCGCGGCTTGCGCCTCGCCTTTCAAGGCCGATGTCTCGCGCTTCCAGTCGCAGCTTCCGCCGCCGCAGGGCCAGACCTTCGCGGTCGTCGCCGAGGACCCGAGCCTCGCGGGCGGCATCGAGTTCGGTCAGTACGCGAGCCTCGTGACCGACCAGATGGCGAGCCTGGGCTACACCCCCGCCGCCAGCCCCGAGCAGGCGCAGCTCATCGTCCGTTTCGACTACGGCGTCGACAACGGACGCGAGCGGGTCCGCTCCACCGGAATCGGTCGTTCGCCCTACTGGGACCCGTGGTACGGTTATGGCCGGATCGGCTTCTATGGCCGCGGCGGACCGTGGGCCTATGGCTGGTACGATCCGTTCTTCGACAATTCGGTGACTAGCTACACCGTCTACACCAGCGGTATCGAACTCAAGATTGATCGCAAGGCCGACGGCAAGCGGCTGTTCGAAGGGCAGGCCGAAGCGGTGTCGACGTCGAACCATCTCCAATATCTGGTGCCCAACCTCGTCGAAGCCATGTTCACCGGCTTCCCCGGGAACTCCGGAGAGACCACGCGCATTACGGTCGCGCCGGAGAAATCACGCAACTGACGACGCGGGCTCCCCGAAAGGGAGACACCGAGGGGCGGGTTCGCCGAAAGGCGGGCTCGCCCTTTTTGCGTGCGATCCTGACGCAGTTGGTAGGGAGCGGGCTCAGCCCGCGACGGCGACACCCTCGGCTTGCGCTTCGCGCTGCGCCCGCGCGCGGAACCAGGCACGCAGCGCCAGATGCACCAGCACCGCGCTCGCGCCGCCGACCAGGCCGTCGAGTGCATAATGCCAGCCCAGCGCGATCGACATCAGGAAGATGAGGAAGCTGAGCGCCGCGATCGGCGCGAAGTAGCGCCGGGCCAGAACCCAGAAAGCGATCGCCATCCAGCTTGCAGTGGCGACATGGAGCGATGGCATTGCCGAGATGCCGCTGCCCGCGCCGAACAGCTTCGCGTCGTAGACCGCCCAGAGATAGTCGGCCATCGCCCGCGTCTCGACGCCCGGCACCAGCCCCGCGAACTGGTCGCCATAGCCCATGCGCGCATAGAAGATCGGCCCGACGGCAGGCATCAGCGTGTGAATGGCGGGGCCGACGAGGCTCCACAGCACGAAATAGCCGAGCATCACCGCCGATTTGTCGGGAGACGGGGGACGCGTCGCGATCACCAGCAAGGTGAGGATCATCATCGCGGTCCAGACTTTGTGGTATACGAGCTCGGCACCCGGAAAGTCGAGCCAAGTGAGGAAGACATAGGGGTCGTGACCGAAGAACAGCAGGTTGTCGGCGCGCGCCAGAAAGGGATCGGCGCGGAACGGCACGAGAGCGTTGAGCAGCGGCTTGAACCAGAGGAACGCCATCATGTTGGCCCCGGCGAGACCGACGAGAAGCACCGTGCCGAGCAGCCACTTGCGGTCCTCACGCACGACGCGGACAAACTCGGCGATCGGGCTCTTCACCCCCAGCGCCATCATCCGCAGCAACGCATAGACGCTGCCGACGACCGCCGAGGCAAGCATCCACGACGGCAGGATCACGAGGTTGGGCAGCATGCCGGCCGGATCGGGCGTCACCACCAGCGCGGCCAGCGCGAGCCCGAGCGTCAGCGCGATCGCGGGATAGATCCAGTCCTTCTCGGCCATCGTGCGCAGATCCTCGAGCCGGGGCGGCGGAACGGGCCGCGTCCTCGGCTGACGGACTAGGCGAGAATGGTTAACGCGCGGTTGCGCATGGGCTTCTATGCCCGCGTGCTCAGTTGCCGAGCGAAACCACGCCGCCGGTCGAACCGAAGCCGCCCTCGCCGCGCACGGTCTCGTCGAGTTCCTCGACCTCGAGCCACGAGGCGCGCACCACCGGGGCCAGGACCAGTTGCGCGATGCGGTCGCCCCGCTTGATGGCGAAGGCTTCGGTGCCGTGGTTGATCAGGATCACCTTCAGTTCGCCGCGATAGTCCGAATCGATGGTGCCCGGCGTGTTGGGCACGGTCACCCCGTGCTTGAGCGCGAGGCCCGAGCGCGGGCGGACCTGAATCTCGAAACCGGCCGGAATCGCCAGCGCGAGGCCCGTTGCGACCGCGTGGCGCGCACCGGGCGCGACCGTTACGTCCTCGGCCGAGACCACGTCCATGCCCGCCGCGCCGTCGGTGGCATAGGCGGGCAGATCGAGTCCCTCGGCGGCCGGCAGGCGCTTGACGGGAACCGGGACGTTATTTTGCGAGTGCATCGGCCATTCTTTCGACGAGGATCGTAGCGACCTCTTCCTTGGGCATTTCGGGCAGGCTCGTCACCCCAGTGCCGGTGACGATATGCACCGAATTCGCATCGCCCCCCATAACGCCGTTCGAAACGTCGTTGGCGATAATCCAGTCGACGCCCTTACGCTTGCGCTTTTCCTTGGCGTACTTGATCACGTCGTCGGTCTCGGCGGCGAAACCGATCAGCAGCGGCGGCCGGTCCGGCCGCGCGGCGACTCCGGCGAGGATGTCCGGGTTTTCGGTGAGGAGCAGCGCGGGCGGAGCCGAACCGCGTTTCTTGATCTTGGCCTTGGCGACGTCCGCGGTGCGCCAGTCGGCGACGGCGGCGACCATCACCGCGATATCGGCGGGCAGCGCCTTCTTCACCGCGTCGGCCATCTCGCGCGCGCTCTCCACGTCGATGCGGTCGACGCCCGGCGGCGTCTCGAGATGCACCGGGCCCGCCACCAGCGTGACCCGCGCGCCCGCGGCGGCGGCGGCGGCGGCGATCGCGAAGCCCTGTTTGCCCGACGAGCGATTGGCGATGTAGCGCACCGGATCAATCGGCTCCCAGGTAGGGCCGGCGGTGACCAGAACGTGACGGCCATAGAGCGGGCGATGCTCTGGCGCGACGTCGAAATCGCCCTGGCCCGCGAGCGGATCGGGCGCATCCGCCAGCGAATTGCGCGGGAACGCGCCTGCGTCCTCTCCCTCGATCGGCTCCGGCGGGGCCGACCGGTCGGCCTGGATCAGATGGTTGATCGCTTCGGGATCGGTCGGCGGCGCGGCGCGCGCGGCGCCCTTCTTCGACAGCAGCGAACCCGCGCGCTCGTGCATTTCCGGAGTCATCTCCGGCAGGCCCAGCTCCTGCGTCACGACAGCCTGGTCGAAGCCCGCCGAGTCTTCCCTGGCCTTGCCGATGCCGCGCGTGATCAGCGAGCCGGAAAGCCCGCCCCCGGCGAAGATCGAGCCTTCGTCCTCGTCCGCCTCTTCGGACCCGGGACCGGTGAACTCGGGCGGGCCGGGATAGAACTCGGGCGGCATCCCGCTGTGCGCGAGCGCGGGCGTGCTGCCCGGCAGCGGTGCCACTTCGATCGGATCGAGGCCCAGGGCCCAGGCCATGCGCTGCCACACGGCGATCGGCTCGGGCAGGCGGCCCGGGCCCCATTCGCCGCACGCCATCGCGCCCTCGTCGGGCTCCATCACGTCGACCCCGGCATCGCGCAGGATATGGACGTTGCGCATGGTCGCGGCATGCTGCCACATGCGCACGTTCATCGCCGGCACCGCCATCACCGGCTTGTCGGTGGCGAGCAGCAGCGTGGTCGCCAGATCGTCGGCGATACCCGCCGCCATCTTCGCCAGCAGGTCCGCCGTCGCCGGGCAGACGACGATGAGGTCGGCTTGCCGCGAAAGCTGGATATGCCCCATCTCGGTCTCGTTCTTGAGATCCCAGAGCGTGGTGTAGACGGGGTTTTCCGAAAGCGCGGCAAGCGCCATCGGCGTGACGAAGTGCGAGCCGCCCTCGGTCAGCACGCACGTCACTTCGCCGCCGTCCTTGCGGATGGTGCGGACGAGTTCACAGGCCTTGTAGGCGGCGATACCACCGCCCACGATCAGGAGAATGCGCGGGCCGCTCATGCTTGGGGCTTCTGCAACAGCATTAACTTACGCGCAATCAGTTTGCCGCCCGAGGCGCCCGCCCGCACGCAACTCCGCCGCCGCGAGCAGCCTGGCAAAGCCGGCGGGCGCGAAGGCGAGACCGGCGAACATCGAAGGCGCGACCACCGCACCCCAGTAGAAATTGTCGGCGCGCCCAGCGATCGCGAAGGCGAGACCGTAGCCCAGCGCGAACAGCGCGAGGACAGGTCCGCCCCGGCTGCGCCAGCCGAGCCACCCGAACGCCATGAGGATCACCAGCGGGCCCGAGACGAAGCGCGGCAGGACGTGCAGGTTGCTCGCCTCGACGACGTTGCCGAGCCATCCGGCAAGCCCGCGCAGCGCTAGCCAGGAGGCCGACGACGGATCGCTCGGCAGGACATGCCCGGCCACCAGCGCAAGGTGCCAGACAAGACCGGAGAGGAACACCGCAACGAGCGCGCTCCACGCCGCCGCCTCGCGCCAGTTGCGCTGCCACGCCGCGACCGCCGCCATCAGCAGCACGAAAGGCAGCGCGTGCTCGCGGATCGCCAGCGCGACCGCACCGGCGCACAACGCCGCGACCCAGCGCCCGCCTTCGCCCCGCGCGCCGACCCTGTGCAGACCGAAGGCAAGCGCGATCAGGCAGCCCGCCCAAAGCTCGTGCATCGTCAGGTAATGCGGATTGAGCGCCAGCGAGCAGCCGACGAAGACCAGCGCGGTGGCGATGCGCCGCTGCCTCGGCGAAACACCCTCCTCGCCAAAGCGCCGCCACCAGGCCGCGACAACCGCCGCGACCAGCGCGAATCCCGCCGCGATCATCCCCGGTTCGCCCAGCAAGGCGCGCAGCCAGGCGAGCGTCGGCAGCCGCACGGTGAGGCCGGGCCGCACCGGATAATCGCGCGCGCGCTGCTCGGCGACGATGAAATCGTAGTAGTTCTCGCCCGCCGCGATCCGCTCGCTGGCGCGGGCATAGAGATCGAGGTCCGCATCGCCGATAGCCGAGGGCCCCGGCGCTTCGGCCGCTGGCGGTTCGGCGCCAGTGGGAACGAGCCCGCCTCTCGCGACCATCGCGGCGAACAGCAAGAGCGCCAGCACGACGAGCATCACCCGCGCGAGATGGCGCGGGACACGCGCGAAGACATCCGGGCGCGCGCCATCGCGTTCCGACGCGCGGTTTGCCGCGTCGACGCGTTTCGCTAGCTCAGAAAGCTCCAGTACGTGATCGCCCATGCGGCGGCGCCCCCAAGGATTGCCGCAAGAGCATAACGCGCCCCATGGTTAACATCGGGTTTGCGATCCCAGACCAGCTCGACCTCGGGCAAGGGCGCCTGCTCGGGCGCGCCGCCCTTGGGCGGATAACGCTCCTCGATCCGCCGCACGACGTCAGGCAGCCGCAAGAGCGTCGCCACGTCCTCGCGCAGCCGGTCGGCGATCGCCGCCTCGGGGCCGAGCTCATCGCGAATCCAGCCGCGCACGAAGGGCGCGGCGACGTCCCACATGTTGATCTTGGGGTCGAGCGCGGTCGCCAGCCCCTCGACCATGACCATGGTCTTTTGCAGCAGCAGCAGGTGCGGCTGGGTCTGCATGTCGAAGTCGCGGGTGATCGCGAACAGGCTGTCGAGCATCTGCCCGACCGAAAGCTCGCTCACCGGCTTGCCGCGCATCGGCTCGCCGACGGCGCGCAGGGCGGTCGCGAATTCCTCGACCGAGTGATAGCTCGGCACATATTGCGCCTCGAAATGGATCTCCGCGACGCGGCGGTAGTCGCCGGTGGTGAGGCCGTAGAGGATCTCGGCCAGCCATTGCCGCGCGCGCCGGTTGATCCGCCCCATGATGCCGAAATCGATCGCGACGATGGTGCCGTCGCCCTGCACGAACAGGTTGCCCTGGTGCATGTCGGCGTGGAAGTGCCCGGCGCTGATCGCCTGGGTGAGGAAGGTCAGAACCAGACGCCGCGCGAGCACCGGCATGTCCACGCCCGAGGCGCGCAGGGCCTCCATGTTGCTGATCTTGATGCCCTCGATCCACTCGAGCGTCATCACCCGGCCGTTGGTACGGTCCCAGTCGATCTCGGGGACCTTGTAGCCCTCGTGTCCGCGCATCGCCTCGGCGAGTTCGGAAGCCGAAGCCGCCTCGCGCCGCAAGTCGAGCTCGCGCAGGGTCCAGCGCTTGAGGTTGGCGATCACCGCGCGCGGACGCAACCGCGAGGCCTCGCCGCCCAGCGCCTCGAGATGCGCGGCGGCCCACTCATAGGTCTCGATGTCCTGCGCGAAGCGCTCGCGGATGCCGGGGCGCAGCACCTTGACCGCGACCTTGCGGCCCTCGGTGGTGGTCGCACGATAGACCTGCGCGATCGAGGCCGATCCCACCGGCTCGGTCTCGAAATGCGAGAACAGCGCCTCGAGCGGCTGGTCGAAGCCCAGCTCGATCTCGCGCCGCACGCTCTCGAACGGCGCGGGGGGCAGCTGGTCCTGCAACGAGAGCAGGTTGCGCGCGGCTTCCTCGCCGACGATGTCGGGACGCGTCGCGAGCGTCTGGCCCAGCTTGATCGCGGCGGGACCGACAGCCTGGAAGGCGCCCGCATAGTCGGGCTCCTTCGGCTGAATGGTGCCGATGCGCGCGATGCGGCACAGCCGCCGGACCTGAGGGGGCGTGTTGCGTCCGTCCTCGATGATGCGCAGCGCCCCATGGCGCGCGAGGACGCGGCCCCACTTGAGCAGCCGCAGGACATGGGTCGAGGGGCGGGTCATGCGCGGCCTCTTCCTCCCGCGCGCGGGAGGCCCTGCTCGCTTGCTGCGATCACGCCTTCCAGCCCGAATGGATCGCGACGAGGCCGCCCATGATCGGCTCGACCCGCGTGCCGGTGAAGCCCGCCGCCGCGATCATCGCCTGGAATTCGGGCATCGGCGGGAAACGCCGGATCGACTCGATCAGATAGCGATACGAGTCCGCATCGCCCGCGACCATCTTGCCGATCTTCGGCACCAGCCGGTGCGAATAGGCGTCATAGGCTTCCTTGAAGCCCGGCCATTCCGTCGTCGAGAATTCGAGGCAGAAGAAGCGTCCGCCGAACTTGAGCACGCGGTAGGCCTCGGCGAGTGCCTGGTCGATCCTGGTCACATTGCGGATACCGAAGGCGATCGTATAGGCATCGAAGGTGCGGTCGGGATAGTCGAGTTTCTCGGCGTTCTGGCACGACCAGACCAAGCTCCCCGTTCCCTCTGCCATGCCGCGCTCCATCGCGCGCGCCACGCCGACGTCAAGCATGTCCTGGTTGATGTCGGCGACGGTCACGTCCGCGCCCTTGGCCGCCATGCGGAAGGCGATGTCGCCGGTGCCGCCCGCCATGTCGAGGATCGCCTCGCCCGGGCACGGCTTGACGCGGCGCACGAAGCGGTCCTTCCACAAGCGGTGCATCCCGCCCGACATGGCGTCGTTCATCACGTCGTACTTGGCGGCGACGCTGGAAAAGACGCCGCCCACGCGCGCGGTCTTTTCCTCGGGGCTGACGTCTTCGTAGCCGAAGGAAACCTTCTCGTTCATGGCGACCCTCTAACCTGCGCGCGGCGGCGAGGCTACCGAAACTCGTGGTGTTTGTTCGCGAACATCGACCGCCTGCCCGCCGCGAAAATCGGCCGATGCGGTTTGCCTCCCTCCGAGACTCACCCTAAGCGCTGGCGATGCCCGAGCTTCCCGAAGTCGAGACCACCGTGCGCGGACTGGCCCGCCAGCTCTTGGGCGAGCGGCTGGCGCGCGTCGTGGTCAATCGGCCGGACCTGAGGCGCCCCTTCCCGCCCGACCTCGTCCAGGCGCTGACCGGGGCGACGGTGACCGGACTTTCGCGCCGGGCAAAGTACGGGCTGATCGCCACCGACCGCGAACGCACCATGGTCTTTCATCTGGGGATGTCGGGCCGCTGGCGGATCGAGCCCGAGACGCTTGGCAAGCATGACCATCTCGTGATCGAGACCGGCTCGGGCCGCGTCCTCGCGCTAAACGACGCGCGCCGTTTCGGCTCCGTCGACCTCGTCGCGACCAAGGACCTCGAGGTTTGGGGCCCCTTCGCCGGGATGGGGCCCGAGCCGCTCGGCGAGATGCTGACGCCCGCCTACCTGCATCGCGCCTTCACGGACCGCATCGCGCCGATCAAGCAGCTTCTGCTCGATCAGCGAATCGTCGCCGGGCTCGGCAACATCTACGTGTGCGAGGCGCTCCACCGCGCGCACATTCGGCCCGACAAGGCGGCGGGCGCGGTCTCGCTGCCCGCGTTGAAGCGGCTGGTGCCCGCGATCCGCGACGTGCTCGGCGAATCGATCGCCGCGGGGGGATCGACGATTCGCGACTACGCGCAGCCCTCTGGCGAGCTGGGCTATTTCGCCGCTTCCTGGCGCGTCTACGGCCGCGAGGGCGACGCGTGCGAATGCGGTGGTCTCGTAGCGCGCTTCGCGCAGGGTGGCCGCAGCACGTTCTGGTGCCCGAAATGCCAGAAATAGGCGGTTTTCGCCGCACCGTTCGGGTTGACGCGAGCCCCCTTCACGGCTAAGGGCCGCGCTTTCCGGCGACTCCGCTCGCCGTCACCGATTTCGTTTTTTGCAATTTAGGCCGCACCGGCGGCCATGACAGAGGACAGACATGGCCAATACGCCGCAAGCCCGTAAGCGCATCCGCCGCAACGAACGCCGCGCGCTCGTCAACACGAATCGCATGAGCCGCATCCGCACCTTCGTGAAGAAGGTCGAGACCGCAATCGCCGGCGGCGACAAGGCAGCCGCGACCGAGGCGCTCAAGGCCGCGCAGCCCGAACTCGCGCGCGGTGTCGCGCGCGGCGTGCTCCACAAGAACACCGCCTCGCGCAAGATGTCGCGCCTGACCAAGCGGGTCGCCGCGCTCTGATTCGCGAATCGATTCGGTCATGTGACCGGTCGTTCCGCGGTACGAAGTGAGAACGCCGTAAGGGGGAGCCGATGCGCTCCCCTTTTTGCGTTTTTTGCAGCCCGACCTGCAATTCACAAAACTGTAGGATTCCTGCGGGATTCGCTGCGCCATGAGCCGAAGCGCCGAAAATATCTCTTTGTTTTGAAAGAGTTACAAGAAACCCAACGGATTTCTGCGGGCTTTGCGCTGTCAACCGAAGAATTTTAGCTCCGATGTTGACCCTGCGCTTGCACCTCCCCGTCCGACCTTTCAAAAGACTCGTGGCCGTTGCGGAACTGGCCGGGGAATGAATCAAATCACGAGCTGATTCACGCTGCAAGCGGTTGCTTTGCGGTGGTGGGGAACTGTTCGCGCGTCACCTCGATTATCCGTTAGGCCAAGGGGTGCATTTCTTATCTGGAGGCGAACTGGGGTGTCAGGTTCGGTCGCAGGCGGCGCCAGGGGCGCGAGCAAGAAGTCAAAGGTGGACAACAGCGCAATGGAAGAGGATCAGGAGGCCCTCAATCTCGCAGCGGATTGGGCTGATATAAGTCAGGGCCTTCGCAAGGATCTCGGCCAGCAGGCGCACAGCCAGTGGATCAAACCGATCCAGCCCGGCTGCCTGTGCAAGGAGACCGGCACGCTCGATCTCTATCTTCCCACCGAGTTCTCGGCGAACTGGGTGTCGGATCGCTTCGCCGACCGGCTTTCGCTGGCGTGGAAGATCGCCCGGCCCGACGTGCGCCACGTGCGCATCCTCGTTCAGCCGGGCCGGCGCCAGTTGCCCGAGTTGCGTCTCGGCAGCGGCGGCAATCCGCGCCGCGCCGCCAACGACGGCGCCCATGGCGGCGATTCGCTCGGCTCGGTGCTCGATGACGACGCCTTCGCATCGCTCGGCCAGGGCGGGATCGGCATCGACGCCTCGCTGACCTTCGCCTCGTTCGTTACCGGCACCAGCAACATCCTCGCCTTCAACGCGGCGCAGCGCATGGCGGCGCGCGAAGAGCCGCAGTTCTCGCCGCTCTACCTCAAGGCCGCGACCGGGCAGGGCAAGACACACCTGCTCCACGCGATCGGCCACGCCTATCTGGCCAGCCACCCCAACGCGCGGATCTTCTACTGCTCGGCCGAGCGCTTCATGGTCGAATTCGTCCAGGCGCTGCGCCAGAACCAGATGATCGAGTTCAAGGCACGGCTGCGCGGCTTCGACCTGCTGCTGGTCGACGACATCCAGTTCATCATCGGCAAGTCGGCCGCGCAGGAGGAACTGCTCTACACGATCGACGCCTTGCTGGCCGAGGGCAAGCGGCTGGTCTTCGCCGCCGATCGCTCGCCGCAGGCGCTCGACGGAGTCGAGCCGCGCCTGCTGTCGCGCCTGTCGATGGGCCTCGTCGCCGACATCCTCGCCGCCGACATCGAACTGCGCCGTTCGATCCTGGAAAATCGCCTGCAGCGCTTCGCCGCGGTCGACGTGCCCGCCGACGTGATCGAGTTTCTCGCGCGCACGATCAATCGCAACGTGCGCGAACTGGTCGGCGGCCTCAACAAGCTGATCGCCTATGCCCAGCTCACCGGGCAGGTGGTCTCGCTGCAGCTCGCCGAGGAGCAGCTCACCGATATCCTCTCGGCCAACCGCCGCCGGATCACGATCGACGAGATCCAGCGCACGGTGTGCCAGTTCTATCGGATCGACCGCACCGAGATGAGTTCGAAGCGGCGCGCGCGCGCCGTGGTCCGGCCGCGACAGGTCGCGATGTATCTCGCCAAGGTGCTCACGCCGCGCAGCTATCCCGAGATCGGCCGCAAGTTCGGCGGGCGCGACCACTCGACGGTGATCCACGCGGTGCGCCTGATCGAGGAACTGCGCACGCGCGATGCCGACATGGACGGCGACGTCAGGAGCCTGCTGCGCCAGCTCGAAAGCTGATCCGCGCTCCACAGGCAAGCCACAGGCAATCCGCAAGCCGGTGCACAGCTTCTCCAGAGGCTGCGCACCGGCTTGCCCACGCGCTATCCACAGGCTTGTCCGCAGGCGCGGGCAAGGGGGGCAGGTTTGGCGCGCCGCCTGGCGCGGTTTCGATCCCCTCTTCCCCCGCCCCGCGCGGGGGCCTAGAGACACGACAATGTCACCCCCCTCGTTGCCTCAGACGTTCGTCCAGGCGCTCGTGCGCGGCGCGCGCGGGCGCTGTCCGCGCTGCGACGGCGCTCCGCTGTTTCGCCGCTGGCTGAAGTCGGTCGATGCCTGCGCCGCGTGCGGGCAGGACTGGACGCACCACCGTGCGGACGATTTTCCGGCCTACATCGCGATCTTCGTGACCGGCCACGTGCTCGCGCCGGTCATCATCATGCTCGCGCTCGACTTCGCGCTCTCGCCGCTGGCGATGTTCGCGCTGATCATCCCGACCGCGCTGGTGATGATGCTCGGCCTGCTCCAGCCCGCCAAGGGCGCGGTCATCGCCGCGCAATGGTGGCACGGGCTCCACGGATTCGAGAAAGAGCGGCCCCGCGAGCCGACGGCGCCCGAGCCGACGAGCGAGGCGTGACTCTCGAAAGCGAAAGGGTCGGCCGGTTCGCCCGCCACATCGTGCTGCCCGAGGTGGGGGGCGCGGGACAAGTCGCGCTCGGCCAGGCGCATGTGGTGCTGGTCGGCTGCGGCGGGATCGGCAGCCCGGCGCTCCAGTATCTCGCCGCAGCCGGCATAGGCCGGCTGACGCTGGTGGACGATGACGTCGTCGACGTCTCGAACCTCCAGCGTCAGACCATCTTCACGCCGTCGGATATCGGCAAGCCCAAGGCGGAACTGGCGGCCGAATGGGTGCGGCGTTTTGATCTTGGCCTCGAAGTCCATGCATTCGCGGGTCGACTGGGTGGCGAAAACGCCGCGCAGGTCCTTTCCGGCGCGAGCCTCGTATTGGACGGGTGTGACAATTTCGCGACTCGGCTCGCGGTGTCAGATGCCTGTGTCAAGCTCGCCATACCGCTGACAAGTGTCGCCATCGGCCGTTTCCAGGGACAAGTCGGCAACTTCGCCGGTCACCTGCCCGACCAGCCCTGCTACCGCTGCTTCGTGGGCGATGCCTTCGACGCCGAGGACTGCGACACCTGCGCCGCCGACGGCGTGCTCGGCGCGATGGCGGGGATGGTCGCGACCTTCGGCGCGATGCACGCGATCCGCGTGCTTCTCGAAGGCCACGCTACGCTGGGCGAGCCGCAATACGGCAAGCTCCACCTCATCGACGGCCTCGCGCCCGCGATGCGCGCGCTTTCGATCGCCAAGGACCCGTCGTGCAAGGGCTGCTCCGCCGTTGGCGCGAGCTAGGAGGGGTGGGCCAGTTTCGAACGGCGAGGAATGGCGGCTATTCAGGAATATCGGGCGGCAGACGACTTTCCGGACACGACGACTTTGCGGACGTTCGCCGAGAGGATTTTGATCAGCAGAAACTGGGCCGGAAGCAGCCGGTCGGGTAAGCCTGCACAAACCTTCAAAAGCCGATGTTAGTTAGACATAGCCATCGGGTTGTTTCCTCGACCAACGCAGAGCGTAACGACGAGCACTCATCAGGCGGGCAAGTTATCGGGTGACTGGAGGGTGTAGTCGCCAAGTCGATTTTCGCTATAGATGTAGGGACCTAGGGGAGCGCATCTAAATGCGATATGAAGTTTACGGCCCTTTTTGGGCACCTCGAGCAGAAGCAGAAGCGAGCGGGCTCGCGCTACGACATTTCTGGGACGAGATTGAGAACATGGTTCCGGGGCTTCCGAAAGCGATCGGCATCTACATCTTCTCGACGTGTCACGGAACCAATTACACTCCGTGGTACGTCGGCAAGACGAATGCTAAAGCGGGGTTCCGCGGCGAGATTTTCCATGAGCACAAGCTCAATCATTACGTCAGCGCTGGCCAGCAAAAGAGGGGCTATCCTGCGATCCATCTCCTCGCCAAAGTCGAGCCCCGTCGTCGCAACTTCTGCCGCGCATCTCAGCGCTCGGGCCGTGAGATTGATGAATTAGAAACGGTCATGATCGGCATGGCTCTCCGTGCAAATCCCGATGTTCGCAACTCCAAAAAGACCTGGTTCAACAAGACCTGCCAGGTGCCAGGCATTATCGGAGACTCAATCACTGGACGCCCGCCAGAGGCGGTAACTTCGCTGCGCAATGCATTGGACTTGTGAAGCTTGTCATCCAGCTGAAGTTGGGCCGCGAGCGGTCTGGCCGCTTTCGGGGGAGTTAGTTGTCACTAGTCCGCCCCAGGGACGGTAGTAACTGACTAAACCCGCTTCGGAGCCTGATCATTCAAGATTAAATGGGGAATGACAGCTTTGGACCTTTCACAGCGTTAGCTTCTACGTCCGGGATTTAGGCGCAAAGCTGACGCGTTCTAGTGCAACTGCGAGCGGCTGCTTCCCGCGACTTTTCCCCCGTCCGCGGCTCGCAAGGCGTTCAACGAGAGCCGCCACTTGGCCGAACTCAGGCCGGCGCGTGGTGGTGCCGTGCCCCCATGTCCGCCCCCACAACCGTCCTGGCATTGCGCCCCTACTCCAGCATCTCCTCGACCCACGCCGGCACGATCTCGCCAGCGGGGCCGTGGCGCGCTTCGTCGAACCAGTGCGAGCCTTGCGAGGGTTCGAGGTTGAGTTCGAGTGTCGCGACGCCCAGTTCGCGGGCGTTACGCACGAAGCCGGCTGCGGGGTAGACCGCACCCGAGGTGCCGATCGAGACGAACAGGTCGGCCTCACGCAGCGCCGCGAAGATCTCGTCCATGCGGTAGGGCATCTCGCCGAACCAGACGACGTCGGGGCGCAGCGCCGGCTCGCCGCAAACCGGGCACGGCGGGCGGTCGCGCATCGTGCCCGACCACGGCGGCCGCGAATCGCAGGCGGTGCACCACGCGGTATTGTGCTGGCCGTGCATGTGGAGCACGCGATGAGCGCCCGCGCGCTCGTGCAGGTCGTCGACGTTCTGGGTGACGATCAGCAGCTCGCCCGGCCACTCGGCGTCGAGCCGCGCGAGCGCCTCGTGCGCCGGGTTGGGCTGCTTGTCGCGGATAGCCGCGCGGCGCATGTCGTAGAAGCCGAGCACGAGGTCGGGATCGCGCGCGAACGCCTCGGGCGTGGCGACGTCCTCGGGCTTGTAGCGCTCCCACAGGCCGCCCGCGGTGCGGAAGGTGTCGATCCCGCTTTCGGCGCTCACGCCCGCGCCGGTGAGGATCACGATGTTGCGGATCTGGCTCATCGCGGCCATGAGACACGCGCAGAAGGGATTGATCAATGGCCAGAATCGGGATCATCGGCAGCGAGGGGCGGATGGGGCGCGCAATCGCCGAGGCCCTCGCCGAGGCGGGCGAGGCGCTCGGGGGCGGGATCGGGCGCGGCGGCGACCTTGCCGCGCTGGCCGCCGCCTCGGACGTGCTCGTCGACTTCTCGGCGCCGGACGCGCTCGAAGGCAATCTCGATGCCGCCGCCGCCGCGGGGGTACCGATCGTCGTGGGCACGACGGGCCTGGAGGAGCGCCACCATTTCCTCATCGACCACGCCGCCGAGACGATCCCCGTCCTCCAGACCGGCAACACCTCGCTCGGCGTGACGCTGCTCGCGCATCTCGTGCGCGAGGCGGCGAGCCGGCTAGGCGAGGACTGGGACATCGAGGTCGTCGAAACGCATCACCGGATGAAGGTCGACGCGCCCTCGGGCACGGCGCTGCTGCTCGGCGAGGCGGCCGCGCGGGGTCGAGGTATCGACCTCGCAAACGAGAGCGAACGCGGTCGCGACGGCATCACCGGCAAGCGCGGCACCGGCACGATCGGCTTCGCATCGCTGCGCGGCGGCACCGTCGCGGGCGACCACTCAGTGCTGTTCCTGGGCGCAAACGAGCGCCTCACGCTCTCGCACATGGCCGAGAATCGCGCGATCTTCGCCAAGGGCGCGGTGCGCGCCTGCCAGTGGATCATCGGCCAGCCGCCGGGGCGCTACACCATGCCAGAGGTGCTGGGGCTTTGAGGAAGGCCGAGATCTTCGAGTTCTTCCGGCGGCTGGCCGAGGCCAATCCCGATCCGCAGACCGAACTCGAATACGGCAACGATTACCAGTTGCTCGTCGCGGTGGTGCTCTCGGCGCAATCGACCGACGTCGGCGTCAACAAGGCAACGCGCGCGCTGTTCCGCGAGGTGACGACGCCCGCACAGATGGTCGCGCTCGGCGAGGAAAAACTGAAAGAGCACATCAAGACCATCGGGCTGTTCAACTCCAAGGCGAAGAACGTCATCGCCTTGTCCGAGATTCTCGAGCGCGACCACGGCGGCGAAGTTCCCGCCGATCGCGACGCCCTCACCGCGCTCCCCGGCGTCGGGCGCAAGACGGCGAACGTCGTGCTCAATTCCGCGCACGGGGCGGAGACTTTTGCGGTCGACACGCACATCTTCCGGGTGTGCAACCGCACGGGACTCGCCAAGGGCAAGACGCCGCTCGCGGTGGAGCAGGGATTGGAAAAGAAGGTTCCCGGCCCTTTCCGCGTCGGAGCCCACCACTGGCTGATCCTCCACGGGCGCTACATCTGCAAGGCGCGCACGCCGGAGTGCTGGCGCTGCCCGGTGGTCGACTTGTGCGGCTTCAAGCCGAAGATCCTGGAACGCGGGGTCAAGCTTGCGGTTACGTCTAAAGAGAGGAAAAAACGACAGGCTGACAAAGGAGGCTGAAATGAAACTCCACCAACTGGGCTGCGCCGCGCTTGCCGCCGTGGGGCTGACCGCATGTTCGCAATCCGCGCCCGAAACCGCGACGAAGCCCGTCGCGCCGGCCGCCGAAATCGTGGGCGAACCGGTCAATTGCCTGCAACTGACCAGCTTCCGGTCGAGCGAGATCCGCGACGACCGCACGATCGACTTCATCGGCACCGGCGACAAGGTATGGCGCAACACGCTGCCGAACAAATGCCCCGGGCTGCGCTCGGCGGACTCGTTCAGCTATGAGACCTCGCTGAGCCGGCTCTGCAGCACCGATATCATCTACGTGCTGAACAACTATGGCGGATCGCTGCAACGCGGCGCCGGCTGCGGCCTCGGTCAGTTCGTGCCGGTGAAGCTGGCGAAGTAACCCCGCCGGTCAGACGTCGTCGGCGCTGATCATTTCCTCGCGGTCGATCTCGCCGGTCATCACCGCGACGGCGGTCGCGACGGCGGCGTCGCCGCTGACGTTGGTGGTGGTGCGCATCATGTCCATGATCCGGTCGACGCCCGCGACGAAGGCGATCGTCTCGAGCGGGACGCCGACCGCGCCGAACACCAGCGCCATCATGATCAGCCCGGCGCCCGGGATGCCCGCCGCGCCGACCGCGCCCAGCGTCGCCAGGACCGAAATCAGAAAGTAGTCGCCCCACGACAAATCGACGCCGAAAACCTGCGCGCCGAACAGCGTGGCGAGACCGAGATACATCGCGGTGCCGTTCATGTTGATCGTCGCGCCGAGCGAGATCACGAAGCTCGCGACCGAGTTGCTGACGCCGAGGTTGCGCTCGGCGCAGCGCAGCGTGACCGGCAGCGTCGCGTTCGAGGAGGCGGTCGAATAGCTCACCGCCATGGCATCGATGATGCCGCGAAAGAAATCGTGCACCGGCAACTTCGCCAGGAAGTGGATCATCGCGGAATAGATGCCGAAGATGATCAGCAGGCAGCCGAGGTAATTCAGCCCCACGAGCTTGGCGAGCGCGAACAGCGCGTCCTGCCCCAGCGTGCCGGCGACCCAGGCCATGAGCGCGAAGACGCCGAAGGGCGTCAGCTCCATGACCACCATCGTCACCTTCTGCATGATCACCGAGCCCGAATCGAAGATCTTCTGCGCGGGTGTGCCTTCCTCGCCCGCCATGAGGATGCCGACGCCGATCAGCAGCGCGAAGACGATCAGCGGCAGCACCTGAACGTCGGCCATGACCTGGACCGGGCTTTCGGGGATCATCGAGAGGATCATGTCGACCGCGTTGGTCTCGTTGGGCTGGGGCGTGGCGCCGCGCTCGATCGCATCGACATCGAGCCCCGCGCCCGGGGCGAAGAAGGTGCCGAGCAGCAACCCGAGCCAGACCGAGATCTGGCCGGTCACCACGAACAACAGCAGCGCGCGTCCGCCCACCGCGCCCAGCTTGCGCAAGTCGCCGATCGCCGCGACGCCCGAGACGAGCGAGAAGAAGATCAGCGGCACCACCAGCATCTTGATCGACTTGATGAAGAAATCGCCGATCCACTTTATGCTCTCGGCGTCGGGCCCCCAGAAGATGCCCGCCACGACGCCGAGCACGAGCGCGGCGACGACGCGCTGCCACAGGGGAATCTTGAACCAGGTAGCCAGCATTGAAAGTCCCCCTGCCCGCTTCGGGCGATGTCGATCGACGGCACGCTCGCAAGAGCGCGCCCATAATTCAAGCGCCCAGCGCGGTCTCGGCGATACGGCGGTAAATCCGCGCCAGCCCTTCCAGATCGGCCAGCGCGACCGCCTCGTCGCGTTTGTGCATCGTCGCGTTGCACAGGCCGAACTCGATCACCGGCGAGAAGTCCTTGAGGAACCGCGCGTCGGAAGTGCCGCCGCTGGTCGAAAGCTCGGGTCGGATGCCGGTCTCGGCCTCGATGACATCGCTTACGATCGCCGAGAAGGCGCCCGGTTCGGTGAGGAAGGACTCGCCCGAGATCAGCGCGCGGGCGGTGCCGCCGTGGCGCTTGGCGATCTCGGCCACGCGCTCGGCGAGACTGGCGCCGGTGTGCAGGTTGTTGAAGCGGATCGATATCCGCGCGCTCGCCTTCGCGGGGATCACATTGTGCGCCGGGTTGCCGACGGTGAGATCGGTCACTTCGAGGTTCGAGGCCTGGAACCAGTCGGTCCCCTCGTCGAGCACGATCGCCTTGAGTTCGGCGAGCATCGCCACGAGGCGGGTGATCGGATTGTCGGCGAGGTGCGGATAGGCGACGTGGCCCTGCACACCCTCGACGTCGAGAAATATGTTCACCGAGCCGCGCCGGCCGATCTTGGCCATGTCGCCGAGACGATTGACCGAAGTCGGCTCGCCGACGAGGCACAGGTCCGGGATTTCGCCCAGCGCGCGCATATGGTCCATCAGCGCGCGCGTGCCGTAGCGGGCGGGGCCTTCCTCATCACCGGTGATGATGAAGCTGATCGTGCCCGCCTCGGCCGGGACCTCGCGCACCGCGGCGACCATCGCAGCGATCGCGCCCTTCATGTCGACCGCGCCGCGTCCGTGAAGCAGTTCGCCGCGCCTCTCCGGAGCGAAGGGCGCGCTGGTCCAGCCCTCGCCCGGAGGGACCACGTCGAGATGGCCCGCGAAGGCGAAATGGCGGCTGCCTTGCGGCCCCTTGCGGATCGCGAAGAGGTTCTCGACCGGCCCGTCGGGCGCCTCGCCGTCGAGGAAACGCCAAACCGCGAAGCCGAGCGGCGCGAGCTGGCCTTCGAGACAGTCGAACACCTCGCCCGTCGCCGGCGTGACGCTGGGGCAGGCGATCAGCGCCTCGGCCAGTTCGGCGACGCTCTTTGCGGAGGATGTGGCGGTCTGTGTCATTCCGGGTTGGCGGCATATGGGCTAGGCTGGCGAGACACAAGCCGGAGAGCGTCCCGATGCCCAAGCTCGATCTCGATTCGCTGCCCCAGTCGAACGCGACCGGCTATCCGCCTCCCTTCGACGAGGCGGTCGCGGGTCGCTGGTGGCGGCGCCTGGCCCCGGCGGGCGGGCTCACCGAAATGGGCGCGAGCCATGTCGTGCTGAAGCCCGGCGGCTGGTCGAGCCAGCGCCACTGGCACGACGAGGAAGACGAACTGGTCGTCATGCTCGCCGGAGAGGCCGTGCTGATCGAGGACGGGGGGCGCACGGTGCTGCGCGCCGGCGACGTATGCGCCTGGCCCAAGGGGGTGAAGAACGGCCACCACATCGTCAACGAAAGCGGGGCCGATGTCGCCTTTATCGCGATCAGCGCGGGCAACACATCGGGCAGCGGCGGCTATTCGGACATCGACATGATGTGGGACGAGCGCGGGTTCGTCCGCAAGGACGGCACGCGCTATGGCACCGAACGGCTGCGGTAGCGCACGCGAACCGCTCGAGAAGCGCCAGCCCTGCTAACGCTGGGCCGGCCTCAGGCCACCGGGCTCTCGTACTGCTCGATGACCCATTCCTCGTCCTCCGCGGCGCCAATCCACTGCGCCATCCACTCGTGCTCCCAGATCGCCTGCATATAGGCCTGCGCGAAGCCGGGAACGCCGATGCCGTAGGAGAGGAACCGGCTCACGACCGGGGCGTAGATCACGTCGGCGGCACAGAAGCTGCCGAACAGGAACGGCCCGCCCTTGCCGAAGCGCGCCCGCGCCTCGGCCCAGAGCTGGAGAATGCGCACGATGTCCGCGCGCACATCGTCGTCGATCGTCGCGCCCTCGATCCGGGCGCGCACGTTCATCGGGCAGGTGCGCCGCAAAGGAAGGTAGCTCGAGTGCATTTCCGCGACCATCGAGCGCGCCATCGCGCGCGCGGCGTCCTGCTTGGGCCAGAAGCGGTCGCGCCCGACCTTGTCGGCGAGATATTCGATGATCGCGAGGCTGTCCCACACCACCGCGTCGCCGTCCCACAGGATCGGCACCTTGCCCGAGGAGGGCGCGAGAGCATCATCGTTGCGCTTGCGCTGCTCCCAGTCCTCGCCGAGGATCGGCACGGTCAGCTCCTCGAAATGGAGACCCGACTGCTTGCACGCCAGCCAGGCGCGCAGCGACCAGCTCGAATAGTTCTTGTTGCCGATGATCAGCTTCATTGGGGTTGGCGTCCCTGTGCGGCGAAGCGCTCGCCCTATATCGTGCGCCATATCCTGTCGAGACTGCTCCAGCATGCGCGAAACCGTGGACTTACGATCCGCAATGGCTCATAATCAGCGGATGATCCGCTTATCCCTGCTCGCTTCAGGCTTGATCCTCGCTGTCCCGGTGCCGCTGTGCGCGGCCCCGTCCGGAGCGACGATCGCGGTCGAGGTCGCGGGCATCGGCGCGGCCAGGGGGCGCGTCCACGTCGATATCTGTCCGGAAAAGCAGTTCACCCGCGAGGATTGCCCATGGTCGGCCGAGGCGCCGGCGAAAGCGGGCACGACGGTGGTCACGGTGCCGGGGGTGCCGCCCGGCCGCTACGCCGCGCAGGCCTATTGGGACGCGAACGGCAACGGCAAGGCGGACCGCAACTTCATCGGCATGCCGCTCGAACTGGTGGGTTTTTCCAACGACGTGCGCGTAAAGATGTCACGCCCGAAGTTCGCCGCGGCTGCCTTTGACCACGGCGCGGCGCCGCTGCGCATCGGCTTTGCCGTGCACAAGATCCCCTAGCCGGGGAGCCGCCTCGCCTTGTCCGGCAGAATCTGCGGGTCCTTTGCGAGCATGCGGATCGTGCCCCAGGCCATGACCAGAAGTACCAGCGCGAACGGCAGCCCGGTGACGATGGCGGCGGTCTGCAGCGCGCCGAGCCCGCCCGCGTAGAGCAGCCCGGCGGCGAGCACGCCCATCGAGATAGCCCAGGTGACGCGGGGGATCAGCCCGGCCTCGTGATCGCCGCCCGAGGCGATCATGGCGACGACCAGCGCGCCGCTGTCCGCCGAGGTGACGAAGAAGGTCGCGACGATCACGATCGCGAGGCCCGACATCACCGAGGTCAGTGGATAATGGCCGAGAAAGGCGAACAGCGCATCGGGCATGCTCGTCGAGACCGCCTCCTGCAGGCCGCCCTTGCCGAACAGCTCGATGAAGATCGCGCTGTCGCCGAAGATCGTCATCCACACGAAGGTGAACAGCGTCGGCACCAGCAGCGTGCCCGCGATGAACTCCCGCACGGTGCGCCCATACGAAATGCGCGCGATGAAGATGCCCACGAAGGGCGACCAGCTAATCCACCAGGCGTAATAGAAGATCGTCCAGTCGAGCTGCCACTTGCCGCCCGTATAGCTCTCGGTCCAAGTCGCCAGATAGACGAAGCGCTGGACGTAGTAGCCCAGGTTCTGGATGAACGAATTGAGCAGGAACACCGTCGGCCCCATCACGAAGACGAAAGTGACCAGCAGCAGCGCCAGCGCCATGTTGCCTTCCGAAAGCACCTTGATGCCCTTCTCGAGCCCGAAGGCGACCGAGAGGGTCGCCATGCCGGTCACCACCGCGATGATGATGCCCTTGGCGACCATCGTGTCGCCCGCGCCGAACAGGAAGGTGAGGCCCGCGTTGATCTGCGAGGCGCCGAAACCGAGCGAGGTGGCGACGCCGCAGACCGTGGCGACGATCGCGAGGATATCGACCACGTCGACGATCAGGCGCGGGCACTTCGGCCAGAACTCGTGCAGGAAAGCGCCGATGCTGAGCGTGCGCCCGCTATTGAATGCGACATAGGCGAGTGCCAGCCCGATCATCGCGTAGATGCCCCAGGCGTGAAGGCCCCAGTGGAGGAAGGTCAGCCCCATCGCGTGCTGAGCATTGCCGGCGACCGCCATCTCGCGGACCGGGTTGGGCGTCGAGTATTGCGAAAGCGGCGGATTGGCGAAATGCAGCACCGGCTCGGCGACGCCGTAGAACAGCAGGCCGATGCCCATCCCCGCGCTGAACAGCATCGCGAACCACGCCGCGTAAGTGAACTCCGGCACCGCCTCGGCTCCGCCAAGCCGGACATTGCCGAGCCGCGTGACGGCGATGAAGCCGCAGGTGACGAGCATAACGTTGACCGTCGCGACCAGCAGCCAGCCGAAATTCGTGGAGGCGTATTGCTGGATGGCGCCGAAGACCGTCTCTGCCTCGGCCAGATTGATGAAGGCAAACGCCAGCAGCGCGACGATCAGGCCGATCGCGCCATAGAACACGGTTGGATTGAAGCCGGCGTCCCGGCCGAGAGGGGGTGTCGCCATCTCAGCCAGGGACTGCGCGATGCGGTCTGATCAACGATCAGGCCTTCTTGCGATAGACCATGATCGCCCAGCGCAGGTTGCCGTTGGCGGCACCGTCGACCCAATGGCCGAGACCCGCCGCCATGCGGGTGACGAAATCCTCGGGCAGGCCAAGCTCCTGCTGGCGGCTGAGCAGTTCCTCGCGGACCCGCGCATAGTGCCGGCCAAGCTGGTGCGTCAGTTCGTCGACCTCGACTTCCTCGAAATCGCGCGCGACCAGGGCATCGCGATAGAAGCCGATCGAAGCGAGATCGGGAAGGTGGATGCGCTCGTAGATCGGCTTCAGCGCGCTGGTGTCGGTGAGCCCGTCGGCCTGCATCGGATCGTGGAACACGAACAGGCCGCCCGGGCGCAGCACCCGCGCCACCTCGTCGAGCACCGCGAAGCGATCGGGCGCGTGCAGGATCGCGTCCTGGCTCCAGGCGATGTCGAAGCTTCCCGCCTCGAACGGCATTGCATCGTACGAGCCGTCGATCACGTCGATCTTGTCGGCGAGTCCCGCCTCGGCGTTGAGCGCGCGGTTGCGCTCGTTCTCAACGGCCGAGAGGTTGAGGCAGGTGACATGCGCGCCGCGAGACGCGAGCACGCGCGCCGCCCCGCCGTAGCCCGAGCCAAGATCGACCACGCGCTTGCCGGCAAGATCACCGACGCGGGCGATCATGCTCTCGACGGTGCGGCGGCTGGCGTCGCGAATGTCGTCGGTCTCGTCGTAGAGGCCGACGTGAATGTCTTCGCCGCCCCAGATCGCGCTGTAGAAGCCGTCGGCCTCGGCGCTGTCGTAGTAGTCACGCGCGACAGCGACGCCTTCGTTCACCTCACTCATAGATCTTCTCCGCGATGTGCACGAAGAAGTCAGGATTGGGCTCTTCGCCCTCATCCTGGAAGTCACCGTAAGTGTGGATCTTGCGGAAGCCCGCTTCCTCGAGCAGCCCGCGCATGTACTTGCGGCGCAGCGGGAACATGTTGAGGTTGTGCTTCGACCCGTCGGGGAAGCTGTACTCAAACCGCGCGAGCCCGTCGTCGACGTGGACCGGCTCGGCCACGACCTGGTCGCCGCAGTAGTAGTAGCGGTGCTTCGACGAGAAGCCGTCGTCGAGGATCGAATCGTAGTTGCGCTGGTCGATGATCAGGATGCCGTCATGCTTGAGCGCGGCATAGAACTCGGCGAGCGCGCGGCGGCGGTCAGCCTCGTCGAACAAGTGCGTGAAGCTGTTGCCGAGGCAGATGATCGCGTCGAACTTGCCGTGCACGTCCTTGTTGAGCCAGCGCCAGTCGGCGTGGATGGTCTTGAGCACGACATCGTGGCGCATGCCGTTCTGGAACGCCTTGGCCAGCATTTCCGCCGAGCCGTCGGCCGAGAACACGTTGAAGCCGGCCTTGCTGAGCTGGACCGAGTGGAAGCCGGTGCCGGTCGCCACGTCGAGGACCGCGTGCTTGCCGCGGGCCTTGAGGACGTCGATAAAGAAACGCCCTTCACTTTCGGCGCGCTGCTCCCAGTTGATCAATTCGTCCCACTTGTCGACGAAGCCACGCACGTATTCTGACGTATATTTATCCGTCTCGCGAACAGATATCGGATCTTCTCCGTAATTCTGTTTAACATCGGGCGCGAATACGGTTTTATCTCTCTCTAACAAAGGAATCCCCTGTATGAATTCGTCACGCCTCCGACCGCGATGAAACTATCATGCAGCTATGCCGAAGGGCGGCTATTTGAGTGGACGCGCGGGAGCTAACATTTTTATATCCTGGCTTCCACCCCTGCGGGTAATGTTTTTATTGCCGGGGCGGAATCGGCGTCTCATTTCCGTCATCGCGACTCGACGCGCGAAAGCGGCCCGCGACCCGTTTTCCCGGGGAGTCGCGCGTGCCACGGGCGCATGCCCGCAGTGCGATCAGTGTCAGATTTCGGCGTCGGAAAGCACCGCGGCGCGCAGCGCGGCGATGCCCATGCCCTTCTCGGAGGACGTCACGTGGATTTCGGGATGCGCCGCGACGTGCTTGCGCGCCTCGGCCAGCGTCGCGGCGGTGACCTTCTCCAGTTCGCTGGCCTTGATCTTGTCGGCCTTGGTCAGGACGATGCGATAGCCCACGGCCGCCTCGTCGAGCATCTTCATCATCTCGGCGTCGACCGGCTTCACCCCGTGGCGGCTGTCGACGAGCAGCAGCGTGCGGCGCAGGACCACCCGGCCACGCAGGAACTCGCGCACCAGCCGGCGCCAGGCCTCGACGACGGCGGGCGGCGCCTTGGCGAAGCCGTAGCCGGGCATGTCGACCAGGCGGAACACGACCGGATCGCCCACGTCGAAGAAGTTCAGCTCCTGCGTCCGGCCCGGCGTCACCGAAGTGCGCGCGATCGCCTTGCGGCCGGTCAGCGCGTTGAGCAGCGACGACTTGCCGACGTTCGAGCGGCCGCAGAAGGCGATCTCGGGAAAGTCCGGATCGGGCAGGAACTTGAGTTGCGGCGCGCTCTTGAGGAACGTGACCGGGCCGGAGAAGAGCTTGCGCGCGCGCTCCTCCAGGTCCCGTGCCGCGGCGGCGTCCTCGTCCAAGTCAGGCCCCGCCCTTGGCGGCCGCGTCGCGCTCGGCCGCGCGCTTCTTGTCGGCGGCTTCCTTCTCGGCCATCGCCTTGAGCTGCGGGTGGCGCGAATAGAGATACTTCTGCTGCGCGATCGTCAGCAGGTTCGAGGTGATCCAGTAGAGCAGCAGGCCCGCCGCGAAGGGCGCCATGATGAACATCATGAACCACGGCATGATCATGAACATCTGCTGCTGCATCGGGTCCATCTGCGCCGGATTCAGCTTGAACTGCAGGAACATGGTGATGCCCAGCAGCAGCGCCAGCACGCCGATGCCCAAGAAGCTCGGCGGGTCGAACGGCAGCAGCCCGAACAGGTTGAGGATGTGCAGCGGATCGGGCGCGGACAAGTCCTTGATCCACAGCACGAAGGGCTGGTGGCGCATCTCGATCGCGAGGATCAGGGTCTTGTAGAGCGCGAAGAACACCGGGATCTGAAGCAGCATCGGCAGGCATCCGGCGAGCGGATTGACGCCTTCCTCCTTGTACAGCTTCATGATCTCCTGCTGCTGCTTCTGCTTGTCGTCCTTGTGGCGTTCCTGCAGCGCCTTCATCTTCGGCTGGATCGCCCGCATCGCCGCCATCGAGGCGAAGCCGCGCTGCGCGATCGGGAACATGATGCCGCGCACGAGCACGGTAAGCAGAATGATCGCCACGCCGAAGTTGCCGACCAGCTTGAACAGCGAAATCAGCACCCAGAAGATCGGCTTCTCGAACCAGCGGAACCAGCCCCAGTCGATCGCGAGGCCGAAATTGGTGATCCCGGCCTCCTCGTAGCGGTCGAGCAGGTCGTGCTCCTTGGCCCCGGCGAAGAGGCGGGTGGTGCGGCTGGCCTGCTGGCGGGGCTGGACCACCACCGTGTCGTAGACGAGGTCGGCCCGGAACAGGTTGTTACCGAGCGAGCGGAACGTGCCGCTCGCCTTGGCGTCGACCGGCGCGATCGCCGACATCCAGTAGACGTCGGTAAAGCCCGCCCAGTTCGCGCGGCCCGGCTCGGCGACGGTGCCGTCGTCGGTCAGGTCGTCGTAGTCGGGGCCGAACGAGACCGAGCCGTCGAAGGCGCCGATCGGGCCCGAATGGACGTTCCAGGTGTCCAGGCTCGCGGTGCGGTCGGTGCGGTTGATCAGCGCGAAGGGCTGAACCGCGACCGCGCCGCTTCCGGCATTGCCCAGCGTCTGCCTGGCGGTGATCAGGTAGTTCTCGTCGATCGCAAGCGTGATCGTGAAGACCTGCCCTGTCGGATTGCGCCAGGTCAGCGTGACCGGCGTCGATGGCGTGAGCTTCGCGCCCTCGCTTGCCTGCCACACGGTGCCCGCGTTCGGCAGCGCGACGCCTTCACCGACCCAGCCGAACTGCGCGAACTGCTGCGCTGGCGTGCCCTGGGGCGAGAAGATGCGCACCGGACCGGAGTCCTTCTCGACCGTCTCGCGGTAGCGGTTGATGACGAGGTCGTCGATCACCGCGCCGGTCAGGTTGATCGAACCCGAAAGTCCCGGCGCCTGAACCGGAACTCGGCCGCCCGTGGCCAGCGCCTGCTTGAGATCCCTGCGCTCGAGCGCGATGTCGCTTTCGGTCCTCAGTCCGCCCTCGCGGGTCGGCTTTGTCGGGCTCACCGCCTCGTCGGCGCCACCCTGTTCCTCGACCTTGGTCGGCGTATCGGCCTGCGGGTAGAAATAGCCCACCGCCGCGTCCCAGCCGAAGAGCACGAGCGCCGTCAGCAGGACCGCGAGGATGATGTTACGCTGATTGTCCACGAAGCTTTCCTATGACCTTCCGTCATCTGCGGCCCGCCCGGCCCAACTCTATGGCACGGGGTCGTAGCCGTGCCCCCCCCAAGGATGGCAGCGCAATATACGCTTGGTCGCGAGCCAGCCACCCCTAATCGCGCCGTGCTTCTCGATCGCCTCGATTGCGTATTGCGAGCAAGACGGCGCATAGCGGCACGAAGGCGGCATGACCCGTGAGGGGCCGAGTTGCCACGCCCGCGCGATCAGCACGAGCGCCTTGCGCACCAGCCAGCCGACCAGCGCCACCAACTTTTTCGCCAGCCCGATCGCGCTCATCGCTTCCCCCTCGGCCGGCGCGGCGGATCGCCCTTGCCCGCCGCCGCGCGGCCGAGTGCGGCGAGCAGTTCCTCGCGCAGCTTCGCGAAGTCGCGCTCGATGCCGCCCTCGCGGCCGATCAACACGTGGTCGTGGCCGGCGAGGCCGTGTTCGGGAAGAATCGCCCAGAGCAGCTCGCGAAAGCGGCGCTTCATGCGATTGCGGACCACGGCATTGCCGATCCGCTTGGTGACGGTGATGCCATAGCGCATGGCCTCGGTCCCGTTGGGTCTGGCCAGCAAGACAAAACCGGGACGTGCGACCCGCACCCCCCGGTTTGCAGCCAGATAGTCGGCCCGCCGGGTCAGACCCTGCGGACGCCCGCTCATTCCGAAGAAAGGGGCGAAATCAGGCGGACAGCTTCTTGCGGCCGCGCGCGCGGCGGGCACGCAGGACCTTGCGGCCGCCGGGGGTCGCCTTGCGGGCGCGGAAACCATGGCGCCGCTTGCGGACAAGGCGGCTGGGCTGGAATGTGCGCTTCATTGCAAACCTCGAACAATCTTCTGCGCCGTGAAGCGCGAACAAAAAGGGCCGCCCGCAAACCGGACGACCGCCGAACAGACGGGGCCGTTAATCCAGCCCCGCGCGCGAGTCAAGCCGATCCCGACGCGAACCGCCGCATCATACCACCGCCTTGCGCACCCGCGCCAGATCCTCGACACGCGTGCGGAAGGTATGGCTGCCGGTGTGGGTAAGGTCGATCCACGGGCACGCCCAGACCTTCAAGCCGATGCGGCGCACCAGCCGGCAGAACTGGAAGTCCTCCGAGACGTAGGGGCCCGGCTCGCCGCGCCTTGCGGACATGAACGCGAGCACCGCCTCGCTTCCCGCCTCGGGATGCTCGGCGAGATAGCCCCGCAGGTCGGCCTCTAGCGTCTCGGCGCCGCCTTCGATCGCGGTGTCGAAGAACTGGGTCATGGTCGGCCCCGCGCCCTCGCGCAAGTCGCTGGGGCCAGAGCGGTACGTCCGCTCCGGATAGGCCTTGCAGAAGCGGTCGAGCGTGGAACGCCGGATGGACATGAAGGCCGTGCTCGCCTGCGTCACCTCGACCGGCGCGTTCAGCTTGAACTGGCCGCCCTCGGCGAGATGAAGCTGGATGTCGCTGGCATAGCGCTCGAGCCGGTCGGCATCGTCGTCGGCGAGCCCGGCCTTGGCGGCGCGCGACACGCTCGACCAGTCGAACCGCTTCTGCGGATAGGGGGCAACAACGACATCATAGGCGTTCGCGCCCCCGTCCGCCTGCTGCACCGAGAGCACTTCGAGCACGTCGGACGCCTCGAAGCCGATGTCCGAATCGATCATCACCAGATAGTCCGCACCCGAACGCAGGAATCGGTCGGCGATCGTGTTGCGCGCGGCCATGACGAGCGCGTCGCCGCAGGGTAAGCAGACCTGGAGCGAGATTCCCACCTGCTGGCACAGCGCGGTGAGGTGGCACATGCCCTGCAGATACTGCGAGTGGCAGCGGCCGTCGTACATCGGCGTCCCGACGAGGAGCCCCACGCCCTTGAGACGAGCCGCATCGTATCTGGCGCTCAAGACGAATGCCCTCCCTGGATCGGGCGCCCCGTCCGTCGCCCCCGCGCCAGCCTAGCGACCGGGATGCCCCGGCGGCAACGAGTCTTTCGTCTGTGCCAGGGCCACAGCCACGCGAGGTCGGAACGCATCCCGGACCGCGCCGGCAAGGCGCCGTCTGTTACCCCGCCGGGCCGTCGAGCCTCACCCACATCGCCATCTGCGCGGCGTTGAGCCAGCGCGCCGAGCGGTGCGGTGCGGCGTTGGTCATCGCGTAGAAGGCCTCCGCCTCGATCCCGCTCATGCCCATCTCGCGGTAGTAGGTGAGATACTTGGCGTTCTCCGGGTCGGTGCCGGAATAGTCGGTCGCCTCATGGCCGGTATCGTCAAGCCAGGCATGGACCGCGAACTCGGCACCGGGTTCGGCGATCCGCCGCGTTCCCGCCAGGAAGAGTTCGACCGCGCCCGAGCGGACCGAGCCGTTCGCCGGAACCCGCATCGCGATCCCCGCCGAACGGATCATCCGGCCGACCCGCAGGTTGGCAAGGTCGTCCTCGGTGCCGGGGCAATCGATCATCTCGATTTCGGAGATGCCGGGAAAGGCCCGCAGCATCGCCGAGAACTGGCGCGGGCTGGCCGCGTCGGTAACGCCGACAAGCGCCGCACGGCGGGCATCGAGCACGCGGAACGGGCCGAATGCGGCGATGCCCGCCGGAATGGGATCCTCGGGGAGAGTCAGGGTCTCCGCCCCGAGGAAGCGCTCGCCGCCGCCTGGCAGCACTTCGTACGTCTCGACGATCTCGTATGTCACCTCGCGCGCCGACAGTGGAACCGCGGCAAAACAGGCGATCAACGCGAGAAAGGTGGCGAACCAACGCATGCGCCAAGAATGGCGCGCGCCCGCTTACCCGGGGGATGACGGACGCAGTTAAACGGCAAGGTTAAGCCGCTGTTTTGGATGTTTCCGGCAATGGCCTGCTCTCGACAGTCGTGAGCAGGCAAGTCATCTAGGTATGATTACTTGGGAGACGGGGGCGTAATCGATGGTCGCGCTGGTATCGACGGTGGCCTATCTCGGGCTCGAGGCGCGCAGCGTCGAGGTGCAGTGCCAGATCGCGCCGGGCATGCCGGGCTTCCATCTGGTCGGCCTGCCCGACAAGGCGGTCGGCGAGAGCCGGCAGCGCGTTCACGCCGCGCTCGCCGCGATGGGTCTCGCGCTTCCGGCCAAGCGGATCACCATTAACCTTTCCCCGGCCGACCTGCCGAAGGAGGGCTCGCATTACGATTTGCCGATCGCGCTCTCGCTGCTCGCGGCGATGGGCGTGTGCGATGCCGAGCAGATGGCGGAGTTCGTCGCGGTGGGCGAACTCGCGCTCGACGGGCGGGTGATCCCCTCGCCCGGCGTGCTGCTCGCCGCGCTCCACGCCAGCGGCGCCGACAAGGGCCTGATATGCCCCGCCGCGCAAGGCAGCGAAGCGCGCTGGGCGGGCGGCATCCCGGTGCTCGCCGCGCCAAACCTGCTGGCGCTGATCAACCATCTCAAGGGCACCAACGTCCTCGCCGAACCGCTTCCCGGCAAGGCCGCCGAGCCGGAGCGCGGCCCCGACCTGCGGCAGGTCAAGGGGCAGGAGACCGCCAAGCGCGCGCTCGAGATCGCGGCGGCGGGCGCGCACAACCTGCTGATGATCGGCCCGCCCGGCGCGGGCAAGTCGCTGCTCGCAAGCTGCCTGCCGGGGATCCTGCCCGAACTCTCGCCCGCCGAAGCGCTCGGCATTATGTAGCAAGCGCACCAGCGCGATGACGGGTGTTTTGCCCCGTGAGCGCGAACGTATCGAAAACGGTGACAATGCTCCTGATGCCGCTCCTGACTGGGAGTGAGCGCATATGCATATTTCAGGTATCGTCTGGGTGGCCATGTGGGTTTGTGGTATCGGCGAACCATCGGGGAAGCGAGATAACGCCGCGTCCTGGCTCATACCATCTCACATTTACCGTGAAGTGGCTTCGGCAAGTTTTCCCGCCGATGGTCGTATAATCAATCCAGGAATTGATACTCATGACCGCATTTCGGTTTTCGGGAACTTCAAAGAGCGGAACAGCGACGGGCTCATCATCTGGCCCGACTACCGCCCATCTTTTAGCCGGTTCGGGCGGACCGCCATTAGGTCCTTTTTTGGAACCAACGGCAACGATCCTTCCTGCTGCACGCCCTCTATTCACGACTTGTGCGGCGACCATTTGAACTCCCTTGCGGGCAGTACTCTCGCCTACCTTAGCGCCAATAACGTGCAAGATCGCACGTTCAGACTCGATGAACGCTTCCACATTGCGAGAAGCTTCATTGGCAGATCGCTGCGCTTCGATGGCGCCGGTTTCAGTGTGCCTTGCAGCCTCTCTCGCCCAGTGGGCGGCTCGCCAAGCGGCAGCAAGGGTCAAACCGCCGATCAAGGTTCCCAAGGCGCCGAAAAGCCAAGTGGCATTCTTGGAGCTGTCCGCAGCATCAGCGGCCTTCCATTGGGCGCAAAGATCGGAGGATCTGTTATCTTGGCCTTTCTGGCATGGCTGATCCAGTACCAAGCTATTGGGCACATCTTCCTCGGGCATCGGCTCCGAGGTTTTGCTTACCTTTGTGCCGGGGTCGCTGGCTGGCTTCTGCCCATCGGGCTCTGGTGGGTGAGCGCTGGCTAGTATCAGTCCAAACGCAATGTAGGCGAACCGATGGCCTCTAGACATTGGACGAAGAACACCGCCGTGAATTTACCCCGGCTGATCTTGTTCCTGATATTCGGCTCAGAGTCCATCACGCCAATGTCTGCCAGCTTCCCAACCAGTTCGGCATAGGTCACGCCCCGGCGCTTGAGTTCCGCCTTGAGCATCCCCTTGACCTTGTCTTCCCATTCTTTCTCGGCAACCGGCACTGTCGTATCTCCATGGCGTGTTTTGTCATCATAGACGATACATTCGCCATTGACAACGAGACGCTACGTCATCATGGAAAGTGCATACGCACTGGAAACGATGACATGCAGCACTTTCTCCTATCCGCCGCCGCCCGCACTCTGAGCCTCAAGAAGGTTTTTCGGATGGGCGAGGACGCTGCCTATCGCACGTTCTGTGAACTGCGCTGGCCGGAGAATGACGGCGAAGCGATATGCCCGCGTTGCGGCTGCGTCGAGACGTACAACATCACCACCCGCCGCAAGTTCAAGTGCGTTGCCTGCCACCACCAGTTTTCGGTTACGAGCGGGACGATCTTCGCTTCGCGCAAGCTGTCGTTCACCGATCTGCTCGCGGCCATCGTCATCTTCGTGAACGGTGCAAAGGGCGTATCGGCACTGCAAGTCAGCCGCGATCTGGACGTGCAGTACAAGACCGCTTTCGTCCTGTCGCACAAGCTGCGCGAGGCTATGGCGCTTGAGGACGCCGCGCAGACCCTTGAAGGCGAAGTCGAGCTAGATGGCGCGTATTTCGGCGGCTACGTGAAGCCCGCCAATGCCCGCGAGAACCGCCGCGACCGTCGCCTGTCCGTCAACCGCTCTGGCAAGCGCCAGGTCGTTGTCGTTGGCCGCGAGCGTGACGGTGACATGCTCACCGTCGTTGCCAAGAGCGAAGCGCAGGGCGGCGAAGTCATCGCGGCTCGCATTCACCACATGGCGACCGTCCATGCCGACGAGGCTTCGCATTGGGATGACCTTCACGCTAAGTTCGACACGCACCGGATCAATCACACGCTGGCATATTCGGACGGCTACGCCTGCACCAATCAGGCTGAAAGCTTTTTCTCGCGTCTGCGCCGGATGGAAGTCGGGACGCACCACCACATCGCGGGTCCGTACCTTGCTGCCTATGCCGGTGAAGCTGCATGGCGCGAGGACAACCGCCGTGTGTCGAACGGTGGGCAGGCTATGATGGTTGGCAACGCCGCTATGGCTTCGAAGGTATCGCGTCGCTGGGCAGGGTATTGGCAGCGGGCGGCTTAAGGCTCGCTTTGTCGCGCAAGCTCTTCTTCTGTCACCCGCCGCAACCCATCCTCGTCACAAATCTCGTATTCTGTAGGCGGACACGCTTTTAGGAGACCATAGCACTCGTTGTCCGAGATACCTTCAATGTTGAAGTGGCAATGATCCCCGGATGCTGTCGTTTGTTGGACTAAGCGAGCGCCGGCAGGAAGCGAAGCGACCGGTATTCGCCAGAAGACAGGCGGTTCTCCGCAGATTGCTCCATCGTAGAACGCCCGAATGTGCTCGCACGTTTCCAACCCATTTTCCGCGATGCAGTCGGAGCTAATAACTGAGACCCCGCCACCGGTAGAGTTCCGAAATGCAGGCCTGCTGAATCGTCGCTTTCCTGGAACATAGCGTTTAGGGTGCATGAGGCGTAAAATCTCGGTGACCGCCACCCGTAACTCTCCAAAGCGAAAACTAAGCCAGCGATTGACAGAGCCTCTTTCAGCTCTTCCTCGCCATTCTCTAGCTCATGCAGCAAATCATATTTTTTATTTGAAAGGCAATGAATTTCTGCGGATTTGCCATTATGATAGGCAACTATCGTGGCACCATCATCATCTCCCGGAACCACATCAAAGGCCGTCGCCCCAAGCTTCGCCAGCATCTGGAGTAGCATCAGGCCGCTAGAATATGCTTTGGCGGAAATTGGCCCTCCACGACCATAATCCCAGCCTTTTGGAAGGCGCTTGAGACTGGTCAAGCGCTCCGTCGCCTCAATGAGGTTGGCCATCATTTTTACCCTTAGTCGCGTTCAGGTTTTCCAATCCTTCCGCTACTTGTTTCGTTGTCATAATCTCACGACCGGTGACTTTCTCAAGCGTGTCAACCATTTGGTTTAACGCCTCGGCTAAAGTTTTTGCCGTGGTGTAAGACATGCTGATTGCAGCGCTCGGTTGGTTGTTCAATAACAAAATGCCATTAACGTCTGCATTGCTCAGACCCAGTTGGAAGCCATTAAAATACATGACAGGCAGCTCTAAGAGTTGCTCGTTTTGTTCCGTTTTTTCGGACATTAGGTCACGGACTTCCTCTCAACACATCATCAAAAACGATACATATAGCAGCATCGGTGATGATACACAGATTATAGTAGGCATATAGAGCTTGACAAGCGATTATCAATCGACGCCACGATGTATGAATGACGACCCGCACCGAAGCCTCAATCCTGCTCGCCCTGCTAGTCTTCGTGATCGGCGGCAATCTCTTGCTCTGGCTGCACAGCTAGCGCGCGATCTCCCATAGCTGGTAGTTCCCCGGCCCTTCGCTCGACACGACCAGCCCTTTCTCCCTCTGGTGCCTCAGAGCGCTCCCTACGCGCCGAACCATCAATGGAAGTAACTTCCGGTCTCCGGCGTCCAGACCGCGCTCCAGGATCATCTGAGCGGCAATCTCGCGGGTAGTGAGGGGATCGCGGGCCTGCCGCAGGATGGACAGCACAAGGCGGCTCATTTGCCCGCGTGAGGACCAGTCATCGGGCGGGCGGAACATCTTGGGCCGGATCGCCTCGACTTCCATGTCAGGAGCCACGACCGCCAATGCGGCGTCTATCGCAGCTAGATCCTGCACCAGCTTGGCAACCCGGTCATGCGCTGCCCGAAGTTCGCCCGCTATCTCCGCCCTGCGCTTGGCAAGGCCCGTTATCATGTAGTCTGTCATCGCCTGCGATACATACCGCGGAACGGGCGATTACATCTATCCTAGCGTTGGTGCCTTTGATACATAATGCCGGAAGCGCTCGAAACCTCGATGGTCGCCTCGGTCGCGGGCACGCTCGAGGAAGGCCGGATCAGCCGCGCGCGGCCGTTTCGCGCACCGCATCACTCGGCCTCGATCGCGGCCCTGACCGGCGGCGGCCTGCGGGTCAGGCCGGGCGAAGTCTCGATGGCGCATCTCGGCGTGCTGTTCCTCGACGAGTTGCCCGAGTTCCAGCGCGCGGTGCTCGATTCGCTGCGCCAGCCGCTCGAGGCCGGCGAAGTCACCGTCGCGCGCGCCAACGCGCACGTCACCTACCCCGCGCGGGTGCAGCTCGTCGCGGCGATGAACCCGTGCCGTTGCGGACACCTGGGCGATCCCGCGCTCGGCTGCTCGCGCGCGCCGAAGTGCGCCGCCGACTATCAGAGCAAGGTTTCCGGGCCGCTGCTCGACCGGATCGACCTCCACGTCGAAGTCGACCCGGTCCGCGCCGTCGACCTCGCGCTGCCGCCGCCCGCCGAGGGCAGCGCCGAGGTCGCCGCGCGCGTCGCGGGGGCGCGGGCGATCCAGACGCGGCGGCTCGAAGGCACCGGCCGTCGCTCGAACGCGGAGCTTGACGGCGACCTGCTCGATGCCCACGCCACCCCCGACGAGGCGGGGCGAACGCTGCTGATGCAGGCCGCCGAGGCGATGCGGCTATCGGCGCGCGGCTACACCCGCATCCTGCGCGTGGCGCGCACAATCGCCGATCTCGCAGCGAGTGAAACCGTGGGCCGCGTCCACGTCGCCGAGGCGCTGAGTTACCGCAGGCAACCTCCGCGCTCTTAGGCGGCGTGGACAAATTCGGTGCCGACCTGATTGTCTGATTTGGGTGGTTACCTGATATACGGAGCGATGGGCTGACCATCCCATTGCGACCGGCTCGTAAACGGCCATACACTTAGATCACCGTGTGCTTCCATGGCGGCGTCCATCTTGGCGTTCCGCGCCTTGATGATCCGGTCAACTGGCTTCAACAAGCCCAGTGAAAGCGGCACTAAAGCGCCAAGGCCCTCAATAAGAATGAAGTTGTCTTCGGGCTATTCGTATGGCAAATCACAGTGCAAATAGGCTTGGTATCGAGCGAAAAGCGTCAGTTCGTCTGGACTTGCCGCATCTTTACCCACTGCAAGACGCGGTTTGTGATCATCGTAATGAAGCCATAGCATTGAACCGACAGCGGCTAACGCCCGATCTTCTTTGGATGTGGGCCAGTCCGATTCCAAGTCGTCGCTGTTGATCTCACCGCTGGCAAAGCGTGCGATCAGAGCGGCGGCCTCATCTCTTTTCTGTCGGTCGATCATCATCGCATAATGCGCGGTTGTTCTTCGTCTGCAATGGGGCGGAACCGGGCATTCGAATTTGTCCACGCCGCCTAGGTGCGCGCGCCTAGTTGTCGCGAGTCGCGATCCGGCGATCGATCCCGCGCCGCATGTCTGCCGACCGTCGCGCCGACTGCCGCGCCTGCGCCTGACGCTGCTCACGACGCTGCGGCACCTGACGCGCCTGCGTCTGCTGTTGCGCCCGACGCTGCGACGCCTGACGCGCCTGCGCCTGCTGCTGCGCCCGGCGCTGCGACACCTGGCGCGCCTGTGCCGACTGCTGCGCACGACGCTGCGACGCCTGACGCGCCTGCGCCTGCTGCTGCGCCCGGCGCTGCGACGCCTGACGCGCCTGTGCCGACTGCTGCGCACGACGCTGCGACACCTGACGCGCTTGCGCCTGCTGCTGCGCCCGGCGCTGCGACACCTGGCGCGCCTGTGCCGACTGCTGCGCACGACGCTGCGACACCTGACGCGCCTGTTCATGCTGCTGCGCCCGGCGCTGTGACACCTGACGCACCTGCGCCTGCTGCTGCGGCCGGCGCTGCGATACGTGGCGCGCCTGCGCCTGACGTTGAGATATCGAACGGGTCTCGGCCCGCAACTGCTCGCGCCGCTGGGAGGCCTGACGCACCGGCGTGCGATGCAGCGCGCGACGCTGCGACGCCTCCCGGACCTGCCGCTGCTGTTGCGCGCGGCGTTGCAAGGTCCTGCGGTCCTGCGGCCGCGAGGATTGGGCGGTGGGACGATCGGTCTCGCGGCGCACTACCGCCGGGACGCCGCGAGCGCTTTCGGCCCGCCGCTCGGCGCGCACCTGCTGCTGACGCAGCGCCGCCTGCTGGCGCGCGAGCACCGCCTTGCGCACGCGACTGCTCTTGGAGGCCTCGCGATAGAAGCGCGGCGCGGTGCCGCGATAGTCGCGCGAGCGCCACTGGTCGAAGCGCTGCGCCGCGTATGTGCGCGCGGCCTGCTCCTGCGCCCAGCGGGTCTCGACCGCCGGCTCGTGCACCCGGGTCCAGTTGCGCCAGCCCTCGCGGCTGGAGCGCGCGCGCTCCCAGTTGCGCTGGTCGTTGACGATCGCCCCGCGCTGGCGCGTCCACAGCGGAGCGGCGACGCCGCGATGGCGGCGCGACTGGGCGGCGCGGTGGAGATCGACGCCGCGATCGTAGTAGCGCGTGGCGACGCGCCGCTGGTTGCGCAGGCGATCGCGATCGAGCACGCGCCCGTTGCGGTCGTAGATTACCGCCAGGTCGCTGCCGCGATAGCCATAGCTGTAATAGGGATCGCGCACGAGGAAGGGCCGCGCCGCGCCCGGTTCGTAGTAGTAATAGCGATAGCCCGAGCGGATCGGCTCGGCATAGCGCACGTAGCGATCGCCGGTACGCCAGGCCCACGGCTGCACGCCGCCGTAATCGAAGGCATAATCGGGCGGGCTGTCGGCGAGCACGCCGCCGAGCAGCGCCGCGAGGGCCAGATAGGAGAAGGTGTCGGTCCCGGCGTCGTCCGCGTAGTACGACGAGGGCTGCGGCGCGTAGTAGTCGCGGGAATCGTCGTAATAGTCATCGTAGTAGCGCGGAGCGTAGCCATAGCCGCTCGCGTAGGAAGCCGGCTCGCGCCCCGGGGCGTAAACCATCGGTTGCGCCGAAGGCATCGGCGGCAGCGCTTCGCCGCCCGGGTTGCCGGCGTCACCGAAGCCGAAGGTGTCCATCGGCCACTCGTAGCCGTTGTCGAGCATCGAATAGTGATCGGGGCTGTTGACCCGATCGTCGGGGCCGCAGGCGGCGAGCGAAGCGGTCAGGGCGACAAGGCTGGCGATGCCGAGGGCGCGGGGTGCCTTGATGGCCATGGCGCGTCTCCTTTTCTCGTTGCGTCGGTGAAATTGTTCACAAGGACAGACTGTTAGCTGAACGAGAATGAACGAGGCGTGGGATGGCTGTTCATCGAAGCGGCGAAATCCGCGCGTTTCGCACGATCTGGCGGCGGGGCGGCTCGGCTCGTCGCGGCGAGACGTTGGGGGCGAGCGTCGCAGCGCTATGCGGTCGCGTCGATCCAGCGGCGGCAGAGTTCGGACAGAGCGTCCCGCTTGGAGGCTATCTCTGCCGTGCTGCGCAATACGACGGCACCGCGATCGGGCGCGGGCCATTTCGCAAGGCCGTCGCCGTCCTCGAACTGAAAGGCGGTGCCATCCTTGGGCTTCGCGCCGCGATGGAGCACGAGGCGTACACCGCCCTTGCGTTCGATGCCGAGGGTGATCCGGTCATCGCCCTCGATTGCGAAGTTCGGCGCGTTCCACTTGATCGATTCGCTCAGCCCGGGTGCGCGGCGACCACGATAGCGCGGAGCGCATCGACCATCGCCCGACTCTCGCCGGACAGGCCCTGAAGGTACGCAGAGACCGGATCGACCGTTGCGCCCTCCCCTCGCTTCCGCCTCAGGCCGCGCGCAGTTCGGGAAGGACTTCGCGCGCAAAGAGACCCCCAGCCTCGCCCCAACTCTCTGGATAGAAGCCCGGACCGACCACGACGAGCCGTTCGAGGCCGAGCGCGAGAAGGCCGCGCAACCGTTCCGTGCAGTGCTCGGGCGAACCGACCACGGCGAAGCGCGCGACGAACTCGGGCGAGAGCGTGCCATCCCGGATGCGCGATTTCGAGGCCACGTTGCCGTGTTCTGTCATGTCGTAGCCTTCGCGCACCTTGTCCAGATCGCTGGCGCTGGCGGCATCCTCGGGGCCGACCGCCTTGCCGCCGATGACCTGAAAGCGCGCGAGCGGCGGCGCCATGTGCATCGCCACCTCCATCGCCGTCTCGGGATCGGGGTGGCACACGACGACGACTTGCGCGCCGTAGGAGATTCCTTCCTCGCCGAGCCCGCCCTCCGCCCTGGCCCGCCGCGCGCAGTCGAGCGCCCAGCGCATGCGCTCGGGCTCGGCGCCGACGCTGAAGGTCACGCGCTCTGCGACGGAGGCGGACATGGCGATCACCTTCGGCCCCGTAGCGGCGACATCGAGCGGGACCTTGGGCAGACCTTCGGGCAGCCACTTGAGCCGCACGCCTTGCGGCCGCGCGCCGAGCGACAGCGTCTCGGCTTTCGGCGCATCGCCCGCGGAACCGAAATCCTCGAAGCGCACTTCGCCGCCCGAGAGCAGCACCTGCAACTGGGCGATCGCCTCGCGAAAGCGCTTCAGCCCGACCGGCGCGTGGCCGAGATAGGCGAGCGCGGAATCACCCCGGCCGATGCCGAGTACCGCACGCCCGTTCGAGATCGCCTGGATCGTCGCGGCGGCACCGGCGGTGACCGCGAGGTTGCGCGTCAGCGGATTGGTGACGCCGGTCGACAGCTTGATGCGCTCGGTCGCGGCGGCCCATACGCCCATCTGCGCATAGGGATCGGCGCTCAGGCACTGCGAGTCCATGAACATCTGCCCGTCCCAGCCCTCGGCCTCGACCGATCGGGCAAGCGCCGGACTGGCCCCGGTGTTCGATCCGCCCGCGCGCCAGATCTCGCGCATCATCCGCCTCCCGCTTTGTCCTGGCGGCAAGCGTGGCGTGGATCGCGGCCCGGTGTCCAGCCCGCATTCGATGTGGATCAGTCTTCGTGTTCCAACTGGCGCAGGACTTCGTCGATCACGCCGCGGTCGCCGGCGAAGCCGAGGTGGGTGCAGCGCATCGCCACCGCGCGGTCGCGCTCGTGCGGCCAGCCGCAGGCGGAGCGCGGATGGATCACGCCGTCGCGCGCGCTCCACAAGGCGATCGTCGGCACCGGCGGCTTGTCCGCGCCGAAGCTTTCGACGGGCGGCGCGTCGACCGCGTGGCCGGTCACAGCCTGATAGACGCGCCACGCGTTGTTGGCGCGCGGATCGCCCGAGAACGGCGAGCCCAGCGTCACCACTTTGCCGACCTTGTCCGGCATGCGATGCGCGATCTCGCGCGCATAGAGGCCGCCCAGACTCCAGCCGACGAGCGTGACCGGCGCGCCCTCGGCGCGAGCGATCGCCCCGACCCGGCGCAGCAGATAGGCGAAATTCTGCGGAGTCGGCCCCAGGTTGAAGCCGAGGCCCCAGTGGTGGACAGTGTGGCCGGCCGCCTCGAGGGCATCGGCCATGGCCTGCATTCGCCGCGGATGCGCGCCGAAGCCGGGAATGATCATCACCGGCTGCGGGCGCGCGGTGCGGACCTCGCGCGCGTGGACCGGATGGCGCCTCCGCCACGAGCGCAGTTCGGCGAGCAGGTAGCGCAGCGGCGGCGTGCGCACGCCGTCCGGTTGCGGCTGGCGCGCGAGCGCAGCGCGGCGCGCTAGGACCTTCCAGGGCCTGGCGGCATTCCCGATAGCGCTGCTCCCGGCCGTCAGCGCGGCCGCGGCGATGGTCTCGAACATGATCTTCCGACTGCTTGCGGATCGGCAATGCGCGATCCGACCCTTGGGTTCCTGACTAGTACGGAGTCTTCGAACTGTCATTTAGGAACCGGTTTCCGTCAGAAAAGTGTCATCCGTCCTCGTCGCCGGTGCAATCGCCGACGCGCTTCGAATTGATCGCCATTTCCATCGACATCGGCTGGCCCTCGACCTCGCCGTCGGCATTGATGGTGATGGCGTAGGCCTCTTCGGAGTACGTGCCGCGCATCCGCATGTTCTGCGCTACGCCCTGCTCCTGGCAGGTCATCGCCGCATCGATCTTGCCGCCGTCCATCGAGAAATGCTCGTACTTGCAGTTCTCGCTGCCCGGCTGGAAGAAGTCGCCCTTGGGCCGCGACGCTTCCTCGGGCGTGAGGCAGGTGGAGCTGGTGCGCATCTTGCCCATCTGCTGCTGCATCATGCCCTTCATCTGGTCGGGCATGCCGGGCATGTCGAACTTGCGCATCTGCATCTGCACGTCCCAGCGCCCGGGCCTGGGCGTGATATCGGCCGCCGCGATCTTGGCCGCGACCGATTCGGCGGATTCCTCCGTCGAAGCCGCCTCCCCGGCCGTATCGCCTTCCGATTCTGACGACGAACAGGCGCCGAGCGAGAACGCTCCGGCTGCGAGCGTGGCGGTGATGGCGGCGCGAGCGGCGAGGCGCATGGATCGGATCTCCCAAAGACTTCGAATGGTTCGGCTCAAGCGCGGCAACCTAGCCGCGAGGCCGGTCGCTGCCAATGCGCCTCGCCCCGGGCTGAAGGCGTCTCAGCAGTCGCCGATGCGCTGGCCGGTCACCGTGCCCTTGAACCGCATCGTCCCGGTCTTGCCGTTGTTGATCGTGGTGTTGGTGTTCATCGTGTAGCCGCCGCCCGAAACGGTGCCGTCGACGATCGAGCGCATCGTACCCTGCCCCTTGACGTTGCAGACCATCACCGCGTGCATCTTGCCGCCCGAGAACGAGAAGTCCTCGTACTTGCAATCGCTGCCCTTGCGCGCGCCCAGCGCTTCGGACGGCGGACGGCTCGCCTGCTCGGGGGTGATACAGGTATCGACCGAATAGCTTTGCCCCATCCGTCCCTTGACCATGTTCGCCACTTGCGGCGGCATTCCGGGAATAGAGATATCGGTGATCTTCGTGGAACTGCGCCACTTGCCGGGTATCATCCCGCTGCCGGCGGCCTCGAGCCGGTCGGCAAATCCGCCAGAGAAGACAACAAGAGCACCAATGACTGCACATGACGCAGTAATACGACCGAATTTCACGAGACGACTTCCCCTCTGCTAATCTGGACTTGGCCCTTGTTGTTTCAGGCCTTGCCGCAGGTGTCCACCCCCGCCGAGAGTATCACTGAGCGGCCGGAGCCGGGCTTGCCGGGCAATCGCCGAGACGCGTCGTCTTCATGTGCATTCCGATTTTCGCGGTGCCCATCGGCGACTGGGCGTTTTTCATGTCGGCATCGATCGTGACGTCCGAGCCTTCCGGCCCGACCGTACCGGCGAGGACGAAAGTCGCGGTGCCCTCTGTCACGCTGGCGCAATCGAGCTGCGCACCCACCTTGCCGCCGCTGACGTCGAAGCGCGAATAGCGGCACTCGCCCCCCTTGCCGACGTCCTCGAACATGTCCTTGAAGCCCTTTTCCGACTGCTCCTGCGTCAGACAGAACTCGGTTTCCTGCGTCGTCTTGAGCGAGGCCGCCATCTTGTCCGAATCCTCCTTCGGCAGATTGGGCAGCTCGAACTTGGTGATCTCGATCACCTGCTTGTACTGGCCGGGACGCGGACGATTGATCTTGCCCGCCTCTTCCTTCGCCTCGGCCATCGTCTTCGGGCCCGTTTCCTGCGGCGCCTGCGAGGAATCGCAGGCCGCGAGCAGCGAGGCTACCAGCGCCGCGCCTGCCAGGGTGAAACCGTATTTCATGAATGCCATTCCCTCCGCTGGGACCCCGCGCAGGCCGCGCTAACACCCGCTCAGGCACCTGCCAATAGACGCGTTGCGAAAGCGGCACTCGTGCCCCATATGTTCCGCCATGGCCGAACTCGTTATCCGCCGCGGGCTGGAAGAGCCCGACACCTCCGGAAGCTTCGTTCCGCACAAGCCGCAGCGACCCGAAAAGTCGCTGCCGGGCAAGCGGCTGCAGATCGTCTCCGACTACGAACCCGCCGGCGACCAGCCGACCGCGATCGCCGAACTGGTCGAGGCGGCCAAGGACGGCGAGAAGACGCAGGTCCTGCTCGGCGTCACCGGCTCGGGCAAGACCTTCACCATGGCCAAGGTGATCGAGGAACTGCAGCGCCCCGCGCTGATCCTCGCGCCCAACAAGATCCTCGCCGCGCAGCTCTACGCCGAGTTCAAGGATTTCTTCCCCGACAACGCGGTCGAGTATTTCGTGTCGTACTACGACTACTACCAGCCCGAGGCCTATGTGCCCCGCTCCGACACGTACATCGAGAAGGAAAGCTCGGTGAACGAGGCGATCGACCGGATGCGCCACTCGGCCACGCGCGCGCTGCTCGAACGCGATGACGTGATCATCGTCGCCTCGGTCTCGTGCCTCTACGGCATCGGCTCGGTCGAGACCTATTCGGCCATGATCTTCGACATAAAGAAGGGCGAGAGCGTCGACCAGCGCGAGCTGATCCGCAAGCTCGTCGCGCTGCAATACAAGCGCAACGACGCCGCCTTCGCGCGCGGCAACTTCCGGGTGCGCGGCGACAATCTGGAAATCTTCCCCTCGCACTACGAGGACATGGCCTGGCGCATCTCGTTCTTCGGCGACGAGATCGAGGAGATCAGCGAGTTCGATCCGCTCACCGGCAAGAAGGGCGCCAGCCTCGACAAGGTGCGCGTCTACGCCAATTCGCACTACGTCACGCCCGGCCCGACGATGAAGCAGGCCGCCGAGGCGATCCGCTTCGAACTCACCGAGCGGCTCAAGGAACTGGAAGCGGAAGGCCGGCTGCTCGAAGCCCAACGGCTGGAGCAGCGCACCAACTTCGACCTCGAGATGATCGCCGCGACCGGCAGTTGCGCGGGCATCGAGAACTATTCGCGCTTCCTCACCGGGCGCCTCCCCGGCGAGCCGCCGCCGACGTTGTTCGAATATCTGCCCGACAACGCGCTGCTGTTCGTCGACGAGAGCCACCAGACGGTGCCGCAAGTCGGCGCGATGGCGCGCGGTGACCACCGCCGCAAGCTCACGCTCGCCGAGTACGGCTTCCGCCTGCCTTCGTGCATCGACAATCGCCCGTTGCGCTTCAACGAATGGGACGCGATGCGCCCGCAGACCGTCTGCGTTTCGGCCACCCCCGGCGGCTGGGAGATGGAGCAGACCGGCGGCGTCTTCGCCGAGCAGGTGATCCGTCCCACCGGGCTGATCGACCCGCCGGTCGCGATCCGCCCGGTCGAGGACCAGGTGCAGGACTGCATCAACGAATGCCTCGAAACCGCCAGGAAGGGCTACCGCACGCTCGTTACCACGCTGACCAAGCGCATGGCCGAGGACCTCACCGAGTTCATGCACGAGGCGGGCGTCAAGGTGCGTTACATGCATAGCGACGTCGAGACGCTGGAGCGCATCGAACTAATCCGCGACCTGCGCATGGGCGTCTACGACGTGCTCGTCGGCATCAACCTGCTGCGCGAGGGGCTCGACATCCCCGAATGCGGCCTCGTCTGCATCCTCGATGCCGACAAGGAAGGCTTCCTGCGCTCCGAGACCTCGCTGATCCAGACGATCGGGCGCGCCGCGCGCAACGTCGACGGGCGCGTGATCCTCTACGCCGACCGCGTGACAGGCTCGATGGAGCGCGCCATGGCCGAGACCGACCGCCGCCGCGCCAAGCAGGAGGAATTCAACGCCGAGCACGGCATCACCCCCACCACGATCAAGCGGCGCATCGCCGACATCGTCGCCGACACCGCCAGCCGCGACGGCGTGCTCGTCGACATCGATGCCGAGGGTGACAACAACCTCGTCGGTCACAACCTGCGCGCCTACATTGAGGAGCTCGAAAAGAAGATGCGCGCCGCCGCCGCAGACCTCGAATTCGAGGAAGCCGGGCGGTTGCGCGACGAGATCCGCCGGCTGGAGAACGACGAACTCGGCCTTCCCGACGCCGAGCACAAGGCTCCCAAGGTGGGGCGCTCGAACGAGGGCAAGCCAGGGACGAGGAAGATGCGATACGGCAAGACGCAGCGGAAGTGGGGGAAGTAGGTCAGTTGAGCCTTTACTATATAAAGTGCTGCACTTTTTGCTGACGGCGGTAACACCGGTCGCGTCTGAGCAGTAGAGATCGTGGCAAGGAGGCAGCCATGATCCGCTCGTTCGCAGACTCAGAAACCGAGAGCATCTTCGCAGGTCAGCGCAGCCGCAAGCTGCCGGCGGACATCCAGAAAACGGCGCGGCGCAAGCTCAGGCAAATCCATCGCACGCTGCGACTTAACGACCTGCGCATCCCTTCGGGCAATCGTTTCGAGCAGTTGAAAGGCTTTACCCCTTCACGATATAGTCTGCGGATCAACGACCAGTGGCGGATCACCTTCCGCTGGTCAGACGGAGACGCGCACGATGTCCGGATCGAGGACTATCACAAGGGATGACGAGCTGCTGGACAACGTCCATCCGGGCTCGATCCTGCGCGAGGATTTCCTGATCGGCAGCGAGATACCCGTGGGCGAAGTCGCAGAGGGCAGCGGCCTCGGCGTCGCGCAGCTCGAAGCACTTCTGGCCGAGACGGCTCCGGTCGACGCCGCCACGGACCTGCGCCTCGCGCGCTATTTCGGCATGAGCGAAGGCTTCTTCCTCGGCCTTCAGATCGACTTCGATCTTGAGGAAGAGCGCCGCGCGCACGGCGAGGAACTCGACCGGATCGTGCCGCGCGCCGCCTGAGGCGGAACAACCGGGCGGGTGCTTCCGTTGCCTAGGGAAACGGGAGGTTTCTCATGAAGCACGCAACGATCATCCTTGCCGGTCTTTCGGTGCTCACCGCCTGCGCGGACTCCGAGCCGGTTCCGGCCGAGGGCGAGCCGATGGACAACGGCGTCGCCGGGCCCGCGACCGAGGCCGAGCCGATGCCGCTGGCGAGCGCCCCGGCGGTGGCGGGCGAAGGCGAGGTCGCGCCCGTGCTCGCGCGGATCGACGGAAACTGGACGAGCAAGCGCGAGGCGGGCAACCGCATGGCGCTCTACGGCGAACCGGAGACCGAAGCCGCCTTCTCCGTGCGCTGCGAGGCGGGCGATCTGGTGTTCTCGCGCAGCGTCTCGGTGCCCGAGGGGCCGGTGCCGCTGACCATCGTGTTCGACGGGGACAGCGAGCGGGTCAGCGCCATGGCGCAGGAAGACCCGATCCCGATGGTCACCGGACGCCTGCCCGCGGTCAACGCCTTCGCGGGCGCGCTCGCCAGGGCCGAGAGCCCGATCATGATCCAGGTCCCCGGCGCGCCGACGATCAGCCTGCCCCCCAGCGATCAATTCCGCACCGTCGTCGAAAGCTGCCGCGCCTGAGCCGCGCGCAGACGCGCCCAAGCCGGTCGCAGAACCCAAGGCCGCGTAAGACGCGCCGCGAAAAAACTCGGCGGACGGGAACGGCAATACTTGGCGTACCGGGCCAATAATGCCAAGAACAGGCCATGGTGGGACGGTTCGGCAACTGGTTGTGGAACGATTTCTTCGGTCCGCAGAACGAGCGGCGCTTTCGCTTCAGGATCAACCGCCGGGTCAACTGGCTCTATTTCAGGCAGGGGTGGCGGCACAAGCAATGGCGCAAGGCGGTGCTGCCCCACCTCGTGCGCCCGATCGCCGTGCTTCTGGTCGGCGCGGCGCTCCCGATCCTGACGCTTCTCGCGCTCGACCTGTTTTCGGGCGGAGAAAGGGGCGCGGCGCATCAGATCTGGCAATTCCTGACGCAGACCACGGCGGAGCCCACCTGGCGATCGATCGGCCAGCCGCTGCTGATCCTGACCGGCGTGCCCGCCGCCTACGTCCTGTGGCTGTTTCGCGACATCAACGCGCGCCGCACGCTGGAAAACCAGCGCAAGGACGTGAACCTCAAGGAATTCCAGGAGATCCAGCTTCGCGCCGCCGGCGCGATGGACAAGGACAAGCTCGCCGGGGAAGCGCGCGAGCAATTGCAGATCGCCGCGCTGCACCAGTTGCGCGGCTACCTGAAGGGCGAATACGGCGAGGCCTTCCGCCGCCCGGCGTTGGAGCTGCTGCTGGCCGGCCACGCCGCCGCAATGGAACGGGCCGGGCTCAAGGAAGCGGTCGAACGCTGGCGCAAAGCCAATCCCGATCTCGATCCGGTCAAGCTGCGCGGGTATGGAGGCCTCACAAGGGAGGCCATCGCGTCAGCCAGACAGGAATGGACACCGCCCGACCGCGAACGCGCGGGCATCCTGCGCGACGAGGCGCGCCATGTCTTCTGCCGCGATTTTCCGCTCAACGGACGCCGGTTTGACGGCGTCGTGGTCGCGGCCGGCAACAAAAACGCCAGCTTCGCGTTGCTGGCACGCCTGCAACTTTCGGGCAGCGCACTCACTGGCGCGGACCTGAGCTGGGCGCGTCTCGAAGGCGCGGACCTGATCGGAGCGCGTCTCGAAGGCGCGGACCTGAGCTGGGCGCATCTCGAAGGCGCGGACCTGTTCGGAGCGCGTCTCGAAAGCGCGGACCTGAGCTGGGCGCATCTCGAAGGCGCGGACCTGAGCGAGGCGCGTCTCGAAGGCGCGGACCTGATCGGGGCGCGTTTCGAAGGCGCGGACCTGAGTTGGGCGCATCTCGAAGGCGCGGACCTGAGCTGGGCGCATCTCGAAGGCGCGGACCTGCGCCGGGCGCATCTCGAAGGCGCGAACCTGCGCGGGGCGTACCTCGAAGGCGCGAACCTGAGTGGGGCGCAAGTCGACAAATGCACCCTTCTGCAAGACGACTGGCCAGACCTGCCGGAAGCGGAGCGCGAAGCCGCACGGCAGCGGCTTCGCGACCGCGGCGCGTACCAGGTTGACGGTCCCGATTCCGGGGGCGGTCAGTCGTAGACGACGCCGTCCAGACCCTTGCCACCCTCGGCGATGAAGCGGTCGATGCGGGCTTCGAGCAGGGGCAGCGGCACCGAGCCGAGCGCGAGCACGACATCGTGGAACTTGCGGATGTCGAACCGCTCGCCCAGCGCCGCTTCCGCCTTGGCGCGCATGCGGCGGATGGTCATCTCGCCCAGCTTGTAGGCGAGCGCCTGCCCCGGCCATGAGATGTAGCGGTCGACCTCGGTGCCGACTTCGTGGTCGGACAGCGCGGTGCGGTCGGCGAGATAGCGCACCGCCTTCTCGCGGCTCCAGCCGTAGTGGTGGATGCCGGTGTCGATCACCAGCCGCACCGCGCGCCACATCTCGTAGGAGAGGCGCCCGAAGCGCTCGTAGGGCGTGCGGTAGATGCCCATCTCCTCGCCGAGGAACTCGCAATAGAGCCCCCAGCCCTCGCCCATGCCGGAAAAGTAGATGTTGCGGCGAAAGTCGGGAACCTGCGCCTGCTCGGACTGGAACGAGAACTGGAACGAGTGGCCCGGCGTGCATTCGTGCAGCGTCAGCGCGGGGATGTTGTACAAGGGCCGCGAAGGCAGGTCGTGCGTGTTCATCTGGCACGCCCCCTCGCCGCCGCGCCCGGCGGTGTAGAACGGCGCGATCGCGTCGGGCACCGGGCGGATGGTGAAGGGCTTCCTTGGCAGGAAGCCGAACATGTCTTCCAGCCGCCCGTCGACCCGCTTGGCGACATAGGCGGAAACGCCCATCAGCTCGTCGGGCGTGCGCGCGACGAAGCGCGGATCGCTCTTCAGACTGGCGTTGAACTGCGCGATCGTGCCGGTGAAGCCGACTTCGGCCATCACCACGCGCATCTCGCCCTCGATCCGCGCGACTTCGGCGAGGCCGATCTTATGGATCTCCTCGGCGCCGAGATCGAGCGTGGTGTACTGACGGATGTTCTGCGCATACCACGCGGCGCCATCGGGCACCGCCTCGGCGGCGAGCGTCTCGCGCGTGTTCGGCAGGTAGTCCTCGCGCAGGAAGGCCAGCAGCTTCGCGTAGGCGGGCACGACCTGCGCCGCGATCGCGGCGCGGCCCTCGCGCCGCAGCCGCGCGCGCTCCGTCTCGGGGAAGCGCTCGGGAATCTGTTCGAACGCCACCCCGAACGGATTGCCCTCGACCCTAGTGTATGGCTCGACCGAGGCATCGCGCCCCGCCAGCGTCACGCGCGGCACCGAAAAGCCGCGCTCCAGCCCGGCGCGGGCGTTGGCGATCTGTTCGTCGAAATAGCGCGGCACCTGGCGGATCCGCGCAAGATAGCGGTCGTATTCCTCGACGGTCTCGAAGCCGCGCCGCGCATCGAGATAGCTCCAGAAACTCGAATCGGAATCGAACGGCATTTCCCATTCGCGAAAGCGCGCGTCGCCGATCCTTTCGGCAAGGTCGGCGCGCAGCACCGCAGCGTTGGCCTGTTCGGGCGCGCTCAGGGCGCCAACATCGATCGCGTCGAGCCTGGCCAGCAGCGCCTCGTAATAGGCCAGCCGCTCGGCCTGCGCGGCGGGCGCGACCGAGGGCAGCGCGTCGCCCGGCTGCACTTCGCCGCGCGCGGTCTCGATCCGGTGGAAGGTCTCGAGCTGCCACTGCCAGTAGCCGTCGTAGAGCGCGCGCAACCGTGCGTCGGCACGCGAGGCCCGGGCTTCGCGCGCGGCGACCGGCTGCGCCGGCAAGGCCGCCGCCAGAACGAGCGCCGCCGCGAGCAGAGCCCTCACAGCTTGCCGAACTTGGCTTCGTAGGCTGCGGTATCGCCGCTCGACAGCAGCTTCGCCTGCTCGATCCAGTTGTCGCGCCGGGGGCGGCCCGCGAACGATCCGAGCTGCGCGTCGAGCGCATCGAGATCCGCATCGCTCCAGCCCGCAATCTGGGCATAGCTGGTGACGCCGATCGATTGCAGCAATGCCGCGAGCTTCGGCCCGACGCCCTTGATCTTGCGCAAGTCGTCGCTCGACCCGGCAGGCGCAGGCGGCGCGGGCGCCGGTGTCGGGTCAGGCGCGGGCTCCGAGGGCGGCGGCGCGGCACTTTCCGGCGCGGATGGCGGGGGCGACGCCCGCCTTTCGGAAGCCTCGACCTCCTCCTGCGCGGCGGCGGTCACCACTTCGCCGATCCCCGCCATGGTCCCGGCGGCAGGCGGCGGCGAGAGCGATGCGGCAGGCGGCGCGTCGATCAGCGCCTGGTTGCGCCGTGCGGGCGCCGCCCCCTCGTCGAGCACGTCGGGCCGCCGCTCGCGCACCGTGCCTTTCGAGCCGCGCCCGAAAAGCCACCACGCGACGATGATCCCGATGATCAGCGCCGCGATGAAAATCAGCCAGTTGGCCTCGATCATTTCTACCAAGTGATCACCTCATGCGATTGAACACGAGCCAGCCCGCCGCGAGCCCCAGCCCGTAGGCGAGCAGCGCGGTCACCGACATCTCAAGCCAAAGCGGCACGGCCCGGTCCTTCCTTCATGCCGACATGCATAGTCATCCCGGCCCCGGGGTGTCGATGGGAGTCGGGTTCACCGGCGCGCTCAGGATCACCGAGAACTCGATGCGGCGGTTCGCCGGGTCCTTCGGATCGAGGCCCGGAACGGGCTTGGCCGATCCCACGCCGGTCGAGCGCAGCCCGTCCGCCGGGATGCCGCGCCCGATCAGCTCGTAGCGCACCGCGTCGGCGCGCGCGAGCGAGAGCGCGACATTGGCCTCGGGGTTGCCGTTGCCGTCGGTGTGGCCGGTGATGGCGATGATGCTGCCGACGCAGGGGCGAAGCGCGTAGGCCACCTCGTCGAGCAGCTTCTCGCTGGCCGGATCGATCCGCGCGCTGGCCTCGGAAAAGCGGATCGTGCGCGTCGCGAGAATGCCCTCGACTTCTTCCTGGCAATGCAGCGTCGCGTCTTCCTCGGCCCGGGCGCCCTTGGGGCCGCGCCAGGTTATGCCGCCGATGCCGGGGATCGCGGCGACCGAGGCGGCGACCTTGCGCCGGGTGTCGGCATCGAGCTTGTCGCCGCCGATGAGCTGCGGATGGCGGGTGCGCCAGCCGAATTCGTTCTCGAACCGGAGCGTCACGCCCTTGCCGCCCGCCGCGTCGCGCGCGGTCGCGGCCTTGGCCTTCAGGTCCTCGACGAAATCGCGCCCCGCGTGGCGCTCGCCATAGATGGCAAGCGCCACGCTGGCGATGGCTCCGGCAAGGGCGATGGCAGCGCGCTTAGGGTTCACATCCCGAGCGATACCCGCCCGGGAGGCGCGTCACAATGCCCCAGCGCGCCTTTCGCGCCTCAGCCGCCCTCGAGCGAGTCGGCGACGCCGACCAGGCGGATGAACTCCTGCCGCCAGAAATCGGACTGATCGCCCGCCAGCGCGACGATGCCGTCGGTCCCGAAGCCGTGCATCATCTCGTCGCCGCGCAGCGACTGGGCGAAGGCGGCGACGGCAGCGGCGAAGGCGAAATCGCCGCGCGGCCTTCCGGCATTGGCGAGCAGCGAGGCGGGAACCGGTTTCTCGATCAGCTTCGAGGTCTTGCCGTCGGGCATCTTGTAGCGCAGCTTGACGAAGGCGAGTTCGCTCGAGCCCCGGGCTGCGGCAGGCATGTCGTCCTCGTACCGGCGCGGGGCGATCCAGCCCTTGGCGCCCGCCGGCACGATCTCGTAGATCGCGGTGACCTGATGGCCCGCGCCGATATCGCCCGCATCGACGAGGTCGTTGTCGAAGTCCTCCTCGCGCAGCGCCCGGTTCTCGTAGCCGAGCAGCCGGTACTGGCTGACTTGCGCGGGGTTGAACTCGACCTGGATCTTCACGTCCTTGGCGATGGTGAACAGCGTCGAGCTCATCTGCTCGCCGAGCACCTTCTTCGCTTCGAGCGCGCTGTCGATGTAGGCGTAGTTGCCGTTCCCGTGGTCGGCGATCTGCTCCATCATCGCTTCGTTGTAGTTGCCCGTGCCGAAGCCGAGCGTGGTCAGCGTGATGCCGTTCTCGCGTTCGCGCTCGATCATCTCGATCAGCGCCTTGGTGTTCGAGACGCCGACGTTGAAGTCGCCGTCGGTGCCGATCAGAATGCGGTTGACGCCGCCCTCGATGAAGTTGTCGCGCGCGATGTTGTAGGCGAGTTGCAGCCCCGCCGCCCCGGCGGTCGAACCGCCCGCCCGCAGCCGGTCGAGCGCGGCGCGGATCTTGGCCTTGTCGTTGGTCGGCTCGAGCACCATGCCCGCCGCGCCGGCGTAGACCACGATCGAGACCGTGTCCTTCGGGCCCAGTTCGCCCGCGAGGCCCGAGAGCGCGGTCTTGAGCAGCGGCAGCTTGTCCTGGCTCGCCATCGAGCCCGAGACATCGAGCAGGAACACCAGATTGGCGGGCGGACGCGAGGCGCGCGGCAGGTCATAGCCGCGCAGGCCGATGCGCAGCAGACGCGTCTCGGCGTTCCACGGCGTCGCCGCGACGTCCGTGGTCACGGTGAAAGGCACCGCGCGGTCGGCGGGCCGGGCATAGTCATAGCGGAAGTAGTTGATCAGCTCCTCGGTGCGCACCGCGTCTTGCGGCGGGAGCTGGCCCTGGGTGAGGAACCGGCGCGTGTTGGCATAGGCGCCGGTGTCGACATCGACCGAGAAGGTCGAGACCGGCTCGGCGCGGGCAAGATGGACCGGATTGATCTCCTTGCCCTCGTACCGCTCGCGGCCCGGATCGGTCGCGACCATGACGGGCGGCACCATGTAGCGGCTCTGCGGCTGCGCCTCGGCCTGCGCGGCCGGAGCAACCGGCTGCGGCGGAGGGGTTGTAGTCCGCACGGCTATAGAGGGCGGCGTGTTGACGGCCTTTGCTCCGGCAAATTGCGGGGAGGTCGGCGGCGGAGGTGGTGGCGGTGGCGGTGGTGGTGGAGCCACGCCGTCCGCCGCCTTGCCCGTGACCCGGCCAGCGGTCGCAATGATCTCGCCCGATGCGTCCGCCTTCGCGACCTTCTCGCGAGGGGGCTGGCTGGAAAGACTTTCGTCGCTCGTCGCGGCGCAGCCCGCAACTAATACGAGGCTGCCCGAGGCGGTAAGCGTAAGTAACGTGGATACGAGCTTGTCATCAAAGCGACGCATGACATCCCTCCTTGCCGATTCTACCCGGTCATCAGGAGGCGGGAGGAGGCGTGAACCGCGACTGAACGCGCTGAAATTGCGACGGAATGCTGACCTAGCTGTCTATTACTGGGGCGATCAACCAATCTTCTTCTGAAACAGCACGCGATCTTCTTCATCGAAGCCGCGTTTCCAGATCGTCACGAAGTATAGCGCGAGGATCGCGGGCACACCGAAGGCGAGTTCGGCCCATTCGGGCAGGAACTCGGTCGCCGCCCAACCCACGACGATCGCGGGCGCGGCGGCCCAGACCAGCGCCCAGCGCCAGTTGTTGACGCTCTCGCCCAGCCTGCGCGCGAGCATCCGCGACTTGGCGACCGACGCGAAGCCGAGCGCGAGCACCAGCGCGGCGGCCGCGGCCGAAGCCTGGAACAGCTCGTCGAAGCCCAGCCGCTGCATCAGCAGGATGCCTCCCACGGTAAGCAGCGCCTGGAGTCCTATGGTCAGGACCGAGACGACGAGGTTCCGCACGCGCGCCATGTAGATCAGCGCGGCTTCGCTGACGACGGCGGTCGCGGCGGCGACTTCGGCCATCAGCAGGAAGGCGAGCGCGCCCGTACCCGCGACGAACTCGGGCCCGATCAGGCCCATGACGCCCTCGCCCGGGATGCCCAGCGCGAGCGCGATGCCCGCCTGCGCGGCCGTGATCCAGAAGCCCACCTGCGAGACCTGCCGCGCGATCGCGGCATGGTCGCGCTCCTTGAGCTTGCGGGTGATCACGGGGCCGAGGATCGGCTCGAAGCTGGTCTTGAGCTTTTGCGGCAGGCTCGCGACCTGCTGCGCGACGTAGTAGATGCCCACCGCGCGCGGCTCGGCGAAAATGCCGAGGATGAGGATATCGATACGCCGCGTCCCCCACTCGATCGCATCGGCGGTCGCGATCGGCAGGCTGCGCAAGGTGAACTTGCCCAGCGCCTTGGGCGAGGGCCGCCAGCCGCGCGGCAGGCCATAGGCGCGCAAGAACGGCACGAAGGCAGTCAGCGCGGCGGCGAGGATCGAGGTGATGTAGGCGGTCGCGAGCCCGTATTCGGGCGCGATGAACACCATCAGCCCGGCGACGATCGAGATCGTCCAGGGCTCGACGATCGCGCGCGCGCGCACGGTCGAGGCGATGTCGAAGCGATAGGCGAGCGCGGCCAGCCAGATCTCGGTCAGTGCCAGCGGCGGGATCGCCAGGACCATCAGCCGGTCGGCGAGCGTGAACTGGCCCCCGGGGAACAGCGGCTGCGGAAAGAACCAGAAGATCGCCGCGAGCACGCTCGACGCGAGCAGCGCGACGAGCATGCCGTCGGCGACGACATTGGCGGGCCGCTCGTCGGTCTCCGACAAGCGCTGCGCGAGGCCGCGCTTTTCGCCGAGCGTGCACAGCATCGCGGTCAGCTCGATAACCACCAGCGCCGAAGCGAAGACGCCCAGCGCGGCGGGCCCGTACCCCGGCGCGCGCCCGGCGATGAACAGGAACGGGATGCGCGCGGCGAGGCGGATGAAGAAGCCGAGGAAATTGGTCCGTCCGCCCTTGGCGAGCGCGGCGATGTCGTCGCGGCTGGTGTCGTCGCGCCCGGCGCCGCCCGCGCCTGCGGCGCGCTCGTTCAAGACTCGCCCTCCTGCTCGGCGCGCAAGGGCCGCGCGAGCAGCTCGGTCACCACCGTTCCCGCCGGCGCCTCACCGGAAAGCAGGCGGCAGACCGCCTCGACGATCGGCATCTCGATACCCGCGCGCGTCGCCAGCTCGGCGAGCACCGGGGCCGTGTGCGCGCCTTCTGCGACGCTGTTCTTGCCCGAGAGCGCTTCGCGCGCGCTCATCCCCTGACCCAGCGCGAGGCCGAGCGAAAAGTTGCGGCTCGACGTCGAAGAGCAGGTCAGCACAAGATCGCCGAGCCCGCACAGGCCCGAAAGCGTATCGGCGCGCGCGCCCTTGGCTTGGCCGAAGCGCAGCATCTCGGCATAGCCGCGCGCGATCAGCGCCGCGCGCGCGTTCTGGCCGAGATTGAGCCCCTCGACCACGCCGCAGGCAATGGCGAGAACGTTCTTGACCGCCCCGCCGATCTCGGCGCCGATCACGTCGTCCGAGTAATAGGGCCGGAGCGAAGGCCGCGCGATCTGCGGCGCGAGCCGGTCCCACTGCGCGCGGCCCTGCGAGCAGGCGAGCGTCACCGCTGTCGGCAGGCCGGCGGCGACCTCGTGCGCGAAGGTCGGCCCCGAAAGCACCGCGATCGCAGCGCCGGGCGCCGCGTCAGTGGCGACGTCGAGCATTAGCCGCCCGCTGCCCGCCTCGATCCCCTTGGCGCAGAGCACCAGATCGCGCGGGCCGGACGGCAACTGCGCGATCACCGAGGCAAGGAACTGCGCGGGCACCACCACGAGCAGCGCGGCCAGATCGGCGAAGGCGGCGAGGTCGCTGGTGGCGCGGATCGTCTCGGCAAGGTTCGCGCTCGGCAGGTAGATGCTGTTGCTGCGCGCGGTGTTGATCTCTTCTGCAAGATCCGGCTCGCGCGCCCAGAGCAGCACGTCGCTGCCGTCGCTTGCGAGCGACTGGGCGAGCGCCGTGCCCCAGGCGCCCGCGCCGATCACGCCGACTGCCGCGCTCATGCCTTCACGCCCGCGCCGCGTACCGCCTCGGCATCGGGATCGAGCGGCCAGCGCGGCCGCGCAGCGACGTCGAGCGGGTCGGACTGGCCGAGCGCGAGCCGCTCGATCCCCGCCCAGGCGATCATCGCCGCGTTGTCTGTGCACAAGGCCAGCGGCGGCGCGACGAAGGGCAGATCGTGCTCGCCCGCCAGCGCCTCGAGCGCGGCGCGGATCGCCCCATTCGCGGCGACGCCGCCCGCGACGACCAGCGCACTCGGCCTGCCCGCCCGGTCGAGCGCCCGGCGGGTGCGGTCGACGAGGCAGTCGATCGCCGCCTGCTGGAACGAGGCGGCGATGTCGGCGTTGGCATGGTCGCCCGATTCCTTCGCGCGCAGCACCGCGCTCTTGAGCCCCGCGAAGGAGAAATGCGGCTCGGCCTTGCCCAGCAAGGGACGCGGCAGCGGCACCGCGCGCGGATCCCCCGAGCGGGCCAACCGCTCGACCGCCGGGCCACCGGGGTAGCCGAGCCCGAGCAACTTGGCGGTCTTGTCGAAGGCCTCACCGAGCGCGTCGTCGATCGTCGTGGCCAGCCGCCGGTAGCGGCCGACGCCCTCGACGAGCAGGATCTGGCAATGCCCGCCCGAGACCAGCAGCAGCAGGTAGGGATATCCGAGCGCGGCATCGGCGAGCCGCGGCGAGAGCGCATGACCCTCCAAATGATTGAGCGCGATCAGCGGCTTGTCGCTCGCCATCGCCAGTGCCTTGGCGGTGACGAGCCCGACCATCACCCCGCCGATCAGGCCGGGTCCGGCGGTCGCCGCGATCGCGTCGACATCGCCCAGCGCCATGCCCGCGTCGGCAAGCGTCGCCTCGATCAGCGGCGCCAGCCGCTCGGCATGGGCGCGCGCGGCGATCTCGGGCACGACGCCGCCGTAGGGCCGATGTGCCTCGTCCTGCGAGGCGATGCGCTGTGCCAGGATCGTGCGATCCTCGCGCACGAGCGCGGCCGCCGTCTCGTCGCACGAGCTTTCTATGCCGAGAACGATGCTCATCCCAATCTCACCGGGCCTGCTTCATGCGTGCCTGCCTCACTTTGGCCACATATCCTCTGGCCGACCTTTCGCTCCGCGGCAATGGGGAGTAGCACAAGCCGGGCATGTCCTTCGTATCGAACCTTCCGATCCGTCTCGGCACTCGCCGCTCGCCGCTGGCCATGGCCCAGGCCGAGGAGGCGCGCGACCGGCTCGCGGCCGCGCACGCCATCGCGCGAGCCCATATAGAGATCGTGCCCGTCACCGCCAGTGGCGACCGGATCCAGGACCGCGCGCTCGCCGAGATCGGCGGCAAGGCGCTGTGGACCAAGGAACTCGACGCCTGGCTGATCGAGGGCCGGATCGATTTCGCGGTGCATTCGGCCAAGGACGTCGAGACGCTGCGTCCGCCCGAGATCGCGATCGGCGCGGTGCTGCCGCGCGAGGACGTGCGCGACGTGCTGGTGGGCGCCGCCTCGATCGCCGCGCTGCCCGCGGGCGCGGTGGTCGGCACCAGCGCCCCGCGCCGCGCCGCGCAGTTGCGCCACGCCCGGCCGGATTGCACCGCGATCACCTTTCGCGGCAACGTCGCCACGCGGCTCGCCAAGCTCGCGGCGGGAGAAGTCGACGCCACCTTCCTCGCGGCGGCGGGCCTCAAGCGGCTCGGCGAGAGCGGCACGGGCCATCCGCTCGACCCGCAAGAATGGCTCCCCGCGCCGGGACAGGCCGCGATCCTGATCGAATGCCGCGCGAGCGATGCCGCGACTCGCGAGGCGCTCGCCGCGATCGACGATGCGCCGAGCCGCGAAGCGGTGCTCGCCGAGCGGGCGCTGCTCGCGGCGCTCGGCGGCAATTGCCACAGCCCGGTCGCGGTGCTCAGCACGATCGAGCGCGGCCATATCGCGATGCGCGCCGCCTTGTTCAGCCCCGACGGAGCCGAGCGCGTCGACGCCGCCGCCACTTTCGCGACCGGCGACATTGACGCACCCGCGCGGCTCGCCGCCGACCTCCTGGCCCGTGCGGCACCGGCGATCGCGGTGCATTTCGAGGGTGCGGGATGAAGCCGCTCGTCGTCATCCGCCCGCAGCCGGGCGCCGATGCGACGCTCGCCGAGGCCCGTGCGCGTGGTCTCGACGCCCACGCCTTCCCGCTCTTCGTGATCCGGCCGCTCCCCTGGGACCCGCCGCCGCGCGAGGACATCGACGCGCTGCTGATCGGCAGCGCCAACGGCATGCGCCACGGCGGCGCCGGCCTTGCCGCTTATGCCGGGATGCCCGCCTACGCGGTCGGCGACAAGACCGGCGAAGCCGCCCGCGAAGCGGGGCTCGACGTCGTCGCCTCGGGCAACGGCGGACTGCAGAAGGTGCTCGACGCGGTCGCGCCCGAACATCGCCGGCTGCTGCGGATCGCCGGACGCGAGCATGTCGACCTAATCGTGCCCGAAGGTGTGACCCTGCTCGCGCGCGAGGTCTACGCCAGCGAGCCCAAGCCGATGCCGCGCGAACTGCGCGAATTGCTGGCGCGCCCCGCGGTGGTCTTGCTCCATTCGGGCGAGGCGGCGGCGCACTTCGCCCGGCTCTGCGCCGAGATGGGAGTCGATCGCCGGCACGTCTCGCTGGCTGCGATCGGTCCGCGCGTGGCAGAACGGGCTGGCGATGGCTGGCGCGCGGTCCGCGTGGCCGAAAGTACGAGCGACGCGGCATTGCTGGCCTTGGCCGACGAGATGTGCCAAGAACCAACGATATCGCCGCCACCCCCCGCTCGGGACAGCATGAACGCAGAATATCCGTCCATCGACGCGCAGCCCGCCTCCTATGACAGCACGCCGCGCCGACGCTCGCGCGGGGGCACGGTCATGGTCGCGCTGCTCGCGTTCCTGTTCGGCGCGGCGGTGTTCGGCTGGCTCGAATGGCGCGGCTACTTCGACAGCCTCATGGCCGACCAACCGCAGGAAGAGACTTCCCTCGAGGCTCCTCCGGCGGACAACGAGGCCGAGGGTAATGCCACGCCCGCGGCCGCGCGCTCGCAAGCCGCGCGGCTGACCGGGATGAGCGGCGTCGAAGCGCGCGTCGCGATGCTCGAGGACCGTCTTTCGCGGCTCGATTTCCAGGCGAACGCCGCCTCGGGCAACGCCGCGCGCGCGGAGGGCCTGCTGATCGCTTTCGCCGCGCGCCGGATGATCGACCGCGGCGAACCGCTGACCTTCGTCGCCGACCAGTTGCGCGTGCGCTTCGGCAACGCGCAGCCCCGCGCGGTCGAGACGATCATCGACTTCGCCGCGCAGCCCGTGACCATCGACCAGCTTTCGGCGCGCCTCGACGCACTCTCGCCCGAACTCGTCGACAAGAGCGTGAGCGAAGGCAGCCTGTGGGACCGGATGCGCAGCGAAGTGCGCAACCTGTTCACGCTGCGGCGCGACACCTCGGCCGTGCTCGGCCCGCAGGCGCGGATCGACCGCGCGCGGCTGATGCTCACCGCGCGCCGCATCCCCGAGGCGATCGACCAGGTGGAGCGCCTGCCCGGCGCCGAGGCGGCGGAAAAGTGGATCGTCGATGCCAACCGCTACGAAGCCGCGCAGCGCGCGCTCGATCTGATCGAGACCACCGCGATGCTCGAACCGCGCCGCCTAAAGGACGCGGAAGGCCATAGCGTCGAGCAGGACAGCCCCCTCGCCACCCCCGCCTCGCCCAAGGACGGCGCCAGCCCGGCGGCGGCGACTTCCGCTACACCCGCGGCCAAGGCATCCGCATCACCTGCGCGATAGAGTCCGTTCGCGACTGGCGCGCCTGAAGCAATCTCGGCGCGGAAGGCCAATTGAGCGGCGCTTCTCGTCGATGCGCCTCGCCCCGGGCTGCCCCGGTCACCCGAACTTGTAGAGAATCCCGAAGCCGCCACGTGGGTAGTTCCACTCGACTTCGCCGGTCCGCGCGGTGACGATCCGGCACGTTCCGCACTCCAGACATCCGTCGGTGGCAATTTCGACCTGCCCGGCCTCGTTCTGCGAATAACAGCCTGCCGGACACATGTGGGTGAGCGAGCGCAGTTCCGCCGACGGCCGCTCGTGCGGCCTCACGGTGATGTGCGGCCTGCCGGCATCGACGACGAAGCGGTTGAAATAGAGCTTCTCTTCCACGTTCCGGGTCTGCGTCAACATCGTCACTTTCGTTCGATCTGGCCCCGCCCAAATGGCGCGAGGGGTGGCTTCCCGCCTGCAGCAAGCGGAGATGGTTTGGCCGCCGAACCTTCAGAAGAAGGGCCGGAATCTAGATGTTCAGCGTCACTTTCCGGCCTTCCGCTCTGGCGGCGATCCAGCGCCTTAGCTCGGCGACGTGGCCGCTCTCTTCTTCCACGAATTCCTTGGCGAAGGCGATGATCTCCGGATCGGTCGCTTTCTCGAGGACCTCGGCGTAGTAGCTCAGTCCCGCCAGTTCCGCGGCAAGGGCAGTTTCAAGCGCTTCGTCGGCACCGATCAGTGGGTCGGCAGCCCAGATTGCGGCCGCCTCGGGGCTTTCCTCGTCGGGCCAGCTGAAATCACCGGGCTCCAGTTCGGGAATGTCGCGGAAACCTGATCGCTGCCGCGCATCCTTGAGGTGGAGCCGCGAGTAGTGGGCGAGTTGGGCGAACAGGTTGGCCACTTCGGCGTTGCCGCTGCTTTTCATCGCATCGGCGAGTTGCCCGAACCGGTCGGCCGCTTCGCGCTCCAGTTGGATCGCATGAGCGAGAAATTCTTCGACAGTCTCCAACATACCTCTCCGCTCTGGGGGGACGATGCATGGTGGCGATGCCCTGAGGCAGCCAGCACGCATTTTCCGGTCATTGGGCCGCCGTGGCTTCGTCGGCCATGCCGGCAGTGGAGATGAGCCATTCCTCGCGCGTGACGGAGGCCTCGATGATCTTGAGATGCTCACTCTCTTCGCGGGCGAAGGACTTGGCCAGATCGCGCACTTCCGGATTGCCGGTGGTCTCGGCGATCGCGAGGTAGAACTCGTAGCCGCGCCTTTCACCGACCAGGGCGGCCTTCAGCGCCTCGAGCTTGGTAATGGCGGGATCGGCGGCCATCATCGAGGTCCGCTCGGGCGTCGCCTGATCAGGCCAGACGTAGTCGGGCGGGATCACGACATCGGCGTCCAGCTTGGAGGCGCGGTCCTTGGCTTCCTTGAGGTGCAGACGCGAAAAGCCGGCCAGTTGATAGAACAACTTGGCGACTTCGGCGTTTCCGCCTTCCTTCATGCCCTCGGCAAGGCCGTAGAAATGGTCGGCAGCATCTTCCTCGATCTTGACGGCATAGCCCAGGAATTCATCGACCGTTTCGACCCTGATGCCACCCTTGAATATCTTGGCGGCCCGGGTGATGTGAGGCTTCTCGACGGGCAGGGTCTCGTCGCCGACGAAAGACACCATGATGTCTTCATTGCGCACGAAACACTGGCAGGCGAGCCGGTAGCGCGGCGGCATGTCGTTGACTTCAGCTTCGTAGATTTCCTCCCTGCTGATCTTGCCGAGTTGACGCAGGGTTTCCTTCTCTTCTTCGGTCAGCGCAATCCCGTACTTGCTGTACTTCGTCGGCGCATAGATGTGGGACACCTCGACAAGACACGATCCGCAATTGCCGTCCTGGCAGTCGAATGGGATCGGGATGTTGTGTTCCTTCGCCAGTGCGAGGATCGTGCCGCGATCTCCGGCGATGGCATAGACGGTAATGTCTTTCGCCATGCGCGGAGAAGAAAAAGTTACGTTCGCCATGACAAGCTCCTTCTCTGAAGGCCGGCGATAGTGGGACCGCCCGCTTGCCCGATGAAAAGCAAAAGCTATGCCGTTCGCTGATTTCCGTCATTTCTCGCCGATGATTTGATCGAGATCAAATCGCGACTTGCCCTGTATCGACACGACACAATCGCCGCCTGCGTATATTGTTCGGTTTGCGACAGCCGAGACCACGCAGGCCATCGCGAGGCCCTGGTCGCCCGCTCCTACGCCTGCAGCAGCTCGGGCAGCTTGCCCGACATGCCGCGCGCCTCGTCCATGAAGAAGCGCTTGAGCGGTTCGAGGCGCTGCACCGCGCCCATGCCGAGGCGACGCGCGGCACTCGGCAGGGCGCCGGGGATGCCGAACAGGCGGTTGAGGCTGTCGGTCACCGACATGACGGTGAAGGTGTCGAGGCTGCGCCACTTCTCGTAGCGCGCGAGCAGTTGCGCGTCGCCCGGCTCGAGCCCCAGCCGCATGCCCTCGGCGAGCACCTCGACGAGCGCGCCGACATCGCGCAGGCCGAGGTTGAGCCCCTGCCCCGCGATCGGGTGCATGCCGTGCGCGGCATCGCCGATCAGCGCGAGGCGCCGGTCGACCAGCTTGCCCGCGTGGTGGAAGCGCAGCGGATAGGACAGGCGCGGCGCGGCCAGTTCGACCTTTCCGAACACGCCGTGCATGTTGCGCGCGACCTCGGACAGGAAGATCGCGTCGGGCAGCTTGGTGACGCCCGCCGCGTCTTTTTCCGCGACGGTCCACACAAGCGCGCTGCGATGGCGTCCGCCCTCGTCGAGCAGCGGCAGCAGCGCGAAGGGGCCATCGGGATAGAAAATCTCCCAGGCGACGCCCTCGTGCGGTTTCTCGTGCCACAGCGCGGTGACCATGGCGCGATGGCTGTAGTCCCACTTCGCCAGGCCGAACCCGGCCTCGTCGCGCGTCGGCGACTGGCGACCCTCGGCGGCGACCAGCAGGCTGCCGGTGAGCGTGCGGCCATCCGCCAGTTCGACCGCGACGCCATGCTCGCCGCGCTCGCGCCGCGCCACCTCGGCGCGCACGTGCCAGGCGATCGCCGGCTCGTCCTTCGCCGCCTCGAACAGCGCGAGACGCAAGTCGCGGTTGGCGAACATCCGGCCCAGCGTGCCTTCGCCCGGCTCGGGGCGGAAGTCGATACGGCCCGGTTTCATGCCGTCGGTCACCGCGATCGCCTCTATCGCGCAGCCGAGCGGATCGAGCCGTCCGGCGAGGCCGATGTTGCCGAACAGGTTCCAGCTCGCGGTCGAGATCGCCGAGGCGCGTCCGTCCGCGCCCGCCGCGGTCAGCTCCGCCGGATCGGCGCGCTCGACGACATGGCTGGTGATGCCGCGCTTGGCCGCCGCGAGCGCCAGCGTCATGCCGACGAGCCCGCCGCCGAGGATGACGAGGTCGCGCCGGTCGGTGTGTTCAGTGCTCATGGCGCGCAAGTATCGCCGCTGCCGCCGTCGATGTCGAGACACCGCCCGTCCCAGGCGCCCTCAGGCTCGCTCAGGCCGACCAGCGCGGCGAGCGTGGGGGCGATATCGACGGTCTCGACAGGATCGGGCTGTTCGAAGCCGGCGAGGCCCTTGCGCCAGAACAGGATCGGCACGCGCCGGTCATAGTCCCAGGGGCTGCCATGCGTGGTGGTGTAGCTCGGGCTCGGATCACCCGGCACGACGCCGCGCCTGGTCATCATCAGCACGTCGCCCGACCGCTCGGGGTCGAACGAGGCGCGCACCTTTTCGGCCATCGTCCAATCCTGCGGCGCGCCCTCGGGCACCGGCATCGCGGCGAGTTCGTCCTTGGTATAGACCGCCGCGACCTGCGGATTGGCCTTGAGCAGCTCGATCAGCTTGGCGAGCGCCTTTTCGCGGTCCTTCATCTTCAGGCCATCGGCGATCCACACGTCGCCCGAACCGCCCGCGCCGTAGAACAGCGGGCCGGACTTCGCCGCCACGCCGGTCGCCTGCGTGACGGCCGCCGAGAGCGCATCGGCCCCCAGCGCGGGATCGAGCCGCTGCGCACCGGGATAGGCGTGGAGCCGCAGCCGCTCGGGCGCATCGATGCCGCCGTGATCGGCCGTAAGCACGACCGCGTAGTCGATCCCGCGCTCGTCGAGCGCGGCGAAGAGCGTGCCGATCGTTGCATCGAGCTGGGCAAGCTGGATGCACATCTCGACCCCGTCGTGGCCATAGGCGTGGCCCACGTAGTCGGTCGCCGAAAAGCTGACGGAGAGCACATCGGCGACATCGTCCTTGCCGAGACCCTGCTCGTCGACCAGCCGCACCGCGAGATCGCCCGTCGCGGCATCGACTCGCGGCGAGCGGCCGAAGCCTTTCGCGTCACCCGCCGCCAGCGGAAAGCGGAAAGTGCCGATGGTGAAATCCTTGATCGGCACGGCGCGATCGACCCCGGCGCACCAGGCCGGCATCGGCAGCGCGGGCGCGCCAGAAGCGACGAGCGCACCGATCTGGCTGTTGACCGCCAGCGCGGCGGGGCTGACCTGGCGGTCGGCATAGGTGGTGAAGCCCTTGGTGCCGAGCCAGTAGGCGGCATCGGCGGTGTGGCCGCTCATCATCACCGCAGCGCGGTCCTTGGCCGAAACCGCCACGTTCTTCGCCCGGGGATTGGCGCGCTTCATCAGATCGCCGAGCGTGGGGACCTTGAGATGATCGGGCGAGACGACGGGCTCGCGCGAGGAACTCGCCGGATCGGTCTCGTCCTCGGCACAGTAGACCCGCTTCTCCTCACGGCCGAGCCCGGGGACGTACCAGTTGTTGGCGATGATCCCGGTGCGCGCGGGATGGGCACCGGTGAGGATCGTCGAGTGGCCCGGGCAGGTCTCGGTCGCGGCATGCGACTGATAGCCCGAGGGGAACACGGCGCCGGTCAGCAGGCGCGCGAAGCCCTGCGAGAAGTGCTCGCGATACTGCGCGAAGAGATCGGCGGCGAACTGGTCGACCGAGATCGCGACGATGAGCCTGGGCGGCCCCTGCGGCGCGGCCTCGGCGGCCGTCGCTGCGGGCGGCGCGGGCGCGGCCTCCTGCGCGAGAGCCGGAGCGGCGCCTGCAAGCGCGAGAGCAAGTGCGAACGGAGCGAACACGGGACGCATGGGCATTCCTTGAAAATTGCCGGACGAAAAGGCAGAGGCGTCACTGGCCCCATTGCGCGAGGTGCGCAAGGCCGGACGCGTTGAAGACGAAAGGTTCATGGAAACCCGCCGCTATCGCCTGCTTGTTGCGGTGCTGTGTCACTGGCTCGCCCTGATCCTCGCGGCGCCGGCCGTGCTGGCGCAGGGCACGAACATCGACGTCCAACTCGTCGCGCCGAACGTCGTCGCGCCGGGCGAGGAGGCGAACGTGGTGCTGGTGATGACGCCCAAGGCGGGCTGGCACGGCTACTGGAAGAACCCGGGGGACGCAGGCGTCGGCATGCGGCTCGACTGGCAGGCACCGGAAAGCCTCGGGATCGGCGAACCGCGCTATCCGGTGCCCGAGACGCTGCTGATCTCGGGGCTGATGAACCATGTCTACGAAGGGCGGTACGGCGTCGTCATGCCGCTCTCGGTGGCGAAGGACGCCTCGCCCGGCGCGGCGACGATCGCGCTGGAAGCCCAATGGCTCGCCTGCACCGATGAGATCTGCGTGCCCGAGCGCGGCGCGCTGAGCGCGCAAGTCACGATCGCCGCCGATCCCGACGAAGCGGCGCGCGCGGGCAATCCCGATCCCGGCCCCTGGCTGGCGCGGCTGCCCGCGCCGCTGTCGGCACCGGTCTCGCATGCGGTCGATCGCGACACTATCCGCTTCGGCATTCCCCTGCCCGCCGATCTCACGCTGACCGGGCCGCACCTGTTTCTCGCGCAGGACAAGATCGTCGACTACGCGGCGCCGCAGCACTTCTCGCGGCGTGGCGACCTGCTCATCGTCGAACTGCGCCGCAAGCCGGACGGCGCCGAGATTCCCGCGAGCGGACTCGACGCTGTGCTGCGGCTCGACGACGCGGGCAATGGCCTGGCGATCGAATCGCGCACGGGCGAAGTGCCGCAAGCCGGAGAGCCGCTCGGCGAAAAAGCCGATGCTCCTCGCACCAGCGCCCTGCCCTGGCTGCTGCTGGCGGCGCTGGCGGGCGGCTTGCTGCTCAACGTCATGCCCTGCGTCTTCCCGATCCTCAGCCTCAAGGCGCTGAGCCTCGCGCGAGCGGGCGAGAGCGAGCGCCACGCTCGGATCGAGGGGCTGGCCTATGCCGCCGGCGTGATCGTCGCCTGCCTCGCGCTCGGCGCGCTGCTGCTGGCGCTGCGCGCGGCGGGCGAGGAAGTGGGCTGGGCCTTCCAGCTTCAGGAGCCGGCGGTGATCGCCGCGTTGTTGTTGCTCGCGGTCGCGCTGACGGCCAACTTCCTCGGCGCGTTCGAGTTCGCGGTGCCTGGCTTCGCCACGGCGGGCTCGCCGCAGGGCGCCTTCGCCACCGGCCTGCTCGCCGCCTTCGTGGCGACGCCGTGCACCGGTCCGTTCATGGCGGGCGCCATGGGCGCGGCGCTGCTGCTGCCGGTGCCGTCCGCGCTGGCGCTGTTCGCCGCGCTCGGGCTGGGCATCGCGCTGCCCTTCCTGGCGATCGCCTTCGTTCCCGCGCTGCGCCGCCGGTTGCCCCGGCCCGGCCCGTGGATGGTGACTTTCCGCCGCTGGATGGCGTTGCCGATGGGGCTTACCGCGCTGGCGCTCGCCTGGCTTGCCTGGCGGATCGGTGGCACGAGTTTCGCGCTGACCGCGCTCGCATTCGCCGCCGCGATCGCGCTCGTGCTCGCGCGCATGGGCGGCCGGCAGCGCGCGGGCCTCGGCGTTGACGGGCTTCAGGTCGCGATGCTCGGCGCGATCCTGGTCGCCGCCGCCTTCGCGCTTCCGGTCACGGTCGAAGAGCGGACGCCCGAAGACAGCGCCTCGCTCCTCGCCACCGAGCCGTACAGCGAGACGCGGCTGGCCGAGGCGCGCGCGGCGGGCAAGCCCGTCTTCGCCTGGTTTACCGCCGACTGGTGCCTCACCTGCAAGGTCAACGAGCGCGTCGCGATCGAGCGCGCGCAGACGAAGGCTGCGTTCGAGAAGGCCGGCGTCGTCGTCCTGCGCGGCGACTGGACCCGGCGTGATCCCGAGATCACGCGCTATCTCACCGAGCAGGGCGCGGCGGGCGTGCCGCTTTACGTCTGGTATCCGGCGAATGGCGGAGAGGGCGAAAAGCTGCCGCAAGTGCTCACCCCCGGCACGCTCGCCGAAAAGGCTGCCGCCGGGGCCGCAGCCGACTGAGGCGGACCGCCCGACGCGGCCACTTCGCGATTGATTCTCATCGGGTTCGGACGCATGAGGTCGCAAACCCGGATGCTTGGAGTTTGGTTTACATGAGAACGCGTTTGCTGGCGGCCGCTCTGGTTTCGAGCGCCCTGTGCCTGTCGTCCTGCGGCGGCGGCGACGGCGATTCGGACCCGACGCCCACGCCGACGCCAACTCCCACGCCGACCCCGACACCAACGCCGACCCCCACGCCGACAACGCCACCGTCCGACGCCAATCTCGCGGGCCTGCAGATCCAGGGCCGGCTCGATGCGCTGCTCAATTGCGGCGGCAAGCCGGTTCGCAATGACGCGGGGCGGCTGATCAACGCGACGGACATCACCGGCGCGCAAGTCAACACCGCCAAGATCGTCTATGACGCCGAGGATACCTTCACCGTCAATCTCAATGGCGGCGACGGTCCGACCTTCGATGCCGATGAACGCGTCGACGACTACGCCGAGGCGCTGAGCTGGATCAGCGAGGAACCCGCGCAGCTTCAGTTCGTGCGAACCGATCGCTTCGCCGCCGAGTCGGTGACGCTCGGTACCTATGCCGACGATCCCGTCTGTTTCTTCGGCGCGGGGCTATTGCCCTCGGACATTCCGACCGAGGGAACGGTAACCTACACCGCCTATGCCGATGGCCTCGTCAGCGACGGCACGGTGCGGCGCCTCTTCCTCGTGAGCCAGGGCACCGTTGTGTTCGCCACGGACGACGACGAGGCGACGGTCAACATGACCTTCCGCGCCCTCGCCGATCCGGAGGGCAAGGGGCCGTTCCTCGACATTTCGGGCCGCGATGCGACCGATCTCATCACCGCCACGGCAACGCTCGACGTATCCGGCGCCACGCTCAAGACCGCGACGTTTACCGGGTCAGACGGCTATACCGGGACGATCTACGGCTCGTTCGTCGGCAAGACCGGCATCGTCCTGCCGTTCACCCTGGCGAAGACCACCGGCGAAGTGATCTACGGCGTGATCGCGGCGGACAGCGGGCTGGGCGGCTAGGCGAAACGCCCGCGCCTCACAGGATGTCGGCCACGCCTTCGAGCGATTCGCGCAGCTTGCCGAGCGCCTGCGCCTTGAGCTGGTGCACGCGCGGAATGCTCACCTGGAGCACTTCGGCGATTTCCGCGAGGTTCAGTTCCTCGACGAAGTAGAGCTGGACGATCAGCTTGAGCCGGTCGGGCAGATCGGCGATCGCCTCGGCGACCGCGCCGCGCATCTCCTCATCCTCGAGCAACGAGAGGCTGTCGGGCGTATCGGCGGCGAAGGCGAGGTCGTGGTCCGAGTAGATCTCGTCGATCGCCTCGAAGCGGAGCGGCTCGCTGGCATCGCGCAGCGCCGCCAGTTCGGCTTCGCCGATGCCCATCGCCTCGGCGAGTTCGTGCGGCAGCGGATCGCGGCCGAGCTGGCCGCGCAGTTTGCTTTCCTCCTCGCGCAGATGCCGGCGCCGTTCGGTCGCGCCGCGCGACAGCGGCACCGAGCGGCGGATCATGTCGACCATGGCCCCGCGCACGCGCATCTTGGCATAGGCGGCGAACCCGTCCTCGCCGGGACCGGCGTGTTTTTGCGCGCATTCGGTGAGCGCGACGAGCCCGGCCTGCATCAGATCCTCGATCTCGAGGCCGGGCCGCCCGGAGCCATGAACGTGCCAGGCGAGCCGGCGGACCATCGGCAGGAAGCGTCGGACGCGGTCGGCGACGTCGCCCTGATAGGCTCCGGCGATCGCGCGGGCGCGGGTGAACTGGGCGGTATCGTGCTTCATGCGGCCATGCTTTCGGCTGGTTCGATGGGGTCGGGACCGGGCAGACCCGGGGGGGTGGATTGCGGCACCGGGGCGCCGATCACGTCGATCACTTCGATCGGCTGGGCGGGCGGCAGTTCGGCGATGGAAAGGACGAGGCATCCCGGCACGCGCAGCCGCAGCAGCGCGGCGAGCGCACGGCGGGCGCGCGGCTGGACGACGAGCGCCAGCGGGATCGCCCCGGGTCCGCGCGCGTCGGTAAGTTCGGCGATGCGCTCGCCGATCATGCGCGCGAGATCGGGTTCGATCACCGGCTGGCCGGTCACCGGATCGTGCATGCCCTGCACGATCGCGTTCTCGAGCCCGGCATCGAGCGTGAGCACCGGCAGGCGCTCGTGCGGAGGACACGCGCGGCCGACGATCAGCGCGCCGAGGTCCGCGCGCAGGAGATCGACGAGCCGGTCGTGTTCGATCGTCTGCTGCACCGCGCGCGATAGGCTGGCGAGGATCGGCAGCGGATGCGCGATCGGAATGCCGTCCTCGAGCAGCGCACGCAGCACGCGCGTGACCGCGGCGAGCGAGAGCGGCTGCGGGTGGATCGTCTCGACCAGCCCGGCCGAGTGCTCCTTGATGCCCTCGAGCAGCGCCTTGACCTCGTCGGGGCCGAGCATGTCGTGCGGGCGTTCGGACAGGAGCTGGTTGAGGTGCGTGGCGACCACGGTGCTGGCATCAACGGTAAGGAAGCCTTCGGCGATGGCGTGATCGCGCGCGCTCGGCTCGATCCACAGGGCCGGGCAGCCGAAGCTGGGATCGCGGGTCGCTTCGCCGCGCAGCGTGTGGTTCGCCCGCGCCTCGCCCGCGTCGATCGCGAGGATCTTGTCGGCGCGGACCGGCGCGCTGCCGAGCACGACGCCGCCCAGCAGGATGCGGTATTCGCCGGGCGGCAGTTCGAGCGCGTCGCGCACGCGGAACTGCGGGACGACGAAGCCGAACGCCTGGCTGAGCTGTTTGCGCACGCCGGTGATGCGCGTCACCAGCGGCGCGCCCCGGCGCTCGTCGACCAGCGGCACCAGGCCGTAGCCCAGTTCGATGGTGACGAGCGTGTGGTCCGACACATCCTCGAGCACGATACGCGAGGGATCGACCGGCGGCGGCAGGTCCTCGACGACGGCCACCGGTTGCGCGGCGCGCTTGCGCAGGGCATGCCAGAGCCATCCGGCGAGCGCCGCGGCGGGCATGAACACGGTCTGCGGCATGGCCGGAATGCAGCCGATCGCGCCGAGCACGATCGCGACCGGCAACCAGGTGCCGGGGGCGGCGAACTGACCGCCGATCTGTCCGGCAAGGTCCCGAGAATCCGAAACGCGGGTGACGATGGCGGCGGCGGCGATCGAGAGCAGCAGCGAGGGCACCTGGGCCACCAGCGCGTCGCCGATGGCGAGCGTGACATAGGCCTGCGCCGCGTCGCCCGCGCTCATCGAATGGCTGATCATGCCGAGGCAGAAGCCGGCGATGATGTTGACGCCCAGGATCAGCAGCGCCGCGATCGCGTCGCCCTTCACGAACTTCGAGGCGCCGTCCATCGAGCCGTAGAAATCGGCCTCGGTCGCGACCTCGCGGCGACGGGCCTTGGCTTCGTCGGCGGTGAGCAGCCCGGCGGCAAGGTCGGCGTCGATCGCCATCTGCTTGCCCGGCAGCGCATCGAGCGTGAAGCGCGCGGAAACTTCGGAGACGCGCCCCGCGCCCTTGGTGACGACCACCAGGTTGATGATCACCAGGATCAGGAACACGAAGATCCCGACCGCGAAGTTGCCGCCGATGAGGAACGCGCCGAAGGCCTCGATCACGCGCCCGGCGGCAGCCTCGCCCTCGTGACCGTGGACCAGCACGACACGAGTCGAGGCGACGTTGAGCGCGAGCCGCAGCAGCGTCGCAAACAGCAGCACCGAAGGAAACGACGAGAAGTCGAGCGGCTTTTGCGCATTCATCGCCGCCATCAGCACCGCGACCGAGAGCGCGATGTTCATCACGAATGAAATGTCGAGCACGAAAGCCGGCACCGGCACGATCATCAGGCAGATGAGCACGAGGATGCCCGCCGGCAGCGCCAGCGCGGAGGGGCTCTGGATCTTGGCGAAAAGCGTCACAGGCCGAACCTTGCGAGCTTGGCATAGGCGTTGCGCACGTTGGCGGGCGTGCCCTGCGCGTCGCTGCCGCCGAAGGAGGCGGCCAGCGTATCGGCCATCGACATCGTCGGAACGCTCGGCGCCGCGGGCAGGCTGGCGTGGAATTCGCGGGCGATCGGCCCGCCCTGCCACTGCGGCGCAGGCGCCGGCGCGGCCTGTGCGCCGCCCATGGTCACGCCCTGGTCGAAGCGCGCGATCTGGCTCCAGTCGACGTCGAACCCGCCTTCCATCGCCCCGTCGACCTTGGCGCGGATCAAGTTCATCACGCCCTCGACGCTGCGCGCCGCGCCGCCCGGCGCGTAGAAGATCGCCCGGTTCGCGCCCGCCGCGCTCGGCAGCAGCGCGGCCGCGCTCTGGCCCGGATCGCTGGCGAGCGCGCCGAGGAAGCGGCTCGCGCCCTGGGCGCCGAGAAAGTGCCCGAGATAGAGTTCGGCGGCGTCCGGCTCGCGCCCGAGCACGCCGTGGAGCGCGTCGCGGTTGTCGCCCGCCAGTTCGGCCGCCATCAGCGCCGAGGCATCGGGATCGTAACGCAGCGCCATGATTTGCGAGGCGAGCGCGGGGTCGGTGATCCGTCCGCCCGAAATGGCGTCGCCCGCCCAGCCGAGGCCGTGGTTCGCGCCGTGGCGGTCGAGCGTCTGCAGCCAGGTGCCGCGCGTGAACTGATAGAGACCGGCCGCGCTCGAGGTGCCGGCCTTGGCTTGAGGATCGAGGCTCGATTCGAGCTTGGCCTGCGCAAGCAGGTAGTCGAAGTCGACCCCCGTGGCCTGCGCGGCGCGGGCGATCGCGGCCCGCACTTGCGGAGCCGCGCCGTTCGCCAATCCAATTGTTCTTGCCTCGCTCAAGCGGGCCTCCCGTCAGGTGTTGTGACGAGAGTTTCACAGCAAGGTGCGTGCCAATCCGGCTGCGCAACGGGAGAAGGTCTCCCAGGCGCGCCCGTCTGGCGCGCGCTGGGAAGGCATCAGGCGCGCTTGCCGACGACCGCGTAGCGCCGGCCCGCGTCGTAGAGCGGCTGACCGCCGGTGAGTGCGTTGAGCCGCGCGCTGACATTGGCGGCGACGAGGTTTCGCACTTGCCGGTTGATCTCGTTGAGCCGCTTGGCGGCGTCGATCATGCCGCGGCATTCCTCGTCGACATCGAAGTCGGCGACGGCGTCGAGCGTGCCGCAAAGACGCGTCTTGTCGTTGGTCGCGCCCACGATCGCATCGAGATCGAGACCGGCAAGCGCCTGCCGTTCCGCCTCAAGCACGGCAAGCATCTGCCGCAGGGTCTCGTGCAGTTCAGGCCTGGTCATGGCTGGGGCTCCTCAGCATTACGCCCGCCGCGATCATCGCGTCGGCAATCTTCGCGGGGATCAGCGGATAGTTGCCGGTCTCGACGGCCTTGCGGATGGTCTGCACGCGCTCGAAATCGACCGGCGGCTGACCCGGATCGAGCGCAGCGCCTGCTTCCACCGTCGCTGCCGCAGGCTTGTTGCCCGCCGCGACCGTCTCGGTCTGCCGGGCCGGAGTCTTCCCGGCGGATTCCATGCGGGTCAGAGCCGAGCTGATCGCCCTGACCGCCTCCGTCCGTCCCACTTCGATAGGTGGCATTTCGCCGCTCCTTGGTGCATCTACGGAACCGAGAACGGCAATGCGGAAAACTTTTTAAGCAGGCCGGCGGCAAATTCGTGCCGCAGGCCCCGGCAAGCTTCTTCAGGGCAGCGGCAGGGCCGCGAGGCCGGGGCGCACGACCTGCGCGCGCATCGGGTCGCCGCCGCCGCGCCCGCCAGCGGCGGGCCGCACGCGGATCCAGGCGCCGACCGCACCGGATTCCATCGCCTCGCCCGGCTGCGAGACGGTGAACCCGTCGCCGCGCACCGCCAGCGAGATCGCGTCGCCGCGGTTGATCGCGGGGACTGCCGAGGGGCCCGCGAGGGGCCGGCTCACGGGCACGAAGAGCCGCCAACCGCCCGGATCGGGGCACTGGACGACAACGCTTTCGCGCCCCTGCGTGCGCCACGAGAGCGCGAGCGGGTTGGCGCAGGGCCGCAGCCGCAAGCGCCGGTCGACCGGCACCGTGGCGCCGCCGGTTTCGCCGATCGGCGCGCCGGTGAAGCCCGCGACGGCTCGGTCGATAGCATCGAGATCGGCATAGGAGGCCGGAAAGGCCGTGCCGAAGGGCGTGGAGGCGGCCAATGCGATGGCGGCGGTGATGCTCATGGTCGATCCTTTGTTGGCGCGGGCGGCGATGCCGCCGTCTTCGCGAGTTCGTCACGCAAACCGCGTGCCAGACCCGGCGGTACGTCGAAGGCGATGGCGGCGCGCGGCGGCCCCGCGCCGGGCTCGATCACGATCCGCGCCGCCTCCGCGCCCGGCCCGGCCGCCGCGACGATCCGCGCGGCCTCGGCGAGCGCGCGCGCCTGCCCGCCCGGTGTATAGAACGCGGTGACGGTAAGCTGCTGGCGCGCGTCGGCGGGCTGCGCGGCGAGCCATTCGTCGAGGCCCGGCGCGTCCGGCGCGGCGATCCACACCGCCAGCGGCTCCGCCTGCTCGGAGGCGTGCAAGTCCGCCTGCGGGCGGGTCGGAACCGGCGGAGGAACCTCGGGCCGCTTCGCGAGCACCGCGGCGGTCACCATGAACAGGATGAGCGACAGGTCGGCCAGCATGACCTGCCAGCCGGTCCCCGAGCGGGCGATCATGCCCTTGCGGCCGCTTCGCCGTGGCGCCCGCCCGGCACTTCCGTGGCGACTTCGCCGGCGAGCCATTCGACCAGCTTCTGCCGCTCGTCCTCCTCCATGGCGGAGGCGCGCTCGATCATCCGCGCAAGCGGGGTGAGCACCAGGTTGCCGAGCAGCAGGCCGTAGAGCGTGGTCAGCACCGCCATGCCGATCGCGCCGGTAAGGTCGGTGCTGGCGCCGTCGACACGCAACTGGCTGAGCGAAATGAGCGTGCCGGCAAGCCCGAAGACCGGCGCCATCTCCGCCGCCTGGGCGAGGACCTGGGCGGCCTGCTCGCTCACCTCTATCCGATGCGCGCGATGGCGCTGGTGCGCGGCGTGGAGCGCGGCGACCGAACGCGTGCCGATCAGCGCGCGGGTCGCCTCGTCGAACTCGAGGTCGTCGAACTGATGCGCCTCGGCGCGGATCAGGCCGTCCTGGCGGATCTCGCGGATCTGCGCGGCGAGTTCGGCGCGCGTGCCCTCGGCGTCGAAACGACGGCGGGGCAGCCGCGCCAGCACGCGAAGCGCCTTGCGCGTATCGGCAAGGCCGCAGCGCAGGATGGTGGCGAGCAGGGTGCCGCCGACCACGATCAGGGCCGAGACCACCTCGATGTGAGACTGCGAAAGCATGGCGGGAATGAACTCCAGGGGGATTTGCCAGACATCGAAGAACGGCGGCGCGCGCATGCTTTCAGTCTGCCGGACGACATTTGCCGCTTCCGGCAAGCGCTTGCCGGAATGCGCCGCCGGGGACCGCATAATCGCACCGGATCGGCAATTGGCACGCGACTTGCTGATACCGGCCTGCGCGCCTGCACGGCGCTCGACAAGGCAACCAACGGAGCACTCGGACATGAGTGAAGGCATCTTCGGCATACACGGGACCGCGCTGGAGCTGCGCTCGCAGCGCATGGGCGTTCTCGCGTCGAACATCGCCAATGCCGCGACGCCGGGCTACAAGGCGCGCGACATCGATTTCGCCGCCGCGCTGCAGGCCAGCGAAGGCGGGGCCGGCATCGACGACGCGGCCGCGCGCTCCATGCGCTATCGCACGCCGGTGATGCCCGCGCTCGACGGCAACACCGTCGAACTGCAAAACGAACAGCTCGCCTTCTCCGAGAACGCGGTCGGTTATGCCGCGACGCTCGATTTCATTCGCGGCCGTGTCGACACGCTGACCCGCGCGATCCGGGGTGAATGAGCATGGCCGACGCACCCTACACGATCTTCGACCTCGCCCAGCGCGGCATGTCCGCGCAAATGGTGCGAATGAACGCCGCGGCGTCGAACCTCGCCAACGCGGGCACCGTCTCGGGCAGCGAGGAAGGCACCTACCGTCCGATCCGCGCGGTCTTCGCCGAGGATCTCGACCAGGCCTCGGGTCTCGCCACGGTCAACGTCCAGCAGGTCGTGCGCGAGAATGCCGCGCCGATCCGCCAGCACAATCCCGACCACCCGCTGGCCGACGCCAACGGCGACATCTGGCAGGCGCCCGTCGATGAGAACGCCGAGATGATCGAGATGCTCGATTCCGCGCGCCAGTACCAGAACCTGGTCGAAGCGCTTTCCACCGCCAAGCAGCTCATGCTCGACACGATGAGGCTCAAATGACGATTGACACGGTAGGCGCTTCCGGCGCCGCGACGCCCAGCACGGTACAGAAGTCGGGGTTCGCCTCGCTCGGCAGCGGCGACTTCCTGCGTCTGATGACGGTGCAGATCCAGAACCAGGACCCGTTCGATCCGGTCGACCAGAAGGACATGCTCGCGCAGATGGCGCAGTTCTCCTCGCTCGCCGGCACCACCGAGATGGGCGATACGCTCAAGCAGATCTCCGAGAAGCTCGACGGCAACGCCGAGCTCACCGACACCCTCGCCGCCATTTCCGCCAAGCTAGACGTCCTGATCTCGGCCCAGGCGGCCGCGGCGCAGACCACTTCCTCGCAGGAGAACTAAGTCATGTCCTTCTATACGTCGCTCACGGGGCTCAAGAACGCCCAGACCAACCTCAACGTCGCCGCCAACAACATCGCCAACGCCGAAACTGGCGGCTTCAAGAAGAGCAAGGTCGAGTTCGCCGACATCGTGGCCGTCTCGATCCTGACCGACCCCAGCCTGACGCAGGGCATCGGCTCGCGCACCCTGGCGATCACGCAGGAGTTCTCGCTCGGCCCCGTCGAGCAGACCGGCAACGCGCTCGACCTCGCGATCAACGGCGACGGCTTCTTCACCACCGTCTCGCCGCTCTCGGCCCAGGTCCAGTACACCCGCGCGGGCTCGTTCACGATCGACGAGAACGGCTTCATCCGCAACGGACAGGGCAACCGGCTGCAGGTCTTCCCGGTCGATGCCGCTGGCGTGGTCGACCCCACCGGCGCGCCCGCCGATGCCCAGATTCCGGCAACCAACGCGGCAGGCTCGGAGTTCGCGGGCGCCACGGTCAATACCGACGGCACCTTGATCGCGACTTACGCGGACGGCACCAACACGCCGATCGGCGGCGTCGCCCTCGCCTCGTTCCTGGCGCCGACCGGGCTCAAGCAGCTCGGCAACTCGAGCTGGGTCGCGACCGGCAAGTCGGGCGCGGCGACCTACGGCCAGCCCGGATCGGGGCTCTACGGCAGCCTGCTTTCGGGTTCGCTCGAACGCTCGAACGTCGACATCGCCGAGGAACTCGTCGGCCTGATCACCGCGCAGCGCTATTTCCAGGCCAACGCCAAGGCGATCGATACCGCGACGCAGATCTCGCAGACGATCATCCAGCTGCGCAGCTAAGCCGCGCCCTGACGGAGCAAGCCCGAGATGGACCGCCTGATCTACACCGCGCTGTCGGGGATGAACGCCTCGATGACCCGCGAACGCATGATCGCGAGCAACATGGCCAACGCGCAGACGATCGGCTTTCGCGCCGAAGTCCTCGAAACGACTCCCATGACGCTCGAGGGACCGCAGCTTCAGGTCCGCGCGATGAGCGGGGCCGAAGTGCGCGGCGCGCTGATGAAGGAAGGCTCGCTGACCCAGACCGGACACGATCTCGACGTCGCCATGCAGGGCGACGCGATGCTCGCGGTCCAGTCGATCGACGGCAGCGAGGCCTACACCCGGCGCGGCGACCTCGCGGTCTCGGTCTCGGGGCTGCTCCAGAACGGCGAGGGCCTGCCCGTGCTCGGCGACAACGGGCCGATCACGGTCCCGCCCGCCACCATCGTTTCGATTGCACCCGACGGCGGGGTCATGGTCTCAGACCCCGCCACCCCGGACCTGCCGCCCCAGCGGATCGACCGGCTCAAGCTGGTGAGCACCGCCGGAACCCGGGTCGAGAAGGATCTGGCGGGTGTGTTCCGCGTGCCCGGCGGCGGTGTGCTGCCGGTTAACGAGGATGCCCGGGTGATTTCCGGAGCCCTCGAACAGTCGAACGTCAACCCCAGCGAGGTACTCGTCGAGATGATCGAGGCGCAGCGCCTCTTCGACCTGCGCACCAAGCTGGTCGAAACCGCGCGCGAGCTCGACGAGGGCTCGTCGCGCCTGATGCGGCTCGATGCCTGAGAAAGGATTCTAGATGCCCAGTTCAGCCCTCCACGTCGCCCGCACCGGGCTCGAGGCGCAGGACGCGCGGATGCGCGTCATCGCGAACAATCTCGCCAATGTCGGCACGACCGGCTTCAAGCGCGACCGCGCCAACTTCGCCACGCTCGCCTATCAGGACGCGCGGGTCGCGGGGCAGCAGTCCTCGACCGAAACGGCCTATGCCACCGGGCTCAACCTCGGCACCGGCGTGGGCGTCCAGTCGACCACCCGGATCGCCACCCAGGGCACCTTGCAGACCACCGGAAATTCGCTGGACCTCGCGCTCGACGGCGACGGCTACTTCCAGGTGGCGCTACCCGGCGGCCAGCTCGGCTACACCCGCGCCGGCAACTTCACCCGCTCGTCCGAGGGCCAGCTCGTGACGACGCAGGGCTACGTCGTCCAGCCGCCGATCACCATTCCCGAAGGCGCGACCGCGATCTCGATCTCGGACGACGGCATTGTCTCGGCGCAGATCGCGGGGCAGACCGAATCCAACGAACTCGGCCAGATCACCATCGCCAGCTTCGCCAACCCCGGCGGGCTCCAGGCGGCGGCCGACAACTTCCTGCTCGAGACCGGCGCTTCGGGCGCCGCCCAGATCGGCATCGCCGGCGAAGGCGGCCGCGGCAACATCCGTCAGGGCATGCTCGAAGGCTCGAACGTCAACATCGTCGAGGAACTCGTCGACATGATCGAGACCCAGCGCGCCTACGAGATCAACTCGAAGATGATCAGCGCGGTCGACGAAATGCTGCGCAACGCGAACCAGACGCTGTGATCGCCTGGCTCTCCCTTCCGCGCCCCTTCGCGCGCGCGATCGGCGCGGTGCTCGCCGCCGCCGCGATCAGCGCCGTGCTCGCGGGCGAGGCCGAGGCGCGCAAGAAGGACGAGCTTTCGGGTTTCGAGCCGGCGCTGCCCGCTCCTGCTCCCGCCGCGCCGCCGCAGAACGGCTCGATCTTCCAGGCCTCGGCCGGCTACGCCGCGCTTTACGAGGGCAACCGCGCGCGCCGCGTCGGCGATCCGGTGACGATCCTGCTGATCGAGAACACCACCGCGGCCAAATCGGTCAGCTCGAAGAACGGCAAGGACGGCGCCATCGGCCTCGTCCCCCCGGCCACCGGCCCGTTCTCCTTTCTCAGCCCCGACGCGCTTAAAGCCTCGAGTTCCTCGTCGTTCAAGGGATCGGGCACTGCCGGACAGACCAGTTCGCTGACGGCGACGCTCGCCGTTACCATCGCCGAGGTCCGCCCCAACGGCACCGCGCTGGTCAAAGGAGAAAAGCAGATGCTGCTCAGCCAGGGACACGAATGGGTCCGGTTCTCCGGGATCGTGCGCCTGGCCGACATCGACCAGGAGAACACGGTGGCCTCCTCACGCATCGCCGACGCACAGATCGAATACTCGGGCAAGGGCGCGCTCCAGCGGGCCTCGAAGCAGGGCTGGCTCGGCCGGTTCTTCAACCTGATTTCGCCGTTCTAGGGGCCAAGCGCATGATCCGCCTTCTCAACCGTCTGCTGCGCAGCCTCGATGCCGCCGAGATCGGCGTGCTCGCCTGCCTCGGCGCGATCGGCCTCGTGCTCTACGCTCCGGCCGCGCATGCCGAGCGCGTGCGCGACCTCGGCCAGTTCCAGGGTGTGCGTTCGAACCAGCTCACCGGCTATGGCATCGTCGTGGGCCTGCCCGGCACCGGCGACGACAACCTCGAATACCTGACGCAGGCGATGCGCGGCGTGTCCGGGCGGATGGGCCTGCAGCTCCCGCCGGGCGTGCAGCCGGGGCTCAAGAACGCGGCCGCGGTGATGATCACCGCCGACCTGCCCGCCTTCGCCAAGCCCGGCCAGCGCATCGACGTGACCGTCTCGACGATCGGCAAGGCCAAGTCGCTGCGCGGCGGCGCGCTGATCCTTTCCCCGCTGATCGGTGCGGACGGACAAGTCTACGCGATGGCGCAGGGCAATCTCGCGGTCGGCGGCCTCGGCGTCACCGCCAAGGATGGCTCGAACGTCACCATCAACATCCCCACCGTCGGCCGCATCGCCGACGGCGCCACGGTCGAGCGCGCGGTCGCGACCGGCTTCGCCGACGCCGACACGTTGCGCTGGAACCTGTTCACCGCCGACTTCCTCACCGCCGCGCGGGTACGCGACGCGATCAACCGCGCGCTGCCCGGCACCGCCACGATCGAGGACGGCGTCACCCTCGCCCTGCGCCTGCCGAACGAGGCCGACACCCGCGCCAGCGTGATGGCGGCGATCGAGATGATCGACGTCTCCCCCGCGGAAACGCCCGCCCGCGTGATCGTCAACTCGCGCACCGGCACGGTGGTGATCAACGCCGCGGTGCGCCTGTCGCCCGCCGCGATCAGCCACGGCAAGCTCACCGTGCGCATCGACGAGGATCCGACCGTGATCCAGCCCGCGCCGTTCAGCGACGGCCAGACCGCCGTGGAGCAGAACAGCGATATCCAGGTCGACGAAGAGGGCAAGGCGGTCGCGCTGTTCCAGCCCGGCGCCTCGCTCGCGAAGATCGTCGATGCGCTCAACCTGCTCGGCGTGACGCCCGGCGACCTCGTCGCGATCCTCGAGGCGCTCAAGCAGGCGGGCGCGCTCAAGGCCGAGATGGTGGTGATATGACGAGCATCGCAGCGGCCATGTCCGCGCTCGGCAGCGCGCCGAAGCCCTCGCAGCGCGAGCAGCTTGGCGAGGCCGCCAAGCAATTCGAGGCGATCTTCGTGCGCCAGATGCTCGCCGCCGCGCGCAAGACCGATTTCGGCTCCGACATGTTCGGCGACCAGGCGATGGACACGTTCCGCCAGATGCAGGACGAACACTTCGCCGACGTCGCGGCGCAGACCGGTGCGCTGGGCCTCGCGACGATGATCGAAGCGCAGCTCGCCAGGTTCCTCGCGCCCGAGAGCGCCGAGACGGACGCGGATGCGCCGGGCAACCCTTCGGACGGAGCGTCGTAAGCCATGGCGTCCGACCTCCTCGCAATCGCCAAGAGCGGCACCAAGGCCACGCGCGCCGCGCTCGACGTGACCGCGCAGAACATCGCCAACGCCTCGTCCACGGGCTATGTCCGCCGTTCGATTCAGCTCGAGGAGGTCTCGAGCTCGGGCGGGCTCAACCGCAGCGGCGACATCTCGCTTTCGGGCGTGCGGGTCGCCGGGTTGGTGCGCAACGCCGACCTGTTCCGCCAGGCCGAAGTGCGCCGCACCGGCGCCGACGCCGCGCGCGCCAATGCCGAAGTGCAGGGCCTTGAGAACATCGAGGCGGCGATCGAACAGACGCAGGTCTACGAGGCGATCGTCGGTTTCGAAAGCGCGCTGCAACAGCTCGTCTCCGATCCGACCGACGGCTCGCTCCGCGCGGCCGTGATCGAAAGCGGCCGCTCGATGGCCAACACCTTCAACATTGCCGCCAGCAGCCTCGACACCGCGGGCGAGGGCCTGCGCTTTCAGGCCGGCGACGGGGTCGACCAAGTCAACCTCCTCGCGGGCGAACTGGCGCGGGTCAATGTGCGCCTCGGCCGCGCCGCCGACGGATCGAGCGACCAGTCCACGCTGCTCGACCAGCGCGACTCGCTGCTCGAGAAGATGAGCCAGTATGTCGACATCACCGCCTCGATCGGCGCGGACAAGACCGCGACCGTTCAGATCGGCGCCAGTTCGGGCCCAACGCTGGTGACGGGCGGGACCGCCGCGACGATGGCCATGGCGACGGCGGCCGACGGCACGATATCGCTCACGCTCGACGGTAATCCGGTCACGCCCGCCTCCGGCTCGATCGCCGGGCAGGCGCAGGCGCTGGTCAAGCTCGCCGACACCGCGACCCGGCTCAATACGCTCGCGGCCGACGTCATCGCGCTCGCCAACACCGCGCAGGCAGCCGGCGCAGACCTCGACGGCAATCCCGGCCAGCCGCTGTTCTCGGGGACCGGCGCGGCGGACATGGCGGTCGCGCTGACCAACGAGCGCCAATTCGCGACGGCACCCGCCGGCGCGAGCGCGAACAGCCGCGACCCCGGCAACCTCCTTGCCCTGCGCGACGCGCTGGGCGCCGCCGATCCCGCCCGTCAGATGGACGCTCTGCTGTTCGACGTTTCCAGCGCCGTGGCCGGCCGCAAGGTCACACGCGACGCGCTCGATTCGATCGCGGGCACAGCGCGCATCGCGCTCGATGCGCAGGCCGGCGTCGATCTCGACCAGGAAGCGGTCAACCTCGTGCGGTTCCAGCAAGCCTTCCAGGCCAACGGACGCGTCATGCAGGTGGCGCAGGACCTGTTCGACACTCTTCTCGGGATCAGGTGAGGGCCAAAGGCATGCCGATCATTTCCACCAGCACCGGCGCCTTCTTCGAGCGCGCCCGCCAGGACATCAAGGGTCTTCGCGCGCAGGCCGAGACGATCCAGTCGCAGCTCGGCAGCGGCGAGCGCATGGCGCGCTCATCGGACGACCCGGTCGCCGCCTCGCGGCTACGCACGCTGGCGCGCGCGGACAGCCTTTCGCGGATCGACACCGCCAATGCCGACCGGGCCGAATCCGACCTCTCGCTGGCCGACGGCGCGCTCTCCGACATCTCGCGCGCGCTGGGCCGCGCCAAGGAGCTGGCGACCCAGGCGGCCAACGATACGCTCTCCGACAGCCAGCGGGCCTCGATCGGCGCGGAACTCGATTCGATCGAGGAGACGCTCTTCTCGCTCGCCAACGCGCGCGATTCGAACGGCAAGGCGCTATTCGGCGGCGAAGGCACCGGCGCGGCCTATGTGCGCGACGCGGCGGGCAACGCGGTCTACGTCGGCACCGCGTCTTCGAGCGAGTTGCCGCTCGGCGAAGGGCTTTCTGTGGCGCGCTCGCTGACCGGGCCCGAATTTCTCAACTTCAACGATGCCGCAGGCAATCCGACCGACCTCATGGCGGTGGTGAAGACCCTCTCCGACGCGCTCAAGGGCGCTGCCGCCGATCCTGCCGGCGCGGCACGCGCCGCGCTCGACACGCTGGCGAACGGGCTCGACGCCGTGACCACCGGCCAGACCGTGGTCGGCACGCGGCTCGCATGGATCGACGTCGTCGGCGAGCGCCGCATCGACTTGTCGGAAATGCGCGCCGCCGAAGAGGCCGATGTCGGTTCGATCGAGATCGGCGATGCCGTCACGCGCCTGCAGCAGGCGATGGTGGTGCTCGAAGCGAGCCAGGCGAGCTTTTCCAAGCTGTCGGGCCTCAGCCTGTTCAACCAGCTTCGCTGACATGCGTCGCGACCGAAATTTCAGGGGGTAATCCGCAATGTTCGCAGTGATCGGCGTCATCATCCTGTTGGTGATGGTGTTCGGTGGCTTTGCCCTGACGGGCGGCGCCTTGGGCCCCGTCATGCACGCCATCCCCCACGAGATGCTGATCATCGGCGGCGCCGCCGTCGGCGCGATCGTCACCGGCAACTCTATGCACGAGCTGAAGGCGCTCGGCGGCGCATTCGCGCGCATCTTCAAGGGCCCCAAGCACACCAAGCAGGACCACATCGACGCCATTATCCTGGTGACGCGGCTGATGAAGCTGCTCCGGGCGGAAGGCCCCGTCGCGCTCGAGGCGCACGTCAACGAGCCCAAGTCGTCCTCGCTCTTCGCCGAATTCCCGCGCCTGCTCGCCAACGAGCCGCTGGTCCACCTGATCTGCGACACGCTGACACTCATCGTGGTCTCCTCGGGCACGCTCGAGGTCCACGCGGTCGAAGACGTGATGGACAACGCGATGAAAACGCATTTCCACGAGCTCCACGAGCCGCAGCACGCATTGCAGAACCTCGCCGATTCGTTGCCGGCGCTGGGCATCGTGGCCGCCGTGCTCGGCGTGGTGAAGACCATGGGCTCGATCGACAAGCCGCCCTCGATCCTGGGCGAGATGATCGGCTCGGCGCTGGTCGGCACCTTCATGGGCGTGCTGCTCGCCTACGGCATCGTTGCGCCGATGGCCGGGCGGCTCAAGCAGATCAACGAGCAGGACGAGCAGATCTTCCACGCGGTGAAGCAAGTGGTGATCGCGAGCCTGCATGGCTGGCCGCAGCCGCTGGTGGTCGAAAGCGCCCGCTCGGGCCTCGGCCACGCCTTCCGCCCGGGCCTGTCCGAGTTGCTCGACGCGATGCGGGGCCGCTGACATGGCCGCGAAGCGCGGCAAGAACGAACCGCTGCCGCCCATCATCGTCAAGAAGATCACCGTCGTCGAGGGCGGACACCACGGCGGCGCCTGGAAGGTCGCCTATGCCGACTTCGTCACCGCGATGATGGCCTTCTTCCTGCTGCTGTGGATTCTCGGCGCCACCACCGAGAAGCAGCGCAAGGGCATCGCCGACTACTTCACCCCGACGCTGGTCAAGACGCGCGAGGCGAGCGCGGGCTCGGCCGCGGGCCTGCTCGGCGGCTCCTCGCTGACCGACGTGGACAACTATCCCTACAAGGCCGGCCAGACCGGCACCAAGGCGATGACGATCCCGCGCGACACCACCGGCGGGCCCAAGGAAGGCGGCACCAAGATCAAGCGATCCGCGCGCGCCAAGGAGGCGATCGAGGAGAAGCTGCGTTCGAGCGCGATGCTGCGCCGCCTGGCCAGCAAGGTGCGACTGGTGGACACCACCGAGGGCGTGCGCATCGATCTGGTCGACGATGCCGATTTCTCGATGTTCCGGCTCGGCACCACGGTCCTGACTCCCGAAGCGAGGGAACTGCTGGCCGCCATCGGCGAGGCGGTCGGCCCCGACCGCGGCCTGCTGACGATCCGCGGCCACACCGATTCGCTCAAGTACCGCCCCGGCCAGGCAGCCAACAACTGGTCGCTCTCGGCCGGGCGCGCCGAATCGACACGACAGATGCTGCTCCGGAACGGTATCGCGGAGACGCGCTTCAGGCGGATCGAGGGTGTGGCCGACCGCGAACTGCTGATCCCCGCCGACCCGACCGATCCGCGTAACCGGCGGATCTCGATCACGGTACTGGACTGACGGCACGGGTCGGCTGGCGGGTTCGGCGAGCACATGGCGTGACCGGAGTGCGGCGCAATCCTGATCGGCGCGGCCCGCGCATCCGGAAACGGCCAGCCGCACCGGCCCATGGCGCCCGCGCTTTCTCTCACAAGTATCAGGTGCTCCCGGCCCTGGGCTCTTTCAGGATCGGCGGCAGACAGAACAGATTCGACGCGGGAGACCTCAACGATCGTCCGACCGCCGCCATCGGCGCGTCCCGGCATCGCCTTTCCTGACCAACACGCCGCGCCGATACTGGACGACCGCGTGCGCCACGCACCATGACGCACGTCACAAAACGGACCGAGGAAGGAGACCTGATGGCCAACATCGCTATTACCGGAGCGGGACGCGGAATCGCGTTCGAACTCGCCAAGCAGCATCTCGCCAAGGGCGACCGCGTCTTCGCGCTGGTGCGCGATCCGGATGGGGCCGACGCGCTCGCCGGGCTCGCCGCTTCGTCGGGCGGCATGCTCACGGTGCACACCATGGACGTGGGCAATGATGCCTCGGTCGCGGCGGGCGCGGCCGACACTGGCAGCGAACCGGTTGACCTGCTCTACAACGTCGCGGGGGTGGTCGGCGAAATGGCGCCGCAACTCGACACGATGGACTGGAAGGACTTCGACGAGGCGATCGAAGTGATGCTCAAGGGGCCGATGCGGGTGCTGCTGGCCTTCCTGCCGCGCATGGGCGCGGGCGCGAAAGTGATCAACTTCTCGAGCCAGGTTGCGGCGTCGACCTGGCCCTACGGCGGCCTCTATCCTTATGGCGCGGCAAAGGCCGGAATGGCGCGGATGATGCGCTCGGTGGCGTTCGACCTGAAGAAGCGCGGCATCGTCGTCGGCATCGTTCATCCCGGCTACGTCCAGACCGATATGGGCGGGCCCGGCGCCGACATCTCTCCGGAGGACAGCGCTCGCCAGATCATCGCGCTCGCCGAAGGCTGGCCGCTCGATGAGACCGGCGAGTTCTACAAGTGGAACGGTGAAAAGCACCCCTGGTAGGACGGAGAGCGAGGATGGCGTTCAGTGGCCCAATCGAGGACAGGCTCCTCATTCGCGAACTCATGGACACGCACGCGCACGGCGTGATGACCAGAGACCCCGAGATCTGGGGCTCGATCTGGGCGGAGGACGCCTTCTGGGACTTGCCCGAATACCCCGATCTCGGCGGGTTCGACGGCAAGGCGGCGATCGTCGGCGCCTGGGTCGAATCGATGAAGGTCTACGGCCTCGACGAGATGTCCAAGCCCATGGTCTACTTCATGCAGCCCGGCGCGATCGAGGTCGAGGGCGACAAGGCTCGGGCTGTCGCCTACACGATCGAGATCTACGACGACCCGGCAACAGGCAAGCGCACGCGCACAACCGGCCGCTACGACGACGAACTGGAAAAGCGGCAGGGCCGCTGGCTGTTCACCCGCCGGGCCTACCGCTCCATTCTCAACGACACCTGACGGCGACGCGCTAGTCAACGACGCGCTCGGCGGCCTTCCATCCCATCACGAAGAAGACGATGGTAAGGATGAGAGCGATGACGAAGATGACCAGGGCGATGTCCGCGAGCGTGCCCGCGACGCCGCCGAAACCGAGGATGGCGGCGATCAGCGCGATCACTGCCAGAGTTGCTGCCCAACCATACATGGCTTTTACTCCTGCTTAAGTGTTCGAGGATTCGAACCGCAGGAGAACGGGTTGGTTCCCGCAGCAGCGGCAATCGGCGGCGCCGGCCTCGCGACCGCGCCGCAAATCGCCGTCAAATTGATCGGGTCAGGACGAGCGGCGAAGGTTGTCGACGATCGAGTGATAGCCAAGAACTACCGCGAAGACGCCGAAGCCGCCGATCACCAGGTTTACGAAGTTCTCACCAATGAATCCGGCCATGACTGCTACTCCTCTTTGGGGTCGCAGCATTTTTCCGCCCGGTGCGCGAAGAATTCCTTGATCTCGATCAATTTTCCATCGTCGTGTCCGTTAGCGAGCGACTCACTCAGGGTCGTCGCCTGCTCGTGCCCTGCGGCTTGCAAGCGGGGAGCCGACGGCAATGGGTTGCGCCGCTTCCGCGGCCTCAGATCCGCGGTTCGGGGGCCGAGGGATCGTCGTCGAGGTACCAGTTCACCCACTCGTGGAAGTACTGGTTGCCGCGCTCGTTGCGGCCGAACACGAGATCGTCGTGCGCGCCGGATTCGAGGCCCTTCTGAATCTCCAGCCCGATCACGTAGTCTTCCTGGTAGGTGACGTCGCGGAAGAAGTTCATCGCGGCTTCCACCGCCTCGCGATCCGCATCGTCGCGGACCGGCTCGCGGCGCAGATAGTTCAGCACCGTGCGGTTCCTGTCGGGCGTCGGCCCGGGGAAAAGCTGGGCGACCTGGGTGATCTCGGGCGCGATGAAGACCGATACGTTGGGGAAGAAGATCCGCACGAAATCGTAGCCCTGGTTCTCGCGCGTGCCCCATTCCTCGCGCGGCACGTCCTTGAGCTGCTCGGCGATCGTGTGCTGCGGAAAGCCGATGCGGATATTGGGCCCGAATCCTTCGTAGTGCATCGTGTTCGAAGGCGTGCGCGGGAAGATCGTGTCGGGATGCAGCGACTTGAAGTGATAGCCTTCGAGATAGCCGTCGAAGGCGATCTTCCAGTTCGCGCCTTCGATCGTGCGATTGCCGAGATAGGTCCAGTTGGCGAAATCGAGCGCCTCGAAATCCTCCAGATAGCCACGGAAATACTTGTCGAGGTCCATCGGCGCATTGGGCGTGAGGCACACGAAGATCATGCCCGCGCGCTCTTCGCAAGGCAGTTCGCGCAGGCCCAGCCGCGACTTGTCGACCTCGCCGAAGCTGCTCGCCTCGGCGATGCCGATCAGCTTGCCGTCCGCACCGTAGGTCCAGGAGTGATACTTGCAGGTGAAGCGCGTGCAGTTGCCGTTGCCCTCGGCCACCGGCGCACCGCGATGCGAACACACATTGAGGAAGGCGCGCACCTTGCCCTGCCGGTCGCGGTTGATCAGCACCGGCATGCCGATCGCGTCCATGGTCTTGTAGTCGCCGGGCTCGGGCATCTCGGCGGTGAAAGCGAGCATCAGCGGCGTGCGCTTGAAGATAAGCTCCATCTCGGCGTCGAACTGATCGGACGAGGTGTAGCTGCTGGTCGGCACGTTCAACGTCTTGTCGGTCTGGAACGTCGTCTTGTTTTCGACGTAGCCGACCATGATCTCGGCCACGTCGCCGATCCTGCTGATACGGTTCACTATCATCTCCCGAATGCTTTTCGGCGAGCAGTCTTGGCGCCGCAGGGCGCGACCGCAAGCTGCACAAGATGATAGTTACTCCGGCGCAAATACGCGGATGCGCAGGTCACCCGAGGGCCGCGACGGCCCGGAACATCCCTTCCTGATCAAAATGGCAGTGGCACGCGCACGCTCATGCCGCGAAAGGGGCACGCTACGAAAACGCGAACGCGCAACACGACTGGCGGGAGATATCTGGCATGGACCTCGGACTGAAAGGCAAGAAGGCGATCCTGGTGGGCGCCAACGGCGGCATCGGGCGCGCGGTCGCGCAGGTGCTCGCCTCCGAAGGCTGCGACGTCGCCGTCTGCGGCCGCACGCAGGACAAGGTCGACATCGTCGTCGGAGAAGTGAACGGCGCCGGGGTCAGGGCCTTCGGCGAGACGATCGACGTCACCGACGCCGAAGCGGTCCCTGCCTTCGTCGAAAAGGCCGCCGCCGAACTGGGCGGCTGCGACATCTTCATCAGCTTCACCTCGGTCAATCCCGGCGAGGACACCGACGCCGCCTGGGACCTGATCCTCAAGACCGACATCCTGCCGATGCGCCGCGGCATCGCCGCCGCCAAGCCCTTTCTCGCCAAGTCCGAAGACGGCTCGATCGTGTGCATGAGCTCCACCGGCGCGGTCGAGGAATTCATGGGCGTGCAGCCGTACAATGCGCTCAAGGCCGCGGTGATCAACTATGCCGCCGCGCAGGCCCAGTCGCTGGCCGCCGAGGGCATTCGCGCCAATTGCATCACGCCCGGCCCGGTCTGGACCGACGACGGTCCCTGGCCCCAGATCAAGGCGGCGGCGCCCGAGTTCTTCGATCAGATCGTCGGCCAGATTCCCGCCGGTCGCATGACCACCGGCGAGGAAATCGCCAAGGCCATCGTCTTCACCGCCTCGCCGGCCTGCAAGGCGATGACCGGCGCCAATATCGTGGTCGATGGTGGAATCACCAAGCGCGTCCAGTTCTGACGGCCTCTTCGCACCGGAAGACCTCTCTCTCTCATTTCGGTTTCCACCCTCGAAAGAGGTTCCTTGCGGCGAGTTCCCTTCCGGGGGAACTCGCCTTTTTTTTCGGCCGATGCCTCAGGCGATCTTGAGCACGAGCTTGCCGGTGTTCGCGCCGGTGAACAGGCGCATGAAGGCATCGTAGGCGTTTTCGAGCCCCTCCTGGATGTCCTCGTCGACCCGCAGCCGCCCTTCGCCAAGCCATTGCGCCATCTTCGCGCCGCCTTCGGCGAAGCGGTCGGCATAGTCGGCGATGAGGAAGCCGTGGATCGTCGAACGCGTCGTCAGCACGCGCCACAAGTTGCGGATTCCCACCTTTTCGGGCGCGTTGTATTCGCTGATGAGGCCGCACAGCACGATGCGGGCATTGTGCGCCAGGTTGAGCAGTTCGGCGTCCATGACGTCGCCGCCCACGTTCTCGAAGACCATGTCGACGCCGTCGGGCGCCGCCTCGCGGATGTCGGCCGCGAGCGCTTCGACCGACTTGCCGCGATAGTCGATGGCGACGTCGAAGCCGTAGTCCTCGATCAGCCTGCGGCCCTTCTCCGCCCCGCCGGCGATGCCGATAACGCGGCAGCCGACGATCTTGCCGATCTGGCCGACGGCGGAGCCGACCGCTCCGGCCGCGCCCGAAACGAGCAGCGTCTCGCCGGCTTTCGGCCTCGCGACCTCGAGCAGGCCGAAATAGGCGGTGAGGCCGACCGCGCCCAGGGCCGAAAGGAAATTCGAGGGAGAGGCGACCGCGTTCACGTCAACCGGCATGGTGAAGCCGCCAGGCTGTGCGACCGAATAGTCTTCCATGGCGTTCAGGCCCATGACCCACTGACCGGGCGTGAAGTTGGGATTGTTCGAGGCATGGACCACGCCCACGGTCGTGGCGCGAACGGGATCGCCGAGCGGGATTGGCGGCATGTAGCTGGGCGCGTCGTCCATCCAGCCGCGCTGGGCCGGATCGAGCGAAATGAAGTGATTGCGCACCACCAGCCCGCCTTCGGGCGCCTCCGGGATCGGCCCCGAGACCAATGCGAAGTCTTCGGGAACGGGCTCGCCGCTCGGACGGCGCACGAGCAGGAAACGACGGTTCTCGGCCAAGGCAGGCTCTCCTCTTTGTTTGCAAGGTCTGGTCGCCAAGCTGGCGCGCGCTTGCACCTGTGCAAATGGGCAGGGCAGCTCGCGACGCAACACGCTCCATAAGACCGGCGGTGACGAGCGGGCCGCTGAGCCTGCCTGAAGGGGAGAAGGCCCGTTGGCAAGCATGGTGCATACCGCGCAAGCGAACGGCGTTCGCGCAGATCGGCGCCGCGCGCCCGGCCACCGCTCGACGCCACGCGACACGTGATGACACGTGGTTTTGCCGACCCGCCCGATGCCTCTCGCGCTGGCGGCTCAACCTGCGGACGTGCGTCGAAACGATCGGGTTCGCCGCGCTTCCGGTTCAAGCATCGAAAAGGATAGGAAAATGGGCCGCCTCGAAGGCAAGATCACCATGGTTACCGGCGCCGGAAACGCGCGCGGACTCGGCGCGGAGACGGCACGGCGCTTCGCCGAGGAAGGCGCGTTCGTCTACCTGACCGACCTTGATCTCGCGAGCGCCCAGGCGACCGCGCAGGCGATCCGCGACACGGGCGGCCAGGCCGAGGCTCTCGAGCACGATGTCGCCAGCGAAGCGGCGTGGGACAGGGTCTTCGCGCTGGTCCGCGAGGGGCACGGGCGGCTCGACGTGCTGGTCAACAATGCCGGGATCGCGATTCTCAAGCCGCTTCTCGAGCTGACCGCGGCCGAGTGGGAGAAGCAGACCAAGGTCAATCTCGACTCGGTATTCTACGGATCGCAGCGCGCGGTCGCGCTGATGCGCGCAGTCGGCCACGGCGGCTCGATCATCAACCTGTCGTCGATCGGCGGACTGGTCGGCATTCCCGCCTGCGCGGCCTACGGCGCGGCCAAGGGCGGGGTTCGCATCTTCTCGAAGTCGGTGGCGATGGAATGCGCCGCCGAGGGAATACGCTGCAACTCGGTGCACCCGGGCATGATCGATACCGCGATGCAGGACGTCGCGCGTCGCGACAATCCGGACGGTTTCGCCGAACTCGTCGAAGGCATCCCGATGAAGCGCATGGGGTCGCCGCGCGACATCGCCAACATGAACGTGTTCCTCGCCAGCGACGAGGCAGGCTACATCACCGGCGCCGAATTCGCGGTCGACGGTGGTGTCACGGCGATGTGATCGCGCGGCAAGGCGATCGTGCCGGCTCAGAGCCGGACGATCGCCTTGCCGAGATTGCGACCGGTGAGCATCCGTTCGTAGGCGACGAGCACGTTTTCGATTCCCCGCGTCTCGTCGAAAGCCATAGTCAGCTTGCCCTCGTCGAGCCAGGAGCGCAGTCGCGGCATGAATTCCGCCCCGCGCTCGAGGAAGTCGGGGATGAAGAAGCCCTCGACGCGCAGCCTGCGCATCAGGATCTGGTCGAAGCGCGCGGGCCCCGGCATCGGCCCGTCGCTGTCGTAGCCCGCCACCATGCCGCAGATCGCGATCCGACCGTAATGCGCCATGTTGGGCAGCACCGCATCGAGGATCGGCCCGCCGACATTATCGAAGAAGGCGTCGACCCCCCCTTCGATCGCGGCAAGCCGCGCCTCGACGTCTTCGTTACGGTAGTCGATCGCCATGTCGACGCCGATCGTCTCGCGCAGCCAGGCGCATTTCTCCGCCCCCCCGGCGATGCCGATCACTTTCGCGCCGAGATTGCGCCCGACCTGGCAAGCGAGGCTACCGGTCGCCCCCGCCGCCGCGGAGACCGCGAGCCACTCGCCGGGCTTTACCGCCGCGACCTCGCGCACGCCGACATAGGCGGTCCAGGCGTTCATTCCGAGCGCGCCGAAATGCTCGCGCATGTCCGGCACGCTCTGGTCCACGACCTCGAGCCCCGCCGCCGCCGGATCGACCGTGGCATATTCCGCCCACTGGCCGAAGCCGCGCACCATCGCGCCGACCGGGAAGCGGGCATCCTCGCTTTCGGTCACTTCGCCCAGGCACAAGCCGACCATCTTGGCGCCGAGCGGCAGCGGCGGCTGATAGCCGTCGGTCCGCGGGCTCATCCACATGCGCGTTCCCGCGTCCATCGAGAGCCAGGCCACGCGCAGGCGCACTTCGCCCGCGCCCAGCGGCGGCAAGGTCTCTTCGTGCAAGCTGAGCGCGTCCTCGAACCCGGTATTGCCCCGAGGGTGGCGGTCCAATCGCCAGTAACGGCTTGTGTCCATATCAGGTCCTCCTGCCCCAGCGGTGAGCCCGACCAACCGGCTTGCGAACCTGTCGAAATTACTAGGGCTATCCGAAGTGTCAGGCGGGAGGAAACAGCAGGGCCGCTAAAGGCTCAACGACAAAGTAAACAACAGGGGAGGATCGCTGACATGCGTATCTCGAAATCCGCCCTCATGGCGTCGACCGTCATGGGCGCACTTGCCGTAACCACGCCCGCCATTGCCCAGGAACAGGCGGCTGTTGCGAGCGAAGGCGGCCTCAACGACATCGTCGTCACCGCGCGCAAGCGCGAGGAAACGCTGCAGGACGTTCCGGTTTCGGTCGCCGCGTTCGATGCCACGATGATCGAGACGCGCGATGTCACCAGCGTCGAGAAGATCGCCGCGATCGCGCCGCAGTTCAACGTCGGCCGCGCCTCGAACGGCTCGGGCGCGCAGCTTACCTTGCGCGGCATCGGCTCGTCGTCGACCTCGATCGGCATCGAACAATCGGTCGCGGTCGTCGTCGACGGCGCCTACTACGGCCAGGGCCGCATCATCCAGGAAGGCTTCTTCGACCTCCAGCGCGTCGAGGTGCTCAAGGGGCCGCAGGCGCTGTTCTTCGGCAAGAACGCGACCGCCGGCGTGATCTCGATCACCAGCGCCGATCCGGGCGTTGATCCCGAATTCATGATCAAGGGCGGCTACGAGTTCAAGGCGCAGCAATACCGCATCGAAGGCGTGGCCTCGACGCCGCTGAGCGACACCGTCGGCATCCGCCTCGCCGCGCGCTATTCGAACTCGGACAAGGGCTACTACAAGAACGTCACCGTGCCGCGGAACTACTCGACGCTCGACGTCGCGACCGGCGCCACGCAGGACAACATCGCGCAGCCCGCCCCGACCTGGCAGCCGGCCGAAGAGGAGTTCCTCACCCGCGCCACCTTGAAGCTCGAGCCCACCGACCGGCTCACGGTCACGCTCAAGGGCAGCTACGACTACAACCGCGTCAACAACTCCTCGTGGAACTACGTCACCTACGAATGCGGCCTGCCGAGCGGCGTCTCGCAGCTCACCGGCTATGCCTGCGATCGCGACTTCGTGAACCACCAGAACAACATGCCCGCCAACATCGCGGCGGCGGGCTTTCCCTACGCCAAGGACGACGGCGCGCTCTACAACCGCTACAAGTCGGCCGCGGCGACGCTGAACATCCAGTACGACGCCGACCTGCTGCAGATCAGTTCGGTCAGCAATTATCAGTGGAACAACAACCGCTGGACCTGCGCCTGCGACTTCCAGTCGAGCGACGCGGGCACCTGGGCGACCGAGAACTCGTCCTGGCGCGCCTATTCGCAGGAGCTGCGCGCGCTCTCGCAGTTCGACGGACCGTTCAACTTCATGATCGGTGGCCTCTACCAGAACACCAAGCGCGACTTCGAACAGTATGTCATGTTCGCCAATCTCTCGAACAGCCTGGCCCCCGCCGGTTTCGAGTACCTGGCGACCAGCAAGGACAGCTTCACCGACGGCGAGACCTTCGCGCTGTTCGGGCAGGCGATCTTCGAGATCTCCGACACGCTCGAACTGGCCGGCGGCGTGCGCTACACCAACGAGACCAAGACCAGTTTTTTCACCCAGCCCTACAACAATCCCGGCCTGACCGGCATCTTCCGTCCCTCGGACGATCCCGACGGCCTTGGCGTGGTCACCGCCAACCAGCAGTTCATCGACTGGTCGCCCGAAGCGACGCTGACCTGGAAGCCCTCGCCGGACCTGATGGTCTACGGCGCCTACAAGACCGCCTACAAGTCTGGCGGCTTCTCGAACGGCGGCATCAACTCGAAGTTTTCCGCCAATCCGACGGACGACCTAACGTTCGAGCCCGAAACCGCCGAAGGCTTCGAGATCGGCATCAAGTCCACCCTGATGGACCGGCAGCTTCGCCTCAACCTGACGGTGTTCACCTACGACTACAACGACCTGCAGGTGGACTTCTTCAACTCGCCGATCTTCGCCTTCCAGACGCTGACCGCGGACGCCCGGACCCGGGGTGTCGAGCTTGAGTTCCAGTTCGCGCCGCGCGGCGTGCCGGGCCTCAACCTCAACGGCTCGGTGAATTACAACAAGGCCAAGTACACCGACTTCCCGCTTGCTCCGTGCTACGCGGGCCAGACGCCCGCAGAGGGCTGCACGCTGGTCGGCGGCCTTTCGGCGCGCCAGGACCTGAGCGACGCGCCGCTGTCGGTCGCGCCCGAATGGACCGGAAACCTCGGCGTCTCCTACGAGATGCCGGTGGGTGAAGCGTTCAAGCTGGGCTTCAATGCCGACGCGCGCTACTCGGACAGCTACCTCGCCTCGGGCTTCGGCAACCCGCTCTCGATGCAGGACAGCTACGTCACGCTCGATGCCGGCGTGCGCTTTGGCGCCGAGGACGACAACTGGACACTCGCCGTGATCGGCAAGAACCTCACCAACGAGTTCTACGTCACCGGCGTCGTGGACGGCCCCTCGACCGGCAGCGGCACCGGCACGGCCGCGGGCGTCAAAGCCGACCAGCTCGGCTTCGGCGCGCTGCCCCGCACGGTCATGGTCGAGGTGACCAAGCGCTTCTGACCCCCGAGCCCGCCCTCACGGATCGTCCCTCCGGAGGGCGGGTGATCATGTCCCGCAAGAAAAGGAGCGGCAGGATCGCAATGATCCTGCCGCTCCTTTCTTTTCAGGCGCTGTCCGGCGACCGGAAGGTCAGCAGCCCTTGGCGCCCTGCTGGCGGTGGATGTTGCGGAAACTGCGGCTCTTGAACAGCCAGCGCCCCCCGACCTTGACGCAAGTATCCTCGTAGAGCCCGCGATCGCGGAACGTGGTGCCGTCCTGGTCGTAGACTTCGGCGGTGTAGCTGCGCAGCGTAGCGCGATCGCCGTCGACCTCGATCGATCCGGGCCAGGCCTCGAACATGATCCCGGGATAGGACTTCATCGCCTCGACCCACATGGCGACGATCGCTTCGCGGCCCCTGGTGGTGCCCAGCTCGGGATAATCGGGCAGTGACCACTCGCCGTCGTCCGCCCAGGTCGCGCCCCAGGCATCCGGATCGCGCCGCGTCACCGCGTCGGCGTAGGTCTCGAGCAATTCGCGAATGGCGATGCGGTCCTCTATGGGGCCGGAATAGGTCATGTCTGTTTCTCCCAGGTGTTTTCGTCGCCGCGCAGCCTAGCCGCGTGACGTCCGCTCTCGAACTGTGACTGTGGGTAGGATCAGGCCCCGACCGGGCGCTCGTCGGGACCGGGAGCGGCGTCGGGAACCGCGACCTCGATGGTCCCGTCCGCGACGCGCAGGTCGAACACGCGCAAGTCGGCATAGGCGCCGCCAATGCAGCGGCCGGTCGCCGCCTCGAAGCGCGCGCCGTGCAGGGGGCACATGATCGCCCCGCGCCGCACTTTGCCCGGCGAGAGCATCGCCGCCTGGTGGGTGCAGCGGTCGTTGACCGCACGATAGCCCTCGTCGGTCCTGACGACGAGCACGCTCCAACCGCCAAGCCGCCTGGCGAGCTTGCCGTCCTCGGGAAAATCCGCCTCGGCGCAGAGGGTGTGCCAGCTCGTCATCACGGTGGCTTCAGATCCGGACGAGCGTCTTGCCGATCGTCCGGCCCGACATCAGGTCGATGAAGGCCTCGGGCAACCGCTCGAACCCATCGCGGACATTGGCCAGCGGCTTGAGCTTGCCTTCGCGCACCCAGCCATCAAGCTCGCGCTGGGCGCGTTCCAGCACCTCGGGATAGTCGTAGGTGATGAAGCCCTGCATCTTGATGCGGTTCACCACGAGCTGCCACAGCGTCGTGACGCCGTGCGGATGGTCGGCATCGTTGTACTGGTCGATCATGCCGCAAACCGCGACGCGGCCGTGGAGGCGCATCAGCGGCAGCATCGCCTCGAGCATCTCGCCGCCGACATTGTCGAAGAACACGTCGATGCCCTCGGGCGCCGCCGCCGAGACGTCGGCGACGAGATCGGAGGTGGCGCGATAGTCGATCGCGGCATCGAAGCCGAGGTCGCGCATGACCTGCACCTTTTCGGGCGACCCGGCGATGCCGATGACCTTGCATCCGCTCGCCTTGGCGATCTGGCCCACGGTCGAACCGGTCGCGCCCGCCGCCGCGCTCACCAGCACGGTCTCGCCGGGCTTGGCCTCGCCGACGGCGAACAGACCGACCCACGCCGTCAGCCCGACCGGGCCCAGCGCGCCCATGTAGTGGTGCAGCTCGACGCCCTGCTGCGGGCGGACCTTTTCAAGTCCCCAGGCATCGCCCGACAGGATGTAGTGATCCGCCCAGTGGGCAAAGGCGCGCACGAAAGTGCCGACGGGATAGTCCGGGTGCCTGGAAACGACGACCTCGCCCAGCGACATGCCCTTGATCGGCTCACCGAGCTGGACCGGCTCGATGTAGCTCGGCCGGTCGTCGAGGAAACCCCGGATCGCCGGATCGACCGAACCGACCCGCATCGCGACGAGAAATTCGCCGTCGCCGGGTTCGCCGATCGCGCCCTCGACCAGTTCGAAGTCCTCCGGCTGCGGAACGCCCGCCGGGCGCCGCGCCAGGACTATCTGTCTAACCTTTCCCATCCCCGCACCCTTAGCCTCTATGATCGCCGCGACAGGCTAGTCGAATCGCTAGGTTCGGCGAAACCGCCCGCCTGCATTACAGTGCCGGCAAACAGGCACGAGAGGAGCCCAAGCCATGACCAGCCAAGAGATCGTCGCCTTCGTGGACGCGTTGTATGCCGCCGCCGGCTCCGGCGACTGGGAGCGCGCCGCCGACCTGCTGACCGACGATTTCGTCGCCTGCGAGGCCGAGGGGCTGCCGATGGCGGGCGAATACCGCGGCAAGAACGGCCTGCGCGACCTCTATGCAAAGGTCATGGGGATGGTCGATGTCGCCGGGCTCGAACGCTCGGCGCTGACGGCGGGCGAGGATTGCGCGGTCGCGGTGCTGACGATGCGCTTCGCCGATCCCTTGCTCGCCCCGGCGGAACTGTGCGAGATGTTTCGCTTCCGCGACGGGAAGTGCTGCGAGATCAAGCCCTTCTATTTCGATCCGGCCCCCTTCCTTGCCGCCTGCAAGGCAAAGGCCGCGGCCTGAGCGCGGCGACGGGCCGAGCAGAGGAAGAGCGCATGAAGGCGATCCACTATTCACGCAACGGCGGCCCCGAGGTGATGGAGTTCGGCGAGCTGCCCGATCCGCAGGTGGGCCCCGACACCGTGCTGATCGCGGTCGAATGGGTCTCGATCGAGGGCGGAGACCTGCTCAACCGCCAGATCACCCCGCCCGCGCAAGTGCCCTTCGTGCCGGGCTACCAGGCCGCCGGCACGGTCGCGGCGACGGGTTCTGAGGTGACGCGCTTCCGTCCCGGCGACAAGGTCGTCGGCTTTCACTGGAACGGCAGCCATGCCGAACTGTTCGCGGTACAGGAGCACCATGCTTTCGCCGTGCCCGAAGGGCTCGACCTGCGGCTCGCGGCGACCGTGCCGATCCCCTTCGGCACCGCGCACGATGCGCTGTTCGAATACGGCGGGCTCAAGCCCGGTGAGACCGTTCTGGTCCAGGGCGCGGCGGGCGGCGTCGGCCTTGCCGCCGTGCAGCTCGCCGCGCAGGCGGGCGCGAGCGTGATCGGCACCGCCTCCTCGCCCGAGCGTCTGGCGCGGATCGCGCCGTTCGGGATGCACCACGGGATCGACTACCGCCGCGAAGACATCGCCTCGCGGTGCAAGGACTTGACCGGGGGCAAGGGAATCGACCTCGTGCTCGATCTCGCAGGCGGCAAGGGCAAGGACGCGCTGATGGACGCGGTGCGCCCGCACGGCCGCTATGCCGTGGTCGGCGCTTCCTCGGGCGATTTGCCAAGCTTCGGCTTCTTCGAACTGATCCGCAAGGCGCTTCACGTCTACGGTATTTCGCTGGGCCGCGACATGCACACGCCGCGTGCCCGCGCCATGATCGAGGACCTGCTCGCACGCGTCGCGGCCGGATCGCTCGAAATGCCGATCGACGCCGAATTCCCGCTCGCCGAAGCACGCCGGGCGCACGAGCATGTCGCCACGGCCCATCCCTTCGGCCGCGTGCTGCTGCGCGCGCGGTGAGCGAAGCTATTCGCTAGCCCGATCCGCTCGTTTCCGGCGGAGACGTTTCCCGGTTCGGCCAGCCTTAGCCGATCAGCCCGGCCTGCCGCGCCTTGTCGGCCACCGCCTCGAAGTAGGCAAGGTGCTCGGCCGCCGTGGTGAAGCCCAGCCCCATCGAATTGACGCCCGCGTGCGTGCCGCCAGCCTCGCGCCAGCGCAGCGCGGTTTCGACCGCCTCGTCGGCGGACTTGGCGCGCAGCATGTTGATCTGCTTGCCGAAAGCCGCCTTGTCGCGGCCCTTCTCGTCGAGCAGTTCGTCGAGCCGCGAAAGCTGGGCGAAGGCGTCGGCGGCGCCGTCGGCGCAGATGAAGCCGTCGCCGATCTCGACGCCGCGACGCAGCGCCACATCGGCGAAGCCGCCGAGCCAGATCGGGATCGCGCGGGCCGGACGCGGCACCAGCGCGGCGCGGTCGATCGTATCGAACTCGCCGTCGAACGAGACCACTTCCTCGCTCCACAGGCGGCGCAGCAGCGGCACCTGCTCGGCCACGCGCTTGCCGCGCTTCGTGAAATCCTGACCCAGCGAATCGTACTCGACGTAGTTCCAGCCGATGCCGACGCCCATGCGGAAGCGTCCGCCCGACAGCAGGTCGAGGTCCGCCGCCTGGCGCGCGACGAGCACCGTCTGGCGCTGCGGCAGGATGAGGATGCCGGTGACGAACTCGATCCGCTCAGTCAGTCCGGCGAGATATCCGAACATGACGAAAGGATCGTGGAAGGGGTCCTTCTCGGTATAGGGGCCCGTGAGCTTGGGCTCGCGATCGGCGTGGACCGCGCCGACGACGTGATCGTAGGCAATGAGGCTGTCGTAGCCCAGTTGCTCCGCGGCGACGCCGATCTCGCGCACCGCCGCGGGATTTCCGCCCAACCCGTTCTGGGGATAGATTGCGCCCAACTTCATCTCTTCGCTCCTTGCGCCCGATCTCGTGCCATCCGCCTGCGGGCCGGCATCGGCATGCGGGTCGCCCCGCGCCTCGCCGTTTCCTGTGCACGCGTACAGTTTTGCCGCCTCGCATATGCGCGCGGCGCTCGCGCGTCAAAGCCGATGATATCTCCGGAAAGCAAAGCGATCGACTGCGGCACGCTCAGATCAGGTCCGCGAGGGCCATCGCGGCGGCGGGTGCGCGCTCCTTGGCGCCGTTTATCATGTAGACGAACACCTCGCGGCCCGCGGCCGGAGCCTCCTTGGCGGTTGCATAGGCGAGTCCTTCGGGTGCGTGGCCGTCCCGCCACGAGCGGGCGATGCGCGCCCATTCGTCGAGCGCGGCGGCATCATACCCTGTGGGAACCTGCTGCTGCGCGCGCATCAGTCGGGCATAGACGAAGTCGGCGGTGAGATCCGCGATCTGCGGGTATTCGTCATGGTCGGCGATAACGATCGCCATGCCGTGGTCGCGGGCGAGCGCCACGAACTCCGCGCAGGCGAAGCTCTCGTGCCGCACTTCGAGCGCGTGGCGCAACGGCAGGCCCTCGCAGGTTTCCGGCAGCAGCGCGAGAAAGGCCGCGAAATCCTCCGCCTCGAACCGCTTGGTCGGCGCGAACTGCCAGACCACCGGCCCGAGCCGGTCGCCCAGTTCGGCGACACCCTGCGCGAAGAATTTCTCGATGCCAGACCCGGCCTCGGCCAGCACCTTGCGGTTGGTGCAGAACCGCGAGGCCTTGAGCGCGAAGCGAAAGCCTTCGGGCGTCGCGTCCCGCCAGGCGGCAAAGCTCTCGCGCTTCTGCAAGCGATAGTAGGTGGCGTTGATCTCGATCGTGCCGAGCCGCCCGGCGGCATAGGCCAGTTCGTCCGCCTGGCGCAGGCCTTCGGGATAGAAGGTCCCGCGCCAGTCGGGATAGACCCAGCCGCCGATGCCGGTGCGGATCGCGCCGCCGGACATGCCTCGCGCTCGGCCCGATGGCCTCAGTCGTGCTCGCGGTCGCCGGCGCCGACGTAGAGCTGGTTGCCCACCTCGCGGTACTTCTCGCTCATCTCCTGCATGCCCTTCTCGGCCTCGGCCTTGGTGGCGTCGGCGGCGATGAAGGCATCGCTCGGCTGGTTCTGCTTGGCCGCGAAGTCGCGCACTTCCTGCGTGATCTTCATCGAGCAGAACTTGGGCCCGCACATCGAGCAGAAGTGCGCCGACTTCGCGCCCTCGGCGGGCAGCGTCTGGTCGTGATACTGCTCGGCGGTGTCGGGATCGAGCGAGAGGTTGAACTGATCGCGCCAGCGGAACTCGAAGCGCGCGCGGCTGAGCGCATCGTCGCGGACCTTGGCGGCCGGGTGGCCCTTGGCAAGGTCGGCGGCGTGGGCGGCGAGCTTGTAGGTCACCACGCCGACCTTCACGTCGTCGCGGTCGGGCAGGCCAAGGTGCTCCTTGGGGGTGACGTAGCAAAGCATCGCGGTGCCGTACCAGCCGATCATGGCCGCGCCGATGCCGCTGGTGATGTGGTCGTAGCCGGGCGCGATGTCGGTGACGAGCGGCCCGAGCGTGTAGAACGGCGCCTCGCCGCAAGCCTCGAGCTGCTTGTCCATGTTCTCCTTGACCTTGTGCATCGGCACGTGGCCGGGGCCCTCGATCATGACCTGCACGTCCTGCTCCCAGGCGCGCTTGGTCAGTTCGCCCAGCGTGTACAGTTCGGAGAACTGCGCCTCGTCGTTGGCATCGGCGATCGAGCCGGGACGCAGGCCGTCGCCCAGCGAATAGGCGATGTCGTAGGCCTTCATGATCTCGGTGATCTCGTCAAAGTGCTCGTAAAGGAAGCTCTCCTTGTGATGCGCGAGGCACCACTTGGCCATGATCGAGCCGCCGCGGCTGACGATCCCGGTCACGCGCTTGGCGGTCATCGGAATATAGGGCAGCCGCACGCCGGCGTGGATCGTGAAGTAGTCGACGCCCTGCTCGGCCTGCTCGATCAACGTGTCACGGAAGATCTCCCAGGTAAGGTCCTCGGCCACGCCGCCCACCTTCTCGAGCGCCTGGTAGATCGGCACTGTGCCGATCGGCACGGGCGAATTGCGGATGATCCATTCGCGCGTGTCGTGGATGTTGCGGCCGGTGGACAGGTCCATGACTGTGTCGGCGCCCCAGCGGATCGCCCAGACCATCTTGTCGACTTCGCTGGCCACGTCGCTGGCGACCGCCGAATTGCCGATATTGGCGTTGATCTTGACGAGGAAATTGCGCCCGATCGCCATCGGCTCGCACTCGGGGTGGTTGACGTTCGACGGGATGATCGCGCGGCCCCGCGCGACTTCCTCGCGCACGAATTCGCCGGTCACGTAGTCGGGAATCTCGGCGCCCCAGCTCTGCCCGTCGCGGATGTATTCCTTGAGCATTTCGCGGCCGAGGTTCTCGCGCGTGGCGACGTATTCCATCTCGGGTGTGACGATGCCGCGCCTGGCATAGTGCATCTGCGAAATGTTGCCGCCCGTCTTCGCGCGCAGCGGCCGCTTGACGACCCTGGGGAAAGCCGGAACGCCGCCCGAACGGTCGGGCCCGAGCTGGCCATTGTCCTCGGGCCGCGTCTCGCGCCCGTCGTAGGCTTCGACGTCGCCGCGCGCCATCTGCCATTCGCGGCGAAGCTGGGGCAGACCCGCCTGGATGTCGATGAGCGCGTCGGGATCGGTATAGGGGCCCGAGCAGTCGTAGACGCGCACGGGCGCCTCGCCGCTCGAAGGCTCGAGGTCGATCTCGCGCATCGCGACTTTGAGCGGTCCGACGTGGATCTTGCGGCTGCCGCGGATCGGGCCGGTGGTGACGCCGATCTCGAGCTTGGAATTGATGTCGGCCATGGGCGCTTCTCTCCTCGGTGGACGGCGGAAGAGAACTACCTTGGCGGCCAGTCCCTCCCTCCGCCCGTGCTAACGGGTTCAGGTTCGACGGGTCGTGCGGAGCATACCCGCACCTCTCAGCCGTGCTGGCTCCCCGGGGTCCGCGCGAATCTACGCGATTTGCCGCAGCGTGCAAGGTCTAGCATCGCGCGCGCTCCCCCGCGAGCGACGGCCCGACCGCGGCCCTTGGCGCGGGTCGCGCACCGGGGAAGCGCCGCCGGCCCTTCTAGGCGTTTCTACTTAGCATGTTACCGGATTTAAGCTCTTGGCCCAGCGAACTACGCTGAAGAATGCAAGGGCCCCAAAGGACTACGCAGGAGTGCGCCCGCAAGCCGCGGCGACAGCAAGAGAAGACCGGCGAATTATCCGTCAGGGAAGAACCGAATCCACGCGTCATGACCAACGCAGGTCCAGAAAAAAGGTCCGCATACGGGAAACCGGTGCTGATCCATATCCATGTCCCGAAGTGCTCCGGCAGCTCCGTGAATGCGCTTGTCTCGCGGAAATTCGGCACCAGGGCGGTCTCTTTCGATCACCCCGACATCAAGAAAATTCTGCAAGAGAAGGACAATCGCTTTCGCGACGAGAATTTTGACTGCTTCTTCGGGCACACGACCGCAAACCTTGATGACCTGTTCGACAGACCGGTCATAAAATTCTCGATCATGCGAGATCCGATCGACCGGATTTGCAGCTTTTTCAATTATATCCACATGACGCCCGCCCATCCGCTGCACAGTGCGCTTCGGGAGCGTCTTCCGACCCTGGATGCAATGGCCGATGGTGTTTTCGAGGATATCGATCACCTCGAGGCCAACTGGTGCAACTATTTCTGCCGCGCCTATTCCGGCAAGGCCGTGCGCACCGTTTCCGAGTTTGCGGCGGCGAGGGCGAGCATCCTGCGTGAAATCGAAGACGGCAGGCTCGTAGTTGGGGGACAGGGCCCACATTGAAGACTTCCTGCGGCGCCATGGCGTCCTCGAGGAAACCGAGGCCCTCCCGCTCGTGAACAGTGGGCGTCGGGATGCGTGCGCGGACAAGCCCTTTGCATGGGCCCTGCGGGACCGCCTGAAACCTCGGACAATCGAATTTCTGCACCAGAAGAACATGCTGGATTACCGATTGCTGGAATATATCTCGGGATACCTGGCTTCCCACTAAGCGCGCGCGTGCCGGCGTCGGCTGCCTTCGAACCCGGGAAGCGGACGCGCGTCGTCAGTGCGTTCGCACGGTGCTTTACGCGGGCTTAACCGCGAGGCCGCATAAGGAGCCCGACCAGGTTCGCGACCGATCCGTAAAGAAGAGACAAGCCATGGAGCAGGCGGCAGCCGCAGACACTGGCGCACAGGCCCTGACCGTCGTAGCCGACACTCTCCTCTCGCTCTTCAACGATTCCGGCTCGCGGATCGGATTCCCGGTATTGCTGACCGGCTGGCTGATCGCGATGGCCGCCTGGCTCGTGGTGCGGCGGCGCGAGCGATCCTTGGACGACGGGACGGCCCGGACGGTCTCGGACCTGCGCGCCTTCCTGCGTCACGCCTTCCCGGCGAGCGCCTACTGGTCGCGCAGCGCGGCGGTCGACGGGCAACTCGCGCTGTTCAACAAGCTTCTGCTGCCGGCGCGCTGGCTCGTGTTCGGGATCACGAGCAGCTTTGCCGCGACACAGCTCGCGCGAGCGCTCGTCGCCACCTTCGACCGACGCCCCGAACTGCTCGAAGGCACCTGGGGGACGGTGATGCTCGGTGGCCTGCTGCTGCTGGCCTTCGACTTCAGCACCTACGTGACCCACCGATTGTCGCACGAGATGCCCGCGCTATGGGCCTTTCACCGCGTCCATCATTCCGCAGAGGCGCTCAATCCGCTGACCCTGCTGCGCAAGCATCCGGTTTATGACGCGCTGAGCGTCGCCATCGACTGCGCGATTGTCGCGCCGATCCAGGCGCTGATCATCTGGCAGTTCGGCGCGCAAGTGAGCATGCATGCCCTGGGCGTCGCGGCGACCGGCTTCGCCATGTTCGCCTATGCGGCATCGAGCCTGCGCCACACGCACTTGTGGCTGAGCTTCGGGCCGCTGGCCGAAAGCGTGCTGGTCAGCCCGGCGCTCCACCAGATCCACCACAGCAGGGCCGAGCGCCACCACGACCGCAACTACGGCGAGGTGTTCTCGATCTGGGATCTCGCGTTCGGCACGCTCTATCGGCCGCAAGGCCGCGAAGACCTGGAATTCGGGCTCACTCACGAAGCGGAGCAGCCGCATCGTTCGCTCGTCTCGGCATTGCTCGAACCGTTCGGCTATGCCGCCCGGCACCTGACCGGGCGCAAGCCGGTGCGGGCACCCGAGCCTGAGCCCGGGCCGATGCCCGCCGAAGGCCTGGCGCCGTGAACCGCGGAGTCTCGCTCTACCTCGACCTCGTACGCTTTCTCGCGGCGGTCGCGGTGCTGCTCACGCACCTCGCCTATCCCGAGCTTTCTGGCGGCATGCTTCTTCCCTGGCGCGCCTGGGGGAACGATGCGGTCATGGTGTTCTTCGTCCTGTCCGGCTTCGTCGTCGCGCATGTCACGCAGACCCGCGAGACCACGATGGGTGACTACGCGGCGAGCCGGCTGGCGCGGCTCTGGTCGGTCGCCGTACCGGCGCTGGTGCTGACGCTGCTGCTCGATCTGGTCGGCCGGATGGCTGACCCGGGTGCCTATCAGCAATGGTGGTTCCAGGCCGAAGACCCGCTTTGGCGGGCGCTGCGCGCGCTCAGCTTCACCAACCAGCTATGGTTCGAATCGGTGCGCCCCTTCAGCAACGGCCCGTGGTGGTCGCTGGGCTACGAGGCCTGGTACTACGCGCTGTTCGGAGCCATGGCGTTTCTTCGCGGACGCACCCGCCTGCTTGTCGTCACCGCGATGGCGCTGTGCGCCGGCCCCAAGATCCTGCTGCTGTTCCCGGTCTGGTATCTCGGGGTCGCGACCTATCGCCGGCTGCGCGCCGCCGAGGTTTCGCCCGAGCGCGGCCTCGTCTGGTTCGCGGGAAGCGCGCTGGCCTATCTCGCGCTGCGGGCGAGCGGGCTGTTCGATGTCCTCAAGGCGCTGACCTATCTGCTGCTCGGCCCCGAAAACACCGCGCACTATCTCGGCTTTTCCGACGAGGTTCTGGCGAGCTACCTGATCGGGCCGCTGGTCGCGGTGCATTTCGCCGGAGCCTGGCACATGGCCGCGCGGCTGGAAGCCTGGTTGACGCCGGTCGCCGGCCACATCCGCTGGGCGGCGCAATCGACTTTCGCGCTCTACCTGCTCCATTACCCGATGCTGCGCTTTGTCGCCGCCGTGACCGACTACGACGTGCATTCTCCCCTCGCCGTCGCGGCCGTGGCCCTGACGACGATCGCGGCGTGCTGCGCGGCGGGATCGGTGATCGAGCGCGGCAAGGGCCGCTGGAAACGCCGCCTCCTCCACATTGCTGGACGGTTCGCGCCGCATCGCGGCAGCCTTGTGACCCGCCGCCGGACCCTCCCGGATCGGTTGACGCGCAGGCCGCGATAGCGGAGACGACAGTCGCACTGCCGCTGGTCTGGTTGCATCAGCGGCTCGATACAAAACCCTGCGAACCTCCGCGTCCGACATGCCAACACTCTATCGCCTCGATGCCGATGCCGCCGCGATCGCCGCCGCCTTCGGCGCGCGCGCGGGAGACGACCCATGGGCGGGTGGCACGATCGCCCCGGGCACTTTCGCGCCGGTGGTCACGGCCGGGCGCGAGTTCATTGCCGGGCCGCGGCCCGCCGGCCGGCCGCTCGCGACACGGATGATCCCACGCCTGTGGGGCGTGCCGCCTCCTCCCTCGACCTGGGGCGAGGCGCGGCGCGACGGGATCATGACGGTGCGCAATCCGGACAGCCCGTTCTGGATCGGCAACTTGCGCAATGCCGAGTTCCGCTGCCTCGTGCCCGCGAGCGCCTTCATGGTCTGGGGCAAGGCGCGCGACGCGCAGGGGCGCCGCCACCGGCACTGGTTCGCCTGCGCCGACCAGCCGCTCTTCGCCATGGCGGGCGTGTGGAAGGACAGCGAGGTTCCGAGTTTCGCGATCCTCACCTGCGAGCCCAACGCGGCCTTGCGCGCGGCGGGACGCGAAGCGATGCCCGTCATCCTGCCCGCCGACACCGAGGCCCGGCAGACCTGGCTCCACGCCGCCTGGGCTGGCGCGGCGAACCTGATCGCGCCCTATCCCTCGTCATCGATGCGGGCGGTCTAGGCGCCCCTCGCCGCGAGGCGATCAGAACCGCACGATGCCCACCGCGATCGCGATCGCGCCCAATCCGATCGAAAGGATCGTCCACAAGCGCGACAGCGGGCCGAAGCGGCGTAGCCAGAACGCGGTATAGATGTCCGAGAACGCCAGGATCGCGAGCGCCTCGAGGCACAGCAATCCGCCGATCACGCTGAAGGTGCTCGAGAGCCAGTCGGGCGACGCCCAGGGATTGGCGAGATAGACGATCGCGCCGGTCAGGAATTCGACCAGGGCGGTGACAACCTGCAGCGCGGGCGAGTTGGCAATCTCGCGCAGCATGCGTTCCCAGTGGCCGGGCTTGCGCCACTCGCCGATGCCCGCGAACAGGGCGAAAAGGCCGAGGAAGATCGCGGTCCAGGCCGGCGCGGTGGTAAAATCAGGCATTTGCTCCTCCCGTCCCGCTTTCGGGATCACGGTGAAGAGATGGCCGCAGTGCTGCCGATTTGTAAAGTACCAATGCCGCCAAGCGCGAGGAAGGATCGGACGGGCGGTCCTGCGCGCGCGCGACCGACTGGACTTGGCATCTGGACTTGGCATCGCCGCGGCAAGCCCTCATCTGTCTGGCCATGCCCCGGACTCCGGCCGCCGCTCCCGATGCCCTCGACGACCTGCTTGCGCGCATCCGCGCCTGCCGCGCCTGCGCCGGACAACTCGCGCATGAGCCCCGCCCCTTCGTGCAGGCGGCACCGGGCGCGCGGCTGCTCATCATCGGCCAGGCGCCGGGCAGCAAGGTCCACGCGAGCGGCATCGGCTGGGACGATGCCAGCGGCGACCGTCTGCGCGAATGGACGCGAATTGATCGCGAAACCTTCTACGATCCCGCGCAAGTGGCGCAGATGCCTTCGGGATTCTGCTATCCCGGCAAGGGCGACGGCGGCGACCTGCCGCCGCGCCCGGAGTGCGCGCCCATGTGGCACCAACCGCTGCTCGACGAGCTTCCGCACGTGCGCCTGACGCTGCTGGTGGGGCAATACGCGCAGAAGCTCTATCTGCCGCGTCATCTGCGCGGATCGATGACCGAGGCGGTGCGCCGCTGGCGCGAGATGCCCGAGGGCCTGTTCCCGCTGCCGCACCCGGCCTGGCGCAGCCGCTTGTGGATGGCGAAGCATCCCTGGTTCGCCGCCGACGTGCTGCCCGCGCTGCGCGAGAGGATCGCGGCGGCGCTCGGCTGAGCGTTCCGAGATTCCGGCCGCGACCGCCCCCAGCGACTTGCGAGATGCGGCGCCCGTCAGAAAGTGTAGGACACGCCCCCCGCGACCATCCACTGATCGGCCGAGCCGCGGATCGAGGTGTAGGGCGTCTCCTTGGCGTCGTTCAGCATCCGCCCGTAACTGGCGAGCCCGACCAGCGCGAAACCCCCGTCGAGCAGATTGCCGTTGAGGTCGTAACCGGCCAGCGCGCTCACGTTCCAGCTATCCCAGCCGCCCTTCGCATCGAATTCGGGCAGGCCGCTTGCCGCGCTCTGCGCGGGCGTCACCGAATAATAGTAGCGCGCATAGTCGTCGTCGACGTGGCGCGCGCTCAGATTGAGCGTCACGATCGCCGCCCGGCTGACCGGCGTGATGTAGGTGATGCCCGGCGACCAGATCATGCCCTTGTGCGCGCCAGCGATGTCCCACGAGACGTCCGCCGAAAACGAGAGCGTGTCGTAGGGATTGAGCAGCTTGTAGGCGCTCACGCCGCCGGTCGCGCCGATCTCGATCGCCTCGTCGAGCTTGCCGGCGGCCTTGACCACCGGGTCCTTGATCCGGCGCGCGCGGTTCGCGGAGTAATTGACCACCGGCCCCAGCGAAACGCCGAAGCGCGCGTCCTCGCCGTCTGGAATGAGATCGAGGCCGACGCCGCCACGGCGCGGCGATATCGTGATCCCCTTGAACCGCCCCTGCACTAACGGGATCGGCGAGACGACCTGATCATCGGAGCCGTCGTAACTCGGGCCGTAGACGACGCCCGCTCCGAGGATCAGGTAGTCTCCGTCGAGCGCGCTCTCCTCCGGCTCGGGTCCGGCCTGGGCCAGCGCCGTAACGGGCGCGAGCGCCATGGCGGCGGCGGCGAAAGCGAACGGTTTCATGATGATTTCCCTGTAGCCACGACGCAGCAACGCACCACGCCTCCGGCGGTTGCCTCCCTGAAGCTCGGCGATGACGACAGCCCGGGGCGCCAATGCGGCGATGCCCGGAAGAGCAAACGGGGTTAAGCTCAGCCCTCGCCCTCGGGCAAGGTGTCGGCGCCCGGACCGAGCTTGCGCTGCATGATGAACACGTCGATCCACTTGCCGTGCTTCCATCCCGCCGCAGCAAGCGTGCCGACCGGAAAATAGCTCGCCCGCGCGTGGAGCACCACCGAGGCCGGCTCGGTGCCAGCGATCACCGCAAAAGCCTGCCGGTAGCCGCACTCTTCGCAAGCCTCGACCAATGCGTTGATGAGACGGGTGCCGACGCCCTTGCCGACGCTGTCCGCCCGCACGTAGATGCTCGTCTCGCACGAATAGGCATAGCCGGTGCGGTCGCCGAAACTTTGCGCATGGGCGTATCCCAGCACGCGCCCGTCATCGTCGCGGACGACCAGCCAGGGATATCCCTGGGCCATCGTCGCTTCCATGCGCGCGGCCATGGCGTCGCGGTCAGGCGGTTCGGTTTCGAAGCTGGCAGTGCTTTCGAGAACGTAGTGGGAAAATATCTCCGCGATTTGCCCCGCGTCGTCGAGCGACGCTTCGCAGATTTCCAATGCGTTGTTCATCAAAGTGAAATATGCCGCAAAGCAGCAATTTTGCCAAGCGCGGTAGTTAAGTGATTTGATTTTGTTTTAATCGACAGCCTCCGGTCAGCGCGCGAGTTGCGCCGCGCCACGCGCCTGCTAGGGCTGGACTGATGGAACCGGCCCGGACAGACATCGCCATCCTGGGCGGCGGACTAGCAGGCGGCCTTATCGCCCTGGCGATGGCCGCGCGCCGTCCGCAAACGCGCATGCTCTTGATCGAGCGCGATTCGCGGTGCGGCGGCGACCACGTCTGGTCGTTCTTCGAAAGCGATGTCGCCGCGCGCGACCGCGACCTGGTCGAACCGCTCGTGGTCAAGCGCTGGAGCGGCTACGACGTTGCTTTCCCCAAGCTTGCCCGCAGCCTCGCCACGCGATATTGCAGTGCAACAGGAACCAGCCTCGACGCGGCGCTTCGCGCCCGGCTGCCGGGCGATTCGCTGATGACCGGCGTGCAGGTCGCATCCGCCGGTGCCGAGTGCGTGACTCTGTCCGACGGCCGGGTGATCGAAGCGGGCGCGGTGATCGACGCGCGCGGGCCGCAGGCCCTGCCACATCTCGTCGGCGGCTGGCAGAAGTTCGCGGGACGCCTGCTGCGCCTGGCCGCGCCACACGGGCTCGAGCGCCCGCTGGTGATGGACGCGACCGTCGCGCAACACGACGGCTATCGCTTCGTCTACTGCCTGCCCTTCTCGTCCACCGAGGTCTTCGTCGAGGACACCTATTATTCCGACGGGCCTCAGCTCGACCCCGCCATGCTGCATCGCCGCATCGCCGACTACGCGGCGCAACGCGGCTGGCGGGTCGAGAGCCACGCGATGGATGAAACCGGCGTGCTCCCCGTGATCGCGGGCGGCGATTTCGACGCGTTCTGGCGCGCATCCGCGTGCGGCCCCGCGCCGGCGGGCGCGCGCGCCGGTCTGTTCCACCCGCTCACCAGCTACTCGCTGCCCGACGCGGTGCGGTTCGCCAGCGCACTTTGCGTACTCGACAAGCTCTCGAGCGACGCCGTAGGAAGGTTCGGTCATGCCTGGGCAGCGAAGCATTGGCGCGAGGGGCGCTTCTACCGGATGTTGAGCCGCATGCTCTTCGCCGCCGCCGAACCCGGCGAGCGCTGGCGCGTCCTGCAGCGCTTCTACGGTCTCTCCGAAGGGCTGATCGAAAGGTTCTACGCGGGCGAATCCACTGCCGCCGATCGCCTGCGCATTCTCGCGGGCAAGCCGCCGGTTCCGCTCGGCGCCGCGATGCGCAGCCTTGCCGGGCGCGGCCGGACGATCGGGAGCCTGGGATGACGCGGGCCTGCGTCATCGGCGCCGGCTTCGGCGGACTCGCGCTCGCGGTGCGGCTGCAATCCGCCGGGATCGAGACGACGCTGATCGAGGCGCGCGACAAGGTTGGCGGGCGCGGCTACGCCTGGGAGCGCGACGGATTCACCTTCGATGCCGGACCCACGGTGATTACCGATCCGGCCTGCCTCAAGGAATTGTGGGCGCTGTCGGGCTCGGACATCGCGCAGGACGTCGAACTCATGCCCGTGATGCCGTTCTACCGGCTCAACTGGGCCGATGGCGTCACTTTCGACTATTCGAACGACGAAGCCGCCCTGCGCCGCGAGATCGCCCGTATCGCGCCCGACGACCTCGCCGGCTACGACGATTTCCTGCACTATTCGGCCGGCGTCTTCCAGGAAGGCTACGTCAAGCTCGGACACGAGGCGTTCCTCAACTTTTCGAGCATGATCAAGGCGGCGCCCGCACTCGCGCGGTATCAGGCCTGGCGCTCGGTCTACTCGATCGTCTCCTCCTACGTCTCGAGCCCCAAGCTGCGCGAGGCGCTCTCGTTCCACACGCTGCTGGTGGGCGGCAATCCGATGACCACGAGCGCGATCTACGCGCTGATCCACAAGCTCGAAAAGGACGGCGGCGTGTGGTGGGCGCGCGGCGGGACCAACAAGCTCGCGCAGGGCATGGCGGCGCTGTTCGAACGGCTGGGCGGCACCGTGATGCTCGGCGATCCGGTGGTGCAGGTGCACACCGTGGGCGACCGTGTCACCGAAGTCGAGACGAACAGCGGCTGGAAGCAGCGCTTCGACGCCATCGCCAGCAACGGCGACATCGTGCACACTTATCGCGACCTGCTCTCGGGCAGCCTGCGCGGGCGCGAGATGGGCCGCAAGCTCGCCGCCAAGCGCTTTTCGCCAAGCCTGTTCCTGGTGCACTTCGGGCTCGAGGGGACCTGGCCGGGCATCCCGCACCACACGATCCTGTTCGGACCGCGCTACAAGGGGCTGCTCGAGGACATCTACCAGCACGGCGTGCTCCCGCGCGATTTCTCGATCTACCTGCACCATCCCACCGTCACCGATCCTTCGATGGCGCCGGAGGGGCACAGTACGTTCTACGCGCTGATTCCGGTCGCGCACATGGGCAAGCTGCCGATCGACTGGGACGAAGTCGGCCCCGAACTCGAGACCCGCGTGCTCGACGAGGTCGGCCGCCGCCTCATCCCCGACATCCATGAGCGGATCGTCACGAAGTTCCACTACGCGCCCACCGATTTCGCGCATGATCTCGCCGCCTATCAGGGCAGCGCCTTCAGCCTCGAGCCCATCCTGACGCAAAGCGCCTGGTTTCGCGGCCACAACCGCGACGACGGGCTGAAGAATTTCTATCTCGCGGGCGCGGGCACGCATCCCGGCGCGGGCATCCCCGGCGTCGTCGGCAGCGCCAAGGCGACGGCGAAACTCATGCTGGAGGATCTGAAGTGAAGCGCCTCGCGGTCTACTGCGGCTCGGCCACGCCCGCCGATCCACGCTACATGGAACTGGCGCGCGAAGTGGGCGCAACGCTGGCCGCCGAGGGAATCGGCGTGGTCTACGGCGGCGGCCGGCTGGGGCTGATGGGCGCGGTCGCGGGCTCGGCGCTGCTCAAGGGCGGCGAAGTGATCGGCGTGATCCCCGAAGCATTGGTGTCCGCCGAAGTCGCCAATTATGATTGCGACCTCACGATCGTATCCGACATGCACGAACGCAAGGCCGCCTTCACGCGCATGGCGGACGGCTTCCTGATCCTGCCCGGCGGCGTCGGCACGATGGACGAGCTGTGGGAGGCCGTGAGCTGGGCGCAGCTCGGCTATCACGCCAAGCCGATCGGCGTGCTCAACGCTTTCGGCTTCTACGATCACCTGCTCGCCTTCAATCGCCACATGGCCGAAGTCGGCTTCGTGCGGACCCAGCACACCGGGCTGATCATGTCCGAGCACGAACTCGACCTGCTGCTCGAGCGGATGCGCGCGCACGAGCCGGTGCATCCCATCTTCAAGATGCGATCCGACGAGCTCTAGCGCGCCCATGGCGATCGAAAACCTGCATGCGCGGGCAAGGAGAGACCTGCTCGTCGTGCAGGCACGGCAGGCGATCCGCAAAGGCTCGAAAAGTTTCGCCGCCGCGAGCCGCCTGTTCGACCGCGAAACGCGCGAGCGGGTCTGGATGCTTTACGCCTGGTGCCGCGCCTGCGACGACCTCGCCGACGCGCAGGACATGGGCGGCGCGCTGGGACCGCAGGAAGACGCCGCCTCCCGGCTCGCGACGATCCGCGCGCGAACCGCGCTGGCCTTTGCCGGGGAAGCCAGCGGCGATCCGGCCTTCGATGCGCTCGGCCTGCTCGCCACCGAGACCCCGATAACGCCCGAGATGGCGAACGACGTGATCGAGGGCTTTGCTCTCGATGCGAAGGAATGGCGGCCGCGCAGCGAAGCCGACATGCTGCGCTATTGCTACCACGTCGCGGGTGCGGTCGGCGTGATGATGGCGGCGGTGATGGGCGTGCCCGCCATCGAGGACGAAACGCTCGACGCCGCCTGCGACCTCGGCCTCGCCTTCCAGCTCTCGAACATCGTGCGCGACGTGTGGGAGGACGACGCGGCGGGGCGCTGCTACCTGCCGGTCGAATGGCTGGTCGAGGCCGATATCCCGCCCGGAGAGATCACCAAGCCGCACTATCGCCATGCGCTGGTGCCCATGGTCGCGCGCGCCTGCGAACTGGCGCGCGGCTACGAAGCCTCGGCCCGGGTCGGCGCGGCACGGCTGCGCTTTCGCCAGCGCTGGGCGGTGCTGTCGGCGGCGAACATCTACGGCGCGATCGGGCGCGAGGTCGAGCGGCTCGGCGCGCACGCCTGGGACCGCCGCGTCCACACCAGCCGCGTCGCCAAGCTCGGCCACGTCGGCCGCGGCTTCGTCCAAGCGCTCCGCGCGCCGGCCCCGGTGCGGCGTCCCGGGCCCGGACGGCGCGAGCTGTCGGCGATGGCGAAGCGCTGAGGCGCGGGACCGAGCCCCCCGCTCAGCCGTGCCTGGGCGGATTCAACCGGCGGAACAGGCGGCCACGCTCCGAATAGAGCACCAGCGCGATCGCGAGGAGCCCGGCGATCAGCATCGAGATCAGCAGCGGAACCGGCGTGCCGTCGTAGGCCTGACCGATCACGATGCCGAGCACCGCGCCGCCGACCAGCCGGACGAACATCATCACGGAGGCGGCCGCGCCCGCGGTCCGCGCGAAGGGCTGCAGCGCTATCGACTGGTAGTTGGCGCCGATGAACGACATCATGCACATGCTCGCCGTCATCAGCGGAGCGAAGGCCCACAGGTCCTCGCCGCCCGAGGCCACGGCGAGGTGGGCGAGCGCGATCGTGATGTAGAACAGCGTCGCCGCGTGCGAGACCCGGCGCGCGCCGAAGCGCTCGACGATGCGCGAATTGACGAAGTTCGTGCCCGACATGACCATCGCCATCGCTCCGAAGATAATCGGGAAGTACAGGCCCGCGCCGAAGTGCTCGGCGACGAGCTGCTGCGAGGAATTGATGTAGCCGAGCAAGGCCCCCTGGATGAAGGCGAGGCCGATGATGTAGCCGACCGCGCTACGCGTCCCCAACGCCTCGCCCATGTTGCGCAGGATCGCGCGCGGCATCACTGGCTGGCGATAGTCGTCGTGCAGCGTCTCGGGCAGGCGCGCCCCGATCCAGAACGCGACGCACAGCGACAGCAGCGCCATGATCGCGAAGATCGCCCGCCAGCCCGCGACGAGCAGCACCGCCTGCCCGAGCATCGGCGCGATCATCGGCACGACCATGAAGACCATCGCCACCAGCGACTGGATGCGCGCCATCCTGTCGCCGTCGAAGCGGTCACGGATGACCGCCATCGGCAGCACGATCATTCCCGAGGTGAACAGGCCGGTCAGCGCGCGCATGACCAGCAGCGCGTTGAAGTCCGTGACGAGCGCGCAGCCGAGCGAGAGCGTGAAGTAGGCGGCGAGGCACGCCAGCAGCACCGGGCGCCGTCCGAAGCGGTCGGACAATGCCCCCGGAATCAGCGAACCGAGCCCACTGCACACAAGGAACACACCAACCACGAGCTGGCGGTCGTTGGGATCGCTGAGCCCGAGATCGCGCGACATGGTGCCGAGCGCGGGCAGCATGATGTCGATCGCCAGCGCCTGCAACGCCTGGAGCGCGGCCATCATGGCGACGAACTCGCCTTCGCTTACCGCAAAGGGCGCGTTGGGGGACTGGGGCGAACGCATGGCGCGGCTCATGGCCGAAAGCGTGCCGGCAGGAAAGCGAAGTTTTCGCAACTGCGAAGTCGGCGAGCGAATGGCGGCGCGCCGTGGTCGCAAGACCATGGGCGGCCGCGACCCGCTGGGCTATAGCGGATGCATGACCGGCGCGAGCGCTATCGACGAGGACGAGGGCGACGAGGATGCGGGCATCCGCAAGATCATCCACGTCGACATGGACGCTTTCTTCGCCAGCGTCGAACAGCGCGACTTTCCCGAACTGCGCGGCAAACCCGTCGCTGTCGGCGGCTCCTCGGGCCGCGGCGTGGTCGCAGCGGCGAGCTACGAGGCGCGGCGCTTCGGCGTGCGCTCGGCGATGCCCTCGGCCCGCGCGGCCCGGCTGTGCCCCGACCTCATCTTCCGCAAGTCGCGCTTCGACGTCTATCGCGAAGTCTCGGCCCAGATCCGCGCGATCTTTCTCGACTATACCCCCCACGTCGAGCCGCTGAGTCTCGATGAAGCCTATCTCGACGTGACCGAGGACCTGAAGGGCATCGGTTCGGCGACGCGCATCGCCGAGACCATCCGCCGCCGCATCCGCGAGGAAACGCGGCTCACGGCCAGCGCGGGCGTTTCGTACAACAAGTTCCTCGCCAAGCTCGCGAGCGACCAGAACAAGCCCGACGGGCTGTGCGTGATCCGCCCCGGCGAAGGCGCGGCCTTCGTCGCGAACCTGCCGGTGCGCCGGTTCCACGGCGTCGGCCCGCGCGGCGCGGAGAAGATGGCGAGCCTCGGCATCGCCACCGGCGCCGATCTCGCCGCCAGGGACCTCGCCTTCCTGCGCGCGCATTTCGGCAGCTTCGCCGAGTACCTGTTTCGCGCCGCGCGCGGCATCGACCTGCGGCGTGTCAGGGCGAACCGCGAACGCAAGTCGGTGGGCGGCGAGCGCACCTTCGCCATCAACATCGCAGAGCCCGGCGAAGTGCTCGCCACGCTCGACACCATCGTCGACATCGTCTGGGAGCGGATCGAGCGCGCCGAGGCGAGCGGCCGCACGGTCACGCTCAAGCTGCGCTACGCCGACTTCCGGACCGTCACGCGGGCGCGCTCGGTCCCGCATATCGTGACGGACAAGGCCGAGTTCGCGCGGCTCGGGCATGCACTGCTCGACGAGCTGATGCCGCTGCAACAACCGGTGCGGCTCATGGGCCTCACTCTGTCCGCCCTCACCCGCGCCGAATCCGATGTCCGCGAAGAAGGCGGCGATCAACTGTCGCTGCTGTAACCCTGCAAGAGCGCGATGCGCCGCACGACCGCTGGCCCCAGCGGTTCGGGCAAGGCGTCGAGCGGGAAATAGCGCGCCTCGAGAATTTCGCGGCCGTCGGGACGGACCGGTCCGGCGAGGCGGGCGTGGAATACGAAGGCGGCATGCGGCGCACCCGATATGGTTTCGTCCAGCCGCCCGATCAGTTCGAGCGACTCGATCGCGCAGCCCAGTTCCTCGCGAATCTCGCGGCGCGCGCAGTCGGCGGGTGCCTCGCCCCGCTTGCATCCGCCGCCCGGGAACAGCCAGGCCTCCTCGCCGTAGGAATGGCGCACCATGAGGATTGGCCCGTCCGGATCCTGCACAATCACCGAAGCCCCGACCAGTTGCGGACGAACGATCCGGCGCCAATGGCGCATGAGCCTGCTGCCCACGCGTAGCGCCAACCTGTGCAGCGGAGCCGGGATCAGGTGAAGCATGTCACCTGCTGGCTGGCCGCGCCGAGCAGGCGGGCGACGGGAAGGTCGCCACGCCCTTGCGCCGCCTCCTCGAACACCGCGCGCTTCTCCTCGCCACGGATGACGAAGACGAGTTCGTCGCTGTCGAGCAGCGCCGGGATGGTCAACGTCACGCGGTCGAACGGCGCTTCGGGTGGGAGCGGATCGGGCGTCAGCCGGCGCACCGCGCGCGGATCGTCGATCCGCGGGTCGGTATTGGGGAAGAGCGAGGCTATATGGCCGTCGGCGCCCATCCCGAGCCAGGCGAGCGCGAAATGCGGCGGGCGCGCGTCGACCGAAAGCGGCACGATCTTCGCGCCGGCGGGCGCAAGCCGTTCGCGAATGCGACCGACGTTGCTGGCCGGGTGCGCCTCGTCGACCAGCCGGTCGTCGCCCGGCCAGACGGCGATCCGCGGCCAGGCGATCGGCCGGTCCGCGAGCGCGGCAAGAATCGGGAACGGCGTCGAGCCGCCCGGAACGCTCACCGCGATCTCGCCGGCAGCGGTTTCGAGGGCAGCGGCAAGGCGCGCTTCGAGCCAGTCGGCAATCGCCAGATCGTCGGCCCCTGCGATAAACTCTATGTGCGGCATCAGCGCGATGCCTAGCACGCGGACGCGGCGAGCGGGAGGGGCGACGGCCGGTCCGCAGACCGGCCGCACCCCTTGCGCCAAAGCGCCGGATCAGGCGAGAATCTCGCGCAGGAACCAGGCGCGCTGCTCGGCCTGATCGGTCCAGTCGTCCATCATGCCGTCGGTGGCGTTGTCGCCGGCCTCCCCGGCCGCCGCCTTCACTTCGCGCAGTCTGGCGATGAGGGTCTGGTTGTCGTCGAAGAGTTCCTTGACCATCGCCATCGCATCGAGGCTCGTGTCGTCCTGCGGCTTGATCTGGGTCTTGGCCGCGATCGCCGAAGGGCTGGTCAGCGTCGTGCCGCCGATCTTGCGCACGCGCTCGGCGATGAGGTCGACAAGGCCGAAAACCTCGGTGGCATGCGTGTCGAACAGCAGGTGCAGGTCGTGGAACTGAGGCCCCTTGACGTGCCAGTGGAAGTTCTTGGTCTTGACGTAGAGCGAGAACGTGTCCGCCAGCAGCCCGTTAAGGCTGTCGATCAGGGCGCCCTTGGAATTGTCGTTGCTGCTCATGGTTGCTGCCTCCTTGTCCTGTGCCGCATGATATCGTTCGGTGCGATTGGATATCGTGATGGGAAACGCGCATGAAAAGATGGCGGAACGATCGAATATTCCGATCAGAGTATGCCGCTTTCACGAAAGGCCACGATGATCGCCGCGACGAGCAACAGCGCGCCGACCGCGCGGCGCGCATGGCGGGCGCCGGGGCTCATCGCGAACTGGGGAAAAGCCCATGCCGCGCCGGCCAGAACCGCTCCACCGATGGCGCCGCCAAGGCCCGAGGCAAGCGGCGCCGCCATCCCCGCGGCGAGGCCGAACGTGATGAAGCGCGGCGCGTCGGTCACCTGGTGCGCCAGCAGCAGGAGCGCGAGCGCGCCGAGCGATCGGGTCGGCTCGCTGGGAACCTTGCGCGGCGCGATCGCCAGCGATTCCGCGCCCGCCAGACCGAGCGCGATGGCGACGAACCAGATCCGCGCGGGCGGCGGTAGCAACGGCCGGAACAGCGTCGCGGCGTAGGCGGCGAGCGCGGCGGTGGCGATGCTCACGAGGATCGCGACGACGAGCACCGCCGGACGCTGGCCCTGCGCCCGCGTCAGACCGGCGATGTCCGCCTGGTCGCGCGCGCGCCATCCCGAGAGCAGGACCGCGATCAGCGTGAGGTAGAACGCGGGCATGCCGGGCGCGGGCTTCGTCAGTCGACCGGATCGGCGGCAGGCGCCGTCTGCGCCGTCGGCCCGGCGCGCGGCGGGGCGAGTGCCATCAGGTCGTTGCCTGTCGGCGTCTGGAAGACCTTCAGTCCGAACTGCGGAAGGATCGCCAGCAAGTGGTCGAAGATGTCGGCCTGGATACTCTCGTACTCCGCCCAGGCGATGGTATCGGTGAAGCAGTAGAGTTCGAGCGGAAGTCCCTGATCGGAAGGCTCGAGCTGGCGCACCAGCAAGGTGCCGCGCTTGGCGATGTGGGGATGCGCCCTGAGGTAGGCGATCACATAAGCGCGAAACGTGCCGATATTGGTGGGCCGCCGCTTGTTGACTGGCTCGTCGCCGGCTTCGCGGGCGTTGGCCGCGTTCCATTCCTTAAGCTCGGCCTCCTTGGCCGCCATGTATTCGTGGAGCAGGCGAAACCGGCGCAGGTTCTCCCAACCCTGGACGTCCAGGAAGTCGATCGTCGTCTGGTCGATGGGGATCGCGCGCTTGATCCGCCGGCCGCCCCACTCGCGCATGAAGCGCCAGTTTCGGTACGAATCGGAAACCAGCAGGTGCGTCGGGATCGTCGTTACGGTCTTGTCGAAGTTCTGCACTTTCACCGTATGCAGCGAGATGTCGATGACATCCCCGTCGGCATTGAGCTGGGGCATCTCGATCCAGTCGCCCACGCGCAGCATGTCGTTCGAGCGCAGTTGCACCGAAGCGACCAGCGAGAGGATCGTGTCGCGAAAGATCAGCATCAGCACTGCGGCAAGCGCGCCCAGGCCGGACAGCAGGATCAGCGGCGATTCGCCGACCAGCGTCGCCACGATCAGGATCGTCGCGGCCGCGTAGACCACGATCTTGGCGACCTGGATATAGCCCTTGATCGGCCGGCTGGCCGCCTCCGGCTTGAGCTCGTAGGCGTCGTTGGCAAGTTCGAGCAGGTCGCACAGAGCGCGCGCGATCGTGTAAACGATGAACGCGCCCGTCAGCGCCTGAACCACCACCACGACCTTGTCGGGCATGCCCGCGACGACCGCGATGCCGTTCATGATAGCGACGGCGGGCACGATATTGGCGAGGTGCGCGACGAGCTCGCGCGCGTCCTGCGCTTCGTTGCGCAGCGGCGTGCGGGCGATCACCGCGCTTACCGGACGAACGGTCACGATCTTGGCCAGCCAGTTCGTCAGCCAGGCAAAAAGCAGCAAGCCGGCCAGGCCCGCCAGCGCCTCCGCCCAGGGATGCGCGGCCAGAAAATTGCCTATGGTGTCGAACACCGCGATCGGATCCTCCTCGTGCCTCGGTCGCGCGGGCTACATGCCGTCCGAACCCGGCCAAGGCAACCGGGTGCCTCGCTCGCCCGGCAAGGCCGCTCAGGCGCGAGCAGGAATTACGGGGTGGTTTCGCACCTGCGAATAGTGCAAGAGTGACCGCTCATGACAATTGACAGCGACGATTGCGAGACCTTGGCCCCGCACCTCCTGCCCGATCCCGCCCCCATCGCGAGCCGTGACGGCACCTCACTGTTTCTCGATTTCGACGGCACGCTCGTCGAGATCGCCGACCATCCCGACCGGATCGCCGTCGCGCCCGGGCTCGGCGCGATGCTCGAAGCGCTGTCGGAAAAGCTCGCCGGTCGCCTTGCGATCGTCAGCGGTCGCGCGCTCGCCGATCTCGATCGCCACCTCGGCCCGATCGCGGTCGCCATGGCCGGATCGCACGGCGGCGAATTCCGCGAGGCCGGTTCGTCGGTCGTCTCCGCGCTTGCCGAACCGCTGCCCGAACGCGTGCTGGCAGACCTGCGCGCGCTGGCCGAGGCGCAGGGCGGCCTGCTGGTCGAGGCCAAGCCGTTCAGCGCCGCGATCCACTATCGCAGCGATATCTCGGTGCGCGACGCGGTGCTCGACACGGCCGAGCGGATCGCGCGCACCGAGGGGCTCGGCCTCAAGCACGGCAAGATGGTGGTCGAACTGGTCATGCCCGGCTCGGACAAGGGCGCCGCGGTCGAGCGCTTCATGACGCTGGCCGAATTCGCCGGCACGCGGCCGATCTTCGCGGGCGACGACGTGACCGACGAGGACGCCTTCCGCGCGGTCATGCCCTTCGGCGGCGGCGGCGTTCTGGTCGGCCCGATGCGCGAGACGACCGCCGTCTGGCGTCTGGCCGACGTGGCCGCCGTCCACCGCTGGCTCAACGCCGCGCTTGAGGAAACGCCCTGATGAGTTCGCTGGAGTTGTGGCCGATCGGCAATTGCCAGGTGAGCGGACTGATCGACGACACTGGCTCGCTCGTCTGGGGCTGCGTCCCGCGCGTGGACGGCGACCCGACCTTCTGCGCGCTTCTGCGCGGCGAAGCGGGGCACGAACTGGGCACCTGGCGATTCGAGCTGGACGACCAGGTCTCGGCCACCCAGGAATACGTCCGCAACACGCCGATCCTGCGCACGCGGCTGGAGGACGGCTACGGCGGCAAGGTCGACGTCTTCAGCTTCTGCCCGCGCTTCGAGCGTTCGGGACGCATGTTCCGCCCGGTGTCCTACATCCGCATCGTGCGGCCCGTCTGCGGCTCGCCGCGGCTCAAGGTCCTGCTGACGCCGATGAACGGCTACGGCACCGCGCAGGCGCCGATCACGCACGGCACCAACCACATCCGCTATCTCAACGACCGCTCGGCGATGCGGCTGACCACCGACGCGCCGGTGGGCTATATCCTCGACGAGCGCCACTTCCGTGTCGAGAACCCGCTGCACTTCTACCTCGGCCCCGACGAACCGTTCTCGGGCAACGTCGGTCGCGAGGTCGAGACGATGCTCGAGCGGACCGAGAGCTACTGGCGCCACTGGGTGCGCGGCCTGGCGACGCCGATGGACTGGCAGGATGCGGTGATCCGCGCCGCGATCACGCTCAAGCTGTGCCAGCACGAGGAAACCGGCGCGATCGTCGCGGCGCTCACCACCTCGATCCCCGAACACGCGGTGAAGGACGGTGAGACCGGGCGCAACTGGGACTACCGCTACTGCTGGATCCGTGACGCCTATTACACGGTCCAGGCGCTCAACCGGCTGGGCGCGCTCGACGTGCTCGAGAAATACCTGTCGTACCTGCGCAACCTCGTCGACGACGCCGATGCGGGCGTGATCCAACCGCTCTACGCAGTGAGCGGCGCCAAGGAGATCATCGAGTGGGAGGCCGAGTGCCTGCCCGGCTACCGCAGCATGGGCCCGGTGCGCATCGGCAATGCCGCCTACTACCAGCTCCAGAACGACTGCTACGGCCAGATCATCATCCCGAACATCCAGGCCTTTTCCGACAAGCGCCTGCTGCGCATGGCCAACGAAGACGATTTCACCAGCCTCGAGAAGGTCGGCGAGATGGCCTGGAAGCTGCATGACCAACCAGATGCCGGTCTGTGGGAACTGCGCACCCGCGCCGCGGTGCACACTTATTCCAGCGTGATGTGCTGGGCCGCCTGCGACCGCCTCGCCAATGCCGCCGAACGTCTTGGCCTGACCGATCGGCAGACACTGTGGCGCCAGCGCGCCGATGCGATCTCCAGGAACATCGAAGAGGGCGCCTGGGATGCGGAAGGCGGCCACTACGCCGCCAGCTTCGGCGGCAGGGAACTCGACGCGAGCCTGCTGCAGATGGTCGAACTGCGTTACGTCAAACCCGACGATCCGCGTTTCCAGGCGACGCTTCAGGCAGTCGAGAAGGTCTTGCGGCGCGGCGAACACATGCTGCGCTATGCCAACGAAGACGACTTCGGCCTGCCCGAGACCGCGTTCAACATCTGCACGTTCTGGCTGATCGAGGCGCTGCACCTCGATGGACGCGACGAAGAAGCCAAGACGCTGTTCGAGGCGATGCTCGCCCATCGCACCAAGTCCGGCTTGCTGTCCGAAGACATGGACTTCGAAACCGGCGAGCTGTGGGGGAACTTTCCCCAGACCTATTCGCTTGTAGGAATAATAAACTGCGCCGGTCTCTTGTCGCGATCCTGGAGAGACTGGCGCTAGGTGCGTCCGGGCGCGGTCGACCCGTGGACGCTGCGGGCGAGGGCGGATCGCTTGCGAGGCGCACGTTCGCCGGCAGGGGAAATACGATGAGCAGATTGATTGTCATCTCGAACCGCGTTTCGGTTCCCAATCCCATGGGCGCGAAAGGCGCGCAGGGCGGACTGGCGGTCGCGCTCTCGGCGGCGCTGCGAGAATACGGCGGTATCTGGTTCGGCTGGTCGGGACAGGAGACCGACGAATTCACCGGCCATCTCGACGTCCAGCGCAACGCCGGCGTCACCACCGCGACGATCGATCTCGAAGCGCAGGACGTCGACGAATACTACAACGGTTATGCCAACCGGACGCTCTGGCCGCTGTTCCACTACCGCATCGACCTGACCGAGTACGACCGCAACTTTGGCGAGGGATACGAACGCGTGAACGCGCGCTTCGCCGACAACGTCGCCCCGCTGATCGAGCAGGACGACCTCGTGTGGATTCACGACTACCATCTGCTTCCGCTGGCTTCGCTGCTGCGGCAGAAGGGTCTGAAGAACCAGATCGGGCTGTTCCTCCACACGCCCTGGCCGCCGGCGCGGCTGCTGGTTACGCTGCCGTTCCACGAGCGGCTCGTGACCTCGATGCTCGCTTGCGACGTGATCGGGTTCCAGACCGAGGAGTGGCTCGAAAGCTTCCTCCACTACGTGCGCAAGGAACTCGAACTCCCGGTCTCGGACGACGGCTCGATCGAGTACGAGGGGCGCACCGTCTACGCCAGGGCCTTCCCGATCGGCATCGACTACGACGATTTCGTCGAGGGCGCGAACAGCCCCGAGGCGACGGCCGCCTACGAGAAGCTGCGCAAGTCCACCCGTGGGCGCAAGGTTCTGATCGGCGTCGACCGGCTCGACTATTCGAAGGGCCTGGGCGAACGGCTCGACAGCTTCGGGCGCTTTCTGACGGTCAATCCCGACATGGCCAAGGACGTGGTCATGCTCCAGATCGCGCCGCCTTCGCGTGGCGACGTGGCCAGCTACCAGCAGATCCGCGAGGACCTCGAGCGCAAGGCCGGTCATATCAACGGCGCGCATGCCGATGTCGCCTGGGTGCCGATCCGCTACGTCAACCGCGGCTATCCCCGCACCGAGCTTGCCGGCTTCTACCGCGCCGCCGACATCGGGCTGGTGACCCCTCTGCGCGACGGCATGAACCTGGTTGCCAAGGAATACGTCGCGGCCCAGAATCCCGACGATCCGGGGGTTCTTATCCTCTCACGCTTCGCCGGCGCCGCGCTCCAGCTTTCCGATGCGCTGCTGGTCAATCCGATGAGCGCGGACGAAGTGAGCGAGACGATCAAGCACGCGATCGACATGCCGCTGGCCGAGCGCAAGGAGCGCCACGCGGCGCTGCTGGCCTCGGTGCGCGACGAGCACGTCGGCAAGTGGACCGACGATTTCATCGCCGTGCTCGCCAATCCGGTCAGCGAGGATGCCGCGCCGCTCGAAGCGGAGTGAGGGTCACGCGGGGAACGCATCGACTGTCACAAATCCTTAGCCGTACGGAAACCCTATTAACATGAGTGGCGTATATGGAGTAACGCGGTGACGGGCCAAGGGCCTTCACCGGCCGGGAACGGCGAAAAAGAGCTATAACAGAAGGCCGAAGGGCGCAGGACGGAATCGAATCAATGCCCATCTACGGTGAATGCGTCGGCGCGTCCGCATCGGCGGCGGCCATGATCTCCCAACTTGGCGGCAGCAGTTGCGAGCTCTGGCTCGAAAGCGCCTCGGCGAATCTCGATCACGATTTCGCGCTGTGGATCGGCGCCATGGGCCCCTTTGCCGCGACCTGCATCAGCCGCGACTGCGACGGCCACTGCTCGGCGACCTTCAAGGAGCCGATCGACGATCGCATCGTCGAGCATTTCCGCGCCGAAGCCTGCTGATCGCCGCGCGGCAAAGCGGACAAGGCGTTCGCTTTGCCCTCTGGCGCTCACCGGCTCGCTTGCGCCAAGATGGCGCGATGATGAAACGATTCGCGCTTGTCGCTCCGCTGCTGCTAGCCGCGGCGCCGCCCGCCTCCAATTCTCCCGCTGCGCCTGACGCCGCATCGGCCGCCGCAGATGTCTACGTCGCGATCGAGACCACCGCCGGCACGATCACCCTCGACCTTGAGGAAACCCGCGCGCCGCTCACCACGGCGAACTTTCTCAAGTATGTCGATGCCGAGCGGTTCGACGGCACCGCGTTCTACCGCTCGATGCACCTCGACTGGGGCGAGCAGCCCAACGGCCTGATCCAGGGCGGGATCGCCGGAACCCCGACCCGCGCCTTCCCCCCGGTCGCGCATGAGCCGACCAGCGAGACCGGCGTGCTGCACAAGGCCGGCACGATCTCGCTCGCCCGCTTCGCGCCGGGCACCGGCACCGGCGATTTCAGCATCATGGTCTCGGACATGCCCGGCCTCGACGCCGATCCCGAGAGCGACGATCCGGAGACTCGCGCGGGCTTTGCCGCCTTCGGCCATGTCGTCGAAGGCATGGACGTGGTCCGCGCCATCTGGGACGCACCGCTCTCGGCCACCAAGGGCGAAGGCGCACTGAAGGGCCAGATGATCGAAAACCCGGTCAAGATCGTCTCGGCGCGGCGGGTCGAGGCGCCGGAGCCGGCCCCCGCCCGGAACGAGATGCCGGAAGCGCCCTAGAAGGGAGGACCTGTCTCCCCGGGTCAAGCCCGATCGCACGACTTCCGTCACCACGCCATATACCGAGGTTCAAGCACCATCCCTGCCAGGTCGGCACTGCCAAACAAGAGGAATTCCGGCTTGTCGCGCTTCCGGTTCATCGTGTCTCTGGTCTTGACGGTCGGCATTGCCGGGTCGGCCTGTGGTCAGGCGAGCAAGACTGACAGTTCGGATGCCAGGATCGAGGTTCCGAAAGTGGAACGCGAAGGCGTGTGGCAACCTGCCGCCGACGGGACGCAAGTGCCGCTCTGGCCCGCGAACGTCGCGCTCGCGAAACCCGACACCGGTGATCGACCGGAGGCGACCGGCAACGGCTCGCAGACCGTCGGAGGAAGGCAGTGGCACTGGGCCGGCTATGTCACCCGCCCGACGATGACGATCTATCGGCCCGGGGGACGAAACACGGGCGCTGCCATGCTGGTCCTGCCAGGCGGTGGCTTCACCGTCGTGGCCATGGATCTGGAAGGCACCGAAATCTGCGATTGGGTGGTCCGGCAGGGCATGACCTGCGCTGTCCTCAAGTATCGCGCACCGCAAGCCTGGCCAAAGCAGAACGGGCACAGCCGGCGACCGGAAGTGCTTCTTGCGTTGGAGGATGCACAGCGGGCGATGGGGTTGCTGAGGCACCGCGCTTCGACCTACGGCATCGATCCGCACAAGATCGGCGTGATCGGGTTTTCCGCCGGGGGGTATCTCGTGGCGAACATGAGCAACACGGAGGAGCGGACCTATCCGCTTGCCGACGCCGCCGACCGCGAGTCCACGCGGCCCGACTTCGCGGTGATCGTCTACACGGCCCGCCTCCTGGACCCGGACGCGGAGAGGAACAACCTGGTGCTCGCTCCGTGGGCGAAGATCAGCCCGAAGGCACCGCGCACTCTCATCATTCACGCGATGTGACGGAGTCGACGATATCCGGCACCCGCTCGCCTATGCGCTGGCCCTGAACGATGCGGGCGTGCCGGTCGACATGCGTGTCTATGCGAAGGGTGGGCATGCCTTCGGCATGCGTCCGACAGGCGATCCGGTCACGACGCAATGGCCCAGACAAGTCGAGCAATGGCTGCACGACATCGGCGTGCTGTGAACCCGGTACAGACGCCGGCGGAAGCATGAAACCGCAAGGCTGAGCGCCAGCGCTCCGCGAGCCCCGTCGTTCCCGGACCGGCAGGCACCATCGGCTGCCGCCCCGCGCCGGAGGCGAAGCCGGTCTCCCGCCTATTCCTTCGGCAGCGCCGTCTTCGAGCTGCTCAGTTCGGCGAGGATGTCGTCGGCCGGGCTCTTGCCCGGCGAGGGCAGCGCGGCGCTTGACTTCGAGGGACCGGCGATCTCGGCGAGGATCGAATCGGCGCTGCTGGTGCGGCCGCCGATGCCCGCCTCGAGAAGCTGGCGGTCGAGATCGGCGCCCGATTCCATCGCCGCCATTTCCTCGCCCGCCTCGAGCCGCGCGGCCATCTGCTCCTGGCGATCCTTGATCCGGTCAAGCGAGCCCATCGCGCTGCCGAGCCGCGAGTTGACCCCCGCGTGGCTGGACGCGATCGACTTCTGCGCCTTCTGCAGCGATTCGGTCGCCTTCACGCTCTCGACCTCGCGCTTCATCGCGGCGATGCGCTGCTCGGTCTCCTTCACCGTGCGCAGCATGATCGCCTGCTTCTGCTGCATCTGCGCGAGATCGGCCTCGTCGCGCTGCAGTTCGGCGCGGCTCGTCGCGACCCGCTCGGCCACGGCTCGCGCCAGGTCCTCGCGGCCCGCGTCCATCGCCCCGCGCGCGTTCTCGATGTCGCGCGCTTCCTTGGCCTTGGTCGCTTCGACGCGCTTTTCGATCCGCTTGGCGGTGGCCATCATCCCCGCAAGGTCGCCGCGCGCCTTGCGCAGCGCGTTTTCGGCATCGCGCAGTTCCTGATCGAGGATGCGCATCGCCTGGCTGTCGACGATCGCCTCGCCCGCCTCATTCGCGCCGCCGCGCACGGCGGTGAACAGCTTGCCCCACACGCTCATGCCGCTTCTCCCATCTTCGCGGCATCGCCGCCCGCAGCGATCCACTCGCCGACCCATTCGGCCGCATCGACCGCGTTCGCCGCGAGCACGGCGACTTCCTCGATCAGCACATGCGCCTCCGACAGCGACGAGAGCGAGCCGAACAGCTCGTACCATTCCTCGCTGCCGACGGTGGTGATGCCGAAGGTCGAGAGCGGGATCAGCTTGTGCACCGCGAGCAGCGTACGTTCGAACGCCTCGCGATTGGGAATCTCGGAGGCCGCGACGATATTCACGCCGCACAGGATCTGCTCGCCGGTCGCGACCATCAGCACATCGAGATCGCCGCGCTCCTTGAGCGTGATTCGCAGAACGTCACCCTCGATGGCGACATCGACGTCGCCCAGTTCCTCGGGATCGGAGGCGAAGAGTTCGGTCAGCTCCGCGAGCCCCCAGCCGCCCGTGGGGACGGGCCATTCCTCGGTCATTGTCGCTTGTCTCCCGCGGCCTTCACCGCTGCCCTTGCTGCCCATGCCGGGCCTTGTATAACCGCCCGTGGTTTTAGCCGCCCGTCACGGGCAGGCAAGGGGGCAAAGGGTTACGTGCCGATCTTTCGCGGCATCTGGCAACGCGTCTACACCGCGATCGCGACGCTCTCTTGGAGTGTGCTGACGATAGGCTTCGTCGGCCATGCACTGGTGAGCTGGCTGCTGCTCGACCTGGCGGGCGAGAGCGACCTCACCCGAGACGCGGTGACCTTTGCCTATTACTATATGACCACCGCGACGACGGTCGGCTACGGCGACTTGTCGCCGGGCGGACAGATGGGCAGGCTGGCGGACATCGTCTGGGTCTTGCCCGGCTCGATCGCGCTCTTTACCTCGGTGCTCGGAAAGGCAATCTCCGACATCGGCGGATACTGGAGGAAGCGGTTGCAGGGCATGGGCGACTTTTCGGAACGGCAGGGGCACACGCTCGTCGTCGGCTGGCAGGGCGCGCGCACTCGCGGCATGATCGAGGAGCTGGGTATCGAGCACAATCGCGGCGAGCGCATCGTGCTGGTCGCGAGCGGGCTCGCCGAGAACCCGATGCCCGATGTCATCGATTTCGTTCAGGCCGAGGAATTGTCCTACCTCGACGGCTACGCGCGCGCCGGGGCGGCGCGGGCCGCCTCGGTGATCGTGCGCGGCGATCATGACGACGAGACACTGGCGGCCACGCTCGCGGTGCGCGGCGCCGCGCCGCAGGCGCACATCGTCGCCTACTTCCAGAACGACAGCGCGGCTGACCTGATCCGGCGGCAGTTTCCCGAGATCGAGGTGATCACCTCGATCGCATCGGACATGCTGGTGCGCGCGGCGCGCGATCCCGGGTCCTCGCGCCTCGCCAACCTGATGTTCTCGAGCCGCAATCCCGACACCGCCTATTCGATGAAGGTTCCCCAGGGCACCGCCGCGATGCGCTATTTCGCGCTGTTCTGCGCGCTCAAGCAATATCACGACCTGACACTGGTCGGCATCGCGCGCGCCGACGGGGCCGACCTCAACTGCGCGCCGGACGAGCAAATCACCGGCGGCGACACGATCTTCTACATCGCCGACGCGCGCTGCGGCCCCGATTCCATCGCATGGGCGCGGCTGGCGGGAGAACCGGCATGATCCGTTCATGGTTCGGCGGCAGGAAACAGGACGCCCTGCCCGAGGAGCTGGGCCCGCTCGGCTGCGCGATCGGCGGCGCGCTGGTGATCGACACGCTCGGGCTCGAAGCCGCGCTCGCGGCGGGCGATCCGGCGATGGGCGCGCCCGAGGGCGGCAACTTCGTCGTCGTCGCGGTCGGCACCGCGCGGCTTGACGGCAATTCGCAGCTCACCCGCTACTACGACGACGAGGACCGCATCGTTCAGGTGATCGCCCCGCCGGGCGGCGGCTTCGAAGCGATCCAGGACGTCAGCATCTATCGGCCGTGGGACTCGGTGGTCCCCGCCAGCCGTTCGGAGTGGGAGCGCTGGATCGGCCACCGCGGCCTGGTCGGCGCGCCCGAATACGACGCCGACGGTTTGCTCTATTCGCGCTACTGGGGCGCGGGCGACGACCATGCCGACCTCGTCGAGTTCGTCGAGACGGTCTCCGACGGCGAGAGCAGCCGCGAGATCCAGCAGAAGTGCATGCTCTATGCGCGCCGCATCGGCTCTGTCGAGGAGATGCTGCTGCTCAACATCGAGCAGGACCTGGCCCACGCCGCACGCCGCGAAGGCGCCTCGATCGAATTCCTGATAGGATACGGCCTCGGCGCGGCCGACGTGCAACGCGTCTGAGACACCAAGGAGGGGTGAAGCGATGAACGGATACGTGGCCGGACTGCCGGCATTCCTGGCCTATTTCGGCAGCGGCGTGGTTATCCTCGTGGCCTTCGCGCTGATCTATTCGCTGGTGACGCCACAAAAGGAATTCCGCCTGATCGCCGAGGGCAACGTCGCCGCGACGACCGCCTATGTCGGCGCGCTCGTCGGCTTCAGCCTGCCGCTCGCCTCGGCGGCGGCCAACTCGGTGGCGATCGTCGACTTCGTGATCTGGGCGGTGATCGGCGCGGTGCTGCAGTTGATCGCCTTCGGCGTCGCCGCGATGGTGCAGAAGGGCCTGTCGAAGCGGATCGAGAGCGGCGAGATGGCGGCCGGCGTCTGGGCGGGCGGCGTCGCGCTCGTCACAGGCATGCTCAATGCCGCCTGCATGACCTATTGAGCGGGAGACTCGCATGAGCAACGCGAATCAAGGCGAGCGCAAGGCGCGCCGCTTCACCTCCGGCAAGCGCCAGAAGCTGGTGCTCGGCGGCATCGCGGCGGCGAGCGTCTCGCTGTCGGGCTGTTCCAGCAGCGAACCGGAATTCAGCGACGCGCGCTTCACCTCGGTGGCCGAATGCACCAAGGCAGGCTTCCCCGAGGATCTGTGCTCGCAGTCCTACACCGCTGCGATGGACGCGCAGCGCGAGAACGCGCCCAAGTTCGACACGCTGGCCGCCTGCCAGCAGGAATGGGGCGCGAACAACTGCACTCCGACCTATAACGCCAGCACCGGCGGCAACGTGTTCATGCCGCTGCTCGCCGGGTTCATGGTCGGACGGCTGATGCAGCGCGACTACTGGAACAACGGCTACGTCAACTACTACGGCGGCGGCTATTCCGGGACGCCGATCTACCGCAACCGCTCTGGCGGCACGGTCACCGTCGACCGGGGGTCGACGGGCGTCGCCAGAACAACGCCGGTCAACGTCAACACCAAGGCGGTCGCGTCGAGGGGCTTCGGCGGCATGGGCATGAGCCGCAGCGGCGGCGGTCGCAGCGGCGGCTTCAGCTTCGGCGGCTGAGCGCGCGGAGCACCGGCCCGCATGGACCGCATAACCCTGCCCGAGCGTCCCGACTGGCGCGAGAAGGCCCGCGCGGTCGGCTTCGGCTTCCACGAGATGTACGGCGAACCCTATTGGGTCGACGATGCCGCCTACACCTTCTCGCTCGCGGAGATCGAGGATGAGATCGAGGCGCCATCCGAAGCGCTTCACGAGCTGTGCATGGACCTCGTCGCCGAAGTCGCCGAGAGCCCCGCCCTGCTCTCGCGCATGGCGATCCCCGAGGCGCGCCACGCGTTGATCCGCGATTCCTGGCACGCGGGCGACCGCCATCTCTACGGCCGCTTCGACCTCGCCTACGACGGCCTCGGCCATGCCAAGCTGCTCGAATACAACGCCGATACGCCCACCTCGATCTTCGAGGCGGCGTTCTTCCAGTACAACTGGATGGTCGACCAGACCGAGCTCGGCGCGCTGCCGGAGGGATGCGACCAGTTCAACATGCTTCAGGAAAGTCTCGTCGAGGCCTTCGCCACCTTCCCGCCCGACCGCATCCTGCACTTCTCGTGCTGGATGGCGAACGACGAGGACCGGGGCACCTGCACCTACCTGATGGACTGCGCCGTGCAGGCCGGGCACGAAGTCGACATGCTCGACATCCAGGCGATCGGCGTCGATGCGCAAGGCCGCTTCGTCGACACGCACGAGCGCACGATCGACCGTTGCTTCAAGCTCTATCCCTGGGAAGACATGCTGCGCGAACCCTTCGCGCAGTACCTCAGACCCGGTGTCTTCATCGAGCCCGCTTGGAAATCCGTGCTGTCGAACAAGGCGATCCTGCCGCTGCTATGGGAACGCCACGAGGGCCATCCCAACCTGCTGCCCGCCTACTTCGCCAACGACCCGCGCGCCGAACGGCTCGCGGACGCGGTGATCAAGCCCGTGTTCTCGCGCGAGGGCGAGAACGTCGTGCTGCGCCGCCGGGGCGAGACCGTCGAGGAAAGCGAGGGCGACTACGGCGATGAGCCACGCGTCGCGCAGGCCTATGCCCCGCTGTTCGCGCGCGCCGGTATGCACGCCGTGCTCGGAAGCTGGATGATCGGCGACCGCGCCGCCGGGCTCGGCATGCGCGAGGACGGCTCGCGCATCACCCGCAACCTCTCGCGCTTCGTGCCCCACGTGATCGTGCCCTGACGAGCGCGGGCCAGTGACCGATGGCGCGACGGTCATGGGCAAGGCGGCAGGCGGCCCCTCAGCCTTCGGAGAAGAGCCCCGCGAACCGCTCGCGCAGCAGCTTCTTCTGGATCTTGCCCATGGTGTTGCGTGGCAGTTCGTCGAGCGTGAGGATAGTCTTGGGAACCTTGAAGGCAGCAAGATCGCGGCGCAGGTCCGCGCGCACCGCTTCGGCGTCGAAGGCCCCGGCGGGCTGGACCACCGCGACCACCGCCTCGCCGAAGTCGGGATGCGGCACGCCGATCACCGCCGCCTCGGCGACGTCGGCGCGATCGTCGAGCAGCGCCTCGACTTCGGCCGGATAGACGTTGAGGCCTCCCGAGATGATCAGGTCCTTCTCGCGCCCGACGAGCTGGATCGAGCCGTCCACGTCGATGAAGCCCATGTCGCCGGTGATGAAATAGCCGTCGGAGCGAAACTCGCTCGCGGTCTTCTCGGGCATCCGCCAGTATCCGGCGAAGACGTTGGGGCCCCTCACCTCGACGATGCCGACCTCGCCCTGCGGGAGGACCTTGCCCGTCCCGGACTCGGCGATGCGCACCTCCACGCCCGGAAGCGGCGGACCGACGAAGCCCGCGCGCCGCTCCCCCTCGTAGGGGTTCGAAGTAATCATGCCGGTTTCGGTCATGCCGTAGCGCTCGAGCACGCGGTGCCCGGTGCGCTGCTCGAAGGCGCGGTGAATGTCGGCCGAGAGCGGCGCCGAGCCCGAAACGAACAGCCGCATGTTCGACGCGGCCTCGCGAGTGAGACCGGGCTCGCCGAGCAGGCGGATATAGAACGTCGGCACGCCCATCAGGACGGTCGCTTCGGGCATGTGGGCGAGCACGGTCTCGGCATCGAACCGGGGCAGGAAGACCAGGCTCGCGCCCGAGAACAGCACGCAGTGCATCGCCACGAACAGGCCGTGGACGTGAAAGATCGGCAGCGCGTGGATCAGCCGGTCGTCCTCGGTGAAGCGCCACAGGTCGACCAGACTCTCGCCGTTCGAAACGAGGTTGGCATTGGTCAGCATTGCCCCCTTGGGCTTGCCGGTGGTGCCCGATGTGTAGAGGATCGCGGCAATGTCGTCGGGTTCGCGCGGCACCGGCGCGGCGGCGGCTTCGGGCAGGTCGGCGAAGAGCTGGTCGAGCGTGCGGATCGCGACGCCCTCGCCGCCGATCCGGGCGAAGAGATCCAGGCTTTCCGGGCGGCAGACCGCGAGCACCGGCGTCGCATCGCTCACGAAATAGGCAAGCTCGGCCTCGGTATAGTCGACGTTGAGCGGGAGGTAGACCGCGCCGAGGCGCACCACCGCGAAATAGAGCAGCAGCGTCTCGACCGACTTGCCGGTCTGCACCAGCACGCGCTCGCCCGGCGCGACGCCGAGTTCGGCCAGCCGCGTCGCCAGCCGCGCCGACTGCTCCTCGATCTCGCCATAGGTCCAGTGGCGCGCGCCGTCCTCGATGAAGACCTTGTCCGGCCAGGCGGCGAAGGTTCGGGCGAAGCGGGTATGAAGATCGCGCACGCGGCTGTTCTCCCAGATTGTCGGTGCGCGTCCGGGGTGGCGAGTACGGCGCGTGATTGCAAGGCCGGCCAGACCGAGACTCAGGCGGCGGGCTTCGCCTCGGACCCGGAATCGCCTTGGTGCGTACCCAGTTCGCCCACCGTCCAGCCGTCGGGGTAGGCGATCGCGACGAGCCGCTGCATGTCGTCGGGAGCGCCGTCGGGAACGGGATCGCGCCGTCCCATCGCGCGCAGCATGGCGTGCGCCGCCCAGCGCTCGGGCGCGGTGCGCGCGCGGTAGCCGCAGGCGACGAGCACGCGCGGCTCGAGCTGCCCCAGGAGCAGAACGCGGGCGCCAGGGCGCATCCAGCGGGGAAACAGACCGAGGAAGAAGCCCAGCGTCGCATCGGCGAGCCGCCTGTTCTGCGGTTCGAAGCGCGCCTGATCGTCGAGATAGCCGGCCCAGAACGCCTGCATCTGTGCGGTCGTTTCGGGCAGGCCGCGCCGCGACCCATAGGCGCGTGACTGCAGATCGTAATAGTTGCGCAAGGCCCGACGCTCGTGATCGGTGACATCGCGCCAGCCGAAGCGCTCGGAAAGTTCGAGCCCGCACAGCGCCTCGTCGCAGCCGACCGCGACGAAATCGTCCTCATGGATGTCGTAGCGCCGGTGCATCGCGTTGACCCGCTTGGCCGCATCGCGGCCCGGCCCCGGCGTGAAGCCATGCTCCATCACCTCGCGCGAGAGCAGGATCGTATCGATGATCCGCTTGGCGATGCGGTTTTCGATCTCGCCGGTTTGTGCGAGCACTCGCGAGATGCGCGGGCTGGCGAAAGTCATCATGAAGCCGTTGAAGCCCTGCGGCAGCATCACCGAGCGGAAATCGGCATAGAACAGTCCGATGATCTCGCGCGCGTCGGCGTCCGGATCGAGCGAGAGAATGCGGTCGCGCCGCGCATAGGGGTCAGACACGCCAAGCCAGGTCTTCGTCATCGCCCCTCTCCAGCGGCCGGCCTTGCGCCGGTTCGGCTTGCTCCCCGGCCCCGCTCCCGCCAAGACTGCGATACACGATGGCCAAGCTCTATTTCTATTATGCCAGCATGAACGCGGGCAAGTCGACCACGCTCTTGCAGGCGGACTTCAACTATCGCGAGCGCGGCATGGCGACGATGCTGTGGACGGCCGCGATCGACGGACGCGCCGAGAGTCATGCGATCAAGAGCCGCATCGGCCTGGGCGCCGATGCCCATCGCTACGATGCCGGGACCGACTTGTGGGACGCGGTGAGCCGGCGGCACGCGGACGAGCCGCTCGCCTGCGTGCTGATCGACGAGGCGCAGTTCCTCTCGTCCGGGCAGGTCTGGCAATGCGCCCGGCTCGCCGACGAGGCCGAGATCCCGGTGTTGTGCTATGGCCTGCGGACCGACTTTCGCGGCGCGCTGTTTCCCGGCTCGGCCACGCTGCTCGGCATCGCCGATTCGCTGGTGGAGCTCAAGGCCGTGTGCCACTGCGGCCGCAAGGCGACGATGAACTTGCGCGTCGACGCCGGCGGCGGCGCGGTGATCGAGGGCGCACAGACCGAAATCGGCGGGAACGAGCGCTATGTCGCCTTGTGCCGGAAGCATTTTCGCGAGGCGCTGGGCGACCCGCACTAGCCGTCCGCCGCGAACGCTGGCGCAACCTGCGGCCCGTGCCTATCTACGCGCCATGTCCGATACCGTGGTCCTGGCCCTCATCCTCATCCCCTGCCTGATCGTCGCCATCGTCTTTCACGAGGTGGCGCATGGCTGGGTCGCGAACCTGCTCGGCGATCCGACCGCCAAGGAGATGCGGCGGCTCAGCCTCAATCCGCTGCGCCATGTCGATCCCATCGGTACGGTGATCCTGCCCGGCGTGCTCGCGCTCTCGGGCGCACCCGTGTTCGGCTGGGCCAAGCCGGTGCCGGTGGTGCAGCGGCGGCTCAACAATCCGCGCTACGGGATGATGGCGGTCGCGGCCGCCGGGCCGGGCACGAACATCGTGCTCGCGACGATCGGGGCGATCCTGTTCGGCCTGTTCCTCGGCACGCTCACCGCGCCGCCGCAGGGCACCACCGAAATCGTCTTCGCGGCGTTCAACTATTTCATCGTCATCAACCTGTTCCTCGCGCTGTTCAACCTCCTGCCGATACCGCCGTTCGACGGCTCGCATATTGTCGAGGGACTGCTTCCGCCCGATCTTGCACGCTCCTACGCCAAGCTGCGCCCCTTCGGCTTTCCGCTGCTGTTCCTGGTGCTGCTGGTGATCCCCTGGCTGTTCCCGGGGCTCGGCATCGTCGAAAACGTGGTGGTGCCGCCGGTCGAGTGGGCGCGCGAGAAGTTCATGATGCTCGCCGTATTCGTCGCGGGCGGCTGAGGCGATGCCCCACGGCTGGATCATCCTCGACAAGCCGGTCGGGCTCGGCTCGACCCAGGCGGTCGCCGCGGTGAAGCGCAACTTGCGCGAGGCGGGATACGGCAAGAAGGCGAAAGTCGGCCACGGCGGCACGCTCGACCCGCTGGCGAGCGGTATCCTGCCGATCGCGATCGGCGAGGCGACCAAGCTCACCGGGCGGATGCTCGATGCCAGCAAGGCTTACGCATTCACGGTGCGGTTCGGCGAGCAGACCGACACGCTCGATGCCGAGGGCGCGGTGATCGAGACCAGCGACGTGCGCCCGACGCTCGCCGATATCGAAGCGGTCCTGCCGCGCTTCACCGGTCCGGTCGAGCAGGTGCCTCCCGCCTATTCGGCGCTCAAGGTCGACGGCCAGCGCGCCTATGACCTGGCACGCGCGGGCGAAGATGTGGCGTTGAAGACGAGAGCGGTGACGATCCACGCCCTCACGCTTCGTCCGGACGAAGCCGGCAGCAGCACCCCCCTCGAAGCGGCCACGCTCCTGGCGGATGTCAGCAAGGGCACCTATATCCGAAGTCTGGCGCGCGACATCGCGCATGCGCTGGGCACCTGCGGCACGGTAACGATGCTGCGCCGGACCCGCGCCGGTCCGTTCGACCTATCCCACGCGATTTCGCTGGACAAATTGAACGAAGTCGGTAAAGGCGCGCCGCTTGAACAGGTACTCTTGCCGCTGGAGGCGGGGCTGGACGACATCCCGGCCCTCGATCTCGACCCGGAGCAGGCAAGGGCGGTCCGCCAGGGCCGCGTTCTGACCGGGATGCCCCACGACGACGGGCTCCATTTCGCGCGATACGGCAAGGTTCCGGTAGCGCTCGTGGAAATTGCGGGCGGCGACGCCCGCGTCGTCAGGGGGTTCAATCTTTCCGATGTCGCGGAGTGAATGAACTATGTCGGTTACCGCCGAGAAGAAGCAGGAAATCATCCAGGACAACGCCCGTGGCAACACGGACACCGGGTCCCCCGAAGTGCAGGTCGCGATCCTCACCGAGCGTATCGTCAACCTCACCGAGCACTTCAAGACGCACCACAAGGACAACCACTCGCGCCGCGGCCTGCTGGCCATGGTCAACAAGCGCCGCTCGCTGCTCGACTATCTCAAGAAGAAGGATGTCGAGCGCTACAACGCACTGATCCAGAAGCTGGGTCTGCGCAAGTAACGCGAAGTGCTTCGGCCCGCCCAACGGCGGGCCGTTTCGCATTCGCGCCGTCCCGAACTTGTTTCGGGACCCGCCGGGCTTCAAAACCCGGCATTCGAATGGAGCCTCGCACAGCCGCGGGGCGGCAAGTGAAAAAGGGGTCAGGGATCGCAATTCGGCGGTCCGCGCCTCGGGGCGAGACGAAATGCCCCACACCGGACCGGGACGGTACACCCGGCAGTAAACCCCGCCGGCAATAGGGCCCGCGGGTTGAGGATAATCTACATGTTCGACGTGAAAACCGTATCGATGGAGTGGGGCGGGAAAACCCTCACTCTGGAGACCGGCCGTATTGCCCGTCAGGCCGACGGCGCCGTGCTGGCCACTTATGGCGAAACCGTGGTGCTGTGCGCCGTGACCGCCGCCAAGAGCGTGAAGGAAGGTCAGGACTTCTTCCCGCTGACCGTTCACTACCAGGAGAAGTTCTCCTCGGCCGGCCGCATCCCCGGCGGCTTCTTCAAGCGCGAACGCGGCGCGACCGAGAAGGAGACGCTCACCAGCCGTCTCATCGACCGCCCCGTGCGCCCGCTGTTCCCCGAAGGCTTCTACAACGAGATCAACTGCATCGCGCAGGTTCTCTCCTATGACGGCGAGACCGAGCCCGACATCGTCGCGATGATCGCCGCCTCGGCCGCGCTCACCATTTCGGGCGTGCCGTTCATGGGCCCGATCGGCGCCTGCCGCGTCGGCTTCGTCGACGGCGAGTACGTGCTCAATCCGAAGCAGGAAACCGCGCTTGCGGATGGCCGCCTCGACCTCGTCGTCGCCGCCACCGGCGAAGCGGTGATGATGGTCGAATCCGAAGCCAAGGAACTGAACGAGGAAGAAATGCTCGGCGCCGTCATGTTCGCGCATGACGAGTGCAAGCAGGTCGTCGACCTCATCATCGACCTTGCCGAAAAGGCCGCCAAGGAGCCCTGGGAAATCAGCGTGTCGGACGACACCGCCGACATCAAGGCCAGGCTCAAGGACGCCATTGGCGCCGATGTCGCCGCCGCCTACAAGCTGACCGACAAGTCGGAGCGCTCGAACGCGCTCAACGCGGCGCGCGCCAAGGCCAAGGAGGCCTTCGCCGACGCCGAGCCGCAGACCCAGATGGTCGCGATCAAGACCATGAAGAAGGTCGAGGCCGAGATCGTTCGGGGCGCCATCCTCAAGGACGGCCAGCGCATCGACGGCCGCAAGCTCGATCAGGTCCGCCCGATCGAAGCGATGGTCGGCTTCCTGCCCCGCACCCACGGTTCGGCGCTGTTCACGCGCGGCGAGACGCAGACGATCTGCACCACCACGCTGGGCACCAAGGATTCCGAGCAGATGATCGACGGCCTCGAGGGCCTGTCGTACTCGGCGTTCATGCTGCACTACAACTTCCCGCCCTACTCGGTCGGCGAAGTGGGCCGCTTCGGCGCGCCGGGCCGACGCGAGGTTGGCCACGGCAAGCTGGCGTGGCGCGCGCTGCACCCGGTGCTGCCCACCAAGGAAGACTTCCCCTACACCATCCGCGTGCTTTCGGACGTGACCGAGTCGAACGGCTCCTCGTCGATGGCGACGGTGTGCGGCGGCTGTCTGTCGATGATGGACGCGGGCGTTCCGATCGAGCGTCCGGTCTCGGGCATCGCCATGGGCCTGATCCTCGAAGGTGACGAGTTCGCCGTGCTTTCCGACATCCTGGGCGACGAGGACCACCTCGGCGACATGGACTTCAAGGTCGCGGGCACCGAGAACGGCATCACCACGATGCAGATGGACATCAAGATCGCCGGCATCACCAAGGAGATCATGGGCAAGGCGCTCGAGCAGGCCAAGGCCGGCCGCGCGCATATCCTGGGCGAAATGACCAAGGCGCTGGGTTCTGCCCGCACCGAGCTTTCGGCCCACGCTCCGCGCATCGAGACGATCCAGATCGACAAGTCGAAGATCCGCGACGTCATCGGCACCGGCGGCAAGGTCATCCGCGAGATCGTCGCCGAGACCGGCGCCAAGGTCGACATCGACGACGAGGGGATCATCAAGATCTCGTCTTCGGACCTCGATCAGATCGAGGCCGCGAAGAACTGGATCCTCGGCATTGTCGAGGAACCCGAAGTCGGCAAGGTCTACACCGGCAAGGTCGTCAACATCGTCGACTTCGGTGCTTTCGTGAACTTCATGGGCGGCAAGGACGGTCTCGTCCACGTCTCCGAGATGAAGAACGAGCGCGTCGAAAAGCCCACCGACGTCGTCTCCGAAGGCCAGGAAGTGAAGGTCAAGGTGCTCGAGATCGACAACCGCGGCAAGGTCCGCCTGTCGATGCGCGTCGTCGACCAGGAAACCGGCGAGGAACTCGAAGACACCCGCCCGCCGCGCGAACCGCGCGGTGATCGCGGCGGCGACCGCGGCGGACGCGGCGGCGGTCGGGATCGCGGCGGACGCGGCGGTGGCCGTGGCGGTCGTGATCGGGGCCCGCGCGGCGACCGTGGCGGCGACGACAACGGCGGTGGCGGCAATCCCGACCACATGCCGGCGTTCCTCAAGGAGGACTGATCCTCCGACGGAGCATCGGCGCCGAAACGAAAAAGCCGCGCGAGGATGCCTCGCGCGGCTTTTTTCATGTTTTCGTATCCGGCCTCTGTACTGGCCCAGACGGCGCGGCATCAGGCGTCGCAGGTCGCCGGTTCGGTCACGCGTCGGCGGACATCGGCGGGGTCGGACGCCCGCGCGGACGAAGTGACAGTCCCGCGCGCCTCGTCGATGATCCGGTCGGCCGTGCGCATGGCCAGCGCGATGATCGTGAGCGTGGGGTTGGCCCATCCCGAGGTCGGAAACAGCGAACTGCCCGCCACGTAGAGATTGTGCAGACCGTGCACCCGTGTCTGCGCGTCGGTAACGCCGTGGCGCGGATCGTCGGACATGCGGGTCGTGCCCATGTGATGATAGCCGCCCAGCGCGTGCGTGCTGATCAGCGGATCGGTGACCCACTGCCTGTCGGGATCGGAAAGCCACCCGGCGGGCTGCACGTCGCCAAGTCCGAGACGCCGCGTCTCGTCGCCTAGGACATCGACAAGGCCCCGGACGCTGTCGACGTCGAGCGCATTGGTCCGCCAGTCGAGCTTCACGCGCGGCACGCCCTGGCTGTCGAGTTCGTCCGAAAGGGTGACGCGGCTGTCCGGGTTGGGAGACTGTTCCGCGCGCACCAGCAGCGCCACATCGAGCTTGCCCATCCGGTTCAGCAACCATGGCCGCAAGGGATCGGCGATACCCTGCAACGCGTTCACGCCGCCCTTGGCCGCTCTCCACATACGCCGCCCCGAAACGGTGGGCTCGGCTTTGTGACGGATCATCTGATAGGCCGCCATCAGCGCGGGCTGGCGCGCGTCCGCCGGGCGTCGCCCCGCGACGGTCAGCGACGTGTTCAGCAGCCCGCGTCTCGCCTGCATCGGCTCGGCAAGAGCGATCGTCGCGGCCGCGAAGGTGCCGCCCGCCTTGCGCTTCTTGAAGGCGTTGAGCCAGAACCACGCGGATTTGCCGACGATCCGGCCGCCGCGCGCGTGCGGGTGCTCCATGAAGAACCGCCCGACCAAATCGTGCCGGTTTCCGAGCCCTGCCGGACTTGCGCGGCGCGAGGCGAGCAAGAGGCGCGGATTCTCGATCCCGCCGGCGGCCAGAACGTAGTGGCGCGCCCGCACCTCGACATCGCAGCCTCGCCCGCTTCGGACCGCCAGCCTCTCAACCCCGCGCTGCGCCTCGTCGGGGATGATCTCGCGTACCGTGGCGTGAGTGAGGATCGTGCAGCGGGGATGCTCGACCAGATCCCGGCTGCGCGCGAAGGAAAAGCGATCCGCCTTGCCGTCGAAACTCCAGATCGGCGTGGTCAGCGCCCGCTTGTCGAACTGGGGCAGGACCGAAGCCATCTCGGCTTGCGAAGGCCCTGTCTCCGGCAGATCGAGCGCGGCGCGCGCCTGCTTGTAGTAGGGCCTGAGATCGCCGGCGGTGATCGGCCATCCCGAATGCGGCACCCAGGGGCGGCGGATGAAGTCGATCGGGTCGAGTTCCACGGCGCGACCGCCCCAGATGGCGGTCGTTCCGCCGAAGAACCGCAACCGCGAATCCTCCAGTTCGTAGTAGTTTTGGCCGATGTTGTATCCGCGATTGAGTTCGGCGGTCGCCTTCTCGAAGTCCAGCCCTCCGCTCTCAAGGAGCACGACCGTGAGCCCGCCCGCCAGGAGTCGGCGAGCAAGCGTAATCCCGGCCGCTCCGGCTCCGATAATGGCGACGTCACCGTGGATGCGCGCCGGCGCGCTGTTGTTCAGGTCAATATGCATGAGCGCTCTCAGTCGTCATGAGCACTATCTCCATTCGGTCCCGCCGTGGCCGGCGAGACATTCCATAAATGAACGCAGCGCACGCGGCGTTCCCGCAACCGCCGCGACCGGGACAGTCGGCCCGTGTCGCGTCGCCGCGTCGGCGCAAGCCCGAACGGCGGGCCCGATCAGGCTTGGGGTTGCGCTACCAATTTAGGAATTGCCGCGAGCGGAAACGACCCATCACCTGCCATGGGTTGTAATTCCGCGAGCAAATACGGGTGACGCCGCCTCGACGAAGCCGCACGAAAAATCGACGAAGCCTCCGTCGTCGCGGCATGCCCGGAAGACCCGTCCTTCTCGCCGGGACCGACCGCTCTCAGTCCTCGCCTTCGCCCAGATCGCGCTTCACGCGCGGATCGGAAAGCAGGCGCTCGATCCGGTCGGCCTCCTCGAAGCTTTCGTCGGCCCGAAACCTGAGCTTGGCGGCGAACTTGAGCCCCAATCGCTTGGCCACCTCCCGCTGCAGGTAGGCGGTGTTCTGGCGCAGCGCGGTGAGCACCTCGTCCTGATGCGCGCCAAGCAGCGGTTTCACGTAGACCGTCGCCTGCCTGAGGTCGGGCGTCATGCGCACCTCGGTGACCGACACCGAATGCGCGCTCAGCGTGTCATCGTGAACCTGCTGGCGCGTGAGGATTTCCGACAGAACGTGGCGCACCCGTTCCCCCACCTTGAGCAGGCGGACCGAGTGCTGTTCGGGCGTGTATTGCTGTCGTGGCATCGTTCGATCCCATGTGGTCCGGCTGCGACAATTTGCAACATTTGATTGTGCGAGAAAGGGCTGGACATCGGCCGAGAATATATGCATAGATTGCATAGTAGTTCTGCATCGAAAGGAACAAGCCCCCCTTCGCCGAAGCGGCGAACGTGAACCGAGACACGAAAATTGCCGGAATGACGGGGCGGAGTACCTACCCCCCCTTGCTCCATTCGCCCCGTTCCGGCGCATTGCGCGGGCCAGTGCCAGGGCCCGGCCGCCATCAGACCAAGAACATGCCCCGGCGGCTCCCCTCCAGCCAGTGACCCCTGAAGGCTGGAGGGGCGCAATGCTTCTTCTTGCACGAGATAGGATCGGACCTCCCCAAGGCTCCGGTCCTGCGGCATCGGCCCGATCAGCGACCCGGCCCGTTCCTGCGGTTACAGTCCCCCTGGCTGGACCCGACAGGCGGGTATGGGCCGATGCCGCGTTTTCACCGTGCGGGGCGCGCCTGCTCCTTTGCGTCAGTCTTCCATCTTCGCCAGGATTCGCTCGAGCGAGCGCATGTTGCGTGCCGTCCCGCGGCAGCCCAGCCGCCGCGCCACGAACGCGGCCGTGAGCTTGCTCCTGGCGACTCCGTCCACTTAGTCGACGTGAAGCACACGCGCGCCCGCCGCGAGGCGTTCGCGGCCGCGCCCGGCCTGATCGGCGATCAGCGCCTCGAACCGCACCGCGCTCGGCTGGCACTCGAGGAAATAGGTGTGAACCAACTTGTCCTCGCCCTCGCCGCGAAACGGGTTATCCTCGATCGCGGCCCTGACCTCGGCTGCGGTTCGAACCGTGGCGAAGGTCTCGATGCCGAATCGATCCGCGATGATCCGCGCGATTTGCGCCTCGAGCTTGTCCTCGGTGGCTCCGGCATGGTCGAACAGCAGATTGCCGCTGGCGACGACCGTGGCGACGTGCGCGAAACCCTCGGCCTCCATCGCCGCTACCAGATCGGCCATCGCGAGCCGGTTGCCTCCGACATTGATCGAGCCGAGAAAGGCGACGTAACGCGTCATCGCCGGCACCTCATCGCCGGGCCTGCCGGCGGCAGTACTTGGCGCTCACCCGCGGATCGAGCCGGGCCAGTTCGGCGTTGTAGGCATGCACCCAGACCTCCTGCGCCCTGCCGCACTCGGTCAGGTCCGAAACGCCCGACGCGGCGCGCTCGCCTCGCGGTGCAAGGGCGAAGGACCGGTCGAACGGAAATGGCCGGTTGTCGGTGAAAGCGCCGCCCGCCGCGCAGCCGGAAATGCCCAGGGCGACCGCCGCGCCGGGAGCGACGGGGCGCGAGACGAAGAACGGCCGATCCTCGCCGCGCGCAAGGTCTTCGCGGGCGGCGCGGGCGGGATCGCGCGCGTCCACCGCGTCAAGGCAGGCCGCGATCCCCTGTGCCTCGCGATCCGCACGCGACCAGCTTGCCGACGACCAGACGAGCCCAACCGCCAGCAGCACCACGAAGATGCTAACGGCGATCATGGCGGGCAATGTGCGGGACGGGTTCATGGTTGCTGGCGATCATGCCACGCAAACGAAAGCGGCGGCAAGCCGAAGCCTGCCGCCACTTGTCCGCCAGCGATGAAACGCAGCGTTACCCGATCGTGCGTTCGCGCTCGGAGACCTCGAACACCTCGAGCTGGTCGCCCGCGCGGATGTCGTTGGTGTCGGCAAGCACGACGCCGCACTCGAGACCCGTACGCACTTCGTCGACGTCGTCCTTGAAGCGGCGCAACGAAGCGATCGTCGTCGCCGAAACGATGACGTCGTTGCGGGTAAGACGTGCGTGAAGGCCCTTGCGGATCGCGCCTTCGACCACGAGCAGACCCGCGGCCTTGTCCTTCTTGCCCGCCGGGAAGACCTGCTTGACCTCGGCACGGCCGACGACGGTCTCGACCCGCTCGGGGCCCCAGATGCCCGCCATCTGCTTGGCGATTTCCTCGGTCAGCTCGTAGATCACGTCGTAGTAGAGCATCGGCGTCTTGGTCTGCTCGATCTGCTGACGCGCCTTGGCGTTGGGACGCACGTTGAAGCCCACGATCGGCGCGTTCGAGGCCGAAGCCAGCGTCACGTCGGTCTCGGTGATCGCGCCCACGCCCGAGTGCAGGATGCGCACCTTGATCTCGTCGTTCGAGAGATTGTGCAGGGCATTGTTGATCGCCTCGATCGAGCCCTGGACGTCGGCCTTGATGACAACCGGGTACTCGATGACGTTCTGCTTGTCGGCAAGCGCCGAGAACATCGTGTCGAGGCTGGCCGGCGCCATTGCGGTGCGCTTGGCGGTCGCCTGCTCCTGACGATACTCGGAGACCTCGCGCGCGCGCTGCTCGTTCTCGACGACCGAGAGCAGGTCGCCCGCCATCGGCACGCCGCCCAGGCCCAGAACCTCGACCGGCATTGCCGGCCCGGCTTCCTTGACCTGGCGCCCCTTGTCGTCGTTCATCGCGCGCACGCGCCCGCTTTGCGTACCGACGACGAAGACGTCGCCGCGCTTGAGCGTGCCGCGCGTTACCAGCACGGTCGCGACCGGACCCTTGCCCTTGTCGAGCTTGGCCTCGATCACGGTCGCCTCGGCGTCGCGGTCGGGATTGGCCTTGAGTTCAAGGAACTCGGCCTGGAGCAGGATCTTCTCGATCAGCTCGTCGAGGCCCTTGCCGGTCTTGGCCGACACCTCGACGTCCTGGACGTCGCCCGACAGCTCCTCGACGATCACTTCGTGCTCGAGCAGGCGCTCGCGCACCTTCTTGACGTTCGCCTCGGGCTTGTCGACCTTGTTGATCGCCACGATCATCGGCACGCCCGCCGCCTTGGTGTGGTTAATCGCCTCGACCGTCTGCGGCATGATGCCGTCGTCGGCGGCCACCACCAGCACAACGATGTCGGTGACGTTGGCGCCGCGCGCGCGCATCGCGGTGAACGCGGCGTGGCCCGGCGTGTCGAGGAAGGTGACGAGGTCGCCGCCCTTGGTCTTGATCTGGTAGGCGCCCATGTGCTGGGTGATGCCGCCCGCCTCGCCGCGCACGACGTCGGTGCCGCGCAGCGCGTCGAGCAGGCTGGTCTTGCCGTGATCGACGTGGCCCATGATCGTAACCACCGGCGGACGCGGCTTGAGCGTCTCGTCCGCGTCGACATCACCCGAGGTGTCGATGTCGATGTCGCTCTCGGACACACGCGTGATGTTGTGGCCGAATTCCTCGACCAGCAGCTCGGCGGTATCCTGGTCGATCGTCTGGTTGACGGTAACCATCATGCCCAGGTTGAACAGCGCCTTCACCAGATCCGCGCCCTTCTCGGCCATGCGGTTTGCGAGTTCCTGGACGGTGATCGCCTCGGGCACGACCACGTCGCGCACCTGCTTCTCGCGCGGCTGCGAGCGGCCCGTGAAGTGCGCCCGCCGCTCCTTCTCGCGCGCACGCTTGAGCGCCGCGAGCGAACGTGCGCGCGCGCCTTCGTCGTCGTTGAGCGCACGCGTGACGGTAAGCTTGCCGTCGCGGCGGCGATCGCCGCCCTTGCGGTCGGCACCGCGGTTCGCGGAGGCCTTCTTGCCGCCGTCGGCGGGCTTCTTCGCCGTGACCGGCTCGGCCTTCTTGGGCTCGGGTCGGGCGACCGGCGTGAAGCGGCGCGGCGCGGGCGCCTCGGCATCATCGGCGGGCGCCGCCTCGGCGGCGGGCGAAGCCGGAGCGGGCGCTTCGGCGGGAGCCGGAGCGGGCGTGCCTGTAGCGGCCTCGGCGGCCTGCTTCTCGGCCGCGGCGGCGGCCTGCTCGGCCTTGGCGGCCTCTTCCTCGGCCCTGCGGTTCTCTTCGGCGCGGCGCTTTTCTTCCTCGAGCTCGCGCGCCTTAGCCTCATCCTCGCGGCGACGCGCTTCCTCGGTCAGGCGCAGGCGCTCTTCCTCGGCCTCGCGCTGCAGGCGGGCGACACGCTCCTGAGGCGTCTCGCCCGAGGGCGCGGCCTTCTTGGGCGCAGGCTTCTTCGGCGCGGGAGCCGGCGGCGGCGCGGACTTCTTCGCCTCGGGCGCGGGTTTCTCGGCCGCGGGCGCGGCCTCGGACGCGGCCTCGGCGCCGGGCTTGCCGATCAGCTTGCGGCGCTTGACCTCGACCACGACCTTGTTGGTCCGGCCGTGGCTGAAGGTCTGCTTGACCTCTCCCGCTTCCACCGAACGCTTAAGCCCAAGCGGCTTGCGGCCCAGGGTCGGTTTATTGTCGGTCTCGCTCATATGTCTCGTTCAGCCCTTCAATCTCAATTCGTCGTCGCGGACACGGCGGCAAGCGCCGGTTCGCCATCATCAAATTCGGCGGCCGGATCGGCCACCCCTTGGAATCGCAAGAGGCGCTGGAGCGACCGCTCGACCCTTTGGGCCGCCCTGCGGTCCGTCAGCGCCAGGTGGACGACGTTGTCGCGGCCCAATGCCACAGACAAAGCCGCCCGGTCCAGAGGCAAGACAGCGCCGCGAAGTCCGCTGCCCTCCGCATCGGTGCCGACCCGCCACGCCTGATCCAACTTGCGCGATCCGTCCTCGCCCGCATCAGCGGCATGGGCGAGCCAGGCGACGCGGCCCATCCGGGCCTGATCGGCGATCCGGTCGGAGCCCATCAGCAGATGGCCCGACTTCAGTTCGAGCCCGAGACGATCGGTCAGCGCCTTTCGCAGCGCCTGCTCGATACGGTCCGGCAAGTCGGCTGGTATGGTGAGCGGCGCACCTTTGTACGCGCGCGCCAATGCTCCCTTGAATTTGCCCTTCGCGAGCGCTTTTTCAAGGTCTTCGCGCGAAACCGCGAGCCAGGCGCCGCGGCCCGGCGCCTTGGCGTGGATGTCGGGCAGGACTTCGCAGGTCCCGTCCGGCATCTCCGGCGAGATCGCGAGCCGCACGAGATCCTCGCGCGCAGCGCTCCGGCCGGAGAGGATGCAGGTCCTCTCCGCGCCGCTTCCAGTGCTGTCGGAGCCTACTTGCTCATTGCGAGGATTCCGCATCGGCGGCCTCCTCGGTTTCGGCCGGGGTCTCGGCGCCCGTATCGGCTTCGGGAGCGGGCTCCTCGTCCTCGAACCAGTGCGCGCGAGCGGCCATGATGATCTCGTTGCCCTGCTCTTCGGTGAGACCGTACTCACCGAGCACGCCGCCCTTGTCCTCGTCGCGCGGACGGCGGCTCACGGTGCCGTCGCGGCGACGCTGCTCGGTGCGCTTCTTGGCGATGAGTTCGTCGGTGGCGAGGTCGGCGAGATCGTCGAGCGTCTTGATGCCGCCCTTGCCGAGCGTGACCAGCATCGCCTCGGTGAGATGCGGCAGCTCGGCCAGCGCATCCTCGACGCCGAGTTCGCGGCGTTGCTGGCGGCAGGCTTCCTCGCGGCGTTCGAGCGCTTCGTGCGCGCGGCTCTGCAGCTCTTCGGCAAGCTCCTCGTCGAAGCCCTCGATCGTGGCGAGCTCGGCCATGTCGACGTAGGCGACTTCCTCGAGCTCGGTGAAGCCCTCGGCGACAAGAAGCTGCGAGAGCGTTTCGTCGACGTCGAGCTCGTCCTCGAACATCTTCGAGCGCTCGGCGAATTCGCGCTGGCGCTTCTCGCTCGATTCCTGCTCGGTCATGATGTCGATCTGCGAGCCGGTAAGCTGGCTGGCGAGGCGCACGTTCTGGCCGCGACGACCGATCGCGAGGCTGAGCTGGTCGTCGGGCACGACCACCTCGATGCGATTCTCTTCCTCGTCGATGACGACCCGGCTGACGGTCGCGGGCTGGAGCGCGTTGACGACGAAGGTCGCGGTGTCCTCGCTCCAGGGGATGATGTCGATCTTCTCGCCCTGCAGTTCCTGCACGACCGCCTGGACACGGCTGCCCTTCATGCCGACGCAAGCGCCAACCGGGTCGATCGAGTGGTCGTGGCTGATCACGCCGATCTTGGCGCGCGAGCCGGGATCGCGGGCGGCGGCCTTGATCTCGATGATGCCATCGTAGATCTCGGGCACTTCCTGCGCGAAGAGCTTCTTCATGAACTCGGGGTGCGCGCGGGACAGAAAGATCTGCGGGCCGCGGTTCTGACGCTCGACCTTGAGGATGATCGCGCGCACGCGCTCGCCGACGCGGGCCGCCTCGCGCGGGATCTGCTGGTCGCGGCGGATCACGCCCTCGGCACGGCCGAGGTTGACGATCACGTGGCCGAACTCGACCGACTTGATCACGCCGGTGATGATCTCGCCGGCGCGGTCCTTGAATTCCTCGTACTGACGCTCACGCTCGGCATCGCGGACCTTCTGGAAGATCACCTGCTTGGCCGACTGCGCGTCGATGCGGCCGAGGTCGACCGGCGGCAGCGGATCGACGATGAAATCGCCGATATTGGCGCCCGGCTGAAGCTTCTCGGCCTGCTTGAGATCGACCTGCTTGAAGTAGTCCTCGACTTCCTCGACCACCTCGACGACGCGCCACAGGCGCAGGTCGCCGGTGCGCGGATCGAGCTTGGCGCGGATATCGTTCTCGGCGCCGTAGCGGTTGCGCGCCGACTTCTGGATCGCCTCTTCCATCGCCTCGATGACGATCGACTTGTCGATCATCTTCTCGGTCGCGACCGAGTTCGCGATCGCGAGCAGCTCGGCGCGGTTGGCGGAAATCGCACTGGCCATCGTTAGTCTTCCTGTTCCTCGAGGACGTCCTCGGCCCCCGTCATGTCAATGGGCTTGGTTGCGGCGATCAGCCGGTCGGTGAGGACCAGGCTGGCGGAATGAAGGTCCGAAAGCGGGAAGGTGACGCGGCCCGACTTGCGGTCCTCGATCGTCACCACGTCGCCCTCGATGCCGACGAGGTCGCCGCGCAACTGCTTGCGGTTGCCCTCGACCGGATTGACGAGATTGATCCTGGCTTCGTGCCCCGCCCAGTCGGCGAAGTCCTTCGCGCGAGTCAGCGGACGATCGATCCCCGGCGAGGAAACCTCGAGCCGGTAAGCGCCGTCGACGAGCACTTCGCCCGCTTCCTCGAGCGCGTCGAGCCGGTCGGAAATGCGGTGCGAGAGCTGGACGCAATCTTCGATCACGAGCTGGCCGGTCTCGGGCCGTTCGGCCATGACCTGCAGCGCGCGCTCGTCGTCGCCCGCCTCGCTCTTGCCGAAGACCTTCACGCGCACGAGCTCGAAGCCGAGCGCTTTCGCCTCGGGCTCGATCACTTGTGTCAGACGCGCGATATCGACCAAACCAATCTCCAGTTCCCTTGCCGACGGCGTCGCTTCGATACGCGGTTTCGGGCCGGCCCCACAGGGCGCCAGCACCTGACGTTGTTGCGACAATGTCGGGATGGAGCGCTAGATAGTCTCCCGCAGAGCGAAAGGCAAGCGAAACCCGGCGAGCCGCCGCGTTTTCCCCGCCCCGAACGCCGCGCCCTCATGATCGGGGGCGCGCGATCCGCGCCCGGTCAGCGCGCCCCCAGCGCGGCCGCCTGGGCCTCGTCGCGCGCCATGGTCGCGAAGTAGCGGCGAAAGCGCTTGCGCCCTTCCGCGCTCAGTTCGAGGCGCACTCCGCCTTCCTCCTGCGCGGGCAGGAGCACCGCGAGCCCCGCGCAGACCACCGGATCGAGCGCCTCGCGCAAGGCTCCCCGCTCGGGCACGAGCGGCAAGGCGTCGCGCCTGCGGCCAAGCCTTGCAAGAAATGCCTCGACCAGCAGTTCCCACGCCTCGCCGTCGAGACTCGCGCCGACGATCTCGCGGCGGCGCCGCGCCGATTTGCGCGCGGCCATCGCCAGATCGAACATGGCCCCGTCTCCGGCGGCCAAGCCGCCGCCGTTGGATTGCAGGGACGATCCCATATCATTTGTCTCCCGTATGTCGTGGCCGCGCGCGCAGCGCTCCGAGACGCCGCATGCTCACCGCATCGCGACCGGCGACGATCAGATGATCGCCCACCTCGAAGCCGACCGCCCCCGAAACGGCGACGATGGCGCGCGTGGCGCCGATATCCTGCGAACTGGGCAGCGCCCGGCCCGATGGGTGGTTGTGAACCAGAAGATAGCCGCGCGCGCGGGTGGCAAAGCCGCGCTCGACGAGCGCACGATGGCAACCGGCGAAAGCCCCGCCAAGGACGTTGAAAAGAACCTGGGTGCCGCAGCAGCGTCCTTGCCCGTCGTAGCAGATCTGAACGAGGATCTCGGTCGTCATCGGTCCGAGCAGGTCGACTAACGCCGCGACGTGGTCGAATTCGATCTGCCGGACCTGCCGCCTCTCGCGGGCCAGGTCTGCCAGGAAGGCACCGAGCCGCGCCTTGCGCGCCTCAGCCAGTTCACCAGCGTTCCGATCAGCAGGACCACGATCACCAGAAACGTCGGCGCGCTCTTCATCACCGCGTAGACCATCGGCTCGACGTCGATCTCGAAGTGCCGCGCGAAGTGGGCGCTTAAGCTTATGAGTTGAAGGGCTGCCGCCCATAGGGGCCAGATCCTCATGGCATGCACGGCGATCGCGGCGAAGCCCAGGAAGCCCACGCCATCAACCACGACCGAGACCATGTCGACCGCGATGTAGACCCGTGGAATGAACAGGATGCTCCCGAGCTGCAGGCAATCCATCGCCATGACGACGGCGGCACCACAGCGCTCGGGCGCGTCCCCCTTCCAGACCGCGAGTATCACGGAGAGGACGAGCAGAACGTGAAATGTCAGGATCTTGGTAGATCCCAGTTCGAATTCCACGCGCCCTCCTCTCTTCGTGATCAGGCCGCGCTGGTCACGTCTTCGGGACCGTAGAAGGCCTGTTGCGGACAGTTGGTGGGGATATCCTTCGTCCCCGCCAGGATCTTCGCGAGGTCGGCATGGACCCGGACGATGTCCGAGCGCGCTTCGACCAGGTTCTGCTGCATCGAGGCGATCCGCGCGATCGGGCGCTGGCCTTCGAGCATCGAGCGATCGTCGCTGACGCGCGCTCGCGAGATCTGGGCCATCAGGTCCGCCGCCTGGGCGAGGAGTTCGTCGAGGCCGGTTTCGACCGACTTGAGCTTGCGGACCACCCGCAGGGTCGAGATTTCAGATTCCATGTTCCGGTGTCTCCGGTTCGAAGCGGCGCGGTGCGCCGGTTGGTACACGAAGGCCTCGCTTGAAATCACATCAGCTCGTTCAGCGCATTGGCGATGGCCAGCGACGACACGATCGTCAGGACCAGCACCAGCGCCAGCAGGAGAATCGCCGTAACGCGACCCAGCCGACCGAACCGTGCATCGAGTGCCTCCAGGCCCGTCGGCCGATCACCCCAGCTTCCGTCGCGCAGGATCGGCGCGACATCGGAAAGCGTGAAGACCGGATCGACCGTCAGGTCCTGCCCGAACGGTTCCCCGAGTTCGTCGTCGGCGTTGAGACGTGAAAGTCCACATGGGGATTGTCCACATATCTCCAGCGCGGCGGCATAGACCCGCGCGGTCTGCTTGCGATCGCGCGTGCCCCATTTCTCGCGCACGCCTGCGATGCGCTGATCGACGGTATTGGGCGCGATCGCGAGCTCGCGCGCGATTTCCTTGGTGGTGCGATGGAGCAGAAGAAGATCGAGAACCTCGACCTGCTTGGCAGAAAGCCTTTCGATCATGTCATGCGCGATTAAGGGATCGAAAACGGGATCCGGTCTCATGTCAGCTCACAAATGCTGGGCCTGCTCGATTTCCACGGCCATGGTTGACCGGATATTTACCCCGTTCGCCATCGCGACGCCAGCTTCATGAAGGTGACACCGGCTCATCCAGAAGCGCGTGCTTCTTCAGACAATGACGCAGTTGGTCGTAGGTGAGGCCGAGTGCCTTGGCGGCGCGGCGCTGGTTCCAGCGATGGCGCGTCATCGCCTCCGACACGAGCGTGCGTTCGTAAGCCTCGACCGCGGCGCGCAGGTCGCGGCAGGGTTCGGTCGTCGCGGGCGAGGGATCGCGGCCTTCGGCCTCGTCCGGTCCGGCCGATTCGGCGGCACCGGCGGGCGGCGCCCCGGCATGCGGCTGCCAGGGGCTCTCGAACGGATCGAACACGACCTGTGCGATGGGATGGTAGGGATCGTCCCAGCGATAGACCGCGCGTTCGACGGCATTGCGCAATTCGCGCACGTTGCCCGGCCACGGATAGGCCTCGAGCGCGTCCATCGCCTCGCCGGTGAAACCCGGCCACTCGGTCCAGCCCAGTTCGGACGCCATGCGCCGCCCGTAGAAGTCGACGAGTTCGGACACGTCGCCTTCACGCGCGCGCAACGGCGGCAGCGTCACGACCTCGAAGCTCAGCCGGTCGAGCAGGTCGGCGCGGAAGCGACCTTGCTCGACCATCGCGGGCAAGTCGGCATTGGTCGCGCCAACGATGCGCACGTCGACCGAGATCGGCCGCGAGTTGCCGATGCGCGTGACTTCGCCGTACTCGACCGCGCGCAGCAGCCGTTCCTGCGCCGCCATCGACAGCGTCCCGATCTCGTCGAGAAACAGCGTGCCACGGTCGGCTTCCTCGAACCGCCCCGCGCGCGCGCGCGCGGCGCCGGTGAAGGCGCCCGCCTCGTGCCCGAACAGTTCGGCCTCGATCAGCGTTTCGGGCAGCGCCGCGCAATTGACGGTGACGAGCGCCTCGCCCCAGCGCGGGGACAAGCGATGGAGCCGCTGGGCGATCAGCTCCTTGCCCGTGCCGCGCTCGCCGATGACCAGCACCGGCCGCCCCATCGGCGCCGCATGGCTGGCCCGCTCGACCGCATCGAGGAAGGCGGTCGACTGGCCGATGAACTGAACGTCACGATCCATTCCCATCTATTAGTGAATTTCACCAAGATTTGGCAATTCCTATCGGCCCTGCATTGAAAGCTATCTTGCGAAACCGAGTAGCTTCGGGCTTTTCGCGGTTTGGCACACCCCTTGCTGAGTAGTTCGCACAAGCCAACGCAATCGCAAGCCAAGGGGAAATTCGCCATGTCACTTCGCAAGGACAGCATGTTCAGGACCAGCAATCTGCTCAGGAGCAAGCTCGACTGCGCGATCTTCGCGAGCCTGCTCGCGATGGGCGGTCTCAACCTTCTGGTCATGTCGGACCAGCTCGGCGCGCCCAAGGCCTATGCCGCCACGCCGTGTGAAAAGGTCCAGCTCGCATGAGCAGGCTCGACGCAGAGATCGAAGTTCTGCAAAGGGAACAGGTTCCCTTTGCCGGAGCGGCGACGGGCGATGCGGATCACGCCAACGACGATACGGTCCGTCCGGCTTCGTATCCGCGCTTCGCCGGTTCGGCCCGGTCCCGCTTTGGCTACAACGGCCCCACCTATACAAAAGGAACACCGAGGATGGGTATCTTCTCCCGCACGCGCGACATCATCGCCGCCAACTTCAACGACATGCTCGACAAGGCGGAAGACCCCGCGAAGATGATCCGCCTGATCATCCTCGAGATGGAAGAGACGCTCGTCGAGGTCCGCACCAGCAGCGCGCGCACCATCGCCGACCAGAAGGAGATGCGCCGCCACGTGACGCGCCTGCGCAAGCTCCAGGAAGACTGGGAGGAGAAGGCCGAACTCGCGCTCAGCAAGGGCCGCGAGGATCTCGCTCGCGCCGCGCTGCTCGAGAAGAAGAAGGCCGGCGACATGGCCGACCAGCTCGGCGAAGAGATCTCCGTGCTCGACGACGCGCTGCGCGCCTACGAGCAGGACATCGAGAAGCTGCAGAGCCGCCTGCGCGAGGCCCGCGCCCGCCAGAACTCGATCGCCGCGCGGCTGCAAAGCGCGGAGAACCGCGTCAAGCTGCGCTCGCTGCTTTCGAGCGAGCGGGTCGACGATGCAATGGTCCGGTTCGATCAGCTCGAACGCCGGGTCGACTACGCCGAAGGCCGCGCGGAGGCGATGAGCATGGGCGACGACCGCCGGCAGCCGACGCTGTCCGAGGAAATCGACGCGCTCGCCGCGGGCGACAAGATCGAGGACGATCTCGCCAAGCTCAAGCGGAAGATGGCCGGGCAGACCCCTGCTTCGGACGAAACCCCCAAGCCGGCCGCCGACTGAGCGCCGCCCGGCAGGCCGCGCAGCGCCCCGTGCGCGGTCAGCCGGAATGGGTTATATTCGCGGGGCAGGACGCGCGAGGAGCGCGTGAAGAGGGAAGGGAAACACACGTGGCACGCGGACAATTTTATCTCGACAAGGCCAATTCCAAGCTTTCGGGCGTCTGCTCGGGCATCGCCGACTACACCGGAGTCGACGCGGTCTGGGTGCGCGTGGCGGCAGTGCTGCTGACGATCTTCGTCTCGTTCATCACCATCCCGATCTATATCGCGACGGCCATGATCGCCGACAAGAAGCCCAGCTACCTCTACTCGGAAGCCGAGGAAGAGCGCCTGCTGCGCAAGATGCGCCGACGCAACGGCCGCAGCGCGACCTATTCCGACCTGTCGGACATCGACCGCCGGGTGAGCGACGTCGAGCGCTATTACGCGGCCAACACGAGCAGCAACTCGCGGCTCGCCGCCGAGATCGACAGCCTGCGCTGATCGGGCGAACGGGACTCTGCGAGGAACAAGACGATGCAAAACATTCTAGCCCTGCTCATCCCGCTCGCGCCCTTCCTGATGGTCTCGTTCATCGTGTGGACGAAACACCAGCGCAAGATGGCCGAACTGGGCGTGCAGCAGACCGCCGAAAAGGCCGCGCAATATGCCGCGAGCAACGCCGAACTCGAAGAGCGCATTCGCGTGCTCGAACGGATCGTGACCGACGGCAGCTATGACGTCGCGCTGCAGATCGAAGCGCTCAAGGACCAGAAGAAGGTCGAGGAACTGCGCGAGTCGGCGCGCGACCGCAAGATCAACTGAGGAACATCGAGACAATGGCCCTGGATGCTATGACAATCGACGCCCTGGCCCCCGCCGTGATCGTGGGCAGCGTGGTCTTCACCGCCGGGTGGATCTTCAACAACTGGCTGCGGATGCGCCACGGCTATCCGCTGGAAAACTCCTGGGGCAAATCGGTCTACCCGTCCTCCGACAAGGAAGCCCAGGCGCGGATCGGGCTGATAACCCAGGAGAACGCGCAATTGCGAGCCGAGGTCAGCGCGATGCGCGAGCGGCTCGAGACGGTCGAGCGAATCGTCACCGATCGCGGTTTCAACGTCGCACGCGAAATCGAAGCGCTGCGCACCGAGCGCGCCAACTAGGAGACGGGACATGAGTTTGGGAGGCCCCTACCTCGTCCTCGCCATCATCGCGCTGTGCTACGGCGGCTGGCTGATCAACAACTACATCCGCGCCCGCCACGGTTACGCGCTCGAGGACGAGTGGGGCGGCAAGACCGAACGCATCGAACGATCCGATCAGGCGCTCGCCGAACTGCGCGAGGAGAACAAGGCGCTGCGCAAGCGGCTCGACGCGATCGAGCAGCGCGCCGCCGCGCTCGAGACCATCGTCACCGACAGCGGCTATACCGTCGCCCGCGAGATCGACGCCTTGGGCGCAAAGCAGCCCGCCGGACAGGAGGCCGCGCAGTAACATGGGATTCTGGGACGCCCTCGTCGTCATCTTCCTGATCGCGGCCGTCGTGTGGCTGCGTGCGCAGAAGTACCGCAAGGTTGGCGGAAAAGCGCCATCGTCGATCGCCCGCGAACCGGAAATCGACCGCGAAGTGGAGGAGTTGCGCAAGCGGATCGCGGTGCTCGAACGCATCGCCACCGACGATCGCAACGAAGCCGAACTGGCGCGCAAGATCGAGTCGCTGCGCGACTAGGAGGCGAATGTCCGGCCTGCCGGCCCGGGTCGGGACGGCGCAAGACTACCCCCGCTCGCGCCGATCGCATGGAGCCGGGCCGCAGAGCCCGTCCGGCGTGTCAGTTGCCGTTGGCCTTGGCCATCGCGTCGTTGGTCTTCTCGAAGTTGCCGACGGCATCCTTGCCCAGCGCGATCGGATTGAGATCCTTGTCGCCCAGGAAATTCTCTGCCGCGTATTCGCCGGCCGTGTTCGCGTAGCTGCCGATCTTGGCGGTCAGCGATTCGCCCTCATGATGCGCCGACGCCTGAACCGGCGCGTCCTTCGACCAGGGGCTGGACGGCCCCTCGTCTTCCTGCCCGTTACCCGACAAGGCATATGCCCCGAGGCCAATGACAGCGATCATGAGCACCTTGTGGCGCACGACCAACTGGGCGATCTTGAACATCAGCAGTCTCCCTGTTGCAGTGCCGATTAGGTACCTCGACGGGGTAACGAACCTGTTAACTGCCAAATTTTACGGCATTTGCCGGTCGGATGCGCTGCGGATCAGGGCAGTCCGCGCGCCAGTTCGTCCAGCCATACGGCCGCGCTGGCATCGCTCGGCGCACGCCAGTCGCCGCGCGGACTGAGCGCGCCGCCGGAGGACACTTTCGGACCATTGGGTATCGCCGAACGCTTGAACTGGCTGAACGCGAAGAAGCGCCGCAGGAACTTTTCGAGCCATTGGGCGATGGTGTCGAGCGGATAGGCGTTCTTCAGCTCTTCCGGAAAGCCTTCGGGCCAGGCCCCCTCGCTCGCGTCGCGCCAGGCGTGCCACGCGAGGAAGGCGACTTTCGAGGGGCGCTGCCCGAAGCGCATGACGTGATGCAGGAAGAAGTCGTTAAGCTCGTAAGGCCCGATCATGTCCTCGGTCGACTGGATCGCCCCGTCGTCGCCCGCGGGCACCAGTTCGGGCGAGATCTCGGTGCCCAGGATCGCGAGCAGGACCGCGTCGGTTTCCGCATCGAACTGCGCGGTCGTGGTCGTCCAGCGGATGAGGTACTGGATCAGCGTCTTGGGCACGCCCGCGTTGACCGCGTAGTGGCTCATCTGGTCGCCGACACCGTACGTGCACCAGCCGAGCGCGAGTTCGGACAAGTCGCCGGTGCCGATCACGAAGCCGTTGTGCCGACCGGCAAGACGGAACAGGTAGTCGGTCCTCAGGCCCGCCTGCACGTTCTCGAACGTGGTATCGTAGACATTCTCCCCGCCGGCGTAGGGATGACCGATGTCCTCGAGCATCTTCGTGGCGGCGGGCCGGATGTCGATTTCCTCGGCCGCGATGCCGAGCGCCTCCATCAGCTTCCACGCGTTCGACTTGGTGTGCTCGCTCGTCGCGAAGCCGGGCATGGTATAGCCGCGGATCGTGGCGCGCGGCAGGCCGAGCCGGTCGCAGCACTTGGCCGCGACGATCAGCGCGTGAGTCGAATCGAGCCCGCCCGACACGCCGATCACCAGCGACTTCGCCTGCGTCGCCTCGAGCCGCCGCATCAGCCCGTCGACCTGGATGTTGAACGCCTCGTAGCAGTCGGCATCGAGCCGTTCGCGCCGGTTGGGCACGAAGGGAAAGCGGCGGACCGGGCGCGCAAGGCCGATGTCGTGGCAGGCCGGGCGATGCGTGAAGGCCACGGTGCGGAAGCGCGCCTCGGGCCGCCCCGCCCCGATCGCGGCGTCGTTGAAGGTGGGCAAGCGCAGGCGGTCGTTGACGATCCGCTCGCAATCGACATCGGCGAAGCAGAGCTGCGGGTCGAGCGAGAAGCGCTCGCTTTCGGCGAGCAGGTCGCCCAGTTCGTAGATCATCCCCTGCCCGTCCCAGGCGAGGTCTGTGGTGCTCTCGCCATGTCCGCTCGCGGCGTAGACATAGGCCGCCGCCGCGCGCGCCGACTGCGAGCGGCACAAGAGGTGGCGCTCGTCCGACTTGCCGATGACGATGTTCGAGGCCGAAAGGTTGCACAGCACCGTCGCCCCCGCGAGCGCGCCCAGGCTGGAAGGCGGCGTCACCGCCCACACGTCCTCGCAAATCTCGGCGAAGAAGCGGAAATGCCTGAGCTGGCGCGAGGCGAAGAGCAGGTCGGTGCCGAAAGGGACGTCCTCGCCGTTGATCGCGATCGATTGCCCGGCGATCCCCAGCCCCGGCGCGAACCAGCGTTTCTCGTAGAACTCGCGGTAGTTGGGCAGGTAGGACTTGGGCACCGCGCCGAGCAGAACGCCGTTCGCGATGACCACCGCGCAATTGTAGAGCCGCCCCTGATGATGCAGCGCCGCGCCGACCAGCAGCACCGGGCTCAGGCTCTCGCTCGCCGCGGCGATGTCGCCGAGCGCCGCCTCGACCGCCTCGATCATCGCCGCCTGCAAGTGCAGGTCGTCGATCGCGTAGCCCGAAAGGCACAGTTCGGGCAGGACCAGCAGATCGACCTGCGCGGCGTGCGCGCGCCGCGCCTCGGCAAGGATCGCATCCCGATTGTGCGCCACGTCCGCGGGCCGCACATGCGGAGTGGAGGTGGCGACGCGCACGAAGCCGTGGCGGTGCATCGAATAGAACGGGTGGTCGCTGGGTCTGCTCATCACGGGTCCGATTCCCTACAGGATGGAAACGCCATGGCAATTCCCCTTGCCCGCTGCACTTGCCTGGCGCGGCCGCGCGCCTACATGCTCAGCCATGCGCAGCCTGGACGATATCCGCGAAGAGTACGAATTTCTGGACGGCGACGAACGCTACCGTCTGCTGATCGAGCTGGGACGCGAACTCGATCCGATGCCCGACGCGCTCAAGACCGACGCCACCAAGGTGCGCGGCTGTTCGGCCAGCGTCTGGGTCTATCCCACCAATGCCGACGACGGCACGCTGCACTTCCTGGCCGACAGCAATGCCGCGATCACCAAGGGGATCGTCGCGCTGGTGCTTTCGGCGGTGCAGGACCGGCCCGCCGGCGAAGTCGCCGCGACCGACATCGCCGCCAGGCTCGAGCCCTTCGATCTGAGAAACCAGCTCTCTTCGAACAGGACTCAGGGCGTGCCCAACATGATCGCGCTGATCCGCGAGACCGCGGCGCGATATGCGACACCTTAGCCGCCACGGCTGGCACGCGCTCGGCTGGTTCTTCGTCGCGCTCGGCGTTATCGGCGCCTTCCTGCCGATCATGCCGACGGTCGTGTTCCTGCTCCTTGCCGCATGGTGCTTTTCCAAGAGCCATCCGCATCTCGCCGAGCGGCTCTATGCCCATCCCAGATACGGTCACCATTTGCGCCATTGGCGCGACCGACGCGCGATCAGCCGCAAGGGCAAGGTCTCCGCGATCGCGGCGATGAGCGTGAGCGTGCCCTTCACCGCGCTGGTCCTCGGCCCGCTTTTCGCGCTGATCCCGCTGGCGGTTCTGGCGACGGTGGGCCCGTGGATCTGGACGAGGGCGGAGTAGCGGCCGGGCGACCGGCCGGCGCCGCGCCGCCTAGTCCTCGACCGCCTCGCGCAGCACCGCGACGCCCGCCTGGCGCTGCGCGCGCAACTCGCGCTTGAGCGCGGCGGGATCGCGCGCGACGACGAAGCCGAAGCTGACGCCGCCCTCCTTGCCGATCGTCGCATGGTGGAGCTTGTGCGCCTGGACCAGCCGCTTGGCGTAGCCGCGCTTGGGTACCCACTTGAAATAGCGCTGGTGGACCAGACCGTCGTGGATAAGCGTATAGATCACGCCGTAAACGAGGATGCCGAGGCCGATCCAGGTCGCGGGCGCCCAAGCGCCCTCGCCCATGACGAGCGGCGAGCCCAGCGCGAACATCGAGATGCTCATCGCCGCGCCGACGAGCGCATAGAGATCGTTCTTTTCCAGGATCTTGTCATGCGGTTCGTGGTGGTCGCGGTGCCAGCCCCAGCCGAACCCGTGCATGACGTACTTGTGGCTCGACCAGGCGACGAACTCCATCGCGGCGGCGGTGGCAAGCACGATCAGCAGGGCTGAGATCACGGACATGGCTTGCCCTTACTCGCTTGACGCCCGCTTGTCAGCGGCGTCCTTCGCGGCCCTGCCCGACGCGTCGGGACAATCGATCAGCGAGCCGCGGGCATCCATCCGTCGAGCAAGTCGCGCGAGCGCCGCCCCCTGGCGCTCGCGCGAGCATCCGATCAGACCGCCGCGCTCGCGCTGTCAGTATCGGCTGCCTCGGCTTTCGCCTTTTCGCGCAGCGCGGCGCGGCGGGCGTTGAGGCGATCGAGCGCGGGATAGCTGTTACCCATGTCGAGCGTTCCGAACAGCCAGTCGTAGAGCAGCGTGATCGTGGCGAAATTTCCTCCGGTGAACTTCGCGTGGTGATAGTGATGCGCGACCGACATCGTGTTCAGGTACTTGAACGGGAAACGGTCGGCGCTCCAGCGGTCGTGGTTGTGCAGGTTGATCTGGTTGAACGCGACCCAGGTGACGACCAGCGTCACGACGTGGAACTTGCCCATGATCGCCGCGAGCACCGCGATCGAGACCGCATAGAGCCCGAGGCCGATCGCGACCTCCAGCGGGTGGATATAGCTCGAATCGCCGCGGCAGGGGTTGTGCTGACGGTGGTGCACCGCGTGCATCCACATCAGCGGCCCGCCGCCGATCAGCCCGCCGTCGTGAAACAGGAAGCGGTGCGTCAGGTAATAGAAGAAGTCGTAGAACATGAGGATGACGAAGCAGTCGAGCAGCACTTGCCACCAGGGCTGCGGATCGATCGTCAGGCAGAACGGCAGGATGCCGCCGAAGATCACCGCAATGAAGACGATCCCCCACTTGCGGTTCCACGCCTGATTCTTCGCGTAATTGGGCTTCGCCATCTTTTCCGCGTAAACCTGGGCATTGGTATTGCCCGCCGCACGGATCGTCGGGACGGCGCGCGCCAGCAGCTTGAGCAGGCCGACGGTCGCAAGAATGCCCAGCCCCGCCGCGAGCGAGAGCTGCCATTCGTAGTTGGCCATTACCCAGTCCGAGAAAGTCGAGATCGTCATCGCAATCCAGTCCTCACCATGTTTTGGCCTGGCACCCCGGCGAATCACAGCGGGCCAGACGGTCCCCAGTTTGTAGCGGGAACAGTGTTCTCACGCAAGATTCCCCGGTGCCGCGCCGCGTTTCTTGCCACGAAGCCGCCCGGGCGAAGGTTCGAGCTGCGACACATTCGTACAATCGAGTGCCGATTTGCGACCGGTCGTATCTCTGTTGTTCATTTTAAGCGGTATATTTCTGAATATGCGGACCGAGACAGCCGCCACAGTAAAAAAGGAATGCCGCCATGAAGACTTTCGCCAGCATCACCCGGATCGCCGCTCCCGCCCTGCTCGCCGCGCTCGGTGTCGCCGCGTCGAGCCCGGTCTTCGCGCACGACGCCTATTCCGCGCAGCGCCATGACGCCCGTCACGTGACGCCCGGCCGCGCCGGTTCGGTCCGCTCGGACATCTATGCGCTCGACCGCAGGATCGATCTCGCCGCGCAGCATCGCACGATCTCCTCGCGCGAAGCACGCGGCCTGAGGAACCAGTCGGCGCAGATCAAGCAGCTCTATGCCCGATACGCCCGCAACGGCCTGACCGCTTACGAAACGCGCGCGCTCAAGGCTCGCATCGATCGCCTCGAAGTGGCGCTGCGCGCCGAACGCCGGGATCACGACCGCCGCCGCGGCTGAGGTGATCCCGCTGCCATCGCCCCCGCGCGTCCCGCTTGAATTGCGGGGCGCGCGGGCCTAATCGCGCTGGCACCATGACCACAAAGCCGCGCACGCTCTACCAGAAGATCTGGGACGCCCACGTTGTCGACACACGCGATGACGGCACCAGCCTCATCTACATAGACCGCCATCTCGTCCATGAGGTGACGAGCCCGCAGGCCTTCGAGGGCCTTCGCGCGGCCGGACGCACGGTGCGCCGCCCCGACCTTACGATTGCGGTTCCCGACCATAATCTGCCGACCACCGCGCGCAAGGACGCGGCGGGCAACGTGCTGCCGATCGACGATCCCGAAAGCGCCAACCAGCTCGCGACGCTGAAGGCCAACGCGCCCGAGTTCGGCATCCGCTACATCGACGCGACCGACCGCGAACAGGGCATCGTCCACGTCGTCGGTCCCGAACAGGGCTTCTCGCTGCCCGGCGCGACGATCGTTTGCGGCGACTCGCACACCGCCTGCCATGGCGGCATCGGCGCGCTCGCCTTCGGAATCGGCACCACCGAGGTCGAACACGTGCTGGCGACGCAGACACTGCTGCTCAAGCAGTCGAAGACGATGGAAGTGCGCGTCGAGGGCAAGCTGGGCGCGGGCGTCACGCCCAAGGACGTGATTCTCCACGTGATCGGCGTGATCGGCACCGCCGGCGGCACCGGCCATGTCATCGAGTATCGCGGCAACGTCTTCGAGGAGATGAGCGTCGAGGGCCGGCTGACGGTGTGCAACATGTCGATCGAGGGCGGCGCGCGCGCGGGCCTGATCGCGCCCGACGAGACCACCTTCGCCTACCTGAAGGGCCGTCCCTATTCGCCCACCGGCGCGGACTGGGACAAGGCCGTCGCCTGGTGGAAGGGCCTCGCGGCCGATCCGGGCGCGACGTACGACAAGTCGGTCTCGATCCGTGCCGAGGACATCCAGCCCACCGTCACCTGGGGCACCAGCCCCGAGGACACCTCCGCGATCGGCGGCGTGGTCCCCGCGCCCGAATCCTTCGCCGATGCGTCCAAGCGTGACGCGGTGACCCACAGCCTCGACTACATGGGGCTCACGCCGGGCACAAAGCTGACCGACGTCGAAGTGCAGAACGTCTTCATCGGATCGTGCACCAACAGCCGCATCGAGGACATCCGCGCCGCGGCCGAAGTGCTCAAGGGCCGCAAGAAGGCCGACAACGTCAAGTGGGCGATCGTCGTGCCCGGCTCGGGCCTCGTCAAGGAACAGGCCGAGGCCGAGGGGCTCGACAGGATAATCATCGAGGCCGGGCTCGAATGGCGCGAGCCGGGCTGCTCGGCGTGCCTCGCGATGAACCCCGACAAGGTCCCGCCGGGCGAGCGCTGCGCCTCGACCAGCAACCGCAACTTCACCGGCCGCCAGGGTCCGGGCAGCCGCACGCACCTGATGAGCCCCGCCATGGCCGCCGCCGCCGCGGTCACGGGCAAGCTCACCGACGTGCGCGAGCTGGTGTAATGGAAATGCGGCGGCGCAAAGGCATTCTGAGCCTGCGATACCGCGCATCGAGGCTTGCGTCGCACGGGCGACCGACGCATAGGCGCTGCCATGGCTGATGACTCCGAGAAGACCGACATCGTAACCCGCGCGGCCGTCGCGGCCGGCGCCGCGATTGGTTCCGCCGCGATCGCGGCCGCGCTCCTCTACGTCCGGAAGCGGCGCGACAAGGACAAGCCGACCGCGCCGCCGCCGCATCCGGAAGACGCCCCCGAGACCGACTGATGCAGCCGGTCAATGCCATTGCCGGCCGTGCGATCCCGTTCGGTCGCAAGAACGTCGACACCGACGTCATCATCCCCGCGCACTGGCTCAAGACGGTCACGCGCGAAGGGCTGGGCAAAGGTGCGTTCGAGACGGTCAAGAAAGAGCCGGGCAACGTCTTCACCGATCCCGAGTACGCAGGCGCGCCGATCCTGATCGCGGGCGACAACTTCGGCTGCGGATCGAGCCGCGAACATGCCGCCTGGGCACTGCTCGACATGGGCGTGACTTGCGTGATCGCGCCGAGCTTTTCGGACATCTTCTCGGGCAATGCCTTCAAGAACGGCATCCTCACCGTGGCCCTGCCGCAAGAGGCGATCGATCGCCTCATGGAAGTGGCCGGGACCGATCCGATCGACGTCGATCTCGAGAGCCAGACGGTGACGACCCGGTTTCAGGATCGATTTGCATTCGACATCGACCCGTTTCGCAAGCATTGTCTGCTCGAGGGCCTCGACGAGGTCGGACTGACGCTGGCGCAGGGCGACGCCATCGCGGGCTACGAGGCGAAAGCAAGGGACACGCTCCCGTTCCTCGCGCGCACGCCCGCGACGGCGGCATGGCGCGAAATTCGTTGAACGCGGCGGATCGCCGCCCTATCGCGATCCACGACACGTTGAGGGAAACCGATGACCACTTTCAATGACCGCGATCGCGGCGAGGAAGCCAAGTACGCGCACGACGAAGAGATGATGTTCCGCATCCAGGCGCGCCGCAATCGTCTGCTGGGCGAATGGGCCGCGGGCGAGATGAAGCTCTCGCCGGCCGAGGCTGACGCCTACGCCAAGGCCGTCGTCCAGGCCGACTTCGAGGAAGCGGGCGACGAGGACGTCATCCGCAAGCTGCTGGGCGATCTCACCTCCGCCGGCGTCGATATCGACGAGGCCCGCGTGCGCTCCGCGCTCGAGGAAAAGCAGGTCGAAGCGCGCCGCCAGCTCATGGGCGAGGCCTGAGGCGGCGCTGTCATGGCAATGCCGGCAAAGGAAATCGCGGATCTGATCCGCGCCGCGCTTCCCGACGCGGTCGTGACGATGACCGACCTCGCGGGCGACAACGACCACTGGAAGGCGCACGTGATCTCGTCCGCCTTCGTCGGCAAGTCGCGCGTGGCCCAGCACAAGATGGTCTACGATGCGCTCGGCGAGCGGATGGGCGGCGAACTCCACGCCTTGCAACTGACGACCGCGGTTCCCAACTGACCTGCAGCAGTTCTCAATCCGGCAATCGCCGGAACCCGCGTTCAGAGGTTTTTCGCACATGACCGACGTCAACCAGCGCATCGGCGAAATTGTAAACGGAAACGACATCGTGCTTTTCATGAAGGGCACGCCGCTGTTTCCCCAATGCGGTTTCTCCAGTCGCGCCATCGCCATTCTCGAGCACCTGGGCGTCGCCTACGAGAGCGTCGACGTGTTGCAGGACCAGGACATCCGGCAGGGCATCAAGGCCTTTTCGGAATGGCCGACGATCCCGCAACTCTATGTAAAAGGCGAATTCGTCGGCGGCAGCGACATCATGATGGAGATGTTCGAGGCCGGCGAACTGCAGCAGCTCATGACCGACCAGGGCGTCGCCCGCGCGGACTGAAGCGCGCACTTTCCGGGCCGCTTGGACAAAATCCAGCTTGCGTTCCCGTGACCGCTTTTCAGAACTTCGAACCGGAAGCGGACCTTCCGGACACGACAACGAGTACGAACCCGCTAGCGCGGTAACGGCGCCTAGATCTGATGTTGCGATGATCATGCGAGTTCAGCGCTTCGGTTGAGCAAGGCCCGGTACGGGCAGACGCTTCGGACTCCTTCAACCGAGGAGTCGAACGATGACCAATACCACTTCCCACGATACCACCCCGTCGCTGCGCGAGCGCTTCGTCGAAGACATGAACCTGCATCGGCTGTCGCGGGCGACACAGCGCAACTACCTGCGCGACGTGTCGCGGTTCGCAGGCTGGCTGGGCCGCCCGCCCGACCAGGCTACGGATGAGGATCTGCGGCGCTACCAGATCGAGCAGCGCGAGACGGGCCTCGGGGCGCCGGCGATGAACACGGCCGTCTCGGCGTTGCGGTTCTTCTACACGCGCACGCTCGACCGGCAGGACCTGACCCGCAAGCTCCATCGGGTGAAGCATCCCCGCGCACTACCCACGGTGCTCAGCCGCGAGGAGGTAACGCGGCTGCTGGACGCGACGACCAGCATCAAGCACCAGGCGATCCTCTCGGTCGCCTACGGAGCCGGCCTTCGCGCGTCAGAGGTTACCAGGCTCAAGGTCCGTGACATCGACAGCGAGCGCATGCTGCTGCGGGTTGAGTGTGGCAAGGGCGGCAGGCACCGCAACGCCATGCTGGCGCAGGATCTGCTGGTGCTCCTGCGCGAGTGGTGGAAGATCGGCCGCCAGTTAGGCGTGATGCACCCTGACGGTTGGCTGTTCCCGGGCCAGCACTACCTCAAGCCGATCTGCTACCGGCAGGTCCACCGCATCGCCGCCGAAGCCGCGCGTATGGCGGGCATCACCAAGCGGGTCGGACCGCACACGCTGCGCCATAGCTTCGCCACCCATCTGCTCGAAGACGGCGTCGACGTGCGGATCATCCAGGTCCTGCTCGGCCACGCCCAACTGACCACCACGACGCTCTACACGCGGGTCGCGACCCGCACGGTGCGCAACGTGGTCAGCCCGCTCGACCGGCTCGGCATGCTCCCGGGGGCGCAGGCGGCACCCGACGGCTGAGGCGGTGCGCACCTCGCTTGAGGTCGCCGACATCTTCCGCGCTGCTGGTCCTGGCTACCGGGCCGCCCATGCCGGGCACCTGAGCCTCATGCAGCTCAAGGTGATGACGGCGATCGAGAACTGCCGCACCGCTGCGTTGGGCGGTCACGTCGAGTCCTGCCAGGACTGCGGGCACTGGCGGATCGCCTACAACTCCTGCCGAAACCGGCACTGCCCTAAGTGCCAGGGCGCGGCGGCGCGCACCTGGCTGGCCGAGCGGGAGGCCGATCTGCTCCCGGTCGGCTACTTCCACGTCGTGTTCACGGTGCCTGCCGAGGTCGCCGACATCGCCTGGCAGAACAAGGCGGCGGTCTATGATCTGCTGTTCCGGGCGGCGTCGGAGACGATGCTGACCATCGCCGCCGATCCCAAGCACCTCGGCGCGCGGATCGGGATCACGGCCGTGCTCCACACCTGGGGCTCAGCGATGACGCACCATCCGCACGTGCATATGATCGTACCGGGCGGTGGCATCGCATCCGACGGTGCGCGCTGGATATCGTCGCGGCTGGCGTTCTTCCTGCCGGTGCGCGTGCTCGGCGCGCTGTTCCGCCGGATCTTCATCACCCGCCTGATCCAGCTGCACGACGACGGCCGGCTCACGTTCCTCGGCGGGGCGGCGCACTTGGCCGAGCGACGCGCGTTCCTCCGGCACCTGGCCCCAGTCCGGAAGAAGCGCTGGGTGGTCTACGCCAAGCCGCCGTTCGCCGGGCCGCAGGCCGTCCTCGCCTATCTATCCCGCTATACGCACCGGGTCGCCATATCGAACCGCCGGCTGATCGCGTTCGACAACCACGGCGTTACGTTCGGCTACAAGGACTATCGTCGCGATGGGCCCGAGCGCCAGCGCGTCATGACGCTCGCCGCCGACGAGTTTATCCGGCGGTTCCTGCTCCACGTCCTGCCGCGCGGCTTCCATCGCATCCGGCACTATGGCCTGCTTGCTGCCTCCAGCCGCAAGGCCAATATCGGGCTCGCGCGAAGGCTGCTGAACTTCGCGCCGGAGCCCGATGAGCCCAGCGCCGACGACCCACTCGATCAGCGCCCGCCATGCCCATGCTGCGGCGGGCATATGGTCGTCATCGAGACCTTCGAACGCTGGCAACAGCCGAGGGCTCCGCCTGAGAAGCTAGTCCTCATCCGGAAGATCGCGCCATGACCCGGCATGGCCTGCGCTACCACTATCCCGCGATGTTCGTGCGGCCAGGGCGAAGCCTGCCTCACACGCGCGCGCCAGCAGCAACTGCCCATCAAAACATGCGCCTGCACCTCGATCGACCATCAGGATCTGGCCTCTCGCTGGCCCGCAGCAAACCGAACGACCCCGCCAAGCTGGTAACTATCCGATCGCCAAGCTGAGCCGGAATCCCAAAACCCCATAGACATCGCTTGCGTCTCCGCGGGTCGTACACGTCCGGGTTTAGTACGCCTGCCGGCGCCCGAAACCCTTCGACATTGCGGACATAAAGCGCAACATGCACAATCAAGGTATGAGCCGGAAGAAACCGAGGTCGCCCCAAGAGAAGAAGGCGCTGAGTTACCTCAACGACCGACGCAACACATATGGCGAGAACGACAAGGCATCGCGCAAAGCTATTCCCGCTCGGAAAGCAGGCGAAAACCGGAAGGTTCGCCGCAAGGCCCGCCAGTCCGTGGGAGTGATTGACCTAGTGGATGAGGTGACGGCGGACGTGGTCGAAAGCTCGCTCCGGCACGACTTGGAGCGCGTGGGAGGCTGGAAGAAGTCTCCAGACGCTCCGCTTTCCGAATTTATCGAACTACAGGCGCGCCATCGCTCGTGGCGTGTTTTGCCGCCCAACCGAACGTCGTCCCAAGAGCGTCACTGAGGGTCCGCTTACCACGACTTTCCTTCCGTTGAGACTACCTTCAGGACCCACCGATAGCAGACGCTCGTTCAGCCAGGAACTTGGTCAGCGGAATAGGTATATACCCTTATAAATCGGTTGAAGCTTGTTGCACCCGGCGCAGTCGCGCTGGCGTGGGCTTCGGCGGCCTGCCGCTCGTTCCGGATTTTGTAGGGAAAACCTCGGGGAGGCGGGGCCGGGAGACTAGACCGGCCCCGCCTCTTTCGAGACTGCATTTGGGGGTACGAGACCAGCATTGCATGCTCCGTGCCAGTTTACCAGATCGCCGCAAAATGGCGATTCCGCGCAGAGCCGTCCGGGCGCATCCGCAAAGAGTTGTAAACCCTGCCGACAAACCCGGCCTGTCGACGATACGGGCGACTCCGCCCTTGCCTTGGCGGGGCCTGCGCGCAAGAGCGATGGCATGAGTGTCTATCCTCCCGACGGTCCCATGCCCGCCAACGGCCCCAAGGTCGTCCCGGCCGCGACCGTCGTCGTGTTCCGCAAGGCGGCCGCGGCCGGCCCGCCCGAATTGCTGATGGTGCAGCGCGCTAAGGAACTGCGCTTCGCAGGCGGCGCCGCCGTCTTTCCCGGCGGACGCGTCGATCCCGAGGATCGCGCGCTGGCCGCCAGGCTCATGCCCGCAGAGGAGCCGGAAATCGGCGCCGGACGCATTGCCGCCATTCGCGAGACGCTTGAGGAAACCGGCCTCATGATCGCCACTCGCGATCGGGTCACCGCGGATCAGGCCGCAGCGGGGCGCGCCATGCTCGAACGCGAAGGCGCCCTCGCCCCCGTGCTCGAACGGTTCGGCTGGCAGCTCGATCCCTTCCGGCTGCAGTTCTACGCGCATTGGTGCCCGCCGCGCGACCGGGCCTTCGACACGCGCTTCTTCGTCACCGATCTCGGCACCGGCGCGGTCGATGTGGCGGTCGACGCGACCGAGAACACGCGCCTGTTCTGGGCAAGCGCGAGCCGCGCGCTCGAACTTGCCGACACTGGCGAGATCAGCGTGATTTTCCCGACCCGGCGCAATCTCGAGCGGCTGGCGCAGTACTCCTGCTATGCCGACGCGCTCGCCGATATCGCCCGCCACCCTGTGCGCCGCATCCACGCCAGTCCGGCCGAGCGTGACGGCGAAGCGTGGCTGATGATTCCGGAAGGCCACGGCTATCCGGTTCGCGGCCAGTCGCTCGCTTCGGCGAAACGCGGGTAGCGGAAGAAGGCCGGCGGCGCCGCACCCTGTTCAGACGTTGTTGAAACGTATCGCCGCCTGCACCGCATGGCGCTGTGCGAGGTGTTCGAGCACCGGGGCATAGATCGGGTGATCGAACTGAACCCCCGCCTTGTCGCCCGCGATCCAGCGCACGATTCCGGTCAGCCCTTCTAGGCCCTCGGGACGGATGACGACGCGCGTGCCAACGCGGAAGAACAGGCTATTGGTGCGCACGCAGCAACCGTTGACCGAGATGTCCGAGATCAGCCCGGCGTCGCGCAGCCCGTTCTGCGTACGGCATTGCGCCGTCATCTCGACGGGCTTGCGATCCGCTTCGCGTGTGATGAACAGGCGTTCCATGGCGCGGGATTGTGCCATGCGAAAGGTTAACCGACCGTTAGGCCTCGCCCACCGCCCCCATTGAAGCTCAGGTCTTCACCCGCAGGCTGAAGAAAAGCGTGCGGCCCGGTTCGGGGTAGCCGTCCACCGTCGCGTAGTTCGCGTCGAACAGGTTGCGCCCGCCAATGCCGAACGTCACCCAGTCGGTGACATCGAAATCGGCGCGCAGGTTGGCGAGAACGTGACCGCCGATCTTGTAATAGCGGGTCCCGGCCGTGTTGACCGTCCAGCGGCTGGAGGCGGCCTCGACGTTGGGGATCAGGTGAAAGGCAGCGATCGGCGACCATTTCGCCCAGATGAAGCCAGAATGCTCGGGCACGCCGGTCGGCCGGAACGCGTCGTTCGAGGGATCATCGAGGCTGCGATGGACCCAAGCGTAATTACCGCCCACGCTCAGGCTGCGGGACACATCGGCGGTGAAGGAGAGTTCCGCGCCGTAGTAGTCTCCGTTGCCCAGATTGCGACTCTGCGAGACCGCGTTGTCGGTGCAGGCCCCCCTCGCGTCGCAAGTCGTGTAGAGGAACGGAAACGAGATGATTGCGTCGCTCAACCGCGCATACCAGCCCGACGCTTCGACGCGCAGGCGACCGAAGTCGCGGGCCGCGCCGAGTTCGAACTGCGTGGCGCGCTCGGCATTGAGACCGGGGTTCGAGACGGCGCCGCCAAAGCGCGTGCTGAACCGCTCGAAGATCGTGGGGAACCGCGCGCGCGACGAGATCGAGGCCCGCAGCGTGGTCGCGGGGTCGGGCGTCCAGACGAGTTGGCCCAGCGCATTGAACGCCCCGCCGTTGCGGCGCTCGAATTCGATGAAGGCACCCTCGGTGAAGTCTTCGGCGCGGCGTAGCTGCCGCCAGTCGTAGCTTGCGCCCGCGATGAATTGGAGCGCGGGGGTCAGCGTCAGGGCGTTCTCGATCGCAGCGCTGAACGTTTCCTCGATGTCGGTCTGCCAGGGCTCGACGAAGTTCGTCGGCGCATAACTTTCCTGGTACTCGCGGTGGCGGTCGTTGCGATAGTGCATGGCGATGCTCAGCCGCTCGGCGCTCGTCGGCCGCAGGTCGAGCTGCGCCGAGCCCCCGTAGGCGCGGTCGCTGTAGGCGCTGGTGAACGCATAGGGGCGCGTCTGCGTGGTGAGCGACTTGTCATCATAGCTGACCAGCGCGTTCTCGAACGTGTTGTAGTAGGCGCGCAGCTTGAGGTCGGCGATCGGCGCGATCCGCGTGGTCGAGAGGAAATAGACGTTCTGCAGGTCCCACCAGGGCCAGGTCCAATAGCGCAGTCCGCTCGTATCGCTGACGTGGATCGGCGCCAGCTTCTCACCCTCCTGCTTTACGACGCTGATCGCATATTCGTCGGTGGCATTGGGCGTGAAGCCGATCTTGGCGCTCGCGCGCCAGTCCTCGGTGCGGCTGAGGTCGCGTTCGCCGCGATCCTCGTTGGCGGTCGCGTCGAAGCGGTTCGAGAGGTCCCAGTGATCGGTGAAATTGCGCGCGAAGCTCGCCTGCGCGTACCAATTCTCGTGCCGTGTGCCGAGCGAGGCGAAGGCGGTATAGCCCGCGTAGTCGACGTCGTTGTCGAGGTTGAGGCTCACCCGCGCCTCGGCGTCGAGCGCCTTGGTGGGCTTGCGCGTCACCAGGTTGATCGCGCCGCCCATGGCACCCGGGCCGTCGAGCACCGAAGCATAGCCCTTGGCCACCTGAATCTCGGCGATGTCGGGCGTGAGAAAGCGACCATAATCGAGCCGTCCGTCGGCGGGCAGGTAGACGCGGATACCGTCGATCGAGAGCGGCACCTGATAGCGGTCGAAGCCCCGCACGAAGATCAGCCGCTCGTTGCGCGCATTGCCCGATGTGCCTGCGGTGACGCCCGGAATGAGCCGGGCAGCATCGTCGAGCGAGTCCCGCCCGAACTCGTAGATCGCCTCGGCGTCGACCGTATTGCTCGCAAGATCGGGCTCGGCTTGCCGCGTTGCAACAACGACGATCCGGCCAAGTTCGAACCGGCCCGTCTCGTCCCCGGCGGCATCGGCGGCCCATGCGGGGCAGCTTGCCAGCGACGCGGACAAAGCGACTGCGGCCGCGGAAACGCGGTAATTCATGCTTTCCCTCCATGAACTCGAGTGCCGGAATGGCCTGGCATCTATCTATATTTCACGGTATATAGATCAGGGTTCAACAGGAGGCGCAAGCCATGATTCGACTGGCCACGATGTTTTTGTTCGCACTCGCAGCAGGGACGCCCGCTCTCGCCGAACCGGCCGCGCCCGCTTCGCCTTCCATGCAGCCCGATGCCGCCTGCCCGGCGAGTCCCGCCGCGCTGTCTGGCGAGTTCGCCGGATGGTCGCGGAAGCATGCGCCCGTCACGGCGGCCGTTTCCCGGGCCGCCGCCGATACAGCCAGCCTCGTGCCGGGCACGGCCTATGCCGCAACCTTACGGCGGACGCCCGCCGTCACCTATGCGCTGCGCCCCGCCAGGCCGGGCGGCTCGGTCAGCTTCGGCGGACTGTTCGCCTTCACCGTGGCAGAGCCGGGAACCTATCGCGTCGCGCAGGACGGTCGCGCCTGGGTCGACGTGATCGAGGACGGCGCTTTCGTCGCTTCCAGCGCGCACGGCCATGGCCCCGAATGCTCGGGCATCGCCAAGATCGTCGACTACGACCTGCGATCCGGTCCACACCTGCTGCAAGTCTCCGCGGCGGGCGAGCGCGAGATGACGCTGCTCATCAGCCGCGCGCCGTGAGGCCGCTGCTGGCGCTGGCGCTGGCCTTCGCGGCCTTAGGCATCACCGCCGCAACGCGGGACGCCCAGCGCCGGGCCATCGCCCCCGAACAAGTTGCCGCCGCGCGGATCGAACTCGGCCGCCGTCTGTTCCACGACGCCGATCTCTCGATCAACGGCACGCTCTCGTGCGCGTCGTGCCATGGTCCGGCGCAGGGTTTCGTCGACAATGTGCGGACGCATCCGGGTGCGCACGGCGAGCCTGGCCTGCGCAACGTGCCGAGCCTGCTCAACGTCGCCGCGCTGGCACCGCTCACCTAGGCGAACCGCGACCTCTCGACGCTCGAGGCGCAGGCGATGGTGCCGATGACCGGACGCGACCCGATCGAGATGGGCATGGACGGCGCCGAGCCCGAACTGATCCGCCGGCTTTCGGCGAGCCCGTGCTACCGCGCGCTGTTCGATGCCGCCTTCCCGGGGCGGAGTGATTCGCCGATCGGCTTCGCCACGGTGAGCCGCGCGCTGGCCGCATTCGAGCGCACCATCGTCAGCTATGACAGCGCCTGGGACCGTGCCCACGCCGGAGAGGCCCCGCTTTCCGCAGCCGCCGCGCGCGGCGAGGCGCTGTTCGCCGGCGGCGCGGGATGCGCATCTTGCCACGCCGGACGCGATTTCACCGACCGCGCCTTTCACCGCCTGCCCGGCTGGAGCGCCGATGCCGAGGATCAGGGGCTCGCACGCGAGACGGGCCGCGCCGCCGATGCCGGGCTGTTCCGCACGCCGCCGCTGCGCAACGTCGCCGCGACCGCGCCCTACCTGCACGACGGCAGCGCGGCCACTTTCGACGAGGTTCTCGCCTATCACGGCGCCGCCCTCGCCCCGCCGGACCGGCGCGCGATCGCGGCCTTCCTCGCCAGCCTGAGCGATACGAGCCTCGACGACGATCCGCGTTTCGCGCTCCCCGATCCGGAATGCCCCGTGCCCTGAATTGCTCCGAAATCGCCCGATGAGGTGATACCCGATACTGGCAAGCCGGGTCCAAACCGCATACCAACTCCTTTGCGCGCGCGCCGCGACCGCGCGCCAAAAGGAAGGTTGGAGGATGACCAGACCCACCGGGCCCTGCAAGATCAAGGTCCAGATCTACTGCGGCGAGGAGATCGCCATGGGCCCGGGCAAGGCCGACCTACTCGAAGCGATCGAGCGCGAGGGATCGATTTCGGGGGCCGGGCGCGCGCTGGGGATGAGCTATCGGCGGACCTGGCTGCTGGTCGATGCCATGAACCGCTGCTGGGACATGCCGCTGGTGGAAACGGCGATGGGCGGCAAGGGCGGGGCGCGCGTCACCGAATTCGGACGCGGCATCCTGCAATGGTATCGCGCGCTGCAAGGCGATCTCAAGACCGCGAGCGCGGGCGAGCCGCTGGCTGCGCTCACGTCCGCGCTGCGCGACGCGCCGCTTCCGAGCCAGCACTAGGCACGCAGGAGGCTGTCACTCCGGGCCAGCACATAGAGAGGCAGGTTGGCTTGACGCGCGCGGTCGAGCGCCAGCGTGGTCGGCGCCGAGATCGTGACCATCGCCGGACAGCCGGACAGCGCGGCTTTCTCGACCAGCTCGAACGAGCACCGCGACGAGAGCAGCGCGAAGCCGCCGTCCCAGCCGAGCCCCTGCCGCAGCATCGCGCCGATCAGCTTGTCGAAGGCATTGTGCCGGCCGACATCCTCGCGCACGAGCCGGATGGCGCCGTCCGCCGCGCAGAGCGCCGCCGCGTGGACCGCGCCGGTCTCACGGTTGAGCGGCTGGTGCTCGCGCAGCGTGGCGAGAGCGGCGAAGATTGCGCCTTCCTCGGGCCGCGCGGCATCGGGCAGGCGCGGCAGGGGGCGCATCGCCTGTTCGAGGTTCTCGATCCCGCAAAGCCCGCACGAGGATTCGGACGTGCGATGGCGAACGCGGTCATGGATGCGCGCGGCCGCCTCGTCCTCCAGCCCGATCCGCACGATCACGCCCTGCTCGGCATGGTGGATGGCGACGTATTCGACTTGCCCGGCGGTCTCGATCAGGCGCTCGCTTCGCGCGAAGCCGTAGGCGAGATCCTCCAGGTCGTCGGCGCTGGCCATGAGCACGGCATAGCCGATGCCGTTCAGCTCGATCGCGACCGGGACCTCCCGCGCGATCGCGCGCGCCTGCGCGTGCGCCTTGCCCGTGGCCTCGATCAGGTCGAAGGTGTGGAGGTCGGAAGCGCTCACCGGGAGGCGGGCCGCAGCGTGACGTGGACGGACTTGTAAGACGGCGTGCCGCTCAGTTCGTCGTGATCGTCGAGCGGGACGAGGCAATTGGCCTCGGGATAGTAGGCCGCCAGCGATCCGCGCGCGATGGCATGGGCGACGAGGGTGAAGCCCTCAAGCACCCGGCCGGGACCCGCGTCGACATCCACCTTGTCGCCATGACGCAGGCCGAGATCGGCCAGATCCTCGGCATTGGCGAAGATCACGTCGCGGCGCCCCGAAATCCCGCGATAGCGGTCGTTCATGCCGTAGATCGTGGTGTTGTACTGATCATGGCTGCGCACGGTCGTGAGGATCAGCGTCCCGGCATCGCCCGTGGCGCCGCTCAGCGGATGGGCGATGAAATGCGCCTTGCCCGAAGGCGTGTTCCATTGCCGCTGCGACGCGCCGACGGTGAGGCGGAAGCCGCCCTTGCGGCGCGCGCGGACATTGAAGTCGCGAAAGTCGGGAAACACCGCCTCGATCGCATCGCGGATGCGGTCGTAGTCGGCGACGAGCCAGTCCCAGTCGATCGGCGTGTCGGGCAGCGCCGCCCTGGCCATGCCCGCGACGATCGCCGGCTCGGACCTGAGATCGTCCGCGGCGGGCTTGAGCGAGCCGCGCGAGGCGTGGACCATCGACATCGAATCCTCGACCGTGACCCACTGTTCCCCCTCGGCCTGGACGTCGCGTTCGGTCCGTCCGAGGCAGGGCAGGACGATCGTCTCTTTCGCGAGCAGCAGGCAGGTGCGGTTGAACTTGGTCAGGACGTTGACCGAGAGATCGAGCCCGCGAAAGGCCTCGAAGCAGGCCTCCGGATCGGGCATCGCCATCGCGAGATTGCCGCCCAGCGAGATGCACGCGCGCGAACGCTTCTCGCGCATCGCGACGAGCGCCTCGACCGCGGCATGGCCATGCGCGCGCGGGCTGGTGATGCCGAAGCGCTCGTCGAGCCGCGCCAGCATCGCCTCGCCCGGAATCTCGGTGATGCCGACGGTGCGGTCGCCCTGCACATTCGAATGGCCGCGAAGCGGGCAGATGCCCGCGCCGGGCTTGCCGATGTTACCGCGCAGCAGCAGCAGGTTGGCGATCTGCTGCACGTTCTGGGTGCCGTTGGCATGCTGGGTGATGCCCATGCCATAGCACACGATCACATTTTGCGCGCTCCAGTAGGTGCGCGCCATGCTCTCGATCGCCGCGCGCTCGAGGCCGGAGCGGCGCACGATCTCGTCCCAGGCGATCGCCTCGACATCGGCGCGCAGCTCGTCGATCCCGAGCGTATGCTCGGCGATGAACGCGCGGTCGAGCAGGCCCTCGCCGCCGCTGGCGAGGTCGGCCGCGTCGGCCTCGAACAGCGCCTTCATGATGCCCTTGAGCATCGCGCTGTCGCCGCCGACGCGGACCTGATGATAGGCCGAGGCGAGCTGGGTGGCGCGCGGCGAGAGCATTTCGGCGGGATGCTGCGGCGACTTGAACCGCTCCAGCCCGCGCTCCTTCATCGGATTGGCGACGACGATCGGCGTGCCGCGCCTCGCCGCCGCCGCCAGCGTATCGAGCATCCGGGGATGGTTGGTTCCCGGATTGTGGCCGATGCAGAAGATCGCGTCGCACGCGTCGAAATCGTCCAGCGTCACCGTGCCCTTGCCGATGCCGATCGACTGGGGCAGGCCGACGCTCGTCGCCTCGTGGCACATGTTCGAGCAGTCGGGGAAATTGTTCGTGCCATAGGCACGCGCCATGAGCTGGTAGAGGAACGCCGCCTCGTTGGAGGCGCGGCCCGAGCAATAGAACTCGCACTTGTTGGGATCGTCGAGCGCGCGCAGGCCCGCGCCGATCCGCGCGAACGCCTCGTCCCACGAAACCGCGACGAAGCGGTCGCTCGCCTCGTCATAGCGCAGCGGATGGGTGAGCCGGCCCGCGTCCTCGAGCGCATGGTCGCTCCACTCCCACAGCTCGGCGACGGAATGGCGGGCGAAGAAATCGGGGTCGGCGCGCTTGGCCGTGGCCTCCCAGGTCACCGCCTTGGCGCCGTTCTCGCAGAACTCGAACGAGGAGGTGTGCTTGGGATCCGGCCAGGCGCAGCCGGGACAGTCGAAGCCCGTCGGCTGGTTCACCTTGAGCAGCGCGCGCGTATCGGTGGACGCGCCCATCTGGTCGCGCACCGCGAGCGCCACGGCCTTGAGCGCGCCCCAGCCGCCCGCCGGTCCGTCGTAGGACTCGACCCCCGCGATATCGGGTTGCGTCGCGGATTGCTGGTCGTGGGACTCGTCCATCTCTGCTCTCGTGGCTTTGCGGAGCGAATTTAAGCGGTTATTTCCTCCGCACAACCGCGAGAGCCCGGCAAGGACGCTAGGTCGTCGCCTCCGCCTCGACGGCCGATCGCGCCGCGTAGCGGTTTGCCAGCACGGTGCAGACCATGAGCTGGATCTGGTGAAAGAGCATCAGCGGCAGGACCAGCAGCCCCAGTTGCGGGCCGGAAACGAGCACCGTCGCCATCGGCAGGCCGCTCGCGAGCGACTTCTTGGACCCGCAGAACTGCAGCACGATCACGTCTTCAATGGGAAGCCGCATGACCTTTTCCGCGACCATGCGGGTCAGCACGAGGACCACGGCCAGCAGCGCGCCGAGAATCGCGACAAGCAGGGCGAGGTCGGCGATGTCGACGTTCGACCAGATATGATCCGCCATCCCATTGGAGAATGCGACGTAGATGATCAGCAGGATCGAACCCCTGTCGGCGAGGCCGAGCACGCGCTTGTTCGCCTGAATCCAGCTCCCGATAACGGGCCGCAGCATCTGCCCTACCAGAAACGGCGCGAGAAGTTGCAGCGCGATGTCGCGAAAGACGTCGAAGGAAACCGCGACGCCGCTGATGTTGAGCAGCCAGCCCGCGAGGATCGGACTCACGAACACGCCCAGGATGTTCGAGGCCGAGGCCGCGCAGAGCGCCGCCGGCACATTGCCGCGCGCGATCGAAGTGAAGGCGATCGACGACTGCACCGTCGAGGGCATCAGGCACAGGAAGAGGATTCCCGAAACGAGCGTCTCGGGAAGCACCGCCGGCGCCACTTGCGCGATCAACACGCCCAGGACCGGGAACAGCGCGAAAGTGCAGACGAGGACGGCGATCTGCAGGCGCCATTGCATGATCCCGTCGAGCGCGGCCCGGGGCGAAAGGCGCGAGCCGTAGAGAAAGAAAAGGAAGACGATGCCGGCATCGGCCGCCGCACCCGCGACACGCGCGCCGGTGCCCACGGCGGGGCACACCGCTGCAAGGCCGACGGTCAGCAGCATCAGCGCGATGTAGGGATCGATCGAACGCAGGATACGGGTCATGGCCGATGCCGTTCCGCGTTCGCATCGCAATTGTAAATCCGGTTTAGCGATTTTCAGGTTGATCGCGAAACGACATTGCCGCTGCTCGAACGGCTCTGGCCGCGCAGCGGGCTGCGAGGCCTCGCCTCGCCCGCATGATCCGGACCCACGATTCCGCCTTGGGCACATGCGACGGTGACGCTGACGGCAAGATCGGGCCCCATGCCGCCCCCCTCGGGGGATTTGCCGCCTGACGGACAGCGGCACGATCAACTGGACGTTCATTTGCGAGGAATTATATACTGACCGTTATGTCCCCGTCCTCTCCATCCGTCACCGCCTGTGCCGCATCCCCCTCGCGCGGCCGTCCGCGCGAATTCGATCCCGATGAAGCGCTTGCACGGGCGTTGCGCGTGTTCTGGCAGCGCGGCTACGAAGGCGCCTCGATGGCCGAGCTGACCGAGGCGATGGGGATCGCCAAGCCCAGCCTCTATGCCTGCTTCGGCAACAAGGAAGCGCTGTTCCGCAAGGCGCTCGACCTCTACGAGCGCGAGAAGCTGTGCTACGTCAAGACCGCGCTCGATGCCCCGACCGCGCGCGGCGTTGCCGAAAAGCTGCTCACCGGCGCGCTCGCCACGCATTGCGGCGAGACCGATCCACAAGGCTGCCTCGGCGTGATCAGCGCCGTTACCTGCGGAGCGGAGGCGGAGACGATCCGCGCCGAAGTGATCGCGCGCCGTGCCTCGTCGGAACGCGCGATCGTCGCCCGCTTCGAGCGCGCGCGTGACGAGGGCGACTTGTCCGAGCACGTCGATCCCGAGGCGCTCGCGAGCTACCTGACCACGGTGATGCAGGGCCTTTCCGTCAAGGCCGGGAGCGGTGCCGGGCGCGAGGCGCTCGAGCGGATCGTCGCGACGACTCTCGCCTGCTGGCCCTCGGCCTGAGCCCGCAGCGCGGGCGGCGCGCTTCGAAAAAAATCTGCATTCATTCGCGGTTCACCTCTTGAAAAGGGGCGCCGAGCGCTAATTTACCGGGCGGTACACAAAAGCGCTTGACCAGATTGGCGGCGTGAAATATATACCGATCAGTACATAAAAGGACCGGCCAGTGCCGCAGTTATGGAGGTCCCCCATGTGTAGTCCCGTGAAGGGCCGGTCCTGACCGGCTGACCGCGCTTTGGCCCGGTGACTGCCGGGCCGGCAGGTCCATTCGAAAAAACAGGCATGCTCGCGCGAGACGGATCGTCTCGGCGTTCGCATCCGCACACCCACTCGCCCGGCGCGGCTCGCGCCGGCGTCCCCCGGCGCGCGATCCCCGCCCCCCCAAGCCCGTGCGCCGGGGGCTTTTCTTTCAGGAAGGACACCCGATGGCTTTCATCGACTTCAGGCCCGTCGAAAGCGCCGAGACAACCATGAGTCCCGAAATCGCCGCGATCCTTCCGGGGATCGGCGCGCAATCGCCGGCCGAGCCGATCAGCGCCTACGAATGGCGGATCGTCGAGCTTGCCCGCGGCGACGATCTCGCCTCGCTACGCCCGCAGCGCAAGCGCGGCCGGCTGGCGCGGCTGCTGTTCGGTCCGCAGCCCCCCTCGCCGGTGCTCGCCAACGAGCGGCTCGAGGCGCTGCGCCGCCTGGCGGTGCGCGCCTGGCACGAGGGCTATCGGCTGCCCGCGTCGGCGATCAAGGACGCGATCGCCGCGGGCTTCAGCGAGCATCAGGCGGGCAACGTGATCGACAGAATTGTCGATCTGCGCATCGCCGGGCGCGGGGTGACCGCATGAACCGCCCCCTCGATTCACGGGAAATATCGGCCATGGAGGACGCGACGCACGCGCAAGCCCCGCGGCATCGGCGAAGCCGCTGGCTCGCTGCCGCCGGTCTTGCTCTCGTCCTTGCGGGCGGTGCGACCTGGACGCTGCTCGATCGCGGGCCGCCCGCGAATGCCGCGATGCCGCCCGCCACCGTCGAGGCCGCAACTCCGCTGGTCCGCGAAGTCACGCTCTGGGACGATTACGTCGGACGCTTCGCGCCGAGCCAGTCGGTCGAAGTCCGCCCGCGCGTCTCGGGGGCGATCACCGCGATCCACTTCCGCGACGGCGACTTCGTCCGCAAGGGCCAGCCGCTGTTCACCGTGGACCCGCGCCCCTATCGCGCCGCGCTCGCCGAAGCACGGGCCGACGTCGCATCGGCGAGCAGCGCATTGGCGCTCGCCCGCGCCGACTACGCCCGCGTCGAGGGCCTCACCGGCGACGAGGCGATCGCCGCGAGCGAGATCGACGCCCTGCGCGCCAAGGTGCGTGCTTCGTCTGCCGCGCTGGCGGCGGCCCAGGCGCGCGTGCGCAGCCGTGCGCTCGACGTCGAGTTCACCACCGTGCGCGCGCCGATCTCGGGCCGCGTCTCGGACCGGCGCGTCGATGCCGGCAATCTCGTCTCGGGCGAAGGCGGGGCCGAAGCGAGCCTGCTCACGACGATCAATGCGGTCGACCCGATCTATTTCGACTTCGACGCCTCCGAAGCGCTCTTCCTCAAGACGCAGCGTGACCGCGCCGCGGATCGCGCGCCGAGCGATGTCGAGGTGCGCCTGCAGGACGAAGCCGACTACCGCTGGCACGGCAAGCTCGACTTCACCGACAACGGGCTCGATCCGCGCTCGGGCACGATCCGCGTGCGCGCCAGCTTCGCCAATCCGGACGGGTTCCTCACCCCCGGCATGTTCGGCAACATGCGGCTGGCGAGCGGCGGCACGACCCACGCGATGCTCGTGCCCGATGCGGCGGTGCAGTCCGACCAGGCCCGCAAGGTCGTCCTCGTCGTTGCCGGCGACGGCTCGGTCTCGGCCAAGCCGGTCGAGCCCGGGCCGCTGGTCGATGGCCTGCGCGTGATCCGATCCGGGTTGGAACGCGGCGACAGGGTGGTGATCTCGAACTTCGCTGCGGCGGCGCCCGGCAGCAAGGTCAAGACCCGTCCGGGCAAGATCGCCCCCGCCCCCGTTTCCCAAGCCTCCGCCGACCCCGACGTGCCGAGCGCGGCGCAGGCCACGATCGCACGCTGACGCGCCGCGCCCGCGACATCCCCTCCGAAGGGACATCCTAGAATGCGTTTTTCCCGGTTCTTCATCGACCGGCCGATCTTCGCCGGCGTGATCGCGGTGATCATCACGGTGGTCGGCACGCTGGCCTATTTCGGTCTTCCCGTCAGCCAATATCCCGACGTCGTCCCGCCCACGGTGACGGTGACCGCGCAGTATCCCGGCGCATCCGCCGAGACCGTGGCCGATACCGTCGCCGCGCCGATCGAGCAGGAAATCAACGGCGTCGACGACATGCTCTACATGAGCTCGCAGTCGACCGGCGACGGCAAGGTGACGATCACCGTCACCTTCAAGATCGGCACCGACCTCGATGCCGCGCAGGTGCTCGTGCAGAACCGCGTCGCCGTCGCCACGCCGCGCCTGCCCGAAGAGGTGCAGCGCTTCGGCGTCGTCACCCGCAAGTCGTCGCCCGACTTCCTCATGGTCGTGAACCTGCAGTCGCCCGACGGCACCTTCGACCGTGAATACCTGTCGAACTACGCGCTCACCCAGGTCCAGGACCGGCTGGCGCGGCTCGACGGGGTCGGCGACGTGCGGCTGTTCGGATCGCGCGACTACGGCATGCGGATCTGGATCGATCCGGGCCGGGCCGCCGCGCTCGACCTCACCGCCGGCGAAATCCTGAGCGCCTTGCGCGCGCAGAACGTGCAGGTGTCCGCCGGTGCGCTCGGCGCGCCTCCGGTCGCGACCGGCAGGGCCTTCCAGGTCGGCGTCGAGCTGCAGGGACGCCTCGCCGATCCCGAGCAGTTCCGCGACATCGTCATCCGCTCCGATGCCGACGGACGCCAGGTGCGCCTGCGCGACGTCGCGCGGGTCGAGCTCGGCGCGCAAGACTACACCATCAATACCTATCTCTCGGGCGAGCCCACGGTGGTCATCGCGGTGCTGCAACGGCCCGGCTCGAACGCGCTCGAAGCGGCCGAGGCCGTCCGTGCCGAGATGGATTCGCTCGCCGCCAAGTTTCCCAAGGGCCTCGAATATTCGGTGATCTACAACCCCACCGAGTTCATCGGCCAGTCGATCGACGCGGTCTATCACACGCTGATCGAGGCGATGGTGCTGGTCGTCCTCGTCATCCTCGTGTTCCTGCAGAACTGGCGCGCGGCGGTGATCCCGATCCTCGCGATCCCGGTCTCGCTGGTCGGCACCGCGGTGGTGCTGGCCATGGCGGGCTACTCGCTCAACAACCTCTCGCTGTTCGGACTGGTGCTGGCGATCGGCATCGTCGTCGACGACGCGATCGTCGTGGTCGAAAACGTCGAGCGCTACATCGAAGAGGGCCTCTCTCCGATCGAGGCGGCGCGGACCTCGATGGACGAAGTCTCCGGCGCGCTCGTCGCGATCGTGCTGGTGCTCTGCGCGGTGTTCGTGCCGACGATGTTCCTCACCGGCATCTCGGGCGCGTTCTACCAGCAGTTCGCGGTGACGATCTCGACCGCGACGGTGATCTCGCTGCTGCTTTCGCTGACGCTCTCGCCCGCGCTGGCGGCGATCCTGCTGCGCGAGCGCGAGCGCGCCGCGCCGGACGCACCGCGCTGGCGGCACGTCGCGCAGAGCGCGGCGGACCGGTTCAACCGCGGTTTCGAGCGGCTGTCGGAACGCTATTCCGCCCTCACCCGCCGTCTCGTGCGCAAGCCGCGCCGGGTCATGCTGACTTATGGCGGGCTGATCGCGGCCACCGTCGGCCTGTTCTGGGCGACGCCGACCGGGTTCGTCCCGCAGCAGGACCAGGGCTACTTCCTTGCCGCCGCGTTCCTGCCGCCCGGGTCCTCGCTCGAGCGCACCGACGAGGTGACGCGCGACATCGCCAAACGCGTGCTGCCGATCAAGGGCATTCGCGGCGCGGTGATGTTCGCGGGCTTCCACGGCCCCTCGCGCACCGCCTCTCCCGACGCCGCCGCGATCTATTTCCCCTTCGACAGCTTCGCCGAACGGCAGAAGATCGGCGCCGACTACGACACGATCCTCGCCCAGGCGCAGAAGGCGCTCGCCGGCTACGACAAGGCACAGGTCGTGCTGCTGCCGCCGCCGACGATCAACGGCATCGTGCCCGCCGGCGGCTATCGCATGATCGTCGAGGACCGCGAAGGTCGCGGCTACGGCCCGCTCGCTGCCGCCACCGGCAAGCTCGTGGGACAGGCCAACCAGACCGAGGGGCTGACGCAGGTCTACACCCTGTTCAACATGGCGACGCCGCGCGTCTTCGCGGATGTCGACCGCCGCAAGGCCGACCTGCTCGGCGTGCCGCCGCAGCGCGTGTTCGAGGCGCTGCAGGTCTACCTCGGCTCGGCCTTCGTTAACGACTTCAACCTGCTCGGTCGCACCTATCGCGTCACCGCGCAGGCCGACGCGGCGCATCGCGGCTCGATCGCCGACATCGCCAACCTCAAGACGCGCTCGGACTCGGGCGCGATGGTGCCGCTCGGCTCGGTCGCGACCTTCGAGAACAAGACCGGCCCCTACCGCGTGGTCCGCTACAACCTGCTGCCCGCGATCGAGGTCGACGGCAATACGCCGCCGGGATACTCCTCGGGCCAGTCGCTGGCGACGATGGAGAAGCTCGCCGACGAAGTCCTCCCGGCGGGCTATGCCCACGAGTGGACGGGCATCGCCTTCCAGCAGCAGAGCGCGGGCAATACCGCCGCAATCGTGTTCGGCATGGCGGTGCTGTTCGTCTTCCTGGTGCTCGCCGCGCAGTACGAAAGCCTGACGCTGCCGCTCGCGATCATCCTGATCGTGCCGATGTGCCTGTTCGCCGCAATGATCGGGGTGAACCTGCGGGGGATGGACAACAACATCCTCACCCAGATCGGGCTGGTCGTGCTGATCGCGCTGGCCGCGAAGAATGCGATCCTGGTGGTCGAATTCGCCAAGCAGGCGGAGGAAGAACGCGGGATGTCGACAATCGATGCGGCGGTCCACGCGGCGCGGACCCGCCTGCGCCCGATCCTGATGACGAGTTTCGCGTTCATCCTCGGCGCGGTTCCGCTGGTGATCGCCGAAGGCGCGGGCGCCGAGCTGCGCCAGGCGCTGGGCACGGCGATGTTCTTCGGCATGACCGGCGTCACCGGCTTCGGACTGCTGTTCACGCCCACCTTCTACGTCGTGTGCCGCAAGCTCGCCGACCGGCTGCGCCGCGCCCGGACGCGTCGCACCGGCTCCGGCGACACCGATCCGGCGATGCTGCCGGCCGAATAGGAAGCATGATCATGTTCCATCGCAACACCCTCACGGCGCTGCTGGCAAGCGTGAGCCTGACGGCCTGCGCCGCCGGTCCCGACTACGTCGCCCCGACCCCGCCCCCGATGGCTGCGCAGGAATTCATCGGCGCGGCGGATTCCCCGGCGGTCACGACCGCCGAACCGCAGGGCGACTGGTGGCGGCTCTACGACGATCCGATGCTCGATGCGCTGGTGCGTGACGCGCTCGCCGCCAACACCGACGTGCGCGTCGCGGTCGCGCGGATCGAACGGGCGCGGGCCTCGCTGCGCGGCGCGGCGTCCGATCGTCTTCCCTCGACCGCGCTCGAAGGCACCGCCACCTACGGCCGCACCGCGCGGTCGCAAGCGCTGCCCGGCGTCGATCGCGAGCGCCGCGCGGTCGATGCGGGCATGGCGATCGGCTATGAGCTCGACCTGTTCGGCCGCGTGTCGCGCGGAGTCGAGGCGGCGCGCGGCGACTGGCAGGCGGCGCGCGAGGATGCCGACGCGGTGCGCGTCGCGGTCGTCGCCGACACCGTGCGCGCCTACGTCGACGCCGCCGCGAGCGCCGAACGCATCGCTGTCGCCACCCGCACCGTCGACCTGCTGGAGCGCTCGCTGCGGATCACCGGCGCGCGCGAGGAACGCGGGCTTGCCGACCGGCTCGACCTCATCCGCCTGACCCAGTTGCGCGACGAGCAGGCCGCCGCGATCCCGGCGCTCGCCGCCGACCGCGACGCGGCGCTGTTCCGCCTCGCGACGCTGACCGGACGCGCGCCGGCGGCCCTGCCCGCCGAGGCCGGCGCGCGCACCAGACCGCCGGACCTCGCCCAGCCGATCCCGGTCGGGGACGGCCGCGCCCTGCTCGCCCGCCGACCGGACGTGCGCGCCGCCGAGCGCCGCCTCGCCGCCAGCACCGCGCGGATCGGCGTCGCGACCGCCGACCTCTATCCGCGCATCAGCTTCGGCGCATCGGCGGGAACGAGCACGGTGGGCGCGACCGACCTGTTCGGCGCGGGCGCGCTGCGCTGGCTGGTAGGGCCGCTCGTCTCGTGGGCCTTCCCCAACCAGGAGGCGATCCGGGCGCGCATCGGCGAGGCCCGGGCCGACGCGGACGCCGATCTCGCGCGGTTCGACGCTTCCGTGCTGCGGGCGCTCGAAGAGACCGAGACGGCGCTGTCCGCCTATCGCAACGCGCTGCTGCGCCGCGCCTCGCTCCAGTCCGCGCGCGACGCCGCGGACCGCGCCGCGCGGGCAAGCCTTGCCAGGCAGCGGGTGGGGCGGGTAGACTTCCTCACGGTGCTCGACGCGCAGCGCACGCTCGCCGATGCCGAGTTCGCGCTGGCCGAGGCGGACCGCAGCGTCGCCTTCGCGCAAGTCGACCTGTTCCGCGCGCTCGGCGGCCAGTGGACGCAGCAATCCTGAGACGAGAGCTTTTTTGCACCTCGCGGGACAAGTGTTTTTGATAATGCCTCGCATTGACAGAAACCGCATCCGGTCCTAGCGCCTGAGCCGGTCGGGTTGAGGACGACCGCCAAACTGGGGGCAAATCTGTCATGATGCTCAAGATCGAAGGCGTGCTCTCCGCGCAGGACCTGGCCCGCTGCCGCGAGATCATCGATGCGGCCGAATGGGTCGACGGCAACGAGACCTCGGGCCATCAGTCGCGCCTCGCGAAAAGGAACCTGCAACTCGCGCATGGCGGCACGGCGGAACGACAGGCCGGCGACCTGATCGCCGAGGCGCTCGCCCGCACCCCGCAGTTCGTCGCGGCCGCCCTGCCGCTGAAGGTCTTTCCGCCGCTGTTCAACCGCTATTCGGGGGGACAGGAGTTCGGTGCGCACGTCGACAACGCGATCCGCGGCGTCCAGGGAACGCAGCAGCGCGTGCGCAGCGACTTGTCGTGCACCGTGTTCCTTGCCGAGCCGGACACCTACGACGGCGGCGAACTCGTCGTCGAGGACCTCTTCGGCGAGCACCGCGTCAAGCTCGCGGCGGGGGACCTCGTGCTCTATCCGGCCTCGAGTGTCCACCGGGTCACGCCCGTGACGCGCGGCGAACGAGTCGGCTGCTTCTTCTGGCTGCAGAGCATGGTGCGCGACCACGGCCAGCGCGAAAAGCTCTACCGACTCGACTGCGCGATCCAGACGCTTTCGGCCGAACGCGGCGGGGCTGATCCGGTCGTGATCGACCTGACCAGCCTCTACCATAATCTCCTGCGCGACTGGGCCGACACCTGACCTTCTAATTGCGATGCGCTCGCAATAGGTCTTGACGGACTGCGATTGACTCGCAATAGCACTCCTCAGACATATGAGGGGAAATCAATGAAACGTGTCTTCGCAACCGGCGGTGCCGCCGGATTTCTGGCTGTGGGCTGCGTCGGGTTCATCGCGGTGGCAGCCCAGCCGGTCATGGCCCAGACGAAAGACGGCGAGCCGACGCGCCTCGAAGGCATGACCGTGACCGACAGCGCCGTGGAGGATTCCTATCGCGCTGAGCAGACCTCGCCCAAGGCGACGGCTCCGCTCGTCGATACCCCGCGCATCATCACGGTCGTTTCGGAAGCCGTGATCCGCGACAGCGCCTCGTTCACGCTCGAGGATGCGCTGCGCACCGTTCCCGGCATCACCCTCGGCGCGGGCGAAGGCGGCACGGCGTCGGCGGATATTCCGCTGATCCGCGGTATCGATTCGACCGGCAGTGTGTTCGTCGATGGCCTGCGCGACATCGGCTCGCAGACCCGTGAGATCTTCGCGCTCGAACAGATCGAGGTGACCAAGGGCCCGAACTCGGCGTTCGGCGGCCGCGGCACAGCGGGCGGCAGCATCAACCTCGTCTCCAAGGTCGCGCGCGCCGGCGTGTTCGCCGAGGGGCAGGTCACCGCCGGCACCAGCGACCTGGTGCGCGTGACCGCCGACGCCAATGTCCAGCTCAACGACAAGCTCGCCGTGCGCATCGTCGGCATGTATCACGACTCCGACGTACCGGGCCGCGACGCGGTCTTCGATGACCGCTGGGGCGTGCTGCCCTCGATCACCTGGGGCGTGGGCTCGCCGATCTCGGCAACGCTCTCGTACTATCACTACGAAACCGACGCGATGCCCGACTACGGCATTCCGCTGACCTCGCGCGACCAGCTCGCGGGCGGCGTGCGCGAGCCGGCCGACGTCGATCGCGACAACTTCTACGGCCTGCTCGCCCGCGATTTCCAGAAGACCAAGACCGACTCGGTCACATTCGAATTCAACGGCGACCTGGGCGGCGGACTCTATCTGTCGAACACCACCCGCTACAACTACAACACCAACGCCTATATCGTGACCAACCCGGACGACAGCGCCGGCAATGTCGCGAACGGGTTCGTCTGGCGCAACATCAAGAGCCGCAACTCGTGGAACAAGGGCCTGGCGAGCAACACCAACCTCGCCACCAACTTCGACACGGGCTCGATCGAACACGCGCTTTCGTTCGGCTTCGAAATGGCCGTGGCGGACAGTTCCAACGCGGGCTATTCGGTCGCGACAGGTAACCGCTCATGCGCCGACGAGGACTTCGCGAACTACAACTGCACCTCGCTCGACAATCCCGACCCGTCAGACCCGTGGAACGGCACGATCGAGCGCAGCACCAGCCCGTCCACCGCATCGGCCGAGGAATACAGCTTCTACCTGTTCGACACGGTCACGATCCTGCCGCAGCTCCTGCTGAACGGCGGAATCCGCTGGACCGATTTCTCGGCCAAGGCCGCAGGGTGCGGCCGTGGCGGCTGCTACGATGCGGAGAACTCGGGCGACTTCTTCACCTGGCAGGCGGGCGTCGTGTTCAAGCCAAGCGAGACGACCAGCATCTATGCCTCCTACGCCGATTCGAAGAATCCTCCGGGCACGACGGTTGGCGAAGGCAGCGACAATCTCGGTTCGGCCAACGAGACGCGCGAGCCGCAGTCGTTCGAGAACTGGGAAGTTGGCGCCAAGGCCGAACTCATGGAAGGCAACCTCCTGCTTTCGGCCGCGGCCTTCCGGATCAAGCGCAACAACATCATCCAGACCGACGGCGACGTCATCACCGACATCTTCGACGCGGCGCGCCTGCAGGGCTTCGAGCTCGGCGTGACGGGCCAGGCCGGGCCGGTCTCGATCACCGCCGGCTATACCTACGTCGACAGCGAGTTGCGCGCGAACGACAATTCCGAGATCGTGGGCAACGTCCTGCCGCAGACGCCCAAGCACAACTTCTCGGCGACGGTGCGGTGGCAGGCGACCCCGCAGCTCGCGGTGGGCGGCGGTGCCTACGGCGCCTCGAAGCGCTACGCCGATGCGGGCAACTCGATCAGCGCTGACGGCTATGCCCGCTTCGACGCCTTCGCCGAGTATAAGTTCACCCATGCGATATCGGCACGGCTCAACGTTCAGAACATCGCCGACGAGCGCTACATCGTCAAAATCCGCAATCCGCACTTCGCAGTACCCGCCGCGGGGCGGCAAGCGCTCCTGACGATCAGCGCAATGTATTGAGAAATTAATGCAAACGACTTGCATTAGCCTTGATTCCGGGAAACATTGGCGCATGGGCACAGCGACATTGCGACTCACGACGCCGTTTGGCGGGACTCAGGGCACAAGGCCGCGTTTCCCCGAAACGCAGCCGCAACTGGTAACGAGCGACGCGTCGTTTGACGAGTCGCTCGATCCGGAGATGTGGACGGGGGCGGAGCGGGCCGGCTATCAGCCGTCTCGCTTCAGCCTTCGCTCGCTGACGGCGGTCACCGCGCTTCATGTCGCGGCGCTCGCGGTCCTGCTCAGCACCGGGATCGTCGGTCAGGCCAAGCCCGAGAAAGAGCGACTGGCGGTATTCGACGTCGCTCCGCCGGCCAGCCAGCCGCAACCCCCGCCCGAGCCCGTCAGCGAGCCGGTCGAAGCCGCGCCCGTCGCCGCGCCACGGCCGCGCATTCAACTGCCCGTCGCGGCGCCGCGCATCGCCGCGGCGCCTTCGACCTCGACCGTTGTCAGCCTGGCGCCGCCTCAGGCGAGCGGGCCGTCGGCCCCGGCGATCGACGCGCCGCCGGCCCCGCCCGCGCCGATCACGCCGCCCGATTTCAACGCCGCCCAGCTCAACAATCCGGGACCGCGCTATCCCTTTCAGTCGCGCCGCAACCACGAGGAAGGCACGGTCCTGCTCAAGGTCATGGTGACCCCATCCGGCGGCGCCGGCGAAGTGCGACTACACGAATCGAGCGGGTTCAGGGAGCTCGATCAGGCCGCGATCAAGGCGGTCAAGCACTGGCGATTCGTGCCCGCGCAGCAAGCGGGCAAGGCGATCGCCGCCTGGGTCATCGTCCCCATTTCGTTCGCGATCGGCTGAACGCGATGACATCGGGTGAAGCCGCCTTGCGGTCGAGAAAAGACGTGAACGACGGGGCGGGCACGCCGCAGGCGCGAGAAGTCCCGCGCAAGAAGCGGCGCACGCGCGGTTTCTGGGTCCGCCAGCTTCATAGCTGGCACTGGATCAGCTCGGCGATCGCGATGGTTGGCCTGCTGCTGTTCACCGTGACCGGCTTCACGCTCAACCACGCCGCCGACATTTCCGCCGAACCGGTCGTGCGTGACGGTACGGCGACGCTTTCGGCCACGAGCCTCGCCGCGCTCAACGCGCCTGCCGGCGAGACCGGCACGCAGGACGAAGCGGCCCGGCCGATTCCCGACGATGTGCGCGCCGAGCTTTCCGAAACGACCGGTCTCTCGGTGCGCGCCGACGACGCCGAGTGGGACGATGCCGAGGTCTACCTCGCATTGCCCCGGCCCGGCGGCGACGCCTGGCTCGCCATCGACCGCGCCGACGGAGCGATCACCTGGGAGACCACCGATCGCGGCTGGATCGCCTATCTCAACGACCTTCACAAGGGGCGCGACACCGGTGCGGTGTGGCGCTGGTTCATAGACATCTTCGCGCTCGGCTCGCTCGTCTTCATCGGCACCGGCTTCGTGCTGATGTACCTGCACAGCCGCAACCGCCCGGCCACCTGGCCGGTCACCGGGCTCGGCCTTCTCGTGCCCGTGCTCCTCGCCCTGCTTTTCATCCATTGAGGTTTTCCATGCGCAAGACGTCCTTCATCGCAATGACCGGCGCGGCCGCCGTCTCGTCTCCGGCGCTCGCCGATTCGATGGCGATCGACATCACCATCCCGCAACTGAAGGTCGCCGAGTACCACCGCCCCTATGTCGCGGTCTGGCTCGAACCGGCGAGCGGCGGCGCAATCCGCACGCTCGCGGTCTGGTACGACCACGACATGCGCGGCGGCGAAGGCGCCAAGTGGCTCAGCGACATGCGCACCTGGTGGCGAAAGGGTGGGCGCAGCGCCAAGCTCGACGGCGTGACCGGCGCGACCAAGGCGCCCGGCCCGCAGAAACTCACCGTGCCGGCCAGCGCGCTGCGCGGGCTCGCGGCGGGCGATTACAAGCTCTCGATCGAGGCCGCGCGCGAGGTCGGCGGGCGCGAAGTCGTCAGCGTTCCGGTCACGCTCGGCAGCAAGTCCGCCACGACCAAGCGCACCGCCGGCAAGAGCGAACTCGGCGCCGTCGCCGTATCCATCAAACCGTGAAAGGACATCCCGTGAACGCGAAATCCCGTCTGGTCCTCGCCGCCCTCGCCCCGGTTCTGGCGCTCGCCACGGCCGTCCCGGCATCGGCGCATCGCATGTGGCTGCTGCCTTCCAAGACGGTGCTGTCGGGCGATGACGCCTGGATCACGGTCGACGCCGCCGTCTCGAACGACCTGTTCGAGGCGAACCACCGTCCGCTCGATCCCGAGCAGGTCGAGGTCGAGATGCCCGACGGCAGCAAGGGCGCCATCGCCAACCCGATGCGGGGCGAACTGCGCGGCACCTTCGACGTGCATCTCACCAGCCAGGGCACCTACCGCATCGGCATGGAGCGCGCCGGGATCTTCGGCGGATACATGCTCAATGGCGAGCGTAAGCGCCTGCCGCGCGGCGCCGCCGCAGGCGACATCGCCAAGCTCATTCCCGAAGGCGCGACCGACGTGAACCTTGCCGAAACGATCATGCGCAACGAGGTCTTCGTGACGCTCGGCACGCCGACCGAAGAAGTCTTCAAGCCCTCGGGCAAGGGCCTCGAGATGGTCCCGGTGACGCACCCTGACGACCTCGTCGCCAACGAACCGGGCGTGTTCCGCTTCCTGATCGACGGCGAGCCGGCGGCCGGTCTCAAGCTCACAGTCATCAAGGGCGGCGGCCGCTGGCTCAATACGCCGATCGAGATCTCCGCGACCACGGACGCCAAGGGCGAAGCGACGATCGCCTGGCAGGATGCCGGCTTCTACTGGCTCGAAGCCGAGGCCGAGGACGACAAGGCCGCGCTGCCCAATGCCGGCAAGCGCCGTCTGGGCTACATCACCACGCTCGAGGTGCTCGCGCCCTGAGTCCGAGCGAGGCCATCGACGACACGATCCGCATCGCCATCCCGCCGGCGAACGGCGACACGCGGCGATTCCTGCCTCCGAAGGGGCGTGTCACCGGCTTCGGCGGCGCGACGATGGGAACGACCTGGCGAGTCGATCTCGTCGTCGCGAACGAAAGCGCGCCTGCCGCGCTCGAAGCGCGATGCGCACAGGTGCTCGATCGCATCGTCGCCGAGATGAGCCAGTGGGAGCAGACCTCGCACCTGTCGCGCTTCAACCGCTTGCGCGGCGGCCAGTGGCTCGACCTGCCGCGCGGCTTCGCCGCGGTGGTCGGCGAAGCGCTCGCGATCGCGGAGATGACCGGAGGGGCGTTCGATCCTACGGTCGGGCGCGCGTCGCAGATGTGGGGATTCGGCTCCGAAGCGGTCACGCGGGCGCCGAGCGAGGGCGCGATCGCCGACGCGGCGAAGGCCGCGGGCTGGCAGCGGCTCGCTTTCGACCGCGCGATGAAGCGGCTGCGCCAGCCCGGCGGCGTGGCGCTCGACTTGTGCGCCATCGCCAAGGGCTACGGCGTCGATTGCCTCGCCGCCGTGCTCGAAGGCGCGGGGATCACGTCGTACCTCGCCGAGATCGGCGGCGAGTTGCGCGCGGCGGGGGTCAAGCCCGACATGCAGCCCTGGTGGGTCGCGATCGAAGAGGATGAGAGCGCCAACCTCGCGCCGCTACGCCTCGCTCTGTCCGGCTGGGCGGTCGCGACGAGCGGCAATAGCCGGCGCTTTCACGATTTCGGCACGCTCCGGCTGGGCCACACGATCGATCCGGGGAGCGGCGTCCCGATGCTGCGCGGCGCGGAGAGCGTGACGGTGGTGGCCGAGAGCGCGATGCGCGCCGATGCGCTGGCTACCGCGCTGATGGTGATGGGCGAGGATGCCGCGCAATTCGCCCGCGAGCATGATCTGATCGCGCGCGTGGTGACGAAGCGGGGCACCGGCTTCGCCGAGCACCTGTCGCCGCGTTTCGCCGCGATGCTCTGACACGCGCACGTCGGCCGGTTGCGGAGCGTGCCGCGGAGATACGAAGCCTTGCGAGTGGACGGCGCCTGAGCCCGGAATTGCTCGCCAAGCCGTGATTCGACGCGACGATCGCTCAACGCGCCTCGACGACGCGCAGTACCGTGCCCGAACCGGCCTCGCGCACCAAGTCGACCTGCTCGCCGTTCCAGTGATAGTCGAGATGTCGCCCCTGCACCGGCCGCGACCCGCCGTCGGGATAGAAGAGCGCGACGCACTCGCCCTCGACGTGGCGGACGCTGGGATAGACCAGTCCATCCGAGCCCTCGCGCCTCAATCGCCTCGCAAGGTCCTGCGATCGCGCATAGCTGCCGGGATCGAGCAATGGATCGGCCGCGCGGTCACGGGCGCGCAAATCGTGAAGAGCCGCTTCGACGTCCAGCACGATCTCGCGGAACTGCGAGGTCCAGCCCGGAGGCTCGGCGGTGCGGGCCATGAAGCGGGCATGGTGATGGATCGTTTCGAACAGCGCGGTCTCGAACGCTTTCGCCGCATAGAGAACGCCGAAGCCGCCATCGGAAAACCGGCTCGGCCGCTCGGGACTGACATGGGTGAAGGGCGACATGAGATAAGAGGCGCCCGCGCCGCCCACGCGCCGCGCCAACGGCACCAGATCGAGGTTGCCGATCGTCTCCATAAGGCGCGGATTGGTCTTCTGCTCCGCCGAGATCAGCAGCGGCCAGTCGGCCGGGTCGGCAATGTCCTCGAACAGGTCGATCGGCGGCCAGGCGCTGCGGATGATGCGCACCGCGCCTGGCCACGCGACCAGCGAGACCGGGTACTGCGCGCCAGTCACCAGCCGCCGCGTTCGGCATCGAGATAGCGGCGCACGCGCATCAAGTCGGTGAGTTCGCCGCCCAGCATGATCTCGAGCGCGCTGCGGCCTGCGAAGGCGTCATTGGCCGCGCGAATCCAGCCGTAACCGCGTTGGCGTTCTGAAAAGATGATCCGCAGGGCCTTGTGGATGCCCATCAGGTTCGAGAGTCGCGCCGCACCGTCTCGCGAGACCCGCCCTGCGCCCGCCGCTTTCCAGCGGCGATAGGTTCGCAGCGGCAGGTCGAGCAATCTGGCGGCCTGCTCGTCGGTCAGCTCCCACTTGCCGAACAGGTTCACCGCCGCCCTGAACATCGCGGCGGCTTCTTCCTGCGTAACCGGCTCGGGCGCGAAGGCCCTGGCGCCGATGTCGATGGGTTCGAGATCGAGCCTTCGGTTTTCCATATGGCATTAGATATTCATTATCAGGCCATTTGGCAATGGTCGTGTCAGGGGCGCGGCGAACTGGCCAGTTCTTCCTCAATGGCGGTGAACGCCGAGTGCCCGCCCACGTCGGCGTCGAGCACGTCGGTCGCGAAATAGGCTAGGCCAGTGCCAGTCTCGCGCGAATACCACAGGCCCGACTTGAGGCCGTAGGCATCGCCGGCATGGCCGAAGCGGGTGCGACCGTCGCCGAAGGGATCGTCGCGGCAACCCTCGCGCGGCGTCGCGAGGATCATCATGGCAAGACCGTAACGGCAATGAAACCCGTCTCCGGTGTCGCCGTTGGCGCCGTCGAAGCTCCATTCGGGCGTCTCGAGCAGCGCGACCGAGGCGGGCTCGAGCACGCGCGTTTCGCCCAGCTTGCCCCTTGCCAGCAGCATCTGCCCGATCCGGGCCAGGTCCCGCGCGGAAATGCGCAGGCCGCCCTGCGGCGAGAAGATCGCGCCGTTCGTGCCCGGCCGCCACGTCGCAAGCTCGCACGTCCCGTCGCGCGCCGGCGTGACCGGGCAGGCCGGGCGCTGGCCGTGATCATCGTCCTTCACCGGCTCGCGCTCGCGATAAAGCACCACGCCGCGCGCGACCGCCGCGTCCGAGCACGTCACCCAGTTGAAGCAGCCGTCGATCCCCAGCGGGGCGAGCACCAGCCGCGCGACGATCCGGTCGAACCGCTCGCCGGTGGCGCGCTCCATGACCGCGGCGATCACGGGGAAATTGAAGTTGGTATAATGGAACCAGGTGCCCGGCGCATGCTCGGCGTCCCAGGCGGCCGGGTCCGCGAGCACGGTCGCCATGTCGGCATCGAGCGGCAGCACGTAGTCGATGGTATCGGTCAGGCTCGAGCGGTGCGAAAGCAGCAACCGCAGCGTGATCGGAACATCGGGAAAGGCCGGGTTGCGTAACCGCCAACCGAGCGTGGCGGAGACATCGGCATCGAGATCGAGCCGGCCCTGCTCGACCAGCCGCATCACCGCGATCGCGGTGACAAGCTTCGAGATCGAGGCCACGCGCACCGGATCGTCGAGCGTAAGCGCGCGGCCCGTCGCGAGATCGGCGGTGCCCTCTACATTCGCGCCGGTGATCCCGTTCGCATCGAACGTCACGCGCGCCGTGGCGACCGGGCGCTGGGGCTCCGCATGCGCAGCACCGGCGAATGCCACGGCAAGTGCCAGCATCAAGGCCGGGAGGCGCCTAGCCATTGGCCTTGTCCAGCGCTTCGAGCGCACCGCGAAGCTGGCCGCCGTGCGCCTCCAGCAGGCTCGCCGCCTCCGCCGGGGCGAGGCCGCGCGCCACGAGAACCGCGCGGCGGATGTCGTTGCCGCTCGCCGCGAGCGCCGCTTCGGCCGACACCGCGTCTACTCCGGCGAAGCGCGCGACCATGGCGTTTGCCCGCACGCGCAGCTTGGCGTTGGTCGGGCGCATCGCCACCATGCGGCCTTCGTAGACCCGCCCGAGCGCGAGCATCGTCGCGGTCGAGAAGAGGTTGAGCGCCGCCTTCTGCGCGGTGCCGGCCTTCATTCGCGTCGAGCCCGCCAGCACTTCCGCACCGGTGTCGAGCAGCACCGCATGATCGCCAAGCGCGAGCAAGGGTGCACCGGAGTTGTTGGCCATGGCGACGGTAAGCGCGCCGGCCTCCCGCGCCGCTTCGAGCGCGGCGCAGGTGAACGGCGTGCGGCCGCTGGCGGCGACACCTATGACCACATCGCTTGGCCCGACGTCGGCCCCGGCGATCGCCGCACGCGCCGCCTCGCGGTCGTCCTCCGCCCCCTCGACCGCGCCGGTCACGGCCTTGTCGCCCCCGGCCATGAGGAACACGAGCCGGTCTTCGGGCCAGTCGAAAGTGGGAGTGAGTTCGACGCCGTCCTGGATCGCGATCCGCCCCGAGGTGCCAGCGCCGACATAGACCAGCCGCCCGCCCGCCCGCAGCCGGGAGGCGGCGGCGGCGGCGGCCTCGGCGAGCACGCCGCTGGCGCTGGCCAGCGCGGCGACGGCCGCCATCTGCCCTTCCCACATCGCCTGCACCGCCTGGTCGAGCGGCCAGCGGTCGAGGTCCCGGTAGCGCTCGTCTGCCGCTTCGGTCGTCATGACCCGGGCATAGCAACCGATTACCCAGGCGAATACCGCACAAACACAACGCACCTTTGTACCCAAGGTTATGGATGGTATCGCCCTCGACCATGGACGCGAGCGTAAGCAGGACGAGCCAGATGCGGCGCGAGGCGGCCGAGGCGGCGGAGCGGGCCGCACGCCAGGTGCGCGACAATCGCGACACGGTGCGCGCGGCGGTCGAGCGCCTGCGCGCTGCGCGCCCGCCGTTCGCGGCAACACTCGCGCGCGGCAGCTCCGACCATGCCGCGAGTTTCGCCAAGTTCCTGTTCGAGACGCGCCTTGGCCTGCCGACGCTGAGCCATGCGCCTTCGACCGGCGCGCTCTATCACGCGACCTCGCCTGCGTTCGCCGGCGTGCCGTTGGTGGCGATCTCGCAGTCGGGCCGAAGCCCGGACCTGCTCAGCGCCGCCGAGGACGCGCGGAGCAAGGGGGCGGTGCTCGTGGCGCTGGTCAACGACACCGCATCACCGTTGGCCGGGATGGCGGACGTGCTCATCCCGCTCGGCGCCGGTCCGGAAACCAGCGTGGCGGCGACCAAGAGCTTCGTCGCTTCGCTGGTCGCGCTGACGCAGATCGCGGCGGAATGGAGCGACGACGACACCCTGCGCGGCGCGCTCGACGGTATCGAGGACGTGCTGGACGCGGCGTGGCGGCAGGACTGGTCGCAAGCCCTCGCCCCGCTCACCGAAGCGCCGCGCCTGTTCGTGCTGGGACGCGGACCGACGCTGCCGATCGCGGGCGAGGCGGCGCTCAAGTTCAAGGAAGTCGCGGGCATCCACGCCGAAGCCTTCAGCAGCGCCGAAGTGGCGCACGGGCCGATGACGCTGGTCGGCCCCGGCGATCCTGTGCTGATCTTCGCGCCGCGCGATGTCGCCCGGACCGGACTATCCGAGCGCATCGCCGACTTCACGGGCCGCGGCGCGGTCATCATCGCCAATGGCCTTGCCGAGGATGTCGGCGGGGCTTCGATCGTGCTGCCGGGATGCGATGCCCATCCGGTGATCGCCCCGATCGCCCAGATCCTGAGCTTCTATCGCCTCGTCGAGGCGCTGGCGCTGGCGCGCGGTCGCGATCCGGACCATCCGCCGCATCTGCGCAAGGTCACGCGCACGCTATGATCGGCCTATCGGGCGCGCGCATCGTCACGCCAACAGGCGTGGTCGAAGACCGGGTCCTCATGCTCGATGGGGACAGGATCGCGGGCCTCCTGCCGGAACCGCCGCCCGGCGAATGCGAAATGCATGACCTGCGCGGCGGGTGGCTGCTGCCCGGTTTCATCGACACGCAAGTCAACGGCGGCGGCGACGTGCTGCTCAACGATCGCCCCACGCTCGACGGCGTGCGCACCATCGCCGCCGCGCATCGCCGCTTCGGCACCACCGGCCTGCTGCCGACGCTGGTGAGCGGCGACCTCGCGCTGATCGCGGCGACGCTCGAAGCGATCGACGCCGCGATCGCGGCGGGCGTGCCCGGCGTGCTCGGCGCGCACATCGAGGGCCCGTTCATCGCGCTCGCCAAGCGCGGCATTCATCCCGCCGCGAGCCTGCGTCCGCTCGACGAGGAGGCGCTCGACCTGCTGTGCCGCCCCCGGCGCGGCGCGCGGGTGGTGACGCTCGCGCCCGAACTCGCGCCGCCCGGCGCGATCGCGCGGCTGCGCGCGGCAGGGGTGATCGTGGCCGCCGGGCACTCGATGGCCGACTACGAGACCTCACGCGCCGCTATCGCCGAGGGGCTTTGCGGCTTCACCCACCTGTTCAACGCGATGACGCCGCTTACCAGCCGCGAGCCGGGCATGGTCGGCGCCGCGCTCGACGACCGCAGGACGATCTTCGGGCTCATCGCCGATGGCGAACACGTCCATCCGGCAAGCCTGCGCGCCGCGATACGTGCGCGCGGCGAGGACGGCGCGATGCTCGTCACCGACGCCATGCCTCCCGTCGGCGGCAGCGCCCAGAGCTTCGACCTCGGCGAGGCCCATGTCATGGTGCGCGGTGGCCGGCTGGTCGACGCGACGGGCACGCTCGGCGGTTCGCTCCTCACCATGGCGCAGGCCCTGCGCAACGCGCGCGACCTGATCGGCCTGCCAATCGAGACCGCCTCGCGCCTGGCAAGCGGAAACCCGGCGCGCTTCCTCGACATGGACGGCCAGCGCGGCGCGATCGCGCCGGGCCTCGCCGCCGATCTCGTCCACCTCGACGAAAACCTGCGCGTCACCGCGACATGGATCGCCGGCGCGCGCAACGACATGGGGGAAGTCTGACCGTCCGCTCCGGAGCATGCGCAGTCAGAAGCGGCCTTTCCGGACACGACGACATTGCGGTCGCATTCCCCCACGCGTCATGCCAGCGAAAGCTGGCATCGCTCTCGGAGTTGCGCCACCGTGGTTCGATGGGCGGCTGGACCTATATCCTGACCAACAAGCCACGCGGCGTGCTGTACGTGGGGCTCACCGCGAACCTGGCTGTGCGCATGGCGCAGCATCGCGCTGGGTCCGGTTCCTCTATATGGACTGAAGCGACTGGTCTTGGTCGAGTGCCATGAGGAAATCGCCATGGTCATTACGCGAGAGAAGGCTCTCAAGGCTTGGAAGCGCGACTGGAAAATCAAGCTTATCGAGCAAGCGAACCCTGGCTGGGAGGACTTGTTCGATCACCTCGCTCAACCGTGAGCGATCCCAGCTTTCGCTGGGATGACGGATGAGGCTCAATGTCCGCTCCCACGACTTTCGCGACGTTCCAGACTCGCAAAGCGTTCGCCGAAAGCGGACAGTTGGTAGAACTGATGCCAACCACGCTCAGCCTGATCTCGTCGAAGGCTCCGCGTTGAGACCTTCGACAAGCTCAGGCTGAGCGGGCGAGGTGCTTGCCGCTCGTGCGCCTCCCACGACTTTCGCGCCATTGGCAGCCTTCCCTACGCCCGCCGGGAGCGGCCGTCACCGAAAAGCAGGCGCATGCGGAGTTGCCTCGCTCTCCGCGCCGGCGTTGGATATTGCGTCGGCGGGTTTCAGTTCGACCTAGGCACGACGCGCGCTTGAGCCTATGGCTGGCGATCCGCCCATTCATCAAGGCTATGTCCCCGACGCATGAACCTGCGGCACATCGAGATTTTTCACGCGGTCTACACCAACGGGTCGGTCAGCGCCGCCGCCCGGACGCTCAACGTGTCGCAGCCCTCGGTGTCGAAAGTGCTGCGCCACGCCGAATCGCTGCTGGGCTTCAAACTGTTCGAGCGGGCCAACGGCCGCCTGATTCCGACCGAGGACGCGCACACGCTGTTTTCCGACGTCGCCGAGATCCAGGACCGTGTCTACGCGCTGCGCGAGGCGAGCCGCAATCTCAAGCGCGGCACCGGCTCGATCCTGCGCGTCTCCTCGCTGCCGTCGATCGCGCTCGAGGCTCTGCCCGCGACCGTCACGCAATTCCTGCGCAGCCACGAGAACGTGAAGTTCGACCTCCAGACCGTTCACCACGAGGACCTGCTGCGCAAGCTCTACGAGCGCGAGACCGATATCGCGGTCGCCTACGAGGTGCCGCGCGCCGCACCGCTCGGCCATCACTGGATCGGCGCGGGCGAACTGGTCGTGCTCTATCGCGAGGAAGACCTGCCCGACGCACCGCCGCGCATCGATCTCGAACAGCTCGTCGGCAAGCCCTTCATCAGCCTCGCCGCGAGCGGCCCCATCGGCACGCTGTTCACCGCCGAGGTGCAGCGCATCGGGGTGGAGCTTGACGAAGTGGTCTCGGCGCGCACCTTCCACATCGCCACCGCGCTGGTGCGCAAGGGGGTGGGCATGACCGTGGTCGACAGCTTCACCGCGCGTGCCTCGCTGGTGCCCGGCCTGTCGATGCGGCCGATGCGCTCGCGCCTCACGTTCGACGTCCATGCGATGTACCTGCTCAACCGCCCGCCCACCGCGCTCGCGACGGACTTCATCAAGGCCCTGGCGCGCACGATCGAGGCGCAGTCGCGGCCGATCCATAGCGGCGGGTTATAGCGCGCCGAGCGTTCAATATGGTAATCATCGCGCCATACGCGACTAGCGTGGTGCACGATGATCCCGAGCCCCTATTTCCTCTACCTTGGCAGCAGCGACGACAGCGTCGGCATCAAGACCTCGCGCGGCCTCGCCGAATTCCGCCGCGCCGACTGCGTCGGCGAGTTCCGCCACGACGCCTCGCCCCTCACGCTCGGCCTGCCGCGCCTGACGATGGCCGAAGCCGCGGCGGCGGGCGCACGCACGCTGGTGCTCGGCATCGCCAAGGCCGGCGGCGCGATCGGCGAGGAGATGATCGCCGATGCCGCCGAGGCGCTGCGCAACGGCATGAACGTCGCGGCCGGCCTGCACCGCCGCCTGCGCGACATACCCGAACTGGCCGCGCTGGCGAGGGAAGGCGGGCTGCAGCTTTTCGACGTGCGCGAGCCGCCCGCCGATTTGCCCATCGGCACCGGCTATGCCCGCCCGGGCAATCGCCTGCTGACGGTTGGAACCGATTGCTCGGTCGGCAAGATGTACGCCTCGCTGGCGCTGACGCAGGCGCTGCGCGAACGCGGCGTCGCGGCGGACTTCCGCGCGACCGGGCAGACCGGCATCCTCATCGCCGGAGCCGGCGTGCCGGTCGATGCCGTGGTCGCCGATTTCATCTCGGGCGCGATCGAGGCGCTGACGCCAGCCCGCGACGACGAGGGCTGGGACGTCATCGAGGGCCAGGGCTCGCTGTTCCATCCCTCCTTCGCCGGCGTTTCGACCGGGCTGCTCCACGGCGCGCAGGCGAGCGCGCTGCTGCTCTGCCACGATCCCGCGCGCGAGACGATGCGCGGCCTTGCCGGACGGTCGCTGCCCGAACTCGGGCAATGCCTCGAGGCCAACCTGCGCGTCGCGCGGCTCACCAGCCCGGACGTGCGCGCGGTCGGCGTCTGCCTCAACACCTCCACGCTCGACGAGAGCGCCGGGCTTGCCATCTGCGCCGAAGTCTCGGCGACGCTCGGCCTGCCGTGTACCGACCCGATGCGCTTCGGGCTCGATACGATCGTCGACGAATTGCTATGCCCCGCCAACTTCACGCCCGCCACGACAGCTTCGCTCTAAGTCGCCCTTTCCGGATCGCACGCGGAGTAAAGACCGCGGCCGAGGTCGTGACCGTCACGCTCGCGCAGGGCGGCCTTGTCGGACGCGGCGAAGCGGTGCCCTATGCCCGCTACGGCGAGAGCATCGAGAGCGCGCTGGCGCAGATCGAGGCGGTGCGCGCAGCGATCGAGGCCGGGGCGGATCGCGCCGCTCTCGCCGCGCTCCTGCCGGCCGGCGCGGCGCGCAACGCGCTCGACTGCGCGCTGTGGGACCTTGAAGCGAAAGTCGACGGCATCGGCGTGAGCGCGCGGCTCGGCGAGCCCGCGCCGACGCCGATTGCAACCGCGCTCACCATCGTCATCGACACGCCCGAAGCGATGGCCGCCGCGGCGCGCGACGTGGCCGATGCGCCGCTGCTCAAGATTAAGGTCGACGCCAACGCCCCGGCGGATGCGATCCGCGCCGTTCGCGGCGCCGCGCCGGAGGCGGCCCTGATCGTCGATCCCAACGAGAGCTGGGACGAGGCCATGGTCCGCGCCATGGCGGGCGTGCTCGAGGAATGCGGCGTGGCGCTGCTCGAACAGCCGGTTCCGGCCGAGGCCGACGCCTGGCTGGCGGGCTACGCCTCGCCGGTGCCGATCTGCGCCGACGAGGCCGTCCATGTCGCCGCCGATCTCGATGTCGTCGCGGCGCGCTACGACGCGGTCAACGTCAAGCTCGACAAGGCGGGCGGGCTCACCGAAGGCCTCGCGCTGGCGCACGCCGCGCGCGAACGCGGGCTCGGTCTGATGACCGGCTGCATGGTCTGTTCCTCGCTCGGCATCGCGCCCGCGCTGCACGTCGCGCGGCTGTCCGACTGGGTCGACCTTGACGGGCCCTACTGGCTCCGGGAGGATCGCCAGGGCGGCGTGCGCTTCGAGGGCGGCTATGTTCTGCCGCAGCAAGAGGGGTTCTGGGGGTGATACGAGGGCCGAGTTTCAGGGTTTCCGCCTTGCGCGGCTGCGCGCTCGCGGCGCTTCTCGCGGCGACCGGCGCCTGCGTTTCCGCGCCCCCGCCGCCCGGCGGCGCCGACCTCGTGATTCGCGGCGGCACGATCTACCCCGGCGGGGGCGAAGCGTTCACCGGCGACGTCGCGATCGCAGGCGACCGCATCCTCGCGGTGGGGCCGGACCTCGCGATCGAGGCCCCGCGCGAGATCGATGCGCGCGGGATGATCGTCGCGCCCGGCTTCGTCGATCCGCACACCCACATGGAAGCCGCGCTCACGTCGGACGACGCGCAGGCGCGGCTCGTGCCCGCCTTCCTGCTGCAAGGCGTGACCACCGCCTTCATCGGCAACGACGGCGGCGGCCCGATCGAGGCTGGCCAACTTCTCGCCGGCGCCGAGACGAAGCCCACTGGCATCAATTTCGCCGTCTTCACCGGCTTCGGCACGATCCGCGCCAGAGTGATCGGCATGGACCGGCGCGCGCCCACCGAGACCGAACTCGCCAAGGAGCGCGGGCTCGTCCACGAGGCGATGTGCCAGGGCGCGATCGGCCTCTCGACCGGTCTGTTCTACGCCCCGCAGAGCTTTTCGAAGACCGAGGAAGTGATTGCCCTCGCCGCCGAGGCGGGGCGCATGGGCGGGCATTACGACACCCACATGCGCGACGAGGCCAACTACAACATCGGCCTGCTCGCGGCGGTCGGCGAAACCCTGCGCATCGGCCGCGAGGCGCCGATCCCGGTGCATATCTCGCATATCAAGGCGCTCGGCGTCGACGTTCAGGGCATGGCCCCGCAAGTCATCGCCGCGATCGAGAAGGTGCGCGCCGAGGGCGTCGATGCCACCGCCAGCCAGTATCCCTGGTCGGCGAGCGGGACGAGCCTCGTCGCCTCGCTGGTGCCGCTCTGGGCGCAGGACGGCGGGCGCAAGGCGTTGCTCGCGCGCTTCGACGATGCCGGTCTTGCCGAGCGGCTCCATGCCGAAATGGCCGAGAACATGCGGCGGCGCGGCGGCGCGTCCAAGCTGCTGATCGTCGAGGGCCGCTATCGCGACCGCTATCTCGATGCCGTGGCGAAGGAACTGGGCCTCGATCCGGTCGACGCCGCCATCGCCGTGATCCGCGAGGCGGACCCGGCGACGATCTCGTTCAACATGTCCGAGGACGACATCAAGGCGTTCATGCGCCAGCCCTGGGTCATGACCGATTCCGACGCCTCGACCGCGCATCCGCGCGTCTACGGCAGCTTCGCGCGAAAATACGCGAAGTACACGAAGGACGAACACGTCCTCACCACGCGCGAATTCATCGACCGCAGCTCGGCGACGACGGCGGACTGGTTCGGCCTTGCCGATCGCGGCCACCTGCGGCCTGGGGCCTTCGCCGACGTCGTGGTGTTCGATCCCGAAACCTACGCGGCGCGCGCGACCTACCAGCAGCCCGAACTGACCGCGACGGGCGTGCGCACCGTGCTCGTCAACGGCCGCATCGCGGTCGACGGCGGCAAGCTGACCGGCGCCGCCGCGGGCCGGGCCCTGCCGCATCGTCCGCCCGAAGGATCGTGCCCCTGACGATGCTGCGCCGCTGGTTCGCGATACCCTTGTGGAAGCGCGTGCTGGCCGCGCTGGTGCTCGGGCTCGCCTTCGCGATCGTCGCGCCCTCGGCGACGCCCTGGGTGCAGTTCATGGGCGACCTGTTCGTCCGCGCGATCCGCATGCTGGTCGCGCCGATCGTGCTGGTGACGATCGCCTCGGGAATCACCACGCTCGCCGATCCCCGGCGGCTGGGCAGCGTCGGCGGACGCGCGGTCGGGCTCTTCGCGCTGACCACCGCGATCGCGGTGGCGGTGGGCATGCTCGTCGCGGTGCTCGTCCGGCCGGGCGAGGGTGTTCCGCTCGGCAGCGCCGCGCCGTATGCGCTGGGCGAGCCGGTGACGCCTTACGACCAGCTCATCGGCATCATCCCGCTCAACATCGTCGACGCGCTCGCCCGGGGCGACATGCTGGCGCTGATCTTCGTCGCGATCCTTGTCGGCGTCGCGACGGTGCTGGCGGGCGAGGCGGGCAAGCCCTTCGCGAGCTTGCTGCAATCGACTTCGGCGGTGCTGCTGCGCATGGTCGGCATCGTCATGGAGGCGACCCCCTTCGGCGTCTTCGCGCTGATCGCCAACGCCGTGGCGCAAAACGGCATGGCGGTCTTCGTCAACGTCGCCTGGCTGGCGCTGGCGGTGGTGCTCGGCTCGGCGATCCAGATCCTCCTCACGCATACGCTGATCCTCAGGCTGCTGGCGCGCGTGCCCGTGGGCCGCTTCCTGTTCGAGATCACCGATGCGCTCGCGGTCGCCTTTTCCACCGCATCGAGCGGCGCGACGCTGCCGGTGGCGATGCGCATCGCCGAGAACAACCTCGGCGTCGGCCGCTCGATTGCCTCGACCGTGCTGCCGCTCGGCGCGAGTATCGGCAAGGATGGCACCGCTATGTACGTCGGCCTGCTTTCGATGTTCGCGCTTCAGGCATTCGGCACGCCGCTGACACCGACGATCTACGCGCTTGTGCTGCTCACCGGCGCGCTTGCCGCCTTCGGCACCGCGCCGGTGCCCTCCGCCTCGCTGTTCATGCTCGCCGCAGTGCTTTCGGCGGCGGGCGTCAGCCCCGAGCAGACCGCGCTGGTGGTCGGCTTCGTGCTGCCCTTCGACCGGCTGCTCGACATGACCCGCACCGTGCCGAGCGCGGTCGCCAACCTGACCGTGACGACCACCGTCGCGCGCTGGGAAGGCGAACTCGACGACGCCGTGCTGCGCGCCCCGCCGGTCGAGTGAACGGCACGGCTCAGTAGAAGCGCACGGCGCCCAGTTCGAGCCAGGCCCGGCCGCCCGGTTCGGCCGAGAGTTCGATCGCCAGCGCGCGCAGTGCCTTGAGATCGAGCGCCTGCGCCTCGCCCCTACTCTCGAATTCCGCGAAGGGGATGCGCACGGTGCGCATCGTCTCTCCGGCCTCGATCTCGCTCGCGAACCAGTCGCGCTTGCGCAGGCCATAGCTTTCGAGTTCGACGCGATAGGTGCCCGCGCCGCGCAGGGCGATCTCGATGCCGGTAAACCTGCTGGCGTCCGCGACGTCGATCGTCCCGCGCGTGAACGGCAGCACCCATTGCGCGAACGGCCGGGGAGCGGCGCCCATCCGCGCCACGAGAAAGCGATGCCGCGCCTCGCCACCGGGCGAGACCGCGATCAGTTCGCTATGGTCGACACCCGGATCGGTGCTTTCGACCGGCAGCGTATCGAGATCGGTGCGCCCATCGGCGCGCGTGCTACTGTCGATCGGGCCGCGCATCGCGCGCACCGGCATCGGCGTCGGCGCCGCTGCCTCGGCGAGTTGGCGCAACGCCGCGAGCGGCGCCTCGCGTCCGCCGACCCAGACGCGCGAGACCTTCCACAAGTCGGCGATGTCGCGGTCGGGCTTGCCGTCGATCAACACCAGATCGGCGCGCTTGCCCGGCTGAATCGTGCCGTGGTCCGCGTCCTGGCCGATGATCGCCGCGCTGGTCCGCGTTGCCGCGACGAGCGCCTCGGCGGGGGTGAAGCCGAGCTTCGTCAGCCACCAGATCTCGCGCACGGTGGCCGGGCCGTGGTAGACGCCGCCGATCCCGGCATCGGTGCCGATGCCGACCGCAATTCCCGCCTTCTTCAGCCTACGGATGTTCTCGCGCATGATCGCCCAGCGCTTGGCATCGTAGGCCGCGACGGGCTCGGCCGGCCCGGCGCGCGCCTCGACTTCGCGAGCGCGCTCATCGGGCGTGAACTGCGCCCATTCGCCCGGAGCAAAGGCGCGCGTCTGCTGCGGCTCGTAAACCACCAGCGTCGCGACATAGGCGGTGCCGTGCTCGCGCATCAGGCCGATCAGTTCATCGTCGATGAGCGCATCGCCGACACCGTGGCCGACCGCGTTGACCCCCGCCGCCGCCGCGACCTTCGCGCCCTCGAGCGTCACCGTGTGAGTGATTACCGGCTTGCCCGCGGCATGCGCGTCCGCGACGATCGCGGCCAGCGTCGCTTCGTTCATCGAGTTGAGATCCGCGTCGCGACCATAGCGCCAGCCGTCGGCGAAGACCTTGATGAGATCGGGATCGTAGGACAGCGCCAGCGGCGTCGCGAGATGCGCGGCGCGCTCGGTAGCGACTTGCAGCGTGAAGAAGTTGCCCCAGCCGTATTCGGTGCCGTGGCCGCCCGGAACGCCGAAGCGCACCGCTTCTTCGAGATGCGGCGCCCAGAGCCCGCCAGGCTGCGTCACCAGCGCGCGGATCGGCGCGATCATCTCGCCCGAGACCGAGAAGTCGTCGACCGTGGTCACACCGCTCAGCAGGTATCCGGCGTAGGCCTTGCCGAGATCCTCGGGCGCGTCGTAGGCGGGCGAACGCAAGTGCGTGTGCAGGTCGTGAAGGCCGGGGATCAGCGTCTTGCCGCTGCCGTCGATCCGCTCGGCGCGGTCGGGCGCGGCGAGATCCGGCCCGACCGCGACGATCCGGTCGCCATCGACCAGCACGTCGGTCACCCGGGCCGCCGCGCCGGTGCCGTCGAACACCCGCGCACCTGTGATCAGCGTCGCGCCCTGCGCCCAGGCCGAAGGGACCGCGAAAAGGCTGGCGGCAATCCCCAGCACCAGCGTCGACAAGATCCGCTTCACGGCGTGGCCTCCGGGTTCATCAGTTTGCGGTCGAGGAAATCGACCGTGGCGCGATAGCTCGCCAGCCAATCGGCATGACGGAAGAATTCGTGGCGCTCGTCGGGAAAGACCAGTTCCTCGAAAGGCACCTGCCGCGCGGCAAGTTCGCGCGCGAGCAGCAATGACTGGCCGAAGTCGACGTTGCGGTCGTCGTCGCCGTGAATCAGCAGCACGGGCGAGCGCCAGGAATCGAGCGCTCCGAACGGCGAGCTTTGCCATTGCAGGTCGCGTGCCTTTGCCTGCGCCTCCGGGGAGAGGCTGTCGGACGGGTCGCGCAGCATGGTGTGAACGCCGTGGAAATCGACGCCTGCCGCGAACAGCTCGCTGTCGCGCGCGAGTGCCAGCGCCGAGAGGTAGCCGCCCCAGCTCCCGCCCCAGATGCCGATGCGCCGGGGATCGACGTCGCCGCGCGCCGCCAGCCAGCGGCCGCCAGCCAGTACGTCGCGGTATTCGCTCGCTCCGTCGCGCCCGGTCTCGGGCGCCTCGCGGAAGGCGCGGCCGTAGCCGGTCCCGCTGCGGTAGTTGACCGAGAGCACGGTGTAGCCCTTCGCCGCGAGGTGCTGGTTGAGGACATAGGCGTTCGAGTAATAGCCCATCGGGTGAAAGCCTGTGAGCATCTGGCGACGCGGCCCGCCGTGGACGAAGACCAGCGCGGGATGCGGCCCCGGCCCGGCGCCCGCGAAGAGCTGGCCGTGGACGGTCACCCCGTCGCCTGCCCGGAAGGTCACCGGCTCGGGCATCGCCGCGCCTTCAAGTTCGGCGACGGGCCCCATCGGTCCGACGTTGGCGAGAATGACATGCGCCGGCCGCGTGGGGCCCGTCGCGATATAGGCCATCGCGTCCCCGGCAAGCACCGGAAAGCTCTCGCTGCCCTGCGAGGCGCCCGCTGCCCGGATCATCGGCCCGCCCGCGACGGGCGCGCTCCAGATGACGTGGCGGTCGGTCTCATCGACGTTGGCGACGACGATCACGCCCTTGCCGTCACGCGTCGGCAGGAAGGTCTCCACCTCGAAGCGCCCCGGCGTCAGCAGCCGCGGCGTGCCGCCCGCCCTGGCGTCGAGCGCATAGACGTGGAGCCAGCCGTCGCGCTCGGACGGGAAGATCAGCTTGCCTTGCGCGGTCCAGTACAAGTTGCGCTGGCGCGTGCCGTAGTAGCTGCCGCCCTCGCCTGCGGGCGCGCGCCAGAGCACGCGGGCCGAACCGCTGGAAAGATCGGCGACGACGATCGACCAGTAGGACGCACTCCCGTCATCGCCCCCGGCGGGCGGACTGACGAAGCGAATGAAGGCGACTTGCGCGCCGTCGGGCGAGAACACGGGCTCGACCGAATAGGACAGCCCGGCTCCGAGATAGCGCAAATGCCGCGCGCCGATCTCGAACAGGCCGACAAAGGCATGATCGCCGCGATCGTTCTGGAACAGCAGCCGCTTGCCGTCGGGCGAGAATTGCAGGCGGCTTATCGTGCCGTCGACGTTTGCGACCTTCCTCGCTTCGCGTCCCGCGCGCCAGAGCCAGATCTCGCCCTTGCGCGTGAAGGCGAGCGTCCCGTCAGGCCCGAAGACCGGCGCGTGCCCCTCGCCGATAACGTGCGGCGCGCCGCCGGGAACGGCCATGACGAGCACTTCCTGCCGAGGCGGCTCGGCCAGATGGCCGGGGTTGGGGATGGTGCCGTCGGGAAACTCGGCGTCGCCGCCGCGCGTGAAGGCGAGCCTGCGTCCATCGCGGCTCCAGGCGAGTTCGTAGAGTTCCATGCCGTCGTCGGCGGTATAGCGGGTCGCCTGCCGCGCGGGCAGGTCCGGCCCGCCGACATGGATATTGCGCACGCCCCCCGCGTTGACCACCCAGGCGAAACGCTCCGCCTCCTCGGCCCCGACGAGCCCGGAAGACACCGGCATCGCCAGCGCCTCGGCGAGATCCCCGACATCGGCGGCGCGGGCGGGAACGAGCGCGAGCAGCAGCGCCAGCCACAGCGCCGCGACGGCTTTGGGAAAAGTGGTCATCGCCGCCAAGTCTGGCGGGGCGAGATCGTGGCGGCAAGGGCGCAGCCATGACGGCATGCCCTAGGGTTATGCCGGGGGGAAGGCTCAATATGCGTCGCCGGGGCTTGCCGCGCGGGTCCGCCGCCTTACCATCGCGCGATGCACCGCCGCGCCTCCCATGCCGTCCTGCTGCGCCTCGGCGCGGCTCTCGCGATCCTCGTCCAGCCGCTGCCGGCGCTGGCCGATGCACTGCACGATCGGGTCGCGGCGATTCTCGCCGAAGCCGGGCCGGGCACGCGCTGGGGACTGGTGGTCGCCGACGAGAGCGGGCGCGAGGTTCTTGCCATCGATCCCGAGGGGCGCTTCATGCCCGCCTCGAACACCAAGATCGTCACCACCGCCGCCGCCTACTGGACGACGGGCGGCACGCTCGAGCTGCCCGACGGCGGCGGCGGGGCAAGCGTCCGCCTCGTCCCCGGCGCGAAGCGCAAGGCGCCCGACGTCGTTCTTGCCGGTTTCGGCGACGCGCGGATGTCCTCCGCGCCCGATTGCGTGCGCGACTGCCTTGCGACACTGGCCGACGCGATCGCCGCCGGAAGCCGGCGCGTGGGCCGTGTCATCGGCGACGACCGCGCCTTTCCCGACCAGCGCTGGAGCCCAGGGATGAGCTGGAACAACATTCCCACCCGCTCGGGCACCGGGATTTCGGCGCTCAGCGTGGACGACAACGAGATTCGCGCCGTCGTCACGCCGGGCCCCGAAGGCGCACCGCCGCTGGTGGCGCTCCCTGCCTATTACGAGGTCCGCAACCTCGCACGCACCGTTGCGGGCAGCGAGGAACGCATCGGCTACGACCGCATGCCCGGCAGCCCGACGCTGATCGTCACCGGCACGATCGGCACGGGCGCCGCGCCCGAAACGCTGCGGCTGGGGGTCGACGATCCGGCGCACTACGCCGCATGGCTGCTGACCGGGATGCTGCGCGCGCGCGGGGTCACCGTCGAGCACATGCCCGAAGCCATGCACCGCCCGTTGTTGCCCGAAGACGATCCCGAACAGCGCGGCGAGGCCGCGCCCCCGGGTCCGGCGCCGCAAGCCGCGCTCGCGAAGCTCGATCCGCCGCCGCTCCGCGAGGACGTGGTCACGATCAACAAGCTCAGTCAGAACCTCCACGCCGAACTGCTGTTGCGCCGCCTCGCGCGCATTCGCGGAGGCGGATCGATCGCGGACGGCCAAGCGCTGGTGCGCGGCATGTTCGCGGCGGCGGGCGTGCCCGAAGCGGGGATAAGCCTGTCGGACGGTTCGGGCATGTCGAGCTACAACCGCGTCACCCCGCGCGCGATGGTGCGGCTGCTCGACTGGATCGCGCGGCAGACCTGGGGGGACGAGTGGCGGGCGTCGCTGCCCGTCGGCGGCACCGACGGCACGCTGGGCCGGCGCTTCGCCGGAACGTCGCTGTTCGGCGAGATCACCGCCAAGACCGGCTCGCTCAACGCGACCAACGCACTGGCCGGATACTTCACCGCGAAGAGCGGGCGGACCTACACCTTCGCAGCCTATGCCAACGACGTGCCCGACGATGTCGCCGCGACCGCGTTCATGGACCGCGCCCTGGTCGCTTTCGCCGAGGGAAACTGAGCCTCGAGCCTACTGCGCCGCGTCCCACGCGCCGATCAGCGCATCACCGGTCGCGGGACGCAGCGCGAAGATGCCGCTGTCGGCGTGGCGTGTGGGATGGACGCGGTTGGTGAGCAGGGTCCAGGCCAGCCCGCGCGCGAAGTCGATCCACAGGCCGGTGCCGGTGAAGCCGGTGTGGCCGATGGTCTCGTCCGAGCACGCCGCGCCGCCCGGCCAGCCCGCGAAGCGCCGCTCCCAGCCGCACGTACGGTCGCCCTCGCAGCGCTCGCGGATCGCGGCGAGCGTGGCGGGCGAGGCACCACTGCCGTCGAGCAGGCCGCGCGCGAAGCCGAGCACACCGGCGACCGTGCCGAAAAGCCCCGCGTGGCCGGTCGCACCGCCCATCGCGAAGCAGTTCTCGTCGTGGACCTCGCCCTTCATCACCCGCCCGCGCCACATGCAGCGCTCGGTGGCGACGGCGGGGCCCGGCGGCGGGCCGTAGCCCAGCCCGGCACCGAGCGGCCAGTCGGACAAGGGCCGGCCCGTCACCCGCTCGACCGCGATGCCCAGATAGAGGAAATTGATGTCCGAATAGACCGGCGGGCCATGCTTCCATTGGCGCTGGAGCACGAAGGCGCGCAGCCGTTCGGGATCGTCGCCATACGTGTAGATCGGCTCGACCGCGGGCAGGAACGTGCGGTGCGCGAGGCAGTCGCGAAAGGTCAGCGCGCGCTCGGGCGCGGCGGCGATGTCGTACTGGCGCAAGTCGGGGATCGCGTCGGTGAGCGGACGATCGAGGTCGATCCGGCCCTGCTCCGCGAGGGTGAGCACCATTGTCGTCGTGGCGATCACCTTGGAGACCGAGGCGAGGTCGAACCAGTGCCCGGGCGTCAGAACCTCGGGCTCGGGCTCGAGCGCGGCCATGCCGGCGCAGCGCACCGCCTGCCGGCCGTCCGCGGTGACGATGCCGAGCACCGCGCCGGGAATGCGGCCGGCCTCGACCGAGGCGGCGGCGGGCGCGAATGCCGCGTCGGCGACCGCCTCGATCACGGTGCGTCTTCCTCGGGAGGCATGTCGGACTTGCGCGGCACGGCGCGCACGATCACCGGCAGGAACAGCACCGCGGCCAGGCTCATCGCGCCCGACATGATGAAGAAGCCATCGTAGCCGATGACCTTCTGGATCGCCCCCGAAGCGCCGGCGAGCAGGCGTGGCAGGAGGAATGCGAAGCCAGAAAGGAAGGCGTATTGCGCGCCGGGATAGCGCGGATTGACCAGCAGCGAGAGGTAGACGACGAAGACCGCGCCGGCGAGCCCATGCCCGAACTGGTCGATGCCCGCGGCGACGTAAAGCACCCAGGATTCGCGCGGCGCCCACCACAGCCAGGTGAAGACCCAGTTGCCCACCGCCGAGGCCACCGCGCCGATCGCCAGCGCCCAGCCCATTCGCCAGCGTCCCGCCATCCAGCCGCCGATCGCCACGCCCGCCATGCTGCAGGTGAGCGCGACCACGCCGTCAGCCATGGAGATTTCCTCCAGGCTATACCCCGCCGCGTTCCACAAGGGGTGCGAGAGCGTCAGCGTCAGCACGTCGCCCATGCGGTAGAACGAGACGAACACCAGCACCGGCAAGGCCGCGAAGCCGTAGCGCCAGAAAATATCTACGTAAGGACCGATGGCGGCCGAACGGCGCGCGGGCGCGTCCGGCCCCATGCGGCGGATACGCGGCAAGGCGGCCGCGAGCAGCACGAATGGCAGCAGGCAGATCGCCAACACAACAGGCGTCACGTCGCTGTCGGCACCGACTCCGGCCGCCCCCGCCAGTTCGAGCGCGATGCCGCCGACGACCGCGGCCGCGATCGTGGTCGCGGAAAGGATCGCGAGGCTCGCGACGATCCCCGTGCCGAGCGCCGCGCCGCGCGAACCGACCGCATCCGGATCGGGCCGCATCATCGCGAGGATCGGGAAGGGCAGAAAAGCGGCGATCGCGATCACCAGATAGGCCCAGGTCCAGCCCGCCTTGGCCGCGACGTAGACCGCGCCGCTGCCCGCCGCGACCATCGCGCTGCGGTAGCCCCACAGGTTCGCGGCCACCACCGGACCCTGCTCCGCCTGGGTCGGCGCCAGCTCGATGCGCCAGCCGTCGGCGGCGATTTCCAGCGTCGTCGTCCAGAACGCGAGCAGCACCGCGAAGAGCGCGGTCAGCGGCAGGCTCTCGTCGCTCGAGGTCATTGCCATCGACAGCATCGAGGTGAAGATTCCGAGCTGCGAGAGCATGATCCAGCCACGCCGCTTGCCCCAGAAGCGGCCGAAACCGGGCACTTCGAAGCGTTCGAGCACGGGCGCCCAGGCGAACTTGAAGGTCGGCAGCAGCGCCACCCAGGCGAAGAAACCGATTACCGCGATGTCGACGCCATGGCGCGCGAGCCGAAGCGTGAGCACCGCATTGAACATGTAGAACGGCAACCCGGCGGAAAAGCCGAGCAGCAAGTAAAGGCCAAGCAATCGCCAGTTTCGCGGCCGGACCGCCTGCGCAGCCGCCATTTCGTTTGTTTTCAGCTCTGTATCGAGAGCCCCCGCTTCGATCGCCATGTCTTGTTTCCAGCCGCCCCACCGCGTGCTGACGCTCGGCTTTCGGAGGGCTTGCTGTCAAGCATGGCCAAATCGCCCGGCGTAAGACACAAGTCATTGATAATCAGTGATAATGCCAATCGGTTATAGGTGGGTAAAGGGTTAGTATGACGCGATGCAGGACAATGCGTCACAATTGTCATCAGGGCTTAGAAACATGGGGGTTTAGAAAATGGGCTGTTTTGTCATCACCAGGGCGGCGCTGACGTGCTCGACCGCACTGCTCGGGATCGCCGCGCTTCCCGGCGCGGCCTGGGCGCAGGAGCAATCGACCAGGCCGGCCGCCACGCCGACCGGTGCCGAGACGCCCGAAAGCGGCGCCACCACGCTGAGCGATCCGGAGCGCCGGAGCGCTTCGTCCGAGCGCGAGATCCTCGTCACCGGCTCGCGCATCAAGCAGGACCCGAACGACAGCGCCCTGCCCCTGCAGATCGTCACCAACGTCGAACTACAGCGCAACGCCATCTCGAGCCCCGAACAGCTCCTCGCGTTCCTGCCGAACAACGGCTCGGGCGCGGACAATCTCGCCAGCAACTCCGACGTCGTCGATTCCACGCGGCGCGGCAACAATGGCACCTCGTTCGCCAACCTTCGCGGCCAGGGACCGGGCGGCACGCTGATCCTGCTCAACGGCCGCCGCGTCTCGGCGCACGGCCTCACCGGCGCCGCGGTCGACGTGAACCAGATCCCCTTCACCGCGCTTGACCGCGTCGAAGTGCTCAAGGACGGCGCCTCGGCGATCTACGGCACCGACGCGGTCGGCGGCGTGATCAACTTCATCACCCGCAAGGACTTCACCGGGATCGGCGCGAGCGCCTTCACCGACATCACCGACGAAGGCGATTCGCCGGTCTACCGCCTCTCGGCGATCGCCGGCGTCGGCGACCTCGACGAGCAGGGCTTCAACGTCATGGCGACGGTCGGCTACACTTATCGCGGCGCCTTGCAGGCGCGGCAGCGCGACTTCGTCAACACCTTCCAGAAGGACCGGGGCCTCGGCGTGGACACGCGCGGCACTCCGTTCGCCACGATCGTCCCCTTCGGCGGCAGCGCCTTCCCCAACGGCGCGGCGATGCCGATCATCCCGGGTACCGCCGATCAGCGCGCGACCGGCGGCGTCAACATCCTGCGCCTGCCCGGACAGCCGGGCTGCGACACGTTCGACCTGATGGGCGACTACGACACCGACGTCTGGGGTGCGCCCTCGAACGGCCTCGCCTGCACCTTCGACACCGGCCGCAACGTCTACCTGCAGCAGCAGATCGAGACGATCACCTACTACGGCCGCGCGGTGAAGCGCCTGGGCGAGCATGAACTGGCCTTCGAGATCTCGGGCTCATCGGCGAAATCGGACAAGCGTTTCTCGCAGATCCAGATCACGCCGAGTTCCTCGCGCAACTACTCCTTCTCGCTCGTCGAGGGCGTGAACGACGCCAAGTACGCGCGGATCTACAATACCCTGGTCAACGCCTTCCCGGAACTGGAGGAGACCATCCCCTACGGCGCCGGCTTCTCCTATCGCTGGCGCTGCCTCGAATGCGGCGAGCGCCAGCTCAAGACCAAGAACGACACGCTGCGCGCGGTGCTCGACATGAGCGGCCCGCTGTTCGGCGACTGGGACTACCAGGTCGGCGCGATGTACGCGCAGAGCAAGGGCCGTTCGAAGGTCGGAGAGGGCTACTACTACCAGGACGCGCTCGTCGCCGCGCTCAACAGCGGCTACGTCGATCCGTTCCTGTTCCCGGGCGAGGAGCAGTCCGCCGAAGGCCTCGCCGCGCTGGCGGCCGCCTCGGCCAACGGCGTCACGCTCTACAGCGGCAAGTACTCGGTCAAGGAAGCCGATGCCTCGGTCTCCGGCTCGTTGTTCGAGCTTCCCGCCGGCACCGTGAAGATCGCCGCAGGCATCAACTATCGCCGCGAGGAATACGAGTTCACCGGCGATACCCGCACCGATCCGCAGACGATCTTCGCCGCGCCGTTCGACAACGGCAACGCGCTCGACGGTGTGCACCGCGACATCAAGGCGGCCTACGCCGAACTGCTCGTACCGATCATCGAGGGCATGGAGCTGACCGCCGCGGGCCGCATCGACGACTATTCGGGCTTCGGCACCACCACGAACCCGAAGATCTCGCTCAAGTACCGGCCGTTCGAGCCGATCCTGCTGCGCGGGTCGTTCAACACCGCCTTCCGCGTGCCGACCTTCAACCAGATCTTCAACCCGTCGACTTCGGCGACCTACACCGGCGCGGACTACGCCGATCCGTCGAAGTGCCCGGGCGGCGTCGTCAACGCCGAGGCGGGTTGCCCGGCACTCTCGACCGCCAATGGCCAGACCTTCGAGGTGATCACCGGCGGCCGTCTCGATCTCGGGCCCGAAACCGCCGACGAATACAGCGCCGGCGTGGTCTTCATGCCGACGCGTAACATCTCCGTCTCGGCCGACTGGTGGCTGATCAAGCGCAAGAACACGATCCAGACGCTGCCCTTGCAGTACCTGTTCCAGTTCTACGATCTGTTCAAGGACCAGTTCATCTACGAGAACGGCCAGCTGGTCGCGGTCGACAACACTTACGTCAACACCGGCGGAACCACCACCGAGGGCATCGACTTCACCGTGCGCGGCGTCTTCCCGGTCGGACCGGGACAGATCGGCGTCGGCCTCGACGGCACCTGGCTGCTCAAGAAGGAAGAGAAGGTCGCGGCCGGTTCGGACACGATCGACCAGCTCGGCGTCTATTCGCTCGCGGCAGACCTCGGCCTCAAGTGGAAGCACAACGCCTACGTCAGCTACGGAACCGAGGACTGGATCGTCACGCTCACGCAGATCTTCCGCTCGGGCTACGACAACCAGGTGCTGCCGGGTGTCGAGGCGGGAACCTTCGACCCGTGCTGCGACATCACGAAGGTGAAGGACTACATCTACTACAACCTTTCGGTCAGCTACACCGGCATCGAGGGTGTGAAGTTCACCGCCGGCGTGACCAACCTGTTCGACAAGGACCCGCCCTTTGCGATCTCGTACGACAGCAACTACGGCAGCGGCAGCTCGTGGGAACCGCGCGTCGCCGATCCGCGCGGACGGGCCTTCAACATGCTCGCCGAATTCAAGTTCTGATCCCGTGGTACCTCGCGGCCCCGCTGTCGGCTCCCCGGCCGGCAGCGGGGTTTTGCCGTGATGCGCCGGTACCTCGGCATCGACGCGGGCGGCAGCAATTGCCGGGCCCGGTTGACTGACGAGACCGGCGCGATCCTCGGCACCGGGCTTTCCGGCCCGGCCAACGCCCGCGTCGGCCTCGACCAACTTTTCGCCACGCTATCGCAAGCCGCCGACCAGGCGATCGCGCAGGCCGGGCTTTCGCCCGCGCAAGTGGGCGAGATCCACGCCGGCATGGGCATCGCCGGGATCTCGCGGCCCGGCATGCCCGAACAGCTCGAGACGCTGCGCTTCCCCTTCGCTTCGGTCGCTTACGAGACCGACGCGGCGATCGCCAATATCGGCGCGCACAGCGGCGCCGACGGCGCGACGCTGATCCTGGGCACGGGCAGCGTCGCATTCGTGCAAGTCGCGGACCGGCGCTTCACCATCGGTGGATACGGTTTTCCCATTTCGGACGAGGGCAGCGGCGCCGCGCTGGGCCTGAGCGCGATGCGCCACGCCTTGCGCGCGCTCGACGGGCGGACTCAGCGCACGCGGCTGTCGACTGCCGTGACCGAGCGGTTCGGCCACGACCCCGCCGAGGCGATCGCCTGGATGGATGACGCCGCCCCCGGCGACTACGCCGCCTTCGCGCCCATGGTGATGGACCATGCCGAGGACGGCGACCCGATCGCCCGCTCGATCGTCGAGGACGCGGCGGGGCACGTCGAGCGCTTCGTCGAGACGATCTTCGAACGCGGCGCGCCGCGCTGCGTTCTCGTCGGCGGTCTGTCGCACCGCATGCGCGACTGGCTGCGCGCGCGGACCATCGCGCGGCTGTCAGAGCCGCTCGGCGACGCGCTAGACGGCGCGCTGCAACTCGCGGGTCTGCCGGTCCCGGCCTGAGCGTGCGGTCGGGCCGGGCGTCCGGCTCAGGCCCTCTCGGCCTGCCGCCAGGCCAGCGCCATGAGTTCGGGAACCATTTCGGCGCGTTCTTTCGCCTGAGCGCTGGCGGCGGTGCCGCGGATCACGCGGCCCTTGATGCCATGGAAGATCGCGGCGAGGCGGAAGAAGTTGAACGCCATGTAATAGCCGTAGTCCGGCATGCCGGGCAGGCCGCGCCGGCGGCAATAGGCCGCGAGGTAGTCATCCTCGCTCGGGATGCCGAGCGCGGCGATATCCGCGCCGCCCAGCCCCGCGACGATGTGCGGCGGCATGCGGTACATCATCGCATGATAGGCGAAGTCGGCGCCCGGATGGCCGAGCGTCGAAAGCTCCCAGTCGAGCACCGCCAGAACGCGCGGCCCGTGGGGCGCGAAGATCATGTTGTCGATGCGGAAGTCGCCATGGATCACGCTCGCCTGGCCATCGTCCTCGGGCATCTCCGCCTCGAGCCAGTCGATCAGCCGGTCCATGTTGGCGTCACGCCCCGCCGCCTCGTCCTCGCGGTACTGCCGCGACCAGCGCCCGACCTGCCGCGCGAAGTAATTGCCCGGCTTGCCGTAGTCGCCCAGCCCGATCGCCTCCGGATCGAACGCGTGAAGCTGCGCGATCGTGGCATTCATCGCATCGAAGATCGCCGCGCGCTCGGCATTCGGGACGCCGGGCACGGTCGCGTCCCAGAAGATCCGGCCCTCGACCATCTCCATCACGTAGAACCATGTGCCGATCACCGCCTCGTCGGTGCACAGACCATGCACTTTCGCGACCGGGAAGCCCACGCCGTGCAGCGCGGTCAGCACCCGCGCCTCGCGATCGACCGCGTGCGCGCCCTTGAGCAGATCGCCCGGCGGCTTGCGGCGCAGCACATAGCGCGCGCCCGGCGTCGTCAGCTTGTAGGTCGGATTCGACTGGCCACCCTTGAACTGTTCGACCGTGAGCGGCCCGGCATAGCCCTCAACATTGCCGCGCAGCCAGCCTTCGAGCGCGGCCTCGTCGAAGCCGAAGCCCGCGCGCACCGCCGTGGTGCCGGTGTTGACGTCGGCGCCCGTGCTCATTCGCCGGCTTGCGCCTCGCGCCAGCCGCGCTTGATCTTCTTGGCGAGCGACCATTTGTGAACTTCGGTCGGGCCGTCGTAGATGCGGAACGCGCGCACTTCGCGGAATACCTGCTCGACCACCGTCCGGTCGGTCACGCCGGTGCCGCCCATCACCTGCACGCAGTTGTCCGCGATCGTCATCAGCGCCTCGCTGACCGAAACCTTGGCCATCGAGCTTTCGACCGTGCCCAGCGATCCGGTGTCGAGCACCGCGGCGCACCAGTCGATCATCAGCTCGCACTGCTCGATCAGGATCTTGTTCTGCGCCAGCATGAAGCCGACGCCCTCGTGGTCGATCAGCACCTTGCCGAAGGCCTCGCGGCGGCAGGCGTAGTCGGTGGCGATCTCCTGCGCGCGGATGCAGGCGCCCAGCCAGCGCATGCAGTGCGACAGCCGCGCGGGCGAGAGGCGCACCTGCGCGTACTTGAAGCCCTCGCCCGGCTGGCCGAGCATCTGGTCCGCCGGAATGCGCAGGTCGTTGATGGTGAGCGTCGCGTGGCCGCCGGGCATCGAGTTGTCGATCGTGTTGGGAATCTCGTCGATGCGGATCGCCGGATCGGGCAGGTCGACGAGGAACATGCAGGCGCCGCCCTTGGTCTCTTCCTCGGCCGAGGCGGCCATGACGATGCCGACTTTCGCCCCCTGCGCGCCGGTGATGAAGGTCTTGCGGCCGCTGACGATCCAGTGATTGCCGTCCTTGCGACAAGTGGTCTTCATCATCGAGGGGTCCGAGCCCGCCCCGCCCCAGTCGGCGGGCTCGGTCATGAAGAACGCCGAACGCGCCTCGCCCGAGATCAGCGGCGCGAGGAAGCGCGCCTTCAGCTCCGGCGAACCGACGTGGCCGATGAGGTACATGTTGCCCTCGTCGGGCGCGAACGTGTTGCACGCCAGCGGTCCGAGCGGGGAGAGGCCCGACTTGATCAGCACATAGGCGGTCTCGCGCTGGGAGAGATGCGTGCCGTCCTCGCGGATGTGAGGCGTGAGCACGCCCGCCTCGCGCGCTTTCGCACGCATCTCGTTGACGAGCTCGTCGGTCGGCGCGCCGTGATGATCGCGCCGCGCGTCCTTCTCGTAGGGCACGATCACATCGCGTACGAAGGCCTCGACCTTCGCGCCCATCGCGTGGGCATGGTCCGAGATCGCCCCGGGATTGGTCTGAAGCACGGTCATTGAAGCACTCTCACCGGATCGGAGCCGGCCCAATCGGCGGCCGCGTCCTTCATCATCTGGAACAGCCCTTCCGAGCCCGCCATCGGCTGGAGGTATTCGATCACGAAACCCGGGCCCTGGCCGGGATCGACGTAGATCACTGCGCCGTCCTCGCCCACCTTGCCCTCGACGATGACCTCGGCGCCGGCCTCGGCACAGGCCTTGCGCGCGACCGCGATGTCGTCGACGAAGACGCAGACGTGATGCAGCCGGTCGCGTACGGCATATTCGCCGACGTAGAGCGAGGGTTCGGTGCTGTCGGTCCTGATCAGCTCGATCTGGATGTCACCCCAGTAGCCGATCGCCATCGAGAACACCGCATCGGTCGGCTCGCCCTTGTACTTCATCTCGCCAAGCCGGACGTCGTTGAGCACGAAGAAGGGGCCGACGCCGACCGTCTCGGTCCAGTACTTGAGCGCCGCGTCGAAATCGCTCGGATAGTACGCGAGCTGGATCACCTCGCCGAGCGCCCTGAGCGGTCCCACGGTCATGCGAACATCCCTTCGGGGTTCTCGATCAGGTCCTTGAGCGTGGCGAGGAATTGCGCGCCCGCCGCGCCATCGATGGCGCGGTGATCGACCGAGAGGGTGAAGGAAATCCGCGTCTCGAAGGCGATCCCGCCCTCGGTCTCGACCGGCACCCGCGCCGCCGTGCCCACCGCGAGGATCGCGCCCTGCGGCGGATTGATGATCGCATCGAAGTTCTCGATACCGAACATGCCGAGGTTGGAGACCGAGAAGGTGCCGCCTTCCATATCCTCCATCGAGAGGCCCTTGCCTTGCGCCTTATCGATCAGGCGGCGGGTTTCCGCCGCGAGCTGGTCGATCCGCATGCGATTCGCCTGGCGCACCACAGGCGTGACGAGGCCCTTGGGGCTCGCCACGGCGATCGAGACGTCGGCTTGGGGGAAGCGGTGAATCTCCTGGCCGTGGACCTGGACGTTGACCTCGGGATGCCGCGTCAGAGCCATGGCCGAGGCCTTGACCAGCCAGTCGTTCACGCTCGCCTTGCAGCCGAGCACGAGGTTGGCGGTCTTGCGCATCTCGAGCAGCGCGTCGACCCGGGCGGAAGTGCGCAGATAGAAGTGGGGAATCTCCTGCTTGGCCGCGCTCAGCCGCTGCGCCACCACCTTGCGGACGCGGTCGAAGGGTATGACCTCGGGGCGATTCTCGCCCGGGCGGAACTCGGGCATGCCGACCCCCGCGCCGCCGCCCGGCTCGGGCATCAGCGCTATCACGTCGGCCTTCGAAATGCGCCCGCGCGCGCCGGTTCCCGTCACGCCGGCAAGAGCAATGCCGTTCATCGCCGCGATCCGCCGCGCGAGCGGCGAGGCGAGCACCGCGAGATCGTCTTCCTCGACCGCGAGCGTGCCGCGGAGACGCGGCGAGGCGGGACCGCGCAACGCCCTGACCACGTCCTGGTGGGTGATCCGGCCGTTGCGGCCCGATCCCTCGATCGCAGCGATGTCGACGCCCTCCTCCTCGGCGAGCCGTAGCGCCTCTGGGCTGATCGGGCGGTTGGTGTCGATCTTGATGCGTCGCTTCTCGACCTCGGCGGGCGCGGCGATCGTGGGTTCGGGCTCCGGCTCCTTCTTCGCCTTGCCCGCGCCTTGCGCGAGACCGCCCTCGGCGGGCTTGAAACCCTCGACGAAGGCCGCGATGTCGGCGTCGGAATGGCTGCCGTCGTCGAACACCGCGAGCAGCGCGCCGACCGGTTCGGCGTCCTCGCCACCGGCAACCACGATCCTGCGCACGGTGGCGTCGTATTCGGCTTCGACCTCGTTGGTGATCTTGGCGGTCTCGATCAGGCACAGCGTATCGCCGCGCTTGAAGCTGTCGCCTTCCTTCACCATCCACTCGGCGATGGTGCCCTCGGTCATCTCGATACCCCACTTGGGCATCGTGAAGGCGCGGATGCGGCTCATGCCCCGTCCCTCCTCATCATCAGTATGCAAGCGTCTTGCGCACGGCGGCGGCGACCTTGACCGGGCTCGGCAGGTAGGCGCCTTCGAGTTCGCGCGCGAACGGCACGGGCGTGTGCGGCGCGGTGACCATCTCGACCGGCGCCTTGAGGCTGGCGAAGGCCTTGCCGGCGACGAGCGCGGCGATATCGGTGGCGAGATTGCAGCGCGGCGGCGCCTCGTCGACGATGACGAGGCGGCCCGTCACCTCGACCGAATCGAGGATCGCTTCCTCGTCGAGCGGCGAGGTCGTGCGCAAGTCGATCACGTCGCAACCGATGCCGTCATGCGCGAGGTCGTCGGCGGCGGTCTCGGCATAGCCGACCATCATGCCCGAGGCGACGATCGTCACGTCCTCGCCGGCGCGCGCCAGCCGCGCATGGCCGAACGGGATGCAGTAGTCCGGATCGTCGGGCACCTCGCCGCTCATCGCGTAGAGGAACTTGTGCTCGAGGAAGACCACCGGATCATCGTCGCGGATCGCCTGGCGCAAGAGGCCGCAGGCGTCGGCGGGCGTCGCTGGCATGACGACCTTGAGGCCGGGCATGTTGGTGACGAACTGGCTGATCATCTGGCTGTGCTGCGCGGCGGCGTTGTAGCCGGCGCCGGCCGGCATGCGGATCACCGCCGGGCAGATCGACTTGCCGCCGAACATGTAGCGGAACTTGGCGATCTGGTTCCAGAGCTGGTCCATGCATACGCCGAGGAAGTCGGCGAACATGATCTCGGCGACGGGGCGCTTGCCCGCGAGCGCGAGGCCGCCCGCCGCCCCCATGATCGCGCTTTCCGAGATCGGCGTGTCGATCACCCGGTCGGGCCCGAAAGCCTCGTACAAGCCGACCGAGGTCGACCAGATGCCGCCGATCGCCTCGGGACCGCCCGCCGTGCCCATGCCGCCCACGACGTCCTCGCCGAGAACGACGACACGCTCGTCGCGCTGCATTTCCTGGAAGATCGTGTTGCGAATGGCGTCGCGGTACATCAGTTTTGCCATGGTCTCGCTCCCGCCGTTCAGTAGCTGATGTAGACGTTTTCGAGGACGTTCTCGGCCGTGGGCCGAGGCGCCTTACGCGATTCCTCGACCGCCTTCTCGATCGCGGCGAGCGCATTGGCGTCGATCGCGTCGAGGTCCGCGTCCTCGAGCAGTTTCGCGCCGGTCACGCTGGCGCGGAAGATCTTGATGCAGTCGCGCTCGGCGCGCAGGCGATCGAGTTCGCCCTTGCCGCGATAGCGCTGCGGATCGCCCTCGAAGTGGCCGAAGAAGCGCTCGGTGTCGAACTCGACCGCGGCCGGGCCGTTGCCCGGCGTGCGCACGAATTCGAGCACTTCGCGCATGCAGTCGTAGACCGAGAAGAAGTCGACGCCGCTGGCGCGCCAGACCTTCATCCCGAAGGCCTCGGCGCGGCTGGCGATGTCGTTGCTGGTGCCGACCGCGTAGGCATCGCCGGTGTGCTCGGAATAGTGGTTGTTCTCGAAGACGAAGATCGCCGGCGCCTTGGTGACGACCGCGAGGTTCATCGCCTCGAATGTCGTGCCCTGGTTGCAGGCGCCGTCGCCCGAAAAGGCGATCGAGACCGCAAGGCGGCCGTTCTCATCGGGCCCGTCGATCTTGTTGGAGAGCGCCGCGCCCACCGCAATCGGCGCGCCTGCTCCGACGATGCCGTTGGCGCCGAGCATGCCCTTGTCGATGTCGGCGATGTGCATCGAGCCGCCCTTGCCGTTGCAAAGGCCCTCCTGGCTGCCCCAGATCTCCTTCATCATGCCCTCGACGTCGCAGCCCTTGGCGAGGCAGTGGCCGTGACCGCGATGGGTCGAGACGATCTTGTCGCGCTCGCTCAGGTGCTCGCACACGCCGACGGCGACCGCCTCCTGCCCGCAGTAGAGGTGGGTGAAGCCGGCGATCTCACCGGTCTGGATCTCTTCGTGGAGCCGCTCCTCGAACTCGCGGATGAGCTTCATCTGGCGGTAGGCGCGGGTCAGCGCCTCGCGGTTGAGCTGCATTGGCGGACTCTCTCCCTTTGATGGTATGGCCTGGTTCGCCGGCGGCCCGTCACAGACCGAGGACCGACTTGGCGATGATCGTCTTTTGGACCTCGTTGGTCCCGCCGAAAATGGTCCAGGCCCGGCTGTTGAGATAGCGCGCCGCGGCGACTTGCGCGCTCTTGGAATGAACCGGCTCGGGGGCATCGGGGCCGTAGAGCGGGCGCACCGTCTCGAGTTGGAGACCGGCGGGACCCAGCAGGTCGATCGCGAGCAGGTCGATGTCCTGGCGCAGGTTCGAAGCGAGCAGCTTGGTCAGCGAGGTTTGCGGGCCGGGCTTCTTGCCCTTGGCGATATCGGAGATGATCTTGAGCTCGATCATCTCCAACGCCTCGAGCGAAAGCCGCGCGGCTGCGATCCGCCGGCGCCAGTCGGTCTGGTCCGAAAGCCTGCCCCCGGCGCCGTCGCCCTGTTCGCGCGCGGCGCCGATGATCTGGTCGAGGTCATAGCGCAGCCGGGGCGCGTGACACGAACCGCCGCGCTCGTTCTCGAGCAGGAACTTGGCGATGGTCCAGCCCTGTCCTTCCTCGCCGACGAGGTTCTCGGCGGGGACGACGACATCTTCGAGGAACACCTGGTTGACCTCGTGATCGCCCGCCGTGGTCAGGATCGGGCGGACCGAGACTCCGGGCGACGCGAGGTCGATCAGCAGGAACGAGATGCCCGCCTGCTTCTTGACCTCGGTGTTGGTGCGCACCAGCGTGAACATCATGTTCGCGTGGTGGGCGTGCGTGGTCCAGATCTTCGAGCCGTTGACGACGTAGCCCTGATCGGTGCGCACGGCGCGTGTCTTGAGACCGGCGAGGTCGGACCCGGCGCCCGGCTCGGAAAAGCCCTGGCACCAGTAATCCTCGCCCGAGAGGATGCGCGGCAGATAGTGGGCCTTCTGTTCGGGACTGCCGAAGGTCCAGAGCACCGGTGCGAGCAGCTTGAGGCCAAGCACGGTGAGATTGGGCGCGCCGGCCGCGGCGCATTCCTTCTCGAACAGGTAGCGCTGCACCGGCGTCCAGCCCGTACCGCCGTGCTCCTTCGGCCACTGGTAGCCGAGCCAGCCCTTCTCGTTGAGCACCGCGTTCCACGCCTGACCGATGTCGGGCTCGACGAAGACCGAGGGCGTCGCCGCCGCGCCGTCCTTCACCGCCTGCGGCAGATGCTCGCGCAGGAAGGCGCGAACCTCTTCGCGGAAGGCGGCGTCCGCGGGGGATAGATCGATATCCATCTAGCGCTCCAGTATCGTAACGGCGGAAACGCCGGGTGCGCCGTAGACGTGGCTGTAGGCGGTCCTGGGATCGCCGGGAACCTGCCGCTCGCCGCCATGCCCGCGTAGCTGGACGACGTTCTCGTAGACCTGCCTGAGGCCCGACGCGCCGATCGGCTCGCCGCAGGCAAGACAGCCGCCGTCTGTGTTGACCGGCAGCGCGCCGCCGATCTCGGTGCGCCCCTCGATCAGCCACTGCTCCTGCTCGCCGTGGGCACAAAAGCCGTTCTCGGCCATGTGCATGATCTCCGCGCCCGCCTCGGTGTCCTGAAGCTGCGCCACGTCGATGTCTCCCGGCCCCATTCCGGCCATCGCGAAGGCATCGGCGGAGGCGATCCGCGTGGCGGTGCCGCGCGGGCCGCTGTCGTCGGCGACGACGTCGATCGAGGGCGCGAAAACCTCGAACGAGTGCGGCGGACGCGTGCGCATGGTCGCGGCCTTCAGCCGGATCATCGGCTTGCCGAGTTCGCGCGCCTTCTTCTCGCTCGCCAGCACCAGCGCCACGCCGCCCTCTGCGGGCGAGCAGAACATGTACTTCGTATAGGGATCGCTCACCAGCGGCGCCTCGAGGATCTCCTCCAGCGAGACCGGAGTGCGCCGCCAGGCGTGGGGCGCCTTCGCCCCGTTGCGGAACGCCTTTTCGGCGACGCGGCCGAGCGCCTCCTGTGAAATGCCGAACTGCGCCATGTAGCGCATGATCTTCGCGGCGAAGAACTGGGTGGTGACCATGAAGCCCGCCTCGCCGTACCAGTCGGGCAGGTTGTATTCGCTCGGCAGCGCGTTGAAGGCGCCGCGCGGATGCTTATCGAAGCCGACCGCGACGCCGATGTCGAACTGCCCCGACGCAATCGCCATCTGCGCGCTGAACAGCGCCGAGCCGCCCGCCGCGCAGCCGTTGCGCACGTTGATGAACTGAACGCCGGTCAGCCCCAGGCGATCGACCATGGTATCGGGATTGCCCGCCGCATCGGAGGCGCCGTAGGCGAACTGGACCTGCGGCCATTCGATGCCGGCATCGGCCAGCGCCTCGCGCACCGCGAAGACGCCCTGGTCGAGCCCCGAGAGCTCCTCGGTGCGGCCGAACTTGTGAATGCCGACGCCGACGATGCACACGCCGCTCATGCCGTTGCTCCCGCCGGAACGAACGCGGGGATCATGACGCTGTCCGCCGCCGCCGGATCGAGCGGCGCGGGGGCGAAACGCAGCGGCATGCCGATCTTCACCTCGTCGAACGCGACGGCGTCAAGCCGCGCCTCGACGATCACTTCTCCGGCAAGTTCGACATAGGCGACGATCCACGGCGCGAAGGCATCCGGGCCGGCGTAGGGCGGCGACTTCGGACGGAAGCGCTGCACGGTATAGGACCACAGCGTCCCCTCGCTCGCGAGCGCGACCGGCTCGTGGCTTTCGCCCGGCGGACACGGGAACACGATCCGGCCGGTCTCCCGGTTGCGGCCGCCCACCAGCCGTGCTGGCGTCTCGTCGGTAAAAAGGCCTTCGGCAATCGCGCGCATCGTACTCCCATCCCGGTATTCGACTCCGGTCATGAGGGTTCTTAGGCGCAGGCGGACCGCCTTTTTGACTCGCTAAAACGCTAGGGTAGCCATTGCGATGGGCGGAAAAACATCGCCCGCCGGGCTTCTCGCGCGGCCCAACGGCCAAGCCTGCAGGGACGCCTGAAGGCAGCGTACCCGCTCGCGGCGACCTCAGAGCGAGATATAGCCCAGTTGCGCGGCCTTGAAGACCGTCTGGCTGCGGTTGACCGCGTTGAGCTTGGTCGCCGCATTGTGGATGTGAAAGCGCACCGTGGCGCGGCTGCGCGACATGATCATGCTGATCTCGAGGTCGGTCTTGCCGATCGCGGCCCAGCGCAGGCACTCGACCTCGCGCTTCGACAGCCGCGAGGCCGAGGGCAGCGCCTGCGCAGACCCCATGATCTGCACATAGGTGACGATGAACGTGCGCGCGTAGATTCCGAAGGCGTCGGAATACTTGTAGAAATCCTCTTCGAGGTCGGTCTTGGTCTTGTCGAGCGGATTGAAGCTGACCGCGCCGATCTGGCCGAACGGCAAGTGCACCGGCACCGCGATCGCCGCGCGGGTCATGGCCCGCTGCTCGAAATTGGTGATGTCGATCGATTCGAGATAGGCATTGGCCTCGCGCGTGCGGAAACCCTCCGCATTGGCCCAGAAAGGTTGCCCTTCGAAGCGGCAGGCCGTGGTCAGCGGGGAATCGAGCGCGATGCGCGAATTGCGCCACCAGACGCGGTCGTCGTCCCCCCAGCCGAAAACCTCGGTCGCGAGCATGTTGCCTTCGGCGTCGACGGGGGTGCGCTTGTCGGCGATGTCGTGCGCGGGCGCCGCGCGCATGCCGCAGTCCATGGCGATCTGGTGCAGGGCTTGCGCCGCCCGGCGGATCGTGTCCGGCGAAGACACCCGAACCGCATCGATCTTATCTTGAGACAGTAGTGACATCTATCCTCTCGCGAACATCCTTAGCCCGCGAACGGGGGCGGCACAATCACCGGACGTCCCGATATCGGCGTTTTCGCCCTAGCCTTTTGCGTAGAAGAGCTTGCCCGCCCCGCAGTGCTAGAGGCGATCCAAAGAGCGGGAGTGGGCTGTGAATTTCGATCTTAGCGAAGATGAAGAGATGCTTAAGGCCTTGACCGAGCGCTTCGTCACCGATCACTACGATCACGACAGTCGGCGGGCATTCCTGTCCGAGCCCAACGGCTTTTCCGGAACGAATTGGGCCCTGCTGGGCGAACTCGGCCTGATCGCGGCACCGTTTCCGGAGGACATGGGCGGCCTTGGCCTCGATGCCACGGGCATTGCCACAGTATTCGAAGCGCTCGGCCGCGGGCTCGTGGTCGAGCCGCTCGCCGAAGCGGTCGTGCTTGCCGGACGGCTGTTCGCGATGACAGCGTCGGACGCGCTGCGCGACGAATGGCTCGACGCGCTGATCTCCGGCGAGCGGCGCCTGGCGCTCGCGCATGCCGAAGCGGGCGCGCGCGACGGATCGATCTGGGTCGAGACCGCCGCCGAGGCGCGGGGCGACGGTTTCGCGCTCAACGGCGCCAAGCCCTTTTCCATCGCGGGCGGCGGTGCCGACGGCTACATCGTTACCGCCCGGCTTTCGGGTGCTCCGGGCGATGCAGACGGCATCGCGCTGTTCCTCGTTGGCGCCGATGCCCCCGGACTTGCCGCCCGCGACTGGACCGCCGCCGACGGCAGCCGTGCCACTGCCCTGACGCTGGAGAACGTGGCCCTGGGTGCCGAGGCAAGGCTCTCAGGCGGTCTGGACGCGATCGCGCGGGCCGACGAACTCGCCGGGCTCGCACGCAGCGCCGAGGCGCTCGGCATCATGCAGCGCCTGTTCGACGACACGCTCGACTACTTGCGCACGCGCGACCAGTTCGGTGCGCCGCTCGGCAGCTTCCAGGCGATCCAGCACCGTATGGCCGAGCAGTACATCGCGATCGAGCAAAGCCGCGCACTGATCGACTACGCGCTCGTCTCTTGGGGCTCCGCCGACTTCGCCAGGACGGTGCAAGGCGCACGCGCCTTCATCGCCGACGCCTCGCTCAAGCTCGGCCACGAGATGATCCAGTTCCACGGTGGAATGGGCGTGACCGACGAACTCGCGATCGGCAGCGGCCACAAGCGGTTGCTCGTGCTCTCGCGCTGGCCCGAGAGCCCGCTCGCCTCGCTCGACCGCTACGCGGCCGCGCTCAACTGAGCGAGAAGGCTCCACTCCAGATTTCGACGCAGGTCGATACCGCGCGAGCTACGGCGCCTCGCGGTCCTTGATCCAGCCGATCCCGCGACGCAGTAGATCGTAGAACACGGGCAGCTCCCAGGCGCAGCGGTCGAGCGTCGGCCACCACTCGGCCATCGGCTGCAGGTCGTAGTGCCCGCGGCAATGGCCGAGCGTGTTGTAGAGCACCGCACCCTTGCCGCGCCGCTTGATGTACAACACCGGGTGGATGCCGGGCGCATCGGCAGCTTCGGCGAAGCCCGTGCCTTCCTCGGTACACTCGGTCTCGAGCAGCACGTGCAGATCGCCGTGCGTTTCGAGGTGATAGAGTTCATCGGTCGTCTCGAACGGCTCGACCCCCGCGACCAGCGCGTGGCCCGGATCGGCGACGGTCACCGTATAAGGCGCGATCGGCGGATGCGAGATGAACTGGCTGCCCAGCACCTCCATCATCAGCGGCGCGTCGCGCAGGGCGTGGAACAGACCGTCGTCCATCAGCTTGAGGATCGAGTTCGTCCCGTGCAGCGCATACCAGCGCCCGCCGGCCTCGACCCAGTCGCGCAGGGCCTCCTGCGCCGCGCGCGAGGGCATGACGTTGCAGGTGTAGCTGATGAGGATGTCGGCGGCGCCGATCGCGTCGAGATTCTCGAAGTCCTCGAACACGCGGGTGCGCACGCTCGGGTCCTCGGCGAGCAGCTTGAGCAGTTCCAGCCGCGCGAAATCGATGTCGTGCCATTCGCCCCCGGCGATCAGCACGCAATCGATGCGCGGCGGGTGATCCGCCTCGCTCGCCTGCGCGAGCGGGTCTGGCCCGTGGTCGATCGCGCTCATTTCCCGGCCGAGCCGCCCAGTTCCCCGTTGATGTACTTCATCATCGTGTCCTGGAACTGGCGAATGCGGATTTCCTGGTAGTTGCCGAGGTTGACGTCGCCGGTCTTGGAGACGTGGAGCCCCTGCTGGACGTAGGGCAGGTTGTCCATGTCCTGCTCGAACACGTCGCCCAGCCCGCCAAGTTCGGGGGCCTCGGTCCACTTCTGGTCGAGCCGCAGGAACTTGCGCGGCGCTGCGCGCGGGATCGGCTCGCCTTTCTTGACCCGGGCGAGGATGCGCACGTCCATCACGCAGGTGTCGGGCGTGCTGCCCGGGAACCAGCTATAGACGATATTGGGCATGAAGCCGCCCCAGGGCCCGAAATTGGGAAAGACGTTGTAGACCAGCGCGTCGAGCACTTCGGCGTCGGTCGCGTCCGAATGGTCGTAGCCGGTCTGCTGGGTATAGACCTCGCGCATCCGGTTGCCGAGCGCCTCGCGCGCCTTCTGGCCTTCGGGCACCTCGATCGCCATCGGGTCGGCACCGGGGTCATAGTTGTCGGAGGAACGGCCGTTGTACTTGATGAACTCGTCGACGATCCACTGTTCGCCCTGGCCGCCGCCGCTTGCCACGATGTGCGGGCTCATCACCCCGAACGGCACGAGGTTGACGTTCACGTTGTCGCCGAAGGTCCAGTAGGCCGCGTTCGAATCGCCCGTGAAGGGCAGGAGCTGCGGGTGGGTGACGATCGTGTGCCAGGCCTCCATGAAGGCCTCCATCGTCACTTTCCAGTTCGCCGGCACTTCCTTGGCGACGTGCATCACCGTGGCGCATTCCTCATGCCGCCAGCGCTTGAAGTGTTCGGGCAGCGGCGCGAGGTATTCCTCGAGGCTCGGCCCGCCGCTCTCCTCGCGGATGAAAACGTAGCCCGCCCAGCGGCCGACCTCGGCCTGCGGCAGGTCCATCGAGCCCGGCTTGAGGTGCGGGAAGTCCCAGGCGCAGGGCATCTTGTTGAAAGACGCGTCCTTGTTCCATGAGAAGGCGTGGAAGGGGCAGGTGAAGGTGTCGGCGTTGCCGTCCTCGGTGCGCAGCTTGCGGCCGCGGTGCAGGCAGACATTGTGGAAGGCGCGGATCGAGCCGTCGTCCTGGCGGCTGAGGATGAACGAGCGCCCGGCATTCTCGTATACGACGTAGTCGCCCGCCTCGGGCAGTTCCTCCTCGCGCGCCGCGAACTGCCAGACATAGGGCCACATCCGCTCACGCTCGAGCGCGGCGAATTCCTCGCTCGTATAGCGCTCGGCAGGGATCGGTTCGGAGCCGCGATAGCTATAGCTCTCCTCGCGCAGGAACTGCGGCGGCGGCACCGAGTCCAGGTCCATCAGCTCGGCCCAGCTAATACCCTCCGAGCGGTCTTCGCCCAGCCGGGCGCCTTCGATGATGTCGGGATCGCGATCGGCCATGGTCGTCAGGTATCCTCTCGTTGCTTAGGGACGCACTCCCCGGTTTGCTTGGGTTCTGGCGCGTGGCGGTGCGTGAGTCACCTTGCCGAAATCATAGGTTGCGTCACGGGCCGATTGCGCCGAACCGGTATCCAAGAACCAGATGGGAGATTGCCGTGGGCATGCGGCTTGAAGGCAAGGTGGCGCTCGTCACCGGAGGAACCTCGGGCATCGGCGCGGGAACGGTCGGTCGGCTTGCCGCCGAAGGCGCGCGGGTCGTCTTCACCGGCTCGAACGCCGCCGCGGCCGAGCAGGTCTGCGCCGCGACCGGCGCCCGCTTTCACAAGCACGACGTGACCGATGCCGCCGCCTGGCCGGAATTGACCGACATGATCCTCGCAGACTTCGGCCGGCTCGACATCGCCTTCGCCAATGCCGGGACCGAAAGCGGAGACGCCAGCGTCGAGGACATCACGATGGACGGCTGGAACAAGGTCGTCGGCGTGAACCAGACGGGCGCGATGCTGACCGTCCAGCACGCGATCCGCGCGATGAAGCGCAACGCGCAAGGTCCGACCGGCGCGATCGTGGTCAATTCCTCGATGAACGCGCACCGCGCGATGGGCAATTTCGTCGCCTATTCGGTCACCAAGGCGGCGGTCGTGGCGCTGGTGAAGTCGGCGGCGGTGCACTGCGGCAACCAGGGCTACGCGATCCGCGTCAACGCGATCCTGCCCGGCGTCGTCGAGACCGCGATGATCCGCAACATCATCGAAGGCTCGGGCGATCCCGCCGCCACGCGCGCCGCCTACGAGGGCATGAGCCCGCTGAAGCGCATGGCGAGCGTCGAGGAAGTGGCCGCGCTCGTCGCCTGGCTCGGCAGCGACGAATCGCGCTTCGTCTCGGGCAGCGAATACGTCATCGACGGCGCGACCACCGCAGGGATGATGGGCGTATGAGCGCGCTCGATCCGACCGGGCTCGGCGCACAGCGGCTCCCGGGCCGGGTCGCGCTGGTGACGGGCGGCCTGCGCGGCATCGGCCTCGCCTGCGTCGAGCGGTTTCTCGCCGAAGGCGCCGAAGTCGTTCTAACCGACCTCGAAGACCCCGGCACCGACTACGCGACCGAAACGCTCGACCGGCTGGGGCAAGCGGCAAGCTACGTGCAGGCCAACGTGACCAGCGAGGATGACTGGCAGGCGGTACGCGACGCGGTCGCGGAGCGACACGGCAGGCTCCATGTGCTCGTCAACAATGCCGGGATCGATCTCACCGGCGCGGTTGCCTCGCTCTCGATGGAGGGTTGGCGCAAGATCATGGCAATCAACGTCGACGGCGTGTTCCTGGGCGTGCGCACCTTCGTGCCGCTGATGGAGCAGAGCGGCGCCGAGGTGCGCGGCGGCGCCTCGATCATCAACGTCAGCTCGATCATGGGCCTCGTCGGCATGAGCGAGGTCGCCGGATACAACGCCAGCAAGGGCGCGGTGCGGATGTTCACGAAGTCGATCGCGCTCGAATTCGCAGAAAAGCGCATGCCGATCCGGGCCAATTCGCTGCACCCCGGCTTCGTCGTAACGCCGCTGCTCCAGGCCGGCTTCCAGCGCTGGGTCGACAGCGGCGTCGCCGACAAGCCGCAGGACCTCGTCGACATGGGCTCGCAAAAGACGCCGATCGGCCGCCTCGCCGATCCTTCCGAACTCGCCGGCGCGGCCTTCTTCCTCGCCAGTTCGGACAGTTCCTACATGACCGGCGCCGAACTGGTCATCGACGGCGGCTGGACCGCCCAATGAACCACGAAGGGACTCCGAAATGAGCATCGCCCTGCCAGAGGTCGTCGCCGTCGTCACCGGGGCGGCGGGCGGCATCGGCCGCGAGATCGTCAAGGGCATGAAAGCGGCGGGCGCGAGCGTCGTCGCCACCGATCTCGCCGAAAACGCCGAGATCGAGGGCGCCGACCACTACCTCAGGCACGACGTCACCAGTGAGGCCGACTGGCGCGCGGTGGCAAAGCTGGTCGGCGAGAAGCATGGACGGCTCGACGCGCTGGTCAACAATGCCGGCTTCTCGATCGTCACCCGGTTCGAGGACACACCGCTCGAGCAGTTCCACAAGGTCAACGCCGTCAACGTCGACAGCGCGATCATCGGCTGCCAGGTCATGCTCGACCTGCTCAAGGCCGGCGGCAAGGCGCGTAAGACGGGCGCCTCGGTGATCAACTTCTCGAGCGTTGGCGGGATCAACGGCGCCGCGTTCAATGCCGCCTACTGCACCAGCAAGGCGGCGATCCGCATGCTGTCCAAGTGCCTGGGCGCCGAATTCGCGGCGCTGGGCTACAACATCCGGGTCAACTCGGTGCATCCGGGCGGGATCGACACGCCGATGTTGAGCTCGATCATGCAGCGCTACGTCGAACTCGGCGCGGCGCCCTCGGTCGAGGCCTCGATCGCGGCGATGAACATCGCCCATCCCATCGGCCGCCTCGGCAAGGCCGAGGAAATGGCCGGCGGCGTGGTGTTCCTCGCCTCTGAGGCCTCGAGCTTCATGACCTGCGACGAACTGGTGATGGACGGCGGCTTCACGCAAGTCTGAGCACGCATCAGCCTTCGGGCGGGATCAGGAAATCCATGGTGTAGCGCGTCGCCTTCCAGCCTGTATCGGTGCGCACCACGTCGAAGTAGTAGCGGCCGTGGACGGTAATCCCGCCGCCCGCCTTGTACTTGCCCATGCCGATCACGTAGGCGCGGATCGAGGCGGTATCGCCGGTATAGGCGGTGATCGCGAAATTGGTGAGATAGTGCGCGTGCGCCGACATCGCCGCGAAGGTGTCCTCGAAGAACGTGCGGATCTCGCCGGTCCCGTTGAGGCTGGGGAAGCCGATCCCGGATAGATCGAACACGGCGTCCTCGACGAAGACATCGCAGATGCCGTCGAGATCGTGCAGGCTGTCGACGGCGTGGGCATAGGCGATCAGCAGGTCCTGGATCGCCAGGCGATCCTCGACGGGGCATTGGGTCATGGCGGATGTCCTTGGTTCAGGCCGCGGGAAAGGCAGTCCGGATCGGATCGGTCTCGCCGTCCCAACCCTCGGCCGCGGCGGCGATGCGTTCGAAAAAGTCGGTCTGGAGCGGGTTCGCCTCGATCAGCTCGACCATGCAGCCGATCGCCGGGCTGGTGTCGATATAGCTGAAGCGATAGCCGCCGAACGTGCCGTCCACCGCCGCGACGAAGCCGCGCCCGACATAGCCTCCATAGGTCGCGTCGTAGTCGTCGGTGTAGATCGCGAGGTGGTGGAAGCCGCCCTCGCCCCTGGCGATGGTGTCGCGATAGGCCGAGGGGCCGTCGCTGTGCTGCTGCACCAGTTCGATCTGGACGCCGCCCGACTGGGCGATCGCCACCGAGAAGTCGAGCCCGGAGGACTTCGTCCCCCGGTAGCCGAACTCCTCGAGCACGACGTGCGGCACTTCGAGGAACGGCCCGATCCCGGTTGTGCGGACCCAGTTCATGCAGGCCGCGTGAAGGTCCTCGACCATGAAGGCGATCTGCATGACATGCTTGCCCGGAACGCCGGGAATCGGAACCATCGCGCGCTTACTCGACCGCGCCGACCATGTCGTTGAGCAACTCGTGGAAGCGCTGCACCCGCTTTTCCTGCTCGGGCAGGATGAAGCCCTTGAAGCCGCGCGAGTTCAACCCCTGCTGCTGGCTGGTGCCGATCGAGAGGTCCTGATCGGCCACGAAACCGAGCGAAACGCCGTCGCCGTAGACCGAGTGGCGCGCGATGGCATCATGTTCGAGCGGCACTTCGCCGACCGGGGTGACGACCTTGTCCATGCCTTCGACCGGCGGATAGAGGCACCAGTGCTGGAACACGCACTTCTCCGGATCGGTGGGATGCGGCTCGGTACGCAGCACCTGAAGCTGCTCGGGGCTCATCGTCAGGGTGAGGTTCGGAAACAGCGTGCAGTGGAAATAGTCGACGAGCTGCTGGTCGGTCATGTTCTCGTAGTTGGTGAAGCCCCGGCCGGGACCGAGCCGGCGCTTGGCTTCCACGATCGCCTCGCGCAGATCGCCAGTGCGGCCCTTGTACTCGGCCGGGTCGATCTCCCAGGCACGCGCGACATCGTCGAGCGGGGCGGGGACCTCGGTGGTGTGATAGTCGACCCGCGTGGTGGCCTGGTGGCCCTTCATCCACATCGAGTTGTGGCCCGAGGGGTACATCTCGAACAGCGTGTCGGGCAGGCCGTCGTTGATGAAGGTCGCCAGCTCGGGGTGGATCGTGGGCAAGTGATACGATTCGTTGAAGTTGTCGCGGATGATCTTCCAGTTGAACTCGCAATCGGCCGACAGGTTGAGCACGCGCACCCAGTTGTCGATGCCGTAGCCCGCGAGACGCTCGGGGAACGGCGCGAGCCATTCGTGGAGCGGCGCGACATCATCGTCCATGCACCAGAACACGAAGGGCCCCCAGGTCTCGCAGCGCACTTCGGTGAGGTGCACCTTGCCGCAAGGATTGCCGCCCGCGAAGTCGTCGGGGTCCTGCACTTGCGCCAGCGTGCCGTCGAGATCGAAAGTCCAGTTATGATAGCCGCACACGATGCGCGGCACGCTGGTCACGTCGCCAAGCACGAGGCGGTTGCCGCGGTGCGGGCAGGCATTGAAGAAGGCGCGGATCGTTCCGTCCTCCTGCTTGACCATGATCACCGATTCCTTGCCGAAGTTGTGGCGAATGATGTCGCCTTCCTCCTCGAGGTCGGCGAGCACGCCGCCCAGGTGCCAGACCTTGGGCCAGAGCTTGTCGTTCTCGGCTTCCATCCACGCCTTCGAGATATAGCGGTCGGCGGTGATCGTGTCGCCGCGCACCGGCGGATCGAATTCCTCCGAATAGCGCGAGAGCTTGTTCTGGATGTTCATGGTCGTTCTCCTGCGATCGGGATGCGGTTGCGGTTCTCGCTCGGGTCCGCCCCCCGGCGGCCTCCGCGCGGCGCATCCGGATTGGCTGCGAAAAAGTCGATAGTGCCGGGATCGTCCCTGACCCAGTCGGTCACGAGCGTGCGCGCGGCGATCCGCCATTCGCCGTCCCGGCAAGCGTAGGCGTCGAGATAGCGCCCGGCGATGAACAGGTCGCGCCAGCCCTCGGCCTCGTTGCCGGTGCGGTGCCATGCCTGGAAATAGCATTCGCCCGAGGCGCGCCCGTCCGCCGGATCGACTTCGAGCGAGACTTGCCCGAGCATATGGTGCGTCGCGTCCATGCCGGCGAGCAGGTCCTGCGAGAACGCGACGAATTCCTCCACGCCGCCCACCATCAACCCGCAGTCGATCGTCGCATCGGGGTGAAAGGCGCTGCGCTGGAGATCGGGATCGAGCCGGTCGAGCCCGCGCATGTAGCGCTGAACGGCCGCGTTGATGTCGCGGCGCGCGGCAAGATCGCGCACCTGCGCGACGAGATCGCCTTCGAGAGTGAGGTCGGTCGCCATGGCGCTAGTCCGCCGTCCGCCGCGGCACGGCGGGGCAAACGCATATCCGAATTGAGGCTCCATCCATGCCATCACCTCTCCGTGGGCGCCGCATCGTATCGCGCGGCTCTGTTTTCCCGTGAAATCGTCTCAATACCGACTCACCTGCCGGTTTTTATGCTATGCCCGCCGCGCACGGCCCACCTGCGACTTTTGCTAGTCTGCCTGACGGCTGCTGGTGGCCGACGATCGGGCCATCGAACCTGGGACGGGGGAACAGTGCAAGCCGAGACTGCTCAGATACGGGACCGCGTGCTCAACGCCCTCCTGCCAAGCACCGCACAGGCCGAGGCGGGAAACTGGCAGCAGCGCAAGAGCGCCCGGATGCGCGAGCGGCTAGTGTCCGCCGCCGTCGATTGCCTTGTCGACGCGGGCTATGTCGGTCTCACCACCGCCGCCGTGGCGCAGCGCGCGCAGGTCTCGCGCGGGGCGATGCACCATCACTTCGCGACGCGCATGGAGCTGGTTGCCTCGGTGGTCGAACACGTGGTCTACCACCGCATGCGCTCGTTCCTCGCCGACTACTTCGCAGCGGTCGAGCAGCGCCGCGACGAGCCGTTGATCGAACTGGCCTGCGCAGCGCACTGGCGCTCGGTGCGCACGCGCGAATATGCCGCCTGGGTTGAATTCGCCGTCGCCGCGCGGACAGACGCGGAGCTTGCCGAGGTGTTCGATCCGGCGGCCCGGCGTTACGACGCGGCGTGGACCAGCGAAATGATCGAGGCCTTCCCCCAGTGGCAGGACCACTGGGACCTGCTCAAGCTCGCCCATGACTTCATCGGCACGATTCATCTCGGGATGCTGCTCCACACCCCGGTTTTCGCCGACGAGGCCCGGATGGAGCGCCTCCAGCGGTTCGCCGCCAAGACGATGCAGGAGCTCTACGAGACGCGCTGATTGCGAGACGCACTGCGGGCGGCGCCGTCCAAGAGAGCCGATGTTCCATTTTCGCCGCTTGCGCGAGACGGTTTCGGACAGCACCCTCGGAAAAACTACGCGAGGGAGAGAGACATGGCCTTCAGTGGACCGATCGAAGACCGGCTTGCCATTCGCGAGCTCTACGACACCTATGGCGACGCGAGCTGGCGCGGCGACGGCGATCAGTGGCTCGCGTGCTTCGCCGAGGACGGACGCTGGCGCAGTCACCTGTTCGACGTCCAGGGCCACGAAGCCTTGCGGGCGACCTGGGACGGGCTGTGGAAGGACTGGACCGACGTCGCTTTCGTCGGCCTTGTCGGCGCGATCGCGGTCGAAGGCGATTCGGCAGTCTGTCGCAGCTATGCTCGCGAGATCGTGCGCACCAAGGCCGGGGGGACGTTCAAGCTCGCCGGGCGCTACGACGACACCTTGCGCAAGGAAGGCGGCGCCTGGAAATTCGCGCTGCGCGACTACACGCTCACGATCGACGAGTTTCCGCCCGAAATGACGCCCGGCTGAAAGCGGAGGCCCGCCGCCCGACCGCAGCCGATCAGTTCCGCGAGGCCAGCCGCGCGAAGGCCTTGCGCACCGCGAGCAGGAAGGCGACGACCGGCGAGCGCTCCGACAGCGGCTTCACCGGCTGCACCGCGATGTCGCGACGCAACGCGCTGCGCGCCGGTTCGGCGCCGCGCGGGAGGCGCGAGAAGACCGCTTCGGGCGCGGCCTCGGCAAGCACGCGCGATTCGGGCGCGAAGGGCACTTCCTCGAACTTCTGACGGCGCGGCTGGCGCGACTCCTGGGCGCCTTGCACGGTGACAGGCTCCCGAGAAGGCGGGGTCCCGCGCGCGGCCTCGGGCGCCGGGGCGCCGTCGGCAGGTGCCGCGCGGCGCTGCTCGGGCCGGGTGAGGGACGTAGCCGGAAGGCGGGCAATTGGCTCGGCCGGGAGGCGCGCGATCGGTGCGCGTGAGCGATCGCTTCGCGCGGGCGAAGGCGCCGGGGGCGAATCGGCAACCGGCGCGACCGCGCGCGGCGAGGCGCGATCGGGCGCGTTCGGAGGCGTATCCGGAGACAGGCCCGAGGTCTCGTCGTCGACCGTTTCGGCCGGACGGACGGCACCGACCGGCGAAGGTCCGGCGTCTTGGGGCACGACCGACAGCGTCGGCGGCGTCATCTCGGCCCATGCCCGCCAATCCTCGGGCCCCGTTTCATCGACCCTCGAATCGGCGCCGTTGGCGACAGGGCTCAGGCCGGTGGTCGGGACGAGCCGCGCGTTGGCACGTTCGGGATCGGCGAAATCCTGCGCCGCGGTGGTTTCCATCTGGCGATAGGCCTTGGCGGCCTCTTCGGGATCGAGCAGCAGCACCGGCCGCTTCTTCTTGCCGGATCGGCCGCCCATGGTGAGCAGGCTGGTGCATTGCGCGAGGCCGGTGACGGCTTCGGCCTCAGTCTCGCTTTCCTCGACCGGCTCGGGCAGGACCCAGGACGGGTGCAGGTCTTCGGCCAAGGCGCGATTTCTGGTGTTGGCAATGCCCATGAGTCGGCACTTTGCCAGCACTTGGTGGGGATCACGTTACGTTGCGTGGTTAAACCGGCCTTAACGTTGTTTTCCGCCAGACTTCGCGCTCGAAACAACCGATTTATACTTTCGTTAGCCGAATGCCGGCGAGATTTGCGCCCACCAGAGGAAGTCAGTCACGCCTGGCTTATGGTTACGGTTTAAATACAAGTATAAAACCGTAAATTCTGTCGCCGATGCGTCAAGTCCGGAGAACGGAGTTCTCTGAGTTCCCTTGTCTAACTTTGGTTAGATTTAGGCTGGCGAGCCCTTGTAAAGGCCCGTGGTCACGACGGTAACTATATCGCGCACTTTCCGGACGGCGATTGCGACGGTGCCGTCTCCCGCCCGCGGCGAACGAAGAGGGGCCCGGCGGCTGGGGAAGCACCGCCGGGCCCGGTGCCTGCGCGCGGCAGGCGGGGGTCGTCTTGCTCTTTTTAACGCAGCAGCGAGAGCACGTTCTGCTGGCTCTGGTTGGCCTGGGCGATCATCGCGGTCGAGGCCTGCGACAGGATCTGGGCCTTAGCCATCGAGGTCGTCTCCGACGAGTAGTCGGCGTCTTCGATCCGCGAACGCGCGTCCGACAGGTTGGTGACGTTGTTGGTCAGGTTGTTGACCGCCGATTCGAGGCGGTTCTGGCCGGCACCGAGCGAGGCGCGCGTGGCGTTGACGTCGGCGAGCGCGAGGTCGACGTTGTCGATCGTCGTGCTGGCGAGCGCGGCGGTGGTCACGTCGAGCGCGGTGGCGTCCATGTTGGTGCCATCGATCGCGGTCGAGGTCAGCGTGATCGTCTCACCCGAGTTGGCGCCGGTCTGGATGTCGAAGGTGACGTCCGTGCCCGCGGTGGTCGAGAACAGCGCGTTGCCGTTGAACTTCGTGTCGGTGAGGACGTCGCTGATCTGCTCGGTCAGCGCGGTGACTTCGGACTGCATCGCGGTGCGGTCGGAAGCCTGGTAGGTGCCCGACGAGGACTGCACAGCCAGTTCGCGAACACGCTGCATCATGTTCGAGACTTCCGAGAGCGCGCCTTCCGCCGTCTGAGCGAGCGAGATGCCGTCGTTGGCGTTGCGGATGCCCTGGCTCATGCCCTTGACCTGCGCGGTCATGGTGGTGGCGATGGCGAGGCCGGCCGCGTCGTCCTTGGCGGAGTTGATGCGCTTGCCGGTCGACAGGCGCTCCATCGCGGTGCCGAGCATCTTGTTCGCCGTATTCGACGCATTCGACGCCTTGATGGCACTGATGTTGGTATTGATAACAGACATTTGCAAACTCCCGTAGGGTGTCCCGATCTACCGGGCCAGCTAGCCGGACCATCCGACCGAGCTGCCAGGCCCAAGAGCGGCCGCAACCGGCAAAGTTTAAGCCCGAACCGGCAAAACCCTGCCGCCCGGTTTGCCGGTTGGTCCTCGAAAAGGCGCAAAACTAGGGATGGTTACTAGGACTTAAATTTCCGAACGATTGGACGTTCCGCGCGCAAATAGAGCCCGACAAGGAATGGTTAATTCTTGGGGGTCTCGAAAAATGTCCGAACTTGCCATCGCGGAGATGGTTTCCCGCCGTCACGGCCCACTCGCGCAGCGCGTCGCGAGCATCGCGAACTCGCTTTTCGACTGCGCCGCGATCGATCTGCGCGATTCGCAGGACGACCGTCAGGGCACGCCGCGCTCGCGGGCCATCGTGCTCGAGCGCGGTTCGACGAGCGCCATTCTCAAGGAAGGCAAGCTGCGCACGCGGGTGACCTACGCAGACCCGGTCGGTGAGAAATCGCTGGCGATGGCGATCGCGGCCATGGCGGGACCGGACGAGCCGATCGCCGCCGACCCCGAGAGCCTCTCGGTGATGGCGCTCGCCGAGCGCATCGCCAAAAGTGACATCCCGGTTCTGATCAACGGTCCGACCGGCACCGGCAAGGAAGTGCTCAGCCGCTTCATCCATGCGCGCAGCTCGCGCCGCGACGGCCCCTTCGTCGCGGTCAACTGCGCGGCGATGCCCGAATCGATGCTCGAGGCCATGCTGTTCGGCCACCGCAAGGGCTCCTTCACCGGCGCGACCGCCGAAAGCGAAGGCTTCATGCGCGCCGCCGACGGCGGCACGCTGTTGCTCGACGAGATCGCCGAGATGCCGCTGCCGCTCCAGGCCAAGCTGCTGCGCGCGCTGCAGGAGCAGGAAGTCGTGCCGATCGGCGCGACCCAGCCGATCAAGATCGACGTGCGGGTGATCGCCTGCGCCAACCGCGACCTGCCGCTCGAAGTCGCCGAAGGCCGCTTCCGCGCCGACCTTTACTATCGCCTCAATGTCTTCCCGCTCACGTTGCGTCCCTTGCGCGAGCGCCCCGACGACATCGCTCCGCTCGCGTTCGCCATGGCGCTGCGCCACTCGGCAGAGACCGGCGCGGTGCCCTGCTTCAGCGAAGCCGCGCTGGCGATGCTCAAGCTGCACCAGTGGCCGGGCAACGTGCGCGAGCTGGAAAACGTCGTGCGGCGCGCGCTGCTGCTCGCCTGCGGCAACGCGGCGATCACGCCCGAATCGATCGTGTTCGACACGCCCGCCCGCCTCGTCAGCGCCACCGGCGAAGCCGAGGACGCGCCGGCGACGGGCAAACGCAAGCTCTCGAGCGTGGTCCAGCTTTCCGAAGCGCGCTTCATCATGGAAACGCTCGACGCCTGCGGCGGCAGCCGCGTGGCCGCCGCGCGCGAACTCGGCATCTCCGAACGCACGCTGCGCTATCGCCTCGCCTCCTTCCGTGAGGCCGGCATCGAGATCGGCCGTCGCGCCGCGGGCGCACGGTAATGAGCGGAATTTCGGGCATCGGCGGCGGTGGCGCGGGCAACGTCCAGCAGATCATCGCGCTGCGCCAGCAGATCATAGAGCGAAATCGGCTCCTGCAGGACCTCCACGGGCCACAGGCGGCCGGTCAGGCGGCTCCGGCAGCGGGCGCGGTTTCGCCGCAGAATCCCGCACAGGGCTTTGCCGATACGCTCGAAAACGCGTTGCAGGGCGTCAATTCCGTCCAGGCCAAGGCCGAAGCGATCGGCGATGCCTACCAGAAGGGCGAAGTGACCGACGTCGCCAAGGTGATGCTCGCGCGCCAGGAAGCCGGGATCGCCTTCGAAGCGACGCTGCAAGTGCGCAACAAGCTCCTGAACGCTTACCAGGACATCATGAGGATGGGGGTCTAACACATGGCCGATCTCGTTCCCGCGACGGGCCTTGCCACGGCCGCCGACGGTGGAGCCGGGCCCGCGTCGCTACTGGCACCGCTCACCAATCCGGCCGGCGGCAGCCCGCTGGTGCGGCTCGGCGCCTTCACCGCGCAGCCCGCGGTCAAGCGCATGGCGCCCTGGTTCATCGGCGTCGCCGCGCTGGGCGGCGCGCTGCTCGCATGGCAGACGGTCTCGCCCTCGCCGCAGCGCGTGCTCTACGCGCAGCTCGCCGATTCGGAACGCGCCGGGGTCGCCGCCGCGCTCGACCAGGCGGCGATCGACTATACGATCGACAACACCACCGGCGCGCTCACCGTCGCGGAGGGCGACTATTATCGCGCGCGGATGCTGGTCGCCTCCGACGGCGCGCTCGCGACGCCCGAAAGCGGCGACGCGATGCTCGATTCGCTGCCGATGGGCGCGAGCCGCAACCTCGAGGGCGAACGCCTGCGTTCCGCGCGCGAGCGCGACCTCGAGCTGACGATCCGCGAGATCGATGGCGTCGAGGCCGTGCGCGTCCACCTTGCCGAGGCCGAGAAATCGGTCTTCGTGCGCGAGAACACGCCGCCCACCGCCTCGGTGATGGTGCGTCTCGCGCGCGGACGGCAATTGTCGGCCAGCCAGGTCGCCGCCGTGGTCAATCTCGTCGCCGCCTCGGTGCCGGGGCTCTCCCCCGACGCGGTGCGCGTCGCCGACCAGCACGGCCGTCTGCTGTCCGATGCCGCGAGCGGCGTCGACACCGACCGGCTCGATCTCCAGGCGCGGATGGAGGAAAAGCTGCGCCGGCAAGTGAACACGCTGCTCACGCCGATGCTCGGCGAAGGCAATTTCACCAGCGAGGTCCAGGTCGAGCTCGACATGGATGAAGTGACTTCCGCGCGCGAGAGCTACGACAAGGACGGCGTCGTGCGCACCGAGACCGAGGCGCAGTCGCAGTCGACCGGTCCGGGTCCGGCGGTCGGCGTCCCCGGCGTGCTGGCGAACACCCCGCCGCCGCAGACCCAGGCCCAGCCCGCCCCGCCGCAGGGCACGCAGCCGCCGCAAGGCCAGCAGCCGCCGCAGAACGGCGAATCGCGCTCCAGCCGCACGTACGAGCTGGGCCGGCAGGTCTCGGTCTCGAACCAGACGCCGGGTGGCGTGCGCCGCCTCTCGGTCGCGGTCGCGCTGTCGAAGGACGCGATGAAGGGCGCCAAGCCGCAGGACCTCAAGGAGCTGGAGGCGCTCGTCGGCGCCGCAGTCGGCATGGACGCGCAGCGCGGAGACCAGGTCAAGGTGATGATGCGCGGTTTCGAGCCCGTCTCGAACGAGCCCATCCCGTTCTACGAGACCTCGTGGTTCGCTATGCTCGTGCGCAACGGCGCTGCGGTGCTCGCGGTTCTGCTGGTGCTGCTGCTCGGCGTGCGCCCGCTGGTCAAGGCCCTGCGCGGCGACAAGCCCGCGGCGAAGGACAAGAAAGACAAGAAGGGCCGCAAGGCAAAAGGCGCCGAAAACGACGACGAAGATGAAGTCGACGTCGCGCAGAGCGAGAGCGCCGGCGAAGACGGCGGCAGCAGGCCGGCCGGCGACGCGGAGGCTCCGGCAGATGCCGAAACCGAGCCGCAGGCGACGCGCGCGCAGCTCCTGACTCACCAGGTCGGTCGCGCGCAGCAACTCATGACCGAAAGGCCCGAAGCCTCGGTCCATGCGCTGCGCCAGATGCTGAACCAGCAGCCCGATGAGGCCGAGAAGGAGAAGGCCGCGTGACCGATATGAAACTGTTCGACCCGGCCGAGCAGGCGGCGATCATGGTCATGGTCCTCGAAGACGATCAGGCCGCTCGCATCCTTGCCGAGCTCGAACCCGGCGAACTGCGCCTGCTTGGCGAGAAGATGTGCGCACTCGGCGAGATCGGCCCCGAGGTCATCGCGGGCGCCATCGCCGGCTTCGTCGAGAAGACCGAGAACCTCGGGCTGCAGGCGCACGACCGGATCGGCCAGGTCCATTCGAAGATGGCGCGCGCGGTGGGTGACGTGAAGGCCGAGAACCTGATGCGCCGCATCCTGCCCGAGCCGCCCAGGTCCTCGCCGATCGAACTCGCCCGCTGGCTTACCCCCGAGGCGCTGGTGCCGCTGGTCAAGGGCGAACATCCCCAGGCGCTCGCGGTGCTGCTGGTCCAGCTCGATCCCGAAGTCGCGGCGGCGGTGCTCCACGCCCTGCCCGAAAGCGAGCAGTCGCAGATCGTCCATCGCATCGCCACGCTCGGCCCGGTGTCGCAGGGTGCGATCGCCATGCTCGAGGATCTGCTGACCCGCAGGATCTCCGAACAGCACGGACAGACGCCCTTCGAGATGGGCGGTGCGCGCGAAGCGGCGGGGATCATCAACGGGGTCGGCAAGGTCCTCGAGAAGCGGGTCATTTCCGAGATCGGAAAGATGGACAAGGCGCTCGCCAAGAGGATCGAGGACGAGATGTTCAAGTTCGAGCACCTCTTCGTGCTCGACCCCCAGGCGATGGGCGCGCTGCTGCGCGAAATCGACAACGATACCCTGATCGACTCGCTCAAGGGCATCGCCGAGGACGAGCGCAACGTCTTCTTCCGCGCGATGTCGAGCCGCGCCGCCGACGGCGTGAAGGACGAGATCGCGGCGCGCGGGCGCGTCAAGCTCGCCGACGTGGTCGAGGCGCAGAAGCGCGTCGTCGCCGCCGCGCGCCGTCTGGCCGCCGAGGGTACGATCGTGTTCGGCTCGGGGGATGACGACTATGTCTGACATGAGCTTGTTCAAGCCCATGCTCCAGCCCGGCGCCCGGCCGGAAGAGGCCGCCGCGAACGGCTGGCTCTCCGCCCTCGCGAAGCACGGCGGCTTCCGCAGCGATGCCCGCTTCGACGATGCGCCCGAGGTCGTCGAGGAGGAACCCGAGATTCCCGAACTCGACGAAGCGCCCGAAGAAGCCGCCGGGGCCGACGAGGCCGCATCGCCCGATCCGGTCGCGATGGCTTTCACCGAAGGGTTTTCCGCCGGCGTCGACCAGGCCCGGGCCGAAGCGCACAGCAAGGCCGAGGAGGATGCCGTCGCGCGCGAGGCGCTGACCTTGTCGTTCGAGCGCATCGACCGCCAGCTCGAGGAAGAGCTGCGCATGCGCCTGCGCGAGACCGTCGCCGCCTTGTGCGAACAGGCGATCGCGCCGCTCGCGCTCGACATGAACATGCTCGTGTGCCGCGTGGAGAAGGCCGCCTCGATGCTCGCGCGCGCCGATGACGAGCGCGTGATCCGGCTCCATCCAGAAGACCTCGAACTGGTCTCGACGCGCCTTGCGAAGCACTGGACGATCGAACCCGATCCCACGCTCGATCGCGGCGCGATCCGTGTCGAGGGCACCAACGGCGGCATCGAGGACGGCCCCGCCACCTGGCGTCGGGCGATCGCCGAAGCGCTCCACAAGGTCTGACCGGCATGCTCAGGCTCTGGGAACCGCTTCTCGCCGATCTCGCCGCCGAGCCGGTCGATCTCGCGCCGCACCGTTACGGCAAGGTCGCCGCTTGCGACGGCGGCATGCTCGAAGTGAGCGGCCTGTCGGTGCCGGTCGGCGCGATCTGCCGGATCGGGCACGGGCTCTCCACGCTCGCGGCCGAAGTGATCGGCTTTCGCAACGGCCGCACGCTGATGATGCTGCTCGGCGATTCGGTGCTGCTGCGCCCCGGCGCGCGAGTCTGGCCCGAGGGGCGGCCCGGCATGGTGCCGGTGGGCGAGGCCTTCCTCGGCCGCGCAGTCGACGGCGAGGGCCTGCCGATCGACGGCGGCCCGCCGATCCACGCGCGCGGCGAATGGCCCTCGGGCGGGGTGCGCGCATCCGCGCTCGACCGCAGCCCGGTGCGGCAGCGCTTCGATACCGGCGTGCGCGCGCTCAACGCGCTCACCACTTTCGGCGTGGGCCAGCGCATCGGCGTGATGGCCGGATCGGGCGTCGGCAAGTCGGTGCTGATGGACATGATCGCGCGTGGCGCGAGCGCCGATATCATCGTCGTCGGCCTGATCGGCGAACGCGCGCGCGAGGTCTCCGACTTCGTCGAGCGCCACATGAGCGAGGAAAAGCGCGACAGGACCGTGATCGTCGCGGTTCCCGCCGACCATGCTCCGAACCTGCGGCTGCGCGGCGCGATGCTGGCGACGGCGATGGCCGAGCACTTCCGCGCCGCCGGCAAGCGCGTCCTCCTGATCCTCGACAGCCTGACCCGCGTCGCCCACGCCGCGCGCGAGATCGGCCTGCTGCTCGGCGAGCCCGGCGCGGCGCGCGGCTATCCGCCCTCGGCACTGGCGACGATCACCAAGCTGGTCGAGCGCGCCGGAAATTCGGCCGCCAGCGGCGGCTCGATCACCGGGCTCTACACCGTGCTCGCGGACGGCGACAACCAGGACGACCCGGTGGTCGACACCGCGCGCTCGATCCTCGACGGGCACGTCGTGCTCTCGCGCGAACTCGCGCAGCGCGGCCAGTATCCCGCGATCGACATCGGCGCCTCGCTGAGCCGGGTGATGAACGACATCGTCCCGCCCGCGCACCAGAAGCTCGCGCGCGCCTTTCGCGCGCTGACCGCGAGCTACGAAGCGAACCGGGACCTCGTGCTGATGGGGGCCTATCGCGCCGGCGCCGACGTCCAGCTCGACAAGGCGATCGCCATGCACGACCAACTCACCGCCTTCCTGCGGCAGGAGGCGGACGAACTCGTCGATCTCGACGCAAGCGCCGCCCAGCTTTCCGCGCTGCTGGGATGAAGCAGCGTCTCACGCGCCTCCGGCGGCTCGAGAAGCTGCGCGAGATCGCGAAGCAGGCCGCCGCGCTCGAAGCCGCCGAGGCCGAAAGCACGCTCAAGCAGTTGCAGGCGCTGAGCGAGCGCACGCGCAGCATGGCCGCCGACTACGCTTCGCGGCGCGAAGTCGCCGACGGGGCGAGCCTCGTGCACCTCGGCCGCTTCGTCAGCGGCTTGCACGCGATCTCGCGCAACACCGACAACGATGCCATGCGCGCGCGCTCGGTCGCCGATGCCCGGCTGGAGCAGCTTGCGCAGAGCGAGCGTCGCCGCGCCGCGATCCAGGAGCGCGCCGACCTTCAGGCGCGAATGATCGCCAAGGCCGCGCAAAACCCTGCCCTCGGCAGTCGCCGGACGATTGGCACGGAGCTTGAATAGACTCGCGCACAGGTAACGCGAGGTTTCGAACGACAATGCAAGCGATCCAGTCCCAGTCCACGGCCGCCGGGCTTCCGACACTGGCCGGACAGGCAACGACGCCCGCCGGCGATCCGGCGCAAGGGCTTGCTTTTCTTGATGTTCTTTCCACTCTCGCGCAACCTGCCGGTGCCGCTCGGGCCGCTGCCGCGCCCGCTCCGGCGATGTCGAGCGTGGCCCTCGCCCCCGAAGCGGCGGCGCAAGCCGGCAGCCCGGACGGCAAAGTCTTGCCGGATGCCGCTGCCGCGCTTGCCGCCCTGCCGGAATTGCCGCACGCCGAGTCCGCGAAGCTCACGGCGGTCGACCTCGCCCAGTCGCTGACCCGGATCGTCGGCAAGCACAGCGACGCGAACGCGGATGCAGCCGAGCACGAGGAACCGGCGACACCGCAGCCGGACGATGCCGTTTCGGCGGACGAGCCCGTCAGCGACGCGCCGCAGATCGCATCGCTTGCGGCGATCGCGCCTGCCCTGGCGAACACGCCGGTCGGCCCCGGGACGGTCGCTGCCGGGTCGACCACCGGAACCGCGTCCGCCCCGGCGGCGGTTCCGCTCGTGCGCATCGCCGTTCCAGGCAAGGGTCCGGCGGCGACCGCCGCGCCCTCCGCTTCGCTCGATCCGATGACGCTGGCCGCCGCGCAGCAGGCGCTGACGCCGCCGGCCACGGATCCGGCGGCCACCCAGACCATCGCCGCGCAGTCCGCGCCCGCCGCTTCGCTCCAGCCGTCCAGCAGTCCTGCGCAGCCGACTCAGCCTGCGGCCAAGGACCCGCTCGTTCCGGCGGCGGTGGCGCTCGCCGCACGCGTCGCCCCGCCCGCGCAACCGGCCGGCGCCGCCCGGCGAGCCGAGCCCACGGTCCCCGCCGCACCTGCCGTAGCGGTCGAGCCGGCAGCGCAGGCACCGCAGGCCGGCGATGCGCCCGGCCCGCGCACCACGCCCGCCGCGACGGCCGATACGCCGCGCCGGCCTGGCGAGACGGACAGCGCCGCCCCCGCCCGCATCGAGCTTCCGACCATGCCCGCCACCGTCGCCTTCGCCGCGCCGCCGCGCGTCGCCAGCGGGGTCGACCCCTCGGTCGTCAGCACCACGGCGAGCACCGACCTGGCGGGTCCGCAGGACTTCGAAACGCTCGTCGGCCGTCTCGCCGAAGCGCGTGAGGCCGCCAGCCCGGGTCTGGTCAAGACGGCCATCAATCACGCCGAGTTCGGCCAGGTCTCGCTACAATTCCGCGCCGACGACGCGAGAGTCTCGGTGACCGTCGCGGGCACCGACCCGGCGCTCGCGCCCGCGGTGCTCGCCGCCGCCAGCGCCGCGCAGGCGGCGGGCGACAACGCCGCCTCGGGCCGCGAGACCGCCGGACAGAACGCCCAGCAGCAGGCGCAGCAGCAACAGCAGCAGTCGCCGCAGCAGGGCCAGAACCAGCAGGCGTCGATGCAGTTCGCCTCGGGCGAACCCGCAGCCGACCAGCGCGCGCGCCAGAGCCAGGCCGAACGCCAGCAGCCAGCGGCGGCGGACACGTCCGCCGATCGCTCCGACGAAACTCCGACCGGCGCGCAAGGCAATGCGCGCCCGGGCCGCCCGGGCATCTACGCCTGAATTGAATCGAACGAGGTAGAACGATGAGTGACAAGGAAGCCCCGCCGAAAAAGGCCAAGGGCAAAGGAATGATGATGATCGTGATCGGCGCGGTGGTGCTGCTCGCGGTCGGCGGCGGCGGCGTCTTCGGCCTGGTGCAGGCCGGGGTCATCGGCGGCGGTCATGCCGAGAAGGAGGACGACAAGCCCAAGCTGATCCGCAAGGGCGAGGAAGATCCCTATGCCGTCAAGGGCGAAGGCGAGGAAGAAGGCGGCGAGGAAGTCTACGGCGAGGGCGGCAGCGAATACCGCACCGCCTACTACACCTTCGGCGACGAGTTCACCTCGAACCTCAAGGATTCGGACGCGCTGATCCAGATCGGGCTTGCCGCTTCGACGCGCCGCGACGGCCGCGTGCTGATGTGGCTCAAGCAGCACGAACTGGCGATCCGTTCGGCGCTGCTGACCGTGCTCGCGGATACTCCCGAGAACGACGTCTACACGGTCGAAGGCAAGGATCGTCTGCAAAAGCGCCTCACCGCCGCGATCAACCACGTCCTGACCGAGCACGAAGGCTTCGGCGGCATCGACGCGGTCTATTTCCGCACCTTCATCATCCAGTAGGTCCACCGTGGCGACACGTCCCCCTTCCCCCGCCGCACGAGGCGCGGCCAAGCACTGCCCCGAATTGGTCGGCGGCGGCCCGACGCCGGGCGAACTCGGCCCGGCGCTCGGTACGCTGGCCGAACGTCTGGCACCGGCGCTGGCCTCGGGCCTCGGGCCTCGCCCGGCTCGCGGGCGGCGAGCCGCCCAAGATCAGCAAGGGCATGCCGCGCGACTGCACGATGGCGACGATCGCCGCCGAGGCCGCCGCGCTCGCCTCGCACGGGGTGCTCGCCATCGGCGGCGACGAAGCGGCGCAGATGCTGGTAACGTTCGACGCGGCGCCGGTCTTCCGGCTGGTCGATCGCGCGTTCGGAGGCACTGGCCAGACCCCCGCCGCACTGCCGACGAGCTTTCCGCTCTCGGCCGAGCTGCTGATCGCGCGGCTCGAGGAGACCGTCGGCGCGGCGCTGTCGCAGACGCTCGGCGGCGACGTTCCCGTCCGGCCCGTCAAGCGCAGCACCAAGCTCGCCCGGCTCGGCCTGTGGGACGACAAGGAGGCGATGATGCAGCTCGTCCTCGTGGTCGAGGAAGACGGCTGCGAGCCGTGGATGCTCTCGCTCGCGTTTCCGCACGATGCGCTCGCGCGCGCGCTTTCGGGCCGGGTCCAGCCGGCCCTCGTCGCCACCGCCGGCGCGCCCGCCGATCCGCGCAGCGAGCCCTTCGCCTCGCTTCCGGTGACGCTGACCGCCGTGCTCGTCGACATGAAGATCGGTTTTTCCAAGCTCGTCGATCTCAAGCCCGGCGACGTGATCCCGGTTCCGGTGGCGCGCACCGTGCCGCTGCGTGCCGGCGGGCGCACGATCGCGGCGGGCAGCGTCGGCGAACTCGACGACCGCGTCGCGGTCCGTCTCACTCAAGCTTTCCAGTAGAAAGGAAACGACCATGAGCCTGCATCCCCGCGGCTTCGAATTTCTGCGCGACATCGAGGTTCGCCTCTCGGTCGAGCTCGGCCGCACCGACATGCGGCTGAAGGACGTGCTCTCGCTCGGCGAGGACAGCATCATCGTGCTCGACAAGCTCACCGACGAACTGCTCGACGTGCTGGTCAACGGCAAGGTCGTCGCGCGCGGCGAGGTCGTGGCGCAGAACGGCCGTTTCGGCCTGCGCATCGTCGAGATGCTCGATCCGGGCGAGGAGCGCGCCTCGACCGCCGCCGCGCCGCTCGCCGCCCCGGAACCCGAAGCCACGCCCGAGGTCGAGGCTGAGATCGACGAGATCGCCGCCATCCTCGACGCGGCGAACAAGGCCTGATCCACCGATGACGTGGTACATCATCAAGCTGCTGGTCCTGCTGCCGCTGATCGCGGCGCTGGCCTGGGGTTCGCTCAGGCTCATGCAGAAGATGCAGACGCGCGGCGCCAACGGTTCGACCGCGCGGAGCGTGCGCGTGGTGGAAACGACGATGCTCTCGCCCACGCTCAAACTCGCGGTGATCGAGTTCCACGGGCGCGAGATCCTTGTTTCCGCCTCGCGCAACGGGCTGACGCGGCTCGCCGAAGCGCCCGCGCGCACCAAGGAGATCGAGGCGTGAAACGGCTGATCGCGACCGTCGCGGCGATACCTGCGCTGCTGCTGCCGGCGGTGGCCTGGGCGCAGGCACAGGTCCCGCCAGCGCCCGCCGGTGCGCCCGCCGCGATCCCGGGCGCGCTCGACCGCGCGTTCTCCTCGCTCAGCCCGGGCGAGGGTCCGGGTCTGAGCCTGTCGCTCCAGCTTTTGCTGGTCATGGGTCTGCTCACGATCCTGCCCAGCCTGATCCTGATGATGACCAGCTTCACCCGCATCCTCGTCGTCCTGGCGATCCTGCGGCAGGCGCTGGGGCTGCAACAGTCGCCGCCCAACCAGGTGCTGATCGGCCTTTCGCTGTTCCTTTCGCTGTTCGTCATGGCGCCCACGCTCGAGCAGGTGAACGCGCGCGCGATCGTGCCCTATTCGAACGGCACGATGAACGCCGAGCAGGCGATCGCCAATGCCGGGCAGGAATTCCACAAGTTCATGGTGCGCCAGACGCGCGAACGCGACCTGACGATGTTCGCGCAGATGGCGAACGCGCCGAGGTTCCGCTCGGGCGAGGAGATCCCCTTCTCGATCCTGCTGCCCGCCTTCGTCACCAGCGAGCTAAAGACCGCGTTCCAGATCGGCTTCATGCTGTTCCTGCCGTTCCTCGTGATCGACCTCGTCGTCTCTTCCGTGCTGATGAGCCTGGGCATGATGATGATGAGCCCGATGATCGTCTCGCTCCCGTTCAAATTGCTGCTTTTCGTTCTCGTCGACGGCTGGGCGCTGCTGATGGGCTCGCTCGCTGCGAGCTTCGGGTAGATCCCATGGAAGACATTACCGACCTGCTCTCGCTCGCCGACCGGATGCTGTGGACGACCGCGCTGGTCGCCGCGCCGATCCTGCTCGCCTCGCTCGCGGTGGGTCTCGCCGTCGGCGTGATCCAGGCGGCGACCTCGGTCAACGAGCAGACGCTGACTTTTGTGCCCAAGCTCGCCGTGACCGCGCTGGTCCTCGTGCTGTTCGGCAGCTCGATGATGGCGCTCGTGGGCGATTTCACCCAGCAGATCTTCGCCCAGATCGCCGTGATCTCGAAGTGAACCAGCTCGATTTCGGTTTTGGTGCACTCGAGGCCGAGTTCTGGCGCCTCGTCTTCGTGATGACGCGGATCGGCGCCGCCGTCGTCGCCGCGCCGCTGTTCGGCACCGCCGCGGTGCCGCCGCAGGTGCGGGTGATGGTCGCCGGCGCGATCGCGGTGATGGTCTGCGCCTGGACCCCGGTCGCCGCGCCCGCCAACCTGTTCTCGGTGCAGGGGCTGGTGATCGTCGCGGGCGAAGTGCTGGTCGGCCTGCCGATGGGCTTCGTGCTGCAGCTCGCCTTCACCGCGCCCGTCATCGCCGCCGAGATCATCGGCGGCGGCATGGGGATGAGCATGGCGACCGCGGTCGATCCCAATTCGGGGACGCAGTCGCCCGCGCTCGGCCAGTACTTCGCGGTGGTGGTGACGCTGATGTTCCTCGCGCTCGGCGCGCACTTGCAGTGGCTGGCTCTGGTGGTCGAAAGCTACCGCGTGTTCCCGCCGGGCGCGACCTGGCTGGGCGCCGAGAAGTTCGCGCAGGTTCCCGCCTTCGCCTCGACGACGTTCGCCACGGCGGTGATGATCGCGCTGCCCGTCTCGCTGATCCTGCTGGTGGTGCAGATGGTGACGGGCATCGTCAGCCGCTCGGCCCCCGCGCTCAATCTCTTCGCGCTCGGCCTGCCGGCGGGCGTACTCGCCGGCATCGCCGCGCTGATCGTCTCGGCGCCCGTCCTCACCGACCAGGTGAGCGAGCTGATCGCGGCCGGAGTCGGCGCCGCTTCGGACCTGCTCGCGCCATGAGCGAGACATCCGGCGAAAAGACCCATGCGCCAACACCCAAGCGCAAGCAGGATGCCGCCAAGAAGGGCGACGTCCTGCGCTCGCGCGAACTGGCCACCGCAGGTGCGACGCTGGTTGGCGCGACCTGGCTGCTGATCGCCGGACCCTGGCTGTTCACGCTGCTGCGCGAGAGCTTGCGTTCGGCCTTCTCGTTCGACCGGGGCGTGGTCGAGAGCTTCCAGCCGGGCGACATGCTGGTGGCCGCGCTGCTCGTGGTGCTGCCGCCGGTCGCGGTGCTCGGCTTCGCGGTGATCGGCGTGTCGCTGGTCTCGCAGCTCGGTTTCGGCGACGGCCGCTGGGTGGGCGGCAACCTCGCTTTCAAGGGCAACCGGATGAATCCGGCGAGCGGGCTCAAGCGGATGTTCGGCCCCAACGGCTGGATCGAGATGGGCAAGGGCCTGCTCAAGGTGACGCTGCTCGGCACGATCGCCACGGTCTGGGCGAGCATCCAGGTGCCGCAGATGGTCAAGCTGGGCCGCGGCGACCTGGCGGGCCAGCTCGCGGCGGGTTGGGACGCGGTGATTGTGCTGTTCTTCGCGCTCTCCGCGGGACTCTTCCTGATCGCCTTCGTCGATCTGCCGGTGCAGTGGATTCGCCGCCTCGGCCGCCTCAAGATGTCGCACCAGGAACTGCGCGACGAGCACAAGGATTCCGAAGGCTCGCCCGAGAAGAAGGCGGCGGTGCGCGAGCGCCAGCGCAAGATCGCGATGGGCGGGCTCGTCCCGGCGATGCAGGAAGCGCAGTTCGTGATCACCAACCCGACGCACTTCTCGGTCGCGCTGGCCTACGATCCCGCCAAGGCGCCAGCGCCGATCGTCGTCGCCAAGGGACGGGGCGAGAAGGCGCTGGCGATGCGCGAACTGGCGCGCGAATATGCGCTGCCGACGCTCGAATATCCCGCGCTGGCGCGTTCGGTGTTCTACACCACGCGCGAAAAGCAGATGATCCGCGAGGAACTCTACGTCGCGGTCGCCTCGATCCTCGCCTTCGTGCTCGCGCTGAAGCGCGGCGAGACGCCCGCCGCCCCGCAAGTGCAGGTGCCCGTCACGCTGCGCTTCGACGCCGACGGACAGATCGAAACCGGCGCCTGATCCGCCCTTAAGAGCCCCGCCACGGAACCGTTCTCAAAGTCATGGTCACCACCAGCTCGACAACCACCAGTTCGCTCGTCACCGCGCTCGGCGGTGGCAGCGGCATCGACATGCTCTCGCTGGCGAACGACCTGGCGACCGCGCAGTTCGCGGCGCGCAACGACCGGCTCGTGGCGAAGTCCGAAACGCTCGACGCGCGGATTTCGGCGGCCTCGAACATCAAGTCGATGCTCTACGGCCTCTCCAGCTCGCTTGGCGACCGGGTGCGCGTCGGCGATCTCTCGGCGCAGCCGAGCGTGGCCAATGCCTCGGTCGCGAGCGCCGGTCTCACCGGCACGCGCCAGCCCAAGGGCAGCTATTCGCTCGAAGTGACCCAGCTCGCCAAGGCGCAGACGCTGGCGCTACCCGCCTATCCGGCGGCCACCGATACGGTCGGCTCGGGCACGCTGACGCTGCGCTTCGGCACAATCGCGAGCGGCGGTTTCACCGAGGATACCAGCCATGCGGCGGTCGGCATCACCGTGGCGGCCGGCGCCACGCTGGCCGATGTCGCGAGCGCGATCAACGGCGCAAACGCGGGCGTTTCGGCCTACGTCGCGCAGACCGTGGACGGCGCGCAGCTCGTGCTCAAGGGCAAGGACGGCGCCGCCAACGGCTTCATTCTCGAAGCGAGCGAGGACGTGGCCGATCCCGGGCTTGCTAATCTGGCCTGGAACCCTTCCTCGACGACAGGACAACTGCTTTCCACCGCCGTCAACTCGGCCTTCAAGGTCGACGGGCTGGAGATGACCGGCACCTCGAACACCGTTTCCGAAGCGATCCCCGGCGTGAAACTCAATCTCACCGCGACCAACATCGGTTCGCCGACGACGGTGAGCTTCTCCGATCCCTCCTCGGTCATCACCGAGGCCATGAGCGACCTTACCGCCGCGCTCAACGAGATCATGGGCGAGCTCAACACCGCGACTGATCCGCTCGGCGGCGAACTGCGCACCGATCCCGGCGCGCGCGCGCTCAAGCGCGCGATGTCGCAGCTTGCCGGCAGCGTGGTCATGCCCAACGCCACCGGCGCGGCGCGCACGCTCGCCGACCTGGGCATCTCGACGCAGCGCGACGGGACCTACACACTCGACAAGGCGCGCCTTGCCGACACCATCGCCAAGGACCCGGAAGGCGTCGCGGCGATGTTCACCAACGGGCTCTACGGTGTTTACGCGACGGTCGACAAGATCTACCGCAGCGCCTCGAGCACCACCAATACCAACTCGCTCGGCGGGTCGATCAGCCGCTACACCAAGCAGTTGCAGCAGGTCGCCACCGACCAGACCGAACTCGCCGAGAAACAGGAAACGCTGCGCGCCAACCTCGCCTCGCGCTTCACCACCTCCGAAGTCCGCATCGGCCAATCGAAGTCGACGCTGACCTTCCTCCAGAACCAGATCGCGATCTGGAACAAGTCGGACAACTGACATGCTCGCCAAGCTCTCCCCGCACGAAGCCTACCGCCGCGTCGACTTCGACGCACGCGTGTGCGGCGCCAACGCCGCCGAACTCGTCCATCTGTGCTACGAGCACCTGGTGGGCTCGCTCGGGACCGCGATTCACGCGCACGAGACCGGCGACAACGCGCTGAAGAGCCGTTCGCTCACCCGCGCGCTGACCTCGATCACCGCGCTTCAACTCGGCGTCTCGGGCGAGCAGGGCATTGCCGAGGCCCTGCGCCAGCTTTACGAGAGCGCGCGGCGCGAAGTGCTCGACAGCGCCATCACGTTCAAGCCCGATCGCATCGCCAACGTGCGACGCGATTTCGAGGAAATCGGGCAGGCGCTGCGCGTGGGCTAAATCCCTTCTGCAACCGAAACGGCTCGGGAAAAGCCGCCAGAATCCGCGCTTTTGCGCCATCCCACTCAAGTGAACGATCGAAAACGGACGAGGTGTCGCGCGCGATCCGGGCATTTCCCTGCGACAAAGCCCCTAGGTAAAAAACCTTTGGGAAGGTACGTCCATGGATCCCGTCTCGAACATCATCCTGATCGACAGCGAAATGCGGCGCCGCGCCGCGATCAGCCACGCATTGTCCGCCAGCAGCATCCACGTCGAACCGTTCGAAAACATTTCCGAGATCAGCGCGGCCTGGCTGCGATCGGGCGTCATCCTGCTGCATGACACCGAAGGATCGGTCTCCGATCTGGTCGAGCGCATGGCCGAGCACGGCGAATGGTTTCCGGTTATCGCCTTCAGCGAGGAGCCCACGACCCATCGTGTGGTCGAGGCGGTGCTCCAGGGCGCGATCGACTACATTGCCTGGCCGATGGACGCCGAAACGCTCGCCACGACGCTCGCCCAGGCGGCGAACCGGGCAGAGACCTTCGGCAATGCCAAACTGCGCGAAGTGATGGCCCGCGCGCGCGTCGAGGGGCTGACCCGGCGTGAGCGTGAAGTGCTGAGCGGCGTCGCCAGCGGCCTGTCGAACCGTCTCATCGGCGAGAAACTCTCGATCAGCCCGCGCACGGTCGAGATCCACCGCGCGAACATGCTCAACAAGCTCGGCGCGCGGCACACCTCCGAAGCGATCCGCATCGCCATCGAAGCCTCGATGGTAAGCTGACAGGTGGCGCGGGCCGGCCGGCAGGTGGTTGAGACGACCTTCCGGGCGATCCAGTGGTAAACCGGTAGGACACGCTTACGCCGGCTTCAGCCGGGAGCGGCTATTCGATGTCTGTCGGTGCCGAGCCCGCGCCCGGTACCGACACCGCTCGAACCGTCCCGCGCTCGCGGCTTCCAGCCCCTCCTCCCAACCGGGCAGGCCGGCTCGACGGCTTTCTGGCGACCGGCGCCCTATTCTCCTCCCGCAAAGGATCGCGCGCCGGTCGCCCCCTTTTTCCGAACGAGGCCGGCAGCCCCGCGGGGCGCGGTCTGTCAGTGGACGCGCCCGCTCGGGTGCGCCGGGGCCAGCGAACGACTGTCGCCGCCGCCCTCGGCGAGGAGGGCCGCGGCATAGGCACCGATTAGTGCGAGCGCGGGGGTGGCGCCTTCGGCGACGACCTCTTCCGATCCCTCGACCACGACGATCGTCGCGAGGCAGGTTCCGCCTCCTCCCCTCGACAGCATGAACGAGACGCCCTCTCCCATCAGCGAGATCGCCGCATCGACCGGCGCGCCGTTCGAAAGAAGCCGGTCGATCGATCCGGCCGCGGCCCAGGCCTGACTGCCGCCCTGCCCACGGTTCTCGGCAAGAAACAGGGACGCGGCTTCCGCCATGCGCTCGCCCTCATCATCGACCGTGCTGCGAACGCAATCGTCGAGGAAGCCTTTCAGCCTCGCGGTCCAGAGATCATCAGCCTTGCGTGCCATCATTGCGGGTTTTGCCCTATCTGTTCGGTTGCGGCCCAGGGTCGTCGCACGTCGACACAACAGCGCGCGCGTCCTGTCAATCCGGACAGTTATCGGGATTTCTCATGATGTCCTGACTTGCGACAAGCCACAGCGAAACTACAACAAATGACCACTGGACGCGTCGATCATGCGACACTGATCTTGCCAGGAATTCCGGATTCGGCAAAAGCGAGCGCGACTATGATTGACGAAGAGACCGTTCGCAGGCGTGATGCCGATGCGACCAAGGCCCGGATCCTTTCGGTGGCCCAGGTCGTTTTCTCGGAACTGGGCTATTCCCATGCCGGCATCCGCGAGATCGCGACGCGCGCGGGAACGAGTTCCACCCTCGTTCTGCGCTACTATGGTTCGAAGGCCGGGCTGTTCCGCGCGGCGCTGGAGGCCTCGATGCCCGTCGCCGCCGCCATCGCCGGCAAGCGCGAGACCTTCGGCGCGGACCTCGCGCGCGCGCTGCTCGATCCGGAGAATGCGATCCGCCCGCCACTGATGATCGCGCTCGCTTCAGGCGATCCCGAAGCCGCCGCGATCGCCGCCAGCGTGTTCGAGGAAAAAAGCGTCCGCGGGCTCGCCAACTGGTTGGGCGGCGAGGAAGCGCGCGCACGCGCGCTCCAGATCGCGATGATTTCCACCGGGCTCGTGTTCTATCTGCGGCAACTGCCGATCGACCCGTTCTCCGACATCGAGCTGGACGGCGTTACCGCCTGGTTCGAGAAGGTCGTGCAGGATCTGGTCGATAGTGCGGGGCACGGCGCCGGCTGAACCGGCCCGCGCCGCGCAAGGAACCGCCGCGACGACGAGGCTCAGGGTGCCGGCTCGAGACCATCGCCGCGCACCATCGCCGCGCACTCCGCGCGTTCGTCCGCACCGTCGCCAAGCGCCTGATAACGTATGATCCGCTCGCCCGCCGGGAGCCAGCGCAGCTCGCGCTCGTCCGCGCCGTCGGAGAAGACCGCGGCAAAGGGCTGCCTCGCATCGCCCCAGTTGATCACGGTGCGCCGGACGTAGCCCATCCCCGGCCTGACCCCGGCGCGCCATGCCGGTCCATCGCGGCGAACCGTCGCGACGCGGTCTTCGCCGTCCAGCGTAAAGCCGCGATCGTAGACCGGACGCTCGGCGCGAGCGAGCCGGCCACAAGGCGCGAACAGATCAGCCGGCAGGATCGCCCGCGCGGCCTGCACGCGAGCCGCCTCGACCCGCCCGGGGCCCGCCAGCCGCGACAGCGCCGCGATCGCGCTCTCGTCAGGCCGCAGCTCTCCCGACAGGCCGCGCAGCAACGCAAGCAGCGAACTGCCGCGCCCCCTCAAATCGCGGTCGAGCAGCCACGCGACCACCTGGCCGCGATCGTACTGCATCTGCATCGCGTCGGGATCGGTCCAGAATTTATCGGTCAGCTCGGCATCGGACAAGTCGCGGGCGCTTGAGGCGGCATAGCGGAACAGCACCTCGTTGACCGCCGCGCGCCATTGCGCGGGCGTCCACAGCCCGGCGCGGACCATCGCGCGCGCGCTGAACCAGTCGTCGAAGCCTTCGCTGAACCAATAGTCGGCGGCGGTGTCATCGTGAGTCGGCCAAGCCCCGCCGAACCAGCGGTGCGCGTATTCGTGCGCGAGGAGGCGGGTGAAACGCGCGGCGGGTACGTTCGCGGTCGAACTCAGCGCGAAACCCGATGTCCGCCCGGTTCCGCCGAAGCTGACCGCGCCCCTCTCCGCGCCGGTCAAGGGCACGAGCGTCACCAGGAAGTCGCGCGGCGTTTGCACGAGCATCGCGTTCTCGCTGGCGACCAGCCCTTCGAGCCAGTCCAGCAACGCTTCGTCGGCAAAATCCCATGTGCCGACCGCGGCGAGCCGCAGGCGATGTCCGCCCCGATCGGCCTCATGGAGCCGCAGCGCCGTTCCGCCCACGAAAATTCCGTGCGCGACGTCGTCGGCAGTGAGCATCGCGGCGAGTTCGAGGTCGCTGGCAAGCGTCCAGCCCTCGGGCACGGCGCCCCAGGCGAAACGCGCCGGGGCGTCTCCGCGTCCCGAAGGCATGGCGAAGACGCCTTCGCCATGAAGCTGGAACCATTCGCCCTCGATTACCGGCCGCGCCTTTTCATAGTCGCGCGCGTCAGGCGCACCGGCCTGTCCATCATCGACCCGGTAAGTGAGGGTCACGCGCGCGCCGGGAGCGTGGCGCACGGCAAGGTGTTCCGGGTCCTCGGTGCTCGGCGGAACGAGTTCGCCGCCGCGCCCGCGAAAGTCCGACAGGCTGCGCCAGAGCGCATCGCTTCCCGCCCACCGGGAGGGCAGATCGACGCGCGTCTCGCCGTCCTGATCGCCATCGAAGCCGACCGCGATCCGGATCGCGGGTCCTTGCGCGTCGGAGACCGGGCTGACCGTATAGTCGATCGGTTCGCAATGGGCCGACGTCGCGGCCCAGAAGGCCGCGAGCGTGGCGAGCACGGTTCCGCACTTCATCCGCGATGCCCTCAAGCCGATGATCCCACGGCGAGCCTTAGCAAAGTTCCGGCACCTGTCGATGGGGCGCGGAAGGGGACAAGACGCCCGCCGAGAAGATGGAAAAAGGGGCCTGCCGAACGACAAGCCCCTTTTAGTGTCGGAATCCTCGAGACCGGGACCCCGATCCTCCCCAACCTGGCGCGTCGCGAGGCATCGTGCCTGGCGACGGTGATCTCTGTCGGGACGTTCCGGCGGCCGACCTGCCGCGCGAGACATCCCGCGAAGCCGCCCGCGTGATGCACCCGTGCGGCAAATCGTCCCGAACAGTGATCAGGTTCGGGCTTTCGCGGCGGACCCTAGCGCAACAATGTGCGCAGCGCCAAGCATTTAGAGCTTCCAGGCCAAAGAAATTGCGCTTTCATCATTCGATATCTTCCACGGGGCGATCGCGCTGCGGCCAAGCGGGGGCTCCGCGAACCCGCGATATAGGTCCTCCGCCATGCTCGGGGCAGCCGCGACGGGCTCGGAACGCGGACTTGTCCTCACGCGCAGGATCGCCCCGGCCCATGGCCATGCGCGGCGCGGCGCGCAACAATGGCTCCGCACGACGACCCGAAGCGGTCGCACCAGGCGGGGATGCAACGAACATGGCGACACAACTCGATCACTACCGGCTGCTCGGCCGCTCCGGCCTGCGCGTCTCGCCGCTGGCGCTGGGCACGATGACGTTCGGCGTGGGCGAAGGCGCCTGGGGATCGAGCGAGGACGAAGCGCGCCAGATCGTCGATATGTTCATCGAGCGCGGCGGCAACTTCATCGACACCGCAGACTTCTACGGCGGCATGGGCGGCTCGGAGGAGTGGCTCGGCAAGCTGGTGAAGGGCCGGCGCGAGCCGCTGGTGATCTCGACCAAGTATTCGCTCACCACACGCCCGGGCGATCCCAACGCCGCGGGCAACCACCGCAAGAACATGGTCCGCTCGGTGGAGGATTCGCTGCGGCGCATGCAGACCGACTACATCGATCTGCTCTATCTCCACATGTGGGACTTCCGCACGCCGCCAGAGGAAATCCTGCGCGCCTTCGATGACCTCGTACGCGCGGGCAAGGTGCTCTACGCTGGCCTTTCGGACGTGCCGGCCTGGCAGGCGAGCCGGATGCAGGCAATCGCGGACCTGCGCGGCTGGACGCCGTTCTGCGCGCTGCAGATCCAGTACAGCCTGATCGAGCGCACGGTCGAGCGCGAGATGATCCCGATGGCGCGCGAGATGGGCATGGGCGTCTCGCCATGGGCACCTCTCGGACAAGGCGTGCTGACCGGCAAGTACACGCGCGCGGACCTGCCCGCGAACGGGGCGGACGCCGCTGGCGACGTCTCCTCGCGCAAGGCGATCAATGCCATGACCGGCAAGCTGACCACCGGTAATCTCGATGTCGCCGATGTCGTGAGCGAAGCGGCGAGCGAGATCGGCTGCACCCCCGCGCAGCTCGCGCTTGCCTGGACGCTGGTGAACCCCGCGGTCGTCTCGCCGGTGGTCGGCGTGCGCACGCCCAAACAGCTCGCGGACAATCTCGGCGCGCTCGACGTGACGATCCCGGCAGAGCTGCTCGCCCGACTCGACAAGGTCAGCGCGGTGCCCAAGGTCTTCCCGATGGACGTGCTCACCGGCCCGGCGGAAGGCATGATGTTCGGCGGAGTGACAGTCGAGACCCGCAACTGAGGCGGCATCCCGCTTCATCAGCCACCGCGGACGGCCTCGCCGACGTGCCGGGAGAGGACTCGCGAGCGCGTCTCTTCCTGGTTGCCGCTTGCATTCGCATACCGCGCGCCGCACAAAAACGCGCGGAAAGGGCCGATCGCCTCCGTCTTGAACTCTGCCGCGTCGACACGCGCCGCGGCTTGGGTCACTATGGCGGCGATCTGCGGATGGAACCGTTGCTCACGGGGGCAGCCGACCGCGGCTGAAGGGCAGGAGGCGTTCGATGTCAGGTACCGCTAATCTCGATTCGCTGGTCGAGCTGTTGCCCGTGCCGCTGGGCGAATCGCTGCTGCCGCACGCCCGGCTCGTTTCGCTGCGGCCCGGCCAGATCGTGATCGGGCACCAGGACTACTCGAACGAGGTCTTCATCGTGCTCGAAGGCACGCTTCGGGTCGAACTCGTTTCGCGCAACGGCCGCGAGATCATTCTCGACGATCTCGCCGTCGGCGACCTGTTCGGCGAGTTCTCGGCGCTCGACGACCAGCCACGCTCGGCGACCGTCACCGCGACCAGCAAGGCGACGCTCGCGCGCGTTCCCGGAGCGGCCTTCAAGGAACTCGCGCTCTCGACGCCCGAGAGCGCGCAGTGGCTGACGCTCAATCTGGTGAAGATGGTCCGTACGATGACCGAGCGGGTGTTCGAACTCAACGCGCTCGCGGTCCGCAGCCGGCTCCATTGTGAACTGCTGCGGCTCGCGCTCGATGCCGGGATTTCCGAAAATTCCTCGGTGATCGCGCCGTCGCCGACCCACGTCGAACTTGCGAACCGGATCGGTACGCACCGCGAGGCGGTGACCCGCGAGTTGCAGTACCTCCAGAAGCAGGACATCACCGCAAGCGAAGGCCGCAAGCTCACTGTGGTCGATTGCGCGCGCCTGGCCGAAATCGTCCGCGCGGCGGCGGGCGACGTCGAACTCATCCAGCGGGCCAACCAGGCGGGAATCGGACGCGGCGTCGCCTGATCCGAAGCGATGTGGGAAATCTCACATCGCCCGTGTGTCCTTGACCACTGCGCCGACCGCCCCAGCGAGGCACAACGCGGGTGTCCGGCGAGCCAACCCCGCGAGCGAACCGGACACGGACCGGGACGGGCAACCGTTCGGGGGTGGCTTCTGACGGACGTCAGTTGCTCATCCCGGTCCGGCATCACTCGCAACGCCTTCAAAGGCGGCGGCCCGAGCCCAAGGCTCTGACATCAGTCACATGGGCCGCCGCCTTTCTTTTCCCTCGACATAGCCCGCCGTGCTGATCGCCATCGCGAAGCGGCCGCGATCCAGCACGCACGCCGACGTCACCGCCCGCACTCCGGCAGGCGGAGCATACCGGCTCGCCCGGCGCCGTGAAACCCGCTCAGGTCTCGCCTTTGTTGACGCTGGCGATGCCGGGGCGCTCGGCGCCCATGCCCGAAAAGCCGATGCAATAGCCGCCGTCGACCGGCAGGATCACGCCGGTGACGTAGGCCGCTTCGTCGCTGGCGAGATAGAGCGCGGCCTGGGCGATATCGCGCGCGAGGCCCCAGCGGCCCATCGGAATGCCCGCCAGCACCGGGTAGTCGGCGGGCGGTTCGGGATGTTGCTGCGAAGCCTCGACCAGCCCGGTCCACATCGTGCCGGGCGCGACCGCGTTGATGCGGATGTTCCTGTCCGAGTAATCGAGCGCGGCGGTCTTGGTGAGTTGGTTCACCCCCGCCTTGGCCGCACCGTAGACGGCGTGGTGCTTCCAGCCGACCACGCCCGAGGCGCTCGTGGTGTTGACGATCGCGCCGCCGCCGGTCCGCAGCATCGAGGCGATGGCGTACTTCATGCCGAGAAACGCGCCCTTGATGTTGGTCGCGTGAACGCGGTCCCAGGTCTCCACCGACTGCTCGTGCAGCGGCGCCATCGGTCCGCCGAAACCGGCGTTGTTGCACAGCACGTCGAGCTTGCCGAAGCTAGCCTCTGCTGCCGCGATCATCGCCGCGACATCGTCCTCCGACGAGACGTCGCAGTGGACCGCGAGGGCATCGCCCGCGAGCGACGCGGCCACCTCGTTCTGCTTGCCCGATATGTCTGCGAGGACGAGCTTGGCGCCCTCGGCATGGAACAGTTCGGCCATCGCCTTGCCCATTCCCGATCCCGCGCCGGTAATGACGGCGACTTTGCCTTCGAGCCTTCCGGCCATCGCGTGTTCTCCCTTGTCTCGCCCGGTCAGGCGCTGGTGTCGATCGTCGGACGAATCGAGATTTCCGAGATGTTGGCGCGCCGCGGCATGGCCAGGATGAAGACGATCGCGTCGCCGATGTCGCCGGGTTTGACCGCGCCTTCCTTGCCGACATGCTGCTGGATCGCGCTGCGCCAGTTCGGGTCCTTGATGTTGTCACCCACCTCGGTCTCGGTCGCACCGGGCATGAGCGTGCACACGCGCACGTTGCGGTCGCCAAGCTCCTGACGCATCGCATCTGTGAAGAAGTTCACCGCGTGCTTGCTCGCCGAATAGGCATTGGTCATCGGGCCGCCCTTGCGCCCCGCCAGCGAGGATATCGTGATGATGTCGCCGCCGCCCTGCGCGAGCATATGCGGCACGGCTTCGGCGCAAGTGTATACCGTTCCCATGAGATTGATGTCCATGACCTGGCGATAGAGGTCGGTATCGCAGTTCTCGACGCCGCCCGCCTGCATCACGCCGGCCGAATTGACGAGGATGTCGATGCGGCCGAAGTGCGCGACCGTCCGCTTCACCGCCGCGCGCGCTTCGTCCTCGACCGCCATGTCGCCCGGGATGGCGAGCGCGCCGCCGCCGATGGCCTCAATCCGCTCGACCATCCCGGCCAATCGCTCCGCGCGGCGCGCCGACATGGCGACGCTGGCGCCGGCTTGCGCGAGGCACAGCGCGGTGGCTTCGCCGATCCCCGAACTGGCGCCGGTAACCAGCGCAACCTTCCCCTCGAGTGGTTTCGACATGGCGTTGTATCCCTCTTGCCCGTGGCTTGCCCTTCGACCGGGGCGGCGCTCAAAACGTATACATTTGCTGGCCGGATGCGCCTGACAAGTCAAGAGCCGTGGGCTGGCGCCATTTGGTTTCCGTACACGATCGGCCGAGCCGGCGCCCAAGCGATCGGTCGCCGCGTCGCGATGCGGCCTCTGGTGTCGTCACAGGGACGACGCTTCTTCAGGCTCGCAGCCTTGGCATCGGGAGCGGAGCGGTCGCGCGCCGCCAGGACTTGCGCGTGCTTCTCAGTCGAGCATCGCCGCGCGCAAGGTCGCGATGTCCGCGTCATCGAAGCCGAGGACGGTCTGCATATAGCCTTCCGAGGACCCGTATGTCTCGTCGACATAGGCGAAGAACTGCGCCAGGTGCGATTGTCCGCCCGGTGTGTAGAGCGGCGCCGCGCTCTTGCGCTCGCCCGCCTTGGCCAGCATCGCGGCCATCGTGTTGCCGGGAAAGTCCGCCGGATCGATCTTGGGAAACTCCCACTCGGGCCGGCGCAGTTCGGTCGAGAGGTGATAGTCGGCAAGGATCGTCTTCCGGTCGACGCCGAGCATGTCGTAAAGCAGCGCCGTGGCGACGCCGGTGCGGTCCTGCCCGGCCGAGCAATGGTAGATCACGGCCCCCTCGCCCGCCATGATCCGGCGATAGAGCGCGCGATACTGCGGCGCGAGCGTCACTTCCATGCCCTTGTAGATGTTCTCGCCGCCCCCGGCGCGCAGGCCCTCCATGAGCTTGGCCATGCGGTAGTCGTTGGCGAGGAACAGCGCCCCGGTCTCGTCGTCGATCGTGTCGGGCGTGATCTCGCGTTCGTCGAGCGAGCGCAGGTCGACCACCGAATCGATGCCGAGTTCCTGGATCGCGCGCTTGTCCGCCTCGCTCAGCAGCGGCATCGCCGCCGATCGAAAGGCGCGGCCCCAGCGCACCTCGCGGCCGTCCCCGGTCATGTAGCCGCCGATGTCACGAAAGTTGCTCCCCTGCGCGAGCGGCAGCACCCGCTCGGCGACCACCGCGGTCTCGCCGCTGTCGCCTTGCAGGATGACATAGCGACGATGCTCGGCGGGCAGAGCGAGTTCGAGCGGCTCAGCCCCGGTCCAGCGCGCCGCGCGTTCGTCGCCCGCATCGAGGCTGGCGTCGGTGCTGAGCCAGACGGTGACGGGCTCCGCCTCCTCACGCGCGAGGCTGACGTGCCCGGCATCGAGCCGCGTCACCGTGGCGACCTCCTTTGCGCCGACGGATGGCGCGAGCGCGAGGCCAAGCACGACGAAGAGGCTGCTGGCGATGCGGCGCATGACGATCTTTCCCGGTTCGATGCTTCTGTCCTCAAATGCCATCGCTTGCTGACAGGACTATGGCAACGCCGCGACCGCCGCCCAAGTGCTCAATCGCCTGGCGGCGGGTCGATGCCGAAGCGCGCCAGCGCCTCTACCGCTCGGCGCGAGCCCTGTTCGTAGCGCCGCCAGCGTGCCACGGCGCCTGAATAGACGGGCTGACGCACCTGCACTGAGCTCGCCGTCGCGACCGGCGCCGCGTTCTCGTGGAAGGCGAGGCAGGCCGGGTCCCAATCGAGCCCGGCGAACGCGACGAGCGCCCGCGCCTCGCTCTCGAAATCGGCGACGATGTCCTCGTAGCGCTGCGTCCGGAAGCGATCGCCGGGCAGCGCGGCGGCATAGAGATCCGCCAGCTTCTCGAAACCGGCGACGAAGTGCGCGGTATCCTCGAAATCATAGGCATAGGAATAATACGTGAAGCCCGTCGCGAAGAGTTGGCGGTAATTGCTGAACAGCGCGTCGTGCGGCGCGCGGCGCAGGCAGATCACCCGCGCGCCCGGCAAGGCCTTGAGGATCAGCGGCACGAAGAACAGGTTGAACGGCATCTTGTCGATCACGCGGCGGCATTCCCCGCCCGCCACCGCGCGCGCGCGCGCGATGTAGTCCGCCGCGATGCCCGACACGTCCGCCGAAGCGCCCGCCGCGATCGTCGCCGGATCGAGCACCAATGGTCCGGGCGTTGCCGTGCACCGCTTGAGCAGCACCGCGAAGTCCGACAATTCGCCCGCGGACGCGACCTGCGGATGCGCCGAGAGAATGCGCTCGGCCAGCGTGGTGCCGCTGCGGGGAAGGCCGAGGATGAACAGCGGCGTCTCGTCGCCCGCCGGGGCCTCGCGCGGGGCGGCGGCAACGGCCTGCGCGGCGGCGGCGAAGAGTGCATCGGTAGCGGCGCGATCGTGCGCGACCGTTCCGCGCTGCCCGGCCTTGGCGCGATCGAGCCACGCGAGCGACTCGTCCCAGCGCCCCAGGTCTTCGAGCACTTTCGCGATCGCATGTCCGAAGGCGAGCCTGTCTTCGCCGGCGGTCGCCGCGGCGAAACCGCGTTCGAGTGCGGGCAGCAGCGCATCGCCCGATTGCCGGTCGAGCCCCACGAGCGAAAGCCAGCCCTGGGCATGGCCGGGATGCGCGGCGACGAGTGCCTCGAACCCTGCGCGCGCGCCGTCGAGATCTCCGGCAAACTGACGCGCGATAGCGAGATTGTAGGCGGTCTGCGGATCAGCGGGCGCCGCGCTCGCGGCCCGCTCGAACAAGGGCACCGCCTCGGCGTGGAGACCAGTGCGCGAGAACAGAACGCCGAGATCGCCGGCGACCGCGGGATGCTCGACCCCGGCCTCTGCCGCGGCGCGCGCGTGCCGGCGTGCCGTCTCGGTGTCGCTGCGCTTGAGGGCCATGCGCCCCTCGAGCACATGGCGCCAACCCTCCGCGCCACCGAGCCCGGCGGCGATGCCGAGCAGTTCGCGCGCCTTTTCGAAGTTGTCGTGCTCCAGCGCGATCGCGGCCATCACCAGCACCATGCGCGGGTCGGGGCTCGGATTTCCGCGCAAATGCGTTTGTGCGCTAGCGAAGGCTTCGCGTTGGCGACCCTCGTAAAGTTGCAGAATTGCTACAGCGGGATTCAAAAAACTGCCATTCTCTTGGCCTCGCGCTTCCAATCGCCGCCCCCTTCGGCATGCTGCACTGCGGCACACTTCTTCTGGGATACCCGTAGTCTACACTTATAGGGGTTTCATTCCATGCAATTCAAAACAACGCTCCGCATCGGCCTTCTGGCAGGCTCGATGCTGGCACCGGTCGTGGCTCATGCGCAAGAGACCGGCGCCGACGACTACGACGAGGACGCGATCGTCGTCACCGCGACGCGGCGCGTCTCGACCGTCCAGGACGTGCCGATCAACATCGCCGCCGTCACCGCGACACAGCTCGAGGAAACCCGCGCGCAGGACCTGGGCGAAATCAGCCGAACCGTACCGGGGGTTTACATCGTCGATACCGGGCAGCGCGCCGGCAACACGATCGTCTTTCGCGGCCTCAACGCCGATCCGCTCAGTTCGAACGACGGCGACAACTCGGGCGGCGGCACGGTCGCGATCTACTTCGGCGAGATCCCGCTCTATGCCGACTTCCGCGCCAACGACATGGAACGCGTCGAGTTCCTGATCGGTCCGCAGGGGACGCTCTACGGCGCGGGCACGCTGGGCGGCGCGATCCGCTACATTCCCAAGCGGCCGCAGTTCGACGCGATCGGCGGTGAAGTGCGTGCCGATCTCTACAACTACAAGCACGGCAGCGGCGTGAGCACCGACACGGGCATGACGCTCAACATTCCGCTCACCGAGACGCTCGCCTTCCGCGGCTCGCTCGACTACCTCAACGACCGGGGTTTCATCGACCAGCCCTATGCGCTCTCAATCAACCAGATCGGGCTCGTCAATCCGAACGATTTCTCGGGCGGCACGCAGTTTACGCCGCTCAAGGACGTCAACACGGTCGACACGATCTCGGCCCGCGCGGCGCTGCGCTGGATGCCGGTCGAGGCGGTCGACCTCAATCTCACCTATTACTATCAGGACCAGCGCACCGACGGCCGGCAGTTCTCGGGCTATCGCCTCGGCCAGGCCGCGCTGCTCGACAGCAATGGCAATACCACCAGCTTCCCGGCGCCGCTCGGCAAGTACGACAGCGCGCTGCGCGTCTCCGAGCCGAACCGGCGCGAGAACCAGCTCGTCGCGCTCGAGGCCTATGTCGACCTCGACTTCGCCGAGCTGACCAGCGCGACCGGCTATTCGAAGTTCAAGGATGACGGCAACCGCGACCAGACCGACCTGCTGATCACGCTCGAATACAGCTACGAGGCCTTCCCGAACTTTGCCTCGCGCACGCTCGAGCAGGGCAAGGAAGAGACCTGGACGCAGGAACTTCGCCTCGTCAGCTCGACCCCCGGCCCGTTGAGCTGGATCATCGGCGGCTTCTACAACAAGCAGAAGACCAATGGCTTCTCCAAGGAGTTCACGCCTTACCTCGACGAGTACTACGGCACCGTCTACCCGGAGAACCTAGAGTACTTCTCGGTCTCGCGCACCAAGCTCGAGGAAATGGCGGCCTACGGCGAGCTCAGCTACCAGATCACGCCGCAGTGGCAGATTACCGCGGGCGGCCGCTATTACGACTACACCTACAAGACCGAGCAGGCGGTCGACCTGCCGCTGCTCGAAGTCGCCTTCGGCGATCGCGAACCCGGCGTGATCGTGCTCGACTTCGAGAACACCGAACAGAAGGACGATGGCTTCCTGTGGAAGCTCAACACCTCGTACGAGGTCACGCCCGACGCGCTCGTCTACGCGACGGTGAGCAAGGGTTATCGCATCGGCTCGAGCAACGGCCTCGCGCTGTGCGAGGATACTGGCGAATTCCAGAGCGTTTGCGCTCAGCCCGACGAACTCGAATACACGCCGGACGAGACCACCAACTACGAGATCGGCTTCAAGACCCAGTGGCTCAACCGGCGGATCACCTTCAACGGCGCGGTCTACTGGATCGAGTGGTCCGATCCGCAACTCTCCTCGGCGACGGTGATCGGATCGCAGCCGATCACCAAGAACGGCAACGGCGCGCGCTCGCGCGGCGTCGAGCTCTCGGGAGACTGGCGGATCACGCCCGAACTGACGATTCGCGGCAACTACGCCTATGTCGATGCCGAACTCACCGCCGATTCGCCCAGCCTTATCGCCTACAGCGAAGGCCCGGGCTTTCCCTCGCTGTTCGAAGACGGCCTCAAGGGCGACCGCCTGCCGGGCAGCGCGAAGCATTCCGGCAATGTCTTCGTCGACTACAAGCGCGAGATCGGACCCGACACGACGGTTGGCTTCTCCTACAAGCTCCATGTCCAGTCGAACGTGCTCTCGCGCGCGGGCGGACGGCAGGGGCTGACGCTGCCCGGCTATTCTACGCACGGCGCGGCGCTGACCTTCGGCTACAAGGGCTTCGCCACCCAGCTCTATGTCGACAACATTTTCGACAAGTTCGCCGAAGCGGGCGTGCGCTCGTCTCCGCCCTTCGCGCAGGCGGTGTTCAACGAGAACGGCGATCCGGTCTACGTGCGCAGCTTCGGCACGTTCCCGATCGCCCCGCGAGTCATCGGCCTGCGATCGACACTGAGCTTCTGACGGGGGCGATCAGGGCTCGGCGCATCGCACGGGCGGTCGGGGCCATCCCCGGCCGCCCGTATCGCGTGCCGACGAGTTGACACCGACGGGGCAAGGGTGTTCGATTCGTCCAGCAGCGCGCCGGCGGCCCGCCGGTTCGAACGACGAGGTTTGGAAAGAAGTGATGCCACAGGCGTCCGACGGCACGAGGTCTCGCGGCGAAGGCCCGTTTCTTGCGCCTCCGGCGATTCCGACGAGGGTCGAGAAGCCCTCCGGCGAAGAGCCCGTCGGACGGTTCAGCGCCTATTGCCGCGCGCGCAGCACTCGTGTCCTGATCGAGGTGCTCGACATCTCGACCACCGGCTGCCTGCTCGACCTGAGAACCTGGGGCCTGCGCGCGGGAGAACGCATCCTGATCCGCCTGCCCGGTCTGGCCTACCTTTCCGCGGTGATCGTCTGGGTCGAGGACGGGCGCGGGGGAATCACTTTCGACCAGCCTCTGCACGAAGCGGTTCTGCGCCACCTCATGGAAAATTCCTCCTCGGGCTAAGTGACTGAGCAATCGGCGGCCTCCGCGCCGACGGAGCCAGCCTTGCCTTTGGTTCTAAAGGATTTTCCGATCTTGGCGCGCCGCCAGGAAAGCGCGCTGGTTGTTTAACCTTCGATAGCACTCTGTGTGTATGGGCCATATTGAGTTGCGACGGGGCTAGGCCCTATCGTCGCTCATCCTGAAACCCTTAGGTCACGAGAGACATGAGCGAATCGCCTATTGATCGGTTGACCGAGAGGCAACGGCAGCTCCTCGATTTGGTCAACAAGGAGGTCTCCAAGTCGAAGGAGATTGCCAAGGAGACCGGTCTGGCGCCCGGTTCCGTCGACACTCTGCTGCAGAATGCCGCCAAGACGCTCGGTGAGCGCGACCGCAAGGCCGCGGCGCGGCGCTACGCCGAGCTTGTCGAAAATTCTCAAGATTCGTCTCAATTGAGATCAGGCGACTTTGAAAGCCCCGTAAATTCGGGTGTCTCTGAGGGTGCAGGCGCCATCGGGCAAGTGGCCGGGAAGATCGCTGAGTTCTTTCGCGGACCGCCGCTCGGGGGCAGCGAGCAGCGCCTGAGCTGGGAACAGATCGCATGGCAGATCCTCCGGGTCGCGGTGATCGGCATGGTCTCGATCTGGCTGTTGGTGCTGTTCGTCCTGGGGTTCTTCCGGACGTTCGGAGGAGCCTGAACAGCAATCGGGCCGTTGCCCCCCGAAAGGAGACACCGATGTACAAGCTCAAGGAATCGTCCATCCACGTCGTCGGCGCCGACTGCCGCGCGGCCGTCGATGACTTCGACGCCGCTTACGCGACGAGCCTGCGCCTCGCGGCCGACACCGTAGAGGGTCTGCGCCATTCCGGACTTCCGTCCAGCCATTCGCAGCGTCTCTACCGCACCTTTTCCGAGAGCTTCAATCACCTCCTGGCGGGCCGCAAGAGCCTTGTCGCGGCGATCGGCCAGCTCCAGGTGATCCACAAGCGCAGCGACCAGGCCGAAACCAGCGGCGGCTGCCCGGTTCCCTGGGAAGACGTCTTCTTCACCACTGCGCAGGAGCAGGAGGAGATCGACCAGATGCGGCCCTCGCGCGCCAACGATCGCCTGACCTCCTAAGGCCTCAAGCAGCGCAATCCGGCGGACGGCCAGCATGGAAATGATGATCCTGTACCTGGCCGCCTGCCTCGCCTGCTGGAGCTATGCGCTGCGCTACGGCGGTATCGCCGCGCGCAAGGCCTTCGCGCTGTTTCTGGTGATGACGGCCGGCACGATCCTCGCCACCGCCGACGTTCGGGAGTTCAGCGCCGGGCTCTCGTTCTGGTCGGGCTTCAACGGACTGCTGTTCGCTTCGGACCTCGTGTATTTCCTCGGGCTGTGCTGGGTGGCCACGACCTCGCAGCGCTACTGGCCGATCTGGTCGTCCGGGTTCGCGCTGCTTTGTGTGCTCACCCACTTCGGGCCGCTCGTCGATCCCTTTGCCGACGAGCGCGTCTACCGGGGGCTGGAGACGTTCTGGCAACTGCCGATCCTGGTGACGATGGTCGTCGGAATCTGGAAGGACAAGGCCGCCGGCATCGAGGGCAACCCGGGGCTGCGCACTTTGTCGGAGAGTTAGAAACGGAGATATCCGGGGGAGAAAACCGCCCCCTTGAACACATGGTATTCGGCAGCCCCGCGGCAATTGCCCCGTGGTTCGGGCTCCCCGTTCCCGGGCTGTCGGATTGCGATCGCGGAGCGACCGCGTTCGCGGCGCCGCCTTCGTTCGTCGTCAGCGACGGCGAAGCGACGGACGCCACGCCTGCGGCACGTTCGACAAGCTCGACCGGACCGGGTCGATGGTCCTGCTGTCGGACGTGCCGCCCCAAGCGTCGACCGAGCGGCTATGGCGCGCCCGGCAGGGTTCGAACCTGCGACCCCAAGCTTAGAAGGCTCGTGCTCTATCCAGCTGAGCTACGGGCGCGCGCGAGGGCTTCCATAGCGTGGTTGCGGCGCGCGGCAAACCGGCATGGCAGGCACAATCCCCGCTCCGCGCGCATTGACGGGCCTTGGCCCGATCGACCGCTTTGCACGCGCGGCCGGGCGCGCTAGGCATTCGCGGATGAGCGACGCGCACCTTTCCCGCATCGACGGACGCTCCGGCGCGCGCCGGCATTTCCGCTATTTCGACTACGTGATGGTCGGCTTCGTGGCGATCCTGCTGCTCTCGAACCTGATCGGCGCGGCCAAGCTGACCACCGTGTGGGGCTTCACCTTCGGCGCGGGCATCCTGTTCTTCCCGGTCAGCTACGTGATCGGCGACGTGCTCACCGAGGTCTACGGCTATGCCAACGCGCGCCGCTGCGTGTGGGCAGGCTTCTTCGCGCTGATCTTCATGGCCTTCATGAGCTTCGTCGTCGTCGCCATGCCGCCCTCGGCCGACTGGGGCTGCGCCGCGAGCGCCGATCCGATCTACGAGCGCGTGGTCGCCGCCAGCGACGCGGGGACGGTGTGCCAGTCGACCTACGTATCGGTCTTCGGCAGCACCTGGCGAATCGTGCTCGCCTCGCTGCTGGCTTTCTGGGCGGGCGAATTCGTCAACTCCTACGTGCTCGCCAAGATGAAGGTCTGGACTCGCGGCAAGTACATGTGGACCCGCACCATCGGCTCGACCGTGTTCGGGCAGGCGATGGACAGCGCGATCTTCTATCCCGTAGCCTTCCTCGGCGTGTGGGAGACGCAGTCGGTCGTGCTGGTCATGGTCACCAACTGGGCGATGAAGGTCGCCTGGGAAGCGATCCTGACGCCTGTGACCTACGCCGTCGTCGGTTTTCTCAAGCAGCGTGAAGGCGTCGACGTCTACGACGACAATCTCGACTTCTCGCCCTTCGCCAAGACCGACGCGGTCTGAGGAGCGGCGCGGCCCGCCGATGGCGCTAGACCGGATCCTCCTGTCCCGTTTCCGCAACCACCGCGAGACCTTCGTCGAGGGAACGGGCAAGTTCAACCTGCTGGTGGGTGAGAACGGCGCGGGCAAGACCAACGTGCTCGAGGCGATTTCGCTGCTCGCGCCGGGCCGGGGCCTGCGCCGCGCCGCGCTCGCCGATATGCCCGCGCAATCGGGAGACGGCGGCTTCGCGGTGAGCGCCTCGCTCGCGGCCGGCCCGGGGGAGCCCGTCCAGCTCGGCACCGCCATGGCGGCCGAGCGACCCGGCCGGCGGCTGGTGCAGGTCAACGGCGCCGAGGCTCCCGCGATCCGGCTCGGCGAATGGCTCTCGATCGGCTGGCTCACCCCGGCGATGGACCGGCTGTTCGTAGAGGGCGCGGGCGCGCGGCGGCGCTTCCTCGACAGGCTGGTGCTGGCGCTCGAACCCGCCCACGCCAGCCAGGCGGCGCGGCTCGAGAACGCGCTGCGCGAGCGCAACCGGCTGCTCTCGGCGGACCAGGCGCCCGACCCGCGCTGGCTCGACGCGATCGAGTCGCAGATCGCCGAGACCGGCGCGATCGTGGCGCAGGCGCGCGCGGCGCTGCTGGAGAGGCTGTCCGGCGAACTCGCGCTCCAGCCCGAAGCGCCGTTCGCGCGCCCTGCCCTCGCCTACCGCCCCGGCGGCCCGATCGAGGCCGGCGCGCTGACGGCGGCGCTGCGCGAAGGACGCCCGCGTGACCTCGCCGCGGGCCGCACGCTCACCGGCCCGCACCGCGACGAGATCGCGGTGACCATGGCCGGCAAGGACCAGCCCGCCGCCGAGTGCTCGACCGGCGAGCAGAAGGCGATGCTGATCGCGATCGTGCTCGCCCATTCGGCGCTGCTCGAACATGCCGGAGAAGCGCGCCCGCGCATCCTCCTGCTCGACGAAGTCGCCGCGCATCTCGACCCCCTCCGCCGTGAGGCGCTGTTCGACCGCCTGCGCGAAGGGCGCGGGCAGGTCTGGCTCACCGGCACAGAACCCGCGCCCTTCGCGGCGATCATGGACGAAGCGGCGGTGTGGCACGTGCGCGAGGGCGGCGTGACGCGGGCGAAGTAGCGGCAAAGGCGGCGAGTGCCGCGACCGAACGAGCGTGTCGCAACGAAGGCATGCCGGTCCGCCTCAATTTTCTGCCTGCCCCGCCCCCTTCGCGTCCGGCAGCGCGTCGGCCACGTCGTCGATGGTCGCGGCCACCATTTCCTCGATGCCGAGGCGCGTGGGGTGGACGTGGTCGTCCTGCATCATCTCGGGCTTGTCGATCACCGGCTGGAGGAAGAACGGCACCAGCTCGGCATCGTACGCCTGCGCCAGCGAGGGGTAGATCGGGTTGAACCTCGCCGCGTAGTCCTTGCCGAGGTTGGGCGCGGCGAGCATGCCGAGCAGCACCACCTTGATCCCGCGCTCCCGAAAGGTCGCGAGGATCTTCTCAAGATTGGCGCGAGTCTCGGCCGGCGGCAGGCCGCGCAACATGTCGTTGCCGCCAAGGCTGACGATGGCGAGATCGGGCTTGGTCTTCTGGCTGTCGAGCGCGAAGGCGAGGCGTTGCAGCCCCGCCGCCGTCGTGTCACCCGAGACCGCCGCGTCGGACATGCGCGCGTTGATCCCTTTCGCGCGCAGCGCCGCCTCGAGCCGGGCGGGATAGCCTTCGCCGTCCTCGAGGCCGTAGCCCGCGAGCAGCGAATCGCCGAAGGCGAGGATGTGCCGCTCGGGGCCCATCACCGGTAATTCCTCGCGCGCCGCGTCGCCCGACCCGGACGCTGCCTCGCTTACGCCCGGCGCCCCGGGATCGTTCGCCGGCTCCTGCCCGCAAGCGGCGAGGCCGGTGGCGACGAGCGCGGCGAGCGCAAGACGGGGAAATTTCATGGCTTCGGTCTCCTTGCCCGCGCGGGCCTCGCACCCCCATATGGGGGCCGTGACAAGTTCTGCACGCGCCCTCGCCCCAGACGCTGCCGCCGCGACGGCTCCTGCTCCCACCATCGCCGCCCGCGACCTGAGGCTCACACTGGGCGAGGGCCGTGGCGCGGTCGAGATACTGCGCGGGATCGACCTCACCGTGCCGCGGGGTCAGACACTTGCGCTGCTCGGCCCCTCTGGCTCGGGCAAGAGTTCGCTGATGTCGGTGCTTTCGGGGCTGGAACGCGCGTCCTCGGGCACGCTCGAAGTCGCCGGGGCGGATTTCGCCGCGCTCGACGAGGACGAGCTGGCCCTCGCCCGGCGCGGGCGTATCGGCATTGTCCTTCAGGCCTTCCACTTGCTGCCGACGATGACCGCGCTGGAAAACGTCGCCACCCCGCTCGAACTGGCGGGCATGGCCGACGCTCGTGCGCGGGCCGAGGCGGAGCTGGCCGCGGTCGGGCTCGGCCATCGCCTCGCGCACTATCCGGCGCAGCTATCGGGCGGCGAGCAGCAGCGCGTCGCCATCGCCCGGGCCATCGCCCCGCGCCCCTCGCTGATCTTCGCCGACGAGCCGACTGGCAACCTCGACCATGCCACCGGCGAGACGATCGTCGACCTGTTGTTCGCCCGCCGCGCCGAGACGGGGGCGACGCTGGTGATCATCACCCATGACCCCGCGCTGGCCGAGCGCTGCGAGCGCGTCGTGACGCTGGCCGACGGCGTAATCACGAGCGACACTCTTCCGGCATGAACGGGTCCGGCACGAGCGCCGCCCTGCCCTGGCGCACCGCCTGGGCCATCGCGCGACGCGATCTCTCCGCCCGCTTCAAGGGCCTGCGGCTGCTGCTCGTATGCCTGTTTCTCGGTGTCGGCGCGATCGCCGCGACCGGCACGCTGACCGGCTCGATCGAACGCGAGTTGGCCGGGCGTGGCCGCGAAATTCTCGGCGGCGACCTCGAAGTGCGCGTGTGGCAACGCGGGCTTTCGCGCGAAGAGATGGCCGAGCTCACGCGCCTCGGCGAAGTGTCAGACGGCCTGCGCATGCAGGCGATCGCGCAGAACGGCGACCTTACCGCGCCGATCGCGCTCAAGGCGGTCGATGCACGCTGGCCGCTCTACGGCGCGCTGCTGCTCAAGGACGGCCGCCGCGTCGGCGCGCCGCCGCCCGGCACGATCTACTTGTCCGAAGGCACCGCGGCGCGGCTCGACGTGGCGCCGGGCGGCACGGTCACCGTCGGCGGCGAGACGCTGACGGTCGGCGGGATCATCGGTACCGAGCCCGAACTGCTCGGCGAGGGCTTCAGCCTCGGCGACGTCGCCATCACGGGGCTCGACCTGCCACGCCGCGCGGGACTGACCGCGCCGGGCGCGATGTACCGCACCAAGACGCGGGTGAAGCTGCCTGCATCGGCCGACCCCGAAGCCATCGCCGACGATATCGAGCAGCGGTTCCCCGATGCCGGGTTCGAGTTCCGCACGCGCGACAACGCCGCGCCGAGCACGCAGCGCTTCGTCGACCGCATGGGCGAGTTCCTCGTGCTCGTCGGCCTCGCCGCGCTGGTGATCGCCGGGATCGGCATCGGCGGCGGCGTGTCCTCCTATCTCGAAGCGCGGCGCGGCAGCATCGCCACGCTCAAGGTGCTGGGCGCGACGAGCGCGGACATCGCGCGGATCTACCTGCTGCAAGTCGCGGCAGCGGCGGTCGCGGGCAGCCTGGCGGGCCTAGCGGCAGGGGTGCTGGTGACGCCGCTGCTGGCGATGGCGCTCGGCACGCTGCTGCCGGTCGATACCGGGCTGATCGTCGCGCCCGGCGCGCTGGCGACGGCGGCGGCCTATGGCCTGCTCGTCGCGCTCGTCTTCGCCGCGCCGCCGCTGGTGCGCGCACGCAGCTTTCCGGCCATGGCGCTGATGCGCGCGCGGGTTTCGCCGCTGGCGACCTCATGGCGCGCGCTGGCGCTGCCGGTCGGACTGGGGCTCGGCGCGATCGTCGCGCTGGCCATGGCGAACGCGGCGCAGCCCCTGGTGACGGCGATGTTCCTCGCGGGCGCCGCCGGCATGCTGGTGCTCCTGGCCGGGCTCGGATGGACGATCCGCAAGCTCGCTGAGCGCCTGCCGCGCCCCGCCGACCCGCTGCTGCGCGCGGGGCTGGCGAACCTCCACCGACCGGGCGCGCGGACCGGCGGGCTCGTCACCGCGCTCGGCTTCGGCATCTCCGCCTTCGTCCTGATCGCCGCGGTGCAGACCAGTCTGGAGGGCAACATCCGCGCGCGCGTGCCGCAGCGGGCGCCCGACTACTTCGTGCTCGACGTGCCCAAGGACCGCGCCGGAGAGTTCCGCGCGACCGTCGCGCGGCTGGCGCCGGGCGCCGACCTGCGGCTGGTGCCGAGCCTGCGCGGCCGCATCCTCGCCTTCGGGCCCGAAGGCCGCATGACCCGCACGGCCGACCTCGAGGACATCCCCGAGGGTGGCTGGCCGCTGCAGGGCGAACGCGGGCTGACCTACTCGGACGCGGTTCCCGAGGGCAACGTGGTGACGGCGGGCAAGTGGTGGCCGAAAGGCTACACCGGCGAGCCCCTCGTTTCGATCGACGAGGACTTCGCCGAGGCGGTGGGCCTCGAGGTCGGCGACATGCTGACGATCGGCGTGCTTGGCGTCGAACGCTCCGCGCGGATCGCGGCGCTGCGACGGGTCGACTGGGATTCGATGGGCTTCAACTTCGTGCTGGTCTTCTCGCCCAACGCGCTGGAAGACGCGCCGCACAACCTTGCCGCGACGATCGACCTGCCCGAGGGCACGACGAGCCCGACGCTCCTGCGCGACCTCGTCCGCGCGTTCCCGTCAAGCTCGGTGATCGAGACCGGCGGCATCCTCGGCGAAGCGCGCGACCTGCTCGGCCAGATGTCGGCGGCGATCATGGCCGCCGCGTCGGTCGCGGTGCTCGCCGGGATCGCCGTGCTGATCGGCGCGATTGCCGCGACCCGGGCGAGCCGCTCCTACGACAACACGATCCTGCGCGTGCTCGGCGCGAGCCGCCGCCAGCTCCTGCTCATCCAGCTCGCCGAATACGGCTTCGTCGCGCTCGTGCTCTCGGGCGTGGCGCTGGTGCTCGGCTGCGCGATGGCCTGGGCGGTGATCGTCCAGCTCTTCGAATTCGACTGGCTGCCCGGCTGGGGCACGATCCTCGCCGTGCTCGGCACGGGCGTGGCGCTGGTGCTCGCCTTCGCGCTGGGCGGATCGCTCCCGCTGCTGCGCGTGCGCCCCGCGCAGGCGCTGCGAGAGCTTTAGGCGCCAGGGGTCGGCCCGCGCCGACGGCAAGCAAGCGAGAGCAACTAGCGCCCCTAACCGCTCTCGCTGAGCGAGATTTCGAGCAGCGTATCGTTGTCTCCGGGCCGGATGTCGATCTTGCTGTCTTCATACCCGTTGCCGGAGAAATAAACGAGATTGTCGGCCCGGTATCCCTCCCCGTCACGCACCTCGAAACCGGCTTCGCGCAAGTCTGCGGAAAGGCTGTCATAGAGGCCGTCGCCCGGCTCCTGCGTGACGCCCCGAAGCAGGTGCGTTCGCGTTCCCAAAGACCTTTCTTCCAAGGGAACGAAATCGCCGGGGAGCGAAATCTCCGCAGGCATCCAGCCCGGCATGCCGATCGGCGTGACTTCCTGCCCGTCGATGTAGCCGTAATCGGCCAGATCGTAGGTCCTGCCGTCCGAACCCGCGACGGGTTCGGCGGCCGGCAAGCTGTCGCCCTGCCCGGTCGCCGTGTCCGGGCTTTCGCCGCATCCGGCGACCAGCGCCAGACCAAGACTTGCGGCTGCAAACTGACTGAACTTCATTTCTCTTCTCCCGCTTGGGTTTGAAGGATGGTGAGGTGCAAAACGGCTTGCGATTCGATCGACGGTAAACACGCCCACGACCGCGTTCAGCCGGCCTTGGCCGCTAGCGCGATCGGACGGCCTCCACGCGCACGATTGCAGAGCACACTTCGCGCACGCACACCGGCAGGCACGGTCCGCTCTTGCAGGCGCCGGTCACGCCCTGCCGCGCCTCCGGCGCAATCTTGTGGGCAAGCGGATCGCCTGGCGGTTCAATCGGCGCGGCCCGGGCTGACAGCGCGAAGGGAGGCGCCGCGAACGCGATCGTCCTCAAGCTGAAGGATCGCCATGTCATTCGATCTCCCATCTTGCAGCGGCCCGCATGCTCAAGCGTCCGGCGGCGCGCGTCAATCCCCCCCAAGGGGCGCCGCAATGCCGGGCTCATCGGATCTGCATGAAGGTCTGCGGCATGCCTGGGCAGACGGCGACTTTCGTCTTGCGAGCGCTTGCGTTCACTCGAAGACCGAGGCGCTCGTCGTCGTGGCGGCGGTCGCGCCCGCCTTGTAGACCAGCGTGCCCGCGAGCATGTCGTGCAGGCCCTGCTTGCGCCGGGTCCAGCCGATCATGAAGTAGCCGATCAGCAGGATCAGCGCCGAAAGGATCTTGGCGAAATAGCGCCCGGTCGCCCGGCCGAAACCGATCCGGTTGCCGTCGAGATCGGTGACCACCATGCCCAGCGCCTTCTTGCCGAGCGTGCCCTGGAGCGAGGAGCATTCGAGCAGCGCGAAATAGAGCCAGGTGCCGATGAAGCTGACGCTGACGTAGCCGATCAGCGAGGCGCCCATCACATAGCCGCCCCACTCGGTTCCGAAGCCCATGGGCATCATCATGCCGAGCCCCAGCACCGAGCCCAGCGCCGACATCGCGACGTTGAGGATGATCGAATCGATCACGTAAGCGACGAACCTCAGCCAGAAACCGCCGAAGGGCTGCATGCGATTGCCTCCATTGCACCGGGCGACCAGCATGCACCGAAACGCGCCCGGAGCAAGGCCCCGGGCGCGTGGTTTGCTTTGCGGGCAAGGAAAAGGCGCTTACGCGAAGGCGCTGGCGTTCGCCGGGTCCTTGGGATCGGGTCCGAAGCGGTTTGGCCCGCGCGTGCCCTCAAGGCACATGAAGACCAGCACGACGATCCCGCCGATGTAGGGAATGAAGTTGAGCAGGACGAACCAGCCCGACTTGTCCTGATCGTGGAAGCGCCGCACCTGCACCGCGATTGCCGGGATGATGCTCGCCAGCGCGAAGAGGCCGACCAGCAGCGCGCCGATGTAGAAACCGGCGCCCGGCGTCGCCCCGTATTCGCTGAACGACATACCGCCGGCCATCATAATCGTGAAGCCGACCGCGTAGACGATCGCGAACAACAGCGCGAACATCCAGTATTCCTTGCGCCGCGAACGACCTTCGAAGTCGAAGTAGCGCTTGTAGGGCATCAACATCCATTCCATTGGGCTTCCCCCTCTCGTCTCACCTTCAAGGATGAGCGGGATCATACGCCTCGCGGCATTGACGCCAAAATGGATTCATTGTGATTTAGGCCACGGTCATGATGTGGGGTTGCAGCCATTTGGCTGCCTGGCGGGAGTCTGCTTGCCGCCGACGCCTGCTTCGGCTAAGGGCGCTCCCGATTGTGCGGCGCAGCGACGGCGCGCCGCCCCCGCATCCTCGAACCACAGGCTTCTTTCGCATGTCCGCCCCGCTTCCCCTGCGCAATATCGCGATCATCGCGCACGTCGATCACGGCAAGACCACGCTCGTCGACCAACTCTTCCGCCAGTCCGGCACCTTCCGCGACAACCAGCGCGTCGAGGAACGGGCGATGGATTCCAACGATCTCGAGAAAGAGCGCGGCATCACGATCCTCGCCAAACCGACCTCGATCGAGTGGAACGGCTACCGCATCAACATCGTCGACACCCCCGGCCACGCCGACTTCGGCGCGGAGGTGGAGCGCATCCTCTCGATGGTCGACGGCGTGATCCTGCTGGTCGACAGCTCGGAAGGCGCGATGCCGCAGACCAAGTTCGTCACCGGCAAGGCGCTCGGCCTCGGCCTGAAGCCGATCGTCGTCGTCAACAAGATCGACCGGCCCGACGGCCGCGCCGACGAAGTGCTCAACGAGGTCTTCGACCTTTTCGTCAGCCTCGACGCCAACGACGAGCAACTCGACTTCCCGACGCTCTACGCCTCGGGCCGCAACGGCTATGCCAGCGAGGACATCGAGGCGCGCGACGGCACGCTCGAGCCGCTGTTCAAGCTGATCGTCGATCACGTGCCGGCCCCCGACCTCGACGTCGAGGCCCCGTTCAGCTTCCTCGCGACGCTGCTCGACCGCGACAACTTCATGGGCCGCGTGCTCACCGGCCGCGTCCAGTCGGGCACGGTCAAGGTCAACGACCCGATCCGCGCGATCGACCGCGACGGCAAGGTGATCGAGACCGGCCGCGCCTCCAAGCTGCTGACCTTCCGCGGCCTCGAGCGCGTTCCGGTCGACGAGGCCCGCGCCGGCGACATCATCGCGCTCGCCGGCCTTGAGAAGGCCACCGTCGCCAACACCATCGCCGATCCGCAGGTCACCGACCCGATCGCCGCGCAGCCGATCGACCCGCCGACGCTGGCGATGCGCTTTTCGGTCAACGACAGCCCGCTCGCGGGCCGCGAGGGCGACAAGGTGACCAGCCGCCTGATCCGCGACCGCCTGATGCGCGAGGCCGAGACCAACGTCGCCATCCGCGTCACCGAAAGCGCCGACAAGGACAGCTTCGAGGTCGCCGGCCGAGGCGAACTCCAGCTCGGCGTGGTCATCGAGACGATGCGCCGCGAGGGTTTCGAGCTTGGCATCAGCCGCCCGCGCGTGCTGTTCAAGACCGACGAGGACGGCCAGCGCACCGAGCCCTACGAGACCGTCGTGATCGACGTCGATGACGAGTATTCGGGCACGGTCGTCGAGAAGATGCAGCGCCGCAAGGCCGAGATGACCGACATGCGTCCCTCGGGCTCGGGCAAGACCCGCATCACCTTCTCGGCCCCCTCGCGCGGGCTGATCGGCTACCACGGCGAGTTCCTTTCGGACACGCGCGGCACCGGCATCATGAATCGCCTGTTCGAGAAGTACGGCCCCTACAAGGGCGCGATCGAAGGCCGCCTCAACGGCGTGCTGATATCGAACGGCACCGGCGAGGCGGTGGGCTACGCGCTCAACAGCCTCGAGGATCGCGGCATCCTGTTCGTGAAGCCGCAGGAGAAGATCTACGAGGGCATGATCATCGGCGAGAACGCCAAACCCGACGATCTCGAGGTCAACCCGATGAAGTCGAAGCAGCTCACGAACTTCCGTTCGACCGGCAAGGACGACGCCATCCGCCTCACTCCGCCCAAGATCATGACGCTCGAACAGGCGATCGCCTATATCGACGACGACGAGATGGTCGAGGTCACGCCCAAGTCGATCCGTCTCCGCAAGGCGATCCTCGACCCGCACGAGCGCAAGAAGGCCAACCGCAAGAAGGACGCGGCCTGATCCTGCCGCGTCCCGGCTTCGTGACGAGACCGGGACGGCGAGACAGGTCGGAACGAAAAGACAGAATTGCCATTGGGGGGAGCGGCATGCCGGCGACAGCACCGGAGGACGCACCCCGCATGCACGGCACGAACGAACCCGCCTCGATACCGCAAGCGGCCCCGCCGGCCGGACAGCGCCATGGCCCGTTCGAGGACGCCTATGCGATCTTCGTCGGCACCGTGCTGCTCTCGCTCGGGCTCGTTTTGCTCAAGGCCGCGGGGCTCGCGACGGGCGGTGTCGCCGGGCTCGCGCTGACGCTCGCCTACCTGCTGGGCTGGCCGGTCGGGCTGTTTTACGTCGTGCTCACCGTGCCGCTGCTCGCGCTGACGGTGCGCACGATGCGCTGGGCCTTCATCCTCAAGACGCTGCTCGTCTCGCTCGGGCTCTTCGCGATGACGCTCGTCGCGCCGTACGGCGTGCGCCTCGAATGGGTTCATCCCGCCTTCGCCGCGATCGTCGGCGGCAGCACGATCGGCATGGGCGCGCTGGCGCTCGCCCGCCACGGGGCGGGGACCGGCGGATCGGGCGCGATCGTCCTGTGGCTCTACCGCAAGCACGGGTGGAACGCCGGGCGCACGCAGATGGTGTTCGACGCGAGCGTGCTGCTGATCTCGCTCGCCGCGATCGATATCGCGCGGTTCGGGTGGTCGCTGCTCGGAGTCGCGGCGACGGCCGGCATCCTGTGGGTGTGGCACCGTCCGGGGCGCTACACCGGCTATTGAAACCGGGCGCGATCGCCCGCTGCCCAACAAACGGGCAGCGCTTGCCTAAGGATTAACCATTGAACCCGTCTGGGGCGCTGCCGAAATGTCACAGGACGCGCAAATGGCATGCCGAATCGTGCGATTGGGGCCTTTTCGCAAGTGCACACTTGCCCTATCCCTTGGTTACCAACGCTGGCACGATTCTTGATCGAATTGGCCCGGATCAACGCAACATGCGACACCGCCAAGGTGCAGGGGGATAGAATAACAGCGTGAAAAAGATCGAAGCGATCATCAAGCCGTTCAAGCTCGACGAAGTGAAGGAGGCGCTGCACGAAGTGGGCGTGTCCGGCATCACCGTAACCGAAGCCAAGGGATTCGGACGCCAGAAGGGGCATACCGAACTGTATCGCGGCGCCGAATACGTTGTCGATTTCCTGCCGAAGGTGAAACTCGAGGTGGTCGTTTCCGATGCGCTCGCGGAGCGCGTCGTCGAAGCGATCGCAGAGTCCGCCCAGACCGGGCGCATCGGCGACGGCAAGATCTTCGTCATGCCCGTCGAAAGCGCCGTGCGCATCCGCACCGGCGAGCGTGACGACGCCGCACTATGAATCGACGCCGGCGCAATCCGGCAACCCGTCGCCGTCCGTCAGGGGGGCCGGCGCAGCGACGGGTAATGCCCATTCACCCCTAACCTCTTTCGGGATCGGAAGAGCCAAAACGGAGAACCACATCCATGGCTAGTGCAAAAGATATCCTCAAGCAGATCAAGGACGAGGAGATCGAGTGGGTCGATCTGCGCTTCACCGACCCCAAGGGCAAGTGGCAGCACCTCACCATGTGCGCCGGCGTGCTCGGCGAGGATGAACTCGAGGACGGCCTGATGTTCGACGGCTCGTCGATCGAGGGCTGGAAGGCCATCAACGAATCGGACATGATCCTCAAGCCCGACCTCGACGCGGTCTACATCGACCCGTTCAGCGCGACGCCGATGATGATCGTGTTCTGCGATATCGTCGAGCCCTCGAACGGCGAACTCTACGCCCGTGATCCGCGCTCGACCGCCAAGCGCGCCGAGGCCTACGTCAAGTCGGCCGGTTTCGGCGACACCGTCTACGTCGGCCCCGAGGCCGAGTTCTTCATGTTCGACGACGTCAAGTTCTACGACGAATACTCGGGCAACGGCTTCAAGCTCGACGACGTCGAGCTGCCCGAGAACTCGAACAAGGAATACGACACCGGCAACCTGGGCCACCGTCCGCGCGCCAAGGGCGGCTACTTCCCCGTCGCCCCGGTCGACAGCTGCATGGACATCCGCGGCGAGATGGTCTCGACCATGCTCGAAATGGGCCTGCCCTGCGACAAGCACCACCACGAGGTGGCCGCCGCGCAGCACGAGCTTGGCCTGACCTTCGGCACGCTCGTCACGACCGCCGACCGCATGCAAATCTACAAGTACGTCGTGCAGATGGTCGCGCAGGCCTACGGCAAGACCGCGACCTTCATGCCCAAGCCGATCATGACCGACAACGGCTCGGGCATGCACACGCACATGTCGATCTGGAACGAGGGCAGGCCGACCTTCGCCGGCAACGGTTATGCCGGGCTTTCGGACAACTGCCTCTACTTCATCGGCGGTGTCATCAAGCACGCCAAGGCGCTGAACGCCTTCACCAACCCGACCACCAACAGCTACAAGCGTCTGGTCCCGGGCTATGAGGCGCCGGTCCTGCTCGCCTACTCGGCGCGCAACCGTTCGGCCTCGTGCCGCATCCCCTACGGCTCGGGCGAGAAGTCGAAGCGCGTCGAGTTCCGCTTCCCCGATGCGATGGCCAACCCCTACCTGTGCTACGCGGCGCTGCTCATGGCGGGCCTCGACGGGATCAAGAACAAGCTCCACCCGGGCGAAGCCATGGACAAGAACCTCTACGATCTGCCGCCGGCCGAGCTCGCCGAAGTGCCGACCGTGTGCGGTTCGCTCCGCGAGGCGCTCGAATCGCTGCAGGCCGACCATGCCTTCCTGCTCGAAGGCGGCGTCTTCACCGAGGACCAGATCGAGGCCTACCTCGAACTCAAGTGGCCCGACGTGTTCCGCTGGGAAACGACCCCCGCGGCCTGCGAATTCGACATGTACTACAGCGCCTGATCCGCGCGGACCCGCAAGGGCTCCCTAGATCACCGAGGGGGGCGTCCGGAGCGATCCGGGCGCCCTTTCTCTTCCGCGCCGGCCTCGTCGCCATCGGGCGAGCGCGGCGGTCAGTCCAGTGCGGTGGTTCGCATTGCCAAGCCTGCCCGCGCGAAAGCCGAATCGCCTGGCCCCGCCTGCTTTCATCGGATTGGCGCGCAAAGCGTCCTGCCGCGCTTGGGCCTGCCGCCGTCCCGTCACTACCAGCCCGAAACCGACAGCCTCGAAGCCGATGGCGGGAAGATCGGTCGGGAAAACGACCGCCGGAACAAGCCTATTCCGGCAGGCGGAATCCGTCGGCGATGGCGGGCGCGCCATCCTTGTAGGCGCCTTCGCCGATCGAGCCCGGTTCGTTGCGCGCGGCGACGGCGGCGGAGATATGCGAGTCCTGCTCCTGAGCGCTCATGCGCTCCCAGCCCGCGCGGCCGAGCTTTTCGAGCGGCCGGTAGCGCACCTTGTAGGCCATGCGCGCGGCGCCCTGCACCCAGTAGCCGAGGTAGACGTACGGCAGGCCGTTCTCGTTGGCCCGGCGGATGTGATCGAGGATGATGTAGTTGCCCAGGCCCGACCGGCTCTGGTGATGCGGATCGTAGAAGCTGTAGATCATCGACAGCCCGTCGCCCTGCCTGTCGGTCAGGCAGGCGCCGACGAGGCGTCCCGGCGTGACGCCGTCATGCGAAGGTTCGCGATATTCGATCACGTAGCTGGTCACCGGCGTGTGCTCGACCATGTCGGCGAAGTCGATCTCGTCCATGTTGGTCATCCCCCCTTCGGGGTGACGCACCGAGAGATAGCGCTGCAACAGATCGAACTGCTCGCTGGTCGACCAAGGGCGGCACAGCGTCGCGATCAGATCGCCATTGCGCTTGAGGTCGCGCTTCTGCGTCGAGGACGGCTTGAACTCTTCGGCGACGACGCGCACCGAAACGCAGGCCGAACAATCGAGGCACGACGGACGGTAGGCGACCGTCTGGCTGCGGCGAAAGCCGATACGGCCAAGCGCGTCATTGAGCGAATCCGCGTGCGGCCCCTTCAGTTCGGTGAAGACCTTGCGCTCGCTTTTGCCGGGAAGGTAGGGACACGGAGCCGGGCTCGTAACGAAAAATCGGGGAAAGCGAACGGGTGCCGTCACGAGGGGCGCCTCTTCCTTCTTCTGTTGGCACGGGTTGCCGGTTTGCGAGGCCGATTATGCCTGCCGAGGCCCGGTGTTGAAAGGGTTTTAACCAACTTCTTCCGTTTGCAACCGGTAAATTTTCACAGGCGATACCCCCAGGATCGGTCAATTGTCCCGACTTGGGGCGCGGCGCCGGAGCTTGTTTAAGCCGAGAGCGCCACACCGGATCCAAGCGTCCCGCGCGCTCGTCAGGGGCCGCGTGCCCTTGCGCGCCCACGCCGGTCCGCACCACGAGGCGCGGCCGCCCGCGCCATTCGAAAGCCGCGTCAGCCGGCTTCGGCTTGCGTCACCGTGTAGCCCTCGCGCCGCAGCGCTGCAATCAGCGCCTCGAGCTGTTCGCGGTCGCGCGCCTCGCACTCGATCTCGGTGAGCAGGCCCTTGGCCGGCAGATTGGTGAAGATGCGGTGGTGGAAGACTTCGATGATGTTGACGTTGTGGTCCTGGAACACGCGCGCCACCTTGTAGAGCGCGCCGGCACGATCCTGCAGGCCGATCTTGAGCCGCGCGAGGCGGCCCTGCCGCGCGAGATCGCGCAGCAGGACATTGGCGAGCAGACGCGTGTCGATGTTGCCGCCGCCCAGCACCACCCCGATCTTGCGCCCGGCGAACATCGCCCGATTGGCGCGGATCGCGGCGAGACCCGTCGCGCCTGCGCCCTCGACCAGCGTCTTCTCGATCTGCAGGAGCAGCGCCAGCGCGCTCTCGATCTCGGGCTCGCTGACGAGCAGCAGGTTGTCGAGCAGCGTGCGCAGCGTCACCGAGGTGAAGTGCCCCGGCTGCACCACCGCGATGCCCTCGGCAAGCGTGTCACCGCCGACCGGCAGGCTGGTGCCCTTGAGCAGGTTGTACATCGAGGGATAGAGCTGCGCCTCGACGCCGATCAGCCGGATGTCGGGCCTGATGTCGCGCGCGATCACGCCCATCCCCGAGGCGAGGCCGCCGCCGCCGATCGGCAGCACCAGCGTATCGAGTTCGGGCGCGTCCTCGAGCATCTCGAGCGCGACCGTGCCCTGCCCCGCGGCGATGTTGGGATCATCGAACGGGTGGACGAAAGTGAGGTCGAGTTCCTTTTCCAGCTTGCGCGCGTGCGCCGCCGCCTCGTCGAAGTTCTCGCCCTCGAGCACGACCTTGCCGCCCACGCTCTCGGTCTGCATCACCTTCACCGTCGGCGTCGTGCGCGGCATGACGATCGTGACCGGGATGCCGAGACGCGTGCCGTGATACGAGAGGCCCTGCGAATGGTTGCCCGCCGAGGCCGCGATCACTCCACGCGACTGCTGTTCCTCGGAAAGCTGGAGCAGCGCGTTGAGCGCGCCGCGCTCCTTGTAAGCGGCGGTGAACTGCAGGTTCTCGAACTTGAGCCAGATATCCGCGCCGGTGATCGTGCTCAACGTCTGCGAATGCAGCGTCGGCGTGCGCACCACCGCGCCCGCAATTCGCGCCGCCGCCGCGCGCACCATGTCGGCGGTGAGCGCAGGCGAGGCGGCCTGCGCGACGGGCGTGGTTGCTGGCTGGTCCATGGGCGTGAGCGCCTAACGGAATACGCGGTGAATTGAAAGCGGGCTTGCCCTTGCCCGCCAAGTCCTGTTTCTTCCAGCGCGATTTCGGGTAGAGGCTTGCCAGATGAGCGAGAAACGCAAGGTATCCTTCATCGGCCTCGGCGTGATGGGCGGCGAGATCGCCCGCCACATCGGCGCGGCGGGCCACGAACTCACCATCTACAACCGCACCCAGGCGCGAGCCGAAGCCTGGATGGAGGCCAATCCCGGCCTCGCGGTGGCCGTCGCGCAGACTCCCGCCGATGCCGCCGCCGAAGCCGAATTCGTGATGACCTGCGTCGGCAATGACGACGATCTCGCCGATGTCGTGCTCGGCCCCAACGGCGCGTTCAAGACGCTGAAGCCCGGCGGCGTCTTCGTCGATCACACCACCGTTTCGGCGCGGATCGCGCGCCAGATCACGGTCGAGGCGCGCGACCTCAAGATCCATTGCGTCGATGCGCCGATGACCGGATCGCAGATCGGCGCGCAGAACGGCACGCTCACGCTGATGTGCGGCGGCCGCGCCAAGGCGATCGAGGCGGCGCGACCGGTGATGGAGGCCTATTCGCGCAAGATCGTCCACGTCGGCAAGGCGGGAGCGGGACAGACCGCCAAGATGGCATGCCAGATCTGCATCGCCGGAAACGTCGCCGCGCTGGCCGAAGCGGTCCGCTTCGCCCAGGCCGAGCACCTCGACATGGCCAAGGTCTACGACGCGATCTCGGGCGGCGCGGCGCAGTCGTGGCAGATGGACAACCGCTGGCAGTCAATGGACGAAGACCGCTTCGACTTCGGTTTCGCGATCGACTGGATGCGCAAGGACCTCGGCCTCGCGCTCGACGAGGGGCGGGGCCTGGGAGTCTCGCTTCCGGTCGCGGCGCTGATCGACCAGTTCTTCGCCGAGATCCAGCACATGGGCGGCGGGCGTCTCGATACGAGCGCGATCATCAAGCGGCTGCCGAAGAAGGGATCACGGTGAAGCTCTTTCCCGCGCTCGTCGCAGCGCTCGCACTCTCGCTGACGGTCCAGCCCGCCGCGGCGCGCAAGAAGAAGGAGGAGCTGCCGCCGCCCACCGGCACGCTGATCGAGAACGTCTCGGGCGTGACCCCCGACGGCAAGGGCGGGATCGCGCGTTTCGCCGCGCTGCTGATCGACGACGAGGGCCGCATCGCCGAAGTCTTCGACGAGGACGACGACTTGCCCGAACGCGTCGCCTACAAGCTCGATGGCGAGGGCCGGGTCATGGTGCCCGGCATGATCGACGCGCACGCGCACGTCATGGCGACGGGCCTTCGCCAAATGACGCTCGACCTGTCGATGGCGAAATCACTCGACGAGGCGCTGGCGCGGATCGCCGCCTATGCCGCCGCGCATCCCGACGCGCCGTGGATTCTGGGCGGCGGCTGGAACCAGGTCCAGTGGGGGCTCGACCGCTTCCCGACCGCCGCCGAACTCGATCGCGCGACCGGAAACCGGCCCGCCTACCTCGAACGCGTCGACGGGCATGCCGGCTGGGTCAACGGCCCGGCGCTGGCGGCGGCAGGCGTGACCGCCGCCACGCCCGACCCGGAGGGCGGCCGCATCGAACGCCTGCCCGGCGGCAAGGAGCCGGCGGGCGTGCTGGTCGACGAGGCCAAGGCGCTGGTCGCCGGCAAGGTGCCGCCGCCGCGCGCCTCGGACCGCGACACCGCCTTCGCCGAAGCCCAGCTCGTGTTCCTCGGGAACGGCGTCACCGCGCTTGCGGACATGGGCACCACGATCGAGGACTGGCAGGCCTTTCGCCGCGCCGCCGACCTCGGCAACCTGCGCGTCCGCATCGTCTCCTACGCCGCCGGGACCGAGGCGATGGCGCTGATCGGCGGGCCCGGCCCCTCGCCCTGGCTCTACGACGACCGGCTCAGGCTCGCGGGCGTAAAGCTCTGGCTCGACGGTGCGCTCGGCTCACGCGGGGCCTGGCTCAAGGCGCCATATGCCGATGCGCCCGAGACCACCGGCCTGCCGATGATGACCGAGACCCAGCTCGGCAACCTGATGAGCCGCGCGGCGATCGACAGGTTCCAGGTCGCGGTCCACGCGATCGGCGACAAGGCCAACGCGACCGTGCTCTCGGCGATCGACGAGCTTTCGAACACCTACAAGGGCGACCGGCGCTGGCGGATCGAACATGCGCAGATCGTCGATCCCGCCGATATTCCGCGCTTCGGCCTCCACGGCGCGATCGCCTCGATGCAGCCGCAGCACGAAGCCTCCGACCGGACCATGGCCGAAGCGCGGCTCGGACCGGGGCGGCTCGCGGGGGCCTACGCCTGGAAGTCGCTCAAGGCCGCTGGCGCGACGCTGGCGTTCGGCTCGGACGTGCCGGTCGAGCCCGCCGAGCCGTTTCTCGGGCTCTCGGTCGCGATCTCGCGCCAGGGTGCCGATGACCAGCCGCCTGGGGGCTGGCAATCGCAGGAAGCGCTGAGCTTCGGCGAGGCCTTCGCCGCCTACACCACCGGCGCGGCCTACGCGATGTTCGCCGAGGATCGCCTGGGCCGCCTCGCCAGGGGCATGCGCGCCGATTTCCTCTTCGTCGACCGCGATCCGTCCACCGCGACGCCCGCCGAACTGCGCGAGACCAAGGTCCTCGAGACGTGGATCAACGGCGTGCGCGCGTGGAAAGCGGATAGGCCCCCCGCCGTGGCAGGACCGTCCGCGCCCGAGACGAGATAGACTCCGCAAGGACGCCCGAGACCCTTCGCCCGCTCCAGACAAATCAAGGGGCGTCGCGATCTGGCGCGGTGACGTTTTGCACGATTTTCCGTGTCCTATTGATCGGCCAGCCATTCGCCGATGGATTGCCCGGTCCATTCCCGGAAGGCGCGGCGGAAATTGCCGACATCGTAGAAGCCCAGGGTGTGGGCGATCGCCTTCAGGTTGGGCGAGTCCTCGCGCAACAGCACGAAGGCGTGACGCTGGCGAAAGCGCTTCACGACCTGCTGGAAGGTCAATCCCTCGTCGCTGAGGTGCCGCTGCAGCGACCGGCGGCTCATCCGCAGGGCGGCGGCGATATCGTCGAGCGTCGGCAGGTTGCCGGCGGACTCGCGAAGCAGGTCCTCCATGCGCTCGTTGAGCGAGCGGGTATGCGTGAGATCGCTGAGATACTGGTCGCATTGCTGGTGGAAGATGGCCTGGACGAACTCGTCGCTCGCCGGGATCGGCCGGTCGAGGTCGCTGCGCCGCCCATGGTACACCGTCGCTCTTTGCGAAAACCGGACGTCCGGCGCGCGAAACAGGCCGTAGGCGTCGGGATCGGGGCCCTCCGGGAATCCGAAATCGATCCTGAGGCTCGTCGCGGGTTCGTTGGTCAGTTCCTTTATCACCGGTTCGACCGCCGCGACCGCGGCTTCCAGGCAATAGCGCCGGGCGGGCATCGACATCGCAAGCCGGGTTTCGAACACCATCTGCCATTCGTCGCCCTTCTCGATGATCCGGGTGGCGAGCGGATCGCCGGCGATGAGGCAATAGCGGCTCCAGTGGTGGAATGCCTCGCGCAGGGTCGGCATGCTCATCGTGCCGAAGCCGACGACCCCGTAGCTGCGCACTTGCGAGCCGTAGGCGCTGGTGATCGCGAAGCCGGGAGGCGTGCGCCGGGCGAGGTGCTCGAACAGGTTGGCGATCGTCGGCAGATCGAAAGGCTTGAGCGCGTGAATGTCGTCCCAGGAGACGCCGGTCCCTTCCAGGATTTCGTCGGGGCTCAGCCCGGCATCTTGCGCGAGCATCAGATAGGTGCGCAGCTTCGATGGCTTGAACACCGTCTCTTCCCTGCCTCCCGTAAGCGTAGCGTTGTTCTGCGCTTACCTCAGCAAGGCGGTGGTGGTCATGTCAATCGCGCCGCTATCCGTGCGTGAGAGTTTTTGCGCCGCACCCCCGGCGCGTCAGGTCCAGTCGAGACCCGGGAAGCCGCCGGCATCGCGCCAGTCTCGCAAGTGCTCGATATAGGCCATCGGACCGCCCGCGTAGAAATCGTTGAGCGCTGCCTTGCGCTCGCGGCGGCCCTCGTAGCTGTAGTAGCCCGGCGTGCAGCTTTCGAGGAAGGCGCGTCTGGCCTTCGCGCCTTCGACGATCGTTTCCACCCAGGCGGTCTCGGCCGCAAGGCTGGGCTCGACGCGGGTCGCGCCGCGCTCACGCGTCTCGGCGATGATCTGCGCGATCGTCTGGGTCTGCTCATCGGCGGTGTGGACGTAGTTCACAGCCGCCCCCGCCTGCGCGATCGCCATCATGAAGAAGTTCGGAAATCCATGCGTCTGCATGCCGTGGAGCGTCAGCGGCCCGTCGGCCCAGCGGTCCGACAGATCGACGCCCCCGTCGCCGACGATCTCCAGCCCCGCTTCCTCGCAGTAGTCGACGAGGAAATCGAAGCCGGTGGCCAGCACCAGACAATCGAGCGGATACTCGGTGCCCGCGACGACCGCGCCCGCCGGGGTGAAGCGCTCCACGCCCTTGCCCTGCGTATCGACGAGCGTGACGTTGGGCCGGTTGAAGCTCTCCAGATATTCGTCGTGGAAGCAGGGGCGCTTGCAGAAGTAGTGGAACCACGGCTTGAGCGCCTCGGCCGTCTCCGGATCGCGGACGGTGGCCGCGACACGCTGGCGCACGCCTTCTGCCTTGCGCATCTCCGCGCGGCGGATGGCCTCGACGTCGGCGACCGGCTCGCCGTTCTCGAGGCGCGGCATGACGGAGCGGATGATGTCGGTCCAGCTATCGCCGACCAGATCGACCGGGGCATAGCCGCCGCCGGTGAGCGTGGTGAAATTGTCGCGCCGCTGGCGCTGCCAGCCGGGCTCGAGTCCGGCGAAATCGTCGTCGGTGAGCGGGCGGTTGGCACGCACTTCGACCGAGGCGGGCGTGCGCTGGAACACGTAGAGGTGCTTGGCCCAGGCGGCGAGATGGGGGATCACCTGGACGCCGGTCGAGCCCGTGCCGATGATGCCGACGACCTTGTCGGCAAGGCCGGTGAGGCCGCCGCTCTCGTCTCCGCCGGTATAGGCGTAGTCCCAGCGGCTGGTGTGGAAGGCATGGCCGGCGAAGGTCTCGATGCCGGGTATCCTCGGCAGCTTGGGATTGCTCAGCAGCCCGGTGCAGGAGATGACGAAACGCGCGGCGATCCGGTCGCCGCGATCGGTCTCGACGATCCAGCGCGCGCGCCCGGCATCCCAGCGCAGCTTCCGCGCAAGGGTCTGGAACAGCGCGGCGCGGCGCAGGTCATAGCGCTCCGCGATCCTGCCGCAGTAGGCCTGGATCTCCGACCCGCGCGGATAGCGCTCGGTCGGGACGTGGCCCAGTTCCTCCAGCATCGGCAGGTAGACCGTCGATTCGACGTCGCAGGCCGCCCCGGGATAGCGATTCCAGTACCAGGTGCCGCCGAAGTCGGCGCCCTTCTCGATGATCCGGATGGCATCGACGCCCTGTTCGCGCAGCCGCGCGCCAGCCAGCAGGCCGGCGAAGCCGCCACCGATGATCAGGACCTCGCCATCCTCCTCGATCGGCGCGCGCTTGAAATCGGGATCGGCGTGGGGATCGCGCGCCAGCGCCGCAAAGCGCTTTCCCAGGGGCTCGTATTGCGCCATGCCGTCGCTGCGCAGACGCTTGTCGCGCTCCTGCGCATAGCGCCGCTCGAGTTCGTCGAGATCGATGTCGGTATCGCTCATGGCTTGGCGGCCTTGCTCTGCGGCGCGGGCTGCGCCAGCCGCGCGCGGTGCGAAACGTAGGCGCGGATATCCTCGATCTGCTCTTCGCTCAGCCACTTGCTGAAACTGATCATCCCTCTCTCCTCCAGGACGCCATCGACCAGGACGGCGCGCCAGGCGTCGCGGCTCGCGAGCGCGCCGGAACGGCGCAGGTCGGGCAATACGCCGGTCGAGGCCGCGCCCGAACCGTGGCAGCGATAGCATTGCTGGGTGTAGAGCAGCCGCCCGGCATCGATCTGCGCCGTCGTGAAGCTTTCGTCGGTGATCGTCAGGTCCGATGGCTCGCCGGGCTCGAATTGCGGCAGCGTGCCGGTGCCGTCGAGCTTGAACACCAGGACGCGTCCGTTGGGCCGGGCGCGCGGCTTTTCCGCGCCCTCGCCGAGGCCGAAACCACCGCCGTATCCCGCCAGGACCGCGACATACTGGGTGCCGTCGAGCCGATAGCTGATGGGCCCCGCGATGATGCCGTCATTCGCCTCGAAGCTCCAGAGCAGCTTGCCGTTTCCGGCGTCGCGCGCCTCGAACCGGCCGACGCCCGTCCCCTCGAACACCAGACCGCCTGCCGTGGCGAGCACACCGCCGTTCTGCAGCGTGGGATGCGCGACGGACCAGACCTCCTTCTGCCGCACCGGGTCCCAGGCGACCAGCCGGCCCTCGAAGCCCTCGGCGCCCTTGCGCGCGACTTCCGGGTCGTCGGGCGCCTCGAGGTTGCGATCGTCGATCCCCTTGTTCCACAGGCCCGGCGTGTACTTGAAGTTGGGATCGTTCCCGTAGACCATCTTAGAGTGGTAGACCGGAAAGTAGACGAGGCCGGTCTTCGGGCTGAAAGCCATCGGATGCCAGCTATGGCCGCCCAGCGCGTTGGGATACATCAGGAAGGGCGCCGAGCGATAGCGCGCCGCCGGGTTCATGATCGGGCGTCCGGTCTTCATGTCGACGCCCCGGGCCCAGTTCATCGGCACGAAGTTCTTGGCCGAGATCAGTTTGCCCGTCTCCCGGTCGATCACGTAGAAGAAACCGTTCTTGGGCGCCTGCATCAACACCTTGCGATCGACTCCGTCGATCTTCAGCGTCGCGAGGATGATCGGCTGCGAAGCGGTGAAGTCCCAGCTTTCGCCCGGCGTTTCCTGATAGTGCCACTTGTAGGCGCCGGTGTCCGGATCGAGCGCCACGATCGAGGACAGGAACAGATTGTCGCCCTTGCCGTCCGATCGGACCTGCCGGTTCCACGGGCTGCCGTTGCCGACGCCGATGTAGAGCTGCTTGAGTTCGGGATCGTAGACGATCGCGTCCCACACCGTTCCGCCGCCGCCGTACTCGTACCAGCGGCCCGCCCATGTCGGCAGCGCCTTGTCCTTGAGGACGGCATCGGACGCGGCGCCGTCGGGCTTGGCGTCGGGATCGCCGGGGACGGTGTAGAAACGCCACACCTGCTGGCCCGTCTTCGCCGCATAGGCGGTGACGTAACCGCGCACTCCGTATTCCGCGCCGGCGTTCCCGATCACCACCTTGTCGCCGAACACGCGCGGTGCGCCGCTGATCGTGTAGGGCTTGGCGGGATCGGTCGTCTGGACCGACCAGACCTCTTTGCCGGTCTTGGCGTCGAGCGCGATCAGCCGTCCGTCGAGCGCGCCGAGGAAGACCTTGCCACCCGCCACGGCGACTCCGCGCGAAATGACGTCGCAACAGGCATCGAAGCCCTTGCGTCCGGCGATCTTGGGGTCGAAGTGCCACAGCTCCTCGCCCGTCCTGGCGTCGATGGCGTAGACGTGCGACCAGGCCGCGGCGACGTACATGACGCCGTCGACAACGATCGGCGTCGCTTCCTGTCCCCGGCTCGAATCGAGTTCGAACGACCAGGCGAGCCCGAGCCTGTCGACGGTCTGCGTGTTGATCTGGTCGAGATCGGCGAACCGCTGCTCGAGATCGGTGCCACCATGCACCGGCCATTCTGCGGGGCCGTTGCCGGCGCCCCGGGCCGAACAGCCCGCGAGAAGCATGGCGACGAATGCGCAAAAAAGAACACCGCGGGGCCGCATGGCCCTCTTCCGATTCTCAGACAAGATCATCTCCTCGCAAGACCGCCGTTGCGGCCCCACAGTGTTCAGGTCAGGGTTTCGAAGGCGCGGACTTCGGCCGGTTCGGCCAGGAGATCATCCGCCGCGGCCAGGAATTGCGCGACGTGCGGCTCGGCCATGTGCGCGTCGAAGCCCGCCTGATCGGTCCAGCGCTCGTACACCATGAACAGCGCCTCATCCTCGGCGGAACGGTGCAGTTCGCCCCCGGCGCAGCCCGCCTCCTGATGCGTGGCGGCAAGCAACGTGCGCAGGGCGGCTTCGAGATCGTCGATCCTGCCGGGCCTGGCGCGCAGCAGCACGATGTTGGCGAGCTGCGCCATCAGAAGTCGACCCGCACCGCCACGCCGTAGGTGCGCGGCTGGCCGAAGCCGGCGGACTCCACCGAGAAGTTCTGCGCGCCGGCCGAACCGCCGGTATAATAGAGCTTGTCGGTCAGGTTCTTGACGAAGAGGCTGGCCTTCAACGGGCTGTCGAACATATCGTCCCAGTCGAGCCGCATGTTGATCAGCGTATAGGCCGGCAGCTTCGTGCCCGGCTGGATCGTGCCGCCCAGGTTCGAGAAGTAGAACGAGGACTGGTGATAGAGATCGACGTGGTAGTTCAGTTCGCCCGCGTCGCCGCCCAGCGGCAGGACCGCATCGGCCGAGAGCGTGCCCGCGAATTCGGGCACGTCGCCGAACGGTCCGTAGAGCACCGGGTTGCCGAACAGGCGGGACTCGTTGTCGGTGAACTTGGCGTCGGTGTAGGTGATCGATCCCGCCACCGTCAGCCAGTCGGCCGGTCGCAGGCTGGCATCGGTCTCGATGCCGCGAATGCGAGTCTTGGGCACGTTGATCGTCGCCGACGACGCCGTTCCGGCGATGACCACGTAAGCGGTCTTCTGGATGTCGGCGATCCAGGCGTTGTAGACGGCCAGGTTCGCACGCACCGGCATGTCACCCGCGCGGCCTTCGAACTTCAGGCCGGCTTCCACGTCGCGAACCCGCTCGGGCAGGAAGAAGTTGCCGCCCGGGTCGTTGGCCGCGGTGAGCGGCGTCGGTGTCGGCGGGTTGAAGGGGTTGAAGCCGCCGCGCCGCCACGAGCCGCGCGAGGAAAGATAGACCATGAGGTCGGGCGTCGCATGGTAATCGAGCGTGGCGGTCCAGCTCGGATCGCTCTGCTTCACGCTCTGCCGCTGGCCGGGGCCGAAGATCGACTGGTCGAGCTGGACCAGCGTGATCTTCTCCCAGGTGTAGCGGCCGCCGACGGTGAGGTTTAGCCGGTCGGTCAGCTCGTAGGTCGCTTGCCCGAAAACCGCCGTCGACTTGTTGCCGGTCGCCGCGTTGTAAGCGACGGAGACGTTGGCGGCGCCGAGCCACAGCGGCGAGAAATAGTCCTCCTTGGCATCGATGTAGAATGCGCCGAGCAGCCAGGTCAGGCGCCCATCGCCGGTCTTGCCCTGAAGCTGCAACTCGTTCGAATAGGTCTTGGTCGCGCTGGTCTCGACCGGCAGATCGGCGCCGGTCAGAACCGCATCGGGCGAATACTGCTGGATGAAGGGATAGGGCGAATAGTCCGTGTCGTAGTTGATCTGGTTCTTGGAGAACGAGTAGCCGAAGATATTCTTCAGCGAGATGTCGTCGGTGAGCTCGATCTCGGTCTTGTTGACGACCATCTCGCTGCGCGCGCGGTGATCGAAATCGGCGTTCTGGTTGACGACGTAGTCACCCTGCGAGCGCTGGAATTCGGGCAGCGACTGGAAGCCCCCGGCATAGACGAAACCGTTGGGATAGTTGGCGAAGATCCGCCCTTCCAGCAGGTCCGAGAAGAACGGCTGGTTGTCCGGCGAATAAGTGCACGAATTGAACCCCGAGGGATCACCGCAGGGGATCGTGTAGTAGGCGGTGTTGGGCGCGTTGGTGCCGGTGGTCTTGCTGACCTGCACCATCGTCACATTGCGGATGTTCTCTGTCGGCTCGATCGCCAGCGTCGCGCGGCCCGACCGCTCATGCTTGTCGCCGAGCATCTCATCGTCGTAGAGATTGCGGACGAACGCGCCACCTGACGTGACCGTTCCGGCAACACGCAGGAGCAGCTTGTCGTCGCTGATCGGCAAGTTGATGGCCGCCTCGCCGATCAGACGATCGAAGTTGCCGTACTGCACCGAGGCGTAACCGCCGAAGTAGTCGTCCGGCTCGCGCGTCTGGAACAGCACCGCGCCGCCAGTCGAGTTGCGTCCGAACAGCGTGCCCTGCGGGCCCTTCACCGCCTGCACGTTCTCGAGGTCGTAGAACGGCGTCGACGAGATGACGGGGAACGGCACCTCGTTGATGTACGGCTGAACGCCCGGCGGCGAGCCCGAATAGGCATCCACCGACTCGCCCCGGATCACGTAGTTGAGCTGGTTGTTGTTGTTGCCCGAGCGGACGATCAGGCCCGGAATCGCGGTCTGCAGATCGGCCTCGGTGTGGATTCCACGCGCCTCCAGGTCGCTTGCGCTCAGCGCCGAAACGGCCACGGGCACGTCCTGCACGCTTTCGGTCCGCCGGCGCGCCGTGACCAGGATTTCATCGAACTGGCCCGCTGTCGCCGAAACGTCCGCCGACGTTTCCTGCGCCCAGACCGATGGCGCGCAAAGCGCCGCAAGAGCACCCGTGGTGCTCAGTAGAACGCGATAAGTCATTCTCCGCCCCCATTTGCCGGAACGGCCGACCGGAAAATGACCCGGCGCCGTTCACAGGTTTATTGGCGCCTTTTGCAGATCGTCACGCGCCTTCCGCAACCGCTTCACCATGCAACTCGTGCCAAAACTGGCGCAAGATGCGCCCTGCGCGCCGTCTCGGGCCGCCCGAGGCAAATCCGGGAAGCCGTGGATGGTTCGCCGCAGCATTGCGCGCGGCTCTTGCGTTACCGCTCAGCGCGCCGGCTCGGCCGGTCTCCGGGCCGCAATCGGTGCTCCTGCCACAAAACTGCCGCCAAACCTCCCCGCAACCGTCATCACCGCCGCATAGGGAACGGCCCACAAGCTAATTCAGCCGGGGGTGTGTTCCAATGAGCGAGTTGAAATCCGAAGCCGTCTACAGCGACGGCGACGTCGACACGAATGATATCGGCAACCGTCATCTGACCAGCATCGTCAACGAACGCTATTCGCGCCGCCAGACGCTGTTCGGCGGCGCGGCCGCGACCGCGATCGCGCTGTTCGGCACCTCGATGCTCTCGGCCTGCGGCGACGACAACGATCCGCCGGTGGTCAGCGCCGGCGAGAACGCCACAACGAGTTCCGGCCGCGTGGTCACGCTCAGCGGCACCGCCACCGACGACGACGCGGTCAGCTCGGTCGGCTGGACCCAGACCGGCGGTCCGGACGTCGAGCTTTCGGGCGCGGACGGCGCCACCGCCACGTTCCTCGCGCCCAGCGTCGAAGCCTCAACCGACCTGACCTTCGAATTCACCGCCACCGATTCGGACGGCGATGCCGTTTCGGCGACGACCACCGTCACGGTCGCGCCTGCCGCGCTTGGCTTCGATGCCGTGGCCAAGAACAAGGCCGATATCGTCACCGTACCCGCGGGCTACTCGGTCACCGTCATGACGCGCCTCGGCGACCCGATCTTCGCGGGCGTGCCCGCCTATGCCAACGACGGCACCGACACCAACTTTGCCCAGCGCATCGGCGACCACGGCGACGCGCTGCACTTCTTCGGGCTGAGCGAGGCGGGCGCCCGCGACGACAGCAGCTCGACCCGCGGCCTGCTCGCGCAGAACCACGAGAATCTCAACGTCCAGTACCTCCACCCCAACGGCCCCACCGCGGCGCCGCGCCCGGCCTCCGAGGCGATCAAGGAAATCGAGGCGCACGGCGTCAGCGTCACCGAATATGTCGACGGCGGCGAGCGCGACTGGTCGTTCGTGCAGGACAGCGCCTTCAACCGGCGCATCACCCCCAACACGCCGGTCGCGTTCAACGGCCCGGTCAGCGGCACCACCTTCCTCCAGACGGTGGCGTTCCCGGCGGGAACGAGCGGCACCGGCACGATCAACAACTGCGCCAACGGCGTCACGCCCTGGGGCACGCTGCTCACCTGCGAGGAAAACTGGGCCGGTTACTTCCGGCGCGACAACTCGGGCGACGCCACCGACAACGCCAACCGCAGCGAGCGCGAGCTGACGGCGCTGCGCCGCTACGGCGTGACCAGCGGCACCGGCAACTATGCCTGGTCGAGCGCCGGCAACGATCCGGTCTTCCGCCGCTGGGATGCGCGCGCCACCGGCGCTTCGGCGCTTGAGGACTATCGCAACGAGCCCAACAAGTTCGGCTGGGTGCTCGAGATCAATCCCTACGATCCCGCCTCGACTCCGCGCAAGCGCACCGCGCTCGGCCGCTTCGGCCATGAGGGCGCATGGCTCGGCCGCGCCATCGAGGGCCAGAAGATCGTCGTCTATCTCGGCGACGACGCGCGCCGCGAATACCTTTACAAATACGTCTCGAACGCGAGCTGGGACCCGGCCGACGCGCAATCGAACGATCCGCTCGGCGTCGGCAACAAGTACCTCGACAACGGCACGTTCTACGTGGCGCGGTTCGATGCCGACGGGACGGGCGAATGGCTGCCGCTGGTCTTCGGCCAGATTCCGAACCGCCCGGCCGTGGGCGACACGCCCGAGTACGTCTTCGCCAGCCAGGCCGACATCCTCGTCAACGGCCGCCTCGCCGCCGACGCGGCCGGCGCGACACCGATGGATCGTCCCGAGTGGACCGCGGTCAACCCGTCGAACGGCGAAGTCTACCTGACGCTGACCAACAACAACGCCTCGAACCGTCCGCTGAACGGCACCGACGCGGCCAACCCGCGCCACTACGGCGATCCCAAGCTCGACGGCAGTTCCAGCTTCGGCAACCCCAACGGCCACATCATCCGCCTGCGCGAGGACGGAGACAGCAATTCGGCGACCGGGTTTGCCTGGGACATCTTCCTGTTCGGCGCCGATTCGGCCGATGCGGACCCGGCCAACGTGAACCTCTCCGGCCTCGATGCCACCAACGACTTCTCGAGCCCGGACGGCCTGTGGTTCTCGCGTTCGTCGAACGCGGCGGGGGCCGCCTCGCCGCTGCTGTGGATCCAGACCGACGACGGTGCCTTCACCGACCGCACCAACAACCAGATGCTGGCGGCGCTCCCGGGCACCGTGGGCGACGGCGGCACGAAGACGATCACCAACAAGGCCTCGGACGGCGCGACGGCCACCCAGGCGACCATCGTCGGCGCGCCCGCCGGCGCGGCCAACCTGCGCCGCTTCCTTACCGGCCCGCTCGAATGCGAGATCACCGGCGTCGACACCACGCCCGACGGCCGCACGATCTTCGTCGGCATCCAGCACCCGGGCGAGGACGGCGAAGCCGCCGCGCCTTCGAGCAACTGGCCCCAGAGCCAGGGCGGCACCGCCTCGGGCCGCCCGCGCTCGGCGGTCGTGGCGATCACCAAGGACGACGGCGGCCTCATCGGGCTTTGACCGGATCGAAAAGACGACGGGGCCGCTCCGCCGGGCGGCCCCGATCCTTGCGCGGTTCGGGCCGGCAGGCCCGAACGCTCAGTCCGCTCCGGCCCTGGCGATCATCCCGAAGCCGTACATGAGATGGTCGAGCTGCCCGTCGGGCACGGGCGGAAAGGCGAGTTGCTCTCCGCCAGAGCGGATCATGTCGATCTGTCCGGCCACGTCCTCGAGACTCCAGTCGGGGCGATAGACGCCCGCGTTCTCCGCGATCCACGCACGCGCGAGGCGCCCGCCCATCGCCGCGTACATCTCGCCGGTCGCGGTGCTGCTCTCGTGGCACAGGTAAGCCACCATCGGCGCGACCTGCTCGGGCGTCATCGGCGGAAACTTGCTGGTATCGATGCCCTCGGACATACGGGTCACCGCCGCCGGAACGATCAGGTTCGAACGCACGTCGTCGTTCTGCCCCTCGATCGCGGCGGTGTTGGAAAGCCCCATCATCCCGGCCTTGCAGATCGAATAATTGACGTTGTCCGACTTGCCGTAGAGCCCGTTGATCGAGCTGGTGAGAACGATCCGGCCATAGCGCTGCGCCATCATCAGCGGGAAGCACTCGCGCACCATGTTGAAGGCCCCGCGCAAGTGCACGTCGAGCACCGCGTCAAAGTCCTCGTAGCTCAGCTCGGTCAGCCTGCCGCGCCGCACGTTGCCCGCCGAATGGATCAGAATATCGACGCGGCCGAAGGCCTCGTGCGCGGCCCCGACGATCGCCCTGGCGCCCTCGGGCGTCGCGACGCTGTCGGTACTGGCGAGCGCCTCGCCGCCCAGCGCCTTGATCTCGGCGACGAGCGCATCGGCCGGGCCCTCGTCGGTCGGATCGCCCGCCATCGAGACGCCGGGATCGTTGACCACGATCTTCGCCCCCCGGCGCGCCAGCAACAGCGCATGGGCGCGGCCGAGCCCGCGTCCGCCGCCGGTGATGACGGCCACTCGTCCGTCGAAGCGCAGTTCATCCATCGCGTTCGCTCTCCCTCGCGTTTTGACAGGCCATGCCGTCCCGCCCGGCGCCGCGCAAGCTCAGGCGACGACGCCTGCCCGGCGCAATTCGTCGATCCGTTCGGCGCTGAGGCCTAGCACGTCTTCGAGGATCGAGGCGGTATCCTGCCCGAGCACGGGCGGCGCGGTCGGCAAGGGCTGCGGCTCGTCGAAGCGGATCGAGCGGTTGACGATCGGGATCGTGCCGAGCGCGGCATGCTCGACTTCGACCACCATCTCGCGCTCCCTGGCTTGCGGCTGCGACAATGCCTCGGTCACGCCGAGGATCGGCGCATGCGGAACCTGGTGCGTGGTGAAGATCGCGACGAGTTCGTCGACAGTGCGAGTCTCGGTAAAGGCCGAGACGATCGCGTTGACCTCTTCGCGTGCGTCGCGCCGCTTTTCGAGCGTGTCGTAGCGCGCATCGCCGGTCAGTTCGGGTCGCTCGATCGAGGCGCAGATCCGGCTCCAGAAGCCGGGCGTCAGGCACGCGATCACGATCGACCCGTCGCGCGCCGGAAAGATGCCGTAAGGCACGAGGTTCGGGTGCTGCGAGCCGACCCGCTGCGGATCGCTGCCGGTGAAGAAGGCGAGCTGCGCGATATAACCGAGCATGCCCATCAGCCCGTCCATCAGGCTGACGTCGATATACCGCCCCTTGCCGGTACGCTCGCGCTCGTAGAGCGCCGAGATGATCCCGATCGGCCCGTTGATCCCGCCGACCAGATCGCCGAGCGGAATGCCCAGCTTGGTCGGCAAGCCGTCACGTTCGCCGTTCATCGACAGCGCGCCGCTCATCGCCTGCAGGACGATGTCGAAGCTCGGCCGGTCCTTGAGCGGCCCGGTCTGGCCGTAGCCCGAGATCGCGCAGTAGATCAGCCGCGGATTGATCGCGTGCATGACCTCCCAGCCGAGCCCGAGCCGGTCCATAACTCCGGGGCGGTAGTTCTCGACGAGGATGTCGCACTTGGCCGCGAGATCCTTGACCAGCGCGATCCCCTCGGACGACTTCAGGTCGACGACGATGGACTTCTTGCCGCGATTGACCGCGAGGTAATAGTGGCTCTCGCCCTCACGCATCGGCGGAAAGGTGCGCGTCTCGTCACCCGTGCCGGGCGGCTCGATCTTGATGACCTCCGCGCCCAGGTCGGCCAGCGCGAGGCTTGCGGCAGGCCCGGCGAGCACGCGCGTGAAGTCTAGCACGCGCACGCCGGCGAGCGGACCAGCCCAGTTCGATGTCGTCGCAGCCTCAGTCATGACGGTCAGGTGAGATTCTCGCGAAAGAAGGAAAGGATCTGCTCCACCGCATCGCGCCCTTCGGGCAGGTCGAGCCGGTAATGGTGGCAATGGCCCATGCCCTCGCCGACGATCAGCGTCGAGCGCACGCCCGCCTTGAGGAGCTGCGAATTCGTATAGATCGCCGGGCTGAGATCGACCGCGCGGGTGCCGGTGATGACAAGCGTCGGCGGGAAGGCTTCGAGCACGTCGAGATGATAAGCCGGCCAGGCGACGGGATCGCGCGGATCGACGCCGTCGAAGTAGCCCCGGGTGATGTCCTCGATCGGTGAGCCGTCGGGCGGCGGCGGCGCGAAGGAGCCGTCGACATAGCCCGCGATGTAGGCCGATTCCCCCGCGTGAAACGGCGCGCCGCCCGCACCGAATATTCCGACCGCGCCGGCCTGGGGCAATCCGTGCCGGGGCAGCCAGCCCGCCACTTGCGCGCTGAGCACGCCGCCCGCCGATCCGCCGTAGATGCCGATCCGGCCCGGCGCATAATCGTCGAGCAGCGCGCGGTAGACCGCCACGACATCCTCGATCGCCGCCGGATGGCGATGCTCTGGCGCCATGCGGTAGTTGACCGAGATCACACGATAGCTGCCCAGCGCCGATATGGGCACCGATTCGAGCAGCGCGCTCCCGTCCCAACCGATGACGAAGGCGCCGCCATGCAGGTTGACGAGCACCCGGTCGGGATCGTGGCCGCCGCCCGCCGGGGTCACGTCGATCACCTCGACGCCCGCGATCTCGGCATGCGACACCTCCACCGCGAAAGCCTTGCGCAAATGTTCGACCTGCGGTGCGACGTAGGCGTTGATCGCCTCGCGGTGCGCCGTGACATCGCCCTCGGCAAGCGACACCGAAAAGGGCGGCGCTTCGGCCAGCGCGCGCTGCGCGGCCGCCGCCTCCTCGCTGACGAGCGGCGAGACCGGCAGATCGAAGGCGGGCACCGCCACGGTGCCGTCGGGCCTGAAGGTCGGCGTCTTTGCGCTCGTGACGTTCAAGATCTCTCTCCCGATTGCCGCGCCCGGTTCGGCGCGGAGCCGCCGCCGAGCCTATGCCCGGCGGCGGCCGCTCGCAATCAGGCCTTGCTCGGCAGTTCGGCGACCGAGGTGCCGAAAGCGGAAAGCTCGCCGCGATGCGTCGTCGCCTTCTGCTCGACCTCGACGTACTTCTTGCCGTTCTCCTCGAACTTCCTGGTCACTTCCCCGGTCAGGACCATGGCATCGCCGTCCGGGTTGTGGCGGCGGATCTGGCAATCCGACTTGTGCAGGAAGCCGTCGTCGCCGATCCAGTTGGTCATGTGGTGGGTGAGCCACGAGCAGCGCTCCGGACCGTAGTCGTAGGCGCCCGGCGCGCCGACCTCGAGCGCGAAGGCTTCGTCCCAGTGCACGCGCTCGGGGCAGTCGGGCACGTTGAAGCGGTTGCGGATACCGAGGCCGGGGTGCGCCTTCTGCATCTTGTAGGCGAGCTTGTTGGCGCGGATGTAAAGGCCGCCCCAGCCCTGCGCGTAGCAGATGAAGCCGGTGACGGTCATCGGGCCCTTCATCATCGGCGAGAGCTTGTCGCCGACGTTCACGTCCTCCCAGTAGCGGGGGGTGGCGCCGCGCACTTCCTCGTTGTCGTAGATGTCGTAGAACTCGTCGAGCTGCTCCTGGGTGTAGGGCTCGACGCGGCCGCGCGCCTCGGTGTACTTCGTACCCTTTTCGCGCGCCTCGTCACGGTCGGTGCGGAACACCCAGGAATCGGCGCCGGCAACGTGGTCGCCTTCCTGGTTGTAGAAGTCGACGTGATAGATCTGCTGGAACGAGCGGCCCGCGAACTTGGTCTGGTGCTCGACGAGATCCTTCAGATAGGCCTCGGCGCGGATCGTGTCGTTGCGGAGGACCGGCTTGTGCCAGGTCCAGTCGGCACCCGCCCACATCGCGTGAACGCCCGACAGGCCGCCGCAATAGCCCGAGACGATGCGGCTGGTGGTGAACAGGAACGAAGGCAGCGCGACGATCGAGCCGTACTTCGTCTTTTCCGCGTATTCCGGGTCACACCACAGCGGATTGTCGTCACCGATGCCGTGCGCATAGTGGCGGATCGCATCACGCGTCGCTTCGTAGTTCCAGGGCTCGACCGTGTTCTCGATCTTGACCCCGATGCGCTTGCGCAGGTCGTCGAGACCTTCTTCGGTGATCTTGGGGAACTTTGTCTTCGGGGCGTCTGCTTCTGCCATTGTCTCTCACTCCTGAAATTGCATTCGTATGAAAATTCGTCATCCCCGCGAAGGCGGGGGCCAGTCGCAACCGTCGCGGCTCAGCCTGGAATCCCGCCTTCGCGGGAATGACGAGGAAGCGTGTGCGTCACGTCGCGGCTTCCCTCGCCCGCTCCGCCTCGAGGTCGCGCAGCTTCTTGCGGTGGACCTTGCCGGCGGGGTTCTTGGGCAGTTCGTCGACGAACTCGACGAGCCGCGGAAATTCATGCTGCGCGAGCCGTTCGCGGGTGAACTCCTGCAACTCGCGCACGAATTCGTCGCTGCCCTCGCGATTGGCGACGACGAAGGCCTTGACCACTTGCCCGCGCTTCTCGTCGGGAACGCCGATCACGCCGCATTCGAGCACGTTGTCATGGCGCAGCATGGTGTTCTCGATCTCGACCGCCGACATCGTCCAGCCCGCCGAGATGATCACGTCGTCGGCGCGACCGCAGTGGTAGAAATAGCCATCCTCGTCGGTCTTCGCGCGGTCCTTGGTGGTCATCCACCCGGGTTCCTGTCCCTTCTGGGCGCGCCACAGCATCAGCTCGCCGATCTCGCCGGGATCGCAGACCGTGCCGTCAGGACGGTGCACCTCGAGCTTCTGACCCGGAACCGCCTTGCCCAGCGAGCCGGGCTTGACGGTGAAATCCTTCGCGCCGGGATAGTTCACCAGCACGACGCCGATCTCGGTGGTGCCGTACATCGAGCAGGCCGGCACCTTGAAGTATTCGTCGATCCATTCGAGCGTCGCCGGATCGATCGGCTCGCCAGTGTAGCTCAGCTTCTCGAAGTGGAAGGTGAAATCGGCGCCCTTCCCGGAGTTCTTCATCATCCGGTAGTGCGTCGCCGCCGCGCTCATGTTGGTGATGCGATAGTCGTCGAGCGCCTTCATCAGCCGCACCGGATCGAACCGGCCCGCGAAGGTGCCGGTGGTCACGCCCATCGCCAGCGGCGCGAGCGTGCCGTGCCACAAACCATGGCCCCAGGCAGGCGATGACGGACAGAAGAACTCGTCGCCCGGACGGATGCCGGTGCCGTAGAGCGCGGCGAACATCAGCGTGACGAGCGTGCGGTGCGAGTGCTTGACCGCCTCCGGAAGCTCGCGCGTGGTGCCGCTGGTGTACTGGAAAACGGCCATGTCATTGGCCTTGGTCTTGGGCTCGTAAGTGGCGGGGAAGGCCTCCAGGCTTGCCAGCAACGCGTCGTCGGCGACGATCACGCGCGGCTTGCCGGCGACCGCGACCGAGCGCGCGAGGTCCGCCTTCTCGGCATTCGTGATCAGGATCGACGGGTTGCAGTCGCCCACGCGCAGCCTCAGCGCGTCGGGCCCGAACAGCGTGAACAGCGGCACCGAGATCGCGCCGGTCTGCATCGCCCCGAACAGGCACACGTAGAAAGGCAGCGAGGGCTCGAGCATGAAGGCGATGCGATCGCCCGGCTGCACGCCCTCGGCATCGAGCCAGTGCGCGAAGCGCGCCGCGCCCGCGGAAATCGTATCGAAGCTGAGGATCTCGTCGGCGCCGTCGGCATGCGCGATCCGCACCGCCGGCCGGCCCGAGCCATCGGCATGGCGGGTGATGCACTCGTGCGCGATGTTGAGGTGCTCGCGATCCCCGTCGAACAGATCCCATAACCCCGCGGAAGAGGCATGGGCCTGCGCATCCGCATAGCTGGTGAATTCGGTCAGTTTCGGCATCTGCCCTTCCCGTCCCGGAGCGAGCCGCGCGCGACTCGCTCTTGCGCGTTGATTTCGTTGCAGGCCCTTTTGCACATCGGCGTTGACATTGCAAATGTTGAACAATATTCAATATATTGAATGACTCTCCGATTGTGAGGCAGTTGATGGCGACCGACGATCTTCCCGAAACGGTCAGGGCCAGCAAGGCGCCCGCGATCGCGCGCGCCGCCGCGGTGCTGCGGCTGCTCGGCAAGCGCGGCACCGCGATGGGCGTCCAGGCGATCGCCCGCGAACTCGATATGGTTCCGAGCACCTGCCTTTACGTGCTACGCGCGCTGGTGATCGAGGAACTGGTCGCCTTCGACCCCGATACGAAGCGCTACGCGCTCGATGCCGGGGTGCTCACGCTCGCGCGGCACTGGCTGCGGCGCGACAAGTTCCACGATCTCGCGCAGCCCGTGCTCGACCGGCTGAGCGGGGAGTACGGTCTCACCACGCTCGCCGTGAAGCTCATGGGGCTCGGTCACATCATCGTCGTGGCCATGTCGCAGTCAAGCCAGAGCTTCCAGCTTTCGACCCAGGTCGGCAGCCGCTTTCCCGCGCTGGTCTCGGCCACGGGGCGCTGCATCGCCGCGTTCGGCAACTACTCCGATGCCGAGCTGCGCCCGCGCTTCGACGTGCTGCGCTGGGACGAGCCGCCGAGCTGGGAGGAATGGCGCCGCCAGGTCGACCAGGCACGCGAGGAAGGTATCGCCATCGATGCCGGACACTACATCGCGGGAGTGACGGTCGCCGCTGCGCCGGTCTGGACCAAGTCGGCGAGGCCGAGCCACGCGCTCGTCGCGATCGGCATCGGCAGCGCGCTGCGCGGCGAGGCGCTGCCCCGGCTCAAGCACGCCCTGCGCGATTCGGCGCGCAGCTTGTCGGACCAGCTATCGGGCTGACAGCGCCCTACGGCGCGGCCGAGCCCGCGAACAGGAAATCTGTGCGCACCGTGGTCGGATCGTCGGGTCCGGGAAAGCCCGGCGGCGCACCGTATTCGCGAACCTCGTAGAACTTGCGCGAAAGGTCCGCCGGCCCGATGTAGTGCAGGTTCCAGTGCCGGAACGCGAAGCGCAGAGCGCCCGCTTCCTCAACGAAGCGCTCGTAGTAGATGCCCAGCGTCGAAGCCGTTGCGCCGTCAGCGAACTTGTTCTGCTCGGTCACGTAGGTCCGGCTCGTGATCACGCCGTCGACGATATCGACGATCGGCGTCCGGAACGTCATCAGCACCCGGTCGATCTGCAGCATGAACCGCGCGAAGGTCTCGCGGATCTCCTCGCGGCCCTTGAGGTGCATGCCCGCGACCTTCCACTCGCCGTCCCGCGTGAACAGCGCCGCGAAGCTATCCGCGTCCTTGCGCCAGAGCGCATCGGCGTAGCGCGCCTGCAACTGGCGGATGGCGAATTCCGCCGCCATGAGATCGTTCATCGGTCCTCTCCCTCCCGACTGTCATCGCGGCCACACTGGTATGCGCGTGGCGGCCAAGGCAAGCGCGATCAGGCAGGCTTCTTTTTCAGCAGCACCGTGCGCAGCATCGATAGCGCGACCTCGCCGCGCTGATTGGTCAACTCGTGCTTGAACACGACGATGCCCTGTGTCGGACGCGACTTGCTTTCGCGCATCTCGATCACTTCGCTGTGGCAGGTCAGCGTGTCGCCGAGGAAGGTCGGCTTGGGGGTGATCACCTTGTCGAAGCCGAGATTGGCGACGAGCGTGCCCACCGTCGTGTCCGCGATCGAGAGCCCCACCGCGAGGCTGAAGGTGAAGGTCGAATTGACCAGGATCTGGCCGAACTCGCTCGCCTTCGCGGTCTCGGCATCGAGATGCAGCGGCTGCATGTTGTGCGTCATCGCGCTGAACATGAGGTTGTCGGTCTCGGTGACGGTACGGCTCGGCTGGTGGGTCAGCTTGTCGCCGACCTGCCATTCGTCGAAAAAGCGTCCGGGCATTATTCGCTCTCCTCGATCCGCGCGAGCAGCGCTTCGACCTGCACCTGCTGACCGGCCTTGGCGTTTAGTTCGGCCACGATCCCGTCGAACGGCGCGGTCAGCGTGTGTTCCATCTTCATCGCCTCGAGCGTGAGCAGCTTCTGGCCCGCCTTGACCTCCTCGCCCGCCTCGACCTCGACGGCGATGACCTTGCCCGGCATCGGCGCGAGGATCGAGCCCGAGCCGCCCGCCGCGCCGTGCGCCGCATCCTTGCGCCAGGGTTCGAGCAGCCAGGCCTGACCCTGCTCGGTGACCAGCACCGAACTCGCCGGTTCGGCGCTGCCGCCCGCGAGCGCGATCTCGCGCGTCTCGCCCTCGAGCAGGAACCACGCCGATCGCACGGGCGCCGCATTGAGCCGGAAGGCGGGCATGTCGTAGAGCGGCACCAGCGAGGTGGCCGCTGCTTCGAGCACGGTCTCGGACGGTTCGGGTTCCTCGGCCATCGCCTCGCCGTCGCGGCCGATCAGCCCGGTATCGACCGTGCCCGCGACGAAGTCGGGATGGTCGAGCGCCCGCACCAGGAACGAGGCATTGGTCCGCACCGGCCAGACCGCGCTGTCCGACAGCATGTCGGCCAGCCGCTCTCGCGCTTCCTCGCGAGTCTCGCCGTGGGCGATGACCTTGGCGATCATCGGATCGTAGAACGGCGAGACCTCGGCGCCCTCGGTCACGCCGGTGTCGATGCGCCCGCCCTCGCTCTCGCCGAACTGCAGCAGTTCGAGCGTGCCGATCGAGGGCAGGAAGCCCTTGGCCGGGTCTTCGGCATAGAGCCGCGCTTCCATCGCCCAGCCTTCGATGCCGAGGTCTTCCTGCGCCATCGGGATCGGCTCGCCGCTGGCGACGCGAAGCTGCCACTCGACCAGATCGACCCCGGTGATCTCCTCGGTCACGGGATGCTCGACCTGCAGGCGCGTGTTCATCTCCATGAACCAGATGCGGTCGGCGCGAAGCCCTTCGGAGCCGTCGGCGATGAACTCGATCGTGCCCGCGCCGACATAGTCAACCGCCTTGGCCGCGCGCACCGCCGCCGCGCAAAGCTCGGCGCGCGTCGCCGCGTCCATGCCCGGCGCGGGCGCTTCCTCGATCACCTTCTGGTGGCGGCGCTGCAGCGAGCAGTCGCGCTCGAACAAGTGGACGACGTTGCCGTGGCTGTCGCCGAAGACCTGCACCTCGATGTGGCGCGGCGAGAGGATGTACTTCTCGATCAGCACATGGTCGTTACCGAAGCTCGCCGCCGCTTCGCGCTTGCACGAGGCGAGCGCATCGGCGAAGTCGTCCGCCTCCTCGACCAGCCGCATGCCCTTGCCGCCGCCGCCCGCGACCGCCTTGATCAGCACCGGATAGCCGATCTTGTCGGCCTCCTCGGCGAGCGTCGAGACAGACTGGTCCGCGCCCATGTAGCCCGGCGTCACCGGCACGCCCGCCTTGGCCATCAGCGTTTTCGCGGCGTCCTTGAGGCCCATCGCGGTGATCGAGGCCGGGTTCGGCCCGACCCAGACCAGCCCCGCGTCAATCACCGCCTGCGCGAACTCGGCGTTCTCGGACAGGAACCCGTAGCCCGGATGGATCGCCTCGGCCCCGGTCTGCTTGGCGGCGGCGAGGATCTTCTCGCCCACGAGGTAGCTCTCGCGCGTCGGCGAAGGGCCGATGTGCACTGCCTCGTCGGCCTCGCGCACGTGCAGCGCCGAGACATCGGCGTCGGAATAGACCGCGACGGTACGAATGCCCATGCGCCGCGCGGTGCGGATGACGCGGCAGGCGATCTCGCCGCGATTGGCGATGAGGAGGGACTGGATCATGACACCTTCCAACACTTGGTGGCAAGAAATGGCCTCGTATATCCAGCCGGATCTCGGATCACTTGAGATTCGGCATCCCAAACCACCCAATGACTTCTTTCTGAATTTCGCCTGATTGACCCTCTCGTTCCAAGCGTGAAGCCATCAACAATTGCATTTCCAGATACACGTGTAATCGGGTTTTCCAAGTTTAATGCGAATTTTTTACTGACCATAAATCCTCTAATTCTGAGGAAATCAAACATTGGTTCATAATCAATGCCACTGCTTTCATCGTACAAGCCCTCGATACCTGCAACTATTTTCTTTGCAGCATGATATGTAAGTCCGGAGAACATGGCGATGCACGCAATACCACACCCAAACTCATCTTCTTGATATACTGTTCGCATATTTACATCCGGAACACCCCGAAGCGGGGTGCCTCCGGTATCGGCGCTTCGAGACAGGCGGCGAGCGCGAGGCCCAGCACGTCGCGGGTCTGCGCCGGGTCGATCACGCCGTCGTCCCACAGCCGCGCGGTGGCGTAGTAGGGGTTGCCCTCGTCCTCGTATTTCTGGCGGATCGGTGCCTTGAACGCCTCGGCCTCGCGCTCGTCCCACTTGTCGGCGTCGCGGTGGACGGTGGCGAGCACGCTCGCGGCCTGCTCGCCGCCCATCACCGAGATCCGCGCGTTGGGCCAGGTGAACAGGAAGCGCGGGGCATAGGCGCGCCCGCACATGCCGTAGTTGCCCGCGCCGAAGCTGCCGCCGATCAGCACGGTGATCTTGGGCACCGTGGCCGTCGCCACCGCCGTCACCAGCTTGGCGCCGTGCTTGGCGATGCCCTCGGCCTCGTACTTGCCGCCGACCATGAACCCGGAAATGTTCTGCAGGAACAGCAGCGGGATGCGGCGCTGGCAGGCCAGTTCGATGAAGTGTGCGCCCTTCTGCGCGGATTCGGAGAACAGCACGCCATTGTTGGCGAGGATCGCCACGGGCTGGCCGTGGATATGCGCGAAACCGCAGACCAGCGTATTGCCGTAGAGTGCCTTGAACTCGTGAAACTCGCTGCCGTCGACGATCCGTGCGATCACCTCGTGCACGTCATAGGGCGCGCGCACGTCTTCCGGGATGATCGAATAGAGCTCTTCCGGGTCGTACCTGGGCGGGCGACTCTCGCGCAGGTCGAGCCCGGGATCGTGACGCGGACCAAGATGGCTGACGATGTCGCGCACGATGGTGAGCGCGTGCGGATCGTCCTCCGCGAGATGGTCGGTCACGCCGGACTTGCGGCTGTGCAGTTCGCCGCCGCCCAGGTCTTCGGCGGAGATCACTTCGCCGGTCGCGGCCTGGACCAGCGGCGGCCCGGCGAGGAAGATCGTGCCCTGCTCCTTCACGATCACCGTCTCGTCCGACATGGCGGGCACATAGGCGCCGCCCGCGGTGCAGCTTCCCATGACGCAGGCGACCTGAGGAATGCCCTTGGCGCTCATGTTCGCCTGGTTGAAGAAGATCCGCCCGAAGTGATCGCGGTCGGGAAAGACCTCGGCCTGGTGCGGCAGGTTCGCGCCGCCGCTGTCGACGAGGTAGATGCACGGCAGGTTGTTCTCGGCCGCGATCTCCTGCGCGCGCACGTGCTTCTTGACGGTCATCGGGTAATAGGTTCCGCCCTTCACCGTCGCGTCGTTGCACACGATCATGCAGGGCCGGCCCGAGACTTCGCCGATCGCGGTGATGAGGCCCGCGCCGGGAATGTCCTCGCCGTAAAGGCCGTTCGCGGCGAGCTGGCCCAGTTCGAGCAGCGGCGAGCCGGGATCGACCAGCCGCTCGACCCGCTCGCGCGGCAGCAGCTTGCCCCGGCTGACGTGGCGCTCGCGCGACTTGGCGGGACCGCCGAGCGCGGCTTCGGCAACACGCTGGCGCAGTTCTTCGGCGAGCGCGCGGTTGTGCGCCGCGCGGGCCTGCGCCTCGGGGCTGTCTGGCTGGATACTGGTCTGGAGCACGGGCGCGCTCATGCCTCTTCCTCTCCGCTGGATTTGTCGCGTCTATCTAGACAGCCGCATACGCGAGGGGAAATTGAAAGTTTCGGCGGTTAGCCATAGACCACGCCTATGATCGACCAGTACCTGCTGCGCTATTTCCTCGCCGTGGCCGAGACCGGCACGTTCAGCCGCGCCGCCGTGCGGGTGAGCGTGACCCAGCCCACGCTCTCGGCCGGGATCGCCAAGCTGGAGCGCGAACTGGGCGCGCGGCTGTTCGACCGCACGCGGCAGGGCGTGGCGCTGACGCCCGCGGGAAGCCGCTTCCTGGTGCGCGCGCGGCGCATCGCCGCCGAATACGAGCATGCGCTGGTCGAGCTGGGCGAAGTGACCGACCCCACCCTGCTGCGGATCGGGGTGCTCGGCACGATCCCCTCGGCGCTGGTCGAACGGCTGCTCGCCGCGCATCGCGCGCTCGGCTCGGGCGAGGCGCTCGAAATGATCGACGGCTCCGAGCGCGACATCGCCGAGCGGCTCGAACGCGGGCGGCTCGACCTCGCCTGGACGGTGATCCGGCCACATCAGGCGCGCTTCGCCCCCGAGGAACTGGCGCGCGAACGCTACATGATGGTGCTGCCCGCCGACCACCCGCTCGCGGGCGAGGAGGCGGTCATGGCCGAGCAGCTCGCGCGTGACCGCATGGCGCTGCGCCGCCATTGCGAGGCGCTGCCCGAGATCAACCGCTTCTTCGTCGCGCGCGGGGTGCGGCCACGCTTCGTGCTCAAGACCACCAGCGACGAGCGCGTGCTCGCGGTGGTGCGAAGCGGCGCAGGGGTAGGGATGATGCCCGAGTGCTTCGCCGGGCCGGGCCTCGCCATGGTGCCCGTGCGCGACTTCGATCTCGAACGCAGCCTCGGCCTGCTCCACGCGAGCGAGGCGCATATCGCCCAGGCGCTCTCGAGCCCCTTCGTCGCGCTTGTCCGGGAGCATTACCAGGCGGCATGATCGCTGCCCTGGAGAGGGTGAGGAGAGAAGCGATGCAGGCAAGCGCGAACATGGGCGGCAAGGTGGCGTTGGTGACGGGAGCGGCGGCCGGCCTTGGCGCGGCAAGCGCGCTCAAGCTGGCCGGCGCTGGCGCGGACCTCGCGCTGGTCGACCGTGACGCGGAGGGTCTGGCGCGCACCGCCGAGGCCGTGCGGGCCATGGGGCGCGCCGCGCTCGAACTGCCGCTCGATCTGGCGGACCGGCCGAACTGCGCGCAAGCGGTGGAACGCGCGCTCGGCGAGTTCGGGCGGCTCGATGCGCTGTGCAACGTCGCCGGGGTGATGAAGCCGGGGCGAACCCCGGACTACGACGAAGCGGCCTGGGACCTGACGATGAAGGTCAACCTCGAAGCCCCGTTCTTCCTGATCCGCGCCGCGCTGCCCGCGCTGCTCGAAGCCGAAGGCGCGGTGGTCAACGTCACGAGCTGCGCGGCCTTCAAGGGACAGGCCTACTTCGCCGCCTATTGCGCCACGAAGGCCGCGCTCACCAACATGACGAAGGCGCTGGCGATGGAGTTCGCCAAAGAGCCCATCCGGATCAACGCCGTCGCGCCGGGCGGGATGATGACCGGCATGGTCGCGGGCATGGCCGCGCTCGAGGGATGCGACCAGGACCTGATCGGCCGCATCGGCAGCGCGCGAGGGATGAACGAGATCGAGGATGTCGCCGATTGCGTCGCCTTCCTCGCCAGCCCCGCGGCGCGCGGCTACCACGGCGCCTGCATCAGCATCGACGCGGGCACGACGGCGGGATAGCGCAAGACCCGGCATGGTCCTGCGCCTTCCCGCACCTGCGGATCACCGCAAGGCTAGGCCGCCACCGCCTCACGCAAGCGCGGCAGCGTGGCTTCGAGCAGCTTGAGGCTCTTCCAGCCCTCCTCTGGCGAGAGACCGCCGAGCAGGGGCTGAAGGCCGACGTTGGCGCCCGGCGGCGCGGTGGCGACGCGCTCGACGAGCTGGTCGGGCGTCCAGGCGGCGAACAGCCCCGCCTGCTTGAGAATCGCCGGATCGTCGAGGCCCTTGAAGGGCGAGTTCGAGGCGTCGCCCTCCTGCTCGGCCCACTTGGCGTACTCGCTGACGACATGCACCGCGTGCGGCGCGATCGCCTCCCAGCCGGCTTCCGGGTCCTCGCACAAGTGGATCGCGAGCGGCATGCCGGGCTGCGGATCGTAATGCGCGCGCGGCGTGTGGCCGAGGCGCTCGCATTCGGCGAGGTATAGCTCGGTGAGACCCGGCTTCATCGGCCCGAAGCCGACGCCGAAGCGCGCCGCGCGCTTCGCCGAGGCGGGAACGCCGCCACCGACCATGATGATGTTCTCGGGCTCCTGCACCGGCAGCGGGCGCACGTAGATCGGCCGCCCTTCGAACTCGAATTTCTCGCCCTTGAGCGCCCGCAGGATGATCTCGAGCCCCGCGTCCATCAGCTTCGCGCGGTCCTTGAGCGACTTGCCGAACATTTCGAACTCGAACGGCACGTAGCCCGCGCCGAAGATCACGCTCAGCCGCCCGTTCGACATGTTGTCGACCACCGCGATGTGCTCGGCCAGCTCGACCGGATCGTGCAGCGGCAGGATCACCGCGCCGAGCATGAAGCGGATGCGCTTGGTGACCGCGGCCATGCCCCCCGCCAGCGTGAAGGGCTGCGGCAGGTAGCCGTCATCGGAGCCGTGATGCTGCATCAGGTTGATGGCATCGAGGCCGATCCGGTCGGCGAAGGCGGCCATCTCGATCGCGGCGCCGTAAAGCTCGTGCGTCGGCGTCGCCCAGTCGGGCGAACGCATGTCGAAGGAGACGGTGATACGGTTGTCGCTCATGAGATTTCCTTCAGGACCGAGTAGGATGGGTCGGAATTGTCGCGCGCCGCGCGATCGTGCTGCGCCATCGGTGTGACGACGCCCTGGCTGTCGAAATCGATCACGCATTCGCGCGCGTCGATCGCCCAGTCGCCGTCGCGCTTCGACCAGGTGTCGACGTAGCGGGCCCAGAACTGGCGCTGGACGACCTTGTCCTCAATCCGCTCGCGCAGGGTGGCGAAGACGTAGGATTCGCTGCCAGCGCGGTCTCCGTCGATCTCGATGATCGCGTTCGTCACCTGGTGCGAGTGGTGCAGAAAGTCGCGGTGGCGCTTGCAGATGTAGTCGATCCAGCCGTGGCCCGTTCCCTTGTAGGCCGCGCCGAAATCAGTCGTGCTGTCCTCGTGGAACACGGCATAGCCCTGCGCCACGTCGAGCCGGTCGACGGCGCGGCAGTAGCGGTGCATCTTGTCCATGATTGCCAGTCTGTCGGCGGTGTCGTCGGTCATCGTGTCTCCATCTCGTTGTGCTCGGGCCTGCCGCCCGCGAGCACGCGGTACGACGGATCGGAGCGGTCGCGCGCGGCGGGCAGCCCGTGGCCCGGCATCGGCCGGACCTCGCGGATCTCCTGATGGTCGAAAACGACGACGCGGTGAAGCAGGCCCCAGCGATCCCCGCGCTTCTGCCAGCGGTCGCAATAGCGCGCCCGAACGCCGATCTGATGGTGAGCGCCCTCGCGCATGAGCCGCAGACTGGCATTGACATAGGCTTCGCTGCCCGCGTCCTCGCCGTCGAGCCGGATGAGGATGTTCGAGACCAGATGCGAATGGCTCACGAGGCCGAGGTGATCCTGGCAGATCCGGTCTATCACGTCGCGGCCCGGCCCCTGGTAGTAGCCGGCCCCGTAGTCGGCATAGCCGTCCTCGTGCCAGATCGACCGGCCGAGCGGCACGTCGAGCCGGTCGACGGCGCGGCAATAGGCATGGATCAGTTCGGTGATCGCCTGCTTGTCCGCGAGATCGGCGAGGGAATCGCTCACGACCGGGTCCCCTTGCATGCGCGCGCCGTCGGCGCCCGTGATCCGCATCGCCTCGCAAATTCCCGCTGGTTCATGTCCTCTCCCGCTGGCAGGCGGCCTTCGGCGCGCGCTCGTGCGATCCCCGCACGGTGCGGCAATCGTTGGTCACGGGCAACGCCGCGCGAAATTTACCGCCCGGGCGGAATGGCTCAGGCGGGCTCGGGCTCGCGCCGGCCGGGCGCGGCGGCGGCGAGTCCCGGGCGAAGCTCTTCCACGCGGGCACGGAACGCCTCGACACCGGCTTCCTTGACCGGGCCGTAGCCCGCAACGAGATCGACCGAGCCGGCCATCTCCGCCGCGACGTCCAGCGTCGCGGGCGTCACCGTCGCCGCGATCTCGCGCACCAGATCGCGGTATTCGCCGATCAGCGCGCGCTCGAGCTTGCGGTCCGCCTGCCAGCCGAAGGGATCGAACGCAGTGCCGCGCAGTGTCTTGAGCTTGGCCAGCATCCGGAAGGCCGGGAAGATCCACGGCCCGAACGCGACCTTCTTCGGCCGGCCGGTCTTGGCGTCGATCTTGCGGCTGATCAGCGGCGAGCCGAGATGGAGGTGCAGCTTGGGATCGCCCGCGAAGGTCTCGGCAAAGCGCGCGCGGAAAGCCGGTTCGGAGTAGAGCCGGGCAACCTCGTATTCGTCCTTGTAGGCCATGAGCTTGCCGAGCCCGCGCGCCACCTCGACCATCAGCGGCTCGCGCGCTTCGATGCCGCGCGCGGCGAGCGTCGCCTCGGTCTCGGCGAGGAAGGCGCGGTAGTCGTCGGCCCAGGCCTCGTTCTGCCAGGCGCGCAGGCGCTCGCACTGGCGCTCGACTTCCGCCGCGTAGCCGCGCGGCGCCGTATCGGCGTGCGCGGGCTCGTGGGCGAGATCGAACAGCGCGTCGGGATCGACCGCCGCGAGCCGCCCAAGCGCCAGCGCCGACAGGTTCGCCTTCGCCGCCACGCCGTTGAGCCGGATCGCCTCCTCGATCGAGGCGAGCGAGACCGGCAACAGCCCCTTCTGGGCCGCGAAGCCGACCATCATCAGGTTGGTGAAGATCGAATCGCCCAGCAGCCGCGTCGCCAGCGATCCGGCGCGGAGCGAGGCCACGTTCGCCGGGTCGACGCGCTTGCCGATCGCCGCGAGAAAGCGCGTCGCGGTCAGGTCGAGATTGCGGTTGCGCTGGAATTCGCCGGTCGGGACGACGTCCTCGTTGGCCAGCACCTGCGTATCGGGCCGGGCGAGCGCGAGCACGTCGGGACCCGATCCGACGATCAGGTCGCAGGCAACGATCACGTCAGCTTGCCCGGTGCCGAGCCGCGCCGAGGGGATCGCGGCGGCGTCCGGGCCGATGCGCAAGTGGCTGGTAACCGCGCCGCCCTTCTGCGCCATGCCGGTCTGGTCGAGCACCTTGGCGGCCTTGCCTTCGAGGTGCGCGGCCATGGCCAGGATCGCGCCGACCGTGAGCACTCCGGTGCCGCCGATGCCGGTGACGAGCATCGCGCAAGGCCCCGCAGAGACATCGCGAACCTCGGGCTCGGGCAGCGCGGCGAGCCTGTCGGCAATCGCCGCGTCGTCGAAGCTGCGCTTCACCAGCGTGCCGCCCGTCACTTCAACGAAGCTCGGGCAATAGCCCTTCACGCAGGAATAGTCCTTGTTGCAGGTGGACTGGTCGATCGCGCGCTTGCGGCCGAACTCGGTCTCGACCGGCACCACAGAAAGGCAGTTCGACTGCACCGAGCAGTCACCGCAACCCTCGCACACCGCCGTATTGATGAAGAAGCGCTTGTCGGGATCGGGATAGGCGCCCTTCTTGCGGCGGCGGCGCTTCTCGTTGGCGCAGGTCTGTTCGTAGACGATCGCGCTGGTGCCCGTCAGCTCGCGCAATTCGCGCTGCACCTTGTCGAGTTCGTCGCGATGGAGCACGCGGGTTCCGGTCGGAAGGTCGCTCTGGCGAAAGCGCGAAGGGTCCTCGCTCACCAGCACCACCGGAGACACGCCTTCGGTCACCAGTTCGCGCACGATCTGCTCGGGCGTCATGGCGCCCTCGGCGGGCTGGCCGCCGGTCATCGCCACGGCATCGTTGTAGAGGATCTTGAAGGTCACGCGGCTCTTGGCCGCCACCGCCGCGCGGATCGTCAGCAGGCCCGAATGGGTGTACGTCCCGTCGCCCAGGTTCTGGAACATGTGCGGGGTTTCGACGAAGCTCTGCGCGCCGATCCAGGGCATGCCTTCCTGCCCCATCGAAACGGTCTGCATCGTGTGCCGCTCGGGCATGTAGTGCGCGAGGCCGTGGCAGCCGGTCGCGCCCATCGCGGCGCTGCCCTCGGGCACGAGCGTCGAGGTGTTGTGCGGACAGCCCGAACAGAAATAGGCGGGCCGGATCGCGGTGAGCGCCAGCGCCTTGGCGCCGCCCTCGAGATCGCGCAGCGCCGCGTCGCGCGCCGCAACCGCGTCGCTCAGCATGCCCAGTGCGGAGAGCCGCGAGACCAGCGCGCGCCGCACCGCACCGGGATCGAGCACGCCGATCTCGGAGAGCAGCTTGCCGCCGCCGGGCGCGGTCTTGCCCGAAATCGCCGGGGCATCGGCGGTTCCGTAAAACAGCCGGGCGAGCTGCTCCTCGATGAAGGCGCGCTTTTCCTCGACGACGAGCACTTCGTCGCTGCCGCCGATCGCCTCGCGCGCGAACGCGGGGTCGAGCGGCCAGACCAGCCCGAGCTTGACCACGCGCAGCCCCATCGCCCGGCGCTCGGCCTCGTCCAGGCCAAGGTCGGCGAGCGTCTGGCAGACGTCGAGCCAGGCCTTGCCGGCGGTGACGATCGTAAGGCGGCGCGCGGGCGCCTCGTGGCTGACCCGATCGAGCCCGTTCGCCCTCGCGAACGGCGCGACCAGCGGCAGGCGCTGCTCGATCACCGCCTGCTCCTGCGCCAGCGCGGACATCGCGAGCCGCAGGTTGGGCGAGGCGGCGCCCGCTGCCCGCTCGGGCACCGCGATCGGGAACGTGTGGCCCGGCAGCGTCACCGTCGTCGTGAGGTCGAGCGTGTCGGTCACCGCCTTCATGCCGACATAGAGGCCGGTGGCGCGGCTCATCGCCCAGCCGATCTCGCCCATCGAGAGGATCTCGTCGGTCGTCGCCGGATAGAGCACCGGCACCATGGCCGTGACCAGCACGTGCTCGGACTGGTGCGCGGTGAGCGAGGACTTGGCCGCGTGATCGTCCCCGCACAGCAGCAGCGCGCCGCCCCTGGCATGCGTGCCCTCGAAATTCGCCGCCTTGATCGCCTCGCCTGCGCGCTCGACGCCCACGCCCTTGGCGTACCACAGCGCGAAAACCCCATCGACGCGCGCCTTGCCGTACCAGTCGAGCTGCTGGGTGCCGCGCACCGACGTCGCCGCGAGTTCCTCGTTGAGGCCCGGCTCGAACCGGATGTCGTGCGCCTTGAGCAGCTTTTCCGAAGCCCAGAGCTGCGCGTCGAGCGTGGTGATCGGAGAGCCGCGATAGCCGGTGACGTAGCCGGCGGTGTTCAGACCCGCCGCCTTGTCGCGCCGCGCCTGATCGAGCAGCAGGCGGACCACGCCCTGCAGCGCGGAGAGCATGACCTGCCCTTCGCCCAGTGTGTACTTGTCCTCGAGCGTGACGACCGATTTGGTCACTTCTTCCCCGACTTGTGGCGTGTTTCCCGAGGCTTCACAGATGGCCGGGGCAGACGCAAGCGCGCGCGGACGCAAGCGCAGCAGCGGTCAAGTCCACTTGCAGCCGGGAGGACCTTGGCGCCGCGATCGGGGCCGATCGACGCTACAGCGCGGCCCCGCTTCGCCAGAGCATATAGGCGGCGACGGCGAAGATCAGGCCCGCGAACACGATTTTCAGTTTCCCGCCGTCCGACAGGCGCCTCGCCAACGCGGTTCCGAGGACTCCGCCCGCCGCGCCGCCGAGCACGAGGACCAGCGCCAGCACCCAGTCGATGAGGCCCGAGAAGGCATAGTTCGCTGCGGTGGTGAGACCGAAGGCGGTCACAGCGATCAGGCTGGTGCCGACCGCGTTGATCATCGCCATGTCGGTCGCCGCCATGAGGCCCGGCACGATCAGGAAGCCGCCGCCGATACCAAAAAAGCCGCTGAACGCGCCGGTCCCGAAGCCGAAGGTGATGACCCGCGGCGCGTTCGCGCGGTCGCACCGGACGGCGGGATCGCCCTCGGCCTTGCGGCTGCGCAGCATGAGCACGCCGACGACGATCATGACGACGGCGAACAGGAACAGCAGCTTGTGCCCGTCGACCGCCTTGCCCAGCGTCGAGCCGCCCAGCGCGCCCACGATTCCGGCGAGCGCGTAGATCAGGCCGCAGCGCCATTTGACCGTGTGCTCGCGCGCATGCTGGATCAGGCCGGAGGCGGCATTGACCGCGACCGCGAGCGCGCTCGTCCCGATCGCGACATGCGGACTGGGCACCCCGACGAGATAGACCATCAGCGACACCGCGAGTATCGACCCGCCGCCACCGACGAGGCCGAGCGTGAAACCGACCAGTCCGCCCGAAAGCAGTCCCAGCGCGATATGGAGCAGGTCCATGGTGGCGGCGCGTTCGGCTCAGACCGTGTTGAGCGGAATCTTGAGGTAGCGCACACCGTTGCCCTCGGGCTCGGGGAGCCGGCCGCCGCGCATGTTCACCTGGACGCTCGGCAGGATCAGGTTGGGGAGCGACAAGCCGCTGTCGCGCGCGGTGCGCATCGCGACGAAATCGTCCTCGCCGATACCGTCCCTGACGTGGACGTTCGCGTCGCGCTGCGCGCCGACGGTGGTCTCCCAGGCGTATTCGTCGCGCCCCGGCGCCTTGTAGTCGTGGCACAGGAACAGCCGCGTCTCGCGCGGGAGCGAGAGCAGGCGGCGGATCGAGCGGAAGAGTTGCCGCGCGTCGCCGCCGGGAAAGTCGGCACGGGCGGTGCCGTAGTCGGGCATGAACATCGTATCGCCGACGAAGGCCGCGTCGCCCACGACGAAGGCCATGTCGGCCGGGGTGTGCCCCGGCACGTGCAGCGCGATCGCCTCGAGCCCGCCGATGCGGAACGTCTCGCCGTCCTCGAACAGATGATCGAATTGCGATCCGTCGCGCGCGAACCGGCTCCCGGCATTGAAGAGCTTGCCGAAGACCTCCTGCACGCGCACGATCTCGGCGCCGATCGCGAGCGTTCCGCCGAGCCTTTCCTGAAGATAGGGTGCGGCGGAGAGATGATCGGCATGCGCGTGCGTCTCGATCAGCCACGTCGCCTTCAGATCATTCGATTCGATGTGCGCGATGATGCGATCCGCCGAGCGGTGCGAGGTCCGCCCCGCCGCCGCATCGTAGTCCAGCACCGAATCGATGATCGCGGCCTCGCGCGTCGCCGGATCATGGACGACGTAGCTTACGGTGTTCGTCGCCTCGTCGAAGAACGCCGCGATCGCGGGGCGCTTGGAACTGTCGCCCAGCGCGCGGTCGATCCGGTCGGCGGCGGCGTCGCGGGCGTGGTCGGTCCGGGTCTCCATGACACACCTTTATATTAGAATAATCTAATTTACCCGGTATGTATGTACTGGCGTTCGCAGGGTCAACCGCCCGACCCGCGCAAAGGCCTCCAACGGGACGGTCAGGAGCGCCGCCCGCAGCGCCGCTGAGACTTCGCCCTTTTTTGATGATCGCGGCCGCGAGGTGATTCTGGCGTCGCGAACTCCGCCTACGCGGGCTTGCGCGCGAACCAGATGACGTGGCGGAAGCCCTTGCCGCCGGGCCGCGCCCGCACGACCTCGCTCACCGTTTCGAAGCCAGCGTCCTCGAGCCGCGCGGTGAACTCAGGATCAGGCCAGGCCGACCAGACCGCGAGAATCCCCCCCGGCGTGAGCGCGCGCATCGCGGCCTGCAGCCCCTCGCGCGAATAGAGCCGGTCGTTGCGCCAGCGCGTGAGGCCCTCGGGCCCGTTGTCGACATCGAGCAGGATCGCATCGTAGCCGCATCGCGCCGCCTGGATCAGCCGCGCGACGTCCTCGTCGACGATCATCACCCGCGGATCGTCGAGGCAACCGGCGGTGAACTTCGCCATCGGCCCGAGCGCCCATTCGATGATCTCGGGCACGATCTCGGCGACGAACACCTCGTCGTCGGCGCCCAGCACCGAGAGCGCGGCGCGCAGCGTATAGCCCATGCCGTAGCCGCCGATCAGCCAGTGCTGCGCGGGCCGGTCGCGCAGCTTCTCGAAGGTCATCGTCGCCAGCGCCTCTTCGGAGGCGCTGGCGAGCGTGCTCATCAGCTCGTTGTCCTCGAGCAGGATGGTGAAGGCCTCGCCGTGCTGCACCAGTCGCATCTCGACGCCGTCGGGAATGTGGGCCACGCCCACGAGAACGTCACCTTCGATGTCAGCCACTCCCGAAAACGCGCAAATGGCCGGCGGCCACGGCGAGGCATGCTAAGTGGAAGACGGCCTCGGTGCGCGGCGGATGGCGCAAAACGGAGCGGCAATCAAGGCGTCATTGCGGGTATGCCGCAGCGGATGCGAAATCACCCGCGCGCGCCGCGCTGTCAGGGGCCGACGTCTCGCGAGAAAAGCGGCAATCCGCACCGAAACGGATCGAGCGAGGGCATCGGGTCGAAGTCAAAGAATTGCCCGCAAAGCTAGAATGTTCATCCGGCGAGGCGTTCAGGCCACTGCTATATGTCGATAATCGAAACGAACATGGGATGGCTACATATAGCGCTTTTTCGGACCTGCCCGGATAAGCAAGATCATGCGGATTGATCATGAAGCCCAGCGCGCGGACGTGCTGCCAACTCCGATGTCACGATACAAGGAGACGACACATTGCCGCGTCGGCGGCAAGAGCGATCTCGTCCCGATTCTCGATCTGGGCGAACAGGTTCTGACCGGCGTCTTTCCCCGGCCGGGCGAGACCGTGACCAAGGGCCCGCTCGAACTCGCCTGGTCCCCCTCGAGCGGACTGCTGCAATTGCGCCATTCGTACGATCCCGATGAGATGTACGGCGAAAACTACGGCTATCGCTCGGGCCTCAACCAGTCGATGGTCGATCACTTGTCGCGCAAGGTGCAGTGCCTCGAACGCCTGGTGTCGCCGGGGCCGGGCGATGTAGTGGTCGACATCGGATCGAACGACTGCACGACGCTGAAGGCTTACAGGACGTCCGGGCTCGAGCGGATCGGCATCGATCCGACGGGAGAGAAATTCAGCGCCTACTATCCGGCCGATGTGCGCCTCGTCGCGGATTTCTTCTCGGCGGACGTCTTTCGCGCCGTCACCGGCAAGCGAGCCAGGATCGTCACCTCGATCGCGATGTTCTACGACCTCGACGATCCGATCGCCTTCGCCCGGGAGATCGCCGGAATCCTCGCCGACGACGGCGTCTGGCACTTCGAGCAAAGCTACATGCCCTCGATGCTGCGACTCAATTCCTACGACACCATCTGCCACGAGCATCTCGAATATTACTCGCTGGGCGTCGTGCGCACGATCCTTGACGCCGCGGGCCTCAAGATCCTCGACGTCAGCATGAACAGCGTCAACGGCGGCAGCTTCGCGGTCACCGCGACCCATGCCGACAACCGCAGCCTGGGTGCCAACGAGCCGGTCGTGAACTGGCTGCTCGAGCAGGAGAACCGCATGGGGCTCGATCAGCCGCGCTGCTATCGCGAGTTCGCCGAGCGGGCTCACCAGCACCGGCGCAATCTCACCGACCTCGTGCGCTCGCTGGTCGCCAGCGGCCGTACGGTACTGGGCTACGGCGCCTCGACCAAGGGCAATGTCGTCCTCCAGTTCTGCGGCTTCACCCCCGATGACATTCCGGCGATCGCCGAAGTGAACCCGGACAAGTTCGGCCGGGTCACGCCCGGAACGCAGATCCCGATCATCTCCGAGGCCGAGGCCCGGGCGCGCGATCCCGACTACTTCCTGGTCCTGCCGTGGCATTTCCGCGACGGCATTCTCGCCCGCGAGCGCGAGTACCTCGAACGCGGCGGCAAGTTCATTTTCCCGTTCCCCGAGATCGAAATCATATGACCGTCCCCTCCGCCCCCGCTCACGCGATCAGGCGGCCCGGCCGGCCGGAACCGGAGGCGACATCGTGGCAAAGCGCGCGCTGATCACCGGCCTCACCGGGCAGGACGGCGCCTATCTCGCCCATTTCCTGCTCGGCAAGGGCTACGAAGTCTTCGGACTGGTGCGGCGATCCTCGCATCGCGGCATCGACGATCACCGGCTGCGCTGGATCGGGATCGAGGACCGGGTTCAAGTGATCGACGGCGACCTCGCCGACTTGTCCAGCCTGATGCGCGCGGTCGAGACGGTGCAGCCCGACGAATTCTACAATCTCGCCGCGCAGTCGTTCGTGACCTCATCGTGGCGCCAGCCGATCCTCACCGCCAACGCCACCGCCATCGGCGTGGTCAACGCGCTGGAGGCGCTGCGCACGATCCGGCCGGCCGCACGCTTCTACCAGGCCTCGTCCTCCGAGATGTACGGGCTGATCCAGGAGCCCTGCCAGTCGGAGAAGACCCCGTTCTATCCGCGCAGCCCCTATGCCGTGGCGAAGCTCTACGGCCACTGGATCACGGTGAACTACCGCGAGAGTTTCGGCCTCCACGCCTCTTCGGGAATCCTGTTCAATCACGAGAGCCCGCTGCGCGGCACCGAGTTCGTCACCCGCAAGGTCACCAGCGCCGTCGCGGCGATCAAGTGCGGGCTGGCTGAAAAGCTCAGCCTGGGCAACATCGACGCGCGGCGCGACTGGGGCCATGCCCGCGACTACGTCCGCGCGATGTGGCTCATGCTGCAACAGACCGAGGCCGACGACTACGTGATCGCGACCGGCCGCACGACGACGGTGCGCGAGATGTGCCGCATCGCCTTCGAGCACGTCGGCCTCGACATGGACCGACATCTCGTGATCGACCCGGCGCTCTATCGTCCCGCCGAAGTCGACGTGCTGCTCGGCGATTCGAGCAAGGCGCGCAAGATGCTCGACTGGGCGCCGCTGATCACGCTCGAGGAGATGATCGCCGAAATGGTCGAAGCGGACATCGCCCGGCTCGAAGCACCCCAGCTAGAAAAAGCATGACCGCCTCCTCGTCCATCACACGGCGCTCCGGGAAGGGGCCGGAGGGGCGCGCGCGGTGACGGGCTTCGCGCGGGTCCTGCTGACCGGCGGCACCGGCTTTGCCGGGGGCCGTCTCGCCCGGCTGCTGGAGCCCGCGCTGCCGGACGCGCAACTGTTCGCGATCGCCAAGGACGCGGCCGACGGCGACGCGACGCCGGCCCTCGCGAACGAGCGCTGGCGCGTGTTCGACTGCGACTTGCGCGATGGCCCCGCGCTCGATCGCGTGGTCGCGGATTGCCGCCCGGACCTCGTCCTGCATCTCGCCGCGCAATCCTCGGTCGAGCGCGGCCACGCCGAGGCCGAGGCGACCTGGGCGATCAACCACGCCTGCACCCTTTCGCTCGCCGAAGCCGTCGCCCGGCACGCCCGCGAGGCGACCTTCCTGTTCGTCTCCTCCGCCGAAGTCTATGGAGACACGTTCCGCTCGAGCGTCGCCGACGAAACTTCGGCCACGCTCCCCGAGGGCCCCTACGGCGAGGCCAAGGCCGCCGCCGAGACGGACTTGCGCAAGATCGTTCCGCCGAGCGGCCAGCTCATCGTCGCGCGCCCGTTCAATCACACCGGCGCCGGCCAGCAGACCGATTTCGTGCTGCCCAGGATCGCCAGCCAGGTCGCGCGGATCGAGCAGGGCGACAGCGCCGCGGTGCTTCAGATGGGCAACGTCGGCGCCTCGCGCGATTTCCTCAACGTCGAAGACGTCTGCGCCGCCTATCTCCGGCTCATCGGGGCCGCGCACCGTCTGGCCCGGGGCGGCGAGGCCGGAGCGGACAACACCTTCAACATCGCGTCGGGCCGGTCGTGGCGGATCATGGATCTCATCACGATGTTCCGCGATCGGTCGACGTGCCGCTTTCGCACCCAGATCGATCCCGCCGCGCTGCGTTCTGGCGAGATCGCCGAGATTCGCGGCAGCGCCGAAAAACTCCGCAAGTTCTGCGGCTGGAGTCCGACGATCCCGATCGAGCAGACGATCGAGGAACTGCTCGACTACTGGCGCGGCGTCCATTGCCGGGAAACGACGTGAGCGAGCCCGGCCCGTTCGCGGTACGGCTGGCGCGGCTGGCCTTCGCGCGCGGGGACCGGGCCCGCGACGAACGGCGCGATCACGCGGCGGCGGCGCGCTTCTATCGCCTGGGGCTCTGGCTCGACCCGACGCAACCGGCCTACTGGATTCAGCTCGGGCACATGCGCAAGGAGACCGGACAGCTCGACGCCGCCGAACGCGCCTATCGTTCGGCGCTCGCGCTGACTCCCGACGATCCCGACCTCCATCTCTCGTTCGGCCACCTCGCGACGGTTCGCGGCGCCGAGGCCGAGGCGAGGGAGCACTATTCCCGCGCGCTCCTTCTGGGCAGCGACGATCCGCTCGTCGCCACCGGCGCCCACCAGCGCATTCTCGCCGCGCTCGCCCGGATGGGGCCCGAAGGCGAGAAGGAAGCTCGTTTCCAGGCCCTGCGCGAGCGAACCAAGCCGGACGATTCGTTCGCCCGGCTCGTCGAGACCGCCGCGAGCCTGTGAGATGACCGCGCAGCGCATCTTCTGGCTCGGCTCGCACAAGGTCCTCAACACGACCGAACTGCCGCTGCTGCGGGCCATGGGCTACGAGGTCTTCAATCCGCCCTATCTTTCCGACGTCTTCGACCAGTCGATCCACCGCGAACCCGATCTCAACCAGCCGACCACGCTGCCGCGCGAGATCTTCGCCGAACTCATGGCGTTCAACTTCTTCTATGCCGCGTTCACGCCGCGCATAACCGAGATCGTCAATGCCTTCTTCGACGCGGTGGTCGTGACGATCAGCGAGCACTGGCTCAAATCGATGCTCGACAGCTACGAAGGACGGATCATCTACCGGACGTACGGGCAGCACTTCGTCCTGTCCGAAGTGCTGTGCCAGATGGGGCTCTGGCCGAAGATCGTCGAGCGTGATGACTTCGCGATCGTGCCCTTCGCCGCCGAATCGATCGAGAACGAGCAGCAGTGGTTTCGCGACCGCTGCACCGAGATCGTGCCCTATCAGATCCCCGACGAGGTTTTCGCCCATTCGCGCCAGTGGGGTCGCTCGGCGCATCTGCGCGAGGAAATCGCCACCAGCATTCCGAACATCGAAAATCCGTACTACGCGCATGCCTATTCGGCCTTCGCGGCCGAATTTCCGCACCGCGTCTTCCGCATTTACGGTCCGCAGCGCAGCATTCCGGCCGACGGACGGATCGTCGGCGCGCTGAGCCGCCACACCTTTCTCGACCGCCTCGCCACGGCGAAGGGCTATTTCTACAACTACCGCGATCGGGTCTGCTACCTGCCGCCGATCGAGTTCATGGAAATCGGCGGCCCGGTGCTGTTCCGCCCCGGCTCGCTGCTCGCGCGGTTCTTCGACGACCAAGCTCCGGGACAATGCGCCGACCGGCTCGAAGCCGAACTGAAGATGCGCCGCCTGCTCGACGGCGACCGCGCCTTCGTCGATGACGTGCTCGCGGCGCAGGAGCCCGTGCGGCGGCGCTACGACCGCGCGCATGTCGTTCCCAGGTTCCGCGAGGCATTCTCTCGCCTGCTGTCACCCGAGGGCCCGGCCGAACCCGCCTGTGAGACGACGGCGCGCGCACCATCGCGGCAAGCGGCCGCCGCCGCCGGAGCGGACACCGCCCGGCTTCTGGAAAGCCTCGACGCGCGGACGCCGCGTGTGTTCATCCTGCTCCACGTCGACGGGCTGTTCGGCTACGTCAACGGACGCGCCTATGCCTTCGAGGGCATTCCCCGCGTCGTGGATCTGATGGTGCGCGCCTTGTGCGACGAGGGCGACGCGCATGTCTGTGTGACCGCGACGCGCGCTTCGCAGCCCGTCGTTCAGGACTTCTTCGCCGATGCGATCGCCGCCGGGCGGCTCTCGATCCTCGCGCTCGAGACCGAAGATGCGCCCCAGGAAGCGGACATGATGCTGGCGCGCCTGGCGCTGGTCGAGGCGATCAACGCCGACTTGCGCGCCACCGACCGGCTGATCGTGCCGCACTACTACCTCTTCCCCGAAGCGCTGCTCGCGACGTGCGAGACGATCATCTACCTGCCCGACTACTTCCCCCACCTGATGCCCGACCAGGTCTTCGACGTGAGCGCGGACAAGGATCGCGAGAACCTGCGGATCGGCCAGGCGATCGCGAAGCGATCGCGCGCGATCCTGACCAACTCGCAGTTCACGCGCGGGTATCTGCCCGACGCCGGCTTCCTATCGCGCCAAGAGGACGACAAGGTCGTGGTCGCGCCGCTGCCGCTGATGGGCAAGCAGCGCGTCGGCGACGTCACTCCGATGGGGCGCGAGATGTTGCGCGAGAGCCTGGGCGGCCGCCCGTTCCTGTTCTATCCGACCGCCAATCGCCCGAACAAGCAGTTCCGCTTCCTGCTTCAGGTCTTCGAGCGCATGCGCGCGCACCGCCCCGACCTGACGCTCGTGCTCACCGGCAGTCTGCATTCGGTTCCGGGCGTCCACGAATTCGCGGTCGAACTGGGCGTGCTGAGTCATATCACCTTCCTCTCGCGGATCGACGAGAGCGCGATGCGCTATCTTTACGAGCGAGCCCGCGCGCTGATCCTGACCTCGACGCTCGAAGGGAATTTCCCGCCGCAAGTGCTCGAAGCGATGGAATACGGCGCGCCGGTGGTGGCGACGCGCCTGCCCACGATCGTCGAGATCTGCGGCAAGGACAGCGACAAACTGCTGCTTTGCGCCCCGCTCGACATCGAGGACTTCGTCGCCAAGCTCGAGTTCGCGATCTCGCAGCGCGACGAGGTGCTTCGCCGCCAGCGCGCGCTCCATGCGATTCTCGCCCGGCGCAACTCGCTAGGGCAATTCCGCGAATCGCTGCTGGGCGCACTGGGACTGGCCCATGCCTGAGGCAAAGAGGCCGCGCGCGCCCGAACGCTGGCAGCGCCCGCGCCGCCTGGGCCTGTTCCTCGGCGCGGGTCTCGACCATTCCCGGGCGGGACGTGACGGCGCGGGCATGCTCGCGCATTTCGAGAGTTTGGACTGCGAGGGCCACGTCTTCACCGACGGCTCGGATGGTCCGGAGAAAAGCCGGACCTGGCACCATGCCGACGCGCCGCTGCTGCTCAGCCGAAGCGACGATCTCGCCGTGCTCCACTTCGACCGCAGGACCTCGCCCGCCGCGCTTTCCGCGTTCCGCAGGCTCAACTGCATCAAGCTCGTGCGCTATCATGGCGTGGTTCCGCCGGACAGGCTGGGGATGTTCAGCCTCAAGGCGTCGCGCGCGGCCGGGCACGCGCGCAGGACCTTGCGCATTCTTGCCGAAATCGATGTCGCGCTGTTCCTGTGCGCCGCGCCCGAACAGGTCCGCGATCTGGTCGAGATCGGCATCGACGCGCGCGAGATCGCGACGGTGCCATGCTTCCACCAGTTCGACGCGCTGAGCGCGGCGGCGCCGGACCCGGGCGCGCGGATCTCGCTCGATCGCGGCGCGATGAACGTGCTCGCGGTCGGGACGGTCGAGCCGAGCAAGAACTACGAGGCGCTGATCCGCGCCTTCTCTCGGCTTGTCGACAAGGCCCGCGTGCCGCTCGCCCTCAATATCATCGGCCGCCATCCGCCCGAGCATTCCGACTATCTCGGCCGGCTTCTCGGGCTCGCCGGAGAACTGGGCCATGCCGAACGGATCTTTTTCCATCCCCGCCTCTCGACCGAGGCCCTCGCCACCGTCTTTCGAGAGTGCGACCTGTTCTGGTCGATGCGAACTTACGAGACACAGTCCTCGTCGCTGATCGAGAGCATGGGCTTCGGCCTGCCCGCGCTCGCCGGTGCTGCGCGCGTCGAGGCAAGAATGCCGGGCACCGCATCGCCCGATCGCGGCACGGGTCCCGCCGGCTCGAACCCGGTCAACGCCGCGCGCGCGGCGGCCGCGATCCTGCTCGACGAACAGGCCCGCCGCGAAGCCGCGCGCGCGGTACGAACGCGGTTTCGCGCCGAATTCTCGACGACCGCGATCGCCGCGAAGCTGGCCGACGCCCTGGCCGATGCCGGGATCGGCCCGGCCAGGGCGCCCGACGAGAAAGCCGAGGAAAGCCGCGCGGGGCGCCCGCCGGCCGCTCTCGAATCCGATGCCTGCGCCTGTTCCGGCTGCACGGCCGAGGCAGTCGAATGGCTCGATCTTCCCGACCTGCCCGAACTGATCCACGCCGCGCGCGACCGCTGCGCAACCGCGCGCGCGCGGGTCCGCTGGCCGCTCGACGCGCAACGCGACCTGCTCAACTGGGCCGCGCGCCGGGGCGTGAGCGAAAGCGCCGAGATCGCGGCCTATTTCGCCCGTTTCGACGTGCGACGCGCCATGGCCAGGCTCACCGTCCCGGCCGAGGCAGGCCACCTCGACGGCGCCATGCGCCTGTTGTGGACGGTCGACCGGGATGCGGGCGCGTTTTACGATCTCACCACCCACGCCTCGGTGGCAGCCTATCTCGCATGGTTCGAGCGGCAGGGCATCGCGCTGACGCGCGCCGGCGACACGGGCGGAAATCGGTAGCGGGGCCTGACCGCGCGGCCCCGCCCGCTCAGTCGGCGCGATGCGAGACCAGCGCGCGATGCGGGTCACGCGCGGCGGGGGGGCTTGGCAGGACAAGGCAGCGGCAACGCAGCATGGCCGAGACGAACAGCGCCGTCATGCGCAGCATCGCTCCGCCGACCCGGCGCGGCCGCGCCGCCGATGATCCGAACATCGCGTCGATCAGCATGGCCCGCGCCCGCGCGCCTTCGGGCACGGGGCGCAGATCGAGCCCCGCCTTGCCGAGAGTGCCGAGATAGACGTCGCATCGCCCGCTCTCCACGCCGCACGCGGATCGCGCCGCCTCGCACAGTCGCGGCTCGATCGCCGCGCGGTCCGCCGCCGGCCCGGGCGCAGCGAGAACCACGAGCCGCCGTGGGCGTCGCATCGCCTCGCGATTGTCACCGCGCACGAACAGCCCCTCGATCTGGCCGAGCCCGTAGGCGAGGTGGGTCGCGCCGAACAGCGCGGCGACACGCGGCCACAGTCCGGGCCTGCCGCCACGCAGCGCGACCCAACCTGCGTAGGCGGCGATCGCCGGCACATAGACCGGCAAGGCTAGCAATGTCAGCGGCGGCAGCAGGAACAGCGGCGACATCGCGTTGGGATGGCGGCGCAGCAGCCAGGTCCGGCCCCGTCCGTAAGCGCGCATGTTGCGCGTCCACGCGCGCAGGTCGGCGCGCTGGCGATGGATCACGGTGGCCTCCGGCTCGACCCGCAGCACGAAGCCGAGGTTGCGCAGCCGGATCGAAAGATCGACGTCCTCGCCCATGCGCGCGAAACGCGGATCGAAGCCGCCGACGATCTCGAGCGCGTCGCGGCGGATCAACACGTTGAGCCCCGGCAGATGCGCGACGAAGGCGCCCTCGCGCGGCACCTTGCCCTGCACCGAACCGCGCGAGCCGACAAAGGTATCGAGCATCAGCGCCAGCGCCGCATAGTGCGGCGAGGTTTCCGCCGGCGGCACGTTGCCGCCTCCGGTCGCGGCGGCCCCCGTCCGTTCGGCCGCGCGCACCAGGCTGGTGAGCCAGTGAGGCGGCGCAATGCAGTCCGCGTCGAGAAAGGCGACGAACTCGCCCCTGCCCGCCCGCCAGCCGATGTCGCGGTTGCGGCTGATCGAGCGCGTGGGGCTGGAAATCACGCGCAGCGAAGGCAGCGCCTGCCTGGCGAGAGCGACGGTGGCGTCGGTCGAACCGTCATCGACCAGGATCGTCTCGAACGCGCCGAAGTCCTGCACGGAGAGCGAAGCCATGCAGGCCCCGATCCGCTGCGCCTCGTTGCGCGCCACGACGACGACGGTGACTCGCGGCTCGCCCGCCCTCGTCAATTCGTCCGTCGCACCTTCATCGGCCATTGGGGTTTCTCAGGCTGTCCAGCAGCAGCTTCAGCACGAAGCTGGACAGTACCATCGTCACTCCGCCGACGCACAGGGTGGTCGTCACGAAAACGAGGTGAATCGATTGCTCCATCCCGCCGCCGACGAGGGCCCAGCGGAACGCGAGGTAGGCGTCGGCTGTGAAACCGGTGACGGCGCAAGCGGTCCCGGTCGCGAGCAGCCACTCGAGCGGCCTTCCCACCGACAGCCAGGCCACGAAACGGCTCGTCTCGACCGGATGATAGATCGCGATCGCCACTTTCGCGAGCGCTCCCAGCAGGATCGCGGTCAGACCGATCAGCGTCGCGGTGGTCGAAAGCGCGACGAAGTGGATGCCGAAATACTGCCCGCCAATCGTGATCGGCCCGCCCGCCAACGCCGCGAGACCGACGATGCCGAGCGCCAGCAGGGCAAGGCCCGGCGCGAGGTAGAGCATGTCGGGCGCGTGTGCGATCAGCAGCCGCAGGTGCCGCCAGCCATCGCGGAACGAGCGCAAGTGCGGCGGGCGGCCGCGCTTGTCGGGATAGAGCCGGGTCGGCACTTCGCCGATCCTGAGCCCCGCCCGATGCGCGTTGATCACCATTTCGGAGGCGAATTCCATGCCCGGCGAGCGCGCGCCGATCCGTTCGAAGGCCTCGCGGGTGAAGCCGCGCATGCCGCAATGGAAGTCGCCGATCGACGAGCGGTGGAGCACGCGCCCCACGGTCGAGAGTACGGGATTGCCCAAATAGCGGTGCAGCGGCGGCATCGCCCCGGGCTCGATCCCCCCGGCGAAGCGATTGCCCATCACCAGATCCGCCCCGGCTTCGAGCGCGTCGACGAAGCGGCCGATCTCGGACCAGTCGTAGGAATCGTCGGCATCGGCCATGACCAGATACTTGCCGCGCGCCGCGTTCGCGGCCGCCTGGATCGCCGCGCCGTAGCCGCGCACCGGCTGGTGCACGACCCGCGCCCCCATCGAGCGCGCGATCTCGATCGAGCGGTCGGTCGAACCGTTGTCGCCGACCACGACTTCGCCGTGAATGCCCTCCGCCTTGAAGGCGTTTAGCGCCTTGGCGATGCAGATGCCGAGCGACATTTCCTCGTTGAGGCAGGGAATGATCGCCGAGACCAGCGGCGTCGTGGGATCGGGCTGCTGCGCTTCGATCGCGGCGACGTCGCCCGCGAGTCCGATTTCAGTCTGGCGAACCGCGATCCCCGACAACGTCTCGTTCCTCCGCAAGTCGCGGGGGGATCGCGTTGCGATGCGGACCCGCTTGCTACGCAGTCCACCTAGGGTTGTTCTGGTTAACAAACGGTTCCGACGCCATCCCGCAGACAGCCCGCGCGAAAGTCCGGATCAGTCGTAAACGCCGGTGAACAGGTCCGCATCGTCGGGCCGGTCGGAAAAGAGACCGCGATAGTCGCCGACCGGGACCAGCAACGCCGCTTCGCCGCCCGCGACCAGTCCGATCGTCTTCGCGCCCTTGGCGAGCGTCACCGGCGCGGTCACGACCTTGCCGTCAACCGAGACTTGCCCCGCGAGCGGCTGCCCGTCTTTGGCGTAGAGCCCGTAGATGCCCGGCGCCACGACCTCGAAGCGCGTCGTGCGCCCGCGCTCGAGATGCGTGCCCAGCAGCAGGATATTGGGCGAGACCCGGACATAGCGCCGCGCGGTGAGGTCGCCGATCAGGTCGCGAAGCGCGTCGATGCGGTACGAGGCGATGATCAACTTGGGCGGCGCCGCGTCGAGCCCGCGGTAGACGTCGGAGCGACGGCCCTCGGCCAGCGTGCGCATCAGGAAGCCGCGATCGAGCCAGAGCACCGAGGATTCGTGCCGAGCGGGCAGCATGCCCGTTCCGTCGAAATAGCGCTCATCGGGGGCCAGCATAGCCTCGGCGCGCGCGACGAGATCGAGCTGACCGCGATTGCCGAAGCGTAAATAGGCGATGTTGGCGATGAAGCTGACGGCAATCGCGGCGACCAGCGCGAACCAGATCCAGCGGCGCGAGCGCGAGCCCGGTGCGGGCGCGTCGAGCGCGGCGGGGGCCCACAGGGCGAGGAACGGGATCGCCATGATGAAGACATAGGGCCAGGGCTGGTTGTGCGCGAAGACGAGCCCGGTGATGACCGCCGCGAAGACGAGCGCGATGCGCTGGGGCGGCGTGATCGTCAGGAACCGGCGCGCGGCAAGCACCATCCCGGCAAGGCACAGCAGATAGAGCACCCAGTTGCGCAGCAGCGTCTGCAGCACGTATTCGCGAAGGCCCGTGTAGGGATCGCCGCCCGCGATCGCGACGCTGGCCGGGCCGAAGATCAGGTTGTGGAGGATCGGCAGCGGATCGCGGCCGCCGAACAGCAGGCCATAGCCCGCGAGCACCAGCGCCCAGCCTGCAACCAGCAGCGCGCCGCGCATCGCCGTGAGACCGAGGCGGCGTGCGGCCAGCGCATCGACGACGAGACCGAGCCCCAGCGCGAGGTTGAAATAGACGCCCTTCTGCGTCGCCACGAACGCCAGCCCGCTGGCGATGCCGGCGGCCACGAGCCGCAAGGGCCGGTCCGCGCCCGCGCGCAGCACGATCAGCAGCGCCGCGGTCGCGAAGAACAGCGACAAGGGCTCGGCCCGCGTGCGGAAGATGCGCTCCTCGAAGTTCGAGAAGCCGAGCAGGATCAGCAGCACGAGCAGCGCGCGCACCCTGTCCTGCCCGAGCGCGCGGGCGCAGGCATAGAGCATCGCGATCGTGCCGCAGCCCAGGATCGCGGTCTGGAGCCGCCCGATCAGCACCGTCGAGACCGAATTCCACCCGAGCTGATGCGCGATCTCGTAGAACAGCGCATAGCCGACCGCCTTGGCCGGCCAGATCGTGTCGAAGGTCTCGCCGAACAGGAACTTGGATTGTCCGAGCTGCCAGAACTCGTCCATCACCAGCTGCGTGTGCCAGGCAAAGACGAACACGAAGGCGATCTTGAGCGCGATCGCCGCGATCAGCAGGCGGCGCGCGCGGGGCTGGTGCGCGGGCGTCGGACCGGCGCCGAAGATCGGGCCAGTCACCATTGTCTGCGTCCGTGTGCCATGCGCGATCCCCCCTGCGCCAAGCGACCGCCGACAAGCGTCGGCGGGCATGTCCCGATCTGCGCGAATTGCGCGAATGGCGAAAGACGCGCATGAAAGCCATGCACAATCGCGCGCGCCGCGCAGCATCCGCCCGAAGCCCCGATAGAGCGCAGGTATGAAGATCCTATTCGTCGCGGCCGAACCGCATCTTGCCGGCCATGGCGGCGCCGTCACCTACACCGGCTCGATCCGGAGGCTGTTCGCGACGCTCGAGGGCGCGCAGGTGGAGACGTTGGCGCTGCCCCTGCCCTGGCGACGCCTGCCGCCGGCATTGCGGCGGGCGCGCGCCATGCTCGCGGCGCTGCTAAGCGGCACGCCGAGCAAGTCGCGCTACTTCCTCGACCGCCGCGCGCGGCGCGTCTACCGCGCCACGCTACGCCGCTTGCGGCCCGATATCGTCGTGATCAACAGCGCCGATCTTCTCCCGCTCATCGAAGACAAGGATGAGGCGGGCGCGGCGCGCTACGTGCTCGTCTCGCACAATGTCGAGACCGAGATCATCCGGGGCCAGATCGCGGCAACGGCGCTTCCCGCGCCGCTCAAGCGCCTGCTCGCGCGCGACGTCGCGGCAACGCAGGCCGCGGAAGCGGCGGGCGCGCGGCGGATGGCGCTCATCGTATGCATCTCGCACGACGATGCGTGCTGGTATCGCGAGCATGCGCCCGGCGTGCCGGTAATCGCCGTGCCCGGCGCTTTCGACGGATCGCCCTGGCAGGGGCCCCGCCCGGCGCTCGACGGCCCGTTGCGCCTCGCGATGCTGGCGAACATGGACTGGTGGCCCAACCTCGAAGGGGCGGGCTGGCTCGTCAACGTCCTGCTGCCCCGGCTCGAAGGCGTCGAAGTGCATCTCTACGGGCCCGGCTCTGAGCGGTACGCCGGACGCCATCCCATGCTGCACGCGCACGGCTACGTCGAGAGCCTCGATACGATCTGGCGCGACACGCACATCATGGCCTGCCCGATCTTTTCGGGCTCTGGGGTCAATGTGAAGCTGGTCGAGGCGCTGTTCCACCGTGTGCCGGTGCTCGCGACGCCGCATGCCCGGCGCGGCCTGCCCCCGCTGGACGATCCGGCGCTGATGGTGCTCGATCCGCAAGACTGGGCCGCGTTCCTCGCCTCGCCGCATGCGCGCGCGCTCGCCGAAACCCGCGTCGCCGAGGTGACCGCGCAACTTTTCGCGGCGCGGAGCCACCGCGCCGCGATCGCCGCGCACCTCGGCCTCGGCTGAGACGTCCGCCCCTCAGAACCGCAGCGGGCGGAACACCACCGCGAAGTGCACGCCCCTGTCCTGCAAGTCGCGCTCGCCCGCGATGCTCACGTCCTTGAGCGCGTAGCCGTAAGTCACGCTCGCCGAGAGAGCCGGGCTCGGCTGCCAAGCGAGCGAGACGCCGACGCTGCCGATCGTGTCGGGGCTCGGATCGGGGCCCTTGCGGTTGTCGACATAGGCCGCGTCGGCAAAGATGGAAGCGGTGAACCGGCCCCAGTTGAACTGGTTCGAGGGCGCGCCGAACTGGAGCGGATGCGCCAGTTCGAGCGTGCCGTTGACCCCGGTATCGGCAAGCAGCAGCGTCTCGCGATAGCCGCGCACGGTCTGCGCGCCGCCGACCGAATAGCGCTCGCCCGAATAGAGGATGCCGTCGGCCCACTGCGCGCCGAGCCGCGCGCGCAGTTCGAGCCCGCTCCCGGTAAGCCGCTTGGCGAGGCTGCCCGCGCCGCGAACGACGCGAAAGTCGCGATCGGGCGAGAGCACGCCGGCGATCCTCGGCCGCGTTCCGTCGAGGCCCTGGGTCAGCGTGAACGAGAGCGCGATCACGGTATCGACGCCTCGCTCTATATAGTCGGCGGTGAGCCTCAGCGCGGTGTACTGCGCCTTGCCGTTGACCGAGCCGGGGCTGAACGAGAAGGGCTCGCCAAGCAGGTAGGTCTTCGATTCGCGGTGCGCGAGCCGCAGCCCGACCTCGAGCGAACGCGCCGGGCGCCACTGCCCGGCGACGGCGTCGGGCAGCAGCGGCGTGCGCATCAGGTAAGCCGACAGCCCGCCCTCGATCGACCAGTCGGTCGCCTCGATATCGAGTGGCTTGAGCTGCGCGTCGACCACCGCCGCATCGTTGTAGCTGCCGCGCAGCAGCAGCTTCGCGGCGGTTCCGACGGGCGCTTCGTAAGCGCCCACGACATCGCCGCGATCGCCGGTCAGCCCGGCTTCGGCGCTGATCAGGTCGCCGCCCGCGAAGAGGTTGCGGATCGAGCCGCCCGCCGCGTAGCGCTCACCCCCGATCGAGGGCGAGCGGTTGTTGATCGCCGAGAGATAGAGATCATAGCGATCCTGCGGCGTGACCGTGAGCTTGAGCAGCGCCTCGCCCGGGCGGTCGCCGGGCAGGAGGTTCGCATCGACCGTGCCGATCGCCGGATCGCTGGTGAGCAGGCGGAAGTCGCGCTCCACGTCGATCGCGTTGATCGGCACTGCCCGCGCCGATGGCATCCGTGCCCGCACGTAGTCCGCGCCGAGCCCCGCGCTGCGATCCTCGGCAAAGCGCACGACGACGGTCTCGTCGCCCTCGCCGAGCAGCCGCCCGGCGACGAGCCGCAGGTTGAGCGTGCCGCCGTCGCGCGGCGGTGCGCCGGTGAGCAGCAGTCCCGAGTTGATGTAGCCGTTGGCGACGTAGGCCCGGTTCATGAGCTGGACCAGCGCGACGACGCGGTCGAGCGGCACTTCGGCGCCGATCAACCCGTTGCGCGCGAACTGCGCCTCGACCCACTCGGGACCGAGCACCTCGGCGGGCTCGAGCGTGAGCCCGCTCGCTTCGTCGTGCGCCGGGCTCCAGCCGTTGCGCGCGTAGGGAACCGCGTCGCCCGGTGCCTCGACCGCGACGGCGGAGAAGCGCACGGTGCCACTCGCGCCCGGCATCGCCGGGGGCGCCTCGGATACGAGCGGAACGTCCCGCGGCTCGGCGAAGTCGGGCATGCTCTGCGCGGCATCGCGGCCCGTGCGGTCGCGCAGGTTGGACGAGGCGGCATCCTGCGCCGCGACCGGCAGGGCCATGGCGCCGAGCAGGACGACGGGGGCGAGCCTTCCGCTGACGGTGATCGCGGCGCGGCTCATCCGCAGGTCCTCCCGAGCGCGACGAGGCTGAGCGGCGGGGTCCCGTCGGGTTCGGGCGGAACCGGATCGGGCGCATCGATCCGGGGCAGTGCGTAGGGCCCCGTCACGCGGCTGGTGAAGCGGCTGGTCGCGCCGGTCGAGCGCGCCGCCGCGCATTGCCCGCTGAGCACGGAAGCGGCGTCGAGGAAATCGGCCGAAGGCGTCTCGATCCCGGCGCTGAGATCGCGGATCTGGCTGTCGACGAACAGCGAGCCGTCGACCGAAAGCTCATTGATGCGGTCGGCCGAGCGGATGTAGTAATCCGAGATGATGCTCACGTCGGCGCTGTCGACCTGGCCCAGCGCGAGAATGCGACCCCCGTCGGACAGGACGAGGAAGGGCGCCTCGATCTGGATCGTGCCGCCCGATTCGTTACCCGTGATCGCGCTGGTGGTGATCGTGCTCGGATCATCGCCGCGTACGATCAGCTTGCCGTCCGGCGGAAGGAAGATGCCGATGTTGCCGGCGGTGCTGAAGAACGAATTGGTCGAGATTTCCGAGGCGTTCTCAAGCGTCAGGTTGCCGATTTGGAACAGGAGCTGCCCGCCCGGACCGGAGCCGCGCGCGGTCGAGCCGATCTGCGCGTTGTTGAGCACCACGTCGTCCGCGGTGACAGAGACCAGCCCCGCGGGCGCCGCGCCGAGCGAACTCGTGTCGATCAGCGCGCCCGGGCCGAGATAGATCGAGCCCCCCTGAAGGAAGACGAGGCCCGAGGGAAAGTCGAACTCGGCGTCCGGGTCGGGCGGGACGAAGCGGTCGATCGAGGTCGACGTGATCCGGGTGCGGCTGTCCACCGGGACATCGTCCGGAACGGTACCGGTCACATCGCCGTTGAGCCTGATCGAATCCGCGACGACATAGACGAAGCCCGGCGCGCCCGTGGAACGCGATAGCGCGGACGAGGATATCGAGGCGCCGCGGTCCATCGCGAAGTCGGTGGCGACGATCTGCACGAAGCCGGCGTCGCCCGAACCGAAGGTCGAGGTCTCGATCACGCTGCCATTGTCGAGCGTGACGGTCTGGCCGAGAATGCTGATGAACCCGGAGTCGCCCGAACTGCGCGCCGAGGTGCTGATCACCGAATTATCGAGCGTCAGCACCAGCGTATTTCCGGCGTCTTCGTCGAAATTCGGGTCGCCCATGAGGATGAAGCCGGCATCGCCCTGGGTAAAGGTGTCCGAGGTGACGAACGAATCGACCAGTTCGATGGTATTCGCCGCGATGAACAGCGCGCCGGCGTTGCCCGCGGCCAGCGTATCCGAGCTGATCACCGAACCTCCGGCCAGCGACAGGGTGTCGGCCGAAATCGTCACCACGCCGCCGTTGCCGACATCGAAAGTGTCCGAGCTGATCCGCGAGCCGAACATCTCGATGCTGCCCGCGAGTACGTTGATCGCGCCGGCATCCTGAAGATAAGCGGTGTTCGTCACGATCGCGGAGCGGTCGAGCACGATCTCGTCGGCCTGGATCGTGATGAAGCCCACGCCGCCCACGCTCGAACCGTCGCCCTCGTCGAAGCGGACCTCGGCGCTGATCGCCGCCTGCTCGAGTGCGAGGCGCTGCGCGAAGACGGTGACGATCCCGGCATCGCCGCCCCCCAGCGAATCGCTGCTGATAAAGGCGAGCACGTTAGCGTTGCCGGTCAGCTCGATCTCGCCCATGTCGATGCCGATAAAGCCAGCTCCACCCGGACCGAAGGCGTCCGAACCGATATAGGTCTCGATGTCGAGCGCGGTGAGCGTGAGCGTTTGCCCGAAGACCTGGACACTGCCGGCGAAGCCCTCTCCGGACGTGTTCGAGGTGATGCGCGAATCGGTGAGCGCGACGTCGGTCACCGCGATGCTGACACTGCCGGCGTCGCCGGTGCCGCTGGTGTCGGTGGTGATCGTCGAATTGCTCAGGAGCGTGAGGCTCTCGCCATCGATGGCGATGTTGCCGCCCCGGCCGCTCGAATTGCGCGTATTGGTCGAGCGGATCGCGGAGCCGCCGGCCAGCGTCAGTTCGCCGACGTCGATCGCGATGTCGCCCGCGTCGCCGTCACCGTTGGTGCCGGTGCTGATTACCGCCCGGTCGTCGAGAAGGAGCCCATTGCCGGTGATCGTCACGGTGCCCGCATTGCCCTCGGGCCCAAGCGCGTCAGAGCTGACGAACGCCCGGGACGCGATGCGCGTCAGGCCAACGTCGAGCCGCACGTCGCCGCCGCTGCCGGTTCCGAGGCTGTCGGAGCTGATGTAGGTCTGCGCGTTCTCGGCGCCCACGACCTCGAGCGTACCGGCGGAAATCGAGACGTTGCCGCCGTTGCCGCTGCCGCGGCTGTCCGAACTGACGTAGGTTTGTCCGGCATCGGGAGCGCCGATCAGCGCCATCACGCCCGCCGTGATCGTCACGCCTCCGGCATCGCCCGCCCCGTCGGAGTCCGACGAAATATAAGTGAAGCTGTCCGGCGCGCCGACGATGGCGAGGCCGTTGACGTCGATCTCGACGCCGCCGCCCGAACCATTGCCGAAGGCGCTCGAGGTGATCGAGGTGTCGCCGCGCTCGACTCCGACGAGCACCAGGGTATCAGCCGAAATCCTGACGCGCCCGCCCGCGCCGAGGCCTTCGCTATCGGAGCTGATGAAGGTGAACGTGTCGGGCGAGCCGGTGATGACGATATCGCCCGCGTTGATCGTGACGTCGCCCGCGTTGCCCTGCCCGACGGCGCCCGAGGTGATGAAGGTCGAGCCCGCCGCGCCTCCGGTGAGCGTGAGCGCGCCGGCGACGTTGATCGTGACGCCGCCGGCATCGCCGTCGCCCAGCGCGTCCGAGCTGATGTAGGTCCCGGCGCCCCGGTCCGACCCGGTGATCGCGAGCGAATCGGCATTGATCAGCACGCTGCCCGCCATGCCTTCGCCCGCGCTGTCCGAGCTGATGTTCGACCCGTCGCTCAGCGACAGGCCGGCCGCGGCGATCTCGACGTTGCCCGCGCGCCCGGCGCTGCCGACGCGCGCGCTCGATCCGATCGTGGAATTGACGAGACTGACGTCGCCGGTCGCGAGAATCTCGACGAAGCCCGCGGGCCCCTCGGCGAAGGCATCCGATCCGATCACCGAATCGACGAGATCGACGTCGCCCGAGAAGCTCGAGATAAAACCCGCGTCGCCGGTGCCGAAGCTGTCGGATCGCACGCTCGTGTTGAAGAGCGAGAGCCGGTCCGAGGCGTCGAGGAAAATGAAGCCCGCGTTGCCGTCGCCAAGCGCATTTGCCGATATCTCGGTGGAATCGAGGACGATACGCTGCGCGCTGACGAGAACGCCGCCGCCTTCGCCCGGCTCGCTCTGTCCGCCGGTCTGTTCGCCGGTGAAGGTCGTCGCGTCAGAGATCAGCGAGCTTGACGTGATCCGCGCCTCGTTGCCGGCATAGAGCGCGATCAGCCCCGGCAGCGCGGCATTGCCGGTCTCGGACGAGAGCACCGAATTGAAGATGTCGATGTCGATCGCGTCGACGAAGATCGACGAGAACTGGTCGAGGCTGCCCTGGGTGCGGAAATCGGAAACGTCGAACACCGAGGAGGTCATCACGAAGCTCTCGGCCGCCGCGTCGATCGTCGAGAAGCCCTCCGCCTCGACGCGGACCAGCGTGTTGTCGACGAGAATCGTGCCCGCGCGCAGCTTGACGATCTGCGCGCCGATCGTGGCCGATGACAGCGCCACGGTGCCGCTGCCGATCGCGCCCGCCGCGAGGCCGTCGTCGATAGCGACGTCGATCGCTCCCTCGCCGATGCCGCGCAGCGTCAGGAACTGCGCCGTCACGCTGCCGCTGACCGAGACGTCCGCCGCCGCGAGCTGGGCATCGCCGAGCGACCAGTCGACGCCCTCGGCCACGATCGCGCCCTGTCCGCCGAGGAACCCGAAGGCCTCTGGCGCGGCGCTGGAGAAGGTCGAGCCGTCGGGCGTCGTGGTGCTGAACACGGTGCCGTCGGCGAAGGTCAGCGCCTGCGCGGTCGAGACGGTGAAGGCGTTGGGTACTTCGATCGCGCTGCCCGGGCCGAACAGCACGCCCGAGGGATTGACGAACCAGAAGTCCGCGTTCGGCATGTCGGCCATGCGCAAGGTGCCGTCGATGTCCGAGGGTTCGCCGCCGGTCACGCGGTTGATGACATGCGCGATGCTCGCCGCATCGGGTGCGCTGCGCACCCATTGCGCGATATCGCCGGTGCTGAGGTCGAACTGCGCGAAGCTGTGGAACAGGTTGTTGCCGGACACGGTGCCCGCGTCGATCGTCGTTACCGCGCCGGCGGCACTGACCACCGTGGCGGTCGAGCCGTCGGTGGTGATCACGGTCTGCGCGGATGCGGGCGCGGCAGTGGCGAGCATTGTCGCCAGCGCGATAAGCGAGCACCGCATCAGCGCCATCCTCCCAGCAGCGTGAAGGCGCCCCATATCCCGGGGTCGGCGTTGTCGGTGCCCGAGCCGATCAGCGAGAGCTGCGCGGCCCGCAACGCGGCGGCGCGCGGCATGCCCGCGCGCAAGTTGGCGTAGAAGGCCTTCATCAGTTCCACCGTGCCGACGTCGTTGACTTGCCAGAGCGAAGCGACCGCGCTCACCGCGCCCGCCTGCACGGCGGTGCCCGCGAGCCCCATCGAGGCCTGGTCGTCGCCCACCGCGGTCTCGCAGGCGCTGAGCACGAGGATCGCGAGATCGTCACCGCGCGAGCGGTTCGCCTCGATCATCGCGCGCAAGTCCGAGATCAGGATCGCGCCGTCGCCCGCGACGATGAACGAGCGCTCCGAGCGGCCGTTGAACGCGGCGTGGGTGGCGAGGTGGAGAATGTCGACGCGGCCCGAACGCAGCGCGCCGGCCAGTTCGTCGCGCGCGAAGTTCTCGAGCAGACGGCCGCGCTGGACCGCCTCGCGCTCCTCGCCGCCGACTGCAACCGTCGCCTCGGTGATGGTGCCGGCGAGTTCGGGGAAGAACCCTGCCCGCAGCTCGACATCCTTGGCGACCGCGGCCGCGACCACGCGTGGATCGGACCGGATCGCGTCGCCCGGCTGGGCATAGGCGAGCGCGGGTGCGACGGTCAGGCCGGTGCGCTGGATCAGGAACTTGCCCTGGGGATCGCGCAGCGCCGCGAAGGGCAGCAGCCGCAGCGGCCCGTCGGGAATGATGATCAGCGTCGAATCGGGCCCGAGCCGCGAGGCGATCGGCTCGATCAGCAGCGACCAGAGTTCGCGCGAGACCGGCGCCCAGTCGTTGTCGTACGAGGTGCCGAGCGAATAGGTCATGCGGTTGACGAGGTTGGTCACTTCCTCGCGCCCGACCTGCCGGTCGAGTTCGATCCGCTCGTAGCGCCCGCTCTGCTTCGTCGCGACGAGCAGTTCGACGCGGTCGCCAAGCAGGATCGGATAGAGCAGCACCTCGTTCTCGGCGAGTTGCGCGGGCTCGATCGGGATGCGCGGCGGCACGCAGTCGCGCCCGAAGGTGCTCTGGATCTCGGCTTGTCGGAAGCTCTCGACGATGCGCTGCACCGAGGCGATCTGCACCGGCTCGTCGCCGCCCCGCACCCGTCCGAGCTGCGAGACCACGGCGGCGCGGAACACCGGTTCCATGCGCAGCTTGAACATCGATTCCTCGGTCACCGGATCGTAGGCGGGCAGCAGCGGCCGGATCGTTTCGATCGCGTTGTAGGCCGCCATCACGTGCTGGTCGCGTCGCTCGGGCTCGAAGCTCGCGAGCAGCAGGTGCCAGTCGGCCAGCCGCAGCGGCTGCGGGCTGGCGCTCTCGTACCAGATCGCCTCGCGCATCAGCCCCGCCGCGGCCGGCATGTCGCCGCGCGCGGCCGCCAGCCGACCTTGCAGCGCCCGCAACCGCGCCTTCTCGGTGGGGTCCTCTCCCACCATCGGCGCGAGCTGGCCGAGCGCACGGGCGATGCCCGCAAGATCGGGGCTCTGCGCGTCGAGCGCGGCCTCGACCAGCCGCGCGAGCAAGTCGCGGCGCAGCGCCGCTTCGCCGATCAGCGGCGCGGTATCGAAGCCGCGCGAGGTCGCTTCGGCGGCGCTTTCGCGCAGATAGCCCGTCGACTGCGGCGAGCGATCGGCCTCACGCAAGGCGTTGCGCGCGACCTGGAGCAGTGCGAGCGAAGCGATGTCCCAGCTCTTGCTCGCCTCGGCCCGATTGATCGAGCAATCGAGCGAAAGCCGCGTCGAAGCCCAGCCCGAATCGCTGTCGAAAGCCGGGCTGAACACGTCCGCGCAGGGATCGGGCCGGGCAAGGCCGGTAAGCCCCTGAAGATCCTGCGCCATCTCGGGGACCACGCCTTGCGCCCGCGCCGAGCGGGTGCCCGGATCGGCGGAGGTCTGCGTCACCGACAGCGCGAGCCGATAGGCGATACGGCCGGCGAGCGCATCGTCCTCCACCCGCGTGGCGGCGCCGAGCGCGGTTCTGAAATAGCTGGCCGCGCGCTGGTCGCTGCCGAGCACGGCGACGCGCATCGCCTCGCCCGCCGCCGAGCAATAGCGCGCCAGCGCAAGGCTCGCGGCCGGAGTGGCCTGCGCCGCGTCCGCCTCGCCGTCCTGCACGTCGAGAAGTTCGGAAAGCCCCGAACTGGTCAGTTGCCCGCGCGTCTGCGCCAGTGCGGCCTCGGCCCGGGTCGCGGCGGCCTCGAGCCCTGACGGCGCCACCGGCGCGCTGGCGCGGGGCGTGCTGCAGATGTCCTGGGGCGTGGCCGCGTGCACGGCCGTGGCGGCGAAAGGCGCCGCCGCCGCGCAGGCAAGTAAACGGTACACGTGCTGCATGACATCTCCCTCACTAACGAGCGAGGCACGCCGCTTTACCGGGAAATGGCCACCCTTTTCGCGCACGCTCCCCGCATTCGGCCCAAGGCGCCCGCAGGCGACAGGTCGAATCGGTCAATTAGGAAAGGCCCCCGCATTTGCCCCTCGATGCCGAACTTATCGTCATCGATGATCGGGTCAATCACGGAGTCGCCACAACGATAATTAGTTGCGTGGACTTGGTCTGGTCAGAGATTCGTCATGAGCAGGTCTTCGCAAGGCGGCGCATTTTGATGGCGACATCGACACCGTAACGGCGCGACCCCGCTCGCCTACTCGTCGGGAAGCGGGGCAAACGCGAAAATGCCGCCGTCCATCTTCAACGCGAGGTAGAGCTTGCCGTCGCGCATGGTGTAGCTCGCGACGTCGGGCAACGCGGCGGCGACCATCTCGCCGAGCGAGGGCTCGAGGCAGAAGGCGCGGGTCGTCGCCAGCGGCGTGATCGCGAGCGATCCGCCGGCGGCGCCGGTCATCTGCGCCTGCCAGCTTCCGGAACCGCGGTTGCAGTCGAGCTTGGCCGCGAATGCGCCGTCTTCGGCAAACGTGATCGAGACGGTATGGTCGGGCGCGGGCCGCTTCGTGCCCTGCGCATCGTCCGCCGATTCGAAGGCGACGAGTTGCCAGCTCGTGCCGGCGAGCGAAGGCGCGAGCGTCTGCTCGGTGTCGTCATCCGAGGCCGATGACGCCTTGCCGCCCATCGCCGAACACCCCGCGAGCGCAAGCGCCAGCACGCCCGCCGTCAACCCTGTCCGTCGCATCCGCATCACCGCCTCCATCCCTCCTGCCCGAAGGCCACCCGAGGCGGATGCCGTCAATGCGCTTGCGTCAGATGCGCGTTCCCTTGAGCTTGGCCGAGCCCATCATGCCGAGCTTGGCCTTGCCGGTCAGCGTGTCGCCGTCGAGGACGATGTCGTACTTGAGCGTCATCTTGATCGGCTTCTCGACGTGGAGATCGAACTTCAGCCGGTTGTCGGCAAAGGTGCCGGTAAAGTCCTGCGAGCCTTCCGGACTGCTGAGATACCCCGATAGCGCGCTGCCCTCGGTCTCGAAATGCGCGGTCATTTCCTGCTGCGGGCCCATCGGCGGCTTCATCACGACGTGCCAGTCACCGTCGGGCGAGGCGGGAGCGGCGGGTTCGGCCGGAGCGGCGGGTGCCGCCTCGGGCACGGGCGCGGCGGCGCCGCCCGGCATCATCGCCCGGTCCGGGCTCGGCAAGTCGGACTTCACCACCGAACCGGGCGCGGGCGCGACCGGGGCCTTCGCCGCGGCGCGTTCGGCCGCATACTTCGCCGCGGTGCCCGAAACGTCGCGCCCCTCGATCACGTCGAGGATCTTGGCGGGGGTGAACGGCAGGTTCACCTCGATCTCGCCGAAGGGGCTGAGAGCGTCGGCGATCGCGTTCACCAGCGTCGGCGGCCCCACGATCGCGCCGCCCTCGCCCACGCCGCGCATGCCGCCCGTCGTCTGCGAGGGCGTGTTGGCGTGGAGGTATTCAAAGTCCGGGATGTCGCTGATGGCGGGCATCAGATAGTCCTTGAAGGTCGCGGCCAGCGGATTGCCGCGCGCGTCGTAGGGCATGTCCTCGAGCAGGACCTGCCCGATCGCCTGCGCCAGACCGCCCGCGATCTGGCCTTCGACCACGCCCGGATTGATCACCGTGCCGCAGTCTTCCGAGCTGATCCAGCGCAGGATCTTCACGAACCCGGTCTCGGCGTCGATATCGACCACGCAGGCGTGCGCCGCGCTGGTCATCGTGATCGGCGGCGGCTGGTAGCGGTACTGCGCCTCGAGCCCGGTGCCGAGCCCTTCGGGCAGGCGGTCGGGCTCGCCATAGGCGATCTCGGCCAGCTCCTTCAGGGACTTCGCCATTTCCGGCGCGCCCTCGATATGCGCGACGCCGTCCTCGATCCGCACCGCCTCGGGGCTGGCGTTGCACAAGTGCGCGGCAAGAACCTTGACCTTGTCCGCCAGCATTTCCGAGGTGGTCCAGGCCGCCCCGCCCGCGATCACGCCCTGGCGGCTGCCTGCCGCGCCGGGGCCGAACCCGCCGAACGCAGAATCGCCTTCGAAGACCGTGACGTCCTCGTACTTCACGCCGAGCCGGTCGGCGATGACCTGCGCCATCGTCGTCGCGGTGCCGTGGCCCTGCGAGTGGGTGGAAAGCGAGGCCGTCACCTTGCCGGTCGGCTCGATCCGCACCGTGGCCAGTTCGCCCGTCATCGGCGCCATCTGCCCCGCCGAGCCGGTCGGCTCGATATAGGTGGCAAGCCCGAGGCCGAGATAGCGCCCCGCCTCGCGCGCCGCCGCCTGCTCCTTGCGGAACGCGGCCACGTCGAAATTCGCGAGCAGCTTTTCGAGGCATTCACCCGGCGTGATGTCCTCGATCGGGATGCCCATGTTCGAGACCGTGGGCTGGTCCTTGAGGTAGACGAGATTGCGCCGCCGGATTTCCTCGGGAGCGATGCCGATCTGTCGCGCGGCGTCGTCGAGCAGCGTCTCGCGAATCAGCGATTCCATCGCCCAGGGGCCGCGATAGCCGCCCAGACCCATGGTGTTGGTGTACCAGCCGCGCGTGATGAAGCCGTATTTCGGCAGCTTGTAGGCGGGCCACATGAACATGTGCACCGCGATGTTGCAGTCCTCGCCCATCGGCCAGGCGCCGTTGTTCGAGGCATAGTCCGCATGTGCTGCGACAAGGTGGCCTTCCGCGTCGAAACCCGCGGTCAGCGTGATTTCCTGCTCGCGCGCATGGCTCGAGGCGGTGAGCGATTCGAAGCGATCCTCGATCCACTTGAGCGGCCGGCCGAACAGCCGCGCGGCAACGATCACCGCGATTTCCTCGCGCCAGGGGAAGTTCTTGAGGCCGAAGCCACCACCCACGTCCTTGGCGATGACGCGGATCGCCGTCTCGGGCAGTCCGAGCGCGAGCGAGGTGTAACGCGCCACGAGATGCGGGCTCTGGCAGCCGATCCAGATCGTCATTTCTTCGGCGCCGTCACCCGTCGCGACGCAGCCGCGCGTCTCCATCGGCGACTGCGCGATGCGCTGGTGGATGATCGTCTTGGTGACCTTGTGCGCGGCCCCGTCGAGCGCGGCCTGCAGCTCCTCGTCGATCTCCTCCTCGCCCATCTCCTGCGAGATGTTGCTTTCCATGCCGGGATGGACCAGCGGCCCCGTCCGCGCGTCGGCCAGCGTGACGACGGGCGTCTCCTCGTCGATCTCGATCTCTAGCACGGCGGCGGCGTCCTCGGCGATCGCGCGGCTGTCGGCGATGACCATCGCCACCGGATCGCCGACGCAGGCGACGCGGCCGTCGGCGAGGATCGTCACCGGGCATTCGACCGGCCCGAAGAAGAAGTTCATCACGTTGAGGGGAATTCCGGCGAAATCCTCCTGCGTGTAGATCGCATGGACGCCGGGGATGTCGAGCGCGGCGGCCTTGTCGATCGAAACGATCCGCCCGCGCGCGACCGGCGAACGCGCGTAGGCGACGTGGAGCATGCCGGGCAGACGGATATCGTCGACGAACTGGCCGCGTCCGGTCAGCAGGCGCCCGTCCTCTTTGCGCGGGGTGCGTTCGCCGACGTAGCGGTGGGCGCTCGGGCCATGAGAGCCGGGAACATGGACGTTCATGCCTGTTCTCCCGCATGATCGGCGCTCGCAGGCGCTTCGCCCGCAAGCTGGCGGATCGCGCGGCGAATGCCCTGGTAGCCGGTGCAGCGGCAGATATGCCCGCTCATCGCCAGCTCCATCTGCTCGACCGTGGGCCGGGTGTCGCCGTCGTAGAGCGTCGCCAGCGTGATCGCGACGCCGGGCGTGCAAAAGCCGCATTGCAATGCGAAGTTGTCGCGCATCGCCTGCTGCACCGGATGGAACGTGCCGTCCGCCCCGGCCAGCCCTTCGACCGTCACGATCTCGGCGCCGTCGGCCTGCACCGCGAGCATCAGGCACGAGCGCACGGCCTTGCCGTCCAGCCGCACCGTGCAGGCACCGCACACGCCGTGCTCGCAAGCCAGGTGGGTGCCGGTATAGCCGAGTGCCTCGCGCAGGAATTCGCCCAGGCTGGTGCGCGCCTCGACCGTGGCCGCGTGGCGGCGGCCGTTGACGGTGACTTCGATGTCGAGCTTGTTCCTGGGCTCGCTCATGCGGCCTCCTTCAATGCGAGTGCCTCGCGCAGCGTCCCGGCGACGATGCGCCGGCCGACGGTGCGGCGGTATTCGGCGCTGGCGTGGTGATCGTCGAACGGCGCGCAGTCGGCCACGGCGAGGTCGGCCACGGCCCGGGGGTCGAGCGCGTCGAGGGTCGCGCCGACGAGGGCAGCCTCGGCCTGGCGCGCCTTGACCGGCGTCGGCCCCATGCCGAACAGGCCGAGCCCGGCGCGCGCGATCGTGCCGCCGCGCAGTTCCAGCGCGCCGACCATGCCGACCAGCGCGAAATCGCCGGGCCGCTGCGCCACCTCGCGAAACAGCACGACGTGGCCCGCCGCCCAGTCGGGATAGACGATCCCGGTGACCAGTTCGTCGGGCTCCAGCACGGTCATGTAGGGCCCGAGGTAGAATTCGTCTGCCGGGACGGTGCGTGTCCCACTAGCCGAGGTGATTTCGATGCGCGCGCCGAGCGCGACCGCGGTCGCGGGCATTTCCGCCGCCGGTTCGCCCAGCGCGACCGAGCCGCCCACGGTGCCGCGGTTGCGCGTCTGGTAATGGCCGACGTGGCGCAGCGCCGCCGTGAAGGCGGGCAGGTGCTCGGCAAGCGTGGGATCGGCAAGGGCATCGGCCTGGCGCGTCGCGGGTCCCACCCAGATGCCGCCATCGGTGCGCCGCACGCCCTTCATCGCCTCGATGCGGGTGATGTCGACGAGGATGAAGGGCTGGCTCATGCGCAGGTTGAGCAGCGGCACCAGCGTCTGCCCCCCGGCGATGACGGTGGCGCCGCCCCCTGCCTCGGCAAGCACGGCGCAGGCTTCCTCGACGCTGCGCGGCGCCACATAGTCGAACGGGGCGGGCTTCACGGGCGGCCTCCGCGCCGTCCCGCCTCGAAGGCGGCGGCCGCGACCACCACGGCAAGTACCATGACCATCATGACGATGCTGCCCTGCACCTCGGCGTTGCCGAGCACGTAGCCGGCGAGGATCGAGACGACGATCGCCGCGATCCAGCCCCACAAGCCGACGATCGCCGAAGCGGATCGGACCGGCGCGGCGGTCGCGGGGGCAGGCACGGTTGCGGCGGGCGCGGTTCGGGCCTCCGGGGCCGCCGGCGCAGCGCTCCCACTCGTTTCCCGCGCGGGGGCCTCCCCCCCGCCGACCACCTCGCCGAATTTGGCGAAGAACTTGGCCGCGAGGTTCCTGGCCGTCGCGTCGATGATCGGACCGCCGAGCTGCGCCATCCGCCCGCCGACCTCGGCGTCGACCTCGTAGGCGACCAGCGTGCCGCCCGGCGCATCGGCCAGGCGGACTTTCGCGCCGCCCTTGGCGCTGCCGGCGATGCCGCCATTGCCCGAGCCGGTGATCGTGTAGCCGTTGGGCGGATCGAGGTCGGAGAGCGCGACATTGCCTTTGAAGCGCGCGCCGATCGGCCCGATCTTCACTTCAGCGACCGCGACGAAGCGGTTGTCGCCGTCACGCTCGAGGCTCTGGCAGCCGGGAATGCATTGGCGCAGCACGTCCGGGTCGTTGAGCGCCGCCCAGACGCGATCGCGTGGCGCGGCAATCGTCTGCTCGCCGGTCATCTGCATATTGCTGGCCTCTCCCGCCTATGATCCACCGTCACTCTTAAGGCTCCGCATCCGCCGCGCAAGTGCGGGAACGGCTCGCGATCCAAACTTTGCGCCTCGACGATTTTCTCGAGAACAAAGCCATGTTTCGCGCGTTGCCCCGGCAGGGAGACATGCAAGGTTGCGGTCGAGCCTGCGGAAACTTAACATATATCAATCCGGCGGATTAGGTGACAAGTGAGCGAGCCAGAAGGCCACATGCGACTGTTTCTCAAGGGTCGCTTGAGGCACGTCATGTCCGAACGCGAGAGCGCGTTGCTCGATTCCCTGGTCGAGCGCGTCGAACGCGTCCCAGACGGAACGTGCATTCTCGAACGCGGTGTCGTCGCGAGGCAGAGCACGATGCTGATCGACGGCTTCATCTCCCGGGTGATCAACGATTCGGGCAATCGCAACATTGTCGGCTTGCAGGTCCCCGGCGACTTCGTCGATCTGCACGCCTTCGCGCTCAAGCGGCTCGACCATGACATCGTGACCGTTGGGCCGAGCCTCGTCGCCTACGTTCCGCATGCGAAACTGGCCGAGATCGTCGCTCAGGAGCCGCACCTTACGCGATTGCTGTGGTTCTCGACCCTCCTCGACGCGGCCATCCACCGCGAATGGATCGTCAAGCTCGAGCAGTTGCGCGCCGGGGAGCGGCTCGCGCATATCGTCGCCGAGCTGTGGCACCGGCTCAACTTCGTCGGACTCGCCGATCCGCACGGCTTCAACATGCCGCTGCTGCAAACGCATCTCGCCAATGCCTGCGGCACGACCGCGGTCCACATCAACCGCGTGATCAAGTCGCTGCGGCAAAAGGAACTGCTCGAACTCAACCGTGGCCGGGTCACGATTCCCGATCGCGCCGCGCTCGAAGCCTACGCGCATTTTCGGCCGGACTATCTCTACGGCGAGGGCTCGCTGTTCCTCGATTTCGAAACCGACAGCACCAATCCTTGAACCTCAGACCTCGGGCAGCATCTGTTCGGCAAATCCCCAGCCGGCGAGAGCCTTGTCCTTCGCGCGCGCGACCAGCTCGTCGGCATCGGCGATGGTGAAGTTACCGGCGCGATCGAAGCCGTCGAGTTCGCTCCAGCCGACCGGCGCCGCGACCGGCGCGCCTTCGCGGGCGCGCGCCGAATACGGCACCACCGCCGTCGCGCCGCGCTGGTTGCGCAGCCAGTCGATGAAGATCCGGCCCTTGCGCTTGGCCTTGCTCATCGTCGCGACGAAGCGATCGGGTTCGGCCATGGCGAGCGCCTCGGAAAAGCGCTTGGCGAAGTCCTTGTGCGCGTCCCACGAATGCCCCGGCGCAAGCGGCGCGATGACATGCACGCCCTTGCCGCCCGACAGCATCGCAAAGCTCGTCAGCCCGATCTCGGACAAGCGTTTGCGGATGTCTTTCGCGGCCTGCTTGACGTCGGCGAAATCGAGGCCCTCGTCGGGATCGAGGTCGAAGATGAGGCGATCGGGCTGCTCGACCGCATCGGCACGCGCGGCCCAGGCGTGGAACTCGATCGTGCCCATCTGCACGCACTGGACGAGGCCCCGGGCGTTCTCGACGTAGAGATAGTCCTCGCTCGAGCCATCCTTCTCGCGGATCGGCACATGCTTGACGCCGTCGCCGAAACCGCCGCTGTCGTGCTTCTGGAAAAAGCATTTCTTCGCCCGGCCCTGCGGACAGCGAACCAGGCTGATGGGCCGATCCGCGGCGAACGGCAGCATAAGCGTGGCGATCGCGGCGTAGTAGTCGGCGAGCTCGCCCTTGGTCTGGCCGCTTTCGGGAAAGACCACCCGATCGCGGTTGCTGATCTCCACTTGCGGCGCGGCGCGCGGCGGCTTCGCCTTCCTTTCGGGCGCAACGCCCTTGGCCGGCTTGTCCGCGCGCAGACCGAGGAAGCTGCCGTGCCGAACGCGGCCCTCGGCGGTGAACTCGGCAAAGGCGATCTCCGCGACCAGCCTGGGGGTCACCCAGCTCGCCCCGCGCGCCTCGCTCTTCGGGACGTCGAGCGGGGCGGTCTTGCGCGCCAGCCGCGCCATCCTTGCGGCGAGATCATCGAGCGTATCGGCATCGAAGCCGGTGCCGACCTTGCCCTTGTAGACGAGATCCCCGCCCTCTTCCTGCGCCAGCAGCAGCGAGGCAAAGGGCCGCGCCTTGGCGCTCGACCTCGACCAGCCGACGATCACGAATTCCTGCCGGTCGGTGCACTTCACCTTGAGCCAGGCCTTGGTCCGCCGGCCGCGATAGGGCGCGTCGGCCTTCTTGCAGATGATCCCTTCCTGCCCGGCATCGCACATCGCCTTGAGCAGCTTCTCGCCGGCGCCGATCACGTGCTGCGCCACGCGCACCGGCGGCTCCGCACCACCGAGCAGCGCCTCGAGCCGCTCCTTGCGCTCGATATTGCTCCGCCCCGTCAGATCGGTGCCGTCGATTTCGAGCAGATCGAAGGCGTGCAGTTCCAGCTTGTCCTGCACCCCCTGCGCACCGTGGCCGCGCTTCAATACTTCTTGCAGCGCCGAGAAGCTCGGATTGCCGTCCTGGCCATAGGCGACGATCTCGCCGTCGATCAGGCACGGCGGCAAATCGAGCGCGGCGATCGCCTCGACCAGCGGCGTGAACTTGTCGCTCCAGTCGTGGCCGTTGCGGGTATAGACGACGACCTTGTCGCCCGCCGCCGCGATCAGCGCACGGTAGCCGTCGAACTTGATCTCGTGGATCCAATCGTTGCCGGTCGGCACCGCGTCGACCAGCGTCGCCAGTTGCGGCGAGCGGAACCGGGGCGGCTTGGCGGAGGCGCCGGCCTTGCGGCGTGGCGTCTTCGCCGCGCTTTTCCGGCCCGATCGGGCCTTGTCCGCGTTGTGCTCTGCCGCCTTTTCCATCTGCGCGGCAAAGGCTTTGCCCTTCTTGTCCGCCAGCGAGTACTCGCCCGACTTGTCGGCGGCGATCTCGGCCATGGCGCGGCCCGTGAGCACGCTGGTCAGTTCCTGCTCGACGAGCTTGTCGCCCTCCTGCGCGTATTCGTCCTTCACCTTGCGCAGCAGCCAGTTCTCGCGCTTTTCGCCCGGGCGCGGCTTCATCCGCACCAGCAGCCACTCGCCCTTCATCCGCTCGCCGTTGAGCGTGAAGTGCAAGTGCCCGTCCTCAAGGTCCCTGGCGCTCTTGCCCGCGATCGGCGCCCAGGTGCCTGTGTCCCACAGCATCACCGTGCCGCCGCCGTACTCGCCCTTGGGGATGCCGCCCTCGAACTCGGCATAGGCCATCGGGTGGTCCTCGGTGCGCACCGCGAGGCGCTTGTCGTCGGGGTCGGGGCTCGGCCCCTTGGTCACCGCCCAGGACTTGAGCACGCCATCGACTTCGAGGCGGAAGTCATAGTGCAGCCGCGTGGCATCGTGCTTCTGCACGACGAACAGGTTTCCCTTTTTCGACGTCGCGCGCTTTCCGGCGGGCTCCTTCGTCTTCTTGAAGTCGCGCTTGCGATTGTATTCCGAGAGAGAATCGGCGGTCTTGGCGCTCATCGCTCACCATCCTTGCCGCCGATGCGGCGATCCTTGCCCCATTTGCCCTCGACGAAATAGAGCAGCGTGAGCAGCAGCAGGCCGATCACCGCGCTCACCACGACCAGCGGCCATTGGCCCGCCCCGCAGGCGATGCCGATCACCGCCGTCAGCCACAGGTGCGCGGCGGTGGTGAGGTTGTGCAGCTTGCCGCGCGCGAAGACGATCAGGCCCGCGCCGAGGATGCCGACGAAAGTGCCGGTCGCCTCGAACACGCGCAGCGGGTCCATCCGGCTGCCGTCGAGCTGTAGATACAGGGCGATGATCGAGACCGTCATCGCCGCGCCGGCGACGCAGACCAGCCCGTGCGTGCGCAGCCCGGCGGCATGGCCCTTGATTTCGCGGTCGAGCCCCAGCAGCAGGCCGAGCACGGCCGCGACACCGAGACGGAGAAGCACCTCGGCATCGATCGAGTGAATTGGGGTCGGAGCGTTGAGCAGCACGCGTCAGGCCGACTTGCGCGAGCGGCTCGAACGCGACGTCTTGCTTCCCGACGCCTTGGACCGCGTGGACTTCGTCGTGCCCGACTTCTTGGTGGCCGTCTTTCGGGCGGGCGCCTTCTTCGCCGAAGCCTTGGCATCCGGATCGACGGACTCCTTGAGCGCTGCCATCAGGTCGATCACGTTCGAGCCGCCCGTGGACGAAGGCTCCTCGATGTCTTCCAGGACCTTCTTGCCCCTGGCCTTGGCCTTCTTCTCGACCAGCGCCTTGAGCGCCTCGACGTAGCGGTCCTCAAACTCGCCCGCATCGAAGGGCGCGGTCTTCTTGTCGATCAGCGTTGTCGCCAGATCGAGCAGTTCGGCATCGGGCGTGTCGTCGGGAATGTCCTTGAAGTAGCTCTGCGCGCGGCGGACCTCGTCGGCGTAGCGCAGCGTTTCGAGGACGATGCCCTTGCCGCAAGGCTTGAGGCTGACGAGCACCTCGCGCCCGCGGACCGACATCTGGCCGAGCGCGACCTTCTTCGCCTTGCGCAGCGCTTCGCGCAGGACGACATAGGCCTCGTCGGCGAGATCATCGGCGGGCACGACGTAATAGGGCTTCTCGAAATAGAAGACGTCGATTTCACCCTGGTCAACGAACTGGACGAGTTCGAGCGTCTTGCGGCTCTCGATCTTCACCGCGTCGATCTCGTCCTCGTCGAGCAGGACGTAGTTGCCTTTCGAGAGCTCATAGCCCTTGACGATCTCGTCGCGGTCGACCGGGCCCACGCCCCGCACCACCTTTTCATAGGATATCGGCTTGCCGGACGGCTCGTGGATCTGGCGGAAGCTGATCGACGCCCCCGACTTGGTGGCGGAATAGATCTCCACGGGAATCGAAACCAGCGCCAGACGGATCTGGCCCTGCCAGTAGGCGCGCGCTGCCATGATGAACTTCCTTTCCGGGACTCCATAGCTCACAAGGAGCCATGGAGTTCCCGGAAAGGCCGGTTCCGGGGATCGCCATTGAGGCGCAATCGCACGATCCCGGTCCGGGGGTTCAGCCGCCTCCACCGTTTTCGGCGCGAGGCGGTCGTGGGGCCGCTTCACCCAACAGACGCACGAGGCCTTCGTTGTGATTGCACATCGAAAGCCCGAAAAGCGCCAGGCCATGTATCGCCGATGTCGAGGAACCGGGCATCATGCGGCCGGATGCCGGCTTGCTCGGATTTGACGTCGATCGCTCCATGGCTTCGTCCTCCATTTGATCGGTTCAGGCGACAGAGCCGGGGACTCTCGGCTCCGCCGCCGTTCGGTGTCAGTCCTCGGGAATGACCCAGGTCACATTGCTTGCATACGTACCGGCGACCTTCGCGCCGGTCTCGTCGCGCGCCGGCTCGAACCGGGCCCGCGCGGCGACGTACTTGCATGTCGCCGCGTCGAGCGCCGGTGAGCCGCTGGGTGCGGTCACGCGGCAACCCTCCACTTTGCCGTTGGCTCCGATGGTGAGTTCGAAGCGCACCGTGCCCTGCTCGCCCCGGCGGAGTGCGGACGAGGGATAGTCGTTGGTCGAAATCCAGCCCGCGGTGTCGTTCCTCGGCCGGGCCGCCTTGGGCGAAAACTTCGGCGAGGCCGATACGGTCGGCTGCGGCAGTTCGATGAGCGGCCCTTTGTCGGGGATCGGGCCGGGCAGAGGAAGCTCCAACGGCGCGTCGAAGACGACCGGGCCCCGGCTTTCCACCAACTGGGGCGTCTTGGGCGCGACCAGACGCGAATCGGTGCTGGCCTCCTGCTTGGGCGTTACTTGCGGTTCGGGGGGCGGAGGCGGCGGTTCGATCGGAATGTTGCGGCCGGTAAGACCGGGCACGACAACTTCGATGTAACTGGCCGCCAGACCCGTCACCAGGCCGTAGAGCGCAAGTCCGTGAATAGCAGCGACCGTCGCGATCACTCCTACCCGTCGGCTACCCGCTCCGCTGTTCGCGTAAGACATGGGCATCCTCTCCATTGGCCGACCATCTCTTTCTGCGATTCATCGCAGCGGTGGCTCGACTTATGGAAAGCGTACCAGAATGAAGTCACATGAAAACAGTTTTTTACTAAGCAAAACAAGTGTTTCGACTAAGCGCGCTTACTATGACCGTGCTTAGTACTTACCGCACCGCAGCAATCGCCTTCTGGCGACGGCGCTGTACCGAACTTCCCAGGCCGATCGCTTCGCGGTACTTTGCGACCGTGCGCCGCGCGAGATCGTAACCGCGCTGCTTGAGCAGGTCGACGAGCGCGTCGTCGGACAGGATCGCCTTGGGGTCCTCGGCGTCGATGAGCTGCCGGATCGCGGCCTTGACAGCTTCGGCCGAGGCCGCCCCCTCGCCGCCCGCGGCGGCGACGCCCGACGTGAAGAAGTACTTCAACTCGAACGTTCCGCGCGCGCATTGCAGATACTTGTTCGAGGTCACGCGACTGACCGTCGATTCGTGCATGCCGATCGCCTCGGCGACGGTGCGCAGCGTCAACGGCCGCAGCGCCGAGACGCCCTCCCTGAAGAAACCCTGCTGCTGCTTCACCAGCTCAGTCGCGACCTTGAGGATCGTGCGCTGGCGCTGGTCGAGCGCCTTGATCAGCCAGTTCGCGTCGGCGAGCTTTTCCGACAGCCAGCCGCGCGCGGCCTTGTCCTCGCACGAGGATTTGAGCTCGACGTAGTAGCTGCGGTTGACCACCAGCCTGGGCAAGGTCGCCTGGTTCAGCGCGATCTGCCAGGTGCCGTCGTCCTTTGTGGTGATCAACACGTCGGGCGCGACCGCCGCGCTCGGCTCGCCGCCGAATTGCAAGCCCGGCTTGGGATCGTAGCCGCGCAGTTCGGCGAGCATGTCGGCGAAGTCCTCGTCGTCGACCTGGCACAGTCGCTTGAGCCGGGCGACGTCGCCGCGTGCCAAGAGGTCGAGATTCTCGATCAGGCGCGCCATGCACGGATCGTAGCGGTCCGCCTCCCTCGCCTGGAGCGCGATGCACTCGGCGAGATCGCGCGCGCCGACGCCGGTCGGTTCGAGCGCGTGGACGATCGCGAGCGCGGCGGCCACCTCGTCGACCTCGAGCCCGAGATCGCCGGCTATCTCGGCGACCGGCACCGGCAGGTAACCCGCCTCGTCGAGCAGGCCGACGATGTAGCGCGCGATCGCCGCGCTGCGCGGATCGGGCGCGATCGGCCCGATCTGGGCTTCGAGATGCTCCGCGAGCGAGATCGCGCCGCTGCCGCGTTCGCCGATGTCGGGTCCGTCCTCGCCGGCGACCCCGATGCGGATCTCGCTGCCCCAGCTTCCCAGGTCACCGTCGCCGGTGTCACGGTCGCGGTCCAGCGCCGCCCCGTCGATGTCGAGCGGCCGGTCCTCGGCGCCGCGCCCTTCGCCCAGAAGCTGGTCGACGGGCGACTTCTCCAGGCTCGTGCGGCGCGCGTCCTCGGGAAGGTCGTCGCCCGCGCCCGCCTCGCCGCCGCCGCCACCGCCGACATCGAGCAGCGGGTTGGCGTCGAGCGCCTCGCCGATGAACGTTTCGATCTCGAGATTGGAAAGCGCCAGCAGCTTGATCGCCTGCTGGAGCTGCGGCGTCATGACCAGCGATTGGGTCTGCCTCAGATCCAGACGAGGACTAAGCGCCATATCTCCTCAACACTGCTGCGATGCCGCGCGCCTCACAACGTGAAGCCCTCGCCCAGATAGAGGCGGCGGACGTTCTCGTCGGCAACGAGCGCGGCCGGGCTGCCCGCGAAGAGAACCTGCCCACCGTAGATGATGCAGGCGCGATCGACGATGTCGAGCGTCTCGCGGACGTTGTGATCGGTGATCAGCACGCCGATGCCGCGCGTCTTGAGATCCTTCACCAGATCGCGGATGTCCGAGATCGAAAGCGGATCGATACCCGCGAACGGCTCGTCGAGCAGCATGATCGAGGGCTTGGCGGCCAGCGCCCGGGCGATCTCGCAGCGCCGCCGCTCGCCGCCGGACAGCGCCATGGCCGGGCTCGAGCGGAGCCGCGTGAGGCCGAACTCGTCGAGCAGCGTCTCGAGTTCCTGCTCGCGCACCGCCTTGTCGGGCTCCATCAGTTCGAGCACCGCGCCGATGTTCTGCTCGACGGTCATGCCGCGAAAGATCGAGGTTTCCTGCGGCAGGTAGCCGAGGCCGAGAATCGCGCGCCGGTACATCGGCAGGCGGGTGACATCGATTCCGTCCATCAGGATGCGGCCCGAATCGGGTCGCACGAGCCCCATGATCGAATAGAAGCATGTGGTCTTGCCCGCGCCGTTGGGGCCGAGCAGCCCGAGCACCTCGCCCTTGGCCACCGAAAGCGAGATATCCGTCAGCACCGCGCGCTTGTCGTAGCTCTTGGCGATCGACACGACTTCCAGGCCGCCGCGCTCCGCGAGCGACGCGCTGTCGACCGCCTCGCTCGGCTCGGCGTGAGTCGCTTGCGTCTCTTCGATCTTGTTGCTCATCTCGCCTCTCGCTTTAGGAAGCCGCGAAGACGACGGCAACCCGAGCGGGCCGCAAATTTTGCTATATGGCAAGGTTCGTGCATGCTGATGTCATGACATTGCGAGTCGCGGCCACGCTGTTGCAAAAATGGTAACCACGCTTGAAGTTGCCGCAATTTGATGCATAACCGTCACACTCAGAGCCACCTTGAGAGGTTTCGGATGGACAAAACGAGCAGCAGCGCGCTCAACGCCCGCCATGAGGGTGCCCAGGTGGGGGCAAGGCCCGTGGACTGGCGCCGGCGCATGAGCGACCACATCGCCTATGCCCTGCTCGTTTACACCGCTTTGCAGATTTTCGTGACGATCGGCGCGCTCAAGACCGAGGGCGGCTCGCTGCTGCCCTATCTCGCGCTGGTCATCCTCGTCGTCGCCATCATTCCGGCGTGTCGCCGCTTCGAGTCGCGCTGGAACCGGCTCGACGACAGCCAGGCCCACGATGCCTCGCTCGAACGCTATTACAAGCGCGACCGGATGGCGCTCTGGCTGCTCGCGATCGGCCTGCCATTCGCGCTGACCGGCCTGTTCAGGGGCCTCGCCCTCTTTTTCGCCTGAGCCCTTTCCAGAACGTCCGACAAGCGCGTTCGGAGCCCGGCGCCTCCCTCGCGACGATTGCGAACGGCCCTCGCGGTGACTAGGTACGCCGCTTTCGCACGCCCTTTCGCGTGCGGCCAGGAGGACCACTACGCCATGCTCGACCCCGATAGCGCAGCCGATCGCGCCGTCGACCTCGTGGCGCGGGCGCGCCGCGCCGGCGCCGATACGGCCGACGCGGTCTACCTCGCCAACGCCTCGCAAAGCATCCAGGTCCGACTCGGCAACCTCGAGGATGCCGAGCGCTCCGAGAGCGAACACATCGCGCTGCGCGTCTTCTGCGGCAAGCGCTCGGCCAGCATCGGCTCGTCGGACCTCAGCGGCGCGGCGCTCGACGAGCTTGCCGCGCGCGCCGTCGACATGGCCCGCGCCGCGCCCGAGGACGCCTATGCCGGACTCGCGCCCGAAGAGCTGCTGACGCGGGGCGCGCTGCCCGAACTGGAACTCACCGATCCGACCGAGCCCAGCCCGCAGGATCTGCGCGCCGTCGCCCTCGAAGCCGAAGACGCCGGTCGCGCGGTGGCGGGCGTGACCAATTCCGAGGGCGCAGGCGTGAGCGCGACCAGATCGGTCTTCGCGCTGGCGACGAGCCACGGCTTCGCGCGCGGCTTCGCCTCGTCGAGCCACAGCATAAGCGCGGTGATGGTCGCGGGCGACGGCGGCGCCAAGCAGCGCGACTATGCCTGGCGGCAGGCGCGCTATCGCGAGGACCTCATCGGCCCGGCCGAGATCGGTACGCTCGCCGGCACGCGCGCGACGGGCAAGGTCGATCCCGGGCGGATGCGCAGCGGGCAGATGCCGGTGGTGCTCTCGCCGCGCGTCGGCGGGACCCTGATCGGCCATTTCCTCGGCGCGATCTCGGGTAACGCGGTCGCACGGCGCGCCAGCTTCCTGCTCGACAAGCGCGGAGAGCGGGTGTTCGCGCCCGACATCACCATTTTCGACGATCCGCATCGCGTGCGCGGCCTGCGCTCGCGCGCCTTCGACGGCGAGGGTCTCGCGACGAGCCCGCGCGCGCTGGTCGACCAGGGGCGCCTCGCCGGATGGCTGATGGACAGCGCGGCGGCGCGCCAGCTTGGCCTCGAGCCCACCGGCCACGCCTCGCGCGGCGGCGGCGGCGCGCCGGGCGTGGCGGCGGGCAACGTCCACATCAGCGCCGGCGAGCCGACCCCGGCCGAACTCATGGCCGACATCGCCGAAGGGGTCTACGTGACCGAGCTGTTCGGACAGGGCGTCAACGCCGTTACCGGCGACTACAGCCGCGGCGCCTCCGGCTTCCGGATCGTCAACGGCGAGATCGCCGGGCCCGTCGCGGAGTTCACGGTCGCCGGCAACCTGCTGGCGATGTTCGCCAGACTGCGCACCGCGAGCGATCTCGAATGGTTCCGCCCGATCAACGTGCCGACCATGCGTATCGACGGCATGACCATCGCCGGCGGTTGAACGGCGGCCTCGATTGCGACACCATCGACAGCGCGGAAACGATCGGCGGAGGCGCGAATGAGGCTGGCGGCACGAATGCTCGCGCTCGGGTGCGCGCCCTTTGCCATCCATGCCCCGGCCGCCCTCGCCGCCGATCCGGCGGACGAGGCGGCGCTGGACCGAATGTCCGATGCAATCTTCGAACGGCTGAAGGCCGGCGACGCTGACGGAATGGTCGACGTTTCGCTCGGCAGATCACCGCTGATGGCCGGCAAGGAGGCCGAGCGGCAGAATCTCTCTGCGCAGATCGAGACGACAACGCGCATCTACGGGCCGGTCCGGAGCGTCGAGAAAGTCGAGCAGGCCGGTTACGGCAACCTGGTGGTGAAACGCTATTATGTCGCCCAGCACGACAAGTATGTCACGCGCTGGGAACTTGTCTTCGTCAAGCTGCCCGGAGGCTGGGCCGTCTCGCAGCTTTCGTTCGACGACCGGGCGCCGTCCTGGATGGACTGAGGCGCCCGTCCGCCCGGGCCGCTAGGCCGCCTTGGCGTCCTTGGCGCGCTCGATCGCTTCCTTGATCACCTGACGGGCCTCGTCGGCGCCGCCCCAGGTGCCGACACGCACCCACTTTTCCTTCTCGAGGTCCTTGTAGTGGGTGAAGAAGTGCTCGATCTGCTTGAACACGATCTCGGGCAGATCGTCCTTTTCGGCGACGTTCGTGTAGTACGGAAACGTCGAATCGACGGGCACGCAGACCAGCTTCTCGTCGCCGCCGTGCTCGTCCTCGAGGTTGAGAACCGCGATCGGACGCGCGCGCACGACGCAGCCCGGGATGAACGGCGATCGCGCCACGACCAGCGCGTCGAGCGGGTCGCCGTCGGGCGAAAGCGTATGCGGCACGAAGCCGTAGTTCGCCGGATAGCGCATCGGCGTGTGCAGGATACGGTCCACGAAAAGCGCGCCCGAGGCCTTGTCGAATTCGTACTTCACCGGCTCGCCGCCCAGCGGGACCTCGATGATGACGTTGAGGCTTTCGGGCGGGTTATCGCCAATCGGAACCATGTCGATGCGCATCTTTGACCTCTTTCGTGTGGCGTGTTGATCGTCGCCGGCGCGGGACCTAGCGTCCCGCATGCTGCGCTGCAACGGACTTTGTGCGATCAGCGCGCCGCGCGGCGCGGCGCGAGCAGGCGGTCGAGCCCGGCCGCGCCCGAAACGGCCTTCTCCAGCCAGGGCCAGCGCAGCCCGTCGTGATAGTCGACCGCCACGTTCAGCACGCGGTCCCCGCGCTGCACGATGAGCGTAAGCGGCTGCGTGCGCCCCTTGGCCGCTGCGATCGCGGCCTTCATCGTATCGTGGCTGTAGGCGAGCGTGTCGACCGCGAGGATCTTCGCCCCGCTCACGACGCCGGCCTTGAACGCCGGGCCGTCCCAGCGGACCGAATTGACGGTGCCGTCCTTGCCGAGATCGAGCCCGAGCGAGTGCCACAGCGACAGCGTCTGGCGATAGTCCATCTGCGCCTTCTCGTAGGGATTGGGCCTGTCGCGATAGGCGATGCGGTAACCGCCCCGCTCCAGTCCCGCGTAAGGAGCGGACCGCCCGGTTCCGTCGATCCGTTCGGCGAGGAACGCCGCCCAGTCGTAGGAATAGACCTTGCCCAGCGTCGCGACGACGTCGTCGTAGGTGTAGCGCAGCGTCGGGCCCGTGCCCTCGCGGTAGGAAAAAAACGCCCTGGCGAAATCGTCGAGGCTCTTGCGGCCGCCCGTGCCCTCGCGAATGATCTGGTCGGCTTCCAGCCAGATCATCGCGCCTTCCCAGTAATAGTCCTCGCCGCGCGCCAGCGAGGCATAGGGCTTGGGCTTGCGCGCCGCGACGATCGGGTCGTAGGTCGTGTCCTCGACCGACCGCCAGTCGCGTCCCGGCGACGCGGCGAGCGCGGCGGCGCGCTGCGCGATGTTGCCGAGCACGACGTCCTTCGACTGCGTGCCCGCGCGCGCCGCCAGCACCAGCCCCCAGAACTGGGTCTGTCCCTCGTAGACCCACAGCAGGCTGTCCACCATCGGCGTGCGGTAATCGGGCGTCCAGAGCCCGGCCGGGCGGCGGTACTTGCCGTTCCAGCTATGCACGAACTCGTGGCTGAGGACGTTGCGGTCCCAGTCGAAATCGTCCCACTGCGCGAAATTGTTGGGTTCGAGCTGGTTCTCGCTCGAACGCAAGTGCTCGAGACCGATGCCGCCGATCCGGTCGCTCAGCGCGACGAGGAACTCGTAGTGGTCGAAGGCGGGCTTGCCGAACAGCAGCAGCGTCTCGTCGACCAGCGCGGAGAGCTTGGCCTGGTCCTCGGCGCGCAGCGCGAGCTGGCCGGGCGAATCGGCGACCGCGCTCAGCGTCACCGACGGGTCGAGGCTCCAGCTCCGGAAATTGGCGCCCGCGAAGATCGGCGAATCGACCAGCCGCTCGTAGTCGGTCTCGGCCCAGGTGAAGCGGTCGCCCGACTTGCGCTCGCCCTCCAGCGAGACCGCCGGCGTCCAGCCGGACGGCAGCGTCACCTGCGGCTTCACCCTGATCCGTCCTACGTAGTGACCCGCCGGATAGAGGCTCATCTTCTCCCACTGCAGGTTGAGCATCTGCCGGGTCATGGTGACGCGCCCCTCGTCCGACTGCAGCGGCGAAGTGTGAACGAAGCGCGCGACGACCTCGCGCGCGCCCTCGGGAATATCGACGTGGAAGGCGTAGACTTCGACCGGATCGCGCCGCCAGGCGACGGGCTTGCCGCCGACGGTGAAGCGCAAGTCGACGAGTTCGGCGATCGGTCCGCGCGGGGCGTGATTGCCGGGCAGCCACTGCGGGAACAGCAGCGTCAACCGCTCGGTGCCGGGCGCGACCGGGATCGTCTCGGTCACGCGGTACAGACCGCGCTCCACGTCGCTCGCATCGATGTCGAGCGCGATCGTCCCGCCCGGATAAGGCGTGTCGGCGGCAGCGGGAATCTCGGCGGACATGCCGGACGGTGCGGCGCCGGCGGGAAGGGTAAGCGCGGCCAGGGCAAGGCTCGCGGCGACGGTCAAGGCTTTCATCGGGTCCTATTGGCCGCTGATCGGCCGCGCCGCAACCGCACCACGGGGCGATTGCGCGGACTTTTCCCGGCGCGGCAATGCCGCTAAGCGGCGCAGCCATGGAAACACCGCAAGCCATTCGCGGCACGCAAGACATCTTCGGCGCCGAGGCCGAGGCCTTCGCGCACGTCGTCGAAACCTTCGAGCGCGTGCGCAAGCTCTACCGCTTCCGCCGCGTCGAAATGCCCGTCTTCGAGAAGACCGAGGTCTTCAGCCGCTCGATCGGCGAGACCACCGACGTCGTCTCCAAGGAGATGTACTCGTTCGAGGATCGCGGCGGCGAATCGTTGACGCTGCGGCCCGAATTCACCGCGGGGATCGCGCGCGCCTATCTCACCAACGGCTGGCAGCAGCACGCGCCGCTCAAGGTCGCGACGCACGGGCCGCTGTTCCGCTACGAGCGGCCGCAGAAGGGCCGCTATCGCCAGTTCCACCAGATCGACGCGGAGATCATCGGCGCGGCCGAGCCCGCCGCCGATGCCGAGCTGCTGATCATGGCCGACCAGTTGCTCAAGGAACTGGGCATCACCGATGGCGTGACGCTCCAGCTCAACACGCTGGGCGACGCGGCGAGCCGCGATGCCTGGCGCGCGGCGCTGGTCGAATACTTTCGCGCGCACAAGGGCTCGCTGTCCGAAGATTCGCAGGACCGGCTCGAGCGCAACCCGCTGCGGATTCTCGATTCGAAGGACCCGCGCGACAAGGCCTTCGTCGCCGACGCGCCCAGGATCGACGATTTCCTCTCCGGCGAGGCGCAGGACTTCTTCGGCAAGGTCACCACGGGCCTCGATGCGGCGGGCGTGGCGTGGACGCGCGCGCCCTCGCTGGTGCGCGGGCTCGACTACTACCGCCACACCGCCTTCGAATTCGTGACCGACCGGCTCGGCGCGCAAGGCACCGTGCTGGGCGGCGGGCGCTACGACGGACTGATGGAGTCGCTCGGCGGCCCGCACACGCCGGCGGTCGGCTGGGCAGCGGGGATCGAGCGGCTGGCGATGCTGGTCGTCGATGCCGGCGAGATCGCGCCCGAGTCTCCCGACCTCGCGATCGTCCCCCTCGGCGCCGCAGCAGAAACCGCGTGCCTTGGCTTGGCGGCGACGCTGCGCCGCTCGGGTCTCAGCGTCGAGATAGGCTTTCGCGGGAACATGAAGAAACGCATGAGCCGCGCCAATGACAGTGGCGCGCGCTTCGCATTGATCGTGGGCGACGACGAACTCGCGGCGGGTGAGGCCATGGTCAAGGATCTGGCCACCGGCGATCAGGAGCGCCTGCCGCTTCACGCCATTCCAGCGCGGATCGGAGCCTGATGGCGGTAAGCGACGAACGCCTCGCTCAGATCGCGCATCGGTTCGCCGAACTGGAAGCGCGGCTGGCTTCGGGCACGCTCGAGGGCGACGCCTTCGTGGCCGCGAGCCGCGACTATGCCGAACTGGAGCCGGTGGCGCGGGTCGCCGCGCATCTCGCCTCGCTGCGCGGCGAGATCGCGAGCCTGAGCACGCTCGAGGACCCCGATCCCGAAATGCGCGCGCTCGCCGAGGACGAACTGCGCGCGCTCAAGGAAGAGGTGCCCGAGGCCGAGCGCAAGCTGGCGCTCGCGATGCTGCCGCGCGATGCCGCCGACCAGCGCCCCGCGATGCTCGAAATCCGCGCGGGCACCGGCGGCGACGAGGCCGCGCTCTTCGCTGCCGACCTCTACCGCATGTACGAACGCTATGCCGCCGAGCAGGGCTGGCGGATCGAGCCGATCAGCGTCAACGCCAACGACATCGGCGGCTTCAAGGAAATCGTCGCCAACATTGCCGGCCAGGGCGTGTTCGCCAAGCTCAAGTTCGAGAGCGGCGTGCACCGCGTCCAGCGCGTGCCCGTCACCGAAAGCGGCGGGCGCATCCACACCTCGGCGGCGACCGTGGCGGTGCTGCCCGAACCCACCGAGGTCGACGTGCAGATCGAGGACAAGGACCTCAAGATCGACATCTATCGCGCGAGCGGCGCGGGTGGACAGCACGTCAACACCACCGATTCGGCGGTGCGCATCACCCACTTGCCCACCGACATCGTCGTCACTTGCCAGGACGAGCGCAGCCAGCACAAGAACAAGGCCAAGGCGATGCAGGTGCTGCGCGCGCGGCTCTACGAGAAGATGCGCGACGAGGCCCAGGGCGCCGAGGCCGAGGCGAGAAAGGCGATGGTCGGATCGGGCGACCGTTCGGAACGCATCCGCACCTACAACTTCCCGCAGGGCCGCGTCACCGATCACCGCATCAACCTGACGCTGCACCGCTTGCCCGAAGTGCTCGAAGGACCGGGGCTGGGCGAACTGATCGACGCGCTGATCGCCGAGGACGAAGCCAAGCGCCTCGCCGCGATGGATGCCTGACACGATCGCCGCGGCGATCACCGCCGCCGTCGCCGCGCTCGGCCCCGAAGCCTCGACCGCACGGCTCGACGCCGAACTGCTGATGGCGGGCGCGCTGGGCGTCTCGCGCTCGGACCTGCTGCTGCGGCACATGCGCGATCCCGCGCCCGAGGGCTTCGCGGGGCTGCTCGAACGGCGCATGGCGCACGAGCCGGTCGCCTACATCCTCGGCACCGCCGAGTTCTACGGCCTGACGCTCGAGGTCACACCCGACGTGCTGATACCGCGCGGCGACACCGAAACGCTGATCGAGGCCGCGCGCGAGGCGCTCACCGCGCGGCCGCCGCGCCGCGTGCTCGATTGCGGGACCGGCTCGGGCGCGCTGCTGCTCGCCGCGCTCTCGCTCTGGCCGCAGGCGCAAGGCATCGGCATCGACCGCAGCGAGGCCGCGCTCGCGGTGGCCGCGCGCAATGCCGACGCGCTCGGCCTCGCGCCCCGCGCCGACTTGCGCCGCGCGGACTGGGGCGCGCCCGGCTGGGCCAAGGGCCTGGGCAGGTTCGACCTGATCCTCGCCAATCCGCCTTATGTCGAGGACGATGCCCCGCTCGAACGCGTGGTGCGCGATCATGAGCCGGCGGGCGCGCTTTTCGCTGGGGCCGAGGGGCTCGATGCCTATCGCGTGCTGGTGCCGCAGTTCCCCCGCCTGCTCGCACCCGAAGGAGTCGCGATGGTCGAAATCGGCGCGCGGCAAGCCGATCCGGTCGCGGCGATCGCGCATGCCGCCGGGCTCGCGACTCGGCTCCACCGCGACCTCGCGAACCGCCCCCGCGCTGTGGAAATGTCGGTTTCCCGGTAAATTTTCGCTTGGCAATGCCGTACTGAATGCCTAAGTCTTGTCTAGAGCCTAGGCGTGGACGGAATTTTCCCAGGCAATCGGCTCTACTCCAGCATTTGCAAAGCGGCGCGGCGGGAGAGCTGCACGCGGCAAGTGAGGGTGGCACGGCTCTCGTACGCGAACCGTGGATAAGCGACATACGGTCGCCGGCCAAGCCATTGGCCGCTGCCAAGGGGCTTTTTTGAGGAAATTATCCTTGAACAACAATCGTGGGAATAACCGCCGGCGTGGCCGCGGGAATAATCGGCAACAGAACAACCAGCAGCTCAATCGTATCGATAGCCGGGCGCGTGGCAATGCGCCCCAGTTGCTCGAGAAGTACAAGAAGCTGGCACACGACTCGCACCTGAACGGGGATCGCGTGCAGGAGGAGTATTACCTCCAGTTCGCCGATCATTACTTCCGCGTGATGGCCGATCAGCGCCAGCGTCAGGAAGAATCGCGCCAGAACCGCCGCGATGATCGCTCAAACGACTACAACGACGACGACAGCGACGACAGCGGCAGCAACTACGGCGATGACCGCCAGCAGCACGGCAACCATTCGGGCAATCGCCAGCAGTCGCAGCCCCAGTCCCAGCCGCAGCAGGACCGTCAGTCCGAAACCGGCGAGGGCGGCTCCGAAGGCGAGCGCTCGGTCTACGAACCGGTCGAAAACCCCTTCGTGCGCAATTCGCGCGGCCCCGCCAAGTCTGCGCGCAAGCCGCGTCGCAAGAATGACGAGGGCGAAGGCGAAGACAAGGCGGACACAGCCGAGGCGAAAGCCGGCGACGCCGAAGCCGAGGCACCGGCAAAGCCGAAGACCCGCTCGCGCCGCAAGCCGGCGGCCGACAAGAGTTCCGACGAGACTCCGGGGATCGACGCGGCGGCCCTGCCCCCCTCGATCGGCAAGGACGGCGAGACCGCCGAGGAGGCGCCCGCCAAGCCGAAGCGCCGGACCCGCCGCACCGCCAAGCCTTCGGGCGATTCGGGCGAGGCCCTCGAAGCGGTGAACTGATCCGCGATCCGCCGGGGGCGGCCCCGGCGGCCGCACGTCACCGCAGGACGCTTGCCTTGCGCCGGGCGGCGCTCCACAAGCCGCGCGCATGATCCGTTCTCGTCAGGCGGCAGAGGCCGTCTTCCGCTATCGGCGCAGCGGCGCGATCGTCGCCGGCGCGCTCACGGCCTGCGGTTTCCAGCCGCTGGCGCTCTGGCCGCTGGCCCTGCTCGGGCTCGCCTGGCTCGCCGAAGCCGCCGCGCGCTCGCGCAGTATCGGGAGCGCCTTCGCGGTCGGCTGGTTCTTCGGCCTCGGCCATTTCACCATCGGCAACAACTGGATCGCGACCGCCTTCACTTACCAGGCGGAAATGCCGCAATGGCTCGGCAGCATCGCGGTCATCCTGCTCTCGCTCTACCTCGCGATCTTTCCCGCGCTGGCGACCGCCGCGGCCTGGGCCTTCGTACGCTACCTGCGCGCAAGGCGCGGCAGCGACGACGAGCGGACCGAGCCCGCGGCCCTGCCCTATTTCGGCCTCGTCTTCGCCGCGTGCTGGATCGTCACCGAGTGGACGCGCGCCTGGCTCTTCACCGGTTTCGCGTGGAACCCGCTCGCGGTCATGCTGGTGGGCCCTTACGATTCGCAGGGCCTTGCCCTGCTCGCGCCCTGGCTCGGCACTTACGCGCTGTCCGGCCTTGTCGTCGGCCTTGCCTGCCTGCTGCGCCGGGCGATGCATTTCCTCATCGGCGGCTCCGCGCGCGAGCGGCTCGCGGCGGGGCTCTCTCTCGCCGTGGCGGCAGGGGCGCTCGGCACGGTGATGCTCGCGCCCGCCGCCTATCTGGCCCCGCGCGAGGGCGCGATCCGCTTCACCCTGATCCAGCCCGATCTGCGGCAGGAAACGCTCGACGACCCGCGCAATTTCGAGCGCCACTTCATCAAGATGGCGCGGCTCACGGTGCAGAAGGACCGTGCCGACCGGCGGGTCGTGTTCTGGCCCGAATCGGGCCTCGCCGACTACTTGCGCGACGGTTATCCGCCGTTCCTCTACCGGTTGATGACCTACGACGCCGATCCCGTCGCCGCGCGCGAGCGCATCGGCCGCGTGATCGGTCCCTACAGTCTGCTGCTCACCGGCGCGGTCGACATCGTCATCAAGGATGGCGAGGACATCGCCGCGCGCAACTCGGTGACGGCGATCGACTGGCGCGGCAGCATCCTCGCCGGATATTCCAAGGCGCATCTAGTGCCCTTCGGCGAATATCTTCCGCTGCGCTACCTGCTCGAACCGCTCGGGCTGACGCGGCTTGTCGCCGGAACGCTCGACTTCTGGCCCGGACCGGGACCGCGAACCTACAACTTCGGCGCCTGGGGCAAGGCCGGAATCCAGATCTGCTACGAAATCGTGTTCTCGGGCGAGGTGGTCGATCCGGCAAGCCGGCCCGACTACATCTTCAATCCCTCCAACGACGGCTGGTTCGGCGCCTGGGGTCCGCCGCAGCATCTCGCCCAAGCGCGGCTGCGTGCGATCGAGGAGGGCCTGCCCATCCTGCGCTCGACCACGACCGGGATCAGCGCGGTGATCGACGCCGACGGCATCGTGCGCGGCTACATTCCGCGCCACACCGCCAACCGGATCGACGGCAAGATCCCCCCTGCGCACCCGCCGACGCCGTTTGCCCGCTTCGGCAATCTCATTCCTCTGCTGATCGCCGCTGCACTGCTTTTGGGATGTGCTGTTGCGTTGCGACGCGCAACGCGATAGACGCTCCGCCAAGCACATAAAGAAATCTTTATATGAATGGTGAGCCAATGCGCAGCGAATATGTCTTTACCTCCGAAAGTGTCTCGGAAGGCCATCCCGACAAGGTTTCCGACCAGATCTCGGACGCCATCGTCGATCTGTTCCTGTCGAAGGACCCGGAAGCGCGTGTCGCCTGCGAGACCCTGACGACCACCGACCGCGTCGTCCTCGCGGGGGAAGTGCGCGGCAAGGGCATGATCGATTCGAAAGGCAACTGGGAGCCCGGCGCCTTCGAGGAGATCCAGAAGACGGTTCGCAACGTGGTCAAGACGATCGGCTACGAGCAGAAGGGCTTCCACTGGCAGAACCTGCACTTCGAAAACCACCTGCACCCGCAGAGCGCGGACATCGCGCAGGGCGTCGATTCGGCCGGCAACAAGGATGAAGGCGCAGGCGACCAGGGCATCATGTTCGGCTACGCCAGCGACGAGACCGTCGACCTGATGCCGGCGACGCTGGATTACAGCCACAAGATCCTGCACCAGATGGCGGCGGACCGCCACTCGGGCAAGGCGCCGTTCCTCGAGCCCGACGCCAAGAGCCAGGTCACGCTGCGCTATCGCGACGGCAAGCCGGTCGCCGCGACCGCGATCGTGGTCTCGACCCAGCACGCCAAGGACTATTGCGAGCCCTGGGAGAAGGACGGCGAATCGGGCGGTGATGCCGCCAAGTACGCCGAACTGCGCGACTACGTGAAGGGCGTGATCGCCCAGGTCATCCCGGCCGAGCTGCTCTCGGACGAGACCGTCTATCACATCAACCCGACCGGCAAGTTCGAGATCGGCGGCCCCGATGGCGACGCCGGCCTGACCGGCCGCAAGATCATCGTCGACACTTACGGCGGCGCGGCGCCGCACGGCGGCGGCGCGTTCTCGGGCAAGGACCCGACCAAGGTCGACCGCTCGGCCGCCTACGTCACCCGCTACCTCGCCAAGAACGTCGTCGCGGCGGGCCTGGCCAAGCTCTGCACGATCCAGGTGTCCTACGCGATCGGCGTGTCCGAGCCGCTCTCGCTCTACGTTGACACGAGCAGCACCGGCACCGTCGACGACGAGAAGATCGAGGCGGCGATCTGGGCCGTCGCCAAGGCCAAGCTGGGCGGCCTGACGCCGCGCGGCATTCGCACCGGCCTTGGCCTCAACAAGCCGATCTACCAGCCGAGCGCCGCCTACGGCCACTTCGGCCGGCTTGCCGAGGGCGACCTGTTTCCCTGGGAGCGCACAGACCTGGTGGACGATCTCAAGGCAGCGATCGGCTGAGGCGACGCGATACGCGAAAACGAAAAAGGGGCGCCGGTTCGAACCGGCGCCCCTTTTTCGTTGCGAGCCTGGCCCGGACTACTTGGCCAGTTCGCTCTCGATCGCGGAGACGAGCGCCGGATCGTCGGGCGCGGTGCCCGGCGCGAAGCGCGCGGCGACCGTGCCGTCCTTGGCGATCAGGAACTTCTCGAAGTTCCACAGCACCTCGGGATCGTCGTTCGGCGTCATGCCGTAGCCGCGAAACCTCTCCTTCATGCCCTCGACGTCGCCCTGCTTGGTGGGGATCGCGCCGGTCAGTTCGGCATAGAGCGGCTGCTTGTCCGCGCCCGAGACCGGGGCCTTGGCAAAGAGCGGAAACGAGACGCCGTAGTTCGCCTGGCAGAACTCGACGATCTCCTCGTGCGTGCCGGGTTCCTGGCCGCCGAAGTCGTTGGCGGGAAAGCCGAGCACTTCGAAGCCCTTGTCCTTGTAGGCCTGGTAGAGCTTCTCGAGCCCCTCGTACTGCGGCGTGAGGCCGCATTTCGAGGCGACGTTCACCACCAGCAGGACCTTGCCCTGATGCCGGGCGAGGCTGTCGGTGGCGCCGTCGATGCGGGTCAGCGGAATTGCGCCGATGTCGGCCATTGGATCGTCTCCCGTTGCGAGTCTGTCCTGCCGGTTATGCGGCGCGGCCCGGGGGGCCGCAAGCCGCCGCTTCGGTTCCGTCGGCACCGAAGCGACGCGCCCGCGCGTCACGCCAGATAGTGCGCCGTCGTCTTGGCCGCGACTTCCTCGGCGGTCACCTCGGGCGCCAGTTCGACCAGCCGGAACGGCGAATCGTGGTCCGGGCGCTGGAACACGCACAGATCGGTCACGATCATGTCGATCACGTTCTTGCCGGTCAGCGGCAGCGTGCATTCGGGAATGAACTTGGGATCGCCGCTCTTGCTGGTGTGCTCCATGACGACGATGATCTTCTTGACGCCGGCGACGAGATCCATCGCGCCGCCCATGCCCTTGATCATCTTGCCGGGGATCATCCAGTTGGCGATGTCGCCGTTCTCGGCCACTTCCATCGCGCCGAGCACGGCGACGTCGATATGGCCGCCGCGGATCATGCCGAAGCTCTGCGCCGAATCGAAGTAGGCCGAACGCGGCAGTTCGCTGATCGTCTGCTTGCCCGCGTTGATCAGGTCAGGATCGACGTCCTCGGGATAGGGGAACGGACCGATGCCGAGCATGCCGTTCTCCGACTGGAGCGTGACGGTGATGTCCTCCGGCACGTAGTTCGCCACCAGCGTGGGAATGCCGATGCCGAGGTTCACGTAGAAGCCGTCTTCGAGTTCCTTGGCCGCGCGCGCGGCCATCTGATTCCGGTCCCAGGGCATTATGCGGCCTCCCTCTCGCGCGTGGTCGTGAATTCGATCTTCTTGTCGTAGGGCGCGCCCACGATGATCCGCTGGACGTAGACGCCCGGCAGGTGAATGCAGTCGGGATCGAGCGAACCGGTGGGCACCACTTCCTCGACCTCGACCACGCAGACCTTGCCGCAGGTGGCGGCCGGCACGTTGAAGTTGCGCGCGGTCTTGCGGAACACGACGTTACCGGTCTCGTCCGCCTTCCACGCCTTCACGAGGCTGAGATCGGCGAAGATGCCTTCCTCGAGAATGTATTCCTCCGGGCCGTTGCGGCCCTCGAACACCTTCACTTCCTTGCCCTCGGCGACCTGGGTGCCGACGCCGGTCTTGGTATAGAACCCGGGAATGCCCGCACCGCCGGCGCGCATGCGCTCGGCAAGCGTGCCCTGGGGGCAGAACTCGACTTCAAGCTCGCCCGCGAGGAACTGGCGCTCGAACTCCTTGTTCTCGCCGACGTAGCTCGAGATCATCTTCTTGACCTGCTTGGTGCGCAGCAGCTTGCCGATCCCCTCGTTGTCGATCCCGGCGTTGTTCGAGGCGAAGGTGAGGTCCTTGACGCCGCTGTCGCGCACCGCGTCGAGCAGCCGCTCGGGGATGCCGCAGAGACCGAATCCGCCCGCGGCGACGAGCAATCCATCGCGCAACAGGCCGTCCAGCGCAGCGGCGGCGTCCGGATAAATCTTGTTCATTCAGGTCCTCTCCTCGGCCAAAGACTATGCTGCTTTGCAACAGCGGATGCCGGATAGCGCAATGCGGGGCTTACGGTCCAGTTCACAAATCCGGCGGAATTGACGAGTGTCATGGACCCTGCCGCCCTGTTCGCTATGAATGTTCAAAAAGGAGAGCAGCTATGAAATCGATCCTCTTCAGTGCCGAAGCCGGAGCCGGGTTCGACGCCCGCCTGGAGACCGCGCTCAACCTCGCCCGCGCGACGAGCGGCCATGTGACCGCGCTCGTCAACATGGCGATGACCGCGAACATCGTGATGGACCCGCTGGGCAGCAGCTATGTCGTTTCCGAAGTCATCGACCGGGCGCGCGACGAGCGCGATACCCAGGCCAAGGCGGTCGAGACGCGCCTGGCGCGCGAGGACGTGGCGTACGACGTCGTTTGCACCGAAGGCGATCTGGTCACTTCGCTGGCGGACGCGGCCCGCTTTGCCGATGTCGTCGTGGTCTCCGGGGGAAGCGAGATCGCCGGCGATCTCGCGCTCACGGCGCGCACTCCGGTGCTGATGATCGCCGATGACGCGCCGCTATCCTTCCCTCTCGCCAAGGCCTGCATCGGCTGGGACGGCGGCGAGGAAGCAGCCTTCGCGCTGCGTTGCGCGCTGCCGATCCTGACGCTGTGCGATTCGGTGGAGATGGTCACCATCACCGAGAAGACCGGTGGCTTCCCCGCGACCGACGCCCTGCGCTATCTCTCTCGCCACGGCATTCATGCCGAACTCGAGGAACTGGCCCGGCGGGGTTCGACCGAGGAAACGCTCGAAGTCGCGGTGGCAAAGAGCGGCGCGCAACTGCTTGTCATGGGCGCGTACGGCAAGAGCCGCATGCGTGAGTTCCTGTTCGGCGGCGTCACCGCCTATTTCCTCGGAAAGGAAGGCGATCTCGCGCTGTTGATGGCACACTGAGTTTCTTCGAAGCGGCTCGCGGCGCCGATCCGGACAGCCGGATCGGGCCGCGCCTTGGTGCACTGCAGCGCAATTATGCCGATTCTTGCACAGACCGCGCGCCGCCGGTCACGTTTCGCCTTGGGCAACGAACCGGGCCTTTCAATTTTTCTCGTTTAAAAATCATATACTTAGATAAAAACCTGAATCGATTGTCAATTTTACACGGGTCTATGAGCATTTCGCACTTGCACAAAAATCGGGCTTGAGTCATACAGAAACTGCCTTTCAGGCATCCTCTCCCAAAACTTCCAGGGCCCGGTCGGCAACGACCGGGCCGCTTTTTTTCGCGGTGCGGGGAGCGCGTCCGCGTTGCGATGCCGACAGCGGGTCCATCCCCCCTTTGAAATCCTCCGGCCCAGTACCTAGCTTCGCAGGTGCCAACCGCGTCCCCGCAGGGGCAGGTAACGGGAAGGAAGCGCATGGCTGACGCCGCCACCGACATCGAAACACGTTCCATCAAGCTGCAGGTCGCAGCGGCCCGACAGGAAGAAAGCGGCCGCGGCATCGCGCGCCTTTCGCGCGCCTCGATGTCCGCATTGGGCGCGCTCGAGGGCGACACGCTCGAGATCACGGGCAAGCAGATGACCGTGGCCCGAGCCATGCTCGCCTATCCCGAGGACGAGGAACTCCAGGTCATCCGCCTCGATGGCCTCCAGCGCGGCAACGCCGAGGTCGGCTCGGGCGAACACGTCAAGGTGCGCAAGGCCGAATCGCGCCCCGCGCAACGCGTCGTCTTCGCGCCCGCGCACCGCCAGATGCGCCTCCAGGGGCCGACCATCGCGCTCAAGCGCAATTTCGCCGGGCGGCCGATGGTCCAGGGCGATCTCGTCGCCACCACCGGCCAGCAGCAGGTCGCCGACATCCCGCCGCAGCTCCGGCGCATGTTCAACGCACCCGCCTACGCGCTCACCCAGATCCGCCTCAACGTCGTCTCGACCACCCCCAAGGGCATCGTCCATATCGACGAGAACACCGAGGTCGAGCTGCGCGAGGTCTTCGAGGAAGCGCTGGGGCCGCGCGGCGACATCAACTACGACGACGTCGGCGGCATGTCCGAGACCATCAAGGCGCTGCGCGAGATGGTCGAACTGCCGCTGCGCTATCCCGAGCTGTTCACGCGCCTCGGCGTCGATCCGCCCAAGGGCGTGCTGCTCCACGGCCCGCCGGGAACCGGCAAGACGCGGCTGGCGCAGGCCGTCGCCAACGAAAGCGACGCCAACTTCCTGCTGATCAACGGGCCCGAGATCATGGGTTCGGGCTATGGCGAGAGCGAGAAGGCGCTGCGCGAGGTCTTCGACGAGGCGGCCAAGTCGAGCCCGGCCATCATCTTCATCGACGAGATCGATTCGATCGCGCCCAAGCGCGACCAGGTCCATGGCGAGGCCGAAAAGCGGCTCGTTGCCCAGCTCCTCACGCTGATGGACGGCCTCAACAGCCGCGCCAACGTCGTCGTCATCGCCGCCACCAACCGGCCCGACGCCATTGACGAGGCGCTGCGCCGTCCCGGCCGCTTCGACCGCGAGATCATCGTCGGCGTGCCCGACGAGAGCGGCCGGCGCGAGATCTTCGCGATCCACACGCGCGGCATGCCGCTCGGCCCCGACGTCGATCTCAAGGAACTGGCACGCACGACCCATGGCTTCGTCGGCGCGGACATCGCCGCGCTCGCGCGCGAGGCGGCGATCGAGGCGGTGCGCCGGATCATGCCGCAGATCGACTTCGAGGAACGCACGATTCCGCCCGAGGTCCTCGAAAGCCTCTCGGTCGAACGCAACGATTTCGTCGAGGCGCTCAAGCGCGTGCAGCCTTCGGCGATGCGCGAGGTCATGGTGCAGATGCCGAGCATCGGCTGGGCCGACATCGGCGGGCTCGACGACGCGCAGATGAAGCTCAAGGAAGGCATCGAGCTGCCGCTCAAGAACCCGGAGAGCTTCCACAAGCTGGGCATTCGGCCCGCCAAGGGCTTCCTGCTCTACGGACCCCCAGGCACCGGCAAGACGCTGCTCGCCAAGGCCGTCGCCAAGGAGGCCGAGGCGAACTTCATCTCGATCAAGTCGTCCGATCTGCTGTCGAAGTGGTACGGCGAGAGCGAGCAGCAGATCGCGCGCCTGTTCGCCCGCGCCCGGCAAGTCGCGCCCTGCGTGATCTTCATCGACGAGATCGACAGCCTCGTGCCCGCGCGCGGCTCGGGCGGGTCGATGGGCGAGCCGCAAGTCACCGCGCGCGTGGTCAACACGCTGCTTACCGAGATGGACGGCATGGAGGAACTGCAGTCGGTGGTGCTGGTGGGTGCGACCAATCGCCCGGCACTGCTCGATCCCGCACTGCTGCGCCCAGGCCGCTTCGACGAGTTGGTCTACGTCGGCACGCCCGACGAGAAGGGCCGCGAGCACATCCTGGGCATCCATACGGGCAAGATGCCGCTGGCCGACGACGTCTCGCTCGCGGACATCGCCGCGCGCACCGAGCGCTTCACCGGGGCCGATCTGGAAGACGTGGTCCGCCGCGCCGGCCTGATCGCGATCCGCAAGCGCGGTGCCGAGGTTGCCAACGTCTCGCGCGAGGACTTCGAGGAAGCGCTCGAGGACAGCCGCGCGACGGTGACGCCCGAGATGGAGGCCGAATACGCCAAGATGAAGGGCGAGCTGAAAAAGCGCGCCATGGCGGTCGAGCCGATCGGCTTCATCGCGCCCGGCATGGTCGAATCGACGCGCGACAAGAAGCACGGCGACTGATCCGGCGCCGGTCGGACCACCGGCGCCAAGCGAGGGGCCCGCGAAGCCGCGATACTTCGCGGGCCTTGTCGCGCCCGCCCGAAAACCGTATGGGGCAAGAACCCCGTCCCTAAGAGGCCTGTAGCAGAGTCCGATGAACACCTGAGCACATAGCAACCCTTTCGTTCACGCTATCTGCCGGTGTTCCCATGACATTGTTGACTCTCGACCGCGTCGCCTGCGCCGCGCCCGACGGTACCTTGCTGTTCTCCGATCTGACGGTCTCGCTCGGCCGCGAGCGGCTGGGCCTCGTCGGCCGCAACGGCTCGGGCAAGTCCACGCTGCTGCGCGCGATCGCTGGCGAGCATCCGCTCGCCGCGGGCTCGATCGCCGGCAACGCCCGCATCGCGATGCTGCGGCAACTGCCCCGCGCGCGGGATGCGACGGTCGCCGATGCCCTCGGCGTGGCGGAAGATCTCGCACGGCTCGACCGCATCGAGGCTGGTGCACCGCGCGACGACGATCTCGACCGCGCCGACTGGACGCTCGCGTCCCGCCTCGATGCCGCGTCCGCCTCCGCCGGGCTCGCCGCGATCGATCCGGCGCGCCCGCTCGCGACGCTGAGCGGCGGCGAGCGCACGCGCATGATGCTGGCGGGGATGCTGCTCGAGGACCCCGAAGTGCTCCTGCTCGACGAGCCGACCAACAATCTCGATGCCGCGGGCCGCGAGGCGGTCGCTGCACTCCTCGCCGGATGGAACGGCGCCGCCGTCGTCGCGAGCCATGACCGCGCGCTGCTCTCCGACATGGATGCGATCGTCGAACTGACCCGCGTCGGCGTGCACCGCGTCGGCGGCGGCTGGGAGGCCTTTGCCGAACGGCGCGAGGCCGAGCGCGAGCGCGCCGCCAGGGCGCTCGACCGGGGTGAGCAGGCGCTGGCGCGCGCGCGGCGCGAAAAACAGCGCGAGACCGAAAAGCAGGCACACCGCGAAGCCAAGGGCCGCCGCGTCGCCGCCAGCCGCAGCGAGCCAAAGATCCTGCTCGGCGCAAGGAAGCGGCGGGCCGAGGCCACCGCCGGGCGCATCGAGACGAAGGGCGGCGAAAGCGTCGCCCGCGCCGAGGAGGATCTGGCGGACGCGCGCGGTCGCGTCGAAGTGCTCGATCCGATCCGCATCGCCCTGCCGCCGAGCGGCTTGTCCGCCAACCGGGTGCTGGTCGAGGCGCGCGCGATCACTTGCGAGCGCGGCGCACGGCGCTTGTTCGGCCCGATCGACGTAACCGTGCGCGGCCCCGCGCGGATCGCGATTGCCGGCCCCAACGGGTCGGGAAAGACGAGCCTTGTGCGCATCCTCGTCGGCGAGGAAGCGCCGACTTCGGGAGACGTGCGCCGCGAGCCGGGCCGGATCGCGCTGCTCGATCAGGAGCTCGCGCTGCTCGGCTCAGGCGGCACCGTGCTCGAAAGCCTGCGCCGCCTCGCGCCCGAACTCGACGCCAACCAGGCCCGCGCCGCGCTGGCGGCCTACGGCTTCCGCAATGCCTGGGCCGAGCGCGAGGTGGCCTCGCTCTCGGGCGGCGAGCGCGTGCGGCTGGCGCTGGCGGGCCTGTTCTCGCGCGCCGAGCCGCCGCAACTGCTGGTGCTCGACGAGCCCAGCAACCACCTCGACGTCGCCGCGCTCGAAATGCTCGAGGCGGCGCTGCGCGGCTACGACGGCGCGATCGTGTGTGTCAGCCACGACGCGGGCTTCATCGCGTCGCTCGCGCCGACCGAGACGATCGTGCTGGGCTGAGGCGCGCGCGCCTTGGCGGAGCGCGGACTTCTCCTATGCCCCCGCCGCGTTGCCGCCGTTGCGGGCCGCAGGGAGGATTTCGGCCATCTCGGGTGCCGGGCTCAGCTCGACCGGCGCGACCGGCAGGATGCGGTTGCGCACGATCGCGTCGGGCCGGGTCTCGCGGATCCAGCCGATCAGCGCCTCGCGCACGTCGCAGCGCAAGTCGAACAGCGTGGGCGAATCCTTCGCGGTCATCAGGAAGCGGATCTCGACCGCGTCGCGCGTCAGCTCAGTGACCTGCATGTGCTTGACCCGCCCGTCCCAGCGCGCGTTGTCTTCCACCAATTCATAGAACTTCTCGCGGATCGGCTCGAGCTCGGTCATCGGATCGACATAGAACATCACGGTGCCGAGCAGTTGCGAACTGGTCTTGGTCCAGTTCTGGAAGATCTCCTCGAGGAACTTGCTGGTCGGCACGACGAGGCGCCGCTCGTCCCAGACCTTGACCACCACGTAGGTCGTGCGGATTTCCTCGATCCAGCCCCACTCGCCGCCTATGATCACCGCGTCGCCGATGGTGATCGGCTCGGTCAGCGCCATCTGGAACCCGGCGATCAGCGACTTGAGCGCGGGCTGCGCCGCCGCGCCGACGGCGAGACCGGCGAGCCCCGCCGAGGCCATCAGCGTCACGCCGACATCGCGCACGCCCGGAATCGAGAGCAGCATCAGCCCGATCGTGATGAAGACGATGAGAAACGTCAGGATGCGGTTGAAGATCGAGAGCCGGGTCCGGCGACGGCGCGCGGCGCGGTTGTCCGCGACCGAGATGTCGCTGCGCAGGATCATCGCCTCGATGAAGGCGTGAAGGATCGCCACCGCCATCCAGCCGACCAGCAGCGGGATCGCGAGCCCCGCGATCCGCTCCCAGAAATCCTCGAGCATCGGCGTTTCCGATGCCGCGATGACGATTCCGAGCGCATAGAGCGCCCAGCGCGAGGGCGCCGCGAGCTTGCGCACGACGAGGTTGTCGGCCTTGCTTTCGGACCCCTTGGCGAGCCGCGTCAGCAGCTTGAACAGCACCCAGTGGATCAGCTGGGCGGCCGCGATCGCGATCGCGGCCATGACCACCGCCGATACCGCGTGCCGCAGCCAGAGCGGCGTGTCGCCGAGAAGAGCATGGATGAACTCAACCATCGGGCCTAGCTTATGCCGCAACGCAGCATTTTCAACCCGGGGGAATTGCCCGGTCGCGTCCCGGTGTCAGTGCGCCGCGCCCCAGCTCGCGCCGTGCCCGATCTCGACTCCCAGCGGCACGTCGAGCCTGACCGCCGGCAGCGCCGCTTCGGCCATGACCCGCTCGATCACCGGCGAAGCGGCGGCGACGTCGCTTTCGGGCAGCTCGAACACCAGTTCGTCGTGGACCTGGAGCAGCATCCGCACCGCGCCCAGCCCCGCCTCGTCGAGCGCCGGGCCCATGCGGACCATGGCGCGCTTGATGATGTCGGCGCTGGTGCCCTGGATCGGGGCGTTGATCGCGGCGCGCTCGCTCCCCTGCCGCTCGGCCTGGTTCTTCGATGTGATTCGCGGAAACCAGGTCTTGCGGCCGAACAGCGTCTCAGAATAGCCCTGCGTGCGCACGGTCTCGAGCGTCTCGTGGATGTAGCGCTGAATGCCGGGGAAGCGCTCGAAGTAGCGGTCGATCATCGCCTGCGCCTCGTCCGGTTCGGTGCCGAGCCGCCCGGCCAGCCCCCAGCGCGAGATGCCGTAGAGAATCGCGAAATTGATCGTCTTGGCGCGCCCGCGCGTGTCGCGGTCGACCGTGCCGAACATCTCCATCGCGGTGCGCGCGTGGATGTCCTCGCCGTTGGCGAAGGCCTCCTTGAGCGAGGGGACGTCGGCCATGTGCGCCGCGAGCCGCAGCTCGATCTGCGAATAGTCGGCCGCGAGCAGGACGTTGCCCGGCTCGGCGACGAAGCAGTCGCGAATCTGGCGGCCGATCTCGGTGCGGATCGGGATGTTCTGCAGGTTCGGATCGGTCGAGGACAGCCGCCCGGTCTGCGCGCCGACGAGCGAGTAGCTGGTGTGGACGCGGCCCGTGTCCGGATTGATCGCGGCCTGCAACGCTTCGGTATAGGTCGAGCGCAGCTTGGTGAGCTGACGCCATTCGAGCACCTTGGTGGCGACTTCGGCGCCCTCGCCCGCGAGCTTTTCGAGCACGTTCTGGTCGGTCGAGTACTGGCCCGACTTGCCCTTGCGCCCGCCCTTGTAACCCATCTTGTCGAACAGGATCTCGCCGAGCTGCTTGGGGCTGCCGATGGTGAAGTCCTGCCCGCACAGACCGAATATCTCACATTCGAGCGCCGAGACGGCCTCGGCGAACTGGCTCGACAGGTGCGCCAGCTTGTCGCGGTCGACCTTGATGCCATGCCGCTCCATCCGCGCGACGACGGGAATCAGCGGCCGGTCGACCCGTTCATAGATGCGGGTGCCGCCCTCGAACGAGAGCCGGGGCTTGAGCACCTGGTGCAGCCGCCAGGTCGCGTCCGCATCCTCGGCGGCATACTGGGTCGCGCGATCGAGCGGCACTTCGCCGAAGGGGATCGCCTTCTTGCCGGTGCCGCAGATCTCCTTGAAGGTCAGCGTGGTATGCGACAAGTGCCGCTGCGACAGCTCGTCCATGCCGTGGCCGCCGCCGATGCCCTCGATCTGCCGGCCCGAATCGAGACAGAACGAGACGATCATCGTGTCGTCGATCGGAGCCACCGCGATACCGTGCCGGGCGAGCACGTTGAGGTCGTACTTGATGTTCTGCCCAACCTTGAGCACCGCGTCGCTTTCCAGCAGCGGCTTGAGCCGGGCGAGCGCTTCCTCGCGCGGCACCTGCTCGGGCTTCTCGGCGAACATGTCGCTGCCGCCGTGGCCGAGAGGAATGTAGCAGGCGTCGTTGGGGCCGAGAGCCAGCGAAATCCCGGCGAGATCGGCGCGCATGGCATCGAGCGCCGAGGTCTCGGTGTCGACCGCGACGACCCGCGCCGCCGCCGCGCGCGCGATCCATTCGTCGAGTTCGGCGAGCGTGGTGACGCACTTGTAGGCGTCGCGGTCGACCGCCGGCATCTCGGGAAGCGGCTGGCGCGAAGCCCCCTCGGCGGGGCCGGCGCCCGCCGTCACGGGCTTGGAGGGATTGAGCCGCGTGGTCGGTTCGGGGCTGCCGCTCCCCGCATGGAGGCGCTTGAGAAGGCTGGTGAAACCGTGCTTTTCGAGGAAGGCGGCGAGCGGTTCGACGGGGATCGCGTCGAGCTTGAAGTCCTCCATCGCGATCGGCAGCGCACAGTCTTCCTTGAGCGTGACCAGCACCTTGGAAAGCCGCGCCATGTCGGCCTGCTCGATCAGCCGCTCCTGGAGTTTGGACTTCTTCATGTCCGGCGCGGCGGCGAGCGCCGATTCGAGGTCGCCATAGTCCTGGATCAGCTTGGTCGCGGTCTTGGGGCCGACGCCGTAGACGCCGGGAATATTGTCCACCGAATCGCCCATCAGCGCGAGCACGTCGCCGACCTTCTCAGGCGGGACACCGAATTTCTCCACGACCTCGGGCACGTCGATGCGCGCGTTCTTCATCGTGTCGAGCATGTCGATGCAGCCGCCCTCGTGCCCGTCGACGGGATCGGCGCATCGGCCCACGAGCTGCATCAGGTCCTTGTCAGAGGATACGATGGTCACGTCCCAGCCGCGCCGGGTCGCCTCGCGCGCATAGCTGGCGATGAGGTCGTCCGCCTCGAACCCCTCCTCCTCGATGCAGGCGAGACTGAAGGCGCGAGTCGCGTCGCGGATCAGCGGAAACTGGGGGACGAGATCCTCGGGCGGCGGCGGGCGGTTGGCCTTGTACTCGTCGTAGATCTCGTTGCGGAACGAGGTTGAGGACTTGTCGAGGATCACCGCGAGATGCGTCGGCCCGTCGGCCTTGTTGAGATCCTCCGCGAGCTTCCAAAGCATCGTCGTATAGCCGTAGACCGCGCCTACGGGCGTCCCTTCCGGATCGGTCAGCGGCGGCAGGCGGTGATAGGCGCGAAAGATGTAGGCCGACCCGTCGACCAGATAGAGATGCTGCTTGGGCTCCATGGACGATCCCTAGCAGCGCTTGCCGGGATCGTCAGTCCCCATCGTCGTCCTTCGGGCCCGGCGGGAGGCCATCAAACGAAAGTAGGCATTCGCCGCATTTGGACACATCCTCGCCACAGTTCAGGTGTATCGCTTCAGTATGGGCCGGATTCCGGTCCGGACGGCGGTTGAACGCGACAAAGCCTTGCGCCTGTACGGCAAGACGTTTATTTCACGCGGCGAAGTCTATCCCAGAAGTAGGCTTTCGGCGCGGCGTAAGCCGTGCTCCGTTCACTCGCTGTTCAAGGAATACAACCACATGCGCAAGATCGTTCTCGCTGCTGCCGCCACCATCGGCGCGCTCACGCTCGCCGCTTGCTCGGAAACCACCGAAGACGCCGCTGAAGTCACCGCTTCTTCGGCCGCCGACGACGCTTCGGCCATGATGACCGACGCCGCCGACGCCATGGGTGACGCCGCCGCCGATGCCTCGGAAGCCGCCGCCGACATGGGCGATGCCGCTGCCGATGCCGGCGCCGAAGCCGCCGACGCCGCTCAGGATACGGCCGATGCCGCTGCCGACGCCGCCGCCGACGCGGAAGCCGAGATGAAGCAGTAAGCTTCGATCTGCTCGCAGACACGCGAAGGGCGTCCCGGCGGCTGGTCGGGGCGCCCTTTTCGTTTGTCGGCCAGCAATCGCAGCGACGCCCGCCAGGGGAGGGTCAACCATGACACCAAAGCAAGTCGTCGAAACCTGGGTCACGCGATTCAACGCGGGCGATGCCGAGGGCCTCGCCGCCCTCTACGCCGAGAACGCCGTGAACCATCAGGTGACGCAGGACCCGGTCGAGAGCCGCGAAGCGATCCGCGCCATGTTCACGCGAGAACTGGCCGAGGCGGACATGACCTGCATCCCCGAAGCGATCCACGAAGCGGGCGAGGTCGCGGCGCTCGAATGGCGCGACCCCAACGGCTTGCGCGGTTGCGGCTTCTTCACCGTGCGCGAAGGCCAGATCGTCTTTCAGCGCGGCTATTGGGACAAGCTGTCCTTCCTCAAGCTGCACGGGCTGCCGCTGGAATCGCTGGAATAACCCACGCTTGCGGACCGGTGTCCGCCGTCTGGAAACGCAGCCGATGCGGTCGCGCAAAGGCCTCGTATGGTCAGGAGCGCCGCGACGCGAGCGGCGTCAGCGCGCGGCGGTGCGGGTATAGCCGCCGAACTTGCCGTCCTCGTAGCCGTCATACAGCGCGCGCGCGATACTGGCGATGCGGGCCTCGCGCTTGAGGCGGGTGCCCTGGCCGGTCACGTAGATCGCGACGGCGAAGGCGCGGCCGTCGGGCGTCTCGATGATGCCCACATCGCTCGAGGTGTTGAACAGCGAGCCGGTCTTGTGCGCGACGCGCGCCTCGGTCGGCAGGTTGGCGACAATCCGGCGGCGGCCGGTGAGGCAGCGGCCCATCGTGTCGAGGATGAGCTGGCGGCTGCTGTCCGACAGCCACTTGCCCTCGTGCAGTCCGGCGAGAAGCTGGACCATGGCCATCGGCGTGGCGCTGTCGCGCGAATCGATGACTTCGGCCGGGTTGATCGCGCCGTCGTCGCGCACCAGCGTGGCGATGTCGCGGTCGATCTGCCAGTCGGTGATACCGGCCCGATGCACCCAGGCGTTGACCGCGGCCGGCCCGCCGACGACACGCAGCAGCGCATCGGTGGCGTAGTTGTTGCTGCGCGTGAGCATCAGCTCGATCAACTTGCCGGCGGTATAGTATTCGCCCGCGCGCACCGGGGCGACGGCGCTGGAAAACGGCTCGGAACGCACCGGCATCATCATCGGGAATTCGCTGGTCAGGCTCCAGCGGCCCTTCTCGACGCCTTCGAGGAAGGTCGCGGCGATCGCGATCTTGCTGGTGCTGGCCATCGGGAAACGCTGGTCGCCGAGCACGTCAATCACGCGGCCGGTCGACAAGTCCATCGCGGCGACGCCGATGCGCCCCTGCGAGGCTTCGGCGAGGCTGGCGATGCGCGCTTCGAAAGCGGTGTCGTAAACGCGCGGTCCGCGTAGTTCGGTGCCGAAAGTCCGGTCGAACGCGGCTTCGACGTTGCCGTCGGCCGCGAGCGCGCCCGGGACCGGTGCAAGCGCCGCGGCGCCGAACGTGAGTGCGCCAACAATGCGAGAGAAAACGGTCATTTTTCCTGCGAGTGCCATGCAGGCTCCACCTTATTGAGGCCATCTTGGGAAATGCTTAACCGGCGAACAGTCGGATCACGCAGAGGATCGACGAACTTTCGCGGGTCGTGGCAGATCGCCTGCGATGGCGCACGATTAATCCCTGTAAAAACAGTACGCAAAAAGGCGACGGGAAACAATCCTGCGCGCCTTTGAAAGATCGACGGGCAGGCACGGCTCGTCGATCCCACGCCACATTCTGCCGGAAGAGCGGGAACTTATCCCGCGCGCACCCCGCCAGGCGCGTCCGAAAGACGCGCGGCGCGCAAACGAAAATGGGCCGGGGATTCGCATCCCCGGCCCACATCCGTTTGATCGGATTGGACGAGTCGGCTCAGAAGCCGCCCATGCCGCCCATTCCGCCCATGCCGCCCATGTCGGGCATCGCCGGCATCGCGGCCTTGTCTTCCGGCTTCTCGCTGATCGCCGCTTCGGTGGTGATCAGCAGGCCGGCGACCGAAGCCGCGTCCTGCAGCGCGGTGCGAACGACCTTGGTCGGGTCGATCACGCCGGCGGCGACGAGGTTCTCGTACGTGTCGGTCGCGGCGTTGAAGCCCTGCGATTCGTCGGTGCCCTCGATGAGCTTGCCGGCGACGACGGCGCCGTCGAAGCCCGCGTTCTCGGCGATCTGGCGAATCGGCGACTGAAGCGCGCGGCGCACGATGTCGATGCCGCGGGTCTGGTCCTCGTTCTCGCCGGTCAGGCCTTCGAGCGCCTTGGTGGCATAGAGCAGCGCGGTGCCGCCGCCCGGGACGATGCCTTCCTCAACCGCGGCGCGGGTCGCGTGCAGCGCGTCGTCGACGCGATCCTTGCGCTCCTTCACCTCGACTTCGGTTGCACCGCCGACCTTGATCACGGCCACGCCGCCGGCGAGCTTGGCGAGACGCTCCTGGAGCTTCTCGCGGTCGTAGTCGCTGGTGGTGACTTCGATCTGCGAGCGGATCTGCTCGACGCGGGCCTTGATGTCCTCGGCCGAGCCGGCGCCGTCGACGATCGTCGTGTTGTCCTTGTCGATCGTGACCTTCTTGGCTTCGCCCAGCATGCCGAGCGTGACGTTCTCGAGCTTGATGCCGAGGTCCTCGGAGACCATCTCGCCCTGGGTCAGGGTGGCGATGTCGCCGAGCATGGCCTTGCGGCGATCACCGAAGCCGGGCGCCTTGACGGCCGCGACCTTCAGGCCACCGCGCAGCTTGTTGACGACGAGCGTGGCCAGGGCCTCGCCCTCGATATCCTCGGCGATGATGAGCAGCGGACGGCCCGACTGCACCACGGCCTCGAGGATCGGCAGCATCGACTGCAGGTTCGAGAGCTTCTTCTCGTGGATGAGAATGTAGGGGTTCTCGAGTTCGACCGTCATCTTGTCCGGGTTGGTGACGAAGTAGGGCGAGAGATAGCCACGGTCGAACTGCATGCCTTCGACGACGTCGAGTTCGAATTCGAGACCCTTGGCCTCCTCGACGGTGATGACGCCTTCCTTGCCGACCTTGTCCATGGCCTCGGCGATCTTCTCGCCGACTTCCTTGTCGCCATTGGCCGAGATCACGCCGACCTGGGCGATCTCGGACGAGCCCGAGACGTCCTTCGAGCGGGCCTTGAGGTTCTCGACGACCTTGACGACGGCCTGGTCGATGCCGCGCTTGAGGTCCATCGGGTTCATGCCGGCCGAAACCGACTTCATGCCCTCGCGCACGATCGACTGGGCGAGCACGGTGGCGGTGGTGGTGCCGTCACCAGCCGCGTCGTTGGCCTTGCTGGCCACTTCGCGGATCATCTGCGCGCCCATGTTCTCGAACTTGTCCTTGAGTTCGATTTCCTTGGCGACGGTCACGCCGTCCTTGGTGATGCGCGGAGCGCCGAAGCTCTTCTCGATCACGACGTTGCGGCCCTTGGGGCCGAGCGTCACCTTCACTGCGTTCGCGAGCGTGTCGACGCCGCGAAGGATGCCCTCGCGCGCATCGCGCGAGAATTTGACGTCCTTGGCTGCCATTGTTCAATTCCTCTTCAAAGGGTTCTTGTTCCGGAAAGTCTTTCGATGTGGGGTTGCGATCCGGCCGGTCAGGCCGTGGCCATCGCCCCTTCGATCACGCCGAGAATGTCGCTTTCCTTCATGATCAGCAGATCTTCACCGTCGACCTTGACTTCGGTGCCCGACCACTTGCCGAACAGCACGCGGTCACCCACCTTGACGTCGAGCGGAGTCACCTTGCCGTCGTCCGAACGGGCGCCGGTGCCGACGGCCACGATCTCGCCCTCGGCGGGCTTTTCCTTGGCGCTGTCGGGGATGATGATGCCGCCGGCCGTCTTTTCCTCGGCCTCGACGCGGCGCACGAGAACACGGTCGTGCAGCGGACGGAAACTCATGGGATTCTCCCTCATCCAATGGTCACAAAACTGGATTGGCACTCCAGGATAGAGAGTGCCAACGGCGCGCATATGTGCACGTCGCACATGGCCGTCAACACCCCCGCGCGAAGAAATTTCGATTGGACGGCGCGGGTCCGGGACAGGCCGAGCCGCGCTGGCCGGCTCCGCGCGCCACGGCGCGCTGCTAGTGCACGATCGGTGGCACCGGACCGTGCGGTGCCCGGTCGAACAGGCCGAGCCGCTCGCGCCGGTGCCAGCGGCTGACCAGCAGCAGCGCGGCGGCGACGAGACCGAAGGCAAGCCCGATCCACACGCCCAGTCCGTGCAGGCCGGTCGCGAAGCCGAGCACCATGGCGGTCCCGCAACCGGGGACCCAGTAGGCGAAGATCGCGATGACCATCGGGACGCGCGTATCCTGCAGGCCGCGCAGCACGCCCGCCGCGACCGACTGGACGCCGTCGAACAACTGGAATCCGGCCGCGACCGCAAGATAGCGCAGCGCGAAGGCGACCAAGACCGCGTTCGCCGGGTCCGAGGGGTCGATGTATAGCGAGAGCAACATTTCGGGCACGAGCAGCATGGCGAGCGCGGTCGTCGCCATGAAGCCGGTGCCGATGGCAAGCGCGACCCACCCCGCCCGGGCGACGCCGGCACGGTCGCGCGCGCCGAAGAAGTAGCCCACCCGGATCGTCGCCGCCTGGCTCACGCCGAAGGGCACCTGGAAAGCCAGCGCGGCGAGTTGCAGCGCGACGGTATGCGCCGCGAGCTGGGTCGCGCCGAAGCGGCCCATCATGAACGCCGCCGCGCCGAAGATGCCGCCCTCGGCGACGACGGTCAGCGCGATCGGCGTACCCACGCGCGCGAGCTGCGCCAGCCGGTCCGCGTCGATGCGCCACCAGTTACCGAGGATGCGGTAGCGCCGCATGCGCGGATCGAGCGCGATCGCGGCGAAATAGGCGGCAAGGATCGCGAGCGAAGTCAGCAGCGTGGCGATCGCCGCGCCGCGCAGGCCGAGCGCGGGAACACCGAAATTGCCGAAAATCAGCGCGTAGTTGCCCAGCGCGTTGACGCCAATCCCGCCCGCGGTGATCACGGTCGCGACGACGGGCCGGCCGAGCGCCGAGACGAAGGTGCGCAGCACGCTCGCCGCGACCATCGGGATCGTCGAAAGCAGCAGCAGGCTCATGTATTCGCGCGCCATCGCGGCGATCGCCGGGTCCTGCCCGGTGGCCCGCATGAGCTGGCCTGCGAGCAGGCACAGACCCATGCCCGCAGCGCCCGAGAGCACGGCGAGCCACAACGCCATGCGCATGACCCGGCGCACCGCGCGCAAGGCGGGCGCCCGCGCGCCGAGCTCCGCCGCCATCAGCGGCGCCGCCGCTCCGGTCAGGCCGATCAGCCCCCAGGTGACGAGCCCGAAATAGGCGACGCTCAGCGACGAGGCAGCGAGCTGCTCGGGGCCGAGCCGCGCGATGAAGATCACGTCGATCGCATAAGTCAGCATCTGGAGCAGGTTCGCCAGCGCCAGCGGCCAGGACAGCCGCAGCGTTGCGGCGAATTCGCCGCGCCAGGGCCGCTCCGGCGGCAGGTCGAGGAAAGCGACGTCGCTCATCGCCAGCGCGCCTAGTCGAGCGTGACGCTTGCAGCCACACGCGAGTCGCACCGGCGCGGGCATTTGCCCGGACTTGCGGCAAGGATGCCACAGCCGCGCGCCCGCCGCCGCGCCCAAGTCCGCGTCGGGCGGACTTGACCTTGGTCGAACCGCCGATAGGAGTTCCGCCAGCGGAGGTGCGTCGAATATGCGAATCGCGAGAATCCTGCCGGCCCTGGCGCCGGTCCTGCTGACTGCGGCCTGCGGCGATTCGCCCCCGTCGCAAGCCCCTGAGGCGAGCGAAACTCCTGCCGCGCCGGAGTTGGCCGAAGGCGGAGGGACGGCCAGCGAGGCTGCGGCCCCCGTCTCGAGCGAAACCGCCGCCGCGACGGCCGAGACGCAAGCCGCCACCGAGGCGGCGCAGGACGCCGCTGCGCCGGTCGCGGACGCGGCATCCACCACGCCCGCCGCTGCGGCCGCGTCCGCGAAGCCGCCGGTGGCCTTCGCGCAGTGCCGCGCGTGCCACGCGGTTGAGCCGGGCAAGAACGGGATCGGACCCACGCTCCATGGCATCGTCGGCAGCACCGCGGGCGACGTGCCCGGGTATGCCTTCAGCACGCCGCTCAAGAATTCGGGGATCGTGTGGACCCGCGAAAAGCTCGACCAGTGGCTGTCGGGGCCGATGAAGATGGTGCCCGGCACCAAGATGGTGATCTCCGTGCCCAACGAGGCCAAGCGCAAGGAGATCATCGACTACCTCGAAACGCTCAAATGACCGCCGCCCGCGCCGAGGACGTCGTCGCGATCCAGCAGCGGCTCGCGGCCGCGACCCAGGCGGGCGACGCCCGCAAGGCCGAGGCCTATGCCGCCTGCTTCACGCCGGACGGCGTGCTCGAACTGGCCGAGGTCCACCGGGGCCGCGCGGCGATCATCGCCTGGATGACTGCGCCTTCGCCTTTCGCCGCCCCGCAGGACGGCTCGCCCGGCTACATCAGCCACCACCTGACGACCTGCAAGATCGATTTCGTCGACGAAGAGACCGCCAGCGCGCGCACCTACTGGATGGTCACCAGCGCCTCGGGTCTCGATCACAACGGTTACTACGCCGACCGGCTGAGCAGGATCGAGGGCGAATGGCTGATCGCGCACCGGCGGCCGCGCACGCTGTGGATCAGTCCGGTGAGCGTGATCCGCCGCTAGCGAGCGCGGAGTTGTAGTAACGCGGATCGCCGGTCACTTCCTCGCCCAGCCACTCGGGCCGCGCGAAAGGCGTATCGGGGTCGGGAAGTTCGAGTTCGGCGAGCACCAGGCCCTCGTTCGCGCCGGCGAAGACGTCGATCTCCCAGACGAGCCCCTCGCCCGCCGGAACACGGTGGCGGCGCTTCTCGATCGCCCCGCCCGTGGCGAGCTCGAACAACGCGCAGGCATCCTCGAGCGGAATCTCGTATTCGAATTCCGACCGCGCCACCCCCGATTCCCCAGCCTTGACCGTCAGCTTCGCGCTGGTCTCGTCAACGATGCGCACGCGCACGCTGGCGGGGCCTTTCGCAAGATAGGCCTGCCGCAGCGCGCTGCCCGCGTCGGCCTTGTCTCGCCAGGCGGGGCTGGCGACGAGAAACTTGCGCTCGATCTCGGTGGCCACGGCGAGTCAGACCGCCTTCAGACGCGGCGCCTTCCAGGCGTGCCACAGCGTTTCGCAATGCGCGCGCAGCGCATCGGGGTCCTGCGCGAAGAGCCGGTCGATCAGCGGGCGGGCCTCGCTCTCGAGACGCGAGCGCCGGCCGCGCGCGAGGCCGATCGCCGTCTCGACATCGCGCGGCGAGCCATAGCGGTCGGGCTCGGCGGCAAGGCGCGTCTCGAACACGGCGAGGTCGTGGTGATCGCCCAGCGTGTCCGCGATCGCCTTGGCCGTCCGCGCGCGCACGCCCATGAACTCGGGCCACATGCCGACGAGCAGGCGCGTGTGAAACCAGTGGTACTTTGTACGCTTGCGCAGCTCGTGAAAATCCTCGGCCCTGCCCCCTTCGATCGCCGCGGCAGCCGCCTTGCATCCCTTCTTGTAGGTCTTGGCGAGCCCGGCCCCGACGGCCTCCCAGCCGTCCGCGGAGAGCGACCAGTCCTGCGTCCCCGCGCGGGCCACCTCCAGTTCGGCGCGGGCCTGTTCGAGCGCCTCGCCGATGTCCTCGCGCGCGGCCTCCTTGTAGTCGAGCGTGAAGCGGCGGCGGATCGAGCCGAGCGCGCGCCGGTCGACCCGGCCGTGGAAGTGATGCATCAGGGCGTCGTAGGTGTCTTGCATCACCTTGGCGTCGCGCGCGTGCGAGATGTGTCCGGCAATGTCGCGGAACGCGGCGTTCCGCGCGCTGTAGCCGTCGAAGGCCGGGCGCACGAGACGCACCAGCCCGCGCAGTTTCTTGCAGCGCTTGCGCACGTCGTGCACTGCCTCTGCCGTGCCGGTCTCGGCGATAGAGCGCAACGCACGATCGATCTGCTCGCACGCGATCCTGCGCAAGGCGTCCTCGATGGACTTGTCCTTGCGTTTCAGTCTGTATGCCATGTGAGAGCCCTTAGCCCGACACGAGTGCGGACCAAGGGCTAGCACATATTGTCATGGATTCGTAATATTGCGCTCAGGCGGAATGGCGCGCCTTTCCGGCCGCCCGGACGAACTGCCAGACCTCGTGGTCGAAGCCGGGGCTCGGCGCGCCCTCGGTCGAGTTGGGAATGTCGTCGTACATCCGCGTCACGCTTTCGCGCATCGCGGGGGTCGCGACCGCCGCGAACGGCTGAAGCAGCGCGTTCCATGCGTCGAGCAGCGCCTTCGCCTCGGCGCTTGCCGGATCGAGCGGCAACGCCGCCTTCACTTTCGCGCCGAGATCGGCCCAGGCCTTGCCGTAGCTCGCCTCGTCAAAGCCATCCGGAATTCGCGGACGCGCCGCGGCGAAATCGGCTTTCGCCTGCTCTGTCATGTAAGGTTCGCTCAGTGCGGCCCAGTCCTGCTTGTGCGTCATGATCGTGTCTCCGTGGCGGATCAGCGAGCAGAGGGTCGCGGCATCGAGGGGCTCGCCGCCCTCGATGCGGGACAAGGCGGAGCGCAGCGCGGCGGCGGCGCTTTCGAGGTCGCGGCGGCGGGCGTCGAGCGCGGCCAGTTGAACCTCGAGGATCGGGGCGATCGCGACGGACTTGCCCGAAAGCAGCCGCGCGATGTCGGACAAGGTGAAGCCCGCCCGCTTGAGCGCGACGATGCGGTGCAAACGTTCAAGATCGTCACGCGAATAGAGACGCCGGCCCGAGCCGGTGCGCAGCGGCGCGACCAGCCCGCGGCCTTCGTAGAAGCGCAGCGCGCGCGGTGTCAGCCCGGTGCGGCGGGCGACTTCGTCGATGGTGAGCGAATCGGTCATGACGTCCTGCTAGCGCCTGACGTTACGTTACCTGCAAGCCCCGGCAGCCACAGAAACGTGAAAGGGCGGCCCCACGGACGCGGGGCCGCCCCTCTCCAGCTACGCAAGGGGACTGGTTTGCGTGGAGATCAGGTCTTGGTGCCGGGGGCCGGAGCCCGCGCGGGCGCTTCGGCGCTGGCCTTGACAACCGGCGAGCGCGGAGCGGCCTCGCAGCTTCCCGAACTGGCCTGTTGCAGCATCGGCTGGCCCTGCGCGTCCTTGGCGCCGTCAGACGACCACGACACGGTGCGGGTGCAGCCGCTGGCGTCGGTCGTGCTCGAAACGTAGGAGAGATGCGCGCCCGCGGGAATGTCGCCTGCCAGCACCATGCCCGGCTGGCCCGAGGCGAGCGCCTGCTGCTGCTCCAGCGCGGCCTGCTGCATCATCGCGGCCTGGCGCATCATCGCATCCATACGCATGTCCATGAGCGCCGAGATCCGCTGCATTTCGGCGAAGGCGGCTGGAACCCGAAGCGCGGCAGGCGCGGCGTCGCGCGCGGCGGCGGGCCGCAGCACCACGCGCGGAGCGACATCGCCGGTGTACCGGACTTCGACGGCGCCGCCGTCGGGCAGCGCGACCTGCATGGTCTCGAGTTCCTCGGTCGCGGCATGGGCCGCACCGACTCCGACTGCCGCCACGCCTGCGGCGGCCAGAAGCAACTTCGGAGAAATTCGCATTGGGTAACTCCCTCGTGACTCGTCCCTGTTGCGCCGACAAAGCTGCCGCAGCGAAACTGAACCGCGGATTACTGGCGAGGGGGCGTGTCGGGCACGAAGCGCATGGCGACGTCGCAGCGCTCATAGCGGGCGCCGTAGCGCTCCATGATCTGCGCGTCGTGGCGGAAGCCCAGCTTTTCGTAGAGGTGGATCGCCGCCTCGCAGCGCGCATTTGTAAGCAAGTAGAGCGGATCGGCGCCAAGGGCCTGCGCGCGCGCGATCGCCGCCTCGAGCAGGAACTCGCCCGCCTTGAGTCCGCGCGCGGCTTCAAGGACGCCCATCTTGGTCAGCTCGAAGGCGTTGTCGCCCCCGGCGCGCAGCGCGCAGGTTCCGACAATGCCCAGGCCCTCGGCGGCGACGAACAGGATCGCGCCGCCCGGATCGAGAATGGTTTCGCGCGGGCGCTCGATCACGTCCCGGTCGGCACCTTCCATCGTGAACATCGCCTCGATCCACTCGCGGTTGATGTCGTGGAACGCGGCGGCAAGATCTTCGCGATATTCGACGATGGCAAGCTTCGGGCGGTCTTCGCGCACGCGCGCCAGCAGCGAGCGCTCGGCCATGGCCGCCTCGAGCGCGGCGAGCCGGTCGAGCAGCGGCCCGGCATCACCGCCGCACAAGGCGTCGACCGCGCGGCTGACCGGCGGCCAGACGCGGGCGCGAACCTTCGCCATCGCCGCCTCTCCCGCGGGCGTCAGCGCCACCAGCCGCGCGCGCGCATCCTCGCCGTCCCTGGTCTCGACGAGCCCGCTCGCCTGGAGCTGATTGAGCCCGCGCGTCACACCCGGCTGGCTCGCGCCGAGCGCCTCGGCGAGCCGCCCGACCGTCATCGCCTCGCGGTCGAGCGCGGCGAGCAGCGGCATGTGCGAGGGCTGGGCGTCGATGCCGGCCTCGGCGATTACCTGCGCGGCGTCGGCCTGAAGCCGCTCGGCCAGTCTGCGAAGGCGGGCGCCGAGAAAGACCCCGCCCAGTTCCGCGACCACGTCGGGCATGGCGAATCTCCATAACACGTTATATATAACGCTATGAATTCACACCGACGCGCCGTCAATCGCCAAACGAAAAGGGCGGCCCCAGCGGAGCCGCCCTTCCCTGTCTTTGTCGGCAGAACCGAAAAGAAGATTACTTGAGCTCGACGGTGCCGCCGGCTTCCTCGATCTTCTTCTTGATTTCCTCGGCCTCGGCCTTGTTCACGCCTTCCTTGACGGCCTTGGGCGCGCCCTCGACGAGAGCCTTGGCTTCGGCGAGGCCCAGGCCGGTGATGGCGCGGACTTCCTTGATGACCTGGATCTTCTTGCCACCGTCGCCGGTGAGGACGACGTCGAACTCGTCCTTCTCTTCAGCGGCGGCTTCGCCACCGGCGCCACCGGCGGCGGGGCCGGCAACCGCGACGGCGGCAGCGGCAGAAACGCCCCACGCTTCTTCAAGCGCCTTGGCGAGGTCGGCCGCCTCGAGGACGGTCAGCTGCGACAGTTCTTCAACAAGCTTGGCAATATCGGCCATGGTACTTCACTCCTAGATTTGTTGGCCCGGCAAATTGCGCCGGGTGAAATCGTCTTTCGAAACGTCTCAGGCAGCGTCCTTCGCGGCGTAGGCGCCGAAGACGCGCGCCAGCTTGGCCGCCGGGGCGGTCGAGAGCTGGGCGATCTTGGTCGCCGGAGCCTGGACGAGGCCGACAAGCTTCGCGCGCAGTTCGTCGAGCGAGGGCATCGAGGCGAGAGCCTTGACGCCATCGGCGTTCAGAACCTGCGAACCCATCGAGCCGCCGACGATTTCGATCTTGTCGGTCGTCTTGGCGAAATCGACGACGGCCTTCGCGGCGGCGACGGGATCGACCGAAGTCGCAAGGGCCGTCGGGCCGGTCAGGAACTCGTCGATACCCGAATAGTCGGTATCCGCGATGGCAAGCTTGGCGAGACGGTTCTTCGCAACCTTGTAAGTCGCACCGGCTTCGCGGACCTTGTTGCGCAGGTCGGTGGACTGGGCCACCGTCATGCCGAGGTTGCGGGTGACGACCACCACGCCGACCCCGTTGAAGACCGCATTGAGCTGGGCGACCGATTCGGCTTTCTGCGAACGATCCATGCCTTACTCCTTCACAATGGCCGCGCGGGATGTTGGGCGTCCCTCGCGACCGGCTACGTATGTCCGCGATGCGCGAGGCACCGCGGGCGAGTCCGTCGAAGGGGAAGGAGTTCGCGTGTCGGAACGCGAAAAAGGCACCGCGCCTTGATGGAGCGTGGGCCGGAATGAATTCCTGTTCCCCGTCTAGGCCGGAAATTAAGAGGGCAAGCCCTCACCAGCTGTCTCGGACGGATGATCGGCGGAACGAGTCCCGCCGGTCGGAGCGCGCATCTACAGCGATGCGCCGAAAAGTCAAGCTGCGGGCGGGGCCGAACGCACGTAACGGCGCCAGACGTAGTCCCACGGCACAAAGAGCAGGACCGGCACGGCGAAAGCACAGGCAAACAGCGTCTCGGGCGTTCCCTCGCGCACCGAGCCCGCCATGAGTTGGGGGATCGCGACGTGCATCAGCCAGATCGCCTTCCAGAGCAGTTCGAACAGCAGCAAGGGCAACATCGCCAGCGGCCGCCAGAGGCCGGCGAGGCTCAGCAGCGAAAGCGCCGCGAGCATGGCATTGAGCGCGCCTTCGTCGAGCGTGAACTCGGTGCCGGACACGAGCAGGACCGGCCAGCGCACCAACGCCAGACCGCCGCCCACCAGCAGGTAGGCGACGCGCAGCAGCACCAGTCTGACGGGGCCCGGCGCGACCGGGTCCACTGTCGTCATTCCACGTCTTCCTCGACCGCGGCTTCGGGCACGTAGACGATCAGGTCGCCCGGCTGGCATTCCAGCTCCCGGCAGATCGCCTCGAGCGTCGAGAAGCGGATCGCCTTGGCCTTGCCGGTCTTGAGGATCGAGAGATTGGCCAGCGTGATGCCAATGCGCTCGGCCAGCTCGGTCAGGGTCATGCGACGCTCGTAAAGCACGTCGTCCAGCTTCACCATGATGCTACCTCCTCCTTCGGTGTTGTCGTCGGCCATCACACGGTTCCTTCAAGGTCGGCGCGCATCTCGGAGCCCTTGCGGAAGACGCGGGCCAGGATGAAGAGGATCAGCATGAGCAGCAGGCCGTTGGCGTCGAGGCCGCTATCGATCGTGAAGTGATCGTCGGCGTCGCGGATCGGCTCGGTGATGTTGTAGATGTACATCCCGATGCCGCCCATCGGGAAGGTCACCACCTGCACCGCCAGCGTCAGCCAGGCCATGCGCGTGAGCCGCGAGGCATTCTCGGGCACGAAGGGGTCGCCCTCGCCCACCGTATCGACGATGCGCTTGAGCAACTGGAAGATGCGAAAGAGCATCCCCAGCATCGCGGCCACCAGCAGAAGCAGCAGCGAAAGCGCGATGAGAGCCTCGGACATCGGGAAGCCGGGGGCTTCCTTGGCGACTTCGGCCGAGACGAGATCCTGGAAGATCCACAGGCAGGGCGCCGCGACGAGGCAGGCGACCACTCCCAGCGCCATAACCGCCATGAGGAAGTAGAGAACGCCCTTGGCGATGGCCAGCAGGGGGTCGCGCGTTATCGAAGTCATCTCGTTCTCCTCGCGTGCCGGAAACTCACATCACCACCGGCTGGGTCTGGCCGGCGATGATGGTGATGTGGACGGGCTCGGCGGACGCGGCCTTGGCCGGGGTCGAGATCGTCGGGAGCCAGAAGGACGCCATCACGGCGAAAGCCATGACGATGGCGAGCGGGCGGTTGTTGGTCGTGTTGGTCATTGTTCGTTCTCCGATATGGTCGATATCGATATTCAATAAGCGTGATTCGGCTTATTGTCAATCGATAAATATCGAAAAACGATAATTTTCTATCTGTTTTTCGAGATGCGCCATAGTGCAAAACAGTAAGCCGGCGCCGAATTTCCCGGCAAATCAGGCATTTGCCGCAAGCTCTGGCGCCCCGCGCGACCTCGCGCCCCGCCTTCGCATGGAACCACCAGCCGCCTCCGTTCGCTCGTGGGAGACGACGGCAGGCGCCGTCACAGCGAATCAGGAGTTCCCATGAAGATCGATCTCTCGGGCAGGACCGCCCTCGTCACCGGGTCCACCGCAGGCATCGGCCTCGCCGCAGCGAAAGGCCTCGCCGCGGCAGGCGCGAACGTCATCGTCAACGGCCGCAAGCAGGACACGGCAAAGGCCGCCGCAGCCGAAGTCGGCCACGGCGCGCGCGGGATCGCCGCCGACGTTGGCACCGCGCAGGGCTGTGCCGCGCTCGTCGAGGCGGCGGGCAGGCTCGACGTGCTCGTCAACAATGCCGGGATCTATCAGGGCGCGGAGTTCTTCGAGACCGAGGACGATATCTGGGAGCGCCACTGGCAGATCAACGTAATGAGCGCGGTGCGCCTCTCGCGCGCCTTCGCGCCGGCCATGGTCGAGAACGGCTGGGGCCGGATCGTGATGCTGGGCTCGGAGAGCGCGTTCAACATTCCCGCCGACATGATCCACTACGGCGTCAGCAAGGCCGCCGACGTCGCCTTCGCGCGCGGTCTCGCAAAGCGTCTCGCGGGGACTGGCGTCACCGTCAATTCGGTGCTGCCCGGTCCGACCCGGTCGGAAGGCTTCCTCTCGATGGCCCGCGACAAGGCCGAGCAGGAAGGCAAGTCGGTGGAGCAGGCGGGGATCGACTTCGTCGCCGCGAACCGCCCCACCTCGATCATCCGCAGACCCGCCGAGCCGGGGGAAGTGGCGAGCATGATCGTCTACGCCTGCTCGCCCGAGGCCAGCGCGACCACGGGGGCGTCGCTGCGCGTCGACGGCGGCGTCGTCGACAGCCTCTGAGCGCGGCGCATCCGCGCCGCGAGAAGGCGCCCGCCAAGAGAAAGTGGGCGCCAAGAAAAATGGGCGGCCCGCGAAGGGGCCGCCCAGGCAGCCTGCCCGAAGGCAAGCGAGATTGACGCGTTCAAGCCGGGACCATGGAGGGATTGACAGGGGTGGAGGGCTTGGTCGTCGGCCGGTAGGTGCGCCAATCGAAACGGTTGTCGGGATGGTGCCGCTGCATGTGCTCGCGGTGCTGGAGGATCACCCGGGCGCGCCGGCGGCGGGCCTTGGGTGAACGGAACGGGTTGGCCTCGTCGGGCTCGGCCGCCACCATCGAGCGCAGCAACTCCTGACGGGCCTCGCCGGTGGGCAGCGGGCCATCGGGATCGACGCGCACCCGGGCGGGCGGCGCCGTGCGCGCAACCGGGGTCTCGCGCTCGAGGACCGGCGCCTCGGTCACGCCCGCCGCGGCGAACTGGTTCGCTACCTCGGGACGCCCGGTCGTGTAGGCGGCATCGCCGCGCGACGCCGGAGCCGGGGCTGCGGGCTCGAGCGCGGCGGCGGCGGGACGCGGGGCCGGATCGGGCGTGCGCGCGGGGATCGTCGCCGGCTTTGCATGCACGACATGGCTGCTGCGACGGCGCGAGCGCATCGCCATCATCCCGGCGCCGCCGATGCCCAGCAGCGCGAGCAGGCCCGCGATCGCCGCGGCGGGCATGCCGTCGCCGTCCTCGGCGGGCTCGGCCGCGGGAGCGAGTTCGGGCGAGGCATCCGCGATCGGCGCGGCCACGCGCTGCGTCGCGTCGATCGGCGCGGCGCCATCGCCGGCAAACTCGTCGATCGGCGGAATCGCGCCCGCGGCGGAGTCATTCTGCGCTTCGCGCACGGGTGCCGGGTCGGCGGACCCAGGGGCCGAAGCCGAGGCTGCATTCGCGGCAGGCTCACCGTCGGGGCGCGGGCTCTCCGCCCGGATCGACTCGCTGGGAGTCGGCACAGACGGAGCCGCCGAGGAACGCGGGGTCTGCGCCGGCCCGCTCACGTCGGGCAGGACGATCGTCGGCTGGCCGGGCCGCACCGGCGACTGCATCTCGGAAGAAGGAGCGGTCGTGGTGGCCGTCGGGGCCGCAGGCGTCGTCGTCGACGGCAGCACCACCGTGGGCGTGCCGGGGGCCGGGGCCGATTCAGAAGGCGGCGTTACCGCCTCGGGCAAGTCGAGCGACGGCGCGGCTTCCTGGGCGGCGGCGGGGGTTGAACCGAGCGCGAGAACGGCAGCGACGGCCGCTGTGGCGCAGAGCGAACGGGTGGGGGCAAGGTGCGTCATGTCCTCAAGAATGCGCCGCGAGAGATAAAGTTACAGCCCCAAAACCGCGCTTTCGGTCCAGTCGAACCAAATAGAACGACGAACTGCCAACTACTGTCCTAGGTGAGTATTCTTCGCTTCAGTTCATCGCGAATTCGGCACGGTCGAATGACTGCTCGATCCCGCATCTATTCATGCAGCGTTCAGCGAATTACCAAGTTATCGTTCGTTCAGCGCGCTGGGGGCTCTGCGGTCCCACTCGCGGAGGGGCGAGTCGGAACGAAGACGGCCGATCCCGCTCCGGGTCGAGTCCTGTATGAAGGCCATATTATAGTATGAAGGCCATATATAGATGTCAGGCGCCTGTTTGACAGACCGCCGCCGTCATCCTATATCGCCGACCAGCTCGACGCTTCGAGCAAGGCGGGCCCGTTGCGCGGGGGCCGGTCCAGGAAGGAAGCGGCGGGTTCTCCATCTGACGCATAAGGCTGCGGGCCGCACGGCACCCGAAGGGTGCGTCGTGTGTGCCATGTGGCCTTTTCGGCGTCTGGACGGAAGATCGTCACGCGTGACGAACACATGGCAGGCCGGCTTCGTACCCGGCCCCAACGAGAAGCGAAGAGGCACGACACCCCTTATGGCGACCAAGCCCCTCGATACCGGCCGCACGGCCAAGAAGCGTATCCGCAAGATCTTCGGCGACATCCACGAAGTCGTCCAGATGCCCAACCTCATCGAGGTCCAGCGCGAAAGCTACGAGCAGTTCCTGCGCTCCGATCCGTCGGTGGGCTACGTCTCCGGTCTCGAAAAGACGCTGCGCTCGGTCTTCCCGATCCGCGATTTCGCGGGCACCAGCGAGCTCGACTTCGTGCACTACGAACTCGAGGACCCCAAGTACGACACGACCGAGTGCCGCCAGCGCGGCATCACCTACGCCGCGCCGATGAAGGTGACGCTGCGCCTGATCGTGTTCGAGGTCGACGCCGAGACCGACACCCGCTCCGTCCTCGATATCAAGGAGCAGGACGTCTACATGGGCGACATGCCGTTGATGACCGACAACGGCACCTTCATCGTCAACGGCACCGAGCGCGTGATCGTCTCGCAGATGCACCGCTCGCCGGGCGTGCTGTTCGACCATGACCGCGGCAAGACCCACTCCTCGGGCAAGTTCCTCTTCGCCGCCCGCGTGATTCCCTACCGTGGCTCGTGGCTCGACTTCGAGTTCGACGCCAAGGACATCGTCAACGTGCGTATCGACCGCAAGCGCAAGCTGCCGGTCACCGCGCTGCTCTACGCCCTGGGCCTCGATAGCGAGCAGATCCTCGACTACTTCTACGACACCGTCGTGTGGAAGCGCGGCGAAGGCGGCTGGCGCCTGCCCTTCGTGCCCGAGCAGTGGCGCGGCGCGAAGCCCGCGTTCGACATCGTCGACGCCAAGTCCGGCGAAGTCATCTTCCCCGCCGGCCAGAAGATCAGCCCGCGTGCCGCCAACAAGGCACAGAAGGACGGCTTGGAAGAACTCCTCATTCCGACCGACGAGATCTTCGGCCACTATGCCGCGCAAGACCTGATCGACGAATCGACCGGCCGCATCTGGATCGAGGCGGGCGACGAAGTCACCCCCGAGAACCTCGACGCGCTCGACCAGGCGGGCATCGACCAGCTCGAACTGCTCGACATCGACGACGTCAACACCGGCCCGTGGATCCGCAACACGATGAAGGCCGACAAGGCCGAGAACCGCGACATGGGTCTCGAGGCGATCTACAAGGTCATGCGCCCGGGCGAACCGCCGACGAAGGAAACCGCCGAAGCGCTGTTCGACGGCCTGTTCTTCGACGGCGACCGCTACGACCTCTCGGCCGTCGGCCGCGTCAAGCTCAACATGCGGCTCGGCCTCGATGCCGAGGACACCGTCACCACGCTGCGCACCGAGGACATCCTCGCCGTGGTCAAGGAACTGGTGAACCTCAAGGACGGCAAGGGCGAGATCGACGACATCGACAATCTCGGCAACCGCCGCGTGCGTTCGGTCGGCGAGCTGCTCGAAAACCAGTACCGCGTCGGCCTGCTGCGCATGGAACGCGCGGTGAAGGAGCGCATGAGCTCTGTCGACGTCTCCACCGTGATGCCGAACGACCTCATCAACGCCAAGCCCGCCGTGGCCGCGGTGCGTGAGTTCTTCGGCTCCAGCCAGCTCTCGCAGTTCATGGACCAGACCAACCCGCTGTCCGAAGTCACCCACAAGCGCCGCGTCTCGGCACTCGGGCCGGGCGGCCTCACCCGTGAACGCGCGGGCTTCGAGGTTCGCGACGTCCACCCGACGCACTATGGCCGCATCTGCCCGATCGAGACGCCCGAAGGCCCGAACATCGGCCTGATCAACTCGCTCTCGACCTTCGCGCGGGTGAACAAGTACGGCTTCATCGAGACGCCGTACCGCAAGGTGATCGACGGCAAGGTGACCGGCGAGGTGACCTACCTCTCGGCGATGGAAGAGCAGAAGAACACCGTCGCGCAGGCCTCGGCCGACCTCAACCCCGACGGTTCGTTCGTCGAGGAGCTGGTCTCGACCCGCGAGGCCGGCGAATTCGTGCTCGCCCCGCGCGAGAACGTGACGCTGATGGACGTTTCGCCCAAGCAGCTCGTCTCGGTCGCCGCGTCGCTGATCCCGTTCCTCGAAAACGACGACGCCAACCGCGCGCTGATGGGCTCGAACATGCAGCGCCAGGCGGTGCCGCTGGTCAAGGCAGAGGCGCCGTTCGTGGGCACCGGCATGGAAGAGACCGTCGCGCGCGATTCGGGCGCGGCGATCGCCGCGCTGCGCGGCGGCGTGATCGACCAGGTCGACGCCACGCGTATCGTCATCCGCGCCAGCGGTGACATCGAACCCGGCAAGTCGGGCGTAGACATCTACACGCTGCAGAAGTTCCAGCGCTCGAACCAGAACACCTGCATCAACCAGCGTCCGCTGGTGAAGGTGGGCGACATGGTCAAGGCCGGCGACATCATCGCCGACGGCCCCTCGACCGACCTCGGCGAACTGGCGCTGGGCCGCAACAGCCTCGTCGCGTTCATGCCGTGGAACGGCTACAACTACGAGGACTCGATCCTGATCTCCGAGCGGATCGTGAAGGACGACGTCTTCACCTCGATCCACATCGAGGAGTTCGAGGTCATGGCCCGCGACACCAAGCTGGGTCCCGAGGACATCACCCGCGACATCCCGAACGTCGGCGAGGAAGCGCTGCGCAACCTCGACGAGGCGGGCATCGTCTACATCGGCGCCGAAGTGCACCCGGGCGACATCCTCGTCGGCAAGATCACGCCGAAGGGCGAAAGCCCGATGACGCCGGAGGAAAAGCTCCTGCGCGCGATCTTCGGCGAGAAGGCGAGCGACGTGCGCGACACCTCGCTGCGGCTGCCGCCGGGCGTCTCGGGCACGATCGTCGAAGTGCGCGTGTTCAACCGCCACGGCATCGAGATCGACGACCGTACCCGCGCGATCCAGAACGAGGAAATCGAACGCCTCGCCAAGGACCGCGAGGACGAACGGGGCATTCTCAACCGCGCCACCTACAACCGTCTGCGCGAGATGCTGATCGGGCAAGTTGCGGCGGCGGCGCCCAAGGGCGTCAAGAAGGGCGGCGAGATCACCGAGGAGACCCTCGGCGAAGTCGAGAAGCACGAGTGGTGGAAGTTCGCGGTCGCCGACGACCACGTCCAGTCGCAGCTCGAGGCGGTCAAGACCCAGTACGACGAGACGGTCAAGGCGATCCAGGAGAAGTTCGAGGACCGCAAGGAGAAGCTCGAGCGCGGTGACGAACTCGCTCCGGGCGTGCTCAAGATGGTCAAGGTCTTCGTCGCGGTGAAGCGCAAGCTGCAGCCGGGCGACAAGATGGCCGGCCGCCACGGCAACAAGGGCGTCATCAGCCGGATTCTTCCGGTCGAGGACATGCCCTTCCTCGCCGACGGCACCCCGGTCGACCTCGTGCTCAACCCGCTGGGCGTGCCGTCGCGCATGAACGTCGGGCAGATCTTCGAGACCCACCTCGGCTGGGCCGCGCGCGGCCTCGGCCAGCAGGTGAAGCAAGCCCTCGAGGACTGGCGCCACGCCAACCCCGATCCCGAAGTCGGCGCCCCGCCCGAAGCGGTGCGCGAGCGGCTCAAGACGGTCTACGGCGAGCACTACCTCGAGGACATCGAGGCGCGCGACACCGCCTCGATCCTCGAGTTGGCCGGCAATCTCGTCACGGGCGTGCCGATGGGCACTCCGGTGTTCGACGGCGCGGTCGAGCAGGACGTCGCGGACATGCTGGAACTCGCCGGGCTCGACCGGTCGGGCCAGTCGGACCTGTTCGACGGGCGCACCGGCGACCGCTTCGACCGCAAGGTGACCGTGGGCATTATCTACATGCTCAAGCTGCACCACTTGGTCGACGACAAGATCCACGCGCGCTCGATCGGCCCCTACTCGCTCGTCACCCAGCAGCCGCTGGGCGGCAAGGCGCAGTTCGGCGGCCAGCGCTTCGGCGAGATGGAGGTCTGGGCGCTCCAGGCCTACGGCGCGGCGTACACCTTGCAGGAAATGCTGACGGTGAAGTCCGACGACGTGGTCGGCCGCACCAAGGTCTACGAAGCGATCGTCAAGGGCGACGACACCTTCGAGGCCGGCATTCCCGAGAGCTTCAACGTGCTCGTCAAGGAAATGCGCTCGCTGGGCCTCAACGTCGAACTCTCCTCGCTCACCGACGGCGAGGAAGACGGAGACGAGATCGCCGAGGCGGCGGAATAACGGGACGCGCGGGCGGTCCGGCCGGGCCGCCCGTTCCCGCCGCCCCGCGACATTCACCCTTCATGGGAATTTGAACTATGAATGACCTGACCAAGTTCACCAACCAGATGGCGAAGCCCGAAACCTTCGACCAGATCCAGATCGGCCTCGCCAGCCCCGAGCGTATCCGCTCGTGGTCGTTCGGCGAGATCAAGAAGCCGGAAACGATCAACTACCGCACGTTCAAGCCCGAGCGTGACGGCCTGTTCTGCGCGCGCATCTTCGGCCCGGTGAAGGACTACGAGTGCCTTTGCGGCAAGTACAAGCGCATGAAGTACAAGGGCGTCGTGTGCGAGAAGTGCGGCGTCGAGGTCACCGTCACCAAGGTCCGCCGCGAGCGCATGGGCCACATCGAGCTGGCCGCGCCGGTCGCGCACATCTGGTTCCTCAAGTCGCTGCCCTCGCGCATCGGCCTGCTGCTCGACATGCAGCTCAAGCAGCTTGAGCGCGTGCTCTACTTCGAAAGCTACGTCGTCATCGAGCCCGGCCTCACGCCGCTCGAGAAGTATCAGCTCCTCACCGAGGACGAGATGCTCGACGCGCAGGACGAGTACGGCGAGGACGCCTTCTCGGCCGGCATCGGCGCCGAGGCGGTGAAGATCATGCTCATGGAGCTCGATCTCGAGCAGGAACGCGCCGATCTTCTCCAGGAACTCGAGACGACCAAGTCGGAACTCAAGCCCAAGAAGATCATCAAGCGCCTCAAGGTGGTCGAGAGCTTCATCGAATCGGGCAACCGCCCCGAATGGATGATCCTCGAAGTCGTCCCGGTCATTCCGCCCGAACTGCGCCCGCTGGTGCCGCTCGACGGCGGCCGCTTCGCGACCTCGGACCTCAACGACCTTTACCGTCGCGTCATCAACCGCAACAACCGCCTCAAGCGCCTGATCGAGCTGCGCGCGCCCGACATCATCGTGCGCAACGAAAAGCGCATGCTGCAGGAAGCGGTCGACGCGCTGTTCGACAACGGCCGCCGCGGCCGCGTCATCACCGGCGCCAACAAGCGTCCGCTCAAGTCGCTGTCCGACATGCTCAAGGGCAAGCAGGGCCGCTTCCGCCAGAACCTGCTCGGCAAGCGCGTCGACTATTCGGGCCGCTCGGTCATCGTGACGGGTCCGGAACTCAAGCTGCACCAGTGCGGCCTGCCCAAGAAGATGGCGCTCGAGCTGTTCAAGCCGTTCATCTACGCCCGGCTCGACGCCAAGGGCCTGTCGATGACGCTCAAGCAGGCGAAGAAGTGGGTCGAGAAGGAACGCAAGGAAGTCTGGGACATCCTCGACGAAGTCATTCGCGAGCACCCCGTCCTGCTGAACCGCGCGCCGACGCTCCACCGCCTCGGCATCCAGGCCTTCGAGCCGGTGCTGATCGAGGGCAAGGCGATCCAGCTTCACCCGCTGGTCTGCTCGGCCTTCAACGCCGACTTCGACGGTGACCAGATGGCCGTCCACGTGCCGCTTTCGCTGGAAGCCCAGCTCGAAGCGCGCGTGCTGATGATGTCGACCAACAACATCCTCTCGCCCGCCAACGGCAAGCCGATCATCGTGCCCTCGCAGGACATGGTGCTTGGCCTCTACTACCTCTCGATGGACTCCGAGGGCGAGCCCGGCGAAGGCATGATGCTGGCCGACATGGCCGAAGTGCACCAGGCGCTCGAAGTGGGGGCGGTGACGCTCCACTCGAAGGTGACGACCCGCGTCCCGCAGACCGACGAGCAGGGCAACCAGTACCTCAAGCGGATCGAGACGACCCCGGGCCGCATGCTCATTGGCGAATGCCTGCCCAAGAGCCACAAGGTGCCCTTCGAGATCATCAACCGCCTTCTCACCAAGAAGGACATCGGTGACGTGATCGACGAGGTCTATCGCCACACCGGCCAGAAGGACACGGTGCTATTCGCCGACGCGATCATGTCGCTGGGCTTCCGCCACGCGTTCAAGGCGGGCATCTCGTTCGGCAAGGACGACATGATCATCCCCGACTCGAAGGAAGCGCTGGTCAACGAGACCAAGGAACTGGTCGCCGACTACGAGCAGCAGTACCAGGACGGCCTGATCACCCAGCAGGAAAAGTACAACAAGGTGATCGACGCCTGGAGCCGCTGCGGCGACCAGGTCGCGAACGCGATGATGGAAGAGATCAAGGCCCAGCCGAAGGACCCCGAGACCGGACGCCTCGCCCCGATCAACTCGATCTACATGATGAGCCACTCCGGTGCGCGTGGTTCGCCGGCGCAGATGAAGCAGCTCGCCGGCATGCGCGGCCTGATGGCCAAGCCTTCGGGCGAGATCATCGAAACGCCGATCATCTCGAACTTCAAGGAAGGCCTGACCGTCCTTGAATACTTCAACTCGACCCACGGCGCCCGCAAGGGCCTCGCGGACACCGCGCTCAAGACCGCGAACTCGGGCTACCTGACCCGCCGTCTCGTCGACGTGTCGCAGGACTGCGTCGTCGTCATCGAGGACTGCGGCACCGAGCGGGCGCTCGAAATGCGCGCGATCGTGCAGGGCGGCTCGGTGATCGCCTCGCTCGCCGAACGTATCCTGGGCCGCACCATGGCCGAGGACGTCGTCGACAAGGAAGGCAACATCGTCGTCGCCAACGGCACCCTGCTCGACGAGCCGGCGGTCAAGGCGATCGAGGATGCGGGCGTCCAGGCGGCGCGCATCCGCTCGCCGCTGGTCTGCGAGGCCGAGCAGGGCGTGTGCGCCAAGTGCTACGGTCGTGACCTCGCGCGCGGTACGCCGGTTAACATCGGCGAGGCCGTGGGCGTCATCGCGGCGCAGTCGATCGGCGAGCCGGGTACGCAGCTCACCATGCGCACCTTCCACATCGGCGGCGCGGCGCAGGTCAACGAGACCAGCCACCTCGAATCGATCTGCGAAGGCACGGTGCAGTACCGCGACATCCCGACGATCGTCGACAAGCGCGGCCGCCGGCTCTCGCTGGCCCGCAACGGCGAGATCGTCGAGATCGACACCGAGGGCCGCGAGCGCGCCATGCACCGCGTCCCCTACGGTACCGTGCTGCTTCACGAGAACGGCGCGGCGATCAAGGAAGGCGAACGCCTGGCCGAGTGGGACCCGTTCACGCTGCCGATCATCACCGAGACGAGCGGTACGGTGAAGTACCAGGACCTCATCGACGGCAAGACGCTGACCGAGCAGACCGACGACGCCACCGGCATGACCAGCCGCGTCGTCACCGAGAACCGCTCGACCAGCCGGTCGAAGAAGGAGGACCTGCGTCCGCGCATCACCCTGCTCGACGAGAGTTCGGGCGAGGCGGCGCGCTACATGCTCGCTCCGGGCGCGACGATCTCGGTCGAGGACGGCCAGACGGTGGAAGCCGGCGACATTCTCGCCCGCGCCAGCCGCGAAGCCGCCAAGACCCGCGACATCACCGGCGGTCTGCCGCGCGTCGCCGAGCTGTTCGAGGCGCGCAAGCCCAAGGACAACGCGATCATCGCCAAGGTCTCGGGCCGCATCGAGTTCGTCCGCGACTACAAGGCCAAGCGCAAGATCGCGATCGTTCCCGAGGAAGGCGATCCGGTGGAATACCTGATCCCCAAGTCCAAGGTGATCGACGTCCAGGAAGGCGACTGGGTCAAGAAGGGCGACAACCTGATTTCGGGCTCGCCCGATCCGCACGACATTCTCGAGGTCCTCGGTGTCGAGGCGCTCGCGGAATACCTCGTGTCGGAGATTCAGGAAGTCTACCGGCTGCAGGGCGTGAAGATCAACGACAAGCACATCGAGGTGATCGTTCGCCAGATGCTGCAGAAGGTCGAGATCACCGACGGCGGCGACACCACGCTGCTCGCCGGCGAACAGGTCGATTACGAGGAAATGAACGAATACAACGCGAAGCTGGCGCCGAACCAAAAGCCGGCGGAAGGCAAGCCGATCCTGCTCGGCATCACCAAGGCTTCGCTGCAGACGCGTTCGTTCATCTCGGCGGCCTCGTTCCAGGAGACCACCCGCGTGCTCACGCAGGCGGCGGTCGAGGGCAAGCGCGACTCGCTGATCGGCCTCAAGGAGAACGTGATCGTGGGTCGTCTGATTCCGGCGGGCACGGGCGCGGGCATGAACCGCGTGCGCGTCGCGGCCTCCAGCCGCGATGCCGCGCTGCGCGCGCAGTACCGCAAGCTGCAGGAATCGCTGATCGCGCCGGACACGGCCGAGCACGAGCATGACGCCGAACTCAAGCGCGATCCGCTCGACGATCTGGGTGACGACGCGCTGGCGGCGGTCGAGGGCACGACCCACGGCACCGACGCCGACGCGGGCGAGTATCTCAACAAGGACGCCGCCGAAGGCGAATAAGCCTCACGCGACTTTCGCAAACCCGAAAGGCCCCGCCGGAGCGATCCGGCGGGGCCTTTTTCGTCGCGGGCCGAGTCTTGTGTGATGAACGCGCGAATGGCGCTCGCGCGCTCCGCGCTCACTCGCCCGAGGACGACTTGAACAACTCGAGCTGCGCCGCGAAGGCGCGCTGAAACGCGGGCCGCGCCTCGCCGCGTGCGACATAGGCGGCGATGCGGGGCTCGTCGGCGAGCAGGTCGCTCTCGCCAAGGCGTCGCAGGACGCCGACCATCATGAGATCGCCCGCGCTGAAGTCCTTCTCGAGCCAGTCGGACGAACCGAGGTGCGTGGCGAGGTCCGCCAACCGCTTGCGGATGCGCGCGTCGACCAGCGCGAGGCGCGGTGCGAACCACTCCTCGTCCTCTTCGGTCAGAATCAGCATCGAGCGCTCGACGATCACCGGCTCGATCGTGCTGAGCGCGGCGAACATCCACATCTTCGCGCGAGACCGGGCGTCGGCGTCCCCGGGCAGCAGGCCGGCATGGCGCTCGGCGATGTGGAGCACGATCGCGCCCGATTCGAACAGGACCAGCCCTTCCTGTTCATAAGCCGGGATCTGGCCAAAGGGATTGCGCGCGAGATGCACTCTCCCGCGCATCTCGGCGAAGGTCACGCAGCGTACGCCGTAGCGCAGGCCGACCTCCTCGAGCGCCCAGCGGACCTGCATGTCGCGCGCCAGGCCCCGCCCCCTGTCGGGCGATTGCGCGAAAACGGTGACGATCGGTTCCATGGCATGCTCCGTTCGGGCGCGAACGGCGCCGCGCTCTATCGAGAGCATCCGCGATCGCTTCGCGGACATCCATATCCCAGGCGGCTAGGCCTGCGCCAGCCGGGCGGCCCGGGATTCGACGCCGCGATCCTTCCCGCCGAAGAAAGGGGTGCGGGGACCTGCCCGGGCCGCCTCCGTCTGGCAGCGAAATCAGTCCTGAATCTCGAAGTTGCCGAGATTCTTGCCGCGGGGCTTCTTCTGGAAGTCCTGAATCTCGAAATTGCCGAGCCGGGCATCGTGCGGCTTGGAAGCCTTGAAATCCTGAATTTCGAAATTCCCCAGGCCGCCCTGGACCTGATCGAGGTCGGTGTCCGAGATTTGGGTCGCCTTGGCGTCGCTGGTGGCCTTCTTTTCGGTCATGTCAATCTCCATCATGGTTCGTGCGAACGGCGCTCGTGTCAGCGGCGCCGTCGATGGTGGTTAGAAGAGCCTCGCGCGCCGGGGATGTGGCAATTCCCACGCCACGGCGGGGCAATTGTGTGACTTATCTCACCCTCGCGACGCGCCGGTCCGAAGCGGGCCGCCGCCCGCCTCGAACACCGACCAGCCGGTGTGCCGCACGAGCCGCTCGAGCGCGCGGCGGCCGAGCAGCGAGTTGCCCTTGCTGTCGAGCCCCGGCGACCAGACCGCGATCGAAGCCGAGCCCGGCGCGATCGCGAGGATACCGCCGCCCACGCCCGACTTGCCCGGAAGGCCCACGCTGAAGGCGAAATCGCCCGAGGCATCGTAGTGTCCGCAGGTCAGCATCAGCGCGAGGATGCGCCGCGCGCGCTGCGCGGTGACGACCGAGCGGCCCGTCGCGGGATTGACCCCACCCGCCATGAGGTAGCGCCCGGCGAGCGCGAGCTGGCGGCAATCCATCGCCAGCGCGCACTGGTGGAAATAGGTGCCGAGCACCTTCTCGACCGGCTGATGGACATTGCCGAAGGCGCGCATGTAGTTTGCCAGCGCGACGTTGCGAAAGCCCGTCGCCTCCTCGCCGCGCGCGACTTCGTGGTCGATCACGATCGTGGCGTCGCCGACGAGTTGGCGCACGAAGCGCAGGAATTCGGCGATCGCCTCGCGCGGTTCATGGCGCGCCAGCAAGACGTCGGCGACGACGATCGCGCCCGCGTTGATGAACGGATTGCGCGGGATGCCGTGCTCGGTCTCGAGCTGGACGATCGAGTTGAACGCGGTGCCCGAGGGCTCGCGCCCGACGCGGCGCCACAATGCGTCGCCGACCATGCCGAGCGCCATCGTCAGGCTGAACACCTTGGCGATCGACTGGACCGAAAAGCGCGTCGCATGATCGCCGGCCACATATTCGCGCCCCTCAGCGTCGACCACGGCCATGCCGAAGCGGGCCGGATCGACTTTCGCCAGGTCGGGAATGTAGTCGGCGATACGTCCGCGCTCGGTCGCGGCCGCCATCTCGGCGACGATCTCCTCGACGATGTGCTGCAAGTCGGCCACGATGTCTCCCCCGCGCCTCAGTGCGCCCTCTCGCAGCGCGGCGCCATCGGAAAATGGGCTATGGCGAAATGACTTGCCGCGCGTCCCGGCTTGGCCGAACCTCGCTGGCGATGCCCCGCCTGTCGCCCTTCGCCGCCCTGCTGCTGCTCTCGCTGCCCGCCTGCGCGGGTTCCACGCCGCCGCGGCGCGAGCCCGCTCCCGCCGCGAGCCCCGCCTATCCGGGCGAAGCCACGCGGGTCCTCAGCGAGCGCGACGCCGCGAGGCTGCGCAACAACAAGGGCCTCACCCTGCAGTGGATCGACTGGAATACGCGCGGCAGCGCGGTGGTGACGCCCGGCCCCTTGTGGACGCTGCGCGGCGCGCAGGCCCAAGCGGGCGGCAAGGGGCGCCTGTTCCTCGACGGCGTCATCCTCGAGATCGGCGAGGGCTATTTCACCTTCCGCGGCACGATCCGGATCAGCGACACGCCCGATCCGGGGCGGAAATGCGAGGCCGACAAGACCTGGCACTTCGCGGTCACGCAGAACCGAAGCTATTACCGCCTGCGCGAATTCGAGTGGTGCGATTATCTGACGGACTACGTGGACCTGTATTTCTGAGCCCGTCCGCGCCCATCTGCGCGATCGCGGCGAGGCTGGCGCGGCGATAGGCGCCGCGCGCGTAGCGGAACGATCCGACGAAATGCAGGAAGCCGGTATCGTCGTGCCAGGGCTCGCCCCAGTAATTGACGTAGCGCGACGAGGGCAGGATGACCGGATCGGGCTCGTTGGCCAGGTGGAAGTTCGAGGCGATCTGCTCGGTTCCCCAGATCGTCACGTCGTCGGGTCCCACGAGCGAGGACAGAAGCTCGAGGAAATGCGCCGCGCGCGCGCGGCCCTCGCCGCCCGCCGCGAAGCCGGCGAAGCCTGAACAGCCGCGCAGATAGCGCCAGTCGCCGCCGGCCTCGGCGAGCCGCGATTCGAACCGCGTCTGCACGTGCCCTTCCTCGGGGCCTTGCGGATAGAGCCTGCGCGCGAACTCGGCGAGCGGCAGCGCGCCGACCTCGCCGTCGGTGCCGCCCAGGAACGCGAACGATCGGTTCGCCTCGATCGCCGCGATCACTTCGGGGACCGGGCCGAGCGTGACGGTGTCGCTGTCGAGCTGGATCCAGTATTCGCCGCTGCGGTGATCGAGGATCGTCAGGAACCGCTCCCAGGTCCCGCCGACCGGGAAGGCGCCGGTATCGACCGAGGCGATGGCGATGATCTCGGGCTTGCCGCAGTGATGATCGAGCAGCGCCTTGTCGCCGCCGGTGAGCGTGCCGTCGTCGAGGATCACGACGCGGCCGCGCCGCACCTGCTGCCACAGCGATTTCACCGCGACGATGTAGGGCAGCAGGACCTTGGTACCCATCATCGAGAACAGCACCACGCCGTCGTCGGCGGGCACGATCGGCGGCGCCGCGAGCACGCCGCGGATCGCGCGATTATGGAGCGCGGCGGCGATCGGCGTGCGCCAGCGATAGGGAAGCAGGTCGGTCAACACGGGCGAGCCCTAGCAAGAGGCCCGATAAGGCGCGGTTAACGCCGATGATGCCGCGAAGCTCGACGGACGCCTGACTCTTGCCGATGGGCGACATGGCTTCGCGCATCAAAGTAGATCATATGCGCTTCATCATTACAGACAAAGAAAAGATCATTGCTATGACCCGTTCGATTTCCAAAGTGACTAGCGCCGCTCTTGCGTCGGTGCTTGCGATGTCCGCCTTCGTCGTCACGACGAGCACACCCCCCGCTCCGGCTCAGCTCGTGCTGGCCGCGTCCGCGACGGCGGCGGCAAAGGCCGGCTGATCTTCCCCCGCGACAGACCCGGCCGGCACGATCGGCCCGCCTGCCCTCCCCCGGGCAAGCGGGCCGGTTTCGTTTGCGGGCGGCAAGCGCGGGCCCGTGCCGCAAGCTCAACAAGAATCCGACGGACGCCCGCTCCTAGAGCGGATTATCCAGCTCGATGATTTCCTCGTTGCTGGTGCGCTGGCTCGTCTTTTCCTCGCGCGGCGCCTGGAAGCTGGCGAGGACCGGCTTGTCGCGGCCGTAGATGTCGTCGAACGTCTGCAATTCGCCGTCGATCGACGAGGCGATGGTGAAGTAGGTGAGGTAAACCGGGAACGTCCGCGTCATCTCCACCTTGGTGTACTTGCGCGAATCGGAAATCTCGCGGACTTCCTGCGGGGTCTTCTGCGCGCCGAGGATCGCCATGGTCATGCCCAGCTCGACCGCGCGCTCGGTGCGGATGCAGCCGTGGCTGAAAGCGCGCACGTCGCGGTTGAAGTACTGCTTCGAGGGCGTGTCGTGGAGATAGATCGCGTGCGGATTGGGCATGTCGATCTTCATTAGGCCCAGCGAGTTGTTCTCGCCGGGTTGCTGGACGACCGAAACATAACCGTTCGCGCCCTTGGTTGCCTTGTAGCCGTTGGCGCGCGCCCAGCCGGGATTGTTGAGCACTTTGGCGCCCAGCCCCTCGCCCTTGACGATCGACTGCGGCACCGTCCAGGTCGGGTTGAACACGACCGCGGTCACCGTTTCGGCGAGCTGCGGCGTCGCGGTGCGCCCCGGCTTGCCGACGACCGTCTTGTACGTACGGATGATCTTGTTGTTGACCGTGAGCCGCAACTGGAACTCGGGCACGTTGGTCAGCAGGTAGGCCGAGCCGAGATCGCGCTTGAGCCAGCGCCAGCGGTCCATGTTGGCGCGAATGAGGTTGCGCCGCGCCTTGTCGGCCACGGGCGTGAGCGCCAGTTCCTGCTTGAGCAAGGCGTAGTCGGGCACGGTCGGCGCGAGCTTTTCGACAATCCCGCCGACGTCATGCATCGAGAGCGCCTCGGCCATGATCGCCTCGGTCGGCATCTCGTCCTGGTCGGGATCGACCGCGAACCACTGCTCGCGCGAGGTCATCGGTGTGCGGCCGTCGCGCAGGTCCTCGACCAGCCAGGCGAACGAGCGGCTGGCGACGCGGTCGAGCGCGTCACCCGGCCCGGCCGCGATCGCGGCGCGCAGACCCTCGGGATTGTAGTCGGCCGGAATCAGCCCCTCGGACCCGATCCCCTCGATCGTTTCGAGCAGCGTGACGGCCTCGGCGCGCGGCCAGACCATCACCGGCTCGCGAACCGGCACCGGCTGCACGACCGGCTCGGACATCGTCGTCGGCGTGCCGGGCAGCGGCGCCGGCGCCGCTTGAGGGGCGCTGCGCGCGGGCGCCCGGGCCGGAGACCGGGCAGGCTCGGCGGGCGTATCGAGATCCTCTTCCTCCCACTGGTCGACCGAGCCCGGCTCGATCGACTGGGCGGAGGCGAACGGCCCGGCGACGAGCGCGCAGGCCAGCGTGGTGGTCGAAATGAGCCGCAGACCTGCGGCAAGACCCTGTTTCATGATCGCGACCGATCGTCCTTCCATTTGCGCGAAGCGGCGCCCGGCCATCCGGACCCCGCTCGCTGATAGCCCCCGGCACCGCGCATCATCAAGGGTCGCGCCTTAGCCTGCGATGAATCGCTTGCCTGATTCCTGTGGGCACGCGAGAGACTGGGGCGGTCATGCAGGATCGCGGCGTCACCGTTCCCATCATCTCGGTCATTCTCGGCATCGCGGCGTTCTCCGCGATGGACGTCGCGATGAAGAGCGCCGCGATCGCGGCCGGAGTCTTTTCCGCCGTGGTCCTGCGCAACCTTTCCGGCGCGGCTCTGGCGCTGCCGCTGTGGCTCGCCTGGCGGCGCCGGGCGCTGCGCGGGAAGGTGTTGCGCCTCCACCTGATCCGCGCGGCGGTGGTCGCCGCGATGGCGCCGCTGTTCTTCTTCGGCATCGTGCGCATTCCGCTCGCCGAAGCGATCGCGATCTCGTTCATCGCCCCGCTGATCGCGCTCTACCTCGCCAGCCTGCTGCTCGGCGAGCGCATCCGCCCGGGCGCCATCCTCGCCAGCCTGCTCGGCCTCGTCGGCGTGGCGATCATCGCCGCGGGGCGGATCGGTCGGGGGGCATGGAACGAGGACGCCGCGCTCGGCACCGCCTCGATCCTGTGCTCGGCCGTCTTCTACGCGCTCAACCTCGTGATCCAGCGGCGGCAGGCGCAAGTCGCCGGGCCGCTCGAGATCGCATTCTTCCAGAACCTGCTCGTCGGGCTCATCATCCTGCCGGCCGCGCCCTGGCTGTTCGCCTGGCCCGACCCGGCTGCGCTGCGCACGATCCTGCTCGGCGCGGTTCTCGCCACGGTCGCGCTGCTGCTGCTCTCGTGGGGCTACGCGCGCGCCGAGGCGCAGGTCCTGTTGCCGATCGAGTACACCGGCTTCCTTTGGGCAGCGCTGTTCGGCTGGCTCGCGTTCGACGAAAAGGTCGCGCCCGGCACGCTCGCGGGCGCGGTGCTGATCGTCGCGGGCTGCATGATCGCGGGCCGCCGCCATACCGAACAGACCAGCGCCTGACCGCTTTTGCCTGCCGCATCGCACCATCGTCCGGGGTCGCGCCCCTTGACCTTGGCCCGGCGAGCGCGCATCGCCAACCGCGACGAATCCGCCTTGCCGCGGTGCAACACGCCGAGTTGGGCATGCACCGCAGGACAGGCATCAGCACGAAGGGGAACAGGCCCAAATGACCCAGGTCGGACAGGACACGCTCGGCACGCGCAGCACGATTACCGTCGGCGGCAAGGACTACGCGTACTATTCATTCAAGAAAGCGGCCGAGAAGATCGGCGACGTCAGCCGCCTGCCCTTCTCGATGAAGGTCCTGCTCGAGAACCTGCTGCGCTTCGAGGACGGCGGCTTCACCGTCTCGACCGATCACGTCAAGGCGATCGCCGACTGGCAGAAGAACCCGGTCACCGGGCAGGAGATCCAGTACCGCCCGGCGCGGGTGCTGCTTCAGGACTTCACCGGCGTGCCCTGCGTCGTCGATCTCGCGGCGATGCGCGACGCGATCGCCTCGCTCGGCGGCGAGACCAGCAAGATCAACCCGCAGGTCCCGGTCAACCTCGTGATCGACCACTCGGTCATGGTCGACGAGTTCGGCCATCCCAAGGCCTTCGAGGAAAACGTCGAGATCGAGTACCAGCGCAACATGGAGCGCTATGACTTCCTCAAGTGGGGCTCCAAGTCGCTCGACAACTTCTACGCCGTGCCCCCGGGCACCGGCATCTGCCACCAGGTCAACCTCGAGAACATCGCCAAGACCGTGTGGTCGAGCCAGGCCCCGGACGGCGCGATGGTCGCCTATCCCGACACCTGCGTCGGCACCGACAGCCACACCACCATGGTCAACGGCCTCGGCGTGCTCGGCTGGGGCGTGGGCGGAATCGAGGCCGAGGCGGCGATGCTCGGCCAGCCCGTCTCGATGCTGATCCCCGAAGTGGTCGGCTTCAAGTTCACCGGCGAGCTCAAGGAAGGCGTCACCGCCACCGACCTCGTGCTCACCTGCACCTCGATGCTGCGCAAGCACGGCGTCGTCGGCCGCTTCGTCGAGTACTACGGGCCGGGTCTGGCCGCGCTCAGCCTCGCCGACCGCGCCACGCTCGCCAACATGGCGCCCGAGTACGGCGCGACCTGCGGCTTCTTCGGCGTCGACGAGAAGACGATCGAATACCTGCGCCTCACCGGCCGCGAGGAAGAGCAGATCGCGCTGGTCGAGGCCTATGCCAAGGAGCAGGGCTTCTGGATGGAGCCGGGCGCGCCCGACCCGATCTTCACATCGACGCTCGAGCTCGACCTTTCGACCGTCGTGCCCTCGCTCGCCGGCCCCAAGCGCCCGCAGGACTGGGTCGCGCTGCCCGACGTCGACGACGTGTTCAACAAGGACATGGCCGAGGTCTACAAGCAGGAAGCCAAGCGCGTGCCCGTGGAAGGCAAGGACTTCGACGTGGGTGACGGCGACGTCATGATCGCCGCGATCACGAGCTGCACCAACACCTCGAACCCCAGCGTGCTCGTCGCCGCCGGCCTCGTCGCCAAGAAGGCCGACGAACTGGGCCTCAAACCCAAGCCCTGGGTGAAGACCAGTCTCGCGCCGGGTTCGCAGGTCGTCACCGACTACCTCGAGAAGGCCGGACTCCAGTCGCACCTCGATGCCATCGGCTTCAACCTCGTCGGCTATGGCTGCACCACCTGCATCGGCAACTCGGGCCCGCTCGCCGAGCCGATCAGCAAGGCAATCAACGAGAACGGCCTCGTCGCCAGTGCGGTGATCTCGGGCAACCGCAACTTCGAGGGCCGCGTCAGCCCCGACGTGCGCGCCAACTTCCTCGCCTCGCCGCCGCTGGTCGTCGCCTATGCGCTCAAGGGCACCGTGGTCGACGACTTCCTGACGACGCCGATCGGCACCAGCAAGGACGGCGCCGACGTGTTCCTCAAGGACATCTGGCCGACCAACCAGGAAGTCAGCGCGACGATGAACGCCTGCGTCGACCGCGAGATGTTCAAGGCCCGTTATGCCGACGTCTACAAGGGCGACAAGCACTGGCAGGCGATCGACGTCACCGGCTCGGAAACCTATCCTTGGCGCGCCGGCTCGACCTACGTCGCCAACCCGCCCTACTTCGAGGGCATGGAGATGACCCCGGCGCCGGTCAGCGACATCATCGAGGCCAAGCCGCTGCTGATCCTGGGCGATTCGGTCACCACCGACCACATCAGCCCGGCCGGCTCGATCAAGGCCGACAGCCCGGCGGGCAAGTGGCTGATGGAACACCAAGTCGCCAAGGCCGACTTCAACTCGTACGGCTCGCGCCGCGGCCATCACGACGTGATGATGCGCGGCACTTTCGCCAACATCCGCATCCGCAACGAGATGGTCCCGGGCATCGAAGGCGGCATCTCGCGCTATGGCGAGGAAGTCATGCCGGTCTACGACGTGGCGATGAAGTACAAGGAAGAAGGCACGCCGCTGGTCGTCGTCGCGGGCAAGGAATACGGCACGGGCTCCTCGCGCGACTGGGCCGCGAAGGGCACCAACCTGCTGGGCGTGCGCGCGGTGATCGTCGAGAGCTTCGAGCGCATCCACCGCTCGAACCTGGTCGGTATGGGCGTGCTGCCGCTGCAGTTCAAGGACGGTCAGACCCGCGAAACGCTGGGCCTGACCGGTGACGATGCCTTCACCATCAAGGGCGTCGCCGATCTCAAGCCGCAGCAGGACGTGGAAGTCGAGGTCACCCGCAAGGATGGATCGACCTTCACCTTCACCGCGCTGTGCCGCATCGATACCGCCAACGAAGTCGAATACTTCATGAACGGCGGCATCCTGCAATACGTCCTGCGCAAACTCGCCGCCTGACAGGCGCGGCGCCGGACGCCGGAACCGAAGGGCTCCGTCCGCGAGGACGGGGCCTTTTCCCGTTGTCGCAAAGCCATCGCGCCGATCCGGAAGCAAGGCGAGCGGGACCGGCCCAATAAAAAAGGGCGACGCTGCGCGCCGCCCTCGTCCCCGGTTCCGGCGGGAACTGGTGAGCCTCAACCGTCCTTGCGGCGGCTCAGCTTGCCGCGTCCCACGACCGCTGCCGCGGCCGCGCCGAAGAGGATCAGCATCGGCGGCGCAGGCACGTCGTGCGGGTTGTCCGGGTTGTCCGGATCGTCCGGGTCATGCGGGCCGTGAGGCGGCTTGTGCGGCTTGCCTCCGCTCGAAGACGAACTCGATGACGTCGACGTGGACGTCGAACTCGAAGTGGACGTCGAAGACGAGGTCGACGTCGAACTGGAGGTCGACGAAGAGGTCGAACTGCTCGTGCTCGTCGAGACGTCGCCCGACGAACTCGACGTGGTCGTCGAGGTGATGCCGCCGGTCGAGGTCGAAGTGGACGAGCCGCCGGTGGACGTCGAGGTCGAGGAACCGCCCGTCGAGCTTGATGTGGACGACCCGCCGGATGACGTGGACGTCGCCCCCGATGAGGTCGAGGTCGAACTGCCGGTGCTCGAATTGTCGATATCGATGTCGACATTGACGCCGCTGGAGGTCGAGGTGGTGCCGTCCGAGGTCGTGCCGCTCGACCCGCTGGTCGAGGTGGAGGTGGAACCCGTTGTGGTCGAGGAAATCACGACGCTGCCACTGCCCCCGCCGCCGCCGCCGAAGAAGCCGCCGAAGAAACCGCCGCCGAAGCCGCCGAGCGCGCCGCCGCCGATCACGACCGGCACACCGCCGCCGCCGCCGCTCACCACCTGGGGCGGCGCGGGCGGGATGTAGGGCGGCGGCATCGGCACCATCGCCATCTGCTGCTGGTCGCAGCAAGTCCGCTTGATGACCTTGCGCACCCGACGCGTCTCGCGCGGCGCTTCGGCCCGGCGCACGGCGCGGCGCGGCTTCGCTTCCTGAACCTTGGCCTGCTTGACCTGCTTGATCTTGCGATACTGGCCTGCCTTTGCGGGAGTCTCGGCGACGTGAACCGCTCCGCCGCCGACGATGGCGCATCCCGCCGCGCAGGCAGACAATTTGGCTAGGGCCGTCCGAACAGACATAAGCGATACTCTCTCGTTATCCAGCACGGCGAACGACCGCCGACCGGCACGTCCCCCCGAGACATCTGCCAACAGAAACGCAGAGAGAGGTTAAGGCGACAACGCCGTTAACCGTGATTCAACCGTCCCGAAGTGAGATTTTCGGTTAATTTTCCGTCGGCCGGCCCAGTCTGTCCCGAAACGGGACTGCGCCGACTGCAGAGTTAATGCCGACCGAGCTTAATCATTCGATATCCTGCTCGTCGCCGGAATCGAACAGTGGACCCGCGCCACCCGACGGCGGCGTGATTCCCAGGTGCCGCCAGCCGCGCTCGTTAAGGCAGCGACCGCGCGCGGTTCGCGCCAGCAATCCGAGCTGGATGAGGTAGGGTTCGATCACTTCCTCGATCGTATCGCGCGGCTCCGAAAGGCCCGCGGCGAGCGTTTCGACGCCGACCGGCCCGCCTTTGTAGATCTCGGCGATCATCCGCAGGTAGCGCCGGTCCTGCGCATCGAGCCCGAGCGCGTCGACTTCCAGCCGCGTGAGCGAATCGTCGGCGATCGCCCGCGTCACCACTTGCGAGCCCGCGACATGCGCGAAGTCGCGCACCCGGCGCAGCAACCGCCCGGCGACGCGCGGCGTCCCGCGCGAACGGCGCGCGATCTCGATCGCCCCGCCCTCGTCGATACCGATGCCGAGAAGCTGCGCGCCGCGCGTGACGACGTGCTGCAGCTCGGGCACGGTGTAGAAGTTCAATCGCACCGGAATGCCGAAGCGATCGCGCAGCGGGGTGGTCAGCAGGCCCTGCCGCGTGGTCGCGCCGACCAGCGTGAAGGGCGGCAGGTCGATCCGCACCGAGCGCGCCGACGGCCCCTCGCCGATGATGAGGTCGAGCGCCCGGTCCTCCATCGCCGGATAGAGCACTTCCTCGACCACCGGATTGAGCCGGTGGATCTCGTCGATGAACAGGACGTCGCCTTCCTCGAGGTTGGTGAGGAGCGCCGCGAGATCGCCCGACTTGGCGATCACCGGCCCGCTGGTGGCGCGAAAGCCCACGCCCAGCTCGCGCGCGACGATCTGCGCCAGCGTCGTCTTGCCGAGGCCGGGCGGGCCGAAGAACAGCACATGGTCCATCGCCTCGCCGCGCGACCTGGCGCTTTCGATGAAGACGCGAAGATTGTCCTTGGCCGCCGCCTGCCCGACGAAATCGGTGAGCGTCTTGGGCCGCAGCGCCGCGTCGGCATCCTCGGGCTGACGTGCGGAGGCGAGGAGGGGATTATCGGTCATTGGACTGGGGGGCTGCCGCCACGGATTTTCGATAAAATGCTCATGCACTTATCGGCCAACTCGCAAAGACTCTCCACGTCCTTTTGTAGATGCTCGACCGGCAAATACACGTCATAGAGCTGATTGTGTCGATGGCCTTTCGGGTCGCGCTGCCACTTCAAAAATCTGACTGCGCAAGTTCCATCCGTTCCAACATGAAATTCGGAGTAGCCATGAGCAATCACATTCCTGTCTTCCACTGACTTTTTGAATGCTGAAAGTAGCGGCCCCAAATCACCTTCAAATGGGGCTAAGGGACCGGAGGCCGCAAGAATTTTCTCTACACGATCAATCCTCTGGGAAACGCCGAACGGAAAAGTTCGATCAAGATGGTCATAGTGGTGGGAAGCAAGGCTCACACTGATGAGTTCTCCCAACATAAATTCGATTTGAGCAAAGCAGTGGATGAACCAACCTCTCAGGTGAAGCACTCGATCCACTTCAGGATGGTATTGCTCAAGTTCCGCGTTGTTCACCCCGCCGCCCTCTTCAATGCCACGCGAACCAGCGCATCGAGGCCCGCATCCTCGCCCAGCTCGTCGGCGGCGCGGGCGACGGCCGCGGTGGCAACGGCAGGCTTGAAGCCGAGGTTCTGCAGCGCCGAGACGGCATCGGCGCTGGCCGAGGCGGCGGGCGCGGCGGCGGCGCCCGGGCCCGGCACCGTGCCCGGCGCGGCGGGAAGGCCGCCCGCCTTGTCCTTCAACTCGTTGACGATGCGCCCGGCGAGCTTGGGGCCGACACCGTTCGCCCGTGCCACCATCGCGGCATCGCCGTTGGCGCAGGCCCGCTGCAATTCCTCGGTGGTGAGCGCCGAGAGGATCGCCAGCGCGACTTTCGAGCCGACCCCCTGCACGGCGGTGAGCAGCCGGAACCAGTCGCGCTCCGAGGCGCTGGCGAAACCGACCAGCCGCATGTCGTTTTCCGAGACCTGCAGGTCGGTGAACACGGTCGCCCTGTCGCCGCGCGCGCCCATGGCCTCGAGCGTGCGTACCGAACAGTGAACGAGATAGCCGACGCCCGCGACATCGATCACCGCCCAGTCGGGGCCGAAATCATCGAGCAGGCCGGTAAGCTTCGCGATCATGCTTTGTTCCTGCCGCAGCGCGCGCGGCGGGACAAGCCCCGCAATGCGGCAATCCCCCGCGCGCTGCGGTCCGTTGCATGGCTGGAACCGGGAGCACGTAACAAGGCCCGGCTCCTCCCCTTTCGCAAGGGGGGCCGGGCCTTCTCTCCCTAACTCAAAGCCCCGGGACGGGAATGTCGGCGGCGATGCTGCAGGCAAGCGCGCTCGCGCCGACCTGCAGCGCGATCTCGGGATCGCGCACCGATCCGGCGACGCGGATCAGATCGCCGAACGTGAGGCGGCTGCTGGCGTTGTAGTAGCGCGCGGCGTCGGTCAGCCGGTCGACCTGGCGGACACTCAGCTTGCCGCGCAGGAATTCGGCGGCGCAATCGGCCTTGACCGGGCTGAGGCCATAGCGCTGCAACGCATCGGAGATCTGGTACCGGCTGGCGGTACAGGCCGAAAGCGCAAGCCCCGCGACCGCGGCGCTCGCTACCAGTCTCAGGCGTCGCGTCACTCGGCAATCCCCTCGCTGTTCCGCTGTCCCAACGCGGCAGCGGCCGATTGGTTTCCCGATTTTCGCTCCACGCTCAGAAAGTTAGCCCCGCGCGCCGTGGACGTGCGCGATCGCCACCGCAAGCGCGTCGGCGGCGTCGGCGCCCGCCAGCCTGACGCCGGGCAGCAGCACCTTGAGCATCGCCTGGACCTGCGCTTTCTCCGCGCCGCCGGTCCCGACGATCGCCTTCTTGACCAGCCGCGTCGCATATTCGCTCACCGGCAGCCCGGCGCGGGCAAGCGCGAGCAGGCACACCCCGCGCGCCTGACCGAGCTTGAGCGTCGATTGCGCATTGGTGTTGACGAAGACTTCCTCGACCGCGCCCTGATCGGGCCGATGCGCAAGGATCACGTCGGTCAACTCGCGCTCGAGGTGGACGAGCCGCTCGGGCAGCGGCGCCCTGGGATCGGTGCGCACCTGCCCGTTGGCGACGTGCGACAGCCGGCTGCCCGACTTGGCGACGATCCCCCAACCGGTGCACGACAGCGAGGGATCGATGCCGATCACGAGCATGCAAGGTCCTCTCCGGCAGGGCGCGCGCACCGCGCCGGGGCGGCGGGGCGGACGGACCGCCGGCATGGCCGGGAATCGAGCGAACGAGCGAGGCGCCGTGCGAGCCTCGCCGCCATGCGGCGCATGGTTCCCCTCCCCATACCGGGGAGGACCCGGATCACCCCAGCTTCTCCATGACCTCGTCGGAGACGTCGTAGTTGCCCCAGACGGTCTGGACGTCGTCGTCGTCGTCTAGCGTGTCGATCAGCTTGAACAGCGTGCCGGCATCGCCTTCGGCGACTTCGACGGTGAGGTTGGGCCGCCACGCCAGCTTGACGCTTTCGGCCTCGCCCAAGGCTTTCTCGAGTTCGCCCGCGACTTCGTGGAGCGCGTCCATCTGGGTCCAGATCGAATGGCCGTCGGCGCTCGATTCGACATCGTCGGCGCCCGCCTCGATCGCCGCTTCGAGCACCTTTTCCTCGTCGCCGACGCTCGCGGGATACTCGATCAGGCCGAGCCGTTCGAAGCCGTGGGACACCGCGCCCGAGGCGCCGAGGTTGCCGCCGTTCTTGCTGAACGCGGTACGCACGTTGGTCGCGGTGCGGTTGCGGTTGTCGGTGAGCGCCTCGACGATGATCGCGACGCCGCCCGGGCCGTAGCCCTCGTAGCGCACTTCCTCGTAGTTCTCGGCGTCGCCACCGGTCGCCTTGTCGATCGCGCGCTGGATGTTGTCCTTGGGCATCGACTGCGCCTTGGCCGCGTTGACCGCGAGACGCAGGCGCGGGTTCATGTCCGGATCGGGCATGCCCATCTTCGCCGCGACGGTGATTTCGCGCGAAAGCTTGGAAAACATCGCGGAGCGCTTTTTGTCCTGCGCGCCCTTGCGATGCATGATGTTCTTGAATTTGGAATGGCCTGCCATGGTTCGCCTGGTCTTGTGCTGTTCTTGGAAAGTCGCGCGCCCTTACAACAAGCGGAGCGATCAGAGCAACCGCTGCCACCAGCCGACGTCGCGCCAGCCGCCCATCTTCCAGCCGACTTCGCGGTAGATGCCGACGGGCGTGAAGCCCATGGCCTCGTGCAGGCCGATGCTGCCGGGGTTGGGCAGAGCGATCCCGGCAAAGGCCGCGTGCAGGCCCCGGGCGGCGATCTCGGGCAGCAACCGGGCATAAAGCGCGCGGCCGACGCCCCGGCGAGCAAAGGCGGGATCGACATAGACCGCGACATCGCACGAAGTGGCGTAGGCGGCGCGCTCGCGGTGCGGCGAGGCATAGGCATAGCCGGCGAGCGCGCCTGCGACCTCCGCGACGAGCCACGCGTGACTCGCCCCGTGACGAGCGATGCGCGCGGCCATTTCCGCCGCGTCGGGCGGGTCGATCTCGAAGCTCACCCAGCCCTCGGTGACGAACGGCGCGTAGATAGCCGCGCAAGCCGGCGCGTCATCCACGCGTGCCGCCCGGATCGCAGGCTTCACACGACCACCGCCGTACCCGACGCGCTGACCATCAGCATCGAGCCGTTCTGGCCGAGCACTTCGTAGTCGAGATCGACTCCGATCACGGCGTTGCCGCCCGCCTTGGCGGCGTGCGCCTCCATCTCGGCGAGCGCTTCCTTGCGCGCGCGCTGGAGCACGTCCTCGTACTTGCCCGAGCGGCCGCCGACGATGTCGGTGATCGAGGCGAACAGGTCGCGGAAAAGGTTCGCGCCGACGATCACTTCGCCGGTGACGATGCCGCAATAGTCGCGGACGGGCTTGCCCTCGACGGACGGTGTGGTGGTGACGATCATGCGCGGTCCTCCGGTTGCTTTCGCCCGATCCTAGCGCGGGCGCGAGGCGAAAACCATTTGGCCACCATCGCCTGATAGATACGCGGCGATGATCACGGCTATGCCAATCGTCCTGCGCGCGTTCCTCGCCTTTCTGCGCCGCCCGCGCCTGCTCGAACCTTCGGGCCTGCGCGCGCCCGGCGCGCGCGCCGACTGGCTGGCGCTGCTGGCGCTGCACCTGGGCGTGCTGCTGCTCGTGGTCATGCCGGTCTACGCGCTGTGGATGAAGGCCTTCGGCCTGCCCGCGCCCGATTCGTTCGGCCAGGTCGATCCTGTGATCCTGCCGTGGATCGTCGTGATCGCAGCGCCGATCGCCGAGGAAGCGCTGTTCCGGGGCTGGCAGACGGGGAGGCCGCGCGCGCTCTGGCTGCTGGGCTGCGCGGCACTGGCGGCGCTGGCGGTGCTCGCCAACGTCATGGGCGCGAGCGCGGTGCTCGCGGGCGCAGTGCTCCTCGCAGCGATGGTCGCGGCGCCAATCGGCTGGGTCGCGCTGCGCCGCCGCGAGGCCCCGCGCTGGTTCGTCGCGGCGTTTCCCGCGATCTTCTACCTGGTCGTCGCCGCCTTCGCGGTGGTGCACGTGCTCAACTACCCCAGCGCGACGCTGCTCGGCCTGCCGCTGGTGCTGCCGCAACTATGGGGCGCCCTGGTGCTGGGCTATATCCGCCAGCGCATCGGCCTCGTCGCGGCGATGCTCGACCACGCCGTCGCCAACGCGGCGGTCCTGGCGCTGGCGATGCTGGGGAGCTGAGCGATTCAGAGCCTTCAGCCCAGGCCGAGCGCGGCCTTGTAGGTATCGAGCACCATTTCCATCTCGCGCCGGTCGTCGGGCTCCATTTTGCGCAGGCGGACGATCTGGCGCATGATCTTGACATCGTAGCCCACGGCCTTGGCTTCGCCGTAGACGTCGCGGATGTCGTCGGCGATGCCCTTCTTTTCTTCCTCGAGGCGTTCGACCCGCTCGATCAGCAGGCGCAGGCGGTCGTCGGTCGGCTCGGCATCGGCCATGATGGTGGGCACTCCGGATAGCAAAAGGAACTGATGGCCGGCGCTGTTAGCCGCGCCGCGCGATTCGGGCAAAGCGCGAGGCTGTGGATAGCGGGGAGTGTTTTTCGGGCGCGCGCCACAGCCGCCGACACCGCGCCGGGCGATTTTCGTCGGTTCTCGAAACCGCGGCCCCGCCTAGTGCGTCCCGCCGTTCTTCTTCAGGCTCTCTTCCATCCGCGCCATCTGCTCGGGCGTCGCCTCGGACTGGTATTTCGCCTTCCACTCGTCGAACGGCATGCCGTGGATCACCGCGCGGGCGTCCATCTTGTCGCCCTCATAGCCCGCGTCGCGTATCCAGTCGGCGAGACAGTTGCGGCAGAAGCCGGCGAGGCCCATCAGGTCGATGTTCTGCGCATCGTGGCGGGTCTGGAGATGGCGCACGAGCCGGCGGAAGGCGGCTGCGGCGACCTGGTCGTCGATCGTGTCGATGGTGGCGTTATCGGTCATTTTCGTCCCGTTCGTTCTTGGTTTCATCCCTGCTTTGCCATAGGAGGCGGCGAACTCCCAGGACAAGGCTACTCTCTTGGCAAGCAACGATCCGCGCTCGCCGCATCATCGCGGCATCAAACGCAAGCGCAAGGTGAAGATCCTGGCGACGCTCGGCCCGGCCAGCAATTCGCGCGAGGTCATCGCCAAGCTGATCCGAGCCGGGGCGGATGCCTTCCGCGTCAACATGAGCCACGGCGAGCACGAGACTCATGCCGAAGCGATCGCGACCGTCCGCGCGGTGGAGAAGGAACTGGCCCGCCCGGTCGCGATCCTGTGCGACCTGCAGGGCCCGAAGCTGCGTGTCGGCAAGTTCGAGGGCGGACAGGCGTTCATCCGCCACGGCGCCCATTTCACGCTCGACCGCAATCCAGAGCCGGGTGACGACACACGCGTCGAACTGCCGCATCCTGAACTGTTCGGCATTCTCGAGAAAGGCCAGCGCCTGCTGATCGACGACGGCAAACTGCGGCTCAAGGTGATCCGCGCCGAGCCCGACTCGCTGCTGTGCACCGCCGAAGTCGGCGGCGCGATCTCCGACCGCAAGGGCGTGAACGTGCCCGACACGCTCGTCCCCGTGCCCGCGCTGACAGAGAAGGACCGGCGCGATCTCGCCTTCGCCATCCGCGAAGGGGCCGACTGGATCGGCCTTTCGTTCGTGCAGCGGCCCGAGGACGTCGCCGAGGCGCGGCGGCTGATGGGCGGCTACGGGTCGCTCATGGCCAAGATCGAAAAGCCCTCCGCGGTCAGCAGCCTTGACGAGATCATAGAGCTTTCCGACGGCATCATGGTCGCGCGCGGCGACCTCGGCGTCGAACTCAATCCCGAGGAAGTCCCCCCGTTGCAGAAGCGCATCATCGAGCGCGTGCGCAATGCCGGAAAGCCAGTGGTGGTGGCTACGCAGATGCTCGAATCGATGATCGAGCGGCCGACCCCGACGCGCGCCGAAGTGTCCGACGTCGCCAACGCGGTCTACGACGGCGCCGATGCGGTGATGCTCTCGGCCGAGACGGCCGCCGGCGACTGGCCGGTCGAAGCGGTGACGATCATGGACCGCATCGCCGCGCAGGTCGAAACCGACGAAACCTATGGCGAGCGCATCCATCTCGCCCAGACCCCGCCCGACGCGACCACGGCGGACGCGCTCTCGCAGGCTTGCGCGAGCATTGCCGACACGCTGCCGATCGAGGGGATCATCATCTTCACCGGCTCGGGCATCACCGCAAGGCGCGTTGCGCGAGAGCGGCCCTCCGCGCCGATGCTGGTGCTCACGCCCTCGACCACGACCGCACGGCGCGCCGCGCTGCTGTGGGGCGCGCATGCGGTGCTCACCCGCGACATCGGCTCGTTCGAGGAGATGATCGCCAAGGGCAAGCGCATGGCGTTGCGCCACGGCTTCGGCGGCGCCGGCTCGCGCCTGATCGCGCTGGCGGGCGTGCCGTTCGGCGTGCCCGGATCGACCAACCTGCTCCATGTCGTCACGCTTTCGGGCAACGAACTGGAGCGTCACCGCGGCGACTGACCGAAGCGGAGGCCGCGCCGCCCGGAGTTTTCCTTACTCGCGCGCGCCGAACAGCGCGCTGCCGACGCGGACATGCGTCGCGCCGAGCATGACGGCGGTCTCGAAATCGTTGCTCATCCCCATCGATAACCGGTCGAGGCCGTTGTCGGCGGCGATCTTGGCGAGGAGCGCGAAATAGGGCGCGGGCTCTAGGTCGAGCGGGGGCACGCACATCAGCCCGATCACCGGGAGCGCCGCGCCGCGCGCCTCGGCGAGCAGCGCAGGGACCTCGGCGATAGCGCAGCCGCCCTTCTGTTCCTCTTCGCCGATGTTCACTTGCACGAAGCACGGCACTTGCCGCCCGGCCTTGTCCATCGCCTTGGCCAGCGCCTTGACCAGCGAGGTGCGGTCGAGCGAATGGATGCAATCGAACAGCGCGACCGCGTCGTCCGCCTTGTTTGACTGGAGCTGGCCGACGAGGTGGACGCTGCACTCGGGTGTCGCTTCGAGCAATTCCGGCCACTTGACCTGGGCTTCCTGGACGCGGTTCTCGCCGAAGACGCGCTGCCCTTGCGCGATCAGCGGCGTGATCGCCTCGGCCGGATGGGTCTTCGAGATCGCGATCAGTTCGACCGAGGCGGGATCGCGGCCCGCGATTCTCGCGGCCTTGGCGATGCGCGCATAAACGTCCTCGAGCGGGGTGAGTGGCTCATCCATGGCGCGGTGCTATAGCGTCTTGGTGCCGATCCGCCACCCGCCTCCGTCCGCCTCCATGCCCGACATCTGGCTCGTCAGCGACCCGCGCATCGACGAGAGCCTGGCGCGCGCTCTCGCCCGGCTGCCGCGCGGCTCCGGGCTGATCTTCCGCCACTATGTGCTGCCCGCCAGGGCGCGATGCGCCCGCTTCCGCGTGCTCGCCGGGATCGCACGCCGCCACGGCCACCGCGCGGTGTGGAGCGGCACGGCGCGCGAGGCCCGGCGCATGGGTGCCGACGGGGTTTACGGCGATCCGCGTCGGCTCGCTACGGGACCGCGCCTGCTGCGGCTCGCAACCGCGCACTCGCTGCGCGAGATCGGTCGCGCCAACCGCCATCGCGCCGATGCCGTGCTGCTCTCGCCGGTCTTCGCGACGCGCTCGCATCCCGGCGCAAAGACGCTCGGCGCGGCGCGGTTTCGCCTGCTCGCGGCGCGCTCGCGGCCCCCGGTGATCGCGCTCGGCGGCATGAATGGCGCTCGCGCACGCCGCCTTGGTTGGACGAAATGGGCGGCTATTCAAGCATTTAGCGATTAACGCACAAAGACTTTCCGCCCGGATTCTTGACGCCGAGTCCACCCCGCGCGCATTGTCCACAAGTTCAAAGAGGGAACGAGACGATGGCAACACGGCCCATGTCCGGCGGCAGGCGCGTCGCCAAGCCCGATTGGCGCGCGGTCGTGCGCCGCGCCTTGCGGCGGGCCGCCGAGCTCAGCGGCGCGATCGTGCTGTTCGCGGCGATGATCTTCCTGGCGCTCGCCATCATCAGCTATCACCAGACCGATCCCTCGGCCTCGACGGCGGCGGGCGGCGAGGCGCAGAACTGGATGGGCCCCGCGGGGGCCTGGATCGCGGACATCGCCCTCCTCGGCTTCGGCCCGGTATGCGTGCTGTTCCTGCCGATGCTCTACGTCTTCGCGCGCAAGCTGTGGCGGCTGGTCGAGGAGGAAGACGGCGCGCTCGAACCCAGCGACCAGAAGTGGTGGCGGCCGGTCGGCGTGCTGCTGTTCGCGATGCTGTTGCTGGCGACGATGATGGCGATGGTCTTCACCGAACCGGGCGGCGTGCTGCCCGCCTCGATGGGCGGCATCTTCGGCCTGCTCGGCGCGCGCGGGGTCGAGGCGCTGGTCGCGCTGCTTCCCCTTGCCGCGCAGGAGTGGACGCTGCTCGGCGTCAAGATCGCCTGTCTGGTGATCGGCGTGGCGCTGGTAGGGCGCGTCTTCGCGATCGACTGGGGCCTGCTGCTGACTCTGCCCGGACGGCTCGGCCGCGTGCCTGCGCTGCCCTCGGCCGCGAACCTCCCATTCGTCGGGTCCAAGGACAGCGGGCACGCGGACAAGGGCGCGGAGCCCGCCCGCGCCGCGCCGCGCGCCGCCGCCGCTCCGGCGATGCCCGTCGGCGACGCGGCGCGCCGGCCGCCAGAAATCGTCGATCCCAGCCGCCCGGCCAAGCCCGCGCAACTCGGCACCGGCAGCCGCCAGAAGGATCTGTTCGACCAGTACCAGCTTCCCTCGCTCGAGCTGCTCGCCGAACCGCGCGAGGGCAGCGAGAAGAAGATCGACAAGCTCAGCCTCGAGCGCAACGCGCGCCTGCTCGAAACCGTGCTTGACGACTTCAACGTCAAGGGCGAGATCAGCGCGGTGCGCACCGGCCCGGTGGTCACGATGTACGAACTCGAACCCGCGCCCGGCATCAAGGCCAGCCGCGTGATCGGCCTCGCCGACGACATCGCCCGCAACATGAGCGCCATCTCCGCGCGCGTTTCCTCGATTCCCGGGCGCACGGTGATGGGCATCGAACTGCCCAATGCCGACCGCCAGACCGTCAACTTCCGCGAGATGGTCGGTTCGGAGAACTTCGCGCATCACAAGGGCATGCTGCCGATCATCCTGGGCAAGGACATCGCCGGCGAGCCGGTGGTCGCCGATCTCGCGACGATGCCGCACCTGCTCGTCGCGGGCACCACCGGCTCGGGCAAGTCGGTGGGCCTCAACTGCATCCTGCTCTCGCTGCTCTACCGGATGACGCCCGCCGAGTGCCGGCTGATCCTGGTCGATCCCAAGGTGCTCGAACTCAAGAGCTACGACGACATCCCGCACCTGCTTTCGCCCGTCGTCACCGAGCCGCCCAAGGCGGTGCGCGCGCTCAAGTGGGCGGTCGAGGAGATGGAGCGCCGCTACCGGATGATGAGCGAGATCTCGGTGCGCAACCTCGCCAGCTTCAACGAGAAGGTGCGCAGCCACGCCGCCAAGGGCAAGCCGCTGGGCCGCCGCATCCAGATCGGCTTCGATCCCGAGACGGGCGAGGAGCTGTTCGAGGAAAACCAGCTCGACTACGAAGTGCTGCCGCAAATCGTGCTGATCGTCGACGAACTCGCTGACCTCATGGTCACCGTCGGCAAGGAGATCGAGGTGCTGATCCAGCGCCTCTCGCAGAAGAGCCGCGCGGCGGGCATCCACCTGATCATGGCGACGCAGCGCCCGTCGGTCGACGTCATCACCGGCGTCATCAAGGCGAACCTGCCCACGCGCATCAGCTTCGCCGTCACCAGCCGCATCGACAGCCGCACGATCCTGGGCGAACAGGGCGCCGAGCAGCTCCTGGGCAAGGGCGACATGCTCTACAAGCCCAACACCGACCCGATCAAGCGCGTCCACGGCCCGTTCGTGTCGGACGAGGAAGTCGAGAGGGTGGCGGAATTCTGGCGCGCGCAGGGCAAGCCCGAATACGTCGATGCCGTCACCGAGGAGCCCGAGGACGGCGGCTTCGGCTTCGAGGACATCGACGCCGCTTCGGACAACCCCGAAGAGCGCAAGTACCGCCAGGTCTGCCAGCTCGTGTTCGAAAACCAGAAGGTATCGGTCTCGTGGCTCCAGCGCCAGATGGGCGTCGGCTACAACACCGCGGCGAAGTGGGTCGAACGCATGGAAGGCGACGGCTTCGTCGGCCCGGCCAACCATGTCGGCCGCCGCGACATCTACCGTGACGAGAACGGTAACCCGCTCTAGCAGCGCGATCTATTTCAGGCGGCCCGTTCCGACTTGTCGCCCTTCTGGTCCATGCCGGCCTTCGCGGCGGGTTTGCCGTAGAGGTAACCCTGGCCGATATCACAGCCATAGCCGATCACGCTTTGCGCGTTCTCGGCCGTGTCGATGCCTTCCACGGTCACCTGCATGCCCAGATTGTGCGCCAACGAGGTGATCGTGCGAACGATCGTCTGCGACGATTCGTTGATGTAGACGTCATGGACGAAGGATCGATCGATCTTGAGCTTGTCGAACTCCAGCTCGCTCAGATGCCGCAACGAGGAGTAGCCGGTTCCGAAGTCGTCCAGCGCGACGCGGATGCCCTGGCTCTTGAACTGCTGGATGACGTTGCGAGCCATCTCGACATCGGTCACCAGCGAGTTCTCGGTGATCTCGATTTCCAGCCGTCCCGGGGCGATGCCCGCTCCGGCCAGGATTTTCAGTACCCGTTCCACCAGCCATTCGTCGCCGAACTGGACCGGCGACAGGTTCATCGCGAACGTCAGCTCCGGCGACCACTTGCGCACGTCGGCCGCGGCCTGTTCGAGCAGGCTGTAGAACATGTCGTCGATCAGGCCGATGTCCTCGGCGATGCCGATAAAGTCGTCTGGCATGCGCAGTTCGCCGTCATCGAGCCGCCAGCGGGCCAAGACCTCGTACCCGATGATCCGCCCGTCCTCCAGACAGACCAGCGGCTGATAATGCGGCTCGATCCTCTCCGCGCGGATCGCATCGCGCAGGTCGGCTTCCATGCTGGCGCGTCGAATCGCGGCCATCTCCATTCCCGCCTCGAAGAAACGGACGCAGTTGCTTTTGCGGACCTTGCACTTGTACATCGCCGCGTCCGCCTGGGACATAGCCGCGTCGGCGCTGACGTCCGAGGAATCGACATAGGTCACGCCGATGCTGGCGCCGATCGTGACCGAACCGTGCTCCAGTTCGAAGGGCGCGTCGAAGCATGCGGATATGTCCTCGGCGCGCGCGATCAAGGCCTCGCCCTGCGGCGCGTCCCTGAGCAGGATGACGAATTCGTCGCCGCCCAGCCGGCTGACCACGGCACTGTCGCCGACATGCGCCTTTAGCCTGTCGGCAATTCCGATCAGAAGGGCATCTCCGACCTGATGCCCTTGCAGATCGTTGATCGCCTTGAACCGGTTAAGGTCGATCAGCAACAGCGCCAGCGGCGCCTCGTCCGCCTGATCGATCGCTTGCTCGATGGCGTGGGTAATGTTGCGCCGATTCGGCAGACCCGTGAGGGGATCATGCATGGCCATGGCCTGGGCCTGCTCTTCCGCCTCGATACGACAACTGAGTTCCCGGTATGCCTCGCGCAGGCGGCGGACGGAGAAGATGGTCATTGCAATGGGCAGGACCATCATCCCGGTCAAGATTTCATCAAGTTCCCAGCTTTCATGAGTGCTCGAAAAATCAACGACATACTCGAAGGCCTCGATGGAAATGAAATAGGCCAACAGGGCGGTGAATCCGCCGAATACCATCAGCGCGTCACGCCAGATGGTGCGCTTTAGGCGCGCGCTGCTGCTCTTGCTGGGTGAACTCGTACTTTTCATGCTAACCTAGCATAGAAAAGAGAGTTTTAAGTAGTTGCTAACAATGCGATCTGGGACTTGGCTTGCAATGGCCCCGTCCGCGAGGCGCACACCCGACAAGAAAAGACGCTCGCTTGCCGCATCTTCCTTCCGCGCTCCGCCAGGCCTAGATTGCGCCGCGTGTCGATCTCCCGATTCCCCGCCCGCCCCTGATGGAAGACCACGCCCAATCGTTCCTGCTGCGCGATGGCTTCTTCCTGCTCGGCGCGGCGCTGCTGTTCGTGCTGATCTTCCGCCGCTTCGGGCTGGGAGCGACGCTGGGCTACCTGGCGGCGGGCGCGATCACCGGGCCCTACGTGCTCGGGCTCGTCGGCGATGCCGAGGGCAAGATCGGAATCGCCGAGCTGGGCATCACGCTGCTGCTGTTCATCGTCGGCCTCGAACTGGCGCCGCGGCGGCTGTGGCGCATGCGTCACGAGATCTTCGGGCTCGGGCTGCTGCAGGTGACCTTGTGCGGGCTCGCCATCTCGGCGGTGATCTGGTCGGCGACCGGCTTTTCGCTCACCGCCTCGCTCGCGCTGGGGCTGCCGCTCGGTCTGTCCTCGACCGCGCAGGTCCTGCCGATGCTCCAGAGCGCGGGCCGGCTGCATACCCCCTTCGGCGAGCGCGCCTTTTCGGTGCTGCTGTTCCAGGACCTGTCGATCATCCCGCTGATCACGATCATCGCCGCGATGAGCCGCAATCCCGCCGCCGCCGAGGGACCGCCAGGCTGGCTGCTCGCGATCTACACGGTCGCCGCGATCGGCAGCCTGATCGCGGCGGGCCGCTTCTTGATCCGACCGCTGTTCGGCCTCATCGGCAATCTCGGCGAGCGCGAAATGTTCGTCTTCGCCGCATTGTTCACGGTGATCGCCTCGGCCGCGCTGATGCAGTGGCTCGGCCTTTCGACCGCGCTCGGGGCCTTCATCGCCGGGGTCATGCTGGCGGACACGCCCTATCGCCACGAGCTCGAGGCCGATGTCGAGCCGTTCCGTTCGATCCTGCTCGGGCTGTTCTTCATCACCGTGGGCATGATGCTCGACTTGTCCGCGATCGCGGAGCGGCCGCTGTTCGTCGTCAGCATGGCGCTCGCGCTGATCGTGACCAAGATGGCGGTGATCTTCGTGCTGGCCCGCGCCTTCAAGATGGACTGGCGCCAGTCGCTCGCGCTCGGCCTGCTGCTCAGCCAGGGCGGCGAATTCGGCTTCGTGCTCTTCGCCCAGGCGAGCAAGGCCATGCTGATCGACCCGGAGGTCGCCAGCCTGTTCGGCGCGATCGTGACGCTCTCGATGATCACCACGCCGTTCCTGATGATGGCCACGAGCCGGATCCGCGCCTATCCCGCGCGTACCGAAGCCCGCGAGGAACCGCGAGCCGACGGCGCGAGCGCGCTGGTCGTGGGCTATGGCCGCTTCGGACAGACCGTGGCGCAGATGATGCTCGCCTCGGGCATCGAGGTGACGCTGATCGACACCGATGTCGAGATGATCGACCTCGCCGCCAATTTCGGCGCCAAGGTCTATTTCGGCGACGGCACCCGGATCGACATGCTGCGCCAGGCCGGCGGCGCCGAGGCCGAGGTGATCGCCTTCTGTATCGACGGCGACCAGTTGACCGAGGATTTCCTGTTCGCGGTCCACAAGACCTTCCCCAAGGCGCAGCTCTATGTCCGCACCTTCGATCGCCGTTCGCTGCTTCGGCTCAAGGGCGCGCCGGTGGAAACGATCGTGCGCGAGGTGCTCGAATCCGCCGTGAGCATGGGCCGCGCCGCGCTCGGCGGACTCGGCCTGTCGATGGAGGATATCGACAAGGCGGAAAGCGACTATCGCAACAACGACAAGGAGCGGCTGATGATCCAGCACAAGGAAGGGGACCTCACCGCCGCGCGCGACCGGATCTTCACTCGCCCGGAGCGCGGCGAGGCGAATTGACCGGCCACGCTAGCGAGGCAGCGGATAGCCGGCGAAGCGTTTGATCCGGCGCAGCGAAAAGCTCGACCGCATCGACGAGACGCCGGGCAGGCGCGCGAGGCAATCGCGATGGATCGCGTCATACTGATCGAGATCGGCCGCGGCCACGCGCAGCAGGTAGTCGGCGGCGCCCGACATCAGGTGGCATTCGAGGATGTCGTCGAAATCGGCGACCGCGCGTTCGAAGCGGTCCATCGCCTCGCGGCTCTGGCTGGTGAGCGAGATCTCGACGAAGACCTCGACCGCAAGGCCGATCGCGCGCGGTTCGAGCCGGGCGCCGTAGCCGGCGATGACCCCCTGCTCCTCGAGCGCCTTGACGCGGCGATGGCACGCGGAGGCCGATAGCCCCACCGCTTCGGCGAGCTGCGCGATCGAGAGCGCCGAATCGGCCTGAAGCGCCTGAAGTAAGGCGGCGTCGGCACGCTGCATGGGAAATTCTCCCTATTATCCGAGGGTGATCGACAAATATCGCCAATCGCACGGCCCGCAACCGACAAATTTGGTGAAACATTGCATCCGATCGCGGGTATCTTCCTCGCCCAGGGCAACTCACCTCGGAGATCGGCAATGCGCGTTGGAACCGTCCGCGAAATCAAGAACCACGAATATCGCGTCGGGCTCACGCCCGAGAGCGCTTGCGAGCTCACGGCGAACGGACACGAAGTCTGGGTCGAAAGCGGCGCCGGGCTCGGCATCGGCGCGAGCGACGCCGAATACGAGGCGCAGGGCGCGAAGATCGTCGCCGATGCCGCCACGATCTTCGCCGAGTGCGAGATGGTGGTGAAGGTCAAGGAACCGCAGGCGGTCGAGCGCGCGATGCTGCGCGAGGGTCAGATCCTCTACACCTATCTCCACCTCGCGCCCGATCCGGAGCAGACCGCCGACCTCGTCAAGTCGGGCGTGACCGCAATAGCCTACGAGACCGTCACCGGTCCGGGCAATTCGCTGCCACTGCTCAAGCCGATGAGCCAGGTCGCTGGCCGGATGTCGATCCAGGCCGGTGCGACGGCGCTGCAGAAGGCCCATGGCGGACGCGGCGTGCTGCTCGGCGGCGTCCCCGGCGTCATGCCCGGCAAGGTGGCCGTGATCGGCGGCGGCGTGGTCGGCTTCAACGCCGCGCAGATGGCGGTCGGCCTCGGTGCCGACGTGACCATCCTCGACCGCAATCCCGACGTGCTCGAAAAGCTCGGCATCCACTTCGAGAGCCGCGCCAAGACCCGCTTTTCGAGCAAGGCCAACCTCGCCGAGAGCGTCGCCGACGCCGACCTCGTGATCGGCGCGGTGCTGATCCCGGGCGCCGCCGCGCCCAAGCTCGTCACGCACGCGATGCTGGGCACGATGAAGCCCGGCGCGGTGCTCGTCGACGTCGCCATCGACCAGGGCGGCTGCTTCGAGACCAGCCACGCGACGACCCACGCCGACCCGACCTTCGTGATCGACGGGATCGTCCACTACTGCGTCGCCAACATGCCCGGCGCGGTGGCGCGCACGAGCACTTATGCGCTCAACAACGTCACGCTGCCGCACGCCCTCGCCATCGCCGGCAAGGGCTGGAAGCAGGCGCTGCGCGACGATGCGCACCTCGCAGGGGGGCTCAACGTCCATGCAGGGCACGTCACCTACGAGGCGGTGGCCCAGCAACTGGGCTACGAATACGTAACGGTCGACAGTATAATTTCTTAATTTTCCCGACGAGGCGTTAACCGCATCTTGAAGCTCACGGGTGCACGGCGGCTTTCATGGCTGCCGGCATCCTGCGCAAATTGCTGTTCCTCGTGCTGATTGCCGTCGCTGCGACCGGCGCCAGCGCCAGGGCGGCGCCGACAGCCTCGGTGACGCGGACTTGCCACACCGAAGTCGCGGCCGGCACCGACTATGCGACGGCGGCGGCGCTGCCGGGGTTGTGGACCTGCGGCGCGGGGGACTGGTCGATCGCCAGGCCGCGTGCCTTCGTGCGCTTCGACCTGAGCGGCGCCACGCGCGGCGAGCCCCTCGAACTCAGCACGCGGCTGACTCGCTTCGACCACATGAAGCTGATCGCGATCGGCACCGACGGGGCGGTCGCGATGCGAGACTTCGGACCGAACGATCTCAATTTCGCCACCACCGGCTGGAAAATGCGCGCCGCGCTGCCCGATCCCGGATCGCCGCTCACAAGGGTAGTCATGCGCGTCGACGGCGCCCGGCACGTCGGACTGCTGTCCGACGCGCGCATCGGCCCGGAAAGCGCGTCCGCCACTGTCGCGCGGAGCGAACTTCTGCTCGCGTGGCTGTGCGGTCTGCTCAGCGTCCCGCTGATCTTCAACTTCGCCTTCTACCGCGTGCTGCGCCAGTCCTTCGTGCTGTGGCACGCCAGCGCGGTTCTGTTCATGCTGGTCCATACGGTAACCGCCAGCGGCCTGATCAATCGCTTCGTCACCTTCTCGATGATGCAGATCAGCGTCCTTTCGGCCTTTTCCTGGGGGCTCGGCATAGCCTGCGCCGCGATCTTCCTGATCGGGCTGATCGAGCCGGGCAAGCTCAGCCGGCGCAATATCTGGTCGCTGCGCGCGATCGTCCCCTGGGTGCTCGTCTGGACCACGTTCTACCTGTTCGCCGACGGAGCGCTGCGCGGCCTCGCCACACCGCTCTACAATGCCTCGTTCTTTCCGGTGATCGTCGCCTTCGTCTGGGCCATGGCGACCGCCGCGCGGCGGGGCAGCCGCGCGGTCCGCTTCCAGATTCTCGCCTGGACACCGCTGCTACTGGCCTGCGTCGTCAGGCTCGTCACTTCGGTCGAACTGTTCGGCCTCGCCCCGCAGGGCATGATGGTCGCGCAGCACGTGGCGATCGGGCTGGAGATCGTCATAACCTCGCTCGGCGTCGCCGATCGCTTCCTGATCATCAAGCGTCAGCGCGACAACGCGATCGCGCATACCAAGATCCTCGCGGGCCTCGCCGAGCGCGACCCTTTGACCGGGCTCTACAACCGCCGGGCGATCGAGGCGCGCTTCTCCGAACTGATCGCCGACGGCTTCCGGACCATGGCGGTGATCGATCTCGACCAGTTCAAGGCGGTCAACGACACCTACGGCCATACCGTCGGCGACAGCGTGCTGCAGACCGTGGCCGTGGCGCTGATGCCCGAATCCGATACGATCGCGGTGCGCATGGGCGGCGAGGAATTCCTGCTGCTGCTGCGCGGACGCAATGCCGCCGATCGGGCGGAACGCAGGCGCCAGGCGATCCCCTCGCGCGTCGCCAGCGAAATGCCGGGGCTCGAGCAGCTTGTCACCGCGAGCATGGGGCTGGTCGAATATGCCGCCGACACCGCCGCGGACTTCGCGGAAATTTACCGGCGATGCGACGAGCTGCTCTACAACGCGAAGGACGACGGCCGGAACCGTACGCGCAAAGCCAGAATCGGAAAGCCCACCCCGCGTTCCGCCGCGGCCTGATCCCGCTCAGTCAGCGGCCAGGAACGGCGCGGCGACCTCGGGCGGAATGCGCATGAGCCGTCCCGATGCGACATCCAGCATCGCCCAGGTCGTGCGCGCCGAAACGATGACCTTGCCCGCCGCGTCGCGGAAGTCCACTCGCCGGTCGAACCGCGCTCCGTGGGGAGGATCGGGAACGAAGGTCTCGGCGGTGACGCTCTCGCCCTCGCGGATGTTGCCGCGGTAATCGATCTCGTGGCGGGTCACGAGCCAGACGTAGCGATCGACATGCGCGCGCGGCGCGATCGCTTCCCAGTGAGCGACCGCGATCTCCTCCATCCACTGCACCCAGACCGCGTTGTTGACGTGGCCCATGCGGTCGATGTGCCCGGGCGCGGCGGTGAAGACGAGCGAGAAGCGCGTCACGCGAGACTCACCGGGCGAAGGGCACGCCGAGCTGCCAGAGGATGAAAGCGAACTCCTCGGCGGTCTCCTTGAGCGATTCGAACCGGCCCGACTTGCCGCCGTGGCCCGCGCCCATGTTTGTCTTGAGGATCAGCTCGTTGTCGTCGGTCTTGAGCTCGCGCAGCCTGGCGACCCACTTGGCGGGCTCCCAGTACGTCACGCGCGGGTCGTTGAGCCCTGCGGTCACCATCAGCGGCGGATAGGCCTGCGCGCGCACGTTGTCGTAGGGGCTGTAGCTGCGGATCAGCGCGAAGGCTTCGGCATCCTCGATCGGGTTGCCCCATTCGGGCCATTCGCCCGGCGTGAGCGGCAAAGTGGCGTCGAGCATGGTCGCGAGCACATCGACGAACGGCACGTGCGCGACGACCGCCCCGAACAGTTCGGGATCGGAATTGACCACCGCGCCCATCAGCTCGCCGCCCGCCGAACCTCCCGCGATGGCGATCTTGCCCTCGCTGGTGTCGCCGCGCGCGACGAGTGCGCGGGCGACGTCGACGAAGTCGTTGAAGGTGTTGGTGCGCTTGTCGAGCTTGCCCGCCTTGTACCAGGCCCGGCCCATGTCGTCGCCGCCGCGGATGTGAGCGATGGCATAGGCGAAGCCGCGATCGACGAGGCTCAGCCGCGTGGTCGAGAAGCCCGGATCGATCGAGATGCCGTAGGCGCCGTAACCGTAGAGGTAGAGCGGGCCGCCCGGCTTGCGGTCCTTGCGCATCATCACGCTGACCGGAATCGCGGTGCCGTCACGCGCGGTGACCTCGAGCCGCTCGGTCACGTAGAGCGAGGCGTCGTAGCCCGAGGGAATCTCCTGGACCTTGAGCGTTTCCAGCGTGCGCGCGGCGACGTCGTAGTCGTAGACCGTCGCCGGGCTCACCATCGACTGATACGAGACGCGCAGCGTATCCATCGCGAACTCGGGGTTGTCGCCGAGCCCGGCGCTGTAGCTCGCCTCGGGAAATTCGATCGGCTCGATCCAGCCGGGCTCGTCATAATAGCGCACCTCGATGCGATCGAGCCCGCGCACCCGACCCTCGACGACGTAGAAATCGCGGAACAGGTCGAAGCCGGTGAGGTAAAAGTCGTCCGAGCCCTCGATCAGCGTGGTCCAATCGCCGGGCCGGTCGAGCGGCGCGGTGGCGAGCCGGAAGTTCTCGTGCGTGTCGTTGGCGTGGACGAAGACCATCGGGGCGCGGCCTTCGCCGTCCCAAATGTCGACGTCGTACTCGACCCCCTTCTTCCGCGCGCGCACCACGACCGGCTCGGCCAGCGGATCGCTTGCGGGGACCATGCGGATCTCGCTGGTCTCATGGTCGCTGCTGCCGATCAGCAGCCAGGTCTCGTTGGCCGAAAGCGAGGAGCCGACGCGGAATCCCTCGTCGTCCTCGTGATAGAGTTCGACGTCGTCCGTCAGCGGCTTGCCGAGCCAGTGCAGCCGCGCGTTGTCGGTGCGCCACTGCTCGTTCGCGAGCGAGTAGACGAGCGCCTTGTCCCCGGCGACCCAGACCAGCGACGAAAGCGTGCCCGGGATCTCGTCGGCGAGCAGTTCGCCGGTCCCGAGATCCTTGATCCGGACGGTGTAGCGCTCCGAACCGTTGTCGTCATAGGAATAGGCGAGCAGCTTGCCCGACCTGCTCACCGAGATCGCGCCGAGGCTGAAATAGTCCCGGTCGCCGGCGAGCGCCACTTCGTCGAGGATCAGCTCGTCGGCGCTGCCGTCGTCGGGCGCGCCAACCGGGCGGCGCCACCACTTCTTGTATTCGGCGCCTTCCTCGAACTCGATCCAGTAGAGCCAGTCTCCGTCCTTCTGTGGCACCGACTTGTCGGCCTCCTTGATCCGCGCGCGCATCTCGCGGAACAGGGCCTCGATCGTTTCGGCCTGGGGCGCCATGCGCGACTCGAACCAGGCGTTCTCCGCCTCGAGATGCGCGAGGACTTTCGCGTCCTCGACCTGCGGATAGCCGGGATCGCGCAGCCAGGCGTAGTCGTCCTCGATGGTCACACCATGATGCGTCGTGCTGTGCGGAATTTTCGCGGCCCTGGGCGGCGCGCTGCGGGTCTGGGTGGAACTTGCCATGCCTCGCATCTATGTTGCGTACTTCAGACCCGCAAGCCAGACGCACATTTGCCAGGGACAGACACGCCATGCTGATGAACACGCACGAAGCCCGCCTCGACGCCTTGCGCAAGCAGCTGGCCCGACAGGGACTCGACGGTTTCGTCGTCCCGATCTCGGACGAGCACATGAGCGAATATGTCGGCGACTATGCGCAGCGGCTCGAATGGCTGACCGGATTCGGCGGCTCGGCGGGGAGCGCGGTGGTGCTGACCGACCCCTCGCTGTCGCCCTCGGCGGCGATCTTCGTCGACGGGCGCTATACCATCCAGGTGCGCGACCAGGTCGACGGTCGTCTCTACGCCTACGAGAGCGTGCCGCAGACAAACGTGTCCCGCTGGCTCTCGGCCCATGCGCCCAAAGGCGCGCGAATCGGCTACGACGCCTGGCTGCATGGCAAGGGCTGGGTCGAGGCAACGGCCAAGGCGATGGCCGAGCGCGGCGGCGAATTGGTCGCGGTGGAGACCAACCCGATCGACGCGATCTGGGATGACCAGCCCGCTCCCTCGCCCGCGCCTGCCCTGGTCCACGCCGACGAGTTCGCGGGCGTTTCGAGCCAGGCCAAGCGCGAGGCCGTCTCCGAGTGGCTCGGCGAGCGCGGGCTCGACGCGGCGGTGATCTCCGCGCTCGATTCGATCGCCTGGCTGCTCAACATTCGCGGCAGCGACGTGAACCGCACGCCCGTCGCGCTGTCGTTCGTGCTCGCCCATGCCGACGGCACCGCCGACCTGTTCATCGCCGAGGAAAAGGTCACGCCCGCGCTGCGCCAGCACCTCGGCAATGCCGTGCGCATCCAGCCGCGCGAGGCTTTCGTCCCCGCGCTCGAGGGGCTCTCGGGCAAGCGCGTCGCGGTCGATCCCGAACGCGCGGTGAGCGCGATCTTCGCCGCGCTCAAGGACGCGGGCGCGGCGATCGTCGAGGAGCGCGACCCGACGGTGCTGCCCAAGGCGATCAAGAACCCGGTCGAGCAGCAGGGCCAGCGCGACGCGCAGGCGCGCGACGGCGCCGCCGTCAGCCGCTTCCTGCGCTGGGTCGTGAGCGAGGCGCCGAAGGGCGGCATCGACGAGATCATCGCCGCCGACCGGCTCCAGGCGCAGCGCGAAGCCTGCGGCGACTTGCGCGACCTCTCGTTCGACACGATCTCCGCGACTGGCCCCAACGGCGCACTGTGCCACTACAAGGTGAGCGAGGACACCAACCGCGCGATCGAGCCGAACAGCGTCTATCTCGTCGATTCGGGCGGGCAGTATCCGGCGGGCACGACCGACATCACCCGCACCGTCTGGATCGGGCCCGACGCACCGCCCGCCGAAGTGAAGGACCGCTTCACCCGCGTGCTCAAGGGGCACATCGCGATCGCCACGGCGGTCTTCCCGCGCGGCACCAACGGCAGCCAGCTCGACGTGCTTGCTCGCCAGTTCCTCTGGGCGGCCGGGCTCGACTACGCGCACGGCACCGGCCACGGCGTCGGCAGCTTCCTGTCGGTCCACGAAGGGCCGCAGCGCATCGCCAAGGCCTCGGGCGGGCAGCCCGGCACCGACCAGGAACTGCTGCCCGGCATGATCCTCTCGGATGAACCCGGCTACTACAAGGCCGGCGAATACGGCATCCGCATCGAGAACCTGGTGCTCGTCGAGCCGCGCGAGATCGCGGGCGCCGAGAGTGACTTCTTCGGCTTCGAGACGCTGACCTTCGTGCCGATCTGCCGCGATCTCGTCGAGCCCGCGCTGCTCTCGGACCAGGAAATCGCCTGGTGGAACGCCTATCACGACCGCGTGCGCGATGTGATCGGCCCGCAGCTTGACGGTGCGGATCGCGAATGGCTCGATGCACAATGCGAGCCACTCTAGGGGGATCGGAAAGGGAGATACGATGTCTGTAGCGCCGGTAGCGGTCCGGACCCACGACCGCGCGCAGGCGGCCCGGTCCTGCGATGCGATCAGAATGGCGCACGGCGGCCCGTGGAACGCGATCCGCCTGCCGGCGGCGCCATGACGCATTCCGCGCGCGCGCTCGAACGGTTTCCGATCCATCTCGGTCTCGGCGCCAAGGCGATACCGCAGCCCGAGTTCACCGGGGCAGACTGGTACCAGGATTACGCCGCGCGCGTCGCGGACGACAGCGCCGAGGGTCGGCTGGTCTCGCTGCACAGTTTCACCAGCGACTGGCCGAGCTGGGAAAGCCATCCTCTGGGCGAGGAAGTGGTGATATGCCTCGCAGGAGAGATCACGCTCATCCAGGAACTGGACGAGGGCCGCTTCCATTCCGAGGCGCTCGGCCCGGGCGAGTACCTCGTAAATCCGGCGGGCGTCTGGCACACCGCCGACGTCCCCGTCAGCGCCACGGTGCTGTTCATCACTCCGGGAGCGGGCACGCAGAACCGCGCGCGTTGAATTTGCGCTGCGATGAACGGGTCCGTCAAAGTGAGACAATTCGCGACAAAGTAGCGGGCAACCGGCATAAGTGCGCGACAACAAGGGACTAGAACCAGGCTCAGAAAGTCGCGGGGCATTCCCCTCCCTTCCCCCACCCCGCGGCTTTCACTGGCAAATTCCCCCTCCCCTCACCAGGGGTCGCAACCGGAGAGAGATGAGATGAAGATACTGACTATCGGCGCCGCCGCGATCGCGCTGGCCACGGCCGGAACCGCCATGGCCGCGCAGGACAATGCGCGCCCGGCCCCCGGCCGTGACCGCACCGTCACCCAGGCCGAAGCCGTCGCCCAGGCCGACGCGATGTTCACCCGCATGGACGTGAACAAGGACGGCAAGCTCGACCAGAGCGACCGCGCGGCGGCCATGCAGCAGCGCAAGGAAAAGATGTTCGCCGGACTCGACAGCGACGGCAACGGATCGATCTCGCGCGAAGAATTCATGTCGCAAGACCACTCGGGCCGTCACGGCAAGGGCATGAAGCGCGGCGACGGTCCGTCCGCCAAGATGATGGGCCAGGGCCGCGGTCTTCGCGGCGGCATGGGCCGTCACGGCGGCATGATGATGGGCAAGATGGCCGACGCCGACAACGACGGCGCCGTCACCAAGGCCGAGTTCGACGCCGCCGTCGCCAAGCACTTCGCGATGATGGACGGCAACGGCGACGGCAAGGTCACGCCGGAAGAGCGCAAGGCCGCGCGCGACGCGATGCGCGCCAAGTGGAAGCAGAATCGCACGGGCGGGTCTTCGAACTGATCCGCCACTGCCCGAGGACCCACGATGAACGAGCCCGCTTCGCCCAGGCTGCTGCTTATCGATGACGAGGCCTCGCTGCGCGAACCCCTGGCCGAGTATCTCTCGCGCCAGGGGTTCGTCGTGACCGAGGCAGCCAGCGCGGCGGATGCGCGCAGCCGCTTGCGCGAGGAACGCCCCGCTCTCGTGCTGCTCGACATCATGATGCCCGGCGAGGACGGCCTCTCGCTGTGCCGCCATCTCGTCGAGAGCCGCGACATTCCGGTGATCTTCATCACCGCCAGGGGCGAGGCGACCGATCGCATCATCGGACTCGAGATCGGCGCCGACGACTATGTCGTCAAACCGTTCGAACCGCGCGAGCTGGTCGCGCGCATCCGCAGCGTGCTGCGCCGCGCCGGCCGCGCCGCGCCGCATTCGGGCGAGGACGAGGTGTTCGAATTCGAAGGCTGGCAGCTCGATCCGCTCAAGCGGCGCCTGACCGACCCCGAAGGCGCCGTCGTCGCCATCTCGTCGGTGGAATTCCGCCTGCTCATGGCCTTTCTCGAACATCCCCGGCAAGTGCTCGACCGCGATCGCCTGCTCGACATGGTCCAGGGACGCGAGGCGCATCTGTTCGATCGTGCCGTCGACAACCAGGTCAGCCGGCTACGCCGCAAGGTCGAGGCCGACAGCCGCAATCCGCAGCTCATCCAGACCGTGTGGGGCGGCGGCTACATGCTCGCGGCCGACGTGCGCCGCCTCACCCGGGAAGACTAGTGCGTATTTTCCGGCCGCGCAGCCTGATGGGGCAGATGCTGCTCGCGGTCGCGGGCGCGCTGCTGCTCGTCCAGGGGCTGGGCGCCGTGCTCGTCTATCGTGCGCAAAGCGCCCGCTTCGAGGGCGCGATGGTCAACGCGGCGGCCTTCAAGCTGGCGATGGTGTCGCGCGATTCCAGGACGCGCGGATGGCACCGCGGCGCGCCCGGCCCGATGACCGGCCATCGGGGCCGCGGCATTCCGGTGCTCTATACGCGGGAATCCCCAGTGCGGGCTGGCGAAGTGCGCGACGCGGAACTCGAAGAGGATATCGCCGCCATCCTGCGCGACCAGGGCATCGTCGCCCGCGATATCGTCGTCACGCACCGGCGCGTCGGCGATGATGCGGCCGCCCTGCGCCACGAGCAGAGACGCGCCGAGCGCTTCGAGACCATACCCAATCCTCCGCCCGATCGCTTCGGCGACCACCTGCTGCTGGTCAGCATACGCACGGGCGAGGGCGCGCCGTGGATGACTGCGCGGGTGCGCACGCCGCGCATCGAGGCCGAACTGGTGGTGCCGCTGCTGCTGCAGACGCTGACCATCTACCTCGTACTGATGGGCGCGATCGCGCTGATCCTGCGGCGCATCACGCGGCCGCTGGCGACGCTGACCCGGCGCGTCGAGACCTTCGCGGCGACGCAGGATCTCGCCGGGCAGGTCCCGCCCGCCGGGCCCGACGACATGCGCCGGCTGATCGTGGCGCACAATGCAATGGAAGCGCGCATCGTCGCGCTGCTCGACGAGAAGGACGTCATGCTCGGCGCGATCGGCCACGATCTCAAGACCCCGCTCGCCGCGCTACGGGTACGGATCGAATCGGTCGAGGATTCGCACGAGCGCGAACGCATGGCGCGCACCATCGAGGACATCGTGCGCACGCTCGATGACATCCTCTCGCTCGCACGCGTCGGGCGTCCGAGCGATCCGCTCGAACGCTCGGAACTTTCCGCCTTCGTCGCTTCGATCGTCGAGGACTACGAGGACATGGGCGAGCCGGTCGAACTGGGCGAGGCCGAGCGCATCGTGCTCGAACTGCGGCCGACCTGGCTGCGCCGTGCCTTGCGCAACCTGATCGGCAACGCCCTGCGCTACGGCAGGACCGCGCGGGTGAGCCTGCGGCGCGAAGTGGGCAAGGCGGTGATCGAGGTGGAAGACGACGGTCCCGGCATTTCCGAGGATCGCATCGAGGCGATGATGGAGCCGTTCGCGCGTGGCGATCCCTCGCGCAACACCGAAACCGGCGGCGCGGGTCTCGGACTGGCGCTGGCCCGCGCCATCGCCGAGCAGCACGGCGGCGCGCTGACGCTCGCCAACCGCATCGCCGCCGACGGCGGCGTCGCCGGACTGCGTGCGCGGATCGAACTGCCGCTCACTTGAGGTCACGAAACTCCTCGGAGATCACCGCTCCGAGTTCGCGGTCGAGCGCGCCGCAATTGCGCACCCGCTCGATCGAGCGTTCGAGTTCGGTCGCGCCCGAAGTCAGTGCGAAACGCGGTCGCATCTCTTCGGCGATCCGCTCGGCCCAGTCGCGCGAGCAGAAATGCCCCAGCGCGCGCGGCAGCCGCGAAGCGTAGTAGACCCCGCTCGAGCCTTCGAGCAGCGCGTCGAGATGGCGCAGGATCCACGCGTAGCCGAGTTCGCGCGTCGCGCTGCGCGCCATGACGCCCTCGACGATCTCCTGCCGCTCGCTTTCGCGCAGTCGCGGGTCCTTGAGATCGAGCAGCCAGGCGGACACGTCCTTGTCGCCGGTGCGCGACGCCGCCGCGAGCGCTTCGGGGCGAAACACCGGATCGTCGGAAGCGAGCGCTTTTTCGACGAGTTCGCGCGCCGCCGCCTCGCCGTTGAAATAGAGATGGAGGTCGAGCCCGTGGTCGAGCCAGGTCTCGTCGAGCGCGCGCTTGTCTCCGGCGAGATAAGCGGTGACCGCCGCCATCAGATTGTCGCGCAGGCGTCCGCCGCCCGGCGTGCCGAGCAGCGCCGCGACCACTTGCACCCGCCGCTGCGAGCGCTCGGCCGGTTCGCCCGCATAGGCGCCCGCGCTCGGGTCGAAGCCGTAGCGCTTGAGCAGCGGGAGGTAGAGCCTCTGGCGGAAGCGCCGCCAGCCCCACCGCCCGGTCGCGTCGACGAGGCCCATCGTGACCAGCGAACTCATCGCCTTGTCGGGCGCGTCGGCGGCATAGCTGTCGGGATGGTCGCGCAGTTTGCGCGCCAGCAGCGCCAGTTCCCCGATCGTGCCGCGACCGGCGAGAATCGAGGCCTTGAGCGAATCGACCAGCGCCAGCGCCTCGCCCCCGCTAAGGTCGGCCGCGTGCCGGATCAGCGCCTTCCAGTTCCGCTCCGCCAGTTCGAAGCGGTAATAGCCCGCCCCCCGCGCATTGGGGACGATCGGACCGTTGCCGTCGAGTTCGAACTGGTCATTGCGCGAGATGAGCATGCGGCACAGCCTTGCCTGCGCGCGCCGCGCGCACATCGGTATCGTCCACAGGTCGTCGCGCGGTTCGACGCCATAGGGCACGTAGCGCTGCTGCGACAGGCGGAAGCGATCACCCTCGCGGCGGAAGACGAGCAGCGGAACGCCTTGCTGACCCAGAAAGCTCCGCGCGGCCCCGACGATCCTGGGGTCGTCGGCTTCCTCGGCGATCGCCGCGAAGAGCTGGTCGCTCGTGGCCGACCCATAGCGGTGCCGGTCGATGTAGCGCCGCACGCCCGCGCGGAACTGGCCCGGGCCAAGGTAGTTCGATACCATCGCCACGATCTGGCCACCCTTGCCGTACGTGATCGGATCGAAGGCGGCATCGATGCCCTCGTCGGTCTCTATCGCCTCGCGAACCGGCCTGCCACTGAGCAGCGCGTCGGTGTCCATCGCCTTGAAGCCCTCGACCAGCGCGGCTGATCGAAGGTTGAGGTCCGGCCGCCAGGCGTCGCCGATGTGGTAGCCCATGGCGTTGGCGAAGCTCTCGCTCAGCCAGAGGTCGTCCCACCAGGCGGGCGTCACGAGATTGCCGAACCACTGGTGCGCCAGCTCGTGCGCGACGACACGCGCGAATTCGCGCTGCTGGGCTACCGAAGCATCGTCGTCGAGCACGATGAGGTCGTCGCGATAGAGGATCGCGCCGTCGTTCTCCATCGCACCGGGCAGCATCGGCGATGTCACCTGGTCGAGCTTGGCAAGCGGGATCGGTTCGTTGAAATAGTCCTCGAGCAGCGCGATCATCCGCGCCGAATTGTCGAGCGCGAATTGCAGGTGGCCGGCATTCTGCGGCGTCGAGACGATGCGCATGGGCAGCGGCCGGGGCCGCTGCGGGCTCGGCGGCGCCTCGCCCTCGAGCACCACGAAGGGTCCGGTCATCACCGCGACGAGATAGCTGGGAAGCGGCTTGGTGGTGGCGAAACGGTGAACGTCGAGCCCGGCCTCGCGTGTTCGCGAGAGTTCGGCGCCGTTGCTGACCGCGACCAGTCCGGGCGGCGTGCGCACGACCGTCGTATAAGGCGTCTTGAAGCGCGGCTCGTCGAAGGCGGGAAAGGCGGTGCGCGCATCAATCGACTGGAACTGCGTCCAGCTATACCACGCGCCGTCGACTTTCCCCCGGAACATCCCCGAAGGCCCGTCGGCGAAGTCGGCGGCAAAGGCGATCTCCAGCGTCGCGCGGCCGACGGGCACGGTCCGGTCCAGTTCGACGCGGGCGAGGCCCGACGCGCTGACCTGGCGCCAGCGCGCCTTGATCGGGCCGCTCGCGGTGCGCAGCAGGACGCTCGCAACGCGCAGGTTGCGGCCGTGCAGATCGATGTGGTCGACCGGCACCCTGAGATCGACGTCGATCTCGACTTCGCCGGAAAATTCGAACTGCGCCGGATCGACCGTAAGATCGAGGCGCACCGCGAGCGGCGTGACCTCGTCGCCCAGCTTGGCGGCGAGCGGCGGCAGCGCGGGCGGGCGAAGGCCGTGGACTTCGATCGGCTGCGCATCGCTTCCCCACGCCGGAACCGTCGCAACGATCCCCAGCGCGGCAAGAATTAGAAGGCGCCACAACGTCATTCGCTAGCGCATCAACCCGCCGATGAGGTTTCGCGCGAAGCGGCCGATGCCGGGAATACCGATCGCCTTTTCGAGCGTCGAGCCGAGCGTTCCGGCGGCGGCGCTGGCGGCGGTCGCCTTTGGATTGGCGCGACTGGTCCGGCCCTGGAGCTTGCCCGCCAGGATCGAGCCCGCGCTCGCGGCGGCCGCGCCGACGGCGGCCTTGGCCATCCTGCCGCCGATCCCGTCCCACAGGCTGGTGTGGCGGCGCTCGCGCTTGGCGACTTCCTCACGGCCTTTCTCTTCCACCTCCGCGGCGGTCGCGGCGGCGTCGGCGGCCTTGGCGGCGAGCACTTCCTCCGCGCTCTCGCGATCGACCCGCGTATCGTACTTGCCGTCGAACGGGCTGACCGACTGGACGATCGCGCGTTCCTTGGGCGTAACCGGGCCGAGGCGCGAGCGCGGCGGCGCGATCAGCGTGCGCTGCACGACCGAGGGCGCGCCGTCACCGTCGAGCGTGGAGACGAGCGCCTCGCCGACCTTGAGTTCGGTGATCGCCGCCTCCACGTCGAGTTCGGGGTTGATCCGGAAGGTCTCGGCCGCCGCCTTGATCGCCTTCTTGTCGCGCGGCGTGAAGGCACGCAGCGCGTGCTGCACCCGGTTGCCGAGCTGACCGGCGACGTCCTCGGGCACGTCGATCGGGTTCTGCGTCACGAAGAACACGCCAACGCCCTTCGAGCGGATCAGCCGGACGACCTGCTCGATCTTGTCCTGCAAGGCCTTGGGCGCATCGTCGAACAGCAGGTGCGCCTCGTCGAAGAAGAACACCAGCCGCGGCTTCTCCGGATCACCGACCTCGGGCAACGACTCGAACAGTTCGGCAAGAAGCCAGAGCAGGAACGTCGCGTAGAGCTTGGGGCTGCGCATCAGCTTGTCGGCGGCGAGCACGTTGATATAGCCGCGCCCCTGCTCGTCGCAGCGGATGAAATCGTCGATCTCGAGCGCGGGCTCGCCGAAGAACATCGCCGCGCCCTGGCTGTCGAGCGAGAGGAGCTGGCGCTGGATCGCGCCGACGCTGGCCTTCGAGACGTTACCGTACTTCGCGGTCAGCTCGCTCGCGTTCTCGGCGGTGAAGGCCAGCATCGATTGCAGGTCTTCGAGGTCGAGCAGCAGCAGCCCCTGCTCGTCGGCGAAGCGAAAGACGATGTTGAGCACGCCTTCCTGGGTATCGTTGAGGTCGAGCAGGCGCGCCAGCAACAGCGGACCCATTTCCGAGATCGTGGTGCGGATCGGATGACCCTGCTCGCCGAACAGGTCCCAGAAGATCGCCGGATTGTCGGAATAGCCATAGTCGGCAAGCCCGATCTCGCGAGCGCGTTCCTCCAGCTTGCCGGCGTTCTTGAATTGCGGGCTGCCCGCCATGGAAATGCCCGAGAGGTCACCCTTGACGTCGGCCATGAACACCGGGACGCCGGCGGCGGAGAACTGCTCGGCGATGGTTTGCAGCGACACCGTCTTGCCGGTGCCGGTGGCGCCCGCGATCAGGCCATGGCGGTTGGCGCGCTCGAGCCGCAAGACCTGGCGCGCGCCATCGCCGCCCAGGCCCAGGTAAATCTCTCCCATGTTCCGCTCCCGCCTGTATCAGAACCCATTGATAGGTAATGCCTGCCCACGACGCGAGAGCCTTTTTGCCAGCGGCGGCGCGGAGCGCTAGGGGGTGGCTCCCGCCACGCGGAACCGCCTGAAGATGTCCGAACCGTTCCTCCTCCTCGATGACGCCCGCGAACAGGGCGCGGCCGATGCGCGCTTCTATCGCGCGCCGGTCGAGACCGTGGTCGCGCGCACCGTCTCGGAAGTGAGGCCGGCGCTCGAGCGGATGCGGGCGCTGCGCCGGCAGGGCTACGATCTGGCGGGCTACCTTGCCTATGAAGCCGGGCTCGCACTCGAACCGCGGCTCGCTCCGTGCCTGGCGAAGCACGCGCCCGTTCCCTGGCCATTGCTATGGTTCGGGGCTTTCTCCGGCTACGAGACGATCGCTCCTGTCGATGTGCCCGGACGGCTCGGCCAGCTCGCGACCGGCGGCACGCCCTCGATCGGGCCGCTCGAGCCGAGGGTCTCCATGGGCCGCTATGCCGAGGATTTCGCGCGGCTGCGCGAGGCAATCGCGGCCGGAGACATCTATCAGGCGAACCTCACCTTCCCGCTCGCGGGCCGATTCCACGGCGATCCCGTGGCGCTCTACGCCGCGATCCGCGGTGCCGCCGCCGCCGGCTACGGCGGACTGGTCCATGACGGCGTCCAATGGCTCGCGAGCTTCTCGCCCGAATTGTTCTTCTCGCTCAGCGACCGGCAGGTGCGCACGCGGCCTATGAAGGGCACGCGTCCGCGCGGCGGTGATGCCGATGCGGATGCCCGGCTCCGCGCGAACCTTGCGGCATCGGCCAAGGACCGCGCCGAAAACCTGATGATCGTTGATCTCATGCGCAACGACCTCGCTCGGGTCGCGGTGCCCGGCAGCGTGCGGGTGGAGGCTCCCTTCGCTGTCGAAAGCTATCCCACGGTGCACCAGATGGTCTCGACCGTGCGCGCCGAGCTGCGCCCCGGTCTCGACGCGCTCGACCTCATCGAAGCCCTCTTTCCCTGCGGCTCGATCACCGGTGCGCCGAAAATTCGTGCGATGGAACTGATCGCGGAAACGGAACATTATCCTCGCGGCCCTTATTGCGGGGCCATCGGCCGGATCGATGCCACTGGCGATGCCGCCTTCAATGTGGCAATCCGGACGTTGTGCCTGACCGGCGCCGGAGACGGCGAAGGCCAGGCGGTACTAGGGGTCGGCTCCGCGATCGTCGCGGATTCGGAGGCACTCGCCGAGTGGCGTGAGTGCCTGGTCAAAGGGGGTTTCGTGCGACAGTCGGGGCAAGGATCGCCTGCCGCTTTCGACTTGATCGAGACAATGCGCTTCACGCCCGAGGAGGGCATCGCACTGCTCGAACTGCATCTCGAACGGATCAGACAAAGCGCCGAGGAACTGGGCTTCAGCTTCGACCGGCACGCGGTGCGCAACGCCATCCAGGCGCTGTGCTTCGATTCGGAGAAACCCTCGCGCCTGCGGCTCGTCGCGGCGCGCAGCGGTGCCTACAGCCTCGAGCTAGCCGACATGCCCGCGCCGCTGCCCGAAACGATGACCGTCGCGGTGCTGCGCCTGCCGCTCGATGCGGGCGACTGGCGGCTGCGTCACAAGACCAGCGATCGCGGCTTCTACGAGGCGGGGCTCGAAGCGGCGCACGCCGCCGGAGCCGACGAGGCCATCCTGCTGCGCGACGACGGTCTCGTCACCGAGGGCTGCTTCACCACGATCTTCCTCGAGCGCGACGGCGTGCTGCTGACCCCGCCGGCCCGGCTCGGGCTGCTGCCCGGCGTGCTGCGGCGCTCGCTGCTCGACAGTGGCCGCGCGCGCGAAGCCGAACTCACGCTCGACGATCTCGCCGGCGGCTTCCTGGTCGGCAATGCCCTGCGCGGCCTCAGGCCCGCGAAGCTGCTTGCGCCATGATCACGTCCCCCGCCCTCGACCGCATTTCACCCTCGCAGACCACGGCGATGACCGACCGCGCCACGCGGCTGCGCGAAGACGGGGTCGACGTGATCTCGCTTTCGGTGGGCGAGCCCGATTTCGCGACGCCGCCGCACGTCATCCAAGCGGCCAAGACGGCGCTCGACGAAGGCCAGACCAAGTACACTCCGGTGGGCGGCACCTCGCGGATGAAACAGGCCGCCGCACTGCACTTCGCCCGTGACCTCGGGATCGAAGCTCCGACCGCCAACATCACCGTCAGTGCGGGCGGCAAGCAGGCGATCTTCCACGCCATCATGGCAACCGTGGGCGAAGGCGACGAGGTGATCGTCCCCGCGCCGTGGTGGGTGAGCTATCCCGAGATCGTCAAGTTCGCGGGCGCCAGCCCGATCCCGCTGCGCACCTCGGCGAAGAACGGCTTCCGTTTCAGCGCGGGCGAACTCGAGGCGCAGATCGGACCGCGCACGCGCTGGCTCATGCTCAACAGCCCCGGCAATCCGACCGGCGCGGTCTATCCGCGCGAGATGCTGCTCGCGATCGGCGAGGTGCTGCGTCGCCACCCGCGCGTGCTGATTTTGAGCGACGACATCTATTCGCCGCTGATCTACACCGGCGCGCCGCATGCCGCCTTCGCGGCGCTGTGCCCCGACCTCGCCGAGCGCGTGCTGACCGTCTCCGGCGTCTCCAAGAGCCACGCGATGACCGGCTTCCGCATCGGTGTCGCGGCGGGTCCGGCGTGGCTGATCCAGGCGATGGAAAAGCTCCAGTCGCACGCCTCGGGCAATCCCTGCTCGATCAGCCAGGCAGCCGCGATCGCCGCCTTCGAAGGCACGCAGGACTTCCTTCGCGAATGGCGAGAGCGCTTCCGCGCGCGCCGCGATCTGGTGGTCGAGGCGATCAACGCGGTGCCCGGCCTTTCGACTCCCGTGCCCGATGGCGCGTTCTACTGCATGGTAGACGCCGCGCCGCTGATGACGCGATTCAAGGACGACGCCGCGCTGGCGATGCACCTGCTCGACCACGGCGTCGCCATCGTCCCGGCTTCCGCGTTCGGCGGGCGCGACGGCTTCCGCATCAGCTTCGCCGCCGACGATGCGCGCCTGCGCGAAGCCTGCGCACGCATCGCGAAGGCGCTGTCGTGACCACGCCGGCGATCCTGTTCGAGGACGGAGAGGCGCTGGTGATCGACAAGCCTGCGGGCCTGCCGCTCGATCCGCCGCGCAGCGGAGGGCCGAGCCTCGCCGACCATCTCGACGCGCTGCGGCTCGGCTTCCAGCGCGAGCCCGCCCCGGTCCATCGGCTCGACCGCGACACCTCGGGCTGCCTCCTGCTCGCGCGCAATCCCAAGGCGCTCAAGCGCTTTTCGCGCGCCTTCGAAGAGCGGCTGGTGACCAAGCGCTATCTCGGGATCGTCGCCGGGGAAGTCACCGAGGATGAAGGCTCGATCCTGCTCTCGCTGAGCAAGGTGAGCACCGCGAAGGACGGCTGGCGGATGATCGCGGCGCGGCGCGGCAAGCCGGCGGTGACGCACTGGCGGCGGCTGACCACGCGCAATGGCCTGACCCTGGTCGAGTTCCGGCCCGAGACTGGCCGCACGCACCAGATCCGCGTCCACGCCGCGCAGGGCCTGGGCTTCGCGCTGCTCGGCGATCCGGTCTATGGCGACGGCAAGGGCGCGGACCGCACGATGCTGCACGCGGCCGCGCTGGGCGTTCCGCGCGAAGGCAAGCCCGCTATCGAGGCGGTGAGCCCGCTGCCGGCGGATTTCGCGGCGCTGGGATTCAGCGATGAATGATGCGATCGAACGCGCGCTCGCAGCCGCGAGCGAGAGTTTCATCGCCGCTTCGGGCCCGGGCGGGCAGAACGTCAACAAGGTCGCGACCGCGGTCCAGCTTCGCGTCGACGTCTTCGCGCTGCGGCTGGCGCCGCCGGTGTTCCAGCGCTTCAAGCAACTAGCCGGAAACCGCATGACCGCCAGCGGCGAACTGGTGCTCACCGCGCGCAAGTTCCGCACCCAGGACGCCAACCGCGCCGACGCGCGCGACCGGCTCGTCGAACTTATCGAAGCGGCGCATCAATTGCCCGAAAAGCGCAAGAAAAGCCGCCTCAACCGCGTCGGCAAGACTCAACGGCTCAAGGGCAAGAAGCTGCGCGGCGCGGTCAAGGCCGGGCGCGGCAAGGTGCGGCCGGACTAACCCGCCGCCGGGTCCGGTTCAGGGCGATTCGCTCGGCGGAGACTGTTCCGGCCCTTGTGGCGCGTCTTCCTGCCGCCGGGCATTCGGGATCAGCGCCTCGGGCGGGGGACGGCGCTTGTCGAGCATGGCCGCCGCCTCGTCGAGCGCGCGCGCCTCACCGACCGTGACGCCGCCCGGGCCGGGAGCGTTGTCCGCCTTGCCGCAGGCCGCGAGCGCCATCGTCGCAAACAGAAGCCACGCCATCCTCATGACGCGCATCTCTAGCGCCGGTCTCGACGCGGCGAAAGCGTCAGACGTCGATAACCCGCGTCTCTGGGTGATGCTTGTCGAGATGCTTGCGGATGATTTTCAGGTTCCGGCTGTTCGAGCGGAACACGAAGTCGAACAGATCGCCGGCCAGCGGCACCGCGCCGAGCGCCGTGTCGACGCCGACATTGGTCACCATCCGCGCGAGCTGGAACTTCGACATGCCCAGATTGCGCGCTTCCCAGACGAGATAGAGGCCCAGCGCGGCCGAGACGAGGTCGCCCGCGACCGGCACCAGCCCGAGGATCGCATCGAGCCCGACCGGCATGCGCGTGCCGGGAATCACCGCCGCGCGTTCGAGAATCGCCTCGAGCGCCTCGATGCGTCGCCGGATCGAAGCCGGATCGGTCCCCATCGGAAAGTCGACCGGCATCCGCCGGGTCGTGCCGTGCTCTGCTGCCAAGCCTTTGTCCTCCGCCAAGAAACTCCGTCGCGCGGAGCCGCAGGCTCTATCTGGGGAGCATCGCGAGCGGCATCAAGGGATGCCAGCCCCACGGGTTGGTAGCGAAGCCGTCGACGTCGCCCCGCACCAGCGACCAGCGAATCGGCGGGCCGAAGGGAATGAACACGTTCGCCGCGGTCAGTTCGGCCTCGGCTTCGGCGAGCAGCGCCGTACGATCCGCCTCGTCGGTCGCATCGGCCGCCTCGCCGACCCGCGCATCCGCTTCCTTGCTGCACAAGCCCTGCTTGTTCACGCAGGCGAGACGGTTGAGGAACCAGCTCGCGCGCGGATAGCGCGCGACCGAATCGACGAGCCGCAAGTCGCCGTCCTCCTCGGGACCCGCGCGCTCCGCGGTGATGCCGATCGTCGCGAGATCGCCGGCGATTCCGCGAAACAGGATGTCGGCTCCGGGTCCGTCGGGCAACCAGACCGAGAGGCGCAGGCCGGGCCCGGCCGACGCGTCCGTCGGGGGCTTGCCGGCGGCGGACGCGGCCTCGCCTTCGTCTTCCGTCTCGTCACCGCGCGTCGCGCGCCACAGCGCCACGCGCGCGGCCGCGACACGGCGCCGGTCCTCAAGCGACTGCTCGGGCCAGCGCTCGCCGATCGTGCCGATGTCGCCTTCGAGCCCCGGCGCCACGATCCGTGTCGAAGGCGCCCAGCCGCCGAGCCCGAAAGGCGCGATCAGGGCCGAGCGATCGAGTGCCAGCGCCAGCGCCTCGCGATTGACCGCCTCGGCGAGGAACCCCTCGTCGTTCATAACCTGCAGCCCGAAGAGCCCGGTCACCGGATCGAGCTGGATCGTGCCGCGCAGGATCCCGACCGAACTGGTGCGCGGGAAATCCTCGATCCGGCCGCCGAGCACCAGATCGGCCTCGCCGTCGTTGAAGGCCTTGATCGCCGCATCGCCGGGCAGCGCGCTCATGACCACGGCACGGGTGCGCGTCTCCCAGTCCTCGATCTCCGGCAGGCCGAGCACGGACGGCGCGATCGGGACGAAGATCGCGCGATCGCCCTCCGGCGTCATCGTCATCGGGCCGCCGCTCTCGCCATCGTAGCGCAAGCCGAGCTCGGGCTGCGCGAGCAATTGCAGGAGGTTCGGCATCGGATGCGCGAGGCGGATCTCGATGACCCGTCCCGCGCGCACCACCACTTCCTCGATCGGCGCGACATCAAGGCCGAGCGGAGTGCCGCGCACTTTCTTGAGCGCGGCATCGAAAGCGGTCTTGGCGGATCGCGCGGTGAGTTCCCCGGCGTCACCCAGCCAGTCGCCGTCGCGCAGCCGGAAGATGTAGCTCTGACCGTCATCGGTGACGATCCAGCGGTCGGCAAGCGCGGGCACGACTCGCCCTTGCTCGTCGAAGGAGACGAGGCCCTCGTTCGTCGAGGCCGTGGCGAGACTGCCGGCGGTGGAGAGCCGGGCCCCGGTCTGGAACGGGTCCTCGGGCGACCCGATGACGACGAGATCGAGCTGCGAGGAATCGGTTCGGCCGCAAGCGGCAAGCGTCGCGGCGCACGCCGCGACCAGTGCACCTCGCGCCAGGGAGCGGACTACGGCCATGACCGAGGATCTAGTCGATTTTCGCGCGCGCGGAAAATGGATTTGGACGAACTCGCGTCGGCCGCATCAGATCTTGCGGACGGCAGTGCCTTCGCTGACCGGCGCGCCCGACCGCCGCAGATACGAGGGCCGCTCGTCATCGGCGGCTCGCACCGGTTCGCGCGCCAGCTTGGGGTCGATCTCGTCGCGAAAGGCGATGCCGAAGCGGTTGCTCTGGACCCAGGCGATCGTTCCTTCGACCCAGCCGATATTGCGAATGTTGACCTCGACGACCGCGCCGCGCACGACCCTCGCCTGGCCTTCGCCCATCATCCCGCCGGCCGAAAGGTTGCGCATCTTGATGCGATGTTCGCCCTCGCCCCCGTCGATCCGCAGGTCCGCCATGAGAAACAGGCTGTCGCGAGCGATTTGCCTATTGTCATTTGCGTCCATCAGTCTCGTTCCGGTGTCCTGGCAGTCCTCGAGGAAAAGCGGGCCGAGGCTCAGAATCTCTGGCTCGGCACGGCAAGGTTAGCCGAAAGCTGGCTAACGAAGTCTTAAGGGGCGGCCCCGGGGCGGAGCCCGGTCGCATCAATCGTCGCGGGAGATCTTTTCGCGACGCTCGTGCGCTTCCTGCGCTTCGACCGTCATCGTCGCGATCGGGCGGGCGACGAGCCGGCCGAGGCCGATCGGCTCGCCGGTCACTTCGCAATAGCCGTACTCGCCTTCCTCGATGCGGCGCAGCGCCGAATCGATCTTGGCGATAAGCTTGCGCTGCCGGTCGCGCGTGCGCAGCTCGATGCCCCAGTCGGTCTCGCTCGAGGCACGATCGTTAAGATCGGGCTCGCGGATTGGGCCGTCCTGCAACTGGGCAAGCGTTCCTGCGGAAGCGTCGAGAATCGAACGCTTCCAGGCCATGAGCAGCTTGCGGAAATAATCCAGCTGCGCCTCGCACATGTAGGATTCGTCGTCCGCGGGGAAATAGTCCCCCGCTATCGAGCGCCTCGCCTTGGCGAGCACATCAATTTCGTCAGCTAGGGCCGTGGCCATGCAAAGAACTCCGCACCATAGAGTCCCCGGATCGCAATTCGCCCTGCGGCCCCGGGCGATCCCGGTGGCACCCCTGCGAACCGTGGTTCGCCGCGCCTATAAATCCATGTACTTATTGAAACAAGCCGGATGCGATCAGTTTGCACAAAAAGCTTCGCTTGCGCTTGGCAAACGCCCGTCTCTGCAGAGTCTCGCATTCGTGGTTAACCGGTTGTTAGCCAACGGGAGGCACCATGGTTGCATCGGCCGAGCAACGGGACGCTCGCCGCCGCACAGGGGGTTTGGATTATGGAAGTGATTTCGATCAACCAGGCCGATCGGGAGGCCAATCTCAACAACGAAGACCTGCTCGTGGCGTCCTGCCTCGCGGCCGCGGCCCAGGGCGACGACACCGCCTATTTCGATCTCGGCGTCGCCTATTCGACCGGCAGCCACGGCGTCGACACCGACCTCGTCGAGGCGCACAAGTGGTTCAACCTCGCTGCCGTCGCCGGCCACGACGAGGCAGCGACCTGTCGCGCCGAGATTTCCGACGAGATGACCGCGCGCGAAATCGCCGAGGCCCAGCGCCGCGCGCGCGAATGGCTCTCCGCCTCGACTCGCCGCGCCGCCTGAGGCGCGCGCACTCTACCCATCCTTGCGGAAGGGCGTGCGCGAGCCCAGCCAGAGCTGGTTCTGCGCGATCCCTTCGCGCTCGCGGCGCAGGAAATCGGCGACCGCCTCGCGAAATCCGTCATGCGCGATGTAATGTGCCGAAACGGTCCGCGCCGGCTCGTATCCCCGCGCCAGCTTGTGGCCGCCCTGCGCCCCGGCCTCGACGCGTTCGAGTCCCAGCGCGATCGCCGCGTCGATCGCCTGATAGTAGCACAGCTCGAAGTGCAGGAAGGGCTTGTCGACCACGGCGCCCCAGTAGCGGCCGTATAGCGCCGAGCCACCGATGAAATTGAGCGCCCCGGCGATCGGTTCGCCCTCGTCGAACGCGAGGATGAGCAGGATCTTCTCGGCCATGCGTTCGCCCAGCAGAGTGAACGCCTCGCGCGTGAGGTAGGGCTGACCCCATTTGCGCATCCCGGTGTCCTGATAGAACCGCCAGAACGCGTCCCAGTGCTTTGGGCGAATCTCGTCCCCGCGCAGCGCACGGATCTCGACCCCCTCCTGCGCCTTTGCCCGCTCCTTGCGGATATCCTTGCGCTTGCGCGACGAGAGCGCGGCCAGGAAAGCGTCGAAGTCCGCATAGCCGCGATTCTCCCAGTGGAACTGGATGTCGTCGCGAAGCAGCCAGCCGGCCTGTTCGAAAGCGGGCACCTGCGCGGGCTCGATGAAGGTCGCGTGTGCCGAGGACAGGCCGCTCTGGTCACAGATCGATTCGGCGGCGCGCAGCAGCGGCAGCACCAGCGCTTCGTCGCGCGTCAGGATGCGCGGTCCCGTCGCCGGCGTGAACGGCACCGAAATCTGCAGCTTGGGGTAATAGTCGCCCCCGGCGCGCATCCAGGCATCGGCCCAGGCGTGGTCGAAGACATATTCGCCCTGGCTGTGCTCCTTGACGTAGGCGGGAAGCGCACCGGCGAGCGTGCCGTCCTCCGCCTCGATCAGCACCGGCGCCGGAATCCAGCCGCTGCGTCCGCCGACGCTTCGCGAATCCTCGAGCGCGGTGAGGAATGCGTGGCTGACGAACGGGTTGTCTCCGTCGCTGAGTGCGTCCCAGTCCGCGGCTGCGACGTCGCCGACGCCGTTCGCGACGCGCGCAACGAATTCCCCTCCGCTCACGCCGCCGCCCCGCCGAACCCGTCGCCCTCGGCGATGGCGGCATCGGCATGGGCCCGGGCGCGCTCGAGATGCTGCGGGGTGCGGACGGTCCAGGTCAGTACGCATAGCCCGCGCCGCCGCTGCGCCGCGGCGAAGCGGCTGGGCAGGTCGCGGATATCGTAGGCGAGAAAATCGGGCCGTCCGTGCCACAGCGCGAACTGGCGGCGCAGATGGCCCGGCAGCGCCTTGTCCTCGTCCTCGGTGACCACCAGCCCGCGCACCGTGTGCGGCGAATGGCGGTAGAACCAGCGCGCCACGCGCGGGTCGAAGCTCATCACCGCATGCGGACCGGTATAGCCCTCGAGCACGCGCCGCACCGAAAGGCACAGCGCCGCGATCCTTTCCTCACGGCTCGCCTTGAGTTCGATCAGAATCGGTGTCCGCCCGCCGATCAGAGTCAGGACCTCGCGCAAGGAGGGAATCGTCTCGCCGCTCCCGGAGAACCGGATCGCGCCGAGCGCCTTCGAATCGCGCGCCGCGACGAGTCCGGTCTCGTCGGTAAGGCGTGCTAGGTCGGCGTCGTGGAACACCATCGCCCGCCCGTCCGACGCGCGCCGCACGTCGCACTCGATGCCGTAGCCCCGCGCGAGCGCGTCCTCGAAAGCGCCGAGCGAATTCTCCACGCGACCCGCGCCGTGAAGCCCGCGGTGCGCGTAGTCCTGGCCGGCCATCCAAGCAACCTTGTGCGGATCGGGGGCCGGCGCGACCCAGCGATCAAGCAGGCTTAAGGGAAACAATCGCATCGACCTCCACCGCGGCGCCGAGCGGCAGCGCCGCCACCCCCACCGCGCTGCGGGCATGGCGGCCCGCGTCGCCGAAAACCGCGAGCATCAGTTCCGAAGCGCCGTTGATGACCTTGGGCTGATCGGTGAACGCGGCGGTCGAGTTCACGAAGCCGCCGAGCTTGACCACCTGCTCGATGCGGTCGAGCGAACCGAGCGCGGCCTTGAGCTGCGCCAGGATCATCACGCCGCAGGCCTGCGCCGCGACCAGACCCTGGTCGAGCGACACGTCCTCGCCGAGCCGCCCGGTGACGAGTTCGCCCTCGACGAACGGCAACTGGCCCGAAACGTGCGCCAGGCCGCCGGCGACCATGACCGGCACATAGGCGGCCACCGGCGCGGCGGGTTCGGGCAGGACCAGACCCAGGTCCGCCAGTCTCGCATCGATCGTGCTCATTTCTCTTCCTGTTCCTTGTCGTCGTCTCGGTTCAATCGCCCGATCAGCCACGGGAGCGCGTCGCTCCAGTCGTCGATCCGGGCATGGGCGTGGCCCGCCTCGTGCGCGCAGGCGATGTGCGGAGCCAGCAGCGGTTCGGCGCACAAGTGCAGGCGGTCGACGTGCGGCGCCGCTTCGGACACCGAATCGTGATGCTGCGCCAGATCGTCGATGAACACCGCGCGGCTGGGCCGGTATTCGTCGAGAATCGCCTTGAGCGCCGGACCCTTGGGCCCCTGGTTCGTGTAGACGCGCAGGTCGATGCCGTGATCGCGCAACTGGCGCGTGCGCGCCTCCTGACGAAAGTCCATGAGATTGGTCAGAACCACGATGTCGGCATGATCGCCAAGCGCCGCGATCGCCTCGACCGCGCCGGTGACCGGCGTTTGGCGGTGCATCTGCCCGTCGAAGAAGGTGTTGAGCAGGCGCCAGATGTCTTCGGGCGCGACCGGCTCGCCGCTTTCGGCATAGCGCATCGCCTGCACGAATTCGCCGTTGCCCATGGTGAAGGTGACGCCTTCTTCCTCGCCCAGCCAATCGCGGAAGTGCGAGACCATGTAGAGCAGGACCTCGTCGCAATCGGTGATCACCAGCGGGCGGCTCATGATGCCAGCGCTCCGCGCGCGCGGACCAGCTCCGCCGGATCGCGGCCCATCGCCTCGGCCGCCGCGACCAGATCGGGCTCGTGCGCGCAGAGGAACTCGAGCACCGCCGCGAGCGTCGCCGGCTCGCCGAGCGAAGCGCGCAGCGAATCGGGCGTGAGCCCGGTCAGCCCGAGGAAACGCTCGGACCTCGGGACGTCGCCGAGCACCCAGACCAGCGCGTCGAGCGCCAGGGCCTGAGGGTCGAGGGCGGGGGATGGCTCTCGCTTGAGAATTGTCAGCCTCTTGCATCTGCCATAGGACGGGCAGGACCCAAAGATGGTGTCCGGAAACCGAATGGCAAAGCGAATCCTCGTTGTCGAGGACAACGAACTCAACAGGCGCCTGTTCTGCGACGTGCTCAAGAGCCAGGGCTACGCGGTCGAACCCGTGGCCGACGGGCTCGAGGCGCTCGATCGCGCGCGCACCTTCGTACCCAACCTCATCATCATGGACATCCAGCTACCCAACGTCTCGGGTCTCGACCTGATCGAGGCGGCCAAGCGCGACAGCGCGCTGCGCTCGATCCCCGTGCTCGCGGTCACCGCCTATGCCGGCAAGGGCGACGAGGAACGCATCCGCGACGCGGGTGCGGACAACTACCTCGCCAAGCCGGTTTCGATCGGTCCCTTCATGGCGGCCGTCAAGGGCCTGATCGAGCCCGCGGCTTGACTTGCCGCCGCTACGCCGCTTTTGCGCCCCAATTCCCGGCCACAGAGCCGACATGCAGATTCCGGAGCCAATGACCATGGACCGCGCCGCCACCTCGGCCCGTATCGCCGGCCTGATCGAGCCCTTCAACAAGAAGGGCGTCGAGATCATCGACGAGACCCGCTTCACCGACGATCTCGAGTTCGACAGTCTCACCGTGATGGACTTCGTCGCCGCGATCGAGGACGAGTTCGACATCATCATCAGCATGAACCAGCAGGCCGAGATCGAAACCTACGGCCAGCTCGTCGACGCCGTCATCAAGCTCAAGGGCTGACGCAACCGCAATGACACAAGCCGTGAACCAGCCCGACCAGCCGCCGCAGCGCGAAGGCGGCGAGCCCGACCTCTTCTCGAAGTTCGACGATCTCATCGCGATGCGCGCCGGCCTTCTCGCCTCGGGCGTCGAGGACCCGTTCGGGCTCGTGATGGAGCGCGTGCTCTCGCCCACCGTGGCGGTATGCAACGGGCGCGAGACGATCCTGCTGGGCACCTACAACTACATGGGCATGACCTTCGACCCCGACGTGATCGAGGCGGGCAAGCTGGCGCTCAACGATTTCGGCTCGGGCACGACCGGAAGCCGCGTGCTCAACGGCACTTACGCCGGACACAAGGCGGTCGAGGAAGCACTATGCGACTTCTACGGCACGCGCCACGCGATGGTGTTCTCGACCGGCTATCAGGCGAACCTCGGCATCATCTCGACGATCGCCGCGAAGGGCGACTACATCGTCCTCGACATCGACAGTCACGCCTCGATCTGGGACGGCTGCCGCATGGGCGACGCCGAGGTCGTGCCGTTCAAGCACAACGACCTCGAGGCGATGGAGAAACGCCTGCGGCGCATCCCGGAAGGGGCGGGCAAGCTGGTCGTGCTCGAGGGCGTCTACTCGATGCTCGGCGACATCGCCCCGCTCAAGGAGATGATCGCTGTCGCCAGGAAATACGGCGCGATGGTGCTCGTCGACGAGGCGCACTCGATGGGCTTCATCGGCGAGAACGGCCGCGGCGTCGCCGAGGACCAGGGCTGCCTCGACGACGTCGATTTCGTGATCGGCACCTTCTCGAAGTCGGTCGGCACGGTCGGCGGCTTCTGCGTCTCGAACCACCCGAAGTTCGAGATCCTGCGCCTCGTCTGCCGTCCCTACGTCTTCACCGCCAGCCTGCCGCCAAGCGTGGTGGCGACCGCCGCCACATCGATCCGCAAGCTGATGCACGCGGGCAACAAGCGCGCGCATCTCCGGGAAAATTCGCGCCGCCTGCATGGCGAGCTGAAAGCCGCGGGCTTCCAGCTCGGTACCGAAGAGCCGCAAAGCGCGATCATCTCGGTGATCATGCCCGATCTCGAAAGGGGCGCGGCGATGTGGGAAGCGCTGCTCCACGAAGGGCTCTACGTGAACCTTGCAAGGCCGCCGGCGACGCCCGCGAACATGACCTTGCTGCGCTGCTCGCTTTGCGCCGAGCACACCGGCGAGCAGGTCGGTCAGATCGTCGGGATGTTCAAGAACGCGGGCAAGGCCACCGGGATCATCTGAAGGGCCACCCGGCCGCGCAACGAAGTCACATCGTGCTTGTGGCATTGATCACGACGAAGTCCTCGCGCGCCTGACATAGAGGCGCCATCGCGCACGCCAAAGTGGCGGCGCATGTGAGGACCCCGAAGAAATGACCACCCTGGCTTCCTGCTTCCCTGTAAAGACGCGCGACCTGCACAGCCACCATTTCGACTCGACGATCTGGGACGACTTCAAGTTCCGGCCCGACGACGTCATCATCGCGACTTACGCCAAGTCCGGCACGACCTGGACGCAGCAGATCGTCGGCCAGCTCCTGCATGGCCCCGACCCGCGGCTTCGCACCGCCGATCTCTCGCCATGGGTCGACCTCAGAGTGCCGCCCAAGCACATCAAGCTACCCGAGATCGAAGCCCAGCAAGGCCGGCGCTTCCTAAAGACGCACCTGCCGGTCGACGCGCTGCGCTTCTCGCGCGAGGCGCGCTACATCTACATCGGCCGCGATGGCCGCGACGTCGTGTGGAGCCTGCATAACCACCACGCCAACGCCAATGCGCTTTTCTACGAGGCGCTGAACGACACCCCCGGTCGCGTCGGCCCGCCGATCGAGCCGCCCCCCGCTGACGTGCGGCGCTACTTTCTCGACTGGTTCGAGCGCGACGGCTTCCCGTTCTGGTCGTTCTGGGAGAACATTCGCAGCTGGTGGGCAATCCGGGAACTGCCCCATGTCAAGCTGATCCACTTCGCTGACCTCAAGCGCGACCTGGCGGGCACCATGCGCGAGATCGCCCATTTCCTCGACGCCGACGTCGATCCCGCCGACTGGCCCGAAATCGAAAAGCTCTGCAGCTTCGAGTGGATGAAAGCCAACGCCGAGACCGCCGCGCCGCTCGGCGGCGCGTTCTGGGAGGGCGGAGCGGCCACCTTCATCAACAAGGGCACCAACGGCCGCTGGCAGTCGGTCCTCACCGATCAGGACTGCGCCGCCTTCGAAGCGCGCGCCATTGCCGAACTCGGCGAGGAATGCGCGGCCTGGATGATGCGGCGCTGACCCCGCATGCGGCGCGTCAGTGGATCGAGATGACCCCGTCCACGGCGCGCCACTCGCTGGGCCCGATCAGGCGCTGGTGCGCGACGCGGACCGAGTGCAGCGGCCCGTGAATCTCGCGAGTCCAGTAGTCGAGAAAGTCCTTGAGCACGGGAAAGCGCGGCGCGACGTCGTATTGCTGGAAAGCGAAGAGCTGCAGGAGCTTGGGATGGTCTGGCAGATGGTAGTGGATCTCGACGGTCGAGAGCCCGTAGCCCTCGAGTTGCTTGAGGAAATCCTGACTAGCTTCGGTCTGACCGCCCATAGCCCTCCTTGGCACCGCGCTGTTTGTTGCAGTGCAGCGATCCAAAGATGCCATATCACGGGTTACTGTCAAGTGACCGTAATCCCCGGGAGATTCCGGAGCGCGGGCAGCAAGAGCCTACCGGGGACGGCGCGGAACGGGCGGCCGGTGATAGCTCACGTCATTGCGGTCGCGCGTGGCCTGGCTGGGCTCGTCCTCGGTGTAATGCGGCGGCATCTGCGCCGCCGGGCCGAATGTCGCGAGTTCGTATTGCGCATCGATCACGCAGACCCGGTTGGCGATGCGCCATTCGGCGCCGCGCTTCCGGAAGTGATCGACGTAGCGGCCGTTCGACATGAGGTGCGGCCCCTGCGCCGCCTTGCCGAGAAACACGAAATAGGTCTCGCAATAGGCATCCTCGCCCTGCAGGTCGCAGGTGTGGTTCATCAGACCGTGCGAAGTCGTCTCGAAGGCAAGCGTGGTGCCGTCGGCCCAGGCGATGAAATCGTCGGGCGTGCCGACGAAGGCGCCATGATCCTCGATCGCATCGTCCCAGTAGCACGAGCGCACCAGCGGATTGTCGAGCCGGTCGAGCCCGCGCGCATAGCGCTGCATCACTTGCCAGATCGCATCGCGATCAAGCAGTTCGGCGAGCCTTGCTTCCATCGCGGCGTCCATCGGCATCAGTCCTTGAGGAAATCGATCAGCATCGGCGCAAGCAGCGGCCAGCGTTCGAAACGGCCCCGGCGATTGGCGGTATCGACCGGGAAGGTCGAAACGTAGTTCCATTCCTGGTCGTCCCAGGGCGGCTCGACGAAAGTGGAATTGGGCAGCAGTTCGTTGACCCATTCGGACGTGCGGCGGGTATGCGCCATGTCCCACTTGCCCGAACGGAAGACGAGGATCGGCATCGTCAGCTTCGCGAAATCCGCAGGAGCCATGCCCGGCACGGGTGTCTCGTCCGAATAGGCGAAAGCCTTGCCCCAGGCCTGCATCGTCTCGATGTATTGCTCCGGGTCCTGCGCCAGCAGGATGTCGCGGATCCTGGGATTGCGCGCGGTCTGGTCGGCCCAGCTCGGCAGCGCCGCCACAGCCTCCATCCCGCCCTTCGAGGCCGCCGCGATCTGGTCGCCGCAATAGAACCAGGCGAGCCCGGCAAGGCCGACCGGCCCGCCGCTGATCCACCAGATCGCCATCCGGCGCACGTTCTCCGGTATCCGCGCGGCGGCCATCAGAGTGATGCGCGAGCCGGCCGAGCCGCCGACGAGCGTGACGTCCTCGAGCCCCAGCGCCTCGACAAGTCCGACCAGCGCCTCGCAATTCATCACCGATTCGCTTGGCGCGGTGAAGGCGATGTCGGACGCGCCGCAACCGGGACGGTCCCACAGCAGCACGCGGAAACCCGCCTCGGCGAGCTTCTCGCCCAGCTCGGGGACGCCCGCCGTGTCGCGCGGATAGCGACCGCCCGGCGTCAGCACCAGCGGCGGGGCGCCTTCATCGCCCAGGAACTCGTAGTCGAGCGTCAGCCCTCCGACATCGATCTTCGCCAATTGTCTCTCCCGATCCGGTTTTATCCTGCGGCGCGCGTCACGCCATGGCGTCGGCCTGCGCCATTTCCGCCGGCTTGGTCTCCCAACGGCCGAGGCCATAGTCGCCCGCGATGGTGGTGCGGTACATCAGCCGCTCCTGCTCGGGATCGTTGCCCGAAACGCAGTGGAGCATGCGCGTGTTGTCCCAGATCACCATGTCGTCGGGCCGCCACTTGTGATGATACGAACACGAGGCGCCCAACGCGTTGATCTGCTGGCAGACGTCCTCCAGCAACGCATCGCCCGCCGCGTTCTCCTCGCCGACGATGCCCTGGGCCATGTAGTTCGAGACGTGGAGCACCTTCTCGCCGGTCGGACGCGTCCAGACCGCGGGATGGATCGCGCGCGACATGCCCGCGACCTGCTCGCGGAACGCATCGGAGATCGGCTTGGGCTCGACCATGCGATACTGCTCGGGACGCCCGAAAGTAAGCTCGTCGTACTGCGTCTCGAGCTTGTAGATCACATCCTTGCCCTCGATGCGCTTACGCAAATCCTCGGGGAACTGCTCGTAAAGCGCGATCCCGTCCATGAACCCGGTAATCCCCCCATCCTCGACTCGCTCGACCGAGCGCAGCACGCCAGCGCGGTTGAGTTCGTCGTTGTAGCAGTGGTCGAAATGCCAGGGCAGCCAGTGCGAGACCTGCTTGCCGTCAACCTCGACAATACCACGCCCGCGCTGGCTGCGGATCTCGATCACGCCGGGCATGCGATCCGAATCGACGCGCCCCACCGATTTGACCGGATGTTCCTTGAGCGGGCCGAAGCAATTGCTGATCGCGAGCTGCATCTCGTCGCTCTGCTCGACCCCCTCGAACACGATCATGCCGTGCTCGACGAACAGCGCGTCGATCTCGCAGCGAGTGGTCTCCTCTTCGAGCGCCTGCAGCGTGAGGCCGGTGATGCGAATGCCAAATGGCAGATTCTCGGCAAGGGGCCGGATGGCGAATGCGGACAAGGTGGCTCTCCTGAAGACCTGACTTCTGACGATCCCGCCTCGCCTAGGAGATGGCGCGCGCGCGCGTAAACCGGCTCAGGCCGGAACTGCCGCCACAGCCTGTTCACATTTCTCATTGCTCTGCTTGGCGTCTCCGCCGGCCAGGGCGATCACGACGAAGCCGCCGACGAGCAGCACGGCGAACAGCGCGGTCAGCTTGCCGAGGTGCTTGTCGATCATCGCCTTGATCGGCGCCCCGAAGAGCTGGAACAGCACGCCCACCGACATGAAGGTGAGGCCCCGGCCAACGAGGCTGGCAAGAACGAACGGGATCAGCGCCATCTCGATGAAGCCGGCGGTGATCGTAAGCAGCTTGAACGGAACCGGCGTCGCGCCAGCGATCAGGATCACCTCGACGTCGTATTCGCGCAGATAGCAGGCGGCCTTGGGAAAGCTCTCGCTGAGCCCCAGCACCTGGATGAGCGTGGCGCCGACCGAGGCGTAGAGGAAGTAGCCGATCGCATAGCCGAACAGCCCGCCCAGGACCGAAGCGAACGTCGCGATCAGCGCGAAGCGGACGCCTTTCTTGGGTTCGGCCAGGCACATCAGCCCCAGCAGCGGGTGCGGCGGAATCGGGAAAAAACTCGATTCGATGAAGGCGATGGCGGCGAGCCACCACTCCGCCTTGGGGTGCGCGGCCTTGGCCATGGTCCAGTCGTAAAGGCGGCGCAACATGGCGAGATCCCGATCAATCCTTGAACCGCGTGCTTAGAACGGGCCCGCGAAACCGGCAAGCAGCGAAGCCGATAACCTATTTGGTTATTTTTTGTTGACACCGTCACGCTGTTATGGCACAAAAAGGGAACATCGCGAAGGACCGAGTCGCCCCGGCGCTCTCCTCGCGATCTCCTCGAAATTGTCGAACCGGAGCAAGCCTCTCGATGGCGGACAAGTCGACGTGCGGCGCGCAAGACCCTGCGCCGACCGCACGCAAGCACCAGTCATGGCGCAAGCCCTTCCTCGCCGAGCTTGCGAACTCGTCGAACGTCAAGGCCTCGGCGAAGAAGGCCGGGATCTCGCCGACGACAGTCTACGAAGCCCGCCGCAGCGATCCCGAGTTCCACCGCGAATGGCAGGAAGCGCTGTTCGAGGGCTACGAACACCTCGAAATGAACTTGCTCGAGCGGCTGCGGACCGGCGAGATGAAGCCCGCGACCGGCGCCAAGCGCGGCGTGCGGACCTACGACAACGCCACCGCCTTCCGGCTGCTGGTGCTGCACCGCGAAAGCGCGGCCAGGCAGCGGGCCCAGCGCGACAACCAGAACGCCGACGCAATCCTCGCCTCGATCGACGCGAAGATCGACAAGATGCGCGAACGCGCCCAGCGGGCGGCCCGGGGGCTCGATGACAAGGAGTGAGCGGCTCGCCTTCCTCCTGAAGCTGGAGCCCGCGGACCGCAAGCGCGAGCTGGCAACCTTGTCCGAAGCCGAGCAGGCGGAGCTTGAAACGCACTGGCGGCTGTGGGCACGGGTGCAGCAGTTGCCGCCGCCGGGCGACTGGCGGACCTGGCTGATCATGGCCGGTCGCGGCTTCGGCAAGACCCGCGCGGGCGCGGAATGGGTCCGGCATGTCGCCGAAGCCGATCCGCGAGCCCGCATCGCGCTCGTCGGTAGCGCGCTTGGTGAAGTCCGCGCGGTGATGATCGAGGGCGAGAGCGGAATTCTGCAAGTAAGCCCGCCCGGGCGGCGCCCCGCGTTCGAACCTTCGCTGCGGCGGTTGAGCTGGCCGAACGGGGCGCGCGCCTGGCTCTACTCCGCCGGAGAACCCGAAACGCTGCGCGGACCGCAGCACAGCCACGCCTGGTGCGACGAGATCGCGAAGTGGGAGAACGCGGGCAACCGGGCGGAAATGGCCTGGGACAATCTCCTGCTCGGGCTCAGGCTGGGAGAGCGGCCGCGAGTCGTCGCGACGACGACGCCGCGCGCGGTGCCGCTCCTCCGGCGCCTGCTTGCCGCGCCTACTGAAGAGGTCGCCGTGACGCGCGGCGGAACGAAGGACAATGCCGACAACCTGCCCGCGCACTTCATCGCCGACGTGCGCGGCAGCCTCGCCGGCTCGCTCATGGCGCGCCAGGAACTTGACGGCGAACTTCTCGAAGACGTGCCGGGGGCGCTGTGGACCCGGGGCATGCTCGAAACCGGGCGCGTGCGCGAGGCTCCGCCCGCCGTGCGCGTCGCGATCGGGGTCGACCCGCCCGCGTCGAGCGGTGGCGATGCCTGCGGTATCGTGGCCTGCGCGCTCGCGGGCGACGGGATTGCCTACGTCCTCGCCGACGCCTCGGTGGAGAACGCCAGTCCCGAACGCTGGGCGCGCGCGGTCGCCGCCGCGGCAAACGCCTGGTCGGCCGATCGCGTCGTCGTCGAGGCCAACCAGGGCGGCGACATGGTGGCGAGCGTCCTGCGCGCTGCCGAAGTGTCGCTGCCGCTGCGGCTGGTCCACGCCAGTCGCGGCAAGTCGGCGCGGGCCGAACCGGTCGCCGCGCTCTACGAGACCGGGCGCGCGCGCCATGCCGGGACGTTCCCGCTGCTCGAGGACCAGCTCTGCGGGTTGATCGCGGGTGGCGGCTACCAGGGTCCGGGCCGCTCGCCCGACCGCGCCGATGCGCTCGTCTGGGCGCTGACCGAACTGATGCTTCATCGGACCTCGGCACCACGCGTGTCGATGGCCTGATCCTCGGAACCGAAAGGAATATCGATGTCGTTCATCGACCGGCTCGTCGCCGCGTTCAAGGGCGAGACCGCGCGCGTGCCTCTGGCGCGCGGCGCAGCTTCGCCTTGGTTCTTCGCCGAAGGCCCGGGCGGCCGGGCGCCGTTCGAGTACAGTGGCGCGGTCCGCCGCGCCTATCTCGAAAACCCGGTCGCCCAGAGAGCGGTACGGCTTGTCGCCGAGGGCATATCCGAGGCGCCGCTGCTGCCCACGGACCCGGCGCTGCTCGCGCTCATCCGGGAAACGAGCGCGGGCCAGGCGCTGCTCGAAACGCTGGCCGCGCATCTGCTTCTGCACGGCAATGCCTATGTCCAGGTGCTCAAGGATGCGCGAGGCAAGCCAGTCGAACTCTTCGCCTTGCGGCCGGAGCGCGTCAGCGTCATCGCCGGAACCGACGGCTGGCCAAGCGCCTACGGCTATGCCGTGGCGGGTCGGCAACTCACGATCCCGGTGCTCGACGAGGATGCCTCGCCCAACCTGATCCACGTCCGGCATTTCCATCCGGTCGACGATCACTATGGCGCGGGCTGCCTCGCCGCCGCCGACGAAGCGGTGGCGATCCACAACGCGGCGGCCGAATGGAATCGCCAGCTCCTCGAGAACGCCGCCCGGCCCTCGGGCGCGCTCGTCTATGACGCCGACGACGGCGCGACGCTGACGCCCGACCAGTTCGATCGTCTCAAGGACGAGCTGACTCGCGCCTTCGCCGGTTCGGGCAACGCCGGGCGGCCGATGCTGCTCGAAGGCGGGCTCAAGTGGCAGGCCATGGCGATGTCGCCTGCCGACATGGACTTCGCCGAACTGAAGGCCGCCGCGGCGCGCGACATCGCGCTTGCCTTCGGCGTGCCGCCGATGTTGCTCGGATTGCCCGGCGATTCGACTTACGCCAATTATCGCGAGGCCAACCGCGCGCTCTGGCGGCTCACCCTTCTGCCGCTTTCGGCCAAGATACTCGCCGCGTTGTGCGAGGGGCTTTCGCCCTGGTTCCCCGAGGCGAATCTGGCGATCGATCTCGATCGCGTGCCGGCGCTCGCCGAAGACCGCGAACGGCTCTGGGCGCAAGTCAGCGGCGCCAATTTCCTCGATGACGACGAGAAGCGGGCCATGCTCGGCCTGCCTGATCGGGACCGGCGCGAGGGGAACAAACCATGAATAAAACGGACATGCTCGCCGACCTCCTTGCACAAGCAACGGGAGAAGGGTGCGAACTCGTGACCCTGCGCGCGATCGCCGAGGAAGCGAGCGAGATCGGAGCGCAGCGCATGCTCGCGCACATCGGCCTCGACGACGAGACCGCGGAGGACGACCTCAGCGAGCTTCGCGAACTGCTGCGCGCCTGGCGCGATGCCAAGGCGAGCGCGCGCGCGGCGGTGGTCGAGTGGATCGTGCGCGGACTGCTCGCGCTGCTGCTGCTCGGCCTGGCGGTCCGCTTCGGCGCCTCGGGAATGACGCAATGACGCGCACGGCGCTGCGCTTCGCGGGCTACGCCGCGCTCTTCGACCTGCGCGACGGCGGTAACGACGTGATCCGCCCCGGCGCCTTCGCCCGCTCGCTGGCCGAGCGCCGCGATCCGCTTCCGCTGTGCTGGCAGCATCAAGCCGAACTCAGGATCGGCTGGATCGAGCGCATTGCCGAAGACGGGCGCGGGCTGCGGGTCATCGCATCGCTCGACAACCCGGACGGCACGGCCGCGCTCTCGTTGCAGCGCGGACACGTCACCGGGCTGAGCTTCGGCTACCGGACCCGCGACGCACGCATGACGCCGACCGGTCGCGAGCTGCTCGCGGTCGATCTGTTCGAGGTCAGCCTCGTCACCCACCCGATGCAGCACGGCGCGCGGGTTCACTTCGTTTCGTAGTCTTCCCCGACGGGGAGGGGAGCCGTGCGCGAGCACGGCGAAGGGACGCCAAGGTCCGGCACGTCCCTGTTTTCGCTCAACCCGACCGCCCGCGTCCCCAACCTCCTTCGGGCGGCCCCCTCCCCGAGCCGGGGAGGAATTCAACACTGGAAAGGTGAATGCCTCATGGAATCCCAAACCCCGGCCGAGATGCTCGACGCCTCGTTCGATCTCATCGCTCGCCAGGATGCCACCGAACAGGCCGTCGAGGCGCTGCGGGCGGACGTCGATGACGTGAAGACCCGGCTCGAACGCGTCAGCCGCGCGGCCGCCCGGCCCGTGATCGGCGGCACGGCGGCTTCGGCGAGCCCCGAAGTGAAGGGCTTCGTCGACGGCTACCTGCGCATGGGCCGCGAGACCGAGCTGAAATCGGTCTCCGGCGCGCTGCCCGCCGACGGCGGCTACGCGGTGCCGCAGGAAATCGACGCGATGATCTCGACGCTGCTCAAGAACATCAGCCCGATCCGCTCGATCGCCCAGGTCGTGCAGACCGGTTCGGCGGGCTACCGCAAGCTGGTGACGACCGGCGGGACCGCCTCGGGCTGGGTCAGCGAAGTCGCGGGCCGACCGGGCACCGGCACCCCGAGCTTCACCGAGATCGCGCCGCCGTCGGGCGAACTCTACGCCAATCCGGCCGCCAGCCAGGCCATGCTCGATGACGCCGCCTTCGACATTCAGTCCTGGCTCGCCGACGAGATCGCAATGGAGTTCGCCCGAGCCGAAGGCGCGGCCTTCATCACCGGCACCGGCACCAATCAGCCCAAGGGCTTCCTCTCCGCCCTGAACAGCGCCGCCGCCGACGCCAGCCGCGCCTTCGGCACGCTCCAGTATCTCGGCTCGGGCAATGCCACCGGCTTCGGCACCTCGCCCGAAACCAAGCTGATCGACCTCGTCCACTCGCTCAGGGCGGGCCACCGCCAGGGCGCGAACTGGGTGATGAATTCGGCGACGCTCGCCCAGATCCGCAAGTTCAAGGCGACCGACGGCTCGTTCCTCTGGCAGCCCGGCCTCGTCGAAGGCCAGCCCGATCGCCTGCTGGGCTATCCGGTGGTCGAGGCCGAGGACATGCCCGACATCGCCGCCAACCAGTTCCCGATCGCCTTCGGCAACTTCCGCGCCGGCTACCTGATCGCCGAGCGCAGCGCGACCGCAATCCTGCGCGATCCGTTCACCAACAAGCCCTTCGTCCACTTCTATGCGACCAAGCGAATCGGCGGGCAAGTCACCGATTCCGACGCGATCAAGCTGCTCAAGATCGCGGCCTGACGACCCCGCTTCGAAATCCGCAGCGGTGCCTCCTCCCGCCGCGGCATCGCGTCCGGCCGGTCCGGTTCCCCCCTTTTCCGGACCGGCCGGGCGTCTTTATCCCGCCTTCCCTCTCATCTCGGAGATGCCCATGCGACGGGTCATCCTTTCCGCGCCCGTGCTGCCATCCTCGGCGCTCGCCGAGCTCAAGCAATGGCTCGGCATCACCACGACGCACGACGATGCGCCGCTCGCCGCCCTGCTTGCGGCCGCGCTCGAGACATTCGAAGCCTTTGCGGGCCAGCTCCCGCTCGAGGCCACCTGCGAGGAGATCCTTCCCGCATCCGCTGCCTGGCAAGCGCTGGCGACGCGGCCGGTGCAAGCGATCACAATGATCGAGGCGGTCTTTGACGACGGGACGCGATCCTCCCTCGCGCCAGACGCCTATGCCATCGAACTCTGCGCCGACGGGACCGGCCGCGTGCGGCTCGCCTCCTCCACCACGCCGGGACGCATCGCCGTGCGCTTCGACGCGGGCCTCGCGGCCGACTGGGACGCGCTTCCCGACGGACTGCGCCATGGCCTCGTCCGGCTTGCCGCGCACCAGCACCGCGAGCGCGAGAGCGCGGGGGCCGGCGCGCTGCCGCCGGCATCGGTCGCGGCGCTGTGGCGGCCCTGGCGCCGGCTGCGCCTCGCATGATCCGGGCCGATGCCGACAAGGCCTTCGACGCTCTCGCCCGAAGGCTCGCCGCCAAGGCGCGGCGGCTGGCCGAAGCACAGACCGCCGAACGTCTCGCCAGCCGTAAGGGCGACCCGGCGCGCTGGCGCCGCGCGCGTCTGCTCTGGCCCCTCTTCGCGAAAGGATAGAAGTATGGAAGTGCCCCTGCGCGCCGCCCTGCTCGACTGGCTCTCGACCGACGCCGGGCTCGCGGCCGACCTCAACGCCGTGGTCGAGGAGGCACCCGCGCGCACCAGCCCGCCCTGGCTCGCCGTCGCCGCGAGCGCCGCCACCGACTGGGGCTGCAAGACCGCTCCGGGACAGGAAGTGCGCGTCGCGCTCGAACTGCACTGCCGTGGCGACCGCCCCGATGCGGCAGGCGACCTCGTCGCGCGGATCATGGCGCGTGTCGAGAGCCTGCCGCGCGCCCAGACCGGCTTCGCGGTCGTCATCAAGCGCTTCCTGCGCTCGCGCGCCGAACAGCGGGGCGAGAGTAGCCGCGCGATCCTCATCGAATACGCCTTCCGCCTGCTGGCGGACCAGTGACGCAACCCATGCAAGGAGCAATGCGATGACCGCCCAGACCGGCAGTGCCTTCCTGTTGAAGATTTCCGATGGCGGCACGCCAGCCAGCTATCAGACCGTCGCCGGGCTGCGCACCACGCAGATGTCCGTCACCGGCGACACCGTGGTCGTGACCAGCAAGGATAGCGGCGGCTGGCGTGAGCTGCTGTCGGGCGCCGGGGTCCGTTCGGTCTCGGTCAGCGCGGCCGGGATCTTCCTCGGCAGCGCCGCCGAGACGAAAGTGCGCACCAATGCGATGGCCGGCACGCTCGACGACTACGAACTGAGCTTCGAGGATGGCGAGAAGCTGCGCGGCAAGTTCCTCGTCCAGCGGCTCGACTACGCCGGTGACTACAACGGCGAGCGCAACTACACGCTCCAGCTCGAAAGCTCGGGCGAGGTCGTTCCCGCGTGAGCGAGGCCGATACCCGCCCCGCCAATCCGCTGCGCGGCGAGGCCAGCCTGCTCGTCGCGGGCAGGGCCTGCCGCCTGCGCCCGACCTTCTCGGCGCTCGTCGCCGCCGAGGAGGATCTCGGCCCGCTGCTGGCGCTGGTCGAACGCGCCGGTGCCGGTCAGCTCCGCCTTTCCGAGATCGCCAGCCTGTTTTGGTACTGCCTCGACGATCGCGGCGCGGCGCCGCGCGAGGCGGTCGGCGAGGCGGTGATGCAGCTCGGACTCGCCGGTTGTGCCGCGCCGCTGCGCACCCTGCTGCAACAGATCCTGCGGGGAAGCGGATGACGGCGGGCACGGGCGCGCGCTTGGGCGACGGCATGCCCGGCCTGAGCGGGCTCGCCGCACGCCTGCTCGGCTGGCGCCCCGACACCTTCTGGAACGCCACCCCGGCCGAACTCGCCGCCGCGCTCGGCATCGGCATGGACCCGGCGTCCCCGGGCGCGATCGACCGCGCGACCCTGCAACGCCTGATGGAACACGATCATGACCGATGACATCGATAGCCTGCTCGTCGAAGTTCGCGCGGGCACGGAAGGCTTTACCCGTGACATCGAGCAAATGCGCTCCAGCCTCGATACGAACCTGATCGACCGCTTCTCGCGCGCCGGCTCGGTGCTCGAACGCGGACTGCTCGGCGCGATCCGGCGCGGGAGCCTCGGCTTCGACGACCTCAAGCGCGCCGGGCTGAGCGCCATGGACGCCATTGCCGCGCAGTCGGTGCGTTCGCTGTTCGCCTCGGCGGGTGGCGGCCAGGCCGGTCTCGGCACCCTGCTCGGCGGCGTCACTTCCGCCCTGCTCGGACTTCCCGGTCGCGCCACGGGCGGCAATGTCGCCCCGGGGCGCGGCTATGTCGTCGGCGAGCGCGGGCCGGAAGTCTTCGTGCCCACCAGCGCGGGCCGGGTCGAGCCCTCCTCCGCACCGGCTCGCGAAGTGCGCGTCGCGATCAACGTCGCGGCGCCGCGCGGAGCAAGTGTGCCGCGCTCGCTCGAACGATCGTCGCGGCAAGTCGCCAGCACCATCCGCCGCGCCCTCGCGCAGGGCTGAGAGGACACGTCACCATGGCATTCTGGCTCGCCGCCAAGCGCGAGGGACAGGTCTTCGACCACGTCCGCCGCTTCGATCCGCGCTTCTGGACGGTCAACTTCCCGCGTCCGATGGTGGCTTCGGTCGTAACCCAGGGCCCGGCCGCGATGCGCATCGAGGCGATGTTCCTGCGCAAGGCCGACCTCGCCGGACTCATCTGGGACAGCACCGACCGCTACGACCATCCGCTGCTCGCCTACGAGACGCGCAAGGATTATACCCAGACCACGCTCAGCTTCCGCTGGCAGTCCTCGGGGATCATCCCGCTCGACGGGATCAACGGCCCGACCCTGACCATCGAGGGCCGCGATCCGCAAGGGGTCCCGCGCACCTGGTATGTCCGCCTCTGGAACTACGCCGAGGGCACGCCGGAGGATGCGCGGATCGTCCTGCCGTTCTCGCAGCTCCAGGGCGGCTTCACGCTTCCCGAGCAGGCCGACCCGGTCTGGCCGGGCGACGTCGACCGCATGTTTATCTCGCTGGTGGCCCCCGGCTACGAGCCGGGGGTCGACGAACCCCTCGAAGTCGCGGTCGAGGGGTGGATCGAACTGGCGGAGATCGACTGCCAGGGCCGTAACGCGCTGCTCGAGATCGGCGACGTCATGATCCCGCCGCACGGACTCGCGGTCGCGACCGGCTTCGACGACAACGGCGTGGTCACGCCGGCGCGGCTGGTGCGCAACATCCGCCAGCTCGGCTATCGCGGCAGCGTCGTCCACTATGTCGGGATGAGCCACTATTTCAGGCTTGAGCACCGCGACGAGGCCTATCTGGCGGCAAAGACCGGTGACGTGCTCAACGCCGCCACGCGACAATGGCACGAGGCCTTTTTCGCCGAGTGCGGCGACAACGGGCTGCGCCCGATCGCATCGTTGTCCTACGAGCTTCTCGCCCAGAACTGCCCGCCCGAATGGATGCAGCGCGATTGGCTCGGACAGCCCGCCATGACCGGCTGGGATCCGCCGTCCTCGCTTCTCTCTCCCGCCAATGCGGAAGCCATGGCCTGGCTGCGCGAGGCCGCGCGCGCTTTCGTCGGCGCGATGCTGGCGGCGGGCGTGCCGGTGCGCTTCCAGGTCGGCGAGCCGTGGTGGTGGATCTTCGTCGACGGCCGCATCTGCCTCTACGACAGCGAGGCGCGCACGGCCTTCGGTGGCGACCCGCCCGAGATCGCCGACATGCGTGCACCGCTCGAGGAAGATCAGCTCGCGCTGCTCGACGCGGCGGGAACGCTGCTGGCGCAAACGACCGCGGCACTGGTCGCGGCCGCGCGCGATGAGGCGGGCAGTGCTTCGTTCGAGTCGCTGCTGCTCGTGTTTCCGCCGACGCTGCTCGATGCGGAGATGCCCGAAGCGCGCCGCGCCGATCTTCCGGTCGCGTGGGCCCATCCCGCCTTCGACCGGCTCCAGGTGGAGGATTACGACTGGCTCACTGCCGGAGCCGACGCCGACCGCGCGCGCGGCTACACGGTGATCAACGATCGCCTCGGCTATCCCCCGTCCGAACAGGATTACTTCGCCGGCTTCGTGCTCCTCGCAAGCCAAGGCGACAAATGGTTGCGGATCGACGCGGGCATTGACGAGGCCCGCGCCCGCAATCCGCACGAGATCGTGGTCTGGGCCGTGCCGCAGGTGATCCGCGACGGCTACGTGCGCCTTCCCGAGAACGAGGACGAACAAGACATGCAGGCATTCGACGACGTCCGGTATCCGCTGGCGCTGGGCCGCGACGCGACCGTCATCCCCGAGTTCTCGACCAGCGTCATGGTCACCGCCTCGGGCTTCGAACGGCGCAGCAGCCTGTGGACCAACGCGCGCCTGCGCTTCGATGTGGGGCCGGGCATCCGCTCGGAGGCAGAGCTCGGCGAACTCATCGCCTTCTTCCGCGCCCGACGCGGCCCGGCCCGAGGATTTCGCCTGCGCGACCCCTCGGACTTCAGCTCCAACGGCATGGTCGGCACACCCTCCGCGCTCGACCAGTTCCTCGGAACCGGCGACGGCACCCGCTCGCGCTTCGCCCTGATCAAGCACTACGGAAGCGGCGAGGCGGTGCAGGTGCGCAGGATTACCCGGCCGATCTTCGAGACGCTGCTCGTCAGCATCGACGGCGCCCTCGCCGTCGGCTCCTGGGCGCTCGACGAGGGCGGCGTGATCGCCTTCGACGCGCCGCCGCCCGAAGGGGCCGAAGTCCGCGCCGGGTTCCTCTTCGACGTGCCGGTGCGCTTTGCCGAGGATCAGCTCGAGATATCAGGCGCCGCTTTCGCCGCCGGTGAGGCGCCAAGCGTTCCGGTTGTCGAAGTGCGGGAAGCGGCATGACCCGGACCTGGTTCGCGAGTGAGCTGGAGACGGTCGCCACGTTCTGGCAAGTGCTGCGGCGCGACGGCTTGGCCTTCGGACTGACCACGCACGACGCCGATCTCTGGTTCGACGGTATGCTCCACCGCTCGTCACCCGGCATGGTGCCCGCGGCAATCCGCCGCTCGGGCGACCTCGAGCCCGACAGCGCGGAAGTGCGCGGCGCGCTGTCGCACGATTCGATCGCGCCCGCCGATCTCGCCGCGGGCCGGTTCGACGGAGCCCTCATCCGCATCGGTCTCGTCGACTGGGAGTCGCTCGAGCGCACCATTCTCTATTCGGGCACGATCGGCGAGGTCGCGGAGGAAGACGGCAGCTTTTCCGCAGAGCTCGTCTCGCGCAAGGTCGAGCTGCGGCGCGACACCACGCCGCGCACCAGCCCGACGTGCCGCGCCTTGTTCTGCGCTCCGGGCTGCAATCTCGATCCGGTGCGCTTTACCCTGGACCGCACCGTCCTCTCGTTCGACGCCGCGGAGAATGCGGTCGAGGTCTCTGACATCGAGCCGGCGGACTATCTCGGCGGGACGCTGCGCTGGCTCGACGGTCCGCACGTCGGGCAGACCTCGCGGATAGCGCGCCTGACCGCGGGCGGCGGGCTCGTGCTTGCCGAGCCGGTCGACACCGAGGTCCCTCCTGGCTTGCGGGTACGCCTGCGCGAAGGCTGCGACCACACCATCGCGACGTGCGGCGACCGCTTCGGCAACGCCGTAAATTTCCAGGGCGAACCATTCCTGCCGGGCAACGACCTGCTCGTGCGCTACCCGTCGCCGCAGGCGTGAGCGGCCAGGCGCTGGCGATCGCGGCGCGATCCTTCGTCGGGACGCCGTTTCGCCTTCATGGCCGCGACCCGGCGATCGGCCTCGACTGCGTCGGCCTGCTCGACGCCGCGCTTCGCGCGATCGGCGCGACGCCGAAGCTGCCGAGCCGCTATGCCCTGCGCACGCTGCGCATCGACGGGCTCGATGAGATGGCAAGATCGTCCGGCTTCGCGCCATGCCAAGGTCCGGCCGCAGCGGGCGATGTCGTCATCGTCCGCCCGTGGTGCTGCCAGCATCACCTCATGATCGCCGATCCGGCCGTCGCATTCGTCCATGCCCATGCCGGGCTGCGGCGGATCGTCGTGGGCCCTGTTCCCGTCGAATGGCCGATCGCGGCGCGTTTCCGGCTCACCTGACACTTCTTGTTTTCCGAGGACCAACAATGGCTACTCTCTTACTTGGCGCCGTCGGCACTGTCCTCGGCGGCCCGATCGGCGGCGCGATCGGCGCCCTCGCAGGGCGTCAGGTCGACAATCTCGTCTTCGGATCGTCGCGCGTCAAAGGCCCGCGGCTCAAGGATCTCGAAGTCACGACCTCGAGCTACGGATCGGCGATTCCGCGCCACTTCGGCCGGATGCGCGTACCCGGCACGATCATCTGGGCAACCGATCTCGTCGAGCATGCCGACACCAGCGGCAGCAAGCAGGGCCCTTCGATCACTACCTATACCTACAGCATCAGCATGGCGGTCGCGCTCTCGAGCCGTCCGATCCAGGCAATTGGACGGATCTGGGCCGACGGCAAGCTGCTTCGCGGAGAAGACGGCCTGCTCAAGGTCGGGGGCGCGATGCGCGTTCACGACGGCCACGCCGATCAGGCCCCCGACCCGCTGATCCTCTCCGCCGAGGGGGCCCAGCGTTGCGCCGCCCATCGCGGGCTGGCCTACGTCGTGTTCGAAGATCTCGATCTCGCCGAATTCTACAACCGCATCCCTTCGCTGACCTTCGAGGTCGTCGCGGACGATGCGTTCGATCTCGCCGGCGCGATGTCCGAGATCGTCGCGGGATCGGACGTCACGATCGACGAAACCGCGATCGCCGGCTGGACCTGCGAAACCTCGGCCGCCGATACGCTGGAGCTGCTCACTCCGCTCTGGCCGCTCGATGTCGATACCGGCGGCGGCCGGATCGTAATCCGCGCGGTGGACGACGCGCAGACCGTGCTGTCGTTGCCCGAACCGGCGATCCCGGTCGACGATGGCGAATTCGGCGCGCGCAGCGGATTCGTGCGGCGCCGGGCGAGTTCCGAAGCCGTGCTTCCCGAGGCACTGCGCTATTACGATCTCGATCGCGACTACCTGCCCGGCGTCCAGCGCGCCGCCGTCCGGACGCGACCCGGCAACCCGGTTACGCTCGACTTGCCGGCAGCGATGGAAGCAGGCGCGGCCAAGGCGATCATCGAGCGAACCGGTCATCGCATCGACTGGTCACGGGACCGGATAACCTGGCGGATCGCCGAACTCATGCCCGAGGTCGGCCCGGGGCGCGCCGTCAGCCTCCCCGGCGTGCCCGGCACTTGGCGGATCGAATCATGGGAATGGCGCGAAGGCGGAGTTGAACTGTCGCTCTCGCGCCGCGTTCCGCTTGCCGCGAGCGACGCCCTCGCGGGCCCCGCCGATCCGGGCCGGGCGACGGTCCAGCCCGATCTCCCGCCAGGCGAGACGCGCCTTGCCGCCTTCGAGTTGCCCTTCGACGGGAGCGGCTCCGCCGACACGCCGCAAACCTTCGCCGCCGTATCCTCTCCGGCGCGCCACTGGTCCGGCGCGGCGCTCTACGCCGAGGAAGGCGACGGCGAACTTCGCCCCCTCGGCCCGAGCGGCCGAACGCGCAGCGTGATCGGAACCAGCGAGACCGTGCTCAGGCCCGCCGCTCCCACCGTCTTCGATCGGGGCTCCTCGCTGCTGGTGCGACTTGTCGCCCCCGATCTGCAACTGACCTCGGCGAGCTTGCGCGACCTATCGCTCGGCGCGAACCTCGCGCTCGCCGGGTCCGAGATTATCCAATTCGCCCGCGCCGAATCCCTGGGTGAAGGACTCTGGCGCCTCTCCGGCTTTCTGCGCGGCCGGGCCGGGACCGAGGCGGCGATCCTCTCGCACGATGTCGGCGAAGGCTTCGTGCTGCTCGACCGTCGGCCGCGCGTGCTCGATGCGACGGTCTTGGGCACGCGCCCCGACATCCGTGTGGTCGCGGTCGGTATCGCCGACCCGGAGCCCGTCATCGCTCCGGTATTGCTACGGGGCATCGCCCGGCGGCCTCTGTCGCCCGTTCACGGCCGCGCCACCCTCCTCGAAGACGGCCGGCTGCGGCTCGAATGGACGCGCCGCGCCCGTGGCGCCTGGACTTGGCAAGACAGTCTCGACGTCCCACTGCGCGAAGAACTGGAAAGCTACGCGGTCAGCTTCGGCCCGCCGGAAAGTCCGGCGGCGAGCTGGACGGTCGGCGAAAACCGGCTCGAGATCAACGCGGCCCGGCTCGCCGACCTCGCCGCCCTGGCGCCGGGCGGCGGCTTCGAGGTCCGCCAGATCGGGACCGGCGCGCTGTCCCTACCCCTCTCGCTCGGCCCGCTGCCGGCGACCTGACCAAACGGAGCAGATGCAATGACCGATCCCATCACATTCGACAGCACGACCGATCGCCTCGGCCTTCCTCTTCTGTTCGTCGGCCAGGCGCAGAAGGAATTCTACGTCAACGAGGCCCATGCCCTACTGGACATCCTCGTCCACGGAGCGATCGAAGGGGCGGCCGCCGATCCACCCGCCACGGCGGCCGATGGCGAAGCCTGGCTGGTGACGGCACCCGCAAGTGGCGCGTGGACTGGCCAGGAGGACTCCCTCGCGTGCCGCCTGGGCGGCGGCTGGCGCTTCATTTCCCCGCAGGACGGAATGCGCCTGCTCGACCGCTCGACCGGCGGCGAAATTCGCTATCTCGGAAACTGGAGAAAAGCGGCCGATGTGGTGGAACCAATCGGCGGCTCGACAGTTGACAGTGAGGCCCGTGCCGTGATCACAAATCTGATCGCGGCGCTTAGGGTCATGGGTCTTTTGCCCGCAGCGTAGTGCGATAAGGCGTTCGGGGGTCTGAATTGTGCCAATTAAGAAGCGTTTTGGCGTTATTAAGGGACAGCAAGCCACCGAAAACGCGACATCTTTGCAACACTGCTCGGCATTGGCCGCTTGCACGGCCATTGCAGAGGGGCTAGACAGCCATGCACTCGGTGGCTCCATATCTCTCAATAGGGGAAACGTAATGCGGAAACTCGTCATAGGGATGGCGTTGGCTTCGACCGCTATCGCCACGCCCGCTTTGGCGCGCGACGATAGCTGGTATCTCGAACTCGATTTTGGCCCGATGATCGTCGAGGACACCGAATTCGACTTCGGTGGCGTAAAGAATGCTGCGACGCTCGATTCGGACTACGGTGTCGATGGCGGTGCCGCGCTCGGCTACGACTTCGGTGCCTTCCGGCTCGAAGCCGAAGCGAGCTATCGCACTGCGGACAATGACGACCTGACCGTCGTGGCTCCGGGCGTCCCCGGCCTTGCCACGACCCAGCTCCTCACCGGCAACTACAGCAACATCCGCGGCGACGCGAACGTCCTGTCGTTCATGGTGAACGGCCTGCTCGACTTCGGTCCCGACGACGGCATCCAGGGCTTTATCGGCGGTGGCGCCGGTGTCAGCCGCGTCGATTACAAGGCTTCGCTCTCGAGCGCCGGTCCGGGCTTCCTGGACGACACCGACAGCGGCTTTGCCTGGCAGGTTCTCGCCGGCGTTCGTGCGCCGCTGACCGACCACTGGGACGTCGGCATCAAGTATCGCTTCCACAATGTCGACAACATCAAGCTCGTCGACAGCGCTGGCCGCGAAGTAGAAGGCCGCTGGCGGTCGCACTCGGCGATGGGTTCGTTGACCTATAACTTCGGTGGCGCGGAAGCTCCGCCGCCGCCTCCCCCGCCGCCGCCGCCGCCGCCTCCCCCGCCGCCCCCCCCGCCGCCGCCGCCCGAGGTGGTCTGCAACAAGGGCCCGTACATCGTGTTCTTCGAGTGGGACAAGTCCGACGTCACGCCGGAAGCTGCCACCATCCTCGACAGCGCGATCAGCGCCTACGGCAGCTGCGACAATGTTCCGATCATGCTGGCCGGTTACACCGACCGTTCGGGCACCGTGCAGTACAACATGGGCCTGTCGGAGCGCCGCAACGCTTCGGTGCGCAGCTACCTCACCGCTCGCGGCATCCCCGATGGTGCCATCTCGAGCCAGGCCTTTGGCGAATCGAACCCGCGTGTTCCGACCGCCGACGGCGTGCGCGAACTGCAGAACCGTCGCGTCGAGATCACTTACGGTCCGGGCTCGGGCATGTAAGCGAGACCTCGAAGGTCGAAAAAGTTTGGGGCCGGAGAAATCCGGCCCCTTTCTTTTTGCGCATCCGAATAGAGAAGCCACCGGCGCAACGCCGCCGCTGCGGCAGTCAGTTTGCGTAGATCGTGGGATCGACCAGACCGGCCTCCGCGAAGCCCGCCTTGCGCAACCGGCAACTGTCGCAAAGCCCGCAGGCACGGCCATCATCCGTCGGGTCGTAACAGGACCAACTGATCCCGGCATCGAGGCCGAGGCGGTCCGCCTCGCGCGCGATGTCCGCCTTGCTCAAGTACTGCAATGGCGCGTGGACGGTGATGGCATGGCCTTCGCTCCCGGCCTTCGTGGCGACCCGCGCCAGCTCCTGGAAACCGGAGACGAATTCGGGGCGACAGTCGGGATAGCCCGAATAGTCGAGCGCATTCACCCCGATGAAAAGATCGCGCGCGCCGAGCGCTTCCGCCCAGGCGAGCGTCAAGGAGAGGAACACAAGATTGCGGGCGGGCACATAGGTCACCGGAATGTCGGCGCCAATGCCGTCCTTCGGCACCGCCATGTCGTCGGTCAGCGCGGAACCGCCGAACTGGCGCAAATCGAGCGGAAGCACGATATGCCGGGAGGCACCGAGCCGCTCCGCGATGGCCCCCGCCGCCCTGATTTCGCGGCGATGCCTCTGGTTGTAGTCGATCGTCAGCGCATTGACCGAATAGCCCGCCTCCTTGGCAAGGGCAGCGACCACCATCGAATCGAGCCCGCCTGATAACAGGACGACGGCTTGCGGGCGGGCGGACATCTCTTCTTCGTCAGTCATCGGTATTGCTTAGGGCCTTGCGGGCAGCACTGACAACGCTCAGCCCGCACAGGGTCCAATCCGTCGTGCTTCCGCCGCGAAGGCGAAGGGCAGCCCCCCATCGATCCCCTGGCTGTCGATCTGCGCGAGGCTGGGGTTCTCGAGGCGAATGTGCGTGCGTCCGTAGCCCTTGCCCTTGCAGGTGTACTGGACCGTCACCTCGCCAGGCTTGTCGTTGACGACAACCCGGGCGCAGGCGAGATCGTGATGCCGCAACTGAATCAGACTACGCGGGTTGCCGAGGCAGACGCGACGCGTGGGCTCCTCCCCGCCCCGGACCCGGACTTCCCAGAGGCCCTTGGCCATCTGATCGAGCATCGACAGCGAAGGTGCCTGCGCATCGACCGGCGCGGCCAGGATCGGCAGGACCAGCGCCCCGGCAACAAGGCCTGAAGCGGTTCTCGATCGGCGCATCTGGTTCAAAATCCTTCCGTCTCGCGGCACTGCACGAAACCCATATGGTGCCTGATAGCAGAAACGCCAACTACGTCCAAGCGAGCCCTCGGCGCGGTCAGCCGTTGATCACGCTTCGATACGGAAGGTCTTGCTGCAAAATTCGCATTCCACCGGTATGCGTCCGTCGGGATCGCGCATTTCGGCGCGGTCGCTCTCGCTGAAGCTGGTGAGGACCTGCTGGTAGTGCTCCGGACTGCAGCGGCAGCCCCGGCTCAGAGTCGCGAGCGGTTCGATCCGCACCTCGCGTTCCTCATGGTAGACGCGCCAAACGAGCGCCTCCAGCGTTAGCGCGGGATCGACCAGCTCGGCGTGGCGCACGCTCGCGGCCATGATCGCGGCGTGATCCCAATCCGCCTTGTCGCCCGCCACATGCAGTCGCTCGCGGCCCTCCTCGCCATCGGGAAGATGCTGCACCAGCATGCCGCCGGCCACGCAGCGGTCGCCCTCCGCGCGAATGGCGACCCGCAGCAGCGTCGGGATTTGCTCGGACCGCTCGAAATAGGCCTCGCACGCCCCGGCGAGCGTCTCGCCCTCGAGCGGAACGATACCCTGATAGCGCTCGCCGCTTGCCGCCAGATCGAAGGTGATGGCAAGGTAGCCCGTGCCGAAGATCGCCTCGAGCGACGGGTTGGCGCCAAGCTCCTGCAACATGTCCGGATCGTGCCGCGAGTAGCCGCGCACCTGTCCGTCGCGATAGTCGCACACGAGCAGATCGACCGCGCCCCCCTCCGCCTGGATCTGGAAGGTGAGCTGGCTGTCCGCCTCCTTCAGCAGCGACCCCATGAGCGTGGCCAGCACCAGCGCTTCGGCGAGCAGGTTCTTCACCGGCTGCGGATAGTCATGCGCCGACAGGATCAGATCGAGCACCGGGCCGAGCCGCACCAGCCGGCCGCGGACGTCGCGATCCGGGACGGAGAACGCGAGAACCTGGTCGAACCCGGTCTCGGGGCTCTCGATCAGATAGTCGTCGCTCACAGGCGGCCGAGAGCCCAGAGCAGGACCGATTTCTGCGCATGGATGCGGTTTTCCGCTTCGTCCCAGATCGCCGACTGCGGGCCGTCGATCACTTCGGACGTCACTTCCTCCTCGCGGTGCGCGGGCAGACAGTGCAGGAAAACGGCCTTGGGATCGGCTTTCGCCATGAGCACGCCGTCGACCTGGTAGGGCTGCATGGCGGCAATGTGGACATCTCCGCCCGGCTGTCCCATCGAGACCCAGGTGTCAGTCACCACGACTTGCGCGCCGCGCACGGCTTCCTCGGGGTCCTGCGTGAGGACGACTTCCCCGCCGGCACGGCGCGCGGCGGCGACGAAGTCCGCATCGGGCTCGTAGCCGAGCGGTCCGGCAATGCGGAGCGTGAACTTCATCAGCCCGGCCGCCTCGATCAGCGAGTTAGCCACATTATTGCCATCGCCGAGCCAGGCCACTTGCAGTCCGGGCAAGGCAAAACCGCGTTCGACCACTGTCAGCAGGTCAGCGACAATCTGGCACGGATGCGACAGATCCGTAAGGCCGTTGATCACTGGAACGTCGGCGTACCGGGCCAGTTCCTCGATCTTGGCGTGGTCGTCGGTGCGAATCATGATCGCGTCGACCATGCGGCTGAGGACGCGGGCGGTGTCCGCCACGGTTTCGCCGCGGCCGAGCTGCATGCTTCCGGCTTCCATGATGATGCTCGAGCCGCCGAGCTGGCGAATCGCCATGTCGAACGACACGCGCGTGCGCGTGGAGTTCTTCTCGAAGATCATCGCGAGCGTATGCCCGGCGAGCGGCGCATCGGCGTCCGGCTTGCCCTTGGGCTGGCCGATGCGCCCGGCCTTGCGGTCGATCGCATCATTGAGCATCGCCGCCAGGGCGTCGCCGCCCGCGTCGGACAATCCCAGGAAGTGCCGGGTCATGCCGGCTGCACCACGTCGTAACTGGCAGCAGCCGCCGACAGCTTGTCCATGAACTCGTCGATATGCGTTTCATCGATGACCAGCGGCGGGAGGACACGCACGACGCCGTCGCCCGCCGACGCCGTCAGCAGCCCGTGATTGTCGCGCATGTGCCCCACGAAAGGCCGCGGCTCGACCTTGAGCTTGATGCCGATGAACAGCCCGCGGCCCCGCACGCTTTCGAACAGTTCGGGATAGTTGCCGATGAACTGCTCTATGCGCGCGCGCAGGCGATCGCCCTTGGTGCGCACATCGGCAAGAAACGCCTCGTCGGCGACGACGTCGAGCACGGCTTCGGCCGCGGCCATGGCAAGCGGATTGCCGCCGTAGGTGGAGCCGTGCGTCCCCGCCGTCATGCCGCGCGCCGCCTTTTCGGTGGCAAGACATGCCCCGAGCGGGAAGCCGCCGCCGATGCCCTTGGCGGTGGCCATAATGTCGGGCTCGATGCCGAACTGCTCGTAGGCATAGAGCGTGCCCGCGCGGCCGACGCCGCTTTGCACTTCATCGAGGACCAGCATGAGATCGTGCTTGTCGCACAGCGCGCGCAGGCCGCGCAGAAACGCCTCGTCGGCGATGCGGATACCGCCTTCGCCCTGGATCGGCTCGACCAGGAAACCCGCCGTGTTCGGACCAATCGCCGCTTCCGCGCCCGCGAGATCGTTGAAGTCGACGTACTTGAAGCCGGGCAGAAGCGGCATGAAGCCTTTGTGCATCTTGTCCTGGCTCGAGGCGCTGATCGTCGCCATCGTGCGGCCGTGGAACGCGTTGTTGAAGGTAATCAGCTCGTAGCGGCTCGTGTCGCCTGCGTGCTGGTGATAGGCGCGCGCGGTCTTGATCGCGCATTCGACCGCCTCGGCCCCCGAATTGGTGAAGAAAACGGTGTCGGCGAAGGTCAGGTCGACCAGCCTTTGGGCGAGGTGCTCGCCTTGCGGGCTGCCGTAAAGATTCGAGACGTGCATGAGCGTCTCGGCCTGCTTCTGGATCGCGCCGATCAGTCCGGCATGGCTGTGGCCGAGCGCGTTCACCGCGATGCCGCTGGCGAAGTCGAGGAAGCGGCGCCCATCCTCGCTGATGAGGTGGCAGTGTTCGCCGCGGACCGGACGGACATCGCAGCGCGGATAGACTGGCATGAGCGGCGTAATCGACATGGCATGGACCTCATCTTCCCGGATGCGGGATTCGCAAACGACAAATGGCGGCCCACCGGACCGCCATTTGCGCGCATTTAGACCTTTGCCTCTCGCTGGTCAAACCAGCGAAGTGGCACGGTATCGAACGACCAACCTAGCGCGGCACGAGGTTGACCGCCGAATACTTGCCTCGTCGATCGACTTCGATATCGAACTCGACGCGATCGCCTTCGTTGAGACCGGACAGGCCGGACCGTTCGACCGCGCTGATGTGAACGAAGGCATCGGGCTGCCCGTCGTCCCGCGTGATGAACCCGAAGCCCTTCATCGAGTTGAAGAACTTGACCGTTCCCGTGGCCTTCTCGCCGGTAAGCTGGCGCTGCGGCGTATCGCGCTTCTGTACCGGGATGACGTCACCCACGACCTGAAGATCGCTGGCCGACACCTTGCCGCCGCGATCGACGAGCGTGAACTCGAGCTGCTGACCTTCGGCGAGCCCTTCGAGACCAGCCCGCTCCACGGCGCTGATGTGAACGAAGACGTCTTCGCCGCCTTCCTCGCGCTGAATGAAGCCGAAGCCCTTGTTCTGGTTGAAGAACTTGACGGTTCCCTTGCCCTGTCCGACGACCTGGGCAGGCATCCCGCCGCGGCCTCCGCCGCCGCCTCCGCCGCCGAAGCCGCCACGGCCTCCACCGCCGCCGCCGAAGCCGCCGCGCGGGCCGCCTCCGCCGCCACCGAACCGATCATCCTGGAAGCGGTCTCCACCGGGGCGATCACCGCCACCGAATCTGTCACCACCGCCGAAACGATCCTGTCCCCCATAGAACGGATCGAATTCATCTTCCCCGAAACGATCCCTCTTGTCGCGTCCCCTTCCGCGACGACCTCTATCAAAACCCATTTCTAAGAACGTACCTTCGCTTCGCCCCACAAGCGGTCGCCAGGCAGCGTGGACGAAGCGCGCCAAGCGTCAGTGCGAGCAGCCGTCAGCGTATGCGGCCCTCTCCTGCAACTCCCGGACATACACGTTTTCTGGTGGATTGGCGAATATAAATAACACGGCGCCCGAAAGCCGCGCGAACTTGTCTCGGCACGGACATTGCGCGTATCGCGCAATCGCCGAGGGTCGAAGCGGCGCTCGCGCATGATCAATCGCCCTTTCGGCCAAGCAGCGGGAGTCTCCATCCATGTTCCACCGCCTAGAAGATAGTTTTCTCGCCAGTCCGCAGATCGGTACAAGCGACGTGGCCGAAGCAAAACAGCTCGGCATTACGCTGATCGTCAACAATCGGCCCGAAGGGGAAGCCGACGATCAGACGCCTGGCGCCGAGATCGAAGCCGCCGCGCACGCCGCCGGTATCGGCTATGTCGCGATACCCGTCACACACGCCGGGTTCAGCCAGGGCCAGGTCGAGGCGATGGCGAGCACGCTCGACAAGGCGACCGGCCCCGTTCTCGCCTATTGCCGGTCGGGCACCCGTTCGACGCTGCTATGGGCGCTGGCCCAGGCGAAGGCGGGACGCGATCCCAATGCCCTTGCCTCGAAGGCCGCATCGGCCGGCTACGACGTCTCGCCGGTTCGGCCGCTGATGGACATGCTCGCCGCCGAGCGCGGCTAGAACTTGGCGGGCCAACCCGCACCCACGGCCCGGAGAGGGCGAGGCATCATTCGCTCCGACAAAAAAAGGGGCCGGAGCGGCTGGCTCCGGCCCTTTCCAGTTTGTGTTCGCAGGAGGAACACCGGATGGCGGGGTGGGTAGGAGGAGAGGAGGAAGTACCCGCCCCCCGCCAAACTCTTGAGACTTAGTTGTAGGCGCGTTCTCCGTGCTCGCCGATGTCGAGACCTTCGAGCTCGACTTCGGGCGACGCGCGCAGGCCGGTCAGACCGCGGGTGATGATGCCGGCAATACCCGTGCCGACAGCCGCCCAGACGATCGCGATGACAACGGCGATGATCTGCGTCACGACCTGAGCCCCCATAACGAAGTCGTCGCCGCCCGGGCCACCGAGCGCCGGCGAGTAGACGATGCCGGTGCCGATGGCGCCGACGACACCGCCCACGCCGTGGATGCCGAATGCGTCAAGCGAGTCGTCGTAGCCCATCGAGGTCTTGATCTTCGCAACGAAGAAATAGCAGACCACCGAGGCGACGATGCCCAGCACGATCGCGCCGAACGGGCCGGAATTGCCCGCGGCCGGCGTCACCGCGACGAGGCCGGCGATCACGCCCGAGCAGAAGCCCAGTGCCGAGCCCTTGTGGCCGGACAGACGCTCGACGACCATCCAGGTCAGCGCGGCCGCGGCGGTGGCGACGAAGGTGTTGATCATCGCGAGACCGGCGGTGCCGTCCGCTTCGAGCTCCGAACCGGCGTTGAAGCCGAACCAGCCCACCCACAGCAGGCCGGTGCCGACCATGGTCAGCGTCAGCGAGTGCGGCGGCATCGGCTCGCTGGGATAACCCTGGCGCTTGCCGAGCAGGAAGGCGAGGACAAGACCCGAGACGCCCGCGTTGATGTGAACGACGGTACCGCCCGCGAAATCGAGCGCTCCCATGTCGAACAGAAGACCGCCGCCGGCCCAGACCATGTGCGCGATCGGGAAGTAGACGATCGTGAGCCAGATCGGGACGAACAGCATCACCGCACTGAACTTCATGCGCTCGGCCGTTGCACCCAGGATAAGGGCGGCGGTGATCGCGGCGAAGGTCATCTGGAAGGACACGAAGACGTATTCGGAGATGACTTCATCCGAGAAGGTCGCGGCGGTCGAATCCGACGTGACCGACGAGAGGAAGAAGCTGCCGCCGCTGAGGAACTTGCCAATGAGGCCTTCCGAAGTGGTCGGGCCGAAAGCCAGCGAATAGCCCCACATCACCCAGATGAGCATCGCCAGCGCGGCGGTCGCGCCGATCTGCGTCATCATCGAGAGCATGTTCTTGGATCGCGTCAGGCCGCCGTAGAACAGGGCCAGTCCGGGCAGGATCATCAGCATGACGAGCACGGTGGAGGTCATCATCCACGCGTTGTTGCCCGGATTCGCGACGGGCGCCGCTGCCTCGGCTGCCTCCTGCGCGAAAGCGGTGGTGGCGGCAAACAGCGACGCGCCAAGCGCGCCGGCGCCGCAAAGGATCTTGCGGTTCATCATATCGGTCCCCCTGATCAGAGCGCGGTATCGCCGGCTTCGCCGGTGCGAATGCGGACGGCAGCGGCGAGGTCGAGAACGAAGATCTTTCCGTCACCGATCGCCTCGGTACTGGCGACCTGCTGGATCGTTTCCACGATCTTGCCGGCGAGATCGTCGGTCGCGGCGACCTCGATCTTCACTTTCGGAAGCATGTTCGTGGAGTATTCCGCCCCACGATAGATTTCCGTCTGCCCCTTCTGCCTGCCGAAGCCCTTCACTTCGGTGACGGTCATCCCCGCGACACCGATCGAACCAAGCGCTTCACGCACCTCGTCGAGCTTGAAAGGCTTGATGATGGCTATGATGAATTTCATGCCTATCCCCTGTTTGCCACCGGCATTCGAGCGCCGGCCCGAATAGGCGAAGCAAGAGGCATGCCATGCGGCAAAGTCTCGGGATATCAGAGGATAACGCAAATACTATGAACGGCGCGTTCATAGTTGCCGCCCGATTCGCGGGCAGTTGCCTAAATTTTGGGCAACGTCAGCGTCGCGCGGACGGGCAGATGGTCCGATCCTTTCGCTGATAAGGCGCTGTGATGCACAGTTGTTCCCACCAGTTGCCATTCGCGCGAAATTATTATGCGATCGAGCTGCGCGACGGGCCGGCGCGACGGGAAACTGCGCCCCGGCGAAAGCACCCGCCAATGCGCGCCGAACTCACGAAAGCACCCGCCCCGCGACGCCCATTCGTTGAGATCGCCCATCAGCACGGTCGGGCAATGCTCGTCGCAGGCGCCGACATGATCGAGCACGCTGCGGATCTGGTGGCGCCGGCGCAGGCCCGACAAATCGAGATGCATGCCCACCACCCTGACCACGCGTCCGCCCACCGCGAGATCAGCGCGAACCGCGCCGCGCGGCTCGAGCACCGGCAGCGGCACCGGCGCGGCCGCGACGATATCGATGTTGCGCCGGACCAGCAGGGCGTTGCCGTGCCAGCCCAGGCTGTCGGGCTTGAGCGACATCGCCACCGGCTCGTAGGGTGTGCGCTCGTGGATCGCCTCGAGCGGCAGCACGCTCATCCGGCGGCCGAAACGCCGGTCGGCCTCCTGCAGCGCGACCACGTCAGCGTCGATCTCAGAGAGGATCGCGAGGATGCGGTCCGAATCGCGCCGCCGGTCGACGCCCACGGCCTTGTGAATGTTGTAGCTGGCGAAGGTCAGTTCCACGGTATTACTCTAACCTCTCACCGAGCCGCCCGGTTCCGGCTCAACGCTCCTTGGTCGCGCTGAACGCGAGATCGGGGTTGCGCTCCTGCTGATAGCCGACGTCCCAGGCGGACTTCGCCATGAATACGGGGTCGCCGTCTCGGTCCTTGGCGAGGTTCACCTTGTTGAACTCGGCAAACTCGCGCAGCGCCTTGTCCTCGCCGCTGATCCAGCGGGCGGTGTCGAACGGCGAGGCCTCGAGCATCGCCTCGACCTTGTATTCGGCCTCGAGCCGCGAGACGAGCACGTCGAGCTGGAGATGGCCGACCACGCCGACGATCCACTGCGCGCCGATCTCGGGATAGAACACCTGGATCACGCCCTCTTCCGACAAGTCGTCGAGCGCCTTCCTGAGCTGCTTGGTCTTGGTCGGGTCCTTGAGCGCGACGCGGCGCAGGATCTCGGGCGCGAAGTTGGGCAACCCGGTGAAGCGCACGTCGTTCTTCTCGGACAGCGTATCGCCGACGCGCAGCGTGCCATGGTTGGGGATGCCGATGATGTCGCCCGGTTCGGCAGTGTCGGCGATCTCGCGGTCCTGCGCGAAGAACAGGATCGGCGAGTGAACCGCGATCGGCTTGCCGAGCCCGGAGGGCGTAAGCTTCATACCCCGGCTGAACGTCCCCGAGACGAGGCGCATGAAAGCGATCCGGTCGCGGTGCTGCGGGTCCATGTTCGCCTGGACCTTGAAGATGAAGCCCGTCACATCCTTGCGATCGGGCGTCACTTGCCCCCCGTCGCTGGGTTGCGGGCGCGGCGGCGGCGCGTGGTTTGCGATCGCCTCGATCAGTTCGACCACGCCGAAGTTCTTGAGCGCCGAGCCGAAGTACACCGGCGTCAGGTCGCCAGCGCGGTAGGCGTCGAGATCGAACCCGGGATAGCCCGCCTGCGCCAGCTCGACTTCCTCGGCGACCTCCTCGGGCAGATCGGCGTTGTCGTCGACCTTGCCGCGGAATTCCTTGCTATCGCCCTCGGGCCGGCTGACCTTGCCGTTGCCGAGATCGAGGATGCCCTTGAACAGCCCACCCATGCCCACCGGCCACGACATCGGAGCAACATCGAGCGCGAGCATGTCGGCGACTTCGTCGAGCAGGTCGAAGCAGGCGCGGCCCTCGCGATCGACCTTGTTGATGAAGGTGATGATCGGCACCGAGCGCAGGCGGCAGACCTCGAACAGCTTGCGCGTCTGCGGCTCGATGCCCTTGGCCGCGTCGATCACCATGATCGCCGAATCGACCGCGGTGAGCGTGCGGTAGGTGTCTTCGGAAAAGTCCTCGTGGCCGGGCGTGTCGAGGAGGTTGAAGGTGATGCCTTCCCGTTCGAAGGTCATGACCGAACTCGTCACCGAGATGCCGCGCTGCTGCTCGATCTTCATCCAGTCCGACCGCGCCCGACGCGCCTGGCCGCGCGCCTTGACCTGGCCAGCGAGATGGATCGCGCCGCCTTGCAGCAGCAGCTTTTCGGTCAGCGTGGTCTTGCCCGCGTCCGGGTGCGAGATGATGGCGAAAGTGCGCCGCGAATTGCTCATCGCGCGCCCTTAGCGGAGTCTTGGGCGCAGGCAAACCGGGGGATTCGATCGGGCTCGTCGTTCGCAGTCCTGGCCGCCGCGGGTTCGACATCCTTCGAAACCCTGCGCAACCTCCAAGGCACCTCGCTTCCTCACAAGATCCTGAAGATCGAGATCGCCACGTTGATCCACAGCGCCATGCACAGCACGATCCCGAGCACGAATGCCAGGCCCCGGTGCGCGGGGTTGTTGTGGGTCATGTGAACGAGGCTCTGCGCCCAGCGCGCGATGGCGAAACCCCAGGCGAACGCGAGCGTCCAGCCGCCGACCGCGCCCAGCGCGAAGGCGGTGATGCAGGCGGCGTAGAACAGCGTCGGAAACTCGAACAGGTTGTCCCAGTGCCGCGCCGCCGCACGGGCGGGCGCGGGTTCGGGCTCGCCGAGATGCGCCTTGTAGTACTCCGGATCGAAATCGCCCTTCATCACCGCCGCGCGCGCCGCGCCCATCCTGAGGAACGCGACGAAGGTCAGCAGCACCAGCGCGAGCACCGGCAGGAAAATCGCGGCCTGGTTGGTCATCGGCATCTTGGTCTCTCCCGTCTTGCCCGCGACGAGCATGCCTGAACCGCGCGGTCAGGCAAGAGGGTGACGCACTTGACGGTGTCCAAGCGACAAACGCCTCCGGTCCGCCGGGAGAGGCGGAAAAAAGGCGGCGATCCCGGTAAGTATGCTTGGCCCATCGGGCGAACATCGCGCATCGCCGCGCTGTAGGACAGCGCGCGGATCGGCCCGTCCGGCGAGCCAGGGCGCGTCGCGCCCTATTGCGGGTTGGGCGCGCCCTCTTCGGGCGGGACGTTGGTCATCGGCGTATCGGGCAGATCGACGGGCACGTCGGAGGGATTGACGTCGTTGACGATGATGTCGCCGCCGCTCTGGTCGACGACGTCGGCCTCATAGCCCTTTTCCTCGCTGCCGCCGCACGCGGCGAGCCCGGCAAGGCCCGCGGTTAGAACCAGCGCCCCCGCGGCGCGACGAAAGCTGTGGGTGATCGGCATGCGTTCTCTCCTCAGGCGCGTTCTGTCCGTCGCAGGGGTGATAGCGGAGGCCGCCGCCGCCGCGCAAGCATGCGCTCGCCTGTCCGCGCGGCGCGTGGTATCATCGCGCGCCGCAGCAGGGAGACGAACGCATGCCGTCCGAGCCGCAACCCTTCTCGTTCCAGCTCGCCCCCGACCAGCTCTGGCAGGCGATCAACCCGTGGACCTGGAACCTCGACCAGCCGACCTTCGGTCTGATCAACGTCACTCTGGGCGAAACCCGCCACCCCGAAGTCGAGCGGGCGGTGCTCAGCGAAGTCGGCAGCTACGGCCGCCAGCTCGGCCGCATCGGCGATGCGCTCGAAGTGCTGATCGACCACTTCGACGAGACCGGCCTCACCCGGAAGGAGCGCGATGCACTGGCGATCCTCAAAGGCGACCTGGCCGAAATCCGCAAGGTGAAGGCGCGGGAAATGATGCCGGGATAAGCCTTGCGCACGGTTCCGCAGGATCTGGGCTGCCGCCCCCGAAAGGCAGCATGGCCTGCCCGCGGCGGGGCGCCCGTTGTTGATGACGGAAGCGGCAAGTGCGGACCAATCACGAGGCGCGATGACGTAAACTGCGCGCGCGAATCGGCCGCACCGGCGCAAGCCCCCGACCGGGGCGACGCGCACCGCGCCACATTCGGCAATTGAAATTTTCGTCCATGTTGCTATATCGAAGTTGCCTAGCGTCGCAGGCGATGGACTATGACTGCCGCAATCGTACTTCACGGTAAGTGCGGCTCCGCTTCCATTCACGTCACTTGGCTCCGCACCGGGATACGCCCGTGCGGATGATTTTTCGTATGCAAGGGATATGGTTTGGCGAAGGAAGAGCTCATCACGATGGAGGGGTTGATCGACGAGATCCTGCCCGACGGGCGTTTTGCCGTCACACTCGACAATGAGCATCGCATCATTGCCTACACGGCCGGAAAAATGCGCCGTTACCGTATTCGTTCGGTCGTTGGCGACCGCGTACACGTGGAGATGACGCCTTACGATCTGAGCAAGGGCCGGATCGTCTTCCGCGAACGAACGCCGGGTCAAGGACCTGGCGGTCCTCGCAAGCGCGGCTTCAGGCGCTGACTCCATTGAAAAAGGCGGCGGGCAACACCCGCCGGATAGAGATAATGAACAACGAGATCGCGCGCGACCCATCGCGCGCCACACTACCGCCGCGCCTTGGCGCGGTGCATTGGCGGACGGCAAAGGAGCCTTTGCCCGCTGCCGCCATGATCCCGACTCTCGAACTGCGGCGCCTCGTCGCGGCGATGGTCGACTGACTCACACACCAGCTCGGCGTCCACGGCCTCGGGCCGCGGACGCCCGCGCGCCGAGCAAGGCGCAACCGGATGCGGCTCCGAAGCGGCTCTTCAGCCCGCCGCCACCTGCCATGCACGCCCACGCTTCGCGGGATTTCCACGGCCAGAACCGCCCATCGCGGACAACGGCCGAAAAAGCCCCTCTCGGCGTCTGTCCGCGTGCTGTGGAAAAGGGCCCGGCGAAGAGCGGTTTTGCTTGGGTTTACGCCGCCGTGACCCTATATCCTCGCCATGGCTAGCACTCCCGAAAACGGCAAGAACGGCAACTCCTACGGCGCGGAATCGATCAAGGTCCTCAAGGGCCTCGACGCGGTGCGCAAGCGCCCCGGCATGTACATCGGCGATACCGACGACGGTTCGGGCCTGCACCACATGGTCTTCGAGGTGTCCGACAACGCCATCGACGAGGCCTTGGCCGGCCATTGCGACCTCGTGCTGATAGAGCTTCACGCCGACGGCTCGGTCGCGGTGGAGGACAACGGACGCGGCATTCCGGTGGACATTCACAAGGAGGAAGGCGTTTCGGCCGCCGAGGTCATCATGACCCAGCTCCACGCGGGCGGGAAGTTCGAGAATACCTCGGACGACAACGCCTACAAGGTCTCGGGCGGCCTCCACGGCGTCGGTGTCTCGGTGGTGAACGCGCTTTCCGAATGGCTCGAACTGACCGTCTGGCGCGACGGCAAGGAGCACTGGATGCGCTTCGAGCACGGCGACGCGGTGGCGCCGCTGGTGGTCAAGGGCGATGCGCCCAGGGTCGATCGCAACCCTGACGAGAACGGCTTCAAGAAAGGCACTCGCGTTACCTTCAAGGCGAGCGAGGAGACCTTCAAGAACGTCACCGAGTTCGATTTCGACAAGTTGGAACACCGCTACCGCGAACTCGCCTTCCTCAACTCGGGCGTGCGCATCCTGCTGCGCGACCGGCGGCACGAGGAAATCGAGGAGCACGACCTGTTCTACGAGGGCGGAATCGCCGCCTTCGTCCAGTATCTCGACCGCAACAAGCAGGCGATGATGCCCGAACCGATCGCGATCTCCGCAGACAAGGACGGGATCGGCATCGAGGTCGCGCTCGAATGGAACGATTCGTATTACGAAAACGTCCTGTGCTTCACCAACAACATCCCGCAGCGCGACGGCGGCACCCACCTCGCCGCCTTCCGCGCCGCGCTCACCCGCACTCTCAACGGCTATGCCGAGCGCTCGGGCATGCTCAAGCGCGAGAAGGTCTCGCTTTCGGGCGACGACATGCGCGAGGGGCTCACAGCGATCGTCTCGGTCAAGCTGCCCGATCCCAAGTTCTCGTCGCAGACCAAGGACAAGCTGGTCAGCTCCGAGGTCCGCCAGCCGCTCGAAGCGCTGATGGGCGACAAGATGAGCGAATGGCTCGAGGAAAATCCGGCGATCGCCAAGACCATCGTCCAGAAGATCATCGATGCCGCCGCCGCGCGCGAAGCGGCGCGCAAGGCCCGCGAACTCACGCGGCGCAAGGGGGTGATGGACATCGCCTCGCTGCCCGGCAAGCTCGCCGACTGCCAGGAGCGCGACCCTTCCAAGTGCGAACTGTTCCTCGTCGAGGGTGACAGCGCGGGCGGCTCGGCCAAGTCGGGCCGCGACCGCAAGGTGCAGGCGATCCTGCCCTTGAAGGGCAAGATCCTCAACGTCGAGCGCGCGCGCTTTGACCGGATCATCTCGTCCAAGGAGGTCGGCACGCTGATCCAGGCCATGGGCACCGGCATCCGCGACGACTTCAACATCGAGAAGCTGCGCTATCACAAGATCGTGATCATGACCGACGCCGACGTCGACGGCGCGCATATCCGCACGCTGCTGCTCACCTTCTTCCACCGGCAGATGCCCGAGATCATCCGCAACGGCCACTTGTTCATCGCCCAGCCGCCGCTGTTCAAGGTCAGCAAGGGCCGCTCGGAGGTCTACCTGAAGGACCAGGCCGCGCTCGACCGCTACCTCGTCGAGGCGGGCACCTCGGGCCGCGTGCTCGAGGCGCCGGGCGGCGCGCGCGGCGGCACCGAGCTTGCGGCGCTGGTCGAGCACGCGCTGCGCGTCCGCTCGCTGCTGGGCTTCGTGCCGCGCCGCTATGACAGCGCGGTGATCGAGGCGATGGCGCTTGCCGGCGCGCTCGCTCCCGACCTCACCGACGAGACCCGGGCGGCGGCGATGACCCAGGCCGCCGAATGGCTCCAGCGGGGCGATCCCGAGGCCCGCTGGACCGGCCATGTGCTCGAGGACGGCTCGGTGCGGGTCGACCGCGTGTGGCGCGGCGTGACCGACGCCTATCCGGTCGAGGCGAATTTCCTGACCAGCGCCGAAGCGCGCAAGCTCGCCCGCCTCGCGGCCGAGCACGTCGACGTCTATTCGGGCGCGGCGCGCTTCGTGCGCGCGGGCGCCGAGACGCAGGAGCCCGACGAGATCGAGGGCGAAGGCGAGGAAGCGGCCGAGGCCGCGGTCACCCGCCCCGCTTCGGGCGAAGGTCTGATCACGCGCCCGACCCAGCTTCTCGAAGCCGTGCTCGCCGCAGGCCGCAAGGGCCTCTCGGTCTCGCGCTACAAGGGGCTGGGCGAGATGAACGCCGACCAGCTCTGGGAAACCACGCTCGATCCCGAGAACCGCATCCTGCTGCAGGTCAAGGTCGAGGACGCCGACGTGACCGACGAGATCTTCACCCGCCTGATGGGCGACATCGTCGAACCGCGCCGCGACTTCATCCAGGAAAACGCGCTCAACGTGGCCAACCTGGACGTCTAGAGAACATGCCATGAAATCACCCCTCGTTCGCAACGGCATGGCGCTTCTTGCGATATTGGGGAGTTTCACACTCGGCATTCCCGAGAGCCTGTCACGCGAGCCGATCGAACAGCACGCGGCCCGGGCCTTCGAAGAAGCGCAGGCGCTCAACGCTGCGGGAGACCAGGCCGGCGTATTCCGAGCCCTCGAAGCTGTCGCGCAGCGCAAGGACTTCGCCAGCCTGCCCCGCGCGCAGCAGGCAGACGTGCTGTTCCTCTGTGCCTACGCCAAGTCCGAGTTGCAGGATTATCCCGTGGCGCTCCAATACGCGCGTCGCGCCACGCAAGCGGTACCGGGGGATGCGGACTACTGGTTTCTGCGGCTGACCCTGGAGCAAAGGACCGCTGACGTTCCCGCCATGGTCTCTGCGCTCGAGGACATGGCACGCGCCGTGCCCGACCAGTTCTCGGACCTGAGCATCGACTGGGTGTTCATCGCGCGCAATCACTTCAAGGACCTCGCGCAAAAAGGGCAGGACCGTCCCGCCTACCTCCGCTTCCTCAGGCTTTTCACTGGCCCCGCCTTCGCCCCGACCGTTCCCGAGCCCGCCATCGACCGGATGCGGCTCGATCTTGCCAACGAACTCGCAAAGGATGGCGCGCAGGAAGAAGCGCGCGCGCTGGTCAGCCAGTTGCAGCTCTCCGGCACCCTGCTCAGTGCATCCTTCGATCCCCGGCTGGACCAGTTCGTCAGTCCCGATTTCGACCTTCGCGCCGCCAAGGAACGCGATCTCGTCGCCCTGAGGCAGGTTTCCGACGCACGACCCGATCGCCTCGCTTCGGCGCTCGATATCGTGTTGGTGCAACTGGATCTGGGAGACGTGGAAGGCGCGCAGGCCACGCTCGAATCGGTCCGACCCGAAGGAGTCCTCGCCAACCATTTCTCGGATCTCGAACGTCAGCATATCTGGTGGTGGGACACGCTGGCGCAGAGCTACGCCATGCAAAATCGCTACGATGATGCGGTCGCGGCGTTCCGCAAGGCGATCGCGCTGGGCGAACTGGGCGAAGGCAACGTTAGCCAGAAGCTCAATCTCGCTGCCCTCCAGGTGCGCTACGGACGCGCGCAGGACGCGCTGGAGACGCTCGACACGCTTTCTCCCGATGAGGGAAGCGAATACGGCGCGCTGGTCTATCATCTGGTGCACGGCTGCGCCGTCCATCAACTCGGTGAACCGGCGTCGCTGGCCGAAGACCTCGCCTTCATGAGCGCGCACGAAGCCGATCATCCCGGATTCCTCACGAACCTCTTGCTGTGCAGCGGCGACCGCGACGGAGCCGCGCAAGTCATGATCCGTCGGCTGAGAAACGCCGATCAGCGCGGCGACGCGCTCGAAGCACTAATGATCTACGATCCGCCGATCGGCGGAGAGCCGCGCAACCCGATCCAGCAGGGTCTCGCGGCGCTCGGCGCGCGTGCCGACGCGCAGGAAGCGGCGGGCGGCCCCGAGGCCATTCGCCGTGTCCACCTGCAGTCGAGCCCACTGATCTAGTGGGCGCGCCCTCAGGCCGGCGCCCGTTCGCGGCATTCGGCGAGAAATCGCCAGATCGCGGAAAATGACCACCGAGCCCTCGTCCGCCGAAAAGGCGAAGCGCTTGGACGAACGGCGGTGCATCTTCATATAGGCGGCATGACCCAGAATTTTGGCAAGGCCCCATCGGCGCGGCATATCGAAGCGATGGCTCGCACGGCCTTCGCGCGCATACCAGAGCCCTTTGCCGGCCATCTCGCGGGCATCCGCGTCGTGGTCGAGGAGTTCGCCGACGACGAGACGCTCGATGCGCTCGGCATCGCCGACGCCTGGGAGCTGACCGGCCTCTATCACGGACGGCCGATGGACGAGGAATCGGTCTGGACCTCGGGCGAGATGCCGCCGGTGATCACGCTGTTCCGCCAGCCGCTGCTCGCCGAATGGTGCGAGACCGGAGTCGATTTCGAGGCGCTCGTCACCCATGTCGTGATTCACGAGGTCGGCCACCACTTCGGCCTCTCGGACGACGACATGCATGCGCTGGAAGAACAGGCGCGCTGATTTTGGCTTCCGGGCCGCGCGCATCGCGGCCTATGATCGCGCGACCCCCTCGAGGAGCCCGTGACGATGTCCATCCGCAAGCTGATCGCCCTGCCGCTCGCTCTGATGGGAGCGCAGGCTGCGCTCGCGCAGACCGACGATCCGATGTGTCGCAACGGGCTGTTCCCCAGCGAGCCGCCCTTCGCGCTGGCGCGGATCGGCGGCAAGGAACGCGCCTATTTCCAGAGCGACATGGACGGCTGCCCCTGGAAGGGCGACGCCTGCCGTGCGCGCGCCTACGTCGTGCCGGGCGACGTGGTTATCATCAACCGCACGCGCGACGGCTTTGCCTGCGCCTTCTATCCGTCCAGCGGCGGCGGCACCGCCGGGTGGATCGACAGCCGCCGCGTCGAGCTGCTGCCCGCGCCGGCCAGTCCGCCGCTCGCCGCCTGGCTCGGCACATGGTCGAGCGAGGGCAATCCGACCGTGCGCTTCGAGCGCAAGCTGGACACGCTGCATGTCAGCGGCGAGGCCTTCTGGCCCAGCCCCGCGCCGACCAGCGATTATCCCAGCATCCACATCGGCGAGATCGCAGGCGAGGTGCAGGTGTCCGGCCGACTGGGACATTACGCGGACGACGCCATGTGCGAAGTGCGCTTCACCCTGCTGGGCGACTACCTCATCGCGGGCGACAACCGCCAGTGCGGCGGCGTCAACGTAAGCTTTTCGGCGGTCTATCGGCGCGAGGGGTAAAGGCCGCGCAATCGCCGCCGGAAACCGCACAAGGCACTGCGGCAGGTCTTGCTGTCGTCATACGGGAGGGCGATAGGCGATTGCCATGAAGCGCCATCTCGTTCTTGTTCTCGCCGCCCTCGCCAGCGCCTGCGCCGCGCCGCAGGCCGCGCGGCAGTCGCTCGCCCCCGTCGAAGTCGGCATCATCGCCATCAACGACTTCCACGGTGCGCTCGAGCCGCCGAAAGCGGCGGTGGGCATGCCCGACGGCAAGGGCGGCAAGCTCGTGGTTCCGGCCGGCGGCGTGGCCTGGCTCGCCTCGGCGATCGACGCCATCAAGGCCCGGCACCCCAACAATATCGTCGTCGCGGCGGGCGACCTGACCAGCGCCTCGCAGCTCGCGTCCTCACTCTATCTCGACGAGCCGGCGGTCGGCGTGATGAACCGCGTCGGCCTTGCGTTCAACGCGGTCGGCAACCACGAATTCGATCGCGGCCGCGAGGAACTGCTGCGCTTGCAGAACGGCGGTTGCGAGAAGTTCGCCCCGCGCGATCCCTGCCAGCTCGAACGGTTCGCGGGCGCTGACTTCAAGTACCTTTCGGCCAGCACCTTCAAGGAAGACGGCTCGACGCTGTTCCCCGCGACCGGGCTCAGGAGCTTCGGCGAGGGCGGGCGCAAGGTGACGGTGGGCTTCATCGGCCTGGCGCTCAGCGGCGTGCCCGATCTGGTCAACGCGGAAGGCATCAGGGGCCTGACCTTCGGCGACGAGGCCGCGGCGATCAACGCCGCCGTGCCGAAGCTCAAGGCGGCGGGCGCGGACGCGGTGGTCGTGCTGATCCACCAGGGCGGGCGCACCAAGGGCGAACCCGATCCCGAAGGCTGCGCGCAGTTCGCGGGCGACATCGATCCGATCCTGCGCCGCCTCGATCCCGGAGTCGACGTCGTCGTGTCGGGCCATACCCACTGGTCCTACGTCTGCGACTACGGCACGATCGATCCGGCGCACCCGATTCTGCTGACCAGCGCGGGCGTCTACGGCGAACTCGTCACCGACATCACGCTGACGATCGACCCGACGTCCGACCGGGTGATCGCCAGACGGGCGCACAACGTGATCGTGCAGTCGCCGGGTTATTCGGGCGGACGCGGCGTGGTCGAAAACACCGATGCGGTGCCACGTTTCGAACCGCGCGCCGACGTCGCCGCCTACGTCAAGCGTTACGTCGATGCCGCCAGCGCCTTCGCCGACCGGCCGGTCGGGCGCATCTCGGGCAGCGCCGAGAAACCCGACGGCCTGTCGAGCAACACCGGCGGCGTGCTCGGCAACCTGATCGCGGACGGGCAGCTCGCGGCGACGAAAGCGGCCGGCGCACAGATCGCGGTGACCAATCCCTTCGGCATCCGCGCGCCGCTGGTCCCCGCCGACGACGGCTCGGTCACTTTCGGGCAGCTCTACGCGGTGCAACCGTTCAACAACCAGTTGGTCACGCTCACGCTCACCGGCGCGCAACTGCTGGCGGCCTTCGAGGACGGGCTGGACGACAGCGGCGCGCAGCAGGTGCTCTCCCCCTCGCGCGGGGTCAAGCTGGTCTACGATCTCTCGCGGCCCGAACGCGGCCGCGTCGTCTCGCTCACGCTCGACGGCAAGCCGGTCGATCCGGCCGCGCGCTATCGCGTCACCATGGCGAAGTTCCTCGCCGACGGCGGCGACGGCTACGAGACCTTCACCAAGGGCACCGACCGCAATCTGGGCGCGCTCGACATCGATGCGTTCCAGGCGTGGATCGCGGGCGCCGACATCCGCCAGGTCCCCGCCGAGGAACGCACCACAGCGACGGCGCGCTGAGGGGATTGCCGCCAGCAGGCCTTACCGCGTCGGGACCGGCTTCTCGCCCGAGTAGTCGTAAAAGCCGCGGCCCGACTTCTTGCCGTACCAGCCGGCCTCGACGTACTTCTGGAGCAGCGGCGCGGGGCGGTACTTGGGATCGCCGGTGGTCGAGTGGAACACCTTCATGATCTCGTAGAGCGTATCGAGCCCAACGAAGTCGGCGAGGGTGAGCGGGCCCATCGGGTGGTTGAGGCCGATGCGGCAGCCCGCGTCGATATCCTCGACCGAACCGATCCCGGCGCCGAGCACGAAGATCGCCTCGTTGAGCATCGGGCACAGGATGCGGTTGACCACGAAGCCGGGCTCGTCGCCCGCGAGAACGACGGTCTTGCCCAGCTTCTCGCCGAAGGCCTTCATCCGCTCGATCGTCTCCTCCGAGGTGGCGAGGCCCGGGATCACTTCGACAAGGCCCATGACCGGAACCGGGTTGAAGAAGTGCAGTCCGCAAAAGCGCGCCGGATCGGGCGAGCTCGCCGCCATGCGCGTGATCGGGATCGAGCTGGTGTTCGAGGCCATCATCGCATCGGTCCCGAGCACTTCGCCGGCCTTCTTGAAGATCTGGTGCTTGATGTCCTCGCGCTCGGTCGCGGCCTCGATGATGAGATCGGCGCCGGCGAACTCGCCATAGTCGCCGACCGGCTTGATCCGGCCGAGCGTGGCGTCGGCGTCGGCCTGTTCGACCTTGCCCTTGGCGACGAGCTTGCCGAGACCCTTCTCGATGCCCGCCTTGCCCTTTTCGGCCACGGCGAGTTCGACGTCGCAGAGCAGGACTTCCATGCCCTTTCCCGCCACGGTCTGGGCAATGCCCGAACCCATGATGCCTGCACCGATGATCGCGACTTTCTGCACCTTGCGTCCTCCTCGAAACTTGGGAATCGGGCGCTGCCTAGCCGCTCCGGCGGATCATGGGAACCTAGCGATTGCTCCCGGGCACCCAGAGCACGTCGCCGCCGGTCGTGGCATTGGCGGCGCGCGCGGCGACGAACAGGAAGTCGCTCAGCCGGTTGATATATGCCAGCGCGGCCGGATTGACGGCGTCTTCACCGGCCAGCGCGGCCATGGCCCGCTCCGCGCGGCGCGTTGCCGCCCGCGCGACATGGAGCCGCGCCGCGGTCTCGCTGCCGCCGGGCAGGATGAAGCTCCTGAGCGGTTCGAGCGTCTCGTTGAGGCCGTCTATGGCCGTCTCGATCCAGTCGACTTGCCCATCGACGATACGCAGCACCATGTCCGAAGGGGTGAAATCCTCGCCGGGCGTCGCGAGGTCCGCGCCGAGATCGAACAGGTCGTTCTGGATGCGCAGCAGCGAGGCGACCAGCGGCTCGCCCTTGGGGACGATCACCAGCGCAAGGCCGATCGCGCTGTTCGCCTCGTCCACCGCGCCGATCGCGTCCATCCGCGCGGCGTGCTTGGGCAGGCGCGAGCCGTCGACGAGCCCGGTGGTGCCGTCGTCGCCGGTGCGGGTGTAGATCTTGTTGAGGCGAACCAAGGTTTGCGGCTCTTGACCCTCAGCGCGACATCGCGAGCAGCAGCGCGACGACCAGAACCGCCGCCGCCTGATACTTGATGCGCGCGAACATCATCCGGTTCTGCATGAGCTGCATCTCGGTGGCCCCCGTGCCCGGATCGCGCTCCAAATCCTCGCGCGTGCTCTGCAGGAAGGCCGCGATGCCCCGCACGAGGCTGACGACGACCATGATCATGAGGGCGATGATGAGGGGGACGAGAACGTAGGACATGCGCTCAATGTAAACCTTGTGACAGCGAAATACCAGCGGGGAGGTCGCCCGCCCTGAGCGCGTCGGCCAGCGCGCGTCCGTCCCCGCCGGCGCGGCGGCGATCGGCGAGCCCGAAGGCCCCGGCGCCCGACCCGCGCCGCTTGGCGAGCTTGCGCCCGTCGGCCTCGACGAGCAGCGGGTGATGATGCCAGACCGGCACCGGCAGGCCGAGCAGCGCCTGCAGCAGCCGATGCACGTGGCTCGCCGCGAACAGGTCCATCCCGCGCGTCACCAGCGTGACACCGTCGGCGGCGTCGTCGAGCGTCGCGGCAAGATGATAGCTGGCGGGCAGCTCCTTGCGCAGCAGCACGACATCGCCAAATCGCTCGGGGCGCGCCGCTTGCGGTCCGGCGATCTCGTCGGTCCATTCGAGCGGGCCCGCACGCTCGATCGCCTTTGCCATGTCGAGCCGCCAGGCCGCGCCTGCGGGATCGACGTGGCGCCCGCGGCAGGTGCCCGGATAGATCGGTCCGTCGGGCCCCGCATGCGTCGACGCGGCGGCGATCTCGGCGCGGGTGCAGCGGCACGGATAGAGCAGCCCGGCGGCCTTGAGCCCGTCTCCGGCTTCGCGGTAGGCGTCGAGCCGGCTCGACTGGAACACCGGCGGCGCGTCCCAGGCGAGACCGAGCCAGGCGAGATCGGCGAGGTGTTCGTCGATCCATTCGCGGCGGCTGCGTTCGCCGTCGATATCCTCGATCCGCAGCAGGAACTGCCCGCCGCGTGTCCGCGCGAGGTCGTGCGCCCGGATCGCCGCGTAGGCATGGCCGAGATGCAGCGGACCGTTGGGACTAGGGGCGAAGCGCGTGCGGATCATCGCCTCGGGCCTAGGCCGGGCGGCCCCTCGCTGCAAACGCGCAGGCTTACCTGTGGATTTTGCCCGGGCAGACCACGATTGCCGGGGCTGGTGACTTGACGGGGTGTCGCCGAGGTGCTGATTAACCGCCATGCGCTGCCATCAAACCGCAATGACGGCCTGCAATTGGAGGCCATGCTCAAGTCGGAGCTGATAGAGCGCGCGGCCCGATTCCGCAGCGCCTCGGAGGACCCCTCCAGAAATCTTGCCGATTGCCCTGCCCTCGTTCTCAACGCCGACTACACGCCGCTTTCGTACTACCCGCTCAGCCTCTGGCCCTGGCAGACCGCGATCAAGGCGGTGGTGCTCGAACGCGTCGACATCCTCGAAAGCTACGCCCGCGCCGTCCACAGCCCGAGTTGGACGATGCAGATCCCCTCGGTGATCGCGCTCAGGCAGTATGTCAGGCCGTCCGAGTTTCCCGCGTTCACCCGCTTCAACGTCTTCCTGCGCGACCGCTTCAGTTGCCAGTACTGCGGATCGCAGCAGCACCTCACTTTCGACCACGTCGTGCCGCGCCGCCTCGGCGGACGCACGAGCTGGGAAAACATCCTCACCGCCTGCGCCCCGTGCAACATGAAGAAGGGCGGGCGCACGCCGCAGCAGGCGAAGATGCCGCCGATCGTCCAGCCGATCCGGCCGACCAACTGGCAGCTCCAGGAACGCGGCCGCGCGTTCCCGCCCAACTATCTGCACGAGACCTGGCGCGACTGGCTCTACTGGGACGTCGAACTCGAGGCCTGAGCCGGGTTTCGCGCGGGCGGCGCATGCGCTCGCAAGCTCGTTTCGCGCACTCACCGCCGCGGTGACGCGCTTGCGGCACCGGCCCTGACAGGGCCTCGAACGCGGCCCGCCGACATGCCGAACCGGCGGTAACTTTACCCGTCGTTAACCTCGTTCCTCTAGGTCCCGTTTCGCAAATTCGGATCGGGGACTTTATCCATGCGCAAGTATCTGGTGTTGAGTGCGACGTGTTTCCTGGGCGCTTGCGGCGGAGCCGGAGCCGACGTCGTCAGCGCGCCGACGCCTGGCAACGGATCGCAGTCGCACAGCTTCGCCAATCCGACCGAAGCCAAGACCTATCAGGGCATCGGCGGGACGCACACCTACAGCTACAACGTGCAGGATCGCGATTGCTGCCGCGGCCAGTCGGGCCAGCTCTACCAGGGCAACGCGACCACGGCGCGCAATTCGTCGATCTCGATCTCCTACGATCCGCGCGACGCCATCTACACCTTGTCGATCACCGACAACCTTTCGGGTGCCAATGTCGAATCGCGCTATCAGGATCCGGCGCAGCGCACCGATTTCGACGGCGCCCGGCAGCCGCAGTTCGGCACGCCCCGGCTCGCGAACCCGAACGTCACGTATCTCGAGGCGGGAAGCTCCTCGGGCGGCGCGTCGCTCGGCACCACCGACACGCCGCCTTTCGGCATACCCGAAGCCTCGGCCTCGGCGACCACGCTCTTCGTTCTCAAACCGGGCAGCGAGACCCAGTACGTGACTTATGCCGGCTATGTCCGCAATGACGTGACCTGGACCGAAGAGACCGAGACTCTCGCCGACGAGACCGAGAATACCTACACGCTCGAGAGCCTCAACCTCCAGCGCGGCGCCTTCGCCTTCGGCGAGCTGACCAATACCGCGAACGTACCCAAGAGCGGCGGCGCGACCTACGAAGGCTCGATGCTGGCGACGATGGTGTTCAACCCGACGCTCGACGGCCAGAGCCAGATCGGCTCGGCGATCCTGCCGAGCTATTTCCAGTGGGTCGAAGGCACCGCGAACCTCGCGGTCGATTTCGGCGCCGACACGGTCGGACTGACGCTGGCCGGCACCGCCTTCCCGACGCAGGACGACGGCGTCTCGGGCTTCTCGGGCGAGGGTGTCATCGCCGGCGGCGCGACGTTCAGCGCGACGGGCGCGGGCACGATCAACCTCGCCAACTTCGGCGGCTTCAAAGGCGAGTTCTCGCAAGCCGGCTTCGTCAATCCCGACGGCACCCGCTACGACGTGAACATCGCCGGATCGAGCCTCGACGGCGCGTTCTACGGTCCGGCGGCCGAGGAAGTGGGCGGCGGCTTCCGCATCGTCGGCGGCACGCCCGACGAGCGGATCGACATTCTCGGCGCCTTCATCGGCAAGTAGCATGACCGATCGATCGCCGCGTCTCGCCATCGCCTGCGCGGCGGCGGGCGTGGCCCTGCTCGCCGGCGGCGCGCGTGCCGAGGAGGCGCCCGCCTCGGGCGGACCGCAGGCCGCGACCCGTCTCGCCGCGCTCGCGCCGACTTCGTGCGCGGACGGACGCTGCAGCGTCCGGCTCGAACCCGGGCAGATGCTCGCGCTCGCCGAAAAGCTGGTGCTCGCGCGCAAGTACGACGAGGCGCGCCCGCTGGTTGCGGCGCTGCGCGACGCGCCCGGCATGGATATCCCCTACGGCTTTCTCGATGGGCTGATGCACCTCGGCGAAGGCGACACCAAGGGCGCGGTCAAGCGTTTCCGCCGGGTCCTCGAGAACCATCCCGAACAGACCCGCGTGCGGCTCGAACTCGCGCGCGCGCTGATGGCGATGCGCGACTACGACGGCGCCGAATATCACCTGCGCCTCGCCGCGCAGGACGAAAGCCTGCCCGAGGACATCGCCCGGATCATCGGCGACGCGCGCAACGTGATCCGCTCGAACCGCCGCCTGCGCTTCGGCTTCGACTTCGGTTTCGCGCCCGACAGCAACATCAACTCGGCCACCGCCGCCGAGACGATCGACGTCAACTTCGGTTCGACCCGGCTGCCGCTCCGGCTCGACGACGCGGCGCGCGAACGCTCGGGCGTGGGCGTGACCGCGAGCGGCTATGCCAGCCTGCGCCTGCCCACCGCCGAGCGCATGTCGCTGGTCTTCGACACCAACCTGTCGATGATCAACTACGACGGCGCCGACTTCGACGACTATACCGCGCAAGTCGCGGGCGGGCCCGAGTTCCGGCTCGGCGAGGGTCGCAACCTGACGCTCCAGGCCGTCGCGCTGAATCGTTGGTACGGCGGCGAGACCGCCGCGCGCCAGTTCGGCGCGCGCGCCACCTTGCAGCAGGAGATCGGGCTAGACCGCCGCGTCGCGCTGCAAGTGGACGCGCGGCACAACGTCTCGCGGATCAATTCGGGCTACGACGGCTGGCAGCTCGGCGCGAACCTCACTTACGAGCAGGTCATCGCCAAGTCGGCGATCGTCTCGGCCAGCCTGATCGGGCGGCGCGAGATGGACGACTTCGATGCCTATTCGAACAAGACCCTGGGCGTGAGCGGCGGCATCGGCGGCGAACTTCCGCTGGGGATCAATGCCGGCCTTTCCGGCGCCGCGACCTGGTCGAAGTTCGACGAGGCGCAGCCCTTCTTCTCGTTCGAGCGCCGCGAGGACTGGCGCATCCAGGGCCGCGCCTACGTGGGCCTCAGGCAAGTGCGGGTCGCCGGCTTCTCGCCCTCGATGGAGTACAACTACATCAGGGTCGATTCGAACTACGACCTCTACGCCAGCGATCGCCATCGCGTGCAGTTCAAGCTGGCGCGCTATTTCTGAGCAGCCGGGCGCGGCCCCACGCTCTCAGGCGATCGCGAGAACGCTGCGATGGATGAAGCGGACAAGGTCCGCCTGTCCGCGCGCGCCGGTCTTGGCGTAGATCCGCTTCGAATAGGTCCGCGCCGATTCGACGGTCAGGCCGAGTTCGCCCGCCGACTCCGCGATCGACATGCCGCGGCTGAGCGCGAGCGCCAGGCGCGCCTCGCTCGGCGCGAGATCGAACAGTTGCGCAAGCTGCTCACAGCGATCCGCCGAGGACCAGTTGTCGGCGTGGACATAGGCCACCAGCGCCGGCGCCGCGCGGGTCGTGCCCATGCGGTGCGCCGAGGCGACGAGCAGCAGGTCGAGCCAGGGCTCACGGCTGAGGACGATGGCGTGCGGGCGCGCCTGCGGATTGCCGAGCAGCGCGCTCACCGCCGCGCCGATCTCCTGCCGCAAGGCGGGATCGCGCGAGGTCAGGCGGCCGTCGCGCCCGCGCGCGAGCCGTTCGCCGCGCCCCAGCATCGCCGCGCCGTTGATGTCGCTGTCGAGCACGCGCCCCTCACCGTCCAGCGTCACCCAGCCGAAGCTCATCCGCCGCACCGCCTCGGTCGCGACGGCGGCGGTCATGCGCGCACGCTCTAGCGCGACGGCGACCCGCGAGGCGGCGCGCAGATGCGGCATGAGGGCGGCGAGCAGGCCGTCGACCTCGGGCGCGAGATCGCCCGCGGCGCGCGTGAGCGTGACCCAGCCGCTCGCCCCGCCCGGCTCGGCGAAGCGCACCATGCGCATATGGTTCATGCCCGAAGGCACCAGCAGCTTGCCCAGGAACTCCATGTGCGCGGGATCGTCGAACTGGAGCAGTTCGGGCAGCGCGTAGACGCGGCCCTCGACCATCTCGTGATAGGGCATCGGATCGAGCGCGTAGAGCGTGTCGCGGTAGTCCTGCGAGACGCCGGGCGGCGAGGGCCGGCCCGAATAGAGATGGATCACCCGCGCCTCGGGCGTCCCGCTCGGCAGCGGGCGGAACACGATGCTGCAATAGTCCGCGCCGGCGCGTTCGCGCAGCCGGTCGAGAAAGGTCGTCCAGGGCGGGTCCTCGACCATCCCCGAGACGAGCGGCTCCAGCAGCCAGTCGGCATCCTCGCGAGCAAGCATCCTCTATCCCCAAATGGGAATTTTCTTGCCCGCGTGCCTATCCCACAAGTCGGCCCCAGACAATCGCGCGGCGCACAGGCATCGCTCCGGCGCGAAGGGAGAGAGCGACGATGACCAAGGCCCAGCCAGCCGCCTTTCTGCGTACCACGCTGCCGCTCGGCATCGACATGGTCGGCGAATTCGATTCGGGACGTTACCATTCGATCTGGCTGCCCGACCACTATGTGAGCTTCTGGCCCGATTCGATCTGGACGCCCGAGTTCACCGACCTCGCGATCCATTCGCCGAGCCCGCACCGCCACCTCGACGGCCTCGCGGTGGCCTCGGCGACGGCGGTGCTCACGAAGAACACACCGATCGCGACGACGGTGGTGGACACGATCCGCCGCCACCCGGTCATGCTCGCGCAGACCGCGCTCACCATCGACCACTTGTCGAAGGGCCGCTTCATTCTCGGCCTCGGCGCGGGCGAGCTGGAAAACACCGTGCCCTACGGCTTCAGCTTCGAAAAGCCGGTCGGGCGCTTCGAGGAAGCGATCAAGGTCATCAAGCTGCTGTGGCACTCGGACGGGCTCGTCGATTTCGAGGGCAAGTTCTATCGGCTGGAGCACGCCCGGCTCGACACCGAGCTCTACGACGGCAAGGCGCCCGAGATCTGGACCGGCTGCGTCGGTCCGCGCATGCTCGGCATCACCGGGCGCGAGGCCGACGGCTGGTGGCCGGCGGGCACCTATACGCCCGAGGACTTCGCAGCCAAGCTCAAGGTGATCCTCGACGCCGGCGACGCGGTGGGCCGCGACATGAGCCACTTCACCCCCGCGCTCACCCAGATCTGCCTGATCGGCGACGAGGGCGAGACCGCCGAGATGCTCGAGCAGCCGATGGTCAAGTCGATCATCCTGATGCAGACCGCCGAGGACTTGCGCCAGTTCGGCCACGAGCACCCGATGGGGCCCGAATGGCGCGGTATCCACGACCTCAACCCGGCGGTGCTGACGCGCGAGCGGATGATCGAGTTCTGCGATCAGCTCGACACCCAGGCGATCCGCGACATCTTCCCAGTCGGCACGCCCAGGCAGGTGGCGGCGAAGATCAAGGGCTTCATCGACGCGGGCGTGAAGGTTTACAAGCTGATGGAATACGGCGCGATGGGCGGCGCGCGGTTCTCGGCAAGCTCGGCGGCCAAGGTGCGCGAGACCGAGGACGAGATCCAGAAGCTGCTGGAGGCCTGAGCATGGCGGATCTCGACGCGCAGGCGCTGCTCGGTAGCGCGACGGCCGAAACCGGCCTCGCCGACTGGGGCGACGAGGGCTTTCCCGAACGCTTCGCGCTCGCCGTGGCGCACATCGACACGATCCCGATGGACGAGGCCGGGCGGCGGGCAGCGGCGGACAACATCCACTGGCTGCTCACCGACCGGCTCCGCTTCTTCCAGGACCGCAAGGACTATCCGCTCGCCGACGAAGTGATCGACCGCCCGCTCTTCGCCACCGGCGAGCCGCGATCGGGCACCACGCTGATGCACGCGCTGATGAGCGTCGATCCCGATGCGCGTGCGCTGCGCTTCTGGGAGGTGATGCACCCTTCGCCGCCTCCGGGCACCGTCGACATCCCCGACCCGCGCCGCGCGCTTGCCGACGCGGAGTGGCGCGAGATCAACACCAAGATGTGGAAGTGGCTGCACTGCCACCCCTACAACGACATGCTCGGCGAGGGCTTGCCCGAGGACGAGCGCACCTGGGCCTTCGATTTCCGGGTGATGACCCCCACCGCCTGGTGGCGCGTGCCGATGCAGAACCTCTCGTTCGGCCTGCCCACCGATCCGGTCGCGCAATACCGCATCCACAAGGCCATGCTGCAGGCGTTCCAGTATGGCCGCGAAAAGAAATACTGGGTGCTCAAGGGCTTTCACACGACGCGGCTCGAAGCCTTCTTCGAGGCCTATCCCGATGCCAGCCTCGTTTGGCTGCACCGCGACCCGGTGATGGTCGCGGCCAGTTCGACGATGATGATGCGCGACATCATGGAAGGCATCGTCGGCGAGATCGACCTCGTCAAAGAGGCAAAGATGCATCTCGAACGCGTGCGCTGGTCGATCGGCAACACGATGAGCAATCCGCTGACCGACGATCCGCGCATCCATCACGTGCGCTACCGCGATTTCGTTTCCGACCCGATCGGCACGCTGCGCGGCTATTACGCCTTCGCCGGCCGCGACTTCGGCGAGCGGCAGGAAACGGCAATGCGCGGCTATCTCGCCGAAAACAAGGGCGATCGCCACGGCAAGTTCCACTACTCGACCAGGGTCCTGACCGACGCGGGCTATGACCTAGACGAACTGAACGAGGAATTTCGCCCCTTCCGCGAGCGCTTCGACGTTCCGATCGAAAAGCGCGACTGATGCATCCGCGCGTGTGCCTCCACCAGGTCGCCTTCATGGGGGAACCATCGCGCGCCTTCATCGACGTATGCCGCGAGGCAGGGATCGCGGCGATGACGCTGGTCAATCCGCACCTGCTGGGTGAAGGCGTGCTTGCCGAAATGCAGGAGGCTCTCGCCCCCGGCGGCCCGCGTCCGATAACGCTCAACCATCCCTTCGCGCGCTTTCCCGACATCGAGCATGATACCGGCGAGGCGGCGCAGCGCCTGTGTGAGGCGATCGAGGCCGCCGCGACGCTCGGCGCCACGCAGCTCTACATCGTCAGCGGCGGACGCGGTTCGCTCGACTGGGAGGCCGCCGCCGAGCGGCTCGCCGCGCTGATCGCGCCGTGTCGCGCCCTCGCCGAAGCGCGCGGAGTGCGCCTGCTGGTCGAGAACGCGAACTGTCTCAACGCGGACATCCACATCGCCCATACTATCGACGACACGATCCGCCTCGCCGAGATCGCGGGCATCGGCGTGTGCCTCGATCTGGGCGCGGGATGGTTCGAAGGCGGCCTTCGGGAGAAATTCGCGCGCGCCATGCCGCTCACCCGCCTGGTGCAGGTGAGCGACTACGTCGCCGGCGATCGCTGCACGCCCTGCCGTGCGGTGCCGGGCGACGGCATGGTCCCGCTCGAACGCCAGATCGGCTGGCTGCTCGAGGCTGGCTACCAGGGCGTGTTCGACCTCGAGCTGACCGGACCGCGGATCGCCGAGGAAGGCCCGCGCGAGGCCTGCCTGCGCGCCGCCGAAAACCTGTCCGCAATCCTCGAACGACTGGGAGCCTGACCGATGGCCTATGGCGACGGAACCGCCGACGAAGACCTCAAGGCCGCGTGGGAGCATTTCTGCGACGAACTGAAACGCGCGGGCACTTACGCCTTCAAGGACGCCAATCCCGCCGCCGACATCCACCGGGCCGACGGCTTCCGCTTCCTCACGCAGAACCTCGGGCAGGCCTTCGACCTCGCGCTCGAGACGCGCGACCCGGCCTTCCCGCAGATCCACTATTTCACCACGCCGACGATGAAGCTGGGCGGCGACGTGTCGGACTTCACCTATCGGCAGGCATGGATCTCGGGCGAGCACGTCTACCGCATCACCGGCAAGCGCGGCACCGCGCGCTGGTTCAACCTGACGGTGCAAGGCCCCAAGCCCGACCGCATTCCCGGCACCGACTGGCCGCCGCTGCACGAACCCTTCGGCGACGTGCCCGAGTGCAACATTCTGGGCTCGCGGCTCGAAACCGATGCCGAGGGGAACTTCGAACTGATCGTCGGCGGCGAGGAGCGGGCCGGAAACTGGCTGCCGACCACGCCCGGCAGCCGCAAGCTGTTCATCCGCGAAGCCTTCGACGCCTGGGGCGAGACGCCCACCACGCTCACCATCGAGCGCGTCGGCATGGCCGAGCCGCGCCCCATGGCGAGCCCGGCGCAGATGATCGAGGCGATGGACTGGGCCGGCCGCTTCGTCACGGGGCTGATGGAGCAGTGGCCCGAACATTCTTGGATGACCTCGGGCGGCGTATGCGATCCCGAACGGCGCAACGAATTCCCCGGCGCCTCGGCCAATACCGCCGACGACGCCAAGCGCGGGCGGATGGCGGCGCACATGGTCTGGCGGCTCGCCGCCGACGAGGCGCTGATCGTCGAGATGCCAGCGCACGACGGCTTCTGGATCTTCGGCATGGGCGGGCCGTTCGCCGGCTCGATGGATTTTCTCCACCGGCCGACGAGCTACACCCCCGCGCGCACCAGGGTCGACGGCGACGGGATGATCCGGCTGGTGCTCGCGCACGACGATCCCGGCGTGCACAACTGGTTAGACACGCAGCGTTTCTCGGACGGCAACCTGACCTACCGCAACCTGATGAGCCAGAATGCCGCGACGATCACCACCAGGCTGGTGAAACGCGCCGAGCTTATGGCGCACTTGCCCGGCGACACCGCCATGGTGACGCCGCAGGAGCGCGCGGCGATGCTGCGCGAACGCTACCGCGCGGTCAAGCTGCGCTTCGGGATCTGACGATCAGCGCGGAACGCGGCGAGAGTGAGACTCGCCGTCGGCCTCGACCACAAGGCCGTCGAGAGAATCGCCCGCGACCGCGGGACACAGGACCAGCGGCCCGGGCGCGGCGGCGGGTGTCGCGAGGCGGACCAGCTCGACACCTCGCGCGATTCGGCAGCCGGTCACGCAGAGAGGGGGCGCCGAGCGCGCGCGAGCGCTGTCCGGAGCGTGCCGTCGCCTCGCGGGGCGCGGCGCAGACCGCTTCGATCGGCCGCATCGCGAACGGCGCGAGCGCATCGACGACGCGCGCCTCGGGTGGCGCCGCGACGGCGCCGCTTATCAGCGCATCGGGGGAGGCGCGGGCAGGCGCTCCGGCGTCTCCAGCGCGGCCATGCCTTCCACGCGCCAGCCGTCGCTCGCAAGCGGCACGGTCACCGCCGCCACCGTCGCTTCGTCCCTATCCAGCACGAGAATGCACCGCGCATGCGATCCCACTCCCCGGCCGGACGGACCCGCCGACGCCCCGCCGCGAATCCCCCTTGCACGACCCGCCCACCCCCGGTAAATGCCGCCCCCTGCCGAGGGCCAGTCCCCAAGCACGCCGCAGTAGCTCAGCTGGTAGAGCACGACATTCGTAATGTTGGGGTCGGGGGTTCGAGTCCCTTCTGCGGCACCACTACTTTCCCTAGGAAAATCGTTGGCTTATGGGCGAAAGTGCGTTCGCTCGATGGTTGGTTTTTTGCCTGCTGGAAGGACTTCGACCCAGGGGTGACCCACGCGCGGCTGGAAGGGCGTTGGCATTATCGTTGCGGTTCATCGGGTTGAAGGAGCATTGGCTCGATCGGGGATCCGCACTCTGTCTAGGAAACGCTGGGCCTTGTGTCTGGAGCGGCTGGTGGCGGAAATAGGTTAGCCTTTGGGTCGAGCTTGGGTCGTGGAGCACCCTGGAATCGCTCGACGGTGGCCGCCATTAGAGGAATGACTAGCAACGGCAGAAAGTGGGCCGTTTCCGGACTGTCCGGTTTCGGCACCCGCGGTGCAAAAGGTCGCTGAGCTGATCCCGTGGCGGCGACACACTTCCGCCGTTGCCATCCCGGCCTCCTGCTCCTTCAAAACAGCGATGATCTGCTCCTCGCGGAACCTGCTCCGCTTCATCCGTCCGTCTCCTTGTCAGGGCTGGACTCTGCTTATGTCTGGAGGAAATCTAGGGGCTATTCAGTGCCGCTCGGCGCTCGCGGCCCGCGACGCCATGATCGAGCATGTGTGCGCTCCCTCCGATCGCAACCGCACTCGACGCCCTCATCGAGCGGTTCGGCACCGATCAGGTCGCCGAAGTGACCGGGCGCATCCGGCGCCTCGTGATCGGCCCCGACGGATCGCAAAAGCCGCAATCGCGAGACCGGCGCATTCATGGACGGGGACAAGCGCATCCTCGTCTTGTCCGACGCCGGTGGAACCGGAGGAGGGAGTCTCCATCTTTCTAATCTATTGATTAACTTAGTTTTTTATAAACCATAACGCGACAAATACCCCGAGCGATACCCTACGACGGGATTTCTGCAATCCGTGCGATCTTCTTCATCGTGTCGGGGGCCTACGTCGGATATCTCAGCGATCATCTGGCTTCGCCCTCGCGCGAACGCGGATGCGCTCATCGCATCGCGCCGCAGCACTACGCCTGCACCTTTCCCGGCGGGCTCGTTTTTCCGCAAGAGTTCGCTGAGCAATCCGGTGATCAGCAGAGCCATCGAGGTCGCGCAGGAACAATTCGCATCGGGCGCCCCTGGCCCGGGATCTGTTCATGAGCGAATCCGGAACGGCGCATTGACCTGCCCGGTTCCTGACTGATCGCTTGGGGCAGCGCTCGCCGGACGTCTTCACGGCCCCATACCCGGGATGGGCAGCGCCTCGACCGTCGCCGCTTCGAAACTCGCTGCGGGAAAAGCGCAATAATCCGCAGCATAATAGGCGCTCGGACGATGATTGCCCGATTCGCCCAAGCCTCCGAAGGGCATTGCGGAGGACGCGCCAGTCGTCGGCCGGTTCCAGTTGACCACGCCCGCGCGTATCTCGGTCGAAAAGCGCTGCCACAGCGTCTCGTCCTGCGAGAGCAGGCCCGCCGAAAGGCCGAATGCCGTGGCATTCGCCACCTGAATCGCCGCGTCGAAATCGGGCACGCGCACGACCTGCAGGACGGGCGCGAATATCTCGGCATCGGGCATGGCGACACCCGTAACGTCGAGCAGGGCTGCCGACATGAACGCGTCGTTGCGCCCTGCGGGCACATGCGCGGGCAGCAGCGTGCGCGCGCCCGCTTCGACGAGTGCCGCCAGCGCACGGCGCGCGGTCGCGGCGGCGCGGGCGGAAACGAGCGGCCCCATGAAGGCCTCGCCCGCGTCATCCCATGCGCCGATCGGCAACGCGGCCGCCCGGGCCTCCACGGCCGACAGTATACGGTCGCCCTGGGCGCCTTCGGGAAGGATCAGCCGCCGCGCGCAGGAGCAGCGCTGGCCGGTCGTGAGGAAGGCCGAATGGATGACATGCGATGCCACCGCCTCGGGCGCGCCGTCCCAGGCGATCAGCGGATTGTTTCCACCCAGTTCCAGCGCCAGGATCACCTTGGGCCGGTCGACCAAGGCGTGTCGGAAATGACGCCCGGCCGCCGCCGAGCCGGTAAAGAGCAACCCGTCGATGTCGCCGCCGATCAACGCCGCGCCGGTTTCCCGCGCGCCCTGCACGAGCTGCAGCACACCGGGAGGAAGGCCCGCGTCGGACCAGAGTCCAGCCATCAGCGCCCCGATCGCCGGCGTTTCCTCCGATGGCTTGAAGATCACCGTATTGCCCGCGAGCAGCGCCGGGACGATGTGCCCGTTGGGCAAATGCGCCGGGAAATTGTAGGGGCCAAGTACGGCCATCACGCCGTGGGGGCGATGGCGCAGAACCGCACGCCCGAACGGCATGTCCTGCTCGCGAAAACCGGCGCGTTCCGCCTGGGCGGCGATCGATATCTCGACCTTGCCGATCATCGCGGCGACTTCGCCCCGGCTGTCCCAGAGCAGCTTGCCCGTCTCGCGCGAGATCAGCCGCGCCACCTCGTCCGCCTGCTCCTTCAGCAGCGCCGCGTAGCGGCGGGCAATGGCCACCCTTTCGGCCAGCGGCGTGCGCGACCAGCCCGCGAAGGATTGCCGCGCGTGTGCCACCGCCGCCTCGCAGCCGCCGACGTCGTCGTGCGGACCTTCCCAAAGCAACGCGCCATCGGCGGGATCGATCGAACGCAGCATCATGTTACTCACTCACTCACCGTCACGACATCGCCTTCGGATACGCCCAGCAAGCGCGCCGCCTCGGCCGGCAGGACGAGCATCGCTTCCATGACTTGCGCCATTGCCCGCACCACGCGGAAGTCGCGCAGCGATCCGGGCGTCACCAGAAGCGGCCGCGCCTCGGCCGGTTCACCGATGCGCACCGGCAGCCGCCGGGCATTGCGGATCGTGGCGATACTGTCACGCGCGCAGGTCATGGTCGGGCCGCCGTCGAATATGTCGACCAGTCCCGAACGGGAGAAACCTTCCTTTTCGAGCATGCGCAGCGCGGGTTCGCCATGGCGGTGCACTTTTCCGATCGCGTCGCGCGCGCCGCCATTCACCAGTTCCAGATAAATGGGATGATGCGGCGCCAGGTCGATGATGAACTGACCGTCGGTCAGCGTGATCATCCGGTCCGCGTCCTCGAACGACAGGCGGAAGAACTTGCTGGCGATCCCGTCCCAGAAAGGGCTGTTGTCCTGATCATCGAACCAGCCGCGCAGCTCCGCCATGATCGTCGGCGCGAACCGGTCCGGGGCGGACGCGATCAGCAGGTAGCGTGAACGAGCGAGCAGGCTGCCCGCCCCGTTGCGGCGTCTGTCCGGGCGCAGGAACAGCGTTCCCACTTCCGAGCACGCTCCGCATTCGTTGACCAGCAGCAGCACCTGATGATCAAAGCGCGTGCCGACCGCGTTCGAATGCTGCGAGAGCGTCACCATGCGGAAGGAAAAGTGCGGACGGTCCTTGCCGACGCTGCCCTTGACGGCGGCGACCCCGTCGACCAGCCCGGTCTCGGAGTCTTCCAGGAACAAGATGTAGCGGGCGCTCTGCGGATCGGCCTCGCGCTCGAAACTGCGCTGCGACAGCGCCAGCGCGTCGACCAGCGTCGGCCGGTCTTCAGGCAGGCTGGTGAACCCCCTTCCCGAGAGATTGGCGAATTCCAGCAATGTCTCGATATCGGCCGGTCCGGCGGGTCGGACGAACAGCATCAGGCGTCCTGGCTCAGCGACGCACGCGTCGCGGCGAAGGCGGCTTCGAGACGCGACAGCGCTTCGTCCGCTTCCGCGTGCGTCATGTTGAGCGGCGGCAGCATCCGCACGCAGTTCTCCCCGCCGCCCGCGACCAGTAGGCCATGATCGCGCGCGGTCGCCATCATTTCGCGATTGTTGGGGATTAGCTTGATGCCGATGAGCAGCCCCTTGCCGCGCACGTCCGCCACGATGTCCGGGAACCGCGCGGCAATCGCGGCCAGCCCTTCCATGAGATGCGCCGACAGGGCGGTGACATTGGCGAGCGTGTCCGCCTTGGCGATCTCGTCGAACGCCGCGATCCCGACCGCCATGGCAAGCGGATTTCCGCCGAAAGTCGAGCCGTGCGCGCCCACGGTCATCCCCTTGGCCGCTTCGGCGGTGGCGAGACAGGCACCGATCGGAAAGCCGCCGCCCAACGCCTTCGCCACGGCCATGATATCGGGCACCAGTCCGTCGAACCACTGGTGCGCGAACAGGCGGCCGGTGCGGCCCATGCCCGACTGCACCTCGTCGAAGATCAGCAGGACGCCGGTTTCGTCGCAGAGCGAGCGAAGGCGGCGCAGCCACGCCTCGTCCAGCGCCCGCGCCCCGCCTTCACCCTGCACCGGCTCCACGATCACCGCCGCCGCGCCGGGCTTGCGGACGGCCTGCTCGATCGCGTCGCGATCATCGACGTCGAGCTGGACGTAGCCCGGCAGCCGCGGGCCGAAGCCCTCGAGATAGGCCGGATTGCCCGACGCATTCACCGCCGCGTAGGTTCGGCCGTGAAAGGAGCCCGAGAAACCGATCACGTCGATCCGTTCGGGCTCGCCGTTAGCGGCATGATAGCGCCGCGCGGTCTTCAGCGCGCATTCGACGGCTTCGGACCCCGAATTGCCGAAGAAAACCGTATCGGCGAAGGTCGCCCCGGTGAGACGCCGAGCCAGTTCCTCCTGCCCGGGAATCCGGAAGATATTGGAAACGTGCCAGAGCTTCGTCGCCTGCTCGGCAAGCGCCGAGACCAGAACGGGATTGGCATGGCCGAGGCTGTTGGTCGCGATACCGGCGACGCAATCGAGAAAGACGCGGCCGTCGCGCGCATGGAGCCATACGCCCTCGCCGCGTTCCACTTCCACCGGCGCGCGGCTGTAAACCGCCATGAGTTCGCTTGACATAGTCCTATCCGTTTCCCGTCATTCCAAAATCCACCCGGCCCATGCGCCGCGGCGCCACGACATGCTGCACCGCTCCCGCGAGCCGGCGCAGCGGCTCTGGAACGAAGCGAGCGTAAAAGGACATGTTGCGCGGGCCGATGCCGTGCTCGGCGCTGAAGCTGCCGCCGAAATCCCGAACCACCATGTCGAAGATCAGCGCGCGCGCGCGATCGGCGCGCTCGGGATCGACCGGCCCGTCGCGCTTCGGCCAGACCAGATTATAGTGCAGGCCGCCATCGCCGATATGGCCGAAGTCGTGCGGAACGAAGCCCGGCGCCTCGCGTGCGAGCGCCGCTCGCGCCATCGAGCGGAAGCGCATGAGATCGCCGCGCTTCAATGCGATGTCGCAGGCGACCACCGCGCCGCTCGCGCGCAGCCCTTCTGGCAATGCGTGGCGGATCGCCCAGAGATCGTCGCGACGGTCGATCGCGGCATCGGCGACGACGGCGTTCTCCCCTTCCATGAAGGGCGCCAGCACGGCGGCGAGTCCCTCTTCGAGCATCGCCTCGGTAAAGGCGCTGCCGCCCGACAATTCGATCAGCAGCGCGTAGCAAGGCAGCGTTTCGAACGGCCGGCGCAGCGACGGCACATGCGCGAAGGCCGCCGCAAGCGCGGCGGCGCTCATCCCTTCGAAGGCCGAAAGCGCGCTTCCGAACGCCGCTTCGCAGGCCTGCAGCAGCGGCAGCGCGGCGTCGGCTTCGCGCAGCGCGATCAGCGCGGAAAGGCGCGTGGCGGGCAGCGGCTGAAGCGACACGGTCGCCCGCATCACGATGCCCATCGACCCGCCGCTGCCGACGAGCAGATGCTTGAGATCGATACCCGTGTTGTTCTTTCGCAGCGGCGCGCCGAGAGTCAGCAATTCGCCGTCCTCGCTGGCGCGCACCATGTCGAGCGCCAGCAGGTTGGCGCGCATGTCGCAATAGCGCAGCAGCCGCGAGCCGCCGGTATTTGTCGCTATCATGCCGCCGATCATGGGATCGGCGCCAAGGTCGATCGGCAGGAACAATCCATATTCCGCCGCGACGGCGTTGAGCGCGGACAGGCGCACGCCCGCGTCCACGGTCGCGGTGCGGTTGGCCGGGTCTATCTCGATGTGACGCGACAGGCGATCCAGGCTGACGACCAGATCCGCTTCCGTGTCGGTGGGGAGGCCGCCCCCCACCAAACCGGTGCGAGCACCCTGCACGACGACGCGCAGGGCACGCGCCATCGCCAGTCGCATGATCGCGCAGACCTGCTGCGCGCTTGCCGGTCGCAGCGCGGCCATGGGAAGTCCGCCTTCCGCGCCGCGCCCGTCGGCGCGACAGGCCGCCAGATCGTCGGGGTGCGTCAGCACATGACGCGCGCCGACGATCTCCGCCAGCGCGCCCAGCAGTCCCGGTTCCGCCGTCATGCGGCCCGGGTCATCGCGAAAATGCCGGTGGCATTGGCACTGTCGAAGGACAGGTCGAGCTTCCCCGTCTCCGGATCGACATCGCGGCTGATGAATTCGTAGAACGATCCCGGCACGATCTGCCTGCGCGTCTCGCCCTCGCCGACGTCGAATTCCCGCTCGACCATATCGGCGCGGAACGCCGTCTGCCGAACCCGCCCGTTGGCCGAATATTCGACGCGCTCCTTGATCGGCCGGCCAAGCGCCTTCTGCTCCTCCGACAGACTGGCGACGTCGGCGACACGGTCGGTGGCGTGATTGAAGGCGTTGCCCTCGGTGGCGATCCACGCGGCCTCGGCCGAGGAGCGCTTCAGGATCTCGTAATCGCCGAGCGCGGGGCGATCATGCTGTCGGCCAAAGGCGCCCAGAATGACGGGCATCGCACCGGCCGCCGACGCGAAGTCCACCGGCTCGCCGGCGGCGAAGCGGGCCAGAAGATCGCGCGCGGCGGCGTCGAGCGGATCGCGCGAGGTGCCGAACACCCGCGCCGCCGCCTCGGCGAACGCTCCGTCGAACAGGTCGACATGCAATTCGCTGACGAAGAATTGCGGGATCGTCTCGGGAAACTCGCGATGGCTGTAGGCATGGCCGGTCATGCTGAGGCGCGGCAGCGGATATTGCGCCGCTTCCTCATAGCCGAGCGGCTCGAGGATGCGCCGGAAGGCGAGTTCGCCGCGCGGCAAGCCCCCCGTATCGCCTTCGGGCAGGGCTATCGTGCGAAGCGCGCCATGGTCGAAGCAGACCGTACCGCCCGCCGCCACGGTGCTCGCGACATAGGCCGCGCCGCTCGGCACCCGATCGAGCACATCGGCGAACAGCAGCACGTTCATCGCCGCCGCGAAGGCGGCACGGCTGATGGTGTTCCCCGCATCGGCGCCATCCGGCATCATCGGCGCGAGCGCGGCAAACAGCTTGTCCGCTCCGGCATCCCCGGCGACCGAGCGGACCAGTGCCCGCACATGCCCTTCATTCCTATAACTCATCTGGACAATCCTCATCATAGCGAGTTAACTGCCAGATAGCGCGTGACGGCGCGGATTCTAAATGCATTAACGTCATATAATCATGAGGCAATGGAATGAACGAGACGCGCCATCTCCTGCCGCCGATGGCGGCGCTCAACAGCTTCGTCGCGGCGGCGCGCCATGGGAGCTTCTCGCGGGCCGGTCAGCAGATCGGGTTGACCCAGAGCGCGGTCAGCCGGCAGGTGGCGATCCTGGAAGACTGGTTGCAGACCAGCCTGTTCGACCGGAACGGACGTCGCGTCTCGCTGAACGCGGCGGGAGCGGCCTATGCCGAGCAAATCCGGATCGCGCTCGACCGCATCCGGTCCGCGACGCAGCAAACAATGCGTCAGGCGGACAAGCGGGAACTCAGCATCGCGACCCTGCCCAGCTTCGGGATGCGCTGGCTCGCGCCGCGCCTGCCAGACCTGACCGCGCGCCATCCCGACATGACGGTGAATTTCGCCGCGCGGTCGTTTCCCTTCGATCTGCGCGACGAGGGGTTCGACGCGGCGATCCACTTCGGGCCGCCCGACTGGCCGCATGCCTCGCACCTTTTCCTCTTCCGCGAGAAAATGGTGGCGGTGTGCGCGCCCGACTGGTTGCGCAGGCACAATGTCCGCGAACCGGAGGACCTGATCGGAAAGCCGCTGCTGTTTCAAGCCTCGCGCCTCACCGCCTGGAACCGCTGGTTCGCATCCTGCGGACATTCCGAACTGCCGCCGGTCAAGGGGCCGGTCTTCGAGCATTTCCTGATGCTTGCCCAGGCCGCGGCGGGCGGAGTCGGCGCGGCGCTGATCCCGCGCTTCCTGATCGCGCCGGAGTTGGAGGCGAAGATGCTGGTCATACCGTTCGAACATGTCCTGCAGGATGAAAATGCCTATTATCTGGTTCGCCGAAGCGACTGGGAGTCCAACCCGGCGCTGGTCGATTTCAGCGACTGGATCGCGACGCAGACGAGCAGCGGCTAGGTTTTCTCGGTGAGGAGCCGGGCGAGTTCGACCACCGTCTCGACCAGCCGGTCGGTGATCGCCGCGCCGGTCCGCGCGTCGCATCGCCTGGGATCGCCCCCGCTCGTGCCTTCGTTGTAGATCTCGGCATAGTCGGTCCACAACGTCACCTCGACATCCTTGACCCGCACCCGGCCGAGATTGACCGAGGGCAGGCCCAGTATCGGATCGGCATGGATCGGCCGCGGGTCGGGCATCAGCGAGCGGTCGATCAGCTCGGGCATGAGGTGCAGTCCCACGCTGCCCAGCGGATCGGCGCCATGGCCGGCGCGGCTCGCCGCTTCCTCGGGGCCGAGAATATCGGGCAGCATCGCGAAGGCGGCTTCCCACAGATAGAGGCTGGGAACGGCGATCCCGCGCGACCGGCGAACCTCGCGGATCGTGTTCAGGATCGGCGCGACGTTGCCGCTATGGCCGTTCAGCATGACGATGCGCGTCAGGCCGTTATCCAGCAGCGAGCCGACGATGTCGCCCAGCACCGCTTCCATCGTCGCGGGCGAGAGCACGGCGCCGCCGAGCGCGGTGCGGAAATAGTCGTCGCCGCCGTAGGGCATGACCGGCATGACGAAGCAGGGCGTGCCGCGTTGCTGCGCGTGCGTTGCGGCGAGCTGCGCGATTCGCTCAGGCAGCAGATAGTCGCCCATGGGAAAGTGCGGGCCCTGATCCTCGTGACTGCCCATCGGCAGCAGGATCACGGGATTGTCCTTCAGGAGTTCGCGAACCCTGCCACCGGGCAAGTGGCTGATGCGGACTTCGGGGGAAGGTGCGGCCATGGCGTTTCTTTTCTTCACGAGGCGAGCGCCGGCCGCCGCGCGCGACCGGCAACGAGGAGCAGGAGGATCGCGCCCAATAGCGACAGACTGCTGACGATGACGACCGCGTGGCGCAGACCGCCCGGACTGTCGGGGCGCAGGGACGAGATGAAGCCGACCGCCGTCGGCCCTACCACCTGGCCGAATATGTTGACCGCCAGCACGTAGACCGACGACATCTGCCCGCGCACCGCCGGGGGGCTGGATAGCTGGACATAGGCGGGGATGATGCCGATCGGCGTCGCCATCACGAAATGCAGCGCGGCAGCGACGACAAGCAGCATCCGAGCGTCGGACGCGAGCCCGAACAGCGCCACCAGCGCTAGCGAAAGCAAGGCGACCACGAGGCTCAGCACCAGATAGGGCTGCGCGATCCTGGTTCGCGCCATCAGATCGACGCTGGTGCCGCCGACGACCAGTCCGGCGATGCTGGCGATCACCACCAGCGTGCCATAGGAGCTGCCGACCTCCACCGCCGACCATTGGAACTCGCGCATCAGGATGGCGGGCATCCAGCTGAGCAGCGCATAGGTGACGAGAATGACTGCCGCGACGCCGGTGAAGGTGGCGAAATAGAACAGCCAGTCCGCCCGAAAGGCGGCGAGCAGGCTGGTCGCCGGCGCCTCGCCCGGCGCGTTCACGATGGGCGGACGGCGTTCTTCCTTCATCGCCGCGATCAGAAGAAGCACCGGGATACAGGGGAGCGCGAGCGCCAGGAAGGTCTGCTGCCACGGCGCGAGGCCGCCGATCAGCGGAAGCGGCGCGCCCTGATGGGCGAGGAAGAAGTCGTAGGCGATCCCAGCCACGAACATGGCGAAGCCGGCACCGAGCATACCGCCCATCTGATAGACGCTCATCGCGCGGCCAAGCTGATGCTTGGGGAAACGGTCATGGATAATGCCATAGGCGCAAGGCGCGAGCGCGGCCTCGCCCACGCCCACGAACATGCGCGCGGCGGCGAATTGCAGCGCGTTGGCGGCAATGCCGCTGGCCGCCGTGGCCATGCCCCAGACGGCTATTCCGACGCTGATCGTCGCCTTGCGCGACCATCTGTCGGCAAGCCACCCCATGGGCAGGCTCAAGGTCGCATAGAACAGGCCGAACGCGACGCCGGTCAGCAGCCCCAACTGCGCGTCGGTGAGCGCCATATCGGCCTTGATCGGCTCCAGCAGCAGCGAGAGCGCAAACCGATCCACCATCGAAACCAGCGACGTGACGAGCAGCAGCAAGACGACCAGCCAGTCGAACAGTCCGCCGCGGCCGATCCCCTCGTCCGACCCTTTCATCGGCGGGTCGGTTTCATTTAAGGACATGATGCTTGCCCACGGGCAGCATCGCCCGGATCGCGGCGAGACGGTGCGTATCGATATCGACCGTGATCGCGCCTTCGCGGTTGCCGGCCTGCGCAACGACGACGCCCCAGGGATCGATGGCCATCGTATGGCCGAAACTGGTCCGCGTTCCCTGGTCGTAGGAGCCGATCTGCGCGGGCGCCACGACATAGCACTGGGTTTCGATGGCCCGCGCACGCAGCAGCACTTCCCAATGGTCGATGCCGGTCTGCTGCGCGAAGGCGGAAGGTATCAGGAGCACCTGGGCGCCCTTGCGCTCCAGCGCGCGGAACAGTTCGCCGAACCGGAGATCGTAGCATATGGCGAGGCCGAAGCGGATGCCGTCGATATCGACGGTCACCACCTCGTCGCCGCGCTCCACCATCTCCGATTCGAGGATTTGGGTTCCGTCCGGCAGCGTCACGTCGAAGCGATGCATCTTGCGATAGCGCCCGATGATCGCGCCGGACCGGTCGAAGACGAGCGAACAATTGTAAAAGCGGCCCTCGGCCTTCTCCATCAGGCTGCCGAGGTGAATGTTCACCGCATGGCGACGCGCCAGGGAGGAAATCCACGCGCAGGCCGGGCCGACGCCTTCCGCCTCGGCCCGGGCCCGCAGCAGGTCCGCGCTGGAGGAGATGTAGGAGGAATACTCGGGAAACACGATAAGATCGGGACGAGCGCCGGCCATGAGCTGCTCGACCTGCTGCGCCATCTTGTCGAGATTCGCCGCCACGTCCGGCTGACTGTTTATCTGAACTGCTGCCACCCGCATTGCGCTGCCCGTCATATCGCCTCGACGCCCGCCGGAACGGCGCGGGAAAACGCAATGCCGGCAAGAGCGATCAGCTTCATTATAGTCCAGCGGCCCTTCCGTGGAACGCGGTGCCGCATTCGGGACAGGCCGGCTGCCGCATCGTCGCCGGCCTGCCCGTTCGCATCAATATTTAAACGTCACGGACGCGCCGACACGCCGCGGCGCCGCTACCCGATTGTGCACGAAGCCGCCCAGGGGCTGGACATTGAACGAATTGAACCGCGAGAGGACGATGTAGTTGTCGGTCAGATTCTGGGCAAACGCCTTGAGCGTCCAGTTCCCCTTGATCCAAGACACGCTGGCATCGAGCCGGTTCCAGCCGGGGACGGGGATGATCGGATCGACCGATGTCGACGCGGACCCGACATAGGTGCTGTCGACATGACGGAAGTTGGCGTCGAAAAGGATATCCGAGTCCGCAAGCGGCAGATTATACTGGGCTCCGATCGTATAGGTCCATTTCGGGGTGCTCGGAAAGGCCTGTCCCGACCGGTCATAGACGTCGTCGGCATTCACGACACCGTCGCCATTGCGGTCGTTGCCGGGCAGGACGGAATAGTTGTCGAACTCCGAGTCGACCAAGGCGACGTTGCCATTGATGCTGAAGCGCTGCGTCGGGCGGAGCTGTCCCGTCAGCTCGAAGCCCTTGGTATGGCTGCTGGAGGCATTGGTGATGGTGGTCGTGGGGAAGTCCGATCCTTCTAGGAAGATGACCGCCGAGAGCTGCTGGTCCTTGATCTTCACATAGAACACGTCCGCATCGAACTGGAGCAATCCGCCAAACAGGCGCCCCTTTACGCCGATTTCATAGTTCGTCGTCTTTTCGGGGTCGATCGGCACGACGTCGCTTGGGCGCACCGGCGCGGTCTGGAAACTTCCCGCCTTGTACCCCTTGGCGACGCTCGCATAGACTGAAACGTCAGGCGTCACCTTGTAGAGCAACGAAGCCTGCGGCGAGAAGTTGTCCCAGCTTCCGCTCCGGTGAACCGGGGTCACGAAATCGTCCCAGCCATAGTCCAGGCTGGTGAGGTAGGGATAGACGCCATTGTCGGGAAATTCGAAGCGTTCGAGCGCGGTCACCTTCGCCTTTTCCCACGAATAGCGCGCGCCCACCGACAGTTCGAGCTGGTCCGTGATATCATAGGAGACCTGCCCGAAACCGGCGACGCCCTTGCGGCGAATATCGGTTAGCTGCTGGTTCCAGAGCCCGTCATAGCCGGACTGGATACCATCCTCCGCGTCCATGTCGGCGAAGATATAGAAGCGATCGGTAAACGACTTGTCGCGAAAGCCGTAGAGACCCGCGAGCCATTGCAGCGGGCCGCTCCCGTTCGATGCCAGGCGCAGCTCCACCGAGGCGCTCGACTGGATGCGATCATAGTCCTCGTAGTTGCCGATGCGGTCGGTGGTGCCGTCGAAATCGTGCGGCGCGGAGCTCTTGGCCTTCTGATAGCCGGCGATCATCGTCAGCGTCGCACCGGTAAAGCTCTTTTCCAGCGTCAGCGCCGTCCCGTAGGACTTGCTGGTATTCTGGAATGCCTGATCCCCGTCGATCGTATAGCAATGACAGTCGACCATCGGGCCGGGCGCCTGATCCTGCCCCTTCCACTGCGAGATATTGGCGCTGAGGACCGCTTCGAAGCTGTCGTCGAGCACGTAGCGCAGCTTGGCGCGCGCCGTGACCTGCCGCTCGCCGTCCGCGGCCTTGTAGCTGGTATACTTGCTATTGAATTCCTGGGCCAGATCGCGGTCGGGGAAGAAGGGATTCGGCGTGATCACGTTGGCGCCATTCTGATCGAAGAAGGTGTCGGAGTGGCGAACCAGAACCGACACGCCCCCGGACAGCTTGCCATCGATGATCGGGCCGCTGAGCGACGCGGTCGCCTGCGCGGTGTCGAAGTTGTCGTAGAGAAGCTGGACCCGTGCGTGCATGTCCGTCAGCGAGGGCTTTTTCGTAACGATATTGACGGCGCCGCCTTCGGTATTGCGCCCGAAGAGCGCGCCCTGCGGACCTTTCAGAATCTCGATCCGCTCGATGTCCAGCAACTCGTTGTCGAAATCGAGCGCGGGCGAGTACACGCCGTCGACGAAGGTGGCGACAGAGGGCTCGAGCGGCGAATTTGTGCCGACGCCGCGAATGATGAGCTGGCGATAGTCGCGGCTGGGAGACAGGAAGTTTCCGCCCACATACAGTCCGGGCGTCATGCCGAGCGTGCTTTCGACATTGGTGGCGTTGATCCGCTCCAGCTCCGCCGAGGAATACACGGTCACCGCGACGGGCACGTCCTTCAGGGATTCGTCACGCTTACGAGCCGTGACCGTGATCTCCTCACCCATCCCCGCCATTTCCGCGTCCGGAGCCTGCTGCGCCGCCGCCTGCTGGCCGGTCGCAAGCGCCCCCAGCGCGACGGTGGCGGCCAGGGACGCGCGCGCCCCGGGCGAGAGGAGAGCCTTGGTAAACATGTCGAAACCCCTTTTCTGCCTGCCCTGTGTCTTCTTATGGCATAAACGTTACATATATGCCGGATACAATCAATATGAAATTTGTGTGAGGTATTTTGAAACGCGATGCACCCATGCCGCTGAATTTACGCCATTTGTCGGGATAGCCCGCAATTGACGATGTAATTTTTATTACATAAGCGCGCACGTTGGGGCGGCAGCACGGATTCGGCGGAAACTGAGTCGATCACCGCCGCGCAGGCGAGGCAGCGCGTGAAAACTCGCCGTCGCGAGCCTCCCGTCGTTCGTGGCTTCGGGAAGGCGGCCGAAAGATGCCTCGGCGGCGGGCGATACCGACCACCCTTCCCCTCCGGGCCAAATGCCCGGCAGGCGGGCTAGAAGCTCCGGCGAGGCGGCGACGTGGCGAGGCCGGCCTCGCCTAGGCGGTCTGCCGGCGAGATGCGCCTTCCTGCCGGGGCAGGGTCTCGATCGCGCCGCTGCCGGCCCGCAGGGGATTGGCCTCCCGCCACTCGGCGAGCGGATTGGCGGTCCGCCATTTGTCCGCGTAGGCGGCGAGCGAACTGAACCGCACGCCGTCGCGCCGGGAAAATCGTTCTATCAGCCGCTCCAGCATCGCGATGCGGTGCCCGCGCCCGATGAATTCGGGATGCATGGTCAGGGTGAAAATGCCTTGCGGGCAATGCTCGTGGGCGTAGGCGAAGTCCCCTTCCCAGATCTCCTCGACCGCCGAGGGCGGCGAATAGCCACGGTTGATCCCGGGTATGGTTTCGAAGGCGGGATAGTCGTCCAGCCCCCAGCTCACGGGCAGTTCCACCAGCGGCGTGAGAGCGCCGAACCGGTAGGGCTCGTCGCTCGAAAATTCGTCTCCCGCCCTCAGATAGTAGGGATTGAAGTCGTCGCCCATGCAGCTCGAATCGTAGAGAAAGCAATATTCGTTGAGCAGAGGCACCGTGTTGGGACTGAAATCCCATGCCGGCGAGCGATAGCCGACCGGACGGACCCCGATCCGCTCCATCGCCGCAAGCCCCCGCTCGAGCACGATGCGCTCTCCCTCGCGTTCGAAGTCCGCCGGATTTTCGTGAACCCAGCCGTGATGACCGATCTCATGGCCTGCGTCGGCGATTTCGCGAATGAGGTCCGGATAGGCGCAGATCGTATGCCCGGGCACGAAGAAGCTCGCCTGGAGGTCATGGCGGCGCAGCAACTGCAGCACCCGCCTCGTCCCGGTAATGGTGAACTCGCCACGCGAAATCATGCTCGGGTTGCGCGTCTTGAGCGTGCCGATCCATGCAGACATGCCGTCCACGTCGAATGTGAGGCAGCAACTCAGTCTGGGCAGCATCAACGGGCTCTCCATGGGAACTTCCGGCGAAACCGTGTCAGGAAGCACCAATTGTCGGTGACTGTCAATATTTTTCCATGTTGACCCAATTGTGCTATTGCGTATCATGAATTACATGACGTCTCCTTCGCCGCTCTCCGCCCACGGCCGGTTCGCCGGCCAACTCGCCATCGTCACCGGCGCCGCCAGCGGTCTCGGCCGCGCCAGCGCCCTCAGACTGGCCGAGGAAGGGGCAAACGTCCTCGCGGTCGATCGCAATGCCGATGCACTCGCCGAACTCGACCTGCCTTCGCTTTGCGTCGATCTGTCGGAAACAGGCGCGCCCGACGCGGTCGTGCAGCGAGTTCGCGAAATGGGGACGAGCGCCGATATCCTCGTCAACAATGCCGGGCTCGGCGATCTCAAGACGCTCGAGGAAACCGATGACGCGCTGATGGACCTGACGCTGACCGTCAATCTGCGCTCGGTGCTTCGCCTTACCCGATCCATGCTTCCGCTGCTCACCACGCCCGGGGCGCGGATCGTCAACACTTCGTCCATTTTCGGCGAGATCGGCTTCCCGCGATCCACGGTCTACGCGGTCAGCAAGGCGGCGCTTTCGCAATTCACGCGCCAGCTTGCCGCCGATCTGGGCCCGCGCGGAATCCGCGTGAACGGCGTCGCGCCCGGTGTGATAGAGACCCCCAGCAACAGCCACTTCATCCACAATGATCCGTGGTATCGCCGCCACATGGTCGACACGGTCCCCGCCGGCAGAGTGGGGCAGCCGCCCGAAATCGCCTCGGTCGTCGCCTTTCTCTGTTCCGACGACGCCTCCTACGTCGCGGGGCACACCATCGTGGTGGATGGCGGCTGGCTCGTCACCAAACTGGTCGGCCATGGCGAATAGCCTGGCGGGTCGTGTCGCGATCGTGACCGGCGCGGCGGGCGGGATCGGACGCGCGATCGTGACCCGCCTGCGCGCGGCGGGCGCCGCCGTTCTGGCCACCGACATAAAGGAGCTCGGCGACGACGCGCCGGGCGTCTTTCGCCACGACATCGCCAGCGAGGATAGCTGGGCGGCGCTCCGCGCGCATGTCGATCAACGCCACGGCGGCTGCGACCTGCTGGTGAACAATGCGGCGCATTTCGACCCGCAGCCACTCGAACGCACCAGTCTCGCCTCCTTCGAGCGGCATTTCGCCGTCAATCAGAAGGGTCTGTTCCTGGCATTGAAGGCGGCGCCCGCCCTGTTCGCGGGCAGACAGGGCGGGGCGATCGTGAATATCGGCTCGGTCGCGGGGCTGAGCGGCGGCGAGGGCGCGTTCGCCTATACCGCGTCGAAGTGGGCCATGCGGGGCATGTCGCGCAGCGCCGCCCGGGAATTATCCCCGCTGGGCATCAGGGTGAACACCATTCTGCCCGGCCTGATCGACACGCCCATGGCCGCGGTCAATCCGCCCGAGCGCACCGAGGCGATCCGCGGCATGATCCCGCAGCGCAGGATCGGCGCGCCGCAGGACGTGGCCGAAGCGGTCTGCTGGCTGGCTGGCGATGCCGCCGCCTACGTCACCGGCGCCGAGCTGACCGTCGATGGCGGCATCGCGGCCTGACCGATGGAAACAGCCTATGCCGTTTCCGGACTTCATCGCTGCGTCACCATCACCGTCGACCGCTGGGGAATCGCGCACATCGCGGCGCAGAACCGCGACGATCTCTTCTTCGCGCAGGGCTATAACGCGGCAAGGGACCGGCTGTGGCAGATCGACCTGTGGCGCAAGCGCGGGCTCGGCCTGTTATCCGCCGAACTGGGGCCGGGCTACGTCGAGCAGGATCGCGCCAACCGGCTGTTCCTCTATCGCGGATCGATGCGGGACGAATGGGCCGCTTATGGCGAGGGGGCGCATGCGATCGCGCGGGCCTTTGCCGCCGGGATCAACGCCTATATCGACCAGGTGGCGGATGAGCCGGCGCTGCTGCCGCCCGAATTTCCCTTCCTCGCCATGCAGCCGCAGAAATGGGCGGCCGAGGATGTCGTCCGCATCCGGACCCATGGCCTCATCCGCAATCTTCGCTCGAAGCTGCTGCGCGCGCACATGCTCGCGCGCGGGCTCGATGCGGTCGACGCCCTGCGCCAGAAGCGCACGCCAAAAACGCCGGTGCGCCTCGATCCCGGATTCCCGATCGAGGACGTTCCGCTTGCCGCGCTGGACCTGCACGCGCTCGCCACCGCGCCGGTAACCTTCGAAAAGGCACGGCTGAACGCCCGGATCGACGAGATCGGCCGATGGCGCACGCCGGCGAGCGCGGGCGGAGCGGAAGGATCGAACAACTGGGCCATCGGCGGCGCCCATACAAGCACCGGCCGGCCGATTCTCGCGAGCGACCCCCATCGCGCCCATGCCGTGCCGTCGCTGCGCTATCTGGTTCATCTCACCGCCCCGGGCATCGACGTCATCGGCGCCGGGGAGCCGGCGCAGCCGGGAATCGTGATCGGCCATAACGGGCATCTGGCATTCGGCCTGACGATCTTCACGGGCCTCGATCAGGAAGAACTCTACTGTTATCCGGCCGAGGGCGAAAGCGGCTATCGGCACGGCGGCGAGACCCGGAACATCACCCGGATCCGCGAGGAGATCGCGGTTGCCGGGCACGGGTCCGTGCCGGTCGATCTGGAATTCACCCATCATGGGCCGATCCTTCATCGCGGCGGTGGCGGCCCCACGCTCGTTGCCGTGCGCTCGGTGTGGTCCGAACCCGGCTCCGCCCCCTATTTCCACGCGACGCGGTTGATCGGCACACGGGATATCGCGGGCTTCCGGCGGGAGCTCGACGGCTGGAGCACGCCGCCCGTCAACTTCGTCTGCGCCGACATCGCGGGCGATATCGCATGGTCGCCCGCCGGTCGCGCGCCGATCCGCAAGGGATTCGACGGCTTGCTGCCGCTGGCCGGCGCGCCGGAGAACGAATGGGGCGGCTTTACAGCGCTTTCGGCACGGTACGGCCGCACCAATCCCGAATGCGGTTTCATCGCGACCGCCAACGAGGCCAATGTCGGGGATGACGGCGAAGCGCCCGTGGGGTTCGAATGGACCGAACCTTCGCGCGCTCTCAGAATAGACGCCCTGCTCGCCGGGCGGACGGACCACGACATCGCCGCGAGCTGCGCGTTTCAAAACGATCAGACGAGTCTCGTCGCGGTCCGCATGCGCGCGCTGATCGCACAGCATACCCGGCGCGGCGCCGGAGCGGATCGGGCACTCGATCTGTTGCGCGACTGGCCAGGAACCATGTCCGCCGACAGCGCCGCCGCCGCGCTGTTCGAAATCTGGTGGACGCGTCATCTGCTTCCCGCGCTCCTGCTGCAAGTCAGCGAAGACCCCTCGCTGTTCACCTGCGTTTCCCCGCTCGATCCCGCAGCGGCGCTCGATCTGCTCGAGACGCCGGAGCGCGGGCCATGGTGCGACGCCAACTTCGCGCGGACGCTTGCGGATGCCTGGACGGAGGCGTCCGAACGGATGGGCGACGATCCGGCGCGCTGGGCCTGGGGCCGATTGCATGGGATCGCCTTCGCGCACCCGCTGGCCGGCCTCGGCTTCATGCCTGAGCGCAAGGCGCGCCGCTTCGGCGTGGGCGGAACCGATTCGACAATCGCGGCCGCGGGATATGGCGCCGACGGGTTTTCAGTCACCACCGGCGCGTCGGTCAGAATGGTGATCGATGTCGGCAACTGGGATGAATCGCGATGGATCAACACGCCCGGCCAGTCAGGCGATCCGCGAAGCAGCCATTTCGACGATCTGGAACGGCCATGGGCGGATGGCGCCTATGTTCCCATGCTTTACCGACAGGACGCCGTGGACGCCGCCGCCGAGCGGCGTTTCACGCTGACGCCCGTCCCCGATGCCGGGTTATCGCGGTCCACCCGATAGAGCGGCCTTCTCTCGCGCCGCCGCCCGCAACGCCTCTTCCACGCGCGCCGTCGCACCCGAAAGTTCCGGCAGCGAGTCCCCGCGCGCGAGGCCCGCTTCCACCGCCTTCCCCTGCTCCTGGAAGGCCAGCGCCCGCCGCGCTTCGCTTTCCGCCTCGTCCGGCGGGAGAACGAGAACGCCCGAACTGTCGCACAGCACGGCATCGCCGGGCTGGACGACGGCTCCCCCCACCGAGATCGGACGGTTCAACCGGCCGCCCAGACCATATTGCCGGGTCGTGACCGCGGAAACGCCGCGACACCAGACCGGCAGATCGCTTTGCGCGATCTCGGCCTCATCGGTGCAGGCACCGTCGATCACGGCGGCCACCCCGCCTGCGGCCTTGAACGCGCAGGTCACGCCGCCGCCCCAGCAGGCATGCCGCCTGTCGCCCAGCCGGTCGATGAGCAGGATGTCGCCGGGCCGTATCCGATCCATCGCATAGTGCAGCAAGGTGGAACATGGCCCCGGCAAGGCGAGCGTCACCGCCGTGCCCGCGACGCGCTTGCGGGGCAGGATCGGCCGGATGGCGGGAGCGCAAAAGCCCCACAACCGCCAGTGGCCGATGGTCGCGGTTTCGCAGCGGGTCAGCAAGCCGAGGATTTCGGGACTTATCGCCTCCGGTTCCGGTCCGATGTCGTAATTCGGTATCATTGCATCTTCCTGCTTTCCGACGATCCGCAGCGCATTCCCGTCCCCCTGTCCGATCGGGATAGGGCCATCCCGCTCGATCCCCGGAGAGAAATGGAACATTTCCCACATATCGGCATCACTGCGGCCTGGCAGCGGCCTATCTCGGCGCGGATGCGCGCCGATAGCCATACCGATTCATTATGCTCATGCATATGATACATTTTTAAATGGTTACATATGGACATAATGATTTTTTTGTTACATTCGTGAGCCCCATGAGCCCGACAGGCGAATCGCGACGTGCATCCGCTCGGTGCTCCCCCGAACCGCTTCGAATTCGGGGCGATGCCGAAGATATGGAATAGTGGAGTTAGGGCGGAGTGTACAAGTTCCAGAGAGTCGTTCGACAAGAGATGGAGTTGCCGCGCCCATGACCGCGACGACCAATACGCTCTTGCTTTCTCCAGAAGACCCGCCCCCCTATCAACTTCATGACGGAACCGATCTGCGCTGGCTCGTCGTCTGCGATCACGCGGGACACGAGATCCCGCAGGCGCTCGGCGATCTCGGGCTCGCGGCCGCGGACCGGTTCGATCACATCGGCTGGGACATCGGGGCGTGCGAAATCGCGCGCCATGTCGCACGCCGGCTCAACGCGCCGTTCGTGGAGGGCGTCTATTCGCGGCTGGTGATAGACTGCAATCGCTATCCCGACGCCCCGGACGCGATGCCCGAAACGACCGATCGGCGGGCGGTTCCGGGCAATCGGCAGTTGAGCGCGCAGGCGCGCAGGCAGCGGATCTCAGAGATATTCGAAGCCTATCACGGAGCGATCGCTTCCCGGCTGGACTACGCGCTCGAGGCGGGCGTCGTCCCGACGCTGCTCTCCATCCACACCTGCACTTCGGCGCTCGGCGACGCGGCCCGTCCCTGGGAAGTCGGAATCGGATGGACCCGCGATCCGCGGATCGCCGTGCCCCTGCTGGAAGCCTTGCGCTCGCGCGGCGACATCATCGTCGGCGATAACGAGCCCTACGGGCTGGACCTGGGGCTCGACTTCACCACGCCAGAGCATGCCCTGGCGCGGGGACTTCCTCATGTTCAGATCGAATTTCGTCAGGATCTGGTCGCGACCGTGCCCGATTGTCGCGAGTGGGCCGACCGGTTCGTGGACTGCCTGCTTTCCATCGCGGACCGCCCGGAGCTTCACCGTCTCGAACAGTATCTCAAGGGCGACGACGGCGTCAAAGGCTTCCCGGCCTGGCTTGCAGGGCAAGGCCGGTGACGCCCGCAATGTCCGACCCGACCCGGCTAACGGCCCGCGGGAATCAAAGATGTTGAAACAAACGCTTCATTTTAGGCATATGCGGCCCAAGAATAGAAAAAGGGACCCGGGCCTTGAATTTCGCAGACCGAATAAAGAAGCATTCGCCGCAATTCACGCCCGCCGAGCATCGCATCGCGGACGTGCTCTTCTCCAGCAATCTCCTGGGCGGACTCGATACCGTGGCGAAGCTGGCCGAGCGCGCGCGGGTGAGCGGCCCGACGGTCCTCAGATTCGCGTCGAAGCTGGGTTTCGACAGCTTTCCCGACATGCAGGGCTTCTTGCGCGACGATATCCAGAACCGTCTCGCCTCGCCCTTGGACCTTTACGGCCGGCAGTCGAGCCAGACGGGGAAGAATACGCTGTGCACGGAGGCCGCCGATATCTTTTCGGATGGCATCAAGCGCACGCTCGAGCGGATCGACACGCAGACGCTGGAGAAAGTCGCGGATCTCCTGTCGGACAGTTCGCACGCCGTCTACCTGGTGGGCGGGCGGTTCACGCACCATCTCGCCGAAATACTCTGGGGGCATCTGCACCAGTTGCGACCCCGCGCCTATATCCTGCGCACGGGCGTGGTCTCGCCCCGGGATCATCTCGTGGATATCGGCCGGCGCGACGTCCTCGTCGTGTTCGACATGCGGCGCTATCAGGAAGATATCGTGGAATTGGCGGAATTCGCCAAGTTGCGCAGGGCGACCGTCATCCTCGTCACGGACCCCCTGCTTTCTCCGATCGCGCGAGTCGCCAATCAGGTGCTGACCTGCGATCTCGATGCGCCCTCGCCTTACGATTCGCTCGTGCCGATGATGGCCGTTCTCGAGCTTCTCGTGGCCGCGGTAACGACGGCCGCCGGAGAAAAGGGGCGTCAGCGCATCGTGGAAATAGAGCAGTTGCGTCATTTCGGCGAGACCAATTCGGCAAGCTGACTGGCGAAACCAAGGTCCGTTCCCCGCTTCTGAAACGCCCGACGGCCGCCTCGATCGGCGCGGCGCGGAGACGAACAGCGGGCCTTGAACGCCGCCCTCGTCCAGGCAACGCAATGCAAATCTACGGAGTTCGCGCGACCCATGGCTGAAGATTATCTGCTCACGCAATACGCCGTAACCGACCTCGCCGCGATCACCCGGGGACGCGGCGCCTGGGGAACCGAGGACGAGGGGCTCAAGAGCAGCGTCGGCTGGGTTCCGATCAACCAGGTCATTTCGCCGTTCGACGGAATCCCCGCATCGAACCCCTGGGGATCGCACGGCGATTGCCGCCTCCGCCCCGATTCGGACAGTCTGGTCGACGTCGCGCTCGAGGGCGGCCCCCGTCTGCGCTTCGCACTATGCGACATCACCGATCTCGCCGGAGACGAGGCCGGGGTCTGCGCGCGCTCCTTTCTGCGCAGGATGATCGAAGCGCTCGGCGCACGGGGTTTGCGGATCATGGCGTCCTTCGAACAGGAGTTCTGGCTGCGGTTGCCGGGCGCCCCCACGGCCACCCCCGGATTCTCGCTGCAGCGCGCGATCGGCCACGAACCTTTCGGATCGTCGCTGATGGCCCTGCTCGAACGGGCCGCGATCTCGCCCGAAATGCTTTTGGCGGAATTCGCGCCCGAGCAGTTCGAGCTGACGCTCGCCCCCGCCTTCGGCCTTGCCGCCGCGGATCGCGCCGTTGTGTCGCGCGAACTGACGCGCGCGGCGGCGCGCCATGCCGGCGGCCACGCTTCGTTCGCGCCCACCCGCGCGCCCGGCGGCATCGGCAGCGGCGTGCATGTCCACCTGTCGCTGTGGGACATGGACGGAAAGCCGGTCCTGCACGATCCCGACGGCCCGGGTGGGCTCAGCGCGATCGGCCAGGCGTTCAGCGCCGGTGTCGTCCGGCACATGGCCGCGCTCTGCGCGCTGACCGCGTCCTCGGTGATATCCTACGAGCGTCTGCAGCCCCATCGCTGGAGTTCGGCCTATACCTGCATGGGAGACCGCAACCGCGAGGCCGCGCTTCGCATATGCCCGATCGTTTCGACCAGCGCGACGCCGCCCGCCAGCCAGTTCAACGTCGAATATCGCGCGGCGGACGCCACGGCCAACCCCTATCTCGTGCTGGGCGGTCTGATCGCGGCCGGGCTGAACGGTATCGCGGAGAACCTGGACGCGCCGCCGCTGATCAATACCGACCCGTCCGAAATGGCGCAGGCCGATCTCGATGCGCTGGGGATCAAGCGCCTGCCCCAGTCGCTGGACGAAGCATTGGATCGGCTCGAAGCGGACGACGTGCTGTGCAGCGCGCTTGGTGCCCCCCTGGTTGAGGCCTATCTCCTCGCCAAGCGACACGAGGCGCGGGAGTGCGCCGAGATGACGCTGGATTCCACCTACGCCGCATACGCCGAAATCTACTGACCGACATCCACCGAGCAGCGCAACGATGAACCCGCTTCGAGACACCCCGCTCACCGATCCTGCGAAGACGGCGCTGCTCGTCGTCGACGTCCAGTATGAAGTCGCCGCGTTCGGTTATGGCGACTTCGCCGGGGTCACACGGGAGACGCTGCCGGAAAACAGGCGCTACTATATGGATCGGATCGAGAAGGCGCTTTTGCCCAATATCCGATCCCTTCAGGACAATTTGCGGCGCGTTGGATCGGAAATACTGTTCACCACGGTTGAAAACCTGACCGACGACGGCCGCGATCGCAGTCTGGATTACAAGATATCGGGGATCAATGTTCGAAAAGGATCGCGCGAAGCGCAGGTTCTGGACGAAATAGGCCCCGAACGCGACGAAATGCGCTTCGCCAAGTCCACCTCAAGCGTATTCAATTCCACGAACATCGAATATGTGCTGCGCAATCTGGGGATAGAGAGGCTGATAATCGTCGGCCTGCTGACCGACCAATGTGTCATTTCGGCGGTTCGCGACGCCTGTGACCTCGGATTCCTCGTGGTCGTTCCCGAGGATTGCTGCGCCACCTACACCCCGGAGCGCCACCAATGGGCGCTCGAACTGACCCAGGGATATTGCAGGCTGACCGACACGGCATCCCTGCTCGAGGAAATAGGCCGCATGTCGACAGACGCGCCGCGAACCGAGGCCTGACCTCTCGGCGTCCGCAGGGTTGCAGCCGCCGGCTCCCCGCGACACCGCTAAGGGCTGGCATATTGCCGGTCTGGAGCCTTCAGGATCCGGATCGTTCCAATAGTCAGGAGCGGAACGACGTAGATCAACGCGAACAGGATCGAAAGATAGGCGTAGGCCTGCGCGATCAGATCCACCAGGCCCACGGATGCCAGCGCCGTGCTCGACACCAGCGCGGCGCCCGCGAGCACGGCATGGCCGCGCTTGTTCATCGGGGCGCCCGTGCGCTGCTGCATCCATGTATCGATGCGCTCTATCGCGCCGTGCAGCACGCCCACTCCCGTCTGCGCGATCATGATGAACAGCACCAGCACGTAGGCGTCGAGGAACTCCGGCGAGGTCAGTGCTTCGATCATGAAGTAGGTGGGCAGCGCCTCGCCAAGCACCTGCGGATAGCCGACCAGAAAGGTAAGGTGAAAGCACACCGCGGGTGCCATGCCCACGAGTCCCGCGATCAGGCCCGCCGTCATCGTCTCGGCCCGGGTCTGCAGATGCGATCCGCAGAACAACAAGAGGGGGATGAAGCCCGTGTTGGTTATCGCGTATTTCAGGCCGTCACCGAATGCACCGGGGAACGAGGACCCGCAATCAAAGGCGCGCTCAAGGCCGGCTCCGTGCGAACCGAGGACAATGGCCAGCAGGACCGCGAGGATCGCAGCAAGTGCGGCCACGCTGTAGACCATCGAGCGCTCGACCATCTCGCGGCCTCCGTAATTGAGCGCGACGACCAGCAACAGCAGGATCACTCCGCCGGCCAGCGAGGGCAGGCCGAAACGCGAATTGAGCACCGCGCCCGAAGATGACGCGCAGATCGCCAGCGCGGTGATGACGGTAAGCGTGATGACGACTTCATAGACCACCCAGCCGCGCCCCAGCAGCAGCCTGAAGAAGCCGCGATACTCGTAGGTGCGATAGAGCCGCGCGAGTTCGAAGCTGAGCGCGAGGCAGATCGCATAGACCGCGGCGATGACCGCCATCGACACGAAGCCTCCGGCCGGGCCGTGCCGGGTCATGAACTGGACGACCTCGCGTCCCGAACCGAAGGCTCCGCCGAATAGGACCGACAGGAATACCGCCGACGGGGTCAGCGCGACGCGGATCAGCCACGGCATGGCGCAAGCCCGGCGGGTCGGGGCGCAAGATGGAAAACGCGAACGCCGGGGCGGCGCGCCTTGTCCATCTCCTCGCCCCGTGTCGGCTGCCTGAAGCGACGCGATTTCATCGAACCGAAACGTCGAGCGGTTCGACCGGGTCGGGTTCGAGCCAGCCCAGGCCTTGCAGGAAGCCGTCGGTGCGGCGGCTCGTGTCCTCGGCCCAGCGTTCGGTGTTCAAGCCGAGCGAGGGCTCGTCGAGCGCGATCCAGATCTCGGTGAATCCGTGCGGCGCGCCGCCATAGAGCACCAGTTCGCACTGGGCTTCCAGCGCCCTGGCGCGATCGCAGAATTCGATCGTCGGATCGAGAATGGCTGGGATGTCGTTCTTGCCCTGGAATATGATCGTGGGGGGCAGGTTCCGATCGAGGTGGTGCAAGGGCGACATCGCCGGGCCCTGCTCGGCATCGGTCTTGCCCTGGTTCGCGGCGATCCGTGCGACCGCTTCGGGCGAGCCGGAGTCGAGCCCGGGATTGTAGAGCACGAGCGCGTTGGGCTTCGGGTCGATCCGACGATCATCGGCGGGATCGTCGAAACCGGGGACGAGAGCGGCCGCTGCGACCAGGAACGCCCCGGCGGAGCTTCCGACCGCCGCGATCCGCGCGGGATCGATGTTGAGTTCCTCGGCATGGCCGCGCACCCAGCGCATCGCTGATTTGGCATCCCCGACCTCTTCGCCGATCGTCGAGCCCGGCTCGCGGCACTTCACGCGATAGTCGACGAGAACCGTGACCAGTCCACGCAAGGCAAGGTGCGTGGCCTGCGTCTGGAAGCGGCGAATGTCGCCGAAGATGAAGCCGCCCCCGTAGAAGAACACCACCGCAGGCGATTTCACCGCCGGGTCGCGCCCAGCCGAGGCGAAGACGTGGAGGCGAAGTTCGGTATTACCGACCGTCTTGTAGACGTAGGGCTTGGCCCCGTTGATGTGCAGCGGTTGTGGGTCGGTCGCCTCGCCGGGGGCGCACATGTCCTTCGCGAAACTCGGCGTGGGCATGGAGCAGGCAAGCAAGGCGGCAAGGACACCGGCAAGATGGCGTGGTCTGGCGAGTTTCATGATCGTGGCCTCAATTTTCGGGGATGGACTGTTGAAATGCGTGCGGCTTGCGGGCGACGTCGGCCCCCAGCCTAGAAGGAGAAGTCGAGCCTGGCATACCAGTAGCCGCCGTCGATGCCATAAGGGCCGAAGGTGAGCGGCGCGTTCACCACCGCGCCCCCATCGGTGAGACCGCCGGGCACCAGTTCGACCACATTGGGCTTTTTGTCGAAGAGGTTCTGCGCGCCGGCCGAGATCTGGACCTGCGCGTTCAATTCGTAACCGATTTCCAGGTCGGTAATGGCGGCGCCGTCGACCACGGCCCGATTGAGCAGGCCGTTGTTCAGGTAGGCGACCGACTTGGTATAGAACGTCTCGCGGGCCGTGACGGAGAAACCTCCCAGGCTCCAGTTGACTCCCGTGATCAGCTTGAGCTTCGGCGTCACGGTGGTCAGAAAGCTGTCCGACTGGCCATCGGCGATGGAGGCACCGTAGGCCTGAAGGGGGGCGGGCGTCTGGGTCGGCTTGGTGATCTTGGTATCGGTGTAGGCGCCCGAAAGAGTGAAGTTCGCGCGCCCCATGCCTTGAAAATCGGCGGCGTAGCTTGCGGTGAAGTCGACGCCGCGCGTCCGAGTCGTCGGGCCGTTGATGAAGGACGACACGGCAACGAGGGGAACCGAACTGTCCACGCCGAAGCCGCTGGCCACGATCGCCTGCCAGACGAGGTCGTCCGCGTCGAATCCCACGCTCTTGGTGAGGATGTTCGCGGTCCCGACGATGCGGTCGCGCAGTTCGATCTGATAGGCATCGGCCGTGACCGTGAGACTGGGCAAGGGCCGCAGGACCAGGCCCGCCGAATAGCTGGTCGACTTCTCGGGCTCGAGCGGTTCGATACCCAGCAAGCCGGCGGCGGCCGAATTGGCGGCAAGCCTCACGTTCGCGGATAGCGGCCCAACGCCGACCTGCGTGTAATAGGCCTCGGCCAGGGTAGGAGCGCGGAACCCCGTCGATGCCGTCCCGCGAATGGCAATCGCGGGGGTAAAATCGTACCGCCCGGTCAGCTTCCAGTTGGTGGTCTTCCCGAAATCGGAGAAGACCTCGTGCCGGACCGCCCCGTCCAGCTTCAGCCCGTCGACCGGCGTCAGCGCCAGGTCGGCATAGAAAGCGCGGCTGTGGCGCGCATGGCCGTCGGCGGCCTCCGGTCCGAAGCCGGGGAATGCCGAGGCGCCCGTCTTGTAGTAGGATGCCGGCTCGCCCTGTTCGATCTCGTAGGTGTTGCGGCGATATTCGCCGCCGAAGGCGAGCGTGGCGAAGCTCCCGAAATCGTGCGAGATGTCCAAGTTGCTGGTCCATTCGCTTGCACTGAACGCCCCGTCGTAGAAGTCGCGCTGGCGCGAGCCCGTCTCGACGAACAGATCGGCATTGACCGAGCGCTTGGTGTAGGCCCTGACCCGGTCATGGCCATTGGTCGTGCTGATGTCCCAGCGCCACGCCGAAATCTCGCCGCGCAACCCGCCGGTTATCGCCGAATCCCGTTCGCGGAACGCCAGGATCGGCACGAATCCGTTGCGCGCGAAGATGGCCGACGGATCGCTCGCCGCGATCGCGTTGTAGGTCGCGATGTCCACGCCGCCGGCATAGATCCCGCTTCCGGTGGAGACGACCGCGTTCGGCGTGCGGTAATAGGCCCGCGACTCGGCGTTGCGATAGCCGGTGGAACCGAAGCCATAGAACTCGATGGCGTCGGTCAGTTCGTAGGCCGCATTGAACGACCCTACGCCGAAGCGTGACCGGGCCCGCCCATAGGCGGGCGTCACGTTGGGATAATCCTCGGCCGCGAGGATGTCGGCGAGATACGCTCCGGTATAGCCGGCGGGCGGGTTACCGTCGAAGCCGGCCGCGCGCAGATCCTGGTCGCCGCGGCGCGTGCCGTCGCTCTTGCGGTAGAAGGCGGTCATGTTGAGATAGCCGCGCGAGTTGCTCCAGCCGTAATTGAGCCCGCCCGAATAGATCAGGCCGCCGCGCGAGTAGTTCTTGCCGCCGGTGACGGAAAGGCTGCCGCCCTCCTTCTGCTTCAGAATGATGTTGATGACACCCGCGACCGCGTCGGAGCCATACTGTGCCGCCGCACCGTCCTCGAGCACTTCGATGTGGTCGATCGAGATGGCGGGGATGTAGTCGAGATCGGGAGCCGCGCCGCCCTGCGACGGGCTCGACCCGACTTGCAGGTTCGCACTGCCGTGGCGCCGCTTGCCGTTCACGAGGATCAGCGTGTGGTTCGGGTTCAGCCCGCGAAGTGAGGAACTCAGCGTGAGCTGAGCGGCATCGGAGCCGAAGGACGCGGTCCGAAAGGAGGGCACGAGTTGCGCCAGAACCTGATTGAGATTCGGTTGGCCAACGTGGGACATCATCTCGTCGCTGACAAGCTTGATCGGAGCCGCGCTCTCTGCCGCGGTGATGCCCGATTGCCGAGTTCCCGTGACGATGATCGCGGAAGCCTCGTCGTTGACGCTGCCCTGCGCAGAGGAATCCTGCGCCGAGGCGGCGGTTTGGCTGAGAGAGTACACTGCTATTGCACAAGCAGAGGCCACCGGATACTTCATGATACCCCCCTATAGTTAGTTTACGCCTCTCCCCCGTCGGATCATTATAATTTCTATATATTTTCGCGCATCGCTTTCTTTTCTCGGCGCAATTGATTGTGCGCCGGAAAGCTTCTGCCCGCCAACTTAACTTAAGGCAGGCAGTACTAATTGTGTTCTCTAAGACGTGATACGTCTCGGTTATTAATGAGGATGATAGAGAGCAAAGCCCGATCGATAAGTTCAAAGAACTCGCCCTAATCGACGAGTTCGATTCACCAGTTCGGCTCGGCGCCTTGCCGTCGGCCGGCTTGGGCCAGGCCACGACAGGCTCTGAAAATTCCATATTTTCAACGCGATGCGCTTTGTCAGCCGCCCCGAGTCCGCCCAGCCTCAACGCGAGGAGGCTTCCGGCCATCGGGTACTTGCGGCGCGACCGGCGGCCGCGCGACCTACTCCGTTGGCAAGCAAGCAAAACTTTCGGTTCCATCCGCGGTTTGATGGCTTATCCCTGCGCGAGCAAAGGAACGCTGCATGACAGGAGCGATGACAGAGACGGCAAATGGCTGATCGGGTGCTGCCATTGAGGGGCATCTCGGTGTTCGAGGCGGCTGCCCGCGCCTCGAGTTTCCAGTCCGCCGCAGAGGAACTCAATCTCACCCCGTCTGCCGTCAGCCACCAGATCCGCCTGCTGGAGGACATTCTTGGCGTACGGCTGTTCGATCGTGTCGGCCGGGGCGTGACCCTGACTCCGGAAGGCGCGGAATATGCCCGTGCCGTGCGGCAGAGCATCCGCCGCCTGCGCGCCGCGACGAGCGACATCCGGGCGCGGGGCAAGGCGGGCGCGCATATCGAGGTGGTCAGGATAGAGATGCCTCCCTCCTTCGCCCATTGCTGGCTCTTGCCGCGCCTGCATGGCCTGCTGGCCGCGCTGCCCGAGGTGGACATCCGGGTGAATGCGCAAGGCAGCCACCTGCAGGGCGATCGCATCCCGCTCCAGCTTTCGGCGGATGCGCCCGCCGACCTGCAGATCGTTTATGGAGACAGGGACATCTGGGAGGACAGGGCGCAGCTTCTCCTGTCAGAAGTCTTCCAGCCCTATTGCGCGCCGGCGGTGCTGCAACGCCATGGCATCGACGCACCCGAAAAGCTGCCGATGCGGATGCTTGTCAGCACGGCCCAGAACGTCGTGACATGGGATGAATGGCTTCAGTTGCAGGGCATCGAGACCGATCATGGTCCGCTGGGCGCCATCCAGATGGACCCGTCGCACCTGGCGATCGGCGCGGCGGCCAACGGGGTGGGCATCGTCCTGGAAAGCAGCGTGCTGGTCGACCAGCAAGTGGCGGACGGGACGCTCGTCGCGCCCTTTCCCCAGCTCAGCCGTCCCGGCGTGAGCTACTGGGTCTATACGCCCTCGGGTTCGCGCCCGCGCGCCTGCGTCGAGGCAATCCGCGATTGGTTCGTGGCCGCGGCCGGTCCGGCGATATGACCGGACAAGGTCCAAAGCCGCGCTGCGGCATCGGCGCCATCCACCGTACCGCTCACGGCTCGCCGTGCCGCCCGACCCGAACCGGGCCGGCGGCCAGATGGGAGTCGACGGCGGCGGAAATCGCGGTGTCGAGCACCTCCAGCGCGAAATCGATCTCGTCCTCGGTCGAGGTGATCGGCGGTGCAAGCCGCATCACGCCCGCCGAGTAGGCTCCGGTGATGTTGGCTGAAACGCCGAGCTCGAGCGCGACCTCGGTCACCTTCGAGGTGATGGCCGTCGCGCTTTGCCCCGCGTAGGGCACGAATTCGATCCCGAGCAACAAGCCGCGGCCGCGCACGTCGCCAATGCACGGGTGTTTCTGCATGAGCGTCTGCAACCCCCTCAGCAAGCGGCTGCTCAACATCCTGGCATTGTCGATCAGCCGGTCGCGCCGGATGACCTCCAGCACCTTGAGCGCGACCGCCGCGGGCAGCGGATCGTTGACATGGGTCGTCACGAACATGAAGCCTCGCTCCTGCGCGATCTGCGCGATCGCATCGCTCGTCGAGAGCGAGGACATGGCCATGCCCGCTCCCAGTGTCTTGGACAGGAGCACGATGTCGGGGACGACGCCGTCGCGTTCGAAAGCGAACATCTCGCCGGTCCGGCCCAGACTGGTCTGCGCCTCGTCGACGATGAGCAACATGCCCCGTCGCTCGCAATGCCCCTTGAGCGCCTTGAGATAGCCCGTCGGAAGATCGATGATGCCGCCCGTGCTGAGCACCGGCTCCGCGATGAACGCCGCGAGATTGCCGGTCGACTGGCGGTCCAGGAGATTGAAGCTGTCATCCAGCTCCTGTTCCCAGGTCACGCCCGGGAAGCGAGGGTGGAAGGCGTTGGGGGCGGGAATGGCGAACGCGCCGGGCATCAACGGCCCATGGCCGCGCCGCCCGATCGAATAGGTGGCGGACGCGGCGGCCCCGGTGGACCCGTGGTACGACTGGGCGAAGGCCACGACCTCCCACTTGCCGGTCACGACTTTGGCGAGCCTGATGGCCGCCTCGACCGATTCTCCGCCCGTGGACAGGAACATCGAGCGCGGAAGCTCCGGCAGCAGTTCCGCAAGCGCCGCCGCCAGTTCCACCACCGGCCGTGAGATCATCATGCTGAACAAGTGATCCAGCCGCCCCGCCGCCTGATGCAAGGCCTCGACCAGGTCGGGATGAGCGTGGCCCAGGACCGAACTCATCTGGCCCGACGTGAAGTCGAGCACCTTGCGGCCCGAGGCATCATAGAGCCACGAACCCTCCGCGCGTTCTGGAACGAACGAAGTGAAATCGCCGCCGAGGCCCATGTAGCGGAGCAGATTTCGATCCGCCGTCTTCCAAAGGGAGACCGTTGCCTCTTGCGCGGGGCCGTTCATCGCTGGGAGTGCTCCTTCCGATACCTTACGTCGAAGATGCGCGACGTTTGCGTTCGCGGAAGGATTAGCGCGCCGATGCTGAGGTCGATAAGCGCAAATACTTCGCTCTGACTGGTGAGCAAATTTGTCCGGTCCAAAGAAGCCGGCCGTTATGCACAGTGCCATGGACCAGGAAGCGCACGACTTCGCGCCTCCGACCGGGCGGCGCGTGCCACAAGGTCGGTCCTTGGAACTCGGCGTTACGATGACCCGCGCCCTGGCAAGGCGCGCAAGGCCCATCAACGTGCGCCCGAGGCGCCTATCCGGGGCGAGCCGGCCTACTCTCCCGGGTTCGCCTGCGCCGCTTCGACGATCCGCAGGATGTTGCCGCCCCACATCTTGGCGAGGTCCGCTTCGCTGTAGCCGGCTTCGAGCAGCCGCTGCGTCACCTGCGGCAACGCCGAGATGTCGTCGAAGCCGGGAAAGCCGCCGCCGCCGTCCCAGTCGCCGCCGAAACAGGTGTGATCGACGCCAGCGACCGCGATGACATGGAGCACCTGCTGCATGTACCGTTCGAAATCGACGCTCCACATTGGTTCGGTCTCGTCAAGCGCACGCCATTGGCGGGCCAGATCGGCCTGCTCGGCGGGCGTCATCGTATCCATGTGCTCATAGGCTTCGAACAGCTTCGCGCGCTCGGGGCCCAGGTGCATCTCGGACAGGTAGATGGTGCTGACGCAGATCGCGCCGCCCTTCGCCGCCAGCGCGCGGATGCGATCGTCGTCGAGGTTGCGCGGCTGATCGCTGGCCCAGCGCGCGCTCGAATGCGACAGCAGGATCGGGGCGGTCGACAGGGCGAGCATCTGGTCGAACGTCTCGTCCGAAGAATGGCTCGCGTCGATGACGATGCCCAGCCGATTGGCCTCCTTCACCCACTCGCGGCCGAGCGGGCTGAGGCCATGCCATCTGGGCTTATCGGTCGCGCTGTCGGCGAACTGGTTGTTGGCGCCGTGGACCGGTCCCATCAGCCGCACGCCGCGATCGTGAAACTCCCGCATCAGAGCCAGATCCTCGCCGAGCGGATAGCTGTTCTCCATGCTCTTGAAGGCGATGAGCTTGCCCGCCGTGGCCGCCGCGCGGGCCTCTCCGGCCGTCGTCACCCGCGCGATCCGCTTGGGATAGCGTGCGAGCGTGGTGTCGATCAGATCGGAGCGCTTGCGCGCGAAAGCGAGCGCGTCGGCATAGCCTTGCGGCGTCAGCGGCCCCTGATCGGTGTAGATGGCGAAGAATCCGCCATCGAGATCGCCCTCTTCCATCCGCTCCATATCGACCTGCACCAGGTCCGTCGCCGGATCGTGGTGCGCGGCGAAATCCCATCCCGGCCGCTGGAAATGAAGCGGCGTATCGAGATGCGTGTCGAGGACGATCAACCGGTCGTGCAGCGATTTCGCCTGTTCCAGCGTCGGTATCGGCGTGGTCGCGCATCCGGCGAGCAGCAGCGCGGTGAAGGGGATCAGGCGTTTCATTTCGCAGTCTCCACGGGCCGCAGATCGAGATCGCGGTAGTCATAGCTGAAATCGGCGATCGGACTTTCGACGCGCGTCTTCACGCGATCGACCGAGCCGTCGTCGTTGAGCTGGAAGGTCACGATCGCGTTTTCGATGTCGGTGTCGCTGAAGCGGGTGACGAAGCTGTCATACTGGTAATGCTCCAGCCGCCCGGCCATGTCCGGCGTCGTGGTGAAGTCGATCGTCAGCCGGTCGCCGTCGCGGCCGATTTTGACATCGCCATACCAGGGATCGCGATAGGTGCCGACATAGCGCTCGAGCGGCAGCGAGGGGCCTACCTTGGCCGCCTCGGAATGCGAAGCGGCGAGCGCTTCCTTGCCGCCCGCGACCATCGCGTTCATGAACTCGTCGAACCGGCCGAACCAGTCCTCGGGCGCGCGGCCGGTGTAGTGGTCGAGCAGCTCGTACATCAGGCCGCGGCGCAGCTCCGATTCCTCGGAATTGACGACGATCGCGAAACCGACATCCTGATCGGGCAGCAGCACGACCATCGTGATCGACCCGTAGACGCCGCCGCCATGCTCGATCACCTTGACGCCGTGATAGTCCTCGACCGTCCAGCCGAGCGCATAGCTGTTGTAGCTCGGCAGCGCGGCGTCGATCGGCGCGGGCCAGGCGGCGAGCGGCATCGGCGTCACCGGCGTCCACATCTCCTTCGCGGCCGCTTCGCTGAAAAGGCGCCCGCCCTCGGGCAGCGCGCCGTGGCCGAGCTGGATCTGCAGCCAGCGGGCGAGCTCGGTCGCGCTCAGCGCGAGACCGCCGGCGGGCGCGGCGTTGGCGCTGATGAAGACCTTGCGTTCGTCGAGCGCGGTGATCGGGCCGTCGCCCCGGATCACGCCGCTCACCCGCGCATGGGGATGCGCGCGATTGGGATCGGCGAGCCGGGCTTCGTTGGTCGCCGTGGCGCGGTCCATGCCCGCCGGGCGCAGCAATTCGTCGGTGATGAAATCTTCCCAGCGCTTGCCGGTGACCTCCTCGATCAACTGCCCGGCGGCGGTGTAGAGGATATTGTCATAGGCATAGCCCGAGCGGAAACTCGTCGCCGGCTTCATGTAGCGCAGCCGCTCCACCGTTTCCTTGCGCGAAAGCGAGGCGCGCGGCACGAACAGCAGGTCGCCCTGGCCGAGGCCGAGACCGCTGCGATGGGTGAGCAGGTCGCGCACCGTCATCTCGTTGGAAACCCAGGGATCGTACATGCGGAACCACGGGATATGGTCGATCACCTTGTCGTCCCAGCCGAGCTGGCCGCGATCGACCAGCAGCGCGAGCGCGGCGACGGTGAACGCCTTGCCCGACGAGCCGATCTGGAACAGCGTATCGGCGTCGACCGGCGCCGGCTTGCCGATCTCGCGCACGCCCCAGCCGCGCACCAACGCCGGTTCGCCGTGCTCGACAATGGCGATGGCGATGCCCGGCGATCCGCTGCGCTGGCGCAATTGCTCGACATGCGCGGCGAAGCCCGCGGGCGGATCTGCCAGCGCGGTGCCGGGCAGCGCGGCGAGCAGCAACGCGGGCAGCGCGACGGCGCGGCGAAGGGTCTGGATCATGCGGTTGCCTCTTCCGAAGGGTGTGCCGGGGCCCGCAACAGGCGTGCTGCTCCGAGAGTGAGTACCGGCAGGACGAAGATGATGAGGAACAATAGGGCAAGCAGCCGATAGCCGCCGGCGATCAGCGCGACGAGGCCGACGCGGTCGGCGACGAACATGCAGCCGACCAGCAAGGCTCCGCCGAGAAGCGCGCGCGGACCGGCGCCGAAACGGCGCCCGCGCGCCTCGAACAGGCCCGCGACGCGCTCGTTGATCGAATGGACCGCGCCGACCCCGCTTTCGAGCAGCGCGATGAAGATCATGCCCTGGAACGCCCAGTGAAAGACGGGGGCGTTGAGGCGGCCGAGCAGGAAGTCCGACGGCAGCGTCTCCTCGCCGATGCCGGGATAGAAGCCGACCATGCAGATGAAGAAGAGGATCGCGGGCAGCATTGCCAGCGGACCGGCGAGCGCACCGGCGATCAGCGCGTCACGCCGGCTGGTGAGGTGACGCAGCACAGGCAGGATGACGACGGCGCCGACGATATTGTAGCTGGCATAAGTGATCCCGCCGGTGATCCAGCCATCACTCGGCGCGGGCGTTTCGAACCCGGCGAGAATGCGATCGCCGAAGCTCGAAAGCGAGAGGAGCAGGAACGCGGCATAGACGCCGTAGAGCGTGATCGACGCGAATTTGAACAATCGCTCGACCGTCGCCTCGCCGAACGAGGTCACGAACAGGATCGCGACGGCGAGCAACACGGCACCGACGAGGCTCGGCCAGCCGAACATCGCTTGTCCGATCGCCCCGGCCGTGGCGCCGAACACCGCGAGCACGAGAACGATGAAGACGAGATAGGCGAACTCGAACAGGCGCCAGCCGGGGCCGAGCAGCCGCAAGAAGAAGGCGCGATAGTCATAGGCATGCGTCATCTGGGCAAAGGCGAAGGTGACTGCCGCGATCAGGCTCCACATCGCCATCGCCAGGACCATGCCCGCAAGCCCGCCCCTCGGGCCCGACCCCATGAAATATTCGGCGAGCTCGCGTCCGGTGGCATAGCCGCCACCGATGATGAACGCCTTCAGCGCGAAGCCGGGCAGCAGGAAACGCTGGAACCAGCTTGCCCCTGCCACCCGCTCGCTCATGCCGGCCCCAGGCAGGCGTCGACCAGCGCGTCGAATGCCGCGCCGCCGCGGATCGGATCGGCCACGGGCAAGCCCAGCCGCCCGGCCTCCGCGGCGATATGCGCGTGCGCGTCGGCCTCCGCCATTTCGCTGGTGTTGAGCGCGACACCGCCGCACCGGATCGCCGGATTGACCCGGCGGCCAAGCCGTAGCGTGAGGTCGATCACCTCCTCGACGCTTGGCAACGGATAGTCTTCGAGCCCGACGACATGCGATCGCAGGGGGCTGTGGCAGACCACGAACACATCGGGCTGACTGCCATGCAGCAGCCCCAACGACACCGGCGAATAGGCCGGATGGAACAGCGATCCCTGTCCCTCGATGACATCCCAATGCGCCGGATCAGCGTCGGGCGAGAGGATTTCGGCCGCGCCCGCCTCGAAATCGGCGACGACCGCGTCCATCGGAATGCCCGAGCCCGCGATCATGATCCCGGTCTGGCCGCTCGCGCGGAAATCGACCTCGATTCCGCGAGCCGCGAACGCGCGCCAAAGCGAAAGCGCGGTATACTTCTTGCCCAGCGCGCAATCGGTGCCGACGGTCAGCAGCCGCATGCCGCTGCGCTTGCGTCCCGTCGCGACGGGAATTCCCGGCGGCGGCGTGCGGATGTCGATCAGCCGGCGGCCGTGCCTGCGTGCCGCGTCGGTGAGCGCGGGCACGTCGGCGAGGCGGGCATGAAGTCCGCTCACCAGATCGAGCCCGGCCTCGAGCGCCTCGACCAGCGCCGGAACCCAATCGGCGTTGATCACGCCGCCCTGATTGGCGACGCCGATCACCACGGACCTGGCGCCGGCGCCATAGGCCTCGCGCGGGGCCATGTTTGGCAGCCCGGTCGTGACCTCGCACCCTTCGACGCCATATTCGCCGATGCACAGCTCGCCCGCCCAGTCGCGCAGACCGAAGGCGGTCTTGGCGAATTCCGGATTGCGCGTATCGCCGAGGAAGAGAAGATAAGGACGCGGCAGCAACAGGGGCTCCGCGGCCCGGGCTTGGAACGGTGCGTTCATGATGATCCGCTTTTAAAAGGTGAAGTCGGCGGCGAGGCCGACGGTGCGCGGCTGCAGCGGCGTGATCGCCAGATAGGATGGAACGTTGAGGCCGTCGGCCGTCAGCGATCGCGACAATTCGCCCTTGTCGTTGAACAGGTTGCGGACATAGGCGCGCAGCGTCCAATGCCCGTCGAAGGTCACGCCGGCATTGGCTTCGACCGAGGTATAGGGCTTGGCCTTCGCGACCAGCGGATCGCTCTCCACCAGCGAGAAGCGGCTGCTGGAATGATGGACGCCGATCCCGAGCGCGAGCGTGTCGCCGCTGCCGATGTCGGCCGTGTAATCGACTCGCGCCGACCCGCTGAACTTGGGGACATTGGGCAGGCGATCGCCGTCCAAGCCGCTGATCTCGGGAACGTCCTCGGTCAGCGTCGCGTCGGTATAGGCGGCGTTGAAGCCGAAGCGGAGTCCGGCCATCGGCGTGACCGTCATCGCGCCCTCGACTCCCTTGCTCGTCGCTGTTCCGCCATTGGCGAGCCCGCTGATCCCGCCAAAGGCGCGCGTGACCTGGATGTCCTCCCAGTCCATGTAGAAGCCGGCGATGTCGAGCGTGACCATGCCCTGGGCCAGCACGCCCTTGAACCCCACTTCGTAGTTGGTGACCTTGTCCGAATCGACGCTGGGTGGAACGCCCTCCACGATCACGTTCGGCCCGCCGGGACGATAGCCGGTGGCGACACGGGCATAGAACATCGCATCGTCGCCGAGGAAGACCTGCGGGCTGACGCTGAACGTCACCACGTCCTCGCTCGACGTGCCGGGATCATCGGCGGGGGGCACGATCGCGCCAGAGCTGATCTGGCGGAAGTCCTGTTCGTTGCGCGCCCAGCGCAGGCCGCCCGTGATCGCGAACATCTCGTTGAAATGCACGGTGGCATTGCCGAAAACGGCATATTCCTCGTACGTCGCGGGCAGCGAGACGACCGCGAGCGGATCGAGCGGCGCGATCAGGTTGCCGGCCATGTCGTATGCGTGGACGATCTGGTCCTGCGTGCTGTCCTCATGCGTGTAGAAGCCGCCGACGAGCCATTCGAACGATCCGCCGCCCGACGAGGCGAGGCGGATTTCCTCGGTCCATTTCTTGAGCGACACCGAATTGGGATAGGGCGTGATGCCCGGCTCGATCGCGCCGCCGGTCAGCAGCGGGAAAAGCGTGCCGAAGACCAGGCTGGCGTCGCGCGTCTGATCGATGTCGCGCCGGCTGTACGTTGTCGTCGAGGTGAGCGAGGCGCCGCCGAAGTCGTAGTCGAGCGATGCCGCATAGTAATCGAGGCTCGATACGAAAGGTTCGGCGACATAGTTGTTGTACGACCGGCCATTGCCCAGCCGGGCGCCGGTCAGATCGGCCGCGATCTGGCCGTTGCTGTCGGCATCGGTGCTTTGCCAGATGCCGCTCAGCATGATCGTCAGGCTGTCGGTCGGCTCGTAGAGCAGGCTCGCGCGGCCGCCGCGCTGTTCATAGCGGTTCTGGTCGGAAAGATCGGGATTGTTGACGCTGTCGACCCAGCCGGGCGACGTGCGCCATGCGAAGCTGCCGGTGACGCCCAGTTTCCCGGTCGCCAGCGGCGCGTTGAACATGACCTGTCCCGCCCAGCCCGGATCGCCCGCGCCGTCGATCGCGAAGACCTCCGCCCCGCCGCGCACGCCGAATTGGTCGAGGCTCGGCTTGACGGTGACATACTTGACGAGTCCGCCGATCGAACTGGCGCCGTAAAGCGTCCCCTGCGGACCGCGCAGCACTTCGACGCGCGCAATGTCATAGGGCAGCAGATCGAGCGACATTTCGGTCGCCCGCGCATAGAGGCTGCTCGACCCGACCGGCGCATCGTCGATGTAGAAGCCGACCGCCGCTGCGCTGGTCGTCGCCGAGATGCCGCGCAGCGTCACCGTCGCGAGTCCCGGCGTGCCGCCGCTGTTGACTTCCATGCCCGGCACGAACGACGCATAGTCCGTCAGCGACGACGCGCCCCGAAGCTGCAGCGCCTCACCCTCGATCACGCTGATCGACAGCGGAACGTCGAGCAGGCTTTCCTCGCGCTTCTGTGCGGTGACGACGATTTCCTGATTCTGATTGATCGCGCGCGGCGCGTTGGCCGCGTCCTGCGCCACTGCCGGCATGGCGGTGCCGATCAGCGGCAACGCGGTCCAGGCGAGTAACCGATGCTTCTTCATTGCGCGTGTCCCCATGTCTTGCCAGCGGATATCGCCCGCACCTTGCGCACGAACCCGGCCGCCCCCTTTGCCTTCGCGAAGTCTCGCCTTCGGTCCGCCGGTCGTCACCCGCGCCCGAACGGTGGGCAAAAGGCTTCGATCCCGGAGATGCGATGCTTCTCGAGCCGCCTCAGGACCTCTGCCCCATGGCGCCGACTCTCCCGCAACACTTATCTCAGATAGGAGATTATTGTCCTAATCAGAGAACTGTCAACCCCGTTAGAAAATTGAGCGGCTCAACGCGGAAACCCCCATATTTGGGAGGGGCAGTGAATGTTTCCGGCCTGATAGCGAACGCCCGGATCGCGATCGCGGGCGAGAAACGTCGGCCCGTCGAGGTCGACCACCTTGCAGAGCTGGCCGAGCAGATAGGAAGGCGCCATAGCCAGGCTCGACCCCATCATGTTGCCGACCATCACGTCGAGCCCCAGTTCGCGGGCGCGCCGGGCGATCGCGATTCCCTCGGTCAGCCCTCCGCACTTGTCGAGCTTGATATTGACCATGTCGAACCGGCCGACGAGCGCGTCGGTCTCGGCGAGCGAGAGCGCGCTTTCGTCGGCAGCGACGGGAATGGCGCGCTCGATGCCGTCCAGGCCCGCCTCCGCGCCGCGCGCAAGCGGCTGTTCGAGCAGCGCGACGCCATGGCGCTCGAGCGTCGCGAACAACGCCGGCAGCGCGCCGGCGGAATACCCCTGATTGGCATCGACACCGATCCAGCAATCGGGCCGGGCGGCACGCACCGCCTCCACGCGCGCGGCATCGAGCGCCGCTTCGCCGGTCAGCTTGAGCTTGAGCGTCGTCGCATCGGCCAGCGCCGCCGCCGCATCGGCCATGCGCCCGGGCTCGTCCGCGCCGATGGTCAGCGTGGTGCGCAAGGGTTTCGGTTCGGGCAACCCGGCGAGTTGCCACACCGGCCGGCCGCTCTGCTGCGCCTCCAGATCCCAAAGCGCGCAATCGAGCGCGTTGCGTCCGCCGCAGGGCGGCAGCAATTTCTGCAGAGCGCTGCGGTCGGCACCCGCTTCGATGGCCTCGCGCGCCCGTTCGATCGCCCCGGTCATCGCGGCGACGTCGTCCTTCAGATAATAGGCTCCGGCAGCCTCGCCCCGCCCGCGATCCGCGCCTTGTGAGATCTCGGCCACCACCACCGCGGTTTCGGTGAAGACATGGCCGGTGATCCGGAAAGGCTGCGCATAGGGGAAATGCTCCACACGGACTTCGAGCGTCCTTCGCTTGGTCATCGGCCCGGCCTCAATACCGCGTGCCGAAGTCGATCAGGTGATAGGCGAAGCCGACATAGAGCAGCAGCAAGGCCGAGAGCACGAGCAGCACGCTCCACAGCCTGGCGCCCCACTTGCGGCCACCGGTCCACACCGTCCAGCCATACCAGCCCGCCAGTCCGACGAGACCGAGCAACGCGATCGGCGTCAGGATCTGGAGCAGGTACAGCGCCCAGTCATAAGTGCCGCCCAGTGCGTTGAGATCCGACATCATCGCCGTCACCAGCGCTATCCAGCCGAGCATCGCTGCGAGTGCGAGCCAGGCGAAGCCGCGGCTGAGGCGATAGGAAAGGCGCGCGGGCCCTTCCAGCGTCAGCGCGACGCCGTAACGCCGCCGCGCGACCGCCGCCCAGGGCCAGGCGATCGCGGTAATCGCCACGATCCCGAGCGCCAGCATCAACGCGGGGAGCAGCCATGCCGCGTTATACTGCCAGGGCGCGCGCATGAGCACGGTGAAGGGCGAGAACATGTCCGTGCTGAAGCGTGTGACCTTGCCGCCGTTCACTTCGGCAGCGAGGCGCTCGCCCGTCGAGCGATCGAGCCAGACGAAGGGTTCGACCTCCTCCCAGTCGCGCGGCTGATCCGCGAGGCTCGGCACACCGGGAATCACCAGCTTGCCGTCGCCATCGACGCTCACCGTCGTCTGGCCGAGCAGATCGAGGATGCTCAGGAAGTTGCGCACCGGGCCGCGGCTGCTCGAGTAATTGCCCGCCATCATCGCCGCATGTTCGCGCGCGGTGGCCTCGTCGACCTGACCCCTGGGCTCGGGCCCGGGCAGATAGCGATCGGCGAACTGGTGGAACAGCGCCCCGCGCACCGCGAGCGAGCTGCCCGGCGTGCCCTGACTGTTCATCGAGAAGAAGATGCCGATCTTCTCTTCGGGAAACAGCCATAGATAGGAATGGAAATTGTCGGTATCGCCGCCATGGGCGATGGCACGATGCCCGTTGACCCACTGTTCGTAGAAACCCAGCGCCATCGTGTCGAGGTGATCGATCCCCGGCGCACGGTAATCGTGCATCATCGCGGCTGTCCGCGGCGACATCAGCGGGCCGCCGCCGTTGAGGTGGGCGATCATGAACTTCGCCATGTCCGCACCGGTCGAGGCCAGGCTGCCGGCCGGCGCGGGATAGACGATTTCGTAGGGCTTGGCAGGCTTGGTCGCCAGTTCATACCCCTTGGACATCATCGGCGCGAGCGTTCGGGGCAGCGGCTGGCGGAAGCTGGAGTCCGCCATGCCGAGCGGCGCGAAGATCTTCTGCTCGACATAGTCGTCGAACGGCATTCCCGACCGTCGCTGGACGATGTAGCCCGCAAGCGCCGTGGCATAGTTGGAATAGGCCGGCGTCGTGCCGGGCGCGAAGACCCGCTCGGGACGACCCTCGCGGACATAGTCGTCGAGCGACATGACCGTGGCGGGATCATCGCCGATCAAGTGGCGCAGGCTTTCCTCGAAGCCTGCCGTGTGCGTCATGATCTGGCGCATCGTGATCGGCTTGCCGTCGTAGGACGGAATCTCGAAATCGAGATAGGCGTTCACATCGGCGTCGAGATCGATCTTGCCCTGCTCCACCAGTTGCATAACGGCGGTCCAGGTGAACAGCTTCGACACCGATCCGGGACGGAACAGGGTCGATTGGGGCGAAACCGGCTTGCGCTTGGCGACATCGGCGTAGCCGTAGCCGCGCTCGAACAGCACTTCGTTGCCACGCACGACCGTCACGACGGCGCCCGCGATGTCACCGCGTGCCAGCGCGTAGGGTACCAGCCCGTCGAGCCAGGCGGAAAGGTCGTCCGCCGTCAGCGCATGCCCGCCCCCGGGGGTAGGCGCAGCTGCCACCGCGGCGCTCGATTCGGTTTCAACTTTCGGCTGCGGCGCGGGCCCCTGCGCCACCAGCGGCGCGAACGCCAGCAAAGCCGCGAGACCCAGAAACTTTCGCACTAGTCGCATCGCCAATCCCCTGTATCGACTTGTCGCAGTTGCGCTCGATGGCAGTTGGGCCTAACCTGATCTGACACAGGATTAGCCTGATGAGGACATAATGATCCTATTTGGAAAATTGTCAAACTGGCTTTCACGGCGGGAGCGGGAAGAATGAGCAGCGATCAGCCGACGCTGGGCGCGGTGCTCCGTGGAATCCGCGCCGAACGCGGTTGGACGCTCAAGGAAATGAGCGCGCAGAGCGGCATTCCCGTCTCGACTCTGTCGAAAGTCGAGCATGATCGGCTGACGCTGACTTATGACAAGCTCCAGCAGCTCAGCCGCCGCCTCAATATGCGCATGTCGGATCTGTTCGCCGAGGATCGGCAGGCGGACCCGCCCCCGGTCACCGCGCGGCGCAGCATCGGCAGCCTCGACAAGGCGTTCCGCGTCGAGACGGACAATTATGACTATCACTATCTGTGCACGGATCTGCGCAGGAAGCGCATGATTCCGATCCTAACCCGCATCCGCGCGCGCAGCACCGAGGAATTCGGCGACCTGGTGCGCCATCATGGCGAGGAGCTGATCTACGTGATCGAAGGACGTATCGTGGCGCACACCGAATTCTACGACAGCGTCGAACTGGGGCCGGGCGAATCGATCTATATCGATTCCACCATGGGCCACGCCTATCTCGTCGCGCCGGGATGCGAGGAGGCGCTGGTGCTGGGCGTGTGCTCGAGCGCCGACGAGGGGCTGATGGATTCGCTGATGAGCCTGCACGGCGAGGTCGCCGCCTGATCTGCCGGCGATCCGGGCTTCGGCGGGACGAAGCGGGGGCCGCCGCACCGCCATACCCTTAGAACCGCGCGGCACGCTCTGGTCCGAGCGAGGCCGGAGGCCGCAATGTACATTGCCTGGCCTCGAGCAGGTGGAAGGCGTTGCCGCAAACGAGCAGGTTGACCTCTGGCCTCGTCCCGACCGGACGCCATTTCGTCACAGGTTGACCGGAAGGGCCGGAACAAATCGCCTGCGCCGGATTCCTATATAGACCCGTAGCGCGGAATGAACCGGCTGATCGGCGCCGGATTTCTTGCGATCACAAGCTTGGCTTGAGAACTCGACACGAAAGGCAATGCAGACAATGGTGAAGGCCCTCGCGCTCAATTGCACGCTCAAGACGGACCCTTCGAGTAGTTCATCGACCGACGCCATGCTGGCGGTAATCGCGAACGCGTTCCGCCAGCGTAATGTCGAGGTCACCGACCCCGTCCGCGTGGCGGCGCTGAACATCAAGCCGGGTGTCACCTCCGATGAAGGCGATGGCGATGACTGGCCGGCTTTGCGAACCCAGATCCTGGAGCACGACATCCTGATTCTGGGCGGGCCGATCTGGATGGGCCAGATCAGCAGCATCGCCAAGCGCGTGCTCGAACGCATGGACGCGTTCCTTTCCGAGACCGACGAGCAAGGACGGATGCCCAGCTACGGCAAAGTCGCCGTCGCCGCGATCGTCGGGAACGAAGACGGCGCGCATTTCTCCTGCGCGCAGATATTCCAGGCGCTCAACGACGTCGGCTGGACTATTCCCGCCGTCGGCGCCTGTTATTGGGTCGGCGAGGCCATGGGATCGACCGACTTCAAGGATCTTGACGGTACTCCCAAGATAGTGACGCAGACCGCGAAGATGATGGCTGGCAATGCCGCGCATCTGGCGGGGCTGCTCACCAAAAACAATTATCCCGGATGAAGCCGGCGTCGGATCGGCGGACCGACAAGCCTGCTTCGCTTGCGCTCACCGAAGCGCACGATCTGCGAACCGGAAGCGTGCCATGGCGCGAGGCGGAATGGCATGTTCCGCACTGTAACCCCTTTCCTTCCGCGCGCGTCGATGTCGCGATCCTGGGATGCGGGATCGTCGGTTCCGTCCTCGCCGAACGTCTGATCGATGAAGGAAAGCAGATCGCGATGTTCGACCGGCGTCCGCCCGGCTCCGGCAGCACGGCTGCCTCCACCGCCCAGGTCATGTGGGCAATGGACGTGCCGATGATCCATCTCGCGCGGACCATCGGCGAGGCGAATGCCGCCCGGCGATGGCGGCGTGTCTACCAATCCGTCCGGACGCTCGGCAAGCGGATCGATTCTCTCGGTTTGGCCGAAGCGCGCAGCGAATGCCCGACCGTCTACCTCGCGAGCAATGTGCTCGACGAAGCCGGGCTGGCGGAAGAAGCACGGATGCACCGCCGGCATGGTCTGCCGTCCGAATTCCTGGCAGCGGAGGATGTCGCGCGGCGCTTCGGGATCGCGCCGCGGGCAGCGATCGTTTCGCAAGGCGGGTTCGATATCGAACCGGTCCGCGTTTGCCACGCAATGCTGGACCGCGTGCAGAAGGCAGGCGCGAGCCTGACCTGGCCTGTCGATGTCGTGGCGCTGCATCCCGTCGATGACGGGATCATTGTCGAGGTTGGCGACGGACGACGGTGCCATGCAGGCGACGTCATTCTGGCGACCGGCTATGAGCGACCGGCGCTATTCCTGCCGCCGGCCTTCCGCCTGCACGCGACCTTCGCAATCGCGACGCCGGCGGGGACCGCCCCGCTCTGGCGCGAAGGCGCGATGATCTGGGAGGCGGCCGACCCCTATCTCTACGTTCGCACCGACCGGCTGGGCCGGATCATAGCGGGCGGCGAGGATATCGATCTTGCCGAGGGAGGGGGCCGCGACGGTCTGATCGGCGCAAAGGCCGGACGAATCGCCGCGAAACTGGAGGCCTTGCTGGGCACCGGCCCCATCACTGTCGAGCGAAAATGGGCGGCAACCTTCGGGTCATCGCCTGACGGCCTGCCCGCCATCGGACCAGCAACCGGCATGCCGCATCTCTGGCTTGCCGCCGCGTTCGGCGGCAACGGCATCGCCTTCGCGAGCCTGGGGGCCGATATACTGACGCGGGAACTCAACGGCAGCGAGGACGCCGACCGTGACGGCTTCAGCCCCTACCGTTTTCAGTGAAGCAGAAGCGCGTGCCTGGGCAGCGACGATGGCTTGCTGAGCCGACGAAGCCACCGTCGAGCGGCCGTCAGCCGCCCGCTGGAACGCACCTCGTTCATTTCGAAGGGCGTGGCAGGAGGCGGCGGACGAAACGATCGCGGCTTGCGGGCGCGGCGCAACAAGCGATTGCGCCTACAGGTTGAGGCTTGCCATTTGCGGGATGGCATAGCGCGTTCCCTCGGCCGCGCCGGGCGGCAGGATCGCGTCGATCCGTGCAAGGTCGTCCTTGATCAGGGTCACATCCAGCGCGCCGAGATTGTCCTTGAGATAGGTGCGCCGCTTCGTCCCTGGGATCGGCACGATGTCTTCGCCCTGCGCCAGCACCCAGGCGAGCGCAAGTTGCGCGGGGGTGCAGCGCTTGGCCGCGGCCATCGTCTCGATCTCGCTCACGAGCGCGAGGTTCTTCGCGAAAGCCTCGCCCTGGAAGCGCGGCGAACTGCGGCGATAGTCGTCGGCGGGAATATCCTCGGGCGACTTGAACTGACCTGTCAGGAAGCCGCGGCCCAGCGGGCTGTAGGGCACGAAGCCGATGCCGAGCTCGCGCACCGTTGGCAGGATCTCCGCTTCCGGATCGCGGCTCCACAGCGAATATTCGGTCTGCAGCGCGCTGATCGGATGTGTGGCATGCGCGCGCCGGATGGTGTCCGGAGCGGCTTCAGACAGGCCGAGATACCGGACCTTGCCCGCCTGGACGAGTTGCGCCATCGCGCCGACCGTCTCCTCGATCGGCACCTCGGGATCGACGCGGTGCTGATAATAGAGGTCGATCACCTCGATCCCGAGCCGCTTCAGGCTCGCGTCGCAGGCCTGGCAAACATAGTCGGGCCGACCGTTGACGCCCTTGAAACTGCCGTCCTCGCCACGGACGTTCCCGAACTTGGTGGCGACGACCACCCGGTCACGCCGCTCGCGCACCACACGGCCGACCAGCTCTTCGTTGGCGCCGACGCCGTACATGTCCGCCGTGTCGAGGAAGGTCAGCCCGCTATCGAGTGCAAGATTGAGCGTGGCAATCGATTCCGCCTCGTCGCGGCCGGCGTAGAATTCGGACATACCCATGCATCCGAGCCCGAGTGCCGATACTTCGAGCCCCTGGGACCCAAGTTTGCGCATTTTCATCATGTCGTTCCTCTTTCGGTGCGGCAGTGTGTCGATGCTGCCGTCTGAGTGCTGTTCACGTGGAGATTTCGCGGTGCAGTTCAGAACTGCTCGCCGACCATTTCCTCGCTCTTCGCCCACAGGTCTCGGGCTCGGTCGGGGTCAACCGCGTAGGGCCGCACGCCCGGCAGAACGCCTTGGCCGGGGGACACATCGGCGACGTGGCAGTCCTCGCAATAGCGTCCGCCGACCGCGTCCGCCTGTGCGACCACGCCTGTCCAGACCGAGGTCGCCGCGCCCTGTGGGATGGTTTTCCACTTGAAGGACGGGCCTTCCCCCGCCGCGTCCATTTGCTGAACAAGCGCGTCCATCTCTTCCTGCGACATGTGCCGGCCCAGCTCGGTGTTGATGCCGCCGGGATGGACGGAGGTCGCGCGGACGCCACGGTCGCGATGGCGCCGGTCGAACTCGACCGCGAACAGCGCGTTCGCGGTCTTGGCCCGGCCATAGGCGACCCAGCGGTCGTACGGCGTCCGCTCGAAATTGGGATCGTCGAGATCGACATCGGCAATGCCGTGCCCGGCAGAGGAAAGGCTCACCACTCGTCCGCCGTCGCGCAGCAGCGAGGCGATGCGATTGACGAACGAAGTGGCCGAGGTGGTTGGTGCCGAACTGGGTCTCGAAACCGTCGGCGGTCCTGCCCTGCGGCGCGGCCATCACGCCCGCGTTGGCGATGATCAGGTCAAAGGCTCGGCCGTCCGCCACCAGGGCGTCGGCACAAGCGCGCACGCTGGCAAGATCCGCCAGGTCGAGCTCCACCAGCTCGAACGCGCCCTGCACCACGCCATCCGTCGCACGCCGTGCCTTGTCGAGATCGCGCGCGGCGCCGACCACCGCCGCGCCGTGCGCCGCCAGCGCTCGTGCCGTCTCGACACCCAGGCCAGCCGAAACACCGGTCACCAGCACGCGCTTGCCGGTCAGGTCCACGCCGTCGAGCACTTCATCCGTCGTGGTTTCCGCGCCAAACTGTTCCGTCATATTCGTCTCCATTCCGTGAAATGCTGATGCAGCCGTTGATACGCGATGTGGTCGGCCATGCGCCGGCACGCGCGCCCGATCCTCGCGAATTCTTGCCTGATCGTCTCAAACGATGCTCGGATCGGCACGAGGCTCTTGCGATTGAACAGTCGGTGATCGAGAGCATCGCGCATGCAGGAACGACTCCGTTTGCTTCGCGAACGCGCCGTACGACACGCGCGTGCGGATCGCACCTCGGCGCTTCCCCGTGTCCAGATCCACGTGCAGCAAGCCGCCAGCATGCCCACGCTAACTCTCTACCAGCCGATCCTGGTGGTCGTGCTCCAAGGTGCCAAGGAAGTGATGATCGGCGACCGCCGGCTTCGCTACGACACCGCAAGCTACTTCGTCGGCTCGATCGACCTGCCTGCGGCCGGCTGCGTCATCGATGGCAGTGAGGACAAGCCTTACATCGCCGTATCGCTGACGCTCGATCTCGATTGCCTGACCGGTCTGCTTGGCGACGAACCCGACGTGTCCGGCTCCCAGACCTCTGGCTTTGCGGTCAGCGCCATGACGCCGGAACTGCTCGACGCCTGGTCCCGCATGCTGGCGCTCATCGACACGCCGGGCGACATCGCCGCCCTGGCGCCGCTGATCGAGCGCGAGATGCTCTATCGGGTGTTGCATGGCCCGCAAGGCGGACTGCTGCGGCAGGCGGCGCGCCAAGGCAGCCGTCTCAGCCAAGTGCGCCAGGCTATCGGCTGGCTGCGCGAGCATTTCGACCAGCCGGTGCGGGTCGATGCGCTGGCCGCTATCGCCGGCATGAGCGTCGCCTCCTTTCATCGCCATTTCCGCGCCGCGACCGCGATGACGCCGCTGCAGTACCAGAAGGCCTTGCGCCTGCAGGAGGCAAGACGCCTGCTTGTCGCCGATCACGACGCGGCGCGCGTCGCATTCGCGGTTGGTTACGAAAGCGCGTCGCAGTTCAGCCGCGAATATTCGCGCATGTTCGGGCTTCCTCCGGCTCGCGATGCAGGACGGCTTCGCCATCTCGCCGCGGTCGAGTCGCTCGCCTAGCTGCGCGGCGCGCGATCTTCGGCAGGTCGGGATCGGGGCGTCGCTTCAGGCTTCAGCCCTCCTCGGGGGCCCATACCGTGTGCGAATCGATGCGTATCTTGAGGATCGCGCGCAGCGCCTGGCCGCGGGCGAGAATCTCGGCGCGGCGGGCCTCGATCTCCTGGCGGCGGACATAGAGCATGTCGGCCATGTCGATTGCTCCGAGCCGATAGCCACTGTCGGATCGCCGCGAAGCGGAGGAGGCGGCCGCGACCGCGCGAACCGCTGATTGCCATGCGGTCATGCGTGCACCCACGGCGACGGCATCGCCCCGCGCGGTTTCCTCCACTTCGCGGCGGACACGCGCCTCATCGAACCGCGCGGCACCGGCCTGTGCCCGCGCCTGGTCGGCGGCGGAGCGGCGATATCCGCCGCCAAGCGGAAGCGAGAAGACCAGCCCCGCGCCGCGTTCGGCGCCGCTGCGCTCGCTGAACAGCCGCACGCCGACCGAGGGATCAGCGATGCGGTCGCGCTCGGTGCGCATCGCGACCGCATCGAGCCGCTCGGCATCGCGTGCCGCGGCGCCGATCTCGTGGCTGCGGGCGATCACCAGTTCGCGCAGCGCGTCGATGCTTTCCGGCGGCAGTTCGGGTACGGCCATCGGCGGGGCCTGCGGGGGCAGCGGCAGGCCGGGAAAGGCACTCGCGAGCGCGACGCGCGCCTGCGCCTCGGCCGCGCGCGAATCCGCCAGCCGCGTTTCGGCGAGCGCGAGTGCGGATGCGACCTGGTCGACATCGAGCCACGACGCGTCGCGGACATCGGCCCTGTCGCGGATCGCGCCCAACTCGCTGCCGTAATTGGCGACCGCCTCTGTATCCAGCCGCACCAGCGCACTTGCGACCAGCCAGTCATGCCAGCGGTTGGAGAGCATCAGCGCGGCCTGATGGCGCGCATCCTCCCGCACATTTTCGGCGACTTCGATGCCGAGTTCGCCGGTGCGCCGGTCGAGCCGCGCCTTGCCGGGCAGGCGGAAGGCGCGGCTTACGGTGCCGTCGAATTCGTCGAACCCGCCTTCGCGATCGACGCTGCGGCGCAGATAGCTGCCGCTCACCGTCACTTCATGGGGGCCGCGGCGGAGCATCCCGGCTTCTGCGCGCGCCGCCTCGACACGCTGTGCGGCAGCCTCCACCGAAGGGTGGCTGTCGAGCGCTTCGGCAATGGCCGGTTCGGGCGGCAGATCGGCGCGCTGCGCCAGGGCAGGCGCGGCGGTGCACAGCAGCGCGGCGAGAACAAGGGGGTGTTTCATTCGATTCTCCCGCTGGCGAGCGCCGCGACGGCATGCCAGCGCATCGGCAGGCGACGCCGCGCGGTGCGCGCCGCATCGAGCGCCGCATCAACCCGGTCCTGCGGGACAAGCAGTTGCAACAGGCTACGGCGCAATTCGCCCGACACCTGCTCGGCGGTGTCGGCATCGCCGAAGTCATGGCCGTGCACGGCTTCGCCGATTTCGTGCACGGCAACGCCGGTCGCGTCGCGCAGCGCGCGGGCGATCATGGTGGCGTCGGACGGCGCGCAGTGAATGGTGAGCAGCACGTCAGCCATCGACCAGTTCCTCCTCACGCTCTTCGCGGCCTTCACCGAAGCGTTCGTAGAGGATCGGCAGCAGGATAAGCGTCAGCAGCGTCGAGGTGATCAGTCCGCCGATCACCACCACCGCGAGCGGTCGTTGGATTTCCGATCCCGGCCCGGTGGCAAAAAGCAACGGCACCAGCCCGAACGCCGTGATCGTCGCGGTCATCATCACCGGACGCAGCCGCCGCTCGGCGCCGAGCCGCACGGTTTCGGCAAGCGGCACGCCTTCGGCGCGCAGTTGCCGGAAATAAGCGACCAGCACGAGCCCGTTGAGCACCGCGATGCCGAGCAAAGCGATGAAACCCACGGAAGCAGGCACCGAGAGATATTCCCCGGAGAACCAGAGCGCGACGATGCCGCCGACCATCGCGAAGGGAATGTTGGCGAGGATCAGGATCGATGCGCGCAGCGAGCGCAAGGTCGCGAACAGCACGAAGAAGATCAGCAGCAGTGCAACCGGGATCACCAGCATCAGCCGCGCCGAGGCGCGCTGCTGGTTCTCGAACTGACCGCCCCAGACGAGCCGGTATCCGGCGGGCAGCGTCACCTTCGCCGCCACCGCCGCTTGCGCCTCGTCGACATAGCCGACCAGATCGCGCCCGGAGACGAAGGCTTGCACCAGCGCATAGCGCGAGCCGTTTTCGTGATCGAGCTTCACCGGACCTTCGACGCGCTCGATTTGCGCCATGTCACTGGCGCGCGCCGTCACGCCGGCGGGGGTGCGCACCATCACATCGGTAAAGCGCACCGGATCGCTGCGCAGCGCTTCGTCGCCACGAATGACGATCGGCACGCGCTTCTGTCCTTCGGCGACGATGCCGGCATGGACGCCCTCGACCTGCGACCTCATCGCATCCTGCAGCATGTCGACCGGCATGCCGTAGCGCCCGGCGGCGGCACGATCGATGCGGAGCTGGAGATAATCGACCTGATCGTTGGCGACGGTCATCACTTCCGCCGCACCCGGCACGCCCTGCAGCACGCCCTGGATCTGTCCGGCGAGATCGGCGAGCGTAACGGTGTCCGGCCCGAAAATCTTGACCGCCAGATCGCCCCGCGCGCCGGTGAGCATTTCCGAAACGCGCATCTCGATCGGCTGGGTGATGGTCGGTTCGATGCCCGGCACGTTCTCCATCGCGGCGCGCATGTCGGCGATGATCAGATCCTTGTCGCCGCGCCATTCCTCGCGCGGCTTGAGCTTCACGAAGTTGTCGGCTTCGTTGAGGCCCATCGGATCGAGCCCCAGTTCGTCCGAACCCACGCGGGTAATCATGCTTTCGATTTCGGGGACCTTCGCCATCACCGCGCGCTGAACGGCGAGGTCGCCCGCGACCGAGTGATCGAGGCCGATCGTCGGCAGCTTGGTCGTCTGCAGGATCACCGATCCTTCGTCCATCGTCGGCATGAACGTCTTGCCGACACCGCCGTAGGCGAGCACCGCGAGCACCAGCCCGAGGAAGGACAGGCCGTAGACGAGCGGCTTGCGCGCAAAGGCGCCATGGAGCAGCGCGCGATAGCGCGGCGCCATTTGCCGCATGATCCAAGGATCGCCATGATGCCCGCGCAGGCCGAAGGACGAGAGCACCGGCACGAGCGTGAGCGCGAGCAGCAGCGATCCGGCGAGCGCGAAGACGATGGTCAGCGCCACCGGCGCGAACAGCTTGCCTTCGAGCCCTTGCAACGAGAGCAGCGGCAGGAACACCAGCGCGATGATGACGATCCCTGCCGACACCGGCACGATCACGTCGCTGGTCGCGCGAAACACCTTGTTGAGGCGCGGATGGCTGCCCTCCGCCTCATGGCTCAGCCGCTCGACGATATTCTCGACCACCACCACCGCGCCGTCGACCAGCATCCCGATCGCGATGGCGAGCCCGCCGAGACTCATCAGATTGGCCGAGAGCCCCATTCCCTTCATGAAGAGGAAGGTGATCAGCGCCGCCATCGGCAGCGTGACCGCGACGATCGCCGCCGCGCGCCAGTCGCCGAGGAAGAGGATCAGCAGGATCACTACCAGCACGGTGGCTTCGAGCAGCGCTTCCTCGACGGTGCCGACGGCGCGGGTGATGAGGTCGGAGCGGTCGTAGAAGACCGACAGGGTCGTGCCCCGAGGCAGCGTCTTTTCGAGTTCGGCGATGCGCTCGCGCACGCCCTCGACCACCTTGCGCGCATCGGCGCCGCGCAGTGCGATCACCAGCCCCTCCACCGCCTCGCCCTTGCCGTCCTTGGTCACGGCGCCGTAGCGGGTCAGGCTGCCGGTGGTGACGGTGGCGAGATCGCCGACGCGGACGATCCCTGCGGGACGGCTGGCGACGACCACCGAGTCGAGGTCACCGGTCGACCGGATCGCGCCGACCGCACGGACGATCAGCGCCTCCTCGCCCGTGGAAAGGCGTCCAGCGCCGTCGTTGCGATTGCCGCTTTCGATCGCGTCGCGCAGATCGGAAATGCTGACACCGGCCTGCGCCATCGCGGCGAAATCGGGACGGACTTCGAAGGTCCGCACCGCGCCGCCCAGCGCATTGACGTCCGCCACGCCGGGCACGGTGCGCAGCGCCGGACGGATCGTCCAGTCGAGCAACGTGCGCTTTTCCTGCAGGCTGAGCGGCCCTTCGATGGTGAACATATGGACTTCGGACAGCGGCGTGGAGATCGGCGCGAGCCCGCCCGCGACCGATGCCGGCAAGTCGCCTGTCACGCCCGACAGGCGCTCTGCGACTTGCTGGCGCGCCCAGTAGATGTCTGTACCTTCGTTGAAATCGATGGTGATGTCGGCGATCGCATATTTCGCCGTCGAGCGCAGGATCGCCTGATCGGGCAGCCCCAGCATTTCCATCTCGATCGGCGTGATGACGCGCGTTTCGACTTCCTCTGGCGTCATGCCCGGCGCCTTCAGGATGATCTTGACCTGGGTAGGCGCGATATCGGGATAGGCATCGACCGGCAGGGTGGAAAAGGCCCAGGCGCCGAGCCCGGCGACGACCGCCGCCAGCGCCAGTACGAGCAGGCGGTATGAGAGCGCGGCGGCGACGAGCGAACGCAGCATCGGCTTACTGCGCGAGCACGAGCGCCTTGATCTCGCTCGTTCCGCGTTTCACCACCTGATCGCCCGGATTCAGTCCCGAAAGCACCAGCGCCATGTCGTCGGCGCTGCCCTCGCCGAGCTGTACTCTGCGTATCGCGACACCGTCGCGCGTGCGCACGAACACCGTGTCCGCGCCGTTGAGTGGCGTGACCGCCGAAGCGGGCACCGTCACCGCGCCCGACGGCGCCGGGCCGAGCACGGTCACCGTCACGGTGCCGCCCGAAATCACGCCCGGCCCGGCGGGCATGCGCGCCTTGAGCAGCAGCGAACGGGTTTCCGGATCGATCGTGGTGCCGACCGAGGATACCGTGCCGGTCACGTCGCCCAGCCGCACCTGCATGCCGGGATGGACGCGTCCGGCGAGCCGCTCGGGCAGTTGCGCATTGACTTCATAGGCACCCGCCGCGTCGATCACGAACGGAGCGCCGCCGCCGTCCAGCCGGTCGCCGGTGGTCGCGCTAACGCTGGTGACGCGCCCCGCTATCGGGGCGAGCAGCCGATAGCCGCCATCACTGCCCGAAGCGCCCGCCAGCGCCAGGATGCGGCGCTTCTCGGCAACATCCGCCTCGGCTTCGCGCAGTGAAGCGCGTGCTTCCTCGGCGCGCGCTCCGGCGATCACGCCGGCGTCGCTGAGCTGGTCGAGCCGCTGCGCTGTGGAGCGCGCTATGCCGAGCCGAGCCCGGGCGCGAACCAGGTCGGAATGGAGCGACAGGATTTCGGGGCTGCGGACGATAGCGAGCGGCTGGCCTTTGCGGACGGCGGCACCTTCGACGACATAGCTGTGCTCGATCACGCCGCCGAACAGCGCCGTCACCGCGACGCGGGCGTTGGCGGGCGGTTCGACCGTGCCGTTCAGCGTTGCGACCGGCGCCTGTTCGGCTGCCTTGGCAGCGGCCCATTCGAGCCCGATCGCACGCGCCTGATCCACCGGGAGTTCAAGCGTTTCGGGCAAGGCTGCTGGCTCGGCAGTCGCCGATTCCGCGGGCGGCGGGCTCACATCAGGGCTTGCGAGAAACCACCACCCCCCGGCGGCAATGGCCGCGACAAGGGTTGCACCGCCGATCCAACGAGTTCGCTGCTGAGCCATGCCGGATGCCTAGGCCGGCCAAGCTGACGACCGCCTGACGGTCCGGCTATTTCGTATCCGGGGCGAATTGCAGCCGCACCACCCTGTGCTCCGGTTCGGCCGTGACGCTGCCGCCATGCGCGGCCATGATCCGCGCGACGATCGCCAGTCCCAGCCCGGCACCGTCCACACTGGCATGATCGCCGCGACGGTGACGGCGGACAAGCTGGTCGAGCTGCTCCCGGCTCAGCCCCTCGCCTTCGTCGCACACCGCGATCGTCGCGTCCGGCCCGACGCGCAGCGTCACCGTGCCGCCAGCCGGTGTTACGCGCAGCGCATTCTCGATCAGGTTGCGCAGCGCGGCGGCGAGGGCCTCGCGCCGGCCCCGCACGCACTGCGCGGCCTTGCCTTCGACGGCGATCAACCGATCCTGAGAGACCGCGAGCGGCGCAAGCCGCCCGGCGACGTCGGCGGCGAGTTCGGCGAGATCGATCGGCGTTTGCGGCATCTGCGCCGCATTGTCCGCATCGATCTGGGCGAGCAGCATCAACTGGTCGACCAGCCGCCGCATATGGGCGATGTCACGCCGCAGCGGCGCGGCGGTGTCAGGATCGAGCCGGTCCATTTCGAGCGCGAGCAGCGTCAGCGGCGTGCGCAGTTCATGCGCGACGTCGGCGGCGAACGCCTCCTGATCGCCTGCCGCCCGGTCGAGCCGGGCGAGCAGCGCATTGACCGAATCCGCGAAGGGAACGGCTTCGAGCGGCAATTGCCCGGTTTCGATGCGAAAGCCGCGCGCCATTTCGGGAGCGGCATCGACTCGTTCGGCGGCATCGGCCAACGGCGCCAGCGACCGCCGGATCACCCAGCGCGCGGCGAGCGTCATCGGCACGATCAGCACCAGCACCGGCATCAGCACATGTTCCGACAATTCGTGGATCACGCGCGGCAGCGCCTCACGGTCGAAGAAGGTCGAGAAGGTCATGCCATATTCGATTGCGACGAAGAGGAAGAGCAGCAGCGTCCCGACGAGCCCGACAAGGGCAAGCCCCTGGGTGAGCTGGCGGGAAATGGAGGAGCGCCGCATCAGGCCGGGTCCTGTAGCAGATATCCCACTCCGCGCACCGTATGCAGCATGTCGGCCGCACCGCCCTCCGCCAGTCTGCGGCGCAGGCGCGACACCACTGCCTCGACCGCGTTGGGAGTTACCGTCTCGTCGAAACTGTAGAGCGCGTCCTCGATCGCCTCGCGGCGCACCACCGTGCCCGCGCGGCGCATCAGCAGCTCGAGCAGATTGGCCTCGCGCCGCGACAGTTCCAGCGCGTTGCCGGCGACCGCCGCCATGCGACTGCCCGGGTCGAAGCTCAATGCACCGACTTCGAGTATGGCGGGCGCGCGCGGTCCGGGGCGGCGCAGCAATGCACGGACCCGCGCGGCGAGTTCGTCCAGGTCGAAGGGTTTGACGACGTAGTCATCGCCACCGGCATCGAGCCCGGCAACGCGATCTTCCAGCGCATCGCGCGCGGTCAGGATCAGCGCGGGCGGCAGATCGCGCCTGCGCCGTTCGGCGCGCAGCCATTCCAGCCCGTCGCCATCGGGCATGCCGAGATCGAGGATCAGCAAGTCGAACAACGCCACGTCGAGCGAATCCGATGCCAGCGCCAGCGTTTGCGCGATATCGCAGGAAAGCCCGCGCCGCTGCAGCCCCTCCGCCGTCAGCCGGGCGAGCCGCGCATTATCCTCGATGATCAGCACTCGCATGCGAATGATCCGGGCTTTCCCTCTCAAGAAGGCGAACCTGCTGCATTAGGATGACCGAACGCTGACACAAGCCGCATTCCGAGATCGCGGCGCGAACGCAGCAGGTGCCTCCTGCCGCGTGAAGAAGTCGTGGAGGTGCGAAGAATCGGCTGTCCTCCCGGCGCCGACACCGTCAATCCGCCCGGAGACGTACAACGCAGCCCCGATCTGCGTATCAGGAGGCGCATCCACGATCGGTCGCGCCGCAGCCGATCGGGCAACCATCAAATATCGATGCAGACTTTTCCGAAAAGCTCACCGGCTTGCTGATAGCGGAACGCCTCCGCAAGCGAGGCGATTGGAAACGTCCGGTCGACGACCGGCCGGATGCCCGAGGTTTCAATGGCGGCCACCATCTCCATCTGGTCGCGCCGGCTCCCGACGGTGACTGCCTGCAGACGCAGTCGCTTGGCCTGCACGATCGCGAAAGGCATGGTGTCGACGTCAAACCCCGCAACCGCGCCGACGATCGCGATGTGCGCCCCGGTTCGGGCTGCAATCGTTGACTGCGGCATGGTGTTGGGGCCGCCCACCTCGACAATGTGATCGGCGCCCACACCGCCGGTTAGTTCGAGAATGGCCTTCCCCCAGTCTTCGACCTCGCGATAGTTTATCGTCTCGTCAGCCCCCATCGCTTTCAGACGATCGAGCTTGGACGACGTCGAGGAGAGCGCGATGACGCGAGCGCCCGCGGCCTTCGCGAACTGGACGGCGAACAGGGAAACGCCGCCGGAGCCGATGGTGACGACGCTCGCGCCCGGCTTGACCCGACCGTCGGTGATCAGCGCACGCCAGGCCGTGACCCCCGCGCAAGGCAGAGTGGCCGCCTCGGAGTGCGAAAGCCCGCGCGGCGCGCGCGTGAAGTGCGTTGCGGGCCTGGTCGCGAATTCGCAGGCGAAGCCGTCGGCAGGCCCGCCCGGAGAATTGTCCAACTGCGACTTCTCGATATGGCCGTCGAGCCACTTGGGGTGGAACGTGCTGATGACATGATCGCCGACCGCGAAAGCATCCACGCCTGCCCCCGTCTCGACGACTTCGCAGGACGCGTCGGACAGCGGGACGATGCCGTCGAACGTCGGGAAGAAACCGTTCACGACAAGGCCGTCGCGAAAGTTGAGCGAGTCGTCCGTGAACAATGCGATTTTGGCTCTGGGACGGCGCAGGGCCATTCGCGGCGGGCTGTGGCGAGCTGTTGTGG